>NZ_PEFN01000001.1:0-4800000 GCF_002754575.1 Janthinobacterium sp. 35
CAGATTGAGGATATTCCTCAAGATCACGGCGATCCCGTGTCTACCTCCCCTGCCCACCCTCTGTTGCCCGGCGCCCGCCGCGTCACCGTAGGCGAAGCCATCCATGCAACGATTCCCATCAAACTGGTCACAATGCACTTGCAGGCCGGGATCATGGATTTGAAGTGGAGCAAAATTTTGAAGATGGCGGCACCTTAGATGTACCATTGCAATGGGTCGAGGAAAATGATTACGTCCCACACTGTCTTATTGCCATCAAAGTGCGAGGCGATAGCATGCAGCCCCTGCTTTACCAAGGCGATATCGCCGTGGTAAATATCGCAGATAATAAAAAGGTAAGTGGGGGCGTCTACGCCATCAATTTCAATGGCGAGCCCGTCATTAAGCGCCTCAAATATGAGGGGCGCGAATGGTACATGACGTCCGAAAATGGCGACCCACGATACGCGAGAAGGCTTTGCCGTGGCGGTGATTGCATTATTGTTGGGCGCATAGTGCGGTTTGAGGCGCGCAATTTCAAAGACCGGCTTTAATTCACGACTAGAATGATTATGAAAAATTTAATCTTGGCGCTAGTCGCCCTCGTAAGCGTCCCAGCCTATGCGCAATACGCATCATTGACACAGAATGCCGCCTCAGCAGCAGAGCTTAAACAAGCAACTCTGCTGGCGGCGCGTGAAAAAATGGCAGGTGCGAAGTTTTGGATCGCGCCGAATGCTTCTGCAATTAGCCGGAAGGAATTTATTGGCGCAGAGGAAGACGGCTCTATCGGCAGTGAAAAATTCGTGGTGACGGAGGCGACCAGCTTTTCAGTTATTGGCTTTGCAACTCATAGATATCGAAATTACGTCAAGATAACTTTCCCCGATGGAAAAATTGCATATTTAGAAGAGGGCATACTATTCCATAAACGACCCGAAAAAATACGCTCTTTTTGATGACCTATATGAGATTGGGAAGCCCAGGCATAATTTTGTTGAATACATCCTGCCAATATCACCAGATGAATTACGCATTGCGGAGAAAAAGTCTAAAACCAAAGCGACAAATGCCAATGCCGCATGGAAAGCTCGTGGCGGAGTCCGTATTGGAATGACCGCAAAGCAGGTTCGCGCATCCAACTGGGGCGGGCCGGAGAGCGTCAATCGCAGCACTGGCACGTACGGCGTACATGAGCAATGGGTGTATGGCGGCGGCAATTATATTTATCTGGAAAACGGCGTGGTTACGTCGATTCAAAATTAAACATGATGTTCATCGCATCGCCGACCTCAAGCACTTGGT
Source organism: Janthinobacterium sp. 35 (assembly GCF_002754575.1). Taxonomy (NCBI): domain Bacteria; kingdom Pseudomonadati; phylum Pseudomonadota; class Betaproteobacteria; order Burkholderiales; family Oxalobacteraceae; genus Janthinobacterium; species Janthinobacterium sp. 35. The sequence goes on from NZ_PEFN01000001.1 coordinate 1,285, forward strand.
GCGCGAGCTGCTGACAAGTGACAATTCGCTAGATTCCCAGTTGCCAATTTATCATATAATGCTGCGGCGAAACAGCACGCACATGCTGAACAATAATGGATTATGAAAAAATTTCTCGCTACAGTATTTATGGTTGTTTTCTTGGTAGGTTGTGCGGCTTCCGAATTTAGAACAGCCCGAGAAAATGCGAATTTGGTTAAAAACGGTATGACTGTTTCCCAGGCATCCCAAATTCTCAGCATGACTCCCAGTCATCAAACATCGGAATTCGCCGATTGGCGCAGAGGAAACGCGCAGACCTACAATGGAACTCGCAATGGCTCAATCAGATTTCAACTAAAGGATGGAGTAATCTACGGCATCCCGGAAGGTGGAATATTTAGCCAGGCAGCGTTCAAAAAATTTGAAGACGAGCGCATCGCAAAACTTGAGGCCAAAGGACTTGCCGATAGGAAGGCCGAGAATGAGGAGCGGGCCAAAGTCCTCGCTGATATAGAAGAAGAAGAAAAAGGCCGCAGTCGAATCTGTCGTCACATGCGCAGATAAAACAATGTGTACGAAAGTTTTTTCCCTTGCACAAATATATACTGCCCGCAATTCCGATCAAAAAATCCAAGTCGCAACAGATACGATTATCGAAACATACAACCCCACTGAAAACGGAAAAATAGGTATCTCGATTGTAAAAACTCCTGGGCGGGGCACTATCGAAACTGTAACCATTGTCCCTACCTGCAAAGTATCGACAAGCAATAAACTTAGTAAGGACCTGTGTCGCAGCAAGCGCATGCTGGTTTATTTAGGGTTCCGCTCATTCATCGAAGAAAATCTAAATCGCTAAGCATCGCTCGCGCCAGCGGGTGTGCGGCTGGTGAATTAAGCTGCCGAATTGCGCGGCACGCGCGGAGTATAAGCGCCCGTCCCATCACGTTCATGCTTGGCCGCCCTGGCCTCCCATTCGCGCAATTTCTCCGGCGTAGCATCGACTATAGTAACGGGCTTCCGGCAGAGCTTCTCGCCCAGCGACGCAAAAGTATGCGTCGATGATTGGGCGGGCATATTGGCGGAATTGGACTGAAGGTATCCCGAGTGCGTCACAATGCTCGGGATAATCGCGCAGCAAAGCAAGCGCTATTTCGGCTGGGTGTTTTTTCGTTTTCCATTTTGAGGAATCCTTATGAGCAATATTTTGTTTGAAAATTCCAACCGTTGACGGCGGCCAAGGCCGCATCGCGGGAGTGGCGATCCTTGCAGCGAGATCGTCAAGCCATATACGGCGACGACGTTTCCCCACCAATTCAGAACGTGATTATCGAAGTACTTACATCGTCCGGCGCACTAGTTCGGGTAGTTATTCCAAATTCAAATACAGGTACTGCGTCCGTTTATTTGGACGATAAAGAAATTTAATCCCGCCTTTTTTTTTCGGTCGAGGGATGTGATCATCAGCGTCCCACCCACCCCAACACCCTTCCCGCATCCGGTCCAACCGGGCTTTCCTTGCGACGGAGTCGAATTATTTCCCACTCCTATTTCCCCTCTATAGGCACTAAAAAGTACCTTATCTTGCACTTGATGCCAGCTTTTGATCTTGCGCTTCAAGGTCAAGAGCACTGCGCTTTTCTCTATGTCCTAGGCTTCGGGACCGAGAACAGCACCTCCCAGTAATCAAGCAAGAACTTGACTACCGTGAATTGCTACATGCCTCCTAAGTATCCAGGGACGCGTTTCACATAGGGCAGACGTTGGGCCGTTTCCTGCCCCCGCCGATTGGCGCTCCGCCCTCTATCCCCCCCCCTGCGGCCAGTCAACTCCTTCTTGCCACCCTACACGCCTTGCTCGTTTCGCTGGTTTCCCCTGGGGTACTGCGAGGCGCTGCCAACTCCATCTATCAGGACTTGCGCAACCCGGCGAGATTTGACCCGGGCTTCCGGTCGCCTGAAATTTCTGGCGACGAAAACATTTTACATGAATTCGACAAAATAAAAGCAAATTGCTCTTGCTATACTAAAAGCAAATTGCTATAGTTCACTCCATCAAAAGCAAACACAGGAGTACGACATGTCCCCAGCAGAGCTTGCAGCACTCGAAGCGGTCCTCATCGCCCACGGCGAAGTGATCCCGACAATCGCCATCCCAGCGCGCGGCTGATCGTCATGCAGATCACATCCTCCACCGTTCAGCAGCTCCTGATCACAGGCGCGCCCGGCCTGGACCCGATCCGTGTATTGATCGAAGACCTGGAGCCGGGCAAAGGCCTGCTGACGGTCTGCTGCTTCCACGCCGCCTGGGCCATGGCCTTCACCGGCTACTGGGGTGCGATGTCTGACCGCACGCTGACGCAATTCCTCGTGGACTGCGATCCGGATTACATCGCTGGCAACCTTGAATGGTCGCTGCCAAAGACGCGTAAGCAAACGAAGTACCTCACAAGCATCGTTATCGCAATGCAAGCGGCATTGCGCGAACTGGCGGTGAAGCCATGAGCTACTTCATAACCACCCGTACAGCTACCGGCAGCCAGCAAACCTACACCGGCACCGGCAGCCCTGACGCCGCCCTCGCCGCGTTGCCAGAGGACGAGCCGATGAGCATCACCGTTCTGGTGCGGCCATGATCACCCTCTTCAACCGCCTGCTGGCCGCCCACCGCCACTACCAGGCTCAGCACCAGCACTGCATGAACAAGATGCGCCTAGCCGGCGTGCGCCGCGAGCTGGCCGGGCTTGAGGAAATGCGCAAGGAACTGATCACCGCGCAGATCGAAGCACTGATCGACCTGGACGCATCCGCAGCGCGCGTGAAGCAGCTGGGCCGTGCCCACCGGGAGGCGCAGTGGACGTCGTCAGCCAAGCCGTGATCGACGTAGCCAGCCAGGCCTTGCGCAACTGGCATGCCGGCCACGCCATCGTCTACGCCGTCCGCCTGGCGCTGTTGAAGGCTGAAATTATAAAACTTACAAGGAGAAAGTCATGAACGCAGTTACGCAAGAAAGCCAAACCGCAATGCAAGTATCGCAATTCGACCAGGGCGAGCTGCCAGTTGCGGCAACCAGCACCGCCGCCCCGATCCTCGGCAGTGCAGGCATGGACAGCATGATGCGCCTGGCCGAGGCTGCGCCTTTCAAGCTGAGCAAGGAACTGCTGGCCGGCCTGCTGACGGGCCGCGAATACGGTAAGGAAATAGCGAAGGAAGAAGAACTGCAGGCCAAGGCCGCCGGCCTGATCGTGATTTTCGGCGCTAGCGACGACTTGATGGAGTTCCGTGGCTTCGTGGACGACGAGCGCGGCGCGCCGACCATCGCACTGCTTGACGCCAAGGGTTTGCTGCCGTTCCGCGAGGATATCCAGCACGACGACGATGCACTCAAGGATTATTTCACCCGGGCGCCGCAGGTGCGCGCCGTGGATGCCCTGTGGGCCAAGGAAGACGGCTACAGCTGGACCTACCGCACCGACGTGCCGCACGCCACCTTCGAAATCGTGGAGGACGGCGAGCCGTACTGCCGCGGCATCGTGATCGACGTGGCCGACCTGGCGCCAGCAGTGTGATGGCCCGGCGCCACGCGGGAGCACCGCCTTGACAGAAATCGTGCTCATGAAAATGGCCAATATCCTCGTGCCGCACGACGAGGCGGCGGCCGATTTCATCCAGAAGATGAAGGCCGGCGCGCTGATGCACGCCGACTTCAAGAAGGTGCGGAACTACCAGTTCCACAAAAAATACTTCGCCCTGGTGTCTTTCGCCTTTGATCAGTGGGAACCGCGCGGCGGCCTGACCTACCAGGGCCAGCCAGTAGCGAAGAACAAGGAGCGGTTCCGGAAAGACGTGGCGATCCTGGCCGGCTTCTTCGAATCGACGGTGAACCTCAAGGGCGAGGTGCGCCTGGAGGCGAAAAGCATTTCGTTTGCGCAAATGGACGAGATCCAGTTCGAGGCGCTCTACAGCGCGACCATCGACGTGATCTTGTCCCGGATTTTGACCAAATACACCAGGCAGGACCTGGACAACGTAATTAACCAGCTGCTGGCATTCACATAAAAGCCGGCGGCAGCAACGAGGAAGATCATGGACCAATTGAAAGAGGCAGTCGCCACAGCATTTGACAAGATAGTCGCATCCGGCGCCATCGAAGAAGCCATTCAGAAGCAGATCGGCGCGGCCGTCACCGCCAGCATCAACGAGCACCTGCGCGACTACAGCGACTTCGGAAAGGCGCTCAAGGCCAAGATTGGCACCCTGATCGAAGTCGACCTGGACAAAATCGACCTGCCATCTTATCGCCAATTGGTCGGCGACATCATCAAGAAGCGCGTCGGTGCGGTCATGTCCACGGAATTCACCGAGAAACTGGACAAGGATATTGCCGAACTGCTGGAGCCGGTGCCGGACTCCATCACGCTGCAAGCGCTGCTGGATGAGTTCATCGAAAGCAAGAAAGACGCGTGGAACGCGCATGAGCTGCGCGGCGAGAAATTCACACTGAACATCAACCGCAGCGAAAACTGTGATGACTACCTGGATGTTTCAATCGATGAAGACCCAAACCAAAGGCGGCACTCGTCCTGCGCCATCCACCTGCGCATCCGGGGAGACGGTGAGGTGTGGGCGCTCAGCCTCGGTGGCACCGACATCAAGAACAAGATTTTCGTCGGACCGCTTTTCAATTTCGAAAAGCGCCTGTTCCAGATGTACACGGCAAAGACCCGCCTGATCATCGACGCAAACGCGGATGCCGACGACTTCGACACCACATTTCCATACAACGATTAAGCGAGCAGCCGCCATGTTTTTCAAGAATTTGCAGATTTACCGCTTGCCCGCCGCTTGGGCCATGACGGCCGCAGTGCTCGAGCAGGCGCTGGCGCCGCAGCAGTTCACGCCCGCTACCAGCATGGACCTGGTGCGCCAGGGCTGGGCCGCGCCACGCGGCGCCGATCAGCCGCTCGTGCACGCCGTAGGCGGCCAGTTCCTGCTGCAGCTGAAAACCGAGAAGAAGCTGCTGCCGTCGACCGTGGTCAATCAGGTGGCCGCCGCCCGCGCGCTGGAAATGGAAGAAGCCCAAGGCTTCGCGCCCGGCAAGAAAGCTATGAAGGAATTGAAAGAGCGCGTCACCGACGAGCTGCTCCCGCGTGCCTTCGCCATCCTCAGCACCACGGCCGTGTGGATCGATCCGGTGAATGGATGGCTGGTGGTGGACGCGGCCAGCCCGAGCAAGGCGGACGAGGTGATCAAGTTGCTGCTGAAATCCGTCGACAAGTTGCCGCTGGAAAGCCTGCGCGTGCAGCGCTCGCCGGTGGGCGCGATGACGGAATGGCTGCAGGCGGACGAATCCCCGGCCGGCTTCACGGTCGACCAGGACGCGATCATGCGCGCCACGGGCGAAAGCAAGGCCCAGGTGGCGTACAAGCGCCATACGCTGGAAGCAGACGATATCCGCCGCCACATCGCCGCCGGCAAGCAGTGCACGCGCCTGGCCATGACCTGGAGCGACAAGATCAGCTTCGTGCTGGACGAGAGCCTGGCCATCAAGTCGGTCAAGCCGCTGGAAATTATCAAAGAAAGCGCCACGCGCAACGACGACGAGCGCTTCGACAGCGATTTTGCGCTGATGACGGGCGAGCTGGCCAAGATGCTGACCGACCTGGTCGAGGCGCTGGGCGGCGAGGCCGACATGGAGGCGCAAGCAGCGGGCCAGGCTGTTGCCGGCCAGCAGAAGATCGAACGCGCCGTGAACTTGACTGCCGATCTGTACAAGCTTCGCGCCCGTTACCGCGATGTGCTCAACGAGCTGTATGACAGCACCGTGCAGCCGGCCGTTGCACGCGTGCGCGAACACATGGCGGAAACCGCCGAGGGCGCGATTAAATCGGCGTTGACGCTGGCCAAGGAGCTGCCAGGCGGCTCGCGATCCGTCGACCTGCTGCTGGTAGCCGCCATTGAGATCATGGAACCAAGCCTACGGCCGGCAGCGGGCGATGCCCCTGTCCGCCAGCAGCGCCCGGCGCTGCAGCTGAATGGCGAAGCGGCAGGCACCGTGCTACCCGGCGACGGCAGCACGAGCGATCCGCTGTACGCCCAGGCCGTCGAGGTAGTGCGCAGCCGGCAGCGCGCATCGATATCCTTGGTGCAGCGGTATTTGGGCATTGGCTATAACCGCGCGGCTCGGCTGATCGAGACGATGGAGTTCGCAGGCGTGATCAAGGACACCCAAGGCATCTACACGGTGGCGGCCTTGGCAGGAGTGCAAGCGTGAACTCACCTAGATCAAATATCTGGAACAGTGCGAAGCGCCCGCTCAAGTTGGAGGACGACGCGGGAAATGCCGGTGGCGGCTTTCTGCGCTGGCTCCTTCACAAACTCTCTCAGCGCGTCACCTTCGACCATGAGCTGGAGGTAATGCATATTCGACACCGCTTGCATATGGGATATAACTTGCTTGAGTCTCGTCCGCTCGATTTCCATTCGAACAGCAACTTCGCCTGGAAAGATCGCAAGCGGCTGCACCTCCGCCACCGTCCAAAATTCGCAGTCGCGGATTTTACCTGCCACGGTCCCGTAGTCCGCTTGGCGTTCCTTCATACGAGGATCGCTCACCACGTCCATGCATTCTTCGAGAGTGTATTCGAGTGCTTTCAATCGGAGAATCAAACTTCCAGCGGCAAGAAGTGCAAGTTCGTGCTCCTTCGCGGCCGTGCGCCGGGCCTGCCCGCTTGCGATCCATATTGCGCCGAACAACGCTCCTACCGAGCCAATTGCGCCGACCCAGGCTGCGCAGTCAGCGGTGGTTACCGGCGGGGAGCAATAAAGCGATGCACCAAAGTAACCAAGGAAATAACCGGAACAGGCGCTAGCGAAACCTCCGCCGGCAAAGTGAAGTATTTTCATAGGGAAATTCTATCATGAGCAAAGAGCATCCCATCCTCATGAACGGCGCCATGGTACGCGCCGTGCTCGATGGCAGCAAGACGCAGACGCGGCGCATCGTCAAGAAAGTCGGATTGGCGGCGCCTGCGCCGCAATCGGTTATTGATGGCGCAGCCACCTACGCGGGCGGCATGGTCGCGCATTGCCCCTATGGCCAGCCAGGCGATCGCAACTGGGTGCGCGAGACGTGGGGCGTCATCAGCCACGCCTGGGATGAGGCCTGCAATCTGATTGATTGGGCGCCTGATCGCCCTGCGACGGCAATCAGCGAAATGCCATTCGGCCAAGGCTACTACTCTGGCCATGTAATCTATGCGGCTGACGGTGCCTTTCAATGGTCCGGCGATGACGATGGTGATGGCGACCCGCGTTCGGCGTGGCATCCATCCATCCACATGCCCCGGCGCGCCAGCCGCATCCTGCTGGAGATCGTGTCCGTGCGCGTCGAGCGCCTGAATGACTGCAGCGACGCCGACGCACGCGCCGAAGGCACGCCTGGTGGCCATGGCGTCATTCCGAGTTACAACTACCACGCGACACCGAGCGAGCACTTCAGCCACCTGTGGGAATCCATCAACGGCGCCGGCAGCTGGGCAGCCAACCCGTGGGTGTGGGTGATCGAGTTCAAGCGGGTGACGCCATGAACCCGCGCATCTACAAGAAGCAGGCAAAGCGCGCGGTCCAGCTGCTGCGCAGCCATGGCGACACGACGAAATACACGCCGTCGCGCGAACCGGGCGTCGTCGATGAGGCGTTTTCGTGGAAGCGCGGCAAGTGGCTGCGTCGTCATCGCCCCGCCGAATACGGCTTGTGGCAACGCATCAGCGCGATTCCAGAGGTTTCTTGGCAAGACTTCGATGGCGAGTGGGATGGGCATGATTCCCGCACAGGCTGGGAGCGCCATTACGATCACGCCCGTTTGCCAGCGGATTACTGGGAAGGGCCGGAATGGGAGTGCGGTGGCAAGCCATGGCCGCGCATGACCACTAGCCAGCGCATGAGGATGTGGCGGCACAACCAGATTGCGCCAGGCTGGCGGTGGCGTGGTGGGCGAGCAGCAAAGGTGGTGCCATGACCGACAACGACGAAGTGCCGAACAGCGAGCGTAGCCCCGGCGCCGCGCGAGTGGCGGCGGCCCTGATCCTGATTTACGTGGCGGCGACCCTGGCGGGCGTCCTGGCCGCGACAACCTGAAAGGTGGATATGAAAAAGATAATTGAAGCAGCACCAGTCATACGCGATGCTCAAGGCTGGTATAGGCATCCTGATCTGCCACCCTTTGACGAAGGCGATGCCGCCAAATTCAAGGAATGGATAGACGCCCAGGGGCTGGAGGTCCAACGCGTCTGGATGGACGGCGACGCGCCCGACTTGGCAGAACGCTACCTGGAAGGTGATGGCGATCCGAGCGCATTGGTCGACTGGCAGCCCACGGCGCCGGCCCCAGGCTGGTTCCTGCTCGCGCTGTACGACGAAGAGAACGATGGTCCTGTGGCATGGTTCGCGCGCCGCGCGTCGGCGGCGCAATGAGCAGCCGCACCCCAGCGCCCGCGCCGGAAACTCCGGCCGAGGCCGCCTACAAGCTGGACCGGGCCGTGCTGCGCGCGATCCACACCTGCCAGACCGTGCTGTTCGAGGGTAAGCAGCCCCACTTGCGCGGCATGAGCACCCAAGTGCTGGGCGGCGGCGTGTCTTCCGTGATTTACCTGATGGGCGACGCGACACCGCGCCAACCAAGCGAGATAACCTTTTTGGAGCATGCAGAATGAACAACAACGCTAGTATTGACGCGCTGGAGCAAGGCGGCCCCCTTTCGGTCGCCGTAACGGCGCAGCGCCTGGCCGTGCAGGACGGCTGGAAGCTGGTGCCGGTTGAACCGACGCCTGAGATCATCGCTGGCGCCGCAATCGCATCCTGGCCAACCGCAACGCTTGCCGATATCGACCTGGCTCGCCAGGCGGCGCCAATCGTCTTGATGCAGATGAACATGGCGCCGGGCACGACCGTCGATGCGTTGGCTGGCATGCTGGCTACGATGGCGCCGGCATATCGAGCGATGATCGCCGCGGCGCCTGCCCCCCCATCGGTGCACATCGTGGGTAAAGACGCGACGGTTGTGGGCGCGTGCGCCGAAATGTGCGCCTTGTGCAGCGCCTGCGGCGGAACTGGCGACGTGCATGGGCTGGACGGCGAGTGGCGTGGCCAATGCACTTGCGTCCATGCATGGCAGCAGCGCGCCGAGAAAGCCGAAGCCGATTTGAAGCAGGTCAACGAATGGCGGGCAGCGGCCCTGACCGAAAGCCAGACATTGGGCGAACTGTGGGCCAGCAAGGTGGAGCAAGCCGAAGCCCGCGTGAAGGAGCTGCAGGCCGAGCTCGATATCGAGCTGGAGCGCGCATACGACCGCCTTCTTGCCGCCCGCACCAACAAGCAGGCCGACCGCCAGGTACTTCAAGCCGACGGGAGGCACCCGGCGCCATGCGCGCGCGATTGCGAGGCGCCGGCATTCAAGAACCAGGTGCGGGAGCGCGATGCTCGCATTGCGCAGCTGGAAGCCCGGCTCGTGCGTCGCCGCGCCCCGCTCTCGCCCGAGGCGCAGCAAGCCATCGCGGCAGCGCGCGCCGCCGGCCAGACCATTGCGGCAACGCCGGGCGGCCTGGTCTTCTTGAACAGCGGCGCCGAACCAGGCAGCGGCGAACTGGACTGCCCCGCTTGCGGTGGTAGCGGGCATGCCGGCGACTTGCCGGCCGGGAGCGCGCCATGAACATGAGCGAGCACGACATGGTGGCCAAGCTGGTCGAAACCATAGAGCGAAATGCGCGCGCGGCGGCCGCCAAGGCAGAGGCAGAGCGTCAGCCTCTGGCTTGGGTGAAGCTGGAGCGCTACGTCGAAATATCAGGTGATTCCGTCGATTCCGTCCAGGCCCGCCGCAAGGCTGGCAAGTGGCTCGATGGCAATCAATGCAAAATTGTGGATGGTCGGCTGTGGATCAACCTGCCGGCAGTAGAAGAATGGGTAGCAAAATGGGAACAAGCAAGTCCAGTCCGCCAGGCGTCGAACTCCGGTCGGGCGTCCAAAGCGAATCGATCCGCATAAAATTTATGTACCGGGGAACTGAATGCCGGGAAACGTTGAAGCTCGCGCACAGCAAGGCAAACATCAAATACGCCGAGCGCCTGCGCGGCGAGATCCTGAACGCGATTGCGCTGGGCAATTTCAGCTATGCCAAGTATTTTCCCGAATCGACGCAGCTGAAGAAGTTCGGCTTGCAACCTCGGGGCAAGGATGTAACCGTTGGCGACCTGCTTGAAAAGCAATTCGAGATCTATGAGCGCATCCTTGCGCCCAGCACGCTGAAAAGCTATAAGCGCGTGCTCAACAAAATTCTGTTGGGGCAATGGGGCGACACCCTGCTCACAGACCTTACGCCGGCCGCGCTGCGTAGCTGGATTGTCGATCTGTCGCTGAAAGCCACCTCGGTCCGACAAATTCTCATTCCGCTGCGCGGCGCGCTGGAGCTTGCGATAAATGACGACCTGATCGATAGCAACCCGCTGGATCGGGTGAAATTGCAAAAAACGCTGGACCGCGACGCCTACAAGGCTGAATACGAAGTGGATCCTTTTTCCGCTCAGGAGATTGCGGCCATCCTCGATGCTGCCCAAGGCCAGGCCCGCAATGTCTTTCAGTTTGCCTTCTACACAGGCATGCGCCCGAGTGAATACATCGCGTTACGCTGGGAATCGGTCGACTGGGCCGGATTCAAGGCGAAGGTGGAGCGTTCGCGCGTGATGGGTGAATCGCGCGAGGAACTAAAGACGCGCGCTGGCCGCCGCCTGGTCGACCTGCGGCGCGGCGCTGTGGAGGCGCTGGTTGCACAGAAACAACATAGCTTCCTTGCTAGTGGCCTTGTGTTCCTTGATCCGGCTACCGGTCAGGGCTGGGACAACACGCAGCGCCTGAGCCTCTTCTGGGCGGCAATGATCAAGAAGGCCCAGGTTCGCTACCGAAATCCGTATCAAACGAGGCACACATTCGCGTCGACGCTACTATCGACGGGCGCCAACGCAATGTACGTGGCAAAGCAAATGGGGCATACCGATACGACCATGATCACCCGAACGTATGGCCGCTGGGTTGAGCAGGAAGGTGGCGTGTTGCCTGATCAGTATTGCAAAATGACTGATGGGCTAAAGGCAGGGGCAGCTTAGTATTTTCGCCCACGTTTCGCCCATGCAAACGGCAAAAGGACTGGAACCCGCATGTATGCTTGCTTGTGGTGGCTAAAAGCAAGTTATACAGAAAAAAGTACCCTCCGTCCTTGCAGCATAGAAAAGATATTTGAAAATGACAAAAAATAGCGCTCGCCGGACGGCGGGCATGCCGCCGCCCTGCCCGCTCAATCCTTCGCTGACTTGCCACTGGCACGCCGTCGGCGCGCCTCTTTCGGGTCGGCCTGCAAGGGGCGGTACACTTCCACCCGGTCATGCTCGCGCAAGACCGTATCGAGCGGCTTTCTCTTGCCATGTATGCCCACCATATTGATGGCCAGGTCGATGCCAGGGATAGCCTGCAGCAAGCCGCTCTGCGCCACCGCCTGCTCGATGGTGGTGCCTGCAGGCACGCGCAAGGAGCGCAGAAAGGTGTTGTCCGGCAGCGCGTGACAAACCTGCACCGTGATGCCCGCTTCAGCCATACACCGTCTCCGCGCGCTTGCAGAAGGAGTCGACCATGCTGTTGGCGATCATGCCGAAGACGGGGCCGATGATCTGTTCCAATACGCGGCTGGAAAACTCGTAGTGCAGGTCCAGTTCGATTTTGCAGGCATCGTCACGCAGGGCCTTGAAGGTCCACACGCCATCGAGGGTCTTGAAAGGACCGTCCACGAGCTTCATCTTGATGCAGGTCGGCGGCACGTTCTCGTTGGACGTGGTGAAGCTTTGGCGCACGCCGTGGTAATGTATGCCCACGCTGGCGACAACCGTGTTCTCGCCCCGTTCGCGAACCTCGACCGCACCGCACCAGGGCAGGAATTTGGGATAATCCTCCACCGCCGCCACCAGCGCGAACATTTGTTCGGCGCTATAACCGAGAAAAACTGATTTATGTACTACTGCCATTGAAGAACCATTTGCTATGATGTTGGATACATTTGATTTGATCGCGCTTGCGCGAGACAGTAGTTTAACCGACCCGCGCACATTTACCATCTCATGACCATAGCAGACAACAGAAAAGCCTTCCACGACTACTTTATCGAGGATCGCTACGAAGCGGGCATCGTGCTGGAAGGCTGGGAAGTCAAAGCCATCCGCGACGCCCGCGTACAAATCAAGGAAGCCTACGTCGTCGTCCGCGGCGATGAACTCTTCCTGTTCGGCGCGCATATCAGCGCCCTGCCGACCGCCTCCACCCATATCCATCCGGAAGCCGTACGCACGCGCAAGCTGCTGCTGCACCGCACGGAAATGGATAAACTGATCGGCAAGGTGGAACGCTCCGGCTACACGCTGGTGCCGCTCAACCTGCACTACAAGGGCGGCCGCGTGAAATGCGAAATCGGCCTGGCCAAGGGCAAGAAGCAGCACGACAAGCGGGCAGCCGAGCGCGACCGCGATGGCGCGCGCGAAGTGCAGGCGGCAATGAAGTCGCACCGCCGCTGATCCGGCACTGCGCGCAGCGTGCTGCGCCGACACCCTCAAGCCCGGCTATATGCCGGGTTTTATTTTGCCACTATCTGCGGCAAACGGAAAAAAAGCCCGGCGCAGCAGGATTAAAACAGGGAGGGAATGAGATAAGGCGGGAAAAAAGACTGGCATTAATAAAAATACCATGGGGATAAGCCGAGGTAAATCAGCTTGGCCGAGTTGGCCAACGAAAACGAATCAACAAAGTTCCGGATGCTTGCATGCTGCCTTGTACTACACCTGTACCACTTCACAGGACAAGCATCCGAATGAACGGTTTTTAAACCTTCAGGATTACACCTTCAGCAGATCGCGCGACTTACCCGAATCGGTCCACTCTTTGACCCATTTCGGTTGACGGCCACGGCCAGTCCATTGCTGCGTCGCATCATCCGGATTGCGATAGCGCACAGCGACCGTACCCGTTTTAGCGCGAATCCCTGTACCCACCAGATCTTTTACGGAAACGCCGACGCTCTGGGCAATCGCCAGGATTTGCTCGCGTGCTTTGGACAGATCATCCTGTTCGCGTTTCTTCATTTGCTTCTTGATGTCGTCCTGCAAGGTGCGCAGTTCGGACAGGGATAAGTTCGACAGATCCATGGTATTTCCTTGTATGAGTTGAAAAATATAACTGAACAGTTAAATTCTATCCAATTGTAACGCGACTGAGGTGATTTTTCTGAAGATTTGATTATTTTTTACAATTCTTTTACCAAAAAAACCCGTTTTCCGGGCTGTCAAACGATGCAAGCCTTCAATCACGGCAGCACACATCGGCCACGGACTACCTGCGCGATCCCCTGCTTTGTGCGGCTACGATTCAATCCGGCGCCATCGGCTGTATTTATTTTGCAGCACTTTCTGTTTCATTGCCATTTATAGCAACTATAAATGGCAATTCAAAATATACATGGGTTCGATACTATCGCCAATCGCACATCGCCTGCAAACGCTACCCGCGATCCTGCGCGGCAGATGTTACGTCAATCAAGGAAATAAGCGCCGCACGACTGCACATAATGCTGAAAGTGCGCATAGCATAGCATGAAGAAAATATTTTCAACGCCATGCATTCAGCCACCGATACTCCAGCCCTGCTGCCGCCACCTATTCCAGGCCCGCAAATGCAAACTGCCCGCTATACAGCGGGCAGTACTGACAAAACATTGCTACAAGCTTGCTATTCACCCAGCCAGCAAGGTAATCAAGGTATAGTCACGTTGCCTTTCGGCTTCTGCGTTTTCACCACCTGCATCGCCGTGGCGATCAACCCGCTTATATCGCCCAGATTGGCCGGCACGATAATCGAGTTATTCGTTTTCGCCAATTGCGCGAACGCGCCCACATACTGTTCGGCCACTTTCAGATTGACGGCATCTTCACCGCCCGGCTCGCGGATGGCGGCGCCCACCTGGCGCAGCGCCTCGGCACTGGCTTGCGCCAGCGCGACGATGGCCGTAGCCTGGCCTTCGGCGCGATTGATCGATGCCTGCTTTTCGCCTTCCGAGCGGGCAATGTTCGCTTCGCGCTCACCGCTGGCAATATTGATCTGCTCTTGCTTGCGTCCTTCCGAAGCGGCAATCAGTGCGCGCTTTTCGCGCTCGGCCGTAATCTGCGCCTGCATCGCATGCAAAATCTCCTTGGGCGGCGTCAAATCCTTGATTTCATAACGCAATACCTTGACACCCCAATTCGCCGCCGATTCATCGATCGCATTCACGATGGCCGTATTAATATGGTCGCGCTCTTCAAATGTCTTGTCGAGTTCCATTTTACCGATCACCGAACGCAAGGTCGTTTGCGCCAACTGCGTAATGGCGGCAATATAGTTCGACGAGCCATACGAAGCACGCATGGCGTCGGTAATCTGAAAATACAGAATACCATCGACCTGTAATTGCGTATTGTCACGCGTGATGCATACCTGCGGCGGCACGTCGAGCGGAATTTCCTTGAGCACGTGCTTGTAAGCGATGCGGTCGACGAAAGGCACAACGATATTCAGGCCAGGACCCAATACCGCGTGGAACTTGCCCAGGCGCTCCACCACCCAGGCATGCTGCTGCGGCACCACATTGACCGTCTTGAAGACAAATACCAATGCCAGCAATAACAAGATCAGCGACATGCTTCCGATGCTTACTTCCATAATCTACTCTCCAGGTTATCCAACAATCAAACGACTGCCACGCACGGCACGTATGGTGTAATGACCGGCCTGCGTATCGCTGCCAGCAATCAGTTCCACATCCCACAAGGCGCCGCGATACATGACGCGCGCCGCGCCATCAACCCAATGCGCGACCGCCACGCTTTGGCCGATATCCAGGTTCACATTCGGATCCTGTGCCGCATCGCGCCGCCCCGCCCTGCCAAAACGGCTGCGCCGCAATAACAGCGTGGCCGCCACGCCGACGATGGCCGCTGTCGCGGCCTGCCAGCTGCCATTGCCGCCCGCCAGCGCCACCAGTCCTCCGGCAGCGATACCGATGGCGATCATCAGCAAATAAAACGTGCCCGTAAACAGTTCCAGGATCAATACCGCGCCAGCCGCTACAAACCAGCCACCCCATTCAGCCATGATGCCTCCACTCTTGCGATTCCAAAAATAAAAAACCCCGCGGCCTATATAAGCGACGGGGTTTAATGCGCAGTATTGCCTGATATTCTTCTTGCCAAACACCTATATACAAACAGTCTAACGCAATTCCTGATGGCGTCAATAGCCGGGGGCGAATTAGCCGCCGGCCCGGCCTTTATTCCTCGAGCAGGCTGCGCAGCATCCACGCCGTCTTTTCATGCACATCGAGGCGCTGCGTGATCAGGTCGGCCGTCGGCTGGTCATTGGCTTTTTCCAGCAGCGGGAACAAGCGGCGCGCCGTGCGCGCGGTCGCTTCCTGCGCCGCCACCAGGTAGCTGACCATGTCCAGCGCCGGCGGCACGCCGTCGATTTCCTTGATCGAGGCCAGCTTGACGAATTCCTTGTAGGTGCCCGGCGCCGGATAGCCGAGGGCGCGGATGCGCTCGGCGATCAGGTCCAGCGCGCCCCACTGCTCCGTGTATTGCGTCATGAACATCAGGTGCAGCGTATTGAACATCGGCCCTTTGACGTTCCAGTGGAAATTGTGCGTCATCAGGTACAGGGTATAGCTGTCGGCCAGCAGGCCGGACAGGCCTTCCGCGATCTTCGCGCGGTCCGCCTCGGAAATACCGATGTCGATCTTTGCTGCTTTGCTCGGTTTCTTGCTTGCCATATGAACTCCCGTCAATGTGTTGGTGGAATCATTTTAGCTGATCTTGCGCCACCTCATCATTCAGGCGCGTGCGCCGGCCGCCATGGGCTTGATGTGAATGAGCCAGACGTAAAAAAACCCGCTGCCAGGTGAGCGGCAGCGGGTTTTCAGACGGCGGGGAAGACGCTTACGCTTTCAGCGCAGCGAGCTTTTGCCAGGTGTCGATCACCGAGTCCGGATTCAGGGACATCGATTCGATGCCCTGCTCCATCAGCCAGACGGCGAAGTCAGGGTGATCCGAAGGACCCTGGCCGCAGATGCCGATGTACTTGCCGCGCGCCAGGCAAGCCTTGATGGCCAGCGACAGCAGTGCTTTGACGGCTGGATCGCGTTCGTCGAAGTCGGCGGCCAGCAATTCCATGCCGGAATCGCGGTCCAGGCCCAGGGTCAGCTGGGTCAGGTCGTTCGAACCGATCGAGAAGCCGTCGAAATGGTCGAGGAACTGGTCGGCCAGGATGGCGTTCGATGGCACTTCGCACATCATGATGACGCGCAGATCGTTTTCGCCGCGCTTCAAGCCATTTTTCGCCAGCAGGTCGATGACTTTCTCGGCCTGGCCCAGGGTGCGCACGAATGGCACCATGATTTCCACGTTCGTCAGGCCCATGTCATTGCGCACGCGCTTCATCGCTTCGCATTCCATGTTGAACGCTTCGGAGAAGTCGGCCGACAGGTAGCGCGCCGCGCCGCGGAAGCCCAGCATCGGGTTTTCCTCGTCCGGCTCGTAGCGCGAACCGCCGATCAGCTTCTTGTACTCGTTCGACTTGAAGTCGGACAGGCGCACGATGACTTTTTTCGGCCAGAACGCGGCGGCGATGGTGGCGATGCCTTCGGCCAGCTTGTCGATATAGAACGCTTTTGGCGAAGCGTGGCCACGCGCCACCGATTCGACGGCCTTTTTCAGGTCGGCATCGATGTTCGGGTATTCCAGGATCGCGCGCGGGTGCACACCAATATTGTTATTGATGATGAATTCCAGGCGCGCCAGGCCCACGCCGGCATTCGGCACGGACTGGAAGTCGAACGCCAGTTG
The DNA here is from genome assembly GCF_002754575.1 of Janthinobacterium sp. 35. Taxonomy (NCBI): domain Bacteria; kingdom Pseudomonadati; phylum Pseudomonadota; class Betaproteobacteria; order Burkholderiales; family Oxalobacteraceae; genus Janthinobacterium; species Janthinobacterium sp. 35. The sequence goes on from NZ_PEFN01000001.1 coordinate 18,227, forward strand.
CGGATTGCCCACGTTGAGCATGATCTTGGTGTCGAGCTTCGGCAATTCGCCACGCGACACTTCCGACACTTCCGTTTCCAGCAAGCCATCGTAGATCTTGCCCTCGTCGCCTTCGGAGCACACCACGGTGACGAAGGTGCCGTCTTTCAGCACGTCGGTGGCGTTGCCGCAGCCGACGACGGCAGGCACGCCCAGTTCACGCGCAATAATTGCTGCATGGCAAGTACGGCCGCCACGGTTGGTGACGATGGCTGCTGCGCGCTTCATGACCGGTTCCCAGTTCGGGTCCGTCATGTCGGCAACGAGCACGTCGCCTGGCTGCACGCGTTCCATGTCGGCCGGGTCGTGAATCACGCGCACGGGGCCGGCGCCGATCTTCTGGCCGATGGCGCGGCCGGATGTCAATACGGTGCCGGTGCTTTTCAGCTTGAAGCGTTCCTGCACGTCGGTCGCCTTTTGCTGCGACTTGACGGTTTCAGGACGCGCTTGCAGGATGTACAGCTTGCCGTCGCGGCCATCCTTGCCCCACTCGATGTCCATCGGACGGCCGTAGTGGTTCTCGATGATGACGGCGTACTTTGCCAGCTCCACCACTTCGCTGTCGTTCAGCGAGTAGCGGTTGCGCATTTCGACGGGCACGTCGACGGTTTTCACGGAACGGCCAGCTTTCGCTTCGTTCGTAAATTCCATTTTCAGCAGTTTCGAGCCGATATTGCGGCGGATCACAGGCGACTTGCCTTTTTCCAGCATCGGTTTGTGCACATAGAATTCGTCGGGATTGACGGCGCCCTGCACCACGGTTTCGCCCAGGCCATAGCTGGAGGTGACGAAGACCACGTCCTTGAAGCCCGATTCCGTGTCGATGGTGAACATCACGCCGGCCGCGCCCAGGTCGGAACGCACCATGCGCTGCACGCCGGCCGACAAGGCCACTTCCGCGTGCGTAAAGCCTTTATGTACGCGATACGAGATGGCACGGTCGTTGTACAGCGAGGCGAATACCTGTTTCATGGCGTCGAGCACGTTGTCGATGCCGACCACGTTCAGGAAGGTTTCTTGCTGACCAGCAAACGACGCGTCCGGCAAATCTTCCGCGGTGGCGGAGGAACGCACGGCAAACGACATTTCCGTGTCGGAATCGGCCACCAGCTTGGCGTAGAACTGGTCGATTTCAGCGGCCAGGCGTGGCTGGAATGGCGTTTCCACGATCCATTGACGGATCTCGGCGCCGGCTTGCGCCAGCGAGCGCACGTCATCGATGTTCAGCCCTTCGAGGCGCTGGGCGATGCGTTCGGCCAGCGGCAAGCCGCCGTTGGCGCTGTACGACAGGAAATCGCGGAATGCCTGCGCCGTGGTGGCAAAGCCACCGGGCACGCGCACGCCGGCTTCCGCCAGCTGGCTGATCATTTCGCCCAGGGAGGCGTTCTTGCCGCCGACGGATTCGACATCCGTCATGCGCAAATGCTCGAACGAGGCAACATACACCGCGTCCTTGTCTTCCTGCTGTTGCGATACTGCGTTGGTCATAATGACACCCTTACTGATGATAGAAATCTTTACGCGCGGTGCACGGACAGTCTTCTTGTTATTCTTGGCGTCGTGCAGCACAATCATACCGTTGCAGCCATTTTACCTTGTGCGGCGCAAATTGACGACGCACAATCTTGATCGAAAACCCATGACACAAGATCCACGCCCCCCCCTGCCCTCCGCAGCCCGCACCGTCTTCTTCGTTTCCGACGGCACCGGCATCACCGCCGAGACCTTCGGCCACTCGGTGCTGACGCAGTTCGATCTGCGTTTCCGCCAGATCCGCCTGCCCTTCATCGATACCATGGACAAGGCCTACGAGGCGGCGCGCAAGATCAACGAAGCCTTCGTCAGCGATGGCCAGCGCCCGATCATTTTCTCCACCCTGGTGAAGAACGACCTGTCGGCCGTGATCCGCAAGTCCAGCGGCATGCACATGGACCTGATCCAGACCTTTGTCGCCCCGCTGGAGCAGGAACTGGGCGTGATGTCGACCCACACCATCGGGCGCTCGCACAATATCGTCGACAGCGAAGAATACAAAAATCGCATCGAGGCGATCAACTATTCGCTGGCGCACGACGATGGCCAGTCGCACAAGAACCTGTCCTCGGCCGATGTCATTCTGGTGGGTGTTTCGCGCTCTGGCAAGACCCCGACCAGCCTGTACCTGGCCATGCAATACGGTATCAAGGCAGCCAATTATCCGCTGATTCCCGACGATTTCGAGCGCGACAAGCTGCCTTCCGCCCTGCTGGAATTTAAGAATAAAATTTTCGGATTAAGCATTACGCCCGAACGTTTGTCGGAAATACGCAACGAAAGACGCGCTGGAAGCAAGTATGCGGCCATCGAAAATTGCCGTTACGAGGTCAACGAGGCGGAAAAAATGATGAAACGCGAAGGTATCCGCTGGCTCTCCTCGACCACCAAATCGATCGAAGAAATTTCCACCACGATCCTGCAAGAGATCAAGCCGAACCGCCGCGAGTATTGACGCAGGAAGGTCCGCCGCGTAACGCAGGCATCACGTCGAAAGCAAGGTGTCTGCAATAAAACCTGAGGTGGCCCAAGCTATCGCCTGTTGAAGTGGCACTGCCGCTGGCCGAGGTCTTGCCAGTGGCTTGCTCTTAAAATATCTTTCGCACTTTCCACGACCCTACTCTCTGCTGCAGTCATCCCCGACTGGCCAGCGATCAAAAACTCCCTTCGATGTCCCTGACCAAACTGCGGTGATCCGGCGTGGCCGGTCGCAGGCCAGGTCGCAGCGGACTGAAAACTCCATCTTTACACTTTCCTATTTATCAAAAATGCATTATTATTTTATTTCTTAAAAGCAAATACGAGTTCTCCAGCGCGCGGACTTATTTTTGCTCGATCGCGTTACCACCTAGGCCATCATAGTATGTTTACACGTAATGCCCTTTCCGTTTTTGCTTCAAGCTGCACTATGCTGGCAGCCCTGTCACTGACCGGCTGCGCTGTCAATAAAGCCACCAGCTCGCTCAGTCCGGGAACCGATCTGAACAGCATCAAAAGCGTCTACGTGGTGAAGTTGCCGCAAGACGGGCGCCATATCGACAAAATCATCAAGGCTCATCTGGAAAAGCGCGGCTATGTCGTGACCAACGGTCCTGTATTGGTGGGTCCATACAACGCCGATGTCGCCGTCACGTACGCCGACAAGTGGGTGTGGGATATCACCATGTACATGGTGGAACTGAGCATCAACTTGCGCGACCCGAAAACCGGCTTCCCGCTTGCCACTGGCAATTCCTTCCATACCTCGATGTCGCGCAAGTCGCCCGACGAAATGGTCGATGAAGTGCTGAACAATATTTTTTCCGCCCCGCCGCAGTAAATCCTGCGGTTTGCTGCCTGTGGCAAACCGCGCCGTGTTCACTCATCCACGCCCCATATCATGAAAAAAATTCTGCCATTCCCTGCAGCGCGCCTGCTCGCCATCCCTGTCGTTGCCACTTTGCTGGCACTGGGCGGTTGCGCATCACCCGTCACCTATCAGGCAATGGTGCCGGTGACGCTGAAAGTAAGCCAGCAACATCCACAATCGGTGTCAGTGGCGGCGCTCGGCGGCAGCGACACCGACAGCATGGGTAAGTCGCAGATCGACAACGCGGAACTGGCGAAAGCGGTCACCGAAGCGATCAACCAGACCAAGACCTTTTCGCGCGTGGTGCCCGGCAAGGGCGGCGACTACCTGCTGACCGTCAACATCGTCAACGTCGTCCAGCCCAATTTCGGCTTTTCCTTTACTGTGGGCCTGGAAATGGGCTGGACACTGATACGCGCCAGCGACAGCAGCAAGGTATGGCAGGAAGCCATCAAGTCGGAACACACGGCCGGCGCCACCGACGCCTTCGCAGGAACCACACGCCTGCGCCTGGCGACGGAAGGTGCGGCACGTAACAATGTCGAACAGGGCCTGCGCAAAATCGCTGAGCTGAAACTGTAAGTCACCGCGCAGCCGGCTTTCCTGGCGGACCTGCCGCTATGCCTCGCTGCCCAGCACCTCCAGCGCCGCCACCAGCCGGTCCAGTTCAGCGGTGGTGGTGGTGACGGCCACCGTGGCGCGCACGACGTCCATGTCGCCGATATTGCGCTGCACGGTAAAGACGCCAAAGCGCTGCAGCAAGGCCTGTTGCAGCGCGCGTGGGTCCATGCCATCGACGGCAAACGCCACCAGCGCCGTGCCGCGCAGCGCATCGAGCGGCGACAGCAGGCGTACGCCAGGCAGTTGCGCGGCGCGGCTGACCCAGTAGTTCCTCAGCCAGGCCAGGCGTGCCGTCTTGGCTGGCGTGCCGCCCAGGCGTTCATGAAAGTCGAGCGCGGCGGGCGCGGCCAGGATGGCGCCGATCGGCGGCATGCCCATGTGCAAACGACAGCGGATATCGTCCAATGGATAATCGTCGTCGCCGAAATGCGGCTCGATCTTGTGCAGCTGCGCGGTGCGGATATACACAAAGCCCAGCCCCGGTGGAGCACCCAGCCATTTATGTAAATTAAAACCGGCAAAATCGACATCCATCGCCCGCACATCGAGCGCCACCTGCCCCAGGGCATGGGCACTATCGAGCACGACATCGATGCCGTGTTCGCGCGCCAGCGCAATCAAGGCGCGCAGCGGCAACTGCTGGCCATTCGCAGGCGTCACCTGCGACAGCAGCAGCAGTTTCGGCCTGACGGCCTGGCGCATGGCTTGCGCATAGCGGGCGATGATCTCGTCATCGCTGATGGGCAAGCTCAATGTGACTTGCGTGCTGGTGACGCCATGGCGCTGCGCCAGCCAGCGCATGGCCGTGCGCGTGGCCGGATAATCGAGATTACTCCACAACACGGTATCGCCGGGCGCCAGGCCGTGGTATTGCGTGATCAGCACCTGCATGGACTCGGTGCCGCTGCGCGTCAGCAGAATCTCGTGCGGTTCGGCGTGGATCAGCGCGGCCAGGCGCCGGCGCAGAATATCCACATGCGTGCGCGTGAACTCGCCGCGCACGAATGGACTCAGCTGTTCATTCGTGTAGCGCACGGCCTGCTCGAAGGCGGCTTGCACGGGCGCGGCCATGGCGCCGAAATAGCCATGTTCGAGATTGACGATGGCGTCCGGCGGCGCGGGATACAACGCGGCGACCTGGCGCCACCAGGCCTCGTCACGTGTGGCACCGTCGGCGAGCACAGGGAAAGACATGGCGACCCTGTTCAGGCCTGGCCCTGGCGCAGCTGTTCGAAGAAGCAGACGGCGGCGCAGGCGGCCACGTTCAGCGATTCGATCTGGCCCAGGTGGGGAATGACCACCTGGTGCGTCGCCATCGACAGCAGGTCGTCGGCCACACCCTGCCCTTCATGGCCGAACAGCCAGGCGACGGGCTGGCGCAAGTCGACGTCGTACAATCGCTGGGTGGCGTAGCCGCTGGTGGCGAGCGTCGCCACCTTCGCGCCAGCGACCAGCGCCGCCAGATCGACATTTTCAAAGATGTCGAGCACGAAGTGCGCGCCCATCGCCGCACGCAGCACCTTCGGCGACCAGCAGAAGGCCGTGCCCGCGCTGCAGTACACCTGCGTGATGCCGGCGGCGGCCGCGCTGCGCAGGATGGAGCCGACATTGCCCGGGTCTTGCAGGTTATCGAGCAGCACGGCCGACATGCTCAGGGGCTGCGTGACGGCCCGTTCCGGCGTCTCGATGAGGAACATCACGCCTACGCCGTGTTCGACCTGGCTCACCGCGTGATACAGCGCATCGGGCAAGCCCAGTACGTGCGCACGCTGGCTTTCCAGCTGGCCGACGATCTCCATCACTTCCGGATTGCGCAAGGCGCTTTCGCTGACGATGCACTGCTCCGGCATGCCGCGCAGCTGCAAATACGACTGGCACAGGTGCACGCCGTCGAGCAAGGTGCGGCCGGACTTGCGGCGCGCCTGCGAACTGCCCGCCAGTTTCAGCAGCTCCTTGTATTGCGCATTGTCGCGCGAGGTAATCGTCTTCATGCCACCACCTCCTGCGCGCCAAACAGGGCGATCACGTTGCGCACGGGCGCGAACGAGCGGCGGTGTACGGGCGAAGCGCCGTGCAGGTGCAAGCGCTCCAGGTGCAGCTTGGTGCCATAGCCCTTGTGCTGGTCGAAGCAGTACTCGGGATAGGCCGCGTGCAGGTGCACCAGGGCCGCGTCGCGCGCCGTCTTGGCCAGGATCGAGGCGGCGGAAATCGAATCGACCTTGTCGTCGCCACCGATGATGGCCATGCCGCGTATCGGCATCACGGGGCAGCGGTTGCCGTCGATCAGGGCCAGGGTCGGCACGGTACTCAAGGCCTCGACGGCGCGGCGCATGGCCAGCATCGACGCCTGCAAAATGTTCAGGCGGTCGATTTCCTCTTCGGACGCTTCGGCGATGGCCCAGGCCAGAGCCTTGGCCTTGATCTGCGGCGCCAGCAGGTCGCGTTTGGCCTCAGTGAGCTTTTTCGAGTCGCGCAAGCCGTCGATCGGCTGGTTCGGGTCGAGGATCACGGCGGCGGCGAACACGGGGCCGGCCAGCGGGCCGCGCCCTGCCTCGTCGACGCCGCAGATGATTTCATCGAGCGAGAATGGCAAGTCGTCAAACAGGCCGGGATAGATATTTTTCACGTTAAATCTTTGGTTGGTAATGCGCTTGAAGCGGTGAGCGGGAGTTACTTGCGGTTGGCGGCGATGACTTGCATGACGGCGTTGGCGCTCTCGCGCGCGCTGTCGCGCAGCAGGCTGTGGTGCATGTCCGTGAAACGCTGCACCAGGCGCAAACGGCCCGGCACGTCGCTCAGCTGCTGCCACATGGCCTCGGCCAAGGCCTCGGGGCTGGCCGCGTTTTGCAGCAGCTCGGGCACCAGGTAGTCGCGCGCCAGGATGTTTGGCAGCCCAATCCACGGCTGGTAGCCCATGTGGCGCATGATTTCCCACGAGGCGCGCATCATCTTGTAGGCGATGACCATGGGCTTCTTGTACAGCGCCACTTCCAGCGACGCCGTGCCGGACGCCACCAATACCGCATCGGCGGCGCAGATGGCCGTGTGCGAGCCGCCATCGGTGAGCAATATCTCGACGTCCTGCAAGCCAGCTTCCGCGATCAATTGCAGGAAGTACTGGCGCTGCTTCTCGCCGGCCATGGGTACGACGAAACGCAAGGAGCGGTCGCGCGCCAGCAGCAGCTTGCAGGCGCCGACAAAGGCCACCGTATTGTATTTGAGTTCGCCCATGCGGCTGCCCGGCATCAGGGTCACGACATTCGCGTCATCCGGCAAGCCCAGGGTGCGGCGCGCTGCCGCTTCGTCGGGCTGCAGGGGGATCATCTCGGCCAGCGGATGGCCGACATAGGTGACGGGCACGCCCGCCTTGCGGTAGATTTCTTCTTCGAAGGGGAAGATCACCAGCATGTGCGAGACGGCCTTGATGATTTTCTTGATGCGGCCACCGCGCCAGGCCCAGATCTGCGGCCCGATGTAGTGCACGGTGGGGATGCCGCCTTCCTTCAGTTGCTGTTCCAGCCCCAGGTTAAAACCCGGGTAGTCGGCGCCGATGAAGACGGCGGGACGCTCGGCCAGCAACTGGTCGCGCAGCGCGTTCTGGATGCCCTTGATTTCGCGGTAGCGGGGAATGATCTCGAACAGGCCGCGCACGGTCAGCTTGTCGAGCGGCCAGTCGGACACAAAGCCCTGTTTGGCCATGTGCTCGCCACCGATGCCGTGGAAGCGCGCGCCGGGCAGCTGCGGAACCAGGCCGGACAGCAGCCGGCTGGCCAGCAGGTCGCCCGACACCTCGCCAGCGACGATGGCGACGTTGGCGACCGGCAGGCCGCTGGCCTGGTCAGCGGACGATGCCACGCGACGCCACGCCCAAAAATTCACGCATGGCGCGAATGTGCTGCGCCACCTCGGGCGACGAGGCCTGCTCTTCTTCGAACAGGGCAGCCTTGGATTCTTCCAGGGTCAGGCCGGAACGGTAGATGAGCTTATACGCGGTGCGGATGCCGTTGATCTGCTCGCGCGTAAAGCCGCGGCGCTTCAAGCCCTCGATATTGACGCCATGCGCCTGCGCCGGATTGCCGTTCAGGAGCACGAACGGCGGCACGTCCTGCGTCAGGCTGGTGCTCATGCCGACAAAGGCGTGCGCGCCGATCTTGCAGAACTGGTGCACATTGGCGAAACCGCTCATGATGACCCAGTCGCCGATTTCCACGTGGCCCGCCAGCTGGGCGTTGTTCGAGAAAATCGTGTTGTTGCCCACCAGGCAGTCGTGCGCCAGGTGCACATACGCCGAGATCCAGTTGTCATTGCCCAGGCGCGTCACGCCGCCACCTTGCACGGTGCCCGTGTTGAAGGTGCAGAATTCGCGGATGGTATTGCGGTCGCCGATGTCCAGGCGCGTCGCCTCGCCCGCCCATTTTTTATCCTGCGGTTGCGCGCCGATGGAAGAAAACTGGAACAGGTGGTTGTCGCTGCCTATCGTCGTGTGGCCGTCGATGACCACGTGCGGGCCAACTTTGGTGCCGGCACCGATGCGCACGTGCGGACCGATGATGGTGTACGGACCCACCTCGACCGAGCTGTCGAGCTCAGCCTTCGGATCGATGACTGCCGTAGCGTGGATGGCCGCCATCACTGCCCCGCTGGCTGGCTCGCAGACTGGCTCGCATCCTGCGCGCTACGGATGGTGCACATCAATTCCGCTTCCAGCGCCACTTTGCCGTCGACCGAGCCGACTGCCTTGTATTTCCAGATGCCGCGCGAGACGCGCAGGATTTCCACATCCATCTTCAGCTGGTCGCCCGGTTCGACAGGACGCTTGAAGCGCGCATTGTCGATGCCGACAAAGTACACCACCGAATTCTCGTCGGGCTTGACGCCCATCGACAGGAACGACAGCAAGGCCGCCGTTTGCGCCAGCGCTTCGATCATCAGCACGCCGGGCATGACCGGCTTGTGCGGGAAATGGCCCTGGAAGAACTCTTCGTTGACCGTCACGTTCTTGATGGCGGTGATGGTTTTGTTCGCTTCCCAGTCCAGCACGCGGTCAACCAGCAGCAGCGGATAGCGGTGCGGCAGAAGCGATTTGATAGCCAGGATGTCGAGGGTCTTTTTTTCAGTAGTCATTTTTCGTCTTGCGTGGTCAGTGTTTTAATTGTTTTTTCAAGCGTGCGGATCTTCTCGCGCATGCTTGACAGGTTGCGCACGATGGCGGCGCTCTTTTCCCAGTCGGCATTCTTGGCCAGCGGATAAAAACCCGTGTACTGGCCCGCCTCAAGAATCGAACGCGAAACCATGCTGCCCGAGCCGACATGAACGCGGTCGGCGATCGTCAGATGACCGAGCACCATGGCGGCGCCGCCAAAGGTGCAGTACTTGCCGATGATGGCGCTGCCGGCCACGCCGACGCAGCCGGCCATGGCCGTATGCGCGCCGATATGGCAGTTGTGGCCGATCTGGATCTGGTTGTCGAGCTTGACGCCATCTTCGATGATGGTGTCGGCCAGTGCGCCACGGTCGATGGTGGTATTGGCGCCGATATCGACATCGTCACCGATCACCACCCTGCCCGTCTGCGGAATCTTGATGTACACGCCGCCTTCGTTGGCGAAGCCGAATCCGTCGGTGCCGATCACGGCGCCGGAATGGATGATGCCGCGCTGGCCGATCACGCAACGCGCATGAAAGGTTACGTTGGCGAGCAATTGCGTGCCCGCGCCGATGACGGCATCGCGCCCCACCACGCAGCCGGGGCCGATGACGCAGCCGGCACCGACGATGGCGCCGGCCTCGATCACCGCGTGCACGCCGACAGAGGCGCTGGCATCGACCTGCGCGCTGGCATCGACAAAGGCGCGCGGATGGATGCCGATTGGCGCCTTGATCTCATGCAGGGCGGCGAAATACTGCGCCGCGCGCGCGAAATACACATAGGGATTCGGTGTGACGATGCGCGCGCCGGCGTACTCGCCGCCGATCAGCGCAGCGTCGGCCGGCGTGAGTATCAGCGCCGCAGCGCCGCTCTGGGCGGCCTGCGCGCGAAATTTGCTATTGCTGAGAAAGCTGATGTGCGAAGCGCCGGCGTCGGCCAGCGGTGCGATCCCTGTGACTTCCAGGTTGGGATCGCCCGCCAACTGCCCGCCGAAGCGTTCGACCAAGTCTCCTAGTCGAGTGCCCATCTTGATAACCCTTATTTTGTTACTATTACTTGTCCAGCGCCTTCAAGACCTTGTCGGTAATGTCGATGCGCGGGCTGGCCCACAGGGCTTCCTGCAGCACGATGTCATATCCTTCGATATGCGCCATCTGCTGGATGATGGTGTTGGCTTTTTCCGCGATGGCGCTGCGCTCTTCGTTCGTGCGCTGGCTCAGGTCTTCGCGAAATTCGCGCTGGCGGCGTTGCAGCTCCTTGTCCAGCTCGAAGAATTCGCGCTGGCGCTTGGCGCGCTCGGCCTCGCTCAGGGTGGGCATATCCTTTTCCAGGGCTTCGTTGGCCACCTTGAAGCGGCTGCCCAGTTCCTGCACCGCTTTTTCGCGCGAGCGGAACTCTTCGGCCAGCTTGGCGCTGGCCGCTTTGGCCAGCCTCGATTCGTTATAAATACGTTCGCTGCTGATCCAGGCGATCTTCGACTCCTGAGCCTGCGCCTGCACCGGCAACAGCGAACTCCAGCACAATGCGATCACGGCAAGGGACTTGGGCAGGGTAGCGGATGCGGTGTTCATGATACTCCATGGTCAAAAGGTAAAAGCTGTCGCCCCGGTTCAGATGGCCGGTCAGAAACCGGTGCCCATCTGGAACTGGAAGCGCTCCAGGCGGTCCGTCGGCTTGGCGTTCAGCGGTTTGGCATAGCTCAGCTTGAGCGGGCCCACCGGTGAAATCCAGCTGATGCCCAAGCCAGCAGAATAGCGCAATTGCGAGATCCGCATTTTTTCGCCTTCCTGGTAAACCTGGCCGCCGTCAAGGAAACCGAACCAGCGCAGGCTGCGGTCATTGCCCGAACCGGGGAATGGCATCTGCAGTTCGGCGTTACCGATCAGGCGCGAAGCGCCGCCCAGTGCATCGTTGGTGCTCGGTTCTACCGCGCCCAGCGAGGAACTCAGGTAGCCGCGCACCGAACCGATGCCGCCGCCGTAGAAGTTCTTGAAGACCGGATACACGTGCTTGCCGATGCCATGGCCGTAATCGATCTCGCCTTTCAGCGCCAGGGTGACCTTGCTGAACAGCGGACGGAAATACTGGTGCTCATAGATGGCACGGAAGTACTTCTGGTCGCCGATCAGGTCAGCCTCCAGGTTGACGCGCTGGTAGCGGCCGATCGATGGCGTCAGGGCGCTATCGCGGCTGTCGCGCTGCCATGCCGCCGTCAGCGGGATGGAATTGGTGGTAGCCGAACCGATACCGTCCGACGGGCCGCCATTGTCAACCACGTATTGCTTGAAGCGGATCGGGCTGGTGATGTCGGTTTCGATGCGCGAGCGCTCGGCGCCGATGCCGAAGAAGACGGTGTCGACTTCCGAGAATGGCACGCCGAAACTGACGCGGCCACCGGTTTGCTTGATCTTGTAGCTGCCGATGTTCAGCGCCGGCGGTTCCGTCGTCCGCAGGTACACTTCAAAGCTGCGCGAAATGCCATCGTCCGTAAAATACGGATTGGTTTGCGAAAACGCAATCGTGCGGCTGTAATGGCTGGTATTGAGTTCAATGCCGACCGTGTTGCCGCTACCGGCGAAGTTGGCCTGCGAAATCGATGCCGACAGGGTGAACTTCTCCGACTGCGAAAAGGCGCCGCCGATCAGGAAGTTACCCGTTGGTTTTTCCACCACCGTCACGTTGACGTCGACCTGGTCAGTCGTGCCCTGCGCTTCCGGCGTGTCGATGGTCACATCCTTGAAGTAGCCCAGGCGGTCGACACGGTCGCGCGACAGCTTGATCTTGTTGCTGTCGTACCAGGACGATTCGAACTGGCGGAATTCGCGGCGGATGACTTCATCGCGCGTGGTGGTGTTGCCGGCGATATTCATGTGGCGCACGTACACGCGCTTGCCCGGATCGATGAAGAAAGTAAAACCCACTTCATGCTTGTCACGGTTGATTTCCGGATTGGCATTGACGTTGGCAAAAGCATAGCCGAACGTGGCCAGGCGGTCCTGGATGCGCTTGTTGGTGGCCGTCAGGCGCGCGCCCGAATAGATTTCGCCTTCGCGCATCAGGTTCAGCGCTTTCAGCTCTTCTTCGCGGCCGAACATCTCGCCTTCGAACTTGGTGCCGGCGATCTTGTACTTTTCACCTTCGGTGATATTGATCGTCAGGTAAATGTCTTTTTTATCGGGCGTGATCGACACTTGCGTGGAGTCGACCTGCATCTCGATATAGCCACGGTCCAGGTAGTAGGACTTCAGCGACTCGATGTCGCCCGTCAGCTTGGTCTTCGAATACTGGTCGGCCTTGGTGTACCAGCTGAACCAGCCGCCCGTGTTCAGGGCCAGCTGATCGCGCAGTTCCTTGTCAGTGAAGGCCTTGTTGCCGACGATGTTGATCTGCTTGATGCGGGCCACGTCACCCTCGTCGACGGCGAACACCACGTTGACGCGGTTGCGCTCGATCGGCGTGACGGTGGTGGTGATCTTCACGCCGTACAGGCCATGCGACAGATACTGGCGCTTGAGCTCTTGTTCCGCGCGGTCGACCGAAGCCTTGTCGAAAATCTTCGCTTCGCCGACGCCGATTTCCTTCAAAGCCTTGACCAGCACATCTTTTTCAAATTCCTTGGTGCCCGTAAATTCCACGGCAGCGATGGCCGGGCGCTCCTCGACCAGCACCACCAGCACGTCGCCATCGACTTCCAGGCGCACGTCCTTGAAAAAACCCGTCGCGTACAGGGCTTTGATGGCGGCAATACTCTTCTCGTCGGAGAACGTTTCGCCGACGCGCACCGGCAGATAGCTGAAAACAGTACCCGCTTCAGTACGCTGGATCCCTTCGACCCGGATGTCCTTGACAGTAAATGGCTGGACGGCCAGCGCATGGCCGGCACAGAAGGCCATGACGGCGGCGCCGATCAGGCTGCGACGAAAGGAAGGCAAGGCAAAACGAGCAGAATGTAATTTCATTGGGGTTATTCAATGGGTAAATCAATGGACAACATACACAAAAGATTGCTTGTGCGACTCACGCAATGGCATCAACCACCGCCCTAATTCAGCAATCGCAACACGTCATTAAAGACGGCAAGCACCATCAAGGTCAGCAACAAACCGATCCCCAGGCGCTGGGCAATCTCGCCTACGCGCTCCGGCAAGGGGCGTCCGGTCAAAACTTCCAGCGAATAATACAGCAAATGCCCGCCATCCAGAACAGGAATGGGTAGCAAATTCATCACGCCCAGACTGATACTGATGAAGGCGATGAAGCTCAGGTAGCTTACCAGGCCGGTGCGCGCCGTCTGGCCCGCGTAATCGGCGATGGTAATGGGGCCCGTCACATTCTTCAGCGAGACCTGGCCGGTAACCATTTTACCCAGCATTTTCAGGCTCATGACACTGGTGTCCCAGACCTTGCTGGACGCCTTGCCCACGGCAGAGAACGGTCCGGAGGCCACGTTGATCATATCCGGCACCTGCCCCAGCTTTGCCTGGATCTTACCAACTGTTACAGCTCCCTCTGCCCCCGCACCCGGCACGGCCTCCGGCGTAATGGGCAAGCTCAGGTCCTGGCCCTGGCGCAAGAGTTGCAATTGCAAGGTCCGGCCAGGCGCCTGGCTCAGGGTGGCGATGACGGCCGCCACGTCGTGCACGGGTTGCTCGTCGATGGCCAGGATCTGGTCATTTTTCTGCAGGCCGGCGCGCGCGGCGGCGCCACCGGGCATGACTTCCATCAGGGTAGGCGCGGAACGGGCCAGGGTCAGGCCCAGCTTGCCCAGCACGTCGCCTTCCAGGTCCGTCTCCGTCAGGCTGGCCGTCGGCAAGGTCGCCTCCTGCTGGCCACGGTCGGGACGGCGCACTTCGATGCGCGCCGGCTGCTTGTCGAGCGTGGCCTGGATCAGTTCCCAGCGCAGCTCGGACCAGCTGGCCACGGCCTTGCCGTTGACCGTTTCAACCGTATCGCCGCTGCGCAAGCCGGCCGCGTAGGCGGCCGTTTGCTCTGCCACGGGACCGAGCTTGCTCGACGGCTCTTCGATGCCATGCATGAACAGGCCCGCGTACAGCACGATGGCGACGAGGAAATTGGCCAGCGGGCCCGCGGCCACGATGGCGATGCGGCGCCACACGCTCTGGCGCGTGAATTCACGGCGCAATTCGCTTTCCGGCAAATCGCTGAGGTCTTGCGCGCGGCTGTCGAGCATGCTGACATAGCCGCCCAGCGGCAGCGCGGAAATCGCCCATTCCGTCTGGTCCTTGCCAAACTTGCGCGAATACACTACTTTTCCCATGCCGATCGAGAAGCGCAGCACTTTCACGCCGCACCAGCGCGCCACCAGGTAGTGACCCAGCTCGTGCAAGGTAATCAGTGAACCGAGCGCGACGATAAAGGCCAGCAAGGTAGTAATCAGCGTCATGCAGCCAGCCTCTGGGCGATAAACGCGTGCGCGGCCGCTCTGGCCAGGCGGTCCTGCTCCATCACGGCCTCGATGCTGGAGGCGGCGCCATGCGGCACCGTCTCGATCACGTGGGCGATGACTCTGTCGATCTGGCGGAAGCCGATCTGCTCGTCGAGGAAGGCTTGTACGGCCACTTCATTGGCCGCGTTGAGCAGGGCCGGCGCCGTACCGCCAGCGCGCAAGGCGTCGAACGCCAGCGCCAGACAGGGGAAACGGCGAAAATCGGGACGTTCGAACTGCAGGGTGGCCACTTGCGCCAGGTCCAGCTGTGCCACGCCGGAAGCGATACGCTGCGGGTAGGCCAGCGCATGGGCGATCGGCGTGCGCATGTCCGGGTTGCCCAGTTGGGCCAGCACGGAACCGTCGACATACGACACCATCGAATGGATCACGCTTTGCGGGTGGATCAGCACCTCGATCTGCTCGGCCGGCGCGCCGAACAGCCAGTGCGCCTCGATCACTTCCAGGCCCTTGTTCATCATGGTGGCCGAATCGACGGAAATCTTGCGCCCCATGGCCCAGGTCGGATGCTTGCACGCCTGGTCCGGCGTGACCGTGTCGAGCGTCTCGACGTCGCGCGTGAGGAAAGGGCCGCCGGAAGCCGTCAGCACGATTTTTGCCACGCCCGCGGCGCCAGGCGTGCGGCCATGGGCGTGCGGCATGCACTGGAAGATGGCGTTATGTTCGCTGTCGATGGGCAACAGCACGGCGCCGTTATCGTGCACGGCATCGATGAACAGCTGGCCGGACATGACCAGCGCTTCTTTATTGGCCAGCAATACTTTCTTGCCGGCGCGTGCCGCCGCCAGGGTGGGCGCCAGGCCGGCCGCGCCGACGATGGCCGCCATCACGCCCGTCACTTGCGGCGCGCTGGCGATGGCGCACAGGGCTTCCACGCCATACTCGACTTGCGTATCGACGCCCTGCCCGCGCAGCAAGCGTGTCAGCTCAAGGGCGCCATCCGCCGTGCCGACGACGGCGCGCTGCGGACGGAACTGCAGGCACTGCGCGGCAAGTTCGGCTACGCGGCTATGCGCGCTCAGCGCATAGACGCTGTATTGCTCGGGATGACGCGCGAGCACGTCCAGGGTGGACACGCCGATCGAGCCGGTCGCGCCAAGGATGGTGATGTATTGCATGAGTTTCCTTAAAGCCAGCTGGCCACGAGGGCGGCAAATGGCAGGACCGGGATCAGCGCGTCGATACGGTCGAGTACGCCGCCATGGCCAGGCAGCAGGTTGCTGCTGTCCTTGATGCCGGCGCGGCGCTTCAATTGGGATTCGAACAGGTCGCCGACGATGCTGGCCGCGACGACCAGCAGCAGCACCAGCAAGGCCACCAGCCAGCCGCGGCGCAATTGCAGCTGCACGGCGAAGGTGTCTTGCAAGACCGGCAGCGATGGCGCGGCGATAATCGTGATGGCGGCGATGAGCAGCACGGCGATGCCGCCGCCGATGGCGCCTTCCCATGATTTGCCTGGGGAAATACTTGGCGCCAGCTTGCGCTTGCCGAATGCCTTGCCCGAAAAGTAGGCGCCGATATCGGCGATCCACACCAGGGCCATGACGGACAGCAGGTACAAGGGGCTATGCAGGAACAAGGCGATGATGGCAACAAAGCAGCCGACGATGGTCACCGGGTACACCAGGCTGAGCAAGGTATTGCCCAGGCCTTCGGTGGGCGGCAAGCCCGTCGCCAGCGAGGGCACGAAGCGGATCAGCCAGATGGCCACGCACAGGGCGAACCAGAAATTGAGCTGCGCCATGCCGTTGCCGACAAAAAACATATACGCGAAGGCGGCAGTCCAGACGGCAGCAATCAGGAGCGCCTGGCGATTTTTGAAGATGCGGAAGCTTTCCCAGACGGCGGCGCCGAAAAACGCCGTGGCGATCACGGCGAAGGCGGGGAAATAATTCAGATACAGAACCGGCAGCAAGACCGCCAAGAGGACCAGGGCGGTGATTATCCGTGTTTTCAGCATCAGTTTGTCTTTTCAGTTAATTGCGCGCTGGTACGGCCAAAGCGCCGTTCGCGCTGCTGGTAAGACGCGATTGCCGCGTCGAGGCACTCATCATTGAAGTCGGGCCAGAAAGTCTCGGTAAAAAACAGCTCAGTGTACGCCAGTTGCCACAGCAGGAAATTGGAAATGCGCTGCTCGCCGCCCGTGCGGATGAACAGGTCAGGCTCGGGCGCATAGGCCATGGCCAGGTGCGGCGCCAGTTGTTCTTCCGTGTAAGCCTGTCCGGCGCTCTGGCCGTTGGCAGCGGCCTCGAGCGTCATTTTGTTGACTGCCTGCATGATGTCCCAGCGTCCGCCGTAATTGGCGCAGATCGTCACCGTCAGGCGCGTGTTGCGCGCCGTCTTGCGCTCGGCATTGGCAATCAGGGTTTGCAGCTGCTCGTTGAAGCGCGACAGGTCGCCCACCACTTTCAGGCGGATGTCGTTGGCATGCATCTTGACCACTTCGCGTTCCAGCATGGTGACGAACAGGCGCATCAGCATCGACACCTCTTCTTCCGGGCGGCGCCAGTTTTCCGAACTAAAGGCAAACAGGGTCAGATATTCGACACCCCGTTCGAGGCAGGTCTCGACGACACCGCGCACGGCGTCAGCGCCCTTGACGTGGCCAGCCACGCGCGGCAGGAAACGTTTGGTTGCCCAGCGGCCATTGCCATCCATAATGATTGCCACATGGCGCGGCACAGTGCCAACCTCAGGTACTGCCGTTGTCGAACTCGAATAGATCATGAAAACACGAACACCAAAAATAAAAGATAACTATTATGCGCCAAATAGCACTGCCCGGAAAAGCCATGCTTTCCCGGGCAGCGTCAAAAGGACTGAAAACTAGACCGTCAGCACTTCTTTTTCTTTGTCGACCACCATCTTGTCGATGTCGGCAATAAACTTGTCCGTCAGTTTCTGCACTTCTTCCGACGAGCGGCGCTCATCGTCCTCGGAGCAGGCTTTTTCCTTGACCAGTTTCTTCAGCGACTCGTTGGCATCGCGGCGAATGTTACGCACGGCAATCTTCGCGTCTTCCGCTTCGGTCTTGACCAGCTTGACCATTTCCTTGCGGCGCTCTTCCGTCAGCGGCGGCGTCGGGACGCGGATCATGTCGCCCTGCGCCGATGGGTTCAAGCCCAGGTCGGCGTCGCGGATGGCTTTTTCAACGGTCGAGGCCATCTTCTTTTCGTACGGCTGCACACCGATGGTGCGCGCGTCGATCAGGGTCACGTTGGCCACCTGGGTCAGCGCCGTCGGCGAACCGTAGTAATCGACCATCACGTGGTCCAGGATACCCGTATGGGCGCGGCCGGTACGCACTTTGGCCAGATCGGCCCGCAGTGTTTCCAGCGACTTCGTCATGCGTTCCTGGGTGTTCTTTTTAACGTCAGCTAAGGACATGCTGCTCTCCAATCTTGATAATAATGAATATTTCTACTGCGCTTGCGATGAAAACACTAGCTCAGTCGGGAGTGCCGAAAACCGTTCAGGGCAAGGCGCGGCGCCGAAGACAGTACGAATGTACGGCGAGGCGCTGCAACGCAGCCATGGACGGTTTCTCGGCGCTCCGCTTCCCTTATACGTGAACCAGCGTGCCCTCATCTTCGCCCATGATGACGCGCATCAGCGCGCCTGGCTTGGTGATCGAAAACACTTTGATCGGCAGTTTCTGGTCGCGGCACAGGGCGAATGCGGTGGCATCCATCACTTGCAGGTGCTTGGCGATGGCGTCGTCGAACGTAATCGTGTGGAACAGGGTGGCGTTCGGATCCTTCTTCGGATCGGCCGTGTAGACGCCGTCGACCTTGGTGGCCTTCAGGACGATCTCGGCACTGATCTCGGAACCGCGCAGGGCGGCTGCCGTGTCGGTGGTGAAGAACGGATTGCCCGTACCGGCGGCGAAGACCACCACTTTGCCTTCTTCCAGGTATTGCAGGGCTTTCGGACGCACGTACGGCTCGACGACTTGCTCGATGCCGATGGCCGACATGACGCGTGCAACGATGCCGACGTGGCGCATGGCATCGGCCAGGGCCAGTGCATTCATCACGGTGGCAAGCATGCCCATGTAGTCGGCGGTGGCACGGTCCATGCCTTGCGCGCCAGGTGCGACGCCGCGGAAGATATTGCCGCCGCCAATCACGATTGCCAGTTCCACACCCAATTTCGCCACCTCGGCCACATCGGCCACCATGCGCTCGATCGTGGCGCGGTTGATGCCGTAGGGATCATCGCCCATCAGGGCTTCGCCGGACAACTTGAGGAGGACGCGCTTGTAGGCTGGTTTTGACATGAGCTGGGGCTCCATAAATGAGGTTATTCGAGTATGACATGGCGCAGCGCCTTGCAGCGCCGGATAGGCGCGCGGGGCTGCCCATGCCGCCGCCCGGCACGACAGGTGCGGGCGGGCCAAAAAAACGGGCCTCTCGGCCCGCTTTACTTACGCTCCCTGGGAGGCAGCCATCTGTGCTGCGACTTCTGCTGCGAAGTCGTCTTGCTTCTTCTCGATGCCCTCGCCTACCACGTACATGGCAAAACCTTTGACGCTGGTGTTAGCCGCCTTCAGCATTTGCTCAACCGACAGCTTGTCGTTTTTCACGAAAGCCTGGTTCAGCAGCGATACTTCTTTCAGGAACTTCTGTACGGAACCTTCCAGGCGCTTGGCCAGGATTTCCGGCGATTGCGCTGGCTTGCCTTCGGCGGCCGCTTTGACTGCGTCTTCTTCGGCTTTCAGTTGGGCAACCGAACGCTCTTTTTCGATCAGTTCCGCTGGAACTTCGTTCGACGACAGCGACACTGGCTTCATGGCAGCGATGTGCATGGCCACGTCTTTGCCGACTTGCTCATCGGCGCCGTCGAATTCGACGATCACGCCAATGCGCGCACCGTGCAGGTACGACGCCAGCTTGTTGCTGGTTTCGAAACGCTGGAAGCGGCGGATGGTCATGTTTTCGCCGATTTTGCCGATCAGGGCAGCGCGCACTTCGTCCAGGGTCTTGCCATCGAGTGGCAGGGCCAGCAGGGCAGCGACGTCAGCCGGGTTGTGTTCTGCTACCAGGCGGGCAGCGTTGTTGGCCAGTGCCAGGAAATCGTCGTTTTTCGCAACGAAGTCGGTTTCCGAGTTCACTTCGACCAGGGCGCCTACGCCATTGGCGATGTAGGTTGCCACGACGCCTTCAGCGGTGATGCGTGCCGATGCTTTCGATGCCTTGCCGCCCAGTTTGACGCGCAGGA
This sequence comes from Janthinobacterium sp. 35, assembly GCF_002754575.1. Lineage (NCBI taxonomy): Bacteria > Pseudomonadati > Pseudomonadota > Betaproteobacteria > Burkholderiales > Oxalobacteraceae > Janthinobacterium > Janthinobacterium sp. 35. Next base: position 38,105 of record NZ_PEFN01000001.1, read on the forward strand.
TTTCTTCCGCACGCGCCATGTCGCCATCGGCTTCGGTCAGTGCTTTTTTGCATTCCATCATTGGTGCGTCGGTTTTGCCGCGCAATTCGCCTACCATCGCTGCTGTAATCGCTGCCATGTGTTTCTCCTGATTCGGTGAGTCGACAGTCGCGGCCGGGCAGATATGCCTCGCCAGCGGTCACTATCGTTTTTTTTGTTAAAAAAAAGGGGGAGCTGCTGCCACCCCTTTTCCCTTACTGCTGTGCTTACAAACGGCTATCTTGCGATAGCCTGGCCATTAAGCCTGTTCGTTTACTTCGACGAATTCGTCGCCAGCGGCTGCTTTAACCATTTCAACAACTTCGTTACCGGCAGCTGCACGGCCTTCGATGATTGCATCAGCAACACCGCGAGCGTACAACATGATGGCTTTCGAGGAGTCATCGTTACCTGGGATCACGAAGTTCACGCCTTCTGGGGAGTGGTTGGTATCGACAACGCCGATGACCGGGATACCCAGTTTAGCTGCTTCGGTGATCGCACCTTTGTGGTAGCCGACGTCGACGACGAAGATTGCGTCAGGAATGCCGCCCATGTCCTTGATGCCGCCGATCGATTTTTGCAGCTTGATCATTTCGCGGGAGAACATCAGCGCTTCTTTTTTCGACAGCTTCTCGATCGAACCGTCTTCAACCATGACTTCCATGTCTTTCAGACGCTTGATCGAGGTTTTGATCGTTTTGAAGTTGGTCAGCATGCCGCCCAACCAACGTTGATCAACGAAAGGCACGCCAGCGCGTTGTGCTTCAGCAGCGATGATTTCGCGAGCTTGACGCTTGGTGCCAACCATCAGGATGGTGCCACGGTTTGCAGCCAGTTGACGCACGTGCTTCATTGCGTCCTGGTACATCGCCATGGTTTTTTCCAGGTTGATGATGTGGATCTTGTTGCGATGGCCGAAGATGAACGGTGCCATTTTTGGATTCCAAAAACGGGTTTGGTGACCAAAGTGGACACCGGCTTCCAGCATTTCGCGCATTGTTACGGACATTATTAACTCCAGGGTTGGGTCTGGAATCCGATCAGTCACCATACAGGCACCCTTGTCGACCGGATTCGCGTGTTTATATAAATTAAAGACACTGTTTTACTGCATTGCCCAAAAGAGAATTCAAGCAACCCGGGATTCTACACCGAAATGCCCATTCCATCAAGTCCACGGCGCAAATCGCGCGCGCGGCGACGGCAAGCCTTGCACCACACTGGTGCAAGGCGTATCCGCCATGGCCTTTCCCGCAAAAATCGCCTGCCCGCCATAGGATGGAGGCGGCGGATGCGGGGCGCCTCGTTTATAATTTCGACATATTTGCAGACGTATCCTCCTACGCTGAGGTTCGTCTGTGCTTTTCACCCGAACATCTTGCAGATTGCGAATCACACCATGTCCACCATCCGTATCAATAGCGCCGCCGACATCGAAGGCATGCGCGTTGCCGGCAAGCTCGGCGCCGAAGTACTCGATTACATCACCCCCTTCGTCAAGGTCGGCGTCACGACCGGCGAACTGGACCGCCTGTGCCACGAATACATGGTCAACGTGCAAGGCACCATCCCTGCCCCGCTGAACTACTGCCCGCCAGGCTACACGCCTTACCCGAAGGCCATCTGCACCTCCGTCAACGACGTCATCTGCCACGGCATTCCCGGCGACAAGGTCTTGAAGAGCGGCGACTCCGTCAACCTCGACATCACCGTCATCAAGGATGGCTACCACGGCGACAACAGCCGCATGTTCCTCGTTGGCACACCGACCATCCTGGCCAAGCGCCTGTCGGAAATCACCTATGAATGCATGTGGCTGGGAATCGACCAGATCAAGCCAGGCGCCCACCTGGGCGATATCGGCCACGCCATCCAGCAACATGCGGAAAAAGCCGGCTACAGCGTGGTGCGCGAATTCTGCGGCCACGGCATCGGCAAGGTCTTCCATGAAGAGCCGCAAGTGCTGCACTACGGCAAACCTGGCACCCTGGAACGCCTGGAAGCGGGCATGATCTTCACCGTCGAACCGATGATCAACTCGGGCCGCCGCGAGATCCGCGAAATGAACGATGGCTGGACCATCAAAACCAAGGACCGCAGCCTGTCGGCGCAATGGGAACACACGGTGCTGGTGACGGAAACGGGCTATGAAGTGCTGACCGTCTCGCCCGGCATGCCGCCACCGCCCGCCCTGATCCTGAACAAAGCCTGATTCTCCCCTCCCATGCACCGCCACCCCAGGGCCCAGATGAAAAAGCAGATTCGGGAACAGCTGAAACAGCAACTGAAAGCCGACCGCCAGGTCGTCATTGCGGCCTTCCAGGCCGACGGCAAGCCTGAAAAACTGCTGCGCAGCCTGCGCCACAGCGTCGATGGCGTGCTGGCGCGCGCCTGGCAGGAAGCGGGGCTGCCGCCCGGCACGGCACTGGTGGGCGTGGGTGGCTACGGCCGCGGGGAACTGTTTCCGCATTCCGACGTCGACCTGCTGATCCTGCTGCAACAGGCTCCGGACGCCGCCACGCAGGAAAAACTGGAAGAACTGGTGCAACTGCTGTGGGACCTGGGTCTGGAAATCGGCCACAGTATCCGCACGGTCGATGAATGCATGGTCGAATCGAAGGCCGACATCACCGTACAAACCAGCCTGCTCGAAGCGCGCCTCGTGTGCGGCAACGCGGACCTGTTCGCGCAGCTGCAGCAGCGCTACGCGGCGGCCATGGACCCGCAGGCGTTTTTCCAGGCGAAAACGGCGGAAATGCGCCAGCGGCATGCCAAATACGAAGACACGGCCTTCAGCCTGGAACCGAATTGCAAGGAAAGCCCGGGCGGCCTGCGCGACTTGCAAGTGATTTTGTGGGTGGCCAAGGCGGCCGGCCTGGCCAATTCCTGGCGCACCCTGGCCACGGGCGGCCTGATCACCCTGACGGAAGCGCGCCAGCTGATGGAAAAGGAGCGCGCCTTCAAGGATATCCGCGTGCGCCTGCACCTGCATGCGGGACGGCGCGAAGACCGCCTGGTGTTCGACGTGCAGACGGCGATCGCCGAATCGCTGGGCTTGCAAGCCACGGGCAGCGGGCCGCACATGCGCCGCGCCAGCGAATACCTGATGCAGCGCTATTACTGGGCCGCCAAGACGGTGACCCAGCTCAACACGATTCTGCTGCAAAACATCGAAGCACGGCTGTTTCCGCAAGACGATGTGGCCGTGCCCATCAACGAGCGCTTCAATGAAGTCAACAGCCTGATCGACATCAGCGCCGACGATACGTTCGAACAATACCCGTCGGCCGTACTGGAAATCTTCGTGCTGATGACGCAGCGCCCGGCCCTGAAAGGCATGACCTCGCGCGCCACGCGGGCGCTGTGGCACGCGCGCTTCAAGATCGACGCCGCCTTCCGCCAGGACCCCGCCAACCGCGCCCTGTTCCTGCGCATCATGAAAGCACCCGTGGGCATCATCCATGCGCTGCGGCGCATGAACGAGATGAGCATCCTGGGGCGTTACCTGCCGAATTTCCGCCGCATCGTGGGCCAGATGCAGCACGACCTGTTCCACGTGTACACGGTCGACCAGCACATTTTGATGGTGGTGCGCAACATGCGCCGCTTCACCATGAGCGAACATGCGCACGAATACCCGTTCTGCAGCCAACTGATGGCCGATTTCTCGCAGTCGTGGCTGCTGTATGTGGCGGCCCTGTTCCACGACATTGCCAAGGGCCGCGGCGGCGACCATTCCAAGCTGGGCGTGGCCGACGCCACCCAGTTCTGCCAGGAGCATGGCATGTCGACAGAGGACACGGAACTGGTCGCTTTCTTGGTGGAAAATCATTTGACCATGTCGCAAGTGGCGCAAAAACAGGACCTGTCCGATCCCGACGTCATCGCCGCGTTCGCGAAAGTGGTCAAGGACGAGCGCCACCTGACGGGCCTGTACCTGCTGACGGTGGCCGACATCCGCGGCACCAGCCCGAAAGTGTGGAACGCGTGGAAGGGCAAGCTGCTGGAAGACCTGTACAAGATCACCCTGCGCGTGCTGGGCGGCGAACCGCACACGGCCGACCGCGAACTGAAGAACCGCCAGCAGGAAGCGCTGGCCACCCTGCGCCTGTACGGCTTGCCGCCCGATGCCCACCTGAAACTGTGGCAGCAGCTCGATGTGGCGTATTTCCTGCGCCACGACGCCTCCGACATCGCCTGGCAGACGCGCTCGCTGTATGACAAACTCGACAGCAAGTTGCCAGTGGTAAAATGCCGGCTGGCGCCCATCGGCGAAGGCTTGCAGGTGGCCGTGTACATTCCCGACCAGCCTGACCTGTTCGCGCGCATCTGCAGCTATTTCGACCGCAAGAATTTCAGCATCCTCGACGCGAAGATCCACACGACCAGGAATGGCTATGCGCTCGACACCTTCCTCGTCACGGAGCAGAACTTCGCCAAGAGCTACCGCGACATCATCAGCCTGATCGAGCATGAGCTGGGCGAACTGCTGCAGTCGCAAACGCCGCTGCCGCAGCCGGGCAAGGGACGGTTGTCGCGCCTGTCGCGCACCTTTCCCTTCCAGCCGACGGTGGACTTGCGGCCCGATGAAAAGGGCCAGTACTACCTGCTGTCGGTGGCCGCCAACGACCGCACGGGCCTGCTGTATGCGATCGCCAATGTGCTGACCAAGTACCGCATCAACCTGCACACGGCCAAGATCATGACCCTGGGCGAGAGGGTCGAAGACGTCTTCCTCGTCGACGGCCCCGCGCTCAACAATGCCCGCAACCAGATATTGCTGGAAACCGATTTACTCGATGCGCTGAAGGTGTAAACCTTGCGCGCAGCGCCTACCCTTACTGAAACTGAAACAACATGACCGAAGAATTATTACGCTTGTCCAAACGCATGTCCGAACTGGGCCTGAGCTCGCGCCGCGAAGCCGATGAATGGATCGCGCGCGGCTGGGTCCGCGTAGATGGCAAGGTGGTATCCGAGCTGGGCAGCAAGGTCTATCCCAGCCAGAAAGTCACCGTGGAACGCCAGGCGGCAGCCGAACAGTCGAAACGGGTTACCGTCCTGATCAACAAGCCGATGGGCTATGTCAGCGGCCAGGCCGAAGATGGCTACACGCCCGCCGTGGCCCTGATCAAGGCGGAGAACCGCTGGGCGGAAGACCGCAGCCCGGAACAGTTCCACCCGACCCAGCTGCGCAGCCTGGTGGCCGCCGGGCGCCTGGACATCGATTCCGTCGGCTTGCTGGTCCTGACGCAGGATGGGCGCGTGGCCAAGCAGCTGATCGGCCACGATACCGATATCGACAAGGAATACCTGGTGCGCGTGAGCTACACCAAGGGCGACGTCCTGCCCGACAGCGAGCTGAAAAAGCTCAACCACGGCCTGTGGCTCGACGGCAAGCCGTTGCTGCCGGCCAAGGTGCGCTGGCAAAATGAAGACCAGCTGAGCTTTACCCTGCGCGAAGGCAAGAAACGCCAGATCCGCCGCATGTGCGAAGCCGTGGGACTGAAAGTACTGGGCCTGAAACGCGTGCGCATCGGCAAGGTCAAGCTGGGTGACTTGCCAACGGGCCAGTGGCGTTACCTGAGCGCGGACGAACAGTTTTAGAGTACCGAACATAACCTACTGCGCGTCGCGATTTGCGGCCTCCGATGCTCACTGACTCGGCGTCCCCGTGCATGCGCACAGCTGCGCTTCTCGGCCGCAACTCACTGCCGCTCGCTACGGTTCTGTTAGGCACTCTCAAGCAGCGACGTCAAGGTGCCATGCCAGACTACAACAGGAATATAGTGATATAAAATCAATTATTGTGATTTAGTTAGCAAATATTGCCTTGAACCTATACACTATTCCCCATTAGAAATTACAAGAGATACGCTGTCGTGAACGATCCCATTCCTAATCCCCTGCGCAAAGGCGCGCCCAGCCTGGCCGATGTGGCCGAGCCGATGGAGCCAGGCACCAAGCCGCACCATATGAGCGATCCGTGGGATATCGGCGAAACCCTGTGCAGCCTGGCTGATAACGGCGACGCCATTTCCATCTACCCGACAGGCGGCGAAGACGTCATCCTGGCGCGCATCTTGTCCGTCGACGACGACTTGCCGCAATTCGTGCTGGAACTCAATGAGGGGGCCACCCTGCCCGAAGGCGGCGCCACGTTTGTGTCGTGGGTGCAAAACGCCAAGCTGCAATTTACCATCAATGGCGAATGGGAGGCGTATCCCGAGCGGCCGAACGTCTACCTGACGAACTTCCCCAGCCATTGCCTGGTGCTGGAACGGCGCGAGTCGGCGCGCCTGGAAACGCCGCTGGGCGTGTACTACCTGGCCGCCTTTGTGCTGGAAGGCCGACCGTATGAATTGCAGCTGTATGATTTCTCGGCCGGCGGCATCGGCATGCGTGCCCACCCGCGCGATACGGTCGGCCTGTATGTGGGCCGCAAGCTGTCGCGCGTACGGTTGGAACTGGGGCCGGACAAGGTCATGATCGCCGACCTGGAAATCCGCCTCTCGCGCACCTTCCGCTCCTTCCTGCTGGGCGAGCAAGTGCAAATTGGCTGCCGCTTCCTGAACCTGACCGATGCCATGCAGGATGAGCTGAAGGCGCTGCTGGATCACCTGGGCAGCAGCCGCAAGGTGCGCTAGGTTTGCTTCACGTACAAAAAATGGCCGCCCAGCTCATGCTGCGCGGCCATTTTTTGTTTGACAGTCAAAGTCGCGAGGCACCTGAAAAACGTTCAGGGCAAGGCGCCTTGCCGAAGACAGTACGAATAGTACGGCGAGGCAAGGCAACGCCGCCATGGGCGTTTTCTCAGGCGCCGATCAGTCGTCGTCGTTTGGATCGAGATCGGGAAACATCACTTCCGTGTAGCCGAATTGCGTAAAATCAACGATACGCATCGGATACAAAATGCCATGCAGGTGGTCCACTTCATGCTGTACCACGCGCGCATGGAAGCCGTCGCAATCGCGGCTGATGGGTTGGCCGAACTGATCCACGCCTTCATAGTGCAGCTCGCTCCAGCGCGGCACGCTGCCGCGCAAACCTGGCACCGACAGGCAGCCCTCAAAGCCCTCTTCCTTGCGCTCCGTCAACGGTGTCAGCACAGGGTTGATCAGCACGGTTTCCGGCACTTGCGGCGCATCGGGATAGCGCAGATTCTGCTTGAAGCCGTAGATCACCAACTGCAGGTTGACACCGATCTGCGGCGCCGCCAGGCCCGCGCCATTGGCCGCATGCATGGTGTCGAACATGTCGGCGATCAAGGCGTGCAATTCGGGCGTATCGAATTCGCGCACAGGCTCGGCCATGCGCAGCAGACGCGGATCGCCCATCTTCAGAATTTCACGTACCGTCATTTTGTTTCCAGTGTTAATTGTAGTTCTTGCAAGTAAGCGCGGAAGGCAGCGCCCGTTTCCGGATGCTTCAAGCCCATCGCCGTCGTTGCCTTCAGATAACCGAGCTTGGAGCCGCAATCATAACGCTGCCCCTGGTAGCGGTAAGCCAGCACGCGCTCTTCGCGCATCAGGGCGGCGATGCCGTCCGTCAACTGGATTTCGCCGCCGGCACCCGTCCCCAGGTTTTCCAGGTGACCGAAGATGCGGCTGGTCAGCACATAACGGCCCACTACGGCCAAGGTCGACGGTGCCTCTTCGGGCGCAGGTTTTTCCACGATGGCCGACACCAGTTCCAGGTCGGGCTGATAGTTCTTTGCCGACACGATTCCGTACTGCCTGGTTTCCGCCCGCGGCACATCCTGCACCGCCAGCAGCGAGCAATTTTCATACTGGAAGACATCGGCCATCTGCGCCAGCACGGGGCGCACGCCCTCTTCCACATCCATGAAATCGTCGGCCAGCAAGACGGCAAACGGCTCGTCGCCAATCACGGGACGGGCGCACAGCACGGCATGCCCCAGACCCAGCGGCGCCGACTGGCGTATGTAAATGCAATTGATGTGCTTGGGAATGACGTTTTGCACCATGTCGAGCAACACGCGTTTGCCGGCCGCTTCCAGTTCCGACTCGAGCTCATAGGCGGTATCGAAATGGTCTTCGATGGCGCGCTTATTGCGGCCCGTGATGAAGATCATTTCCGTGATGCCCGCCGCCACCGCTTCTTCCACTGCGTACTGGATCAGTGGCTTGTCGACGATGGGCAGCATTTCCTTCGGTTGCGCCTTGGTCGCAGGCAAGAAACGGCTGCCCAGGCCGGCGACGGGAAAGACTGCTTTTCTGATTTTTTTCATGGGTCTTCTGTCATATTTTGAACGATTAGTCCTGCGCGAGCAAGGCCAGCAGACCAGCCTCGTCGAGGATAGCCACACCCAGTTCCTGCGCCTTGGCCAGCTTGCTGCCGGCGTCCGAGCCGGCCACGACATAGCCTGTCTTCTTCGACACGGAACCGCTGACCTTGCCACCGGCCGCCTCGATCAGCTCCGCGGCCTCGTCGCGGCTCATATTGGGCAAGGTGCCCGTCAGGACGAAAGTCTTTCCGTCCAGCTTGCCGCCAGCGGCTGACGTTTCAGGTAATTGTGACAGTAATTCATTTCGGAGGGCGTCCAGTTGACCGAGCAGCTTGACATTGTTCTCATCGGCCAGCCATTGCGCCAGCGACTCGGCCACGGCGGCGGGCAAGCCCGCGTGGAAGCTGGCGCCTTGCGCCGCCAGGCTGGCCAGGGTCACGCCCCGTTCCACCAGCTGCTTGCTGCGCGGCTCCGTCAGCTTGGGGATGCCGATGGCCGCCAGCAACGTCGTTTGCTCCAGCTGCGTACGCAGCTTGGCACTGGGCGCATGTTCACCCTGCGGCGTGACGCCAGCGTCCAGCAATGCCTGCAGCGCCTGCTGGTTCTTTTCTTCCGCAAAAAAGTCGGCGATGGACATGGCCACGGTGCCGCCGATGTCGGGCAGCACACGCAGCAAGGCCGCAGGCGCTTTGCGCACATACGCCAAGCTGCCCAGCCACTCGGCCAGCGTCTTGGCCGTCGATTCGCCCACGTGGCGAATACCCAGCGCAAACAGGAAACGCTCGAGCGGCGGCCGCTTGCTTGCTTCTATGCCGGCCAGCAAATTTTCCGCCCATTTGGTGGGAATTTTGCCTTGTTGCACTGTTTCTGGCGTCGAACCATCGCGCTCGTCGGCGCGCACTTTCATTTCCAGCAATTTATCCAGGGTCAGGCTGTACAGGTCGGCCAGCCCATGCACGTATTCCAGTTCGACCAGGGTATCGATATAACGTTCCCCCAGGCCTTCAATATCCATCATGCGCCGCCCGGCAAAGTGACGGAACGCTTCCTTGCGCTGCGCCGAACAGAACAGGCCGCCCGAGCAGCGGGCAATCGCCTCGCCCTCTTCGCGCACCACGTGGGAATCGCAGACGGGACAGCGCTCCAGCATCTTGAACGGCAACGGCGCCGGTTCGGGGCGCTTCTCCAGCACCACGGACAACACTTCCGGGATCACGTCGCCGGCGCGGCGCACGATGACGGTATCGCCCACGCGCACATCCTTGCGCAGCACCTCGTCCTCATTGTGCAAGGTGGCATTCGTCACCGTTACGCCGCCCACGGACACGGGCGCCAGGCGCGCCACGGGCGTCATGGCGCCCGTGCGGCCCACCTGGATATCGATGCCCAGCACCACGGTGAAGGCTTCTTCGGCGGGGAACTTGTGCGCCAGCGCAAAACGCGGCGCGCGCGAGACAAAGCCCAGCTCCTGCTGGTCTTGCGTCGCGTTCACCTTGTAGACCACGCCGTCGATTTCATACGGCAAGGCGGGACGGCGCGCGCCGATATCGGCGTAGTAGGCCAGCAAGCCCTGCGCGCCCGGCACCACACGGCGCTCCTTCGACACGGGTATGCCCAGCGTCTCGTACCAGTCGAGCAAGGCCGAATGCGACACGGGCATGGCGGCGCCATCGAGGGCACCGATGCCATACGCATAGAATCGCAGCTTGCGCTGCGCCGTGATGCGCGAATCGAGCTGGCGCAGGCTGCCGGCGGCCGCATTGCGCGGGTTGGCGAATTCCTTCTGCCCCGCGTCGCGCTGGCGCTCGTTCAGGCGGGCAAAATCGGCCTTGAACATCATCACCTCGCCACGCACGTCGAGCACGGTGGGAATCTTGTCGCCATGCAGGCGCAAGGGAATGCCGGAAATGGTGCGGATATTCGCCGTCACATCTTCGCCCGTGGCGCCATCGCCGCGCGTGGCCGCCTGCACGAACAAACCGTTTTCATAGCGCAGGTTGATGGCCAGGCCATCGAATTTCACTTCGGCAGCGTAGTCGACTTGCGCAGCGTCAAGGTCCAGGCCATCGCGTACGCGGCGGTCGAAGTTGACGATATCGTCATCGGTGAAACCATTGTTCAGCGACAACATCGGCACCGTGTGCGTGACTTGCTCGAATTGCGGCAGCGGCGCCGCGCCCACGCGCAAGGTGGGCGAATCCGCTGCCCGGAGTTCCGGATGGGCCGCTTCCAGCGCCTGCAGTTCGACAAACAGCTTGTCGTACTCGGCGTCGGGAATGGTGGGATTGTCGAGCACGTGGTAGGCGTGCAGATGCCGGTTCAGCTCGGCAGTGAGTGCCAGAACGCGCTGGGCGGCGTCCTGGTTGGTCAGATCAGTCATTATTGCAGGATTCTTCAGCTAAATAAACGCAGGGCGCGGGTGGAACCGGCCGGAATGTCGGCCGCGTCCATTTCCTGGTAAAACTCTTGCACCTGGCCGGCGATCTCGGCCAGCGCCGCGTCCGACAAGGCCTGGTTGTAATCATCGACGATGGTGGCGTCGAGGCGGCCCACCAGTGCCTTGGCGCAAGCGACCATGGCGCCAAAGCCGTCGCGCGCGGGTGCCACGCAGGGCACGTCCAGCAACAGGGTCAATCGGGACGTGGTTTCCTCGGCCAGGGTGACATTCGTCGACAGCGAGAACAGATAGCTGCCGTCGCCATCGGGCATGACGAAGCGGCCGTCCGGACGCACGTCGAAGCCCTGCTTTTCCAGCGCAAACAGCAAGGTGGAAATGGCCCACGGCGCGCCGTTCGTGTGCAGGTTGACGCCCAGTTGCGCGTCGTGGCCGGCGACAAAGCGGTGCAGGTTGCGCGCTTCGGCCATCACTTCCATCATGTCGGGTACTTCCGGCTCGGCACCGATCTCGTCGGCCACGCCACGCAAGCGCGTGACCAGTTCCGAGTATTCGAGTTCATTCAGGGCCGTGCTGCGGCTGGCCAGCTGCACGCCGCCCTGCATCTTCGTATAGACACCGCCATGCGTGATCGGTTCCCAGTCGCCATTCACGTGCAAGCCGATGAAGTGCACGGGCTTGTTGCCCACCAGGCGCAGGGTTTGCAGCACGGGCAGGATCTTGTCGCCGCGCACGGGCGCTTCCAACGACAAAGGCAGCAGGCAGTCGATCAGCGGGTCGACCAGGCTGGTCGCCTGTTCGCTGGCGGCGCTGACTTCTTGCACGGGCTCGGCGGCTGGTGACGCGACCGTCTCGGCAGGGATATCCCCCAGCGACGGTTCCGCGTGCACGGGGGCATCGGACACGGGCGCGGCTGGCGGCGCGCCGAACGACGGTTCAGCCTTGGCGGCTGGCGCGGCGTCAAAGCGCGGTTCCTGGCGCAGGACGGGTTCCTGGGCGTCGGACACGGGGGCGTCGCCCTCGCGCATCAGCACATCGTCGTGGTCGGTGGAAAAGGCCCGTTCCACGCTTTTCTTGGCCTTGTATTCCTGCCATTTGTTGTACGAGAAAACACCGACGATAAAGACGCCGCCGGCGCCGAACAAGGTAATTTGTAAGTCTGTCATGCTGCTTGTGCCTCGGTTGCAAAATTTGCGGCGGACTCCATGTCCACCGCCACGATGCGCGATACGCCCTGCTCCTGCATCGTCACACCGATCAATTGATGGGCCATTTCCATCGCAATCTTGTTATGCGAAATGAAAAGGAATTGGGTCTGGTCGGACATGCGCTTGACCATGCGGCAAAAGCGTTCCGTGTTCGAATCGTCCAGCGGCGCATCGACTTCGTCGAGCAGGCAGAACGGCGCCGGATTCAGGCGGAACATGGAAAACACCAATGCGGTCGCGGTCAGCGCCTTCTCTCCACCCGATAACAGGTGGATGGTGGCATTTTTCTTGCCCGGAGGCTGCGCCATGACTTGTACACCGGAATCGAGAATCTCGTCGCCCGTCATGGTCAGCCTGGCCTGCCCCCCGCCAAACAGGATGGGGAACAGCTCGGAAAAGTGATGGTTGACCTTGTCGAACGTGTCTTGCAGCAAGTCGCGCGTTTCCTTGTCGATCTTGTGGATCGCGTCTTCCAGCGTATTGATCGCTTCCGTCAGATCGGCATTCTGGGCGTCGAGGAAATTCTTGCGCTCGGACGCCTGCGCCAGCTCGTCCAGCGCGGCCAGGTTGACGGCGCCCAGGGACGTGATGGCGTTCGTCAAACGCGTCACTTCGCCCTGCAGGTACGATGGACGCATGTCCGGGTGCAACTTTTCCGTCAAGGCGGCCTCGTCGGCACCCGATTCCAGCAATTGCTGGGCGAATTGCTCCTGGTTCAGGCGCGCGGCCTGTTCCTTGAGCTGCATTTCCATGATCTTGTCGCGCTGCGGCTGCAGGCTGCGCTCCGATTGCGTGCGCGCATCTTCGGACAGACGCAACTGCTGCGTAATTTGATCGAGTTCATGGCGCGCGTCCGCCAGCGCCCGCTCCTGCGTGGTGCGGCGCTCGAGCAGATCCTGCAAGCCGTCGGCCGCCGCGCCGCTTTCCAGATTCGCCAGTTCGAGTTCACCGGCCTGCAGGCTGGCCGTTACTTGCTGCGCCTGCGTGCTGGCCGTGGCGATATTGCGGCGCAATTCCTCGATCTTCGCGCGGTGGGCTTTTTCCGCATATTCCGTATCCTTGGCAGCCCGCTCCAGGTCGCGCAAGGCTTCGCGCGCTTCGGCCAGACGCTGTTCCTTCTGCAAAAAGTCCGTATGGCCGTCTTCGTGCGCTTCCTGCAAGTTGCCCAGTTCCATGTCCAACTGTTCGAATTTTTCTTCCGATTCCAGCTTGGTCTGCATCTGCTCCGCTTCCTGCGCGGCGATTTCGGCCAGATCCGCGCCGATCTGCGTGCTGCGCTGGTTGAAGCGCGCTTCGACTTCCGACAATTTGACCACGTCGAGTTGCAGAGTATGCACGGAGGAAGTGAGCTGCTGTATGCGCAGGCGCAACTCGGACAAGTTGCGCGTCAGGGTGGCGACGGCCGCATCGGCCCGCACGGAACGGGCGCGCGCCTCTTCAGCCAGCAATTGCTGGGCGCGCAACTGCTTGCCGATATTCTCGATTTCCTGCTGACGCCCCAGCATGCCTTCCTGCTCCGAATCGGCCGCATAGAAGCGCACGCTGGTGGCCGTGACCACGTGCCCAAGCCGCGTGACGAAATAGCCGCCCGGCGGCAACTTGCCGCGCTCGGCCAGCGCCTCGGCCGCGTCTTCCACGGCATAGGCGTTGTACAGCCAGTCCTGCAGCAAGCCGCGCAAGCCCGGATCATTGAGTTTCAACAAGTTCAGGAATGGCTTCAGGCCTGGCACATCCGGCATCGGCAGCGGCGCCACGGTGGACGGCGCGTACAGGGCCAGCTTGGCCGGTGGCGCGTCGGCAAAGAAAGCCTTGGCCCAGTCGATATTCGACAATTGCAGGGCCGACGTGCGCTCGCGCAAGATCGATTCCATGGCCGCTTCCCAGCCCGCCTCGATCTGCAGCTTTTGCCACAGGCGCGGCAAGGTGTCGAGCTCGTGCTTTTTCAGCCACGGCTGCACCTTGCCCTGGGTTTGCACCCGTTCCTGCAATTGTTTCAAAGCTGAAAGACGCGCTTCCAGCTGGGCGTTGGCGGCCGTCTCGGCATTCACCTGCGCCTGGGCTTCAGCGCGTTCCTGCTCCAGCTTCGGTTGTTGCTCCAGCGCTTCTTCCAGGTAGAAACCCTGCTCTTCCAGCGTCTGCTGCTTTTCTTCCAGCTGCAGTTTCAGGTTTTCCAGGTGGCTGCTGTCGGGCAAACTGAGGCTGTTCTTTTCCTGCTGCAGGCGCTCGCGGCGCGTCAACAGGCTGGCCAGGATGTTCGAGGCGTTGCGCTGATGCGCCGATTCCAGTTCCAGTTGCTGCTGCGCCTGCATGATGCGCGCGCGCGATTCCGTGCTCTTGTTTTGCGCGGCGCGCCAGGCGGCGTCCAGTTCGGGCAATTGCTCGCCCTTCTGCTCGGCCATCATTTGCGATTGCTCGACCTTGGCGGCCAGTTCTTCGAGGTGAAACTCCGCCTCTTCGATCTGTTCCTGGTATTCGCTGCCCTGGCTGCTCCACTGATCGCGCTGGGCCGTCAGGGTCGCCAGCTGGGCCTGCAGGCGCGCGCGCGATTCGATGACGAACCTGATCTGCGCTTCCAGGCTGCCGATTTCCGCATTCGTCTGGTACAGATGGCCTTGCGCCGTATGCAAACGGTCGCCCACGGCAAAGTGCGCCTGGCGCATCTGTTCCAGGGTCAGCTCGACGTTGCGCAGCTTGGCCGTCTGTTCTTCCAGGTCGGTCTGCGCCTGTTCCACTTCGCGGAAATAGCGCGTCTGCTCGTTGTGCGCCTCGTTCTTGCGCAGCAGCCACAACAATTTCTGCTTTTCTTCCTGGTCCGCCTGCAAGGCGTGGAAACGCGTGGCCACGGCCGCCTGCGCTTCCAGCTTTTCCAGGTTGGCATTGAGTTCGCGCAAGATGTCTTCCACGCGCAGCAAGTTTTCGCGCGTGTCTTGCAAGCGGTTTTCCGTCTCGCGGCGGCGTTCCTTGTATTTCGACACGCCCGCCGCTTCTTCCAGGAAGACGCGCAATTCTTCGGGGCGCGATTCGATGATGCGCGAAATCATGCCCTGGCCGATGATGGCGTAGGCGCGCGGGCCGAGGCCCGTGCCGAGGAAAATATCCTGGATGTCGCGCCGGCGCACGGGCTGGCCATTGATGTAATAGGTGGACGTGCCATCGCGCGTCAGGGTGCGCTTGACGGCGATCTCGGCGTACTGGCCCCACTGGCCGGAAGCTTTGCCATCGTTGTTGTCGAACACCAGTTCCACGGAAGCGCGTCCGGCGGGTTTACGATGCGTGGAGCCGTTGAAAATGACGTCCTGCATCGATTCGCCGCGCAATTCCGACGCTTTCGATTCGCCCAGCACCCAGCGCACGGCATCGATGATGTTCGACTTGCCGCAGCCATTCGGCCCTACCACGCCCACGAGCTGGCCTGGCACCTGGAAATTGGTGGGATCGACGAAAGACTTAAATCCCGACAACTTGATGGAAGAGAGACGCACGTGTTTTAGAGTTCCTGGCCTATGCTGGCGGTTGAGATCGGCGAACCCGGTTCATATTCAGTTCAGATGCACCATGGCGACGGCAGTCTGCCCGCTCACCGCAAAAAAGTGGTTCATCATACCATTTCCTGATGCTTTTCTGGCCAAAAAACAGCGGCATCGAGCGCCGGCCGGCACCAGCTCAAGGGGCTGGGCGACCATCCTGCGCCAGTTTCCAGTCTTCACGGGAAAAAACGCGCTCATGGCCGGACAACACCATGGCCAGTTTTTGCAGCCACTGCTCGGTCGGCATGGGCTCGGCCTTGAAGCTCAGCGCCACCATCAGCACCAGGCTGGCCAGCGCCAGCGCATGACTGACGGCGAAATTAACGGCGCCGCGGGCATTCCACATGAAGCCCAGCGCCAGCGCCAGGCCCAGCACGCAGCCGCTGACGGCTTCCGACACGCTGTGCGCATGTACGACCACGCGGGAAATGGCCACCAGCACGGCAAACGCCACGCCGACGAGCACACCAGCATGGCGCCAGCGCGGTTCGGCCCGCTGCAGCAGCACATACATCAGCACGGGAAACACGGCGCCGGCGCGCATGGCGTGCCCGCTGAAGCCGGTAAAATCGAGCGCGCTGCTGCCCACGCCCCAGCTCATGAAGGCCAGCTTCGACAGCACCACGAGGGCCAGGCCGCCGCCGTACCACAGGCTCCAGCTGAACACCAGGCGCCACTGGCGCGAGACGAGCAGCCACAGGGCAATCGCCACGCCAGCCGGCCCCATCACGGACATATCGGCCGCAAAAGAAATTCCATTCCACCAAGTCATCGTGCCTGCGCTTATTTCATGATCAGCGTGCACTATGCCACGACTCGGCCCTGTTCCGCGCGGCTTTTGCTGTGCCGCAGCAAAGAATTACATTCCATTACAAAATTTCCGCGCCAAAACTATCCACTTGGCAAGTACCAGGCACGCATCAGATATTCGTCAGGCGCTTGCCCCTGGCCGGCGCAAAGTCGCGGATCGATTCGATCATGCCCACTTCCAGCGCCTGGTCGGCCGTCAGGTGCAGGTCGGAGTACGCATGCACCTGCCATTGCTCGTCCGTCAGGTTGACCTGGCTGCGCAGGATGCGCTCGGTACGCATGTCGTCGGCGCGCAAGCCCTCGACGATGATGCTGAGCGCATCGGGGCGCGAACCGGGCGAGGCGGTCGCATGCGACTTGTGCACCATGAAGCGGGCCGTGTCGCTGGCATGGCGATGCCGCCCCGCCAGAAACAGGGTGACGGCGATGGACGCCACGGCGCCTGCGTTGTAGGTAATGATGTCGAACGGCAACTTGCTGAGGAAGTTGTACAGACAAATGCCATCGCTGACATAGCCGCCGTTCGACTGGATCAGGATGTGCGCGGTGGTAAGCTTGTCTTCCGTGATGTCGGCCACGGCGTTGAAGACGCGCCGTACCATGTCACTGTTGACGTCGCCCGAGAGGGTAAAGTAACCGTGCTGCTCGGTGTTGTTTTGTGTCTCGTGTTGTGTCCCGCTCTGTGTCGTGTTCATGGCAGCCACCCGCAAGAAAGCCAGGACTTCATCATAGTCCATTCCCGCGCGGCCGGGCGTCCTTTTGCAGTGGATCAGGCCCCTGCCCAGCCCCGCAAATCGGGGGTTTTGCGGCAATTTGGCAACGTCTTTACAGATTGACAGAATACCCCTGCTGACATATATTCCTCACACTTGATCGGGAGAGGGCAACCCAGCGTTGCCGCCGAAGGGGCACTACCCAAAAACTCTCAGGCAAAAGGACCGATCAGGCGGACTGAAGCTGTTGCTTTGGCGACATCTTTAGCTCAACTCTGGAGAGCGGCCGCGGCTATTGCCGGCGGCCCACCGAAGGGGCGCACGGGGCAAGCCCCCGTAATCTCTCAGGTACAAAGGACAGGGGGGTCAGTGATCACGATGGAGTGCCGTTTTGGCGCTCGATATTCTGTGTTCTGTTAACTTCCCCCTTTACCTTCGTCCCGAGGAATCCATGACGCTCAAAGCGACCCCACTCAACAACGCCCACCGTGCCCTCGGCGCCCGCATGGTCGATTTCGGCGGCTGGGACATGCCCGTCAACTACGGCTCGCAAATCGAAGAACACAACGCCGTGCGCGGCGACGCCGGCATGTTCGACGTGTCGCATATGTGCGTGGTCGATATCGAAGGCCCGAACGTGCGCGCCTTTTTGCGCGGCTTGCTGGCCAATAACGTCGACAAGCTGCAAGTGTCGGGCAAGGCGCTGTACTCGTGCATGCTGAATGCCGAAGGTACCGTCATCGATGACCTGATCGTCTACTTCTTCAACGAAAACTGGTTCCGCCTGGTCGTCAACGCGGGCACGGCGGAAAAAGACGTGGCCTGGATGCAGCAGCAAAATACCACCACCAACAGCGGCCTGACGATTACCGAACGCCGCAATGCCAACGAGCCGATGGCCCTGGTGGCCGTGCAAGGCCCGAACGCGCGCGCCAAGGTATGGCAAGTGCTGCCGGAAACGCAAGCGGCGTCCGAAGCCATCAAGCCGTTCAACGTCGTCATCGTCAAGGACACCGCATTCGGCGAAGTCATGCTGGCGCGCACCGGCTACACGGGCGAAGACGGTTTTGAAATCGGCGTGGCCGCCACCCAGGTGGAAGCGCTGTGGAACGCCCTGATCGCCGCCGGCGTCAAGCCGGCCGGTCTGGGCGCGCGCGACACCCTGCGCCTGGAAGCGGGCATGAATTTGTATGGCCAGGACATGGACGAAAGCGTCAACCCGCTCGACGCGGGCCTGGCGTGGACCATCGACCTGGTCAGCGAGCGTGACTTCATCGGCAAGGCCGCCCTGCTGGCCAAAGGCCAGAACGCGCAATTTGTCGGCCTGATCCTGCGCGAAAAAGGCGGCGTGCTGCGCGCCCATCAAAAAGTCATCATCGCCGGCAGCGACGCCACGGGCGAAATCACCAGCGGCACCTTCAGCCCCACCATGCAGGAAGCGATCGCCCTGGCGCGCGTGCCCAACGGCGTGAACGTGGGCGACAGCGTGCACGTGGAAATCCGCGGCAAGCAACTGGCCGCCTCCGTCGTCAAGCTACCTTTCGTGCGTAACGGTAAAATCCTGGTTGCGTAAGCGTATTAGAGCCGCCCGCAAGACCGCATAAACATAATCAATAACGAACACTTACCATCTGGAGCCACACATGAACATTCCTGCAGACCTGAAGTACACCGCTTCCCACGAATGGGTACGCCTTGAAGGCGACGGCACCGTCACCGTCGGCATCACCGAGTACGCGCAGGACGCCCTGGGCGACATCGTCTTCGTCGAACTGCCAAGCGTGGGCAATACCTATGGCGCCGGCGACGACGCCGCCGTGGTGGAATCGGTCAAGGCCGCGAGCGACATCTACGCGCCGATCGCCGGCGAAGTCGTGGCCGTCAACGACGACGTGGTCAACTCGCCTGAGTCGATCAACGCCGACGCCTACGCCAACTGGCTGTTCAAGATCAAGCCAGCCGACGTGTCGGCCCTGGACGGCTTGCTCGACGCCGCCGCCTATGGCGCCACCACCAGCGCCTGATCGCGTCTGACTCACGGGCCGCGTTTGCGGCCCGTTTGCTTTGGTTGCAATAAATTACAGCAGCGCCCGCGCGCCGCCTCCCGGTTTTTCAGTCTTTTTTGGCCTCTATATCATGACCCGCACCAGCCTGACCCAACTCGAAGCACGCGATGCCTTCATCGCCCGCCACATCGGCCCATCCGCCACCGAACAGCAAGCCATGCTGGCGACCCTCGGCTATCCATCGCGCGCTGCGCTGATCGACGCCCTGGTACCGGCCAACATCCGCAACAAGGGCGCCCTGCCCTTGGGCGCGTATTCGCAGCCGATGCCGGAACAGGAAGCCTTGTCGCGCCTGAAAGCCATCGCCGGCAAGAACCAGGTTCTGAAATCGCTGATCGGCCAGGGCTATTACAACACCTTCACGCCAGGCGTCGTGCTGCGCAACATCTTTGAAAACCCGGCCTGGTACACGGCGTACACGCCTTACCAGCCAGAGATTTCGCAAGGCCGCCTGGAAGCGATTCTGAATTTCCAGCAAGTGATCACCGACCTGACCGGCATGGGCATCTCGAACGCCTCGATGCTGGACGAAGGCACGGCCGCCGCCGAGGCGATGACCCTGATCCAGCGCGTGGGCAAATCCAAATCGAACGTGCTGTATGTCGCCAATGACGTGCTGCCGCAAACGCTGGAAGTGGTGCAGACGCGCGCCCAGCCGATCGGCATCGAAGTGCGCACGTTTGACCCGGCTGAAATCGAAGCGCTCGACGCCTGCTTCGGCGTGCTGCTGCAATACCCTGGCGTGAACGGTGTCGTGCGCGACTACCGCGCCGGCGTGGAAAAACTGCACGCGAATGGCGCCATGGTCATCGTCGCTGCCGACCTGCTGGCCCTGACCATGCTCACGCCACCTGGCGAATGGGGCGCCGACGTCGTCGTCGGCAACAGCCAGCGCTTCGGCGTGCCGCTCGGTTTCGGCGGCCCGCACGCGGGTTATCTGTCCACGCGCGATGAATTCAAGCGCAATATGTCGGGCCGCCTGGTGGGCGTGACCGTCGATGCGCAAGGCAACAAGGCGTACCGTCTGGCCCTGCAAACGCGCGAACAGCATATCCGCCGCGAAAAAGCCACCTCGAACATCTGCACGGCACAAGTGCTGCTGGCCGTGATGGCTTCGATGTACGCCGTCTACCACGGCCCTGCCGGCCTGCTGCAGATCGCCCAGCGCGTGCACCGTTTTACGGGCGTGCTGGCCGCCAACCTGAAGACCCTCGGCTATGGCGTCGTCAATGCGAGCTACTTCGACACATTGACCGTCAACGTCGCCGATGCGGCGCAACTGCACGCGACGGCCATGCACCACGGCGTCAACCTGCGCAAAGTGGATGCTACCCACGTCGGCGTGTCGCTCGATGAAACCACCACGCGCGACGATATCGCGCTGCTGTGGAAGGTCTTCGCGCACGGCCTGGTCAACGCGCCAGCCGCGCCTGACCTGGACGCCGTTGAAGCGAATGTGACCAGCGCGCTGCCGGCGAATCTGGCGCGTGAAAGCGCGTATCTGACGCACCCTGTCTTCAACAGCTACCACTCGGAACACGAAATGCTGCGCTACCTGCGCAGCCTGGCCGACAAGGACCTGGCGCTGGACCGCACCATGATCCCGCTCGGTTCGTGCACCATGAAGCTGAACGCGACAAGCGAAATGATTCCCGTCACCTGGCCGGAATTTTCGAACATCCACCCGTTCGCGCCAGACGCGCAAACGGTGGGCTACCGCGAAATGATCGCGCAGCTGGAAGAAATGCTGTGCGCGCTGACGGGCTACGCTGCCGTCTCGCTGCAGCCGAACGCCGGCTCGCAGGGTGAATACGCGGGTCTGCTGGTGATCAAGGCGTATCACGAATCGCGCGGCGAAGGCCACCGCAACATCTGCCTGATCCCGTCGTCGGCGCACGGCACCAACCCCGCATCGGCCAACATGGTCGGCATGCAGGTGGTCGTCACCAGCTGCGACGCCAACGGCAACGTCGACCTGGCCGACCTGAAAGCGAAAGCGGAAAAGCACAGCGCCAACCTGGCTTGCGTGATGGTCACCTACCCGTCCACCCACGGCGTGTTTGAAGAAGGCATCCAGGAACTGTGCGAAATCATCCATTCGCACGGCGGCCAGGTCTACATCGACGGCGCCAACATGAATGCGCTGGTCGGCGTGGCCGCTCCCGGCTCGTTTGGCGGCGACGTGTCGCACCTGAACCTGCACAAAACCTTCTGCATCCCGCACGGCGGTGGCGGACCAGGCGTCGGCCCGATCGGCGTCGGTGCGCACCTGGCGAAATTCCTGCCGAACCAGCGTTCGTCGGGCTACCAGCGCGACGCCGCTGGCATCGGCGCCGTCAGCGCCGCGCCATTCGGCTCGGCCAGCATCTTGCCGATTTCGTGGATGTATATCGCCATGATGGGCGCGGAGGGATTAACCGCAGCGACCGAGACGGCGATTCTGGCGGCGAACTACATCGCGCGCCGCCTGGCGCCGCACTACCCGGTGCTGTACTCGGGCCACGACGGCCTGGTCGCGCACGAGTGCATCCTGGACCTGCGCCCGATCACGGACGCCACCGGCATCAGCAACGAAGACGTGGCCAAGCGTTTGATGGACTTCGGTTTCCATGCGCCGACCATGAGCTTCCCCGTGCCGGGCACCTTGATGATCGAGCCGACGGAAAGCGAATCGAAAGTGGAAATCGACCGCTTCATCGACGCCATGATCGCCATCCGCGCGGAAATCGCCAAGGTCGCCAGCGGTGAATTCGACCACGACGACAACCCGTTGAAGCATGCGCCGCACACGGCGCAGGTGCTGATGTCGGACAACTGGGAACGCAAGTACAGCCGTGAAATCGCGGCCTACCCCGTCGCTTCCCTGCGCCAGCGCAAATACTGGCCACCGGTCGGCCGCGCCGACAACGTCTACGGCGACCGCAATCTGTTCTGCGGCTGCGCGCCCATCAGCTCCTACGAAGAAGAGTAAACGCCACGCGCCCGCTTAGACGGGCGTGCCAGCGACAGGAAGGCAGGCCAGACGGCCTGCCTTTTTTCATGTCCGCAAGGGTAGGTCGGATTAGGCCCGGAGGGCCGTAATCCGACACCACCACCGGCCTCGCCAACAATGTTGTCGGATTACGCTACGCTAATCCGACCTACGCAACCGGCAACGCCAGCAAGACCGCACCCGGCAGCCCCAGCACGGTGCCCAGTATCGTCAGCAACATGACATCGCGCCGCTCGCAGCGGGTGCGGTACGAGCTCCAGGCGGCAAACAGCAACGCGACGGCCACGCCGCTGAGCGAAATTCCCACTTCTGTCATGCCCGTTCTCCCATCATAGTTTCTTCCTTCATCGTTCTCATCCTTTCATTGATCGAACAAGCTACCTATCGGTAGGTAGCCAGTGTACAATAAAAAACACGGCGGCGTCCATGCCCCGTTTTTTTGATGACATGAAGGAAGCGCAATGCAGCAGCAAACCACTCTCCCCGCCGCCAGTCTTGGGCTGGCGGCTTCCCTGGCACTGGTGGCCGTGCTCGGTCCGGCCGGCATCGACATGTACCTGGCCTCGATGCCCGCCATGGCGCGCGAACTGCACACCTCGTATGCGAATGTGCAGCTGAGCCTGACCGTTTTCCTGCTGGCCCTGGGCGCTGGGCAGCTGCTGTGCGGGCCCCTGACGGACATGCTGGGCCGGCGCCGTCCGCTGCTGGCCGGCATCGCCGTCTACATCGTGGCGGCCATGTGGGCGGCGCAGGCAGATCAATTGACCACCCTGCTGCTGGCGCGTTTGCTGCAGGGCCTGGGCGCGGCGCTGACCTTGGTGGTGGTGATGAGCATGGTGCGCGACGTGGCCGATGGGGTTAAAGCGGCGCAGCTGTTTGCCCTGCTGATGACCATCGTGGGCCTGGCGCCCGTGCTGGCGCCCGCCGTGGGCGGCTTGCTCGATGCCCATTACGGCTGGCGTGCCGTGATGCTGGCTCTGGCCGCGCTGGGAGCCTTGACCCTGCTCAATAGCGCATTATTCCTGCCGGAAACGCTGCCCCGCGCCCGCCGCGTCTCGCCGCGCGGCCTGCACCGCACGTATGCGCGCATCGCGCTGGACCGCGCCTTCCTGCTGCCCGCGCTGGCCCTGTCCGCCACTTTCTTTTTCCTGTTTGCGTATATCGGCGGGGCGTCGCTGGTGTACCAGCGCGATTTCGGTCTGTCCGCCGGCAGTTTCGGCCTGGTGTTTGGCGCCACGGGCGTGGCCGTGCTGCTGGGCGCGATGGCCAGCGGCCGCCTGGTGGAAAGGTACGGCGTGGCGCGCCTCTGCGTGGCGGGCAGCGCCGCCATGCTGGGCGGCGCCGTGCTGGCCCTGCTGGGCGCCTGGGCGGGCTTCGGCATCGCCGCCGTCGTGCCAGGCATGTTCGTGGCCCTGTTTGGCCTGGGTATCGCGGAAGCGGCGCTGATGGCCATGGCCATGGGTTCGCAACAGCGTGCGCTCGGTTCCACGGCGGCATTGCTGGGCGCCATCCAGATGACCTTGTCGTCGCTGGCCACGCCGCTGGCGGCCAGCCTGTCCGAATGGGGGCCGTTGCCCTGGCTGCTGTTCTTGACGGTGGCCGGCCTGCTGGTATCATGGCTGACCCTGGCCACTGCGCGCGTCCATCCGGTCCATGCCAGCAGTCTGGGCGCGCACTGACGCTTCACCCAACCACTACCCTCATATGAAGAAACGCTCGGCCTCGGCCGATAACATCTGCGCCGTCGCCGTCGTGCACTTTTCGGAACATGGCTACGATGCCTCGTCCCTCAGCGACATCGCCGAACAGGCGGGCATGCGCAAGGCTTCGCTGTATTCGCACTTCGCCGGCAAGGACGCCCTGTTCCTCGACGTGTTTGCCGACGCGCTGGCCGAAGAGCAAGCCTTCATGGACGCCTGCTTCGCCGACGAGGCGGCACTGGCGGCGCCCGGCGGCCAGCAAGCTGGCGCCCTGTACTGCGACCGCATGGCCCAGCGCTATGCCGATTCAGCCCATTTGCGCTTCCTGCTGCGCACGGCGTATTTGCCGCCCGCCACCCTGCGCATCGAAGTCGGCACGGGCTATGAAGCCTTGCTGGCACAGTTGCAGCAACACTACGTGGCCAGCCTGGGCCGATTCGCGCCTGCGCTGCCTCCCCAGCGCGTCGCCCTGTACGCGCAAGCCTACCTGGGCATCGTCGACAGCCTGCATGTGGAACTGATCTACGCGGGCGGCGCCGCGCTGCAGCAGCGCCACGCGGCGCTGTGGCACATCCTCTCCGATTCGCTGGCGATGGCGGCGCAATCGGCCGATGCGCTATAGCTTACTGCCACACGCTGAACCGACAACCAGGTCTGACACAGGCCGCCATCGGCTCTGCGAAAGCGCCGCTTTGCCACCTTCAAATGTGGTACGGCTTGCTGGCGGATTTTTCGCCTGCGAAGTTCCGTTTTCGCCCCATAGCGGCCTATTAACAGCCAGGAAAGTTCATGAACTGAGGTCCTGCCGAGCGAAGTGGTTACCGCCGAAGTTTAGTTAAATGGTAGTGAATTTCCTTTTTCTCATCGAACGAAATGCGACCTGTATGAGAAATTTGAAATTCTCCGATACACATTGCGTCCGAACTAAGTGTCTTCCGCAAAGCCTCAATAAACGGTTCAGGGTCCAACTTCTTCTCTTTATGCGTGCTGGGTTTAGGCAGAACTCCAGTGCTGCTCGAAAGCACTTCGTTGAGCAATTGATATGCCATTGATTCTGGAACAAATGGTACCAAGGCAGGCGCAACAAATTCACATCTGTCGAGGCTGAGTCCATCTCTTGTCTTCGCAATATCATTTGGCAGCAGATGTACGTGCCATGGCAGTCGGCCAGTTGAGGAGTCGAAGACGGTAAACAGAGCAATTTCCTCTTTTCCTAGGAGGCATACCAGATGGTCGCGAGCAAGTTGAGTGAAGTCATCTAGGTACATTTCAAACTTGTACTGGCAATCGAAATCATGAGTAATTGAAAATGGTTGTGTCATCGCATGAAAATTCGCAGTGGCATAGACCGCCTTACCAGACATCGAGACCGCTCCAAAACCATATGTTGCGGAGCGTGTCTCCGAGATGTACGGGAACACGCACGCCATAGAGGCAGGTGGTCTGTAGTTTTGTTCGTCGTCATCATCACCGTATCGCGAAGAGCCACGAGAACTGTAGTACGCGTCGTTATTGGGATTGAGTTGATTGGACCGGTTGTCTGTGTCAGATTTGCTGGACATGAGGCTTCTCCTTGTATAGTGTCGAAAAACTCAGGTACGTAGACCCTTAAATAAATATCCTGCCAGCCCAGACTGGCCAATACCGTCGCCGTAAAACAGTCATCCTCCGGTTTCCAGACGTACTGAGCAGCAACATCGTGGAAGCTGGCTGAGAACCAGAGGTTTTTGGCAAGGCACACCACGCCAAAAATGGGTCAGGCATACGCGTGCACCAGTAGCAAGCCAGCCAGCGGAACGACGGCAAACAGCACAACAACGCCAAGGCATCCAGATCTGGAACCGGCAGGAGAAGCGCTACGCTCACGCTCGCGTGGCGCCCTGGCACGTACCCATTTGAGATGACAGGACTGGCAGAAGAATGTGGTTTTGTTGTTGCGCCAGGCTTCGATGGTTCGATCGGTATGGCGTGCAAGCGTGCCGCAACGGGCACATTCGAAATGTGTTTCTTTTGGCAATTTTTTTGAAAAGTACTTGCCGGCAAAGAACATGACAACAAGTCCCGCGATTACTGCCCCAACGATCAATTCCATAGACATGTGTTTTTCTGTATTTGCATCGTGTTCACCATGGCCATTTCCAGCCCATCAGCGTACCCGAGCATAACGGATTGCCAAGCAAGAAGAATCACACATTGTCACAGCAACGCGAATGGCCGCGTCCGGCCAAAACAAAGCCCACACCCACATTACACTTTGGAAACCTAAGATTTCTTCAGTTGACACCCTCGCAGCCCATCCATAAGATGCCCCCATTATTCATTTACGGAGTCCCACGTGGGTACTTGTTCTAGTGACAGTAGCCGATCTTGTATCGGTGATTGCCTCGGCAGCTAAACAGCAAGCAACGCGGAACTCTCTTTCCTCCGTGCCTTGCTGAGCAAGGTGCGGTGTCTCTCGCGGCCAGTCTGGCCGTGCGCCTCTCCCCCTCTTTCCGATCGCGACCGGCTACTGACCCGGATTGCCCGCCAGCACTATTGTGTCTTGGCGGCACGCAAGTCTTGCCTGCGGCTGCGCCGCCCGTCAACACCTCGCCGTGAAAGGAAGAGCCATGAATCTCTTCACCCGCTTATTCGAATCATTCCTGCGCAAGCGCCATACGGCCGGCCATTTCCGCCGCCGCGCCATGCCGCTGGAAAACAGTACGGCCCGCCCCGTGCCCGACCATCTGGCGCGCCAGTTGCTGGCCGCCGCCCATGAAGAACTCGACAGCGCGCTGAACCGGCTGCACACGCGGGCCGAAGGCTTGCGCGATGCCGAGGCGCAAGTGATCGGCGCACAAACGGGGCCGAATGAAGTCGAGCATGAAAAACCGCTGGCCTGGTACCAGCACCTGTGGCTGTGCTACAAGAATCCGTTCAACCTGCTGCTCACCGTGCTGGCGATTGTTTCCTACCTGACGGAAGACCCGAAGGCCACCATCGTCATCGGCACCATGGTGATTTTGTCGACCCTGCTGCGCTTCGTGCAGGAAGGCCGCTCGAACCGGGCCGCCGAGCGCCTGAAAGCCATGGTCAGCAATACCGCCACCGTGCTGCGCAATGGCCAGCAAATCGAGCTGCCCATCCGCCAGCTGGTGCAGGGCGACATCATCGTGCTGTCGGCCGGCGACATGATCCCCGCCGATTGCCGTTTGCTTTCCGCGAAAGACCTGTTCGTCAGCCAGGCCGCCATGACGGGAGAATCCTTGCCCGTGGAAAAGATGGCAGAACTGGCCGATGCCCATGGTAAAGACCCGATGGAGCTGGCCAATCTGCTGTTCATGGGCACGAATGTGATCTCGGGTGCGGCCACGGCGCTGGTCCTGGCGACCGGCAACCGCACCTATTTCGGCACCATCGCCACGCGCGTGACGGCCACCGAGCGCACGCCGACGGCGTTTGAAGCGGGCGTCAACAGCGTCAGCTGGCTGCTGATCCGCTTCGCCCTCGTGATGGCGCCGCTGGTGTTCCTGATCAATGGCTGGACCAAGGGCGACTGGATGGAAGCGTTCCTGTTTGCCCTGTCCGTGGCCGTGGGCCTGACGCCGGAAATGCTGCCGATGATCGTCACCAGCACCCTGGCCAAGGGCGCCGTGAAACTGTCGAAAAAGAAAGTCGTCGTGAAACGCCTGGATGCCATCCAGAACTTCGGCGCCATGGATGTGCTGTGCACGGACAAGACAGGCACCCTGACGCAGGACAAGATCGTGCTCGAGCGCCATACGGACGTGTTTGGCCAGCCCTCCGATGAAGTGCTGCAATTTGCCTACCTGAACAGCCACTACCAGACGGGCCTGAAAAACCTGCTGGACCGCGCCGTGCTCGACCATGTGGAATTGCAGACGGAAATGCAGCTGGCGCGCGATTACGTCAAGGTCGATGAAATCCCGTTTGATTTCGTGCGCCGCCGCATGTCCGTCGTCGTTTCCGAAAAGAATGACCACCATGAGCTGATCTGCAAGGGCGCCGTCGAGGAAATCCTCGCCGCCTGCAGCCATTTGCGCCTGAATGGCGTGGACGTACCGCTCGACGCCGTCCTGCTGGCGAAAGTGCTGGACACCACGCACGGCCTGAATGCGGAAGGGCTGAGAGTGGTGGCCGTGGCCGTCAAGGAAGTGCCGCCGCATAAAACCGTGTACGGCGTGGCCGATGAAACGTCGCTGACCCTGATCGGCTATGTGGCGTTTCTTGATCCGCCGAAGGAATCGACGGCGCCCGCCCTGCGCGCGCTGGCGGAACACGGCGTCACCGTGAAAGTTTTGACGGGCGACAACCACCTGGTGACGGCGAAGATTTGCCGCGAAGTGGGCCTGGCCGTGCATGGCGTGCTGCAAGGCCCGCAACTGGACGAGATGGACGACGCCACGCTGGCCCGCGCGGCTGAAGAGCATACCGTGTTTGCCAAGCTCAGCCCTCTGCACAAGGAGCGCCTGGTGCGCGCCCTGCGCGGCAATGGCCATATCGTCGGCTTCATGGGCGACGGCATCAACGACGCGCCCGCCCTGCGCGCGGCCGACATCGGCATTTCCGTCGATTCGGCCGTCGATATCGCCAAGGAGGCGGCCGACATCATCTTGCTGGAAAAGAGCCTGATGGTGCTGGAAGAAGGCGTGCTGGAAGGCCGGCGCACCTTCAGCAACATGCTCAAATATATCCGCATGACGGCCAGCTCGAACTTCGGCAATGTGTTTTCCGTGCTGGTGGCCAGCGCCTTCCTGCCGTTTTTACCGATGCTGCCGCTGCACTTGCTGGTGCAAAACCTGCTGTATGACGTGTCGCAGATCGCCATTCCCTTCGACAATGTCGACGCCGAACTGATCCAGAAGCCCCTGAGCTGGAACCCGCGCGACATCGGCCGCTTCATGGTGTTCTTCGGTCCCATCAGCTCGATCTTCGACATCAGCACCTTTATCTTGATGTGGCATGTGTTTGGCGCGAATACGCCTGAGCAGCAAACCCTGTTCCAGTCCGGCTGGTTCGTCGTGGGCTTGCTGACGCAAACCCTGATCGTGCACCTGATCCGCACGCCCAAGCTGCCCTTCATCGACAGCATCGCTTCCGTGCCCCTGCTGGTGGCCACCACCCTCATCATGGCCGTGGGTGTGTTCCTGCCGATGGGACCGCTGGCGACTTACTTCAAGCTGCAAGCCTTGCCACTGGGCTATTTCCCCTGGCTGCTGGGCATTCTCGTCTGCTACACCGTGCTGACGACGTTCATGAAACGCGTGTACCTGCGCAAATTCGGCTGGCAATAGTATGATGAGCCGCTCTTCCACCCACACAAGGCGCGCATGAGCGGCTCTCCCTCATCTCCATCAAAATCGAAACGCACGCAAGCCCTGCTGCTGTCGGCCCTCGTCTTTCCCGGCAGCGGGCATTTCCTATTGAAACGCAAGGCGCGCGGCTGCCTGTTCCTCGTGCCGGCGCTGGTCGCGCTGGTGCTCGTATTGCGCCAGATCATGGCACGTTTGGACCAAGTTATGGCACAGATCGACAGTGGCGCCCTGCCCCTCGACGTGCAGCTGATCGTCGAGAAAGTCGATGCGCTGTCCGCCAATGACGGCCCCGCCATGACGCTGGCCGTGAGCGTGCTGGTGGCCTGCTGGATAGGCAGCCTGATCGATACCTGGTTCCTCAAGCCATGACGGCGGAAGCGCAGGCGCGAAAACTGCGCAAGGAAGCGAAGATGCAGGCGCGCCGCGCGCAGCTGGCGCTCAGCCGCCAGGACGATGGCGGCCCGCTGGCCTGGCGCGGCTGGTTCGATGGTTCCGCCCATCCGAACCCGGGCAAGCTGGGCATAGGCGCCCTGCTGCTGGGGCCGCATGGCGAGCGCATCGAAGTGAGCCAGGCGGCCGGTTATGGCAGCAGCAGCGACGCGGAATATGCAGCCCTGATCGCCGTACTGCGGGCGGCGCAGGCCGTGCGCCCGCCGCCCGAGCAATTGCTGCTGTTCGGCGACAGCCAGGTGGTGATCAACGATGTGCTGGAAACGACGCCGGTCGGCGCCAAGGGGCTGGAAATGCACAGGGCCACCGTAGTGGCCCTGCTGGAACAATTCAACGATGTGAGCTTGCGCTGGCTGCCGCGCCACAGGAATGGCGAGGCGGACCGGCTGTCGCAGCTGGCGATTGCCGGCTTCACCCCAGAGGCTTAAATACCGGGGTCGTACCCTCAGGGTACGACCCCAGCCGTTACGGGGTAAGCAACTTAAGCGGCGCGGCCGATCCGCAAGCTAGCCTTGGCTTCCTTGCCTGCCGGACGTTTTACACCCTTCAAGCCGCTGACACTGGCCTGCTGTCCATTCAATTTGAACACGCTGACCACTTGCGCCAGGTTGTGCGCCTGGTGCTGCATCGATTCGGCGGCGGCCGCCGACTCTTCCACCAGGGCCGCATTTTGTTGCGTCACGGCATCCATCTGGCCGATGGCGCGGTTGATCTCGTCGATGCCCACGCTTTGCTCGCTGCTGGCCGCCGTGATTTCCGTGATGATGTCGCTCACGCGCTGCACGCTGTCGACGATGTCGTTCATGGTCGAACCGGCCTGCGCCACCAGCATGCTGCCCGCGTTGACTTGCTCCACGGATGCACCGATCAAGGTCTTGATCTCTTTTGCAGCCGAAGCCGAGCGCTGCGCCAGGTTGCGCACTTCCGAGGCCACGACGGCAAAGCCGCGGCCCTGCTCGCCTGCGCGCGCCGCTTCCACGGCCGCATTCAGGGCCAAAATGTTCGTCTGGAAGGCGATGCCATCGATGACACTGATGATGTCGACGATCTTGTTCGACGAGGCATTGATCGATTCCATCGTGCCCACCACTTGCGCCACCACGGCGCCGCCCTTGACGGCCACTTGCGCCGCCGACGCCGCCAACTGGTTCGCCTGGCGCGCATTATCCGCATTCTGTTTCACGGTGCTGGTCAGCTCTTCCATCGACGAGGCTGTTTCTTCCAGCGAACCGGCTTGCTCTTCCGTACGGGAAGACAGGTCCTGGTTGCCGGCGGCAATCTGCGTCGAGGACGTTGCGATGCTGTCCGTGCCGCTGCGCACTTCGCCGACGATATTGAGCAGGCTGGTGTTCATGTCCTTCAGCGCTTGCAGCAATTGCCCGGTTTCATCCTTGGCGCTGGCATCGATCTGCGCCGTCAAGTCGCCATCGGCCACCTTGCGGGCAATCTCCACGGCCGTGCGCAGCGGGCGCACGATGCCCATCGTCAAGACCCAGGCGCACACGACGCCAAAGCCCAGTGCCAGCGCGGCCAGCGCCAGCAGCAGGTTGCGGCTGGTCTTGGCGACGGCATCGATCTCGCGCGCGGTGGCGTCAATGCTGGCGCGCTGGTGTTCCAGCATGTTCATGATGACTTTCTGGTACTTCGTCGAGCCGGGCACGAACACGGCCTGGAAGGCCTTTTCCGCTTCTTCCGTCTGGCCGGCCGCCTTCAGCTTCGAGACTTGCTCACGGGAATCCAGATACACCTTGCGCATTTCGCTGACCTGGCGGAACAGTTCCGTTTCTTGCGGGCCGGAAATCAGGGCTTCGATTTTCTTTTGCAATTCACTCGAAACGACGGACGACTGTTTCGCTTCTTCCGCAAAATACGGTCCCAGCGAGGTGTCGGCGCTGCGCACGATGGCCGTGGTGCGGCGGATGCCGCTGTCGATCTTGCTGTACCAGTCGGAAATATAGCGTTCCTTCGCCAGCGGCTGCTCCATCATGGTGCGCGTGGCGGTGGCCACGTCGTGCAAACGCCAGACGCTGATGCCGGTAATGACCAGGGAAAACAGCAAAATGACGGCAAAACCCAGGCCGAGCCGCACACCAATACTGACGTTTCTTAACAAATTCATGTGAATATCCTGAAAAATCGGAACCAGACTATATAAAAGGAGCTGAAAGCTGCGGCTGCACGGGGCAGCCGCAGCGGCATTCAGCGTCCGCCGAGGCGCAAGGCAGTGTGCGGCGCTGCCGGCTGCTTCAGCGTGCTCGCGCCACTTACCTTGGCCTGCTGGCCATTGAGCTTGAACACGCTGACGACTTGCGCCAGGTTGTGCGCCTGGTGCTGCATCGATTCGGCGGCAGCAGCCGACTCCTCCACCAGCGCCGCGTTTTGCTGCGTCACGGCATCCATCTGGCCGATGGCGCGGTTGATCTCGTCGATGCCCACGCTTTGCTCGCTGCTGGCCGCCGTGATTTCCGTGATGATGTCGCTCACGCGCTGCACGCTGTCGACGATATCGTTCATGGTCGAACCGGCTTGCGCCACCAGCATGCTGCCCGCGTTGACTTGCTCCACGGACGCGCCGATCAGGGTCTTGATCTCTTTCGCCGCCGAAGCCGAGCGCTGCGCCAGGTTGCGCACTTCCGAGGCCACGACGGCAAAGCCACGGCCCTGCTCGCCTGCGCGTGCCGCTTCCACGGCCGCATTCAGAGCCAGGATATTCGTCTGGAAGGCGATTCCATCGATGACGGCAATGATATCGACGATCTTGTTCGACGAGGCATTGATCGATTGCATGGTGCCCACCACTTGCGCCACCACTTCGCCGCCCTTGACGGCCACTTGCGCCGCCGACGCCGCCAATTGATTCGCCTGGCGCGCATTGTCCGCATTCTGTTTCACGGTGCTGGTCAGCTCTTCCATCGACGAGGCTGTTTCTTCCAGCGAACCAGCCTGCTCTTCCGTACGGCTCGACAAATCCTGGTTGCCGGCGGCAATTTGCGTCGAGGATGTCGCGATGCTGTCCGTGCCGCTACGCACTTCGCCGACGATATTGAGCAGGCTGGTGTTCATGTCCTTCAACGCTTGCAGCAATTGCCCAGTTTCATCCTTGGCGCTGGCATCGATCTGCGCCGTCAGGTCGCCATCGGCCACCTTGCGGGCGATCTCCACGGCCGTGCGCAGCGGACGCACGATGCCCATCGTCAACAGCCAGGCGCACACGACGCCAAAAGCCAGCGCCAGCGTCGACAGCAATAACAGCAGGTTGCGGCTGGTGCTGGCGATGTCATCAATCTGGCGCGCGGTGGCGTCGATGGTGGCGCGCTGGTGCTCCAGCAAACCGTAGACCATCTTCTGGTACTTGGCGGCGGCGGGCACGAAGGTTTTTTCAAACACTTCGTTGGCGGCCTCGGACTGGGACTCGCCCTTGAGCTTGTAGACCTGGTCGCGCGAGCCGACATACACTTCGCGCAATTCCAGCAAACTGGCGAACATGGCCTGTTCTTTCGGGTCCTTCAGCAACGCCGCGATCTTCTTTTGCAGGACAGCCGAGCTGGCACTCGACACTTTCGACTCTTCGGCGAAAAAGCCGCTCAGCGAGGTGTCGCTGCTGCGGGCGATGGCGATCGTGCGCCGCACGGCGCTGTCGATGCGCGTATACCAGTCGGAAATATACCGCTCCTTGGCCAGCGGCTCTTCCATCATGGTGCGCGTGGCGCTGGCCACGTCATGCAGGCGCCAGACACTGATGCCGGTGATGATCATGGAAAACAGCAAAATGACGGCAAAGCCCAGTCCCAGACGGACCCCGATGCTGACGTTTCTTAACAAATTCATGTGACTATCCTAATATCCTGAAGAGAGGCCCTGCAGCCAGCGCCTGGAACAGCATGGCGGACGCCGCCAAATCTGTCCCGCCAAGTAAACTGGCGCACGGTTCGGTTGAACCGTGCGCCAGGAAAATGCGCTAGCGTGCTCCCTGCGGAAACGATATGCAATACTTAATGTCAATAGTTTTTGACAATATGCAGGGAAATTCTCTTCACTGCGGCATTACGCCGCCAGTTTCTCGATCAAGCCCATGTCGGCGCTGGACATCAGCTGGTCGATATCGACCAGGATCAGCATGCGCTCGTCGATGGTGCCCAGGCCGATCACATATTCCGTATTGATCGAGCGGCCCATGTCCGGCGCCGGCTTGATCTGTTCCGGCATCAGGGTCGTGACGTCGGAGACGCGGTCGACGACCATGCCGACCACGCGGTTGCCAATATTGAGGATGATGACGACGGTGAACTGGTCATAGCTGGGCGTGCCCAGGTTGAACTTGATGCGCATGTCGACGATCGGCACGATGATGCCGCGCAAGTTGACCACGCCCTTGACGAACTCGGGTGCGTTGGCGATGCGGGTCGGCGTTTCATAGCTGCGGATTTCGCTGACTTTCTGGATGTCGATGCCATACTCTTCCTGGCCCAGGGTAAAGGCCAGGTATTCGGCAGCCTTGGCAACGGTTGCGCCAGTGTCGCTGGAAATGGTGTTCATGATAATCCTTTCGTTAACTCGCCTGGGGCGCAGGCCAGGACACGCTGTACGCGAGCCTGGACGTGACGAGCCATCCACAATGCAATGAATGGCCGCCACTTGTATGTTTTTTGCAAATACTTTCTAGCAATTAGCTTATGTTTCTAATTTCCGTGCGGCAATGTTACCCCATGTAAATTTTACATGCACTAAAAAAGAGCGATCCCCGGGCTGATGCTTTCCCAAAATGCACTTATGTGGCAAATGCGGCACGCCGGGGCGCCACGCTCCCTGCCACCTGTGGCGGCGTTTTATGCCACACTGGCGGCCCCTGCTTTTTACGACCTTGAACCATGGATTCTTTGCTTTCTCAATGGCAACCACGCCTGCTGGCACTGGCCACGGCCGGCCTGGGCGACGACAGCGCCCACGACATCAACCACCTGCAGCGCGTCTGGCGCAACGCCGCCGTCCTGCTGCAAGACCATGCGCAGGCCGACGCCCTCACCGTGATGGCCGCCTGCTATCTGCACGACCTGGTCAACCTGCCGAAAAACCATCCCGAACGCCACCTGGCCTCGCGCCAGGCAGCCGCGCTGGCTTGCCGCCAGCTGGCGGAACTGGATTTTCCGGCAGAAAAACTGGCCGGCGTGGCCCACGCCATCGAAACGCACAGCTTTTCTGCCAATTTGCCGCCGCACACCATCGAAGCGCGCATCGTGCAGGATGCCGACCGCATCGACGCGCTGGGCGCCGTGGGACTGGCGCGCCTGTTCTATACGGCGGCGCGCATGGATAGCGCGCTGGCGCATGGCGCGGACCCGCTGGCGCAGCATCGTGAACTCGACGACAAGGCCTACGCGCTCGACCATATCGTCACCAAGCTCGACAAGCTGCCCGGCAAGATGCAGACGGCGGCGGGCCGCGCCCTGGCCGAACAGCGCCTCGCCGTGCTGACGGATTTTCGCGCCGCCTTTGCCGACGAATGGGGAATGCGCGCATAAGCTTGGTGGCGATAGCCAGCGTGGCTCATGCTGTCTATAATGCAAGCCTCAGCTATCGCGCCGCGCGTCGCCAAAAACCTGTCACGCGCCGGCGCTTTGCCAACGCGCCGAAAGCATGCATGTCCGATAAAACCAGCCACGACAGCCATTCCCCGTCCTCCCCCGCCGCGCCCGCGCGCGCCGGCAACCTCAATTTCATCCTCGTCTGCGTCTTCATCGACATGCTGGGCATCGGCTTGGTGGTGCCCGTGCTGCCCATTCTGATCGGCGACTTTGTCAACGGCAAGGAAGCGCAAGCGTTCTGGTACGGCATCATGGCGGCCGTCTTCGGCTTGCTGCAGTTCATCTTCATGCCCATGCTGGGCGCCATCAGCGACCGCGTGGGACGCCGTCCCGTGCTGCTGTACTCGATGGCCGGCATGGGCGTCAATTTTCTCGCCACGGGCTGGGCGCCGAACCTGGCCTGCCTGTTCATCGGCCGCATCATCGGCGGCGTCTCGTCGGCCAGCATGTCGGTCGCGTCCGCGTATGCCTCCGACATTTCCACGCACGACAACCGCGCCAAGAGCTTCGGCAAGATCGGCGCCGCCTTTGGCCTGGGCTTCATTTGCGGTCCCATGCTGGGCGGCCTGCTGGGCGAGATCAATCTGCACCTGCCGTTTTACGTGGCGGCGGGCCTGTCGGCGGCCAATTTCGTCTACGGCTATTTCTGCGTGCCCGAATCGCTGCAGCCCGGCCCCCGCGCGCCATTTACCTGGGCGCGCATCAATCCGTTTGCCGCCCTGCTGAAACTGGTGCGCCGCGTGGACATCCGCGGCCTGGTGCTGGCCTTCGGCCTGATGACGTTTGCGCAAATGATGCTCAACACCACCTGGGTGCTATATACCCATTTCCGCTTTGACTGGACGCCGCGCCAGAACGGCATCGCCCTGTTCTGCGTGGGCCTGTGCGCGGCCGTGGTGCAGGCGGGCTTGCTGGGCATTTTGATCAAGCGCTTTGGCGAAGTGCGCCTGTCCTTGCTGGGCATGGCCTCGGGCGCCCTCACCTATTTGCTGTACGGCCTGGCGACGCAGGGCTGGATGATGTATGCGCTGATCCTGTGCAACCTGCTGGCCTTTGCCGCCGGCCCTGCCCTGCAAGGCATCATCTCGAAATCATCAAACGCCAGCGAACAGGGAGAACTGATGGGTTCTTTGCAGTCGATCAGCAGCCTGGGCATCATCATCATGCCTTTGCTCGGCAGCATGATCCTCGGTGAAGTGAGCCATTTGCCGCCGCAAGACTGGCGCATCGGCAGCACCTTCTATCTGTGCGCCATCATGCAAACCCTGGGTATCCTGGTGGCCTGGCGCTACTTCAAGGCACAACGCCAGGCCAGACTTGCGGTTTCCACCACAAAGTAGTCGGCAAGATAATATTGCACTTGAGAAATAAATAGGCGAGAATGGGATAATCAAGCGGGCGTTGCCGACGCCCGCGATTCGATGGCAAGCAAGGATGGGTATGACTGACTTTTATTCCAGCGCCTGGCGCCGAACCGTAGCCCTGCTGGCGCTGGCGCTGGCGCTGCCATCGCTGGCAAGCGCGCAGTGCTCGCGCGACATCCAGGTACCCGTCTCGGCCATCGGCGCCAGCGTGGTCGTCAATGGCGCCAGCATCAGCGGCATCTATCCCGACTTGCTGCGCAGCATGGGCGCCAAGCTGGGCTGCAATTTCATCTTCACGGCCGTGCCCCGCGCGCGCCTGGAAGCGATGTTCGAGGCGGGCAAGGCAGACTTGCTGATCCCGGCCAGCAGCACGCTGCGGCGCGACCAGCATGGCCTGTTCATCCCCATGCTGGGCAGCCGCCCCCTGCTGATCTCGCTGCAGGGCGCGCGCACGCCGATCAACACCATGCAGGAACTCATCGAGCGGCGCGAATTGCGCGTGGCGCTGGTGCGCGGCTATGACTATGGCGCACCGTACCAGGCACTGGCGAAGGAGCTGAGCAGCCAGGGACGCCTGTTTTATGAAGTCGACGCCCTGTCCGTGGCGCGTCTGATGCAAAGCGGCTTCATCGATGCCACCATCATGGCGCCCACCATCCTCGCCGGCGTGGCGCAAAACGATGCGCGCGTGTACGGCCTGGCCGACCGCCTGCGCCTGGAAGCGCTGCCGGAGCTGCCCTGGGGCATGAGCGGCGTCTACCTGTCGCGCAAGTCCCTCACGACGGAAGACCAGGCCACCCTGCGCGAATTGCTGGACAAGGCGGGCCGCTCGGGCACCGTGATGGACGCCTTCCAGCGCCATCACCGCCAGGAACTGCTCTCGCTGAGCATACGCCCGCGCTAAGGATACTTGCATGTCCGGCCTGGTCGTCGCCGTCGTCCTGTTTGCCGCCCTGCTGCACGCCAGCTGGAATGCCATTGTCAAGTCGGGCAAGGATACGTTCCTCACGACCGTGCTGGTGTCCGTCGGCGCGGCCCTGATTTCGCTGGCCGTCTTGCCCTTTGTCAACAGCCCCGCGCCCGCCAGCTGGCCCTGGTTGGCCGCCTCGGCCGTGGCACAGCTGGCCTATTACTCGCTGCTGGCGGCCGCCTACCAGGCGGGCGACATGAGCCATGCATACCCCTTGATGCGCGGCAGCGCACCGCTGCTCGTGGCGCTGGCCAGCTGGCCGCTGATCGGCGAGCGGCTGTCCGCCATGCAGATGGGTGCCGTGGCCTGCATCTGCGCGGGCATCCTCGGCCTGTATGTTGCGGCGCGCCTGCCCGCCACGGCCGGCATCGCGAAAAACACGGGACGCGCCACCGCCTTTGCGCTGGTCAATGCCTGCGTCATCGCCAGCTATACCCTGATCGACGGCATCGGCGTGCGCCTGTCGGGCGCACCGGCCGCCTACACGATGTGGATTTTTGTCTTGAACGGCACGGGACTGCTGCTGTGGACCTTGCTGCGCCGCCGCGCCGGCCTGCTGGCGTATGCGCAAACGCAATGGCATCTGGCCGTGTTGGGCGGCCTCGGTACCCTCGCCTCGTATGGCCTGGCCCTGTGGGCCATGACGCAGGCGCCCGTGGCGGCCATCGCGGCCCTGCGCGAGACGTCGATTCTGTTCGCCATCGCCATTGCGGCCCTGTTCCTGCGCGAAAAAATCAGCCCCCGCCGCTACCTGGCCATCGCCCTGATCGCGGCTGGTGCAGTGCTGATGCGCATGGGCTAGCGGGCGTCGAGCGGCGCGATCGGCAACTCGATGGCGCTGGTCGCCCCTGTCGCGTGGTACACGCGCTGCGTCGCCTTTCTGTAATGGCCTGGGTCGGCCAGGAAGATGTTCGGCACGTAGTTTTGCGGGTTGCGGTCGTACAGGGGGAACCAGCTCGACTGCACTTGCACGGCGATGCGGTGGCCGGGCAGGAAGACGTGGTTCGCGTTCGGCAAGGCGAAGCGGTAGCGCTCCACCTTGCCCGGCGTTATCATCGACGGGTGCTCGAAACTCTCACGGTAGCGGCCGCGGAAGATATCCATCGCCACGCCCAATTGATACCCGCCCATGGCCGGCTGCGACGGCACCTCGTCCGGATACACGTCGATCAGTTTTACCACCCAGTCCGCATCCGTACCGCTGGTGGCGGCGAACAGGTTCACCATCGGCGCGCCGGCGATGCGCACGGCCGTCTTCAACGGTTCGGAAACATAGCTGAGCACGTCCGTGCGGTCCGCATAGCCGCGCTGGTCGCTGACCAGCCATGGCTTCCACACGTCGGCGTCATTGAGGCGCACGGGACGCGGTACGAACGGCACGGGTTTCGCGGGATCGGACACGTATTCGTCGAAGGCACCTTCCGCCGCATCCGCAGCGCCCGATGGCGCCACAAAGCCCAGCTGGAAGCCATCGTGCAGGTAGATCGGCGTCAGCTTCGTGTCGCAGGTCTCGCAGGCCAGCGGCCACTGTTGCAGGCGCTGCCACTGGTTGGTGCCGCTCTGGTACGACACCACGGGCGCCGTGTTCGCTTCCGGCGCGCCATCCTTCAAGTATTGATTGAGGAATGGCTGCATGACTTTTT
This sequence comes from Janthinobacterium sp. 35, assembly GCF_002754575.1. Lineage (NCBI taxonomy): Bacteria > Pseudomonadati > Pseudomonadota > Betaproteobacteria > Burkholderiales > Oxalobacteraceae > Janthinobacterium > Janthinobacterium sp. 35. The sequence goes on from NZ_PEFN01000001.1 coordinate 77,109, forward strand.
CACGGAACTGGCGCGCCGTATCGCCGTCAAACTTCAAGGCGCCCAGGCTGGAGCCGTCATAGTTGACGCCGCTGTGGCGCCACGGGCCGATGGCCAGGTAATTGAGGTTGTTGCGCGTGTCGCGCCCTTCCATGGCCCAGTAGGTAGCGTACGGGCCATAGATATCTTCCTGGTCCCACTGTCCTACCACGTGCATGGTGGGCACGATCAGCGGGCGTTTTGCGAGGATTTTATCGAGCGCCTGCTCCTGCCAGTAACTGTCGTAGGCCGGGTGTTCGAACAGCTTTTTCGTATAGGTCAGCTTGTCGATGCCGAATTTCTTCGCAAAGTCGCGCGCCGAGCCGATGCGCAGATACGCCTCGTAATCGTCGTAGACGCCCAGGGCCGGCGATTCGCCGCTGCCGCGCACGCTCGTCTGCCCCGCGATGTACGACAGGCTGGGCATGCGGAAGGCGCCATTATGAAACCAGTCGTCGCCGCGCCAGCCGTCGACCATGGCGCTCATCGGTATGGCCACCTTCAGCGCCGGATGCGGGTCGACCAGGGCCATCAGCACCGTATGTCCCTCGTACGAGGAACCCAGCATGCCCACTTTGCCATTCGTTTCCGGCACATTTTTCACCAGCCAGTCGACGGTGTCCCACGCATCGGTGACGTTATCGACCTTGGTATCGTTGAGCGGGCCGCGCACGGGGCGCGTCATCACGTAATCGCCTTCCGAGCCATGCTTGCCGCGCACGTCCTGGAACACGCGGATGTAGCCATTTTCCACCAGGGTATCGTCGCCCTGCGGCAAGGTGGCCAGCATGCTGGGGCTGGCCGTGCGCTGGGCGCGGCGGGCCGCATTGTAGGGCGTGCGCGTGAGCATGATCGGTGCTCCTTTCGCGCCTTTCGGCACGACGATCACCGTGTACAGCTTGACGCCGTCGCGCATGGGGATCATCACCACGCGCTTGACGTAATCATTGACGTCGGGCATCACCAGCCTGGCGCCGATATCGGGCGTCATCGGCGGCGTTTGCGGCGTTTGCAGCAGTCGTGGCGTTTGCGGCGTTTGCGCCAGCACGGGAGCGATGAACAAGGTACTGACAAGCAGGGCCAGGCCACTCAGGCGGATGGGGGATACAACAGGCATACACGTCTCCAAAAGATTCATGTCGACAATAGTACTCGCAAAGCAAGGTTGACAGAAATTCAGCAGCCGCTTGCGCGGCAGATAAATCGGCACGCAACTTGACAGAACGCGCACGAACTGCAACCATAACGCCATGAAATTTATCCCGTCACAACACGCCTGCTTGAATTGGTGGTCCCGCTCACTTTCGCGCGGCCACTCTATAGTGATGTGAATTTGATCCACGCCGCCTCGATCGGTGGCGTAACAGGCTCAGCCTGGATCATCCCCGATGCAGGCGGCTCAAAAGGAAACTTGATGAGCTTGCCTAACACCCCCGATACCCCCGACACCGACAACGCCCCGGCAGCACCGCTGTCGGCTGCCGCCATCGCTTCGCAATCCGTGATCCTGACGGGCGACCGCCCGACCGGCCCCTTGCACCTGGGCCACTACGTGGGCAGCCTGCGCGACCGCGTCCGCTACCAGAACAGCTACAAGCAGTTCATCATGCTGGCCGACGCGCAGGCGCTGACGGACAATATGGATGACATCGACAAGGTGCACCGCAACGTCGTCGAAGTGGCGCTCGATTACCTGGCCGTCGGCATCGACCCGACCAAAACCACGGTCTTCATCCAGTCGCAAATCCCGGAACTGGCCGAGCTGACCTTTTACTACCTGAACATCGTCACCGTGGCGCGCCTCGAGCGCAACCCCACCGTCAAGGAAGAAATCCGCTTGCGCGGCTTCGAGCGCGACATTCCAGCGGGCTTTTTGACCTACCCGGCCAGCCAGGCGGCCGACATCACGGCCTTCAAGGCGGGCGTGGTACCCGTGGGCGAAGACCAGATCCCCATGATCGAGCAAACAAATGAAATCGTGCGCCGCTTCAACCGCATGTACAACCGCGAAGTGCTGATGGAATGCAAGGCGCTGGTGCCCGACATCGGCCGCCTGCCCGGCATCGACGGCAAGGCGAAGATGAGCAAGTCGCTGGGCAACACCATCAACCTGGGCGCGACCTCAGCCGAAATCACGGCCGCCGTGAAAAAAGTCTACACGGACCCGCTGCACCTGCGCGTGGAAGACCCGGGCCACCTGGAAGGCAACATCGCCTTCACGTACCTGGACGCGTTCGACCCGGAAAAAGCGGCGCTGGCCGAGATGAAAGCGCATTATGTGCGCGGCGGCCTGGGCGACAGCATCGTCAAGAAACGCCTGGACCTGGTCTTGCAGGAAATGCTGGCGCCGATCCGCGCCCGCCGCGAAGAGTTCGCCAAAGACAAGGGGCAAGTCATCCAGATGCTGAAAGAAGGCACCTTCAAGGCGCGCGAAGTGGCGGCCCGCACGGCCGATGAAGTCAAGTCGGCGCTGGGCCTGAATTACTTCTGATTACCATTTACAAATAGCAAACTGATGCGCCTTGGCGGAGTCGGGTAGAATCCCGTCTCCGCAGGGCCTTTTTTTTGCCTAACCCAACAGCAGAGTCTGGGGTCGGCCCCTGAGTCCGACCCCGGCACTTGTCTTAGGGTCACCATATATTGAAACATATCTAATGACCGACTCCGCTATCGAACAGCTGCTGCAGCAGCATTTTTCCATCGATGCGCTGCAACGCTCGCCCGCGCCCCTGCAGCAGGCGCTGCGCATGCTGGGCGGCTGGCTGGCGGCAGAACGCGACACGGCCTATCCGCACACGCCGTACGCGGAACTGCTGACGCAACTGTCCGACACTTGCCTGCCCGCGCACGGCATGCCCGTGGCGGCATTCCTGCAAGAACTCCACACCACCGTGCTGGCCAATACGGCCCAGCTGAATCACCCGCAATACATCGGCCACATGACGCAGGCCTTGCCCTGGATCAGCGTGCTGGCCGAAGCGTTTACGGCCACCCTGAACCAGAACCAGGTGAAGATCGAGACGGCGTATGTCTCGACCCTGATCGAAAAACAGATCCTCGGCTGGCTGCACCGCCAAGTCTACCAGCAGCCGGACGCCGTCTACACGCAGGCGATGGCCGCCACCAGCGGCGCGCTGGGCAATGTCGTCAATGGCGGCACCATGGGCAACCTGACGGCGCTGGCCGTGGCGCTGGAGCAGCAATTGCCCGGCACGCGCAAGCGGGGCCTGTTTGCCGCCATGCAGGATTCTGGCCATGCAGGGCTGGCCGTGATCGGTTCGGCCCGCAGCCATTATTCCGTGAAAAAGGCGCTGGCCACCCTGGGCCTGGGCGAAAACGCCCTGCACCTGGTGGCCGTCGACCGCGACAACCGCATCGATGTCGCCGCGCTGGAAGCGACGATTGCCGATTTAAAACAGCGCAAGATCAAGGTCGTTGCCATGATCGGCATCGCCGGCACGACGGAAACGGGCGCCATCGATCCGCTGGCCGCCATGGCGGCGATTGCCGCGCGCGAATCCATCTGGTTCCACGTGGACGCGGCCTGGGGCGGCGCGCTCTTGATCGCCGATGAGTACCGCGCGCTGTACGACGGCATCGCCCTGGCCGACTCCGTCGTCATCGACGGACATAAACTGCTGTGGGTGCCGATGGCGCAAAGCATGGTGCTGTTCAAGGACAGCACCAGCCTGAACTTGCTGAAGCACAACGCCAACTACATCTTGCGCGACAACTCCGGCGACCTGGGCCAGACGTCGCTGGAAGGCTCGCGCCGCTTCGATGCCTTGAAACTGTGGACGTCGTTCAAGGTGCTCGGTGTGTCCGGCTACACGACCCTGCTGCTGCAGGCAGCTACCCTGTCCGGCCAGTTGCAGCAGTTACTGGCCGAGCAGCAGGATTTTGAACTCGTCACGCGTTCCGACACCTTCATTCTGACTTACCGCTACGTGCCCGCGCACTTGCGCCAGCGCATGGAAAGCTTGCTGGCCAGCGGCCAGCTCGATGCGGCGACGGAACTGAACCAGCAGCTGAACACCTTGAACGCCAAGCTGCAAAACCGGCAAAAGGCGCAAGGCCACAGCTTTGTCTCGCGCACCGTGCTGGAATCGACGCGCTACCCCGGCCCGACCAACGTCCTGCGCGTGGTCATGACCAATGTCAAGACGCGCCCCCACCACCTGCGCGCCATCCTGGCCGAGCAGCGCGCCATCGGCCAGGCGCTGGTGGCGGAACTGGGCCTGTAAAGAAACACCCACCCATCAGCCCTGACTGGATGCCCGATGCACCGCCTGAGCGCCCTCACCGACCTGTTACGGCATCTGTTGAAATGGCTGCTGCTCGCGAGCATCGTGGCCGCGCTGGCCGGCACGGCCTCGGCCGGCTTCCTGTTCGCCCTCGACTGGGCCACGCGCACGCGCCTGGCGCACGCCTGGCTGATCTGGCTGCTGCCCGTGGCGGGCTTCGCCGTCGGCTGGCTGTATTTGCGCTATGGCAGCAGTGTCGAGGGTGGCGCGAATCTGCTCATCGATGAAATCCACGACCCGAAAAAAATCATCCCCTTGCGCATGGTGCCGCTGGTGCTGGGCGGCACGGTCCTCTCGCATCTGTTCGGCGCCTCGGTCGGGCGCGAAGGCACGGCCGTGCAGATGGGCGGCGCGCTGGCCGACCAGCTGACCCGCATGTTTCGCCTGAACAATGAAGACCGGCGCATCATCCTGATGGCCGGCATCAGCGCCGGCTTTGCCTCCGTCTTCGGCACGCCGCTGGCAGGCGCCCTCTTCGGCCTGGAAGTACTGGCCATCGGCCGCCTGCGCTATGAAGCCATGCTGCCCTGCCTGGCTGCCGCCGTCATCGCCGACCAGGTGGGCCTGTTGTGGGGCGTCCAGCATACGCATTACGCCGTGCCTTTGATCCCCGCCCTTTCCGCCTGGACTTTGTCTGCCATGGTGATCGCCGGCGTGCTGTTCGGCGTGACCGGTAAAGTGTTTGCGCAAGCCACACACGGCTTGAGCGCCTTGATGAAACGCCGGATCAGCTATGCCCCGCTGCGCCCGCTGATAGGCGGCCTCGCCGTCGCGCTGGCCGTGTGGCTGCTGGGCACGGATCGCTACATCGGCCTGGGCATTCCCACCATCGTCGACGCGCTGAAGGAACCACTGCCCGCCTGGGATTTCCTCGGCAAGATGGCGTTTACCATTGTTTCACTCGGCACCGGCTTCAAGGGCGGCGAAGTGACGCCATTGTTCTTCATCGGCGCGACCCTGGGCAATGCGCTGGGGCCGCTGCTGCACCAGCCCGTCGCCTTGCTGGCCGCCATCGGCTTCGTCGCCGTGTTTGCGGGCGCGGCCAACACGCCGATCGCCTCGACCCTGATGGCGATGGAACTGTTCGGCGCGGAGATCGGCATGTACGCGGCCATCGCCTGCGTCGTGGCCTATCTGTTTTCCGGCCACGCGGGCATTTACCGGGCGCAACGCAGCGGCCACGCCAAGCGCCATCCGGCCAAGGATCTCGACATATGACACAGAACATCTACGACGACGCCTTTTCTGTCAGCTACGCCCGGCTTGATCTGGAACAACTGGCCTTGCCACCATCCGCCAGAGTTTACAACCGGACGGCAAGCGGGTGTTTTCCATCGAGTACCCGATCTTCATGGCGCAGCAGCCCCCCCTGGCGGAAGAGCGCGAACGGCCGATGCTGCTGGCGGGACGCAGCCTGCGCTAGCCACGGCGGCGCTCGAACAATTTGCCCGCCAGTTCCTCGATATCGCCGCGCATGGCCAGGGTGTTCAGCCACGCCGGCGGAATCGCCTGGGCGCCATAATACGCACCGGCAAGCTGACCGACGATGGCGCCGGTCGTATCGGCATCTTCGCCCAGATTGACGGCGCGTAACACGGCCTCTTCCAGTGAGTCGGTATTGAAGAAGCACCAGAGCGCCGCTTCCAGCGACTCCACGCAATAACCCGTGCCGCGTATCTGCTGCTCCGCTTTGGCGATGAAGTTACCGCTAGCCAGCTCCACCAGCCTGGGTTCGGCAGGCCGGTACGCGATACTCGCGATTAGCTCTTCTTTCGGCGTGCCCGCCAGCGCGCTGCACAGCAAGGCGGCGAACAACTGGCAGCTTTCGACCGCCTCGGGTGCCGCATGGGTGGTGCGGGAACTATCGGCGGCATAGGCCACGGCCGCCTCGGCATCAGGATAAGCAAACAGCACGACCGGGGCCAGGCGCATGAGCGAACCATTGCCCGCCGTGTCCGGCGCGTTGGAACCGCTCCAGGGATTGCCCGTTTCCTGGAAACTGGCCAGCGCGCTTCTTACCGTGCCACCGATATCGAAGCAGCTGCCCGTGGAACTCAGGTAGCCCCATTGCCACCAGTTCAGATACCGTACCATCTGGTCCGCCGGATCGAACGCCCCTTTCAGTATCAGACTCTCGGCCAGGCACAGCGCCATCGAGGTATCGTCCGTCCATTGTCCTGGCTGCAGGCCGAACGGGCCGCCGCCAGTCATCTCCGTCACGGGCGCGAAGCTGCCGCGTGGAGAAAATTCCACGCTCGTGCCGACGGCATCGCCACAGGCCAGCGCCAGCATGGCGCCCAGATAACGGTTGTGCAAAGTTGGCGTATTCATGGTTTCCATTAATTCTTAGCTGGCCACATTGCGCGTAAAGCGCAAGGTGGATGCACCCGCATTCACGTAGGCATATGCTTGCGCGCTGCTGAAGACGAAAAAATCGCCGGTGGCCAGGTGTCTGGTTCCGGCCGCCAGGACCAGCTGCAACTCGCCTTCCAGCACGTAGAGCATTTCGCTGAATCCCGCCGGATCGGCTTGCGCATCATAGCGCTCGCCTGGCGCCAGGGTCCACGACCACAGTTCCACCTGGCGGCTGGCGGGCGCCGCGCCCAGCAGCACGGCCTGGCTCGCTTGCGATGCGCTTTGCCACATCAGCACGCGCAGGCTGTCGTGCGGCTGCTGCGGCGGCTGCACCAGGTCGACAAAGGCTACTTTCAAGGCTGCGGCCACGTGGTCGAGGTTGGCCAGGCTGATGTTGGTGCTGCCCGCCTCGACGCCATTGACCATGCGCCGGCTGAGGCCAGACAGGCGCGCCAGCTCTTCCTGGCTGAGGCCGGCGGCCAGGCGCAAGCGCCGCAGATTTGTCGCCAGGTGTGCCAGCACGCCACCGGCCTCGGCTTGACTGCGCAATATATTGCTCCTATGATGATGGGAAATATTTTGCTCATAGCATAGCTCCCCATGAAAACACATGCAAGTCCCCCGCCCGCCCTCGGCCTGCCCGAGCTGGCCTTGATCGCCATTACCTTCATCTGGGGCGGCACTTTTCTCATCGTGCAGCATGCCGTGACGGTCAGCGGGCCGCTGGCCTTTGTCGCTGCCCGCTTTGCCGTGGCCGCCAGCATCGGCGCCCTCGTTTGCCGGGGCCAGTTGCGCCAGTTGACGAAGGCCGAGTTATTCACCGGCATGACCATCGGCGTGAGCATCTTTGGCGGCTACGCGCTGCAAACCTATGGCTTGATGCATATTACGAGCAGTAAATCAGCCTTCATCACGGCCTTCTATGTGCCCATCGTGCCGCTGGTGCAATGGCTGGTCTTCAAGCAGCGGCCCCGCGCCGCCGTGTGGGTGGCCGTGGTGCTGGCTTTCGCCGGCTTGCTGTTGCTCACGGGAACGGATGGCTTGAGCATGGGCTTGGGCAAAGGCGAGCTGATGACGGCCGTGGGCGCCATCGCGATCGCCCTGGAAATTATTTTGATCAGCCGCGTCTCGCCGCAATTGAACATCTTGCGCGTGACCATCGTGCAACTGGCGACCGCATCCCTGATCGCCCTGCTGCTGATGCCCGTCATGGGCGAAGCGCCACCCGCCCTCAGCCAAACGTTCATCCTCAGCGTGCTGGCCCTGGGCTGCGCCAGCGCGCTGATTCAATATGTGATGAACTGGGCGCAAAAGCGCATTTCCGCCACCAAGGCTACCTTGATCTATGCGGGCGAACCTGTCTGGGCCGGCGTCATCGGGCGCATTGCGGGTGAACGCCTGCCCGCGCTGGCCATCGTGGGGGGGATATTGATCATCGCCGCGGGCATCCTCAGCGAGTGGCGGCCGAAGCGCCTGCGTGCCGATGGCAAGGCCATCGCGCCAGCAGATTAAGCCTCGGCCCGCCGCAGCGCCGTATCTCCATGCAGCGCCAGCGGCACGGCCCTGGCCCAGCGATTCGAGGACAGCGAAAACGTCAGCGCGCGCACCTGGTGGTACCAGCCGGCGGGCACGTACAGCATGTCGCCAGGCTCGACGAGGCATTCGATCATGGTGGCCTGGCGCGCCAGGGGAAAACGCTGGAAATCGGGCGCTTCCGGGTCGAAGGGCGAACCGAACAGGATGGCGTTCGCCTCGCTGGGGTACAAGAAGGTATCGTGGTGCGGCGGCGACAAAAAGATGCGCTTGCGGCCCCACACTTGCGCGAAGATATTGTCGTCGTAATCACAATGCAAGGGCGTCACCGTACCGGCCGGCCCGACCCAGAAACGTGGCGGACCCATCTTGTCAAAATACGTGGGCCAGTGGCACAGGCGGTTCAGCTCGCGCAATTCCAGATTGCCCAGGTACGGCGGCAGCGCATACTTGCCCTCTGCCACCAGGTCCAGGTATTGCCCCATCAACATATCCTGCATGGCGCGGTCGGCCGCAAACGCCGTGTTGATGTAGTCGCCCACCCGCGCGCGCACGGGTACGTGGCTGAACTGCTGGCGCAAGACGTCGGGCGCCAGCCCGGACAAGGGCCAGCGCTGCACCAGCCCGCGCATCAGGAAGGGCAAACCGAGCGCGGCACGCGCGCGGAAGGCGGCGGCGTCCAACATGGCCAGGCGCGGCACCTCGGTGATGGTGGGCAAGTCACGCGCCGCCTGCTTGATGGCTTCGCGCATGGCGTCGATCGAGGTGACGCCGCGCACCTGCGCATCCTTGTCTTCGCGCGCCTGCTTGCGCGCCAGTGCCGCTGCGGGCGAACTGCATTCTGCTGGCGGCCTGGGCGGCAAGGCGCGCGGCGCGATGGGGGTGGCCGCAAGCTCGTGCGGCACTTCTTTTTCTACGGACATAAACCTTCTTTGCGATCAGGGCGCCGCGCGGCATGACGCGACAGTGCGCCATTCTAAGCCAGCAAGGCCCGTTCAGCACGCATGACAGATTCCCTACGACGCATCGACACCTGACAAAACCGTCGCGAGCGGAAGGGAGAGGCGGCCGAGAAGCGCAACCGCACTGAGGTGCGGTGAGCATCGCAAGCCGCCTATACCAACGCGCAGCAGGTTTGGTCAGGCGTCCTCAGACAGGCGTCTTGAAGATGGGGTCGACGATGAACTGCTGCGCCTTGATGCGCAAGGTGCGCTCTTCGTCCAGCTCGGCGCGCGTTTCGCCCAGCTCTTCGCGTTCCGCTTCCAGTTCCAGGCGGGCGGCCGCCAGTTCCGTTTCCACGCGCGTCAGGCTTTCCAGCTTCAGCTGGGCCTGGATCAGTTCGGCGCGCGCCGCTTCGGCAGCCTCTTCCAGGCGTGGGATGCCTTCGAGCTTGAATTGCGCCTTGGCCAGATCCATGCGCGCCTGCTCGGCCGCCTCTTCCAGGCGTGGCAAGCCTTCCAGGCGCAGCTGCGCCTTGGCCAGGTCCGTGCGCGCCTGGTTCGCCACTTGCCGCTCGCGTTCGAGTTCCCCGCGCAAGGTTTCCAGTTCACCCGCCTGCAGGTCGAGCAACTCTTGCTGGCGCTCGTTCTCGCTGGCCAGATCCATCAATTCCTGTTGATTGTCGTTCATCTCGGCTTCGTGCGCGCTGTGGCTGGCGCTTAATTCCTGTCCTACATAATCGAGGATGGCTTGCTGCAGCACGGGCGACAGTTCAGCAGCGGCAGCGATCTGGCGTTGCGCACCCGCCTTGCGGCGCAGCAAGAGCTTGCTGATCGTGCCCAGACAGGCGCCGTTGCCCAGCCGTTCGCGCAAGGCGCGCACCGTGATGGCATGTCCTTCACCCGCCATCGCTTCCATTGCCGCATTGATCTGTTCCGCGCTTACTTTTGCCATGTCGTCTGCTCTTGAATGTTGCCCAAGGCAATCTTGCCCAGGGGCACTATCTTATGCCAGCGGCGGCAAAGCGTAAAGTATTTCTCAATAGAGATTGCAATTGCACAACGCGAGCGTGAGAAAACATGCGGCTTCAGCGGATTTACTCTTCGAGCAAACCATTTTCAGTGAGCATATCTTGCACCAGTTCCAGGCGCAGCACGGGATTGTCCTGGCTCAGCAGCAATTGCTTTTGCATGGCGCTCAGGGATAGCAGCTCGCACCAGCGGTTCGCCACCCAGCCGCACTCATCGAGGCGGAAAGGCGGTTGCAGGGGCATTTGCTCAGGCGGGATCTTTTGCTCCTGCAAGGTGCGGATCAGGGCGCCGAGCGCGTCGGCGACGTTCTGCTGCTCTTGCGGAATGGGAATGGTCTTGTCGGGCGGCAAGGTTTCGACCTGCGCCATCCACAAGCCGTGCTTGAGCTGCTCGCTGGACACGATGTGAAAGCGCTGCATGCCCATGCATTTGATTTGCAGCAAGCCCGACAGGGGCGCGGCCCAGTCGATGACGCGCGCCAAGGTGCCCACGGGCGCCAGCGTTTCTTGCTGGCCCGGCTTGCGCACTTCCGCGCCGTCCAGCAGTTGCACCACGCCGAACGGCTGCTCGCCCATGATGCACTTGCGTATCATGTCCAGGTAGCGTACCTCGAAGATCTGCAGGGGCAGATAGCCATCGGGATACAGCACCGTATTGAGCGGGAACAAAGGTATCGAGGTCATAGCCGCATGATGGCACGAATGGCATATCCGTGCTGCGCGCTTGCCTTGTCAGCTTGACTGCGCCGATTACTTGTAAAAGCGCCTTTTCTTGGCCCGCTCGGCCGCCTTCGGCGCCAGCACCTTGATGGCCTTTTTCTGGATGGTGCCGCCGGCGGACGTGCCCGGCACGCGGTGCTCGGCCTCGAAACCGGGTTCCTCATTGCGTTTGAGGGTTTGCCGCGTCAGCGCTTCCACGGCCGACAGCAATTCCACCTCGTCGGCGCAGACGAGGGAAATGGCTTCGCCCGAAGCGCCCGCGCGGCCCGTGCGGCCGATGCGGTGGATATAGTCTTCGGCGACCGTCGGCAAGTCGAAATTGACGACGACGGGCAATTGATCGATGTCCAGGCCACGGGCGGCCACGTCGGTGGCCACCAGCACCTGCACCTCGGCAGATTTGAAACGGGCCAGCGCGCGCAGGCGGTTCGGCTGCGTCTTGTCGCCATGAATCGAATCGGCGCGCACGCCCTGCTCCAGCAAGGTATTCACCAGCAACTCGACGCCCTTGCGCGTCTTGACGAAGACCAATACCTGGCCCCAGCGCTTTTTCTTCAGCAAGTGCAAAAACAGTTCCGGCTTGCATTTTTTATCGCACACGATGACCGACTGTTTCACGGCCTTGACCGTGCTGTTGCGCGCGCTCACTTCCACCGAGACGGGATCCTTCAACATGGTTTTCGCCATGGCGCGGATGGCGTCCGAGAAGGTAGCCGAGAACAACAGGGTCTGGCGCTGCTTGGGCATTGTCATCAGCAATATATCGAGCTCGCGCTCGAAGCCCAGGTCCAGCATGCGGTCCGCCTCGTCCAGCACCAGGGTTTGCACTTGCTCGAACTTGACGGCGCCCTGCGTCTGCAAGTCCAGCAAGCGGCCCGGCGTGGCCACCAGTACGTCGAGGCCCTTGCGCAGTTTGCTGATCTGCGGCTCGATGGGCACGCCGCCGTAGGCGACAAAGCTGCGCAGCGGCAGGTTGCCGCCATAGCTGCGGAAACTGGCATAGACTTGCTCGGCCAGTTCGCGCGTGGGCACCAGCACCAGCACGCGCACGCACTGGGGCGCCACCACGCCTTCCAGGGCCAGGCGCTGCAGCAGCGGCACGGCAAAGCCGGCCGTCTTGCCCGTGCCCGTCTGGGCGGCGGCCATCAGGTCACGGCCGGCCAGCACGGCAGGAATCGCTTGCGCCTGCACGGGCGTGGGCTTGGCATAGCCGAGCTCATCGAGTTTGCGGACCAGGGGATCGATCAGGCCGAGGGAGGAAAACGTCATGGGGAAGCAATCTTGGCAAAGTAAAAGGTGGCGCGCACGGACTGGCCGTGCGCGCAATTGCCGAGATTATAGGCCAGCGGGGATGCCGGCCGGGGTTTCAGCGTTAAAACAACCGCGTCAAAACTTCATTTCCAGGGTCGCGCGCGCCTGCGGCGAACTCGGCGAAATGCTGTTGCGGGCTATCGTGCCGCTGGCATCCGTATAGATGGTGTCGCTTTCAAAGTCTTGCGCCAGCAAGTTCGACACGGCCAGGCGCAGCTGGTTCTTCGCGTCGAATTTCCACAGCGCATAGATATCGAGGTCGCGCCGCGGCGACGTATAGGCGCTCTGGCGCTCGGTGATGCGCACGGGGCCGCCATTGCGGAAATTGAAGCTGCCACCCGTGGTCAGCACGCCATCGGGCGTCTTGTAGTCGAGACCGAAGTTGCCGCTGACGGGGGTTTGCTGGTCGAGCCGGTTGTTTGGCCCCGGCACCTGCTCCACTTGCGACCAGTTGCGGCTGACGCTGGCGCGCAAGTCGATGGCCGGCACGGGCGCGGACAACACGGCGCGCAGCGGGAACTTCGCTTCCAGTTCCAGTGTCTGCGTATTCGCGCGGCCATCGTTGACGGGCGTCGATACCCAACGGTCATTGATGAACAGCAAGCCCTGGCGCGTATAGCCGTCGATGCGGCGGGCCGAGGCGCGCGCGCTGAGCAAGGCGCCTTCGGCCCAGTAATGTTCGTACGAGGCGTCGATGCCGAGCGCCAGCTCCGGTTTCAGATACGGATTGCCTTCGCGGTCGGGGTCCGTCTGGCTATTGTTGGTCGAGGTATTGCGGCGCGGAATCAGGCTCGCCGTGGGCTGCGCCTTGTAGGTGCGCGTCAGGGCCAGGCGCACCTGGTCGCCGCGGGTGGAGGGTAACTTCCACAGGGTTTGCAGCAGCGGACTCCACACGCTGGTGCGCTGATTCACTTCGTCGTAGGTATCGCCCGCGCTGCGCGTATCGATGCCTTCCCAGCGCACGCCCGCATACATGGACCAGCGCGGCGTGATTTCCCAGTCATCCTGCACAAACAGGGCCAGGCGCTGGATGGTGGCGTCGAAACCCTCGTCGCTGTTGACGGGCGGGCGCGCGCCGGACACGCCCAGCGCCGCTTCGCGCTGGCGGCGCGTTTCGTCGCGCTGCGTGTGCGCGCCATCCCAGCCCATCGACAGGGCATGGCCCGGCAGCAAGGGCGTGGAATACTTGCCGGTGGAACTGACGCCGTTTTCCGTCGCCTTCACGCCCACCTGGCGCTCCAGCGCCAGGCCGCTGCCGTCGATAAAGCCCTGCTGCAGGCTGTCGGATGTATTGCGGGCGGCCGAGGCGCCGATTTTCAGTTCCAGCCTGGCGCCGCCAGCCAGCTTGTGCATCCACGTCAGGTCGCTGCGGCCGAAGGCATTGTGGTTGCTGGAACTGCCCGTATTCGTGTCGTAGTCGGGGCGCAAGCCCTGCTCTGTTTGCGCGCGGCTGACATTGCGGTGATTCGAGCGCCCGCCATTGAAAAAGAATTGCGCCGTCAGATTGTCGCCGCCGGCCAGCACCCAGTTCAGGCGCGGCGACAGATTGATGCCTTCCGGACGGCCATCGCCGGTGCCATTCGTGCGGCGCAGCAGGTTTTGCCGGCCGTCAGGCGCATAGCCCAGTTCCAGTCCGGGATTGTCGTAGTGGTAATCGTAGCGGAACAGCGAGCCGGCCATCGAATACGAGAAATTGCCGTCGCGGTCGGACAGTTGCAGATTGACGCTGGGCGAGAAACTCACGTCGCTGCCCTGTACGCCCAGCTTGAGCTCGCGCTGCGCTGTTTTGACGGCCTTTTTCAGCACTACGTTGATGGTGCCGGCGATCGATTGCGTGCTGTATTCGGCGCTGGCCGCGTGCAGGATCTCGATGCGTTCGATCACGTCGGGCGACAGGGTGTCGAGCGAGAAGCCGGCCGGCGCCCGTTCGCCGTTAAGCAATATCTGCGTATAGCCGCTGCCCAGGCCGCGCATGCGGATTTCACCGCCCGAGCGCCCGGCCGCGCCGGACACGGTAATGCCGGGCAAGCGCTTGAGCACGTCGGTGACATTCGTGTCGCCATACTTGAGGATTTCCTCGCTGCCGACGACCATCTTGCTGGCCGTATCGTCGCGGCGCGGATCATAGCCACTGCCCTTGACTTCGACGCTCTGCATGGCGGGCGCGGCAGGCTTTTCAGCCTTCAGTGGCGCACCGGCGGCCTCAGAGGCGGCGGGCGCTTCGGATTGCTGGGCCTGGGCATTCCAGGCAAGTAAAACGGCGGAACAAAGGACGGTAAGGCGAAGGCAACGGCGTGGCATCATGACCTGGCTAAAAAAGTTGGCTGAATAAAAATGGCTAAATGCTAAAAAACAGGCCGCTATATTGTGCTGCAATTTTTTCCGACTGGCACAGTTTCCTGAAAATATTTCCTATAGCAAATTAAATTCGGCAGCAGGCTGTGATACGTACCCTTGCATACGGCGCATATCATTGCGCGCCACATCGCCGCTATAATGCGTTTTCATCATTGTTCCCATCACCCCGTCAAAGGCTTCCCATCGTGTCTGACCGTCTTGCCGTTTTGCCTCAATATCTGCTTCCAAAAGGAGCGTTGACCAACTTTGCCGGCCGCATCGCTGGTGCCAAAGGCGGCGCCATGACGACGCGTTTGATCCGCTGGTTCGTCGGCCGCTACAACGTCAACATGGATGAGGCGCTGGACCCGGACATCACGCACTACACGAGCTTCAACGACTTTTTCACGCGCGCGCTGCGCCCGGATGCCCGTCCGCTGGCCCAGGCCGACTACGTCTGCCCCGTCGATGGCCGCATCAGCCAGTTCGGCAGCATCGACAAGGACCAGATCTTCCAGGCCAAGGGCCACAACTTCAGCACCACGGCCCTGGTGGGCGGCGATGCGGCCCTGGCGGCCCAGTTCGAACACGGCAGCTTCGCCAATCTGTACCTGAGCCCGCGCGACTACCACCGCATCCACATGCCGTGCGATGGCCGCTTGACGCGCATGATTTATGTCCCTGGTGAATTGTTCTCCGTCAACCCGACGACGGCGCGCGGCATTCCCGGCCTGTTCGCCCGCAACGAGCGCGTCGTCTGCGTGTTCGACACGGCCAATGGCCCCTTCGTCATGACCCTGGTCGGCGCCACCATCGTCGGCAGCATGGCCACCGTCTGGCACGGCGTCGTCAACCCGCCCCGCACGGGCCAGGTGCGCGACTGGAGCTATGCGAACGACAATGTGGTGCTGAAACAGGGCGCAGAGCTGGGCCGCTTCCTGCTCGGTTCCACCGTCGTGATGCTGTTCCCGCAAGGCACAATCAATTTCAATGCCAACTGGCAACCGGCCGGCCCCGTGCAGCTGGGCGAAGTCATGGGCAACGTGTCCATGTAAGCGAGCAGGATGCGCGCCTACACGGGCGCGTCCGTTTGATACATTTCCTCCATCAGGTCGAGAAACGCGCGCGTCTTGGCCGGCATCAGCCGCCGGCCGGGAAACACGGCCCAGCCGGTGACCAGCGGGAAACTCCACTCCGGCAGCACGCGCACCAGTTCCCCCGTCTCCACATAGGTCTTGGCGAAACGGTCCGTGCTAGCCGCGATGCCCACGCCCGTGCAGGCCATGCGCACCAGCAATTCCGGCGAATTGGCCAGCAGCCGCACGGGTAAATCGCGCTCCCACGTCGTCTTGCCACGGATCAAAGTCCAGTGCACGAGGCCATGCACGGCGCGGGGCAAGCTGAGCAAATCGTGGCCATACAGGTCGTCGGGATGCTCGGGCAAGCCGTGCACGCTCGTGTATTGCGGCGAGGCATACAGGGACAGGGTGCTGAAGGCCACGCGGCGCGCGGCCAGGCTGGCGTCGTCGGGCAAGTTGCCCATGCGGATGGCCAGGTCAAAATTTTCTTCCAGCAAATCCACGCGGCGCGCCGACAAGTCCAGCTCCAGCGAAATGGCCGGGTAGCGGCGCACGAACTCGGCCAGCACCTGGCGCATCAGCGCGTCGCCGAAGTCGGCCGGCATGGAAATGCGCAGCAAGCCGCTGGGTCCCGCCTGGCGGTGCTGGGCCAGCGCGCCGGCCGCTTCCGTTTCCTCGACCACCTTGCGCGCATGGTCGAGCAGGCTGGCGCCAAATTCCGTCAGCGCCAGCTTGCGCGTGGTGCGCAGCAACAGCCGTTCACCCAATTTCGCTTCCAGCAGCGAAATGCGGCGCGACAGGGTCGACTTGGGCAAGTCCACGCGCTGGGCGGCACGACTGAAACTGCCGCACTCGACGACGCGCGCGAACAGCAGCAAATCTCCGGGATCGATATCCATACACTACCTTTACGCTCGATTGTTCCATGAGTGGATTAATGTTATCCATTTTAACGGCTTCCGCATCAATTTTGGAATTGCTATAGTTCATCCATCGCAAGACACCTCACAACGGAGAAAACAAGATGAACATCCTGCAAATCAATTCCAGCGCCCGCAGCACCGGTTCCGCCTCGACCCGTTTGGCTGACGCCATCGTTGCCCGCGTGCAAGCCGCCAACCCTGGCGCCACCCTGGCGCGCCGCGACCTGGCTGCCGCACCGCACCCCGTGCTCGACGAGCCGACCCTGCAAGCGCTGTTCACCCCGGCCGACAAACGCACGCCGGAACAAGCGGCCCGCATCGCCCTGGACGACGCGCTGATTGCGCAAGTGCAAGCGGCGGACGTGATCGTCATCGGCGCACCGATGTACAACTTCGGCATCACCGTGCAACTGAAAAGCTGGTTCGACGCGATTGCCCGCGCCAACGTCACCTTCAAGTACACGGAAAACGGCCCCGTGGGCCTGCTGACCGGCAAGAAAGTCTACGTGGGCCTGTCCCGCGGCGGCTTGCACCGCGATAGCGCCAACGATAGCCAAGTGCCTTACCTGAACACCATGTTCGGTTTCCTGGGCCTGACGGACGTGCAATACGTGTATTCGGAAGGCATGGGCATGGGCCCGGAAGCCGTGGCCAAGGCGCAGGCGCAAGCGGACGCCGAGATCAACGCGATCCTGGTGTAAGTCAAAGATTGATGGGCATCAAACCGGGGCGGCGCACGAGCGCCGTTCTTCCCAACTGGAGAACACAATGAGCGATACCACCACCGTCAACAAGCCACGCGGCGTCGAGCGCGTGATCGCCGGCCAGGCCGTCATGGATGGCGCCGGCGTGAAGATCAACCGCGTGCTGACGCAGCAGCTGCAGCGCCGTCTCGACCCGTTTTTGATGCTCGACAACTTTGCCAGCGACAAGCCGAACGACTATATCGCCGGCTTCCCCGAGCATCCGCACCGGGGTTTTGAAACGGTGTCGTACATGATCACGGGCCGCATGCGCCACAAGGACAGCGCGGGCCACGAAGGCTTGCTGACCTCGGGCGGCGTGCAATGGATGACGGCTGGCAGCGGCGTGATCCACTCGGAAATGCCGGAACAGGAAGAAGGCGTGATGGAAGGTTTTCAGCTATGGCTGAACCTGCCTGCGCGCGACAAGATGCGCACGCCGTGGTACCGCGATTTTACCAGCGCCGAGATCCCCCGCTACACGACGGACGACGGCGTGGCCGTGCAAGTGATCGCCGGCGAGAGCCATGGCGTGACGGGCGCCGTGCAGCGCGAGCTGACGGAGCCGCTGTATCTCGACATCGACTTGCCGGCCGGCAGCACTTTCGAGCAGCCCTTGCCGCCAGGCCATAACGCTTTCCTCTACACGTTCCGTGGCGAAGTGCAGGTGGACGGCAAGGGCGTGCCCGCCCTGCGCATGGCCATCTTCGCCAACACGCCGGGCAGCGACGGCGTGCGCATCGAAGCGCCGCAAGGCGGCCGCGTGATTCTCGTCGCCGGCCAACCCTTGAACGAGCCCATCGCGCAGTATGGCCCGTTTGTCATGAATACCCAGGCGGAAGTGTTCCAGGCCGTGCAGGACTTCCGCGAAGGCAAGTTTGGCGAGACGGCGGCGCAGTAACGTTATTTGCTCCAGGAAAAACCTGCAGCGCCTCCGGGCCTGCAGGTTTTTTTTACGTGCCGACTATGTTGTTGCTTTTCAATTACACTGACGGCAACCTCATTCCACAAAGCATTCCATGCCGCCGACGCACACAGAACACGACGCCACCCATTTGCACGCCCACCTGAAGGGCGACGCCCAGCACACCCACTCGTTCGAGGGGCGCAGCCAGAGCATCCTCGCGTGGGCGCTGGGACTGACCCTGTCATTTGCCGGCATCGAGGTGGCGGCCGGCTTCCTGTCCAATTCGCTGGCCCTGATTTCCGATGCGGGCCACATGGTCACGGACGCGGCCGCACTGGGACTGGCCCTGCTGGCGCAACTGATCGCGCGCCGCCCGCCGTCGCCGCGCCACTCGTTCGGCTTCGGCCGCGCCGAGGCGCTGGCCGCCTTCGTCAACGGCCTGGCCATGCTGTGCGTGGTGGGCTGGATCTGCTATGAAGCCGCGCTGCGCTTTTCCGCCCCGCAACCTGTCAAGGGCGGCATGGTCTTCATCGTCGCCTTCATCGGCCTGGCGATCAACGTGGTGGTGGCGTGGGTCTTGTCGAAAGACAAGCAAAGCGTCAACACGCGCGCCGCCCTCGTGCACGTGATGGGCGATTTGCTCGGTTCGGTCGCCGCCATCATCGCCGGCGCCGTGATTTACTTTACGGGCTGGATGCAGATCGACCCGCTGCTGTCGGTGCTGGTGTCCCTGCTGATCCTGAAATCGACTTTCGGGGTATTAAAAGAGTCGTACCACTTCCTGATGGAAGGTGTGCCCCTGCACATCGACTATATCGCCGTGGGCACGGACGTGGAGCAAGTGGACGGCGTGATTGCCGTGCACGATCTGCATGTATGGGACATGTCGCCAGGCCAGCCAGCCCTGATCGGCCACGTGGAAATCGAACACCTCGACCATTGGCCAAAGGTCTTGCGCGCGATCAAGAAGATGCTGTTGGCCAAGCATGGCATCGACCATATTACCTTGCAGCCGGAGACGGCGGCGATGGCGGGGTTACATCAGGGTGACAAAACCCACTGATTGAACCCAACGGCAAATACTGGGGTCGTACCCTTAGGGTACGACCCCAGCCTCTGCTCTTGGGTTGAACAAGATTAACTGCGTCTTGCTTCCAGCACCCCACTGACATCCTTGATCACATTCAGCGCCTTCAACAACTGCGCCGTCGAGCTGATCTCGGCCGTAAAGGTCATGCGGGCCTGGCCCTTGGCGCTTTGGGTGTTGACGCCGATGACGTTGATTTTCTCTCGCGAAAAGATTTCGGAGATGTCGCGCAGCAAGCCCTGGCGGTCGCCGGCGAGAATGAAGACGTCGACCGGATATACCGTGTCGTGCACGCCCGTGCTGCCCCACTCGGTAAAAATCACGCGCTCGGGCGCCTTGGCGCGCATTTCCTCGAAATTCTTGCAGGTGGCGCGGTGTATCGACACGCCCTTGCCGCGCGTGACGAAGCCGACGATGCTGTCCGGCGGCGCCGGTTTGCAGCACTTGGCCAGCACCGTCATCAAGCCCTCGGTGCCCACCACCAGCACGCCAGACTTGGCGCCCTGCTCCACGCTGGAAGCGCGGCTCTTGCCCACCAGCACGGCGTCTTCCGGCACCACCACTTCGCCATTGTCGTGCAGCGCCTGCTCCACGTGGCGCAGGCTGAATTCATCCTTGCCCACCGACAGGAACAGCTCGTCGACTTTTGCAAAGCCCAGCTTTTGCGCCAGCGCTTCCAGATTGACAGCCGTCTTGCCTTCGCGCTGCAGGGATTTTTCCACCAGCGCGCGGCCGTGGGCCAGGGTTTCCTGCATGTCGATGGCGTGGAACCAGGCGCGGATCTTCGAGCGCGTGCGCGTGCTGACGGCGTAGCCGGCGCCCAGCCAGTCGCGCGATGGACCGGCCGTACCCGGCGCCCCCTTGGCCGTGATGATTTCGCAGGTCTGGCCATTCTTTAATTGCGTATTCAGGGGCACCATGATGCCGTCGACCTTGGCGCCGCGGCAGCGGTGGCCCACGTCCGTGTGCAGGTGATAGGCAAAATCGACGGGCGTGGCGCCCACGGGCAATTCCAGCACCCTGGCCTGCGGCGTCATGACGAAGATGCGGTCGTCCAGGGTGGCCGATTTGAGCTTTTCCACCCATTCGCGCTGGATTTCTTCCTGGCCCACGACAGCGTCGGCCACTTCCGTCTTCCACGCCAGCAACTGGCGCAGCCAGGCGATCTTTTCGTCGTATTTCTGGCCCGCAAAGTTCGAGCCGCCCTCTTCCTTGTAGCGCCAGTGCGCGGCCACGCCGTATTCGGCAAAGCTGTGCATTTCATTGGTGCGGATTTGCACTTCCAGCGGGCGGCCATCCTCGGCCGTCACCACCGTGTGCAGCGACTGATACCCATTCGGTTTCGGCCGCGAAATGTAATCGTCGAATTCTTTCGGGATGGGGGTCCAGATATTGTGGACCACGCCCAGTACCGTGTAGCAAGTTTTCACGTCGGAAACGATGACGCGGAAGGCGCGCACATCGTACAGGGCCGTGAAATCGAGTTCCTTGCCGCGCATCTTGTTCCAGATGCTGTAAATGTGTTTCGGGCGGCCAAACACTTCCGCCTGAATACCGGCCGAGGCCAGTTCCGTCTGCAGGCGCAGAATCGCCGAGGAAACAAAGCCCTCGCGCATCATGCGCTTTTCTTCCAGCATCTTGGCGATGCGTTTATACGCTTCCGGTTCGATGAAGCGGAACGATAAATCTTCCAGTTCCCACTTCAGCTGCCAGATGCCGAGGCGGTTGGCCAGCGGCGCGTACAAATCCAGCGTTTCCTTGCCGTATTCGCGCGTCATTTCGTTGAACAGTTTTAGTTCAGCAAAGTAACGCAAGGTCGTCACGCAAGCGGCCAGGCGCACCAGCACGACACGCATGTCGGACGCCATCGCCAGCAGCATCTTGCGCAAGGTTTCCACCTGGGCCACGGCTTGCTGCGCCGCATTCTTGCCGCGACCGGCAGCGCTGCCGTGCTGCGCCTGGGTCAGCGCGCGCAAACGGATCAGCTGGCGCACGCCTGTCGCCAGGTCGCACACCTGCTTGCCGAAGCGCGGCTCGATATCGGCCGCCGTATCCGGCTCCAGCAGGGTCAGCTCGAACATCAGGCCGGCAATGCGCGTTTCCGCATCGCTGCGCAGGAAAGCCAGGGTGGTGGCCACGCCGATGGCGAATTCCAGCGCAGAACGGCCGGCAAAGGTCTGCTTGTCGCCATACGCTTCGGTGGCATACGCGAACGCGTCCAGCACGCGCGCGCTGTCCGGCGCACTCAAGCCCTCTACCAGTTGTTCCGAGGTGACGCTATTCGGGGCCGAGATGGAAACCATGTATTGCCTTATAAACTGAAAAACTAAATAACCTAGCGCTCTGCAGCGATGATGACGATTTCAACCAGGCACGCCGGATTGGCCAGCTTCGCCTCGACGGTGGCGCGCGGCGGGGTGTGGCTTGACGCGACCCAGTCATCCCATACTTCATTCATGCCATCGAAGTCTTTCATGTCGGCGATGTAGATCTGGCACGACAGGATGCAGGTCTTGTCGCTGCCCGCTTCCGCCAGCAAACGGTCGACATGGCCGAGCACTTCGCGCGTCTGGCCGACGATATCTTGCGTCGTGTCTTCGGCGATCTGGCCAGCCAGGTAGATGGTGTTGTTGTGTATGGCTACTTCGGAGAGGCGCTTGCCTACGTGCAATCGTGTAATTTCCATGCTTCTTCTTTCGGTTGTTTCAAAATCTGTACAGCGTTACTGATGATTACTTGTCCAGCAAAAACTTGCGCGCGATGGCGATCTGGTCGTCGTGCACGAAGGTGGGCGCATGGCCCACGCCGGCGATTTCCACCAGCTGCGCCTTCGGGCCCCGGCCCAGCATGATCTGCGCCGTCGCGTGCGACAGCAAATCGGACTCCGACCCGCGCACCAGCAAGGTGGGGCAGCGCACGGCATCATACGCGGCCCACAGCATGGCTTCGTCGCTGGCCGCCGATTCCGGCGTGGCCGAACGGAACGGCATGGCCAGGCCCATATCATAGTGGCGGCGCCAATGGCCATCCTTATCCTGACGCAACACATCCACCGCCAGTTTATGCCATTCCGCGTCCGTGTGCGGGCCGAAGCTGGCGGATACGTCACGCACAAACCTGGCGCCCTGCTCGAAGGTCTCGAAACGCAAGTCCTGGCCGATGTAGTCGCCGATGCGCTGCAAGGCTTCCGGCGCCAGGGTCGGGCCGATATCGTTCAGCACCAGTTTGCTGATCGGGCTGTTGGGCAACGATGCCAGGCCCAGGCCGATCAAGCCGCCCATCGAGGTGCCGAACCAGTCCACCGTCTGGCGCTCGCCATTGGCCAGCACGCGCGCCAGCAGGGTCACCATGTCGCTCACATATTGCGGTACGCGGTAAAACTGGGGATTGGCCAGCCAGCCCGAGCGCCCACGCCCGACCACGTCGGGGCAAATGACGCGGTAATCGCTGGCCATGGCGCGTGCCAGGTTGTCGAAGTCGTCCGCCACGCGCGTCACGCCATGGGCGCAGACGAGCACGTTCGGATTATCGGGCGCACCCCACTCTTTATACGACATGCGGTGCAAGCCCGCCGGCGAGATGCATTGCACTGACTTGATGCTGGCTTCGATCATGCGATTTCCTTATTTGATATAAAAAGAGCACCGCTTTCTGCCTGCCAAGGGATGTCCCGCGCGCGACGCTACGGCAGTGTAGCGCAGCGCGGGCAATGCTCCAAGCGCACGGCTGAAATGCTGCGCCGCAGCACAGCACTGGCACCTTCGCCATGGCGCAATACCCGATATAGCGAAACTGCATATCTGCGGTTATCCACAATTGAGCCGGCCCGGCAATGGGCGGATGATCGCAGCATCAACCCGCAAGAGGAGACCACTCGTGAAAAAACCATTCTATAAAATCCTGTATGTCCAGGTGCTGTTCGCCATCGTGGCAGGCGTGCTGCTGGGGGTGTTCTACCCATCGAACGCCGTCGACATGAAACCGCTGGGCGACGGCTTTATCAAACTGATCAAGATGATCATCGCCCCGGTGATCTTCTGTACCGTGGTCTCCGGCATCGCCGGCATGCAGGATGTGAAGAAAATCGGCCGCGTAGGCGGCAAGGCGCTGCTGTACTTCGAAGTGGTCTCCACCTTCGCGCTGGCCATCGGCTTGCTGGTTGCTAACATCCTCAAACCAGGCGCCGGCTTCAATGCCGATCCGGCCCACCTGGACGCCAAGTCGATCGCGCAATACACGCACGCCGAAGGCATGAGCACCGTCGACTTCGTGATGAACATCATCCCGAAGACCTTCGTCGATGCGTTCGCCAAGGGCGACATCCTGCAAGTGCTGCTGATCGCCATCCTGTTCGGCTTCTCGCTGTCCCTGCTGGGCGAGCGCGGCCGTCCGGTCACCAAGCTGATCGACGACCTGTCGCATGCCATCTTCGGCATGGTCAACATCATCATGAAAGTCGCTCCCGTCGGCGCGTTCGGCGCGATGGCCTTCACCATCGGCAAATACGGCCTGGCTTCGCTGATCCCGCTGGCTAAACTGATGGGTTCGTTCTACCTGACCTGCTTCCTGTTCGTCTTCGTCGTGCTGGGCCTGATCGCCAGGTACACGGGCTTCTCCATCGGCCGCTTCTTGCTGTACATCAAGGAAGAACTGCTGATCGTGCTGGGCACGAGCTCGTCGGAATCGGCACTGCCGGCCCTGATGAAAAAACTCGAGCGCCTGGGCTGCTCGAAACCGGTGGTCGGCCTGGTCGTGCCTACCGGCTACTCGTTCAACCTGGACGGCACCAACATCTACATGACCATGGCAGCCCTGTTCGTGGCACAAGCGACCAACACGGAACTGACCATCTGGCAGGAACTGACCATCCTGGGCGTGGCGATGCTGACCTCGAAAGGTGCGTCCGGCATCACGGGCGCCGGCTTCATCACCCTGGCCGCCACCCTGGCCGTGGTGCCGACGATTCCCGTGGCCGGCATGGCGCTGATCCTGGGCATCGACCGCTTCATGAGCGAATGCCGCGCGCTGACCAATTTTGTCGGCAACGGCGTGGCCACCATCGTCGTGTCGAAATGGGAAAAAGAACTGGACATGGACAAGCTGCACAGCGAGCTGGCCAATCCCACCCACCCGACCGACGACGCCTACGTCGCACCGAGCGTGAATATCGTCAAGTAAGCGGTAAGTCAATATTGAAAAGCCCCGCGGAGCGATCCTCGGGGCTTTTTGCATTGCGCGCAAGTTTGATCGCATCATCAACCAACAGTAAATCATGCATCAATATTTATCATGATGATCAATGAATAAAAAACCATTACAGTGCTGTCACCTGTTCGCCGCCAGGCTCCCGCATAATGACATTGCGTTAATGCAAGCCTGACACCGAACCATCCACTTTTTAAATGGAGTACGCCATGTCCCTCTCGCCCGCCCTCTACGCCACCTGGTCCCCACGCTTGCTGGGCCTGCTTCGCATCATCCTCGGTTTCCTCTTCCTGCAGCACGGCACGGCAAAACTGTTCGGCGCGCCGCATGTGGCCATGTTCGATGGCTTGCAACTGTTGTCCGTGATGGGCGCGGCCGGCGTCATCGAGCTGGTCGGCGGCAGCTTGCTGCTGGTGGGCCTGTTCACGCGCCCCGTCGCCTTCATCCTGTCGGGCCAGATGGCGGCCGCCTATTTCATGGCGCACGCGCCAAACGGTTTCCTGCCGATCCTGAACGGCGGCGAAATGGCCGTGATGTACTGCTTCACCTTCCTGTACTTCGCCGCTGCGGGCGCCGGCGCCTACAGCCTGGACGGCTTGCGCGGCAAGGCGGGCGCATAAAAAAAGGGCGGACATCGCTGTCCGCCCTTTCATTCCATACAACAAGCCATTTATACGGCCGAAACGTCCAGTTCTGCACCC
Organism: Janthinobacterium sp. 35; assembly: GCF_002754575.1. Lineage (NCBI taxonomy): Bacteria > Pseudomonadati > Pseudomonadota > Betaproteobacteria > Burkholderiales > Oxalobacteraceae > Janthinobacterium > Janthinobacterium sp. 35. The sequence continues at coordinate 102,301 of NZ_PEFN01000001.1, forward strand.
GTGGCCGCCTGCACTTGCTCCTTGGTCACGCCCGGCGCCAGTTCCACCAGCTTCAAGCCGTTTTCCGTCACGTCGATGACGCCCAGGTCGCTGATGATGACGTCCACCACGCCCACGCCCGTCAGCGGCAAGTCGCACTGTTTCAGCAATTTATGCGACGTCGTGCCATCCTTGGCCGTGGCCACGTGCTCCATCAGCACGACGACGCGCTTGACGCCGGCGACGAGGTCCATCGCGCCGCCCATGCCCTTGACCATCTTGCCTGGAATCATCCAGTTCGCCAGGTCGCCCTTTTCCGACACTTGCATGGCGCCCAGGATGGCCAGGTTGATCTTGCCACCGCGGATCATGCCAAACGAGTCAGCCGAGCTGAAGTAGGCGGCGCCGGGCAAGGCCGTCACCGTCTGCTTGCCGGCGTTGATCAGGTCGGCATCGACTTCCGCGTCGGTGGGGAACGGGCCGATGCCCAGCAAGCCGTTTTCCGACTGCAAAAACACTTCCATATTGTCCGGCACATAGTTCGCCACCAGGGTCGGCAAGCCGATGCCCAGGTTCACATAAAAGCCATCCTGCAATTCCTTTGCCGCGCGCGCGGCCATTTCGTCACGTGTCCAAGCCATAATCATCTCCCAATCTTGTATTTAATCGGCGCGCACGGTGCGCTGCTCGATGCGTTTTTCCGGGTTCGCGTTGACCACGATGCGGTGCACGAAGATGCTCGGCGTATGCACCTGATCCGGATCGATTTCGCCCACTTCGACCAGTTTTTCCACTTCGACGATGGTGATCTTGCCGGCCATGGCCACGTTCGGGTTGAAATTGCGCGCCGTCTTGCGGTAAACCAAATTGCCGGCGCGGTCGGCCATGTAGGCTTTCACCAACGATACGTCAGCTACGAGGCTGCGTTCCATCACGTATTGTTCGCCATCGAATTCGCGCAGTTCCTTGCCGTCGGCAACGATGGTGCCCACGCCCGTCTTGGTGAAGAAGGCGGGAATGCCGGCGCCACCGGCGCGCAGTTTCTCTGCCAGGGTGCCTTGCGGCGTGAATTCCAGTTCCAGTTCGCCGGCCAGGTACTGGCGCGCGAATTCCTTGTTTTCGCCCACGTAGGAGGCGATCATTTTCTTGATCTGCCGCGTGGTCAAGAGCTGGCCCAGGCCGAAGCCGTCCACGCCGGCGTTATTCGAAATGGCCGTCAGGCCCGTCACGCCCGAATCGCGCAAGGCAGCGATCAGGGCTTCGGGAATGCCGCACAGGCCGAAGCCGCCGACGGCGATGGTCTGGCCATCTTGGACGATACCGGCCAGCGCCGAGGCGGCGTCAGGATAAACTTTATTCATGAGTGTCCCTCTATCTTTTGTTAAGCTTTGGTCTTGAGTCCATGACTCAGGCAGCGACTCAGCATAAAATACGCGAGTGGAAAGTACAATACCGTAGAACTACCGGCGCCGTGCCAGCAATCCCCCTGTGAGAGTGATACGTATCAGATGAACGCCGCGTCAGCCATCGATTATGAAAGCATCTTCCTGCACGCGCCCGTGGGCATGTGCATGTCGGAAAACCGCATCATGCGCAGCTGCAACGAGGCGCTGGCATCCATGTTCGGCTATGCGCGCGCCCAGCTCGACGACCAGTCCTTCGAAGTACTCTACCCCACGCACGACGAATTCCTGCGCACGGGTGACCGCATCATCCCCATCATGAACACCAAGGGCCGCTATTCGGACGAGCGCATCATGCGCCGCAGTAATGGTGAATTGTTCTGGTGCCATGTCACGGGCCACGCCATGCTGCCGGGCCAGCCACTGGGAGCGGGCATCTGGACGTTCGAGGATGTCAGCGAGAAACGTCCCGTGACGGCCCAGTTGACCCCGCGCGAGCGCGAAATCGCCGCCCTGCTGGTGGAAGGCAAGACCAGCAAGGTCATCGCCCGCCAGATCGACCTCAGCCCCCGCACGGTGGAAATGCATCGCGCCAAGCTGATGCGCAAATTCGCCGCCGCGACCTCATCCGAACTGGTGCACAAGCTGGTGGGACTGCAGCTGCAGCGCTAGGGGCCGCAACTGCCGGTTTCAACGCGGGGATTAAAACGTGCTCATGCCACCGTCTGCGGAAATGATCGCGCCGTTGATAAAGTGCGAATCCTCGCCCGCCAGCAGCAGCAGCAGCCCGTCCAGATCTTCCGGCTTGCCCGGACGCTTGTTCGGCAGCATCTCGATCAGCTTCTTGCCCTGCTCGGTGGCAAAGTAATCTTCGTTGATCTCGGTGGAAATGTAGCCGGGGCAGATGGCGTTGGTGTTGATGCCATATTTGCCCCACTCCACCGCCATGGCGCGCGTCATGTGCACCATGCCTGCCTTGCTCATGCAATACACGCCGATCTGCGGCAGCACTTGCAAGCCCGCCATCGAGGCGATATTGATGATGCGGTGCTGTTTCTTCGGGTCACCCTTGGCGCGCGCGATCATGCGCTTGGCCGTCTGCTGGGCCACGAAGAACGAGCCGCGCAGGTTGGTGTCCATCACGAACGAGTAATCTTCGGGCGTGACGTCGACCAGACGTTGCGTGGTGGAGACACCGGAATTGTTGACGAGAATATCGATGGGCCCCGCTTCCGTTTCCGCATGCGCGATGGCCGACTTGATGCTGGCGAAGTCGGTCACGTCGAGCGACACCACGTGCGCGGCGCCGCCATCGGCTTCGATTTCGGCGCGCAATTCCTTCAGGCGTTCGGTGCGGCGCGACGCCAGCACGACCTGCGCGCCCGCCTGGGCCAGCACTTTCGCAAAGCGCGCGCCGAGGCCGCTCGATGCGCCGGTAATCAGGGCAATCTTGCCCTCGAAATTGACTTCTATGCCCACGAGCTACTCCTGTTTTGTTTTAGATAACACTTTACACCGTGCCACTGGCACAGGGGCAAAATACCCTGCGTCACACTTGAGCAAAGGTAAACGCCATCATTACACAAAATGGCCGGATTTAGATTGCGGCGAGGGGCAATGTCACGCAAAATGGCGCCAAAGTTGCAATCCTCGCCAAAAACAAGCACACTCGTGCTTAAATTTATTCGAAGATTCCTCACCCACCCATTTAGTGACTAACAATCGAGACCATGACACAGCCTAATAACTTAGTTGAACAGTACGGACCGCGCGAGACCATGGAGTATGACGTGGTGATCGTCGGCGGTGGCCCCGCAGGCTTGGCGGCGGCCATCCGCCTGAAGCAGCTGGCCGCTGAAAAGAGCCAGGAAGTGTCCGTCTGCGTGCTGGAAAAAGGCGGCGAACTGGGCGCGCATATCCTGTCCGGCGCCATCATGGACCCGAAAGCGTTGACCGAACTGATACCGAACTGGAAAGAACTGGGCGCGCCCCTGAACACGGCAGTGACGGAAGACCGCATCCTGTTCCTGACGGAAACCAAAGCGTACAAAACGCCGAACTTCGCCGTGCCGGCCTGCTTTGAAAACCATGGCAACTACATCGTCTCGCTGGGCAATGTGGTGCGCTGGATGGGCCAGCAGGCGGAAAACCTGGGTGTGGAAATCTTCCCCGGCTTCCCTGCCGCGGAAATCCTCTACAACGACGACGGCTCCGTGAAAGGCGTGGCGACCGGCAATATGGGCGTCAAGCGCGATGGCGAACCGGGTCCCGACTTCCAGCTGGGCATGGAATTGCACGCCAAGTACACCCTGTTCGCCGAAGGCGCGCGCGGCCACCTGGGCAAGCAATTGATGGCCAAGTACGACCTCAACGCCGGCAAGGATCCGCAATCGTACGGCATCGGCATCAAGGAATTGTGGGAAATCGACCCGGCTCAGCACAAGCCGGGCCTGGTGATCCACTCGACCGGCTGGCCGCTGGACGCGAAGACCTATGGCGGCTCCTTCCTGTACCACCTGGAAAACAACCAGGTGATGGTCGGCTATGTGGTGGGCCTCAATTACGAAAATCCCTACCTGTCGCCATACGAGGAATTCCAGCGCTATAAAACGCATCCGGAAATCCGCAAATTCTTCGAAGGCGGCAAGCGCATCTCGTACGGCGCGCGCGCGATCACGGCCGGCGGCCTGCAATCGTTGCCGAAACTGGTGTTTGCCGGCGGCGCGCTGATCGGCTGCGATGCGGGCTTTTTGAACATGAGCCGCATCAAGGGCAGCCACGCCGCCATCAAGAGCGGCATGCTGGCGGCGGACGCGGCCTTCGGCGCGCTGGGCGAACAGCGCCAGCACGACGAACTGTCCAGCTACCCTGTCGCGTTTGAACAATCCTGGCTGCATGAAGAGCTGCACGTGGCGCGCAACGTCAAGCCTTGGCTGTCGAAAGGCCTGTACCTGGGCAGCGTGATGACGGCCGTCGACCAGATGCTCTTCCGCGGCAAGGCGCCATGGACCCTGCACCACACGCATGGCGACCACGAATGCCTGAAGCCTGCGGCCCAGTCGAAAAAGATCGTGTATCCGAAACCCGATGGCAAGCTGACCTTCGACAAAATGTCGTCCGTCTTCATCTCGAACACCAACCACGCGGAAGACCAGCCGATCCACCTGACGTTGAAGAACGCCAGCGTGCCCGTCGACGTCAACCTGGCCATGTATGCGGGTCCGGAAGCGCGCTACTGTCCCGCCGGCGTGTACGAGTTCGTGAAGAATGACGACGGCGCCGAACGCCTGCAGATCAATGCGCAGAACTGCGTGCACTGCAAGACCTGCGACATCAAGGACCCGACGCAAAACATCGTGTGGGTGACGCCGGAAGGCGGCGGCGGACCGAATTATCCGAATATGTAAGCTACTGATTCCTGGCAAGCAGCGAGGTAGAATGGCGTGGACGTCGCAAGATGTTCACGCCATTTTTTTCAAACTGAACTTTCTGAAGAAGATGTTTCTACAAAGCACTGCCAACCGTTACAATCGAAGGTGGCATACACTCTCCCCTCCTCTCATGCACGCTACCGATCCCGCAACATCGCCGCCGAGCGACGTTCAACAGCCGAGTCAACAGGAAATCGATCACATCGTTCGCCTGTATGAAAGCGGTGAGCAACTCCAGATGGAGGAGGCGACACGCGCCATGGTGGACGCCTGCCCCATGTCGGCGCTGGCCTGGAGCGTGCTGGGCATGGCCTTGCGGCTGCAGGGCAAGGACGCCTTGCCGGCCCTGCAGAAGACGGTGGAACTGGCACCCGACGACGCCGAAGCCCATCTTCACCTGGGCAATGCCCATATGGATGGCGGCCATCCCGACCTGGCCATGCCATATTTCATGCGCGCCCTGGAACTGGCGCCAGCCTTTGCCGAGGCGCTCAGCCGCCTGGGCGACGTGCTGCAAGCGCAAGGGCATCTGAAGGAAGCCGGGGAATGCTATGGCGGCGCGCTGGACATCGATCCCGCGCTGGCCATGGCGCATCGTGGCAAGGGCGATGTCTTGGTGGCGCAGCAACAATTTCAGTTGGCGCAGTCGAGCTATCGCCAGGCGCTGACACTGGAACCGGGCGCAGCCGACATTCATCGCAAGCTGGGCGACGTGCACGTCGCCCTGAACCGGCCCGATGCGGCACTGCAAAGCTATGCGGCAGCGCTGGAAATGGATCCTGAAAACGCCATGGCGCATGGCGGCATGGGCAATGTGCTGTTCCGCCTGGATCGCAATGCGCAGGCGGCGGCCAGCTATCGCAACGCCACGGCGCTGCCGACGGCAAACGCGGCTCACTACCATGGCCTGGGGCGCAGCTTGCATGCGCTCGGCGCAACGGCCGAGGCCGAAAGCGCGTACCGGCAATCGATCGCGCTCGACGCCTCGCTCGCCGCACCCATGCTGCATTACGCCGACCTGTTGCGTGAAACCCGGCGCAAGGAGCCGGCCATCGCCATCTACCAGGCGGCGCTACTGTTGGAACCCAATAATATCGACGCCCTCAACAACCTCGGCATGGCCCTGCAGGAAGACGGCCAACTGGAGGCGGCGCTGGCGTCCTTCCGGCAAGTGGCCCTGCTGGCACCGGACAATCCTGTCACCCACAGCAATATCGCCGCCGCCCTAAACGATATGGGACAGCGCGAAGCCGCGCTGGAAAGCTGCCGGCGCGCCGTGAAGCTGGGGCCAAAATCGACCGCCGCGCATGTCAACCTGGGCACTTGCCTGATGGAGATGGGCCGCCTGAGCGAAGCCGTCAACAGTTTTGAAACCGTGGTCAAACTCGATCCGCATCACCGCAGGGCGTATGTCAATATCAGTGACGCATTGAGCCGCCTGGGCCGTATCGACCAAGCCATCGTGCATTGCCGCAAAGCACTGAAGATCAACCCGGACTGGGATGAATTGCACAGCAACCTGCTGTTCTACCTGACGCATAGCCAGGACATCGACGCGGCCACCCTGTTTGCCGAACACCTGAAGTATGCCGAGCATTTCGAGGCGCCGTTGCGCGCCTCCTGGCCGCAGCATACCAATGTACGTGATCCCGAGCGCACGCTGCGCATCGGTTTTGTTTCAGCCGACCTGCACAACCACCCGGTGGCAAATTTCATCACGCCCATCCTCGAATGCTTGAGTCAATCCCGGCAAGTGGAAATCGTGGCCTACGCCAACAGCTTTCACGACGACCATGTCAGCCGGCACCTGCACGGCCTGTTCGCGGTCTGGCGCCAGGTTGAAAAACTGAGCCATGCGGAGCTGGCGCAACTGGTCACCAGTGACGCGATCGACATCCTGATCGACCTGTCGGGCCATACCGGCTTCAATCGCCTGCCCACTTTTGCGCGCAAGCCGGCACCGCTGCAGCTCAGCTGGATCGGTTACCCAGGCACCACAGGCTTGCAGGCGATGGATTATTTTCTGACGGATCGCTATTTTTCACCGCCCGGTGAGCTTGACAACCAGTTCACCGAGAAGTTGGTGCGCTTGCCTGCTACCGCGCCTTTTCTGCCATCTCCCGAAGCGCCTGCGATCAGCCCGGCACCGGCGATCGAAAATGGCTACATCACTTTTGGCAGCTTCAATCGGGCTGGCAAACTGAGCCGTGGTGTTATCGCCCGTTGGGCCGCATTGTTGCGCATGGTGCCAGAGGCAAAAATGCTGCTCGCGGCTATGCCCAACAAGCAGGCCAGCGACAGGCTGCGTTCGTGGTTTGCCCGCGAGGGCATCGACGCGGACCGGCTGACGTTTCATGGCTACACCAATATGCACGATTACCTGGCATTGCACAGCCAGGTCGACCTCTGCCTCGACACCTACCCGTACACCAGCAGCACCACCTGCTTTCACGCCTTGTGGATGGGTGTGCCCACATTGACCATGGTGGGTTCCACCTTGCCAGGCTACGCCAGTGCCGCCATCCTGTCGGATGCGGGATTGCAGGATTTCATCGCCCACGGAGAAGAAGAGTTCCTCGCCAAAGGAGTGGCGCACGCCAGCGATCCCGGCCGGCTTGCCGGCATTCGCCTGGAAATGCGCGAACGGATGCGCAACGCGGCCAGCGGGCGGCCCGACAAGATTACCCAGGGGCTGGAAGTCGCCCTGCGTCATATGTGGCAACGCTGGTGTGCGGGAGAGGTGCCGGCAAGTTTTGAAGCGACAAGTAGCGGTATTGTAGGGGAACCGCAAGAGGAAGGGCAACCATAAACCAAGAAGAAAAAAATGCGCCTGTCTACATTACACAGCCCACGCTGCTGCCCCTGGAGGAATTTATTCCTTACCTGGAGCAGATCTGGAATAACAAGATTCTGACCAACGGTGGGCCTTCCATCGCCAACTGGAGCAGGCCCTGGCCGATTATCTGGGCGTGAAATACATTTCGCTGTTTACCAATGCTACCCTAGCGCTGATGACCGCCTTGCAGTCCCTGCGTATCACGGGCGAAGTGATCACCTCTCCATATTCCTTTGTCGCCACTGCGCACTCCCTGCTATGGAATGGCATCAAGCGCGTATTTGTCGATATTGAACCAGGTACCTTCAATATCGCCCCCAGGAAAATGGAAACGGCGGTCACACCACGCACCACCGCCATCATGCCCGTGACTGCATTTCGAGGACTTCCTGTGCTTGTCGGGCGAAGTGTTTGTCGACGCCGGCGGATTCGACGGCGATACGACCGAGCTGTTCTGCGAACGCTATCCCGACTACCGGACCGTGTTCCTGTTCCTGTTCGAACCGTCAGCGAAGAACATGCAGGACGCAAAAACGCGCCGGGCGCAGCGGCACGGCATCAGCTTCATCGAACAAGGTATTTCCGACCAGGCCGCCGGATGCAGGTTCGGCCAGCGCAGTCAGTGCGGCCGGTTCGAGCAGTATCGAGGTAACCACCCTCGACCTAGCCGTCACGCAGGCCGTCAGTTTCATCAAGATGGATCTGGAGGGCTGGGAAATGCAGGCCCTGGCCGGCTCCCAGCGCCATATCCGCGCCGAGCATCCCAAGCTGGCCATTTCCGTCTACCATAACGCCGCCGATTTCCATCGCATCCCCGACTATATCGCCAGCATCCGCCAGGACTACGACCTGTATTTGCGCCATTACACGCAGGGCTGGTCGGAAACGATCATGTACTTCGTGCCACGCCGCAATACCGCTCAATCCCCGGCGGAATCAGCAGCTTAACAATGACAGGCCCCATCATGCCTACCACCACCAGCGCCCCCAGGTCAGCGCGCTACGCCCCAAAGTTCTTTTCCAGAAGGTTGAAACGAGCCTTCCCGACGCAAACATCACGTTCAGCGTCAGCATCCCCAGCAGCGCCATCGGTGGCATGACGCTGCTGGGAAGCTCGATCCTGGTCAGCCTTGCGAAGCTGACCGGGGCGCAGACTTTTTTTGAATTCGGCACCTACATGGGCGCCACCTCGGTTTTACTGGCGAGCAACGCACCGCCCGGCTCCCATGTCACCACGCTGGAGCTGCCGCCTGCCGAGATCGACCTGACCGCCGCCAGCGGCGACACGGCCGCCCTGATCCTGCAAAATGACACGGAAAACGACAATTACCTGCGCCGCCAGTTTGCGGAAAAAGGCGCGTTCTATATCGACCGCGCGCCAGTCGACGTCCAGTCCGCAATTACCCGCCTGCACCTGGACAGCCGCAAGCTCGATCCACAAGCGCAGCAATTGAGCTCTCAATTCGATTTCATCTTCATCGATGGCGGCCATGATGACGAGACGGTGGCACTCGATACCGCCAACGCACTGGCCATGGCCAAGCCTGACTCCGCTATCCTGTGGCATGACTACCGCTCGAAGATCCATGGCGACGTTACCCGCTTTGTCGATGATTTCAGTGGCGACCATGCCGTGAACCATATTGAAAATACCATGCTGGCCTTTATACTGAATGACAACTTCAAGTACCTGCTCGCACAATAACATGACAGAAAAAATCGCTGCAAAGCCACCAACCCGGGTCAATTGGTACCGCAGCAAGCTTGCAGGCACCGAACTGTCGGCCTTGATGCGGCGCTGCGACATGCAGGGGGCATTGCATGTCGCCAGCCATCTGCTGCTCTGCGGCAGCGGAACGCTGGCGTACTGCGCTGCTGCGTGCCGTACCGCAAGCCCGAATGGTCGTCAGCGCCATCCCCAGTGAACAGTTCCGCAACATGCTGCTGGGGTGGTTTGCAGAAGAAGGCATCACGGCAGAAAGCCTGAATTCTCATGACATCACCAGTACATCTGATTATCTGGCTTTGCACCGGCTGGTTGACGTCTGCCTCGACACCGCTCTGCAAGCGCAGGACAAGGACGCCTTGGCGGTGCTGCAACGCGCGGTAAAGCTCAGTCCCGCAGACGCCCAGGCACATGGCAACCCGGGCAATGCATGCCAGGATGCCGGCGACTACCGCGCCGCCATTGAATGTTATCGGCGCGCGTTGAGCTTGAGCCAACGTTGGCCGAAGCATCGCTTCGATGGCGCGGCCACGCACTATCGGCAGGCACGCGCGTTGGTTCCCGACGCCCCACAATGACATCACGACCTGGGCCAGGTACTGCAGGCAATGGCCCGCCTTGAAGAAGCGCATGCCAGTTTTTCGCGTGCGCAAGCGCTGGCGCAAGGCCATCCGAATCCTGACGGCCAAATAAATTTAAAAAATTTCCCATAAGAATTTAATTTTCCTGAGGGAATGGTCGTCTTGTACTTGGGAGAGCGCAAAAATGCTGCTCCGAAACGCAACCAACTAACTGGAGTATCTTTCATGCTGAGCCTTCACACCAATTCCGCGGCCCTGTCCGCCCAATCGTCGATCTCGAAAACCCAACAATCGCTGTCGACGTCGATGACGCGCCTGTCCACCGGCTACCGCATCAACTCGGCAATGGATGACGCTGCCGGCCTGCAAATTGCAACCCGCCTGAAAGCACAAACCAGCGGTATGGCCATGGCTATGCGCAACACGCAAAACGCCACCTCGATGATCCAGACCGCCGACGGCGCTTTGGGCGAAACCGTCAACATCCTGGTTCGCATGAAAGACCTGGCCACGCAAGCTGCCGACGGTTCGTCGACGGCTGACGACCGCAAAGCCATGCAAGCTGAATTCGACACGCTGACCAACGAACTGAGCAACGTTCTGGGCAACACCTCGTTCGCTGGCGCGAAACTGATGTCGAAACAGGCTACTGCACAAGACAGTGCAAATGCCAAAAACACCATGGAGATCAATAAAGCAGATGTGATGGGCTCCGATGGCGTTGGCGCAACTGACGGCAAGAAGTTCGACATGGACGAAGCGAAAACCGCTTACGACGCCGCCTTACTCGCCTACCAAGGAGACCCAACAGATGCAGCCTTGGCAACAGATCTGGTAGACACCGGCAAAACGCTGGCAGATACCACCAAACTGTACGATGTTGCTAACGCAAAATACACTGCATCCGTTGCATATGAAGCCACCGTAGACGCCAGCTTCACCTCCGCAACAAATGGCAACGGCAAATTTGCAGGTAATCTGGATTTCCAGATCGGCGCATCGACAACTGAATCGATGAGCTTCGACCTGTCTTCCCAACTGACCGCGATGCATGCCGCGATCGGCGGCGCCACGAAAGAATACAACAGCTTCGGCGCAGCTTCGGCAAGCGCCGGCACTGAACTGACCGGCGTTGGCACCGCATCGACATCGATCGACAAACTGCAAACCGCCATCGATGCCGTCGGTACCGCCCGTTCGGCACTGGGCGCCGCTGGTAACCGCCTGGACCACGTCGCCACCAACCTGGCCAACGTCAGCACCAACACCCAGGGTGCATCGGGCCGCATCATGGATACCGACTTCGCGACCGAAAGCTCGAACATGACCGCTTCGCAAATGCTGCTGCAAGCTGGTACCGCCATGCTGAAACAAAGCAACAGCATGTCCTCGATGGTCATGTCCCTGCTGCAATAATAGCAAGCGCGTCCTGACCTGGCTCAGGTCAGGCCGACCAGAGCCAACTGCGCAAGCAGTTGGCTTTTTTTTATTCATCCCATGCGGGAGGAGCAGCAATGGCGATAGAGCGTGTGTCCGCAGGCAATCCCCTGCCCCTGATTACCCAGCGCTTCGACGTCAGCCCTGCTACGCCGATGACACCGGGCGTGGTGCAGCCGCTGGTGCCCATCGGGCCCTACATGGCACCCGCGCCAGACGCCGGCACCCTGCCCGCCCAGTTGGCGCAAAAAGGCCAGGATAGCCTGGCATCCCTGATCAAACCGAATGCCGATGGTACGGGCGGCGCCATGCCGCGCGACAGCAGCGCCATGCAGGTCAATCAACTGTTCTTCACGCGCCAGCTGGTCTGGCAGCCGCCCGACGCGGCGCAGCTGGCCGCCTCGTGGCGCGTGATGGTCAAGACGTATGGCGAGCAATACGCCGCCCTGCAGGAACAGGCGCGCGGCCAGCATGTGCCGGGCAACCTGTTCATGGCCGAGCAGCAACCGGCCCTGCTGCGCGAAGGTGCCCGTCCACCGTTGACGGTCGACAGCGAAGCGTGGCGCTTTGCCGTGTATGGCTGGGGCGGCCAGCGCCTGCTGCTGCGCGTGCTGGCCAGCGACGAAGACGAAGAGGCAACGCCGAGGCGGCGCGGCAAGGTGGCGCTGCGCGTCGAACTGCTGATTGCCGGCATCGGCCGGGTGGTGATCCAGATGGAACCGTCCGGCGACGGCGTGCTGCTGGAACTGGCGGCCGACGAGGAAGCCGCGCTGCGCCACTTGCGCCTGGCCCTGCCCGAGATTGCCGCCGCCGTGCGGCGCGCGGGCTTGCGCGTGCTGCGCTGCCGCCTGAACCGCCAGTTGCACGCGCAGCGCGTGCATGGCAATTACCCGATGCAGGCGGGCGCCGCCTCGCTGTCGCTGTCGCTGTTCCGCGCCATGGCCGAAGTGGCACTGCTGCTGACGCAGCCGGAAGCGGAAGTGGCGGCCGATCCCGAAGCGCCTGCGGCACACGCCGCCGAAGCCGAAGAGGAGCCCATCATCGTCTCGAAGGAAGTGGCGGCACCGCTCGGTTACGACTATGGCGATGAGGAAGAAACGGCGCAAGGCCGCACCGTGCTGCTGCTGGCCGACGGCCAGGAGCACGAGCTGCTGCCGCCCATCGACGAGCAGGATTGATGCGGCAAGATTGATACAACAGAATTGATACAGCATAAAAAAACGGCGCCCGCAGCGCCGTTTTTCATTTTATCCCACCGTGCCGATGATGCTCACTTCGCGGTTTTCCGGGATTTCGTTATACGACAGCACATGCAGGCCCGGCGCGAACAGGCGCGCATAGCGGGCCAGCAGCGGACGGATCTGCGGCAGCACCAGCAGCAGCGGCGGCGTGGCCTGCTGCTTCATCTGCTCGCGCGCCACCGGCATGTTCACCTGCAGTTGCGACAGCAGGTGCGGGTCGATCGGGTAATTATCCAGGGTCACCTTGCCGGACTGGCGCGCCTGGTTCAGCGAACCGAGCAGCATGTTTTCCAGCTCGCCACCAAGGTTAAACGCCTGCATTTCCATCTTCTGGCCAAACAGGCCGCTGACGATCTGGCGCCGCAGCGCGCAGCGCACCTCGGCCGCCAGCAGGATCGGATCCTTGGTAGTTTCCGAACTGTCGAGCAAGGTAGTGGCGATGGGCACGATATCCTTCAGTGACACGTTTTCTGCCAGCAAGACGCGGAACACGCGCAGCATTTGCGTGTGCGTGAGGGCCTTGTCCAGCGCGCCGGCCAGCTTGGGCGACAAGGCCGTCAGGCGCTCCATCATGTTCGAGACGTCTTCGTGGCGGAACAGTTCCGGCAAGTATTCGCGCACCATCTTCGACAAGTGCGTGGCGATCACGCTGGGCGCTTCGATGACCTGGTAGCCCAGGCCCAGCGCATGCGCCTTTTCACCGGGCTCGATCCAGGTGACGGGCATGCCGTAGGCCGGTTCGATGCCGGGAATGCCATCGAGCTGGCCATACACGTTCGGCGACGGGATCGCCATCAGGCGGTCGGCCTGCACTTCCGCCTGCGCCACCACGGTGCCCGACAGCACGATGGCATACTGCGACGGCTTCAGGGCCAGGTCGTCGCGCACGCCGATGTTCGGCAGCAGCAAGCCCATCGATTCGGACAGGCTCTGGCGCACGCCCTTGACGCGCTTGGTCAAGGGTTCGCCTTGTGTTTTATCCACCATGCCCACCAGTTTATAGCCGAGCATCACCATCAGCGGCTGCACGGCAGGCAGTTGCTGCCACTCCATCTCGGCAGGCTTGTCCTCGCGCAAGGCCGCCTCGATGGCCGCCATGTCGGCCGTATCGGGCCCCTTCACGCGCTTGGTCAGGCGCCATGCCACGAAGGCCAGCACGCCGGCAAAGGTCATGAACATGAACCACGGCATGCCCGGAATCAAGGCCAGCGCCACCATCATGCCGGACGCGCTGAAGATCACCGTTGGCGAAGTCAGCACCTGACCCGCCACTTGCTGTTCGAAGTCGCCCGAATCGCTGATACGGGTCACCAGGATGGCGGCCGCGGCCGACAGCAGCAGCGCCGGGATCTGCGCCACCAGGCCATCACCGATGGTCAGCAGTGCGTATTGACGGAAAGCATCGCCGAACGACAGGTCGTGCATCAGCGAGCCGATGGCCACGCCGCCGACCATGTTGATGATCAGGATCAGGATACTGGCGACGGCGTCGCCGCGCACGAACTTCGACGCGCCGTCCATGGCGCCATAGAAATCGGCTTCAGCGGCCACGTCCTTGCGGCGCAACTGGGCTTTTTCCTGGTTGATCAGGCCGGCGTTCAGGTCGGCATCGATGGCCATCTGCTTGCCCGGCAAGGCATCGAGGGTAAAGCGCGCGGACACTTCCGAGATGCGCTCGGCACCCTTGGTGACGACGGCGAAGTTAATGATCATCAAGATCACGAAGACCACGATACCGACGACGAAGTTACCTCCGATCACCACGTTACCGAAGGCCTCGATCACCTTACCGGCCGCGTCCGCGCCCGTATGGCCGTGCAGCAACACCACGCGCGTCGACGCCACGTTCAACGTCAGCCTGAGCATGGTGGTGGCCAGGATCACCGTCGGGAAGACGGAGAAATCGAGCGGTCGCTTGGCCGACACGCTGACCAGGATGACGATCAGAGCCAGCACGATGTTGAAAGTGAACAAGATATCGAGCAGCACCGGCGGCAGCGGCAGGATGATCATTGCCAGGATCACCAGCAGGAACAGCGGCGTGGCGAACTTGTGGCGGCGCATTTCGGCAACCACGCGGTTCAGGAAATTCATGAAGGGACTACCTCGCTCAAATGAGATGGCACGGCCATCTCGGTGGGTAATACGGGCTGGGCAGCACGCTGCCCGGACCGGAATGCTTTCAGTTGCAGTATGTAGTTGAGCACCTGCGACACGGCCTGGTACAACTGCACGGGAATCTGCTGCTGTACCTGGCTGGTGTTGTAGATGGCGCGCGCCAGCGGCGGCAACTCCAGCGTTTCAATATGGTGCTCCTTCGCCACTTGCCGGATATACAGCGCCATCTCGTCGACGCCCTTGGCAACGACAAACGGCGCCTCGGCGCGGTCCTGGTCATACTTCAATGCAACGGCGTAGTGCTCGGGGTTGACGATCACCACGTCGGCGTCGGGCACGGTCTTGCGCACGCTGCGCCGGCCGATCTGCTGCTGCAACTGGCGGATGCGCTGACGCACTTCGGGCCGGCCTTCGCTGCTTTTATGCTCTTCCTTGACGTCCTGCTTGCTCATGCGCTGGTCGCGGGAAAAAAAGAAGGCCTGCGCTGGCACGTCGATGATGGCAAACAGGATGAAGACGGAAATGAGGGCCATCAAGCCGTCGAGCATCAGCGCCGAGCCATCGAGCATGGCTTGCTGCAGGGGCCGGTGTTGCAAGTCCACGTACTGCGTCAGGCTGGAACGGCAGACATGCACGATCACCATGCCCAGCACGCCGGCCTTGGCGATGGACAGGCCGAATTCAAAGCCATGCTTGGGCGACACCAGGCGGCCCAGATTCTTGGCCGGGCTCAGGCGCTCCATCTTCGGCATCCAGTTCTTGCCGCTGATGACCCAGCCGCCGGGAATCAAGGAGCCGAGCACGACAAACAGGGGCACGCAAAACAGCGGCACGATCATCTTGATCAGCAAGCCCACCGAGGTGGTAAACGCCATCGACATGGCATTGTCGAGCGCGCCCTTGCTGTCGAGCGGCATGAAAGCCATGGCGAACAGTCCGCGGAAGGTATCCAGATAAGAAGGCAGCAGAAACACGAACAGCTTCATGCTGATCAGGATGCCCAGCGCCGTCGACAGGTCGCGCGAGCGCACCACCTGCCCTTCCTGGCGCGACTTCTTCAGCTTTTGCTGTGACGCCTTTTCGGTCTTGTCGCCGGTGCTGTTATCCGCCATGGGCCACCCGCATCTGTTCGGCGATCATGTCCAGCACGCGATTCGTCATCGCAATATAGTGTTCCGGGATAAAGCGCACGATCTGCGCCAGCATCAGCAGGCCGAACACGGTAATCATGGAAAAACCCAGCGAAAACAGGTTCAGCGACGGCGCCACGCGGTTCAGGAAGCCGAAGCCCAGTTGCACCACCATGGTGGAAAAGACGATGGGCAAGGCCAGCAGCATGGCGGCGGCGAAGATCCACGCCACGTTGTAGGCCACCGTCTGCAGCAGCAGCGGGGCATAGCCCTGCCCCACGGGCCAGGCCTTGAAACTGGCGCCGATCACGCCCGTCAGCACCAGATGGCCGTCGATGGCAAAAAACACGATCATGCACATGATGGTGAGCAGACCCGTGATCACGTCCGACGAGGTGCCGTTGAGCGGATCGTTCATGACGGCCATGGAAAAACCCACCTGGCTCGACACCAGGTAGCCGAGCACCGACATCACCGACATGGCGAAGTGGAAGGCCAGGCCGAGGACGAAACCGATGACGGCCTGCTCCAGGGTAGCGACGATGGCGTACAGCGAAAACGGATCGATTTTCAACAAGTCCTGCGAGATGCCCGAGGCCTGCATCACGGGCAGCATCAGGATCGCCAGCACCAGCGACAGCAAGATGCGCACGGTGACGGGCACGACGCCGTCGCCGATCACGGGCGAGGCGCTGAGCATGGCCAGGATGCGGCAGAACGGCCACCACACGGCCAGCAGAAACGGCAGCACCTGATTGAAAATCTGATCCATGGGCGCGCGGCGCTATCCGACCAGGGTGGCCGCGCGCTGAAAAATGGACACGCAATAATCCATCAGGTAACCGGCCATCCAGCGTCCGGCCAGGATCAGCGCCAACAGGGTGACCAGCAGGCGCGGCAGGAAACTCATGGTCTGTTCATTGATCGAGGTGGCCGCCTGCACCAGCGCGACCAGCAAGCCCATGAGCAAACCGGGCACGACCAGGATCACCACCAGCAGCATGACGACATGCAACGCTTCGATGATCAGGTCGACGGCGACTTCAGGGGTAAACATCGATCAATAGCCCTGTATGCTGGTAACGAGGGTGTTGACGGTCAGGGTCCAGCCGTCGACCAGCACGAACAGCAGCAGCTTGAACGGCAGCGAAATGACCAGCGGCGAGAGCATCATCATGCCCATCGCCATCAGCACGGACGCCACCACCAGATCGATGATGAGGAACGGAATGAACAGCATGCAGCCGATCTGGAACGCTGTCTTGAGTTCGGACAACACAAACGCCGCCAGCTTGACCGTGAAACTGTGGTCTTGCGGGCGCATGCTCGACGGCTCGCCGGCCAGGTGCGCGATCTGCGCCAGCGCGGCCTTGCTCGTCTGCGCCAGCATGAAGCGCGAAATCGGCACTTCGGCGATCTTCAGCGCTTCCTGCATGCCGATCTGGTCGCGGTCGTAGGGCACGAACGCCTCCTTCCACACCTGGTCGCCGATGGGGCGCATGACGAGCAAGGTGAGAATCAGGGCGATGCCGGTGACGATACGGTTGGGCAAGCCCTGCTGCAGGCCCAGGGCCTGGCGCAACAGGGACAGCACGATGACGAAGCGGGTAAAGCTGGTCATCATCATGACCATCACGGGCAACAGCCCGAGCAGGGTCATGACGACGAGGATCTGCATCTTCACCGACAGGTCGGTCTTCGCGCCCGGCACCACGCCGGACAACAAATCCTGCGCCCCGGCGGCGCTGCAGCACAGCATCAGAAAGGGGACAGCCAGCGCGGCAGCCAGCGCGCCGCGGCGCCGGCTCAAACCGGGTACCGCCAGCTTCATGCTGTCATCAGGTCGAGATTAAGACCGTCGAGGTCAATGACTTTCAGGCCATAGTTCTCGCCGGCCACCACCACTTCGGCACGGCCGATCGGCGTGCCGTTGACCTTGATCACCAGCGGCTCGCCGGCCAGCATGTCGAGTTCAATCACGCTGTCCGGGCCGATGGCCATCAGTTCTTCCAGCGAAATGCGGGCCGAACCCACTTCCAGCGTCAGGGTGACGGGGATCTTGCGCATCATCTGCGGAATGTCGCGCCGCGCGCGGGTGCTGGCCACGTCGGACATGTCGCCCTGGTCGATGATCATGTCATCGCCCAGGTCTTCCAGCAGGGTTTCGCTCTGGTTGGTATCGGTGATATTCATATTATTCGACATCTTCAAATGAGGTTAAACAGAGCTTGCCCTTGTGTTCGGAAACAGCCGCTGTAAATAAACGGGAATCGTCCAACATGACGTCGGTGCGGCTCAGGCTGACGGGAATCACGTCGCCCACGCGCAGGTCGAACAAGGCGCCCAGCTGCACCTGCTTGCTGACGAGCCGCCCTTCCAGGGTCACTTGCAGACGCGAAGCGAGCGGGCGCACGCTGCCACGCAAGGCTTTCTTCGCCTGCGCGCGCTCGGGCAGTAAGCCGCGCAGCACATCGGCCATCAGGCGCTTGTCCAGCGAGAACCAGAAATGGCCGCTCTGCCCACCCTCGACGTCGCTGAGCGCCACGCTGACGATCCAGCTGCCGCGCGCCGGATGCACGCCTGACTGTACGGCGACCTCGGCACTGGTGTCGATGTCGCTGCTTTTGCCCACGCTTTGCAGATTCTTGTGGATGCGGGTAAACAAGCTGTTCACCAACTGTTGTCCCAGCACCACAGCGAGGCGCTCCTCGGTGGCCGTCACGCGCACCTGCGCCGGATCGGGCAGCACGCCCTTGGCGCCGGCACTACCGTAACGATAGTTCAGCACGCTCAAGAGTATCTGCCGTTCGAGCGTAAAGCCCGTCTGGCCGGCAGGCGTGGAAAAACTCAGCCAGCGATTCACGCTGTTTTCGTTTTCCGCGCGCGACAACGTCACGGCGTCGATCTGGAAATTACCCCAGTAGCGACGGCTCATCGGCTGGCGCAGGGCCGCAGCCAGGTCATCGCGCAGCTGGGCGCCGAATACATGCAGCAAATGGACAGGACGTCCAAGCAGACAGGAATCGAGGACTTGATGGCGCGCAGTTTGATCTGTCTTGGTAATGATTGTCATGTAGTAGTCATGTCGGTATTGCGGTGGCAGAACAAATTATACGGATCGCCTGAAATTAAATACAGCATCATCTTGGCTTTACCCACAGCTGCGCAAGCAAACGATTGCGCATCGTATCGCATGCTAGATGACTACGGTGCTGAACAATACATGAAAAAGCCAAATATTGCCATGCATCAATATTCCTTGAGCCAATCCTCTCTTTACTTTATAGTTGCCGCGAGGTAAGCTTACAGTGACAAAATAGTGATTTGCAGTGCGCCATTCCGCTTACCTGATTCCGGTTTTTATGGCAGTTTTCAGTTCTTCTTATTGCCAGCAGCAGAAACTTTTATCAGATAAATATTAGTTATCATGGCCATGTAAATCATGTCAACGTGGGTTTACTGGGTTTGTTTGAGTCTGCTTGAGCGGATGGTGTGGCAACTGATAAAACTGATGGGCCTTGCGGATCGGGCCGGGCAGGATGGCATTTACAGGCACGACTGCCGGATTGGCAACACCAGTAATTCTGATTGATACGTCACCGCATATTGAAAGTAGAGGGCAAGATGAGCAACGAACTCGCAGGTCTGATCAAGGCCGATCTGGCAGCACTGAGCAATGACGCGCACGCCCTGGGCGCCAGCATCGCGCCCGCCGCCCAGTTTGGCGCGCCGGAAGCATCCGGTTTCTCCTTCGCGCAAAGCATGAAGGACGCCATCGGCAAGGTGAATGGCGATGACCGCATGGCAGCGCAGAAAATGAGCGACGTCGACAGTGGCAAGAGTGACGACATGGTCGGCGCCATGCTGGCCAGCCAGGAAGCGAGCCTGTCCTTCTCCATGTTGATGCAGGTGCGCAACAAGGTCATGGGCGCCGTCGATGAACTCATCAAGCTGCCTCTGTAATCTTCACGCCCTGATCCACGCCCAGCCTCCCAGCGAAAGTTAACCCAAGTGATTACCCCCATGAAGTCCGCATTTGCGCGCTGGCGCCTTGGCGCCCAGCCCGCCATCCCGCCCGCCCTGCTGAAAAACCTGGTTCCCATCGTCGTGCTGGCCATCGGCATCACCGCCATGGTGACCATGTATGCCTGGCGCGACCAGGCCAACTACAAGCCGGTGTTTGGCGCACGCGAAAAAGTGGCCGTGACGGACATGATGGCCACGCTGGACGCCGAGCACATCCCCTACCGTTTGCATCCGGACAGCGGCCAGGTGCTGGTGCCCGATGCCATGCTGGGCAAGGTGCGCATGCTGCTGGCCTCGAAGGGCGTGACGGCGCAGCTGCCGGCCGGCCTGGAACTGATGGACAAGAATGACCCGCTGGGTGTATCGCAATTCGTGCAGGACGTGCGTTTCCGCCGCGGCCTGGAAGGTGAATTGGCGCAAAGCATCATGACGATGGACGCGATCGCTTCGGCGCGCGTCCATCTGTCGATTGCCAAGTCGACCTCGTTTGTCGCCAGCGACGGCGACAAATCGTCGGCCTCCGTGGTGGTGGCGCTGAAACCGGGCCGCACCCTGGCGCCGGAACAGATCGCCGCCGTCATCAACATGGTAGCCGGCAGCGTCGCCAGCCTGGCGCCTACGCGCGTGAGCCTGGTCGACCAGGGCGGCAACCTGCTGTCTTCGCACATCGACTTGACGGACGGCTTCGACGCCTCGGCTGCTGGCAATGAAGGCGCGAAACGCTTCCAGGATGAAATCCGCCGCAACGTCACGGGCCTGCTTGGCCCCGTTATCGGCGAAGACAACTTCAAGCTCAGCGTGACGGCCGCCGTGAACAACGACCGCGTGGACGAAACGCTGGAAAAATACGGCGAAGCCCCGAAAGTGACCAGCGAAGCGATGCGCGAAGAGCAGGAACGCAACCGCACCGTGGCCGGCGTCCCCGGCAGCCTGTCGAACCGCCCACCGGCGGCGGCTGTGCCGGCACCGGCCGACGCCGCGGGCGCCGCACCGGCCAATGGCGCGCCGAAAGCGGCCGACGACGGCACTGCGCGCAAGAACGCCACCACGCGCCAGTACGCGTATGACCGCAGCATCACGCAGATCAAGCGCAGCCGTGGCCGCCTGGAAAAACTCAGCGTGGCCGTCGTGCTCAACAGCGCCGCCGCGCCGAATCCGAAAACCGGCTGGACCCCTGCCGAACTGGGCAATATTGAAAAAATGCTCAACAGCGGCCTGGGCATCAGCGCCCAGCGCGGCGACAGCCTGAGCCTGACTGCGCTGGCCTTCCCTGCCAAGCCTCCCGTGGCGCAGTGGTGGGAAGAGCGCGATACCGTCGTCGATTTCAGCAGCTGGCTGCTGTACGCCCTGGGCGCCGTGCTCGGCTACTTCCTGATCCTGCGTCCGCTGATGCGTTTGCTGACCACGCGCATGACGCCGCCGGCACTGAAACAGCTCGATCCTGCCCTGGCACTGGGCGGCAGCAGCGCCGCCGGCACGCCTGGCGTGGCTGCCGCTGGCGCGCCAGCCCTGAGCGTGAATGGCACCCCGCTGGCGCTCGAAGGTGAAGCGACCGGCACTGACAGCATGCCGGTCGTGCCGCTGCTGGAAAACTATAATTTGCCGCCACCTGGCTCGGCGGTCGACGTGATGGTCGATCACCTGAAAGTGCTGGCTGAAAAAGAACCCGAGCGTGTCGCCGAAGTCGTCAAACAATGGATGCAGAAAAATGGCCGAACTCAACAACAACAATAATCCCTCCGACGGCGCCGAGTACGAAAGTGCCAGCCTGAATCCCGTGGAGCAGGCCGCCATCGTGCTGCTGAGCATAGGCGAGGAACAGGCAGCCAACGTGCTGCGCTGCCTGTCGCGCGAAGAATTGCTGGAAGTCACGCAAGTGATGTCGCGCATGAGCGGCATCAAGGTCGAATCGGTCAAAACGGCCATGCAGACCTTCTTCGACGACTACCGCCAGCAGAGCGGCGTGCACGGCGCCTCGCGCAGCTACCTGAAGCGCTCGCTGGACCTGGCGCTGGGCAGCGATATCGCAAATAGCGTGCTGAACAACATTTATGGCGACGCCATCCGTCCAAAAATGGCGCGCCTGCAGTGGGCCTCGCCAAAATGGCTGGCCGAATACATCGTCAACGAGCACGTGCAGATGCAAGCCGTGTTCCTGGCCTTTTTGCCGCCCGCGCTGGCCGGCCAGATCCTTGACGCCCTGCCCGTCGAAGGCCGCGATCTGGTCTTGCTGAACCTGGCGCGCCTGGATGAGATCGACCGCGACCTGCTGGTCGAGCTCGACGAACTGGTGGGCCGCTGCCTGGGCACGCTCGACACGCAAAGCACCAGCGTCGAAGGCATACGCCAGGCCGCCGAAATCCTCAACCGCATGCCGGGCAACCGCGCCGCGCTGGTCGAACTGCTGCGCGCACACGATCCGGACGTGGTCTCGGAAATCGAGCTGAGCATGTACGACTTCCTGATCCTGTCCACGCAAAGCGATGTCACGCTCACGCGCATCCTGGAAGACGTGCCGATGGAACAGTGGGCCATCGCGCTGAAGGGCGCGGAACCGGCGATCCGCGACGCCGTGCTGAAAACCATGCCGCGTCGCCAGGCACAGAGCTTCGAAGACATGATGCGCCGCTCCGGCCCCGTGCCACTGTCACGTATCGAACAGACGCGCCAGGAAATCATGGCCACCGTCAAGGGTCTCGCCGATGCGGGCGAGATCGAAGTGCAATTGTTTGCCGAAGCGGTGATCGAATGAAACACTTCCGCTCGTATCGTTTCCCGCCCCTGTCGCAATTCATCGCCGCCGGCCAGCGTGCCTCCAACGAGGATACGGATGGCCAGTGGCAGGCGTCCGTCTCGGAAGGCTTCGAGCAGGGCCAGCGCGATGGCTACGAAGTGGGCCTGGTGCAAGGCCAGCAGGACGGCTACGACACCGGACGCAGCGATGGCATGGTGCAAGGCCGCGAAGAAGGCCGCAATGAAACCCTGGTGGCGCTGGACCGCCTGGCGCGCCCCGTCGACGCCATCTTGCGCGACCTGAAAAAAGTGCGCGCCGATTACCGCGAAGCACAGCGCAAGGAAGTGGTCGACCTGGTGGCCAAGGTGGCGCGCCAGGTGATCCGCGCGGAACTGGCGCTGCAGCCGGTGCAATTGCTGGCCCTGGTCGACGAGACCCTGGCCTCGATGCCGCCCACGCGCGAGGAAATCGACGTCTTCCTCAATCCGGAAGAACTCAAACGCATCAGCGAACTCGATCCGAAGCGCGCCAAGCGCTGGAACCTGATCGCCGACGCGCGCCTCGACGCGGGCGAATGCCGCATCAAGGCGGGCGACAATGAAGTCGATGCCGGCTGTCACCAGCGCCTGTCGGCCTGCATGGAACAGGTCAGCAGCCATCTGGCGCTGGCCGCCGAACATGCGGACCAGGGCGCGCCTGCATGATCGCCGACACGCTGCGCAGCTTCGAGATCGGCGATATCCCGGTCGCGACACCCACCGGCCGCCTGGTCGGCGCCTCCGGCCTGCTGCTGGAAAGCGCCGGCTGCCGCCTGCACACGGGCCAGCGTTGTCAAATTGAAACTGTGAGCGGCGAGTGGCTCGATGCGCAAGTCGTCGGTTTTCGCGAAAAACTGTCCTACCTGATGCCCTTCAAGAAGGCCACGGGCCTGACCACGGGCGCGCGCGTGCTGCCCCTGCCCGACAAGGCCAGCCTGCAGATCGGCCCCTCGTGGCTGGGCCGCATGGTCAACGGCCTGGGCGAACCGATCGACGACCTGGGCCGCCTCGGCGGCGAACACATCCTGGAAGTGACGCCACCGAAAATCAACCCCCTGAAGAAACAGCCCGTGATCGAACCGCTGGACGTGGGCGTGCGGGCGATCAACAGCATGCTGACCCTGGGCAAGGGACAGCGCGTGGGCCTGATGGCCGGTTCCGGCGTCGGCAAGAGCGTGCTGCTGGGCCTGATCACGCGCCAGACGGTGGCCGATGTCGTCGTCGTCGGCCTGATCGGCGAACGGGGCCGCGAAGTGCGCGAATTCGTCGAAAAGTCGCTCGGTGCCGAAGGTTTGAAGAAAGCCGTGCTGGTGATCGCGCCGGCTGACGAATCGCCGTTGATGCGCATCATGGCCACTGAGCTGTGCCACTCGATTGCCGCGCATTACCGCGACCAGGGCAAGCACGTGCTGCTGCTGGTCGACTCGCTGACGCGCTATGCCATGGCCTTGCGCGAAGTGGCGCTGGCCCTGGGCGAGCCGCCCGCCACGCGCGGCTATCCGCCCTCCGTCTTTTCCAATTTGCCGCAACTGGTGGAGAGCGCCGGCAACGGCGCCCACCAGGATGGCAGCATGAGCGCCATCTACACGGTGCTGGCCGAAGGCGACGACCAGCAAGACCCGGTGGTCGACACGGCACGCGCGATTCTCGACGGCCACATCGTGCTCACGCGCGAACTGGCCGAGCGGGGCCACTACCCCGCCATCGACATCGCCGCCTCGATCAGCCGCTGCATGGCGCAGGTGATCACGCCCGAGCACATGCAGGCGGCGCGCGCGCTGAAAGCGTCGATGGCGCGCCATGCACGCGTGCGCGACCTGATCCCGCTGGGCGCCTACGTGCCCGGCGCCGACCCGATCACCGACCGCGCGGTGCAGTTGCACGCCCCCATCGAATCCTTCCTGTGCCAGGGCACCAAGGAAGAAGCGCCAATGGGGCCGTGCATCGCCCAACTTGAACAGATCATGGCCTAGGAGCATATGTGAGCGACGCGCATACCATCCGCAACCTGACCACCCTGGTCGGCCTGCGCAGCACGGAAGTGGAACGCCTGCAAGGCGAAATGGCGGCGCAGACGGCCGTGCGCGAACGCTACCAGAAAAACCTGGAGCGCCTGACGGGTCTGTACACGGATAGCGGCCCCAGCGGCGCCCTGCCCCTGGCCCTGTCGGTCAATTGCGGCAACTTCAAGCAAGCGGTCATGCAGATGGCCGACCAGCACCGTACCGATTTGCACCTGCACGAAGCCAACATGGCCGTCTCGCAGCGCGCCCTGAATACGGCCTGGGCCAAACGCGAGGTACTCGACCAGGTGTTGACGCAAAAACAAAAGCATGTTGCAAATGAGCAACAACGTGTCGATGCCAAGCGGCAAGATGAGCTGGCGACGCAGTTCTGGTTCCGCGGGCAGGTAAAATAATGTTTTACAGAAATAATTTCAGAAAAGTGAATATTTGGTCGCCTTGTCATTGGGTATATCCTGCATGCTAATTTTAGGAGTTTGACATGGCCTTTTCCACTTCCGCTTCGAATACCTACGACCCGACGGCGTCGGCCCAGGCATTGACCGACAAATACACGGCCGATCTGCAGGCGCGCATCACTGCCCAGACCAAGGCCGCCGCGGCCACTTCGGGCGGCCTGGTGAACCTGAAAATGGCCTTGACCTCCTTCAGCTCCAGCTTGCTGAGCCTGACGAGTGGCAAGACCATGCTGGTGCAAGGTGCCACCTTCAGCAATACGGCACTGGGCAGCGCCACGGCGTCGGAATCGGCTGCCGCCGGCACGTATTCGCTATTCGTGGAAAAGGTTGCCACAAACGACCAGGTTTCGCTGGGCGGGCTGAGCAACATGGCCATGCCGGCTGCCGACAAAGGCACGCTGAAAATCAAGCTGGCCAACAATACCGATTTCACGGTGGACTTGAGCAAGGCCAATACGGATGCCGACGGTGCCACCCTGTCAGCCAAGGATATCGCCGCCGCCATCAATGCGGAACCCAAGAACAACTCGCGCGTGACGGCGTCCGTCATCACCATCGGCGGTATCGCCCAGCTGGTGCTGACGTCGAATGTCAGCGGCGAGGAAGGCGCGCTGTCGCTCGATACAAGCGCGATGAACCCGGGCGCGCTGAAAGATGCGCTCGCTGCCACGCCCAAGCAGCTGGTCGAAGCCCAGGATGCCGTCATCTGGGTCGGCGGCAAGCCAGCCGATACGTCCGACACCAGCAACCGCGTCAAGCAATCGTCGAATACCTTCAGCAACATCGATGGCGTGAAGATGACCTTCACCAAGGCGCAGGCGAGCGGCGACGCGCCGATGACCCTGACCGTGGCGCTCGATTCGTCCGCCACGACGACCAATGCGCAAAGCTTTGTGACTGCCTACAACAAGCTCAAGGCCGTGCTGGACGGCTTGACCGACCCGGGCGATCCGGCATCGGCCAAGGCTGCCGGCGTCTTTTCGTCCGACAGCGGCGTGCGCGTGCTGCGTGACCAGCTGGTGCGTACCTTGCGCGAAACGGCGACGGGCGCCCTCGCCAATTTCGGCATCACCGCTCAGCGCAACGGCACGCTGGCCCTCGATGCCACCAAGCTGACGGCAGCGCTGAAGACGAATCCGGGCGGCCTGGACAAGGCAATCGGCAACAGTTCCGCCAGCGCGCCGAGCGGCATCGCCGGCAAGCTCGATAAATTCATCGAAACCTGGACCTCGACCAATGGCCAGTTGTCGCAGCGCGAGACATCGGTGGCCAAGCTGCAAAAATCGCTGGGCGAACGCCAGACCAAGTTCGAGGCCGACTACACGGCGATGTACAACCGCTACAAGGCGCAGTTCACCCAACTGCAAGCCTTGCAGGCACGCATGGCGCAAACGACCGATATGTTCGATGCCCTGTTCAGCAGCGACAAGACTAAATAGAGGCCGGCGCCGTCTGCATGACGGCGGCGCCGGCCTTCCAGCCGCACCAAGCTTTTACAGTGAGAAAAAATAATGAATCACGATGCATACAGTAACTACCACGCCGTCAACCTGGATGCGCAGACGTCGCGCGCCACCCCGGTCGAACTGGTCTTGCTGCTCACCGACGGCTTGCTGGAAGAACTGGCGCGCGCGCGCGGACATATCGTCGGCAAGCGCTATGAACAAAAGGCCATCAGCCTGAACAAATGTACGGAAATCATCAACGGACTGTCGAGCTCGCTCGATTTCGAGAATGGCGGCGAAGTCGTCGCCAATCTGGGCCGTCTGTACGAGTACTGCACCGGCCGCCTGTATTCGGCCGGCATCACGCTCGATCCTGCCCTGATCGACGAGGTGACCACGCTGTTGACGACGATCAAACAAGGCTGGCTCGGCGTCCAGGCCAAGAATGGATAGCACCCCCTTGTCGCTCCAGCTGACGCGCGAAGTGCTGGCAGCCAGTGCCAGCCAGAACTGGGACGCGCTGGAGTTACTCGACAGAAAACTGGCGCAGCACCTTGCCAGCCTGGGCATATTGAGCGAACGTGAAAAAGCCGCCCTGCTCGCCTTGCGCAAGGCGCATGCGCAGGCATACCAGGCGTGTTCCGACGAAAAACATCGGCTGGGCATGCAGTTGGGCGAAATCCATTCGAAACAAGAAGGCTGGGTCGCGTATGCGATTGAAAATGCCATGTATCAAGATGAGAATCCAGCATGAAAATGAGCGTCAACACAACAACGAGCAGCGCGACCGCGCCACCGAGGAGCGCCCAGGCGGGCGTTAACGCGTCCGTGAGCAAGGGCGCGCCCGAGAGTGGCACCGCGCGCAACCTCCTGTTCTCACTGCCCACGCCAGCGCAGAGAACGGTCGCCAGCGATGCCGGCCAGGCGCAAGACCTTGCCGCGGACCTGACGGACGATGGCGCCCCCGCCACCGACGTAGCTGCCGACATCACTCAGGCTGCGACAACGCAGGACGCGGGCCTGCCCGCCATGACGCCACCGCTGATGGCGCCCATGCTGCCCGTCTCGCCGCAAGCCGACGCTGCCGCTGCCGCCGCCGCAGCAGCCAAGGGAAACGCTGGCGTAGCGGCTACGCAACAAGGCAATGCACAGCAGACCCTGGACCTGAATAGCCGCCTGCATCCCGATGGCCTGGCTTTCAATGTGCAGACCGCCAGGATGGCGCCTGCGCGCGATCTGGGCGAACCGGTGGCGGCAGCCCAGCCAACACCCGCCACTGCGGCCGGCAGCAAAAGCGCGCTGCCAGCCGCCGGCTTCGATGCGGCGCCGGCCATGACAGCCACGCCCGCGGCAACAGCGCCCGCCGCCACGCGCGATGGCGAGCGCGGTGCTGCCACGCCCATCAGCCCGGGTCCGGCAGGCGGCGTGCACAATGGCGCCGCTGCAACGCCGGGCGCAGAGACGATCAAACTCAACGGCCCTGCCCAGCAATGGCAGGAACCGTTGCGCGAAGCGCTGGGCGAGCGCCTGCAGACACAGATCGGCCGCAACAGCGAACACGCGACGATCCGCCTCGATCCGCCCATGCTGGGCCGCATTGAAATTTCCATCCGCCACACGGCCGGCGCGCTGCAAGTGAACGTCACGGCGTCGAACTCGGAAGTGTTGCGCCAGTTGCAAGGCATCGGCGAAAACATGCGCAGCGACCTGGCACAGCGCCAGTACACCGACGTGGCCGTGAATATCAGCGCCACCCCGCGCAGCCCTGCCGCCCAGGCGTTTGCCGAAGGCGATGCACGTGGCCAGCGTCAGCCCGGCCGCCAGAACGACGACGCCGAGCCGGGGCGCGCCCTGTCCGACGGCAGCACTGCCGCTACCACTTACGCCATGCATGAGCGAGATACTGCCTGATGAATACGAAAATGAAATTGATAGCCGGCTTCATCGCCGTGGCCGTGCTGGCTGCCGGCGCGGCCGGTGGCGCCATGTGGTACCTGTCCAAGCCGGTCGCCGGCCATGCCGAGGCTGCCGACGCCAAAGCCCCGCCACCGCCCGCCACCGGCAAGAAGGCGCGCAAGTTCATCACCCTGGACAAGGTCATCGTGATGCTGCGCCGCAGCCCCGGCGACAGTGATACGCATTACCTGTCGGCCGACCTGGTGATCGCCACCACCGAGGAAAAGGAAAAGCTGACCAAGGACCACTTGCCGCTGATGCGCTCGATCGCCGTGAGTACCTTGTCGAGCTTTCCGGTGGACAAGGCACAGTCCATGACGGTGGAGCAATTTGCCGAACAGATCAACAAGGCCTTCAATGTCAGCTATGAACGCGAACAGATGGAAAAGCCCTACACCGAAGTCATGGTCGGCAAGCTGATCATTGAATAAGCCAACACGCCAGCCGACCTAGTGGGAGACCCCGTGGCCTATGCAGAGCAATACCAGGAAGCGTATGGCGCCGGCGAATACGCCGCCGCCAGCGCTTGCGCGGCCGTGCTCAGCGTTACTGAAGAGCAACAACATCTGGTGGCGTACGCCCCTTTGGTGAAACGCATCGTGCGCCAGCTCAATTCGCAGGTGTCGGGCGCCATCGACCGCGACGACATGGAACAGATCGGCCTGATGGGTTTGCTCGAGGCGCTGCGCCGCTACGGCGTGCCGGACCAGTCTTTCGGCAGCTATGCCAGCCTGCGCATTCGCGGCGCCATCCTCGATGAGCTGCGGCGCCAGGACTGGCGCCCGCGCGCCGTGCGCCAGGAAAGCCATCGCTTGCGCGACAGCGTGCGCGCCCTGACCCGGCGCCTGGGGCGCGAACCGCTGGACGCGGAAATCATGGCCGCCCTGAAGCTGACGCCGGAAGCCTTCCAGGAATACCAGCTGGCGGAAAACGCCGAGCTGATCGTCAGTTTCGACGAAGTGCTGCAAGAAAGCCTGGGACAGGCCGACAGCGCACCGAGTCCGGAAGAGCAATTGATGGTGCGGCGCAGCCTGGAACAGGCGCTGCGTACGCTCGACGAGCGCGAGCAGCGCGTGATCCAGATGTACTACGAATTCGAACTGAGCTATAAAGAAATTGCCGCCGTGCTGGACCTGAGCGACGCCCGCGTCTGCCAGCTGAACAAGACGGCACTGGGCAAGATGAAAGCCATGCTGCAAGATACATAAAAGTGAAGCAGTAGTTTCAGCAAGACCCATCAAATTGATGTAGCACAATGACGCAGAAAGGCAGTTGACATGGTAATTATCGGTATCTTAATCGTGATGGGGTGTGTATTCGGAGGCTTCGCCCTGATGGGCGGCACCGTCCACGCGATCTGGCAACCGGTCGAGTTGATCATCATCATCGGCGCCGCCGTCGGCGCCCTGGTGCTGGGCAACCCGAAGCATGTACTCGGGGAAATGCTGCACCAGATGCGCAAGATCGTCACGCACAAGAAGCAAGGCTCGGAATTCCAGCGCCAGTTGCTGCTGCTGATGTATGAACTGCTGCAAACGGCCGCCGGTGGCCTGAAGGCGCTCGACGCGCACGTCGAGGCGCCGCGCGAAAGCGCCCTGTTCCAGCGCTATCCGCTGGTGCTGGAAGAGCCGAAGCTGCTGGCCTTCATCGTCGACAACTTCCGTTTGATGGCGATGGGCAAGATCAACGCGCATGAGCTCGAAGGCGTGCTGGAACAGGAACTCGAAGCCATCCACGACGAGCTGCTGCAACCGTCGAAGTCCCTGCACAAGATCGCCGAAGCCATGCCGGGCTTCGGCATTCTGGCGGCCGTTCTGGGTATCGTGATGGCCATGAATTCCGTGGCCGACGGCGCCGATGCGGCGGAAATTTCGGAAAAAGTGGGCGCCGCCATGGTCGGTACCTTCATCGGCATCTTCTTTTGCTACGGCGTGCTCGATCCGATGTGCAACATGATGAAACAGCTGGTGGGTGAGGAAGGTTCGACCATGGAATGCGTGAAGGTCGTGCTGGTCACGCACGTGGCGGGCAAGCCGCCCCTGCTGGCCATCGATGCGGGACGCCGCCTGGTGCAACTGAACATCAAGCCGAGCTTTGCCCAACTGGAAAGCTGGATCACTGCGCTCGAAGGTGGCGGCGCCGAACAAGAGCAGGGCCAAGGCCGGGGAGGCCGCCGTGCTAAAGCCGCATGAGAAACATGAACAGGCCATCATCAAGCGTGCCGGTCGCAAGCATGACGACGATGGCCATGGCGGCGCCTGGAAAGTGGCGTTCGCCGACTTTTGCCTGGCCCTGCTGTCGCTCTTCCTCGTGCTGTGGCTGATGGCCGCGCGCGAGCAGCAGGCGATGAAGGAAATCATGATGGACGCGTCGGCCAGCAGCCGCCAGGGCGAAGGCCAGGGCGTCATGCCGGAACAGAGCGGCGGTCCGCGCGGCAGCCTGATCGAGCGCTTCCCCATGCCCCGCAAGGGCTCGGGCGACACGCGCACGGAAGGCAAGCAAACGCAGGAAGGCAAGGCCGGCGCGGCGCCGCAAAACCAGACCAAGGTCAGCTACCAGTCGCCGGAAGACCTGCTGTCGCTGTCGCGCGCGCTCGACAAGCTCAGCGACGAAGCGGGATTGAAGAGCAATCTGCAATCGGTGATCACGCCGTACGGCTTGCGCGTCATGCTGCACGATACGGACAAGCAAGGCATGTTCGTGCGTGGCAGCGCCGTGCCGACCGATCGTTTCCGCAAGCTGCTGCGCCAGATGGGCCCAGTCTTCGCGCAGATGGACAACCAGATGCTGATCGTCGGCCACACCGACTCGCTGCAATACGCCAATAACGGCTATGAAGGCTATTCGAACTGGACCCTGTCGGCCAACCGCGCCATGTCGGCGCGCGCCCAACTGTTGATCGGCAGCATGAATCCGGAAAGCGTGCTGCAAGTGGTGGGCATGGCCGACCGCGCGCCGCTGGACGTAAAAAATGCCAGCGCCGGCATCAACCGCCGCATCGAACTGTTAATATTGACGCGTGGCCAGGCCGACAGCATCGCCGCCATGTTCGGCATGGCCGGGCAAAAGGCGCAAGGCGAAGAGCTGCAAGTGGGTGAACCGGACTCGGGAACCTTGCAGCGCCTGCGCGACAAACTGGGCCTGCCCGCAAAGAAGGAGCGCGATGAGCATGCAAATTAAGGGCAAGGGACAACGTATGAAAATCTCCTCCGGCAATACCGGCGCTGCCGTACGCAGCAGCGCCATCGCGCCGGCCGAGGCGATCGCCGAGAACGCGGGCGCCGCCGGCGCCATGGGTGGCTCGTCGGCCGGGGCGGAACTGCAATCGGCCGTGCTGCAACCGGCCATGGCCGCCCTGCGCGCCATGCCCGAGATCGACCACGAGCGCGTGGCCATGCTGCGCGATGCGCTGGCCAAGGGCGAATTGCCATTCGATCCAGCAAAACTGGCAGGGCTGATCCAGCGTTTCCACGGCGGTGAATCGTGACCGCCGCGCGCAAGGGCATCACGCGCCAGGAAGCCGTGCGCCGCGTGCTGCAAGGCATGAAAGACGACAGCGTCGGCTACGCCGCCTTGCAAACCTTGCTGGAAGAGCAATTCCAGGCCACCTTGCAGCACCAGAGCACCCGGCTGACGGCACTGGCCGACCAGGTCATCGCCGCCGTCGAGCCCCTCGATGCGCGCCGCCGCCAGCGCGTCAGCCTGGTCACTGCCCTGCTGGGCCCGCAAGGCGATATGCCGCAATTGTTTGCATTGTTGCAAGAAGACGCGCGCGCCACCGCCGTACGCGACTGGGTCGCGCTGGAGCAGATGGTGCTGGAATGCAAGCGCCTGAATGCCCGCAACAGCGATTTATTAACAGAGCAGTACAGCATCATGCAGCGCGTGCTGCATGGCGAGGAAGATACGTATGCGCCAGGCTGATTTCGCCACACCCCGCGCCATGGCGGCGACGCCATCGACGGCGGCCACATCCGCCGTGCAGAGCAATATGCGCGCCACCGACGCCACCGGCGCCGGCGGCAACTTCAGCAGCGTGTTCCGGCAAGTGCAGGGCGAAGTGGCCCGCTTCATCGAACAGGGCGGCGGCAACGCCACCAGCCTGAGCCCGCAAGGACGCGCCTACCTGGAGCAGAGCCAGCCCGTAAATGTGCTGGGCAGCATCAACCAGGGCGGCGAGATCGGCGAAGTGCAGCAGCAGTTCCTCGCCTCGATCAAGCCGTGGACGGAAGAAACGGGCGCGCGCCTGGGCGTGGCGCCGGAAATTGTCGCCGCCCACGCCGCGCTGGAATCGGGCTGGGGCCAGCGTCCGTTGCGTCAGAGCACGGGCGCGGACACGAATAATCTGTTCGGCATCAAGGCCGGCGGCAAATGGCAGGGTGACGTGGCCAGCAATGTCACCACCGAATACGCGGCCGGCAGCGGCACGGCGCTGAAGAAAACCGAGCGTTTCCGCAGCTATCCGGACCAGGCCAGCGCCTTCCGCGACTACGCGCAAGTGTTGCTCGACAATCCACGCTACCGCGCCGCCCTGAACACGGGCGCCAACGCGGGCGCCTTCGCACAAGGCCTGGCGCGCGGCGGCTATGCCACCGACCCCGACTACGCCACCAAGCTGACCCAGCTGGCGACGCGCCTGCAGCGCACGGCCGCAGACTGACCTCCTTAACGGCCGGCAAGATCGGCCGGTTCCACCACGCCCGCATCGACCACCCTGGCACGTATCACCGTGCCGCTGGTGGCGTTGCGCACGCGGATCACCTCTCCCAGCGCGCCCGGATCCAGCGCTTCGCCGGCCATGCTCACTTCCACCTGCTCCTTGCGCGCCACGATATTCACCGCACTGCCCCGCTTGATCAGCATGGGTGCGGCCAGCTGCCCCTGGCGCAGCACTTCGCCGGCACGCAAGCTGCGCCGGCTCGACAGGCCGATGGCGCCGGGCAAGGAGGAAATACTGTCCGGCACCATCGTCACGTCGCGCCGCGCCAGCGCCACGTCGCCAGATTGCAACGGCGTATTGGCCGTGACGGGTGCGCTGGTGACGGCCACCTGGGCCGTGATGCTACCGCGCGCCAACATTTCATAACGCCAACCGTTGCTTCCAGGACACACTGCTACAAAGCGCATGCGCTGCGCCGAACGGCTGTCCGCCGTCTCCAGCGTGACAGGCGCCGCGCAAGCGGGCACGGGGCGCGTGCTTTTCACCACGGCCACCTGAAACTGCGGTTCCAGCAATCCTGCCGTGGCTGCCTGCTGCGCCAATTGCTCTCGCGCCAGCTGTTCCACACGCGAAAATATATTGTCGGCTGGCAATTCTGCGCGACCTGCACTACTATATAGGCTGGTCAGTAAAAATAGGCCAGGAACTAGTATATAAGGACGTGGCACCTTGTTTCGGAGCATCGTAATGCTGTTGAAATGAATCATTGCTAACCTTAATCAAAGATACTGAAGCGGCATGACCTTACCATGCGTCAACATGACCAGGCTGGGATTTTACCTCTGCACCACCTATTTTCTAGCCCGAACCGCAAAAAGCACGATCGAATTCAATACAAAGGATGACCATGGGGATTAATTTCAAGGATGCGCTGGGCGTGCATGCCGATGCACTCGCGCTGCGTGCCGACCGTACCCGCGTGCTGGCGGCCAATATTGCCAATGAAAATACGCCCGGCTTCCAGGCCATGGACATGGATTTCGGCAGCGCCCTGCAGCAGTTGCAGGACAACGAAGCGGGCCTGCTGTCGACCGATGACGATGCCAGCGCCCTGTACCGCGTGCCCTACCACCCTAGCCGCGACGGCAATACCGTCGAAATCGGCGTCGAGCAGGCGGCGTTCTCGCAAAATGCCACCGACTTCCAGACTAGCCTGACTTTCGTCAACATGAAACTGAAGGGTCTGTCCAAGGCCATTTCCGGACAATAAGGATCAGCATGAGCTTCCAGGATATTTCCAAGATCGCCGGTTCGGCGATGGCGGCGCAGACCGTGCGCCTCAATACCATCGCCAGCAATCTGGCCAATGCCGATTCCGTTGCCGGTTCCGAAGGCGAAGCCTACCGTGCACGCAAGCCCGTGTTTGCCGCCGTGATGGATGGTTCCGGTGCCAGCGGCGCCGGCGGACGCGTTCAAGTGCTCGACGTGGTGGAAAGCGATGAGCCGCTGCGCAAGGTGTATGAACCGGGCCACCCGATGGCCAATGCCGATGGCATGGTGTTCTACCCCAACGTCAATCAGGTCGCCGAGATGACCGACATGATGTCGGCTTCGCGCGCGTTTGAAACCAATGTCGAAGTTCTAGGCCGCATCAAGTCGATGCAGCAATCGCTCCTCAAATTAGGTGAAGCATAATCCATGGAAACCAATCTCTTTACAAACAACACCAGCGGCAACAATAGCAGCAGCAATGCCGTCAAGTCGCAGAGCAATGCCACCCAGGATATGTTCACCAAATTGCTGGTCGCGCAGATCAAGAACCAGGATCCGCTCGCGCCCACCGATCCGAGCCAGTTCGTCAATCAATTGACGCAGCAGGCGCAAACGGAAGCGATGCAGAACCTGTCCTCGCTGACCAGCGCCAATGCCAGCGTACTGCAATCGATGCAAGTGCTGGCCCTGGGCGCGCAAGTGGGCTCCGAAGTGATGGTCAACAGCGAAACGGTGCAGCTCGACAAAAGCAAAGTCAGCGGCAGCATCGCGCTGGCCGCCGGCACCACCAAGACCACCGTGACCCTGAAAGGCGCGGACGACAAGGAATACAAGATCGAACTGGGCGCCAAGGGGGCCGGTACCGTTCCCTTCACCATCGACCCCGTCGCGCTGGGCTTGCCTGCTGGCACGTATAGCATGGCAGTCACCACCAACGGTACCGAAAAGCCATCGGTCGACATCGCAGGCAAGCTCAACAGCGTGCGCCTGTCGTCCGGCGGCAGCATGATTCTGAGCGTGTCGAACCTGGGCGAAGTCAACCCCGGCGCGATCACCGGCTTTAACGGTAAGACGGCCTGATCCGCTCGCGCCTTCGTTTCCTGAACACTAATCTCGTCCTTCACTAAAGGAAGTCAACATGAGTTTCGACATCGCCCTGTCCGGCATCCAGTCCATCAACCAACAGTTGAACAGCACCAGTAACAATATCGCCAACGCCGGCACCTACGGCTTCAAGAGCAGCCGCGCCAATTTTTCGGCCATGTACGCCGGTTCGCGCGCCACGGGCACGGAAATCGGCTCGCTGACGCAAAGCATGTCGCTCAACGGCGGCGTGCTGAACACGGGCCGCGCGCTCGACGCGGCCATCGATGGCCGTGGCTACTTCGTCTCGCGCGACGCGCAAAACACCATGAGCTACAGCCGCGTCGGCATCTTTTCGGCCAGCAATGAAGGCAAGCTGATCGATGCAAACGGCCGCCTGGTACAGGGCTATGCCGCCGTCAAGGACAGTACCGCTCTGGGCACCATGGGCGACATGCTGATTCCAACGGGCCAGATTCCCGCCGTGGCGTCGACCAAGCTGGCGTATGCCGCCAACATGTCGTCCGAATGGCCCATCAAGGCCGCGACCTTCGACAAGACCAACGAACTGAGCTACAACAGCGGCAAGTCCTCGATCCTCTACGATTCGCTGGGCGCCAAGCACTCGCTGGGCCAGTACTTCGTCAAGACGGCGGCGGGCGTGGACGTGCATTACACCTTCGACAACGCCGATGTATTGCCGGTGACGAAGATGACCTTCGACACGAACGGCAAACTGGTGACGGGCACGTCTGCCTCGCCGGTCCTGCCGACGCCGCCTGGCGCGGCACCGATGTCGGTTGCCATCGACTACACGGGCACGACCCAGTTCGCCGGCGAATCGACGACCTCGACCGACCGCGCCGACGGCTATGCCTCGGGCACCTACACGGGCGTGGAACTGGCCGCTGACGGCTCCGTCGTGGCGAAATACACAAATGGCCAAAAACAAAGCATCGGCGTGATCGCCCTGGCCACCTTCCCCGACGAAGGCGCCTTGACGGCCGTCAACGATACCAGCTGGATTGCCTCGACCACGTCCGGCACCGCCATGTATGACCGTCCGGGCGTCGGCATGGTCGGCAAACTGGTGACGAGCTCGCTGGAACAGTCGAACGTCGACATCACCTCCGAACTGGTGGGTCTGATGACGTCGCAGCGCAATTACCAGGCGAACTCGAAGGTCATCTCGACCGAGAACGCCATGCTGCAATCGCTGATGCAAGCGCTGTAATCCACGATACGCAAAGGTAAAGAGCAATGGATGCGCTGATTTATACCGCCATGAGCGGGGCCGACCGTGCCCTGCGGGCACAGCAGGTACACGCCAACAACCTGGCCAATATCGAGACGGGCGGCTTTCGCGCCAACCTGGAAGTGTCCACTGCCCAGCCGCTGCAAAACGGCTATGGCTACGACGACCGCCACATGACGCAGACGCAGTCGAGCGCCGTCGGCACGCGCACGGGCGCCATCAAGGAAACGGGACGCGAGCTCGACGTTGCCGTCACGGGACCCGGCTTTCTCGCGGTGCAATGGCAAAACGGCGAAGCCTACACGCGCGCCGGCGCCATGGACCTCGATGAAACGGGCGCGCTGACCATCAACGGCCGGCCCGTGCTGGGCGAAGGCGGCCCCATCACGATTCCCGAGCACACCAGCCTGTCGATCGGCGCCGATGGCACGATTTCCATCCAGGTGCCAGGCACCGCACAGATGCAGACCGTCGACAAGCTCAAGCTGGTCAACGCCGAAGGCGGCGAGCTGACCAAGAACGAGGCGGGCCTGATCGTGGCGCGCAGCGGCGAAGACTTGCAGGCTGATCCGACGGTACGCCTGCGCGACCGCCACCTGGAAGGCAGCAACGTCTCGGCGGTCGAGGAAATGGTCGCCACCATGAGCCTGAACCGCAGTTTCGAAATGCAAATGAAAGTATTCAAGGCCAGCGATTCCATGACGGAATCGGGCAACCGCCTGCTCGCTACCTAAGCGTACCGGGCTCAACGCGACGAAATATTCAAGGAGTAAACCATGAATCCAGCAATGTGGATCAGCAAGACCGGCGTGCAGGCACAAGATGCCAAACTGCAAGCCATCGCAAATAACCTGGCCAACGTCAACACGGTAGGCTTCAAGCGCGACCGCGTCGTCTTCGAAGACCTGTTTTACCAGGTCGAGCAACAGCCGGGCACGCAGCGCGCCGACAATACCCTGTCGCCATCGGGCGTACAGCTGGGTAACGGCACCCACATGGTGGGCACGCAAAAGGTGTTTACCACCGGCAGCCTGCAAACGACCAGCCGCGAATTTGACGTCGCCATCACCGGCAACGGCTTTTTGCAAGTACTGCGCCCGAACGGCGAAGCGGCCTACACGCGCGCTGGCCAGCTGGGCATCAATGAAAACGGCGTGATGGTCAACGCCCAGGGCTTGCCGCTGGTGCCGCAGATCACCGTGCCGAACAATGCCACGGCGATCACCATCGGCGAAAACGGCATGGTCACGGCCAGCGTGCCAGGCAATGTCAACGGCACCCAGCTGGGCCAGCTGAACCTCTCCAGCTTCATCAACCCGACGGGCCTGCTGGCACTCGGTGAAAACCTGTTCCAGGAAACGGCATCGAGCGGCACACCGACGGAAGGCCGTCCCGGCGAAGGCGCACTGGGCAAGCTGAAGCAGTTTGCCCTGGAAGGCTCGAACGTGCAGGTGGTCGAAGAGATGGTCGACATGATCGCGGCCCAGCGCACCTATGAAATGAACACCAAGGTGCTGTCGGCCGCCGACAATATGCTGCAATACCTGGCGCAAGCGGCACGCTGATGACGGTCGCCATGAAAGCCACGGCGGCCCTGCTGCTGGTGTTGATGGCCGGTTGCGCCAGCCATCCAGCCGCGCCGGTGGCGCCCAGCTTTTCCGATACGCCGCTGCCCGTGGCGCCGCGCAGCGCAGCGCGCGGCGGCGTGGGCGGCGGCGTGTTCAATCCAGATGCGGGCCTGGACCTGATCTCCGACAGCCGCGCCTTCCGCGTCGGCGACGTCGTCACGGTAGCCCTGCAGGAAACCACGCAGGCCAGCAAGAAGGCCGGCACTTCGTTCAACAAGGGCTCGTCCGTCGGCGTGAATGCGGCCAACATCCTCGGCAAGACCTTCCCCAAGACGGGCATCGACCTGTCGGCCGACCGCAACTTCGCCGGCGACTCGACCAGCACGCAGCAAAATGCCTTGTCCGGCGCCATCACCGTAATCGTGCAGGAAGTGCTGCCGAACGGCCTGCTGCGCGTGCAGGGCGAGAAAACGCTGACCCTGAACCAGGGCGAGGAATTCGTGCGCCTGCGCGGCTACCTGCGCGCGGCCGACATCGATTCGAACAATCAGGTATCGTCCTTGCGCATCGCCAATGCACAGATCGCCTATTCCGGCCAGGGCACCCTGGCCGAAGCCAATACACCGGGCTGGCTGACGCGCTTCTTCGTCGGCCCGTGGATGCCGTTTTAAGGTGACCTCATGAAATTTCGTTCCGCCCTGCCCCTGGCAGCCATGCTGGCCGTGCTCTCCGGCCTTGCCCTGCCCGCCAGCGCTGCGCAAGTGCTGCGCAACCTGGTCAGCATCGAGGGTGTGCGTGACAACCCGCTGATCGGCTACGGCCTCGTCGTCGGCCTGAACGGCAGCGGCGACACCACCCAGGTGAAGTTCTCCAGCCAGTCCGTGGTCAACATGCTCAAGCAGTTCGGCGTGAAGATGCCGGACGGCGCCGAAGCGAAAAGCAAGAACGTCGCCACCGTCATGGTCAGCGCCGTGTTTCCACCAGGATACCGCCGTGGCCAGGCCATCGACGTCACCGTCTCCTCGCTGGGCGATGCGAAAAGCTTGCGCGGCGGCACCTTGCTGCTGACGCAACTGCGCGCGGCCGACAATGAAACATATGCGCTGGCGCAAGGCAACGTGGTCGTCGGCGGCTTGAACGCCACCGGCAAGAGCGGCTCGTCCGTCACCGTCAACACGCCCACCTCGGGCCGCATTCCCAACGGCGCCAACATCGAGCGCGAGATTCTCAGCGACTTTTCCACCAGGCCTTCCGTCACCCTGAACTTGCGCCACCCGCATTTCGAGACCGCCATCAATATCGTCGAAGCCGTGAACCGCCGCTTCGGCGCCGTCGCCACCACGCGCGACGGCACCAGCGTGGACGTGCTGGCGCCGGAAAACCCGACCCAGCGCGTGGCGTTCATGGCCAAGCTGGAAGCCTTGAGCGTCGATGTGGGCGTCGACACGCCGAAAGTGGTCTTCAATTCGCGCACCGGCACCGTGGTCATCGCCGAAGGCTTGCGCGTGAAGGCGGCCGCCGTCACGCACGGCTCGCTGAAAGTGGTCATTTCCGAAAGTTCCAACGTCAGCCAGCCGGCGCCGTTCGGCCGCGGCCAGACCACCGTCACGCCGCAGTCGAAGGTCTCCGTCGACCAGGGCAATGGCAATATGTTCAAATGGCCGGCCGGCGCCAAGCTGCAGTCCATCATCGACGTGGTCAACAGCCTGGGCGCTTCACCCGATGACATCATGGCAATTTTACAAGCCCTCGACCAGGCCGGGGCCATCGAAGGCGAACTGGTGGTAATTTGATGCTGAATATCAATGACAGCAGCAGCGCCCTGCCCTCGGCGCTCGACGACCGCTCTCCTGCCGCCGCCACGCCGGCCGATCCCCGCTATGCGGCCAAGGCCACCGAGGCGGCCGTCAAGTTCGAAGCCTTCTTCATCTCGCACATGCTGCGCCAGATGCGTTCGGGAACGCGCGAGATGGCGGGCGAGGACAGCGTCTTCAAGGACCCCGTCAACAGCGACATGCTGGAAATGGCCGACAACCTGGTGGCCGACAAAATGGCCGGCCAGCGTGCCTTCGGCATCGCCGACGCCATCCTGCGCCAGCTGCTGCCGGCGGCCAGCGCGCCCGTTGCGGCCAAAAGCACTGTCCAGACCGACAATATTGCGGCGCCGCTTAATAAACCTGCCTGAAACGTCGCCTGTACAAGGTAGTAACGATTCACTGCCTGCCCACCCGCACGCGCCACACTCTTCACGAAAGAAAATTGCCCAATGAGCATCATCAGCAATGCATTGTCAGGCAGCATCGCCGCCCAGGCCGCACTGAATGCGGCCAGCCAGAACATCGCCAACCTGCAAACGGCGGGCTATACGCGCCAGGGCGTGCTGTTGTCCTCGCTTGGCGCCGGCGCGGGCGTGCGCTCGGCCGGCAATGGCGTGGAAGTGTCGGCCCTGCTGCGCTTTGCCGATGCGTATAAAAGCCAGCAAATGTGGCGTGCCGCGTCCGACCAGGGCGCCCGTGCGCAGACCCAGCCTTACCTGACGCAGCTCGAGCGCGTGATGGGTGACAATGCATCGAGCATCAGCAATGGCATCGACGGCTTTTTCGCCTCCCTCAACGCGGCCGCCGTCGACCCGACGTCGACGCCGCTGCGCCAGCAGATCATCACCTCGGCCGACGCCTTGGCGCAGCGCTTCAACAGCATCAGCACCGTCATGGGCAACCAGTTGCTGTCGGTGCAGCAGCAACGCGCAGCGATCGTGCCGCAAGCTAACACCACCCTGGCCAACATCGCCGTGCTGAACCAGCGCATCAGCGCCTCCGCCGCCTCGGGCACGAATGTATCGTCGCTGATGGATGCGCGCGACCAGCTGATCGATGGCCTGGCCTCGCAGATGGGCATCGACGTGCTTGACCAGCCGGACGGCTCGCGCAATATCGCACTGAAATCGGGACAGCCGCTGGTCATCGGCAACCTGGCCGCTACCCTCAGCAGCAACATGACGAGCACGGGCGACCAAACCCTGACCCTCGATTTCGCCAAATCGTCGTACACCCTCGATCCGGTCGCCATCGGCGGCCAGATGGGTGGCCTGGGCGACTTCGAACAAAATACCCTGAAACCGCTGCAGCAGTCGCTGCAAGACATGGCCACCCAGTTAACCAGCAAGATCAACACGCAACTGGCCCTGGGCAAAACCATGGCAGGCGCCGCCGGTGGCCCCCTTCTGGCCTACGCAAATGGCAAGCTGGGCATTACTCCCGCTTTCAACGCGAAGGACCTGGCGCTGTCGCTGACGGGCGCCGCTGGCGACAGCGGCAACTTGCAGAAATTAATCGACATCAAGAATCAACCGATCAGCGTCAGCTGGGTGGGTGATGTCCTGATGAGCGATGCGGACACGCAGCTCGTCGGCAAACTGGGCATCTACAGCCAGCAGAACCAGGCCTTGCTGAAGACATCCAACACCGTGCGCGCGCAAGCCGTCGACGACTGGAAATCCACCAGCGGCGTGAACAAGGACGAGGAAGCGATGAACCTGGTTGAATTCCAGAATATGTACCAGGCAAACATGAAAGTCATTTCCGTGGCGAATACCTTGTTTGATGCCACTTTGCAAATGATGGGTTAAGGAGAAAAGCATGCGTGTCGCCAGCAGCCAGTACCAAACGCTGATTAATATTTCTCTTCAGGAAAATCAGGAACGCATCAATTACTTGACCCAGCAGATGTCCTCGGGTTTGCGCATCCAGCTGCCATCGGACGATCCGATCGGCAATGTGCGCGTCTCGCGCCTGACGCGCGAGCAAGCCATGGTGACCCAGTACCAGGACAATATCGCGACGGTGAAAGTGCGCCTGCTGAAAAACGAAAACTACCTGTCAAGCATGGTCACCGACATGGGCCAGGCGCGCGACCTGCTGGTATGGGCCGCGGACGGCAGCAATGCGCCGGACGACCTGAATGCGATGACGCAGTCGCTGCTCGCCATGCGCGACAGCGTACTGTACACGGCCAACCTGAAGGACCAGGAAGGCCGCTACATGTTTTCCGGCACCGCTACCGACCAACCCGCAATCAAATACGATGCGGCGGCAACTGCAGGGTCGCGCTACACCTACATCGGCAATACCGACACGCAGACCGTGGTGGTGGGCAATGGCGTAACGCAGGCGGCCAACGTCGACGTGGACAAGCTGCAAGCATGGCTGAACAAGATCGACCAGGCCATCGACACGCTGGGCAAGTCCGGCGTCAACCCTGCCGATCCGACCGTGCGCAGCGTGGTGGTCGCCGCGCTCGATGGCACCGATGATGGCATGGAATTGCTATCGGGCAAGATTGCCATCTTCGGTGGCGCGCAAAACATCCTCACCACGCTGTCCGGCAACCTGGCCAACGTCTCGCTGTCGAACGACATGGCCTTGTCAGATCTGAAGAAGACCGACATGGGCGCGGCCGCCATTGACCTGAACGGCTACCAGACGGCGCTGCAGGCCACGTACAAGGCCTATGCCAAGGTGGGTAACATTTCCCTGTTTGATCTTCTCTGACCATC
Source organism: Janthinobacterium sp. 35 (assembly GCF_002754575.1). NCBI lineage: Bacteria > Pseudomonadati > Pseudomonadota > Betaproteobacteria > Burkholderiales > Oxalobacteraceae > Janthinobacterium > Janthinobacterium sp. 35. The sequence continues at coordinate 145,257 of NZ_PEFN01000001.1, forward strand.
ATGCAAATCGTTCAGACCTCCTCCTCTTCCGGCGTCAATGCCAAAGGCGCCGGCACAGCCCGCGTCGTCGATGACGCGTCCGCGACCATCAATGGCAACGCCAGCGCGCGCAGCGAGGCGCCGGCGGCGAAGAGTTCGACAGCGAGCCTGAAGCACAACCTGAGAAACTGGGATCACCAGTTGCAGGGAGAAATTTCCAACGCGCAGCAAACACTCGATTACCTGGAACGCAGCAGCAGCCAGCTGCAAGCGCTGAAAAGCGAGCTGGCGGCCAAGCTGGCCGCGCGCCAGGGCCGCGAGGGGCAAGTGGAAGCACGTGTGCGCCAGTTCAGCAATACCTGGCGCCAGCGCGCCAGCGCCTCGGCCGGCTCGCTCGACGCACAGCTCGGCTATACCAGCCCGCAGTCGGCACAGCAGCAGTTCAGCATCCGTGGCCTGACCATGGCCAGCCTGCAGGAAGGTCCGCAGGAAGTGCTGGCGTTCTCCGTCGGCGGCGCGAACCAGGCCTTGCGCTCGGTGAATATCGAACCTGGCCTGAGCGAGAGCGAAATCGTGTCCCGCTTCGACCGCGCACTCATGCCTTCAGGCATCGGCGTCAAGCTGGGCGAGAATGGCGAGCTGGTGTTCAGCACGTCAGAAGCGGCCTGGGCCAACGTGCGCGACAGCCTGTCCGTGCGCGGCAGCGGCATCCGCTATCCGACCGGCCAGATGAGCCGCGTGCGCACGGATGCGGAACCGGCCGCCATCGCCCCGGAAGAATGGCAGACCGGCGACGTGGAAGCCTTGCGCGCCACCTTGCAGCAAGTGGTGCAGGCGCTGGCGCAGTTGCAGGCGGCGCGCAATTCCGTCAGCCTGGCCCTGGCGCAAGCGACGGGACGGGTGGCCAAGGCGCAGCCGGTGCAGGCCAGCGTCAGCATGGACACCCTGGCGGAAAACTTCACGCAAAAGGCCAGCCAGCCCGGCTATGAATCGCTGCTGGCCATCAGCTCGGCGCTGGTCGGCATCAGCCGCGAGCGCGTCGTCGCCCTGCTGGGCCTGAAGTAAGCCTGGTCCGGCAGCACAATTGCCAGGCGCATGCGGTATCAATAGTTGCGGCAAGAAATTTCATTTCACAAAAACAAGAAATTCAGTCAAGATAGCGCCACTTCCATTGCGCACCTATCCATGACCAACACCATCTCGCTGAGCCTCATTGTTCCCGCATACAATGTCCAAGACTACATTCGCGCCAGCATCCTGGCTATTGCCACGCAAATGCGGCCATGCCATGAGCTGATCGTGATTGATGATGGCTCCAGCGATAGCACGCTGGCGGAACTGCGGCACTTGCAGCAAGAGTTTGAACACTTGCGCATCACGGTCTTGGAGCAAAGCAACCAGGGGGTCGCAGCGGCCCGCAATCAGGGCTTGGCCCTTGCACGCGGCGACTATATCGCCTTCGTCGACAGCGATGACATTCTGATGCCTGGTTCCCTTGATGCCCTCGATGAAGTAATACGTCAATCACGCCCCGATGTCATCGCCTGCGATCTGCAATTCTGGTATCCGCAACGCGAGTCGAAAAACAAGCGGATCACCACGGCCTTTGCGCCTCATGTCTTGACGACAAGCAAAGACGAGATACTCAATACCTATTTTGACGAATGTCATATGTTCGTCTGGTCAAAGATTTTCCGACGCGAAATCTACTTGCGGCAGACGACACCCGTCTTTCCGCTGGGAAGAGTCTATGAAGATGTGACCGCTTTGCCGCAACTGCTCGATAGCTGCGACAACCTGTATTACCTGCCGCATTGCATTATCAAGTACCGTCAGCGCGACGGCAGCATCAGCAAGAGCAGCAGCGCCAAGTCGTTCCGCGAGCTTTCCACCGCCCTGCTGCCAGCGCGCCGCCACTTTGCCGATAGCGGCCTGAATGCCGGCAGCCGCCTGTATTTCGACGTGGCGCTGTGCCATGTCTACATCGGGATCGTCAAGGATACCTACAATCTGCCACTGCTGCAGGGCCGCCGGCTGCGCAAGGAAATCCAGGCAACCTTGCTGGGGGCGCTCTTCCATCCGTGGCAGGACGTGTTGGCGGCCATGCCGCTCCCCCGTGACAGCCAGGGCGGGCGCGATGGCGCCGCGGCACAGGAACGCAGCGAGTTCCGCAGGAAGCAGGCAAGGCAATTGCGCCAGGTGCTGGGGGGCAGTATCGCCTTTGACGTCAAACAGACCATCAGCCGCACCGTGCGTGCCTGGCGCAACAAGCTGAGGATGGGCCTGGGCCGCGCCGCCGTGTCTTGACCACCAGCATCAGGCCACTATCAACGCTGCCAGTTGATGCGCCGGTAACGCGCGGGAAAAGAAATATCCCTGCGCATAGTCGCAGCCGGCGGCGCGCAGCAAATCGCGCTGCGACGCCGTTTCCACGCCTTCGGCCACGACTTTCAGCCCCAGCCGCTGTGCCAGCGCAATGATCGCCTCGCACAGGCCCAATCCGGCATCGTCGCGGCCCAACTCGCCGACCAGCGAACGGTCGATCTTGAGAATGTCGATATCGGCCGTTCTCAGGCATGCGAGCGATACCTGGCCGCTGCCGAAATCGCCGAGCGCCAGCGCCAGGCCCATGGCGCGAAACTGGCGCAGCCGGTCGACCACCTGGCACGCCTCGTCGAGCAGCACCGCTTCCGTTGTTTCGATGACGATGGCGCCCGGCGCCAGCCCCTGGCGCGCCAGGTGCCCGCCCCAGTCCTGGTACAGCGCGGCGTCGCAACGAAATTCCACGGCCGACTTGTTGATGCTGATCTGGAACGCGGCGCCATGCTCGTCTTGCCACTGCCGTGCCTGGCGCACCACCTGGCGAAACACCCACTCGCCGATATCGATGATCAGACCGTTCGCCTCGGCAAAGGCGATGAAATCGGCGGGCAGCAGCAGGCCGCGCAGCGGATGGCGCCAGCGCAGCAGCGCCTCGGCCCGCTCGACGACGCCATCGCACAGGCGGATGATGGGCTGGTAATGTACTTCGAACTGGTCCTGCGCCAGCGCCAGGCGCATCTCGCGCACCGTGTTGCGGCGCAATTCGGCCGCCTGCTGCACGGCCGGCGTGAAATAGCTGTAACCGTTGCGCCCCGCGCTCTTGGCCGCATACATGGCCTGGTCGGCATGCCGCAGCAAGCTGTCCGGCGCCTCGCCGTCAGCCGGATACAGCGCCACGCCCACGCTGGCCGACACGTGCGCGGTATCGCCATCGAGCAAGAAAGGCAGGGCCAGCGCGCCCGTCAACTCCTGCAGCACGCGCTCGATACCGCCCAATTGCCCCACGCCGGCCAGGATGACGGTGAATTCATCGCCGCCCAGGCGCGCTACCGTATCGGTGGCGCGCACGTGCTCGCTGATGCGCCGCGCCGCCTGGCGCAGCAGCATGTCGCCCTTCTCGTGGCCCAGGCGGTCATTCACCTGCTTGAAATGATCGAGGTCGATGAACAGCAGGGCCAGGCAAGCGCCTTCGCGCCTGGCGTGGTGCGCCTCGTGCTGCAGCCGCTCAAGAAACATATGGCGGTTCGGCAAGCCCGTCAACTGATCGAAATTGGCTTGCCGCCAGATGCGCTCGGACGCTGCACGCTGCAGCGTGATGTCACTGACCAGCGCCAGCGCACCCAGGTAGGTACCGCCGGAGTCGAAGATGGGATTGGTGGCCAGGGTGGCCCACAAAGTGCTGCCGTCACGCCGCAGGAACTTGAATTCATGGCGTTCGGCAATGCCATCCTGACGCCGCGCAATGTTGCGCTCCAGGATGGCGCGTCCCTCGTCATCCATGAAGGCCGCCAGCGGCTGGCCCAGCATCTCCTCGATCTGGCAGCCCAGCATATGCGCCATCTTCGGATTGACAAAGCTGGTCAGCGCCTGCGCATCGATTTCCCAGATGCCCTCCTCGGCACTGTGCACGATGCGCCGGAAGCGCTCTTCGCTGCGCTCAAGCGCGGCCAGCTTGCCCTCGGCCTGCTCCAGCACCAGGCGCAGCGCCTGGCCGTTAGGATCGGCGCTGCCCAGCAGGCTGACGGGCAAGCCGGCCGCGCGCGCGCCGGGACGGGAGCGCAACTGCAGCTGGATGCGCTCGGGCTCGCTACTATTGAGCACGCGCTGCACGAACTGCTCGTAATCGTGACGGAACGCCTCGTGGATATAGGAACGGAACAGCACGTGGCCGGGCCGTTCCCGCGGCAGGCCGAGCAATTCGGCCGCCACCAGGTTCATCTGCACGATGACGCCATCGAGACCCAGCACGAAATAGGCGACGGGCGCCAGCAGGTATAAGTCGTTGAAATACGCTTGTTCGCGTTCAGCCTTCACCCGTTCCGGGCTGAAAACGCCATCGTCGAGCAGCGGCGCGGCATGCTGCGGCACGCCGTCGTGGCAGCGCGGGGAGGAATCCGGAGCAGGTACCGCTTGCGGTGGTGTGTCCATGGCTGTCCTTTGCACCGCCGCCCAGGCAAACAGGCAGGTGCAGTAGCGAGACTAGCACGCGCCATGCGCAGTGTCGAGCGATGCCTGCCGCAGATAACGTTTCTGCCACAAGGCCGATCAGCGGCCCTGCCGCATACTACGCCGGCGCAAGCCGAAATCATGGCCCACCACCAGCAAGGTGCTGGCCACCAGGCTCGATAGCCCCACGATCAGCTGGATCAGCTTATCGTCAGGCAAGATCCACAGGGACGAGTCCGGCGCCTCGCAGCCCGTCGCCGCGCTGATGAGGGGCGCAACCCAGGCCGCGTCCGGCGTCACGTCGAGCACGACGGCGCCGTCGGCGCTCGTCTGCATATAGATATCGCCCCCTTCGGCGAGGGTAAAGCAGATGCCCACGCCCGTTTCCGTGGCGCGGATATTGTCCTGCATGCTGCGGTTATGCTCCTCGATCCATACTTCCACATCGTACGGCGTTTCCAGGTGCTGCCACGGAACGGGGCGAAAACGGGGACGTTCATCCGGGCTGGCGGAGGTGTCGAGGGTATCGGGGATGTTGCTGTCTGCTGCGCCTTGCATGCTCGTTGACCTTTTCTGCGGTGATGTTCTGCGGTAATGCGCGGGACCGGTTGCCCGCCAGCCGCCATTATCCACCGTTCATGGCCAGCATGGTATTGCTGGCGCACATTCATCAGAAAAACTGACAGCTATCAACTTTTAACATCAGCATACCTGACTTAAAATACGCGCCATCTCTTCTTTACAGGCTTTACATGCAAGGCATCAAACGCAAAATCGTCTACGTCACCGCCTTTGAAATCATCGGCATGGCCATTTCCACGGCCTGGCTGACCCTGCTTTCGGGCGAGTCGCCCACCAGCACGGGCCCGCTGGCGCTCATGATCACGACCATCGCCGTGATCTGGAACCTGCTCTACAATACGGCCTTCGAATACTGGGAAATCCGCCAGGTGTCGCGCACGCGCACCGTCTGGCGCCGCATCCTGCACGCGATCGGCTTCCAGATCACGCTGGTGATTTACCTGATCCCGCTGATCGCCTGGTGGCTCGACATCAGCCTGTGGCAAGCCTTCGTGCTGGACTTCGCGCTGATGCTGATCATCCCGTGCTACAGCTTCATCTTCAATTACTTCTTCGACGGCCTGTTCGGCGTGCCGCTGTCGGCGCAGCAGCCGAAGGAAGAGCCCGGCAACGTTCAGGCAGCGTCGTTGAGCAACTGAAGAAAGGACCGCGCCGCCATGCCCAGCGGCCGGTCCTTCATCCACACCAGGTGGATGGGCACGACCAGGCCATTGCCCGTATTCTTGAACGCCACGCGGCGCACGCGCCCCGCCGCCAGCGAATGGGCGATGGCCGAGGCGGCAAAATTGCCCCACCCCAGTCCCGCCTCCACCATCGCCAGCGCCATCGGCAAGCTGTCCGTGCGCCAGTAAGACAAGCCCACCACGGGACGCGCATCGGCCAGGTCGAGTTCGCGGCTGGCCACGATGATCTGGCGCAAATTCACCAATTCCTCGATATACAGGGGCCGGCCCGCCACGTCGGGCGGATGCTGGGTGGAAATAATCGCCAGCAAGGCGTCGCTGCCCACCAGCTGGAACTGTTCCTCGTGATTGATGCGCCCGCCAGCGAAGGCCATGCAGGCACTGATGCGGCCCCGGTGCAGCATGTCGAGCACATCGTCCTGCGGCGCCGTCAGCACCTCGATGTCGAGCAGGGGATGGCGCTGCGACAGCGCGCGCACGGCGGCCAGGAAAGGCGTATGGTCGAGCTCGGCCGCGATGCCCAGCGAAATGCGGCTTTCCAGACCCTGCGACAATTCCTGCACGTGCAGGTGCAACTGCTTCAGCTGTTCGGCGATCAGGCGCGCATGCGGCAGCAGCGCCATCGCGGCCGGCGTGGGCACGGCTTCGCGCGCGCCGCGGTCGAACAGGGCGATGCCCAGTTCCGCCTCGATGTTGGCCATCGCCATGCTGACGGCAGACGGCGCCCGGCGCAAGGCGCGCGCAGCAGACGAAAACGAACCGCCGTCGACGACGGCCAGGAACAGTTCGATGTTATGGCTGGAGAGTTTCATGGAGTGGAAAAGGATGGCACTTTTTGACGCGCCGGCGGTCAAATCGGCACTGACCGAAGTCAACCTGCCTCATCCACTACCCTGCCGCGGCGGTGATATAGCGCCTGCCTGGCGTGGGCACTTAGCCCTTCCAGACGCGCTGCAATCCCGTATCGGCATGAATCCAGCCGCCACGCGGGCCGTTGCGGTAATAGAAACCCACGCCGCCCTGCTTGAAGCTGCGCACCAGTGAACCGAGCACTTCCGCATTCAGATTCGCCACGCGGATGTCGGCGGCGCGGCCCGAGATGTGCAGCGACTGGCGCGCGGCTGGCACACCCGCTTCGCGCAGCTTGCCGTTCGATTCGGCCGTGCGGTAGCCCGACAGGATCTCCAGCGGCTGCTCGATGCCGTAGCGGGCCACGAACGCTTGCGTGCCCCACAGGGTTTCCAGCAGTTTCGGGTCGATGGGCGCCGTCTTCTTGCCGTTCACGTCGCGCAGCAAATGGCACAGTTCCTGGTAAGCCGAATCGATGACTTCGCCATCTTTCCAGTACAGCAGCCTGGCCTTTTCATTGCTGGCCGGGCGCACCACTTCCAGGGTGCGCGGCTTGAGCCAGAATTCCAGGTCCAGCGCCTGTGCATCGAAGATATCGGGAGGCGGTGCCATCTCGGTGATGGCCTGGCGCGACTGCGACGTGATCGAACGGTCGACGCTGGCCAGTTGCGTCGGCTGGGGCGGCACGCCCGTGCGCGGCGCGCGCGGCTTGGCGCTGGCCGAAGCCGAGGCGGGAGCGGCCGTGCGCGAGGCGCAGCCGATGAGGGGGGTGGCTACCAGGCCCAGCGCGGCCAGGCCCATACCGTGGTGTAGAAAGTTTCTGCGCGATGCCATAGTCAGTCCAATTTAACGATGGGAATACTATAGCGTATTGTGCTGCGAAGAAAAACCCTCAATGCCTATCGTGCCACCCTCATTTCAGCATTGGACGCCCTAAGCGGTGGCCGCGCTGGCCGCCACGTCGCGGCTTGCCTGCGCCAGCGCCGTCAACGGTTTATCCAATAAATAGCCCTGTGCGACGATGGGCAAGCCCGTGGCAGCGGCGACGCGCTGCAACGCGGCCAGCGCGGCCGGCGTGTCGAGGCGCTTGAAAATGACGCGGATTTTCGCCGCATGGCACACGGTGACGAAGCTGGCAACGGCTTGCTCGTCGCTGAGGTTGCCCGCGTCGAGCTTGAACGCATGCGGGTGCAGGCGCTCCAGCATGCCCGTGGCCTCTTGCACGCTGGCCACGTTGATGGCCAGGCGGAAACCGTTGCGCCGGTAATTGTCAGCCACGTAGTTGAGCAGCCAGCCCTGGTTAGTCGTCACCGTCGGCAATTGCAGCACGATGCGCTCGATGGGCAAGCCCAGCGCGTCGAGGATGCGCTGGAAGGCGTGGCCGTGATTGCTGCTGACGGCGCTCAGCAGGCGGTCATGCACGTTCAGGTACAGGTCGGACTGTTCCGCTTCGCCCTGGCGAAAGAAATTGATGGCGTGCAGCATGCGGCACAGCCGGTCCAGCTCGACCGATTCGTCGTCGCTGGCCGCGTGATCGAGCAAACGCCACAGCGACAAGCCCTCGTCCGCCTTCGACACGCTGCGCGCCAGGCCCTCGAACGCCACCAGCTTGCCGCTGTCCAGTTCGCGCAGCGGCTGGAAGGCGCTGGTCATGGTGCAATTGAAAAAGCGCCCCAGCGCCCTGCCCTCCCCGTCGAGCCAGACGCTGGTGCCGGCCTGGGTTTGATGCGACAAACGGGCCAGGTAATTTTTCAGGACGGGAAATGGCATACGTGCTCCTTCATCGGGCTGCACCGGCATCCCGCATGGGGAAGACGGCGCCAAAGTGTGCAGAGTAAGGCGGCGCCAGGCAAAGGAGAACGAATGGTTTCGCCATTTGATATGCGGCCAGCACATAAGGGAGGCGACAGCCAGCGCATATCGATAGTCGGAAACATTCCTTCCAGCACCCTGCCCCGGCCTTTACTGTGGGCGTGTACCGATACCATCAGGAAGGGCCGCCATGTGCCAGTTACTCGCAATGAACAGCAGCAAGCCGGCCGCGCTGGGATTTTCCTTTGCCGGCTTTGCCGAGCGGGGTGGACGCACGGACGAGCACCGCGACGGCTGGGGCATCGCCTATCATTCCAGTAGCGGCTGCACCTTGCTGACGGACCACCTGGCGGCCATCGATTCGCCGCTGGCGGCCACCGTGCAGCGGCATCCCGTGAAGGCGAAAAACATCGTCGCGCACATCCGCAAGGCCACGCAGGGCCGCATCGCACCGGAAAACACCCACCCGTTCGCCCGCGAACTGTGGGGCAAGACCTGGTCCTTCGCCCACAATGGCGACCTCAAAACCTGGCGCCCGCCCGCCAATGCCTACTACCATGCCAGCGGCGACACGGACAGCGAACAGGCCTTCTGCCACCTGCTGGCCCGCTTGCGCACGCAGTTTCCCGCAGGTGAACCGGCGCGCGCCGCCTTGCGCGCCGCCGTCGGCGAGGTGGCGCGCGAGCTTGCCGCGCACGGCAGCTTCAATTTCATCCTGTCGGACGGCGAACTGCTGTTTGCCCACTGTTCCACGCATTTGCACTACGTGATACGTGAATACCCGTTTTCCGTGGCGCAACTGATCGATTGCGAGCGTAGCATCGACTTTCGCCAGCACAACCACCTGGACGACCGCATCGCCGTCATCGCCACGCATCCGCTGACGCAAAACGAGGATTGGCTGGCGTTTGCACCCGGCGAACTGAAACTGTTTGCCGGCGGCACCTTGCTGCTGGCAGACGATGCCGCGCCGCAAGGCGTGTATATCCAGATCAGTTACTGAAGGGAAATATTCAAAGTGAGGGAAAAGCCCGCCGCCGGATGGGCGGGCTGAAGTGCAGGATAGCCGTCAGGCCGAATTGCAGTTGCAAAAGCGCTTGCGCTTGGGGTCGCCGGTGGCGATCCCTGCGGGGTCAATCTGTTTCCAGCAGAAAATCGTTTCCACACCATACGGCGAGCGCACATTGCCCGCCTCAAGATAGCCCTGCCTGACGAAAAAGGCCTGGCTGCTGGCCGTGCTGTGCAATTGCAGAGCCTTGATGCCCCACTCGCGCGCCTGCGCTTCCAGCTGTTCCACCAGGGCCTTGCCGCCGCCCTGGCCTTGCGCCTCGGGCAGCAGGTAGCACAGGGCCAGCTTGCCGGCGCGCGTCAGCAAGCCGACGCCGACGACGGCGCCCTGCTCGACTGCGACCAGCGAAAAATTGGTAGGCGACGCAAACCAGCACGCCACCATCTGCGGTGTTTTATTGCCCAGCCAGGCTTCCAGGATGGCCGGATCGCCCCGATGATCGAGGCCGCAGCATTCGACGATGGAGCGTCGTAATACGTTGCACGCCTCGAAAGCGTCGGTCGATGTTGCAATACGAATTTCAAGACTCATGTACGCTCACAAAATATTCCAGTTGCCGATGCAGACGGTTTTACCCCTGTATCGCGCCATTCGACTATACACCAAGCAGCGCGATCGGGTTTTTTCGCGCCACGCCACAGGACCGATTTGCCTATGACGCGATGGCTGCAGACTAAGTGCTGATGCGCATCTTGCCCACGAATGTTTCCAGAAATCGATATCTGTTTTTTAGCGCAAACGGGAATCGGATCTAAGCATATTACGAAAAATTCGTTTCTTTTCCGGCCGGAATTTTAGACTATGACTGTCTATTCTCACAACAAGAGTTCAACATGCCCCATTCCAACGCCGTATCGACTGCCGCAGCGACATTCACCCAACGCTCGCGCCGCTGGTTCCTGGCCAGCGCCCTGGCCGCTTCCGCCGCCGCCATGAGCCTGCCCATGAGCGTGTCCGCCGCCGAACCCGTGGTCTTGCTGAACGCCTCGTACGATGTGATGCGCGAATTATTCAAGGATGTGAATCCCGCGTTTATTGCTGATTGGAAAGCCAAAACGGGCGAAACCATCACCATCAAGCAGTCGCACGGCGGCTCCAGCAAGCAGGCGCGCTCCGTCGCCGATGGCCTGGAAGCGTCCGTCGTGACCATGAACCAGGCGAATGACATCGATATCCTCGTCGACCGCGGCCTGGTGGTGGCCGACTGGGCCAAGAAATTCCCGAACAATGCGGCGCCGTTCTATTCCACCATGGTGTATCTGGTACGCAAAGGCAACCCGAAACACATCAAGGATTGGGACGACCTGGCCAAGCCCGGCATCAAGGTCATCGTGCCGAACCCGAAAACCTCGGGCAACGGCCGCTACACGTATCTGGCAGCCTGGGGCTATGCCGTGAAAAAAGGCGGCAGCGAAGCGCAGGCGCGCGACCTGGTGACCAAGCTGTTCAAGAACGTGCCCGTGCTCGACGGCGGCGGCCGCGGCGCCACCACCACTTTTACCCAGCGTGAAATCGGCGACGTGCTGGTGACGTTTGAAAATGAAGTGCAACTGGTGCGCGCCGAATTCGGCGACAACTTCGAAGTGGTGTATCCAAGCATCTCCATCCTGGCCGAGTCGCCGGTGGCCGTCGTCGACAAGGTGGTCGACCGCCGCGGCGTGCGCAAGGAAGCCACGGCCTACCTGCAATACCTGTACTCGGAAGCGGGACAGGAACTGGTCGCCAAGCACTACCTGCGTCCCCGTTCGGCGGCAGTCGCGAAGAAATACGCGGCCAGCTTCAAGCCGATCAGCCTGTTTACCATCGATGATGTGTTTGGCGGCTGGAAACAGGCGCAAAAGAAACATTTTGACGACGGTGGCGAGTTCGACAAGATTTATCAGAAGTAATCTGATCTGCATCAACCAACAACCGGGACTTGTCCCGGTTTTTTTATGGCGCTGCGCCAGCGTCCCACTCCAGTGCGCTGAACAGGCTGGCGATCTCGCTGCTGCGGCGCGTGCCCGTCTTGGCCAGGATCGCCTGTATCTGGCTACGAACGGTACTGATGCACACGCCCTTGCGCTGCGCGTACTCGGCAGGCTCCACGCCGTCCGCCAGCGCCAGCGCCAGCGTCCACTCGGCGCCCGTCAACCCGCAAGGACGCTCGGCCGTGCCCGGCCAGTGCTGCCGCCCCGCCCGGAACAACGGCCGCAGGGACAGCATGACCATCGTCGCCCCATCACCGGCACCGTCCGGTCCTATGCGCACGGGCAATGGCAGGACGCCAATTTCCAGCGCCGGCCGTCCATCCTCATCGCAGGCATACAAGGGAGCGGGACGGTGGCAGGCCAGCCCTGCGCACGCTTGCCGCACGCGTTGCGCCAGTTGCTGCTGCAGCAAACTGGCGCGCACGTCCACGCTGCCGCCGCGCAAGGCAATCAAGGTGTGCGTCTGAGGCGCGGCGGCCAGCAGCCGCTGCGCCGCCAGGTTCATGAAGACCAGCCGCAGGCAGGCGTCGACCAGCAAGATGGCGCGCGGCAAGGCATCAAGCGCTTCCCAGGCCAGCGCGCCATGCGCCTGGGCTTGCTGTGCCGTATCGCGCAGGCGAAACACATGCGGCAAATGATCGAGCACGCGCTGCAACTGGCCGCGCGTGTTCCGATCATAGGGACCTTGGCCGGCGGCGCGGTGCGCCGACAGGATGGTGAGCGCGCCGTTGTCGCGCACGACGCCGCTGCATGAATAGCGCACGCCCGCGCGCAAATAGAAATCCTGGAAATACTCGCTGCGCGCCACGGCCTGGTCGCTGAAGTAGTCTTGCATCAAGTGCATGTGCCCAGGCGGCCCCTGGGTGAGGACCGCATAGCCGGGATCGAGCGCGTGATAGTAGCGGCGGTAACCGTCCTCCCAGGCACTTTGGTCCAGCCCGGTCACATAGCCGCGCGACGGCACAGCACCCGTTTCCGCCTTCAGGAAACAGCAGGCGACTTCACCGCCCGCCAGCCGGGCGAACGCGCGCATCGCCACGCTCCACTGCAGCGGTTCCAATGCCGCCCGGTAAAAGGCGGCGATGACAGGATCGGCGCCTTCTGTATTCACGCCCCCCTCCCAATAGCACCACATCCTTCATATGAAGGATGTGTACGCGCACCAAGCCATGCACCATGTGGTCAATGGCGGCGGCCTGCGGCGCTGTCGCCAGCCGATCAATGTAACCATCAACGTTCAAGGAGTCAGATCATGCCCGCCATACACACCAGCGTTTCCGACAATACTGTGTCGGCTCGCCTCACCCATACCTCTTGGCGCCTGGCAGTGAGCAGCGCGGTAATGCTGTCGCTCTCGGCCTGCGCCAATTTCAACACCATCGATCGCACTACGGCACTGCCCAGGCATGGCACTGCGATACATCTGGATGCGCCGCAACGCCTGGCATATGCCGATGCCGAAGGCGTGATCTGTGCCGAGCCTACCCCCGACGCCTTGCAAGCCTATATTTCATCGCTAGGCGCATCTGTCAGCACCGAAGGCAACGCAGCTTCGGTATCGAATGCGTTGCAGGCCAATTCGCAAAGTATCGGCCTGCATTCGCAATCGATCACCTTGATGCGCGAGCATCTATTCCGTATCTGCGCATACGCACAAAACAATTGGCTTTCCGACGGCGATGTAATGATGCTCATGGCGCGCTCGCAGGATCTCACATTAGGAGTATTGGCCATCGAGCAATTAACGGGCGTGATGACTCCGCGCAAGACAGCCAAATTGCCGCTTTCAGACATGGAGGCCACCAAGCAATTGCAAAACACACTCGAACAGGCAAAACTTGATCTCAACGACAAGAAAACAGCTCTGACACAATTGAACGACACGGCAGGCACGCAAAACGCGCGTACCGGCGATCACCCCGACAGAGCGGCGCTTCTTGAAGATCAGACCAAAGACGGCAAGAACAGTTCCGCGCCGACTGAGGTAGTAGCCGCGCGGCTGGCGGTGGTATCTGCCCTGGAAAAGGTATCGTTACTGGAACGACAAGTCGAAGCAAGCAAAGTACAAGCCGGGTTTATGACCTTGCCCGATGAGAGCGGTAATCAGCTTTCTCCAACAGCAGCAGAGCATATCGCTAAGGCCACGGCGCATATTGTTGAGCAGATTTTGCAGAAAAATCATCTGACTGACATGTGCATCAACATGCTCAACCGTTTCAGTCGCAACAAGCAACTGCCCGAAAAATATATGGACATGATGGCGCGATGTGACCTCGTCCTTAAGAACGCGGTCACGCACCTTGCTGCTACGCCCTGACGTACTTCCACATGAGCCTTTTCGCATATCGATATGCGCATCGATTCGTGGTCAAAACCGTGCGCGCGCCGTACTCTGGTCATGTCGCGCCGCACGGCGTTTTACGGGCACAAAGGAAATATCATGGCTATCTCGGAAGTGAATGTACGCAACCAGTTCAGCGGCAAGATCAAGGAAATCATCTTTGGCCCCGTGGTCTCGGAAGTGGACGTGGAAACGCCGCACGGCATCGTCACGTCGGTGATCACCTCGCGCTCGATCAAGGACCTGGACTTGAAAGTGGGCAGCGAAGTCATCGCCCTGGTGAAATCGACGGAAGTGTCGATCGCCAAGATCCAGTAAGCCTTGTCCACCCACCGACGCCGCGCCCCTTGCCATCCGGCAGCGGCGCGGCGTTTGCATTGCAGGCTAATCGCGAAACAGATACGTAAACGTGCGGCTGACGGGCAACTTTTCCGTGCTGCCACGCACCAGCACCTGCATGCGCTCGGCGTCGATGCGCTCGGCCGCCTCGATGGCTTTCACGTTGACCATGGTGCCGCGGTGGATTTGCCAGAACTGTTCCGGATCGAGCCCGCCCAGCAAATCCTTCAGCGGCGTGCGCACCAGCGCTTCCGAGCCGGCCAGCACCACGCGCGTGTACTTGGTGTCGGCCTGAAAGAACAGCACGTCGTCGATGTCGATCAGGCGGATCTGCTTGCCCACGCTGGCCTTGATCCATTTCAACTTGTCGCGCGGCGGCGCCGGCAGGGCGGCGCGCAGCGACTGCAATAAATTGGCCATGTCGGCCGGCTGCGCACCGAGCTTGTCGCGCAGCCGGGCCAGCGCCCGCTGCAGCCGCTCGGCCTGCACGGGTTTCAACAGATAGTCGACGGCGCCCGCGTCGAACGCATCGACGGCGTACTGGTCGTAGGCCGTGACGAACACCACGTGGGCGCGCTTGCCGATGCGCTCGGCCACTTCCAGGCCCGACAGGCCAGGCATGCGGATGTCAAGGAAGACCACGTCCGGCTCGTGCTCAAGGAAACCGTCCCAGGCGTCGTTGCCGTTTTCCGCCACCAGCACCACTTGCGCCTCGGGCCAGGCTTGCGCCAGCAGCATTTGCAGGCGCTCGCGCATCAAGGGTTCGTCTTCGGCGATCAGGATGGAGGTGTTCATGCGGCAGATTCTTTCAGGCTGGATGCAATGTTAATGGGCAACACTATTTCGGCGATCACGCCGCCCTCTTCGCCGTCGCGCAGGCTCAGGCTGGCAGACGGATCGGACAGCATCAGCCGGCTGCGCACGTTTTCCAGGCCCAGGCCACTTCCAGGCGCGCTGCCCGCGCCGCTGGCCGGCAAGCCCATGCCCGTGTCCTGCACGCGCAGGTGCAGCATGCAGTCCACCCGCAGCGCCGACAGGCGGATCTCGCCGCCGCGCAACGATGGTTCAATACCGTGCTTGATGGCATTTTCCGCCAGGGTCAGCAAGATCATGCTGGGTATCGTCGCGTGCGCACACTCGGCCGGCAAGTCCAGCGCATAGCGCAGGCGCGAGCCCATGCGCGCCTGCATCACGCGCAAATACGCGGCCACCATGTCGAACTCGCTTTGCAAGGGCACTTGCTCGCTGCGCATCTCGGCCAGGCTGGCGCGCAAGAAGGCGATCAGGTCGGCAGTCAGCGCTGCGGCCCTGGGCGCTCCCTGCTCGGCCAGTTGCTGCACGGCGCCCAGGGTATTGAACAGGAAATGCGGCTCGATCTGCGCGCGCAGCAGGCGCAGCTGCGATTCGCTGAGCGCGCGCGCCAGACGGGCGCGCTCGCCATCCTGCTGCATCTGCAGGAACAGCGCTTCGTATTCGCGGTTACGCCACAGGGCAACGATGGACATCGGCACCAGATAAATCAGGCTGGCGGTGGCAGTGGCATAGCCGCCGATGCGGGCACCGTGCGCCATGGATTCGGCAAGCGAACTGCCGGCATCGAGAATGGATAACAGCAGTCCTATCAGCAAACCTCCCAGGAATGGCAACAACAGCATCGACAGGATCAACAGCCTGATCTTCCTTCGCACCAATTTGCGATAGTTGAACCACACGCCCAGGACACCCCATGCCATCGCAAAGCCCAGGACATTACTCAGCAGCAAAGCCTTGCCCCAATCCAGTTTGTCTGGAACCATCAGGTGCAGCAAGACGCCCAACACACTGAGCAGCAGCATCAGCTTGACTGCGGCGATAAAAAAGGCCATGCCCCGATATTTTTCCATGAAAGCATGGAACTGCCGGCGCTCGATGGGCGTCAGCATTGCCAGCCGCCTTGCGATGCAGCGTCGCCAGCGGCCCTGGACATGTTCTGCCATCTCGGGATGCTGAAGCACCAGCAAGGCTTCAGCATCGACACTGCGGTACCACACGGTGTATCTCTTCCACATTTGCGTTCTCCTCTTGCGTTAGTCAGGTATGAACGCAGTCTATGGCGGCGCCCATCGGTGCCATACCAGCAGGTGACGAACGACGAACTGGCGGGCATCAACGACGAAGCGCGTGGCATCTATCAGAGCATCGCTGCCAATCTTGCTGAAACAATACGAAGTTTCCACGACGAAATCAATAAATGCACAACAATTTTCACTACGGCAAGAATAGCCCCATTTATTTGCCAAATTGGCCGCAACGCCGCCTGTTGCGGGCTTGTACCGTAGACATCGCTTGATCTTTAATGGTATTGTTTAAGCTTGGCAAATATTGCCTCCGAGATACACGCCGCGTCCCCGCGCGGCCCCGTTCCGGATTTGCGCGCAGCGCCCTTGATGGCGCCCCAAAACTGCTTTCCCACATACAAATCCCATGCTCAAAAAAATGTTCGCCGCGGTGCTGATGACGCTTTCGACAGCGGCCATCGCCGTGCCCTTCGGTTCCCAGTCGATCCTGGTAGTCGAAGACGGCACAGGCAAAATCTTGCTTGAAAAAAATTCCAACGTGGTGGTGCCCATCGCCTCGCTGACCAAGCTAATGACGGCCATGGTCGTGCTCGACTCCAAGGCGAATATGCAGGAAGAGATCAGCATCGACCGCGAGGATGTTGACACTTTGAAACACAGCACCTCGCGCGTGCCCGTGGGCGCCACCCTGAGCCGCCACGACGTGCTGCAACTGGCGCTGATGTCGTCCGACAACCGCGCCGCCGCCTCGCTGGCGCGTACCTTCCCCGGTGGTCCGACGGCGTTCGCCGTGGCCGTGAATGCCAAGATCAAGGCCCTGGGCATGCGCCAGACCGTCATCGAAGAGCCGACGGGCTTGTCGCCGAACAACCAGTCGACGGCAGCGGACCTGGTCAAGATGGCCGTGGCCGCCTCGCGCTACCCGGAAATCAGCCGCATCACCACCGATTCGAAGGACGTGATCCAGATCAAGGGCCGCGACGTGGAATACCACAACACGAACCGCCTGGTGGGCGCCAAGGGCTGGGATATCGGCCTGTCAAAGACCGGCTACACGAATGAAGCGGGGCGCTGCCTGATCATGCGCATCAAGTCGGCCGGCAAGTTCGCCACCATGATCCTGCTCAACGCGCGCGCCAATTCCGTGCGCGCCATGGACGCCGTCAACATCCGCCGCATGCTGGCGGCCGAGAACGGCATCGCAGAGCCGAAGGTGATGCGCGCCTCCGTCAGCCGGCACAAGAAGGCGCCGGCGAAACCGAGCAAGCGCCGCCGCGCCAAGTAACTATTTCGCTTGCCGGTTGGTCATCACCACGCCGGCGATCGTCACCGCGCCGCCCACCAGCATCGAGACGAGCACGGGCTCGCCCAGCAGCACCGCCGCCAGCACGATGCCGAACACGGGCACGAGGTTGTTGAACACGGCCGTGCGCGACGGTCCCAGCGCTTTGACGCCCTCGTAATACCAGACAAAGCCGATCACCGTGCCGAACACGCCCAGGTAGCCGATGGCAGCCCACACTTGCCAGCCAAAGCTGTGCCATGGCACCGTCGGGAATTCCACCACCGCCCCCACCAGCAAAAAGGCCAGGCCCCACATCGAGGCATACGTGGTGGCGGCGATCGGGCTCAGGCCCTTCAGCGCGACCCGGCCGATCAGGGTATAGGCGGCCCAGCTGGAGATGCCGCAAAACATGAACACCTCGCCCATGCCGATGCCGCCGCCCGTGCCGTGCAGCACGCCGCCGAGGTCACCGCGCGTGATGACGATGGCCGTGCCGCAAAACGCCAGCATGATGCCCAGCCACTTGAAGGAACCGAGCCGTTCGCGGAACAGCATGGCCGAGGCCAGCGCCGTGACGATGGGATTCAGGGCCACGAACAGGGCCGTGCGTCCGGCCGGCATGCGCGACAGGGCCGCCAGGAAGCACAGGTTGTACAGAAAGATGCCCGTCAGGCCCAGCGCGGCCGTCGTCATCAATTGCTTGCGGTCCAGGCGCGGCAAGCCCCCTTCGAGTTTCCATGCAAGTAGCACCAACAACAGCACGGCTACGCCGAAGCGCCCGCTGGCAGCCGTCATCGGTGGCATCTGCTGCGCCAGCACGCGGCCGGCGATAAAGGTGCCGCCCCAGAACAGGGCGACGAAAATCAGTTTCAGATAGACGAGCGGCGATTGCACGGCAGGCAAGGCGGCGGATGGTATGGCGGTAGTGCGCATGGAAAGTCCTATGATATCGCTTGTGCAGCGGACGCTGCAGATATATATTAATACTAATATCAATTCATGAAATAATGAGTAAATACTCATAGCACAGGAAAGCCACAGCATGACCTTCACGCAACTGGAAATTTTTACCCTGGTGGCCGAACTGCATGGCTTTTCCGCCGCCGCCGCGCAGCTGGGCATCAGCCAGTCGGCCGTCTCGCATGCGTTAAAAGCGCTGGAAAAGGAAATGGGCGTGGACCTCATCGTGCGCCACCAGGCGTCGGCCGAGCTGACGGACGTGGGCCGCCAGTTGCTGCTGCGCGCGCGTGAAATCCTCGGCCTGTCGGAAGCCATGCGCCAGGAAGCGGCCGACGTGCTGGGCCAGCGCCAGGGCAGCCTGCGCATCGGCTCGTTCGGCCCCACCTCGTCGTTGAACCTGCTGCCGGCCATCACGGCGCAGTTCCGCCTGCGCTATCCGGGCATCACCCTGCGCATCGACGAGGGCGCCGACCATGAAGTGGTGCAGTGGATACGCGAACGCCGCGTCGATGTGGGTTTCGTCGTGCTGCCCGACGAGCGCTTCGATACGGCGCCGCTGGTGGAAGACCAGATGATGGCGCTGGTGCCGCGCAGCCACCCGCTGGCCAGCGAAACGGCCATCACCCTGGCGCAGCTGTGCGAAGGACCGTTCATCATGTCCGAGGCGGGCTGCGCCTGCCTGATCGAACCGCTGTTCGCCAACGCGGGCTTGCAGCCCAATGTCCCCTACCGTATCAGCCAGGTGATCACCATCCTCGACATGGTCAGCCGCGGCGACGGCCTGTCCATCGTCGCCGAACTGGCCCTGCCGCAGCGCCTGCGCGAGCAGTATGCGGAACTGGTCGCCTTGCCGTTACATCCGCCCGTCAGCCGCAAGGTGGGCCTGGCCGTGCGCGACCGGCGCCAGAACACGCCCGCCACCAACGCTTTTTTTGCGGTGGCGAAGCAGATGGCGCCGACCCTGGCGCCCCGGCGCTCCTAGCAACTGCTAGAACGTTTCCCACTCGTCGCTGCGCTCGGGCTTGGCGACGGGCGTTTTTGCGGGACGGCTGGCGAGGCGCGGCGCGATGGCTGCCCGCGCCACGGGCCGGACTGGCTGCGGCTGCGGTTTCTGCTGCTGCGCTGCTTGCCCCTCATCGAGCTTGAACACGCCCACCACCTGCGCCAGGGTGCCGGCCTGGTCTTGCAGGCTTTCCGCCGCAGCCGCAGCCTCTTCCACCAGGGCCGCGTTCTGCTGCGTCACCTGGTCCATCTGCGCAATCGCCTGGTTGACCTGTTCGATGCCGGCACTCTGCTCGACGCTGGCGGCCGTGATCTCGCCCATGATATCGGTCACGCGGCGCACGCTGTCGACGATTTCCTGCATCGTCAAGCCGGCCTCGTCGACCAGGCGCGCGCCCGAATCGACCTTGCCCACCGAATCGTCGATCAGCAGCTTGATTTCCTTCGCCGCGCCAGCCGATCGTTGCGCCAGGCTGCGCACCTCTGTTGCCACCACGGCAAAGCCCCGTCCCTGCTCGCCCGCGCGCGCCGCTTCCACGGCCGCATTGAGCGCGAGGATATTCGTCTGGAAAGCGATGCCGTCGATGACGCTGATGATGTCGACGATCTTTTTCGACGAATCGTTGATCGAGGCCATGGTCTCGACCACCTGCGCCACCACCTGCCCGCCCTTGCTGGCCACGCCGGACGCCGACTGCGCCATCTGGTTGGCCTGGCGAGCATTGTCCGCGTTCTGCTTGACGGTGGAAGTCAGCTCCTCCATCGAAGCGGCCGTTTCTTCCAGCGAGCTGGCTTGCTGTTCCGTGCGCGACGACAGGTCCTGGTTGCCGGCGGCGATTTCCATTGATGACACCTTGACCGATTCGCTGGCCGTGCGGATTTTCACCAGCACGGCGGCGATCTTGTCGATGAAGCGGTTGAAGGCGTCCGCGATCTGCGCCAGTTCATCCACGCCGGAAGCGTCGAGGCGGAGAGTCAGGTCGCCTTCGCCGGAAGCGATATCGTCGAGCGCATCGCGCACCAGTTCCAGGCGCTTGAGCATTTTAAAGACCAGCAGCGACAGCAGCACCGCCGCCGCGCCGGCCAGCAGCACGGCCGTGATGGTGGCCGTCGTCAGCATCGTCTGCAAGGCCTGCATGGCTTCCTGCTGGTCGAGCACCACGGCCAGCAGCCAGTCGGTACCGGCCACGCGCGTGACGTACAGCATGCCGTCGCGCTCGTTCAGGCGCACGGCCTCACTCGTGCGCGTGCTTTCCAGCCGGTTGACCTGCGCGGCCGACAGCGCCGCATCGATTTTGGACAGCGGCTGCAGGCTCAGTTCCTTGTCCGCATGGGCGATGATGGTGCCGCTCTGGTCGACCAGGAAGGCAAAGCTGTGCGGCGTCGGCTTGATCGCCACCACATTGGCGATGACCGTATCGAGCAGCACGTCCGCCCCCGCCACGCCGACCAAGGCCTCTTTCGGCCCGACGGGCGCCGTAAACGACACCACCAGCTTATGGCTGGCAGCGTCCACGTACGGCGGCGTCAGCATCGGCACGCCCGCCTTGACGGTGTCCGTGTACCAGGCGCGCGCCGTCGGGTCGAAATCGGCCGGGCGCCCGGGATGGGTAAATACGGAGCGCTTGTCCGCATAGCCGATGAACACTTCCGCAAAATCGCCGGCCTTTTCCGCGATCTGGAAGGCGCGCAGCGGATCGGGCGTCTCGGCCGACATGACGACGGACGCCATGACCTTTTTCTTGCCATCGACCCATTGCGCCAGCACGGCCGACTGGCTGTGCAGCAGTTGCTGCATCTGCTGGTCCGACGACGCCAGCATGCTGCTGCGCGTCGTCACGTAATTGGCAACCGACAAGGCCAGCATGGACAGTACGACAATGGCCACGCAAATGAGCACCAGCCGCGTGCGAAGGGAAGACAACATGATGGACTCCTCGTTTCGATTTTAATGGCGTGAAATAGTGGCAAAAAACAGTGCTTTTGCACCACTTTCTCTACGAAAGTATTTTCACACAAAAATCGGAACAATTATCATCAATATTCGGAATACAACACATATATTTCTATGTGGAAACCTGCAGAGCCCGGTCAAACCGTCAGCCGATCAGCCCCCTCAAGCCGCTGGCCCGCTGCGTGCGGCGCAGAATCGCGTCGAACAGCACGGCTTGCGTGGGCGAGACCAAGGTAAAGAAGTCGCGCGCGCGCGTGATGCCCGTGTAGACCAGTTCGCGCGCCAGCATGGCGCCGCCCTCCTGCGGCAGCACCAGCACCGTGTGGCGAAATTCCGAGCCCTGCGACTTGTGCACCGTCATGGCGAACGCCGTTTCCACGTGGCGCAGGCGCGTGGCCAGCACGCTGCGCACATGCTCGCCTTCCAAAAAATACACGCGCAATGACCCCGGCCGGGCAGGATCGCGCAAAGTCAGGCCGATGTCGCCATTGAACACGCCCGTGCCATAGTCGTTACGCGTGACCATCACGGGGCGCCCCACATACCATTCGCTGCGGCGTATCCAGCCTTCCTTTTCCAGCCGCAGTTCGATGGCCGTGTTCAGGCCCGCCACGCCCCACTCGCCTTCACGCACAGCGCACAGGATGCGGAACGCTTCAAATGCGTGCAGCACGGCGCGCACCCAGTCATCATGCTGCCCATACGCTGCTTCACCGGCATGCACCAGTGCCAGGTAAGGCTGATACCCGCCCGGTGCATCCGCACGTCCGCGCAAGGCCAGGCGCAGCACGTCTTCCTGCTGCGCCGGCACGCTCCACGCCAGCTGGCCGCCGCTGTCGCTGGCAAAACACGCCTTGGCCAGATCGGGCCTGCCGCCATTCACGGCCAGCGCCAGCTCGCCGATCGGGCCGCTGAAACGGTGGCTGTGGCGCAGCATCACCGTCTGCTGCGCCAGCGCGCCAGCCGCTCCCGCGAAGGCGGGCGGAATGGCCACGCCGCTGGCCGCCTGCGCATACGCGATGGTGGCCTCCGTGTAGCCGCCCGCCTGCGCATCGTGGCACAAGTCGCCCAGCACGGCGCCCGCTTCCACCGACGCCAGTTGATCCTTGTCGCCCAGCAGGATCAAGATGGCCGTCGGCGGCAAGGCGTCGAGCACCGAGGCCATCATCTCCAGGTGCACCATCGACGCTTCATCGACGATCAGCACATCGACGTCGAGCGGATTGCCCGCGTGGTGGGCAAAGGCGCGCGTGTCGGGCCGCGCGCCCAGCAAACTATGCAGGGTGCGCGCCGCGCCCATGCGCCGCGCCAGTTCCAGCAGCGGCAAGGCTTCCCCGACCTTTTCCGCCAGGCCGCTCAAGGCCTTGTCGATCGACTGCTTTAATCGCGCGGCCGCCTTGCCCGTCGGTGCGGCCAGCGCGATGCGCAACTGCTCCGGCTGCGGCGAGACGGCAAACAGCAGGGTCAACAGGCTCGCCACCGTGTAGGTCTTGCCCGTGCCGGGACCGCCCGTGATGATGGCCACCTTGCCGCGCAGGGCGATGGCGCACGCCACTTTTTGCCAGTCCGGGCCACCGTCTTTGGTCGGCTGGTCGAACAGGATGTCGAGCCATTGCCGCACCTGTGCCAGCGGCGGCGTGCCCAGATCCTGCGCGCGCACGGCGATCTTTTCACCGACCAGTGTCTCGTCACGCCAGTAGCGGCGCAGGTACAGACGATCGCCATCGAGCACCAGCGGCTGGCGCACATCGGCCGCACCCACCTGCCACACCTGCGGCGCGCCGGCCAGCAGCGCGCGCCAGCCAGCGACGCTGTCCGGTAGCGGCCCGGAAACGGCCAGCACGCCATGCCAAAGCTCCTCGCTCCAGCCCAGCAGCTGCGACGCTTCGCCAGCCAGGTCAGCCAGCATCAGACAGCTGTGCCCCCGCCCTTCCAGCTCGGACAGCACGACGCAGGCCACGGCCACGGCGGCGGCATCCGGCGCGTCCTCGTCCAGGCTGGCGATGAAGCGGGCAAAGGCGGCGCTCAGGCGGCGCAGATGGCCATCCCCGGCAACGCCGTCGACGTGGCTGAACAAGGCATTCATTTGCTCACTATGCTGCATGATGTTCCGCTTCTTCAGATAACAGTTGATCGAGTCCGTCCAGCAGTTCCAGCTGCGGCGCCAGCCAGTAGCAGCCGTGCGTATCCGCATTCGCGATGCCGCGCAGGAACAGGAAGATGGCGCCGCCCAGGTGCTCGGCAGGATCGTACGCATCGCCGAGCCGGCTTTTCAGCAGCCGGTGCAGGGCCAGCATGTAGATGGCGCCCTGGATATCGTAGCGGTGCTGCGCCATGCCGGCCGCCAGCGCGGCCGTGTGGTAGGCGGCGTCGTTGGCGCCCAGCGCATTCGACTTGTAGTCGAGCACCCAGTAGCGGCCATCGCGTTCGATGACCAGGTCGGCAAAGCCTTTCAGCATGCCGTGCAGCTGGCGCCGCGGCAGCACGGGACGCGGCGCGCCGTCGAGCAGCAAGCGCGTGCACAGCTGGTCGAGCGCTGCGGTGGACAAATGCTCGCTGGGGAACCAGAACTCCATCTCGGACAGGGTGCTGTCCAACTGCGACAGCGAGGCGTCGAGCAGCGGCAGCGGCGTGATGGCGATTTCCCTGAGCCAGGCGATGGCGTCGTCCTGGCGGTGGCCCCAGCCCGCCCGCTCGCAGCGCGCCGCCAGGCGCGTGTCAAAATGGGCATCGTGGACGCTGTCAAAACCTTCGCCGCCCATCCACTCGAGCTGCTCGTGCAGGAAATTGCCGGGCACGGAACCGCGCGGGAAGCGGTGCCACGGCGCGTCGCCCATCTGCAGCGGCGAGACCACGGCCACCGCCGTGCCATCTTCCAGCAAGGTTTCTTCCAGCGCCCGCTGCGGCACGTGCGCGGCCGCCATGGCGCCGATCTGCCGCGTCAGCGAGGTAAAACTGCCCACCGACCAGTCGCGTTCGAACTCGCCCACGAACACGGGCGCGGGCCGCAAGGCGGGGCGCCGCTCGACCCGGTCCAGCACCGTGCAGGCATCGGGCTGCGCCAAAGAGCTCACGTAAATGGCCTCGCAATCGCCCGCCACCTGCTGCCAGCGCAGCAGCAGCTGCTCCGCCGGCAGCTTGTCGCCGCCCGTCAGCAGGTAACCGAGCGCCGATTCGTGCAGGGTATTCTCGCCCGCCTTGCGCGCCGCCTGGGCGGCCACGCCCAGCCACAAAAAGTGGCGCGCGCGCGTCAGGGCCACGTACAGCAGGCGCAAGTCTTCCTCGATGCGCGCCTCTTCGACCGCCGCCATGGCCTCGTCGGACAAGGACAGATCGAGGCGGCGTTCGCCTTTTTCATCCGCATAGTCGAAGAAGCTGCGGTTGCGTTTATCCACCTTGCGCGCCGTGACAGCAAACGGCAGGTACACGAGCGGGTATTCGAGGCCCTTGGATTTATGCACGGTGATGACCTTCACCAGTTCCGCATCGCTTTCCAGGCGCAGGACGCGCTCGTCGCTGCCCTCGCCTTCACCGGCAATCTGCTCGGCCAGCCAGCGTATCAGCGCCTGTTCGCCATCGAGCTGGCGGCTGGCCGATTGCAGCAGTTCGGCCAGGTGCAGCAAGTTCGTCAGCCGCCGCTCGCCGCCCGTCTGCTGCAGCAGCATGGCGGGTAGCTGCAATTCGTGGATGAAGCGGCGCAGCATGGCCAGCACGCCCTGGCGCTGCCAGATCAAATGCAGGGTCTTCAGTTGCTCGACGCGGCGCTCCCATTCCAGCTCGTCGCTCGACAGGCGCGCCAGCTCGCCCAGCGACAGGCCGATGGTGCGCGTGGCAAACGCGGCGCGCGCCAGCCCCCCGTCGAGCGGGTTGGCCAGCGCCGCCAGCCAGCGCAGCACGTCTTGCGCTTCTTCGCTGTCGACGACGGAATCCTTGTCGGACAGGTAGACGCTGGCGACCCGGCGGCGTGCCAGCGCGCGGCGGATGGCCGCCGCTTCCTTGCGGTCGCGCACGAGGATGGCGATATCGGCCGGTTCCAGGCGCGTAAAACCGTCGGGGCCAGTGAAACCGGCTTGCGCATCGCCCAGCATGGCGACGATATGTTCGGCACAATGCTGCGCGAAATACTCGCGGTAGCTGTCGCCGCGCAGCCCTTCATCGCTGGCGCAGGCGGCCAGCAGCGCCGGCAGCGGGCCGCCGGCGTTCACCAGCCATTCATCGCGGCCCTTGGCGTCGACCGCCTCGAACGGCAGCGGATTCTCGTCCCCTTTCCGGTAGCGGAAGGCCCCAAGCGGCACCTCATCGCGCTCGGCGTGCAGGAACAGCTGATTGACGGCCGCCACCAGCGGCGCCGTCGAGCGGTAATTGGTGCCCAGCTGATAATGGCGTCCCGTTGTCGCGCGGCGCGCCGCCAGGTAACTCTGGATGTCGGCGCCGCGAAAGCCGTAGATCGACTGCTTCGGGTCGCCGATCAGGAACAGGCCTTGCGCCGGATCGTTGTCGGCGATGCGGTACAGCAGGTTGAAAATCTGGTATTGGGCCGGTGCCGTATCCTGGAATTCATCGACCATCGCCAACGGGTATTGGTCGACGATGCGCTGGCGCAGGGCCGCGCCATTCTCGCCGGCCAGCGCGTCGTGCAAGCGCTGCAGCATGTCGGCAAAGCCGAACTGGCGCGACTGGCGTTTTAACTGATCCATGCGCCGCGCAATGGCCGCCGCCGCATGCAGGTGCAGCGTGTGCCCCAGCGGTGTAATTCCCGCCAGGGCGCTCCCCAGCGCCTCGGTATGCTCGAAGCACTCGGGCACCTGGGCCGTGAAACTCTTGGCAAACGCATCCTCGATGCCGAACGGCGTTAATCTCTCCCACGCCTTGGCCGTGATGGCTGGCTGCAGCAAGAGCGGATCCTGCGCCCAGCGGCGCAAGCCGTCGAACCACTTCGCCAAATTTTCCGGCTTCATCTTGACGCCGTTAAAACACTTGGGATTGGCGGCGCGATGGTCGTTGATCCACGCGGCCATCTGGTCGACGCGCTCGACCCAGCCCGCCTTCAGAGTGGCCAGCTGCGCGGCCAGCGCCCGCTGTTCGCGCGCGATCAGCATGGATAACGGTTCTTCGTGCGCCATGCCCATGATGTCCGCGCGGCGCGCCAGCTCGCGCGCGCCTTTCTTCAGGGCCCCCACGTCGGGCCAGCACGCCAGCAGCACCTCGAGCGCCTGCGGCGGCAAGGGATACACTTGCTGGCGCCAGTAATCGTGGGCCGCATCCTCGAACAGCGCTTGCTCGTCGCTGACCAGTTCTTCGTCGAACAGGCTGCCGCTGTCGAACGCGTGCTCGCGCAGCATGCGCTGGCACCAGGCGTCGATGGTGAAAATCGCCGCTTCATCCATCGTCTCGGCGGCCAGCATCAGCCGGTGCGCGGCCTTTTGCCGTTCGCTCTCGTCGGGATAGGATACCAGCAAGGAGTCGAGAAACGGGTCGCTGCCACCGGATTCAATGCGGAACTCATTGCGAAAATACGCGGCCGCCTCGATCAGGCGCTCGCGCACGCGGTTCGACAATTCGCGCGTGGCGGCGCGCGTAAACGTCATCACCAAAATATCGGCCGGCAGCAGCGGACGCGTAAAGCGGCTGTCGTCGTCGCCGTGTCCCAGCACGAGCCGCACGTACAGCGCGGCGATGGTCCAGGTTTTACCCGTGCCGGCCGAGGCTTCGATCAGGCGCGAGCCGTGCAGCGGGAACGCCAGGGGGTTGAGCAGATGGCTCGTCATGGTTCTTCTCCCGCGCCATCATTGGGCGCGCTGATCGGGTCTATCGTGATGTGCTGCTGCAGCCAGTCGGCCAGCGGGCCATACAGCTCGCGCGTGCAGTCTTCCCAGGCTTCTTCCGCAGCCAGCGCGGAAAACTCGGGCCACAGGCGCGCCAGGCACAGTTCGTCGCGCTCGCCGGACAGTTCAAAACCGCCATCGTAGACGGCGCGCGGGTCACCCTGCTGCACCAGCGCCAGGCCCGTCTTGCACGCCGTGGGCAGCGGATGGTTCATGCCTTCGCGCCACAGCGCCAGCAAGGTGGCCAGCGCATCGCGCGACGTGGCCGGGTCGAGCGGCGCCATGCTGACGATGGCGTCGCGCGCCACCAGATAGCCGGTGACGGGAAAGCCGAGGGCGGCGGCAGCCAGCTGGCGCAGCCACATCAGCATCAGCTTGTCGCCGCGCGCCAGGCCGCTCTTGTCCGTCACCTTCGAGGAAATCTGCATCAGCCAGGCCGTCTCCTGCCCGTTGCTGCACAATTTGTCGAGCCAGTCGTCGATCTGCAGCTCACCGAACGGCAAGTTGATGGCGCGCTTGTCGGCCGCCAGCGGGAACGAGGCGCGCAGCGACAGCCACGCGCTGCGCACGGGCACCAGCGCCTCGACCAGCTGCGCCTGCACCTGCTGGCCGATCAGGCCGATGGGCAGCACGCCTTCGCGCGCCAGCTTCTGTGCGCGCGCTTGCAGGCTGGCGCGCACGTCGTCCAGCGCTTCGACGGCGCCGCCGTCGTCGAGCATCGTGTCTTCCAGCAGATAGCGTTCGAGCGCGTTCAGGCCGAACGGCTCTTCATCCTCGCCCAGCATGGCCGCATCGGCAAAATACACGCTCAGGCGGCGGCGGAAAAAGTACTTGACGGGCTGGCGCAAAAAGCTGGCCAGCTCGCCCAGTTTCAAGCGCGTGCCGGGATCGAGTTCGTAGGGACCCAGCGGCAGCACGGCAGCCTGCGCATCCGCATCGGCATGCGCGACGCGCCATTCGCGCGCGTAGGTCAGCAAGCCATCGGCCTCGAAATAGCGGCGGCTGAACGGCTGCAGCGCGTGCTCGGTCGTCAGGCTTGCCAAATGCCGGTCCAGCGACCAGCCGGCGGCCAGGTAATCGCGCAGCTGCGACACCAGCACGGACGGCGGCTGCTCGGAATTGTCGCGCACATTGCGCCCCACCCAGCTCACATACAGTTTGTCGCGCGCGGCCAGCAAGGCTTCGAGCATCAGGTAGCGGTCATCGTCGCGGCGCGAACGGTCGCCCGGACGCGCCATGCCGGGCAGCGCCAGCAAGTCGAAATCGGCCTTTTGCGCGCGGCGCGGGAAGTCGCCATCGTTCATGCCCAGCAGGCACACCACGCGGAACGGCACGGCGCGCATCGGCATCAAGGTGCAGAAGGTGACGCCGCCGGAGACGAATTGATGGTTCAGGGTCGGCTCGTCCAGCGCGCCCAGCCACGCCACGCGCAGCACGGACAGCGGCACCTGCTCGACAAAGCCCGCATGCTCGCAGGTTTCCAGCCAGCCCTGCAAGGCGCCTTCCAGCTGCGCCAGGGTCAGGCGGTCGCCTTCGTCGTCGGCATCAAAGAAGGCGGCCAGCAGCGCGCGCGCCTGCACGCCCCATTCGGCTGGCGTGTGCGCGTTGGCCAGCACGCTGCGCCAGTGCAGCAGCGCCTCGACCAGCTGCGCCAGCGAGCCCGCCAGCGCCGCATCGAGGCCGCCCACTTCCGCATACGGCTCGATGCCGCCAAAGCTGGCACCACTGCCGCTGGCATAGCCGAGCAGCATGCGCCGCACGCCGAAGATCCACGCATTCTGTTCCCCGGCCGCGCCCAGCCCCAGGCCGGCGCGGTGCGCCTGGTCCAGGCCCCAGCGCACGCCCGCCCCTTCGATCCAGGCGCCCAGGGTCGGCAGGTCGTCCGGCTGCAGGCCGAAGCGCGCCGCCAGCGCCGGCACGTCGAGCAGGTCGCGCACTTCGCTCTGGCGGCAGCGCTGCTGCGGCAGTTGCAGCAGCCACTCGAGCGCGACGAGCAGCGGATTGACGCTGCGGTCCTTCACGTCGCCGATCTCGAACGGAATGAAACGCTCGTCATTGCGCCGGTACTGGCCGAAGACGGCGTGGATGGCGGCCGTGAAGGTGTCGATGTCGGGCACCATCACTACCACGTCGCGCGGACGCAGGCCCGTCTCGGCGCTGTGCGCGAACATGGCCAGCAGCTGGTCGTGCAGCACTTCCACTTCGCGCTGCACGCTGTGCGCCACGTGAAATTCGATCGAGCGGTCGCCGGCCTCGGGCGGCGTTTGCTCGTGCTCGGCCAGCGGACGCAGTTCGCGGATGGCCACCTGCACCTGCTGCAGCAGGGTCTCGCCCGTTTCCTCGCCAAACAGGTCGATGCGCAGGCTGTCGTCGCGCCCTTCGGCTTGCGCGTGTTCGTCGAACTCGTCGAGCATGCGGATGAAGTCGCGCCCTTGCCTGCCCCAGCTGGCCAGCAGCGGATGGCTGTGCGCATGCAGTGCTTCGAGCGGAATTTGCGCCAGGTCGGTGCCATTGCGCTGCCGCTGGCGCTTGTTTTGCGCGCGCAGCAAGTCGCGCCCGTCGATGATGTCGCCCCAGTAAAACTGGCACGGATTGGGCACGGCCAGCACCACCTGCGTGTGGCGCGCCAGCGCGGCCAGCGCCTGCAAGGTCTGGTATGGCAGGGCCGACACGCCAAACAGCACCACCCTGCGCGGCAGCTTGCCGGCAGGCGCATCGCCGGCGGCGATCGCCGCCAGGAAAGCGTCGTGGATGTCGGCGCGGCCCGTGTCGCGCTCGAAGGCTTCGACATCGGCCGACACGGCGCGCCACAACTGCGCCTGCCAGCGCTGGTCGTCCTTCAATGCGATAGCTTCGCCGCGCGCCGTGCGCAACTGGTCAAGCCCCGCCGCCCAGTCGGCCAGCCAGTCGGCGCGGTAGACCTGGTACTGGTCGAACAAATCGGCCAGGCGCTCGGCCAGCTGCAGCCGGCGTTCGCTATCGCCATCGGCCAGGAAGTAGCGCAGCGGCGCGAACACCGGGTCGGCCAGCAGCGACGGCAATAGACGCATCAAACGCCAGGTCAGCGGCGATTTATCAAATGGCGACACGCGCGGCACGCGTTCGCGCCCCAGCATGCCGCGGTAGCTTTCCCACAGCAGGCGCGCCGGCAGGGCGATGCGCGTGGCGGCGCACACGCCCATTTCCTCGGCCAGGGCGATCTTCAGCCATTCGGCCACGCCGTTCGACTGCACCAGAAAGATATCCGTTTCCAGCGGTGCCAGCGGATGCTGGCGCAGCCACTGGAAGACGGCGGCGCGCAGCTGTTCCAGCTGGTTGCCATGCAGGATGAGAAGGCCGGGCGTGACGGGAGTATGCATGCTGATCCGATGGGTTGCCGCGTCTCTGGCCGGGTGGCCAGAGACGTCAAAGGCATATTATCGCCGCTGCCTGCGTCAGGGGGCGTCGCTGACGGCAAATTCCAGTGAAATTTGTTCCGCCACCAGCGCCAGCGCCGGCCCCAGGGCCGTCAGCAAGGCGCGCGCCTGCTGCCGGTCGCCGCCCAGGCGCAAGCCTTCGATCGACACGCACAGGCTGGCGAAGGCATGCGCGCCCACGGCCAGCGCCGATGATTTGCTGCGGTGTCCCAGGTCGGCCAGGCGCCCCAGGTCTTCCAGCGCCATGGCCTGCTCCATTTCGGCGATGCCGTCACGCGCCGTATCGAGAAACAGCTGGGTGTATTTGCGCATCTTCACGGCGTCATTGCTGAACGTCAGCGCCAGGGTGGCCAGATCGAGGACGGCCATGTCGCGCAAGTCCGGTGCGGCGGCCGACGGCGGCGCTTTCGGCAGCGCCGCCAGCCTGTCGCCCACGCGCGCATGAGCAAGGCTGCCGATGCCGCCAATACCGCCACGCTGGCGAAACCATTTCGCCAGCAGGTGAAACAGCAGATTCGGGGCGATCGGCTTGGTCACGAACTCATCCATGCCGGCCGCCAGGCAGCGGGCGCGGTCTTCGCTGCCCGCATTGGCCGTCATGGCGATCACCAGCAGACCGCTGAGCCTGGGGTCGGCGCGGATGCGGCGCGTCGCTTCGAAGCCGTCCATCTCCGGCATCTGCACGTCCATCAGCACGCAGTCATAGCGCTGGTGGGCCAGCAATTCCAGCGCTTCGCGGCCATTGCAGGCGACGCAGACGGTGGCGCCGGCGTCTTCCAGCAATTCGCAGCCCACCTGCTGGCTGAAGACGTTATCTTCCACCAGCAGGATGGAGGCGCCACGGATCACGCCCAAGACTTCGGGCTCGACTTCGGCGATGCGCTCATCGCCCGCTTGCGCACTTTTCTCCAGGCGCGCCGTGAACCAGAAGGTGCTGCCCTGGCTAGGCTGGCTGTAGACGCCCACCTTGCCGCCCATGAGTTCAACCAGCTGCTTGCTGATCACCAGCCCCAGGCCGCTGCCGCCATACTTGCGCGTGGTCGAGGGGTCGGCCTGGTGGAAGGAGCGGAACAGCTGCGCCACTTCTTCCTGCTTCATGCCGATGCCCCGGTCCTGCACTTCGAAGCGCAGCATGGCGTGGCTGCCGCGTTCCTCCGACTGGCGCACGCGCACGTAGATGCTGCCATTGTCGGAAAACTTGATGGCGTTGCTGGTCAGGTTCAGCAAGACCTGCTCCAGGCGCAGCGGATCGCCGCGCCAGCGCTGCGGCAACTCGGGCGCGATATCGAACTGCAGCGCCAGGCCCTTGACGGCGGCCGCGTCGCCGAGCTGGCTGGCGATGTTCGCCAGCAGGGTGTCGAGACGGAAGTCCAGCACTTCCAGTTCCAGCTTGCCCGCCTCGATCTTGGAAAAATCGAGGATGTCGTTGATCAGGCCCAGCAAATGCTGGCCCGAATGGAAGATCTTTTGCAGATAATCGCGCTGGCGCGCATCGGCCACCGATTTCAGCGCCAGGTGCGCCATGCCGATGATGCTGTTCATCGGCGTGCGGATTTCATGGCTCATGTTCGACAGGAAGTCGCTCTTGGCCTGGCTGGCCGCGTCGGCCTGCTCCTTCAGGCGGTGCAGTTCCGTCACGTCGGTGGACAGGCAGATCAGGCCCGTGACGGGACCGGGCAAGCCCAGCGGCACCTTCACGCTCCACAGGTGATGCACCTGGCCCTGCGCATCGACGAAGCGCTCTTCGCCGACGAACTTGGCGCCGCTGTCGAACACCTGGCGTTCGGTCAGCTGCGCGGCGGCGGCCGCATCGCCGAGCGTCAACTCGCCATCCTGGCGGCCGATCAACTGCTCCGCCGAGCGGCCCAGTATCTTCGCCGTGCGCGCATTCACGTAGCGGTAGCGCAGGTCGGCATCCTTCATGTAGACGTAGGCATCGACGCTGTCGAGCACCGTATCGAGCAGGGTACGCTGCGCCACCGCGTTGCGGCGCGAACGGTACAGGGTAAAGATGTAGCCATAAATGAGCAGGGTGCCGGCCATGCCGACGCCCAGCGCCAGCCACGGGAAATAGCGGTCAAAGGGGCTGTACAGCTCCGCCTTGCGCACGCGGAAATGGGCTTTCCATACGCCCCCCTGATACACGATGGGCAAGACCTGGTCGAAATACGCGCCATCGCCGCCCGGTTGCGGCGGCGCTGCCGCCAGGTCGCCGCCATCGTTGAACAGCAGACGATCCTGCGGCGCGATGCGCAGGACGCCTTGGGCCGGCAGAGGTTCGACCGCGCTGTACAGAGTCAGGTGCAGCGGCTCCAGGGCGCTGCGTTCGAGCGCGCTGTGCACGAGTTGCGCGACGCCAAAGCCGATGCCCACGGACCCCTGGTAGGCGGCACGGCGCTCGGCCACGCTGCCTTGCGGCATGCCATTGCGGTACACGGGCAGGCGCATGCCCAGGCCCACGTGCGCGGGCGGCCCCTTGATCATGATCACCTGGCCCGACGCGCTGACTTCGCCGCTGTCGCGCGCCTGCGCCAGCGATTGCGCCACCAGCGGGTTGGCGCCGATATCGACGCCCATGCGTTCGGCCAACAGGGAATCGGGTTCCAGGTAGGTGAGCACCGTGTGTTCCGGCCGCTCCCCCGCAGGCCGGATGGTGAAGGCGGGATAGCCGCGCGGCGCCAGGCTGGTGTCTTTGCGCACGGTCTCGATGAAGGCGGCGCGCTGCGCCGACGGGACGGCCACCGCATAGTTGACCGATTCGATGGCGGGGAACTGGCGCGCGATATCGAGGCCGGCCACGTAATCATGGAACTGGCGACGCGTCAGGTACTCGCTGGTGCGGAACAGGGCTTCGAGGCCACGCAGCAGGTCGGAATAGCTTTTTACGCGCGTGATCAGGCTGTGCTGGGCACTATGCGTGAGATTGTCGAAACGCTGTTCGGCGTCGTCATTGACCGTGCGCACTGCGCCCGCATACAAGGCGCCACCCACCGCCAGGGCCAGCAACAGGCCACCTGCCCAGATTCTGATGCCTGATCCCGCCCCGCCCTTGCTCAAAGTGTGCATTGTCGATCGCTTATTCCGGTTTCCTCGAATGTACGGCGCAGTGCCGCCCAGCAAGTACGAGGATACTATCAAAGCCCCTGCCCGACGCATCTGACCGCGAAAAAAAGCGCGCACGATGGTTGCACTGGAAAACACCCAGCGCCTATGCCGCCTGCAGCGCCCCGGCCAGGAAGTCGCAAAAGGCGCGCACCTTTTCCTGCACGTGGCGTCCATCGGGCGTCAACGCATACACGCCGCGCCTGGCCATGCCATGCAACGGCAGCACGCGCACCAGGGCGCCGCTGGCCAGCAGGGGTGTGGCGACGAACGACGGCAGCGCGCCCACGCCGATGCCCGCCACCAGCATATCGGCCAGCAGCAGGCTACTGTCGGCGGAAAAGCGCACGGGCAGGACGATGCTGCTCGCCCCTTCCGGGCCGGCCAGCTGCCAGACGCCGGGGCTGTCGGCCAGGCGGTAGGCCAGGCAATCGTGGCCGTGCAAATCCTGCACCTGCCGGGGCGTGCCGCGCCGCGCCAGGTAGGCGGGCGCCGCGCAGATCATCTGCTCGACATCGCCCAGGCGGCGCGCCACCAGAGTCGAATCGGCCAGCGTGGCGCGAATGCGCAGCGACACGTCATAGCCCTCCCCCACCACGTCGCGCAGGCGGTCGTCCAGGGTCATCTCGATGCTGACTTCCGGATGGCGGGCCATGAAGACCGGCAGCAGGGGCGACAGCACTTTCAGGCCAAACGACAGCGGCGCATTCACGCGCAGCCGCCCCGCCACCTTGCCGGCGCAGCCGCGCGTGGCCAGTTCCAGCGCGTCGACCTCGTCGAGCAGGCGGCAGCATTCAACATAATAGGCGCGTCCGCCGTCCGACAAGCTCATGCGCCGCGTGGTGCGCACCAGCAGCACGGTGCCCAGGCGCGCCTCCAGCTGGCGCACCTGCTTGCTGATGGCCGCCGCCGACTGGTTCAGGTCCTGCGCGGCCTTGCTGAAGCTGTCACGCTCGACCACCTTGCGAAACACGCGCATGTGCGCCAGGACATCCATGATTCTTTCCTTGCAGTTGAATATCTTATTATTTTATCGCTGATTATCATTGAATTGGAAAACAATATGATGGTGGCTTCTTCATTCATGTCACGCAAGGAGCACCCCATGTTCACACCATCTGCCACCCTGACTACCCTGCTGCTGGCGCTGCTGGCAGGAGCGACGCAGGCCGCCGCCCTGCCTGAAGTGGGCATCAGCCCCTGGGGGCCGAAAGACGAAATCGGCCGCCTGAACCTGATGACGCCGGCCTCACGTGCCGCCATTCTGGCGCGCATCGACGGCGGCAAGAGCTATGACCTGGCCGTCGATTTCTATGTCGGCATGCCCAGCTGGCAGGCGGCCGGCGATCCGCCCTACCAGATGTGGATGACGCACACGCCGAAGGGCAACGTCGTGGCCGACTCCATGAACGTGGGCGAACAGATGAACCGCCACGTCAGTTACACGGGTTCGGCCGTGTCCATGTATGCGCACATGGGTACGCATATCGACGCGCTCAACCACTTTGGCTTGAACGGCAAGATCTGGAACGGGTTTACGGAGGAGCACTACCTGGGCGACCGTGGCTGGACCGTGACGGGCGCGGAAAAGCTGCCGCCGATCGTGGCGCGCGGCGTGCTGATCGACGTGGCCGTGGCCAAGGGACTGTCACAGCTGCCCGACAATTACCGGGTCACGCGGCAGGACTTGCGCGCGGCGCTGGCCCAGCAGAAGATCACGCTGGAAAAGGGCGACGTGGTGCTGATACGCACGGGCCGCATGCAACACTATGAGCAGGCGCAAGCCTATATGGCCAATCCCCCCGGCCTGTCGCTCGATGCGGCGACATTCCTCGTGGAAGATGGCGGCGCCATGGTGGTAGGGGCGGACAACCTCAGTTTCGAGGCGTTTCCGTCCGAAGTGGAGGGCAATTACCTGCCCGTGCACACCTATCTGCTGGCGCAACAGGGCACGCCCATCCTGGAGCTGGTCGACCTGGAAGCCTTGTCGCGCGACAAGGTGTACCAGTTTGCCTTCATCGGCGCCTCGTTGAAATTCCGTGGCGGCGACGCGGCGCCCATCCGGCCCGTGGCCCTGCCTATCCGTTAAAATCAGATGGCAGCGGCCAGCAAGGCGCCGGTTGCATGCGCATCCCATGCATCGGCGCAGCGCACCACCTCGCCCACGACGATGATGCTGGGGCTGCCCAAGCCACTGGCCAGCAAATCGGCGGGCAAAGCGTGCAAAGTGCTCAGCAATTCGCGCTGGGCCGGCAAGCTGGCCGATTGCACCACGGCCACGGGCGTGCCGGGCGCCATGCCGCCGGCCAGCAAGCCCGCCTGGATCGCCGCCACCCTGGCCACGCCCATGTAGATGACCAGGGTCAGGCCGCTTTGCGCCAATGCCGCCCAGTTCGGCTCCGAGGCGCTATCCTTGCCATGGCCCGTGACGAAGATCGCGCCCTGGCTCCAGCTGCGGTGCGTCAGCGGCACGCCGATGGACGATGGCGCGGCCAGGCCGCTGCTGATGCCGGGTATCACCTCGACAGCCACGCCGTGGCTGCGCAAATAGGCGCGCTCTTCGCCGCCACGCCCGAACAGATACGGGTCGCCCCCTTTCAGGCGCACCACATGCTGGCCGGCGCGCGCCTCGGCCAGCATCAGGCGCTCGATGAACGCTTGCGGCGTGGAAGCGCAGCCACCGCGCTTGCCCACCTCGACCACGCGCACGCCTTGTGCCGCATGCGCGAGGATGGCTGGATTGACGAGGTCGTCGATCAGCACCACGTCGGCCCGCGCGATGGCCTTCACAGCTTTTAATGTCAACAGGTCCGGGTCGCCGGGACCGGCGCCGACCAGGGTCACGCTTCCAAGTTGCGCCATGCTGCAGTCTCCAGTCAGAAATTGAGTTAAAAACAGTGGCCGATGGCAAATGATGCCGCGTACGCTTCCGGCGCGCTGCCATCCCACACCACGCCGTCACACAGGGTCGAGCTGCGCATGGGGGATTTTGGTACGGGCGTGGCCGTCATTTCCGCCGCCTGGCGGTACAGGTCGATGCGGTTGACTTGCCTTGCCACCGCCAGGTAATCGGGTTCATCACGCAGCAAGCCCCAGCGCCGGTGCTGGGTCATGAACCACATGCCGTCCGACAAATACGGGAAATTCACGGCGCCGGCGCCATAAAACTTCAAAGCGTGCGCCTCGTCCCAGGTCTTGCCCAGGCCATCCTGATAATGGCCGAGGATGCGCGGCGCCAGCATTTCCTGCGGTGTATTCAAGTAAGCGGGCTCGGTCAGGATGGCCGCCATGGCCAGCCGGTTGGCGTCGCTGGCGTCGATCCAGCGGCCCGCCTCAAGCACGGCGGCGATCAGGGCGCGGCAGCTGTTCGGATGCTGGCGCGCAAACGCGGCACTGGTGCCCAGCACCTTGCCCGGATGGTCGGGCCAGATGGCGCCGCTGCTGGCGGCCGTCACGCCCACGCCATCGACGATGGCCTTGTAGCCCCACGGTTCACCCGCGCAAAAGCCATCCATCTGGCCCGCACGCAAGGCCGCCACCATCTGCGACGGCGGCACCGTCATCACGCGCGCGTCGCGCAGCGGATCGATGCCATGCGCGGCCAGCCAGTATTGCAGCAGCATCGCGTGGTTGCCGGTCGGGAAAGTATGCGCAAACGCAAACGGCCGCGCCGCGCCGCGCATGTAGCGCGCCAGTGTGGGGCCATCGTGGGCGCCCTCGCGCGCCAGCGCCGCCGACAGGGTGACGGCCTGGCCGCTGTGATTGAGGTTCATCAGCACGGCCATGTCGCGCTGCTGCCCGCCGATGCCCATCTGCACGCCATACACGAGACCGTACAACACGTGGGCCGCGTCGAGTTCGCCATTGTTCAATTTGTCGCGCACGCCGGCCCACGACATCTCCCGGCTCAGTTCGATCTTGATGCCGTATTTTTCATCCAGGCCCAGCTTGGATGCCATCACCAGCGAGGCGCAATCGGCCAGCGGCAGGTAGCCGATGCGTATCGTCTGTTTTTCCGGATGCAGGGTGCGTACCAGTTGGACGCTGTCTCCCATTTTCTCTGTCATACCATTCCTTGCTGATAAGTACTGTTTTTCCGCGCCACCGTGGGCAAGGTTCTCCCCGTCCAGCAGCAAGGACCATGCCTGTGCACGCCCCGCCCAAGACGGCTGGAAACGCACCGCGATGGTGCGCTGCACCAGCATGGGCCAGAAAATGGTCGAGTCATCCCAGCAAGTCCTCCACGTCGAGGATGCGCTGGGCAATTTCCGCCAGCTTCAGCTTTTTATTCATCGCCATGCTGCGCAGCCGCTGGTAAGCCTGCTCTTCCGTCAAGCCCTGATGCGTCATCAACAGACCCTTGGCCCGTTCGATCACCTTGCGTTCCAGCAGCTTGTGCCGCGTGTCGAGCAATTCGGCGCGGAGTTTTTCTTCCTGGCGAAAGCGCGCCAGCGCCACGTTCAGCACGGGCAAGATGCGCTCAGCCTGCAAGCCGGCGACGATGTAGGCGGACACACCGGCCGCCATGGCCGCGTCGATGCTGGCCGTGGCGCCGTCTTCGGTAAATAATACGATGGGGCGGCGCTCGTCGCGCGTGGCGATGACGATGTGTTCGAGCACGTCGCGCGCGTCCGATTCGGCATCGATGATGATGAGGTCAGGCTGCAGTTGCGCGATGCGCTCGGGAAGGTAGAGGTCGGCTGGCAGCGAGGCGACGATGTCGAAACCCGATTCCAGCAAGCCGATGCGCAAGGCATTGCCGCGCAGCACCTGGGCAGCCAATGCCGCGTCCGCGTGCACGCCGTGCTCGACAATGGTGTTGACGACAACGATGCGCAAAGGCTGGGTACGGCTGGACGTCATGGGAGCGATCTGGAATGGCTAAACACAACCATTGCAGTAAGCAAGAAGCGAACCAGCCGGATTTACATGGTGCTTTACTTCAGGGTCGGCATGGCAAACTCGGCGCCAGCAGCCGTCGAGGCTGGCCAGCGCTGCGTGACGGCCTTTTGTTTCGTATAGAAACGCACGGATTCCGGGCCATGCGCATGGTGGTCGCCAAACAGGCTGCGCTTCCAGCCGCCGAAGCTGTGGAAGGCCATCGGCACGGGGATCGGCACATTCACGCCGACCATCCCCACCTGCACCCGGTGCGTGTATTCGCGCGCCGTGTTGCCGTCGCGCGTGTAAATGGCCGTGCCATTGCCATATTCATGCGCGTTGACCAGGTCCAGCGCCGTCGTAAAATCGGGCACGCGCACGATGCACAGGACAGGGCCGAAGATTTCCTCTTTATAGATGGTCATCTCGGGCGTGACATGGTCGAACAGGCTGCCGCCGAGGAAAAAGCCGTTTTCATGGCCGGGCAGCACGAAACCGCGTCCATCACTGACCAGCTTGGCGCCTTCCTTGACGCCGGTGTCGATGTAGCCGGTAATTTTGTCCTTGTGCACCTGCGTCACCACGGGCCCCATTTCCGCCGACAAATCCATGCCTTGCGTGATTTTCAAGGCGGCGATGCGCGGCACCAGTGCTTCCACCAGCTGGTCCGCCACATTGCCGACGGCCACAACGACGGAAATGGCCATGCAGCGCTCGCCCGCCGAACCGAAGGCAGCCCCCATCAGGGCATCGACCGTCTGGGGAATATCGGCGTCGGGCATGACGACCATGTGGTTTTTCGCGCCACCCAGCGCTTGCACGCGCTTGCCCTGCGCGCAGCCGGTGGCGTAGATGTACTCGGCGATCGGCGTGGAGCCGACAAAGCTGACGGCGCGTACGTCCGGATGGTGCAGCAAGCCGTCGACGGCTTCCTTGTCGCCCTGCACCACATTAAAGACGCCATCGGGCAAGCCCGCATCCGTCAACAGCTGCGCCAGCAGCAGGCTGGCCGACGGGTCGCGCTCCGATGGTTTGAGGACGAACGTATTGCCGCAGGCAATCGCCATCGGGAACATCCACATCGGCACCATCACGGGGAAATTGAACGGCGTGATGCCGACGCAGACGCCGAGCGCCTGGCGGATCGACCAGGCGTCGATGCCGCCGGCCACTTGCTCCGAGTATTCACCTTTCATCATTTGCGGAATGCCGCAGGCAAACTCCACCACTTCGATGCCGCGCGTCACTTCCCCTTTCGCATCCGTAAACACCTTGCCATGTTCGGCCGTGATCAGGGCGGCCAATTGATCCGCATGCTCTTCCAGCAATTCCTTGAACTTGAACATGACGCGTGCGCGGCGCAGGGGCGACGTTTGCGACCAGGCGGGAAAGGCCGCATAGGCGGCGGCCACGGCCGCGTTCAGCTCGGCGGCAGTCGCCAGCGACACCTTGGCCGTGACGGCGCCCGTGGCGGGATTGAAGACCTCGCTCGTGCGCTCGGAGCGCGAAGCCATGGGGTTGCCACCGATAAAGTGGCCGATCTGTTGCGTTGTCATCTTGAATCCTCTATTTGGTATGCATCAGCCACTCATGGGCCGGGTCGTTTTTAAAGTGCCACACGCGTTTCGGGCCCGCCATCACGTTCAGGTAATAGCCGTCATAGCCATACGGCACGGTGACGGGGTGGTAGCCCCTGGGCACCATCACCACGTCGTGGTTTTCCACGGCCATGGCTTCGTCGATGGAACGGTCATCCGTGTAGACTCGTTGGTAGGCAAAGCCCTGCGCCGGATTGAGGCGGTGGTAATACGTTTCTTCCAGCGAACTTTCCAGCGGCACATTGTCGCTATCGTGCTTGTGCGGCGGATAGCTGGACGAGTGGCCGGACGGCGTGACCACCTCGACCACCAGCAAGCCGTCCGCCTCTTCCGTCTGCGGCAGGATGTCGCACACATAGCGGGTATTCGAACCCTTGCCGCGCACGGAGCGCGTCATGCTGGCCGGTTCGATCAGGCGCGCCGGACGGTGCGTGGTGGCTGGCGCGCTGCACAGGGCCACTTCGGCGGCGCTCACGGCCGTGATGCTGACCTGAGTATCGAGCGGCACATACACGGCGTAGGGCGAGACGTCCTCGAAGACGCTGGCGCGATTGCCGATGGCTTCCCAGCGCTGCTCGCCCGCCTGCACGGTGACCGTGCCCGTCAGCACGACGATGCACAGTTCGCGCTGGCCCGTCTCCAGACTGATGTGCTCGCCGGCGTCCAGGCGGTGGGCGGCAAAGCCCACATGCGTCCAGCCGGCCGACTCGGGCGTGACTTCGACGATGGTCTGTCCCTGCCCCGCTTTCACCAGCAGCGGGCTCATGCCGCTTCCCTGCCCAGACGGGGAATCGCCTCGACGAGATGCGCCAGGTAATCGTGGCCCATCTTTGCATACTGGTAACTGGGCGCCACGGCCGGGTCTTGCTCCGCTTCCACCACCAGCCAGCCCTCGTAGCCATGCAGATACAAACGCGTCAGGATCGCTGGAAAATCGATGCTGCCGTCGCCGGGCACGCTGAAGGCGCCATTGATGACGGCTTGCAAGAAACTCCAGTGGCCATTGCGGGCCAGTTTCACCACGTTCGGGCGCACGTCCTTGCAATGCACGTGGCAGATGCGATCGATATGCTTGTTCAAAACCGCCAGCGCATCGCCGCCGGCAAACGTGATATGCCCCGTGTCGAACAGCAAGCCCACTTCCGGCCCGGTCAGGGCCATCAGTTGATCCACGTCCGCCGGGGTTTCCACATACGCGCCCATGTGGTGGTGATACGCCAGACGCACGCCGTTGTCGAGCAAGTGCCTGGCAAACGCCGTCAATTTGTCGGCATAGTCCTGCCATTGCTGCTGAGACTGGAAACGCGGGCGTTTGTACAGCGGGCGCGCTTCGCCCTGAATGGCGTCCGCCACTTCGCCGTAGACCATGACGGTCGCGCCGCTGTCGGCCAGCAGCCGTAAATGCGGGCCGACGGAAGCGATCTCTTCTTCCACAGACCGATGGGCCAACCGTCCCGAATACCAGCCGGAAACACAGGCAAGATTGTATTTGCCCAGCACGGCGTTCAGGGCCGGGGCATCTTTCGGGAACTTGTTGCCCAATTCAAAACCCACGTAGCCGATCTCGGCGCCCTCTTTCAGCGCTGTCTCCAGCGGGGTCTCGCCGCCCAGGCTGGGCAAATCGTCGTTCATCCACGAGATCGGGTTGATGCCGATCTTGACATTCCAAGTGTTCATCTCAATTCCTTTGTTTCAGACGGTCAAGTTCATAACGGGCGCGCGCCGCTTGCACGCCTGGCTGGGTGGAGACTTCGGGCACGGCCACTTCCCACCAGCAACCACCCTCTTCTGTCGTGCGCGTGTCGTCCGTATTGATGCAGATCAGATACGTGCGCGGTGCGGCGCGGGCGCGCAGCATGGCCTGTTCCAGTTCGGCGATATTGCCAACGTGTTCGGAGAGCGCGCCCAGCGACTGCGCATGCAGGGCAAAGTCGATGGCGGGGGCGCTGTCGGGCAACATATTGTTGAACGAGGCATTGCCACAGGCCTGCTGCAAGCGGTTGATGCAGCCATAGCCCCTGTTGTCGAGCACAACAATAATCAGCTTTTTGTCCAGCATGACGGAAGTGGCGATTTCCGAATTCATCATCAGATAGCTGCCATCGCCCACCATGACGATCACCTCGGCATCCGGCTTGGCCATTTTGACGCCGAGGCCGCCGGCGATTTCATAGCCCATGCACGAATAGCCGTATTCCATGTGGTAGCCGCCCGGTGTTTCCGTGCGCCACAGCTTGTGCAGTTCGGCCGGCAAGGTGCCTGCCGCGCAGACGACGATGTCGCGGGTGGTGGAGTCCTCGGATGAACGCTGCACGGCGCCGATGACTTCGCCGTCATACGGCAAGCCGGCCACTTCCCTTTTCCCGGTGATGGACGCCACCGTCGCGCGCCAGGCATTGCCCGCCTGCTGCGCCCGGTCCAGCCAGTGGCCCGCGCTGTTCCAGCTGCCCAGTAGCCGCGACAGACCCTGCAAGCCAAGCGTCGCATCCGCCTGCAGCCCCATGCCCCGGCGTTTCAAGGCGTCAAAACTGTTGACGTTCAGGCTGAGCAGTTGCGCCTGCGCAAACAGGGAGTTCGAGCCCGTGGTGAAATCCTGCAGGCGCGTGCCGACGGCCAGCACCACGTCCGCATCAAACGCCAGGGCATTCGCCGCAGGCGAACCCGTCACGCCGATGGCGCCCAGTTGCAAAGGATGGTCCCACGGCAAGGCACTCTTGCCGGCTTGGGTTTCCGCCACGGGGATGCCATGCCGCTCGGCAAACGCCTGCAGGGCAGCGCTGGCCTTGCCGTACAGCACGCCGCCACCGGCCACGATCAGCGGCTGTTTCGCATTTTTCAATAGCAGCGCCGCCTCTTCCAGCTCCTGCTCGACGGGCGGCACGGCGCGGAAACGCACGATGCGCGGTTCGAAAAAATCGGCCGGATAGTCATACGCCATCGTTTGCACGTCTTGCGGCAGCGACAAGGTGACGGGACCGCAGGCGGCCGGGTCCGTCAAGGCGGCAATGGCGCGCGGCAGGGCCGTCAGCAATTGCTCCGGATACACGATGCGGTCAAAGTAACGCGACAGTGGCTTGAACGCATCGTTGACCGAGACGCTGCCGTCGCTGGCATCTTCCAGCTGCTGCAGCACCGGGTCCGGCGCCCGCGACACGAAGACGTCGCCCGGCAGCAAGAGCACGGGCAAGCGGTTCACGTGCGCCAGCGCGGCGGCTGTCAGCAAGTTGGTGGCGCCCGGGCCGATGGAACTGGTGACGGCCATCATGCGCCGGCGCATGTGCGCTTTCGCGTAGGCAATGGCCGAGTGCGCCATCGCCTGCTCGTTGTGGGCCCGATACGTGGGGAAGCTGTCGCGGTACTGGTACAGCGCTTCGCCCAGGCCAGCGACATTGCCGTGGCCAAAGATGGCGAAGGCGCCGCCAAACAGGGGCTGACCGTCATCGGTACGCAATACCGACAGATAGCGCACCAGCGCCTGCGCCATGGTCAAACGAATAGTGGCGCTCATGCCGCACGCTCCTGCCGATTGCGCGTGCGTTGCCACAAGCTGATGAGTTGTTCGAAGTTGGCGCGCACGGCGGCGATCAGGCCCGCATCGTCGAGGTCGCCGGCCAGCCAGCGGCGGCTCGGTTCCTGGAAGATGGTGCGCCCCACCATGAAGCCGCGGCAGGTGGTGCTGGCACTGGCTTGCTCAAAACTGGCAGCCAGTTTCTCGATCGGGGCATTCAAGCCCAGCAAGACAACGCCACGGCAATACGGATCGCGCTCGTGC
This sequence comes from Janthinobacterium sp. 35, assembly GCF_002754575.1. Taxonomy (NCBI): domain Bacteria; kingdom Pseudomonadati; phylum Pseudomonadota; class Betaproteobacteria; order Burkholderiales; family Oxalobacteraceae; genus Janthinobacterium; species Janthinobacterium sp. 35. Next base: position 189,221 of record NZ_PEFN01000001.1, read on the forward strand.
ACGAGGGCATCGATGGCTTGCCATTGCTTGGCCGACATGCTTTCCAGCTTCCACCATTCCGGATAGATACCCAGGTTGTACAGGCGTTTGACGGCGCGCAAGACGGTATCGTCACTGTGCGGCAGGGATTCCGACGGGATCACTTCCAACAGCAGTTCGTGACCACTCACTTGCGCCGCGTCATACAGGGCCTTGATCTGCGCTTCCTGCTCCAGCCGGTTTTCCACGGTGTCGTCCGGGTGCAGCTGCACCAGGCATTTGATCACGTGTTCCTTTGGCCAGTTGAGCAGATGCGAACCGATGGAACGGCCCCAGTCGAATTGCAGCGGGTTCGATCCAGGCAATTCCACGGGACGGCCGATCCACCAGCCCCGCCCCGTCGCATCGTTGAGCGCGTCGACACCATAGCGGCCATCGATCAGCACGCCCGTCTTGCCGGCCAGCTGCAAGGCCGTTTCCGTCTGCGCCACGGCTTGCACCATCAGTTGCTTCAGGGCCGAGATACGCGATTCGGCTGCGCCCGTCTGTTGCGCCAGCTCAAAGAACTGCGTGCGGTGGTCGAAGGCAAACACGCATAATTCATCCCATTGCTGGCGCGCTACCGTCGTGCGGTGCAAGCGCGACAAGGTGGCGTCCTGGTCCGGCTGCGTCAGCTTGGCCGCATTGGCCAGAAAATAGTCGAGCTCGACGGGCGACGGCATGGCCGGCGCGCAGCCGTGGCGCGAGACGACCAGGGCGCCGCAACCATTCGCATAGCGGCAGCACGCTTCGTATTCCTCGCCGCGCAACCAGCCTTTCAGGAAGCCGGACAGAAACGCATCGCCTGCGCCCAGCACGTTGAGCACTTCCACGCGCACGCCACGGTAGTTATACGCGTCATCCAAACTGGCCGGCACCACATTGTCGATGACGGCACTGCCCAGCGGGCCCCGCTTGACGACCAGGGTGGCCAGGGTGGCGGCCCGCACGGCGCGCAAGCTGGCCATGATGTCGGCGCCGCCGCCGGCGATCATGAATTCCTCTTCCGTACCGACGATCAAGTCGAATTGCGGCAGGATCGCCTGCAAATGGCTGGTCACGCCGTCGTTCGAAACGAAGCGCGTTTCGCCGTCCGCCTTGCCGGAGAGTCCCCACAGCACGGGCCGGTAATCGATGTCGAGCACGGTGCGCACATTGTTGGCGCGGGCCAGTTTCAATGCTTGCGTGCTGACGGCGTGCATGGCACTGGTAGAAAAATGCGTGCCGGTGATCAGGAGCGCTTTGCTGGAGGCAATGAAGGCCGCATCCACCGACGCCAGGTCGATGGCCATGTCGGCGCAATTTTCCCTGTAGAAGATCAGGGGGAAGGTGTTTTTATCCTTGATGCCCAGCATGACGAGGGCCGTGAGGCGGTCGCGGTCGATGCCCACATGGCTGACGTCGCAGCCCTCTTTCGACAAAGTATCGGTGAGGAAACGGCCCATGTGGTCGTCGCCCACTTTCGACAGCATGGCCGATTTGAGGCCCAGGCGGGCCGTGCCGAAGGCGATGTTCGCCGACGAGCCGCCCAGGTACTTGGCGAAACTGGTCGCGTCTTCCAGGGTGCTGCCGATCTGCTGCGCATACAGGTCCACCGCCAGGCGGCCCAGGCAAATCACGTCGAGCGCGCGGCCCTGGGCAAATTGTGTCGGGTTATTCATGGTTATCCTTAAATCGTGACACCGTCGAGTTCAGCCATCAGCGTTTGCATTTCCGCACCGCCCGCCATCATGTCGAGTACTTCATCCTTGGAAACGGTTTCCTTGGTGTAAGTGCCCAGCGACTTGCCCCGGTTCAAGAGGGTGAACGAGTCGCCCACGGGGTAGGCGTGGTGCACATTATGGGTAATAAAGATCACGGACAAGCCCCGTTCGCGCGCCTTGTAGATCAGTTTCAGCACGTTGAACGACTGCTTCACGCCCAGCGCGGCCGTCGGCTCGTCGAGGATCAGCACGCGCGCGCCGAAGTGGATGGCGCGGGCAATCGCCAGGCACTGGCGTTCGCCGCCCGACATGGTGCCCACGGCCTGGTGCGGATCGCGCACCATGATGCCCATTTCGGCCAGTTTGTCGCGCGCCGTGGTGGCCGCATACTCCATATCCATCACGGGCAGCACGCCGAACATTTTTTTGATCGGCTCGCGGCCCATGAAGAAATTGCGCGCCACCGATAACAAGGGCACCAGCGCCAGGTCCTGGTAGACGGTGGCCACGCCCAGGTCGAGCGCCTCTTTCGGCGAATTGAAGCTGACGGGCTTGCCATCGACCAGGTATTGCCCGCTGGTAGGCCGGTGCACGCCGGCCAGGGTCTTGATCAGGGTCGACTTGCCGGCGCCGTTGTCGCCCAGCAGGCAATGCACTTCGCCCGGTTTCAGGCGCAGGGTGACGTTTTGCAGGGCGATGACGGAGCCGAAACGTTTGCTGATGTTTTCCAGCGCAAGGATGTATTCGCTCATGGCTTATCTCGCTTCCGTGACACGTGCACGGACAAAGTTGTTGAACAGTACCGCGATCAGCAGCATGACGCCGAGGAAGACGCGGAACCAGTCCGAATTGATATTCGTATAAGTAATTCCGATCTGCACCACGCCAAAGATCAGCGCGCCGAAGCAGGCGCCGACAACGGAACCGTAGCCGCCCGTCAGCAAGGCGCCGCCGATGACGGCCGCGATGATGGCTTCGAATTCCTTTTGCATGCCGCGGTCGGCGGCAGCCGATCCCACGTCAAATACTTGCAGCGTGGCAAACAGGCAGGCGCAGAAGGCGGTGAAGACAAACAGCGATACCTTGATGGTTTTCACGGGCACACCCACGTTCTTGGCCGCGTTGGCGTCGCCGCCGACGGCGAAGATCCAGTTGCCGATGCGGGTGCGAGCCAGGACGAAGCCGGACACCAGCGCCAGGCCGGCCCACCAGACGATGACTTTCGGTATGCCCTTGACCAGCGGCGCGCCATTGTCAAGCGCCGTGATCCAGCCCGCCTTGGCCATCCAGGCGAACAGCGAGGTGCCCACTTCACCATGGAACAGGGTCGTGGCCAGCCAGTCGTCGGCGGCCAGCGCGCCGATGCCGCTGACGATGGTGCGGTTGGCAAACATGATGGACAGGGCCAGGGTCAGGCCGCGCAAGATGAACAGGAAGGCCAGGGTGACGATAAACGACGGCAAGCGCGTCTTGATGACCAGGTAGCCGTTGAGCCAGCCCAGCGCCATCGAACCGGCAAAGGCGAACAGGATGGCAGCCCACACGGGCCAGTGGAAATACACGGAAGGGATGGCGATCATCATGCCGGAAAAGCCGATCATGGAGCCGATCGACAGGTCGAATTCGCCGGCGATCATCAGCACGCAGGCGCCGATGGCGATGATGCCCAGGTAGGCGGCCACTTGCGCCCAGTTGATCACGCCGTCGAGGTTGAACATGCCAGAGTCGCCGGCCGTCAGGATGAAGAAGGCGAACACCAGGATGGCGCCCGAGATCGAGGCGAACTCGGGACGGCTGAACAGCCGCTTGAGCCAACTGACCTGCCCCACGCGCTCATCGGCAGCCTGTTTTTGCGGCGGCGTGCCCGAGGCGGCCATGCCGCCCTGTTCCACGCTGAATTTCACGGTACTCATGCTATGTCTCCCTTGTTTATAGCAACCTGCCAGCCTCGACAACAATTTCAGGGCGGCAGGACCCGCGCGCCGGCAAGCTTGGCCTGCGCGCGGGGACAACAACCAAGAACACCTGTCAAAATCTACTGCGCGTCGCGATTTGCGGTCTCCGATGCTCACTGTGCATTCGCACAGTTCCGCTTCTCAACCACAACTCCCATCCGCTCGCTACGGTTTTGTCAGGCGTTGTAAGGTATTGATTGAATTGAAAAGTGGCTGCTTAACGGAACTGGCCGGCGTATTTTTCCACCTTGCCGATATTGTCCTTGGTGACATACCCAGGACCGGAACCGATATGGCGCGGGCCATACGATGGTGCCAGGCCGTATTCGGCCAGGCGCGCCTTGAACTTGGCGTTATTGATCAGCTTTTCACGTACCTTGGCCAGGTCCGTGGTCTTGTCCTGCTTCATGATGGCCAGCACGGCAACGGGGATGTAGCCTTGCAGGTAGGGTTGCTGGTCGATGGCAAACTGGATGCTGCCATCCTTGATCGCTTTCGAGATTTCATCGGACAGGTCGAACGTGGCGAACCACATCTTGCCCTTCAAACCCATTTTCTCCAACGCCTTGAGCGAAGCGTGGGCCGAGGTGGGGCCCAGCGCCAGCACGGCCTGGGTTTTCGGGTTGTTGCGCAGGAAGGCGCTCAGCTTGCTTTCGATGGTGGTCGGGTCTTCGCCCGCGTCCAGGGTGGCGGCCTTGAAGTCGACGCCGATCGCATCGGCAAAACCGCGGCAGCGCTCGAACGACGATGGATTCGTCGCGTAATGGTTGACGCAGACGAAGGACTTGATGCCGGCCGCCTTGGCTTTTTCGCCGGCGCCCTTGCCTGCCTCGTATTCAGGCTGGCCCACATGCATCACGGCGCCCAGCTGTTCGCTTTGCGCCAGGGTGCCCGAGTTGATCGTGATGAAGGGGATTTTCTTCGCCGCCACCAGGCCCAGCGGTTTTTGCAGCACGCTGAAGTCGGCGATGCTGACGATCACGCCATCGTAGTTGCGGGCCGCCGATTGCTCGACCAGGCGCGCCATGTCAGCCAGGTCGCCATTCGGCGGGTTGCGGTAGTCGACGCTGACATTGAAGTCTTCACCTGCTTGCTTGACGGAATTTTTGATCGTATTCCACCAGGAATCGGAATCGGGCGCATGGCTGATCAACACGAATTTCTCGCCCGCCGCGTGGCTGGCGTTCATGCCCAGACCCAGTCCCAGGCCGAGGCCCAGCATGGCCAGGCTCTTCAGAAATCCCTTACGCTTATTGCTTTGCATGAATGTCTCCTTGAAGGATTAATTTTTATAGTTGCCAGCTTTTGAAGCGTGTCAACGGGGAGCCGGAAAGCCGGCAAGACCCGATGCACTGCGCACAGCTTAGGCCACAAAAAAGACAAATGCAATAAAATTTTCAAAATATATTTAAATAGAAAATCATTTCTATTTTCTGAATTCACTCCTATAATTCTCGCCAGAACCAGCCCAAAGGAAACAACATGGCAGCCACCGCCCCCATCGAACAACTGATGCAACACATCGCTGCCGAGTACGACAATCTGTCGCGCCAGTTGAAAGTCATCGCCCAATACATTGAAAAACACCGGGCCAGCCTGATGCTCGAACGCATCAGCGACATCGCCACCGCTTGCGACGTGCAGCCGTCCGCCATCGTGCGTTTCGCGCAGCGCTTCGGCTACACGGGCTTTTCCGAAATGCAGGATGTGTTCCGCCAGGCTTATACGGACCAGGCCGGCGCCACGCCCGATTACCAGCAGCGCATCCGCAAGCTCATTTCCACACGCGACTCTGCCCTCAGCGCAGGCGACCTGACGCGCGAATTCGTCGGCGCCAGCCGTGCCGGCCTGGACGACCTGGCGGCAGGACTCGACGACGCGCAGCTGGAAGCGGCCGTCAATCTGCTGTTAAAAGCAGAAAATATTTATGTGATCGGCGTGCGCCGGTCCTTTCCGATCGCCTCCTACATCGCCTACGCGCTGGAACACACGGACAAGCGTGTGCACCTGATTAGCGGACTGGGCGGCATGCACCGCGAACAGATGCGCAGCGTGCGCGAACGCGATGTGGCGATCGCCATCAGTTTCTCGCCTTACGGCAAGGAAACCCAGCAGTGCATCAAGGCGGCGCAAGACAAGGGCGCCAAGGTCCTGGTGATTACCGACAGCAAACTGGCCCCGCTCGCGCGGGCCGCCGACGCGCTGCTCACCGTCACCGAGGGCAGCGCCTTCGCCTTCCGCTCGCTGACCAGCACCATCTGCCTGTGCCAGGCGCTGTTCATCGCGCTGGCATATAAATTAGAGCTCGACATCGAAGAAATCCACACCCCAGGAGAACATGATGATTGAAGTAGCGTTGTTCGGCGCCGGACGCATCGGCAAAATCCACGCAGCCAACCTGGCTGCCCAACCCGGCGTGCAGTTCAAGTACGTAGTCGACGTCAACCAGGAAGCGGCCGCCGCGCTGGCCGGCTTGCATGGTGGCAGCAGCGCCACGGTGGAAGCGGCGCTGGCCGACCCGGCCGTCAAGGCCGTCGTCATCGCGTCCAGCACGGACACCCACGCGGACCTGATCCTGCGTTCGGCCGCCGCCGGCAAGGCTATCTTTTGCGAAAAACCCGTCGACCTGACACTGGACCGGGCGCGCGCCTGCGCCGCCGCCGTCAAGGAAGCCAAGGTCATGTGCATGCTGGGCTTCCAGCGCCGCTACGACCCCACTTTCAATGCCGTCAAGACACGGATTGAGGCGGGCGAAATCGGCACGCCGGAGTTGCTCATTGTGACCAGCCGCGATCCTGGCCCGCCACCGGTCAGCTACATCAAGGTGTCGGGCGGCATCTTCAAAGATATGCTGATCCACGATTTCGACATCTTCCGCTGGATACTCGACGACGAAGCCGTCAGCGTGCACGCCACAGGCAGCTGCCTCGTCGATCCAGCCATCGGCGAGGCGGGCGATCTGGACACGGCCGTCGTCACCATCCGCACGGCGAAAGGACGTTTGTGCCAGATCAATGCCTCGCGCCGCGCCGCCTACGGCTACGACCAGCGCTTCGAAGTGCTGGGCAGCGCCGGCATGCTGCAGGCGGGCAACCACAAGCCGACGGAGGTGACGGCATATGGCGCCATCAACGTCAGCGTGGACAAGCCGGAAGACTTCTTCCTGGAACGCTATCGCGTGGCGTACGCGCAGGAAATGGCGCACTTCTTTGACGCCCTCAGCCACGGCACGCCGCTGCGCACGACCGTGCACGATGGCTTGAAGGCACTGGAACTGGCCGAAGCGGCGACCCTGTCCTGGCGCGAACAGCGCGTGGTCACTTTATAAACCAATAATAAAAATATCTGGAGACAGCATGTCATCCCCAACATTAAAAGTCGGCATCGTCGGCCTGGGCCGGCTGGGCCAGCGCCACGCCATCAACCTGGCGCAGCGCGTGCCCAATGCGCAAGTGGTCGCCGCCTGCAGCCCCGTGCCAGCCGAACTGGACTGGGCGGCCAGCACACTGGGCATCACCACCGGCTATGCCGACTACGACGCCTTGCTGGCCCATCCGGGCCTGGACGCCGTGTTTCTCGTCACGCCCACCTCGCTGCATGCGGACCAGATCATCGCCGCCCTGCGCGCAGGCAAGCATGTATTTTGCGAAAAGCCGCTGTCGCTGGACCTGGCCGATTGCCTGAAGGTGGAAGCGGAAGCGGCGCGCCACCCGCAGCTGACCATCATGATCGGCTTCGTGCGGCGTTTCGACGCCAGCTACCATGACGCGCAGCAAAAGATCGCCCAGGGTGTCATCGGCAAGCCGTATCTGGTGCGTTCGCAAACCTGTGACCAGAACGACCCGAGCGGCGCCTTCATGCGCTTCGCCCCCACCAGCGGCGGCATCTTCCTCGACTGCAGCGTGCACGACATCGACCTGGCGCGCTGGCTGCTGGGCAATCCCGTGCCCAAGCGCGTGTATGCGAGCGGCACCAACGCCATCCACACGGGCTTGCAGGCGTTCGGCGACGTCGACAACGGCCTGGCAACAGTCGAGTTTAGCGATGGCAGCATGGCCAGCTTCATGGCCTCGCGCACCATGGCGCATGGCCATGAAACCCTGACGGAAGTGTTCGGCACGGGCGGCCGCCTGGCCGTGGGCAGCAATCCGCGCCTGAACCGGGTGGAAATCTCGGATGCGCATGGCGTGCGCAATGAATGCACGCCGGACTTCTATGCACGCTTCGCCGACGCTTTTTTGATCGAGGCGCAGGAGTTTACGGATGCGGCACTGGGCCGGCGCACGCTGTCACTGACCTTGCACGATGCGACGGAAGCGACGCGCATCGGCCTGGCCATGACGCAAGCGATGCGCGAGGCAAGGCCCGTCGAGTTTTAAGCCACAGGCAGGGACTCAGGCAGCCGGCGCAGGAAATGGACTTTCGGGCTGTTTGGGTTCCACGGCCAGGCGCAAGCCCATGGCGTCGAGGATGGCCGTCAAGGTGCTCAAGGACGGATTACCATCGGGCGACAAGGTGCGGTACAGCTGGGTAGGATTGAGCTTGGCCGCCTGCGCCACGGCAGGCACGCCGCCAAAGGCGCGCGTCAGCTGGCGCAGCACGGCCAGCAGTTCGCCGTGATCGCCATCGACGAGGATATTGTTGATCAATTCAAGGGCGAAGGCGGGATCGTCGCGGTACAGCTCAGCCATCGCGGCGTCATGCGAGCGGTCTCTCGGTGGTTTGCTTAGTTCCTCTTTCATGTCCTCTCTCCTTCCAGTCGTGCCAGCAGGCACAGGCGTACTCGATATCTTTCGGTTGGGTGCGCTTGTCGCCTCCGCACAGCAATAAAATGATCTGTTCCCCGGCAATGGCGTAGTAAATACGGTAGCCTGCACCCACATCGATGCGCAATTCCCACACGCCGTCGTGGCAAAACTTGTGATCGCCAAAATTTCCGGGAATCATACGCAGTACGCGCCGCACGATGGCCACCCTGGCCGTATTGTCGCGCTGGCGTTTCAGCCATTCCGTATATAAATCCCTGCCCGATGACGTCAGATAGTGCCGGATCTCATACATCATATTCGTCCATAAACGAAGAAAGATCAAGGAGAAAATCACGCAAGTTCGAAAAAAAGAAGACCACGCCATCTTGCGACCAAACCGCGTGACGCAGGTGCCGAATACCGGGATCACTGATGTATATCAAGATACGTTTCCCCAGTTACTGTAGAGAAATCATGTGGCGCGTACACGCCTCACATGCATCCGATTGCGCTATACAATAAACGCTGTCCAACCGTGAAAAACCCTGCCGCCATGACGCACAACGACAGCAACTCCCCTTCCCTCGCCCACGTGGCCGAACGCTACGTCAAGCTAGTCCTGGCCATGGGCCGGCACGACGCATCGTATGTGGATGCGTACTACGGCCCGCCCGCCTGGCAGCAGCAAGCGGTCGAACAGCCACAGAGTTTGAGCGATATCCAGGATGGCGCAAACGCGGCGCTGGCCCTGCTGGCGGGCCAACATTGCCTGCGCGCCGTCAACCTGCGCAAGCAGTTGCAAGCCGTACTGGCCAAGGCCGACATGCTGCAGGGATCACGCCTCGATTTCGATACGGAAAGCGCGCGCCTGTACGATGCCGTCTCGCCCCACCACAGCCGCGCATGGTACGAGGCACTGGTGGCGGAAATCGACGCCTTGCTGCCCGGCGAGGGCACAGTCAGCGACAGGGTCAACGCCTTTCGTGCGCAACTCGTCATTCCCGCCGACAAGCTGCGCGCCGTCATGCAGGCGGCCATCCGCGCGGGCCGCGAACGCACCCTGCCGTACATCGCCCTGCCGGAAGGCGAAGATTTCGTGCTGGAATTCGTCAGCGACAAGCCATGGAGCGGCTACAACTGGTACAAGGGCAACTACCAGAGCGTGATCCAGATCAATACGGACTTGCCCGTGTATATCGATCGCGCCGTCGACCTCGGTTGCCACGAAGCGTATCCGGGCCACCACGTCTACAACGTGCTGCTCGAGCGCGACCTGGTGCGCGGCAAGGGCTGGATGGAGTACTGTATTTATCCGCTGTATTCGCCCCAATCGCTGATCGCCGAAGGCACGGCCAATTACGGCATCGAACTGAGTTTTACGGATGCGGAACGACTGAATTTCGAGCAGCAGGTGCTGTACCCGCTGGCTGGCCTGGACCCGGCGCTGGCGCCCCGCTATGCGCAACTCAATGCGCTGCTGGCCAAACTCGGCTACGCCGACAACGACATCGCGCGCCAGTACCTCGAAGGCAGCATCACGCGCGAAGAAGCGCTGGAATGGCTGGTCAATGTGCGCCTGTATCCGGCCGAGAAATCGGCGCAGCGCCTGCAGTTCTACGATGCCATGGGTGCTTATGTCATCAACTACAACCTGGGCCAGGACATGGCGAAAGCCTATGTCGAACGCCAGGGCAGTACGCGCGCCGAGCACTGGGCCGCCTTCCGCGATTTGATGTCCTCGCCGCGCGTGCCCAGCGCGCTGCTGGCATGAGGCGCGCACAGGAGAGTCGCATGCACACCACGCACACTGCCAGCGCCCTGCTGCTGGCCCTGTTCTTCAGCCATGCGGCATGGGCCAAAGATGCCGCCGTCGCCACCGCACCGCCACTCAACGCGCGCCAGCAGGCCTTGATCAATACCGTGGTGGGCAGCGCCGCCCATCCGCGCATCCTGCAGGTGCGCCTCGATGAACTGCGTCCGACCCAGCCCGCGATCGGCTACGACCAGGTGTACTACAAACTGGGACGCTATGCGGCCGAAGAAAAACACATCGCCGACATCGCCAGGCCGAAGAAATTCGCCGACCTGTGCGAGGCCAATGGCCAGGGCGATGTCTTGCCCAACACGGCCAATGTGCCTGGTGCCAGCCTGGCCGCGCCACCGGCCGGCTACCGCTGCAAGGCGGCCGTGGGCAGCCGCCCGGCCGACATGAAGAGCGTCGTCATCGGCCCGCGCGGCGTCGTGTACCTGACCGATGGCCACCACACGTTTTCCACCTTTTGGGAGGCCGATGGCGGGCGCAATCATCAATTGAAGGTGTGGGTCAAGGTCAGCGACAATTTCAGCGCGCTGGGCGAAGCGGCGTTCTGGACGCGCATGCGCGCAGAAAACAAGGTATGGCTGAAGAACGGCCGCAACCAGGCCATCACGCCGCAGCAGCTGCCACCCGCCATCGGCCTGGCGGCGCTGGGCGACGACCCGTACCGCTCGCTCGTCTACTTTACGCGCGAGATCGGCTACCAGCCGCCCGCCCAGGCCACGGAATTTCTCGAATTTTACTGGGCCGGCTGGCTGCGCGACAAACCGGCGCTGGACCTGGCGCGCATCGACCTGCTTGATCGCGCCGCGTATGCCGGCGTCATCCTGCAAGCGGCGCAGGCCATGGTGGCGCTGCGGCCCGATGACATCGTCAGCGGCGGCAAGCGCGCCGCTGACCTGGGCGCACTGGACAAGGTCGAGCGCGAAACGCTGGACGAATTGACGCAGAACAAAGGCAAGCTGGGCTACGCCATCGCATACAGAAAATCGCTGGTGCAGTAATCGCGCCGGCGCAAACAACAACGGCCCGCCTGTCAGCTGACAGGCGGGCCGTTATCTATGGCAGGTGTGCCGCTTACGCGATGCGTTCGCCATTGGCCGGATCAAACATGGCCGCTTTCGACAGATTGAACGACAACTGCATGGTCTGCCCCGGCAGCACGGCTTCGCGCGGGTGCGTGCGGCACGTCACGGCCGCGCCGTTCAGGCGCGTCGTCAGCAGGGTATCCGGACCGGTCGGCTCAACCAGGTCGATCAGACAACCGAGTTCCTGGCCCACGTCGCCGTGCGCGCTGCTCATGTCCGTGATCTGTTCCGGACGCACGCCCAGGACCACCTCGCGGCCCGCGTAGGCGCGCAGCTTGTCGGCGTCGAAAGGCAAGGCCAGGCGCATGCTCTTGCCCGCGTTGTCGATGGCGACAAATACCTCGTTACCCTCGATGACAGGCTTGACGGTAATGAAATTCATCGATGGCGAGCCGATGAAGCCGGCCACGAACAGATTCGCCGGATTGTCGTAGATCTCCTGCGGCGTGCCCAGTTGCTGCACTACCCCATCCTTCATGACGGCGATCAGGTCACCCATGGTCATCGCTTCGATCTGGTCATGCGTGACGTAGACGATGGTCGCTTTCAGGCGCTGGTGCAGCAGCTTGATCTCGGCGCGCATTTCCACGCGCAGCTTGGCGTCCAGGTTCGACAGCGGTTCGTCGAACAGGAACAGCGAAGGTTTGCGCGAAATGGCGCGGCCCATGGCCACGCGCTGGCGCTGGCCACCCGACAGCTGCGCCGGACGGCGGTCCAGCAAGTGCGTGATCTGCAGCGTTTCGGCGACGCGGGCGACGATTTCTTCCTGCTCCGCCTTTGGCACCTTTTTCACGTTCAGGCCAAACGCGATGTTTTCGCGCACCGTCATCGACGGATACAGCGCATACGACTGGAACACCATGGCGATGTCGCGGTCCTTCGGCGGCAGGTCGTTGACGACCTTGCCGTCGATGAGGATCTCGCCCGAGGTGACGCTTTCCAGGCCGGCCACCATATTGAGCAAGGTCGATTTGCCGGAGCCGGAGCCGCCGACGAGGATCAGGAACTGGCCATCCTTGATCTCGATGTCGATGCCTTTCAGGACTTCGACGCCATTCGTGTACACCTTGCGGATACCGCGTATCGATAAACTGGACATATTATTTCCTTAACCTTTGACTGCGCCTGCGGTCAGACCGCGCACAAAATATCGGCCTGCGACCAGATAGACCAGCAGGGTAGGCAGCGCGGCAATTACCGCGGCCGCCATGTTGACGTTGTATTCCTTCACGCCCGTGGACGTGTTGACCAGATTGTTCAAGCCCACCGTGATCGGTTGCGAATCGCCGCTGGCGAAGACGATGCCGAACAGGAAGTCGTTCCAGATCTGCGTGAACTGCCAGATGATGCAGACGACGAAAATCGGACCCGAAATCGGCAGCACGATCTTGCGGAAGATCAGGAAGAAGCCGGCGCCATCGATGCGCGCCGCCTTGATCAGTTCTTCCGGCACGCCGATGTAGTAGTTACGGAAGAACAGGGTCGTGAACGCCGTGCCGTACACCACGTGCACGAAGACCAGGCCCGTGGTGGTGTTGGCCAGGCCGAATTCGCCCAGCAAACGCGCCATCGGCAAGATCACTACCTGGAACGGAATGAAGCAGCCCACCAGCAAGGCGGCGAACAGCATTTCCGAACCACGGAAGCGCCAGTGCGCGAACACGTAGCCGTTGAAGGCGCCCAGGAAGGTCGAGATCAGCACGGCGGGTATCACCATCTTGATCGAGTTCCAGAAGAACGGCTGCATGCCGTCGCAAGTGACGCCGGTGCAGGCCGAAGACCAGGCCTTGGACCAGGAATCGAATTGCCATACGTGCGGCAAGGCCAGCAGGTTGCCGCTGCGGATTTCATCGAGCGACTTGAACGACGTCGACAGGGTCACGTACAGGGGCACGATGTAGTACACCGCGAACAGAATCAGCAGCAGGTACAACACCACCCGTCCCAGAGTGAGTTTGTTGTTACGTGTAGGAGTGTGTGTCATCTCATCGCCTTTGCGCTGCGCGTTTCCAGGTACATCAGCGGCACGAGAACGGCCACGATGGTGGCCAGCATCATCATTGCCGATGCCGAGCCCAGGCCCAGCTGGCCGCGGGTGAAGGAAAACTGGTACATGAAGATGGCCGGCACGGACGACGAGTTGCCAGGTCCGCCAGCCGTCAGTGCGATGACCAGGTCGAAGCTCTTGATGGCGATATGCGCCAGGATCAGCAGCACGCTGAAGAACACGGGCCGCATGGCGGGAATCACGATGCGCCAGTAGATCGTCGGCAGCGAGGCGCCGTCGACTTGCGCCGCCTTGATGATTTCATCATCGATGCCGCGCAGGCCGGCCAGGAACAAAGCCATGACGAAGCCCGACGATTGCCACACGCCGGCGATCACCACCGTGTAGATGGCCATGTCGGAGTTCACCAGCCAGTCGAAGGTGAACGAGGTCCAGCCCCAGTCGTGCATGACCTTTTCCAGGCCCAGGCTGGGATTGAGCATCCATTTCCAGGCCGTGCCGGTGACGATGAAGGACAGCGCCATCGGATACAGGTAGATGGCGCGCAGCGCGCCTTCGGCGCGGATTTTCTGGTCCAGCAGGATCGCCAGGAACAGGCCGATGGCGATGCTGCAACCGATGAACAGGACACCGAAGATGCCGAGGTTCTTGAGCGAGGTCCACCAGCGCTCATTGTCGAACAGCTCGACGTATTGCACCAGGCCGGCGAACTCGTAGTTCGGCATCAGCCGCGATTCGGTCAGCGACAGCCAACCGGTCAAAAAGATAAAACCATAGACGAATAGCAGACTGGCGATGAGCGTGGGGCCCAGCACCATCTGCGGTATCCATCGGTCGAATTGCTTGCGTATGGACATAGGAGAGCCGTAGAGAGAACTGCGTGTGGCGCCGGCCTGGATGAACACCAGGGCGGGCGCCTGCGATGCATGCGATGCAGCGGGCGCCGGCGGGAGTGCCGGCGCCGGCGTGATTACTTCACTTTTGCCGCTTTGGCCAAGGCTGCAACCGCGTCTTTCGAGCTCATGTTGGTATTCATGAACTTGGCGATGACGTCGGTGACGGCGCCTTGCGTGGCCGATGGCAGCGCCATGCCGTGCGCGAACGATGGCACCAGGCCGCCGGTCTTGTTGGTGGCGTCCATGTCTTCCATCGATTTCAGGGCGCAAGCGTCAAACTTGTCCTTCGATACGCCGGAACGCACGGGGATGGAACCCTTGTTCAGGTTGAAGATCGACTGGAACTTCGGATTCATGATGGCGTTGGCCAGGGCGATCTGCCCTTTCTTCGCATTCGCATCCTTTTGCGTGAACATGGCAAACGAATCGATGTTGAAGGTGTAAGCCTTGTCCGTGCCAGGCGCTGCCACGCACAGGTAGTCCTTGCCCGGCACCTTGCCGGCGGCCGTGAACTCGCCCTTGGCCCAGTCACCCATGAACTGGAAGCCGGCCTTGTTGTTGATGACCATGGCGGTAGCCAGGTTCCAGTCGCGGCCGGCCGCATCCTTGTCGATGTAGGTCTTCACCTTGCCCAGGGTGTCGAACACCTTGAGCATGGTCGGGCCGGTCAATTCCTTCTGGTCCAGCTTGAGGATGGCCTTTTTGTAGAATTCCGTGCCGCCCACGCCCAGCGCGACCGATTCAAACACGGTGGCGTCCTGCCAAGGCTGGCCGCCGTGGGCAATCGCGATGCCGCCCGATTTCTTGATTTTCTCGGCCGCGTCGAAGAACGCATCCCAGGTGGTCGGGGTGGTGGCCACGCCGGCTTTTTTCAGCACTTCCGGATTGACCCACATCCAGTTGACGCGGTGGACGTTGACGGGAGCGGCAACGTAGTGACCTTTGTATTTCATGATGTCGGCGACGACTTTCGGCAGCACGGCATCCCATTTGCCTGGAACGGCGGCATCATCGATGTTGGCCAGCACGCCTTCGGCGCCCCACTCCTGGATCGATGGACCCTTGATCTGGGCGGCCGTTGGCGGGTTGCCGGAAATGACGCGGGTTTTCAGCGCGGTCGCGGCGTTTTCGCCAGCGCCACCAGCCACGGCGAAGTCTTTCCAGCCGAAGCCGCTTTCTTTCACGATTTGCTGCAACTGGCCCACGGACTTCGCTTCGCCGCCGGAGGTCCAGTAGTGCAACACTTCCACGTCGGTCGCAAAGGCGCTGCCGGCAAATGCCAGGGTGGTCAGTGCGGCCAGTTGGGTAATCTTGAATTTCAGTTTCATCTCCACATTCCTTTTTTGATCAAGCTTTTAGGGGGCTTCGGCATACGGGGGCCGAAAAAGGTGAAATCTGCGCCTGTACCGGCGCTCTTGTGCTCAGACCCGCTTGCAAACGGGCATCATCTTCAGTGAAAAGACGGCGCCGTGATCCATGACATGCTTACATCGTATTTATATCACGGGACGGCGCCAAAAACGCATCCGCGAAGGATGCGCCAGGTTGATCTGCACTTACAAACATCAACACTGAACAAAACCGTTTTGTTCGGTGTTTAGAACCAGGTTTCGACTTGGAAGCCGTACGACGTGCCGCTGGTATTGTTGTTGTAGATCGGGCCGCCGTTGTTCGACGCATTGACCGAGGCGGTGGCCGCATCGTTCCATTTGCCGTAGGTAACAAAAGCGCGCAGTTCAGGACGCGACCACAGGCCAGGACCGGCCGAGATCGTCGGCGCGATGGTCAGCTTGGTCAGGCGCTTGGCCGGTTGGCCGCCCGATTGCGTCACTCTGTCCGTGCCCAGTTCGCCCACCAGCTTGAAGTTGTCGGTGAATGCATACACAGGACGCACGCCGACCGAGGTCCAGGTCGAGGAACCTTTGGCGTTCGACTCGTCTTTTTGCCACAGAGCGACGAATTCCATGCCGAAATTGGCCATCGGCTGGATCGCCATGTCATTGAAGATGCGCGTGCGTTTCACGTCCGAACCGAAATTGGTGTCGCCCGACGCGCCGAACTGCGCGCCATTGCCGGTGCCAGGACCGACGCCGTACTGCACGCCAAAGGTGTTGCCGCCGCCGAACACTTTACCTTGACGGTGGAAGGCCGACAGTTGCCAGCCGTTATTGCGCTTGCCCAGAATGGCGTCATCCTTGCCTTCGCCGATGATGTAGGTCGCGGCCAGGTCCAGGGTGCCGTTTTCATTGACGGGAATTTCGCCGTAGATGAAGTTCTGGCGCACGGCAGACTTGGTACCCAGGTAGGCATTCGGTACGCCGCTGCGCGAACCTTTGTCGTCATCGCGCTGGACGATGTCGTTGTCCTTGAAGAAGGCGTAGGAGAATTTGCCCGGACCGGCAGGAATGCGGTCCAGGCCGGCGCCCGTGCCGTTCATGTTGATGTATTGCAGATCCAGCATGTGGATGTCAGGACGGTAGTAGAAGCGTTTACCGACCCAGGCCGTGCCGCCGTTCAGGAAATCGAGTCCCTGCGCTTCGACGTAGGCCTTGACGATGCCCAGTTTGTTGTCGCCGAAATCGGAGTTTGGCGCGTAGGCGTTGACCCAGATGGTGGCCAGGTAGTTCACGCCGCCGGACTTGGCGACGGACTTGGTGTAGCCGAATTCCGTGTAGGCGTCGCACTCATTGCCCAGACGGTATTTCATGGTATTGCCACCCAGGCCGAAGCAGCCTTGCGAACCGCCGTCGCCCGACGTATTGCTGCCGGCGCCGGCGCGCAGGTAGCCGTGGAAGCCTTCGGCGTCGGATGGATACATTGGATCGGCGACAGCGGAACCGCTGGCGATGGCTAAGACGATGGCAGCTGGCAGCGTTTTCAACACGGCCTTCAACATGGTGCGATGCAGCATGGTAAGTCTCCTCAGTAGTTATTTTTTATCTAGTCATTCGTGGCCGAATGTACTGGCCAGAATTCTTTCCAGCAGGGACATAGTAACTATACTACGAACAAATATCAACATATTATGTTGTAATCCTACGACTACTCTGCGACACTTTATTTGCGTACTGATGTGCGAGTTGACTGCCCTGTTTTTCCGCTGGCGCCAGCGTTTCTGGCGCTGCATGCAGGCATTTGCGCAGGCACCCTGCATTTTTCGGCACGCGGCACGTATACGAATTAAAATCCTTGGTTTTTGCCCATAACGACAGTGCGCCGCCACGACCGCGCACGCAGACGAGACTAAGCACCGCCATGAAAATTGATGAAAAAATGGAAGTAGCAGGCAGCGATCCGGCGGAGCGTTTCAGTGAAGGGCCGCGTTTGCTGGCCGACATCGGCGGCACCAATGCCCGCTTCGTGCTCGAAACGCGCCAGGGCCACCTGGAAGCGGTGGCCGTGCTGCCCTGCGACGACTACGCTTCGCTGCTCGACGCCATCACCGCATATATGGATAGCAGCGAGGCGCGTGCCGCCGGTTCGGCGCGCGTGCGCCATGCAGCCATCGCGATCGCCAATCCCATCGACGACGACAATATCCGCATGATGAACCATCACTGGTTCTTCTCGATCGAAGCCATGCGCGCCGCGCTGGGCCTCGACACACTGCTGGTGGTGAACGACTTCACGGCGCTGGCCATGGCCCTGCCCTATCTGCGGCCCGACCAGCGCCTGCAGATCGGCGGCGGCATGGCGCGCGCCGACAGCGTCATCGGCCTGCTCGGTTCGGGCACGGGCCTGGGCGTGTCGGGCATGATTCCCGCCGAAGACCGCTGGATCGCGCTGGGTAGCGAAGGGGGCCACGTCAGCTTCGCGCCCTGCGACCAGCGCGAGATGGACGTGCTGTCCTTCGCCTGGCGCGAACTGTCACACGTCTCGGCCGAGCGCCTCGCCTCCGGGCGCGGCCTGGAACTGATCTACCGCGCCCTGTCCGAGCGCGCAGGCAAGCCCGATGCGCCGCCGCTGCTGGCGGCCGACATCACCAGCCGCGCCCTGAACAATGAATGCGACGTGTGCATCGAAGCGGTGGACTGCTTTTGCGCCATCCTCGGCTCCATCGCCGGCAACGTGGCCATGACGCTCGGTGCGCTGGGCGGCATCTATATAGGCGGAGGCATCGTGCCGCGCCTGGGTCCCCTGTTCGAACAGTCGCAGTTCCGCGCCCGCTTCGAACAAAAGGGCCGCCTGAACGAATACCTGGCGCAGATCCCCACTTTCCTGATCACGGCCGAACTGCCTACTTTTCTGGGCATCGCCGCCATCCTGGCGCAAAAGCTCAAGCGCGCCCATTCCGGCGCACCCGTGCTCGAATCGGTGCGCCAGGCGCGCGGGCGCATGAGCCCATCGGAATGCAAGGTGGCAGACTGGGTGCTGAAAGAGCCGAACGCCATGCTCACCTTGCCGATCGCCGAAATCGCCCAGAGGGTCGGCGTGAGCCAGCCGACCGTGATGCGCTTTTGCCGCTCGATCGGCGTGCAGGGCCTGGCCGACTTCAAATTGAAGCTGGCGTCCGGCCTGACGGGCGGCGCCATCACGGTGGCGCACTGCCACGTGGAGATCTCGGACTCCGACGCCGAACTGGCGCGCAAGGTGCTGGGCAATAACGCCTCGGCCGCGCTGGCCCTGCGCGACATGCTCGACGTGAAGGCGCTGACGGCCGCCATCGAACTGCTGCGCGGCGCGCAGCGCGTGGAATTGCTGGCCGTGGGCAGCGCCCGCGTGGTGGCCGACGACATGCAGCACAAGCTGCTCAACCTGGGTATCGTCAGCAGCTTCTTTGCCGATCCGCAGGCACAGGAAATGAGCGCCGCCATGCTGAAACCAGGCGACGTGGCGCTGGTCATTTCCCGCTCGGGCGCCCTGCCCGAGCTGCTGCGCACCGTCAAGGTGGCGCAGGGCTGCGGCGCACGCGTGCTGGCCATTACAGCCAGCGGTTCGCCGCTGGCCAAGCTGGCCGACGTGCTGCTGACCCTGAACCACCCGGAAGGCAACCTCAATTTCGTGCCCATGATCGTGCGCCTGCTGCAGCTGATGATGCTCGATATCCTGTCCGTGGGACTGGCGCGGCGCGACACGGCGCAGCGCACCAGCGCCGCCGAACTGGAAGAGGGTCAATTGCACGGCATGCGCATCAGCGGCAAACTGAAATTCGGTGGCCACCTCGAATAAGGCGGCGCACGCCGCCCCCGCCTCCTCCGACGCCGCCAGCGGCGCCACCGTGCATGACGTGGCGCGCGTGGCCGGCGTATCGGCCATGACGGTGTCGCGCGTCATCAACGGACGCGCCAGCGTCAGCGCGGCCACGCGCGACAAGGTCGAGGCGGCGATCGCCAGCCTGCACTACCAGCCCAACCTGGCGGCCAGATTCGCCCGCACGGGCACCTTGCGCATCGGCCTCTTGTACAGCAACCCCAGCGCCGCCTTCCTCAGCGAATTTTTAGTTGGCGCCATGGATCAATGCCGCCAGGGCGGCGGCCAGTTGCTGCTCGAACGCTGCGAAGACATCGACAGCCAGCGCGCCGGCATCGCCTGCCTGGTGGCGGCCGGCGTGGACGGCATCCTGGTGCCGCCGCCCCTGTGCGATTCGCCGGCAGTGCTGGCGCAGCTGAACCAGATGGGCATTCCCGCCATCGCCGTGGCCACGGCGCGCCCCTCGCCCGATGTGTCGGCCGTGCGCATCGACGACTATGAAGGCGCGCTGGCCATGACGCGCCATCTGCTCGCGCTGGGCCACCGCGACATCGGCTTCATCGAAGGCGATCCGGCGCACACGCCCGCCCTGCTGCGGCGCCAGGCTTTCGAGGACGCCATGCGCGAAGCGGGCTTGCAGGTGCCGCCGCACAGGGTGGCGCAAGGCTACTTTACGTATCGCTCGGGACTGGACGCGGCGCGCCAGTTGCTGGCGCAAACACCGCGCCCCAGCGCCATCTTCGCCAGCAACGACGACATGGCCGCCGCCACCCTGGCCGTGGCGCACGGCATGGGCTTGCAGGTGCCGGCCGAATTGAGCGTGTGCGGCTTCGACGACACGCCCGTCGCCACCACCGTCTGGCCCGAGCTGACCACCATCCACCAACCCATCGCCGACATGGCGCGCGCCGCTGTCAGTCTCGTCATCGACGAGATCCGCCAGCGCCGCGCGGGGGAAGCGGCGCCCGCGACGCATCGCCTGATGGAATTTACGCTGGTCGAGCGGGCATCGTCGGGCAGGTATGCGCCGCCGGGGGCAAAGGAATAGCGCAGACCTTGACGCTGCCAGAACAGGCGATGTCCTACACCGCCTCGGTCAAGGCGGGGCTGCCGATGGAAGTGATGGCATAACGGTTGCGGCCAGCGCTTTTTGCCTGGTACAGCGCCGTATCGGCCGCCGTCAATAATGTCCCTGCGGTCGTATCGCCCCGGGCGCTGAACGCCAGGCCAACACTGGTGGCGACATGCAGACCGATGCCGCCGCAAGCAAAGTGCACGACCATCTCTTGCACGATTTTCTTGCCCAGTATCGCGAGTTCGGACTGATCCGTCAGTTGTTCAAAAATGATCACAAACTCGTCGCCGGCAAGGCGCGCCACCGTATCAGAGGCCCGCACGCAAGCTTTGAGCCGCTTGGCAAATTCAATCAACACCAGGTCGCCGATGCCATGCCCGTATGTATCGTTTATTTTTTTAAAATAATCGATATCCAGATAAGCCAGCGCCAGGCCCGTACCAGCGCGTCGGGCGCGCGTCAATGCCGCAGCCAGCGCCTCGTCAAACATGCGCCTGTTGTGCAAGCCGGTCAGCATGTCGGTGTGCGCCAGAACAGCGAGGTTGCTCTCCGCAGCTTTCCTTTGCAGCGACAGCGCATAGAATGCACGGCTCAGTTTTCCGAACTCGTCTTTGCGGGCGATATCAAACACCGCAATATCGGCATTGCCGGAGCGTATGCTCGCCACATGCCGGCCCAGATCGCCCAAGGGTCGCAAGAGCAACATCACCGCGAGCCAGCCGGCACAACTGGCCAGCAAGGCGACGCCTGACGAAGCAATGATGACCTGGGCATAAATATCGGTGATCGGCGTGAATGCCTCGCTTTCAGGGTAGACGGCACCGACGATCCAGTCGGCCGCATGCAAATGTTTGTACGTGATAATGGCCTGCACGCCCAGCTTGCTTTTACCCTGCGTCCAGCCATCAAAACCACGCAATGCGGCCAAGGTGGAAGGCGTAGCCCCACCCTTTTCCTCACTCACGCGCTTCAGGACGCGCGCCGGGTCCGGATGGTGAAGTATCGTGCCGTCGTCGGTCAGCATGAACAGATAACCGCTCTTGCCCGGCTTGAGCTGCTCCCACTGGCCGAAAAATGTCGGGCTTTGCAAATTGATACCACCAGCGATCACATACAGCAATGTGCCGGCGGCGTCATAGATCGGTTCGGTTACCAGCACAATCGGTTTGCCCGACAGCTGGCTCTTGAATGGACGCGATATCACGCCTTCCCTGAATTTCACGGTATCGATAAAATAGTCCCGCGCGGCAAAATTGAACTTGCCGACCACGCGCCTGTCATTCATGCTGGCAATTAATAGCCCAGTAGCATCCAAGGCGACAAGATTGAAAAATTCCTCGCGCAGGCTTGGATGCTTTTCAATAAATGCCTGCATCCGCTGCGGATGTGCAAGCACCTCTGCGGGTAGCCCTTCCGCCAGCACCTTGAGCAGTGCTTTCTTCGCATTCAAGTCTGCATCGATATAGGCAGCCGCACTGGTCAGCAAGGCATATTGCTGATTGCCGATGACGGATGCCATCTGCCCTTGCGCGACGGACAGCGATGTGAGCGCGACAGAGCCGGTCGCGCCCAGCACCAGCAGCCCAACGAGCACAGCCATCTTGAACTTGAAGCTCCTGGGATTGAAAAATTTCCAGATCTTGTGCATGCGGCCTTCCTTCTCAGCGCCCATGCTCTGCAAAGCACACAGATCCGGCCAGGTGGCGCCATGCATGGCACTGGGAGGAATGGCATAATTTTCAGCGCATGACTTGGCGCCTGTCCCCGCAGATGAATTCAGCTCCCGGGACAGACTCTTGACATGGCAAGAAAGTAAAGCTTACGCCTATTCTTGCAAGCAGGGCGCACTGGCGCTGCTGAAGACGCACGCGCTACCCACATCATCCCAATATAGTGCGCTCCAGCAACGATTCCACCAATTGCACCGAGGGCGGCGAGCCGCCGGCCGCCAGGCAGGCGCCCGCGCCGGCCGCCACGGCAAAGCGCAAGTGCTCCCCGCCGTCGGCCTCTGGCCGGTACATCAGGCTGTACAGCAAGCCGCCGATGCTGGCGTCGCCCGCCCCCACCGAGTCGACCACCTCGATGACGGGCGGCGCCGCCTGCCATGTCTGCTCGCCCCGGTACAGGGCCGCGCCCTGCGCGCCGCGCGTATACAAATACGTGGCGTGCCGATTCCAGCCGCGCAGCACGGCAAACGCGCCATCGATGTCATCGTGGCGGAACAGGCCCGCCAGGTCTTCGTCCGACACTTTGACCACGTCGGCCAGTTCCACCATGCGGCGCAGGGTAGTGTCGTAGCGCTCATCCATCATGATGCGGAAATTCGGGTCGTAGCTGATCTTCACGCCAGCCGCCTTGAGTTCCTGCGCCAGCGCCACGAGCTTGCCCGCCAGCGGTTCGCGCGCCAGGCTGATGCCGCCGAAATGCACCCATTGCGCGCCCTGCATCCAGCCGGCAGGCAGCTGCGCCGCGTCGAAATGCAGGTCGGCGCTGTCGTCGCCGATGAAGTAATAGGTGGGCGGATGCAGTTCATGCACGATGGCCAGCAGCGGCGACTTCGCGCGGCGCTGCAAGAAACGCATGTCCAGGCCCGCCGCTGCGGTGGCAGCGGCCAGCGCGTCACCGAAGACGTCGAGGCTGACGGCACCGGCAAAGGCGCTGGGCACGCCCAGGCGCGCCATCACGCGCGCCACGTTCCAGGTCGAGCCGCCCACCTGGCTGCTCCAGGTGTCCGCGTCCGTGCGCAGCATGTCCGTCAGCGCTTCACCGGCCGACACAAAGCGTGGGAAATTGGCGCCGTTCATGCGGCACCTTTGAGCACGTTCAGCACTTCATGGCAGGCGCCCATGGTGTGGTAATCGACCTTGCCGGCCGGGCTTTTCTCGTTGCTGATTTTTTGATTCTCGGGCGTCAAAATGCGGTACCAGGCGCCGTGTTCGTGGTCGACGAAATGCGTCCAGCTGTAATCCCAAATCTTGTCGTAGCTTTGCCAGTAGGCGTCGTCGCCCGTGCGCGCGGCCAGCACGGCAGCGGCGGCGAAGCTTTCCGCCTGCACCCAGAAGTATTTGTCGCCATCGCAGATCTCGTCCTGCGGGCCGAAACCGTAGTGGATGCCGCCATGCGCGCCATCCCACGCCTTGGCCAGCGCCGTGTCGTACAGGGCGCGCGCGCGCGGCAGCAGCCAGTCGGACGGGCCAGCCATGAATTTTGAATGGCGCTCCATGATCAGCAGCAGCTTGGCCCATTCCGTGAAGTGGCCAGGCTGGTAGCCCCAGGGACGGAAGATATTGCTCTTGTCGTGCAGGTTGTAATCCCAGTCGATCGACCAGTCGGGCGTGTAGTGCTCCCAGATCATGCCGTCCGCCAGACCCGCCTGGCGCACCGTGACGTTGTGCGCCAGCGTCTCGGCGCGGTGCAGATAGCGCGCTTCGCCCGTCGCCTCGAACGCGGCCAGCATGGCTTCGCAAGCATGCATGTTGGCGTTCTGGCCCCGGTAGCCGTCCAGCGTCGCCCAGTCGGCACTGGCCACGTCCGCATACAGGCCGTGTTCGGGCAGCCAGAAGCGCTGTTCCATCAGTTCAAACGTTTCGTCCAGATACGCGCGCGCTTCCTGCATCCCCGCCTGCAAGGCGTGCGCATACGCGAGCAGCACGAAGGCCAGGCCGTAGCAGTGATTGGCGCCGTCTTCCACCGTCTTGACGCCGTCTTGCCATGTCAGTTGCCAGGCGTAGCCGCCCGTGGCAGGGTCGCGGTGCACGTCGCGCAAGAAGGCAACGCCGTGGCGCAGGGCCGCCTGGTAATCGTCATCGCCGAAACGGCGGTAAGCCATGGCGTAATTGAAGATAAAGCGCGTGCTGCTGACCAAGTGCCGCGTGGCCGCGTCGTACACGGTGCCGTCGTCGAGGAAGAAGTGGTAAAAGCCGCCGCTCGCATCGATGGCGCGCGGGTGATAAAAGTGCATCGTGTGCAGGATGTGATTTTCAAGCATCTGCCTGGAGCGGAAGTCGGGATTCATGGGTCTCTCATGATATTGTTATCGATAACAATTATGATAGCATGCCGTCCCCCGCTGCGTCATGCCCGCTCAAGGGGTCTTGGCCAGCCTGAGCTTTTCGCGCCACAGTGCCGCCTGCGCGGGATCGGCTGCCTGTTCCAGTTCGCCCTTATCGTACACCTTGATCAGCCGTTCGATCGCTTCCACGTCGCCCTGCCTGGCCGCCAGCAGGTACAGCGCGAAGGGCTTGGGCGCCGGCCCCTGGCGGGTGGGTCCGCCACGACCCTGCTCCAGCAGCCGCGCAAAACCCGTCTGGCCCGGTGGACTCTTGGCGATGGCCGCCATTTCATACCAGCCCAGGGCACCCTCGTCGCTCTGCGGCACGCCCTGCCCCACTTCATACGAGTAGGCGACATTGTTCAAGCCGGGCGGATCGAGCGCCTTGGCCGCGCGCATGTACCAGGTGAACGCTTCCTTGCGCTGCGCCTCGTCCTTGGCCGTCAGCATCAGCCGGTAGCCGATTTCATTGTAGGCGTAAATAAAGCCGTTTTCGGCATAGTATTTGAGCCAGTGCAGCGCATGTGCCTGTTCTTCCGGGCTGCTGTGGATGTTTTCGAAGTGCATGGCCAGCGTGAAGTTGGCCAGTTCCACGCCTTGCGCGGCGCCCTTGCGCGACCAGTATTCGCCCAGCTTGCGGTCAATGGCCATGCCCTGCCCCAGCGTATAGGCCACGCCCAGGAAAGCCTGCGCCGGGCCATAGCCGCCTTCGGCCGATTTCTGCATCCACGCCAGGCCGGCGTCGACGTCACGCGGCGTGCCCTCGCCGTCGTGCAGCATCTGCGCCAGGTCCAGCTGGGCGACCGTGTCGCCCCCTTCCGCCGCGCGGCGTATCTTCTCAAACGCGGCGACCTTGTCTGGCGACAGGTCGGCCGGGCGGTTGATCACGGCCTGCACCCTGGCGCGCATGGCGTCCAGGCCAGACATATCGAATTCGACCAGCGCCGGATGCTGGTGCGGCGCTGGCAGGGACGCTGGCTGCGCCAGCACGCTCTGCGCCAGCGCCAGGCTGAATACAAACAGGATGGTCTTCATTGCTTTTCTTTCTCGGCCAGTTTCGCGCGCCACTCGGCGGCGTCTTCGGCATTCGCCTGCTGTCCCAGTTCGCCCTTGGCATACACGTCAATCATGCGCCGCATGGCCGGCACGTCGCCGCTCCATCCCGCCCGCTCGTACCAGATCAGGGCCCACTTGTCCGACTGTTTCACGCCCAGGCCCAGCTCGTGCGCGCGGGCCAGGTTGCGCATGCCGGCCGGCTGCATTTCACGCGCCGATCTGTCATACCAGTGGAAGGCCTCGCCGCGACCCTGTTCATCGACGGCTGCCCGCATCAGATGCTCGCCCAGCGCATTGTAGGCGGGCACAAAGTGCTGCTCGTTCGCCGCCGCCTTCAGCCAGGTGATGGCCAGCGCCTGTTCTTCGGCACTGCTGTCGCCATCGATGAATTCCAGCGCCAAAATGGTTTGCGCCAGTGCGTCGCCTTGCGCCACGCCCTGGCGCAGCCAGTATTCGCCCTGCACGCGGTCGATGGGCACCTTGCCGCCCACGGCGTAGGCCAATCCCAAAGCCGCTTGCGCCGGCGCATAGCCGCCTTCGGCCGACTTGCGTATCCAGGCCATCGACTGCGCCGTGTCTTGCGGCGTACCGACGCCCAGCTGCAGCATGCGCGCCAGTTCCAGCTGCGCCTCCACGTCGCCAGTTTCAGCCACCCGCCGGGTCTCGGCAAACTCGGCGATGCTTTCCGGGCTATGGGTCGTCACATCGGCCCTTGCCTTGATGGCGATCAGCTGCAGATCGAGCAAGGTGGGCGAGGTTTGCGCCAGAACAGGCAGCGGCAATACTAAAGGGATCAGCAAGAGTAATTTCCTGGGCATGCGGCGCAGTCGGGAAGAAGAAAACAGGCATGGTAGCCGATGGCTCGCCAGAACGGCGCGCACGGCAGGCGAAGTTTGACAGGGGGCGTTGGCAGGCTTACATTGCACGGGCTCACCACTTAGACAGGAACACCATGAACCGCCTCGCCACAACCGCCTTGACCCTGCTGCTCGCCGCAGCCTCCGTGGGCGCCAGCGCCGCCGACACCCAGCTGGCAGGCTGCGCCGCCAAGCGCGAAAGCATCCGCAGCGAATTACGCCAAGCGCAGGAACAGGGTCTGTCCGACAAGGTCGCGGGCCTGACGCGCGCGCTCGACGAAGTCAACGCCCACTGCCGCGATAGCACCCTGATCGAACGCCACAACAAGAAGGTGCTGAAGGCGCAGGCGAAAGTGAACCAGACGGAGCGTTCGCTGCGCCTGGCCCAGGAAGCGAATAAAGAACCGAAGAAAATCGCCAAGCTGGAAGGCAAGCTGGAAAAAGCCAGGGCGGAACTGGCCGCCCTGCAGGCGCAGCAGCCCTGACGGCAAGCTGCGGCTAGCCTGCCTCCAGCGCGAGGCACGTCGTGCAGACATACGCCAGGCGCAAGGCTTGCGCCGCGCGCGGCGTGCTGACGTAGACCCCCAGCAGGCCGGCCGGCAAATCCAGGCCCAGCGCGCGCAAGGTGGCACCATGCTGCGCCAGTTCGCCAGCCAGCTCGGCTTCCAGCCGTGGCCGGCCACTACGCGCCTGCAGTGCGAGAAGGTCGAGCACCTGGGCCAGCACCCGCGATGCCGCCGAGCTTTGCTGCGGCACCGATGACGCCAGGCTGGCGCCCCCCAGGCTCTTGAAAAAACGCGCCAGCGCCGATGGCAGCGTGCCTGCGTCGATCTCGAAATCGAGCGACACCACGCGCAGCTTGCCATTCTTGGCGATCAGCAGCGCCACCGGCTGCCAGCCACCTGGCTCGCCACGCGCGCGGCTGGCCAGCACGGCCCGGATATCGGCGCCATCGGCCACGGCCGCCTGCAGCCGCGTGATGCGCGGACGCAGCGCCGGCAGTGCCGGAATCTGCAAGTCCAGGGCGGCGCCACAGGTGTCGAACACTTGCCAATCGAGCCGCTGACCCACTTCGTCGAGCTGCGGCCGCGCCACGGCCGCCGGCCGCAGCACCACGCAATCGACGGGCTCCGGCGTCAAGCCGACGTTACCGCTCATGAAAGCGGCCAGCGCCGTCCAGTCGCTGAAACCCAGACTCTGCCAGCGCGCATCGTCGAGCGCCCACAGCGGCGCCGCACTGGCGCGCACCCCGCTGTCCATGGCAAGCCGCCCATCGTCGGCCTGGGACGCGCCTGCCAACTGCCAGCTCGCCCCGCACATATGCCGGGCGCTGCCGGCGCCCGTCCACAGGCTGCCCCCATCCCATGCCGATTCGCGCGTAAACGAGCGGTCGCTGGCGTCGGGCCGCGCCAGCACCGCCTGCACGATACGCCCCTCGCCCTCCTCGGCATGCTGCCAGAACGACATGGTCAGACCATGCGCGCCGCCGCGCGTTTCCCACCAATACGCGCCCAGCGGCAGCAGGTCGATGGGCGCGTCGCCGGCCGCATCGAAGCTGCGCCGCGCCTGTCCGCGCAAGCGCTGCAAGAGCGGGCCAGGCGCGTGTTCGAGCGCCGCGCACAAGGCGCCGATGGCCGCCATCTCCTCGAATGCCTGGCGCTCGCTGGCGTGGTAATCGCGCCGCACGAGCAAGTCCAGCGTACCGCCCAGGCCACGCAACAGGGCGGCAAGACGGGGCAGGTTTTCACTGCGCGCCGACATGGTCAGCGCGCGCAGCTGGCCGGCGGCAATCGCGCTGGCGTGCGACAGGCCATTGTCGTACAGCTCACCGAGCAGCCGCCGCACCTGGGCCAGGAACACCAGCTCGGACGTACTCATGCCCGGCGCTGCGGCGGCGGGCGCCGTCGCGGCGCCCACCGGCCAGGCAAACTCCCGGCCATGCTTGCGCCAGACGCAGGCCAGCGCATACAGGTGCAGCGCCTTGCGCAGGGCGGCCGGGGTGTCGGACACCATGGCGTCCACACCGGCGCCGCGCAGATAGCTGCAGCCCAGTTTCAACAGGGGCAGCTCGATCTGCAGCCTGGCGTTGACGATGGTGACGTCCGCCTGGTCGCCTTGCGCCAGCCAGGCCAGCGCCTGGCGCACCGCCGGCTTGCCCGCCTGCTTGCAGACGGCCGCACTGTCGAGCGCCAGCACCTCCTCCTGCACGCCGGCCGGCAGCGCATCTTGGACACCGTCCTGTCCACTGTCTTGTCCACTCTCCTGCGGCAGTTCGCGCAGCCACACGGCAGCGGCCAGGATATGCCTGCACATGCCGGGGGCCGGGCAATCGCAGCGGCCCTTCTGCGGCCCGCCCGCATCGAGCGCCACCCGCTGGCCGTCGGCGACCAGGGCGCCGCCCACGGCATCCTGCCAGCCTACCTTGCCCGCCTCGATATCTTTCAGGGCGCGGCGCAGCAGGCCCGCGTTGGCCAGCGTCGCCAGGCTGTCGTCGTCAAAGCTGCGGTACACGGCGTGCCAGCTCATCCCATCACCCCGGCCAGCCATTCGGCAAAGTGCTGTGGCGTCAGTGCCGCCACGTGCATGCCCTGATCCGCCAGGCGCTGCGCCATGCCGTGGTCGTACACAGGCTGCGCGCGCGCGTCGAGCGCGGCCAGGCCCAGCAGGGTGACGCGCGACTCGGCCATGCGTTTGAGCGCCGCCAGCAGCGGCCCTGGCGGCGCCCCTTCCTCGAAATCGCTGATCAGGGCCAGTACCGTGCGCTGCGGATTGCTCACCAGCTGCTCGCAGTACTGCACCGCGCGGCCGATATTCGTGCCACCGCCCAGCTGCACCGTCAGCAGTACCTCGACCGGGTCGGCGGCCAGGTGCGTCAGGTCCACCACGCTGGTGTCGAACACCACCAGCCGCACATTCACGGCCGGCAGGCCGGACAGGATGCCGGCCACCACGGCCGCATAGATCACCGAATCCATCATCGAGGCGCTCTGGTCGACGCACAGGATGACGTCCCACGGCAGGCTGCGCTTGACGCGCGCATTGAAGACGGGCCGCGCCATCAGCAGGCGGCGGCTGGCCAGATCATAGTGTTTCAGGTTGGCGGCAATGGTGGCGCGCCAATCGAAGTTCTGCGCGCTTTGCATCTGCGTGCGGCGAAAGCGGTTGCGCCGCCCCACCACCGCGTTGACGAAATCCTTGCGCAGGCGCTCGGTGATTTCCTCGACCACGTGGCGTATCACGGCGCGCACTGCGTCATGCATGTCCGCGCCGAGCCGCCCGCGCATGCCGATCAGGGCGCGCGCCAGCGCCTGGTTCGGCTCCAGGCTGGCCAGAACAAACGGGTCGCGCAGCAAGCCGCTCAATTCATAGCGCTCGATCGCGTGGCCCTGCACGCGCTCGTACACGTCCTGCGGAAACAGCTTGCGCGCCTGCGCCAGCCAGTCGATGGCGCGCAGCTGGCTGGGGTCCAGCGAACCGCCACCGCTGGCGCGCAGCACGCCCTTGCGCTCATACTCGCGGCCATACAGATAATCGAGGCTGGCATCGAGCCGGCCATCGTTGGCGGACCAGGCTTCCGTTTGCAGCGGCTGCGCGTAGCGTCCCAGCATCAGGCGCCAGCGGCGCAGCAATTCCTGATGATGCAGATTCTCAGCCATGCGGCTTCTCCGTTGAAAGATCCAGCCAGACAGACAGCGCATCGCGCTCCAGGCAGGCGGCCAGCGCCGCGTTCAGGCGGCCGCCCGCCAGCATCTCGTCTTCGCTGACGTCGTAGTGGAATTCGGCCTGCAAGGCGTCCGGCGCGGCGCCGTTGAGCACCGCCAGCGCCTCGGCCAGGTCGCTCGTCTCCTGCGGCTTCAGGCCAGTGAAGGCCAGCCGCAAATCGGGCAGATACTGAATGAAACTGGCCTCGTCCCAGCTGCCGACGAGGGTGTTGAAGCTGCGCCGCAGTCCCGGCTGCGTCAACAGCAATTCAGGTGCGGCGGCCATCAGGCCCGACAGGAAGCGCACGGCATCCTGCGGCGTGGCGCCGGCGCCGAAGCGCTGTTCCAGCAAGCGCGACAAATCCTGCTCACCCCAGGCGCCATCGAGGAACAGCAGCGCGGCGGCAGCGCCGCAGATGCCGGGCGCGCAGCTGCGCGTCGCCGTCAGGGCCTGCAGGCGCCGGTGCAGGTCGCCGGCGTCGAAAGCCAGGCCAGCCTCCTGCTCCGGCAAGGCGCTGCGCGCGGCACGGCCAAATTCGCGCAATGCCAGCAACTGCCCCACTTGCGCGCCTTCCCCGTCCATCCCCGTGTCTGCCAGTGCGGGCAGCAGGAACAGCGCGGCCGGCCAGACACGCCGCATCAGCGCCAGCACGCCGGGATGCTCGCGCACGCCCAGCGGCTCACGCGCGCGCCACAGGGTCACCAGCGCATGGCCGCAGGCGACGACGGAGGCAAAATCGGCATCGTCATCGAGATGGCGCGACAACAGCGACAGCAGATCGGGCAAACGTTCATGCAAGCCCACCAGGCAGGCACGCACCAGCAGGGCAGCGGCGCTGCCGGCCGAACGGGCCCGGCCCGCGGTGCCCAGCGCCTGCTCTTCGCGCAGCAGCCGCGCCAGCGCCACCTCGGCCAGGGTGCTGCCATCGGCGGCCAATTCGATCAGGCGCGCTTCGACCAGCGGCGTCCACGCATACGTCCATTCCTCGAACAGCAGTTCGAGCCGGCTGCCGGCCATGAAATCGGGGCCGCCCTGCCAGCGCGCCAGGTCCGTGTCCAGATACTGCATCAGATGAAAGAAGCGGCTGCGCAGGCGGTGGCGCTGCTTGCGGTACAGATCCAGCCGCGCCAGCCGCTTGTCGCCGTCGTCGAGGCGCAAGCCGTGGCGATGCGCAGCCGCGCGCGCGTCTTGCACCAGCGGCGGCGAACCGGCCGATGGCGGCACGTCGCCCAGCCGGCTGCCCGTCATCTGGCGCCGCACGTCGTCGAACAGGTTTTGCATGCCATCGTCGATGGCGCCCTTGACGAAGCAGGAGCGCATGGCGTCGAGCACATCCTGGCGGCCTGGTCCCGCATGGCCGCGCAAGGCCGCCAGCCTGGCCGCCTGCAGCACGGCCGCCTGTACCTGCGCCGTGGAAATGCGCTCGTGCACCCCGCGCGCGCGACTGTGCTGGGCCAGCCTGGTCAACTGATCCACGGCGACGGCAAGCTGGTGCTCGCCCGGCGCCGGCGACTGCAGGGCATCCCAGACGGCCTGGTAATAGGCGGGCGCCGGCATGCCGGCGCCGTAGCCATTCAGGGCATCGAGCCGCTCAAAGCTGTAACGTATCAGCCAGCTGGCGCCGGCAATGGCTGGTACGGCAGGTGCAGCAGGCGCGGCAGGCGGGGGATTCGCGTCAAGCAGTTCGATCAGCGCGCTGGTGTGAAAGCCGCCGGTGACCACCACCACGGGGCCATCGACCTGCTTGCGCCAGCGGGCGATATGCGCCGCCATGTGGCGTTCGCGCGGCAGACTGCCCTCCGCTTCCAGCACGGCCGGCTCGTAATCGAGGCGGGCCATGGCGCAGTAGGAAAACACGTCGCCAAACACGCTGCGCCAGTCCGCCAGCGCCGCGCGCGAGCGCGCTTCGAACAGGTGATCCCACAGTTCGTCCTGGTCGCGGCAGCCGGCGCGCACGGCCAGGGCGTTCAGATAGCGGCTGTGGGCCAGGTAGCGCTCGGCCATCAGGCTGCGCGCATCGGCATCGTGCGCAGCCGCCGTGCCCGCGCGCGCCTGCCACGGCAGGTCAATGAAGGCCAGCTGCGCCTGCACGGCCGCCCCCTCGCGCAGCGCCACCCATTCGGGACTGTAATCGCAAAACGGGAAAAACGCCGATGCCGTGCGTGCGCCCTCTGCGCCTGCCGCTGGTGTCTGGCACAGCAGCGCCACGGGCGGGCGCGTGCGTTCGTCCAGCAGCAAGGGCAGCATGTCTGTGAAGCCTTCCGGCCCCTCGATCAGCACGGCGGCCGGGCGCAATTCGCGCAGCATGGCCTGCAATGCCTGCGCGCATGCCGGGCTGTGGTGGCGCACCGGCGCAAAGTACACGCCCTGCCCGAACAGCCTGGCGCGCGCGGCAGCCACGCCGGCCGGCAAATTCGGCTGCAAGTTCGGCTGCGAATCCGGCTGCACTACAGCCATAGCTGGCGCGCCGCGTCGCCGAAGCTTTTCCACAAATCGTCGCGGCGACCACGTTCGCGCACCACCGTGTCGAAATAATGGCGCACGCGCTTGAGGTCATCGGCGTTGTCCTTCAGGACCACGCCCTGCAACTGGTTGGCCAGTTCGCGCGGGCGCAAGGTGCCGTCGCCGAAATGCAGCGCCTCCAGCGAGGCCGCATAGACCAGGTTGACCGCCTCGGCACTCGACATCACCGCCTCCGGCGTCTTGATGGCCGTGCCTTCGCGGGTCTGGCCGGCGCGCAGTTCCTGGAACGTGGTCACCAGCAGTTCGACCACGTCACGCTTGACGATGACGGCGGCGCCGATGGCATCGAGTTCGCGCTGCAACTGCTGCATCACCAGTTCGACTTCGAAGCCATGGTCGCGGATAGGCTTGACGGTTTCGAAGTTGAAGCGGCGTTTCAGCGCCGACGACATTTCATGCACGCCGCGGTCGCGCAAGTTGGCGCTGGCGATGATATTGAAGCCGCGCCGCGCATGCACGCGCGCGTCGCCGCCCAGTTCGGGAATCATCAGCTGCTTTTCCGACATCAGTGAAATGAGCACGTCCTGCATCTCGGGCGCGCAGCGCGTGATTTCCTCGAAGCGCACCAGCTTGCCCGCTTCCATGGCCTGGAACAAGGGTGACGGCACCAGTGCGCGCCGGCTCGGCCCTTCGGCCAGCAGCAAGGCATAGTTCCACGAATACTTGATATGGTCTTCAGTGGTGCCGGCCGTGCCCTGTATCGCCAGCGCGGAGTCGCCGCTGATGGCCGCGGCCAGCAATTCGGACAGCAGCGACTTGGCCGTACCCGGCTCGCCCACCAGCATCAGCCCCTGGTGCCCCATCAGGGTGACGATGGCGCGGTCGACCAGCGGATCGTCACCATAGAATTTGCGGCTCACTTGCAGCGCCGCGTCGCCCAGGATGAAACGGCGCACCGCGCGCGGCGACAGCTGCCAGCCCTGCGGGCGCGGATCGGTATCGGCCGCCTTCAGGCGCTCCAGTTCACTGGCGTAGCGCTGTTCGGCGCTGCGGCGCACCACCTGGTTATCGTTATGTTGTTCCGTCATGATGTTGCTTTCTTTGCTTACCACGGCATTTTACTTTCCCATTGCGCATCATAGCCGCCGCACGCCTTCGACACCGCCAGATAATCGGCATAGGTTTCGGCCAGCAGCACGGACGGCACGTCGGCCAGCGGCACCGCCTCGTCGCGCCAGGAGCGCGGCAAGGGATAGAATTGCAGCGTTTTCAGGGCGGCCGCCATCAATTCCTCGGGCAGGCTGCTGCCGGAAAATTCGATCACTGCGCGCAAGCCGGCGCTGATGAAATCCTTGTGATACTCGGTAAAGACGCCGCCATCCTCGGCCTGGCCGCGCTGATAGCCATGCTTGCCGAAGGCGCCGCGCAAGCCGAAGGTGTCGCCCACCCAGCCTTCGCGGTCCGCGATGTGCCGGCCCGCCATCAGCGACGCGTCGGGCAACTGGTGCGCCAGCTGCTCGAACAGGGGCTTGACCTTGTAATCCTTGAAATGGCGCTGCCAGGCGGCGATCTGCGGCGCGTCCAGCAGCGAGGCGTGCGCCAGGCGCAGCCGGCTGCCTTCAGGCAGCGCGACTTCCTCGTCGTCCGCGTCGAGCAGGCTGCCATCGTCGCTGGGGCGCAGCAGGGTGCGGCCTGCGTCGTCCTCGCTGATCCACACCAGCGCCTGCACCAGGCGGCCCGCGATCGGATGGCCGAGCAGGTAATCGCGCCACTCCTGCGCCGGCCAGACACGTCCGGCGCACATGGCTTCGTACAGGCGCGCCGTCTGCATGGTGATGACTTGCTTGAGTTCCCTCTTGCACACCGATAGCTGCTGTTTGGCCTCCTTGGCCAGTTCCGGCGCTTCATCCTGGCGCGGCTCGGGCAAGGCCTTGATCTCCTTGCCGTCGGGGTTGTGCAAGCGCGGCTTCATGGCGCCGTCCAGCGTCACCTGGAAGACCCGCTCGCCATACGACAGGTCGAGGCGGCCGCTGTCGTCGAAGCCGCCGGTCGGGATGGTGCGGTCGCCCAGTTGGTCATGGCTCCAGCCCTTGCCTTGCGCGATGCGCTCAACCAGCAGACGCGCCTTTTCCTGCACCGAGGCCGTGCGGTAGCGCCGCGCGATCCCCAGGAGTAACTGGATGACGGCCGGGTCGTAGCCATCGGCCAGACCGTCAAGCATCGCTTCGATCTGCGCGCGGCGCGGGTAATGGTCGCGCATATACGCTTGCAGCAGGCTGATCGCCACATGACCAGGCGTATGCGCGGCCAGCGCCAGGATGCCCTTTTCGCCGATGGCGCTGCCCAGGTATTCGGCCATCTTGTTGCGGCGGATCTGGTCGAACACCTGCTCTTCGCTCATCTTGCCAAGCGCGGCATAATACTCGGGATAGCGCCTGGCCTGGTCCTGGTAGCTCAGGTAGGCCTGCGGCGCGCGCGCCTGCGCTTCGGCGGTCGCCACTTCCAGGCTCGGGCCGCGCAGATCCTCGGTGATGAACAGGCGCAGCACCGTCTCGCCCAAGGTGGCGCGGCTTGCCGCGTCGAGCAGGCCCAGATAGCGCAGCAGCAAGGCGTTGCCGCCCGGCTCCTTCAATTTGCAGGCCAGCACCACCCACCAACGGATGATGCCGGCGTCGACCGGCGTGCCATCCTGCCAGCGGCAGGCGGGCAGCGCCTCGAAGACGAACCAGGCCAGGCCGACGGGCGCCTTGCCCTTCAAGCCCTTGCGCGCGGCGGCCAGCAGGATCTCGGGCGACAGGCGCGGACTCAGGTCCTCGCCCAGTTTTTCCAGCGCCGTCATCAGCGCGGCGATCACGGTCTCGCGCGTCTCCTTGTCCAGCGCCTGGTACAGCGCCGGGACGGCAGCGCGGTAGTCGAGGTCGGCCAGCCAGCGCGCCGCGCCGATGCGCATGTCCTGCTTGCCCGATCCCAGCGCCTCGGCCACGCGCTTGCCGATATCGGGCAGGCTGGCCAGCACCTGCTGCGCGCTGGCGCGGTGCTGCTTGCCCTCGCCCAGCGCGATCTCCATCACGCGCGGCAGCCATTGCGCCGGCAGCACCGGAAAGGTGGCCAGCACTTCCAGCGTGGGAGCCAGCTCGGGCGCCACGCCCCGGCGCCTTTCGACGGCGCGCAAGCCCAGGCCCTGCTCGATCAGTTCGGGGCGTTCCGCGAACAGCGGCCAGACCATGTCCGCCGCCAGCACCTGCTGCGGCTTGGCGCCCCACCAGTTGCTGGCCATGCAGGCCATGGCCACGCTGTCATGCTCGTCGCCGGCCTCGCGCATGGCGCGCGCCAGCAGGCGCAGGTCGAAGGTGGACAGGTCCTGCCGCGCCAGCCATCGCTGGAAAAAGTCATCGTGCCAGAAATGAAAAATATTGCGCCGCGTGGCCAGCAGCCAGCGTGCCATGTGCGCCACGCCAAACTCCGGCAAGGCAGCCAGCTTGCCCTGCAGCTCGACGGGTTCGCGCGCCAGGTTACTTTGCAAGGGCCCCTCGTCGCCCTTCGCTGCCTCGCCATTGAACACGCGGATGGCCGCTTCCAGCCAGGCCGGCTTGAACGCCTCATAGCGTTTCAGGCGCTCCTGCTTCCATTCGTACTTGTGTTTGGCGTGCTGGTTGTCTTCGCGCTCCTGCCGTGCTTCGGCGCGGTACTTTTCCAGCAGTGCCGCATGATTGGCCTGCAGCAGTTGCAGCGCGGCGTCGCCCAGGCGCGTCGCCGGCGGCGCGGGCGGCAGCGGCGGCACGGGCAGTTCCGCCGCGCCCGCATCGCTGGCCGCGCCCAGCCACGACAGGGCATTGCGGATGGCCGCCTGCACCGGCTTGCTCGTCTCCTGCGCCAGCGCCTGTTCCAGCAGCGCGCCCTGCTGCGGCCCCAGGCTGCGGCCCAGCAGCTCGGCCGCCTGCACGCGCTCTTCCGTCTTGCCCGTCAACAGGCATTGCTGCAGCAAGACGGCCCTGCGTTCCACGGGAATGGCGGCCAGATGCGGAGCCGCTTCGATGCGCACGCTCTTGCCGCCATCGACGGCCAGGCGCACAAGGATGGCGGCATAGGCGTCGGCCAGCGCGGGCGCGGCGCCCAGGCGCCTGGCCAGCTGCGCCTTGCCGCTGGCCGACAACAGCGTTGGCAATTGCTCCACCTGCGCAGCATGCGCGAGCATGTAAGCGTCGAGCGCGCCCGGCGCCAGCAGGCGCTGCAGGCAGTTATCGCGCACGTACTCGTTCAATTCGCGCCGCTCGAACACCAGTTGCAGCGCGCCTTCTTCCTCCTCGCCATCGGCGGCCAGCAGGCGCGCCAGCAGCACCACGTCCCAGCCGCGCCGGTTGACCGTGGTCGCCTGCGCGCGGGTCTCGGAAAAACTGGCGAACAACGCATCGCCGAGCAGGTAATCGAGCCACTGCGGCACCGCGGCGCCCGTGCGTTCCAGCGTATCGCCCCCGTCGGCGGCCTGCAGCAGCTTGCCCAGGCGCACCAGCAGCGCCGCGTCCAGCGTCGCCGCGTCGGACTGGGCGTAGAACTGGTGCCGGTGGCGCAGACTTTCATTGGCCAGCGCGCCATCCTTGTTACTCAAATTATGGGTATAAAAATGCGAGTACAGGCGCCCGGGCTTGCCCAGCAAGGTGCCGCCGCGCGGCGCCGCTGCCTGCACATCGAGCAGCACGCCTTCCTGGCGTCCTTCGCAGACAAACTCGCAGGCGCGCTCCCACAGCGCAGGCGAGATCTGCGCCAAGCCGCGCAAGCCCTTCTTCAACTGCGCCTGCTCATCCAGGCCGACCACGCCCTGCGCCAGTGCCAGTATTTTTTTAAACATCGGGGATCCGTCTTTCCTGTTCATCAAGGCCCTTGCCGGGCGTGTTTTCTTTTCGCAATCGGCGTCCATATCGGCAGCCTGCATCTTGCATCAACTTGCGTCCAATCAAGTTGCTGATTGTATATTCTTACCGTCCTGATAGCATGTACGGTTGGATGACGATCAACAAAAAAAAAGCGCTCCCGCAGGAGCGCCATCGCCACGGCAGCGGCCTTATGCCGGCGTATCCTGCAGCCGGTAGATGCTGGAGAAATCGAGCCCGCCCGATCCTGCCTTGCTGTGCATGTCATACAGCGTGCGCGCCAGGGCGCCCAGCGGTACGCTGGCGCCCGACGCCTCGGCGCTTTCCATGGCCAGGCCCAGGTCTTTGAGCATCAGGTCGACGCCAAAACCGCCCGTGTAGCCGCGCGACGCGGGCACGTTCTCGGCCACGCCGGGACATGGGTTGTACACTTCCAGGGTCCAGTTGCGGCCCGAGCTTTTCGCCATCACGTCCGACACCACCTTCGGATCCAGGCCATTGGCCACGCCCAGGCGTATCGCTTCGCTGGTGCCGATCATCAAAATCCCCAGCAGCATGTTGTTACAGATCTTGACGGTCTGCCCGCAACCGGAGCCGCCTGCGTGAAAAATAGCCTTGCCCATGACCTCCAGGCAGGGCCGCGCCGCCGCCAGCGCCGCGTCTTCACCGCCCACCATGAAGGTCAGCGTGCCGTTGGTGGCGCCCGCCGTGCCGCCCGAGACAGGCGCGTCCAGCATGGGCATGCCCTTTTCCTCGGCCGCGCGGCCCACCTGGCGCGCCGCTTCGGTGGAAATCGTCGAACAGTCGATCAGCAGGGTGCCGGGCCGCGCCTGCGCCAGGATGCCCGCGTCGCCAAGGTACGCGCCGAGAACATGCCGGCTGGCCGGCAGCATGGTGATGACTATGTCGGCCGCCTGGATCGCCGCTCCCTGGTCATCGGACACCAGGCCGCCGCCGTCGGCGAACTGCCGCACGCTGGCCGGCAGCAAATCGAAACCCGTCACGGCATGGCCGGCCCGCACGAGGTTTTGCGCCATGGGCAAGCCCATGTTTCCGAGGCCGATGAAAACGATATTGGTGCTCATCGCCGCCCCCTTATTTCATCGAGATGGTGGTATTGACGCCGCTGCCGCCGTCGTCCGGGGCAAACCAGCGCGCCGTGACGGTCTTGGTCTGCGTCCAGAAGTACAAGGCTTGCTTGCCGTTCGGGCCCAGGTCGCCCAGTTTCGAGGCGCGCGAGCCCGTAAAACTGAAATAGGCGACGGGTACGGGAATGGCCACGTTGATGCCCACCTGCCCCACGTCGATCTCGTTCTGGAACTTGCGTCCCGCCCAGCCCGACGAAGTGAAGATTGAGGTGCCGTTGCCGTTCGGGTTGGCGTTGATGAAGGCGATGGCCTGATCCAGCGTATCCGTTTCGACCACGCACATGGCGGGGCCGAAGATTTCCTGCGTGTAGACGGAGTTCGAGGCTGCCACCTTCGAGAAAATCGTCGGGCCCATGAAGTTGCCGCCCTCGTAGCCGGCCACCTTGAGGCCGCGGCCGTCGAGCAGCAACTGCGCGCCCTCGTCCACGCCCGCCTGGATCAGTTTTTCCGCCCGCTGCATGGCCGCTTTCGAGACCATCGGCCCCAGGTCGGCATCGCGGTCACTACCCGGCCCCACTTTCAGCGCTTGCGAACGGGCGACGATTTCCGGCAGCCAGGAACGCGCCTCGCCCACCAGCACGACGACGGAATTGGCCATGCAACGCTGGCCGGCCGCGCCAAAGGCGGCGCCGATCAGGTTATTGATCGCTTGCTCCTTGTTGGCGTCGGCCAGCACCACGCAATGGTTTTTCGCGCCCATCATCGATTGCGCGCGCTTGCCCGATTCGCTGGCGCGGCGATACACATGCGTGCCCACGTGGGTGGAGCCGATGAAGGACACGGCCTTGATGTCGGCATGGTCGCACAGCATGTTGACGACGTCGGCGCCGCCGTGCACGACGTTCAGCACACCGGCCGGCAAGCCCGCCTGGTACATCAGTTCGACCAGGTACATGGTCGATGACGGGTCTTGCTCCGACGGTTTCAATACAAACGTATTGCCGCAGGCGATAGCAATCGGGAACATGAAGCACGGCAGCATGACGGGGAAATTGAAAGCCGTGATGCCGGCGCCCACGCCCAGCGGCTGGTAGATGTTGTAGACATCGACGCCGGTGGCCGCGTTTTCCGCGATTTCGCCCAGCTGCAAGGTGGCGATCGAGCACGCGTGCTCCACCACTTCCAGGCCGCGCATGACCTCCCCTTCCGCGTCCGGCAGGGTCTTGCCGTGTTCGCGCGTGATCAGTGCGGCCAGGGCGCCGATATTTTCACGGATCAGGTGCTGGTACTTGAGCATGATGCGCATGCGCGCGGCCAGCGGGGTATTCCGCCAGGTCTTGAATGCTTCCTTGGCCGTGGCGACGGCCAGGTTGACTTCATCGGCCGTGGAAAACGGCACCCTGGCGACGATTTCCTGCGTGGCCGGGTTGACGACGTCGCGCCATTCGGTGCTGGTCGAGGTGTGGTGCTTGCCGCCGATGTGCAGGGGGACAGTAGGGACTTGGGTGAGGGGGCGATTCATGGCGTACTCCGTGATTTCGATGTTTGTTCAGCTAAACCCAACGGCGTAAAGCTGGGGTCAGTTCCTTCGGAATCGGGATTTTCCCCACTAGGGAAAATCCCCCCGGCGGGTCTGACCCCGGAATTATTTTTTAACGAGGTTGCACGCCGCCGCATCCATAGTCTTGAAAGCCTGGTCGGCGGGGATGGTGGACAGCACTTTCAGGTAATCCCACGCGCCTTTCGATTCGGCCGGGGTTTTGACCTGCACCAGGTACATATCGTGGATGACGCGGCCATCGGGGCGGATCGAGGCATTGTTCATCACAAAGTCCTTGATGGGCAGCTCGCGCATCTTCTGGGCGACGATCTTCGCGTCGTCGCTTTTCGCCGCCGCCACCGATTTCAGGTAGTGGTAGACGCTTGAATACACGCCCGCCTGCACCATGGTCGGCTTGGCGCCCTTGTTGAGCGCCTCGAAACGCTTGGCGAAGGCGCGGCTGCGGTCATCATAATCCCAGTAAAAACCGTCCGCGTAGACCAGGCCCTGGGCCGTTTCCAGCCCCAGCGCATGCACGTCGGAGAGGAACACCAGCAAGGCGGCCAGGCGCTGGTCCTTGCCGCTGCCGATGCGGAACTCGCGCGCCTGCTTGATGGCCGACACCGTGTCGGCGCCGCCGTTGGCCAGGCCGATCACCTGCGCCTTGGAACCCTGCGCCTGCACCAGGAAAGATGAAAAATCGGATGCGTTGAGCGGATGGCGCACGGCGCCCAGCACCGTGCCGCCATTGTGCTTGACGACTTCGCTGGCGTCTTTTTCCAGCGAATGGCCGAACGCGTAATCGACGGTGACGAAGTACCACGATTTTTGTCCCAGCTTGGTCAATGCCGCCGCCGTGCCGGCCGCCTGCGAATACGTGTCGAACATCCAGTGGAAGCCGTTCGGCGAGCAGTCTTCATTGGTCAGGCGCGTGGTGGCCGGGCCGCTGAACATGGCGATGCCGCCCTTTTCTTTCATCAGCTTTTGCACGGACAAGGCCACCGAGGAATTGGTCAGGTCGGCGATGGCGTCGACCTTGTCGCGGTCTATCCATTCGCGCGCCTTTGAGGCGGCGATGTCGGCCTTGTTCAAGTGGTCGGCCGAGACGATTTCGATTTTCATGCCCTTGCATTCGGCTTTCAGACAATCCTCGACGGCCATCTGGCTGGCGACGACGGAGCCGCGCCCGCCCATGGCCGAATATGGGCCGGACATGTCGGTCAGGATGCCGACCTTGACGACGCCATCGGAAATCTGCGCGTGCGCGCCGCCAAAGGAAAGGGTGAGCGCCAGCGCGCCCATGGCCAGAACGGTTTTTTTCATGCGTGTCTCCAGGTGGATGGGTTTTCTTATAGGTGTAGATGCATTCTGCATGTGTAAAAATATGCACTCAAGTGAAATTAATGCATAATTCCTTTGCAAAAATGCACAGAGAGGGATTGCCATGCTCGATTGGGACAATGTACGGGTCTTCCTGGAACTGACGCGCAGCGCGGGACT
This sequence comes from Janthinobacterium sp. 35, assembly GCF_002754575.1. Lineage (NCBI taxonomy): Bacteria > Pseudomonadati > Pseudomonadota > Betaproteobacteria > Burkholderiales > Oxalobacteraceae > Janthinobacterium > Janthinobacterium sp. 35. Next base: position 230,843 of record NZ_PEFN01000001.1, read on the forward strand.
CGTCGATGCGGCGAAAAAACTGGGCATCGACCATTCCACCGTGTCGCGGCGCATGCGCAAGTTCGAGGAGCAGGTGGGCACGCAGCTGTTCGACCGCAATTACGTGGGCTACCAGCTGACGCCCGAGGGCCACCGCCTGATGGAATACGCGGAAAGCATGGAGAGCACGGTGTTTGCCGCCACCGAGGAGCTGGGCGAACATAATCGCCTGCTGTCGGGCCAGGTGCGCCTGGGCGCCACGGAAGGTTTCGGCGCCATCGTGCTGGCGCCCCACCTGGCGCAGTTTTGCGGCCGCTATCCGCACATCAGCGTGGACCTGATCGCCGTGCCGCGTTTCGTCAGCCTGTCGAAGCGCGAGGCGGACGTGGCCATTTCCATCGAGCGCCCCCTGTCCGGTCCGTACGTGGTGACCAAATTGTCCGACTACCGGTTAAAACTGTACGCCACGCCAGCCTACCTGGCGCGCCACGCGCCCATTACCAGCGTGGCGCAGCTGGCGCAGCACCCGATCATCGGCTACGTGGACGACCTGGTCTTCAGTTCGGAGCTGCGCTACATGGATAACGTGGCGCCCGATTCCCTGCGCGCCTTTCGCAGCACCAGCGTGATCGCCCAATACCACGCGGCGCGCGCGGGCCAGGCGCTGGCGATCTTGCCCTGCTTCGTGGCGCAGCAATCGAACGAACTGGTGCCCGTGCTCGATGGCGAGATCGACCTGCTGCGCGCCTTCTGGATGATCTCGCCAAGCGAGCGGCGCAACATCGCCCGCGTCAGCGCCCTGTGGAATTACCTGCGTGCCGCCATCGACCTGAATCACGCCTATCTGATGGGCGAGACGACCACGCCCAGCTGGCCAGCCTAAGCAAGCGGCAGCGCGCTACACTGTCGTCACATACTAACAAGGAGAACACCATGTTGATGGATGCAAGCCAGTCCGTACTCGTCATTGTCGACCTGCAAGGCCGCTTGATGCCGGCCATCCACGACGCCGGCCTGGTGCTGGCGCAAAACCTGCGCCTGGCGAAGATCGCCCGTCTGCTCGACGTCCCCGTGCTGGGCACGGAGCAAAACCGCCAGGGACTGGGGCCGAACGTGGAGGAAATCGCCGCGCTGTGCGAACGGACCTTGCACAAGACGCATTTCGGCGCCTGCTTTGATGGCTTGCAGGACATGCTGCCGGCCGGGCGCAAGCAAATCGTCGTCACCGGTTGCGAAGCCCATGTGTGCATGCTGCAGACGGCCATCGGCCTGCTGCAGCTGGGCTATGAAGTCATCATCGCCATCGACGCCGTCGGCTCGCGCCAGGCCGCCAGCCGCGATGCGGCGCTGGCCCGCCTGGACAAGCTCGGTGCCCATCTGGTGACGGTGGAAATGCTGGCCTTTGAATGGTTGCGCGACTGCAAGCATCCGCGTTTCCGCGAAGTATTGGCGCTGATTAAATAGAACGCAGGTTTAAGCCAGATCAAGCCTGACGGCCTTTCATTTGCTAGCTTGGTAACAGCGCCGCCACTCCGAGCGGCGCGCCTTCCACATCAGCAAGGGAGCCATCATGGCCTATATCCTGCGGGGCAAACTGTGCGGCTTGATCTGTGCCGAGTGTCCTGAACCGTTGTCGCACGTCATCGTGCGCCTGTATCGCCCGCGCGCGTCGCAAAACATCACGGCCCTGGCCGTGGCCAGCGCCAAGGAAACCTTCGCCATTCTCACGGACGAGGAAGTGCAGGCGAAAGCCCCCTCCCTGCTGGCCGAAACGCGCACGGATGACGATGGCAACTACAGCTTTACCCTGGGCGACAAGGAACAATACCAGGGCGAGGCCGTGGAAGTGGACGTGTTATGTCCCAGCGTGCCGCATCTGAAAGGGGGGCCGAAAGACCCCGTGCCGCTGCAGTTTTCCATCACCACCATCCAGCCGCGCTGGCGCCAGGCTGACAATGATTTCCTCGCCGTCTGGGATTATTGCCTGCCGCAACGCTTCTGGTGCCTGGTGCGCGCCCGCTTCGGCGCCTGGACCATCTGCGGCCGGCTGCGCACCTGCGTTGCGCCCCACACGCCGATCGCCGGCGCCACCGTGCGCGCGTTTGACGCTGACTGGCTGCAGGACGATGCGCTGGGCGTTGCCGTGACCGATGCCACGGGGCGCTTCCGCATCGATTACCTGACGTCGGACTTTACCTTGACGCCGTTCTCGCCGTTCATCAACGTCGAGTTCGCCAGCGGGCCCGACGTGTATTTCACGGCGCAGCTGGGCAGCGTGACCATCCTGACGGAAACCCAGGCCAACGGGCGCCAGCCAGGCCGCGAAAACGTGGGCCACTGTTTCTGCGTGGAGTTGTGCTCGAAAGACGTCTTGCCACCCGATGTGGAAGGCGTGCCCCACTGGCAGCAGGTGGAAATCTTCGACATCCACCCGTTCCCCTCGCTGGCCGGCTTTTCCCCGCAAGGTTATGCGGGCGGCGCCGACGCGTCCTACGTGTTCGCCGGCGGCGTCACTTTGAAAGGCAATTGCCCGCTGCGCAATAGCGCCATCCCCGCCAACCCGCTCGAATACCGTTTTCTGATCGGCGAGTGGTCCTGGCCCGGCGGCAGCGACGACCCGGCAGCCATCCCCACGCTGGCGCCGGCCAGCCTCGCACCGCTCACGCAAGTGCTCGGCACCCTGGTCGGCTATGTGTTTTATACGAATGGACTGGGCCTCGCCGACTCGGCACAGGTGATCGTCGACGCGGGCGACTTGCAGCCTGGCGGCTGGATAAGGGTGGACGGCAAGAGCGTCACCGTGGATATGCGCGATGGCACCACGGCCGTCGTCAACGTAGCGCCCAACATCTTCCTGCGCACGTTTGACTTGCTGACCATCAATACGCCCGCCATCACCAGCCTGCATCCGGCCAAGCTGCCGGGCGGCTTGCCCATCCTCGACGCGGGCCGCAGCCTGACGGCGGCCGAGAGCGAACCAATACGCCGCTACCGCCTGGGCTTCGAAGTACGCGACGGCATCAGCCTGGCGCTGGTGGCCACGGACGGGCTCGACTCCATCGTCTTCGACAATTCGCCCGTCATCGTGGCGCTGGACCTGGAAGAGTTGCGCAGCAATGCCTGCAACCCCATCGCGGGCGGCCTGGTGCATATCCTGTACACGATCGATCACCCGCATTTGCGCTTTTTCAATATCACGATTTCCAATAACAACGGCATCGCGCACCCGCCGCCACCGCTGCCGTCCGCCAGCTTCACGCCGCCGCCACCACCGAACAATTACCTGTTCCGCGGCGGCGCGGGTGGGCCTCATCTGTCAGGCAACAATGGCGGTTTTCCCGTCAACGTGGCGCTCGACCCGCCCTGCGCCTACCGTGTGGCGATTGCTTGGCAGACGCGGCATTACCTGGCGTCCAGCCACAGCATCGACAGGCTGTATTGTAAGTAAGCCTGCCTCAGAAATAGCGCACCCACGCCTGCTGCGAGGTGCGCTTGTAGTTGGCAAACGCGCGGCAGGGAAAGTACAGCACGGGCATCAGCAGCAAGGCCAGCAGCCAGACTTGCCAGAGTTGCTCGACGCCATAGCGGCCAGCGTGATTGGCGCCCAGCATGGCCTTCAAGGCCAGGCCGATGCCCAGCAGCAGATATAAATGCAGCAGATAGTAAAACATGGGCGCGCCGCCAAAGGTGGCGCAGGCCCGCGTGAACCCGTTGTCGACGCTTTCCAGCCAGGCCAGGCCCAGCAAGCCCAGGCCCAGGGTGAACAGCAAAAAGTCCAGCGACGGCGGGTACTTGGTGAAGTTCAGCACGCTCATGACCGTGCGCACGGCCGTGTCGCCCGCCACCCAGGGCAGGGTTTCGCCATACAGATTGAAGCCGCGCAACACGGCCAGCAGCAGCAAGCTGCCCGCGCCCAGCGCCAGCAACCAGCGCCGTCTGGCCTCTGCGCTGAAGGTGCGCGCATACAGGGGGCCAGCCGCGTAGCCGAGCACGATCACGCCTATCCACGGCAGCAGCGGATAGCTGACCTTGATCTTCATGGCGCCATCGGCGACCAGGTAGCCGCGTTGCAACAGCAGCGTCAGCAGATAGTAGCCAAAGCTGCCCTCTTCCGCGTGCAGCCAGGTAAACAAATGCTGGCCCGCGATGATCGCCACGCCCAGCAGCGCCAGCACTTTCAACGGCAACCGGTGCAGCACTGCCAGCGCCATCATGGCCAGGCCGATGACCCAGATCACCTGCAGATACAGCACGGCGGGTGGAAACGCCCCGCTCCAGGCGACATTGACGAACACCAGTTCCAGCACCACCAGCAGCAAACCCCGCTTGAACAGGAAACCAGCAGCACTGCGGGGACCGGTGGCCGGATGCGCGTACAGCCAGGCGGACAGTCCCGTCAGGAAAACGAACATGGGCGCACACACGTGGGCGGCCAGGCGCGTGAAGAACAGGGCCGGATCGACGTGGGCCGCATCCATCGGGTCGCCCACCTGGTGGTGCAGGAAGACCGTTTCGCGCACATGGTCGAACAGCATGATCAGCATGACGAGGCCGCGCAGTACGTCGATGACGGCGATGCGGGTGCGCAGGGTGGCGGGGGAAGGCAGGGAGGCAGTCATTTATTCATTTTTAAATCTAAGATTAGAAACGGCATGCTTACCCCAACGGCAGAAACTGGGGTCGGACCTGAAGGTCCGACCCCGGCACTTTGCTGTTGGGTGAATACATCAAAACCTGTAATGCGCATTCAGGGTCAGCGTGCGCTCGGCCCCAGGCGCCACCCACAGCTGGTTGTAGGAACTGGCATAGTAGCTGCGGTTGAACAGGTTTTCCACATTCAGTGCCAATCGCAGTTTGGCGTTGGGCGAATACGACGCCAGCAGCTTGGCCGTCGTGTAGGCCGGCAAGGTAAAGCTGCTGCTGATGGCGACGTCGCCCAGGCGCTCACCCACGTACTGCACGCCGCCGCCCACGCTGGCCGTGCCCGTGCCCAGCGCAAATTGCTGCGTGGCCAGCAGATTGGCGCTGTGGCGCGGCACGTTGGCCAAGCGGCTGCCCGTCACTATCGTAGTGTCGCCGCGCGTGACGCTGGCACTCGTGTACGCATACGCGCCCGAGACGCGCAAGCCGCGCGCCACTTCGCCCGAGACATCGAGTTCCAGGCCCCGGCTGCCCACCTCGCCCGCCGCGATGGCAAAATCCGTGTTGGCGGGATTGGTGGTCAGCACATTGCTCTTGCGGATGTCGTACACGGCCAGCGTGCCCGTCAGCTTGCCCGTTTCCAGCTTCGCGCCCAGCTCATACGCGCGGCTGCGCTCGGCAGGAAAAGCCTGGTTATCGATGCTGATGCCGCTATTGGGCCGGAAACCCTTGGCCGCACTCGCATACAGCGACCACATTGTCGACGGCTGATAGACGAGGCCCGCGCGGGGGCTGGTGGCCGACAGCGACTGGCCGTTGCTCACGTTCAGGCGATTGTTCGTCACGTCCTGCGTGTACGTATCGTGGCGCACGCCGACCAGCGCCTTCCATTGCGCGCCCAGATCCAGTTGATCCTGCGCATACAGGCCACGCGCCTGTTGCGCTTCCTGCGTGTCGATGGACAGGGCCAGCGGAGCGGCCTTGCCGCCATACACGGGCGCAAAAATATCGATGGCATAGGCATTCGCGGCCGAGGGATTGCGGCGCAGCTGTACCCGATGGTCATCGAAGTGATAGGCGTCGACACCGGCTAGCACCTCGTGCGCCAGTGCGCCCGTTTTGAACTTGCCCAGTACTTCAACGCGGGCCGACACGTCGGTGGCCGAAAAATCGCGGTGGCGGCGCTGGCGGTTCAGGCTGCGGCCATCGGCCAGCAGCTTGTTCGCCTCGGTCGAATAGCCGCGCAATGCGCTGTCGCGGTAAGAAGCGCCCGCCTGCAGCGTCCAGTCGTCGGACAGCGCGTGATGGATAAACAGCTGCTGCCCCAGCGACTTGACCGTCATGGGGCCATCGCCCGGTTCGCCCAGGAAGCGCGCGACGGGGACAAGACCCAGCTGGCCATGCACGGCCACTACGCCACGGTCGAACGGCACACGCTGCCGCACCGCTTCGATTTCATACGAGACGGTCGTGTGCTCGCCCGCCAGCCAGAGGAACGAGGGAGAAAACAGGCTGCGCTCGACTTTCACCGTATCGCGGAAGCTGTGCCCCTCTTCATGCGCCGCGTTCAATCGGTAGGCGATGGTGTCGCTCAACGGCCCCGTCAAGTCCAGCGCGGCGCGGCGCGTGCGGAAACTGCCGAGGGAAACGTCGGCGGCGTATTCCGGCGCGAACTTCGGCTTTTTCGTCGTGATGTTCACCGTGCCACCCGGCTCGCCCCGGCCGTACAGGGCCGACGCGGGGCCTTTCAGCACTTCCACATTCTGCGTATTGCCGGCGTCGCGCAGGCCGTTGTAGCCACGGCTGGAACTGAAACCGTTGACCATGTAGTCGGAACCGAAATTCGGGTCGCCCGTGAAGCCGCGCATGGCATAGCTATCCCACAAGCCACCCAGCGGGCTTTGCTTCGCAATGCCGCTGGCCAGGTCCAGCGCGCCGGCCAGGGTCGTCACACCCGCATCGCGCAGCAAGTCGCCGGTCAGCACGCGCACGCTTTGCGGCAAATCCATCAATAAGGCATCCGTCTTGGTGGCGCCCGTGGCCGACAGGCTGCGGTAGTGCTGGCGCTCGGCCTTGACGGTGACGACATCATCGGCCTGCGCACCATCGACTGCCAGTGACCAGGGACTGGCGGCGGCCAGCAAAAGCGCCACGGGGCGGCGTAAAAACACGGACATGGGATTCCTGACGAGGGCGCAAAACAATGCAATAAGCTTGCATTATAAATGATAATGGATTCTCATTAATGGATTTTTGAAAGATACTCGGCCCATATCTATCCTGCTGGCAGACGTGGACGATGAAACGTCCGCTTGTTTCCCGCGCGCTCAAGCGTTAATATGCAAGAATTAACTTGCATATTAACGGGACCCTTGATGCGTGAAAGACTGGAAAAACTGCTGGCGCAGGGACGCGACAGCGCCCTGCTGCGCTTTGGCCTGGGAGATGCCTGCCTGAAAGAGCATGACGCCGAGCAAGCGGCCCTGCACCTGGCGCAAGCCACCGTGCAGCAACCCGGCTACTCGGCCGCCTGGAAACTGCTGGGCAAGGCCCTGCACCAACTGGGCCGGCTGGAGGAAGCGCAGGCCGCCTGGGCCACCGGTGTGACCGTGGCCCAGCAGCAAGGCGATTTGCAAGCCGTCAAGGAAATGACGGTGTTCGTCAAACGCCTGCAAAAACAGCAGCAGGCGGCCGAGTAAAACCGTTTAATGCGCGTGCGCGGCGCCCTTGGCTTCGGCTGGTAACGCAACGCCCCGCTCTTTCGCCAGGCGCTTGGCCAGCAAGCCACCCGCTTCGGCCGCATAGGCGCGGCAGGCGTTGGCGTCGATCAGCGGATTGCTTGTGGCGCTGCGCCTGGCGGCCTTGCCCAGCACGTCCGTCGTGCCCGGATGCACGGGGATGATGATGTCGCATGGCAAGGCAGCCACCTTGGCGATGCTCGCTTCGAACGAGGCCGAAACGTCAGGCGAGCCACCCTTGCCCGCGCCTTTGCCCGTGTACGCAAAATCACCGCTGGCATACGGGTTCAGGCTGTCCGCGTACACCACGTTCAGGCAGCGCTGGCCTTCGCACGAGGTCCACGTCCACGTCGTGCCGCCGGGCGTGTGGCCCGGCGTCATGTGGGCCGTCAGCACCAAAGGGCCCACCTTGACGGTATCGCCCTCGCCCACTACCTTGACCTTGGCGACTTTCGCGACATGCACGACGGGATCGGCCTGGTACTGCGGATCATCGTTGCCATTCGTACCGCTTTGCAGCCCCAGGGCGCCCGAGGCGCTGGCCACTACCGTGGCGCCGCTGGCCCGTTGCAGCGCGGCGATGCCGCCCGCATGATCCCAATGCGCATGCGAATTGAGGATGACTTTCACATCCTCGATGCGAAAGCCCAGCGCCTTGATGCTGGCGATGATCAGGGGCGCCGATTGCGGCAGCGCACCGTCGAGCAGGATATGGCCCTGCGGACTCGTCACCAGCACGGCGGACAGGCCGGCCGTGCCCACATACCAGCTATTGCCATACACGTTGAACGGCTTGACGGGCGCATTCCATTCCTTGCAATTGTCACAATTAACCGGTTTATCCTGCACCGGGGCCGGCGTCTTCGCCTGCACCGTACCAGCTGCCATGGTCGCAACCGTAGCCAGCATCAACTTCGCCAATAGTGTCATCTTCATCTCCAGAGTGTAAAAAGAAGGGCGCCCGCACTGGCGCGCCCGGGGGGGTATCAGTGCATGCGGCCAGTCCTGTCGGCCAGGGTGTCGCGGATGTGTCCGGCGTCGAGCGAGCGCCGCTGCGCGCCATCGGCGTCCAGCAACACCACGGTGACGTGCTTGCCGCCGCTGCGCATGCGCATGGTCAGACAGCTGCCCGCCTCATGGCTGCTGCCCGTCTTGGACAGCACAATGTCCCAGCCCTTGCCGCCCACCAGCGGGTTGGTGTTGCGCAGGGTACGGACCTTGCCATTGACGGCCACGCTCGCTTGCGGGTGGCTGGTGATGCGCGCGATGTCGGGATAGCGCGCGGCCGCCGCGACGATCTTCGCCACCTCGCTGGCCGTGGACGTATTCGCGGGGGAACTGCCGACCGGGTCCAGCAAGGTCGTGCGGTGCAAGCCTAGGTGGCGGATCTTCGCCTGCAGTGCCTGCTGAAACGCCGCGCTGCCGCCGGGATAGGTGCGCGCCAGCGCGGCGGCGGCGCGGTTTTCGGAAGGCAGCAGCGCCAGTTGCAACAGCGCGCCACGCGACACGGCCACGCCATCGGCCAGCAGGCTGTGGCGCTGCAGCGACGCATCCCCATCGGCCCGCACGATGCGCAACTGTTCATCGGGATCGAGTCCCGCGTCCAGCACCACCATGGCCGTCATCAGCTTGGTGATCGAGGCGATGGGCACGACGGCGTCCGCATCTTTCGCCATCAGCACCTGGCCCGTGCTGTCGTCAAAGACCAGCATGTGTTTCGCGCTGACGGGCAAGTCCAGCATCGCGGCGGCGGCCTCGGCCAGGGCCGCCCCGCTGACGGCAGGCTTGCCCTGCACCTGCAGCAGCAAGGTGGCGCAGGCCAGCAGCATGGCCGGCACGGCCAGTTTCCAGCCGGCCGTATCAAGGCCGGGCGCCATCAGGCGTTCGATACGCGTCAGCAGCGCCCCGCCCCGGGCCGACATCAGCAAGCCGGAATGCTGCGGCACATCCGTGTGCAGGGACAGCGCATGCAGCGCCGTGGCCAGTTGCTGCGGGTCTTGCAGCGCTTGCGCAGCCAGCGCGTCGGCCACCTGTTCCCGTTCGGCCCGCATGCGCGCCGACAGCCACCAGACGACGGGGTGAAAAAACAGCAGCGCCTCGGCCACGCTTTGCAACAGGTTGACCAGGTAATCCCAGCGCCGCACGTGCGCCAGTTCGTGCGCCAGCAACGCTTCCAGCAAGGCGACGGGCATGCCGCTCAGCAAGGCGGCGGGCAGCAGGATGACGGGGCGCCAGAAGCCGACGGTGACGGGGCTGGACAAGCCTGCATGCAGTTTCAGCGGCACTTGCCGACTGCGGTGCAAGCCCATGCGCAGCGCCAGCGCATCGAGGCGCGCCTGCCAGATGGCCGGAGCGGCCACGGCCTGACGGCGCAGCCTGCCGACCCAGGCCAGGCCCAGGCACAGGCGCAAGCTCATCAGGCCAACGCCGGCGCTCCAGGCCAGCACCAGGGCCGGCATCCACGCTTGCAGCGCGGCGCGCCAGGCGGGCGGCGCAGCCATCGGCAGCTGGGCCAGTGAAGTGCCGGACAGCAGAGACAGCAGGTGAACGGTGGGAATACATAGGCACAGCAGCAGCGCCAGCGCGCAGACGGCATAGCGCCAGCGCGCGCTGGCGTGGCGCAGCAGCCAGAGCAATACAGCGGAGACGGCGCCGACGATCACGCCCTGCCAGACAAAATACAGCAAGACCCAGCCCAGCGCCGGGACAAGGTTGCCCAACTCAATGCCCAAGCGCATGTCCAGGTTCATGGCGCCTTGCCATCCTTGCTGCGCAGGATCTTTTCAATTTCCAGGCGCTCCGCGTCGCTCACGTGCTCGCGCAGCGCCGCCAGCACCAGCGCCTTGCCGGAACCGGAAAACACCTTGCCGATCAAGTCCTTGAGCAAGCTGGTCTGTAACTTTTCCTGCGCGTCGACGGCCGCATACAGCTGCGGCCGCTGGCTTTCATCGCGGCTCAAGAGTCCCTTGCCATGCATCAGCTGCAACTGGCGCAGCACGGTGGCGTAGCTGGCGTCGGCACGCTCTTCGGCCAGGGCGTCGTACACGGCGCGCGCGTCGGACGGACCGCGCCGCCACAGGATGCGCAGCAAGTCCAGTTCGGCGGCCGTGGGATGGGGAGTGGAGGTATTTTTTAACATGCCGCCAGCATATCCAGTCCAGAACTCCTTGTCTAGAACTTTTTTTCTGGAGTGTGGAAGCGGCTAAAATTCGCGCAAGCGGTCGAACAAGTCCAGCAAGGCTGCCTCATCGACGAGAGCGGCGCCCTGCCCGCTCAGTTGCCCACTTAGCTGTGCCAGCAGTTCCGCCAGCACCGTATAGATTTCCTCGCGCTCGACCGTCTCGATGATGCTCGTCCGCCGCTCGATCTTGTTGAATTCCTGGACATAGGCGCTGACCATCGCTTCCAGCACGGCGGCCGCCGCCGGCGCCTCCATGGCGGCATCGATGCCGCGCGTCACGGCCAGCATGTTCTTGTAGGCCAGCGCCGCCTTTTTCGCATACGCGGGAGAAATATGCTCGCGGCCATCCCAGTCGCGGAACGGGTTGAGCAGATTTTCCGCCAGCCATTCCGGCTTGCGCGCCTTGCTCACCGATAAGTCCAGTCCCTGCGCCGCCGCTTTCTTGTAGCCGGCCTTGATGGCCTTGGCGACGTCGGCGGGCAAGCTGGTCAGCCACAGGGCAGACAGCTGCGGCAATTGCGTGGCCGATGGAAACTCTTCCGCCTTGTAGCCGAACAGATCACAGGCGGTGAACATCCGCAGCTGGGCCAATTGCGCAAGGCTGGCCATCTGCGATGCCAGTCCCGGCTTGCCCCAGATGCGCAAGGCCGTCAGGTGAGGAAAGCGCTGCGCCACTTGCGCCAGGTCGACGTCTTTCATGCTCACCAGCGACAGGCCGCCCAGCTGGTCGAGACCGTGGAATGACGGCAGCGTCTGCTTGCACTGCAGTGTCAGATGGCGGCCATCGGCGCCATCCTTGATGCGCAGCGCCAGCGATGGTGCGCTGCGCAGCGCGAGCAGACCCAAGCCTTTGTTCAAGACCAGGCTGCTGACGCCATCGGGCTGCAGGATCAGGCGTTCCAGGCCGCTGCCGCTGAAATCGAGCGCATGCACGGTCGATGACTGCCAGTCCAGCTCATTGATGAAGGGATTGCCCTGGATAAACTCCATCAAGGCTGGCGTGCCGTGGCTGGTCTCGATGGACATCAGGCAAGGCAGTTGCTCCAGTTCGGACAGGTCGCCCAGCGCCTGCAAGACGCTGTCATTGATTTTCGTCGCGTCCTGGCGGAAGACGTGGCCGCCGAGCGTCACTTCACGCTCGCGCGACACGGCCTTGAACTGCTGGCGCCGCAGCGGATCGATGCGCTCCCAGTTGCGCTGGCGCAGCACACTGTCGCCCACGTTCCAGCCGCTGCGGTAGCTGTTGACTTCCACGTCCACCAGCGGCGCGATATTGCCAACGAGGGTATGGCCAGGCGGCACGTTCGCCGTGGCATAGCAGTGATCGTGGCGCTTGTTCCAGAAGAAATAGTCGCACAGCAGCGGCCGCATGGCTTGCACGGCCGCCGCATCAGGCAAGGCGTCACCGGTCCAGTCCAGCTCCAGCACGGCAGCGACAGGCCTGGACGATGAAGCATCCTTGATGCGGGTGACCTGGCAAGCCACGTACTGCTGCAGCTCGGACGAAAACACACTGTAAACATCTCCAACATTCGGTAGCACGCATTTTCCTTTTCAGAACACCTGACGGTCGAATGTTGAAAGATAGCAAAAATGATAGCGCAGTGTCGTCCCGCTCAGTCCGCGTGCAGCTTGTGATGCATGCGGCGCAGCCCCAGCCACACGCCGGCCGCCACGAACGGCACCAGCGCGCCGACGAGGATTTCCGGATTCACGGGCAGCCCCATCACCTTGGCCGCCTTGCCCGTGTAGCTGAACAGGCCGATCACGTAATACGAAATGGCGGCCACGGACAAGCCTTCCACCGCTTGCTGCAGTTGCAGCTGCTGCGCCGCGCGGGCGTTCATCGATTGCAGGATTTGCCGGTTCTGCAATTCCTGCACGATGCCCACGCGCGTGCGCAGCAAGTCATTCGTGTTGGCAATGCGCTGCGCCATCGCTTCCTGGCGGCTGGCCATCGCTTCGCACGTGTTCATGGCAGGCGTCAAACGGCGATCCATGAATTCCTCGACCGTCGGGATGCCCTCGATGCGCTCTTCGCGCAACTCGTCGATACGCGCCTTGACCAGGCCCATGTAGGCTTTCGAGGCGGAAAAACGGTAGCTATTGTCGAGCGACAGCTTTTCAATGCGGGCCGCCAGGCGCGTGATGCGGTCAAGCAAGGCTTGCTCGGCAACGCCCTCGTCGGCCTTGGCCAGGCCGGGCGCGTCGTCCGTGTCGACCATGGCGGCGGCCAGGGTCGCCAGTTCGTTTTCGATGGCGTTCAACGAAGGCGCCGCCTGCATGGCATAGGGCAAGCCCAGCAAGGCCATCATGCGGTAAGTTTCGATTTCCAGCACGCGCTGCACCAAACGGCCCGACTGCTGCGAGTGCATGCCCGCATCGCGGATGACGAAACGGCTGAAGCCATCCGACTGGATCGTAAAATCCGTCCACAATTCGCCGCCCTGCAACACTTTGCTGCCGGCCAGGGTATTGCCCTCGAACACGCGCGACAAGCCCTGCATGAAGATCTCGGCCGGCTCGGTTGCCTGCTGCAGCACCACGTGGGCGGCCACCATCAGCTTGCCCTTCAAGCCCGCCAGCCACTGCTGCGGCAACTGTTCCAGCGGCATGCGCTCGAACGCCTGTTCCAGGGGCAAGGCGGCGCCCGGGCGCTCGGCAAAGGTAAACGTGGCAAATTCCGTATGGCATTCCCATTTCAGTCGGAAGCGGCCAAAGTCGTAATAAAAATACTTGGCTTCGGCGGCGGGCGGCGTGACGCCAAAATGCGTGCACAGGGCCGCCAGGGTGGCGTGCTGGGCCGCCATATTCGACGCACCGGGCGCCGCGCTGTCATCCTTGTAGACGGCCAGATGGGTTATCAGCTCGGGGGCATCGAGCTGCAAAAACGGCCGCGAGTGGATTTCCGCAGCCAGCGGCACGCGCAAGGCGTGGTTCAAACTGGAGTTAATCAAGTGCATGATAGCCAAAGGTAAAGTTGCAAAACTGCTTAGACCCGCGCGCGTGCTGCTATGCCCGCGGCAGGGCCTGATTGTCACAGTGTAACAAAGCAGGAAGCATGCCACTCTTTTACAGGGCCCGTCATGTTGTTTTGATAATGCCGGTCGCCCCCTGCCCCGACCCTTGGCGGCTGCCCAGCCACCAGAATACGGCGGCCAGCACCACGGCAGAGGCCTGTCCCAGCGCCAGCTTGAAGGCACTGTCGAACAGCAACGGTGCGACAAAACCGGACACCAGCGCAAACACCAGCATCTGCACGAAGTTTTGCAGGGAGGCGGCCAGGCCCCGCATCTGCGGGAAAATGTCGAGCGTCGACATGGTCATGCCCGGCAAGGCCAGCGACATGCCGAACGCGTACAGCATCACGGGCACGACGGCGAACGGGATGCTGGCCGCAAACCAGTGGTTGTAAGCAATGTTGAGCGCGCTCGTGGCCGCCATGGCCAGCAAGCCCCAGCGCACCAGCACGGCGCTTTTCACCGCATGGGCCAGCTTGCCCGACAGCGCCGATCCCAGCACCAGACCCGCCACCATGGGGATGAACATCCAGCCAAACGCCGTTTCCGGCAGACGCAGCAATTCCAGGATGAAATGCGGGGCCGAGGCGATGTACAGCGCGAAGCCGCCAAAGGCGAAGGCCACGGCCAGCGAACGCAGCAGGAACGCCCGGTGGCGCAAGGCCAGCCAGTAATTACGCGCGATGTTGCCTGGGTGGAAGGGTTGGCGTTGCTCGACGGCTAAACTTTCCGGCAAGCCTTTCAGGCAGGCGAGCGCCAGCAGCACCGTGACGGCAAAGGTGAAGACGAACGTCGATTGCCAGCCGTAGGCCACGTGCAGCCAGCCGCCGATGATGGGCGCGATGGCCGGTGCGATGCCGAACACCATCATGATATTGGCGAGCATCTTTTGCGCGGCCGCGCCCGACAGCGTGTCGCGCACGATGGCTTGCCCGATGACCCTGCCCGCTCCCGCCGAGGCGCCCTGCATGCCGCGGAAGAACAGCAGCCAGCCAAAGCTCGGTGCAAACGCGGCGCCGATGGAACCGACGGCGAAGATCAGCAGGGAAGCCAGGATCACGGGACGGCGGCCAAACGAATCGGACAAGGTGCCGTAGAACAAGGTCATGAAGGCATAGGCGGCCAGGTAGACGCTCAGGGTTTGCTGCACCAGCACGCTGCTGACGTCGAAATGCGTGCCGATCGCGGGAAACGATGGCAAGAAGGTATCCGTGGCGAACGGGCCCAGCATGGCCAGCCCGGCCAGCACCAGGGTCAGCTTGCGCGCTTTCATGCGCCCGCCTGCGCGGTGTATTGAAGGCGCATGCCTTCCAGGGCCGCCAGCGAAAATTGCGACACATGACGCGCGATGCTGGCGATGCCCGCCTCGTCATACGTCATTTCCGGCACCACCAGTTCATGCACGATGCGCGAACGGGCATAGAACACGGCCTGGCCGATCACGCTGAACACGCATTTCTGCACCACGTCCGCCGGCATGGCCGGCCCCACCACGCCACGGATCAAGCCCGTAAACAAGGCATGCTGGGGCCGTACGTTACGCTCGGCCAGCTTGTGGATGGCGGCCGTCGGCTCGATCAGTTCGCGCGCCACCAGGCGGCTGAACAGCGATGCGTGCCCCGAGCGCAGCATGTCGGACACCAGCGCCTCGATAGCCAGGCGCAACTGTTCCACGGGGGGCAACTGCGCCTGCGCGCTGGCGGCGGCCACGTCGGCGGCGGAGGCCCGCGCCAGTTCGCGCGCATGGTCGAAGGCGGCCAGGTGCAGCTCTTCCTTGCTATGAAAATAGTAATTGACCATCGCCACATTGACCCTAGCCGCCTCGCATATCCTGCGCACGGAGGTGGCCTTGTAGCCCTCGCCGGCAAACAGGTCCGCCGCCGCCTGCAGGATGCGCGCGCGCGCCGGCTCCGTTTCCTTGCCACTTCTCGTTTCTTCCGTCATGTCATTCCCATCATTTAAACAGCCGTTTAATATCGCAGGGGATTATATCAAACAGCCGTTTAACTTTCAGGCAGGCACAAAAAAGCCCGGCGAACCGGGCTTTTCACGGGTGTAGCGGCAAACTTAGTGCTTCATCGCCGGCATCGGCGCCGAGGTCGCGCCCAGCGGACGGGCCACGGCGGTCACTTCGATGGTTTCGCGGCGCTTGTCCTCACCTTCGACGACCAGGGTCAGCGGGATTTTGTCGCCCGCCTTCACTTGCCCTTTCAGGTCCAGCAGCATGACGTGGTAGCCGCCCGGCTTCAGCTCCACGGCTTTGCCGGCTGGCAAGGCGATTTCCTTGACCTGGCGCATGCGCATCATATTGTCCGTCATGCTCATTTCATGGATTTCCGCCACGCCGGCCACGGGCGAGCGCACTTCCAGCAGGCGCATGGCTTTCGGCGCCGTGATCTGCATGAAGGCGCCCGTGGCTTTTTGCTGCGGCACGGTGGCGCGTACCCACGGGTCGGTAATCTGCACGGAAGTCTGGGCAGCGGCGGAGAAGGACAGTACGGTCAGGGCCGTGGCCAGCAGGGTTTTCAGATGGGTCATGATCATTTCCTCGGTAGTTATAAGGTGTATTTCGATTTCATCAGGGTCTTGATGTCTTGCACGCACTCGTCGGCCGTCAACTGGTGCTTCAGGCCCAGGCGCATGCGCCCTTCCGTATCGAGCACATAGCTGATGGCCGTGTGGTCCATCGTGTACGAGCTGCCGCTCGGCACGCGGCGGTAGAAGACCTTGTAATTGAAGGCCGTCTGCGCCGTCGCCTGCGGGTCCGTGCGCAAGCCCAGAAAGCTGGGGTCGAAGGCGCGCATGTACTCGCCCAGCAAGGCGGGCGTGTCGCGTTCGGGGTCGATGCTGATGAAGATCACTTGCAGTTTATCCCCATCGGCGCCCAGTTTCTGGCGGATTTCCAGCGCGCGCGACAGCGCCGTCGGACACACGTCCGGGCATTGCGTAAAGCCAAAGAAGACCATCACATACTTGCCCTTGAAGTCGGCCAGGGTATACACCTTGCCGTCGGGGCCGCTCAACTTGAAGTCGGGCTTGTAATCGCCTCCCGTCAAATCCAGGCTGTTGTAATGGGGTTTCGGTGCTTGTTCGCAAGCGGCAAGCGTGAGCAATCCCGCCGTGCCGGCGAGAAGGAAAAGACGACGTTTCATGGTAATTCCAGCCCGATGGGCGTAGTTGAGACAAGTTGGGACGTAGAAGGCGTGACTGTTGCGTTCAGGCAGCCAAAGGCGGGCCGCGCGGGCTGGCGCCCAGCCACGCGAACTGGGGCCGTGGCGCCTGGTAAAACAAGGGTGGATAGTGGTCGTGGCCCGTGATGACGGCCAGCGGAGACAAGGTCGGCGGCGGCAGGGCCACGCTGGCCGCATGGTTCATGCAGAACGGGCAATGCTCGATGTGGTGCAGTACGGAATCGGTGGTGGATTTGGCGGCCGGCGCCAGGTCCGCTTGCGTATAGACGGCGCCGCTGGCCGAGCAGATCTCGACGGCAGCGCTGTTCGCGTTCGCGTGCAGCGAGGCAAACGCATACGACAGGGACGGCGACAGCGCATTGAGCAGTATCGCCAGGCAGGCGAACCACATATGCCACTGTTTGCGCTTCAATAAAGATCCCATGGCCCCGATTATAGCGGAGTATGGCTTTCGCGTAGCGCGGGCGCGCCCGCCTGCCCCCGCAGGAACAGGCTGGGGCGCACGCCGGCCACGTCCACGCAGGCGTCGCAAAACGCGGGGATCGAGGCGAAACCGGAGCCGGCCGCCACTTGTGCCAGGTCGCGCTCGCCGCCTTCGCCATCGGCGCCCGCTTGCGCCGCCGTGTGCAGCGCATGCGCCAGGCGCTGCTCGCGCACCAGGCTGAGCAATGCCTCGCCCTCGGCAAACAGGCGTGCGCGGGCCTTGTGCGGCGTCACTTGCCACAGGGCCGCCAGGCGCGCCGCCGTCCATTTGCCTTGCGGCGTATCAAAGATGTGCTGCGCCAGCGCCTGGCTCCAGCGCTTGCCGCCGCCGTGTCCACCGTCCGGCTCGTCGCCTTCCAGCGCCAGGGTAAACACGGCCGGCTTGCCCCGCCCCGGCATCACGTCGCAGGCGAAGCGCAAGAAGGCAGGCACGACAAAACTGTCGCCGCTACCCAGTTTCTTGGTGGTGATTTCATTATGCAAGGTGACAAAACCCTGGCGCACGGTGACGCGCAGCCGGAGCGGAAAACGCAAGCCCAGCAAGTACAAGGGATGATCGGAAACGAGGGCCATGCGTCAGGTCAAGGTGGTGAACGAGCCGCCAGCATGCCACACATCGCGCAAGCAGTCTGTCATCACAGCGACGCCACGCCATAGCGGCGCAAGCCATCGAGGTCCACGACGCGAATCGATTGGTAGGCGATGCTGATCAGTTTCAGTTCGGCCAGGCGGCCCAGGGCCAGGTTCACGCGCTGGCGCGAAATGCCGGTCAGCAAGCCAATTTCTTCCTGCGACAGCTCAAGCACGCTGGAGGTGCGCGGATATAACATGGGGTGGAACAGTTGCGCGATCGCTTGCGCCACTTGCGCGTCGACGGCCAGCAGGCGCTGGTTCTGGATGGTGGCGATGAATTGCCCCATGCGTTCGTTCAGCTGGCGGATGACGAAGGCGTTAAAGGAAAGGCTCTCGGCCAGCAGCAGGTGAAACAGGTCCACCGGCACCAGGATGATGTTCGCGGCGCGCACGGCCACCACATCGTAGCGGCGCAGTTCGCGCTTGAGCACGCTTCCTTCGCCGCACCAGCCGCCCGCCGGCACGCCAGAAAACGTGGCGCCGCGCCCATCGGCGTTGTAGACGGCCAGCTTGATCAAGCCCGTGTGCACGCCGATCCAGTGCGCCGACGGTTCGCCGCGCCGCGTGATGAAGGCGCCCGCCTCGACATGGCGGAGCACGCTGCCGGCGCGCAACAGGGCCTGATGCCGCGCATCGAGGGCCGTGAACCAGTCGTGGCTATCGAGTTCGGGCACCGCACGGTCTACACTATCGTTGCTATCCATTCCATCCTTCAGTTGTCACTAAGATGACAGTGATTTTTCAGCACCGGTGCTATGCTAACCGGTATCAATCCCGAAACAGGGAGCTACAGCATTTTATTTACCAGGAGACAAGCATGACTGCTGATTTCAATACCGGCCTCGACAAAAACAGCGCCAACTACGCCGCCCTCACCCCGCTCGACTATATCGCCAGGGCAGCGGCAGTATATGGCAATCGCCTGGCAATTGCACATGGCGCCGTGCGGCAGACCTGGCGCGAAACCTATGCGCGCACGCGCCGCCTGGCCTCCGGCCTGATCAAGCTGGGCGTGGGCACGGGCGACACGGTGGCCGTGATGCTGCCGAACACGCCCGCCATGGTGGAAGCGAGTTTTGGCGTGCCCATGGCCGGCGCCGTCCTCAATGCCCTGAATATCCGCCTCGACCTGGCGGCGCTGACCTTCATGCTGCGCCATGGCCACGCGAAAGTCTTGCTGGCCGACACGGAATTTGCCGAGCTGGCACGCCAGATGGCGGCGCAGATTCCCGGTCTGCGCGTGATCCAGGTCAACGACGTGCTGGGACCGGAAGTGGAGGCCTTTTCCGACCTCGACTACGAAAGCTTGCTGGCCAGCGGCGACCCCGATTACGACTGGCAGCCGCCTGCGGACGAATGGGACGCCATCGCCCTCAACTACACGTCCGGCACCACGGGCGACCCGAAAGGCGTGGTCTACCACCACCGCGGCGCGGCCCTGAATGCCCTGTCGAACATATTAGAGTGGGACATGCCCAAGCATGCCGTGTATTTATGGACATTGCCGATGTTCCACTGCAATGGCTGGTGTTTCCCATGGACCATCGCCGCGCGCGCCGGCGTCAACGTGTGCCTGCGCAAGTTCGATCCGAAACTGGTGTTCGACCTGATGCGCGAATTGCGCATCACCCACTATTGCGCGGCCCCCATCGTGCATGCAGCGCTGGCCAACGCGCCCGCCAACTGGCGCGAGGGAATCGACTGGACCGTGCGCGGCATGGTAGCCGGCGCGCCGCCGCCGGCCGCCATGGTGGCGAAGATCGAAGCCATGGGCTTTGACTTGATCCACTCATATGGCTTGACGGAAGTGTACGGCCCCGCCGCCATCTGCGCCGAGCAGGATGAGTGGGCGGCCTTGAGCCAGGAAGAGCGCGCCGTATTAAAGTCGCGCCAGGGCGTGCGCTACCATTTGCAAAGCGCCGTCGCCGTGATCGACCCGGAAACCATGCAGCACGTGGCGGCCGATGGCGAACAGATCGGCGAGATCATGTTCCGCGGCAATATCTGCATGAAGGGTTACCTGAAGAATGAAAGGGCGACGCAGGAAGCCTTCGCCGGTGGCTGGTTCCACACGGGGGACCTCGGTGTCATGTATCCGGACGGCTATATCAAGCTGAAGGACCGCAGCAAGGACATCATCATTTCCGGCGGCGAGAATATTTCCAGCGTGGAAGTGGAAGATGCGCTATACCACCACCCGCAAGTGCTGGCCGCCGCCGTCATCGCCCAGCCGGACGAGAAATGGGGCGAGACGCCATGCGCCTTCGTCGAACTGCGCGAAGGGGCCAGCGTGACGGAAGCAGAATTGATCGCCTTCTGCAAGAACAACCTGGCCGGATTCAAGGTGCCGAAAGCCATTTATTTTGGCCCCCTGCCCCGCACGTCGACGGGCAAGATCCAGAAGTTCGAATTGCGCAAGCGCATGCAGTCAGACAAGGCCATCGACGTCTGACCTCTACCCGTCAGTCGCGCTTGCCGGCCTGCCACGCCGGCTGCGCCACCACCAGGCGCGAAAAGCTGGCGATGCTGGCCACGGTGGCAAATCCTGCCGCCAGGCACAGCGCATACGTCGTACCCCGGCTGGCCGAAACGGTGAAGCAATAGGCGACGAGCGCCGCGCCCGTCGCTTGCCCGATCAGCCGCGAGGTGGCGACCACGCCGCTGGCGCCGCCGGCCCGCTCGGGCGGCGCGCTGCCCATGATGGCTTTCAGATTGGGCGCCTGGAAAAAGCCGAAACCGACGCCGCACAAGGCCATGCGCCAGCCGATGTCGAAGGCGCTGGGGTGGGCCGGTATCCAGATCAAGGTCAGCAAGCCGCCGGCCAGCGCCGCCAGGCCGATGCCGCCCAGCACGCCCGGCGAGTAACGATCGCTGAGGCGCCCGGCCACGGGCGCCATCACGGCCACCAGCACGGCCCACGGCGTCATCAAAAAACCCGTCTCGACGGGCGAACGGCCCAGCGTGACTTCAAAATAGAATGGTAGCGAGACGAACGCCAGTCCCTGCGCGGCAAACGTGCAGATGGCCGTCAGCGACGACAGCAGGAATAATGGACGGCGGAACAGGTCGATCGGCAGCATGGGCGCCGCATGTCCCGCCTGGCGGCGCAGCAGCAAGACAAAGAACACGGCCACGGCCACCAGTTCCGCCAGCAGGACGGCGCTGGACGCGTGATGGGCCGCGTCGCCGAACAGCAAGATGAGCAAGCCGAAGGCGCCCACGTTGTACAGCGCCGTGCGCGCATCCAGGGTGTGGCCGGAGAGTCTGGTGGCCGGCAGCATGCGGCTGGCGAGGAAAAAGCCGGCCACGCCCAGCGGCACGTTGATGGCGAACAGCCACGGCCACGATGCCGTCGCCAGGATCAGCGAGGCGGCCGTGGGGCCGATGGCGAACGCGACAGCCACCACCAGCGCATTGTTGCCGAATGCGCGTCCCAGCAAATGTTTCGGATACAGGGCGCGCAGCAGCGCCGTATTGACGCTCATCATGGCGCTGGCGCCGACGCCCTGGAACAGCCTTGCCACCACCAGCGACGGCAGGGACCAGGCCAGCGCGCAGGCGAGCGACGCCACGGTAAATAACAGCATGCCGGAGATAAACACGCGCCGGTAGCCGGCGATTTCACCGAGGGCGGAAAACGGCAGCAGGGTCGCCACCATGGCCAGTTGATAGACATTGACGATCCAGACGGAGGCGGCCGGCGTCGTGTGCAGCTCGCTGGCGATGGCCGGCAAGGCCGTGTTGGCGATCGCCGTATCGAGCGAGGCCATGCCCACGCCGATGGCCAGCGCCAGCATGGCCCATAAACGGGCGCCCGGCGGCAAGCCGTCCTCGCCCACCATCACGGCTTGCGTTTGCCGCTGCATAGACTGCTGCATAAATACACTACCTGTTCATCTTGCTGATCCGGGCAATACACTAGCATGTATGCAAAAAACCTGCAGAGCAGGCAAGCTTACTTCTGGCAGTCGATGACCTTGAAATCCTTCGAGTAGCAGATGCGCAACTCGCCCGAGTGCTTTTCATAGCCGAGCCAGTGGCCCTTCAACTGCGGGTTGTGCTGCTTCATCCACTGGAACAGCTCGTTTTTCGGCATGGTGGAGTCCGGCAACTTCAATGCCTGGAACAGTTCGCGTTCCTTCTCGAAATACTGCTTGGCCGTATCGAAATCGCAGGCGCCATGCTTTTCCCATTCGCCCTGCAGCAAGGCTTCACCGGGCTGCATGCACATGTAAGGCAAGATCTCCGACGGCGCCAGCTTGGGCAGATTGCCCTTGCAATAGCGCGGATGCATGTCCGTCTTGCGCGGCGGCGTCACGGAAATGTCTTCGCACGTGGCGGGATTGGCCGACTGCGCCCACAAGCCATGCACGATCCAGCCGAACTGGTTGCTCTCGGCGCACTGGAAGGCGGCCTTCTTCGACACGGCGCCGCGGCGACGCTGGCTGTCGCAAAAGCCTGGCGACCACGACAGCGCGAGCATGAAGTAATCGGTGGGCACGTTGGTGCTTTGCTTGTAGCAGGTGTTTTTCTCGTCCGACGGCTTGACGTCATAATCGTAGTAGCTGACGTTGTTTGGAATAGCGCAGCTGGCGTCGGCCGCGTGGACGGCGCCAGCGGACAGGCAGAGGAAAACGGCGGCCAGCGCGGGCAAGACAGAGCGAATTTTCATCGAGTTTCCTTCAAGATATAAAAACGCCGGCAACTGCGTGCCGGCGCGGTATCAATCAAGCAAGCTGATTAGCAAACCTTGTGCATCCAACCGTGGGTATCCGGTGCCGTGCCATGCTGCAAGCCCAGCAGCGCTTCGCGCAGGGCCAGCGTGACGGCGCCGTTTTCATTGTTGTTGATGGTCATTTCAAAGCCGTTCGCCTTGGCCACGCCGACCGGCGTGATGACGGCGGCCGTGCCGCAGGCGAACACTTCGGTCATGCGGCCCGAAGCGATGTCGTCGCGCCATTGCTGGACGGACAATTTACGCTCCTCCGTCGCATAGCCGAGGTCTTTTGCCATTTCCAGCAAGCTGCGGCGGGTGATGCCTGGCAGCAAGGTGCCCGTCAGTTCCGGCGTCACGACCGTGATTTTCTCGCCAGCTTTATAGACGAAGAACAAATTCATGCCGCCCATTTCTTCGATGAACTCGCGGTGCACGGCGTCGAGCCAGACGACCTGGTCGCAGCCTTTTTCCTGTGCTTGCGACTGGGCCATCAGGCTGGCCGCGTAGTTGCCCGCGCACTTGGCTTCACCGGTGCCGCCGGGCGCGGCGCGCACGAAGTCTTCGCTGATCCACACGGTGACGGGTTTCACGCCTTTCGGGAAATAGGCGCCGGCCGGCGAGGCGAACAGCACGAACAGGTATTCTTCCGATGGACGCACGCCCAGGTAAGGATCGGTGGCAATCATCAGCGGACGCATGTACAAGCTTTCGCCCGTGTTCTTCGGCACCCAGTTGCGGTCTTGCGCAATGAGCGCATCGCCCGCTTCCAGGAACAGCTCGACAGGGATGGCCGGCATGGCCAGGCGCGCGGCGCTGCGGTTGAAGCGCTCGGCATTCTGTTCTGGACGGAAAGTCTTGATGCTGCCATCGGGCTGGGCAAACGCTTTATAGCCTTCGAAGATGGCCTGGCCGTAGTGCAGGGACGACGCGGACGGGTCCAGCATCAGCGGACCGTAAGCCTTCAGTTCACCTTGCTGCCACTTGCCGTCACGGTAAGGAATCACCACCATGTGGTCGGTGAAGATGCGGCCGAAGGCGGGATTGACCATGCGCGCGGCGCGCTCGGCGTCGGACAGGGGGTGGGCGGACGGGGTGACGACGAGATTCGGTGTGGAAGTGGTCATGGCGGCAATGGGAACTAGTGAAGAGTATCCCTATTGTAGCGCCTATAGCGGCCAATCAGGCAAACGAGGATAGCCCCCGCCCCGCGAAGACAGGACGCCATCATTTGCGAATGATTCTCGTTTGCGTTACTATATCAGCCTTCTCTTCCCCGCCATGCCTGATGCCTCGCATGGCAGCGCTATCGAAAGCCGCTTCATGCCGACCTCCTCCCTGCCCCAACCCCAGCTGCGCGCCAGCGCCGACGATGCGTCGCAGACTCGCCAGCAGCGCCGCCAGCAGCACCAGCGTGCCGCCGCCCCGCAACAACGGCGCTGGCACTGGAGCTGGAAGCAGGTCTGGTTTCAATTGCACTGGTTCATCGGCATCACGGCTGGCACGGTGCTGGTGATCATCGGCCTGAGCGGCGCCACCCTGGCCTTCAAGGATGAATTGCTCGACGTCATGAACCCCGGCGTGCGCCATGTGCCCGTGGAAACACGCGCGCCGCTGACGCCGGCCCAGCTGAGCAACATCGCCGCCGCCGAACACGGCCAGCGCGTGGCCTCCATCACCCTGTATGCGCAGGCGGGCACGGCGCCACGCCTGTTCTTTGCACCCAAGAACGGCCAGCGGCGCGGCGAGTCCATTTATGTGCACCCGTACACGGGCGCGACCCAGCCCGCGTTGATGGGGGCGGGCTTTTTCGAGTGGACGGAGTCGCTGCACCGCTGGCTGCTGCTGCCACGCGATCCGGGCCGCCAGGTGGCGGGCGCGCTGGCCCTGTGCCTGCTGGGCCTGGCACTCTCCGGCCTGTATCTGCGCTGGCCACGCCGTCCGCTGGACTGGCGCACCTGGCTGAGCTTCGATCCTGCATTAAAAGGCCGCTCGTTTTTGTGGAATTTGCACGCCGTGGCCGGCACCTGGTGCCTGGTCGTGTACGTGGCGCTGACCCTGACGGGCATGTACTGGAGCTATGACGTGGTGCGCGACAATATCGATGCCTGGGCCGGCAAGCCCCCAAGGATGGCACAGGCGCCCATGAAAAAGGGGACGGGCAAGGAGAAGGAGGCGCCGGCCGTTGACATCGGCCTGGCCTGGAGCAGCTTCCAGCAACACGCCCCCGGCTGGACCCTGGCCAGCGTACGCATGCCCTCGCGCGCCGGCGAAGCCGTGCAATTTACGTGGCTGGCCAGCGATGCGCCACACGAGCGGGCGCGCAGCCGCATGAGCATTGCCCCGGCCGACGGCACGCTCACGGAAAACGAGCCGTACAGCCAGCAGGCGCTGGGCGTGCGCCTCGTCAACATCATTTATCCGCTGCACATGGGCACGTATTTCGGCTTGCCGGGCCGCATCATCGTCACCCTGGCCAGCCTGGGCCTGCCCCTGTTCGCCATCACGGGCTGGATGTTGTACCTGGGCCGCCGCAAGGCCAAGCGCGCTGTGCAGGCGCAGCGCGCTCTGCTGACTGGCATTGCGGGCAAGACGGACACGGGCTTGCCCACCCTGGTGGCTTACGCCAGCCAGTCGGGCCAGGCCGAGCGCCTGGCCCTGGAAAGCGCGCGCGCCCTGCAGCAGGCGGGCGTGGCCGTCGACGTGCAGTCGCTGGAGCGCTTTGATCCCGCGCAATTGCGCCAGTACGCGCGGGCTCTGATCGTTGCCAGCACCTTTGGCGAAGGCGAAGCGCCGGACGGCACGCGCCGCTTCGCGCGCCTGCTGCACGCAACATCAGGCACGCCGCTGGCCGGCCTGGAAGTGGGCATGCTGGCCCTGGGCGACCGCCATTACAGCGACTTCTGTGGCTTCGGCCATGCGCTGGAGCGGCAATTGCGCGCGCTGGGCGCCACGCCTTTGTTCCCGCTGATCGAAGTCGACAAGCACGACCCCGCCGCCCTGGCCGACTGGTCGCAAGCGCTGGCCCGTTGCAGCGGCAGCGCCATCGACGCCATCGGTGTGCAGGAACAGGCATCGTACGAAGACTGGCGTTTGCTGCGCCGCGTGCTGCTCAACCCTGGCAGCCTGGGCGGCGAACTGCATGAAATCACCTTGACGGGCCCGGCCGGCGCCACCTGGGAAGCGGGCGCGCTGGCGGAAATCATCGGATGCAACGCGGACGGCGGCGAGGGTGACCCGCAGGGTGCCCAGCATGCGCCGCGCAGCTACTCGCTCGCTTCACTGCCATCCGATGGCGAACTGCAATTGCTGGTGCGCCAGGAACGCCATGCGGGCAGCGCAAACGAGGGGTACGGCATCTGTTCCGGCTGGCTCACGCGCTTCGCCCAGCCGGGCACCACCATCCGCCTGCGCCTGCAAGCCAATCCCGCCTTCGCCCCCGCCCTGGTCGATGTGCCCTGCATTTTTATCGGCAACGGTTCCGGCCTGGCGGGCCTGCGTGCGCACCTGCGCGCGCGCCAGCGGGCCGGGCTGGCACGCAACTGGCTGCTGTTTGGCGAACGGCAGCAAGCTTTTGACAGCGTCTGCGGCGAAGAGTTGCAAGGCTGGCTGGACGCTGGCCACCTGGCGCGCCTGGACCGTGTCTTTTCGCGTGATGATGAAACACGACAATACGTGCAGGACCGCCTGCGTGACCATGCCGACGAACTGCGCGACTGGCTGGCGCAAGGCGCCATCGTCTACGTGTGCGGCAGCCTGCACGGCATGGCGGCAGGAATCGATGCTGTGCTGCAAGAAGTGCTGGGCCAGGAAGGACTCGACGCCCTGCTGGCAGCGGGACGCTACCGCCGCGACGTGTATTGATCTGCCTCAGCACATTGCCAGCACCGCCCGGCTATGTGGGCGGGCGCACAGTCAGCGCCAGCCATCGGACTAGAGTGGGGATATGGCGGCATGGGGACAAACCCGCGCCGCGCCACTCACTATCTGCGAGGCACCCCATGAAAAACCCCTGGATGAGCATGTACCTGAGCGCCGCCAACCGTATCGCCAACACGGCGCGCGGCCACGCCACGGTCGCCGTCAAGCGTGAAGCAGCGAAAAATACGCGGCATTTGACGCAAGTGTGGTTCGATTCCTTCCTGCCGCCAACTGGCAAGCCACGGCGCAGTCGCAAGGCCAAATAAGCCCTTGGCAACAGGCGAACTGGTGCGGTGCATCACAGCAATTAGTTGAAGTTTCAATCAGATGAACTAAACTGCAAGCATGGTAGTACATAGGAAGTGACCTGCAGGCGCCGCATCCCCGCGCCGCCACCGGGCCACCGGGAGACGACCATGTTGACGCTCAAAGTGCTGGCCTGCCTTGCCCTGTCGGCCTTGCTGCTCGTGCCCCTCGTACTGCGCGACGCGATGCAGACGTCGGCCGTGCAGCAGATGCAGGTACCGAATGTCGATGCGCATGCCCTGTGGGCCCACTGGCCCAAGCACTAAAATACGCGCGGCTGAGAAAACGCCGCTCGGCAACACGTCGCATCGTTCAAATCTGCTTTGTTGCGGGTGGGATTTGTTCCCCCTTTCCAGTCCAAATGTATCAGTACCCCTCTTCACCATACTTTTGATCCAGATCATGGATTTCCCCCTACGCTGCGGCCACACTGGAACAGTCCGCTTCACATCGCGACGGACTTAACCGGGAGCATCGGCATGGGTATATCGGCTTGGAAGGATGAGATGGCGCTGGGCGTTCCCGCCATCGACGAGGCGCATGAGGCGCTGTTTCAGGAGCTGGCGCGGCTGGGCCAGTTGAGCGACCAGCATTTCAGCGTGGCGTTTCGCGAGCTGATTGCGGCCGTCGAGCGCGATTTCCGCGAGGAAGAGGATTTGATGGAACAAATCGCCTTCCCCTCGCTGGCGAATCACCGGGAACAGCATGCGCGCGTGCTCAGCGGTTTGCACCATGCGTGGGCTGCCGTCGATGAAGGCGACCTGGAACAGGGACGCCATGCGCTGTCGCTGCTGCCGCAATGGCTGATCTTCCACCAGGCCACCATGGACCTGGCCCTCGCGGCGGCCCTGGAGCTGGTGCAGCGCCAGCCCAATTAACCGCTACAGCAGCAGCACCGTGGCTTGCTCGGGCAGGACGACGCGGTAGTGTCCGGGGTATTTGTCTTCGCCGTCGAAAATCTTGCAAAACACGGGCTGATTGATGTCGTTGACGGCCGGCTCATTCATGGGCAAGGTGGCGATCAGTTGCTCGCCATCCATCAATTGCAAGGCGCTGCCCCGCTCGATCGCGCAAAAGGCCAGCGATTGCACATCGCTGGCGAACGGCCGCTTGTACCATGGCGTGATGGCCCGCACGGCTCGCCGTGCATCGTGCAGGACTTGCCCCACGCGCGTGACGTTCCACGCATCGCGCGCCACGGACGGCTGGAGCACGATATTGGCCGTCAACTCGCCCCTTCCCTTGTTCACCAGGAAAGTGCCATCTTGCGCGGCGATGTCGTCGTTGAGCGGCACGACAAACACGCCGCCGGCGGACACCTTGATCGGCACGGCAGCGCCATTGCCTTGCAGGGCCACGCGCACATCGTCGATGGTGGCACTGAGCTTGGCGGGAATCAGGCGCAGGGCCATGACCACGCTGCCGCTCGACACTTGCCACACCTTCCTGGCCGTCAGATAACTCTCGCGGTAAGCCATGAAACGGATGCGCGGCGCCTTGGCGTCGCTGTTGGCCGTGATCGTCACCGTTTGCGATGGCAAGGCGTCCTCTGCGGGCGCCGGCGCAGCAGATGTGGCGGATGCGGCAGCCATGGCGGGCGGCACGCTGGCGCTGTGCAGTGGCGCGGGAACAGCCGGCGGCGCGTGTTCCTGGGCTTGCCCCAGCGACACGACACACAACCATCCGGCACAAGCGATCCATGTACGCATGCATTTCTTTCAATGAGGAAAATATTTTATCAGCGCCTGCATTATCGCAGAAGGCCGGACGATGCGCCCCCATTGGCCTGCCGCACTCTGTTGGTGCGCACGCTTGATTATTTGGCAAATACCACCTATATTGATAATGATTCTTATTCACGAAAGTGAGGGGAATCGCGCGCCCTTCTTTTCCACTGCCCGACCGCGCCGGGCCTTGCGGTGGAACTGCTATCCAAGCCAGACCGCGGGCCAGCGTCATGCCATCCCCCCAGCTACTGCGCACATCGCCAGACGAGATAGGAAAACACACGACTAAAATATTCCAGGAAAATGATGCAATCAACGACAGTCTTCCCTTCTTCGCGCCAGCCCGCCTTGCGCCCCCTCCCCCGTTTATTACACATCAGCCTGCTCAGCCTTGCCGCTGGCGTGGCCCTGCCGGCCCAGGCCGCCGATGCCGCTGCGGCCGACGTTACCATGCCAGCCGTCACCGTGACCGGCCAGTCGACAGCGACGACGGAAGGCACGCAATCGTACACGGCAGGCGAAGCGCGCAGCGCCACGCGCATGGACCTGTCCCTGCGCGAAACGCCGCAATCGGTCAGCGTCATCACGCGCCAGCTGCTCGACGACCTGGGCGCCGTGCGCCTGGACCAGGCGCTGGCGCAGACGACGGGCATCCAGGTGGGCCAGAACGACACGGAGCGCACGACCTTTTATGCGCGCGGCTTCGGCATCAACAATCTCCAGATCGACGGCATGGCGCGCGGCGGCAATGCGCCGCTGCAAGACACGATCCTGTACGACCGCATCGAGGTGGTGCGCGGCGCCACGGGCTTGATGGGCGGCAAGGGCGACCCGTCGGCCACCATCAACATGATACGCAAGCGGCCGACGAACGAGTTCCAGGCCAGCGCCGGCCTCATCATGGGCCGCTGGGATGACCAGCGCTTCGAAGCCGACCTGTCCACGCCGCTGAACGCGGAGGGCAGCGTGCGTGCACGCACGGCCCTGGCCTGGCAAAAACGCGATTCCTACCTGGACATGTATCACGAGCGCAAGACGGTCGGCATGGTCATCCTTGAGGCGGACGTACGCCCCGGCACCCTGCTGACGGCCGGCGTCGACTTCCAGGACAACCAGCCGACAGGCGCCACCTGGGGCGCCGTGCCCTACTGGAATGCGGATGGCAGCCTGGCCAACTTGCCGCGCAACACCAGCCTCACGACGCCGTGGAGCACCTGGGCCAACAAGCAGCACACGGTATTCACGTCGCTGGATCAGCGCCTGCCCGGCAACTGGAACATGCACCTGGGTTATGCGCGCACGGAAAGCACGAACCGCACCACCGTCGCCTATGCGGGCGGCGGCAAGCCCGATCCGGCCACGGGCGAAGGCATGTTCCTGTGGACGGGCGCCTATGGCCCGGGCAAGACCACGGGCGACAACTTCGACGTGTACGCCAGCGGCCCGTTTACCTTGCTGGGGCGCAAGCATACGGCCATCGTCGGCTGGAACGGCGGCAACCAGCGCGCCCGCTCGCTGGGCGGCAAGGCGAAAATCGAGTACCCGGACTTCGTCCCCGATTACCGCAACTGGACGGGCAACATCCCCCGCCCCGTGTTCCACCCGGACGGATCGCACACGGAAACCGTCACGCGCCTGGCAGGCGGCTACGTGGCCACGCGCTTGAGCCTGGCCGATCCGCTGCACGTCATCATCGGCGCGCGCAGCAGTACTTACCGCACGGACACACGCAGCTACGATAAGCGTGGCGCGTACACGGGCAGCGGCGACTTCGTGGAAACGCGCAATGAAGTCACGCCCTACGTGGGCGCCGTGTTCGACATCAACAAGCAGTATTCCGCCTACGCCAGCTTCACGCAGCTGTTCAATCCGCAGACTAGCAAGGACCGCAACAACCAGTTCCTGGCGCCGGAAACGGGCGACAACGCGGAACTGGGTATCAAGGGCGAATTTTATGAAGGCAAGCTGAACGCGTCGGCCGCCCTGTTCCATACGAAGAAAAAGAACATGGCCGAGCTGGACCGCACGGTAGCGCCCGGCTTCTTGCTGCCCGACGGCGGCCAGGCGATGGTGGCCAATGGCGCCGGCGTGACGGCCAAGGGCGTGGAGTTCGACGTCTCCGGCCAGATCACGCCCGCCTGGGAAGCGAGCGGCGGCTATACCTATCTGCACGCGGCCGAGGCTGATGGCCGCCGCGCCGCCACCACGCAGCCGCGCCATTTGCTGCGCCTGGCCACCAGCTACCGTTTCGACGGCCGCCTGGCAGGGCTGAAAGCGGGCGCCAGCATGACGGCGCAAAGCGCCATCTACAGCGAATCGTGGTACGGCCGCCCGCCATCGGGCGAGATGACGAACATCCCGCAGGCCGGCTATGCACTGGTCAACGCCATGGCCAGCTATGCCATCAACCGCCACGCCAGCGTGCAGCTGAACGTGAATAACTTGCTCGATAAAAAGTACTACCGCAACGTGGGCTTCTTCGACGGCGTGTTCTGGGGTGAGCCGCGCAACATCAGCCTGGCCGTGCGCACGGCGTTTTAAGCACGCCAGTGGGCGGGCGCCGGCAAGGTAAAGCCATCGAGCAAGGGACCGCCCACGGGCGCCAGCACGGCGGCGGTGACGTGCTCGAACGCGCGCTGGCCCGCCGCAAGATCGCTGGCGACCAGGCGCAAGGCCCCGTCCAGCTGCTCGGCGATGGCCGCGTCAAATGCCTGCAGGCGGCGGTACAGGTGCTTGCCGCCGCCGCTCCATACACCAGCCGCGCGCAGGTGCAGGTCGGCCAGCGCTGGATACAGCTGGCAGGCCACGGCCAGCGTCTCGCCCGGGTGCGTGCTGTCGACCAGGTCTTCCAGCGCGGTGGTGATGGCGTAGCGGCGCCGCTGCAAGTTTTCCGCGTCAAACACGGGCGGCCCGGCAGCATCGATGGCGTGCGCCAGCGCGTGCAGCCGGGTGTAGGCGTCGCCGGCTGCGAGGATGTTTTCCCCTTCCAGCACCATGTGCGCCAGCGGCACCGTGCCGCCGGGCGCATCCATTTCCTTGCAAAAATAGGTGAACGTGGCCAGGTCGTGCGCGAACAGTTCCACCGTGCGCCCTTCGGCCACGATGGTCGAGCGCCAGGCGCAATCGACGTGCTCGAACAGCAGCAGCAAATCGATATCGGAACTGGGCGTCTGCCGGCCCGTGGCAAACGAGCCGCCGATGATGGCCGCCACGGCCGCGGGATAGTGTTCCTGCACTAGCCGCACGGCAATCGCGCGGATGGCGTCATAAGTGGGGATCGTCGTCAAAGCCAGTGCTCCATGCCGAAAAACGCTATCCTACACGCAATACGCGGCACGCCGCCAGCCTGCTACACTGGCGCTCTCCGATCAAGGAACAAGCATGGAATACGACTGCATCGTGGTGCCCTCGCCCGTGGGCGAGCTGACCCTGGTGGCGCGTGGCGCGGCCCTGGCCGCGATTTTGTGGGAAAACGACAAGCCGAACCGCGTGCGCCTGGGCGAGATGCGCGCCGATGACGGTTGCGCCGTGCTGCTGGAAACGGCGCGCCAGCTGCGCGAGTATTTTGCCGGCACGCGCCAGCAATTTGAGGTGCCGCTCGATTTTGCCGGCACGCCATTCCAGCAGGAAGTGTGGCGCGCGCTGCTGACCATACCGTACGGCCAGACGCGCAGCTATGGCGAGATCGCGCGCCAGATCGGCCGTCCCGCCGCCGTGCGCGCCGTGGGCGCCGCCAACGGCAAGAATCCCATTTCCATCATCGCCCCCTGCCACCGCGTCATCGGCGCCACGGGCGAGTTGACGGGCTTTGCGGGCGGCCTGCATGCCAAGGAAACGTTATTGGCGCTGGAAGGCATCGCCCTGTCCAGCGACCGCGAAGCGCTGAAGACGGGTCACGCCCGCCGCCGCGCCGTGCATGTTGATATGGCGCAAGGCTGTTTATTTTAGACAGCAGCATCGCTCCCCGTGTGGGATACTCACGCCCCCGCTCAAGCCACCACATCCTATGCCCTACCTTGTCATCCTGTTCTTTGTCGTTTTGTATTTACTGGCCACGTTCTTTTTTCACATCCCCGCCCTGGTCGCCCTCGTGTATGGCGTGCTGAGCCTGAGCTGTTTCGTCGCCTATGCGATCGACAAGTCGGCCGCCAAACAGGGGCGCTGGCGCACCTCGGAGCGCACCTTGCTGCTATTGGGACTGCTGTGCGGCTGGCCGGGCGCCGTGCTGGCCCAGCAATGGCTGCGCCACAAGTCCAGCAAGCGATCGTTCCGCGTGCTGTTCTGGATCACCGTCGCCCTCAATATCGGCGCTTTCGTGTATTTCAGCGTGCATTACGCGGCGCCCGATATCGGCACCGAGGTCGCGCCCATCGAGCTGTAGGACTGTCCCCTCCCTTTACTCGCCCAGCAGGCGCAGCGACTCCAGCCAGTCCGCCTTCCATTCGCGCAGCAAGGGCTGCGTGGCGAAGGCCTTCTTCAGGTGCGCCATCGGCACGCGGTGCACATCGTGCAGGCCGAACGCCAGGGTGACGGGATGCCACAGGTGGCTGTTCTTGCCACCGCGCGAATTCTTGCGCACGCGCGCGCCATCGTCGCCAAAGATGCCCACGCCACTGGCCATGCCTTTGTCCAGGTCGACCTTGCCCACCCCGGCAAAGGCAAGCAAAATCTGCTCGCGCCCCAGGCCCTTGAGGGCGCTGGGCAAGACAAACGGCGCGGCATTGTCAGTTCCGGCTTCCGGCTCGGCCGGCTGCGGGTGCTGCAACTCCTTGAGCAAGCGCAATAAGTCACGCTCCTGGAAGTGCAAACCATCGACCGGCACGCGCAAGCCCGGCGCCTTCAGTTCGATGGCGATATTGCCGGAGTCGCGCGTAAAGCGCAGCCACACGTCATCGGCGCCCGAGGCCAGGTGCTCTTTGTCGCCGATGAACACGACGGGCGCCGCATAGCGCGTCACGCCGTCATGGAACAGCTCGGCCCAGGCGTCGCTGTAATCGAGCCAGACATACGGCAAGCCGCCCTGCTCCAGCAGGCGCGCCAGGGTCCACGGCGTGCCCGTCTGTTGCGCCAGCCAGGCACAGGCTTGGGTGGCGGTGGCGCGGTACGGCAAAGAAAGGGTAGTCATGGCAGTTCCGTCGATAAAAGTGGAGCGCAGTGTAGCAGACGCCGCCATCACGCCGGTCAGGCAGCCGCCAGCAATGTAAACACGCGCACGTCCTGCATCATATTGTGCGCCTGCTCCTGCATGCTGGCCGCTGCCGCTGTGGCCTGTTCGACCAGGGCGGCATTCTGCTGGGTCACTGCATCCATCTGACTGATGGCCTGATTCACCTGTTTGATGCCGTCGCTTTGTTCGTGGCTGGCGACGGCGATTTCCCCCATGATGCCCGCCACCTGCTGCACAGAGGAGACGATTTTCTGCATCGTGCCGCCCGCCTCATCGGCCAGATTGCTGCCAAGCTCGACTTTTTCGACCGACTCGGCAATCAGCTGCTTGATCTCTTTGGCGGCAGTGGCGGAGCGTTGCGCCAGGGTGCGCACCTCCGACGCGACGACAGCAAAACCACGCCCCAGTTCACCGGCGCGCGCGGCTTCGACAGCCGCGTTCAGGGCCAGAATATTGGTCTGAAACGCGATGCCGTCAATCACGGAAATGATCTCGACGATACGCTTCGAGCTATCCTTGATGGACACCATGGTCGCGACGACACGCTCGACCACTTGCCCGCCCTGCAGCGCTACCGCTGAAGCCGACAAGACCAGTTGATTGGCTTGCTGGGCGTTTTCGGCAGTCTGCTGCACAGTGCTGGTTAACTGCTGCATCGCCGACGACGTTTGTTCCAGTGCACCGGCCTGTGCCTCCGTTCTCGCCGAGAGGTCCATATTTCCAGCAGCGATTTCCTGCGAGGCAGTCGAAATGGTTTCAGTACCGCTGCGCACGCGGCCCACCGTGTGACGCAGGCTCTCATTCATGCTTTTCAGAGCACGCATCAATTCGCCCGGCTCGTCGTGATAATCGGTCGCGATATCGCTACGCAGATCACCGGAAGCGACAATGCGGGCAAGCTTCACGGCGTCCTGCAGCGGTCTGGTAATGCTCTTGGTAATGAGCACCGCCACCGCAATTCCCGTGCCCAGCGAAAGCAGCAGTGTCAGCAACAGCATGCTGCTCGCTACCGTGATGCGCTCACCCGACTCCGCTTCGATCGCCGACGCGCGTTGCGTGGTCTTCTCGACCAGCTGGTTGATTGCCTGCAGATGCTGGGTGTAACTGATCGTCATTTTTTTCATCGCAACCGTAGCGCCAACCTTATCCTGCGCCTCAATTGCCGGAATGAACTGTTGCAGTGCCACCGTGTAGAAGGCCTGTGCCGGCGCATGGGACTTGTGCAGCAACAGGTCGGCGATATCGGCATCGAGTTTCTCACGCGTCCAGAATACATGGCGTTCATCGTAATCATGTTTGAGCGTTGCAAAGCGTGCGATTAACTGCGCCTGTTCGGCACGATCCTCGGTCGCCATCAGCTGAAAAGTGACCAGATAGGATTCCAGTATGTATTCCGGTGGTGGCAACACGTCCGCGATCAGATCCTTGCTTTGCACTATTTTCTGATACACCGGGCCGTTCACTTTCCATTCTTGCAGAGTCTTGAACGACCATAGGCCATAGAGGATGAAGCCAGCTGAAAAGATCACAATCAGCACAGCTAAACGGTACGATAGTTTGAGTGCTCGTAACATATGCATGATGTGTCCTTATCTTAGCTGTGCTTGCCTCTGGTTCAGCTACTGAGTAACACTAATCTCGCATGTATGGCCGGCGATCATTCGACGTCATATTTTTATTAAAAAATCATTTAATTTTTACATGAGACAACTTATTTTACATCGAATTTATGAAAATTTGACGCATAACTAATTAAAATTAACAAAAACAACGAAAATAAAACAAAATACATAAATTTTTATCGCGAATTTCTACCCGCATGGCGACGATTTCTATGGTGCTCGTACAACACAGCGAGCCTTTCTTCAGCGCATTCTCATTTCTGTGGCTGCTTTCCGCACATCCGTGAACCAGCATAAAAAAATCCCGCCGGGCAGCGATGGTAAAACCATCGCGCCGGGCGGGGCCAGTCAAGCCGACACGCGCCTACTTCGGCGTGTCACGGTATTGTTCCGGCGTCGTGTCGCCATCGGCAATTTCATACCACATCGCATTGAGCACGGCGAACGTCGCCGCCAGCGGAAGACCCAGTATCCAGGCGAAATACCACATAGTTAGTTCCTTTCCTTAATTCTTAGTAAGCGTGACCGGTTTCGTCTTCGATGGCTTTGCCGTCAACCTTGCCCCACAGTACTTTATATACCCAGGTCGTGTACGCCACGATGAGGGGAATGAAGACAGCCGTGACGACCAGCATGATGAACAGGGTCATGTGACTGGACGAGGAATCCCACACCGTCAGACTGGCGCGCGGATCGATCGACGATGGCAGGATGAACGGGAACATGGCCGCGCCCACGCTGAGGATGATGCCGGCGATGGCCGCCGCGCTGGCCAGCAAGGCCGGCACTTCGCGGCGCGCGCGCAGCAAGGCGAACGCCAGCAGCGGGCCCAGCAAGCCGAAGGCCGGAGCGATCCAGGTCCACGGATGAGCGGCAAAGTTGAGGAACCAGGCGCCCACGTGCACTTGCGCCGTTTTCAGCATCGGATTCGACGGACCGTCGACCACCACCGCGCTGCTGATGCGGTAGCCATCGACCCACAGCCACAGGGCCACGCCGGCGGCCGCATACAGTACCACGGTGGCAATCGCCGCCACGCTGCCGTAGCGGCGCGAACGGTCAGCTATGGCGCCGTCCGTTTTCAGCTGCAGCCAGGTGGCGCCGTGCATCACCAGCATGGCCACCGAGACGAGGCCGCACAGCAAGGCGAACGGGTTGAGCAGAGCGAAGAAGCTGCCATCGTAGAAGATGTGCATGTCTGGCGAGAAACGGAACGGCACGCCTTGCAGCACGTTGCCGATCGCCACGCCGCAGATCAGGGCCGGCACGAAGCCGCCCACGAACAGGGCCGCGTCCCAGCGGGCGCGCCAGCGCGGGTCTTCGCGCTTGCTGCGGAATTTGAACGCCACGGGACGCACGATCAGCGCCACCAGGATGACGAACATGGCCAGGTAAAAGCCCGAGAACGAGACGGCGTACAGTTGCGGCCAGGCGGCAAAGATGGCGCCGCCACCGAGGATCAGCCACACCTGGTTGCCTTCCCACACGGGACCGATACTGTTGATGACGACCCGGCGTTCCAGGTCCGTCTTGCCAACGAACGGCAGCAAGATGCCCGTGCCCAGGTCGAAGCCGTCCGTGATGGCAAAGCCCACCAGCAAGATGCCGATCAGCAGCCACCAGATCAGGCGCAGTGTTTCGTAAGAAATCATTTCATGCAAAATCATGGTCTGGCCCTCCTTAGGCGCGTTGAGTATGAATGGCTGCGGCCGCTGGCACGGGGGCCGGCGCCGTTTCTTCCGGCCCCTTGCGGATGGCCTTGAGCATCAGCTTCATTTCGATAATCAACAGCACGGTGTAGATGGCGGCAAAGCCGGCAATGGTGATGAGCAAGGTCGTCGCGCCCAGGTTGGAGACCGCCACGGCCGTTGGCAGCACGCCTTCGATGACCCACGGCTGGCGGCCCACTTCGGCTACGATCCAGCCCGCTTCAATCGCCACCCACGGCAGCGGGATGGCGAATACGGCCAGCTTCAGCAGCCAGCGGTGCTTGTCCAGGGTGCGGCGCGTCGACAGGATGAAGAATGTGCCGGTGAGCAAGATAAAGAACATGCCCAGGCCCACCATCACGCGGAAGGACCAGAACAAGGGCCCCACGGGCGGCACGGTGTCGAGCGCGGCCTTGCGGATCTGCTCGGGCGTCGCCTGGCGCGGGTCATCGACGTAGCGTTTCAGCAGCAAGGCGTAACCCAGGGACTGGCCTTTCGACTCGAACATGTCCTTCGCCTCTTGCGGCACGGGCGCGCCAGGCGCCACGCTGCGGATGGTTTGCAGCGCGTCATACGCCTTGATGCCATCCTTGATCAGCAGTTCGCCGCGGTCGACCAGCTGCTCGATGCCGGGGATTTCCGTCGTCAGCGAACGCGTGCCGATCAGGCCCATCACCATCGGGATGTGCACGGCGTAATGCGTCTCGCGCGCTTCCGCGTCGGGGAAGCCGAAGGCCGTGAAGGCGGCAGGCGCCGGCTCCGTGGTCCACATGGCCTCAATCGCGGCCAGTTTCATCTTCTGGTGTTCCGACGACAGGTAGCCGCTTTCATCACCGAGTACCACCACCGACAAGGTAGCGGCCAGGCCGAACGAGGCGGCCACCGTCATCGAACGCTTGGCCAGCTGCACGTGGCGGCCCTTCAGCAGATACCAGGCGGAAATACCCAGCACGAAAATCGACGCGGCCGTATAGCCGGCCGACACGGTGTGCACGAATTTCGCCTGCGCCACGGGATTCGTCAGCACGGCGCCGAAATCCGTGATTTCCATGCGCATGGTCTGCGGATTGAAGGCCGCGCCGACGGGATTTTGCATCCAACCGTTGGCGATCAGAATCCACAGGGCCGAGAAGTTCGAGCCGATGGCCACCAGCCAGGTGGTGATCAGGTGACCGCGTTTGGACAGCTTGTCCCAGCCGAAGAAGAACAGGCCGACGAAGGTCGCTTCCAGGAAGAAGGCCATCAAGCCCTCGATGGCCAGCGGCGCGCCGAAAATGTCGCCCACATAATGGCTGTAATAGCTCCAGTTCATGCCGAACTGGAATTCCATGACGATGCCCGTCGCCACGCCCATGGCGAAGTTG
This sequence comes from Janthinobacterium sp. 35, assembly GCF_002754575.1. Lineage (NCBI taxonomy): Bacteria > Pseudomonadati > Pseudomonadota > Betaproteobacteria > Burkholderiales > Oxalobacteraceae > Janthinobacterium > Janthinobacterium sp. 35. The sequence continues at coordinate 269,239 of NZ_PEFN01000001.1, forward strand.
ATGCCGAACAAGACACCCCAGAACTTGGTCATGTCGCGCCAGATGGGGCGGTTCGTCATCACGTAAACCGTTTCCATGATGGCGAGGATCACTGACAGGCCGAGCGTCAGCGGAACGAATATAAAGTGGTACAGAGCTGTCAGCGCGAACTGCAGTCTGGATAAAGCGACAATATCGAAGTCCATATGATTTCCTTGGTGTTTCCCTACTGTAAGTGTAAACCTGGTATCTACATGCGGCTGTTCGATAGCGTCTGCTGCTGTAAGCTATCGGGCTGTGCCGCCCGCCCGTCAATCTCCGCGCAAGCCGGCCAGTGCCGCCTCGAAGGCGGGTGTGCCCCGGCGCGCATCACCGACGATGCGGCCATCGCGCAGGCTGACCAGCCGGTCCGCCAGCGCCGCTTCGCGCCGCAAGTGCGTTGCGATCAGCAAGCTGCGTCCGTCGCAGCGCGCGCGCAAGCGCTGCAGGACATCGATGGCCACCTGTGCATTCAGCGCTTCGGTCGCTTCGTCCAGCAGCCACAAGGTCGATTCGTGCAGGAACAGCCGCGCCAGCGCCAGGCGCCGCGCCTGTCCGCCCGACAAGCCCAGGCCGCCCTCGCCCAGCTGCGTATCGAGGCCGCCGGCAAACGCCCGCACTTCCTCATCCAGGCCGGCCGATTGCAGCGCCGCCCACAGCTGCGCATCGCTGGCGCACGGGTCGGCCAGGCGCAGGTTGTCGCGCAGGCTGTCCTGGAACAATTCCGTCTTCTGGGTAAACAAACAGGCGCGCGGTGCGGCCACCGTTCCCGACAGCGGCGCCAGCTCGCGCGCGGCGATGGCCAGCAAGGTCGACTTGCCAGCGCCGCTGGGACCGATCAAGGCCACGCGCTCGCCATCGGCGATGTGCAGGGAAATATCATGCAAAATGGCATTCTTGCTGCCCGCATGCGCGGCGCTGACGCGTTCCAGGCGCAAGCCCGGTGCGGCATCAAAGGGCGGCAGCGCCACCTCATTGCCGTCAAGGCGCGGCGCCAGGCGGCGCATGGCCAGCAGCATGCGCCCCGCTTCCAGCGCGCCACGGCGCAGCCCCGCAAACGGTTCCACGGCCGTCAGGGCGATCAGCAGGGCCAGCGCCGCCAGCGGCAAACTCATCGTTTGTTGCTGCACCAGCGCTGCCACGGCCAGCAGCACGCCAGCCAGGGTCGCGCTGCCGGCCACGCCATACGCGGCGCCGGCGGCCGTCTCCAGGCGCAGCAGGGCGAAATCGGCTTGCGCCAGCGAACGGTCGATCTGCGCCAGCGCGGCGCACTGGGCGTCGATGCGGCCCGCCATCACCAGATCCGTCTGACCGGCCACCAGGTCGATGGTGCCGGAACGCAATTTTTCGATGGCGCGCGAACGCACGATGGCGGGACGGCGGGCACGCTGCGCCACGACCCAGCTGATGCCGCCGCCGGCGACCAGCAGCCACGCGGCCAGGCCCAGGCCCAGCTGCCACTGCATCACGCCCAGCGCCACGCCGGCCAGCAAGGCTACGCACAGGGCCGTGAAGGCAGGCACCAGCAGGCGCAAATACAGCGATTCGAGCGCGTCGATATCGGCCGTCAGGCGGAACAGCAGCTTGGCGGGCTGGCGCAGCAGGCGGCTGGCCGCTTCCGGGCGCGACCAGCCGCGAAACAGCCGCACGCGGATGCTGGCCAGTGCGGCGAACGTGGCGTCGTGCGTGACGAGCCGTTCCGCATAGCGCGAACCCGTGCGGCCGATGGCCAGCAAGCGGATGCCGGCCGACGGGCCGAACACGTCGAACAGGATCGCCGTCGAGGCATGCAGGCCGGCAATCGAGGTGGCGGTAATAAACCAGCCGGACAAGCCCAACAAGGCCATGCCGGCCACCGCCGTCAGGGCCGCCAGCAAGGCCCCCCCGATCAGCTTGCCGGGCTGGGCCAGCAGCAATTGCCGCAGGACGGGGCTCGATATGAGGGAAGTTTTCATGCCAGCTGTTCCTGTTCGTGCTCCTGTGCCAGCGCCCGGACATCGACCTGTACCGTGCGCTGCAGCCGGCCGGCCAGCACGGGGTCGTGCGTGGCGACGATCATCGTCTTGCCCTTGGCCAGTGCCAGCAAGGCGTCCGTGACGCGCGCCGCCGTTTCGCTGTCCAGGTGGGCCGTCGGTTCATCGACCAGCAGCAAGTCCGCGTGCGGATGCAGGGCCACGCGGGCCAGGGCCAGGCGCACGGCTTCGCCGCCGGACAAGCCCTGGCCGCCATCGCTGAGCATGATGGCCGGCTGCGCCTGCGCCACGCTAGCCAGGTCGGCCAGGTGCAGCGCCTGCGTCACCTGCGCGGCGTTCGCACCGAGGCGGCCCAGGGTCACATTCTGGCTGACGGAGGCGGCAAACACGTGCGGACGCTGGCCCATCCAGGCCATGCGCTGGCGCAAGGTATTCACCGTGCTGTCGCTCAGGCGCACGCCGCCGATGCGGATCTCGCCATCGCTGATGGGCAGCAAGCCGGCCAGCAAGGATAGCAAGGTGGTCTTGCCGGCGCCGCTGGCGCCCAGCAGGGCCACGTGTTCACCGGCACGCACCGTCAAGTCGAAGCGCTCGAATACGGGCGCTTCGCCGGGGTGGGCAAAGCGCAGTTGATGGATGTCGACGGCCGGTGGTGGCGCCACCGCCATGGCGGCGGCGGAAACGGCAGCCACTGCCACACCAAAGCCAGGCAGGGGCACGCCCTCGCCCGCCAGGTCATGCAGGCCGGCCAGGCCCGCTTCGCCGGCCGCCTTGTCGTGCCAGACGGCGGCCAGTTCGCGCAGGGGCTCGAAGAATGCGGGCGCCAGCAGCAGGATGAACAAGCCCTGCCCCAGGCTCAGTTCGCGGCCCCAGGTGCCGAAATTGATGCTGCCCAGCAAGGAGAAACCGATAAACGCCGCCACCATGGCCACCCCCAGCGCGGAAAACAGTTCCAGCACGGCGGACGACAAAAAGGCGATGCGCAGCACCACCATCGTGCGCCGGCGCACGGATTGCGACGAGGCATCCAGGCGTTCCGCCGTGGCGTTGACGGCGTCGAGCGCGCGCAGGGTGGCCAGGCCGCGCAGGCGGTCCAATAGAAAAGCATTCATGCTGCCCATTTCCACCATCTGCGCGCGGCTGGCCGCTTGCGCGCCCATGCCCACCAGGGCCATGAAGACGGGAATCAGGGGCGCGGCGATAAGCAGGATCAAGGCGGCAATCCACGACAGCGGCGTCACCACGGCGAGGATCACGAGCGGCACGAGCATGACTTTCCAGCGCGCCGGCTTGTAGCGCACCAGATACGGCACGATGGCTTCGGCCTGCTCGGCGATGACGCTGGCCGCCTGACCCGACTGCGCGCGCTGGCGGTCCAGCGGCGAACGGTGCGCCAGCGCTTGCGCCACTTGGGCGCGTAAGGTGCTCAGATGGGCGCGCGCCGCCGCGTACATGCGCCGCGCACCCCACGCTTCGCCGCCGGCGCGCAGCACGCCCAGCAGCAGCACGCCAGCGGCCGGCAGCAGGGCCGCGCGCCACGGTGCACCGTCGAGCATGGCTTGCACGGCCGAGGCCAGCAAGGCCGCTTGTGGCAGCCACAACAAGGCGGCGCCACCTTGCGCCAGGCTGGCGGCGCGGGGAAGGATAAAGCTGGGCAAAGACAGTGGCGTGGTCGGCATCTCTATACTTTTTGAGTTTTCAGAATTTTCTGTAAATTCGATTTTTTGTATAATACTGCGAAACATGACATATATCAATTGACCCTGCGGGTGTGGCGTGAAAAAATTCAGATAATTATGAAAACTCAAAATATCCACATGACGCCGCTGATCCTGACCTTTGTCAGCCATTTCGGCGAGATGGGCAGCCGCTGGGGCTTTAACCGTACGGTGGGACAAGTGTACGCCCTGTTGTTTGTCGCGGAGCATCCTTTGCACGCGGATGAAATCGCGGAACACCTGAGTTTTTCACGCTCGAACGTGAGCATCGGCTTGAAGGAATTGCAGGGCTGGGGCTTGATCCGCCAGTCGCGCATCCCCGGCGACCGGCGCGAGTATTTTTCCTCGCTGGGCGATGTGTGGCAAATCTTCCGCGTGGTAGCCGCAGAGCGCCGCCGCCGCGAAGTGGCACCCACCCTGACGGTGCTGCGCGAATCGCTGCTGGCGCCGGCCACGGAACCCGTGGACCAGTATGCGCAGGAGCGCATGCGCGAAATGTATGAATTGGTCGACCTGGCCAACACCTGGTTCGACGACTTGCAGCGCCTGTCGCCCGAATCGATGGCGCAACTGATGAAAATGGGCGCCAAGGTGCAAAAATTGCTCAACGCCAAGGACCGCCTGTTTGGCGTCAGCAACAACAACGATTGACCCCCCCCAAAGCCGAGACGCCGCCAGCACCAGCTGGCGCGCCTAGTCACGCCATTTCCCAACGTCATGCTGGCTATCGCTGGCACAGCCAAACATAGCCATATACGATGTTGTCAAGCGAACCAATAGAATTATTAAAATTGTATTAGTTTATATCAAGAGTAAGCTTTCATTTGCGTATTCGCTACGCGCAGGAAATACTTAAAAGCAGCTAAAAACGGGCAATGGGATGACTTCCCCGGCAGGCAGGGACGCGCCCCGACACGATGAAGCGACTGTCTCAAGCACAAGGGGATTTTCATGAAAAGCGTAAAGAACATTGCCATCAAGGCATCCATGCTGGCCGCAATGACCGTACTGACAAGTGCGGCGCAAGCGGCCACCTGGATCGATGTGGGTCCGGCCAGCGGTTTCGTCATCGCCGGCAGCACCGTCACGTATTCACCATCGCCGGCACTGCAGGTGAAATATTATGACGATAATCTGGTGCCGCAGAGTCCTGCGGCCATCCAGGGCTACATCAACGGCGTGTTCGGCACCAGCCTGGGCGCCGCCGTCTCGTATTGCGACAACGCCACCTCGGGCTGCACTGCCGGCACCACGGCAGGCTGGAGCGGCGGCGTCAATTCCTATACGAGCGCTGCCGCCTATGACTATCTGGCCATCCACTTCGGCCAGGGCGAACTGGTGTTCCACTGGGCCGCACCCGTGGCCGCCGGCACCACTTTCACGGTGGCGGGCCTGCCCAAGGATCTGAGCAACTACAGGGCCTTCATTTCCGCCGTGCCGGAACCTGAAACCTATGCCATGCTGCTCGCCGGCCTGGGCATGCTGGGCTTCCTGGCACGCCGCCGCCGGGGAGAGTAAGCCTCATCATCCGCCGCATAATGGCAGCGGCGCAGCAGCGCCCGCTGCCGCCCTCAATGCCAGCCGCATCTTTACGCCGCGCTTGCGGCGCCAGGCCCACTGTTTACACCATTTTTAGATCCCCCTCGCTATGCTCGACAGCATCAACTGCTGATCGACGAGGGAGAACTCATGCACGAACAACCGTTTCAGCCACGCGCGCGCAGCGTGATCCGCCAGCACTTGCCCGTGCGGGAACGGCTGCGTCTGGCCCGACTGGCCAACAGAAAAATCGTTTCGGTATGCTCGGCGCTGCTGTGCGCGGTGCCGCTGCTGTATTTGCTGATCGTGGTGCTGTTTGCGCAGCCTTAAGGCCGCGTGCTGACAGACAGGAAGAGGAAGATGGCGGCCGCATGGCGCAAGCCGTGGCCAGTATGAAACTGGTCCGCCCAGAGGGAATCGAACCCCCATTCACGGTTTAGAAGACCGTTGTCCTATCCGTTGAACGATGGGCGGAAAGGTGCAGTATTTTAATCCATGCGCGTCAGCAATGAAATGCCAGCGCGGAATAGAAAACGGGCTGTCATTTCTGACAGCCCGCTTATGACTTTGGTCGGAGTACAAGGATTCGAACCTTGGACCCCCTGGTCCCAAACCAGGTGCGCTACCGGGCTGCGCCACACTCCGAAGACAAGATAATAACGCCCCCAGCCAATTTCGTCAATTGCCATAGACGAATTAGATGGAAAAAACTATCGGCGCTTGCCTCTACACACCGACTTTATCGGCGATGCGGCGCGCCATCGACTCGGCCTGATCCTTGTCCTTCGCTTCCACCATCACGCGGATCAACGGTTCGGTGCCCGACGCGCGGATCAGCACGCGGCCCGTGTCGCCAAGTTCGGCCTCGACCAATTCTTTTTCGGCCACCATGGCGGCATTTTTTTGCCAGTCGAAACCGGGCGCCACGCGCAGGTTGATCAGGGTTTGCGGGAACAGCACCAGTTCGGCCAGGCATTGCTGCAGGCTCTGGCCGCTGCGCTTGAGCGCGGACAATACCTGCAGCGCGGAAACGATGCCGTCACCCGTCGTGTGGCGGTCCAGGCACAGCAGATGGCCGGAGCCCTCGCCGCCCAGTATCCAACCCTTTTCCTTCATCACTTCCAACACGTAGCGGTCGCCCACCTTGGCGCGCGCAAAGCCGATGCCCTGCTGCTTGAACAGCACTTCCAGCGCCATGTTGGTCATCAAGGTGCCGACGGCGCCCGCCACGGGGCCCGTTGCCAGGCGGTCCTTGACCATGACGTACAACAGCTCGTCGCCGTTATACAGCCGTCCCGTGGCGTCGCACATGATCAGGCGGTCGGCGTCGCCATCGAGAGCGATGCCAAGGTCGGCCCCCTGCTCCACGACGGCCTCGGCCATGGCCTTGGTTGCCGTGGCGCCGAAGCCCGCATTGATGTTGAAGCCATCGGGCTTGTTGCCGATGGCGATGACTTCCGCCCCCAGCTCATGGAACACGTGCGGCGCGATATGGTAGGCGGCGCCATGCGCGCAGTCGACGACGATCTTCAGGCCGCGCAAGTCCAGCTCGTTCGGGAAGGTGCTCTTGCAAAATTCGATGTAGCGGCCCTGGGCATCATCGAGGCGCTTGGCGCGGCCCAGCTTGTCCGACGGCACGCAGGCCATGGGCTCATCGAGCGCCGCCTCGATTTCCAGTTCCACGCTGTCGGGCAGCTTGGTGCCCTGGCCGGAAAAGAACTTGATGCCATTGTCGTGATACGGATTGTGCGAGGCGGAAATGACGACACCGGCCGACAGGCGCAGCGCCCGCGTCAGGTAGGCGATCGCCGGTGTCGGCATGGGGCCGGCCAGCATCACGTCCACGCCGGCTGCCGACAGGCCAGCCTCCAGCGCCGCTTCCAGCATGTAGCCGGAAATGCGCGTGTCCTTGCCGATCAGCACCGTCGGGCGTGCCTTGCCGCCTTGCGACTTGGCCAGCACCTTGCCGGCCGCATAGCCGAGGCGCATGACGAAATCGGGGGTGATCGGGGCCGTGCCCACCAGGCCGCGGATGCCATCGGTACCAAAATATTTACGGGTCATCGTATTTCTCTTCTTGTTGTTTATGATAGATCTTACTGGGTCAGTGTGCCATGCGCCAGACCTTCAGCGCATCGACGGTTTCAGCTACATCATGCACACGGATAATTTCTGCACCTTGCGCTACCGCAGCAAGCGCACCGGCAACACTGCCGGCCAGGCGCTGCTCGACGGGACGTCCCGTGACGGCGCCGATCATCGACTTGCGCGACAGGCCCGCCAGCACGGGCAAGCCCAGCTCGCTGCGCAACTGGCGCGTGGCGCGCAGCAAGGCATAGTTTTGTTCCACCGTCTTGCCGAAACCAAAGCCGGGATCGACGCACAGGCGCTCGCGGGCGATGCCGGCCGCCGTCATCGTGTCGATGCGCTGGCGCAGGAAGTCGGTGACTTCGCGCACCACGTCTTCGTACTGAGGCTGGGCTTGCATGGTTTCTGGCACGTTTTGCATGTGCATGATGCACAGCGCACAATCGCTGTCCTGCACGGCCTCGATGGCGCCCGGCGCGCGGAAAGCGTTGATGTCGTTGATCATGTCGGCGCCCGCCAGGATGGCTTCGCGCATCACTTCGGGTTTATACGTGTCGACGGAGAGGGGCTTGCCGCAGTCGCGCAAGGCGTACAGCACCGGCATGACGCGCGCAAGCTCGTCCGCCAACGGCAAGGGCGGCGCGCCGGGGCGGCTCGATTCGCCGCCGATATCGATGATGTCGACGCCGTCGACTATCATCTGCTCGGCGCGCGAGAGGGCAAATTCAAGCAGTTGATACTGGCCCGCATCGGAAAACGAGTCGGGCGTGATGTTCAGAATGCCCATCACCAGCGCCTGCGTGCCGGACAGGTTGAAGCCGAAACGGCCGAATTGCAAATAGTGTCGCATGTGAATCTTTGTAGTCGTCATGAAAATCTGGCGCGGCAACGAAAAAGGGCAAGGATCGCTCCTTACCCTCGTTCTTGCCATACCCTTGCGTGCCGCCCGTCAGGGCGGCCGTTATCAGGCTGGCGCCGTCACGTTTGGCGAGATGCCGCCCGTGCCGCTGTCACCGCCCGCATTGCGGCGTGGCGGAATGACTTTCGGTGGACGCGGCTCCAGGCCGGCCATGATGTCATTGATCTGCTCTGCATCAATGGTTTCCCATTCCAGCAAGGCTTTGGTCATCATTTCGACCTTGTCACGGTTGCTTTCCAGCAAAGTACGCGCCAAAGCATATTGCTTGTCGAGAATGTTGCGGATTTCAGCATCGACCTTTTGCTGGGTCGCTTCCGAGATCGTCTTGGTGGCGCCACCGAAGAAACCTTCGTTTTCGCTGTCTTCGTAGACCATCACGCCCATGCTGTCGGACATGCCGAAGCGGGTCACCATGGAACGGGCCAGCTTGGTGGCACGCGAGAAGTCGTTCGACGCACCCGTGGACATCTGTCCCACGAAAATCTCTTCGGCGATGCGGCCACCGAACAGGATGGAAATTTCTTCCAGCATCTTGTCCTTGTAGGCGGACAAGTTGTCGTGTTCCGGCAACTGCCAGGTCAGGCCCAGGGCCCAGCCGCGCGGCATGATCGTCACTTTGTGCACGGGATCGGCTTTTGGCAGCAACTTGGCCACCACCGCGTGACCGGACTCATGGTAAGCCGTATTGCGACGCTCTTCCTCGCGGATGATCATCGATTTACGCTCAGGACCCATGTAGATCTTGTCTTTCGCATCTTCGAAGTCGGCCATTTCCACCAGGCGCTTGCTGCGGCGGGCGGCAAACAGAGCTGCTTCGTTGACCAGGTTGGCCAGGTCGGCGCCCGAGAAACCGGGAGTGCCGCGGGCCAGGATATCGGCTTTCACGTCGGTACTGATAGGTACTTTACGCATGTGCACGTTCAAGATCTGTTCGCGGCCGCGGATATCGGGCAAGCCGACGGAGACCTGGCGGTCGAAACGGCCCGGACGCAGCAAGGCTTTGTCGAGCACGTCGGCGCGGTTGGTGGCGGCCACGACGATCACGCCGGAGTTCGCTTCAAAACCGTCCATCTCGACCAGCAACTGGTTCAAGGTCTGTTCGCGCTCATCATTGCCGCCGCCCATGCCGGCGCCGCGGTGACGACCGACAGCGTCGATCTCATCGATGAAGATGATGCATGGCGAATGCTTTTTCGCGTTTTCGAACATGTCGCGCACGCGGCTTGCACCGACGCCAACGAACATTTCCACGAAGTCGGAACCCGAAATCGAGAAGAACGGCACCTTGGCTTCGCCGGCGATGGCGCGCGCCAGCAGGGTTTTACCCGTGCCCGGAGGACCGACCATCAGCACGCCGCGGGGAATGCGGCCGCCCAGTTTCTGGAATTTGCTCGGGTCCTTGAGGAAGTCGACCACTTCGTTGACTTCTTCTTTCGCTTCGTCGCAACCGGCGACATCGGCGAAGGTGACGGTATTGCTGGCTTCATCCATCATGCGCGCCTTCGACTTGCCGAACGAGAATGCCCCGCCCTTGCCGCCGCCTTGCATCTGACGCATGAAGAAGACCCAGACGCCGATCAACAGCAGCATGGGGAACCAGGATACAAAAATAGTTTGCAGGAAAGACGCTTCCTCAGGCGGGCGCACATCGAAGTGCACGCCGTTGTCGCGCAGATCGCCGATCAGGCCCTTGTCGAGGCTGGTGGCGGTGGTACGCACCTTGGTGTCGTCCATCAGCTTGGCGGTGATCGACGAACCTTCGATCACGACATCCTTGACACGCTTGGCTTTGACTTCATCCAGCAAATCGGAATAAGCGATGGCCTTGCTGCCGCCTGTGGCGCCATGACTGTCGAATTGCTTGAACAGCATGAACAACAGCAGCAATACGACTACCCAGATGGCAGATTTGGAAAACATGTTATTCACGAAGACTCCTTGGATGCAGTGCGCATCTCTTTACCAATAGCTAGAAACACGATTTTACTCGCAATAAGCGGGCCGTGCCAAAGCCCGCCGATCCGTGCGCGCGAAAAAACCGCGCTCACGCAAAAAAATGCAGTATAAACAATTTAGGCTTTTATGCCATCAGACGCTACTGCACTTCTCGTTCCCATGTGCGGATTCCCGCTTAAATATCAAGGGCGGAATCATCTTCTTGCACAGCATTTTTCAGCGGATTCTTGAGACCACGCCCCATCAGGAAGATTTCTGACGATTTATCGCGGCTGGCCTTGGGCTTTTTCTGCACCACGACCTTGAATTCAGCGCGGAATTTCTCCACGATCTGGCTGAAACCCATGTCTTTGAAGCATTTCACCAACAAGACGCCCGATGGTTTCAAATGCAATTGCGAAAATTCGATGGCCAGGTCGATCAGATGTTCCATGCGCGCAGCGTCCGCCGTGGCGATGCCCGACAGATTCGGCGCCATGTCCGACAGGACCACGTCAACCTTGCGTCCTTGCAATACCACTTCCAGCTGGCGCAGCACGCGCGCTTCGCGGAAGTCGCCCTGGATGAAGTGGAAATCGGCGATCGGCTCCATTTCCAGCATGTCCAGGCCAATCAGGGTACCATTGACCCCGCCGCCGTCCTTGCCGGCCAGCTTGCGCCGCAGATACTGGGCCCAGCTGCCAGGAGTGCAACCAAGGTCGACAATTACCTGGCCATGCTTGATCAGTTTTTCGTCTTCATCGATTTCTTTGAGCTTGTATGCTGCCCGGGCGCGGTAGCCCTCTTTTTGCGCCAACTTCACATAAGGATCATTTATGTGGTCGTGCAACCAGTTTTTGTTTAATTTCTTCTTTGCCATTCGCGTAGAATACTGCTTTTAAGGGAATTACTAAATATTATTATGCTAAAACTTACACCCGTAGAGCGCAGCGCACTGCGCGCCGAAGCACACGCGCTGAAGCCTATCGTCATCATTGGCGAAGCGGGCTTGACACCTGCTGTCCTCAAAGAGATCGACCTTGGCCTGGATTCGCACGGTCTGATTAAAGTCCGCGTGTTCGGCGACGACCGCGAAGCCCGCGTCGGAATGTACGATACGATTTGCGGCAATCTCGGCGCCGCCCCGGTACAACATATTGGCAAACTGCTGGTAATCTACCGTCCGAAAAAAGAAGTGGTTAAGGAGAAGGTCAGCGCCGGCAAAGGCATGCGCGAAGTGACCATCGTCAAGGCCAGCGCCAGCGGCACCAAGCGCCCCAGCGTGACGAAAGTCATGATCAAGGGCAATGAGCGCGTTACCGAAGGCGGTTCCATCAAGCGTGCCAAGCCACGTCAGAAAAGCGCCAAGAAAAGCGCACTGGGCAGCAAGTAAGCCTGTTCACCCGGCAACCGCAAGGCTGCCGGGCTTGAAGCAAGAAGCGGAGCACGGGATATCCCCTGCTCCGCTTTTTTATTGCCGTTGCGGCGTCGGATTACGCGTGGCCTACGGCCTCGCTAATCCGACCTACGTGTTGCCATGTAGGTCGGATTAGCGCGCAGCGCGTAATCCGACAAGCACGGCAGCGATTACTGCTGTTTCCAGATCAATACACCCGCCAGCAGGCTCTGCACGGCAAAGATCAGGGTCGACACGCCATGCAGCATGCCGAAGCGGCTGCGCATGGCCTCGTCCATGATGCCCGACGGCGCCTGCGCCTTGAGTTCGGCCATCAGCGGCGAAATACCGAAATGACTGAGCAGCGCGCACACCAGCATCGACAGCACCAGCGCCCCCAGCAGGCGCCGGCGTTTCAGCTCCAGGGCGCCCGCGCCCCATTGCAGCAAGGCCAGCAACACCAAAGCACAGGCGATCGACAGCCACGCCTCGGCGCGGAACATGCTGCCGGCGATATTGCCCGCCAGCACACGGTCGCTCAAGGTAGCAAACAAGGTGGGCGCCACGATGAAGCCGATGGTCCACAGGCTGCCTGCCCACAGGGTGGCAACGAGGAAGCGCAGGCGGGCGAGCATCAGATGTACTGTACTTCCAGGATTTCGTATTCGCGCGGGCCGGACGGCGCCTGCACTTCCACCACGTCGCCGGCGTACTTGCCGATCAGCGCACGCGCGATCGGGGACGTCACGGAGACTTTGTTCTTTTTCAGGTCGGCTTCATCGAGGCCGACGATCTGGTACGTGACTTTCTGGCCCGATTCCAGGTCTTCCAGGTTCACGGTCGAGGCAAACACCACGCGGCCTTCCGCGTCGAGCGCGGTCGGGTCGATGATTTGCGCTGCGCCCAGCTTGCCTTCGAGCTCGGCGATGCGGCCTTCGACGAAGGCCTGGCGCTCCTTGGCGGCATCGTACTCGGCGTTTTCCGACAAATCTCCGTGCGAACGCGCTTCGGCGATCGCATCGATGACGATGCGGCGTTCCTTGGTCTTCAAATGATGCAGCTCTTCCTTCAGAAGTTCTGCGCCGTATTTGGTCAATGGGACTGAGGTCATGTTATCTCTACTATCTGCTGGTTATCGGTGCCGTTGTCCGTGTTTTGCCACGGTTAACGGACTTACCAAGTGAAAACCACAGAGGCCGCGCGCTGCTCTGCACGGAACTCTGTGGTTGATAAGCATGCAGTGTACCGCCTAACGGCGGCCACTGCAAACGCACTTAGTTCAAGGTCTTGTGCAGACCTTGCAAATCGTACACACGCAACTCATCCAGATGGCGGATGCCTTCGACGGCCGCTTCCGCGCCCGCGATGGTGGTGTAGGTCGTCACGCGCGAAGCCAGGGCCGAGGTGCGGATGGCCCGCGAATCGACGATGGCGCTGCGTTTTTCTTCCACGGTGTTAATCACCAGCACGATTTCATGGTTCTTGATCATGTCGACGACGTGCGGACGGCCTTCGATCACCTTGTTCACTGGCGTGACGGCGATGCCGGCAGCAGCGATCACGGCGGCGGTGCCCTTGGTGGCGACCACGGTGAAACCGGACTCGACCAGGTCACGCGCCACTTGCACGGCGCGCGGCTTGTCCGACGCTTTCACGCTGATGAAGACCTTGCCCGATTTTGGCAGGTTCACGCCGGCGCCCAGTTGCGATTTCACAAACGCTTCGCCGAACGTCAGGCCCACGCCCATGACTTCGCCCGTCGATTTCATTTCAGGGCCCAGGATGGTGTCCACGCCCGGGAACTTGACGAACGGGAACACGGCTTCCTTGACGCTGAAGTAAGGCGGCACGACTTCCTGCGTGATGCCTTGCGAGGCCAGCGATTGGCCGACCATGCAGCGCGCGGCGATCTTCGCCAGTTGCAGACCGGTGGCTTTCGACACGAAAGGCACGGTGCGCGAAGCGCGCGGATTGACTTCCAGCACGAAGACGACGTCTTTCATTTCGCCATCGATTTCCTGTTTCTGGATCGCAAACTGCACGTTCATCAGGCCGACCACGTTCAGACCCTTGGCCATCAGCGCCGTCTGGCGTTTCAGTTCATCGATGGTTTCTTGCGACAGCGAGTATGGTGGCAGCGAGCAAGCCGAGTCGCCAGAGTGCACGCCAGCCTGTTCGATGTGTTCCATCACGCCGCCGATGAACGTCGTTTCGCCGTCGGAGATGCAATCGACGTCGCACTCGATGGCGTCGTTCAGGAAACGGTCCAGCAGCACCGGCGAATCGTGCGAAACCTTGACGGCTTCGCGCATGTAGCGCTCGAGGTCGCGCTGCTCATGGACGATTTCCATGGCGCGCCCGCCCAGCACGTACGATGGACGCACCACCAGCGGGTAACCGATTTCCTGCGCCAGCGCCAAAGCGTCGGCTTCCGTGCGCGCGGTGCGGTTAGGCGGCTGGCGCAGTTCCAGCTTGTGCAGCAGTTGCTGGAAACGCTCGCGGTCTTCGGCCGCATCGATCATGTCGGGCGAGGTGCCGATGATCGGTACGCCATTCGCTTCCAGGTCCAGCGCCAGTTTTAATGGTGTCTGGCCGCCGTACTGCACGATCACGCCGACCGGTTTTTCGATGGCGACGATTTCCAGCACGTCTTCCAGGGTCAGCGATTCAAAATACAAGCGGTCCGAGGTATCGTAGTCGGTCGAAACTGTTTCTGGGTTGCAATTGACCATGATGGTTTCGTAGCCGTCTTCGCGCATGGCGAGGGCCGCGTGGACGCAGCAATAGTCAAACTCGATACCCTGGCCGATACGGTTCGGGCCACCGCCCAGCACCATGATCTTTTTCTTGTCGGTCGGATTCGATTCGCACTCTTCGTCGTACGTGGAATACATGTACGCCGTGTCGGTCGAAAATTCCGCTGCGCACGTGTCGACGCGCTTGTACACAGGACGGATGTTCAGCGCGTGGCGCTGCAGGCGCACGGCCGTGTCGGTCGTCTGCAGCAAAAAGCCCAGGCGGCGGTCCGAGAAGCCCTTCTGTTTCAACTTGTACAGGGTGTTCTTGTCCAGGTTGTCCAGCTTCTGCGTATCGAGCCACAGTTCCAGGTCGACGATTTCCTTGATCTGGATCAGGAACCATGGGTCGATCTTGGTGAGATTGTGCACTTCTTCCAAAGTAAAACCTTGGGCAAACGCATCGCCCACGTACCAGATGCGCTCAGGACCAGGCTCGCCCAGTTCTTCTTCGATCTTTTCGCGGTCCTTGGTTTTCTCGTTCATGCCGTCCACGCCCACTTCCAGGCCGCGCAAGGCTTTCTGGAACGATTCCTGGAACGTACGGCCGATCGCCATCACTTCGCCGACGGATTTCATCTGCGTCGTCAGGTGGTGGTCGGCGGTCGGGAACTTTTCGAACGTGAAACGGGGAATCTTCGTGACGACGTAATCGATCGACGGTTCGAACGAGGCCGGCGTGGCGCCGCCCGTGATTTCATTGCGCAGCTCGTCCAGGGTGTAACCGACGGCCAGCTTGGCGGCGATCTTTGCAATCGGGAAACCCGTGGCTTTCGATGCCAGCGCCGACGAACGCGATACGCGCGGGTTCATCTCGATGACGATCATGCGGCCATCGACAGGGTTGATCGAGAATTGCACGTTCGAGCCACCGGTATCGACGCCGATCTCGCGCAGCACTGCCAGACTGGCATTGCGCATGATCTGGTATTCCTTGTCCGTCAAGGTTTGCGCTGGCGCAACGGTAATCGAGTCACCCGTGTGCACGCCCATCGGGTCCAGGTTTTCGATCGAGCAGATGATGATGCAGTTGTCCGCCTTGTCGCGCACCACTTCCATCTCGTACTCTTTCCAGCCCAGCAACGATTCTTCGATCAGCAACTCTTTCGTCGGCGAGGCTTCCAGGCCGCGTTTGCAGATGGTTTCGAATTCTTCTTCGTTGTAGGCGATACCGCCACCGGAACCACCCATGGTGAACGATGGACGGATGATGGTCGGGAAGCCCAGCGTGCGCTGCACGGCCCACGATTCTTCCATCGAGTGCGCCACGCCGGAACGGGCCGAACCGAGGCCGATCTTGGTCATCGCGTCCTTGAACTTGGAACGGTCTTCCGCCTTGTCGATGGCTTCCGGCGATGCGCCGATCAGCTCGACGTTGTATTTCGCCAGCACGCCATTGTTGAACAGGTCCAGCGCGCAGTTCAGCGCCGTCTGGCCACCCATCGTCGGCAGGATCGCGTCAGGACGCTCCTTGGCGATGATGCGTTCGACGACCGACCAGGTGATCGGCTCGATGTAGGTGACGTCGGCCATTTCCGGGTCCGTCATGATGGTCGCAGGATTGCTGTTGACCAGGATGACTTTGTAGCCTTCTTCGCGCAGGGCCTTGCACGCTTGCGCGCCGGAATAATCGAATTCGCAGGCCTGGCCGATCACGATCGGGCCAGCGCCAATAATCAGAATACTTTTGATATCTAAACGTTTAGGCATTTTTCTTTTTCTCCTCCGCAGCCATCAAGTTGATGAAGCGGTCAAACAGGTAAGCAACATCCATCGGGCCCGGCGACGCTTCAGGGTGGCCCTGGAAGCAGAAGGCCGGCTTGTCCGTGCGGGCAAAGCCCTGCAGGGAGCCGTCGAACAGCGATTCATGGGTCACGCGGCAATTCGCGGGCAGAGTTGCCGCGTCGACTGCGAAACCGTGGTTTTGCGAGGTAATCAAGACCTGTTTCGTTTCCAGGTCTTGCACCGGGTGGTTCGCGCCGTGGTGGCCGAACTTCATCTTCAAGGTTTTTGCGCCGGAAGCGATCGCCATGATCTGGTGACCGAGGCAGATGCCGAAGGTCGGGATGCCCTTCTCGATCAGCTCGCGGGTAGCAGCGATGGCGTAGTCGCACGGTTCCGGGTCGCCGGGACCGTTCGACAGGAAGATGCCGTCCGGATTCAACGCCAGGGCGTCGGCAGCGGTGGCTTGCGCTGGCAGCACGGTGACTTTGCAGCCGCGTGCCGTCAGCATGCGCAAGATGTTGCGCTTGACGCCGTAGTCGAAGGCGACCACGTGGTATTTCGCGTCCGCGTCCGCCAGTTGGCCGTAGCCTTCGCCCAAGGTCCATTCCGTTTCGCGGTACTCGTAGGCAGCCTTGCTCGATACCACCTTGGCCAGGTCCATGCCGGACAAACCGGGGAAGGAGCGGGCCAGTTCCAGCGCTTGCGCGGCGGATGGCTCATTGCCTTGCGTGCCGACCAGGATGGCGCCGCCCTGCGCACCTTTTTCACGCAGGATGCGCGTGAGCTTGCGTGTATCGATGCCGGCGATGGCAACGATATTTTCAGCTTTCAGGTAATCGGACAGGGAGAGCGTGGAACGGAAATTGGATGCCAGCAATGGCAGATCGCGGATGATGAGGCCAGCGGCGTGAACCTTGGAAGACTCGACGTCTTCCGGGTTGACGCCCGTATTGCCGATATGCGGATAGGTCAGGGTGACCATCTGGCGGCAATAGCTTGGGTCGGTAAGGATTTCCTGATACCCGGTCATCGAGGTGTTGAAAACAACCTCGCCCGTGGTATGACCGGCGGCACCGATCGAAAAACCTTTAAAGATCGTTCCATCAGCAAGCGCTAATATGGCTGGAACGGCAGGGCCAGAAAAAAATGGCGGCAAGGGCAACTCCTGATAAAGTTACCGTAGCTGCGCCACGTCAGACCGACCGCCTAGATACCCGAGCCAGATGCACTCAGGGTGTTTCAACGGTCATTTTGAATGAGGGGATGGGTAGTCGCTACGGTATATGTGTGATTGGCTAAACCTTTGAATTATAACCAAAAGGAAGCTTTTCCACAAGGAAGAAAATGTAGAGTGGGCGGCATTTTTTTGCGCAGCAGCATAAAACCCGCGCCCCATGAAAAAGCCGCCCGGCTTGCGCGGGGCGGCTTGCAAAGCAATATAGGTTGCTACTTAGGCTGTCAAAGCCGCGATACCTGCTTTGGCGATTTGCGCATCTTCGGCGGACTTCACGCCCGAGACGCCGACGGCGCCCACGTAGTGGCCATCGAACACGATGGGCACGCCGCCTTCGAGCAAGCCGTCGATTTCCGGCGCGCTCAGGAACGACACGCGGCCGCCATTGATCATCTCTTCATAGATGCGCGATTCGCGGCGGCCCAGTGCGGCCGTCTTGGCTTTCGATGGGGCGATGTGCGACGAGATCGGCGCCACGCCATCCATGCGCTGCAGCCACAGCAGGTGGCCGCCGTCATCGACGATGGCGATCACGACCGCCCAGTTATTCTTGACCGCTTCCGCTTCGGCGGCGGCAGCGATTTTCTTTACGTCGTCCAGGGTCAAAATCGGTTTCGATTGCATGGTGCATCCTTGTTATGTTGAATCAAAATTGTATACGAAATGCGCAGCGGCGCGATCGATTACTGATCGCTTACTGCTCGCGTTTGGCTTTCAGCTTTTGCTTGAGCTGCGCCATGACGGCAAACGTCGCCTGCTCGCCCGCGAGGATCGCCTGGTTGCGGCTGTTGAAATCGTTGCCCTTCATGGTGCCCAGGCTGGGCTGGATCACCACGTCCGCATCTTTCAATTCGAACTGGTTGATGCGCTGCCCCATGATGGCGAACGTCTGCATCAGCACTTCCATCGAGCTGATGGCCTTTTGCGTATCCGTTTGCGACGAGATATTCACGGCAATGATGAAATCGGCGCCCATGTCGCGCGCAAAGCGCACGGGCACGGGAGCGACCAGGCCGCCATCGACATAGGTGTGGCCGGCAATCGTCACAGGCTGAAATACGCCCGGCACGGCCGACGAGGCGCGCACGGCCATGCCGGTGTTGCCACGCTGGAACAGGATCGGCTGGCCATTTTTCAAATCGGTCGCCACCACGCCAAACGGAATCTTCAGCTTTTCCAGCGGCACGCCGCCGACAGCCTTGTTGACATAGCTTTGCAGCGCCTCCCCCTTGAGCACGCCGGACGACTTGCCGAACAGGGGCAAGGCCCAGTCCGAAATGGCCGCCTCGTCCATGTCGAAGGCCATCTTTTGCAGGGCGAAGCCCGAGTTGCCCGCCGCATACATCGCGCCCACCACGCTGCCGGCGCTGGTGCCGGTGACGATGTCGGCGTGGATGCCCTGCGATTCGAGCGCCTTGATCACGCCGATATGCGCGAAGCCGCGCGCCGCGCCACCACCGAGCGCCAAGCCGATCTTGATCTTGCGCGGCGTGACGACGATGGGTTCCGGTGGCGTCAATACTTGTATCGGTTTCGGGGCGGTGGTATCGCAGCCGGCCAGCGCAAAGGCGGCCAGGGCAAGCAGGGTCAGGCGTTTAGGGAACATGGTGGAGAGGGGAAACCGCGCGCGGCAGTGGCAATATAGGAGAACCGATTGTAGCGCAAGCGGGGCCGTCCGCACTGAAGGCAGTCTTAAATGTTTATGGTGACAAGGTTCGTGCGGGCCTGCCCTACTGCTAGACTGGCGCCTGTTTTTTACTTGTTCCCGATATGTCAGAACATCAATTTGCCGACAGCCGCGCCCTGAGCGCCCCTTTTTCACAGCAGCTGGCCAGCCAGCCCGGCGACGGCGCCCTTGCCTGGCTGACCGCCATCCTTGCCACGCAAGCGCCCGCGCTGCGCTCGTCGAACACCATCCTGCTGGCCTACACGGGCAACCCGGCCGCCATCGACTGGATCGACGCGAATGTCGGCTCGCCCGTGGCAGGACAATGGGGCGTGGCGGCAGCCCTGCTGGGCACGCCCTGGCCGCGCATCCTTGACTGGCTGCAGCGCGGCGGCCCGCACCGGCTGATGGCGCTCGATACCCTGCGCGCGTATCGCAAGCCGGCCGTCAACATGTCGCCTCTGGAACAGATTGCCGCCCCTGTGCTGCCGCAGGCACCCGCGCGCGCCGAACTGGACGCCGCGCTGGCCGTCTGCCTGGCCGCGTCCGCCACGCCGCGCATCCAGGCGGCGGTGAGCACCATTACGCAACACGCCGACGAGATCCTGCGCGGCGGCCCACGCGGCGTAGCCGTGGCCGACTTGCCGCGCCTGTACCTCGATCCGGCACCGTTCCAAGATGCTTCCGCCATTCTGGAGCAACACGCGACCGTGGTGGGCGGCATGCGCAAAAACCTGCAAAACCTGCTCAAGGGCATAGTGTGAACAGGCAAACCCTTGTGGCCATCGACTTGAGCGATATCAACTCGTCACGCCAGCTGCATGCCAGCCTGGCGGCCGCGCTGGCCTTTCCTTCCATGTATGGCATGAACTGGGATGCCTTCTGGGATGCCATCACGGGCCTGGTGGACATGCCGCAACAGCTGGAACTGCGCGGCTGGCAAGCCTTCGCGAGGCGCCTACCCGCCGATGCGGCCATCCTGCAGCGCATCCTGGCGCGCATGGCGCAGGACATGCCGGCCCTGGCAGCGCAGGTGCGCTATGCCTGAGCCTGCGACATTGTCTATTTCGAATATCCCTGTTCGTTGAACTGTCCCGCGTCCAGCGTCGCCCAGGCATGGCGGATGCCCCACCACATCAGATAGGCATTGCCGCCGCCGCGCGCGCGGAACCACGGTTTCACGGGGTCGATCGGCCGTACCTTGGCCGGCGGCAAGATCAGCACGCCGGTCGTCTGTGCGGCGTCGCTGGTGCCCGCCACCAGCACGTTCTGGCCAAAGTGATTTGCCTGCGCGATGCCCAACGCCACATTCGTCAAGGCCGTGGCAGCGCCCATTTCGCCCAGCAGCGCCGGGGTGTTGAAGGTTTGCTTGAGAAAATCGAAGGCCGGCAATTCAGTCGTCAAGGTTTGCGCCAGGTAGCCGATGCGATCCGACGAGACCGGATGCGCATTGTGCGCGTCATGGATCACATAGCCGATCTCGGCATCGGTCTTGCGCCCATTCGCGGCCGCCTGCGCCAGCGTCGCCTGCCACGCCTGCACCGTCGGCGGCGGCAAGCCCTTCTGCGCCGTAAATGCACTGACCTGCTGCGTGGCCGGATAGCCTATCCACGCCAGCGCATCGCGCTCCGTCTTGTAATGGGGACCGGCCAGTACCAGCAAGACCATGTTTTCATTGATCTGCTCATCTTTCGGAAAACTGGGCGCATCCCAGCTCATCACCCACACCGTTTCCTTCGGATGCGCCTGCAGATAATCGAGGGCGGCCGCTAGGGAGATAAACCCGGCATTCGCGCCGCCAGCCGTCACGCGCACGTCGGGCGGGGTGGACTTGGTCCAGGAGTTGGGGAAGTTCGGGTTACCAATTGAAAAGGTATCGATAATCTCATCGCGTAAATCGTTGCCGGCGAGGACAGGATCCAGCCGTGCGTCTGGCACGCTATACTCAACATGAATGCCAGCCAGTTCATGCCAGCCTATTTTGTTTTTTACGTCATGGGCATTGTAAAAATAGGTGGGGTTTGAAAAATACATCCCATGAAATCTTAATATCATCTCCAGCACATATTTATGGTGATATCCTTTGAAAGTCCCTTTAATTTTGTTTGTTGATGCAATGTCAGCAACATATTTCAGCTCAGAAAACTCTTTCGGATATAGTTCCACCATGTCATCTTTTTTATTGGGCCGCACCTTGCCTAGCGTCCATAGCAACTGCCACTCAGTGGGATAATCCTGACGCTGAAGAGGATTAAGCCATTGCAAACCAACCACCTGTGCAGTGAATGGCTTACCAACACCCAAATCTTCAGAATTGTCTTTTTCGATGATCAATGCAGGCTTCACTGCGCATGCGGATATGCCTATCGTCGCCATAATTGCAGCAATGGTGGGAAAAAGAGAATTTCTGGCCATGATTATTCCTTTATTTTTCAAAAAATTTACCAATATGGAAATTGAAATTTTTACATTCCTTGGTTTTCGCGTAAATTTTTTATTTTCTCTGGCATTGCCCCCTCTGAAGAACTTTTACTCCAATCAAAAGCCGTCTGACCTTCCAAATCCCCTTTCGTTAAATATTTATACAGCATTTCCATTTCTTTTTTATCTTCAAAATATTGGAGAAACCGCCAATCCGCCATGGTTCTCAACTCCCGCAAATCCGTTTCCAACAAATGGCAGCAGCCCACGGCCACGTCATATGCGAGCGCCTTTCTGGAGTGCTCGCTATTGGTCAGGATGGTGGAGTGATCGGTGGCATAGGTGCCCACGTTGCCGGCCAGGCCCGCCTGGATTTTCCGCTGGCGCCATGCCGTGTATTGCGCGCTCGCCGTCTCGGGATGGTCTTCTTCCGTGACGTGTTTGCCTTTCTCGACCTTGCCTTCGCGCTTGGCCATCATGCGCAGGGAGGCGTGGTATTCGTATTGCAGTGCCGCTTCGCTCTCCTCGTTGCCGCGCGCGGCATCGGTGCGCTGTTTTTCGCCATGCAGGCCGCCACGCGGTATCTCCAGCTCGCGCTCGCCATGGAACGGGTCGCCCTGCGGATGGGCGGCATCCTTGTTGCGATCCCAGCCATGCGGATGCAGTCCCATGTCAAAGCTGGGGCAGATCTCGCCAAACAACTTCGCCTTCGGGAAGAAGGTCTCCGGCAGGTCGGGCGCTTCCAGCGGGATTTTCCAGTACTTGTCGGGCGAGGCATTGATACGCTTGCGCATCAATGCGGTGGCCACGATGGCGATGGGCGCAAACGCCACGGTGAGTATCTGGAACAGCCAGTTCTCTTGCGCTTCCAGGCCCTTGGCCACGCTATACGTGGAAATCATGGAAGGCGGATTCCAGAAATGGTCGCTGCCAAAATCAATGGCAGGACGATGATCGCCCCAGTAGTCGTACGCGCCTTTTACGCCGACAGGAAAACCTTCGGCAAACACGCGCTGGGTAAATATTCCCTCGCCGCCTGCCCTGGCGATTTCGCCAGGGTCGACCTTGCCCTGGCGGTCTTTCTTTGGCAGGCCATCCTTCTCCAGCACGGGACCGGCCAGGCCGCGCCAGCCCATGCCTTGCACCGTCAGGGACGAAATCACCTGGTCATGCGGATTGCAATACAAGGTCACGCGTCCCACGGTGGCGCCCCGCACGCCATAAGTATCAATATCGTGCTGCGCCTTGAAGGGGTGATGCGCACTGCTCATGGCCTGGTCGATTTTCTCGGCCTTCCATTGTGCGGCGCGCCGCTCGCCGATGAGGGCGAAGAAGGCCGCCAGCGTACCGAAACGGGCGGCGGCCGTCTGGCGCCCCGTGCTGCCGTCGGCCGCCTTCAGATTCGACGACGTCCAGTTCTCCGCCATATTGTCTTCCACCACGCTGTACGGTGGATTGCACAGGACATAATTATCGGCAATGCAAGGCCACATCCTGCCTTGGGAGTCAGCCACCTTGGGCAGGCGCTCGCCCAGAAAGGCCGCTGCCATGCTGACCATATTGCCCTGGCTATGGCACACGATGGTGATCGGCACGTCGGCCTGTTTTTGCCGTATGGCCTCGATCAGCCGGGCCAGGCGGTAGGCGGCCAGCACGAAATACGGGCGTGGCGGGCAGGCGTACACCTGTCTGTCATTGGTCGGATTCATGTGCTGAATCTGCATCCACAAAAACAGCTGGTCCGACAAGCCTTCGCCCCACAGGTCCGGCAGCGAACTGCAGCCATTGGCGAACGGTCCGCCGCCCCAGTAATTCTGCTCGTTCAGGAATATGCCGTCGCCATACGTCTGCAACTCCTCGTCATTGGCCGCATAACCCCAGCGAAAGCGGATCACGGGCGAGTAGCCATCGCCTTCCATGAAGGTTCTGGGTTTCATCAGCGGGTTAATGAAACCGTCGCGCGTCAGCTGCTTCAAATAGCGGGCCGGCGTCATGGCGATGCCCTCTTGCGCGCCGCGATCGGCATCATGCTGGCGCCGGTGCAAGCGCGCATTCAATCCCGCGCACAAACCGGTTTCCGCCTCGTCGTACCACTCGCCATCGGAATTGACGCCATGCACGAAAATCATGATGCCTGGCAAGGGCAAGCGTGTGCTAATGAGTAACTTGTCGTGATCGAAGCGCAACAGGCCGTCTTTTTCGCCTATCTGCAGGTATTTGCTTTCATCGAAGGGCAAGGAACCTGCCTTGGGCTTGTGTATACTCATGCCTGACTCCCGTGAATGATGGACAACGCACTATCCACGCTCAGTCGCGCGGCCTGAAAATACGTACCCTGAGTTTTTCCAGGCTGTCGCCCACGATGGCCGCGCCCTTGCCTTCGCTGTCGGCATCGACCACTTGCTGCGAGCCATCCTCACGATCCACGACGATCTTGACGCCACTGACGGGACTGTCGTCGAGGCCGGAAAGCACCTGCGGCATGCGGCCCAGGTCGCCCTCGTCAAAGCTTGGCAATTCAGCCTTGCTGCTGGCCGGGCCATTCCAGTGATGGCCATCGGTCTTGATGGTCAGCGCACCCGGCCCACCCAGTTCCACGCTGCCGCCCGCCAGTTTCAGATAGGCGCCACCGGCCGTCATGAACGTGATTTCATCCTGCGCCATGCCGATCATGCGGGTATTGGCCGTCAATTTCAGGGCCTTGGCGGCGTTCAGCTGCATCTCGTCAAACTGGCTCTGCATGAGAAATTTGCCATGGTGCGCGATCTGGGTGATGCCGCCCTTGTGGGCAAACACGGAAACGCCCTCGCCGGCCTGCATGCTGCAGCGCTGGCCCGCGATCACATGTACATGCTGCTGCGCCACCGTGTCGACATTCACGCCGGCATAGCTGACGATGGTCTTCGGGCTGCTCAGCGCCAGCCCCGCGGGCGCCGTCAGGCTGGCAGTCGGTGCCACGGCACCAGCCACCGCCTCTTTCAAGGCGGCCGCGGGCGCCACGTCGACCGGCAGCGCCTGGTGCGCGCCAGCGTATTCGCCCAACGATTTGAACAGGTCCAGGCACTCTTGCATCAACGCCAGATGTTCCTCGGCGGATAACTGCCCACCTGTCGCGTCGAGGCGCCGCCAGGCCGACAACAGCAGCGCCTTGCCGCTGCGGATCGCGCCGCCGTGATCGCTGCGCAACTCGAATCCGTCGCCGCGCTGCTGGCCAGCGCCGCCGGCGCGCGGCTCGACAAGGAACCCAAGGTTGAGCTCAGTGGTGGCGTGATCGCTGGCCAGCTGGGCACTGATTTGCCGGGGCGTGTCGTCAAAACGCAGCTGATTGCCGCCCTGGCCGCGCACTTCGCGGCTGCGCATGCCTGCCAGGTAGCGGTTGCCCGGCAGTGCGCCGCGCTTGCTGAGTGCAGGCGGCGGCGCCACCGCGTTGAACAATTGTCCCAGGACAATCGGCCGGTCAGGGTCGCCTGCCAAAAATCCGATCAGCACTTCCGAGCCGATGCGCGGCAATGCCAGCGTGCCGCACTGGTGCGCGCTGCCCTGTCCATCGCCAGCCCAGTTGCTGACGACGCGCAGCCAGGCCGTGTCGCGCTCCGTATCCGAGGCGCCGGAACCTTGCGCATGTGCATGGTCGGCAGCGCGGGTGGCAGGAAAACGCACCTTGATGCGCCCTTGCTCGTCGCAATGCACTTCTTCACCGCTGGGGCCGACGACGATGGCGCTTTGCAGCTGCGGCTGGGGTACATCGCGCTGTGGATCGAATGCGGGCACCAGGGCCACGCTGGAACGCACGCAGCTGAAGCGCATGCGAAAACGCGACGTTTCCGGCCCCGTCTCCCCTGCCACCCAGGCTGCGCCTTGCGCCAGCCAATCACTGGCGGCGAACAGACGCGCGATGCGCGCATCCAGGGCGCGCGGCAGGTTGTTACTGGCATGCACTTCCAATGCCGTGACAAGGAAACGCCGGGCATCTGGCCGATGCCGGTCGATTTCCGGATGACCTTCCAGGCTGAACTGCTGGCCGGCACACAGCGAGCGCACGACGCCCTCGCCATGAAAACACTTGGTTTCCACATCATGGCGCGCCATCGCCAGCAAGCCCAGCTGGCGGAAATCTTCCGCGTCATTGCCCATGTGCGGCGTCGCCACAAAATAGTCGTCGAGCTTGGCCGCAAGGCAATTGCCGCTGGCACCCTGATCGGCCATGCCGTCCGCATCCGTCTGCATGAACTGGCGGTTGCGCGGCGCCGCATAATCCCAGCTATGGCGCCCCATGCTGCCTGCCTGCAGGGTGCGCACGGCGCCCCAGGCCGTGATGGTATCGCTCTCTTCGGTGGCGTCCGCCCGGTGGTAGCGGATGACAGGCGCCACATTCTCCGGCAGGCGGCTGGCGTCGTCGAACAGCAACAGGACATGCGACGGCATGGCGTCGGACGCCCCATGCCGTGCGGCGCCAGGCTGGATGACCCAGGAAATGCCGCGCCGCCGCAGCAGGCGCCGGATGAATGCGGCATCGGATTCATTGTGCTGCATGGTCAGTTCGCGCGCCGGAAAGTGACGACCGGCCAAGGCCTGATCGATTTCGCAAGCAAACGTGGCGCCGATGATGGTGTTGCCCAGCCGCCATTCAGCAATCAGCAATTCGACGATCTCCAGCTCCGTCTTGCCGCGGAACACACGTGTATTGCGGCGTTTTTCCATCAAGGTCAGCGCATCGTGCAGCACCAGCTGGTAAGTGGCGAGGCCGCCATCGCTCAGTCCGGCAGACGCTTGCGCGACGATGCCGCACACGCTGCGCAACTGCCCTGCGTCGGTAACGATCTGCAACTCGGCCGGCACACCGATGAACTGCTTGAGCGGCAAGTGCGCATCGAGCGAGACGCAACGTATGCGGTACTCCAGGCCGGCGCAAATGGCTTCGCGACCATCTACCTGCTGCGGCAACAGCACATCGTCGTTGATTCCGTCCGCATACGCCAGCCGCAGGCGCAATGGCCGGTGATGGGCGTTCAGTTCCTTCGCCGCCAGCATGAACTGCATGAATTCGTCCGCGCTCTCCATTCATCCTCCCCCTGTGCCGATACGCCTCGCTCCCAGCCCATCAGTATTCATACATTTGCCGGCTGCCAATTGCGGCGCATCAAGCGGCACCGGGAAATCGGATGTCATAGCACATGGCGTCACAGTCGCGGCTGGCGTCTCCGTTCAGCAAGCGCGCGCCCTGCCCCAGGCCTGCTGCGCCCTGCTCCTCCCTGGCCGTCAGGCTGCTGCCATGCACGTCGGCAGCGCGCAGGATCAGACGGATTTCGTATTGCATGCCTGGCAAGCCGAACAGGCTCAACATGTTTTTCAAGGCCAGCGCAGCGGAATGTCCGGGGAGAAAATCGTCGAACTGTGCCCGGTTCAAGGGCCCCAGGTACAGGCGCAGGCGCAAGTCCCGGCGCCGGCAGCGCGCGCCCAGCATGGCACCCTGCCCCAGGCTCACATTGCTACGATTGAGCAGGGAATGCTCATTGCTTGGGCGCACGTGCCAGGTGCTGACGAAGGACTCGATACGCAAGGGCACGCCGAAATAATCCGCCAGCACATCGGCCATCAACTCGGCGCTGACGGGCCGCTGCCGCAATGCCGCAGCGTAGTAAGCAAGCGCTTCCGGCGGCAGCGCGCCGGTGCTTGTCAGGCGCGACGGCCAGGCGCCAGCCAGCGCCAGCTGCAACGACAAAAACCCGGGGCGGCCGTTTGCGTCGACCTGGCACTCGATCCGGCTGCCGGCCCAGGCCTGATAAAACAGCACGGGCGCGCGTTGCGACAAGGCATCGAGAAAGGCTCGCGCGCCGACATTTCCCGTGGCCCGCTCCTGGCGCACCAGCCGCTCCGTATAGTGCAGGGGCAAAGTGCCATTCACACCCAGCAAGCCCATGAAACTGGGCCGCAGGTGCAGGCGGCCATGCTCGCCGTCATGCCACACCGCCTCTATCTCGCAGGCGGGAAACGCCAGCGCAACGCTCTGATGGAAACGCAAGCCATCGTGCAGTGCGGAATCGGCAGACGCGCCCTGCCGGCATAGCCAGCGTTCGAGCAGGCGCACGGTCTGGAAGAAACCGAAACGGTATGGCGCCTGGGACAGCAGCGCGATTACGCCAGTGCG
Source organism: Janthinobacterium sp. 35 (assembly GCF_002754575.1). Classification (NCBI taxonomy): domain Bacteria; kingdom Pseudomonadati; phylum Pseudomonadota; class Betaproteobacteria; order Burkholderiales; family Oxalobacteraceae; genus Janthinobacterium; species Janthinobacterium sp. 35. The sequence goes on from NZ_PEFN01000001.1 coordinate 296,814, forward strand.
TGCTGGCCATTGCGGGGCGGGCATCGCAGCAACTCCTTCCCACTCTTGTGCGAAATGACGACCAAACGGCAATAGCTGTTGACATGCACATACATGCCCAGCACATGCTCGATCACTTGCGCAAAGACATGCAGGCCGCTGCCGACGTAAGCCTCTTCATCCACCGACAGCAAGACGTCGATGCCAAACACCAGCACGCCACCACTGGCGTCGGGCATCCAGGTGCTGCTGGCGCGCTGCGTCAAGGCCTGGATGCCTTGAATTTGCCGTTGTGACATGAGTGAAGCAGGCAAATCATGCAGCGCCAGCATTTCCTGAAACAACGCCAGACCATCCTCCTGCAAAGACTGATGATTCAACGACAACAATGCCAGCAAACGGGCTTGCGCAGGCAAGTCAGCTTTAAAGCGATACGCCGGACTCGGCTGGCGCAACAGGCGCACCGGCAGCGCGCCAGCGGGCCCCTCGTGCCGCAGATCGCCATCTGGAGCACCGACTGGCAATGCACTCGGCAAGTGGCGATTGCTGCATGTCAGATCGACCGATACCGTCGTTATCCCGGCATAGGTATCGTCCTCGTCGCCGTCGACAAACGCCAGGCTGCTTTCGTAACCAGGATGGCTGAGCGCCCGCGCCTCATCGCGCCGCGCCACCCAGTAACGGCTCTGCGCGCCGCCAGCCTGCCCATGGCGCATGGCATAAAACGGCTGACAGTGCGTCACCGTGCCGGCATGGGCGCCCTGCCGCACCAGGCGCACGGCATCGACACTATGAATGTCATACGCGTGCGCATATTTATGCTCGGCCAGCAGCGGATACTCGCTGTGCATTTGCGTCAAGCGGATCGGCGCTGCAGCTTGCTGGAACAAATTAATCACCGGCGTGCAGGCAAGCAGCAAATTGCTTGCCGATACAGACCGCAGCAGGCGTGCACCAGCGCTGCTGGCAGTCATGTCCCGCAGACCCAGATGCAAGGTCCAACGCTGACATCCCGGCGGCAACAGCGGTGTGATCTGGCCTAGGTCGATATCGAAGAACTGGAATTTTTCAGGAAAAGCAAAGTATTCAGTCAGCAAGCAGTAGGCACGATGGGAACCGGGCTTGCGCGGCAACAGCGCCTCCTCCGGCAAAAAACCGACGGCACGCAGCGGCACTTGCGCCAGCGGCAACTGCACGCCGCCGGCCTCGATCCAGGCATGCGCGGCATGCAAAAACAGGGCATCGCGCAAGGTGGCCGTCAGCGATGGCGTGCCATCGATGAAGACGCGCACGGCAGGCAGCCTCAATTGCTCCAGCGTACCGGTGGCCGACGTGGACACGATATCGATGGCGATCGCAGTCGATATGTCGGACGGTAAATTGACCGCCGCAGCAACATCCATCACGGGAACGAAGCGCGCGCCGGCAAGGCTGAGCGGCGCCAGCACCACGTCATAGGCGGTGCGAAACTTGCAGACGACGCCCTGGTATGGCGGTGCATGCATCAATGTTCCGCGCGGCAAGATATCGATGCCGTCGCGCGCCTGGCCCGGCACGCCGCTGGCGTCCACGTGGGCAATCGAACACGCCGGAAATGGCCTCAGGTAGTGTGGAAAATTCACTTCCAGCATGGACTCGGTGAAAACATGGCGTGCGTCATCGATTTTCTTGGCCGTGCGGGCATTGCACAAGGCATAGGCCTCGATCAGGCGCTCGATATGCGGGTCCTGGCAACTGTTGCCAGTCAGACCCAGTGCACCGGCGACGCCGGGATAGCGCGCAGCGAACTCCTGCTGATGCGTACGCAGCATGCCCAGTTCGAGTTCATAGTACTTCAGCAACGATTCCATGCTGGCAGCTCCAAAGCAGGGCGGGCGACACAGGTCGCCAGACGGAAACTGCATTATTCAATAATGATAGAAAAGTAAGTTGCGCAGGAACAATAAGTCGAGCTGCAGCATGGCAGCGGCATCGTTCCCTGCCGAAATATGCTTGACAGCCCTGCCCCACTTCCCTTACATTAAGTGCATGTCCTCCTTCAAACATTCCTCCCCTTCCCTGCTGTCGCTATCGCGACTACTGCTAGCACGCGCATAAGCTTGCCGCATTGCTTCGCCTGGCCACACGCCGGCGTGTTTCAAAAACCCTGGAAGGTTTGATGATGTTTGCACCATCCCCCGCTACACCCGTAACTTCTGACGCGACCGCCACCGCTGGCGCCGTTGCCCTGCTTTGCCTGCTAAAACTACCGACCGCTTGCCTGGCCTAGTGTTGCGTGGCCGCCCGGCAAGCTTGCGCCACAACCATTGATTTCCCCCTATCTTCAGGAGTACCCGATCATGATGTTGCAAAACCCAGCTTCCAAATACCGCGCTTTCCCTCCCGTCAAATTGACCGACCGTCAATGGCCGAACCAGATCATCAGCAAACCGCCTATCTGGATGAGCACCGACTTGCGCGACGGCAACCAGTCCTTGATCGAGCCGATGAGCGCGGAAAAGAAGCTGCGCTTCTTCGAGATGCTGATCGCCATCGGCCTGAAGGAAATCGAAGTGGGTTTCCCATCGGCATCGCAGACGGATTTCGACTTCGTGCGTAAACTCGTGGATGAAAAGCGCATCCCGGACGACGTCACCATTATCGTGCTGACCCAGTCGCGTGAAGAATTGATCCGCCGCACGGTGGAATCGGTGGTCGGCGCCAAGCGCGCCATCGTGCACCTGTACAACTCCGTGGCGCCCGTGTTCCGCAAGGTCGTGTTCGGCATGTCGCGCGAAGAAATCACGCAGATCGCCACCACCGGCACCACCCTGGTCAAACAGCTGGTGGCGCAGCATCCGCAAACGGAATGGGGCTTTGAATACACGCCGGAATCGTTTTCCACCACGGAACTCGATTTCTCCAAGCACATCTGCGACGCCGTCAGCGCCATCTGGAAGCCGACGCCGGCCAACAAGATGATCATCAACTTGCCATCGACCGTGGAATGCAGCACGCCCAACGTGTATGCGGACCAGATCGAATGGATGTCGCGCAAGCTGGCGCGCCGCGATTCCATCATCATCAGCGTGCACCCGCATAACGACCGCGGCACGGCCGTCGCGTCGGCAGAGCTGGCCGTGATGGCGGGCGCCGACCGCGTGGAAGGCTGTTTGTTTGGCAATGGCGAGCGCACGGGCAACGTCGACCTGGTCACTTTGGCGATGAATCTGTACACGCAGGGCGTGCACCCGGGCCTGGATTTCTCCGACATCGATACCGTGCGCAAGTGCGTGGAAGAGTGCAACCAGTTGCCCGTCCACCCGCGCCACCCGTATGCGGGCGACCTGGTCTTCACGGCCTTCTCCGGCTCGCACCAGGATGCCATCAAAAAAGGTTTTGCCAAGCAACAACCGGACAGCATCTGGGAAGTGCCGTACCTGCCGATCGACCCGGCCGACCTGGGCCGCAGCTACGACGCCGTGATCCGCGTCAACAGCCAGTCCGGCAAGGGCGGCATGGCGTATTTGCTGGAACAGGAATACGGCCTGGTCTTGCCGCGCCGCCTGCAGATCGAATTCTCGCGCGCCGTGCAAGCCGTGGCCGACGCCACGGGCCGCGAAATCGCCGCGCACGATATCCACGACATCTTCCAGAAGGAATACCTGCAGCAGACGGCGCCGTACGCCTACGCCGCGCACCGCATGGTGGAAGACACCAGCAGCGACGAATCCGTGCAGATCGACATCAGCCTGTCGCACCGCCAGACGCCATTGGCCCTGCAAGGCGGCGGCAACGGCCCCATCGACGCCTTCGTCAATGCACTGGGCCTGGACATCAAATTGATGGATTACCATGAGCACTCGATCGGCTCGGGCGCCAACGCGCAAGCGGCGTGCTACGTCGAATTGCGCCTCGATAATGGTCCGACCCTGTTCGGCGCCGCCATCGACAGCAATATCGTCACCGCCTCGTTCAAGGCCGTCTTGTCGGCCGTGAACCGCCGCATCGGGCAGACGGAAGCCGAAAAAACAACAGCGGCCGACGTGGCGGCCAGCGCCGCCTGAACGCAGCTCGGGCATCCCTCATAGGGAGAAAAAGCGGTACGGCTTGATCGCCGTGCCGCTTTTTCATTTCTCCGAGGCAATTGTTGCTGCAAAAGAAGTATCACGCACCGTATAATCGACTCATAATAAGACCAGCGGAGACAAATTATTAGCTACCGAGGGAATGAGTATGAAATTGACGGATATGAAGATAGGCGTGCGCCTGGGCGCCGGTTTTGGCTTGGTGCTGCTGCTGATGGCAGTGCTGGTCGGCACGGGATTGTTGCGCCTGGACAAGATCGGTGGGCTCAGCGAGTCCATCATCGAGAAAGACTGGGCCAAGGCCGACGCCATCGCCACCATCCGCAGCACCACGCGTTCGAACGCGGCGCTCGTTCTGGAACTGTTCATCCATGAAGACCCTGCCCGCGCCAACGCCATCCATGGCGAAATCGACGCCAACAAGGCCACCATCAGCGATGCGCTGGTCATCCTCGACCGTCTGATCGTGCTGCCTGAAGGCAAGGAACTGCTGGCTACCCTGAAGCAGCAGCGCAAAGCCTATGTCGTCTCGTTCAGCCAGGCCGACAAGCTGCTGATGGCGGGACAACGCGCGGAAGCGGCCGTGCATGTGCGCGACGATACCCTGCCCGCCCTGAACCGCTTGCAAAAGACGGTGAACCAGCTGAACGACCTGCAGCGCGCAGTCGTCGTGCATGGCGGCCAGCAAATCCAGCACAATATTACAGCAGCGAATGTGCTGATGGCCAGCCTGGGCACGGCCGCCCTGCTGCTGGGCGTGCTCTTTGCCTGGTGGGTCACGCGCTCGATCACCACGCCCATCGCGTATGCCCTGCGCGTGGCGCAAGCCGTGGCCGCAGGCGACCTGAGCAGTAAAATCGTGGCCGACGGCAAGGATGAAACGGGCCAGCTGCTGCAGGCGCTGCGCGACATGAATACCAGCCTGGCCACCATCGTGGGGCAAGTGCGTGGCGGCACCGGCACCATCGCCGTGGCGTCGAGCCAGATTGCCAGCGGCAATGCCGACCTGTCGGCCCGCACGGAAGCGCAGGCCAGCGCGCTGGAAGAAACGGCCTCGTCGATGATCGAACTGACGAGCACCGTGCGCAGCAACAGCGACAATGCGCGCCAGGCGGACAGCCTGGCACGCTCGGCATCCGCCATCGCCCAGCGCGGCGGCACGGCCATGGCGGAAGTGATCGGCACGATGGATGCCATCAATGCCTCCTCGCGCAAGATCGTCGACATCATCGCCGTCATCGACGGCATCGCCTTTCAGACGAATATCCTGGCCCTGAACGCGGCCGTGGAAGCGGCGCGTGCCGGCGAACAGGGACGCGGCTTTGCCGTGGTGGCCACCGAAGTGCGCAACCTGGCGCAGCGCTCGGCGGCGGCGGCCAAGGAAATCAAGGAACTCATTGCCGACTCCGTCAACCGTGTGGGACAGGGCGCGCAGCTGGTCAGCCAGGCGGGCGCCACGATGGATGAAGTGGTGGCCAGCGTGGGCCGGGTCAGCGCCATCGTCGGTGAAATCAGCGTCGCCAACCACGAGCAAAGCGAAGGCATCGAGCAGATCAATGCCGCCATCATGCAGATGGACCAGACGACGCAGCAGAATGCGGCCCTGGTCGAGGAAGCGGCCGCAGCCGCGGCAGCCATGCACGAACAGGCGGGCGAACTGGAAACCCTTGTCAGCCAGTTCAAGCTGGAGCACAACGCCGGCGGCAAGGCGCCAGCCCGCCCTGCCCCGTCCGCCCCGCGCTTGAACTAAATGGGCTATTCCACCTGGCGCGCCAGGCGGATACCGGAAAATTGCCAGCGCGCACCAGCCGGGAAGAAATTGCGGTAGCTGGCGCGCGCATGGCCGGCCGGCGTGGCGCATGACGAGCCGCGCAGCACATACTGGTTCAGCATGAACTTGCCGTTGTATTCGCCCAGCGCCCCGGGCGCCGTGCGGTAGCCGGGATACGGCGCATAGCTGCTGCTGGTCCACTGCCAGCAGTGGCCGAACATTTGCCGCAAGCCCGCGCCCGGCCCACCGGCGGCCGGATGCAGCTGGCCCACTTGCACGGCGAGGCCTTGCGCCGCCACTTCCCATTCCGCTTCCGTCGGCAGGCGCGCGCCAGCCCAGTGCGCATAGGCATCTGCCTCGAACAGGGACAAATGCGTGGCCGGCGCCTGCAGGTCGAGCGGACGCAAGCCAAATAGCGTGAATTCCTGCCAGTGCCCGGCGTCATCGCACTGCCAGTACAGCGGACATGCCAGTTGCGCGCTGCGCACCCAGTCCCAGCCTTCGGCCAGCCACAGGTGCGCCGAGCGGTAGCCGCCCGCCTCGATGAAGGCGAGAAATTCGCCATTCGTCACCAGCGCAGTGGCCAGCTCGAACGGCGCCACATATTGCGGATGGCGCGGCAATTCATTGTCGAAGCAAAAACCGTCGCCCGCATGGCCGATCTGCGCCAGGCCGCCGTCAAACGCGACCCAGGCCGTGGCCTGCGCAGCTGGCGGCGCTGGCGGCGCGGCGTTGTCAAGATAAGCGGGAAACAGCGCGCTCTGCGCCAGCAGGTGTTTCACGTCCGTCAACAGCAACTCCTGGTGCTGCTGCTCGTGTTCGAGGCCCAGCGCCAGCAGCATGCTCAGGCGTTCGCGCTCGGGCCGCGCCAGCTCACTGGCCAGCAGCCGGCCGATGCGCGCATCGACATCGATCCGGTAGGCGCGCACCTGCGCCATGCCGGGGCGCGTCAGCAAGCCCCGCTGGGCACGCGGATGCTTCTCGCCCACGCCGTTGTAGTAGGAATTGAACAGCACGCGAAAGGCGGGGTGGAATGGCGCGAACGCCGCTTCCATGCTTTCCAGAATAAACGTTTCGAAAAACCAGGTGGTATGCGCCAGATGCCATTTCACGGGACTGGCGTCCGGCATCGACTGGGCACCGCAATCCTCGTCGGACAGGGGCTCGGCCAGCAGCAGCGAGTGCTGGCGCACTGTATGATATTGATCGATCAGCATCTTTTCTTTCTTAATCCCGGATCACGCGCGCATAGATGACGGCAAACCACTGCTGCGGGTCCGTCCAGACTTGTACGGTGGAAAACCCCGCCTGCTCCAGCAAGCCGACGAAGCTTGCGCGCGTGTATTTATAGCTGTCTTCTGTATGGATGCGTTCGCCTTTCGCGAAACGCCGCTGGCCACCTTTCCAATGGACAACTTGTTCGCTGCGCGCTTCCAGGTGCATTTCGACGCGGCGCTCGTCGGCGTTGAAAAAGCCGTGGTGCTGCCAGGCGCGCACGTCGAAGTCCGCGCCGATCAAGCCGTTCACATGGCGCAGCATGTTCAGGTTGAAGGCGGCCGTGACGCCCAGCGCATCGTCATAGGCGGCGTCGAGGATGGCATCGTCCTTGATCAGGTCGACGCCGATCAGCAAGCCGCCATCGCCGTCCGCATTCGCGCGCAGGCGGCGCAAAAAGGCGGTCGCCTGTTCAGGTGCAAAATTGCCGATCGACGAGCCGGGATAGAAGAACAAGCGCCGCGCCTCGCGCACGCTGTCGGGCAAGTCCAGGCGGCTGGAGAAATCCAGGCCCAGGCCCGTCATCTCGATGTGCGGAAAGCGCTGCTGCAGCCGGCTCAGCGATTCACTGAGGAAATCATAGGAAATATCCACGGCCACATACTGGGCCGGGTGCAGCAGGGGGAACAGGCTGGCGGCCTTGGCGCAATTGCCCGCCCCCAGGTCGATCAGGGTGCTGCCCGGCCCCACGGCGTGCGCGATCTCGGCGCCGTAACGGGCGAAGATGGCCGCCTCGGTGCGCGTCGGATAGTACTCGGGCAAGGCGCAAATGGCCTCGAACAGTGTCGAGCCCAGCGCGTCGTACAGGTACTTGGGCGAGGTCCAGGCCTCGCGCGCCAGCAGGCCGCTGCTGATCTCGACTATCGTGGCAGGAGTGGCGCTGGCCACTCGGACGTTGCTGGCGGGAGACAAATCTGACTGCTGTTGTGCGAGTGGCATGGTCATGGGCTGGCGTCGTCTATCAAGGTTCACGAAGGGCTTGCGCGGTCAGCCACCGGGCGCCGCCCCTGCCATAGCGGTTTGCGGGCGCCTTTGCCGATGACTTTTTCCCATCATAGCGGAATCCGCACAAGCCAGCCGTGCGACAGGTAACGTAAGATCAAACGAGCAGTGTGTACACAAAATGGGTATTGCCCAGCAAAAATGATAATCCTGTCGTATACTACACATTGCCGGCCAATCAATCCGCGCCCCTTTGCAGTTCCCAGGCCCCCCTCTCCCCCGCGTGCCTCCCTTTACGATAGCCGTTATTAATCAAGATCACCATGCTCGAATTGCGCCATCTGTCGAAGTCCTATGCCCATGCCCGTCCCGTGCTGGCCAACATTTCCTGCCGCTTCAAGGCAGGTGAATTCATTGCCATCATGGGTGACTCGGGCGTCGGCAAGTCGACCTTGCTGAACCTGATCGCCGGCCTCGATACGCCCGATGCGGGTGCCGAAGCGCACCCTATCCTGGTGGACGGCATCGCCATGTCCAGCCTCGATGACGCCGCCGCCACCCGGCTGCGTCGCGCCCGCATGGGCTTTATCTTCCAGGCCTTCCACGTCTTGCCGCACCTGACCCTGCTGCAAAACGTGGCCCTGCCGCTGCTACTCAACGGACTGCCTCAGGAGCGTGCCGCCAGCATGCTCGAAGCGGTCGGCCTGGGCGGACGCGGCGGCGACTTTCCGCAACAATTGTCGGGCGGCGAAATGCAGCGCGTGGCCATTGCCCGCGCGCTCGTGCACAAGCCGGCGCTGGTGCTGGCCGATGAGCCGACCGGCAACCTCGATCCCGATACGGCGCACAGCATCCTGCAATTGCTGCGCGCCGAAATCAAGGCCAACGGCAGTTGCGCGATCATGGTCACGCATTCGCTGGCCGCCGCCGAAATGGCGGACAGAACCATGATCCTGACGAAAAACGGCTTACAAAATACAACAACCGTCAACCAAATTGATCAAACAATCAGTTAATTTAACTGACCATCTTTCACAAGTTTTGTTATCGTAGTATTATTGAAAACACTTGCCTGGTTATCAATGTTGTAACGCGAATGGTATCACGTCACCCGGAGAGCCTTACTGCGATGACGAACTATAGCTGGGACCACATACAGTGGTCTCGTCCCTTGCATAACCTGAAGGAGGAGTAAATGAACGTTCGCCAAAAGAAGCTGGAAATGATTGAAGCGATGAACCGGGCGCGTGCGCTCGAACCATCGAGTTTTGTGCCCAACAAGCTGCTCGATACCCTGATCGAGAAGATGAACCTGAAAAATGATGCGGAACTGTGCCGTGTTCTGGAAGTCCAGCCTCCCATCATCAGCAAGATTCGTCACGGCAAACTGTCGGTCGGTGCAACGATTTTATTGCGCATGCATGAAAAGTCGGACATCACCATCCGCGAACTGAAGGAACTGTCCGCCACGCCAGTCCATTGAATGACCCGCTGTTGTAATGCCATGCCAGGCACCCAGGTTCCCGGCGCCATGAACTTTTGCCATACAATTCGCGTAGTTCGCTCACCGCAGCACATCCGAGCACGATAGCGAAGAGACCCAGCCCAAACCATGCTGACCGTTTCTCTGCCCACCCGCTCCAGCGCCATCCCCGCTTTCACTGCGCATTCCCCCTGCCAGCCAGCATTTCCACTCAAACTTGATCTGACACAACACGCATAGTCTCCGCAGGCATCAAGGTCAGCTTTTAACCAGTGATCCCAACCGCATGTCCAGCGACCCTCTTGCGCCGCCCGTGCTGCGCCTGACGCTCACGCGCGATCCCCTCGCCGACGCCGGCGACTGCCCCGCCGCGCCCGGCTGGCATGCCGAAACCCACGTGCTGTCGGGCGCGCGCGGCATCGGCAGTTGCCGCACGGCACTCGATATCGGTCCGGCCGACGTGGTGCAACTGCTGCTGTGCGACGGCAGTTCGCTGCTGGCGAGCAGCCTGGACCTGCCACGCTACCTGGGGCCGGCCACGGCGGCACGCGACGGCGCGCCCGCCAGCATCGAGGTGGGGCTGGCCTTGCGCCCGCAGGCGGCGCGCCTGCCGCCCGGCGCCAGCCGCGATGGCCTGGGCGCCTGGATGCTGCGGGCCGTGCGCGTGTACCGCTGCGGCGCCGCCGCCATGACGGCGCTGGCGGCGGCGGGCGCCTTCCAGGACCGCCAGCTGGAGCAGCGCCTGGGCCTGTACCGCTGCGGCATCGAAGCGGGCAGCATGACAGCCGTCGCCAGCGTGCCCGACGGGCCGGAACCGGTGCTGCTGCTGTTGCATGGCACGGCCTCGTCGACCCAGCGCAGCTTTGGCGGCCTGTGGCGCAATGGCCTGGCGCCGCAGCTGGCGGCGCAATACGGCAACCGCATCTACGGCTACGAGCACCGCAGCCTCAGCGACAGCCCCATCGAGAACGCGCTGGCCCTCGTGCGCCAGTTGCCGCACGGTGCCGTGCTGCACCTGCTGGCCCATTCGCGCGGCGGCCTGGTGGGCGAATTGCTGGCGCGCGCGCAGCGCATCGACAGCCGCGGCGCCGTCGACCTGGCTGGCGACGGCCTGGAACGGCTGAGCGAAAACACGGTGGGCGGCGAAGCGTTCAACAGCCACGATATCGACCACTTCACGGCGCAAGCGCGGCTGGGCGCACGCGCCGGCCACGACGCCGATGCGGCGCGCCTGCGCGCACTGGGCGAGGAGTTGAAGACGCGCGCCATCCGCATCACCCGCTTCGTGCGCGTGGCCTGCCCGGCACGCGGCACCACCTTGATGTCGGGCCGGCTCGACCGCTGGGCCAGCGTGATGTGCAACCTGCTGCCGCAGGATGATGTACCCGATGGCGGCATGGCCTTCCTGCTGGCAGTGGTGCAGCAGCGCTGCGACGCGCGCATCCTGCCGGGCCTGGAAGCGATGATGCCCGACTCGCCCCTGGTGGCGCTGCTCAACGCGCCCGACGTGCGCGTGGCCAGCCCGCTGCACGTGCTGGCCGGCGCGTGCAGCGGCGAAGGCTTGCTGGGCTGGCTGGGCGACTGCCTCGGCGACCAGCTGTACGGCGGCCAGAACGATCTGGTGGTCAATTGCGCCTCGATGGCCGGCGGCGCCACGCGCAGCACGCCGGTGCGGCAACTGCTGCTGCGCGGGCCGCAGACGCACCACCTGAACTACTTCGAGCGCGCAGCGTCCGGCATGGCGGCAGTGCAGGCGCTGACGGGCGACGACAGCGCCTACCAGCCGCTGGCCGGCATCGAGCACGGCGCGCTGGGACGCGGCGGCGAAGTGCCGAAGCGGCGCGCGCACGCCCCCATCGTGCTGCTGCTGCCCGATATCATGGGCAGCCATCTGCAAGTGGGCAGCAACCGCATCTGGTTCGACCCCGTCAACCTGGTCGAAGGGCGCATCGAGCGCCTGGCAGTGGGCCAGCCGCACATCGTCAGCGCCGGCTGGATAGAGTCGTGCTACGAGCCGTTGGCCCGCTTTCTCGCGCAAAGCCAGGAAGTGCGGCCCTTTACGTATGACTGGCGTTTGTCGCTGCAGCACTCCGGCAACGCCTTCCTGCCCGTGCTCGACGAGGCCATGCACGACGCCGAACAGCGCGGACAACCGTTGCGCATCGTTGCCCACGGCATGGGCGGGCTGGTGGCGCGCCTGGCATTGAAGGACCGCTGGCAGCGCTTCGGCGCCCTGCCCGGCAGCCGCCTGCTGCAGGTGGGCACGGCCAACCGGGGCACGCAAGCGATGGTGCAAGTGCTGCTGGGACGCGATCCGCTGGTGCGGATGCTGGCCTGCTGGATCGGCTGGAAGCACACGCGGCGCCAGTTCCTCGGCTTCGTGCGCGCCTTTCCCGGCGTGCTGGAGATGCTGCCGTGGCCGCAGCCGCAGGTGGCCGGCAGCATCGATTATTTCGCTGCCGACGCCTGGGTGCAACTGGCCGCCGGCGACGCGCAAGCGGGCCTGCCCGACGGCTGGCAAGCGCCCGAGGCGCCAGCGCTGGCGGCGGCGCGCGCCACCGTGGCCCTGCTGGAGGCCGCACCGCCCGATGCCCGCCATTGCAGCTACCTGGCCGGCTGCGCCGACACGCCCGTGGCGCTGCGCCTGCGCGACGGCGGCATCGAGACGGCCTGGTCGCCGGACGGCGATGGCCGCACGGCCTGGCAAGGCGCGGTGCCGGACGGCGTGGAAGCGTGCTACCTGCCGCTGGCGCATGGCGACCTGCTGCTGCAAAAAGAAACCTACCCGGCCATCGCGCAACTGCTCGACAACGGCCAGGGCGCGGGCCTGTCCCGGCGCCCGCCGCACGCGCCTGGCGGTGCCCCGCCGCGCTTCCGCGCGTACGCTCCCGCTGCGCGGCCGCTGTACCCGCAGCCGCAGGAACTGCTCGACGCCGCCCTCGGCGCCGCCGGCCCCGCCAGCGCGCCCGAGAGCCGCGCGCCGCAGCTGAGCCTATCCGTCATCCACGGCAGCATGGCCTCGGCCGACGCGCCCGTCATGAGCGGCTGCTACGCCTACGAGTCGCTACGCGGCAGCATGAGTTTTCTCGACCGCCTGCTGGCCGGCAAGCTGCAGGAAATCCACGCGCTGGGGCGCTTCCCGCAGCGTCCCGACTCTGCCCTGGTGGTGCTGCAGCCCGATGCGGCGCGCCGGCCCGGCGGCGCCATCGTCATCGGCCTGGGCGCGCTGGGCGAACTGACGCCGGGCGAACTGGCGCGCGCCTTTGCCGGCGGCCTGCTCGAATACGCGTGCGTCTGTCTGCAGGTGCGCGCCGCCGGCCATGCGGCTGCGCCGCCGATGGGCGCACACGGCTTGCGCGTGGCCAGCCTGTTGTCCGGTTCCGGCTATGGCGGCTTGAGCATCGCCCTGTGCGCGCGGGCCCTGATCGATGGCGTGCGCAGCGCCAACCGGCGCCTGGAAGACGCGGGCATGGCGTGCCGTATCGGCCACATCGCCATCTATGAACAATCCGAGGCGCGCGCCATCGCCGCCGCCGTGGCCATCGAGCAGATCATGGCCGAAGCGCGCTACCAGTGCAGCTTCACGTTCGAGCGGCGCATCCGCCACAGCCCCGGCGGCTACCGGCGCATCCTGCCCAGCCTGAGCGGCGACAATGGCTGGCGCCGCGTGCAGATCGTCGCCGCGGATCTCTCTGGCGCCCTGCGCTTCACCGTGCTGACGGACCGCGCCCACAACAGCGTCGACGAGGAGCCGAACCAGCGGCAAGCCGTCGATGGCCTGATCATGGACGCCACCGACAACACCACCGACCAGCCGGGCCTGTCGCGCGCGCTGTACGAACTGATGCTGCCCAATGGCCTGAAAGCGGCCATCCCCGAGATGCGCGGCCTGATCCTGGCCGTCGACCAGAGCGCCGCCATCTACCCGTGGGAACTGATGCGCGACGAGGCGGGCAGCGAGGAAAGCCCGCTGTCGACGCGCATCGGCATGGTGCGCCAGCTGGCCAGCCTGCGCGAGCAGCCGCCCGCCACCAGCCCGCCCAGCAACAGCGTGCTGGTGATCGGCGACACCGATTCCGGCCTGCCCGAGCTGCCCGCCGCGCAAGCCGAGGCGCAGGACGTGGCGCGCATGTTCGGCGCGTACGGCTACCAGGTGCGCGAGCTGCTGCGCCCGCAGGCGCAGCGCGTGCTGGTGCACCTGTTCGACGAGCGCTATTTCGCCATCCACCTGGCCGGCCACGGCGAAGTGGCCGGTCCCGGTATCGCCCATACGGGCCTGGTGCTGGGGCCGAAGACGCGCCTGACGGCGGCGCAGGTGGGCAAGCTGAAACGCGTGCCGCAATTCGTCTTCATCAATTGCTGCCACCTGGGCGACATGCGCCCGGACGCCATCGCGCCATGGTCGAAACTGGCCGCCAGCCTGGCCACGGCCTTCATTGAAATGGGCTCGCAGGCGGTGATCGCGGCCGGCTGGCGCATCGACGACCAGGCGGCCAGTATCTTCGCGCACAGCTTTTATCACGCCATGCTGAGCGGCGAATACTTCGGCGACGCCGTGCGCCTGGCGCGCGAGGCGGCGTATCTGCAGTTCCCGGCCTCAAACACCTGGGGCGCCTACCAGGCATATGGCGACGACCGTTACCGTTTCCCGAATACCCAGAGCCGGCCCTGGCAGGCGCCCGATTACCACTACCACGGCCACCTGCTGGCCGACCTGGAAACCCTGCATGCGCGCCTGGCGGGCGCCGATGCGGCGCGCCGCGCCGCCATCGAGGAAAAGCTGGCCAGCATCGAGCAAGCCGTGCGCACGCGCTTCTTCGGCTGCGCCGACATCCGCGAAAACATGGCCGCCACGCGCGCCGGCCTGGGGGGACTGGACAACACCCTGCGCGCCATCGAACACTACCGGGCGGCGCACAGCGCGGCTGACGGCAAGGTGGGCTTGCACGCGCTGGCGCACTGGGCGGAACTGGAGATACGCCAGGGCGCGGCCCTGTGCGGCATCGATGCGGGCGCCGGCATCGAGGTGCCGGCCGTGCCGGACCCGGCGCAGGGACGCCAGTTGCTGCAGGATGGAAAACAGCATATCGACCTGCTGGTGGCGCTGGCGCCCACGGCGCAGCGCCTGGCCCTGCTGGGACGCTACTGGGCCTTGCAGGCACGCCTGGCCTGCGCCGGGGGGAACTCCGGCGCGCCGGCGCTGCGCGCCATGAGCGATGCCTGCCTGGGGGCGCTGGAAGAAGCGCGGCGGCGCAGCGGCGTGGCCGACTGCGACCTGATTTTTCAGGTGCTGGCGGGTGCCCTGCTGTTGAAAGCCCATGGCGACAGCGACGCCTGGCGCGCACTCGATGCGCAACTGGGCGACTTGCTGCACGACGCCATCGCCCATGCGCGCCAGCGCCACGCGGACGAACACCGCGCCATCGATGCCGGCGCCCCCGTGCGCGCCGCCCTGCTGGCGGCCCTGTGGCAAGTGCCGGACGGCCAGCCCTTCGACGCGCCCGCGCGCGCCGCCTTCCTGGCCCTGTACCACGACGCCGTGCGGCGCCACGGCAGCATCGGCGAACCCGAAGCGATCACCGTGCCGCTGCGCTTCCTGCTCGCACTGCTGCCACCCGACAGCGCGCAGACCGGCTTGCGCAGCGCCGTGCAGGCGCTGGCCAGCCAGCTGCAGTCATCACTTCCCGGCGCCAGCCTTGGCAGCCTTAGCCAGGCACCACGCCATAATGGCGCGCATAGCGCTCGTCCAGATTCGCCAGCGGCATCATCATGAACATGTCGGCGCTTTCAAAATCAGGGTCCCACGCCGGTTCGCCGCAAATCCAGGCGCCCGAACGCAGATAGCCCTTGATCAGCGGCGGCACTTGCGGCTTGTGCGCCGCTTCCACCTGGTGGATGGGGAAAGGCAGGTGCGGCGTGACGCGGTATTCGCTTGGAGCCATGTGCTTTTCCGCCAGCGCCTGATACACGGCGACGGCGTTATGCCCGCCATCGGCCAGGCTGATGCTGGCGCAGCCGACCAGATAGTCGCAGCGCTCGCGGCGCATGTACTCGGCCAGGCCCGACCACAGCAGCATGATCACGCTGCCGCCCCGGTATTTCGGGTGGATGCAGGCGCGGCCCGCTTCAACCATGCGGCCGCGCAGGTTTTTCAGGCGGCTCAGATCGAACTCATTTTCCGCATACAGCCGGCCGATCTTGGCCGCCTTGGCCGCGCTCAGCACGCGGTAGGTGCCCACCACTTTCAGGGTATCGGCATCGCGCACGATCAGATGATCGCAATGCGCGTCGAATTCATCGCTGTCGAGGCCATCGGCATTCGCCAGCGACGTCAGGCCCATGGTCTCGATAAACACCTTGTAACGCAAACGCTGGACTTCGCGCAATTCGGCTGCGGTAGTGGCCTGGCTCAGCACCAGTTGAACCGGCCGGGCCTTGGCTTCGTTTGATGCGACTATGTTTTGCATGGTTTCATCCCCTGTGATCAAGACGACTCCAGCGTACTTGTCTAATATGTCAGGGAAATGACAGCCGAATGTCATTTCCATGACGCAAGTCAATGTCAGGGGAAGAGCGTGCGCATTTACCACACTCGCCGGCGCCGTCAGTGAAAACGCCGCTTACAGCGTGATGCCGGGCGTGTAGTCGACGAAAGCATCCTGGCGGCAAAAGCCCACCAGTTTCATGCGCGCCTGCGTGGCGATGGAAATGGCCAGCGAGCTGGGGGCGGAAATGGTCGCCAGCAGGGGAATTTGCATGCGCGCCGCCTTACGCGCCAGCTCGTAGCTGCCGCGGCTGGACAGGAACACGAAGCCGCGCCGCATGTCGACAGCGTGCAGCGCGAGGTGGCCAATGAGCTTGTCGAGACCATTGTGTCGGCCGACATCCTCGAACACATGCACGATATCGCCGTCGGGCGTGCACCAGGCGGCCGCATGCACGCCGCCCGTTGCCTGCATCAGCGCCTGGTGTTCGCGCAAGCCGCTCGACGCGCGCGCCAGCGCGGCCGGCAGGTCGACCTGGATCAGGGATGGCGGCAGCGCTTGCGGCTGCAAGTCGAGCATGTCGATGCTGTCGATGCCGCACACGCCGCAACCGGTGCGGCCCGTCAGCTGGCGGCGCCGGTCCTTCAGGCGCACGAAATCCTCCTGCGCGATGCTCAAGGACACCTCGGCGGAATCAGGGCGCAGGAACACTTCACAATCGAAGATGGCGGCAGCCGTTGCCACCACGCCTTCCGTCAGCGCGAAGCCATACGCGAACGCTTCCAGGTCGCGCGGGGTGGCCATCATGACGACGTGGGAAATGCCATTGAAGACCAGCGCCACGGGAATTTCCTCGGCAACGTGGTCGATGGCATCGGTGGACTGGCCCGCGCGGTGGCGAACGATGGCGCGCTCGACGAAGCCGGCGCGTTCAATACTGATTTCTTCTGACATGGCAACCATGGGGGAACTATCACAGGCCCCATGGTAAACCAGAATGGGCAAGCGAGGGGGCGCGGGCGCCCTCCGCTCGCGCCATCAATCCTTCTTCGGACGGCCCGTTTTCAGCTGCGGCAAACCGGCCAGCACGTTTTGCAGGGTCGCCAGGTCGATCTGGCTGATCAGCGCCACGCCGATGCGCAGCAATTCGCTTTTCTTGATCTCGAAACCGGCCTTCAGGCACGCTTTCTTGACCTGGCCCAGGACTTCATATTCCGCTTCCGGCATGGTGAAGCTGTCGCGCACCAGTTTCGGCTTGCGGGCTTTTTCCTTCACGGCGACGACCTTGGCGACAGGCGCTTTTTTCGCGGCAGCTGGCTTGGCGGCCGCTTTGGCTACCGGTTTGACGGCGGCTTTTGCTACCGGCTTGGCGACGGCCTTGGCGGCTGGTTTCGCAGCAACCTTGGCGGCCGGCTTGGCAGCGGCTTTGGCGACTGGCTTGGTCACAGCTGGTTTGGCCACGACGGCCTTGGCTGCCGGTTTGGCGACGGGTGCCTTGGCTACCGCAGGCTTGGCGGCAACGGGCTTGACTGCCGCCGGCTTCGCAGCGGCGGCTTTGGCGGCCACTGGCTTGGCGGCGGCCTTGGCCACCGGCTTGGCTGCCGGTTTGGCTGTCGGCTTGGCAGCCGGGGCGGCCTTGGCCGCTGCCGCATTGATCGAGGCGCTGGTGGGGAACATCGATACGGGCGCGCTGTCGGCTTTTTTCACTGGGACGGTTTTGGTCATGAATTTTCCAATCTAATAAATAATATAAACAATATATACTCTTTTTTTAAATCTTGCTTGCTGCACATCAAGCCATGCGCACGGCATGACCTCCTAGGCGCTGGCACGGATGGTGAAATCGACGCCGACCTCATCCCAGAATTCCTGCTCCTTCTCGATCCAGAACGACACGGTGGGATGGTGCGCCACCCAGCCGCGCTTGATGTCGAGCTCGATGCGGCTCTTCATGCGCAGGCGCAGTTCGCTGAAATCGGCTTCGATACGTGCATGCATGAGCAGAATCGACAGGCGCAGCGCCAGCACGGCCTTGGCGAAATCGGGGTCGGACAGCACTTCGCCGATCTTGCGCAAGTTGCCCTTCTGCGCCAGGATCAAGCGGCTCATGGTCTTCTGTTCGCGCGTGGTAAAACCGGGCAAGTCCGCGTTTTCCACGATGTAGGAGGCGTGCTTGTGGTAGCCGGTCTGCGACACGGCCAGGCCCACTTCGTGCAGCAGGCTGCTCCAGCGCAGGCATTTCACCAGCGCGTCGGAGGTGGGCTTGAGCTGCGCATACATGGCCAGCGCCTGCTCGGCCACCCGGCCGGCACGCTGCTGGTCGATATGAAACTTCTCCATGCAGCCCTGCACCGACTGTTCGCGGCGGTCGCGCTTGGTCGAGCGCAGGTACAAATCCCACATCACGCCCATGCGCAGGCCAGCCTCGATCGGCGTCATGACGGGAATGGCCAGTTCGCGGAACAGGCCGATCAAGATGGCCAGGCCGCCGACGATGGTGCTGGCGCGATCGGGGCGCAAGCCCGGCATGTCGATGCGGCTGGTGTGACCGAGTTCGATGAAGCGCCGTGCCAGCGCGTCGAGGCTGACACCAGACAGCAAGCCATCACCGAGCTTGTTGCGGACGATGATGTCGGCGATGGTGCGGATGGTGCCGGAAGAGCCGTAGGCCGTCTTCCAGTGCTGCGGACGGTACGGCGGTGCGGCATCCTCGAAGTGGCTGCGCGCCGACAGGATGGCCGCCTCGAACGATGGCGCGTCGATGCGCCCGCCGATGAAGAACGACAGGCTTTGCTTGACGGTGCCCAGGCTGAACGACTCGACGCGCTCGATATCGTTGCCGCGCCCCAGTATCAGTTCGGTCGAGCCGCCGCCGATATCCATCACCAGCCGGCGTTCGCCGGGAATGGCCAGCGCATTGGCCACGCCCATGTAGATCAAGCGTCCCTCTTCCTCGCCCGAGATGATCTCGATCGGGTAGCCGATGGCTTGCTCGGCCAGCGGCAGGAAGACGGCGCCGTTGCGCGCCACGCGCATGGCCGAGGTGGCCACCACGCGCACGGCATCGAGTTCGAAGCCCGCGAGGATGGCACGAAAGCGCTGCAGGCACGCCAGCGCCCCCTGCATGGCCGCCTCGGTCAGGTCGCCATTGGCGTCCAGGCCGGCGGCCAGGCGTATCGGGTCGCGCACGCTCTTGACCACGCGTATGGTGTCGCCATCATGCTTGCCGACGTGTAAACGAAAACTGTTGGACCCCAGGTCCACCGCTGCATACATACTGGCCTCTTGTCATGTCATTGCTGTGCCAACTGAAAAAGTTGGCAAAATCAGTTGCTAAACTATATAAATCATTTAAACGATTTAAAAATCCTACCACACTACCCCCATCGTATGACAGCGGCGTGACAGGATTGTGACAAAACGGCAGCCGTGCGACGGCTTATGGGACGATGGTGGTGAACAGGTACACGGCGAAAATCACCAGGTGCACGGTGCCCTGCATGACCGTGGTGCGGCCCGTGCCCAGCGACAGGGTGGCCACCATCAGCGACAGCAGCAGCAGCACTGTGGATTTGATATCGAGTCCCAGGGTGATCGTCAGGCCCGTGGCCAGCGACACCACCACCACGGCGGGAATCGTCAGGCCGATGCTGGCCAGGGCGGAGCCGAGGGCCAGGTTCAAGCTCGTTTGCAGGCGGTTGGCGCGCGCCGCACGGACGGCGGCCAGGCCTTCGGGCAGCAGCACGATGGCGGCGATGACGATACCGACCAGGGTCTTTGGCGCACCCATGGCGGCGATCGCCGTCTCCAGCGCGGGCGCCAGCGACTTGGCCAGCAGCACCACGGCGCCCAGGCACACCAGCAGCGCGCCGGCGCTGACCCAGGCGACGGTGGGCGTGGGCGGCGCCGCATGCACCTCTTCGTCGCCGACGGCTTCCTTGGGCAGGAAGTAATCGCGGTGGCGCACCGTCTGCACCAGCACGAAAGTACCGTACAGGACCAGCGAGATGACGGCGATGAAAATGAGCTGGCTGGAGTTGTAATACGGGCCGGCGGCGCTGGAGGTGTAATTCGGCAGCACCAGCGTCAGGATGGCGATGGCCGCCAGGGTGGCCAGCGACGCGCTCACGCCCAGCAGGCCGAAGGTCTGTTCGCGGTGGCGCCCGGCGCCCAGCAGCAGGCAGATGCCGACGATGCCGTTCAAAATGATCATGATGGCGGCAAACACGGTGTCGCGCGCCAGCCCCGTCGTTTCCGGCCCGCCGGCCAGCATCAGCGAGACGATCAGCGCCACCTCGATCAGGGTCACGGCCAGCGCCAGCACCAGGGTGCCATACGGTTCGCCGATGCGGTGCGCCACCACTTCCGCGTGGTACACGGCGGCCAGCACGCTGCCGATCAGGCCAGCCACCAGCAGGATCTGATAGTAGCCGCCGACATTGAAGGTGGAACCGAACAGGAACAGCCAGCCGGCAAGGGGGGCGGCAAGCGGCCATACAGGCAGAGATTTGAGCATTTTCATTATGGGCCTGGCAAGAGTAAAAAAGGGGAACTGCGGTGCGGACGACAAGAGGGGCCGAGCGTGCACCCCACAGCATAACTTGCCTAGCTTAAATGAAAGTTAGAGTATGCACATGTTCGGCGTGCCGGCGGCCAGCATGGCCTGCCTGGTAACATGCCGTTGCAATTTTCTTGTCTTGTTGCTTGCTGCCGCCGTCATACTGCAGGGTACGCCTTACCGGCAACGACCAGGGACAGACCATGATTTCAATAAACAACACGGCCATGCGCACCTTCTTCTTCGCCGGCAGCCTGCTGTGCGCCGCCGCACACGCGGACACGCCGCCAGCGCAGGTTGACGCGAACTGGGCCACCCCGCCTGCGCCTGCCGCTGAGTCAAAGTGGCAGGACAGCCTGCCGCCCGCGCCACCGGTGGCGCCGCGCGAAGAAAAGATCCTGCCCAAAAGCGAATGGCTCACCGTCGAGCCGATGAAGGCGCCTGACCGGCGCTGCGATCCCGGCCTCGACGCCCTGTTCCTGAGCAAGGAATGCGGCAAGGAACCCAGCTGGCTGGGCTCGCGCAAAAAGTAAGCCGACTTACATCTCCAGGGTGCTGGCGCCTTGCGCTTCCACCACCCTGTTGCGGCCGGCCTGCTTGGCCGCCTGCAGCGCCTCGTCGGCCCGCTTGAACAGGCTGACGGTGCTGTCCTCGGCGCGGATGGTGGTCACGCCCAGGCTGGCCGTCAGCTGCAGCACGGCGCGTTCCGTCTTGACCGGCAGCACTTCGACGGCGGCGCGGATACGCTCGGCCACCATCAGCGCATCGGCCAGGGTCGTGCGCGGCAGCTGGATGGCAAATTCGGCGCCGCCCAGGCGACCCATCAGGTCGCTGTCGCGCAATTGCTGGCGGCACGTCTCGACGATGGTTTTCAGCACCGCATCGCCCACCGGATGGCCATAGCTGTCGTTGACGCGCTTGAAATGGTCGATATTGAGCACCACCAGGGCCGTCGGCAAGCCGGGCCGGCGCGCCAGCGCCATCCACGGCGCCAGCGCCTGGTAAAAGCCGCGCCGGTTCGGCACGCCCGTGGCCGCATCGAGCACCTCCAGGCGCGCCAGTTCGCCGCCCAGTTTTTCACGCGACAGCAGCAGGTAGCCGAAGGCGTTCGTCAGCATCATCAGGTACAGGGCGCCAAAACCGGCCAGCTGCAGCAGCTCGGCGTCGACATCCGGCACGGCGGCGGCGAGCACGCCGCGCGCGGCGATCAGCAGCGACAGCAGGCCCATGCTGACGACGAGGAAGCGGCGCAGCATGCTCGCCTCGCGCCATTTGAGGCACAGCGCGGCTACGCCGGCGAGGAAAAAGCCGGCCACGATCAGCGAGCCGCCGGCACTGCGCAGCAGCGGCGCCATATTAAACAGGTAGCAGGCGGCAAACAGCGCCACCGACAAGCCCAGCGCCGGCAATACATAGCGGCGCCAGCCGCTGCGCCCGGCCGCCTGCCACAGCGCGCCCGCGTCCAGCGCCATGCCGGCAAACAGCAGACTGTTGCCCAGCAAGATGGACAGCATATCGGGCAAGACGCCGCGGAAATACAGCAAACACCAGGCCACGGCCTGGCACTGCTTGGCTACCGCCCAGGTGGACAGGCTGAGCGACTTCTTGCGCTCATACTCGAAGAAGAACAGGGCCGCGCACAGGCTCAGGTTGCCGAGCGCCAGGGCCAGTACCAGAGTCTTGATATCCATGGGCTACGTTATCGATGCGCAGGCGCGGCGCGCCAGGTCAGATTTCGTGTTCGACATTCGTGCTGCCGTCGCCGACCTTGCTGGCCCACGCCTGCACGAAATACTGCTTTTCCACATCACTGGGCGCCTCATGCCAGAACACGATGAGGGTGCCCTTGTGGTCATGGATCTGCGCCACTTTTTCAATGAATCCGAAGTTGGCGGCCACGTCGGCCAGCGCCGCCGCATAACCATATACGCGCGTCAGCCGCTCGATGCGGTCAGGCTCGGTAAAACTGTTCGTCGCGGTAATGATGGGGTGATCCAAAAACATGCTTGTCTCCATGGTGCCCGACTGCGCGGCCGTGCCGCCGCGCGTCATATGCATATACGCATGCTCGGCGCGGATTAATCGGGTATGCTCACGGGAAGCTTATCAGATTTCTCTGAATGCAACAAAGCATCTTCCCCAGTCCACTCAGCGAAGTCGTCCTATGCCGGATCTCAAATTACCTGCCCTGCGCGCGCCCCAGGTGCATACCTGTGGCGACCGGCGCCGCCTGGAATTCCAGCCAGGCATGATCCAGAGCGAAATGCTGCTGTCGCGCCCCGACCATCTGCTGCTGCGCTATGCGCGCGCCATGATGTGCTTCACCCTGTTCGTGCCGCGTCCCAAGCACATCCTAATGGTGGGACTGGGCGGTGGCTCGCTGCTGAAATTCTGCCACCGCCACCTGCCCGAGACGCGCATCACGGTGCTGGAACTGCGCGCCGACGTGATCGCCCTGCGCGAGCAGTTCATGCTGCCGCCCGATGACGCGCGCCTGCGCATCATCGAAACGGACGCCGTCAGCTATATCCGCCAGCATCCGGGCTGCGCCGACGTGCTGCTGCTCGACGGCTACGACGAAACGGGTCTGCCGCCGGCACTGGGCAGCGCGCGCTTCTATGCGGACTGCCTGCGCACCCTGCTGCCCGGCGGCGTGCTGGTAGCCAACCTGTTCAGTTATGACGAGCACTACCCTGCCATGCTGGCGCGCCTGATGCTCACCTTCCGCGGCGCCGTGTGCCACTTCGACGGCATCGCTGGCAACAACCGCATCGTCTTTGCCGCCAGGCCAGACAAGCTCGGGGCGGGCCGTGCCCTGCGCGTCGTGCGCCTGGTGCGCTGGCGGCGCGCGTGCGGCCTGGGTTTCCTGAACCGCTGGCTGCCCGCATGGCAGTTGTGGCGCGTGCGCCGGCGGGCAGGCGCGGGCAGCGGCTGAACGTCGTCTTTCCCGGCCATAGGTCTTGTTGCTTAATAGCAGTAATTTGGTGCAAAATCAGCATGATGGATGTGGTTTATGACACACTATGGCCTGCGCGGGGCCGGCAGGCGCCGCCGAATCCAGGTATCCATGAAGTGAGATAGGAAAAAACATGCTGCGTCGTCGCCTGCCATTGTCGATTTCTGCCGCGGCCGCGCTGACCCTTGCCTGCGGCGCCAGCATCACCGGCTTGCTGTTCGCCGCCATCAGCCAGCTCGAATACGACAAAATGAGCCTGAGTCTGCAGCAGCGCGCCGGCGCGCGCGTGGCCGCCATCGAGCAGGGACTCGACGACGCGGTCGAGGTGCTGACCACGACCAACCAGCTGTTTGCCGCCGTCGTGCCGGTCACGCGCGAGCAGTTCCACGACTTCACCACGCCGCTGCTGCAGCGCCACCCGTTCATCCAGGCCTTCAATTTCCACCGCATCGTGCCGCATGCGCAGCGCGCGGCATTCGAGGCCGAGCTGCGGCGCATCGTGCCCGATTACGCCATGACGGAAATGCGCGATGGCGTCGTCTTGCCCGCGACAACGCGCGCCAGCTACCTGGTGGTCGATTATCTCGAACCGCTGCAGGGCAACCGCCCCGCCTTCGGCCTGAACGTGCGCCCTGACGGCTTGCTGGCCGGCGCGCTGGAACAGGCCATCCTCAGCGGCCAGACTACCGCCACCGGCCTGCTGGCCCTGGCGCAGGGTCCGCAGCAGGGTTTCGTTATCCTGCGCCCCGTGTACCGCCATGGCGCACCCCTGCAGACGGTGCCGCAGCGGCGCGCGGCGCTGATCGGCGATACGGCGGCCATCGTCCGGGCCGGCGAACTGGTGCAGAAAATCCTCGCCGGCGCCGACCTGCTGGGCGACCCGCAGCTTGAACTGAGCGTCTACGCCGATGCGAAAGCCGACCCGCGCCACTTGATCTTCCGGCATGGCCAGGCGCCTGCCGCCGCAGCGGGCGACGCCTGGGAGTCGCTGCCACGCTGGCTGCGATTTGCCTATCACAGCCACTATGACCGGGGCTTTGCGTCCGCCGGCCGGCCCTGGCATGTGCGCGTGGTGGCCCATCCGCGCCCCTTCCTGGCCGACCATCTGGGCTCATTGTTCACCCTGATCACGGGTTTGCTGTTCAGCGTGCTGACGGCCGCCTTCGTGCAATCGCTGACGCAGCGCTCGCGCCGCGTGCAGTTGCTGGTGGAGCAGCGCACGGCCGACCTCAAGCGCAGCAATGAACTGCTCAGCGCCGACGTGCGGGCGCGCCAGCGCACGGAACGCGCCCTGCAGGAAAGCGAAAAGCGCTTCCGCCGCCTGCTGGCCCTGTCCTCGGACTGGTACTGGGAACAGGATGCCAACTTCTGCTTCACCCACATCACCGGCGGCTTTACGGACAAGTCGAACATGCCGCTGGAACGCTTCATCGGCATGACGCGCTGGGAACATAATCCGGAGATGCGCAATTCGCGCTGGGGCAAGCAGCATATCGCCAACCTGGAAGCGCACCTGCCCTTTTCCAACCTCGAATATGCGATGAAAGACCGCGATGGCCAGCTGCGCTGGTTCAGCATCAATGGCGAACCGCTGTTCAACGAACTGGGCGAATTTCACGGCTACCGGGGCACAGGGTCCGAAATCACGGAACGCAAGCTGGCCGAGCAGCAAATCCAGCACATCGCCCACCACGACGTGCTGACGGGCTTGCCCAACCGCGCCCTGCTGCGCGACCGCCTGGCGCAGGCCATGGCCCTGTCGCGCCGCAAGAACCGGGCCCTGTGGGTGCTGTTGATCGACCTCGACCGGTTCAAATTTGTCAACGACAGCCTGGGCCACAAGGCCGGCGACCAGCTGCTGAAAACCATCGCCACGCGCCTGCAGGCCAGCCTGCGCGAAAGCGACACGGTGGCGCGCCTGTCGGGCGACGAATTCGTCGCCATCCTGTGCGAACAGGCCGACGAAGTACTCAGCGGCGCCATCGTGCAGCGCGTGATGGATGCCGTGGCGCAGCCGGTACTACTCGACGGCAAGGAATTTTTCGTCACCTGCAGCATCGGCGTGGCCGTCTACGACATGTCGCGCTACGACGCCCCCGGCGACGTGACCTTGCATGGCGAGACGCAGAACCTGATCGAGCAGGCCGACATCGCCATGTACTGCGCCAAGAAACAGGGCCGCAACAACATCAAGTTCTACACGACGGCCATGAACCAGGCCACGCTGGAGCGCCTGCGCATCGAGACGGCGCTGCGCAACGCGCTCGAACGCGAGCAGTTCGTGCTGCATTACCAGCCGCAGGTGGACCTGGCCAGCGGACGCATCGTCGGCGTGGAAGCGCTGCTGCGCTGGCAGCACCCGGAACTGGGCATGGTGGCGCCGCAGCGCTTCATCGCGCTGGCAGAAGATACAGGCCTGATCGTGCCGATCGGCGCCTGGGTCATGCGCGAAGCGTGCACGCAGGTGAAACGCTGGCATGCGGCGGGACTGGACACGCTGCGCCTGGCCGTGAACCTGTCGGCGCGCCAGTTCAACGAGCCGAACCTGGTCGCCTCGATCGCCAACGTGCTGCTGGAAACGGGCCTGCCGCCCGCCAGTCTGGAACTGGAGCTGACGGAGAGCCTGTTCATGCACGACGTGGCGCTGGCCGTCAGCCAGTTGCACGACATGAAGGCGCTGGGGGTGCAACTGTCGATCGACGACTTCGGCACCGGCTATTCCAGCTTCGCCTACCTGCGCACCTTCCCCATCGACGTGCTGAAGATCGACCGCAGTTTCGTCGGCGACGTGGCGCGCGACGCGGACGACGCGGCCATCGTCGTCTCCATCATCGCTCTGGCGCACAACCTGAAGCTGCGCGTGGTGGCCGAAGGCGTGGAAACGGCGGAACAGCTGGACTACCTGCGCCAGCACGGCTGCGACGAAGCACAGGGCTATTACTTCAGCCATCCGCTGCCGGCGCACGAGGTGGAAACCCTGCTGCGGGCAGCCATCCACGACACCGGCGCCCTGGCCTGAGCGTACGGCGCAGGCCTTACAGCTTCTGCTGCAGGAATTCGAGGAAGCAGCTGATGCGCTGCGCCAGCTGCGTATTGCGGTAATACACGGCGTGGATCTGCTGGCGGTAGCCCGTGTAGAACGGCTGCAGCACCTGCACCAGGCGGCCGGCCGCGATGTCGTCCTTCGTCATGAAGTCGGACAGGCAGACGATGCCCTGGTCATGCAACGCCAGCTGACGCAGGGTTTCGCCGCTGGAAGCGGCCAGCGCAGGCACGATCTGCAGGCTGTTGCCGGCAGCGTGGCGCAGCGGCCAGTTGTTGCCCAGGTCGTACTGGGCAAAGCCCAGCAGCGCATGGCAGGACAGCGCTTCCGGCGTGGCCGGTTCGCCGTGGCGCGCCAGATAGGCGGGCGTGGCCAGCACGTGCAGGGGACTGGCACTGAGCGGGCGCGCATGCAGGGTCGAGTCGACCAGGGCGCCGATGCGGATGGCGATGTCGGTACGGTGCTCGAGCAGGTCGGCGATCTGGTCGTTGCTGGTCAGCTCCAGGCGGATGTCCGGGTACATGGCGCGAAACTCGGCCACGTGGGGCACCACACAATGCAGCATGAAGGGCGAGGCGGCATCCACGGACAGGCGCCCGGCCGGCTTCTGGCGGCGGATGCGGATCGATTCCTCCACATCTTCCATCGAGGCGAGGATGGCGCGCGCCTTGTCCAGGAACAGCTGCCCCTCTTCCGTCAGCTCCATGCGCCGCGTGGTGCGCGTCAGCAGCGAGGTGGCCAGCTTGTCTTCCAGGCGCGACAGCGCGCGGCTGATGCCCGAGGTGGTTTGCCCCAGGTGCACGGCGGCCGCGCTCAGGGTGCCGCTGTCGATGACGGTGACGAAGATTTTCAGGTCGTCCGAGTTGATGTCCATTCTTGCCCTTGTTTCACAGATCGCGCCATTATAATGGAATGACGGCAACAGTGAGGGCGGGCGGCTACGTCAGGCAACGTAGAACAAAATGGCGATAAAATGACAGCTACTGCCGGCCAGCACGAACAGATGCCAGATGCCGTGACCATGGCGCAGCTTGTGGTCGGTGGCGTAGAAAGCGATACCGCCCGTGTAGCACAGCCCGCCTGCCACCAGCCACAGGAAACCGTTCCACTCGAGCGCCGCCAGCAGCGGCTTGATGCCGATGACGACCAGCCAGCCCATGGCCACGTAAATCACCAGCGACAGGATGCGCGCGCCTTTCGCGTACACATATTCCTGCACGATGCCAAACAGCGCCAGGCCCCAGACGACGCCGAACAGCGACCAGCCCCACGGCCCGCGCAGGGTCACCAGCATGAAGGGCGTGTAGGTTCCCGCGATGAGCAGATAGATGGCGCAGTGGTCGAGCCGCTGCAGTATGGCCTTGGCCTTGCCGCGCACGCTGTGATACAGGGTGGACGTGAGGTACAGGGTCAGCAGCATGGCCGCATACACGCTGCAGCTGACGATTTTCCAGGGGTCGCCCGTGCGGGCCGCCGCGACGATCAGGATGACGCCGCCGATAGCCGCCAGCGCGGCGCCCACCGTATGGGAAATGCTGTTGAACCGTTCACCGTGGTACATGCTTGACCGCCCGCTTCGTTAAAAACAGGCTCATCGTACACGCTTGCGAGAATGGCGGAGCGACTTCAACCCAATAGAAAGGCTGGGGTCGGACCCTGAGGGTCCGACCCCGGTTCTTGCTTTGGGGTTTCAATCAAGCCGCTTCCTCCTTCTTGCGCGCAGGACGGCGTGCCGGCGTCTTGCGCGGCGCCTTGGCCGGCTTGTCTTCAACGACCGGAGCGACTTCCACCGGCGCAGGCTCGATGACTTCGACTACCGCCTCAACCGCCTTCTTGGCCGGTTTTTTCGCCGCTGCAGTCTTGCGTGCCGGCGTGCGCGGCTTGGCCTTCGGCTTCGCTTCCACGACGGCTTCCACTAACGGCTCAGGCACAGGCTCAGGCATGGTTTCCACCACCGGCGCCACCTCGACGGCGACAACTTCGGCGCGCGCTTCACGCCCGCCATCGCCATTCTTGCGGCCGCCACGGCCATTGCGGCGCGAACCGCGCTTGGCGCTGCCTTCCTCGGCCACAGGTTCGGCCACCTCGTGCAGCACTTCCGGCTGCGGCGCCGGCGCATACTGCTCGATGACGTCCGATTCGGCCTCGGCCACCGGCACGAAGGCCTGTGGCGCTTCACTACGGCGTTGCTCGTTCTGCTTGCGACCGCCACGGCCATTGCGGCGCGAATCGCGGCGGCTGCCGCCTTCGCGGCTGTTGCCCTCTTCCGCCGTCGCGCCGGTCTCGCCACTGGCGATGGTCTCGCTGGCGCCATCGGCGTTCACGGCAGCCGGTACGGCCACCAGGCCGCTGCTACGGTAGACATACGCGCCCGATTTCTCGTCGCGGCCAAATTCCAGCAAGCCGCGCGTCTGCGCTTCTTCCAGCAGGTTGCCGAAGGTGCGGAAACCGTAATACGATTCACTGAAGTCCGGCTTGCGGCGTTTGATCGCTTCTTTCAGCATCGACGCCCAGATCTTGCCGCTGTCGCCCCGTTCGGACACCAGCGCGTCGAACGTTTCGACGGCCATCTCGATCGCTTCCGTCTTGCGCGACTCGTATTTTTCCTTGCGGCGCACTTCTTCGTCGGGCGAGCGCTTGACAGCGGCAGCCGGGCTTTCGCGCGCGTCGCGCTTGGCGGCCGTGCGGCGGCTCTCGCGCACCAGGTCATCGTAGAAAATGAATTCGTCGCAGTTCGCTACCAGCAGGTCGGAGGTCGACTGCTTGACGCCCACGCCGATCACCTGCTTGGCGTTTTCGCGCAGTTTCGACACCAGCGGCGAAAAATCGGAATCGCCGCTGATGATGACGAAGGTGTTCACGTGGGCCTTGGTGTAGCACAGGTCCAGTGCGTCGACCACCAGGCGGATGTCGGCCGAATTCTTGCCGGACTGGCGCACGTGGGGAATTTCGATCAGCTCGAAGTTCGCTTCGTGCATGGTGCCCTTGAAACTTTTATAACGGTCCCAGTCGCAATATGCCTTCTTGACAACGATGCTGCCCTTGAGCAGCAAGCGTTCGAGGATGGGCTTGATATCGAATTTTTCGTAATTTGCATCTCGCACGCCGAGCGCGACGTTCTCGAAGTCGCAAAACACGGCCATGCTGAGGTTTTCTGGGGATGACGCCATAAGGATGAATTCTCGCTGGATAATAAGGGCGGACGGGAAGCGCAACGCCTCCCTTTTCGCCTAGTATATTCGCCCATCCCCCGTTTCGGCGACAACTATCGTGCGCGGTGCACCTATTGCGCACCGCCGACGGCGCTGGCGACTGGCCAAACCACGCTTTCATCGACCGAATACAACTGGCACGGCAGGCTGCTGCGGCGCTGGCACGAAGCGAGTGCGCGCACATCGGGACTTTCGCCCTCCTCGGCCCAGCCCCAGGCGCCGCTGGCCGACAGGGCAAAGGCGCGCGGCGCGGTTTTCTCGAGAAAGACGCGGTAGGCGGCGCGGCCCTGCTCTGCCAGATACGGCACGGCGGCGATATCGTCCTGCGGCGCGAAATGCGTGGCGGGTGGCGACGGCGCATCGGCCACGCGGTAGACCTGGCGCACCGGCATGCCGATTCTCTGCAGGAAGCGCTCCGTGGCGGGCAGCCACACGGCAACGCCGTCACGGCTGCCCAGGGTCAGGTGGGCATCGCGCTTGAACGGGCCATACGCGACCAGTTCCGCCTGCCCGCCGGAACCAGTGAAAGAGCGGAACAGGCGCTGCGCCAGCGCCGGCGAAAAATACGAGTCGTTCGCGCCATACAGCCACAGGCTGGGGATGTGATTGTAGGCGCCGAAGGTGGCGAAAGTCTTGGCCAGCGCCCCTTGCCAGTCGCAGCCGGGCATGTCGACGCGCAGGCCGCCGGAAAAATTGAGCACGCCGCGCACGCCGGGCAGCACCCGCGTGGCCAGCGCCAGCGCCGCCATGCCGCCATACGACTGGCCCGCGACGACGATGCGCTGCGGGTCGACCCAGCTCTGGCGGCGCGCATACGCCAGTGCGGCCAGCATGTCGCGTGCCTGGCCCTGGGCATTGCCCAGCATGTCGCAGCCGAAATCGCGGTAGGCGCCCGTGGAGCGCGCAAAGCCGGCGCGCATGGGCAGCATCACCGCATAGCCGCGGCGCACGAATTCGGTGGCCATATAGATGAAGCGCTCGCGCTGCTGCAGCCGCGCCGGGCCGGCCTGCTTGCCGTGATTCATCAGCAACAAGGGAAACGGGCCGGGGCCGGCGGGGCGGAACACCGTCGTTTCCAGCATCTCGCGCAAGCCGTCGCCGGCCGGCAGCATGATCACCTGCTCGTGCAGGCGCGCATCGAGCGGCAACTGCGAGGGAACAAGCTGGGCTTTCAGGGGCGCACAAGGAAAACTGAGCAGCAAAGCCAGGAAAATGGGGCGACGCAGAGGAAAAATGGCGGACTCCGTGGACGACTTCCCTGCCAGTCTAGGCAGTGAAATGCCACAGAGCAATATGAAAATATTATGTGATGCAGCTATTTTTCGGCACGAAGCAACAGGAAAAATTTTTGCCTTGCACCACCACACTTTTCCCGCAGGCGGGAGTAAACTAGGCGTATTCTGAAGGAGTCGCCATGTCCATCTCCGCCCTCACCAGCGGTACCTCGGGGCTGACCGCCAACCAGCGCGCGCTGGATGTGGCCGCCAACAATATCGCCAATGCGAATACGCCGGGCTTCCAGCCGCAACAAGCCGCGTTCCAGGAGTCCAGTCCGGCCGGCACGGGCGTCACGCTCTCCGTCGAAGGGCGCAAGCTGGCCGCCAGCGAAAGCGTCAGCGTCAGCGGCGCCAATGCAAATGCGCTCAAGGCGGCCGAAAGCCGGCCGAACGGCGTGGGCCTGGCGTCCGAACTGACGGATAACCTGGTCTACAAGGCCGGTTTCAACCTGTCGGCGAATGTCGTCAAGGCGGCCGACCAGGCCTTGGGCAGCCTGATCGACGTCAAGACATAAACCTGCGACTATCTACAAGGTAGCCTGGGAAGCCAGCGCCAGCGGCGCCATGGCTGGCGCAATCAGCGCCAGCAGCCGTTCGGCCGGAATGCCGTCGCGCGCCTGTACCGACAGGCCATGCAGCAGCGCCGCATAATAATCGCCCAGCGCCTGCACGTCGGCGTCCCCTTTTAACTCTCCCGCCAGCTGCGCCGCGCGCAGGCGCTCGATGACCGCTTGCGTGCGCGCGCGGCGGTGCTGCGCCAGCCAGTCGGCGATGCCCGCGTTGTCCGCGCTCGTGTTGGTCGCGGCCGTGACCACCATGCAGCCTTGCGGCTGGCCGCTGCGCGTGTACAGCAGCACGGCTTCTTCCAG
Organism: Janthinobacterium sp. 35; assembly: GCF_002754575.1. NCBI lineage: Bacteria > Pseudomonadati > Pseudomonadota > Betaproteobacteria > Burkholderiales > Oxalobacteraceae > Janthinobacterium > Janthinobacterium sp. 35. The sequence goes on from NZ_PEFN01000001.1 coordinate 328,731, forward strand.
CATGCGCGCCACCGCCTCGCGCACATGCAGGCTGGCGGCCAGCGCATGCACGGCAAACGCGCCTTCTCCCGTTTCATACAATTCCACGGCTTCGCGGAACAGCTGCTCTTTCGAGCCGAACGCCGCATAGATGCGCGCCGAGGCGATGCCCAGCGCCGCCACCAGGTCGGCCATCGACACGCCTTCATAGCCGCGCGTCCAGAACGCGTCGCGCGCCTTTGCCAGCGCCAGCGCGCGGTCAAATTCCCTCGGTCTTCCTGCCATTTTCATCCTCTGCTTGCGAACTGGCGGCCAGTATAACGCCTGGCACGCCACCCGCCTTCGCCATTTATTTTGCCGCTGCGCCTTGACCGCGCCAACAATTTCACCTATTCTTTGTCGATCGACAAAGAATAGGAGCCGATATGAAAACCATCCAGGGACCGAGCCTGCACCTGGCACAATTCGCCGCCAACACGGCGCCCTTCAACACCTTGCCCGCCATCGCCGAGTGGGCGGCCGGCATGGGCTTCAAGGCCCTGCAGATTCCCGCCTGGGATGCGCGCCTGTTCGACGTGGCGCAGGCCGCACACAGCCAGGCATACTGCGATGACCTGGTCGCCATGCTGGCCGGCCATGGCCTCGTCATCAGCGAACTGACGACGCACATCCTCGGCCAGCTGGTGGCCGTGCACCCGGCCTACGACGCGCTGTGCGACAGCTTCGCGCCGGCACACCTGCACGGCCAGCCGGCCGCGCGCACCGAGTGGGCCATCGAACAGGTGAAACTGGCGGCCATGGCTTCAAAGCGCCTGGGCCTGACGGACATGGGCACGTTTTCCGGCTCGTTCGCCTGGCCCTACCTGTTCCCGTTCCCGCAACGCCCGCCCGGCCTGATTGAGGCGGCCTTCGACGAACTGGCGCGCCGCTGGCTGCCCATCCTCGACGTGTGCGAGGAACAGGGCGTCAACCTGTGCTACGAAATCCACCCCAGCGAAGACCTGCATGACGGCATCAGCTTCGAGATGTTTTATGAAAGAGTGGGCCGCCACCCGCGCTGCAAGATGCTGTTCGACCCCAGCCACTTCGTGCTGCAGCAGCTCAATTACCTGGAATTCATCGATATCTACAAGGAGCACATCCGCATGTTCCATGTGAAGGATGCGGAATTCAATCCGACGGGACGGCAAGGCATCTACGGCGGCTACCAGTCGTGGGAAAACCGCGCCGGGCGTTTCCGTTCGCTGGGTGATGGCCAGGTCGATTTCAAGGCGATCTTTTCAAAGATGGCGCAAAACGATTACGCCGGCTGGGCCACGCTGGAATGGGAATGCTGCCTGAAGGACCAGGAAGTGGGTGCGCGCGAAGGCGTGGCCTTCATCAACGCCCACATCATTGCCGTGACCGACAAGATCTTCGACGACTTCGCCGGCGCCCCCGTCAGCGCGCAGCAGATCCATCAATTGCTGGGCATCCAGCACACCTAATTAGGGAAACCATATGAACGATTTTACACACGACTACGTCCGCATCGACGGCCAGCGCCTGCATTGCGTGATTGCCGGCGCAGGCAAACCCGTGCTGCTGATCCCCGGCTGGCCGCAAACCTGGTATGCGTGGCGCCATGTGATGACAGCGCTGGCCGCCAACGGTTACCAGGCGATCGCCATCGACCCGCCCGGCAGCGGCCATTCAAGCCGCCCGGCCGATGGCTACGACACGGGCACCGTGGCCGCCACCCTGCACCGCGCCATGCTGGCGCTGGGCCACGCGCAGTACGACGTGGTGGGCCACGACATCGGCATGTGGGTCGGCTATGCGCTGGCCAGCGATTTCCCGCAGGCCGTGACGAAACTGGCGCTGACGGAAGCCGTCATTCCCGGCCTGGCACCGGCGCCGCCGATTTTTGTTGCGCCATCCGACAACATCTTCCTGTGGCACTTCATGTTCAACCAGGTGCTCGATTTGCCGGAAATGCTCACGGCGGGCAAGGAGCGCGAATACATCCGCTTCATTTTCGACCGCTGGTCGTACCGCCGCGACAAGGTGGCCGTCGACGTGTATGCGGACGCCTACGCCACGCCGGGCGCCCTGCGCGCGGGTTTCGCCTACTACCGCGCCATCCCCGAAACCATCCGGCAAAACCTGCAGCGGGCAAAACACAGCCTGCCGATGCCCGTGCTGGCCATCGGTGCCGAGCACGCGACGAATGACGCGCCCCTGCTGACCATGCAGGGCAAGGCAGATCATTTACAAGGCGCCATCGTCGCCGAATGCGGCCACTTCATCATGGAAGAACAGCCGGAAGCGTTCATCGCCCACCTGCTGCCCTTCCTGGCCGGAGAAAAGTCAGGAAACAACGCATGAGCCTCGATCCACTGATCGCCGCCTGGCTGGAAGAAACAAAAGATGCGCCGCCACCCGCCTCGCTGGCAGACCTGCGCGCGGCCACGGAAACGGGACTGCGCCAGCTGCACGGGCCGTTGGAAGACGTCAGCTCGATCAGGGATTACGTGCTGCCCGGCGAACATGCGCTGACCGTGCGCGCCTACGTGCCGGCCGGCGCGGATACGAACTCCCCCCTGCCCGCCATCGTCTTTGCGCATGGGGGAGGATGGTGTCTGTGCTCGCTGGACCTGTACGACAATCCGTGCCGCGCGCTGGCCAACGCCACCGGCTGCGTGATTTTTTCCGTCGATTACCGGCTGGCGCCCGAGCACAAGTTCCCCGTGCCGCTAGCCGATTTTTACAGGGCGCTGTGCTGGGTCGCCGAGCATGCGGCGGCGCTGGGCATCGATGCGCTGCGGCTGGCGGTGGGTGGCGACAGCGCGGGTGGCAACCTGGCGGCAGCCGCCGCCCTGATGGCGCGCGACCAGGCCGGTCCCGCGCTGGCGCACCAGTTGCTGCTGTACCCGGCGCTCGATTTTGCCTTCGACACGCCGTCTTACCAGCGCTATGCGCAGGGCCATTCGCTGACGCGCGAAGCGATGCGTTTTTGCTGGTCGGCGTACCTGAACGAGCCGGCCGAAGGCGCGCAGCCTTATGCTGCGCCCCTGCGGGCCGCCTCGCTGAAGGACTTGCCGCCGGCGACCGTGCTGGTGTGCGAGCACGACCCGCTGCATGACGAGGGGGTTACGTATGCGCAGCGGCTGCGCGATGACGGCGTGGCGACACAATGCGTGCAGCTCGACGGCATGATCCATGCATCGATACACATGCTGGGCCTGACGCCAGCGGCGCGGGGATTGTTCGACGTTGCGGGACTGGCGATGCGAACAGCCCTGGGAAGGTAAAAAAAACGCCGCCGGGGATGGCTCCACGGCGGCGCTTTTCATTATTCCACCAGCTTGCGCACCTCGATGCCGTTCAGCCATTTCACGTGGCGCGGCCCCGTGCGAATGTCTTTGGCCGAGATGAGGGCAATCTCGCCATCGTTGTCGTCGAGCGCCTTGCCGTTTTTTTGGTAGTAGACGATCACGCCCTCGCCGGCCGGCGCGTTATACAGCTCGCCCCAGGAAAACACCACCGCGTAGCCATCGGTAGCCGTGGCGATGATGGCGAGCTTCTTGACGTCGTTGTGGCCAGGTGCGTCGAGCACCGCCTTGTCGAGAACATCGCGCAGGCGCACTCCACGATAACTGGTGATGGTCTCGGCCTTGTCGCCGTTATGGCGCGTGACGGCAATCTCTCCGCCATTCGCGGGCGGCAGCTGGCGCAGGTCGGCCACCTTCAGGGTCAGCGGCGTTTCCACCATGCCCGTCACGGCCAGCGCGTGGCTCATGTTGTCGCGCGCGGCAGCGGGTGCCGACCACGCGGCCGGTGCCGCCGCCAGCAGCGCGGCCGAAGCAAAGCCAGCGAATATTTTCTTGATCATGCTGTGTCCTTTCATTAAACAGTCAAAAAATCAGAACTGGACCTGTGCATTGGCCAGCCAGGTGCGCCCGGCGCTGGGGAAGCCGTCGGACAGCGCGTAATTGCGGTCACCCAGGTTCGCCACGCCCGCTTCCAGCGTAAATGCCGGCAAGGGGCGGACCACGGCCTTCAGGTTCAGCGTCGTAAAACCACCGAGTTTCAGGGTGTTCGAGACCCAGCGCCCGCTGTTCGATTCAGCGATGGCCACCACGTCGACCTGGCGCGCCGCGTGCAGCACGGCGTGCGCCGTCAGCTTGTGGCGCGGCACGTCCGTCAGGCGGATGGCGCGGTCGCTGACATTTTTCATGTCCGTATACGTGTAGTTGCCGCCGAAATCGAGCCAGGCGCCAACGCGGCCACGCAAGCCCAGCTCCACGCCGCTGATATGCGCCCGGCCCGCGTTGCGCATCTGCGCGCGCGCGCCCGAGACATTGGCCACGCTCTGGATCTTGTCCTTCACGTCGCTGTAGAACAGCGCTGCTTCCAGTGCCAGGCCTTGCGCATTGCCTTGATAGCCCAGCTCATAGTTCATCGCTTCTTCCGCGCGCAAGGCCGGGTTTTCGATATACGTGCCCAGGCGCTGCGAGTAGCGGTCCTTCAGGGTCGGCAGGCGCGACTTGCGCGCCACGGTGGCGTACACGCGCGATGCAAGACCGGTCTTGTAGAACAGGCCCGCCTGCAGGTCGGTGGCCGATTGATTATCGGGCAAGGTATACGCATTGCCGGCGCTGTAGACCGTGTCCGGGCGCAGCTCATTGCGCGAGGCGCCCAGCGACAGTTCCGTCGCGGCGTTCAGGGCGATGCTGTCTTCCGCGCCCAGGGTCCACAGCGCGTCCTTGTACCAGGTGGTGCGCACGCCCTTGGCATCGAGTTCCTGGTGTTCGTCGGCCTTGACGCTGGCCACAAAACGCAGGCGGTGCGCGGCCAGGCGGAACGATTCGAGTTCCACCGCGCCGCCGTTCGTGCGGTCGTTATAGATGCTGCGCCCGCCGCTGACGCTGCCCTGGCCGCTGGTTTTCAGGGTCGTGTAGCTGCCATTGGTAAACGAGGTGATTTCATTGTCGTAGCTGTCGTGGTACAGCCGCAGTTTCACGCGTTCCTGCTGGCCCAGGCGCGTCTGCGAGACGAAATACACGCTTTCCTTGTTCCAGTACGGCCACTGCCAGTAGCGCGCGCCGACGGGGTTCGTCGATGGCGGCTGGCCCTTTTCGCCATGCTGCTTGTAGTAGCTCAGTGCATACTCGTCGCCCGCCTGCGCGCCATCGGGTGTGTAGCCCACCTTGAACGACAGCTTATGGTCCTTGCGGTAGGCATTATTGCGCATGCCGCCGTCTTCCGTGGCCGTCGGGCGGAAGTCGGACGACATGGGGAAACCGTCGCTGTCGATATACGACACGCCCGCCTGCAGATACCACAAGCCCTGGTTGGTGCCCACGTTGGCCGATACCTGGCGCTCGCTGCCCGAGCCGAAACCGATCGAGGCATCGCCCTCAAGGCGCGCCGCGGGTTTGCGCGAGATCAGGTTGATGGCGCCGCCCAGGGTATTGGCGCCGTAGGCCACGGAGCTGAAGCCCTTGGCCACCTGGATGGCGGCCAGGTCGCCAGTCGTGAAGCGGTTGAAATCGACGTAGCCGTCATACGGCACGTAGACGGGAATGCCGTCGATATACAGCGGCACCTGGCGCGCATCGAAACCGCGGATGGCGACGGTTTTTTCGTTGCGCGCATTGGTCGACAGCGACACGCCCGACAGCAGATTGAGGGCGTCACCCACGTTGTCGCGGTTAAAGCGGCGCATCTCGGCGCGACTCACTTGCGAACCCACCTGCTGCCCATCCAACTGCGCTACTTGCCCCAGCTGGTCGCGCTGGCCGATCACCGTCACCGTGCCCAGCACGAACGGCGCCGCCGCATCCGCGTCTTCCTTGCCAGCGGCCTGCTGTGCCAGCGCCAGCATCACGGCGCCTGCCATTACCTGTTTCAACATCGTCTGACTCTTTCCATTATCGTTGTATATCACGCTATATAGCGCTACGCAAAAAAATACAAAAAAGCGGCCACGTCTGCGGCGGCTGTCACCCAACAGCGCAATATACAGATGTATATAGCGATGCTCAAGCGAGAAGGCCAAAAGCGCACGCACAAGTCAAATTTCACGCTTTTTTCATGCAGCGCAGCATTTCGCTGTGCGAACGCATGTTTCATAAAACGGTTGACATGCGGGATCCGGCTAGGCAAACTCATTTCCAGGGAGTCAAAAAAATGAGGGCAAATATGAGCAATACTCAGGCCGCAGCCGATCCGGAACTCATCGTCTTCAGCGATGACGAAGAAGGCAAGGACCGCCAGTTCGTCAACGCGCTGGCGCGCGGTCTGGAAGTGCTCCGGTGCTTCCGCCCCGGCGAAGTGTTTCTGTCGAACGCGGACATGGCCAAGCGCACGGGCATCCCGAAACCGACGATTTCGCGCCTCACCTATACCCTCACCAAACTCGGCTACCTGAATTACTCGGACAGCCTGGGCAAGTACCAGCTGGGCGCCGGCGTGCTGGCCCTCGGCTACCGCATGCTGTCGAACCTCGACGTGCGCAAGATGGCGCGTCCGCAGATGGAAGAACTGGCCGAACATGCGCAGGCATCCGTGTCGCTGGGCACGCGCGATCGCCTCAGCATGGTCTACGTGGAAACCTGCCGCAGTAGCGCCAACGTCACCCTGCGCCTCGATGTCGGTTCGCGCATTCCCCTGATGACGACGGCCATGGGCAAGGCCCTGTTGTGCATCCTGCCGCAGGCCGAGCGCGACTACCTGATGGACCATGCGCGCGAGCACGAGACGGAGCGCTGGCCGCGCATCAAGGCCGGCATCGAGCAAGGCTTCAAGGATTACCAGGACCGGGGCTTTTGCATCTCGGCCGGCGAGTGGCAGAACGACGTGCATGCGGTGGGCGTGCCCATGCTGGGCGCCGACGGCGAGCAGGTGATGGCCTTCAATTGCGGTGGCCCCGCCTTTTTGCTGTCGCGTGAAAAACTCGAGTCCGACCTGGGACCGCGACTGGTCGCCCTGGTCAAGACAGTGGAAAAAAACCTGGGCCGCGGTTAGACTGCGCGCCCCCTCTCAACGACAGCTCAACTCAAAGCGCCGAGGAAACCGATGATACGCGACGAAGAAACCCTGAACATCCTGCTCGACAGCATCGCCCGTTTCGTGCGCGAAGTGCTGGTGCCGAACGAGGCGCTGGTGGCCGAAACGGATACGATACCGCCCGCCATCGTGGCGCAGATGCGCGAACTGGGCCTGTTCGGCCTGTCCATCCCGGAAGCCTACGGCGGCCTGGAACTGAGCATGGAAGAGGAAGTGCGCGTCGCGTTTGAAATCGCCCGCACCTCGCCCGCCTTCCGCTCTCTGATCGGCACGAACAACGGCATCGGCTCGCAAGGCATCGTCATCGACGGCACGGAAGCGCAAAAACAATACTATCTGCCCAAGCTGGCGGCCGGCGATATCATCGGCTCGTTCGCCCTGACGGAAGCGGGGTCCGGCTCCGACGCGGCCTCGCTGCGCACGAGCGCCGTGCGCGATGGCGATTTTTATATCCTCAACGGCAGCAAGCGCTATATCACCAACGCGCCCGAAGCGAGCATCTTTACCGTCATGGCGCGCACGGACCCCGTCAAACGGGGCGCCTCGGCCATCTCCGCCTTCATCGTGGAAAGGGACACGCCGGGCCTCTCGCTGGGAAAAATCGACAGGAAGATGGGCCAGCAAGGCGCGCATACCTGCGACGTCATCTTTGAAAACTGCCGCGTGCCGGCCGCGAACATCATCGGCGGCAAGGAAGGCGTGGGTTTTAAAACGGCCATGAAGGTGCTCGACAAGGGCCGCCTGCACATCGCCGCCGTCTGCGTGGGCGCGGCCGAACGCATGCTGGGCGACGCCCTGGCGTATGCGATGGAACGCCAGCAGTTCGGCCAGCCCATCGCCGAATTCCAGCTGATCCAGGCCATGCTGGCCGACAGCAAGGCCGAGATTTACGCGGCGCGCAGCATGGTGCTCGATTGCGCGCGCCGGCGCGACAACAAGGAAGACATTTCGACGGAAGCGTCGTGCTGCAAGCTGTTCGCCTCCGAAATGTGCGGCAGAGTGGCCGACCGCTCCGTGCAGATCCACGGCGGCGCCGGCTACATCAGCGAATACGCGGCCGAGCGCTTCTACCGCGACGTGCGCCTGTTCCGCATCTATGAGGGCACGACGCAGATCCAGCAGATCGTCATCGCCCGCAACATGATCAAGGCAGCGCAAAAGTGAAGGCGACCGCGATGGACATCCCCGCCCTGCTGGCCGGCTTGCCGGCGCGCCTGTCGGCCATTCCCGCCTACTGGGCGGCGCGCGCGCCGGACGCGCCGGCGCTGCATGAAGGGGGCCGCAGCTGGACCTACGCGCAGCTGCAGCACAGTGTGGAAAGCGCCGCGCAGTTGTTGCGCCAGCTGGACGTGCGCGCCGGCGACCGCCTGATGGTGGTGGGCGAGAACTGCGCGCTGCAAGTGGCGCTGATTTTTGCTGCCGCCAGCATCGACGCGTGGATCGTCAACGTCAATGCACGGCTGTCGGCGCGCGAGATCGACACCATCGCCGCGCACAGTTCCGCGCGGCGCATGCTGTTTCTGGCCGGTGCCTCGCCGGAAGCGGCCGCGCATGCCGCGCGTCTGGGCGCGACCACTGCCACGGTCGACGGCATGGGCGAGCTGCTGGCGGGAGCATTGAACGAAGCGTCCATTCCGGAAGCCACGGTCCCCGGCAACGAACAGGTGGCCGCGCTGATCTACACGACGGGCACCACGGGCCAATCAAAAGGCGTGATGCTGACGCACCGCAACCTGCTGTTCATCGCCGCCGTCTCCAGCACCTTGCGCGGCCTGACGCGCAGCGACCGCGCCTATGGCGTGCTGCCGATTTCGCACGTGTACGGCCTGGCCTCGGTGGCCCTGGGGACCCTGTATGCGGGCGCCGCGCTGTACCTGGTGCCGCGCTTTTCCGTCGATGGCCTGCTCTCGGCCCTGAAGGACGACGGCTTGACCATCGTCCAGGGCGTGCCCGCCATGTACGCCAAGCTGCTGCAAACCCTGGGCGGCGCCGACACGCCGCTGCCCACGCGGCTGCGCTTTGCGTATGCGGGCGGCTCGCCGCTGGCGCCGTCGCTCAAGCGCGACGTGGAAAAGCTGCTGGGCACCGCGCTGCACAATGGCTACGGCATGACGGAAAGCGCGCCCACCATCAGCCAGACGCGCCTGGAAGCGCCGCGCCGCGACGATTCCGTCGGCATGCCGATCCCGGGCGTGGAAGTACGCGTGGTGGACGTGGCCGGCCTGGATGTGACGCCGGGCGCGGCGGGAGAATTATGGATACGCGGACCGAACATCATGGCCGGCTACTACCGCGAAGCGGCCATGACGGAGGCCACCATGCGCGAAGGCGGCTGGCTCAATACGGGCGACATGGCGCGCCAGGAACCGGACGGCGCGTTGTTCGTTGTCGGGCGCACCAAGGAACTGATCATCCGCTCCGGCTTCAATGTGTATCCGTTGGAAGTGGAAACGGCGCTCAACGCCCACCCCTGCGTGGTGCAATCGGCCGTGGTGGGACGCACCCTGGACGATGGCAACGAGGACGTCATCGCCTATGTGGAGCTGGACCCGCGCCAGCCCGCCAGCGTGGCACAATTACAGGCCTGGCTGGCGCAAACGCTGTCGCCGTACAAATGCCCGTCCGCCATCATCGTCATGGACGCGCTGCCGGCCGCCGCCACGGGCAAGATTTTAAAGGGGCAGCTGCGGCAAATGGCGCAGAATGCCCGATAAGTTGACCATGTAGTACCAGACTTGAGAACAAAACCAAGCCACATCACCGGAGGAGACACGATGAAACGCACCTACACACGCATCGCCATGGCAGCGCTGGTTGCCAGCGCCTGGATGACGCAGGCCAGCGCCGACGAATTCCTGGTCGGCGCGGAAATCCCGCTGACGGGCAACCTGGCGCGGGTCGGCGCCGGCATGCAGGAAGGGATCATGGTCGCGGCCGAGGTCTTCAACAAGACCAACGGCAAGCACACCATCAAGATCATCACCGTCGACGACGAATCGGCGCCCGCCAAGGCCATCGCCGCCGTGGAAAAGCTGGCCAGCCAGGGCGTGGTGGCCATCACGGGCGGCTATGGCTCGAACAATATCTCGCCCGCCTCGGACACGGCCAATAAGCTGGGCCTCGTCTACATCACCTCGGGCGGCGTGGACGACAGCCTGGTAGCGAGCGGGCGCAAGAATTTTTTCCGTATCAATAACACGGCCGGCTATGAAAAAGCCATGCTGGGACTACTGCAGGACGTGGGCGCCAAGTCCGTCTCCATCGTGTATTCGACCAAGGACGCCACCACGGGTCTGGCGAAAGACGTGGAAAAAGCCCTGGCGGCCAAGGGCGTGAAGGTGACGACGCATTCGTTCGACCCGGCCATTACGGACTTCAAGCCCATCATCAACAAGATCAAGCTGCAGGACAAATCGGAAGTGGTGGCCATGGTCGGCTATGAAAACGATTACGTGGGCATCATCCGCGCCGCGCGCGTGCTCAAACCAAAAATCAAGGCCATGGTGGGCGTGTGGTCGCTGGCCACGCCGAAGATGGCATCCGACTTCCCCGACCTGATGCCGAATGTGTTCGGCACGGCCCTGCTGCCCTTCCCGACCGAATTCAAGACGGCCGACGGCAAGGCCTTCAGCGACGCCTACAAGCAGCTGTACAAGAAAGAGCCCGATTACCTGGGCCAGTTCGGCTACGTGCAGTCGATGCTGCTGTTCGAAGCCATCGCGCGCGCGGCCGACAAGGGCACGCTCAAAAAAGGCGGCGTGGCCGATGAAATGCGCAAGACGGACCGCGAAACCCTGATCGGCCGGGTGCAGTTCGCCGCCAATGGCGACAACCTGAACTTCGTGCACCGCATGGCGCAGCACCAGGACAAGAAAGTGGTGATCGTCTGGCCGAAGGAACACGCCACGGGCAAGCTGGCCTATCCAGCCCTGCCCTGGTAAGCAGCCTCCCGCTGCACACGCGCGCGCCTGCCGGGCGCGCACCGATGAACGGCAGTTCTGCGCTGTGTACACGCGGCGCCAGGGCTGCCTGACGGGATGACGACATGACAGAATTAATCTTGCAAGCCCTGTATTCAGGCTTGCTGCAGGGCGGCTCCTACGCCCTGATCGCACTGGGACTGGCGCTGGTCTTCGGCACCATGAAAGTGATCAACCTGGCGCACGGCGAACTGGTGCTGCTGGCCGCCTACATCGCCTACAGCGTCGAATCTGGCCTGGGCCTCGGTCCCATGTTCGCCATTCCCATCGCGCTGGTGATCGTCAGCCTGACGTCCGTGGGCGTGTATCTGATCGTCAGCCGCATCAAGAAGGACCGCGAAATCAATTCGCTGATCCTCACCTACGGCATCGGCGTGATACTCACCAATGTCATTTTGCTGGTCTGGAAGGCGGACATCCGCTCGACCTCATCGAGCTGGCTGCAGGAAGGCATCGAGATCGGCCCGTTTTTCAGCATGCGCAGCGAAGTGATTTTCTTCGGCGTCAGCCTGGTGCTGATGGCGGCCCTGTGGCGCTGGCTGTCGACCAGCTGGTATGGCCGCGCCGTGCGCGCCGTCTCCAGCAACCGCGATGCGGCCAAGCTGATGGGCATCGACCCGGGCCGCACGGAACTGGTGTCGTTTCTCGTCGCCGGCATCCTGGCCGCCTTCGCCGGCGTCGCCCTGTTCAGCTATGGCGTGATCCAGCCCGCCTACGGCGGCGCGCTGACGGTGAAAGCCTTCATCATCACGGTATTGGCCGGCATCGGTTCCATCCCCGGCGTGCTGCTGGCCGCCGTGCTGCTGGGCGTGGCCGAAGCGCTGACCGTCACCCTGGCCAGCTCCGCGCTGCAGGAATTGTCCGGCATGGTGCTGTTCCTGCTGGTGCTGTTCATCATGCCGAACGGCTTGTTCGGCGCACAACGGAGGCGCGGATGAAGCGCTCAACTTTCCTTTCAACGGCCGCTTTGCTGCTGGCCGCGTATGTCGCGGTGCCGCTGGCTCTGGGCGGCAACCAGTATGTGATGAGCATGGTGGTGGCGGCCCTGGTCATCGGCGGCGTGGCCATGTCCTGGGCCCTGCTGGGCAATCTGGGCGGCATGGTCAGCTTCGGCCATGCGGCCTTCTTCGGCGTGGGCGCGTATGTCTCCGCCCTCACGACCGTGAAACTGGGCGTGCCCGTATTTGCCGCCATGCTGCTCGGTGGCGCGGGCGCGGCCATCGCCGCCGTCATCATGTTGCCCGTGCTGCGCCTGCGCGGGCCGTACTTTGCGCTGGCCATCCTCGCCTACGCCCACATCTTCCGCATCCTGGCAACGGAATGGAGTGCCGTCACAGGCGGCGCCGGTGGCGTGAACAATATCCCCACCTTGCCCACCGTCTTCGGCTTCGATTTGGCCAGCAAGACGGGCGCCTACCTGGTGGTGCTGACCCTGGTGGTGGCGTGCGCCTTCGCCTATAGCCGCATCCGCGCCAGCCATTACGGCATCGCCCTGCGCGCCATGCACGACAGCGAAGACGCCACGCGCGTCGTCGGCGTCAACAGCACCTTGCTGAAAGGCGCGATGCTGCTCGTGTCGGCCTTCATGGCGGGCCTGTTCGGCGCCTTCAACGCCCATTACATCAATTTCCTGGAGCCCGACTACGCCTTCAATAGTCTGTGGGTGACCTTGCCGATCGTGGCGGCCATCTTCGGCGGTTACCGCACCATCCTCGGCCCCGTGCTGGGCGCCGTGGTGGTCTACCTGGTCGACCAGCTCATTTTTAAATCGCTGATCCCCACCGGGCACCAGCTGGTGCTGGGCGTGCTGCTGGTGGCGATGATCGTCTTCAGTCCGAACGGCCTGCTGCCGCTACTCCGCAAACTGTTCAACGCGAAGGAGAAAGCACATGCTTGAACTCGATAATGTATCCGTGCGCTTCGGCGGCCTGACGGCCGTCGATTCCGTCACGTTAAAGGTGGGCAGCCACGACGTGATCGGCCTGGTGGGCGCGAATGGCGCCGGCAAGACCACGCTGTTCAATGCAATTTCCGGCCTGGTGCGCCCCACCAGCGGCGGCATCCGCTTCGAAGGGCGCGACATCATGGCCACGCCCATGTACCAGCGCGCGCGCCTGGGACTGGGCCGCACCTTCCAGATTCCGCAGCCGATGCATGAACTGACGGTGCGCGAGAACCTGATCGTGGCGCAGCGCTTCGGCACCGGCAAGGTGGACATGCGCAAGATCGATGAAATCCTTGATTTTACGAGCCTGCTTGACAAGGCCGGGCGCGATGCGGCCAGCGAACTGGCGCTGACGGAACTCAAAGCGCTGGAAGTGGCCAAGGCGCTGGCGACGAACCCGAAACTGCTGCTGCTCGATGAAGTGCTGGCCGGCCTGGAAACGAACGGCAAGCGCCGCTTCATGGGCATGCTGAAGGACTTGCACGCGGCCTTTGGCGTGGGCATCGTCATGATCGAACACGACATCGAAACCATCAGCAATCTGTGCCAGCGCGTGGCCGTGCTCAATTTTGGCCAGCTGATCGCCGACGGCACGCCCGATGCCGTCTTCCGCGATCCGGCCGTCATCGAAAGCTATACGGGAGCCGTCCATGCTTGAGATAGAAAATCTGCGCGCCGGCTATGGCGCCATCAATGTGCTGTGGGATGTGTCGCTGTCGATCCGGAAGGGCAAGCTGACCACCATCATCGGCCCGAACGGGGCCGGCAAGACCACCCTGCTGCGGGCCATCATGGGGCTGCTGCCCGTGGGCGCGGGCAGCATCGCGCTCGACGGCGTGGCCATCAACGGCACGCCCACCTGGAAGATGAGCGATGCGCGCGTGACGATGATACCCGAGGGGCGCATGACGTTTCGCGACATGAGCGTGGAAGAAAACCTGATCATGGGCGCCTTCCCGAAAGAGCACCGCAGCCACATGCCGGCGCGCCTGGCCGAAGCCTATGCCATGTTCCCGCGCTTGCACGAGAGGCGCCGCCAACTGGCCGGTTCATTGTCCGGCGGCGAAGCGCAGATGCTGGCGATGGCGCGCGGGCTGATGTCGGACCCGTCGCTGCTGATCATCGACGAGCCTTCGCTGGGCCTGGCGCCGCTGGTGGTCAACGAACTGTTCGAGATCCTCGCGCGCCTGAACGACGGCCGGCGCACCATCATCCTCGTCGAACAAAACACGGCGCGCGCCGTGGGCGTGGCCGATCACGTCTACCTGATGCAAAGCGGCAAAGTGGCGCTGTCGCAGGCAGCTTCCGAAGTCAAGCTCGAACACCTGCACGAACTCTATTTTGCGCGCTGAGTGATATCAGCCGCACGCGGCTGGCATCACTCGTCGTCGTCGGCCAGTTTGCCAAACGCCAGCAGCTCACCCTTGCCGAGTCCGGTCGTCACGAAAGGATCGTCGGCAGGAAAGCGGCCGCTATCGGCCAGCATGCGCAGCTTGCTCAAGCGCTCGCCCAGCGCCAGCGCCTGCGCCTGCGGATCGGCATCGGCGCTGGCATCAACGCCCACTTGCCCGATCGCGCGGGTTACGGACTGGGGAAATTCCCACAATTCGGCGATGCGTACCGACAAGATGCGCGCTTGCGCAAACACTTGCGCAATGAAGGCGTCCGATTGCGGAAAGACATCGGGCCCATGCATCTGGTCGATCAGCCGGAACGCCACCACCAGGCCGACATTGGCCATCAGCCCCGCGAGATAGGCATCGAAGGCGTTGGCATGCATCGTCGGCGCGACCAGGCTGGCCGCCAGCGCACATTTTTCGGACTGGCGCCAGATCAGCGGCGCCGTGCGCACGGTCAGCCCGCCGCTCTGCATGCTGACGATGGGACGGAAGGCGACGCGGGCGAGCAGCATGCGCATGCCGTTTTGCCCGAGCAGCATGATGGCGCCTTCCATGTTGTTGATCGACGGGCTGGCGTTGTAGCGCGACTGGTAGCAGGGCCGGTTCGCTTCGCGGTAGACCTCGGCGACCAGCAGCACGTCCTGGGCCAGCTGGGCCGACAGCTTGGCCGCGCTCATGTTTTCATCTTGCAAGGTACGCATCAACTGCGGAATGATGGCTGGAATGCGCGGCACCAGCGCGGCGCCAGCGATCGGTTCACGCACCAGGCGCGCCAATTCGTCCAGAATCTGCTGTTCGGTCTCCGCCGGAGCCTGCGCAGAACCCGCAGCCGCAGCCGCCAGCCAGCGGTAGTACATGGCATCGATTTCGGTGATGGTGGCTGGCTGCAGCGTCGCCTCGGGCGCGGCCGCCGCCGTGACTGGCGCAGGCTTGTTTTTTTCGTCGCCGCCGTTCAGTAATTTTCCTATCCAACCCATTTTGCTATCCCAAGCCCTGTTTGCATCATTATCGCGAAGTTCGCTCCGTGATTTTACTTGATGACAGCAGCGCTGGTGCAGCGGGCGTAAGCGCTTTGTCCACCTGCCGCAACATGCTAAAGTGGCACGACATGCACCCTGCCCTGCTCAACCAGCGATCCATCATGAACAATCCACTCGCGCACTACATCACCAGCCAGGCGTACAACAACGCCTGGGCCAACCACCGCCTGCTGAAAGCGTGCGGGCAGCTGACCCAGGCCGAGTTCCAGGCCACGCGCGTCAGCTTTTTCCCCACCATCGGCTTCACGCTGAACCACATCCTCACATGCGACTGGTTTTATCTCGACGCGCTCGAACGCGAGCTGCGCGGCGCAGCGCCCCACGCCGACTGCTATGTCTTCTTTGAAACGGACGAGCCATTTACCGACTGCACGGCCCTGCACGCGGCGCAGCGCGCCTCGGACCTGCGCCTGATCGCGCATTGCCGCAGCCTGTGCGATGCGGACCTGGCGCGGCCCGTGACGATCTTGCGCGACAATCCGCAAATCGACACACGCCAGCGCCTGCTGGCGCATGTGTTCCAGCACCAGATCCACCACCGGGGGCAAGTGCACGCCATGCTGGCCGGCACGCGCATCGCGCCGCCCCAGCTCGACGAATTCTATTGCGCCGGCGAGGCAAGCGAGCGGGCGCAGGATTTCCTGGAACTGGGCTGGACGGAAGACGACGTCTGGGGCCCGCGCTGAATCATTCTTCGGCGTGGCAGCAGACGCACAGCTTGTTGCCGTCGAGGTCGCGGAAGTAGGCGCCATAATAATTGGCGTGATAATGGGGCCGCAAGCCAGGTGGCCCCTCGCACACGGCGCCCAGCGCCAGCGCGGCCTGGTAGCTGCGCTCCACCTGGGCGCGGCTGGCCGCCAGCCAGGCCGTCATATGGCCATTGCCGGGCGTCGCCGGCAAGCCGTCGTGCGGCGCCGTCAGCACGAACAGGGGGCGCGGCGCGTCCCGCGCCATCCAGCCGGCCCAGGGTTGGGCCGGATCATGAAACTTTTCGATCAAATCGAGTTCTCCCAGCAGGGCCGTGTAGAAGGCGTAGGCGCGGGGAAAGTCGTTGGTGCCGAGGCAGAGATGGGACAGCATGCTGCTCCTTCATGAATTCAAGCATGTGCGGCAAAATGCGCCAGCTGATTATAATGGCGCATCGCTTTCCGACACGCTTCCATGCCAGACCTCGACCGCCTTCAGTTGCTCCCGCCCTCCAGCGCCGACCTTCCCGCCTTGCTGGCCTTCGAACTGGACAACCGTGCGTATTTTGAACGCTGGGTCACGGCGCGCGCACCGTCCTATTACCACCAGGAAGCCATCGCCGCCGCCATCGAGCAGGCGCAGCGCGAGCGCCAGCAAGACCTCGCTTACCAGTATCTGGCCAAGCTGGACGGACAAATCATCGGCAGGGTCAATCTGACGGCCGTCACGCGCCCCTACTTCAACAAGGCGACGCTCGGTTATCGCATCGGCGAACGGTTCGGCGGACGCGGCTACGCCACGCGCGTGGTCGCCCTGTTGCTGGAAGAGGCGTTCGGCACACTGGAACTGTGGCGCGTGGAAGCGACAGCGCGGCCGCAAAACATGGGGTCGATCGCCGTCATGCAGCGCAACGGCTTTCACCAATATGGCCACTCGGAAAAAGCCATGCGCTTCCAGGATGCCTGGTCGGATCTGCTGTACTTTGAACGGCGCAAGGAACGCGCTGTCGCCTGAAAAAACCGAACGAACGCTCTATTTATCCGCCGAGCCTCCCCCTGACGTTGTAAAATAGGCAAATATGGCACGACATCGGCCGTGCCGCTTGCAAGCCTTTCGCGCATGCGGATGCGCTCACATTCAGGGGAAAACCATGACCAATACAAACAAAAAAGCCTACCTGGTCGGCGGCGGCATCGGCTCGCTGGCTGCGGCCGCCTTCATGATACGCGACGGCGGCATGCAAGGTAGCAACATCACCATCTTCGAAACATCGCCCGTGACGGGCGGCAGCCTCGATGGCGGCGGCAACGCCGAGGATGGCTATACCTTGCGCGGCGGGCGCATGCTGACCACCGATAATTACGAGTGCACCTGGGACTTGTTCAAGAGCATCCCTTCGCTCGAACATGCGGGCCAGAGCGTCTACGATGAAACCATCGCCTTCAACGAACGGCACATTCCCCACTCGCGCGCGCGTCTGGTCGACCGCAACCGTTTCAAGGTTGATGTCAGCAGCATGGGCTTTTCCATGCAGGACAGGCTGGAACTGCTGAAGCTGACGGAAGCCGATGAAGACACCTTGGGCAGCAGCGCCATCACGGATTGGCTCTCGCCCGAATTCTTCGACACCAAGTTCTGGTATATGTGGGCCACCACGTTTGCCTTCCAGCCCTGGCATAGCGCCGTCGAGTTCAAGCGCTATCTGCACCGCTTCATGATGGAATTTTCGCGCATCGAAACCCTGGCCGGCGTCAAGCGCACCGTCTACAACCAGTACGATTCGCTGGTGCGCCCGCTGGTCGCGTGGCTGCAGGAGCAAGGCGTCAACATCATCATGGATTGCACGGTGACCGATATCGAGGTCCAGGAACCCGAAGGCCGCCTGACCGCCACCGCCCTGCACTGCCAGCGGCGCGGCCTGGCCGACGTGATTCCCGTCGCCGCCGACGACCTGGTGTTTTTCCAGAACGCATCGATGACGGATGCCGCCAGCTATGGCAGCATGCACAGCGCACCGGCCAAGCGCACGAAAACCGACAGCCAGGGTTGGCTGCTGTGGGAAAAACTGGCCGAAGGCCGCCCGGCGCTGGGCCGTCCAGCCGCCTTCAACAGCAGCATCCCCGAATCGTACTGGGCCTCGTACACGGTCACCCTGAAAGACAGCGCCTTCTTTGACCGGATGGAGCAATTCACGGGCAACAGCGCGGGCACGGGCGGCCTCGTCACCTTCAAGGACAGCAACTGGTTCATGTCCATCGTGCTGGCGCACCAACCCCATTTCGCCGGCCAGCCCGAGGGCGTGCAAGTATTCTGGGGCTATGCGCTGCACCCTGACCGCATCGGCAACTTCGTCGCCAAGCCCATGTCCGAATGCAGCGGCGAAGACATCCTGCGCGAGCTGTGCGGCCACCTGAACTTCGACCTCGACATCATGGCCACGGCTAATTGCATTCCCTGCCGCATGCCCTACATCACCAGCATGTTCATGCCCCGCGCAAAGAGCGACCGCCCCCTGCCCGTGCCGGCCAACTCCGTCAACCTGGCCTTCGTCAGCCAGTTCGTGGAGCTCGCCGACGATGTCGTCTTCACGGTGGAATACTCGGTGCGCGCGGCGCAGACGGCCGTCTACCAGCTGCTCGGCGTGCAGCGCGACGTGCCGGCCATCCAGGCGCACGACAAGTCGCTCAAGGTCAAGCTCGATGCCGTCATCAAGGCGTTCAAATAGTCTCGTTGCTGACGCTTGCGCGCAACATCGGCCGCGCAGGCGCCTGATTTAAGACTGGCTTCAGCCTCGCCGTGCATGGTGGATAGGGCGCCAGCAGCAATGGCGCCTTCCCTCACACTCACGGGCACGGCCCAGCGAAAGAGCCAACATGACAACATGGATGCGCGCCAACAAAGGTTTTTTGATGTTTCTGCTGCTGTTCGGCGTATTCCGCACGGCCGTGGCGGACTGGAATCCCATACCGTCGGCATCCATGCGGCCCAACCTGCTCGAAGGCGACGTGGTCTTCGTCAATCGCCTCGCCTTCAACCTGAAAGTGCCGCTCACCGACATCGTGCTGCAGCGCCTGGGTGAACCGCAGCGGGGCGACATCGTCACCTTTTCCTCGCCGAAAGACGGCACGCGATTGATCAAGCGCATCATCGCCCTGCCCGGCGACACGGTGGAAATGCGCAATGAAGAGCTGGTCATCAATGGCCAGCCCGCCCGCTACACGGCGCTCGACACGGCGCCCGAAACCATCGCCCACCTGGGCCAGCTGACGGCGCAGCGCATCAGCGAGCGTAACGCGACCGAGCATCACCGCATCCAGGTCTTGCCGCAAATCGCAGGCGCGGCGCGCAGCTTTGCCCCCGTGACGGTGCCGGCCGACCACTTCATGATGTTGGGCGATAACCGCGACAACAGCGCCGACTCGCGCTATTTCGGCTTCGTGCCACGCGCATTGCTGATTGGCAGGGCCGAGCGCATCCTCGTCTCGGCCAATATTAACGAGCATTGGCAGCCTCGGCTGCAGCGTTTCGGCATGAAGCTGGAGTAAACATCCCCCCTTGCAACGGCGCCGTGCTTTTCGGTTAGCATGGCGCATCATGCAAAATTTTTCCTCAGCCAGCCTGCAAGCCGCCAGCGACGATCCCGCCCTGGAGCAGCTGGCGCAGTTCCTGCAGCGCCATCCCGACGTGCTGCTGCTGACGGGCGCCGGCATCAGCACGGCGTCCGGCATACCCGACTACCGCGATACGGACGGTGTACGGCGCGGCAATGCGCCCGTGCAAGGCCCCGACTTTCGCCGCCAGGAAGCCGTGCGCCGCCGCTACTGGGCGCGCAGCATGGTGGGCTGGCCCACCCTGGCGCGCGCCACGCCCAATCCCGGTCACCTGGCCATCGCGCATTTGGCGCAGCGCCAGCACATCGGCGGCCTGGTCACGCAAAACGTGGATGGACTGCATCAGCAGGCAGGCAGCGCCGCCGTCACGGAGTTGCACGGCAGCATACACGGCGTCGTATGCCTCGACTGCCATACCCGCCACACGCGCCGCCTGATCCAGGATCAGCTCGAACGCGACAATCCGCAGATGCTGGGCGCCACGGCCACGCCGGCGCCCGATGGCGACGCCTTGCTGGAACCAATGCAACTGGCCACCTTCCACCTGCCCGCCTGTCCCCGCTGCGGCGGCACCCTGCAGCCAGACGTGGTGTTTTTCGGCGATGGCGTGCCTGCCGCCTGCGCGGCCGAGGCGGAAAGCAAGATGCAGGCGGCCAGCGCCTTGCTGGTAGTGGGCTCGTCCGTGATGGTGTATTCGAGCTTTCGCCTGTGCCGCATGGCGGCCGAAACGGGCAAGCCCGTGGCCGCCATCAACCTGGGCAAGACGCGCGCCGACCATTTGCTGGCCTTCAAGACCGAAGCGCCGGCGCAGGACATCTTGCCTGCAATAGCGGCCATGCTGGGCTGATGCCATGCCAGCGGCGCGCCACTCTGGCTATACTGTGGCATTAACGAGGAGAATTCATGCTGGAACTGTTGAGTGAACACGCCTGTTTTGGCGGCGTACAACGCTTTTATCGCCACGACGCGCACGCCATCGGCTTGCCCATGCGTTTCTCGGCCTTCATTCCCGATACGCCGCCAGGCGCCACGGTCAGCACCAAACGCCCCGCCCTGTTTTACCTGGCTGGCCTGACGTGCACGGAAGAAACGTTCATGATCAAGGGCGGCGCGCAGCGCGTGGCGGCCGAGGAAGGCTTGATCCTGATTGCACCCGACACCAGCCCCCGTGGCGCGAATATCGCGGGCGAGACGGATGCCTGGGATTTCGGCGCGGGCGCCGGCTTTTACGTCGATGCCACCGAAGCGCCGTGGCGCAGCCACTATCGGATGTATAGCTACCTGCTGGAACTGCGCGCCCTGCTGGAACAGGAACTGGCGATCGATGCGCAACGCACGGGCATTTTCGGCCACTCGATGGGCGGCCATGGCGCGCTGGTGCTGGCCTTGCGCAACCCTGACCTGTTCCGCTCCGTGTCCGCTTTCGCGCCCATCGCCGCACCGAGCCAGTGTCCGTGGGGCAAGAAGGCGTTTACGGGCTACCTGGGCAGCGACGCAGCCAGCTGGCAGCAATACGACGCCAGCGCGCTGATGCGCGGCCTGCAAGGCCAGCCGCCACTATTCCCCGCAGGCATCCTGATCGACCAGGGCCTGGCCGACAAGTTCTTGCCCGAGCAACTGCACCCCGACATCTTCGAAGCGGCGTGCCGCGATGCCGGCCAGCCATTACGACTGCGCCGCCATGCCGGCTACG
This sequence comes from Janthinobacterium sp. 35, assembly GCF_002754575.1. Taxonomy (NCBI): domain Bacteria; kingdom Pseudomonadati; phylum Pseudomonadota; class Betaproteobacteria; order Burkholderiales; family Oxalobacteraceae; genus Janthinobacterium; species Janthinobacterium sp. 35. The sequence continues at coordinate 350,119 of NZ_PEFN01000001.1, forward strand.
ACCACGGCTATTACTTCATCGCCAGCTTCATGGAAGAGCACGTGCGCTTCCATGCGAGGAACTTGCGCGCCGCCTGACCTGCTGCCCTACTGCGCCGTACTGGTATGCCCGCTGAAATGGCGCGTGTACCAGTCGGTAGCCAGCAAGGCCGCCTGGTGGCGCGTGTCGGGGCCGCCAGGTGCGGCGATCTGTTCCAGTTGTTTGTCGCAGCGCAAGGTGGCAAACGCCATGCGGTTCAGGCCGGCCACGTCGGGGTCGCGCCCGCCCACGATCAGCAGCGATGGCACGCGCACGTTTTCCAGCGCCGCCTTGCCCGCCATTTCCACCTGGCCATCGCAGACGGCCAGTGCGGCGATTTCCGCGCTGCGCCAGGCTGCCAGCTGCATCACTACGGCCGCGCTGGTGCCATAGCCATACAGGCCGCAGGGCAAACGCCGCGTGGACGGGTCGACCTGCAGCCAGCCCAGGGCTTTTTCCAGTTGACGCGCCAGCAGCACGATATCGCTGCGCACGAAATAAGCGTGGCCATTGCTGCCGCCACCGGGCCCGACACCGCCCTGGTCGAAGCGCAGAGTGGCGATGCCCGCTCGCAAAAAATCCTGGGAAGTGGCGTGGCTGGACGCGCCCAGGTAGTCGCTATCGGCGCCCGCGCCATGGGCAAACAAGACGATGCCCACGGGCCGCTCGGGCATTTCAAGCACGCCGTCCATTTGAAGTTCATCGGCCGTGATGCTGACAAATTGTTCTTGCATGGCTGCCTCCGCTATCGAACTTGGATCAAGCTGACATAAAGCTGCTATTGCGCTGATGTTGCCAGACCGGGCGCCGCCTGCGCGCCCTGAGCGGCTATCCTCAGTGTAGCAGCCTGCGCCCGTTCACGCGCAGCGCACGTCATTTTGCCGCGCGCCCGCATCAGACGGCGCCGTGCCGGTCCAGCCCCTTCAGCACGGCTTCCGGGCGGATCGGCAAATGCCGCACGCGCGAGGCCACGGCGGCGAAGATGGCGTTGCCAATTGCTGGCGCCACGGCCGTCGTGGGCGGCTCGCCCATGCCCGTCGAAGTTGCCGTGCTGGCCACAAATTCGATGTCGAGCTCGGGCACGTCGGCCATGCGCAGCGGCGTGTAGGTATTCAGGTTGGTATCCTTCACTTCGCCGTTGAGGAAAGCCGTGCCTTCATGCAAGGCCATGCTGACGCCCCACAGCGCGCCCCCTTCCGCCTGCGCCAGCGCGCCATCGGGATCGACGATGCTGCCCGCATCGATCACCATGAACAGCTTTTCGACTTTCACCATGCAAGTGCTGCGGTCCACTTTCACCCGCGCGACGCAGGCCGTCCAGGTCGGCATGTCGCGCTCCTGGCCGAACGTGGCGGCAATGCCCAGGCCCGTGTCGGGCGGCATGGCCGTGCCCCAGCCCGCCTTGTCCGCCACCCGCCGCAGCACGTGGGCCAGGCGCGCGGCGCCGCCAACGGCGTTCGGCGCGCTGCCCGCATTGCGCCCCGTGCCCTGCAACAGCGACAGACGGAAGGCCAGCGGATCGACCTTGGCCGCCTGCGCCGCCTCATCCATGAAACTTTCCACGGCCCAATTCGTCCAGCCCGGACCCACGGAACGCAGCCAGCCGGGACGGAAACTGCTGTTGGCCAGGTCGTTCGACACGGCCCGCACGCGCTGCGCGCCCACCGTGTACCAGTGGTCGGCGCCAGCGATGGCGAACGGGTCGTACGGATGGCCCTGCGTATCCTTGGCCAGGAAGGCGGGGATCATCGCTTGCGTGGGCCAGCCTGCGCTCGCTTCGTGCACCATCGCCGAGACCTTGCCGGCGTCGTCGAACGCCATGCGCACATGCTGCACGGATGGCGAACGGGGCGAATCGAAACGCGCATCGTCGGAGCGCGTGCAAATCATCTTGACGGGCCGCCCCACGGCTTGCGCCGCCAGCGCGGCCGGCACGCAATAATCGCCATTCAGGCGCCGGCCGAAGCCGCCGCCCAGCAGATAGGTATGCAGCATGACCTTGCTCTCCGCAACCTTGAGCGCCTGCGCCAGCACGGGCAGGATCAACGATTGCCACTGGTTGCCCGCATGGATATGCCAGACGCCGTCGATTTCCTGCGCCAGCGCATTCACCGGTTCCAGCTGAAAATGCAGCACGGTGCTGGTCGAGTAGTGGCGTTCCAGTTGCAGGCTGGCATCGTTGAACGCTTGTTCCACGCCATCATCATCGACCACGCGGGCGCCCAGGCTGGCATCGGCCAGTTGCTTGCCCGCATAGTTGACGATATCCTGCTCCGACACGTGCGCCGCCGCACCGGCCCGCCATTTCACTTGCACCAGGTCGGCCGCGCGCATGGCGGCCGCATACGTGTCGGCTACCACCATGACCCAGCCGGGCACCGTGCCGCTGGGGTCTTGCAAGGCGAACGAACGCAAATAGCCCTGCACCTTTTTCGCGGCCGTATCATCGATGGAGACGACTTTTGAACCGTAGCGCGTAGGTGGTATCTTCGGGCGCGCATACAGCATGCCCTCGACTTCCGCATCGATGCCGTACACGGCCGTGCCATTGATTTTCGCCGGAATGTCCAGCGCCTGCACCTGCTGGCCGATCAGCCTGCGCTGCTGCGGCGTTTTCAGCACGATGGCTTGCAATTGCCCGGGCGTGTACTGGCGCGCCAGCTTGCCACGGCGCACGATGTCGCCATAGCTGATCGAGCGCCCACGCCCATGCACGACGCCCAGCCGGGCGTCGCAGGCGGAGACGGGCACGCGCAGCAGGCGCGCGCCCTCCTCGACCAGCGCGAGGCGGCCAGCCGCGCCGGCACGGCTGAGCGGATCGAAATTCTGCCAGACGGACCAGCTGCCGCCCGTCACCATCAAGCCCCATTTCGGGTCCGTGTCCACGTAATGCAGGCGCACCTTGCTCCAGTCCGCTTCCAGCTCCTCGGCCACGATGCGCGCCAGGGCCGTGCCGATATGCTGGCCCATTTCCGCCTTGGCGATATTCACGGTGATCATGCCGTCACGCCCGATCTGGAACCAGATGCTGGGGTCGAACACGGGCGCCGCAGGCTTGACGGGCGGCGCGGGCGCCGTCTTGCCAGCGGCCAAAGAGCTGTCGGCGCGCAAAAAGGCCAGGGTAAAACCCGTGCCGGCGGCGGCGATCAGGAAACCGCGCCGTCCCAGCGCGCTGGGATGGGCAGCAGAATTTTCTTTTGGCAGCTTAAACACCGGGCGCCTCCTGCATGCCAGCCGCCAGTTTAATTGCCTTGCGGATGCGCACATACGCCATGCAGCGGCACAGATTGCCGCTCATGACGGCATCGATATTCGCATCCGTCGGCTGCGGATAGTCTTTCAACAAGGTGGCCGCCTGCATGATCTGGCCCGACTGGCAATAGCCGCACTGGGGCGCCTGCGTGGCCAACCACGCCCGCTGCAGCGGGTGCGTGCCATCGGGCGAGAGACCTTCGATGGTGGTGATGGCGCAACCGGCCACGGCGGCAATCGGCGTGATGCACGAGCGCATGGCACGGCCATCGACGTGCACGGTGCAGGCGCCGCACATGCCGATGCCGCAGCCAAACTTGGTGCCTTTTAAATGAGCTTCGTCGCGCAGCACCCACAACAGGGGCGTCTCGGCGTCGGCTTCGGTGCCGAAGGGCTGGCCATTCACGGTAATGTTATACATAAATATTCAAGATACTTTCAAGAGTTACTTGCCGGCCCGCGCGCGCGCCACCGCCGCTTCCAGGTTCGTCCAGGCGGGCTGGGTGCTGCGGCTGCGGCGCAGATAGGCTGCCAGCTGGGCCACGTCGTTGTCCGTCAGCGACGCGCCAAAACCGGGCATCAGCACGCCGGGCATCGCCTCGTCCTTGCTGATGCCGTGCAATATCACCTGGATCAGGTTGGCGGGATCGGGCGCACTGACGGCGCTGTTCAGGCTCAGTTCCGGACGCAGGGCCGCGGGCCGGCCGTCGCTGTTCGAGTGGCACGACGCGCAGGCGGCCACGTACAGGCTGGCGCCACGGTCGTTGTCGACCAGGCTGACCCGCTGCGAACGCTGGATGCCCGCCTTGACCACGGTATCGGTATCGATCTGGCGTTGCTCTGCGCCGGCCACGCCGGCAAAATACGTGGCCAGCGCGCGGATATCGCTGTCGGGCGACGCACCCATGCCTTCGTGCACGACGGCCGACATCGGGCCGGCCGCCACGCCGTGCAGGGTTGTCGCTCCCGTGCGCAGGAAGGCGTACAGCTCGTCCTGCGTCCACGGCAAGGGTGCCGTGTTGGCACTGGTCAAGGCCGGCGCATACCAGTGATCGATGGAAGCGCCCAGATACGACGAGCCGGCAAGCTCGGCGCCCAGCGCATTGCGCGGCGTGTGGCAGGCGGCGCAATGCGCCAGGCCCTCGGCCAGGTAGCGGCCCCGGTTCCAGTCCAGCCCTTGCGCGGGGTCGAGCTGATAACTGGCCGGCTTGAAAAACAGCAACTTCCAGCCCGCCTGCAAGGGACGCAGATTCAGGGGGAAAGGCACGCTATTGGCAGGCGCGACCGCATACACGGGCGGGCGCGTCATGACATACGCGTACAAGGCCGTCAGGTCGGCGTCCGAGACGAGGTTGAAATGCGTGTACGGAAAGACGGGATACAAATGGGCGCCATCGCGGCCCACGCCTTCGCGCATGGCCCGCTGGAAGGCGGCCAGCGACCAGCGGCCGATGCCCGTCTGCCGGTCCGGCGTGATATTTGTCGCGTAGATCGTGCCGAACGGCGTGGCCAGGCCATGGCCGCCCGCGTAGTCGGCGCCGCCCTGGACCGTATGGCAGGCGGCGCAATTGCCCATGCCGGCCAAAATGCGGCCCTTCTCCACCACTTGCGGGGAAAATGCCGTGGCGGCGGGCGGATCGATGGGCGCCAGCGCGGGGCGCCAGTAATACAAGTAGGCAGCCAGCGCCGCCACGATGAGCAATGCCAGCGACAGCAGCAGGCCGGTGAAAATCTTTTTGAGCAAAACAGGAGTCCGGTAAAAGGCCAAGCACAAGGCTAAGCACGCGCCTGCCGCGCACGGACGGCAGCAGCAGGGCAGATTGTGGCAATGAATGGGAGAATCTTACCGCGATTGTGACTTGTTGTATGTACGCATTGACACGCAGGTAACGCCATGCGCGGGCTGCGCCTTATAATCAGCGTTTCAGCACGCCGCCGCTCCTTCATGCATACCGTTACCATCATCCTCATCCTCGTCTTGAGCGTCGTCCTGTGCGGCTTCATCGCCCGTTCGCGCTGGGTCAAGCTGCCGCTACCGCTGATCCAGATCGCCGGCGGCACGGGATTGGCCCTGTTTGGCGTGCAAGTACCGCTCGATCCCGATATTTTCTTCCTGCTCTTCATTCCGCCGCTGCTGTTTCTCGATGGCTGGCGCATTCCCAAGGGCGCCTTCTTTTCCGATGCGCGCTCGATCCTGATGCTGGCCATCGGCCTGGTGCTGTTTACTGTGCTGGGCATGGGTTTCTTCATCGACTGGCTGATCCCCAGCGTGCCGCTGGCCGTCGCCTTCGCGCTGGGCGCCATCCTGTCGCCGACCGACCCCGTGGCCGTCTCGGCGATCGCCGCCGGCAACCCGATCCCGCCGCGCCTGATGCACATCCTCGAAGGCGAATCGCTGCTGAACGACGCCTCGGGCCTGGTCTGCTTCACGTTTGCCGTGGGCGCCATGATGACGGGCGGCTTTTCCATCGGCGCCGCCTCGCTCAGCTTCCTGCAAGAAGCAGGCGGCGGCATCGTCATCGGCCTGGCCATCTCGTGGGGCGTGGGCCTGGCAAATAAATGGCTGGTGAGCAAGGTCGGCGAAGAACCGGGCCTGCAAATCCTGATCAGCATCCTGATTCCGTTCGCCGCCTACCTGGGCGCCGAGCAAATCCACGGCTCGGGCATCCTGGCCGCCGCCACGGCGGGCGTGTCCATGCATTACGCCGACCTGATCGGCCGCCCGCTGGCCGCCACGCGCACCCAGCGCAAGGCCGTGTGGGATACCGTGCAACTGGTCTTGAACGGCGTGATCTTCGTCATGCTGGGCGCGCAACTGCCCACCACCGTGGCCGGCTTGCCGGCAGCATCGGCCGAAATCGGCGCCGGCAGCGCCTGGAAACTGCCCCTGTTCGTCATCGCCATCACGGTAGGGCTGACCTTCATGCGCTTCATCTGGGTCTTCATTTCCATGAAACTGACCCTGTTCAAGCACCACAAGAAAATGGCTGGCGAACCGAAGGACGCGGCGCTGCTGGCGCGTCCCAGCCTGCGCCTGCTGCTGGTGGCCTCATTTGCGGGCGTGCGCGGTGCGCTGACCCTGGCCGGCATCCTGACCCTGCCGTTGTTCTTACCTGACGGAAATCGTTTCCCCGCGCGCGACCTGGTCATCTTCCTGGCCATGGGGGTGATCTTGCTGTCGCTGATACTGGCCAGCGTCACCCTGCCCTTGCTGACCAAGGGCCTGGTGTTCGCGCCGCCCGCGCGCCGCTCGACGGAAGAGCGCGATGCCCGCGCCGCTGCCGCCGAAGCGGCCATCGCGCGGCTGGAAAAAGTCTGCGAAGGCATCGACAAGAATGACAAGCAGCAAGTCGTCACCGAGGCGGCCAACCGCCTGATCGAAGCCTACCGGCGCCGCCTCGCGTACGGCGAAAGCAGCAACGACGAAGCGACGCGGCTGCAGGAACTGGCCAAGGCCGAGCGGGCGCTGCGCCTGGAAGCGCTGAATGCGGAACGCGATGAACTGTACCGCCGCCGCATCTCGGGCGAACTCGACGACACCATCCATTTGCGACTGCTGCGCGAAATCGACTTGCTGGAAGCGACACTGGAAGAATAGCAACACTCTGTAGCACGATAATAGTGTCGATCAGTTAATTATCATGGTAAAGAATGCAAGTTTCGGCATTCGTGTTTATAATGCAAGCTTTATGGCGTAGCGCCATCATTTACTTTCAGCATGGACTTCCGTACAGTCTGTGTTGTTGAGTAAGGATGTGAATCGCCGCCCGACCTGCATAAAGATACCCGACGCCGTGCCCTCCTCCCACCGCCACCAGCAGCGCTGCGCGCCGCCCGCCCTGCTCGCAGTGCTGCTGACCTCGCTGCTGGCCTCGCTGTTCGCCTGCGGCGCACTGACCCCGTGCGCGGCGTGGGCGCAGACGGGCGCGGCGGCCGACGCCAGGCGACCGGCCGAGGTGGCCCAGGTCCTGTTTGGCATCATCAGCTATGTGCGCTGGCCCGTGGCGCGCCCGGAAGTGCGCGTCTGCATGCTCGGCGTGCCCCGCTATGGGGCAGCCATCGTCGACAAGCCCGCCTCCAGCCTGGGCCAGCGTATCCGGGTGAAAGTCCCGGCGGCGGCCGCCGCTGCCAGCGAATGCGACGTCATCTACCTGGGCAGCCTGCCCGAGGGCGAACGCGACCAACTGCTGGCGCAGATCATCGGCAAGCCGATTTTATCGGTCGCCGAACCCGGCACGGCCTGCAGCGTGGGCACCATGTTCTGCCTGCGCCTGAACGACGCGCAGATCGGCTTTGACGTCAACCTCGACGCCATCGCCCGCAGCGGCCTGCGCGTGCATCCGAACGCCTTGCAAATTGCACGTCGCAAGGCACCGCAGCCATGAGCGCCAGCATGCCCCCAAAACTGGCACGCAAGCCCCGCCGCACGCTCGACAGCGTGCTGCGGCGCGCCCACCTGAGCGTGTCGCTGATTGCCGTGATGGCGGCCGGCCTGACCCTGACGGCCGTGGCGCTGCTGGCCCTGCGCGTGTATTCGGACCAGAACCTGCGCCTGGTGGCCCGCTCGATGAGCTACACGGTGGAAGGGGCCGTCGTCTTTGGCGACGCCCTGGTAGCCAAAGAAGCGCTGGCCTTGATCGGCGTGAATGAAGATATCGACCAGGCGCAGGTGAGCGACATGGCCGGCAAGGTGCTGGCCCGCTGGGAACGGGGCGAACACGGCACGCGCTATTACATCGAACGCGCGCTGACGGGCTGGATGCTGCCCGATTCGCTGACCTTCCCCGTCATGCGCAATGAGCAGGCCATCGGCAGCATCACCCTGGTGCCGCACAGCCGCAGCCTGCTGCCCTTCCTGCTAAGCGGCCTGTCCTGCCTGCTCGCCTGCCTCGTGCTGAGCCTGGTCGTCGCCGTGCGCCTGTCGCGCCGCATGGAAAAGGAAATCACCTCGCCCCTGCGCCACCTGGCGGAAACGGCGCACCGCGTGCGGCGCGACCGCTCGTTCGAATTGCGCGTGCCGCCCGCCAACATCGCCGAACTGAACCAGATCAGTGACGACTTCAACGCCCTGCTCGACGAACTGGAGGCATGGCAAAGCCATCTGCAAAAGGAACACGCCTCGCTGTCGCACCGCGCCAACCACGACAGCCTGACGGGCCTGTCGAACCGCGCCTTCATGGAAGCGGAGCTGGAACGCGCCATCCTCGAAGCGCGCATCGGCAATGGCAAGGTGGCCGTGCTGTTCCTCGACAGCGACCGTTTCAAATACATCAACGACACCTTCGGCCATGCCTCGGGCGACCGCGTGCTGGTGACGATCGCCGCGCGCATCAAGCAGCAATTGCGCGAGGGCGACCTGGTGGCGCGCCTGGGCGGCGACGAATTCGCCATCCTGCTCAAGCCGCTGCGCAACAGCAGCGACGCCATGCACATCGCCGACAACATCATCACCGCCATGGCGCAAGCCATTGAACTGCCTACCGGCAACAGCATCGTCACCTCGCTGACCATCGGCGTGGCCGTCTTCCCCGATCACGCCATCGACGCCGTCTCGCTGGTCGGTGCGGCGGACGAAGCCATGTACCGCGCCAAGCAGGCGCAGCGCGGCACGCGCCAGGTGGCGCGCCTGCCGCAACCCCACACTCACCCCCACACTCACCCCTGAACCAAGGAGCAACACCATGCAATTCATCTACACACAATTACGCCGCGGCTTCCTCGGTCTGTTCATGCTGGGCCTGCTGGCCGCCTGCCAGAGCACGCCAGAGACCAAACCGCTGTTCAACGCCGAGCAAGTCGCCACCTTGACGGAACAGGGCTTCAAGCAGACGGACGAAGGCTGGGAGCTGAGCTTTACCGACAAGCTGCTGTTCGATTTCGGCGCTTCCAGCCTGACGGCCCCGAGCCGGGCCGCCATCCAGAAAATCAGCGCCGCCCTGCTGAAAGTGGGCATTAGCCACATGCGCGTGGAAGGCCATACGGACAACGAAGGTGCCGAAGTACTCAACAACAAGCTGTCGCTGGCGCGCGCCAACGTGGTGGCCGATGCGATGGGCGTGGTCGGCATTCCACGCGGCAATATCGTCGTCAAGGGCATGGGCATGAGCAAGCCCGTCGCCTCGAACGCCACCAAGGCTGGCCAGGCAGAAAACCGCCGCGTCACCGTCATCGTTTCGGCGCCTTGAACGTGGGCGTGCCCGCCGTGCGCTGGGTCGTGATGGGTGTCTCCGGCTGCGGCAAGAGCGCCGTCGGCAGCCTGCTGGCCGACGCCTTGCACGTGCCGTACGTGGAAGGCGACGACGTGCATGCCCCGGAAAACGTGGCCAAGATGGCCGCCGGCATTGCGCTCGACGATGCCGACCGGGCCGGCTGGCTGGCCGCCCTGCGCGAACGCATCGCCACGGCCTGCGCGCAAGGCAGCGGCCTGGTCGTGTCCTGCTCGGCCCTGAAGCGCGCCTACCGCGACGTGCTGCGCGAGGGCGACCCGGCCCTGCGCTTTGTCCACCTGGACGGCCCGCGCGCCGTGCTGGAGCACCGCCTGCAGCGCCCCGGCCATTTCATGCCGGCCAGCCTGCTCGACAGCCAGCTGGCCACCCTGCAGCCCTTGCAGCCAGACGAAGACGGCATCGTGCTCGATATCCGCCAGCCGCTCGCCGTGCTGGTCGAACAGATCCTGCAAGCGCCCTGACCGGCAGCCGCGCGGCTGGACAGCCTGCGCCCCCCTGTGTAGACTGGCGCGCACTTTCATAGGGATTTTCATGAACACACCAACGACAAAACCAGCACCGGGCCCGGAATTCTGGGAACGCGCCGACCAGGTCATCGCCCTGGCCAATGAGCAATGCCAGCATAGCGGCGGCAATGAAGTGGCCACCTCGCTGCTGTACGCAGCCGCCCGCTTCAACGCCTTCCTCGTCGCCAGCAAGAGCAACGACGTGGCGAAGATGCAGGAAGAGAAGGAAGGCGCCGTGGCGTTCTTCACGGAACAGTACAAGCGCATGCTGACCGACAACTTCAACGACTACATCACCAACTTCGACAAGTACACGCAACCGTCGTCGGCCCCCGAGGGTTGATGACGGTTGCCAGCCTGGACAGCCACCGCGCCCGCGCCACGCACGCCGGCAGCGTCATTGACGGCGCGGTGCGCCATGCGCCTTTGCCATCGCTGTGGCTGACAGCCATGCTGGCCGGTGCCGTGACTGGCGCCCTGTTCTTCTTCAGCTGGACGGGCCTGCTGCTGTTTGTCATCAGCACGGCCATCGTCCTGCTGTTCGGCCATTCGCTGGGCAGCCACCGCAAACTGATCCACGACAGCTATCAATGCCCGCAATGGCTGGAATATGTACTCGTCTACCTGGGCGTGCTGGTGGGACTCAGCGGCCCGCTGGGCCTGCTGCGCCAGCATGAGCTGCGCGACTATGCCCAGCGCCTGCCCGACTGCCACCCCTATTTGCGCCACGGCGCCGGCTTCTGGCGTGATGCCTGGTGGCAATTGTTCTGCCGCCTGGACCTCGACCATCCACCGCGCATCACCATCGAGCCGCGCATCGCGCACGACCGCTTTTACCGTTTTCTGGAAAGTACCTGGATGCTGCAGCAACTGCCGTGGGCGCTGCTGTTCTTTGCCTGGGGCGGTTGGGGTTTCGTCTGCTGGGGTGTCTGCGCCAGGGTCAGCGCCGGCGTGCTCGGCCACTGGCTGATCGGCTACTTTGCCCACAACCATGGACAAATGCACTTTCATGTCGATGGCGCCGCCGTGCAAGGCAGGAATATCCGCCTGACGTCGCTGCTGACCATGGGCGAATGCTGGCACAACAACCACCACGCCTATCCGGGCTCAGCCAGGCTGGGCCTGCTGCCGGGCGAATGGGACCCGGGCTGGTGGGTCTTGCTGCTGTGGCAACGCATGGGCCTGGTATCCGGCCTGCGCCTGCCGCAAGACCTGGCGCCGCGGCCGGAACTGCGCCGCCTCGATCATGCCGACAATCAGGCGTCGTCGCCACCGGCCAGGTAATTGTTCTTCACACGCACATAATGTTCGGCCGAATAGCGCAGGTAGGCGATCTCCGCCTCCGTCAGTGCGCGCACCTTGGCGGCGGGCCGGCCCACGTACAGATGGCCGCTTTCCAGCACCTTGCCCGGTGACACCAGGCTGCCCGCGCCCAGCATCACGTGCTTTTCCACCACCACGTCATCCATGACGATGCTGCCCATGCCGATCAGGCATTCGTCGCCGATGCTGCAGCCATGCAAGATCACGGAGTGGCCGATGGTCACGTATTTGCCGATGGTCAAGGGAGAACCGTCGGGCTTGGCCGCATTCTTGTGCGACACATGGCCCATGGAAAAGTCCTGGATATTGCTCCCTTCGCCGATGACGATGCGGTTGACGTCGCCACGCAGCACGCTGTTGCACCAGATGGAACAGTCGTCGCCGATCTGCACATCGCCAATCACTTGCGCCGTGTCATGCAGGTAGACTCTTTCGCCCAGCACAGGACGGGTATTCAGGTAGGAACTGACAGGCATCGCTTTCTCACTCTTCATTAATAGTAAAAGTAAACATTCACACCCAGCCGGCGGCCATCGCTCACATCGGGGAAAGTACTGTGCCAACGGGCACGGGCGCAGCAATTGTATGCGGCGGCTGGCAAAATGGCTATGCCGCCGTCAAGCCGCCTTGCGCCAGCCATGCATCAGCACGTGCGCCGCCAAGCCCGCTGCCAGTCCCCACAGGGCGCCGCCCACGCCCAGCAGGGTCACGTTCGCCGCCGTCGCCAGGAAAGTGATCAGCGCTGTTTCGCGCATGCGCACGTCGGCCATCGCCTGCGCCAGGCTGTTGCCGATGGCGCCCAGCAGCGCCAAGCCCGCCAGCGCCGTAATAAAACTGCGCGGCAAGACCATGAACAGGCTGGCCAGGGTGACGCCGAAGATGCCCACCAGGATATACAGCACGCCGCAGGCCAGCCCCGCGACATAGCGCTTCGACGGCTCCGCATGCGCATCCTTGCCCGTGCAGATGGCGGCCGTGATGGCGGCCACGTTGAAGGCGTGCGCGCCGAACGGCGCCATGAGCAGCGAACCGAGTCCCGTCACCGTCAAAATGGGATTGGCGCTGACCGGGTAACCGTCATTGCGCAGCACCAGCATGCCGGGCATGTATTGGCCCGTCAGGGTGATCAGGAACAAGGGTAGCGCCACGCCCAAGAGCGATGCCACGGAAAAGCGCGGCATCTCGAAGACGGGCGCGGCCAGGGCCAGTTCGATGCCTTGCGCATCGATGCGCCCTTGCGCCAGCAGCAGTGCCAGGCCGATCAGCATGATGCCGACCACGGCAAAGCGTGCTGTGAAGCGGCGCAGCACGGCGTACGACAGCAGCAGCACCACCACCAGCAGCGGGTCGGCGCTGGCGCCGCCAAACGCGTTCACGCCGAACTGCAGCAAGATGCCTGCCAGCAAACCCGCCGCGATGCCGCCAGGAATCCATCGCACCAGGCGCTCGAAGGCGCCCGACATGCCCAGCAGAATGAAGGCGATGGCGGACACCATATAGGCGCCAATCACCTCGGCATACGGCGTGTGCGGCATGACGGTGGCCAGGAAGGCCACGCCGGGCGTGGACCAGGCCGTGATGATGGGCGCGCGGTAGCGATAGCTGAGCCAGATGCCCGTCACGCCCACGCCGATGCTCAGCGACCAGACCCAGGACGCCGTCTGCGCCGCGCTCAGCTGGGCCAGCTGGGCCGCCTGGAATACCAGCACGAAGGTGCCGCCATAGTTGACGAGCACGGAGATGCAGGCGGCCATCGTGGGGGCAGCCAGATCGCGCCAGTGCAGCCGGTCGGCCATGGCGGCGCTCGTGGTGGTGGTGGTGGTTGTTGTCATGTGGATGCCCCTGCCATTGAAAGGGAGCATCTTAATGGCCACATGGACTGCTCAAGCAGTCCAATTCAAACACATATAACAGACCACTTTGACGGCATCAGCCCAAGGCGCGCGCCAGGCGCACGATGCCGCTGTCGATCTCGTGCGGCGTGAGCGCCGCAAAGCCCAGCAGCCAGCCGCCGCGCTTTGGTGGCGTCGCATACAGCCGGCTCAGGCCCGGCAGCACGATGCCCGCCTGCGCCGCCTGCCGTAGCGTGTCCAGCTCTACCCTGCCCTCGTGCAGCAGACACGGCATTTGCAAGCCACCCGGCGGCAGCTGCGCCGTGACCACGTGCGGCAAGTGCCGCCGCACGGCCTGCGCCATCGCGTCGCGGCGCACGGCGTAAACCTTGCGCATGGCGCGCACATGGGCCGCGAAATGGCCGTCCGCGATGAAACGGGCCAGTGTCAATTGATCGAGTTGCGGCGTGTGGCCATCGAGGATGCTGCGCGCATAGGTCATCGGTTTGACCAGCGCGGGCGGCAGCACCATGTAGCCGATGCGCAGGCCTGGATACAGCGACTTGGCGAAGGTGCCCAGATAGATCGTGCGCTGCTGCGTGTCGAGCCCCTGCACGCACGCCGTCGGCAAGCCCGCGTAATGAAACTGGCTGTCGTAATCGTCTTCGATGATCCAGCCCTGGCGCTCGGCAGCCCAGGCCGTCAGGGCCAGGCGGCGCTCGAGCGCCAGCGTGACGCCCGTCGGGTATTGATGCGACGGCGTGACGTACACCGTGTTGGCGCCGCTGCGGTCCGCCCGCAAGTGGTCGATCGACAAGCCCTGCGCGTCGACGGGCACGGGCAGCACCCGCAATTGCGCCATCTCGAACGCCTTGCGGGCGCCAAAATAGCCGGGGTCTTCCATCAATATCGGGCCATGCGCATCGGCCAGCACTTGCGCGCACAGGTACAGCGCCTGGCGCGTGCTGCTCAAGACCAGCACCTGATCTGCCGTGGCCCGCGCGCCCCGCTCCAGATTCACATAGTCGGCGATGGCTTGCCGCAGCGGTGCGGCACCTTGCGGGTCGCCGTGCAGCAGGACGCCGGCACGGTGTTCGCCGGCCGCCTGGCGCCGCAAGCGTTCCCACACGTCGAGGGGAAAGGCGCGCGTTTCCGGCAAGCCCGTGGCGAAAGCTTTGACGCTCTGCTGGTCGGTGACGCCGCCGCTGGCGAGAATCTGCGCACCGCGCGCGCTGAGGGCCACCGGCTGCGCGGACAAGGGCGGCAGCGCAGCCGCAGGCTTGCCCAGCAAGCTCGCGCCTATCGTCGGCGAGACAAAACTGCCCGATCCCGCCTGCCGCTGAATATACCCGTCCAGGCGCAGCTGTGCATACGCCATTTCCAGCGTATCGCGCGACACGCCCAGCGACTGCGCCAGCGCGCGCGTGGCCGGCAGGCGCAGGCCCGGCGCCAGCACGCCATCGAGTATCAGTTGGCGCAGCGCGCGCTGCACCCGCACGCGCAAGTCGAGCGCCGCCAGCTCGGGCGCGGCGAGGCGGATTTTCAGGGTGTCGAGTTCGAACTGCGGTGTCATAGGGCCTTGGCGCGGGCGGCATCCACGGCCGCCATGCTGCTGGCGTGCGAAAAGCCGTGCTGCTGCAGCACCGCCACCAGCTGTTCGCTGGCGCAGCCCAAACGCAGGTTTTCCGCCACCCAGTCCTGCCAGGCGGCGCCGATCTCCGGCATCGGCTCGGGCGCCAAAGTGAGACCGAGTATGCAGCTGGCCAGCAAGCCGTTGATGCGCTTCGTATCGATCAGGTGCTGCACCACCGCGTGGCCCGACTGGGGATACGGATGCAAGGTGCAGCGGCCGAAAGCGGCCAGGCGCTGCGCGTGCATGGCGTCGAGGTTCACCGATTCGCTGGCGCCAGGGTTGGCCGCGTCGGGCCGCGTGCCGAACACCAGGTGCAGCTGCGTTTTATCCGTCGCCCTGGCGCGGCACAGGGCCGCCAGGTCATAGTAACCCGAGAGCGGCGGGTCTTGCGCCAGCGACTCCATCACGGGCAGCCAGCGCAGCTCATGGTACAAACGCGCCTGCTGCACGTCGAGGAAAGACAGCGGCCCGAAGGCGACGATCTGCTGCGCATCGAGCAGCAAGCCAAACATGACGGCCGCATACGCGCCCATGGACTGGCCGAGGGTGGTGATGGTACTGGGCGCGATGCGGCGCACCAGCTCGCGCAAGGCCTGCGCCGTTTCATCCACGTGGCTGCCCAGGCCCGCGATCTGGCGGTGATACCAGGCGTTGCCCGAATCGCGCACGAGGATTTTGTTCAGCGGCTGCCCGCTGACCTGCTCCAGCTTGCGCAGACGTCCATAAAAATCGAAGGCGGGACGCGAGGTCCACGAAACGAAGCCGAAGGCGATCACCAGCGGCGCGCCGGGCACGATGCGGTCGACCAGCACGTCGTTGCCAGTGGTGGCGACCAGTCGATTATCCAGCGCTTGCGCTTGCAGCATCGGCCCGGCTCCCCGATCAAGGTTGAAACAGCAGAAAGCATGAGTTTAATGCCAGGACTGGCAAAAAGGAAACAATCACCGCTGCCGTGCGCTGAGCGGCGCGCAAAACCTGCTAGTCTGCAGGCATTCCCCCTCACAGGAGCATCCCATGCTGCATCGCCTGAAATACCTTCCTTTTGCCGCCGCCATCGCCATGGCCGGCGGCTGCGCCGCCACCAGCGACAGGCCCAAGCCGGACAACGCCCTGGCGCCGCAGGCCAGCCTGACGAATACCTACTGGAAGCTGACGCAGCTCGATGGGGCTGCCGTGGCGATGGCGCCGCAGCAGGAGCGCGAAGTGCGCATCACCCTCACCGACGATGGCAAGGTCCAAGGTTTTACGGGCTGCAACCGCGTGATGGGCGGCTATACGCTGTCCGGCACGGCCCTGCGTTTCACGCAACTGGCTGGCACGCGCATGGCCTGCCCGCCGCCGTTGATGCAGCTGGAAAGCGCGGTACTGGCCAATTTGAACAGCGTGACGGGCTACCAGCTTGAGGGCGAGAAGCTGATCCTGCTCAAGGATGGCGCGCCCGTGGCCCGCTTTGAATCGGTCTACCTGTGAAATAAAAATCGACTGCCGTTACAATGGCTTCCAGTCCATCATCCGGAAGGAAGCCATGTCCGCACTGCCCTCGCCGCCGTCTCCATCAATGCCATCGGTCGCCGGCCGCTACCGCGCTTTTCTGTTCGACATGGACGGCACCGTCATCAATTCCATCGCCGCCGCCGAACGCATCTGGGGCACCTGGGCGCAGCGCCAGGGCCTCGATGTGGCAACCTTCCTGCCCACCATCCACGGCGCGCGCTCGGTCGACACCATCGCCCAACTGCGCCTGCCCGGCGTCGACGCACAGCGCGAATCGCAGGGCATCACGGATGCGGAAATCATCGATGTGGAAGGAATTATTGAAATCGCGGGCGCGCTGCGCTTTTTACAGTCGCTGCCCCCCGCGCAATGGGCCATCGTCACCTCGGCGCCGCGCGCGCTGGCGACGGCGCGCCTGAAGGCGGCCGGCATGCCCATTCCCGCCATCATGGTGACGGCGGAAGACGTCAAGGCAGGAAAACCCAGGCCCGATTGCTACCTGCTGGCGGCAGAAAAACTGGGCGTGGCGCCCGGTGACTGCCTGGTATTCGAAGACGCCTCGGTCGGCATCGAGGCCGGTGAAGCGGCGGGCGCGAAGGTCATCGTCGTCACCGCCACGCATGCGCACCCGCTGGCGACGCGCCACCCGGCCATCGACAATTATGAAGCCATCGTGGCAACCGTCGATGCGGATGGGTTCATCGTGCTGGCGCAGTTGTCCGACCCTGCGACTGCAGCACGCGCGACAAGATAGTCTGCTCCAGCGCGGCGAAAGCCGCATGGCCGCGCTGACGGGGGCGCGGCAAGTCCACCCGCACGTCCAGGGTAATCCGCCCCTCCTCGATCAACAGCACGCGGTCGGCCAGGGCCACCGCTTCGGCCACGTCGTGCGTCACCAGCACGGCCGTAAAGCCGCGCGCCAGCCACAGCGACTCAATCAGCTGCTGCATTTCGATGCGCGTCAGCGCGTCGAGCGCGCCCAGGGGCTCGTCAAGCAGCAGCAATTGCGGCTCGTGCACGAGGGCGCGCGCCAGCGCCACGCGCTGCTTCTGCCCACCCGACAGGGCCGCCGGCCAGTCGTCAGCGCGTTCGGCCAGGCCCACCGTCCACAGCGAGGCGGCCGCCGCGCCGACTGAGCGGGGCAAGCCCAGGGCCACGTTGTCGAGCACCGTCTTCCACGGCAGCAGCCGCGACTCCTGGAACATGATGCGAATATCGGGCGCACCCACGCCGCTGCCGATGGCGATTCTGCCTTCATCGATGCTTTCCAGCCCCGCGATGGAGCGCAGCAAGGTGCTCTTGCCACAGCCGCTGCGCCCCACGATGGCGACGAATTCGCCCGCTTCCAGCTGCAGGTCGACGTTGTTCAGCACAGGGCGGTCGCCATACGCCTTGCTCAATTGCGTCAGTTCCAAAGGCACGCCGCGGCGCGCCAAAGGAGCTTGCGGCGCGACCTTGGCCTGCGGCGGCGCGCTGGCGGGATCGTATTGCACGAAGTGCGACAAAAAATCCGTTTCGATCTGGATGGGGGCGAGCAGCATGGTGTCTTCTTTCGTCAGTCACTATCGGTAGGCGGGATTCCAGCGCAGGCAGTGGCGTTCCAGCCCCCGCGAGAACAAATCGGCCAGCTTGCCCAGCAAGGCGTACAGCAGTATCCCCACCAGCACCACGTCCGTTTGCAGGAATTCGCGCGCATTCATGGTCATGTAGCCGATGCCGGCCTGCGCCGAGATGGTTTCGGCGACGATCAGCAGCACCCACACGAGGCCCAGCGAAAAGCGCACGCCGACCAGAATGGAGGGCATGGCGGCCGGCAGGATCACGTCGCGGTACAGGGGCCAGCCCGAGAGGCCATAGCTTTTCGCCATTTCGATCAAGCCCTGGTCGGCCGAGCGGATGCCGTGGAAGGTATTCAGGTAGACGGGGAAGAACACACCGACGGCCAGCAGAAAGAGTTTCGCCGTCTCGTCGATGCCGAACCACAGGATCACCAGCGGGATCAGGGCCAGCGCCGGGATGTTGCGCACCATTTGCAATGTCGTGTCGAGCAGGGTTTCCGCATGGCGGAAGCTGCCCGTGAATAATCCCAGCAGCAAGCCCAGTCCCGCGCCGATGACGAAACCGACCGTCGCGCGCCACAAGCTCGTTTTCAGGTGCAGCCACAGTTCGCCCGATGCGGCCAGGTGCCAGAAGGCTTTCGCCACGGCCCACGGCTCGGGCAGGATGCGGCTCGACAGCCAGCCCCACTGCGCGGCCAGCTGCCAGGCCAGCAGCAGCGCCACGGGCAAGGCCCACGGCGCCAACGCATTGCGCCATGGCGTGCCGGGCGGATGCCTGACGGTGGCCGTCGCCATCTCAGGCTGCCTTTTTCTGCGGCGCGGCCGGCACGATATTGCTGGCCATGACTTCGCCGAAAGGCCCCGTCAGTGACTGCTCACCCACGGCCTTGCCCTTGCCCAGCAGCGGGAACACCAGTTCGGCGAAGCGGTATGCTTCTTCCAGGTGCGGGTAACCGGAGAAAATGAAGGTGTCGATGCCCAGGTCCGCGTATTCCTGCATGCGCGCCACCACCGTCGGGCCGTCGCCCACCAGAGCCGTGCCTGCGCCGCCACGCACCAGGCCCACGCCGGCCCACAGATTCGGCGACACTTCGAGCTTGTCGCGCCGCCCGCCATGCAGGGCCGCCATGCGCTGCTGTCCCACGGAATCCATCTTGCCGAAGGCCGCCTGCGCCTTGGCGATGATGTCGTCGTCCAGGTGGCTGATCAACTCATCGGCCGCGCGCCAGGCGGCTTCGTTCGTTTCGCGCACAATCACGTGCAGGCGGATGCCAAACCGGACTGTGCGACCTTTTTTTGCGGCACGCGCGCGGATGTCGGCGATTTTCTCGGCCACGGCAGCAGGCGGCTCGCCCCACGTCAGGTACACGTCCATCTGCTCGGCCGCCAGTTCATGCGCCGGCTCCGACGAGCCGCCGAAATACAGCGGCGGATACGGTTTCTGCACGGGCGGGTACAGGGTTTTCGCGCCCTTCACCTGGATATGCTTGCCCTCGAAATCATAGCCGGCCGCGCCGCCCTCGCCCGCCAGCGTGGCGCGCCAGACCTTGATGAATTCATCGGAGATCTCGTAGCGCTTGGCGTGGTCGGCAAACAGGCCGTCCGCTTCCAGCTCGCCCTGGTCGCCGCCCGTGACGACGTTGATCAACAGGCGCCCGTTCGACAGGCGGTCAAACGTGGACGCCATGCGCACGGCCAGGCCCGGCGTGGACAGTCCCGGGCGCACGGCGACCAGAAATTTCAGCTTGTGCGTCACGCTGATCAGCGACGACGCCACCACCCACGCGTCTTCGCAGGAGCGGCCCGTGGGCAGCAGCACGCCGTCGTAGCCCAGCGTATCGGCGGCCACGGCCATCTGGCGCAAGTAATCGGCATCGACGGGGCGCGCGCCCTGCGACGTGCCCAGGTAGCGGCTGTCGCCGTGGGTGGGGATGAACCAGAAGACATTGAATGACATGATATTTGTTCCTTATTTTGTGCTGGTAGCGAGCTGGCGCGCCGGCAGCAGCGCGTCCTTGACAACGATCGGTTTCGGAATCAGCTTCAGGCTGGAAAAGGCGTCCGCCACCCTTTGCTGCGAAGCGATGACGTCGACGGAAACGGGTTTCACGCCATACGCATAGCGCGAGGCGGCCAGCGCCACGACCTCCTTGCTCAGACCCGTCTGCGCCGACAAAATCGTCGCCACTTCGTCCGGGTTGTTGCGGCCCCAGTCATCGACCTTGGCCACTTCATCGAGCACGATGCGCAGGATCTCGGGATTTTTTTCTGCATACGTGCGCGAGGCCAGATAAAACTGGTAGTTCGCCACCAGGCCCTTGCCATCGGCCAGCACGCGCGCGCCCAGCTGCTTTTCAGCCGCCGCCAGGAACGGGTCCCAGATGGCCCAGGCATCCACGCTGCCCCGTTCAAAAGCGGCGCGCGCATCGGCCGGCGGCAGGAACACGGGCTGGATGTCGGCATACGCGACACCCGCCTTTTCCAGTGCTTTCAACAGCAGGTAATGCACGTTCGAGCCCTTGTTCAGGGCGATTTTCTTGCCCTTCAAATCGGCCAGGGTGCGCAGGCCGGAACCCTTGGGCACGACGATGGCTTCGCTGGCCGGCGACGCCGGCTCATTGCCGACATACACCAGATTGGCGCCGGCTGCCTGCGCAAAGATCGGTGGCGCTTCGCCCACGGTACCGAAATCGATGCTGCCCACGTTCAAGCCTTCGAGCAGCACCGGGCCGGCCGGGAACTCCGTCCATTTCACGCCCACACCCTGCTCGGCCAGGCGTTTTTCCAGCGTGCCGCGCCCTTTCAGCAGGGTCAGGGTGCCGTATTTCTGGTAACCGATACGCACCTGCACCTGCAGCTCCCCCTTGGCCTGCGCCAGCGCCGCAGCCGGCATGCCGGCCGCCATCACGCCGGCGGCGGCGGCAAACAGCAAGCCCAGAGTGGTACGGCGCGAGAGTCGTTGTGCGTGGCGGTGTGTCATGAGGGTTCCTTGGTCGGTAAATAATCAGGCGGCTTGAAATTGCGGGGCGTAAGGCTGGTCTTGCAGCGAACGCAGGGGATGCGGGACCTCTGTTGGCGCGGGCGGACGCCGGCCCTGCAGCACGAACAGGCCGGTGGAGAGCTCTTCGATGCCGGCCTGCACGCGGTCGGCAAGCGGCGCGTCCAGGCTCAGGCCCCGCTCTACGTGCCATTCCAGCTGCTGCGCATTGGCGTAGATGCTGGTAAACACCTGCTTGGCGCCCAGCGCATGCAGCACGGGACGCAGCGCATAGTCGAGCGCCAGGGTGTGGGCGTGGCCGCCGCCCGTGGCCAGCGGCAGCACCAGCTTGCCGGCCAGGCCATCTTGCGGCAGCAGGTCGAGAAAGGCTTTCAGCAATCCTGTATACGCGGCCTTGTAGATGGGCGTGGCGATCACGATGGCGTCGGCATCGGCCACGGCGTGCACGGCGCGGGCAATCGCCGCGTCGTCGTAGTCGGCCAGCAGCAGGGCACGCGCCGGCAGGTCGCGCACATGCAGCTTGGCGTAGCTGTGACCCTGCAGCGCCAGCTGTTCGCCGATATGCAGCAGCAAGCGGCTGGAACTCGATGGTAGCTGGGGGCTACCGCCCAATAACAAGATGCTCATGTGATGCCCGTCCCTGTAGGTTGTCGAAAGTGGATCTGCTCGGATGCTTGCAGCCTATCGCCATCATCAGCCGGGTAAAACGAATGCTTTCGCGCTTCGATATGCGTTTTTTGACTATCCGGCCCTGACGCCCCGCAAGCGAAGGCGCCGCTCCCGGCGCGGCTTTTTTCGCATATCCATGCGCGGTTTTCTTCGTGTACGGCACGCGCCTGGCGGTGCAATATCGGCCTCATCGTCTTTCTGGAATGTCACTCATGTCTAGCGCTTTACCGCATGCCTCCCTTCCCCAGTCGCCCGTGCCGGAACCCTTGCAAGACGCCATCCGCATCGCAACAAAGCTGGCCGCGCGCCTGGCCGAAACGGCGAATGCCCGCGACCTGGCCGGCGGCCATGCGGCCCAGGAACGCGAATGGCTGCGCGAGTCGGGTCTGCTGACCTTGTCGATCCCCGTGGAATTCGGTGGCCAGGGCGCGTCGTGGCCCCTCGTGTACCAGGTGATCCGCATCCTGGCGCGCGCCGACAGCGCGCTGGCGCATGTCTTCGGCTTCCACCATTTGCAGCTGGCCGGCCTGCAGTTGTATGGCAACGCGCAACAGCAGCGCCGCCTGCTCACCCTGACCGTCGACGAGCGCCTGTTCTGGGGCAATGCCTTGAATCCCCTCGACAAGCGAGTCACGGCCAGCGACACCAACAGTGGCTTTATCCTCGATGGCATCAAGAGCTTTTCTTCCGGCTCGGTCGGTTCCGACTGGCTGACCGTCTCGGCCTGGCACGCGCCCACGCAGACGGCGCTGATCGCCGCCCTGCCCACGCGCCAGGATGGCGTGAGCGTGCAGGCGGACTGGGACGCCTTCGGCCAGCGCCAGACGGACAGCGGCAATGTGCATTTCCAGGCGGTGGCCCTGCCCCACGAGCTGGTGCTGCAGGCGCCCGCGCAGGCCGCCACGCCGCAAGCGACCGTGCGCTCGCAGATCGCGCAGCTGATCATGAGCAACCTCTATCTGGGCATCGCCGAAGGCGCGTTCGAGGCGGCGCGCCGCTACACGGACGAGCAGGCGAAAGCCTGGTTTGCCTCGGGCGTAGCCAAGGCAACGGAGGATCCCTTGATCCAGCACCGCTACGGCCAGCTGTGGCTCTTGCTGCGCCCCGCGCAAGTGCTGGCTGACGGCGCGGCGCAGGAACTGGAAAAGGTGTTCCGCAAGGGCGCGCTGGTGACGGCGCGCGAACGGGGCTTGCTGGCCGTGGCCGTGGCCGAAGCCAAATGCCTGGCGCACCAGGCGGGACTGGAAATCAGCAGCCAGATGTTCGAACTGACGGGCGCCAGATCCACCTCGGCCCAATACGGCTTCGACCGCTACTGGCGCAACGTGCGCGTGCATACCCTGCACGACCCCATCGACTACAAGCTGCGCGACCTGGGACGCTTTGCCTTGAACGGCACCGTGCCCGAGCCGACGGCGTATTCCTGATTCACCCACCAAGGAGCCAGCATGACCATCACCCGCCGCAGCATCCTCCTCAGCTCCCTGACCCTGGCCTTGACGGCCAGCTTCGCCCACGCCAAGGACCCGAAAGAGATCACCATCGGCACCAGCGCCGGGCCGTACGCGGACCAGATCAAGCTGGGCATCAAGCCTATCCTGGAAAAACAGGGCTACAAGGTCAAGCTGGTCGAGTTCAACGACTACATCCAGCCGAACTTCGCGCTGGCCGAGGGTTCGCTGGACGCCAACGTGTTCCAGCACATCGTCTATCTGAAGAAATTCGCGCTGGAACACAAGCTGGCGCTGACGGACCTGATCACCATTCCCACGGCGCCGATCGCCATCTACAGCAAGAAGCACAAGACCCTGGACGACGTGAAGGAAGGCACGACGGTGGGCTTGCCGAACGATCCGACCAACCAGGCACGCGCGCTGGTGCTGCTCGACCAGCTGGGATGGATCAAGCTGCGCGCCAGCTTCGACCCCGTGCGCGCATCGGAAAAGGATATCGCCGTCAACACGAAGAAAATCAAGCTGCTGCCGCTGGAAGCAGCGCAGCTGCCACGCTCGCTGGGCGACACCGATTACTCCTTCATCAACGGCAATTACGCGCTGGCGTCGGGGCTGAAACTGACGGAGGCGCTGGTGGCCGAGAAAATCTCGCCCAACTACATCAACTTGGTAGCCATCCGCACGGCCGACAAGGACAAGCAGTTCGCGAAAGACCTGGCGGCAGCCTACCGCTCGCGCGAATTCCTCGACATCACGAATAAACACTTTGCCGGCTATTCGAAACCCGACTACCAGCAAGCCTTGCAGACGGCGGCAAAATAAGCCATGGCAAAGACGATACGTTTCAACGCCTTCCAGATGAATAGCGTCGGCCACCAGTCGCCGGGGCTATGGACGCATGCGCGCGACCGCAGCCACCGCTATACCGATCCTGCGCACTGGACGGAGCTGGCGCAGCTGCTGGAAACGGGCCTGTTCGACGCGGTTTTTCTGGCCGACGTGCTGGGCGTGTACGACGTGTACCGGGGCAGCCTCGATGCGGCCCTGGAACACGGCGTGCAGGTGCCGCTGAACGATCCGCTGGCCCTCGTGCCCATCATGGCGCAAGCCACCACGCACCTGGGTTTCGGCGTCACCTGCGCCCTCACCTACGAGCATCCGTACACGTTCGCGCGGCGCATTTCCACCCTCGACCACCTGACGGGGGGACGCATCGGCTGGAATATCGTCACCGGCTATTTAGACAGCGCGGCGCGCAACCTGGGTTTGCAGCAGCAACTGGGTCACGACGAGCGCTACGACCTGGCCGACGAATACCTGGACGTCGTCTACAAGCTGTGGGAAAAAAGCTGGGACGACGACGCCGTCGTCAACGACAAGGCGCGCGGCATCTACGCCGATCCGGCCAAGGTACATCCGATCAACCATGCCGGGCGCCACTACCAGGTGCCCGGCATCCATTTGTGCGAGCCGTCGCCGCAGCGCACGCCCCTGCTGTACCAGGCGGGCACCTCGCCACGCGGCACGCGCTTTGCGGCGCGCCATGCGGAAGCGACCTTTGTCAGTGGTCCCAGCAAAACGGTGGTCAAGCGTTACGCCGACGACTTGCGCGCCGCCGTGCGGCAAAGCGGGCGCGATGGCGATGCGCTGCTGATCTACGCGCAGGCGCTCGTCATCACGGGCGCCACGCAAGAAGAGGCGCGCGCCAAGCACGCCGACTACCTGCGCCACGTGAATATCGAGGCGGCGCTGGTGCTGCTGTCGGGATGGACGGGCGTCGATTTCAGCCGCTACCCGCTCGACGCCACCATCGACTACATCGATTCCCCGGCCGGGCGCTCGGCGCTGGCGTCGTTCAGCCAGGCCGACCCGGACCGCAAGTGGACCGTGCGCGAGGCGGCCGAATACATCGGCCTGGGCGGGCGCGGCCCGGTGCTGGTGGGCGATGCGCGCCAGGTGGCCGACCAGCTGGAAAGCTGGCTCGACGAAACCGGCATCGACGGCTTCAATCTGGCCTTCGCCGTGGCGCACGACAGCATGGCCGACGTGGTGACCCACATCGTGCCGGAGCTGCAGCGGCGCGGCCGCTATCGCACCCATTACGAGGAAGGCAGCTTGCGCCACAAGGTCTTCGGCCAGGGCCCGCGCCTGCCCGCCAGCCATGCGGGACGCCAGGTCAGCATCGCCCCCGGCAGCGCCACCCTGGCTGCGGCCTGAACACCCGCTTCGCCAGCAGCTATCCATGCAAGGATGCGTTTGCGTCCAGCCCCGTTCCGTGTCAGCATACGCCACCCTGGCAACACGGATAAGGATTGCAATGCCCCTCACTCTTACACGCGCGCTGGCACTGGCGCTGCTGGCAGGCCATGGCTGCCTGGCATGGGCGCAAGCGCCAGCCACGCCGCCGACGCCGGGCTGCGACGTCTGCGCCACCTGGAATGCCGACCAGGCGCCGTTCCGCATCTTCGGCAATACCTATTATGTGGGCGTGAAAGGCCTCAGTTCCGTGCTGGTGACGTCGCCGCAGGGCCACGTGCTGATCGATGGCGGCTTGCCGGAATCGGCGCCCAAGATCATCGCCAATATCGCCACCCTGGGTTTTCGCATCGAGGACGTCAAGCTGATACTCAATTCGCACGGCCACATCGACCATGCGGGCGGCCTGGCCGAACTCCAGCGGCGCAGCAATGCGCTGGTGGCCGCCAGCCCGTCGGCGGCGCTGGACCTGGCGTCGGGCGAAGTGGGGCCGGACGATCCGCAATACCATGCGCTGCCCAAGTACCCGCCCGTGAAGGACATGCGTTTGGCGCGCGATGGTGGCCATTTCGACGTCGGCCCCGTCAAGCTGACGGCGCACGCCACGCCGGGCCACACGCCCGGTGGCCTGAGCTGGACGTGGCAATCGTGCGACGGCCCCCGCTGCCTGAACATGGTCTACGCGGATAGCCTCAACGCCGTCTCGCGCCCCGGCTTCAAGTTCAGCGCCAGCAGCGAGTATCCAAACGCGGTGGCGGATTTGCGCCACAGCTTCGAGACCCTGGAAAAACTGCCCTGCGACGTGCTCATTTCGGCGCATCCGGAAGCGTCGCAATTGTGGGAGCAGCTCGAAGCGAGCGCCACGGCCGGCAGCGATGCCTTCATCGATCCGCAGGCCTGCCACGCCTATGTGGCGGCGGCGCGCACCTTGCTCGACTCTCGCCTGGAACAGGAGCGGTAGGCTTTTCAACCGTGCACGCTGGCGTGGCGCCAATCTGCTACGCTGGCGCCATTCATTTGAAGAAGGATTGCCATGTTCACACTCGCCAGACTGATTCCCCTCGCCGCCATCGTCGCCATCACGGCCGGCTGTGCGCAAACGCCCGTGCGCAGCGACGCTGCCGCCGCCGCGCCAGGCGCTACCTCGCCCGCCAAGCCGGCACCCAAGCTGACGGGCACGCAGTGGAAGCTGAAGGAATTGAAGGGCAAGCAAGTGGTGCGCAAGGCGCCTGAACAGCGCGAAGTGACCCTGCAGCTGGCCGAAGGCCGCGCCAGTGGCCACAGCGGCTGCAACCAGATGATGGGCGGCTACACCAGCGATGGCATCAGCACCTTGAACTTTGGACAGATGGCCGGCACCATGATGATGTGCCAGCCGCAGGACATGGACCTCGAACGCCTGCTCCTGACCACCCTGGGCGAAGTCAATGGCTATCGCTACGCCGACCAGGAATTGCTGCTGCTGAAAGATGGCGTGCCAGTGGCGCGCTATGAAGCGCTGACGGTGAAATAAGCCCAAGCGCAAATACCGGGGTCGTACCCTGAGGGTACGACCCCGGTTTCTGCGCTGGGGTTCGTTGTCCCTTCCATCCTTCTCAGTCGTTGCGCATCTGCGCCTGCGACACGTTACTCTCAGGCGGCACGCTCTGCGTCAGCCACACATTTCCCCCGATGGTCGATCCCGCGCCGATGGTGATGCGCCCCAGCACGGTCGCGCCCGCGTAAATGACCACGTCGTCCTCGACGATGGGATGGCGCGGCGTGCCCTTGATCAGCGCGCCGCTTGCGTCAGCCGGAAACCGCTTGGCGCCCAGGGTGACCGCCTGGTACAGGCGCACCCGCTGGCCGATGATGGCCGTCTCGCCGATCACCACGCCCGTGCCGTGGTCGATGAAGAAGGACGCGCCGATGTGCGCGCCCGGGTGGATATCGATGCCCGTCAGCGTGTGCGCGATGTCGGCGATCAGGCGCGCCAGGAACGGCGCGCCCAACGCGTGCAGCCGGTGCGCGAGACGGTGGTACAGGATGGCGATGGTGCCCGGATAGCACAACATGATTTCAGCCACTGACGTGGCGGCCGGGTCCCCCGCGTAGGCAGCCTGCACGTCCGACACCAGCAAGGCGCGGATATCGGGCAGGCTGGCGGCAAACGCGCGCGTGATCTCGCGCGCCTGCTGCGCCAGGGCCGCATCGTCGCTGGCGCCATCGCCCTCATCGCCGGCCGGCACGGCGTGAGCCGGAGCCGAGAACAGCAGGCCGCGCCGCACCTGCTCGCTGAGGCGGTTCAGCGTAGTGTTGAGCGTGTCACCGACAAAATAGTCGATGCTTTCATCGGTCAGGTTGGGCCGCCCGTAATGCGTGGGGAACAGCGCTGCCGACAGGCCATTGACGATGGTGGTCAGCGCTTCGCGCGACGGCAGTTCGCGCACCCTGCCGTTATGGCGGATCTTGTGCTTGTCTTCGCGCGAGGTGCGCAGCGCCGCGATCACGGGCCCCAGGTTCCACTGGGCCGTGTCGTCGGCGGGCGCTGCGGGATAAATGCTGTGCATGGCGTATCACTTCCAGAAAAAGGCAAACAGGCCGGGTCGCCCCAGCTTAACGGCGCAGACAGGCAAAGCCAACGAAGGATTGCGAGCTTTGATATACGAAAAACGCATATGGATGGCAAACCGCGGCGGCACCGGACCCGATTCCCGCCGCTAGCGTAAAATGACGGACTAACAAAAACACTCTTTGACATGACTAAATTATTAACCTGGATTTTGGCGGGCCTGGCGATGGTCGGACCGCTGGCAATTGACACCTATCTGCCGTCTTTCCCCGCCATCGTGCAAGATTTCAATGCCAGCCCCCTGCTGGTGCAGCAGACCCTGAGCTTTTTCCTGTTCACGTTCGCCTTCATGATGCTGTTTTACGGCACCCTGTCCGATTCGTTCGGCCGCCGTCCCGTGATTCTCGTCTCGCTGGTGCTGTATGTGATCGCCTCCGTGGGCGCCGCGCTGGCGCCGTCGCTGGGCTGGCTGCTGGCCTGGCGCGTGCTGCAGGGACTGGCGGCAGGCGCCGGATCCGTGATCGGCCGCGCCATCGTGCAAGACCGCTATTCGGGCGCCGCCGCGCAAAAAATCCTTTCGCACATCATGATGGTGTTCGCGCTGGCGCCGGCGATTGCGCCCGTGCTGGGCGGCTGGCTGCAGGTGGGCCTGGGCTGGCGGTCGATCTTCTGGTTCCTCACGGCCTTCGGCGTGCTGATGTTCATCGTCGTCTGGCGCGCGCTGCCGGAAAGCCTGCCGAAGGAACAGCGCCACGCCTTCCACCTGGGCGACATCGCCGTCAATTACTGGAAAGTGCTGTGCCACCGCCAGTTCCTGCTGCTGTCGACGGCCATCGGCGCCGCCTTCGGCGGCTTCGCCCTGTACATCGGCTCGGCCGCCTACTTCATCATCAACATCCTGCATTTGCCGGAAACGGCATTCGCCTGGCTGTTCATTCCCTTAATTAGCGGCATGGTGTTCGGTTCGGCCCTGTCGGCGAAAATCGCCCACCGCTACAGCCAGCGCCAGATGATCTGGGCCGGCTTCATCCTGATGCTGCTCGCCGCGCTGGCCAACATCGGCTATAACTACTTCTTTGCCGCTGAAGTGCCATGGGCCGTGCTGCCGCTGTTCTTCTACTCGTTCGCGCTGTCGATCGCCATGCCGCCGATGACCCTGATGGCCTTGAACCACTTCCCCAACAACAGCGGCCTGGCCTCGTCGATGCAATCGTTCATCCAGATGCTGCTGTTCGCGCTGGTCTCGGGCCTGGTGGCGCCGCTGCTGTTCGACAGCGCCCTGAATCTGGCGTATGGCGTGATGGCGGGACTGCTGGTGAGTTTGGTTTGCTGGGTGTTTGCGCAGGGTAAGGCAGAAGCGTAGGTCGGATTAGGTTCGCAGAACCGTAATCCGACAACATTGTTGGCGGGTGACGTCGGATTACGCGCAAGCGCTAATCCGACCTACGAGCAATATACAGCCAGGATTACGGCCACGGTGCAGGGGTGACGTCAACATACTGCGCCCCGCCCTGCTCCGGGGCCGGCTCCGCCGCATCGCGCGCGGCCGGCTGGTTCAACGACCCGGCCGGCGAACGCAAACTCAAAATCTCCTTGCGCGCTTCGACGAAGTCGGCGGAACTCAAGGGATGTTGCTGGTCGGGCCAGTGGCTGACGGCCCATTCCTGCAAGGTTTCAAAGCGCCGCCACAGTTCGGCGATGAATGCGCGGCGCGCCTCTTCCTCCTGCTCCAACGTCTTGTCGGCGCCTTCCCCGGTATGTACTTGCATGGCTGCTCCCTAGGATATCAATCGTATGGTCAGCCTACGCAGGAACCAGCCATGCGTCTGTTCGCGAACGAACACTGGGTTTATTCGGGCATCTTGCGGAAGCCAACGGCCAGGCGGTTCCAGGTATTGATGGAGCCGATGGCCAGGGTGACGTTGACCATTTCCGCCGGCGTCAATTGTTCCGCCAGCGCCGCATACACGTCATCGGGCGCCTGGCTTTGTGGCAGCAGGGTCAGCGCTTCCGTCCAGGCCAGCACGGCCCGCTCGCGCGGCGTGAAGAAAGGCGTTTCGCGCCAGACGGACACGGCATACAGGCGGCGTTCCGTTTCGCCCGCCTTGCGCGCGTCGCTCGTGTGCATATCCACGCAAAAGGCGCAGCCATTGATTTGCGAAGCGCGCAGGCGGATCAGCTCGAGCAGCGAGTGTTCCACGCCCAGCTTGGCAATCGCCGCTTCCAGCGCGTACATGGCCTTGACGGCGTCAGGCGAAGCTTGTGTAAAATCGAGTCGTTGCTGTGTCATGATGCATTCCTTGATGATGAGAGATGCACTATTCTAGAAGCGGGGCAACAGTGCGCGGCAGGCCAATCCCCCCGAAAAGCAGCAGACCACCAGCAGAAACCCCATGGAATTACATATCCTGATCGACGGCACGCGCGACCTGGGCGGCCAGCTGTACCGCCAGCTCAGCGCAGCCATCCGCTCGGGCCGCCTGACGGATGGCCAGCAATTGCCGCCCACGCGCCTGCTGGCCAGCCAGCTGGGCCTGTCGCGCAAGACGGTGTCCGACGTGTATGACAAGCTCGGCTATGAAAAGCTGCTGGTCGGCAAGGTCGGCGTGGGCAGCTTCGTGCAGACGCCGCACGCCTCGCCGCAGCGCCGCCATGCCAGCACGCCGCTGGCCAGCGCGCAGCGCATCGCCCGCTGGGACGCGACGCCCACGCCTTTGCGCCGCGCCAGCCAGGAAACGCCCGCGCGCTACGCCTTCATCGGCGGACGCGCCACGCCCGCGCACTTCCCGCAGGATGAATGGCGCGCCTGCATGCTGCATGCGCTGCGCCAGGGTGGCCAGGCACGCGGCCGTTATGGCCCTGTGGAAGGCTTGCCCTCCTTGCGCGCGGCGATCGCCGGCCACGCCGCCTTCAGCCGTGGCATCCATTGCACCGAGGAACAAGTGCTCGTCACCAGCGGCGCGCAGCAAGCCTTGCACTTGCTCGCGCTGACCCTGCTGGAGCCGGGCGACACGGTTGCCGTGGAAGAACCCGGCTACCCGGTCGCGCGCGCCGTATTCGCCAGCCAGGGCGCGCGCGTGGTGGGCATCGACGTGGACGAGGATGGCCTCGTCGTCACGCAAATCCCCGACGGCACGCGCTTGATCTATGTCACGCCCGCGCATCAATTCCCGCTCGGCATGCCGATGAGCATGGCGCGCCGCCATGCCTTGCTGGAGCGTGCCCGGCAGTTGGGAGCCATCATCATCGAAGACGACTACGACAGCGCCTTCCGCTATGAAGGCCGGCCCGAGGATGCGCTGCAAAGCATGGACCGCTATGGCGTCGTGGCGCACGTGGGCAGCTTTTCCAAAATCATGCTGCCGGAATTGCGCCTCGGCTATGTGGTGCTGCCGCAAGCCCTCGTAGCCGCCATGCAGACGGTGAAATACCTGAGCGATTGCCATACGGCCAGCCTGGGCCAGCATGCGCTGGCCAAGTTCATCGGCGATGGCCATTTGCTGCGCCATATCCGCCGCTGCCACGACATCTATGCGGGGCGGCGCGAACGGCTGCAACACTGGTTCAACGGCCCGTTGGCACCGTGGTTCCGCCTGGTGCCGGCCAGCGCCGGCTTCCACGTGGCGGCGCTGGCGCAGGCGCCGCTCGATATCGCCGAATTGCTGCGCCGCGCGCGCCTGGCCGACGTCAGCCTGTATGCGCTGGCCAGCTTTTACCATGGCCCCGCCCGCCATGAAGGCCTGTTTCTCGGCTATGGCGCCATCGACAAACTCGATATCGACACGGCGCTGGCCCTTGTGCTGACGATCCTGCAAGAGATGGCGCCCCTGCCACTCAGCGGGGTTGCCAGCGATAGTGCCCCGTAATCGGATAGCTGAATAATATATTCTCCTCGCGCGCGCCCTCGCCGATGTTGTGGATGATCAGCGGCACGCCGCTCCACGACTGCTTGTCGCTGACGATGCCGATGTGCGTGAGGTTGCGCGGCAGGCGCCAGGTGACGATGTCGCCCGCGCGGTAAGCGTTCGCTTTCTTGCTTGGCGGCAGGCTCGTGCCGTGGCGGGCAAAGTAGGTACCCAGGTTCGGCACGCGGCGGTGGTCGATATTGCGGTCCGGCCCTTTCATTTGCCAGCGTCCCTGCTGCTGGTATACCTGCCACGCCTTGCGCATGTCTTCGTGCACCAGCACCTGCAAGTCCTGCCCCAGCTGGCGGTAGGCGCGCACCACCACATCCGTGCACACGCCCCGCTCCAGCGGCACGTCGCCGCCCGGATAGGCCAGCCGTTCATAGCGCGGATCGTACTGCACGGTCACCCCCACCTGCTTGCGGGCGGCGACGACGAGGGCTTGCGGGGTGGCAGGGATTGCCGACGCCAGCATGGGCGCCAGGGCAAGCATCAGGGTGGAAAGCAGTTTGATTGGCATCAACGTCGGTGGTGGAATGGAAATGCCAACTGTACCGCAGCGGCAAGAAAAACGTCGGGCGCTAGGCTGCGGCCAACTGCGCCAGGTGCGCGGGGAAATCCACGGCCGGTCCCGCCGCATTGATGGTCTCAAAGTAATCATGCCAGCCCGTGGCGGCGATGCCGGCCAGCAAGGTATCCAGTGCCGCCTCGTCCGGGAAGCGCCAGACGGCATAGAATTGCTGGGCAGCCGCGTGCAGCTTGCCGCCGTCGATGGCGCCCATGGCCAGCGCTTCGGCGCCGCTGCCCGACAGGGCCGCCATGCCGGCGCCCACCTTGGCGAAATACGCCTGGCGCGCGGCGCCATCGAGGGCCAGCCAGGCGGGTTTCGGGCTGTACAGTTCTAACAGGTAATGCATGGTTTCTCCTTAAAAAGATGAATCGTCAGGCCAGCGAGCGCTGGGCCCGCTTGCAGATGCGCTGTGTGGCGCCATTGGGACTTTCCTGCAGCCATTGCGCGCACAGGCTGCGTACCCAGCCTGGCTGGCTCTTGGCCGCATCGTTGAGCCAGTTGGCCACGGAATCCTGCACGTAGACGGCCGGGTCGGCGCGCAGGGGTTGCAACAGGGGCAAGGCCAGCTGCGGCTGTTCTTTTAACTGGGCGATATGCGCGCACCACACGCCGCGCGGACGCAGCGCTTCGCAGGCAAAGCGGCGCACTCTTTCCGACGGGTCCGCCGTCCACGGCGCCAGCAGCGCGATGGCGTCAGGCAGATGCTCTGCCAGATGGGGCCGCAGCGCCAGCCAGGCCCATTCGCGCACGCCAAAGTGGCCATCGTCGGCCAGCGGCCGCATGGCGGCCAGCTGTTGCGGCAGGGTACGGCCAGCCTGGGCGGCGATGGCAAAGCAGGCCCAGCCACGTACCGTGTCGGATGGATGCGCTTGCAGCAAAGCCAGGTCAACATTGGCCTCCAGCAGCAATTGCGCCGCCAGTGCCATGCGTTTGGTGATGCCCGCGGCGGCCTGCGCGCGCATCCGCTCCAGGCGGGCGGCGCCGAGATCGGGTACGGCTGCAGCCAGCAGCTGGGCGAAATCGATGGCCAGCCCCTCCGTCAGGGTGGCGCTGGCCACGCTGCCCCCATTCAGCAGAGCCAGCCGCGCGGGCGTCACGTCAGCGATGCCACCGCTCATGCAGCACCTCGGTCCGTCTTGCGCCAGGCTTTTTCCAGCAGTCCACTCAATAATTGCATCTCGTCCCGCGTGAAATCGGCAAACAGGCTGGCGATCCATCGCGCATGTTCATCGATCAGGGTGGCGGCGGCAGCTTCTCCCTTGGCGCTCAGGCGCACCTGCAGCTTGCGCCGGTCGACCTGGTCAGGATGGCGCGCCAGGAAACCATCGCGCTCCAGACCGTCGAGCAAGCCCGTGATGGTGCCGCGCGTCACGCCGGCCCGCTCGGCCAGTGCGTGCGGCGAGAGTCCGTCAGGCACGTCGCGCAGCAGGGACAGCAAGACGAACTTGCCTTCCGACAAGCCGTGCCGGCCCAGGCGCGTGGCGCAATCGCCATCGATGGCCGATGCCAGGCCCAGCACTTCAAAGCACAGGCGCAAGCGCGCCGTGGACTGCGTCATGTCGAGACCGCTGGCGCGGCGCTGCACGTCACCCAGCAGGGCCGTATATTTCTGTTCGAGCTTTATCATATGGCGCAATATAATATGGCGCCATACTAAATGTCAAATGGAAACCTGCAGTGGTTTGCCGAGCGGCTCACAGGCGGGCTTTGTCCCTGGCCCAGGCGACGATGGCATTCGCATCGATGGCGCCCGGCTGGCGCGCCACTTCCACGCCGCGCAAAAACAGGGCCAGGGTGGGAATGCTGCGGATATTGAAACGGCTGCCCAGGTCTGGCGACGCTTCCGTATTGACCTTGACGACACGAAACGCCGGCTCCAGGGTCTTGGCGGCCTGCACATAGAATGGCGCCATGCTGCGGCACGGGCCACACCAGGGCGCCCAGAAATCCACCAGCACGGGAATGTCGCTGCGTTCGATATGCTTGAGGAAACGGGCGCTGGCCAAGTCCACGGGCTGGCCCGTAAACAAATCCTTCTGGCACTTGCCGCAAGTGGGCTGTTCAATCAAGCGCGCGGCCGGCAAACGGTTGACGGCGTCGCAATGGGGGCACACGATGTGCAGGGAATCTGGCGTGGTCGGGGTCATGGCATTCCTGGAAAGGGTAGCGTACAGTTGCCGGACATTTTACGGCGTATCGTGCGGCGGCGCTGATCCGCATAGTCCACTATAGTGTGCTGGAATGGCGCGCATATTGCCCAGCCAGCCAAGGAGAAACATGCCTGATGTCGCAAACAACATGGAGCTGAAGAACGCCGGGCTGGCTGCCGCCCTGGCCGTGCAGCGTGCCGCCTGCCGGGCCCACCCCCTACCCACGCTGGCCGAGCGCAAACGCGACCTGCAAACCTTGCAGCGCTTCATCCGCGAGCATACAGACGCGCTATGCGAAGCGATCAGCGCCGATTATGGCAACCGCTCCCGGCACGAAACCTTGCTGGCGGAGATCTTTCCCGCCATCGACGGGATCGATCACGTACTGAAACAGTTGAAAAAATGGATGAAGCCGCAACGCCGCAGCGTGGACTGGCGCACTTTTCCAGGCGCCCGCAACCGCGTACTGCCCCAGCCGCTGGGCGTGGTGGGCGTTATCGTGCCGTGGAATTTCCCCATCAACCTGAGCCTGGTGCCTTTGACCTACATCTTCGCCGCCGGCAACCGCGCCATGGTCAAGATGAGCGAGAATTCACGCCACCTGGCGCAACTCTTGATCGAGAAGATGCCCGCCTATTTTCCGCCGGACAAGCTGCAGTTTTTTGACGAGACGGGCGGCGTGGGTATTGAATTTTCACAACTGCCGTTCGACCACCTGCTGTTTACGGGCTCCGGCCAGACGGGCCGCGCCGTCATGGCGGCGGCCGCGCACAATCTGTGCCCCGTGACGCTGGAGCTGGGCGGCAAGGCGCCGGCCATCGTCTGCGCCGATTTCGATGTGCGTACGGCAGCCGAACGCATTTTGTTTGTCAAATACCTCAACGCGGGGCAAATCTGCACCAGCGTCGACCACGCCTGGCTGCCCGAGGCCAGCATCGCCGCCTTCGTCGAGCATGCGCGCCAGATCATGCCCGCGCGCTACCCGCGGCTCGACACGCCCGATTACACGTCCATCATCGACGAGGCCGCCTTTGAGCGCCTGCTGCAGGCGCTCGACGATGCGCGGGAACGGGGCGCGCAAGTGATTGCGCTGCTGCCGGGCCCAAGCCACGACCGGGCCACGCGCAAGATCGCGCCGCACATCGTGCTCGACGCCCCCGCAGACAGCCTGCTGCTGACGCGCGAAATCTTTGGCCCCATCCTGCCGCTGCGCGGCTATACAGACCTGAACACGGTGATCGACAGCATCAACGCTGGGCCGCGGCCGCTGGCCATCTATCCGTTCAGCAACGAAACAAGTACGGTGCAGTTGCTGATCGACCGGGTGATGTCGGGCGGCGTGTCCGTCAACGACGCGCTGTACCATGTGGGCCAGCACGATTTGCCCTTCGGCGGCGTGGGCGAGTCCGGCATGGGCCACTACCACGGCGTGGAAGGTTTTCACACCTTCAGCAAGCTGCGCCCCGTGTTTTATCAGGCGCGCTACAGCGCGTTGAAACTGCTGTGGCCGCCGTATGGCAAGCTGGCCAGCCGCGTATTGAACTTCCTGACCCGCTGATTACAGGAACAGCGAGGCGGCGATGGCCCACATGACGACGGCGATGATGCCATCGAGCACGCGCCAGGCCATGGGCTTGGCAAACACGGGCGCCAGGTAGCGGGCGCCAAAGCCCAGCAGGAAGAACCACAGGGCCGAAGCCAAGATGGCGCCACCGGCAAAGTAGAAGCGTCCCACACCTTCATGCTGTCCGCCGATCGAACCGAGCAGGATGACCGTGTCGAGGAAGGCGTGCGGGTTCAGCAGGCTGAACGCCAATGCCGCGCCGATCACGGCCCAGTAGCCTTCGGGCGACTTGGCCGCCGATACCGTCAGGGCCGTTGGACGCCAGGCCGACTTGGCCGCCCGCAAGCCATACGCGATCAGGAACGTGGCGCCACCAGCCTTGGCCCACAGCAAGAAATTAGGATTGTCGGCAATGAAAGTGCCCATGCCGGCCACGCCGGCCGTGATCAAAATCGCGTCGCACAGCAAACAGACGAGTATGCAGGTGAGCACGTAATGGCGCTTCAGCCCCTGCTTGAGCAAGAATGCATTCTGCGTGCCGATGGCCACGATCAGGCTCGCTCCGAGCCCCATGCCTTTCAAGAAAATTGCGCTGTCCATATCGATTCCTTTCTATTGCTTTCCATCACGCGCACGGCCGCCCACGCTCTGCCGGCAACGGCAAAGTCATCAGAGGTAGGTGGAGGGTGGTGCGGAACCAGGAGGACCGCGCGGGAGAGTGGAGTTGTTACCCTATTTCAACAGTGTAAAGAAAAAGTAAATATAAGTATAATGAATGATTCTAACCATATATAAGAGAATCTTATGCGCGTCGTCGATTACCGTGGATTGGCCGCCCTCGACGCCGTGATTGGCCTGGGCAGCTTTGAAAAGGCCGCGCAGGCACTGGCGATCAGCCAGCCGGCCGTGTCGCAGCGCATCCGCACCCTGGAAAACCTGGAAGGCACTTTGTTGATCATCCGTAGCCACCCGCCCCTGCCCACGGAAGCGGGCCAGCGCCTGATCGCCCATTACCGGCAAGTCAAGCTGCTCGAGGCGGCGCTCGACGCCCAGCCCGGTCCCACCACGCAATTGCCGGAGCTGGCCATCGCCGTCAACGCCGACAGCGCCGCCACCTGGATCCCGGAAGCGCTGGGGCCGCTACTCTCGCCGCCGTCCTGCCTGCTCGATATCCGCCTCGACGACCAGGACCACACCCTGAGCCAGCTGCGCGAAGGCCGCGTATTTGCCTGCGTCACCAGCGCCAACGACTTGGTGGCCGGCACCACGGCCACGCCGCTGGGCGGCATGCGCTACCTGTGCGTGGCCTCGCCCGCGTTTGCGCAGCAATGGTTTCCCCATGGTTTTACGGTGGAGGCCGTCAGCCAGGCGCCCGCCATCACGTTTGGCAGCAAGGATGCACTGCACGAGCGCTATCTGCAGCACCGCCTCGGCTACACGGGCCGCTATCCGCACCATGTGCTCGGTTCGGCGCGCGATTTCGTGCGCTTCATCGAAGCGGGCTATGCCTATGGCATGGTGCCTTTGCTGCAGGCGGAGACGGCGCTGGCCACTGGCAGGCTGGTCGACGTGGCAGCCGGGCAGGCGCTCGACGTGCCCCTGACCTGGCATGCCTGGGATATCCAGACGCCGCTCACGCGCACCCTGTCGGACGCCGTCATCGCCACGGCGCGCAAATGGCTGCTACAGGATTGATTGACGCATGCAACATTTATCTATGCTGGACAGCAACTTCCCCATGTGTGCCCTGCCCTGCCTGGCCTACACTACAAGCATGATCCATCACCATCAGGAGCTGGCATGACGACCCTGCGCACCACATTGCTCGGTTTGCTGGCGACCATCCCGCTCGCCGCCGGCCTGGCCGCTTGCTCACCCTTGAGCGTCATCAATGCCTTGTCGTCCGGCAGCGCCTCGCAAGTGACGCGGGGCCTGGCCTACGGCCCCCTGCCACGGCAAAAACTCGATGTGTATGCCCCCAAGACCCGCACGGGGCCCGTACCCGTGGTGGTGTTCTTTTATGGCGGCAACTGGACGGCGGGCGAGCGCGCCGACTATGCCTTCGTTGGCCACGCGCTTGCCGCGCGCGGCTACCTGGCCGTGATCGCCGACTACCGGCTGTATCCAGAGGTGCACTACCCGGAGATCTTGCAGGATGCCGCCCGCGCCGTAGCCTGGGCCGCGATGGAATCGAGCCGCCATGGCGGCGACCCCGCCCGTTTGTTCGTGATGGGCCATAGCGCGGGCGCCTACAATGCGGCGATGCTGGCGCTCGACGCCAGCCTGCTGGCGCGCCACGGCATGCACCCGCACGACTTGCGCGGCTGGATAGGCTTGGCCGGTCCCTACGATTTCTTGCCGATCGAAAATACCACCACCCGGCCCGTCTTCTTTTACCCGGATACGCCCGCCGCTTCGCAGCCCATCCACCACGTGACGGCCGAGGCCCCGCCCGCCCTGCTGATCGCCCCCTTGCCCGGACAGGACAAGCTGGTCAATCCACAACGCAATACGGGCGGCCTGGCCACCGCCTTGCGGGCGCTGAACCGGCCCGTGACGGAAACGTATTTCGACAAGGTCAGCCATACCACCCTGGTCGCCTCGCTGGCCAGCCCCCTGCGCATGCTGGCCCCCACACTGGACGCCGTGAGCGCCTTTATCGATGCCAACAGCAAGGTCGATACCATGCTGACACGTAAGATGGGCGCGGGCGCGGGCACGGGCGTGGGCACGGACGGGCGGGAAATTCCCGCCACGCCGCCACGTCCTGCAACGGCGCAAAGCACCGCCACGCAGGCTGCCATCGCGCGCGCCCACGACAAAACGCCCGCCCCCTGAAGGACGGGCGCACTGCCCGGACCACTACGCACGATGCTGCGCAAGCCAAGCGCATCGCAAGGCTCGGCCCTTGCGATGCGGATTCAGCTGGCATTCAGCTACCGGCAGCGGCCCGCTTACTCTTTACGGCTGGCGCTGCTGGTTTTGCTTTGTGCGGAGCCCGCTTGCGATGCGCTGCCGCTGGCGGAGCTTTCGCTGCCGGCCGACTGCTGGCTACCTTGCTGGCTGGCGCTTTGCAGGCTTTGACCGTCACGGCTTTGCGCGCCGCGCTGCTGATCGCGGTTGGCGCCATTTTGATGGTAAGCCTGGAACGGTTCAGCGACGCGCTGCATGGCTTCCTGCTGCTTGCGCACGTTTTTCTGCGTTTCTTCCGAAGCCGTGCGGGCCACTTCTTCGGCCAGCGCCTTGGCCGTACGGCTCGTTTCATTCACATGCTGCTCGGCCACGTTGGCCAGTTCGACCTGCGTATCGGCGGCCAGACGCGACAGCTGTTGCTGATACTTGCGCAATTGCTCGGCGGCTGGCTGGCCCGCTGCGGCAGCCACCTGGAACACATCTTCGGCACGCTCGACCGTCAGCAGGTTCTGGCTGGTAACAGTGGTTTCTTCCAGCAAGCCTTGCGCCAGCTGCATGTTCAGGTCACTGAAGTGCTGCACCGACTGGAACATGGACTTCGACAGACCATTGAAAAAAGCCAGTTGCGCTTCCAGGTGGTTTTTGACGGCTGGGGTAACACTACGGGAATATGGATACATGGAGTTCCTCATTAAATAGCGGTTGGGTAGACACAAGGCGACACCCCCGGTTGTCGAACGGTGAAGCAGACGACCGGGCTACGCCACGAAACGCGAAAAAACATATCCGATTGGTGGGAAGATGCTTTGCAACGCGAGTCCCAAGGCTACGTGAGCACCGCAGGTGAGGGATGATCTGGATCAAACGTGCGCTAAGCTGCGCAGAAAGTTTTGGCTGGACAGCTTGCCCTTGGCAAACGTCAGTGACAGGAAGGAAAAACTGTGCCAGGCACGCTCAACGCGCGGCGCCGGTGCCCGGCACGACGGGCTTGTAGCCATGGCTGCGCAGCGAAGCTTCCAGCCAGCGGTTGCCATACCAGCCACGTGCCAGCAGGTAACTGAGCTCCGCGGCGGCCATCAGCAGCATCATGGGACCGATGTGCAGTTCGGTGGCCAGATGGCTGCCAAACCACAGGCAGACATCCATCGCCAGCATCAGCAGCAATAGCCACCAGCGGCGCTTGGCCACGGCCCAGAACGAGCCCAACAACAGGGCCGGCCAGGAAAATCCCGTTTTCACGTAGGCATAGCGGCCCGCATCGTCGGCAAACAGGGTGGCGCTGTGCTTCATGCTGCTCTCTTCTGGTAATGAACGGTGTCAGGGTTCGGGATGGTGGCAGACGGCTTCGACATTGTGACCGTCCGGCCCCAGCACGAAGGCGCCATAGTAATTCGGATGATACATGGCGCGGATGCCGGGGGCGCCGTTATCCTTGCCGCCCGCTGCCAGTGCCGCCTGGTAAAACGCGTCCACCTGGGCGCGGTTGCCCGCCGTGAAGGCGAGATGCATGCCGGCATGCGGCGTGCCGCCCACGCCAAACCAGAAATCGGGCTTGCCATCCTTGCCCAGGCCAACCCATCCCTGCTCTTCCATCACCACCGACACGCCCAAGGGCGCCAGGGCGGCCGAAAAGAAGGCCTTGCTGGCCTGGGCATCGCTGACATTCAAACCGATGTGATCAAGAATCATGATGGTGCTCCACGCAGGTAAGGGGACAGCTAAGGGGACAGCTAATGCAGTATGCGCCAATATTGCCTTTAAAGCAAGCAAAGCTACAGATCCGGCGCGTAGCGGGCGACCATCTGCGCCTGCGTTTCCTGCGGCCCGCTGCCGCCCGTCTGCTCCGCAATCATCTGGCCCATCGTCGGCAAGACGCAGCGTTCGACTTGCGCCGTGCTGTCCCACAGGCGCGCACGCATGAGGGCCTTGGCGCAGTGCAAGTAAGCCTCGGCCACGCGCAGGCGCATGACCAGGCGTGGCGGGTTGCGCTCGGCGGCAAAGTGCGCCAGCAGCGCCGGATCGTCGCTGAGACTGGCCTCGCCATTTACGCGCAAGGTTTCATCGACGCCGGGGATCATGAACAGCAGCCCCGCCCTGCCCGTCTCGGCAATATTGCTGAAACTGTCGAGGCGGTTATTGCCCTTGGCATCGGGCAGCAGCAAGGTATGGGCATCGAGCACGTGCACGAAACCGGGCGCGCCGCCGCGCGGCGAGGCGTCGAGCTGGCCGCCAGCGCCGCCCGTGGCCAGCACGACGAACGGCGACAGCCCGATGAAGGCGATGCAATGCGGGTCGAGACGGTCGAGCTGCTTGCTCAGCGAACGCCCCTGCGCGGGCGGATAATGCGCGCGCAGTTGCTCCAGCGAATCGATTTCCATGCGCTTCCCCTGCCTAGCGCAGGTTGCCCGTATGGCCGAGCGAATAACGGCCCGGCTGCGGCCACACGGTCAGGCCGTGCGGTTCCTGGCCGACTTTTACCTTGGACACGTCGCCACTGTTCGTATCGATGCGATACACCACATCGTCGAAACGGCCGGACAGCCACAAATACTTGCCATCGGCGCTCACATTGCCCATGTCGGGGCTGCCGCCGCCGGGAATCGGCCAGTTCGCCACCACTTTTTCGGTGGCGAAATCGATCACGCTGACGCTGCCCTTGCCATTGCGCTTGCCGTGGATGCGGTGCGTGCCGCGGTTGGCCACGTACAGTTTCTTGCCGTCACGGCTCGGGTACAGGCCATGCGCGCCCACGCCCGTCTGGATGAAGCCGATTTCCTTCAGGGTGGCGCCATCGACGATGTGCACGCCGTCGGCGTCCATGTCGGCGATAAAGAATTTCTTGCCGTCCGGCGAGATGCGTATGTCTTGCGGCATGCCCTTCTTGACGCTGCAGATTTCATTCGCGGGACCGCCCACGGGGCCGGACTCGGCAAAACGCTTGGCCGGCATCTGCAATTTCAGGTAGCCGTCGACCTTGCGCCCCACCAGGTCGATCTTGGCGATGGTGCCGTCGAACTCGCAGGTGAACATGGCGTAGCGGCCGTCATTCGAGAAATCCGCATGGTTGATGCCGCCGCACTGGGGCGTGTCGATCGAATACTGCACGGCCATGGTCTTCGGATCGCGGAAATCGAGGCGGTGGCGCGCTTCGGCCACGACGATGGCCGACTTGCCATCCGGCGTGAAATACATATTGTAGGGATCATCGACGGGCACTTCCTTGCCCGGCTTGCCCGTCAAGGGGTCGACCGGCGTCAGACTGCCCTTGTCCGTGCGTTCGGCATTGTTCGCCACCCACAGCGTGCGCAAGTCCCACGACGGCACCACGTGCTGCGGGCCGCTGCCGACCTTGAACTTGTCGACCACTTTCAGGCTGTCCTGATCGATCACGTACACATCGTTCGAGCGCAGGTTGGGCACATAGACTCTGCGCAAGTGATCCTTGACGACGGGACTCATATTGCTGCTGCCGATGCTGCCGTACACGTTTTTCGGGTCCACCAGCGGCGGCATGCCCGGCAGCGGCGAATACGCGGCAGCCGGCGCGGCGGCGGGGACCGGCGTGCTGGCGCCGATGACCTGGCTGGCCACGCCCAGGCCGGCCAGTGCGGCAGCCAGGGCGGACAAGGTGACGATGGTGCGTCGTTGAGATTTTTTCATGTGATTTCGCGTCGTTTCGTTGCAAAAGCCGGAAGTTCAGGACTGCCGGCGGAGAATTTACTTGTTACGTTGCAGCAATTGCTTGATGGCGGCCACCGACGTGTCCACCTGCAGCTTGATGCCGATCTGGCCCAGCTCGACCGTGGCACGCGTGGCGTCGCCGCGCACGCCATCCGCCACACCGGGCTTCGGTCCGTGCGCCATGGCCTCGCTGCGCACCAGCGACGGGTCCGTCGCCAGCATCAGCGCCGCGTCCGCCAAGCCTGCATGCAGACCGATCTCGGCGCTGCTGTGGCCGCGCTTCTGCAGCTCGGCAATATATTGCGATTGCGTGATGTCATAGTAATCGAGCAAGGCATACGCACGCGCATCTTTCGCCGTGGAAGCTTTGCCCCAGGCCCGATTGAGCTTATTCGCCACATTCTGCTCATTCTTCTGGTAACCACCGTGATCACCGAGGAAAATGATGTCACGGAAACCATGCTGGCGCAGGCTGGCGGCCGCGCCTTCCAGCACGGCCTCGAAGGCGGCTGGCGGTATCGAAATCGTGCCGGCAAAGCGCATGTGGCCGGCTGGTGGAGAAATACTGCCTTCCGGCACGTAGGACACGACGGGCGCGACGATGGTGTTGCCCAGCTTTTGCGCAATCTGGCGCGCCAACAGAGCGGCGCGCACATTGTGCTTGCCCAGCGCGATATACGGCCCGCTCTGCTCGACGCCGCCGATCGGCACCAGCACGGTGGTGGCGCCGTGGTCGATACGGCTGCGCAACTCCGTGCTGGTCAGCTCTTCCAGCATGACACTGCTGCTGGCAGGCGTGGCCGCCAGGGCGGACGCGGCAGGAATCAGGCAGAACAGGGTCAAGGAAAACACGGAGCCGAATGGCTTGGACAGTATGG
Organism: Janthinobacterium sp. 35; assembly: GCF_002754575.1. Classification (NCBI taxonomy): domain Bacteria; kingdom Pseudomonadati; phylum Pseudomonadota; class Betaproteobacteria; order Burkholderiales; family Oxalobacteraceae; genus Janthinobacterium; species Janthinobacterium sp. 35. Next base: position 393,553 of record NZ_PEFN01000001.1, read on the forward strand.
AGGGCACACGCGGCGCAAGAGGTACATTCGGCAGAGGGAACTGCAGCGTCATAAGCAAACATCTTTCCAAGGTCAAAGCGTGACGCCGTGCCCGGCCTTGCCAGGCAAGCTGGCTGCCACGCAGGAATTGTATTCCATCATGACGGGAAGGGCACGTTAATTTGACGCGGTGCTTTGCAAGGAATTGACGAGGGGAAACTATCTGTCAGACTGTTGTCGCCTTGGCCCCGTCCACCTCGCCATCATGGAGAGCCGCGTGGCGTTTCTCGGCATAGGCCTTGAGCGAGCGCATCGTTTTGGGTAGCCCTAGCCTGACTTGTTTGGCAACGCCTGGTCCGAACAGAAAAGCAAGCGCTCCAGTGAACCACACACGGTGAACGACTTCCGCTCCGCCATCTACCGCGGCAACCGTGTGCTCGAAGTGGATGCGGAACAGCGGGATGTAGCCCTCGACGGTGAACGAGCGGCCTGCGGTGCGCTCGGTAAGCAGCATCGGAATACCCATCCCCTTGTTCGGCACGATCCTGCCCGGTGTTCCAGTTGCGAATGGCCCATTGAGCCGGGCTTGCTTGGTATCCGGATCCCACAAGTGCCATCGGTCGACTTCACTCCAGATTTGATCGATGACCGTGGGCGGGACTGCAATGTGGATGCTTTCTTCAATATGCGCCAATTGGGGGATCTCCCTATCATTGTGATAAAAGTAACTGCGTCTGCTATCCGGCATCGCGCAGTGCCTGGGTATTGGTCAGCGGCATAGCAATTATCAAAAGATACTCCGCCAGCAGGAACAAACACTGCGGCTTTTCCTGTACATCGATAAAAAATATACCTGCCGCAATTGGAGGATACACTGTTTTCTTGCCATATAAATAAAGTTGAATTCTGGCTATACTTGTCGCAGACAAAGCCGGACCATCATGACAGCCTTATTTAGCGCCAAGATTAAGGGGTGCGCCAGTGAGCAGGAACCACAAGCTGCCGCTCGTCATGACCGTGAGCCTATAGGATGTTGAGAGATTATGAACGCGACACATTGGCGGGTTGAAGAGCTAAAGCATCACGCTGCGGATATCGTCTGGCTTGATGCCGAGGATGCTCGCCACGCATATCATTTAGTGGGCCTTCATGATTCGAAGACGCATCTCGGCCTGGACGTTAACACCGTTGCCTCCATCGAGCGGTTCGCATTCGGCGATGACGTGGTCAGCGCAACCAGGTGGTTACGTGCCCGTATGCCGGGAAGTCAGCAGGTCGTAGTTGTGTTTGGAGAAGACGAATGCTTCGTATGCAGCAGTGTGTTCCTGGTCGAAAATTGGTCGGATATTGTTGTCCCTTCACGTGACGACGCGATGATCTATTCGAACGACACGCCGCTTATCCTGTTTTATTGCCATGAAAATGCATACGAGGTGGGGCAGCGAATGGCCTATGATTAAAGGCAGCGTTCGGCCAGGAGCCGCCGTTGAAGCGAAACCTGAGTAACTAAAATCAATAATGAAATGATGGAATATGAAATGCAGCTTCAGCTGGGACAGAAAATTTCCCGCATTTCTCTTTCTCGTTAATTTTCTTTGCCTGCACCTTTGCACCTGAAGTTGTACCGGCTCATGTCAGGATTTTTTCCTTGGCATTATCGGTGCTATTTTCTTGCGTAGGCAGCAATAAATCTGCGTTGGCCTCAGCGACGAAGAGCTTGCAACGGAAGTTCATGCAGCCGATACCACGAGCTTTGTTTCCCGCTTTGCTACAGTTGCTGGTATTGTCGACAGTGACGATGCTGCTGGATGTTTACATTGCCACGAATTCACTAGACACTGCTGAGCTACTCATAAGCTGTGGCTGGATGACTGTTGCAAACACTCAGTAAAGCCTGTCATGGGGCGGGCCTGCCAACGACGGCAACCGGCCATACAGGACATCCAGTACACAATACCTTCCTTCTCACATTCATTCATGATGACTACCCCTACTCTCGATTCTTCCATCGTCGCCTGCGACGATTCAGGTGTCTATCGAACACTGCTGGAGTCGACCCGCGCAATTCCGTGGCGAATCGACTGGGCCACGATGCGCTTCACTTACATTGGCCCTCAAATTGAGGAGTTGCTCGGTTGGAAACAGTCAAGTTGGCTGTCCGTAAACGACTGGGCCGAACGCATCCTGGAGGAGGATCGCAAGAAGACGGTCGATTTTTGTGTCGCACAGTCGCAGATGGGCCTCGATCACGAAGCCGACTATCGGGCGCTAACGTCCGGCGGAGAACAGCTTTGGATCCGAGACGTCGTGCACGTGGTGCGTCGCCAGGACGGCAGCGTCGAATCGCTGGTTGGCTTCATGTTTGACATTACCGAGCGTAAGCAGGCAGAGGACAAGATCCTCCAGTTGCAGCGCGAACTGGAAGTGCTCACCTACCGCGACAGCCTGACAGGCGTTGCAAACCGCCGCATGTTCGACACGCTGTACGCGATCGAATGGGCCAAGGCGCGCGCCACTGGCGAACCGCTGTCGCTGATCGTGATCGACATAGATTATTTTAAACAGTACAACGATCATTATGGCCACATGCAAGGTGACGACTGTTTGCGTCGTGTGGCCCAGGCAATGGATGAGGGCGCTTCACGTTCGCGCGACCTGTGCGCCCGCCTGGGAGGCGAGGAGTTTGTGCTGCTGCTGCCAGCCACGGACGAGGGCGCAGCCCGCAACGTGGCCGAGCGCTGTCGCAAGCTGCTGGCGCGCAAGGAAATCGAGCATGCACGCTCCGGCGTTGGTCGCTTAGTCACTGTCAGCATGGGCGTCGGCACTATCTTGCCCGGGGCCCTGGTTGACCCCCATGTTTTTCTCGATAGAATAGACCGCCGTCTTTATCAGGCCAAGTCCGGGGGACGCGACCGTATATGCGACGTCGAGTCGTAAGCCTCCGCACTAGTGCTCACAAGCCGAATTTCTGCTTTGGGGCGGAAGCTGCCGATGATGGCAACCGGCCAGAAGCGGACCTCCATACGATCCAGTACAAGAAGGAGCGAGTGCTCGTGAGAAATACCGTTTTAAGCCGGTTGTCCATGTTGGGCGTTGTTTTCTTGTGCCTTTCGCTGTCGTCCTTGACCAATGCTTCCGAACAACAAAGCGATATGGCATCGATCAAGCAGGAGCATTGCGAAGAAAGTAATAATCTTGAAAATACCTTCTGCATGAGTCGAGAACTAAAAGAATCCGACGCGCGCTTAAACGTCGTCTACAAGACATTGATGTACGCGCTTACCAAGCCACAAGGGTTGCAACGCGCGCAACGTGCATGGATTGTTTTCCGCGACGCGGAGTGCAAGTTCCAGAACGCGGCGATGCATGGCGCAAGTGCTTACAACTTTTCGATGGACCTGTGTTTGATGCAGCTGACTGAACAGCGCATATCGGTGTTAGAAACCGTTAGGCCCTGTAATGGCTGCATAGAATTCAAGGATGAGTTTTATGGAACGAGGAAAGAGTTCACCTTGCCAGAGCGTAAACGCACTCCTGCTTCGGGCAAGCTATGACACGGGGCGAGGCCTGCTGGCTTTTAGTCCCGTTTTAACGCGCTTCGACTGCTACGTCCGCCAGGGGGCGGACCCCGCCAACGGCGGCAACCGGCCAGGAGCAGACATTGTGAATGGTTCTTAACATCTCACTCTGAACTAGGTTGAAGGGAAAACAGTTCTTCAACTGTCAAGCCAAGAGCCCGCGCCAATTTGAGCGCAAGAATGGTTGATGGCACCATTTGTCCAGATTCAATTGCATTAATGGACTTGCGCGTGATGCCGGCGCGCTCGGCCACTTCCGCCTGCGTAAGGTCCATCCGCGCGCGATGGACTCGCATTGTAGTTGTCAGTCGATCCACTTTCAAAGCCTGTCAACGGTCGTGCCAGATCAAACTGGCTAGTACGGTCACGCTAGCGGCAATAATAGTCACCGCTGCCATGACAGCGGCCTCGTGTTCAAAAGAACTCAAGGACAATCCTACAGCCAGTATGGGTTGGAGTGCGAGCGTCACCAAGAAACCATTTCGCAATGCGCCTTGCAAACCTGCCTGACGAAACTCGTCGTTACGAACCGCTTTCATGCTAGCTTTATCAACTCGCTTCAGCATGGAGGACAGGGCGCCAGCGACTATTATGATCACAATAGGCATTACCAACCACAGCGCGTTGCCTATTCGGGCCAGATCTGTGCTGGCGAACTGCAAGAGCGCCGCAATGCCGAGTAAAAGCACGAACCCCAGAATGATAAGCAAATGGCGGTGCGCTACGCGGGCGGCAGCGTCGATAGGGTACAGTTTGTCAGCCATACTTACCTCCTTGTATTTGGAAACTCAAGTGTAACTCATCGCGGACAAAAAGTAACGTATAGGTTACATTTGCACTGCTTGGATCGCAATTGTTATACAACGACTGCTTTGGGGCGCAAGCGGACTCACGCGCCCGACAGTCAGGCAGACACCTTGACTACTGCGAAACCGGACGGCGCCGCCCACCGTCCCTTCCGCCCTGCCAGCCCGAACAACTTTACTGCCACTCGCCACAGTCGCAGAACTCAAGGCCCCCATCCGACGACGCCAGCAGCAAAGCAAAACCCCGGCGTACCGGGGCAGTCACAAGGTTCAAGCGCGGGCGCTGCGGCCGGGCAGCGCCAGGCGGCGGCTGGCGGCGCTTGAAACCGGGGCCGGCAAGCCGCCCGCCACTTTCAACGATTTGGCCTGGGCATCGCCACGCAGGCGGAACACGGCCACCACGTCGACCAGTTCCACGGCGCGCTCTTGCAGCGAAGACGCTGCGGCGGCCGCCTCTTCCACCAGGGCCGCATTCTGCTGGGTCACCTGATCCATTTGCGAAATGGCCTGGTTCACCTGCTCGATGCCGGCGCTCTGCTCGTGGCTGGCGTTGGCGATGTCGCCCATGATGTCCGTCACGCGACGGATGCTGGCGACGATTTCTTCCATCGTCGCGCCGGCCTGGTCGACCAGCACACTGCCCGTGTTGACTTTATCCACGGAATCCTCGATCAATCCCTTGATTTCCTTGGCCGCAGCCGCCGAGCGCTGCGCCAGGTTGCGCACCTCGGTGGCGACCACGGCGAAGCCACGGCCCTGCTCGCCCGCGCGCGCCGCTTCGACAGCCGCATTCAGCGCCAAAATGTTGGTTTGGAAGGCAATGCCGTCGATCACGCCGATAATGTCGGCGATCTTCTTCGCCGATTCGTTGATGGAACCCATCGTGCCCACCACTTGCGCCACTACGGCGCCACCCTTGCGGGCCACGTCCGAGGCGGACACGGCCAGGGTATTCGCCTGGCGCGCATTGTCCGTATTCTGGCGCACGGCCGAGGTCAGCTCTTCCAGGCTGGAGGCGGTTTCTTCCAGCGACGACGCCTGCTGCTCCGTGCGCACGGACAGGTCCGCATTGCCGGCGGAAATCTGCGCGGCCGCAACGCTGACCGTATCGGCCGAGGTGCGCACGGTGGCGATCACGTCGACGATGCGCTCGAGGAATTTATTGAAGGCGGTGGCCGTACGGCCCACTTCATCCATGCGCTCGACGGGCATGGCGGCGGACAGGTCCAGCGAGGCGCTGACGCGCTCCAAGGTGTTTTCGATATTGCCCAGGCCGCCGCTGATGGTGCGGTAGATATGCCAGGCCAGCGCGCCCGTCAGCAGCACGGCTACACCCAGCACGGCCAGCATGGTATTGAACGCCGTGTCGTAGGCGGCCAGGCTTTCAGCCTTCACGTCATCGACCAGCTTGTTGTTGTAGGCGATATGGTCATCCATGCTCTTTTTCGCGGCAGCGGCCGTGATGGCCAGCGGCGTGCCGGCCAGCAAGGTGGCACGCACGCCATCCATGTCGCCCGCGTAGGCGGCGGCAAAGAATGGCACCAGCGCGCGGCGGTACGCTTCCATGGCGGCCTGGTCGGCGTCGAGCATCTTGCTGTCCGTCGCGTCGTACAGGCGCTCGGCGCGGTAGGTGGCGATGACCTTGTCGAAATTCGTGTTGGCGCTGGCCACGGCCTTGTCCAGCGCCGTCTTGTCGGCCAGGTTCGAGAATACGGACAAGCGGTAGCCGGCCAGACGCGAATCGGCCAGGAAACCCTTGGCCGCATTTAAGCCCTGGATGCTGGGGATGATGCGGTTTTGCACGGTGTCAAAACGTTCCTGGGCGCGCTGCAGCTGGATGGCGCCGCCGGCGCCCAGCAATAGCAGGGCCAGCAAGGCGATGGTGAGGGTCAGAATTAATTGCTTGGTGATATTCATGGTGTTTCACAGTCAAAAAAGCAGCCTGGCAGGGCCAGGCGGGATGAGTAGCTGCCGATCAGGTGGCCGGGACCGGTTGCAAACGGCGCGCGCTTTAGGCCGCCAGCGGGGAAACTTCAGGCGTGCGGCGCAGCAAGTCGCCATGCTGGCGGCAAAACGCCAGGCCCGCCTTGTGGCCCACGTCGAACAGCAGCTGCATGTTCGAACTGGACCAGTCCAGGGTGTCGGGCCAGTGTTGCTCCGGGATGCCGCCCATCAGATCGAGTTTCAGCAGACGCCGCTTGGGCTGGCCCGTGCGTGCATCCGTGTTGTGCTCAAGCTCGAACAGGCGCAGTTCGCTTTTGGAAATTTTCACCAGTGGCGTGATGATGGAGCGCACCCAGGCGTCGTACAGATTGCGCGGCTTGCGCAGCAGGCGTTCGTCGCCGAGGATGTCGAGGATGACCAGGGTGTCGGCGTCAGCGTGTTCGCCCTTGCCTTCGATAAACGGCTCGAAATTGAGCGTGTCGAGCGCCGCGCCTTCGATGTAGTCGTCGCCATCGATGGTGGTGGGCGCATACAGAAAGGGAAACGACAGGGCCGCGCGCACGTGGATCGGTGCGATCTCGTGCTTGCCCCAGATTTGCATGCGGTGCTCGCTGAGGTTGTAGGCATTGATGTAGAAATCGGGGCGCATGCGCGCCACGCCCGAGAAATCCACGGCTTTTTCCAGGAAGGGCAGATGCGCGCACAGGCCCAGGCTTTTGGCCGACAGGTCCGATGGCGACAGCGATGACACCATCAATTTCCCCCAGTCCGACCAGGCCGTGGGCACGCCCGCAAACGTTTGCTGGAACGCCTGAAAAAAAGGATTGTTGGCCGGCGGCTGGAAGGCGTCGCGGAAAGTGCTCGCCTGCATGCCCGGCTTCTGGAACACCTTGTAGTTAATCGGAATCATCTTGTAGATGCTGTCGGCCACGCCCGTGTCGGCCCAGCTTTGCAAGGCCTGGCGCGGCGCGGCTTCGTGCGGCGTCGTGTAAAGCAAGCCCATCAGCACACCGGCGCCGGAGGCGGAAATGACGTCGAATTCGATGCCTTCATCGAGAAACGCGGCCAGCGCGCCCGCGATCAAGGTGGAATTTGGTGCACCGCCACCAAGCAGCAGGCCCGTCTTGCGGGCAGGTGTCGCGGCTGGCGCCGGATGTGGCGGCGTCGTGCTTGCTGTCTTCATGCACACTCCCTGAATGGAACCGGGCTCACGCCCTAATTGTTGGTGACTACGCTGATGCATGCCCATGTTCCAGCAACAGGAAACTATTGCAATATTGCCGAAACAGATATGAAATTAACATAATTAAATTCCTTATGGCAATTTAATTAACGCATGATGGGTATTCAGAAAGGGTATAAGTTGACGGCACGCGGCGTGGCGTGACGCATCGCAGCAAATAAATATTTCGCAATGTTAAGAAAAATCTCTTTGGGGTAGGAATATTCCGCAACTGGCCGCCATGGCGGCGGCCAGGCCGCTCAGGGGACGGGAGGTGGGGCTGAAAAATGCAGGTGGGTACACAGATGGTCAACAAAGACGCGGATTTTCGGTGACAGATGGCGGCTCGATGGCCACAGCACCCAGAACTTGCTCGCGTACAGCAGGTAGTCGCCGAGCACGGCTTGCAGTTCGCCCCGCCCGATAGCGTCGCGCACGATAAAGTCGGGCAAATACGCGAGGCCCACGCCCTGCGTGGCGGCGCCGATCAAGGCTTCGATATTGTTGCAGGTCAAGGCCGTCGGCAAACGCAGTTCGCCGCCGCTGTCGCCCTCGGCACGCTGCAGCGTCCATTCCTGCAACTTGCCCGTGGTGGGGAATTTATAGCGCACGCAGGCGTGCCCTTCCAGCGCGCGCGGCGTGGCCGGCACGCCATGGCGGGCAAAATACGCGGGAGAGCCCACGATGGCAAACGCGAACGGCCCCAGTTCGCGCGCCATCAGCCGCGAATCCGTCAAGCTGCCGCTGCGTACGGCCACGTCGACGCCTTCGGCCACCACGTCGACCAGGCGGTCGTTGAAATCGAGGTCGAGCTCGATCTCCGGGTACTTGCGCGTAAAGTCCGCCAGCAGGGGCAGGATGATGCGGTAACCGATCACGGGCAAGCTGACCTTGAGCTTGCCGCGCGGCGCCTCGGCCAGGTGCGACAATTCCGCCTCGGCATCACCGAGGTCGGCCAGGATGCGCTGGCAGCGCTCGTAAAACAGCGCGCCCTCGTTGCTCAGGCTGATGCGCCGCGTGCTGCGGTTGAGCAGGCGCACGCCCAGCTTTTCTTCCAGCCGTGCCACGCTCTTCCCAACGGCCGAGGCCGACACGCCAAGCAGCCGGCCGGCCGCCACATAACTGGAAGTTTCCGCCGCGCGCACGAAGGCGGCAATGCCGTTCAGATTATCCATGCCACCTCGCCATCTCCATTAAGGAATATTTGTCCGTTATGAGTGGATTTTCAGCCACTTTTTCATCGATTGCGTCCATATTATCATCAGATTCCCTCTTTCTGGAATCACTCCCATGGATACAAACTACCGTATGAAGCCAGCCTCCCCGGCCCGGCGCGCCTTCGTGCTGGCCGCCGTCTGCCTGGCCGCGCTGTGCATGCCGCTCAGTTTTACGGGGCCGGCCATCGCCATCCCCGCCATCGCCGCCGACTTGCATGGCACGCCGCTGGCGCTGGCGTGGATCACGAATGCCTTCATGCTCAGCTTTGGCGGCTGCCTGATGGTGGCCGGCGCGCTGGCCGACCGCTATGGCCGCAAGCGCGTGTTCTTGCTGGGCATGGGCGTGTTTTCCGCCGCCGCGCTGGCGCTGTCAGCCGCGCCCGGCATTGTGTGGCTCGACGTGCTGCGCACCGTCCAGGGCCTCGGTTGCGCCATGGCCCTGTCGAGCGGACTGGCGGCCCTGGCGCAGGAATTCGATGGCGCGGCCCGCGCGCGCGCCTTCAGCCTGATCGGCACGGCCTTCGGCGTGGGCCTGGCTTTCGGTCCCTTCCTGGCCGGCACCTTGATCACGCACACGGGCTGGCGCGCCATCTTCATCGCCACGGCCGTGGCCGGCCTGACCGCCCTGCTGGCCGCCGCGCGCGCCATGCGCGAATCGCGCGACCCGCAGGCGCAGGGCGTCGATTGGCCCGGCGCGCTGACGTTTACCGGCGCGCTGTCGCTGTTTACGTATGGCTTGCTGCAGGCGCCCGACAGTGGCTGGGACAGCGCGGCCAGCGTGGGGCTGCTCGGTAGCGCGGCCCTGCTGCTGGCCGCGTTCATCCGCGTGGAGCGCCGCGCCGCGCGGCCCATGCTGGACTTGACCCTGTTTCGCCTGCCCGCCTTTGCCGGCGTGCAACTGCTGGCCGCCGCGCCCGCGTTTTCCTTTGTCGTACTGCTGGTATTGTTGCCGGCCCGCTTCATCGGCATCGAAGGCTACAGCGCGCTGGAAGCGGGACGCATGATGATCGCCCTGTCGGCGCCCATGCTGGTGCTGCCTATCCTGGCCGGCATGGCGGCGCAGCGCATTGCCGCCGCGCACATCTGCGCCTGCGGCTTGCTGCTGGCGGCAGGCGGCTTGCTGTGGTTGTCCACCTGCGCGCCAGGACAGTCGCCCGCCAGCTTGCTGGGACCGCTGCTGCTGATCGGCTGCGGCATCAGCCTGCCCTGGGGCTTGATGGATGGCCTGGCCATCAGCGTCGTGCCCGTCGAGCGGGCCGGCATGGCGGCCGGCATCTTCAATACGACGCGTGTGGCGGGCGAAGGCCTGGCGCTGGCCATCGTCAGCGCGCTGCTGGGCACCTTTGCCGTGGCGGCGCTGGGCCGCGCCGGCCTTGCCGGCATCGGCGCGCAACAGGCGGCGCATGCGGGCCCCTTCCTGGCGCTGGGCGAGCTGCGCCATGCGGCTACCCTGTTGCCGCAGGCGGGCGCGGCCGAACTGGCGCAAGCGTATGGCACGGCGTTCCGCCACTTGCTGTATGTGCTGGCCAGCATTACGACGGCCTCGGCCCTGCTGATCCTGGCATTTTTGCGTCATCCTGCGCCTGCCGCAACGGACACGGCCGCCCTGCCCGCCTGCAAGGCACAGCAATAATTCACCATCGTAGTTTCTCTTGCCGCACACGGCGGCGCCCCCGCGCCGCCGCCCGCCTTTGATGTTTCTCCGCAACACATCAAAAGTTCAAGAAGAATTCAAAGAACAAAACTAGTTTACTCATCAAAGCGCTTTGAACTATACTCAAAGCGCTTTGAAACATAGTTAAAGCGCTTTGGTTGTGCAAAGTGATGCGCACCGATCCCACACCTATAAAAACACTGGAGACGCAATGAACAAACATTTCTTGAAAACTTTGCCTGCCGCCGTGGCGTTGGCCTTGAGCGCTTCGGCTGCCCAGGCTGCCCTGCCGATCGACTTCGGCGGCTACATCCGCTCGGGCCTCGGCACCAGCAGCGAAGGCGGCAAGGAAGCCTGTTTCGGCCTGGCTGGCGCCTCGTCCAAGTATCGTCTGGGCAATGAGTGCGAAACCTACGGCGAGCTGAAATTCGGCGGCGAAGCCTTCAAGGCAGCCAACGGCACCACCTTCCGCATCAACACCCTGGTGGCGTTTTCCGTCAACCAGAACCAGGACTGGGAACAGTCGGACCCGTCGTGGCGCGAAATGAACGTGGTGGCTGACAAGATCGGCACGGGCGCCTTCGCCGAAGCGCGCGCCTGGGTCGGCAAGCGCTACTACGACCGCCAGGACGTGCACATCACCGATTACTACTTCTGGAATAACAGCGGCCCCGGCGCCGGCCTGGAAAACATCGACCTGGGCGCCGCCAAGCTGGCCTACGCCGTCGTGCGCACGGCCGATGACGGCGACAGCAAGCGCATGGGCCTGTCCCACGACTTGCGCTTTTCCGGCATCAAGGTCAACCCGGACGGTGAACTGACGCTGGGCCTGCAATTCAATCAGAAACGCAACGCGCAAGGCGCGGCCCCCATCGCCAGCGGCCACTTGCTGACCATCATGCATACGCAGGGCAACCTGCTGGGCGGCTTCAACAAGGTGGCATTGCAGTATGGCAAAGGCAGCGCCGCCAACACGGGCGGCTTCAGCCTGGGCGCCGGCAAGGATGACAAGGTCGTGCGCCTGACGGAACAGATCATGATCCAGCCCAAAGGCGCCTGGTCGGGCATGGGCACCTTCGTCTATGAAGACAAGGAAACGGCGGGCGTCAGCAGCAAATGGACCTCGATCGGCGCACGCCCCGTCTACCACTTCACGGACAACTACAGCCTGGCCGTGGAACTGGGCCACGACATCGTCAAGCCGGAAGGTGGCGAGAGCCGCAACCTGACCAAGCTGACCTTCGCGCCGCAACTGTCGGCCGGCAACAGCTTCTGGTCGCGCCCCGTGCTGCGCGCCTTCTACACCTATGCCAAATGGAACAAGGCAGCCCAGTCGGCCGCCGCAGCGGAAACCGCGCTGTCGTCGACGGGCGTGTTCGGTGGCAAGACCAACGGCAGCTCGGTCGGTTTCCAAGTGGAATCCTGGTGGTAAGCGCGAGACTCTAGAACTTTGGCAAGCGTCCCTGGACACTTGCCACAGGCAGCAACACCGCCCGCTTTTTCAGGGGCAAGGAATATCCGGACCCACCATTTCGCCGCTGCACGCGATGGCCGGCAGCTTCAATGTAGTGATTCAGCAGTATCCTCTTTTAGCGCGGGCGCCCCTGGGTTTGCCCGCGTATTTTTTTGGGCGCCGCCGCCGCTGGTCATCCCCCTGATCATTCCGGCATTTATCAGATAAACTACCCGTCATTGCACGACACCGCAACGCTCCCGACCCACCCTGGATAGACCCCGACTGCAGCATCCATGAACCTCAAAAATCTCGCCAAAACGCTAGGAATATCCGAAACCACCGTCAGTCGCGCCTTGAATGGCTATCCGGAAGTGAGCGAACGCACGCGCGAGCGGGTGCTGGCCGCCGCGCAGGCCGCCGGCTACCGTCCCAATCCCATGGCGCGCAGCCTGGCCGTGGGACGCACGAATATCGTCGGCATCATCTACCCGCTGATGCCGAACGACCTGGCCGACCCCATGTTCATCGACATCGTGGGCGGCATGTCGGAAGCGCTGGAAGCGCAGCAGATGGACATGATGATCGCGCCCGCCTCGGCCACGAATGAATTCCACACCTATCAACGCATGGTCAAGGGCCGCCGCATCGATGGCCTGATCGTCGGACGTACGAAACCGTACGACGAGCGCATCGCCTACCTGGCGCAGCAAGGCATGCCGTTTGTCGCGCATGGCCGCACGCAGCTGAACCAGCCGCACGCCTGGTTCGACTACGACAACGAGGCGGGCATGCGCCTGGCCGTCGAGCGCCTGGCGCAGCTGGGCCACCAGCGCATCGGCCTGATCAGCGCAACGCCCGACCTGAACTTCGTGCGCCAGCGCGTCGAGAGTTTCCAGCACGCCATGCAGGCGGGCGGCCTGGCCGTCGATCCGGACAACCTGGTCGACAATGCGCACGACCGCCGCGCCGGCTACCAGGCCATGCAGCGCCTGCTTGCCCGCTCGCCCCGCCCCACCGCCGTCATCGTCGACAATCACATGTCGGGCGTGGGCGCCGTGCGCGCCCTGCTCGACGCGGGCATCGCCATCGGCAGCGAGATGTCGCTGATCGTCTGGGGCGTGATGGAAGATTCCCTGGCCGGCCACAACGTCACCACCGTCGTCCAGCCCGACCCGCGCGGCGCTGGCGCGAAGATGATCCACATGCTGCTGGCCCTGATGGATGGCACGCCCGTCAGCGACTTGCAGGAACTGTGGCCGTGCGAACTGTTGCCGGGCGAGTCGGCCGGGCCGGTAGCGGCCTGATGCCCCTGCGCCGCAGCCCTTGAGCAGCGTGGACGGCGTGCGCCTCAGCGGGCCTGGCTTGGCGAGATAATCTGCAACTGCTGCGCGCTTGCCGCGGCCTGTCCAGCACATTGGCTGACCTTGTCTTCGCTCCCCTCGCAGAACAGGACGGAAACTCCTTTTTTCAAGGCCAGACCATGGGTGGGCGCCAGAAAATATACGCCGCCTTTGCGTTGTGTAATCCTGTTCATCGCCGCCGAAAAATCAGGTGGCGAAGGCTGCCCGGTCCTCGCTTCCAGCCATGCAAGCAAGATCGGCTTGGTCTCCAGGGCCGGCACCTGGCTCCCTGGCTCAAATCCAGGATGAAACATCAGGGCCGAATCGGGCTGTTCGGAGGAAAATTCCCTCACCTCGCCGCCCATGAATGCGATTGCGCATGCCGATGCGCAAATGCCTTCGGCAACCGTTGTTAATTTTTTCTCTGCAATTAATTTCCCGACCCTGAGCCCCCAGGAAAATGAACCGCCGCCTGAATTCTTGAAGACGACCTTGGAAATTTTCTCAGTTGCAAGAATTGCAGATAACTTTTCATACTCTTCCAATCCGATGCGGCCGCTGACGGTGACGGCATGCCCGTCGGCAACCACATCGGCCCTGGCCGCATGGGCGCCAAGGATGAACAGCAGGAAAAATATCGCGATGAAACGATAGAGTAATGCTTGGCGGTAAAGAATTTTCATCGGTGGAAAGCGCAACCCTCGAGTCTTCGCCTTGCGCAGGGCCAGAACAGGTTTCCTCGACGCACGACGATGCCGCCATTATGCAACTGTTCCACCCGCACAGGCGCTGGAAAACAGGGACAGTGCAGGCGCCACGGCGCCGGGCCGCGGCCTCGAAAAAATTTCACGGTTTCGGCACACGGTATCGCTTTACTTTTCAAAGCGCTTTGAACTATACTCATTTCATACCCAAAGCGCTTTGAATTTTAAAATAAGACGTTCGCCTACCAACCAGCAGCGCTGCCCTGATAGCCAAGGCTACAGGCAACTTTTAAGAAATCATTCATGCCGACCATCCAGAACAATCTCGCCAACCTGCCCGCCGACTGGTGGCGCAGCGCCGTCATCTATCAGGTCTATCCACGCAGCTTCCTCGACAGTAATGGCGACGGCATCGGCGACTTGCCCGGCATTACCTCCAAGCTCGACTACATCGCCGCCCTCGGTGCCGACATCGTCTGGATCTCGCCCTTCTTTACGTCGCCGATGAAAGACTTCGGCTATGACGTGGCCGACTTCTGCGACGTCGACCCCATGTTCGGCAGCCTGGCCGATTTCGACCGCCTGGTGGCGCGCGCGCATGAACTGGGCCTGAAAGTGATGATCGACCAGGTGCTGTCGCATTCGTCCGACGTCCACCCGTGGTTCGTGGAAAGCCGCTCCAGCCGCGACAATGCCAAGGCCGACTGGTATGTATGGGCCGACCAGAAACCGGATGGCACGGCGCCCAACAACTGGCTGTCCGTGTTCGGCGGTTCCGCCTGGCAATGGGAGCCGCGCCGCGGCCAGTACTACCTGCACGATTTCCTCGTCAGCCAGCCCGACCTGAATTTCCATAACCCGGCCGTGCAGCAAGCGCAGCTGGACAACCTGCGTTTCTGGCTGGAACGCGGCGTCGATGGCTTCCGCTTCGATTCCTGCAACTTCCCGTATCACGACCAGTTGCTGCGCGACAATCCGCCAGCCGCCCAGCGCGATGCCAGCAGCGTGTCGGCCATCAACCCGTATGGCATGCAAGCGCACGTGTACGACAAGACGCAGCCGGAAAACATCGCCTACCTGCAGCGCGTGCGCGCCATACTCGATGAATACCAGGCCATTTCCATCGGCGAAGTGGGCGACGACAATGCGCTGGCCACCATGGCTGCCTACACGGGCGCCGACAAGCTGCACATGGCTTACAGTTTCAACTTGCTGACGGCGGAGTTTTCCGCCGCGCACATCCGCACACAGGTGGAAGAGTTCGAAGCGCAAGTGGCCGACGGCTGGGCTTCCTGGTCCGTGGGCAACCACGACAGCGTGCGCGTCATGACGCGCTGGGGCGGCGAAAACCCGTCGCCATCGCTGGCCAGGGTGGTGCTGGCCGTGCAAGCGGCGCTGAAAGGCACGCCGTGCCTGTACCAGGGCGACGAGCTGGCCCTGACGGAAGCGGACATTCCTTTCGAGGCGCTGCAGGACCCGTACGGCATCCCATTCTGGCCCCAGTTCAAGGGCCGCGACGGCTGCCGCACGCCGATGCCGTGGGTGGCTGACGCGCCGCATGGCGGCTTCAGTTCGGCAAAACCCTGGTTGCCCGTGCCGCCCGAGCATCTGGCGCGCGCCGTCGACGTCGAAGCGCGCGATAGCGCCTCGCCCTTGACGTTTGCGCAGAACATCCTCGCCTGGCGCCGCACCCTGCCGCAATTGCTGCGCGGCGATATCGTCTTCTTCGATGCGCCGGAACCCGTGCTGGCCCTGCGCCGCGACTTGGCCGGCCAACCGTCCGTGCTGGCCGCCTTCAACCTGGGCACCGAAACGGTCACGTTTGACTTGCCGGCCGCCGCAGCAGCGACCGACCTGGCCGGCCACGGCTTGCCGGGTAGCAAAGATGGCCAGCAGATCAGCCTGCCACCGCATGGCGGCTGGTTCGGCACTCTGGCGTAAATCGCAGGCTTTGGCGGCCGTGCCGCCAATTACAATAACGAGCCCCGCGCATCAGCGGGGCCGAATTGACAGAATGAGGATGGAGACATGGCTGGACTGAAGTTAACAGGCCTGAAGAAGGCATATGGCGACGTGCATACCCTGCACGGCATCGACCTGGAGATCGCCGATGGCGAATTCATGGTCTTCGTGGGCCCGTCGGGTTGCGGCAAATCGACCTTGCTGCGCAGTATCTGCGGCCTGGAAGAAATCAGCGGCGGCGATTTGTTCATCGGCAAGACGCGCATGAACGACGTGCCGCCCGCCAAACGGGGCATCGCCATGGTGTTCCAGAGCTACGCCCTGTACCCGCACATGAGCGTGGCGCAAAACATGGCGTTTGGCCTGAAACTGGCTGGCATGAGCAAGGTGCAAATTGCCGATGCCGTGCAGCGCGCCGCGCAAATCCTGCGCATCGAACCGTTGCTCGAACGCAAACCGAAAGACTTGTCGGGCGGCCAGCGCCAGCGCGTGGCCATCGGCCGCGCCATCGTGCGCAAGCCCGACGTCTTCCTGTTCGACGAACCGCTGTCCAACCTGGACGCCTCGCTGCGCGTGCAGATGCGCATCGAACTGGCAAATCTGCACCGCGAATTGCGCTCGACCATGATTTACGTCACGCATGACCAGGTCGAAGCGATGACCCTGGCCGACCGCATCGTCGTGCTCAACGCGGGCCGCATCGAACAGGTGGGCGCACCGCTGGAGCTATACCACCACCCCGCCAACCTGTTCGTGGCCGGCTTCCTCGGTTCGCCCCGCATGAACTTCCTCAAAGGCAAGATCCACAGCTACGTCGACGGCGTGGCCACCATCGCCACGAATGCGGGCGGCATGCTGCAGGCGGCATTGACGCAGCCATTGGCCAGCGGCACACAAGTTACCATCGGCGCGCGTCCCGAACACGTGCAGGCGTGCGCGCCCGGCGCTGCGGCCGCCATCACGGCTACCGTACAGGCGGTGGAAAAATTGGGCGACATCAGCTATCTGTATGTGCAGGTACCGGGCGGCGACGAGCCGCTGGTGGTGCGCGCCGATGCCGATACGGACTGGGCGATTGGCCAGTCCGTGGCGCTGCAGGTGGCGCCCGCGCGCGTCCACGTGTTCGACGAACACGGCCAGACCCGTACCTGATTGCGAATTTAAGGGGCCAGGCGCTACAGGCGCCGCCTGGCCTGGTTGCATCGTTTCAGCCTTGATACTCAACATAAACTTAGCATAAAAAAAGATACTGGAGATTGACATGTCCTTCACGCACCCGAAACGCAGCTTCATCAAAACCACCCTGATCGCCGCCGCCCTGGCCGGCATCGGCAACCTGGCCGCCGTCAGCATGGCGCACGCGGCCGAAGCAGGTACCCTCCTGATCTGGATCAATGGCGACAAGGGCTACAAGGGCCTGGCCAAGGTCGGCGAAGAATTCACCAAGAAGACGGGCATCAAGGTCGTCGTCGAACACCCGGAAGATGCACCGAACAAATTCCAGCAGGCAGCCGCCGCCGGCAAAGGCCCGGACATCTGGATCTGGCCGCATGACCGCATCGGTGGCTGGATCGACGCCGGCTTGCTGCAACCAGTAACGCCAAGCAAGGAAGCGCGCGCCGCCATCCTGCCGCTGGCGTGGAACGCCTTTACTGTCGGCGGCAAGACCTGGGGCTACCCGATCTCCATCGAAGCCGTCGCCCTCGTCTACAACAAGGACCTGGTGCCGAACCCGCCCAAGACGTTCGAGGAAATCGCCGCGCTGGACAAGAAACTCTCGGCACAAGGCAAGAAAGCCATCCTGTGGGATTACACGAATACCTATTTCACCTGGCCTTTGCTGGGCGCGGGCGGCGGCTTCCCGTTTGAAGTCAAGAGCGACGGCCGCTACGATGCGGCCAAGACGGGTGTGAACAATGCCGGCTCGCAGGCGGGCGTCAATGCGCTGATGACCCTGATCAACAGCGGCGCCATGCCGAAGGGCGCCGGCTATGCCGAGATGGAAGCGGGCTTTAACCAGGGCAAGATCGCCATGATGATCAACGGCCCATGGTCGTGGGACAATGCGCGCAAATCGAAGATCAATTACGGCGTGGCAACGATTCCTACCGTGGCCGGCAAGACGGCCACCCCATTCGTTGGCGTGCTGGGTGCGATGATTTCGAAAGCCAGCCCGAACAAGGACCTGGCGACGGAATTCCTGGAAAACCAGATGCTGCAACTCAATGGCCTGAAGACCATCAACGCCGACGTCCCGCTGGGCACGCCAGCTAATAAAGTGCTGTTCGCGGAATTGAAAACCAATCCGAACATCCAGGCGACGATGGAAAGCGCCCAAGCGGGCCGTCCGATGCCGAACAACCCGGAAATGGGCCGCTTCTGGTCGTCGATGCAATCGGCGCTGGAAAACATCACGCAAGGCCGCCAGACGACCAAGGATGGCCTCGATGCGGCGGCGAAGCGGATTACGACCGCGAATTAAGCGATTATCGTTGGCTTGGTTGATGCTTTCAACATGAATTAACCCTAAACCCAAAACGACATCCGGGGTCGGACCCTCAGGGTCCGACCCCGGCCGTTCAACGGGTTCAGCCATCAACACGCCAACATCGTTTTAGCACCATCCTTACAGCGCTTCATTTTCACAGGTATCCATCGTGCGCAAGTTTATCGGCCCTACGGTATTGACCATCAGCATGGCGCTGGGTCTGTATCTGCTCTTCATGTTGTACATTTCCGGCCAGACCATGCTGGCCGCCGTTTTCCTCGGCTTGCTGACCCTGACGACGTTTGTCTTCACGTCGCCGCGCGCCTATGCCTACCGTTATCTGTTTCCCGGCATCACGGCGGTCATCGTCTTCGTGCTGCTGCCGATGGTGTACACGGTGTCGATCGGCTTTACCAATTTCAGTTCGCGCAACCTGCTCACCTATGAGCGGGCCACGCAATATTTGCTGGACGAGACGCAGCGCGTGGAAAGCACGGGCTACGCGCTGACCGTGCACCCGGACAACAAGGAATACCGCTTGCGCCTGGAAAGCCCGGACACGGGCGACGTGCTGCTGTCCGAGCCGCTGGCCCTGAAGCGCGCCGTACCTTTGACCGTGGAGGTAGCGCCGCTGGACCCGGTGCAGGCGCCCGTGCTGGCCCCGCCGCTGGGCATCAAGGACATCATCGCGCTGCAAAAGGATATCAAGCTGCTCACGCTGGTCATGCCGAACAAGATCGAGCTGCGCATGGTGGGCTTGCGCGAATTCGGCCCCGTCGCGCATGTCTACAAGCAGCTGCCCGACAAGACCCTGAAGAAAATCGCCACGGGCGAACTGGTCACACCGAACTTCAAGACGGGCTTTTATGAAATGCCCGATGGCACGAAACTGGAACCGGGCTTCAAGGTCAATGTCGGCTTCGCCAACTTCGTCAAGATCTTCTCGGACGAAGCGTTCCGTGGCCCCTTCCTGCGCATTTTTGTCTGGACCGTCGTTTTCGCCCTGATCAGCGTGGCCACCACGACGGGCCTGGGCATGGTGCTGGCCGTACTGCTGAACTGGGATGCGCTGCGCTTCCGCGGCTTGTACCGCACCCTGCTGTTCCTGCCGTACGCCGTACCGGGTTTCATTTCCATCCTGGTGTTCAAGGGCCTGTTCAACAACAACTTTGGCGAAATCAACCTGGTGCTCGACGCCCTGTTCGGCATCAAGCCCGCCTGGTTCTCGGACACCACGCTGGCCAAGGCCATGATTTTGATCGTCAATACCTGGCTCGGCTACCCCTACATGATGGTGGTGTGCATGGGCTTGATCAAGGCGATCCCGTCGGACCTGTACGAAGCCTCGGCCCTGGCCGGCGCGGGACCGCTGACGAATTTCTTCAAGATCACCTTACCGCTGATCATCAAACCGCTGACGCCCCTGATGGTGGCCAGCCTGGGTTTCAATTTCAATAATTTCGTACTGATCAGCTTGCTGACGGGCGGGCGTCCCGATTTCCTCGACACCACCTTACCGGCCGGCACGACGGACTTGCTCGTGTCCTACACCTACCGCATCGCGTTCGAAGATTCCGGCCAGAACTTTGGCCTGGCCGCCGCCATCTCGACCCTGATCTTCTTCCTCGTGGCCGCGATTTCGCTGGTCAACATGCGCCTGACGCGCATGAACAAAGCATAAAGGACAGACCATGGCTATCGTTGTCGACCGTTCCAACCGCTGGCGCATCCTGGCGGCCCACGTCGCCGTGATCGCGCTGATCGCGCTGGTGATGTTCCCCTTCCTGATGATCTTGTCGATCTCGCTGCGACCCGGCAACTTCGCCTCGGGCAGTCTGATCCCGCCCGAGATCAGCTTCGAACACTGGCGATTGGCGCTGGGCATGTCTTACCAGGCGCCCAACGGCACCCTGGTCGAACCGGACTTCCCCGTGCTGCTGTGGCTGTGGAATTCCATCAAGGTGGCCAGCATGAGCGCCACCGTGACCGTGCTGCTGTCGACCACCTGCGCGTATGCATTCGCGCGCATGCAGTTCCGCTTCAAGTCGCAGACGCTGTCCGCACTGATGCTGCTGCAGATGTTTCCTGCCGTGCTGGCCCTGGTGGCCATCTACGCCATCTTCGATGTGCTGGGCAACTACGTGCCATGGCTGGGTATCGACCACCACGGCAGCCTGGTGCTCGCTTACACGGGCGGCATCGCCCTGCACATCTGGACCATCAAGGGCTACTATCAAACCATTCCCATCGAAATCGAGGAAGCGGCCAAGGTCGATGGCGCCACGCAATGGCAGGCGTTCATCTACGTGCTGCTGCCGATGACGGTGCCCATTTTGATGGTGGTGTTTTTGTTGTCCTTCATCGGCGCCATCATCGAATATCCGATCGCCTCCGTACTGCTGCATGAACAGAACAACCTGACCCTGGCCGTCGGTTCGAAACTGTTCCTGTACGAGCAAAAATACCTGTGGGGCGACTTCGCCGCGGCAGCCATCTTGTCCGGCTTGCCCATCACGGCCGTATTCCTGCTGGCGCAGAAGTGGATGATCTCCGGCCTGACGGCTGGCGGCGTGAAGGGCTGACCATGCGCCGCACCCTGACTACGCTGGCCGCCCTGTTACTCAGCGCTTCGGCGCAGGCAGGCAAGGTTTCAGATAAATTCGCTGACAACCCCATCGTCTACTTTGCCGTGACGGACCGTTACGCCAACGGCAATCCCGGCAACGACCACAGTTATGGCCGCGCAGCCGACCCGCAAGGCGGCGATGTCGGCAGCTTTCACGGCGGCGACATCGCCGGCATCACGCAACAGCTGAAAGCCGGCTATTTTCAAGAGCTGGGCGTCAACGCCCTGTGGATCACGGCGCCGTATGAACAGATCCACGGCTGGGTGGTGGGCGGCAAGCAGCAATTCCAGCACTACGCCTACCACGGCTACTGGGCGCTCGATTACACCACCATGGACGCCAACATGGGCACGCGCGAAGAATTGCGCGAGATGATCAACACGGCGCATGCGCAAGGCATCCGCGTGCTGTTCGACGTGGTGCTGAACCATCCCGGCTATGCGGACTTGCGCACCCTGGCCGAATACAAGGTGCCCGTGCTGTGGCCCGGCCACGAAAAGGCCGGCCTGCGCGACTATCACAGCTTCATCGACTACAACAACTTCGCATTCGCGCAGTGGTGGGGCCCGGACTGGGTGCGCGCCGGCTTGCCCGGCTATCCCGATGGCGGCAAGGACGACTACACCATGCAGCTGGCGTATCTGCCCGACTTCCGCACGGAAAGCGGCAAGGCCGTCGGCTTGCCGCCCATCCTGCAGCGCAAGGCCGACACGCGTGCCGTGGCCCTGCCCGATGCGACAGTACGTTCTTACCTTGTTCATTGGCTGGCCGACTGGGTGCGCGAATTCGGCGTCGACGGTTTCAGGGCCGACACCGTCAAGCACGTGGAACCAGCCAGCTGGCTGGCCCTGCGCGCGGCAGCCACCGATGCCCTCAAGGATTGGAAGGCGCGCCATCCGCAGCAAAAGATCGATGACGCGCCGTTCTGGATGACGGGCGAAGCGTGGGGCCACGGCCCCGAACGCAGCAGCTGGCATGACGCGGGTTTCGATTCGATGATCAATTTCGATTTCCAGAATCGCGCCGGGGCCGACTGGAAAAGCATCGATGGCGTGTACCGCCAGTACGCGGGCTTGCTGAATAAGCGTCCCCGCTACGACATCCTGTCGTATATCTCCTCGCACGACACCAGCCTGTTCCCGCGCAATCAATTGAAACATGGCTTGTCCGCCCTGCTGCTGGCGCCGGGCGGGGTGCAGCTGTTCTATGGCGATGAAAGCGCGCGCCAGCCTGGCGCGGCACCCGCCGGCGACGAACAGCAGGCGACACGCTCCGACATGAACTGGACATCCATGGACTCTGCAACTCTTGCGCATGCGCGCAAGCTGGGCCAGTTCCGGCTGCGCCACCCTGCCCTGGCGCGCGGCGAGCACCGGTTCATCAACGACAAGCCGTACGCCTTCGCCCGCGTGATGAAGGACGACGCCGTCATCGCCGTGCCCGAAGCGCAAGGCGCGCTCGACCTGCAGGTGCACGGCGTGTTCGCCGACGGCGCCCTGCTGCGCGACGCCTACACCAATCAAACCTACCTGGTGAAAAATGGCGCCGTCGCCGTGAACGCGGCCGGCAGCGTCCTGTTAGAAAAGGCAGCACCATGAGTAGCTATGACATCTTAGTGGTCGGCGGTGCCGGCATCGACACCATCGTGCGCGTCCCCGACCTGCAATTGCCCGTCGCCGATTCGCTGCACGTGCCGCCCATCCGCGACTACGTGGCGCACACGGGCAATGGCGTGGCGCTCGGTTGCCACGCGCTGGGCTTGCGCTGCAAATTCATCGACTTCATCGGCGACGATGCGCAAGGCGCGGCCATCCTGCAGCGCTACAAGGAGACAAAGCTCGATTTTTCGCATCTCGTGGAACCCTCGGGCACGCGGCGCAGCGTCAACCTGGTCGACCAGCAGGGACGCCGGCTGTCGCTGTACGACGGCCGCCATCCAGAAGACCTGCGCATGCCGGCCGCCTTTTATCTGCCCTACCTGGGACCGGCGCGCCACGCGCATTTTTCCATCATGGGCTGGGTGGCCGCGCTGTTTGACGACGCGCAAGCGTGCGGCACGACGGTATCGACCGATTTGCACGACTGGGATGGCGTCAACCCGCACCACAGGACATTCGCGTTGCGCGCCGACCTGGTCTTCCTCAGCACGGCGGCGCTGGGCGACCGCATGGAGGCCGTCATGCGCGCGATTGTCGCGCAAGGCCGCGCGCAGCTTGTCGTGGCCATGGCGGGCGCCGACGGCGCCTACCTGCTGGAACGCGCCAGCGGCGAAGTGCGGCACTACCCGACGGCATGCTTGACGCTGCCCGTGGTGGACACGAATGGCGCCGGCGATTCGTTCGTCGCCGCCTTTTTGCACGCCTGGCTCGATGGACGGCCACTGGACGAGGCCATGCGCCGCGGCGCCATCGGCGGCGCATTCGCCTGCGCCCAGCATGGCACGCATGAACGGTTTATCGGCCAGGCACAGCTGCATGACTTAGATCAAGACGGCACTAGCTTATGACTTAATATTCTATCAAGCGTAGCAACGGGCTAACGGACGCATGGCACAATGGCTGCGGATTTCACCACACAGACTATTGAAACCGGAGACCACATGAGAATCGAAACCCTGGCCGTGCACGCCGGCTACACACCCGACCCGACCACCAAGGCCGCCGCCGTCCCCATCTACCAGACGGTGGCCTACGCCTTCGACAATGCCCAGCATGGCGCCGACCTCTTCGACCTCAAGGTAGCCGGCAATATCTACACGCGCATCATGAACCCGACGCAGGACGTGCTGGAAAAGCGCGTCGCGGCGCTGGAAGGCGGCGTGGCCGCGCTGGCCGTGGCGTCGGGCATGGCGGCCATCACCTACGCGATCCAGACCATCGCGGAAGCGGGCGACAATTTCATCTCCGCCAGCCAGCTGTATGGCGGCACCTACAACCTGTTTGCCCACACCCTGCCGCAGATCGGCATCGAAGTACGCTTCGCCGACGCGCGCCAGCCCGAGACCTTCGCCGCGCTGATCGACGCGCGCACCAAGGCCATCTTCTGCGAATCGATCGGCAACCCGCTGGGCAATGTCACCGATGTGGCCAAACTGGCCGAGATCGCGCATGCGCACGGCATCCCGCTGATCGTCGATAACACGGTACCGAGCCCCTATCTGTTCCGCCCCATCGAGCATGGCGCCGACATCGTCGTCCATTCGCTGACCAAATACCTGGGCGGTCATGGCACCACCGTGGGCGGCGCCATCGTCGACAGCGGCAAGTTCCCGTGGGCCGAGCACAAGGAGCGCTTCAAGCGCCTGAACGAGCCGGACGTGTCGTATCACGGCGTGGTCTACACGGAAGCGTTCGGCCCCGCCGCCTTCATCGGCCGCGCGCGCGTCGTCCCGCTGCGTAACATGGGCGCGGCCATTTCGCCCTTGAGCGCCTTCCAGCTGATCCAGGGCATCGAGACCCTGGCCTTGCGCATGGACCGCATCTGCGACAACACGCTGGCCCTGGCCAAACACCTGAAAAACCATCCGAAAGTCGCGTGGGTCAATTACGCGGGCCTGGAAGACCACCCGGACCACGCCCTGGTGAAAAAATACATGAACGGCCGCGCCTCGGGCATTTTATCGTTCGGCCTGAAACTGGCCGATGGCGAAGATCCGCGCGCAGCCGGCGCCCGCGTGCTCGACGCCCTGCAGCTGTTCACGCGCCTGGTCAATATCGGCGACGCCAAGTCGCTGGCCACCCACCCGGCGTCGACTACGCACCGCCAGCTCAATCCGGCGGAACTGGCCAAGGCCGGCGTGTCCGAAGACATGCTGCGCCTGTCGGTCGGCATCGAGCATATCGACGACTTGCGCGAAGACCTGGAACAGGCGTTGAACGCGGCCTGACTCCGCTTGAAATCAGGCTGAAAACCCGTCCCGGCATAGGCATGCAGACCCCGCCGGGACAGGTTCCTGCAAACCGTAAAGCCAAGCCGGCGTTCACGCAGAGCGCCAGCGACGCGTCTGTCATCGTCCCCATGGTGGCACTGGATCGCCCCCCGGTCCAGCCCGGAACCTCCTTGTCGCTCCCTCCCCGCATCCCCTGATATCACGCCTATGCCATGGCAAGTGCCGGGCAGCTGACGTATGCGCCGCCCTTCATGGTCGATATGCTCGTGTTGCGAAAACGAATCGAAACGAACAAAAAAGAAGAATTATATGTTGTTAAATTTTCGAACGTGCGTAGAATAAACAAAAAAAAGGCGCGTTATTCTTCACTTCAGCGCAGTTCTCTTTCTGTTCGCATGAACGCCCGGATGCGCCCATGGCAGTGGCAGGCAGGCGCATGGCAGCGACTGCGTGGCACGATGAGAAACACCTGAAACCATGCACTTTTTATAGCCCATAGCGGCCTATCACCACCTTCAGGATCATGATGCAATCGACAATCAAGCAGCTAGCGCAACAGGACTGTGATCTTTTAATCGTCGGCGGCGGCATCAACGGCGTCGGTATCGCGCGCGATGCGGCCGGCCGCGGTTTGCGCGTCATCCTGTGCGAGCAGCACGATCTGGCCCAGCACACGTCCTCGGCCAGCACCAAACTGATACACGGCGGCCTGCGTTATCTTGAATATTACGAATTCAAACTGGTGCGCAAGGCCTTGCAGGAACGCGAATTGCTGTTGCGCACGGCACCGCACATCATGTGGCCGCTGCGCTTCGTCATGCCGCACGATGCCGGACAACGGCCGGCCTGGATGATCCGTGCCGGACTGTTCCTGTATGACCATCTGGCGCGACGCGCTTTCCTGCCGGCCTCGCAAGGCGTGTCGCTGCGCCGGCACGTGGCGGGCGGCCCGCTGAAAGGCGATTTCGGCAAGGGCTTCGTCTACTCCGACGGCTGGGTGGACGATGCGCGCCTGGTGGTGCTCAATGCGCTGGACGCCAGCGAACGCGGCGCCAACATCCTGACCCGCACCCGCTGCGCGGCGGTGCGCCAGGAAGGCCAGGGCTGGCACGCCACGCTGGAGAGCGAGCAGCATGGCCGCATCGAGGTGAAGGCGCGCGCCATCGTCAACGCCGCAGGCCCCTGGACCGCGCAATTCGCCAACGCCGCCTCGGGCGTGAGCAATACGCACGGCCTGCGGCTGGTCAAGGGCAGCCACATCATCGTGCCGCGCCTGTTCGACCATCCTTACGCGTATATTTTCCAGAACCAGGACAAACGCATCATCTTCGCCATTCCCTATCAGGACGAGTTCACCCTGATCGGCACCACCGACCTGGAATACACCGGCGCGCCCGGCAAGGTGACGATCAGCGACGGCGAAGTGAGCTACCTGTGCGAGGTGGCCAACCGTTACTTCACCAAACAGATTGCACCGAGCGACGTGGTCTGGACCTATTCCGGCGTGCGACCGCTGCTCGACGACAGCGCGCAAAACGCCTCGGCGGTGACGCGCGACTACCTGCTCGAATGCGACCCGAACACCGCCCCCTTCCTCAATATCTGGGGCGGCAAGATCACCACTTACCGGAAACTGTCGGAAGAGGCGCTGGCCATGCTGCAGCCGCGCCTGGGCGGCGATGCGCCGGACTGGACCGCCTCGGCACCCTTGCCGGGCGGCGACTTGCAGCAAGCGGGTGCGCTGGTTGAGAACATCGACTTCGAGCGCTTCGCACAACAACTGCACGCCCAGTACCCATGGCTGCCGGGCAAGCTGGCGCAACGTTATGCGCGCTGTTACGGCACCCGCGCCAGGCGCATGCTCGGCACGGCAAAGAATATGACGGATCTGGGCGAGGAACTGACGCCCGGCGTGTACGAACAGGAAGCGCGCTATCTGTTTGAGGTGGAATGGGCGCGCTGCGCCGAAGACATCCTTTGGCGCAGAACCAAATGCGGCTTGTATTGCCAGCCGCGGCATGTGGCGCGTCTGGAGGAATGGATCAAACAGATGTCGATGCCTGAGATGAGCGCTTGAAAAAAAAGCCTGAGAGCCAGGCGGCTTTTCCTTGTCTGGGCCATCTCCATGGACACGGGATACCAGTTTACCGAGTGACCGGCGCGGCAAAGACCGGCAAAAAAAATCAACTATAGACGGAGAAGAAGACATGCAGAAAATGGCGATGCAGGACCAATACATTCTTGCGCTCGATCAGGGAACGACAAGCTCACGCGCAGTATTGTTTGATCGGGCCGGCAACATCGTCTCGGTAGCACAAAAGGAATTTCCGCAAATATATCCGCAGCCGGGTTGGGTCGAACATGACCCGCAGGATATCTGGTCGACGCAGGCCGGCGTCGCCGCCGAAGCCGTCACGCACGCGGGACTGAATGGCGCATCGATCGCCGCCATCGGCATCACCAACCAGCGCGAAACGACCATCGTCTGGGACCGCGAGACGGGCCGCCCGGTGTACAACGCCATCGTCTGGCAAGACCGCCGCACGGCCGATTTCTGCGATGAACTGAAAGGCCGCGGCCTCGAAGCCATCGTGCGGGAAAAAACCGGCTTGCCGATCGATTCGTATTTCTCCGCCACCAAGATCCGCTGGATACTCGACAATGTTCCAGGGGCGCGCGAACGCGCCAACCAGGGCAAGCTCGCCTTCGGCACTGTCGACAGCTGGCTGGTCTGGAATCTCTCGCAGCAGGGATTGCACGTCACCGATGTCACCAACGCCTCGCGCACCATGCTGTTCAACATCCACACGCTGGAATGGGACGACGAGTTGCTGGCCATGATGGATATCCCGCGCAGCATGCTGCCGGAAGTGCATCCTTCTTCCGCCGTCTACGGCACCACCAAAACCACCTTGTTCGCCTCCGCCGTGCCGCTGGCCGGTATCGCCGGCGACCAGCACGCGGCGCTGTTCGGCCAGATGTGCACCAAGCCAGGCATGGTCAAGAATACCTACGGCACAGGTTGCTTCCTGGTGATGAACACGGGCGACAAACCGATCGAATCGAAGAACAATCTCGTCACCACGATCGCGTGGCAGATCGGCGAGCAAGTCAACTACGCGCTCGAAGGCAGCATTTTCATCGGCGGCGCGGTCGTGCAATGGCTGCGCGACGGGCTCGGCATCATCAAGAGCGCCTCTGAAATCGAGGAACTGGCACGCTCGGTGCCGCATGGCGACGGCGTCTATCTGGTGCCGGCCTTCGCCGGCCTGGGCGCACCGCATTGGAATCCGCGTGCCCGCGGCACGCTGTTCGGCGTGACGCGCGGCACCACGTCGGCCCACATCGCGCGCGCTGCGCTCGACAGCATCGCCTACCAGTCGCTGGACGTATTGAAGGCCATGGAAGCCGACTTGGGCGGCAAGATCACCGAATTGCGCGTCGACGGCGGCGCGGTGGCCAACGATTTGTTGATGCAATTCCAGTCGGACCTGCTCGGCGTGGACGTGGTGCGCCCGCAAATCACCGAAACGACGGCCCTGGGCGCGGCATATCTGGCCGGCCTGGCGGTCGGCTACTGGAAGGATGTCAGCGACATACAGGACCAATGGAAACTGGACCGCCGTTTCACGCCGGCGCTCGACGCGAACACAGTGAAGAGCCACATACAGGGATGGCAGCGTGCGGTCAACGCCAGCAAAGCCTGGGCCGATGCGGTCTGATCGACCACAAGCCCATCCCCACCACCTCACTGGAAGTTTCACATGCATCCTTTATTCGCCGAATTCATCGGTACCACCTTGCTCGTCCTGCTGGGCAATGGCGTAGTCGCCAACGTCATCTTGCAAAAAACCAAGGGCCACAACAGCGGCCTGATCGTGATCGCCATCGGCTGGGCGATGGCGGTCTTTGTCGCCGTGCTGTGCACCGCCACCGCCAGCGGCGGCCACCTCAATCCGGTGGTGACCGTGGCGCTGGCGGTGGTCGGGAAATTTCCCTGGGCAAATGTCCCCGCCTATGTCGCCATGCAGATGCTCGGCGGCATGATGGGAGCGTTTCTGGTCTGGGTCATCTACTACAAGCACTTCGAGGCCACCTCCGATGGCGACACCAAACTGGCGGTCTTTTGCACCGGCCCGGCGATCCGTGGCACCTTCGGCAGCCTCGCTTCCGAAATGATCGCCACCTTCGTTCTCGTGTTTGCCGTGTTGAACATGGCGGCGCCGAGCTTCGGACTGGGCGCCATGAGTGCCTTGCCGGTCGCCCTGCTGGTGCTGGGCATCGGCGTGTCGCTCGGCGGCACCACCGGTTACGCGATGAGTCCGGCGCGCGACTTCGGTCCGCGCATCATGCACGCGATCCTGCCCATCCCGGGCAAGCGCGACAGCGATTGGCGCTATGCCTGGGTGCCGGTCGTCGGCCCGCTGCTGGGCGCCGTTCTGGCGGCACTGCTGTACAACTATAAATCTTAAATTCCACTACTCCCCCGCGTCTGCCGTACAGGGCCGTCTTGCCATGCAGGACGGATGACGACGCACGGCCGACGCGGCGTGGAGCAGGCACTTTCACCAGGAGACACACATGGCAGCGAAAAAAATCTTGTTTTTGACCGGCGATTTTGCGGAAGATTATGAAATGATGGTGCCGTTCCAGGCATTGCAGATGGTCGGCCACACGGTGCATGCCGTCTGCCCGGGCAAGAAGAGCGGCGACAAGATCAAGACCGCGATTCACGACTTCGAGGGCGACCAGACCTATACCGAGAAGCCGGGGCATCTGTTTGTGCTCAATGCCAGCTTCGACGAAGTCGAGGTGGACAACTACGACGCCCTGATGATCACGGGCGGTCGCGCACCGGAATATCTGCGCCTGAACCCGCGCGTGATCGAGATCGTGCGCCAATTCGCGGCGGCCGGCAAACCGATCGCGGCCATCTGTCATGGCGCGCAAGTACTGGTCGCCGCCGATGTCATCCGCGGAAAGCGCATTGCGGCGTATCCCGCGTGTGCGCCGGAAGTGCGCCTGGCCGGTGGCGACTATGTGGACATTGCAGTGGACCAGGCAGTCACCGATGGCGCTTTCGTCACGGCGCCGGCATGGCCCGCGCATCCGCAATGGCTGGCGCAATTTCTCCAGCAACTGGGAACAGCCATCACGCTCTGATCCGTGACAAAGATTGGCCTAGCGCCCGTTCCGGACGCGAGGCCACCCGCAGCGCCGCCTTGAAAGCCGAACCATCATGCCCTTGCATTGTCCCCGCTACAGAATCGGTCTGGCTGCAAACCGGGCGCATCAGGATGCCGCCGACTCGGCCCTGGTGCGCTTGCTCCAGGGTGGGCAGGCGGCGATCGAAAACCACCTGCAGCCGCAACTCGTCGTCGTGGGCAGAACCCTCGATGCGATCCTGAGCCACGGTTTGCTGCCGCACTACCCGTCGATCGAGCGCTTTCCTTATGGCCGCGAAGGCGGCCTGATGATGCTCGTGTCGCGCGTCGTCGAGAGCGATCCGGCCAAGGCGCTGGACGCAGTGATTTACCTGATGGACCCGCTGGACCCGTCGTCCAATTTTCCCGAAGCGCTGGCCTTGAAACGTCAATGCGTCATTCATGGCAAACCATTCCTGTCGACCCTGGCCGGCGCCAGGGAGTGGCTCGAACTGGAAGCGGTGGCCGTTGGCGCAGCGCCCGATGCGACGCTCGATTCCACCTTTGACCTGGCCAATGAAAGCATCGCCCTGATTGCGCACGACGCGATGAAAGGCTGCATGCTGGCCTTGGCGGAGCGGCATTTCGCATTGCTGGACAGCTTCGCGATGCGCTGCGCCACGGGCACCACAGGCGGCTTGCTCAATCAGCTGGCGCAAAAGATCAAGGGAGAAGTGGCAGGCCGCAACTGGGTGCGACCTTTCCGCAGCGGTCCCCTGGGCGGCGATGCGCAAATTGCCGAACTGATCCTGAACCGCCAATGCCGCCGCGTGCTGTTTCTCGAAGACCCGCATGTGGCGCGCCAGCACGAGGCGGACATTCAACTGCTTGAACGCGCGGCGCGCACCGTCACCGACTATGCATCGTGCAGCAGCGATGTGAAAGGCGTGGAACGCTGGCTCAATTTGCTGGCCCTGCGCTGCAAGCGGGTGGCCTGAACGCCCTTGCGTGACGGAAGCGTTGGCATGTCAGCGATAACAATGAGCATGGCAAGGCCATGATGGTAGTGGCTTCTGTCTTGCCGAAGATAATCAACAGGAGTACGCCAGCATGAACCGATCGAACACCGCAGCAACCACCCCGAACCCGGCCTTGATCGCGGCGCTGCGCGCACGCTTGCCGGACGCGCGCGTCATCACCGATGAACTGCGCCGCCTGAGCTGGGGCAGCGACGCCAGTTTCTACCGCATGCTGCCCCAGGTGGTAGTGGTGGTGGACGACGAGGCCGACGTGGCGCATGTGCTGCAGGTGGCGCGCCAGCATCAGATGCACCTGACCTTCCGCGCCGCCGGCACCAGCCTGTCCGGGCAAGCCGTGACCGACGGCATCCTGGTGTTGCTGGGCGACGGCTTCGCGACCTATGCGCAGGACGACGGCGCGCTGAGCGTGCGACTGGGGCCGGGCATGATAGGCGCCGAAGTGAATCGCCGCCTGGCGCCGCTGGGCCGCAAGATCGGCCCCGATCCGGCCTCGATCGCCACCTGCAAGATCGGCGGCATCGCCGCCAACAATGCCTCGGGCATGTGCTGCGGCACCTCGCAAAACAGTTACCGCACCCTGCGCGCGATGCGCGTGATGCTGGCCGATGGCGCCCTCCTCGACAGCGCCGACCCGCTCAGCGTCGCCGCCTTTCAAGCCAGTCACGGCGCACTGCTGTCGAC
Source organism: Janthinobacterium sp. 35 (assembly GCF_002754575.1). Lineage (NCBI taxonomy): Bacteria > Pseudomonadati > Pseudomonadota > Betaproteobacteria > Burkholderiales > Oxalobacteraceae > Janthinobacterium > Janthinobacterium sp. 35. The sequence continues at coordinate 425,284 of NZ_PEFN01000001.1, forward strand.
ACTGGCGCAACTGGGCCGGGAAACGCGCGCAAACCTGGCGCTGGCGGCCCTGATCCGGCGCAAGTACAAGATCAAGAACACGACCGGATACAGCCTGAACGCACTGGTCGACTTTGACGATCCGATCGACATCCTGTGCCATCTGATGATAGGCTCGGAAGGCACGCTCGGTTTCATTTCCAGCATCACCTACGACACCGTGCCGGAACACCGGCACAAGGCCAGCGCGCTGGTTTTTTTCGCCGACATCGCCGGCGCCTGCGCCGCCGTGCTGGCGCTCAAGCCACTGGCCGTGTCGGCGGTGGAGTTGCTCGACCGCGCCGCGCTGCGCTCGGTCGAGAACAAGGCCGGTCTGCCGCCGATGCTGCGGCAACTGGACGCCGGCGCGGCCGCCCTGCTGATCGAAGTGCGCGGTGGCGACGAAGCGGCCCTGGAACGTGGCGTGGCGGCGGCACTCGCAGCGCTGCAAGCGTTTGACACGCTAGCACCGGCGCGCTTTTCGAGCGACCCGGCGCAATGCGACATCTACTGGAACGTACGCAAGGGCATCTTCCCCAGCGTCGGGGCGATGCGCGCGACAGGCACCACCGTCATCATCGAAGATGTCGCCTTCCCGCTCGATTCGCTGGCCGCCGCGACGCTCGATTTGCAAGCCTTGTTGCGCCAGTACGCATACCACGAGGCGGTCATTTTCGGCCATGCGCTCGAGGGCAATTTGCACTTCGTGTTCACGCAGGATTTCGGCCAGGCACAGGAAGTGCAGCGCTACCGCCGCCTGATGGAGGCACTGTGCGACCTGGTGGTGAACAAGTACCAGGGCTCGCTGAAGGCTGAACATGGCACCGGACGCAATATGGCGCCTTTCGTCGAGCTGGAATGGGGCCGCGAGGCGACCGCCCTGATGTACCGCATCAAGCAAAGCTTCGACCCCGCCGGTTTGCTCAATCCCGGCGTCATCCTCAACGACAGTCCCACATCCCATCTGGAGCATCTCAAGCCGCTGCCAACCGCCTCCGCATTGGTCGACAAATGCATAGAGTGCGGCTTTTGCGAACCGAAGTGCCCCTCGCATCAGCTCACGCTGTCGCCGCGCCAGCGCATCATCGCCTGGCGCGAACTGTCGCGGCGTGAACTGGCCGGCGAGGCACCCGGCAAACTGGCCGAAGACTACGTGTACATGGGACTGGGCACCTGCGCCGGTTGCAGCCTGTGCGCCAGCGCCTGTCCGGTCGGTATCGATACCGGCGCCCTGGTGCGCGATTTGCGCGGCCGCCGGCACAGCGGCGCGGCGCGCCGTATCGGGCGCTGGAGCGGCGACCATTTCGGCGCCGTCGCCCTGCTCGCGCGTCTGGGATTGCGGCTTGGGCACAGTGTCGCCAGTATCGTCGGCGAACGGACGCTGGACACGGTGTCGGGCGGCGCCTGGCGCCGCAGCATGCCGCGCGCCGCCGCCAAAGTGACGCAGCATGCTCCCGGCCCCGGCGAACCGGTGGTGTATTTCCCCAGTTGTGCCAGCCGCATCTTTGGACCGGATCAGGCCGGCGAAGCACCGCTGCCCGAGGTGATCCAGACATTGCTGCAGCGCGCCGGCTACGCGCCACGGCTACCGCGCGGTGTCGAACAACTGTGCTGCGGCCAGATGTTGGCCAGCAAGGGCATGACGGAACAAGCCGATGCCAGCGCCAGGCGGCTGGAAGCGGCGCTGGCCGAAGCCTCCGAAAACGGGCGCTATCGCATCGTCACCGATGCCAGCGCCTGCACCCTGCGCCTGCAACAGCACATGGCCGGGCGCCTGAGCGTGTCCGATTTCCATGAATTTGCGCATGACGCCTTGTTGCCCAAGCTCAGCCTGGTCAAACAGGCTGGCCCGATTGCCTTGCATATCAATTGCTCGGTTCAGAAAAGCGGTTCAGACAAAAAACTGCGGGCCGTGATGAGTGCCTGTGCCGAACAGATCGTGCAGCCAGCCAGCGTGGGCTGCTGCGGTTTCGGCGGCGACCTGGGCTTCGCGGCGCCTGAACTGAACCGCCACGCGCTGCGCAAGATCGAGGCCGAACTGCCCACCGGCTGCGCCTGCGGCGTATCGACCAACCGCACTTGCGAGATCGGGCTCTCGTCCGAAACGGGCCGCCCGTATCGCTCGATCGCCTGGCTATTGGAACTGTGCAGCCGACCAGCGGGCCAGGTATCACTGCCGGCATAAATCGACGACTGGCGCGACGAGCTGGAACCGGCCTTGCACGCGGCATGAGGCCCTGTTGCAAACCGCACGCAGGGGACTTCATGCCATAATCGGCGGCATGTCTACTCCTCCTGCTCCCCCTGAACAGCCGCTATCTTGCCAGGTCCGTGGCCAGTTCCGCGCCGAATATGCGCGGCGCATGAATGCCGTGCTCGATCATATCGACCGCCACCTTGACACGCCGCTGGACCTGGCGCAGCTGGCCGACGTCGCGCATTTTTCGCGCTTCCACTTTCACCGCGTGTTCGCCGCCTGGATGGGCGAAACGCTGGGCGACTATGCGCGCCGCCGGCGCCTGGAAACGGCCGCCTTGCGGCTGGCCTGCCGCGCCGACGAAGCGATACTGGACATTGCCCTGGCGACGGGCTTCGGTTCCGGCGAAGCGTTTGCGCGCGCCTTCAAGCTGAAATTCGGCTGTACGCCGACAGCCTGGCGCGCCGGCGTCGCCGCGAAAAACGCCGCCATGCTCACGGCCATGCGCCAGCGCCGGCAAGATAGCAATCCGGATCAGGCCATGCGCAATGCGGATCAGGCAGACCTGTCGAACTTCCAGCACCATGGGTACTCCAATCCATTTTATAGAGAGCGTCCCATGCAAGTTACCATCCTCGATCTGCCGCCCGCCAGCGTGGCGTGCCAGCGCCATATCGGCCCCTACGGCCCCGCCATCAGCGCCTTCTGGCGCGACACCGTCGCACCGTGGATGCAGTCGCACGGCCTGGCCGACGCCATTTGCTACGGCATCGGCCATGACGATCCCAGCATCACGCCACCGGACAAATGCCGCTACGACGCCTGCGTCGCCTTGCCAGATGGCTTCCAGGCCGGTGGCCGGGCAAGCATCACCACCCTGCCCGGCGGGCGCTATGCGGTAGCGCAGTTCAAGGGACCGTCCAGCGCCATCGCCGAGACGTGGACGCGCATGACGCGCGAATGGCTGCCGGCCAGCGGCCTGCAGTGGGACGAGCGCCCCTGCTTCGAGCGCTTTTCCGCCGCCACGGCAATGGACCCGGCCACCGGCGAATTCTCTTGCGAGATCTGCATTCCCGTGCGGCCGCTGTAGCTTCGGCGCGCGGCGCTGGCCGCCCGCCGGTCAGCCAGTGAGGCCGTAGCGCGATGCCGGCTTGCCGTGCATCGCGCCTGCGAACAGCGCTAGGCGGGCCGCGTCGAAGCGCTCCCACAGCGCCTGGTCTTCGACGGAAGGCAAGGTCACCAGCTCGCCCTGGTCCAGGCCCGCCAGGGCCGCATCGACGCAGTCTTCCGCGCGCATGATGGTGGCCTGGTCCAGCTGCGCCAGCGGCACGCCGCTCAATTCCCAGATTTCCGTCGCCGTCGATGCGGGTAGCACCAGTTGCACCGTGATGCCCGTGCCGGCCAGTTCCTGCTGCAAGCCCCGCGTGAAATTCATCACATAGCCCTTGGTGGCGCTGTAGATCGTGCTGACCGGCAGGATGTGGAAGGACAACACGGAACCGATGTTGATGATGGTGCCGCTGTTGCGCTGCTTGAATTGCGGCAGCACGGCGTAGGTCAGCTGGGCCAGCGCCGTCACGTTGACCCGGTCCATCGCGGCGATGCCCTCGCGCGGCGAGTCCACCACGGCGCCGAGGGTCGAGACACCCGCGTTATTCACCAGCATGGTGATGGCCGGGTTGCCGGCCAGTTCATCGGCCACGCGCTGCAGGTCGGCCGGAGCAGACAGATCGGCCGCCATGGCGCGCACGGCCACGCCATACTTTTCCGCCAGCGACTTGGCCAGCACGCCCAGGCGCTCGACCCGGCGCGCCACCAGGATCAGATCAAAGCCACGGCTGGCCAGGCGGTCCGCATACACGGCGCCCAGGCCAGACGATGCCCCAGTGACGAGGGCCGTTCCTTGGATATTGCTTGTACTCATGATGATTCCTTTAGGATTCTCAAATTGAAATGCAGGGACAGCAAGCATGATGCTGATCATGCTTCGATGCGACATTAAACATGATGATCATCATGTTTAATGTCGCAAGCATGACGTACGTCATGTATGATGTCAACAGAAATGTGCAATGAGCGGAGAACACCATGCGATACCCAGCGGCCGAGACGGCAGAAAAACACCAGCGTATCCTGCGGGAAGCGGCACGGCTATTCCGTGAGCAAGGCTTTGACGGCGTCAGCGTGGGACAGATCATGCAGGCGACGGGGCTGACGCATGGCCCCTTCTACAACCACTTCGCCTCGAAGGAAGCGCTGATGGCCGAAAGCACCCTGCACGGCTCGGAACACTCGCGCGCGGCGCTCGATGCGGCAACCCTCAGCCCGGAAACCATGCGCCAGTATGTGCGCGACTATGTAAGCGCGGCCCACCGCGATGCGCCGGGCAATGGCTGCCTGCTGGCGGCCCTGGCCGGCGACGCGCGCAAGCAGCCGGCCGTGCGTCCCGCCTTTACCTTCCACCTGAAATCCATCATCGGCAAGCTGGCGACGCATTTTCCGTGGCAGAAAAAGCGCAACCCACGCCAGGACGCGATCGTCATGCTGTCGACCATGGTGGGCGCCGTGGCGCTGGCGCGCGCCGTCGACGATGAAGCGTTTTCCGATGAGATCCTGAAAGCCGTGAACGCTGCTTTTACGACGTAGGTCGGATTAGCGGCGCAGCCGCGTAATCCGACAACATTGTTGACGTATGTGGTGATGTCGGATTACGGCCCTTCGGGCCTAATCCGACCTACGCGCGAGCCACTGCGCGACTTGCCCGACCCTGTCTGCGATCGTGCCGGACATATTGACATAGAAGATGCCCCGCCGCGCCAGCTCGACCTGGTACCACGCATGCTGGCGCGCGCGGAAATCGCCGTCACGGCGCGTGCCATCCTGGATGAAGGGAAAGTCGGGCGCGCACAGCAGCACCAGGTCGTAGCGATGTTCGGCCAGCTGCGCCAGTTCTTGCTCGGCCCTGCCGAACATCTCGACACAGTAAAAATAGGTGGTCAGGGGCGACGTGTCGCAAAACAGCCAGCGCTGCGCGGCCATGGCGGCTTGCGCTTCGCGGCGCAACTGTTCCCTGCCGATGTTCAGCAGATCGTCGTAGTGCAAAATGCCATCCTGGTTTTCCCACAGCTCGCGGCCATACTCGGCCACCCAGCCGGTATCGAAATGCGCTGCCAGCGCGGCGGCCAGGGTGGTCTTGCCACTCGATTCGCCCCCCAGCACGCACACCCGCGTGACGAAGTCGGCGCGCACGACGGGCGACAGGAAGGCGCTGTGCGCCTGCGCGTCTTGCCTGACCTGCGTTCCGGACACGGGCACCAGCGTTCTCGCCTGATCCACGCTGACATGCGCCACCGGGCCAGCGGCATAATGCCGTTCCAGCACCTGCGCAAAGCCGGGACCGTAGTCCTCGCTGCTGAACACCGCATCGACGGGCAGCGCCAGCACCGTCCAGCACAGCCAGCCCATGAAGTGGCGATGCGCATCGCCCTCGTCGTCGTTGTGCGGCAACGGACGCGCAGGCACGCCGCGCGCCGCGCACAGGGCGGCCAGGCGCGCATCGTCGAGCACCACGATATGCGCCTGCGGGAACTGCGCGCGCAGCCAGGTTTCCCGGCGCGCCGGCTCCAGGCCGGGAAATTCAGGCTTGGTGTAGCTGACCACCAGCAGTTCTTCGCAAGCGTCTTGCGCACGCTTGATCAACAGTTCGTGGCCCAGATGCAGCGGACAGAATTTGCCCACCACGAGGCCGCGTTTATAAAGGTTCATGCCACTGCTTCCCGCAAATCCGAGGTGTATTGAATGATCTTGTCTTCCGCCAGCAAGGTCTCGACCGTGATGACGCCGAAAAAAGGCGCGAGCAAGGTGCGCGCCCGGTCAGCCTGCGGCATGGCGCCCGGCGCCAGGCGCAGGACGACGCTGCCATCGCCATGCTGGTGCACGCCGAACAGGGCGATGGCCAGCGGCTTCAAGGCGTGCGTGATGTCGATATTGTTGATCCATGCGCCATTGATCGTCCTGTAGCGCAAGGGACTGCGGCCCGCCAGGCCCACCAGCACGGGACCGTGCGGGCCATGCGCCAGCGAGGCGTAGTCGCCCGTGCGGTAGCGCAGCAGGGGCAGGCAAAAGTTAAAACCTCCCGTCACGGTGATTTCGCCGCGTGTCCCATCCGGCACGGGCTGGCCCGCACTATCGAGGATTTCCACATACAAGCGGTGCTGCAGCAGCACGTGGCCCCCCGCCTGCTCGTCGTAGACGGCCACCGGTCCCACTTCATTGAGCGAATAGATGTCGAGTACGGGGCAGCCGAACGCCGCCTCCAGGCGCGCGCGCATGCCGGGCAAGAGCATCATCGAGACGGACAGCAGCGCGGCCGGCTTGTGCGTCATGGGCAGGGATAACAGCTCGGCAAACGAGATGGGGTCGCCCGCGATCAGCTCGGGCGCCATGGCGTCCAGGTAGCGCGCGCGGTCGTCAGCTTGACGCCAGTCGTCCGGGTGCAGATTGATCTTCGCCAGGCCCGATTCGTCCATCGTGGGCGTGACGGAGACATAGGTGAAGCAGCGGCGCTGGTGCCCCAGCAGCATGACGCCCACCTGGCCCGCGCCATGGCGCAGGGTCACGCCGAAGCGGCGCAGCGCGCGCTTGTGGAAGGCCAGGTAGCGCCCCGCCACCAGCGGGTGCGAGGCGATCAGCAGCGGGTGGCCCGTGGTGCCCGTGGTCTGGAAATTGATCATGCGCGCCAGATCCGCCTCGTCGGGCACGAAGGCGGCGATATCGTGCGCCAGCTCGGCGCGGCTGATGGGCGCCACGTCCTGCAAACGCGCTGGCGGCGAACCGCAGGCGCGATAGTACGGCACCGTGGCATAAGTCGCCTTGAGAAAATCGGGCAGCCAGGATGGCGGCGCAGCCGCGCTCCAGGCGATCATCGCCTGCATGACTTCCTGCTCATAGGCGCGCAGCGCTTCAACCTCCCCGGCCAGCAGCTTGTTGCCGCTGCGGTTGCGGTACTGGGGCGCGCAAGGATGGCCGCGCAGTTTTTCCAGCATGCGCGCGCCCGCCAGCGTCAGGGTGGGACAGTAGTCGCGGTCCGATTCCCAGGCGCCGCCCGGCAGATTGACGTCAGGTTTGCCAGCGAGCGTCATTCGCGCGACCACTTGTCGGCCGATTCCTCGGCCGCCTTTTTCGCCAGCGCCTCGCGGATTTCGCGCGCGCGCTGCTCGGCCAGGCGGCTCGCTTCGAGCAGGCGGCGGCGCTCCGTGCCGCTGATGGCGGACAATCTGTCCGTGGCCTGCGCCACGCTTTCGTCGCGCGGCCGAAAGCCCAGGCGCGCCAGCACGATGCGCGCCAGTTCCTCGCGCCGCTCCGGGTCTTGCGTGAACTGGTGGGCCGGCGTGGCGGCTGCCAGTTCGCGCGCCGCCTCGCCCAGCACCTGCAGCAGATCCTGCTGCGGCAACTGCTGGCCGATGAACCAGTCGTCGGCCAACAGCCAGCACAAGATCATGGCCAGGGCCAGACGGTTGCGGTCCGCCTTCACTTGCGCGCCGATAAAACCCTGCAGGGACGCGGCCGGCGCACGTGCGCCATGCAGCAGCAAAATGTCGTTGACCAGCGCGGCAACCGCCACCGCCTGCGCGTTGGCGACGCCGGCGATGCGGGGTTCGGCGAGGAACTCGACGGGGGTGTCGGCCAGGCGGTGGGTCAGGGTTTCGAGCAATGGGCCAGGAGTATTCATCTTTTTGCTTTGAAATTCCAACCCCAAAATGCAACTGCCGGGGTCGGTTCCTTCGGAATCGCAATACGGTCCATTGGACCGTATTGCCCCGCCGGGTCCGACCCCAGGTTTAGACGTTGGGGTAATTTATACATAATGCCTGCGGCTGAACGCGCGCGCAAAGTCCAGCAAGTCCTCGTAGCGCTCGACGGCGTGGATATCCCAGCCCTGCTCGCGGCGTGCGCGCTTTAAATCGTCATAGGTTTGCTGCAGCCACTTGTTGGCCGCCGCGCCATCCCAGTCGCGCTCCAGGTTCAGGGCCATGGTGCCGCCCGCGCCGCCCTGGGCCAGCGCCTTGGCGGAAATATCCCAGCCGCTGTTGCCCAGTTCATCGTTGTCGAACATGGTGGTGATGCCATCGTCGGAAATCATCAAAATGTGCGCGGGCCGTTCGCGCTTGCCCGCATAAGTCTGGCGCAGGCGGTGGATGGGAAAGCACGTGCCGCCGCCAAAGAATTCCGTCAGCACGCCGAGGATCATGTCTTCATCGCGCACGAAACCGGGCGTTTGCATCACCTCGTTCTTGCCGCTCCACAGTGTCACTTGCACTTTCGCGCCGGCGCGCAGGGCGGACAAGGCGATGACGGCGCCGGCCAGGGTCAGGAACGAGGTGTGCGCCTGCGGATTCGGCATGGAGCCGGAACTATCCACATACATGTCCAGGTCGACGGGCACGGCGTCGATGGCGCGCGCCGGTTCGCGGCCATATACGCGGCGCACGGTGGTCACGCCCGGCACGGGGCGCGGCGACTGCATCACCGATTGCAGCCAGTCGATGTCTTCCAACGGGTCGCCGATTTCCCACGCTTCCAGCCCTTCCATCTGCGGCTCCTGCGACTCGGGCGCGGGGCGGCTGGGAAACGCCACCAGGTGCGGCAAGGCCCGCTCGCGGTAATAGCGGATGGCGATTTCATGGTCGCTCAGGTCCACGCCCGAGGCCCTCAAAATGTCGCCCAGCTCGAACGGTTCGCGCAGTTGCCCGCCACCCGATCTGGCAGGCGCCTCGGCCGGCGGCTCCTCGCCATCAAGGCCCGAGATGCGTTTGTCGTGCACGGGATGGATGGCGCCGCCCTCCTCGTCATCCTCGATCTGCTGCGCGCCGTAGGTCTGGCAGCCCCTGGCCGCGTCGCGCGTGTCGAGAAGGTAGCGGCTCGGGCTCAAGGCATCCGTATCCTCGACCAGGTAAGGCAGCAGCAAGGTGGCGAAGCGCCCCGCCGCCAGCATCCAGTCGTTCGCGTAGACGCGGATCAGGCGCGCGCCCAGCCAGGCGTCCGTGTCCAGGCGCTCATCCACATTGGCGCCACCCAGCTCGCCCTTTTCCAGCTGCCACAGGTTTTCATAGATGCGCATGTACAGGGTCCATACGCCGCCGCTGGCCTTGTCCTTGGCGTCAGCTTGCGCCGTGGGCCCCTGCTGCAGCTTGCGGTAGATGTCGGCCATGCGCAAATTCGCCTGGCGCTGCAAGCGGTCGTTGATGAACAGGTCCGTGTACAGGTTGGCCACCATGGGCGCGTGCTGCTCCAGGGTGGGCAAGGCGCGGCGCATGCGCGCCAGCAGGCGGAACTGGTCGCTCGCGCTGCCCGGCGCGAGGATATGGTGGCCGATTTCATGCGCGAGGATTTCCAGCGCATAGCCGTCCAGCCCCAGTTCCGTCACCAGCGGCAAATCTACCACCACGCTCTGGTCCAGCAGGCGGATCATGGCGAAGCTGCCGGACAGCCCCTGCTTGCTGGCCTCGACGCGGCTGGCGCACAGATTCGGGTCGCGCAGGCGCGTAAATTTGCTCCACACGGCCAGCGCTTCGGGCCAGGCGGCACGCCAGGCGTCGATCAGGGTGGTGTCGGCGCTCGTCTTCATGCGAGCGGCAGCAGGCGGATCGCGTGCGTCCACGGCGACGTGATGGCCAGCGTATGCGCATTCGCGGCAAGCGCGATGTCGCCGGCCGGCAGGTCGAGCGCGATGCTGCGCGCGCCGAGATGCACGGTCGCGCCATCGAGGCGCACAGACGATGGCATGCCGGTATTGGCCTGCTCATACTCCTGCGCCGTGGCGCCATGCAGCACGGCGCCGTAGGCATCGGCCACCAGCAGATAATGGCGTTCGGCGCTGCGCACGACAAAGCCATCATCCGTGGCGCGCACTTGCGGCGGCGTGCCGAAGTCGCCGCCCAGGCCCGTAAAGGAACCGAACTCCCTTCCCTCGGCACTACCGCGCCACGGATTTTCCTGTAACTGCGCACGCACCTGCGGCCATTGTGCACCGGGCTCGCCAAAGGCGGCCAGCGCCAGCGCGGGCGGCAAGGTGTCGGCGGCCGCCAGCGCGCCCTGGCGGAAATGCGCGACGCCGGCGCGCCACGCCAGCACCTGGCCCACGGCGCGCAGCTGCGCCAGCGTGGCAATCTGCGCTGCCAGGGCAGCCAGCTCGCGCTGCCACTGCGCGGGACGCGCACCGGCCACGGAGGCGATGTGGATGGCGGCATTGCTGAGCATGCCCAGCACGTCGACGGGGGCCGTCGCCAGCAGTGGCGCAAACGATGGTGCGAGTTCGCGCCAGACGGTATTGACGAAAGGGTTTTTCGCGGCCGGACCGGCCAGGACATGGCCCACCAGTTCCAGGGCCATGTCATAGGCGGCCAGGGTCACGCCGCCCACGCGCTCGGGCGCAGCGGCGGCCACGGCCACCACCAGCGGATCGACGCCATCGTGTAAAAAGGCACCAAAGGCGGCCATGTCGAGCGAGGGAAAGCGCCGACGCGCTTCCACCGCGCGGCCGTTGAACTGGGCGCGGCCGCTGGCGAGTATCGAGGCAAAGGCAGGAGAAATCATCGCAGCCTGTCAGTCGCTGTGCGAAAAGTGCAGCAGATAGCGTTCATCCCCCAGTTCGAACGCGATCTCGTCCCAGTGGATCGCGTACCAGAAACCGGAGGGTGGCGTCATCGTCACGGCGTGCAGGGAAAATCCGCACAGCGCGTCGTCGATCGACTCGATGAAGGCGGCCACCAGCTGCGCGCGGAAGCGCCCGGCCGGCGCCACCTGCATGTGCCGCGACGAGAAAAACCAGCGCTGGCACACTTGTTCCAGGTGCGCGCGCGCGCACGGCGCCGGCTCGATGTGCCACAGTGCTGCCGGCAAGTCGCGTGCGGGTGCGATGACGTGCAAGGCGTAATGCTCGACGCGCAAGCCCAGCGCCGTGGCGAGATCGGGCGCATCGGGCAGGCGCTGCAACGCGTAGCTCGCACACAGGTCGCTCGCTTCACTATTGAGTAGCGCCAGCGCTTCCAGGAAGCCTTGACAATGCAGGACACTCATTGCGAACGCAGCCAACTACGGTAATTCGTATAGCGCTGATGCAGGTATTTGAGCTTCAGCAAATCGTCGTACAGGGGGCCATACAGTTTTCTGCCCTTCGTGCGTTCGCCGATCAGCTTTTCGATGCGGTTCAGGCGCGCCAGGGTTTCGCGCTCGCTGACGCCATCGAGACCCAGGTCGAATTCGGCCGACAGCACGCCCACCGGGTCATCGCGGTCCAGGTCCAGGCGGTTGAATTCATCGTTCGACAAATCGAACAGACGGCGCAGCCAACCCAGTCTGTCGCTGCGGTAGGCGGCGTTTTCCGGCAACGCGAAGAATGGCGCGTCCGGGTCCGGCTGCAGCTTGTTATGCAGGACGAAGGGCAGCACCTGGCGCAAGTCTTCCAGCTCCACTTCACCGTTACCGCGAAAATATGCCATGGCCTTGGCGTAGATCATCAGCGCCATCAGGGTGCGCACGGAAATGCCATTCAAGGTCTGGCAGCCGAGGTCCTTCAAACGGTCGCGCCCATTGTCGGCCGCCTGCGCGGCGCCCCGGTCTGCGCCGGCCAAACGGGCCGTATCCTTGGTCATGTATTCGAACTGGCCACCGGCCGTCTCGAACAGCTCGAACTGGCTGGCGAAAAATTCCAGGCGCCGGCGCACGGCGTCCGGTATGCCCACCTGGCGGATCGCTACGCCGATCTGATCGACCTCGCCTTCCGTGAAGATGATATCGGGCGGCACCAACTCTTCGGGGCGCACGTTTTCTTCCACGCGCAGCAGCAGCTCATTCAAAAAGCGCGGGTTGAAGGCCAGCGCCTGCACTGTCACGTCGACCCGGTCGCGCAGCGCTTCGATCACCTGGTAGGTGCCGCCGCCCTGATCGTCGTTGGCCGTCAGATACCAGGCCGCTTCCGGACACTCGTAAATGTGGTTCAGCACTTCCGCGTAATTGTCGCCCATGACGGTCAGCAGCGCGCTTTGCGTGCGCGTGGGAATGCGGTTGTATTCATCGACGATTTTCACGCGCATGCCCAGCCAGGCACGCCAGGCGATGCGGATATCGTCCATGCTTTGCGCGTTGACCAGGTCCGCCGGCAGCGGATTGCCGAGCAAATCGGCCACCGTCATTTGCGGGTGACCATGCTGCATGGCGCGTTTCACCTCCTTGACGGTGGAACCGGCCAGCACGCCCATCAGCAGCGCGCTGGCCGTCTTGCCCCGCCCCGGTCCGCCGACGAACAGGCATTTGCGGCGCGTGGCAAACGTCAACAGCGGCAGCAAGATAAAACTGGAATAGCTTTGCGCCGACGGCAAATTCAAGGTGCGGCGGCTGTCGCCCACGGAGTACGTCTGCGACGGGCCATCGTTGTATTCGATGTCGTAATGGGGGCTGATGATGGCGTGGTTGACGATCCAGAAATACGCCTGGCGCAGCTTCTCATCGAAAGGCCGCGCTTGCGCCTCGCCTTCTGTTCCCAGCGCAATGGGGCCCTGGTACAGGTCCGCCACGTCGAACTGCCGCGCAACGGGGGCCACCTTGGGCTTGGTGGGGGCTTGAGAAAGACGCTGGAACAAGTTAAAGGCGGACATAATGTACAGGCAACGTGAGGGAAACGAAATTATTGCATATCGTTCCCACTACGCCTTGTTCAAATCAACAACCGTTTCTTCCAGCTTGCGCCAGCGCCACCAGCCCAGCGCCACGCACGCTAGAAGCAAGGCCAGCAAGCCTGCCACTTCATGGCGGATTTCATACAGCGAGGCGCCCATCTGGTTCAGTGCGACAAAGCCCTGGATGCCGGCCGTCGATGGCAGCAGCCAGCGCAGCCATTGCAGCACGACGGGCATGGACGACACGGGCCAGGTCAGGCCCGCCAGGAACAGCACCGGCATCGAGGTCGCGATCATCAGCTGCGTGCCCCGTTCGCGCGTGCGGAACAGCATGCCCAGCAGCATGCCGAAGGCCGCTTCCGCCAGCGAGAACAGCACAAGCAGCAAGAGCATGCCGCCAAAGTTGCCGCCACGGGGGTAATCCTGGAACCAGAAGACGAAACCGAAGAAATAGCAGCAGTTGAGAAATGCCACGCAGGCAAACGCCAGCAGCATGCCCGCATAGCCGCCAGCGGTGCGCTTGCCCGCCAGGGGAAAGCTCTTGCGCTGATACCAGGTGCCGAACAGCATGGTCATGCCGATCAGCAAGGTCTGCTGCACGATCAAGGTCGCCACGCCCGGCACGACATACGCGCCATAGCCTTCCTTGACGTTAAACAGGGGCACGGCGTCAAACGCAATGGGCGAACGCTGCTGGCTGGCCTGCACGCTGGACGGCGTGCCCGCGCCCAAACGTTTCAATTCAATACCGGCCGACACGGTGCCCACCACTTCGGCCAGGCCGTTCAAGGCCACCTTGTTGAGCATCAAATACAAGCCATTGCCCGCCACTTGCGCATGGGCGGCGCGGCCGGCCAGCACGTCCGTCTGCAAGCCCTCGGGCAGGATCAAGACGCCCATGACCTCGTCGCGCCACAATAAATCCTGCGCGACCGGCAAGTCCGGCGTGACGGCCACGACTTGCAATGAAGGATGGGCCATGGCGAAGCGCGTCAGCTGGCGCGACATGGCGCTGCGGTCCTGGTCGACGACCGCCACGGGCACGCGCTGGACGATTTCCGTCGAGTACGGCAAGGGATAGAAGAAGGAATAGATGATGCCGCCGATGAACAGCAAGGTCAGCGCGCCCTTGTCCGTCAGCATGGCGCGCCAGGTGGCGAGGAAGGATTGCCACATCATGTGCGTCCCCAGGCGGCAGGCGTATTCGCGCGGCGCGCCAGCAGGAAGACGCCCACGGCGCCGCAGCCGACGGCAAAGCCAGCCAGTATCAGCATTTCCTGCACGCCATAGCGCCACGGTGCGCCGGCCAGCCAGTATTTCGTTTGTAGTTGCAGATAATGCGTGAGCGGCAAGGCTTCCGCCCAGGCGCGCGCCGGCGCCGGCATGGCCATCAAGGGAAAGGCCTGGCCCGCAAACGCGAAGGCCGGCGCCGTGATGAAGGCCGCGCCCGACAGGGCCAGGCGCAGCGACAGGGTGGCGGCGATCAGCAAGGTAGCCAGGCCACAGTAAGCAAGCACCAGCAGCAGCATACTCATCAGCAAGGCGGGCAAGCTGCCCGCCACGGCCCAGTCCCGCACCAGGCTGAAGAACAGCAAGTACAGCAGCGCCAGCGCGCAATAGGCGATGACGGGGAACAGCAGCTTGGCGCCGACGGCGCGCAGCCAGCTGCCATGGGCCGAGGCCAGCCATTGCGGCACCGTGCCGTCGCGCAACTCACGCCCGATGCTCGTGACGACGGCGACGACGATGAAAATCTGCAGCATGGCCGGCATCAGGGCCAGGGTCAAAAACGCTTCATAGCTGGTGTTTTCATTGTATAGACTGTTCAGTGTCGTGCGGATCGGTTCGAACTGGGCGGCCGCCTGCACACCCGACATGCCCTTTTTCACCCGTGCCGTCATCTCGATGCCGGCCGACAAGGTCGTGCTGACCGTGCGCACGTCGCGTAGCAAGGCGCCCGCGTGCGAGGAAAATTGCGCGTTGTACAGCCATTGCACGGTGGTTTGGCGGCCGCCCAGCAGCTTCTGTTCGAAATCGCCGGGAATGACCAGATAGCCAAACGCCGTGCGTTCGCGCAGCCGGTGCAGGGCTTCGTCGCTGGACGCCACTTTCGCCGCCACGGCAATGCCAGGCGAGGCGTCGAGCCAGCGCGTGAGCTGGCGCGATAGGGTGGAGTTGTCGTTATCGATGACGACGATGGGCAAGTCGCGCGCGATGCCGGCGGAAAACACCAGCCACAACATGGCGCACAGCGCGACGGGAATCCAGCTGAGCATGCCGAAGTCCCAAAAGTCGCCGCGCAGCCGCCGCCACTCGCGCGCCAGCGCCGCCGGCTGCTCTTTGTCAATCTCGCTCATCGGCTATCAGAGCGGTGGAAACACGACTGACATGCCCGGACGCAAGCCATCGACCTTGATGGCGGGACGCAAGCGGATTTCAAACGTGCGCAAGTCCGTGCCGCCCGGACGGGCCGCGCGCCACGTGGCAAAATCGGGCAGCACGGCCACCGAGCTGACCTTGAAGCTCACTTGCTGTTTCAGCGCCGGCACGTTGGCCGTATGCGTGCTGCCCATGCCAAACGCGGCCATTTCATCTTCGCGCACCTGCAGCACGGCCCAGGCGTCATCAAGGTTCACCAAAGTAATCACGGGGAAACCTTGCGGCGCCAGTTCGCCGGGCTGTATCTGGATCTTGCTGACCTGGCCCGCCACCGGCGCAGCGATCTTCGTTTCCGCCAGGGCGATCTGCGCTTCCGTCAGCACGGCGCCCACCTGGCGCGCCTGCGCGGCGGCGGCCGTCTTGTCTTCCGGACGGGCGCCTTTTTGCGCCATGTCATATTGCGCGCGGGCCGCTTGCGCCAGCTGGTCGGCGGCGCGCCATTGCGCTTGCGCCTCGTCACGTTTCTGCTGGGCGATCACGCCTTGCTCGAACATATTGTTGACGCGGGTATACGTGGTCTTGGCGATGGTGGCACCCGTTTGCGCCCGTTCCCAGTTGGCTTTTGCGGCCGCGACTTCTTCCGGACGCGCCCCCGCTTGCGCCTTTTGCGCCACGGCATCGGCTGCCTGCGTGGCGGCCGTCGCTTGCGCGATCTTCGCGTCCACTTCCGGACTCGTCAGCTGGAACAGCAGCTCACCTTTCAGCACCGTCTGGCCCAGCTTGACGTACAGCTCGCCCACCCTGCCCGGTACTTTCGACGAGACATTGACTTCCTGCGCATCCATCTGTCCCTGCAAAGGCAGGCGCTGCGGCTGGAACGCCTGGTACAGGCCCCAGCCGACGAAGCCCAGAACGATGACAGCGGCGACTATGGCCAATGGTTTTTTGGAGGTACTCATTATCATTTGTCCACAGGTAATTGGATATCGGCCGCGGCGGCCAGGCTGCCCAGGCGTTGCGTTTCGCCCGTCGCTTCCAGCAATTGCGCCAGCCCCATCACATAGTGATAGGCAGTCTGCGCGCGCTGGGTCTCGACCTTGGCCAGGTTCAGGCGCGCGTCGACCACTTCCAGCGACGTCACCTGCCCTTGCTGGAAAGCCACCGTTTGCAAGCGGATATTTTCGCGCGCCAGCTCCACCGACGAGGCCGTGGACAGATACTGGATACGGGCATTTTCCAGCGCGCGCCAGTTCTTCTCGATCAGAGTGGGAATGTCGCGCTCGGCCTGGCGCGCCACCACTTCCACCCGTTCCTGGTCGAGCTTGGCGGCGGCGATCATCTTGCCCGTATTGATGCGGTGCACGAGGGGCACGGACACGACCAGACCGATGGCCCAGTTCGAGCGCACGAGCTTTTCGCTGCCGCGATTCAAATTGTAGTTACCGATGGCAAACACGGTGGGCGCATATTCCTTGCCATGCAGCTTCAAGGCTTGCTCGGCCTGCACGCGCTTGCTGTCGATCTTTTTCCAGTTCGCATTTTCGCGCATGCCCGTGCTGATGAACGATTGCAAAGTGCCAACCGGCAAGCTGTTGACGAACAGCGGCGTGCTGGGCAGCACTTGCGAGTTGACGGAAAGCAAGCGGTCGAGCGCCACCTGGGCGATTTCCTCATCGCTGCGCGCCTGCGCCTCCTCGCTGCGGGCGCTGTCCAGGGCCACGTCGGCGCGCAGGCGTTCCGCGCGCGAAATCAGGCCGCCCTTTTCCAGCTTGGCCGCATCGCGCTGGTGCTGCGTCACGCCGGCCGTCACTTCGGCCCGCACGGCCACCACCCGCTTGGCCAGCAACAACTGGAAATAGCGCTGCGCCACCAGGGTGGCCAGCTGTTCTTCCGCTTCCGTGTGCTCGGCCTGTGCGGCCAGGGTCCGGCTGGAAGCGAGGCCCTTGACGGCATCGAGGCGCCCGCCCGTGTAGATGGGCCACATGCCCAGCAAACCGAACGAGGTCAGATCCGTCACCACTTCGCGGTTCAGGGAATTGGGAATCTGTGGCGTGGGCAAGCCGGGAATCGGCGGCAACACCGATTCGATGCCGCCCACCACGCCGGCCAGGCCGCTCGTATCGATACTCAAATCGGTCGACAAGCGGCCGCGAAACGCCGTCAAGTCCACGGACGGGCCATCGATATTCGACAAGGCTTCGGCCTTCAGTGTTTTGGCGCGCACGTCGAGCGCGGCGCCCTGCACGGCGCCCGAAGCCTTGGCCGCTTGCTGCAGCGCTTCGCTGAATGTCAGCGGTTCCGCCAGGGCGGGCATGGCCGCGCCCAGCGCGCCCGCCAGCAATAATGATAAGTGTCCTTGCAATCTGCCCATGTAGCGTCCAGTCAATGAATGAGGGGAAAGCACGGGGTTGCCATGTTTATACTTTCACAATAGCAATTATATCCACGGATGTCCATTCCACCCTGCACTATTGGTTACTGGCGCTGCCACGTAAAAACAGGCGCCTCTTGCGGGGCGCCCGTTTTATTCAGACTAAGCGGCTAGCGGCTTACTTCTTGGCTTTCTTGCCGCCCTTTTCCTTTTCAAACACGGCAAAGAACTCGGACGCCATGTTGCGGATGGCGCGGCCGATGTTGGCGTAGTCGTATTCGTTCAGGTTGGCCAGCGAGACGCGGCCGGACGGATGCGTGGTACCGAAGCCGCGGCCCGGCAGCAGGATGACGCCCGTTTCCTCGGCCAGGCGGAACAGCGCTTCGTTCGGTTTGAGTTTTTTCAGCAGCCACTGCGAAAACTCCACGCCATGCATCTGCGCGGCCAGCGATTCCATGTCCAGCAAGTGGTAGTAGCGCACGGAATTGGCGTCGTGCACCATCGGCAAGCCCAGTTCGCGGTACAGCGCTTCCTTGCGGCGCAGCACGATGCGCTTCATCGACTGCTTGTACTTTTGCTCTTCATCCATCAGCGAGAACAGCGAGAACAAGGTCATCTGCGCCTGCACGGGCGTGGACAGGCCGGCCGTGTGGTTCAGTGCCACGGTGCGGCTGTCGGCCACCAGGCGGTCGATGAATTTCAGCTGACGCGGCTCCGTCGTGATCGAGTGATAGCGCGCATCGAGCTGCTTCTTGATGGTTTCCGGCAACTTGGAAATTTTGTCGTCGAGCACATTGTTTTCATGCGTGGCCACCACGCCCATGCGCCAGCCCGTCGCGCCGAAGTATTTCGAGAACGAATACACGAGGATGGTGTTGAACGGACAAATGGCGAACAGCGAGACGAAATTGTCGGCAAAAGTGCCATACACGTCATCGGTGAGGATGATCAGGTCCGGGCGCTTCTTGATGATCTTGGCGATGTATTCCAGGGTCTCGTCGTCGATCTTGACGGAAGGCGGATTGCTGGGGTTGACGAGGAAGAAAGCTTTCACTTTCGGGTCCAGCAGCTTGTCCAGCTCCTTCTTGGTGAATTGCCAATTGTTCGATTGCGGCGCATCGATGTGCACGGTGTTCAGCTTGTAGTCGTTCAGCTGGGGAATCTCGATGTACGGCGTGAAGATCGGCATGCCCAGGGCGATGGTGTCGCCTTCCTGGATGATGTGGTTCGATTTCAGGCTGGAGAACAGATACGTCATGGCCGCCGTGCCGCCTTCGACGGCGTACATGTCGAAGTTGCCGATAAACGGATGGTCGCCGATCATTTCGCGGTGGATATACTGGCCGACGATTTTCTCGGACAGGCGCAGCATGCGGTCCGGCACGGGATAGTTGCAACCCAGAATCGCTTCGCACATTTCATAGATGAAATCGCCCGCGCTCAGGCCCAGCTGGTCGCGCACATACGATACGGCCGCCTCGATGAAGTGCGCGCCCGGGTTGCCCTCGTGTTTACGCACGAAAATTTCAAAGCGCGCCTCGATGCCCTCGCGCGTGGGAAAGCCGCCCACGTCATCCATGTAGACATACGAACGCTCCGCTTCCGTCATGGCGAACTGGCCGAACTGGAAGAAGCCGTGGCGTGGCGTGGTCGCCAGGAAATTCGGGTTGCCGCGGCCCGCGTTGAGCATCAGGCGGTTGCTTTGCTTGGCCGTCTGGATCAGCGCATCCTTCAGTTCGAAGGGGCTCAACAGGGCGAGTTTGGCAGGGTTACTGAAATCCATTTTTGCTACTCCTTTAGACAGACAATGTGCAGGGTTCTTGCAGACTCAGACGAAGGCCACAATCAGCGGCCCCAGCAAGGTCAGGAAAACGTTGGCCAAGGCATAGGTAATGGCAAACGGTACGGTGGGAATCGAGTTTTGCGCCGCATTCAGCACTTCGCCGAACGCGGGATTGGCGCTGCGCGAGCCGGACAAGGCGCCCGCAAAGATGGCCACGTTGTCATAGCGCAAGATGTACCGGCCGATCAGCATGGTCAAGATCATCGGCAGGATGGTCACTACCACGCCCACGCCAAACAGCGTCAGGCCGTGTTCGCGCACGGTTTGCACGGCTTGCAGGCCGGACGTGAGGCCGACGACGGCAACAAAACCGGCCAGACCCAGGTCCTTCAGGATTTGCACGGCGCCGCTGGGCATGTAGCCGAACGTCTGGCGCTTGGCGCGGAACCAGCCGAATACCAGGCCCGACAGCAGAACGCCGCCGCCGCTGCCCAGGGTCAGCGGAATCGAACCGATGCGCGCCACCAGCAAGCCCACCAGCAGGCCGACGACGAGGCCGGCGCCCATATAGACGAAGTCCGTCTTGGCGCTCGGCACGATCATGTAACCCACTTCGGCTGCCACGCGCTTGACGTCTTGCTCGGCGCCATAAATGGTCACCACGTCGCCCGTCTGTACGATGGTTTCCGGTTGCATGGGCAAGATCTTGCCCATGCGGCTCAGCTGCACGACAAAGATGCCGTGACGCACGCCCGGCGCCGTCGCGCTGCGGATTTCGCCCACCGTCTTGTTGTGGTAAGCCTTGTTGGTCAGCACCATGTCGCGGCGCTGCATCACCAGTTCCATGCCTTCGACGGCCAGCAATTCCTTGCCCAGCTGAGAAGAGACGCTGAGCATGGCTTCGCGCCGGCCCACCAGCAGCACGATATCGTCGGCCGCCAGCACCAGGTCCGGGCTGACGTCGATGATCTGGCCATTGCGCTTCACGCGCTCGATGGTAATGGCCGTGTTCGGATGCGCGCTTTCGATCTCCGCCACCGAGCGTCCTGCGCCCGGGCCCACATCGTAGATGCGGCCGATCAGGTCAGGCGCGGCCGGCGTCTGGCCAGGCCCCAGCACCTGCACGCCTGCCTGCAGCGCCGTTTCCGCCTTGATCGCATCTTCGCGGATGGTGCGCCCCATGAGTTTAGGCAAGATATTGACGCAGACGATGATGGCGCCAAACGAGCCGAACACGTAGGTGACGGCATAGCCGACGGCCACGTTGCCCTGCAAGCGCGCCACCTCGTCGGCCGCCAGGCCCAGCTTGGTAATCGCGTCACCGGCCGTGCCGATGATGGCCGACTGCGTCAAGCCGCCCGCCGCCACGCCGGCCGCCAGGCCCTTGTCCAGGCCAAAGACCTTGGCCATGATGACCACCGTCAGCAGCGCCGTCACTGCCAGCACGACCGCCAGGATGATTTCGCGCACCGACTGGCGCCCCAGGGAATTGAAGAACTGCGGTCCGCTTTCATAGCCAACCGCGTAAATGAACAGCGCGAACAGCACCGACTTGACACCAGGATCGATGGCGACGCCTACCTGGCTGACGAGGACCGCCACCAGCAGTGAACCGGCGACCCCGCCCAGCTGAAACGAGCCGAACTTGATCTTGCCGATGTAGTAACCCACTGCCAGGGAGAGAAACAAGGCAATTTCGGGCGACTTCTTGAATAACTCATGCAACCATTCCATACGGACCGCCTTTCGTGTTGAAGGAATTCTTTACTGCCTGTGCTCTTGCGTGCTTCACGCGTGGACCGAGCCGGCCAGGGCCACGATGAGCGGCCCCAGCAGAGGCAGCACCACGTTCGAGATCGCATACGTGATCGTGTAGCCCAGCAAGGGCGTCGAGTTGCCGGCCGCGTTTTGCACGGCCGACAGGGCCGGCGTGCTGCACTGCTGGCCGGCGATGGCGCCCAGCAGCACGGGCGCTTCCAGCTTGAGGAAAAAGTGGCCTACCAGCAACGACAGCGAGGCGGGGACGACGGCGATGAGCACGCCCATCAGCGGCAGCGACAGCCCGTATTGGCGGATCAGATCGATCGCCTGCGGTCCCGACGCCAGGCCCACGCAGGCGATGAAGGTGGCCAGGCCGATATCTTTCATCATGTCGAGCGCGCTGGGGTGGATGCCCGGCATGCCCGGCTTTCTCGCCTGGTACCAGCCGAATACCAGGCCCGTCAGCAAGGCGCCGCCGCCCGTGCCCAGCGAAAACGGGATGCCGCCCAGCTTGGCGGTAAAGCCGCCGATATACACACCGAGCACGATGCCGATGCTGGCGTAGACGATATTGCTGCGGTCCCCGGTGGGCACGCGCTTGCCGATGGCGGCCAGCGCCGTGTTCAGTTCGCGCCCTTCCGCCGTGCCGTACAGGCGCAGCACGTCGTCGCGCTGCAGGGCCAGGTCCGGCAGGGGCGGCATGCTGTGCTCGCCACGCACGACGGCCGCCACATGCACGCCGGAAGGCAAGGCCAGCTTGCGCAGGGGCTGGCCCACGAGGGCCGCCTGCTGCAGCACCACTTCGACGGCCGAGACGGCCATGTTCAAGCCCGTCGTGTCGGCAAATTCTTCGCCCAGGATGGCTTCGGCCGCCACCAGCGCGGGACGGTGGCCGATCACCAGCACTTCATCGTTATTGCGCAGGCGCAGTGCCGGTTCCAGGTCCAGCACCTTGCCGTGCCGGCGCACGCGCGTGATGCTGGCGCGGCCCGCAAAAATATGCTGCAAGGCATCGAGACGGCGTCCCGCGCCACGGCTGATGCGGTAGGCGCGGCCCACCATGTCCGGCGTGGCCTGCGCGCCGTCGCCATCGGTCTGCGCGCCGCCCATCTTTTCCCACAGCTTGTCCGCTTCCTCGCGCAGGTTGACGCGCAGCAACAGCGGGAAAATCTGGCTGGTGACGATGACGATGGCGATCAGGCCGAAAATGTACGTGATGGAATATGCGGTGACCACGTTGGCCTGCAGCTCGGCGATGCGCGCGGCCGGCAGCGCCAGTTTCGAGATGGCATCCGTGGCCGTACCGACGACGGCCGATTCCGTCGCCGCACCCGCCATCATGCCGGCCGCCGTGCCCTGGTCCAGGCCGAGGAAACGCGTGGCCAGCAGCACCAGCGCCAGTACCACCACCACTTCGATCAGGCAGAGTATTCCCAAGCGCAAGCCCTTGGCATTCAGGTTGGCAAAGAACTGGGGACCGCCCGCATAGCCGAGGGCAAAGATGAACAGCATGAAGAAGACATTCTTGACGCTGGCGTCCAGCGTGATGCCCAGCTGGCCGATCAGCAGCGCGGCGATCAGGGTGCCGCACACGCCGCCCAGCTGGATGGGACCGAAGCGTATCTGCCCTACCGCGTAGCCGAGGGCCAGGGCCAGGAACAAAGCTAATTCCGGCACCTGGTGCAATACCGACGCGATCGAATCGAGCATGGACGAACCTTCGAAAAGTGACGGTTGGTTACCCGTTCTCGGGCTGGCAGGCGCTGGCGGATGAACGGGCGTACAGGAGCCCACGCAGCACCGGCCCTGAAGGCCCGTGCCGGGGAAATGTTGTTACGAGGAATCATGTTCGGTGAAAATTTTACAAGTGTCAACAGGTGTTCTGTTGAACTCGCCTTGCGTTTCATCAAACATCCTGCGCACGATTGAAGCGGTGGTTTGACACCGATCAACAAAACCACTAGTAATGATTTGGACGGTACCAAAGTGCCTTGCGCGCCAGCGGCGTCTCTTCCGGCAAGTCGGGATTGGCCAGTTCCAGCGTGTAGCGATGGGCCAGCTTCAGGCCATCGGCGAGACGGCCGAAATGCTGCTGGAACAGCTGCGCGAAACTGCCATCGGCAAGCATGCTTTCCAGTCCGATTTCAATATGGCGCGCCAGTTCCGGCCGGTGCTTGCCAACAAAAAAATACAGCGCGGCGGGGTAGCGGATGACCAGGTGGGTGTCTAAGTAACCCCCAATAAATTATTGTGATTTCTGACTTCCATAACCGGCGCTCTGCGGCGTTGCCCGCTGCTAGCAGTGCTTGCACTGCGTCGCAGTGGGCGCCTTGCATAGCATCCGGTTCTGTTCGTCATAAATTCACAATAATTTCCTGAGGATTACTTAGCGCCAGCGGCAATGGCGCGTGGCTGGCCAGCTCGCTTTGCGCCTCGATCACGGAACGGGGAAAGTAATCGATGCGCCCTGCCGCCAGTTGCCGGATCAGGCCACGGTCGATGGGGATGCGCACCGGCAGCAATTGCGTTTCGCGCTCACGACTCGTCATGGCCCAGACGACATCGACGCTGCCCGACGCCGTGGCGATTTCCTGCATCGCGCGCGTCTGCACCATGCGCAGTTCGGAACGGCGCAATGCATACGCCTGGCCCGAACGCGCCAGCGCCAGTTGCAGCAAAGCCGTCACATAGCCTTGCTGCGGATCATTGAGTGCCTGATGGCGCGGATACACGAGCGGCAGCGGCGACGACGTGCCGGCGGCGACCGCGCCCAACGGCCACAGGGCGGCAAGTTTGAGCAGGGGGCGGCGCTGCATGGCCCCTCCTTTCCAGCGCTTTCATAGCGTTCTTAACAGAATGACAGTATCGCGCAGCAGAGTACGCTTGTCGACTGGAACAGGGCAACTGTGTATCACGCGACAGCAGTTTCAGGCTGACCAGGAGCGGCTGGAATTAATCCAGATCAATAAAACCGCAAATAGAAAATAAATCTTGCGTGCTGCTCTGGACGACATGCGCACCGCTCGCCTACGCTGTTTTTTTATCTGAAAAACAAGAGGAACCCATGCAGACAGCACGCTTGAATATTATCGGGATGGATCACGAAGGCTGCGCCGACAGGCTGACGGGCGCGCTTGAGGCCGTCACGGGCGTGGCCACCGTATGCGTCTCGCTGGCGCGCCACGGCGCCACGGTGCAATTTGACGAACGGCTGGCCACGCAGGAGCGCCTGCTGGCCGCCGTCAACGACGCCGGCTTCATGGGCGAGGCCTCCGATGAGGAACAATTGCCATCTTGCAGCGGCGCCTGCGGTCACTGCCGCCATTGAACGCCGGCTGCGGCAATTCTCCGCTCCCCCTGCTCCGCTCAGCCTTCCCGCGCGCCCCGGTCGCGCAGATGCGCCAGCACGCGGCGCGGTCCCAGCGCCTGTAAATCGAACGGCGGCAGCTCGATGGCGTCGAGCGTATTCTTGAACAGCAGACCCAGCTCCGTATCGCCTTCCAGGCTCAAACGACGGCTGAAGAACAGTGTGTCAGGATCTTCCTGGCGCCGCGCCAGCAGCATCAGGTCATGCACGCTGGCGGCGATGCACAGGTCCGGCACGTCCACATAGCGCTCGGCCACGAACACCGTGCCCTGCCACTCGAAATCGAAGGCGATGCCCGCGTCGACCAGGCGCAAGCGCAGGCTGCGCCCCTCCAGGCTGCGCCGCACATCGTCGGGCAATTGCGGCGCCAGCAAGCGGTTCAGGCCTTGCACGAACAGCCAGGAGGCGGGATACGGCGGCAGCTTGGACAGCAATTCGGCCAGCGGTTCGGGCAGCCGGTACGACATGGCGGGCTTGCTCATGGCGGGCTTGGCCGGGATGGGCAATCTTTCCAGTTGATCTTGCATGGTGCTTCCTTTCGATGCGTTCAATGAGCGGCGTGCTGTTCCATGCCGGGCTGGCCGTGCCAGTAGCCGTCGCAAGCGCCGGCCGGCTGGCAGGCCGCCAGCTGGGCCTGGGCGCCCACGCCGCTGACCTGGCCACGGCGGGCGCGGTCGAAAATGGCGATGACTTGTTCCGTATGCATGGCCTGCGGGCTGATGCGCGCCACCGCCACGCCCATGTCGCGCATGGCGTCGAGTTCACGCACCAGGTTGTAGACGAGGGCAGACTGCGTCTGCGTGCCATTCAGGACGAGGAACGGCACCTCGTCGCGCGTGCGCAGCAGCAAGCCGTCCGGCTCTTCCAGGCAGCTGTAGCCGCAGTCGTCCTTCGGCAGGTTGCGGTTGCGCGCCGTGAAACAGCGCGCGGAAAACGCCAGCGGCATGCGGCCGTAGGCGAACACTTCCGTCTCCAGCCCTTCCGGTTTCTGGCGCTGCATCTCGGCCAGCGCCGTCTGCCCCATTTCCAGCGGCATCACCCAGCGCCGCGCGCCCAGGCGCGCCAGCAGTTGCAGGCTGGGGCCATTGAACAGGTTCAGATGGGGACCGGCGACGAAAGGCGCGCCCTTTTCCATGCAGTGCACGGCGCCCATGTCGTTGGCTTCGACCGTATAGCGGCCATTGCCCGTGATGCGGCGCAGGGTCGCCAGTTCGGCGCCCGCCTCGATCAGCGCCTGCGTCGACAGCACCACCTCTTTGCCGGCAGCGGCCAGCATGTCGGCGATATCGAGCCAGTCGGCCAGGCGCACTTCATGCCGACGCGAGCACACGGTTTCGCCCAGATACACGATCTCGACGGCGCTGCCGGCGATCTGCTGGTAAAACTCGAAGACGGTGGCGCGCGGCCAGTAGTACAGCAAGGGACCCAACGATAGTTTTAGCATGCCTTTTCCAGTATTTTTCAAGTTACAAAACCGTAGCGAGCGGCTCGCGGCGAGGCCGAGAAGCGCAGCCGTGCTCAAGCACGGTGAGCATCGCAGGCCGCGCCCCGGGACGCGCAGTAGGTTTTGCTATTTCCAGGAGCGGTGGTAAGCACCTAATGTGTGCTGCTGGCCTTCGGCCAGCTTGTCCATGGACGCCATCCAGCCCGGCTTGACGGCGTAGCGCGGATTGCCTTCGCGGCAGGCGTCGATCGCTTCGCGCCACACGCGCGTGACCTGCGCCACGTAGGCGGGACTGCGCTGGCGCCCTTCGATCTTCACGGCGCGCACGCCCATGGCGATCAGTTGCGGCAGCAGCGCCAGGGTATTCAGGCTGGCCGGCTCCTCGATCGCGTAATACTCTTCGTCATTGACTTCGAAACGCCCCTTGCACAGGGTGGGATAGCTGGCGTTTTCACCGGGAGCGTAGCGGTCGATCAGCACGCCGTTCAGGCGCGACTCCAGACCGTTCGGCGTTTCCAGCCAGCGCACAGCCTTGGCCGGCGAGCACACACCGTGGGTGTTCGGCGCCTCGCCCGTCGCATACGACGACAGCGCGCAGCGCCCTTCGACCATCACGCACAGGCTGCCGAAACCGAACACTTCGATCTCGACTTCCGTCTTGCTGATCAATTGTTCCACCTGCGCCATCGACAGCACGCGCGGCAGCACGGCGCGGGCGATGCCGAAGTGTTCATGATAAAAATTGATGGCTTCGTAGTTGGTGGCCGAGCCCTGCACGGACAGGTGCAGGCGCAGCTGCGGCTGGTGCTGGGCCGCGTAGGCCATCAGGCCCGGATCGGCCACGATCATGGCGTCGATGCCCGCTGCGGCGGCGCGGTCGATGGCGCTGCGCCACACGGCCCAGTTGTGCGGCTGCGGATAAGTGTTCAGCGCCAGCAGCACCTTGCGTCCATATTGATGGGCGTAGCGCACGCCCTCGGCGATGGCCTTCTCGTCAAAATTGAGGCCCGCGAAATTGCGCGCATTGGTGGCGTCGCGAAAGCCCAGGTACACGGTATCGGCGCCATTGTCGACGGCCGCTTTCAGGGCAGGCAGGCTGCCGGCGGGGCAGACCAGTTCCAGCGGTCCGGCCACGCGGGTGGCGGTAGTTGATTCAAGCATCATGATGTTCACAGTCCCGTATCGGCTCAGGGTGCAGACTATAGCCCCGCCCATGCCGCCCAGTCCTTGACGCAGGTGAAGGAATGCATGCATGGCTGGAGCACCTTCAACTTGCTTGACCTGGCTGTAAAATGCCCCACTTTTCTTCCTCTTCGATTGCCCACCATGACCCGCAAACCGCTGCTGATTTTCCTTCTGACCCTGTTCCTCACCGCGCTGCAAGTGCAGTGGGCCGGTCCGGCCGATGGCTATGACGCGGGGACCATCTCCGTGCTGTCACCGGAAGTGCTGGGCGCCTATCCGGGCGTGCTGCTGCTGTTCCTGCTGGCCGTGTTCGCGCGCCGCCAACTGCCGCTGCTGCGTCAGGCCGCCATCTGCACGGGCCTGCTGGCCATCTACTGGCTGCTGGCGAACTACGTCACGTTCGATACGCGCGTGGCCAGCTGGAGCACCTATACGCCGCTGGAAATCTGGGCCCACGTGCTGCCCGCCTCCGTCGCCAGCATCGCCGCCTGCGGCGCCGCGTTCTTTTGCGCGAGCTGGCTGATCCTGCGCGAAACGCGCTGGAACAAAACCGGCTGAAGTGGTTTTTTCACCTGGATCAAGGATACGCGAATCGCTTGCACGCCACCTTTGACGTCACTACATTTAGTAGATAACCTTCATAAAAACACCGCATGTTGTGTTTATTGGAGGTTTCATGACGACGAATGCAGTTTCCCCCACACGCGGCCAGGTCGATGTCGCCGCGTCCATCAATGAATACCTGGAGCGGCGCGACTGGCGCGTCAATGCCAACGCCAACCAGGGTTACTCGCTGGGTGGCCTGATCCTCAATGTGTCGGGCAAGGTCATCGCCAACTACTGGCTGGACCAGGTGTATCCGCCGGAAGTGGGCGCGGCGCACCGCGAAGCGGCGCTGCACATCCACGACCTCGACATGCTGGCCGGCTATTGCGCCGGCTGGTCGCTGCGCACCCTGCTGCATGAAGGCTTGAATGGCGTGCCGGGCAAGATCGAATCGGGCCCGCCGAAACACATGTCGAGCGCCATCGGCCAGATCGTCAATTTCCTCGGCACCCTGCAAAACGAATGGGCCGGCGCGCAGGCATTCAGCTCCTTCGACACCTACATGGCGCCCTACATCCGCAAGGACGGCCTGCGCTACGAAGACGTGCGCCAGTACATGCAGGAGCTGATCTTCAACCTCAACGTGCCATCGCGCTGGGGTACGCAGACGCCGTTTACCAACCTCACCTTCGACTGGGTCTGCCCGGACGACCTGCGCGAGCAGATTCCCGTCATCGCCGGCCAGGAGATGGACTTCAGCTATGGCGAGCTGCAGGCGGAGATGGACATGATCAACCGCGCCTACATCGAGATCATGATGGCGGGCGATGCCAAGGGCCGCGTCTTCACCTTTCCCATCCCGACCTATAACATCACCGAGGATTTCGACTGGCATAGCGACAACGCGGAACGCCTGTTCGAGATGACGGCCCGCTACGGCCTGCCCTACTTCCAGAATTTCATCAATTCGGAACTCAAGCCGAACATGATCCGCTCCATGTGCTGCCGCTTGCAACTGGACTTGCGCGAACTGCTGAAACGGGGCAATGGCCTGTTCGGTTCCGCCGAGCAGACGGGCTCACTGGGCGTGGTGACCATCAACTGTGCGCGCCTGGGCCACCTGTGGCGCGGCGACGAAGCGGCACTGATGGCCGACCTGGACCGCCTGCTGGAGCTGGGCAAAGTCAGCCTGGAAATCAAGCGCCGCACCATCGAAGAACTGATGCAGCAAGGCTTGTTCCCCTACACGAAGCGCTACCTGGGCACCCTGCGCAACCACTTTTCCACGCTGGGCGTGAACGGCATCAACGAGATGATCCGCAATTTCAGCGGCGACGCTTACGACATCACGTCCGCCGAGGGCCATGCGCTGGCGATACGCCTGCTCGACCACGTGCGCGCCCGCATGGTGGCATTCCAGGAAGAGACGGGCCACATGTACAACCTGGAAGCGACACCGGCCGAAGGCACGACGTACCGCTTTGCCCGCGAAGACCGCAAGCGCTATCCGGCCATCCTGCAGGCCGGCACCGTCGACAACCCGTATTACACGAACTCGTCGCAACTGCCCGTGGGCCACACGGACGACCCTTTCGAAGCGCTGGAATTGCAGGACGCGCTGCAGCGCAAGTACACGGGCGGCACGGTGCTGCACCTGTACATGACCGAAGCGCTGTCGGATGCGAATGCCTGCCGCGAACTGGTGAAACGCGCCCTGAGCCGCTTTTCGCTGCCCTACATCACGGTCACCCCCACGTTTTCCATCTGCCCGCGCCACGGCTACCTGGCCGGCAAACATGAATTCTGTCCCACCTGCGACGCGGAACTGATCGCCCGCAAACAAGCCCACCCTGTTCCATCACTTGAGGAAACACCATGAACGCACGTCCCGACTTCACTCCCGCCATCACCCTGCTCGACAGCGAACGCCAGCGCTGCGAAATCTGGACCCGCGTGATGGGCTACCACCGCCCCGTCGCCTCGTTCAACATCGGCAAGCAAGGCGAATTCCACGAGCGCCAGTACTTTACGGAAGCGAGCGCCCGGGTTGGCCAGCCCGCCTGCCGTGGCTGAGTTGAAAGTGGGCGGCCTGACGCCCTTTTCCGCCACCGACTACCCGGGCAAGCTGGCCGCCGTGGTCTTCGTGCAGGGCTGCCCCTGGCGTTGCGGCTATTGCCACAATCCGCACCTGCAGACGCGCACGCCGCAGGGCACCATGCCCTGGCAGGATGTACTGACCTGGCTGCGCCGCCGCGTGGGCCTGGTCGACGCCGTCGTCTTCAGCGGCGGCGAGGCGTGCATGGACCCGGCGCTGGCGCGCGCCATGCTCGACGTCAGGGAACTGGGGTTCGGCATCGGCCTGCACACGGCTTGCATCTATCCGCAGCGCCTGCAGGAAGTGCTGCCCCTGGTCGATTGGGTCGGCTTCGACATCAAGGCGCCGTTTGCCGACTATCGTCATGTGACCCGCGTGGCCGGCAGCGGCGACCCCGCGCGCGCCTGCCTGGACGCCATCCTCGCCAGCGGCGTCGCCTACGAATGCCGCACCACCACCCACCCGGACTTGCTGCCGGACGATCAGTTGCTGGCCCTGGCCACCACCCTGGCCGCGAAAGGCGTCGACAACTACGTGCTGCAGCAGTTCCGCGCCGAAGGCTGCGCGGACGCGGCGCTGGCCGGCCGCCCCCTGCACGGCTATCCAGCGGCGAGCACGGTGGCGCAAATCGGCGCCATGTTTCCGCGATTTACATTCCGTAATCATGGCAGTTGATCCCGCCGCCACATAATTGCCGAAAGCTCTACAAAATTCCCCGTTCTGCAACGCTGAAATGTCTGGCGTGCTGTAAGGTATCGACTGTGCCACGCAGCATGCGCAGCCCGTCAGATTCCTCACACCGCATTACAGATAAGCGTCATCCATGAACGATTTCACCGCAGTCAGCCCAGGCACCCCTTCCACCCACGCCGACATCCTGTACGGCCCGCCGCGACCGGATCTGCTGCGCGAAGAAGTGCTGGCCGACCTGCTGGAGGCGACGGCCCGCCGCTGTCCCGGACAAATCGCCCTGATCGACGGCGCGCGCCGCATCACATATGCCGAACTCGAAGCGCAAGCTGGCCTGGCCGCGTCGCGCCTGGTGGCGGCCGGCGTCAAGCCCGGCGACATCGTGGGCCTATGGCTGCCGCGCGGCGCCCCTCTGCTGCTGATGCAGGCGGCCATCGCCAAGGCGGGCGCCGCCTGGCTGCCCGTCGATGAAGACACGCCAGTGGAACGCCTGCAGGTGTGCCTCGATGACGCCAACGGCTTTGGCGTCGTCAGCTGCGCGCAGTTCGCGCCGCGCCTGTTTGACGCTGGCATCGTGCGCCCCGTGTGGACGGCGGAAAGCCTGCTGGCCCCCGCCGCACCGGGCGAACTGCTGCCCGCGCGCGCCACCGTCCTGCCCGAACACCCGGCGTATGTGATCTACACCTCGGGTTCCACGGGCAAACCCAAGGGCATATTGATCAATCAACGCAGCATCTGCCACTTCCTGCGCAGCGAAAACGCCGTGCTGGAAGTGGCGCAGTCCGACACCGTCTACCAGGGCTTTTCCGTCGCCTTCGACATGTCGTTCGAAGAAATCTGGATCGCCTACCTCGTGGGCGCCACCCTGTGGCTGGGACCGAAGGAAATCTCCGGCGACCCGGAAGCCTTGCCGCGCGCGCTGGCAACCAACCATGTCACCGTGCTGCACGCCGTGCCGACCTTGCTGGCCCTGTTTGCGGAGGAAGTACCGAGTCTGCGCCTGATCAACCTGGGCGGCGAGATGTGCCCCGAGTCCCTGGTCGAGCGCTGGTCGCGCCCGGGCCGCGCCATGTTCAACACCTATGGCCCCACGGAAGCGACCGTCTCGTGCAGCCTGGCGCGCCTGCGGCCCGGTGAACCCGTCACCATCGGCACGCCGCTGCCCAACTATGGCTTGCTGGTGCTGCAGGTGGCCGAGCCGGGTGAAAACCGTCCCCTGGTTTTGCTGGCGCGCGGCGAAACGGGGGAGCTGTGCATCATCGGCCCCGGCCTGGCGGAAGGCTACCTGGGCCGGCCCGACCTGACCGTGGAAAAATTCCTGCCCAATCCCTGGAGCACGGGGCCAGACGACGCACGCCTGTACCGCACGGGCGACCTGGCGCGCATCGATCTTGATGGCCAGGTGCTGTGCCTGGGGCGCGCCGACGACCAGGTGAAAATTCGCGGCTTTCGCGTGGAGCTGGGCGAGATCGAAGCCGTGCTGGCGCAGCAGGCGGGCGTGGGCACCGTGGCCGTGTTGCTGCGCAAGGACGATGGCATCGACCAGCTGGTGGCCTACATCGTCGGCAGCGACGATGCCCCCGACGATGCCCTGTCCACAAAAACCCTGCGCGCGGCCCTGAACCTGCATTTGCCGCCGTATATGGTGCCCGGCCGCTTCGAATTGCTGCCACTGATGCCGCGCCTGACTTCCGGCAAGATCGACAGAAAAGCCTTGAAAGCCATGCCCCTGTCCGCACCGCCGGCTGGCGAGGCGGGCGAATCGGACGTGCCGGAAACGCCGGCCGAAGCGGCCCTGTTCGCGGCGCTGGCCAAGCTGTTCCCGGGCCAGGCAATCTTGCGCCAGCTGGATTTTTTCAGCGACCTAGGAGGCCATTCCTTCCTGGCCGCCCGCCTGGCGTCCGCCCTGCGCGCCAATCCTGCCTACGCCCACATGACGGTGCGCGACATTTATCACAATCGCCAGATCGGCAAGATCGCCGCCGTGCTGAACGAAGCGCCCGCGCTGGCCACGCCGGAAGCGGATTGGACACCGCCATCGGCCATGAAGCGCTGGCTGTGCGGCGCGGCGCAGGCGGCGGCCGTGCCGGGCCTCGTCACCCTGCGCATGGCGCAGTGGATGGCGCCCTTCTTTACCTATCACTTCTTCACGGGCGACACGGGAGACACCGTGCCGCGCGCCATCGCCGCCTCGATAGTCGTGTTCTTGCTCGCCACCCTGGCCGAATTTGCCATCGCGATTGCCGGCAAGTGGCTGATTGCCGGGCGTTTGAAGCCGGGCAGCTATCCACTGTGGGGCGTCACCTACTACCGCTGGTGGCTGGCCGACCGCCTGGTCGAATCGGCGCCCACGTATCTGCTCAGCGGCTCGTCGCTGAACAGCTGGTGGCTGCGCGCGCTGGGCGCGAAAGTCGGCAAGGAAGTGGTCATCGGCTCGATGACCCTGCGTGCGCCCGACCTGCTGTCCATCGGCGACAACGTCAGCGTGGGCAATGCCGTCAACTTTGAAAACGCCCGCGTCGAACGGGGCCGTTTGCTGCTGGGCCAGATCAGCATCGGCGACGATGCCTGCATCAGCTCTTACGCCATCATGGAGGGCAATACCAAGGTGGGCGCCTTCGGCCACCTGGAGGGACAGTCCGCGCTGGCCGATGGCGTGAGCGTGCCGGCGGGCAGGGTCTGGACCGGTTCGCCCGCGCGCGACATCGGCCCCTACGACCGGGCCAGCCAGCCGCCGCGCCCCGCCGTCTCGCGCCTGCGCCTGACGGGCGAAACCCTGTTCTTCTGCTTCGGCATGGTCCTCATCGCCGTGCTGTTCTTCATGCCCGTCTTCCCAAGCTTCGTGCTGATCGACTGGTTCGACGAGCGCGAAATGATGCCGTGGCTGCAGGGCCGCGACGTGACGACCCAGCTGGCCCGCTACTTCCTGCTGGCCTTCCCCGCCAGCGCCGTGCTGATCGTGCTGACGGCCCTGCTGTCGGCCGCCATCCGCTGGGGCGCGCTGCCCCGCCTGAAGCCGGGCAGCTCGCCCGTGCACAGCAATATCTATTGCGCCAAGTGGCTGGTCAGCCATATCCAGGAATCGAGCCTGAACGTCCTGCACGGCATCTACGCCACCGTGTACGCGCCGTACTGGTACCGCCTGCTGGGCGCCAAGGTCGGCAAGGGCGCCGAGATTTCCACGGCGCTCGGCGTGGTGCCCGACATGCTGACCCTGGGCGACGACACCTTCATCGCCGACGCCGTCATGCTGGGCGACGAGCAGATCGACGGCGGCTGGATGACCATGCGCCCCACCGTCATCTCGCACCGCAGCTTTGTCGGCAACGGCAGTTATATCCCGGACGGCACCGTGCTGCCCGAGCACGTGCTGATCGGCGTGCACACGCATGCGCCGCGCAATGAACAGATGCACAGCGGCGATACCTGGCTCGGCTCCCCGCCCATGCATTTGCCCGCGCGCGAACAGGTCAGCGGTTTTGCCGAGCACCTGACCTTCAAGCCATCGCTGTTGCGCCGCCTGGGCCGCAGCCTGATCGAAGCGTTCCGCATCGTCGCGCCGCACGCGGTGGTGATCGCCGTCGGCTATACCCTGGTGCTGGACGTGATGCCGATCGCGGGCGCCGGGCGCTGGGGCGAAGTGGTGGGCGACCTGGCCATTGCCGGCATCGCCTACGGCATCGGCAATTTTTTGGTGGTGGTGCTGTTCAAGTGGCTGCTGCTGGGACGCTACCGCAAGCACGCGGCGCCCATGTGGACGCCGTTCGTGTGGATTTCGGAAGGTGTCACCAACCTGTACGAAGGCATCGCCGTGCCCAACTTCATGCGCTACCTGCGCGGCACGCCGTGGCTGCCGCTGGCTTTCCGCCTGTTCGGCTGCAAGATCGGCCGCGGCGTCTACATGGACACGACGGACATCACGGAATTCGACTGCGTGCACATCGGCGACTACAGCGAATTGAACGCCCTGACCTGTCCGCAAACGCATTTGTTCGAGGACCGCGTGATGAAGATCGACCACGTGGACATCGGCCAGCGCGTCTACATGGGTCCGCGCAGCTCGGTGCTGTACAGCGCCAAGGTGGGCGACAATGCGCGCCTGGGGCCGTTGACCCTGGTGATGAAGGGTGAACACATCCCCGCCGGCAGCAACTGGGCGGGATGTCCGGCGGCGCCATTGCGTAGCTGAGCGCAGCGGATGGATGCCACCGTGCTGTGGTCGGGCGACGGCGTGCTGGTGATCGGCATCGCCGCCGTTCTGCCGCGCTGGGAGGCCCGCTTGCGCATCCGCGCCGCCGTGCGGGCAGCGGCGGCGCAGTGGCTGAAGATGGATATTGAATCGATTTCGCTGGAGTCGATGCCGGGTGCTCCTCCCCGTTTGCTGCTGGCCGGCCGCGCGGCAGGTTTGTCATTGACCCATGATGACGGCATGTCGCTGGCCGCCATCCATCTGCATGGCGCTGTCGGCATCGACGCGATGCGCGTGCAAGATATTCCCGACTGGGCGAATCTGGCACGCGATTACCTGGGGCCGCAGGTGACGCAGGAACTGGCCGCCTGCCCCGATGCACAGCGCCCGCTGCGGTTGGCGCAGGCGTGGACGGCGCGCGAGGCGGCGCTCAAGTGCGTGGGCAGGCAGTTGACGGAGTGGGATGGGGTGGCATTGAATTGCAATGTACAGCACATCGCCTTGCAGGACGGATTTGTCGCGATGCTGGCAACCCCAAAGACGGAAACTGGGGTCGGACCCTGAGGGTCCGACCCCGGCCTTTTTGCCGTTGGGTTGATTCGCTATCAATCCTCTTTACCGTCAGCCGCCCCACCGATCTGGACGAAAATCAGTTTTGCGATAATACTGACGAGCAGTCCCAGCACCCCGATCAATTCCAGCATGGTCTTTCCTTTGCAGTGACAGCAGACCAGGCCACTGTAACGCGAACGACGGGGCCGGGCCAATATCAAATCCGGCAGTCTCCGATCTCGAAAAGGCATACGATTGATTTCCATCAGACAGTTCCGCTATTTTGTCGAAGTCGTCGATGCAGGCAGCTACTCGCGTGCGGCGGAAAAGCTGTACATTGCGCAGTCGGCCCTGAGCCGGCAGATCAAGGAGCTGGAAAGCGAGGTGCAAGCACTGCTGCTGACGCGCGACGCGCGCCATATCGAACTCACGCCCGCCGGACAGGTATTTTATGAACGGGCAAAGCGCATCCTCGAAGACATCGATGAAACCGTGCGCCAGACGCGCCACGTGGGGCAAGGCGCGCAAGGCATCATCCGCCTGCTGCATTCAAGCTCCGTCACCCTCACGCCCGCCATCGGCGCCGTGCTGAACCGCCTGCTGGCGCAGTTTCCCGGTGTGACGCTGGACGTGTCGAAAGGCTCGTCGGAAAACCAGGCGGCTGACATCGAAGAAGGCCGTGCCGACCTGGGCCTGGTGCGCCTGCCCACCCTGCGCAAGCACGCCAATATCGTCGTGCGCGAACTGTTTGCGGAAAAGCTGGTGGTGGCCGTGTCAGCGATGTCGCCGCTGGCCGCGCTGCAGCGCACGACGATTGCCGCCCTGCGCGACGAGGCCTTCGTCTCGATCCCGCACAAGGACCGCGGGGGCCTCAGTTACCTGGTGGCGGGCCTGTGCCTGGCGCAGGGTTTCTTTCCGAAGGCGGCGCGCGCCCTGTCGCGCAAGACCTCGCAGCTGAACCTGATCGAGGCCAACATGGGCATCGCCATCGTCCCCGACAGCATGCGCCTGGTGGCGCCGCCCGGCGTGCGTTTTATTGCGCTGCCCGACGAGGAGTCGCATTCAGTCGTGGGCCTGATCTCGCCGCGCGCGGCGGGCGGCATGGTGGCCGCGTTTACGGAAGCGTTCGTGCGCGAAATGAACGCATTGGCAATAACGGATTAACCTTCCGCATACAGCGCCGCATCCACGTCGCGCACGGCCGCCATCAGCAGGGCCAGTTTCATGACATCGAGCTTGCCATCGGTGCGCACGCGCGAGCACAGGTCGATGCCGTAGGGCCGCACCTGGCGCAGCGCGTCCGTCACATTGTTGGCATCGAGGCCGCCGGCGAGGAAGACGGGACGGGGACTGGCGCGCACGAAGCGCGCACTGATGGACCAGTCGTGCGTGCGGCCCGTGCCGCCCAGTTCCGGGACCGGCGCGCCAGGGCGGCCGGAGTCAAGCAGGAAGGCATGCACATGGGGCGCGTAGGCGGGAATCAATTCCAAAGCCTCGGGCCCTTCCACATGGATCACCTGTACGCGCCGCACATGCGGCAGCAGGCGCGCCAGCTCCTCGACTTCACGCGGGTCGATATGCCCGACGATCTGCACGGTCGATGGCTGCGTGGCGCGCACGTGTTCGGCGATGGCTTGCGCCGTCGTCTCGGACGTCAGCAGAAACGTGGCCACGGGTGGTGGCGTCCAGGCGGCGATCTGCGCGATGCACGCGTCGGGAATCGGACCGGGGCCGGACGGCATGGCCGCCACCAGGCCCAGCGCGTCGGCGCCGGCGGCAATCGCCAGTTGCGCTTCGTCGATGGAAGCGATGCAGCAGATCTTGATGCGGGTTCTCATGGCCTTGCGTGTTCAAATGGGATGAGCAACATTACAACACAGGGCCGCGCGCGCACCAAGACACGCGGTCAAGGCCGCACACGATGTGTGCCAGAATGGGGACATTTTCCACTTACCGACGATTCCATGGCCGACTACAAAAACCCCAGCTACGTGGCCCGCTCCATGCACCCGCGTTTCGATGAACTGACCTCGCCCGGCGAAGCCGTGCCGTACTCGGGCATCTACCGCTGCGACGGCTGCGCGCACGAGATCGTGTCGACGGAAGGCCACATCATGCCACCGCAAAACCACCATCAGCACAGCAGCGAGCAAGGTGCCATCCGCTGGCGCCTGATCGTCAGTCCGCGCTGATTGACAGGCGCCTGTTGGCGGACGATACTGGATTCAGCCGGCATCGCCATTGGAACGTCACTGGAACACCAGCATGCGCATCGTCGATTTTGAAGTCCGCAAGGAGTGTCCGCCGCAGCTGTGCGACTGCGAACGCGAGCGCCTGCTCGACGATCCGCAGGCGGACCTTGCCATCCTGCGCCTGAACCTGACGGAAGAAAAGCGTTTGCTGGCGCACATCGAGGGCATCGCCACGTATGCGCAGTTGCAAAAGCTGCAACTGCTGTTGAAGAGCAACCTGGGCGTGCAATTGCAGATCGCACCGGGCAGCGGCGAAGTGCGCACCGTGCGCGGCTTCCAGATCCGCCTGCTGGAGCA
Source organism: Janthinobacterium sp. 35 (assembly GCF_002754575.1). Classification (NCBI taxonomy): domain Bacteria; kingdom Pseudomonadati; phylum Pseudomonadota; class Betaproteobacteria; order Burkholderiales; family Oxalobacteraceae; genus Janthinobacterium; species Janthinobacterium sp. 35. The sequence continues at coordinate 463,086 of NZ_PEFN01000001.1, forward strand.
ACCGGGCCTGTGCCGCAAGACGCGCGCCGCCATTCCGGCCGCCGTGCGGCGCTGCCTGGCCGCGCATCCCGAGATCGCGTTTGCGATATTGAATGAAAACGATTTGCTGGGCGGAGTGTGAGCAGAGTAGGTCGGATTAGCGGAGCGTAATCCGACACAATTGTTGGCCTCGCAATGTCGGATTACGCGGTTCCCGCTAATCCGACCTACGCCTACGCCGCTGACCCCTGTTTTACGCTGCGTGTATCTCGATCACTTTCTTGCCCTTGGCCTCACGCGCGCGCAGCTGCCCGCAGCCCCCTTCCACATCCTGCCCGGCCGAATCGCGCAATTTGGTCAGCACGCCGCGCGCATGCAGGGCGGCGGCGATGGCGCGCGCCTTTTCCCAGCTGGGACGCTTGAACGGCAAGTCGTCGATGGTGTTGTACGGGATCATGTTCAGTACCGCGTACTTGCCCTGCAAGAGCGCCACGATGCCGTCCATCTCGTCCTCGCCATCGTTGATACCTTCCATCAGGGTCCACTGGTACTGCACCGGGTAGCCGGTCAGGCGCGCATACGACTCGCCGAACTCCACCAGTTCGCGCGGCGTCAGGCGCGGCGCGCGCGGCAGCAGCTGTTCGCGCAGCTCCGGCTTGGTCGTGTGCAGGGACAGCGCCAGCGCCGGCTTGACCCTTCCCTGCGGCAAGCGCTCGAAGGCGCGCGGGTCGCCCACCGTGGAAAACACCAGGTTCTTGTGGCCGATATTGCCCTCGGTACCCAGCAGCTCGATCGCTTCCATCACATTGTTCAGGTTATGCGCCGGTTCGCCCATGCCCATGAAGACGACTTTTTTCACGGGGCGCATGGTGCGCGCCAGTACCACCTGCGCGACGATCTCGCCACTGGTGACTTGCCGGATCAAGCCGTCGCGGCCCGTCATGCAGAACTGGCAGCCGACGGCGCAACCGACCTGGCTGGACACGCACAGGCCGTCGCGCGGCAGCAGCACGCTTTCCACCGTCTGGCCGTCGTGCAGTCCCACCAGCAGGCGCGCGGAACCGTCCGCGCCCGGATGGGTGCTGAGCAGTTTCAGCATGCCCTGCAATTCGAGGTCGAGCGCGGGCAAGGCCTCGCGCACGGGCAACGGCAAAAAATCCTCGGCGCGGCGCCGGCCCTGGTCGTGCGGCTGCCCCTGGATCCAGTCGCGCAGCACGCGCTGTTCGTGCAGGGGCTTGGCACCCAAGGCGCGCAGGCGCTGACGGAGATGATCGATTTGCATGGATTCTGAATAAAAAAACGGCGCGCAGGAATGAAGCCAGCGCGCCGTGTTACAGGTAAAAGCGTTAGACCTTCTTGACGAACTCAGTTTTGAGGCTCATGGAACCGAAACCGTCGATCTTGCAGTCGATATCATGGTCGCTGTCGACCAGGCGGATGTTCTTGACCTTGGTGCCCATCTTGACGACACCGCCGCCGCCCTTCAATTTCAAGTCCTTGATGACGCTGACCGTGTCGCCATCCTGCAGGATATTGCCGGCCGAATCGCGGTACACCTTGGCGCCCTCTTCCGCTGCATCTGCAGCCGTGGCCGACCATTCATGCGCGCATTCAGGGCAGATCAACTGGCTGCCGTCTTCATACGTGAATTCGGATTTGCATTGCGGGCATGGTGGTAATGTGCTCATTTTCTTCTCTGTCTGGTGAACAGCGCGTGCTGTAAAAGCCGACATTATACTGCCTACGCCCTGCATCAGCTTGCTTTTTTCACCATCATTATCAAGGGCGGCGAATAATCTCGATGGTGCTGTGGACAATCTCCTCGTGGATGCCGATGCGCGCGCGCAGCTCGGCGCCTGTCAGCGTGGGGTCGCGGCTGACGACGGACAAGGCGCACGAATACAGCTGCTTGCCGACTCGCCACACGTGCAGGTCGACGATGCGCGGCGTGTCGCCGGCGCTTTCCACCTCCACGGCCTCGCGGATTTCCACCACCACGGGATGGTCCATCTCGCGGTCCAGCAAGACCTTGCCCGTCTCGTGCATCAGCTTTTTCGCCCACAGTGCCACCAGCACGGCACCGACGATGCCCATCACGGGATCGAGCCAGCGCCAGCCGTAAGCCCACGCGCCGCCCAGCGCAACGATGGCCAGCACGGACGTGGCGGCGTCGGCCAGCACGTGGATGTAGGCGGCCTTCATGTTCAGGTCTTCTCCATGGTGGTGGCCATGGTGATCATGATGGTCGTGCTGCTCGTGACCATGGTGGTGATCATGGTCGTGGTGGCCGCCGAGGATCAGCGCGCACACCAGGTTCACCAGCAAACCGAAAGCCGCCACCGCCATCGCCTGCGGATAGTGGATGGGCTGCGGCGAGAACAGGCGTTCCAGCGAAGCGAACACCATCAGCGCAGCCACGCCCAGCAGCAGGATGGCGCTGGTGTAGCCGGCCAGCACCTCGATCTTCCACGTGCCGAAAGCGAAGCGGGGGTCGCGCGCATAGCGGCGCGCCGCCGCATACGCAAACGCGGCCAGGCCGATGGCCAGTGCGTGCGAACTCATATGCCAGCCATCGGCCAGCAGGGCCATGGAGTTGTACCACCAGCCGGCGACGATTTCCAGCACCATGGTGGCCAGGGTGATCCACATGACGATGCGCGCGCGGCGTTCCGCCTTGTCGCTGGCCCCGCCAAAGACGTGTTCGTGCTGCCAGGCGGATAGGTCTTCCTCGATATGCTGCAGTTGCATGCTGATCTCTCCGGCGGATTATTTGAGGTAGGTACGCAGGATGCCCGCGATGTCGTCGGCGCCCCTGGCCCGCTCCTCGCCGGAGATATCGGGACTGGCCACGTGCTCGCGCAAATGTTCTTCGATCACTTCGGCCATCAGGCCATTCACGGCGCCGCGCACGGCGGCGATCAGCTGCAGCACTTCGCCGCAATCGCGGCCCTCTTCCAGGCCCCGCTCCAGGCCTTCCACCTGGCCGCGGATGCGCTTCACGCGATTGAGCAACCTGGTCTTGTCATGCGTTGTGTGTCCCATGCTTCCGCCCCAATAAATACCATAGGGGGGTATACTATCAGAGAGAACCGGACGGCGCGATCTTTTGCAGCTTGCTGGCCAGCGAGGCATCGGACAATTCGCCCAGGTGAGTATCGACCAATCGCCCCTGCGCGTCGTAGAACAGGGTGGTGGGCAGGGCCGAGGAGCCGGCCGCCTTGCCCAGCGCCGCTGCGCTGTCGAGCACCACATTGCGCAGGGTCACGCCGCTGCTGTCCAGGAAAGCGCTGGCGGCCGCCGCATCCTCGCGCTGGTTTGCATACACGAAGACGATATCGGCACGCGCCTGCTGCGCGGCGGCCAGCACGGGCATCTCGCGCCGGCATGGCGGGCACCAGCTGGCCCACAGGTTGACCACCATCGGCTTGCCGCCGGCCAGCGCCGCCAGGGTCGTCGGCGCGCCGTCGAGCGCCTGCAGGGCCACGGATGGCAAGGCCGTCGGCTTGTCGTAGGCCAGCCCCATCCCTGCGCTCAACACGCCCCAGGCCAGCGCGCCGGACGCCACGCTGATGGCCAGGGGCCGGCGCATGGCCGCCATGGCGGGACGCCGGCAGCGCCACGCGGCGATGGCCAGCGCAGCGGCGACGCCGGCCGGCGCCAGGAAGCCGCCATCGCGGATATTCAAAATGGACCAGGGAGCCGCGAAGTATTGTTCGTGCCAGCGCAGCACGAACGCCAGGCGCGCCGCCAGCAGGCCGGCGATCAGCAGGTCGGAAACGAGGGGGCCGGCGTCGGGCAGTTGGCGGTAGCGCCGCAGCCACCACGCCACGCCGTAGGCGACGCACAGGGAAAGGAACAGCAGGACCAGGCCCGTGGGCAAAGCCAGGGGGCCGATTTGCAGGGACAGCATGGGCGCTCTCTATCACATCGAATGGACGGCCATTGTGGCCCCTGCGGATTAAGCGTGCATTAACCCGGCGTCAGGAAGCGGCCAGTGCTTCCAATCCACGGCATGACCAGGCGGCGTTGTGGATAGTCCGACAGCGAGATATCGACAACTGTGCTGGCCAGCTTCCGCGCGGCGCCCCATCGGCTTCCGTCACAATCAGACTTTAGGCAAGCAGGTTCGCAAACGCGCCAACACAGCCTCTTGCATCGCAATAGCTTCCCGCATAGTCGTGTAGCTGGGCAGTCGGGCCCATTCGATCTGGACAAATAATTGGCGCTTCTGATCGACAATCAACGACAGGCCTGCGTATTTCCCTTTGAGTATTTTTTTATTTGCCGTCAACAAGCGAGCACCGTCAGCCAGTGGCGTCTCTTGCACAGGCACGTCCATGAGGCTCGCCGTATGCTGTAACAAGCGCTGGCGCCACACCATTTGTTCCTGAAACTCTTCAACGACGGGACGGTCCAGCCTTAGCGTCGCCACTGGCGGCGCATCACGGCTGGCTTGCAAAGGCAATACGACCCTGTCCATCACCGCCACCCAATAGCGATCGCCATCAAGGTCGATGCCAAAGCCGGTAACGCCTTCGTCAAGCAATTCGCCTGCTTGAAAAGATGGTTGCGCGCAGGTACTAAACTGCTGCGCCATGGTCTGCAGCGATGGGGGCGCGGCGATGGCCGAAGCCGGTACAGACAGCAGGCTGACGCACAACAGGAACACAAAGCTCGACAATTGGGCGACATGCGTGGATTTGGGCATATGGACTCCAGGACTTGTGTGAGGAAGATAAAAGCGGACCGAGCATCTATTGTGTTTCACATGAGCAAGGTGTCGCTTGATGCAGAGCAATCTGGAGTGCCCCACCCACAGGAGAGGGACAAAATAGCAGTAGTTATTGAGCCGGGTACGACTTGGGCTTTGCACTATCGACCGAACCGAAGGGATGAAAGGGGACTGCGCGCCTCGCAGGCGCATAAAAAGCGGCGGATCATGCGAAGAATCGTGTTACCTGAAGGTGCGGAGGAACGTATACATACCCGGCTGGAGCCTCAGCCGGCCAGTGCTTCCTTGCGTATGAAATGCATGGCTTGCGGCTGGTCCACCAGCACGCACTGCTTGCCCGTGCGCTGGCAATGGTCATGCACGCGCCAGTAGGCGTCGTGGCTGACGCAGCCCGTCTGGCAAATCACCAGGTCGGCCGCCACCAGACCCGCTTCCAGTGCCGCCACGTCGTCGGCGCCATCGTCGCCGCCCGCATGGTGCAGGAAGCGCCCGCCTGCCTGCTCGACGGCCTGCTGCGCCATCAGCGCGCCGTCCGCAGCCTGAGTCAGATAGCTACCCACATACAGCACGGCTTTTTCACGCACGTCGGCCTGCAAGCCTGGCGCGGGCAGCCACTGCAGGCGCAGCAACTCGCGCATCAGGTCCTGCACGCGCTCGCCGAGCCATTCGACCCGGCGCGCCAGCCTCGCGCGCGTCGGCAAGCCCGGCACGCTGGCCGCCAGTTCGGCCAGCTCGTCGCGCGCCAGCGCCAGCTTGGTATCGCGGATCACGACCTGCGCCCGCGCGCGCATCAATTCCGATTCCAGCTGCGCGATGCGCGCCGCCTGTGCAGCCAGCTGCGCACTGCAGCGCGCCTGCGCCCGGCCATACTCGCCCATCAGCACGCGATGCTCATGCGCGATCAAATCCTCGTTGCCATACATACTGCCCATTATGCCCTCCCTCACCACGCATGGCGCCATGGCGCCGACCCATCGCCACCCCATAGCACTACATTATAAATGAGAATCATTATTATTTGTGTATGCGCATGCGCGCAGCAGGGGTATGCGGGGCTGCCAGCGTCACGCTGTCGGCGGGCAAGACAGCTCACCTGCTCCCCGAACTGCGCCACTGGACACTGGAGGCCGGTCCGACTTGACGACGGCCGCCACGGGACCGTCAATCCCCGCCTACGGCGAAAAGCCCATGCGTTCCTGCAATTCGACCGTGCAGGCCTCGCCCTTGACGTCGATCTGGTAGCGCCCCGTCCCATCCTGTACCAACAGGTCAGCCTGATGGTAGGAAGGTTGGACGCAATGGGCGTACTGATAGACGAACACGTCGAGGAACGGCGGTGCGGCCGGGGTGGATACCGCGCTGGCGCACGAAGACGGCGCGCGTGCCGCTGGCGTCGACCACCACACCAGGCCGGCATGGATGCTGGCCGCGCGCCGCGCGTGGCGCCGGCGGGAGAACTGGCCGCTACTGCCTGAGATGAGGGGACGGCGTTGGCCGCTGCGCGGCCAACGGGGCCGCGCGGGGCGCGGCAGATGGGCGATTCGGAGAGCCTGCGCGCCCTTCAGGGCGCTCCGTCTTCGAATCCCACCGTTCCGTCCAGACAAATAAAAAAGCCTCCCGCAGGGGAGGCTTTTTTATTTGATTCTGGCGGAGACGGTGTCCGTAGAACATCCCTATGAAATGCGACTCACTTTTGAGCGCTACCCCCCTGTCTACCCCCCCCACACACAATTACTGGATTGAGAGGTCGCTAAGTGTTTAGTTTCGTGCGATCATATTTCTCGTCATTCAGACACGACCTTAGCCATGCCAATGTCCCAACCTCTGCGCGATCTCGGTGCCAATGCGTACGGATCAGATAACGTCTACCGCGTGACGCGCCCCCTACACCTCAAATTTCCCGGCGCCCTCTACCACGTTACTTCGCGCGGAGACCGGCGTGGCACCATTTACCGGGACGATACCGATCGCCTTGACTGGCAAGAGGTACTAGCCCTGGTCTGCGAGCGGTACCATTTTGTCGTGCACAGTTTCTGCCAGATGAGTAATCATGATCATCTGCTCGTTGAAACGGCGGAAGCGAATCTGTCATAGGGCATGCGCCAGTTGAATGGCGTTTATGCCCAGCATTTCAATCGGCGCCACAAGCTTGTCGGGCATGTATTGCAAGGCCGCTATCAAGCCATCTTGGTGCCGCAAGAAAATTATCTGTTGGAATTGGCCCGCTACATCGTCTTGAATCCAGTCCGGGCGCACATGGTGGCATCACCCGACGACCGGTACTGGAGCAGCCCTCACTACGTTTTGGACAAAGCAGTGCCTCCATGCTGGTTGGCGGGTGTGGCGGTTGAGAACCGACGGGCCATCAGTCGATTAAAAGACTTCCGTGCTGTCGCCATACGCTTCAAAAAACGCGGGCATAACTTTCTCGCCGCCGTGTCGGTGGCAACAATGATGCTACGGCTCCAGTGAAGAGAGTCAGACACGTCCTAGTCGAAAAATCCCTATCGCAGCAATGCAGCCTTGATCATATGAGACCGCGAGACTGCATCCACCATGCCAACTCGTCGAACCAGTGGTCACTTGTCGTGCCTTTCTGCTTGAGGTCGAACCCATGACCGCCACGCTCGTAGACGTGGAGTTCGGCTGCTGCTCCCGCCTGCCGCCAGGCAGCGTAGAGCTGTACGGCATCGTTAGGCTGATACTCGTCATCGGCCGCGGCGGCGATGAAGGCCGCTGGTGCATCAACAGGAACAGGCGTTCGTAACCCGCCGTACAGCAAAGCGACGAAGTCAGGTCTCGAAGCCTTTTCTCCAATGGCAAGATCCGCGGCGAGATATGCTCCAGCGGAAAATCCGATAAAACCGACCCGCTTGGGGTCGATGCACCATTCTGGCGCGCGCTGTCGCACGATCCTCATGGCGCGCGCGCCATCCTCCACCGCGTGTTGCTCACCGGCAAAGCGCGGTAGCTCGATAGGAACTCCGCTCTTAGCCCGCGCCATGACTACTTCCATCTCCTTCATATGAACTTCGGGCAGTTGCATCGCATCAGGAACACTTCGGATCGTACGGTATTTGAGCACAAAGGCGGTGACGCCACGCTGCACCAGCAGACGCGCAACCGCGGTGCCTTCGGCCTCGTAACCCAGCCCAACAAAACCGCCGCCTGGAGCGACAATCATGGCTGTGCCATTCGCTTGGCCCGGCGCGGGACGGAACAGTTCAAGCGTGGGCTCACTGACGTTGCGGATCATGGTGTCGCCTGTTTTATCCAGATGCTCTCGGATTTCTGGTACGCCGAGCGAGACGGTTGTGCCTTCGGGATAGAGCGGGATAATCAACCCATCGTCTGTCGATATCTGTGCAGTAACTGTCGACGAAAGCAGTATCGCTGCGATACATAGGCTGATTCTTCTGATGTGGTGCTTCGTAAGCATTGTCGGCTTTCAGAACTTGGTTTTGAGGATGATGAATGCAGAACGTGGCTGAGCCGGCATCACGAGCGGGTTTCCGAAATACTGGTAGGTATCAAATGAGCGTCGCCCAGCCAGATTAACAACGGACGCCTGTATCGTAAATCGTCCGAAGTCATAGGCTGCCTGGGCGTCGATCATTGCGTAACCGGGTACACTCAGCGTGTTAGGAAGCGTAAGCTGACGGGCGCCGAGCGCGGTTACGCCTGCGCCGAACGACAAGCCTTTGGCCGCTCCGCTAAGGATGCGGTAGTGCGCAGCGATGCGCCCACTATTGCGAGGCACGCGGGTCAATTCGCTGCCGACAGGAATCGCATTATCTGCCGTAACCCTGGTGTTCGTGTGGGCATAATTGGCGAGCAACGAGAACGCCGGCGTGGGTTCCCAGATCAGGTCTGCTTCAACACCGCGTGCCCGTTGCTGGCCAGTCTGGATATTGAACCCAAGATTGTTCGGATCCGCCGTGGCGACATTGTCGCGGGTCTGGTTGAAGACCGCGATAGTGCCCGACAAGCCGGCTGTCGGTAACGCCAGCTTTATGCCGCCATCGACGTTACGCGAGGTCTCAGGCTTGGGCACAGCCACGCCAACGAAGCCAAATGCCGCGCGAAAGGCCGTCGCATAGCCCGCAAAGAGCGCGACACCGGGAGCGACATCAAAGGTCGCCCCGACCTTGGGCGAAACGCGGTGGTAGGTGTCCTCATTCGCCACCCCGATATTGCTGACTTCCTCGAATTTGAGCTGCGTATAGCGCAACGCGCCTGTCACGTGCAGCCTGCCGTAGGTCGCCTGATCCTGCAGATAAAAAGCTATCGTCCGATAATGGTCGGTCTGGAGGGAGTTGACCGGTAACTGCGGTGTGTAGACGACGTCATAGACCGGCTTGGCAAGGTCGATGCTGCCCTCTGGCGTGTTACTGACGAATAGTCCCATATTGCTGGAGAAACGAGTCCAGTCATAGTTAGCACCTACGAGAAAAGTATGCATTCCCCCTAGTATCTCGGCCTTTGCCAGCAAGTTGGCGTCGAATGTCGCCTCCTTCGTATCGGTGATCATGGTAATGGGGAGGATCGGATAGATGGTGGGCGTGGCCGGATCTGGCGGCATCATATCGGGATCGACAAAGCTGCCATACTGCCGGATCGCGCTATTGTAATAGCGGCCACTGACAGTCAGTTTGACATTGTCGGAGAAGATACGGCGCAGCGTCGCCTGCCCCATCCGATTGTCGTTCGTGGTCAGTGGCTGTGCAACCGGCGATCCAGGAAATGCGTTGCGGTCGATCTGCCCCGCCAGTGCCTGCCCAGCAGGAAGGCCCGAGTATTCCAGTTGGCTGCGGTGATTGGCCTGGGCCTGAAGCAGAAGATCAGTCCGGGGATCGATCTGGAACGACAGACTGGGCTGCACAGACCAGCGTCGACCATGGACCTTATCTATCCAGCTTTGGTTGCTCTGGTATTCGGCCGCGACCCTGGCCGCTATCCCTGGCGCTAGAGGCACGTTGAGATCGCCATAAGGCCCCCAAGTGGAGAAACTGCCAGCACGCATCGCCAGGAAGCCGCCGAGCTTGTCGTTCGGGCGCACAGATTCAATATTGATGATGCCGCCCAGCGGCGTACCCAGACCGCCGCCGTAGAGCGTGGCGCTAGGCCCCTTGAGTACGTCAATTCGTTCCACGCCCACCAGGCTGGTGGGATCGAACGCCTGCTGGTTGCCAGCGTAAATCGGCAAGCCATCCAGATAGACCTCGGCGGGAAAGCCACGTACGAGCGGCGGGATCAATAGCTGCTCCTCGGATCGCGTGGGGACAACGCCGGAAACATTGACCAGTGCCTCGCCCAGAGTGCGCCGGTCCTGTTCCTCGATCAGCGAGCGGGTCAGTACTTGCACCGACTGCGGCACCTCGATTAGTGGTGTATCGGTGCGAGTAGCGGCCGCTGCGGTAGGTACGGTGTAACGCTCGCGCCTCGCAGTTACAACCACTTGTTTAATCGTCCAGCTTGATGCACCCTCTTTTTGATCGGACGGCGTGTCCGTCTGGTTGGCCGCTGCATACGGAACGGGAGAAAGATCCGCGACCGGCACAATTGCGGCTTGCGCGTGGAGGTCAAAGCTGGTGGCATAGGCCGCAGCAACGCAGATGCACAGATAAGTTTTTTTCATGAGATGCCTGATTCAAGTCGTTTTTGCGCCAGGATGGCGTGGAAAAAAATTGAGAGCTAACCTTGGTTTAGCGCGCTAAAGATAGGGGCCGTCGCCTGTTCTCGTGCGTGGAACCGTCACTGGGTGCAGCCCATCGAGCCGCTCATGTGAAGCCGGCCATTGCTGGCCTGGTCCCGTGCATACACGGCGATGGTCTGATAACGATCGTTCTAGGTGAAGCCCGGAGGGTCACTCATGCCATCCTCCTTTCCTTGTGCCGCACCTTGTCGCGCAGCCAGATACGCAGGCGACGCAAGCCAATCACGACGCCGGTGACGCTCAGGGCCAGGCCCCCCATGCTCAACAGGATCAGGACCGCGTCGCGCCATGGCCCCGTGCGCAACAACGGCGGCAGATCCCAGCTGTGCAGGAAACTGAACAGCCAGCGGCTCACACGCTGCGACCGGTCCAGCGCCAGCGCCACGTCGCCCGTGTAGGGGTCGATATAGGCCCAATTTCCATGAGGATCGAGGAACTGCACGCACAACACGGGCAGGCGCCGCTCCGCAGCGCCCATCATGGCCTCGGGCTGGCGCCCATAATAATAAGCATCGTATTGCCCAAGCCAGGCATGGCCCGCTCCGATACCAGGCAGTAGCTTGCTGGCTGCGTGCAGCAATGCCTCTGCCCCCCACTGTTCCCGCACCTGCACGTTGCTGCCACTGTTCACGATCAGGCGCGTGCGCGCCGCCGCATCGCGCGCCAGCAGATAGGGCTGCCCGTCGAGTACGCGCCACTCAAGCTCGCTGGCATGAAATCCCTCTGCCTCCAGCATGTACAGTGCCCGTTGCGGTTCCAGCGCAAGGCGAGCTGTCGCCGGCGTGCCGCCGCGATAGGCTGCCAGGTCCGGCCGCTCGCCCTTGGCGTCGAAGATGCGGAAGGGATTCATGGACATCAGCCCGCTGAAGATCCAGGTACACACGATGGCCGCAAAGAGCAGTCCGATGATGTGGTGCCAATGCATATAGGATTCGCGATACGGTGACCTTGCGCCGGACTTGTAGCGTTGTGTAAAACGCCAGCGCCAGATACCCACCAACGAACCCGACAGCGCCGTCACGGTAGCGATAGCTGAAAGTATGATCACCGTCCAGCTCCATAGCGGATCAGTGGAGCGCTCGCGCAAGGGATACACCCAATGCAGCCAGGCGCCAACGAAATTCCACAGGCGCTGGGTACGCGGCGCATCGATCACGACCTCTCCCGTGACGGACGACAGATACAACAGCGTATCGTCGGCATCATCCATTCGTACCATGTGCAATGGTCGATGCGGATCCAGTCCGCGTGAATGCGTCCAGCGATCTTCGCGTACCTTGCCCAGATAAGCTGCCTTGGCGCCGGGCAGGAAAGCCTGCGCCGCAGCCAGCGCTTCAGCAGGGCCGGCAAGGCCGGCAGGTGTGCCGCTGCGCGCATCAAACAACTGAAAGTGGCCGCGGTCGTCCCGCACGCGATACACAGGGCTGCCGCCTACCGACGTCAGGACCAGATCGCGCACGCCGGCCGGCGCGGCCAGTTGTTCAAGTATTTTGTCCGGGCTGATGCAGCATGTCGCCGGCTGCAGCGCCGGCATGTTGACCAGACGTTCCCAGGGCGTCAACTTGGGATAGCCGACAAACAGCATCACCATGCCACTGATAAACCACAATGCCATCAGGACGCAGGCAAACACACCCGTCCAGCGGTGCAGCTGGTAAGAAAAACGCTTGGCGGCAGACATCACGGCGGACATCCTATAGCGTTGTACAACCATCAGTAGCGATAATGCACTGTAGCCTCGACGCGACGGCCAGGCCCGTTGAACCACTGGTTGGTGGTGTAGTAGGCGGTCGTGAAGTACTGTTTGTCGAAGGCGTTCGTGGCGCGCAGCGTCAATGTGGTATCGCGCGCGGCCTTCCAGCGCAGGGCAAAATCAGTGGAGGCATACGCAGGCATCACTATCCTGTTGGCATTGTCGGCGTAGCGGTGGCCCACGTAACGCACGCCGCTGCTGGCGCTCCAGTCGGGCAGGAAATTCCAGCTCAGCCACACATTGGCCAGTTTCTCGGCAACGTCTGGTGGCACCTTGCCCGCGCGTGACACGGCTGCACCGGCTTCTGCTTCGACAAAATCATCATATTTGGCGCGCAGCACCGTGGCATTCGCGTCCAGTTGCCAGCCGGACGCCAGTACCAGCGACAGCGTGGCTTCCACTCCGGTAGACGAGCGTTGACCGACCTGTACGCGCAACTGCGGATTGCTCGCATCGCGGGCCAACAAGTTGTTTTTCCTGATCTGATACGCTGCCAGCGTCCACTCACCTTGCTTGCGCCAGAAAGACTGTTTCAAGCCCACTTCCAACTGCTTGCCGGTGGACAAGTCGAACTTACTGTTGGCCGCACTGATCGACAACAAGCCACCGACCGGATCGGCTGCCTGGGCGTACTGGGCATACAGGGCTAGATCCGGTGACAGGTCGTACACGCTGCCAAGGCGCCAGCCGATATTGGTATAGGTCTGCTCGAATTCCGTCTTGGCACTGATCAAATTGCGGCGCGAAATCTCCGCGTGGTCATAACGCAATCCTGCCAAGAGGGCCCAGGATGGCGTCAGCTCCAGGCGGTCTTCGGCGAAAATGGCGTATTGCCGGGCCTTGTTGCGATAGCGGGGAATGGTCGGCACGGCGCTCACGAACACGCCCGCCACCGGCAGGTATGGATCGACCGCAGCCGGGTCCGGGCTGCCAACATAGGTGTTATTGGTGTGCTTGAAGGTGCTGGCGTTCAGGTCGAAGCCCACGGACACCTGGTTTTTCAGGCCCCACAACACGCTGCGGTGGCTGATGTCGGCACCCGCCCCGGTTTGGTCCTGGTCGTGGAAGATTTCCGTGTCGCCGGAACGGTCAATCAGCCCAGTGGTGGCATTGTAGGCATAGGTTTCGGCGTTGCGGTAGTGACGTGCACTGCGAATGTCATACAAGCGCGCACGCACGGTCGTGTCGTTCGATGGCGTCCATTCCATGCCCAGTTCGCCCCAGCGGTCATCATAGCGAATCACGCTGTTGCTCACGTTGTAGTTTTTTTCGCGCAGTGCCGGCAGTTGACGACCATTCACCAGCGGCGTGCCAAAGTAGCGCATGGGATGCTGCAAGCCCTGGGCATAGCTCAGTTTCAGACGCAGCTGCGGTGTCGCATCGAACTGCACAGCGCCCGCAAATGCGAGGTCGCGCGATTGCCCCATGTCGACCCAGCCATCCGAACGGTTGCCGCTCAGGTCGACGCGATACGACAGCTTGTCATTGATGGCGCCACCGCTGCCCAGGCCGATACGCTGCGTATTGTCACTGCCGATCGTCGCCTGCACTTCGTTGCGGATGGCCCCGGGCGTGGGCTTTTTGGGAATGACGTTGACCACGCCGCCGATGGCACCGTCGCCGTACACGACGGAGGCCGGTCCGCGCAGCACTTCAATGCGTTCCACTGACCAGGTATCGAAAGGAAACGTCAGGCCGATGCCGCCGTACTGGCGCACACCGTCATACAGGCGCATGACGGACGTGGTGTCCGTAAAGCCGCGTGCCGACAGCGAGCTGCCGCCATTACCAGGATGTGCCATGCCGCTGATCCCCGCCGAGCGGGTAATCGCGTCGACGAGGTTGCTGTCGCCGCGCTCTTCGATCTGGGCGCGGGAAATGACGTCGACGCTGGCCGGCGTCTGCATCGGCGTCAGGTCCAGATTCGAGCCGGTCGATGCTGGCGACTTGAGCGTGACCGCTTTGTCAGCCGTCACCAGCACCGCTGGCAGGGTCGGTGCTTCGGCGGCGCAGGCGCCGCCAGAGAACATGGCCAGCGATAACGCACCATGTGCACACAGTGCTACCCGGGCCAGCAACTGTTCCGTTAATCGGGTCTTGCGTAAGTTAATCATGATAAGTCTACAAAAAAAGAGGCATGGGGTTTGCCGCAGGTCATATCCGGCGGCAGGCACAAAAAGAGGTTAGCAGCGGCTTAAAAGCGCATGGTCGCCGACACGTACAGGGCCCGGCCATCGCCAGGCGCATGACGTGTGACGTTATTGACCCAGACATACTCGTAGTAGCGATCAGCCAGATTCTTCAGTTGCATGTCCAACGAGAGCGAGCGGGAAACACGGTAAGTCAGGCCCAGGTTGAGCAAGGCATAGGCGCCGTACTTGGCGCCGGTATTGGCGGTCGTCAGAAAGTAGTCGCCCTGTCCATTGCCCCAGGCGGACAGCTTGACTGCCGGACTCAGCTCGAAGTCGTAGCCGGCAGAATAGAGATGGCCAGGCACATGATCGATTTCTTTCCCCAGTGTGGCCGGCGCAGCCGGATCCGGTTCGACGATGCGTGTGCGCTGGCGTGAATAGGCAAACCAGGCGCTGTGTCGTTCGCCCTGGTGCACATTCAGTTGCAGATCTATGCCTTCGCGACGAGTCTTGCCGACGTTTTCCGAGTCTCCCGTCGGATCGTTGAGCTTGCGTTTGACCTCATCGGAGGCGTCCTGGCGCCACAGGGCAATGCGGCCATCCGCCCAGGCTATGGGCTTGAATTTGACGCCGGCCTCCCAGCCTTCATTCATCGAGGGACGCAAGCGGTTCGCATTGGACTGATACGCCCCCGCACCCGCACCAACCTGGAAGGTCTTGCCCCAGTTCGCGTAGATGCTGGCTGCCTGCCATGGACTGTAAACGGCGCTGAACTTCGGTTGCCTGATCAGGCCATAATCCTGAATCGGGTAGTGCACTTGCTTGGAAGGGTCCGAGAAGTCGCCTTGCACCTTGTCGACGCGGTAGCCCGGAATGATCTTCAGGCCGGTAACAGGCAGGAAGACCGCTTGAACATAGGTGCCGTAGGTATCGAAGTCAAAGCGCTGGTCGCGCGTCGTGGCCTTGCGTACCTTGTCCACCGTGCTGTAGCGCGGGCTGCGGTCTTGCTGATGTTCCGCATTCGCGCCAACCTCGACCGACATGCCGCGCGCCCATGCTGCAGAGAGTGCTTGTGGCCGATATGTCAGGCTTGCCAGTACGCCAACATGCCTTTCGTCGATGATGCGCTCTTGCTGTGATGCAAGTAGCGAATAACGTAGCCAGCGCTGGTCGCGCACGCTGTTGACATATGCCTTGGCCGACAGCGACAGGCTCGGGGTCAGGTCGGAATCGAGGTGCGCACTCAACTGGCTCATCTCACGGTTGCCACCGTCCGACTGCGCATACGGATAAGAGGCGGTCGGCGTGCGATGCGCATCGGCCGCTTCCAGATAGCCCGCCTCGTCGCCATGGCTTTGCGTGTGGCGCGCGATCACGCCGATGCGGGTGCGCGCGTCGTTGGTGGTGTAAAACAAGTTCGCCGACAGTGTATATTTGTCAAAGGCGGAATTCTGCCGATAGCCGGCAGACTGCAGATAACCGGCGAAGTAATTTTGCGTCCAGTTACCTTGTTCCATGCCTTGGGCCAGCTGCATTTCGCGGGTGCGGAAACTGCCATAGCTGAGCCGCGCTTCGCCGTCATTACCTCCCGTGCGCGTATGCATATTGACATTGCCGGCGATATTATGCAGGCCATAGCGCGGATCGTTGGTGCCGCGCACGATTTCGATGCGGCTGATCTCCAGGGGGAACAGCATGTCCAGGAAGGGCATGCCGCCGCCGTTGTCATTGCTGGGTATGCCATCGATCAGGAGCTTGACAGCGTTAACCTCGCCTTCGCCGTTAAAGCCGCGGAACGACAGTTTTCCCGATTCATTGCCTTGCCTGAATTGGGTCAGCATCACGCCTGGCGCGCGCGTCAGCAGTTCCCAGGTGTGATTGACCTGCTGTTGCTGGATCACTTCCGGTGCGAGGATATCCACCGAGCTCAGTATGTTACGCGACGACAGCGGGCCGCTGCTGCGTGCATTGACTTCGACCTTGCCCATCTGCAGCACGGCGTCATCGCCTTGTACTTGCTCCTGCGCATGGGAAAAAGCCGGGAGCGCGATGGCACCGATCTGTGCACACAGCAACAAAACGCGCGGCGCTGTAACGCTCCGGCGGAGGGGGGAAACAGGAAAATTTTGATTCAACATAAACATCCAATAAAGCGCCGCCAGCGATGGCTGGCAGACGCAAGGGGTAATAAAGAACACCGGTATTAGAAACTGGCCGAAGCACCTATCTGTGCGCTACGTCCGGGCATCGGGTAGCCCGGACGGTAGGCGTACTTGCGGTCAAACAGATTCTCCAGCGCCAAAAACACTTCCCCTTTGCGGCCAAGTGCAGGCACGGGATAGGCAATACGCGTATTGGCGATGGCGAAGGAGGACACCTGCTCGTTGTTCACGGCCCCGGCGGTGCGGGTGCGGTTCAGCGCCCATACTTCCGATTGATATTGCGCATCGACAGCAACACGCAACAGGCCCAGGTTGCCGTTCAGTCCCGCAGTCAAGGCGCGTTTCGGGGTGTACGGCAAATTGTCAATCTCTGGATTGAGCAGAGTCACTCCTGCAAATGTCGACCAGCCTGTGGCAATCGCCTGGCGCAAAGACAATTCCATGCCGCGCATACGGTAGGATCCCAGATTCAGGAACTGCGGCGGCGGTGGCACATCCGGCGGGAAGCCAAACACATAGCGGTTCTTGACCTTGTCCTGGAACAGGCTCAGATCAACTTGCGTGGCCGGGACAGGTGAAAACTTCGCGCCCAGCTCCAGATGGTCCAGCTGCTCCGGCGCCAGCTGTTTCCAGCTGCTGCCCAGGGCGGGGATGAGCGAGGCCAGCAGCGGCGCTTCCAGGCCGGGATAGTTGATACCGCGCGACAGGCTGGCGAATACAGTCAATTTGTCCGATACCAGGGACAGCCCCGCATGCGGCGCCGATTTCGAGGCGAACTGGCTGTGCTCATACCAGCGGATGCCTGCCGATGGCACCAGACTCCAGCGCTGGTCCAGCGCCCATTTCTGTGTGTAAGCAAAATACGGCGAAGTCAATGTAAAAGTGGGCGCATCGAAGCGCGCCTGCGGCGCCGGCGCGATGCGCAGGAATTGCACATCGCCGGACAGGCGTTCGTAATCGATTCCTCCGAGCACCGTGGCACCGTTACCCAGCACATACTGCTCCTTCCAGCGTGCGCCGCTCATGCTGAAATGGCTCGGCGTGTCGCCGTCGGGCGCTGGCTGCTTGAGCCAATTGCCGTCGCCGCTGTTGTGGTACACCTTCAGCTCGCCGGACAGTTCGCCATGCACGTGCGCTAGCGACGCGTGCAACATGTTGGCGCGCGTGTTGTATTCGGGTATCTGCGTTAGGGCTGGCTGGCGGTTGTCGCCGGGATCGCGTGCCTTGTTGTCGACGTACAAAAAGCCCGCGCCCAGCGTCCAATGGGGATCCAGGCGCCATGCCAGGCGTCCCAGCAGATTATTCAATTCGCCATCGGCACCACGGCGGTGCCCGTCCGACTTGGCATGGCCCTGGGCCAGCAAGAAATCCAGGTTGCCCTGGCGTCCGACGATATCGGCCTGTTCGATCAACGTACCGAAGGAGCCGGCGGAGATTTTTCCGAAGCCGTGAACGCCTTCTTCGCTTGCCTGCTTGGTGTCCAGGTTGATCGAGGCAAAATTGTTGCCATTGACCTGGGGCTGGGGGCCTTTCATCACCTCGATTGCGCGCATGCCGTTGATGGGCAGCAGGTCGAGCAAGGGGTGGTTCCAGACGCCCATATAAAACGGTATGCCATCGATATAGGTCTTGATCTCGCTACCAGGACGGCTCACGCCCATGCCGCGGATAAATACCGCGCCACCCTGGTCGCCGCCAAAAGCACCGACCGGATTGTAGCGCGACACCTGTACGCCAGGCGTGCGGCGTAGTGCCGAGGCGAGATCGACGGCGTTCTGATCGCGCAACTGCGCTTCGGTGATGATGGCAGTATTGCTGGAAAAACCGTCAATATCGACTTCTTCAACAATGGGTTGTCCTGTGACGGTCACGGTTGGCAATACATCGGTTTGCGCGCGCGCGGTGCTGGAAAAGGCCAGGGAAAGGGCCAGCGCAATGTGGTGTGGTTTCATATTTTAAGAATGGAATGTTGTTTTTTAAAAATGAGTTACTGTTTTAATGGTGAGCGTGATGGGCATCTGTACTGCTTTGCTGGTCGAACAGGCCGAAGCGACGCAGCCGCTCTTTGCTGACAGTGCGTTCCACCTCGCCAAGTTTGCGCAGTAGTTCGCTGGCGTCCTTGGCCGGAATGCCAGCGTCGTGCAGGGCATCAGCCTGCTTCAGTCCATCGCCACCACAAACAAGGATTTCCCATGCGCCGCCTGTCTTACGTAGCAGGGCCCGCCCACCGCGTTCTCCCTGTATCCAGTCGGCAATGGCGTAGTTGCCAGTAATAGCGATGGGATCCGTTTCGACCTTGTGCGCAGGTTGATCATAGGTATGCGCAATCAGACCGCGCACTTGCTGCTGGTCGGCGCGCTCCGTCGCTGGCGCAGCGCCGACCGGCGCCGTGAAGAAAAGCAAAGCCAATAGTGCAGTTGCGACGAAGGTAGTGCCAGATGGAGCGCGGGCGAACAAAGTGTCCGAAGTGAACGGCGACGGACGTTGTGGGTCGATAGCATAAGGCATGAAAATCTCCTTCAGGTGGTGGTGGACGACAACGGCAGCGGCGTCAGCGGCAGATGGACCGCTGGCGCGTTGTTGAGGCAATAGGCGGCGAAGTAATAACAAGCCAGGGCGATAAATGCGGCCGTATTGAAACAGCGAACGGCATGCAGCAGCACCGCGAGGAGCGGCAGATTCTTGCGTGAAGAAGTCATCTTGTCTTCCTGGGACATAGCGGCAACTCTCCCATTGAGAGAGGCATTGCCGACCATCATCTTGGGATCGCGCGCGTCAGCATGATCGCCGGGCAGCAATTGCGGACGTTGCTATCGGCAGACGGTATGACACCGTCCTTGGAACAACCATGCAAACATCAGAGCCAGGAGTCAACAGGCGCGGGCGACTTTGAACTGCAGCGTCACAACCGGTTGACGTGACGTCCGCAGGCAAGCATTTACATTGCTAGCGGAGGCCCACGGGGATTCGCCGACGACCAGACGAAGAGCGTGCGGGGGGCACGATAGAATAAGGGAGGAAATATGGCACGCGTGCCAGGGATGGCTAACGGCAGGTCTGAAGTTGGCAGCAAGGCAAAGGAGCCTGCATGCGTGAAACAATACGGACAGTGTTCAAACGCGTGTACGACAGGGTCGACTGCAGGCTGTCGTTCAGCATCGCCTGCAGGCGCCGCCTTGAGGCCATCGACAGTACAAATTTGCAGCAACGCCGAAGGCATCGCCGATGGTGAGGACGCGGCCAAGGCATGTGAAATGGTAGGCGCGAGCGCAGCGAACAGCACGGCCAATACGGCCAGCCATATGTGCAACACGCGTTTTCTTACCATTTTATGCATGCTGCATTATAGCCAATAACTGGTTTCTATCGCCACCTTTAACGCTACTTGCCTAAAGGATACGCATATTTTGTGGCCCGTCTGACCGCCAACCGGCTTGCCTTGGCAAGTCGCCAGGGCCACATTCTGTGCCCTCCTTCGGCCGCTGGGCCTCGCAGAGCAGGCTACCGTTGAGCACGAAGTGCGAATAAGCAGGTGTGAAGTTAGCCAACCGAAGGTTAGCTAACTTCACCTATCCTGCCCCGCTTCGCGCAGCGACTGAACCACTAAAATCGTCGGACGCAACGTCGACCAAACCCCTTTTTTGGCACGGCGGAAAGCAAATAAGGCCTTATAAGGCCTTATTTGTGCCATATCTGCTTCAACCGTGGCATTTTAGGCTTCAACCGTGTCAGATTTGTGGTTCAACCGTGGCAGATTTGTGGTTTAACCGTGCAAGTTCCGCACGACATGAGGGCGATTAAATACCATGAAGAATCCTGTGCAGAACAACTGCATGCCTGGCTCAAACGCCACCATCAGCGAAGCGCGTCCAGGATTTCGTCGCATTTCTGGCCTTCAGCGACGATACCCGCAGCAACAAGCAACTGGTGACGCCAGGATGGCGATCCGCTCTGCGCCAGTGCCGTCGTACTGGCACCGATCCTGCCTCACCGTTGAAGAGAAACACGTCCCAAGTGACTCCTACCTCCCGCCATAGTACCTTGGCGCGCTTCAGCCGCCTGCCTGGAGTGTCGGCAAGCAGCGGAAAATGGGGTAGCAGGATCTAAGCAAGCGCCAAGGAAGCTACCGTCCTGGCCTCCGTAAGACTCCAGGGCCGCTTGCAGGCCTGGTTCAGGAACGCGTGCCAGCACGGGATGCGGACAGTGGCTGCAAGGCGCCTGAACACGCATGCCAGTCCTCAGCCCGCGCAAGGATACTCCATGGGGCATGCCATCACACGACAGACGGTGCGGGATTGCTGCAAAAGTCAGACCATGCCTGCATCAGCACGATACGCTTGTCGAACAAGTCGCCGCGCCGATAGGCGGCTTCCACCCTGTCCGGCAAGCGGTGCGCCAGCGCATGCTCGCATACCTCACGTGAAAAGGCATTGGCCGCCGCCTCGGCGCACCAGTCACGGAAGGAAGAACGGAAACCGTGCACGGTGATGTCGTCAAACTGCATGCGGCGCAAGACTGCCGTCAAACTCATGTCCGACAACTGCGTGCCACGCTTACGGCCTGAAAAGATGATGTCCCCCTGACGCGGCACTGCGCGCAGCAGCGCAAGCGCCCCACCAGAGAGCGGCACGCGATGCTCCTTGCCTGCCTTCATGCGCTGCGCTGGAATCGTCCACAGGGCCGCCTCCAGGTCAATCTCCGGCCACCGCGCACCCCTGACCTCTCCTGAGCGCGCAGCCGTCAGGATGGCAAACGCCAGCGCCCTGGCAGCAATCCCTTTCTGACCCGATAAGGCGGCCATGAATCTGCCGATCTCTTGCCACGGCAGGGCCGGCCTGTTTTTCACCGGAGAAACCTTGTTCGGATTGGCCAGCAGATTTTCCAGATGGCCTTTCCAGCGCGCCGGATTTTCTCCCTGACGAAAGCCGCTGACCGTTGCCCAGTCGAGTATGCATTCGATTCTGCCGCGTATGCGCGTTGCCGTCTCCGTCTTTGACAACCAGATTGCATCGAGCACCTTGACGACCAGATCGGTGTCGATCGCCGCGACAGGCAGCGCCCCCGCCAATGGGAACACATAGGCGGCCAGGGTGTTTTCCCACTGCGCCACATGTTTGGCATTTCTCCAGCCATGCCGGTGCGCCGCGATATACGACGCCGCACACTGTTCAAAGGTCATTTGACGCGCACGCGCCAGCATCCCGGCCTGTTTTTCCTGGCGGCGCATTGCCAGCGGATCGCGCCCTTCGCTCAGCAGCAAACGGCATTGCCGCGCCTTTTTGCGCGCCTCGACCAGATCGACTGCCAGACAAGAACCCAGCCCCATTTCGTGACGCCTGCCAGCTACGCTGTAACGAAACAGCCAGCTCCTGGCGCCAGCGCCGGATACTTGCAGCACCAGTCCGCCGCCATCCCCGTAATACCCTGGCTCCCTGGTGCGACCGACGACCAGCGCCGACAGCTTGTTCATCCTGATTGCCATGACACCACTCCCGCATTGCGAGAACCGGTACTAATTTTAGCGCGCGATCAAGCGCGTGCTGGCAACGACACTTGATCCTGCACAAGGCAAGTTGCGGCAACAGGCTGGACATAACAGGACCGGTGACGTACGCCTGAAGGCAGCGCACACAGCCATACCTACCCCCCAGCCTACCCCCCAGCAGATGCAGGATTGACGCGGCAGGCAGCGGACGCTGGCGGATGGATTTACGTGGTTTCTCCTATGAGGAGCGGAAATGAAAAAACCCGCCGAAGCGGGTTTTTAGAAATACTGGCGGAGACGGTGGGATTCGAACCCACGATACAGGTATAAGCCGTATGCATCCTTAGCAGGGATGTGCCTTCGGCCACTCGGCCACGTCTCCTAGCTGATTACTCAACTATGTCTCTGTAGCTAACTGCGCTGCAGCGACGAACGTCATAATATCGATTGCCCCCCCTTTGGTCAAGGGCGTGGGGCAATATTTTTAGATATTTAAGCTTTTTCCAGCTCGAACGCTTTATGCAGCGCGCGAACGGCCAGTTCCATGTACTTTTCATCGATCAGCACGGAGATCTTGATTTCGGAAGTGGAGATCATCATGATGTTGATGCCCTCTTCCGACAGGGTACGGAACATTTGCGATGCCACGCCAACATGGCTGCGCATGCCCACGCCGACGACGGACAGTTTCGACACTTTCGCGTCGCCCGTGATGCTGGCCGCGCCCAGCGATTCGCGGTTCGCTTCCAGCACGGCCAGCGCGCGCGTGT
The DNA here is from genome assembly GCF_002754575.1 of Janthinobacterium sp. 35. NCBI lineage: Bacteria > Pseudomonadati > Pseudomonadota > Betaproteobacteria > Burkholderiales > Oxalobacteraceae > Janthinobacterium > Janthinobacterium sp. 35. The sequence goes on from NZ_PEFN01000001.1 coordinate 485,815, forward strand.
ATTCGCCGCGCGAGACGGTGAAGGTGAAATCCGTTTTACCGTCGACCGACTGATTCTGTATGATCATGTCGACCTCGATGTTCGCGTCCGCCACCGGTCCCAGGATATGGTAGGCCACGCCTGGACGGTCGGGCACGCCGAGCACGGTGATTTTGGCTTCATCGCGGTTGAAGGCGATGCCGGAGATGACTGCTTGTTCCATGTTTGTATCTTCCTCAAACGAAATCAGGGTGCCTGAATTGGCTTCTATTTCCAGCGGCAACATCGGGTCGGTCAGCGACGACAGCACGCGCGTGGGCACGCGGTAGTTGCCGGCAAATTCCACCGAACGCGTTTGCAGCACTTTGGAACCCAGCGAAGCCAGTTCCAGCATTTCTTCAAAGGTGATGGTCTTCAGGCGGCGCGCCTCGGAGACCACGCGCGGGTCTGTCGTGTAGACGCCGTCGACGTCCGTGAAGATCAGGCACTCGGCCGCCTTCATGGCGGCGGCGATCGCCACGGCCGAGGTGTCGGAACCACCGCGACCCAGGGTCGCGATATTGTCGTTCTCGTCGACGCCCTGGAAACCGGTAATGATGACAATCTTGCCCGCATCGAGGTCGCGTTTGACTTTTTCGTCATCGATCGACTGGATGCGTGCCTTGGTAAAGGCGGAATCGGTCTTGATCGCGACTTGCCAGCCAGCATAGGATACGGCTTGTTTGCCGATCGCCAGCAGTGCCATCGACAATAGGCCGACGGACACCTGTTCGCCTGTCGAGGCGATCATGTCAAGTTCACGGGGATCGGGTTGATCCATGATTTCCTTGGCCAGTCCAATCAGGCGGTTGGTTTCGCCCGACATGGCCGATGGCACCACCACGATTTGATGCCCCGCGTCGTGCCACTTGGCAACGCGCTTGGCGACATTCTTGATACGGTCAGTCGAGCCCATCGACGTACCGCCATATTTGTGGACGATTAAAGCCATAAGAGTGAAGTTTCCGCTCAAGAAGAATAAAAAAGGAGGGCTTTACTCTACATGCCGCAATGCAAAATAACAAGCTAAAAAGCGCATTAGCTCATACCGATTGCGCATATGGAAATAACCAATCCATGCAGTCGGGAGCGCATGGGCAGCCACTTGCCAGCCACCCCGAGAGTGGCCGTGGCGGCTGTCCTTACGCTCAGCAGGAGAGCCAGCGCAGGGTCACGCGGGGACGCTCTAGCAGGCTCAGACAATGACAATCGAGGCCAATCCCCGCCGCATACAGCAATTGTTGCGCCGCACAGACAAGTGGCAGGCGTTCGCGCTCCCAGGCGGGCACGTCAAACGCCTGGTAATGGTATTTCAGACTTTTAGTCGGGCGGTTCAGGGCCAGTTTCAGGCGCTCGCCCCCCTGCCGGAAATCGATCGTCAAGGTTTGAGATTGCAACCAGGCAATATCGATACCCTGGCCGCCCGCTTCCACCGCATCGAAATGCAGCACGCCGCCATACGCGGGAAAGGCCAGGCTCGCTTCGCCTTGCCAGACAAATTGCTGGCCAGCCTTTTCCAGGCCGGGAATGCCCGCGTCGTCACGCTCGCGCATGCCGGCCAGGTCATCGAGCTTCGGCGTCAGATATAAACGGTCGCGGTGGCGCCGCACATGGCACTCGGGATGCGTCACCAGCAATTGCGCATCGGGCCGCGCTTCCAGCAATTGCGCCAGCATTTCCGCCAGCCATGCCGTCGACGGCATGCGCAAGCCGCGCGTGCCGAACCAGTGGCGCAGCAGGTTGTAACAGCGGTCCGCGCTCAGCTCGCGCAACTTCGCCAGTTCGATGCAGTCGCCTTCGAGGCAAGCAGCCAGATCCTGCGTCGCCAGTTCCGTCAACAGGCGCTGCGCCGACTGGGCATGCTGGGCGCTGCGGGCGAAGCGCTCCTGGAAACCGGGAAACGCCTGCGCCAGCACGGGCATCACCTGATGCCGCAGAGCATTGCGGGCAAAACGGGGATCGTCGTTCGACTCGTCGTGGATGTGTGCGATCGCATGTTGCGCCACGTAGGCTTCGAGCTGTTTGCGTGACACGGACAGCAGCGGGCGCGCCATCACCAGGTCCGGGTTACCCAGCAGCTCGGGCGCGCTGTTGGCGCCGTCCATACCGGACAGGCCCGCCGTGCCGGAGCCGCGCAGCAATTGCAGCAGCACCGTCTCGGCCTGGTCGTCCTGGTGGTGGGCGGTGAGCAGCAGGCGCACGCCGTGCGCCGCGCACAGCTCGCCCAGGGCCGCGTAGCGGCGCTTGCGGGCCGCCTCTTCCGTGCCCGTCTTCGCATTCTTTTCCAGGGTGACACGGCGCGCCTCGAAGGCGATGCCCAGGCCGGCGCACAATTGTTCGCAATGGGCCAGCCAGGCATCCGCATTCGGGCTCAGGCCGTGGTGCACGTGAAACGCGTGCAAGGCCACGCCGTGCTCCTGCGCCCAGGCATGCGCCAGGTGCAGCAGGGCTGCGGAATCGAGGCCGCCGCTGAGGGCGATGCCGACGGAACTGCCGGCTAGCGGCACACAGGCGTCCAGCGCGCGGGCGAAGATATCGGGCACGGTGGCGGTTTGTTGTTTTTTCAATCAGGACTCCGGGAATGCAAAGAGGGACAGGCGGCTAAACGGATGGTGTCGTTTAGCGGACTGTCCCTGGTGTTGTCTTAACCCAAGACCTTGAAAAGCCGGGGTCAGACCTTAAGGTCTGACCCCAGACTCTGCCGTTGGGTTTACATAAATTACTCGCTCGGCGTGGTTTCCTTGAACTTGCCGTAGCTCAGCAGTTTCTCGTGGCGCGCGGCCAGCAGGTCTTTGGTTTTCATGCCGTGGAACTGGCGCAGGGTGTCGGCCAGTGCGCGTTTCAGCAAGGTCGCCATCTGTTTCGGATCGCGGTGGGCGCCGCCCAGCGGTTCGTTGATGATCTTGTCGATCAGGCCCATGGCTTTCAGGCGATGCGCCGTCAAGCCCAGCGCTTCGGCCGCGTCGGAAGCGCGCTCGGCGCTCTTCCACAGGATCGAGGCGCAGCCTTCCGGCGAAATTACGGCGTAGGTCGAGTACTGCAGCATCAGCACGGCATCGCCCACGGCGATGGCCAGCGCGCCGCCGGAACCGCCTTCACCGATGATGGTGGCGATCAGCGGCACTTTCAGCTCGGCCATCACGTACAGGTTGTGGCCGATCGCTTCCGACTGGCCGCGCTCTTCCGCATCGATGCCAGGGAAGGCGCCTGGCGTGTCGACGAAGGTGAAGATGGGCAAGTTGAATTTTTCCGCCACTTTCATCAGGCGCATGGCCTTGCGGTAGCCTTCCGGCTTCGGCATGCCGAAATTGCGCAGGGCGCGCTCTTTCGTGTCACGGCCCTTCTGGTGGCCGATGACCATGCACGGCTGGCCGTTGAAGCGGGCCAGGCCGCCCACGACGGACAGATCGTCCGCGTAGCTGCGGTCGCCATGCAATTCGTGGAAATCGGTAAAGATTTCATTCACGTAATCCATGGTGTAGGGGCGCTGCGGGTGGCGCGCGATCTGCGCCACTTGCCACGGCGTCAGCTTGGCGTAGATATCTTTGGTCAGCTGCTGGCTCTTCTTGGCCAGGCGGTCGATCTCTTCCGAGATGTCGACGGCCGAATCGTCTTGCACGAAGCGCAACTCTTCGATCTTGGAATCGAGTTCCGCGATCGGCTGTTCAAAATTGAGGAAAGTCGTTTTAGTCATTGTACCTCCAGGTTTTACCGGCCACGGCGCCAGGGCGCGCGGCGTCATCTATGTTTATTTTACCGTACCGGCTGCTGCGCCGGGGGCTGCATCGGGTGCGGCAGGGGCGGCTGCAGGGTCGAGACTGCGCCACAAATACCACGTCGCCACGGTGCGCCACGGTTCCCAATTGGCGGAAACTTCGCGCGCATCGCTGCGGGAAACTGGTTCGCCGGAGAAATAATTGACGCTGATGCCCTGGATCAAACCGGGGTCGTCGAGCGGCAAGACATTCGGCCGTAACAGATTAAATATCAAAAACATCTCGGCTGTCCAGCGGCCGATGCCGCGGATCTGCACCAGTTCGGCGATGACGGCTTCGTCATCCATCTGGTCCCACTGGCTCGCGTGCACGCGCTTGGCCTTGAAATGGTCTGCCAGGTCAAGGATGTATTCGGTCTTGCGTTTGGACAAGCCGCAGGCGGACAGTTGCTCGGCGCCCGCCTTCAGCACTTGCGAGGGCGTGCATTTCGGGCAAGCCAGCAACAGCTTTTTCCAGGCGGCATCCGCCGCCTTGGGCGTGATCTGCTGCCCCACCAGCGAACGGGCCAGGGTGGTAAACGGGTCGCTATGGCCGACCAGGTGCAGGTCGCCAAATTGCGGGATGAGCTTTTTCATGATGCGGTCGCGCTTCATCAGCTCGATCTTCGCCTCTTCCCAGTAGTGCGGCACCTGGATCACTTGCGCCAAGTCCGTCACCTTGGGGGCTTCCCCGTTTTCCCTGGACGTTGGCATCATGCGCGGCGCCAGTTGGTCGAGCCGTCAGGCTTGTCTTCAAGAATGATGCCCGCCGCCAACAGTTCGGCGCGGATCTTGTCGGACTGCGCAAAGTCGCGCGCCTTTTTCGCCGCGCTGCGCGCCGCGATGGCCGCCTCGATGCCGGCAGCCTCGTCCTGCCCACCGGCGGCAGCGCCGACGGTCGCTTGCAGGAATTGCTGCGGCGTACGTTCCAGCAAGCCGAAGACGCCCGCCAGGCCCTTCAATTGACGCGCCAGGGAAGGCGACTTGCTCTTGTTGACTTCCGTCGCCAGGTCGAACAGGGCGGCCACGGCCAGCGGCGTGTTGAAATCGTCATCCATGGCGTCGCGCACGCGCACGGCATGCGCTTCGCTCCAGTCGATGGCGCCCTCTTCCACCGCCACGTCGGCCAGCGCCGTGTACAAGCGCGTCAGGGACAGGCGCGCATCATCGAGGTGCACGTCCGAGTAATTCAAGGGGCTGCGGTAGTGTGCGCGCAGGATGAAGAAGCGGATCACTTCGGCATCGAATTTTTGCAGCACTTCGCGGATGGTAAAGAAGTTGCCGAGCGACTTGGACATTTTTTCATTGTCCAGACGCACGAAACCATTATGTATCCAGTAATTGACGCTGGTATGGCCGAACGCGCCTTCGGATTGGGCGATCTCGTTTTCGTGGTGCGGGAATTGCAAGTCCGCCCCGCCGCCATGGATGTCGAACTGTTCACCGAGCAAGGCGCAGGACATGGCCGAACACTCGATATGCCAGCCCGGGCGGCCGCGGCCCCACTTCGAATCCCATTTGACTTCTTCCGGCTCGGACTCTTTCGACGACTTCCACAGGACGAAGTCGAGCGGATCGCGCTTGCCCGTGTTCACGTCGACTCTTTCGCCCGCGCGCAGGTCGTCGAGCGACTTGCCCGACAGCTTGCCGTAGTGAGGGAAGTTGCGCACAGCGTAATTGACATCGCCGTCAAGCCCCTGGTAAGCCAGGTCTTTCGCTTCGAGCTGTTCGATCAGGCGCAACATCTGCGGCACGTACTCGGTGGCGCGCGGCGTGTGGTCGGGCGTCAAGATGCCCAGCGCGGCCGTGTCTTCATCCATGTACTGGGTGAAACGCGTCGTCAGCTGGGAAATCGTCTCGCCGTTTTCCACGGCGCGGCGGATGATCTTGTCGTCGATGTCCGTAATGTTGCGCACATACGTGACGTCGAAACCGGAGGCTTTCAGCCAGCGGTAGATGACGTCGAACGCCATCATCATGCGCGCATGGCCGATATGGCAATAGTCGTAGATGGTCATGCCGCAGACGTACATGCGTACCTTGCCAGCTTCCATCGGGACGAATACCTGCTTCTCGCGAGCCAGGGTGTTGTAAATCTTTAGATTGCTCATCGTACTTTGCAAGTGGAGCGGCCACCAGCCTGGCAAAACGACAGACAGGCGCGGACACCGGGGGTGCCGCGCCACTGAACTGCCGTGTGCGCCAAGACTGGTCGAGCCGCTATAGTGTTGTTCTTGTTTGTTAGAATTAGGGCGTTAGCGGTCAAGTATAACATTGATAAAAACCATACTGGCCCGATATGGATCAGGTTTTTACGATGTTCAACCGAAACTCACTTCTTTTAGCATTAAAGCAAGTTTAGAGAAAAATAACGATCAAGGACACCTTCATGCAAGAAATCAAATCGAAACGCCTGTCTTTCCTGGCGCGCTTTTGCACCCTGTTTGCCGGCCTCACCCTGGGTAGCGCCGTCGTGGCAGCCGCCCCCGCAGCCCCTTCGGCTACCCTCGACACCACGCCGCATGTGGCCCTGAAAACCAGCATGGGCGAGATCGTGCTGGAACTGGACCAGGAAAAAGCGCCGCAAAGCGTGGCCAATTTCTTGCAGTATGTCAACAGCGGTTACTACAAGGGCACCGTATTTCACCGCGTCATCGACGGCTTCATGATACAGGGCGGCGGCTTCGACAAGAACATGAAGCAGAAAGCCACCAAGGCCCCGATCAAAAATGAAGCGCAAAACGGCTTGCAGAACGTCAGCTACAGCATCGCCATGGCGCGCACGGGCGACCCGCATTCGGCCACCTCGCAATTCTTCATCAACGTCAACAATAACGGTGCGCTTGACTACCCTGGCCGCGACGGCTTCGGCTACACGGTGTTCGGCAAAGTCGTCAGTGGCATGGACGTGGTCGACAAGATCAAGGCCGTGCCCGTGGCCGACAAGGGACCGCACCAGAACGTGCCCGTCACCCCCGTGGTGATCGAATCGGTGACTTTACTCAAATCAGCGCCCGCAAAACTGTAAAATAGCGTTTTTGCGGCCCTGAACCACGGGGGCCGTCGAATCATTCTTCATCTAATTTATTAAGGATCATCATGACCTCCGTCATCATCACCACCAATCTGGGCAAGATCACCGCTGAACTGGACGCCGAAAAAGCACCGAAAACGGTTGCCAACTTCCTCGCCTACATGCAAGCCGGTCACTATGACAACACGATTTTCCACCGCGTCATCGACGGCTTCATGATCCAGGGCGGCGGTTTCGAGCCAGGCATGAAACAAAAGCCTGCCGACACCACCGTGGAAAACGAAGCCAAGAACGGCTTGAAAAACGATACCTACACCTTGGCCATGGCCCGCACGTCGGACCCGCACTCGGCATCGGCCCAGTTCTTCATCAACATCAAGAACAACAGCTTCCTCGACTACCCAGGCCAGGACGGCTGGGGCTACGCCGTGTTCGGTAAAGTCACCGAAGGCAAGGAAGTCGTCGACGCCATCCGCGCCGTGAAAACCTCGCGCACCGGCATGTTCGCCGATGTGCCAGTGACGGACGTCATCATCGAGAAGGTAGAAGCCGCGTAATCAGGCTTTGGTATCATGAATAACAGGCATTGCAGCGTTTTCGCCTCTCCATGCACATCACTTTTTGGGAGCGTTGAACGATGACAATGCCTGCCGCACTCTTTATTTCCGACCTGCATCTGCAGAGCTCGCACCCGCGCACCAGCGCGGCGTTTCTTTCTTTCCTGGAACACCATGCGCAATATGCGCAAGCGCTGTATCTATTAGGCGACCTGTTCGAATACTGGGCCGGCGACGATGACCTGGAAGACCCGTTCAATGCGCGCATGACCGCCGCCATCCGCGCCGTCAGCGATGCTGGCGTGCACGTGTACTGGATCGCCGGCAACCGCGACTTTCTTGTCGGCTCCGGCTTTGCCGCCGCCGCCGGCGCTACCCTGCTCAGCGAACCACATGTGGCCACCATTGCCGGCCGGCGCATCGTCTTGCTGCATGGCGACGCCGAATGCACGAAAGACGTGCAATACATGGAGTTTCGCGCCATGGTGCGCCAGCCTGCCTGGCAAAAACAGTTCCTGTCCATGCCGCTGGCGCAACGCAAGGCCATCATCGATGGTTTGCGCCAAAGCAGCCGCGCGCACAATGGCGAAAAATCCATGGATATCATGGATGTCACCCCCGATGCTGTCGCGCAAGTGTTTGCCGAACAGGCGAGCACCATCATGATCCACGGCCATACGCACCGCCCTGCCGTGCATAAAGTTGACGAAACCTTGCGCTATGTCTTGCCCGACTGGGAATGCGACGTGACGGCACCGCAACAGCCACGCGGCGGCTGGATCGCCATCGATGCGCGCGGCAATATCACGCGCCATGACCTGAGCGGCGAGATCATCGACTAGGCTTGCGCCGACCGCTGCACGGGCGTTTGTCCGATAGCCGCGCCCGCCTGGCCTTGCTGTAATGGCGCCATGCACACTATTTACATCGGCACGGCCGGCTGGAGCCTTTCCAGCGCCGCCGCCAGCCACTTCCCCCTCGATGGCAGCCATCTGCAGCGCTATGCCAGTGTCTTGCCCTGCGTGGAAATCAACAGCTCCTTCTACCGCCCGCACCAACCCGCCACGTATGCGCGCTGGGCGGCCAGCGTGCCCGAACATTTCCGCTTCAGCGTGAAATTGCCGCGCAGCATCACGCACGAACGGCGTTTGCGCGACTGTGCGGCCGAACTGGAGCGCTTTGCGGGAGAAGTCATGCAACTGGGGAATAAACTGGGCTGCGTGCTGGTGCAACTGCCGCCCAGCCTGCGCTTTGATGGGGACGTGGCCGCCGCATTTTTCCGTGCGGTGCGCCAGCGCTTCGATGGCATGCTCGCTTGCGAAGCGCGCCACGCCAGCTGGTTCGCGGCGGATGCCACCGATCTGCTAACGATGCAGCGCATCACGCGCGTGCGCGCCGATCCGCCCGCCGGCCAGCCGGGGCCGCATGTGGCGACGACAAGCCAGGCCTACCTGCGCCTGCATGGCAGCCCGAGAATCTATTACTCTGACTACCCGCCCGACTACCTGGCAAGCCTGGCCACCTCCTTGCATGAACAGGCGCAGGCAGATAGCTGGTGCATCTTCGACAACACGGCAGCCGGCGCCGCCCTGTTCAATGCGCTGGATTTGCAGGCGCAGATCACCGCCTAAGGCAACGGCGTCTGCAGTACCGCCTGGTTCGTGAAACCGTACAAGGTATCGTTGCCGAAGGCGAGGATACTGATGTCAGGATGGCCCCATGCCAAGGCTGGCGTGGAAATGACGCCAGCCGCATCGATCTTGCGCACCCAGCCCTGGCCGCTCAGGTACAGATTGTCGCTCGCATCGACAGCCAGGCTGGACGTGCCGGAAAAGGACAGCCCCCCAACGCCTGGCGGACCATCGCCGCCGCTGCCCTTGTTGAGGGTGCCGGCAAAAACGCTGGCCTTGCCTGCGCGATCGACATTGAAGACGACTTGATGCACATGATCGTCAAAATACAGATTGCCCTTGCTGTCAAAAACCAGGCTGTTCGGGTCCATGCGCTCCCAATTGTAACCAGTCTCACCCAGCGAGCGCATCATGGCTTCAAATGACACAAACGCCGAGAACGTTCCGCCGGGAGGACGGCGGAAGATGCCGTCACGCCCCCAGCCCAGCCAGGCCATATAGCCATCCTTGTCGATCGCCAGCCGATACTGCAAAGGCTTGCCGGTGCCGGTAGGCAAAGCTTCCTGTGTCGACACCTGGCCATCCTTGCTGATCTTGCGCAAGTTAATCGCGGTGCCAGCCGCTGCCTTGTCGGCAACATAGACGGCGCCATCCTGGTCGCAAGCGATTGCGACAGGACCAGACATGGTCGCGCTTGCACGCGGCCCGTCATTGCTGCCGGCGACACCAGCAATACCCGCGTAAACGCTGAATGCGCCATCCGGAGTGACACGGCGCAACACCTTGTTTGGCATATCGAGCAAATAGACGTTGCCGGCAGGATCGCTGCACATGCCCGAGCTCCCCACAGATCCCACACGGGCCGCCCCGCCGACAGCTTCGATCACCCCCCTGTTGCCCGGCATGAAAGGCATGGCGGACAACACCTTTGCCGTGTCCAACCTGTTCAAACGGTGCTTGCTGGCATCGTGGACTAGCATGCTGCCGGAAGGTTCCAGCAACAGCGAACCGAGGTTCGTCCAGCCAGCCGAAGCCCCCGCCGCATCGGTCACCGTCCCGCCCACCAAAGTCGTCACACTGCCATCGGCCGTCACGCGGCGAATAGAGGCGGTATCGGCCAGCAGCACATTGCCTTCACGGTCGGCCACCATGCCGCGGATGTTACTAAAACTGGCGGCGGTGCCTTTGCCGTCCGCGCTCACGCGCTTGTTGCTTCCCGCAACCACGACGGCCACGCCTTGCTGCCAGCGGAATAGCCGGCTGCCAGCGCCTTCACTGAAGTAGATGGTGCCGCTGGCATCGACAGCCAGTTGCGATGGGTATATCCGCCCGCCCCTGCCATCGACCAGCTTCTCGGAACGGACCAGGCCACCGGGCGTCACCCTGCGAATGGCCTGGCCCGTAAAATCGGCAAGCAGGATATCGCCATTGCTATCGATGACCATGCCCATCATCCAGCCCAATTGCGCCTGCGCGCCTTGTCCATCGGCGACCACCGCTTCCGGGGCGGACCAATCGCAGGCTGCGCTGCGCTGCCCCGCCACCGTGCTGACCACGCCGGCTGGCGTAATCTTACGCAAGAGTGCATTGCAATTGTCGAAGAGATACAGATTCTCTGCACGGTCGATGGCCAGGACCGAGAAACCGATACTCATGTGAAAGGTGGCTGCCGCAGCGGCGCCATCGTCGGCGCCCGGCTTGCCGGAGATGCCCGCGTACACGCTCAAGGCGCCGGCCGGCGTGACCTTATGGATGACTTGCCGGACAGCATCGGCAATGTAATAGTTGCCAGCCGCATCTTGCACCATGCCGGATACATTCTGGATTTTTTCCTGCACGCCGGCCAGCACGACGGGCAGGCAGCGCACGGCCAAGGTGTTGACGTCGGCATTGCCCACCGTCGCCGCGCCCTTGGCGATGCTGCAACCGAGACCCTCGGACGTGCTGTCGATCTTGCCGTCGTAGCTGGCGCCCGGCGCCAGCTTGCCCGCAAAGTGAAAGGCGCCGTTGGCGCTGACGGTGACTTTATCGCTGCCGTTGGCCAGCACCACCTGGGCGCCGGGCACCAAGCCGCTGACCGTGCCGCCTACCAGGTAGCCAGCCGCTTCAGCCACCGTCACGACCGGCACACCAGCATCGCTGGAATCACCGGAACCGCCGCCGCAGGCGCTCAGTCCGATTAACAAGGTGACGCCGCAGGCCGCGCGCCCGAACAGATTCTGTTTCTCCATGCACTTCATTCTCATCGTTGCTTTCATTACTGTTGAAGAAGATTTCTGTCGAATAGTTGCCACTTGGAATTATTCGAGAGCCAGCATATTACCCGTTTAACAATGTTGAAAATACACAGATTGTATTGACATGCGATTTTTTACTGTTATAGTTAACTACAACACCGATCAACTACATCACGGAGCTTCGATGCCTACAGCATTTTTCACGCGCCGCACCGCCCCGCCCTTGTCGGAGCGCATTCCATGAGCGCGGCATGGAACGACAATAGCCCCATCTACCGCCAGCTCAAGGCCCGGGTGGTGGGCATGATGCTCGATGGCGTGCTGCAGTCCGGCGACGCCCTGCCGTCGGTGCGCCAGGTGGCGGCCGATTATCAATTGAATCCCATCACGGTTTCGCGCGCCTATCAGGAACTGGTCGACGATGCCCTGGTGGAAAAACGCAGAGGACTTGGTATGTATGTCTTGGATGGCGCCCGCGATAAATTGCTGGCCAGTGAACGCGAACGCTTCATGCGCGAAGAATGGCCGGCGATGCTGGAACGCATCACGCAACTGGGCCTGGACCTCGATCAACTGCTGCAAGCGAGCCGCGACAGTGGCGCACAGGGAGAGAGCGCATGAATGCATTGAACAACGATAGCGTCATCAGCGCACGCGGCTTGCGCAAGCAATATGGCAAGCAGGTGGCCATCGATGGCATCAGCTTTGATATCGCGCCAGGGCGCATCGTCGGCCTGATCGGGCCTAACGGCTCCGGCAAGACCACCACCCTGAAAGCCATCCTGGGCCTGACGGGCTTCGAGGGCGAGCTGTCCGTGCTGGGACGCGACCCGCGCGTGCAGCGCGACGCGCTGATGGAGGACGTGTGTTTCATCGCCGATGTGGCCATCCTGCCGGGCTGGCTGCGCGTGCGCGATGCGATCGATTTTGTCGCCGGCGTGCATCCGCGCTTCGACCGCAGCAAAGCCGAGCGCTACCTGGCCCACACCAAGCTGGCGCCGAAGATGCGGGTCAAGAGCATGTCAAAAGGCATGATCGTGCAATTGCACCTGGCGCTGGTGATGGCCATCGACGCCAGGCTGCTGGTCCTGGATGAACCCACCCTGGGCCTGGACATCCTGTACCGCAAACAGTTTTACCAGAACCTGCTGGAAGACTATTTCGATGAAAACAAGACCATCATCATCACCACGCACCAGATCGAAGAAGTCGAGCACATCCTCAGCGACCTGATGTTCATTCGCGACGGCAAGATCGTGCTGGCCTCGTCGATGGAAGAAGTGGGCGAACGCTACATTGAAGTGATGGTGGGACCGCAGCACGTGAATCCGGCGCGCGCGCTGCAGCCGATCAGCGAACGCAGCGTCTTTGGCAAGTCCGTGATGCTGTTCGATGGCGTCGCCCGCAGCCAGCTGGCCACCCTGGGAGAATTGCACACGCCGAGCCTGGCGGACCTGTTTGTCGCGACCATGAAAGGATCGTACCCATGAGCATCACCCCTGTGAACAAAATGAAATGGCTGATCCGGCGCGAATTGTGGGAGCACAAGGGCATGCTGCTGTGGACGCCCGCCATCATCGGCATCGTCATGACGGCGCTGGCCGCCCTGATGACGGCAGGCGCCGTCGCCAAGCTCAAGATGCGCACGGCGCTGATCATCAACGGCGAAGAAATGTCCTGGAGCGCCGTCTTCAACACCCGGACCTTGAGCCCGCGCCGGACGGAAATCATCGACACCATCGCCAACAACTATACCTACGTGGCCGCGCCGCTGTTCCTGGCCCTGGGCTTCCTGGTATTTTTCTATTGCCTGAGCGCCCTGTATGACGACCGCCGCGACCGCAGCCTGCTGTTCTGGAAGTCGCTGCCCGTCTCCGACGCCCAAACGGTGCTGTCGAAGCTGGCCATCGCCATCGTCGTCACGCCGCTGATCGTGGTCGCCGCGGCCTGCCTGACCTCACTGGCGCTGATCCTGATACTGAGCGGCGTGCTGGCGCTCAACGGCATCTATGTCTTGACGGAACTGCTGGCCGCGCCGGGCTTGTATCTCGGCCCGCTGCGCCTGTTCGGCCTGATTCCCGTCTATGCCCTGTGGGCCTTGCCCACCGTGGGCTGGTTGCTGATGGTATCGAGCTGGGCACGCTCGAAGGTCTTGTTCTGGGCCCTCGGCGTGCCACTGCTGCTGCTGGTCCTGACCGTCTGGGTCGGCAAGCTGAGCATGACGGAAGCCGATATCGGCTGGATACAAATGAACGTGATCGCGCGCGCCCTGCTGGGCACGATTCCAGGCAGCTGGTACCTGTTCGAGCCGGGACTGCTGCCACACATCAACACCATGGGACCAGGCTCGCAGATGGCGCGCATCGACATCTTCGCCAACTCCTGGTCCAGCCTGGCCATGCCAGCGGCCTGGCTGGGCGCGGCGGCCGGCGCTGCCATGCTCTACGCCGCCATCCGCCTGCGCGGCTGGCGCGAAGAAGGCTGAGCTGGGTGGCGCCCTGCGCGTATGCCAGCCCGGCATACGCGCAGCTGGCCGGCTGGAATCAGGCCCGCGTCAGCTGGCCGATCACGCTGGCCACCTTGGCGGTGATCATGTCGACGGCGGGGCCATTCGCACCATGCGGCAAAATGACATCGGCATTGCGCTTGGTCGGTTCGATGAATTGCTTGTGCATCGGGCGCACGGTTTCCAGATACTGCTCGATGACGCTTTCCACCGAGCGGCCGCGTTCCGTGATATCGCGTTGCATGCGGCGGATGAAGCGCACGTCGGAGGCCGTATCGACAAAGATCTTCAGCGACATCATGTTGCGCAAGTCTTCGTCATACAAGGCAAACAGGCCTTCGATGACGATCACCGGCGCCGGTTTGACGCGAATGGTCCGGCTGGAGCGGTTGTGCAGCGTGAAGTCGTACTCGGGCATCTCGATGGCTACACCATTGCGCAAGGCCTGGATATGCTGCACCAGCAAAGACCATTCGAACGCCTGCGGATGGTCGTAATTCTGCTGGCGCCGCACTTCAGGGGTGAGGTGCGTCTGGTCGCAGTAGTAATCGTCCTGCATCACGACGGAGACCATGTCGGCGCCAAACGACGCCAGCACTTGTTGGGATACGGTGGACTTGCCACTGCCGCTGCCGCCAGCGACACCAATAACAAACGGTTGGAAGGAAATAGTATTCATGCCGAATGATACCGGAAACATGAGCGGACCGACAGGGAGCGGCTGCAAAGCCGGGCCTGTCACGCGCCATGCACCAGCCGCGCATACAGCTCGGCCACCCGCTCTGCCGTGATGCCGTCGCGCTGTTCGATGGCCAGCGGATGCTCCGTCGGCTCCAGCTCGATGGATGGGCGCACGCCATCGTCGCGCAGGTGGACGCGGGTTTTCAGGTTCAGGGTATCCGGGTACACGGGCAGCTGCGTGCTCAGCCAGCCGAAGAAGGGGCCGATGTGCGCCCGCTGCGCGTCATTGAAGCAGGCATCCCAGGAGTCGAAGCTCTCGCCGCTCAGTGACACCCACACGCCCCAGCTGAACGGCTCATCCGAGCCATGCACGGGGATGTCGATGGTGGCGCGCACGAAACAGTGCGCTTCATCGACGATGCAGGCGTCGCTGTCGAGCTGGCAGCGCGCTTCGCGCTCTGCGGGCGCCATCTGCTCATACAGCCACGGCGCATCGGCGCCGAAGCTGGGCATGCCCGTGTGGGTTTCGCCGCAGGAGCGGCACAGGAAGGAAAACGTCACGCGCCGATGCCGCTTTACTCGAACTGCTTGCGGAACGCTTCGAATTGCGCCGCCAGGCCATCGAAGTCGCTGCGCAATTGCAGCACTTCCTGTTCCAGCTGGGCCACCCTGCTGCCCTGCTGCGGCGCGCTGACGGCGCCGGCGAAACCGGCCGCCGTCTCGATCTGCGCCAGCGCTTCTTCGCCGCCCAGCAAATGGCCGTAGCGCGGCTCCTTGGCGCCGGGAGCGACCGCCAGCTTGGCCACCAGCGGCGGGTATTTGTCGATCAGGAACTGCAAGCCGGATTCCACTTCCGCCACGGACTTGAATTCATGCACGCGGCCGCTGCGGCTGCGGATCTCGCCCGCCGTCTGCAAGCCGCGCAGCATCAGGATCGTCAGGATGGCCAGCTTATCCTGTTCCAGCGACCACTTGATGCGCATGCGGTGTTCATACTTGGCGACCCTGGCACCGGCCTGCGTGATGCCGTTGACGAATTTGCGCTGCATCAAACGCTGCAGCACGTCGTACACGGTTTCCTCGGACAGGGCCATGACGGGGTCGCGGCTCGACAGCTGGTTGCAGCCGTTCGTCAGGGCATTCAGCGAGAGCGGATAGCTGTCCGGCGTCAGCGCTTCCTTTTCGGCCAGCACGGCCAGCACGCGGATCTCGAAGGGGTCGAGCAGATTCGGATTGTCGCTGCTCTTTTCTGCTGCGTTTTCAGCTATGTTTACGTCTGTAGTCATGCCTGTATCCTTAATCAACCAGCTTGTTCATTTGCTCAGAATCAAATTTATCACACTCAGGCACAGCCTGGCAGCAGATGCCCGCCGCCTTCAGGGTGGCGACGATGGTTTCGATGCGCTGCTCCTGCGCCACGGCATGCGTGATCAGGCCCTGCAGGGCTTTCGACAGCGGATCGTCGCCGTTCGGCGTGACGCCATACGCGGCGAACAAATGCGCCGTGCTGCCCTCGCGCAAGGCGCTGACATCCTTTTGCACGATGTGCGCGGGGTTGCCGACGGCCGTGGCGCCGGACGGCACGGGTTTCAACAGCACGGCGTTCGAGCCCACCTTGGCGTACTCGCCCACGGTGAAACTGCCCAGCACCTGGGCGCCGGCACCGACGATGACGCCGCGCTCCAGGGTCGGATGGCGTTTGCTTCCGCTGTGCAGCGAGGTGCCGCCCAAAGTGACGCCCTGGTAGATGGTGCAGTCGTCACCGACGACGGCCGTCTCGCCGATCACCACGCCGAAGCCATGGTCGATGAAGACGCGCCGGCCGATGACGGCGCCCGGATGGATCTCGATGCCCGTGATGATGCGGGCGATATAGGAAATGAAGCGCCCCACCCACTTCATGTGCCGCTTCCAGCACCAGTGCGCCCAGCCATGCATGACGATGGCGTGCAAACCCGGATAACAGGTCAGCACCTCCCAGCCATTGCGGGCGGCGGGGTCACGTTCAATGATGCTGTTGATATCTTCGCGCAGGTGGTGGAACATAATGACAATGGATAAGGTGGAACGCAAATGGTAGCGTATTCGGCGGCGTGCTGCCGGAGAGGCAGATAAACAACCGCCGCCTCAAGGGCGGCGGCTGATCAAATGCACTCAACCCAACGGCGAAAGTGCCGGGGTCGTACCCTGAGGGTACGACCCCAGGATTTGCTTTTGGGGTAAAAATAGATCAAGCAAATGGCACGCCGAGGACTTGTACTCTTATTTCGGCTCCAGCGCGATGCGCTGGCGGCGGGCTTCGTAGAGGCACACGCCGGAGGCGACCGACACGTTCAGACTCTCGACGGAGCCGAACATCGGGATGCTGACGAGGATGTCGCAGGTGTCGCGCGTCAAACGGCGCATGCCTTCGCCTTCGGAACCCATGACGAGGGCCGTCGGGCCAGTGAAATCGGCTTCATACAAGCCTTTTTCGCCATCGTCGGTGGTGCCGATCAGCCAGATGCCACGCTCTTTCAATTCACGCATGGTGCGCGCCAGATTCGTCACGGTGATGTACGGGACGGTTTCGGCGGCACCGCTGGCGACCTTGGCAGCCGTGGTATTCAAACCCACGGCGCGGTCCTTCGGCACGATGACGGCATGTGCGCCGACGCCGTCGGCCACGCGCAGACAGGCGCCCAGGTTGTGCGGGTCGGTAATGCCGTCGAGTATCAACAGCAGCGGCGGGCCGTCGATGGCGTCCAGCAGCTCATCGAGATTGCGCGCCAGCGACAGCTGCGACGCAAAGGCGATCACGCCCTGGTGGCGGCGCGTGCCGACGATCTTGTCCAGACGCGACGAATCGACGGGCATGACGCGCACGTTGGCAGCCTTGGCGGCGGCGATCATGTCTTTCATGCGGCCATCGACGCGGCTGGCATCGACGAAAATTTCTTCCACGGACGACGCTTCATGACGCAGGCGCGAGGTGACGGCGTGGAAGCCGAAAATCATTTTATTCTTCATGTGTTATCGCTTCTTTTAACGCTTGCTTTTGCTTGTTTTTGATACAGTTTTTGCTGCACGTGGTGCCGCTGCGGCAGGTGCCGCAGCAGGTTTCTTGCTGCGCTTGGTCGCGGCGGCCTTGGGGGCTGCCGCCTTGGGGGCTTCCTTCAGGACGGCCTTGGCTGCAGGCTTGGCTTGCGCCTTGGCGCCGTTGGAACGGCCGCCGGAACCATTGCCGGGTTTGCCACCGTTGTTGACGCTGGCTTTGATCTCATGGCGCTGCTCTGTCGCAGGACCAGGCTTGAGCATCGATTTCTTTTCGCCCTTGCGCTTGCCGCCGCCGTTCGGCTTGGCTGGCGCTTCTTCGCCCGCCAGTTCCGCATCGGTCACCAGGCGCAGGTCGATCTTGCGCGTTTCCAGGTCGACTCTTGCCACTTGCACCGTCAGACGGTCGGTCAATTGATAACGCTTGCCCGTGCGTTCGCCGCGCAATTCATGGCGCGCATCGTCGTACTGGAAGTAATCGGTGCCCAGCTCGGTGACGTGCACCAGGCCTTCGACAAACAAGGTGTCAAGTTGCACGAACACGCCGAAGGTGGTCACGCCGGTGATGGTGCCGGTGAATTCCTCGCCCAGTTTGTCCTGCATGAAGTAGCACTTCAGCCAGGCTTCCACGTCGCGCGACGCTTCGTCGGCGCGGCGCTCGTTGGCCGAGCAATGCACGCCCAGCGCGTCCCAGATCGTCAGATCGGTCTTCTTCGGCTTGCCGTCGGCCTTGTCCTTGGCTTGCTGCTTGCGCGTGGCGTTCGACACGTTGGTGTTCAACACGACGTTATCGGACAGCTTCGGCTCGTACTTCTTGCCTTGCAAAATAGCCTTGATGGCACGGTGCGTCAGCAGGTCGGGATAGCGGCGGATCGGGCTGGTGAAGTGGGCATACGCCTCGTATGCCAGGCCGAAGTGACCGATATTGTCGGGGCTGTAGACGGCTTGCTGCATCGAACGCAGCAACATCGTTTGCAGCAGGGCCGCGTCGGGACGCAGCTTGATCTGCTGCATCAGGGTCTGGTAATCCGAGGCCGATGGCGTGTCGCCGCCCGTCAGGTTCAGGCCAACCTGCTTGAGGAAGGTGCGCACTTGCGTGAGCTTTTCCTTGGTCGGGCTGGCGTGAATGCGGTAAGTGCCTGGATGCTTATTGCGCAGCAACAAGTCGGCCGCGCAAACGTTGGCCGCCAGCATGCACTCTTCGATGATCTTGTGCGCTTCGTTACGCGTGCGGGGAATGATCTTTTCGATCTTGCCCGCGCTATTGCAGACGATATACGTTTCCGTCGTCTCGAAATCGATGGCGCCCCGCTCCGTGCGGGCTTTCAGCAAGGCGCGGTAGACGGCATCCAGGTTTTGCAGGTGCGGCAGGATGTCCGCGCGGCGTGCCGCTTCGGGTCCTTTGGTGTTGCCCAGCACGGCAGCGACTTCGTCATACGTGAGGCGCGCGGCAGAGTGAATCACGGCCGGGTAGAACTGGTACGCCTTCAGTTCGCCCTTGTCGCTGACGACGGCGTCGCAGACGAGGGTCAGACGGTCGACTGCCGGGTTCAGCGAGCACAAGCCATTCGAGAGTTTTTCCGGCAGCATCGGAATCACGCGGCGCGGGAAATACACGGACGTGCTGCGCTCAAGCGCATCGATATCGAGCGCGTCATTCGGCTTCACGTAATGGCTGACGTCGGCAATCGCCACGATCAGGCGGAAGCAGTTGGCGCGGCCGATCTTGACGGGTTCGCAATACACGGCATCGTCGAAATCGCGCGCGTCTTCGCCGTCGATGGTGACAAGTGGCACGTCGCGCAAGTCGACACGCTCTTTCAGGTCGGCGTCGCGCACTTCGAACGGCAGTTTTTCTGCCTGTTTCAGGGCGGCGGCGGAGAAAATGTGCGGCACATTGAATTTGCGCACGGCAATTTCAATTTCCATGCCTGGGTCATCCAGGGCGCCCAGCACTTCGACGATCTTGCCGACCGGCTGCTTGAAGCGCATCGGTTGCTCGGTCAGCTCGACGCTGACGATCTGGCCGGCTTTCGCCTTGCCCACCGAACCGGTGACTAAAATGTCCTGACCGATGCGCTGGTCTTCCGGCGCCACGACCCAGGTGCCGTTTTCCTGGATCAGACGGCCGATCACGTGGCTATTGGCGCGGTAAGTGACTTCGACGATCGTGCCTTCCGGGCGGCCGCGGCGGTCGGTGCCGACGATGCGGGCCATGACCTTGTCGCCATGCAGTACTTTCTGCATTTCTTTCTCAGGCAGGAACAGGTCGGCGCTGGCGTCGTCGGGAATGACAAAGCCGAAGCCATCGCGGTGGCTGGTGACGCGACCGGCGACAAGCGCGCTCTGGTCGGCCAGGCTGAAAACACCGCTGGCGTCAGACTTGAGCTGGCCGTCGCGCTCCATCGCCTTCAGGCGACGGACCAGGACATCCATGGAATCGGCATGCACTTGCAGCGTTTTCCCGAGAGACTGCGGGTCAAGAGGCGCGTTGACGCTGCGGAATATGCCGAGAATGTCCTCCCGGCTGGGGATGGTGTGGGTATTTTGGCTCAAAAGTATTTCTATAGTTGTTATTGACAGTGATCAAACGGAAGACAAAGACCGATGACATCACCGTCAATATTGACACGGTGATGTGCGGTAGTGTACCGGAGGACGCCTTGGTTTGCCTAACGGACAGCGTGTCGGAAACAGTACAAGACGCCCGCCGATGAAAAAAAGGAGAAAAGCTGCGCAATGCATTTGACTTCGGCAAATATTGCTCTATAATCCTGGTCTCTTGCAGCGACAAACCCTCACGGGAATGCAGTTGCAGGAAAGCGGTACAGGGTTGATGTGCAGTATGGAGCGAAAGCTCATCTGGCGCAAAACTCTTCAAGTCGCTATAATAGCAGAATTGTTGCTAAGTTATTTTGCAACAAGTAATACAGCAGCATCAGTGCCCACGTGGCGGAATTGGTAGACGCGCATGGTTCAGGTCCATGTGCCTTCGGGTGTAGGGGTTCGAGTCCCTTCGTGGGCACCATTACCTAATTCGCAAAAAGGCCGCAAACTTTCACGAGTTTGCGGCTTTTTTCATTTCCGCAGCGAAAAGCCCTCGCCCCCCCCAAGCAAGTCGCCAGACATGGCCGCAGACAGAAACCTGCAAGAAAACGCTGAAAAAAGAGGCAAATTTGAGCTTTTTTCATAGGCAGCAGCCGTTTTCAGGCGAAAAAACATGTTTCTTGAAGAAAAGTGCAAAATGTTGATTGACCGAATGCGCGCCAGCCCTTATGATTTTGTCCTCGCTGCAGAACACGCAGCGACAAGCAGCAAGCAGTAACAATGCCCACGTGGCGGAATTGGTAGACGCGCATGGTTCAGGTCCATGTGCCTTCGGGTGTAGGGGTTCGAGTCCCTTCGTGGGCACCACCAGCAACAAGTTGTTGATTGTTGTGATCCGCAGTACAGTAGCAAGATAGTAGTAACAAGCAGCACAATGCCCACGTGGCGGAATTGGTAGACGCGCATGGTTCAGGTCCATGTGCCTTCGGGTGTAGGGGTTCGAGTCCCTTCGTGGGCACCACCAGCAACGAGCTGTTTTCGTTGTAGTCCGCAGTACAGTAGTGAGATACAGTAGCAAGTAGTAGCAGCATCAGTGCCCACGTGGCGGAATTGGTAGACGCGCATGGTTCAGGTCCATGTGCCTTCGGGTGTAGGGGTTCGAGTCCCTTCGTGGGCACCATTACCTAATTCGCAAAAAAGCCGCAAACTTTCACGAGTTTGCGGCTTTTTTCATTCCAGAATGCCGCGCAGTCTTCCCGACCCGCGGCACCCTCCCCTTACTTGGCCAGCGCCGCCTTCACGGCGTCAAGCAGGCGCGTCGTCGGACGGCCAATCAGCGCGCTCAATTGCTTGCCATGGTCTTCCAGGCCACCCCTGGCCGCGCCCGCATCGGAATCGGCCAGCAGATCGGCAAAGCCTTCCGGCACGCCCACGCCCACCAGCGCCGCCTTGAAGTCAACCTGCGGCAAATCGTTATACACAATCGCCTTGCCCGACTGGCGCGCCACTTCGGCCGCATATTCGGCCAGGGTAAAGCTCTGGTCGCCAGCGAGTTCATAGATGGCTTGCGGTTTGTCGGCCGTCAGGACGGCGGCAGCGGCGGCTGCGTAGTCAAGACGCGCGGCGGACGAAAAACGCCCGTTTTGCGCCGCGCCCAGCACCACACCATGCTCGAGCACGGGCGCCAGGTGTTCCGTATGGTTTTCCAGGTACCAGCCGTTGCGCAGGAAAGTGTACGCCAGGCCGGACGCGCGAATCGCCGCTTCCGTAATAACGTGCTCGGCAGCGAGGCCCAGCGGCGACGTGTCGGCGCGCAACACGCTGGTGTAGGCCAGCAGGGCCACGCCGGCCCGCCTGGCCGCATCGATGACGTTCTGGTGCTGCTGCGCACGCTGGCCCACTTCGCTCGACGAAATCAGCAAAATCTTCGTTGCACCTTTGAACGCCGCGTCGAGACTGGCGCCATCGCTGTAGTCAGCCTGGCGCACTTGCACGCCCAGTGCCAGCAGGTTGGCGGCCTTGGCCGGATTGCGCACGGCGGCGATGATGCTGGCTGCGGGAACGGATGTGAGCAGGCTGGCGATGACGTGCTGGCCCAGCTTGCCTGTGGCGCCGGTGATGACAATCATGATTTCTCCTTGGTACGTGGGTGGTAAAACCCTATAATAGGAGTATTACTTACTTATTGTAAGTACGTACCTTTTGGTAAGTATGAATTAAAACGACAATTGTAAGGCCAACTATCATGTCCACAGACACCCCCGGCGCCAGCCTGCGCGCCGCCCTCGCCCGGCAAAACCAGGGAGCGCATCTGCTGGCAGCCGCCTGCCCGTCGCGCGCCGTGCTCAGCCACCTGACCAGCCGCTGGGCCGTGCTGGTACTGGTATTGTTGCTGAGCGGCACGCGGCGCTTCAGCGAACTGCGCCGCGAAGTGGGCGGGGTCAGCGAAAAAATGCTGGCGCAGACCCTGGAAGCGCTGGCGGGCGACGGCTTCGTGCTGCGCCAGGCCTATCTGGTGATACCGCCCAAGGTGGAATACAGCCTCACGCCGCTGGGACGCGAAGCGGCCGAACGCCTGGCCGTGCTGGTCGACTGGATCGAAGATAATTACCCGCGCATCGAACAGGCGCGCGCCGAACTCGCGCTGCCGTACGCACAAAACGCAGCGTAACACGGCGCGCAAACGCATTGCTTTTGACCATCAAGAATTATCGTTTACTCCTCCTTGCCTTGATGTAATACTAGCCTCACAATACGCGTAAGGACGCGACATCATGAATCAGTTGATTTCTTCCATCGCCGACCGGGCCAACGTGCTACTGGTCAGCAATTCGCCGAACGATGTGCGCGAACTGCTGTATGTGCTGGACCGGCATAATCTGGGCACGGGACTGGCGGGCGATATCGACGAAGGTGTGGAACTGGCCGCTGGCGGCACGGACCTGATCCTGCTCGACGCGGCCCTGGCCGGCACGAATATCGGCGCCACCTGCATGCGCCTGCGCAATGCGGGCGGACGCCATGGCGTGCCCCTGCTGCTGATGTCAGCAACCCCCAGCGCCGAAGAACAGGGGCGCAGCGTGGGCGCCGGTGCTTCCGACTACATCAAGATGCCCTTCAATGCGCGCGATGTGGCGGAAAAAATCCTCATGGAACTGGCGCTGCACAAGGCCGAGGCGTCCGCCGCCCGCCCTTCCGCCACCCTTGCCACACCGCCGCGCCCCCTGCATCCGCAAACGCTGGAAGTCAATTACCACTCCATCCTGGCCGGCTCGCCCGATGCCGTGCTGCTGTTCGATATCGACAACCGCCTGCTGATCGACGCCAACCACCTGGCCGAAGAACTGTTCGACATGCCGCTGGCCAAGCTGCTGCAAGGCGGCATGGAGCCGCTGTTCCCCAAACATCAGAGCGATGGCCGCGCCTCGCCGCAATTGCTGGAAGAAAAGATCCGCGATACCTTGCAAGGCAAGATCGTCGTCTTCCGCGCCAGCTGCTGCCACCGCGACAACCACCCGATCGCCTGCGAAATCCGGCTGATGCGCTTGTCCGTGCCGGGCCGCCAGCTGGTGCATGCGCGCATCATCGACTTGACCGAACGCAACCTCGCCGACGCGATGCGCGCGGGCCAGAGCGCCTTGCTGGAAATGGTCGCCAAGGGCGCGCCCCTGATCCCCACCCTGAACCAGCTGCTGCTTTTGATCGAAGGCCAGTCGCGCGGCGTGCTCTGTTCCATCATGCTGCTCGACGATGACGGCATCCACATGCACAGCGCGGCCGGCCCCAGCCTGCCGCCCGAGTACATGGCCCTGCTCGAAGGCATGGCCATCGGCCCCGGCGTGGGTTCCTGCGGTACGGCCATGTTCCTGCGCGAACCGGTAGTGGTCAGCGACATCATGCACGATCCGCTGTGGGCCCCCTACTGCGAGCTGGCCGCACCGTTCGGCTTGCGCGCCTGCTGGTCGCGCCCCATCTTCGGCCAGGATGGCAGCGTGCTCGGCTCTTTCGCCATGTACTACCGCGAAGTGCACCAGCCCGGTGCGCGCGACCTGGAACTGATCGACACGGCAACCGACCTGGCCGGCATCGCGATTGGCCGCATGCGCCACGAACGCGAGCTGCAGCGCCACCGCGCCCACCTGGAAGAGCTGGTGGCCGTACGCACGGCGGCCCTGACGCAGGCCAAGGAGCATTCGGAGCAAACCAACCTGGAACTGGCCGCGGCACTGGAAAACCTGTCCATCACGCAAGCAGAACTGGTGCGCCGCGACAAGCTGGCCGCGCTCGGTGCGCTGGTGGCCGGCATCGCGCATGAACTCAATACGCCGATCGGCAACGGCCTGGTGGTGGCCACCACCATGGCCGAGCGCACGCGCGAAATCCAGGCCAGCTTCCTCGATGGCTTGCGCCGCTCCGAACTGGGCGCCTACCTGACCCAGGCCAGCGAGGCGGACGCCATCATGCTGCGCAACCTGCAGCGCGCCGCCGACCTGGTCTCGAGCTTCAAGCAGATCGCCGTCGACCGCGCCAGCTCGCAGCGCCGCCATTTCCTGCTGCGCCAGTTCGTCGCCGAACTGATGCTGCCCATGTCCACGCCCCTCAAGGCTGCCGGCCTGAGCCTGACGCAAGACGTGCCGGACGGTCTGGCCATGGACAGCTACCCCGGTCCGCTGGGCCAGGTGCTGAGCAACCTGCTGGAAAACTGCCTGCGCCATGCCTTCGAGGGCCGCAGCGGTGGCAATATCGCCATCGCCGCGTCCAGCAGCGACGACGGGCAGACGATCAACCTGTCCATCAGCGATACGGGCGTGGGCATCGCCGCCGACGACCTGGTGCATGTCTATGACCCCTTCTTCACGACCAAGCTCGGTTCCGGTGGGTCGGGCCTGGGCCTGCATGTGGCACACAACATCGTCACGGGCGTGCTGGGCGGCCATATCGACGCCATCAGCAGCACCGGCGCCGGCAGCGGCACCACCTTCACCCTGCAGCTGCCCGCCGCCGCGCCGCAATCGCCCGCCCCCTGAATGGCAGGCACGCTACAATGCCCGCAGGCTTTTCTTTCGGAGCACCCATGAAATACCTGATCGCCACGGCCCTGCTGGCCGCTTGCGCCTGCGCAATGGCCGGACCGGCGCCCTGGTACCAGTGGCGCAGCAAGGTCGACGGCACCCTGTCATGCGCCCAATCGACCTTGGGATTTGGCTGGGAACTGGCCTCTGGCCCCTACAAAGATAGCCGTTGCGAAAAACCGGCGCTTGTTAAATAATGGGGACATGACCACACGGGGCACCGGCTTGAGAGCAAGCGATGGCATTGCGGCGTCGAAAGAGTATGGAACGATAAGAACGTATCTATTCAAACCGAGGAGACCACATGTTTACGAATCCCGAACAATTCGCATCGGCCACCAAGGCCCTGTTTGAATTCCAGCTGATGACCTTCAACACCCTCACCTCCAAGGCCGTGCAAGGCGTGGAACAGGTGCTGGCGCTGAACATGGCCACCGCCAAGTCCGGCATCGAGGATGGCCTTGCCGCCGGCAAGGAAATCAGCCAGGCCAAGGATCCGAAGGCCGCCATGGCCGCCGCCGCCGCCCAGCTGCAACCGGGCGTGGCCGGCGCGAAAGCGTATAAACAGCAACTCGACGACATCATCAAGGAAATCCACACGGAATTCACCACGGCCGCCGAAGCCCATGTGGCCGAAGCGAAAAGCAATTTGAGCGCCCTGATCTACGACGTCACGAAAAACGTGCCGCCAGGCTCGGAAAACGCCGTGGCCATCGTCAAGGCTGCCATCGACAATGCCTTCCTCGGCTACGAGCAAGTCACCAAGGCCACCAAGCAAGCCGTGAAAACCGTGGAAGATCAAATTGCCAAGGCCAGCGCGCAAGTGGCGCAAGCCACGGCGGGCGCGCAAGCTGCGGCTGAAAAGGCGGCGCCGGCGGCCAAGCCGAAGGCGGCTAAAAAGTAAGCGATGTAGGTCGGATTAGCGCGGCAACGCCGCGCGTAATCCGACGCATTGTTGGCGCTAACGGTGATGTCGGATTACGCGCTTGCGCGCTAATCCGACCTACCCGACCTACAACGAATCCACCGGCACGATCCAGTACCCGCACCGCCCCCTCCAGCAGATATTCGCAGCCCGCCAACACCCACCGAAAGATAGCCAACTCCTAGCTGCAGAAATCCTCGCATGCCTTCGCGCCCACGGCGCCGTCCAGCTGCCGGCGCCAGGCCACCATGCGCCACGCAGCCCAGGCGGCGGACACGGCGCCCGCAACGAGGATCAGGCGCGTGTCGATCAAGGTCAGCACGGAGCCGCTCAGGGCGACGATGATGTTGGCGATGCAAAAGGTGGTGGCCAGCAAGCCCATCACGGCACCCTGCCCGTGCGCGCTGAAGCGCTCGGCGCACCAGCCCTGGATCACCGTGTTGTACAGCGCATTCGGTATGCCGAACAGCACGATGGCGGCGATGCCCACCCAGATATTGCCCAGCGCCAGGATCCCGACGGCCAGCGCCACGCCGCAGGCATACCAGCTGGCGCGCAGCAAGGGCGCGTGGCGGCTGGGCCCGCCTGCCAGCAAGGACGTGATGGTCATCGTGCCGCACAAACCCACATTCACCCAGGCAATCTCCTGTGCATGGTAAGCGGCCGTCTCGACCAGCCACAGCGGATAGAACTCATAAAAACTGGCCACGCCGCAAGTGAACGCCAGTTGCACGATGAACAGGGTGCGCAGTTCCTCATGGCGCAGCAAGTTCAGCGAATGGCGGTCGCGCGCCACTTGCCACCACGACGTCGTCAAGAGCGAGGGCGTTTCGCGCGGCAAGCCCACGGCCACCAGCACGGCGACGAGCATCAGGGCGGCGGCAGCGATCCAGAACGGCACCGTCACGCCCCAATGCAGGGTCGCGCCCGCCAGGATCGGGCCCACCAGCCAGCCCAGATAAAACGCGCCATTCAACCACGACATGGCGCGCAGGCGCAGCGGTCCCGTCAGCTGGTCGGCCAGCATGGCGCGCGCTACCGCACCGTTTCCCTCCAGCAAACCCGTGATGAAACGGGCGACAATAAACAGCGGATAGGACTGGATCACCAGCGCCCAGGCCGTAATCGCATGGCCGATGGCGGCGCCCACGGCCGTGCGCATCAGCAAGGGACGGCGGCCATAGCGGTCCGACAGCGGCCCCAGCAAGGCCGAGCCGATCAGCAAGCCCAGCGGGTTGATGGTCAGCGCCAGGCCGAACAGCAATTTGGAGGGCAAGCCGAGGAAATTGTTGAAGGCATTCGGCGCCTCGGCGGCGAACAGCGGCGGCAGGATCGGATAGGGCAGCGAGGCGCCGATGGTCGACAGCAGCGCCAGCAGACAGGCGGCGGAAATCAGGATGATGTTTTTCATGCGGGTTTGGCGGATTTCAATCTGGCAAGCATACGTGACCATGCCACACCAGCAAACTTAAATGTTTATGAATGATGCCCATCATTACCGCCGTGAAGCGTGCCAGACACCGCCTCGGCTATCATGCCAACATGAATCACGATTTCACGATTAACAGGGCAAACATGACACTGTCAGAAATGGAACAGCAACACGGCTTTACTTACCCTTCGCTGTACCGCCAGCTGGAGCGCGACGGCATGCTGGCCGTGGGCGAATATGGCCCCGACTGGTACAAGCTGGTCTATCCCACATTAAAAGATAAACCCACCCTGCTGCTGCATGCCGATGATTTCGAATTGCTCAATATCGAGGCCGTTGCCGAAGCAGCGGACACCTTGCGCGACGCGGACGATTATCGGCAGATCGACCCCGCCTTGCAGTTCATCCCGTTCGCGCAAACGGGCGCGGGCGACCATTACTGTTTTTTCGCTTCCAGCGAGCAGGACGGCGAGATACCGATCGTGCTGCTGTGGCATGACCAGAATGAAGCCCAGTACCTGGCGAAAAACCTGCACGACTTCGTGTTTCACATGTTGTTGAACAGCATGGCGGACCAGGATACCTACAACGACGTCAGCGATGAGGAATTCAGGGAGCAACTGACAAAAACCCTGGGCACGCATGCGCGCTACCTGACGGCGCGGCAAGCTGAAGTGTTGCAGACTTTGCTGGCAAGGGACATCGTCGATTACGAGATCAATCTGCCCAAAGGAAGAAAAGAGGCGCATCGGGGCTTGCTGACCGATATAGAACTGGCCGGCCTGCGCGCCGACCTGATTCCCTACGAAAAGTTCGACAGCTGTTTCGCCTACAGCACGGCTGGCTGAACATAATTCGCTGGGCAAGAGGCGGCGGAAGGTTTAAACTGTATATAAACACAGTAAAAACCATCGCCTTGCCACTTGCCCTATTACCATCCCCATGCTGAGAGTCCTGGAAAATCCCCTGTACTATCTGGACAATTTCCAGGACGTGCTGAACTGGATCAGCGCGCGTTACGCCGATCTGCTGAGTCTTGAGGAAACGCAATTCATCGCCGCATTCGGCGCATTGCCGCAGCCGTCGCGCGCGCTGTTCGTGCGTCTCGTCATGCGCAAGGGCTGTCTGTTTCGCGCCAGCAAGCTCAATTACCCGGAAATCGGCGACACGCGCGCCGCCGCCCTGCCCTTGCTCGATACGGGCTGGGTCGAAGCCGATCCCGCCATCTCGCTCGATGCGCTGTTCGAGCAACTGCTGAAAGGGGAAATCGCCCAGGCGTTCCACCTCGCCGCGCCCCTGAAGGCGGCGCGCAAGGCCGAGCAACTGGAAGCCTTGCGCGAGCAGCATGCGGACAATAAACCGTTTTCCGCATGGCATCCGGCCTCCGGCGACGTGCTGTACCGCATCGGCCTGCAAGCGCTGTGCGACCGCCTGCGCCTGATTTACTTTGGCAACTATCACCAGGACTGGTCGGAATTCGTGCTGTCCGACCTCGGTGTGTACCAATACGAAAAGGTGGAATTCTCGCCGCAATCGCGCGGTTTTCGCACGCGCCAGGATATCGAGCACTATGAAGTGCTGCACCAGTGCCGCGAACGCTACAACGACAGCGCGCCGGCAGACGATGTGCTGCAGGAACTGGCCGCGTTGCCCTTGTCCGAGGACAATACCTGGCTGGCCAGCCGGCGCGACAAGCTGCGCTTCCAGATCGCCCAGCACCTGGAGAAATGCCAGGACTGGCCCGCCGCTTACCGCGCCTACGCCGATTGCCGCTATCCGGGCGCGCGGGGGCGCGCCATCCGCGTGCTGGAAAAAGATGAGCAGCCGCAAGCGGCCTACGAACGCCTGATGATCGCCCTGGCCGCGCCGGAAAGCGAAGCGGAACATCAATTGC
This sequence comes from Janthinobacterium sp. 35, assembly GCF_002754575.1. Taxonomy (NCBI): domain Bacteria; kingdom Pseudomonadati; phylum Pseudomonadota; class Betaproteobacteria; order Burkholderiales; family Oxalobacteraceae; genus Janthinobacterium; species Janthinobacterium sp. 35. Next base: position 515,136 of record NZ_PEFN01000001.1, read on the forward strand.
TGCTGCGCATGGCACCCCGTTTGCGGCGCAAGCTGGGCCATGCGAAACAGGCGCCCAGCGCGGCGGCCAGCGTCGAGCGCATCGACCTGCTGCTGCCGTATACAGGCGAAGCGTGCTACGTGGAAGGGGTGGTGCAGCAGCATTTGATGCAGGACGACGCGCCCGTGTATTACGTGGAAAACACCCTGATCAACTCGCTGTTCGGCCTGCTGTGCTGGCCAGCCATCTTCAAAGCCATGCCCGGCGCCTTTTTCCACCCGTTTCACCGTGGCCCGGCCGACTTGCACAGCGCCGATTTTCACCAGCGCCGCAGCCTGGACTTCGCCGCCTGCCTGGCCCAGCTGGACGACGGCACATATCACGCGACGATACGCGCCACGCTTGCCGCCAAGCATGGCATCGTCTCGCCCTTCGTCAGCTGGGAGGTGCTGGACGATGGCTTGCTGGACCTGGCGCTGGCCTGCATCCCGGCCACCCACCTGAAGAAGGCGTTCGAGCGCATCTTGCTCGACATCAAAAGCAACCGCAGCGGCTTTCCCGACCTGATCCAGTTCTGGCCGGCCGAGCAGCGCTACCGCATGATCGAAGTCAAGGGCCCGGGCGACCGCCTGCAAGACAACCAGCTGCGCTGGATCGCGTATTGCGCCGAGCACGCCATGCCCGTCAGTGTGTGCTACCTGCAGTGGCAGGCGGCAGCATGAGCCGCAACACTTACACCATCGCCGTGCGCGCCCTGTGCGAATTCACGGCCAAGGTGGGCGACCTGGACTTGCGCTTCACGCCGTCCCCCACGGCGCAGGAAGGCATGGCCGGCCACGCCACCGTCACGAGCCGGCGCGACGACAATTACCAGCGCGAAATCAGCCTGTCTGGCGACTTTGGTCCCCTGCATGTACGCGGCCGCGCCGATGGCTACGATCCGGCGCGGCGCCAGCTGGAAGAAATCAAGACCTACCGGGGCGACCTGGCCGCCATGCCAGCCAACCACCGCCAGCTGCACTGGGCGCAGGCGCGCATCTATGGCCATTTGCTGTGCCGGCAACTGAACCTGCCCATGCTGCGCGTGGCGCTTGTGTACTTCGACATCGTGAGCCAGAAAGAAACCGTGATGCACGAGGAATGCACGGCCGAGGCGCTGCGTCTGTTCTTCGAGCAGCATTGCGCCCTCTTCCTCGACTGGGCCGAGCAGGAAATGGCGCACCGCGCCAGCCGCGACGCGCAGCTCACCAGCATGGCCTTTCCCCATGCGGACTTTCGTCCGGGCCAGCGCCAGCTGGCAGAAGCCATGTACAAGGCCAGCAGCCGTGGCTGCGGCTTGCTGGCGCAGGCGCCCACGGGCATCGGCAAGACGGTGGGCAGCCTGTTTCCCATGTTGAAAGCGACAGCCGCGCATGGCCTCGATAAACTGTTTTTCCTGGCCGCCAAGGTGCCGGGGCGGCAAATGGCGCTCGACGCCTGCGCCATCCTCAAGGATAGCGCCCCGCTACTGCCGCTGCGCGTGCTGGAACTGAGCGCCAAGAGCAGCGCCTGCGAACATCCTGACAAAACCTGTCACGGCGAATCATGCCCGCTGGCCAAGGGTTTTTACGACCGCTTGCCGCTGGCGCGCGAGGTGGCGCTAACCAGCGGTTTAATTTTGGACAAGGAAGCCGTGCGCGCCATCGCCTTGCAGCAAGGTATTTGCCCCTATTATCTGGGCATGGAATTGGCGCGCTGGAGCGACGTCGTCATCGGCGACTACAATTATTACTTCGACCTCAGCGCCATGCTGTACGGCATGACCCTGGCCCACGACTGGAAAGTCAACGTGCTGGTCGACGAGGCGCACAATATGGTGTCGCGCGCGCGCAGCATGTATTCCGCCGAGCTGGAACAGATCAATCTGAAGCTGCTGCGCAAGTTTGCGCCCGAAGGGCTGAAAAAGCCGCTGGACCGCCTCTCGCGCCAGTGGACGGCTTTATTAAAAGAACAGGATGGCGACTATCACGTGCATCCCGCCTTGCCCGAGAAATTCTTTGGCGCCCTGCAAGGGGTGGCCACGTCCATCGGCGATTACGCGGCCGAGCATGCGGCGGCGCTCGACGAACACTTGCAGCGCTTTTATTTCGACGTGCTGCTGATCAACCGCCTGGCAGAGAGCTTTGGCGCGCATTCGCTGTTCGACGTCAGCAAGACTGACACGGGTAGCACTGTGTGCATCCGCAATATCGTCCCTGCCCCGTTTCTCAAGGAACGCTTCGCGGCCAGCCACAGCACGGCCCTGTTTTCCGCCACCCTGAGTCCGTGGAATTACTACAGCGACACCCTGGGCATGCCGGCCGACACGGCCTGGGTCGACGTGGAATCGCCGTTCCAGGCGGAGCAATTATCCGTGCGCGTAGCCGACAGCATTTCCACGCGCTACCAGCACCGCGCCGCGTCCTTGCTGCCCATCGCCCAGCTGATGGCGCGCCAGTACGCAGAAACGCCGGGCAATTATCTGGCTTTCTTCAGCAGCTTTGATTACATGGAAAAGACGGCCACGCTGTTTGCCCAGCATTACCCGGACGTGCCCCTCTGGCAGCAGCCGCGCCGCATGGATGACGCTGCCCGCGCGCAATTTCTGGGCCGTTTCGGCCTGGACACGCGCGGCATCGGCTTTGCCGTGCTCGGTGGCGCGTTTGGCGAAGGCATCGACTTGCCCGGCGCGCGCCTGATCGGCGCCTTCATCGCCACCCTCGGTTTGCCGCAGATCAATCCCGTCAACGAGCAGATCCGCCAGCGCATGGGCGACATCTTCGGCGCCGGCTACGACTACACCTATTTATATCCGGGCATGCAAAAAGTGGTGCAGGCGGCAGGCAGGGTCATCCGCACGCAGTCGGACAAGGGCGTCGTGTATCTGATCGACGACCGTTTTTCACGGCCGGAAATCCGCCAGCTCTTGCCGACGTGGTGGGATGTGCAGCTGGCCAGCTAGCCAACCAGTAATTTGAGCTTCTGGTAGCCCGCCTTGCTCACGGGGATCCGCGTGTCATCGCGCAAGATGGCCACGTGGCTGTCTTTGGTAGCCGCCTCGATGCGGCGGATGCCATCGATATTGAGCAGATACGACCTGTGCACGCGCAGGAACTTGGCGGGATCGAGCTGGGTCTCCAGCTCCGACAGTCGCTGGCTTTTCAGGTAAGATTTGCCCTCGGAACGGATGCTGATGTAATCGTCCTGCGCCTCGATGTAGTCGATGCGCGCGCTGGCGATCACGTGGACCTTGGCGCCATCGCGTATCAGCACGCGGTCCAGTGGTGCGGCGCGCGTGGCCGCCTCGCGCGCCAGCGTTTGCACAGCCTCGGGCGTGCCGCGGCTGGCGCGCGCATGGGCCAGCGCCTGCTCGAAGCGCTGTTCGCTGAATGGTTTCAACAGGTAGTCGAGGGCATGGCATTCGAACGCCTTCAGGGCATACTGGTCGTAGGCGGTGACAAAGATCAGCTTTGTCTTCGCGCCGATCAGTTCGGCCACTTCAAAGCCGTCCAGGCGCGGCATCTGGATGTCGAGGAAGACCAGTTCCGGCTCCAGTTCCGCGATGGCCTTGACGGCGTCAAAACCGTTGGCGCATTCGGCCACGATGTCGATATCATCATGGCGCGCCAGGTATTCGCGCAACACGCTGCGCGCCAGCAATTCATCGTCGACGATGGCCACCCGCATTCTTGCCTGCATCATGCTTCCTCCGTGTCGCCGGTCTGCGCCGGCATGGAAATCATCACTTCGAAATGGCCGTCGCGCCGGCCCCAGTGCACGCTGGCCTCGTGGCCATACGCGCCCGCCAGGCGCTGGCGCACGTTCTCCAGCCCTACGCCATTGCCGCGAGCTGGCCCTTGATCCGCATCGACCGGGTTGCGCACGGCGATCTGCAACAGGCTGCCCACGCGCCGCACCTCGATGGCGATCAAGCCACCCTCCGTCAAGCCGCAGATGCCGTGCTTGACGGCATTTTCCACCAGCGGCTGTATCAGCATGGGCGGCAGCAGACACGCCAGCGCGGCAACGTCGATGGCTTCCGCCACTTGCAGGCGTGCGCCGAAACGCACTTGCTCGATGGCGAGAAAGTGGCGGATCAACACCAGTTCCTGTTCCACGGTAATGTGCTTGTGCGCTTCCAGGCTCAGGCTCTGGCGAAAGAAACTGGCCAGCTGCACCGTCATCTGGCGCGCGCCCGCCGCATTGATGGACGTCAGGGCGCTGATCGAGTTCAGGCTGTTGAACAGGAAATGCGGATCGATCTGCGTGCGCAGCATGCGCAGTTGCGCTTCCTGCGCCATCAGCTGCGCTTCCAGGCCCCGCTGTTCGGCCATCCTGGCGCGCACGAATTCCAGCAACAGATAATGCACGGCGGCGGCCAGGCAATACAGCAGCGCGCCCAGGCCGAAGAACAGGGCCAGCATCGACTGCGTCAGGTTCACGCCCAGCCAGCGCACGTCCGGCAACAGGCTGACGCTGTTCAAAAATTGCAGCAGGGTCGCCCACAGCAAGCCCGCGAACAGGGCCGCCACGCTCATCACGCCAGCGATGGCGAGCGGATGGCGGGCGTGCAAGGGGTAGGCGCGGCACAGGTAAAACGCGGAAAACCCCGAGCCGATCGCATACACGAGCGTGGCGGGCACCACCAGCAGGGTCGCATTGAGCCAGGGCGCATGGGCCACCCTGGCCAGGATGAACGCCAGCGCCAGGCCCAGCGCGATGCACACCAGGAACACCACCACGGCACCGCGCCGCTTCGACAAGGGCCCGGACATGCGCGCCTAGTTGCGGATTTCCAGGCCGCCCATGATGGCGTAGCCCGTCACGTACAAACGCTTGTTCTGGTTCGGCGGCACGATGGTCTTTTCTTCGAAGCCGCCGAGGATGGGCGTGCCCTGCAGCACCACGCTCCAGTCGGGCGGAATCTTGATGGTGACGCCGCCACACAAGGCGAACACGTTGAGCACGGCTTCGCCTTCGATCGATGCCTGGCGCAAGTCGATTTCGCAGCCGGCCATGATGACATTGATATCGCCGCCCCTGAAGCGCTGCGACGACACGCGCCGCACATAGCCGCCGAGGATGGCCGTCACTTCGATGATGCTGTCGTCGTCCGCCTGGCCGCTGGCGCCGGGCGCTGCAGTGGTATCGGCGGCGTCCTTGTCGAGCGACACGGCGCCATTCCTGGCCTGGCCAAATGCGTCAGGCGCTGCCGTGCTGTCTTGCTGCGCGGCAAAGCGCCGGCGCCGCTGCCGCTGCTGTGCGCCGGGCAAGGACTTCGACACCACGGCCACGCCCAGGCCGATAATCAGCAAGGGCCACAGCAAGTCCCAGTTCATGTAAAAGATGCCCATGTGCTTGAGGGTCCAGACCACGCCCAGCAGCACCAGCATGCCACCCAACAAATAGCCGTTCGCGCTGCGGCTTTGCGACAGTTTCAGCAGGCCAAACACGATTAGCGCCGTGGGCCAGAAGCGAAAGGTGTAGCGCACATTAATAAAACCGAGGTTATCGAGCAGGAACAACAGCCCCAGGCCGATGACGATGACGCCCAGCACGATCTGCGATGGCGAGTGCAGCGGCGGTTTATTTTTCATGCTCGGACTCCCGGTAGGCAATAAAATGTTTGTTCAGCAGCGGTTCCAGCACGAGGCCCGCGCCCCAGGCGATCAGCAAGGCTGGCCAGCTATTGTAGAAATTCAAATTCCACAGTTCTTCATACGAGACATACCACCAGGCAGCAAAAAAGATCAGCCACAGGCCGCTCAGTACCTGCTTGGCGGACACGGGCGTGAGCAGCTTGTTGAGGCCGAAGACGACCAGTATCAGCGGCCAATAATGCCATAGAGCATAGTAATCGTGGAGATAGATCACATCGAGCCGGTCCAGCAGGATGACGGCGCCGATGGCGATCAGCAGCACGCCCCACAGCAGCTGGGTACGGCGGCAATAAGCTGGTTCAGGTTTCACGGTCACCCCTTGAAGTTGGTTGATCGTAAAGATACGCGGATTTCGGCGAGGGGAAAACACCGTTTCGGCGAATGGCGGACAGGTGACGGTGAATGGCGCAGGGGCCAGAACGACAGGCAAACCGGCTGACGCCGGCCTTGAAAGGGTTCGCAGTACACACCGCGACCTGGAGTTGCAGTGCACAGCCGCAGAGCGCGAACGCGCCGGCAGCAAGAATCTGGTGCCGATCCTTGAGGCGACCGGCTGACCTGCTGGAAGATCGAACATGCCGCCAACTTCACGGCAGTGCGTCTCAACCAAGCAAAGCCATCATACTCCTGATCGCCACATTGCACCGTTCGCTAGCGCACACAGATGCGCTTTTACTGAGCGGCATCAAGCGGCGATGGCGTGCGGCGGCTTGAGCATGTCGCACCCGATCCACTCCAGCACCGATGGCCCCTGCGGCTGCCAGCCCAGCAGGGTGCGCGCCCGTGCGCCGCGCACGCGGCTGTTGGAACCGAGGCCGTACGACGCCATCTCGTAACCCCATTCGGCAATCGCCTCGGGCAGCGGCCAGTCCTGCGCAGGACCCAGGTCCAAAGCCTGGGCGATGGCGGCCGTCATGTCGCGGAAGGCCGCCTCGCCCGACTCGACAAAGTAAAAGGTGCCGGCCGGCGACTTTTCCAGCGCCAGCAGATACAGGCTGACGACATCGTCGATATGCACGTTCGACCAGATGTTACGGCCCGGCCCCACGTGGCGCACGATGCCACTCTTGCGCGCCTGCTTGAGCAAACGGGGCAGCTGCACGCTGTCGCGCGGCAAGGCGCCGTGGCCGTAGATCAGGGTGTTGCACAGCACGCTGGCGCGTATGCCCTTGTTTGCACTGGCCAGTACAAGGTCGTCGATGGCGACCCGGGCCGCCTTGTCGGCCGTGGGGGCCGGCAGCTTGTCTTCAAAGTAAATTTGCTCCGTGCCCTCGCCGCCCGACGCGTCGCCCACGATGGACGAGCCGCTGGTGTGGAGGAACGGCTTGTTCGTGCCAGCCAGCGCTTCAATGATGGCTTCGACGGCGGCCCGGTGGTCGCTGCTGGCCGCGTTGATGACGGCATCGGCCGCCTGCGCCTGCTCGATGAGCAGTTCGCGATCATTGAGCGTGCCGACGATGCCTTGTACGCCGATGGCAGCCAGCTCGGCCACCTGCTCCGGCTTGCGCACCAGGCCCGTGACCTGGTGGCCGGCACGCACGAGGCCCGCAGCGATGGAACTGCCGATGAAACCTGCCGCGCCTGTCAGAAATACTTTCATGCTTTACTCCCTGTCTGGTTAGATTGCTGTCAATCACACCAACAAAGTATGCCCGCTTTCGTCTTTCGCAAAAAGCAGTCGCACGGCAAAAGATTTATGACTTTGGAGCAACAATCTTCTGTTTGAGCTGCAGCGCGGCGATGTAGCGGCTCCGGTAGGCGGGGTCCTCCGGCGTCAGCAAGGTCAGCCTGTCGCGCGCGCGCGTGGCGGCCACATAGAAACGGTTTTCCTCTTCCAGCGGGTCGGTCTTGCTGCGCGGGAATTCATCGACGGCCAGGTAGGGCAAGATGACGTGGTTGTATTCGAGGCCCTTGATCTGGTCGATGCAGGCGATCACCAGCTTGGCCTTGCCGGTCGAGACCGTCACGGCTTCTTCCATCTCGCCCAGCCAGCCAGCAAAGCCACCGAGCGCCACGCCCGCTTCGCGGCACACGGCAATGAAACCGTGCAAGGAACGGGCGACGACCCGCGCCTGGGCCGGGTCGACATAGATGCGGCGCGCCGTCTGTTCCAGCTGCATCAGGCCAAAGATGTGCTGCAGGGCGTCGCCCGCCAAGGCGTCCGCTGGCAAGGCGCGCAGGTAATCGACGGCGGCCAGGGTCAGCGCCGCCTTGTCCTGGTTGTGCGACTTGGCCAGCTGATTCGTCAAAAAGCCTTCCAGCAAATCCGGGTAATTGGCCACGTCGGCCTTGGCTTGCTGCAACTCCGTGCGCGTAAACGGGATTTCCGCGAAGGCCACCAGCGCTTCGAGAATCTCGCCGCGGCGCGGGCCGCTCTTGATCGCATGTAAATCCTTGCGGGCGATGGCGACCATGCCGCGCAGCATCAGCACTTCCAGGCTCAGCAAATAGCTGTTCATGTCCACCAGGCCATACGCGATGCCGCTCTGGAACAAGGCCGTTTCCACGCGGATGGCCTGGTCGCGGTCTCGCAGCAAAATGGCCGTGGTGCCCGCATGCGCGTGTTCGAGCGCGGCGATCAGCTGGGCGCTGCACGCTTGCGGCTGCGCATGGTCGTACTCGAGCACGTCGATATGGGTGGCGCGCGACAGGGCCGACACGCTGGCCTTGTTTTTCAACACGCCGACGGCCTGTGCCAGCTGCGGGCCGTAGCGGTAGGATGCCGTCAGCGGCAGGCGCTGCAAGGCAGGGAATTCCTGCTCGAAGCGCTGGCGCAAAAAGCGGTGATCGGCGCCCGACCACGTGTAAATCACTTGATCCTTGTCGCCGGCGCCGCAGAAAAACGCGTTGCCACGGCGTATCAGCATGGTCAGCAGGCGGAACGACGCTTCGTTCAAATCGTGCAATTCATCGGCCACGATGATCTGGAAGGCCGGCAATTGCTGGCGCAGCGGTTCGTCGCCGTCGAGCATGCGCACCAGGTCATAGGTGGCGTCGAACGGGGCGCGGAACTGGATATCGCCCGTGTCGGCGCCACGCAAGGCTTCGTATTCGCGCAGCCACAGATAATGCGTGCGCGACATGCCCAGCAGCTCCAGGTTGTCATCGAGGGAATTGCTCTCGAAGTCAGGATTTTGAAAATCCAGGCGCGCCTTGGTGCGCAATTGCAACTTCAGGAATTCGGCGATGGCCCCGTTGGTCGTATTGATTTCCAGCGGATAGCGGTGAGCGTATTTCTCGGAGACCACTTCCAGTGCTTCCCACGCCACGGGGCGCAGATCTTCATCGCTGCGCATGAATGCCACCTGCATGTTTTCCAGCTGCAGCAGTACCTTGGCGGCAAACGCGTCGAAGGTATCGATGACGAGGCGCTTGACGACGCCGAGCGGCACGCCCACTTCCAGCAGGCGCTGGCGCAGGGCCACGCGCGCCGCTTCCGTGAAGACGAGGGCCAGCATGCGCTCGGGCGCGCGGCCCCGGTGCAAGGCCTCGGCCAGGCGCAGGGCCAGGGTCGTCGTCTTGGCCGCGCCGGCATTGGCGTCGATCAAGACCACTTTCTTTTGCGCCGTCTGGATGGCCACCTGCTCCGGCGTAGGCGTGATGCGTTTAGGAATGAACTGCGGGGCGTTATCTGTACTCAAAGGTATCCTGAAATGATGTCTGTTCTCGACGCGCTACCAGGCGCAAGTGCGCAGGCCGGCAAAGATGTCGCCCCGTTCGGGCGCGTGGAAGGCGCGCATGCGGGCCGAATGCAGGCGCAGCGGCGTGGCGAAGGCGGCGCCGCGCAGCACCTGGTGCTGCATAAAATACGGCGCCGAATACTCGCGCCAGGCAGCGGGCACAAAGCCAGGATACGGCTCGAACGGCGTCGCCGTCCACTCCCATACCTGGCCCCAGTGAAAGCGCGGGTGGCCGGACAGCGCAGCATACTCCCATTCCGCCTCCGTCGCCAGGCGGCGCCCCGCCCAGGCGCAGTACGCTTGCGCTTCATACAGATTGATGTGGCGCACGGCTTCATTCGGCGGCAAGGTGGTACGCTGGCCGAAACGCATGGTGCGCCACTGCGTCGCTTCGCGCAGCCAGTACAAGGGCGACGAGCGCTCCTGCCGCATCAGCCAGGCGCTGCCGGCCGCGCTCCAGAACTGGCGGTTCTGGTAACCGCCATCGGCGACGAAATCGGCAAACTGGGCGTTCGATACGGCGCAAGCATCGATGGAAAACGGCGCCACATAGCAGGCATGGGGCGGCGATTCATTGTCGAAGGCAAACCCGGCCCCGCGCGGCGAGCCCAGTACGATGCTGCCGCCTGGAAAGGCGATCTCGCCCGCGCCTGGCGGCATAGCCGGGCTGGCAGCCAGCGATTCGGGGGCTTCCAGGCCCAGCCATTGCAAGCCGGCCAGCATTTCCTCGCCACACAAGTCTTCCTGCGCCAGCGCCAGCCGGTACGGCGCCAGGGCGCTGTCGATGTTGGGTTCGCGCGAGAGTTTATCGAGCACCCGGTCGAGCACTTCGCGGCAATACGTTTTCACGGCGCCCGGACTGGGCAGTTCCAGCTTCCAGCGCGCACACTGCTCCAGCATATTGGCGTCGAACATATCGTCGCCGCGCGTCAGCAGGGAATTGTAGATGGCGTCGGCCGGATGGCTGGAAGCGGCTTCGCGCAGGATGAACCACTCGGCGAACCAGGCGATATGCGCGAGCTGCCATAACGGTGGATTGAGGCGCGGATGGCGGGGCAGGCCCGCCACCACGTCCAGCCCGGCACTGACATAACAGTCGAACAGGGACAAGGTGTCCTGGCGCGCAGCCTGCAGCGACTGGGCCAGTTGCTGCGCGCCGGCGTGGCGAAAAGAAGTGTTAATTAAAGTCATGGCACGATTGTAACGACTTATGCCAACATTGCACCAGTCGCCGCAGAAACAGGGAGGGGACTCCCCTCCCCGGGACTACTTGACCGGACTACTTGACCAGCAACTCGCCCTGCAGCGGCGTGACGACGGACTTCGGCATGCTGACGATGAAACTGCTGCCCTTGTCGGCCACGGACTGGATGGCCAACGTGCCGCCGTGGCGCAGCAGCACGTGCTTGACGATGGCCAGGCCCAGGCCCGTGCCCTGGGTTTCGCGCGAACGGCTCTTGTCGACGCGGTAGAAACGCTCGGTCAGGCGCGAAATATGTTCCTGGCTGATGCCGATGCCCGTGTCTTGCGCGATGAATTGCGGTCCGGCCGGGCCATCCTGCCAGCGCAGGGTGATGCTGCCACCGGCCGGCGTGTAGCGCACGGCGTTCGAGGCCAGGTTGCCAAACGCGCTGTACAGCTCGTCATAGCTGCCCAGCACGTCGGGACCGTTGCATTCCATCTTGATCTCGTGCTTGCCGGCAGATAATCCCTTGGCGTCGCGCAAGACCTGCTGCATGAGCTTTTTGACATCCACGGGTTCGGGGCGCAGCGGGTAGTCGACCGATTCCAGGCGCGACAGGGTCAGCATGTCCTCGATCAGATGCTGCATGCGGTGGCCCTGCTCCGTCATCAGCTTGAGGTGGGCGGCGCGCGTGGTGGCATCGAGGTCCAGCTCGGCGGAAGCGATTTCCAGGAAGCCGACGATGACCGTCAGCGGCGTGCGCAGTTCGTGCGAGGCGTTGGCGATGAAGTCGCGGCGCATCATTTCGATGCGTTCCGTCTCCGTCACATCGTGCGTGACGAGGATCTGGCGGCGGTTTTCAAACGGAATGATTTGCACGATCAGCTTGCGGTTGCGGAAGGTGATCGTCAGCGGCTGGTCGTAGCGGCCCAGGATGATGTAATCCATGAACTCCGGACTGCGGATCAGGTTAGTCACGCGCATGCCCTTGTCGCGCTCGTGCGTGAGACCCAGATGCTTCTCGGCGGCCGGGTTGCACCATTCGAGGAACAGCACGTCATCCATGATGACGACGCCGTCCGGCAGCAGGTGCATGGCCTGGCGGAAACGCGCCAGCCATTCCGTCAGCTCGGCCTGGTTTTTCTCGTCATCGCGGCGCATGCGGTACAGGCGCGCGAAGATGCTGGTCCAGGCGCCCCAGCCGTCGGGCAGCTTGGCGCTTTGCGGATTGTCCAGCCAGTTACTCAGCTGGAACAGATACGACAGCTGCACGAACACCATCATGGCCATCAGCACGAAGGCGATGCCCAGCGCATACGTGGCGCCAAACAGATACCAGACGACGGCCACGCCCAGCAGCGCCAGCACCATGCGCAAGGCGGCCGGTACCCAGAACAGCAATTTCGGATTCATAAGAGACAGGCTTTATTTTTCAGACAACATGTAGCCGACGCTGCGCACCGTCTTGATCAGGCTTTCCGCCTCTTTCAAGGCTTTGCGCAAGCGCAATACGTGGACATCGACCGTGCGTTCCTCGATCACCACATGGTCGCCCCACACCTTGTCGAGCAGCTGGCTGCGCGAAAACACGCGCTCCGGATGGGCCAGCAGGAATTTCAGCAGCTTGTATTCGGCATGGCCGATATCGATCTTCTGTTCATCCATCATCACGGTGCAGCTGACGGGGTCCAGCGCCACGTTGCCGGCGCGCATGGGCGCCTGCGCGTGTTCCGGACTCTTGCGTCGCAACAGCGCTTTGGCGCGCGCCAGCAGCTCGCGCGGCGAGAACGGCTTGGTGACGTAATCGTCAGCCCCGCTGTTCAGGCCGGCCAGCTTGTCTTCTTCCATGCTCTTGGCGGTGAGCATGATGACGGGGATGGCGGCGAAATTGCGGTCGGCGCGGATGCGCGACAGCAGGCGCAAGCCCGTCTGGTCCGGCAGCATCCAGTCCAGCAGTATCAGGTGCGGCGTGCGGTGCTGGATGAATTCCCAGGCGTCGGCAACGTTTTGTACGGAACAGCAATTCCAGCCGGATTCGCGCAGCGAATAGGTCACCAGTTCAACGATGGCCGGCTCATCTTCAACAATCAATACCGTGGTTTTATCAGATGCCATAAAGCTTACTCAGGGAGCTCCTCGGAAATGGCGGGAGCCGCCACCTTGGTGTGGCGGATATCCTTGCCTTCAACCACGTAAATCACGTATTCGGCGATGTTTTTCGCATGGTCGCCGATCCGTTCGATGGCCTTGGCCACCCACAGGGTATCGAGCGCCGCCGAAATCGTGCGCGGGTCTTCCATCATAAAGGTGATCAAGTTGCGCATGATAGACCGAAACTCATGGTCGATGATGGCATCTTGTGCAATTAATTGTAAGGCCTGCTTGCCATCGTTGCGGGCGAATGCGTCCAGCGCATCGTGCAGCATGTCGGTGGCCGTGTTGGCAATGCCGCGCACCATCTCGTAATGGTTGACGACGCCGTTGCCGCGCTTGTGCAGATTCTTCGCCACGCGGGCGATTTTGGTCGCCTCGTCGCCTACGCGTTCGAGGTCGGTAATCACCTTGATGGTGGCCATGATGGTGCGCAAGTCGTTGGCGGCCGGCTGGCGGCGCACGATCAGATGGCTGCACGCGTCGTCCAGCGACACTTCCAGCTGGTTGACGACGTCGTCTTCGCGCATCACGCGGTCGGCGCGTTCCGGGTTGCCGATGCGAAAGCAGGTCATCGCGTCGAGGAACTGGGTCTCAACGATGCCGCCCATCAGGAGCACTTTCGAGCGGATCGCTTCGAGTTCGTTGTCGTATTGCTTGGATGAATGTTCGCCTAACATGCTGTCTCTCCGTATTCAGTTGTCTTGTATGTCGTTATTCTGGGTGGATCAGCCGAAGCGGCCCGTGATGTAATCCTGCGTTTCCTTGCGGGCCGGATTCATGAAGATCTGGTCCGTTTCGCCGAATTCCACCAGCTCGCCCAGGTACATATAGGCAGTGTAGTCGGAGCAGCGCGCCGCCTGCTGCATATTGTGCGTCACGATGGCGATCGTGTAATCCTGTTTCAGTTCGCTGATCAGCTCTTCCACCTTCGACGTCGAGATCGGGTCCAGCGCCGAGGTCGGCTCGTCTAACAGCAAGACGTCCGGCTTGACGGCCACGCCGCGCGCGATGCACAGACGCTGCTGCTGGCCGCCCGACAGCGACAGGCCGCTCTTGTTCAGCTTATCCTTGACTTCGCCCCACAGCGCGGCCTTTTTCAGGGCCCACTCGACGCGCTCATCCATCTCGCCTTTCGACAGGTCTTCATACAGGCGCACGCCGAAGGCGATGTTGTCGTACACGGACATGGGGAACGGCGTCGGCTTCTGGAACACCATGCCGACCTTGGCGCGCAGCATGTTGACGTCCTGGTCCGCGTCGAGCACGTTGCGGCCGCGGTACAGGATGGAACCTTCCGCGCGCTGGCCCGGATACAGGTCATACATGCGGTTCAGGGTGCGCAACAGGGTCGACTTGCCGCAACCGGACGGGCCGATGAAAGCCGTGACTTTCTTTTCGTGGATGTCCAGATTGACGTTATGCAAGCTTTGCGTTTTGCCGTAAAAAAAGTTCAGGCCCGAAATCTCGATGGTTTTTTTCTTTGGTGCCAGGTCTTGGGCTGGATTCATTTGCGTATTCATATGGGTTCGCTTCGCTCGGTATCTGTTTAATTAGGGACTTTTTGGCTGAACACGGTGCGCGACAGGATATTCAAGGCCAGCACGCTGAAGGTGATCAGCAGTGCGCCGCCCCAGGCCAGCGAGCGCCAGTTGTCGTACGGGCTCATCGCGAACGAGGCGATGACGGACGGCAAGTTGGCCATCGGCGCATTCATGTTGAAGCTTTGGAACTGGTTATTCAGGGCCGTGAACAACAGCGGCGCCGTTTCGCCGGCGATGCGGGCCAGGGCCAGTAGCACACCGGTGATGACGCCAGCTTTCACAGCGCGCAAGCGCACCAGGGTGGCGACTTTCCAGCGCGGCGCGCCGAGGGCAAACGCGGCTTCGAGCAGGCTGTTCGGTACCAAACGCAGCATATTGTCCGTCGTGCGCACCACCACCGGCACGGCGATCAGCGACAGCGCGATGGCGCCGGCGTAACCGGAGAAGTGCTTCACGTGCGCCACGTACAGCGCATACACGAACAGGCCGATGACGATCGATGGCGCCGACAGCATGATGTCCGTCACAAAGCGCGTGACTTGCGCAAACTTGTTTTCTTCGCCGTATTCGGCCAGGTAGATGCCGGCCAGGATACCGATCGGGGTGCTGACGACAGTCGCCAGGCCCACCATCAGGGCACTGCCGACGATGGCATTGATCAGGCCGCCGCCTTCGCTGCCGGGTGCCGGCGTGGTTTGCGTGAACATGTCGATGGACAGCGCGCCGAAACCCTTGACGACCAGGGTGAACAAAATCCATACCAGCACGGCCAGGCCCAGGGCCATGGCCGCCACCGACAGGGCGATGCCGATGCGGTGCATCAAGAGGCGTTTGCGGTAGACAGGATTCATGGCCGGCTTGGCCGGAACGTCGCGGGTGCTAACTTGGCTGAGTTGGCTCATTTCGTGCCTTCCTTGCGGGACATGCCTGCCAGCATCAGCTTGGCGGCGGATAAGACGATAAAGGTGATGACAAACAGGATCAGCGCCAGCGAGAACAGCGAAGCGACGTGCAGCTCGGATTGCGCTTCGCCGAATTCATTCGCCAGCAGCGAGGTGATACTGTTACCGGCGGCAAACAGCGACCACGACAGCTTGTTCGCGTTACCGATGACGAAGGTTACGGCCATGGTTTCACCCAGTGCGCGGCCCAGGCCCAGCATGACGCCGCCGACGACGCCGGTCTTGGTGTATGGCAAGACGATCTTGCGCACCACTTCCCAGCGTGTGCAGCCCAGGCCGTATGCGGATTCTTTCAGCACGGCAGGCACGATTTCAAACACGTCGCGCATCACGGAAGCGATGAAAGGGATGATCATGATGGCCAGCACCAGGCCGGCCGTCAGCAAGCCGATGCCCATCATGGGACCGCTGAACAACTGGCCGATGACAGGCACGTTGCCCAAGGTAGCTTTCAGGATGGGCTGGACGTGGTCGGCAAACAGGGGCGCGAACACGAACAGGCCCCAGATGCCGTAGATGATCGACGGCACGCCGGCCAGCAGTTCGACAGCCGTGCCCAGCGGACGGCGCAGCCAGGCCGGGCAGATTTCCGTGAGGAACAGGGCGATGCCGAAGCTGACGGGAAAGGCGATCAGCAGGGCGATGACGGACGTCACCAGGGTGCCGATGATGGGGATCAGGGCGCCGTACTGGTCATTGACGGGGTCCCATTCCGCGGACACGATGAAATGCAGGCCGAATGTCTTGAAGGCCGGTATCGATTCCATGATCAGCGAAATGATAATGCCGACCAGGACGATCAGCACCGACAGGGCGAACAGCATCGTCACCTTGTGGAACAAAAAATCCTGGATACGCTGCTTGCGCATGGTGGAAAGCATTTGCGCGTGACTGAGGGAATCGGTCATGGTGCCGCCTGGCATGGGGATCGTGGAGGAGGTAGATTGTGCGCTCATAATGTGCCATGTGGGTGGTACTGCAGGTACTGCTATTTTTATCGTGCTCTTTTAGCCGGGAACGCCTGCAAGGGCTTGCGGGCGGTCCTGGCTAACTCCCTGCCCCGCCGTGCTGCTGGCGGGGACAAGGATGGGTACTTATCTGGTCAAGCTAGCGAATTAATAGATCGCTTTGCCCGATGCATCTTTCAAATTGGCTTTCCACGATTCCTGCACCAGTTTCACGACCGATGCTGGCATCGGCACGTAATCCAGTTCGACAGCAGCGGCGCCGCCGTTCTTGTAGGCCCAGTCGAAGAATTTCAGGACTTCTTTAGCCTTGGCTGCATCAGCCTGGACTTTGTGCATCAGGATGAACGACACGCCCGTGATAGGCCAGCTGTTCTTGCCAGCCTGGTCGGTCAGGACCACGCCGAAGCCTGGGGTTTGCGTCCAAGGTGCCGAAGCGGCTGCTGCCTTGAAGTTGTCGTCGTCAGGCTGCAGGAAGTTGCCGTCCTTGTTTTGCAACTGGGTGTGCGACATCTTGTTTTTCTTGGCGTAAGCCCACTCGACGTAGCCGATCGAACCCTTGATACGCTGCACGTTGGCGGCGACGCCTTCGTTACCCTTGCCGCCCACGCCCACGGCCCATTTCACAGCCGAGCCAGCGCCGATTTTCGATTTGAATTCCGGGTTGGTTTTCGACAGGAAGTCGGTGAACAGGAACGAGGTGCCCGAACCGTCGGCGCGGTGCACCACGGTGATTTCCGTATCCGGCAGCTTGACGCCACTGTTCAGTGCGGCGATCTCAGGCGCGCTCCACTTGGTGATCTTGCCCAGGTAAATGTCGCCGACGACTTTACCGGTCATTTTCAGCTGGCCTGGGGTTACGCCGTCCAGGTTGACGATGGTGACCACGCCGCCCATGATGGCTGGGAACTGCATCAGGCCTGCTTCTTCCAGCTCTTCTGCCTTCAAAGGCATGTCCGAGGCGCCGAATTCAACAGTCTTGGCCTTGATTTGCTTGATACCAGCGCCGGAACCGACGGACTGGTAGTTCAGGCCGTTACCGGTATTGGCTTTGTAAGTCTCGGCCCATTTGGCGTAGATCGGGTACGGGAAAGTTGCACCAGCACCTGTCATATCTGCCGCCATGACGGAAGCGGAAGAAAATGCCATCGCTGCCGAAGCACCCACGACGATAAATTTGAACATTTGCTTCATTTGCATATCAAGTCCTCAGGGTTGTTAGGGCTCAAAGTCCCGGTTGAATGCTGCGCAGTCTAGCAAGCGAATATGACAGCTTTATGACATGCGCAAAATTTCATGAAATATTTGCCTACGCCCCGGGAAGTGCCCTTTCCGGCATGAAAAATGACAGGACGGGCGGCGCTTTATGACAGAGTATGTCACGCTGACGTCATATTTCATGATTACACTCACAGCGCGTCATACATGATGAAATACGGCTAGAATTAACTATCTGCAAAGACAAAAGAATATGAAACCTGAACTGCACATGGAAGTGACCAAATCGGGCATCCTGCTTGACCGCGAACTGTCGCAACTGACTTTCAACCGGCGCGTGATGGCCCAGGCGGAAGACCCGAACATTCCGCTGCTCGAGCGCCTGCGCTACCTGTGCATCGTCAGCAGTAACATGGATGAGTTCTTCGAAGTGCGCGTGGCCAGCCTGCTGGCAGCCGGCAGCATCGGTGGTACGCTGGCGGGCCACCCTGCCCTGGCGGCCAACCTGGAGCGCATCGGCAAGGAATGCCATGCGCTGGTGGAACGCCAGTACGAGATATTAAATAACGACGTCTTGCCGGCCCTGCGCGAAGCGGGCGTGCATTTGCTGCGCGACAGCGACCGCAACGAGGCGCAGCGCGCGTGGGTCAAGCAATATTTCGACCGCGAAGTGCGCCCCCTGCTGACACCGATCGGCCTGGACCCTGCCCACCCGTTCCCGCAAGTGGTGAATAAAAGTCTCAATTTCATCGTTTCGCTGAGCGGCAAGGATGCGTTCGGGCGCGGCACGGCCATCGCCATCGTCAAGGCGCCCCGTGTCTTGCCACGCGTCATCAAGCTGCCGGACGACATTTCCGGCGACGGCGTGTCCTTCTGTTTATTGTCCTCCGTCATCCATGCGCATATTTCGGACCTGTTCGCCGGGCGCGAGGTGATTGCCTATTCACAATTCCGCGTCACGCGCGACAGCGACCTGTGGGTCGATGAAGACGAAGTCAAGAACCTGCGCCAGGCCCTGAAGGGCGAACTGGTGGGGCGCCAGTTCGGCACCTCCGTGCGCCTGGAAGTGGCGCGCAATTGTCCACCGGAACTGTCGCAATTCCTGCTCGACCAGTTCAGCCTGGATCAAAGCCGCCTCTACCGCGTCAACGGCCCCGTGAACCTGGTGCGCCTGTCGGAAATGATCGACCACGTCAAGCAGCCCGAGCTGCGCTTCCCGCCCTTCTTCCCCGGCCTGGCGCACAAAGCCATCGGCAACGACATCTTTGCCGCGCTGAACAAGCACGACATCCTGCTGCACCACCCGTACCAGTCGTTCCAGACGGTGATCGACTTCATCCGCAGCGCCGCCTACGATCCGTCCGTCGTCGCCATCAAGCAGACGATCTACCGCACGGGCATGAATTCGGACCTGATGGAATCGTTGATCACGGCGGCGAAGATGGGCAAGGAAGTGACCGTCATCGTGGAATTGATGGCGCGTTTCGACGAAGAAGCCAATATCAACTGGGCCGACAAGCTGGAACAGGCGGGCGCGCAAGTCGTGTACGGCGTAGTGGGCCTGAAAACCCACGCCAAGGTGGCGCTCGTCATCCGCCGCGAGGAAGGCGCGCTGCGCTTCTACGCCCACCTGGGCACCGGCAACTACCACCCCACCACCACCAAGCTGTACACGGATTTCGGCTTGCTGACGGCCAACCAGGACCTGGCCGTGGAAGTGAACGAAGTGTTCATCCACCTGACCAGCCTGACCAAGCCGCACAACCTGAACCATTTGTGGCTGGCGCCGTTCGGCCTGCAAAGCGAGATCATCAAGGCCATCCGCAACGAGGCGAAGATCGCCCGCGCCGGCCGGCGCGGGCGCATCATCGTGAAAGTCAACGCGCTGGTCGATGAGTCCGTGATCCGCGCCCTGTATGCGGCCTCGACCGATGGCGTAAAGATCGACCTGATCGTGCGCGGCGCCTGCACCCTGAAGCCGGGCGTGCCTGGCCTGTCGGAAAACATCAAGGTGCGTTCCGTGATCGGCCGTTTCCTTGAACACAGCCGCATTTACTACTTCCGCAACGACCTGGCGCACGATGTTTACCTAGCCAGTGCCGACTGGATGAGCCGCAACCTGTTCCGCAGGGTGGAAGTGGCCTTCCCCGTGCTGGACCGTGCGCTGAAGCGGCGCGTGATCGCCGAGGGCCTCAATCCGTATTTGAAGGATAATACGAATGCATGGGAACTGGAGCCGACGGGCCACTACGCGCGCCGCAAGCCGCGCGGCAAGCAAACGCCATTCAGCGCCCAGCAGTATTTGATGCACACACTGGGCACGCCGGGCGCGGAGGTCGGCGAATAGGCAACTCTACACACAGGAGCACAGCATGGATCTCATCTTGTGGCGACACGCAGAAGCCGAGCCGGGCCTGCCCGACCTCGAACGCGCCCTGACCATCAAAGGTCAGAAACAGGCGCGCCGCATGGGCGAATGGCTGGCCTCGCAACTACCGGAAAATTGCCGCATCCTCGTCAGCCCCGCCTTGCGCACCTTGCAAACGGCGGAAGCGCTGGGGCGCAAGTTCAAGCTGATGCCGGAACTGGCACCGGGCGCCGAGGCGGAAGACATCCTCAAGGCGGCCAACTGGCCAGCCGGCAAGGAAAGCGTGCTCATCGTCGGCCACCAACCCACGCTGGGCCAGGCGGCCGCCCTGCTGCTGACGGGCGAGGAGCAAGAATGGGAGATGCGCAAAGCCAGCGCGTGGTGGTTCTCGCAACGAGAATTAGGCGACCCGCTCAGCGTTTATTTGAAGGCCGTGATGGCGCATGATTTGGTGGTGAAGTAGGCCACGGGGTCAGACCCGCCGGGGGAATACGTCCCAATGGGACGCATTCCGATCACGCAGTGACTGACCCCAGATTGAAATGCGCAAAAAGTGCGCTGGGACAAATACTGGCAGGAATTACAACTCAGCAGCCTTGCAAAGCGCTGCCGATCTGCTAGAGTTTAATTGCATCAACTACGTGCTGGAGCGCTGCTCCGGCACCTTGAGCAACCCAGCGGACGGCCGTCCAACGGCGGCCGAAAGACCATGTTAATCACCTTCCTCGTTTTTCTCTTCATCGCCATCTTCGCCGCCATCATCGGCTTCGTCGCCTTTGAACTGATCGAAGAAATGCGCGGCAGTCACCACAAGCTGATGGACCGCTACCACGAGTAGTGTTCACCTCGGCACTATCGCATGGCGCCAGTGACGGCATATCCCCGTCCCTCGCGCCATCCTTGTTTTTACACTCCGCTATGACACCCTCCTCTTACACTCCCGTCTTGAACTTCGTATAAATGCGCGTCATCAAGCGGCGGATATCGGCCGTGGTCGCTTCTGGCGCCGCCATGCGCTGCTTGTCGGCATCCGACAGGAAGATGGCCTTGTTCTCGCCGATATCCTTGCGTACATACTTGATGCTGGCCGGATTCGGATTCGCGTAAAACACCTTGTTGCTCAAGCTGGCATGTACTTGCGGACGCAAAATGTAGTTGATGAACAGGTGCGCATTGTTCGGATGCGGCGCGTCGGCGGGGATGGCCATGGTATCGAACATCAGGGCGGCCGTCTTCGGCACCAGCACCTGGATCACATTGCCGTTTTTCGCATCGATGGCGCGCTGGCGCGCGATATTGATGTCGCCCGACCAGCCCAGCGCGACGCAAACGGAACCGTTGGCCATGTCGTTGATGTAGCCTGACGAACTGAACAGGGTTACGTAGGGGCGGATCGCTTGCAGTACCTTGCCCGCTTCCTGATAGTCGCCAGCCGTTTTCGAGTACGCGGGCTTGCCCAGGTATTGCAGGGCGGCCGGCAGCACTTCGGACGGCGAGTCGAGGAAGGACACGCCGCACGATTTCAGCTTGGCCGCGTATTTCGGGTCAAAGATCAGGTCCCAGGCGTTGTCTGGCATGGGCATGCCGCCCAGCGCGGCCTTGACCTTGTTGACGTTGATGCCCACCGTCGTGTAGCCCCACAGCCAGTCGACCAGGTAATCGTTGTTCGGGTCGATCTTCGACAGCTTGGCCTGCAGGTTCTGGTCCAGGTTGCCCAGGTTCGTCAGCTTGCTCTTGTCGAGTTTGCGCAACAGGCCCGCATCGATCTGCAGGCGCGCCCACTGGGCCGTCGGCACGACGATATCGTAGCCGGACTTGCCCGCCACCAGTTTCGCATTGAGGATTTCGTTATTGTCGAAAACGTCGTAGCGAACCTTGATGCCCGTTTCCTTCTCAAAATTCTTGATCGTATCGTCGCCGATATAGTCGGACCAGTTATAGATGTTCAGGACTTTTTCTTCCTGAGCATGGGCAGGCAATGCCAGCGCGGCCGCCGCCAAGGCCAATCCCACTCCAATGCGCCGCCCTGCTTGCCATGTGTTTGCCATCGTACCGCCTCCGGAATTAGTCAGAAAATAGTGACGATGATAGCAAGAAGGGCGCGATCAGGTCTAGCCTGATCGCGCCCTTGCTAAGATTCAACCCAAAAGCGAAGATCGGGGTCGGTTCCTCCGGAATCGGCATGCGCCACATTGTGGCACATGCCCCCTGAGGGTCCGACCCCAGCCTTTCGCCGTTGGGGTAAAAATTACACCTTGTCCAGCCCCACTTGCGCACCCGAAAACACCAGGTTGCCGTTCTGGGCGTCGATGCGGATCTCGTCTTTCGGGCCAAAACGGCCTTCCAGGATCAGCTTCGACAGCGGATTTTCGATCTGCTGCTGGATCGCCCGTTTCAAAGGACGGGCGCCATACACCGGGTCGTAGCCCGCTTCGGCGATTTGCTGCAGTGCCGCGTCCGTCAAGCTCAGCTGCATGTCCATGCGCGCCAGGCGTTCTTCGAGAATTTTGAGCTGGATCTTCGCGATGGCGCCAATGTTTTTCTCGTCGAGGCCGTGGAACACGACGATTTCGTCGATGCGGTTGACGAATTCGGGACGGAAGTGCGAGCGCACCTCGGCCATCACGGCCAGCTTCACGACACCGGGATCATCGCTTTCCATGGCCTGGATTTTATGCGAACCCAGGTTCGAGGTCATGATGATGACGGTATTCTTGAAGTCCACCGTACGGCCCTGGCCATCCGTCATGCGTCCGTCGTCGAGCACTTGCAGCAGCACGTTGAAGACGTCGGCATGCGCCTTTTCCACTTCGTCGAGCAAAATCACGCTGTACGGCTTGCGGCGCACGGCTTCCGTCAGGTAACCGCCCTCGTCGTAACCCACATAGCCGGGTGGCGCGCCGATCAGACGGGCCACGGAATGCTTCTCCATGAACTCGCTCATGTCGATGCGGATCATCGATTCTTCCGTATCGAACAGGAAGGTCGCCAGCGCCTTGCTCAGCTCGGTTTTACCGACACCCGTCGGTCCCAGGAACATGAAGGAACCATATGGACGGTTCGGGTCGGAGAGGCCGGCGCGCGAGCGGCGGATGGCGTCAGCCACGGCCGTGATCGCCTCATCCTGGCCCACGACGCGCTCATGCAGCTTCTCTTCGATATGCAGCAGCTTGTCGCGCTCGCCCTGCATCATGCGCGACACGGGGATGCCCGTCGCGCGCGACACCACTTCGGCGATTTCCTCGGCGCCCACTTCCGTGCGCAGCAGTTTCGGCTGGTCGGGATCGCGTTTCGGGATGCCGCTGTCAGCCTGCTTGAGCTGGGCTTCCAGCTGCGGCAGCTTGCCATATTGCAGCTCCGACACTTTCTGCCAGTTGCTCTCGCGCGTGGCCTGCTCCATCTGCAGCTTGACGTTCTCGATCTCTTCCTTGATGTGCGTGCTGCCTTGCACCACGGCTTTTTCCGCCTTCAGGATTTCCTCGAAGTCGTTGTATTCGCGCTGCAGCTTGACGATCTCTTCCTCGATCAGGCCCAGACGGCGCAACGATGCTTCGTCTTTTTCCTTCTTGACGGCTTCGCGCTCGATCTTCAGCTGGATCAGGCGGCGTTCCAGCTTGTCCATCACTTCCGGCTTCGAGTCGATCTCGATCTTGATCTTCGCCGCCGCTTCATCGATCAGGTCGATTGCCTTGTCGGGCAAAAAACGGTCGGTGATGTAGCGGTGCGACAGCTCGGCGGCGGCGATGATGGCCGCGTCCGTGATTTCCACCTTGTGGTGCAGCGCGTACTTATCCTGCAAGCCGCGCAGGATGGCGATGGTCGCCTCCACGGTCGGCTCGTCGACCAGCACTTTCTGGAAGCGGCGTTCCAGCGCGGCATCCTTCTCGATGTACTTGCGGTACTCGTCGAGCGTGGTGGCGCCCACGCAGTGCAGTTCGCCGCGCGCCAGCGCCGGTTTGAGCATATTGCCAGCATCCATCGCGCCGTCGGCCTTGCCCGCGCCCACCATGGTGTGCATCTCATCGATGAAGACGATGGTTTGCCCTTCATCCATGGCCAGTTCCTTCAGCACGGACTTCAGGCGTTCTTCAAACTCGCCGCGGAACTTGGCACCGGCAACCAGAGCGGCCATGTCCAGCGCCAGCACGCGCTTGCCTTTCAGGGACTCGGGCACTTCGCCGTTGACGATGCGCTGCGCCAGGCCTTCGACGATGGCCGTCTTGCCCACGCCCGGCTCACCGATCAGCACGGGATTGTTCTTGCTGCGGCGCTGCAGGATCTGGATGGTGCGGCGGATTTCATCGTCGCGGCCGATCACAGGGTCGAGCTTGCCCTTGCGTGCCCGCTCCGTCAGATCCAGGGTGTATTTTTTCAAGGCTTCGCGCTGACCTTCGGCCTCTTGCGAATCGACCTTGTTGCCGCCGCGCACGGCGTCGATGGCCGCTTCCAGGGCCTTGCGGGTCAGGCCGTTTTCACGCGCCAGCTTGCCGCAGTCGGACTTGTCCTCCGTCATGGCCAGCAAGACCATTTCGCTGGACACGAACTGGTCGCCCGCCTTTTGCGATTCCTTGTCGGCCAGGTTCAGCAAGGCCACGAATTCGCGGCTGACCTGCACGTCGCCGCCCGTGCCCGACACCTTCGGCAAGCGTTCGATCGAGGCGCCCAAAGCCTTGGACAGGCCGCCCACATTGACGCCGGCCCGCTGCAACAGCGAACGGGCGCCGCCGTCGTCCTGGTTCAACAGGGCCGTCAGCAGGTGGACTGGTTCGATATAGGGGTTATCGTTACCCACGGCCAAGCTTTGCGCATCGGCCAGGGCTTCCTGTAATTTGGTAGTGAGTTTGTCTTGTCGCATGAAAAGCGCTCCCGGTTAATTAGTTGTTAACCAAATTGGGGTGAGGCAGTACTTTTCAAGCATACACAAAACAGAAAACTGATGCATTCTTGCAAATGCTGGCGTGTGCGGCAGAAACACCTCAAATGGCGGGTGCTTTTGTCGTCCATTTGTCCAGCGCCGTCTCGTCGCTGTCGCGCGCATCGACCCAGCGCGCGCCTTCCGGCGTGTCTTCCTTCTTCCAGAACGGCGCTTCCGTCTTCAGGTAGTCGATGATGAATTCGCAGGCGGCGAAAGCCTCGCCCCGGTGGGCGGACGAGACGGCCACCAGCACGATCTGCTCCTGCGGCAGCAAGGGACCCACACGGTGGATCACCAGCGCGCCAGACAGGGGCCAGCGGCCCCGCGCCTGCTCGACGATGGCTTCGATGGACTTTTCCGTCATGCCCGGATAGTGCTCGAGTTCCATGGCGGCCACGTCCAGCCCTTCGTTCATGTCGCGCACCGTGCCGACAAAGCCGACGACGGCGCCCACCTTGGGGTTGCCTGCACGCAATTGTGCAATTTCTTGACTGAGGTCAAAATCGGCTTGCTGGACACGGACGGAAGTGCTCATTTGGCATGGCCTCCAATACGGCGCAGCAAGGTTTCGATACGGCTGGCCGTACGCGCATCGGTGGCAGCGGCAATCGCGCACAGTTGCATCAGCTGCGACGCTTGCGTGAGCGGCTTCTGGCCCGATTTCAGCGACGATTGCAACACCTCCACCTGCATTTTCAGGCGATCGCGGGCAAATTCGGCGCCGCTATCGACGCCGGCGACGATTTCCAGGCGCAACACTTCATCGCGCAAGCGCTCCTGGTTGGCCTGCAATTGCTGCACGTAGGCGGCGTTGCCCTCGCCCAGTGCCGCCTGCGCGGCGGCAAAGCGCTGCTGCAGGCTGCGTTCATATTGCGTGTCCAGCGCTGGCAAGGCGCTCCAGCGTTCGCTCCACGCTTGCGCGTCGGCGCCAGCGTCGCCATCGGCCAGTGCGGTTTCCAGCGATTGCACCAGGCGCAGCTTGTCGCGCAGGGCGTTGGCCTGGGCCGCACCAGCGCGCTCGGCGATGGCATCCGCTTGCGCTTGCACGCCAGCCACAGCGGCCTGGTAACGCTGCTCGATCTTCGCTTCGCTGGCGCGCGGCACGGGGCCGGTGGCATTCCAGGCGGCACGCGTGTCGCGCAGCAAGTGATTGATGAAGGCCGTGCGAGCCTTGTCGTCGCCCTCGGGCACGACGGCCGTTTCCAGGCTGGCGCACAGCGCTTCGCGCGCATGCAGGTGTTCGCGGCGCTCGTGGTCGGCCGCGTGGGCCGTTTCCTTGCGCCTGGAGAAGATATCATCGCAGGCGGCGCGGAAGCGCTGCCACAGCGCCTGTTCCGCGCGGCGCTCCAGCGGCAGGGCTTTCGCCAGTTCCTGCCATTTGTCCTGCAAGGCTTTCAGCATGTCGACCGTGTTGCGCTCCGATGGCTTGAGCAAGCCCACCTCGACGATCAATTGTTCGCGGCGCGCCGTCTCGATCTGGCGCTGCGTATCGAGCGGCTTCGACAGGGCATCCAGCGCGGCGCCGAACTCCGTATCCAGGCGTTTCTTTTCCTTGCGGTCAATGGTGCCCAGGCGCGTCCACGCCTGGC
Source organism: Janthinobacterium sp. 35 (assembly GCF_002754575.1). Classification (NCBI taxonomy): domain Bacteria; kingdom Pseudomonadati; phylum Pseudomonadota; class Betaproteobacteria; order Burkholderiales; family Oxalobacteraceae; genus Janthinobacterium; species Janthinobacterium sp. 35. The sequence continues at coordinate 541,368 of NZ_PEFN01000001.1, forward strand.
GCAAACGCTGCGAGGCGGAAGCGACGTGTTTCCAGTCGGTACTCTCTTCGGCCGCCAGGGCCGCCGTTTCCGCGATCAGTTCCTGGGCCTTGGCCGCATTGCCGTGGCGCTCTTCGGCCAGTTGCTTGAAATGCTGGGCCGCCGGCGCGTACGCCAGGCTGCAGGCGGCGTCGAAACGTTCCCACAGGGATTTCGGCGCCGGGCCGGACAAGGTATCGAGCGACTTCCAGCGCTCGCGCAGGCTGCCCACTTTCTTGGCCAGCTCGGCCATCGGCAGTTCCTGTGCCGGCAATTCTTCGCCCGCCTTGACCAGTTCCTCGCGCGACACGTTGCCGCCCCAGCGGGCCCAGTCTGCCAGGCGTTTGAATTCTGCCCGGACATGGGCCAGGCGGTCCGCTTGCGCCGGCGTCAAACGGCCGTGCTTGCTATCGCGCAAAGTCTTGTCATGCTCGGACGCCACGTGCAGCAAGCCATCCTGCAGCGCCGCTTCCATGGCGTCGAGCACCGTGAAGAACTGCTGCGTCGCTTCTTTCGACACGGGCGCATGTTCCTGGCGCGGCTTGCGCAACACAGGTCCAGGTCCAGGCTCGGCATGGGCCGCTGCGGCCTCTGGCGCTGCCGCCTGCACGGGTGCCGGCGCGCTGGCAAGCAGGGCCGCAAATTGCTGCTGCAGGCTGTCGGACAGCGGCGACTCGGGCATGCGCGGCAAGGCTTGCCACGCGCGTTTCAGGGTATCCACGTCGAGGGTGGCGGCGTCCTGCGCCTGCCATTCGGCCAGCGCGGCCTGGCGCGCGTCGAACACGGCCTGGTGCTGCTGCAGCGCTTGCAAGGCGGACTGCGCCTGTTCGCGTGCCTGGATAAAATCGCTTTCCAGGTGTTTCGGCAAGGAGCCGCGCTCGGGCGATTGCGCATGTTGCGCATGTTCCGCATCCAGGCGGGCCAGCGCCTGCGCCAGTTCCCCGGCGGACTGGCCATTGCTGGCCAGCGCGCGCGCGGCGGCGACGGCGTCGATCACGGCGCGCTGCAATACCACTTGCGCTTCCAGGCGCGCGGCCAGCGCGGCACGCGCGGCCGTAAAGGCGGTCTCCAGCTCTGGCGTGGCCTTGATGACTTGCCATTGGCGGTCCAGCTCGGCGACCTGGTTGGGACTGAGCTTGTCATCATTCAACAGGCGCTGGGCCGTGGCGATGCTGGCCTGGGCGCGCTGGGTTTCCGCCGCCTGATGACGGATCAGGTCGATGCGACCCTGCATCAGCTTGGCGACACGGCGGTCCGTGTTGCGCATGGCCTGGTGGACTTTTTCCAACAGGGGCAAGGCATGCACGTGTTCAGCGGCGATCAGACGGGCATCGGCAAATTCGCTGGAAACAATAAATTCAAAGGCGGCGGCTTCGTCGCCCGCCACGGCATGGGCACGCGCAACCTGTTCGGCGCGGCGCGATGCGCTCTGCGCCGAGGCGGCGGCCTGTTCTGCCACGACAGGGTCTGGTGCGGAAGGCTTGCTGGCAGAACGCTTGAAAAGAAATTCGAACATGACGGGTTTCGCGTGGATCAAAACCACCATCATAACAAAGCCCGGGGTATTGCATCGGACAGGTCTGTACAAGTTACCAAATGACTAACACAAGATTTCTTCCTGGCTGGCGCCAGCGCAAAATCAGGGGCGCGCAGCCGGTGCAAACGGGCGGACGGGGTGGGCGCTCGCTACCCGCTCAAGCCTGCGCACGCAGCGGCTGCTGCATGACAGGCAAGGCCGCCAAGGCATCGTCCGCCGAGGTGCCGGCGATGCCGGCGATGCCCGCGGTGTCAGCGGCGCCAGCAGGCGTGCCCGGCGCTGGCAAAGGTACGGGCAAAACAAAGGGCAGCACTTGCGCCTTGCCACGGCGCGCTTCCTGCGCGCGCGCATCGTGGGCGAGGAACTGATAGGCGATGGCAAACCACGCTTCGCCCACGATGACCTTGCGCGCCAGCGCGAACAGTTCGCGCTCTTCTTTTTCCAGGCGCTGCAGCAAGGCCACGCAAAAGGCGTCGATGGCCGCGCACAGCTGCCCGGCCTGCAATTCGGAATGCTCGAAGGCGGCGCCCGCGCGCTGCTGCACCAGATTGATGCTTTCCAGCGCCGCATGGTTCAAGCCATTGAGCTCATTGAGCAAACCGTCAAGCAAGCCATCCGCCTGCGGCGTGGCCTGGCGAATGGCGGGGATCAGATACATCTCCACCTTGCGCCAGTAGCCGCCCTGGTACAGCCGGTTCAGCCAGTCGCCCGTGTACTGCAGTTGCGCCAGGCTCAGCCTGCTCTGCTGGCGCAGTTGCACCTGCATGTATTTTTGAAATGCCAACAAACTCATGCGGATACTTGCCTGTTCCACCGACAGGGAAACCAATATATATGTTGCAGTAAGCATGCACTCACTCCCGAAAATGCGCTGGATGTCTGATCCTGGAAGTGAAAGTGTAAAGACTACCGACAGGGTCGGGTTTGATCCTGCACAAACCCGCAGCGCCTTCTTTCAGGGCGCGCGCAGGCCGATATGCAGGTTGACCACGCCCGGCTCTTCCGATGGCGTGACTTCGCCGCCAAAACTTTTCACCAGCCGCTGCATGCCCTTGTTGCGCGCCATCGCCTCGCCCACCAGCGCTTCCGTGCCGCGGCTGCGGAAGTAGTCGACCAGTTTTTCAAACAGGATATGGCCCAGGCCCTTGGCTTTCAGGGCCGAGCGCACGGCGATGGCGAAATCGGCGTGGATATTGTCCGGGTCGGCCACGGCGCGCACCACGCCCAGGGTTTCCGGCTTGCCGTCCGGGCCCGTGTGCGTGGCGATGAAGGCCATGGCGCGGTCGTAGTCGATCTGCGTCAGGCGCGCCAGCTGCGACACGGGCAGCTCGCGCATGGAGGTAAAGAAGCGCAGGCGCACGTCGTCCGGGTCCAGCGCATTGAACAGGTCCATGTGCTGCGGCGCATCCTCGGGGCGGATAGGGCGCAGCAAAATGGATTGCCCCATCCACGTCACCTGCTCTTCCAGCTCCTGCGGGTACGGGCGGATGGCCAGGCGGTCGCTCTTCTGGCCCGGTTGCAAACGGATGCGCGCGTCGAGGGCGATCACGCCGTCCGCGTCGGCCACCAGCGGGTTGATGTCGAGTTCGGCCAGCTCGCCGATATCGGCCACCAGCTCGGCCACCTGGATCAGGGTGTAGCAGATGGCGTCGATGTCGGCCGGCGGCTGGTTGCGGTAGCCGGCCAGCAGTTTCGACACGCGCGTGCGCGCCAGCATGTCGCGCGCCAGCACCATGTTCAGCGGCGGCAGGCCGATCGAATGGTCGGCCGTCACTTCCACGGCGATGCCGCCCTGCCCCACCAGGATGACGGGGCCGAACGCGGCGTCCGTGGTGACGCCGACGATCAGTTCATGCGATTGCGGCCGGCGCGCCATCTGCTGCACCGTAAAGCCGTCGATCAGCGCATCGGGGCGCATGCGGCGCACGCGCTTGAGCATGGCGGCAGCGGCCGCACGCAGGATGTCGGGCGTGTCGAGGTCGAGCGCCACGCCGCCCACGTCGGATTTGTGGGCGATGTCGGGCGAATGGATTTTCAGCGCCACCGGGTAGCCGATGTCCACCGCCACGGCCAGCGCCTCTTCCACGTCGGCCGCCATGCGCGTAATCGCCACCGGGATGCCGTAGGCGGCCAGGATTTCCTTCGAGCGGCACTCGCCCAGCACCGTCTGGCCGGCCGCCAGCGCGGCGGCGACGATTTCACGCACGCGCGCGCGGCGCGGCGTGGCCGACATGGGCAGCTGCGCCGGCACCTGCATCAGGGTTTCCTGGTTGCGCCGGTACTGCACGATCTGCATGAAGCCATGCACGGCCTTTTCCGGCGTGTCGTAGGTGGGAATGCCGGCGCGGTTGAAGACCTGGCGCGCGGGCGCCACGGTGGTGCCGCCCAGCAGGCACGACAGCACCGTGCGCGAAGTGGCCTTGATCAGCGGCGTGACGGCTTCGGCGATGTCGATCGACGAGACCATGGCCGTGGGCGCGTGCAGCAGCAGCAAGGCGTCCGCCTGCGGCTCGTCGAGCAGCGGCTTGATGGCGTCGACATAGCGCTGCACGGGCGCGTCGCCGGGCAAGCCGACGGGGTTGTCGTGCGACCAGCCGCGTGGCAGCGCCTTTTCCAGCGCGATCACGGTATCGGGCGACAGCTCGGCCAGCTTGCCGCCGCTACCCACCAGCGCATCGGTGGCCATCACGCCCAGTCCGCCGCCATTGCACAAAATCGCCAGGCGCTCGCCGCGCTGGGCGCGGATATGCGTGAGCGTTTCCACCGCATCGAACAGTTCCTCGGCCGAATACACGCGCAGCATGCCGGCGCGGCGGATGGCCGCGTCATACACGGCGTCGGAGCCGGCCAGCGCGCCCGTATGCCAGGCCGCCACGGCGGCACCTTCGGCCTCGCGTCCCGCCTTCAGGACGATGACGGGCTTGCTGCGCGCTGCCGCCCGCGCCGCCGACATGAATTTGCGCGCCGCCTGGATGTCTTCCATGTACAGCAGGATGGCGGCCGTGTCGATGTCGCCGGCCAGGTAATCGAGCAGGTCGCCGAAATCGATGTCATAGCTGCCACCGAGCGAAATGAACTTGGAAAAACCCACGCCGTGCGCGTTGGCCCAATCGAGCACGCCCGACACCAGCGCGCCCGATTGCGACACGAAGGCGATCTTGCCGCTCGTCGCGCCCAGGTGGGCGAAGCTGGCATTCAAGCCCAGTTTCGGCACCAGCAGCCCCATGCTGTTGGGACCGAGGATGCGCAGCAGATGCGGTTTGGCCGCTTTCAGCATGGCCAGGCGCAGCGACTGCTCGCGCACGGGGTCGAGGCCGGACGTCATGACGATGGCCGCGCGCGTGCCCAGCGCGCCCAGGTCGCGGATCAGCGCCGTGATGGTGGCCGGCGGCGTGCAGATGATGGCCAGGTCCGGCGCCTTGGGCAAGTGCGCCAGCTTGCGGTAGCATTTCAGGCCCATCAGCTCGTCGTACTTGGGATTGACGGGCCAAATGTCTCCTTGATAGCCGCCCCCCAGCAGATTGGCCAGGGCGATGGCGCCCAGCTTGTGGTCGCGCGCCGTGGCGCCGATCAGGGCCACCGAGGCCGGCTTGAACAACTTGTCGAGATTACGGATACTCATGTTCTGGCCTCATGGATTGCCGGAGCGGGATTGCCGGAGTGGCTGCGCCAGTGTATAGGATGCGCCGTCAAAAAAACTTGACCTTGTGGCGCGTTTCGCAAAAAAACCGCGCGCGCCTACCAGCGCGAGCGATGGCTTTCCGTCACGCCCGCCAGCTGCGCCACGATGCGCTTGGGAGATTGCGCGCTGGTGCGGACCCAGCCGCTGAAAGTACCGATGGGCTGGATGTAGCGGCTGGCGGCGATCACCAGGTTTTTGTCTTCGCGCCGCGCCCCTTCCGGCTTGAAGTGCAGGTCCAGCAAATCGTCGTCCGTCCATACGTGCCACGGCGCCAGCGGGTTGTCGGGATTGAAGTCGAAATGCGCGCGGCCCAGCGCATATAGCTGGCCATCGAGCCACAGCGCGTTTTCATGCGCGCCGAAATAGCCGGCCTGCAGGTTGAAACCCAGGTCCAGGCTGTGCGCCGAGGCCCAGCGCCATTCCGTCTCGCGCGCCAGCAAGCCGTTCGAATAGTCGAAGCTGGCCACGTCGTCGTCCAGGCTGTAGCCGATGGCGCCGCAGCGCACGCTGCCCCACAAGGGCAGGCCGCCCGACTTTTGCGTCGCATGCACGCTGCCGCCTTCGGGCACCGGCCCGATCGCCAGCAGGGTCGGCGCCACGGGCGGGCCGAATTCCGCATCGATGCCGAAATGGCCGCAATCGAGCCGCAAACGGTAGCGCTGCTGCGGCTGCGCCTCGATGGAGATCAGGTGCGAGAGGAAGCGAAAACGGCTGCTGGCGCCCGCGTGCGGCGCCACCGATGCGCACAGGCCGGGGATGCCATCTTGCGAAAAGCTGGCCACGATCTTGCCCTTGTGGCGGTCGAAGGCATACGCGAACGCCGTGCTGGTCCAGCCCAGGTCGACGATGGCCACGCCGCAGAACAGGGTGGGCGTGGACAGGGCCACGTAATGCCAGCGCTTGTGGTGAAACAGGCGCCAGAGGGCGCCGCGCGCGTGCGGCGGCGCCAGCGCGGCCCAGTCGAAGGCGTTCAATTGCCCCGTGTAGCGGCCAAAACATGGCACGCCGTCAGCGTCGAGCAAGGAGGAAGGAGCCGGTGGCAGCATCATGCGGCCCGCCTTGCGGCAGCGCCGCTGTCGTGCAGGGCCTCGGCCAGCTGCGCACCGAAGGCTGCCGGCTGCGCCTGGGCTATCTCGACCTGCGGACACGCATGCCAGAGCGCCAGGCGCTGCACGGCGCCGGCCACGTCCTGCACCAGGCGGGCGCTGAGGCGCACGCCGTCTTCCAGCACCAGCGACTTGATCTCGAAGCGCCCCTGCGCGCGGTGCGCCTTGGCGTCCAGGCGCCCCACCAGCGCACCGCGCCGCAAGATCGGCAGCGTGAAGTAACCATAGCGGCGTTTTTCAGCCGGCGAATAGCATTCGAGCCGGTAATCGAAGCCGAACAGTTCCAGCGCGCGGCGCCGGTCCCACACGACGGGATCGAACGGCGATAAAATCGTCGTCAGAGTGGGCGAGAGCTTGCTGGCCGCCGCGTCGTGCAGCAGTCGCCCATGCTCCGCATGCACGTAGACGGCATCATCCCAGCCGGCCACCGCGCGGCGCAGCAGCGCGCCCTCGTCCACCAGCGCCTGCAGATCGTGCACCAGGCTGGCGCGCGCTTGTTTCGTGCGGAAGTAGTCGCTGATCCAGCTGGCCCGCGCCAGGCCCAGCGCCTTCACGCTGGCCAGCAGCAGGCGCCGGCGCACCTGCTCTTCAGGCGGCAGCAAGCCATCGTGCCAGCCGGGCAGCACGCGCTCGGCGAGGTCGTAATAGCGCTGGAACTGATGGCGCTTGGCGATCATCAGCACGCCCGACGTAAACAATACCTCCAGCGAGCGCTTTTCCGGTTTCCAGCTCCACCAGCCGCCCGCCTTGCCGTCCGTGCGTTCAAAATCGGCCGAGCGCGCGGCGCCGTTGGCGCGGATGTGCTCGAGCACCGACGCCACGGCATCACCCTGCTCGGCCATCCATTTGACCGAATACTTCCAGCCCATGGCGGCCGGATCCAGCATGCGGTGGCGGTACAGGCCATAGTCTTCGATAGGCACGAAGCACGCTTCATGCGCCCAGTATTCGAACAGCGCGCCCTCGGCCAGCAATTGCTCCAGCCACGGTTGCGGATAGTCGCCCAGCCGGCTCCACAGCACCAGATACGGGCTGCGCGCCACCACGTGGATGGTGTCGATCTGCAGCACGCCCATCTGCCGCACGGCGGCCAGCACGTCGGCCTTCACGGCTTTCTTGCGGCGCGCCTGCAGCAAACCCTGCGCGGCCAGGTGCAAGGCGCGCGCGGCGGCCAGCGATAACGGGGGGAGGTCGGAAGGAATGGGCTGGTGTGGGCTGTGCATAGCTGAAAGATACCGCATTCCGCGTGACACTTGCAGGTTTTATCGCTATTAAGAATCTCTTAAGAACTTCTGCGCATGATCCGGGACGACATATTTTTTGGGATGCTACGCGTGCAATTGTAAATGATTCTTATTGCCCCCATGATTCCCATTCCCCAAACAAGACAGACCAATCACTAATCCACCCTTCAGGAGTTTGCATGTCCAACCGCACCCGCCGCGCGCGCCTGCCGCGTCCCACCACCCTGGCCCTGGCCATGGCCGCCCTGTCCTGCCTGCCGGCCTACGCGCAGACGGGCACGCCTGCCAGCATGCCCGAAGTGGTGGTTTCCGCCTCCGGTTTCGAGCAGGACATCAAACAGGCGCCGGCTTCTATTACCGTGCTGACGCGTGAAGAGCTGTCGAAGGAGCGCTTCGGCAACCTGACGCAGGCGCTGGAAAGCGTGGAAGGCATCGACGTGGGTGCGGCGGGCGACAAGACGGGCGGCATGAACATCAGCATCCGCGGCATGCCCAGCGACTACACGCTGGTGCTGATCGACGGACGGCGCCAGAACGCGGCCGGCAACGTCACGCCGAACGGCTTCGGCGGCACGCAGACGAGTTTCATGCCACCGCTGGCCGCCATCGAGCGCATCGAAATCATCCGCGGCCCCATGTCGACCCTGTACGGCTCGGACGCGATGGGCGGCGTGATCAACATCATCACGCGCAAGGTGGGCAAAGAGTGGATGGGCTCCGTCTCGGCCGACTACACGGTGCAGGAAGAATCGGATTTCGGCGACGTGAAAAACGGCCGCTTCTACCTGAGCGGCCCCATCGCCACCGACCTGCTGGGCCTGTCCCTGCGCGGCAGCAAGCAGCGCCGCGATGCGGCCAACATCCGCTACAACGACGCGGCCGGAGGGGAAAATGTGCCGAGCATGGGCGCCAACCCCGTGCGCGCGGACATTGAAAACTTTGGCGCGCGCCTGGCCTTTACGCCTAACCGCTACCACACCGTCATCCTCGACGCCGACGCGGGCCGCCAGACCTACGACAATTCGAAGAAGCAGCTGGGCACCCTGGGCTTGCAGGGCGGCTACGGTCCCGAGCAGAAATACAACCGCGACCAGTGGACCCTGTCGCACACGGGCCGCTTCGGCTTCGGCACCCTCGACAGCAGCTACATGGTGAACAAGACGGAAACTCTGGGCCGCACGATTCCGCCAGGCACGCCAGGCGCCGTGGCCGGCAGCGCACGCACCTTGGAAGTGGAAAGCCAGGTGTTCGACACCAAGCTGGTCATGCCATTGGGCAAGCACATGGCGACCGTCGGTGCGCAATGGTGGAAGGCGGAAATGACGGACGGCGTGGCGCCGAAGAAATTCGAATTCACGCAAAAAGCCCTGTTCGTGGAAGACGAATGGCAGGTGCTGGAGAACGTCGCCCTGACCGTCGGCGCCCGTTATGACGATCACAGCATCTTCGGCGGCCAGACCAGCCCCCGCGCGTATGCCGTGTGGAACGCGACGCCAAGCTGGACCGTCAAGGGCGGCGTCAGCAAGGGTTACAAGACACCGCGCGTGGAACAACTGTCGCCAGGCATCAACGGTTTCGGCGGCCAGGGCACGATTCCCCTCGTCGGCAGCCCGAACCTGAAGCCGGAAACGAGCACGACCACGGAAATCGGCGCCTACTTCGACAACCTGGCAGGCTGGACGGCCAGCGGCTCCCTGTTCAACAATACATTCAAGGACAAGATCACGACGGGCACGGGCCTCGTCAACTGCGACTACCTCCCGTCGCCGAACCGTCCCGGCTGCGTCAGCTTCGGCAACTGGCCCAACGTCGATGCATTCGGCCAGTCCGTCAATGTGGATGAGGCCGTCACGCGCGGCGTCGAGCTGAACACGCGCTTCCCGCTGAGCAAGGCGCTGTCGGCCAGCGCCAACTACACGTACACGGAAAGCGAACAGAAGAGCGGCAGCAACGCGGGCAAACCGCTGAGCGACACGCCCAAGCACGCCGCCAACGCGCGCCTGTCGTGGGATATCTCGCGCGAGTGGAATGGCTGGCTGCGCGCCGAGTACCGCAGCGAGCGCTTCCGCGATCCGGGCACCTCGGCTTCCACGCGCGCCGCCAAGGCCGCGCTGGGCGACTACAAGGGCTACACCATGCTGCACCTGGGCACCAGCTACCAGCTGAACAAACGCGTGACCCTGAACGCGGCCGTGTACAACCTGCTCAACAAGGACTTCATCGACTATCAGCCGTACCGCGCACCGGCATTGACCTACGCCAACCGCTATGTCAACAGCATGGACGGTCGCCGCTTGTGGCTGTCGGCCTCCGTCGATTTCTGATGCGTTGATGGCTGACCAGCCATAGAGCATAACGGGCTGCCTGCGGGCCGCCCGTTTTTACGTCAAGCCGCTTTGGGCTTGTCGATGCAGTAGCCGATCGCATGCACGGTGCGTATCAAGTCACGCCCCAGCTTCTTGCGCAGGTGGTGGATATGCACTTGCACGGCATTGCTCTCCACTTCATCTCCCCAGCTGTACAGGTTTTTCTCCAGCTGTTCCCGGCTCAGCACCCGGCCGCCGTGCTCCAGCAGCAATTGCAGGATGCGGAACTCCTTGACCGTCAAGGTCACGGGCCTGCCCCCTTGCGTTACCTGCCGGTCGGCGATATCGAGCACCAGTTCGCCGTGCACGAGGTGCTCGCGCAGGCGGCCGGCGGCGCGGCGGCAGGCGCTGCGGATGCGCGCGGCCAGCTCGTCGAGGTCGAACGGTTTCACGATGAAGTCGTCGGCACCCGCGTCCAGGCCGGCGATGCGCTCGCCCACCGTGTCGCGCGCCGTGACGATCAGCACGGCGCCGCTGTAGCCATTGTCGCGCAGCATGCCCAGCGCCTGCATGCCGTCCTGCCCCGGCAAGCCCAGGTCGAGCAGGATGCAGCCATAGTCGTGCAGGCGCACGGCCGTGTGCGCGTGTTCAGCGCTCGTGACCCAGTCGACGGCATGGCCGCCTTGTTCCAGGCCGATCTGCGTGGCGCGGCCCAGTTGCGGGTCGTCTTCGGTCAGCAAGATGCGCATGGGGAAAGCGGCGCGGCCCGCTCAGTCCTTCTTCTTGATCAGGCCGGCCAGCGCGGCGAACGGATTGTGCGTGGCGGGCGCCACCTCGGCCGACAGCAGGCCGGCGCCACGGTCCGCTTCCAGGTAGCGCGAGTGCTCATTGTCGTGGCAATACAGGCACAGCAGCTCCCAGTTGCTGCCATCCGGCGGATTGTTGTCGTGGTTGTGGTCGCGGTGGTGCACCGTCAGTTGCTGCACATTGGCACGCGTGAATTCGCGCGTGCAGCGGCCGCATACCCATGGATACATCTTCAGCGAGCGCTCGCGGTAGCCGCTCTCGCGCTGGTCGGCGGCGCGGCGCGCTTCGGCCACGATCTTGTCCAGTCTTGCCGCGTCGGGCTTTTTACTCTGCATGACAACTTTCGATATGGGAGGATGAAGTCACCATTTTAATGACGATGCAGGTCGAATTGTACTTTTTCTGCCACTTCCCATGCCCGTGCCACCACTGCGGCGCTTTTTTTAGCATGCGCAGCGCCACGCATGTTTGATTTAACGCAGAATTAACGCAGAATAGGACCAGCGACAGACTACGAACGGACGATGGGGACAGCAACAGGGCGCAGCGCAAGCAGGTCGAATCGGCTATCATGCGCGCCACGCCGCTCCTCCACGTTCCCCTTTTCCATGACCCTAGCCTGCAAGCGCCCGTGATAGCGATAACAAGACCCCTGCAACGCCTTGCCCGCCGCCTGTACCGTCTCAGCCTGGTGCCCCTGTTCGCGCTCATCTTGCTGCTGGCCCTGTGGGCGGCCGTCTTTTACCAGGTGGGCCAGGAGCGGGCCAGCGCCGCGCGCGACGCCGTGGCCGTCAGCCAGTCGCTGGCGCGCACCCTGGCCGACCATACCAGTTTCACCCTGCGCCAGACGGACCACGCCACGCAATTGTTCAAGCTCAAATACGAGGAAACGGAGGGCAGCCTGCGCCTGAATGAATTCATGCGCCGCCAGGGTCTGCTCGACAGCGTGCTGCCGTCGAAGCTGGCCTTGCCGATCGCCCTCGTCGATGCGCAGGGCAATGTGCTCGACAGCGCCAATGCGTATTGGCCGGAGAACCTGGCCAGCCAGGCATTTTTCAGGGCGCTGGCCGCCAATGCATCCGACACGGCCATGGTCGACACGCCCATGCTCGACGCGGCCAGCAAGCACTGGAGCATCCGCCTGGCGCGCCGCCTGAACGATGCGCAGGGCCGCTTTGCCGGCGCCATCATCATCCACGTCGACCCTGCCTATTTTGTCGACGACTACGACCGCCTGGACCTCGATGAACAGGGTGCGCTGATGCTGGTGGCGCGCGACAGCGGCCTGACGGTGGGGCGCATCGGCGAACAGCGTATCCTCAGCGACCGCATCGACTTCCGCATGCCCGGGCCGCCGCAGCATGCCGCCGAAGAACTGCTGATCGAGCCGGCCGTCGACACAACGGCGCGCATCTACAGCTACCGCGAACTGGCGCGCTACCCGCTGCTGGCCGTGGTAGGCGTCAGCCGCGCCGTCGCCCTGGCCCGCTTCGAACACCGCCGCCTCGTGTATGTCGGCGCGCTGCTCGCCGCCAGCGTGCTCATTGCCGGCTTTACGGCCTTGCTGATGCGCCAGAGCGCGCGCCTGCGCCGCAGCATCCGCCAGGCCACGGAAACGCAGGCGCTGCTGCGCGCGGCGCACCACGGCAGCCTCGACTCGGTGCTGCTGCTGAAAGCCTGGCGCCCCGCGCCAGGCAAGCCGGTGGAAGACTTCACCTTCGCCGACGTCAACGAACGGTCCGCCGACATGCTGGGCAAGCCACGCTCCGAACTGCTGGGCCTGCGCGTGCTGCAGCACATGCCGCTGCTGCGCGGCGAGCGTTTCTTCCAGCGCTTCGTGCGGGTGATGGAAACGCGCCAGCCGCTGGAGGACGAATTCGAGCTGACACTGGCCTCGGGCGGCACGCGCTGGCTGCGCCACCAGGTGGTGCCCATCACCGACGGCGTGGCCGTCACCTCGCGCGACATCAGCGCGCGCAAGCACGACGAACTGGCGCTGCAGGATAATCGCAGCTTCCTGCAGTCGCTGATCGACCATTTGCCCGTGCTGGTCTACGTGAAAAGCGCGCGCCCGGAAAACTTCGGTAAGATGGAAGTATGGAACAAGGCGGCCGAGGATATCACCGGCCACCTGGCCGCCGACGTCATCGGCAAGACCGATTGCCAGGCCTTCCCGCCCGGCTTCGGCCTGCACGACGCCGGGGACGACCGCGCCATCCTGGCCGAGCGCGGCGTCATCGACCATACGGAAAAGCCGCTGCGCCTGGCGGACGGCAGCCTGCGCTACGTGCGCTCCGTCTCCGTGCCCGTGTTCGACGAGCGCCAGCAGATCGAACATATCCTGTGCATCGCCGAGGATGTCTCGCAGCGCCGCCAGCAAGAACTGGAACTGCGCCAGAAACAGGCCGAGCTGGCCGCCGTCAACGACGCCTCGCCGCTCGGGCTGGTGCGCCTGGACCGCCAGCGCCGCTGCACCTACGTCAACCGCACCTTCGAATCGATCACGGGCCTGCCGCGCGCCGCCGCCCTGGGCGCCGGCTGGACCAGCGCCCTGCACCCGGACGACTATCCGCTGATGCACGTGGCGCTGGAACAGCTCAAGCGCAGCCACGCGCCGTTCCAGTCCACCTTGCGCTGCCTGCAACCCGACGGCAGGCTGGTCTGGGTCTCCGTCAAAATTGCCCCCATCCTCATCGACGGCCAGATCGATGGCTACGTGGGCAGCCTGGACGACATTACCACCTTGCGCGAATCGGAAGTGGCGCTGTTGGAGAGCGAAGCGCGCCTGCGCACCATCGCCGACACCCTGCCAGCCATGATCGCCTACATCGATGCCGACCAGGTCTACCGCTTCCTGAACATCGCCTATGAACGCGAATTAGGCCTGACGGGCCGGCAAGCGCTGGGCAAGCGCGTGTGCGAGACCGTCGGCGAAGCGCGCTACCGCACGGTGGCGCCGTATATCGAGCGCGTGCTGGCCGGCGAAACGTTGAGCTTCGAGGAAGAGGACGAGAAGGAAGGCATCGAGCGCTGCCTGGAAGTGATCTACATCCCGCAGATCGGCGAAGACAAGCTGCAGGTGGCGGGTTTTCACGTGATGCGCCAGGATATCACCGTGCAAAAGCGCGAAAAACAGCGCTTGCTGAAGCTGGCCCAGGTCGACGTGCTGACCGGCTTGTCGAACCGCGCCGGCTTCCAGCAAAAACTCAGCGACGCCATGCACGCGAGTCGCCAGCAGCAGCACCTGATGGCCGTCATGTACATGGATATCGACCGTTTCAAGCCCGTCAACGACACGCATGGCCACGGCACCGGCGACGCCCTGCTGCGCGCCTTCGCCCAGCGCCTGACGCAGACCATGCGCGTTACCGACATCATCGCCCGCCTGGGGGGCGACGAATTCACCATCATCATGGAACAGATCGCCCGGCCCGACGACGCGGCTCTGCTGGCGGAAAAGATCGTCACCGCCATGCAACAGCCGTTCGAACTCGATGGCATCACCGTGCGCATTTCCGCCAGCATCGGCCTGGCCTTCTACCGCGACGAAGACATCCCCCCTGCCGTGCTGCTGCAGCGCGCCGACGTGCTGCTGTACCAGGCCAAGCAGGATGGACGCAATACTTATCGCGCCGGCGCGACGGTAGATTGAAGGCTGGGGTCTGCCCCCAGTCATTCCTGCTATATTGGCGCCTGTCTTCCCTACCCTTGCCCCATCATGCGCCTGCTGCACACTTCCGACTGGCATCTGGGCCAGACCCTGCACAACTATGAACGGGGCTACGAACACCAGCGCTTCCTCGACTGGCTGCTCGACACGCTCGTGGCCGAACGCGTCGACGTGCTGCTCGTCGCTGGCGACGTGTTCGACAACGCCAACCCGTCGGCCGCCTCGCAAAAGCAGCTGTACGTGTTCCTGCAGCAGGCGCGCGCGCGCCTGCCCGCGCTGCAGCTGGTCGTCGTCGCCGGCAACCACGATTCGGCCGGCCGGCTGGAAGCGCCCGCCCCCCTGCTGGCCGCGCACGGCACGCACGTGATCGGCCACCTGCTGCGCGACGAAGCGGGCAATATCGACCTGGAGCGCCTGCTGCTGCCGCTTACCGGCAGCGATGGGCAGGTGCAGGCCTGGTGCCTGGCCGTGCCTTTTTTGCGTCCCGGCGACGTGCCGAAGCTGCCGGCCGGCGACACCCAGGATGCCTACCTGGGCGGCATCGCCCTGCTGTACCGCCAATTGACGGACCTGGCGCTGGCGCGCCGCCAGCCCGGGCAAGCCATCGTTGCCATGGGCCACTGCCACATGGTGGGCGGCGAAATGTCCAACGATTCCGAGCGCCGCATCGTCATCGGCGGCACCGAGATGCTGCCGTCGGGGATTTTTGACGCCGCCATCGCGTATGCGGCGCTGGGCCATCTGCACAAGGCGCAGGCCGTCGGCGGGCAAGAACATATCCGCTATTGCGGCAGCCCGATCCCCCTGTCGTTTGCAGAAGTACACTACCGCCACCAGGTGCTGTGCCTCGATATCGACGGCGAAACGCTGCAGTCGGTGCGCGTCATCGAAGTGCCGCGCGCGGTGCCCCTCTTGCGCGTGCCCGCCACGCCGGCGCCCATCAACGAAGTGCTGGCGCAGCTGGCCGCCCTCGACATGCCGGACGCACCGGCCGAAGCGCAACCGTTCCTGGAAGTGCGCGTGCGCCTCGATGCGCCCGAGCCGGGCCTGCGCACGCGCATCGAAACGGCGCTCGACGGCAAGCCGGTGCGCCTGGCAAAAATCGAAACGTCGAGCGCCGCGCGCAGCAGCGCGCCCGAGAACATGACGCTCGACCAATTGGGCCAGCTGCAGCCCGACGACATCTTCCGCCGCCTGTACCAGCAAAAATACGCCAAGGAAGCGCCACCCGAACTCCTCTCGGCCCTGGCCGAACTGCTGCTGCCCGGCGCCTGACTGCTCCCGAAAAACCATGAAAATCCTGAACATCAGCGGTAAGAACCTGGCCTCGCTGGCCGGCGAATTTGAAGTCGACTTCCAGCAGGAGCCGCTGGCGTCCGCCGGCCTGTTTGCCATCAGCGGCCCCACGGGCGCGGGCAAGAGCACCCTGCTCGACGCCCTGTGCCTGGCCCTGTACGACGCCACGCCGCGTTTGCTGAAAGTGCTGGGCCGGGGCAGCGCCCTGCCCGACGTGGGCAAGGAAACCGTCAACGCCCAGGATACGCGCACGCTGCTACGCCGCGGCACGCCGGACGGTTACGCGCAAGTGGACTTTGTCGGCAACGACGGCGCCAGCTACCGCGCGCGCTGGAGCGTGCGCCGCTCGCGCACCCGGGCCGAAGGGGCGCTGCAGGCGACCGCCATGAGCTTGCATCAGTTGCCCGCGCTGCAAGCCATCGGCGGCACCAAGACGGAAGTCAAGGAAGAAATCGAAAAACGCATCGGCCTGTCCTTCGACCAGTTTACGCGCGCCGTGCTGCTGGCGCAGAACGAGTTTTCCACCTTCCTGAAAACGGAAGACAATGAACGGGGTGAATTGCTGGAAACCCTGACGGGCAGCAGCATCTATACCGACATTTCCATGCGCGCCTTCGAGCGGGCGAAAAAGGAAAAACAGGTCCTCGAACGCCTGGGCGAAAAACTGGCCGACCAGCGGCCCTTGTCGCCGGCAGAGCGGTCCGACACCGAGGCGCTGTGCGGCGCGGCCGACACCACGCTGCAACACATCGACTTGCGCAAGGCGGTGCTGGAACTGCAGCAGCGCTGGCACCAGGAGACGCATAAGCTGCAAACCCAGGTGACGGCCGCGCAAGAGGCGCTCGATAGCGCGGATGCCGAACGCGCCGCCGCGCAAGAACGCCGCGCGGCGCTGGTGCAATGGGAACTGCTGCAGCCGGCGCGTCCCCTGATCGACGAGGTGGCGCGCCTGGCCGGCGACATCGCCGGCAGCGGCGCCGCACTGGAAGCGTCGCGCGTGCAGGCGGCGCAAGCCGTCGCCGCCGAAGCGCAACTGGCGCAGGCCGTACAGCTGGCGACGGCGGCCTTGCTGGCCAGGGAAGCGGCGCAGCGCGATGCGGCGCCCCTGCTCGACCAGGCCAAGGCGCTCGACGCCGGCATTGCGGCACAATTGCCCGCGCATGGCCAGGCATGGCAGGCCGCGCAGGCCGCCGACCAGGCCAACGAGGCGGCGCGCAGCGCGCTGCAGGCGCTGCAGCAGCGCCAGCACGCCGCGCTGGCGGAACAGGAAGCGGGCCGCCAGTGGCTGGCATCGCACCAGCAGTGGCAGGCGCTGGCGCAAGCGTGGCAATTGTGGGATCAATTGTTTGCCCAGGCCGGGCAAGCGGCCGCGCAAGCCGATGCGGCCGACGCCAGCATGGCTGAATCGGCGCAGCAGGTGCGCCAGGCCGTTGACGCCACGCAGGCGGCGCAAGCGGCGCTGGCCAGCGCCGCTGCCGCGCTGTCCGTGCGCGATGCGCAGCGGCGCGAGGCGACAGCCACCGTGCAAGCCATCGATGGCCAGGCGCTGCAGGAACAGCGCGGCCAGCTGGAGGCGCACGCGCGCATCTTGACCAGCGCGGAAAAAACCTGGAGCGAACTGGCACGCCAGCAGCAGGCGCTGGCGCACTGGCAAGCGAAGGCGGCCCAGCTGGCGCAGGCCGCGCAAACGGAAAGTACGGCCTTGGCGGCGGCAGCGGCGCAAACGCCGCTGCTGGAAGCGCGCCTGGCGCAGGCAGAAAAATCCTTGAAGGGCGCGGAAGCGGCATGCGCGGCCAGCGTCGAGCAGCTGCGGGCCACCTTGCAGGATGAGCAGCCCTGCCCCGTCTGCGGCGCGCTGGAACACCCGTATATCCACGCTGGCCACGCTGGCCACGCCGACAACGCCTTGCAGGCGATGCTGGCCAGCTTGCAAGATGAGGTGCTGGCTTGCCGCATGCAGGCGCGCGGCAATGTGGAACGCCTGGCCACGCACAAGGCGGCGCTGGCCGCCCATGTGCACGAACAGGCGCAGACGGCGGAAGAATTATCTGCGCTGCCGTCCATCATCGACAGCCTGAATGCACAGTGGCAGCCGCATGCCGACACCCTGCAACTGCCGCAGGAAGCGCAGCGCGCGGACTGGTTCACGCAGCAGCTGGCAGCCAATGCGGCCGGCTTGCAGGCGCTGGCGCAGCAGGAGACGGCGCTGCGCCAGGCAAGTACGCTGCGCGAGCAGGCGCAGGCGGCATATGAACTGGCATCAAACGAGCACGCGCGCTGCACCAGCATCGTCGCCGATGCACAGGCGCGGCTGGCGCAGCTGCAGGCGCAGCAAGCGGGCAACGCCGACAAGGGCGAGACGGCGCGCGCCGCGCTCGATGCCTTGCTGGCACAGCTCGATGGCGCGTTTGCCGACGCCGACGGCGCCGAAGACTGGAAAGACAACTGGCGCGCTGGCCCGGCAGCCTTCCGCGCCGCGCGTGAAGCGGAAAGCCGGCAATGGCTGAAACAGCAGGCGGACCAGGACCACCGCGGCCACGCGCTGGCGACCCTGGCCGCGCAGCTGGATGCGGCGCTGCTGGCCGCCGGCAAGGCGCAGCAAACGGCGCAGGAGACCCACGCCGCGTTTGCCGCCGCCGACAAACAGCGCACGACACTGCAAGCGGGGCGCAACGCGCTATGGCAGGGCCAAGCCGTGACCGAGGTGGAAGGCGCGCTGGCAGGCGCCATCGCGCGTGCAAAAGATCAGCTGGCGCAACAGCAAACGGCGGCGCAAGCGGCCAGCCAAGCGCGCACGCGCCTGGACGAAGCGTGCGCGCAGCTGGCGCAGCGCCTGGCCGCCCTGCGTGAACAGGAACACGGCGCCAGCGCCGCGCTGCACGACTGGCTGCGCCGGTTCCAGCTTGCCCACCCTGGTCACGCGCCCGCCGACATGGCCGGCTTGCGCGCGCACCTGGCCATCGCGCCGGACGCCATGCGCGCCGAACGCGACGCCCTGCAAGTGATCGCCGACCGCCACACGGCAGCCGTTTCCGTGCTGGCCGAGCGCCGGCAGCAGCTGGCCGCGCACGTGCAGCAGCCGCCGGAAGCGCTGGAAATGGACGTGGCTGCGCTGCAGGCGGCGCTGGACGCACTGCTGCTGGAACGCCAGGCGGCCAACCAGGAAGCGACGCGATTACGCCTGACCATCGCGCAGGACGACGCCAGGCGCCACAGCGCGCAAGCGATGCTGGCGCAAATCGAGGCGCAAGCCGTCATCGAGCGGCGCTGGGCCAGCCTGGATGAATTGATCGGTTCGGCCGACGGCAAGAAATTTCGCAACTACGCGCAGCAATTCACGCTGGAAGTGCTGCTCGGCTATGCCAATGCGCATTTGAACCACCTGGCGCGCCGCTATCAACTGGAACGCATCGACAACCCGGACAAGCCGTCGCTGGGCCTGATGGTGCGCGACCAGGACATGGGCGGCGAGCTGCGCTCCGTGCACTCGCTGTCGGGCGGCGAATCGTTCCTCGTCTCGCTGGCCCTGGCGCTGGGCCTGGCCTCGCTGTCCTCGAACCGGGTGCGCGTGGAATCGCTGTTCATCGACGAAGGCTTCGGCAGCCTGGATACGGAAACCCTGCGCGTGGCCATGGATGCGCTCGACGGCCTGCAAGCGATGGGCCGCAAGGTGGGCGTCATCTCGCACGTCCAGGAAATGACGGAACGCATCGCCACCAAGATCCTGGTCCAGCCCGGCTCCGGCGGCAAGAGCGTGGTGACGGTGCACTAGGTCGCTAGCGGCTGGCCGCCTCCCGGCACAGCTTGAGCATATCCCAGCCCAGTTCGCGGCGGATCTGCTCGGGGTCGGGCGGCGGCCGGCGTTGTGCCAGCTCCGCTTTCAGCCACTTCCTGACCAGCTCCTTGGCGGGCTGTACGGGCTTTTCCTTGTCATGCTTGTCCATGGTGCTACCTCTTCAACGGCGGTCAGACGACCTCCCATATACGCTCAACGTCACGGCGCGGATTCAGTTGACCTGCGCGTGGCGCAGATGCAACAACGTGTAACGATGGCCGGAGTGCGTTAAAATCGCCGCCTTCGCGCAGGCATCGCCTACGCCCCGCAACAATTCAAGGAACCCCATGAAAGCCGCCCGCAGCCTCACCTTCAAGTGCGTAAAATGTCACAAATCCATGCAGGTCTACCTGCAAAAAGTCTCCGCCTGCTCGCATATCCAGCCGTATCAGGGCATTTGCGCATGCGGCGAACTCAAGCGTCACGCCACGGGCCAGGCCGATGCCGTCAAGTCTTACCTGGAATCGGCAGACGGTAACTGGGCGCACCACCACTAATGGTTAAAGAATGGGCGTAGAACGCCGTTAATAACGGTACTTCGCTCATTGAGAAACCGCCATGTCCCAGCTTCCCGCCCTCGCCAGCCGTCAACCCGCCTCGAATACGCTGGCCGGCCAGCAACCGTCCCGCACGGGCAGCGGCGCCACGGGGCTGGCGGCTTCGCCCCTGATGCAGCGCACGGCGCAAGACGTGGTGGCCCTGTCAAAAAACGGCCTGGACCTGTCGGCCAAGGGACTCTCGCAACGGACCGATGCGCTGGGCAACGCCACTGTCGATGTGGCGCAAGATTTTCTTGGCAACATGACGCGCCAGCTGTTCGGTGACGGTGCCACTGTCGCCTTCGATTCGGTCGACCTGCAAGCCGGTTCCAGCTTCAGCAGCGGCAGTGCCAGCATCTCGGGCACCAAAGGCAGCAGCCGCACCGCCGCCTTCAGCCTCGATGAAAACGCGCATTTCATCGGCAAGGGCAAGATCACCACGGCCGATGGCCAGACCTTCGACTTCGAACTGGAAGTGCAATATCAATCGAACATCAGCGCGGGCGCCTTTGCGCACACGCAAGATGATGCGCAGGAAGTTCCGCCATCCGATGACGCCGCCCTGCCCGCCAAAGAGTTGCCCACCACGACCTTCGCCGGCAATCTGCACGACCTGTTCAAGCTGCTGGGCCAGCAATTGCAAAGCAATCTCTATCACGGTACGTCCGACGGCGCCAGCGCCAGCGGCAACAATGGCGAGCTGGCGGGCAGCCTGAGTTTGCGTTTGCTCAAGCTGGTGCAGCCTGACAATACCGCCGAGGCCGCCAAAAAAACCGTGGAAACCACGCCCGCAGACCAGGCGCGCGCCCGCGCGCTGGCACTCGCCTATGGCACGGACAGCGCTGACGGCACGGCCAGCGACGTATAATGGAAGACGGCCTGCGCAGGCGACCATGCCGCGCGCCCCCTTCTATCGATTGAATCCCATGTCCGACACCTCTTCACCTACCGTTCATCCGCAGATCCACTGGAGCGAAAACGGCGCCCAGCATTCGGCCCGCTGGCGCTCGGAAAGCGGCATGCCGCCACCCAAGCGCGTCGTCATCGCCGATGACCGCACGACGGCCGACCAGGCTTACCGCCTGGCCTGCGAAGGCACGGCCATGCTGTGGCGCGGCGACTTCCAGAACGCGCGCCAGCTGCTGCAGGCACTGGCGCGGCGTGCCGACCACAAGAACGACAAACCGAGCAAAAAAGCCAAGGCCGCCAAGCTGGTACAACCGGAACCATCCGCCACCGAAGCGTTTCACTTGCACCGCCAGGCGCAGTCGCAACGCGCCCGCACCCTGGCCATGCTGCTGCTGCCTTTTGACGCCGACTACACGATCCCGCTGCGCCGCGCGCCGGACGTGAAACTGGCGTGCAATGAGGCGTATGGCCGTGGCGAAGTAGCCTTCGTCGCCTCGCTGCGCGAGCTGCTGGGCCTGATTGGCGCGCACGAATGGCGCCGCACGGGCGTGGAACTGCCGGCCCTGGGCCAGCGCATCCACCCGCACTACGGCGTGTTCGCGCCGATCCGCGGCGAATACGTGGGCCTGGTGGCCGACGCGCCGCTGCCCGCGCGCGCCAGCCTGGCCTTCGACATCGGCACCGGCACGGGCGTGCTGGCCGCCGTGCTGGCGCAGCGCGGCATCCAACGCATCGTCGCCACCGACCAGGACCCGCGCGCCCTGTCCTGCGCGCGCGAAAACCTGGCGCGCCTCGATTTGCTTGACAAGGTCGACGTGGTGCAGGCCGACCTGTTCCCTGCGGGACGCGCGCCGCTGGTCGTGTGTAATCCGCCGTGGCTGCCGGCCCGCCCCAGCTCGCCGATCGAATACGCCGTCTACGATCCGGACAGCCGCATGCTGCGCGGTTTCCTCGCCGGCCTGGCCGAGCACCTGGAAGCAAATGGCGAAGGCTGGCTGATTTTGTCGGACCTGGCCGAGCACCTGGGCCTGCGCCCGCGCGCGCAATTGCTCGAATGGATAGCGCAAGCGGGTTTGAAAGTGATCGACCGCCTGGACGTGAAACCCACGCACCCGCGCGCGCAGGACGCGACGGACAGCCTGCATGCAGCCCGCTCGAAGGAAGTCACGTCGCTGTGGCGCCTGGCGGCGGCGTAATCCTGGGTCTGACACCAGGCCATTGCGCATTGCAGCAAACCCCGCTATAATTCGGCTGCGGGGTGGAGCAGTCTGGCAGCTCGTCGGGCTCATAACCCGAAGGTCACAGGTTCAAATCCTGTCCCCGCAACCAATACATAAAAGCCGCTGATTCCTGCAAGGGATTCAGCGGTTTTTTTTGTCCAGGGTGCGCCACCAAGTGAGCCACCTTAGGGTGTGCGACTGGCCGGCAAACACTGCGTACGGATTCCAAAACGAGCAATTTTTCTTGCAGCACCCAAGCCGGTCTCACGCCGACTTCCTTTTTAAGCACGCGGAATCGGCGTCGCCTCTGCTTCAAAAACCGTCTCATCAGTTTCAACAAACCAGCACACGACCGGCGTCGCTACCCAGACCGGCGTATCGCGATGATCATTTCAAAAAATACAAACTGTCGAAATATTTTACAAAAACAGCGAAAGTAGAAAGTTATTTCCCATGGTCAATTGGAAATTGATCAGGCTGTCATAGCAAGAACGTGGCAATGATCACAGCAGGAACAGAAAATGCATTGCGCTGATCCAGTCCTCACTTTCCAGACGGAGCGATTCATGAAAACGCTACGAAAAATTATAACAATCCTGGTGATAATGTTATGTATTGGCTTTCCCTTTGCGCAAGCGTCGACGATTTCCCATACGACGACTTACCTTGGCAGCGTGCAATGGCGTTACGACAGATTCGCCATTGCGTTTGATTATCTCGCAGGCGGAACACCCGGCGGACAGTTGTTTACGGTGAGCGATCCCCCTCACGCTCAATATTATTGAGCAAGGTATTACCGTCGATCTTGCCGCGGTGCCACTTCCGTCCACCGTGTGGCTGATATTCGCTGGCGCGTTGGCGCTTGCCTGGCCGACCCGGCGTACCGGACTTAAAATGGCTGCTGCGCCGCGTCAAACCCTGTTTAACAATCAGGTCCGGAGGGCATCCGTCATGGCTATTTCGCGGTTTCAACTGCTTGTCGTCTGCGCCGCAGCCATGCTCCTGGTCACCGGCTGCGGTGGCAGTGACAAGCAGCCTGCCTCACCCGCTGCGCAGCAATCGACGCTGTTGGCGAGCGCTGCTTCCTCGAACGCCGTCGAACCGCTTGCCGTGGTCAAGCTGCAAAAAATCAATGAACGACGCGTCACGCGAACAGTGTGGGAATACACGTTTCAGGTGAGCATCGCCAATACCGGCACCACAGCCGCCATCGATGTCGCGGCACTGCTGACAAGCGCACCCAATGGCACCGAGATCGTGGACGGCACTGTTGCCGCTGGGACCATTGACGCGGGTGCGACCGTCACCCCTGCCGATGTGATTGTTTTGCGTCAAAATCGGACTATCCCTTTCAGCCCCGCCGATCTGACCTGGCAAATATCGTCAGCCGCCAGCGCGAGCGTCGAACTCGGCACCCTGGAACCGGCTGAAGTGTATACGTTCTCCCTGCAGGAGCTGGGCATCGACACCACAGCATCGGTGTCGTCTTCCTCCGCCTCGGTCGCCGACGCGATCATCAAGGATGGCACTTTGCGCTTTTCCACGGCCGGGGACACGGGCGTCGACCAGACAGCGACGATCACGCTGCACGACTTGGGTGGCAACACAACCGTCAGGGCGCTGATCCGGTCGACGCGGCCCACCAGTGCCGTGCCCGACAGCGATGCCCAGGAAGACAGCTCACCGCCAGCGGGTGCACCGCTGCTGTCAGTGACGGGCCTTGGCCCAAACAATAGCTTCTCCGGAAGCAGCGTCAAATTCAGACTCGATGGCGTGTCTGGCCTTAACTTGAAGGATGACAGCAACGGGGTCATTCAAGGCGCCAACAACGTAAAAATCAGTTTAAAAAAATATTGGGTATTCGACAGTGCCGATAGCAGCTTTTCCATCAGTGGAAGCGTCATGCAACAACTCCTCGCGGCCTTGCCAACTGGCGCATTGAATATCATGCTGAGCTTTGTGTCGAAAGATGGTGCATTTGCCCAGTCTTATGATTTGCTTGGGGTAAAGTCGATTGCGAAGCTGAGCGGCAGACTGGTCAACGCTCAGGGCGCCGGCATCACTGGTCTGGCCGGAAAAAAAATTTTACTCAAAGGCTACAACTCGAATATGCGTCTTGACGCATTGGTCGACAATTCGGGGCATTTTGCGTTTTCAGGGCTGATTTCAGATACCTATCAACTCACGCTCAATGACCTCAATGCACCCAATGCGGTGACGATCAGCACGGTCGTGCTGCCTGACACCACGCAGGTCAATGTCACGATGGTGTATGACGCGCCGGCGACTGGCGGCCAAATTACCAGCCAAACAGCACGGGCAGCACGCCCCATGTCATCGTCGATCGCCGGCACCTCCAGACAAAACGGAACTGGCGCGCCATCACGCCGGATTACAGGTGCCGCGTCGAAGTCGGCGCCAGCGAAAACCGCCACCAAAATGGTCGACGGGGTCACGACCAAAACCTATGTCGCCCTTTCCGCATCCCAAAATGACACCATCACGACACCGATCAATTTCACAGTGCCGATGGGTACAAAAAACGTCGGCGTCAAGATCAGCGTCTATACGGCGGAGTATCCCACCTATACCACCGTGCTAAGCCAGTTCAACGATACCTGGTCCTATTCGGTAGTGGGATTGCCCGGTGTGGTGCTGTCCGCCTCTGGTTCGGTGAACCAAAGTCATTTTACGCAAGGCACGATCACCAGGAGCGCCTGCGTCGATGTGACTACCCAGGCAAAAAACGGCAGTTTCAGTATCACAGGCTCGGTACGCGCGACCAATATTGGCGACAGCATTTTCCCCACCATCACCACCGCCGAGATCTCCACGGCATGCGCCGCCTTACAGATCATTGGTGCGAAATTTCTTTCGCCTGACACCGATGGACATCCCGTCATCGAGCCGATCAATCTGGCGAATAATTTCAGGGCCTGTTATCTGTCGATTCCCCGCACTGCCGAGGATGCGACCCACGCCATTCCTTTGGAAATCACGTTCTCGCCGCCCAACGCCGAAATCACAGAAGTTAACATTGGCATCTCGGCAGATGGTGACAATCCGCTTTTTAGCACACGCAATTTGATGGGGCAAGCACACGTGATCAGCGCCGGCAAGATCCGCTTCTCCGCACTCTCATTGCCCAAATTCTCAGGCGGCCGTGTTCCGGGAAAACTGTCGGTGGCGGTGCGCATCAAAGGCACCATCAACGGCACCGATGCCGTTTCCGATCCAACAGAAGGTGGTCAGGTGACGTTCAGAGGCAACAACGCGTTCACCCCCCTGTACCTGGCAAACGATGAAGCGGCTTTGGCCGCCCGAAGAACCGCAGGACTTCGTGATGCCGGGGGCGACTCTTGGGCGACCAGCCAGACCATCGACTGGCTTGCCAGCAACAGCTTCCGGTTTGACGATATCTCCGGTAAACACGTGGCACAGTTCACAAATGGCCGCTCCGTCCTGGGCCATGCGGGACACAGCGATGGACAGGCGCTTGACATGCGCTATGCGGACGGGATGGGTGGCTATACGGAAGCATTGGGCGGCTCGGGCGGGGGCGCGGCAATCAAGCATCTGATCGATACAGCCGCCGCCGAGGTGGCAAATCCCGCACCGGCACCGCGGCCGAACCTGATTGCCCTGCAGGCGTGGATTAAAGCGAACCGTACTATGATCGACGAGCGGGGAGCGGCGGCAAACTTCCGGAAAGGTTATTTTGGCAAGGATTTTATCAAACTCGCATTGGTCGACGGGAAGTTCAGCAGTGCCGCAGGGCACAATATTCCCGGCGTCGGCACGTGGGAGCCGCCATTGCAGTTCGTTCCTGCTGCCGACCATCTGCACCACTGGCATCTGACGATCAATGCGCGTCCATAGGAATTGACGTCCCGGCACCGCACGCACAAATGCCTTGCCCCTCCAGAAAACGTTCGACTGGCGGCACGATCGCGCTCGAAGCTCGACGACTTCGCCCCTGCCCTGGAACCGTGCTGGCAAGCCTCCCTCGGCTTGCCAGCAAGACGCTATCCAACGCGGTGATACCATCATCTGCCAAATCAACGCCAGGCTCAAGGCGGCTCTGGCTTTACGCTTACTGTAATCGGCTCTTTCGCAATGCAACAAACTCGGTTATAATTCGGCTGCGGGGTGGAGCAGTCTGGCAGCTCGTCGGGCTCATAACCCGAAGGTCACAGGTTCAAATCCTGTCCCCGCAACCAATACATAAAAACCGCTGACTCCTGCAAGGGATTCAGCGGTTTTTGCATTCCGGGCCTGGCCTGACCCATCTTTACGCGGCGACGCTGGCCCGGATCTGCCTGGCCGCCGCGTGCAAACTGGCCGCCACTCTTTCCAGCTTGTCGGCGCCCGCCGTTTCTGCCAGGGCGGCAAAGGCGCTGATATGAAACGTGGCCACCATCGCGGGCGACACTTCGAACTCCAGCGCGGTCTTGCTCAGTTCCGTCGACGCCTCGAGGTAAGGCTCGCTGCCCGCCTCGAAAGCCTGCTTGGTTTCCAGCAATTCCTGGCCACCCTGCGCCTTGGCCAGGCAAGCATCGACCTTTTGCTGGAAGGCCGGCAAGGTGTCGCGCACGGGGCCGGGTTCAGGCGCCGGTTCCGGCTCCGCTGGCGCAGGAGCGGCAGGCGCCGGCTTGTCCGGCATCGGCATCTCGCGCAAAGTCAGCCAGCGCTCGACGGCGAGAAAGTCGGCAAACGGCTCTTCTACCTTGGGATTCATCAACCAGACCTCGCCCGTGCGCCAGTCGATCCGGGCGCCGCGCTCATTTCTCGCCAACAAAATATCCTTGCCACCATCGGCATTCGACACCCGGCCGATGTCGAGCCAGTTCATCAGCTCAGCCTGGCGCGACATCGCGTTGACCCGATGGAAAAAGGCCAACCATAAAAATCTGGCGACCAAAAGAACCAGGGCACCGCCAACCATCCACATCATTTTGCGCTCCGCACCACATCGACAAGCCGCATTTTCTCACATGAAAGCTTGCGCCAAGGAAACTTTTACATCTGCCGTGCGCAAGCGCAAGTCCGTTGCCGCAGGCGGCCCAGGCGCGCAGTCGCATTTCAGCAACGCCGCGTTTTCCTGATTGCCTGGCGTGCGCGGCTGCGCTATTATGAGAACAATTCTCATTTAGATTAAGCCGTACTGTACCCATGCTGTCCGCCCCTTCCCCGCCGTCCGATTTCCAGGCCCTGTATGCCGAGCACCATTCGTGGCTGTTGCACTGGCTGAAGCGTCGCCTGCACGACGCGGGGCTGGCGGGCGACCTGGCGCAGGATACCTTCCTCAAGATTTTCCTTGCACGCAGCAGTGCTGAAATCGCGCAGCCGCGCCCCTTCCTGGCCACCATCGCCAAGCGCCTGCTGGCCAATCACTGCCGGCGCGAAGAACTGGAACGGGCCTACCTCGACGCCCTGCGGCATCAGCCGCAAGCGTGCGCGCCCTCGCCGGAAGCGATGTCCATCCTGCTCGAATCGCTGCAACGGATCGACCGCGCGCTGGACCGGCTCTCCGCCAAGGCCAAGGCCGCCTTCCTGCTGGCCCACCTGGACGGCATGAGCTACGCCGAGATCGCCGCCGAGCTGGGCACCACCACGCATTCCATCAAAAAATACCTGAGCAAGGCCAATTTGCTGTGCTTTTTTGCCGTGCCCGATTTTGCCAGCGCCTGACATGCGCACCGCCACCGTCCATGCACTGGGCCAGCCCATCGACCTGGCCATCGCCATGCAGGCGGCCGAATGGCTGACCACCCTGATGAGCGGCGCCACCACGCCGGCGGAAAAGACGGCCTGGCAAGAATGGCGCCAGGCGCACCCCGACCATGAACGGGCGTGGAAACACATCGAAAGCGCCAGCGGCGGCTTGCGCGAACTCGATGCGCAAGCGTGCCGCACGGCGCTGGCACGGCGTCCTGCCGCGCCCATCTCGCGCCGCAACAGCCTGCAACTGCTGGCGTGGGTTTCGACCATCGGCCTCACGGGCTGGTTCGGCGCGCGCTCGGAATATGCGCCCGACATGGCCCGCGCCGCGCTGGCCGACATGGCCACGGGCGTGGGCGAGCGCCGCGAGCTGGCCCTGCCCGACGGCAGCCGTCTGCACCTGAACAGCGGCAGCGCCGTGAACATCCGCTTCAGCGGCACGCAACGGCTGCTGCAACTGGTGCAAGGGGAGATATTCATCGCCACCGCCCGCGAAACGGGCCGGCCCTACCGCCCCTTCCTCGTCGAAACCGCGCATGGCCACGCCCAGGCGCTGGGCACGCGCTACTCGGTGCGCCAGGAGGACGGCAATACCCTGGTCGCCGTCGAAGAAGGCGCCGTGCGGCTGACGCCGCGCCATGGCGACGGCTACCGCGTGATCCATGCGGGCCAGGGCGGCGGCATGACGGCGCAACAGCTCTTGCCCGCGCACGCCATCTCGCCCGACATCTGGGCCTGGCGCCAGGGCTTGCTGCTGGCCGACGCCATGCCGCTGCGCGACTTCCTAAATGAATTGAGCCGCTACCGCCACGGCTTGCTGGGCTGCGACGACGCCATCGCCGGCCTGCGCATCTCCGGCGTCTTCCCGCTGGCCGACCTGGACGCCGTGCTGCTGTCGCTGCCCGACTCGCTGCCCGTCGATGTGCGCCTGCGCACGCGCTACTGGGTGCAGGTGGAAGCGCGCCGGCAGCGCTAACAATTTATTTGACGCCCGCCGCAAAAAAACCTTACCCGTTTGCGTTTCTCGCGTGACCTGTGTAGGCAACGTTCTTTTTGACGACTACACCACAAGGTAACCATGTCTCTTGCCATTCATTCCACGCCGCGCATCAAGCGCATGGCGTATGCCATCCAACTCGTTTTCATCGGTTCGGCCCTGCTGCTGAACGTCCAGGCGCCAGCCCTGGCGCAGGAAAGCGCCGCAGCGCCAGCCACGAGTCAGGATTTCCAGGTGCCGGCCGGCGACCTGGCTGCGGCGCTGCGCCAGGTCGCCAGCCAGTCCAGGGTCATCCTCAGCTTTGCGCCGGAACAGACGCGCGGCAAGACCTCCGCAGGCCTCATTGGCCGCCACGACGTACTGGCGGCCCTGAACGGCGTGCTGCGCGGCACCGGCCTGAAGGCCGAGCGCAGCGCCAATGGCAGCTATGTGCTGCGCCCGGCGCAGTCGGAATCCGGCGCGGACGCCATCGCCATCGCCATCGCCATGATGCCGGAAGTATCGGTCAAGGCGCAGCAGGATGCGACGGAAGGCTCGGGCGCGTATGTCTCCGCCCTGCCGGTTTCCACGGCCACGCCGCTGGGCCTGTCGATCCGGGAAACGCCGCAGTCGGTCAGCGTCATCACGCAGCAGCGCATGCAGGACCAGGGCCTGAGCACCATCGCGCAAGTGATGGCGCAAACGCCGGGCATCACCCTGTTCTCGCTGGGCAGCGAGCGCACGGGCTTTACTTCGCGCGGCTATTCGATCACCAATTACCAGCTCGATGGCGTCAGCACGCATTCGGAAAACCTCGGCCTGAACGCGATACCGTCGCAAAGCCTGGCCGACATGGCGCTGTACGACCGCATCGAAGTGCTGCGCGGCGCCTCGGGCCTGATGACGGGCGCGGGCGATGCCTCGGGCGCCATCAACATGGTGCGCAAGAAGCCGACGGCGCAGTTCCAGGCCTCCGTCGAGGGCGAGCTGGGCTCCTACGATGAACGGCGCGGCATGGCCGATATCGCGGGCCCGCTGAACGAGGCACGCACCGTGCGCGGCCGCCTGGTGACGGTGTACGAGGAAGGCGACGGCATCATCGACGGCTACAGCCGCGACAAGAAAGTGGTGTATGGCGTGGTCGAGGCGGACCTGTCCGCCGGCACGAAACTGACAGCCGGCGTCACGCACCAGCGCAAGCGCTCGAATGGTTCGCTGTCCTACCTGGGCTTTCCCCTGTTCTACAGCAATGGCGCCATGACGGATCTGCCGCGCTCCTTCAGCCCGGCGGCCAAGTCGAATCGCTTCGACACCAAATCGACCGACCTCTTTGCCACCCTGGAACACGCACTGGCGAACGACTGGAAGCTGAAAATCTCGGCCAACCGCGTGCAGTCGTCGCAAGAAGAGCGCTCCATCTACCTGGACGTGAGTGGCGGCTTTCCCGACCAGGCCACGGGCGACGGCCTGCTGCTCAATGCCGACTACCGCGATTACCAGCTCCAGGTCAACAGCGTGGACGTCAATGTGCGTGGCCCGTTCAGCGCGTTCGGCCGCCAGCACGAACTTGTGCTGGGCATGGACTACAGCGAATTCCAAAGCACGACGGATGGCCGCTTCGGCGGCGGCGTCGCAAGCACGCCCGCCAACCTGTACCGCTGGAACCGTACGGCAACACCGGCGTTTGGCAATGCCGTCGTCACTTACGACAGCACGCGCCGCCAGGCCAGCGCGTATGCCGCCACGCGCCTCAACCTATCCGAGCGCCTGAAATTGATCGCCGGCGCAAAAGTGCTGCGCTACAGCGAGAATTACATCTCGGACGCACCTTCCGTGAATTTTTACAGCGCGTCGCCAGCCTCGGAAAGCCGGGTCTTCACGCCGTATGGCGGCCTGGTGTTCGACATCGACGGCACGCACAGCGCCTACGCCAGCTACTCCACCATCTACCAGCCGCAGGCATCGCAAGACCGCTACGGCAAGCTGCTGGCGCCGCGCGAAGGCAAGACCTTTGAAGCGGGCATCAAGAGCGGCTGGCTCGATGGCCGCCTGAACACGGCTGCCGCGCTGTACCAGATCCGCCAGAGCAACCTGGCCGAATCGGATCCGGGCTACACCGTACCCGGCACGAACACTCCCGCCAACCGCACCATCAAGGGCGCCAAGACCCAGGGCGTGGACCTGGAAGCGACGGGCGCCATCACCCCAAGCTGGAACATCTCGGCATCGTGGTCTTACAGCCAGACGGAAAACAATACCGGCAAGGCGATCCTGACCACCTTCCCACGCCACCTGGTGAAACTGTGGACCACCTGGCGCCTGCCCGGCGAGCTGCATCGCCTGACGCTGGGCGGCGGCGTGAACTGGCAAAGCCGCGTGTATTCCGACATCGACGCGTGGCAGATCAACAGTACCCTGCACTGGGAACAGAAGGCGTACTCGGTGGCCAGCCTGATGGCGCGCTACGACGTCAGCGACAAGCTCTCTGCCACCGTCAACGTGGCCAACCTGTTCGACAAGAAGTACACGGCTTCTGTATCGGACTGGTGGTACTCGGGCATGCATGGCCCGGCGCGCAAGGTGGCGTTGACCGTGCGGTATCAGTTCTGATGCACTGAACGGGGCGGGCCGAATATTTCACATTGCCGCAGGGCCGGTGATACAATTTTCCGCTTCACGGGCACAAACACTGCCCGTGCCACAGAAACACCCAAGGAGAATGTGTGAAGGACCTCGCCCCCGCCCTGCCAGCCGATCCGGCCGACCAACCCGCCAATCCCTCGCGCCGGCGCATTTTCCAGGCCGCTTCCGCAGTCGGCCTGGCCGCCAGCCTGCCGGCGCTGGCCGACGCCGCGCCAGCCAAAAAGAGCATCGCCAAAGGTTCGCTCGACGCGAAACTCAAGGCGCACGTCAAGAACGTGGTCGTGATCTACCTGGAAAACCGCAGCTTCAACAACCTGTTCGCCAACTTCCCCGGCACCAGCGCGCCCCTGTCCGCCGTCACGGCAGAACAGGCGCAGCAGCTGGACCGCGACGGCAAGCCGCTGGCCACCCTGCCGAAGATCTGGGGCGGCCTGGTGCCGAACCAGCAAAATATCGGCGGCACCGATTACCTGATCAAGGAAGAGCAGATTTCCGGCCTGCCGAACGCGCCCTACAAACTGAGCGACGCGGCCGGCAAGCCCCTGCCCGAGAGCATCATCACGCGCGACCTGGTACACCGCTTCTATAACAACCAGATGCAGATCAATGGCGGCAAGAACGACGGCTTTGCCGCCTGGGCCGACAGCGGCGGCCTGGTGATGGGCCATTACGGCGAAACGTCGAAAAACCTGAACCTGTGGCAGATCGCCGAGCAGTACACGCTGTGCGACAACTTCTTCATGGCGGCCTTCGGCGGCTCCTACATGAACCACCAGTTCCTCGTCACGGGGCGCGCCAACGAGTATTTCAATGCATCCGAAACGGCAGCGAAGAAAAAGATCGCCGTGCTGTCGGACGGTCCGCAAGGCGTGCGCCTGGCGATCTCTCCCGAGTGCCCCGCCTCCGCGCTCGATGGCAAACCGAAGTACGTCAACGACGGTGCCCTCACACCGGACGGCTATGCCGTCAACACCATGGCGCCGCCATATCAACCGAGTTACGTCCGCCCCGCCTTCGATGGCGACCCGCTGCATGCCGACCCGGCCGATGCGAACACCCTGCCACCGCAAACCTATGACACCATCGGCGACCTGCTGTCGCGCAAGGGCGTCAGCTGGGCCTGGTATGGCGGCGGCTGGCAAGCGGCGCTCGACCAGAAGGGCGGCGGCAGCAAGCCCAACTTCCAGTTCCACCACCAGCCGCTGAACTACTTCAAGCAGTTCGCGCCTGGCACGGCGGCGCGCGCCGAACACCTGCGCGACGGCGGCACGGGCGACAGCCCGATCTCGAACAAATTCCTCGCCGCCGCCGTGGCGGGCAAGCTGCCGGCCGTGACCTTCTACAAGCCGCAGGGCAATCTGAACCTGCATGCCGGCTACTCGGATATCGAGTCGGGCGACCAGCACGTGGCCAACATCATCCAGCATCTGAAGGAATCGCCGCAGTGGAAAGACATGATCGTGGTGATCACGTTCGATGAAAACGGCGGCTGGTGGGATCACGTGGCGCCGCCAAAAGGCGACCGCTGGGGTCCGGGCACGCGCATTCCCGCCATCGTCGTCTCGCCGTACGCGAAAAAAGGCGCCGTCGACCACAGTTTTTATGACACCACGTCGATCCTGCGCCTGATCACGCGCCTGCACGACTTGCCACTGCTCGAAGGCCTGAAAGTGCGCAACGACGCATTCGCGGCGCGCGGCGCGCTGCCGCCGGGTGACTTGACTGGCGCCTTGAGCTTCCGCTAAGCCCCACACAGTGCGGCACGCCTGTGATACACTGCGTGCCGCACTTTGAACCTGTCCCGGCAGATGAATACATCAGCAGCAGACAGCCCCTCGGAAGCGGGTACTGCGTTGTTCGTCGTAGCCTGGCTCGCCAGGCGTCCTCCTCACGCCTTGTCCGCGCTCCCGATGAGCAATCTGCTGCAGACGCTCCCTACCGGGACAGGTTCTTAAATCCGCAGGTCAGGTATTCCTGACGGATGTTCCAACAATGAGCCCGACTCCAGTAGCCGGGCTTTTGTTTTGTGGATGAAGTTAAAGCGTATAGACATAGGCGGGCAGCACCTTGCCCGCCCCCTGGCTTTCGCAGGCCAGGGACAGAGGTTAGTAAATGAGAGATAAAAAAGACAACGCCACCATCGACTTGCCCGGCTTCGGCCAGCTGCCTGCGCACGAGGCGCCAGAGCCGGCGCCGGAACCGCAGCGCCGCACGCGCGCGCGCAAGGTGGCTTTGAAGCAGGTGCAGCTCGAATTGCTGGAGCCGACGGACGCCACGGGCCTGCCCGTGTGGACGCGCGACGCCGGCCTTGATCTCACCGGCTTGCCCATCTGGGCGCCTGACAACTGATACCCCAACGCTGGCGGCCGTTTGCCGCCGGCTTCCACACCACCGCACAAGGGCGTAAGCCTGTAGACTGTGCCCATCCACCCGCTTTTTACCGGCTCCGCCCTTTATGACCACCACATCCGCTACCACTTCTTTTTCCAGCCTGCCGCTGACGCCCGCCTTTCTGGCCAATCTGGACTCGCTCGGCTACCACGAGATGACCACCATCCAGGCGCAAAGCCTGCCGGCGGTGCTCGATGGCCGCGACCTGATCGCCCAGGCGAAAACGGGCAGCGGCAAGACGGCCGCCTTCGGCATCGGCATCCTGCACAAGCTCAATCCGGCCTGGTTTGCCGTGCAAGGCCTGGTGCTGTGCCCCACGCGCGAACTGGCCGACCAGGTGGCCAATGAGCTGCGCCGCCTGGCCCGCGCAGCCGGCAACATCAAGATCCTGACCCTGACGGGCGGCGCGCCGATGCGCCCGCAAATCGCCTCGCTGGAACACGGCGCCCACATCGTCGTCGGCACGCCGGGCCGCATGCGCGACCACCTGGGCCGCGGCACCATCAACCTGAGCCACGTGCAAACGCTGGTACTCGATGAAGCGGACCGCATGACGGACATGGGCTTTTACGAGGAAATCGCCGGCATCGTCAGCGCCTGCCCCGCACGCCGCCAGACCTTGCTGTTCTCGGCCACGTATCCGGAAGACATCCGCCGCGCCACGGCATCGTTCCTCGTCAATCCGCTGGAAGTGACGGTCGAGGCGCAGCACGACAACGACAAGATCGAGCAGCGCTTCTATGAAATCGGCTTCGACGAGCGCAATGGCGCCGTCGGCAAGCTGCTCAAGCACTTCAAGCCGGAATCGACGCTGGCTTTCTGCAACACCAAGGTGCATTGCCGCGAACTGGCCGAAGAACTGCGCCAGCAAGGCTTTTCCGCGCTGGCCCTGTATGGCGAGCTGGAACAGCGCGAGCGCGATGAAATCCTGGTGCTGTTCGCCAACCGCAGCTGCTCCGTGCTGGTCGCCACCGACGTGGCCGCGCGCGGCCTCGATATCTCCGACCTGGGCGCCGTGATCAACGTCGACGTCTCGAAGGACACGGAAGTGCACATCCACCGCATCGGCCGCACGGGCCGCGGCAGCAAGAAGGGCCTGGCCCTGTCGCTGTGTGCGCCGAACGAGAAGAAATGGGTCAAGCTGATCGAGCAGTACCA
This sequence comes from Janthinobacterium sp. 35, assembly GCF_002754575.1. Taxonomy (NCBI): domain Bacteria; kingdom Pseudomonadati; phylum Pseudomonadota; class Betaproteobacteria; order Burkholderiales; family Oxalobacteraceae; genus Janthinobacterium; species Janthinobacterium sp. 35. Next base: position 576,426 of record NZ_PEFN01000001.1, read on the forward strand.
GAACAGCGCCGCCGAATGGCACGACCTGAAGGAACTGGCGGAAGATGACGGCATGGAGGCGCTGCCGGCGCCGATGGTCACCCTGTGCATCATGGGCGGCAAGAAGGACAAGCTGCGCCCGGGCGACTTGCTGGGTGCGCTGACGGGCGACGCGGGCCTGACCAAGGAGCAAGTGGGCAAGATCAACGTGTTCGAGTTCATGACCTACGTGGCGCTCGACCGCAAGGTGGCAGAAGCGGCCTTCAAGCGCCTCAACGCCGGCAATACCTTGGGCCGCGACTTCGGCAACATCAAGGGCCGCAGCTTCAAGATGCGCTTTATCGAGGCGTAAGCTGCTGCAATGCACGCAGGGCCGCCATGGTCCTGCGTGCCGGGTAATCGTCCCACACGGGATATTGCCCGCGGTAGTAGCAGCTCCAGTAACTGATGCTGCGCCGCTCCAGAGTGGCCACATACGCGGGGTTTTCCCGCAGATAGCGCGCCAGTGCATCGGCATTCCAGGCCGGCAGCGCCGCGCCAATTATCTCAATAATCTCCAGCACGTATTCGCCGCACAGGTGCACGACGAACGGCACCGTCCACGCCCGCTCTTGCAGCAACAGCTGTCTTGCACACGCTTCGCGCAGATGGCCGTCATGGTGGCGTGTGCCCAGGCACAGGGCGACCACGCCCGCGTCGCCGGGCAGCAGGGTACAAGCGAGCAGCTGCTCGCGGTCATAGTACGTGCGCGTCGGGATCAGCAAGGCCTCGCCATTCTGGTACACGGCAAATGGCGGGTGTGCCCGGCTGCTCCCCAGCACGGGCAGCAGCTGCGCCACAGTGCCGGCCAAGGCGGCCGGAAAAGCGTCCGCTTCAGCCATCGCGCCCTTCCCTGCAAACCTTGCGCACACCCAGCGCAGGCTTGTCCATCTTTTCAAAGATCACATTCGAATACCATGCGGCGGGATCGCCTTCGGTGGGCTTGCCCAGCGAAATATAGTAGCCGCCCTGCGTGAACAGGGCCGTGGTTTCCTTGCCCGGCGTGATCCCCTGCAGGAAGGCCGGCCATGCCGCCTTGTCGACCTGGCTAAAACGCGCGGCCAGCAGCGCCAGCAAGCGCGCGTGCGAGGCGGGCGCATACGGGAACAGATACAGGTATTCGACCAGCTCACCGCCATCGGCCAGGCGCGTGACGGCGGATGTCGCCGCATCGACTTCACTGCCAAAACGACAGAGCACCCCGCCGCTGTAGGCGAAATCGATGATGGTCGCCGGCACGCACGCCTGCCGTTCGCGGTCGATGCCGACGGGCGGCAGCGCGCGCACTTGCGCCAGCAGCGCCTCGCCTGATGTGGCCAGCGCGGGAAAGCCCGGACACTCGCTGGCCGCCTGCACGGCAGAAAAGGCCAGGCAACAACTCAATAGCAGCACACGACGCTTCACGGCCTCTCCATTTTCATCAGGCGGCCATTATGCAGGACATCTTCACAAAGGCCGCGCCTGTTGCCCTTGCGGCGTATCGTCGATGTCATAGCCGGCCGCGCGCGCCAGTGCGCGCAAGCGGTCCGCCTCGCCCCACTGCCGCTGCGCACGGGCGATGGCCCGTTCCGCCATCCATGCCTGCACGGGCTGCGGCACTTCCACCTGCGCCGGCTGCCAGGCCAGCAGATCGAGTCCCAGTGCCGTATCGAAACGGGCCATGGTGGCCTTTTTCACGGCGTCGGGCAGGTCGCCTTTCAGCAGTTCCCAGGCCACGGCCAGCGCGCGCGGAAAGTTCAGGTCATCGTTGAGCTGTTCCGTGAAGCGGTCCAGCCACGCGGGATCGGCCTCGCCGTCCGCATCCCCAAGACCATGCACGGCCACGCGCAGGCGCGCCAGACCGCTGGCGGCGGCGCGCAAGGCGTCGTCCGTGAAATTGAGGCTGCTGCGGTAATGGGCGCCCAGGCACAGGTAGCGGTAAGCGAGCGGATCGACGCCCTGCTCCACCAGGCTTTGCAGGCGCAAAAAATCACCCGAGGATTTCGACATCTTCGCATCCTGCGTCTTGAGGAAAGCGCCGTGCAGCCAGAAGTTGGCCAGGCGCGTGCCGTGGCGTGCCTGCGTTTGCGCGATCTCGTTGCTGTGGTGGACGGCCACGTGGTCTTCGCCGCCGCAATGGATGTCGAAATACGTGCCCAGGTGCTTTTCCGCCATGGCCGAGCATTCGATGTGCCAGCCGGGAAAACCCAGGCCCCAGGGGCTGTCCCACTCCATCTGCCGCTGGCCCGGCACGCCGCTGAACTTCCACAGCGCGAAGTCGCAGATGTCGCGCTTCTCGCCCAGCTCCACCCGCTTGCCCGCTTGCAGGCCGTCGCGCTTCAGGCGCGCCAGCTTGCCATAATCGTCCTGGCGCGTGGTGTCGAAATAGATGCCGTCGTCGGTGCGGTAGGTATAACCCTTCGCTTCCAGGTCGAGGATGAAGGCGATCTGTTCCGCGATGTGGTCCGTGGCGCGGCACCAGACGGTGGGCGGCAGGATATTCAACTGGCGCAGATCGTCTTCAAACGCGCGGGTAAATTCAGCGGCGATGTCCCAGGCCGACTTGCCGCTGCGGGCGCTGCGCACTTCGATCTTGTCGTCGCCGCTGTCCGCGTCCGACGTCAAATGGCCCACGTCAGTGATGTTCATCACGTGGCGCACCTGCAAACCGTTGAACGCGAGCGCGCGGCGCAAGCCGTCGACGAACAGATAGGTGCGAAGGTTGCCGATGTGCGCATAATCGTAGACGGTGGGCCCGCAGGCATACAGGCCAGCCTGGCCCGCGGCGATGGGTTCAAACGGCCGCAGGCTGCGGCTATACGTATCGTACAAATGGAGTGTCATGCGGGACTTTCATTAGCGCTGCGGAAAAAGAAAATGGCCACAGGTTTTTCAACACTGTGGCCATCGAATGAGGAGTAAAACGTTTAACGGCGCCGGGCCGCATCCTCACGAAGCCAGGTACACGGACACAGCGCAGCGGCGGCGCCGGATGCAAAGCCGGATACAAAAACTGGAGGGAGGATGAAAGTGCTCATGGAACAAATATCGCATGTACGCGGGCGGGCCGTCAAGCCCTCCCGCGTCGCCCGCTTATTTTTTCGCCTGCTCGATATGCGGCAGCAGCACCGTCAGGATGCCCAGCAGCGGCAGGTAGGAACAGATTTTATACACATAGGCGATGCCCGCCACGTCGGCCAGATGGCCCATGGCGGCGGCGGCGATGCCGGAGACGCCGAACATCAGGCCAAAGAAGATGCCCGCGATCATGCCCACCTTGCCCGGCACCAATTCCTGCGCAAAGACGACGATGGCGGAAAAGGCGGAAGAAATGACGAAACCGATGATCACGGTCAAGACGGCCGTCCAGAACAGGTCGACGTACGGCAGCAGCAGCGTAAATGGCGCAGCGCCCAGGATGGAAATCCAGATCACGCGCTTGCGGCCGATGCGGTCGCCGATGGGGCCGCCCATGAAGGTGCCGGCCGCCACGGCGGCAAGGAACAGGAACAGGTACAGCTGGGCATCGCCGAGCGACAGGTGGAATTTGTCGATCAGGTAAAACGTGTAATAGCTCGACAGGCTGGCCATGTAGATGTACTTCGAAAACACCAGCAGGGCCAGCACGCCCAGCGCTTGCAACACCTTGTTGCGCGACAAGTTAGGCCCTTGGCCGCCCGCCTTCGGCTTGAAGCTGGCCAGGTGGCCGCCATACCAGTGGCTGACCTTGTACAGCACGCCGATGGCCAGCACGGCCAGCAGGCTGAACCAGGCGACATTGCCGTGGCCGCGGTTCACGATGACGGCCGCCGCCAGCAGCGGCCCCAGGGCGGAGCCGACATTGCCACCCACCTGGAACAGCGATTGTGCAAAGCCATAGCGCCCGCCCGACGCCATGCGCGCCACGCGCGACGCTTCCGGGTGGAAGGTCGAGGAACCGACGCCGATCAGGCCCGATGCGATCAACAGGGTCGGGAAGGTCGAGACGATGGACAGCATCAGCACGCCGGCCAGGGTAAAACACATGCCGATGGGCAGCAGGAATGGCAGCGGACGGCGGTCCGTGTACAAGCCGATCCAGGGCTGCAGCAACGATGCCGTGCACTGGAACGTCAGGGTGATGAGGCCGACCTGGGTAAAACTGAGTGAAAACTCGGCTTTCAGCATCGGGTAAATCGACGGCAATAATGCCTGGATCAGGTCATTGAGCAAATGCACGAAGGCGACGGCGCCCAGGATGTGCATGGCCAGACCGGATGGTTGTTCGGAACGATGAAGCGAGGGAGCCGCCGGCACGGACTTGGCCAATGCCGGGGCAGGTGTGGTTGTGTGCATGTATCTTCCGCAATAATCGGGCACGGCGGGCGGCCCGGCAAAGAAGCCAGTATAGTATGGTCGCTGAACTGACAACTTCCAATAATCGTCGCCCAAGTGACAACCAAGAGACAAGCCAACGCCCCACATGTACAGCCCTCCAACCGCCCAGACCCACCCCGATGGCGTGCCGTTCAGCCGCAGCACCAGCTCACACGATTACCAGCACGTGCCGCGCCCCGTGACGGCCATGTCCCGGCAATATGCGCTGGGCGACTATACGGCGCCGCACAGCCATGTGCGGGCGCAACTGCTGTATGCGACGGAAGGCGTGATGCGCGTCTCCACCGGGCACGGCGTGTGGATATTGCCGCCCCGGCGCGCCCTGCTGATCCCCGTGGGCGTCGTGCATGAAGTCCACATCTTGAGCGAACTGAGCATGCGCACCGTGTACATCGATGCGCAGGTGGCGGCACGGTATGGCCCCGATTGCAAGGTGCTGGAAGTGAGCCGGCTGCTGCGCGAGCTGATCCTGGCCTTGCTGGCCGAACCGATCGAGTATGCGCTGGCGGGGCGCGGCGACTGGCTGGCGCACCTGATCCTGTCGGAACTGGCGGCGGCCGATACGGTGCCCCTCGCCATCCCCTGGCCGCGCGACCGCCGCCTGGTGGCCGTCTGCTCGGCCATCATGAGCGCACCGGGCAGCCGGCGCAGCATCGAGGACTGGGCGCAGGATGCGGGCGCCAGCGCGCGCACCCTGATCCGTCTATTTCCCAAGGAAACAGGCTTGCACTACCGCCAGTGGCTGCAACAAGTCCACCTGGCCGAGGCATTCTGCCGCCTGGACCGGGGCGAAGGCGTGGCGGCCATCGCCTATGCGCTGGGCTACGCCAGCCCCAGCGCCTTCAGCGCCATGTTCCGCCGCATCCTGGGCCGCACGCCGCAGCATTACCTGAGCGAGTGGCGCGCTGCCGATTAAACGAAAAAAGCAAGCCGTGGGCTGCTTTCGTCAAGTGGTTTGTCGGCAATTGTCGGCTTACGCCCTGCGGGCTAAGCAGACCTACTCTTTTTCGCCAGCAATCAAGCGGTAGCCTCGTAGGTCGGCTTAGCGTGGCGTAGCCGCGCGTAAGCCGACAAGCTACGCTGTTCGCATCGTCGGCCTACGCCCTGCGGGCTAAGCCGACCTACTCTTTTTCACCAGCAATCAAGCGGTAGCCTCGTAGGTCGGCTTAGCGTGGCGCAGCCGCGCGTAAGCCGACAAGCTACGCTATCGGCATTGTCGGCTTACGCCCTGCGGGCCAAGCCGACCTACTCTTTTTCACCAGCAATCAAGCGGTAGCCTCGTAGGTCGGCTTAACGTGGCAAGGCCGCGCGTAAGCCGACAAGCTACGCTATCGGCATTGTCGGCTTACGCCCTGCGGGCCAAGCCGACCTACTCTTTTTCGCCAGCAATCAAGCGGTAGGCCAGCGCGCCTAGCAAGGCGCCGATGATAGGTGCCAACCAGAACAGCCACAACTGGCTGGTGGCCCAGTCGCCCACGTACAAGGCCACGCCCGTGCTGCGGGCCGGGTTGACGGAGGTATTGGTGACGGGAATGCTGATCAGGTGGATCAGGGTCAGCGCCAGGCCGATCGGCAGTGGGGCAAAACCTGCCGGCGCGCGCTTGTCGGTGGCGCCCAGGATGACGATCAGGAAGAACATCGTCAGCACGATTTCAATCACCAGCGCCGACAGCATCGAATAGCCGCCTGGCGAATGGGCGCCATAGCCGTTCGAGGCAAAGCCCTTGCTGACATCGAAACCGGCCTGCCCGCTGGCGATCACATACAGCACGCCGCCGGCCACGATGGCGCCCAGCACTTGCGCGATGATGTACGGCAACAGTTGTTTGGCGGGAAAGCGGCCACCGGCCCACAGGCCGATCGAGACGGCGGGATTCAAATGGCAACCCGAGATGTGGCCGATGGCGTAAGCCATGGTCAGCACCGTCAGGCCAAACGCCAGCGCCACGCCGGCAAAACCGATGCCAAAGCCGGGAAAGGCAGCCGCCAGCACGGCGCTGCCGCAACCGCCCAGCACCAGCCAGAACGTGCCGAGGAACTCGGCTCCATATTGTTTCATGATGTATTCCTTTAAAGAGACGAGAAAACGTGCCAGGGATGACCAATCGGACCGCTCACCACCTTTGCCCGCGCCCAGGGGGCGACGACAAAGCACAGCACCAGCAACACCGCACGCTGCAGAGCACGAATAATGACATGATGTCATTATCAATGCAACATTATTTCATATAATAATGCTAATGGTTATCTTGCCACTTAAAGGTTTTTTTGATAATTATTAAGGCGCCGGGCGGCGCATGTATTTTTGCGGTGCCTCCAGCGGCGCAAAACCAAAGCCCGCATACAGGCCATGCGCGTCATCGGTTCCCAGCATCCAGGCAACATCGCGCAAGCGTGCATCACCGAGCACGGCGGCCACCATCTGCTTGCCATATCCGCGTCCCTGGTATTGCGGCAGCACAAAGACATCGCGCAGGTAGGCAAAATCCGTGTAATCGGTGATGACTCTGGCGAACGCCACTTGCTGGCCATCGACATAGCCGCCAAAACACAGCGCGTTGGCGATGCCCTTGCGCACGGTTTCAATCGCCACGCCGCGCTTCCAGTACGACTGCTCGCTCAGGTAGCGGTGGATCATGGGCACGTCCAGTTCGTCGCGCTCGCTGGAAATGCGCAGTGGCGCGTGCATCAGTTCTTGAACAGCAGGTCGGCTTCGGCAATGCTGGGTTCGCCGAAATACACGGTGCGCAAGCCGCCCTTGGCATCGCTGCCCATGTACACGCCCGTCATGCTGCGCTCGGCCGGGTCGTACAGGATGGTGTAGTGGTGGCCGCAATTGTGCGGTTCGCAAACGCTGCTGAGCAGTCGCGCCTTGCCGTCGATCTCGACCGGTTTGAGCGGACTGGCCACGCCATCGGGCACCCAGCGCTGCCGCTTCAGGCCGGCTTTTTTCAAGCCCACATTGAAGGCCTTGCGAAACGCGTAGTCCGCCTTGTAGACGTCGGGAAAGTACGGGCAGGTATGGCCACCGTCGCAGCTTTGCGCTTGCTCAATGAGCGACAGCCTGGGCGTGCGCGCTTGCGCCGGCATGGCGGCCAGCGCCACGCCGGCGGCCAGGAACAGGGGGGACAGCAAACGTGCGGACATGACTTCTCCTAAAGGCATCGGATAATGCGGGCAGCATAGCAGAATGCCATGCTGGCACACCCGCATCAGGGAGAGCAGCGGATGCCGACGACCCCGTTGACCTTGCCTTCCGGCCAACCCGTTTCGCGCCAGCGGTACACGCCGGGCGCGACGATAATCAGCTGCCACTCCACCAGCTTGCCAGCGGCATTGAGGCGGGTTTCATTGTCATAGCGCAAAGTCAGGCTGTGCTCCGTTTCCGCCACCACGGTTGCGGCAAAGCGGTTGGTTTCACCGAGCTTGCTTTTCCAGGTGCGGTCGCTGAAGATCGCCAGCCGCTGATGATCATCAGACAGCTGCATGCGCGTAAAGTGCCGCGCTTCTTCGCAAACACTGCTCGTATTCGCGCTGTCGGACCAGCTGCCAGACAGTTGCGCGGCATCAAAAGGAGTCGGGGTGGCGGCGACGGCCGCACTGAGCAGCAAGGTTGCGAGCATAGTTTATCGAAAGAAAGCGGAAAGAATCATCATCATGGTCAACGCAGCGCCTGCGTGATGCTGGAAGGTAATGCCGGCGTACGCCGGTGCAACGTCGCCTGCTCATAAGCATAGGCCATCGCGATGAGCGGCAGGTCGCCGTGGGCAGATCCGATGAAGGACAAACCGACGGGCAAGCCCTCCACCACGCCGGCAGGCACCGTAATCTGCGGCAAGGCGCACTGCGGCTGCGATACGCCATGACACGTGGGCCCCACCAGCGCATCGAGTTCATGCGAGCACAGCAACGCTGCGATGCCGCCAGGCCCGGGCGCAGGCGGCGTCTCGATCAGTTCCGCGCCCTGTTCGCGCAGCACCAGCAGTGCCTGCTCGATCACGGCATCGGTGCCGGCGCACTGGCCGAACAGGTGGCGCGCCACGCCGATGCGGCGCCCATGCAAGCCGGCGGCGTCAAGCACCATGCCATCGGCCAGGCGCTCGCCCGTCAGGGCAGCGAGCAGCCAGGCCGCCTCGCGCACGCTGGGCGCCATCGGTCCCGCCGTGGCTGGCTCGCCGCCCTGCCCGGCGGCTGCCCTGCCCGTGGGTTTGATGGCGACCAGGCCGCAGTTTGAAGCAGGCGCGACGATGGAGCCGTCCGCCGCGCTGTCCACGGCCAGGATGGTCAGGCCGGCCCAGCTGGCACTGGCATGCGGCACGCTGACGGCGGCCCAATGGCGCAAATTGCTTTTGCCGATGATGACGGCGCCGGCCGCGCGCAAGCGCGCCGCGACAAAGGAATCGCAGCTGGCCTGCGTGGCCAGCGGCGCCTGCGTGCGCGTCTTCATGCGGTCGCCGGTGGCGATATTGTCGCGCAAGACGATGGGGATGCCATGCAAGGGACCGCGCACCTTGTGCCCCTGCCGCTCGCGGTCCATTTCCAGGGCAATTTTCAGCGCATCGGGATTGATTTCAATGCCGGCATAGGCACGCGCGCCGATGCTGCACAGGGAGCGGATGCGCGCCAGGTACTGCGACGTCAGCGCATGCGAACTGAGCTTGCCTGCCTGCATCATCTGCTGTTGCGGCAAGACGCCCGCATCGAGCAGGTGGGCCATGGGGCTGGCGGGCACCGTGGCACGGGCCAATACGGGACGCGACGCGCCACCGCGTAACATCTGACTGCGCTGCATGGTATCTCCAGGAAACTTCAATGTTTCTGCCGCAATAATGTTCTAGCTATAGCATAGCAGTCCCTGCAACACAATTGTTGTCAAAGGCAATTATTTTTTAAGCAAAAAAAACGCTGCCCGAAGGCAGCGTTTCTTGATGATTTGGCACTGGGGCAAATCAGTTGCGTACGACACGCTTGTATTCGTTGGTACGGGTGTCGATTTCGATGACATCGTCCTGTGCCACGAACAGCGGCACTTGCACGATGTGGCGATGCGCTTCGATGGCGTTTTCGATCTTGGCTTCTTTCAGGACGTTGCCCGAAGTGTTACCCTTGACTGCAGGCTCCGAGTACACCACTTGACGGGCGATGGTCGTAGGCAGTTCAACGGAGATAGCCTTGCCGTCGTAGAAAATGGCTTCGCATTCCATGCCATCCTTCAGGTAATGCAGTGCATCGCCCAGGTTTTCTTCTTCGATTTCATACTGGTTGTACTCGGTGTCCATGAAGACGAACAGCGGGTCGGCGAAGTACGAATACGTCACTGGCTTTTTATCCAGAACAACAACGTCAAACTTGTCGTCGCCGCGGAACACGTTTTCCATCGGGGTGTTCGTCAGAAGATTTTTCATCTTCCATTTGTAGGTGAAGCCCGTGCGGCTCGAACCGTTGACATCAGAACGCAACACGATCATTGGCTTGCTGTCGACCATGATGATATTGCCAACACGAATTTCTTTTGCGGGTTTCATAGGAATGTACGTAAAAAGTGGGTTGCATGAAGACCATTTGCCGCTTGTGCGCCATCAGCGCCGCAAGCTTGCGTTTGATCGGTTAAAAATACGTTAGAAATAACCGGGCATTTTACCTTAATTTTTGGCAAGCGCCTATCTCGTCGCGCCGGCGAACGCCAGCAAGTTACTTGCCAGATCGCCATTGGACTGCATCTGCCGCTGCCAGGCCTGCGCGCGCGCCCTGATGCGCGGCAGGTCGGCCTGCAAGGCGGGCCACAGCAGCGTCCACGGCAAGGCGTCCGCGCTGGCGCCATTCCAGGCCAGCGCCGCCTGCGCCAGACTGTCGATGACACCATCGGCATCGGCCGCATAGCGCTGCAGGAAGGCGCGCAATTTCACGTGATGCAAGTTTTCATCCTGCAAATAGATATGCCAGAGAAACGGCTGGCCAGCCCATTGCGCGCGCACGAAGGAATCCTCGCCGCGCACGAGATTGACGTCGCAAGCCCACAGCAAGCGGTCGTAATCGTCTTGCGGCACGAAAGGCAGCACGCGCACAGTGAGCGCGCCACGCGTGCGCGCCGCACCAGCCGTCGCCGCATCGTCGCCGATAAACGCCTGAACGGCATCGAACGCGACGCCTTCCGGCACCAGGCACGTCACGGGCTCGCTGCCCGCCTGCCACACGCCAAACAGCTCGGCGACGGGCGCGGACGGGTAGCAGAACAGCGACACTTTCAAAGCAGACATTTCCGCCGGACGCACGCCGAATTGCCCGAGGAATGCCGCCATCGCGCCGGCATCGGCCTGGAATGCCAGCCTTTTTTCATCGAGCGCCGCTTCGCGCAGCAAGCCGCCCGTTTTATTGGTAAAACCGGGGAAGAAGAAATGCTTGATCATGCCGTGGCGCGGCGACGTCAGCGCATGGCAGCCCTCGACCCACTCTTCCGCCGTCAAACCTTCCAGGTTCAGCCACACCGGCTGCGGCGCGCACTGCGCCATGGCGGCGATGTAGCCGGGCGGAATGTCGCAGGCAAAAAACTCGATGACGATATCGGCGATATCGGCCGGCGCAAACACGCCCTCCTGATCGCGCCAGTGGCGCACCGTGACACCGCCTGCCTGCTGCACTGGCGCAGTCACGTCGATTTCCGGGCAGATACGCCGGAAACTGGATAAATCGTCGACCCACAGAGTGACGGCGACACCGTGTTCGCCGCTCAACTGCCGCGCCAGGCGCCAGCAAATGCCGATATCGCCGTAGTTGTCGACGACTTTGCAGAAGATGGCCAGGGATGGCACGCGATCGCTAGGTAATGGCATGAGCAGGCAAGAGTGAAGGAAAAACGTTGGCATGCCGGCAAACAACAAAAAAGCCGCGCTGTTACCAGGCGGCTTTGTTGTTGGCTGATTCAGCCGGTCTGGCGTCCCCAAGGGGATTCGAACCCCTGTACTCACCGTGAAAGGGTGATGTCCTAGGCCTCTAGACGATGGGGACAGAAAATCTGTCCTGAATGCGCTGCTTTGCATCCCGACCTGTTACTTTACGTGCTTACTACTTGCGAATCTGGCGTCCCCAAGGGGATTCGAACCCCTGTACTCACCGTGAAAGGGTGATGTCCTAGGCCTCTAGACGATGGGGACAGAAATCTGTCCTGAATGCATTATTTCGCATCCTGACCCGGTACTGCAGCAATATGACAGAAACAAAAAAAGCCTGACTTGTCAGGCCCGTTCAGCACTGCACTCACTTTACAACTAAATCCTGGCGTCCCCAAGGGGATTCGAACCCCTGTACTCACCGTGAAAGGGTGATGTCCTAGGCCTCTAGACGATGGGGACCTGTGCTGGCTTACCTCTCAGCGGACTCTTCTTTGAAGGCTTTGCTTAGCCCCTCAAAAAAGCGTGCGCGAAGTTTAACACGAAGCGATTCACGAAATCAACTGCTGGGGGTTTTATTTTCCATCTTATTTGCAGAGATCCCCCTATGGGACAGAAGATGCTCGTGCGATATGGAAATACTGCGCTATTGCAATTTCAGCAGGCGTAAAAAAAGCCGCATAAGCGACTTGGCATGAATATCGATGTTGATTTAGGTCGACGGCGTTGTCGGATTACGCTGCGCCTCGGCGGCCCCGCTAATCCGACCTACGCCACATTCCCCCGAGGGGCATGGCGGAAATAAAAAAAGCCGCTCTAGGCGACTTTGATTAACATCTGATTTCTGCGCTGCTGGTGGAGGTCAGCAGGAGCTAACCCTGACCTCTTGCATGCCATGCAAGCGCACTAGCAGCTTAACCATATTCCCCCAAGCGAAGAAATCTCCGACGCAAATAAAAAAAGCCGCTCTAGGCGACTTTGATTATCATGTGATTTCTGCGCTGCTGGTGGAGGTCAGCGGGAGCTAACCCTGACCTCTTGCATGCCATGCAAGCACACTAACAGCTTAGCCATATTCCCCCAAGCGAAGAAATCGCTGACGCAAATAAAAAAAGCCGCTCAAGGCGACTTTGATTAACATCTGATTTCTGCGCTGCTGGTGGAGGTCAGCAGGAGCTAACCCTGACCTCTTGCATGCCATGCAAGCGCACTAACAGCTTAGCCATATTCCCCCGAGCGAAGAAATCGCTGACGCAAATAAAAAAAGCCGCTCGAGGCGACTTTGATTTATTCACTACCTGTTTCTGCGCTGTTGGTGGAGGTCAGCGGGAGCTAGCCCTGACCTCTTGCATGCCATGCAAGCGCGCTGACAGCTTAGCCATATTCCCCCGAGGGGTATGGCGGGAAGTGTCGCGGAAATAAAAAAAGCCGCTCGAGGCGACTTTGATTTATTTACTGCTTTACCTACCCGTTTCTGCGCTGTTGGTGGAGGTAAGCGGGATCGAACCGCTGACCTCTTGCATGCCATGCAAGCGCTCTCCCAGCTGAGCTATACCCCCCGGGCGCAGAAACACTGCTACTTCTTCACTACCACAACACCAGACTGAACTGGCGTCCCCAAGGGGATTCGAACCCCTGTACTCACCGTGAAAGGGTGATGTCCTAGGCCTCTAGACGATGGGGACCACGGAACTACAGTTTGCTGCTTTACCTCTGCGCTGTTGGTGGAGGTAAGCGGGATCGAACCGCTGACCTCTTGCATGCCATGCAAGCGCTCTCCCAGCTGAGCTATACCCCCCGGGCGCAGAAATAATAAAAGCCGCACTTGGCGACTTTGTTCCACTACTTGCTTTCCATCCAAAACCTGTTTTTTACGGGCCTGAACTTACAACAATCAGTACAAACAACTGCCACTACTATACCACAACTACCTGGCGTCCCCAAGGGGATTCGAACCCCTGTACTCACCGTGAAAGGGTGATGTCCTAGGCCTCTAGACGATGGGGACCGCGGAACTTCCAAACAACATCTGCACCACTTCAACAAGCAACATCATTGCTGCTGGTGGAGGTAAGCGGGATCGAACCGCTGACCTCTTGCATGCCATGCAAGCGCTCTCCCAGCTGAGCTATACCCCCGTTGGTGCAGAAACAAGAGTATAGCAAAGAAGTTTCACTCTGCAAATACCCTTTTTCGTCTATGAGCAACTTTTCATAGGGGCGGTTTCCGCACGCTGTTTCTACACATATTTTTACGCGTATTTAATCGCGATGCTTACAGCCACTTTGCCAGGCGTGCCAGCACGGTCTCGCGGCCAAACATCACCACCACCTGATCGATGGCCGGCGTCTGCAGCTGGCCCGTCAAAATCAGGCGCAAAGGCATGGCCAGCAGCGGCATCTTGATGGTGTTGGCGGCCAGCACTTCCTTGATCATGGCGGCCACGGCTTCCTTGCTCCACTCCACCGTGGCGATGCGCTCGGCAAACTGCGCCAGCACGGGCTTGATGGCATCCGTGATGTGCTGCGTTACCAACTCTGCTTCCGGTTGCGGCGCGCGGAAGAACAGCATCGAGGCGACCGCCAGTTCATTGACCGTGTTGGCGCGCTCTTTCATCATGCCCAGCACTTGTGCCAGGTCCGGCGCACCTTCGAAGACGGCACCGGCGGCGACCATTTGCGGACGCGCCAGGTCGGCCAGACGGGTGTTGTCGGCCTGCTTGATATAGTGATTGTTCAGCCAGGCCAGTTTTTCATTGTTGAACTGGGCCGCCGATTTCGACAGGTGGTTCAGGTTGAACCACTCGCAGAACTGCTCGGTCGAAAACACTTCATCGTCGCCATGGCTCCAGCCCAGGCGCGCCAGGTAGTTCAGCATCGCTTCCGGCAGGAAGCCCTGCGCCGGATAATCCATCACGCTGACGGCGCCGTGGCGCTTCGACAGCTTCTCGCCGTCCGCACCCAAAATCATCGGCAGATGGCCATACAGCGGCAGCGGTGCGCCGATGGCGCGCAGGATGTTGATCTGGCGCGGGGTATTGTTGACATGGTCGTCGCCGCGGATCACGTGCGTGATCTGCATGTCCCAGTCATCGACGGCGACGCAAAAGTTATACGTCGGCGTGCCGTCCGGACGGGCGATCACCAGGTCGTCCAGCTCACGGTTGGAAATCGTGATCGTGCCCTTGACGACGTCGTCCCAGGTCACTTCGCCATCGAGCGGATTTTTGAAACGCACGACCGGCTTGCGGTCGGCAGGGATGGCCGGCAGGGTCTTGCCCGGCTCCGGACGCCAGGTGCCGTCGTAGCGCGGCTTTTCGCCGGCGGCGCGCATGCGCTCGCGCATCGCTTCGACTTCTTCCGGCGAGGAATAGCAATGGTAAGCCGTGCCCTCTGCCAGCATCTGCGCCACCACTTCGCGGTAGCGGTCCATGCGTTGCATCTGGTAGAACGGACCTTCGTCGTGGTCCAGGCCCAGCCACTTCATGCCTTCGATGATGGCTTGCACGGCTTCCGGCGTGGAACGCTCCACGTCCGTGTCTTCGATGCGCAGCACGAAGGTGCCACCGAAGTGGCGGGCATACGCCCAGCTGTATAAAGCGGTGCGGGCGCCGCCCAGATGCAGATAGCCGGTCGGGCTGGGAGCGAAACGGGTACGGACGGGAGTAGCGGTTGTGGTCATCGAGGTAATCAGGCTTGAATAAGTAAAACGCCATTTTACTCTGTTGACCGCCGCCGCTCCACAAGCGCCGTCACAGCTGCAGCAAGCGCCTTTTCACCTCGTCCGCCTGGGCATGCAGCGCCTGCTCGAACAGGGCGACCAGTTGCGACAAGGGCCGGTGCAAAGGCTTCACGAGATTCACCGTGAACGGCAAGGATACGGCGAAGCGGCGGATCTGCAAGCCCTGCCCCGCGTAGTCCAGCGCCGTGAGCGGATTGACGATGGCCAGCCCCACGCCTTCGCGCACCATGGCGCAGACGGAAGCGGCGCTGTGCGTGTCAAGCGCCATGCGCCGCTCCACGCCGGCCTGCGCGAAGATGGCGTCGATCTGCTGGCGGTAGGGGTCGACGGCGGCCAGGCTGATGAAAGGCTGGCCCGCGAAGTCCGCCGGCTGCAGCACGGGCTTGCTGGCGAGCGCATGACCATCGGGCAGCACGCACACTTCATCGACGGACATCAATGTCGCGAGTGCGGTGCCCGGCGGCGCATTGCCCACTTCCGTCAGGCCGATGTCGTGGCGCTGCGCCGACAGCCACTCTTCCAGCAGCGGCGACTCCTGCGGCGTGATGCTGATGCTCACCTTCGGAAAGTCGGCCACGAAGCGCTTGCACGCCTGCGGCAGCAGCGACTGGGAAAACACGGGCAGGCAGGCGATCGACAACTGCCCCTGGTCGAACTGGCGCAAGGCCGCCGCCGTGCTGACGATGCGCTCCAGGCCAAAATACGCGCGCTGCACTTCCTCGAACAGCTGCAGCGCCTGCGCCGTCGGGCGCAGCCGCCCCCGCTCGCGCTCGAACAGGGTCAAACCCGTCAAGTGTTCGAGGCGCGCCAGTTCGCGGCTGACGGTGGGCTGCGACGTATGCAGCATGGCGGCGGCCGCCGTCACGCTACCCGTCGTCATGATGGCGCGAAAGACTTCGATATGGCGCAGAGAGATAGTCATGGTCATATCATAAATGAATAAGGTAGGCCTAAATAGATATTTTATGTTTACAAAGAAAACCCGCATCATGCTCGGCACGTAGGTCGGATTAGCGCAAAGCGCGTAATCCGACACCACATCCGACGCCACCCATAACATGACAAAGACAACCACCATGAAACCAGTGCCAGACGCCACCCTCGCCCAACTCGCCCAGCAACACGGCACGCCCCTGTGGGTGTATGACGCGGCCACCATCCGCGCGCGCGTGGCGCAACTGGCGCAGTTCGACACCGTGCGCTTCGCGCAGAAAGCCAATTCGAACATCCATCTGCTCACCCTGATGCGCGAGGCGGGCGTGCACGTGGACGCCGTCTCGCTGGGCGAGATCGAACGCGCGCTGCAGGCAGGCTTTACGCCGGCGCAAACGCATGGCGCCGCCGGGGTGGTATTCACCTGCGACCTGTTCGACCGCGCCACCCTGGCGCGCGTGGCGGCGGCCAAGATCGAAGTCAATTGCGGCTCCGTCGACATGCTGCGCCAGCTGGGCCCCGTGTCGCCCGGCCACCGCGTCTGGCTGCGCATCAATCCCGGCTATGGCCATGGCCACAGCAACAAGACCAATACGGGCGGCGAAAACAGCAAGCATGGTATCTGGCACGAAGAACTGCCGGAGGCGCTGGCCGTCATCCGCGCACATGGCCTGCACCTGGTGGGCCTGCACATGCACATCGGCTCGGGCGTCGACTACAGCCACCTGGAAACCGTCTGCGGCACCATGGTCGACCTGGTGAAAAACATGGGTCATGACCTGGAAGCCATTTCCACGGGCGGCGGCCTGTCCGTGCCCTACCGCGAAGGCGAGCAGCCGGTCGACACAGACCACTACTTCCAGCTGTGGGATGCGGCGCGCAAGCAGATCGAGGCGCACCTGGGCCACGCCGTGCACCTGGAAATCGAACCGGGCCGCTTCCTCGTGGCCGACGCGGGCCTGCTGGTGGCCGAAGTGCGCGCCACCAAGCAAATGGGCGGCAACCATTTCACCCTGCTCGACACGGGCTTCAATGAACTGATGCGCCCCGCCATGTACGGCAGCTACCATGAAATGTCGGTCATCGCGCACGACGGCCGGGCACTGGACACGCAACACGCCACCGTGGTCGGCGGTCCCCTGTGCGAATCGGGCGACGTGTTTACCCAGCGCGATGGCGGCGTGGTCGAAACCCGCTTGCTGCCCGCAGCGCAGGTGGGCGACTACGTGGTGTTCGAAGGTGCCGGCGCGTATGGCGCGTCGATGTCGTCGAACTACAACAGCCGCCCGCATGCGGCCGAATACCTGGTCGATGGGGCGCAATCCCGTTTGATCCGCCGCCGCCAGACGGTGGCCGAGCTGATCGCGCTGGAACAACTGTAAAACCGCGCCCGCGTGCGGGCATGCGCATCTGCTAACATCGGGGCAATTCGATGAAAGCCTGCCATGCCCGCCACCACCCTTGCCCGCCGCAGCGGCGTTTTTCTACTGCCTCTGCTGCCCCTGCTGCTGTCCGCCGTCCTCGCCGGCTGCGCCTCACTGCCTTCGCTGGAAGGCCGCAGCACGTCGACCGTCATGGCCGACACACAGCACACCCAACTGGCAACGGCCATCGCGCCGCTGGTGGCGCAGCATCCGGGCGTATCCGGCATTTACCCGCTGGTCGACGGGCGCGACGCCTTTGCCGCGCGCGCGCTGCTGGCCGCCGCCGCCCAGCGCAGCCTGGATGTGCAGTACTACATCTGGCACAAGGACATCACGGGCACGCTGCTGTTCGACGCCCTGCGCCAGGCGGCCGAACGGGGCGTGCGCGTGCGCCTGCTGCTCGACGATAACAACACGGCGGGTCTGGACCAGACCCTGACCATGCTGGGCAAGCAGCAGCATCTGGAAATCCGCCTGTTCAATCCCTTCGTGCCACGCGCGCCGCGCGCGCTGGCCTTTGTCACGGATTTTTCGCGCCTCAACCGGCGCATGCACAATAAATCGTTCACGGCCGACAACCAGGCCACCATCGTCGGCGGGCGCAATGTGGGCGATGAATATTTTGGCGCGGCCGGCGATGTGCTGTTTGCCGACCTTGACGTGCTGGCCGTCGGCCCCGTCGTCGACGAGGTCTCGCAGGATTTCGACCGCTACTGGAACAGCGCCTCGGCCTACCCGGCCAGCCTGCTTCTGACCAGCCCCGTCGAGGGCGACGCGGCCACCATCGCCGCCGAGGCGGACCGCATCGACGACACCAGGGCGGCCGAGGAATACGTGCAGGCGCTGCGCACCTCGCCCTTCGTCAGGCAGATGATGGAACGCACCCTGCCCTTCGAATGGGCGCGCACGCGCATGGTCAGCGATGATCCGGCCAAGGTGCTGGACAAGGCCAGGCCAGGCACGGGCGTGGCGGAAAACCTGCAAAACCTGCTCGGCGTGCCAGAAAAGGAAGTGGACCTGGTGTCGCCGTATTTCGTGCCCGGCAAATCGGGCACGCAAGCCTTTGCGGACCTGGCGAAAAAAGGCGTGGGCGTGCGCATCCTGACGAATGCGCTGGAAGCGACCGACGTGGCGGCCGTGCATGCGGGCTATGCGAAGTGGAGAAAGCCTCTACTGGAAGCGGGCGTGCTGCTGTATGAATCGCGCCGCTCGTGGGAACGCGGCGATGCGCGCGCACAGCCTGGCCACCTGGGCAGCTCCGCATCGAGCCTGCATGCGAAGACCTTTGCCGTCGATAACCGGCGCATCTTTGTCGGCTCATTCAACTTCGACCCGCGCTCGATCGAGTTGAACACGGAAATGGGCCTCGTCATCGACAGCCCCGCGCTGGCCAGCCAGTTGGGCCTGGCCATGCGCACCACCATCCCGCAACGCGCCTACCAGGTGCTGCTGGGCGACGACGGCGCGCTGTACTGGATCGCCCGCGACGCCAGCGGCGCCACCACGCGCTACGACACGGAACCGGGCACCAGCGTGTGGAAGCGCATGGGGGTGGCGATTCTGTCGCTGCTGCCGATTGATTGGCTGCTGTAAGCTGTTTTGCCAACACTGTTGTCGGATTACGCGGGGCTTTGCCCCGCTAATCCGACCTACGCTCTTCGCAAGGTCATCGTAGGTCGGCTTAGCGCACAGCGCGTAAGCCGACAACACCATAGTCCAAGATCGTTACCGCACCACCTCCGTCAACACCCGCCCTTCCGACGCCGACGGCTGGCGTATGCGCAGCAGATGGGCCAGCGTAGGCGCAATATCGACCACTTCCGCATACTGGCCATAGGCGCCCGGCTTGATCCAGCGGGGGCCGAAGACCATCAGCGGCACGTTGGTGTCATACGTGTACGGCGTGCCGTGCGAGGTGCCGCCAGCGCCCTTGCCAAAGTACCAGGCCGGCTTTGTGACGACCATCAGGTCACCCGACAGCTGGCGGTTCCAGGCACGGCGCATCAGCGTGTCCATGCGCGTGGCGACGGCCCCCGTCTCCATCTGCGTGCGCGTGTAGACCTGCGCCAGACCGTCCTGCTGCAGCAGGAAGCGGGCCGCTGCGTCTTCCAGGGCGGCGCGATGGATGCCGCTCTTTTCCCCCAGCGCGTAATCGAGGTAGATATTCGGCAGCGACGACGTCGTCACCAGTTTATCGATGCCCAGAGTCGTTGCCAGGTGCTGGTTCAAGCCATCGACCAGTTTGGCACCATCGATGCGCTTGGCGGAGAAGCCCCGGGTTTCAGCAAATTCCGGCACGTTGGCAAAGCCATGGTCGGCCGTCAGCACCACCAGCACGTTATCCATGCCGACTTTTTTATCGAGGTCGGCAAAGAAACCGGCCAGCATGCGGTCCAGGCGCTGCAGGTGGTCGTGCGACATCCTGCTTTCCGGGCCGTAGGCATGGTTCACATAGTCGTGCGCGGACAGGCTCACACCGAGGATATCGGGCACGCCGGCCGGGTTGCGGCCCAGGTTTTCGCCATCGACGGCGGCGCGCGCGAATTCCAGGGTCAGTTCATCGAGGAAGGGACCGGACTTCAAGCGGCTGTAGTACTCGCCATCGAGCTTGCCGCTGTCGCTGTAGTAGGCGAACGGAAAGGTGTTGCGCGTGCCCGGCTTGGCCGGCACGATGTCTTCGCGCGCGTCATTGGCGTAGGCGCTGTCGGCCAGCAAAGGCGTCCAGCTCTTGCCATAGTAGCGATCCTGCGGCTTGGCCGCCTGGTAGCGCTGCACCCATTGCGGATGCTGCTGCATGTAATAGGTGCTGCTGGCGAAATTGCCCGTCTTTTCCATGTACATATAGGCGGTGCCCGTTTTCCCCGCCAGCAGGATGGCGCCGCGGTCCTTGCCCGACACGGTGACGACCTTGGCCTTGTCGCCCGTGGCATAGCGCAGTTCGTCGCCCAGGGTGCTGACGCGCAGCCTGGTCGGCGCCGTGCCGTCGTCGGGCTGTGTTGCTTCGCCGATGTAATGGAAATTGCCATCCTCGGTGCAGTACACGGATTTTTTCGTGACGGGATCGATCCAGTTGTTGCCGATCACGCCATGCTGGTACGGGTAAGCGCCCGACAGCACGGCCGAGTGGCCGATGGCGGTGACCGTGATGCCATGCGCCTGGTGCGCATCGCTGAACCACGCACCCTGCTCCAGCAGACGGCGGAAGCCGCCCTGGCCGAACTGGTCTCGGTAGCGCGTCACCTGTTCCTGCGGCAAGCCATCGACCACCAGCACGACCACCAGCTTCGGCTGTGTCGCAGCATTGGGAACAGCCTTGGCCGCATGCGCCTGGCACACCGCCACGCTGGCCACCAGCAGCAAGGCCTGCGCCAGTTGCCGGGAAAGGGGGAAATTCTTGCTCATATGCACTCATCCAAAGTTAGGCCATCGGGCAGCATACGCCGACTATATGACGCAATGATGACAAAAAGCAATAACAAGAAAAAGGCCGGGCTCCATCGCTGGAACCCGGCCTGATGCCGACATGAATCAATATGCGCGATTACTTGACCGTCACCTTGATGCTTTTGCTCAACTCCGGCCCATACGACTGGTGCGCGCCATTGGCGAACTGCATGGTCAGGGTGTACTGGCCCGGCGGCAAGGTGACGTCCGTTTCCGTCTGTCCTTTGCCGAAATGCAAATGTTTATCATCCATGGGTATCATCTCGCCCGCCTTCATCGGCCCCATATTGATGAGCAAATGATGGTGGCCCGTCTTGGCCGTCATGTCGCCGGCCGGCTTGACGTCCATGCCACTGACGGCAAATTTCACCTTGAACGGGCTCTTCACCGTCGCGCCATCAACGGGCTCGACGAACGAGACGGATTGCGCAAACGCGCTGGCGGCCAGCAGGCTGCCAGCAACCAGGGCTGCGGCTTGACGCAGGAATACAGTGTTCAGGTGCATGATGTCTCCTCTTGTTTAGTAACAACACGGACTGCATGAAACCATATTACTGACGACCATGGCGCAGGATTGTTAACCCATGAAGGGCCGGGGCCGAACCCTGAGGGTTCGACCCCAGTCTCTGCCTTGGGCTTAAGCAGGCTATCGATCAGTCGTTTTTAATAACGATGCTCGGGAACTTGCTCGTCATATCCTTCGCCTTTTCCGCCACCTTGATGGCGATGGTGCGGGCGATCTGCTTGTAGATCGCGGCAACGGGGCCATCGGGCTCGGCCACGACGGTGGGCGTGCCCGAATCCGTTTGCTGGCGGATGGCCATGGTCAGCGGCAAGGCGCCGAGGAATTCCACGCCGAAGTCGGCACACATCTTCGCGCCGCCGCCGGCGCCGAAGATTTCTTCCGCATGGCCGCAGTTCGAGCAGATGTGCGTGCTCATGTTTTCCACCACACCGAGGATCGGGATGCCGACTTTCTCGAACATTTTGAGACCCTTGCGCGCATCCAGCAACGCGATGTCCTGCGGCGTCGTGACGATGACGGCGCCCGTGACGGGCACTTTCTGCGACAGGGTCAATTGAATGTCGCCCGTGCCTGGCGGCATGTCGACGATCAAATAATCAAGGTCGCGCCAGTTGGTCTGGTCCAGCAGTTGCTGCAAGGCTTGCGTGACCATCGGGCCGCGCCACACCATCGGTTCGTCCGGATCGATCATGAAGCCGATCGACGACACTTGCAGGCCGTGGTTTTCCATCGGTTCCATGCTTTTGCCGTCCAGCGTCTTCGGCTGGCCTTTGACACCCAGCATCATCGGTTGCGACGGGCCATAGATATCGGCGTCCAGCATGCCGACGCTGGCGCCTTCGGCTGCCAGGGCCAGGGCCAGGTTGACGGCCGTGGTCGATTTACCAACACCACCCTTGCCGGAAGCGACGGCAATGATGTTTTTCACATTGCTCATCGGCTTCAAGCCGCGCTGCACCGTGTGCGAAATGATTTTCGACGACACGCCCACGCTGACGTTGCCCACGCCCGGCAGCACGCGCAGGGCGGCCAGAACGGACTTGCGGATCAGGTCGATCTGGCTTTTGGCGGGGTAGCCCAGTTCGATGTCGAGGGAAATATCATTGCCATCGACCTTCAGATTCTTGACGGTTTTACTGGAAACGAAATCTTTATGTGTATTTGGATCAATAACCTGGGCCAGAGCGGCCTTGACGTCTTCTACTGTGATGCTCATGTAAATCTCCGTGTGTACTACATATGTGCAATACGCGCAGTCTAGCGCAAATTTGCGTGGCGCGATGGCGGCAAAAGCATCACTTGCCAGCGCTGCATCTGCTCATATTGCCTTTCCGCTGTTAAAATGCCCTATTATCCATCCCAAAAGTGCATCAATCATGACTCGCAAGCTGTTCGTCACCACTGCCCTGCCTTACGCAAACGCCGCTTTTCACATTGGCCACATCATGGAATACATCCAGGCTGATATCTGGGTCCGGTTCCAGCGAATGCAACGCGATGGCGCAGCCGGCCGTGAAGTGCACTTTGTGGGCGCCGACGATACGCATGGCACGCCCATCATGATCGCCGCCGAAAAGGAAGGCATCACGCCGCAGCAATTCGTCGCCAACATCGCCGCCGGCCGCGCCCAGTACCTCGATGGCTTCCATATCGCCTTCGACAACTGGTATTCGACCGATTCGCCGGAAAACGTCGACCTGTCGCAATCGATCTACCGCAAGCTGCGCGATACGGGCCTGATCGTCACGAAAACCGTCGACCGCTTCTTCGACCCGGTCAAAGGCATGTTCCTGGCCGACCGCAACATCAAGGGCGAATGCCCGAAATGCGGCGCCAAGAACCAGTACGGCGACAATTGCGAAGTGTGCGGCGCGGCCTACCAGCCGACCGACCTGGTCAACCCGTTCTCCGTGTTTACCAATGCGACGCCCGTGATGAAGCCGTCGGAACAGTATTTCTTCAAGCTGTCCGACCCGCGCTGCTTCGAATTCCTGAAAAGCTGGCTCAATACACCAGGCCGCTTGCAGCCGGAAATGGTCAACAAGGTCAGCGAATGGCTGGGCGAAGCCGGTGAAAAGCTGGCTGACTGGGATATCTCGCGCGACGCGCCCTACTTCGGCATCCCGATTCCCGATGCGCCGGGCAAGTTCTTCTATGTGTGGATGGACGCGCCCGTCGGCTACCTGGCCAGCCTGAAAAACTATTGCGACAAGAAAGGCATCGATTTTGACGCCTTCCTGAATGACCCATCGACGGAACAGATCCACTTCATCGGCAAGGATATCGTCTCCTTCCATTTGCTGTTCTGGCCCGCCATGCTGAAGTTCGCCAATCACCCGGTGATCGACAAACTGAAAGTCAACGTCCATGGCTTCCTGACGGTCAACAACGAAAAGATGTCGAAGTCGCGCGGCACGGGCATCTCGCCGCTGCGCTACCTCGACCTGGGCATGAACCCGGAATGGCTGCGCTACTACATCGCCTTCAAGCTGAACTCGAAAGTGGAAGACCTGGACTTCAACGGCGAAGATTTTGTTGCCCGCGTGAACAGCGACCTGATCGGCAAGTACGTGAACATCGCCAGCCGCTGCGCCGGCTTCATCGCCAAGCGCTTCGACGGCAAGCTGGCATCAACGCTGTCGGAAGGCGCGCAAAGCTGGATCAACCGCGCGCTGACGGTGGACGTGAACGGCGTCATCGTCGAGCGCCAGGCCAGCATCGCTGCGCACTTCGAGAACCGCGAATTCGGCAAGGCCTTGCGCGAAATCATGGAAATCGCCGACATCACCAACCAGTATGTCGATGAAAACAAGCCGTGGATTTTGGCCAAGGATGCGGAAAAAACAGCCGAGTTGCACGACGTGTGCACCACGGCCCTGATCCTGTTCCGCCAGTTGACGATTCTGCTGTCGCCGGTGCTGCCGGGCGTAGCCAAGAACGTGGCCTCGTTCCTCAACGACGAGCAATTTACCTGGGCGGATACGCAAGTGTTCGGCGACGCCGTCGCGAACAGCATGCTGGGCCGCACCATCGGCGCTTACAGCCACTTGATGACGCGCATGGATGCAAAGATGATCGAAGCGCTGTTTGACGCGCCGCAAGCGGCCGCCGCCATCGCGGCACCGGCTGGCGACGCCGCGAATGACGCCGCCGCCCCTGCCGTTGCCGCTGCCGCCATCGAGGAACTGGCGCCCGAAATCAAGATCGACGACTTCCTCAAGGTCGACCTGCGCATCGCCAAAATCGTCAACTGCGAACTGGTGGACGGCTCCGACAAGCTGCTGCGCCTGACGCTGGACGCGGGCGAAGGCCGCTTGCGCAATGTATTCTCGGGCATCCGTTCGGCCTACCAGCCGGAAGAACTGGTCGGCAAGCTGACCGTGCTGGTGGCCAACCTGGCGCCGCGCAAGATGAAGTTCGGCATTTCGGAAGGCATGGTCATGGCAGCGTCCGCCGCCGACGAGAAGACCAATCCGGGCATCTACATCCTGAACCCGTGGCCGGGCGCCGAACCTGGCATGCGCATCCGCTAAGCCCCCACAAGGACCGATGATGAATATCGTGGTGCGCGAAGCAACAAATGCCGATGCACAACTGATGGCCGAGCTGACCCGCGCCGCGTGGGCCGGCAAGGTGGCGGCCTCGTCCAGTGGGCACCACGAGACGGCGCAGCAGGTGGAAGCGCAATTGCGCCACGGCGGCGGTTTTCTGTTGCTGATCGACGACATTCCAGCCGGTTCGCTGCGCTGGATGCCGCTCGACAGCGACCCCGCCATCTGGAAGATTTCACGCATGGGCGTGCTGCCCGCCTACCGGGGTAGCCACGTCTCGCAGCACTTGCTGGAAGCCATCATTCATCACGGCCTGTCGTGCCAGGCCGAGGAATTGCGCCTGGCAGTGCGGCGCGACCAGCGCAAACTGATCGATTTTTATGCGGCCTTTGAATTCGACCTGGCCGAAGAACTGGAATATTCGCACGCCAACCCCGCCGAACCGGCGCCGATGGTGATGCGGCGTTTGTTGCGTTATTGATTTTTAGCAATTTCGCCCCCGGACTTGCCGATACAACAACCCGCCAAGCGGCACGGCGCGGTAAAATACGGCCGGCTGACCTTACTTATAAGACACTCAGAAGAGAATATGAAACTGCCTGCAAAACACAACAACTACGTATCCGACCACACCTTGTTCATCGCCGAACTGAAGGCCAAGAATCCTGGCATGGAAGCGGGCCAGCAAGCGGGCCGCGCCCTGCTGTGGGACAAGCCTGCCGTCAGCATCGATGAGCAGGAACGCCAGCTGGCATCGGCCGTCAAGCAACAGGCTTACGTTTACCAGAACAAGAACTAAGATCTGGAACCGGCACGATGCTGCCTGAAGAGTCTGTAGTCACGCCGGAGGCCGATGCTTCCGGTGCCGGCGCAGTCATCGAGTCGCCCGAACCCGCCACTGGCGGCGACGGCAGCGGCGACCCTGCAGCATCTGCAAGCACGGACGCGGCGCCCGCCGCCGACCCGCCAGGCATCGTCCGCCTGTATGGCGAACCGATGCTGCGCATGCCGACGGATTTGTACATCCCGCCGGACGCGCTGGAAATCTTCCTCGAAGCCTTCGAAGGCCCGCTCGACTTGCTGCTCTACCTGATCCGCAAGCAAAACTTCAACATTCTCGATATTCCGATGGCGCAGGTGACCCTGCAATATCTGAAATATGTCGACCAGATCCGCGTGAGCAACCTGGAACTGGCCGCCGAGTACCTGCTGATGGCGGCCATGTTGATCGAGATCAAGTCGCGCATGCTCTTGCCTTCGCGCAAGAGCGACGTCGAGGAAGACGGCGGCGATCCCCGTGCCGAACTGGTGCGCCGCCTGCTCGAGTACGAGCAGATCAAGCTGGCCGCCTACGACCTGAACACCATTCCCCAGTTCGAGCGCGATTTCGTGCGCACGCAGATTTTCATCGAGCAAAGCCTGACGCCCACCTGGCCCGACGTGGAACCGGTGGACTTGCAGCAGGCCTGGCTCGACGTGCTGAAACGCGCCAAGCTGACCCAGCACCACCGCATCAGCCGCCAGGAACTGTCCGTGCGCGAGCACATGTCGAGCATCCTGCGCCATTTGCAGTCGTCGCGCTTCGTCGAGTTCAGCGAGCTGTTCGACATTGCCGGCGGCGTGCCCGTGGTGGTGGTCAACTTCGTGGCCCTGCTGGAACTGGCCAAGGAAACCCTGATCGAAATCACGCAGGCAGAACCGTTTGCCCCCATCTACGTCCGGCTGGCCTATTCGCCCGCCTGATCCCTTCCCTTTGTCACTGACCACCGTACAACGGGGTTTTAGCGAAAGCAATCCATGAAAATTATTTCCGACATCGAAGAATTGCGCGACCAGCTCAGCGGACAGCTGCGCACGGCGTTCGTCCCCACCATGGGCAACCTGCACGAAGGCCATCTGTCGCTGATGCGCCTGGCGCGCAAGCATGGCGACCCTGTCGTCGCCTCGATCTTCGTGAACCGCCTGCAATTCGGCCCGAACGAAGACTTCGAAAAATATCCGCGCACCATGGCGGACGATATCGCCAAGCTGGAAAAGGAAGGCGTGTACGTGCTGTTCGCGCCGACGGAAAAGGAACTGTACCCGGAACCGCAGGAATACCGCGTGCGCCCGCCCGATGACCTGGGCAATACCCTGGAAGGGGAATTCCGTCCCGGCTTCTTCGAAGGCGTATGCACGGTCGTCACCAAGCTGTTCTCGTGCGTGGGTCCGCGAGTGGCCGTGTTCGGCAAGAAGGATTACCAGCAACTGATGATCATCCGCAACATGGCACGCCAGTTCGCGCTGCCAACGGAAATCATCGCCGCCGAAACGTATCGGGCCGACGATGGCCTGGCCTTATCGTCGCGCAATATGTACCTGTCGGAAAGCGAACGCGCGGAAGCGCCGGAGCTGTACAAGGGACTTAATTTCGTCGCCGAGGAAGTGCGCAAGGGTAACCTGGCCGTGGATGAACTGGAACAGGCTGCGATGCAACTGCTCGACGGCCGCGGCTGGAAATCGGACTACATCGCCGTGCGCAAGCGCGCCAACCTGCAAGCGCCAAGCGCCGCCGAACTGGCCGCCGGCGAACCGCTGGTGGTGCTGGCTGCGGCCAAGCTGGGGCAGACCAGATTGATCGACAACCTGGAAATCTAAGCGCAATCACAACGGGGCCATTCGGCCCCGTTTCTTTTTTCTTTACTTCTCCATCCCAACCAGCTTGAGCTCGGCAAACAGCAGTTTGTGATGGCCGCGTACCGCCTGCAACATGTCATAGCTGGCAGCATCGAGCACGATTTCCTCGCCCGCCCACAGCTTGCGCTGGTTCGCAGGCAGCCTCAGGCTGCGCAGGATGGCCCGTGCCTGGGCCGGATCGGCTGCCAGCAGCCGGATCGCGCGCGCACCGCGCTGCGCCCCCGTGAGTATCGGCAAGCCGTCCTGTGGGCCATGCTGGCTCAGGCTGACATAGTCATGGCCACCCACGCGGTGCAGATAAGCATGCCGGCCATCGCCGTCGGCTGGCAACTGCACGGCCGGCTCCGGCGCCTCGACGACGGCAGGCGCGACAGGGGCAACGCTGGCTTGCTCAAGGCTCACGCCGCAAGCTGCCAGCAAGGCCGTGCTCAGGGCAAAGAATAATACGGGTGCTCGGCGCATGTGGCGCTCCTTCTTGTCGGGGTCGGGGACAGAGGTGGAATAGTGCAGCGATCATGAGCCACTTTAGTTGACGTGTAAAGTTAACTTTGAGAAATATTTCATTCCGTGTTGCAACTTGTTGCATGGCAGCTTTTACCCGACGGCTGGTGCCGTGCCTTCTGCAGGATTGTTGATCTGAATTGCACACTAAAACCATCAAACCAGTCTTTATCCACGCAACAATAAAGATCACAATCGCCATACCGGCTCGCAGACATACCGCGCGGGCCACCCACACGACAGGAGAAGCAGCATGCATACCATACTCACCCCAGCCAGGGTCGCCATCGTCACGGGCGCCTCGCGCGGCATCGGCGCGGCCATCGCCCGCCGCCTGGCGCGCGACGGCATGCAGGTGGTCGTCAATTACGCCAGCGGCAGGGAGGCGGCCGACGCGCTGGTGGCAAGCATTCTTGCCGACGGTGGCGCCGCCATCGCCGTCAAGGCCAACGTGGCCGATGCGGGCGACGTGCAAGCGCTGTTCGCTGCGGCCGAAGCGGCCTTCGGCGGCGTCGACGTGCTGGTCAACAACGCCGGCATCATGCCGCCCGCGCTGCCGGCCCTGGCCGACACGGACGACGCCACCTTCGACAGCCTGTTCGCCGTCAACGTCAAGGGCAGCTTCAACACCATGCGCCAGGCGGCGACGCGCTTGCGCCACGGCGGCAGCGTGGTCAACTTCTCGAGCAGCGTGATTGGCCTGGCCCTGCCCGGCTACAGCATCTATGGCGCCAGCAAGGCGGCCATCGAGACGATGACGACTATCTTCGCCAAGGAATTGCGCGGCAAGAACATCACCGTCAATGCCGTCGCCCCCGGCCCCACGGCCACGGCCCTGTTCTTGAACGGCAAGACGGCGGAAATGATAGAACGCATGAGCAAGATGGCGCCCCTGGAACGCCTGGGCACGCCGGACGACATCGCCGCCGCCGTGGCCTTCTTGGCGGGCCCCGACGGCCGCTGGGTGAATGGACAAACGTTACGCGCGAATGGCGGCCTGGTGTAAACAAGGTACGAGCCGACGAAAAAAAACGCTGCCAGTTCGCACTGGCAGCGTTTTTTTTGAAGCAGTTCAAAC
This sequence comes from Janthinobacterium sp. 35, assembly GCF_002754575.1. Classification (NCBI taxonomy): domain Bacteria; kingdom Pseudomonadati; phylum Pseudomonadota; class Betaproteobacteria; order Burkholderiales; family Oxalobacteraceae; genus Janthinobacterium; species Janthinobacterium sp. 35. Next base: position 605,561 of record NZ_PEFN01000001.1, read on the forward strand.
CGTGATCAGGCGCCGGCTTTTTCCAGCTTCTCGAAAATCTTGTTCAGCTTTTCATCGAGGGTCGCGGCCGTGAACGGCTTGACAACATAACCGCTGGCGCCAGCTTGCGCGGCGGCGATGATGTTTTCTTTTTTCGCTTCGGCCGTCACCATCAGCACGGGCAGCTTGGCCAGTGCGGGATCGGCGCGGATATGCTGCAGCATCGTCAGGCCATCCATATTAGGCATGTTCCAGTCCGAGACGACGAAATCGTAGGATTCCGCACGCAGCTTGGCCAGGCCCATCACGCCGTCTTCCGCCTCATCGACGTTGGCATAACCCAGTTCCTTCAACAGATTCCGGACAATGCGGCGCATCGTCGAAAAATCGTCAACGACTAAAAATTTCATCTTTGGATCAGCCATGAATAACTCCGTTGTTTCTGTAGCGGTTTGTTAATAATATCGACATGAATGCCGACATTATGGTCGACACTACGGCAGCAAGTTGTAGGATAGCATTTTCGTTGCTTTTAGGCGAACAAACTTGCCCCAGATCATACAAAACGTGGCTTACACGCGCAAAGCACGCATACCATGCGCAGCCAGGTGTCCCAGCACCATGCCGGGCAGCGCCGTCAAAGCGCCGACCTCATGCGTGGCGCCGATGGCGATCGCCTCGCGCGGCATGCCGAACACCACGCAACTGGCTTCATCCTGCGCAAAATTATACGCTCCTGCGGCCTTCATCTCCAACATGCCTTGTGCGCCATCCTTGCCCATGCCGGTCAGGATCACGCCGACGGCATTTTTACCCGCCGATTGCGCGGCCGAACGGAACAGCACATCGACCGACGGGCGGTGGCGGTTGACCGGTTCGCCCTGGTCGATCTTGGTCATGTAGTTGGCGCCGCTGCGCGTCAAGGTCAGGTGCGAATGGCCGGGCGCGATGTAGGCGTGGCCGGGCAGCACCCTTTCGCCGCCTGCCGCTTCCTGCACCGAGATCTTGCACAGCGAATCGAGGCGGCGCGCAAACGAACGCGTAAATCCTTCCGGCATGTGCTGCGTGATCAGGATGCCGGGGCAATCGGACGGCATCTGCATCAAAAATTCGCGGATCGCTTCCGTGCCGCCCGTGGAGGCACCCACGATGATCAGCTTTTCGCTCGACGTCAAGGGGCTGCGCAGCGCAGGCAACGGTGCGGCTACCCTGTCGCCCGCCGACGGCAGCGTACGCGCGCGGATGCGCGCCTTCGAGGCGGCGCGGATCTTGTCGGCGATCATGTCCGTATACTCGCGCATGCCGCTCTGGATGGAAATCTTTGGCTTGGTGACGAAATCGACGGCGCCCAGCTCCAGCGCGCGCATGGTGATTTCCGAACCGCGCTCGGTCAGCGACGACACCATCAGCACCGGCATCGGACGCAAGCGCATCAGTTTTTCCAGGAAGTCGAGGCCATCCATCTTCGGCATCTCGACATCGAGGGTCAGCACGTCGGGGTTGGTCTGCTTGATCATCTCGCGCGCCACCAGCGGATCGGGCGCCGCCCCCACCACTTCCATGTCGGGCTGGCTGTTCACGATTTCCGTCATGACGCTGCGGATCAGCGCCGAATCATCCACGATCAATACTTTGATCTTCATAAAATATCCTTCCAGGCCTTGCGGCCCTTATTCTTAATCGGTAAAAACGCCAGACAAAACCGTAGCGAGCGGCAGTGATTTGTGGCTAAGAAGCGCAACCGTGCTGAAGCACGGTGAGCATCGCAGGCCGCAAAGCACGACGCGCAGTAGGTTTGGTCTGGTGTTACTAGAACAGCTCGATCTCGCCGCCCACCGGTGCCACTTTCAAGCGGCTGGCGTAATCGAGTTCGCGGCGCACCAGCGTATCGTTGTGCGTCTGCATCAGCTTTTTCACCAGCACCTTGCCGCTACGGGGGAAAAAATACACCTTGCGCGGGTGAATGTCATTCAAGTCCTCGGCCACCACGCGCATCTTTTCCGCCTTCAGGTAATTGATGACGAAAGCCGCATTGCGTTCACCGACGTTGATCGCCGTGAAGCCACGCAGCACGGCGCCGCCGCCAAACACCTTCGCTTCCATGTTCTCGCGCCGCGCGCCGGCCTTCAGCAGATCATTGATCAATATCTCCATGGCGTAAGTGCCATAGCGCATCGACGCTGAAATCGGGCTATTCGGATCGCTGCCGCCGTCGGGCAGCATGAAATGGTTCATGCCGCCCAGGCCCGTGACACGGTCGCGGATGCAGGCCGAGACGCAGGAGCCGAGCACGGTGACGATCAGCATGTCCTTGTTGGTAAAGTAATACTCACCAGGCAAGATCTTGGCGGCGTCACAATTGAACGTCCTGTCGTAATAGACGTTAGTGGCAAATTGCTCTTTGGATTCCAGGCTCATATTTCACTCTCATGTACGATGCGACGATGCCTTGGGCGCGGCGCCCCGCGGCTGATCGAGCTCATAGACTGTTTTACCGCGCAGCTTCAATGAATCCGACACGTACAGAAAATTCTCCGAATGGCCCGCAAACAGCAGGGCATCCGGCTTCATCAACGGCACAAAGCGCGACAGGATCTTGCGCTGCGTCGCCTTGTCAAAATAAATCATCACGTTACGGCAGAAGATGACGTCGAACTGTCCCGTCAGGGGCCAGCCGTCGGCCAGCAGGTTGAGCGGCTTGAAGGTGATCATCTGGCGCAGTTCCGGGCGTACCCGCACCTGCCCCTCGCGATCGCCCTTGCCGCGCAAGAAAAAGCGCCGCGCACGGTCGGCCGGCATCTTCTCGAGCCGGTCCAGGTTGTAGACGCCATTGGCGGCCGTGGCCAGCACATTCGTGTCGATATCCGTAGCGATGATGGTGACGGGCGGCGTGAGCGTATTGAACGCCTCGCACACCGTCATGGCGATCGAGTACGGCTCCTCGCCGGTGGAACTGGCCGAACACCAGATGGTGATCGGACCGCTCAGTTTTTTCACATGCTCGGCCAGCAGCGGGAAGTGATGCGCCTCGCGGAAGAACGACGTCAGGTTGGTCGTCAGCGCATTCGTGAACGCTTCCCACTCGTCACCCATGCGACCCGCTTCCAGATCGTCCAGATAGCGAACGAACGAGGAAATGCCAGTCGCGCGCAGGCGCCTTGCCAGGCGGCTGTAGACCATCTCCTGCTTGCTGTCGGCCAGCGCGATGCCGGCCCGCTTGTAAATCATGGCGCGGACCCGTTCGAAGTCCTTGCCAGTGAAATCAAATTCCTTGACCGAATCCGTTTTAGTTTGCGGCATTTTGTTTTTACCTCTCTATGACTACTCTGACCAATGCCTTTGCAAGTATAACTAGCGGGACCGGGTTGGCGTCAGAACTCTTCCCAATCGTCGCCGCCGGCCGCCGCCAGCTTTTTCGCGGGCGGTGGCGTACCGGCCTGCGCCGTCTTTGCCAACCGCCGTGTCGTTGCCGCCACTGCGGGCGCAGGCCGTGCCGCCGCTTTCACCGGCGCGGGTGCTTGCACCGCCGCCTGCGCCGCGCTCTCGCCGTCCAGCTTGAAGATGCTGACGGCATCGGCCAGTTTCTGCGCCTGATCCTGCATGCTTTCGGCGGCCGCCGCCGCTTCCTCGACCAGCGCCGCATTTTGCTGCGTCATCTGGTCCATCTGCGCGATGGCCTGATTCACTTCCTCGATGCCATGGCTCTGTTCCTGCGTTGCCGCCGTGATCTCGCCCATGATGTCGGCCACCTGCCGGATCGACGTGACGATCAGGCCCATGGTCTGCCCTGCCTCGTCCACCAGGCGGCTGCCCGCATCGACCTTGTCGACCGAGTCGCCGATCAGGCCCTTGATCTCTTTCGCCGCGCCAGCGGAGCGTTGCGCCAGATTGCGCACTTCCGACGCCACCACCGCAAAACCGCGTCCCTGCTCGCCTGCGCGCGCCGCTTCGACGGCCGCATTCAGCGCCAGGATATTCGTCTGGAACGCGATGCCGTCGATGACGCCGATAATATCGACGATCTTGCGCGAGCTGTCCTTGATGGAACCCATGGTATCGACCACTTGCGCCACCACCTTGCCGCCCTGCTCCGCCACCGACGATGCCGACACGGCCAGCTGGTTGGCCTGGCGCGCGTTGTCCGCATTCTGCTTCACGGTCGACGTCAGCTCTTCCATCGACGACGCCGTCTCTTCGAGCGAACTGGCCTGCGTTTCCGTGCGCGCCGACAGGTCCGCATTGCCGCTGGCGATCTCGCGCGACGCCACGGTAATCGTGTCCGTCCCATTGCGCACGTCGCTGACCGTCTGCACCAGGCTCTCGTTCATGTCCTTGAGCGCCTGCTGCAACGCGCTCGTTTCATCCTTGCCCTCGACCACCACGCGCGATGTCAGCTCGCCCGCTGCCACCTTCTGCGCCACCGCCAGTGCACCAGACAGCGGCACCGTGATCGAACGCGTGATGAAGATGGCGCACCAGGCGCCGATCAACACCGCCGCGCCGCCCAGGATGAACAGTACCGTCATCAGGCGCGCATCGGCCGCCAGCGAGTCGTCCATGAAGCTTTGCTGCGCCACATGCTGCAAGTCGAGCAGCTTGTTGATATCGGCCAGGGTCGTCTTGTTCAAGGGGTCGATGCGGGTGGCAATCACCTTCGCCGCGCCCTCGCTGTTAAACGCCAGCACCTGCCCCATCGCCTCCTTGAAGGCGGCATCGACTTCGCCGTCGACCCTGGCGATATTGGCCAGCAGCGTCTTCTCGCCATCGGACAGACCCAGGCTCGACAGCTTGCCGCGCGCGCCGTCGTACAGCTTGCGCTGCTCGCGCACCTTGCCCTCTTCCACCTGCATCAGGCCCACATCGCCCTGCAGGCCGATATTGCGCATGGCGATACCGGTTTCCAGCATCGCGCTTTTCATCAGCGACGCCTGCGTATTTTTTTCGCTGGCCAGTGCCAGGCCCGTGAGCAACTGGGCCTTGTTACGATAATTCAGTGCATTCGCCGAAACGATCACCACCACCAGGATGGCAAGGATGCTGCCGAAACCTATCCCCAGCCGGGTGCCTATCTTGAAATCGCGCAAACTCATTACAGTCTCCAATATTTATGTGAACGGCGCCCGTTCAACCGGACGGCGCCGTGTTGTGGCCTGGTCTCTGTCGGACCTTGCAGCCTGCCGGCGCGCCTCTAGATGCTGCTCGCGTCGGTACATGCATATCTGTAGTGATACTTGCGGTAAAACTGCGGCGCCAATGGCGCCGCTGCTGCCGCTTACGCCGCCAGCTTGTCGATCAGGCCCATCTCGCTGCTCGACATCAGCTTGTCGATATCGACCAGGATCAGCATGCGCTCGTCGATGGTGCCCAGGCCGATCATGTAGTCGGTCGAGAAGGCAGTGCCCATCTCCGGTGCCGGCTTGACCTGGTCAGGCGTCAGGGTGGTGACGTCGGAAACGCTGTCGACCACCATGCCGACGATGCGGCCGCCGATGTTCAGGATGATCACCACCGTGAACTGGTCATACACGGGCGTGCCCAGGTTGAACTTGATGCGCATGTCGACCACGGGAATGATGATGCCGCGCAGGTTGATCACGCCCTTGATGAATTCAGGCGCGTTGGCGATGCGGGTGACCGCTTCGTAACCACGGATTTCCTGGACCTTCAGGATATCGATGCCGTACTCTTCCGAGCCCAGGGTGAAGGCCAGGAATTCACGTCCGGCGATGTCCTTGCCGTCGCCCGTATTGCTTCCGGATGTTTGTTGAGTATCTGACATGGTGCGTTTTCCTATCTTTTATCTATCGGTATTACGAAAAAATGGACTCGTCGGCCAGCTGGCGAGAGGAACGGATCAGGGCGGCGACATCGAGAATCAGCGACACACCGCCATCGCCCAGGATGGTGGCGCCAGAAATACCCACTACCTTGCGGTAATTCGATTCGAGGTTTTTCACCACGACCTGCTGTTGCCCCACCAGGTCGTCGACAAACAGAGCCGCCTTGCGCCCTTCCGTCTCGAGAATCACGCAGATACCTTCCGAGGGGCTGGTAAAGCGCGGCGTGATGTCGAACATCTGGTACAGCGGAATCAGCGGCAGGTACTCGCCGCGCACTTTCACCACTTGCCCCTTGCCACTGATGTCCTTAATATCCTCAACGGCTGGCTGCAGCGATTCGATGACAAAGCCCAGCGGTAAAATATATACTTCGTCGCCGACTCGGATCGACATGCCATCGAGGATGGCCAGGGTCAGCGGCAGCGAGATCGAAATCGTCGTGCCGAAGCCCTTCGCCGAACGGATGTCGACGACCCCGCCCATGGCGCTGATATTGCGCTTGACGACATCCATGCCCACGCCGCGGCCCGACACGTCGGTGACCGCCTCGGCGGTGGAAAAGCCGGGCGCGAAGATCAGCTGCCACACGTCGGCGTCGCTCATCGTCTCGGACACGTCGAGTCCCTGCTGCTGCGCCTTGGCCAGGATGCGCTCGCGGTTCAATCCCGCGCCATCATCGGATACTTCGATGATGATGTTGCCACCCTGGTGGCTGGCCGAGAGGAACAAACGGCCGGCCTCGGTCTTGCCGGCGGCCACGCGGGCAGCCGGCATTTCCACGCCGTGGTCGATACTGTTGCGCACCAGGTGCGTCAGCGGATCGACGATGCGCTCGATGAGGCCCTTGTCCAGTTCCGTGGCGGCGCCATTGGTGATGAAGTCGACCTTCTTGCCCAACTTGGTCGCCAGGTCGCGCACCATGCGCGGGAAGCGCGAAAAGACGAAATCCATCGGCATCATGCGGATCGACATCACCGCTTCCTGCAAGTCGCGCGTATTGCGCGTCAGGTGGCTGACGCTGTCGAGCAGTTTCTCGTGCAGCATCGGGTCGAGCGCGCCGGCGCGCTGCTCGATCATCGCCTGCGTGATCACCAGCTCACCCACGAGGTTGATCAGCTGATCGACTTTTTCAATCGAGACGCGGATCGACGACGACTCGGTGCCGGCCTTCTCGCCCTCTTTCTTGGCCGGTTTCTTCTCCTGCTCCACCTCGGTCGCGGCGCTCGCCACGACCGGCACGGCGACAGCGCCGGCGTTACCCGCCTTGGCCGCGTCGGCGCGAATCTGTTCGAGCGGCTGGAAGAAGCCGTAACCCTGTTCGGCGTCGCTCTGCACGCCGGCGGCGGCGCGGATGTCCTCGAGCGGCTGGAAGAAGCCATAGCCGGGATCCGCCGCGCCCTGCGTGCCGGGCGTGCCTGGCAGCGGGTCGAAGAAACCATAACCCTGGGATTTTTCCTGTGCCGCGCGGGCCGCTGCAGCTTCGCCTGGCGCCAGTGGCGGCGCCTGCGTGATGACCATGTCGTCGGGATTGAGCACGAACGAGCAGATGGCCAGGATATCGTCCAGGCTTTCATGCGTCGTCACTTCCAGCACCTTGCGCGCGTCGGCCAGGGTGGACACGGCGACGTCGCCCAGCAAGCCCAGTTCGGCCGCCAGCGCCTCGACTTCGCGCTCTTCCATTTTCGGTAACTGCAGGCGGTAGCGCTGGCCGCCGGCGTGGCTGACGGCTGCTTTTTCCGCCGTATGGAACGCTGGCGCGACGGGCGTAAGCGCGGCCACGGGCACGTCCTGCGAAAACGACTGCAGCATCATGCGCACATTGGCCACGGCATCCTGGTCGACGGCGCTGCCCAGACGATGACCGTCGAGCTGCATCTTGAGGATATCCTTGGCGGCCAAAAAGGCGTCGACGTGTTCCGCCGTCAGGGCCATCTGGCCCTGGCGGATGCGGTCGAGCAGTGACTCGAGGATGTGCGTCACCTCGCTCATGTCGGAGAGGCCGAACGTCGATGCGCCGCCCTTGATCGAATGGGCGGTGCGGAAAATGGCATTCAGGTCTTCGGCGTCGGGCGCCGCAATATCGACGGCCAGCAGCAGCCGTTCTTTTTCAGCCAGCAGTTCTTCGGCCTCATCGAAAAAGACCTGGAAAAACTGGCTAATATCGATGGTCATAGGGTGACTCCGTCATTTGCATCGTTGCACTGCGCGGCTGGCATCAGCCGATCACCTTCTTGACCACTTCAATCAGGCGTTGCGGATCGAAGGGCTTGACCAGCCAGCCATTGGCGCCGGCGGCACGTCCCTTCGACTTCATTTCATCTGACGACTCCGTCGTCAGCATCAGAATCGGCACCTTCTGGTAAGTCGGCAGTTCGCGCAGCAGCTTGATCAGCTCCAGGCCATCCATGCGCGGCATGTTCTGGTCCGTCAGTACCAGGTCCACGGTTTGCAGCTTGGCTTTTTCCAGTCCATCCTGACCGTCGACGGCCTCCACCACCTGGTAACCGGCGGCTTTCAGGCTGAACGCCACCATCTGGCGCAATGAGCTCGAATCGTCCACTGCAAGTATCGTTTTGGCCATCTTTGCTCCCACTTATTCCGGGCATCCTGCCCGAGTATTTGATTAATCAATCCATGCAACCGCAAGCGTTCCACACTGGCATGCTAGAACAACTCGATGTCGCCGCTTTCCAAATGCTGTTGACTGACAGCCTTGCGCAGCACGCTGCGCAACTCCAGGCTTTGAATCGCCAGCGCCATGCTGACCCGCCCCAGCAAGGCGACAATTTCTTCATTGTCGCTCTCCGGCAACATTTCCGCGCCATGCGAACCCAAGGTACCGAGGAACTCGCGCAAGCCCGTCACGCGCTTCAGGGTGCGCTCGATCAGCTGACTGGTCATGTCCTGGAACTGCAGGCTGGTGATGGCGGCATTCACGTAGCCCCCCACTTCGTCCTGCAATGCCAGCAGTTTTTCCCGCTGCTGCTCGGCCGGAATACCGCCTGCGAGCAGCAGGGCGATGGTATCTTGCTGCGCAGCGACGGCTGCGTGTATCGCCATGAAATTGAAGGACAGCTTCTCGATCGCCTCTTCCAGCAAGATGCCGGTCTGCACCAGGTCGGTTTCCACCTCCGTCAAGTGCTTGCGGCCATGGTCCGACACGCCAGATAGCAGGCGTTTTACATGCGAGCCAAGTATTTTCTTTCTTGTCATAAAGGTCTCATTGTTTCAATACACTACGCGTTGACAGCCTTGCGTGTTATTTTTTCGCCGCTGCCGGGCCGGGAGCTGGCGCCGCCGCAGGCGGCGCACCGGCCACCAGCCCCGAGGCGACAGCGGCGGAAGCGGCATCGGTCACCGGTAACTCTATCGCCGACCCATCGCGCAAGACATTTTCTTCTGTGCGTTTGTTCATGACGATGATGCTGATGCGCCGGTTGATCGGATTGAAGGGATCGAGCTTGTCCAGGTGGGCGGCCGAGCCCAGTCCCACCACGCGCAATACTTTTTCTTCCTTCATGCCACCAATCACCAGTTCGCGCCGCGACGCATTCGCGCGGTCAGCCGACAATTCCCAGTTGCTGTAGCCGGCATCGCTCATGTAGGGCGTCGAATCCGTGTGCCCGGACAGGCCGATGCGGTTCGGCACTTCATTGAGCACGAAGCCGATGGCGTGCAGGATTTCCTTGGTATAGGGTTGCAGATTCGCATTGGCGAGTGCAAACATCGGACGATTCTGCTCGTCGACGATCTGGATGCGCAAGCCCTCGCTGGTGAGATCGAGCAGCAATTGGTTCTTGTATTTCTTCAGCAAGGGATCGGCGTCGATGGTCGCTTCGATGCGCGCCTTGAGCGCCTGCAGTCGCTTGCCTTCCTCGCGTTCAAGCGCGGCCTTGGCGGAATTGAGGTCGAACGACTTGCGCTGCGGCTCTTCCTGCGCCTTGCGCACTTGTCCATCCTGGCGCGACAGGTCCTGGCCGCCGCCCTGGATCACGGAATTGCTCTCGCCGCTGCCGGAACCGCCCGCCATCGCCACTTTCAGCGGTGTCTTGAAGAATTCGGAAATGCCGTTCAAGTCGCCCTTCGAGGTGGAGCCCAACAGCCACATCAGCAGGAAGAAGGCCATCATGGCCGTGACAAAGTCGGCGTAGGCGATTTTCCACGCCCCGCCATGGTGGCCGCCAGCCGTCTTCTTGATACGCTTGACGATAATCGGGCGCATGCCTTCATCGGCCATGGCGTCCCCCTTCCGTGTGCTGCAAATGAATCATGGTGTCCAGGCGTGTGTTCACTGCTTACTTCGTTTTCGATTTCTTGATGTGGTCTTCCAGCTCGTTGAACGTCGGACGCTCGGTCGAGAACAGGACCTTGCGGCCGAACTCCACGGCCAGCGCCGGCGCATACCCGTTCAGGCTGGCCAGCAAGGTGACTTTCACGCACTGGAACATCTTGCTCGACTCATCGAGCTTTTGCTCCAGCAGGCTGGCCAGCGGGCCGACGAAACCATACGCCAGCAAGATGCCGAGGAAGGTGCCGACCAGCGCGTGCGCGATCAGCATGCCCAGCTCGGCTGGGGGGATGCCCACCGATTCCATCGTGTGCACCACGCCCATCACGGCGGCGACGATACCGAATGCGGGCAAGCCGTCGCCCACCTTGGCGATCACGTGGGCCGGCACGGCGCCTTCGTGATGGTGCGTCTCGATTTCGTTGTCCATCAGGTTTTCGATCTGGAACGCATCCATATTGCCCGACACCATCAGGCGCAGGTAATCGGTCATGAATTCGATGATGTGGTGATCGGCCAGCACGGCCGGATACTTGGAAAACAGAGGGCTTTCTTCAGGCTTGTCGATATCGCCTTCGATCGACATCAAACCTTCCTTGCGCACCTTGCTGAGCACTTCGAACAGCAGCGACATCAGTTCCATGTACAGATCTTTGGTATAGCGCGACCCCTTGAACAGGCTGGGCAAGGCGGCGATCGTCGCCTTGATCGCCTTGTTATTGTTACCAACAAGGAAGGCGCCCAGGGCGGCGCCGCCGATCATCAGCAACTCCAGCGGCTGGAACAGCGCCGCCAGATGGCCGCCGGCCATTGCGAAGCCGCCAAAGACCGAGGCGCAGACGATGATGTATCCGATTATGACTAACAAGTGCCCTGACTCCCAATAATGGCCGAGGCTGTATGCCCGGCATGTTCAAACCTGTTCCTGCCTTCTGGCGGCTGCGCCGCCGACGAAGAGACAGCGACAAAAAAGCAACCGGAAGTTAATTCAGATGCGCTGCTTTTCAAGACAATTCCGAGAAAATGCCGTGTGGAACTACAATAACGTGAGATTGCCCTACGGGCAAGCAAATAACGCAGACAATTGCTTAAAAGCACCATATGTAAAGTAAAGGGCCACCCTCTGTGGCGGCGATGGTCTTATCGGGTTCGCGTGCCGCGATCTGGAATTCGTAACTAAGAAGCATACTACCGGGCAACATTTCCTTTTCCGCCTTGCGCCACAGGGCCGCCATCGCCGCTGGCGACAGGTAAGCAAAGACCGCATCGTAACGGCTGAAATCGAGCGCTTCGTAGTCGCCGCGCAGAAAGCGCGCGCGACTGCCCGCCAACCGCGCGCGCAGCTCGCTTGCCAGCCACGGCAGCGGTGCCAGTTCGATGCCGGAAAACTGCCCATCGGGACGCCGCCGCGCCAGGTCCAGCACCAGGCCGCCCAGGCCGCTGCCGATATCGATCAGGCGCACGCCGGGACGGTCCGCGATCAGCTCGGCCACCGCCCGCCACACCTTCGGCCCGGACGGGTAAAACGGCACTTGCGTGCGAAACGTGGACCAATACAGGCTCAACAGGAAAACAAAGGCCACCAGGAACACGACCGGCGGCCAGTGCAGCAGGCTGGCCGCCAGCAGCGCGGGCGCAAACAGCAGGCCGATGGCGCACCACCAGCGCGCCAGGCCAGCGCGCCAGGTAATGAGCGCCGCCAGCACACCCTGCAGCAAGGCCACGACCGGCAACGACATGGCCACGCCTGCGCGCGCCAGGCCATACACCAGCAGCAACATCAAGGGAAAGGCCAGCACCTGGATCAGGATGGCCTTGAGCGCGGGCGCGCGCAGGATTTGTTGCAGCATGGGCTAGTCAAAGGAGGAAAACGCCAGTGTAAGCGAAAGCACCATGAAAAAACCGGAGTCCGGTCTGGCGACCGGCTCCGGCTTGAACGATGCGGGGGCAGTATCAGGCGGTCACACGCGGCGACGCGACCGCGGCCGCTTCATCGCGCGCCTTCTTGGTCTTGCCGGCACGCGAAGGCATATGGCACAGGCCGCAGACATAATCGGCATTCAGGTCGAGGCAATTGACGACAAACTTGCCGCCGCACTTGCCGCAGGGCGCCATATTGAGCATCTTGCTACTGAAAAAGCGCACCAGGGTCCAGGCCCGCGTCAGCGACAGCAGCGGCTCTTCACCCGCTTCGGGCGGCATCTGCTCCAGATACAGTTTATACGCCTTCATCACGGCTTCGATGCCGGTGGCGCCGGCGTGGTCGACGAGGAATTTGTGGATATTGATGAATAGCGAGGAATGGATATTCGGCTGCCAGGTGAGGAACCAGTCGGTGGAAAAGGGCAACATGCCCTTGGGCGGCGAGACGCCCTTCAATTCCTTGTACAGATTGAGCAGGCGTTCGCGCGACAGCGAGACTTCCGTCTCCAGCAGTTGCAGGCGCGCGCCCAGCTGTATCAATTCGATGGCCAGCTGGATTTCTTGCGCTTCCGATACGACACTTTTCTTGGCCATGCTGTGTACTCCGCGACTGACTGATACTGACTACCGATACTGACTGATACTGCCTAACAAGGTTGCCAGCAAAATGTTCAGGGCAAGGCGCGTTGCCGAAGACAGTACGAATGTACGGCGAGGCAATGCAACGCCGCCATGGACGTTTTGATGGGAACCTTAAGCGATTTCTTCGACGCCTTGGCCGGCCATGAGGATGGCCGTATGCGACTGGGCCAGCGAGCGGTCTTTATTGTAGTTCGTCAACATGCCCAGGATGGCGCTGTCGTCGAAGCGGAAGCGGGCCAGCATCATGTTGCCGCCAGCGAGCTTCAGGATCTGCGCATTGCTCATGCCTTCGATCAATTCGGCGATTTCAGCGGCGATGCCCAAACGGAAGATGGCCGTTACCTTGTCCGCACGAATCATTTGCTGGGCCAGCATCAGGTAGCTCAGGTTAGCGTCGCGAATCTCAGCCATCATGTCGTTAGCAGTCATTTCCATCTCCTCAATCCGTTGAATTCAGCTGGCGTTGTCTGTTGCCAGTGAGATACATTCTGCAGGAGCAACATCAAACGCAACAGAGGCGAAGGACTGTATTTTTGGTCGGGAAATGGCGGGCAGGACCGTAGGTGTTTGTCTGACAAACACTACTCGATCATGGTCGCACGCCAGTAACGGCGCGGATGCGGGAGGTGGGCATTGAAGGGGATTTACCCGGCTTCATGCCTGTAAAAAATATCACTTCTTTACAACAACTTGACCAAGATCAAGTCTGCTTACCTAGATAACGGCTGCCTTGACAGGAACTTTAGGGCTTTTTCGAAAATATTTAAAAGACCTGCGTTCTTTTTGGCGGCGTGACGCCGTTCATGTAATCGTTGACGGCGGTGAATCGCAGAACTTTAGGGCGATTTGAAAATATTTTAAAAAAATCGTGATTTTTTTCGTTGACGCCCCACAGGGCGGCACTTTCCACCCCTCATCCCAGGCGGAAATACCGCTTTTTGGCGCGGATTTGCTACACTGCCTGCTTCCGCACGATACTTTAGACCTCAAGCAATATCGTGCCATTAATGCAAATCTCAACATGAAAGCCTCCATGATTTCTCGACATGACTGCAGCACGCGCGATCTCGACGACCCCCTGGCACCCCTGCGCCAGCAATTCGACTTGCCGCAAGGCGTGATTTACCTCGACGGCAATTCCCTGGGCGCCCGGCCGAAAGCGGCCCTGGCCCGTGCCCAGCACGTCATCACGGCCGAATGGGGCACCGACCTGATCCGCAGCTGGAATACGGCCGGCTGGTTCGACCTGCCCAAGCGCCTGGGCGACCGCCTGGCGCCGCTGCTCGGCGCGCAGACTGGCGAAGTGGTGATCACCGACACCACCTCCGTCAACCTGTTCAAGGCCCTGGCCGCCGCCCTGCAGATGCAGGCCAGCGATCCCGCGCAGGCAGCCCGGCGCATCATCGTCAGCGAACGCAGCAACTTCCCCACCGACCTGTACATGGCACAAGGCCTGGCCGCCTGGCTCGACCGCGGCTACCAGTTGCGCCTGGTCGACAGCCCCGAGGAACTGGCGCAAGCCATCGATGCCGATTGCGCCGTCGCCATGCTCACGCACGTCAACTACCGTACCGGCTACCAGCACGACATGGCCGCCCTCAGCAGCCATTGCCACGCACAAGGCGCGCTGGCACTGTGGGACCTGGCCCATTCGGCCGGCGCCGTGCCGCTGGACCTGAACGGCGCCGGCGCCGACCTGGCCGTCGGCTGCACCTATAAATACCTGAACGGCGGCCCCGGCTCGCCCGCCTTCATCTGGGTGCCGGAAAAACACCAGGCGCGCTTCCGCCAGCCTTTGTGCGGCTGGTGGGGTCACGCCACACCGTTCGCCATGGACCCGGGCTTTGCGCCGGCCGACGGCATCGCCCGCGCCCTGTGCGGCACGCAGCCGATTGTCTCGCTGGCCCTGGTCGAATGCGGCCTGGAGATCTTTGCGCAAACGAGCATGGAAGCGATCCGCCGCAAGTCGCTGGCCCTGACCGATCTGTTCATTGCGCTGGTGGAGCAGCGCTGCGCCAGCCATCCGCTGGGCCTCGTCACACCGCGCGAGCATGCGCGGCGCGGCAGCCAGGTCAGCTTCACGCACCCGCACGGCTATGCCGTGATGCAGGCGCTGATCGCGCGCGGCGTGATCGGCGACTACCGCGAGCCGGCCATCATGCGCTTCGGCTTCACGCCCCTGTACACGAGCTTTGCCGACGTCTGGGATGCCGTGGAGATCCTGCGCGACATCCTCGACACACTCGCCTACGACATCGCCGCCAAGCGCGATGCCGTCACCTGAACCTGGACCAGGAAAACACCATGAGCAAAGAAAACAGCAGCGGCTGCCCCATGCATGCGGGCGCCCAGCAAGGTGCCGAATGGCATGGCGCGCAAATGGATTTCAGTGAATCGATGAGCTACGGCAACTACCTGGCGCTGGACCGCATCCTGACGGCGCAGCATCCGCTGTCGCCGAACCACAACGAAATGCTGTTCATCGTGCAGCACCAGACCAGCGAATTGTGGATGAAGCTGATGCTGCACGAAATGCACGCCGTGCGCGCCAACCTGCAAAGCGGCGACCTGGCACCCGCCTTTAAAATGCTGGCCCGCGTGGCACGCATCATGGACCAGCTGGTGCATGCCTGGGACGTGCTGGCCACCATGACGCCGCCCGAATACACGGCCATCCGGCCCTACCTGGGTGCCTCGTCCGGCTTCCAGTCGTTCCAGTACCGCGAGATCGAATTCATCCTGGGGAACAAGAACGCCGCCCTGCTCAACGTGCACACGACGGCTCCCGACACCTTCCAGGTGCTCGACGCGGCCCTGCGCGCACCGTCCGTCTACGATGAAGCCGTCAAGCTGCTGGCGCGCAGCGGCTTGCCCATCGCGCCCGAGCGCCTGGACGCCGACTGGACCCTGCCGACCGCATCCGACGCCTCAGTCAAGGCGGCGTGGCTGGAAGTCTACCGCGACCCGTCGAAACACTGGGCCCTGTACGAGCTGGCGGAAAAGCTGGTCGACCTGGAAACGGCCTTCCGCTTCTGGCGCTTCCGCCATGTGACGACGGTCGAGCGCATCATCGGCTTCAAGACGGGCACGGGCGGCACGGCGGGCGTGAGCTATTTGCGCAAGATGCTCGACGTGGTATTGTTCCCCGAGTTATTCGCCCTGCGCACTGAGTTATAACTTAAGGAGCATCGATGTCGCCTCTGGTCCTGACCCTGGCCGGCCTGTGGAATTCCGGGCCGCAGCACTGGCAAACCCATTGGGAAGCACGCCACCCGCAATGGTCGCGCGTGCCGCACCGGGAATGGCAGACGCCGGACAAGGACGAATGGGTGGCGGAGCTCGACCGCGCCATCGCCGCCTGCGAGCGAGCGCCCGTGCTGGCGGCGCACAGCCTGGCCTGCGCGCTGGTGGCCCATTGGGCGGCCAGCGGTTCACCGCACAAGATCGCCGGCGCCTTCCTGGTCGCCCCCAGCGATGTGGAAGCGCCCTCCTACCCCGCCGGCACCACGGGTTTCTCGCCCATGCCGCTGCACGCCTTGCCGTTTCCCAGTCTGGTGGTGGCCAGCGGCGATGATCCCTACGTCAGCTTCGCGCGGGCACGCGCGTTTGCCAGCGCCTGGGGCAGCGATTTCACCATGATCGGCGACGCCGGCCATATCAACGGCGACGCCGGCTACGGCCCCTGGCCGGACGGCGAACAGCTGCTGCTCGATTTTTGCGCCGCGCAGCAGGCCTGAACGGGGCGCGCACGATAGGTCCGCATTTGCCCACAACTAAGAACACAGGCAGAATCGTGGCCTTTCCATAGCGGCGCCCCGGCGCCTGCCCCACGATGAAACGTCCGCTCTTGCCAGTTCTTCTGTCCTTGCTGCTTTGCTCCGCCCTCGCCCACGGTGCGCCCTTCTACGAAGGCAAGAGCCTCGCCCATCCCGCCATCACGGCCTCGCAGGATAGCGGCTTCGACATCGCCTTTCTCAAGGAAAAAGAAGGCATCAACGGCTATTACTGCGAGTGCAAAAGCAGCAATTCAAAGCCCATTTTGCTCGACCAGTTCGGCAACGCCGTCATCCGCTCCGTCTTCTACGCCTCGCTGGACAAGGAAACGGACGACAGCGTGCAAACCATGCTGGTGCTGTTCCGCCAGGGTGACAAGAACGGCTTGCGCGCCTACCGCTACCACCGCAGCTCCGGCAAGTACCGGCGCCTGGACGGCTTGCAGCCGGCCCTGAACCGCATCGTGGCGCAAAGCGCCGCCCCCAATGCGGGCCAGGTCAAGGCGGCGCTGGCGAAACTGGCACCGATGGATTACAGCGTCGCGCGCGGCAAGAGCGGCAATGCGGAGGTCGACGCCATCAACCATACGCAAGGCACCATCGTCGGCTACTACAGCGATGACGGCAAACCCGTGGCAGCCGGCGGCAAGGACGCCATCACCTACAAGAAAACCTTCCAGAAAAAAGGCGAGCGTTTTCTCACCGCCAGCTACACCCTGTACAGCGATGCGGGCGCCGGCATCCTGCCCAATTACCGCCTGTGGCAAGTGACGTGGGAAACGGCGCCGCAGCAATTCACGGGCAGCGAAGACGGCCCGTCCGTCATCTACAGCCTGGCCTGGGACGACGGCTCGGTCGTCGAGCGGGGCCAGTACGTGAAAGGCAAGCGCCAGGGACTGTGGGTACGCGAAGGCATGCATGAAGGCAGCGAAAAAGGCCATTTCGTCAACGGCCTGCAGGAAGGCCTGTGGTCCTTCAACTATCCCAGGCAGAGCGAGAGCGGCATGTACCGGGCCGGCAAGCGCGAAGGCCGCTGGACGGTCGAGAACTATGCCGATGCAGAGGAAGTGACGGGTTTCGACACCTACGCGGGCGGCCAGCTGAACGGCCCGCACGAACGCAGCATGGGCGGCAAGCTGCAAACGCGCGGCAACTACGTCAACGGCACGCGCCATGGCGCATGGATCACGCAAGACGGTGACGGCAGCTTCATCGACGGCTTGCGCGACGGGCCGTGGAAGCTCAAGCTCAAGGACAAGGTCACGCAAAGCGTCACTTTCGTGCAAGGCAAAAAACAGGGCGAAGCCCTCGACACGGACGCCAGTGGCGCGCTGCGCCAGCGCGACCACTACCAGGCGGGCGTGCTCGATGGCACGCGCACGCGCTATCTGGGCCCGGCCGGCAAGGAATACGCGGTCTACACGGCCGCCTACCGCGACGGCCAGCTCGATGGGCGCGAACAGGCGTTCGACGACAGCGGCAAGATCCTGCGCCTCGACACGCTATGGGACAAGGGCAAGAAGCAGGGCCTGGACGCGCGCTACTACCCGAGCGGCAAGCCGGAACGCCTGGCCGTCATCGACCAGGGCCGCCTGCTCACGCACCTGCGCGAATACTATGCAGACGGCCAGCTGATGAACGACATCCACCGCTGCACCTTCAAGGAGTACGGCAGCACGCGCGACGACGTGTGCGAATACCACCACATGTACTACCCGGACGGCAAGCCGCAGTATTACTACGCCTTCCAGTACGGCCAGCGCCAGGAAGGCTATTCGAACTACCCGGACGGCAAGCGCAAGGACGAATTGCTGGTCGACCGCGCCGCCGACACCTCCGTCTTCAACGCGTATTATCCAGGCGGCCAGCTCAAATGCACGGAGCCGCGCAGCGGCCACAGCACGCGCACGGTCAACGGCGAGTCGATGATCAGTTACGCCTCGGCCGACCGCGATGGCGACAATATCTGCTACCACCCGAACGGCAAGGTGGCCAGCATCTACACCTTCCGCAAACGCGTGCTCGTCGAGTGCGGCAAGCGCTACGACGACACGGGCAAGCAGACGTTCCCGGGGCCGGAAGGCTGCCCTCCACCCAGGAAAGTCGACTATCCGATAGGACTGTGAGCATGACGCAAACAAGACAGCCGCAGCGCATCCAGAACCCCGAGCGCATCGACGCCGGGGCGATCCGCGCCGCCATCGCCAGCGGCCAGCAGGTGCTGGTGCAGTTCAATACCCTGGGCGAGCCGGGGCCGCTGCTGGCCGACCTCGACGCCCTGGCCGCCAGCTGCGGCTCGGCGCTGACCATCCGCATCTACGGTTACGATCCGAAGGTGTTCGATGCCCGCATCCTGCGCGCGCTGCCGCATGTGGCCAGCCTGTCCATCGACTGCCACCGGCAAGCCATCCATCTGGAAGCGTTGGGCGAGCTGCGCCACCTGAAGCGCCTGAGCCTGGGCGTGTACGAGCTGGCGCAAGCCGACATCCTGCAGCTGGACAATTTGCGCGGCCTCGAATACCTGAACCTGGGCGAATCGGCCAGGAACAATATCGACCTGGCTCCCCTGCGCCACTACGCGCACCTGGCCAGCCTGGCCATCGAGGGCCACAGCCAGCATATCGACACCCTGGCCAGCCTGCCGGCGCTGCACGAGCTGTCGCTGTACCGCATCAAGAACAAGGTAGCGCTGGATTTTATCTCGGAGATGGCCCGCCTGGACAGGCTGCTGTTGCAGCTGGGTGGCCGCGAATCGATCGCCCACATCGAGGCGCCGCTGTTGAGAAAACTGGAAGTGATACGCGTGCGCGGCCTGGAAACGCTGGGCGATATTGGCCGCTTCCCCCTGCTGCAGGCACTATGGGTGGAGGACCAGATCAAGCTGCGGCACATCGCGCTGGGTCCCAATCCCGTGCTCGAACGCCTGAACCTGCACACCTGCAAGACGCTCGACAGCCTGCCCGGCCTTGCCACCTTGCCGGCCCTGCGCCAGCTGTCGGCATCCGAGACCATGCTCGACATCGACGCGTTGCTGGCGCACGGCTTGCCCGCGTCCCTGACGCATGCGCGCCTGCGCACCGGCAGGAAAACACGCGACGACGCCATCGCCGCGCAGCTGGTGCAACTGGGCTACGAAGAGGCGCGCCCTGGCTAAAATCAGCGGCCGGCCACCAGCTTGCGCTGCCATAGCGCCACGTCGATCATCACGCCATCGGCGCCCGTGTTGCGGATGTAGACGCGGTAGCTGCCCTGCCCCATGTTGCCATCGAGGTAGGCCGTGCGCTCATTGCGCTGCAGCCTGGCGCCCTTGGCCAGCTGGCGGTAGCGCTCGACCACCGCATCGAAGCTGGCATAGCTGCGCAGCGCCACTTCCAGGTCGCGCGGCGGGCGGCCTTCGGCGTGGTCCAGCACATTGTTCTGTTTCTTGCCCTTCAAGGTGAGCGGATAGGCAAACACGCCGGCGCCGGCCGACGTCAGCACCGTGGATTTATCTAGCAGCAGCGGCAACAGCGCCGGCGGATAGGTGGGTGGCAGCTGGGCGCGGTTCCAGCCCGGCAAGGCAGGCTGCGCCAGCACATACTCGACCGTGGCGATCTTCTGCCCATCGGCGCCCGCTTCCTTGTCGCCCGCGATCAGCGCCAGCATGGGCGGCAATTGCCGGGCCCAGGCCAGCAAGGGCGCCGCGTCGCCGACCAGCATGCCCTTGCGGTGGAATACCGTCAGCACCGCATTCGGATCGGGATTGCAGACTTTCGCCAGCGGCTGGCCCTCCAGGCGGCAATGTCCGTTGACCAGGCCAAAGGCGAGGATGACGCCGCGCTTGTCGAGCAGCATGGCGCCCCGTTCGCGGCCCTGCTTGCGGTCATTCATCGACGCCAGCAACTGGCGGCCATCGGCCAGCGCGGTGCGCGTGGCGTCGCGCTTTTCGCTGATCGCTTCGAGCGCCTGCGCCAGCAGCAATTCATCGTCTTCCGTGTAACTGCCGCGCGCATAACCGAAGAAATCGAACAGCGCGGCGCGCACTTGCGGGTCTTCGCTCAGGCGCGGCAAAGGGCCGCCGGCCAGCAGCGAGGACAGGCTTTTCCCGGCCGGCGCCGAGGGTGCCGCCTTGGCGCCGGCAGGCTGAGAAAGGACGCAGGCCGCTGCCAGCAAGACGCCGCCCAGGGTGCGGTAATTCGAAAAAATGATATGCATGATTCTGTCTGTCGGGGATTTGACCGCGATTACGGCCACGCATGGCGCGCCGGCGATTCTAGCATGGCACCAGCCCCCATGCCCTGCGGCTGGCGGACGGCGTGTGCGCCGAGGCCGCTGTTATGATGGCCGCAATGACGATCTCTTCCCCCGCCCCAACACTGCTTGTCCTCCTGCCCGGCATGGATGGCACGGCCCGGCTATTCCAGCGTTTTGACGCCGCCTTGCGCGCACAGACCGCCATCGAGACCCAGGCCATCGCCTATCCGGCCGCACCACTCGACTATGCGGCGCTGGAAGCGTTCGTGCGCGAACGCTTGCCGCAGGACCGCCCTTTCGTCGTACTGGCCGAATCGTTTTCGGGACCGCTGGGGGCAGCTTTGCGCGCCGATCCGCCGCCCGGCATGCGCGCGCTGATACTGTGCTGTGCATTCGTGCGCAATCCGCGCCCGCTGTTGGCACCGCTGCGCCACCTGCTGGACTTGATCCCCTTTGGCGCCCTGCCCGGCTTCGCCCTGCGCCAGGCATTGCTGACGCCCTACGCCACGCCGCCACTGCAGGCGGAACTGGCAGCGGCGCTGGCGCAAGTGCCGCCCAGCGTGCTGCGCCAGCGCCTGCGCGCCGTGCTGGAAATACGGGAAAAGGACGCCTCGCCCAGCTTCGCGCGCGGCAGCCTGCCCGTGCTGTATCTGCGCGCCCGCCACGACCGCCTGGTGCCGCCGGCAAACGCCCAGCAAATACTGCGGCAGGCGCCCGGCACGCAACTGGTCGACATCGCCGCGCCACACATGCTGCTGCAGGCGGCGCCGGCAGCGGCCGCCGAGGCCGTCGCCGCTTTTCTCGCGGGCCTGTCAGCCGCGCAGGAACCGGATTAAGCGCGCGCTGGCCAGCACGGCCAGCCAGCTCAAGCCACCCGACAGCACGCTGAAGTAGATGGCCCGCAACGGATGCTGCGGCAGCAGATACACCAGCACCGCCGCGCCCAGCAAGCCGCACAGCGCAGGCTTCCACCAGCCGGGCGGCAGCAGCGCCAGCAGCAGATTCGTGCCCGCATGCACATAAAACACCAGCAGCAGGGCCAGGCCACCGGCCACGCCGCGCGAGCCGAGGCTGCCGAACAGCTGCGTGTACAGGAAAAAACCCAGCCAGCTCAACACAATAAACAGCAGGCAGCCCAGCGCATGCACGCCCAGGCCCGCCATCCAGCGGATTTTCATGCTGCTCCTTAAAGAAAAAGCCGGCCCTTTCACGAGGAAAGGGCCGGCTTGATTACGTCGACAGCAAGACGATTACTTCGCCGTATTGAGCAGCAACTCGTTGAGACGCTTCACAAAACTGGCCGGGTCGGCCAGCGAACCGCCTTCGGCCAGCATGGCCTGGTCGAACAGGATGTTGGCCCAGTCGCCGAATTTGCCGCCTTGCGCATCTTCGTATTTCAGGCGCGTCACCAGCGGGTGGTTCGGATTGATTTCCAGAATCGGCTTCGATTCCGGCGCGCTCTGGCCCGCAGCTTTGAGCATGCGCAGCAGGTTGCCCGACAATTCATTTTCATCGGCCACCAGGCAGGCGGGCGAATCGGTCAGGCGGAACGTCACGCGCACGTCCTTGGCCTTGTCGGCCAGCACGGCCTTCATCTTGCCCACCAGGTCGGCGTACGAAGTTTCCGTTTCTTCGTGCTCTTTCTTTTCCGCCTCGTCTTCCAGCGCGCCCAGGTCCAGGCCACCCTTGGCGACGGAAACCAGTTCATTGCCTTCGAAGTCCTGGATAAACGACAGCATCCATTCATCGACACGGTCCGTCAGCAGCAGCACTTCGACGCCCTTCTTGCGGAAGATTTCCAGGTGCGGGCTGTTCTTGGCGGCAGCGTAATTGTCGGCCGTGACGTAATAGATCTTGTCCTGGCCTTCCTTCATGCGCGCCACGTAATCGGCGAACGAGGTGATTTGCGCGTCGCTGTCGTTGGCGGTCGAGGCAAAGCGCAGCAGCTTGGCCAGGCGTTCCTTGTTGGCCGCATCTTCGCCGATGCCTTCTTTCAGCACCTGGCCGAATTCCTTCCAGAAGACGGCGTACTTGTCCTTCTTGTCCTGCTCGTCCGCATTCGCCAGTTCTTCCAGCATGCCCAGCACGCGCTTGGTCGAGCCTTCGCGAATCACCTTGACGTCACGCGATTCCTGCAGGATTTCACGCGACACGTTCAGCGGCAGGTCGGCCGAGTCGATCACCCCGCGCACGAAGCGCAGGTAGGTCGGCATCAGCTGCTCGGCATCGTCCATGATGAAGACGCGCTTGACGTACAGCTTAATGCCGCCGCGCTTGTTGCGGTCCCACATGTCGAACGGCGCCTTGGCCGGGATGTACAGCAGTTGCGTGTATTCGCTGCGCCCTTCCACGCGGTTGTGCGTGTGCGTCAGCGGCGACTGGAAGTCGTGCGAGACGTGCTTGTAGAATTCGTCGTACTGTTCCGGCGTGATGTCGGCCTTGTTGCGGGCCCACAGGGCGCTGGCCTGGTTGACGGTTTCGAATTCGTCTTTCAGGACGGTTTCTTTTTTCTCTTCGTCCCACTCTTCCTTCTGCATCACGATCGGCAGCGAGATATGGTCCGAGTACTTGCGGATGATGGACTTGATCTTCCAGCTCGACAGCAATTCGTCCTCGCCTTCGCGCAGGTGCAGGATGATGTCCGTGCCACGGCCCGTTTTTTCGATGGTTTCGATGCTGTAATCGCCTTCGCCGGCCGATTCCCAGCGCACGCCCTCGGACGCGTCCGCGCCGGCGCGGCGCGTTTCGACGGTGATCTTGTCGGCGACGATGAAGCCTGAATAGAAGCCCACGCCGAACTGGCCGATCAGGGCCGCGTCCTGCTGCTGGTCGCCCGACAGCTTGCCGAAGAATTCCTTGGTGCCCGACTTGGCGATGGTGCCCAGGTGCGAGATCGCCTCGTCACGGGTCATGCCGATGCCGTTGTCGGAAATGGTGATGGTGCGCGCATCCTTGTCGAAGCCGACCTTGATCTTCAATTCGTGATCGTTGCCGTACAGGGCGTCGTTATCGATCGCTTCGAAGCGCAATTTATCGGCCGCGTCGGACGCGTTCGAGATCAGTTCGCGCAGGAAGATTTCCTTGTTCGAGTACAGGGAATGGATCATCAGGTGCAGCATTTGCTTCACTTCGGTCTGAAAACCCAGGGTTTGCTTTTCGGAGACAGCCATTTTTACCTCATAGTCTTGTGGATGGGACGGATGCTACGGAGTTGGGGATTATATAAGCGATTTCAAGGCCCCCGTTTCACTCGGTGCCTTATCCCAGTGCGCGGCCCAAAAAATCCCAGACGCGCGGGTCCTGCACCGTGGCCAGATTCAGGCGCATGCGGGTCGACGGCAGCTGGCGCGGCGAAAACAGGCTGCCCGGCGCCAGCACCAGCCCCTCGGCCAGCGCCTTTTCGGCCAGCAGATTCGTGTCGCGGCCCGCATCGGCCCACACGAACATGCCGGCCGGCGCAGGATCGAAGCGCAAACCCGCCTGTTCGACCTTGCGGTACGTTCCCTCGCGCACCTTGTCGAGCCGCGCGCGCAGGCGCTCCGCATGCTTGCGGTACAGGCCCTGCGAAAGGATTTTATACACGACGCGCTCGCCGATGTCGCTGGTGGTCAAGGTGGCCAGCATCTTGCGGTCGGCCAGGCGCTGCGCCCGCTCCTTTGACGTGGCGATGAAGCCCACGCGCAGGTTCGCCGCCAGGCTCTTGGAAAAGCCGCCCAGATAGATCACGCGGCGCAGCTGGTCCAGCGCGGCCAGGCGCGTGGCCGGCTGCACCGCGCCCCCCGGGTGCATGTCGCAATAGATATCATCTTCGACGATGAGGAAATCGTGCTGTTCGGCCAGGCGCAGCACCTGGAATGCCTTGGCCGCCGACAGCGACGTCGAGCTGGGGTTGTGCAGCACCGAGTTGATCACATACAGCTTGGGACGGTGCAGCGCCGCCAGCTCGGCCAGCACGGCGATATCGGGGCCATCCCCCAGGCGCGGGATGCCGATGACATGCATGCCCATAGCGGCAAAGGCGCCAAACATCAGCCAATACGCGGGATCGTCGACAAAAATGGTCTCGCCAGGGCGGACAAACTCGCGCGCCACCAGGTCCAGCGCCTGCATCACGCCCACCGTGGTGACGATCTGCTCGGGCGGACAGGCGATTTCCAGCCCCGCCAGTTTCAGCTGCAACTGCTGGCGCAGCGGCAGAAATCCCTGCGGCGCGCCATAGCCCAGCAGCAAACTGCCGGGCTGGCGGCTGACGTCGCGCAGGGCGCGCGCCACCAGGTCGCCATCGAGCCACTCGGCGGGCAGCGTGCCGGAGCCGGGCGCGGGGATGACCGGCGTCTGGCGGAACATGTTACGGATCAGCCAAACCACGTCCATCGGCTGCGCCGCCGCATCCTGCGCACCAGCGGGCGGCGCCGGCGCGTTCAGCGGCGAGCGCTCGCGCACGAAAAAGCCCGCGCCGCGCCGCGATTCGAGGTAGCCGCGCGCCACCAGCTTGTCGTAGCTGGCCACCACCGTGGCGCACGACACTTCCAGGCTGGCGGCGCACTGGCGGATCGAAGGCATGCGCGCGCCGCCGCGTAGCAGCTTGTCGTCGATGCGCGCCGCCAGCGAGCGCACGATCTGGTCGATCAGCGTTTCGCCCGAGGCGCGCGACAGCAAGGGTAGGGACGGAGAGGCGAGTGTATTGCTCATATGACCATGACAGTATGTGAAATTATGCGTAGAAGTGTACTTGTACTGTATTGCTATTGAGCCCTAGGATAGCAGTACCGGGCGGATTCATCCACATCTGCCCGTCTTTCTTCCACACCACCCGTACCAGGACAGCCATGCCATCGCCCGCCACCACCTCCCCCAGCTCCCTCCCGCGCCTCGGCGCCGACCGCGCAGGCCTGTTGCTGGGCCTGATCGCCGTCGCCCTCTTCAGCCTGACCCTGCCCTTCACGCGCCTGGCGGTGGCCGAACTCGACCCCACCTTTGTCGCCCTGGGCCGCGCCCTGGTAGCCGCCTGCCTGGCCGGACTGTGGCTATGGCAGCAGCGCGCGCCGTTGCCGCGGCGCGAACAATGGCTGCCGCTGGCACTCGTCTCGCTGGGCTGCGTGCTGGGCTTCCCCTGGCTGACGTCGATCGCCATGCGCAGCCTGCCTGCCTCGCACGGCGCCGTGCTGGTGGGGATTTTGCCGCTGGCCACGGCCGTATTTGCCGTGCTGCGCGGCAAGGAACGTCCATCGGCGGGGTTCTGGCTGATAGCCCTGCTCGGCACGGCGCTGGTGGTGGCGTTCGCGCTGCGCCAGGGCGGCGGCAGCTTCCATCTGGCCGACTGGCTGATCTTTGCCGCCGTGCTGCTGGCGGCACTCGGCTATGCCGAAGGGGGACGCCTGGCGCAAGCCATGCCGGGCCAGCATGTGATTTCCTGGGCGCTGCTGCTGGCCGTGCCTTTTGTCTTGCCCGTGGTGCTGTGGAACGCCTGGCCGCAGCGCGCGCTGATGGCGCAGGCCAGCAGTGCGGCCTGGCTGGGCTTTGCCTATATTTCCGTGTTTTCCATGTTTATCGGCTTCTTTTTCTGGTACCGGGGCATGGCGCTGGGCGGCGTGGCGCGCGTGGGGCAGACGCAGTTGCTGCAGCCTTTCCTCACCTTGCTGGGCGCGGCCGTGCTGCTGCACGAACCCCTGACGGGCGAAAGCCTGCTGTTTGCCGGCGCCGTGATCGCCGTGGTGGCCATCGGACGCAAGCTGAAGTAAGGCTCCCTGACGCCCATTTGCAACGTCCTTGCGCGCGCGGATGGGCAGAGCGGCGTGCAGGCCGTACAATACCGCAGCACCATGGCGACGCCTATCCGGCGCCGCTTGCGCATGCACCGCCACAAGCGGGCCAACAAATCCAGCCGGCGCAGCTCGGCATCTTCTGTGAGACTCGTATGAAAATTGAAAATCCGAATCCGATCCAATGGCGCTTTGCCGAACGCGCGGAACAGCTGCAAAGCTCGTTCATCCGCGAAATCCTGAAGATCACGCAGCGTCCCGAGATCATCTCGTTTGCCGGCGGCCTGCCCTCGCCCGCCACCTTCCCCGTGGAAGAAATGAAAATCGCCTTCGACAAGGTCCTGTCGAACAATGGCAAGGTGGCCCTGCAATATGGCCCCACCGACGGCTACCTGCCGCTGCGCCAGTGGATCGCCGACTCGCTCTCGATCAATGGCAGCACCATCCTGCCCGAGCAAGTGCTGATGACGTCCGGCTCGCAGCAAGCGCTCGACTTGCTGGGCAAGGTCCTGATCGACGAAGGCAGCCGCGTACTGGTGGAGACCCCCAGCTACCTGGGCGCGCTGCAGGCGTTTTCCGTCTACCGTCCCGAATTCGTTTCCGTCGACACCGATGACGAAGGCCTGGTGCCGTCGTCGATCGACCCCGTCGCCGATGGCGCGCGCCTGTTGTACGCGCTGCCAAACTTCCAGAACCCGACGGGCCGCAGCCTGTCCGTGGCGCGCCGCGTGGAACTGGTGGAAACCTGCGCCCGCCACGGCCTGCCGCTGATCGAGGATGATCCGTACGGCGCCCTGAGCTACAGCGGCGAGCCGTATCCGAAGATGATCAACATGAATCCCGATGGCGTGATCTACATGGGTTCGTTCTCGAAAGTGCTCACGCCCGGCATCCGCCTCGGCTACGTGGTGGCGCCGACGCCACTGGTGCGCCGCCTGGAACTGGCCAAGCAGGCGGCCGACCTGCATACCTCGCAGCTGACGCAGATGGTGGTGCATGAAGTGATCAAGGATGGCTTCCTGGAGCGCCATATCCCCAGCATCCGCAGCCTGTACGGCAACCAGTGCCAGGCCATGCTGTCGGCGCTGGAAGTGCACTTCCCGGCCGGCGTCACGTGGACGAAGCCGGAAGGCGGCATGTTCATCTGGGTCACCCTGCCGAAGCACATCGATGCGATGAAACTGCTCGATGAAGCCATCGCCAACAAGGTGGCCTTCGTGCCGGGCGCGCCGTTCTACGCGAACACGCCGGACACGCACACGCTGCGCCTGTCGTTCGTGACGGTGCCGCCGGAACGCATCCGCGAGGGCATCGCCATCCTGGGCAAACTGATCGCCGCAAAAATGTAATGGCACTCTCCACGCCCCGCCTGCCGCGGGGCGTGTCACTGCTGCCCCAGCGCCAACGGGCACGCCTCTCTCCGCCCAAATGCCGCCTTCACGGCAGCAACTGCGTGTATTTATTCTTAAAAATACCATAAGAATAATATTCACCACCTGCCACAGCATCGATTTTTCCACCCAAGAAATTGGCAAGGCGGTATGATTTGACCGCTGTATCCAAATGAACCCGGTCAGCATCACGGAAAATGCAGCAAACGCTGGCAGCGCAGAGTACATCGAGAAGGCCGGAAGCAATGAGTTCAGGCAGTGTGGAGCATTCCCAGCGGCGCAACGCCGCCATTTTGATTGTCGACGATGCGCCGGCCAACCTTGAGCTGCTGCGCAAGCTGATGAGCGAACAGGGTTATCAAACCTATGTCGCCACGTCCGGCGAACGGGCGCTGGCGATCGCCCAGCGCGCCCGCCCCGACCTGATCCTGCTCGATGTGCTGATGCCGGACATGGACGGCATCGAAACGTGCCGCCGCCTCAAGCAGCACCCGCTGACGCATGGCATCCCCGTCATCTTCATGAGCGCCAGGACGGAAACGGAAGACGTGGTGGCCGGCTTCGACTGCGGCGCCGTCGATTACATCAACAAGCCGCTGCGCATGGCCGAAGTGTGCGCGCGCGTGCGCGCCCAGCTGCACATCCGCAGCAGCAATGAAACCCAGCAGGAGCAGGCCGAGCGCCTGCACACCATCGTCAACAACATGGCCGAGGGCTTGCTGATCATCGAAGCCGATGGCCGCATCCAGTACACCAACCCGGCCTGTGACCAGTACCTGGGCTACCGCGAAAACGAGCTGGCCGGACGCTCGATCGCTGAACTGCTCAGTCCCCTGGTGACGCAGGAATACCTCGATTACTTCAGCATGTACGCAGCCAATCCGGAGACGGCGCACAACCACGGCACGCGCGAAGTGGTGATCCGCCACCGCAATGGCGCGGCGCTGAGCATGGACCTGACGCTGACGCCCATGTATCTGCGCCAGCCCCTGTATATCGGCCTGCTGCACGACATCACGCACCACAAGCAGTCGGAAGACGCGCTGCAGCGCGCCGCCTATCTCGATCCGCTGACAAAGATCGCGAACCGCCGGCATTTCGACAGCTTCCTGGAAAAAGAGTGGCAGCGCGCCGTGCGCAGCGGCGGCGCCCTGTCGCTGGTGGTGCTCGACGTCGACCACTTCAAGCTGTACAACGACAGCCTGGGCCATCCGGCCGGCGACAGCTGCCTGCAGCAGGTGGCGCAAGCCATCGCCTCGCACGCCGCCCGCCCGGGCGACCTGGCGGCCCGCTACGGCGGCGAGGAATTCGTCATGCTGTGCGCCGACACGGATGCCGACGGCGCCCTGCATCTGGCCGAAACCATCCGCCTGCACATCGAAGCACTGCATCTGCCGCACCCGCGCTCCGCCACCTCGCCGTGGATCACGGTCAGCATCGGCGTGGCGACCATCATCCCGCACCAGCCGGACGACCGCGAAGCGCTGTTCGTCGCCGCCGACCGCGCCCTGTACGTGGCCAAAGAAGGGGGCCGCAACCAGGTTCGCGTCACGCACTCGAACAGCACGGCCTGGAAAACGGTCAAGGCATTAGTGTTACGTTAAGGTTTGAAATTCAGCGCAACACGCAGCAAACATAGAGTAGGCCCACGCCCCACGCAAAGGCACCCCGGGCCAAGCGGGCCTGAAAAATGTCGAGGGCAAGGCGCAGCGACGCAGACAGTACGCCAGTACGGCAAGGAAGCTGCAACGCCGCCATCGGCATTTTCTCAGGCCCGCGTCTCCGGCCCGCCATTCTCAACGCGAATCAAAATTTTCTCGACACGCTCAGCTTCGCAGCATGTAGTAAGGCTGGAAGTAGCCGTAGTTGTAGCTAGGATCCTTCAGCGCCGTCGACGACGGGTAGTACATCAGGGTATCGCGCACGTTCTTGTGCCACTGCAGGCCCGTTTGCAGCACGTGCGACACGGCGCCAGTCGCAAACACGCTCTCATTGCGCACCTCAAAAATGCGGTCCACGTACGACGCCCAGCTCTCGTTGCCCAGCGAACCCAGATAGGAACCCAGCGAAGCCGATGGCAGGCGCTTGTCATGCTGGTCCGTGTGCGAATAGCCGGCGCTGGCCGTCAGCTTGATCCATGGATTGTTCTGCGGCGCGTACTGCCACTTCACGGAATACGTGTCGTCGTCCTGGTCGCGGTACACGGCCTTGCGCTGCCACGCTTCTTCCAGCCCGTACTTCCTGATTTCCGCCTCGGTCGGCGTGGGCACGTCCTCGCCCATGGCGGCGAACGGACCCCAGCCCGTGCTGCCGCTCTTCATCGCCGTCAGGGTCAAGAGCTGCTCCGGCGTCAGGCGGATATTCAGCTTGGCCAGGCTCGATGGCGCGTCGATGGCAGAAAAACGGAATGGCTTGCCATCGGGTTTGCGCAAATCATCGGACTTGCGCTGCGTGGTAAAGGCCATCGCATCGAAGCGGCCATCTTGCGTGCGGCCGTAAACGGCCACGGTGGCGTCGTTTTCAGCATTGTTCGAATGGCGCGAATACTTCAGCATGGCGCCCACTTTCTCGCCGCCTTCCAGCAAGTCTTGCGCATCCTTGGTCTCGACCGTGATGACGCCGCCGAAACCGCCATTGCCATACAAGCTCGTATGCGCGCCCTTGTTCACCTCGATCTGCTTGATCAGTTCCGGCTCGATGAAGATGGAGCCCTGACGGTATTTTTCAAAGCCCTTGGGCACGCCATCGAGGATGACTTTCACATCCTGGACTTTATTGAAGCCCCAGATATTGAGGCTCTGGCCGCTGGGACGGGCCGTGCCGGCCAGGTCCACGCCTGGCAGGGTGCCGAGCAAGGAGGCGACATTGTCGGCCTGCTGGCGTTCGATGTCGGCGCTGTTGATGTACGAGCGCCCGGCCGTGCCGGCGCTGATGGCGTCGCCAAACACGCTGATGGCGGGCATCTGCACGGCATCAGCCTTGTCAGCCTTGTCAGCCATCGCTGCCGCCCACGCAGGGCGCTGCGCGCCGCAGTCACCGGGATAAATTGCCTTAGTGAAATGCGGAACACATCATATATCGAATGCGAATGATTCGCAATACGATTTAATGGCTAGTTATTCCGGATAGCCTGTGATGTCGGCGATCTCGCGGTACAAGGGCTGCAGCCGCGCATACATTTTCTGGTACACGCGCCGGTACAGCTGTTCGTAGATTTTGCGGTGCTCGGGATGCGGCTGGAATACCTTGCCCTTGCGCGTCATCGCCTGCACGGCGGCGGGAAAATCCGCATGCCAGCCCAGGCCCACGGCTGCGGCGATGGCCGCGCCCAGGCCCGAACTCTCATACACGTGGGCGCGCGCGGCGGGCAAGCCGAAGATGTCTGCCGTCAGCTGCATGGCCGCGTCGCTTTGCGAGCCGCCGCCCGCGACGCGCAGCTCCGTAATCGCCATGCCGCTGCGCCGCTCGATGCGCTCCTTGCCTTCGCGCAGTGCATACGCGAGGCCTTCGAGGATGGCGCGGTACATGTGCGCGCGCGTGTGCACGTCGCCAAAGCCGATCATGGCGCCTTTCGCTTCCGGGCCAGGCACCTTGATGCCGGGACTCCAGTACGGCTGCAGCATCAAGCCCATGGAGCCGGGCGGCACGGCGTCGACCAAACGGTCGAACAGCGCTTCGGCAGACAAGCCCGTGCCATCTTCGGCGGCAGCCGCCCGTTCGCGGTCGCCGAACTGCTCCTTGAACCAGTTGACCATCCAGTAGCCGCGGAAGATCTGCACCTCCGTGCTGTAGGCGCCCGGCATGGCGGCCGGATACGGCGGGATGAAGCGCGTCACTTCCACGTACTTGCGGTTGGTCGTGTTGATGGTGGCCGTGGTGCCGTAGCTCAGGCAAGCCACATGCGGTTCGACGCAGCCCGCGCCCAGCACTTCGCACGCCTTGTCGGCGGCGGCCGCCAGCAGCGGCGTGCCTTCCAGGATGCCCGTCGCTGCGGCGGCCGCCCTGGTGATGGCGCCCATGCGCGTGCCCGGCGTCACCAGCTCGGGCAGCATCGATGGTTTAACAGCAAGAGCCTGCCACTTCCAGTCGAAGCGCCCGGCCCAGGCGTGGCGCTTGTAGTCGAACGGGATATACGCCACTTGCGAGCCGGTCGAATCGATATACTTTCCACAGAGGCGGTGGTTCAGGAAACCCGACAGCAGCAGGAATTTATGCGTGCGGCGCCAGATGTCGGGCTGGTGCGCTCTGATCCAGTTGATTTCGGCCTCGCGGCGGAAGTAGGCGATCGTGCCATCGAGGCGCGTGGCGCGAAACAGCGCGCGCCACCATGGCGCCAACTGCGGAATATCGCGCGTGCTGCGCTGGTCCAGCCAGGTGATGGCGGGGCGCAGGGGGACACCATGTTCATCCACATTGACCACCGTGCCGCGCTGCGTGGTCACGGCCACGCCGGCCACCGAGGACTTGGCTATGTCCGTGCTGCGCCACAGCTGCTGGCAGGCTTCGCACACGGCTTGCCAGTAACCATCGGCGTCATGCTCGGCCCAGCCGGGGTGCTCGGAGTAATACGCTTCGAGGAACACTTGCGCCTTCGCCGCCAGGTTGCCGTCCCGGTCGAACAGCAGCGCGCGCACGCTTTGCGTGCCATTGTCGATGGAGAGGATATACGGGCCATTGCCCGCTACGCTGGCCATCGCTTATGCCACGCTGGCCAGCGCAGCGCGCAGCGCGGCCAGCAGCGCCTGCGGATCTTTTTCCGGCTGCGCGCTGAAGACGGGCGCTTCCCAGTCCTGCCCGCGCACGGCCACCACGCGCAAGCGGCCCTGTTCGTTCCAGGCCGGATACCAGCCCACGTCGACGATGTCGCCATTCGCGCACGTGATTTGCAGCAGGTCTTCGCCCAGATCGTCGACGAGAAGCTCTACGCTCTGGCGCAAGTCCAGCGGCGACAGGCTGTCATAGGTGATGCGGGCGTCGCCCAGCGCCAGAGGCTGGCCAAACAGGGTGGTGTCGATGATGCTCTCCTCTTTGATATTTTTATCGTTGTTTTTATCGTTGCTTCACTCGCCTTGCGGCACGCTGTAGTGGCTGCGCCACAGGGCCAGGTAGCGCGCCTGTTCCGCATCCCAGCGCGCATCGTCCCAGCCCAGTTCATGCTGGCAGATGGCGCGCAGGCGCGGCATGATAGCAAGCGCGCCGCCGGCCAGCTGCAAACCGAGGCGCGTGCGCCGCAGCAGCAGGTCGTCCAGGTGCTGCACGTCCTCGTTGCGCGCGCCCCAGCGCAGCTGGGCCCACAGGGTCTGCGTGCCGGGAACCGGCGCCAGTTCGCCCTCGTGCGCCGCATCGCACAGGGCCTGCGCGGCCGCGCCATGACGGCCCAGCAGGCGCGCGCGCTGCTCGCCATCGAGCAGCAAGGCCTTGCCCGACAGGGGCGGCGTTGCGTCAAAGATCGGCAAGGGGCGCAAATCCGCCTGCCAGCCCGGCAGCAGTGGCGCGGCGCGGCGCAATGCATCGAGGGCGATCACGCGGAACGTCGTCAGCTTGCCGCCCGCCACCGTTAGCAAGCCATGTTCCAGCCATAACGCATGTTCGCGCGCTTCCTTCGACGGGTCAAGCTGGCCGCTGTCGATGACGGGGCGCACGCCGGCAAATGTGGCCAGCACGTCGTCTTCGCCCAGCGCCAGCTGCGGGAACTGCCAGCGCAGCGCCGTCATCAGATAGGCGAGTTCGCCGCGCGTGATGGCCGGCTCCAGGTCCAGGCTGGCGCCGTGGTCGACATCGGTGGTGCCCACCAGGGTCACGCCCTCCCACGGATACGCAAACACGGGACGGCCATCGTGCGGGTGCATCAGGCTGACGGCTTGCGCCAGCGGCAGGCGCCAGGCCGGCAGCAGCAGATGGCTGCCACGCAGCGGCCGCAGTTTCGGCTGTTCTCCCACCTGGCCGCGCAAGCCATCGGCCCAGGCGCCCGTGGCGCTGATCACCAGGCGCGCGCGCACGGTGCATGCCATGCCATTGACCACATCGTTCAACGTGGCGCCGACGACCTTGCCATCTTCACGCAGCAGCGCTTCCACGCCCAGGTAATTGACGGCCACGCCGCCATGGCGGCGCGCTTCCTGCAGCACGCGCAGCACCAGGCGCGCGTCGTCCGTCTTGGCGTCCTGGTACAGCATGCCGCCCTGCAGGCCGTCGCGCCGGATGTGCGGCGCCAGCATGGCAAAGTCCGCCGCGTCGACATAGCGGCGCGCGCGCCGGCCCGCCATCACGTCATAGATGGCCAGACCCAGCATGAACTGGCGCCGCCCCGGTTTCCTGCCCGTGTAGTCGCCAAAGGCAAAGCCTTGCGGCTCGACCAGCCCCGCCGCATCCGTCAGCAAGGCTTGCCGCTCATGCACCGATTCGCGCGTCAGCGCGAACTGGGCCTGCTTGAGGTAGCGCAAGCCGCCGTGCACCAGCTTCGAGGAGCGGCTCGACGTGCCCCAGGCGAAATCGCGCTGTTCCACCAGCAGCGCCTTCAAGCCGCGCCGCGCCGCTTCCAGCAGGATGCCGGCGCCCGTGATGCCGCCGCCGACAATCAAGATGTCCCAGTCGCGCGCCAGCACGCCAGGCAACTGCGCCCGGTTCACAACGGGCCTTCGACGTCAGGCAGCAGTTTGCCGGGGTTCATCATGCCCTGCGGGTCGACCTGGCGGAACAGTGCGCGCATGGCGGCGATGCCCAGCTCTCCCTTTTCGGCGGCCAGCCACGGCGCATGATCCGTGCCCACGCCATGCTGGTGGCTGATGGTGCCACCGTTGGCCACGATGGCAGCGCAGGCCGCGTCTTTCAGGCTGCGCCAGCGCGCCATATTGTCTTCATACGTGGGCGCCAGCCGGTACACATACGTGGTGTAGACGCTGGCGCCCTGCGCATACACGTGCGACAGGTGCGTATACACGTGCACCCGCTCGCCGTGCGCGGCCAGCGCATTCGTGCCCGCCTGCTCCAGCGCCGCCATCATGGGCGTGACGCGGGGCCAGTCGACGGCCGTTTCCACCGTGTCGATGACATAGCCGTGCTCCCAGGCGCCATTGCGCAGGTAGACGTTGCGAAATCTCCCCTGCTTCCACTTGTCGCCCATGTGGCGTCCCACGTGCACGCCCTTGTGCCGCCGCGCCAGCGCCAGCGCGCCGCGCAGGGCCGCGCGCGCCGGTTTCGCTTCTCCGCTGACGCCCAGCATCAGCATGCACTTGCCTTGCGCGCAGCCGCGCAGGGACAGGTAGCGCTCCAGCAGTCCCACCAGTTTCTTGTGGCCGGCCAGGGTCAGCATGGTTTGCGTTTCGAGCGCGTTCGACAGGCGCAGCATGCACAGGGGCAGGCGCGACTGGGCCAGCGCCCGCACGGCCGCCTGTGCCTGGCCCCAATCGGCGAAAAACACGGCATGGAACGCTTCGTAGGGCGGCAACGGCGAGATGCGCACCGTGGCCTGCGTCAGGATGCCCAGCCGCCCCTCGGAACCGAGCACCATTTCGCGCAGGTCGATGCCGGCCGCCGAAGCGGGAAACGTGGGAATCGTCAGGGTGCCGGACGGCGTTTCCACCTCGCCGCCCGCGAACAGCTGCTCGATGCGGCCATAGCGCAGCGATTGCTGGCCCGACGAACGCGTGGCGATCCAGCCGCCCAGGGTGGAATATTCGAACGACTGCGGATAGTGGCCCAGGGTATAGCCATGCGCGCGCAGCTGCGCTTCCAGGTCGGGGCCGTAGACGCCCGCGCCAAACGTGGCCAGCTGCGCTTCGCGGTCCAGGTGGCCCAGCGCAGACAAACGCCGCAGGCTCAGCGCCAGCACGGGGCGCGCCCCCGCCGCCACCGTCAGGTGCCCGGCCACGCTGGTGCCGCCACCGTGCGGTATCACGGCCACGCAGGCCTGGCGCGCGTAGTCGAGCAGCTGGCGTACCTGCAGTGGGCTGTCGGGAAAGGCCACGCCATCGGGCACCGCGCCGATGCGGCCGTGGCGCAATTTGAACCAGTCGGGCAGGCTTTGACCGAGCGCATGGCGCACGCGCGTGGCAGGCACGGTATCGATCAGCGGATGCGGTGCCAGGCGCGACGCGGGCACCTGCGCGCAGGCCTCGTCCAATGTGGCATCGAGCATGCCGCTGCCCGGCCCCAGGCGTTCGCCCAGGAATGCCAGCGCCTCCTCGCTCAGCGCGTACGTGACGCTCTCGTCCCCCCAGCCATTCCAGCGTTGCATTGACATCCCCTGTATTTGGCCAGTTGCGCGCCACGGCGGCTTGCTATACTGTCCTTGCCTTCTCAACAGCATATGCCGCCGCAGGCCAAGGGTATTGGTTTTTCATGACAATCGCATTGTTCCATCATGACAAGTACTGACGGCCGTGTCGCCGGCGCCTATCTGCTGCCGCTGCTCGAAGCGGCCGGCGCGCACGGCATCGCGGCAGCCACCCTGGCGCAAGCGGCCGGCGTGCCGCCGCACAGCCTGGAAGCATCCGCGGCCAGCCTGGCCGCGCGCGACTACGTGCGCCTGCTCGATGCGGCAGCAAAGCTGGCGGGCGACGCGCATTTCGGCCTGCACGTGGGCCAGCGCGTGCGCATGGGCACGTACAGCGCCTACGGCTTGATTTTGCTCAGTT
Organism: Janthinobacterium sp. 35; assembly: GCF_002754575.1. Taxonomy (NCBI): domain Bacteria; kingdom Pseudomonadati; phylum Pseudomonadota; class Betaproteobacteria; order Burkholderiales; family Oxalobacteraceae; genus Janthinobacterium; species Janthinobacterium sp. 35. Next base: position 642,028 of record NZ_PEFN01000001.1, read on the forward strand.
GCAAGAACGTGGGCCAGGCGCTGGAACAGACGGCCCGCTACGAGCGGCTGGCGCACGACCTGGGCCGCTCGACGCTGCAGCGCGACGGCGCCGTCGCGCATTACCGCTGGGCCAGCAATTACCCGGGCGCCAGCCGGCACCTGGTCGACAGCGTCTTTGCCGGTGTCAAGGTGTGCGGCGACTGGCTGGCCGGCATGCCGCTGCCGCCGGCCAGGCTGGCGTTTACCCATGATGGCGGCGGCGAGCTGCTGCGCCACGCCACGCACCGCGACGAATACGTGCGCGTGCTGGGCAGCCTGCCCGCATTCAACGCCCCCGCCAACACAGCCACCTTCGACGCGCAATTGCTGGACTGGCCCGTGCCAAACGCGGACGTCAGCCTGTACCCCGTGCTGTGCCAGCATGCGGAACAGTTGCTGGCGCAGCGCCAGGCCGAAACGGGAGGCGGCGCCGGCATCGAGGCGCAAGTGCACGCGGCCATCGTCGCGGGCTTGCGCCAGGGTTCGGCGCGGCTGGCCAGCGTTGCCGCCACCCTGGCCGTCACGCCGCGCACCTTGCAGCGCAAGCTGGCCGACGCGGGCACCAGCTTCCAGGCCCTGCTGGACCAGACCCGCTACGGCCTGGCGCGCGATTATTTGCGCGAGCCGAATTTGTCGCTGGTCGACATCGCCTTTCTGCTCGGTTACCAGGAACAAAGCGCGTTCAACCACGCGTTCCGCGTCTGGGCGGGCACCAATCCCGGCGCCTGGCGCCTGCAGCAATTACAGGAGAAGCAAGCCGGCTGACAGGCGTGCGCGGGTCATCCTTGACGCGTTTTCTGGCTATACTGGCATAGTCTGACTTCCCACGATCACTCCAACCCGCAATGCAAAGGATTAATATGCAGCTCAAAGACAAAGTCGCACTGATTACCGGCGCCGCCAGTGGTATCGGCAAGGAAATGGCCATTGAATACGCGAAACAAGGCGCCAAGGTGGTCATCGCCGACCTGGCCCTGGAAGCGGCCAGCAAGACGGCCGAGGAAATCAAGCAATCGGGCGGCCAGGCGTTTGCCGTCGCCATGGATGTCTCCAGCGAAGCGCAAGTCGACCAGGGCGTGGCCGATGCCGCAGCCCACTTCGGCGGCATCGATATCCTGATCAGCAACGCGGGCATCCAGATCATCAGTCCCGTCGTCGACTACCCGTTCGAGCAGTGGAAAAAGATGCTGGCCATCCACCTGGACGGCGCCTTCCTCACCACGCGCGCCTGCATGCGCGAAATGATCACGGCCGGCCGCGGCGGCGCCATCATCTACATGGGTTCCGTGCACTCGCACGAAGGCTCGCCGTTCAAGAGCGCCTACGTGGCCGCCAAGCACGGTTTGCTGGGCCTGGCCAAGGTGGTGGCCAAGGAAGGCGCCAAGGACGGCATCCGCGCCAACGTCATCTGCCCCGGCTTCGTGCGCACGCCGCTGGTCGACAAGCAAATCCCCGAACAGGCAGCCCAGCTGAACATCAGCGAAGAAGACGTGATCAAGAAAGTCATGCTGAAAGACACGATTGACGGCGAATTCACCACCACGCAAGACGTGGCGCAAACGGCCGTCTTCCTGGCGGCGTTCCCGTCGACGGCACTGAGCGGCCAATCGATCGTCGTCAGCCACGGCTGGCACATGCAGTAAACACGTAGCGTTCCCGGCAGGCGGCGCCGTCCGCCTGCATCACCGCAAGCGAAAGACTTCCCAATTGCAAGACAACACTTACCGTCACCCGCGCGCGGGCTGGCCGGGGCGCCTGTTTGCCGCGCTCGCCAATTGCACGCGGTTCGCCAATGTGCGCCAGGCCGTCATGTCGCGCCTGCCCTTCCTGACTCTGCACAGCGACGTGCGCGACGTCGTGTACGTGAGCTGGCTGGTCGACGCCGCTGCCGCGCAAAAATTAGTGCCCGCAGGTGTGGCCTTGTGGCAGCGCGACGGCAAGACGCCGTTTACCGTGCTGACCTACCGCCACGGGCATTTCGGCCCTGCCCTGCCCGGTCCCTTGCGCCGGCTGCTGCCCTCGCCCCTGCAAAGCAACTGGCGTTTATATCTGGACCACACGCCACCGGGCGCGCCCGCCGTACCCTGCGTGTATTTTTTGAAAAACATCATGGCCAGCTTGCCCCATGCGCTGGGCACGCGGCTGTTCAGCGATATCTTGCCGACGCACCTGGCCGCCGGCATGACGCTGGAAGTTGGCGCCACGCAGGCGCACTGCAGCATTGCATCCGGCACCGGCAGCGCCCCGGCGCTCGATGTGCAGGCGGCCATCACAGCGGAGCATGCTCTTGATGCCGACTGGCAAACGCTGTTCGGCAGCTGGCACGCTGCCGTCGCCTTCCTCGCTTGCCAGGATGCAGCCATCGCGCACGTGCCGCGCAACGGCAAGCTGGTCTTCGGTGAAATCGACTTGCCCGTTGATGTGGATCAAGTGCAAGCGCTGACGGCCTGGCGCGCCGACTGCGGCATGCTGAGGCAACTGCCGCCCGTGTCCAGGCCGTTTGCCTTTCTCGTACCGCAAGTGGACTTCAAGGCGCTGTCAGAGCGCCTGCTGTAGCGCGGCGCTCCGCTGCACGCGTGGGCGTGGCCGGGCCGCCACGCCGCCGTTCCAGCTTGAACAAGGCCATGGCTTGCTCCAGCTGCAAGGCCTGGTCTTGCAGCGACGCGGAGGCGGCCGCCGATTCCTCCACCAGCGCCGCGTTCTGTTGCGTCACTTCATCCATCTGCGTGACGGCCATGTTGACCTGGCCGATGCCATGGCTCTGTTCGCGCGAGGCCGAGGCGATCTCCGCCATGATGCCGTGCACACCCTGCACGGCGCCCAGCATTTCGGCGCTGCTGGCGCCTGCCTGTTGCGCCAGCTTGGCGCCCGCCTGCACCTGCGCCAGCGATGCCGTGATCAATTGCTTGATTTCCGTGGCGGCCGAGGCGCTGCGCTGGGCCAGGTTGCGCACCTCACCCGCCACGACGGCAAAGCCACGTCCCTGGTCGCCAGCGCGCGCCGCTTCCACTGCCGCGTTCAGGGCGAGGATATTGGTCTGGAAGGCAATGCCTTCGATGATGCCCGTAATGTCGCCGATCTTCTTTGACGAGGCGTTAATGTCCGCCATCATCGTCACCATCTGGCCGACGATCTCGCCGCCGCGCCCCGCCAGGCCATGCACCTTGCCCGCCATGTCGCTCGCTTGCACGGCGTTGCCGCTATTTTGCTGCACCGTGGCCGCCAGTTGCTCCATGCTCGATGCCGTCTGCTCCAGGGCCGATGCCTGCGCTTCCGTGCGGCCCGACAAATCCATATTGCCGGCGGCGATTTCCTGGCTGGCCATGCTGATGCGCAGGAAATTGCCGCGCACATCGCCAACGATGGAGTGCAAGTTCACGCGCAGCTGGCGCAAGGAACGCAGCAGCTGCCCCATCTCGTCGCGCCGCGTGGTATCGAGCTCGCCCGTCAGGTCGCCGCCCGCCATCACGTCGCAGGCCTGGCGCGCCCGCTGCAGCGGTTGCAGCACGGCGCGGTGCAAGCTGTGCCAGAAATACAGGGTCGCGCACAAGGCCAGCGCGGACAGGCCCGTCAGCCAGCCGCCCGCGCTGGCCGGCAGCACGCCCGCATTCCACGCCAGTTGCAGCAGCAATATCAGGCTCAGCAAGCCCAAATTCCAGCCGATGCGTTTGCCCAGCGGCAGGTCGCGCAAGCTCGCCAGCCTGGCCAGCCAGCCCGTGCGCACGGCCGCGCCCTGGCTGAGGGCGATGCCATCGGCCTGCCCCGCCTTGATGCGCGCGTACAGGGCCGACGCCTGCGCCACCTGCTGACGCGTCGGTTTGGTGCGCACGGACATGTAGCCGACAGCGACGCCGTCTTCCACCACCGGCGTCACGTTTGCCAGCACCCAATAGTAATCACCATCCTTGCAGCGGTTTTTCACCATGCCGCTCCACGAACGCCCGGAGCGGATGGTGGCCCAGAAATCGGCGAAGGCTTCGACCGGCATGTCCGGATGCCGGAGGATGTTTTGCGGCGCACCGATCAATTCTTCCGCACTGTAACCGCTGACGGCGATGAAATACGGGTTTGCATACGTGATATTGCCTTGCAAGTCGGTAGTCGAGACGATGGTCTCGGTATCGCTCAGATTGATCTCGGTATCGCTGACGGGAAGATTGATTCGCATGGTCACATCCTCAGTGGTAGCCCGTATGGTGGCGGGTGTGCGGACAAGGAACGGTCGCCAGACAGGAAAACGGACGCGGCACTGGCACCATTATTTTAATATTTTATTATTAATAAAATATACTTTATTCCCGCCGTGGCTAACGCTATGCCACGGCAGGTTCGCCGGCCCAGTAACGGTCGACGTCCAGCAAACCCCACTGAGCCGCGCTTTCCGTGGAAACAATGCGCTCTTGGCAACCCGGCGCCGCCAGGTCGATGAGGCAAGGGGCGATACAAGTGCCGGCGCGGATGGAAAAAAATGCGCGGACCGTGGGCGAGGTCAGCGTCTTGCCCGCCGCCTGCCCCACCACCACGGCCAGGCGCTCCGATTGCAGCCGCACCAGGGTGCCCAGCGGATAAATGCCCAGGCATTTGACGAAGGCGGCAAACAGTGTCGCGTCCAGATGCCCGCCGCGCCAGGCCGCCATGCGGCGCAGCGACTCGGCCGGGCACCAGCCCTGCTTGTATGGCCGGTTCGAGGTGATCGCGTCGTACACGTCGCAGATGGCGCCCATGCGCGCATACAGGCTGATTTCCTCGCCGCACAAGCCTTTGGGATAACCGCTGCCATCGAGTTTTTCATGGTGGTGCAGACACACGTCCAGCGCCACTGGATCGATCTCGTCCACCTCGAGCAGCATGCGATGGCCGGCCGCCGGATGGGCACGCACGGAGCAAAACTCCGCGTCGCTCAGGCTGCCAGGCTTGTTCAGGATGGCCGACGGCACGGCCATCTTGCCGATATCGTGCAGCAATCCCGCCAGGCCGGCCGAGCGCACTTGCTCCGGCGGCAGTTCCAGCTCCCTGGCCAGCGCCGTCATCAGCGCACACACGGCCACCGAGTGCATATACGTATAGTTGTCGGCCGTTTTCAGGCGTGCCAGGCCCAGCAGCACGCCGCCGCCGCGCAGCACCGAAGAGGCGATGTCGTCGACCAGCTCGTTGGCCTGCCCCACGGCCAAAGCCTTGCCCATGCGCGCTTCGTCAAACATCGTCTGCACGGCCTGGCGCGTGCGCTCGAGCAGGCGCCGGGCGTGCGCCATTTCCGCCTCGCGCGACAGGGCAGGCGCCACATGCGCAACGGCGACGGGGACGGCCGGCACGTCAGCTTCGGTGCCGGCTGCTGCGGCTGCAGGAACGGAAACGGGCGGTGCGGCAACGGCAACAGGTTCAGGCGGCGCCAGCCCGCGCGCCGTGTCGATCCACACTTCATTCAGGCGGGCCGCCCGGATACGCTCCAGGTCAGCCGGCGATTCGAGCAAAAAGGAACGCTTCCAGAACGGGTTCTCCAGCCAGGAGCGGCCGAGGCGTTCGACGTACATTCCCAGCATGAGTTCGCTACTCGATATTTTTTTCAGCACGACGGTTCTCCACCCATTCAGATCGCGGCATTTACTTGCCCATTATCAATATCATACGTCAAAAATAATGATTAAACCAAATAAATTAGTTTATATGGAAAAATCGCAACATATGAAGAAATAATCACCAATTCTATCACTTCCATTGGTAATAAATGATTAATCAATAAATATATCAATTAATCCATATTGGTTTTGTGGAATTGCAGGCATCCTGCCGAGGAGGGAGGCGCATGCCTGCCGGCGGCCTCATGGGCCACCACACGGGCATGCAGTGCAGGAAAGGATAGGAAAGCGGCGCCAGCGCCAGACGTCGCGAAAAGACGCTGGCGCCATGCAGGAAGAAGTATCAGGCGGATGTGCGAGCGGCAGGGCCGCCGGCGGCCGGAGGTCTAGCGCGGCACGTAGCGCCAGTTGCCGCTGTCCAGCATGAAGGTCAGTTCGGTCTTGATGCCTTCCGGACGGCTCGGCACGCTCAATTCCGTGTCACACACGAGGTAGCCCGTCTTGCGCTTGACGTCGCACGCGTTGACGGCCTTGACCTGCATGGTGCTCTGCGCTTCCTGCATCTGCACGTCCTTGGCCGCGTCCGGATCGCGCGCCACTTCGTCCTTGGCCCAGGCGCGTATCATCGCTTGCGCCTCGGCCGGCAACGGTCCCGCGAACTTGGCGTTTTTGCGTTCGACGCCGACCCAGGTGCCGCCCTCGTTCCGCAGCGGCAGTACGTTAAAAGCATCGCGCATGCCGGCGCTCATGCCCACCAGGCACACCACTTCGCCCGGCACTTCCTGCGACTCCTGGCAGCCGGCCAGGCTGGTCACCTTGATGACGAACGGCATGCGCGACTGCGTCTTCGCTTGTGTCCTGGCCACGCCCGCCTGCACGGCGGCATGGATTTGTTCGAGTGTCGGCATGCTGGCCGCATGGGCTGGCAAGGCGGCGAACAGGGCGGCGGCGGTCAGGGCGAGGGAAGTCAGGCGCATGGGTATCGAGAGTAGTGAGCTAAGGCCGGCAGTCTAGCACTTTGCATAAAAACAGCTGTTTCTCTAGAGACATTTATCCAGCGTCGGACACAAGAAAGGCGCCGCCCGCATCCGCCTGCCCGCGCAGGCGCAAGCCAATGGCGCGCAGCATCTCGACCAGCTCGCGCAAGCGCAAGCCCTCGTCCGTCAGCCGATATTCCACCTTGACGGGCACTTCCGCGTAAATCGTGCGCGTCAGCAAACCGGCCTCTTCCAGCGCGCGCAAGTCCAGGGTCAGCATGCGCTGCGAGATATTCGGCACGGCGCGGCGGATTTCGCTGAAACGCTTCGGCCCCGCCATCAGATAGCTGAGCAGCACGATGCGCCAGCGGCCGCCCAGCAGTCGCATGGCTTCTTCCACGGCGCAGCCGGAGACATTGTCTTTCATGGTTCGCTTCCCACCTGGTATAAAAAATGTACCTATACCACATTATTCTACCTTCTTCCAAATAGTAACCATTACCCTTAGACTGCCCTTCCCTCATCCAATTGGAGCTCCAGCATGGAAACCACCCTGATCTATAGCGTGCCGTTCGGCTGCTCGTTTGCCGCCATCGCCGCCCTCGAATGGAGCGGCTTGCCGTATCGCCTGGCTCGCGTGGAAGCACGCGACCCGGCCAGCAAGCAGCATCCCGCCTTTCTCGCCATCAATCCGCTGAGCCAGACGCCGGCCCTGCTCACGCACGCGGGCGCGCCGTTGCTGGAAAGCATGGCGATCCTGCTGCACCTGGCCGCCCGCGCACCAGGCAGCGGCCTGGGTTTTGCGCAAGGCACGCCAGACTACGACCGCCTGAACAGTGTGCTGTCCTTTCTGCACACGACGTTTCACGCCGCCTTCATGCCCGCCTTCCAGGCGTCGCGTGCAGCGCCGGACGATGCGCGCGCGGCTATCTGGCGCGAGATGGCCACCGAGAAGGTCAACAAAAGCCTGGCGCACCTGGAGCGCCTGCTCGCTGGCCGCGCCTGGCTCGCTTCGGAGACGGCACCGAGCATCGCCGACGCCTACCTGGCCGCCACGGCGCGCTGGGCCGAACCGCTGCAACTGGCCAGCCTGGCCGATTATCCGCACGTGGCGCGGGTGCTGGCCGCGCTGGAACAAGACTCCGGCATCCGCTTTGCCCACGCCATCGAAGACAGCTTGCCGGCCACCAGCCAGGGCGGCTTCCTGGGCCACGTGGCACTCGACCAACTGGCACTTCCGGCCGGCTAACCGGCGGTCAACTCCCGCAGCAAGCGCATCTTTATTGCTATGATGTCGGGCTGCCGGCGGTACAGCCGGCCACGTCAATACCATATCAATAACGTCGTCATCAGAATCGGGAGTTTGAATGAGTTTACGTCTGCTGCTCTTGGGAGCATTCAGTGCCGCCATGGCCACCACTGCCGCCGCCGTTGCTGCAGAACCGGCATTGGCCGCACCGCGCGGTTTCACCGTGGAAGACATGGTCGCCATGGAAAGAGTCGGCAGCCCCGTGCTGTCGCCGGACGCCACGCGCGTCGTCTACACGGTGCGCACGACCAACCTGGACAAAAACCGCGGCAACACGCAGCTGTGGATGATCGACCTGCGCGCACCAAACGCGGCGCCACGCCAGCTCACGCGTGGCGATGCCAGCGCCAGCGACCCGCAATGGTCGCCGAACGGCGACGCCATCTACTTCCTCTCCGCCCGCTCCGGCTCCTCGCAAGTGTGGCAGCTGCCCCTGAACGGCGGCGAAGCGGCCAAGGTCACCGACCTGGCGCTGGACGTGGACACTTATCGATTGTCGCCGCAGGGCGACCGCCTGGCCTTCAGCATGGGCGTCTTCCTCGATTGCGCGGACATCGCCTGCACGAAAAAACGCCTCGATGAAAAAGCCAAGAACAAGGCCAGCGGCATGGTCTACGAGCAGATGTTCGTGCGCCACTGGGATACCTGGGCCGATGGCCGCCGCAACGCGCTGTACTCGGCGCCGATCGACGCGACCGGCAAGGTCAGCGCCGCACCCGTCAGCCTGAGCGGCACCCTCGATGGCGACGCGCCATCGAAACCGTTCGGCGACAATGGCGAATACCACTTCAGCCCGGACGGCAAGACGGTGGCCTTCTCGGTGCGCGTGGCCGGACGCACGGAAGCGTGGTCGACCAACTTCGACGTCTACACGATCCCTGCCGCCGGCGGCCAGGCGCCGCGCAACCTAACTGCCGACAATCCGGCCTGGGACGCGAAAGCCACGTATTCGCCCGATGGCCGCACGCTGGCCTATGTCGCCATGACCAAGCCGGGCTTCGAAGCGGACCGTTTTCATCTGGTGCTGATGGATGTCGCCACAGGCAAGAAGCGCACCCTGGCTGACGACTGGGACCGTTCCGTGGCCGACTTCCGCTGGACGCCGGATGGCAAGGCCTTCCTGGTCGCCGCCGATGACGTGGGCCAGCACCGCTTGTTCCACATCGACGCGGCCAGCGGCAAGGTCGCGGCATTGACGGGCAAGGGCGCCGTGGGCGACTTCGACGTGCGCGGCAACACCATCGTGCTGGCGCAAGCCAGCCTGGCCTCGGGCGCGCAGCTGTACACGCGCAAACTCGACGCCAAGTCGGAAAGCGCACCGATGACCCAGCTGACGAAACAGAACGCGCAAGCGCTGGCCGACGTGCGTTTCGGCGAATATGAACAGTTCTCGTTCGCCGGCGCGAATGGCGAAACCGTCTACGGTCACGTGATGAAGCCATGGAACGCCAAGGCCGGTGAAAAGTATCCGGTCGCCTTTTTGGTCCACGGCGGCCCGCAAGGCAGCTTTGGCAACAGCTGGAGCTACCGCTGGAATCCGCAAGTGTATGCGGGCGCCGGCTACGCCACCGTCTTCATCGACTTCCACGGCTCCACCGGCTATGGCCAGAAGTTCACGGATTCCATCAGCGGCGACTGGGGCGGCAAGCCGCTGGTCGACTTGCAAAAGGGCCTGGAAGCGGCCACCAAGAAGTTCCCATGGCTGGACCGCGAGCGCAGCTGCGCGCTGGGCGCGTCGTACGGCGGCTACATGATGAACTGGATCGCCGGTAACTGGCCGGACGGCTTCAAGTGCCTGGTCAACCACGACGGCGTGTTCGACAACCGCGGCATGGCTTACGCGACGGAAGAACTGTGGTTCACCGAGTGGGAAAACGGCGGCCCGTACTACGACGCGCCGGCCAAGCACGAGCAGTTCAATCCCGTCAACTTCGTGAAGAACTGGAAGACGCCGATGCTGGTGGTACAGGGCGACCTGGATTTCCGCATCCCTACCGCGCAAGGCCTGGGCACCTTCACGGCGCTGCAGCGCCGTGGCATCCCGAGCAAGCTGCTGGTCTTCCCGGACGAGAACCACTGGGTACTGAAACCGGCCAATTCGCTGCTGTGGCATCACACGGTGCTGGACTGGTTGAATACCTATACCAAGAAGTAACGGGAGAGTGTCGGATTACGGCCTTCGGCCTAATCCGACCTACCCTCGATTTCCACAATAAAAAGCCGCGCGGTGCATCTCTGCACCGCGCGGCTTTTTGTTTTGTAGGTCGGATTAGCGGCGCGCAGCGCCGCGTAATCCGACACAGCAGCACATCAATACGTATTAAGCGCCTTGGCAAACTTCACGATCCACAAACGGCTTGGACGCTCGCGGTCGTCGCCGCGCGCCACGCGGATGGTGTTGGCGGCATTGCAGCCGGCCGCGCTGCTGGTGACGATTGTGCCGTTCGCATCGACCGTGCACTTGGTCACGTCGGCATCCGCCACTTCCACGCCATTCGCGTCGAAGATCTTGGTTTTCAGGCCGAAGTCATTGTCGTTGGCCAGCGCAATGGTGGAGTCGTCGATCAGGGTCAGGCCTTCGGCCTTTTCCGCCGCCCAGCCGATGGCGTTCAAGTCCAGCAGCACGGTTTTCTTCAGCGGCGTGACAGCCGCCCAGTCGGCGCCATTGACGGCCGCGCCGCCCATGCTGCTTTTTTCCAGGTCCGAGCTCGTCGCGTTGAAGGCGGCGGCCGCAATGTCCGTGGCGCCCTTCAGTTCGACCAGCATCAGTTTATTGAAGACCTTGCCCGACGGCGCCGCGCCCTGTTCGATGACGAGGAACTTGCCGCCGCCCAGCGCCACCATGTCACCCAGCTTGGCGTTGCCCGTGCGGCCATCCTGGTAGTCGGCCGCATTCAAGGGGTAGGCGAACATCTTGCCGCTGCTGCCCGTCGTCGGGTCGAATTCGATCCAGCGCGTGAAGCGGGCGAAGCGCTCGACCTGTTCATTCTTCTTCGTCACCGTATATGGTGCCGTGCCGTCGGACAGAGGGCTTTGCAGGAAGGCGTACAGCTTGTCATTGCTCGTGTCTAAGGTCATGCCTTCCATGCCGCGGTTCGCGCGGCGCTTGGCGAACAGCGCCGGCAAGCCCTTGCCCGGCTCGTACTTGGCCTGGATGATGCCTGTGGCCGCATCGATCTTGATGATGAAGGGGCCGTATTCGTCCGAGACCCACAGCGCATTGCGCTTCGCGTCGACGACGATGGCTTCCGAATCGAGGCCGCCCGCATTGAAGACTGCCTTGCCGGCAGCATCGAACTTCATCGCATCCATGACGGGAATCTCGGCCGAATTGCCCACCGCGCCCACGGGCACGGGCAAGCCCGAACTGTTGACGGCGGTCGACACCTTGATCGGCGTGCTCGAACCCAGCACGGCGCCATTCTTGCCCACCGTGATCACGCCGAACGAAGGCGTAAAGCTCGGCGACGGGAAGATCTTGCTGCCGATCGTGCCCTTGCCCGATGGGTTGGGCACCAGCGGGCCGTCGCCGTTCGGGCCACGGTCCGTCAAGCCATAGAATTCCAGGTCGCCGGCTGCATTCTTGCCCTTGTAGGCCAGGCCCGAGCCATACGATGGCAAAAAGCCGTTCGGGAATTCGCCCTTGATCTTGGCATTCGCGCCTTCGTACGGCACATAGTATTTGTCCGCCGCCTGGATCTGGTAGCGCGTCACGGTGACTTTCACTTCGCCCACCGGATTGGCTTGCGTCAGCGCTTCATTGACGGGCACGCCCGCTTTCGAAGCCAGCGTGTCTTCGAAATGCTCGCGCACGAGCGCGCGGCGCTCGGCATCGACCGTGCGGCTGGCGAATTTCCCGCCCACCGCCGCCAATTGCCCGGCCAGCGCCGTGTTGAAGACGGCCGGCACGGTGGCAAAGTCCAGCGTCTTGCCGGTCAGCGCGGCCTTCACTTCGGCCGTCAGCTTGATGCCGTTCGACGGATCGCTGTCGTCGTCAAGCAATTGCAGCGCCAGCAGGCGGTTGACGACCTTGTCGTCCGCCACATTCGTGCTGGCGGCCAGCGCCAGCGGCGTGACGACGGCGCCGCATGGCGCCGAACCCAGGGCCAGGCCACCCACGCTGAAGGCCACCGTGTCGCCCGGGTTGCAAATGAATTCGCCCTTGGCATTGGTGCTGGCCTTGGCCGCGCTGCCGGCCACGTAATCGAGACCTTCCACCGCGCCGTCGAGGAACACGCCCGTCTGTGCCACGGGCTTGGCCGGTTCCGCCGGCGTACTATCGCTGCCGCCGCAGGCGGACAGGCACAGGCTGGCGGCGATGGCCAGCAGGGTCAGTTTCGGGGTCGACGTTACGGCAGCGTTCATGCATTCCCCGGCTAAAGTGGGATTGAAGCCGTGGAGAGTAACTGGGCAAAGTGACAAGCCCGTGACAGCCCTCAAGCCCGTGGCGTATCCGCAACAGGCCCGCCGATGCCGCCAAAGCGGCCATCGGCCTGACGCCGGAATTCCTTCGGCGTCACGCCCTTCACCTGCAGGAAGCGGCGGTTGAAGTTGGCCACGTTCTGGAAACCCACGTCGTAGCAGACGTTCGACACGTATTGATCCGTGTCCATCAACAGCTGGCAAGCCTTGTTGATGCGCAAACGGCTGATGAAATCGGTAAAACTGTTGCCCGTCGCCTTGCGGAAGAAGCGCGAGAATTTACTCAGCGACATGCCCACCTGCTCGGCCAGCATTTCCGCCGAAATCGGCTCGCGGTAATTGTCCGTGATGTAATTGAGGACGGCATTCACCTTGGCCAGGGTGGCGTCATCATCGTACGAACGCAGCGAAGCGCTCGACAGCAAGCGATAGTTGGCCGTGCGCGCCAGCTTGCTCATCAGTTGCACGAATGCGGCGAAGCGCTCGGCGCCATGCGTGGCGCGGATGCGCGCCAGGTGCTGCTCGGCCTCGTGACCCATGTCGAAAAACTCCACGCCATAGCTGGAGCGCTCGAGCAGCGGCAGCAGCTCGCGCAGTTCGGGGATGACGCGCGCGGCGCCGGCCAGCGGCGCGTGGGCGAACTGCACGATCATGTCGCGCAAGGCCACGCCCCCTTCCGGCACGACGTTGGAAATCCAGTTGTGCGGCAGGCGCGGACCCGTCAGCACCAGGTGGCCGGGCGAGAATTCGCCGATATAGTCGCCCACGAACAAGCGCCCGCTGGTGGCGACGATCAGGTGCAGCTCGTATTCTTCGTGGCAGTGCCAGCGCACGCGCGAGCTGGGATAGCCGTGTTCCAGGTAATTGATGATGCCATCGTAGCTTTCGCGCTCCAGTTCGGGCGCCTTGCGCTCGCTGTCCTTCTGCCACAGGTATTCCATGCTTGTCTCTCCCAGGCGGTCCCCGCCCGTGCCATCGAATGTACCTTAAAAAACCTCAGGCGCCAAAACGGCCCTGCGCCTGCTGGCGAAACTCCTTCGGCGTCATGCCCTTCAATTCCAGGAAGCGCCGGTTGAAATTGGCCACATTATTGAATCCTGCTTCGTAGCAGATGTTGCTGACGTAGCGCTCCGTCTCCATCAGCAGCTGGCACGCCTTGTTGATGCGCAGGCGGTTGACGAAGTCCGTGAAGCTGTTGCCCGTGGCGCTGCGAAAGAAGCGCGAAAACGTCCGCTCGGGCATGTCCACCTGCTCGGCCAGCTGTTTCAGCGAGAACTGGCTGCTGTAATTGTGCACGATGAAGTTGATGGCCGAACTGATGCGCGCCAAAGCCACGTCGTCATCGCTCGACTGCATCGGCACCGTCGACAGCAATTGGTAATCGCTGGTCTGCGCCAGTTCGCCCAGCAGGGTCAGAAACTCGATGAAGCGCGGCAGGCCGCTGCTGTCGCGGATACGCTGGAAGCGCCGCAGCGACTGCTCGCTGACGCCGAAAAATTCCACGCCATGCAGGGCGCGCTGCAGCAGCGGGAACATCCCTTTCAGTTCCGGGATGGCGGCGGCCATCGACGCCAGCGGCGCATGCGAAAACTGAAGCACCATGTCGCGCAGGGCCACGCCTTCAGGCGGCGTGTCGAGCGAGACCCAGTTGTGCGGCACGCGCGGCCCCGTCAGCACCAAATGACCGGGCGCAAACTGGCCGATATAGTCGCCCACGAAAACCTTGCCGCTCGTCTCGACGATCAGGTGCAGCTCGTACTCGTCGTGGTAATGCCAGCGCACCAGCGCGTTCGGAAAGCCGTGCTCCAGGTAGCGGATGAAACCGAAACTGCCTTTCGGCTCGAAGCCGGGCGTGGCATCGCGCTGCTGTTCCAGCTCCATCTGCGGCAAGACAGCATCGGCTTTGCGTGGCATGGCGCGCCCTCCCCTCAAGCCACGCTCTGTTCCAGCGCCGCGCGCGCGCCCAGCCCATACAGGCTGGCCAGCGCTTCCCCCACCGCCAGCGTGAACGCCGGTGTGTCGCAGAGGTCGCCGAACAGCTCGCGCAGGGACAGCAACGGCGCGGCGTCCGAGCCGCCCTGCAGTGCCAGCGCGCGCAGGCGCGCCGCATACGGGTCGTTCAGGGGCATCTCGCGCCCCTGCTCGTCGTGGCCCTCCAGGTAGCGGAACCAGCACGCCACCGTGAAGGCCAACAGCTTGATGGCGCCGCCCCGGGCCAGCGCTTCGCGCACGGAGGGCAGCACGAATTTCGGGATGCGCGCCGAGCCTTCCGTGCCGATGCGCGCCAGCTGGTCGCGCACGGCCGGATTCGAAAAGCGCTCGATCAGGGTGGCCTTGTACCGTTCCAGATCGATGCCTTCCACGCTATCGAGCAGCGGCGTGACTTCGTCATCCATCATGCGCCGCACGAGCAGGCGGATGCCAGGGTCACCCATCGCTTCATGCGCAAACGTGTAACCGAGCTGCATGCCGATGTAGCACAGGGCCTGGTGGCTGGCATTCAAGAGGCGCAGCTTCATCTTTTCATACGGCAGCACGTCGTGCGTCATCTGCGCCCCCACCTTTTCCCAGGCCGGCCGGCCCTGCGGGAATTCGTCTTCGATGACCCACTGGCGGAATGGCTCGCACACGACGGGCCAGGCGTCGATGATGCCGAAGCTGTCGCGCACGAGCGCCCGGTGTTCATCGGTGGTGGCCGGCGTGATGCGGTCGACCATGCTGTTGGGGAAGCTGCCATGCGTGGCCAGCCAGCGCGCCAGTTCTGCGTCGCGCAGGGCGACAAAGGCCAGCAGCATCTTGCGCGTCACGTCGCCATTGTTTTGCAGGTTATCGCAGGACATGATGGTAAACGGCGCCAGTCCCCGCCGGTGGCGCAGGGCCAGCGCGGCGGCCAGGTAGCCGAACGAGCAGCGCGGCGCATCGGGATGCGCCAGTTCATGCACGATATCGGCATGATCCGCGTCAAATTCGCCCGTGCCCTGGTTGACGTAGTAGCCGCCCTCGGTGATGGTCAGCGCGACGATGCGCGTGCCGGGGTCGGCCAGCTTTTCCAGCACGGCTTGCGGCTCGTCGGGCGCATACAGATACTCGCCGACGCTGCCGATGATGCGCGCCGAGTCGCCGGCCGCGCTGCGCTCGACCACCGTGTACAGCCCATCCTGCGCCTGCATGGCGTCGCGCATGGCCGCGTCATGCGCCAGCAAGCCCACGCCGCAATAGCCCCATTGCGCGTGTTCCTGGCCGGGCAAGGCCAGCAAGTCGTCGAGGTACACGGCCTGGTGGGCGCGGAAGAAGCCACCCACGCCGATATGCACGATGCTGGCCACGAGCGTCTCGCGCGCATACGCGGGCACGGCCACGTTGGCGGGCAGCTGCGCCAGGTTCGCCTGGTTCAATGCGATGGCGTCCATTACAGCGCTCCTTTCGCCGCCGCGTAAGTCTTGCCGGCGCGGTCAAAATAGTGGACGAAGCCCGGTTCGAACGTCAGATGCGTCTGCTGGCCCGGCTGCAGGCTGCTGCGCTCCGCGCCGCGCGACACCACCTGCACATTGTTCGGCAGGCGCACATAGGTCAGGGTTTCCACGCCCAGGGACTCCACCAGGTCGACGGTGACGGGCACGCTGCCCGGCTGCGCCGCGCCCAGGTGCACGTGCTCGGGGCGGATGCCGACGAAGCCGTCCGCCTGCGCCGCGCTGCCCGCCTGCGCCAGCAACTGAGGCGCCGCGTCGGCCGGTACCACGTTCATGCTGGGCGTGCCGATGAATTGCGCGACAAAGCGGTTGGCGGGACGGTCATACAGTTCCAGGGGCGAGCCATGCTGCTCGATCTGGCCGTCGCGCAGTACCACCACCCTGTCGGCCAAAGTCATCGCCTCGACCTGGTCATGCGTAACATAGATGGTGGTGGCGCCCAGCTCGCGGTGCAGCTTGGCGATCTCGATGCGCGTCTGCACGCGCAGGGCCGCATCGAGGTTCGACAGCGGTTCATCGAACAAGAACACTTTCGGGTCGCGCACGATGGCGCGGCCGATGGCCACCCTCTGGCGCTGCCCGCCCGACAGCTCTTTTGGCGTGCGTTCCAGGTAACGCCCAAGGTCGAGGATGGCGGCCGCCTTGTCGACTTTCTCGCGGATGATGGCCGGATCGACGCCGGCCAGTTTCAAGGCGAACGACATGTTCTGGAACACCGTCATGTGCGGGTACAGCGCGTACGACTGGAACACCATCGCCAGGTCGCGCTTGGACGATGGCACGCTGGTGATGTCGCGCCCGTCGAGCGACAGCTTGCCGCCGTCGATCGGTTCCAGGCCCGCGATCAGGCGCAGCAAGGTGGATTTTCCGCAACCTGACGGCCCCACGAAGACGACGAACTCGCCCTGTTTGATGTCCAGGTCAATGCCCTTGATGGCGCGGTGCTCGCCAAAGAATTTTTCGATATTGCTCAGTTGAAGGTAAGCCATGATAAGTGTCTCTATTCTTTCGTTTATTTGACTGCGCCGAAGGTCATGCCTTGCACGAGTTGCTTCTGGCAGAACCAGCCCAGCGCCATGATGGGCGCGATGGCCATCAGCGAAGCGGCCGACAATTTGGCCCAGAACAAGCCTTCCGGGCTGGAATACGAGGCGATGAGCCAGGCCAGCGTGCCCGCGTTGGAAGCGCCCAGGTTCAGCGACCAGAACGATTCATTCCACGACCACACCATGCACACGAGGGCCGTGGAGGCGATGCCGCCCACGGACAGGGGCAGCACGACGTGGCGGAATTCATCCCACACGGTGGCGCCATCCATGCGCGACGCTTCCAGGATTTCGCGCGGCAACTCCTTCATGCTGGTGTACAGCAGCCAGATCATGATGGGCAAATTCATCAGCATGAACATGATGGTCAGGCCGATGCGCGTATCGAGCAGACCGAAGTACTGATAGCAGATATAAATCGGCATCAGGGCGCCCACGCCGGGCATGTAGCGCGAGCTGAGCATGAATTTCAGCAAACCGATGGTGCCGCCCGTGGGAAAGAAGGCCATCGAATACGCGGCCGGGATGGCGATCAACAGGCCGATGGCCGTCGAGACGACGCTGGTAAACAGCGAGTTCCACGCGTAGCCGAAGTAATTGTCGCGCGCCAGCACTTCGCGGAAGCTGTCGAGGGTCGGCGTGAAGAACAGCAAGGGCGGCGTGGAAATGGCTTGCCCTTCCGTCTTGAAAGCCATCAGGCCCAGCCAGAAGATGGGAAAGAACAGCAGCAGTGCGCACAGCCAGGCGGCGGCCGTGCGGCCATACAGATTGAATTTGCTATGCATCAAGGTCTCCTTATTTCGACAGATTCTTGCCGATGACGCGCATCAGGAAGAAGGCGGCGATGTTGGCGATGAGCACGGCGAACAGGGCGCCGGCCGAAGCCGCTCCCACGTCGTACGACAGCAGCGCCTGCTGATAAATCATGAAGGTGATGGTGGTCGTGTCGAAACCGGGACCGCCGCCCGTGGTGGTGAAGATTTCCGCAAAGATCGACAACAAAAAGATCATCTCGATCATCAGCACCACCGAAACGGCGCGGCCCAGGTGGGGAATGTAGAGATAGCGCAACTGCTGCAAATAGGTGGCGCCATCCATGCGCGCCGCTTCCAGCTGCTCCCGGTCCATCGATTGCAGGGCCGTCATGAAGATCAGGCAGGCGAATGGCAGCCATTGCCACGAGACCATCATGATGATGGAAAACAGCGGGTGCTCCGACAGCCAGTCGACGGGCGTGGCGCCAAAGAAGATGCTGATTTGCGCGAACAGGCCGTAGATGGGATTGAGCAGCATGTTCTTCCACATCAGGGCATTGACGGCCGGCATGACGAGAAACGGCGAGATCAGCAGCACGCGCACGATGGCGCGCCCGGGGAATGCTTCATTGATCAGCAAGCCCAGCGCCGTGCCCAGCACCACCGTGATCAGCATGACGGAAAACAGCAAAGTAAACGTGTTCTGCAAGGCCGGCAGGAACGAGGCATCGGTAAAGAAAAAGTGGAAATTGGCCAGGCCATGGAAAGGATGGCCGCTCGGATCGAGCATGGAGTAGCGCACGAACGCGTAAAACAGGGTAATCAGCAGCGGAACGACGGAAATGACGGAGACGGCGACCACGGCCGGCGTCAGCAAAGTCCGGGGGATAATGCGTTTCATAATGTTCTCTTGGGGCGTGAGGTATCTTTTAAACCCGCAAGGCTGAAGTACCGGGGTCGGACCCTGAGGGTCCGACCCCAGCTTTCGCCATTCGGGTTACAACAGCGTCACCTGTTTGCAAACTACAAACCGCGCAGTAGGTTTGTCAGGCTATCTTCCTACTTGTAGTACCCACCCTTGCGCATCTCCCGCTCCGCCGTCTGCTGCGACAATTCCAGCGCCTGCTCCACCGTCACCTTGCCCAGCAACGCCGCCGCCATCTGCTGGCCGGCCGCCACGCCGATCACCTGGAATTCGGGGATCGATGCGAATTGCACGCCCACGTACGGCGACGGCAGCATGGTGCTTTGCACGGCGCGCGTGGTGGCCAGGGCCTTGCCTTCGGCGGCGGCAAATTTCGCCACTTTCTGAAACTCGGGGCTCGCATAAGTCGACTTGCGCGTGCCCGTCGGCACGTTGGCCCAGCTGGTTTCCCTGGCCACCAGCTTCACGTAATCGGGCGAGGTGGCCCAGTTGATGAAGCGTTGCGCTTCATTCGGGTGCTTGGAACTGGCGGGAATGGCCAGCGACCAGATCCACAGCCAGTTGGCGCCCCGCTCCGTCACGCCGATGGGCGACTGGGCAAACGCCACCTTGTCGGCCACCTTGCTTTGCTTGGGGTCCGTGATGAAGGAAGCGGCGATCGTTGCGTCGATCCAGATGCCGCACTTGCCCTGGTTGAACAGCGCCAGGTTTTCATTGAAGCTGTTGGCAGCCGCGCCCGGCGGGCCGTATTTCTTCATCAGGTCGACATACATGGTGACCGCGTCCTTCCACGGCTTGCTGGTAAATTGCGGTTTCCATTGCATGTCGAACAACTGGCCGCCGTAGGAATTGGCCATGGTGGTGATCAGCGCCATATTGTCGCCCCAGCCCGGCTTGCCGCGCAGGCAGATGCCATACACGCCGTTGGCCGGATCGTGCAGCTTGGCGGCCACGTCGCGCAACTGATTCCAGGTGGGACGGTCTTCGATCGTCACGCCCGCTTTTTTGACCAGGTCGCTGCGGTACATGATCATCGAGCTTTCGCCATAGAACGGCGACGCGTACAGCTTGCCGTCGCCGGAGAGGCCTTCGCGTATGGCCGGCAGCAAGTCGTCGATATCGTACTTGGCGTCCGGCTTGATGGGGATCAGCCAGTTTTTCTTGCCCCAGATGGGCGTTTCATACAGGCCGATGGTCATCACGTCGAACTGGCCGCCCTTGGTGGCGATATCGGTGGTCATGCGCTGGCGCAAGACGCCCTCTTCCAGGGTCACCCATTTGAGCTTGATGTCGGGATTGGCTTGCTCGAAGAACTTGCTGAGCTTTTGCATTTCGATCATGTGGCCGTTGTTGACGGTGGCGATGACCAGGTCGGTGGCGGCAATCGCGGACGAAGCGAAGCAGAAGGCGCCGGCGCACAGCGCGGCAATGGCGGAACGTTTCATTGTGTGTCTCCAGTGTTTTTTGTCGTTGGCAATGCTCAGGTACTTAGCACCACGACCACAATGTAGCACCGGACTTTGATACTTTCTGATACTCCAAAACCGCAATTCGATACTCTTTTGCAGACCCGCTATGCACCAGAGTATCGATATTGAGTAAAAACAACACTTTGAAAGAAAGTATCGTCACTTGTACGTTTTGTATCGGTCTGGTTAAAAAAGCGCTGCTAGACTTGGTTTTCGGCATTAGACCGTATGCGCTGCCCGTCCTCCGGGCGCCAGCGCTACCACTTACATTTTTCTGGAGACCGCATGAATCGCACTGCATTGAAAACTTTACCTGCCCTGCTCCTGGCCATCGCCAGCGCTTCCGCCCTTGCCGACCCGATGTACCCAAGTGATGCCGAAGGCTTCCACGGCTACCTGCGCGCCGGCGCCGGCAGCAATACGTCGGGCGACGGCGGTTCGCAAGGCTGCTTCGGCCTGGGTGGCAATACCATGAAATACCGTCTGGGCAATGAGTGCGACGCCTACACGGAATTCGGCTACACCAAGTCCGTCGCCAAGTCCGGCGGCGTGAACTACCTGGCCACCATCTGGGTCAACGCCTACGCGCCAAACTCCGATTTCGGCGACAACAAACTGGGCATCGTCAAGGCCTACGTCGAAGCGCAGGGACTCGATTTCCTGAACGGCGGCACGGCCTGGGTCGGTAAACGCTTCTACTACCGTCCTGACATCCACATGCTGGATCTGCAGTACATCAACATGAACGGCACGGGCGCCGGCCTGGACCGCATTCCTGCTGGCCCCGGTAAATTCTCGTATGCCTTCTTCAAGGACAACGATATCAACGCCCGCGACAAGAACACAGGCGCCATCACAGGCACCCGTTCCGCCGTGCGCCAGAACTTCATCTACGGTGAAATTCCTGTCAACGCCAACGGTACGCTGGACCTGGCCGCGACCATCATCACGGCTGAAGGCAAGGACAACGACATCTACGGCCCGAAACATAACGGTTGGCAACTGTCGGCATTCCACCGTCAAGGTAAAGTGTTCGGCGGCGGCAACACCTTTGGCGTGCAATACGGCGTCGGTCCTGGCACCGGCAATGGCGCGCAATTCGGCGCTTCGGGCGACACCAGTTTCGGTTCGGACGTGAAACGCACGCGCATCTTCAATGACATGGCGATCCAGCCGATGGCCAATTTCGGCATGGAATTCGTCGCCCTGTGGCAAAAAGACGAGTCGAACGCCAAAGGTTCCTCGACCTGGACCTCGGTCGGCGTGCGTCCTGTGTATGCATTCACCGACAACTTCAAGCTGGTGGGCGAACTGGGCACGGATCGCGTGACGCAAGCGGGCGGCCTGCCGGCCAAGCGCCTGACCAAGCTGACCATCGCGCCGACGATCTCGGCCGGTCCTGGCTTGTGGTCGCGTCCTGAACTGCGCGCTTTTGTGACCTACGGCAAATGGAACGATGCGGCCACCGCGTCGGTCAATACGTCGAACAACGGCGGCCCGATCTACAACAACAATACCAGCGGCACGTCGTATGGTTTCCAGGTAGAGACGTGGTTCTAAGCTGAACCCAAAAGCACGCCGGGGTCGAACCCTGAGGGTCCGACCCCAGTACTTGCATTCGGGTCAAAAAAAGGGCGGAACCACGGTTCCGCCCTTCTCTGTTTACCCTACCGTATCACTGCTTACGGCAAGGCCACCGGCAATTCCGGATACTCTTGCGTCAACGCATATTTGGTGCCGCCCACGGTCACCGTGTAATTGGCCGGCCCCGAGATCGGCAAGCGGTAATTCAAGGTCAGCGCCACGGAGCCGCCCGGCGCCAGCGATTGCCAGGCGGGAATCGCAAAGCGGGCGCGGTTGTAGTTCTTCGTGAAGCCGCCGATATTGTTCGGTCCCGTGTAGCCGGCATTGATCACCGTCAAGCCGAAACCGGACTGGTCGCTCATGTCCGATGGCGCCGACACGGGATAATCGAACTCCACCACGGTGCCGCCCGGCAAGGTCGAGGTGGTGTTGTTCTTCACCGTCATCACGGGGTTGATGGGAAAGTTGTTGTCGCCCAGCTTCCAGTCGCCCAACGTGATGCTGACGTTGGCCGCCGTGGCCGGCATGGCGATTTCGGCGCGCTTGTTGCCGTACACGCCAGCCGTGCGGAAGGCCTGGTACAGCACGTCCGTCAGGGTGGTGCCCATGAAGTACTCACCCTTGCCGCCATTGCGCGTGGCATCCCAGGCATAGTCGCCCGCCATTTCCCAGATCATCACGCCACCGATATTGTTGTTGACGATGTACTGGGCCTTGGCCGCGATCGATTGCGTGGTTTCCGTGGAAAGGAACACTTTCTTGGTCGCATTCCACAGCCACGGCGCCACCATGGTGCTGCTGTAGTACGGCACATACGTGCCCACCAGCGCCTTGTCCGTGACTTTATAGGCGTCCAGGTAGCTTGGCACTATGCCGTTTTGCAAGTTCAGCGCATGCCAGATGGGGTTGCCGCCACCGGGCGTGGGTTTGCCTTGCGAGTCGAGGTCGTACCACACGTTGTCGATGCCGGTGGCGCCCATGCCGCAGGTTTTCACGCCCGCGCAGGTGACGGTGGAATTGGTCAGCGCCGTCGTGCCCCACAAACCGTTGGTGCCGCCCGTCACGTCCTTCCAGCCCCGCGTGTAGAACGGCACGCCGATATTGATGCGTCCCGCCTGCATGGCGCCCCGGTAGTAGCGGTAGGCCCAGTCCGTGTTCAGGTAGCCGATGTTCTGGTACTGGTAAGCATTGCCGGCACGCAATTCGCCATCGTTGCCATCGTCAAACAGCGCCGCGTTCGGTCCCACATACTGGTTCCACGCGCCGTGCAAGTCGTAACTCATCAGGCTGGCGTAATCGAGATATTTCAATCCCGACATGTTTTCTTCGCCACGCAAGACCCAGCCCGAGGCGGAGCCGGCGATGGTGAGCAGATAGTATTTATTGTCCTGCACGGCCGCTTCGTCGAGCTTCTGGCGCAGCACTCTCAGCAGCACGTTATAGCTCGTCATCAAGCCCGCCAGGCGCGGTTTCGAGACGGCGAAATCGTTCGGATTGCCCGCTTCATTGTTGGTGGTCGGGTGTTCGTAATCGACATCAACGCCATCGAAGAAGTTGTACTGGCGCACGAACGCCACCATGGAATCGGCCAGGGTGTTGATGCCGGCCGTGTTGATGCTGCCATCCGCATTCGTCGTCGCCGTGTAAAAGCCGCCGCTGCCGGCCCAGCCGCCCACGGAAATCATCAGTTTCACGCCTGGATACTTCTTCTTGTATTGCGACAGCAAGTTGAAGTGGCCCTGGTACGGCAACGACGGGTCCATGGCGGCGGCCGGCACATTCGGCCAGGTGAGGCCCGTATCGGGATTGGCCGCGCCGCTGCCGATGGCGATTTTCGAGGTGGCCGGATCGACGGAAGCGAATGCATAGTTCAAGTGGGTGATCTTGTCCCACGGCAAGTTATTCACCAGATACGTCGGGCTGCCATCGACGCCCGTGCGCCAGCTGGCGAAATAGCCGACGATGCGCCGGTTCAAGCCATTGGTCAGCACTTCGCGGCCATTCGCGTCGTACACCTTGCAATACGGCACATTCGGCACGGCCGAGATCAAGCCGTCGGGACGGCAAGCCGTGGGTGTCGGCGTTGGAGTCGGGGTCGGCGTTGGGGTCGGCGTTGGGGTCGGCGTTGGGGTCGGCGTCGGCGTATCCGTCACGGCCCATGGTCCCCACTGGTCGGTGGCGCTGGGGACATTGCCCTGCGTCCACCACTTGGCCTTGTAGCTGACGCCCTGGTACAGCACGCACTGGCCGCCCGTATAGATGGTGGCGGCATCCCAGACGACGCACGCTTCCACGGTGGCGAGCAAGGTGTTTGGCGTGGCCGTCGTGCCTTCCTGGCCGCCGCCGCAAGCGACGAGCACGCCGCTGAGCAGGGCCATCAATAATGCATTCGATTTCATGAGGTGTCTGTCTCCGTTATGGTTATACATCGAGCGCTTGTTGCAGGCCCCTGAAGGGGCTCTTGTCAACTGTGATCCCTGGCCGGCTATCCTGCGCTTGCTGTTACTGCAACTTCACATTCCAGTTGGCTTCCACGCATTTCACGTAGTTCCCGGCCAGCAAGGCGCTGTACGGGGTTTGATAGCTGACCAGCTGGCATTGGTTGTCGCCACCCGAGCTCCAGTTCTTTTCCCAATAGATGTTGTAGGAAGCGGAACTGGCCGGGGTGAAACGTTGCATGTTGGCGCAAGACAATTGTTCGCCGGAATAATCCCAGCCCATGTCGGCGGCAAATTGCTTGTAGTAATCGATGCGGTTTTGTGCGGCCTGCTTTTCCGTGCCCTGCCCGCACTCGGCATTGATGATCATGATGGTGGTGGCAAAGTTATTGCCCGCCCCGGCTGTCGTATCGGCCGCGTTCGGCACCCAGGTACCGTCCAGCACATGCAGCATCGACGGTTTCGGCGGTTGCGGATAGACAAAGAAGAACGTGGCCGAGGCCAGGTTCAGCCAGGTCGAGGCGACGAGGTCCGGGTTTTTCAGCAGCACCGTTTGATCGCCGTCATGCATGGCTTGCGAAAACGGACCGTAGTTGTAGTTGTACGACAACTGCTTGGCGCCGCGGCCAAAGTATTTCTTGAAGCTGCCGTCGGCATTGGTGCCGCAGGTCCAGACCTTGTTGAAGACGGGGTCGGCGCACTCGATGTTGTAGCCGCAGCCTGCGCCCGTCTCGTCGCAGCCCAGTTCGCGCAGATACTTCAAGCCCTGGCGCCATTGCGGCAAGGGGCTGCTGGCGTTATGGTCGCCCGTTTCCTGGCCGAAGTGGGCAAACATGGTGGCCAGGCTGTGGCGGCAGATGGCGTCCGCATTGCGCCCGTCGCCGTAGTCGTCGCACACGGCGGGGAACTTGGCCACGGCTTGCAGGAAGCGCTGATAGGTATAGCTGGCGTCGCGCGCGGCAAAATAGTAATCCCACTTCGCCGCCGGCAGCAGGCGTTCGACGCGCTTGACGTTGAGCGGATTGCCGGCCAGGCCAGGCTGCACGGCTTCGACGGCCGCATTGCCCAAAGTGCGGATCGAGGCCTTGACCTTGCGGAAGAAATCATTGTTCGTCAGCGCCGCCTCGTTGGCCTCGGCCTGGGCTTTGGTGGGCACGCCTGGCGTGGGTGTCGGTGTCGGGGTGGGCGTCGGTGTCGGTGTCGGCGTTGGAGTCGGGGTGGTGGTATCGAGGCTCCACGGCCCCCACTGGTCGTTGCCCGGCACCGTGCCCTGCACCCACCATTTGGCCCGGTACACCTTGCCGTCGTACACGGCGCACTGCCCTGCCGTGTAGACGGCGCTGGCGCTCCAGGCCGCGCAACTGTCGCTGGCGGTGGTCGCGGCCAGCAGGGTCGATGGGGGTTCGGTGGTGGAATTGCCGCCGCAAGCGAGCAGCGCGCTGCCCAGCAGGCCAGCCATGAATGGCGTAGCCAGCCGGCTTGATTGCCGTGTTTTCACATTGTCTCCTGAACGTTATACGAAAACTATCGAAGTAGCTTTTTATGTTGTACGTAAAGAAAGCACAGCGCAGCATCGGCTTTCTGCACAGAGAATGCGACGCCGAAAATTGGTAGTCAAGTGGTTTTATATAACGGTGTTTTTTACAATACCAGTGACTTCAGTCGGTACGGCTACAGCGCGCCAGGCAAAGAGTAAGGGAAGAGAAAAAAGGAGGATTTGCGCCAGCTGCCGGCAATACCGCGCCGGCAGCGGTGCGGCAAGTGGTATTAGCACTGCCGCAGGTGTTTTCAGGCCGATGGCGTTGCCGCGCGCTGGTGTTGCGGATAATACAGTTCATAAAACCAGCCGTACGCCTCCTCGATTTGCGCCTGGATGCGCGGCGGTATCGCATGCGGCCTGGGCGCGCTGATGGTCGCCTGCTGGCGGTGCGTGTATTTCATGCGGTAATGGCTGTCGCTTTCCTGTATCCCCACGGCCAGATGATGCGGATCGATCTGCCATGGCGCCAGGCCCAGCCACGCATACAGGTGCGACATGCATTCCACCGGCCGCGCCATCAAGTCTTCGAAACGCACGAAATACAGCTTTTTCTGCACCTCGAGCGGCAGGTCCAGCACGGCGTGCAGCGAGCTCAAGGGCGCGCCTATGGTGCGATCCTTGGCAAACAGCATGTCGGCACGGCCCAGACGGTCAAAATCGGCCAGGTGGTCGATAAAATCGAGCAGGATGGTGCGCTGGTGCTGCGCTTCGATGGAGCCGTAGACCTGGCCCAGTTCGCGCACGCAGACGATGACTTTCGCTTCCGGCGCCAGCTGCAGCAGCATCTCCACGCAATGCAGCCAGGCGCGGTTCTTGTCCACCACGCCCTGCTTGCCGCAATCCTGGTACCAGCCGCGCAGGAAGCCCTGCATGGCCGTTTTCAGATGGCCATAGCTGGCGTCGAAGGTGCTGTCGAGCTGCGACAGGAAAAAAGAATCGTCGCTGACCATGCGCCGCATGCCCAGCAAGGTATTGCACAGGGGGGAGCTATTGCCTTCGCAATGCAGGTCGGGATGCTGCGCCAGCAACTGGCACAGCAAGGTGGAGCCAGCGCGTGGCAAGCCGGCTACGCCGATGAAATGGGATGTCATGCGATGGTACTTTCTGTTCAACGCTGCTCTTCAGACGGAGGATGGTGCAGCCATTATAAGAGTGATGCGATGACGCGACCGCATAAAAAATGCCGCTTCGAAACACGAAGCGGCACTCCGACGCCACCATCGGGTGACGCAGCGGGCTTTACTGGCTTTCCTGGCGCGTGTTGCCGCCAGCTTCGGTCGGCAGGCGCAGGCCGCTGTCGACCACGCTCAAGCGCAGGCCTGGCAGGACATTGCTGACGACGTTGCTGGCCAGTTGCACCACCGGCGCGCCGCCTGCGTTACCCGTATCTCCCTCGCGCGGCGCCTCCTGCGTGGCGGCGGGCTTGCCTGGTGCTGATTCGCCACTGACGATCATGTCGGTCTGCACCATATTGCCCTGCGACGGCGCCACGGCAACGGCCGCGATCACGCTGGCGACCGCGCTTTGCAGCGCTTCCGTCGGCTTGACCTTCAGCACGCCTTCCACATAGTTCAAGGCGTAATTGTTCGACGCCTGGCCCGATGCCGAGACCAGATAATTGCCGGCCACGGATGCCGTCGTCGCCGGCGTGCTGAACGCCAGGTTGCCGCTCACTTCGGCGGCCACCGTGTCGCCACCGAGCAGGCCGCTGTAGCCGGCGCTGAAGTCGGGGTTGACGCGTCCCTGGTCTTTTTCAGTGTTATCGACTTTGACCGTCAGCGCTGCCTGCGAGATCGTGGCCGTGGTGCTGGCGCTGGTGTTGACCACGTAATTGCCCGCATCCGTGCCGCTCAGGCTTATGCCTGCCACCGTCACCGTCTTGCCCACGCCCGCATTCTTGTCGCTGAAACTGGCGCCATTGCTGGCAATACTCAGCTGATCATTGCCGATGCGGTTGTCGCGCAAGGAGACGGCGGCATTCGTGGTGGCGTCATACACTTTGTTGACGCCGCTGGCGCTGACCGTCAGGGTGGCTGGCGTGATATCGGCCGTGGTGCTGGCCTGGCTGCTGGCCAGCACATAGTTACCCGCATCGGCACCGGCCAGGCCCAGACCGCTGATGGCCACGGTCTTGCCCAGCGCCGCATTCTTGTCGCTGAATGTGCCAAGGACGGGGCCGCTGGCCAGGCTCAAGGCGTCGCCGGCCACCATGCCATTGAAACTGGCGCCCGCCAGGTTCAGGCTGGCCGCCGTGCCACCGTCATACACCTTGTTCGCTGCCACGATACCGGCAATGGCACTGATGGACGCCTTGCCGATATCGGCCCTCACCCCGCTGGCATTGCTGAAGGCATAGTTGCTGACCAGGCCAGTGCCGTCCGTGACCGTCGCGCCCGTGACATTGACCACCTTGTTGCTGCCCGCGTTCTTGTCGCTGAAGGCGCCTGTCTGGTTCGCCAGATTCAAGCTCAGCGTTTCCATGCCGACCAAGCCGCTCAGGACGCCGCCCGACAGCGCAGCCTGCTGCGTGCCGTCATAGTCCCGGCTCGCCGCCGTCACGCCCGTCACCGTCAACGCCTTCGGCGTGATAGTGGCCGTCACTCCGCTGGCATTGCTGAAGGCATAGTTGCTGGCCAGGCCAGTGCCGTCCGAAACCGTTGCGCCCGTGACATTGACCACTTTGTTGCTGCCCGCGTTCTTGTCGCTGAAGGCGCCTGTCTGGTTCGCCAGATTCAAGCTCAGCGTTTCCATGCCGACCAAACCGCTCAAGACGCCGCCCGACAGTGCAGCCTGCTGCGTGCCGTCATAGTCCCGGCTCGCCGCCGTCACGCCCGTCACCGTCAACGCTTTCGGCGTGATAGTGGCCGTCACGCCGCTGGCATTGCTGAAGGCATAGTTGCTGGCCAGGCCAGTGCCGTCCGTGACCGTTGCGCCCGTGACATTGACCACCTTGTTGCTGCCCGCGTTCTTGTCGCTGAAGGCGCCGGTCTGGTTCGCCAGATTCAAGCTCAGCGTTTCCATGCCGACCAAGCCGCTCAAGGCGCCGCCCGACAAGACCACATCGAGCGTGCCGTCATACACGCGGTTGCTCGCGCTCACGCCGCTGACGGTCAACGCCTTTTGCGCAATAGTGGCCGTCACGCCGGTGGCGTTGCTGACCGAATAATTGCTGGCCAGCCCAGTGCCATCGACCAGGGTCGCGCCCGTCACCGCGACGGCCTTGCCCGTGCCCGCGTTCTGGTCACTGAAACTGCCCACCTGCCCCGTCAATCCCAATGTTTCACCGCCCACCAGGCCATCCAAGGTACCGCCCGACAGGCTGGCCTTGGTATTGCCATCGTAGGTCTTGTCGCTGGCCAGCACGCCGCTCACCGTCAAGGCTTTTTGCGTGATGCCGGCCTTCACGGTGGTCGGGTTGCTGACCGTGTAATTGCTGGCCAGCCCCGTGCCGTCGGCCAGGCTGCTGCCGCTGACGACGATGGTTTTGTTGCTGCCTGCGTTTTTGTCGCTGAACACGCCCGTTGCGCCGGACAGCAGCAGCGTTTCACCGCTGACCAGACCCGACAGACTTCCGCCGGACAAGGTCGCGTCGAGCAGGCCGTCATAGACTTTGTTGCTGGCCGTCATACCCGTCACCGTCAGCGCCTTGGGCGTGATGTTTGCGCTCAGTCCGCTTGGGTTGCTGATCGTATAGTTGCTGGCGAGGCCGCCATTGCCGCCATTGACCAGGGTCGAGCCGCTGGCGATGACGGTTTTGCCGGTGCCGGCATTCTTGTCGGAAAAACTTGCTGAAAGTCCCGTCACGCCCAGCGTTTCCGAACCGACCAGGCCGCTGATCGAACCGCCCGACAAGGTCGCCTTGGTGTTGCCATCGTAGACTTTATTGACGGCCGACATGCCGGTGATCGTCAGCGCCTTCGGCGTGATATCGCCGCTGCCGCTGCCGGTGCTGAGCGTCAGATTGTAATTGCCCGCATCCGTGCCGGCCAGGGCGATGCCGCTCACGGCCACCGTCTTGCCGTTGCCGACGTTCTTGTCGGCAAACGTGGCCGTCGTCGCGCTGAACGACAGGCTATCGCCGCTGAACATGCCGTTGAACGTGGCGCCGCCCGCATTGATGCTGGCCTTGGTGTTCGCGTCATACACTTTGCTGTTTGCCGTGATGTTCGTCACGCTGCTGATGGTTGCCTTGCTGATATCGGCCGTCAGGGCGCCCGGATTGCTGACCGTATAGTTGCTGGCCAGCCCAGTGCCATCGGCCAGCGTGGCGCCGCTCACGGTCACGCTCTTGCCCGTGCCCACGTTCTTGTCGTCAAACACCCCCGACAAGCCGGACAGGCCCAAGGTTTCCCCGCCTACCAGGCCGCTCAAGGTACCGCCCGACAGGGTTGCATCGAGCGTGCCGTCATACACGCGGCTGCTCGCGCTCACGCCGCTGACGGTCAACGCCTTTTGCGCAATAGTGGCCGTCACGCCGGTGGCGTTGCTGACCGAATAATTGCTGGCCAGCCCAGTGCCATCGATCAGGGTCGCGCCCGTCACCGCGACGGCCTTGCCCGTGCCCGCGTTCTGGTCACTGAAACTGCCCACCTGCCCCGTCAATCCCAGTGTTTCACCGCCCACCAGGCCATCCAGGGTACCGCCCGACAGGCTGGCCTTGGTATTGCCGTCGTAGGTCTTGTCGCTGGCCAGCACGCCGCTCACCGTCAAGGCTTTTTGCGTGATGCCGGCCTTCACGGTGGTCGGATTGCTGACCGTGTAATTGCTGGCCAGCCCCGTGCCGTCGGCCAGGCTGCTGCCGCTGACGACGATGGTTTTGTTGCTGCCTGCGTTTTTGTCGCTGAACACGCCCGTTGCGCCGGACAGCAGCAGCGTTTCACCGCTGACCAGACCCGACAGACTTCCGCCGGACAAGGTCGCGTCGAGCAGGCCGTCATAGACTTTGTTGCTGGCCGTCATACCCGTCACCGTCAGCGCCTTGGGCGTGATGTTTGCGCTCAGTCCGCTTGGGTTGCTGATCGTATAGTTGCTGGCGAGGCCGCCATTGCCGCCATTGACCAGGGTCGAACCGCTGGCGATGACGGTTTTGCCGGTGCCGGCATTCTTGTCGGAAAAACTTGCTGAAAGTCCCGTCACGCCCAGCGTTTCCGAACCGACCAGGCCGCTGATCGAACCGCCCGACAAGGTCGCCTTGGTGTTGCCATCGTAGACTTTATTGACGGCCGACATGCCGGTGATCGTCAGCGCCTTCGGCGTGATATCGCCGCTGCCGCTGCCGGTGCTGAGCGTCAGATTGTAATTGCCCGCATCCGTGCCGGCCAGGGCGATGCCGCTCACGGCCACCGTCTTGCCGCTACCGACGTTCTTGTCGGCAAACGTGGCCGTCGTCGCGCTGAACGACAGGCTGTCGCCGCTGAACATGCCGTTGAACGTGGCGCCGCCCGCATTGATGCTGGCCTTGGTGTTCGCGTCATACACTTTGCTGTTTGCCGTGATGTTCGTCACGCTGCTGATGGTTGCCTTGCTGATATCGGCCGTCAGGGCGCCCGGATTGCTGACCGTATAGTTGCTGGCCAGCCCAGTGCCATCGACCAGCGTGGCGCCGCTCAAGCTCACGCTCTTGCCCGTGCCCACATTCTTGTCGGCGAACACGCCGCTCAAACTGGACAGGCCCAGGGTTTCCCCGCCTACCAGGCCACTCAGGGTACCGCCGGACAGGGCCGCATTGCGCGTGCCGTCATACACGCGGTTGCTGGTGGTGACACCCGTGATGGTCAGGGCCTTGGCCGTGATATCGGCCAGGGCGCTACCCGTCGTGCCGGCAAGGATATAGTTGCCTGCATCGGCGCCGCCCAGGAACAAACCGCTGATGCTGACTGTTTTTCCGCTGCCGGCATTCTTGTTGTCGAAAGTGCCCGTGCCGCTCAACGTCAGCGCATCACTGCCGATCTTGCCGGCTAATACAGCCGCGCTGGTGTCGAGCGCAGCGCCAGTCAAGCCGTCGTAGACCTTGCTGCCGGCCAGGATGCCGCTGATGCTGCTAATCGTCGCCGGCGTGATGTTGCCACTCACGCCAGTCAGCGGCGCCAAGATATAGTTGCCGGCTGCGCTGCCGCCGAGGGTGGCAGTCGCATTCACGGCGATGCCATTGCCGACATTCTTGCTGGCATAGGTCCCCAACAACGAGAGCAGGTTGACATTGCCAAGATCCCCAGCCAACAGGCCCGCCAACGTGCCGCCGCTGATGATGGCGGTGGTGTTGCCGTCATAGACCTTGTTGCCGGCGCCGGCGCCGTTCAGGCTGAGCTGGCGCTGCGTGATCACCAGGCCGCCATCGATATAGCTGATCGCATAGCCGGACTGCCCGCCCGTGGCATACAAGCCGCTGGCCGACACGCCATACGTGCCCGCATTCACGGCACCTGTGGCATTGCCTACATACACGAGCGTACCGAGCAGATCGGCGCCTGCCACCGTGTTCGAATATGTGACGCTATTGCTGCCGCCAGCGTAGGCCACTCCGTCATACACCTTGCTGTCGTAAGAAACGCGCACGGCGATCTGCTGCATGAACGAACGCAGGAAAGGCGCACTCTGGCCATCGTAGGCGACCCACATCTGGCCCAGATCCCAGCCTGCGCCCGTATAGTTCGACAGCGTCTTGAGCCCGCTCGTGGTCAGGTCCGTGCCGCCCGCGCTCGTTGCCTTGCCACTGGCAGTGCTATCCCAGTAACTGCCCGTGACGCTGCCTGTGCCCGTGCCGACCAGGCCGCCGCCGGCGCCGCTCACGCTGCCATTCGCATAGCTGGTGGCGACGGTGCCGCTGTTGCTGCCCACCAAGCCGCCCGCGCCGCTGCTGCCAGTCACCACGCCGCTGGCATAGCTATCCTTGATGGTGCCCGTGCCAGTGTTGCTGCCCACCAGGCCGCCGACATTGTTGGCGCCCGTGACGGCGCTGGTGGCAAAGCTGCCGCTGACGCTGCCGCCATTCGTGCCGACCAGGGCGCCCGTATTGTCGCCGCCGCTGATCGTGCCACCAGACAAGCCCACATTGGCGATCACGCCGCCGCTGCCGACGACGCCAAACAAGCCCACGCCCGCCACGCCCGACTTGATAATATTGAGGTTGGAAACAATATGCCCGGTGCCGTCGAGGCTACCCGTGAAGGCCGACCCGGCCGTGCCGACCGGGATGAAGCCCGTACTGCCCCACACGTCATTGCCGTTCGCGGCCGTGCTGGCTGCGCTGAAGCTGCTGCCCAGCGTGTAGCTGGCGGCCTTGCTCATCGCCATCAATTGCAACTGGTGCGTGGAATTGATGGTGTTCGACCATTCCGACGCCAGCATGGGGCGCGTGCCGGCGCTGGCGCCATTGATGGAACCGTCGCCGCTGACGATCACCCAGTTGTTGCCTGCCGCGCCGGCCGTGGTGGTGAAATTGAAACCTGCGAAATTACTACCTTGCAACATCTGCGCGCTGGTCAGGCCTTGGGCAACGGTAGTTGCACCATTGCCTACATGGCCAACGGCAGTTGCCGCCGGATTCAGCGTGCTGTTGAAGTAGGCATTGACAATGGAACCACCATTGTGATCGCCAACAATAGCGCCGTTATTAATGCCGGTCGTCGTGAGCTTGCCCGAATAATATGCATTGGTGAGGGCAACACCAATGTTGTAGCCCACCACGCCGCCCACGGTGGAGTTGCCCGTCACATTGCCGGTGGCATAGCTGTTGCTTATCGGACCGGCGGACACGCCAACCAGGCCGCCGAGATTATTCGTCCCGGTCACATTGCCGGTGGCATAGCTGTTCGTTACCGCGCCGCTTTCTATCCGGCCCAGCAAGCCACCCAGGCCGGAAAGTCCCGTGACATTGCCCGTCGCATAGCTGTTCGTGACCGTGCCTCCGGCCGTGTTAATGGCCGCCAGGCCGCCGCCATAGCTGCCGCCCGTGCCGCCGACGCTGACGGCGCCCGTGGCATAGCTGTCGCTGATCGTGCCGCGGTTGTAGACGGCCAGGCCGCCAGCGAAATAATTGGTGGATGTAGCAGCCACGGCGCTGGAACTGTTCTTGATGAAGCCGCCCGCCGCATTCTCGCCCACCAAGCCGCCTGCCGCGCCAAAAGCACCGGCAACGACCGTGCCTGCCGCGCGGCTGTTGCTGATCGTGCCCGCATTGGTGCCCACCAGCGCGCCCATGTTGATATAGCCAGAACCATGCACGGCGCCGCTGCTATAAACGTTATCGATCTTGCCATTATTAACGGCGGCCAGCGCACCGATGCCGGCGTAGCTACTACTGGCATAGGCAGCTACCGACCCTGCAACGCTGACGTTGCCCAAGCCCATGTTGCGCACCGCCCCGCCCGTGCCGATATTGCCGAACATACCGATGGCCATTTCCGGACGGTTGATCGTCAACCCGATGATTTCATGGCCCAGACCATCGAGCGTGCCCGTGAATGGTGTCGTATCATTGCCGATAGGCATAAATCCCTTGCCACTCTCCCAGCTGCCCGTGGCGCGCGCGTCGATATTGCTGCCCAGCACATAGTTGCCGGACAAATTGCCCTGCAGGCCCTGCACGTCGTTGCCGGTAGTGCTGTTGAAGGCGCCCAAACTGTTAATGACCTGATACACGGTCACGCCGCCATCGCTGCCCAGCTTGGTACTGAAATTATTGCCCGATGGCAAATCCACTTCCGCCTTGACGTTGTAGGTGGCCAGATTGCCGGCGGCGACGCCACTCTGGCCGTATTCCAGCGCCAGGCTTGCCGTGCCCGAGCCCCGCATGGCCTTGTTGATATTGACATTATTTTGCGCCGTCAGGGTCAGCTTGTTGGCCGACCAATTGACGTTATCGTTGACGTTGATGTTGCCTTGCGTACCGCCGGCACCCGAGACGCTCTGGATCTGCACGTTGCCGGACTTCAAGGAATTGCTGAGGAAGGTACCCGTCATGTCGCCGCCGGAGACGGCGATATTGAAGTCCGTGGGATCGATCAGCCAGGTGCCTGACAGGCCCTTGTTCGACGCCGTCGTCACCTTCAGCGCATCATCGATCTTGACGTGCGCGGCCGAGGTGTCGACAAAGCCGCCATTGCCGGTCAGGGGCGCGCTGGCGTCCAGCGTGCCGCCCGCGTTGACCGTGCCGCTCTGCATGTCGCCCAGCAACTTGATGGTGCCGCTGCGCGTATCGATGGTGTGCGCCTCGATCACGCCCGTGTTGTTGACGACGGTTTTCAGCAAGTCGCCGGCCGCCTGCGCGCTCAAGAGTACGCTGCCGCCGTCAGCCTTGATCAAGCCGCCATTGCTGACCAAAGCACCCACGGCGCCCGCGTTGACAGCGACATTGAGCAAGCCGTCGCCCGCCACGTCGAGGGTGATGGCGCGGCCCGCCGCCAGGGCCACCGAGCCCAGGCGTGCCTGGATCGTGCCCTCGTTCGACACGTTGGCGCCCAGCAAGGCCACATAGCCGCCCGGCGCGCTGATCGAACCCTGGTTCAGGACTTTACCTGTGCCATTGCCGCTAAATTGGTACTTGCCCGACATGAAATCGCTATTCGAAATGTCCAGGGTCGAGGCCACCAGGCCCGCCGTGTTGACCGAGGCTCCCTGGCCGAACAGCACGCCGTTCGGGTTGACGATAAAGACCTTGCCGTTGGCCGACAAGTTGCCGAGGATGGTCGTGCCATCGCTGCCCAGTACGCGGTTCAACGCCACCGCATTGCTGTTCGGCTGCACGAATTGCACGGACTCGCCCTTGCCGACATTGAAACTGGCCCAGTTGATGACGGCATTCTGGCTGCCCTGGTTGATCACCGTCGAACCTGGCGCACCGGTGATGCTAGCCTGGCCCGCCACCACCGTGCCGCCCGCCGGCCCCGCCAGCGCCAGACTGCCGTAGCCCAGCATCAGCGCCGCTGCCATGCTGGTCAAGGCGAAATGCGCCCCGCCGCCGCTGCATCCTGGCATCGAGCGCTTGCCGGCGGATTTGACGTTTTCGGAAACGGCGGCATAAGCGCCGGTGGCCTGGTTCCAGATGGAGCGGTAGATGCGGTTCATGGCGGTGTCCTGATTTTTTAGCTTGTATTAATTAGAAGTACTTGACGGCTTGCAGCCAGAAGCGGCCGGCGGAGTCCGGTGCCGAGGTCGCCTTGGCATTGCCCAGCTTGTGTGCGTAATACGCTTTCAGGACGAGCGCATTGGCGCCCGTCCACGTCACACCCACGCCGGCGCCGCTCAGGGTGCGGCGGTTCTCGCCGGCGCTCCAGGCGTCGCGGTTCAGCTTGACGCTGCCCGTGTCGGCAAACGCCAGCACCTGCAACTGACCGGGAAACGCAGTAAACGCCGTCACGTTCTGGCGCAGTTCCAGATTCAGCACGTAACCCTGGTCGCCATACGCCTCGCCGCCCGGATAGGCGCGCACGCCGCCCATGCCGCCGATGCCCATCTTTTCCGAGACATCGAGATTTTTCGACGCCGCCTGGCCGCTGAAGCTGCCGAACAAGCTGGTCTCGCCGCCCAGGCTTTGCAGGCGCGCCGCATTGAAAGCGAGCTTGTTGAAGTGGCCGTTGCTCTTCACCGTCAGCTGGTCGATCAGGCGCGCCACCGGCGTTTCGATGTCGATCTTGCCGGTGGTGTAGGTCAGCGAATAATTGCTGATGCCACCGCCACCCACGCCATCTTTGCTATCACCGTTGAGATTGAACAGCCAGACCCTGGCTTTCTTGTCGTTGACGCTGCCCGTCGATTCCGTGCGGTCCTGGAAGGTCTTGTCGTCGTAGCTGACTTGCGCATACAGGTTGCTGCTGCGTGAGCGGATCAGCGGATAACTGCCATACGCGCTGGCGATCTTCGCCGTGCCCTTGGCCTCGAGCACGGCAAATTCCTTGCCCAGCTTGTAATCCATATACGTGTAGGCGCCGCCCAGGCGCAGCAAACCGGCCTGCCCCTGATACGCCAGGCGGCCGTAGTTCAAGCCGTCAGCCGAGGTAAACGCGCGCACGCTGGCCACGTCGCCGATGCCGGCCAGTTCATTGATGTTCAAGGTCGCACCGATGCGGTTGCGGCCCGTGTAGCGGTTGCCCTGGTTATCGACGTCGATGCTGCCGTTGAAACGCGATCCCGGCTGCACCTCGACGATCAGGTCGGACGCGCCCAGGGACGCCCCCGGCGCCAGCGTCGAGCTGACTTGCACGCCCGGCAAGTCCGACAGCAGCAGCAAGCGCCGCTCCAGCGGCGGCGTGGAAATCACTTGCCCGTCGAGACCGGCCAATATCGTGCCGGCCAGGCCGTCCGACAGATTGCTCTGGTTGCGCAACTGCACTTGCCCATACTGGCCCGGCAGCACGCTGATTTGCACCACGCCATCCTCGATATCCTGCGCCGGCAGATACGCTTGCGCCAGGAAATAGCCACGCTTCTGGTAATAGCTGGCAATTTTTGACGCCATGGCGCGCAGCTCGCCCAGAGTCAGCTCGCTGCCCGGCACGAAACCCGTGCTGGCGATCAGTTCGCTCTCGGTAAAGACGGGCGGCGCCGTCACCTGCAGGCGCTGTACCGTGATGCGCGTGGTATCGCCCACCGTGGTGGCCGGCACATTGCCCTGTTGCACGCGGATAGCCGGCGGCGCTTTCGGCAACTGGGGCGCGACGGGAATCTGCTGCAGCTGGCTGCCTGCGCTGGGGGGATCGACAGCGTACGCGTTCTGGATCAACAGCAGCAAGGTCAGCGGAAGTAATTTGGTGTTCAAGGTCATCCTTTCTGGCGACACGCCCGCGCCAGGCACACCGCTTCCGGCTGCATCAACGGGGGAATACAAAAGCTGAAACGGGAGTATTTTTTGACATCAATGTTAAATTTGATGGCAACTGAAAAATTAAGTTCCGTTCAGCAACATTGATCCATTCTAGCCCCTTGCCAGACGAGAAAATACCTATCTGATGACCTCGTTCACCACATTGGTGCGACCTCAATGGCGACAGCCCTAAAATCAGGAAACTTCCATGAAAATGCGCGTTTCAACTGAAAAATTCGTTGTCTCACCGCAACGATATTGCAATACCATCCCTATCGACATGCTAGTCCTCGCACGCACCACATTTGGCAATTTGGCAAGGCATTAGCATTACTGCAATACAAAACAATGTTATTTTTTCCATACGAGGATACGACTTCCACGACACACTTTCTTTTGGCGCCTTGGTATGTCACACACTTGCGAAAATTGATTTCCAATACATGAATATTGATATATAAATTATTTTTGACGATGCGGTACGGGGATGGGCGGCTGCTTAAATTTACGCGAGGAACACCGGCGTAGCAGGCCTGCAACACCTCAGCCAGGGGTTGAGGTGTTGCAGGCCTGTGGAGAGAAAGAAGAGCGGAAGTGCGCTACTGCACTGCTCTGGCCAGGCGCTACCTGGACAGCACGTATTTCGCCAGGGTCGCCGCATCGGCGACACTGAGCTGGCTGAATGGCGGCATGGGCACGGGCCCCCATTTGCCGGAACCGCCGTTGCGGATGTTGGCCGCCACGGCCGCGACGCCGTCCTTGCCCTTGTATCTGGCTGCCACTTCCGCAAAGCCGGGGCCGACCACTTTCTGGTCGAGGGCGTGGCATGCCATGCAGCCATTCGCAGCCAGCAAGGTCTTGGCATCCTTGCCGCCGGCGGCCGGGACAGCCGCTGCGGCCGGCCTGGCCACGGCTGCGGCAGGCGCGGCGGCGCCCCGCTCCGCGCCATAGGTTTTCACCAGGTAATCGACCATGGCCGGCATGTCCGCATCGTCAAACTGGGCGCCGAACGGCTTTTTCATCTTCTTGACGGTCGCTTCCCAGTAGGCGCGCGGCGAGGCAGGCGGCTGGCTCGACGCATACTGGGCCGCGTGGCAAGTCATGCAGTTGCGCTGCACCAACTGGTAGCCGGGCAATTCGCTGGGTGCATAGGTTGCCGTTTCCGGCGGCAAGTGGATGTCCAGCGCGCACGCGCCGCCCGCCGCCGACAGTGCCAGCGCGGCAAGTAATATCTTCATATGGTTCTCCTCAGACTGCCTGAATGCGCGTGGTTTCCACCACATTGCGCATATAACCCATGGGATTCCACAGGGCTTTCATCGGCTGGCTCTGGCCGATGCGGTTGACGGCGCGCACCATCAGCACGTGCTTGCCCTTGCGCGGCGCCTTCAGGACCATCGTCCACGCGCGGAACGAGAAACGGCCCAGGTCCTGGCCCAGCTTCGCTTCCTGCCAGCTGTGGCCACCATCAAGCGACACCGCCACTTCGCTGATGCCCTGGCCGCCATCGAAAGCGATGCCGCGCAAGGCCAGGTCGCGCCCCGCCTTCACTTGCGCGCCATCTTGCACGCTGGTAATGAAGGAGCGCACGTTGAGGCGGCTGATCGGCGTCGTCTTGCCCACCGGCGTACCCGGTTCGATGAAGCCGGAACCGTTGTCGGGGATGCGGTAGCCCGTGCTCATCCAGAAGCCGTCGAACGGTTTGTCGAGCACGGTGATGTCGCTCAAGTGCTTGACCCAGTAAGTGCCATAGAATCCTGGCACGATCAGGCGCAGCGGGTAGCCGTTGAGGAAGGGGATGTCTTCGCCATTCATGGCCCAGGCCAGCAGCACGTCGCCGGCCATGATGTGCTCGACGGACAAGGCTTTCTGGAAATCGGGGCCGTCGCCCACGGGCGGCGTTTCCAGGCCATTGAAGGCCACTTGCACGGCGCTGGCAGCGATGCCGGCCTTTTCCAGCACGGTTTTCAGGGGGATGCCCGTCCAGCGGGCATTGCCCATGGCGCCATTGCCCAGCTGCCCGCCATTCGCGCGCGGCGCGAAGAAGCCGCGGCTGTTGCCCGAGCATTGCGTCACGGCCACCACATCGACGGGTTCGGCCAGTTTTTTCAGCTCGGCCAGCGACAGTTCCAGGGTTTCTTTGACAAGGCCCTTGATGCGCAGGCGGTAGCTGGCGCCATCGATGCTGGTCGGCAAGCCGCTCCAGTGATAGCGCACGAAAAACGCATCGTTGGGGGTAATCGCGCCTTCATTGAAGACGCTGAACGGCGTTTCCAGCTGGGGCGGACGGCTGGTCAGCAGGATCAGCGGGCGCTTTTGCGGGAAAGCCACCAGTTCGCGCTCGCCATTTTCAAACGGCAAAGTGACGGCAGCGGCCAAGGCTGCCCCAGGCCCCGCCACGGCGGCGGAGCCCAGGGTGGCCGTGGTGCGCAGGAAGCGGCGCCGGCTTGCAGGCAACAAAGTCG
Source organism: Janthinobacterium sp. 35 (assembly GCF_002754575.1). NCBI lineage: Bacteria > Pseudomonadati > Pseudomonadota > Betaproteobacteria > Burkholderiales > Oxalobacteraceae > Janthinobacterium > Janthinobacterium sp. 35. Next base: position 681,824 of record NZ_PEFN01000001.1, read on the forward strand.
TGTCAGACATGTTTGAGCTCCACTTTGGTGTCGGCTGCTTCGCCGCCGTTGCGGTCATCGTTGACCAGCTTCTTGATGTAATACATGACGCTCATGATGACCACGCTCAACAGGCCGAACCAGAACGACACGCGCTGCTCCGTATCGGACGACACGCTCATGGCGCCCAGGATCACCAGCATGGCGATGATGGTGAAATACGTCAGGTAGGGGAACAGCCACATGCGCACTTTGATGCGTTCGGGACATTCGCGTTCCAGACGGCGGCGCAGGCGCAATTGCGATATCGCAATGAGCAGGTAGACAAACAGGATCAGGATGCCGTAGGAATTGACGATGAAGGGGAAGACCAGGTCAGCCGACACATACGATACGGCAATGGCGAAATAGGCGAACAGGGTGCTGAACAGGATGGCGCGAATCGGCACGCCATTCTTGCTCAGCTTGACCAGGCCGGTCGGCGCGTCGCCGCGGCGCGTCAGCGCGAAGATCATGCGCGAGGAGGCGTACAGGCTGGAATTGAGGGCCGACAGCACGGCCGTCAAAATGATGGCGTTCATGATGTGGGCCGCGTAGGGAATGTTCATGACCGTCAGGGCGCTGACGAACGGCGTGGCGATGGCCGGCGAATCCCAGGGCACGATGCAGACGACGACAAACATGGACCCCACATAAAACATCAGCACGCGCGTGATGACGGAATTGGTGGCGCGGGCAATGGCCTTGGCCGGGTCCGACGTTTCGGCGGCGGCGATGGTGACGATCTCGGCGCCCGAATAAAAGGCCGTGGCGGCGACGGCCCCGCTCAATACTGGCCCCCAGCCGTGCGGCATGAAGCCGCCATTGCTGGTCAAAAAGCCCAGGCTTGGGATGCTGTTGGGCAAACTACCCGTGATGAACAGGGCGCCGACGAACAGGAAGACGACGATGGCGACCACCTTGATCGAGGCGAACCAGAATTCGAATTCGCCAAACGCTTTCACCGAAAACAGATTGAGCACCGTCATGGAAACGAGCAAGACCAGGCTGATAGCCCACGACGGCATGTCGGGCAGCCAGAAGTTGACCAGCTTGGCGCCGGCGATGGCTTCCAGGGCGACCACGACGACCCAGAAATACCAGTACATCCAGCCGCTCATGAAGCCGAGGAATTTCGATACTTTCGGCTTGTCATCGAAGGCCAGGCGCGCGTATTCGTAAAAGGAGCCGACCACGGGCAGGGACGAGGCCAGCTCGCCCAGCATGCGCATGATCAGGACGACCAGGCCGCCCGTGAGCAGGAAGGAAAGGATGGCGGCCGGGCCGGCGGCCTTGGCGATGACGCCGCTGCCGACAAAGAGGCCGGCGCCGATCACGCCGCCGATGGCGATCATGCTCATGTGGCGTTGCTTGAGCGAGTGCTGCAAGCCGGTATTATTGTGGTTGTCGCTAATCATTTTTGTCTCCTAGTAATATCTGAAGCTCGGTGCGCCCTCGCCTGCTGCGGCTCTGTTTCTGCCGCGCGGCTTTGTTTTATTTGGGCAACACCGTCAAGCAGCATCGATACATCATCAAATCAGTCTGGTTGGCTGCATGCCATAAGTCAATCTGGAAATGCAGCGGCCCGGCGCGCCAGCCGTAGGGCAAGCGCGCTGGAGAATACGTACGGGGTATTGCTGAGTTATTGCAGCTTGAAAAAAAGGGAGCGGCGGCAACACTTGTGGCGTGCGCGCCACTCCCGGGAACGTCTTACACCTTGCCCTTCCATGGCACGAGGGTACGTTCGAGGTAGCGCATCATCAAATCAAACAGGAAAGCAAAGAAACCGATCACGATAATTCCCATGATCACCACGTCGCTGGCGAGGAACTCGGAAGCGCTCAGCACCATGTAGCCGAGGCCGCGCGTGGCTGCCACCATTTCGCCCGCCACCAAGGTGGTCCAGCCCACGCCGATGCCGATGCGCATGCCGGTGAGAATCTCCGGGATGGCGGCACGCAGAATCACATGCACGATGACCTGGAAACGCGTGGCGCCCATCGAGTAGGCCGCGTGGATTTGCTCCAGCGACACCGAGCTGACGCCGGCGCGCGCGGCGATCGCCATCGGCGCGAAGATGGCCAGGAAGATCAGGTAAACCTTCGAAAATTCGCCGATGCCGAACCAGATGATGACCAGTGGCAAGTAAGCGAGCGGCGGCAGCGGACGGTAGAACTCGATCAAGGGATCGAAGATGCCGCGTGCCACGCGATTGACGCCCATCATCACGCCGATGGGAATGGCCAGCAAGCAAGCCAGGCCGAAGGCACCGAAGACGCGCACCAGGCTGGCGACCGTGTGTTCCCACAGGGTAGCGCCGCCGAAGCCGGTGGTGGCCGCCATGATGAATTTCTCGTACACGGCTTGCGGCGAAGGTAAAAACAAGGGTTTCACCATGCCGCTGGCCGTCACGCCAAACCACAGCAACAGCACGGCGATGACGGTAACGCTGGCGATGCGGCTGGAATTGCCCTGCCCCGGCGCGCCGAACGCTTCGCCAGGCATGGCGCAGCGGGGAGCGAACAGACGGCCAAAGAAACCGGCGCGCTTGGCGGTGGTGGGAGGAAATCCCACGACGGATGGGCTATGCATGGGACACCTCCAGCTCTTTATTGACTGCGCGCTCGTCGCCATAAATGATGTTGAGCACTGTTTCGCGCATCTTGATGAAGTCCGGGCTCGATTTCACGGCGCGCGCATCGCGGCATTCGAGGAAGCGCTTGTTGAAATCGAGTTCGTAGGTATGCGTGATGCGGCCCGGACGGGGCGACATGACGATCAGCCGGTTCGCCAGGAACAGCGCCTCGTCGACGCTGTGGGTAATGAAGAAGAACATGGTGCTGGACTTGGCCCAGATATCGAGCAGCAATTCCTGGATGGTTTCGCGCGTCAGCGCGTCGAGCGCCGCCATCGGCTCATCCATCAGCAGCATGGCGGGATTGCTGGTCAGGGCGCGGGCGATGCCCACCCTTTGCTGCATGCCGCCCGACAATTGATAAATCATATTGTCGTGAAAGTCCTTCAAGCCGACCAGCGCCAGGTTTTTCGCCGCCTGTTCGCGCCGCACGGCTTTCGCCACACCTTGCAGTTTCAAGCCGAATTCCACGTTTTCCATCACGTTCAGCCATGGCAGCAAGGCATGTTTCTGGAACACCACGCCACGGTCGGCGCCCGGCCCTTCGACTTTATTATCCCCGAGCATGATTTCGCCCTTGGACGGGGCAATAAAACCCGCCATCAGGCTCAGCAAGGTTGTCTTGCCGCAACCGGAAGCACCGAGCGCGACGACGAAGTCGCCGCTATTGATGGTGAGATTGATATTATTTAAGGCATGTACGCGTTCACCGGCCGTCTTGCCCGGATAAATTACGCTGACATCCTTGACGTACAGGTTTTCCATCGTATCCCCGCATAGGTGTAGTAACTTCAGTTCAACGCATTGTGTTCGAGTCGGCGCGCCCGCAAGCGCGCCGACACGCCACCGTTTACTTCAGCAGGCCGGCGGCCTGTGCATACCTGGGTGTCACATACTTGGCGTAATCTGTTGCCAGGGTGTCGATCTTGCCTTCGCCCTTCAAAAATTGCGCCGTGGCCAGCAAGGCTTGCGCCACGCCGCCCTTCGCGCCGCCACCGAGCCAGGCCGGCGAGGCCTGCTCCTGCAACGATGGGTAGGCGTACAGGGCCACGGAAGCGGCCACGTCCTTGGCAGCCGCGCCCGAATGCTTGACGTTGGCTTTGACTTGCGGGGAATCGATGGTCCACGCTTTCGGATTGGCGCGGTAGTCGGCATCGGCCGCGGCCATCACCTTGACGAACTTGGCCATGAAGTCGGCGTTCGCTTCGCCCCAGGCGCGCTCGACGGCCATGCCGTCAAACGTGGCCTTGCCCTTCTTGCTCAGTTCGCCGGACGTGACGAGGACCTTGCCGTTTTGCTTGAGCTTGCTCAAGGCCGGGTCCCACACGAAGGCGGCATCGATGTCGCCACGCTCCCAGGCGGCGGCGATCTGGTTCGGCTGCATATTGAGCAGCTTGACTTCGGATGGCTTGATGCCCCACGTTTCCAGCGCGAACATGGTGTGGAAGTGCGTGGTGGAAACAAACGGCACGGCGATCTTCTTGCCGCGCAAGTCGGTGGGCTTGCTGATGCCGGCGCCATTGCGGGCCACCATCGCTTCGGCTTCGTTGATGTCGTCGATGATCCAGAACAGCTGCAGATCGACGCCGCGGCTGACGGCCGCCGTCAGGGGGCTCGAACCGATGACGCCGATCTGCACGTCGCCCGACGCCATGCCGGTGGCCACCTTGGCGCCCGAATCGAACTTGCGCCAGTTGATTTTATAGCCGGTGGTTTTTTCCACTTCGCCGCTGGCAATCGCCACCAGGAAGGGACCGTTGATTTCCTGGTAGGCAATCGTCACTTCCTTGCCTTGCGCAAAGACCGTACCGCTGGACGCAAGGACCACGCCCAGCACCAGGGTGCCGAGGACGGCGCGGCGCATCGTTGAAAAAACCGTTTTGCTCGGGGTTTTGCTCGTGTATGTGTTCATGTCTCACTCCAAGTTATTGTTATGTGTGAACGTGCGGGCAGCGCCGCTGGCCGGTCTATGCCAGCTCATGCGACGACTTGAACTGCAGTGCTGCTTTTAGAAAACTTCATCCTTCAAGTGATACCAGCGGTACAAGAAGCGCTGGCCCAGGCGGCGGAACGGGGCGAAGGCTTGCGACTCGACCAGTTCCATCATGTTGGGATACGGCAGTTTCGAATTGAAGATCGGCAAGCCCGTGTCGCTGGCCTTGCCCGCGATGCGCTCGGCCATGCGCCGGCCCGCCTGCGCCGAGTACATGACGCCGTTGCCGCCGTAACCGAGCGAATAGAAGATCGATTGCTTCGGATCCGGTTGCACGATGCGCGGCATCATGTCGTGGCTGACGTCGACCCAGCCCCACCACGAATAATCGATGCCGATCCCGGTCAACGCGGGGAACTTGCGGTGCAGATCGTTGATCAAAAACTGTTTGTATTTCTCGTCCGGCGCGTCGGCGCCAGTGATGGCGCTGCGGCTGCCGATCTGCACGCGGTTGTCCGGCATCAAGCGGTAGTAGTGACGCAGAATGCGCGTATCCGTGATCACCTGGTGGGTGCGGAAGTTGCACGCCGCGATTTCCGCCGGGGTCAGCGGACGCGTGACGAGCGAGTTCGACAAAATCGGCAGCAAGCGGTTCTTCACTTGCGGATGCAGATGCGGCGAGGTGTAGCCGCCCGTGGCCACGGCCACGGCACGGGCGCGCACCACGCCGCCTGGCGTTTGCAGATAATGCACGCCGTTGCGCGTTTCCCAGCCCATCACGGGACTGGATGGATGCACCTTGGCGCCCAGCGCGCGCGCCTTGCGCAGGTAGCCAAACGCCAGCTTGCCCGCGTGGATGCCGATGCCTTCCGGCTCGTGCAGCGCGCCGGCCGCTTCCTTGTCGTCGACGAATTCGCGCTTGACGGTGTCGGCGTCGAGGATGCGGGCGTCGTACTTGAAGACCTCACGCATGAGCTTTGCTTCCTTGATCAGGGCGGGCATGGCTTTCGCCTTGTGGGCGATGTACAGGTGGCCGCCCGGCTGTGGCTCGCAATCGATGTCGGCCGTGATCTTCTTGAACGTTTGCATCGCGTCGCACACTTCCGTGTGCAGTTTCAGGGCCGTGTCCAGGCCGTAGCGGTCTATCCACTGCGAGCGTTTCAGACGGCCCGTCGTGCATTGCGCCTGGCCGCCGTTGCGCGTGCTGCAGCCCCAGCTGACCCGGTTCGCTTCCAGCACGGTGGCCTTGATGCCGTGTTCCTGGGCCAGGAAGATGGCGCAGGAGAGACCGGTAAAACCCGAGCCGATGATGGCCACGTCGACGTCGATGTCATGCGTGATGGGGCCGTCGTCGGCCGGCGGCTCGCCGGCCGTGCCGATCCAGTAGGTGGGCGCGTAGGCATTGCCGTGGCCGGGACGCTGGGCCACCAGCGGATCGAAGGCGGGATCGTAAGGCGTGCGGGCGGCGGTGCTGTTGCCCAGTACGTCAGATGGAGTGTCGACAGGTTTGTTCATGATCATTCCCGGTGAACGTGCTGGCTCAGGCTTTGTTGCCGGTAGCGACCGGTGGGCGATCCTTGCGGAAGGCGTTCTTCACGGCGATCTTGCCATCGCGGAAAGTGAAGATGTCGACCATGCGCGCTTCGATGCGCGTGCCGTCCGCCTTGGTGCCGGCAAACGTCGATTCCGTCACGCCGCGCTCGCCGCTGACAAAGTGTTCGGGATTGAGCCAGGCGGCATCGGGGAAGGTTTGCCAGGCCAGCTCAAAGCCGGCGCGTACGGCGTCGCGGCCAATGAAACTCTTGCCCAGCAAGTCAGGGCCGGCCACGGCGTGAAATTCGCAGTCATCGGCCATGGCGGCCATCAGGGCCTCGATATCGTGGCGGTTCCAGGCATCGCCGAACGCTTGCAGGAAGTCGGTGGTGACAGCGGTGGTGACGGCGCCGGTGTGCGGTACAGGGTGGTTCATGGTGGTCTCCGTAAATCGTTTTTGATACGCTACGTTCCGTTTTTTGTCTTTTATTGAATTTAAGCCTTAAGCATGGCCTTGTCAAATCAAATAATCCAAAAAACGGGACGGTTTGTATTCTTTAATGAAATTATGATGTTTTGGTGACAATCTGTGAGAATTTGGTCACAGCGCTTTGTCGGATTACGCCGGGCTCGCGCCCGGCTAATCCGACCTACACAGTCACGTAGGTTGGGTAGGTTGGATTAGCCTGAAAGGCGTAATCCAACACTCCAGCAGCAAATCAGACGTAATCTTTATATTTATCCAGATGCCGCACAGGTTTGCTCAGCGCATCGCGGCGGAACGGGTCGCCCAGCTCGCGCGTGCACATGATTTCGATGATGGTGGTCTTGCCTTCATTCATCTGCATGGCTATGGCCTTCTTCAAGGCTGGCCCCACGTCTTCCAGCTTGTCGACCGTGATGCCTTCGGCGCCCATGGCGCGTGCAATCTCGGCGAAGCTCTGGTTGTCGAGTTCACCGGCGACGAAGCGGCGGTTGTAGAAATCGACCTGGTTTTTCTTTTCCGCGCCCCACTGGCGGTTGTGGAACACCACCGCCGTCACCGGAATGTTGTGGCGCACGCAAGTCATGGTTTCCATCAGGCTCATGCCCCAGGCGCCGTCACCCGCATACGACACGGCTGGACGGTGCGGTGCGGCCACTTTCGCGCCGATGATGGTCGGAAATGCATAGCCGCAGTTGCCAAAGCTCATCGCCGCAAAGAAGCTGCGCGGCTTGTCAAAGCGCAGATAGCTGTTCGCCACCGAGTTGATGTTGCCGATATCGGTCGACACCATCACGTCTTCCGGCATGGCTTTTTCCAGCTCGCGCAAGACCTGGCGCGGGTGCAAATAATTGCCCGGCTCTTTCTTTTGCTCTTCGATCATGTCCAGGCTGTACGCATCTTTCTCGTGCGTCCAGTTGTCCAGTTCGTTTTCCCACGCGGCTTTTTCTGCTTGCACGGTGGCAAAGCGCTCCTCGCGCGTCGCATCGCAATCGAGCGTCTTGCCATCCAGGCGCGAAAGAATCGCTTTGGCGGCCGCCTTGGCGTCGCCGCAGATGCCCACCGAAATCTTTTTCACCAGGCCCAGCATCTTGTTGTCCGCGTCGATCTGGATGATCTTGGCGTTTTTCGGCCAGTAATCCATGCCGTGCTGCGGCAAGGTGCCGAACGGTCCCAGACGCGAACCGAGGGCCACGACGACGTCGGCCTGGGCGATCAGTTTCATGGCCGCCTTCGAACCTTGATAGCCCAATGGTCCGCACCACAGCGGATGGCTGGCGGGGAACGAGTCATTGTGCAAATAGCTGTTGACGACTGGCGCGCCGAGGCGTTCGGCCAGGGCCTTGCACTCTTCGATCGCTTCGCCCATGACGACGCCGCCGCCCGAGATGATGACGGGGAACTTGGCTTTGGCCAGCAGTTCGGCCGCCTCATTGAGGCTGTGTTCGCCGCCGGCGCCACGGTCCAGGCGGTTCGGCTTGGGGATTTCCGCCTTGATTTCGCCATAGAAATAGTCGCGCGGGATGTTCAGCTGGGTCGGGCCCATTTCCGACATGGCACGGTCAAAGCAGCGGCCCGTAAATTCCGCCATGCGGGCCGGATTGGTCACATGACCCTGGTATTTCGTGAATTCCTCGAACATCGGCAACTGGTTCGCTTCCTGGAAGCCGCCCAGGCCCATGCTCATCGTGCCCGTTTCCGGCGTGATGATGACGACGGGGGTGTGCGCCCAGTAGGCGGCGGCAATCGCCGTGACGCAATTGCTGATGCCGGGGCCGTTCTGGCCGATGACCACGCCGTGGCGGCCCGAGACGCGGGCATAGCCGTCGGCCATGTGGCCGGCGCCCTGTTCATGCACAACAGGGATCAGGCGGATGCCGGCCGGGGCAAAGATGTCCATCGGATCCATGAAGGCCGAGCCCATGATGCCGAACATGTCGGTCACGCCATTGGCGGCCAGGGTTTCCACGAACGCTTCGGAAGGCGTCATCTTTTGCGGGCCAACAGGTATCGCGGCTGCGGCGGCTTTTTGCTCGGTCATGTCATTCATGGGTGTCTCCTGGTCTGTTGTAATGAACTGCAGTGTAGTGATCAACTTATTTATCAAAAATCGGTATATTTTGTTCCGAATTTTGATATACAATTCAATTTAAGCGTTCGGCAATCAAAAGTCAAACAGATTTTCAAGGAAACGGTACAATTTGAGTTCGAAAATGAAATAACACGACAGACACCACACCGAGGCCACCATGGACATGATTTCATCCCCAAAACTTGAGCCGGAAAAACTGGAAGGCGACACGCCCACGATGCGTTTGTTTGCCTTGCTGGAAGTGATTGCCGAGAAAGACCAGTTGCTGTCGCTACAAGCGCTGGTGGAAGAAACGGGCTTGCCGAAACCCACCCTGCACCGCATGTTGCAGCAACTGGAAAGCGTGGGCGTGCTGCAGCGCGAAAGCGATGGCCGCCACTACAGCACCGGCGTGCGCCTGCGCCGCCTGGCGTCGAACCTCTTGATTAACAACACGTTCCATGGCGCCCGCCGCATGGTCTTGCGCCAGCTGGTCGAGGAAGTGGGCGAAAGCTGCAACCTGACGGCCTTCAGCGGCAGCGAAGTGGTGTACCTGGACCGGGTAGAAACGGCGGCGCCGCTGCGCTTCTATCTGCACCCAGGTTCGCGCGTGCCGGCCCACTGCTCGTCGAGCGGCAAGCTGTTCCTGGCGCAAATGACGCCCGTGCAACGGCGCCGCCTGCTGGGCCACATGGAATTGACGCGCTTTACGGACAAGACGGAAACGGACCCCGTCAAGCTGGAACGCGAACTGGAACTGGTGCGCCGCAACGGCTACGCGCTGGACGACGAGGAATTCCTGCCCGGCCTGCTGTGCGTGGCCGTGCTGGTGCCGAACCCGAACGGCCGCTCGAACCTGGCCGTGGCGATCCAGGCGCCCATCATCCGTTTGACGCACGACAAGGCTTTACATTTTTTGCCAGCATTGCAACGCGCCGCGCAAGCCCTGGCCGCCATCGAATCGGAAACCATGCCGACGACGGGCGGGGACGACGACGCCGCATTACAAACCGGTCATTCATAACCGCCGCAGCGCCCATGCTGCGGTTTCACAGGAGAACAAGGTGCCAGATTCACGCCAACATCCCCACGCAGCAGCAGCAGCAGCAGCAGCGCAAACCATGCAGTCCGTGCGCAGCCTGTTCGCTATCGACAGCGACCTGCTCGTGCCCGTCTTCACGGAGCGCGACGCGCACGTGCCCGACATCGATCCCGCCTACCGCTTCAACCAGGATGTGACCCTGGCGATTTTGGCCGGCTTCACGCATAACCGCCGCGTGATGGTGCAAGGCTTGCACGGCACGGGCAAGTCCACGCATATCGAGCAAGTGGCGGCGCGCCTGAACTGGCCTTGCGTGCGCGTCAACCTGGACGGCCACATCAGCCGCCTGGACCTGGTCGGCAAGGACGCCATCGTGCTGCGCGAGCAGCAGCAAGTCACCGAATTCCAGGAAGGCATCGTGCCCTGGTCGCTGCAGCGGCCCGTGGCCCTGATCTTCGACGAGTACGACGCGGGCCGCCCCGACGTGATGTTCGTCATCCAGCGCATCCTCGAACGCGACGGCAAGTTCACTTTGCTCGACCAGAACCGGGTCATCACGCCGCACCCCCACTTCCGTTTGTTCGCCACCTCGAACACGGTGGGCCTGGGCAACCTGAACGGCATGTACCACGGCACGCAAGTGCTCAATCACGCGCAGATCGACCGCTGGAACATCGTTGCCACCTTGAACTATCTGCCGCAAGACGAGGAAACGGCAATCGTGCTGGCCAGAGTCCCGGCCATGAACGACGCAGCGGGCCGCCAGCTGGCTGCCGCCATGGTGGCCGTGGCCAGCCTCACGCGCCAAGGCTATGCGGCGGGCGACCTGGCCTGCCTGATGTCGCCGCGCACGGTGATTACCTGGGCGGAAAATTGCCAGATCTTCCGCGACCCGGCCCTGGCCTTCCGCCTGTCCTTCCTCAACAAATGCGACGAGGCCGAGCGGCCCATGGTGGCCGAGTATTACCAGCGCTGTTTTAACGAGGAATTGCTGGCGAGCCAGGCATGAGCGCCGAAGCAACTGTTCCTGCCGCCTACACGCGCGAGCAGCAGGAAACGGATGAACTGTGCGCGGGCGCCATCCGTGCGCTGAGCGGCGTTGCCGCCATCCGCTACCGGGGCCGGCGCCTGCACGACGGCCACCGCCCCCTGCCCATCCACGCCGCCCATCTGCAGCCCGATGCGGCGCTGCAGGATTTGCCCTCGCTGCGCGGCGCGGCCGACAGCGTGGCCCTGCGCCTGCTGCATACGGATGCGGCCCTGCACAAGTCGCTGTGCCCGCTTGACCCCGTGGCGCGCCTCGTCTTCGAGTTGCTGGAGCAGTTAAGAGTGGAAACGCTTGCGCCGGATCAACACGCTGGCGTCATCGCCAACCTGCGCCACCGTTTTACGGCGTGGTCGCACGCGTTTTACGATTCCGGCCTGGCCGAAGGCGCTTCGGGCTTGCTCTTGTATACAGTGTTCCAGATGTGCTGGTCGCGCCTGACGGCCAGGCCCGTGCTGGAAAAAACGGAAGATTTTATTGAAGCCACGCGCTGGTCGGTGTCCTCAACACTGAGCGGCGACCTGGCGGGCTTGCGCCGCCACCGCCTGGATCAAGCCGCCTTTGCGCGCCACGCGCTGGCCATCGCCCACGCCGTCGATGCCATGCTGAAAGAGGCGCAGGCGGCGCGCGATGGTAGCCAGGACGAGGCCGGGGACGCGAAAGCACAGGCAGCGTTCAAGCTGCTGCTCGATTTCGACAGCGACAACGACCACCTTCCCGATGCCGCCCCGCTGGGCGACAGCCGCGCCTTCAGCGATGGCGATGGCGCCTACAAGGCATACTCCACGGCCTACGACCGCGAGGAAAACGCGGGCGAACTGGTGCGCCGCGCCCTGTTGCTCGACTACCGCGAACGCATGGATGGTCGCATCGCCAGCCTGGGCATCAACACGGCGCGCCTGGCGCGGCGCTTGACGCAATTGCTGGCCGTGCCCCAACGCGACGGCTGGTCATTCGGCGAGGAAGAGGGATACATCGATGGCCGGCGCCTGGCGCAGCTGATCAGCTCGCCGTCCGAGCGCAGGCTATTTCGCAAGGAACAATTCCTGCCGCAGGCCGATTGTCTGGTCACCTTTCTCGTCGATTGCTCCGGCTCCATGAAGACGCATGCGGAGTCGGTCGCCGTGCTGCTCGACATTCTGCTGCGCGCGCTGGACCAGGCTGGCATCAAGACGGAGTTGCTGGGATTTACGACGGGTGCGTGGAATGGGGGCAGAGTCAGGCGAGACTGGATGCGCGCCCGCTCGCCGGCGAATCCGGGGCGTTTAAATGAACTCGTGCACATGGTGTTCAAGGATGGCGACACGCGCTGGCGCCGGGCGCGGCCCGATATCGCGGCCCTGCTGAAAGCGGACTTGTACCGCGAAGGCGTCGATGGCGAAGCGGTGGACTGGGCCTGCACGCGCATGCTGGCACGGCCGGAACGGCGGCGCATCCTGCTCGTCGTCTCCGACGGTTGCCCGATGGATACGGCCACGAATCTGGCCAATGACGAGTTTTACCTGGCCCAGCATTTGAAACAAGTGGTGGCGCGCCGCGAAGCGCAGGGCGCCGTGGAAATCTGCGGGCTGGGCCTGGGCCTGGACCTGGGCGCCTACTACAGCCGCAGCCTGGCCACCACCCTGCCCGCCTCGCTGAACAATGAGCTGTTCAGCGAGATCGCGCAATTGCTGGGCGGCATGAGGCGATAAAGCCTCAAGCCACCTCGTAGCGCACCGTGTGCGCCTCCATCGGCAGCGGGATTTCCCAGTTCCACAGCATTCCCTGCAGCTTCTTGTTGCTGAGCGAGGTGTCGCGCTGGCCGTTGCGCCGCAGTAATTCCTTGCGCGGCTGCTCCAGGTACACCAGCTCCACCTGCGCATGGTATTTATACAGCAGGTTGAGCGTCTTTTCGCGCATCAGCTTGGACAGATGCGTGGCGTTCCACACGAACGGCTCGCCCTTGCGCAACAGCTCGCGCGCCCGCTCTTCCGCATAGTCGCCCACCTGCCCCTCGTTCTTGCCATGCGTCAAGCCCAGGGCCGTGCGCGCATCGTCAAACGACACGACGGGCAGGCGCGGATGGTGCTTGTCCACCCACGTGTTTTTACCGGAGGCGGGCAAACCCGACATGACGATCACGTGCGAACCCGGCTCCTGGAACAGGGAATAATCGGGATGCGCCTCGGCGCCGCGAAAATATTTCACGCGCGTATGATCGTCGACGAAGGCCCTGCGCTGGCCGTAGCAGCCCTCCTCGCGCGCCAGTTCGCGGAACAGCTCGATGGCATCGAGAATGCGCTGCGGATCGGGACAGATGCGGCCGCGGATATCGGCTTCGGCCAGCATGGCCAGCAGGCGAATATCGACCTGCCACGACAGTTCGCGCACGGTGAACTCGGGCGTGACACCGCGCCGCGATGTTTCCAGCGCAAAAAACGGCACCTGGTGCACATTGATCAGGCGACAGATTTCCTCGCGCACGGCAAACGGCACGTCGCAATCCCACAGGGCAATGCGCGCATCGAGGGCGCCCTTGCGCGAGTGGCCGGGCTGGCCGATGGCACCCGTCACCGGGTCGATCACCGTGGTGCTGCACTTGGCCACGTCGTGCAGCAAGGCGGCCAGGAAGACGATTTCCTGTTGCGCGCGCGTGGCCTGCTGGTAGGCGGGCATGGCCAGCAGCGATTCCACCACCATCATCGTATGCGTCCACACATCGCCTTCCGCGTGGTACACGGGGTTTTGCGGCGTCGTCTTGGCCAGTTCCAGCTGCGGGAAGGCGGCCAGGCAGGCGCTGAAATCGGGCGACTGGCCCGCCGGCGGCACCAGTTGTTGCAGGGTTTTCCAGTGCATCATGTTGTACTCCTTGAGAATACCGCCAATTCGTCGAGCGAGCGGCAGGTATGTAAGCCCAGGCTTTCCCACGTGACCAGCGGCTGCGGCGCGTACAGGTCCACGCCGTCGGCCAGCTGGTTCGGGATCAGGGGCCGCGTGCTGTGGTGCGAGCCGCTGTCGAGGATGGTTTGCGTAAAATCATGGCGCACCAGCTTGTAGCGGGCCAGCACTTGCTCGTCGTCTTCCACCTTCAGGTACAGGCCTTCCGCGTGGTCGGACTTGTCCGTCTGCTTCCAGCACAGGTCCAGCGGCAGGCGTTCGCGCGCCACCACGTGTTCAAAAGCGTCGCGCCACAGCTGGGACTTGGCCAGCGAATGGCGCAGCAGCTGCCACAGCTGTTTCGGCGTCGTGGGCATCAGGCCCGCATACAGCACGGGCACGGAGAGCACGGGCGAGCCGGCCAGCATGGCGTGGCGGCGCGCCGTCGACAAAAACATCTGGCTGCGCCGGCAATACACGTCGAACTCGTTGAAGTAATGAGGCAGCCGGTCGTAAAACACGGAATGCTTGCTGTACGACCATTCGCCAAACAGCACATACTGATCTTCCAGCAGATGCAGCAAGGCGTGTTCATGCGCATGCGCCCACGGTTTCAACAGGTTGAACTGGCGTTCGCTGCCGCCGCCCGCCAGGTAATGGCCGCGCGACTGCAGCAGCACCTCGCCCGCATCGCTGAACGACACGGCGGAGTTGGCGCCATCGATTTTTTCCTCGATGACGACGTACTGGCCGGCCAGCTTTTTCAGGGGCATCTGATCCGAGCCGTCGTCGCCGTCCTGCAGGCGCGAGCCTTCCAGGTGCGGCGTGCGCGGGTATTTGAATAAAGGTAAAGATTGTAAAAACATAGCGTCCCACGCCGCGTTCACCGGGGCGTGTCCATACAGGGTCAGGGGTGCTGACGACGTGTTCGGGCGTGGACGATCAGGACGGTGGTCCTGGATACGTGTGCGGATAGAGCAGTGCCGCAGCAATCGGGGGCGTCAACGCGCCGAACGATGCTGCAAGAGCATTTCGTCAGCGTTAGCAGGTGATGGCGAAGAAGCGAGGCACTTTTGGCTCCAATAAGGAAGAGGTTCGAGAAAGAACGGGGAATATAACGGGTGTCAGATTATTTTGCAAGGCGCACGCGTCAACCGTGCGCCTTGCCATCCGACGAACTAAAAACTAAAAGCGGTATTCCACATTCAGCCAGACGCGCGGCTTGGGATCGTTGTTCGTTTCCGACAGTGAACGGCCGCCTATGCTGCGCCAGGCCAGGGCCACGTCCGCACTCCATGCCTGCCGCTGGTAGCGCAAGCCCAGGCCGCCGCCGCTCAGGCTGCGCCGGTTGTCACCGGCCGCCACCGGCTTGGCGTTGACCGTGATGCGGCCCGCATCCATGAAGGCATATGGCGTATAGGCGCCGGCGTCATAGCGCAGTTCCAGCTGTGCCAGCCCGCCCTCGTCGCCGGTGGCTTCACCCGATGGATACGCGCGCACGCCACTGGCGCCGCCCAGACTCAGCTTCTCGGACGAATCGAGGTTCTTGTTGGCTTGCTGCCAGCTCAGGTGAGCCATCAGGTTGAAACCGGCGGGCAAGGATTGCAGGCGCACCACGTCGAGGTTGACCTTGTGAAAACGACCGTTGCTCTTGTAATCATCAACGGCCGTCAAGCCCGCATCGAGTTTCAGCTTGCCTGGAGTCCAGCTCGCGCTGCCGTAGGTGATGCCATCGAAGGCGTCGCGGTAATCGAATTGCAGGGCCAGTGGCATGGACTGGCTGGACTTGCTTTCGTAGGTCCGGGTGCTATCGCGGTTATCGTGCAAATCCTTCGATTGATAGGTGGCAATCAAGGTCAGATTGGCCTTTTGCGAGCGCAGGATGGGATAGCTGAGGCCAGCGCTGGCAACCTTCGCCGTTCCGTTCGCATGCAGACTGGCGAATTCCTTCGCCAGCTCATAGCTGGTATGTGAGTAGCCGACATTGCCGCGCAAGCCGGACGTGCCCAGCGGCAGGCTGTAGCCAAGCGAGCCGAGCCACAATTTCTCCTCGCTCAGCAGCGCACGCACGGTGAGCTGGTCGCCCAGCAGGAAGGGACTATTGATGTCGACATTCGCACGCACGCGGTTTTTCCCCGTGTAGCGGCTGCCAGCATTGTCCAGGCCGATGTCGCCGCGCACGCGCTGGTCGCGGGCGATCTGGACGATCAAATCGCCCGTCCCCGCCTGGGTGCCAGGACGCATCGTGGCGCTGGTCTGGATGCCAGGCAAATCATCGAGCAACAGGGCGGCGCGTTCCAGCGGTGCACTGGCGATCACGCTGCCAGGAAGCAAGCCGTCGAGGAAGGCTGTCGCCTGCTGCGCCAGGACGCTATCGTCGCCCTGTGCCTGCACCACGCCATAACGTCCCTCGATCACCTCGATGCGCAAGTCACCGTTCGCCAGGTCTTGCGGCGGCAGGATGGCGCGGGCGAACGGGTAGCCGCCCGCCTGGTAAACGTCCGTGATGCGCTGGGCCAGGCCGCGCAAACCGGCCAGGTCGAACGTCTTGCCCGTGACGTCGCCCAGCGCCGCGCGCAGCGTTTCTTCGCTGAACACGGAATTGCCGCTCAGCTTGACCGTATTCAAGATGACGGCCGCCCCTCCCGGCGCAATGGGCGCGGAATCGAGCGGCGCCTGTATCTTCAAAGGCTGGCTTTCGCGCGGCGCGGCGATCGGCGGCTGAAGTTGCTGCAAGGTCTGGCCCGCGTCAGGCGGAACCTGCGCCTGTGCGGCGGGCGAAAAATGTAATAAGGCGACGCTCAGCGCCAGGGCAACAGTGTTGCGCCGAGGTAGTTGTTGTTTTTTCATCGATTTTTTTGTTTGTTGAATCAGTACAATCATTGCGCCACTCCTCCGTCTACCGGCGCGGCAGCCAGCACATTAATGCCGCCGTTGACGACAAAGATGCGCGTAAAGCCAGGCGTGCCGCTACCTCCCTGCGCTGGCGTGGCGTGCACCGCATCAGTTACCGGCACCAGCGCCAGTCCGCCGATCAGGTTGACGCCGTTATCAGGCATACTGCCGGCGCCTGGCACGGCATTTGCCGCGACACCCGGTATGGCCAGTGCCCCGGCGTTTGCCACCGTGCCCGCCGCCACATCATTGGTGCCAGTGGTGACTTGGCGCCGCGCCAGGCGAATCGCATTTTCCAGTGCTGGATCGGCGGCAATGCTCAAGGCGCCGTTGCGCGCCGTCACCACATAATTGCCGTTGGCCAGGGCCGAGGCGTCGATCGTGTAGCTGCCCACGTTTTCACCGGCCGCGCGGCGCAAGGCGCCGGACAGGCTGTCGCCAGCGACCAGGCTGCCCTGCGTCACCTGGTACGTCAGGCCAGGATCGACGTTGCCGTAGACCTTGCTCTTCGCATCGGCCGTTACCGTGATCGGGCGCGCAGCGATGCTCAAGGCGCCGTCGTGCGCCGTCACCACATAGTTGCCATTGGCCAGGGCCGAGGCGTCGATCCTGTAGCTGCCCACGTTTTCACCGGCCACACGGCGCAGCACACCGCCCAGGCTGTCGCCAGCGACCAGGCTGCCTTGCGTGACCTGATAGGTCAAGCTTGGGTCGACATTGCCGTACACCTTGCTTTTCGCATCAGCCGTTACCGTGATCGGGCGCGCGGCGATGCTCAAGGCGCCGTCGTGCGCCGTCACCACATAGTTGCCATTGGCCAGGGCCGAGGCGTCGATCCTGTAGCTGCCCACGTTTTCACCGGCCACACGGCGCAGCACACCGCCCAGGCTGTCGCCAGCGACCAGGCTGCCTTGCGTGACCTGATAGGTCAAGCTTGGGTCGACATTGCCGTACACCTTGCTTTTCGCATCAGCCGTTACCGTGATCGGGCGCGCGGCGATGCTCAAGGCGCCGTCGTGCGCCGTCACCACATAGTTGCCATTGGCCAGGGCCGAGGCGTCGATCGTGTAGCTGCCCACGTTTTCACCGGCAGCACGGCGCAGCACGCCACCCAGGCTGTCGCCAGCGACCAGGCTGCCCTGCGTCACCTGGTACGTCAGGCCAGGATCGACATTGCCGTAGACCTTGCTTTTCGCATCGGCCGTTACCGTGATCGGGCGCGCGGCGATGCTCAAGGCGCCGTCGTGCGCCGTCACCACATAATTGCCGTTGGCCAGGGCCGAGGCGTCGATCGTGTAGCTGCCCACATTTTCACCGGCCACACGGCGCAGCACACCGCCCAGGCTGTCGCCAGCGACCAGGCTGCCTTGCGTGACCTGATAGGTCAAGCTTGGGTCGACATTGCCGTACACCTTGCTCTTCGCATCGGCCGTCACCGTGATCGGGCGCGCAGCGATGCTCAAGGCGCCGTCGTGCGCCGTCACCACATAATTGCCGTTGGCCAGGGCCGAGGCGTCGATCGTGTAGCTGCCCACGTTCTCGCCAACTGCACGGCGCAGCACGCCACCCAGGCTGTCGCCCGCGACCAGGCTGCCCTGCGTGACCTGGTACGTCAGGCCAGGATCGACGTTGCCGTAGACCTTGCTTTTCGGATCGGCCGTCACCGTGATCGGGCGCGCGGCGATGCTCAAGGCGCCGTCGTGCGCCGTCACCACATAGTTGCCGTTGGCCAGGGCCGAGGCGTCGATCGTGTAGCTGCCCACGTTCTCGCCAGCAGCGCGGCGCAGCACGCCGGACAGGCTGTCGCCAGCGACCAGGCTGCCTTGCGTGACCTGATAGGTCAAGCTTGGGTCGACATTGCCGTACACCTTGCTTTTCGCATCAGCCGTTACCGTGATCGGGCGCGCGGCGATGCTCAAGGCGCCGTCGTGCGCCGTCACCACATAGTTGCCATTGGCCAGGGCCGAGGCGTCGATCGTGTAGCTGCCCACATTTTCACCGGCCGCGCGGCGCAGGATGCCGCCCAAGCTGTCGCCTGCCATCAGGCTGCCCTGCGTGACCTGGTACGTCAGGCCAGGATCCACGTTGCCGTAGACCTTGCTTTTCGCATCGGCCGTTACCGTGATCGGGCGCGCGGCGATGCTCAAGGCGCCGTCGTGCGCCGTCACCACATAATTGCCGTTGGCCAGGGCCGAGGCGTCGATCGTGTAGCTGCCCACGTTTTCACCGGCCACACGGCGCAGCACACCGCCCAGGCTGTCGCCAGCGACCAGGCTGCCTTGCGTGACCTGATAGGTCAAGCTTGGGTCGACATTGCCGTACACCTTGCTTTTCGCATCAGCCGTTACCGTGATCGGGCGCGCGGCGATGCTCAAGGCGCCGTCGTGCGCCGTCACCACATAGTTGCCATTGGCCAGGGCCGAGGCGTCGATCGTGTAGCTGCCCACGTTTTCACCGGCAGCGCGGCGCAGCACGCCGGACAGGCTGTCGCCTGCCACCAGAGTGCCCTGCGTGACCTGGTACGTCAGGCCAGGATCGACGTTGCCGTAGACCTTGCTCTTCGCATCGGCCGTCACCGTGATCGGGCGCGCGGCGATGCTCAAGGCGCCGTTATGCGCCGTCACCACATAGTTGCCGTTGGCCAGGGCCGAGGCGTCGATCGTGTAGCTGCCCACGTTCTCGCCAACTGCACGGCGCAGCACGCCACCCAGGCTGTCGCCTGCCATCAGGCTGCCCTGCGTGACCTGGTACGTCAGGCCAGGATCCACGTTGCCGTAGACCTTGCTTTTCGCATCGGCCGTTACCGTGATCGGGCGCGCATCGATGCTCAAGGCGCCGTTGTGCGCCGTCACCACATAGTTGCCATTGGCCAGGGCCGAGGCGTCGATCGTGTAGCTGCCCACGTTTTCACCGGCAGCACGGCGCAGCACGCCACCCAGGCTGTCGCCAGCGACCAGGCTGCCCTGCGTCACCTGGTACGTCAGGCCAGGATCGACGTTGCCGTAGACCTTGCTTTTCGCATCGGCCGTTACCGTGATGGCACGCGCGGCGATGCTCAAGGCGCCGTTGTGCGCCGTCACCACATAATTGCCGTTGGCCAGGGCCGAGGCGTCGATCGTGTAGCTGCCCACGTTTTCACCGGCAGCACGGCGCAGCACGCCACCCAGGCTGTCGCCAGCGACCAGGCTGCCCTGCGTCACCTGGTACGTCAGGCCAGGATCGACGTTGCCGTAGACCTTGCTTTTCGCATCAGCCGTTACCGTGATCGGGCGCGCGGCGATGCTCAAGGCGCCGTTGTGCGCCGTCACCACATAGTTGCCGTTGGCGAGAGCCGAGGCGTCGATCGTGTAGCTGCCCACGTTTTCACCGGCAGCACGGCGCAGCACGCCACCCAGGCTGTCGCCAGCGACCAGGCTGCCCTGCGTGACCTGGTACGTCAGGCCAGGATCGACGTTGCCGTAGACCTTGCTTTTCGCATCAGCCGTTACCGTGATCGGGCGCGCATCGATGTTCAAGGCACCGTCGTGCGCCGTCACCACATAGTTGCCATTGGCCAGGGCCGAGGCGTCGATCGTGTAGCTGCCCACGTTTTCACCGGCAGCACGGCGCAGCACGCCACCCAGGCTGTCGCCAGCGACCAGGCTGCCCTGCGTCACCTGGTACGTCAGGCCAGGATCGACATTGCCGTAGACCTTGCTCTTCGCATCGGCCGTTACCGTGATCGGGCGCGCATCGATGCTCAAGGCGCCGTTGTGCGCCGTCACCACATAGTTGCCATTGGCCAGGGCCGAGGCGTCGATCGTGTAGCTGCCCACGTTTTCACCGGCAGCACGGCGCAGCACGCCACCCAGGCTGTCGCCAGCGACCAGGCTGCCCTGCGTCACCTGGTACGTCAGGCCAGGATCGACATTGCCGTAGACCTTGCTTTTCGCATCGGCCGTTACCGTGATCGGGCGCGCGGCGATGCTCAAGGCGCCGTCGTGCGCCGTCACCACATAATTGCCGTTGACCAGAGCCGAGGCGTCGATCGTGTAGCTGCCCACGTTCTCGCCAGCAGCGCGGCGCAGCACGCCGGACAGGCTGTCGCCTGCCACCAGCGTGCCCTGCGTGACCTGGTACGTCAGGCCAGGATCGACGTTGCCGTAGACCTTGCTCTTCGCATCGGCCGTCACCGTGATCGGGCGCGCGGCGATGCTCAAGGCGCCGTTATGCGCCGTCACCACATAGTTGCCGTTGGCCAGGGCCGAGGCGTCGATCGTGTAGCTGCCCACATTTTCACCGGCCACACGGCGCAGTATGCCGTTCAGGCTGTCGCCAGCGACCAGGCTGCCCTGCGTGACCTGGTACGTCAGGCCAGGATCGACGTTGCCGTAGACCTTGCTTTTCGCATCAGCCGTTACCGTGATCGGGCGCGCGGCGATGCTCAAGGCGCCGTTGTGCGCCGTCACCACATAGTTGCCGTTGGCGAGAGCCGAGGCGTCGATCGTGTAGCTGCCCACGTTTTCACCGGCCACGCGGCGCAAGGCGCCGGACAGGCTGTCGCCTTCCACCAGCGCACCTTTCGTCACCTGGTAAGTCAGGTTCGGATCGACATTGCCGTACACCTTGCTCTTCGCGTCGGCGGCCACCATGATGGGACGAGGGTCGATGCTGGCGCTGACGCCGCTGGCGTTCAGCACATAATTGCTGTTGGACAGGCTCAAGGTGCTGGAATCGAAACTGCTGTAGCGGCCGGCATTGCGGCTGCCGACAGTGGCCGAACCGGCGACCGTGGGCGCGCTGTCGCCATTGACCAAGCCAGACAGGACGAAGCCCGAATTGAAGGTGCTGCTGCCATCGTAGGTTTTCGTCACGGCCACGTTCAGCGGGCGGGGCGTCACCGTCCAGTAGACAGGGCCGCCCGGCGTCAGGGTATAGCCCGTCTTGCCCAGCACCAAGCCAGTGTTGTAGCTGATCGTGTAGACGCCAGCCGAAGACGTAGCCGTCGGCGCGCCCAGCCAGGAAACCGTGCCGCTCGCGCCGGCATCGCTAATCAGCGTGCCGCCGCTCAGCGCATCGTACAGCGCATAGTTAAAGACGGGCAAGTCGCCATACACGCTGCTGCCTGGCGTCAAGCGGACATACACAGGTTTGGAAGCGTTGCCGGCGGCATTGTCGACGGAAACGATGGCGTCCTTCAATTGCGCCACAGGCGCCGCCGCATAGTAAACGGACAGACCGCCGGACTGGCCCGGCGCCAGGTCGGCTGCGCGCAGGAACATGGCGTAGCTGCCGTCCGTCGGGCCGGAAGCGACGGATGCGCCACGCGGGTTCTGGTTGACGGCATTGGAAAAGAAGCAGCAATTGCTGTGCACGGTATCCACGCCAGCCGTCGTGGAATAGAACAGCACGGCCGAGCCGCTGGTAATGCTATTGGTTTCCGTCACCATGATGGCATTCGACGCGGTATTGCTATCGGTCAACTGGGCAAACGCACCCGAAACGATGTTGCCCTTGATCTTGAAATTGCGATCCGAATTGCCGATAAAATCATCGCCCGTGCCCAGCCACATGCGGACATTCGTCAGCGGCGCATTGCTCAAATTGGTCAGCCGGCTGTCCATGTTGACGAAGGCATCACCCGCCTTCAAGATATAGGTGTGCGCGATGCTGGCTGACTGATTCAGGCTGCTGAAATTGAGCGTCCCCGTCGTCACGATCGTCCCCAGGCCTTCCCGGTAGCCGGCGATGTTCAGCGTACGGTTGCTCAGCGCCGAGGAATAACTGCCGCCCGTAGGCATGCCGGGGAAATCGTCGTCCATGCCAGGGAAGCCACCGTTAAAACGGTCGGTGGTCAGGACCTGTCCATTGTTGTTCCAGGCGCTGCCGCCATTGCCGCCAGCGGCCACGGCAAAGTCGAAGGGCCGGCCAAGGGTCAGCTGGAACCAGCCGTTGCGGCCCGGGCTAGTGTTATCGAAATAAAATGGCGTCTTTAGCAGGCCGTCGCTGGTAAAGGAGTCTTCCTGGCCAGAGCCAAAGCGTACCTTGCCGTTATCCAGCACCAGATTCTTCACTGCGCCAGCACTGCCCTTTTGCCAGGTAAAGGCACTGGCGGCAGGAATGTTGACGGCCACGCCGGCCGCCACCTGATAGCCGCTGCCCGCGCCATCGGCCGTCGCCTGGCCATACTGGTAAGCCAGCGACGCAGTGCCCGTGGCGTTCAGGTTCGCATTGATATTGATGTTGCGCTCGGCAGTCAGCGTGAGTTTGTTGGCCGACCAGTTGACGGCGTCATTCACATAGATATCGCCTCGGCCGCCCGTCGTGCCCATGCTGGTCGTCATGATGGAGAAATTATTGCTGGCCAGGGCATTGGACACATCGGCCCCCGTCATGTTGCCGCCACTGGCAGCGACCGTGAAGTCGTTCGGATCGATCAGCCAGGTGCCCGTCTTGCCGCGCGGTGCAGCTGTAGTGACACGCGCGGCGCCGATGTCCACCCGATTTGCGCTGGTTTCAATGAAGCCGCCGTCGCCGCCTTGCGGCGCACTGGCGTCGAGCACGCCTGCGACATGGAGGTTGCCCTTCTTCATATCGCCCAGCAACACGATCTGGCCTTTTTCACCGCTGGCCAGGGTATGCGCTTCGATCACGCCCGTATTATTGATGACACTCGCCGCCAGTTCGCCCGCCGCCTTGGCCGTCAGGTAGACCTGGCCGCCATCGGCCCGGATGGCGCCGCCGTTGTCGATCAGGGTATCGAGCGCGCCTTGCGTCACCTGCAGCTTGACGGGACCACCGAGGTCCAGCGTGACCGCGCTGCCAGCACCCATCAGCACGCTGCCGGCATGGGCAGCGATGCTGCCGCTGTTGCTGATCTTCGCGGACACCAGCGCGACATAGCCACCATCGGCAGCACGGATGGTGCCCTCATTGACGATGCGTCCGCCTCCCTTGCCGCTGAAGACATGCTTGTTGCCAGCCAGGCTGGCAGTGTCGATATCAAGGGTCGAGGCAACGAGAGCACCCACATTGACCTGGGCCGTACGGCCGAACAGGATGCCGTTCGGGTTGATCAGGTAGACCTGGCCGTTGGCATTCAGGCGCCCGAGTATCTGCGAACCATTGCTGTCGAGAATGCGGTTGACGGCGAGCGCGCTGGCCGACGGTTGCACGAAGTTGACGGTTTCCTTGCTGCCCACATTAAAGCTGGCCCAGTTCAGCGAAGCTTGCTGGCTCGTCTGCTGAATCGTCGTTGTCGCGCCGGACTGGGTGATGGTCGCAGAGCCGGCCACTACCTGGCCTCCCGTGGGCCCGGCACAGGCGGGGCCTCCCAGCGTCAACGCCGCCATGGCGGCCGCGACCGCGGCCAACTTGCGGCGCCCGCCCTTGCCGCGCCCGCGCGACGTCTCGGCAACGGCAACCCAGGCGTTCAGAACATGACTCCAGACGAGTCGATAAATGTGATTCAATGATCCGTGACGATGCATGCAGTCCATCCTTGTTGGTATTTTGTATACGGAGCACCCACGCACCACCTCACCCGCGCCCCTGGCGGCGGGTGAAGTGGCGGAAATGGCGATATCGGCCATGCATGCGCCATGCGCACAGACAGCCTCTCCCTCGCTTCCATCCCTATTGCTTTTCACCACATAAATGTGGCCAAAAGCTACAGAAATTTCTTTAGGGAAAATATAACAAAGATTCCAGATTTATAAGTGAGCAAACCTGAGCGATTCCCGACTGATTCACTCGGGAATCGAGATGTATCCAGGCGGGTATATGCACGGGTATATGCAGCGAAAAACTGACGATGCCATCCATGCCGGCACTGTTCCGTAGCACCGCCACGCTGCGCAGAAAACTGATCAGGACAGCCGCGTAAAAGATGCCGAAAATCAGCAGGAAGGCGCGTGCCGGACGGTGTCCGCGCAGTGTGAGCCATGTGGCCAGCACGATGAACAGGACGATCAGCGGCAGCGGTGACACCGACAACGCCACGGGTAAAGCGGGGAAACAGCGCGGGCAATTCCAGTCAGACCTTCACGCCGTGAAAACGATCGGGTATCCTTGCCCCATGTTGAACCTTATTCTGCTTGAAGATGAAGACGTCCTGCGGCAAGAACTGACCGAATTTCTTGGCGATTGCGGCTATCGCGTCAGTGCAGTCGCCAATCTGGCCGACTTTCAAGCCTGTTACGCTCCCACGCAGCACCATATTGCCGTCATCGACCTGGGCTTGCCCGATGGCGACGGCATGGAACTGGTGCGCGCGCTGCGGGCGCAGGGCCGGCAACTAGGCATTGTCGTCTTTACTGCGCGCAGCGCGATGCAACACAAGGTAAGCGGCTTGATCGACGGCGCCGATTACTATCTGCCGAAAAATACCGACCTCGATGAACTGGCTGCCACCCTGAGCAGCCTGCGCCGCCGCCTGGGCGAACCGGTGACCGCGCCCACATGGATACTCGAACTGGGGCCGCGCCGCCTGTTGCCGCCCGGTTGCTGCGCCATCGCGCTGTCGCAGCAAGACTTGATCGTGCTGCAAGTACTGATGGCAGAGCCCGAGCGCATCGTCAGCCGCCAGCAAATCGTCGAGTCGCTGGGCGAGGATTTCCTCGACTACGATCAGCGCCGCCTCGACACGCAGATCCGCCGCCTGCGCCGCAAGACCGAGCAAGCCACCGGGCTGTCCCTGCCCATCAATACGGCGCGCAACGCCGGCTACCGCTTCTTCGCCAACGCGGCAGTACGGCCCTGAGCCCGCGCTCGCTAAGTGAACAATTGCGGCACGGCCGCCGCCATCAGCGACAGGCCGATCAAGGTCAGCACGGCAAACGCGATACGGCGCATGCCGCGCTGGGCGATCGGTGGCGGATAGCGCTTGCCGGCCATGGTGGCCAGCACGCCGACGGGCAACGCCAGCATGCACAAAAGTAACACTTTCGCATCGAGCTGGCCCTGGCTGCCCGCCATCAGGGAGCGCCCGCCCGCGCTGATGGCGAACAGGAAGATCAGGCTGTAGCGGATGGTCTTTAAACTCATTTCCTGACGGTAAAACTGATACACGAGCGGCGGGCCGGCCAGCGAAAACAGGCCCGAGAACAGGCCGCCGCACACGCCGCTGATGAAGAAGCTGCGTTGATCCGCCGCGCCCGGTCCCGGCGGCGCCTGCAGCAAAATGCTGACGCCGCCATACACGATGGCCGCGCCCAATAACAGTTTCAGGACGGGCGCATACGCCTGGTCCAGGTATCCCAATAGCAAGACGCCGGCCGCCATGGCCGGCAGCAAGCCGATGCTGGCCGCGCGGATGGCGCGCCAGTCCAGGTGGTGCAAGGCGCCCGGCAAGGCTACCAGGCAATTGGCCAGCGACAACAAACTGACGAGAGCCGCCAGCGCGGGCACGGGCGCCAGGCCCAGTCCGCTGGCCACGCCCATGACGATCATGCCCAGGCCAAAGCCCGTGACGGTCTGGAAATACGTGCCTGCCGCCACCACGCCCAGCAGCGCCAGCACAGGCAGGCTGAACAACTCAGCGCCCACCCTGGGCCTGCACGGACGTGACCGCAATCACGTTATACACATCGTCGGCGCAGCAACCGCGCGACAAATCATTGGCCGGCTTGTTCAAGCCTTGCAGCAAGGGGCCGATGGCGACGGCGCCGCCCATGCGCTCGGCCAGCTTGTAGCCGATATTGCCCGCATCCAAGTTCGGGAACACCAGCACGTTCGCGCGGCCGTTGACGACGGAATCCTTGACTTTTCTCTGCGAAATCTCGGCCACGATGGCCGCATCGAGCTGCACGTCGCCATCGATGGCCAGCAGCGGACGCTGGGCCTTGACCCGGTCCGTGGCCGCATGCACCTTGTCGACGGCCGCGTGGTGGGCGCTGCCGCTGGTGGAAAACGACAGCATGGCCACGCGCGGTTCTTCCATCAGCAACGCTTGCGCGCTGTCGGCGGCGGCCATGGCGATGTCGGCCAGCTCTTCCGCCTTCGGGTCGACCACCAGGGCGCAGTCGGAAAAGATGAAACCGCCCTTCAGGCTGTGGAACGGTTCGCACAGCATCATCAGGAAAAAGCTCGACACGAGCTTGAAGGCGGGATCGACGCCGATGATCTGGATGGCGCTGCGCACCACGTCGGCCGTCGTGTGCACGGCCCCCGCGACGCAGCCGTCCGCGTCGCCCAGGCGCACCATCAGGTTGGCGTAGCACAGCGGGTCTTGCACGGCGATACGCGCCTGCTCCACCGTCATGCCCTTGGCTTGGCGCAGCACAAACAATTGCTGGGCATAGTGCTCCGACTCCTCGGAAGTGGCCGGGTCGACCAGGCGCACGGCATCGAGGTCCAGCGCATGTTCGCGCGCCAGGGCCAGGATGGCGGCCGGCTTGCCGACGAGGGTGATATGCGCCAGGCCTTCGCTTGCCGCCCGCGCGGCCGCCTGCAATACGCGCACATCGTCGCCCTCGCACAGGACGATGTTTTTCGGCACGGTGCGGGCTTGGGCTATGATGCGGTGCAGGGCTTTCATGGGTACTCCAATTCGGTAAAAAAAGTGCCGGAACCATGGAAGCACAAAGATGGCTCCGGCACATAAAACCCGGCGCGGTGCCGGGGTCATACAAGGATCGGTCAGGGTGGTGTCGGATTACGCCAGCACCACGCGTAGGTTGGGTAGGTTGGATTAGCCCGGCAGGGCGTAATCCAACACTCCAGCAGCAAATCAGACGTAGTCTTTATATTTATCCAAGTGACGCACCGGCTTGCTCAGCGCATCGCGGCGGAACGGGTCGCCCAGCTCGCGCGTGCACATGATTTCGATGATGGTCGTCTTGCCTTCATTCATCTGCATGTCGATGGCTTTCTTCAAGGCTGGGCCCACGTCTTCCAGCTTGTCGACCGTGATGCCTTCGGCGCCCATGGCGCGTGCAATCTCGGCGAAGCTCTGGTTGTCGAGTTCACCGGCGACGAAGCGGCGGTTGTAGAAATCGACCTGGTTTTTCTTTTCCGCGCCCCACTGGCGGTTGTGGAACACCACCGCCGTCACCGGAATGTTGTGGCGCACGCAAGTCATGGTTTCCATCAGGCTCATGCCCCAGGCGCCGTCACCCGCATACGATACGGCCGGACGGTGTGGTGCGGCCACCTTGGCGCCGATGATGGTCGGAAACGCGTAGCCGCAGTTGCCAAAACTCATCGCCGCAAAGAAGCTGCGCGGTTTTTCAAAGCGCAAATAGCTGTTGGCCACCGAGTTGATGTTGCCGATGTCGGTCGACACCATCACGTCTTCCGGCATGGCTTTTTCCAGCTCGCGCAAGACCTGGCGCGGGTGCAAGTAATTGCCCGGCTCTTTCTTTTGCTCTTCGATCATGTCCAGGCTGTAGGCATCTTTTTCGTGCGTCCAGTTGTCTAGTTCGTTTTCCCACGCGGCTTTTTCTGCTTGCACGGTGGCAAAGCGCGCCTCGCGCGTGGCGTCGCAATCGAGCGTCTTGCCATCCAGGCGCGAAAGAATCGCTTTGGCGGCCGCCTTGGCGTCGCCGCAGATGCCCACCGAAATCTTTTTGACCAGACCCAGCATCTTGTTGTCCGCGTCGATCTGGATGATCTTGGCGTTTTTCGGCCAGTAATCCATGCCGTGCTGCGGCAAGGTGCCGAACGGGCCCAGACGCGAGCCGAGGGCGACGACGACGTCAGCCTGGGCGATCAGTTTCATCGCCGCTTTCGAACCTTGATAGCCCAATGGTCCGCACCACAGCGGATGGCTGGCGGGGAACGAATCGTTGTGCAAATAGCTGTTCACCACTGGCGCGCCGAGGCGCTCGGCCAGGGCCTTGCATTCCTCGATCGCTTCGCCCATGACCACGCCACCGCCCGAGATGATGACGGGGAACTTGGCCTTGGCCAGCAGTTCGGCCGCCTCATTGAGGCTGTGTTCGCCGCCGGCGCCACGGTCCAGGCGGTTCGGCTTGGGGATCTCGGCCTTGATTTCGCCATAGAAATAGTCGCGCGGGATGTTCAGTTGCGTCGGGCCCATTTCCGACATGGCGCGGTCAAAGCAGCGGCCCGTAAATTCGGCCATGCGGGCAGGATTGGTCACATGACCCTGGTATTTCGTGAATTCCTCGAACATCGGCAACTGGTTCGCTTCCTGGAAGCCGCCCAGGCCCATGCTCATCGTGCCCGTTTCCGGCGTGATGATGACGACGGGGGTATGCGCCCAGTAGGCGGCGGCGATCGCCGTGACGCAATTGCTGATGCCGGGGCCGTTCTGGCCGATGACGACACCGTGGCGGCCCGATACGCGGGCATAGCCGTCGGCCATGTGGCCGGCGCCCTGTTCGTGCACGACGGGAATCAGGCGGATGCCGGCCGGGGCAAAGATGTCCATCGGGTCCATGAAGGCCGAGCCCATGATGCCGAACATGTCGGTCACGCCATTGGCGGCCAGGGTTTCCACAAACGCTTCGGAAGGCGTCATCTTTTGCGGGCCGGTGGGGGTGGCCGCTGCGGCGGCGGCTTTTTGGTCGGACAAATCGGTCATGGCTCAGTCTCCTTACAGTTTTATGAAAAATCGGTATATTTTGTTCCGATATTTGAAATACGTGTTCAATTTAACGCTTGCGAAATGCGCTGTCAATGAAAATTCATGAAAAATCGGACTGTTTCATTCCTGAATCCGGAATCCGTGCATGTACACCTCTGCTGAAACAACAATGGCGGACTATCCGCAGCAGACAGCCCGCCATCGGTTCGTCCCGCGCTGCGGCTTAGAACTTCAGGCGCATGCCGGCCGTGAAGGCGCTGGAGTCATGCCCAGGCAAGGGCACGCTGCCGCCGCTGGAAGCGTCGCCAACGAAGTTGCTGCCCGCGCCATCGTTGTTGATGCGCCCGTACGAGGTGTACAGATTGGTGCGCTTGGACAAGGCATACGTGTAGCCAATGGCCAGCTGGCGCCCGCCGCGGCGCGCATTCGTGCGGTCATCCTTCTTGATGTACGACGCCATCACGCTGCCCGCCGCGCTGACCGGCGCGGACACGCCCAGCATGACGTTGCGGAAATCCGTGCCAGCATCGTCCTTGTCCGTCTCATACGCGGCGTGCAGCTTGGCGGGGCCGAAGTCGTAGGTGCCGCCCAGCAAAGTCACCTTGGCTGTGTTCAGCTCGCTATCCTTGCGCTTGTCGTGCGCCAGGGTCAGCACGAGCGGGCCGTTGGCGTAGTCGATGGAAAAGTCGATGGTGCGGCCCAGGGTGTTGCTGTCCGGCTTTTCCCCGAGGCCAACCATGATGGCAGCCGACAAACCGTTCACCTTCGGCGTCTCGTACATGATGGAATTTTTCGTGCGCAGGCTGGCCACGCTCATCAGGTTGAGCGAGGCGCCCGTCAGGCCCGTCTCGAACGGGTCGATATTGTCCAGCGCGGTAAACAGCGGGTTGTGTTGCAAGCCCAGGTTGACGGCGCCGAAGTCGCCGGACACGCCCACATAGGCCTTGCGGCCAAACAGCGCGCCCTGGCGGTTGGCGCCCGTATCGAGGTCGAGGCCATTTTCCAGCAAGAAGTTGACCTTCAGATTGTTGCCCAGGTCTTCCGTGCCCTTGAAGCCGATGCGGCTGCCCGACTGCACGCCGGTGGCCAGCTTGGTGACGGAACCGTCCGCGCCGCCGTGTTCGGACGTCAGGCCCGCGTCGAGCAAGCCGTACACGGTGACGGACGATTGGGCGCTGGCGCTGCCGGCGAAGAAGGAAGCCAGGACGGCCGCCGCTACGAGTGTGTGTTTCATGTCATCTCCAGGTATTGTGGTTTTTATAAACGCTTGAAACGAGAATCAACTACGGTGCTACAAATCTGGCTCAGGCGATCAGCCCGGCCATCGGCGACGAGGGCGAGGCGCGGATAAGCGCTGCTCTCTGGGGCATGCGGCCGGCCAGATAGGCCTCGCGTCCGCCCTGCACTGCCAGTTTCATGGCGCGCGCCATGCGGATCGGCTCGCGCGCCGCCGCGATGGCGGTATTCATCAGGATGCCGTCACAGCCGAGTTCCATGGCGATGGCCGCGTCCGACGCCGTGCCCACGCCGGCATCGACCAGCACGGGGACCTTGGCTTGCTCGATGATCAGCGACAGATTCCACGGATTCAAAATGCCCATGCCCGAGCCGATCAGGGACGCCAGCGGCATGACGGCGATGCAGCCGAGGTCTTCCAGCATGCGCGCCTGGATGGGGTCGTCACTGCAATACACCATTACCTGGAAACCATCGCGCACCAGCTCCCCGGCCGCTTTTAACGTTTCCGGCATGTTCGGAAACAGCGTCTTTTCATCGCCGAGAACTTCCAGCTTGCACAGCGGGTGCCCGCCCAGCAGCTCGCGCGCCAGTTGCAGGGTGTAGATGGCGTCGCGCGCGTTGTAGCAGCCGCCCGTGTTGGGCAAAATCGTGTATTTCGACGGCGGAATGAAGTCGAGCAGGTTCGGCTCGCCCTTCTCCTGGCCGATGTTGACCCTGCGAATTGTGACGGTGACGATCTCGGCGCCGCTCTCTTCAATGGCGAGGCGCGTTTCCTCGAAATCCTTGTATTTCCCTGTACCCACCAGCAGGCGCGACTGGTAGGTGGTGCCGGCAAGGGTCAGGCCGGCCGGTGGTTGGCTGGGGGTGGCGTCGTCTCTCATCGTGATCTCCAAAGTTAAAGCTGGGGTCAGTCCTTCCGGGATTGGAATGTGCCCCATTGGGGCATATTCCCCCGGCGGGTCTGACCCCGGAACTCCTCTGCTGCAGACTGCGGCGCCAGGCGTTCGCCGCAAAACGCAAAATCGACGTCGGGCCGCCGTCCCGACACGAGGTCGGCAATCGCCCTGCCCGCGCCGCAGCCCATGGTCCAGCCCAGGGTGCCGTGGCCCGTGTTGAGGAACAACTGGCGGTAGCGCGTGGCGCCGATATACGGCACATTCGACGGCGTCAGGGGGCGCAAGCCGGCCCAGTAGACGGGATCGCTGTAATCGCAGGCGTGAGGGAACAGCGCCTGCACGCGGCGCGTGATGGCGGCGCAGCGCACGGGATTGAGTTCGCGCGTGTAGCCGTTCAGCTCGCACGTACCCGCCACGCGCAGGCGCTCGCCCAGGCGCGAAAAGACCAGTTTATGGCCATCGTCCGTCAGCGATACGCTCGGTGCGCTGACGGGGTCGATGATCGGATAGGTGGCGGAATAACCTTTGCCTGGATACAGCATCAACCGTATGCCCAGCGGCTGCAGCAGCGGTGCGGAAAAACTGCCCATGGCTACCACCACGGCATCCGCGTGCTCGATGCGGTGGCGGCCCTGCGCGTCGATGCATTCCACGCCCGTGATGCGCTCGCCGTCCGCCAGCAGCCGCGTCACCGTGGTGCCGTACTGGAAATCCACGCCGGTGACCGCCGCGCGCGCGGCCAGGGCCGTGGTAAACAGATGCACGTCGCCCGATTCATCGCTGGCCGTAAAGTCGCCCCCGACGATGCGGCTGCGCGCGTGGCGCAAGGCCGGTTCCAGCCGGATCACTTCATCGGCGCTGACGGTATTGCGCGGACAGCCCAGTTCGCGCAACAGCGCGGCGCCCGCTTGCGATTTGTCAAACTCCTGCTGGTCCGTATAGAAATGCAAAATCCCCCGTTGCAGGTGGTCGTAGGCTATGCCCGTCTCGCGCCGCAGCGCCTGCAAACTCTGGCGGCTGTACTCGGCCAGGGCGACGATCTGGCGCATATTGCGCGACACCCGCGACGGCAGGCATTCGCGCAGGTAGTGCAAGGCCCACTGCCATTGCAGCGGGTCCAGGCGGGGGCGGAACAGCAGCGGCGCGTCGTCCTTGCCCAACCACGTGAGCACCTTGCGCAGGGTGGCGGGATTGGCCCACGGTTCCGCATGCGAGACGGAAATCTGCCCGCCGTTGGCAAAACTGGTTTCCTGCGCGGCGCCCGCCTGGCGTTCCAGCACGCGCACATCGTGGCCCGCCTGGTGCAAATACCAGGCCGATGCCGTGCCGACCACGCCGGCGCCGAGGACAAGGATCTTCATGGCGGGCCCGGCTCGCTTAGCGCGTCAGCAGGACGGCGATGGCGACGAAGGCGGCGATCCACACCGTTTCCATCACCAGCATGATGACGGGACGCCAGCCCAGCGAGGCCAGCGACTGGAACGAGGTTTTCACGCCCAGCGCGGCAATCGCAATGACCAGACAGGCGCGCGAAGCATTGTTGATCCAGCCATTCACTTCCTGCGGGATCAGGCCCAGGCTGTTGGTAATCACCAGCCACACAAAACCGATCAGGAAAAACGGCACCAGTGGCGGCGCATCGACTTCGCTCTTGCCATCCTTGCGCTTGAACATGATCGACAGGCCCAGCACGACGGGCACGAGGCAAGCGACACGCGTCAGTTTGACGAAGGTGGCCACGTCGCCCGTATGGTTGCTCACCAGATAGCCGGCGCCCACCACTTGCGCCACGTCATGGATGGTGCCGCCGATGAAGACGCCCGCTTCCGTCGGGTCAAAGCCCAGCAGGTTGACCAGCAGCGGGTAGACGATCATGGCCAGGGTCGACAGCGACGTCACGCCCACCACCGTCAGCAGCGTGAACTTTTCGTTTTCCTTGGTTTGCGGCAGCACGGCCGAGATGGCCAGCGCGGCCGAGGCGCCGCAGATGGCGACCGAGCCGCCTGACAGAATGCCTTCCGTGATGGGGCGTTTCAGCCACTTGGCCAGCAGGTAGCCGAAGCCTAAAGTCGCCACCAGGCCGCCGACGACGATCAAGAGTGGCGTCACGCCGACCGAGGCGATCTGGTTGAAGGTGATGCGCGCGCCCAGCAGGGCCACGCCCGTGCGCAGCAGGATCTTGCTGCAAAATTCGATGCCGGGCTTGCAGGTGGGGTCGGAGGCGAGGAAGTGGAAAGCCAGGCCGAAAAACAAGGCATACAGCAGTTGCGGGCCGCCGTAATTGCTGGAAATAAAGGTGGCCGACAGGGCGATCACCAGCGCGATGGCCACGCCGGGCCAGCTGCGCAGCACGGCGCGGGGACGCCAGATGGCGACGGCGGAAGACAGGTAGGGAATGTTCTTGTCGACAACGCGTGTTATCGCTGAGGAGTTGGTTTTCATGCGGGTCCGCTCATAATGTTTTAAAAATTGGGACATTTCATCTCGTTTTTTAATAATACACGATGAGCTAGCGAAGTCCATGCTTTTCCATGAAAATCGAAACCGGATGTTCCGGAAACTGACGTTTTTTTATTTTCACCCGCCGTAAACGACAAGCGGCGCGGCCCTTTGCAGGGACGCGCCGCCGTTGCAGGTGCTTGAAAGATTACTTTTTGTTCAAACGGGTGATCAGGCTGGACGTGTCGTAACGGTTGCCGCCCGCCTGCTGCACTTCGGCATAGAACTGGTCCGTCAAGGTCGTCACGGGCAAGTCGCTGCCGTTGCGCTTGGCTTCGGCGAGGCAGATGCCCAAGTCCTTGCGCATCAGGTCGACGGCGAAACCGAAGTCGAACTTGCGTTCGATCATGGTCTTGCCGCGGTTTTCCAGCTGCCACGACTGCGCCGCGCCCTTGGAAATCACGTCGACCACCAGGGCCGCATCGAGGCCCGCGTTTTCCGCAAAGGCGATGCCTTCGCTCAAGGCTTGCACCAGGCCCGCGATGCAGATCTGGTTGACCATTTTGGTGAGCTGGCCGGAACCGGAAGCGCCCATGTAGGTGACGGCACGCGAGAACAGGGCGATGACGGGCTCTGCCCGCGCGTACGCCTCTGCATCACCGCCCACCATCACCGTCAGCTTGCCGTTTTCCGCGCCCGCCTGGCCGCCGGACACGGGCGCGTCGAGGAAGAACACGCCCTGCTCTTGCGCCGCCGCATGGATGGTGCGCGCCGCTTCGGCGGAAGCCGTCGTATGGTCGATCAGGATGCTGCCCGGCGCCATGGCGGCCAGCAAGCCGCCCTCTTCCAGGATCACCTGGTACAGGTCGTTATCGTTGCCGATGCAGGTAAACACGAACTCGGCGCCAGCGGCAGCGGCGGCCGGCGTGGCGGCGCTGCTACCCTTGTGCTGCTCCAGCCAGGCGGCCGCGCGGGCCGGATTGCGGTTGTACACGGTGACGTCATGCCCGCCCGCCGCCAGGTGACCTGCCATGGGGAAACCCATGACGCCCAAACCGATGAATGCCACTTTTGCCATATTGTCCGTCCTGTCGAGGTATGAATCCGATTATTGTTACATTACCTTGCGCAAGATCAAAGCACTTCGCGCAATGCGGCCATCAAGGCTGCACACTCGGCCGGGTTGCCGATGCTGATGCGCAGATACTGGCTGATGCGCGGTGCATTGAAATGGCGCACGATGACGCAGCGGGCGCGCAAGCCGGCCGCCAGTTGCGCCGCGTCATGCTGCGGGTGGCGGGCAAAGATGAAGTTGGCCACCGAAGGCAGCACCTCGAAGCCCAGCGCCACCAAGTCCGCCGCCAGCTGTTCGCGGCTAGCGATGACGGCCTGGCGCGTCTGCTGGAAATACGCTTCGTCGTGCAGCGAGGCGACGGCGCCTGCCAGCGCCAGCCGGTCCAGCGGATACGAGTTGAAACTGTTCTTGACTCTTTCCAGCGCCTCGATCAAGTCCGCATGCCCGAAGGCACAGCCCACGCGCAAGCCGGCCAAGGAGCGCGATTTCGAGAACGTCTGTACCACCAGCAAGTTCGGATAACGCTCGACCAGGGCCACGGCGCTTTCCCCGCCGAAATCCACATACGCTTCATCGACCACCACCACGGCGTCGGGATGGGCGCGCAACATCGCTTCCACGCCAGCCAGCGGCAAGTCCACGCCCGTGGGCGCGTTGGGATTGGGGAAGATGATGGCGCCGCACGGCCCCTGATAGTCTTCCGGGCGGATGCGCATGGCGTCGTCGAGCGCTACCGTGCGGTAATCGATGCCATACAGTTTGCAATACACGGGATAGAAGCTGTAGCTGATGTCGGGGAACAGCAGTGGCGCATCGTGCTTGAGCAAGGCCATGAAGGCCAGTGCCAGCACTTCGTCGGAACCATTGCCGACAAACACTTGCGCGCTGGTCAAGCCGTGGTAGTCGGCCAGGGTTTGCTTCAATTCGCTGGCGGACGGGTCCGGGTACAGGCGCAGGCTGTCGTTGGCTGCTTCGTGCAGCGCGGCCAGCACCTTCGGCGACGGGCCGTAGGGATTTTCGTTGGTGTTGAGTTTCACCAGGTCGGGCAGTTTCGGCTGCTCGCCCGGGATGTAGGGGGTCAGCTCGCTGACGATGTTGCTCCAGAATCGGCTCATTGCTTTGCTTTGGTATGGGGGCAGGATGGGGATACGGTAGATTACCATGGCAGAGGTAGATCAAGGTGGCGGGGGCGCTGGGAGTTACTGCCTGAATGGAGGAAAAATCGCCTTGCGCTGCGCGCTTTGGGCGGTTTTTCTACCTGCCTTGTTGCGCTGGTGGCTTGCATATGTGGTGGGCATAAAAAAAGCTCCCTTGCGGGAGCTTCTTCTATGTATTCTGGCGGAGAGGGTGGGATTCGAACCCACGGTACGATTTAACGTACGCTTGATTTCGAGTCAAGTACATTCGACCACTCTGCCACCTCTCCGTTTACTGCGGTCTATTCATTCAAACTGGCGTGCCGGTTTGAACGAGGCGCTATTTTAGCATGGGGATTGTTGGGTTGGGTAGGGGTTTATTGGCGATTTGCAACTTGGGGCTGGCAATTAAAACCAAAACCTATATGGACGATTCGGGGAGCCCCGCGCAAATATGCGCGGAGCTTCGAATCCCACGCGCAAGGCGCGCAGGCGCCTTGCTCCTCTTCGCCGGCACAAATAAAAAAAGCTCCCTTGCGGGAGCTTTTTCTATTTGTTCTGGCGGAGAGGGTGGGATTCGAACCCACGGTACGATTTAACGTACGCTTGATTTCGAGTCAAGTACATTCGACCACTCTGCCACCTCTCCATTTACTGCGGTCTTTCCTCGCATTGCTGCGAGAAGGCAAGATTATAGCAGCCCGCAACAAAAAGAAAAGGACTATTTTTAAGCCTTCAAATGCGTCAGGCCACCCATATACGGACGCAGCACGGCCGGGATCTCGACGCTGCCGTCTGCTTGCTGGTAGTTTTCCAGCACGGCGACCAGGGTGCGGCCCACTGCCAGGCCGGAGCCGTTCAGGGTGTGCACCAGTTCCGGCTTGCCGGCGGCGTTGCGGAAACGCGCCTGCATGCGGCGGGCCTGGAAGGCTTCGCAATTCGACAGGGACGAGATTTCGCGATAGGTGTTTTGCGCCGGCAACCACACTTCCAGGTCGAAGGTCTTGGTGGCGCCGAAACCCATGTCGCCCGTGCACAGCGACATCACGCGGTATGGCAGGCCCAGGCGTTGCAAGATCGCTTCCGCATGGCCGACCATGTCATCGAGCACCTGGTACGACGTGTCCGGATGCACCACTTGCACCATTTCCACCTTGTCGAACTGGTGCTGGCGGATCATGCCGCGCGTGTCGCGGCCGTAGCTGCCCGCTTCCGAGCGGAAGCATGGCGTGTGGGCCGTCATTTTCAGGGGCAATTGATCGAGCGCCAGGATTTCATCGCGCGCGATATTGGTCAGCGTCACTTCCGACGTCGGGATCAGGTAGAAGGTCTCGCCCTCGCCTTCCGCGCCGCCTTTTTTCACCGAGAACAGATCGGCTTCGAATTTCGGCAACTGGCCCGTGCCGCGCAGCGAGTCGGCGTTGACCATGTACGGCGTATAGCATTCCGTGTAGCCATGCTCGTCCACGTGCGTGTTGAGCATGAACTGCGCCAGCGCGCGGTGCAGACGGGCGATGCCGCCCTTCATGACGGAGAAGCGCGAACCGGTCAGTTTGGTGGCCACTTCGAAGTCGAGGCCCAGCGGGCCGCCCACGTCGACGTGATCCTTGACTTCAAAGTCAAAAGTGCGTGGCGTGCCGACCTTGCGCACTTCCACGTTGCCCGCTTCGTTTTCGCCCGCTGGCGTCGATTCGTGCGGCAAATTCGGCACGGCCATGATGAAGTCGCTCAGCTTGGCTTGCACCAGGGTCAGCGCTGCTTCATCAGCTTTCAGCTCATCGCCCAGGCCGGCCACTTGCGCCATCACGGCCGAGGTGTCTTCCCCCTTGCCTTTCAACATGCCGATTTGCTTGGACAGCGCATTGCGCTTGCCCTGCAGTTCCTCGGTGCGCGTCTGGATCGCCTTGCGTTCGGCTTCGAGGGCGGTAAAACCGGCCACGTCGAGCGGGAAGTTGCGCGTCGCCAGGCGTTCTGCGACGGTGGCGATGTCTTTACGGAGAAGTTGGATATCTATCATGGGTGGATGGCGGTGCCGATGTATCGAAAGCACTCATTGTACCAAGACCCTGTTCACTTCGATGAGTTTTGCGCACGGTCCACCATCGTCATGGCAGTGTGGCTGGGCACTCGCGCCCGCTTTACATTTTTCGCTCAGCTTATTGCTTAAATGAACGCGGCTTTTTCGGCAGCGGTCAGGCGGCGGGCGCTGACGGTGACGACAGGCATCGTGCTGTCGGCAGCCTGGGCGATCAAGGTGCTGCTGGCGCTCACTTCCACGGTGTTCGCGCCGGCAGTGGCGAAGCTGGCGCCGATGGCGATGATGGCGGCGGCGACAAAGGTGATTTCCATGTTTTTCAGTGCGTGCATGATGTTACTCCTGGTTGGTTTGCGTCGTTGACTGCTGCTGGTATGATGGTACTTTAGCCAACGGCGACAAACAACGCCACCGGCTTGCGACCAGCGGCGAAAAACAGGGAGCGAACGGTGAAAAACAGGCACTGAAACGCAAACAATAGTTACAAGGCCTCATGCACCAGGCGGCCCAGGCGGCCAATCGCCTGCTCGATGCGCGGCGTCCACGCATTGCCGCAATTGAGGCGCAGATAATTGCTGAACTTGCCCGAGGCCGAGAACAGCTGGCCCGGCATATACGCCACGCCGTCGGCAATGGCCTGG
Source organism: Janthinobacterium sp. 35 (assembly GCF_002754575.1). Taxonomy (NCBI): domain Bacteria; kingdom Pseudomonadati; phylum Pseudomonadota; class Betaproteobacteria; order Burkholderiales; family Oxalobacteraceae; genus Janthinobacterium; species Janthinobacterium sp. 35. The sequence goes on from NZ_PEFN01000001.1 coordinate 720,326, forward strand.
CCATGCAGGGCCAGCGCATCGACTTGCGGCGGCATCTGCACCCACAGCACGAAGCCGCCCTGCGGCTCGGACAGCATGCACTCGGCCGGAAAGCTGGCCGCCACGGCGTCGGACATGCGGGCGATGCGCTGCACCAGGGTGCGCCGCATCTTGCGCAGCTGCTGGTCGTAGCTGCTGCCTTCCAAAAAATCGGCCAGCACGGCCTGGAAGAAATGGCTGGTGGCGCCGCTCGACACGGTTTTCAGCAAGGCCACTTCCTGCGCGAAGCGCCCGGCCAGCACATAGCCGACGCGCGAGGCGGGCGTGATCGCCTTGGAAAACGAGGAGCACAGCAAGACGTTGCCGCTCGTATCATAGGCCTTCACGGGCCAGGGACGCTGCGGCGCAAAGCACAGGTCGCCATATACATCATCTTCCACCAGCGGAATATTGAATTCCGACAGCAGGCCCGCCAGCCGCTTCTTGTTTGCTTCCGGCATGACGCAGCCGAGCGGATTGTTAGCGTTCGGCACGAACAGACACGCTTGCACGAGGCCGGCGCGCAAGGCCAGCTCCAGCGCATCGAGCGACGGCCCCGTCTTCGGATCGGTGGGAATTTCCAGCGCCTTCATGCCCAGACTTTCTATCATCTGCAGCAGCACGAAATACGTGGCCGACTCGATGGCGATGGTGTCGCCCGGCCTGGCCACGGCGCGCAGGCACAGGCTGATCGCTTCCGTGCAGGAATTCGTCACGACGATCTCGTGCGGGTCCAGCTTGCCCCAGTCCAGCGCGCGGCGCGTCACCTGGCGCAAGAAATTGCCTTCGCTGACGTCGTAGCAGCTGACCTTGCTCAACAAAGCGGGCTCGCGCCGCGCGACAAAGCTGATGGTGCGCTGCATGCGCTTGATCGGCAATATTTCGTCCGGCGGCCAGGCCGTGCCCAGCTGCACGATATCGGATGTTTCGTTGTCCTTCAGCACGCGCATCAGCAGATTATTGATGCCGACAAAAGCCGGCTCCTTCAAATGCTGGGCGTCGGCACTGCACGGGCGGCGCGGCGCCCGGTGGCGCACGAAATAGCCGGACTGGGGCCGCGCGTCGACCTGCCCCCGGTCTTCCATCAGGCGCAAGGCTTGCATCACCGTGCTGACGGAAATGCGTTTTTGCTGTGCCAGGTGGCGGATCGATGGCAGGCGGTCGCCGGGCGCAAACACGCGCGCGTCGATCAGGGCGCCCAGCTCGTTGGCCAGGTGCTCATACAGATTCAAATGCGCGCTCATGTTCATCCCTTCAGTATGCGGCTGCCGCGCGCGGCACGCACAGATACAGTTGCCCGATTTTTTGACAAGCACAGTGTACGGCAAGGGGCACTGTGATCATCACAATTTCGTTTTCCTGCATCTGTCATGGTTTAAGGCAAGCGCCTAAGCTGTTCCTGTCAGCACAACAGGAGCGATGCCATGCATACCGACCACGAATTACGCAGCGAACGCCCCCTGCGCCTGGAAAAAGCGCACGCCAGGGTCATCGAATGCCTGTCCGGCACGGCCTGGATCACGGCCTACGCCCAGTTCGACGATTGCGTGCTGCGCAGCGGCGAACGCTACACGATACCGAATGATGGCCTGGTGCTGGTCGAAGCCGTGGGTAGCGGACGCATCCGCGTGCATGGCACAGCCGCACCCCGGCCCGCCCTGCTGCGCTGGCTGAACCTGGCACTGCCTCACACACTGAACACAGGGAATACATGACTAAAGAATCACTGCGTCAAGCACCTTTGCGCGTCCTCGTCACGGGCGCCGCCGGCATCATCGGCACCGCTTTCTGGAAGCGCCGGCACGGGGAATTTTCCCTGCGCCTGGCCGACCTACACACAGGCAAGCTAGCCGAAGCGCCCTGCCCGTCCATGCAGCTCGACGTGGGCGACTATGCCGCCTGCCTGGCCGCCTGCATGGATACCGATGTCGTGCTACACCTGGCCGGCATGCCGCACGCCAGCGCCGATTTCGATGCGCAATTGCTGCAGCCGAACATCATCGGCACGCACAACATCTTCCGTGCGGCACAGACGCAGGGCGTGAAAAGAGTGGTGTTTGCCAGCAGCGCGCAAGCCATCGAGGGCTATCCGCTCGATATGCAAGTGCATGAGCACATGCCGGCCCGGCCCGCCAACATGTATGGCGCCAGCAAGGCCTTCGGCGAAGGCGTGGCTTCCGCGTTCGCGCACCAGCATGGCATGACGGCGATCGCCGTGCGCATCGCCAACGTGGCCCACTTTGCGCCAGGTCAGCAGCACAGCGCGCGCGACATCGCCGCCTTCATCAGCGAGCGCGACGTGGTGCAGCTGCTGGCGCGCTGCGTGAGTGCACAAGTGCCGGCCGGCTACCACGTCGTGCATGGGGTGTCGGACAACCGCTACAAGCGGCTGGCCATCGAAGCGACGCGCCAGCTGGTCGGCTACGCGCCGCAGGATGACGGTTTCAGCTTGCTGGGCTTATAGCCTCAGCCCTTGCCTGCTGGTTTTCCTGCTTTCCTGTCCAGCTCGCGCAGCCAGGCCAGTTTATCGGCAATTTTACTTTCCAGGCCGCGCGGCACGGGCTGGTACCAGCCCGGCTCGGCCATGCCATCCGGGAAGTAGGTTTCGCCAGCCGCATACGCATCGGGTTCGTCGTGCGCGTAGCGGTAGGCGTGGCCGTAACCGAGTTCCTTCATCAATTTGGTCGGCGCATTGCGCAAGTGCACGGGCACTTCCTTCGACTTGTCTTTCTTGACGAAGGCCATGGCCGTATTGAACGCGTTGTAGCCGGCATTGCTTTTCGCGGCGATGGCCAGATAGATCACGGCCTGGCCCAGGGCCAGCTCGCCTTCGGGCGAACCGAGCCGCTCATAGGTTGCCGCCGCGTCGTTGGCCATGGTCAAGGCGCGCGGGTCGGCCAGGCCGATGTCTTCCCAGGCCATGCGCACGATGCGCCGCGACAGATAGCGCGGGTCGGCGCCGCCATCGATCATGCGGCAAAACCAGTACAGGGCCGCATCCGGGTTCGAGCCGCGCACGGATTTATGCAGGGCGGAAATCTGGTCATAGAAATTGTCGCCGCCCTTGTCGAAGCGGCGCGAATTGAGGGTCAGCGCATTGTCGACAAAGGCCGCGTCGATTGTCGTCGTGCCCGTCGAGCTGGCGGCCGTCTCGGCCTGTTCCAGCAAATTCAAAAAGCGGCGCGCATCGCCATCCGCGTAGCCGATCAGGGTGTCAGCGGCCGCCTCGTCAAATGTCAGGTGCGTCAGCGCCGTCGATTGCGCCTTGGCCAGCAGCAGCTTCATCTCGTCTTCGTCGAGCGATTTCAACACATACACTTGCGCGCGCGACAACAACGCCGAATTGACTTCGAAACTGGGGTTTTCCGTCGTCGCGCCAATGAACGTCACCAGGCCCGATTCGACGAAGGGCAGCAAGGCATCCTGCTGCGACTTGTTAAACCTGTGGATTTCGTCGACGAACAACAAGGTGTGCTTGCCGAACTGGTCCAGGCTGTGGCGCGCCTGGTCCATGGCTGCGCGAATATCTTTCACGCCGGCAAACACGGCCGACAGGGCGATGAATTCGCTGTCGAAAGCATTCGCCATCAGGCGCGCCAGGGTGGTCTTGCCCACGCCGGGCGGCCCCCACAAGATCATCGAGTGGGCCTTGCCCGCCTCGAACGCCAGGCGCAGCGGCTTGCCCACGCCCAGCAAATGCGTCTGGCCGATGACTTCGTTGAGGGTAGCAGGCCGCAAGGCTTCGGCCAGCGGCTGGCGCGGTGCGGTGGAAAAGAGATCCGCCATAATGAGTTACCTAATAAGAATGCAAAAGCCCCGCATCGCTGCGAGGCTGGCTCATACGCAACGCGCGACAGTCTTAATTGTTGATGACGTCCGCGCCCTTGGGCATGACAAATTTAAAGTGATTGGCAGATAGCGCTGGATTCTTCTGAAAATTCTTGAACGCCAGCACCGATGTCTGCCCGAACGAATCGCGCAATTCCATCGCTTCCGGCACGCCATTGCGCAGGCCGATGGTGATTTCATCGAACGTCGTGTCCTTGGCTTTCGGCGTGGCTTTCAGCCATTCCAGGCCATCGCGCGTGCCCGCTTCGGCCAACGTAAAGTTCTTTTCCAGGTCGTTGCTGCCGAACAAGATGGCCGCTGGCGAGGAACCGAGCGCGTCGCCCAGTTTCTTCACCGTCACCTGGCTCAAGTCCTTGTCGTAGATATACAGCTTGTCGCCATCCGCTTGCAGCAATTGCTCGTACGGCTTCAGATAGGTCCAGATGAACTTGCCTGGACGGGCGAATTCAAACGTGCCGCTGGCGGGGGTCGATACTTTCGCCTTGCCGCTGGCGTCCGCCTTCTTGACTTGCCGCTGCACGAACTCGCCCTTGGCCGACTTGGTGCCGGCGGCAAAGCTCTTGAACTGCTCCAGCGCGCTGGCCGAGGCGCTGGCGGCGAACAGCAGGCTGCAGGCGACGCTGGCCGCGCCGATGATCATTTTTGTTGCGAAAGTCGTGTTCTTCATTCTGTTTTACCCTTGTTCACTACTCGCCGCCGGCACCAGGATTTCCCGGTTGCCATTGGATTGCATGGTTGATACCACCCCGCTCTGCTCCATCTGCTCGAGCAGACGGGCGGCGCGGTTGTAGCCGATGCGCAAATGACGCTGCACCAGCGAAATCGAGGCGCGGCGGTTTTTCAGCACCACCGCCACCGCCTGGTCGTACAGGGCATCGGCCTCGCCGCCACCCTCGCCCGGCGCGCCGCCTTCGGCGCCATCGCCTTCCAGGGTGCCGCCTTCGAGGATGCCCTCGATGTAGTTCGGTTCGCCCTGCAGCTTCAAATAGCTGACAACGCGGTGGACTTCTTCATCGGACACAAACGCGCCGTGCACGCGCATCGGCAAGCCGGTGCCGGGCGGCATGTACAGCATGTCGCCCATGCCCAGCAAGGCTTCCGCGCCCATCTGGTCGAGAATCGTGCGCGAGTCGATCTTCGACGAGACCTGGAAGGCGATACGCGTGGGGATATTCGCCTTGATGAGGCCCGTAATCACGTCTACAGATGGGCGCTGCGTGGCCAGAATCAAGTGCAAACCGGCGGCGCGCGCCTTTTGCGCGATACGCGCGATCAATTCCTCGACTTTTTTACCCACCACCATCATCAAGTCGGCCAGCTCGTCGATGATGATGACGATGGTCGGCAGTTTATCCAGTGGTTCCGGCGAGTCCGGCGTAAGGCTGAACGGATTCGGGATGTGTTCTTCGCGCTTTTTCGCGTCGGCAATCTTCGCGTTGTAGCCGGCCAGGTTACGCACGCCCATCTTGCTCATCAGCTTGTAGCGGCGTTCCATCTCGTTCACGGCCCAGTTCAGCGCGTGGCCCGCCTGGCGCATGTCGGTCACGACGGGCGCCAGCAAGTGCGGGATGCCTTCGTAGACGGACATTTCCAGCATCTTCGGATCGATCAGGATCAGGCGCACGTCGAGCGGATCGGATTTGTACAGCAGCGACAAAATCGTCGCATTGATGCCCACGGATTTACCGGAACCGGTGGTACCGGCCACCAGCAAGTGGGGCATCTTGGCCAGATCGGCCACAACGGGCTTGCCGGCGATATCCTTGCCCAGCGCAATCGTCAGGCTGGACACGCCATCGTTGTAGACCTTGGAGCCGAGGATTTCCGTCAGGCGCACGATCTGGCGTTTGCTATTCGGCAATTCCAGCGCCATGTAATTCTTGCCAGGAATGGTTTCCACCACACGAATCGACGTCAGCGACAGCGAACGGGCCAGGTCGCGCGCCAGGCCCACGATCTGGCTGCCTTTGACGCCCGTGGCCGGCTCGATTTCATAGCGCGTCACCACGGGGCCGGGGTAAGCGACCACTACCTTGGCATCCACGCCAAAGTCCGACAATTTCTTTTCGATCAGGCGGCTCGTAAATTCCAGCGTTTCCACGGAGACCGTTTCCACCACGGGCGGCGCCTCATCGAGCAGGGACAGTGGCGGCAGCTTGCCGTCGCCGGGGGTGTCAAACAGATGCGCCTGGCGCTCCTTTTCCACGCGCTCCGATTTCACCACGGTCACCACCTGCGGCTCGATCTTCACGGGCGGCGCGGCCACATGCTTTTCCACATGCTTGGCGCGTTCGATGACCACCACTTCGTCGCGGCGCACGGCGGCCACTTCGCCCTGGCGGCGGTCTTCGCGATCCTGGTAGCGCAGCACGAACCAGTTGAAGGCGTCTTCGATGGCGCCGCCGATGCGTTCGGCCACTTGCAACCAGGAAACGTGGAAGAACAGGCTGAAACCCAGGCCGAACAGCAGCAACAGTAATAAAGTGGCGCCCGTGAAACCGAAGGCCACGTGGGCCGAGTGACCCACCAGCTGGCCCAGCACGCCGCCCGGCTCGCGCGGCAGCTGCACGTGCAGGCTTTTCGCCATGCGCAGGTATTCCAGGCCCATGCTGCCGATCAGCATGATGGAGAAGCCGACGATGCGGATCAGCATCTCGACATGGTGTTCGCGCTCCACCTCTTCCTCTTCCAGCAGGAAGCGCTTACTCAGGCGGCGATAGCCATTCCATACCGTGCGCAGCAGCCAGATGCACCACCACCAGGCGGAAAAGCCGAAGATATACAGCAACAAATCGGAAAAGGTTGCCCCGAGCTTGCCGCCCAGGTTGGCCACCTTGTCGACGGAGGTCGCGTGCGACCAGCCCGGGTCGAGCTTGTTGAAGCTGGCCAGTATCAGCACGAAATACAGGGCAAACGCGGCCAGCGCGAACCAGCGCGCCTCGGACAGCAGCCGCACCAGCCGGTTCGGCAGAGGCCGGCGTTCGACCGGTTTACGGGTGTAGCTATTTTGATTGGCCTGGGCTGGTTTAGTCATTCTGGGAAGCGCTGCAAGGTGATAAATGTTTCTGAAAGGGAATTTCCCATAATAAGGAAGTATTCTAAGCCATATATGCCCGGGACGGCCCCACGATTCGTCGCTACAGGCGGCTTGGTCTATAATCGTGGATTGCTTGCGCAAGCGCAATACGCCCTTGTTCTTCGCGCGTATGCCCCCAATTCGGACAGACCCCACTCATAGAGAAGCCTCCCATGACCACTACCAAACACGCCCGCGTTTTGATCCTCGGCTCCGGCCCAGCCGGCTACAGCGCCGCCGTCTACGCCGCCCGCGCCAACCTGAACCCGATGCTGGTCACCGGCGTGGAACAGGGCGGCCAGTTGATGACCACCACGGACGTGGAAAACTGGCCCGGCGACCCGATGGGCGTGCAAGGCCCGGACCTGATGCAGCGCTTGCTCCAGCATGCCGAGCGTTTCAATACGGAAATCGTGTTTGACCATATCCACACCACTTTCCTCAACGAAAAGCCGATCCGCCTGAAGGGTGACAGCCACGAATACACGTGCGACACCTTGATCATCGCCACGGGCGCATCCGCGCAATACCTGGGCCTGCCATCCGAAGCGGCATTCATGGGCAAGGGCGTGTCCGCCTGCGCCACCTGCGATGGCTTCTTCTACCGCAACCAGGAAGTAGCCGTTGTCGGCGGCGGCAATACGGCCGTCGAAGAAGCGCTGTACCTGTCGAACATCGCCAATAAAGTCACGCTGATCCACCGCCGCGACAAGTTCCGCGCCGAAGCCATTTTGATCGACCGCCTGAACGCCAAGGTTGCCGAAGGCAAGATCGTGTTGAAATATAACCACACCCTGGAAGAAGTGACGGGCAACGACAGCGGCGTGACGGGCTTGAACATCAAGTCGACCATCGACGGCAAGGTCGAAGCATTGAGCGTGCACGGTGTGTTCATCGCCATCGGCCACAAACCGAACACGGGCATCTTCGAAGGCCAGCTGGACATGCACAACGGCTACATCAAGACGAAAACCGGCCTGGAAGGCATGGCCACCGCCACCAGCGCGCCGGGCGTGTTCGCCGCCGGCGACGTGCAAGACCATATCTACCGCCAGGCGATCACCAGCGCTGGCACCGGTTGCATGGCAGCACTGGACGCCCAGCGCTACCTGGAAGGCCAGGAGTAAGCGTCGCATGGCGTCGATGAAAGACTTTGCCGACCTGAAAGCGGTCAGCAAGCAGCTCAAGGAGCAGGCCGATGCGCGCGCGCAAGCCGCGGCTGAGCGCGCCCAGCAGGTCAAGGTGCAGGCCGTGGAAAGCAATCTGTTCAAGGCCAGCATCGGCGGCGTCAAGCGCCTGCCCGAGTCGGACCGCTACGTGCCCAGCCTGCCCAAGGCGGGCGCCATGGCGGCCCAGCAGCCGGCACGCAAGCTGACGCCCGAAGAGGACCATGCAGCCGTGCTGCGCGAGTCGCTGTCGGACTTGTTCGAGGTCGACCATTACCTGGAAAACGATCCGGCCCTGAACTACGCCCGCCCCGGCGTGGGACCGGACGTGGTGAAAAAGATGCGCAAGGGCCACTGGCCCATCCAGGATGAGCTGGATTTGCACGGCTTGCGCCGCGACGAGGCGCGCGACGGCATCGGCGCCTTCTTGAACCAGGCAACGCGGCGCAAGCTGCGCTGCGTGCGCGTGATCCACGGCAAGGGTTTTGGCTCGAAAGGCCAGGAACCGGTCTTGAAATCGATGGTGCACAGCTGGCTCGTGCAAAAGGATGAAGTCATCGCCTTTTGCCAGGCGCGCCGCTCCGAAGGGGGCGATGGCGCCCTTGTCGTATTGCTTTCTTCCGCCCTGCAGCCCATCCGCTGAGCACCGCAGCAAGAAATTACAATTCAGTAACAAGTTAGCCCACGCGCACGGCCCCGTTTGTCACCATTCGGGGCCGTGTCATGTTAACCTGTGACAATTATTTCCTGCTTAGCGTCTCGTGCACGCGCTCCCCCCATGATGCCACCCCAACTACCGCCTGGCTCGCTGATCAAGATCATCGAGGTCATCGCCATCCTGGTGGGCGCATTTTCCGGCTTCATCGAAGCGCGCCGCAAGCGCATGGACCTGGTCGGCGTATTCGTCGTGGCCTTCATCACGGCGTTCGGCGGCGGCACCCTGCGCGACATCCTGCTCGACAAGCGGCCCCTGTTCTGGGTCTCGCACCAGGAATACGCGATTCTGATTTTCGTGCTGGCCCTGACGGCCGCGCCCTTGATCCAGCATTTGCGCCAGATCGTCTCGGAACGCCTGATCGTCATCGCCGACGCCATCGGCCTGGGCATGTTCGCCATCGCGGGCGTGGCCGAAGCGACGCGCGCCGGCATGCCGCTCTTCATCGCCTCGATGATGGGGGTGATTACGGGGATTTTTGGCGGCGTGATGCGCGACATCGTCTGCAATGAAGTGCCGATGGTATTTCGCGACGGCAAACCCTACGCCATCTGCGCCTTTTTCGGCTGCTGGGCATATTTATTGCAGATGCACTTCGGCGCCCAGCACGACTTCGCGCTGTGGACCAGCGCCAGCGGCATCACGATACTGCGCCTGATATGCTGGAAATTCGACATGCGCTTGGGGCGGTGAAGCGCGCTGCTGCGCAATCCGGCAGCTTTGATGGCTCAGCAGCGTCGGCTTACGCGCTGGCGCGCTAAGCCGACCTACGGCCAGACAAGCGATACATCGCGTAGGTCGGATTAGGTCTGAAGGACCGTAATCCGACAACATTGTTGACCCAGACTTACACCGCGTCCGGACCCGTTTCACCCGTGCGGATGCGGATGACTTGCTCCACGTCGCGCACGAAAATCTTGCCATCGCCAATCTTGCCCGTACGGGCCGCCTTGATGATGGCGTCGACCACCAGTTCCGACACGCTGTCGTCCACCACCACTTCGACTTTGACTTTCGGCAAGAAGTCGACCACGTACTCGGCGCCACGGTACAGCTCGGTATGGCCCTTCTGGCGGCCAAAGCCCTTCACTTCCGTCACGGTCAAGCCCGTCACGTTCACATCGGCCAGGGCCTCGCGTACTTCGTCGAGCTTGAATGGTTTGATGATGGCGGTAATCTGTTTCATGGCTACTCCTTAAAATTGTTGGATTGTGGACAGATGGCTGCTTATTCGTAGAATTTCGAGGTAATCGGGTAGCGCCAGTCGCGGCCGAAGCCACGGTGCGTGACGCGGATACCCACCGGCGACTGGCGCCGCTTGTATTCATTGATCTTGATCAGGCGCGTGACCCGGGCCACATCGGCCGGCGGGTAGCCAGCCTCGATAATCTCGGCGATCGGCCGGTTTTCTTCCATGTACAGCTGCATGATGCCGTCGAGTACGTCATACGGCGGCAAGGAATCCTGGTCCAGCTGGTCGGCGCGCAGCTCTGCCGACGGTCCGCGCGTCAGGATGCGCTCGGGAATCACGTCCGAGACACTGTTGCGGTACGCGCACAGGCGGTACACAAGCGTCTTGGCGATATCCTTGATGACGGCAAAGCCGCCCGCCATGTCGCCGTACAGGGTGCAATAGCCGACCGCCATCTCGCTCTTGTTACCCGTCGTCAGCACGATGCTGCCATGCTTGTTCGACAGGGCCATCAGCAAGGTGCCGCGGATGCGCGCCTGGATGTTTTCTTCCGTCGCGTCTTCCGCCAGCCCCGCGAACTCACCGGCCAGGGTGGCGCGGAAGGCGTCGAAGGTTTGCTTGATCGGAATTTCATCGTAGCGCACATTGAGGCGTTTTACCATGTCGCGCGAATCGATCCACGAGATATCGGCCGTAAATTGCGACGGCATCATCACGGCGCGCACCTTGTCGGCGCCCAGCGCGTCGACGGCGATGGCCAGGGTCAGCGCGGAATCGACGCCGCCCGACATGCCGATCAGCACGCCAGGGAAACCATTCTTGCCGATATAGTCGCGCACGCCCAGCACCAGCGCCTGGTACACCTGCGCTTCCGTCGTCAACGGCGTGGCCAGCGGCTGCGGCACGGGCGTGGCGCCGTCGAACTCGACCAGCTGCAAGTCTTCCTCGAAGTGGCGCAACTGGGCGCAAATCGTGCCGGCCGCGTCCATGACGAACGAGTCGCCGTCAAAAATCAGCTCATCCTGGCCACCGACCAGGTTAGCGTACACGAGGGCCATGCCTTGCGCGCTGACGTTCTTGCGCATGGTTTCATAGCGCAGATGCTGCTTGTTCATGTGATACGGCGAGCCGTTCGGCACCAGCAGCACTTGCGCGCCAGCCGCGCGGGCGCGCATCGGCGCGTGCTCGAACCACGTGTCTTCGCAGATATTGATGCCGAAACGCACACCCTTCACGCCAAATACGAAAGCCTGGTCCGCCGAGGTGAAATAACGCTTTTCATCGAAAACGGTGGTATTGGGCAAGTCGTGCTTGCGGTAGGTGCCCAGCACTTCGCCATTGACCAGCACGGAGGCGGCATTGTGGCGCACGCCCTTCTCGTCCTGCAGCGGCAAGCCCACCACCACGTGCAAATCGGTGAACTGCGCCAGGTCCGCGGCCAGCCCCGCAAACGCTTCCTGCGTTTTTGCGTAGAATGCATTGCGCAGTAATAAGTCCTCGGGTGGATAGCCGACCAGCGACAGTTCCGGGGTGAGCACGATATCGGCGCCCGCTTCAAAGGCGCGGCGGGAAAGGTCGAAGATCTTGGCACGGTTGCCGGCCAGATCGCCGACCGTACTATTCATTTGAGCAATTGCGACTTTGACTGTCATGATGATGATGGATATTTTCGTTCTATTAAACAAGACAGGGGCGCGCAGGCCGACGGCGGCGCCCCGAGAGTGATGAATGCACACTACAACAATGAATTATCGCACGGCTATCGTCTCTACCCTGGCTGAAATTGGCGAAGCGGCCTGGTCTGAACTGCTGGCCAGCCAGCAGGATGCCACTCCCTTCCTTTCCTATGCCTTCCTGCAAGCGCTGCACGAGTCCGGCTGCGCCAGCGCGGACACGGGCTGGCAGCCGAATTACCTGGTGCTGTGGCAAGGCGAGACCCTGGCCGCCGCCCTGCCCCTGTACCTCAAAATGCACTCGTATGGCGAATACGTGTTCGACTGGGCCTGGGCCGACGCGTATCAGCAGCATGGCCTGGAATATTACCCGAAACTGTTGTCGGCTATTCCCTTTACGCCCGTGAGCGGCACGCGCTTGCTGGCCCGCGATGGGGAAGCCCGCGCCGCCCTGCTGGCCTTCCTGCAGACGCAGCAGCAAGCCAGCAAGGTGTCGTCCTGCCACATCCTGTTCCCGCCGGAAAGCGAAGCGCGCCAACTGGAAGAAGCCGGCTACCTGATGCGTAGTGGCGTGCAGTTTCACTGGCTCAATCCCGGCTACACGGATTTCGAGCAATTCCTCGCCACCCTGGAACACAAGAAACGCAAGAATATCCGTGCCGAACGGCGCAAGGTGCGCGAAGCGGGCGTGACCCTGCGCCAGGTGCGCGGGGTGGATGCTGTTGATGCCGACTGGAAGCTGTTCCACCGCTGCTACAGCAATACCTATGCGGAACACCGCTCGTCGCCGTACTTAAGCCTGGAGTTCTTCCAGCGCATCGGTGCCAGCATGCCGCAGAACATTTTATTGGTGATCGCCGAACGCGAAGGCCGGGCCATTGCCGCCTCGCTGGTGATCCATACCAAGGACACCCTGTATGGCCGCTACTGGGGCGCGCTCGAGCACGTACCCTGTTTGCATTTCGAGACGGCCTACTACCAGCCGCTGGAATTTTGCATCGCCAACGGCATCGCCACCTTCGAAGGGGGCGCCCAGGGCGAGCACAAGATGGCGCGCGGCTTCCTGCCGCAAAAGACCTGGTCGGCCCACTGGCTGGCGCACCCGGCCTTTGCCGACGCCGTGCAGCGCTTCCTCGAACGCGAACGGGGCGGCATCGATGCCTACCTCGATGAATTGAACGAGCACAGCCCGTTTCGCAGCTAGAAAAGTAAAAACGCTCCCGGCCATCGCTGGCGGGGAGCGTTTTGAACGGTGAGCGGCAGTGAAGCGCCCCGTTATTTATGCTTTTGCAGAATCTGCCTTGTAGGCGGCGACGCCGTTCAGGATTTCTTCCTTGGCCACGTCAGGACCATACCAGCCGTCGATCTTGACCCATTTGCCTTTTTCCAGATCTTTGTAGTGCTCAAAGAAATGCTGGATCTGGCGCAAGCGCAGCTCATTCAGATCTTCCGGCTTTTGCCAGTGGCTGTAGATCGACAGGACCTTGTCGACTGGCACGGCCAGCACTTTTGCGTCTTCGCCCGACTCGTCGGTCATTTTCAGCACGCCGATAGGACGGCAGCGCACGACCACGCCCGGGATCAGCGGGAACGGGGTGATGACCAGCACGTCAACCGGGTCGCCATCCGGCGACAGGGTGTTCGGCACATAGCCGTAGTTGCACGGGTAATGCATGGCGGTACCCATGAAGCGATCGACGAAGATCGCGCCGCTTTCCTTGTCGACTTCGTACTTGATCGGATCGGCATTCATCGGGATTTCGATGACGACGTTGAAATCGTTCGGCAGGTCGCGGCCGGAAGAGACGTTATTCAAACTCATGGGGTTCCTCATTAGCGGATTGTGTTTTAACCGCGCAATTATAGCGAAGTACAGGCGGCTTGTGCGATGCAGCAGCGGCCTGCCGGCGTTTTGCGCAACAAGCCAACAACAGTGGCATGCACGCTCCGCTGGTCACCGCAGCCTGCCAGCGAAAGAATAAACAGGCTGCCGGAAACAATAAGTAGAAACACCTAAGTAATACTACGACCACTCCACAGATAATATCTTGAATACCTGTGAATTTTCATTTCAATATCACCCTGCGGCAGGCAGGGTTATTATAAGGCGAATTGTATTTATTGCAGCGATTTATAACAACAATCTCACCATCATTCATCCCGCGATGTCTTCGCATAATGACGCAGGCGCTTCACCATGCTACGCCGAACGCTTGCGCAGCCCCGCAATCCACTCTTCCAGCATAATATTTGCGCTTATTTGAAGCATGTATTTGATTCAAATAGCTCCCCAGCCAAAAAAGGGCGCGACCAGAAGACAATCAGCAATTCTGATAAACTGTCACATTCTGGTGATTCCAAACTTTGTATATTCTGCAATCGACGCTCTCCCTGAATTCAATATGGCGCATCAACGCGCCACCGATAAATCCTTGCAAAAAGGAATATGATGATTCCCTCTTTCCGGCCCGGTCCTTTATTAAAGGTCACCGGCGTTATTTTCGTTCTGTTCGGCCTCGCCCTGCTGGGCGGCGGCATCTGGCTGGCCACGCTCGGCGGCTCCTGGTACTACTTGCTGGCCGGCATCGGCATGCTGATCGCAGGCGTGCTCGTCTTCAAAGGCAAGCGCAGCGCGCAAGCGTTCATGGCGCTGCTGCTGATCGCCACCCTCATCTGGTCCGTGATTGAAGTGAAATTCGACTGGTGGCAATTGCTGCCGCGCCTGGACATCTGGTTTGTCGCCGCCGTCTGGCTGCTGCTGCCCTTCGTCAGCCGCCGCCTGGCCCCACCCGCCGCCGAGAAACGGCCGCAAGCGGGCAAGATGGCGCTCAGCGCTGCCGTGGCCCTGACCGTCATCGCTGGCGTCATCGCCCTGTTCCAGGATTACCATGACCTGCATGGCGAGGTGCCGGCCGAAAACATGGCCGCCACCGCCGCCGGAGATTTCGCTCCCGGCGTCGAGCACAACGACTGGTCCGCGTATGGCCGCTCCGGCTATGGCGACCGCTATGCGCCGGCCGCGCAAATCACGCCGGCCAATATTTCCGGCCTGAAAGAAGCCTGGACCTACCACACGGGCGACTTCAAGGGTCCGAACGACCCGGGCGAGATCGCCAATGAAGTCACGCCGCTGAAGGTCAATGACATGCTGTACCTGTGCACGCCGCACAATATCGTCATCGCCCTGAACCCGGACACGGGCAAGGAAATCTGGCGCCACGATCCGAAGATCAACCGCGATGCGGCCAGCTACCAGCACATGATCTGCCGCGGCGTGGCCTACTGGGACGTGAACGCGGGGCGTGCCAAAAATAATCCGGCCCCCGAAGCTGCCAGCATGGAATGTCCGCGCCGCATCCTGGCGCCGACCATGGATGGCACCATGATCGCCGTCAACGCCGATACGGGCGAGTCGTGCAAGAGCTTTGGCAACAACGGCGTCGTCAACCTGTATAAAAACATGGCCATGATCAAGCGCGGTTTCCTGATGCCCACGTCCCCGCCGGCCGTGGCGCAGAACGTGGCCGTGATCGCCGCCAGCGTGACGGACAACCATTCGACGGAAGAACCATCGGGCGTGATCCGCGGTTACGATCCCGTCACCGGCAAGCTGCTGTGGAACTGGGACCCGGCCACGCCGGAAGATACCAAGCCCTTCCCTGAAGGCAAGAACTACACCAACAACTCGCCCAACTCGTGGGGCGTGGCCAGCATCGATGAAAAGCTGGGCATGGTGTACATTCCGATGGGCAATGAAACCCCCGATACCTGGGGCGGCAACCGCAACAAGAATGGCGAGAAATTCAACAGCGCCATCGTCGCGCTGGACCTGGCGACCGGAAAAGTGCGCTGGGTGTACCAGACCGTGCACCACGATATCTGGGACATGGATATCGGCGGCCAACCTTCGCTGGTCGACATCGACACGCCGAAAGGCAAAGTTCCCTCGGTTGTTGCCACGACGAAACGCGGCGATATCTACGTGATCGACCGCCGCGATGGCAGCCTGGTCGTGCCGGCGCCGGAAAAACCTGTGCCGACGAGTAATCCTGCCGCTGGCGACACCTTGTCGCCCACGCAGCCGTTCTCCGCCCTGACCTTCTTGCCTGAGCGCAATATCAGCGAAGCGGACATGTGGGGCACCACGCCGTTCGACCAGCTCGCCTGCCGCATCATTTTCAAGGAACGCCGCTATGAAGGCCCGTTCACGCCGCAAACGGCTGGCAAGGGCGCCGTCATCTCGCCGGGCCCCTTGGGCATCTTCGAATGGGGCGGCGCGGCCATCGATCCCGTGCGCCAGTTGTTGATCGTCAACCCTGACTACATGGGCTTCCTGGAAAAACTCGTGCCACGCGCCGAAACGACGGCCAAGGGCGGCACGGGCGGCGAAATGGGCTTGCAGCCACAGACGGGCGTCCCGTTCGCCGTGGAAATCAAGGCCTTTTTGTCGCCACTGGGCTTCCCATGCCAGGCACCGCCGTGGGGCTATGTGGCCGCCGTCGACCTGCGCACCATGAAAAAAGTGTGGATGCACAAGAACGGCACCACGCGCGACAGCGGTCCCGTGCCGATTCCCTTGCCACTGGGCGTGCCCAGCTTGGGCGGCATGGTCACCACCGGTGGCGGCGTGACCTTCCTCAGCAGCACGCTCGACTACTATATCCGCGGCTACGATGTCAGCAACGGTAAAGTACTCTGGAAAGCGCGCTTGCCGGCAGGTGGCCAGGCTACGCCGATGAGCTATGTGTCGAACAAGTCGGGACGCCAGTTCGTCGTCGTCATGGCTGGCGGCCACGGCTCGCTGGGCACGAAGATGAGCGATACCCTGGTCGCGTATGCCTTGCCGGAAGGCACTGCAGTACCGAAGAAGTAAACGTCGAAGAAGTAAAGCTCGAAGAAGTAAAGTAGCAAGGTAACAGCGCAAAAAAAAGCCGTTCAGTCTGCACTGAACGGCTTTTTTACGTCTGATGAAATGGCTTACAGGATGGTCGCCAGCGCGCACTGCCGGTAATGCGCGGCGGCCTGTTCCGTCTGCTGCAAGGCATCGTGCATCTGCGCCAGCTTCAGGTGGGCGTCGCGCACCATTTGCGGCTCGTTTGCGTCCGACAAAGCCTGCTCCAGGTGACGCTGGGCCTTGCCCCACAGTTTTTGCTTGAGGCACAGGGTACCCAGGGTCAGCGCCAGTTCCGCATCCAGCGGACGCTGTTTCATCCATTGCTCGCAATGCTCGATCTGCAGCAGCAGGGCCGGCGTGCCGGCGGGCGCCGCCGCTTCGCGGTAGGCGCGCACGACGCGCTCATCCCAGTCGGCGGCCAGCGACTCTTCGCACACGAGGCGCGCCTCATCGTGCAGGCTGCGCGCATTCAGGGCCGTGGCGGCGCGGCAGGCGATATATGGCTTGACCCGATCGCTGCTGGGCACGGTGGACCAGACGCGCATCAACGATTCGGCGTCATGCGAGGGGTCGGACAGCAAATGGTCGTAGGCCAGCTCGCGCAGGCGCGACGACAGGGCCGGATGCAGGGCGCGGTGCTTGTCGAGCGAACGCACGAGGCGCAGCACTTCCGGCCAGTTCTTCGCCTGCTGCTCGGCCTTCAGCGACCATTGCAGCGCGTGGATATGGCGCGTGCCGCTGGCATTGAGTTCGCGCACGGCCGCCAGGGCCGCTTCCGGCTGGTGGTCGTCGACCAGCAATTCCGTCACCGTCATCAAACGGGCCGTCTTCAGGCTGGCATCGCCTTCGACACGGGCCAGCCAGCTGTCGCGGCGCTCGGACTGGCGCATGCGGTGCGCGGCGCGCGCGCCGATCAGCGCGGCCAGGCCGGCATTTTCTTCCAGCTCGGCGGCGCGCAGGGCGGCTTTTTCCGCATGGCCGAAACGGCCTTCGAACAGGGCTTTCAAGGCTTCGCGCAAGCCCTTGTTGCCATCGCGTTCACGCTTGCGCTGGCGATACGCCGCCACTTGCGCCGGCATGCGCACGGTGCCGCGCACGGCGCGTACCAGCAGGTACAGCAGCACGAACAGCACGACCTGCAGCAGCAGGAAGAAGTTCAGCGACAAATCGATGCGGTACGGCGGATAGAACAGTACCACGTTGCCGGGGTTGAAACGGGCCGTCACGGCGATACCGATCGCCGCGGCCATCAGGGCGAGTAACCAGAGAAATAGACGCATGGGCTCAGGACTTCGCTTTGTAGTTGCGCACAGCCGCCAGGCTGTCGGACAAGGTTGGCATTTCGATGGCCAGGTTGCTGCCCTGCACCTGGCGCAACAGGGCTTGCGCCGTCTGCGTGTTCTTGGCGCGGGTGTCGAAATACTTGGCCAGCGCATCCTGGGCGGCGATCAAGTCATTCCTGAATGCCGTTTCATTGCGCGACAACAAGGCCATGCGGGCATTCAGCAGGCGCAGCTTGACGTTTTCCCGCAAGAAATACGATTGCGTCGGCGACAGCATCAGCGCTTCCGGCGTATCGACCCGGCGGATGCGGATCAATTGACGCACGTCATTCCACATGTCGCCGCTCCAGGTATTGAAGCCGTCGCGCACTGTTTGCAGCAGCGGTTCCGGCGCCGGCGGTCCGACCAGCTTGCCGCTGGCATCGCGCACGGGCTTGGCCTTGGCCTTGCCCGGTTTTTCCGGCGCGGCCGGCAAGGCCGGCGTTTCGTCGGACAGCATCGGCAAGGCGTCGATCTGGGCGATCACGGCGTCGAGGCGCAGGGCCACGCCCGTCGAATCGACGCTGGGCAGGGCCTTGAGTTTTTCCATGTCGCGCCCGATGGCGCGGCGGATGGTGATGAATTGCGGCTTGTCGGAACGCGACAGGCTGCGGTCGGCGTTTTGCAGGGCGATCAGCGCGCCGGGCACGTTGCCGGCCAGTTGCAGCTGCTGGCTGGCCGTCGACAGCACTTGCTCGATTTCCGTCAGCGCCCACTCGTCGCGGTTCTTCGACAAGTCGTTATACAGTTGTTCCAGCGCCAGCTGCTGGCTTTGCGTTTCGCTCTGGCGGTTTTCCAGCGCGCCCACCTTGATTTGCAGCTCTTTCGTGCCTTCTTGCACGTTGCGCGCCAGCACGCCCGTTTCGGCGTTGCTGACATCGCCCTTTTGCAGGCGCTTGGCCACTTCTTCGCGCAGGTTGCGGATCTGCTTGCTGGTCGACCAGCTTTGCGCAGCCAGCAGCACGGCCAGCACGATGACGGCGATGCTCATGGGCTTTTGCAGCTGTTCGAGCAAGGTCGGCGCGCGGCCAGCAGGTTGGTCGGCCGCCTGCGGCGCCGTCTTCACGGCGCTGCCAGGCGTTGCATTCGGTTCGGAGAGTGTAGGCATTTCGTTCATGGTCGTGATTGTAACGCGGCGAGCACTCCTGCGTCGCCTGATCCTGTCAAGGTGACACGGGCAAAACCCAGGGCCGCCGCCGTTTGTGCAATGCGCGCGTGCGGCACGATCAAATGCTGCTGTTGCATTTTCACAACAGCCATCTTTTCATCGCCCATTTCGCCCAGCAGCGCCAGCAAACCGCGCAGCGCTTCCGAGCTGGTGATGATCCAGTCATTATTATGCTGCAACAGGTTTTCCAGGGTCGCGCGCAAGGCTGGCGTCAGCGTTGGCACCTTGCGGCGGTAAGCCGTGACGAACTCGACTTGGGCGCCGGCGGCGCGCAAGCCGTCAGCCAGATAGTCGCGTCCGCCGTCGCCGCGCACGATCAGCACGCGCTTGCCGCGCAGGGCCGGCAAGTCCAGCGCCAGCAACAGATGTTCGGAATCGCTGCGCGCCGTGTCAAACGGGCTGGTGATGCTGGCGTTGGCGTGCGTGACGCCATGCGCGGCCAAGGCCATCTTGCTGCCCTCGCCCACCACGGCCAGCGGCACGCCAGGCGGCCAGGCGGGCAGGTGCGCAAAGACGCAATCGATGGCGTTGGGCGAAACAAACGCCACCAGGTCGTATTGCGCCAGGCGCGCCAGCACGGCTTGCAGCTGCGCGCATTCGTCCTCGCCGTCCAGCGCGTGGATTTCCAGCAGCGGCAGCAGGGTCACGGGCCAGCCCAGCGCCGCAATTCTGGCGGCCAGCGGCCCCGCCTGCGCCGCAGGCCGCGTGATCACCACGCTGTCAGGCATGCGGCGCCAGGCCTTCATGGTTGTCGGGCGTGACCGCGCACGAGGCGAGGATGCCGGCGGCATCTTGCCCGCGCAGCAGTTCGGCTACTTGCTCGCCCAGCTGTTCCGGCGCGCTGGCCGGGCCACTGACGTCGGCGCTGGCCATGCGCGCGCCATCGGGCGTGGCGACCATGGCGCGCAAGCGCATCTGTTCGCCCTCGACGGTGGCAAACGCGGCCAGCGGAATCTGGCAGCTGCCGCCGAAAATCTTCGACACCTTGCGCTCGGCCGTGACGGCTTGCGCCGTGGCCGTGTGGTTCAGCGGCGCCAGCAGGCGCACCAGGTCGGCGCCGTCGACGCGGCCGCTGCGGATTTCGATCGCCATGGCGCCCTGGCCAGCGGCCGGCAGGCTGTCTTCCGGCGCCAGCACGGCGCGGATGCGCGATGCCAGGCCCAGGCGTTTCAGACCGGCGGCGGCGAGGATGATGGCGGCGTAATCGCCACGGTCCAGCTTGCCCAAACGCGTATCGAGGTTGCCGCGCAGTGGCAGGATCGTCAGGTGCGGGTAGCGGGCGGCGATCAGCGACTGGCGGCGCAAGCTGCTGGTGCCGACCACGGCGCCGTGCGGCAGCTCGGCCAGGCTGGCGTAATCGTTCGATACAAACGCATCGCGCGGGTCTTCGCGCTCGAGGATGGCGGCCAGGCTGTAGCCTTCTGGCAACTCCATCGGCACGTCTTTCAGCGAATGCACGGCCAGGTCGGCGCGGCCTTCTTCCATCGCCACTTCCAGCTCCTTGACGAACAGGCCCTTGCCGCCTACCTTGGACAGGGCGCGGTCCAGAATCTGGTCGCCGCGTGTGGTCATGCCGAGAATTTCAACGCTACACTGCGGATACAGGGCGGCCAGGCGCGCACGCACATGTTCAGCTTGCCACATGGCAAGGCGGCTCTCGCGCGTGGCGATCACCAGGCGGGCGGGAATGGTCAATTCGTTCGGGGTCAATTCGGATGCTTTCAAAACAAGTTCTTTCGCTGTGGCTGTCGTTGTCATTATCGTTGCCAATTCGCCCGTCCGATATCAATTTATATCGAAAAGGCACCCGGCGTCGCTATAATCGTTATCCCTTGGCCTAGAAGGCCAAGTCAGGCTAGCGTCCATGTTGAAGACCACAAATTTTATCATGCGCCCCCTCCCCTCTGCGGCCAAACGCCCGGTGCGATCCACATTCCCTTGCTTTTACACTTACTTTGGTTCTTTATTATGCTCAATGACGCAGTAGCACCAGAAATAGTTCCAGCGGCCGGCTCCGACAAGGACGCGCCACTGAAAGAAGATATCCGCCTGCTGGGCCGCCTGCTGGGCGACGTGCTGCGCGAACAGGAAGGCGACGCCGTCTTCAATGTGGTGGAAACCATACGCCAGACGTCCGTGCGCTTCCGCCGCGAAGCGGACGCCGGCGCCGCGCTGGAACTCGACGCCATGCTGAAAGAACTGAGCCGCGAACAGACGATTTCCGTGGTGCGCGCATTTTCCTATTTTTCACACCTGGCCAACATTGCGGAAGATCAACACCACATCCGCCGCCGCCGCGCCCACCTGCTGGCCGGCTCGCCAGCGCAAAAGGGCAGCATCAGCTTCGCGCTGAAAAAGCTGCGCGCCGCCGGCGTGCCGCGCAAGACGGTCGACACCTTCTTCCAGGAGGCGCTGATCGCCCCCGTGCTGACGGCCCACCCGACGGAAGTGCAGCGCAAGAGCATCCTCGACGCCGAGCACGACATCGCCCGCCTGCTGGCCGAGCGCGACCTGCCGCAGACGCCGAAAGAGCGGCACGCCAACCTGCAACTGCTGCGCTCGCGCGTCTCCACCCTGTGGCAGACGCGCATGCTGCGCTACTCGAAGCTGACGGTGGCCGACGAAATCGAAAACGCCCTGTCCTACTACCGCATCACCTTTTTGCGCGAACTGCCGGGCCTGTATGACGACATCGAGGACGACATCGCCGCCGAGTACCCGAACGGCGACGGCACCATCGAACCGATCAATGCCGCCTACGTGCAGATGGGCAGCTGGATCGGCGGCGACCGCGACGGCAACCCGAACGTGAATGCGGGCACCATGCAGCATGCGCTGGCGCGCCACGCCACCACCATCCTCGATTTTTACCTCGACGAAGCGCACGCGCTGGGCGCGGAATTGTCCGTCTCGACCCTGATGGTGGGCGTCAGCGCCGAACTGCAGGCACTGGCCGACCAGTCGCCGGACGCCTCGCCGCACCGCAGCGACGAACCGTACCGCCGCGCCCTGATCGGCATCTATGCGCGCCTGGCCGCCACCGCCCGCGCGCTGGGCGCCACCAACATCCTGCGCAAGGAAGTGGGGCCAGCGGCCGCCTATCCGGACGCGGGCGCCTTTGTCGCCGACCTGCGCACCATCGTCACCTCGCTCGAATCGCACCACGGCGCGGCCCTCGTGCGCCCGCGCCTGGCCACCCTGGCGCGCGCGGCCGACATCTTCGGCTTCCACCTGGCATCGCTGGACATGCGCCAGACGTCCGATGTGCACGAGCGCGTGCTGGCCGACCTGTTCGCGCAAAGCGGCGTGGCCGCCGATTACACGTCGCTGTCCGAGGAAGACAAGCAGGCACTGCTGCTGAGCGAACTGGCCCAGCCGCGTTTGCTGTACTCGCCCTACATCGCCTACGCCACGGAAACGGATTCCGAGCTGGCGATCCTGCGCGCGGCGCGCGACATCCGCCAGCGCTACGGCGCGCGGGCCATCCGCAACTACATCATTTCGCACACGGAAACCGTGTCCGACCTGCTGGAAGTGTTGCTGCTGCAAAAAGAAACGGGCTTGCTGCGCACCGATTGGCAAGCTGGCGAGAGCACGTGCGAGCTGATGGTCATTCCCCTGTTCGAAACGATCCCCGACCTGCAGCGCGCGGCCGGCATCATGAGCGAGGTCATGGCTTTGCCTTTGGTCAAGCAATTGATCGCCAAGCAGGGACAGTTGCAGGAAGTCATGCTCGGCTATTCCGATTCGAACAAGGATGGCGGCTTCCTCACATCGAACTGGGAACTGTACAAGGCGGAACTGGCATTGGTGAGCGACTTCCAGAAGGCCGGCGTCAAGCTGCGCCTGTTCCATGGCCGCGGCGGCACGGTAGGACGCGGCGGCGGACCCAGCTACGAAGCCATCCTGGCCCAGCCGCCGGGCACCGTCAACGGGCAGATCCGTCTGACGGAACAGGGCGAAATCATCGCCTCGAAGTTTTCCAACGCGGAAATCGGCCGGCGCAACCTGGAATTGCTGGTCGCCGCCACCCTCGAAGCGAGCCTGGCGCCGCAGGCGGCCAATCCCGCGCACGCAAGCGAACTGGCGCAGTTCGAAGCCGTGATGGCGCAGCTGTCGGACCTGGCCTATCACGCCTACCGCCACCTCGTGTATGAAACGCCGGGTTTTACGGAGTACTTCTTCTCGGCCACGCCGATTGCGGAAATCGCCGAGCTGAACCTCGGTTCGCGCCCCGCCTCGCGCAAGGCCAACCAGCGCATCGAAGACTTGCGCGCCATTCCCTGGGGCTTTTCCTGGGGCCAGTGCCGCTTGCTGCTGCCGGGCTGGTTCGGTTTCGGCAGCGCCATCGAGGCCTGGATCGACCAGGCTGACGGCGCGTCGAAAGATGAAAAAATCGCCACCCTGCGCGCCATGTACGCCGAATGGCCGTTCTTTGCCACCTTGCTGTCGAACATGGACATGGTGCTGGCCAAGACGGACCTGGCGATTGCCTCGCGCTATGCGGAACTGGTGGCAGACCAGGACTTGCGCGAACGCATCTACAAGCGCATCACGGACGAGCATGGCAACACCTTGCGCTGCCTGGAGCTCATCACCGGCAACACGGAGCGCCTGGCCGGCAATCCGCTGCTGGCCCGCTCGATCCAGAACCGCTTCGCCTATCTCGACCCGCTGAACCACTTGCAGGTGGAATTGATCAAGCGCAACCGCGCCCTGTCGGCGGAAAGCAAGATCGACGAAAGGGTGCACCGCGGCATCCAGCTGTCGATCAACGGCGTGGCGGCCGGTCTGCGCAACACGGGCTGATCGCGCCAGGCTGCCATCGGCAGACAAGGGCCGGCACCGCAAGGGCCGGCCCTTTTGCTTGCCCAATTGCAAAATATTCTCAATAAAACAACAATTGGTATTACACTAGCGGTTGACACCTTCCCAACTTAGGCCCCATGCACACCGCAGCGGCCAACCATGACGCCAGGGACGCGGATGAGCAAATGGTCGATTGAAACGCTGAGTGCTGCCTGCGCCGCCCTCATCCTGATCATGCTGGGCTGGCTGGCCGGTGCGGCCTGGCCGGCGCTCGACTTCTGGGAGCATGTCTGGCTGACCCTGCTGCTGGCGACCGCCGCCTGCACGGCCATGTGGCTGATGCGCAGGCTGCGCGCCCACCTCGCCAGCACGCGTTCGCAACTCGACGCCAGCCTCCTGCGCTACCAGAACCTGAGCGAAACGGCGCAGGACGGCATGTGGCAAACGGATGCGCAAGGCCGCATCCTGTACGTCAACCAGCGCCTGTGCGACATGCTGGGCCTCCCCGCCGAGCTGCTGCTGAACCACTCCATGGAGGAATTCCACGACGAGGCCACCTTGCTGCGCCTGTGTCCGCTACGCCAGACGGCGAGCGATAGCTGCATGGGCGAATTGCAATACCGGCATGGCGACGGTACACAGCGCTGGGCCATGCTCAGCGGACGCCGCCTGTACGACCAGCACGGCACTGTGACGGGCGCACTGGTGCTGGCCAGCGACATCACCGAACACAAGCGGGCCGAACACGCGTTGAGCCTGGCCCATGCGGAGCTGGAAAGCCGCGTGGCCCTGCGCACGGCCCAATTGCTCGATGTCAATCTCCAGCTCTCCGCGGAAATCGCCATGCGCGCACAAACGGAAGCGGCCCTGGCGCGCAGCGAAGAGCGGCTGCAGGACATCATTTCCATGATGCCCCTGTCGCTGTTCCTGAAAGATGCCGATTCGCGCATGCTGCTGATGAACCAGGCCTGCGAGCAGCAATGGGGCGTGCAATTCCAGGATATCGCCGAAGGACGCGACGTGCAGCACTTCCCTGCGGAGCAGACCCAGGGATTCCACACGGCGGACCAGGAAGCGTTTGCCAGCCGCCAGGTGGTGATCCGCGAAGAACTGGTATGGAATGCGCGGCTGCAGGAAAACCGCCTGCTGCAGACGCATAAAAAACCCATCTTCGATGCGCAAGGACGGCCGCAGATGATCATCGCCATGGGCATCGACATCACGGAAAGCAAGCGCAACGAGGAAAACCTGCAGCGTACCCTGGCCCAGCTGCGCGAACTGAGCGACCACCAGCAAACCATCAAGGAACAGGAAAGACGGCGCATCGCGCTCGACATTCATGACGACCTGGGCCAGAACCTGATGGTGCTGCGCATCGATGTGTCGCTGCTGCACGCGCGCACGGCCACCACCCACCCGCGCCTGCACCGCCACGCACAGCGCGTGCTCGACACCATCGACGCCACCATCCGCTCGGTACGCACCATCATCAATGACTTGCATCCCAGCACCCTGGAGCTGGGACTGGGCCCGGCGGCCGAGTGGCTGATCCGCCAGATGGAGAGCCGTGGCACCATCCGCTACCGGCTCACGCTCGACAGCGAGGCGCCCGACCTTGGCCTGGACCAGCGCCAGACGTCGGCCATCTTCCGCGTGCTGCAGGAATCGCTGTCGAACATCGTGCGCCACGCCCAGGCCAGCGAAGTGGAGGTGGCGCTGGAGCAAGATGCGGACGCCATCGTCCTGCGCATCAGCGACAACGGCATCGGCATGCAGCCGGGCGACCACGGCAAGCGGGCCGCCTTCGGCCTGAAAAGCATCCGCGAACGTGTCCATGCGCTGGGCGGCGAACTGCGCATCGACAGCCAGGCGGGCCGCGGCACGGCGCTGGCCATCCACCTGCCCCAGCAGACAGGCCAGCAGCATGTCGATCATGCCAAAACACAAAAATCAGCAAAAACAGTAGTAAATTAAGCATGCATTTTCAGCATAAAAAAGGATAGCAAGTTTTTTCTTTGAGGAAACTATCATGCCCCACGGTTCGCCTGCTTCCCGCCCCACTGCTCGGTCTGCTCCTGCTGGCCGCCATCCCCAGCGCCAGCGCCACCATGTATGCCGAACGCGGCTTCGGTGAGAGGGATGGCAATGGCAGCATCGCATCCGACCTGAACCCGGGCGGCATGCGCGACCTGGGTATCCTGGGCGGCGCCAGCAGCTATGCAAGCGGCCTGAACACACATGGCGCGGTGGTGGGCACGGCGCAGCGCGGCGACGGCTACCGCCGCGCCTTCGTCTACCGCCCCGGCACGGGCATGCAGGAAATCGGCACCCTGCCCGGCGGACGCATCAGTTCAGCCACTGCCATCAATGACGCCGGCCTGGTCGTGGGCGCGTCGGATACGGAGCAGCGCCGCTGGCACGCGTTTGCCTGGGACGGCAAGCGCATGCTCGATCTGGGCGCCATGATCGGCCAGGGCGACAGCTACGCCACGGCAGTCAACGCGGCCGGACATGTCGTCGGCAGCGTCAGCATCAAAGGCTTTGAACCGATGACCTTTGTCTACAAGGAAGGCGTGATGACGGTGCGCCGCCGCGACGACGGCCTGTACCTGACCAACAAGATCACCGATGCGGGCCTGGTGGTCGGCGCCATCTACACGGCGCACAAGTTCCAGGCCTTCGCCGTGCCGTCGCAAGCGGCGCCCGCACCGCAGCGCAGCAATCCATTGGACTGGCTGCTCATCACCATCCTCATCTCCGCCAGCGGCGTGGTGCTGTACAAATTGCAGCGCAACTATCGCCTGGGCCTGCTGGGCGCGCGCACGTGTTTCAGGTAGGAAGGCAAGCTACAGACGTAAAAAAAGAGGCTTGCGCCTCTTTTTTTGTGTGCTTGCCGTACGCTTAGTTTTGCGTCAGGAAAGTTTTCAACTTGTCCGAGCGCGAAGGCTGGCGCAGCTTGCTCATGGCTTTCGCTTCGATCTGGCGGATGCGCTCGCGCGTCACGTCGAACTGCTTGCCCACTTCTTCCAAGGTGTGGTCGTTCGACATTTCCACGCCGTAACGCATGCGCAGCACTTTCGCTTCGCGCGGCGTCAGGGAATCGAGCACTTCCTTGATCACGTTGCGCATCGACGCGTGCAGTGCGGCGTCCAGCGGTGCCAGGGTGGTGTTGTCTTCGATGAAGTCGCCCAGTTGCGAATCGCCATCTTCGCCCATCGGCGTTTCCATGGAAATCGGCTCTTTCGCGATCTTCATGATCTCGCGCACCTTGTTTTCCGGCATTTCCATCTTGACGGCCAGGGTCGCCAGATCCGGTTCGCTGCCCGTTTCCTGCATGATCTGGCGCGAGATGCGGTTCATCTTGTTGATCGTTTCGATCATGTGCACCGGCACGCGGATGGTGCGGGCCATGTCGGCGATCGAACGCGTGATGGCCTGGCGTATCCACCAGGTGGCGTAGGTCGAGAACTTGTAGCCGCGGCGGTATTCGAATTTATCGACCGCCTTCAGCAAGCCGATGTTGCCTTCCTGGATCAGGTCGAGGAATTGCAAGCCGCGGTTGATGTATTTCTTGGCGATCGAAATGACCAGACGCAAGTTGGCGACCGTCATTTCGCGTTTTGCGTGACGCGCACGCTTTTCGCCGGCAGCCATCTGCTTGTTGATCTTGCGCAAGTCAGCCAGCGGCAGGGCCACGCGCGCTTGCAGGTCGATCATCTTCTTTTGCAGTTCCTTAACGGCAGGCACGTTGCGGCTGAGGATGGCGCTGTACGGATATTTGCAATCGACTTCGCGGTCGACCCATTCCAGGTCGCATTCATTGCCCGGGAACACCTTGATGAAGTGGGCGCGCGGCATGCCGCATTTGTTCACGCACAGTTCCAGCACGGCGCGCTCGATGTGGCGCACCTCTTCCATCTGGCCGCGCAGGGTATCGCACAGCTTTTCGACGACCTTGGCCGTGAAGCGGATGCCCAGCAATTCCTGCGAAATGGCTTCCTGCGCCTTGACGTAGGCTTTCGAGTTGTAACCCTCGGGCGCCTTGCGCATCTTCTCGTACTGCGTCGAAATGACGTTGAATTTCTCCAACGCATTCTTTTTCAGCTGCGCCAGCTGCTCGCTGGAGAAACCGGCCGCGCCGCCATTGGCGTCGCCATCTTCTTCCTCGGCTTCTTCTTCCTCTTCCTCGTCGTCACCGCTGGCGGCAGCAGGCGCAGGGGCAGCTGCAGGCGCCGGGGCATTGCTTTCGTTCAAGTCGACAAAGCCGTCGACCACTTCATCGACCTTGATTTCGTCGCGCGCGATTTTTTGCGACAGCGCAACGATTTCGCCGATGGTGGTGGGGCAGGCGGAAATCGCCTGGATCATGTCTTTCAGGCCGCCTTCGATGCGCTTGGCGATCTCGATCTCGCCTTCGCGCGTCAGCAGCGCCACGGCGCCCATTTCACGCATGTACATGCGCACGGGGTCGGTGGTGCGGCCAAAGTCGGAGTCGACCGTCGACAAGGCGGTCGCGGCAGCCGCTTCCACTTCATCGTCGCTGGTGACGGTGGCGACGTTGTCGGTCAACAACAGGCTTTCCGCGTCAGGGGCGCGCTCATAGACGGCGATGCCCATGTCGTTGAAGGTGGCGATGATGCCTTCGATCGCTTCCGGATCGATGATGTTTTCCGGCAATTGGTCATTGATCTCGGCATAGGTGAGGAAACCGCGTTCCTTGCCCATGTTGATCAAGCCCGTGATCTGCTTGCGGCGGCGTTCCAGGTCCGCTGCCGAGGCTTCCGGATCGCCCAGTGCATCGGCCAGGCCGCCCTTGGCCTTGCGGTCGCGCGCTTTCGACACGGCCTTCAATTCGGCGCGCTCGACGGCGTTGAGTGCTGCCACTTCATCGTTTTCCGGCGTGAATTCGCTAGGCTTGCGGCCACGGCGGCCTGGCACCTTGACGGTCGGCAAGAAGTAATTCGAGGTATCGATGGCGGCCAGGGCATCGGCGTCCGTGGTCTTGCTGACCACTTGCGCGCCGGTGATGATGGTCACGGGCGCCACTTCAGGCTTGGCGCGCACGACTTTCGAACGGGCTGCCGTCACCACCTTGTTCGTGGCGGCGCTTTCGCTGATCTTGCGCGGCGCGGCCGGGGCCTTGGCGCCGGGGGCGATCTTCACGCTAGGCGTCTTGGCCGGTACGGCTTCGGCGGCCTCGGCCACGTCGGCAACAGCCTCGGCAGCCGGGGCGCTGACGGCCGCTTCCACAGCCGCATCGGCCGGTGGCACGGCGGCCAGGCGCGAGCGGCTTTTCTTCACCACGGTCACGACGGTGGGCGCCGTCGTGACGGTCGCTTCCGGATTCGCTTGCGCATTATCGATGAAGTAAGATAAAGTCGTTTTGGGTACGGCAAGTGGTGCCGCGGCTGGGCGTGGCGCCTTGGCGGACAACGTTAAAGTTTTTGGCGTATTCTTCATGAGATATCTCTTAATGCGAGACCAGATGGTGTCGGCGCGAAGTGAATGATTCCACCTAAGCCTGCGAAACCGGACTCGATGGAGCGTATTGTTGCGGCTGCCGTTAACGGCAGCGGCGCCTGCTTATCAGGGCGCTCAAAGCCCGCGCATCCCGTAACGAGGGCGGCGGGGCCGAAGCCGGATCAGATAAATAAGCGATGTACATTGCGGAATGAAAAAAAGCCCGTACCAGAACGGGCTTGAATCTATTGTTGTTCAGTGAAGACACAGCGGAGAGCAAGATTATGCACGAAGGCCAGTTATCTGGATAATTGATAAGCAAAATATCTGATATCAGAAATACCAATAATGATGGCCCTGCACCGCACTGCTCCTATCCCCTGCACACCTGAGCCAGACCGTCAAATACGGGGTCCAGTCATCAGCGCAAGCCGACATTATACACATTTCCCGCATTTCGCGCTGCGTGCACTGTAGTACCGCCCCGCTTATCTGTGCGCAAGTTGCCAAAAAAGACAATGCACTTGCCTGTGGCGCGTGCTATGCTCCCCTTTTATAGCCCAACCAATGATGTCGATGACCAGCTCCACGCCAGACCAGCAAGCCACCACTCCTGACACGCCAGTCGATGCAGCCCCTGCGGCAGCACCGGCCGCAGCGGCGACCACGCCGGCACCTGCCGGCCTGACCGCGCGCGCGCTGCTCAAGCAGTTCCAGGAGCAATTCCCGCCATTCCGCGATTGCCTGCCCTTGTCGATCGGTATCGACAAGCAGATCCTGGCGCGCCTGCCGGACCTGGACCGCAAGCTGATGCGCACGGCGCTGGGCATCCACACGGGTTCGCTGCGCTACCTGCGCATGATGGAAAAAGCCAAGATCCGCTACGACCTCGACGGCACTGCCGGCGCGGAAGTGACGCAAACCCACCGCGACCACGCCACGCAAGTATTGCAGCAGCGCTTCAAGAAAGAAGCCGAGCGCAAGAAAGCCGAACGCGACGCCGCCGCCGCCGAAGAAGCGAACCGTTTGCGCCTGGAAAAACTGAATCAGCTGACCGCGAAATTCTCGCGCAAAGGCTGATCCGGTTTCATGGACACAGCTGCCGCACCGCCACTGCCCCCGTATCAAGGCATTGCACTCGAGCACGTCAAGCTGGTACGCACCAGTGACGATGCAAAAGCAGCCATGGCCGCCCTGCTGGCGGCCGACGCCATCGGCTTCGATACGGAATCGAAGCCGACGTTTGTCAAGGGCGAGTCCTCCACGGGACCGCACCTGATCCAGCTGGCCACCGACGACATCGCCTACCTGTTCCAGGTGGGCAGCACGCCGGCGCCGGCCCTGGCCGAACTGAAAGCCATCCTCGAATCGAGCACCACCCTGAAGGTGGGCTTTGGCCTGTCCGACGACGTCAAGCGCCTGCGCAACAAACTGGGCATTGTTCCAGCTCAGGTGCTCGACCTGTCCGTCGCCCTGCGCGGCGGCCAGCGCAACGACCTGGGCGCGAAGACGGCAGTGGCCAAGTTCTTCGGCCTGCACCTGCAGAAATCGAAAAAAATCTCCACCACCAACTGGGCCACCTCGCGCCTGACGGAAAAGCAGATCCTGTACGCGGCCGACGATGCGCAAGTGGCCCTGCGCGTGTACCGCCGCTGGATCGCCGATGGCGGTAAAGTCACACCGCAAAAAGCCCCGCGCGCCAGCACGCCACCTGTCCCGCCGCCTATCGCCGCCTGAGCCGGCGCGCCATCCTGCAGCATGAGCAAGAACAAGTCCATCGGTACCAGCCAGGCAGCGATCGCCGCCGCCGAACAGGCGCTGGGGCGAACGCTGCCCGCGTCCTACGCACAATGGTTATTGGTCAACAATGGCCGCGCGCTGGGCGCCTTGAGCGTGTTTCCCGTCTACGATGAAGCGAATGCGCGCAAGACGTGGGAATCGATAACGCGCCACTACAACACGAGCTGGCAGGAATGGCTGGAGAATGTGGATGGCGGCAACGATGCGAGTACCCTGCTACCCTTTGCCCAGTTCGGCACGGGCGACTATTACTGCTTTGACTATGCGCAAACGGGGCCGAGCGGTGAACCGGTGGTTGTGCTGTGGTCGCACGAAACAGGCGCCACCAGCACGGTGGCGCCCGACTTTGCGGCATTCCTGATACTGCCCGGCCGTCCGGGATGAAACCCGGCGGCCGGCGCAAGCTTATTTGACGAGGCGCAAGGTCAAGGGATAACGGTAAGTGATGCCATTGCTGGCCTTGACGGCCGCGACGATCGAGCACACCAGGTTGGCCAGCGCCACCACCCAGAACAGGAACAGGCCAATCAGCACGAACGACAGGATGAAGCAGGCGAAATACCAGATGATCAGGGTGATCTGGAAATTCAGCGCTTCGCGGGCGTTCTCGGCCGAAAATTTATCCGCATCATCCTTCTTGATCAAATAAATGATCAGCGGCGCCACCCAGCTGGTGAACAAGCCGCCAACGTGGGACAAAATGGCCAGCGTCGTATCTTGCGTACGCCCCACTTCGGGCTGCGTGTTATCCATTATCATTCCCATCATTAGTTATAGATACACCAATATAACAGCAATATTTCTTTTTGGAATGAAACACTTGCTGCCGCAAGGGACTTTTTTTCACGCGCCGCTTGCCGCCGCCAGCGCCAGCCGCCCCAGCGTGGCGATGGCGTCTTCCAGCTGCGGACTCCACGGGTGGCCGTAATTGAGGCGGATGCAATGACGAAACGCGCGCGTGGCGGAAAAGATGGGGCCGGGCGCGATGCTGATGCCGGCCGCCAGCGCGCTGCGGTGCAAGGCCAGCGCATCGACGCCCACGGGCATCTCGACCCAGACGAAATAGCCGCCCTGCGGCCGCGTGACCCGTGTGCCGGGCGGAAAATGCACGGCGATGGCTTGCAGCATGGTGTTTTGCTGCGCCGCCAGGGTCAGCCGCAGCTGGCGCAAATGGCGGTCGTAGCCACCGTGCATCAGGTAATCGGCCAACGCCATCTGCAGCGGTATCGGCGCCGACAGGCTGGTGGTCAGTTTCAAACGCTCGACCTGGCGCGCGTAGCGGCCCGCCACTGCCCAGCCCAGGCGGAAACCGGGCGCCAGCGTCTTGGAAAACGAGCTGCAATGCATGACCAGACCCGCGCTGTCATGGCTTTTCGTCAGGCCGGGGCGCTGCTTGCCGAAATACAGCTCGCCATACACATCATCCTCGATCAGCGGCACGCCATGGCGCGCCAGCAGCTCCACCAGTGCGCGTTTCTTTTCAGGCGGCATCAGGCTGCCCAGGGGATTCTGGAAACTCGTCATCAGCCAGCACGCCTTGGGCTGATGGCGTTGCAGCAATTCTTCCAGCGCCGCCAGGTCGACGCCGTCGCGCGGACTGGTGGCGATCTCGACGGCCTTGAGTTCCAGCCGCTCCAGCGCCTGCAAACAGGCATAAAAACTGGGTGACTCGATCAGCACCGTGTCGCCGGGCCGCGTGACGGCTTGCAGGCACAGGTTCAGCGCTTCCAGCGCACCATTCGTGATGACGATGTCGTCGCTGGAAACGAGCACGCCGTCGAGCTGATAGCGCAGCGCGATCTGGCGGCGCAATTCCGCATTGCCCAGGGATAAATCCGTGACCGTGCTCCACGGGTCGAGGCGGCGCATGCTGGCCGACACGGCCCGCGCCAGCCGTTCCATCGGGAACAGATGCGGACTGGGAAACGCCGAGCCGAAGGGCACGATATCGCGCGCGCCGACGGCGCCCAGCACCTCGAAGACCAGGTCGCTGACATCGACGGTGGTGCTGGCGTCGAGCGGGCGCGAGCTGTCTGGCTCGGGCGCCAGCGCGGCGCGCTGCGGCGCCACGTAATAGCCGGAGCGGGGCCGCGAGACGATCATGCCGCGCGCTTCGAGCAAATAATACGCCTGGAACACCGTCGACGGGCTCACGCCCCTGCGCGCATGCTGCTGGCGCACGGAAGGCAACTTGTCACCAGGCAGCAACAGCTGCGTGCTGATCATGGCGGCGACTTCTTCCGCCAATTCTTCATAGCGTTTCAATCCTGCTCCTCAAACTGATCCGTATTTTTATTGCACAACTGATCCTGTCACAGTGACAGCGCCCGTTATATGCTAGGGTAACAACATCCGGGCAGCAACACCGGCACGCCACACCGACCGACGAGACAGGTTACTTTTCCATGCAACTCTCCATGCTACTGCATTCCCCCCTTGCGCTGGTGCTGGCCCTGGCTTGCGCCTTGCCTGGCATGGCGCTGGCCGCACCGGCCAGCGTGCCAGCCGGCCACGACAGCCTGGAACAGCGCATCAAGGCGTGCACGGCCTGCCATGCGCCCAAGGAACGCCACGACGCCTTCTTTCCCCGCATCGCCGGCAAGCCGGCCGGCTACCTGTACCACCAGCTGCTCAATTTCCGCGAGGGAAGGCGCCAGTATCCGATGATGAACTACATGGTCGAGCACTTGCCGGACGATTACCTGCGTGAAATCGCCGAGTATTTTGCGGCGCAGCACCCTGCCCCGCCGCCGGCCCAGCCCAGCAGCGCCGGTGCGACAGCCCTGGCGCGGGGCAAGCAGCTGGTGCTGCACGGCGACAGCGGGAAAAAGATTCCCGCCTGCATCGCCTGCCATGGCGAGAAACTGGCCGGCGTGGCGCCCGCCATCCCCGGCTTGCTGGGCTTGCCGCGCGACTACATCAACGCCCAGCTGGGCGCCTGGAAGAACGGCATCCGCCGCGCCCATGCGCCCGACTGCATGGCGCAAGTGGCGCAGCGCCTGTCGGACGCGGACGTGGGCGCCGTCTCGGCCTGGCTGGGCACGCAGGTGGCCAGCGCCGACGCGCGTCCCGCCAGCGGCATCACCCTGCCCTTGCCGCTGCACTGTGGCGGCGTGCCAGGCTCTACCGCGCAGGTGGCGCCATGAAGAAATGGATGATCGCGGCCGGCCTGGTGCTGATCGCCGGCGCCAGCGCCAAGTTCCTGCTGTACCCGGACGACGACATCGGCCCGCCCGCCGTTGCCAGCACCCTGAGCCAGCAACAGCTGGTCGCGCGCGGCGCCTACCTGGCCAAGGCGGGCGATTGCATGGCCTGCCACACGACGCGCGGCGGCGTGCCCTACGCGGGCGGACGGGCCTTGCAGACGCCGTTCGGCAAGGTGCTCTCGCCCAACCTCACGGCGGACAGGGAAACGGGCATCGGCAACTGGACGGCAGACGATTTCTGGCGCGCCATCCACAACGGCAAGTCGAAAGATGGCCGGCTGCTGTATCCGGCCTTTCCCTACACCAGCTACACCAAGGTGCAGCGCGAGGACAGCGACGCCCTGTACGCATATTTCCAGAGCGTGCCGCCGCACAGGCAGGCGAATGCGCCGCACGCGCTGCGCTTCCCCTACAACCAGCAACTCGCGCTGGCCGCCTGGCGCGCGCTGTATTTCAAGCCGGGCGTGTACCAGCCGCTCACCAGTCAAAGCATGGAGTGGAACCGCGGCGCCTACCTGGTGCAGGGCCTGGGCCACTGCAGCGCCTGCCATAGCAGCCGCACCACCCTGGGCGGCAGCGACGACGGCCTGTCGGGCGGCCTGATCCCCGTGCTGGGCTGGTATGCGCCCTCGCTGACGTCGGACGCGGAAGCGGGCCTCGGTGACTGGGACACGGCGCATATCGTGGAATTGCTGCAAACGGGCGTCTCGCCGCGCGCCACCGTCTTCGGCCCCATGGCGGAAGTCGTGCGGCAAAGCTTGCAGCACATGGGCAGCACCGACGTGCAGGCGATGGCCGTGTACCTGAAAAGCTTGCCCGGCCCCGCGCAAGCGGCGAAAAAGGCGCCGCGCGAGACTTCGGAGCAAGCTCGGCAGCAACTGGCGCTGGGCGCGAAACTGTATGAAGCGCAATGCGCGAGCTGCCACCAGGCCGACGGCAAGGGCGTGCCACCCGGCTACCCGCCGCTGGCCGGCAACCGCGCGCTGACGACGGACTCGGCCGTCAACGCCATCCGCCTCGTACTCAACGGCGGCTTTGCGCCCGGCACAAGCGGCAACCCGCGCCCCTACGGCATGCCGCCGTTCGGCCCCGTCATGGATGACGCCGAGGTGGCAGCCGTGGTCACGTATCTGCGCGCTTCGTGGGGCAATGATGCACCGGCGGTGTCGGCGCTGGAAGTGAACAAGTACCGCAGCGTGCCGCTGGAGTAGCCCTCAATCACCCCCCTAAGCCCGGCTACAGCCGGGGTCGGACCCTGAGGGTCTGAGGTGTCCCGGTTTTAATGGAGAGTCACTCCCTCGCGGTGCGGGGGATTTTTAATCGATGCGTAATGCACCTCAACCTCGATTGGGGTGCGGTATTTCAAGCTTTGATGCAAGCGCATCCGATTGTAATACACCTCGATGTAATCGACGATAGCAGCCTTGGCCTCTTCGCGTGTGGCATACGTCGTATTGTGCGTGATTTCGTTTTTCAGCTGCGAGAAGAAGCTCTCGGCCACGGCGTTATCGTGGCAGTTACCACGCCGGCTCATGCTGGGCCGCAACTGATGTTCCTGCAGCACGCTGCGATAGGCCGCCGATCCGTACACACTGCCCTGATCGGTATGACAGATCAGATTGGCAGGCGGCTTGCGCTGCGCAATGGCCATCCTCAAGGCCGCGATGGGTAGCATGGCAGGCTGCGACGTATCCATCGACCATCCCACCACCCGGCGTGCAAACAGGTCGAGCACGATGGCCAGATGCAGCCATCCTTCACGCGTACGTATCGACGTGATATCGCCCACCCAGGCCGTATTGGGCGCGGCAACATTGAACTTCCGTTGCAACAAATCAGGCGCTGGAGGCTCGGTGTGTTGATGTGTCTGCATGACACGAAAGCGCTGCCGGCGCATCGACGTAATGCCATCGAGCTTGCGCAGGCGTGCCACGCGGTGCTTGCCGCAGATGATTCCCTGCGCATGCAACAGCCGCCAGGTCTTGACCGCGCCCGGCGCACAGCGATGTTCTGCATGGAGGCGCTTGATGTCCTCGCGCAGCGCCAGATCGACAGTGTCATGCAAGCTGGGCAACCGTTTCGCGGCCGCATAATAACTGCTGGGACTGACCTGCAGTACCCGGCACATCGCGGCGAGCCGAAACTCGGCTTGGTGCGCGGTAATGAAAGCGTACTTGTGCTTTAACGCCGCGTTAAGTACGCATCGAGCTTTTTTAAGATGGCGTTCTCCTCCAGCGAAGCCTGCAGTGCACGCTTTAAACGGACATTCTCTTTGGCCAGATCCGTGGTCGAGACAGGCGTTACCACTTTCGGCGCCGGCAGTTCGCCAGCTTGCTTGAGCGCGGCAGCCCACTTGTACAGCTGATTGCGGCGGATGCCCAGTTCCAGCGCCAAGGCGGCCGGGCTGCAGCCAGGTTCCTGCATGCGCTCTACAGCAGTGAGTTTGAACTGCCTGGAGAAAACGGTGCGTTCCCGCCGCACTTGCGTAGCGGGAACAGCGTCTGATACGGCAAGCGATGGCTTCTTGGTCATGATGGATTCCTTTGGATGTCACTATTTTCTCAAATTAGTGACCCTCCATCAAATCCGGGCTAGCTCAGTCCGACCCCAGTGGTGCGCGGGTTACCCATAAAAAAACCGGCTCGCGCCGGTTTTTCAAGTCAAACAGCCGTTCTCAACGGAACTTGCTTTTATGTCCCGTCTTCAGATCCAGCGCATAACGCACGCCGTTGTCCGTCAGCATGACTTCATCGGGCGGCTCTTCGCCGGCCAGGGCGCCGTCGATCAGGGGCAAGCCTTCGCCCTTGCGCATCAGGTCGTCGCAGCGCTCGTACACGTTGACGCAGCCGGTGGACGCCATCAGCGATTGCACGATGGCCACTTTCCACGCGTCGACGCCACCGGCGTTGAATTCGCAGATCAGATAGCCTTGCACGCCGCCAAACAGCTGCACCACCAGACCGGGCAAGCCCTCGTCTTCACCCTTGATCAGGGTCAGCAGCTGGTTCTCGCCAGCCTTCTTGATGGCTGGCAGCTTTTTCTCGATGGCGGCCTTGACCCTGCGCTTGATCAGCGCGTGGTCGACCGGTTCGTCTTCCTTGAAGCTCCAGATGCGCGCGCGGATCTGCGACTTCGAATTGTAGGCGGCGCGGGCGATGAATTGCTTCGAAGAACTCTGCACGATGGCCGTCGAGCCGGGCTTCATTTTTTCCTGCGGCTTGCCTTCGACTTTTTCAATCGCGGACGCGTAAATCCACGATTGGCCCAGCAAGCTCTTTTCCTTGCCCTGTTTGATGGTGATGATCAGCATGTAATTCCAGTAGTGTGAGCGGCGCGTACCGCTCGTCGTATGTCCAATACCGGCATGATACCTCATGCCATCCTGTCGCATCTTCCTGCATTCCATGCCGCCGCTGGCGCAGTCTGTCGCAGGGCGCTGCGCAGGCGTGGCCCGCTGGCATACCATGCAGGCAGTCCAATTCAAAACAGGGAGCAAGAATGACACAGCCACTTTTCCATCCGCGCCATGCCAGCGTCGCTACCGCCCTGCTGCTGGCAGTCTGCGCCCTGGCCATACCGGCCGCGCCGGCGCTGGCGTCGCCGCTCGACTGGATCTCCGGCAACAGCATCCAGGGCAGCGGCAAGCTGCAAAAACAGACGCGCGAAGTGGGCAGCTTCCATGGCGTGGCGCTGAATGTGCCGGGCACGGTCGAGCTGCGTATTGGCAACACGGACAGCGTCACCATCGAGGCCGACGACAATATCCTGCCGCTGATCGACACGGCCGTGGAAAACGGTACTCTGCGCATCCGGCCTGCCAAGCGCAACGCCAACTTCCGCCAGAGCAGCCTGACCATCGTCATCCAGGCGCGCCAGGTGGAGCGCATCAGCGTGGGCGGCTCGGGCAGCATCACGGCAACGGGCTTGCGCGCCGAGAAACTGCGCTTCGACGTGGGCGGTTCCGGCTCCATCGATGCGCGCGACCTCGACAGCCGCGCGGTGGCTGTCGCCATCGGCGGCAGCGGCAACTTCAAGGCCAGCGGCAAGACGGAGCAGCTGACGGCGTCGATCGGCGGCTCGGGCAATATCCAGGCGAGCCGCCTGGCCGCGCGCGAGGTGCAGGTGAGCATCGGCGGCTCGGGCGAGGCGCAAGTATGGGCCAAGGATGACTTGAGCATCAGCATCGGCGGCTCGGGCGAAGTGAGCTACTACGGCGACCCGCGCATCAGCCGCAGCATGCAGCGCTCGAGCAGCATCAAGCGCCTGGGCGCTGCGCCGAATTAAGCGCCCGCAATGACAAAAGCCCGGAGCGATCCGGGCTTTTTGCGTTTCAAACCGTCAACATCAGCGCGCCGGCTTCACCGGTTCGCGCTCGATCAAGACCGTGTTGACGCTGTCGGTCAGCCAGATCTGGCCATCCTGGATCGTGCATTGCAGCTGCATGTTGCGCTGCGCCAGCTTGCTCATGTCTTGCGCCGCGTCGGATGGCAGGTTGATTACGGTCAAGTTCTTCGCCCGTTCCAGCTTGTTGGCGATCTGCTTCCACCAGATGTGGCTGGTTGCGCCATAGCTATAGACGATGACCTGTTCCGAACGCCCGCAGGCCTTCAGGATGCGCTTTTCGTCGGGCTGGCCCACTTCGATCCACAACTGGATGGCGCCTGTCAGGTCTTTCTGCCACAGGTCGGGCTCTTCCGTGTCGAACAAACCCTTGGTGAAGGTCAGCGCCTCGTCGGCGTGGATGGCGAACGCCAGCAGGCGCACCATCATGCGCTCATCCGTTTCGGACGGGTGGCGCGCCAGGGTCAGCGCGTGATCCTGGTAGTAATTGCGGTCCATGTCGGCGATCTGCAGATCGGCTTTGAAAATTGTTGCTTTAAGGGCCATCGTATTTCTGTCTCGGTAATGTGAATAGTGAAGTCGGTATCAGCGGAAAACCACGGTCTTGTCGCCATTTTTCAGGATGCGGTGCTCGACGAACCATTTCACGGCGCGCGCCAGCACCACGCACTCGACGTCGCGGCCGATGGCCGTCAGGGTCTCGGCATCCATCGCATGGTCGACGCGCTCGACATCCTGCTCGATGATCGGGCCTTCATCGAGGTCGCCCGTGACGAAATGGGCCGTCGCACCGATCAGCTTGACGCCGCGGTGGTGCGCCTGCGCATACGGCTTGGCGCCCTTGAAGCTGGGCAGGAAGGAATGGTGAATATTGATGGCGCGGCCATCGAGCGCCTGGCACAGGCCGGGCGAGAGGATTTGCATGTAGCGCGCCAGCACCACCAGGTCGATCTTGTGCGTGTCCATCAAGTCGATGATCTTCGCTTCCTGCGCCAGCTTGGCCGCTTCCGGCGCGCCGGCCGCCAACGGCAGGTGGTGGAAGGGAATATTGTAGCTGGCCGCCAGCTGGTAGAACTCCATGTGGTTCGAGACGATGGCGGGGATTTCCACGTTCAGCAAGCCGCTCTTGTAGCGGAACAGCAAATCGTTCAGGCAATGGCCGATCTTCGACACCATCAGCATGACGCGCGGCTTGACGCGCGCATCGTGCAATTGGCCATGGAATTGGCCATTGAGCTGCA
This sequence comes from Janthinobacterium sp. 35, assembly GCF_002754575.1. NCBI lineage: Bacteria > Pseudomonadati > Pseudomonadota > Betaproteobacteria > Burkholderiales > Oxalobacteraceae > Janthinobacterium > Janthinobacterium sp. 35. The sequence goes on from NZ_PEFN01000001.1 coordinate 760,256, forward strand.
TGACCTGCGACAACTCGGCGAAGTCGCTGCGCAACTGGGCGTCGCTGACGGCGCCGTCTTCCAGCGCGAAATGCACGCGCATGAAGAACAGCTGGGATTCCTGGTCGCCGAACTGGGCGGAATCGAGGATGTTGCAGCCGTGTTCGGCCAGGAAGCCGGACACGCGGTGCACGATGCCGCGCTGGTCCAGGCAGGACAGGGTCAGGATGTATTCGGGATGCGTCATGGTCGCGGAATAAGGCAAAAAAGGTGGGCTATGCTCGGCTCAGCCACGCGCGCCGGCCATCGGCTGCGCTGCCGCGAGCCGGCTATTGTCGCACGGCCGGGCTTGTAAACCTGCATTTTCCACACAAGCAGCATGGCTGCCCGCAGCGGCAAGCTGATTGACGTTCCTTTGATCTGGCACAAAGTCATCGCTTTTTTCAGGCGACCAGGCACCATTCTCGCGCAAAACCGGCAGCTGGCGTGGAACCTGGCACGCCGTCCGGCGTCTATCTCTTTGCTTGTTTCAGCACACGTCGCATCCGGCACACCGGGTGTTTCTCGGACCAGATTTTCATTGAGGTAGAACATGTTCACCAACAGTATCCCCCCCAGTCTCAGCCCCGCCCTGAAGTCCCACCTGGAGGCCCAGTGCAATTTCGCCACAGAACTATCGCGCAAGCTGTTCGATACGGCGCAGCAACTGAGCGTGCTGCATCTGCGGCTGGCGCAAGACTTGCTGCAGGAATGGAGCAACGCCAGCCAGCAACTGCTGTCTGCGCGCGACACGGGCGAGTTCATGTCGCTGGCCGCCGCCCAGTTGCAGCCGGGCAGCGACAAGCTGCGCCAGTACCAGCAGCAACTCGGCAACCTGGTCGCCAACGCCAATGTCGAGATGAACCGCACGGCAGAGAACCACCTGCCCGAAGCGAGCCGCACGGCCGTGGCCTTCGCCGACGAAGTGGTGCGCAAGACGGCCGAAGAAACGGAAAAAGCCACGCAGCGCCAGCGTGACATGATCGAAAAAATGCATGCCTCGGGCCACCGCGATGGCGCGGGTCACGGCCGCGAGACCGGCAGGCAATCCGATCAGGCGCATTGAACAGTGACCCCACCCGACAGCAAGGAGAGCGACATGGCTAACAGTAATGAGCAGGGCAAAGGTGCTGGCAGCAGCCAGAAAGCCGGCGAACCGGGCAGCAGCAAAGGCACGAGCAAGCGCGGCTTTGCCGCCATGAACGAGGAGCAGCAACGCGAAATCGCCAGCAAGGGCGGTCAGGCAGCCCATCAAAAGGGCACGGCGCATGAATTCGACTCGGAAGAAGCACGCCGGGCCGGGCAGAAAGGCGGTGAAGCCGTCAGCCGCAACCGCGAACACATGGCGGAAATCGGCCGCAAGGGCGGCGAAAGCCGGCAATCGGCCCAGCGCGCCAATGAAAGCCGCGGCAGCACGGCGGCACGCGGCGGCAGCGCCGAGCAACAGTCGAAGGCTAGCCGGCAGGGCAACAAGGACGGAGACGACAAGGGCTGACCTGGCTGGCCTGGCACGCGGCTTGACGACGGCACGGGGCGGCCCTGGCAGCCCCGTGCCGGGGCAGGGGCAGCGCGGGGCGCGGCGGTATGGTACATTCTCGCCTTACTGACACATTCGCGCCCCGCCCCGCCCTTCCCCGCATGCAGCCATCCCTGAAATACCTGAGCGCCTATTCCGAACAAACGCAAGCGCAAGTGCAACAACTGATCGCGCAGGACAAGCTGGGCGAAGTGCTGTTAAAACGCTACCCGAATGCGCATGATGTGCGCAACGACAAGGCGTTGTACCAGTACGTGCAAGACTTGAAGAATGAATTCCTGCGCAATGCCGAGCCCATCAACAAAGTGGCGTTCGACAGCAAGATCCACGTGATCCAGCATGCGCTGGGCTTGCATACCTCGATCTCGCGCGTGCAGGGCGGCAAGCTCAAGGCCAAACATGAAATCCGCGTGGCCACCATGTTCAAGGAAGTGCCGCTGGAATTCCTGCGCATGATCGCCGTGCACGAACTGGCGCATGTAAAAGAAAAGCAACATGACAAGCCGTTCTACAAGTTGTGCACGTATATGGAACCGCAATACCACCAGTACGAATTCGACGTGCGCCTGTACCTGACCCAGCTCGACCTGTCGGGCCAGCGCCTCTGGTCGTGACGCGCGGCGCTCAAGCACTTTCCAGGGCCTAGGGCGCGCATTCCTTCAGGCGTTGCAGCAGCGCGGCGGGATCGGCGTCGGCATTGAGGAAGGCTGCGTGCTGTGGGCGGATGAAGCCCTGTTCCTTGCCGTTATCCACGAACGCCAGCAAGCCATCATAGAAACGGTCGACATTGAGCAAGCCAATGGGCTTGGCGTGCAAGCCCAGCTGGGCCCACGTGAGCATCTCGAACAGCTCTTCCAGGGTGCCATAGCCGCCGGGCATGGCGATGAAGGCGTCGGACAGGCTGGCCATCATTGCCTTGCGCTCGTGCATGTCCTTCACGATGAACTGGCGCGTCAAGCCCATGTGGCCCACTTCGCGTTCAACCAGCTGGGTGGGAATCACGCCCGTCACCTCGCCGCCCAGGCGCAGCACTTCATCGGCGATCACGCCCATCAGGCCGACCTTGCCGCCGCCATACACCAGTGAAATATTTTCCGCCACCAGCACGCGCGCCAGTTCGCGCGCCGCCACCGCATAGTCGGGCGAGACGCCCGCGTTGGCGCCACAGTACACACATAAAGCCTTGATCACAGTAGTCCCTAGTCTTTCAATTCATCGATCGCCGCCTCGACCTCGAGGCGTTCCTTGGCGTCCAGTGCCACGCACTCGGCCGCCTTTTCATACAGGGCCAGCGCTTCCGCCAGCTTTTTCTTTCCGTCAAGCATGTTCAAGGCGCGCGCATACTCGCTGTGCGCCAGCGCCGAATACGGCGTCAGGGCCAGCGCCGTCTTGAAGTGCTGATAGCCATCTTCCTTGTTGGCGCCATAGGTCAGGCTGCCGATCATGGCGCCGACCTTGTCGATAATTTCCGTATGATAAATCCCGAACGCAATATGCGCTTCCGCATGCATGGGCGCTACAGTCATCGTGCGGTCCAGGCTGTTGCGCACGCGCGCGCCCATGCCCTGCGCCAGGGCCTTGACGACGGAGGTGCCCAGCGCGTAGCGGCCCAGGCTATAGGCATGCCAGTAGTAGCCGGCCGGGTTGTCCGGCTGTTCGCTCTGCTGGCGCTCGCAGCGCTCCGCCACTTCTTCGTACATGTCGAGTTTCTGGCGGTCCTCCACTTCCAGGTGCGTGGCATAGATGCAGGTCGCCTTGTGCGCCACCGCATAGCCGGGCACGCCGACGGCCAGGCCCAGCTTCACGGCGCGTTCGAAGTCGCCCGCGTGGAAGGCCAGCCAGGCTTGCACCAGCGCCGGATGCGTGGGAAACGGTTCCACATCGCCCGCATGCAGGCGCGCCCAGGCCGCTTCCAGGGTTTGCGGCGTGTAGACATAGGCTGCGTCCGGATAGGGGAATTGTTTCCAAGCCATATATCTCTCCTGTAAATGACGACGTGACGCCAGCAACCGCGTCAGTCGTTCTTGAGTTTGGTCACATACTCTTCCGACAGTTTGCGAAACAGCAAATGCGTTTCATTGCGTAAATACGGGCCGATCAGGGACAACACCTGGTAGCAGCCGCGTGCCAGCGCATCGGACATCGATTGCTGCTCGCTGTACTTGCGCGGGTTGCGCACATATTCGTACGACAGCCAGTAGGTGGCGACGACCACCATATTCGTCGCCATGGCAGCGACTTCCATGTCCGACGCTTCCAAAGACTGTTCGCTGCGCAAATCTTCGCACAGCTGCGTGGCCACCTTGATCTTGTGCGCCAGGATCAGCTTGAAGTGCAGTTCCAGCTTGCGGTTGCGCGACAGCAAATCATTGAGGTCGCGATAGAAAAAACGGTAGCGCCAGATCAGTTCGAACATCAGGTGCAAATACAGCCAGACATCCTCGATATTCGAACGGCGCCCGTCAGGCACGGTCAGGATGCGTTCGATTTCCGCCTCGAACTGGACGAAGATCGAGTTGACGATGTCATCCTTGTTACGGAAGTGGTAATACAGGTTTCCCGGCGAAATATTCATCTCTTCCGCAATCACGGTCGTCGTGATATTCGGCTCACCAAACTCATTGAACAGGCGCAGCGACAACTCCAGGATGCGTTCGCGGGTACGGCGTGGTGCTTTTTGTAGCATGGCGGGCAATCTCTCTGTGTTCTGCCTCAAGCATACCACCTAAGATAGCCGCAATGAAACACTGCGCCCCACGGCGCAGGTGAAAAACGCAGGCAAAAAAAAGCCTGCGCGAGCAGGCTGGAGGAATGCTGCGCCAACTCAGGCCGGCGCTGCTTTTTTCTTCGCCGCCACTCTCGCGGCGGGTTTGCTCACCGCTTTGCTCACTGGATTGCTCACTGGCTTGCTCACCGGCCTGGCTGCGGCGCGCGGTGCGGCCCTGGTCGCCGGCTTGGCCGGGGCCTTGTCGACGGCCGACTTCGGTGCCGCCGTCGGCGCGGCTTTCGCTACGCTGCTCGGCGCCGCTTTCACGGCGGGCTTGGCCACCGCCTTCGGCTTGGGCGCCGGCGCGGCCTTGCCCGACAGCGCTGCCACCTGCAAGCTCAAGGCATCGATCTTGGCATGCAACGCGGCGATATCGTTTTGCATCGGCACGCCGATGGTGGCCAGGGCACGCGCCACGCGCTCTTCAAATACCTGTTCCAGCTTGTCCCAGGAGCCGCTGGCCTGCTTGCCCACGCCATCGGCCAGTTTGCTGACGCTGTCGCCGACATCGGCCACCTTGTCTTCGGCGCGCTTCTGGAATTCCGTGCCTTCCTTGACCAGCTTGGAAAACACGCGCCCGCCCTCTTCCTGCGCCTTGGCGAAGGCACCGAGGCCCGCTTGCCAGATCTGCTGCGCGGACGAGCGCACGGCGCTCGCCAATTCCTTGTCTTCCGTCAATTCCTTCAATTTCTTCACCATCGCCCGCTCCCGTCATATGAAAGGCCATGCCACTTCATGGATGCTTTTATTCTAGAGAGCAAAACTAGAGACGGGAGTCTAATTCGATACAAAGCTGCGTCTGAACGTGCGCCAGCACACGCAGTGGCAAGCGTCTAGGCGGCCGCTTTCACCGGGCCATGCAGCAGCTTGTGCAGGCGGAAGCCTTCGCGGATGTTCTCGCGCAGCACGGCGCCTTTCCAAGGCTTGGTATAGAAGCGGTCGACGGCGCCACGGTTGATGGCCGCCATGATGGGCGTCAGGTCGGCAAAAGCCGACAGCATGATGCGAAAAGTATCGGGGCACAGGTGCTTGACCCGCTCCATGAATTCGGTGCCGCTCATGAGCGGCATGCACTGGTCGCACAGGATCACCTGCACCTTGTGGCGCGCCAGGATGTCGAAGCCCTCGGCGGCCGTTTGCGCCGTCAGGATGCGGTAGCCATCCTGCGCCAGGAAGTCGCTGAGCACGTCGAGCATGAAGACATCGTCGTCGACGATCAGCAAGGTTTGCTGCTCTTCGCTGCCCGCGTCCTGCGGCGCCTGCAGCAGCTTGCCCGCCATCAGCATCTGCTCGAATTCTTCCTGTGGCACGGGGCGGCTGAAATAATAGCCCTGCATCTCGTCGCAGCCGTGGCGCCGCAAATAAGCCAGCTGCGCATCGTTTTCCACGCCTTCGGCGATCACTTCCAGCTTCATGCTGTGCGCCATGCTGATGATGGCCAGCACGATGGCCGCGTCGTCCGGATTGCTGGTCACTTCGCGCACGAAGGCGATGTCGATCTTCAGCTTGTCGATGGGGAAGCGCTTCAGGTAGGCCAGGCTGGAATAACCGGTGCCGAAATCGTCGATGGAAATCTGGATACCCAGCGCCTTCAGGTTGCGCAGCACGGCGATGGTTTCCTCGGCATTCGACATCAGCGAGCTTTCCGTCAGCTCCAGTTCCAGCAGGTCGGGCGCGATATCGTGCTTGCTGATCGCCTTGAGCACCTCTTCTTCCAGGCCGCCGACAAAAAACTGGATGCCCGAGACATTCACCGACAGGTGCACGGGGCCAATGCTGCTGGCGCCCCATTCGCTGATCTTCTTGCAGGCCTCGTCCAGCACCCAGTTACCGACGCGCACGATCAGCCCCGTTTCTTCCAGCAAGGGGATGAACAGGGCCGGCGAAACCATGCCGTGGCCGGGGCGGCGCCAGCGTATCAGCGCCTCGGCGCCGCTGATGCGCCCCGAGATGATATTCACCTTGGGCTGGAAGAACAGCACGAATTCCTCGTTGTCGATGGCACGCCGCAGGGCATTTTCCATGTCCAGCCGCGCCATCGATTGCGCGTTCATTTCCGCCGTGAAGAAGCGGAAGGCGTCGCGCCCGGCCTCCTTGGCGCGGTACATGGCCGTGTCGGCATACTGAATCAGGGTGTCCGCATCGACGCCGTCTTCGGGGAACACGGAAATGCCGATGCTGACCGTCACCGTTACTTCGTGGCCCTGCAAGTCGAAGGGCTTGCGCATCGCTTCGCGGATCTTCTCGACCACGCCCACGGCATGCTGGACGCCTTCCGGCAGCACCAGGATGGTGGCAAATTCATCGCCGCCAAAGCGGCCGATGGTATCGCGCACGCGCAGGCAATCGACCAGGCGGCTGGAAAACTGGCGCAGCAGGTCGTCGCCGATGGTGTGGCCCAGGGTGTCGTTGATATTTTTGAAGCGGTCGATATCCATGAACAGCACGGCCACGGCCCACTGGTGTTCGGCCGCCTGGGACAGCGAATGGGTCAGCGCGGCGTAAAACTGGCTGCGGTTCGGCAAGCCCGTCAAGGTATCGAAATGGGCCAGCTTCATCAGGCGCTGCTCGGCATCCTTGCGCTCGGTGATGTCGCGCGCCACGGCCACCAGAATCCAGCTCTGCCCCGAGCGCAGGGTACGCCGCTGCACTTCCACCGACAGCGGCGAGCCATCCTTGCGCTGCAGCTGCAATTCCGTCATCGGGCCGCCCTGGTCGCCGGCCAGCAGCTTGTTGTACAGCTCTTCCAGCTGGGTCTCGCCCTCGTTCGTGCGACCCGGCCCCACGCGCAGGAAATCCTCGCGCTCAAAGCCCAGCATGCGGCAGGCAGTCTGGTTGACGTCGACGAAGCACATGCCGGCGCGGTCGACGAGAAAAATCGCGTCGGCCGTGGCATCCATCGCCAGGCGGAAGCGGCGCAAGTCTTCATCGAGACGGATGCGCGCCGCCATGTCCAGGGTCAGCTGCTCGTGGTGGCGCTTGATCTCGTCGTACAGCAGCAGGTTGTCGTAGGCGACGGCGATCTGCGCCGCCACCGTGGCGGCGACCCGTTCGTCGACTTCGGAAAATTCATTCGCCCCAAGCTTGTCGACCAGGTACAGCCAGCCGTGGCTGCGCTCGCGCGAAGCGATGGCAACGCCCAGGAAGGAATGCACGGGCGGGTGCGTGTCGGGCAGGCCCAGCGCGCCGGGGTCGCCCTTCAAGCCATTGACACGGTAGGGCTGGCGCTGTTCCAGCAAGCGGTTCAGGATGCCCGTGCGCGGCGCGCTGGCAATGCGCTCGAGGTCTTTCTCGGTGCCGCACGAAGAAAAATAACTGAGTTTCTCGGCGCCCTCTTCCAGCACGCCGATGCAGGCATACCTGGAGACGCAGATATTCTGCGCCACCTTGCAGCCCGCCTCGATCAAGGCGCGCGGATCGCGTTCGGCGCCCAGTTCAATGCCCAGCTCGATCAGGGCCGTCAGGCGCAGGCTCACCGCCTGCAGGCTCGACAGAGAGCGCGACAGGCGCTCCGTCATGATGCCCAGGTCTTCGGGCATGGCGGCATGGCTTTCGCGCAGGCTGACCAGCTGCGAAATCTGCTGGCTGCTGGACTCGACTTCGTCGAGGTAGCCGCTGACCTGGTGATCGATGCCGGCCAGCTTGCCAGTGGCGGGACGCGCCGCAGCACCGCCCGGCACAATGGGCGCCTGGGCGGCCGCCGGCATCAGTCCCAGCGCCTCGTTGACCGTGCGCACGATGACTTCAGGATCGGACGGCTTGGGCAACACCCAGCGCACGCCGCACGCCTGCGCCAGCAAGATCGCTTCCTGCTCGCGGTAGGTGGCCGTATAAAAAATGATGGGCACGGCGGTCAGCGCGGGATCGGCATGCACGCGCGTGACGAATTCGTAGCCGTCCATGTTCGGCATGAGGATGTCGGAGATGATCAGGTCCGGCCGCTCGGTGCGCAATATTTCCAGCGCGTCGGCACCATTCGCCGCCTCCAGCAGGCGGTGGCCGCCGTAGCCCAGCAGTGCGGTCAGGAATTCGCGGTTCAGCACATGATCGTCGACGATCAAGATGGTCGCTATGTCGTTTTTAACTGGCGTCGACGGCGCCCCGGGTAAAAAAGATTCCAGCTCCGCCACGAACAGGTCCGGCTCGATCGGCTTGCCGATATAGCCATTGAAACCCGCTTCGAGCAGGCGTTCGCGGTCACCCACCATGGCCAGCGCCGTCACGGCCAGGGCCGGGATCTTGCGCAGCAGCGGGTCTTTCTTCAGCTCGGCCACCACGCCATAGCCATCGAGCTTGGGCAAATGCACGTCGCAGATGATCAAGTCCGGCAATTCGCTGCGCGCCATGCGCACGCCCTCTTCGCCGTCATAGGCGGCCAGCGGCGTGTACCCGAAGGCACGTAACAGGTACACCATCAATTCCATATTGGTGGCGTTATCTTCGATAATCAGGATACGTGCGGACAATTAGCACCCCCATGAAAACTGCATAGTCTCATTTTTTGCCTGCACCGATTTTTCCGCTTGCGCGGCAACATGCTGATCCTACAACATCCTGCCATGCATCCCCGCAAATATCTCGCATGCGGCTCGCTGTGGCGCGGCGCATACGGCCTCGACAATCATTGCTGGCCGTCACCTTCGTGGTGCTAGCTTAATACAGTACGCCTGTGGAAAACAGCATTTTCTGTGCCTGTCCCTGTTAAACCCGGGCAACAGCAGAGTCAAAAGAGACAGTCTTGCCATGCTGATAAAACACAACAGAATTCACGAAAAATGCGGGCTGGACGGGGCTTCGGCGACTTCGTACTTGATAGCGATTTCCGCAAACAGCTGGCGCAGCACGCGCGCATCGCTGGCCAGCGCCACATGGCCGATGCCGCCGAAGGCCAGATTGCGCGCGCCGGGCAAGTGTGCGGAAGTTTGCGGCACGACAATATTATCGTGATGCGAGTACATCGATGTGATCAGGGCGCGCGTTGCCGGTGCCTCGCTGGCGGCCAGCTGCGCCAGCCAGCCGCTCGGTGCGCCATCGATACGGCTCATCTGGCGCGCATTCGCGCCCGCCGCCAGGTTGGCCAGCGCCGTGCCGTGGTGCGGCGTGCCGATGGTGATGATGCGCGCCACGCGGGCCGCGCCGTAATGGCGCAGCCAGGCACGCGCCACCAGGCCACCCATGCTGTGGGCGACGAGCATCACGCGGTCGCTGCCCGTGCGAGTACACAGCTCGGTGATGGCTTGCTCGACCTGCGGCACGAACGCCTCGATGTCGCCGTTGATCGGTTCCAGGTCGATCGCCTTGTGCACGATGCCCGCCTGCGCCAGCTGCCGGCTCAGCTTTGTCCAATAGCCGCGGTTGCACACATAGCCGTGCACCAGCAGCACCGGCAAGCCCTGGCCAGCCGTGATGCAATCGGCCGCATGCAGACGCGGACGCAGCATGCCCCACGACGAGGTCCACAAGGTGGCGCACAGTTCGCCGAAAAACAGACGCGCGGCACCCATGGCGCCCAGCCGGTATTCAAGCGGTACCGGGCTGCCCAGGCGCCGGCTTTCCCAAAAATTGCGCGCCACGATCAGCGCGCGCACGGCCAGCAGCATGGCGACCGCCAGCAGCAGGGCCAGCACCGGCGAGACGACGCCCCACGCCTGCATCGCCAGGTACGCCACGCCCAGCACGGCCAGCACCTGCAGCAGCATCAGCCACTTGAGGATGCGCGCGATCATGCGGCGGCTGGGGCGGCGACAGGCATGGGCACGGGGGCCGGCTTGCCCGTCAGCTGCTGCGCCAGGCTGCTGGCCAGGCGCGCCGCCAGCGCATAGATGCTCAATTGCGGATTGGCGCCGATCGAGGTGGGGAACAGCGAACCGTCGTGCACGGACAGGTTGCGCACGCCGTGATAGCGGCCGTCGGCGCCCGTCACGCCCAGGCGCGCATCGTCCGACATGGCGCAGCCGCCCATCACGTGGGCCGACACCACGCGCGCCAGCAGCGCCTTCATCGGCAAATCGCCGATGGCCTGTTTCGCCTGCGCCCAGCTGGTGTAATGGTGGGCCAGCTCATGTACGGGGTAGACACTTTTCGCGCCGGCGGCGAACTGGATTTCCGCCATCGACAGCAACGCGCGCCGCGCGCCATCCCAGATAAAAGGCGTGAGCGGATAGTCGAGCACGGGCGCGCCGAAGCTGTCGATGGACACGCTGCCGCCCGCCGAGTCGTGGTGAAAGCCGTCGCGCAGCAGCGCCAGCAAACCGTGCGCATGGGGGAATTCGCGCATGGTGCGCGCATGTTCATCGCCGAAGCCGCCCATGGTGGTGGCCATCAGCAGCGGGTGCAAAGGCGGCGCTTCGAGCTTGTAGCCGATGGGGCCATCGATGGGTGCCAGGTGCAGGAAATGGTCGGAATAAATCGTCTGCGGCGCGCCCGCATAGGCATCGACGCGCTGGGGGAACAGGCCGGCCGAGATCAGCGTCGGATGCAAAAAGGTGCGCCGCCCCAGCAAGCCGTGTGGATCGGGCGCCTGCGAGCGCAGCAACAGCGCCGGCGAATTGATGGCGCCGCCTGCCAGCACAAAATGTTTGGCGCGCAGCGTGAGGCGCACGCCCGTCGGCACTTGCCCGGCGGCGTCCAGCGCCGTCACCTGCAAGCTGTCGATGCGCTCGCCCTGGAAGCTGAAACGCTCGGCGCGCGCATGCACGAGCAAGCCCGCGCCCAGCGCCAGCGCCGAGGGGATCGTCGTCACCAGCATCGACTGCTTGGCATTCGTCGGGCAACCCATGCCGCAGTAGCCGAGGTTCCAGCAGCCGTTCACATTGCGCCGGATGGCGGCCGTGGGGATGCCCAGCGCCGTGGCGCCACGGCGTAGCAGATCGTTGTTTTCGTTCGGCGGCACGGCCCAGTCGCTCACGTGCAGACGTTTTTCCATCATGGCGAACCACGGCGCCATGGCGTCCACCGAATAGCCGGACAAGCCAAAGTGCTGGCGCCAGTATTCCAGGGTGCCGGGCGGCGTGCGAAAGCTCGAGGTCCAGTTGACGGTGGTCGAACCGCCCACCGTGCGCCCCTGCAGGATGTTGATGGCCTTGTCGCGCGTCTTGCGCGCGGCCGATTCCTGGTACAGCGCGGGATAAGCGTCCGCTTCGCGCATCTTGAAGTCTTTCGAGGACTTCAAGCCGCCCTCCTCGACGATCAGCACTTTCAGGCCGGCCAGCGCGAGGATTTCCGCCGTCACACCGCCACCGGCGCCGCTGCCGATGACGACGACATCCGCTTCCATGGTGCGGTCGGTGCTCAGGGTGCTGGCGTCGGTGACGTTCCAGCCGGCGGCAATGCCGGCGGCGATGGGATCGGGTATGGGAGATGTGCTCATGGATGCCTTATGCGCTCAGTTCGGGCAGCGGTCCCGGGTAGCCGATGGCGGCCCAGTGGGCGGCATCGGCATACCAGGCGCCGAGGATCAGGTCGTGCAGGGCCAGGTAGGCCGTCTGCAGAGTGGCCAGGCGGTGCGTGCGCCACGACTGCAGGAAGGCGGCCACCTGGGCCGGGTCGGCCTCGGGCCAGCCATCTTTCACGCCGGCGACGAAACGCCGCGCGGGCGCCAGCGCCAGCAGGCCAAACAAATCCTGCACTTCCTGCTGCGCCGCCAGCGGCAAGCCATGAATGGCCGTGTCCACGCCGGCGATGGCGCCGTCGAGGGCCTTGCTGCGCGCATCGCCCCCGTGCGGCAAGGCCTCGCCCAGCATGGCCGGCACGATGGCCGCCAGCGCCGCACGCGCCGCACCATCGAGCACGAAGCGGCCAGGCGCCGCTGGCCCCCGCAGCGCGCGGTACGCGGCGCCGCCGGCGGCCAGCGCGCAGGCGCCCAGCACACCCAGTTTCAGAAACGATCTGCGTTGCAATCCCATGTGTCCCCTTGTTTTGTACGGCCTTTTGCAGGCCAGTGTACGCCAAAGGCAGGGGGCGTTTGAACGCAAAAACTAGAGCGGCGCGTCTAGTTTGCGCGACTGGAAGCACAGCAGCAGCATGGCCAGCAGCGCCGCCAGCGCGCCGCCGATGGCGATGCTGGGCAAGCCGAAGGTGACAATCAAGGTGGCGCCCAGCGCGCCGCCAAGGGCCGTGCCCGCATTGAAGGCCGCGATATTCAGGCCCGCCGCCACGGCGTCGCAGCCCGGGCAATGCCGCTGTGCCAGGAGCAAGAGGCGCATGGTCGACAGGGTGACGAGGGCAAAGAACAGCATGCCCAACGTGCCGCACAGGGCCAGCATGGCCAATGGCTGGGCGCGCAGCACATGGAACCCCAGCAGATTGCACGCCAGCGCGGCCAGGGCCAGCATGGCCGCACGGTCCGCGTGTGCGGCATCGGCGCACTGCCCACCCAGCAGGTTGCCGCCGATGGCGCACGCGCCAAAGCACAGCATGGCGGCACTGAGCCAGCCCGCATCGAGTCCGCCCAACTGCAGCAGGAAGGGCGAGATATACGTGAAAAAGCTGAAGGTAGCCACGCTGACCAGCGCCGCCACGCCGGCCGCCAGCAGCAGGGGCGGCTGCAGGATGGCGCGCAAGCTGGCCAGGGCCGACGCGGCAGCGCCCTGCTGGCGCGCGGCCGGCATAGCGCAGCGCAAGCCGGCGCCGCCGCACAGGGCCAGCACGCCGATGGCGGCAAACACCCAGCGCCACGACGCGACGGCGCCCAGCCACGTCCCCAGCGGCACGCCACCGGCCAGTGCCAGGGTCAGGCCCAGCCAGACGATGGATAGCGCCCTACCCGCGCGGGACGGGTCGACCAGACTGGTGGCCGCGTGCGAAGCCACCGCCATGAACACGCCATGCGCGAGACCGACGGCAAAGCGCACACAAAGCAGCGCGCCCAGTGCCGGCGCTTGCGCCATGGCCACGCTGCCAGCGGCCAGCACGAGCATGCTGGCCACCAGAATCTGGCGCGTGGGGCGGCGCGCCAGCATCGCCGTCAGGATCGGCGCACCGATGGCCGCCCCCAGCGCATACGCGGCGATGGCGCCGCCGGTCGCCGCCACGCCGGCGTGCAGGTCGCGCGCCATGGGCGACAGCAAGCCGGCGCCGATGAATTCGCACAGGCCGAAGGCAAAGCTGCACAGCGACAGCCAATAAATAGAGGGAGGCAGCGCACGGCTGCGCGATGAAACGATGGACATGGCAATTTCCGACAATCAAAAACGCCATGCTGGCCCCTGGGCCATCATCTGTAAAATATCTTATTTATCTTGAAATGAGACTTTGAATGTCTCAATGGCTGGAAAAGTGCCGCAGCTGCGCCAGCAGCCGCTCGCGCACGGGAGAGTCTCGTTGCGAATCCCACGCCATGTACAGGTCGAGTTGGCGCAGCGCTTCGGGCGCGCTGCTTGCCAACGGCAGCATGACGACACCCGCAGGCGCGCACACGGCCAGGCTGGCTGGCAGCAGGGCCACGCCGAAACCGGCCGCCACCAGGCCCAGCACCGTTTGCAAGCGGCGCGCCTGCTGCACCACGTGCGGCACGAAACCCGCATGCAGGCACAGGCTGGCCAGTTGATCGTGGAACCCCTGGCCCAGCGCGCGCGGCGAGGCGACGAAATCGTCACCGGCCAGGTCCGCCAGATCCACCCTTGCCTGGCCCGCGCAACGGTGGCCGGATGGCAGCGCGATCACGATGTCTTCACCCGACAAGCGCTCGAAGCGCAAGCCCGGCGTGCTGCGCCCCGGCGCGCGCAGCAGGGCGATATCCACCTCGCCCTGCTCCAGCCACTCGACCTGCTGCTGCGTCGACGCTTCGCGCAAGGTGAATTGCACGGCGGGCGAGGCGAGGCGGAAGGCGCGCAAGGCATGCACTACGTGGGCATACGGGGTGATGTGGATGAAACTCAGGCGCAAGTGCCCCTCGATGCCCTGCGCCACGCGGCGCGTGGCGGCCACGCCCTCTTCCAGGCTGGCCAGCACCTGGCGCGCCGTGGCCAGGAAAGCATCCCCCGCTGGCGTCAGGCTGACCTTGCGATTCGTGCGCTCGAATACGGGGTAACCCAGGGCTTCTTCCAGGCGCAGGATGGCCTGCGACAACGGCGGCTGCGCCATGTGCAGCCGTTCTGCCGCGCGGCGGAAGTGCAGTTCCTCGGCGACGGCGATGAACTGGCGCAGCAGCCGCGTCTCGATCATGGGCCTTTTTTGGCGACCGCCAGGATATGCCGGGCGATGCCGCGCAGGATATTGACTTCTTCCGTCTCCAGCCCTGTGCGCGAAAACAGGCGTTTCAGGCGCGGCATCAGTTTTTTCGGGTTGTCGGCATCGAGGAAGTCGATGGCCACCAGCGCCTGCTCAAGATGCGCATACATGCCGTCGACCTGCGCCAGGCTGGCCGCGTCGCCATGGAAACCGACGGGGCTGGCGAGCTGCCCATCGCCGAGGGCCGCCACGCGGCATTCATAGGCGACCACTTGCGCCGCCTGCGACAGGTTCAGCGACGAGTAAGCGGGATTGGCGGGGATGTTGATCAGCACATTGCACTGCTCGACGATCTCGTTGGGCAAGCCGAAGCGCTCGTTGCCGAAGATGACGGCAGCGTGCAAGTCTTCGCTGGCGGCCAGCTGGCTGGCGATGGCGCGCGGGGCCGTGACGGGCGGCGAGAATTCGCGCAAACGGGCCGACACGGCGGCCGCGTAATTGCAGCCTTCGAGCGCCTCGGCGATGGAGCCGACGATGCGCGCGCCGGACAAAATATCCTGCGCGCCGCTGGCGAAGGCCACCGCTTCCGCATCCGTCAAGGCGTCGGGAAAACGCGGGTTGACCAGCACCAGATCGGAAAAACCCATCGTTTTCATGGCGCGCGCGACGCCGCCAATGTTGCCAGGACGACTAGTTTCGACAAGAATAAATCGCATGCGTTTGAAAAGAGACGTGTTGATTTCGGGCAGATTCATTTAAAATAGCGCTATTGCGCGGTATCGATACAGGAAATTTCGGGAAACGGAGTCACAAAACGCTGACGCCAGGCCGGGATTTTAACCACTTCGGCACCGCTCCGCTCTTTAATTCATTCTTGCACTCTATCGTACCGGCGCCGCAAGGCGGCCATGGGCGGTCGCGTGCTTTTAACGGAAGCTCACATGCACCCAATGCTCAACACGGCGATCAAAGCCGCCCGCCGCGGCGCCGCCGTCATCAATCGCGCCTCTTTTGACCTCGACCGCGTCGTCGTCACGGAAAAACAACATAACGATTTCGTCACCGACGTCGACCAGGCGGCCGAACAAGCCATCATCGAGGTGCTGTCCAAAGCCTACCCGGACCACGCGTTCCTGGCTGAGGAATCGGGAGCTTCCGCCAACTCGCACGACGAGAATGAATATCAGTGGATCATCGACCCGATCGATGGCACCACCAACTTTATCCACGGCTTCCCGCAATACTGCATCTCGATCGCGCTCGCGCATCGCGGCGTCGTCACGCAAGCCGTCATCTACGATCCGGTCCGCAACGACCTGTTCACGGCCACCAAGGGCGCCGGCGCCTACCTGAACGAAAAACGCATCCGCGTCACCAAGCTGGACCGCATCTCGAACGCCCTGCTGGGCACGGGCTACGTGGCCGGCAGCGCCCGCGCACTGGACGAATACCTGAAGATGTACGCGATCATGGGTGAACGCAGCCAGGGCGTGCGTCGCGCCGGCTCGGCCGCGCTTGACCTGGCCTACGTCGCTTGCGGCCGCCTGGACGGCTTCTACGAAAAAGGCTTGAAGCCCTGGGATATCGCTGCCGGTGCCCTGATGATCACGGAATCGGGCGGCATCGTCGGTGAATTTTCCGGCGAATC
This sequence comes from Janthinobacterium sp. 35, assembly GCF_002754575.1. Classification (NCBI taxonomy): domain Bacteria; kingdom Pseudomonadati; phylum Pseudomonadota; class Betaproteobacteria; order Burkholderiales; family Oxalobacteraceae; genus Janthinobacterium; species Janthinobacterium sp. 35. The sequence goes on from NZ_PEFN01000001.1 coordinate 776,396, forward strand.
GGACTACCTGTACAAGGGCGACGTCATCGCCGCCAGCCCGAAGATCTTTGGCCAGATGATCACGCTGCTGACGCCTTTCGCCTGATTGACAGACGCGCTCTGATGTAAAAAAAGCTGCCGGAGGAAACTCCGGCAGCTTTTTTATCGCCCAAATGTATAGTGATCAGTCGCTGACCGCATACGACGTCGACGTCAGGATGCCATTCGGCGTGCGTACCGTCACCGTCAACAAGCCGTTGCGCACGTTGTTCGGCTGGCACGCGGTGCCGATCTGGGTCACGTCGCTGATCATCTGCACGGGATAGATCCAGTTTGCGGAACTGGCGCTGTCCATGCTCGGCACGACAAAGCTGGTGCCGCTGACGATGCTGCCATTGCTCGCCGAGAAGGTGATCGTCGTGCCGGCCGGCAGAGGATTGCCAGGCAAGTCCATCGCCTGCCCCGTAACGGCGGCACGATTCATGGCAAACACGGTGTCATTGCTATCGCGGATGGCGAGCGGGAAGGTGCGTACCCGGTTATCGAACACGCTGCCATCGACGCACTTGTCCAGATCAATGGTGGCAGCGCCCAGCGGCGTGAAACGCGCCGTGCTGCCGGACAGCACCTGCACCAGTGCCTGGCGTATATGCACGGTGTTGGCAACCGTCGTATTGGCGCTGGAAGCAGCGCGTCGGATGCCATTGTATTGTCCATCACCGGCCTGGTCCCAGATGCCGTTGCCATTCGAATCAGTTGGTTTTTCGGGACTGACAAGCACGGCGTTGCCCGTGCTGTAGGCGTCATCCTTGAAATTGGCATTGCTGCCAACAATGGCGCGGTCATTGCGGAACGGTTCACCGAGGTCGACATAGCTTTCGCCGGTATCATACAAATTGTTGCTATTCGCATCGACAAAGCTCTCCTCGCCCAGGGCAACCGCCAGGATGGTCACGCGGCCGTCAAGCGGGCGGGTGCTGCCGGGGCAGAAACGCACGCTGCACGAACCCGGTATGCCCTTCTGCGTGATCACCGTACCGTCCGTCAAGGAAGTGTTGACCAGGCCCGTCAGGCAGGATGCATCGACGGTGCCGCCTTCGGCCGTGAAGCTGACGGCCGTGCCATCGGGCACGGGATTGTGGAAATGATCGCCCAGGCGCGCCGTGATGGTGGCGCCCGTCGGTGCGGTGCAGTCGGCAAAATCGCCGCCTTCCGTATTGAACATCGATGTGCTCAAGGTAAAGCTGTCCTGCTCGGGTATGCCGGTGGACACCACCAGTTGGTCCGACACCGTCGACAGGCTGGTGCCTTGCAGGCTGGCCGTGACGCGGATCGGCGTACTCATGGTGCCGGAAGCGACCGTGGTGCTGACGCTGCCATCGGCGCCGCTGGTCGATTGCGCCGGATTGAGGCTCAGGCCGCCTGCCGTGGTATTGAGCGAAAAATTGACCACTTTGCCGCTGACGGGATTGCCGTTCCTGTCGAGCACCTTGAAGGTGACGATGGACGACTCTTGCCGGCCCGCACCGCCCGTGCCTTTCAGGGCGATGTTTTGCGGCAGCGCCGAGACAAAGCCGATCTGGCCGGCACTGGCCGTCTGCACCGTCAGGGTGCCCGTCTGGCTCAAGGTGGTGGCATTGAAGACGGTGCTGGCCGTGATCACGTCGGGCGCGCCGCAGCCCTTGTCGATGTACGAGGTACTGGCCACGCCATTGACCGTATTCACGGGACTGCTGATGGCCGCCTTGCCGGCTGCGGCGCAAGGCGAGCTGAAGACGACAGACTGTACCGGCGCATACACGGCCGCGCCATTCATCACCGTCACGCTCAGGCCGGCCGTGCCGCCCGCCGACAGGGTCGCCGGCACGACGCCCACGCCGCCCAGGGTCAGGGTCGGGTAGACCACCGTGTAATTGATATTCGACGTCAACACGCTGCCGTTCACCGTGGCGCTGGCCGTCAGCGCAAAAGCGCCGCTCTGGCTACCGGCCGCGATGACGATGCTGGCCACGCCGTTCGCGTCCGTCAGGGCGCTGGCCGCACCCGGGGTGAAGCTGGCGCTCTTGTCGCTGCTGTTCAAGGTCAGCAAGACACCCGACAGCACCGCACCCTTGCCATCCTTGACGACGGCTTGCACGGTGGCGCTGTTGCCCGGGCTGACCGAAGTGGTCGCCTTGCCGGCCCCGTCTTTCAGGCTCAGCGCCAGGGTCGCCGGCACCGGTGTCACGGGAACCACCGGCGTGACGGGTGGCACCACGCAGCCGGGCAGGTTCGGATTGCGGCCCGGGTCCAAGGTGCTGCAATCGCTGCTGCCGGAACCGCCACCACCACAGCCGGCCAGCAACGTCACTGCCGTGCCGGCAGCCAGACACAGCGCCCAGCGCGCCGGCACACCGCTACTCATCAATCCAGACATTCACTTCTCCCTGTTATTTTGCTGCTGATCATGTGTTACTGCTATCTTGTTCAAGCCTGGTCGCGTCCCAGGATCAGGCGGATGCCGGCGCCGCGCCCCTGGCTGGCGACGGCCACCAGTTGCACGGCCTCCCCCCGCTGCGCCAGGGCTAGACGCAAGGCATAGGCCTGGCGTGCGTGGCCGGGCGCGTACAGGATCTGGCTGCGTTCCTGGCGAAAGCCGGGCTGGTTACGCAGCCGGCTGACCGCCATGCCCCGCGCCTGCACGCGCAAGCGCATCTGCGCCGCCATGCCGCGTATGCCATTGCCATTGATGATTTCGATCTCGGCCAGCGCCTCCGGCGCGACGGCCACGGCTGGCGCGGCTGGCGCGGCCGGCACCAACGCCAGCTGCGCCGCCTGCACCAGTTGCAAATTATTGCGCGCCAGTGCCGTGCCACCATCGCGCGCCATCGCCTGCTCGAGCATGCTGGACGCTTGCGCCAGCTCCCCTTGCAGGTAATACACATAGCCGAGATTATTCAGGGGCTGGGCAGCCTCGGGAAAGTCGCGCACCAGCACCAGCAGCGCCGTGGCGGCCTGTTCAAGCCGGCCCTGGCGCGCGTCGAGCACGGCCAGCGCATTGCGCGCCGCCAGTTGCTGCGGATCAAGGGCGATCGAGGCGGCAAAGGCTTCGGCGGCAAGCACCAGCTGGCCGCGTGCCTGGTAGAACTTGCCCAGTTCAAAATACGTGACGGCATTCTGGCCGGCGGAATGGCTGGTGCGCTGCACGCCCTGGATCTGCCACTGCGGCGGAGCATGGCTGGCTGTGCAGCCCGACAACAGCAGGAATGCAAGCATATACAAGCCTGACCTCCCGAACCTGCTCAATAGCGGCCTCATACCGCCCCCATCGCTGGCAGCAGGGCGCGGCGAATCTGCAGCAGGGCAGGCCCCATGAGCACCACCAGCAAGGACGGGAAAATGAAGAAAATCAGGGGAAACAGCAGCTTGAGCGCAATCTTCGCCGCCGTTTCCTCGGCGCGCTGGCGCCGTTTGGTGCGCAGCTCGTCCGACTGCACGCGCAAGGAGGCGGCGATGCTGGTACCGAAACGCTCCGCCTGTATCAGCAGGGTCACCAGCGCGTCGACGTCTTCCACGCCCGTGCGCAGGGCCAGGTTGCGCAAGGCCTTGTCCTTGGCGCTGCCGGCCCGCAGCTCCAGCGTCACCAGTTGCAACTCCTCGGCCAGGATCTCGCTTTTCATGCCAATTTCCTGCGCCACGCGTGCCAGCGCCGCATCCATCGCCAGGCCCGCTTCGACGCAGACGGTCATCAAGTCCAGCGCATCGGGAAAGGTTTCGAAGATTTCGCGCTGCCGCTCTTTCAGGCAATGCTTGAGCCATAAGTCGGGCAGGTAATAGCCGAGGGCCGCAGCCAGCACCAGCCACAGGAACAGCTTGTGCTCGCCATGGCGCAGCAGCAGATACGCCAGCAGGGGAAACAGCAGGGTCAGGCCCGTCTTGGCCGCATAAAACAGCGCCGGCGCGGAGCTCTTGCGCCAGCCCGCATTGATGAAGCGGATGCGGATGGGCGACTCTTCCCAGCCATCTTCAGGCAAGGATAGCTTGGCCAGCGGACGGGTCAGACTGATCAGGTGTCCCAGCCAGCGCTGGTTCATCCGGCCCGCCTTGCCGGTATCTATTTTCTGGACGTCCAGGGTATCGAGGCGCATTTGCACCGCGTTGCCCGCGAACAGACGCGCCAGCACCAGGACGATGCCGAACACGATCAGGAACAGCACCACCAACAGGCCAATCTGCAAGCCGCTCATCGTGCCACCTTCTGTATAGTCAATTGCATCATTTCATGGCCTCACACGCGAATCCGGACAATCTTGCGGATCACAAAGACGCCCACTACCAGCATGCCAAAGGCAAACCCGACCATCTTGCGGCCGCCGCTGTCCGTATACAACACGGCGAGGAACTCCGGGTTTGTCACCTGCATCATCAGCGCGGCGGCGAAGGGCAGCGAACCGAGTATCCAGGCCGACATGCGCCCTTCGGCCGACAGCACACGCACCTGGCCCATCAATTTAAGGCGGTCGCGGATGATGGCGCTGATACTGTTCAGCAACTCCGTCAGGTTGCCGCCCGTTTCACGCTGGATCAGCACGGCGATGACGAAATAGCGCAGGTCCGTGCTGGGCACGCGCGCCGCCAGGCCCGACAGGGCATCGGACATCGCCACGCCGAAATTGACTTCGTCAAACACGGCGCGGAATTCATCGGCCAGGGGCCCCGTCATCTCTTCGCCAACCATTTTCAGGGCCGTGGGAAAGGCGTGGCCGGCGCGCATGGCGCGGCTCATCATGTCCAGGGTCTCGGGCAACTGCTGCTCGATGCGCACCAGCCGGCTGGCCTTGGCACGGGCCACGAGCAAGAACGGCAGCGCCGCGCAGAAAAAAATCAGCAGCAGACGCAGATACCAGGGCAAGGGGCTGAGGCTGCCCAGCAGCAGCCCGAGTAGCAAGCCCAACAGGCAATAGCCGAGCAGCTTGCCCACATTCCAGTTTTTACCCGACTGCAGCAGCAAGCGGTCCAGCCATTGCACGCCAGGGAGTGCCTCCAGCAAGCCCTGTACGCCCGCATGCGCGCTGAGCTGCCGATCCTTGGTGATCGACACGGTTTTCTGCGCGTCGTCGCTGGCCGTATTCATCGCCCGCAAGCGGCGCGCCACGCGCCCGGCACCGGCGCCGCGCGACTGCAGGTTGAAGTAAACGGCGCCGACCAGCAGCATGACCGCCAGGAAGATCAACAGATACACCAGATACGAGAGATAGCCCATGCCGCGTCAGCGCCCGGTACCTGTCGGCTCGAAGACCGCGCTGGAAATGCCGATGCCAAAACTCTTCAGGCGTTCCAGGAAATGGGGACGGATGCCGCTGGCCGAGAAATACCCGACGACCGCCCCGCTCTCCCCCACCCCCGTCTGCTTGAAGCTGAAGATTTCCTGCATCGTGATGACATCGCCCTCCATGCCGGTGATTTCCTGGATCGACGTGACCTTGCGCTTGCCGTCGATCAGGCGCGACACTTGCACCACCACCGATATGGCCGAGCTGATCTGCTGGCGGATGGCCTTGCTGGGCAGGTTGGCGGCTGCCATGCTGATCATGTTTTCCAGTCGCGTAATGGCGTCGCGCGGGGTGTTGGCGTGGATGGTGGCCATCGAGCCTTCATGGCCCGTGTTCATCGCGCCCAGCATGTCGAGCGCTTCGGCGCCGCGCACCTCGCCCAGGATGATGCGGTCGGGACGCATCCGCAAGGCATTGCGCACCAGCGCGCGCTGCGACACCTCCCCCTTGCCTTCGATATTCGGCGGGCGCGTTTCCAGGCGCACCACGTGCGGCTGCTGCAATTGCAACTCGGCCGCGTCTTCCACCGTGACGATGCGTTCGGTATGGCCGATAAAGCCGGAAATCACGTTCAGCATGGTGGTCTTGCCGCTGCCCGTGCCGCCGGAAATGAGGATATTCATCTTCGCCTTGCCCAGGCCCTGCAGCACCTCGGCCATCTCGGCCGTCATGCTGGTGTAGGCGACCAGGTCGGCCAGGCGCAGGGGATCGACGGAAAAACGCCGGATCGACATCACGGGCCCGTCGATGGCCAGCGGCGGGATGATGGCGTTGACGCGCGAGCCATCGGGCAGGCGCGCATCGACCATGGGGCTCGATTCGTCGATGCGGCGGCCCACGCGCGAGACGATCTTGTCGATGATTTTCATCAGATGGGCATCGTCATTGAACACGACATCGGTCAATTCCAGCTTGCCGCGCCGCTCGACGTACACTTGCTTGTGACCATTGACGAGGATATCCGACACGGTCGGGTCCGACAACAAGGTTTCCAGGGGGCCAAAACCGAGCATCTCGTTGCGGATGTCGCGCGTCAGGTTCTTGCGCTCGACATCGTTGATGACCACGGCTTCTTCGTCGAGCAGGCGCTCGACCAGGCTGCGCAACTCGTCGCGGATCTGTTCCTGCGTCAGCCGCTGCATGCTTTCCAGGTCGACGCGCTCGATCAGCAGCGCGTGAATGCGCTGTTTCAGCTCGCGGTAACTGCGGTTGTCGATGGCCGGCGCGCGCTGCGGCGTCAGGGTAGCGATCTTGCCATTACCGAGACGCTCGCGGATCGACAGGCTGGGGGCGGGAGAAGTTGCCATGAGAATTCCTGTTCGTGTGGTGTTAGGCGCGCCGCAGCATGCGGCTCAGCCAGCCCTGCGGCACGGCTTCGGCGCTGACGCCCGTCAGGCTGGAGGCAAACTCCTGCAGCGAGCGCGTGATGGGGCTGTTCTTATCCAGCTGCAAGATCGGCATGCCCTGGTTGACCGATGCGGCGGCCGACGCATAATGATTCGGCACCGTGCGGTCGATCGTGGTGCCATACGCCGCCTCCAGGTCCTGCAGGCGGATTTCGCCACCCTTGTCGTGCCGGTTGACGATCAGGCGCACCTTGTCCTTGTCGTATTCGAGCGAACGGAACATGCCCAGCAGGCGCTTGCCATCGCGGATATACGGCAAGGTCGTTTGCAGGATGGGGAAAATCAGGTCCGCGTGGTCGAGCGCGCGCACGCTGACCGCATCGAGGTTGCGCCCCACGTCGAGCACCACGAAATCATACTGGCGCCGCGCCAGCTTGATGATGGCGTCGATATGTTCGGGCAGCACTTCGCTGGCATGGGCCGGGTCTTCCGGTGCCGCCAGGACGCTGAAATTGGGCAGCACATTGAGCATGCTCGAGGCGAGGAACGACGGGTCCAGGCGGTGGATGTCGCGCGTCACATCGGCCAGCGTGGCCAGCGGTTTGCTCTCGGAGACAAACAGCGAGGCATCGCCGAAGTGCAGGTTCAGGTCCAGCAGGGCAACACGCTTGTGGCCGCTGGCTGCCAGGGCATAGCCGAGGTTGGTGGCAATGAAGGTGGCGCCACTGCCGCCCTTGCAGGAAATGAAGGCCAGCACCTTGCCATTGCCATTGTCGCGCCGCTCGAGTTTTTCCTCGATGCGCTCGAGCGCCGGGTAGATGCTGGCGGCTGCGGCCGGCGACGGCAATACTTCGCGTACGCCGGCACGCATGGCTTGCAGCAGGAAGTCGGGCGACTGCTGTGGACACAGCAGAATAACGGCCAGGCGCGGAAACTGATTGCTCAGGCGCTCGATGGCGGCCAGGTCGGCGCCATCGTTGCCGGGCCGGTCGAACATCAGCACATCGGGCAGCTCTTGCGCCGAATACAGTTGCTCCAGCGGTCCGCTGCGCGCATCGACGTCGTCCGCCGGATTGCGGTTGCCGACCAGGCGGCCCAGCTCGGCCAATACTTTTTCATCCCGGGATATGATGGCGATTTTCACGATATACCTTGCCTGTTCTGTGGTAACGGCGACATGTTCATTGGCGTCCGAGGCTGATCGTCATGCCGCCCGATTGCGGCACCGGCGCGCTGAACGACTTCTGGTACGCGTTGTAGCCCGCCACCGCCGCCTTGCCATCGAGGCCAGTCACCGGGTCGCGGTTCAGTCCCGCCTGCGGGTTGATCACTTGCTGGGCGCGCAGCAAACCGACGCTGCGGCCAAAGTTGCGGTCGAAGTGCGGCGTGGTGGTGCAGCCGCTGGAGGCAAACGACGCCAGCAGCACGCACAGCAGGGAAAGGAATGGAGGACGCTGCATGCTCACTCTCCTATTGAATGTCGAAGCCGGTCGCCGCTGCGGCGCCCGGTTGTTTGTCGGCCGCTGGCGGCGCCTTGGGCTTGCCTTCCATCTTTCCTTGCAGGAAAAACTGCGCGCGGCTAGGCGCCACATAGGCATCCGTCGGCAGCACGTAGTCGCCGGCCAGCGGCTTGACCAGGTGCGGCGTGATGATGAACACCAGTTCGGTGCGGTCGGTCTGGAAATCGCTGCTGCGGAACAAGGCGCCCAGCACGGGAATCTCGCCCAGCATCGGCAGCGCCTTGATATTCGTGGTCACATTGTTCTTGATCAGGCCGCCGATGGCAAAGCTTTGGCCGTCGAACAATTGCACCGTCGTGGTGGCGCGCCGCGTGGTGAACGCCGGCAGGATGGCGCTGCCGGCGGTGCCGCCCGTGGTGATGCCGATGCCGTCCTTGTTCAGTTCCGACACTTCCGGCGCCACCTTCAGGTTGATGCGCCCGCCATCGAGCACGGTGGGCGTGAACTTGACGGCGATACCGAACTCCTTTTCTTCCAGGGTGATCTTGTTGGTGGCGCTGTCTTGCGAGACGGGAATGTAGATCTTGCCACCAGCCAGGAAGCTGGCCTCCTGGCCGCTGATGGCCATGATGTTCGGTTCGGCCAACACTTTCACGAGGCCGTCGCGCTTTTGCGCATCGAGCGTGAGGAAATTGCCGTTTTTACCATTGAAACCATCGATCATGCTGGGGTTGCCACTCAACAAGTTCGACAGGAAACTATAGGTCCAGTTGCCGCTGCTGGCGCGCGCGCCGATGCTGGCGCCCAGCTGGTCGACGAGGGTTTTCGAAACCTCGGCAATCTTCACTTCCAGCATCACCTGTTGCGGCGCGGCGATGGTCAGCATGTTGATCACGCTCACGCCGGCGGTGCCAGCACCGGCGGCACCGCCGGCAGCGGGCGCTGGCATCACACCCGCTGTGGCAATGGGCGCCGCCGCTTCGCTGGCGCCGCGCTGTGCGAACGCCGTGGCCATGGCCATGATCTGGCTGGCCTTGACGGCATCCGAGACCATGCCCGTCAGCACGATTGCGCCGCCGGCCGAGCTGGCCTTGAGATCTGTTTCTCGCGGGAACACAAGCGCCAGCTGCGCCTGCAAGCCGTCGGCATCGACACCGACTTCGATATCGACGATCACGGGACGGTGATCCTTGTCCCACAGAATCAGATTGGTACTGCCCGGTGCCAGGCCCCAGATATACAGCTCGCTGGAACTGCCCAGCAGCCTGGCACCCGCCACCTTCGGATCATTCACGGCGATCTGCGAGACGGCACGCGTCAGGCTGCGCAAGGTCGACTTGCCAACGGACAAGCGGATCGGAGGACCCAGCCGGGCGATATCGGCCCCCAGCGACAGCGGGGCCGCCTGGCTGACGGCCTCCACCTTGCGCAAGGCGGGTGCGGCGCTGGCGCCGGGCTGCCACAGCAAGCTCGCCGTCAAGCCACTCAGGGCCAGGGCCAAGGTCAAGCGGGGCCTGACGATACGGGTACGAAATGAGGTCATCAACTATCCCTGGTTCTGAAATTTTTAAAATTGCTGGACACGCGTGTCCATGCCCGTGATCACTTTGACGCTCTCGGCCGGTGGTGCGGGAGCACGCGGCGCCTGCCGCGCTGGCGCTGGCGCAGCCGCACGCGGCGCGGCGACCGGCTCCAGCGGCTTGAGTCCCAGCAGCGATTCCTTGGTGGCGCCGTCCGTGTTGACGGGCGCCGGATCGATCTGGTTGCGCAGCACCAGCGACAAGGTGCCCACGCTGCGCGCCAGGTCGAGCTTTTCCACCTGGTCCGGCGTCAATTCCAGGGTCACCGCATTGACCACCTTGGGCTTGTTGTCGTCGCGGCTCGATTCCTGCGCCACGGCCAGCACCAGGATGCGTTCAAGCACGATCTTGGAAATGGCCAGTTCCGCGCCACCGCTGGCCTTGGCGCGGTCATCCTGGGTATTGACGAGGATGTCGACAAAGTTGCCAGGCAAGGCAAAGCCCGCCACCCCGACCACATCGTTGACGCGCACGGTCATGGCGCGCTTGCCATCGGCCACGATGGACGACAGGCCGCCACTCGTGCCCGGCGGCGCGAGCTTGCTTTCCAGTACCGGTTCACCGAGGCTGATGGCCGTGCGCGTGATGCGCCCGTCGAGCGCCTTGCTGTCGGCAAAGGCGCCGGGCGGCTGCGCGCCGGCGGGCCAGTCCATGCTGCGCAACATGAGCGGAGTGATCTTCGTGCCCACGCCGATATCGACCAGGGCCACGACGATCTTCTGGTTCGACGGCGTACTCTGGCCGCCCATCCAGATCGCCGCCGTCAGCACGGCGGCACCGGCCAGCACCAGGGCCAGCAGCAACATGAGTAAAGCACGGGTATTTCGCATCGTTTTTCCTCTGACTTCAGCTTGATTTCGGTTCACGCCGCTCTTGCACGGCCATGTCATCAGCGCCATGGCGCTGATTCGCGCCGGCAAAATAATTATTCCAGGCCCAGTCCAGCACCTGCTCATTCAGTTGCACCGCCGTGCCCTCGTAGCGGGCCAGGTCGCGCACCTGGCGCAGCAGGTCGCGCGGATAGCAGGCCAGCAAGGGCGTCGCGCCGCGCGCATGGCGCTGCAGCAGGAAGGCAAAGGCGGCGGCGTCGAACTCCACACCATAGGCGGAGCAGGTCTGGCGAAACACGGTTTCGTAATGCGCTGCGCTGAGTGCCGGCACCTCGATCTTGTAGCCCAGGCGGCGCAGGAAGGCCGCATCCGACAAGCGCTCGGGCAGGAAATTCGAGGAAAACACCACCACCACGTCGAACGGCACCTGGAAGGTGTGGCCGTTGTGCAGCGACAGGTAATCGATGGCGCGGTCCATCGGCACGATCCAGCGGTTCATCAGCTCCAGCGGCGAACAGCGCTGGCGCCCCAGGTCGTCGATGATGAAAATGCCGTTGTTGGCCTTCAGGTGCGGCGGCGCGCGGTATAAACGCGTCACGCTGTCGAAGCGCAGGTCCAGCATTTCCAGGGTCAGCTCGCCGCCGGTGAGCACGGCCGGACGGCGCACGCCGCGCACCCAGCGCGCGTCGAGCTGCACGGCGCGCTCGATGCCGGCCGGCGCTTCCGGCTGCTGCGCCGCCGGCAAATGCAGCACCGGGTCATAAAAGGGCACGACTTCGCCATCGACCATGATGGCGTAAGGCAGGGCAATGGCCCCTTGCAGCAAGTCTTGCAAGCGTTCGGCCAGATACGTCTTGCCGCTGCCGGCGGCACCGTAAATGAAAATGGCGCGCCCGGAATTCATGGCCGCGCCCAGCTGGTCGAGCACGGCCTGGTTGACCACCACGCCGTCGAAGCTGGCCTGTACCTGCGGGCGCGTGACATGCATGTTGGCCACGCTTTGCGCCGCCACCTGCGCATTGTAGGCGGCCAGCGGCACGGGGCATGGGCCCGCATAGGCATTGCGCGCCAGGCACTCGAGGGCGCGCTGGCGGCCGCTGTCCGTCAACTGGTAGTGAATGTCGGCATCCGTGCCGCTAGCGCCGCGGCGCATGACTTCGCACATTTTTTCCTGCCGCATGAAGACCATGACGGGATCGATCACGCCCAGGCCCAGCTTGACGTAGCTGGCCAGCTCGGGCAGGTGCAGCTGTCCCCGCTGGAACAGCACCTTCACCAGCAATTCGACCAGGAAAAAGAAGGGCAAGCCCGTCTCTTCGACGGTGCGCGGAGCACGCATGGCCGCCGGCGCGGCAAGCAGATCAGCAGGCATGGGCACAGGTGCAGTAGACGCCATGGATCATGCGAACCTTCCCAGCTGACCACTGGCGGCCAGCAGCAGGTAGAGCGAGGTGCCGCTGGCGATGGCGATGGCATAGGGCAACTGGCCGCTGGGCTTGGCAAGCGCATCGATATCGGGCCGTTGCGTAGCGATGGCGCGCATCAGGCTATTCAGCACCAGGTGATAGCTGTTGCTCGCCACCTGGCGCAGCGTGCCGTGGAACGCCGCCACGGCCAGCGCCAGCACGCCGCCAGCGAGCAGGCTGGCCAGCAAGCAAAAGAAGACGGTCTGCGGGCCGACAAAAGCGCCCACCATCGCCATCAGTTTCACGTCGCCGGCGCCCAGTGCCTTGATCGCGTACATCGGCAGCAACATCGCCAGGCCCAAGGCAAAGCCGCCCAGGGCCGGCCAGAAGCCGAGCGCGCCGGGCGTGGCCGTCAACAGGCCTGCACCGGCCGGCAACACGGCGTTGAGCAACAGTCCTGCCAGCGCGCCTGAAAACACCAGGCGATTCGGAATACGGCGGCTGCGCACGTCGTGGTACACGGCCAGCAGCAGCAGAACGGCCAGCAGGACTGCCGGCGACCAGCTCAGGAAAAGATCGGTGTACATGGATTATCCAGCGCAGGAAGGACAAGGACTCGGTACAAACAGAAATGGCCCGGCGCCATGCAAGATGATCCGGGCCATCACAGTGACAAGTACACGCTTGGCGTGCGGCTTGCCCTGATGCATATGCTTAGGTTGCGGTAATCTTGGCGGCAATCTTGTCAAACACGGTCACGAGGTTGGTGCCGATCGAGGCCACGGCCACACCGATCACGGCAGCGATCAGCGCTGCGATCAGACCGTATTCAATTGCGGTCACGCCATCTTCTTCAGCGATAAAATTTTTGATGAAATTCATGATTAATCCATTCAGAGTAAGTGTTAACAACGTCATATGGGACTGCTGATGCAAGCAGTAAATTGCTCACTTATGAACCCTTGCAGATGGCCAGCAACGCAAGCAGGAACACCACGGCCATCAGCGACAGCAGCAAAGCATGTTCGAAAAATGAGTTACCACTTTGATCTTGCAAGAAATACGCAAGCTCACCCGTCCCACCATCGTTCAAGCACATTTCCAGCTCCTGTCACCGTTCGCATTTTCAATCTGGCTAACTCAGCGACGATCACCGATTGCTGATAAAGGTATTGTATGGAAATACACATTGATACCAATCAGACAAAAGTCATTTTGTTGCCGGTACAAAAGAGCCTATTTTCCTATACGGTAGCAGTACATTTGTACTGGCTTCAGCATTCCTGGGGCGCCGCCAGCCCGTTCTTCACCGCGTACACATACAGCTCCAGGCGGTTGGCAACGTCCAGCTTGCTGTAAATCGATGTCAAGTGATTGCGCAAGGTTTGCTCGGAAATGAAAGCGCGCTGCGCGATGGTCTTGTTGAGTGCCCCATTGCCTTCGACCATCATGGCGACAATCTTGCGTTCCTTGAGGGTCAGCAGGGCAATGCGCGCCATTTCGGGATCGGGCGGCGCCGGCATGGGCGCCGGCTTGATCAGCGCTCCCAGCAGACTGCCCAGCAAGGCCTGGTCCAGGCACAATTCGCCCCGATGTACCCTGGCAATGGTATCGATCACCTGCTCCGCCGCCGCCTCCTTGCCGATCACGCCGCGCGCGCCGCTGCGCACGGCGCGTCCCAGCACCTCCTGGTCGCGCGTGCCGCTGAACATCACCGCCCGCGTGACGCCATTGGCCAGCAGCGCGGGGACGAAGTCGACGGAACACACGCCGGCGAGGTCCACATCCAGCACGACAATATCGGGGCGCAAGCTCTCGGCCAGCTCCAGCGCGCCGCCTATCGTGCTGGTGCTGGCGACCACCTGCATTGCCGGTTGCGCCTCTTCCAGCAGTTTTTCCAGTCCCCACAACATGGTTTTATGATCATCAACCAGCATGACGCGGATGGGATGCAAACTTGACATACGATGGCCTTTAACGGGTCAGCCGTGACGCTCTTGCCGTCAGACTGGAATTTCAATATGCACGGCGGTGGCGCCATCAGCGCCTTGGCTGACCTGCACCCGACCGCCCAGCGCCATGGCGCGTTCAGCAATGGAGGCAGGCATGAACTCGGCGCGGGACGACGTTTCGCCCGCATTCTCTATCGATATCGACAAGGCATGCGCATCGCAAACGAGTGTCACACGGCCCTCGCGGGCGGTGGTGTGCTTGCGGATATTGCTCATGCCTTCATTGACGATCTGGAACACTTCGGCTGCCAGCCGGTCACTGAGATCAAACGCACTGTCCGAGACGATCTCGATCGTGATGCCAAAAAACTTCTTCAGCTGTTCCGCCTGGCGCCGCAACGCCACCAGCAAGGTCACCTGTTCCCGCTCCGCGCCGCCGCGCACCGTCTGCGCCATCCGGCGCAGGTCGCCAATCACCTGGCCGCTCATGTCGATCAGCTTGTCGAGATCGGCCAGCAAGGGGCTGTCGGCGGCCACCTTGGCGCGCAAGGCGCTCAAGCCATGGCGCAGGCCGATATACGGCTGGATGGTCGAATCGTGCAAGTCGCGCGCAATCTTTTGCCGCTCGCGGTACGCCGCGCCGGACGCCAGCTTGTCGAGAATGGCGATGTTTTCAATCAGGGGGAACACTTGCGCCACGATATGCAGCAGGAACCTGGCGTCGGCCCGGGTCAGCCGGTTCTTCGCGGAGATCACGTAGATGCGGCCCAGTCCCTTATGCAAAGGCAGGGGCACGCTGATGAAGGAGCGCGCATCGAGCAGTTCGGCCAGCGCCGTGCCCTGCGGCCCATGCGCATCGAGCCGCTGCCATTTCACACTGGCGCGTTCGACTCCCGTGAGCACGCTCGCCAGCCCCAGGCGCGCGCGCAAGGACGGCGCGTACAGCACGCTCTGGCTGGCATTGAACACCATCAGCGGCGCCACTGCCGCTTCGCTCAGCTGGCTGACACGCCCCGCGTGTCCGCCTTTCTCTTCGAGCGCCGTACGCAACTGCCACTGCGCCGCATCGCCCTCGCGCATGACCAGGATACAGCTGCTGGCGTCAAAAAAAACTCGCGCTTTCTGCAAGACCGAGGCCACCGTATGGTCGACGCCAAAGCGGGGATTCGATTGCTGGCTGACCTCGCGCAACAGCGCCAGGCGGCGCTTCTGCAACAGCCCCAGGCCGCCCCAGTACGCAATCATGTAGCCGAGTGCCATGACAAAGGTCGTACGCAGCAACAGGTGCGAAATGATCAGCTCAGGGGTCGATGCCACCGATGCCAGCACCAGCAGAACACAGGAGGCGAGCGTGATGCGCGCACCTTCATCGAGTCCGCGCTGAAACGCCGCCGCCAGGATGACGAAGAAAAAGAAAGGGAAAAAATAGCTTTCGGCACCGCCGGTGCCATACACGATCAGCCCGCACCACAGCACGTCCAGCCAGGATATCAGCTTGCCATGCACCACCGGATGCTTGAAATAAAGAAAAACAAACAGTACTGCGCTATGCAGCACATACGAACACAGGATCAACCAGGCCAGCTGATTCGGCACACCCAGCTTGCCGGGGTTGATGATCAGCGTTAATAGCGCCGTCACCGACAGCAGCAGGCGCATGCCAGAGATCATGACCAAATCTGCCTGATCGACCAATGGCAATGCCGTATCGGCATTCGGTTCCTCGTGCAGTTGTTGCTGTTGCAGCATGCTGATTTATTCACTTTTCAAAAACACCATCGGCTGGGTCGACAGGACAATGGTTGATTATTTTTTAATTTCTTAAGCCTCCGCATCTTACTCTCAGGAACCTTACTCAGGGGTATGGCGTATTCAATTAACTACATTTATTACAAGAAACTTGATTTATATGCACTTTAGTGCCAACCTTGCGCACTCGAAGCGAGCTACAATGAAGCCCGCCCCATGGGCGACAGGCCCACCATCACACCGATGCCGGCGCGCGCCTTGATACGGATACCAGACATGATGCTCAACCAGGCCAAATCCCTCCGCCCCCCGCAAGGCAGATTCAGGCAATGCGGCTCCGCCATCGTCGAGTTCGCCATCATCGCGCCGGCTTTCCTGCTGCTGATGATCGGCATGATTGAACTGAGCATGGCGTATTTCGCCAATCTCACCATGCAGCATGCGGTGCGCGAAGGCGCGCGCTATGCCGTGACGGGCAACAAGGATCTCGATCCCGCCAGCAGCAACCAGCAGCGCTACCAGGCCGTCATTCAAAAAATGAAGGATAGTTCGATGGGCATCTACGACAAGGTCAATCCCGTCATCACGGTGAACGGCACCAGCGGCACCAGTGCCGGCATGTTCGGCAACAGCGGCGATATCGTCGTCATCTCCGTCGCATACAACTGGAAATTCGCCACGCCGATGATGGCCGCTTTCTACAAGGACGGCAAATCGTCCAACGTCGTCGCCGCCACCATGCGCAATGAAAGCTTTGGCGGCTTATGATGCGCCACCGCTCGCGCCCTCTGCCACAGCGTGCCGCGCGCGGCATCGCCGCCGTGGAATTTGCCATCGTGCTGCCACTGCTGGCCGTGCTGCTGTTCATGGTGGTCGACCTGTCGCGCGCCATCCAGGCCAAGATCATCCTGCTCAACATCAGCCGCGAGGGCGCCAACCTGGCCTCGCGCTCGACCACCGACCTGAGCGGCTCGGGCCAGAGCATCATGGATGCGCTGGCCGCCAGCACGCCGCCGCTGGACATGAACAAGCGTGGCATGATCTATATCACCAAGATCATGGGCTACACGGCGAAGAGCGGCTTGCGCAATATCGTGCTGGAACAGTACCGCTGGGACGCCGGCGCAAAAGTGAGCGGCTACCTGCCCGCCAGCCAGGTGTGGCGCTGCGGCAGCTGGAGCAATGGCACGTGCACCAATATCGCCAAGGCCGACAGTGCCCCCGCAGTGTCACTGATGTCGGGCCAGCTGTCCGATGGCGAACTGATCTACGCCGTGGAGACTTTCTATAATTTCGACATGCTCTTCGGCACATTGAAAATTGGCAACAGCACGACGCCCATCCTGGGCCCCGACCTTAATTCGATGACGGTATTCTGATGCGCATTCCACACAAGCGGCAAAGCGGCCAAGTGCTGATCATGGTGGCGCTGTCGGCCGTCGTCCTGATCGCCTCGGCGGGCCTGGCCATCGATTCGGCGCTCGGCTACTTCGTCAAGGCCAAGCTCAATGCGGCCGTCGACTCGGCCAGCCTGGCGGCGGCGCGCGGCGTGACCCTGGGCGACACACAGGCAGCGCAGGCGGCCAACGCGCGCCAATCGGCCAAGGAATTTTTTAACATCAACTATCCCGACAAATTCCTGCTCTCCACGCCCGTACTCAATCCCGTCGGCGTGGTTTTCGACAGGGGCACCGTCACCATCGACGTCTCGGCTACTGCCTCGATGCCCGTCTCGCTGATGGGCATACTCGGCTTCAAGACCCTGAACGTGGCAGCTGCCGCGCAAACCATCCGCAAGGACCTGGACATGGTGCTGGTAATGGATACGTCGGGGTCGCTGTCCAGCAATGCGGCCGCCGTGCGGGCCGCCGGCAAGTCATTCCTGAATAAATTCAATTCCACCGTGGACCGGATCGGCTTGCTGCATTTTTCCAGCGGCACCGTCATCGACCTGCCGATCAAGAAGCTCGACCGGGGCTTCAACCGCACGCAAGCGAGCACTGCGATCGACAACTACGGTTTTAGCGGCAATACGAATTACTCGGAAGGCATGTGGCGGGCACGCGAACAGCTCAATGGCATCAGCCAGTCCGACCGCTCCAGCCTGCGCGTCATCGTCTTCTTTTCCGACGGTGCGCCCACTGCCTTGTCCTCGTATTTTTTCCCCGCCACCAGCGGCAACTGCACGGAGGCCGGGGCGCTGGCCGTCTCGGCCACGCGGCCCTCCAGCGGCAGGGCAACGAGCGGGCTGTATCGCATTGATGCTGCCTCGCAAAGTCTTCCCTCCAACTGGTGCGCGGCTAGCCTGATCAACAAGCTGCCTGCCTGGTATAACGCCCACCAAACCAAGGCCCAGGCCGATGCCGCGGCGCCAGGGGAATTTCCCATCTTGACCAATACGCCGCGCAAGGTGACTGCAGACATTTCCACACGCACGCTCCAATACGACAATGTGCACCGTGCAGCGCGCAACTTGCCCGAAGCGATGGCAAGCAAGTCGCGGCTGGAAAACACCTACATATTTACCCTGGGCATGGGCGCGGGACTGAAGGCCAAGGAAGGCCCGGACAACGAGGTGGGCGAAGACTTGCTGCGCTGCATGGCCAATACGGCCGATGCGCCAGTGCGCTGCCGCAAGCCGACCGAACCCGTGGGCCTGTACTGCTATGCGGCCACGGAAAGCGACCTGAGCCCCTGCTTTACGCGCCTCGCCTCGGCCATTTTGCGTATTTCCAAATAAAGCCTGGCCATCTGCTAGAAGGCAAAGCAGCTGCAGCCCAAGGTGCCCCAGAAGCCGGAAAAGTCGGAAATCGGCACGGCCGACTTGCGCGCCCGGTCGTGGGCATGCGCGTGCACGCCGCAGGCGCCCGCGCACTGGTGCGGCAGCAGGGCTTGCGCCGGCCTGGCCGCAGGACGGTAGTGGCCCGGCACCGTGCGCACGGGCGACCACTCGGGCAGCACGGGAATCAAAGGCGGCGCCAGGGTCGCAAATTCTGCCTGTCCGTAGACGATCTTGCCGCCCACCATGGTCAGCACGGAGTCGATGGACTTGATCGCCTCTTCCGGCACGGCGAAATAATCGGCCGACAGCACGGCAAGGTCGGCCAGCATGCCCGCGCGGATGCGCCCTTTCTTGCCTTGCTCGCTGGAAAACCAGGCGCTGCCCGCCGTCCACAGTTCCAGCGCCGTGTCGCGCGACAATCTGCCCGCCGCCTCCGTCAGGGCCAGGCCGCCCACGGTGCGTCCCGACACCAGCCAGTACAGCGCCGTCCACGGGTTGTAGCTGGCCACCCGCGTGGCATCCGTGCCGCCGCCGACCGGTACACCCGCGTCCAGCATGCGCTGCACGGGCGGCGTGGCCTTGGCTGCGTTGGCGCCATAGCGCTCGACGAAATATTCGCCCTGGAAAGCCATGCGGTGCTGGATGGCGATGCCGCCGCCCAGCGCCCTGACGCGGTCGATGTTTTTCGGGCTGATGGTTTCCGCGTGGTCGAACAGCCAGTGCAAGCCGCCGAACGGCGTGTCGCGGTTGACCTTTTCGAACACGTCAAGCATGCGGCTGATCGATTCGTCATAGGTGGCGTGCAGGCGGAACGGCCAGCGCTGCTCGACCAGGTGGCGCACGACCTTTTCCAGCTCGTCTTCCATGCCGGCCGCCAGCTCGGGACGCGGCTCGAGGAAA
Source organism: Janthinobacterium sp. 35 (assembly GCF_002754575.1). Lineage (NCBI taxonomy): Bacteria > Pseudomonadati > Pseudomonadota > Betaproteobacteria > Burkholderiales > Oxalobacteraceae > Janthinobacterium > Janthinobacterium sp. 35. The sequence goes on from NZ_PEFN01000001.1 coordinate 795,692, forward strand.
TCCTCGAAGTCGGCAGCGGAAAACACCAGCATTTCGCCAGCGCCGTTATGGCGATAGTAATCCGTGCCGTCGCCCGGTTTGACCATGCCGGTCCACTTCTGGAAGTCCTGCAGTTCCGCGCCCTTGTTTTGCGTGAACAGGTTGTAGGCGATGCGGATGGTCAGCTGCTCTTTTTGCGCCAGCTCATCGACGACGGCGTAATCCTCGGGATAATTCTGGAAGCCGCCGCCCGCGTCGATGGCGCTGGTGATGCCGAGCCGGTTCAGTTCGCGCATGAACTGGCGCGTGGAATTGACTTGCCATTCCAGCGGCAGCTTCGGGCCTTTTGCCAGGGTCGCATATAAAATCATGGCGTTCGGCCGGGCGATCAGCAAGCCGGTCGGGTTGCCGGCAGCGTCGCGCACGATTTCGCCGCCGGGCGGGTTCGGCGTATTTTTATCGTAGCCGACGGCGCGCAGGGCGGCGCGGTTGAGCAGGGCGCGGTCGTACAGGTGCAGGATGAAGACGGGGGTATCGGGCGCGGCCGCGTTGATTTCGTCGAGCGTCGGCATGCGTTTTTCCGCGAACTGGAATTCGGTCCAGCCGCCCACCACGCGCACCCATTGCGGATTCGGCGTACGCAAGGCTTGTTCCTTGAGCAGGCGCAAGGCGTCGGCCAGCGAAGGCACGCCTTCCCATCGCAATTCCAGGTTGTAGTTCAAGCCGCCCCGGATCAGGTGCAGGTGCGAGTCGTTCAGGCCGGGAATCACCGTGCGGCCAGCCAGGTCGATCAGCTGCGTGGCCGGACCGCGATGGCGCATCACGTCTTCCACGTCGCCCACGGCGAGAAATTTGCCATCGGCGATGGCGACGGCGGACGCCAGCGGCTGCGTCCGGTCAACCGTGTGGAAACGGCCATTGAGTAAAATCGTGCTTGCGCTCATGCTGCTTCTCCTGAATCAGGTGTTGGACGATACATCGATGAAATCTCAATGGCCTTCGCTGGCGTTGAACATGGATTTGGCGTAGATCAGGCCCAGGCCGTAGCCGCCGCCGTGTGCCACGGCCGTCGCCACCGTCTCGTTGTAGGTCTCGCCACGGGCCCAGTCGCGCTGCAATTCCAGCAAGTATTGCACGGACGTCAGCGGCTGCGCGCCCGCCTGTATCATGCGCTGCATGGCCATCGCATGGGCTTCATCGGAGACGTCGCCGCTGGCGTCGGCGATCACGTAGACGTCAAAACCCTGCTCCAGCGCCGACAGCGCGGGGCCGACGATGCAGACGGAGGTCCACAGACCGGCCAGCACGATCTTGCCCTTGCCGTAGCCATTCACCTTGTCGGCGATGCGCGCATCTTCCCAGGTGTTCATCGTGGTGCGGTCGATCGGCGCCTGGTCCGGGAAGACGGTCTGGATTTCATCGAAGATCGGACCGGAGAACGATGTCGCCGCCACCGTCGTCAAAATCGTCGGCACCTTGAATTCAGCCGCCGCCTTGGCCACCAGGGCCGCATTGTTGCGCAACAGGGCCAGGTCGATGGAACGGGTGGCGAACGCCATCTGCGACTGGTGGTCGATCATGATCAGGGTATGGTCGTTCGGGGTCAGCAGTTTTTGGGCGGCTTGGGCGGTGGCGATAGGCATGATGTTTTCCTTGGTGAAAATAATTGAATATGAAAAAAGATGGTACTGTGTGGCGCTTCTGCTCCTGATATGCTGCGAAGCTGTGCGTGCCGGGCCAGTGCCATGCAGTATGCATGCACAAAAACGAAAACAAAAACGGAAAGAATACCAAGTTATAGTCAATTTTTTCGATGATATAGAATAGACCACCGCCATACGCACAAGGGGAAGAACATGGGATTTGAATTCAGGATCACGGCCAGCCTGGCGCAGGACCAACGCCAGCACATCGCGCAACTGCTGGCGGCGCTGCCGCAGGCGCCGCGCTCACCCGGCAGCGCCATGCCAGAGACCGATATCCGGCTGACGGATGCCGGCCTGTATATATGCCAGCACCTGCGCCCGGATCCGTGGCACGGCCTGGAGACCGTGCGCGCCTGGCTCGATGCCCATGGCGTGCGCTACGCCGTCGACGAGATCGACGACTAAGCGCCATGGCATGACCAGCAACAAGGGGAGGCGCGCCAGCCCTCCCTTTTCTTTACTTGCGACATTGCAAAGCTGAAACAAACTCGGCGCGTTTTTGCCATGCTGTTATACTTCGCGTGTGCGGCACATATGACCAGTCCCCTTGCCGCTGTCTTTCGACCCCTAATCTGATTGCCTGCGACTGGCGCCCCCCGATGGCGACAGGCCGATCTCACAATAAAGTTACCATGTCCTTTTCCTCCCTCGGATTGTCCGACGCTATCGTACGTGCCGTTACCGAACACGGCTACACCGTGCCGACCCCGATCCAGACGCAGGCGATTCCCGCCGTGCTGGCTGGCGGCGACTTGCTGGCCGGCGCACAAACCGGTACCGGCAAGACGGCCGGCTTCACCCTGCCCTTGCTGCACCGCCTGTCGACTGACGCGAATGGCGCAGCCATTACCAGCAACACGTCCACGCGCCCGATCCGCGCCCTGATCCTGGCACCGACGCGCGAACTCGCCGCGCAGGTCGAGGAAAGCGTGCGCACCTACGGCAAATACACCAAGCTGAACTCGACCGTGATCTTCGGCGGCGTCGGCATCAACCCGCAAATCAAGCAGCTCAAACACGGCGTCGACGTGCTCGTCGCCACGCCGGGCCGCCTGCTGGACCACATGGGCCAGGGCACGGTTGACCTGTCGAAAGTGGAAATCCTGATTCTGGACGAAGCCGACCGCATGCTCGACATGGGTTTCATCCGCGACATCAAGAAAGTGCTGGCCGTACTGCCGCCGAAACGCCAGAACCTGCTGTTCTCGGCCACGTTCTCGGAAGAGATCAAGGCCCTGGCCGACGGCTTGCTGAACAAGCCAGCCATGATCGAAGTAGCGCGCCGCAATTCGACCGTGGAAGTGATCCAGCAAAAGATCCATCCGGTCGACCGCGACAAGAAGCACCCGATGCTGTCCTACCTGATCAAGTCGAATAACTGGACGCAAGTACTGGTATTTACGCGCACCAAGCACGGCGCCAATAAACTGGTCGAGCAACTGGGCGCGGACGGCATCGGCGCCCTGGCCATCCACGGCAACAAGAGCCAGTCGGCGCGCACGCGCGCCCTGTCCGAGTTCAAGGATGGCACCCTGCAAGTGCTGGTCGCCACCGACATCGCCGCGCGCGGTATCGATATCGACCAGTTGCCGCACGTCGTCAACTACGACTTGCCGAACATCCCGGAAGACTATGTGCACCGTATCGGCCGTACGGGCCGTGCCGGCGCCAAGGGCGAAGCCGTGTCGCTGGTCTGCGTGGATGAGCACGAAATGTTGAAAGACATCGAAAAGCTGATCAAGCAAACCCTGCCGCGCGAAGTCATCGCAGGCTTCGAGCCAGACCTGAACGCCCGCGCCCAGCCTGTGCAATTGCGCAGCGGCACCGGCGGTCACCGCAACAACAGCCGCGCGCCAGCGGGCGCCGTGGTGCGCGTGAAAACCGGCGGTAGCGGCGCCAAGCCACGCAGCGCCGGCCCGGCGGGCGGCGGTGGCGGCGGCGGCGGCAACCGTTCCGGCAATGCGCCGCGTTCGGCAGCCAATCACCGTTCCGGCGGCCGCGGCCGTTAAAACGCGGCCTTAAAGCTACTGCGCGGGGCGCTATTGCGTTTGCGTTGCTCGCCGTACTTGAGTACGGCTGCGCTACTCGACGCAATATCACTCCCGCTCGCTATGCTTTCAGGCGGCGTTTGTCTTTCTTGAAGTGCGCTCCCCAACCTTGTTGGCGAGCGCATTTTTTATGCACGCCACCGATTGCCGATTTGGGCTAGGATAGTGTCCATCATCCTCACCTGCGTGCTGCCATGCCGAACTTCGCTGCCAATCTCAGCATGATGTTTACCGAAATGCCCTTCCTGGACCGCTTTGCCGCCGCCAGGGAAGCGGGCTTCGATGCCGTCGAATTCCTGTTTCCCTATGCCGTCGAGGCGCAACAGATCGCCATGCGGCTGGAACGCCACCATCTGCAGCTGGCCGTCTTCAATTTTCCACCCGGCGACTGGGACCACGGCGAACGGGGCATCGCCTGCGATCCGCGCCGTGGCGAAGAATTCCGCAGCAACGTGCAATTGGCGCTCAACTACGCGCTGGCGCTGGGCGCGAAACAGCTGCACTGCATGTCCGGCATCGTGCCACCCGGCATGAGCCTGGAACGGGCGCGGCAAAGCCTGATCGGCAACCTGCAATATGCAGCCGATGCCTGCCAGCCGCATGGCATCCACGTGCTGATCGAACCGATCAACCGCTACGACATGCCCGCCTACTTTCTGAACCATAGTCAGCAAGCGGCCGATATCATCGCCGACTGCCAGCGCAGCAATATCTTCCTGCAGTACGACATTTATCACATGCAGCGCATGGAGGGCGAACTGAGCAACACCATCCGCGCCCTGCTGCCCCTGATCCGCCACATCCAGATCGCCGACACGCCGGGCCGCCACGAACCGGGCACGGGCGAAATCAACTACCGCCATCTGTTCAAGCTGCTCGACCAGATCGGCTACGCAGGCTGGGTCGGCTGCGAATACCGTCCCGTCAGCGACACCGTGGCCGGACTGGGCTGGCGCGAGCAATTAACGGGCACAAGCGGCGCCTGATCGCAGCACACTTGCGCCCGCACAAGGCGCACAGCGCAGGCCGGCACGACAATACCTTTCCATACAGTATTTTCTGTCGAGAGGTGACGTGTCCGCCCTGCCCACCCGCCATGGCCGCGCCCTTGGCCTGCACAGGTACCTGAGCCTGAGCCTCTTCCTGGTTGCCGTGCTGTGCGGCTGCGCCACTTCACGCCCCGAGCTGGCGCAGGTTCGCGCCCTGGCCGCCGGCACCGATGCCTTGACCGCCTTCAGCGAACTGTCGCAGCGCCACGTCGACACTTACCGGCGCGCCCGTCCCTATCTGTCGCCGGCCGAAGACGCGCGCGAACGCCTGCTCGATGCCCAGCGCCGCGCCGCACAAGCCGATGTCGCGCGCCTGGCGCAAGCCGTGCGCCTGTACCTGCAGGCGCTGGGCCGGCTGGCGCAGGACGACGCGTATGACGTGCAGCCCGAACTGACCAGTGCCGGCGCCGCCATCCGCGCCTGGCCGGGCAGCGGCATCGATGACCGCCATGTCAGCGCCTACACCTTGCTGCTGCTGCAACTCGCGCGCCTGGCCGGCGCGGCCAGCCAGCAGGCACACCTGGCGCAAGTACTGCACGACGGCGATGCGCCGCTGCAAGCCCTGCTGGCCGCGCTCGACAGCTTGCTGGCGCTGTACGACAAGAGCGGCGACAACGAGCGCGACATGGTGCTCGGCTTGCTGGACGTGGAAATCGCGTATGCCGACACGCCGCAGCAGCGCCTGCTGGCCGTGCTGGCGAAAAACATGCAACAGAACAAAACCGAGGAATACCGGCTGTTCGGCTTGCGCCATACCCTGGCGCGCCGGCAACTGGCGGCACTGGGGCGCGAACACGCCCGGCTCGCCGCCGCCCTCACCACCACGGAGGCCAGATGGACGGATCGGTAAGCAGGAGCAACAACAGCGAACGCCGCGAAGCGGCCCTGAGCAGCGCCATGCGCGTCGAGCAACTGGCCGACAGCCTGTCGCAGGCGGCCGTCACCTTGCATGGCGCCGTCATGCGCGCCATCCGCAAGCGTGCCAGCCAGGGAGAAAACGGTATCAGCCACAGTCAGGCGCAAGCCGTCTTCGCCCTGGAAGTGGCCTTGCGCCAGCAAGCCAACCAGCTGTATGCCGATGCCGCCGGGCATACGGTGGCCGGTCTGGAAACGGCGCAACGCCAGCTCAGCGGCCTGCTCGACACGGTACGCCTGCGCATCGCCCGCAACGACGATGTGCGGCACTGGATCAGCCTGGCGACGAGCTTGTTGCATCTGGGCAGCGCCGTCCTCGCCCGCAATCCCGAGCGCATCCTCGGCACCCTGGGCAAGGTGCGTGAGCGGCTGCAAGAGATGGCGCCGGACTGATTGAATTTGACCGGCCAGCGCCTATACTGGGACGTCCCTGCCTGGCAATCGTGCCGGCGGAACCACCAGAGGAGGCCAATATGCGTATCGAACCGTATTTGCAATTCAATGGAAATTGCGCGCAAGCGCTGGAATACTACCGCCAGCACCTGCATGGCACAGACCTGTGCCTGATGCCGTTTCGCGGCTCGCCGGGCCAGGAGCAAGTCAAGGAAGACTGGTACGACAAGATCATGCACGGCTCCGTGCAGCTGGGGCCCACCATGCTGATGGGCTCGGACGGCGGCTGCACCGAGGATGGCGCCAAGGGCATGAGTGGCTGCTCGGTCTGCCTGACCCTCGACACGCCGGAGGAAGCGGAACGGGCCTTCGACGCGCTGGCGCGTGACGGCAACATCCAGATGCCGCTGGAAGAAACGTTCTGGGCCAAGCGCTTCGGCATGCTGAAAGACCAGTTCGGCGTCGCCTGGATGGTCAACTGCCTGAAAGAACCAGCATAGAACGGCCCGTGCCTGCCTGCGCCGCGTCAAACGCAGCGCGGGCAGTAGCGCAAGCAGAGTGGCCGATCTTGGACTACCATGATGGAAGTAACCTCTACCGGGTGATGGCCATGAATGGATTGCCGCAAGACCAGTTGCAACGCCTGCGCGGCGTGCTGGAGCAACGCAAACTGGCGTTGCTGGAACAGATCGAGAACGAGACGGCCGAAGCCGATGCACGCGCCTCGCTGCTCAATGAAATCGAAGCCTCGCCGGCTGACAACGCCAGCGTGCGCACCTTGAACGCCCTCGTCAGCGAAGCGGCCGAGCACAACCTGGCGCAGCTGACCATCATCCGGCACGCGCTGGCCAAGTGCGCCGATGGCAGCTACGGCCTGTGCGACAACTGCGGCGAAGCCATCGGCCTGTCGCGCCTGAACGCGCGCCCGGAAGCGCACCTGTGCATCGATTGCCAGACGCGGCTGGAAAAAGCCCGGCGCGGCGTAGCATGACGCGAGCATGACGGTTGCGCAACAACAAAGGGCAAGGCATCGCTGCCCTGCCCCCTGTTTTCCAGCGTGACTACCATTGCCTTCCGTCCTGCGCCAGCATCGTGCGTGCCGGCTGGGTGGACGGGTCTCCTCTACTGCCATTGCCCTGCTTCAAGTATCCAGCTGTACGCTGATTAACTCATGTGCTGTCCGCCATTGATGGCGATGTTCGCGCCCGTGACGAACGCCGCCTCGTCGGAGGCCAGGTAAGCCACCAGGGCCGCCACCTCGTCCGGCTCGCCCAGGCGGCCCAGGGGAATCTGCGGCAGGATCTTCGTTTCCAGGATATCGGCCGGCACGGCCGTCACCATCTGCGTGCGCAGGTAGCCGGGCGAGACCGTGTTGACGGTGATGCCGTGGCGCGCCACTTCCAGCGCCAGCGCCTTGCTGAAGCCATGCACGCCCGCCTTCGCGGCCGCATAGTTGCACTGGCCAAACGCGCCCTTCTGGCCATTGACGGACGAGATATTGATGATGCGGCCCCATTTTTTTTCCAGCATGGGTTCGAGCACCTGCTTGCTCATGTTGAACAGGCTGTCGAGATTGGTGCGCATGACCTCGGCCCAGTGCGGCAATTCCATCTTGCGCATGCTCTGGTCGCGCGTGATGCCGGCATTGTTGACCAGCACGTCGATGCGGCCGAACTGCGCCAGCACGCTGGACACGGCTTCGCTGCAGGCAGCGAAATCGCCCACGTCGATGGCCAGCGGGTGAAAATAATACTGCTGCGCCTGTTGCTCGTCGAGCCAGCTTGCCACGCGCGCATTGCCCGGCGTATGTGCCGCCACAACGGCAAAGCCCGCCGCATGCAGGCGGCGGCACAAGGCCGTGCCCAGGCCGCCCATGCCGCCCGTGACCAGTGCTACCTTTTGTTCCGTCATTGCTGTCTCTCCCCGCTTGTTATGGTTGTTCTGCGTGGGATCAAGTGTAGGAGCAGTTTTTATCTCCAGCTTTGCGCCAGATCAAGTGCTCAGCCTGATGCAGTCGTGCGCGGCCGGCACCCCGGACTGTGCCAGAATGGCCCCTACCGCACAGCGAGAGGACAGGCCATGACGTACAAGACCGTATTGCTCCACATCGACGACAGCGCCGGGCGCGCCGCCCGCATCGACGCGGCTGCCAGCATCGCCCAGGCGTGCGGCGGCCACCTGACGGGCGTGGCGCTGACGGGCGTGTCGCGCCTGCTGTACCAGAACCAGCCCGACCTCGACGCCGACCCGAACCTGAGCTTGCATTTGAACTTCTTGCGCGAACGGGCGACGCGCGCCCTCGACGGTTTCGAGCAACAGGTGCGCGCGGCCGGCGTCGCCTCGTTCGAACAGCGCGTGCTCGACGACGAGGCGGCGGGCGGCATCAGCCTGCTGGCCCGCTATGCGGACCTGGTCGTCATCAGCCAGTACAATGCCAAGGATAAATCGCCGTCCGTGATGCGCGACTTTCCCGCCTATGTGCTGCTGCATTCGGGCCGCCCCGTGCTGATCGTGCCGTACGCGCCGCCGCTGCCCCTGCTGGCGCCGCCGGCGGCCGCGCGCAATGTGCTCATTTCCTGGAACGCCAGCAAGGAAGCGAGCCGCGCCGTGAGCGCCGCCCTGCCCCTGCTGCAGCGCGCCGGGCAAGTCCACGTCGCCATCTTCGATGCCCAGGTGCATGCGGCCGAACACGGCGAACAGCCGGGCGCCGAGCTGACGCACTACCTGGCGCGCCACGGCGTGGAAGCGCGGCTGCATCTGCTCGATGGCGGTGGCGTGCGGCGCGGCGATATCGGCGAAGCGCTGCTGTCGCAGGCGGCCGACCTGTCGGCCGACTTGCTGGTGATGGGAGCGTATGGCCATTCGCGCCTGCGCGAAACCATCCTCGGCGGCGTCACGCGCACGATTTTGCAGAGCATGACGATCCCCGTGCTGATGGCGCACTAGACCTTTGGAAAGACGGCAGGGTTAGCCGCCCTGCCAGGGCTGGCTGCGGATCTTCGCCACCTGGCGCTGCGCCAGCCACTGCCAGAGCTGCAGCGCGTCGCCCTGCGGCAAGGCCGACATGTGGCGCGGACTGGCCAGGGCGATTTCGCAATCGCGGTCCGACCATTCCTCGAAAGTGACTTCGCCTCCGCTAGCGACCTCGACCTGATACATCAAGCCGTCGTCGTAGCCAAAGCGCAACACGACGGCGGCCGGGCCGCCGTCCGGCGTGGCGCCACGGTAGACCTCGGCCAGCGCATCGGCCAGCTGTGCCGGCGAGGGCGCGCAGATGTCGCGCCCATCGGCCCGTGTCAGAATGAACCATGCCTGTGTCATGACGCGCCCTCCTATCCATACTCGTTAGCATGCGAGGCAAGTACTACAGGCAGTCACCTTGGTCCAGTGTCACTACGGGCGCGCGGAAACTATCCCTGTCGGCATTGTTTACCAATAATTACCAATACTAACAAGTATCATACCTAAAATTGCATGCAGCGCGGCATTTATGCATCTTGCGCCACAAGGGCGCCGATTCACGCCACCAGCACGGGAATGCTGAGCGGGTCGAAATCGTGCCAGTCGCCATGGGCGATCGTGCCTTCCGCTTCCTCGATATGCTCGGCGCCCAGCCGGTGCAGCGCCTCGAGCGCCCGTTCGCGCTCGTCGAGGCCGCCCAGCGCGACGGCGATCAGCATGCCAGGGTGGCGCGGCTGGCGGCGGTTTTCGCCCTTGTTTTCGCCATGTTTTTCGGACTCGCCCGCCTCCTTCATTTTATTGAAACTGTAGAGCGAGCCCACGTGAGCGCCCACCAGCGCGCCGACGACGGGACCGAGCGGCCCCGTCGCCAGCGTGGCGGCGGCGCCGACGCCGGCACCCACGGCGGCCCCGACGGCTACGCCTTCCACCACGCCTTCCGGCGTTTCTTTGGCGCCGGGCGAGATGTCGCGGTCGCCGCCGAGCGCGTGCAAATCGTGCTGCCCCGGCTGGTTGACGAAGAAGGCGCTGATGCGGCTATCGGAAAAACCCGCCTGGTTCAGGGCGGCGCGCGCGGCGTCTATCTGTTCCTGCAACTGAAAATGACCTGCGATGATGCGTGACATGATACGGCCCTCCTGGTCGGCTGCGGGCGCACCGTGCGCCACCGTTCCAGCGTGCGCCTGACTGCCGCGAAATACCGTTCGCTTACGCACACAGCCGCTCACTCCTGTGCCCACTCATGCCGACACGCCGAACGGGCTGCGTATATCGGACAGAAATTGTTGTGCGCGCGCATGTTGTGGCCGCGCAAAGAAATCCTCGGGCGTGGCCCGCTCCAGCACGTGCCCGTGGTCCATGAACCAGACGCGGTCCGCCACCTCGCGCGCGAAACCCATCTCATGCGTCACGCACACCATGGTCATGCCGCCCTGCGCCAGGTCGCGCATCACTTGCAGCACCTCGCCCACCATTTCCGGGTCCAGCGCGCTGGTCGGCTCATCGAACAGCATCAGCGGCGGCTGCATGGCCAGCGCGCGGGCAATCGCCACGCGCTGCTGCTGGCCGCCCGACAAAGCCGCCGGCATGGCGCGCGCCTTGTGCGCCAGCCCCACCCGTTCCAGCAGGGCCTGCGCCCGCTCCTCGGCTGCGCGCCGGGTCAGGCCGCGCAAGCGCTGCGGCGCCAGCGCGCAATTGTCCAGCACCGATAAATGGGGAAACAGGTTGAATTGCTGGAAGACAAAACCGATGTGCGAGCGCAAGGCGTTGACGTCCAGCCCCGGCGCGTCAATATCCTGGCCGGCCACCGTGATGCGACCCGCAGCGATCGCCTCCAGGCGGTTGATGGTGCGGATCAGGGTCGACTTGCCGGAGCCGGACGGCCCGCACACGACCAGCACCTCGCCCTTGGCGACGTGTTCATTGATATCGCTCAAGGCGTGATAGTCGCCATAGTATTTGTTGACGTTGTCAAAGGTGATCATGCTGCCGCTTTCAAAAGACGCGCCTGGCGCCGCTCAAGCCAGAAGGCGGCGCGCGACAGGCTGAAACATAAGACAAAGTACGTCATGCCCAACAAAAAATACACTTGCACGGGCTTGGTCAGCACCAGGCCGTTGACTTGCGAGGCGATGAACGACACCTCCGCCAGGCCGATGATGTATCCCAGCGAGGTTTCCTTGATGGTCGAGACGAACTGGTTGACCAAGGATGGCAGCATGTGGCGCAGCGCCTGCGGCAGCACCACCGTGCGCATGCTGTCCAGATAGTTCAAGCCCAGCGACCGGGCCGCCTCCACCTGTCCCGTGGGCACGGCTTGCACACCGGCACGCACGATCTCGGCCAGATAAATGCCGTCGAAGATGACGAGGGCCGCCAGCATGGTGCCGAATTGCCCGCTTTCATGGCCCGTAATGCTGGGCAGGAAGAAATATGCCCAGAAGATGACGAGCAGCAAGGGGATGCCCCGCACCACGTGGATCAGCGCGGCGACGGGCCAGCGCAGCAGGCGCCAGGGGCTCAGGCGGGCCAGCCCCAGCAGCAAGCCGAGCGGCAAGCTGAGCACCAGCGCCAGGCTGGCCAGCAATACCGTCAGCGCCAGGCCACCCAGCGGCCCCTCGGGATAGCGTCCCACAAGAAAATACAACCAGTAATCGTGGATGAGTTCCAGCATCAGGACACCTTCCTTTGCAGCAAGGCCGCCAGGCCCGCGATCAGCAGCGAAACGGCCAGGTAGGCCGCGCTGGCGAAGACGAACGCCTCCACGCTGCGGAACGAGGCCGCTTCCACGCGTTGCGTCTGGTACATCAGCTCGGCCACGCCGATGACGGTGGCGATGCTGGTGTTTTGCCACAGGTTCAGGGTTTGCGATAGCAGCGGCGGCGCGGCCAGTCGCAGCGCCTGCGGCACGATGCACAGGCGCATGGTGGAGAGAAAGCTGAAGCCCAGCGCCCGGCCCGCTTCGAATTGCTGGGCGGGAATGGCACGGATGCCGCTGCGGATGTCTTCCGCCATGTAGGCGGCCGTGTATAAGGTCAGGGCCGCGATGGCGCTGGCCGCTTCGATATTGCCGGCATACAAGCGCTCCTTCCAAGAGTCGGGCAGCAGTTCGGGCGCGCCGAAATACCAGAACAGGAAGTGGGCCAGCAAGGGCACGTTACGGATCAGCTCGACGTACGCGGCGCCCAGGCCATTAAGCAGGCGCGACGGCGCGAGGCGCAGCATGGCCACGCCGCACGCCAGCGGCAGCGACAACAGCAAGGTAATGCCCATCAGTTGCAAGGACAGCAGCAAGCCGGAGACCAGCCAGTCGCGGTAGTCGCCGGACAGCAAAAAGTTCAGATCAAACATGCGGAAGCGTCAGGCGAGGTTCAGGCGTCGATCTTGTCCGATTCAATTTTAAATGTGCGTTTCTGGAACTTCACATTGCTCGTCGGGCCATACCATTTGAAAAACAGTTTTTCCGCCTCGCCCGATTTTTCCAGTCCCCGCAACACCTGGTCGACGGCTGTTTTCACGCCCGTCTCGCCCTTGCGGATGCCGAAGGCAAACACTTCCTGGCTGATGTTTTGCGGCAGCACAAGGTAATCTTTTTGCGCGGCGCCCAGCTTGGCGTAGTTGTTCAGCAGCGAGACTTCATCGTCGACATAGCCGACACCCTTGCCCTGCTGCAAACCCAGATACGCCTGGCCCGCCGTCTCGAACGTCACCACGTCCACGCCGGGCACGGCCTTGCGGATGTTCGGTTCCTGCGTGCCGCCCTTGACGGTCAGCACTTTCTTGCCGGCCAGGCCAGCGACCGTCGTGATATTGCTGCTTTTTTTGACCAGCACGCGCTGGCCCGTGTAAAACGTGGACAGGGAAAAATCGATCAGCGCTTCGCGCTCCTTGTTGTGCGTCAAGGACGCCGTCAGGATGTCGATGCGCGCCTGCTGCAATTCGGGAATGCGGGCAGCCACGGCCAGCTGTTTCACGACCGCTTTGACGCCGAGGCCCTGGGCGATGGCGCGGCACAGGTCCACTTCATAGCCGACCAGCTGGCGCGACCTGGCGTCGATAAAACTGTTCGGCTCGTCCGTGCCCAGGGTGCCGCAGACCAGCTCGCCTTTCGCCTTGATGGCGGCCAGCTGGTCCGCTTGCGCCACCTGAGTGAAGGCGATGGAGGTGAAAAGAAGCGCGGCGAAGTGAAGACGGGTCTGCATGGGATTCCTCTGGTGGCGTAATGAATGCCGCCATTAGACCGCAGCGCCCTTATTTCCAAAAAGGAATCTTTTCACCCTTGCTTATAAAGAATTCATCTAAGGCGAATGATCGCCGCTTTTGCCGCCACGGCGCCCGGATAGCGGGGATCGAGCTGCAGCGCCTGCCGATAGGCCGCGACAGCCTGCGGGTGCAAGCCTTGCTCCACATAAAACTCGGCCAGGCTGTCTTGCAGATTCGCATCGCGCGGATGCAGGCTGACGGCCGCCTGCAACACAGCCATGCCTTGGCCCACGGCGCCGCTGCCTTTCAGGCGATACGCTTCCAGGTTCAGCGCCGCCGGGCTGGCCGCGCCCAGCGGGTCGCGCTCCAGCGCCAGGCGCAGGGCGGCAACGGCGGGTTCGGTCTTGCCGGCGCGCAGCAAGGTCAATCCTTGCAGCGCATGCGCGCGGTCGCTGAGCGGATACAGCGCCACGGCCAGGCGGCTGGCCGCCAGCGCCGCCTCCACCTCGCCGCGCGCGGCCGACCCTTGCGCCAGCTCCAGCAGTTCCGGCACGAAATCGGGATAGGCGCGCTGGCCGCGGAAGGCCGCACGCAGCTGGCTATCGAGTGCGGGAATGGACGCGGGCGCGGCCGGCCAGGCGATGGCGGCCGTGCGATCCCAGCTGGCGGCCAGGACCACGACGGCTTGCTCGAAGGCGGGATCGAAGCGGGGCAAGGTGCCGTCCGCTGCGCCTTGCGACAACAGGACATAGTCGCGCGCAAACGCCAGCGCGCCGCCGCGTGAATAGGTGCCCAGGTCGATGCCCGACTGGCGCAGCGCCTCGGCCATGCTGGCACCGGCCGCCAGGAAGACGCGGCCGCCGGCGGGATGGCGGGCCGCCTCGATGAAGGCGCGCGCCGACTTGGCGTCCGGCGCCAGCGCCTGGCGGTTGATTTGCAGGAATGCCTCGCGCGTGGCGGTGGCGTCGGCATACGGCTCATGCGTGCGCTCGGCATGCGCCCTGCCCTCCTCGAACAGGCCTTGTGCCACCTGGTAAGCGCGCTGCGCGCCGGCCTCGGCGATATACGTATTGAGCTGCCACGGCTCGCCCGTGACGACCTCGAACAGGCGCTGCACGAAGGCCTCGGGATTGACGCGCTCGAGATTGGCGGCGACGGCAATGGTCAGCTTGCGCGAGGGAAAGCTGTACAGATAGGTGACGGTTTCCGGCTGCTGGCCGCTGTGCGCGATGGCGTAGCGCCCACCCGTCGGTAAGATTTCCCAGCCCATGCCGTAATTCGTCAAGCGGCCAGCGCGCGTGGCCATCGGCTGCACCATGGCGGCCACGCTGGCTGCCGACAGTATCTTGCCTGCATGGACGCCCCTGCCAAACGCCAGCATGTCGGGCACGCTGGCGCGCGTGCCTCCAGCCGAAAAGCGGCTGCTGATGTCGACGAATTCGGAATTCTTCCACTCCTTGCCGGCCAGCCGGTAGCCGCGCACGCGGTGGGCAATCACGGCGTCCGGATCATCCAGCACGGTAGCGTCCATGCCCAGCGGCCCCCATACGTGGCGCCGCATGTAGCCGCCATAGCTTTCGCCCGAGGCGCCCTCGATGACGGCGCCCAGCAAGTTGTAGCCATAGCTGGTGTAGCGGAAGCGCGTGCCCGGTTCGGCGATCAGGTCGAACTGCTCGAAGACGGCGATGGACTGGCGCGTATCCTTGTGCTCCTTGAAATGCTGCTCCACCTTGCTGTCGCGGTAGGCGTCGATGCCGCCCAGGTGGCCCAGCAACTGGCGCACCGTCACGGGGAACGCTTTGACGGGGAAGTACGGCACATAGGTTTGCACGGGTGCATCCAGGTCGACCTTGCCCTGTTCGACCAGCTGCAAAATGGCCACCGCCGTCATGGGCTTGGTGACGGACGCCAGCCGGTAGCTGGAGCGGGCCGTGGCCGGCACCCGGTTTTCCAGGTCGGCATAGCCGTAACCTTTTACCCATTCCACATCGCCCTGGCTGAAACCGACGGTGACGCCCGGGATGCGCTGCGTGGCCATGCGCTGGGCCGCCCAGCCGTCGAACTCCATCAGGCGCGCAGCCAGCGCAGCGGAGGGAGCAGATGAGGGAGCGGAGGCGGCCTGCGCCACGCCGCACAACAGTGCCAGCGCGCCGGCGAAACAAGTCTTGCTTTGCATAGTCATGATTCCATGGTGAGGGCCGTGTGCACAGCACGGCGCTGATGCATGGTAAGTGTCTTTTACACACTGTTGGCGGGCCGTGCACGAAATGCACGCAGCACGCACGAACGGCACCGAAGACGATGAAAATGTTGCAAAGGGTTGGCAAATGAGCAGCTACAATGCCCGCCATGCCCTCCTTCTTCCGCTACCTGCTGCGGTACTGCCTCGCTTGCTGCCTGGCCTTGCCCTCTTTCGCCTGCGCCATGCATCCGCTATCGCTGGACGACGGCTGGCGCACCTGCGGCAACACGCCGTCTGCGCCCGCCGCGCTGCAGCAGCTGGTGCGGCCAGGCCTGTTGCTATGCGTGGAACGCGAGGTCACCCTGGCCGCCACGCCGTCGTCGACGCAACTGCTGGTGCTGTCGGCCTTGGCCGCCAGCGAACTCTGGCTCGATGGCGACAGGATCGGCAGCAATGGCCAACCGGCCCGCCAGGCCAGCGGGGAACGCGCGGGCGACATCGATTTCGCCATCCACCTGACGCCCCAACAGTTGACCGTCGGCAAGCACCACCTGCGCCTGCTGCTGTCGACGCAGCAGGTGCCGGCGCACCTGGCGTCGCCCTTTTATGCGCTGTACCTGGTCGACCGGCAAGACTACCGCGCGGCGCTGGCCTGGTACCGGCTGCCGCCGCTGCTGCTGGCCGGAGCGCTGGGCGCCGTCGCCCTGCTCTTCCTCGTCTTGACGGCGCTGTACCAGCGGCAACGGCACTGGGCCATGTTTGCCACGCTGTGCCTGGTGGCGGCGCTGCTGCTGGTGGCGGAACTGTGGCGCAGCTTTGCCGGCTATGCCTATCCCTTGCACATGCCGCGCCTGTACGCCGTCTGCGCCCTGACCTGGCTGTTTTCCACCTTGCTGCCCCTGTATTTCTATACGGCTTACCGCCTGCCGCGCTGGCCGCTGGCGGCGGCAGTACTGCTGGCGTGCATCGCGCTGGCCGGCGCCTTGCCCACGCATTTCGACGCGCGCTGCTGGTGGATGTTTCTGACGGGCCTGGCAGCGAGCCTGGCGCTGAACCTGATCGCCGTGTGGCGCCGCCTGCCGGGCAGCCGCGGCGGCACCTTGATCGCGTTGGCCTCGTGCGCCCTGTTCCTGCTGACGGGCAGCCAGTTTGCCGAGGGCGGCTTCGCCCTCGTCGTGTGCTTCTTGCTGCTGCCCCTGTGTGCGCAATTGCTGGCGCAGCTGCTGCGCGAACGCGGCAAGGCGGCGCGCGCCCAGCAGCTGGAAAACCAGCTCTTGCGCAAAAGCATGCAACCGCATTTCCTGATGAATTCCCTGAGCCTGATCAGCGAACTCAATGCGCAATCGCCGCAGGCGGCCGAAACCTTCATCGAGGCGCTGGGCGCCGAGTTACGCATGCTCAACGAGTTTGCCCAGCAGCCCAGTATTGCCCTGACGCAGGAACTGGCCCTGTGCCAGAATTACCTGAGCATCATGGGCACGCGGCTGCAGCAACCGTGCGGCCTGCAGCTCGATGGCGAGGTGGCGGGCATTACCGTGCCGCCCGCCATGTTGCTGACGGCGCTGGAAAATGCGTTCAGCCACAACCGCTACCGCCACGGCGCGGCTTTTATCCTGCGCATCGCACAACATGCGCAAACGCAAGTGCTCACCCTGCTCCTGCCCGAAGGCGTAGCGCGCCCGCATGCGGGTAGCGGCGTGGGGGAACAGTACATCCGCGCCAGCCTGCACGCCGTGTTCGGCGATGCTGCCCACTATGCCAGCGAACAGCATCAGGCAGGCTGGCGCCTCACCTTTACCTTGCCGGTGGCGCCATGAATGTGTTGATACTGGAAGATGAACCGCTGATCGCGCAAGGCCTCGAGCGCGAAGTGCGTGCGCATTTCGGCGCGCGCCTCAGCAATCTCGTGCTGCATGACAATGTCCCGCAAGCGCTGGCCGCCCTGGCGCAGGAGCAAGTCGACTTGCTGCTGCTGGATTTGCATCTGCACGGCGCCGATGGCTACGACCTGCTGCGCCTGGCCCAAAAGGCCCCGTTCCAGACCATCATCGTCTCGGCCCACGCGGAACGCTCGATCACGGCCTTCGAGTTTGGCGTGCTCGACTTCGTTGCCAAGCCGTTCAGCCGCGAACGCCTGCACAAGGCGCTGCAACGCTATACGGGGCGGCACACGGAAGCTGCCTCGCTGGCCGTCAAGAAACGGGGCGCGCTGGAATGGATCGCCTTGGCCGATATCGACCATGTGCAAGCCGATGGCCACTACAGCAACATCGTGCTGCGCAGCGGCGAACAGTACTTTCACGACTTGCCTATCGACAAGCTCATGGCCCTGCTGCCGCCCCACTTCCTGCGCGTGCACCGCTCCTACATCGTCAACAGCCTCGGTTTCAAGCGGCTGCAGATCGCCGCAGGCGGCAAATACGCGCTCGACACGCAGACCAGCACGGGCATTCCCGTCGCGCGCAGCAGCTATCCCGCGCTGAAACAGCGGCTGCTGGGTTAACGTCCCCGCTTACCAGTGCTGGGCAAAGTTGGGAAATGGCGAGGCCATGTGCTCGGGCTCGACAGGCGGCGCCATCCAGTCGCGCGGGTCGACCTTGTAGTACTGCAAGAATTGCGCATACAGTTCTTCGTGGTGCTCGGCCATCTGGTAGGGCTTCTCAAAAAAGGTTTCCGTGGCCACGGCAAAGAATTCGGCGGGATTCGTGGCGCCGTAATGGTCCATCACGCTGTGCTGCTGGTAGATGGCGTCATGGCGCAGGTTGTCAAAGTCGCGCGACAGCACCGTGGCCCAGCTGCGGTAGCTCGACACGCTGGGCAGGTAAGGCGCGCCATTCGCGGCGCCCGATTCGCTGTCGAGCTGGTGGGCGAATTCATGCAGCACCACATTGTGGCCATCGGTCCAGTCGGCCGCACCGCGCTGCACATGGTCCCAGGCCAGCACCACGCGGCCATCGCCCCAGGATTCGCCCAATAAACCATTGGCCGATGGCGTGACCACACCGCCCGGCCCCACTTCATTGCGCGTGACGATGAATTCAGTGGGATACACGAGGATGGTGTCGAGCTCCGGATACACCTGGGTCTGGCGATTCAGCAGCAGCAAACAAGCCTGGCCGGCGATGGTGTAGCGCATCTCGTCCGTGATCTCCAGGCCGCCGCAACCGACGAATTTCTTCTGGTACAGGAATTGCACGACGAGCCGGCGCAACTGTTCCTGCAGCGGCGCCGGCATGCGCGGATACACGGGAATATTTTTTTCCAGCACGGCCAGGCCTTCAGGCGGCAAGGGCCTGGACAGGGCCCGCTTCAAGCGCCAGCGGGGAAACCACAGCGACAAGACGATGGCGGCCGTGACGAGGGCGATCCACAGCAGCGGATTCATGCGGCGGCCCGTTTCGGGCAAGGCAGTGGCGGACACGATAACAAGGCGGCGTAGGCAGACAAGGACAAGCTCCTTCGAATGAACCCGCAGCGGGACGAGCGGGCAGTCCAGCCCACATGGGGATGCTTGCAGTCTTTTCAATCAGACTACGTGAAACGGCCTGCCTGAACGCCAAAAGCCGGGTTGCAACCCGGCTTCTATTACGTCACAACGCCTGACAAAACCGTCGGGTGTTACTCGGCAGATTTTTGCTGTGGGGCACCAAACAATGCGGCGACGAGCGGATCGCGCGTCACGGGACCGCGGTTGACGCGGATGGCGTAATGTGTGTCATCGGCCAGGATGTGGAAATGGCGGCCGCTGCCTGCCATGCTTTGCTCGCGCAGGCCGGGACGATCCTTGCGCGGTGGCGCGCCTTCGCGTTTCGGCTGGACGATGGCGGCCAGGAAGGCGCGCACGCGCTCAGGATCTGGCGTCAGCTGGTACACTGCCTTGCCCAGGTAGGTGGCCGTGCCTTCGATGTAGCGGGCCAGTTCGATCACGCCCGCTTCGCGCAAGTCGCGGATGTATTTGCGGGCGCCCGATGGAGAAAACTTGAGGAACCAGGCGATTTCATCGGCCAGCATCTCGTGCAGCGACAATTCGCCGATCAGCTTTTGCATGTTTTCGATGCGGCGCAGGGTGGCCGACGTCGAACGCACGCGCTCGATCGGTGCCATGGAAATGGGATTCAGGCGCTCCGGGGGGATGGGTGCTGCGCGCTCTACCATTTGCGAGCCTTTTTCGGGGCTACGAAGTTCCTGGTGCGCTGCCTTTAATTCGCTCTTCACGTGAGACTGAGTCATTGCATGCATTTGAATACTCCTTTTAAACGATTGCCGGTAGCCCGGATTGTTAAGTTCTTGGCAATTTTTATACCAGAACACCACGAATCCTGAGCGTCTGGACACAGAATGCCATCCTGCTCTTCCTTGGTCTGTGCGTTAACGAACATTAGGAACAAGAAAGTGAAAAATATTTCCTCACTGAATTATTTCCACAAAGCATCTACATGCAGTGACATTTCTGCGCTCAAGGTGAAGTGGCGAACAGAAGCATCGGCATTCTTGCCATAAATTCAAGCTTCACGCGCGGCGCCCGCCGCCGCCTCGCGATACCTCGACTCTTGCAAAGGAATCATCATGAAAATACCTGCCCTGTTGGCCGCCGCCTTGCTCGTCTCCCTGTCCGCCTGTAAAAAACCGGCAGATGCGCCCCTGCCCGAAATGGCACCGAACCCCGCTTCCGCCCCGCAGGTGATGCCCGCCCCCGTCACGCCTGCCGTACCGGAAGCCGGTCCCGGCCACGTGACGCCGCCCGCGCCGCTGACCGACCCAGCCACCGCACCGGCACTGCCGCCCGCCACGGCGCCGAAATAACCCCGCCAACCGGCGATCGATCAGGCGCCCGCGTGGCGCCGCCCCTACTCCACGGGGGAGTTACGCGTTGCCAGCCTGTTTGCAACGCGTTTTTTTACGATTGGAGTCGGCCACGCCGTGAAGGTTCACCCGCATGCCGTCCCGCAAGCGCCGCGCCAGGAATGCGGCAATCCGCACAAGCTTTCCCCTCGCCGTGCGGAAAGACGGAATATCGATATTTTCCATTTTCAATAGAATCAAATTAAACCTTTATAAACAATCACTTGCAATAAACGCCAAAATGCGCTCCACTGGCACGGAAGATGCTTTTATATTTTCATAACCGCCATCAGAGCGGCAGCCTGACCCAATATAAAAACCATCTACCTTTTTGGAGACAACAGCATGGCAAGCACCTTCCGCATCTCGTCCTTCCTGAACACCAAGGCACTGGCCGTGGCCGTCGCACTGGCCGCGCAATTCCCGCTCGCCGTCCACGCGGCCGACCTGGTCCGCCTGGGCAACCTGAAATTCGCCCATTACGGCGCCGTTGCCTACATGAAGGAAATCGCGCCCAAATACGACCTGAAAATCGAGGAACGCATCTTCGCCAAGGGCCTCGACATCGTGCCAGCCATGATCGCCGGCGAAATCGACGTCTCCGCCAGCGCGCTGGAAGCGGCCATCACGGGCCGTGCCACGGGCTTGCCCGTGTACCTGGTGGGCGGCTTCGCCAAGGGCGGCGTGCAAATCGTCGGGCGTCCCGACCTGAACATCAAGGGTATTGCCGACCTGAAAGGCAAGAAAGTCGGCGTCACGCGCGGCGGCCCGCAGGAAATCCTGCTGTTTGCCGAACTCTCCAAGGCCAAGCTGACCTGGTCCGACAAGCCGGGCAAGGACGTGCAGATCCTGTACATGGGCTACCCGGACCTGAACCAGGCTCTCTTGACCAAGGACATCGACGTGATGAGCCAGTCCGAGCCCTACTCCACGCAGGCGATCCACAAGAAATACGGTTCGGCCATCCTCAAGCCGTATGACACGCCGCTGGGCGAGCCCGTGCGCGCCCTCGTCATGACGGAAAAGATGTACAAGGAAAAGCCGGCCGTGGCCCAGCGCTTCATGGATTGCTTCGTCGCCGCCACCCGGGCGTTTTTGGCCGACCCGAAACTGGCGGAGAAATACGTGCGCGAATCGATGTTCAAGAACCAGATCACGTCCGACGATTACCGCGATGCCATCGACAACGCCATCTTCACGGAAGACATCACACAGAGCCACGTGCAGCTGACCACCGACTACATGGTGAAATTCGGCGTGGGCCGCATGGCCAAGCCGCCTGCCGCCAAGGACTGGGTCAAGCTCGACCTGCTGGAAAAAGCCAAGAAAACCTACGCTCCACGCTAATCTGAAAGTGTCACGATGAATATTCAAATGATGAAACGCTTCGCGCACGGTGCCATCGTGCCCGTGGTCGTGCTGCTGTTCTGGCAAGCACTGTCCACGTTCGGCTGGATCAACCCGCAAATCCTGCCCTCGCCCGTGGCCGTGGTGGTGAAATGGTATGAATACCTGATCCCCATGCAAGCGTACACGCCCGAAGCGGGCAATTACCTGGTGTGGATGTTCTCCGGCGAATTGCCGCACGACGCCTGGGCCAGCCTGTCGCGCGTGCTGGGCGGCTTCGCCATCGGCGCCGGCCTGGCCTTGCCGCTGGGATTGCTGATGGGCACCAACAAGACCATCTATAAACTGTTCGACCCGCTGGTGCAGGTGCTGCGCCCGATTCCGCCGATCGCCTACATTCCGCTGGCGATTTTGTGGTTCGGCCTGGGCAACCCGCCCGCCTTCTTCCTGATCAGCATCGGCTCCTTCTTCCCTGTGCTGATGAATACCATCGCCGGTGTGCGCCAGGTCGACGGCATCTATATCCGCGCCGCGCGCAACCTGGGCGCCAGCCAGATGACGATGTTCCGCCGCGTCATCCTGCCGGCCGCCACGCCGTATATTCTGGCCGGCGCACGCATCGGCATGGGCACGGCCTTCATCGTCGTCATCGTGGCCGAAATGATCGCCGTCAACAGCGGCCTCGGTTTCCGCATCCTGGAAGCGCGCGAGTACTTCTGGTCTGACAAGATTATCGCCGGCATGTTTACCATCGGCCTGTTCGGCCTGGCCATCGATATGGCCATGAATGCACTGAATAATCATTTGCTGCAGTGGCACCGCGGCCTGGAACACTGAGAGGAACGGCCATGACCACGATCAATATCAATGCAGTCAATAAAATCTTCACCACGGGCGGCGCCGACGTCATCGCCCTGAAAGACATCAACCTGGAAATCGCCAGCGGCGAGTTCATCTGCCTGCTGGGGCCGTCCGGCTGCGGCAAGTCGACCCTGCTCAATGCCATCGCCGGCTTCTCGCAGCCGACGTCCGGCCAGATCCTGGCCGGCGGCAAGCTGATCACCGAACCCGGCCCCGACCGCGGCATGGTGTTCCAGGAATACGCGCTGTTCCCGTGGATGTCGATCGAGAGCAATATCGCTTTCGGCCTGGAAATCGCCGGCAAGACGCCGGCTGAAATCAAGGAACGCGTCGACATGCTTCTGAGCATGCTGGGCTTGACGGAATTCCGTGCCCGCTACCCGAAAGACTTGTCGGGCGGCATGCGCCAGCGCGTGGCGATTGCCCGCGTGCTGGCCCTCGATTCGCCCATCATGCTGATGGATGAACCGTTCGGCGCGCTCGATGCCTTGACGCGGCGCAACCTGCAAGATGAATTGCTAAAAATCTGGAAAGTCTTCGGCACCACCATCGTTTTTGTGACGCACTCGATCGAGGAATCGATCTACCTGGCCGACCGCACCATCGTCATGACCTACCGTCCCGGCACCATCAAGCGCGACGTGGCCATCGACCTGCCCCGCCCGCGCGACCCGAGCGACCCCGAGTTCAACCGCTTGAAACGCATGCTGGGCGAGATGGTGATGGAAGAGCAGCAGCGCCATCACAATGCGGAAACGATGGCCAGTACCGCCGATTGAGGGCGCTTGATTAAGCGACTGCAAACTTATTTGGGGTCTGACCCGCCGGGTCAGACCCCAAGGCTATTCGCCCCCCTGCTGGCCGTGGGTTCGCTGGCCGTGCTGACGTGGGCGTCGTATGCCTGGGTCAAGCAGCGCCAGCTCGATGAATTGCACCGCACGCTAGACTCGCGCGCGGAACTGTATGCGGCGTCCATCGGCGGCGCCCTGAATAAATACGAATTCCTGCCCCTGGCCGTGGCCCAGAGCGATGCCGTGGCGCAATTGCTGGAACAGCCCGGCGCCGACAGAGTCACGCAGATCAACGCCTACCTGGTCGACATGAACCGCCGTGCAGGCGCCTTTGCCGTCTACGTGCTCGACGACAAGGGCACGACCCTGGCATCGAGCAACTGGCAAGACCGCAGCTCCTACGTGGGCGTCAACTACGGCTTCCGCCCCTATTTCAAGAACGCGATTGCGGGCGGCATCGGCCGCTTCTACGGCATCGGCTTCTCCACCTTCGAGGCCGGCTATTTCATTTCCCAGCCCGTGCAGCGCGACGGATGCATCATCGGCATCGTCGCCGCCAAGGTCAACCTGGACTGGATCGAGCAATCGTGGCGCACGCCTGGTGCGGGCGAACAGATCTGGGTCAAGGATGCGAATGGCGTGATCATCCTGGCCACCACACCCGCCTTCAAGTTCAAGACCCTGGCACCCCTGTCGCCGGCCGCGAAGAACGATATCAGCGCGCAGCGCCAGTTCCTGCAGGAAAACCTGCCCATTTTGCCGCACAAGGTGCTGCGCCAGTTCGCCGACGGCGCCAGCGTCATGACCCTGGAGCGCCAGCAGTCGGGCGACATGCCGGCCCTGTCCGGCAGCGCCGACAAGGCGGACTATCTGGCCGTGAACCGCGCCTTGGGCCCGCTGCAATGGCAAATCACCGTGCTGGCCGAACTCGACCAGGTCAACGAGGCGGCGCGCAACGCGGCCATGGCCGCCGCGCTGGGCTGGGCCTTGCTGCTGCTGGCCCTGATGTATGCGCGCCAGCGCCGGCGCCGCATCGCCGACAAACTCAATGCGCAACAAACCCTGGCGCGCGCCTATGAACAGCTGGAAATCAAGGTCGAGCAGCGCACGGCCGACCTGGTGCACGCAAATGGCCGGCTGCAGGCGGAAGTGGCCGAGCGCGAGCGGGCCGAGCAAACCTTGCGCTATGCCCAGGCGGAACTGGTGCAAAGCGGCAAGCTGGCGGCCATCGGCCAGATGGCGGCCGGCGTCACGCACGAGCTGAACCAGCCGCTGGCCGCCCTGCAGACGTTTTCCGACAATGCCAAGGTATTCCTGGCACGCGGGCGCATCGACGATGCGCTCGACAACCTGTCGACCATTTCCGACCTCGTCAAGCGTCTCGGCTATGTCACCTCGCAACTGAAAGGCTTTGCGCGGCGCAGCGACGATGCGCGCAAACCCGTCAGCGTGCGCCAGGCGTTTGCGCAAACCATGCTGCAAATCCGCACGCGTAAGCATTCGCAACGCCTGACCCTGCATGAAAGCTGGCCCGAGGACGATATCATCGTGCTGTGCAACGCCATCGGCCTGGAACAGGTGTTTACCAATCTGATCACCAACGCCATGGATGCCGTGCCGGAAAGCGAGCCCGTGCAGATATGGTTCCAGGTGCGCCGCGAAGGTAGCCTTGCCATGCTGCATATCACCGATAATGGCCCCGGCATCCCGCTGGCCTCGCTCGACAAGATCTTCGATCCCTTCTATACCACCAAGGAACACGGGCTGGGCTTGGGATTGTCGATCAGCGCAGGCATACTGCGCGCGGCCGGCAGCGCACTGGCCGTGCGCAACCGCAGCGCGCAAGAAGGGGGCGGCGCACAATTTACCATCACCCTGAGCTGCGACCCGGGGGATAGAGACGAAGGAAACATCTGATGCACGAGAATAATTTTGAAGGCATGCAAGTGCTGCTGGTGGAAGACGATGCCGTCGTGCGCAAGGGCGCCCGGCAATCGCTGGAACTGGCAGGCCTGCAAGTGACGGCCGTCGCCACGGCCGAGGAAGCGCTGCCCTGGCTGGTGCCCGAATTTGCCGGCATTTTATTGAGCGATATCAAGCTGCCCGGCATGGATGGCTTGAAACTGCTCGATATCGCCGTGGCGCAGGATGCCAGCCTGCCCGTGATCCTCGTCACGGGCCACGGCGACGTGTCGATGGCCGTGGGCGCCATGCGCCGTGGCGCCTACGATTTCATCGAAAAACCGTTTTCCGCCGACCTGCTGGTGGAAGTGTGCCGCCGCGCGCTCGACAAGCGCCACCTGGTGCTGGAAAACATGAACTTGCGCCGCCAGCTCGAACAGCGGGTCGGCATCGAAGCGCGCATCGTGGGCCGCAGCGCAGCCATGGCCAAGGTGCGCCAGCTGGTGCTGAACCTGGCGCCGAAGTCGGCCGACATCATCATCCTCGGCGAAACGGGCACCGGCAAGGAACTGATCGCGCGCTGCCTGCACGACTTCAGCGAGCGGCGCGACCACCCTTTCGTGGCCATCAATTGCGGCGCCCTGCCCGAGTCGATTTTTGAATCGGAACTGTTCGGCCACGAGGAAGGCGCATTTACCGGTGCGCAGCGCCAGCGCATCGGCAAGATCGAATACGCGAATGGCGGCACCCTGTTTCTCGATGAAATCGAAAGCATGCCGCTGGCCTTGCAAGTGAAACTGCTGCGTGTGCTGCAGGAACGGCAAGTCGAGCGCCTCGGCTCGAACAAATTGATTTCCGTCAATTTCCGCGTGATCGCCGCCGCCAAGGAAGACTTGAGCGTGCTGGCCGAACAGGGCAAGTTCCGGCCCGACCTGTATTACCGCCTGAACGTGGCCAGCCTGACGCTGCCCGCCCTGCGCAACCGGCGCGAGGATATCCCGCTGCTGTTCGAATTTTTCGTGCTGCAGGCAGCCTTGCGCTACGGCCAGCCTGCCGCCCTCGTCAGCGGCGAGCTGATCGCGTCGTTGATGGCGCAGCGCTGGGCCGGCAATGTGCGCGAGCTGCACAATGTGGCCGACCGCTTCGTGCTGGGCTTGCTCGACGACACCCTGAGTCCGGCCGGCTGCCGCGAAGCCTCGCTGGCCGAGCAAGTCGACACCTTCGAAATCTCCATCATCGAAGAAGCCTTGCGCCGCCACAACGGCAACGTCATCGAGGCGGCGGCTGCCTTGAATATCCCGAAGAAAACCCTGTATGACAAGCTCAAGCGATTTGATATCTCGACGGAACAATTCCGTTGATCAGTAGCAAGTAGCCGACACAGCCATGAGGCGCCGTCCTACCCGTGCCGGCGGACTCCTGTGTGAGAATGCCAGCTCACATCAACACTTGCACAGGACACTGCCATGAAAACCGCCGCTCTCTTGCTGGCCGCCACCCTGATGACCGTCGGCGGCGCCTGGGTGCAAGCCCAGTCGACGACGAATGTCAACCAGACGGGCAACCACACCAACAATCCGAATGATCCGGGACAGAAATCAGACCAGTCCGACAAACTCGACAACAAGGGCAAGCTGGTGCACGACGCCAAGCCCGGCAAAACGCGCACGGACAAGCGCAGCCGCCGCGGCAAGCCCGTGGCCACGCCGGACACCCCGGCCGCCAGCGCAGCGGCCACCTCGCCACCAGCGACGCCGCGCTGAACTACAGCACGTGGCGATCGAACAGCCAGGTGCCATAGCGTTCGACAAAGACATAAGTGTTGAAATAGTGGGGCTGAGTATGACTGAGTCCCACGAACTCGACCGTCAAGCTGATGGTCTGTGCGTCATGCACGGTCCAGTTGTATAAGCGGCGCTCAAGAAGATAATTGTAGTCATCGATACGCGGCGGCTTGATCAAAGCCAGTTCGCCGTTGCGGGTCGTCACCATCCGTATCGCATGCGCAGGCTGGCGTACCGCCCCTGTTATCTGAAAAAAAACCACGACAGGATTGATGGCCGCCTTGACGACCACCAGGTCGTCGGCACGGGTGATGGCGGACAAGTCCACGCGCCGCTTGAATTTCCGGTTGGGCGCCTCATTCATGAAGCCCAGATCCAGCGCGCCTGGCACAGGCGCCGAAGCGGCGCGCATGTCATACGGCGCATCTTCCGCCTGCGCGGCTGGCAGCACGAGCGCGCCGCACAGCAGGGACAGCAATATCGATAATCGTAATGTCATGGGCTAACTCCTGCAACGATCCATGCCGCGAAACGCGCGGCCCGCTGATGCCGGTCGCAGGTGGCCCTGATGCCGCCCGCGTCTCAAGCATAAGGCAATCGTGCACTCATGAACAGTAGCCGCACGCTATCATCGCATCATTAAAAAATAACAAGGATGGCAATGAAAGCAGCATGGCAAACGATGCTTGCGGCAGGCGTACTGGCCGCCGCCGGTGCACAGGCGGCGCCCACGGTGGGCGAGTGCATGGAGCTGACGACGGGCATCAAGTTCAGCAAGAACAACGGCGACGCGCAAGTCAACGTCGAGGAAACCTTCGAGGGCAAGAAGCTCAAGGGCATCCAATTGATACTCGACGGCGGCGTCTTGCTGGCCACGTCCTACCAGGACATCCGCGACGGCCAGGTATTCCTGACCGGCATGGTCCATTACAACGAAGACGGCAGCGTGCGCAGCAAGAACGTCTACGCGCCGCAATCGGCCATCCCCGCCAACATGCGCCCCGGCCAGGAAGTGCGCGTGCAGTTCTCGGACACGCAGACGAGCACCCACTACCCGCTGGCCGGCCTGTCCGACAAGATCACCACCTCCACGCGCACGGACAAGCGCGATTTCTCCATCACCTTCCTCGGCTGGGAACGCCTGGAACTGGGCGGGCGCCGCTTCCCCGACGCCTGCAAGTTCGAACTGCGTGACGTCGGTGGCAAGAGCAAAGGCAAAAGCGGCGAATACGTGTGGTACGCGCAAGGTTACGGCGTGATCATGACGGACAAGCTGGACCGGGATGGCGAGGTGCAGCCAGCGTATCGCATTGCACTGACGAATATCCTCAGCGCGCAGTAACGCAGAAGGCCGCATTCTTTCCCGCAAAGTTTGCGCAAGCACAACTAATCCGCCATTGCGCCCCTCTACACTGTCCTGTCTGGTCAGCATGGAGCGGCGATGGCGTATCCCAAACTTCCCTACACCAGCGGCAAGAGCAGCGCCCTGCTCCATTGCGGCCGCATGCAGGATGCCATCGTGCGCATCCGCCCTGAACTGCCAGGCAACATCATCGTCATCCATGGAGTCAATGACGTGGGCACCAGTTTCGGCGCCGTGGAAAAGGGTTTATGCCAGGGACTCGACGCGCGCATGTACGGCGGCGGCCACGTGTTCACCCCAGCCGCGTACCGTATGCCGCAGGAATCCGACAAGCGTGAAGTGATCGCCGATCCGGACGCCGTGTATTTCAAGCGCCAGCCTGATGACACGACGTACAGCCCCGTGATCCCGTTTTACTGGGGCTTTCGCGAACGCAGCAACGCCAGCAAAGTGGTCAACGGCCAGAACACGGACCGCTACGGCAATCGCCTCGACAAGGACATGTCGAAGAACGGCGGCCCGTTCGGCAACGCCACCAACACCCTGCCGGACATGTGGAACAAGGGATTATTCTCTCCGTACGACGTGGGCGGCGACCCCGTGCGCCCGCTGATGACGGCGCCGGGCCGCATGTACATGGTGCTGGCCGC
The DNA here is from genome assembly GCF_002754575.1 of Janthinobacterium sp. 35. Classification (NCBI taxonomy): domain Bacteria; kingdom Pseudomonadati; phylum Pseudomonadota; class Betaproteobacteria; order Burkholderiales; family Oxalobacteraceae; genus Janthinobacterium; species Janthinobacterium sp. 35. The sequence continues at coordinate 824,665 of NZ_PEFN01000001.1, forward strand.
CAAGCGCCTGGCCGCGCTCATCGCCATGATCCGCGACTACGATAACAACGACGTGGTCTCCATCGTCGCGCACAGCCAGGGCTGTCTGATCTCGCTGCTGGCGCAGGCTTTCCTGCTCGACGAGGGCAAGCGGCCCGCCGACACCTTGATCCTCACGCATCCGCCCTACAGCCTGGTGGAAGACACATCCATGTTTTTCGGCGCAGCGGAAAAGAGCCGCATCTTCGGCGGCGGCCGGGATGCGGCAATGGAAAGCCAGTACGACGCCATCGACAACCGCCAGACCCTGCATGCGCGCCTGCAAACCTTGGCGCAGATCGTGCAAGGCGTGGTCGAAAAGAAACATGTCACGCCCGCCTTTACGCAAATCAAGGATCACGCCGTCTGCCACGGCATGGCGGGCGCGGCATGGCGCGCGGAAGCGGACCGCGACAACCGGGGCAAGGTCTACCTGTACTTCTGCCCCGAAGACATGACGGTAGCGCTGGACAATATGCTGGGCATCGGCTGGCAGGGGATACCCGACCACATCGATGGTCATGGCCTGTCCAAAACCAAGGGCAAGACGGACAAAAGCATCTGGGGTGACGGCCCCACCTATTGGGAAAAGGAATTCCAGCGCCGCCAGCCGCTGGCGGAACTGGGGGCGGGATTCTACCAGCGCGTATTCACCAACAAGCAGCGGCTCGATGCGGCTGGCAAGAACAAAGGGCCGGTGCTGGTGGGCCTGCCGCCGCACGACTTCGCCCTGCGCCTGGACGGCGAGGACGACCATACCCACGTGGCCGCAGCCAACCGTGGCCATCGCGGCAACCATGACGAGGCGCCGTGGCCGCCCGTCAAACCCAGCAAATGGAATATCTTTTCCACGGAAGTGGGACGGCGCGAAGGCTTGCGCACGATCAATGGCGAAGCGCTGCGCGTGCCCAGGGCGGCCGTGCTGGACGGCGGCGAGATCCGCCCTGGGCAATTCCCCAAGGATTCCGCCCAGGCCAAGCTGCCGCGCGACCAGCAAGGACCGTGCGAAGAAGTCGATCCGATCGATGCGGCCATTGCCATTACCAGTAAAAAAGGCGTGCGAAAACTCCCGAGGGAAGTCGTCGACGATCCTCGCCCCCTGCACGACCGGAAATCGGAGTACAACTATGGCCCCTTCAGTCCGTCCGCACTCAAACAGGTGGAGCAAGCGCTCAATCTGGGCAAAGAACCGGGAGACTGGCGCAAGCTGGAACGCGTGGCCCGCTACCCGCGCGGTGGTGACCTGCTGTACATCGATCCACTGGAAACCCCAAACCAGGCGCGCAAGCGCTGGCAGAACGAGGTCAGTCCCAAATCCTTCCACGGCGCCATCATCGGCAATGCGGAAAACCACCGCAATGTGACGGCGTATGACGTGGCCATCGGCAGCGGGAAGGCGAGCAGTGATCCGAAGTTTTACCAGTACTTGTGTGCGGTGGCGGATTGGCGGCTGCAACGAGATGCACTGATACCTCACCGGCCGTCTATTCGCAGATGGGAAGAGTTCCTGACGCAATTTGGTATCTATTGGGCATCTGAATCCACGCAACACAGACAAATTGTCGAAGGTAATGCCCAGTACTACAGTTCGGGAGTGCTACCGGCCTGGTTACCTGCCCTGCAAGCTGGCTTGCCCTCCACCGTCGTGTGTGAAACCGTAACGGGCAGACGCACCGAATCGGTCATCACGCCAGTCGTCCACAAAGCCAGCGATGACATCCCAAAATGAAAAACTTGCTTCCGCGCTTGACGTATCCGCTCGGTGCTGGCCTTGGTGCACTGGCACTGCTACTGCTTTGGGCTGCACTGAGCAATCACTCACCTTTCTTGCTGGAGGCAACGATGAGCAGCAAAATATGGAAGCACTTGCAATGGCTCTTGCTGATCCCACCCATCGTGGCGGCCGCATTGCTTGGCGCACGCTGGCTGCATTCGTCCAAGCCTGTGCCCATCGCAAAGCCGCAAGTGCAGCAGGCGGCGCCCAGCGAACAGGACAAGCGGGAATATGTGCTCGAGGTTATCGGCCTCGGCGTCACCCTGGACAAGTATCGTCAGGGCAAGCTGTGGGAAGCCCTGCAGAAGGGAAACGCCTATGCCAGCATCCGTGAACAGGACAAGGAAAAATATCCATGGGATGCCATGGAAAGATCCGGGATGTCGGGGGGGCGCAGTGGTGATGCGCTGGAAAATGGCGCAAAGTACATCCCCATGTATTTTGGTGTGCCCGTGTTTAACGCAGAACCACCGATCTTTAATTCACGCATGCTGGACCGCCCCGATGCGCCGGTAATAGGTTTGGCCGCTGGCGCCGCCCCCTCCGGTCTGCACTGGCATCTGTTCATTGCCGGCCCGCGCCGCTTCAGCGAGCATCCGGACCGTATCCTGGAAGACGTGTTTGCCTTTTTTGACGCCAACCCCGACGTACCGTACATCGTGCTCAATTCCGAAGACAGCACGCCCACGCGCGATCTGTACCGGCCCATTGATTCGCCATCACTGGTCAAGGACGGCCGCTACATCCCCGAAATGCCCGACGCCTCCGCTCTGTTCGTGCTGGCCCGGCGCGATCGCATCGACGCCGTGCGGAAGTTTGCCTATGACGATGCGCCGCCAGAAGACAGCGTCGATGACTTGAATACCTACGGTGTGGCGCGGCGCCTGTATCTGGCATATGACGAATTGATGCGGGCCGTGCCCCATCCAGACAAAAAAGAAGACCCGAGTGCATTCACCCAGCGTCAGCCCTCAATCGCCGAATGGCTCCCCGTCGCAGCGCAATTCGCCCAGCGCTCGGATATTCGCGGCACGGGCAGCTTCAGCATGGTCGACAGGCTCAAGCACAAGACTTATCAGCCACCGAAAGACTGGCAACCCACGCCCTGGTTTCCCCTGCCCTTCAACAAGGAGCAGCTGGCCCAACTGGACCGCCTGCCGACCTTCGGCTTCATCCACCGGCCCACGTTCGTCAGGATGGTCGACAAGGATGGCAAGCCCCTGACGCGGCGCGATCAGCGCGAACAAGCCTTGCAGGCGGGCTGGCAAGAAGCCTTGCGCAGCTTGCCGGAAGCCGAGCGGCCCGCCGCGCCGGCGCGCCTGGTCGCGGCGACGGGTGGCAATCAGGCGCAGCTGGTGGCGCTGCACAAGACCTTGCTGAAACATGCGGAAGATGGCGGCACGGAACTCGACAGCGGCAATACGACGCAGTGGATCGACACGGACCAGCGCCTGGGCAACACGGGTGCGGCCACCCTGTTCGTGCAAATGGCCATCGGCGTGATGGGCAGCTACCGCGATGGCGGCGTCAGCGCGGTGGTGAACCTGCGCAACCCGGACGAAGCGAGCATCGTGCTGGTCAGCCCGCCATCGGACGAAAAACGCCGTACGCAAAAACACCCGCACGGCGGCGATGTGCTGCGGCATTACGCGACGCCGGCCATCGACCCGGCGAATTATCCATCGAACTAATCTCAATGCGCGGCAAGCTGCGCCAAGGCGTTCCCCCGCACCTGGAACGCCACCTGCGCCACCGTCTTGCCGGCATCATCGACAAGCGCCAGCGCATGCTTGCCCGGCACGGGGCGCCAGCTGATGCTGTCAAGCGCCGCGCCCATATCCTTGCCGTCGAGCACCCAGCGCAAGTCACGGCTGCCCTGGGCCTGGAAGAACACGCGCTGCAGGGCGGGCGGGATGTCGGGGTCGATGGCGAGGATGCTATCTTCGGCCGGATACACGATGGCGGGCGGCTTCACGGTGTCGCCCAGCACGGCGATGACGGGGCTTTCCGTGCCTGCGATAAACCATTCGCGGCGCGGCGCTTCCAGCGCGGGTTGATACGCCACCATCTGTTGCAGCACGCCGGGCGGTATCTTCGGGGCATGGCTGGGCACGTTCTTGTGCAGGTAGTCCATCACATCGCGCCAGACGGGCGCGGCGCCCGTCACGCCCGACACGTCCCACATGGGCTTGCCGTCGAAGTTGCCCACCCACACGCCTACCGTGTAGCGCGCCGAGTAGCCCATGCACCAGTTGTCGCGCATGTCCTTGCTGGTGCCCGTCTTGACGGCGCTCCAGAAATTCGTCCCAAGCTCGTTGCGCAAGCCGAAGGTCATGCTGCGCGCGGCGCGGTCGGCCAGGATGTCGCCGACGATGAAGGCGGCGCCTGCGTCCATCACGCGGCGCCTGTCCTTGCCCGCCTGCCCCGGCTGCAGGCTGGCGGTGCTGTACAGCCCGCCATTGGCCAGCGCGCGGTAGGCGTTGGCCAGTTCCAGCAGGGTCACTTCGGATGAGCCCAGGGCCAGCGAGGGGCCGTAGTATTCGGCCGGTTCCGTCAGGCTGGACAGGCCCACGTCCTTCAGGCGGTTGTAGAAGCCGTCCTGCCCCGTCAGCAGCACCGTGCGCACGGCGGGAATGTTCAGGGAACTGGCCAGGCTGGTGCGGGCGCTGACGTAACCCTTGAAATTGCGGTCGTAATTTTGCGGCGCATACATGCCGGACGCCGTGGCGACGTCGAGCGGCGAGTCGTCCATGACGGAGGCGGCCGTCATCAGGCGGCGCTCGATGGCCAGTTCATACAAAAATGGTTTCAGGGTGGAACCGGCCTGGCGCAAGGCCGTCACGCCATCGACGTGGCTGCCGCCCGCGTTGCCGACATAGGCGAGAATGTCTCCGCTGCGGTTGTCGAGCACGACGATGGCGCCATCGTTGACATTGCGCTCGCGCAAGGATGCCAGTTGCTGGCGCAGATTTTCCTGCGCGAAACGCTGCAGCGGACCGTCGAGGGTGCTACGCACGGAGGCGCCCGATTGCTTGAGCAGCTGCTGCGCCACTTGCGGCGCCGGCGCGAGGTCGGCGTACAGGGCCGTGCGCTGCACGGCCGTCTGCACGCGCTGGCCGATCAGCTGGCAACTGCTGTCCATGCGCCACTCCTTCGCCAGCGCGCAGGCGCGGCGCGTGACGGTGGCCGGCGGCGCATTTGGCGCGCGCACCAGGCTGGCCAGAATGATGGCATCCGTCTGGTTCAGGCCCGACGGCGCCTTGCCGAACAGGCTGTACGACGCGGAGGCGATGCCTTGCAGCTCGCCGCGGAACGACACCAGATTCAAATACGCTTCAAAGATCTGCGCCTTGCTCCAGCTGTCTTCGATGGCCTGGGCGGCGCGCATCTGGTCCCATTTCTGGCGCAGGCTGCGTCCGCCCGCGGATGCCTGCAAGTCCGCATCGAGCTGGCCTGCCAGCTGCATGGTGATGGTCGAGGCGCCCCGGGGCTTTTTCGAAAACAGATTGTCCCAGGCGGCCGTGGCCAGCGCGGACACATCCACGCCGCCATGGCGCATGAAGCGCTGGTCTTCCGCCAGCAGCACGGCTTGCTGCACGGCCGGTGAGATATCGGCCAGCGGCACCCACGGCAAGCGCCGCACCTTCATGTCCACGCGTAACGATTGCAGCGGCGCGCCGCTGCGGTCCAGCAACTGCGCTTCCGAACTGCGGTAGGCGGCTTGCACCTGGGCCGGCGTCAATATCGCTTCAGCGAAAACCGGGCCGGCCAGCAGGCCGCCCATCAGTAAAACAAACCCTTTCACTGCCCCACCTTCACGTTCGCGTTCGGCGACTCGCCAAACATTTCGGGCGAATACATGGCTTCGATGCGCGTGGCCGGCAGGCTGAAATCCCCGGCATTGTTCAGGCGCACCGTATATTCCACGCTCCAGTTGCCCTTCGGCACGAAGGCGTAGTAGGCGCGGAAGGCGTCGAAGGCCCGCTCCTCGAACGTGGGCCAGACCCAGCCCGTGGATTTTTCACCGGCCGTCAGCAGCTGCGAATCGCGGCCCAAGCCATTGCCCAGCACGGTGGCGCTGGCGGGGATCGGATCGTCGACCACCACCCAGCTCATGTCTGCCTGCGCCGACAGATCCAGGCGCACGCGGTAGACATCGCCGCGCGACCAGTGGCCAGTGGTTTTCTGTTCCACTGGCGTCATGGTTTTCTTGATCGTGTAACCGCTGGAGACGGGCGCCTTGAGCGGGATGGCCGCCAGGCTTTGCACGGTGGCCCACGGTTTGCCGGTGCCGCTGTGCGCCAGGCCCAGGCTGTCCGTACCCTTCGGCCACGCTTGCAGCACGGGACCGACTTTCGCCGCACCATTCCACACGAGCGCTTGCGTATCGCCGCCCAGCTTGACGGCGCTGGCGCCCGTCACTGGCGTGGATTCGAACTTGGCCGAGAATTTACTGATGGCCAAGGTGCCCCAGGCGTTGGCCACCGTGGTATCCCAGCGGCCCTTCTTCTGGCGGCCCATGCTGCCGCGCACCAGGCGGCCAATGTCGTCTTTCCATGCCGGGTCGTCCATCACGGCCAGCAACAGGCGGTTGGCGTTGACGTCGCCGGACACCATCAGCCACCACCAGTTATCCTTGCGCTCGGTGGAAAAGCCCATGGTCGTGCCCTGGAAGTTCAAACGGCTGCGCAGGATCTGCTGCGCCTCGGCCAGCAGCGCATCGCGGCGCGCCAGGCTGGGCGTGCGTTGCAGCAACAAGCTCCAGTCGATGACGGCGGAAGTGGGCCACAGGTTCGGGCTGATGCTGATGCTCTCCAGCGCATCGGGCGGCACCTTGTTCGAACGCGACAGCGCTTCCAGCGCAGCGAGCTTGCGCACGGCCAGGTCGGTCGTGGCCAGCGCGGAATGGCGCACGATGCGCCCCTGCACGAAGGCCGTCAAGGCTGCTTCCATGCGGTTCTTCGTCTGTTCGGGAATCGCATAACCCGCTTCCCGGGTGGCCGACAACACATACGCCGTCAGGCTGTCGCTGCCCTGTTCCATGATGGGGAAGTATTTCAGCAAGCCGTCGCTGTCCAGGTAGGCGGGCAAGCTGGCGGCCAGCTTGTTCCACGCCTCCTGGTCTTGCAGGGCGATGGCCTTCGACGTATTTTGCTCGAAGCAGGTGTAGGGGTAGGCTGCCATGTACTCGCGCACGCCGGGCAGCTCGCCACCCAGTTTGGCGACAAAGCTGGTCTGGATGCCGCCCCGGCCCGGCAAGGCACCGGACGGCATCTGCACGGACATATTGACGGGCTTGTCGATCTGCAGCAAGGTGGCCTGATACGTGCGCACGGGCGTGGCCTGGCCCACTTTTTGCGTGATTTTGAGTTTATCGGTGTGGTTGCCCGCTTTCGCGACTATCTCCCACACGACATTCTGCGCGCCAAGCGGTACCTGGTAATCCCACCCCACCTCGCGCGCTTCGCCCGCCGCCAGGGTCAAGCTCTGGCGCGGCAGCGCTTTGCCAGCCGCCGTGGCGTTGAGTTCCACGCTCAAGGAGGCGGCCGAGGTGTTGCGCACAGTAAAGCCTGCGCGCAGCTGGTCGCCTTCGCGCACGAGGGTCGGCAAGCCCGACATCAGGATCAAGTCTTGCGAGCTGCGGATATCCGTGCTGCCCGTGCCAAACAATTCCTTGCCGGCACTGGCAATCGCCACGATGCGGAACGCCGTCAAGGAATCGTTGAGCGGTACTTGCACCGTCGCTTCGCCCTTGGCGTCGAGCTTGACGGTGCCCTTCCAGAACAGCAGGGTGTCGAACAGTTCGCGGCTGGCACCCTTGCCGCCGCCACCGCCGGCCGGGAAGGCTTTGCGGCCGAAGTGGCGCTTGCCGATCACCTGCATCTGCGCCGTCGCCGTTTCCACCTGCAGGCTGCGCTGCGCCATCATGGTGTCGAGCAATTTCCAGCTATCGTTGGGCATCAGTTCCAGCAAGCCCGTGTCGACGGCTGCCAGCGCCACTTCCGCGCCGGCCGGCAAGGCTTTGCCGTCGGCGCGACGCACGCGCACCGATACCTCCGCCTTGTCGCGCGTTTTATACACTTCCTTGTCGGACACCACCATGACGTTCAGTTCATGCGCCTGCCACCCCACGTTCAGCGGCGCGATGCCCATCTTGTAGGCGGGCTTGCCCAGGTCCACCAAAGCCGTCGGCTGCACGCCATCGACCCTGCCCCGCACGACAAACACGGAGACATACACATTCGGCGCGTAATTCGCTTTGACAGGGATATTCACCACCGGTTCCCGGCCATTGAGCTGGCGCACATAGGTGTCGAGGATGCCTTCGCGCTCGACCGTGATCAGGGCCGTGCCCGAGCGGAACGGCATGCGCACCTGCAAGCTCGCTTCCTGGCCCGGTTCGTAGCGTTTCTTTTCCGGCAGCACATCGATGCGGTCATTGTCGCTGGCGTTGAACCACCAGTCGCCGCTACCGGCCACCCAGGTTTCGCGGTTGGCGACGGCTGCGTTGCCGGATGCATCCTGCGTGCGGGCGCGCAAGACCAGATTGCCGCTAGCGGGCGCCTTCACGTCGCACATCAACAGGCCCTTGTTGTCCGTCTTGCCCGAGCACGCCGGTCCCAGCTTGACCACTTCGCTGCTGTTTTCATACGCATAGAAGCCGCCGATCAGCCGACGGCGGTGCGCATAGCTGTTGCGCTGGAAGAAATCGACGGCAACGGGGGCATTCGCCACGGGCTTGCCATTGGTACCGAGCACGGCCACCGTGAACTTGAAGGCATCCTTGCTCAGGGCCCAGGCGTCGGGCTTGATGCCGATCACATAGTTTGACGGCCACAGCGGTACGCGCGTGGCCACCGAGGCTGTCTCGCCATTCGCATCCTGGAACGCCATTTCCGCCACCAGGTCGCGCGGCGTGGACAGCTGCGGCAGCTGGTCGATGACGATGCGCGCGCCGCCCGCCTTGTCGAGGGTCAAGCTTTGCGTGCGCGCGGCAGCTGCGCCGGCGCCGGCTGGTCCGCCATGGCCTTCGTCCTGCCATTCGCCCTCATCGTCGTCGTAGCCCGTGCCCTGCTTCACAAGACCTTCCTTCACGTCGCCATTGCTGAAGCTATAGTCGGGATAGTCGGCAAACGTCACGCTCTTGTCTTGCAGCACCGTGCGCAGCTTGACGGGCGCATTCGTGGCGGCGCCGCCGGCCAGGTAGGTGATTTGCGCATCGAGGGCCAGCTGTTTCACCTGCACTGCGGGTGCTTTCGGGCCCTGCAGCACGGCTTTCATGGTCGGCACGCGGAACGCTTCCACGCGGAAACTGCCGGACGGGCGGCCCGCCATGGTGACGCTGTATTCGCCCTGCTTGGCGTCGGCGGGAATGACCCAGTCGTTTTCCGCCGTGCCGCTGGCCGACCAGCGCAGTGGTAATTGATAGTTCTGGTCGCTGCCCTGGTGCGTGATGACAACGGAGGTGGCGCTGCCGGGACCGTTGTTCTTGTCGACCAGGCTCATGCCTTCGGCCGTGTGCTTGCGGATGAAATGCTTCATGTGCACGGTTTCGCCCGCGCGCAGCAAGGTGCGGTCGAATACCGTGGCCAGCAAGGTGTTGTCGGCGCGCGTGTCGTCCGTGGGCAAATTGAAACGCCAGGCTTCGATGCCGCCCACCCAGTCCGACAGCGTGAACGTCATGTCGCCGCCGCTGCGCGCACTGATAAAGTAGCGGCCATTGTTCTTGCAACTGGAAGCGGCCAGCTCGCCGGGAATCTGCGCCACGCCGTCGCTGCCCGTGGCGCCTTGCCACAGCAGCTTGCCGCCGCAGTCGCGCACGGCCACTTGCGCTTTCGCAACTGGCGCGCCCTTGTCCAGGGTCGTCACCCACACGAGCGACGATTGCGCGCCATGCTTGAAGTGGGCCGCCAGATTCGTCACCAGCGCGGCCGTGCGGATGTAGGCCGTGGTGGGTTTGCCCAGCAACACCTTGCCAAGGATGGGGCTGGCCAACTCGACCACATAAAAGCCCGGTTTTTGCAACGGGATGCCGATCACTTCGAAGGTTTTCTTGCCATCGGGACGCGGCAGGCTGATGGGGCGCGTACCGGCGGCATCGCCCAGCACGGATTTGCTCATGTTGCCCGCATACTGGGCGTAAGGCTGCCAGTATTCGCCGCCGTCGCCATTGCCGGCCAGGCGCTGCATCCACTCGATGATGAACTTGTCGTCATTGTCGGGCACGCGCAAGGTGGCACCCGTGGCGGCGGCCGAGGCTTGCGCGACTTCTTTGCCCGACAGCACAGGCTCGATATTGCGCACCGTCACGGGCAGCAAGCCGTCGCCCTTCGCTTCGATGATGCCGAACGGCGCCGGGAACTTCAGCAGCGGCGGCTGTTCACCCGTGCGCACCGTCATGGGAAAGCGCGCGCGGTTGAGCAAGGCGCGGCCCGCGTCATCCGTCAGCTTCGGCGGCAGGCTCAAGACAAAACTCGATTGCACGGGAAAGGGGCCGTCGAAGGCGGCGCTGTACAGGAATTCCGCCTTTTCCTCGTCTTTTGAAATCGTCGGCGCATACGTCTTGCCGCCGCCCTTCAGGGTCATGGCGCGCACCTGCGCGGCGCTCACGGGCGCGGAAAACTGCACGCGCATGGGCAGGAACGGGATGCACTGCTCCTTCGGATTGCTGCGCTCGCAGCTGAACTTGGCCGTAAAATCGGGGCGCGTCTTGAACTGCAGAGTTTGCGCCTTCTCCGTGGCGATGCCGCTGGCGCTGGTGATACCCTCGCCCCACACCAGCGAGACCTTGGCGTTGGCGGGGAAGCTGCGCTTGCATTGCAGCACGGTGACGGGCAGCGGTGGCGCGCCCTTGCTGGCGAGGGGCATGCCCACTTTCCAGAGCGTACCCCGCTTCTTGAAGTAGACAGTCAGGTAGCGGTCGAGGAAGCTCTTACGCAGGGTCAATACCTGCTCCAGTTCCTTGCCTTTGAACAGACGTACGGGAATCTTTTCATTGATGCCATCGGCGCGGCAATACGCGTTCGCGGCCACGCTGGCCTCGTTCGGCGCGGCGTCCAGGCCCAGCACGAAGATCTGGTTTTCATCGATGTAGGGCTGGCCGTCATACGGTACGGCCTCGACGATGGCCGGGCCGCCCGTGGAAAAGCGGTACGACGCTGTCCCCTGCAAAGGCTTGCCTGCCAGGTCTTTCAGCCCCGGCTTCAAGGTAAAGCTGCAGGCCACGCCGGCCGGCAAGTCGCGCTCGAAATCGTAGTTCCAGTTGCGCTCGTCGGCCCAGCGCCCCGCGCCCGCCACGACGCCAGGCTCGGCCTTGCCGCAATCGATGGCGAACGGCGCGGGCAAGCCCATGTCGCCGAACGGCACCATCGGCGTGGCGAACTGGGCCCGCACCTGGCGCACGGCCTTGACCGTGCCGCTCGGTGAAAACAGGGACACGCCGCTATCGGCCCAGGCCGGCATAGCCAGGCCCAGCGACAGCGACAGCGAAAGACATAGCCGCCCCAGCTTGCCAGACAGCGGGGAAGAAACAGCACGGGACAGGTCAGGCACGGGTGACTCCTTGATGAAAGTGGCGGAGCTGGCTGCGGCGCGCAAAAGTTGCCTGGAGGAAGGCACGCAAGGCAAGCGAACGCGGCAGGAATACAACATCAATGTAATAGTAGTTATCAAGCTCATCATTGTTGCTAATATACAGTGGCATGCCCGTAACAAGTCGTACGATTGCCTCGCGTCGCGGCGCCCGGAACTGGCCGTGATTGCAAAATTTTGCCGAGGCGAATTAGTTTTTTTCAACAGCAAAGTAGTTGTCGTGAATCTGCAACACCATTGATATACCACAATGCTTTGTGCGCCAACGCACGGACGTTGCGAACCTGCCATCGTATTCTCTAGTCCAACAGCAGTGCATTTATCGCAAGAAAGCGCACCTGGAATGGTTGTCTATCTCTAGCAATAGCATGTCTGGCAGTTGTCGCATTGATGCAGCAGAGAACATCTCTTATCAACGTTGGGAGTTACTTGTGAATAATCTAAAAAAAATCGCCGTTGCCGCCGCAGTACTGTGCTCCGCCCTCGGCGCACAGGCCCAGGAAATCAATCCCTCCTGGTACATTCAACCCAGCCTCAACGCACTCAAGCCAGATTCCGACTTTGCCACGGATAAAACCGGCTATGGCGCAGGCTTGCGTTTCGGTAAACCTGTTTCCCAGGACTGGGATATCCAGCTGGGCACCACGTATGCCCGCTCCAAGGATGGCCAACAGCGCTATCAGCAAAATACGCTGGGCGTAGACGGTCTGTACATGTTCTCGCGCAAAGCCTTCCGCCCCTTCCTGCTGGTGGGTGCCGGCATGCAGCGCGACAAGGACACCAGCTTCGCCTTCGGTGAACGCTCGAAGAGTTCGCCATACGCCAGCGTGGGTCTGGGTTTCCAGTCCAGCATCAACGATCAATTGTCGTTCCAGGCTGACGTACGCAATGTGCACGGCTTCCTGCGCGGCAATACCTTCGACCCAAGCAGCAAGTCGAACAACTACTACGTCACCGTGGGCCTGAACTTCGCGTTCGACAAACCACCTGCACCGCCGCCACCACCGCCACCACCGCCGCCAGTGCGTGAAGAAGTCGTCGTGGTCGTGCCGCCACCTCCGCCACCACCGCCACCACGCTTTGAAAAAGTGACGATGGCGGCAACGGAACTGTTCGCGTTCGACAGCGCCAAGCTGGGCCCGACACAGACCAAGCTCGACGAAATCGCCCGCGTGCTGAACGCAGCGCCGGACGTCAACAACGTCGTCATCAGCGGTTATGCCGACCGCATCGGTTCGGCCAAGTACAACCTGAAACTGTCGCAACAGCGCGCTGATGCAGTCAAGGAATACCTGGTCGCCCACGGTGTCGCCGCCAACCGCCTGTCGGCCGAAGGCAAGGGTTCCACCAATCCTGTCGTCACCTGCGATAACAAGAAGCGTGCCGACCTGATCAAGTGCCTGGAACCAAACCGCCGCGTTGAAGTGGAACAAATCACCATCGAACGCCGCGTGCAGTAAGCTAACAGTGGTACGCCACTTGTGAATAAAAAAAGGGGCTCGCGCCCCTTTTTTGCATTGAAAGCCAGCATGAATTTTTCTACCCGTTATCCCAAACTGGCCGGCCTGGCGCCGTTCAGCAAGCAAATGCGCAGTGTCATCGTCTGTTCCGTCACCGAATGGCTGGAACATCGCGCCTCCAGCAAGGGCGCCGCCCTCGCCTACTACACCCTGTTTTCCATCGCCCCCATCCTCGTGCTGGTGATTGCCATCGCCGGCTTTTTCTATGGCCCGGCGGCCGCGCGCGGTGAACTGATGGGACAACTGCAGGGTTTGCTTGGCACGCAAGGCGCCGAAGCCATCCAGCTGGTGCTGGCCGGCGCGAAGAACCATGATCAGGGTCGCATCGCCACCCTCATCGCCAGCGCCCTGCTGCTGTTTGGCGCCACCAGCGTGTTTGCCGAACTGAAAGCCAGTCTCGATGAAATCTGGCAAGTACCACCGCTGAAGGAAGCGGGCGCCTGGGACATGCTGCGCACGCGTTTGCTGTCCTTCGGCCTGGTGCTGGTACTGGCCTTCCTGCTGATGGTGTCGCTGGTGGTCAACGCCGCCATGGCCATTCTCGCCAACTTCTGGGAAGGCGTGTGGAAAGACACGGCCGTGCTGTTTACCATTTTGTCGAACCTGATCGGCTTTGCCGTCATCGCCAGCCTGTTCGCCGTCATCTATAAAATGCTGCCGCGCGTGCACCTGTCCTGGCGCGACGTGCTGATCGGCGCCATCGGCACGGCCTTCATGTTTTCACTGGGAAAGTATGCGATTGGCGTATATATCGGCAATAGCGGCGTGGCCAGCAGCTATGGCGCGGCCGGTTCGCTGGTGGCCCTGCTGCTGTGGGTGTATTACTCGGCGCAAATCTTCTTCCTGGGCGCCGAATTCACGCGCCAGTTCGCCCTGCAACTGGGCAGCATGAAGGATATGCCGAAGAATGACGATGGTGATGTGCAAGTCAAGATATTGAAACGCCACCAGTCCTGAACAGACTGACGCATGTAAAAACGGCGCCTGCGGGCGCCGTTTGCATTTTAGAGAACTACTCGCCCAGCAGCTCGGCCACCACTTCCATGCCCTGCACGCGCTCGGCCACCACCTTCACCATGACGATGATGGGCACGCCCAGCAACAAGCCCCAGACGCCCCACAACCAACCCCAGAACAACAGGCTGATGAACACGGCCGTGGGATTCATGCGGGCGATGCGTCCCGTCATCCAGGTGGTGACAAAGGTGCCCACCAGGGTAGCGATGGCCATCGACGTGCCCGTCACCAGCAAGACCATTTGCAACGATTCGAACTGCAAAAAGGCGACCAGGCCCGTGGCGATGGTGATGAGCAGCGGGCCGAAATACGGCATGATGTGCAGCAAGCCGGCCACGATGGCCCACGCGCCCGCGTTTTCCAGGCCGATCACGCGCAAGGCGATCCACATCATGACGGCCAGCAAGCCATTCGTGACGAGCAGCATGAACATATAGTTCTGGATCGAGGTATTGATGTCTTCCAGGATGTGCACGGTGACCTTCTTGCGGCTCAGCGACGGTCCCGTCAGCTTGACGAGCTTGCGCTTGAAGGTATTGCCCGACAGCAGCAAAAAAAACACGAGGAAGATGACCATGGTCGCCTGGCTGAGAAAGCCCACCAGGCCCAGCGAGCCGGCCCAGACCCAGTCCATGATCTTGAAGTTGGGTGCCTCGGCGGCGGCGCGGCGGTTGTTGCGGCGGGCCTCGGCGCCGGCGGCCACTTGCTCGATTGCATTGGCCACGGCCTGCATCTTCTGGAAGGTGCTGTTCTTGCCGCCCGTGTTCTCGGCGATCAGCCGCGACAGTTTCTGTGTGGCGGCCGGCAACTCTTCCACGATGGATTCGAATTCGCCCTGCACGCGGTCGATCACGACGACGGAACCGAACAGTATCAGGGCCGTGACGATCGTGGTACCGATGGCGCGCGGCAGGCGCAGCTTTTCCAGCCAGGCAACGACCGGATTGAGGGTATAGGCAATGAAAATACCGAAGATGACGGGAATGAGGAATTTCTGCGCCCATTGCAACGCATAGATGAAGCTGACGGTGGCGATGATGCCCAGGGCAAGGCCGCGCGCATTGACATGCAGCGGCAGACGCAAGGATGCGTCCAGGTGCTCCCCGGGCATGCCGGGAGGTGGCCCGGCAGGCTCGGTGGAGGCAGCCGCCACCGGCTCGGGCGGGGTATCTGTAGGCTGGATATGCATGCGATTCCCGCGACGGTCGGTGGAGGGCCGCCGCGCCAGCCCTGGGGCTGGGCGCTGCGGCAGGTCAGGCCATTACTTGACGCGGATGTCGTTTTTCACCGACTTCACGCCCTTGACGCCACGCGTAATTTCGCCCGCTTTGGCGGCATCGGCTGGCTGGGCCACGAAGCCGCTCAGCTGAACCACGCCCTTGAAGGTTTCAACGTTGATTTCCGTCGATTTCAGGGTAGGCTCATTGAAGATGCTGGCTTTCACTTTGGTGGTGATGGCCGCGTCGTCGATGTACTCGCCCGTGCCTTCTTTGGTTGGGGTCGAAGCGCAACCTGCAACGGCGAACAGGGAAGCGATGAACAGGCCAGTAGCGATAGATTTAGTGAATTTCATGGTTTTTTCCTTAGGAGTGGTCAATCAATGTGCTCACAATGAGCTTCTTATACCAGTGTGGTGACTGTGCGCCGGATGGCGCTCAGTAGCCAAACTGGGTTTTTGCAGCCTTGATACAGTCATCCTTGGCTGCGCCGGCCAATGCATCGCATTTTTCTGTCGCGACCTTGTACTCGGCTTTTCTCTTTGCTTCACGCGCATCGCTGCGCGCTTCGATGACTTTCTTGTCTGCCTTGGCGTCAGCCAGGGCCGCCACCTTGGTGGACTTGGCCAGCTTGACGCAGACATCCTTGTCGTTGCCCGTCAGCGCATTGCAGCGGGCCAGGTCGACGTCGTAATTGGCATCGGCAATCTTGATGCGCGCCTTGGTGTAGGCACGCAGGGTATTCGTATATTGCGCCTGAGCAACTGCTTCATCGTAGGTGCGCACGGCCTTCGCTTCGGCGATGCAGACATCCTTCGGGTTGCCCGTGATTTTTTCGCACTCGGCATGCGCCAGCTTGTAATTCAGGCCCGCCTGTTCATTGGCTGCCTTGTAGGCTGCTTTCGCTTCCGGCGTGGCGGCCACTGCCTGGCCGCCCCAGGCGGCGCATGCCAGGCTGACGACGATGGCGGTGAAGAGCTTATTCTTGTTCATATTGTATTTCTCCCTGGTGGCACCAAGCATGTCTGCTTGGCATGACTACCGTTTTACGTGGATAGTCGCCGCTCTTCTGTACGCTGCCGTACACAAGTAATTTATTTTGCAAGCAGAAGGCAGACAGGGAGAAATAACAACGTTTTGCTGGATCGCTCGAGCCCACAATGCCAGTTCGACCGCAAATAAGTGCGTGCGGCAGCGTACAGACCGGGGACAGGGGCGTGACTAAGATGGCACTACACCTTCACCTCGTCAGGAGAATAAAATGAAAACCAACGCCACCTTGGCTGCACTGATGCTCGCCGCCACCGCCGTCCTCAGCGGTTGCGCCACCGGCCCTACCCAGTCACAACAATATTACCCGGCCAACCAGCCTGAGTCGGCCATGTACGGCACCGTCGACTCCATCCAGATCGTCCAAGGCGGCGGACAGACCAGCGGCGCCGGCGCCGTGGTCGGCGGCATCGCCGGCGCCCTGCTGGGCAATACCATCGGCTCGGGCGGCGGGCGCACGGCCGCCACCGTGGCCGGTGCCGTCGCTGGCGGCGTGGTCGGCAACCAGGTGGAAGGCCGCAGGCAGCAAGCGCAGGCTTACCAGATCAGCGTGCGCCTCGACAACGGAGAATACCGCACCGTAGTGCAGGACAACGCGAATGACTTGCGTCCGGGCAACCGCGTGCGCGTCGTTGACGGCCGCGTCTACCGCTATTAATTTTCGGCGGAGCTTGCCAGCAAGCGTCCGCCATCCCGCATGCGTCGTACGATAACAAGGAGTTGCCATGGGCACCATTATTCTGATCATCTTGATCCTCGCCCTGGTCGGCGTCCTGCCTACCTGGCCGCATAGCCGCAACTGGGGTTACGGCCCCAGCGGCATCGCTGGCCTGGTCGTCGTGATACTGATCCTGCTATTACTGACGGGCAGGTTGTAAAAAAAGGCGCTGCGGCGCCTTTTTCATTTCAAGGAGGAAATATCATGACTATCCACAACACACTCTTGGCCACCCTGTTCGCCTGCAGCCTGGCGCCACTGGCACTGGCCCAGACGGCCATGCCGCAGCCGGGCGACCCGCAACGCTGGTACCAGGAAGACAGCACGGCGCAAGCCCAGCTGCGCACCCTGCGCAAGGAAATCGCCGCCGCCCTGGCCGAGGCCAAGAAAGCCTGCCGTTCGGAACCCTCCGCCACGCGCGCCAGCTGTCTGAAGGATGCGCAAGAGACTTACCGGCAAGACATGGCGAACGCGGAAAAGCTGCGCGAGGCAGCCCATCCGCAGTGAGGATCAGGCGGCGTCGCGCTCGTAGGGTGGTAGCTCATGCACCACGAGCGGCGTGTCTTGCGTGACAAAAGCCAGCCAGCCGGCCGCCTTGATCGCGCGCAAGCCGTCTTGATAGCCCTGCTCCCAGCGCCACTCGATGGAGCCCCTGGAGAAATTGATATCCTTGGCCGCCATGTGCCAGTCGCGCCCCGCGTACGGCAGGCGCACGATGTGCATGGTGCTGTCGCAGCCCAGCGCTACCAGCTCTTCCGTCTGCTGGCGGTTGTGCTTTGTGTCGGGCAAACCGGCGTAGAGTTCGCGCAATTTGCGCTGCAAGGTGTGCGTATTGACATAATCGGCGATATGCCGCTTCGAGCGCGAGGCGAAGGTGACATCCTTTTGCCGCGTCTGCACTTCATCGAGGGTGGTCGGTTCCGGGCCTTCCGAACTCCATAAATCCACCATGAAGACCAGCGTGTCGACGTGGGGCGTGTCGTCGAGCACGGTTTCCAGCGGCGTGTTCGAGTACAGGCCGCCATCCCAGTACAGGTCGCCATCGACGCGCACACCGGCAAAGCCGGGCGGCAAGGCGCCGCTGGCGCGGATATGGTCCGCTGTCAACGGTTGCTGCTGGCTGTCGAAACTGGTGAGGCTGCCGCATTTGACGCGCAGCGCGTTGACCGTCAGGCGCATGCCGCCCGGCTGGTTCAGGTAATCGAAATCGACCAGTTCCTCAAGGGTGCTGGCCAGCTCGCTCGTGTCGTAATAGCTGGCATCTTCCGGCTTGACGGCAATGCCGGCGGGAAACAGGCTGAAGGCACGCGGCTTGAAGAAGCCGGGCACGCCGCGCAGCACCGTATCGAGCGTGGCCAGCCAGATGTTCGAGCGGCGCTGCTGGTCGGACACCAGGTTCATGTCGATGCTGTCGCGGTGCGCGACGCGCTGCCAGAATTCCTTCAGACGCACGAGCCGGTCCTCGTGCTTGTTGCCGGCCAGAATGGCGGCATTGATGGCGCCGATCGAGGTACCCACCACCCAGTCGGGCGCCAGGCCATGTTCGTGCAGCGCGTGGTAGACGCCAGCCTGGTAGGCGCCCAGTGCACCTCCACCCTGCAGTACCAGCACGATGCGCAGGCGCGAGGGATTTAACTGATTGATCGGTGTCGTCGAATTCGTCATCAAGATGGCCCTCTGTCCGCCGCGCGGAATGCGGCGTAAATCATTGTAAGGGATTGCGTCAGTGCGTGTCGGACCTTGGGTGCAGGCAAAAAAAACGCCGTCAATGACGGCGTTCCTGTGCAACATGGCTGGCGTTCAGCGCTTGCGGCGCAGCCAGCTGGCGGCAACGGCGGCCACGGCCAGGAGGACCAGGGCCGGCTTGACCAGCTTCTTGCGTCCGATGAACGATAGCGCCGTCAGCACGTAGGGCATGGCGCCTTGCAAACGCATGCCGCCCGGCGCCAGCAGGGACTCGACGCGGTGGCCGGCAAAGCCGACCGCCGTCTCCACCACGCCCTGCAACAGCGATTCGGGACGCAATGCATAACCCACGTTGGCGCGCGCATGCACGATGCCCACGCGATACATTTCGCCCTGGGCGATCAGCAGGCGCTTGCGGGCGGCTTGCGCCGCCAGTTTGTCGTTTTCCGACATGAATTCTCCTCGTGAGGCCGCTTACATCAGCATGTCGCGGTCGGCCTTCAATTCCGCCATGGTGGCCGGCATGGACAGCTTTCCTTGACGCAGCATGGCGCGCGCATACAAGACCAGCGCGATGGCCAGCAGTACGAACACGACCGTCATGATCGCCAGGATCTTCCAGCCCAGGCTATCCCAGGCCAGGAAAACGATCAGCACGCTGCCGTAAGCGATGGCAAACAAGCCCGCCACCGTCGCCAGCGCGAAAATGACCACCAGCTGCAGCATGTGATTGCGCACTTCCGACAGTTCGATGGTGGCCAGTTCCAGCCGCGACAACATCAGTCCGACAGCGTTTTTGGCCAGGCCGGCGACCGAGCCGATCAATCCCGGCCCCTGGTGAGACGAAGCAGACTTGTCCATATCGCTCCTGACAGTGGATTACTTGCGGCCCAGGATGAAGCCGACCAGCACGCCGACGCCAGCGGCGACGGCCACCGTGCGCCATGGGTTTTCCTTGACATAGCCGTCCGCCTGGGAGGCGAGCTGCTTGGTGGCAACGATGGCCGATGCTTGCGCTTCGTGCGCCTTGGCCAAGGCGGCGTCCAGGGTTTTCATGCCCTTGACGCGCACTTCATCGGCTTTTTCGCCGGTCAGGGCGGCAGCGGCGCTGAACAGGGCTTGCGCATCCTTGACCAGGGTTTTGACATCGTTGTTGACGGTGGTGATATTATTTTCCAACATGGTTTAGCTCCTTAGCTGTGGATGAATGTAGTTACTATACCTACTTTACTCAAAAACACTATTCCATTAGATCGCGCATATCATCGGCGTGCTCTTCCTCGACAGCCATGATTTTGATCAACAAATGGCGTGTGGTCGGGTCTTTGTCGCCAATTTTCACGATCATCTGGCGATACGACTCGATTGCCACCCGTTCCGCGATCAGATTGGCACGCACCATGCTTTGCACGTCTTCGGACTCATCATACTCGGCATGGCTACGTGCAAGCAATGTTGCAGGATTAAAATCTGGCTTGCCATTCAATTGCACGATGCGTTCGGCCAGCCAGTCAGCGTGTTCCTGCTCCTGCTGCGCGTGTTCCAGGAACTCGGCCTTGATGCTGCCGTTGCCGCGCCCGCTCACGGTGTAGTAATGGCGTTTATAGCGCGCAATACACACCAGTTCGGTGGCCAGCGCCCCATTCAACAGGGTGATCAACTCCTGGCGGTCGCCCTGGTAGCCGGCCGTCACGGCGCCGTCGTCCAGGTTTTTGGCGGCCGCGCGGATGGCGGCCGTATCGATGCCAGCTGGAATTTCCACAGATGTTTGGGTCATGATGTTTCCTTTCAAGTCTTGCATGGGTATCCACCGGCCAAGCTGCGGCCGGTGCTGCCTTTCTACTGCCGCGCCAAAGGGCGCAGCTTATCGGCGGGCGGGAATGGCCGTGTTATCTTCCGACAAGACGATTTCCACCCGGCGATTCAGCTGGCGATTCGCCGCGCTGTCATTGCCGGCGGCCGGATAGGCGGCGCCATAGCCTTTCGTGGCGATGCGGTCGCGGCTGATGCCTTGCTCCAGCAATGCATTGCGCACGGATTCGGCGCGGCGTTGCGACAGTTGCAGGTTATGCGCGGAGCCGCCCGTGCTATCCGTAAAGCCTTCGATCAGCACGGTGCGCTGCGGGTTGTTTTTCAGTACGTCGGCCAGCTTGCGCGCCGTATTCGTGCCATCGGCCGTCAGGTTTGCCTTGTCCGTGCCAAACAGCACGTCACCCAGGGTGATGACCATGCCGCGTTCGGTTTTCTTGGCGGCCAGGTCGGCCAGCTGCGCTTCGAGTCCGGCGGCGCGGGCTTGCGCATCGCGGGCCGATGCTTCAGCCGCTTGCGCCTGGGCCTTGGCCGCTTCCGCATCCGCTTGCGCCGACTGGGCGCGGGCCGTGGCCTGGTCAGCCTGCTGCGTGCGCGCATCGAGGCGCAACTGGTCGCGCTGCTTGCCGGCGTTGGCGACATCGGCTTCCGCAGCTTTCTGCTTGGCGACTTCTTGCGCCGTGGCTATCTTTTGCTTGGCCAGGTAGGCCAGCTTGTCGACCTTTTCGCTGTCATCCTGGCGCGTGGCGGCCGCGTTCGCCGCTTCCAGCGCAGCGCTGGCTTCGCGGAATTCGCGTGGCGCATAGGTCGACACCAGCGGGTTCGATTGCGCCGCCATGTAGTCGCCGCGCGTCTGGTCAAGCAGGCTGGTGGTGGTCGGTGCGGAGCTGCAGGCGGCAACTAAAGCGGCCATGGCCAGCAGGCCGGGAATGGTGGTGTAGGTAGCTTTTTTCATGATGGAATCCTGTTATCAGTTATTGTTGTTTATTGTTTTGGGGCTTGCTGATTGGCACGGTCGAGTTCTTCGCGCATGACGCGGATGTTCTCGTTGATCTCATCGGCGGCGCTGGTGGCCTTGGCCGAGTTGGCCTTGCTTTGCGCCAGCTTGGCATCGGCTTGCGCCTGGTCGGCCAGGTCGCGCGCCAGTTTGTAGTCGCGGTCTTTCAAGGCTTGGTTAGCCATGCGCATTTTTTCGCGGGCCGAACGCATTTCATCGGGTGCCAGTTCGGCGGCGCCGGCGCTGGCGGCGTTATCGACGGCGGCGCGCGATACGGCGACATCGGCCGTCGCAGGCGTTTTCAGGCTGGAGCAACCCGTCATCAGAACAACGGCGGTGAGGCAGGCGGCCAGAGCGGTCATGGGGGTTTTGATGGAATCTCGGTTTGTCATTTTTTTCTCCTGGAGAATGTTAAGCGGTAGGGTTCAACGTCGGTACATCTGAAATCAGGAACTGCGTTTGATGTATGACGTTATAGGCTCCGGCTCCCCATATATCCGTTCGGTGCCGCACATAGAGTAAGAAATCGACAATACTTGCATGGGCAACGTACGCCAGCGCACCTGCACGCCAGCAAAACCTGAAACGGGACCGGCTTTGTAGCGATTCCTGTAGCATCGTGTCTACTTGTCCAGAAAGAATCAGCTTATGCCCCTCTCCCGCCGCCAGAAAATCGCCCTCGCCAGTGCCACCGTACTCATCGCATTACCCGTCGCCGCCGCCGTCGCCCTGCTCAATATGGACTGGAACCGCGCCAAGCCCTGGCTCAATGCGCGCGCCAGCGAAGCGCTGGGCCGGCCCTTTGCCATTGCAGGCGACCTGTCGCTGACATGGCAGCAGCCACCGGCTGCGGGGCAACAAAACTGGCGCGCCTACCTGCCGTGGCCGCACTTGCAGGCCCAGGACGTGCGCCTGGGCAACCCGAGCGCCATGGCAGGAACGGATGAGCCTGCGCAGCTGGCCAGCGTGAGCCAGCTGGCGTTTTCACTCAATCCACTGGCCCTGCTGGAGAAGAAAATCGTCATCCCGCAATTGCGCTTCGACACACCGCAGGTGCGCTTGCTGCGCAAGCAGGACGGCAAGAACAACTGGACCTTCGACAAGCAGGAGCAGCCGTCGCCGTGGCAACTGGAACTGCAAAGCGTGGTCTTCAGCAAGGGCAGCGTGACCCTGGACGATGCCGTCACGCACACAGCGATGCGCGCCGACGTCGACACCATCGCGGACGATGCGCGCTACGGCATCGCCTGGAAGCTGTCGGGCAAATACCGCGGCGAAAGTATCCAGGGCGGCGGCAAGGCGGGCGGCGTGCTGTCGCTGCAGCAGCAAGGCACGCCCTTCCCCATCCAGGCCGACATGCGCGTCGGCGGCAGCAGCGTGGCCATCGAAGGCACGCTGACGCGCCCGGCGGACCTGGCCGCGCTCGACGTGCGCCTGAAAATATCCGGGCCCAGCATGGCGCGCCTGTATCCCTTGACGGGCGTGCTGCTGCCGGAAACACCGCATTTCAGCACGGAAGGCCATTTGACGGGCACCCTGGCGCCGCGTGGCGGCGAATGGGTGTACGACCAGTTCAGCGGCAAGGTGGGTTCCAGCGACATCAGTGGCAAGCTGGCGTTTTCCGCCAGCACGCCGCGCAAGCGCCTGACGGGCGCAGTCCACTCGCGCCTGCTGCAATTTTCCGACCTCGGTCCGCTGGTGGGCGCCGATTCCAGCGCCAGCAAGAAGGAACGGGGCGTGCCGTCGACGCAGCCGGCCGGCCGCGTGCTGCCGGTGGAAACCTTCAAGACGGAGCGCTGGACCAGCCTGGACGCCGACGTGCGCTACACGGCCGATAAAATCACGCGCGACGCCGAACTGTCGATCAGCAAGCTCGACACGCACGTGGTGCTGACGGATGGCGTGCTATCCCTGACGCCGCTCAACTTCAACGTGGCGGGCGGCACCCTGACGTCGCAGATCAGGCTCGACGGCAGCGGCAAGGTCATCGCCAACGGCATCGCGGCCGAACTCAAGGCCAGCGCGCGCCATCTGCACATCCAGCAACTGTTTCCCCGCCTGCCGGCCCTGCAGGCCAGCGTGGGCGAAATCAATGGCGACGCGTCGCTGTCGGCCACGGGCAATTCCGTCGCCAGCCTGCTGGGCAGTTCAAACGGCGAAGTGCGCGCACTGATCAACCGGGGCAGCATCAGCAAGCTGTTGCTGGAAGAAATGGGCTTGAATATCGGCAGCATCGTGCTGACCAAACTGGTAGGCGACAAGCAGGTCAAGCTGAACTGCATGGCCGCCGATTTCGTCGTCACCAAGGGCTTGATGCGCACGCGCCAGTTCCTCGTCGACACGGACGATGCCGTGCTGCATGTCGACGGCACGGTGAACCTGGCCAACGAGCAGCTGGACCTGACCTTGCAGCCGGACAGCAAGGGCTTGCGCATCTTTTCGCTGCGCTCGCCCTTGTATGTGCAGGGCACTTTCAGCAAGCCCGACGTGAGCGTCGACAAGGGCGTGCTGGCCCTGCGCGCCGGCGGTGCCCTGGCGCTGGCCGTGGTGGCGCCCGTGGCCGCCCTGCTGCCGCTGGTCAATACCGGCCCTGGCGAGGACAGCGAATGCGCAACCCTGCTGGCCCAGGCGCGCGTGAAACCGGTGGCGCCGAAACCGGGCAAGACACCGCGCAAAAGCCGCTGAACAAGATGGCAAGAGAGGGCGGCCGTGCATGATTACAATTGTTACACCCCTATGTGCGTTGCCGAACAGACCCTGCCTTGCCACAATCCTATTCTGTGATCGTGCCTGAAACACCAAGACGTGGCGATACGAAGTCCCACCGGCCCACACCATGCCGGCGCCACGAGGTCCGAATTCATAGGAGAACTATCATGCAAATCATTAAAAAAATCGCCGCTACCACTTCCGTTGCCGCTCTGCTGCTGAGCTTGACCGCTTGCGCCAACATGTCGGGCCAGGATAAAAACACGGCCATCGGCGCCGGTGTCGGCGCCGTTGCCGGTTCCGTGCTGACGGGCGGCAGCGCCGTCGGCGCAATCGGCGGCGCCGCCGTCGGCGGCGTGATCGGTAACCAGGTCAAGCCGAAGTAATTGGTACTCAAGAAAGCGGGGTGGGTGCCCAGGCGCCCGCCCCGCTTTTTTGCGTCCGCGGCACGAGGATGAGGAAGATCAGACGAAGACGTTGGCCATGCCGATGGCGCCGCTGTCCTTGACCAGCGCGTAGCAGCGGCAGGAGACGGCTTCCAGGCCGGCAGAATCGAGGATCTCGATATTGCCGCGGCTGTAGGTGATGAGTTTTTGCTGCTGCAGCGCGCTGGCCGCCTTGGTCACGCCGACCCGCCGCACGCCCAGGGTGTGGGCGAGAAATTCATGCGTCAGGTGAAATTTTTCCGACTGAAGGCGGTCGCGCGTGATCAGCAGCGAACGGGCCAGGCGTGCCTCAAGCACGTGAAAGCGGCTGCACACGGCAATCTGGATGGCTTGCGCCAGCAAGGTGTCCGTGTAGCGGTACAGCAAACGCTGCAGGGAATCGAGCTGGGCGAACTCGGCGCAGAACTCGGCCCGCCCGATGCGGCTGGCCGTACCGGAACGTTGCACCACGGCACGCACTTGCGCCAGGTCATGGCCCAGCGCGACGGAAGCGCCCAGCACGCCTTCGCGGCCGACGGAGCCCACTTCCAGGGTCATGCGGCCTTCCGCCACGGCCAGCAGCGAGATCAGGCAATCGCCGGGGAAATAGATGTGACTGATAGGCTGGCCCGGTTCGTACAGCACCTCGCCCACCTCGACCGTGACGCTCTCGAACAGCGCGGCCAGGTGCCGCAAGTCGTGCTCGGGCAGGCAGGCCAGCAAGCGGTTACCGGCATCCAGCGCGCCCGCAGGCGTGCCCATGCCGGATCGGCCTGCATCGCGGGACAGGGTCATGCTGGCGTTCGTTGGTGGCATTGCTTTTCCTTGGTGTCGTTACAACTCGACATAATTTTTACTTAGCCTACGGTGCACTACCGTGCCTGTATGTACGGTGACGCACGGAAGCGGGGCACGCGGCACAGCACACTGGCTGCATGCACGGATAACACGCACTACCCATTTCATTATTTCAAAAAAACCAAGGAGCTCTCCATGACTACCACCACCAAATCCCTCCATCCGCTGGTGCTTGCCGCCGCCGTCGCCGTCCTGCTGTTTTGCGGCGTGGGCACGGCGGCCCTGATGGGCTGGCTGCCCTCGTCCCAGCGCGATGCCCAGCCACTGGCGGCCAGCACCTCGGCCGAACAGCTGGCCAGCCTGCAGGCGAACCAGCCGCAAGCGAACTTGCAACCGTCCAGCGCGCAGCCGCTGGCCGCCCTGCCGCCGCAGCAACAGCAGCAGCAACCCGTGCGCCAGCCGCAACAGCAACCACAGCAGCAATACGCGGCAGCCGCCCCGGCGCCGCAGGTATGCAGCAATTGCGGCGTGATCGAAGCCATCCATGAAGTCAATACGCGCGCCGAAGGCAGCGGCGTCGGCGCGGCCGGCGGCGCTGTCGTCGGCGGCTTGCTGGGCAACCAGGTAGGCGGCGGCCACGGCAAGCAACTGGCCACCGTGCTGGGCGCCGTTGGCGGCGCCGTGGCCGGCAACCAGATCGAAGGCAGCGTGCGCGCCACGCGCAGCTACAACATCGTCGTGCGCCTCGATAACGGCAAGACGCGCACCGTGCACCAGAGCGCCGCGCCGAACTGGCGCCAGGGCGACCGCGTACGCGTCGTCAACGGCGGCTTGCGCGCCATGGGCTAAGCGGCCGCCAGCCGGCGTTTAAACCGAACACACACCCGGCCTGTCCGGGTGTTTTCTTTTTAGCCATGTTCGTTGGCGTACAGATGAGTTTTCCGTCCCGCGAGATGATGCACTCAGGAAAATTCAACGAATATCTTCAAGGAGCTGGGATGGAAAACGACAAGGCAGGCAGTAAGCGGATCTGGCTCGGCTTGATCGGAGCCGGCATCCTGGCCACCGCGCTGGGCTTCTGCGCGCTGGACCTGGCGCCATTGCAAGCGAGCGCGCCCGTGTTCGGCGTGATGCTGCTGCTGACCGGCGGCATGGTCAGCTGCCTGGCGGGGGCCGTCGGCATGGCCGGCATGCTGGCCTGGATACCGGGCATGGCAGATGACCATGCTGACCGGTCCCGATAGTTGATCCTTGTGTACGACAGCGTACAGAACTCAAGCGAAACAAAGTAGACACTAAGTCATGGCATCAGCGTTCAGCGACCCAATCGCCGCGCAATGACAAAAAACCGATGACGGCGCCACGCGCCAGCGCCTGCAAGGCTTGGGCCGCCGCCGTCATCCACACATTACTCTCGGAGGACACATCATGCTGTATACAATCGCCGTCGTACTCATTATTCTTTGGCTGCTGGGCCTGGTAACTTCCTATACCATTGGCGGCTTCATCCACATCCTGCTGGTGGTCGCCGTGATCATGGTGCTGCTGCGCCTGATCAGCGGGCGCGGCTTATAGCCCAGGCCGTTAGCCTGGCCTGAGAAGAGCGGCGCGCGTGCAAACGGGCGCCGCTCTTTTGCCGCTTTTAGCGACAGTGGGCACGCACTGGCAAGCAGTGGCATTTTGCAGTAACGTGTACGGGTAGTCCTGGGTATGTCCCAATAACAAAACAAGGAGAAAATCCATGAAAGAAACCTTCAAAAAAGGCCCTGGCGCCAAATCCCTGATCGGCATGCTGGTGATCGCATTGGCCGCCAGCGGCTGCGCGGACATGTCCTCGACGCAACGTGGCACGGCCACGGGCGCCGGCATCGGCGCGGGCCTGGGCGCCTTGATCGGCGGCACCACCGGTGGCGGCAGCGGCGGCCGTACGGCCGGCGGCGCCCTGCTCGGTGCGGCAGCGGGCGCCGTAGTCGGCAATATCTGGTCGAACCGCATGGAAAACCAGAAGCGCGCGATGGAACAAGCGACACAAGGTACCGGAGTGCAAGTGTCGCAGACGGCCGATAACCGCCTGAAAATGGAAATCCCCAGCGATATTTCCTTCGACACCAACCGCGCCGACATCAAGGGCAACTTCCGCCCGATTCTCGACCGCTTTGCTGCCACCCTGAATGAAAACCCGAACACCACGGTCAGCATCGTCGGCCATACGGACAGCACGGGCAGCGCTTCCATCAACGAACCGCTGTCGGTGGAACGCGCGGCCCACACGCGCGACTACCTGGCCATGCGTGGCGTGTCGCCAACGCGCGTCGTCACGGAAGGCCGCGGCGCCCGCGAGCCGATCGCCTCGAATGCCGATGCCTCGGGACGCGCACGCAATCGCCGCGTGGAAATCTACGTAGCCGAAATGGCGCCACGCTAAGTTGGCTTGATTCAATAAAAAAATCTATGGTCACCCTCCTTTTTGCAAGCTGATTTTGTATGATGTGAGTAGGCTTGCTTAAATCTATCCGGCGTCTGGTTGGAGATGGATCTCCGCGCCACGATGAGAGTCGCGCCTGTCGGTCCTGAAAACCCGCTCGGCTTTCACAGCCGATTTTTTAGCCAGAGTATCCGGCAGGCCGGTGTGCCGTTCACGTCATCCAATATCAGCAGTCGCAAAACCAGGTAGGTGTGCTGTCAAACGGTGAGTCTGGGAGGCCCTCATGTTGTCATGGGGGCCTCTTTTATTTCAAATTCGGTATGGTGGGCCGCGATGGCCCATGCCATGCGCGCCAGTTTGTTGGCCAGGGCGCACGCCACCACATTCGAGTGGCGACGCGTGAGCATAGAGCGGACCCATTGTGCCAGCTGTCCGCGTTGGCGCTCCAGTCGCTGCATGTAGGCCCGCGCGCACTGCACCAGCAGGCGCCGCAGATTCTTGTCGCCGCGCTTGCTGATGCCCAGCAACTTGTTTTTACCGCCGGTACTGTACTGGCGTGGCACCAGCCCGACGGCGGCGGCGAAGTCACGCCCGCAGCGGTAGTGCTTGCCGTCACCGACTTCGGCGGCCAGCACGCTGGCGGTGATCGGTCCGATACCCGGTACCGTCATGAGCCGCTGGCCCAGATCATCTTCAGTGACTTGCCGGGTCAGATCCTTCTCGATCTCGGCGATCTGCTGGTCGAGGTACTTGAAATGGGCATGCAGTCGCTCCAGCACTTGTACCAGCCGTGCTGGCAGGCGCTGTTCTGCCAGCACGGAAGGCAAGCGCTTGATCGCCGCGTGGCCGACGGGCAAGCTGATACCGAACTCCAGCAGAAAGCCGTGGATTTGGTTGCTCGCCTTGACACGCTCGCGTACCAGCGATTCGCGCACGCGGTGCAGCGCCGAAAGCGTCTGTTGGGCCTCGTTCTTGGGCGTGACAAAACGCATGGCAGGACGGCTGGCCGCCTCACAAATGGCTTCTGCATCGATGAAGTCGTTCTTATTGCTCTTGACGAAGGGGCGCACGAACTGCGGCGAGATCAGCTTGGCCTCATGGCCAAAGCTGGCCAGTTGCCGGGCGATGCAGTGCGCTCCGGCACAGGCCTCCATGACGATGGTACAGGGATGAAAAGTGGCGAGAAACGCGATCAGTTGTGGGCGGCTGAACTTCTTGCGCAGCAGTGTTTTACCTTGACGATCCTGTCCGTGGACATGAAAGCTGTGTTTGCCGAGATCGATGCCGATGAGCATGACGTTTTCCATGATGGCCTCCTTCAGAAATGAAAACACCCTATAAGTTTAGTAACTTATAGGGTGGAGGGTGACCATCTCATTACCCGCCGGCAAGGTCACTTGCCGGCGGGTTTTTTCCATTGAAAACAGCTTATTTCGACGTCGTTGCCTTGGCGCCGCTCTCACCCTCTTTCGCCACCTTGGCAAAATCGCCCGCCGTCACGACCGACACGGCCGATGGCTTCAGGTACTCGCGCAAGCCCTGGTTCACTTGCGCCAGGGTCAAGGCGGCCACTTTCGTTTCCAGATCCTTGTCGTAGGCCATGGTGCGGTCTTCGGCAAGGTAGCCGGCCAGTTCGCGCGCCAGACCGCTGTCCTGCGTGCGGCCCACTTCCTGGGATTGCAGCCAGCCTTTCTTCGCCTCGGCCAGTTCCGCTTCCGTGAAGCCGTCGGCCAGCACCTTGGCGATTTCCTCGCGCAGGGCCGCTTCCACCTTGACCGTGTTTTGCGGCGCGCTGATGGCGTACGCCATCCAGTAGCCGGCCGGCTCGCGCGACGGGATGCTCACCTGCGAACCGACGCCGTACGACAAGCCTTCCTTCTGGCGGATGCGGTCGGCCAGGCGGCTGCGCAAGGCGCCACCACCGAGCATGTGATTGGCCATCAGCAAGGACGGATAGCTGGCGGCATCATCCTTGAGAGGAATCGGCTGGATGGCGAACAGCACGCTATTCGCCTTGTCCGGCGTTTCCAGCGTGACTTTTTCGCCGCTGACGGGCTTGACGGCATCGGGAATGCGCACATACGGCTGCTGCGCCTTCCAGCTGCCGTACAGGCTGGCCACTTGCGCCTTCAGCGCGGCCGGGTCGAAATCACCCACGGCGGCAAAGGTGGCGTTCGACGCGCCATAGTAGGCGCCATGGAAGGCTTGCACATCGGTCACCTTGATGGCTTTCCATTCTGCCAGTTCGGCCGGAAGAGTGGCCACGTGGCGCACATGGCCTTCCGGCGTGGCGTCGAGCAGGCGACGGAAGGCGTTCACGGCCAGCGGCTGCGGTTCAGGCAATTCCTGCTCCGCGCGGCCGACTCTTTCGCGCTGCAATTCCAGGAATTCCGTTGCGTTCAGGGCCGGCTTTTGCAACACTTGCGCCAACAGATCCATGGCGGCCGGCAAATTCTCGCGTTTGCCCATCAGCATGGCGGTAACGCCCTCGGCGCCGCCCGTGATCGCCACTTGCGTGCCCAGCTGGTCAAACTTGTCCTTCACTTCCTGGCGCGACATTTTATCCGTGCCGCGCGACAACAGATTGGCCGTGTAGCTGCCCACTTGTCCCTTGCCGCGCAAGCTCTCTTCGCTGCCGATCTGCAGTTTCAGCACGACGCTGACGGTGCTGCCCTTGGTTTTCTTCGGTAGCAAGGCGCCCTTCAAGCCGTTCGGCAAGGTGAAGCGCTGGGTGCGCGCTTCGATATTCTCGGGGCTCGGATCGAACGCCTCGCCCTGCGCCACCACGGCGCGGCCCGTGTAGCCGGCCAGTTGCGGCGCCACGTCGGCGTAGGCCGGCACAACGGTGCGGTCCGGCGCATCGGTGGGGATGAAACGGCCCAGGGTGCGGTTCGAGCTCTTCAGGTATTTCTCGGCCGCCGCCTGCACCTGCGCCGTCGTCAGCTTGTCGAGCTGGTCGCGCTGCAGGAAGAACAAACGCCAGTCGCCGGCCGCCAAGGACTCCGTCAGGGCAATCGTCAGGCGCGCCGTGTTCGAGGTGGCCAGTTCGATCTGTTTGTTCAGCTGCTGCTTGACGCGCGCCACTTCCGCCTCAGTGACCGGCTGCGACTTCAAGTCTTCCAGCACTTTCAGCATGGCCGCTTGCGCCGCATCCAGGTTGCCATCGATGGGCACCAGAGCGCCGAACAGGTTGTAGCCCGGCTCCAGGTTGCTCACCGAGTTGTATTCGATCTTGCTGGCCAGCTTGGTTTCCACCAGCGCCTTGTGCAAACGGCCAGCCGGGGCGTCCGTCAGCACGTGGCCGAGCACCTCGATGGCGACGGCGTCCGGGTTGCCGGACGGCGCCACGTGGTAGCCGGCGCCGACGAATTGCGTGCCCCCGCTGCGGCGCACCGTCACGGCGCGCTCGCCATCTTGCACGGGCTCGGCCGTGTAGGTGGGTTCGATCACGCGCGTCGGTTTCGGGATCTTGCCGAACAGCGCATTGATCTGCTGCAAGACCTTGGCTTCATCGAAGCGGCCCGCCACCATCAGCACGGCGTTATCGGGCTGATAGTATTTATGATAAAACGCGCGCAAGCGGGGAATGTTGACTTGCTCGATATCGGAACGGGCGCCGATGGTCGACTTGCCATAGTTGTGCCAGTCGTAGGCGATGGCCTGGATGCGTTCGCTCGTCACGCCGATCGGATCGCTCTCGCCCATTTCGAACTCGTTGCGCACGACCGTCATTTCACCTTTTTGCGTCTTCGGGTTCCACAGGTCGTTCTGGTCGATGGCCGCGTTGACCATGCGGTCCGCTTCCATGGCCAGCATCTGGCGCAGGTTGTCGTCGTTGGCGGGGAAGGTGGCGTAGTAATTGGTGCGGTCGTACCAGGTCGTGCCGTTGAACTGCGCGCCCGTCGAGTTCAGGATCTCGACGGGGGTTTTCGTGCCCTTCTTGATGCCGAAGTTGGCGCTGGGCTTGAACAGCAAGTGTTCCAGCAAGTGGGCCATGCCCGTTTCGCCATAGTTTTCATGGCGCGAACCGACCAGGTAGACGATGTTGGTGGTCAGGGTCGGCTTGCTGGCATCGGGGAACAACAGCACGCGCAAGCCATTGGCCAGGCGGTATTCGGTGATGCCTTCGACGGACGTGACCTTGACGGCGGCGCCGCGGTTGGGTGCGGCCTTGCCGGCTTTCTGGGTC
The DNA here is from genome assembly GCF_002754575.1 of Janthinobacterium sp. 35. Classification (NCBI taxonomy): domain Bacteria; kingdom Pseudomonadati; phylum Pseudomonadota; class Betaproteobacteria; order Burkholderiales; family Oxalobacteraceae; genus Janthinobacterium; species Janthinobacterium sp. 35. Next base: position 856,608 of record NZ_PEFN01000001.1, read on the forward strand.
GGTGCGGCTTCCACCGGGGTGGCGGCCAGGATGAACGACGGCGACAGGATGCCGGCGGCAAGCAGGAGGGCGGTAATGGGTTTCAAGGCAAAGTCCTGGTAACACTACGTTATATAGAAGCGCAAGCGCCATACGATACAAACGCAACGATTGTCGCCGGGCCCGCGCTGCGTCTTCGCTGCCCGGTGCAATGATTGCTCTCACAATTTACGGCATACTTATCAGTTACGCAAGTCCCTGTCATCAGGCTGTTATGTGCCCGTGTTATACTCGCCGTTCCAGAACTATCTGCCTGTATATGAGACGAGCTCTCGTCCTGCTCTGCCTTTTTGTTTTCATCGCCTTGCCCCAGGCGTTCGCCAGCATGGCTTACGCCAGTCCTTCCCCATTCCAGCATGCAATCGCGGCCGGCGCTACCGCCACGCCCGCCTTCGGCATCGACTGTCCCGACGCCAGCCTCCACGCCGGCTTGTCCGGCGACAACTGCGACGCCGAAGAATGCGACAACGATCCCATCACGCTGTACCCGACCTCGCGCCAGGGCGCGCCGTTTTGCGCCATCATTTGGCAGGCGGGACCGGGCGCACTTGCCGAAGCGGACGCGCGGCAGGCCACCCGGCCGCCGCGCGTCCGCCACTGACACCGCAGCACGCAGCGCATTCAGACCCGGGGCAATCCGCCGCCGGGCACGCTTTATATTGATTGACTTTACAAGGTTACACACATGGAATGGTTATTTGACCCGACAATCTGGGTCGGCCTGCTGACGCTGGTCGTACTGGAAATCGTACTGGGTATCGACAACCTGATCTTCATCGCCATCCTGGCCGAGAAACTGCCGCCGCACCAGCGCGACAAGGCGCGCGTGCTGGGCCTCACCCTGGCCCTCGTCATGCGCCTGGGCCTGCTCTCGCTGATTTCCTGGCTGGTCACCCTGACCACGCCACTATTTTCCCTATCGACATTCTCGTTTTCGGGACGCGACCTGATCCTGCTCTTCGGCGGCCTGTTCCTGCTGTTCAAGGCGACCAGCGAGCTGCATGAGCGCCTCGAAGGCATCACGCATGCCCAGACGGGCCCGAAAGTCTACGCCGGCTTCGGCCTGGTGGTGGCGCAGATCGTCGTGCTCGACGCCGTCTTTTCGCTCGACGCCGTCATCACGGCCGTCGGCATGGTCGACAATCTGTACGTGATGATGGCGGCCGTCGTCATTTCCATCGTCGTCATGATGCTCGCCTCGAAGGTGCTGACGCGCTTCGTCAACGCCCACCCCACCGTCGTGGTGCTGTGCCTGAGCTTCTTGCTGATGATCGGCCTCTCCCTGGTCGCCGAGGGCCTGGGCTTCCACATTCCGAAGGGCTATCTGTACGCGGCCATCGGTTTCTCGATCGTCATCGAGTTCTTCAATCAGCTGGCGCGCCGCAACTTCCTCAAGCTGCAATCGAACGCGCCGCTGCGCGACCGCACGGCGCAAGCCGTCCTGAGCCTGCTGGGCGGACGCAAGGGCCGCGAAGCCGTCGAAGAGCATGAAGTCAAGGCAATGCCCGATGTCTCCGCCTTCGGCGTGGAAGAGCGCAACATGGTCAGCGGCGTGCTGACCCTGGCCGAACGCTCGATCCGCTCGGTGATGACGCCGCGCGGCGACGTCTCGTGGGTCAACCTGAACGACAGCAGCGAGAAGATGCTGCAACTGCTGCGCGAAACGCCGCACAGCATGATTCCTGTCTGCAATGATGACCTGGACAATGTGGTCGGCATCGCGCGCAGCAAGGACCTGATCGAAGACCTCGTCTCGCATGGCAAGATCGACCCGGCCAGCATGCGCGAAGCCGTCGTCGTGCCGGAAGCGGCCGGCGTGCTGAAAGCCATGGAAACCCTGAAGCGCTCGCGCGGCCAGCTGGTGCTGGTGGTCGACGAGTTCGGTACCGTGCAAGGCGTGCTCACGCCGATCGACATCCTCGAAGCCATCGCCGGCGAATTCCCCGACGAGGACGAGCTACCCGACGTGGAGGTGCTGGGCCCCGGCCACTGGCGCATCGATGGCGCCACCGACCTGCATTACCTGGAGCAAGTGTTCGAGACGGAGTCCCTGGTCAGCGAAGACGGCGACTACAATTCGCTGGCCGGCTTCCTGCTGGCGCATTTTGAAAACATGCCGGCCGTGGGCGAAGTGCTGGAACTCGATGATCTGCGTTATGAAATCGTCGAAGCGGACGAGCGCCGCATCGCCTGCGTGGACGTGCGCCGCATCGAGCCCGATCACAGTTTGTAACACAATGGCAAGCGTGCCCCGCTTGCCATGCCGTATGCTGGGGGCTGCCTTTTTTGGAGACGCCAACATGAAACACTCTTTGCTACGCCTGACCCTGCTGGCTTGCGCCGCCTTCGGCAGCCATGCCCAGGCCACCGCGCAGGCCGCCGCCATCAAGCCCGGCCTGTGGCAAGTCGACAGCAAGATGGCCTCGCCCGACGCCGCCACCGACAACGCCATGTCCATGGTGTTGCAGCAACTGGGCAACCTTCCTCCCGATCAACGCAAGCAACTGGAAAGCATGGCCGCCAGCCGCGGCATGGCCATGCCCACCGTGGGCGCCGACGGCGCCGTGCGCGTGACGGCCTGCGTGACGCCGGACATGGCTGCGCGCAAGCAGATTCCCACGGGCCAGCCCGGCGACTGCAAATCGAAAAATACGGATATCGCGGGCGGCATGCATGTGTCGTTTACGTGCGCCAACCCGAAATCGAGCGGCGAAGGCAAGGTCATGTTCACCGGCGAGCAGGCGTTCAGCATGCAACTGGCCGTGACGACCAGCGCGCGCGGCACGCCGGAACAGGTAAATGTGACGAGCAACGGCAAGTGGCTGGGCGCCAGCTGCCCGGCCCCGGCGGCAACAGCAGCTCAGAAGCCGTGACGGAAACCCAGATTAAAAGCGGCGTCGCCGCGGCCCGCATCGCTGGCGTTGCCCACCGTGTAGCGGGCGCCGTTCTTGTTGTGGATCTTCGCGTAGGACGCGTAGAAATCGCTGCGTTTTGACAAGGAATACGTGAGGCCGACGGCCACCTGGCTGGCGTCGCGGTTGGCCAGATCGCGGTCATCCTTGCGCACCCAGGACGCCAGCAGCTTGAAGCCGCCCACGGGCACGGACACGCCCAGCAAGGTGTCGCGACTGTCCGAGGACGACATCGACAGGGCCAGCGAGCTGTAGGCGTTGTTCGGATCCCACGGTGAACTGCCATAGCCCTTGTTCACGCCCACGGCGGCAAAGGCGGTGGCCACTTTCAGGTCGACATTGGCCGCGATCAGGGTATTGCGGGCCGACATGTCGATGGCGGGCAAGGTACCGGAAGCGAGGATGAAGTTGTTCTTGCGCTGGTGCGACACGCTAACATTCACGGTGCCGGCCGAATAGCCGAGGGTGGCGCCGTACGCGCGGTTGTTGGCGTTGCTGTACGGCGACTCGCCAAAGCTGTAGATGGCGCTGGCGGACACGCCGCGCAAGGCGGGCGACACGTATTTGACGGTATTGTCGTAGCGTTTCACGCTGTAGCCGGCCAGGTTGCTGGCGCTGCCGGCCATGCCGCCCTTGAACGGGTCGGCCACATCGGTGAGCGCCAGGTATTGCAGGTTGTACTGGCGGCCCAGGGTCAGCGCGCCCAGGCGGCTGTCGAGGCCCACGTAAGCCTGGCGGCCGAACAGACGGCCGTCTTCCGACTGGCCCGTGTCGTTCTGCACGCCCGCTTCCAGGGTAAATACGGCGGACACGTCATTGCCCAGCGCTTCGCGGCCCTGCAGCCCCAGGCGCGAGCCGGACGCAACGCCGCCGGACACCTTGCTGCTGGCGCAATTGGCGGCACAGCCCCGCTCGGCAACGATGCCCGCGTCAAGCACGCCGTACACGGCAACGTTACTCGCTGCGGCACTGCCTGCGCCATCGGCGGCCTGGGCCATTGCGCCCAGCGCGAACGGCCCCATCCCTATCACAGCGAGCGCAAAATACGAGGTCTTCATGATAAATATCTCGGTGACGTGGGTGAAACTTCCCGGTATTGATCAGGACATGCGCTGTGTGTCACATCCCAGTGTTACCTTATCCTCGCTTTTTGTCCAGCCATCCGTGCGTTGTACAACAGAAACTTCAGCTTAGTCCCAGGAAACACGTCGCGCACTGACAACACGCAAGTTTGACCAAGATTGTGGCAATCCGCGGCAAAATGGCGTTAAAAGCAGGCCCTGCCGCAAAGCAATGTTCGGTGGCGAACGTTGCGCGATTTGACGCAGGCGGTACACTACTGGTTTTACCGACAGCGGCTCGCCCGTTTTTTTTGCATGCTAGCTATCCTCGAACGCATTGACCCGAACTCCAGCAATATCGACTTGCTGGTGGAATTATTCAACTCACTGCGTCCCAAGCGCCCGCAAGACAGCGCTACCGCGATCGCCAACGTGCGCACCCTGCGCCAGCTTCTCAAAGGTAACCCCGCGCAAGCGCGCGCCCTGCACGAATACGTGCTGCGCGTGCTGGCCGCGCGCCGCCACGCCAGCCTGTACACGGACATCGGCGTGCTGTCGAACAGCGGCTTTTTCACCGAATTGAAACGCCGCATCGCCTACCGCATGCTGCCACCCGCCCTGGGCGACGAGTACCTGAACGACGCGCTCGACCAGGTGCTGTACCTGAAGACCGATTATTTATGGATCAGCAACGTGCCCGCCACGGACTGGCTGGAACTGTTCGACGTGCTCACCAGCGACGATATCGAGCTGGCCATCGGCGACGGCAATATCATGCTGCCCGGCATACTCGACGCCATCCGCACCCTGTCCTACCGCGTCTGCGCCATGGGACTGGAACCGGAACTGACGCGTTTCCACAATGAAATCGAAGTGTTCCAGTCGCCGTTCATGGTGCAGAACACGGAAGTGAACGCCTACCTGGACGCTTACACGAATTTACTGCAAGGCAACATCGAGCACATCGAGGATGCGCGCCACCTGCTGGTGATGCTGGACCAGTGCGATGCCGTCATCGCCAAGATCCGCAAGAAGGCCCTGTACCAGGGCACCAGCATTCCCCTCACGTATTTATTGGTGGCGCTGGCGCAAAGCATCGACCGCCTGCGCAAGCTGCTGTTCCTGGTCGACACGAGCGGCGAGCTGCCCAGCTCCGCCAACGTGGATATCGCCGCCATCACGGTGGACGCCACGCAAGACTTGCTGCACCCGCAACCGGTCAGCCGCCGCCGCGCGGGCGCCGTGGGGCTGGCGCTGGAACTGATACGCGCGCATAACCACAAGTACAAGGTCAGCGACCTGTTTTCCGACAATATCAACTTGCTGGCGCGCAATGTGACGGAAAACGCCAGCCGCACGGGCGAACATTACATCGCGGAAAACCGGCGCGAGATGGGCGCCATGTTCCTCTCGTCGGCCGGCGCGGGCGTGATCATCGGCTTCATGGCCCTGTTCAAGATATTGATGTCCTACCTGCGTTCGGCACCGCTGGTCGAAGCCTTCATGTTCAGCATGAATTACTCGATCGGCTTCATGTTCATCCACTTGCTGCATTTCACGGTGGCCACCAAGCAGCCGGCCATGACGGCCTCGCGCATCGCCGCCGGCCTGCACAGCAAGGATGGCCGGAATATCGACCTCGACAGCATGGCGGAACTGATCAACAAGGTCTTCCGCACGCAAAACATGGCCGTGCTGGGCAACCTGGCGACGGCCATCCCCACTGCGTGGCTGATCGCGCTCGGCTACAAGGCGATCACGGGCCACCACCTGGTATCACCGGAAAAAGCCATGCACTTGCTGCACGATATCGACCCCATCGGCAGCCCCGCCATCTTTTACGCCATGATCGCTGGCGTGTGCCTGTTCGTGGCCGGCCTGATTTCCGGCTACTATGACAACCAGGCGCTGTACACGCGCTGGGCGCAGCGCATCGCGCAATTGCGCGGCCTGGGCCGCGTCATCGGCCAGGATCGCTTGCAGCGCCTGGGCTTGTACCTGGAAAACAACCTGGGCGGCCTGATGGGTAATTTCTATTTCGGTATCCTGCTGGGTTCCATCGGCACCCTGGGTTTCCTGATCGGCTTGCCCATCGATATCCGCCACATTACCTTCTCGGCCGCCAACTTTGCCACGGCGCTGGTGGGCCTCGACCATAACATGAGCTGGCAGCTGGCCGTCAAATCACTGTCGGGCATCTTCGCCATCGGCACGGCCAACCTGCTGGTCAGCTTCGGCCTGGCCCTGTGGGTAGCGCTGCGTTCGCGCCAGGTGCGCTTCAAGCACGGCATGCAATTGTTGAAGATTCTGGGCAAGCGCTTCCTGCGCTCGCCCATCGTCTTCTTCTTCGGCTCGAAAAACCCGCCACCCCTGGCACTGCTTGACGACTCGGCAAACATGTCACTGACAAACAAGGCTCAAAAATGATCAACAGGCGCATGCAATCCTGCCTCACCGCCCTACTGCTGTGCTGGACCCTGGCTGCATGCGCCTCGCTGCCCGATGTCAAGAACCTCAACACCACTTTGGCCCCCGTGGCCAGGCCCAATGTAATCACGGGCAAGGGCGCCTTGCTGAACGTCAACAGCCGCGCCGCCCTGCTCAACAAGCGCTGGGCCAAATCCGGCATGGACTTGAAGGCCCAGGCCGCGCTGGAAGAGGCGGCCACGGGCGTGCCTTTGATCAAGGGCAACAAGGTAACCCTGCTGTTTGACGGCCCGCAAACGATGGCCGCCATGTTTCGGGCCATCAGCGAAGCGAAAAACAGCATCAACCTGGAAACGTATATCTTCGACCAGGATCCGCTGGGCCTGAAGTTTGCCGACATGCTCATCGAAAAGCAGCAATCGGGCGTGACGGTCAACGTCATCTACGACAGCGTGGGCACCCTCGGCGTGCCACAGGCGTTTTTCGAGCGCATGCGCGCGGCCGGTGTGCACCTGGTAGCCTTCAACCCCGTCAATCCCGCCAAGCTCAAGGGCGACGACTGGAAAATCAACAACCGCGACCACCGCAAGGTGCTGATCGTCGATGGCAAGACGGCGTTTACGGGCGGCATCAACATCAGCGATACCTATGCGAAAAGCTCGCTGTTCCGCTCGAAATCGAAACCCACCGACAAGAAGGACGTGGGCTGGCGCGATACCCACGTGAAAGTGGAAGGCCCGGCCGTGGCCGCCTTCCAGTGGCTGTTCATCCGCACCTGGGCCCAGCAAGACCAGGCCGACTTGCCGGACGCTAATTATTTCCCCGTACTGTCCGAAGTGGGCGACAAGCTGGTGCGCGTGGTGGCCAGCGAACCGGACGGCGGCTTCGAAATCTACAAGGCGTATATCCTGGCCATCCAGGAAGCCAAGAAATCCATCCACATCACCTCCGCCTATTTCGTGCCCGACCAGCAGACGGTCGATGCGCTGGTGGCGGCCGCGAAACGTGGCGTGGACGTCACCGTGGTGCTGCCCGGCGTGTCCGACAGCGGCCTGGTATTCCATGCGGGACACGCGCTGTACGACCAGCTGCTGGCCGGCGGCATCCGCATCTTCCACTTGAAACTGGCCGTGCTGCACGCCAAGACGGCCGTCATCGACGGCGCCTGGTCAACGGTAGGTTCGACCAACATCGACATGCGCAGCTTCCTGCATAACAGCGAACTGAACGTGATCGTGCTGGGCGACAGTTTCGGCCGCGAAATGGAAAACGCCTTCCAGGAAGACTTGCGCGACTCGGAAGAAATCACCAAAGCGAAATGGGAAACGCGGCCCATCTCGGACCGCATGAAGGAGTGGGCGGCGCGCTTCATGAACTACTGGCTGTAAGGCACAGAGCTGTGCCCCGGCAGGTCGGCGTAGGTCGGCGCAGGTCGGCGTAGGTCGGCTTAGCGCAGCGTAAGCCGACATCAGCGTAATCCGACATCACCACAGCTATTACCAAAGCCAACAATAGCGTCGGATTACGCGCGGCTTCGCCGCGCTAATCTGACCTACAGCGGCCGCAAACTGGCCCACACGCCGCCCTGGCGTGCAAACGCTTCCGTGCTGACCTTTTCAAAGTCGGCGCTGTCTTCATTCCAGCTGTAGCGCTCGACTCTGATGCCGCTGTCTTCGATTCGGATGACATTGAACGAGTTCGACTCGCCCCTGCCCCGCGTTGACGTGGCCGTGCCCGCCTGCACCATCAGGGCAGCGTAGCCGTCGATCTTGTAGCGCGCCGAGGTGTCGCCTGCATGGCTGGCGTGCAAATGGCCGGCCAGCAACAGATCCACGCCACATTCGGAAAACATTTGCAGTGCCAGCGGCGCGCGGTCGACCAGGTCATCCTTGTCGAAATGCTCGGGCAAGTCAAAGGGATGATGCGTGACGATGATGCGCGTCAAGCCGGGCGGCAAACGGCCCAGGCGTTCACGCAGGACATCGATCTGCTCGTGGCTGATGCGGCCATCCTTAAACGTCAGGGAGCGGGCCGTGTTGATGCCCAGCACGGCGATTTCCTCGTCCACGTATTCGGGTGACAAATCGTCCGTCACGTGGCGCCGGTATTTCACCAGCGGCGTCAAAAAGCGGGAAAAGACGTTATACAGGGGCACGTCATGGTTGCCCGGCACGATGATCTGCGGCCCCGGCAAGCTGTCGAGAAAGTGCCGCGCCTGCTGGAATTGGACGCTGCGGGCGCGTTGCGTGAGGTCGCCGGAAACGACGACGACGTCCGGTTCAAGGCGCTCGACCAGCGCGCGCAGGGGCGCCAGCAGGGCCGCATCGACCCTGCCAAAATGCAAATCAGATAAATGCACGAGGGTACGCATGGCCTACTCCTGGGCTGGCGCCGGTGCGGGCACGATCACGTCCAGCGCGGCGGGACGGATGCGGTAGCGCAGCGGCGTATTCATGATGGTCACTTCGCCATCGGTGGCCACGCGCAGGCGGCGGTGTTTCGTGGCGATTTCCAGGTCATTGGCCGTCAGCATATCGAAATCCTTGGCTTGCGAGAGTTTGCCGAACAGCGCGTGCAAGGCCAGTTTCAGCAAGCCCAGGCGGCCCGGACGCTGTGCCACGTAGAGGCTCAGCTGGCCGCAATCGAGCCGCTCGCGCTCGCCGATATTCAAGCCTTCCATCAGGTATTCATTATTGCCGATGAAGACGAAAGGCGTGCGGCGCGCATGCACGGCGTCCTTGAGTTTCAATTGCACGCTGAGAAACGGATAGCGGCGCAAGGCCGCCACCAGCGCCCAGCTGAAGGCCAGCCACTTGCCCCGTCCCAGCCGGCGCTGCTGCTTTTCGCGGTCGCGCACGATGTCCGGATACAGGCCCAGGCTGGAATTGTTCAGGAAAATGCGGCCATTCACTTCGCCCACGTCGACCTGGTGCCGCACGCCCTGCGCCACATTGGCGATGGCCGCATCGAGCGCCAAGGGAATATTCAAATCCTTGGCGAAATGGTTCAAGGTGCCCAACGGCAAGACGCCAAACGGCGTGCCGCTGCCGACCACGACAGAGGCGACGGCATTGATGGTGCCGTCGCCGCCACCGGCCACGACGATGGGCGCGCCATCGCGCAAGGCCTGCTCGGCCGTGGCGATCATGTCGGCGCCGCTTTGTGCCAGGGTGATGGCAGCGTCGAGGCCCACAGCCAGAAACTGTGCTTCGAGCTGCTGCGCCCAGTCGGGCGCATAGCCGCAACCGGCGCCCGCATTGATGATGACTGCAATCTTGCTCAGGATCGTTTCCCCTTATTTGGTTTGCCGGATATGCCGGCGGCGGCGCAGGGTCGACACGCCGGCGATGCAGATGGCCAGCCAGCCATAGCTTTCCGCCATGGCTGCCAGCACATCGCTCAGGTAATGCGCGCCCAGGTAGATGCGGCTGAAACCCACGAGTGACGCCATCAGGAAAGCGCCCAGCGCGATGGCGATGCGCTTGCCCCACGCGTTCGGTGCCGTCTGGCAAATCAGGTAGGCGGCCAGCAAGCCGTACAGGGCAGTCGAGGTGGCCGTATGGCCACTCGGAAAGCTGTACGTAGTCAAGGCCGTCTGCAGGAGCGGCTCATCAAAACTGGGCCGCGCACGGACAAAGATGTACTTTAGCAGCAGGTTCAAAAACATGACGCCCGGCATGGTGATGACCAGGGTAAACAGCCAGTAATCGGCGCCCTTGCGGTGCAGATACCAGCCCAGCAGGGTGGCCAGGGTGATGGCGCCGATTACGCCATGCATATGCGTGACGACCAGCAGGCAGCTGGTGATCCACGGCACGGCATGCTGGTTGAACCACTGCGCCACCTGCAAGTCGATCACGGTGATTTGAGCCATGCCCATCACCGCTTCGGCGATCTCGTGGAACACCACGATGGCCACCAGCATCAGCGCCACGCCCACCGTCATATGCAGGCCCAGCTCGCCTTCGGGCGACAGGCGCGCCTCGACGAAGCGGCGCAGTTTCGTGGTCCAGCCCGTGGTCATGCCCATGTCATTCTTCTCTTGCAAACTACTTACTCCTCAAATCAAGCGGGATGATCAAAAAAACCACACCATTAAAAAAATACTGTTTATTCATACAGTAGCTGTGTTTTCATACAGTAGTTATGCTATTCTGATGACTCGTTCAACACATCTCCCTCAAAGGAATTGTCATGGCAACATTGAATAGCGGTTTTGGCTCACGCTTCGGCCTGGAATACGCCCCAAGCTCTTTCCTCGTCCGCATGGGCAAGCGCGAAATCCTCGTCTGCCGCGACTTCCGCAAGCGCTACTACACCGTCAATCCCCTGATCGAGTGCGGTACGGGCATCGAGCCGGGCTATGTTGAAGTGCTGCTGATGCGCCGTTGGCTTTTAATATTATCTAAAGCGCATTAAGTCCACCTTAACCGCGTAGCGGTCCAGGTGTTCGGCCCGGCCACGCCGGGAACGCGCCAGTACCGGCCAGCGGCAACGCTGGCCGACCCCTCATTACTGTGTGCGTTCCGGTGCGGCCGGGCTGGCAGGTGTTTGCACTGGCAGCACCTTGTCAGACACATTCGCTTCGTACCACAAGGTCACGAACAGCACCATCACGACGGGACCGATGAACAGGCCCACGAGGCCCAGAGTCTCCACGCCGCCCAGAATGCCGAACAACACGGCCAGGAAGGGCAAGCGGGTGGCGTTGCCGATCATGCCGGGACGCACGAAGTGATCGGCCACGAACAGCACCACGGTGCCCCACACGGCCACGCCGATGGCGGCGCCCACATTGCCCTGGATGACCAGCAAGGCGGCCGCGCACAGGTAAGCGAGCGGTGCGCCGAACGGGATGATGGCCAGGATGCCGGTGGCGAACGCCCACAGGGCCGGTGACGGCAAGCCGGCGATGGCGTAGGCGATACCGATCAGCACGCCTTCGGCCAGACCCACCAGCACCAGGCCGTTGACGGTCGCGCGGATGGCGGTAGGAATCTTTTGCGCATAGCGGCCCCAGCGCTCAGGACGCAGGAAATGGCTGCCGACGGCCGTGATCTGGCGCGTCAGCGCTTCACCATCCTTGTAAAAGAAAAACAGGCACAAGAAGGCCAGGCCGAAGTCGACCAGGCGGTGGAATACGTCCGCGCCGAGGATTTTCAGGATGTCGCGCGCGGAATGAAAGCCGCCCACGGCGCTGCCCGCAAAGAAGTGGCCGAGGCCATGGGGCTGGCTCAACGTAGCTAGCCACCAGTCGCCGATGGCGCTGCCGGCCAGCGGAATATGCGCCACCCAGTCCGGCACGGGCAAGCCGTCGGTATTCGCATGGACGACAAAATTGGCCAGCACGGGCACTTCGCGCGCCGCCTGCGCCACGCCGAACAGCACGGGGATGATGAAGATGCAGGCGAACCCCAGGGTCAGCACGGCCGCCGCGATGATGGTGCGCTGCCCCAGCGCCGCGCGCACGCGCAGGTACAGTGGCCAGGTGGCCACGCACAGGATGCCGGCCCACACAAGAGGCAAAAAGAAACGCTGCATGACGAAGGCCGTCACGGCAATCAGGGCCAGGGAAAAGCCTGCGCTGACGATGTCGCGCTGGGTATCGGTCATACCACTCCATTCGTGCCCGGCGCCACAGGCCGCCAGTATTCGCCATGCGCCAGTTGCGCAGGCGTAGCGTAACACGGAGGCATTCCGATTTACACGAGGCCCAGCTCCACCGGTTTGACTCCGGCAAACACGTGCTCGAGTTGCGCCGGCGTCAAACCGAAGGTGCGGCGCAGCAAGCCGCCCAGTACGGCGCGGTATTCATTCAGCACGGGCATGTCGCGGTTCTGGAACAAATTCGCCTGCGAAATCGCCACCTGTTCGCCCGCCACCTGCTTGCCCTTGATCCCGCCGCCCAGCACCCAGAACACGCTGCCGTGGCCGTGGTCCGTGCCGCGGTTGCCGTTTTCGCGGAAGGTGCGGCCAAATTCGCTGACCACCACCACCACGGTGTTGCGCCACTCGCTGCCCATTTCCTGCGAAAACGCGGCCAGGCCACGCCCCAGCTCATCGAAACGCCCTGCCAGATAGCCGTTGGCGCCACCCTGCCCCACATGCGTATCCCAGCCGCCCACGTCGACGAAACCGATATTGTATTTGTCCTTCATCAAGCGGGCGATGCGCTGCGCTTCCAGTTCAAAACCCTTGGTACTGATGGCGTTGCGGTTGGCCGCCTGCATCTCTCCCGTCAATTCCTTCGTCACATCGTCGCGCACGGCAAAGCCCGCGCTGACCGGTTGCTGCAAGGGCGTGCCCTTGTACATGGCGGCGATGAGCTCACTTTGACGCGCATCAATGCCCGACTTGCCTACCGAGCGCAGCCCCATGTTCGGCACTTGCACGCCGCCCTGGAAAATCAGGGGCAACTGGTCGGTGAAGGAAATCGCGTGCTTGCCCTGATTGGCATTCAGGCTTTGCGCCAGCCGGTTCAAAAAGCCCGAGCGGAAATCGCGGCGTCCGCCGATCTCCTGCCCCAGCTCGATGCTGTCCTGCGTCTCGAAATGGCTGCGCGTCAAATCCGTCGTGCCCGCAAATGGAATGAAGGCCGCCTCGCCGCCGTTGAACATGGGGTAGATGGTCTCGCGCAAGGCCGGATGCAAGGCCCAGTCGGCATTCAGAGCCAGCGCGCCGTTGTCCGCGCCGGGTTTCGCAATGGCGATATTCGGCCGCGCCGCATAGTAAAAATCGCTGCCGAGCGGCACCAGCAGGTTGTTCGCGTCATAGCCGCCGCGCAAAAAGACGAACAGCAGCCGGGCATTCGTGGCGGGTGCGGCCAGCAAGCTGCCCGCATGCGACAGCAAGGGCGCGGCGGCCAGGGCTTTCAACAGGTCACGACGGTGCATGGCAATCCTCCGGTTTCAACTTAGCGGTGCATCATTTCGGGTGATGAGAGCAAGAAGGTGTTCCACTCCTGCGGCGAAGCGGCCTGTTCCAGGGCCTGGCGCGTGGCCGGGCTCAAGGTCGGCTGCAGCGACTGGTAATACAGAGCGCTGGCCAGCTGGGGAAACGCCACTTTTTCCTGCGGCTGCGGGCCCTCCGTCTTGAACAGGCCGGCGCTGCCCGAACCGATGGTGCGGGCGATATCGAAACGCGTCGTCATCTGGCCGGGGCTGGCCCAGGACGCATCCGTCATGGGATAGCCATCGGGCGTCTGGCGTCCGTACAGAGGCTGGCCCATGCGCGAAAGCCAGTTCAGCAAGGGGCCCGCGTTGAGGATGGGCTTGTCGTCATAGCTGAGGCGCACGGCCGACACCACATAATGCATGGGGTCCTTGAATTTCTTGCCCAGCGACTGCCTGAATTCGGGACTGTTGAACATGGTCTGCAGCACGTCGGCGATCATGCCATCGTTTTTCTGGAAGGTGGCGGCCATGCGCGCCACCAGCGGCGCGGGCGGATTGTCGCCCACGAAATACTGGGCCAGCTTGCCGCTGATGAAATGCGCGGTGGCGGGACTGCGGCTGAGGCGATCCAGCGCTTCGTCGAGTTCGGCCAGCCCCCTGCCCTTCACCGTTTGCCCGAGGAATTGCTTGTCGCCGTAATCGTGGCGGTTCGGGTTGAATTCGAACAAGCCCCGGCGCACGTATTGCGATTGCAAGGCCGGTTTCACCTTCGGCGTGTCCCCTCCCAGGTTGACGCCCACGCCCGTCAGGATGCGCGCCAGTTCCTGCACGTCCATCTGGCTGTAGCCGCCGTTGACGCCCAGGGTGTGCAACTCCATCAGTTCGCGCGCATAGTTTTCATTGATGCGCTTGACGGCGTTGGCTTCATTGTCCAGATAGCGCAACATGGCCGGATGGTGGACGGTCGCGCCCAGCAAGTCGCGAAACTTCCCCAGGGCATGCGGCGCGATGGCGTTCGCCTCGTAATCGCCCACCATGGCGCGCAAGTTGTGCTTGCCCTGGTGCACGCTGAAATGGTTGAGCCAGAACCAGCTCAGCTGTTGCTGCAGCTGGTTCGGCGAATACACGTCCAGCAACAGCGAACGCGTGGCCGCCTCGCGCGCCAGGCGGTTGAGTTCCTGCTGGTAATCCTTTTGCGCCTGCTGCTTCGCCATGTCATCCATGACGGCGGCCGACTCCTTGCGCTTTTGCTCCATCGACATCACCAATTGATCGAGCGGTACCTGGCTGATGGTCATGGCGTCGATCTGCGCCTGCACGGCGGGTGGCAGCTTGGTTTTGCCTGGATGCAACTGCGCCTGCAAGTAAGCGCTCCAGCCTTCCTTTTGCAGCTGGCGCACGCTGCCGCCATTCACGCCCCAGCTGACCCGTTCCAGCATGGCGATGCCTTGCGCGGCATTGTCAGGCACGGCGGCATGCTGCGCGGCGGGCGGCGCCGTCGCGGCGCAGCCGGCCAGCAACAGCAGACACATCAAGGTCGTCGGCAACAGTCGGTTCGGGTTCATGGCCATCCTTCAAGCGGTTTCATGCACAATGCCTGAGGGTACGCCCAGCTTGACCCGCGCATGATTGCGATTTGCAACGAGTTGTAATCAATACTGCCATTCTCATCATTGCGCACACTTGTCACGCAGGAAATCGCGCAGCTGCAGCACCAGCGGCGTCACCTGCGCCCGGTGCATGCACAGCAGTTGCAGGGGCGTGGCCTCGCCCGCCACCTCGGGCAGCAGCACCTGCAGGCGGCCGGCCGCCACGTCGCCGGCAACGTCGAGCCGTGATTTATAGGCGATGCCCAGGCCCGCCACGGCCCAGCGCCGCACCAGGTCGGCATCGTCGGCGCTGCGGTTGCCGCTCACTTGCACGGTGACTTGCTCGCGCTGCGGCAGGCGGTAAAAAGTCCAGCGGTCGTGCATGCCATCTTCCAGCGCGAAGCGCAGGCAATTGCGCTGCGACAAGTCTTCCAGCGCCAGCAGGGGGCCGTGCGCGCGCAGGTAGTCGGGCGAAGCCACCAGCACGCGGTCGTTGGCAGGCGCGATGGGCATGGCAACCATGCTCGAATCGTCTTGCTGCCCGTAACGCAGGGCAATATCGACTTGCTGGCGCACCATGTCGGCCACCCGGTCGCTGACGCTGAGCTGGTACTGCAGCTTGGGATGGCGCAACTGGAATTCGTCCAGCCAGCCCAGCATCAGATTGCGACCCAGGTCGGAAGGCATGGCAATTTTCAAGGTTCCGCCGAAACTGTCCTTGCCCGCCAGCAGCGCATCGTGGCCCGCGCGCAGCAGGCGCAAGGCTTCGCGCGCGTGTTCCAGGTATTGCGTGCCTTCCGCCGTCAAGCTCAGTGAACGCGTCGTGCGGGTCAGCAGGCGCAAGCCCAGCTCCCCTTCCAGGCGCTTGACGGCGGCGCTGGCCAGCGCGGGCGAAATGCCGATCTCGCGCGCGGCCGCCGACAGGCTGCCCCGGTCGGCCGTGCGGACAAACACCTGCAAGTCATCGAGTCGCAGCAATTTTCAGCATTCCTTTGAAAGTGTTTCGGCACACGCCCTCTTTTTCCCTGGCGAGAAAATGGCCATGATACGTCATCAAGCCTGTATGGCGTAGGTCGGATTAGGTCCGAAGGACCGTAATCCGACAACATTGTTGGCGTGGCCGATGGTGGTGTCGGATTACGCGCGGTACAGCCGCGCTAATCCGACCTACCCAACTCCATCACTGTTTTACCAAAGGAAGAATATGAAAGCCATCGCCTACCACCACAGCCTGCCCATCACGGATGCCGACGCCCTGCTCGACATCGAGCTGCCCACGCCCGTCGCCACGGGGCGCGACCTGCTCGTCGCCGTGCACGCCATCTCCGTCAACCCCGTCGACGCCAAGGTGCGCAAGAATCGCGCGCCGAAAGAAGGTCAGCCGGAAGTACTGGGCTGGGATGCGGCTGGCGTCGTCACGGCCGTCGGCCCCGACGTCACCCTGTTCCAGGTGGGAGATAAAGTCTGGTATGCGGGCGCCATCAACCGCCCCGGCAGCAACAGCGAATTTCAATTAGTCGACGAGCGCATCGTCGGCCACATGCCCGCCAGCCTCGACTTTGCGCCGGCCGCCGCCCTGCCCTTGACGGCCATTACGGCCTGGGAATTGCTGTTCGACCGCCTGCAGCTCAGCCGCGACAAGAGTCTGACGGGCAAGTCCCTGCTGGTGATCGGCGCGGCCGGCGGCGTCGGCTCCGTGCTGGTGCAGCTGGCGCGGCAATTGACGGGCGTGACCATCATCGGCACGGCCTCGCGCGCGGAAACGGCTGACTGGGTGAAGGAACTGGGCGCCCACCACGTGATCGACCACAGCCTGCCGCTGGCGCAGGAAATCACGCGCCTGGGCTTGCCGCCCGTCGATTACGTGATCAGCCTGAACCAGACCGACAAGCATTTCGAGCAAATCGTGGAACTGATCGCGCCGCAAGGCAAGTTCGCCCTGATCGACGACCCCGAGCACATCGACGTGCGCAAGTTCAAGGGTAAGAGCGTGTCGTTGCACTGGGAGCTGATGTTTACCCGTTCGCTGTTCCAGACGGCCGACATGATCCGGCAGCATGAACTACTGGAAGAACTGGCGCAGCTGGTGGATGCGGGCACCATCAAGACCACCCTGGCCGAGCGCTTCGGCACGATCAATGCGGCGAATCTGAAACGCGCGCATGCCCTGCTGGAGAGCAATACGGCCAAGGGCAAGATTGTGCTGGAAAATTTTAATTAATCAGGTAATCAGGATGGCCCGGAAATCATTGACATTCGTCAAGGTCGGGCCAGTGATCACGGAATCTCCCAGCGCCTGGAAGAAGCCGTGGCCATCGTTGTTGTCGAGGCTGTCGCGGGGACGGATAGCCAGGTCCCAGGCGCGCTGCAGGGTGTCCGGCGCCAGATACGCGCCGGCGATGTCTTCCTGGCCGTCGACGCCATCCGTGTCGCCAGCCAGCGCGTGGATGCCCGCGTGCCCATCGAGCGCGATGCCCAGCGCCAGCAGGAATTCCACGTTGCGTCCGCCGCGGCCATTGCCGCGCACGGTGACCGTCGTTTCGCCGCCCGACAGCAGCACGCACGGGGTGGGAAACGGCTGGCCGCGCAAGGCCGTTTGCAGCGCGATGCCGGCCATGACTTTGCCCACGTCGCGCGCTTCGCCTTCCAGGCTGTCGCCCAATATATACGGTGTGACGCCGGCCGCGCGCGCCACGCCAGCGGCTGCTTCCAGCGCCATCTGCGGCGTGGCGATCAGGGTTGTCTGCGTGCGCGCCAGCCGCGGATCGCCGGGTTTCACCGATTCGCCGCGCCCGCTTTCCAGCACTGCGCGCAAGCTGTTCGGCAAGTCCATGCCGTAGCGGCGCACGATGGCCAGCGCATCCTCGCACGTGGTCGCGTCGCCCACCGTGGGACCGGAAGCGATATCGCCCAGCTTGTCGCCGGGCACGTCGGAAATGGCCAAAGTGATGACTTGCGCCGGATGGCAGGCGGCTGCCAGGCGGCCGCCCTTGATGGCGGACAAATGGCGGCGCACGCAATTCATTTCGCCGATGGTAGCGCCCGAGGCCAGCAGCGCGCGGTTCAAGGCTTGCTTGTCTTCCAGGCTGATGCCGTCCAGCGGCAAGGCCAGCAGCGACGAGCCGCCGCCCGAAATCAGACACAGCACCGTGTCGTCCGCCTGCAAATTACCCACCAGGTCGAGCATGCGCTGCGCTGCCTGCATGCCGGCCGCATCCGGCACGGGGTGCGACGCTTCCACGATCTCGATGCGCTCGCACGGCACGGCGTAACCGTAGCGCGTCACCACGAGGCCAGACAACGGGCCCGGCCAGTGCTGCTCCACGGCGTGCGCCATGGCGGCCGACGCCTTGCCGGCGCCGATGACGATCAGCCGCCCCTTGGGCGCGGGCGGCAGATGGGGCGGTACGCAGTGCGATGGCTGGGCCGCTTCGATGGCGGCCTGGAACATGGCTTGCAGCAAGGCACGCGGCGCTGGGGTGGTCGTCATGGTGTTTCCTCCGGTATCCGAACCCGATCATAGCAGTGCCGCCAAGCGGGCAACTACAATGAGGGCAAAATTACTCACAGGAATGCAATGTACGACGCCATCGAATGGACCAGTCTAGCCCGCACTTTCGGGCTGTTTACCGTCACGGCCGTGGCCGAACTGCTGGGCTGCTACCTGCCCATGCTGTGGCTGAGCAACAAGGGCAGCGCCTGGCTGCTGTTGCCGGCCGCCCTCAGCCTCTTGATCTTTGTGTGGCTGCTGACCTTGCATCCAGCCGCCAGCGGCAGGGTGTATGCCACGTATGGCGCCATCTATATCGCCACGGCGCTGGGATGGCTGTGGCTGGTGGACGGCATCACGCCCGCCTGGACCGACATCGCCGGCGTGGGCCTGGCCCTGGCTGGCGCCGCCGTCATTGCCATGGGGCACAAGACGGCTTGATGTGCATCAGGCACCATGCGCACGGAAGTTCGTTTCCGCCGACCACGCGGCGCTGGCACGGGCCAGCAACACGGCTTCGCCATCGGCCAGCCAGTCGTCCGCATCGGCGATCTTCCACATGGCTTGCAGCAGCTTGCGGCGCAAGTCCGGATCATCAATTTCATCGAGCAGGCTGTCGATCACGCCATTGGCCAGTTGCACGGCGCCATGCACGGTCGAGGTCAGCATGTCGTCGCACAAGTCTTGCAGCAACTGTTGAAAAGCGGCTGGCGCCAAGTCGATATGCTCGAGGATCTTGCTGCGGTGCATCGCTTGCAGCTCGGTGCTGGCCAGGTTGCCATCGACTACCATCATCAGGGCCAAAATACGTCCCGCTGCCTGGGGACTGTTCGCTTCATAAGTACGCATGATTTTCTACTCTTTCTATTAGTCAATTAAAGGGCACGCCACCGCCAGGCGGGGCGCGCCGTACTGCATTTACTTCTTGTCGCTGCGGGTGATGAATACACTCGCCACGCAGCTCGATACGATCAGCACTGCCACCACCAGCAACGACGCTTCCACCGGCACGTGGTACCACGGCATGATCAGCATCTTGGCGCCGATGAACACCAGCACCATCGCCAGGCCATACTTGAGCATGTGGAAGCGGTCAGCCACATCCACCAGCAAGAAGTACAGGGCACGCAAGCCCATGATGGCGAACAGGTTCGACGTGAAAACGATGAACGGGTCCGTCGTGATGGCGAAAATCGCCGGGATCGAATCGACCGCGAACACCAGGTCCGTCACCTCGATCAGGATCAGCACCAGGAACAGCGGCGTGACATAGCGCAATTCGCCTTTTGCTACGAAGAAACGCTCGCCATGGTCGCCATCGGCTACTCGCAAATGGCGGCGGGCAAAGCGCAGCACGGGGTTGTTCGCCACGTCCGGCTCCGCATCGGCCGCCACCAGCATACGCATACCGGTAATCAACAGGAACGCGCCAAACAGGTACAGCACCCAGCTGAACTCGCTTACCACCCATGCGCCGGCCATGATCATCACGGCACGCATGACGATCGCGCCCAGCACGCCATAAATCAACACGCGGCGCTGGTACTGGATCGGCACCTGGAAGGCGCTGAAGATCAGCAGGAAGACGAACACGTTATCGACCGACAGCGCTTTTTCGATCAGGTAGCCGGAGAAAAATTCCAGCGCCTTCTGATTGGCGATCTCGGGTCCGGCCGTGCCGTTCAGATACCACCACAGGCCACCGTTGAACAGCAGGGCCAGGCTGACCCACACCAGCGACCACGTCGCCGCTTCCTTGACGCTGACCTTGTGCGCCTTGTTGCCGCCGAAGACGAACAAGTCCAGCGCCAGCATCGCCAGAACAAAAGCGATGAAGCCGGCCCACATGGGTGCCGTTGCAATACTCTCCAGGCCGTTCATCGCTGGCCTCCGCAACTGTCTGTTTCTATCCTGATGACCATGGCACTCTCCTTGCATGAATTGAGCAGCCATCATAGTCTGAATATAAACATCGAACAAATCGAATATAATTGACGAATACATCGAAAAACTCAATGTATTAGCTTTAGGGAAAAGCATGTCGACACTCAACTTCAAGCACTTGCGCTATTTCTGGATGGTGGCCAAGACGGGCAGCATCGCGCGCGCGGCCGAACAGCTGCACCTGACGCCGCAATCGATTTCCGGCCAGCTCAGCGAATTTGCCGACACCCTGGGCGTGGAACTGTTCCGCCGCAGCGGGCGCCAGCTGGAATTGACGGACACGGGCCGGCGCATCCTCAGCCATGCCGAAAGCATTTTCAGCACGGGTGATGAATTGCTGGAAATCGTGCGCGACCAGTCGCGCACGGCGACGACGACGTTTCGCGTGGGCTGCGCCGATTCCGTCTCGAAACTGATCGCCTGCCGCCTGGTTGAACCGGCGCTCCGCCTGGCCGAACCGCTGCGCATCATTTGCCGCGAAGGCCGGCTGGCCAGCCTGCTGGCGGACCTGGCCGTGCACCGGCTCGACCTGATCATGGCGGACCGCCCCATGCCCGCGCATTTGAGCGTGCGCGGTTTCAACCATTTGCTGGGCGAAAGCGGCATGACCCTGTTCGGCACACCGGCGCTGGCCGCCACCCTGACGGGGGACTTTCCGCTATGCCTCGATGGCGCGCCGCTGCTGCTGCCGGGCGAAGACTTCGCCATTTACGGGCGCTTGCTGCAGTGGCTCGGCGACAACCATCTGCACCCGCGCATCGTCGGCGAGTTCGACGACAGCGCCATGATGAAGGCCTTCGGCCAGTCCGGCGCGGGCCTGTTCTTTGCGCCCACCGTCATCGCGCCCCAGGTGTGCGAACAATATGCCGTGGTGGCGCTGGGCCGGGTCGACAGCCTGGTCGAGCAAGTGTATGCCATCACCACGGAACGGCGCCTGAGCCACCCGGCCACCATCGCCATCAGCCAGAGCGCGCGGCACGAGTTGTTTGTGTAGCAGTTCTACAACTGACGTTCCACAATTAAAACCCCGCAAATACATTCGAACAAATACATCTATATAATGGCAAGTCTCCCCGACGCCCTGCGCGCCCCTTCCCGGAATTGCCGCAATGAAGCACTTGCACGACATCCCCTCTGCCTTCAAGCATGAATTTGCCAACCCGCGCCTGTGGTGGTCGCGTGCCGTCGTCGTCGGCATGGCCGCCATCGCGGGGCTCGTCGTCGTGGGCTTTACATGGCTGGCGGAGGAAGCGCTGGACTTGTTTCTCTTTTTCAACGGCAAGGCCTGGTGGTTCGCCCTGCTGTGGACACCGGCCTGCGCCGCCCTGCTGGTCTGGCTGACGCGCCGCTACGCCATGGGTGCGGCCGGTTCCGGCATCCCGCAAGTGATGGCCACCCTGGACCCGGCCGTGGCGCCGGAACAGCGTTCGCTGTTCGTGTCCCTGAAACTGAGTGCCGCGAAAATCGTCCTGACGGCGGGCGGCTTGCTGGGCGGCCTATCACTGGGGCGCGAAGGACCGTCCGTGCAAATTGCCGCCGGCGTGATGCTGGCCGCGCGCCGCCTGCTGCCGCGCCACTCTCAGGTGAGCGCCCATTCCCTGCTGGTGGCCGGTGGCGCGGCCGGCATCGCGGCCGCCTTCAACACGCCGCTGGCGGGCGTCATGTTTGCCATCGAAGAATTGTCGCGTTCACCCGAGCAGCGCAACAGCGGGCTGATCGTCGCTGGCATCGTACTGGCCGGCATGATGGCCGTCTCGATCCACGGCAACGCCACCCATTTCGGCATCATCCATCCTGGCCCCATCGGCCTGGCGCTGGCACTGCCAGGTTTACTCGTGACCCTGGTCGCGGGTGTGGCCGGCGGCCTGTTTGCCAGGCTGCTGCTGGCCTCCGCCCGCGGCAACCCGCTGGGCAAATTGTCCGCGTGGAGAAAGGGCCGTCCCGTGCTGTTCGCCGCCGTCTGCGGTGTGCTGGTGGCAGCCATCGGCATCGCCAGCCACGGCGCCACGTTCGGCAGCGGTACCGTGGCCACGCGCGCCATGCTGGAAGGTTCCAGCGACGCCTCGCCCGCCTTTGTCGCCTTCAAATATGTGGCCACATGGCTGACCGTCTGGTCGGGCGTGCCGGCCGGCATCTTCGCACCGTCGCTGGCCATCGGCGCCGGCATCGGCCACGATATCGCCGTGCTGCTGCACTACCCGCACGCGCCGGCCCTGATCGCGCTGGGCATGGTGGGTTTCCTGGCAGCCGCCACGCAGGCGCCGCTGACGGCGTTTATCATTGTCATGGAAATGGTCGATGGCCACGGCATGGTGCTGAGCCTGATGGCCTGCGCCGTGGTGGCCAGCACCGTCTCGCGCGTGCTCAGCGAACCGCTGTACGGGGCGCTGGCACAACTGCAGCTGCAACGGCTGCCAGCGCCGCCCAACTAGAAATAGCTGCAGGGGCGCAGCAAGCTGCCGTCCTGCCAAGCGCAGACGGTACGCGTGCCATCTTCGCCCCATCGGCGCTCCAGGCCGTGCTTGCGCCCGTCGACATACTCCACGGCATGCAGCGGCGTGCCATCGTCGCGCCAGCTTTGCGTGCTCAGCATGACGCCATCCTCGAACAGGTTTTTCTGGTCCAGCTGGCCATTTGCGAAATACAGCAGCGACCAGCCCTGCGGCTTGCCATGCAGGAAATTGAGGCGCGACTTTTCGCGGCCGTCCGGCCACCAGGTCTGGTGCAGGCCGTTGCGCTGGCCTTCCAGATACGGCCCCCGCTCGGCCAGCCTGCCGTTCGGATGAAACGCTTGCGCCTCGCCCGACAGCACGCCGTCGGCAAAATGCGCGCGGTTGCTGACCTGGCCATGCTCGTCAAAGCTCAGGTACTCGCCATCGGCGGGCTGGCCGGCGTGATACAGCAAGGCATGACTCAGCTGGCCATTCGCATGATAGTGGCTATGCAAGCCCTCGTACTCGCCGGCGCGGTAAGCCTTGCGGCTTTTTACTGTTCCATCCGCATGGTAGGCGACGGTCACGCCATCGAAGTCGCCCTCCCCGTTGCGCTCTTCCAGCAGGGCCAGCCGGCCATCGGCGAAATACACGCTGCGCTGGTAGACGTAGCTGGGTGACTCCAGGTCCATGCTGCGCAGCCAGGCATCCATGTGCAGCTTGCCTGGCGGCTGCGCGAAATGCAGCTGCCAATGCCAGGCCTGGCGGGCCGCATCGTGGCGCAGTGGCGCGCGCTGCTCGTACACGGCAGCAGCGGCTGCGGCGGGCTGGTAATCCGCGTCAAAATACAGGGAAGCTGGCGCCTGCCCGGAAGGCAAGGCCGGAGTGGCAATGGACATGGGAGGGGAACCGGCCAGGATGGCGGCCAGCAAAACGGAAGTGAATATCTTCAATGCATGCTTTCATCAACGCTGCGACAGCGCCGATGATAATGGCAAGCGGGGCGCTCCAGCCACACGCTTGCGCGTCACTACATGGTGAAAGGAAACGGCTGCATGCCCGCCTGCCTGTCATCGGGGGCGACCACGGCCAGCAAGGCGTTCAAGCCCTGGTTCAGGTGCGCCAGGCTGTCGGGGTCCAGCTGGGCCAGCGCACTGGGCAGCAAGCCGCGCGCCGGCTGCGGCGCGCCGGCGATCACGGCCTGGCCCTCCGCCGTCAGGGTCAGCGTGACCACGCGCTGGTCGGGCTGGTCGCGCGCCTTGCGTACATAGGCTTTTTTCACCAGCGCGTCGACCAGGTTGCTGGCCGTCGTCTGGTGGATCGACATCGTGCCGGCCAGTTCGCCCATGCGCAGGCCTGGGCGCTCCAGCAATTCCTGCATCACCCACAATTGCGCGCCCGATACGCCGCATTGCTTCTCGATCTGCGCCGAGTGCCGCTGCGCCGCGCGCATGACGACGCGCATGTTTTGCAAGGCCAGGCCCTGTGCCCGGGCCACCGCCGAAACTTCCGCTTCCACCACCATTGCCTCCAGTTGTCAGACCCGGCTGCGCGCCTGCTGGCGGGCCGGAATCCCTGCATGATACCTGCAAAGGCGGCCCTCCACTAACTGCCTGTTACAGACTGTCCATCGCGCCAGGCCTGCTCCAGCACCAGCTTGCCGGTCTTGTCCCACTGGCGCTCGATGCCGTGCTTCTTGCCATGTTCGTAAGGCACGATCTGCCGCAGGCTGCCATCGCTGTACCAGGTCTGCAGCAAGCCGTGGCGCTGGCCTTTGACAAACGGCGTCACGCTGGCGCGCACGCCGTTGGCATGCCAATCCGTCGTATCGCCATGGTCGCGCCCCTGCGCGTCTTTCTGCCAGGCAAACACGGGCCGGCCATTCGGAGCCCACGTTTGCAAGCTGAGCACGGCACCTTTCCGGTACAGCGACTTGTTCGACACGACGCCGTTGCCATGGCTTTCAAACGACCAGCCGTCGGGCTGGTCGTGCACCCACATGGTCCTGGCCAGCACGCTGCCATCCTGGGCAACCGTGACAAACTCGCCCTCGCGCTTGCCATTCACAAACTGTCCCCGTTGGAACAGCTTGCCATCGTCATAAAACGATTCCTGCACGCCATCCATCTTGCCATTGCGTCGATACGAGCGGTGGCTGACGGCGCCGTTCGCGGCATACGACACTTGCTCGCCATCGGCCATCTCGTCGCCGTGATACAGCGTCTTGTGCGCCAGCTGGCCATTCTCGTGATACGTTTCCGAGATGCTGTCGCGCCCGTTCGGCAAGGCGGTCACCCGCTGCTGGACCTGGCCATTCTCGAAGTACACGCAGCCGCCGAGCAGCTCCTCGCCCTGGGCATTGAAGTAGGTTTCGCGCAGCAGTTGGCCATTCTCGTAGTAATGCTTGCGAAAACGCACGAACCTGACCTGGCTCAAGTCCAGGTCGGTGGTGTAGGTTTCAAAGGCCAGCATGCCTGGCGTGTCGGGAAATTCGAGCCGCACATGCCAGGCGCCCAGCGCCTCGTCGCGCACGGGCGGCGTGCGCAGCGCGTACACGGCGCGGCGCTGATTGCTCGGCATGAAATTTTCATCCAGATACATGGTCTGCTGTTCCTCCTGTAGCGTTGGCGTTGTCGTTGGCGCCAGTTCCTGTGCCGCCAGCGGCAAGGCCGCACCCAGCGCGGCGGCCAGCAGCCAACGCCGCGTTTGTTGATTCTTCATGTTGCTCCATTGATCATGTTGCTTTGCGGCCACCATCATAAAGGCAAGCGCCGTTCGCCATGGGCACGATTGCCGCCCATGAAAAAAGGCCGGGACGGACCTGCTGGTCCGGCTCCGGCCCGGCGGATGCACTGGCGCGCCAGGCGCCAGGTGTCAGGCTTCAGCTCACGCCATTCTTAACGGGAGACAACTGGCTCGCATGCAGCCGTGCATATGCGCCGCCCTGCTGCAGCAAGGCGGCATGGCTGCCCGACTCCACCAGGCGCCCGCCCTGCATGACGACGATGCGGTCGGCGCTTTCGATAGTCGACAAACGGTGGGCGATGACGATGGTGGTGCGATTGCGCATCAGCACTTCCAGCGCCGCCTGCACCTGTCGCTCCGACTCCGTATCGAGCGCGCTGGTCGCTTCGTCGAGCAGCAGAATCGGCGCGTCCTTGTACAGGGCGCGGGCGATGGCAAGGCGCTGGCGTTGTCCGCCCGACAGGCGCGAACCGTTCTGCCCCGCCTGCGTTGCGTAGCCTTGCGGCAACTGCATGATAAAGTCGTGCGCGTAGGCGGCGCGCGCCGACGCTTCGATTCTGTCCTGGTCCGGGGCCGGGTCGCCATACGCGATATTCGCCGCCATGGTGTCATTGAACAAAATCACATCCTGGCTGACGAGGGCGAACTGGCGCCGCAGGGCCAGCAGCGCGTAGTCGCGCAGGTCGACGCCGTCGAGCAGGATCTGCCCGCCGCTGACGTCGTAGAAGCGCGGCAGCAGGCCCAGCAAGGTCGTCTTGCCGCCGCCCGAGCCTCCCACCAGGGCCACCGTTTCGCCGGCGCGGATGTCGAGCGTGATATCGCTCAAGGCCGTGGGCGCATCGGGATCGTCGCTGTTGTAACGGAAGTGGACGTTTCGCAAGGACAGATTGCCCTGCACGGCCACCGGCGCGATGCTGCCCGGGTCCGGTTCCAGCGGCGTGTCGATCAGGCCGAAGACGGATTCGGCCGCCGCCAGGCCCCGCTGCAGTGGCTCATTGATCTTCGTTAAATTCTTGATCGGCGACTGCATCGCCATCAGCGCGCCCATGAAGGCGACGAAGGCGCCCGGCGTGATGGCGCCGCTTTGCGCGCGCAGCATGGCAAAGTAAATCACGGAAGACAGGGTAATGCCGACGAGCATCATGATGAAGCCGGAATTCATGGCCGAGGTGGCGGCATGTTTGACGGCCAACTGGCGGTTGCGCTTGACGACGTCGACGAAGCGCGCCTGTTCATAGTCTTGCCCGCCAAAGATCTTCACCACGCGCTGGCCGGCGATGCTTTCATCCAGCACGGACGTCAGCTCGCCCACGGCTTGCTGCGAACTCTTGCTCAGGTGGCGCATGCGGCGTCCCGCCAGGGTCACGACGATGGCCACGATGGGCATCGAGGCCATGCAGAACAGGGCCAGTTTCACATCGATGCTGAACAGCAAAATCAGGTAGCCAATGGTGGCGACGGAGTCGCGCACCATCACATTTAGCACGTTCAAGCCCGCCTGCGACACCTGGCTGGCGTCGAAGGCCACGCGCGACTGCGTCAAACTGGTGGTGGTGGTATCGAAGAAGCGGCTGGGCAGGCGCATGATGGTGGCGAACATTTTTTCGCGCAAATCGGCCTGCACCCGGCTCGATAGCCATACGGAACCGTAATCGCCGGCAAAGCTGGACACCATGCGCAGCACGGCCAGGCCCAGGATCGTGGCGGGAATCACCCACAAGTCCACCTGTCCCGCATGCGCGGGCAGGAAGCGGTCGACCCAGCCCTGCAGCATGCCCATCACGCCGGATGCGGGCGCGACCTGCTCGCTGGCCGTCGTGCGCATGGCATCGACGACGTTTTGCAACTGGCGGATTAACAATACATCGGTGGCGGACGCCACGCCGACAGCCAGCAAGGTGGCGGCAACGATGGCGCCATAGCGGCGAAACTGGCCGGCCAGGCGGAAGAACAGGAGGCGACTTTGCTGCATGTAGTTGGAAAAAGTGAGGGTAAAGCGTGATTCTAACCGCTGCCAGACTTACCTAAGCAGGTCGCAATAAGTTATTGTGATTTCTGACTTCCATAACCGACGCTCTGCGGTGTTGCCCGCTGCTAGCAGTGCTCGCACTGCGTCGCAGCGGGCGCCTTGCAGAGCATCCGGTTCTGTTCGTCATAACTTTACAATAATTTCCCACGACCTACTTAGAGCCTGTCCCAGTAGATGAATACATCCCCTGCTGGCGCCCCTCAGAAGCGGGGACTGCGTTGATCGTCGTCGCGTGGCTCGCCACGCGTCCTCCTCACGCCTTGTCCGCACTCCTGATGAACTGCCAGCAAAAGACGCTCCCTACTGGGATAGTCTCTTAGACGAAAGTCGCACCTTGCCGGTGCAGAACCGGCAAGGGCCATGCGCGGGAAATCAGCTCTTCGCTATTGTCCACGCGGCCGTGCCGGCCTTGCAGACTTTCAGCTTGAGGGTTTGTTCCTGGCCCTTGGCGCTCAAGCCCACCTGTACCTTGCGGCAGGTTTGCGCGTCCGTCTTTTGCGTGTCGCTGGCCGTGATCTCGGCGGCGATGCGCACGGAATTGCGCAAGCCTTCATTGCTCCATTGCACGGTTTCGCCATCCTTCTTGTCATTGAGCACGTCGGCGACGGCTTTCACGAAGACCGGCTTGTCATTCTTGTTCAGGTAAGCCATCGGCGTATCGGCCAGGAAACCCAGGCCGACGGCGGAAGCGGAAGCGGAAGCGCTGCAGGCTGCCAATGCCAAGGCGGCGACGATTTTCCGATAGTGTGTACGCATCATGTCCTGCCCTTTAAAGTGAATTCGATAGTAGCTACAGTATGACCCGAAATGACTCCGGATCATACTTTTAACGCAGGCATTCTATATTTGTTTGCGCAAAGCAAGTGTACGCTTGAGCTGGTACCGCGTTGCCTCGCGCCACAAGCTGGCTGCGGCCAACAGCGTTGGCAAGCCCGCACGCCTGCCGCATAATGCGCCCATGTTCAAACTGACTTTTCTCGGCACGTCTTCCGGCGTGCCCACGCGCCACCGCAACGTCACCTCGCTGGCCCTGCAAACCACGCACAACCGCGACTGGTGGATGATCGATTGCGGCGAAGCCACGCAGCACCGGCTGCAGCGTCTGCCCTTGTCCGTGCACGACCTGGTGGGCATCTGCATCACCCACGTGCATGGCGACCACAGCTATGGGCTGCCGGGCTTGCTGGCCAGCGCCTCGATGACGGGGCGCAAAAAACCCCTGCTGCTGATCGCCCCGGCCGCC
This sequence comes from Janthinobacterium sp. 35, assembly GCF_002754575.1. NCBI lineage: Bacteria > Pseudomonadati > Pseudomonadota > Betaproteobacteria > Burkholderiales > Oxalobacteraceae > Janthinobacterium > Janthinobacterium sp. 35. Next base: position 885,412 of record NZ_PEFN01000001.1, read on the forward strand.
ATCAAGGCCTGGATCGACGCGACCCTGCTGCACACGGAACTATTTTTGACGTATCCGCTGATCCACATCGACGTGGACAGCGCGCCAGTCGTGCATGAGGAAGCGGGCTTGACCATCTCGCGCCATGCGCTGTCGCACCGCGCACCGAGCGTCGGTTATCGTTTCGCGCTGGAAACGAGCAGATGGAAGCTGGACAAGGCCGCCCTGCACGCAGCGGGCGCGCCACCCGGCCCCGCCTGGGGACTGTTGCAGGCGGGCCAGGATGCGATCCTCGACGATGGCACGGTCTTGCACGCCACCGCTTTCCGCCAGACGGAAACGCAGTGCGCCACGGTGGTGATCGGCGGCGACAACGACACGCCGGCGTTGCTGGCGGACGCCTGTGCCGGCGCGCAGCTGCTCGTGCATGAAGCCACCTACACGGAAGCGATGCTGCAAAAGGTGGGCCCCGGCCCCACGCACAGTTCCGTGCAGCGCGTGGCGCAGTTTGCCGAAGCGGTCCGCTTGCCGAATCTGATCCTCACCCACTTCAGCGCCCGCTATCACAATGCGGACGGCATGGCCGAGCTGGAAGCGGAAGCCCGGCTGCATTACTCGGGTGAATTGTTCCTCGCGCGCGATTTCGACAGCTATGAACTCGATGCGGCGGGTGTACTCACCAAGCTGCCGACAAAGAAATCTAGTGGGGATTGACGCCGTACTGCGCCGCATATTCAGCGGCCAGCGCGCGCGCCGCCTGCTGCTGTGACGGCGTGAGGATTTCCAGCAACTGGTCGCGGTTCTTGATCGATTGCGCGCTTCCCGCCTCGGCCGGCATGGCAATCCATGCATACGCCTGCACGTAATCGAGCTCGACGCCCTGCCCTTGCGCGTACAGCAAGCCGTATTCATTCTGCGCCGACAGGGAACCGGCCTCGGCCGCCTGCTTGTACCAGAACGCCGCCTCGGCATAGTCTTGCGGTACGCCATCGCCCTTGCGGTAAGCCTGCGCCAGGTTGAATTGCGACTGGCCATCGCCCGCCTCGGCCGCCTGGCGCCCGTATGCCAGCGATTGCGCCATGTCTTGCACCACGCCATCGCCGCTCGCATACATCAGGGCCAGGTTGGCCAGCGACGGCGGGAAGCCCGCTTGCGCCGCCGCCGTGAACAGTTCCACCGCTTTCGGCACGTCTTGCGTCACGCCATGGCCCTGGTAATACAGGCTGGCCAATAAATGCTGGCCGGCCGGTTCGCCGGTGCGCGCAGCCGCGCCGAATTGTTTAAAGGCCTCGGCGTAATTGCCGTCGTTATAAGCGAGGATGCCCGCTTCATTCAAAGATTCGGGAGAGGATGTCATCAGAATTCCTTAATCGTGGATTTTTTGGCATTGTACACAGCACTGTTCCGCGCCGAATGCACGATAGGAACGGTGTGGCGCATTGCCCAAATCCTGCGTTATGATCGTTCACTGCACGATTAAATCCCGGCATAACGACAAATGCCAGCCCAAGAATATCTCCATGAAACTGATTGTTTTGCTTTTATCCCTGATTTCCACCTCGGCTTATGGCGCCACGCTGCACCTGGACAAAGCCGCGACAGGCAAAGTGCGGCAAGCGGCCGATATCCGCTATGCGAATCACGATGAAAAGCAGACCTACCAGCTGAAAATCGGCAAGCAGTGGATAGCTGGCAGTTGCAGCAGCAGCGGCACGGGCAATTTGCATGCGCTGCTGCTGGACATGAATTTCGACGGCCATGCCGACCTGTGGGTGACCGGTTACACGGATAGCCAGGGACGCGTCCGCTGTTCCGACGTGTGGCTGTGGGATGCGCCAGCGAGGCAATACCGTTTCAACAAGCCCTTATCGGCGATTCCGAATCTGGATATCCGCATCGCCGATCAAGCAATCGCAGGCGGCATCGCCAATTGCGGCTGCGCGGCGCAATGCTTTTATGAAGACAGCTATGCTTGGCAAGCCAGCAAATTAATTACCACCGCCCGGCGCGAACAGGATTGCGAGCGCTACCGGGAATACCGCTTGAATGATAAAAACGACTTGATCATCGTCAAGGATGAAATCATCGATAGCGGCAATCCCGGCCAGCAGGCCATCGAGAATACCAAAGCCTATGACTGGCAGCGCCACGCGCACATCATGCGCAAACCGTGGGAATAAATCCTTCACTACCATCGAACAATGAACACACACATGACGACACATCCAGCATCGATCACTTTCCATGCCGCCAAGGCGGAAGACACCCCGGCCTTCATCGCATTGCGCGGCAAGACGCGGCAAAACGCCATTTCCAGAGAACGCCTGGCAGAAGTGGGCATCACGGCCGACACCTGGGCGGACATGATGCGCTCAGGCAGCCTGCCCGGCCAGGTCTGCCATCATGACGGCCACCTGGTCGGTTACTGCTTTGGCGAGCGCGACACGGGCGAAATCATCGTCCTGGCGCTGCTGCCGGAATTCGAAGGTCTGGGCATCGGCAAGACCTTGCTGGAATTGGTAATGATGGAGCTGCGCGCGCAGGGCCATCAACGGCTATTCCTCGGCTGCTCCAGCGATCCCGCCTCGCGCTCCTACGGCTTTTACCGCTACTTGGGCTGGACCGCGACGGGCGAGACCGACAAGTATGGCGACGATGTGCTGGAGTTTCGCTGGACGGCCTAGCGTCTAGCCCGGCACGCGGCTGGCATCCCACACGCGCAGGATCTGCGTGATGGCAGGTTCAAACACGGCGTAGCCCACGCCATCGCGGGCTTGAATCGCCACGCCCGATAAAAAACTGTCAAACACGGCTGCCAGCGCTACCCCATCCGTCTGCGCGGATAACTCTCCGCTGGCCATGCCCCGCTCGACACAGTTCACGAAGCCGGCGCGCGTGCGCGCGCGCGAAGCGGTCAGAGGCGCGGCCACGGCCGCATGCTCGGCCGTCGGCGCGCTCATGCAGCCGAGCGCCACCATGCAGCCCGGCGGATGCCCCGGCTCGGACTGCATCGCCGCCGACTGGCGCAAGGCCTGCTCGACAGCCGCGCGCGGCGCCAGTCCATCGTCCCACAAACACGCCGTCACGCGTGCAAAGGTATCCAGATAGCATTGCGCCGCCTCGCGGAACAGTGCTTCCTTCGAACCGAACGCCGCATAAAAGCTGGGCGCGGAAATGCCGCCGCCCAGGCTCGCCTTGAGCTGGCTCAAGGACGTCGATTCATATCCCTGCTGCCAGAATAAAAACATGGCCTGCTCGACCGCTGCCTGCCGGTCGAACGTGCGCGGCCGTCCCATTTGCGCCATTTATCGCTCCTTCTCATCTACTCATAGGCCACTTACATACTACTCGATACAGAAGTCGTTGACAACGCAGCGCGCCATCGCCTATATTTATACCGATCGATACATATGTACCGCCACGACGGTCAGGGGCAGTCCTGCGCCTGCCCACTTTACAAGGATGTTTTCCGTGAATCACGCCACACTCACCACCGGAACCAGCGCTGCGCTGGCCGACCGCCTCCCCATCGCCGGCCTGCTGGCCCTGGCCATGACGGGTTTTATCTGCATCGTCACGGAAACCCTGCCCGCCGGCTTGCTGCCGCAAATCAGCGCGGGCCTCGGCATCAGCGCCGCGCTGGCCGGGCAAATGGTCACGGCCTATGCGCTCGGCTCCCTGCTGGCAGCCATTCCACTCACCATCGCCACGCGCGGCTGGCGCCGCCGCAACGTGCTGCTGCTGACCATCATCGGCTTTCTCGTGTTCAATACCGTCACGGCCCTGTCGTCCCACTACTGGCTGACCCTGGCGGCCCGCTTCTGTGCCGGCATGGCGGCCGGACTGGCGTGGAGCTTGCTGGCCGGCTATGCCCGACGCATGGTGGCGCCGCACCAGCAAGGCCGCGCTCTGGCGCTGGCCATGGTGGGTGCGCCCATCGCCCTGTCGCTGGGCGTGCCGCTGGGTACCCTGCTCGGCTCGCTGGTGGGCTGGCGCGCCGCGTTCTGGATTATTTCCGCCCTGACATTAGTCCTGATCGCCTGGGTGCTGGCGAAAGTGCCGGACTACCCGGGCCAGTCCGTCCATGAACGCCTGCCCCTGCGCCGCGTCTTCACGACGCCGGGCGTGCGGCCCGTGCTGGCCGTCGTCATCGCCTGGATGCTGGCGCACAATATTCTCTACACCTACATTGCCCCGTTTGTGGCCCCTGCCGGATTGACGGGACGCATCGACCTGGTCCTGCTCGTCTTCGGTGCCGCTGCCATGGCCGGCATCTGGATCACGGGCAAGCTGGTCGAGCGCCATTTGCGCGCCAGCGTGCTGGCCAGCCTGGCCGTGTTCGCCACGACGGCCCTCGTGCTGGGCATCGCGTCGCACCTCCCTGCCGTCGTCTACCTGGGCATGGCCGTCTGGGGCTTGTCCTTCGGCGGCGCGGCAACGCTGTTACAGACGGCGCTGGCCGACACGGCCGGCAGCGGCGCCGACGTGGCCTTGTCGATGAATGTGGTGGCGTGGAATGGAGCGATTGCAGCCGCGGGCGTGGTCGGTGGCGCCTTGCTGGAAACCTGGGGTGCGGGCGCCTTTCCCTGGGCCATGGTGGCGTTGCTGGTGCTGGCTTTCGTGATCGCCTGGTCGGCCAGCGCACATGGATTCCGGCCAGGACGGCGCAGCGGCAGCGCGCCCGTAGCAAGGCACTGAGGCGACCGTTTAATCAGCCGCCGGCACCGTCACGATGCGGGGCACGTGCCCCGTATGCGCCAGGAAACTGGCCAAGGTGGCATGCGACAGCGCCACGGTGGCCGTGTTGCGCAGCGGATGGGCTTGCACAGAATCAGCTTCCCATACGGCCTGGTCCAGCACCAGTTCCACCGCCTGTGCGCCGTCGTGTATCAGCGCAAACAGGCTGACGGAGCCGGGCGTGATGCCCAGGTGCTGCAGCAGGCGCTCGGGCGAGGCCATGCTCAACTTGCTGGCCGTCAGCAAGCGCCCCAGTGCCGCCAGGTCAATGCGCTTGTCGAACGGCACGATGACGAGAAAATGCCGCCGGCCCTTCTCGTCGCGCACGAACAGGTTTTTCACCATCAGGCCGGACATGGCCGGCACGTGGTTCAGTGCTTCATCGATGGTGTGCACGGCCGGGTGTTCGACCAAGGTGTAGTCACCGGCGCTGCTTGCCAACCAGCGGAACAGGGTTTCTTGCATGGTGATTTTCTCAGCGCGGGCGCGTGTGTGATGGGCAATTGTAGCGCCGCGCCGCATGGTGCGCTTGACTAAGGCTTGCTTTCGTCCTCTTTCTTGTCAGCGGCCGCCAGCCCCCATTCATTCCAGCCTTCGCCAAACAGCTCGATAGGGTGCTGCGTGCGTTCGGAACCATTGCCGCAGCGCATAGCGTCCGGCGGGCAATACTTGTCGCAGCCCCAGCAGATGCGTTCGGGGTTCTTGGGGTTCAAGGGAAAGGGCTTGGCCATGGCGTGGGGATGCAGTCGGTTGAGGTCTCTTCGACGACTCTAGACCTGGCGCGGGGGGCGGTCAAACGAATTTCAGTTGGGAATTTGCTCAAGTCAAGTTTGCGAAGATTGCTGTCGCGGCAGCTGGCATCCTGCGTTCATCCAGGAGACCAGCGAATGTCATTCCCTCTCATAGCTGGTCACCGCATCATTAGCATTACTCTTGATGACCTTCATTATTTTGGCATTGCCTTTATACTTCATAATCGCTTTACCGCGTAGAAAAGGACGTTTCCAGTCGCGCCGTAGACAAGATGCATGCCCGCATTTAACGCTCATCAAGACCGAGGCGGCCAGGTCACGCAAGCAGGCACGCTGAAACTTATCGGATAAAGAACAAATTTGGCAAAGGATTATAAGTATGTTGCTACCGTTACGATTGCATAAACGCGTGTACGCCACCCTTGCTGGCTCCTTTTTTCTTGTTGCGGGTGCCTCATCGGCGTTTGCCAGCACGCTTGACGAGGATCGGACACGCGGTGACATACATGGATTGTTTGAGATAAGGGAGGCTGCGGTACAGTTCATTGCAGCAGAGAATGTAAAAAATGGAACAAAGTGGCAAGCCATGGAGCCGAACCGGAAGATTCTGGTTGCCAAATGTGCGGTATCTCTGCGCGTGAAATGGGTTCCGAAGAGCCATGGCCTGTCTGGACCGAATGTTGCGGTAAGTTGCAACCAGACCGTAAAGCCGACGATGCAAAAGAAGTGGGAAGTGTTCGTCCCCATCAACAAGGGGCCGATGGCGCATACATGAGCACATCGGGGTCATTCCATGGCATTGCACACGAACTGAGGTGCTGGACGTCATAGAAGCTGACTCAACCGAGGAGATAAGCGGAACCACGCGGCGCGGTCTTATCACTGGCACCACAATTTCGCTCCTGAATCGCTAAACTAGTGCAACCGAACAACGGCAGATATAATAATCGACTCAGATTTTATTAATACAAGACCACATGAAAATCAAAATATCATTCATCGCCTCGCTAGGAATGCTATCGCTCATTCAAGCATCACCATCCTTCGCGGATAATATCAACGGGAAAAATCTCTATATACAGCGATGCGCCGTGTGCCACGGAACAGATATCAAGGGAACAGGACCACTGGCGAATAAAAGCAATCCTCCCACGCCTGACCTTACAACCTCCGCCTTCAAAAAACGCCTGAAAGATTATCCGGGCGTTATTGTTTCATCAGTCATACTTCGCCCGAATGGCGACTTGATTCCAAAAACTTTGCGAGAAAATGGCGTAAAAATATCGCCGTACGCATGGAAGGTTCAGGATTTTCGCGACTTGAATCAATACATGAGTGGGGTGATTGCAAAGACTCGATGATTTCCAGACAAGATTGGTGCGTGAAGTTGCCGTTGGAGGATTCAGCGCGGGCTGGGCCGGCAGGCCCGGCGCTTCAAATCTCGCACGCAGGACGCGAAGGCAGCAAACGAACATCGACATTCTTCGAAATATCAAGAGTGCAATAAAAAAGCCAGTCAACTGACTGGCTTTTTTTGATTTATGTTGGACTTTCTTGAAACTGTTTTGCATTGTCACAAATTTCATACCATGCAGGCTTGGAGCCAACATAAACATGAAATTGCATTCTTACCTCAGGGTCATCATCCAGGCAGTTAACCGATATTGGAAATGAATCACTCTCTGAACCAATTTCCCCCAACGACGTTCCGCAGTTTTTGCAAAAAGTTCTTGCATATTTAAAAGGAGGCTCTGGCTCATAGCGTTGAATAAATTCCCGCCCCTCCAGCAAGGTAAAAGAGTTTTTATCAACAAAGGCCAAGGCACTCGCTCCAGCCTTCCGACAACGAGAACAGTGACACATGCCCATCATGCTTGGGGATGATGCCAATTCAAACTTTACTGAGCCACAGCAGCAACTGCCTTTGATCATGAGGTGTCCTTTTTGAAAGTTGACACTGTATTTTTACACAGTACTTCTGGACAGGCAAGGTCCACATGGAGAAATTTTCAGAAGTTAAAGCAGAAGCACCGTGTGGGCGCGAAGAGCCAGATACCGATCAGATACTGACAAAAACTGACAGTCGACCCACGTATGATCGGCAAATCAAAAACTAAAAGGTTACAGGGATAAATCCACCATGGCTACTTTTACGCATTCTTCAGGCCACTACTTATCCGTTGACGATGCCGAAATATACTTTGAAATCATAGGTAATCCGAAAGGGAGTCCATTGCTGTTACTGCACGGCGGCTTAGGCAACCTGACAGACTTCAATGGCATTGCCGCTCAACTTGCAAGTGAATTCAAATTGATTGGCGTTGATTTTCGTGGACACGGCAAGTCGACGCTCGGAAAATCCCGCCTGAGCTATCAACGATATCAAGCAGATGTTGAAGCTATTCTGGCGCACTTGAACATCGATTGTTTTTCCATACTGGGCTTTAGTGACGGTGGCATCACTGCCTTGCGCATGGCCGCTGAAACCCCTGCGCGGATCAAGGGACTGGTGGCTGTGGCGGCTCAAAGTCAAATGGAAGTGGACGACCCGATCCTTCCCATGTTAAGTGGCGTGACGGCTGATTTCTGGGAGACAAAGTTTCCCGATGCCGTCTCCTACTACAGAGAGAACAATCCAGAACCAGACCTTGATGCCTTGATCAAATCGGTGGTATCGCTCTGGACAGATATCAAACACAGCGCTTACCCTGGCAATCTGATCAAGCAGATCACGGCAAAAACGTTGCTGGTGCGTGGCGACGAAGATCATCTTTGTTCGCTAAAGTGCATCGCTGAACTACGAGATCAAATAAAAGGTTCTGCCTTCCTGAACATCCCATATGCGGGGCACGAGGCATACAAAGATTCTCCTGTTTTATTCATGGAGGTGGTGCACGATTTCCTTAGCAATCAGATTCCAAAAACATGTTAGTTGTCTAGTTTCGTGCTGATCCGCATTGGCGACACCAGACGCTTCCGGGTGCGAATTTTTGGTCAATCATTGCTTTGCGAAGGGACTCAGGGCGCGAGGTTCAGATCTGCCATTTTGCACACGGAGTGATGCGTTGAGTGCAGTGCGCGCCCTCGGTGCGCGGAGTTGCCGCGCAGTGGCCGCAAGGAGAGGATTCGAAGGGCTGGGCCTATCGGCCCAGCCCTTCGAATCTCACGAACAGTGTAACCCGTCGCTAGTTTTTAATCCTTCAAAATACTTCATACATTTCAGATGATTACGCGCGATTTCGTTCCGCAATCAGTGTTTTTCTACCGCCTAACAACGGGCTGTTTTCACCGCCCTACACGGACGATGCGGACATCCAATAATCATAAATAAATGACTACGCAAGCTGCAGCTCCCAATATCCCACATCAATCCACTGATCAAATTTACGGCCGACCCGCTTGAACATGGCCACCTTCTCGAATCCCAGGCGTTCATGCAAAGCGACACTGGCGTCGTTAGGCTGTGCGATACCCCCGATAACCACCTGCAGCTTTCGCTGACGTAAATCATCGATTAGCGTGCTGTAAAGCTGCAGGCCAACTCCCTGCCCCATATACTCATGCGCCACGTACACCGTCGATTCGACCGAAAAACGATAGGCGCTCCGCGCACGCCAGGGTGTTGCGTAGGCATAGCCGACTATCTCTCCGTCACGCTCAAAGACATACCACGGCAACTGCGCGCCGACAGAGGCGATACGCTGGGCCATCTCATCGATGCCCACTACGTGCTCTTCAAACGTGATGGTGGAGCTGCTGACGTAATGGTTGTAGATCGTGGCGATCATGACGGCATCGGCGGTAGTGGCAAGTCGAATCATCAGGGGATCCAAATAAACGTGAAGTGACAGGAGGTAGCGCGGCCGCAAGCTGCGCATGGCGCTTTTTAATGGCATTCCAGCAATAACTGATCCACTTGTGCCTCATGGCGCATTGCGCTGGGACGGGTCGCGCAGGAATGCCGGCGAAGGTCCTGTTCCTCCAGAACGCGCCCGCTCCCGTCCAGCGGCCTCGGCCCACCAGGTCAGCTGGGAAAAGGTGCGCTGGATATAGGAAACCCAGCGCGTACTGTCGACTTCGGGCGCAAAGGTACCATCTGCAGCGAAAACAGTGTGTGCGGCCGGGATGTGCACCATGGCTGACACCGGCAAACAACCCAGCTCGGACAGAAAAGCGCGCATGCCCACCGCCGCCCGCACGCCCCCCCACTGTCCTGTCGAATAAGTCACGATGGCACTGGGCTTGAAGGCAAACAGGGAACTGCCAAAATGGTTCAAAAGGTGCGCCAGTGCCGGACTCATCGAATGATTGTATTCGGGGCTGACCATCACATACCCATCGGCGCTGGCAATCTCACTTGCCAGGTGTTCCAACGGCAGGGGTGCCCGCCCCTTTGCATAGGAAAAGTGCGGCTTGAACACTTCACCCAGGTCGTAATCGAGTGGATCGATGAGCACCACATTGTGGCCATCGCGGCCGCACTGCGCCGCGCACGCCTTGGCGACGCGTTCGCCCACGCGCGCCGGCAGGGGTGGTGTGCTGGTGCGAATCGAACCGAGAAATACCAAAATTTTCATGTTGCCCTTTCCAGCCAAGACCTCGGCCGCGTCACACATCAGACGGCGCTTTGTCCGATGGCTTTGATCTCATGTTGAATCGCGTTTTTTTCCAGCATGTGCAGCGGCAAGCTGACGAAGACGTTCATTCGGGTCATTATCTGACGGAACACCTTATGAAATACCGCGCGCTTTTCTTCGTCGGTGCCGATCGCTGCAGCAGGATCTTCAAAACCCCAGTGCGCCGAAAGGGGATGGCCTGGCCAATAAGGGCAGACCTCGCCGGCCGCGTTGTCGCATACAGTAATGATGAAGTCCATGTGCGGTGCGTCAGTAGTTCCAAATTCATCCCAACTCTTGCTGCGCAGTTTTTCGAGCGGATAACCGGTCGCTTCAATTTGTTCGATGGCGAATGGGTTCACGCTGCCACCCGGATGGCTGCCAGCTGAAAAGCCGCGAAAGCGCCCCTTGCCCATAGTAGTGACCAGCGCCTCGGCCATCACGCTACGGGCTGAGTTTCCGGTACATAGAAACAATACGTTGTACACTTTTTCGGTCATGACGACTCCTTCAAACAATGCATGGTGGGTAAGCGGTTCGATTTGTACGTTTGGATTCATACAGCGTCACAGACAATGCCTTGCCCAGTAATGCAAGGTGCACCACCGCAGCAGTTATCGGTCAAGAAACCGACAAGGGCATTCATGTTGTCAACATCCGCTGCGTAGATGACAAAGCGTCCATCCTGGCGCGGCACGACAAGACCCGCGTGCACCAGTTCCTTTAAGTGAAATGACAGGGACGATGGCGGGATACCGATATGTTCGGCAATCTTCGTTGCCGCCATTCCTTGTGGCCCGGCCTGGATAAGCAGGCGAAAGCTGGCCAGACGCGATTCTTGCGCCAGCACAACTAAGGCAGCAATAATTTTTTTGGTTTCCGTATATCCCCAAGTCAATTCCATAATTCCATAATAGTCGAATTATGGAATGAAAGTAAAGCTGTTTATGCCACGCCGCCCCTAAGTTAGGTCGGCTGGATTAACTGTTTGGCCCAGCATTGCGCGCATGGCCGCGCTCGATGCGGCCCTGTTCGAATGACATGTAGGGGCGGCGCGAGGACTACGGCGCGAGGGTCTGGTCCGCCATTCGTACACGAACTGATGCGTTGGCCGTCGTTACAGGCTGGCTCAGTCGAAAAACTGATTAGAACTACGAACGCGCGCCTGCGGCGCGCGATGCTGCCGCGCAGCGGCAGCGGTTGGAGGATTCGAAGGGCGCGAAGGCGCCCTGCTCGCTTCCGCCAGGAAATAGAGAAACCGCTTTCTGAACTGACCCCAGATAGTTGCCCGGCCCCTTGCTGTCGCGCATGGTTTGGCGCAGGTTGTCCACGTCCTGCGTGTTGGCGGCGGCGTCCATCATGTAGAAGACGAAACCGGCGTGCGAACCGTTCTTGTAGTACTTGCGACGGAACAGGGTGGCCGCCTCATTAAGCCAGGCCGATTGCAGCGCGCTCAAGTACTGCGGCACGCCGTACAGCTCTTGGTTCACGTCCGGTTCCATCAGGTGGAAGACGTGGCCCTTGTCGAACTGCAGCGGGCGGCCGCCACCAGCAAAGCCGCCCTGGCACAGCGCGCCGACCACCTCACCCAGGAGCAAACCCATGCGAAAACTGAACGCGACCGTTTTAACGATGACGTGCGCAGCGGCGCTGTGCGCCTGTCAATCCCCGTCACCAGCGGCCAGTGCGCAGCCACTGCAGATTCCACCGCTGCCGCAAGCGATCAGCACCAAGCGCGCGCCGAACTTGACCCGGCGACTGCGGCAGCTCTTGACGCCATTGCCGGCGACGGCGACGACGCCACCCGCCAGATGAACGCCTGCATCGACGTTTACAACACCGTGCGAGACACCTACCATGTACAAACCGAATAGCCTGCGCCAGCACCTGGCCGCCGCCATCCCCGACCTGCAGCGCGACCCCGACCGCCTGCTGGTCTTCGCCGACGAGGGAAACGTGGTGGCGTCGGCCACCGCCTCCCTCTCCTTCGAATACCGCTTCAAGCTCAACCTGATCGTGACCGACTACGCGGGCGACGCGGACGCCATCATGGTGGCCCTGATCGCCTGGCTCAAAGTCCACCAGCTCGACCTGATGGCCAACGAGGAAACCCGCAAGCATGGCATCGCCTTCGAAGTCGATTTTAATAACCATGAAACGGTCGACATTTCCATCAAGCTGGACCTGACCGAGCGCGTGACCGTCAAGACCGGCGAAGCGGGCCGGTTGGACATCAAGCACCTGGCCGAGATACAGCACATGCCGGCCTATGCGGACGAGTTCTGGAAGCTGTACGACGGCGAGACGCTGCTGGCCGAATGGCGCACGCCCGAGGCCAAGGCATGAGCGACGACCTGCATGCGCTGGAAGCCTGGGCCGGCGCCCTGCTGGCCAAGCTGCAACCGGCCCAGCGCCGCGCCATCAATCACAAGGTAGCCATCGACCTGCGCCGCAGCCAGGCGCAGCGCATCAAGGCGCAGCAGGGGCCGGATGGCGCGGCCTATCCGGCGCGCAAGCGGCGCAAGGAATTCAAGGGAAAGAATGGACGCATCAAGCGGCAGAAGGCGGCTATGTTTGCCAAGATTCGCACCGCAAAACACCTGAAAGTGAAGGCGACCGGCGGCCAGATCGAAGTTGGCTTCTTTGGCTGGGCGGCGCGCGTGGCGCATGTGCATCAGTTTGGCCGGCAAGAGCGAGTCAATAAAAACGGACCACTCTGTAGGTATACGGAACGGCAGCTGTTGGGGTTGAGTGAGCGACAGCGAACATTGATACGTGAGACCTTGTTGTCTCACCTTTGAAAGAAAAAGCTACATCAATAAGCACCATTTTTCTCAAAAATTGACAAAAATATTATACTTTACTAACATTGAATTATAGGAATGGGAAACAGCGAAACACAAATTTTTGACCTTAAGCAACAACGCAGACGGTTCGCAGGCGAATTTGCGACAAACCGACACTACGCTGACGTAGCATATTGATTCCATAAAAGCAATATTTCTTGCCTGCATTAATTTCTAGTGATACCTAGCGCACGGGTGTATACATGTTAGGATCGAGCGGCACATCATGAACGATGCGACTACTTTTCAAGTGAAGTCCACGCGAACATACCTTTCCAAAATCGATGGCGCACTTTACACTAACGCTTCCGAACCCCACAACTGGGCCCTTCTCCGCCTTCATTGCTCTTAATGAGAAAATGCTTTTTGCTCGAATATTCGAACACGCCACAAAAATTAAAAAATTAAGAAAACTGTTTTTGGGAAATTCATGCTCGCTACTTACCATCAAAATTAAATATGAAATTAACCATAGAAAATATCGGTTCACTTAAAACTGCCACAATAGACCTCAAAGATATTACAGTAATTGCAGGGGAAAACGATTCCGGAAAAAGCACAATTGGAAAAGTTTTTTTCGCATTGATCCAGGCTTTTTCAAATTACCCAATTCTTTTGCAAAATGAACGAAAACAATATATTCAAAGTCAAATTGAAAGAATATATTTCGAACTTCGGCGAAATTTTGACTTAGCCCACTATCCCGACATCAGAGAAACATTCTCCATATCAAGAACTTTTCGTCGTTCCGAAATTCTTGACGATTCCATACTAATGGAAATGACTATGATGTTAAATCGTCTATATGAAATTTCACCTGAGAAATCACCCATTCTCAAACACTCTCAAGCGCGTCTAGACAATCTTCGCGAATATGTAAGTGTGAAATTATCAGAAAAGGAAGCAATTGCCAACTCAATCCTTAAGGCTCTTCAATCAGAATTTAGTGGTGAAATTGTCAGAAAGCCACAGTCTGAGCCTGCCAGAATAATATTGGCAGATGGCGAGACAACCATTCTCAATCTTTTGCTGACTGATGAAAAGATTTTAGACTTCCAAGGAGAGGAAGAAATTGAATTCAACGATGCAACTTTCGTTGATGGTCCTGCAGTTATACAATTTCATAACGCAATGAGTGGTTTTAGTCCATTAGGTGAGTCTCATCGACAATCGGAATCGATGCCATTTCACACACTTGATCTATCTCAAAAACTAAGGAATGGCGGATTCAATCTTTTTTCAATAGGAAAAGGAGATGCCTTCGAACTCAGCAATACTTACAAAGGAAAACTATATTTTGACAAGGAAAAAAAGAGCTTTCTTCTAGATAAGGGAAGCTATCATATCTCATCGAATAATATAGCATCCGGAGTCAAGGCACTTGGATTGTTAGACATGCTGATCGAAGGAGATTACATTCGTGAGCACACCCTACTAATACTAGACGAACCAGAGACAAATTTGCATCCAAAATGGCAAATAGAATATGCAAAAATGCTATGCAAACTCTCAAAAGCTGGCGCCACAATTTTAATAACAACACATAGCCCATATATGGTTGAGGCATTAAAAGGATATGTGGGAAAATATAAAATTAACGGTGGGTTTTATGTATCAAGACGGAATCCCGCTGGTGAAATAGAATACAATGACTGCACTCGCGACATTACACCAATCATTACTGCTCTATCCGAGCCACTTTCTGACCTTATAGATGAAATTAGCGATGACTTCTAAATCCAAGGAAATTTATGATCACTTAACACTAGATTTCCCTCATGCGCTACAACCGATCACCACATTAAGTAAAAACACTTCAGATAAACGAGATTTTGTTTTATCTACGCACCTGGCATTTAATTTCGACTTAATTCAGAACTATTGCCCAGTACACCCAAACCAAAAAGAAAAATCCCCAGACGCGCTATTTTTTTATGATGATATCTTATATTTCGTTGAATTTAAAGAAGGCGACATAAAAAAAGACGATGTTCGCTTAAAAATCCATGAAGCAATAGTCAGCTTATTTCATTATGCAATAAGTAAAAATATATCTACACGAGAAGAATTTGTAAATCTAGACATCAGGTATGCAATCATAATGCGTCCAACGGTACGCGGGACTCCCCAAAAGTCATTTCTAGATACTCTCGAAGCATCATCGAAATATTTCAATTTGAAAAACTTGGAGGGATTGCTAATAAAAAAAACAAAAGTAGCTTTTCAACCCATGTCCATTTTAAATCTACTAAACAAAATTACCAACGGCGCAGTTTCATCAATAAATGTAATGAATCGAGACCAGACAGCGTCCGAATCTTTTAATTGCACATAGAATTAATTATAGATTTTCATACTATCTCCAAAACCAAAAGCCAGTCAAAAGGTAGTGAAAAATAATTTATCTCATAGTACTCATCGGTAGTTCTTTTTTTGAGACGGCAGTCCTCGCTACCTAGTCGTCCATACCTAAGAAACAAAAGTATATGTATCTTGGGCTGCCGTAGCAGTCGCTAAGTCGCATAACAACCCGCCCCCGCGTGCATCCGCACGCGGACTTCGGCAACATGCACTGCATGAACGCCGACCTGTCCGACCTCCTCCGCTTGCTGCAAAACCTGATCCGCCTGGGCACTATTGCCGAAGTCAAAGGGGCCAAGGCGCGCGTGCGGCTCGGCCCGACACTCACCACCGAATGGCTGAACTGGGCTACGCCGCGCGCCGGCAGCACGCGCACCTGGTCGGCGCCTACGGTCGGCGAACAGGTCATCGTCTTTCCCCCGGGCGGCGACCTGACGCGCGGCATCATCGTGCCGGGGCTCTACTCGCAGGCGTTTGACGCGCCCGAATCCAGCCCCACCATCCACACCACGCGTTACCCCGACGGCGCCGTGGTACAGTACGACCATGCGGCCCACTCCCTGACGGCCACCCTGCCAGGCGGCACTGCCACCATCACCGCCGACAAGGTGACGTCGAACGCGCCCAGCACCATCTGCACGGGCGACCTGACCATCATGAAAAACCAGATCGTCAACGGCGCCACTACCCTAAACGGCGGCGTGAACGCCAAGGCCGGCGCCGCTGGCGGCGTGGCCATGGCCGTGCAAGGGACGATCAAAGCCAGCGAGGACGTGCTGGCCGGCGCCATCAGTCTGGCCAAGCATGCGCACGGCGGCGACAAGTCGGGCGGGCCGCAATCATGATGGGCATGCACGCCGCCACCGGGCGCAGCCTGACGGGCCTGGGCCACCTGCGCCAGTCAGTCACAGACATTCTCACTACGCCGATGGGTTCGCGCATCCGGCGCCGCCGCTATGGCTCCGAAGTGCCCGAGCTGATCGACCAGCCCCTGAACAACGCCACGCAGTTGCGCATCTACGCGGCCACCGCCTTTGCCCTGCGCCACTGGGAACTGCCTCCACTTTAAAGGCGTGTGCCAACTGACGCCCCTCAAAATACTCATTAAAGAATTTTCGAGTAATTCCAGAAAAGGTAGAAGTCTTTGCCCCAAGAGCTTTTGGAGTTTCAGAAACAAGTTCCGCAATATCAAATCTGCTTAGCGGCTGACCAGTCATCATTTGTTTTGGTATAGGTCCCAGCGATTTCCGTAGAGATCCTCAAATACCACGACCGTTCCGTACTCTTCCTGACGCGGTTCCTCACAAAAGTGAACGCCTGCGGCCTTCATGGCAGCATAATCTCGCCAAAAATCGTCTGTGTGGAGGAAAAGGAAAACCCGCCCACCACACTGATTGCCAATAAATACCTGCTGGCTGTCGTTTGAGGCACGAGCCAACAAAAGATTACAATCGCTTTCTGGGTTCGGCGTTACAACCACCCAACGTTTCCCTGCTTGTGGCGTGTCTTCGACCACCGTAAATCCGAGTTTTTCTGTGTAGTACTCGATAGCCCGATCGTAATCGTCGACGACGATAGCCACATACCCCATGCATCTTTTCTGCGTTCTCAAAATTCCAATCCTTCCATTTTCGCCAGCTGGCGGCGAGGGTTTTCACGGCTGAAGCCGAATAACATTCGTACCTACTATGCTACCTACGAATGAACATTGGAACAAAAATTCTTTGCGCACACGCCCCCAGGCGCGACGACATCAAGGTAAGAGTAAAGTCAGCGCCGTCTTGAGCCTGGCGTTGATTTGGCAGATGATGGCATCACACCGCTGGGAAGCGGCATGTTTTTTAAGCTGAGGGGAGCTGCGCGGCGCAGTTCCAGGGCAGGAAGTCGTCGACCGGCTGACCGGATGATCGGCGATATTGGTTGCGCGCCCCTACCATTAGATCCAGGGCGAGCAAATGGCAGTCTGCTGCTATGACCATGGCTGCTCCTCCCCGCTTTTGTCGGCACTGACCCCGCTGTTTTTGTTGGCAATGCCAGCGCCGCGTAGAGATTTTGCTGAAAACAATCGGCCTGGACCAAGCATTCCACCGTCCGTCGCAAATCCAGGGAGCCTCGGGCAACGCTCGATAAGATTAGCCCATCCAATTAATGAAAGGGAAGCTTATGCGCATTCGTCTATGGCTACTGCCAGTCCATGCTTCAAGCCGCGCGCTACGCCTGGGAGCCTTGCTGGGGGTGGCGGCATGTAGCGGCCCCGCCCACGCGGGCGAGTCCGATATAGCCGAGCGTATCGCCAGCGGGCTGCGGCAGCGGGTGGACATCGCAGGCGAGCCGACGCAGACCTTCGATATCCAGCAGCGCCTGCGCCGCTATAAGGTCTCCAGCGTCAGCGTGGCGGTCATCCGCGACGGCAAGATCGCCTGGGCCGGCGTCTACCGCCAACCGTCCGCACGTGCGGCCGACACCGACACGCTGTATCAGGCCGCGTCCATCAGCAAGGGCGTGACCGGCGCGCTGGCGCAGCGGCTGACGGGCAGCAGCAAGCTCCAGCTCGGTAGTCCGGTGGACGCCTGCCTGCGGCCGTGGAGCCTGCCCTCCGGACAGCAAAGCCCCGAGCATCCGGTGACCTTGCGCAATTTGCTCAACCACACCGCAGGGGCGACCGTGTCCGGCTTCCCCGGCTATCCGCCGTCGCAGGCGATCCCTACGGACCTTCAGGTAATCAAGGGCGAGCCGCCGTCGCTCACGCCGGCGGTCGCCATCCAGACCATCCCCGGCGCCGCCCATGCGTATTCCGGCGGCGGCTACACCATCGCCCAAGTCGCCATGCAGCAATGTCTGCGCACGCCTTTTGCGGAGTTGATGCGCCAGCAAGTACTGCAGCCGCTGCGGATGCGGCGCATTCGCGCAGCCATTGCCGGCGGCAGAACACAACCGCGCGCGCGGCCACTACGCCGACGGCAGCGAAGTCGAAGGCGGGGCCTTCGTCTATCCCGAACTGGCGGCCGCCGGCCTGTGGACCACGGCCAGCGACCTGGCGCGCTTCGCCATCGGTGTCCAGCAGTCGTGGAAAATCGGCACGGCCTTTCTGAGCACCACCAAGGCGCGCGATCTGCTGACGCCGGCGTTGAACAATTATGCGCAAGGCTTCTTCGTGGTCGGCGATGGTGAGCACAAACGCTTCATGCATGCCGGCGGCAACACCGGCTTCAAGAGCACCTACGCGATGTATCTCGACAGCGGCAACGGCGTAGTAGTAATGACCGACGGCGACAACGGCAGCTATCTTGGCGGCGAGATCGTCAAGGCGGTGGCGTCTGCCTACGACTGGCCGGACTTCAAACCTCGCCTGGCCCAGACGGCGCCGCTGGACCTGGCAACGGCCACACGCCACGTCGGCATCTACCAGCTCGACAACTTCGAGGGCCGTTTCGCCAACCGCTACGAACTGCGCTTCGACGGCAAGGACTGGACGATGGTGATGCCGGACATCGGCGCCACCCGGCTGGTGCCGACCGGAAAAACGAGCCTGGTGTGCCCCGAGACCGGCGACATCATCGAACTGATGCAGGATGGCGCCCAAGACCTGCTGTTAATCGGGGGGCGCAAGGCCCACCGCAGCCCGGACAGCTGAATCGGCAACGGTAGCGCCAACTCGGCAAGAGCGTACGAGGCGGTGCTGGCAAGCTACGCTCACGACGAGCATCCAGACTAGTTGCGGAAATCACTTCCGCAACTAGTCACCTTAAGAAAAGAAAAATTATTGTCTTTTTGGTAAAATAGATCTAAAAACAAGGACTTATTCCATAGTTCTGGCGGAAG
The DNA here is from genome assembly GCF_002754575.1 of Janthinobacterium sp. 35. Lineage (NCBI taxonomy): Bacteria > Pseudomonadati > Pseudomonadota > Betaproteobacteria > Burkholderiales > Oxalobacteraceae > Janthinobacterium > Janthinobacterium sp. 35. Next base: position 904,525 of record NZ_PEFN01000001.1, read on the forward strand.
CGGTGTACCGCGATTATCTCAGCTTTATGCGCCTTTTAAGCCGCCATACGCCAATCGTACCTACTCTACCTACGCATGAAAATCGGCACAAAAAGTCTTTGCGTACCCGACTGCGAGGGAATCATAGTGGTTGGCACATATTATCGAGCAAGCGAAAATAGCTCGATTTCAACGCTGAGCGGGCAATAAAATCAATTGGCAAGTTGCTTCGTTCTCCAGCGCATTAAATCGACTTCGCACGAATTTAAAAGATCTCCAGCGCCGGAGCCTCCCATCACAGAGTCGCCGACCCACCGGCACTGCGCAACCTTGAAGCTCTCGAAAGCTTTCTGAGAATTGCGCAACGAGGTCAGGGCTTTGACAGTCGCACTTGAATCAATTTCCTTTGTATTCGCCTCCAATTTTTGGTAGGCGCTATTCATTTGCGACTTGGCTTCCCGACGTTTCCCCTCAAGGCAAGACTGCAACGCTGTCCGGGGTTGATCGCCAATAGCGCTGTAGCACTCGTTCAACGCCCCAACCGGAGCGTTGCTGGTCACCGTAGCTTTTGCAGCGACGGTAGCAGAAGTAGTTGCAATATCGATCGCGCCATTTGTCATTGCACTCATGTCAGGTTTAGCGGGCACTTGAGCATTTGCCAAACCAATAGCGAACACAGTTGTGATAACGACCGCAGAAATGAGTTTACTCATATGTATTTATCCTTTGTAAAAACGTGCAACGCAGCGCTACCTACGACTTTCCGCAAGCAGGGAGCTGCAAGGTGTTGGCTGTGAAGCTAGTGACGAAAAATCGCGGCAACAGAACGCAGAGGGATCACTTCGTATGCTTGACAAACGAATGCCTGCAGGGTGCCGTCAAACGGTGCACAGCCTGGAATTGTCCAAAGAGTGTCTCGTACAGCGGCTCGTCTCCTAGTACGCCCGACTGACCGCCAAGAGACAGGCTTATTTCACTTCCAATATACATCACACGCGGACTCAAGCTGTGTACACATGGCATTGATTGGGGCGCGACGGTCTTGGGGCGCGAGAGTCTGGTCCGCCACTCGGACACGGACTGATGCGTTGGGTGGCGTGGAAGGTGGCTCAGTTGGAGACCTAATGAGAACTACGAACGCGCGCCCACGGCGCGCGGAGCTGCCGCGCAGCGGCAGCAGGTGGAGGATTCGGGGCGGGCTGGGCCGGTAGGCCCAGCCCTTCGAATCTCACACGCAGGGCGCGAAGGCGCCCTGCCCGCTTCCGCCAGGCAATAAAAAACCGCCCGAAGGCGGTTTCTTTATTTCCTGGCGGAAGCGGTGTAAGGCGAATAACCAATGTTTATGCGGCTTACAAGAGCAAAATAGCAATTGTACCTACCTAGCTACCTACGCACGGGAATAGGTAAAAAAGTCTTTGCATACAGCCCCCACCCACCCGACGACATCAAGAAAGAACACACTTGGGCGCTTTTGATTAGATACATGGCATGCAACCGCAATGCCATACTTGCCGATCTTGCCTCATCTATGCTCTACTGTTCAAACTAATAGGGAGACGTGGATGTCGGATTATGATTTTAAGACTTTGAATGATAAAGAATTTGAGATCTTCTGCTGCGATTTGCTTGGTGCTCATCTAGGTTTCAGGATTGAACGTTTTAAACCTGGGAAGGACTTAGGGGTTGACGGAAGATTCTTCGCCTCCGATGGCGCAGAAGTAATACTTCAATGCAAGCACTGGGCCAATACCCCTACGGCTCAGCTTATCAGAGCATTGAAGGACACGGAAAATCAAAAAATAAAAAAACTAAATCCAAGTCGCTATATATTAGCAGTATCAAATAAATTATCAAGATCCGACAAAAAATCAATAGCATTAGCGCTTTCCCCACATCTTCTATCTGAAAATGACATATTCGGCTGCGAAGACTTAAACGACATAATAAAGCAGCATGCAGGCATCGAACGCAATCATTACAAACTCTGGATGACTACAACCGAAGTTTTGTTAAATTTAATTAACAACGCAATTGTAGGGCGAAGTAAGAGTGAGTTAGACGCAATCCAAGATAGGTTTCTTCGCTATGTTAAAACGTCCAATCATCAACTTGCATTAGAAAAATTAGATCAACTGCACGCCATCATCATAACTGGAGAGCCTGGGATCGGAAAAACTACGCTTGCGGGGCAGATTTGCCTCGATTACGCAGCTCAAGGCTACCAATTCATAAAAATGAGTGATGACATTTTTGAAGCTGAAGCAGTTTGCGATCAGGACTCAAAACAAATCTATTTTTTTGATGATTTTCTCGGGCGAAATTACTTAGAAGCGCTCAATGGACATGAAGGATCAAAAATTACTGCCTTCATTAGGAGAATTTCCACAAGCAAAAATAAGAGGTTCGTTTTAACTTCTCGCAGCACCATATTAAGTCAGGGGAAATTTCTAATAGATCTACTTAGACATAATAAAACTGAGAGAAACGAATTTGAAATGAGCATCCACCGGCTTAGCGATTTAGATAAGGCCAAAATTTTGTACAATCACGTTTGGTTCTCTGGCTTACAACAAGAATACATAGATATCATTCATGAAAATGAAAATTACTTAGAGATTGTAAAGCATAAAAATTTCAATCCTCGACTCATCAGTTATGTAACTGACCCCTATAGATTATCAGACATTCTCAGTGAGAACTATTGGAAATTCATTTCCGGATCGCTTGACAATCCTTCCGAAATATGGGCGCATCCATTTGATGCGCAGCAAGATGATTTTACACGAGCAATAATCATTTTAGTCTCCATGAATGGGCGTCGCATAAATGAGAGTAGGCTTGCCGACGCATATTATGAATATATAGCCTTTCCCGAGAATAACACGATGAAAGGCAGGCGGGATTTCTATTCAAATATGGAGTTATTAACAGGATCATTTTTAAATCGATTCGTGGATCGGGATGGAGAGATTCAATTCGATTTATTTAATCCATCCATCGGTGATTTTATAATTAAAAGATACTCAAAAGATAAGTCGATTCTTAGATTATCATTTATCTCATTGAAAACAGTTGATTCTATAACGGCATTTTTTGGGTTATTCCGAGAGATGAAAATACGAGACGCGGTTTCGCAGGAAATAGTCTGCTCAGCTCTCAAAGCAGCTTCAAATAAGGAGTATGATGGGTACTCCCTTGGCTATCTTCTTGATTTATCAAGCTCTACCATAATAAAATGGGAGGATAGTTCAATATTCTCACCTACCCTTCGAAATCTGTGTAAGCATGTGCAATCCAATTTAGATAGTGTGCGACTATCCGAGAATTTGCTTACTTTATTTTTCTGGGCGGTTATTAATGACGCCATACCTCAAGCTGACATTGCAGATTATCTTAAAGATAATTTTGGATCTGTTACAGAAGATGGCGAAATAACAGCGTGTTGGGAATTAATCGAAATTTTAAGTTTATATGATGAAACGAAGGAAGAATTTCGCGAGCTTTTTAGTGAAGCGCTCAGAGAAACAATTTTGGACAATTTGTCAGCCTTCGTTGACATTACTGAAGCTTTTTCCCGTTGCGACTATGATGAGTCTTCAAAAGCAACTAGTAGGCTCGCAGAAATTATTTCTGACAAGCTCTCTGAGCTAGGGTTACCAGAAGAGTTCATTGATGCCTCTGATATAGCGAAAGACTATGATATTAAAAGTGAAATGGATGATTATTTCAGGAACTCATACATACCTAGTCATCAGGTAAATGAAATAAATTATCGGCCAAGTGAGGCGAAGTCACCAGATGATCCAATTCATGATTTATTTAATCGAAGCTAAGAAAATTTGAGATTGGCAGAGTGTTTTTTCTCCATTATTCATGAATGGCAGGCTATTAGCTATGTTCGTTTAATTGAATAGGTTCGCATAAGGACGCGAGGGTCAGGTCCGCCATTCAGACACGGGCTGATGCGTAGGAGGTCCTGGAAGCGGGCTCCCCATTATGCGACACCAGAAAGTAGGATAAGGCAAGCGTGCTACATCGTAGTGGCTGCCCCATGATGGAACCTTCGATGGCAGTTGGGACAAAGTGCAACAGTGTTCTCTATCGAATCATCACCACCGGCAGCTAGCCGCACCTTATGATGAACTTCCAGGTATGGTGTACCATCTGTGGCGCGCATGAAAGGCGCTTCAGCCAGACATGATTCGCATCGTCCACCAGCTCGTAGTAACCTTTCGGCGACAACATCCGGATTTCTGACAAAGACTGTTGACTGAACAACGATTGAAGTGGGTTTCCTTCCTGTATTTGCGAGACGTCGCAATCGATCTTTTGACGAACCACGCAAAGATCGTTCGACAGCAACGGCGAACTCAGCTTCAACCTCAACAATAGTCTTGGGTCTTTGCATAAGCGCATCAAAATAATTAGCGACCTCGCGCATCAAGTGCATCCGGGTCTTGTAGTGGTTTTCATAGTACGCTATATGACCTCGCAGAGCAGTAATGGCATTTACCTTACAATGCTCATCATTCTCTGCGAAAATCTGCTCCATGAAGTAACGCATCGCTGACGCACTCATAGCCCGATAAAACACCCTGCCTTCTAACAAGCACTTGTAGTCAACTATGAAATCATTTGCCGTGGTGTCGTTTAGGCCGTGTTCCGAAGAAAGAACTTTCCCTCCATAAGTCGCCTTCATATGACCATCAAACACTTTTTTTGCTACTTGGTAAGCTGCTGACACTTGTTCCTCAGTAATCTTCATCATTTCCCTCCCGATATACCGAGCTGTAATGACCTGAGATATAAGTGAAACTCAGTAGGCCATCTCTAATATTCTGCGATAGGCAACGAATACGTACTTGCTTTTTTAATAAAAACCAATCTGCGCTTCATTTTGCCTTTGCTCTGGGCGGAAGCGGATCAGCTACAGCTAGGAGGCGTTCTGCTGGAAACTGCTGGAACACATCCTCTTCGGTCACAAAGGAGCCATCGAGCCAGCCGTGATACTGGTCCGGGTCGAGGATCATCACCATCCGTTTTTCATCATCAGGCTTTTGGAAACGCTGCATGAGCGGGTGGCCATCGGCGTTTATCGTCAGCATCGAGAACGACAACAGCAAGTCTTGCGGCCGGAATTCCCATATCCCGGCGACGGCGGCCGGCATGCCATTGGCGCGCTCGATGCGCCAGCGAACCGGCTTTCCAGTCTCATAGCAAGGTTCAAAGAAATTTTCCGCTGGGATAATGCAGAACTGTTTGCGCTTCCAGGCATTGCGGAAGGACGGCTTCTGCGCTACGGTTTCGGTGCGGGCGTTGTAGGTCTGGCGCGCCAGCTTCATATCGGCCCAATGCGGCACCATGCCGAAACATGCTGGGGCAACTTCCAGCTCACCGGGCACATCGTGCGACGCGCGAATGATCGGCGCCATGTAGCCTGGCCAGGCTTCTGGCGGCAGGTCAAATTGAGGGGAGCGGACAGCAAAATGCTGTTCGATTTGATCGCTACGGCTGGGGGTATAGTCGGCGCACATGCAATTTATTCTACCTGCCTTCCGGCATTGGTGGCGGCTCCGTCCCGACAAAACACAGCCAGGACTGCGCATAGTCGCAAAATTGCATATCTTTCTTGCTGCGCTCAAATCCTGACAACACCATGCGCCCATCCCGATACCAAAGCAAATTCACATCGAACAGTGTGTCGACGTAGTTTCCTTTCTCTCCGTAAGTGAACCGGGCCAGCTTCACCAAACGGTGCAAGCCCTGGTCTGTTGTTTCAATGACTTCCAACGTTCCGGGTCGTGCCGAGTTGTAGCGATCATGCAGCCGTCGTTTGGGCACCTCCACGCCAGCAAGGCGCATCTTTAACATTTTAACAATCATCGTGACACCTGAATTAAATACTGTATATACATACAGTATAACAAGAGTTCTTGAGGTCGCAATACCCGGCAATGACGCGAGGGCGTGACGATGAATGATGCGCAGAATACAGACACCAGTACATGGGCCAGAAGCGCGCCAGGACGCGGCGCAGCGCGAAAACAACACCGTTCCCACGTCGCAACACCACCCGCACGAAAAAGCGCTCAAAGTGCGTCAAAATGCGTCAAATCGCATGCCCCCTATTCACCACGCGGCACCAGTCCTCATGCGCCTTCAGCCATGGCGCAAATTTGAGTCAAAAGAGCCCTATATAGCGGGCAGGTGTGGAGGGGGGGGGCAACTGCGCGCGCCGGGCCGAAATAGGCTTTTTTCTTGCGTTTGATGCAACATCCATCGTCGGGACGTGAAAAAGCCACCTCGTGGGCGGCCTGTGCGGTGGCTGGGGCGGTCCGGCACGGCTGGGGTGTCGCGGCCCCACCCTGGCGGCTAGTGCGGCGGGGCGGTCATCCTGGGCGGCCGGCGCGGATCATCGCCGCCTGTTCCTTCTCGTAGTCGTCGCGGCAGTCCACGCCACAGAACAGCAGCGCGGGCGCCAGCGGCTCGTCGCAGTAGTGGCAGCAGCCATGCGCCGCCAGGCCCGGCCGGCGCCGCACGGCGACCAGGCCGCGCGCCACCTCGGCAAAGATGATCTTGTCAGTGTTGTCGATGTAGTCGCTCATTGCGCGCCCTCCTTGCCCAGGCCCAAGTCATACGGGGCGAACTTCACCACTTCCACGCCGGCCCACTCGTTGATGGCCATGAACTGCGCCTGCAGCGGCACCAGCTCGTTGCGCGCGAAGACGCGCGCGGCCGGTTCCACGGCGCCGAAGCGGCCGGCATTGTTCGGCAGGATGCCCATCAGCTGCGGCGGCACGCGATGCGCGGCCAGCTGGTCGTCGCGCGTCACGCTCTTGATGTTGAAAAACTCGTCCTTGGCGGCCACGTCGGACACGGGCAGAATCTGGATGCCGTCCTTCTTGCCGTTCGGCGCGTACATGAACAGGTTGCGGAAGTTGCCCGGCCCCTTGCTGTCGCGCATGGCGTGGCGCAGGTTGTCTACGTCCTGCGTGTTGGCGGCCGCATCCGTTATGTAAAACACGAAACCGGCGTGCGAGCCGTTCTTGTAATATTTGCGACGGAACAAGGTGGCCGCCTCGTTGAGCCAGGCCGATTGCAAGGCGCTCAGGTACTGGGGCACTCGGTACAGTTCCTGGTTCACGTCCGGCTCCATCAGGTGGAACACGCGGCCCTTGTCGAACTGGTGCACGACGCAAGGGTCAGGTCCGGTATTCAGACACGGACTGGTGCGTTGGGTGGCGTGGAAGGTGGCTCAATTGGAGACCTAATGAGAACTACGAACGCGCGCCCTCGGCGCGCGGAGCTGCCGCGCAGCGGCAGCAGGTGGAGGATTCGGGGCGGGCTGGGCCGGTAGGCCCAGCCCTTCGAATCTCACACGCAGGGCGCGAAGGCGCCCTGCTCGCTTCCGCCAGGCAATAAAAAACCGCCCGAAGGCGGTTTCTCTATTTCCTGGCGGAAGCGGTGAGATTCGAACTCACGAACAGTGTAACCCGTCGCTAGTTTTCAAGACTAGTGCCTTCAACCACTCGGCCACGCTTCCTGATGGCAGCATTATACATAAAGGTCAGTGGCTTACCAATGGCTAGTACTCCGGTGGCCTTATTTCCCCCTAGCGGCAAGGACTGGGGTCGTACTCGGCGGGTACGACCCCGGCTCTTCGCCTGTGGGTTCAATACCTGCGCAGGCACTCCAAAGCAAAGCTCTACAGCCCCCAGTTTTCCCGCAGCGCCTTCTCGAACTCCAGCGCCGGCAACGGGCGCGAGAACAGGTAGCCCTGCACTTCGTCGCAGCCGGAGCTCTTCAAAAATGCCAGTTGCTCGGCCGTTTCCACGCCTTCCGCGATCACTTTATGGTGCAGCTGCTGGGCGATGCTGATGATGGTGCTGGCGATGGCGCAGTCGCTGGCGTCTGTCGGGATGCCGGTGGTAAACGAGCGGTCGATTTTTAGCGTGTCGATGGGGAAACGCTTGAGGTAGGACAAGCTTGAATAACCAGTGCCAAAGTCGTCCAGCGACAGGGCCACGCCCAGCGCCGTGATACGGTCCATGATGCCGATCACGCGCTCGATGTTGTGCATCAGCGTGCTTTCCGTGATTTCCAGTTCCAGCCAGGCCGCTTCCAGGCCGTAGCGGGCCAGGGTCGCCGCCACCCTGGCGGGCAGGGCCGAGGTGAATTCGCGCGCGGAGACGTTGACGGCCAGGCGGATCGGCGGCAGGCCGGCCAGTTTCCACGCTTGCGCCTGGGCGCAGGCCGCTTCCAGTACCCATTCGCCCACTTGCACCACCAGGCCCGTCGATTCGGCCAGGGGGATGAACTCGGCGGGCGGGATCATGCCGTGCTGCGGGTGGTGCCAGCGCACCAGCGCTTCGGCGCCGATGATGCGCCCGCTGCCCAGCGCGTATTTCGGCTGGTAGTGCAGCAACAGTTGCTGTTCCGATAATGCCTGGCGCAAGCCTGTTTCCAGGCGCATGCGCGCCTGCATGCCCAGGTTCATGTCCTGGCTGTAGAAGGCCACGCTTTCCGCTTCGCCGCCACTGTCCTGCTTGGCGCGGTACATGGCGATGTCGGCCTGGCGCAGCAGGGTTTCCGCGTCCTGCCCGTCTTGCGGGTACACGCTGATGCCGATGCTGGCGCCGACGCGCAAGTCGTGGCCTTCGATCAGGAACGGTTGCACCAGGGAAGCGAGCAGCTTTTGCGCCACCATGCTGGCCTCGAAGTGCTGGCCGATGTCGAACAGGCCCACGGCGAACTCGTCGCCGCCCAGGCGCGCCACCAGGTCCTGGTCGCGCAATACCTTGCGGAAACGCAGCGAGACCTGGCGCAGCAGTTCATCGCCGATGCGCCGGCCCAGGGTGTCGTTGATCAGCTTGAAACGGTTCAGGTCGATGAACAGCACGCAACCGAGCATCTTGCTGCGCTGCGCCACGGAGAGGGCCTGGTCGACCAGCTTGGCCAGCAAGGTGCGGTTGGGCAGGCTGGTCAGCGGATCGTAATAGGCCAGATGGTGCAATCGCTCTTCGGCCAGCTTGCGTTCCGTGATGTCCGTCAGGTAGGCGATGAGTCCGATGGGCTTGTCGTCCATGTCTTGCAGCGGCGACAGGGACAGGCTGGCCCAGAAGATTTCGCCCGACTTCTTTCGGCGGCGCACCTCCATCAGGCGCCCTCCCTGCTCCAGGAAGGCGTCGTGGAAGCCCGTATCTTCGTCGTCGTACAGGAACAGGATGTTGCGCCCCACGGCTTCCACCGAGGTGTAGCCGAACAGGCGTTCGGCGCCCTTGTTCCAGCTGGTGATGTAGCCCGTCAAGTCCATCGTCAGCACGGATTCGTGCAACTGGTCGAGGATTTGCGTCTGCTGCGCCAGCAAGGCTTCGACTTGCGCAAACGCATGGGTCGAGCGTTGCGCCAGCGAATGCACCTGCAGCACGCCGGCCGTCAGCGAGGCCAGGCTGGCCAGGTGGCGGCGGTCGGCGTCGTTGTACAGGCTGCGCCCCGCCACGCTGTAGTGGCCGAAGCAGTGGCCGTCAAAACTGATTTCCTGCAGCAAGGCAGGCGTGTCGCTGGGAAAAATCGCGGACGATGCAGCGGCGTCCATGCTGCCCGCAGGCAGAAACTGGCCATGCGGGCTGGCCATCACGGCGCTGGCGATGCGGCCCAGCTCAGCCACCAGCGCGGGACCGCGCAAACGCACGACGGCATCGCACAGGGCGGCGCTGTCACCGAGGTAATCCGACACCGGCAGCAAGGTCATGCTAGAGGTTCCGGCTGACCTGGATGGCCCATTGGTAGGCCTGTAGCAGGCTGCGCCAATAGGTTTCTCCATCGATGCCGGCACGGCGCAAGACTTCGGGCGGCGGCGTGGCGCTTTCGACCAGCGCCAGCAAGTTGCCCAGCTCGCCATTGCGTTCCAGCAAGGCGTCGTTGACTTCGGGTGCCAGGTTCAGGGTGGCGATGATCTCTTGCATCGGCATGCCCAGCAGGACGTCGAGCAGGGAAAACACGCCCGCCATGAAGGCCAGGTCTTGCGCATCGCGGTCACCGCCGCGCAACTGGCACAGCGCTTCCATCTGCGCCGCGCGCACGGCCGCCAGCGGCAGCAGCGCGTGGATCTTGCCGTCGTCTTGCTGGCGCGCATACAACAGCAGTTGCAGCCAGCGCTGCAGCTGGCGCCGGCCCAGCAGGCTGATGGCCTGGCTGAAGCTGGTAATCGGCGCCGTGAAACCGAAGGCGGCCGAATTGACCAGTTTTAATAGATGATAGCTGAGCGATGGGTCCTGTTTGAGCGGCACTTCCAGCTCGTGCGCGTCGGCATCGCGGGCCAGCAGGCCCAGCAGCGCCAGCAAGCGCCGGCGCGAGGTGGCGTCTTCCGGCTCGCTTTGCTGGCGCGCATGCTGCAAGGCGTAGTCACCGGCAAACCAGCTCACGCCGATTTCTTGCAATGCGGCAAGCTGCGCCGCGTCGACGATGTTGTAGGCCAGGTGTGGCCCCGGCAAGGGCAGCAGCTGATGCAGGGCCGGGCGTGCGCCCGCCGCGTCAAAACTCAGCGCGCGCGCGTCGACCTGCGCCGCCACCACGGGACCGGCATCGGCGCCATCGAGCAGGATGCGATAGCCGGCGTCGCGCCATTGCTGGCATTTTTTCTGAATTTGCTTGTCGCCCGCAAACTGCGCCGGCAAACGGAAAATGGTGCGTTGCGGCGCCAGTTGCGCCAGCACGGCCTCGTCCACGCCATGCGGGTCGGCCAGGGGAATAATGCAGTCGAGCGGTGCCAGGAAGGCATACGCATCGGCAGCGGCCAGCGCCGCCAGCAGCGGCGCCGTCGAGGCCTGCGGACCATGCAAGGTGACAGCGACCCACTCGTTATGAGCATTGGCCACTGCTTGTAATCCCACCAACGGAAACAGGTTTGATTCAGACGCTGACATCGGTATCTCAGTGTGGGTAGGGCGCCATAGTAAATAAACTGACCAGCATTGGCAACCCTGGCCCGACAGGGATGCTATTTCGACAGCGAGAATCATTCTATCCGAATCTCACCCGTGAAACAGTTTAATTTTGGCAATAAATATTCAAAAAAAACACTCCCCCCGGGAGACCCGCCTGTCATGCGGGTTTGAAAAAATCACCGTGACGCGAGCGCCGTTCAGGTGCCGCCGCCATGCGCATGTTCGACCGCGTATTTGATCAATTCAGCCTGCCCTTCGATGCCCAGCTTGCGCTTGATGTTCAGGCGGTGCGTCTCGACCGTGCGCACGCTCAGGTCCAGGTCGCGGGCGATCTGCTTGTTCGACTGGCCCGCCGCGATGTGTTGCAGCACTTGCTGCTCGCGCGTGGTGAGGAAGGAATCGTGCACTTGCGGCCGCGATAACTGCCGCGCCAGGGCCGCGCTGTAATAAATGCCGCCGGACATCACCGTCTCGATGGCGAAAACGATATCTTTCCCTGGAGCATCCTTCAGCACATAGCCGCGCGCGCCGGCGGCGATGGCTTGCGACACATATTCGAGCTTGTCGTGCATGGACAAGATCAGCACGGCAATCTGCGGAAACGCCTGCTTGAACAGCGCCGTCGCTTCAATACCATTCGTGCCGCGCATATTGATATCCATCAACACGAGGTCCACCTGGTGCGCCCGCGCCTGATTCAACGCTTCGTCGGCGCCGCCCGCCTCGGCCACGACGTCGAAATGCGCCACCGCTTCCAGGCGCGCGCGCAAGCCGTCGCGCACGAGGGGATGGTCGTCCACCAGCAGGATGTTGATCGTCTCGGTCATGTTTCGGTATCTTCTCGGTATCTGTTACTCAGTGTGTCGGTGGAAGGGCGAGCCGCGCCAGCACCAGGGTGCCGGCCGGCGACGAGGTGATGTGCAGGCTGCCGCCGATGGCTTCCATGCGTTCCGTCATGTTGCGCAGGCCGATGCCGCGCTGCGGATGCAGGGCGATGCCGTCGAAGTCGAAGCCGCCGCCATTATCCTCGATGCGCAATTCCACCGCCTTGCCCGCCTCGCGCAGGCTCACTTCCACGCCGCGGGCGTGGGCATGGCGCTCGCAATTGGTCAGCGCTTCCTGGGCGATGCGGAACAACACGGTATTGACCATGTCGGGCAAGCCCTCGCCCGCCGCCGCCGGACTGGCCGTGAAACTGGCTTGCGCGCTGCTGCTGTCGTTAAATTCATGCACCAGGTGGTCGAGCGCGGCGGCCAGGCCCAGGTCGTCGAGGATGGCCGGGCGCAGGTTGTGCGAAATGCGCCGCACCTCGCCCAGCACCTTGTTCAGCTGCTCGGCGGCCCGCTCGAACGTGGCGGGCGCCTTTTCTTTCTGCTCGGCATTACCGGCCAGGCGCGCGATGCCCGCCTCGATTTGCAGCTTGATCGACACCAGCCACTGGCTGATGCCGTCATGCAAATCGCGCGACAGCCGCGCCCGCTCCTCTTCCTGCGATTCGACCACGCGCTGCGCCAGCACTTTCAGTTTGGCGTCGGCCACGCGCAATTCGCGCAGGTTCAGCACCAGGCCGCAAGCGGCCACCAGCAGGGAACCGAGGATGGCGATGGCGGCGATCAGCTCCATGGTCGAGCGGATATTGCGCGACTGCTGGGCATCGACCTTGGCCAGCGCCTGGTCCACGTCATCCATGTAAATACCGGTACCCATCATCCAGCCCCATTCCGGCATCAATATCACATAGCCGAGCTTGGGCGCGGACTTGTTGCTCGAGGGCTTGATCCAGTTGTAGCGCTCGAAACCGCCGCCGCTCCTGGCGCGCTGCATCAGGCGCTGGATGGTCAGGTTGCCGTCTGCGTCGCGCAACTCCCACAGATTCTGCCCCACCAGTTCGGGCTGGCGCGGATGCATCAGCGACTTGCCCTGCAAGTCATAGATGAAGAAGTAGCCATCATCGCCATAGCTGAGGGCCGACAGGATGCGCTTGGCTTCCTCTTGCGTGGCGGCATCCTTGCGGCCCGAACCATATAACGAGGCGATGGAATGGCTGGCCAGGGTCACGTAATGCTTGAGTTCGGCTTCCTTGCTGGCCAGGTACGCTTGCTGGATGGTGGCGCGCTGCTGCTCGGCCAGGGTAATCGCCTGGTGCCGCACGGCAAACGCGATGGCGCACAGGGCAAGGATGAGCGGCGTGATGGCCAGGAAGATGACTTTCTGTCTGAGTTTCATGGCCTGGCGCGCTCCGGCGGCGTCGATGCTGGTGGGAATACGTGATTTTACGTCGCGGCGCGGCAATCATTCTGCGTAGTAATACTGAGCGTTACTGCGTAGTCGTGCGCTTGCGGCAATTATACGATTCCTGAATACTTGCCATAAGCTGCAAATACACCAAAAGTTACATCAAACTGGCGACGACCAGGACCCGCAGCACACATCATCGCACGGCACAGCGCCCGTCAATCTCTGGAGGAAGCATGAACCGCATTTTCAAACAGCTCGGCTGGGCAGCGCTTGCGCTTGCCGGCGCCGGATCCCTGGGCGTCGTCGCCCTGCAACGTGGCGAACCGATCAGCGCAATCTGGATCGTCATCGCCGCCGTCTGCGTCTACCTGATCGCCTACCGTTTCTACAGCCTGTTCATCGCCGACAAGGTGCTGGGCCTGGATGCACGCCGCATGACGCCGGCCTTCAAGCACAACGATGGCCTCGACCACGTACCGACCAACAAATATGTGCTGTTCGGCCACCATTTCGCCGCGATTGCCGGCGCCGGCCCCCTGGTCGGCCCCGTGCTGGCCGCGCAGATGGGCTATTTGCCCGGCATGCTGTGGATCTTGGCAGGCGTCGTGTTTGCGGGCGCCGTGCAGGATTTCATCGTGCTGTTCATTTCCATGCGCCGCGACGGCCGCTCGCTGGGCGACCTGATCAAGGCTGAACTGGGCGAAATTCCCGGCATGATCGCCTTGCTGGGCTGCTTCATGATCATGGTCATCATTTTGGCCGTGCTGGCCTTGATCGTCGTCAAGGCGCTGACAGGCTCCCCATGGGGCAGCTTCACCGTGATGGCGACGATTCCCATCGCCCTGTTCATGGGCGTGTACTCGCGCTTCATCCGCGTGGGCCGCATCGGCGAGATTTCCATCATCGGTTTTGTGCTGCTGATGCTGGCCATCATCGGTGGCCAGTATGTGCAGGAACACGCCGTGCTGGGCCCGATGTTCACGTTCACAGGCACGGAACTGACGTGGATGCTGATCGGCTACGGCTTCATCGCTTCCGTGCTGCCCGTGTGGCTGCTGCTGGCGCCGCGCGACTACCTGTCGACTTTCCTGAAAATCGGCACGATTCTGGGCCTGGCCATCGGCATCATCGTCGTCGCGCCTTACCTGAAAATGCCGGCCATGACCAAGTTCATCGACGGCTCCGGCCCTGTCTGGTCGGGCAATCTGTTCCCCTTCCTCTTCATTACGATTGCTTGCGGCGCCGTCTCCGGCTTCCACGCGCTGATTTCCTCGGGCACCACGCCGAAGATGATTGAAAACGAAAGCCACGCCCGCTTCATCGGCTATGGCGCCATGCTGATGGAATCGTTCGTGGCCATCATGGCCCTGGTAGCCGCCTCGACCATCGAGCCGGGCATCTATTTCGCCATGAACAGCCCGGCCGCCCTGATCGGCACGACAGCCGAGTCCGCCGCACAGGCGATTTCGCAGTGGGGCTTCTACGTGACGCCGGAAATGCTGACGCAGACGGCCAAGGACGTTGGCGAGCACAGCATCATCTCGCGCGCGGGCGGCGCACCGACCCTGGCCGTCGGCATGGCGCAGATTCTTTCCGGCGCCATCGGCGGCAAGGCCATGATGGCCTTCTGGTACCACTTCGCCATCCTGTTCGAAGCGCTGTTCATCCTGACGGCCGTCGATGCAGGCACGCGTGCGGGCCGCTTCATGCTGCAAGACTTGCTGGGCAGCTTCGTACCTAGCCTGAAAAAGACGGAAAACGTCATCGCCAACCTGCTGGCCACGGGCCTGTGCGTGGCGGCCTGGGGCTACTTCCTGTACCAGGGCGTGGTCGATCCATTGGGCGGCATCAACACCCTGTGGCCGCTGTTCGGCATCGCCAACCAGATGCTGGCAGCCATCGCGCTGATCCTCGGCACCTGCGTGCTGTTCAAGATGAAACGGGGACAGTATGCGTGGGTGACGATCACGCCAACCATCTGGCTGCTGCTGTGCACGCTGACGGCGGGCTGGCAAAAGATCTTCGACGCCAACCCGCGCGTCGGCTTCCTCGCGCATGCGAAGAAATACTCGGCGGCATTGGACGAAGGCACCTTGCTGGCACCGGCCAAGTCGGTGGCGCAGATGCAGCAGATCATCTTCAACGATTACCTGGACGCCGGCCTGGCCGCCTTCTTCGTCATCGTCGTGATCAGCGTGCTGTTCTTCGGTATCCGCACCATCATGAAGGCACGCGCCGACAGCCAGCCAAGCACCAAGGAATCGCCGTTCCAGGCCATGCCCACGGTGCAATGATGATCGACGAAATCATCAAGGCTGGACGGTATCTGGGGCAAAGCATGCGGCTCATGTGCGGCTTGCCCGAGTACGACACCTATGTGGCGCACCGGGAAGTGACCCATCCCGGCGAGCCGATGATGACGTATGAAGAGTTCTTCCGCGAACGCCAGGAAGCCCGTTATGGCGGCGCCGGCAAGCGTGGCGGCTGCTGTTAGTAGTGGGGTCAGACCCTTCGGGTCTGACCCCGGCTTTTCTCCGGGTTTGATTTCATTAGCCCCAAAAGCAAATACTGGGGTCAGTCCCTGCGGGATCGACATGTGCCCCATTGGGGCACATGTCCCCGACGGGTCCGACCCCACCCCTCGTTGTTTCATCTCGTATAAGTTCCCCTCCCCTCTCTTCCCTTAGACCCACATCAACATCGGGGTGTGTCTTCGCGTCTATATTTTTCCAATAGGAATTAAATAACAGTCAACGGGCGACCGGGGGAAGCAGCGAATTCATGTTCAATTTCCAACGCTCCAGCATCAGCCAGAAGCTGACCATGATCTCGGTACTGTCCTCGGGTTGCGCGCTGCTGCTGGTGTTCGTGGCGTTTGCGCTGACGTCCGTGCTCAGCCACAAGAATGATGAAGGCAAGCAATTGCTGTCGCTGGCGGGCGTGATCGGTGCAGCCAGCGCGGTGCCCTTGCTGCTGGGCAAATCGGCACAGCCGCAGGCCGAACAGGTGCTGGCCGCGCTGGCCGCGCGCGACGAGGTGGCCCAGGCGGCCCTGTTCGACCGGGGTGGGCGCCTGTTCGCCCTGTACCGCGCGCCGCAGCATGCGGATGGCCTGGCAGCACCGGAAGACATGGACCCGGCCCTGCTGGCCGACATGGCCGTGCAACCCGTCACGCAAGGCGCGGGCACGCCCCTGGCACCCGCCATGCGTTTGTACCGTCCCGTCTACCGGCCCGGCGAGCCGCAGCAGATCCTCGGCGCCGTGCTGATTGAGGCAGACCTGAACCACATGTGGCGCGACATCGGCCGCCACGTGGGCGCCATCGGCGGCGCCACCGTGCTTTCCTTCCTGATCGCCGTGTTCCTCGCGCGGCGCTTCAAGAGCGTGATTGCCGAGCCGATCACCAAGCTGATTGATACAGCGCAAAAAGTGTCGAGCAGCCAGACCTACAGCCACCGCATCGCACACCAGCGCAGCGACGAGCTGGGCGTGCTGATCGATAGTTTCAACGACATGCTGGCGCAGATCGACAGCCGCGACAGTACCCTGGCCAATTACCGCGACCAGCTCGAGCGCCAGGTGGGCGTGCGCACGGCGCAGCTGGAAAAGGCCAAGGATGCGGCCGAGGCGGCCAGCCAGGCGAAGAGCGCCTTCCTCGCCACCATGAGCCATGAAATCCGCACACCGATGAATGGCGTGCTGGGCATGACGGAACTGCTGCTGGCCAGCCCTTTGAGCCCGCAACAGCGCCACTACACGAGCATGGTGCAGCGCTCGGGGCAGAATTTGCTGGTGATCATCAACGACATCCTCGATTTTTCCAAGATCGAGGCGGGAAAGCTGAGCGTGGAGTACATCCGCTTCAATTTCCGCGAATTGCTCGACGACATAGAGCACGTGTTCGCGCCGCAGGCGGAAGCAAAAAACATCAGCCTGGAATTCGATATCGCGTTTGACATCCCCATCGCCATCTGCGGCGACCCGAACCGTTTGCGCCAGATCATCGTCAATCTGCTGGGCAATGCCATCAAGTTCACGGAAACAGGCAAGGTCACCGTGAAAGTGACCGTGTGCAGCGAAGATGCGCCCAGCGTGGGCTTGCGCTTCGAGGTGCACGACACGGGCATCGGCGTGTCGAACGAGGCGCAGACGCGCATCTTCGAATCGTTCTCGCAGGCCGATGGTTCGACCACGCGCAAGCACGGCGGCACAGGCCTGGGCTTGACGATCTCGAAACAGCTGGTGGAGCTGATGGGCGGCACTATCGGCGTCGATAATGCTTTAACGCAAGGATCGATCTTCTGGTTCGAAGTAAATTTCGATAAGCGGCGGGTCGACAACGATGACCCGTCCTTCAACCTGAAAACCACACGAGGGTTACGCGCCTTGATCGTCGACCACACCCCCGCCACGCGCGCCGTGCTGGAGCGGCAGCTGGCCAGCTGGCACATCGTCAGCGACAGCGCCGGCACGGCCAGCGATTGCCTGGGCAAGCTGCGCGCGGCCGCGCAGGCGGGCACGCCGTATGCCGTGGCCCTGCTCGACATGGAATTGCCGCGCACCAGCGGCCTGGCCCTGGCCGCCACCATCAAGAGCGATCCGTTGCTGGCCGACCTCAAATTACTGCTGCTGAGCACGGAACAGGCGGCGGCCGATCCCGTGCAGCGGCGCGAGGCGGGCGTGGCCTTCCAGCTGATCAAGCCAGCCCGCGAATGCGACCTGTTCGACTGCATCGTCACGCCGCCGCGCGCCAGCGAGGGCATGCGCATCCATCCGCCGCACACGGCGCGTCAGGTGGGCCGGCGCCAGCGCCGCCGCGTGCTGCTGGCCGAAGACAATCGCGTCAACGTGGAAGTGGCGCTGGCCATGCTTGACAGCCTGGGCCTGGACGTGGTGTGCGCGCACAACGGCGAAGAAGCGTTGCAGGCGGCGCAGGCCGAGGATTTCGATCTGATCCTGATGGACTGCCAGATGCCCGTGATGGACGGCTTTGCCGCCACGGCGGAAATCCGCCGCCATGAACAGCAGTGCGGCCACGCGCGCGTGCTGCCGATCGTCGCCATCACGGCCAATGCGCTGCAGGGTGACCGCGAAGCGTGCCTGGCGGCCGGCATGGACGATTACCTGAGTAAGCCTTTTACGCAGCAGGACCTGGGCCACACGATTGCGCGCTGGATCACCCTGCCGCGCGCGGCCACCGTGCACCACAGCGAGGCGCCGCAGGCGCAAACACCGCCAGCGCCGGTGGAAGTGCCGCCCGAACCGCCGCCCGAGGTAACGCCGCCATCGGCCGCCCCGCCAGCGGGCCAGCCCCTGAACCGGCAGGCGCTGGAAAACATCCGCGCCCTGTCGCGCACCGATGGCGATGCGCTGCTGGAACGGGTCATCCTGGCTTTTACCAGCGAGACGCCGCGCCAGTTGAGCGCCATGCGCGCAGCGATTGCCGGCGCGGATGCGGAAGCGCTGCGCAAGGTGGCGCACAGCCTCAAGTCGGGCAGCGCCAACGTGGGCGCCGATGGCCTGGCGCAGCTGTGCAAGGAGATGGAAAAACTGGGCCGCGCCGGCAGTACCGAGGGCGCGGCTCCCCTGCTGCTGCAGATGCAGCAAGCCTTCCTGGCCGTACGCGAATCGCTGAGCGCCATCCTCGTGAAGGAACACTGACATGACAGCGCCCCTCCCTCCCCCACGCGGCCTGGTGCTGGTCGCCGACGACGATCCCGTGATGCGCTTGCTGATGCGGCAAATGCTCACCCAGGTAGGCCTGGACGTGATCGAAGCCGAAGACGGCGTGCAGGCGCTGGCCAGCTACAAGCACAGCGGGCCGGATCTGGTCATGCTCGACGTCGACATGCCGGCCCTGGACGGCTTTGCCGTATGCCGCGAAATCCGCCGCCAGGAAGTGGGCGGCACCGTGCCCATCATCATGGTCACGGGCGGCGACGAGCTGGAAGCGGTCACGCGCGCCTACGAGGTGGGCGCCACCGACTTCATTTCCAAGCCCATCAACTGGCCCATCCTCGGTCACCGCGTGCTGTACGTGCTGCGCGCCAGCGACGCCATCGCCCGCCTGCGCATCGCCGACGCGCACAACCGCGCCGTGCTGGCCGCCATCCCCGACACTTTCTTTCGCCTGAATCGCGAAGGCTTTTATCTCGACTATGAACAGGGGCACGACGCCAGCGCGGGCTTTTCCCTCAGCGACTGCGTGGGCAGCCATATCCGCGATGTGCTGCCGCCCGAAATCGCCGCGCGCCTGCTGGACCAGGCCCACGCCGTGCTGGCCACGCAGCATATCGGCTCGGTCGACTACACGCTCACGCACGAAGACAGCACGCGCCATTTCGAGGCGCGCCTGGTGGCGACAGGGGCTGACGAGGTGCTGGGCCTGGTGCGCGACATCAGCGAGCGCAAGCGCACGGAAGAGCAGATCCGCCGCCTCGCCTATTGCGACAGCCTGACGGGCATCCCCAACCGCCAAGCGTTCCTGGAAACGCTGGAGCGCGAACTGCTGCGCTCGAAAGAACACGACAAGAAATTCGCCGTGCTGTTCATGGACCTCGATGCCTTCAAGCGCATCAACGACACCCTGGGCCACGACGTGGGCGACCATTTGCTCAAGGTGGTGTCCGAGCGCCTGCGCGAAACCATCCGCCCCAGCGACCTGGTGCTGCGCGCCGAACACGAGTTTGAGGCCAGCTTCGGCGGCAGCAACCTGGCGCGCCTGGGCGGCGACGAATTCACGATCCTGATTCCCGACCTGGAGCGCGTGGAAGATGCGCTGAACGTGGCGCACCGGGTCAAGGAAGCCATGCGCCGGCCCTTCATGATCGAGGCGCACGAGATTTTTGTGACGGCCAGCATCGGCATTTCGCTGTATCCGGAAGATGGCGAGGACTGCAATTCTCTATTGAAATATGCAGACACGGCCATGTACCACGCGAAGAACTGCGGCAAGAACAATGCCAAGCTGTACAGCTCATCGCTGACGATGGAAATCATGAGCCACGTCAAGATGGAAGTGGGCTTGCGCAAAGCCTTGCAGAACAACGAGCTGTACCTGCTGTACCAGCCGCAGATCGATGTGCCCAGCACGCAGATCGTCGGCGTGGAAGCGCTGGTGCGCTGGCGCCATCCCGAGCGGGGCATCATTTCGCCCACGGAATTCATCCCGCTGGCCGAAGAGACGGGCCTGATCGTGCCCATCGGAGAATGGGTACTGCGCACGGCGTGCAACCAGGCCAAGGCCTGGCAAAGCGATGGCGGGCGCGCGATCCGCATGGCTGTGAACCTGTCGGCCAAGCAATTCAAGGATGAAAACCTGATGCAGATCGTGCTCTCGGCCCTGGCCGACACGGGCCTGGACGCGCGCCTGCTGGAACTGGAATTGACGGAAGGCACCTTGATGGACGATGCGCGCGCCACCATGGTGACGCTGGAGCAATTGCGCGGCATCGGCGTGTACCTGTCGATCGACGACTTCGGCACGGGATATTCTTCAATGAATTACTTGAAGCGCTTCGACGTGCGGGCCTTGAAGATCGACAAGAGCTTTATCGCCGGCTTGCCGCAGGATACGGAAAACGCGGCCATCACGCGCGCCATCATCGCCATGGCACATGGCTTGAAAATGGTGGTGGTGGCCGAGGGCGTGGAAACGGACGAGCAGTTGCTGATGCTGGAAGAATACGGCTGCGACATGGCGCAAGGCTATTTCCTGGGCCACCCGTCGCCGCACGACACGATCACGGCCATGCTGGCCAGGCAAGCGGGCCAGCTGGCCAGCCTGGAAACTAGAGCACTTCGAAGGCAAGGATTTGCGTGACTTGCTGGGCGTTGAAATTATCGTCGGAAATCATCACCAGGCTGCGGCGGCCGTTTTCCAGGCGCGGGCCCCAGCTGATGCCTTCGATATTGTCGATTCTTGCCAGGCCGATCTTTTCCAGGTCCAGCAGCAATCGCTTGCGCGCCGGCACGTACTTCGCGCCCGCCAACGCCGGCATGGCCTGGATATCGGTGGCGCCATCGGTGTCCATCGCGTAGATGCGCACGTGGTTCGAATACACGCCGTCCGCGTGTTCCACGCCGGCCCGCTCCACCACCAGCACCTGATGGTCGTTGACGGCAAGGATTTCCGACACGCCATTGTCCGCCTCGCGCCCCGGCGCGGGCCGCGAGGCCACGGCTTCAATCGGATACGCGTACTGGCGCAGCACGGTGCCAGCGCGGTCCAGGCGCGTGATGCGCACCACGGAGCCATTGTCGGGCGTGGCCAGCGGGCCATCCTGGTACAGGGCCGCTTCCATGCCCAGCCACAGGCTCTTGCCATCCGAGGAAAACGACAGTGCCTCGAAGCTCATGTTGTTGCGCGAGCCAATTTCTTCCTGCGAAACCTTGAACATGGCGGGCGTGGGCAAGGTAGCCAGGTAGTGGCCGCCGCTATCGGCGTGGCGCACAAACGGATGCAGACCCACCTTGCGGTTGCCTTCGCTGCCATACCACAGGCTGCCGTCCTGCGGATCGACGCGGATGGTCTCGATGTCGGGCACCTGCTCGCCCTGGTCCAGTTTTGCATGCGCCAGGTTCGGGTAGCGGCTGCCGTCAGGCTGCGTGAAGAAATGCACGCTGTTCAAGGTCACGCCCGTAAACGCCTTACTGTCGTAGGACAAGGCAGCGCGGTAGAAGCGGGCCGGATTGATTTCCGAGCGGTCATCGCTTTCCATCACCCAGCTCTTGTTGGCCGCATCGTAGTCGATGCCGGACAAGCCGCCCACCGTGGTGCCTTCGAACGCCTGTTTCAAGGCGATGCGCTGCTCGCCGATCAGGCGCAGGCCGGCAATCGGCGCGTCGTGCGGGAAGCTGGCGCAGGCGGAGAGGAGGATGGATACAGCCAGCGCGGGGATCAGGCGCGCGCGCAGGGCGCGGAGGGACGACTGCTTCACTCAATTCCTTTATGAAAACCAAAGGGCGGAATCCGGGGTCGGACCCTGAGGGTCCGACCCCAGTCCTTGCCTGGGGTTAAAATGATTTGCCAAGCTAAACCTACACCACCCCATCGGCCTTCAGTTGCGCGATGGCGGCCGCATCGTAGCCGAGCGACGCCAGCACTTCATCGTTGTGCTGGCCCAGAGTCGGCCCCAGCCACTGCGTCTTGCCCGGCGTGGCGGACAGTTTCGGGCTGATGGCAGGCAATTTGACGGGCGTGCCGTCGGCAAAATGGTGTTGTTCGAACATGTCGCGGGCGAGAAATTGCGGGTCGCTCAGCATATCGCGCACGGAGTAAATTTTGCCAGACGGCACATCGGCGGCCTTCAGCACGGCCAGCGCGCTGTCTATCGTGTGGGTGGCGCACCAGGCTTGGACGGCGTCGTCGATTTCCTGCGTGCGCGCCACTCGGCCATCGTTGCGCGCCAGCTGCGGGTCGCCCGCCATGTCGATGCGGCCCATGGCCAGCATCAAGCGCTTGAAGATTGCGTCACCGTTGCCGGCAATCACGATGTTTTCGCCGTCGCCCGTCGTGTACGTATTCGAGGGTACGATGCCGGGCAGGGAACCGCCCGTGCGCTCGCGCACCACGCCCGCCTGGTCGTATTCGGGCACCAGCGACTCCATCAGGTTGAACACGGATTCGTACAGGGCCACGTCGACCATCTGCCCTTCGCCGTGCTCGCGCCCACCGGTCACGTCGCGGTGGCGCAGCGCCATCATGGCGCCAATCACGCCATGCAGGGCCGCCACCGAGTCGCCGATCGACACGCCCACGCGCACGGGCGGACGGTCGGCAAAGCCGGACACATAGCGCAGGCCGCCCATCGATTCGCCGATGGCGCCGAAACCCGGTAAATCCTTCATCGGTCCCGTCTGGCCGAAACCGGACAGGCGCACCATGATCAGGGACGGCTTGATCTGCTTGAGCTGTTCGTAGCCGAGATCCCACTTTTCCAGCACGCCGGGGCGGTAGTTCTCGACGATGATGTCCGCTTCCAGGGCCAGCTGGTGCGCGATGGCGCGGCCCTCGGGCGTTTTCAGGTTCAGCGTCAGACTTTTCTTGTTGCGTGCCTGCACCGACCACCACAGCGAGGTGCCATCTTTCAGCACTCGCCAGGTACGGATGGGGTCGCCGCCATCGGGCGACTCGATCTTGATCACGTCGGCGCCGAATTCGGCCAGCATGCGGGAGCAGAACGGCCCCGCGATCAGGGTGCCCAGTTCCAGCACTTTAATGCCCGCCAAAGGACCAGCCGACGTTTTCTCTTGCATGATTTAGGTTGCCCTGCGGTCGAGCATCGCGCGGGCAATCGTGCCCGCGTCGACGTATTCCAGTTCGCCGCCCACGGGCACGCCGCGGGCCAGGCGGCTCACGCGCAAGCCCCGCGCCTTCAGCATTTCGCTGATGTAGTGGGCCGTCGCTTCGCCTTCATTCGTGAAATTGGTAGCCAGTACCACTTCACCGACCACGCCATCGTTGGCGCGGCCCAATAATTTTTCGAGGTGGATATCTTTCGGGCCGATGCCGTCCAGCGGAGAGAGTCGCCCCATGAGGACGAAATACAGGCCCTTGTAGGTGAGCGTTTGCTCGATCATCAGCTGGTCGGCAGGCGTTTCCACCACGCACAGCAAGCGCTTGTCGCGCTCTTCGTCGAGACAAGTCTCGCACACTTCATGTTCGGTAAAGGTATTGCACAGGCCGCAGTGATGCACGGCATCGACGGCCTGGAACAGGGCGCGCGACAGCATGGCCGCGCCTTCCCTATCGTGCTGCAACAAATGAAATGCCATCCGCTGCGCCGACTTGGGGCCGACGCCGGGCAGGCGCCGCAGCGCCTCGGTCAAAAATTCAAGCGACTTGGACATGGATCAACCCTGCCCCGTGCCACAGATCGAGCGCATGCGGGATTGCATCAGAATGGCATTTTGAAGCCGGCTGGCAAGTTCATGCCGCCGGTCAAGCCTGCCATTTTTTCCGCGGACGTCGCTTCCGCCTTGCGCACGGCGTCGTTGAAGGCGGCAGCCACCAGGTCTTCCAGCATGTCCTTGTCGTCAGCCAGCAGCGACGGGTCGATGGAAACGCGCTTGACGTCGTTCTTGCACGTCATGACGATTTTCACCAGGCCGGCGCCGGACTGGCCTTCCACTTCCACCAGCGCCAGTTGGTCCTGGGCCTTTTTCATGTTGTCTTGCATTGCTTGCGCCTGCTTCATCAGGCCAGCCAGTTGATTTTTCATCATGAGAATGCTCCGTTCAATTCAGTTGTGAGTGTGTTAATCATCAATGCAGGGTTGGCGCGGCAGAGCCGGCCGGTGCAGGGGTAATCGTTCCCGGCACGACAAAAGCGTCGAATGCACGCTTCATGTCGAGCACGAAGGGATCGCTGGCGATGGTTGCTTCCGCTTGCAGCTGGCACGCCTCGCGGTGCGCCTGCGCTTCCGCGCTGGCCGTGTACCAGACGGCGCCCAGTTCCGTGTCGACCGCGACCTTGCGGCCGAAGCGTTCGGTCAGCGCGGCCGCCAGTTTTTCCACGTTGGCCGGGCTGCGCCACGTGTCGATCGGCACGCGCAGGCGGAACGTGGTGCTGTGGCCATCGTGCAGGCATTCAATCAGCTCGGCCTGCACGGCCAGCTGCTGGGCCACGCCGCGCAAGGGCAACACGGCGGCGACGGCCGGCCAGTTGCCATCCCAGTCGAGGCCCGGCACGGGCGTGATCACGTACGGCCCACTGGGCGCGGCTTGCTTGGCGGCACGCTGCGGCATGACGACGGCGGGCTGCTCGGAACTTTGCGCGGCGGGCGCCGACACGGCGGCGGACGCGCTGTCGTCGGAAAATTCGGTGACCCACGGCGGCAAGTCGTCATCGGCGGGCGCCTGCTGTGGCGGCGCCTGGCGTGCCGGCTGCACGGGCGCGGGTGTAGCCACAGGAGCTTCCATCACGGCCACGGGCGGCGCATCGTCCCACGGCGCCGGCGCTTTCGCGGCGGCCGGTGGTGGCGGTGCAGCCTGGACCGGCGCGGCCGGCGCGGCGACGGCAGCCGCTGGAGCCGGTGCGGGAACAGCCGGCTTGGGTGCCGATGTCGGCGCCGACGGCGCGCTGCCCGGACGGCCTTTCGAGGCGGCACGGGCCGCTTCCAGCGCCGCATTGATGGCGGCGCGCGCGGAACTGATCGGCGCGCCCGAGGCTGCCGGGGCAGCCGGCGGCGGCGCGGGGGCGGCTACTGGTGCCGGCGCCGGTGCAGTTGCGCGTGGCGGCGGCGCTTCGCTGCGCGCCATGCTGGCGGCAGCGGCGGCGACGACGGCGGGCGGGGTCACGGTTGCATGGCTCGCCACGCTGTTGGTAGCGGCGCGGGAGGCCGGTGCGGATGCGCCAGCGGCGGCGCGCGCGGCGGCGACAGCAGCGGGACGGTTGCCCGTTGCAGCGGCCGGTGCTGCCGCCGGCACGCCATCGGCGCCGCCCATGCCAGGCCGAAAGGCCAGCATGCGCAGCAAGGTCATGGTAAAGCCCGCATATTCGTCGGGCGCCAGGCCCAGTTCATTGCGGCCATGCACGGCGATCTGGTAAAACAGCTGTACTTCTTCCGCGTCAAACGCGCCGGCCAGACGCACGATGTCCGCGTATTCCGGCAAATCCTGCGGCAAGGCGGCCGGCACGGTTTGCGCCAGCGCAATACGGTGCAGCAAAGTGCCCAGATCCTGCAGCGCGCCGTTATACGACAGGCTGCGCGAAGCCATCTCGTCGGCCACGGCCAGCAGATCGGCGCCGTCCTGCTGCGCCAGCGCGTCGAGCAGGCGCACCAGATACGACTGGTCGAGCGCACCCAGCATGCCTTGCACGGCGTCAAGCGTCACTGCGCCGGCCGCGTACGCGATGGCCTGGTCCGTCAGCGACAGCGCATCGCGCATGGAACCGTGGGCGCCCTGGGCCAGCAGGCGCAAGGCCGGCTGTTCGAAATCTATGCCTTCCTGTCCCAGGATATTGTCCAGGTGGCTGATGATGTGGCCGGGCGGCATCTGCTTGAGGTTGAACTGCAGGCAGCGCGACAGCACGGTCACGGGAATCTTTTGCGGGTCCGTCGTGGCCAGGATGAACTTGACGTGTTCGGGCGGCTCTTCCAGCGTTTTCAGCATGGAGTTGAAGGCGTGATTGGTCAGCATGTGCACCTCATCGATCATATAGACCTTGAAGCGCGCATTGCTTGGCGCGTAGACCGCCTGTTCCAGCAGCTGCGCCATTTCATCGACGCCGCGGTTCGATGCCGCATCCATCTCTATATAGTCGACAAAGCGTCCCGCATCGATCGCCGTGCACGCTTCGCACACGCCGCAAGGCTGGGCCGTGATGCCGCCCGTGCCATCGGGGCCGATGCAATTGAGCGACTTGGCCAGGATGCGCGACAGGGTCGTCTTGCCGACGCCGCGCGTGCCCGTGAACAGGTAGGCGTGATGCAATCGGCCGCTGTGCAAGGCATGCGTGAGCGCGCGCACGACGTGCTCCTGGCCGACGAGCGTCTCGAAATTCTTGGGGCGGTATTTACGGGCGAGGACTTGATAGGACATGCTGAGATTTTACCATGCGATTTTGCGGGTGATCCTGCGCGGCGGGCGCAAGCCTCATGGCCGGGCCATACACTATGGCAAACGCGGCAAAGCAGCAATTGTATAACATGGAGGGTGGCATTTCTGGAAAATCAGGCAAGCATGCGGACTGGCAAAACACAGTGCCGCAAAACAAAAAAGCCGCCAACGGCAGCTTTACTGTTTGTTTCCCGAAGGAGGCGAGCCTGATCTGCGGCACTCATGGTTAATAGCCGTGGCTGCTTCGTTCCCGACCTGACCAGGTTAGCCATGCCACGATGCGCAGGGGCCCGCCAGGGACAATTATAACCGACCTGCGCAAGATTGGGGAAGTTGGTGCGCGACCATGCTAACCCAAAGGCAAAATCTGGGGTCGTACCCTGAGGGTACGACCCCGGCATCTGCTCTTGGGCTGGCCTTACAAGCCCAGCTCTTGCCAGATACCATCCACCTTGGCCTTCACTTCCGGCGTCATGGCAATCGTCGTGCCCCACTCGCGCGTCGTTTCGCCCGGCCATTTATTCGTCGCATCGATGCCCATCTTGCTGCCCAGGCCACTGACGGGCGAAGCAAAGTCCAGGTAATCGATCGGTGTATTGTCGACCAGCGTGGTGTCGCGGATGGGGTCGACGCGCGTGGTGATGGCCCAGATGACCTCTTTCCAGTCGCGGATATTCACGTCTTCGTCGACCACCACGATGAACTTGGTATACATGAACTGGCGCAGGAAGCTCCACACGCCGAACATCACGCGCTTGGCGTGGCCCGCGTACTGCTTCTTGATCTGCACCACGGCCATGCGGTAGCTGCAGCCTTCGGGCGGCAGATAGAAATCCGTGATTTCGCTGAACTGCTTTTGCAGCAAGGGCACGAACACTTCGTTCAGGGCCAGGCCCAGCACGGCCGGCTCGTCGGGCGGCTTGCCCGTGTATGTGGAGTGGTAAATCGGGTCACGGCGCATGGTGATGCGGTCGATGGTAAACACGGGGAAACTGTCCTGCTCATTATAGTAGCCCGTGTGGTCGCCATACGGCCCTTCCAGCGCGTGTTCATAGCCGCTCGGATGGTTTTCATCCGGGTAGATATGGCCTTCAAGCACGATTTCGGCCGAGGCGGGCACGCGCAGCTCGCTGCCAATCGCTTTTACCAATTCGGTGCGGCTGCCGCGCAAGAGGCCGGCGAACTGGTATTCCGACAGGCTGTCCGGCACCGGCGTGACGGCCCCTAATATAGTAGCGGGATCGGCACCGAGCGCGACGGCGATCGGATACGGCTTGCCCTTGCTTTGAATCGCATGCTCGCGGAAGTCCAGCGCCCCGCCCCGGTGCGCCAGCCAGCGCATGATGACCTTGTTGCGTCCCAGTACTTGCTGACGATAGATGCCCAGGTTTTGCCGCTTCTTGTTCGGGCCCTTGGTGATCACCAGGCCCCAGGTGATCAGGGGCGCGATATCGCCGGGCCAGCAATGCTGGATGGGCAGGCGCGCCAGATCCACGTCATTGCCTTCCCAGACGATTTCCTGGCACTTCGCGCCGCGCAACTCTTTCGGCGACATGTCCCACACGGATTTCACCAGCGAACCGAGGCCCAGCAAGTCCTTGAAATCCTTTGGCGGTTCCGGCTCCTTCAGGCGCGCCAGCACATGGCCGATCTTGCGCAACTCGCTGACGTCTTCCGCGCCCATGCCCAGCGCCACGCGGCGCGTGGTGCCGAACAGATTGCCCAGCACCGGCATGTCGTATCCGGTCGGATTATTGAACAGCAAGGCCGGTCCGCCAGCGCGCAAGGTGCGGTCGCACACCTCCGTCATCTCCAAAATCGGCGAAATGGGGGTCGAAATAGGCTTAAGTTCACCCATTTGTTGCAGCTGAGAAATAAAATCTCGCAAATCTGAATATTTCATGTGTTTTTAATTTTTTTTGACGTCGGACGCCGTTGCTGAAGGATCTATGCCAAGTAATTGATTTTATTGGCTTTTGGCACAATGCAAGACAAAAAGTAAGACATAAAAGTAATAAAGAATCGATTCGTTAGTATTGACTTGATATAAAACGGCTTCTACAATTCGCCCAACTTGAAAGAGCACGCCGGCCCAGGGCTTGATTTTAGCGTTTCTCTTTCATTCACGGAGTCGGGGCTCCACATGACATTTTAAGGAGTGTTTTCAAAAGGCGTCTGCCTTACCCCCGGTAAAAGTTGTATTGCGACTGATCCAATACCAGCATGGGACCGATCAGCTCAAGCAAGCAATGACGGCGTTTCTCGCACGCATCCATACGCGGCGGAAACGATGATATTTCTGATGCACGGCATTGGCAGTACCCACAACACCGCGAAACCGCGGAGGGACTGCCTGTTGACGCGACATTTCGGGGAACTCTATGACTCATCGTAGCACTGAAGCAGCATTGCCTGCTTCAACCGTGGCTGGCCAGCCAGCGTTGGCGCGTTTGCGCGCCCGCGCACAAGCCATTTCGGCACGTGGTGTATTGACTACGGCGCAACACACACTGACAGTCTTCGGCATTTCCGCCCTGGCACTGATCGCCCTGCTGATGTTCCGCCCCGACTTGGGCAAGCAACTGACGCACAGCCTGTTTCCGCTGCCGATGGCAGAGGCGCAAGCCGTTGAAGCGCCGGCCCTGTCGGCACTGATGGAAGCGCCTGCTTCCGTGCAAATGGCCGCCGCCAACGAGGCACCATTGACCAAGGAAGAAAAAGCCTTGCTGGGCACGCAAAAGCAGCAGCAATGGGTCACCAACTGGCTCTCCAAGCGCTACCGCGTGGCCAACGATGCGACCAATATGCTGGTCTCGACGGCGTACCTGACGGCGCGCGAAATCAAGCTGGATCCGCTGCTGATCCTGGCCGTGATGGCCATCGAATCGGGCTTGAACCCGTTCGCGGAAAGCCCGGTCGGCGCACAAGGCTTGATGCAAGTCATGTCGAAAGTGCACCATGAGCGCTTCCAGGAAATGGGCGGCGTGCAAGCAGCCCTGAACCCGGTCGCCAACATCCGCGTCGGCTCGCTGATCCTGAAAGACTACGTCACGCGTGGCGGTTCCGTCGAAGCGGGCTTGAAAACCTATGTGGGCGCCGCCAACTTCGCCACCGACTCGGGCTACGGCTCGCGCGTGCTGGCCGAATACCGCCGCCTGAAGCAAGTATCGGCTGGTCAGCGCGTGCCGACCAGCACGCCGGTGATGGCATCGAACACGCCAGCGCCAGCCAAGGCGCCGGCAGCGGTAGCGGAAAGCGGCATCACCATCAAAGTATTGCCCCACAACGAGATCGCCGGCCTGTGACCCTTTAAAAGCCCTCACAGGGGCATCCAAAAAGCTGCACCCAATGAAAAAGCCACCGCACGCAAGTGCCGGTGGCTTTTTTGTTGCCCTGCGGCAGCGGCCGCAGGAACTACGCTCTATATTACTTGCGCTTGTTGGCGCCCACTTCTTCCTCGCGGAATTTCACTGCCAATTTATCCAGCACGCCGTTCACATACTTGTGGCCGTCGATACCGCCAAACGACTTGGCCAGTTCGACCGCTTCGTTGATGACGACGCGGTACGGGATTTCCATGTTGTTCTTCAGCTCGAACGCGCCGATCAGCAGGATGCCGTGTTCGATGGGCGATAGTTCCGCGATGTTGCGGTCGATCAAGGGTGCCATGCTGTCGCGCAGCGCCAGCGAATCCTTGATGGCGCCGTACAGCAGCACCGTGAAATGATCGCCATCGGCCTTGTCGAAACCATGCGCGGCGCGAATATTGTTCACGACGGTGGTCGCGTCTTCATTGTTCAGCAGCCACTGGTACAAGCCCTGCAGCGCAAACTCGCGCGCGCGGTGACGCGGCGTGCGGTTTTTGCTGGGATTGGCGAGCAAATTTTTCTCAGTCATGATTGTTACCTGTTCTTAAGTACGTGTTCACTACAAATTCCGGCGAGACAGCACGGCGCGCTTTTCAACGCGCCGCAGCCAACCGCGTGTCAGAACGTTCGAGAAAATGCTCAGAGCAAGGCGCGAGCCCGAAGACAGTACGAATGTACGGCGAGGGCTTGCAACGCAGCTATGGGCGTTTTATCGGACGTTCACTACACGGCTAGTCCTCCTCGGATTCTTGCAACTCTTCTAGCGCTTGCGCTAAATTAGCCATTTCCACTGCCACGCGTGCCGCTTCGGCTCCCTTGACCAGCATGCGCACTTCCGCCTGCTCGTCGTTTTCGGTCGTCAACACTGCGTTGGCGATGGGGATGCCGTAATCGAGACCGATGCGCGTGATGCCTGCGCCCGATTCGTTCGATACCAGCTCGAAGTGATAGGTTTCACCGCGAATCACGGCGCCCAGTGCGATCAGGGCGTCGAATTGCTCGGTTTCTGCCATTTTTTGCAGAATCAGTGGGATTTCCAGGGCGCCCGGCACGGTCACGTGCAGGATATCTTCATCGGCCACGCCCAGCTTGCTCAACTCTTCCAGGCATGCCGACAGCAAGCCACCACCGACGATTTCATTGAATCGTGCCTGGACGATACCGACGCGCAAACCTTCGCCGGCAAAATTGGTTTCATAAGTTCCTACGCTCATCATATGCCTCTTTATAAGTGATCAGCGGCGGCGCCGTGCGCCAGGCCGCTGAAGGTGATTAATTACTGCTGGCCAGGATGGCACTGAAAACCCGTGACTTCCAGGTCGAAACCGGCCATCGACGGCATCTTGCGGGGGCTGGCCAGCAATTGCATCTTGCTCACGCCCAGGTCGCGCAGGATTTGCGCGCCGATGCCATAGCTGCGCAAGTCCATGCTGGCGGCACGGCCTTTCGGCTTGGCTTGCGGCGTGTCCAGCGCGGCGAACTGGGCAAACAGCTCGCTGGAGGTCTCGCCGCAGTTCAGCAAGACCATCACGCCACGCTCGGACTGCTTGATGGCCGCCATCGAGGCCGCTACCGTCCACGAGTGGGTGGTCGCTTCGCTTTCCAGCACGTCCAGCAGGGAAACGGGCTGGTGCACGCGCACCAATGCTTCCAGGCCGGGCGCCAGGTCGCCATGCACGAGGGCCAGGTGGGCCGAGGCGCTGGGCTTGTCGCGGAATGCGATCAAACGGAATTCGCCGTGTGCCGTGTGCAGAGTGCGCTCGGCAACGCGCTCGACCAGGGACTCCGTCTGGCTGCGGTAATGGATCAGGTCGGCAATCGTGCCGATTTTCAGGCCATGCTGCTCGGCAAACACCAGCAAGTCAGGCAGGCGTGCCATGGTGCCGTCGTCCTTCATGATTTCGCAAATCACAGACGCGGGCGTCAGGCCGGCCATGGCCGTCAAGTCGCAACCGGCTTCCGTATGGCCTGCGCGCATCAGCACGCCGCCTTTTTGCGCTTTCAGCGGGAAGATATGGCCAGGCTGGACGATATCGCTGGGCTGCGTGCCCTTGGCCACGGCCACCTGGATGGTCTTGGCGCGGTCGGCGGCGGAAATGCCCGTCGTCACGCCTTCGGCCGCTTCGATGGAAACAGTAAAATTGGTGCCGTAGGCGGTGCCGTTGCGCGACGTCATCATCGACAGGTTCAGCTCGTCGCAACGCTCTTCCGTCAGGGTCAGGCAGACCAGGCCACGCGCATGCGTGATCATGAAATTGATGGCTTCAGGCGTCACGAAATCGGCGGCAAGCACCAGATCGCCTTCATTTTCCCGGTCTTCTTCATCGACCAGTATCACCATGCGGCCGGCGCGTAATTCAGCGACGATCTCTTCGGTGCTGGATATAGACATATTCATCCTCGTATGACGCCGGTCAAAACCTGCTGCGTGTCGGTTTTGCCAAGCGTTGTTATGTTAATGAAACTAAAAACTACAACATGGAGCGCGAATACTCCGCGGATTTCCGGGAATTTTCTTATAACCTGCTATTTTAATGGATTTAGCGCTTGCAGACCTGAAATAAGACAGCTTTGCGGCACGGATGCCGCAGCTTGCCTACAAAGCGCCGATTCCTCGATCCAGCGCACACGGAGGCGGCAAGACGCGCGCCGCCGGCCTTGCGAAGAGCATAAGATCAGCCGGTCACCGCCACGGCGCTGACACCCCACTCGCAGCGACACCTCACACAGGAGCGGCAACATGAAAACCAACGGATCGGCCATCTGGTCAGGCGGCATCAAGGACGGCAAGGGCGCCATCAGCACGCGCAGCGGCGCCTTGCAGGAATATCCCTACGGCTTTGCCAGCCGCTTCGAAGGCAAGCCCGGCACCAATCCCGAAGAATTGATCGGAGCCGCCCACGCGGGCTGCTTCACCATGGCCCTGTCGCTGATCCTCGGCGAAGCGGGCCTGACGGCGGAAAAGATGGAAACGACGGCCGAAGTGACTCTCGACAAGGTGGACGACGGCTTTGCCATCACGGCCGTCCACCTGACCCTGAAAGCAAAGATACCGGGCGCCGACCAGACTAAATTCGAGGAATTGACGGGCAAGGCCAAGGCCGGCTGCCCCGTGTCGAAGTTACTTAAAGCCAACATTACCCTGGACGCTACCCTGCTGCCTTAAATTTTCGTCACGGGCTTGACGGGCTCCACGGCAGCGACGGGCGCCACCAGCGGCAGGCGCGAGTCGCTGGCCGGCAATGGCCGGTTCATCAAACCCGGATTCAGCGCTGCATTGTTCAGGTTATACGCGGCGATGGCCGCCGCCACGGATGGGTCTTGCGACGAGGGCGGCGGCACGGCCATGCCCGCATTTTGCGCGGCCAGCGCTTGCGCCTGGGCATTTTGCTGGGCCAGCTGGGCTTGCGCCGTCGCCAGGCCCGCATCGGCTTGTACTTGTGCTTCGCCTGCCAGCGACTGAGCCCGGTCGGACGCCGCCCGTATCGCCCCCGCAGCCTCCTCCTGCTGCGCCTGCTGATCGGTATTCATGCGTTCGCTGTCGATGCGCCGGGCATCCACGCGCAGGCTGTCTGCCCGCTGCGCCTGCAGCAAGTCCGGCTCATCGATGGTGACGGCTGCCGGCGACGGAGGCCGCAATTCCTGCAAGTCCTGGTTCAACTCTTCCGTTTCCAGTTGCTGCTGCAGTTCCAGTTGCCGTTGTGCAATGGCAGCCGTTTGCGGCGGTGCCGCATCAACGGCCTGCGGCTGCGCGGCCTGCACGGCGCTGGACGGCAGTGCTGCACCCGCCAAATCCGCTTCGACCACGGCCGCCAGCGGCGCGCCCTGCTGCCGGACCAGCACGGCGCCCACCTGTACCAGCACGTCCGTTCCCTGTTGCAAGGCATCCAGGGTGGCGCTACTGTCGGCCGCATATGCGGCTTGCAAAGTTGCTGCGTCGACATCTTCATTGCGCAAATCGATGCCGATGCGGGCCAGTTGCGCTTGCGTGAGCAAGCCACCGTCCTGCGCCAGCGCGGCGGCCGCATCCGTGGTGCCATCGCCCGACAGCAAATCGTAGCGCTGCGCCAGGCTGCCCGGCGTGTCGCCCGCCGTCGCCAGCTGGCTGGCATCGATGCCGCTCGTTTGCAGCTGGGCGAACGATTCCGTCAGCTGTCGCGCCAGCGCCAGCAAGTCGTCATTGACATTCACGGGGGTATTTGCCGTGCCGGCCTGCTCTGCGACGCCCTGCAAGGCCAGCAGTTGCCGGCGCGACAAGGCCACGCCGGACAAGAACTGCCCCAACGGAGAGAGGTCGACCTGGGTCGATGACAGAGCGGCAAGGGCCGCCGCCGCGCTGGACGACGGCACGGGCAGCGCCGGCGCCAGCGGTGCCGTTGCGCCCACGCGGGGCGTCGCCGGTATGACATTGGGCACGGTTGCGCGCGAAATCGGGTCCATGGCTAGCCTCCACTGCAGAAAGCTTCATAGTATGCGCGTCTGCAAGAAAAGCAACACACGCTTGGCAAGATGCGAAGGCCGGCGGGGGTGTTGCTGTGTTCCGTTGCTGTGTTCAGTTCCGGTATTCAGTTCTTGTTTCAGGCGGCGGCCTTGTCCAGCGACAGCATGCGCTCGACATAGCGGGCGATCAGGTCGATTTCCAGGTTGACCTTGCCATCGACCGTCAGGTGCTTCAGGGTCGTCATGGCGATAGTGTGCGGAATCAGGTTGATCGAGAAGCGGCAGCCATTGACGGCACCCACGCCCAGGTCTTCCACGCGGTTGACGGTCAGGGACACGCCGTTGACGACGACGGAACCTTTGAAGGCCAGGTATTTCGCCAGTTCATGCGGCGCTTCGATGACCAGCTCCCACGATTCGCCCACGGCTTCGAATTTGCGCACGATGCCCAGGCCGTCGACGTGGCCGGACACCAGATGGCCACCCAGGCGCTCGGCCAGGGTCAGGGCTTTTTCCAGGTTCACTTCCGTGGTCGTATCGAGACCCACGGTGCAATTGAGGCTTTCGCGCGAGACATCGACGGCAAAGCCCGTGTCCGACTTTTCCACCACCGTCATACAAGCGCCATTGATGGCGATCGAATCGCCCAGGGCCACGTCGGCCAGCGGCAAGCCGCCCGCATGGATGGTCAGGCGCACGCCGGCATCGAGGCCGCCGTCGAGTGCTTGCACGGTTTCAATCTTGCCAATGGCGGCAACAATTCCTGTAAACATGGAGCTAACCTTATAAAAAGTGTGAGTGTATTAATTGCGCTGCGCGAATCTTGCAAGGATACGCAAATCCTCGCCCACTTGCTGAACCTGGTGAAACTGCAAAGTGCGCTGCTGTTTGAGATCCGTCAAGGCAGGCAAGGCAAACATGCCTTGCGCATCGCCCAGCAAGGTGGGCGCCAGGTAGACCAGCAGCTCGTCGACGCAGCCTTCGCGGATCAGCGAGCCGTTCAGTTTGGCGCCGGCCTCGACGTGGACTTCATTGATTTGCCGGCGTCCCAGTTCCAGCATCAGCGCGGCCAGGTCGACCTTGCCGTCCCCGTTCGGCAACACGATGACTTCCGCGCCCAGGGCATGCAGCTGCGCCTCTTTCTCGGGGTTGGCGACGGCCGCCACGATCCACGTGCCGCCGCCTTGCAAGATGCGCGCATCGAGGCTGATGTCGAGCCGGCTGTCGACGACGATGCGGCGCGGCTGGCGTGGCGTCTCGACGGCGCGCACGTTCAATTGCGGATCGTCCGCCTTGACCGTGCCGATGCCCGTCAGGATGGCACAGGCGCGCGCGCGCCAGGCATGGCCGTCGGCACGCG
Organism: Janthinobacterium sp. 35; assembly: GCF_002754575.1. Taxonomy (NCBI): domain Bacteria; kingdom Pseudomonadati; phylum Pseudomonadota; class Betaproteobacteria; order Burkholderiales; family Oxalobacteraceae; genus Janthinobacterium; species Janthinobacterium sp. 35. The sequence continues at coordinate 940,419 of NZ_PEFN01000001.1, forward strand.
CCTCCGGTCCCGTGATCCACTGGCTTTGTCCATTGTGCAAGGCAGTCATGCCGTCCAGGCTGGCCGCCGTTTTCATGCGCACCCACGGCTTGCCGCGCTGCATGCGCGAAAAGAAGCCGATATTCATTTCATATGCCTCGTCAGCCAGCACGCCCGTGCTGACGGCGATGCCGGCCGCTTCCAGCTTGGCCAGCCCCTGCCCCGCCACCAGCGGATTCGGGTCCGTCATGGCGGCCACGACGCGCCCCAGCCCCGCGCGCACGAGCGCATCGGAACAGGGCGGCGTGCGGCCATGGTGGTTGCACGGCTCCAGCGTGACGTACGCAGTGGCGCCGCGCACGTCGTTGCCGCGCGCCGCCGCATTCGCCAGCGCTTGCACCTCGGCATGATCCTGCCCCGCCGCCTGCGTCACGCCAGCGCCGATCACCTGGCCATCCCGGACGATCACGCAGCCGATGCGGGGATTGGGCGAGGTCGTGTACAAGCCGCGCGCCGCCCATTCCAGCGCCAGGCGCATGCCATCGATATCGTTGAGTATTTCCACGGGCTTCTTTGATAGTGAGTAATAGATAAGTCGGGTTACGAACTGTCGGCCACGCCGCTACAATTGGTCGCCTGCTGCTGCGGATCGCACACGCGCACCCGGCCCAGCATATTGATTTTAATATGCCGCACCTGCGTTCCCAAATTCAGGGACAAGGTACCCCAGCGCGCCGCCAGGCTATTGGTCGCGCTGCAACTGCGTCCTGCGCCATTGTAGGCGATATAAAACGGCGCCGTGGCCGAGGAAAACGCAAACTGGGCCGCAATGCCCGCCGGCAGCGGTCCCTGGCGCAACAGCAATTCGTCGCCGTCATCGAACGCCAGGTTGGCATTGCGGTCGATGAATGCCAGCCAGCCCGTGCCCCAGTCCGTGCCACCAGGCCCGGCCGGCATCAGCAGCACGCGCTGTCCCCGCGCCATCGCCTGCGCCCGCGTCAATTCGATGGCCGAGAACAAGTCCGTGGCCGCCGCGCGCACCTGCTGGCGCGCCAGCAACTGCTGCAGGCTGGGCATGGCGGCGGCCGTCAGCAGCGCGGCGATTGCCAGCACGGCCAGCAATTCGAGCAAGGTGTGCCCTGTCCGGCGCGGGTGCTTGCGCGTGCTCATGACTTAGGGCCAGCAACGGCTGGCGGGGCCGCTGCTGCCGCGCTGGCCCGTGCTGCTCAAGGACAGGACACCACAATCGGCATCCTGGAATTGCGCATCGACCTTGGACGTGCCCGGCATGGCCCGCAACAGCACGCATTGCCCTATCGCCATACCGGGACAGGCCAGCGCCTCGATTTCATACGCGCTGGCAACCGGCCCTTCGCCGGACCACCACGGAAACGCTTGCACCTGCGGCGCCGGCGAGGCCGAGGAAAAAGCCAGGTAATGATTGTTTTGCGAATAATAACGTTCCTGCTGCTGCATCAGCCGCAGCAGGGTCGCCTGCCCCTGCACCCGCTTGGCGCGCACGACATGGCCGTGATAAGCGGGTACGGCCAGCGCCAGCAGCAGGCTCATGATCGCCAGCACGGACAGCAGTTCGATCAGGCTGAAGCCCGGCGCGTTGGCAGCAGAAGCGCCACCGTTTGCGGCGACCCAATTCCGGCTTGCCACTTCCATGCGACCTCCCCTCTTCCCAAAAAAGCGCCAGCCGATACGATGCGCATGCCATGCCCACGCCTATTTCTTCTTGGCCGCCTCGTGCAATTCGCGCCAGTTCGCCACTTCGCGCCAGCTCAGGCGCCGCGCTGGCAGCGGCGCGCTGACGACCTTGAGCACCGTCCCGCTGGCCGCACCGGGCAAGCCAGGTTGCAGCACGGCCAATTCCTTGCGCCCCTCGGCCCGCCCTGCCGCCGTCGCGGCGCCCACCGTGCTGTTCAACTCCAGCGTCAGCGGCGGCGCGCGCGCCAGGCCATCGAACAAGCGCCCCGTCTGCGCGCCCGCCTGCACGACGCCGGCACCATCGGCGGCAAAGCCGCTCAGCACATCAAGCACGTACAGGCGTGTGGCCGGCTTGCTGCAGGGATCGCGCCCGGGAAGGACGGTATTGAACAGCACCTTGCCGGCGGCCAGCACGGGACTATTGATGCTGCGTTCGCCCGTCTGCGCCGTATGGAGAAAATCGAGGTACCAGCCGCGCATGGCCTCGCTGCCCGTATAGCGCAGCTCCGCGCCGTCGACGCGCACGCCGCCCACCGCCTCGCCCAAGCTGCGCGGCTCCAGGTCGGCCCGGCTGCGCGTGGGGGATGTTTCCCGCAAATCATCGTGCACGGCATAAAACGACTGGGACAGAAAGGCGGCAGGCCAGGTATCGGCCGTTTCGACCAGCTTGCCCGTGCCGAACAGCAGCACATAGCCGCCACCGGGCGCGTACGCCACGCTCGGTTGCTGCGTCACGGGCTGGCGCCGCCCCTGCGCGTCGCGCGCGACAAAGACCAGCTTGCGCCCCTGGCCCTCCTTCCACGGCGGCCCGCCGGCCATGCCGAGACGCCAGATATTGCCCTGCAAATCGCCCGCATACAGATACGCCAGTGCGCCATCGCCGCCCGGCACCACGGCGGGCGGCCCCAGCGCGTGGAGGGCGGCATCGGCGTCCTCATCAGTTTCGTGGCCACCGCCACCGCTGGCCACGGGCACCTTGAGCCGGAAGTAATTACTTCCCAACAGCCAGGGTGTGCCAGGCGCCTTGTCCAGCGCCAGCAGGAACATGGCGGCGGCCGCTGCGGGCGCCGTCGTCTCCTTGCCGTCATTCACATGGTTGTTGTAGCCGCTGGCAACGATGGCAAAATCGCGGTAGGCCACAGCGCCCTCCTTGCCGCCCATGTTGATGCGGGCGAAGGATGGCGGGGCGCGCACGTTGCCCATCAGCCTGTCGTCGCGATCGGTAAACTCCCACAGCGCCCCGTCCTGCGCGAAGCGCGCCGGGTCGGTGATGTCGAGCGCAAACACGCCCTGCGCCCCGCCACCCATGGCCGACACCAACACCGTCTTCCAGCGTCCCAGCGCCAGCACTTCCGCCGTGGCCGCCGCGCCATCGAGCAGCGGGCCAGGGCTGTAGTGAGTGCTCGCAGCGTCTGCCGCCGCGTGCAGCAGCGCCTGCGGCAGATAGGCAAACACTTCGCTGCCCGTGCGCGCATCAAAGGCGTGCAGCAAGCCATCGTTGGCGCCCACATACAACATTCTGCGCCGCTGCAGCAGCGCCTGGCGGTGCAAGCCATAACCGGTGCCCGGCATGCCCAGCCGCGGCGCACCCACGTACAGCAGATTGCCGTAGGGTGCCGCCCCCAGGCTGCCTGACCTGCGCCGCAGGAAGCCGCCCGGCTGGCCCACCTCGTGCGTGCGCTGGCCCAGCAGGTACGCCAGGCGCACCTCCCCTTGTCCATCGCCGCCGTTGAAGGCACTGCGCTGCTCCGCATCGAGCCGCGTCCAGGCCAGCGGCATCAGGGCGCCCTTCGCGTCGAGCGTGTAGACGGGACGCAAGGACGCGGGCGTTCCATCCGGTGCCACCTTGTCCAGCCCGCCGGCGCGCCACCATGGCTTGCCGGGAAGCAGTGCGCCATCGGCGCCCACGGCAAACGCGGTGCGCGACAAACTCATGCTGCCATCGGCCAGGCGCAGCTGCGTCTGGAACCAGTATGCCTCTTCCGTGCCGCTGGCCAGCGCCATCAGGGCCGGCCCGGCAAGCGCCGCCGGCAAGGTAGCCTTGTCGGCGGCAGCAAAGGCTGCGCGCAGTCCCGCGATCAGGGCAGCCGGGTCGCTGCCGGGCAAGTAATGGGCGGGCCAGCGGCCATCCACGCTCCACTCCTCCAGCGCGCTGCCCGTTGCACTCTTGAACGGGTTGGCGTCGCCATTCGCATCGATAAAACCGCCATATTTGGCCGCCAGCAACAAGGGCCTAGTGGCAGGAGAGGCAGCCGGGTCGCCCTGGCGCAAGTCGCCCGCATAGTGCTCGACCTTTGCGACGCTGTCGTTCTTGCCGCCAGGACGCAGTGGCTGCACATGCGACCAGTAGGCCAGCCCTGCCGCATGGTAGCTGGCACCGCCCGCCCCGTCGGACAGCCATTCCAGCGCCGCCAGGTCGGGCCGTGGCGCGGGATTGCCGGGCGTGCCGCCGCTTTCCAGGCTGCCCACCGCGTGCGTCCAGGCCATCGCATCAAATGGCGGCGACGCAAAACCATCGGCGGCGCGGACAAGGTCGCCGTTGGATGCGGGAGTTAGTGGGACATTGCCGGGCACGTAGCGGTCGCCCTCCATGCCCGCATCGCCGAGGCTGACGATGCTGTGGCGCTGGCAACTGGCCGTTTGCGGGTCGCTCCATGCGGTCACGACCGGCAAGCCATCGTCGATGGCGGGCGGGGCCGTGGCAGGCGGCACCGGGGCGCTCGCCTGCCTTCCCTGCAGGTAGCGCAGCGATTCGTACAGCAATTCGGCCAGCGGCGCCGCCCTGGCGTACGCACCGGGATGTCCGGCGTTGCTGCGGCCCAGGCCATTGATGTAAGCGGTCACCCCGCCGCCAGAGCCCGCAGCTTGAGAGCTATAGACGCCAGTGGCTCGATTCCATTCGGCGTCGGCATTGTCTTGCGGCATATAGTCGGGCGCCGCCCAGCGCTGCCGTCCCACATGGGCCAGCGGCGCGCGCAGCACGCCGCCATACACGGTGCCGGCGCTGGCGCTCACGCCGTTCAAGTGACCAAACACGCCCACGCGCACCCTGCCGCCATGGCGCTGCACGGCGCCCACCGGCTTGTAGTGCTTGCCATATGCCAGGCATAAATCGTCGCGCAGCGGCCCTTCTTGCGTGTCGCAGACGCGCACGCGGGCGAGGAACACACCGTGCGTGGCGGCAGTGCCGGGCGCGTTGCAACTGCCGCCCGGGGGCAAGCTGGCGTCGCCGAACAGCAGGCGGTTGCGGCAGGAAACGATAGCCAGTTGCGCCAGCGCAAACGGCGTCGCCGCCGCCACGCCAGCCTGCAAGACCTTGCGCGGGAAAAAGACAGGGTGGGCAAAGAAGTCGATGGGGCTGTCGGCATCGGGCAGCCAGGCACGCTGCAGCACCGTCTTGCGCACTTCGTCGATGACCCGGTCGCCGCCCGTCAGCGCATAGCGGACGATATCGAGCATGCTGGCGCTGGCCCAGTTCAGAAAGTTGCCACTGAAACTATCGCCGCCGCAGCCGTGCAGCGCATCGGCCCGTTTCAACACGGAGAAATAAGCGGTCGCCACGCGCAAATCGGGCTGCATGACGCCATCCTTGCTGCGGTACGGATAGCTGTAGCACATGCGCGCATGGAAGTACCCCAGGTACTCGCGCTGCGGCGCATAGTCGCCGCCATGTGCGGCAGCGGCTGCCGCATGCGTGAGGGACAGGTTGAGCAGCAGATTCGGCGGCACCCTGGCGCCGTGCAAGCCCGCGTCGGCCCGCGCCAGCGCCACCGTCGGCTGGGCCGCGACGGCACCACAAGCCAGGCAAGCCAGCAGCGTCAGGCAGACGGACCACAAAGCGAATGAGCAAGCCCTCATGGCCCCGCTCCCGCCGCCTCTTTGCGATAGTAGCTTTGCAGCACGACTTGCGTGCTTTCCTGCGCGCCAAAACCGATGGCCGTGATGCGGTACACATAGCTTTCCGTGGCCAGTCCGCCAGCCACTGCCGCCGCCTGCGCGCCGGGCGGGTGGAACGGCAGCAGTTCGATCAGGTAGCGGGGCCGGCGCGATGGCAGGAAACCCTGCCCCGTCTGCATGACGGCGCCCGTGAACTGGCCATATGGCACCGTGCGGCTGCTCCCTTCGGCGCCATCGAGGTCCGTACTTAGCCAGAGCGCCGGCGCCTCCGGCGCTGCGGGCAGGCACAGGCCCAGTGCGCCTGCCTCGCCACAGCCGTCCGCGAACCCGGCCGCGCTGCCTGGTGCGAAGAGGCTGCTACGCCCCGGCGCGCCGGGCAAGCCTTCGATATCGTTTTGCGCATCCACCAATGCCTCCTCCGCCGCCTGAAACGCGATCTGCCGGTCGCGCTCGCCACGTGCCGCCTTTTCGCCCTGCAAGGCCATCTGCGCCGCCGATATGCCCAGCAGCAAGATGATCACCAGCAGGCACAGCACATACACGAGGGTGGCGCCACCATGACGTACACGAGCTGCGCACCAAGGTTCGCAACAGCGCCCGCTCGCGCCCGCCATCGCGCCGCCCGCCTAGGCCGGCCCGTTGCGCAGCATGATGCTTGTCTGCACCAGTTGTCGCAGCCGCGAGCGCGTTGCTATGGGCAAGGCCGTGCGCGCGATGCGCACGCCCGTGTCGCCAGCGCCGTGCGCCTCGGCATATGCTTTGCCGAACAGGTCGAACTGCGCCGGCCCCAGTTCCGCCATCTTGTCCGCCTGGCCCGCCTCGCCATGCAACAGCAGCGCCACGCGCACGCCGGCCACGCGCTTCCAATGTGTGCGGCGGTGCAAATCGCGCTGGCGCGCGGCCGCATCCGCACCCACCAGCACCAGCGCCGCATCGTAGGCGTCGAGCGCGCTGGCGTTGACATAGCGGTTCGCCACGCCGTCGGGTGGCGTATCCGTGTCGAGGCCATACAGCACCTGGAAACCGTCGACGCCGCGGATGATGGCGTCCGCACCCCAGCCGTTCGCGCCACGGTATTTGCAGCGCAGTTCGCCTTCGCCATCGGCGCCCTGGGCCACATAGAAAATGCTCCAGCCCCGCTGCGCCTGCGTTTGCGCGGCGCCCACGCCGAAGCCGGCGCAATTGAGCACGGAACCGTCGCCACCCTCCTCCTTGCCGGCACCGTAATAGCGCAGGGCCAGCACGTCGCTGCCATGCAGGGCGCCGGGCAACGCGCCGCTGATGCCCTCGCTGTTCTTGCCCAGGCTGTGCGCGTCGAGCCCCGCGATATTCGCGCTGTCATACGCGGCATGAGCGACGGGCGCGGCGCTACTGTCCCAATTGACATACGCCGTCTGGCGCACGGCGCGGGCGATGGTGTCGAGCGCATAGCGGCCGTTATCATCCAGGCGCGCGCTGGCGGACTGGTCGCCATAACTGCCGCTGGCCGCCAGCAGCACGCTACTGGCCGCCAGCATCAGCAGCGCGCCCAGCGACAGGGCCACCAGCAATTCGACGAGGCTCATGCCGCGATGCCAGCGCAAGACCGTGTTCATGCGCCGCCTCCCAGCTGGAATGCCAGCCTGGGCAGCGACTCGCCTGCCGCATTCAAGGCCGGCGAGCCATCGGGCTGTCGGCCGCGCCAGCCCAGCTTGATGACGATGGGCGCGCCCTTGCCGCCGTTGCACGCCCACGGCAAGCCCTGGGCGGCGGCATCCCATGCAGGCGCGTCGCGGCAGATATGCAGGCGCGCGCCGGGCAAGGCCGCATGCAGTTGCTGTTTCCATTCGGCGATGTCGAATTGCGCCAGTTCGGCCGCGCTGCAGGCGGCAGCACCGAGGCAGTCGGGCACGCCACCGCCGGCTTCCGCGTCGTCCGCCGCCGCGTAGGCCACGTTCAGGTAGGGATTGCCCGTATCGGGGCCATTCATGAGTACGCTGTTCGCGCGCATGCGCTCGGCCATGCCGGCGGCCAGTTGCACGCCTGCCGACAATAGCGCCGACTCGTGGCGCGCGCGCAGGGAATGCAGTTGCAGGATGCTGGCGCCCAGCAAGCCCAGCGCCAACAGCAGCAGCGACACCAGCACCTCGACGAGGCTGCTGCCACCCGCAGGAAACATCGTGCGACCGCCATTGCGCATACGCTACTCCCTTCCGCAGACAGAGTCGCAAGAACAGGCGGCCCAGCTACACGATAGGCGCGCGCAAAAAAACGGGTCTGCGCTGGCGCAAACAGCACGGCGATAAGGTGAGAAGAACAGCGTAGGGATTGATCAGACCGCTTGCCAGGCGAACGCTGGCGTGGTGCACACGGGGCGCAGAACCGGCCCCGTTTTCAAGTTTTCAATAGGTGAGCGTCAGGGCTTGCTGCGCGCCTGGCCCACTTCGGCGATCGCATCCTGGAACTCGGCCAGGTCTTCGAAATTCTTGTAGACGGAGGCGAAGCGGATGTAGGCGATCTTGTCGAGGCGCTTGAGTTCTTGCATGACGAGCTCGCCGATATAGCCGGAATCGACTTCGCGCAAGCCGCTGGTCAGCAATTTTTCCTGGATGGAGGCGATGGCCGTATCCACGGAGGCGGCCGCGACGGGACGCTTGCGCAAGGCCAGCATCAAACTGCCGCGCAACTTATCCGCAGCGAACTCCGTCCGGCTGCCATTCTTTTTGACGACGGCCGGCATGATAAGTTCAATGCGCTCGTAGGTGGTAAAACGCTTGTCGCATTTGCCGCAGCGGCGGCGGCGCCGAATGGCATCCCCTTCCTCCGATACGCGCGTATCGAGAACCTGGGTGTCGCCGTGCTGGCAAAATGGACATTTCATGGGCTGGCTACAACTTTATAGTAATAATTACGGGAAATCGCCGCCCTTGTACAAAGGGCGCCCGAATCACTCCGGACGCCCTTGGGCACGAAGGAATGTGTCATACAGAATCTTACTCTGTATGACACATTCTGGACAAATAATTATGCGTACACTGGATGCGCGTCGGCCAGCACTTTCACGGCCGCTTTCACGCGCTCGATGGTGGCGGCGTCATGCGGATTGTCCAGCACGTCAGCGATCAGGTTGCCCACTTCTTCCGCTTGTGCTTCCTTGAAACCGCGCGTCGTCATCGCCGGGCTGCCCAGGCGGATGCCCGAGGTAACGAAAGGTTTTTGCGGGTCGTTCGGGATGCCGTTCTTGTTGCAGGTGATGTGCGCGGAACCGAGGATGGCTTCGGCTTCCTTGCCCGTCAGGTTCTTGGCGCGCAGGTCGACCAGCATGACGTGCGATTCGGTGCCGCCGGAAACGATGCGCAAGCCGCGCTTGATCAGGGTTTTCGCCAGCACGTCGGCGTTCTTGACCACTTGCTTCTGATATTCGACGAATTCAGGGCTCAGCGCTTCCTTGAAGGCGACGGCCTTGCCGGCGATCACGTGCATCAGCGGGCCGCCCTGGATACCGGGGAAGATGGCCGAGTTGATGGCTTTTTCGTGTTCGGCCTTCATCAGGATGATGCCGCCACGGGGGCCGCGCAACGATTTGTGCGTGGTCGAGGTAACGAAGTCGGCGAATGGCACCGGGTTCGGGTACAGGCCGGCGGCGATCAGGCCGGCGTAGTGGGCCATGTCGACCATGAAGTAGGCGCCCACTTCCTTGGCGATCTTGCCGAAACGCTCGAAGTCGATCTTTTTCGAGAACGCCGACGCGCCGGCGATGATCAGCTTTGGCTTGCGTTCGCGGGCCAGACGTTCCATTGCCTCGTAATCGATGTCTTCTTCCGCAGTCAAGCCATACGACACGACGTCGAACCACTTGCCGGACATGTTCAGCGGCATGCCGTGGGTCAGGTGGCCGCCTTCGGCCAGCGACATACCCATGATCAGGTCGCCTGGTTTCAGCACGGCAAAGAACACGCCCTGGTTCGCCTGCGAGCCGGAATTCGGCTGCACGTTCGCGCATTCGGCGCCGAACAGCTGTTTCACACGGTCGATGGCCAGTTGCTCGGCCACATCGACGTATTCGCAGCCACCGTAGTAACGTTTGCCTGGATAACCTTCGGCATATTTATTCGTCAGCTGCGAGCCTTGCGCTTCCATTACGGCTGGCGAGGTGTAGTTCTCCGACGCGATCAGTTCGATGTGGTCGTGCTGGCGCGTGTTCTCTTTTTGAATGACGGCGAACAATTCAGGATCGACGTTGGCGAGGGTGTCATCTTTTGCAAACATGTAAAAACTCCAAGTATGAGGGTGCTTGTACTGGCAGGTTGGATCGAATGAGGGGAGCCGGCGTTAAGTGAATAACAACATTGGACAGGCAGCCTCTTCGTGCTTTTCCATAGTGGCTACCCAGGCGAACGGCTGATGAAAAATCTCACGTTTCCCGGTGGGTGCCCACCTTTCGCCGGTTTGCCGATCGCCATCCAGGGAGATCGCCCGACTTTTCGCCAGTCACGTGAGACGTAATGGAAATCAAATTGTAAGTTAAGTGCCCAAATTGAGCAAGGAATGCAACCGTGCAGCTATAATCGCGGCGCACCATCGCAGCCCGGGCATGGCCACAGGCCGCCCCGCAGCATGGCTGCGGCTCTTAAGCTGAACGTAAACCTGGCTGCGGCATGTAAGCGTATGTTACGAAGCTTGCCATTGCGCCCCCCAGATTTACAATGCTGCGGTGCAACTTATATGCAGCTTTTGCATGGCTTTCCAGCAAGCGCCCACAGTCACAAGAAGAAAAATCGCGTAAAATGTTGCTCAATCTCACTACTGGCGCAATAAACATGCCTTCAGTCTTTACCTGGAACGTACGTGTCTACTATGAAGACACCGACGCCGGCGGCATCGTCTATTACGCAAATTACCTGAAATTCTTCGAACGCGCGCGTACCGAATGGCTGCGCGCCATCGACGTGGGCCAGCAGGAATTGCTGGAACAACACGACGCGATGTTCGTTGTCAAAAGCGTCAACGCCGACTATCATGCGCCAGCCAGGCTCGATGACACGGTAAGATTAACCTTAAGCATAGAAAAAATGGGGCGCGCCTCCATCGTTTTCCTGCAACAAGCCTGGTGCGGCGACCGCCTGCTGAACACGGCCCGCGTCAAGATCGGCTGCGTCGACTCGGCATTGCGCCCGCGCGCCGTGCCTGATGCAGTGGCGGCCCGCATGCGCGCTGCCTGAGCCCTACCGCCACCCCCCGGACAATTCACCCAACAGACTGCCAGCCAATGAACGTTACACAAGATCTTTCTTTCCTCGCGCTCATCTCCAATGCCCATTTGATCGTGCAACTGATCATGGCCCTGCTGCTGCTGATTTCCCTGACCAGCTGGACTTACATTTTCCGCAAGATGTTTGCCGTGCGCCAGGCGCGCAAGCAAACCATCGAATTTGAACGCAGCTTCTGGGCCGGCGGCAACCTGCATGCGCTGCATCAAAGCGCCAGTGGCAACCGCGACCAGAGCGGCGCGCTGGCGCGCATTTTTGACGCCGGCATGGGCGAATTCATCAAGGGCAAGGCATCGTACGGTTCGCGCGAAGCGCTGGACGTGGGCGCCGTGCTCGACGGCGCACGCCGCGCCATGCGCGCCGCCTTCCAGCGTGAAATGGACGTACTCGAATCGCACCTGGCCTTCCTCGCCTCCGTCGGCTCCGTCTCGCCCTACATCGGCTTGCTCGGTACCGTCTGGGGCATCATGAACGCCTTCCGCGGCCTGGCCAACGTGCAGCAAGCCACCCTGGCCGCCGTCGCGCCCGGCATTGCCGAAGCGCTCATCGCCACCGCCATCGGCCTGTTCGCGGCCATTCCCGCCGTCGTCGCCTACAACCGCTTTTCGCATGACATCGACCGCCTGGCGATCCGCTTCGAGAGCTTCGTCGAGGAATTCTCCAACATCTTGCAGCGCCAGTCGCGCTAAAAGGGAGCAAGGTCCATGGGTTCCTCATTCAATAGCGGCGGCATGCGCGGTGGCCGTGGCCGCAAGTTCAAGTCCGAAATCAACGTCGTGCCGTATATCGACGTGATGCTGGTGCTGCTGATCATTTTCATGGTGATGCCATCGTCGAACAATCCCAGCGTGGTGAACCTGCCCAACGCGGAAAGGTCGGCGAAACCACCCGATGACTATATTCAGATCGTGCTGAAACCGAATGGTTCGCTGTCGATCGGCGTCATCGGCAAGGAACAGTTGTCGCCGGAAACGGAACCGAACCGCGACGCCCTGCTGCGCAAGCTGCGCGGCTTGCACGAGAGCAATCCCGACTATCCCGTGATGATCGCGGGCGACAAGGAAAGCAAGTACGACGATGTGATCCAGCTCATTTCGGAAGCGAAAAAGATGGGCATTACCAGAGTCGGCCTGGCCACCAAGTAAGCGCATTACCCTGTTTCCAGACTTGACCGTTTTTAGATAGACTAGACTTTGCAGAACAAACAAATCGACCATGTACTCGGCAAGCCTTACAGCGTGCCGCGCGAACGCAGCCGCTGGCCCTCGCTGGGCCTGGCGCTGGCGATGCACCTTGGCCTGCTGTTTTTCCTGTGGGTGGGCGTACACTGGCAAAATACGGAACCTGTCGCCGTCGAAGCGGAAGTGTGGGACCTGAAAGTGCAGACGGCCGCGCCGCCGCCCGAGGTGGCGACGGAACCGGAGCCGACACCGGCGCCGCCGCCGCAACCGCAAGTGGAGCAGCCGGCCCCGCCGCCACCGCCGCCGGTGGCAGCGCCCGAGCCGAAGGTTGACCTGCGCGAGGCGGAGATCGCCCTGGAACGCAAGAAGGCCAAGCTGAAAGAAGAAAAAGACAAAGCGGCAGCGGAAGAACGCCGCAAGCAGGAATTGAAGGAACGCGAAGAAGAAAAGCGCGAACTGGAAAAACAGAAGCAGAAAGAAAAAGACAAGGCTGACAAGCTGGAAAAAGAAAAAGCCGACAAGCTGGAGAAAGCCAAGGAAGCCAAAGAAAAAGCGGCGGAAGAAAAAGCCGAGAAAGAACTGGCAGATAAAAAAGCGGCAGTGGAAAAAGCCGCCAAGGCGAAAAAAGCGGCAGCAGAAAATGCCGCCGCCGAGAAAGTGCGTTCCGATGCCATGAAACGGATGATGGCGCAGGCAGGCAATGGCACAACGGGCACGGCCGCGAAAGCGACCGCGCCACGCAAGGACAGCGGCTATGTCGCTGCCCTGACGAGCAAGATCAAGAGCAATATCGCGTACAGCGGTAGCACGGACGTGCCGGGCAACCCGCGCGCCGTGTTCAAGATCGAGCAACTGCCAACTGGGGAAATTATTTCGGTCCGAAAGATTAAAAGCAGCGGTCTGCCGGCGTATGACAGCTCGGTGGAAAACGCCATTAATAAATCGTCGCCACTGCCGAAGAAAAAAGACGGCACCGTGGAACGCGAGATTGAACTCATATTCGAGATGAAGGATTTGCCTAAATGATGATCATGAAAAAAATGAGCTATGTCGTGCTCTGTGCCGGCCTGATGCTGGGAGCCTCCGGCGCCCAGGCGCAGCTGCGCGTGGAGATTACGGGGATCGGCAGCAACCAGATCCCGGTGGCTGTCGCCAGCTTCGTCAATGAATCGGCGGCGCCGCAATCGCTGTCCGGCATCATCAAGGCCGACCTGGCGCGCAGCGGCGTGTTCAAGCTGATCGACGCCGATGCGCCCGTGTCGGAAACGGCACCCGTCAGCTACGACCAATGGAAGTCGCGCGGCGCCGACGCGCTGGCGGCCGGCAGCGTGCAAAGCATGGCCGATGGCCGCCTGGACGTGCGCTACAAGCTGTTCGACACCATCAAGGGCGCGCAGATTTCCAGCATGAACAATGCGGCCGCGCCGCAGTTCAACCGCCTGCTGGCGCACAAAATCGCCGATGACATCTATGAGAAACTGACGGGTGTCAAAGGCGCGTTTGCCACGCGCATCGCTTACGTCACGCAATCGGGCCGCGAATACCGCCTGGAAATCGCCGACGCCGATGGCGAAGGCATCCAGGTCGCCCTGCGCTCGAACGAGCCGATCATTTCGCCGTCGTGGTCGCCGGATGGTACCAAGGTGGCGTATGTCTCGTTCGAAAAGAAAAAACCCATCGTTTACGTGCAAAACCTGGTGACGCGCCAGCGCACCATCGTGTCGAATGAAAAAGGCAGCAATTCGGCGCCCAGCTGGAGCCCGGACGGTTCGCGCCTGGCCGTGGCCCTGTCGCGCGATGGCCATACCCAGGTCTATACCGTCAATGCCGACGGCAGCGGCTTGCGCCGTGTCAGCAGCAGCAGCGGCATCGATACGGAACCCCAATTCTCGGCCGATGGCCAAAGCATTTACTTCACCAGCGATCGCAGCGGCGGACCACAGATCTACCGCATGTCGGTTGGCGGTGGTGACGCCAAGCGCGTGACGTTTGGCGGCTCCTACAACATCAGCCCGCGGATTTCGTCCGACGGGAAGACTCTCGCTTATATTTCCCGTCGCGACGGCAATTTCCAGCTCTACGCGCTCGACCTGGCTAGTGGCCAGGAACTGCGCCTGTCGGACACCGCCAACGACGAATCACCGAGCTTTTCGCCCAACGGGAAATATATCATGTACGCGACCGAATCCGGACGACGCAAGTCGCTGGCAGTGGTATCGGTGGATGGCCGCGTCAAACAGCGTTTGACTACGCAAGCTGGCAATATCAAGGAGCCCACCTGGGGTCCTTTTATGAAGTAAATGCTGTACAGTTTCACCTTTAACCATGACCCGGAGAATAAAAATGAGTAACTTTAAAAGTTTGGCTTTCATCGCCGCTACCGCAGCCCTGCTGTCCGCCTGCAGCACCCCAGTCAAAGTCGCAGAAACCCCAGTGGTTGAGCGCGCTCCTGAAAAAGTCGTCGCTCCAGTTGACACCCGTCAAGTTCAGCCAGTAACGACCGCATCGGTCGATCCACTGGACGATCCAAAAGGCGTGCTGGCTAACCGCAGCATCTACTTCGACTTCGACAAATACGTCGTACGCGAAGCAGACACCGCAGTTGTGCAAAACCACGCTGGCTACCTGGTGAAAACGCCTAGCCGCAAGATCCTGATCCAAGGTAACACCGATGAACGCGGTGGCGCTGAGTACAACCTGGCCCTGGGCCAGAAACGTGCTGAAGCCGTGCGCAAATCGATGGCCGCCCTGGGCGTGCCAGAAGGCCAAATGGAAGCCGTGTCGCTGGGCAAAGAAAAGCCTAAAGCTCAAGGCAGCAACGAAGCAGCATGGGCAGAAAACCGCCGCGCTGACATCGTTTATTGATGTTCACGGGTGAGCGCTGCAGCATTGACGCTTACCTAACTGGCCAGTCATAGGCATAATAATGGGGCGCAGCGCGGTGATTCACCGCCCGGCGCCCCGTTTGCATGTTTTGCGTAACCTTTGAAAGCCCGACCCATGATGACATTCTCGAAAGCCGGCGTCGCCGCCGCCTTGATGGCCGCGTTTGCCTACCTGCCCCTGCACGCCAACGCCGCCCTGTTCGACGACGACGAAGCGCGCAAGGCCATCCTGGAGCTGCGCGCCAAGGTGGACGCCATGGCACGCGACCTGAACAGCCGCATCGACACCAAGGCGGACAAGACCAGCACCTTGAGCCTGCTCAACCAGCACGACCAGACCATGCAAGAGATCGCCCGCCTGCGCGGCCAGATCGAAGTGCTGGGCAACGACCTGACGAATGTACAAAAACGCCAGAAGGATTTCTACACCGACATCGACGCGCGCCTGCGCAAGCTCGAGCCGCGCCAGGTCACCATCGATGGCCAGGAAGCGGCCGTGGGCGTCTCCGAGCAAAGCGCGTACGAGTCCGCATTCGGCCTGTTCAAGTCCGGCGACTACAAGGGCGCCGTCACGGCCCTGGACGCCTTCGTGAAACGCTATCCGGAATCGGCCTACGCGGCCAACGCGCAATACTGGCTGGGCAACGCCTATTACGCCCAGCGCGACTGCAAGAGCGCCATCACGGCCCAGCAGGCAGTGCTGAAACACTATCCGGACAGCCCGAAAGCGCCCGACGCCATGCTCAACATCGCCAGCTGCTACACGGAGCTGAAAGACAAGCCGAACGCGACCAAGACCCTGAACGCCCTGATCTCGCGCTACCCGGACTCCAGCGCGGCACAAGCGGCCAAGGAACGGGGCGGCAAAAAGTAAAACGGGGGAAAAAGTTGCCCGTTAGGTTTGACAGAATCCCGGGCACCCCCTATAATCTTCCTTCTTCGGGTCGTTAGCTCAGCTGGTAGAGCAGCGGACTTTTAATCCGTTGGTCGCAGGTTCGAATCCCGCACGGCCTACCACGAATACGCAGTACTGATCTGCTTGCGAGTTGTACCAGCAAGCATTTTTTTACAGCACAGTGTTACCGAAGTTGTAGTAAAAAGTTTTTGGGTCGTTAGCTCAGCTGGTAGAGCAGCGGACTTTTAATCCGTTGGTCGCAGGTTCGAATCCCGCACGGCCTACCAAATACTATGAAGAAGCCAACCGTTCGCGGTTGGCTTTTTTGTTTTCAGCAGCATCACTTGCACGGGATGCCCCCACCCCTGACACAAATCAAACGCCTTATCACCTGCGATACAACTTTGTCGGACTGCCGTATAATCAGACCATCATGAACGCCACCCCATCCTCGACCCCGTCCGAATTTGCGACAACGGAAGCCGCCGAAACCTATGAGCACTGGTTTCGCGCAAAGGTGCTGGCGTCGCTCAATGATGACAGGCCTGCCGCACCGCACGAGACAGTCATGCTGCAACTGAGAAAAATCGTCACGCCGCAGACTGACGGCCATGCTGCCGATTCAATGGAAGGTTGAAGCGCAGGAAGATTTGACCGCGATACTCACGTATATCGCGCAGCGCAACCGGCCGGCGGCGTTGCAGCTTTACAATGACATCGACCACGCCATCTCCCGACTTCCCTGCCACCCTTACCTATACCGGCCCGGAAGAGTTTCAGGTACGCGCGAAATGCTTGCCCACCCAAACTATGTCGTCGCGTATCGCGTTGAAGCAAGCGCGATAGAAATTCTTGCCTTCATGCATACACGGCAACTATATCCTTAAGCCCCTTCTCCCGGCATATCGGAAACCAATCCTTAACGCGACACCAACGCCGGCCGCCCCGCCAGATGTGCCACCACACCGCCCATCACCCGCCCCAGCGGCACCTCCACCCAGCGGTAAAACGCCGCCCCGGCCGCCAGGCTGGCGCCCCAGGCCGTCAGCATGCCCAGCGCCTGCCACTCCGGTTCGAGCGGCACATACGTGATAAATAATGCATTGACCAGCAGGCTGACGGGAAAGTGCACGAGGAATACGGCATACGAGATGCGCCCCAGGACGTTGATGATGCGCCAGGCGCGGCCCTGCGAAGGCGTGCGGGCGCGGCCGAACAGGAACAGGGCGCAGGCGACGATCAGGGCCAAGGCGATGCGGCTGCGGTAGTCGACGGCCAGGGCCAGCAGGACGGGCACGGCGGCCATGACCATGAGCGCGGTCATGACACCGGGCTTGCGCCTGGGGTCGCTGGCCCACCAGGCCATGAGTCCCAGGCCATAGCTGCCGAAGAAATACGGCGCCCAGTTGTCCCAGTCCGCGTCGAGATTGAAATACAGCAAGGAAAAGGTGATGCCCACGGTGACGGCCAATGGCATCAGCCAGTGCCCGCGCCGCTGGCCCGCCAGGCGGCCGCCCAGCCACAGCAGCGATACCGTCAGCAGGTACAGCTGGAAATCGATGGCCACGTACCAGGCGCCGGCCGACAGCGATTCATAGCCCAGCACGCCGTGCAGCAGCAAGGCATGGGCGCTCAACTGGCCCAGGGTGACGGCGGCCGACATGGAGTCGTGCAGCATCCAGATGCCAGCCACAGGCGTGATGATGGCGGCGAGCAAGGTGGCGGCCAGGAAAGGCGGCGCCAGCTTGGCATAGCGGCGCCAGATGGCTTGCAAGGGGCTGGAGATGCCGGGATGGCCGGCGGGCGAGAGGGATTTGGCGACCAGAAAGCCGCCGATGACGAGAAACACTTGCACGGCGATGCGCGCGCTGCCGCCCAGCCAGTCCAGCAACTCGGGCCACAGGGGGCGCACGTAGTCGGACATGGGGCCGTAAAACGCCAGGTGGTGCAACACGATCAATTGCGCCGCGCCCGCCTTTAAACCATTGATCCAGCCAAACTGCGGACGATTTTCCAGGTCCGTCTGTACTACCACTGCTGCTGCCGTCATTCCCATCCCTTGCCATGCCAGGTAGTGTCGCCAGCCCATCGCGCAACAGGCGCGCGGCCGAGGATTTACCGAAAGGCCGACATGATAGCCGAGCCTGGCAAATGGCGGGGCACGGCAGGCGGCTAAGCCGCCGGTTTTTCCGCCTCCGGCGCCGCGGGCGCCAAAGGCTGCTGCGCCAAAATGGCATCGAGCAAGCCGGGGAAACGGCTCTCGATATCGGCGCGGCGCAAGGTATTCATGTGCGTCGTGCCCGCGTTTTCCGTGTAGACCAGGCCCGCTTCGCGCAAGACCTTGAAATGGTGGGAAACGGTCGACTTCGGCCGCCCGCCGTCGAGGTCGCCGCAGGCGGCCGCGTCCACTCTGGCCAGGTGGCGCACGATGTCGAGGCGGATGGAATCGCTCAAGGCATACAGCACTCTTTCGAGCACGAATTCGCTGGCGGGAGGATGTTTGTGTGGACGCATGAGCAGAATCATACAGCATGCGCTATACTAATTCCATTATTCGAATATTTACGAACTACCGAATCAGCATTTCCCTATCTACCACCAACACACACAAAGGCCACCATGTCCGCCCTCTTCCAACCCTACACCCTCAAAGACATCACCCTGCGCAACCGCATCGCCGTGCCACCCATGTGCCAATACATGGCCGTCGATGGCCAGGCCAACGACTGGCATCTGTCGCATTACGCAGGCATGGCGCGCGGCGGCGCGGGGCTGGTGATCGTCGAAGCGACGGCCGTGGCGCCGGAAGGCCGCATCACCCCCGGCTGCACGGGTATCTGGAACGATGATCTGGCGCAAGCCTTCGTACCCGTCGTGAAAGCCATCAAGGCGGCCGGCTCCGTGCCAGGCATCCAGATCGCCCACGCGGGCCGCAAGGCCAGCGCCAATCGCCCATGGGAAGGCGACGACCATATCGCTGAAGGCGACGCGCGCGGCTGGCAAACCATCGCCCCGTCCGCCATCGCCTTTGGCGGCGGCCTGCCGAAAGTGCCGCGCGCCATGGACCTCGACGATATCGCCCGCGTGCAACAGAACTTCGTCGACGCAGCCGTGCGCGCGCGCGAAGTGGGCTTCGAATGGCTGGAACTGCACTTCGCCCACGGTTACCTGGCGCAAAGCTTTTTCTCGTCCCACGCGAACCAGCGCGACGATATCTATGGCGGCAGCGTGGAAAACCGCAGCCGCTTTTTGCTGGAAACATTGAAAGCCGTGCGTGCCGTATGGCCCGAGCACCTGCCGCTGACGATCCGCTTCGGCGTGCTGGAATTTGACGGCCGCGACGAGCAAACCCTGCTCGAATCGATCGGCCTGGTGCGCCAATTCAAGGATGCCGGCATGGATATGCTCAGCGTCAGCATGGGCTTCACGATTCCCGACGTGTCGATTCCGTGGGGGCCGGCCTTCATGGGACCGATTGCCGAGCGCGTGCGCACGGAGGCGGGCGTGCCCGTCTCGTCCGCCTGGGGCTTCGGCACGCCAGCGATTGCCGAGCGCGTCGTCAAGGAAGAACAGCTGGACGTGGTCATGGTCGGCAAGGCGCACCTGGCCAATCCGCACTGGGCATACTTTGCCGCCAAGGAACTCGGCGTGGAACGCGCCTCGTGGACCCTGCCGGCGCCGTACGCGCACTGGCTCGAGCGCTATTGATCATCGTTGAGCGTTGCCGGATGCCCCTCCAGGGGCAGTTCCGGCAGAAACAGCAAGAAGACCAGCCCCACTAGCAGCAGCACGGCGCCGGCGCCAAACACGCTGGCGATCGCATGGCGGTAGACCTCTACCGTCTGAACCGCCGCATGCGCGCCCAGCGCCGAGACGGCTTCCACGCCATGCTGGTGCAGCTGATGCGCCAGGATGGCGCCGGACGCCGTCACGCCCAGCAAGCCACCCAATGAGCGGAAAAAGGCCAGCATGGCCGTACCCACGCCGCGGCGCGCCAGCGGCAAGGCATTTTGCACGGCAATCGTCATGTTCGGCATCACCAGTCCCAGCCCCGTGCCGAGGAAGAAGATGGCCGGCTCGATGATCCAGTACCCGCGCGACGTTGCCATGGCCCACGCCAGCACGGCAAACGCCAGCACCGCCACGCCCAATCCCGCCACCTGCACCATCTTGTACTTGCCCGAGCGCGACAGCACGCGGCCGTTGAACATCGACGACGCCACCAGCCCCACCATCATGGCCACCGTCATCACGCCAGACTCCGCCGGGCTGGTGCCCATCACCAGCTGGAAGAACAGGGGAAAGAAGACGCTGGCGCCCATCAGGCCCATGAAGGTCATGGCCATCACCAGGCTGGCAATATTGAAGGTACGGTTCTCGAACAGGTCGGGCGGCAGCACCGGTTCATCTACCCTGCTCACGTGGAAGGCCAGCCAGATACCCAGCAGCACGGCAATGCCGCCGCACACCTTGATGGCCAAGGCATCCCACGGCCACTCGGTGCCGCCCAGCGCCAGCACCAGCAAGGCCGCCGTGATGGCGCCCGTCAGCAATGCCGACCCCAGGTAGTCGATCTGGTGCGCATGCGTGCGCGCGGGTTTGCGCATGGCGCGCGCAATGATGACAAAGGCGGCCGCGCCGATGGGCAGGTTGACATAGAAAATCCAGTGCCACGACAAGGCATCCGTGATGACGCCGCCCAGCACGGGGCCCAGCACGCTGGTGACGGCATACACGATGGGCACCATGCCTTGCCGCTTGCCCCGTTCGGCCGGCGGCACGATGTCGCCGATGATGATTTGCGCCAGCGGCATGAAACCGCCCGCACCGAGGCCCTGGATGGCGCGGAAGATGATCAGTTCCGTCATGTTCTGCGCCAGC
The DNA here is from genome assembly GCF_002754575.1 of Janthinobacterium sp. 35. NCBI lineage: Bacteria > Pseudomonadati > Pseudomonadota > Betaproteobacteria > Burkholderiales > Oxalobacteraceae > Janthinobacterium > Janthinobacterium sp. 35. The sequence continues at coordinate 961,099 of NZ_PEFN01000001.1, forward strand.
CCGCACAGCACGGAACCGAGCAAAAAGGTCAGCAGGGCTGTGAAGATCATGGGACGGCGGCCATACTGGTCGGCCAGCTTGCCGTACAGGGGCATGGTGGCCGTCGAGGCCAGCACATATGCCGTCACCACCCACGACAGATGCGCCATGCCGCCCAGGTCATCGACGATGCGCGGCAAGGCCGTGGCAACGATGCTCTGGTCCAGCGCACCCAAGCCCAGCACAGCCATCAGGCCCAGATAGATGGCGCGCACTTCGCGTTCGGTGACGGGTTTTACGGCATCGGAAGCTTGATCGTGGCCGCTCATGCCTGGCCAATCTCAAGCAGCGGCTGCATGGCAGCGGCCAGCGCATCGATCTGCGGCGGCGTCAGACGGGCGATGCGCCGCGCCAGCGCATCGCGGCGGCGCGCGCGCAAGGTCTCGAGCACGGTCAGCCCTTGCGCGGACACCTGCAGGCCAGAGCGGCGCCGGTCTTGCGGATCGGGCGCGCTGCGCTCGACCAGCCCCGCTTCTTCGAGCGACTTGACTTGCGCGCTGACGGTCGGCCCGCGCACATTCTGCAGCCGCGCCAGCGCGGCCACGCCGATGCCCGGTTGCTCGTGAATCAGCGCCAGCAGCATGTATTGCATCATCGACACACTGCCTTCCAGCTCGCCCCCTTCGCGCTGCATGGAACGCAGCAGGCGCTTGAAGGCAGTACGCAATTCATCGGACAGCGCCAGCGCGCGTGCGGGGATGGGCAGGTCTTCGGTAGTGGACATAGGAATATATAAGTAGGTAGGCTATCTACCCATATTATGCCCTACCCAGACACCATGCAAGGTTTTTTCCATCCCCGCCCTTCCCAAAACCGCCTTTGGCCGTCATAATAGCCGCCCTTGGGTCGTTAGCTCAGCTGGTAGAGCAGCGGACTTTTAATCCGTTGGTCGCAGGTTCGAATCCCGCACGGCCTACCAAGAATTTGCAGTGCGTTTGCATGCCTCCACGGCAAGCACGCACCGCACAGTGTTACCGCAGTTCAGTTGTAAAAAGTTTTTGGGTCGTTAGCTCAGCTGGTAGAGCAGCGGACTTTTAATCCGTTGGTCGCAGGTTCGAATCCCGCACGGCCTACCAAAAATTTAGCAGTACAGATAAGGGCTACCCGCTTCGGCGCGTAGCCTTTTTTTGCGTCCCCCATGAAAAATATTCCCCAATTGGGGAATATTTTCTCTTCCATCTTCCCAAGCATTGCATAATAGTCATCTCAATACCCTGAAACAGGTAAATTTACCTTTTCATTTCCTGATACTCACTTGAGAATTCATGCTGTATTTTTCCATGTTGAAGAAGTATTGAATCTGAGCTAGAAAAACATATACTGGCTTTCCGTTGCTATTAATGCAAGTTTGCTGCGTCGTTACTTCACTAACCAAGGAGAATATGAATATGCCTGATTCGATTGCAGAGGTAGTCGCCGCCGATCCTTTCGATACGTGGATTGCATCGCGTCCCCAATGGTTGCAAACGGCAGCCTCGGACATGCTTGCAAAGCGTGCACTTCCCGACTCTGGCGATATTGAAGCCCTTTCGAGCCTTTGTATGGAGGAAGCAGGCGGAGCGGGCAAGGACAAGTTTAAGTCGTTAGGAAACGGCGCTCTCGGCGCGGCGCAGAAACGCCCCCATTTGCATTTAGTTGGACTAACTAAAGTCATTGGTGTGAACGCGATATCGAATGACGCCGAGCTTGAGTTCGGGGATTCGTCCTTGGTTGCAATCTATGGGCCGAACGGCACCGGGAAATCCGGCTATTCAAGGCTGTTGAAGCACGCATGTGGCTCGCGCGCAAAAGAAGATATTCTGCCCAATGTGTACCATGAGAAACCGTTAGCGCCGAGTGCATGCGTCAACCTGACCTACGGAGGCACGGCGAAAAGCGTTGACTGGACTCTAACGAATGTGACAAACGGCATTCTGAAAGAAGTACATATTTTCGATGCCCACACCGCCGCCCTCTACTTCGGCCAAAAGAACGAAGCGTCATACGAACCGAGACGGGTCAGATTCGTGACTTCCCTAATCAAGATTTGCGAAGATATAGCCTCGAACCTAGATGCCCGCAAGAACGCGCTGCCATCGAAAATGCCAATCGTACCCGGCAATCTCCTTTTAGCTGCCGGGACGAAATGGGCAACAGCACTTTCCGCATCGACAAAAGATTCCGATATTGCAGTACGTTGCACATTTAGCCCTGAACTCGAAGCTGAGCGTCTGAACGTCGAACAGTCAATCAATCAAAAGAACATTCCTGAACGACTGGTCACCATTGCCAAGAACCTCGGCACCATAGCTACGGCGGAAAAATACATTTCCGGTCTCAAGCCTACATTCCACGACGACATCGCTGCACCCATTATTAAAGCGCGTGCCAATGCAGTTACCAAGCGAAAGTCCGCCACCGAGGAAGCTGGCAAGGTTTTCGCCAAGGCATCGCTCGACGGCGTAGGAAAGGAGACGTGGCAATCCCTTTGGGAAGAAGCAAGAAAATATTCGGAGCACAGCGCTTATCACGGACTTGCCTTCCCATTTACAGGAGACGGAAGCCAATGTGTCCTGTGCCAACAGCAACTCGACAGTGACGCCAAAACGCGCTTGGTTTCGTTCGAAGAATTCGTTAAGGGCGCGCTTGAGGCGGCGGCAAAGAAAGCTGAAAAAGATCTCAAAGACTTGGCATCCAATGGGCCAACTATGCCAGAAGAGAACGCCTGGCAGCTTCAGTGCGGGATACTCCAATTGGACGCGCCCTTTACTGAATCCAGCCGCAAGGCGTTGAAATTACGACTCGACGCTATCCAGTCGTTGGAAGACCCCGCGAACATTCCACAATTCGACTGGACACCCTTCGAACAGAAGGCTACCACGCTTCGAAACGGATTGGAGGCCGAGCAAAAGACTCTCAATGAGCTCAAGAACGACGAGAAGCGCAAGGAGCTCGAAGCCAGACTTACAGAACTCCAATGCATGAAATGGCTGTCGGAAAACAAGCAATCCATTACAGATGAAGTATTGCGCCGCAAGAAGCTGAAGGAAATCGATGCCGCTCTAGCGTTGACGAAAACGAACACTCTGACGACTAAGGTGAACGAACTCAGCGATCTCGAAATGGCAAAGGAATATCAGGATCGCTTCTTGGCAGAATTAGAGCAATTGGGCGGGAAGAAGATACCGATCTCGACATCGAGCAAGAAGCAGGGAAAAGGCAAGGTAAGTATCGGCCTTGCGATCAAAAGCGGCATATCAACAGCAGACGCGAAACGCGTCCTCAGCGAGGGCGAAAGCCGAATCGTAGCGTTGGCAGCCTTCCTCGCTGATATCGCGGGCTCCGGAGAACCCACGCCATTTATCTTCGACGACCCGATCTCATCTCTCGACCAGACGTATGAAGAAGCCGTAGTTCATCGGCTCGTCGAGCTCTCGAAAACGCGTCAAGTGATCATCTTCACGCACCGGCTTTCCATGATCACGCTACTCGAAGATGCTGTAGAGAAGGTCGAAAAGCAGGCCGAAGCTGCAAAGGAACCGTCACCCGTGAAGCTTTTGGCCCATACTCTGCACAAGCTCGGTTCAAGCTCCGGTATCGTCGAAAAATCCACTGTCAAGAATTCGAACATCCAAAAGTCCGCGAATGGGTTGCGCGACCAAGAAATGGCAAAGCTCCGAAAAGCACTTGAGGCAAAGGATGTTGCTGGTTATGAGGCTCAAGCAAAGTACATTTGCAGCACGTTTCGAACGCTCGTTGAGAATTCAGTCGAAAAGCTTCTAATGAATGGTGTGGTTGCCCGCTTCAGGAGGTCGATAGAGACCAAGAACAAAATTGGCGCACTTGCGAAGATCACCACCGACGACTGCGTTTTAATCGAGGACATGATGACACGTTATTCAGTCTTCGAACATTCTCAATCAAACGAACTACCAGCCGAAACTCCTGACTACGACAAGCTCAAGGAGGACATCGAACGGTTCGCCACCTGGGTCGGCGAGTTCACGAGCCGTAAATACGGGCCGATGGCCCAACAATGATTCAGACCACTTGAACGTCTCGGAGTGCCGGGGTCAAGCCCTGCACTCGTACACGATTTCAGCCTTGGCCGTCTCTATCTGCAGCAAGTTGTGCTTTATCAAATACCGATATTGCTCAATTAACTGCCATCCCCTTCCCCATACTTGCCCGGCGTCACGCCCATCACCCGCTTGAACATGGCGATGAAGGCGCTGAGGTTGTCGTAGCCTAGGTCCAGTGCAATCGTCGTGACCGGCTGGCCGGCGGCCAATAATTCCAGGGCGCGCAGGATGCGGGCGCGCTGGCGCCAGGCGGAGGGGGTAAAGCCGGTCTCGATCGTGAAACGGCGCGCCAGGGTGCGCGGGGATACGCCAGCCCAGGTGGCCAGCGCTTCCACGCCCCGCTCGTCGGCCAGGTCATCGAGCACGGCGCGCGCCATGCGCAGCAGGCGCGGGTCCGTGGGCAAGGGCAAGCCGAAGGATTCGTGCGGCGCGGCGGCGATCTCGTCGAGGATCACGCCCGCTACCCTGATCTGCCGCGCGTCCGGCGCGCCCTCGTCCCAAGCGCTGGCGCGGGCCACCGCCTCGCGCAGCAAGCCCGAGACGCGCATCACGCAAGGCGCGGCGGGCAAGCCGCCGCAACTGGCCTCGTCCACATACACGCTCCAGCCCGCAAACGGGCCGTGCGAGCGCAGCGCATGGACGTGATGGGGCGGCATCCACACGCAGTGGCTGGCCGGCACCACCCACTGCCCGCTGTCGGCGGCAACGGAGAGCAAGCCACGCATGGCGCCGAACAGCTGGCCGCTGGCATGGTGGTGCGCCGCCGTCACCCGTTCCTGCGGCTGGGCAATGCGCAGGGCGCGCAGCGGCGACGACGACGATGCTGCAAAAATTGGCGGATTTGACGTATCGAATGACATAAACACCGCAGGCAAGACAATCCGGCCATCATACAGTGAAGTCTTTCCAACCTTCAGGAGTTCACCATGCGTGCAGAAGACGTATTAGCCGATCAACAAAACCAGGGCCAGTTCAATGGCGTCACCGTGCGCAAGGGCACGGTGGGCGCCTTCCTCGCCAATGCCAGGCTATGGCTGGACGACGCCAGCAGCATCGACGAAAAGGCCGTCGCCGAGCGCGACATTGTCGACGCCTTGCCCGCCCTGCACGCGCTGGGCCTGTTCGATATCCTGCAAGTGCGCGATTCTGCGCTGCGCGAACTGGTGGCCGTCGCCGCCGCGTGAGCAGGCTGACTCGTCCACGGCGCGCATTTCCTCTATCATGCTGCTTTGCCCGCCTTCGCACCCGCCATGCCGTTTACCATTGCCACTCCCGTCCACAGCGAACTGATCATCAAGAAAAGCCGTTTCATCGGTTGCGTGCAGCCGATGACGGACCGCGCCAGCGCGCAGCAGGTAGTCCATGACTTGAAGGCGCAACATCCGGGCGCCTGCCATGTGTGCTGGGCCTTGCTGGCGGGTGGGCAGTCGGCGGCCGTCGATGATGGCGAACCGAGCGGCACAGCCGGGCGGCCCATGCTCGACGTGCTGCGCCACCAGGACCTGGAAGGCGTGCTGGCCACCGTGGTGCGTTACTTTGGCGGGATCAAGCTGGGCGCGGGCGGCCTCGTGCGTGCCTACACGGACAGCGTGGCGCAAGCGTTGTTGCAAGCGGAAAAGACGGCCATCGTGCGCCAGCGAACCCTGCGCTGCACGGTGCCGTATGCGATGGAAGGCATGCTGCGGCGCGAACTCGATGGCGCCGGCGCCACCTTGCTGAACGTGGAACACGGCGAGCATGTGCTGTTCGACTTCAGCCTGGCGGAAACGGCGGCCACCGCCCTGCTGGCCCATCTGCATGAGGCGGGCAATGGGCGGATAGCCTGGCTAAAAGTTGAAGCCGAAGAGGACGAGTAAAACCTACAGGTCGCGCGGCCGCTTAATCTGCAGCAAAATGAAATGTATCCACGCCAGCGCCGGCAACACCAGCAACAGCAGCATTAATCCGGCCGGCATGTCCGGCACGAAACGCACGAAGCAGGCAAGAAAAGCGGCGATGGCCAGCCAGAAGCGCCAGTTGAACGCATAGGCCTTGCGCGCCACCGTCGCCAGCGCAATGCGCCAGAATTCCAGCAAGACCCACAGGCCGCCCGTCAGCAACAGAGCGGCCAGGGCATGGTCTCCGGGGGCGTCGGCCCAGGTGCGCACCAGGTTATACAGCAGCACCGGATAGCCGGCCGTGACGGCCAGGGTAGCTGGGCCGGCGGCGATGACAGCTTCAAACAGCTGCCCTTTGGAACGATGATCCACTAAACCTTGCTCCTCAAGCCACGACGCCCGAATGGGCGGCGGTCACTTGCAGCGCGCCGGCCGCATCCTGCGTCCAGACGCGCGTAAAACGGAAGTCGCCATGCGTTTCCACGTCGTGATAACTGCCCGTCAACTGCATGCGCACGGAGACCACGGCCACGTGGCCGTTGACGCGCACATGGCGCTCGGAGGCGCGCAAGTCCGTGATGGTCAGCAGGCGCTGCTCGTGCGCCGCCAGGTCCGCATGCTTGCTCAGCAAGTGCCCCAGGTGATTGGTAAACAACAAGTCATCGGCCAGCAACACATTCAGTACAGCCACGTCGGAGGCCATCATGGCCAGGCGCAAGCGCTCTTCCGCATCGAGTACTTGGGCTTCCGTTAAAGCATTCATCTTTTTCCTTAAAAATAGTACGCCAGATTAGCAAACGAACAAACGTGCAATGCTGGCATGAAATCTTCCTTTTCACAATCATCCGGCAGACCTATTCCTGCGCTTATGCCTGTGAAGCATATTTATATAGCGTAATATTCGCAGCGGTATGGCACAAAACGCCACCATAGTACTGTACAGTGCTTGCCCTTCCGCCCCGGGCTGGGGCAGCTGTCAGTGGTAGTACAGTTTTATGTGCTGCGTGCAGTCTCGAATAAAACCAAGATAAGGCCCCCTTCATGGCAATTAACATCATTCTGAACCTGCTCGTTGCGTTGCTCGTCTTCGCCTTCATGTTCCACCAGCAACGCAAACACGCGACGTTTACCGTGCGCGTCTTCACGGGCCTGGGCCTGGGCGTGCTGCTCGGTGCGGCCGTGCAAGCGCTGTATGGCGCCGGTTCGCCCATCATCGCGGGCACCAATGAATACATCGACATCGTCGGCAGCGGCTACGTCAAACTGCTGCAAATGATCATCATGCCGCTGATCATGGTCTCCATCATTTCCGCCATTTTAAAGCTCAAGGATGCGAGTTCCCTGGGCAAGATCAGCGCGCTGACCATCGGCACCCTCCTGATTACCACCACGATCGCCGCCGCGCTGGGCATTTTGATGGCCAAGCTGTTCGGTCTGACGGCCGTGGGCCTGACCTCGAGCGCGGCCGAAGTGGCGCGCGGCGTGCAGTTGCAAGGCTCGCTGGAAACGGCAAAAGCCCTGTCGCTGCCAAAATTGCTGGTCAGCTTCGTACCGACCAACCCCTTCCTCGACATGACGGGCGCGCGCAAGACGTCGACCATCGCCGTCGTCGTGTTCTCCATCTTCATCGGCATCTCGGCCACGGGCATCGCGGCGAAAAAACCGGAAATCTTCGCTTCCTTCGAAAGCTTCATGAAAGTGGCGCACGCCATCGTCATGCGCATGGTCACCCTGGTGCTGCGCCTGACGCCGTACGGCGTGTTTGCGCTGATGTTTGAAGTGGTGGCCTCGTCGAGCTACACGGACATTTTAAAGTTGATCAACTTCGTCGTCGCCTCGTACAGCGCGCTGATATTGATGTTCCTGGTGCACCTGGCCATCATCGCCGGCGTGGGCCTGAACCCGCTGCGCTTCGTGAAAAAAGTCTTCCCCGTGCTGGCCTTCGCGTTCACGTCGCGCACGAGCGCCGGTTCGATCCCGATGAGCGTGCAGACGCAAACCCAGCGCCTGGGCACGCCGGAAGGCATCGCCAACTTCGCCGCCTCGTTCGGCTCGACCATCGGCCAGAACGGCTGCGCCGGCATCTACCCAGCGATGCTGGCCGTCATGATCGCCCCTACCGTTGGCGTCGACCCGTTCACCGTCAGCTTCCTGCTGCCCTTGCTTGCCATCATCACCATCGGTTCCGTCGGCGTGGCCGGCGTGGGCGGCGGCGCCACGTTTGCCGCCCTGATCGTGCTGTCGGCCATGGACTTGCCCGTCGCACTGGCCGGCTTGCTGATCTCCGTCGAACCGCTGATCGACATGGGCCGCACGGCATTGAACGTGAGCGGCTCGATCACGGCCGGCACCGTCACCAGCCGGGTCATGGGGCAAACCGACCTGGCCGTCTACAACAGCGACGACGCGCCTGACCTGGACGAAGCGGAACACGCCGCCTAAGAAGCCATCCACCGGCGCGCCGCGCCTTGCCGCTTTCGTCTATATTTATTCACAATAAATACAGAGGAAGGCGCAAGGCGATGGAGCAGAAATGGCCGCAGCAATTGTGGATCGTGCGTCACGGCCAAAGTGCCGGCAACGTGGCGCGCGATGCCGCCGAAGCGGAAAAACAGTTATTGATCGCCATCGCCGAGCGCGATGTCGACGTCCCCCTCTCCGAGCTTGGCGCGCACCAGGCGCACGCCCTGGGTGACTGGTTCGCCACCGTCCCCTCTGAACAACAACCGACCGTCGTGCTGTATTCGCCCTACGTGCGGGCGCAGCAGACGGCGCAAGCCGTGCTGGCGCGCCTCGATGCGGACAGCCTGAACTCCGTGGTGGCCGACGAGCGCCTGCGCGAAAAGGAATTCGGCATTCTCGACCGCCTGACCGTGCACGGCATCGCCAGCAAGTACCCGGAACTGTACGAACAGCGCCAGCACGTCGGCAAATTTTACTTCCGCCCACCGGGCGGCGAAAGCTGGTGCGACGTCATCCTGCGCCTGCGCAGCGTGCTCGACACCATCACCCGCGAATACCGGGGAGAAAGAGTGCTGATCGTCGGCCACCAGGTCATCGTCAACTGCTTGCGCTACCTGCTGGAACGCTGCGACGAGCACGCCATCCTGGCCATCGACAAGGCGGCCGACGTGCCCAACTGCGGCATCACCTCGTATGCCTTCAACCCCGCCCTGGGCAGGCACGGCAAGCTGCAGCTGGACCTGTGCAACTTCGTCGCGCCGCTGGAAGCGGCCGGCACCCCCGTCACGGCCCAGCCCGACATGCCGGCCGCGCCCAAATCCTGATCCTTCGGAGGCCTGCGTGGACGCTATCGACAGCACGCCTTGGCTACATCACGCCTTCCCTGCTGCGTTCCTGGCGGCATAAAAACAACAGCATAAGCATATCCAGAAAGAATCGTTAGCGCCGGCGGGCGCCTCCCTTAAGCTCATGGCAACTGTTTCCACACCGACACTAATCGAGCCCAAAGGACCACGCCGTGCATCCGCGCCACTTCTATCCTGTATCTGCCACTCCCGCCACGCCGCTGCGCGCCATCGTGCTGGCCTGCGCCATGCTGGGCGCACCGTCCGCCTGGGCACAAGATGCGCAAGCTACCACCGGCAGCGCCAATGAAACGGCCAGCGCCAGCATCGACCAAGTCACCGTCGTCGGCTCGCGCGCGCGCAACCGTACCGTCTTCGACAGCAGCGTGCCCATCGACCGTTTCGGCGCGCGCGAAGTGAGCAATGCGCTGTCGACTGGCGACGTGGGCGCGGCCCTGCAAAACCTGTCGCCGTCGATCAACTTCCCCCGCATCGAGTCGAGCGGCGCGTCGGATTCCGTGCGCGGCATCCAGCTGCGGGGCCTCGCGCCCGACCAGGTGCTGGTGCTGATCAACGGCAAGCGCCGCCACACGAGCGCCGTGCTGGACACGGAAAGCAGCTTTGCCGGCACCGTACCGGTCGACATCAACGCCATTCCGCCGAACGCCATCGACCACATCGAAATCCTGCGCGACGGCGCCGGCGCCCAGTACGGCAGCGATGCCGTGGCGGGCGTGATCAACATCGTGCTGAAAAAGGCGCGCACGGGCGGCGCCGCCTCCGTCAGCTATGGCACCAACCACACGCATTTCGACCCGACCGATCGAACCCTGACGGATGGCCAGACCGTCATCGTCAACGCCGACTATGGCGTGCCGCTGGGCGAGGCCGGATTCTTCCGCTTCGGCGCGGAAACGCGGCGCCGCTCGCCCACGGAACGGGCCGGCCCCAGCGACGCGGGCTGGACTTCCTACAACTTCACGCCGGCTGACCAGGCGCTCGACGGCAAGGTGGTGTTCAAGTCGGGCGACTCGCGCCAGCGCAACAACTACCTGTTCTACAACACCCAGCTCACCCTCGCGAATGGCCTGGACCTGTACTCGTTTGCCACCCTCAACGAGCGCAAATCGGACGGCAGCGCCTACTTCCGCTATCCGGGCGACCCGTCGAATGTGCCGGCCCTGTATCCGAACGGCTACCGCCCCGTCACCAATGGCGACAAGCGCGACCTCAGCATCGTGGCCGGCGTGCGCGGCAGCACGGGCGAGTGGAACTGGGACGCCAGCGCGCGCCACGGCAGCGACCGCTTTGACTACGGCGTGAGCCACTCCGTCAACGCTTCGCTGGGCGCGGCCAGCCCCACGCGTTTCAAGCTGGCCGGCTTCGACTTCCGCCAGAACGCCTTGAACCTCGATGCCACGCGCAGCATCGACATCGGTTTGCCCGCCCCTTTGAGCCTGGCAGTGGGCGCCGAATGGATGCGCGAAACCTACACCAGCTCGGCCGGCGACCCCGCTTCGTATGCGGCCGGCAATTTTACCGACGCGCCACCGGGCGCGCAGGCGGGACCGGGCTTGCGCCCGTCGGACGCCTACGACGGCAGCCGGCAGATCCGCTCCGTGTATGCGGACGTGGAAAGCGACCTCACGCCGCGCCTGCTGGTGGGCGCCGCCGCCCGCTATTCCCACTACAGCGACTTCGGCAGCGCCAGCACGGGCAAGCTGTCCACACGCTATAAAGTAACCGACACCTTTCTCGTGCGCGGCTCGCTGTCGAACAGCTTCCGCGCACCGGCCCTCGTGCAGACGGGATTCCGCTTCGCCACACTGAACTTCAATGCCGATGGCACGGCCCTGCAAACATCGGCCCTGCTACCGGCCAGCGACACGCTGGCGCGCAGCTTCGGCGCGCAACAGCTGAAACCGGAAAAGTCGACCAACGTCTCCCTCGGCCTGGCCTGGAAACCGGCGGCCGCCACCAGCGTGACGGTGGACGCCTATGTGATCCGCATCCGCGACCGCATCACACGCTCGAGCGATTTGCAGAGCGACGCCGTCACCGCCTACCTGGCCGCGAATGGCCGCAGCGACATCCAGTCCGTGGCCTACCTGGCCAACCTGCTCGACACACGAACCAAGGGGCTGGACGTGGTGCTGAATCACGACCTGGCCTTCACGTCAGGCAAGCTGAACCTGAACGCGGCGCTGAACCTGAACAAGACCAGTCTCGACAAGGTGCGCCAGAGTTCCGCTACGCTGGCCAATATCGATCCGAGTTTGACCCTGCTGACGGAGACGAGTTTGTTCCGCATCAAACATGCGTCCCCGAACAGCAAATTGATACTCGGCGCCGACTGGCAGACGGCTGGCTGGGGCGTGCAGGCGCGCGCCACGCGTTTCGGCGAGTTGAAAGATTTTTCCTACGACAGCGATGCGCCGCTGATCGACGGTATTCCCGCGCAGCGCTTCGGCGCCGTCTGGTCGCTGGACCTGGAAGGCCAGTTAAAACTGAGCAAGCAACTGACGGTGAGCGTGGGCGGCAACAATATCCTCGACCGCTATCCGCAGCGCGTGCGTGAAACGAATAACGCCACGTATGGCGGCGCCCTGCCCTACAATTTCATCAACCCCATCGGCGTGAACGGCGCGTATTTCTACGCCAAGCTCAGCTACACGTTTTAACGTTACGGAAAGAACCCATGATCATCAAGAAAATTTCCCACCTCGTCGCCGGCGCCTGCCTGAGCGCCCTCCTGCTGTCGCCCGCCCAGGCTGCCGCACCGCTGGTGCTGATGACGGACTTTGGTACGGCCGACGGCGCCGTGTCCGCCATGCATGGCGTCGCCTATGGCGTCGATCCCCAGCTGACCATCTCGGACCTCACGCACCAGATTCCCGACTACGACATCTGGCTGGGCGCCTACCGCCTGTACCAGACGGCCAATTACTGGCCGCAAGGCACGGTGTTTGTTTCCGTCATCGATCCTGGCGTGGGGACCAAGCGCAAGTCGGTGGTGCTGAAAACCAAGGGTGGCCGCTACTTCGTGGGGCCGGACAATGGCCTGTTCACCCTGATCGCCGAGCGCGACGGCGTGGCCGAATTGCGCGAAATCGATGAAAAGGTCAACCGCCTGGCTGGCTCCGCCGAGTCGTACACCTTCCATGGCCGCGACGTGTACGCGTATGTCGGTGCGCGCCTGGCCTCGGGCGCCATCAGCTATGAACAGGTGGGTCCGCCATTGCCGAGCGAATCCGTGGTGAAAATCGCGTATCAAAAACCTGTACGCGACGGCAATACCATCCGCGGCATCGTGCCCGTGCTGGACGTGAAATATGGCAATGTGTGGACGAATATTCCGAAATCGCTGCTCGACGAATTACAGGTGAAACTGCACGATCCGCTGCAAGTGCGCATCTTGCACAAGGGCAAGCAAGTGGCCAAGGTCACGGCACCCTTCGAACACACGTTTGGCGGCGTCGCCAAGGGCAAGCCGCTGGTCTACCTGAACAGCCTGCTCGACGTCGCTATCGCCATCAGCCAGGGTGACTTTGCCGCCCAACACCACGTCGCCTCGGGCGTGGATTGGGAAGTGGAAGTGAGCAAGGCCCCTGCCGCCAAATAAATGCCCTTGCGCGGCCAGGGCATCCTGCCCTGGCCCAACTGGCCATATCCATTGCGGGTTTGCGCTACATCAAACCCAGCGCTCTGCCGGCCCCCGCCAGCACCACACCTGTGCAAGTCCGGTGAACCTGTGCCGGCCCACCCGCTCTAAACCTTGCAAGCGATGCCAGCCATGTTTCAGATACGCAATCTGGCGAGGCATGCGTTTCCACGACAGTCTTCCACTGAATCTTCCACTGAAGAGGAACAATCATGACGGCTCCACTCCTGACCACCAGCAAGCTCGTCCTCGGTAGCGCCATCGTCTGTGCGCTGCTGGGCGGTTGCAACAAACACAGCGACACCAGCACCAGCACCACGCCCGCTGCCACTGCGCCGGCAGCGCCGCCCGCCACCAGCGGCACGTCCGGCACCACAGGCACGACCAACCCGGACACCACCACGCCGGTCACGCCAGGCATGACACCGGGCACCACCACCAACCCCGATGGCACGACCACTCCACCATCGACCACGCCGCCGAACAACGGCACGCCACCGGGAACAGGCACAGGCACCACGCCGCCACCGCGCAACAGCTAGCGCACACCGGTCCGCAGCGTCAACTGACAGGCAAAAAAAGAGCCTTCCGAGGAAGGCTCTTGAAATACCACGGCGCAGCGCAAGCTGCGCCTTGGCCCGGTACTATTTTTGCAGGCTGACCGACGCCGTTTTCGGCGTACGGCGTCCCATCAGGAACAGCACGGCCTTTTTCAGCATGCGGTAGACGAAGCGCACCATCAGCAAGGTCAGCACGCATTCGAGCAAGGTCAATATCATGGCCACGATCACGGGCATGTGCGCGGCGCGGCGGTGGAACTTGGCCACGGCGCCATCGCGGGCGATTTCGATGCTGTCATAGAAGGTCGGCACGACCAGCAGGGTCAGAATCGTCGAGGTGATGGTGCCGCCGATGATGGCGATCGCCAATGGACGGTAGAACTCGCCGCCCTCGCCCAGGCCCAGCGCCACGGGAAACATGCCGGCGATCAGCGCAAACGTCGTCATCAGGATGGGACGCAGGCGCATGCGGCCCGCATACATCAGAGCGTCCTCGCGGCCATGCCCCTCTTCCTCGCGCTTGCGCGCCGCGTCCAGCAGCAGGATGGCGTTCTTGGCGACCAGACCCATCAGCATGATGATGCCGATAAAGCTCATCAGGTTGAGGGTGTTATTGGTGATCACCAGCGCCACCACCACGCCGATCAGACTCAGCGGCAAGGACATCATCACGGCCACTGGCGCCGTGAAGGAACCAAACTGCATCACCAGGATCAAATACATCAGGCCGATACCCATCACCAGCGCGATCAGCATTTCCGTGAACAGCTCTTGCTGGTCCTGGCCGGCGCCACCGAGCGCCAGGCCGTAGCCGGGCGGGAAGTCGATGGAGTTGGCCAGTTTCATGGCGTCGCTCGTCACTTCACCGTTCGAGCGGCCTTGCGCATTGGCCGACACGGTGATCGTGCGCTTGCCATTCTTGTGCTCGATGCCGGACGGGCCCTTGCCCATGGTGATGGTGGCGATCTGGTCGAGCGGCACCATTTGCGACGTGCCCGTCACGCTGATCGGCAGGCGCTCGATGTTTTCCGATGCCACGCGGTCATCGGGATGCAGGCGCACGGCCACGTCGCGCGTTTCGCCCGTCGGATCGACCCAGTCGCCCACTTCCACGCCGGCAAACGCCACGCGCAACGATTGCGCCGCATCATTGACGGAAATGCCCATCGAGTTGGCCAGGCCACGGTTGAGCTCAATCTGCAGCTCGTTCTTCGGGTCTTGCTCGGACAGGCCCACGTCGACGGCACCGGGAATGGCGCGCAGCTTATCCATGTAGGCGTTGGTAATTTCCATGAGTTTACGCGAATCCGGACCCGTGAATTCCACCTGGATGGGTTTTTGCGAACCATTGCTCAAGTCATCCTGCACCACGTATTCGGCGCCCACCAGACGCGACATCTTCTCGCGCAGCTCGACCGCGATTTCCTTGGCCGAACGCTTGCGGGTGTTGCGCTTGCCGATGTCGACATACACTCTTCCGCCGCCCGCATTGATGGAGCTGTTGGTATCTTTGGTTTCAGGCAAGGTGCGCGCCAGCACGGCCGCCGCTTCCAGTTTCAGACGCGAATACTCGATGCTGCTCGACGATGGCGTGCGCACATTGATCATCAGATTGCCCGAATCGGATGCCGGCAGGAAACTCGTGCCGCCATGCGTGGCGTGCAGGGCGATGGCGCCCACCAGGCTGCCGAAGGCGATGACGGCCATCCAGCGGCGGTGATGCAAGGCCCAGGCGATCACGCGGCCATAGCGGTCCGCCTGGTGGTCGAACCAGTGGTTGAATTTCTCCAGCACGCGGCCGATGCCCTTTTTCGGCGCCGCATGTTCCTCGACCGGGTCGCCCCAGTAGGCCGACAGCATGGGGTCGAGCGTAAACGAGATGCCCAGGCTGACCAGCACCGAGCACGTCACCGTCAAGGCAAACGGACGGAACCACTCGCCAGATATACCGGGCATGAAGGCCACGGGAATGAAGACGGCGATGATGGAGAACGTCGTGGCAGCCACGGCCATACCGATCTCGGCCGTGCCTTCCAGCGCAGCCGTACGGCGATCCTTGCCCATCTGCATGTGGCGCACGATGTTTTCGCGCACCACGATGGCGTCATCGATCAGCACGCCAATGGCCAGCGACAGGCCCAGCAGGGTCATGAAGTTCAGGGTAAAGCCGCACAGCCACACGGCAATGAAGGCGGCAATCACGGATGTCGGCAGGCTCAGCGCCGTGATCAGGGTCGAACGCCACGAGTTCAGGAAGGCGTAGACGACGAAAATCGTCAGCACGGCGCCCAGCACCAGCGATTCGATCACGTTGTTCAGGCTATGCTGGGCGTTTTCGCCGCCGTCGCGCGTCACTTGCAGGATCGTGCCTTTCGGCAAGGTCTTGTTGATTTCCGCCACCATGTCGCGGATCTTGTTGGCCACGCTGACGGTGGAGGCGTCGCGCACGCGGGTAATCGATATGCCCACGTTGGGCTTGCCGCTGCGCATGCTCAGGCTGTTGACTTCGGCAAAGCCATCCACGATGGTGGCCACTTGCGCCAGGCGCACGATTTCCTCGCCGCGGCGCTTGATCACCACTTTTTCGAAGTCGCTTGGCGACTCGATGCGGCCCACCAGGCGGATGCTTTTCTCGTCCAGAATGCCGCGCACCTTGCCCACCGGGGCATTCGTGTTCTGGTTGCGCAAGGCGGTGACGACGTCGCTGACGGACACATTGTATTCACGCAATTTTTCCGCGCGCAGCAGCACGGACAGCTCGCGCTTCAGCGAACCGCCCACGTTGACCAGCGCCACGCCATCGACGGTGCGGAATCGGTCCGACAGCACGTCCTCGGCCAGGCGCGAAATTTCCGCGTGGCTTTGCGTATTCGACGACAGCGCCAGTTGCATGATCGGTTCGGCAGCCGGGTCGATGCGCTGCAAGATAGGCTCGCGCATTTCCGTCGGCAACTTGTAGCGCACGGCGGCAATCGCATTGCGGATATTGTCGGACGCTTCGATCAAATTGGAATTGAACGAGAACTTCAGGAAGATGGTGGCCGAACCTTCATTCGAATCGCTGTTGACCTCGGTCACGCCGGAAATGCTTTGCAAGGACTTTTCCAGGCGGTTCACCACTTCGCGCTCGACCGTATCGGGCGATGCGCCAGGGTAAGGAATGCTGACGACGATGAAAGGCACTTCAACGTCCGGATTCTGGTTGACGCGCAATTTCTTGAGCGCCAGCAAGCCGACGCACATCATCGCCAGGATCAGGACGATGGTGGCGGTGGGCCGCTTGATACTGAAATCGGAAAGGAACATGGCTTAGTTTCCTTTACCGGCAACGGCGGTGCTGCTGCTGGCCACGGCGGCAGCGGGCACGGCCTTGGCTGCCGTCAATTCCACCTTCTGCCCATCCTTGAAGGTCGAACCGGGCGTGCGCAGCACGGTATCGCCGCTGGCCAGGCCGCTTTGCACTTCCCACTGGCCCGTGCGCACATCGCGCGCGCCGATGCGCAGTGTGACTTTATGCAGAGCTTTATCCTTGACCTTCCACGTGTACGTGACGTCGCCCGCCTTCACCAGCGCCGAGTCGGGAATCATCAACGCGCTGATGCTGTCCGTCTCGATGCGCCCTTCCGCATACAGGCCGGCCACGCGCGGTTGTTCCTTGTCGTTGAAATCGACCAGCACGGCCACCTGGCGCGTGACGGCATTGGCAGCAGGATCGACACGGCGCACCTTGCCCGCGAAATCCTGGCCCGGATACCCATTGATGCGGAACAGCACGGGCTGGCCCACCTTGACGACACCGATCTTGTCGGCCGACACCAGGCCTTCCAGACGCATGCTGGTCGGATCGATGACCTTGATCAATTCCTTGCCGATTTGCGCCGTATCGCCATTCGATACCTTGCGCTCGCTCACGATGCCGTCGAACGGCGCGCGCACGAGGGTGCGCTGCAGTTGCTGGCGGGCCTGGGCGGCGCGGCTTTTCGCGGCGGACAGATCGCTTTGCGCATTGTTGCGGCGAATTTCCGCGTCTTCCAGTGCCTGCGTCGACGTCATGCCCGAAGCGCGCAGGGTTTTCATGCGCTGGAACATGCGTTCGGACTGTTCCAGCACCTGGCTGGCGGCACGGCTGGCTTCCTCGGCCGAATTGAGACTGTCGCGGATGGACGTTTCATCCAGGCGCACCAGTACGTCGCCCCGCTTGACGACTTCACCATTTTCCTTCATGACCTGAATCACCACGGCCGATACTTCGGCGCGCAAGTCCGCGTTGCGCTCCGGTTGCACGGAACCGGTGATGACGGGCCCCGAGGCCAGTGCATTGCTCTGGATGGTCAGCAAGTCTTCCGGGGAGACCAGCAAATTGACGGCGGCGCCCGCCTGTTCCTTGGCTCCTTTGTCACCCTTGCCGGGATCTTTGGACTCTTTGCCGCAGGCGGTCAGGGCGGAAGCGATTGCCAGAACAAACAGGGTTTTGCGCAACATGGGTAATTCTCCGGATAGATAGCACCGCTACCGTCCCCACGGCCCGGATAGGGCTGCAGGCGTTAGCAAGCATTTATTTTTATTAAAACCACAAGCGCCAAAGTATCCATGAGCGTGTCCGGGCATGTCAATCGGCCGTTTCCTGTAATGCTTTAATCAATGGATGAAACGTAGTTTTTACGCCCTGAAACGCAAAACCCCGCCTTGAAGCGGGGTTTTGCATTTCAGGGAAAGCGGGCTTAGCGGCTAAAAACGGTGTTGATCAGGAAGCCGATCGCCACGCCCGTGCACAGGCCGCCGGCGATTTCCACCAGGGTATGGCCCATGCGCTCACGCAAGGTCTTGTGCGCGGCGCTGGCCGCTTCCCCGGCCAGGCGGTTGATGGCCGCCGCCTGCTTGCCCACGTGCTGGCGCAGGCTGTTGGCGTCGATAATGACGATGAAGGCCAGGGTCACGGCCACGCCGAAGGCCGGGTGGCCGATGCCTTCGCGCAAGGCGATCAACGTTGCCATGCTGGACACGACGGCGCTATGATTGCTGGGAAAGCCGCCATTGCCGACCAGGCCGAACGCCCATTGCCGCGTGCGAACACTGTTGATCAGGAATTTGATCGGTCCGACCAGGATCCAGGCGATCAGGGGCGTGACGAGGTAAGCGATATCCACGGGTATTCCTTCTTTTATATGTAGAGAGTGTGTCTGGAGAGACGGGCGCGCCGCAATTATCGCAGATCATCCGCGCCAGCAGAACTGTCTGGCGTCAGACTATAAAACGCGGCCCCGGGGGGCAACTAATATAAAATCATGGCATATACAACAATTGACGTGTATCAACACTGAGTGCGTCGTGCACAGCGGCGCGGATAATCAAACGTCTTTCACACTTGCAACGGGGTCCTCATGCGGCATTTCAGAATTTCCTTTTTAGTCACTTTTATCCTGATGGCGGTGTCAGGCTGGTGGGGTTACAGCCATGGCGGCATGCCCGGCCTGATCAATGCCCTGTGGATCACGGGCGTGCTGGGCATCATGGAAGTGTCGCTATCGTTCGACAATGCCGTGGTGAATGCCTCGGTCTTGCGTCACTGGAATGAATTCTGGCAAAAACTGTTTTTGACGGTCGGTATCCTCGTGGCCGTTTTCGGCATGCGGTTGCTGTTCCCGCTGGTCATCGTTTCTGTCGCCACGGGCCTGGGCCTGGTCGATGTCTGGACCATGGCCACCACCACGCCGGACGTGTATGCCAAGCACCTGACGGACAACCATGCGCAAGTGGCAGCCTTCGGCGGCGCCTTTTTGCTGCTGGTGTTCCTGAACTTCCTGTTCGACGACGAGAAGGAATTGCACTGGCTGGGCTGGGCCGAGGAAAAAGTCAATGCGCTGGGCACCGAAAGCCTGGCCGTGCTGATCACCATGGGCGCCGTGGCGGCCTGCGTGGCGATGGGCCCTGCGGATGAAAAATACAGCGTGCTTGCTGCGGGCATCGTCGGCATCGCCGTCTACATCGGCGTGAACTGGATCAGCGGCTTGCTGGAAGAAGGCGAACCGGACTTGCAGGATGACGCGGAAGAAGGCGCCGCGCCAGCCAAAAGCGGCAATGGCGACCTGGTGAAAACGGTCGCGCGCGGCAGTATCGGCGGCTTCCTGTACCTGGAAGTGCTGGATGCCTCGTTCAGCTTTGACGGCGTGATCGGCGCCTTTGCCATCACCAACGACGTCGTCATCATCATGCTGGGCCTGGCCATCGGCGCCATGTTCGTGCGCTCGATGACGGTGTTTCTGGTGCACAAGGGCACGCTGGACGAGTTCGTCTACCTCGAACACGGCGCCCATTATGCGATCGGCATCCTGGCCTTGATCATGCTGGCATCCGTCAAGTACCATATTCCGGAGTGGTTCACGGGCCTGTCGGGCGTGGCCTTCATCCTGGTCTCGCTGTGGTCATCCCTGCGTTATCGCAAACGGCACGCGGCACAAGCTTGAAATCGGGGGTTGCGCCCCCAGTTATGAGAGTAATGGCACGAGCGCCTGGCGCTCATCCCATGAAGGCATGTTTAAGCTAAATCACTAAAAGGAGCACCACATGGCAATCAGTTTGCAAAAAGGCGGCAACGTCAACCTGAGCAAGGAAGCACCGAACCTGAAGAAGATCATCGTCGGCCTCGGCTGGGATCCTCGTTCCACGGATGGCGCCACCTTCGACCTTGACGGTAGTGCTTTCCTCCTGAAAAGCGACGGCAAAGTCCGTGGCGACTCTGACTTCATCTTCTACAACAACCTGAAGTCGACCGACGGTTCCGTCGTCCACACGGGCGACAACACCACGGGCGAAGGCGAAGGCGACGATGAGCGCATCGAAATCGACCTGTCGCGCGTACCAGCCGACATCGACCGCGTCAGCATCACCGTCACCATTCACGACGCCGACGCGCGCCGCCAGAACTTCGGCATGGTCTCGAAAGCCTTCATCCGCTGCCTGAACGCGGAAGGCGAGAAAGAAATCGCCCGCTACGACCTGTCCGAAGACAGCTCGACGGAAACGGCGATGATCTTTGGCGAAATCTACCGCTACAACGGCGAATGGAAGTTCAAGGCCATCGGCCAGGGCTTCAACGGCGGTCTCGGCCCTCTGGCCCGTTCGTTCGGCGTCAACGCTTGATTTTTTCATGAGCTAAACGCAGCCGCCTGAATATCCTCAGGCGGCTTTTTTTTGGAGATTTATCATGCCAGTATTTAGTGTCACGGGAGACGTCGATCCCTTCCTCCACGTCAGCATGAAGCAGGGCGAAACCATCTATTGCGAATCGGATGCGATGGTGATGATGGAAACGGCGCTGGACTTGAAAGGCAAGATGACGGGCGGCTTGGGCAGCGCCATCATGCGTCGCTTCGCGAATGGCGAATCGTTCTTCCAGCAGCACATCGAAGCGGTGCGCGGCAGCGGCGACTGCCTGCTCTCGCCCACCCTGCCGGGCGCCATCGAGGTGGTCGACGTGGGCGCGCGCCAGTACCTGCTCAACGACGGCGCCTTTGTCGCCGCCACCTCGGGCACGGAAATGAAGGTGCGCACGCAGAGCCTCGGCAACGCGCTGTTCGCCCAGTCGGGCGGCTTCTTCGTCATGGAGACGGCCGGCACGGGGCAAGTGGTGGTGTCGGGCTTCGGCTCCATGTTCCAGCTCGACGTCGAGCCGGGCAAGGATGTCGTGATCGACAATTCCCACGTGGTGTGCTGGGACAATAGCCTGAAATACGAGATTTCCGTGACCACGGGCGGCGGCTCGGGCGGCGGCGGCATCGGCGGCTTCCTCGGCAATATCGTCAATAGCGTCACCAGCGGAGAAGGCATCGTGCTGCGCTTTTCCGGCTCGGGCAAGGTCTTCATCTGCTCGCGCAACCGCGACGCGTTCCTGAAGTGGACGGCGTCGGGCAAAGCCGGCTGATTTCCTCCTTCTAAGGCCAGGTTAAGTCTGGTCGCTTAGACTCCCCGCGCGCGCACCTGCGCGCGGCTTCCCCTATTTTCACCCGGTCCCCGTACATGCAAAGAGTCTGGTTCAACAAAACATTTTCCTCGGTCGGCACGGCCATGCGTTTGATCCGCGAAGCCGACATGGCCGCCACTGGCGGCGCGCCGCGCTATCACATCGTGTGCAGCAATACGAACGCGCACGCGGCAGCCTTCTTGTCGGCCCACGAATACGCGGTCGAACCGTCGGGACTGACGGGCCACAACTATGTCGAGTGGTGCCTGGAATTTTGCCGCGAGCGGGGCATCACGATTTTCTGGCCCGGCAAGGAAGCGGGCCTGATCGGCAGCGCCAGCGCGCGCTTCGCCGCCCTCGGCACGCGCGTGCTCAGCGTGGCCACCGAAGAGGTACTCGACCTGATGCACGACAAGGCACGCTTCTGCGACGGCCTCGATCTGCCCATGGCGCGCCCGGCCGACTACCGCGCCGTCACCACCATCGAAGAATACGACGCCGCCTGGGCCGAGCTGCGCCCGCTGCACCGCAAGCTGTGCATCAAGCCGTCCGAATCCGTGTATGCCCTGGGCTTTGCCATACTCGATGAAGAGCGCAGCAG
Source organism: Janthinobacterium sp. 35 (assembly GCF_002754575.1). Taxonomy (NCBI): domain Bacteria; kingdom Pseudomonadati; phylum Pseudomonadota; class Betaproteobacteria; order Burkholderiales; family Oxalobacteraceae; genus Janthinobacterium; species Janthinobacterium sp. 35. The sequence goes on from NZ_PEFN01000001.1 coordinate 983,166, forward strand.
CGCCCAGCTGCTGCTGGCCGGCGCCGCCTACCAGGTCAATGCGCAAGAGCTGCGCAGCGGCCTGGCGCAGATGGCAACGTTCAAGACCCTGCTGCTGATGGAATACCTCGATGGCCACGAATACAGCGCCGACTGCGTCGCCGACCAGGGCAAGCTGATTTGCGCCGTGCCGCGCAAGAAGCTGCACGGGGGCGGCAGCGGCCAGCTGATCGAACTGCGCGACGACTTGCTGGCCGCCTGCGACAAACTGGCGCGCGACTACCGCCTCAATGGCGTCTTCAACGTCCAGTTCCGCGAAGGCGCGAACGGCCTGGCCTTGTTGGAGATTAACCCGCGCATGTCGGGCGGCATCGGCATGGCGTGCGCGGCGGGTCCCAACCTGCCCTACCTGGCGCTGGCCGGCTTCGACCAGGGCTTTGACAAGCTCAGCGTGCCCGCCATCCACGAAGGCATGCGCGTGGGCGAAGCCGCCTACGCCGTGGAGCTGCCATGAACAGCGTCAGGAAGCAGATGCCCACGGGTGAGCTGACCCTGAAGGTGGACGAGGCGCGCTTTCCGCTGGACTGGCTGATCGGCTTTGCCGCACGCGCCAACGCCAAGCGCGGCTTCCTGTTCCTGTCCAAGGTGCTGGGCAAGCACTGGCCCGTCACGCCGCGCGCCATGCAAGCCATCCACGACGACCTGGCCGCGCAAATCCCCCCCAGCCTGCCCGGCCCCGTGGTCTTCATCGCCATGGCGGAAACGGCCGTCGGCCTGGGCCAGGGCGTGTTCGAGGCGTGGCTGCGCGCCAACCCAAATGGAAAAGCGCTGTTTTTGCACAGCTCGCGCTACCGCGTGGGCACGGTGCCCTTCTTCGAGTTCGAGGAATCGCACAGCCACGCGCCGCGCCAGTTTTTGCATTTATCGGACGCGGCCAGCGCGCTGTTTTCCACCGCGCGCAGCCTGGTACTGATCGACGATGAAGCGTCGACCGGCAACACCTTCGCCAACCTGGTGCAAGTGTGCCGCGCGCGCTATCCGCAGCTGGAAAAGCTGCACCTTGGCGTAATCACCAATTTCATGGGCCAGGCCGCCAACGCGGGCTTGAGTGAGCGTTTCGGCCTGCCCACGACCATCGGCGCGGCGCTGTCCGGCCACTACGCCTTCCAGGCCGGCGATGCGCCAGCGCCGGTAGCGGCCAGCGCGCAGCGCTTCGAAGCGAATGCGGAACGCGGCGCCAGCCCCGCCTTCGGGCGCATCGGCGTGGGCCGCGCCCTCACGCCACCGCAAGGTCTTGCCGTGCAACTGGCGCAGGAAATCGGCGCCGGCGACTCCGTGCTGGTGCTGGGCACGGGCGAATTCATGCACCCGTCGTTCCTGCTCGCGCGCGAACTGGAAAGCCTGGGCAAGAACGTGGTGGTGCAATCGACCACGCGCTCGCCGATTTTGTCGTGGGGCTCCGTCGGCCATATCGTCCACTGCGACGACAATTACGGCGAAGGCATCGCCAATTACCTGTACAACGTGGCGCCTGGCCAGTACCAGCACGTTTTCATCTGCCATGAAACGCCGGCCAGCCCGGCCCTCATGCAACTCGCCGGCCAGTTGAATGGCCGCCTGTTCCACTTTCAGTCAGAGACCAAAATTGAAGAAATTCCTGTTTGTTGATCTGGACGACACACTGTTCCAGACCCCGAAAAAATGCCCGGGCGAGACCGACCTGCAAGCGGCCGCCTATTTGAAAAATGGCGACGCCTGTTCGTTTACGACGGCGCGCCAGCGCGCCTTCTTTGAATTCGCGCAAAGCGGCATGACCCTGATCCCCGCCACGGCGAGAAATGGCGACGCGTTTCGCAGAGTCGACCTGCCTTTTACCAGCTACAGCGTGCTCGACTATGGCGGTATCGTGCTGCAGCCGGGCGGCGCGCTCGACGCCGGCTGGCTGGCCCTGATGCAAAGCGACATGCAGACGGCGCTGCCCGGCCTGCAGGATGCCATGCGCATCATCGACGATTTCCAGATCAAGACGGGCATGCCCTCGCGCGCGCGCCTGATCGAGGATTACAACACGCCGTTCTACATCGTCGTCAAGGACCATGAAGCGCGCGGCGAACGCCTGGCCGACATCGAAGAGCAAGTGCTGCAGCAGTGGATCGCCACCGAAGGTTCGAACTACTTCATCCACCGCAACGGCAACAACCTGGCCGTGCTGCCGAAGACCCTGAACAAGGCGCGCGCCGTGGCTTACCTGCGCGCGGAACTGGAAGCCGAACATGGCCCCATCGTCAGCTTCGGCATGGGCGACAGCCGTTCGGATGCGCGTTTCATGGCCGCCTGCGACTACGCCATCATTCCCAACGGCACCCAGCTGGCGGCACTCACGGTGGCGGCGCTATGACCGACCGCACGCAGCATTTCAGCGGCAGCTACCGCCAGGAAGATGTGGAGTTTCTGCTCACGCCGATGGCGCTCGAACCGATCCTCGATCTGGCCGAAAAAGAGCGCTTGATCCAGTCCGGCCAGCGCCACTACAGCGAGATGCTGTCGCCAGAGTCCCTGCCCTCGCCCGCCTACCTGGCCCTGTTCCAGAGCGCATTTGCGGCCAACCGCCTGCAGATGGCGCGCGACTGCCTGCGCCTGGCGGCCCTGATCGCGGCGCGCCGCACTGGCGCCATCACGCTGGTGTCGCTGGCGCGCGCCGGCACGCCCGTGGGCGTCATCCTCGGGCACTTGCTGCGCCAGGTATTCCAGCGTGAGTGCAGCCATTATTCCGTTTCCATCATCCGCGACCGCGGCATCGATGCCAATGCCCTCAAGTACATCCTGGCGCAGGGCCACAGTGACGCCTCCATCGTCTTCGTCGATGGCTGGACGGGCAAAGGCGTGATTTCGCGCGAACTGCGCCAGACCGTCAATGATTTCAACGCGGCCAATGGCACGGCCATCGACGGCGGCCTGTTCGTGCTGGCCGACCTGGCCGGCACGGCCGCCTGCGCCGCCTCGGCCAGCGACTACCTGATCCCGTCGAGCATTTTGAACGCCACCGTCTCGGGCCTGGTCAGCCGCTCCGTGCTCAATGATGCCATCGGCCCCGACGACTTCCACGGCTGCGTGTACTACGCGCAGTTCGAAGCGCACGACCAGTCGCGCGATTTCGCCGACGGCCTGGTGGCCGACGCCATGGCGATCGCTGCCAGCAGCGGCGTCCCGCTGGCCGAAGCGAGCGATGCGCCAGCCATGGCAGCACGCTCGCAAGCCTACATGGCCGCTGCGCAGCAGGAATACGGCATCAGCGACATCAACCTGATCAAGCCAGGCATCGGCGAAGCGACGCGCGTGCTGCTGCGCCGCGTGCCCGAGCGCCTGATCGTGCGCGACACGAATGCGCCGGACGTGGCACATTTGCTGCTTCTGGCGCAGGAAAAAGCCATACCCGTCATAGTAGAACCGGCGCTGCCTTACCAGGCGGTCGCCCTTATCAGGAGCGCAGTCGATGGATAACAACTCCCTACACCCACAAAGTGAGCATAAAGCGGCGCTGGGCGCCTCCATGTATGTGCCGACCACGCACAAAGACTTGCTGGCAATCGCCAATGGCGACAAATTCAGCCATTTGCGCTCGGTCATCCTGTGCACCGAAGACGCCATCGCCGAACGCGATCTCAGTTACGCGCTGTTCAACCTCTCGCTGGCGCTGCAAAACATGTGCGACGAATCGGATACCTTGCGCTTCGTGCGCGTGCGTAATCTCGAAGTACTGGCGCGCGTGCTGGCCATGCCCGGCGCCGACAAATTGAGCGGCTTCGTGCTGCCGAAATCCACGCGCCACAACTTCGCCGCGTATTTCGAGCTGGTGCGCCACACGCACCATCTGCTGATGCCGACCCTGGAAACGGCGGAAGTGTTCGACGACGAGGAAATGAAGCAGTTCCGCATCATTTTGTCGGCACCGGAAGTGCGGCGCCGCATCCTGGCCCTGCGCATCGGCGGCAACGACTTATTGGCCCTGCTGGGACTGCGCCGCCCCACCAGCGGCACCATCTATCAAACGCCGCTGGGCCAGGTCATCGGCCGCCTGGTGACCATCTTCAAGCCGCACGGCTTCCAGCTGACGGCGCCCGTCTTCGAGCACCTGTCGCAGGGCAGCTGGCTCGATGCCGAAGTGGCGCAAGACATGGCGCACGGCATGATCGCCAAGACGGCCATCCACCCGGACCAGGTGCCGCAAATCGAGCGCCACTACCAGGTGGCGCAGTCGGACATCGAACTGGCGCTGCGCATCATCGACCCGGATAGCCCGGCCGTGTTCCGCATGCAGGAATCGATGTGCGAAGTGGCCACGCACAGCAGCTGGGCACAGCGCATCATCGAACAGGCGCGCCTGTTCGGCATCCGCCATGCGACCGACGCGACACCGGCGCACGTACCGACTACCTCATTGACTCAACTCTCAAGCGACGAAGGGATTGCACGACCATGACCAATTTCACACGCGGACAAAAAGGCAAACTGGCTGACCTGGGCTTGAATGGCCCGTTTGCCGTCACGCTCGATATCGTTTCGGGTTCGATGGAAGTGGACGTCAGCTGCTTCGGCGTTGATGCGGCCGGCAAGCTGTCGGACGACCGCTACATGGTGTTCTTCAACCAGAAAAGCGCGCCCGACAACGCCATCACGGTGGACTTGAACGGCCCCCGCTCCACCTTCCAGGTCGACCTTTCGCGTCTGCCCGCCTCGATCGACAAGCTGGTCTTCACGGCGGCGACGGAACAAGGCAGCATGCGCGCGCTGGGCAACTCCAGCATGGCGCTGGGCCAGGCCGCCACGTTTGCCTTCACGGGCAATGACTTCCAGGACGAAAAAGCCGTCATCATCGGCGAACTGTATCGCCGCGACGGCAGCTGGCGCTTCGGCGCCGTGGGCCAGGGTTTTGCGGGCGGCCTGGCGGCGCTGTTGAAACACTTTGGCGGCAGCGAAGCGGGGGCATCGTCCCCTGCTCCCGTGTCCACGCCAGCAGCGCCACCGCCACCGGCGAATAAAATCTCGCTGTCGAAAATCCGCCTGGAAAAACGCGGCGACAAAATCTCGCTCGACAAGCGCGACAGCGGCGGCTATGGCCGCATCAAGGTCAACCTGAACTGGAACCAGAACGCCGCGCAAGGCCAGGCGCCCGCCTCGAAGCTGGACACGGGCTTCCTGGGCAAGCTGTTCAACAAGCCGGCCAGCCGTTCGGGCGGCATCGACCTCGATATCGGCTGCCTGTTCGAAATGAGCAATGGCAGCAAGAGCGCCGTGCAAGCCTTGGGCAACAGCTGGGGCGCCTACGACCGTCCGCCGTACATTCACCTGGAAGGCGACGACCGCACGGGCAGTATCAGCAGCGGCGAAAACATCTTCATCAACGGCACCCATTTCGACCAGATCAAGCGCGTGCTCGTGTATGCCTTCATCTACGAAGGCGTGCCGAACTGGGCCGCCACCGATGGCATGGTGACGATCGAGATCCCCGGCCAGCCGACCGTGGAAGTACGCCTCGACAGCGACAGCCAGCACGCCATGTGCGCCATCGCCATGCTGGAAAACCACGGTGGCAACCTGCAGGTGACAAAACTGGTGGAATACTTCGGCGGCCAAGGTAAAATCACGGCGCACCAGGCCATGGACGAAAGATATAACTTTGGCCTCAACTGGAAAGCCGGCCGGAAAGACTAACTCTTTCTCCAACTAAACAATTCACCCCCAACCATGACCCCTACGACCAAAAAAGTCACCTTCGCCTTCGTCATCTTCCTCGTGGCCGGCTTCCTGCTGCTGGCCGCGTACACGTGGATGGCCCTCAGCTTCTCGTACTCGGAAGGCGAACGGGCGGGCTACCTGCAAAAGTTCTCCAAGCGGGGCTGGATTTGCAAGACATGGGAGGGTGAATTGCTGCTGACGGCGCTGCCGGGCACCATCCCGGAAAAATTCCAGTTCAGCGTGCGCGATGAAGAAGTGGCGAAGCAACTGACGGCTGCCGCCGGCAAGCGCATCCTCGTCACCTACAGTCAGCACAAGGGCGTGCCGACGCAATGCTTCGGCGAGACCGAATATTTTGCCGAAAAAGTCGTCTTGAGCCAGTAACACCACAATTCAGCAACATCGCGCCGGCCAGCCCTTCCAGGCCGGCGCCTCCCCTCCCGCCTCATCATTGGTGCGCATCACACATTCCCGCTTTCTTATACACTTGTGACGAGCTCTGGCTAAACAGTTTACCAATGTAGTCGATGTGCAAGATTCTTGCGCAATCGCATGACACTGCGCCAGCCTATCGTTAGGGTGTATTCACCCGTCACTGGAAACCGCATGCGCATACCATTTACCGTCCTGGCGCTGCTGGCCGCCACGCTCACCCCGTCCGCCCAGGCACAGGATATCTCCGGCATGGCCGGCGCCCTGAAAGTCAGTTCGACCAATGAGCGCACCTTTGTCGGCGCCATCAGCTACACGCAGCCGGTAGGCAATTACAATGCGGTAAGCCTGTCGTATATCAACGAAGGCCACCCGGAAGACCATCACCGCGACGGCATGGCGGGCCAAGTCTGGCTGCGCACGAAAAAAGTGGAGCAGGGCCTGATGCTGGGCGCCGGCGTGGGCCGCTACTTCTTCTTCGACACGGCCAAGACGGATGAAGCGCCGCACAATTTCGACAATGACCATGGCTGGGGTTCCATCGTCAGCCTGCAGGCACGCTGGCAGTTCGACAATCGCTGGTATGCGCAAGCGCAGCTCAACCGCATCCGCCCCAGCGGCAAGGACAACACCACGCACCTGCTGATCGGCGCCGGCTACCGCTATGACGGCGTGCCGGGCGCCAAGCTGCACTTGCAGAACTGGGCGCACGACGACACCTTGACCTTATCGACCGGGCACACCATCGTCAACAGCTTGCGCTCCGAATCCTCGCGCCCGTTCACCTTGGAATACCGGCGCGCAGCGGGAAAATACGTGGACTGGACGGTCACCGCCCTCGATGAAGGCAATGCCGACCTGGCGCACAGGCGCGGCGTGGCCACCCAGCTGTGGCTGATCCGTTCACTCAATGAAAAGGTGGAATTCGGCATGGGTGGCGGTCCCTACCTGGCGTGGGATGCGCGCGATACCCAGGGCCACGGCACGCGCCTGACAGGCTTGCTGTCAGCCACAGCCCGCTACCACTTCGACCGCCGCTGGGTGGCGCAAGTGGCGTGGAACCGGGTCGTCACCGATTACCACCGCGATGCGGATGTGATTTTGGTGGGGGTGGGACGGAAGTTTTAATGGAAATACAGACGCAACCCAAACCTGGGACTGGGGTCGGACTGAGCTAGCCCGGATTTGATGGAGGGTCACTAATTTGAGAAAATAGTGACATCCAAAGGAATCCATCATGACCAAGAAGCCATCGCTTGCCGTATCAGACGCTGTTCCCGCTACGCAAGTGCGGCGGGAACGCACCGTTTTCTCCAGGCAGTTCAAACTCACTGCTGTAGAGCGCATGCAGGAACCTGGCTGCAGCCCGGCCGCCTTGGCGCTGGAACTGGGCATCCGCCGCAATCAGCTGTACAAGTGGGCTGCCGCGCTCAAGCAAGCTGGCGAACTGCCGGCGCCGAAAGTGGTAACGCCTGTCTCGACCACGGATCTGGCCAAAGAGAATGTCCGTTTAAAGCGTGCACTGCAGGCTTCGCTGGAGGAGAACGCCATCTTAAAAAAGCTCGATGCGTACTTAACGCGGCGTTAAAGCACAAGTACGCTTTCATTACCGCGCACCAAGCCGAGTTTCGGCTCGCCGCGATGTGCCGGGTACTGCAGGTCAGTCCCAGCAGTTATTATGCGGCCGCGAAACGGTTGCCCAGCTTGCATGACACTGTCGATCTGGCGCTGCGCGAGGACATCAAGCGCCTCCATGCAGAACATCGCTGTGCGCCGGGCGCGGTCAAGACCTGGCGGCTGTTGCATGCACAGGGAATCATCTGCGGCAAGCACCGCGTGGCACGCCTGCGCAAGCTCGATGGCATTACGTCGATGCGCCGGCAGCGCTTTCGTGTCATGCAGACACATCAACACACCGAGCCTCCAGCGCCTGATTTGTTGCAACGGAAGTTCAATGTTGCCGCGCCCAATACGGCCTGGGTGGGCGATATCACGTCGATACGTACGCGTGAAGGATGGCTGCATCTGGCCATCGTGCTCGACCTGTTTGCACGCCGGGTGGTGGGATGGTCGATGGATACGTCGCAGCCTGCCATGCTACCCATCGCGGCCTTGAGGATGGCCATTGCGCAGCGCAAGCCGCCTGCCAATCTGATCTGTCATACCGATCAGGGCAGTGTGTACGGATCGGCGGCCTATCGCAGCGTGCTGCAGGAACATCAGTTGCGGCCCAGCATGAGCCGGCGTGGTAACTGCCACGATAACGCCGTGGCCGAGAGCTTCTTCTCGCAGCTGAAAAACGAAATCACGCACAATACGACGTATGCCACACGCGAAGAGGCCAAGGCTGCTATCGTCGATTACATCGAGGTGTATTACAATCGGATGCGCTTGCATCAAAGCTTGAAATACCGCACCCCAATCGAGGTTGAGGTGCATTACGCATCGATTAAAAATCCCCCGCACCGCGAGGGAGTGACTCTCCATTAAAACCGGGACACCTCAGACCTTAAGGTCCGACCCCGGCTGTTATCGGGTTCTCAGACTCTCAGCGCGAACGCCAGACGGCACCGACATCATTCGGCTGCGTCAATCTCTCGATCACTTCGCGCGTCAAACTGGCCGAGCTGACTTGTTCGGCTTTTGCGCGGGCGGCGCTCAAGGAGCTGGAAAAGACCGTTTGCGGCTGCTCCAGGCTGGCGCGCAGGGCAGCCAGTTCGCGCTCTTGCTGCTGCGCGCGCGCCGTGTCCTGTTCCAGCAATTGCTGCCTGGCGGCGGCCATCGCGCGCGTGGTCTCGGCGGCCTTGCGCTGCAGGGCAGCATGCGCCTGGGCGCTGGCCAGCAACGCTTGCTGCGCGGCGAGTTTTTCGCTGGCGGCCTGCTGCGCGACCCGTTCCAGCTGCTCGCGCTGGCGCATGGCGTCGAGCGCCTGCTGTTCCATGGCGGCGCGTGTTTCGGCGGCCGCCGTTGCCTGCTTTTCCACTTCCAGGCGACCGGCGATGGCTTGCGAGGCGCGCTCTTCGGCGCTGCTGGTCTGGCGTTGCTGTACCAGTTTTTGCGCGATCAAGGCCAGCGACTCGCGTTCGGCGGCGACGAAATCACGCTCGGATGCCAGCAGCGCGTCGGCCGCTTGCGCCTTGTCTTCTTCCACGCGGGCGCGCTCGCTATGCACTTGTCCCAGTTCCACGGCCAGGCGCGCCTGCGCCTGCACCGCTTGCGCGGCAGCCGCTTTCTGCTCGCCTTCGACCAGCGCCTGGTCCATCAGGATGCGAATGGCGTCGGCTTCCTTTTGCGCCGCTTCCCGCAAGGCCTGTTCGGCAGCGTGCTGGCCGCGCAGCAGTTCGGCTTGCGCGTCTTCTGCGGCGATGCGTTCCTGCGCCGCGTGACACGCCAGCGCTTCCGCTTCGAGTTTCTCTTTCAAGGCGGCCAGGGCGGCTTGTTCGGCGGCCAGACGCTCCTGCTCAGCTTGCAGCAATTGCTCCGCCTGCCGGACTTTTTCCTGCGCCAGTTGCGACGCCTGCGCCTGCGCAGCCAACGTCGCATTGCCGGCATCGACCGCGGCCTGCTCGGCATCATTCTGGCTGGCCGCCAGTTCCGACGCCTGGCGCGCCTGTTCGGCGCGTTCGTGCGCCAGGCTGGCGGCGCGCTGCTGCTCTTCCAGTTCGCGCGCAGCTGCCACGGCGGCTGCCTGCTCGGCCGCTTCGCGCGCCTTGGTCTGTTCCAGTGCGGCCGTTTCCGCTTCCAGCTTGGCGTGGCCAGCGATTTCCGCATCCTGTTCGGCCGCTACGCGGGCCAGCGCCACGGCGCGCAGCTGGCGGTCCACCTCGATGCGCGCCTCGGTGGCGGCCAGGATGCGCACGTCGGCATCGCGGCGCGCCTGCGCGCTGGCCACGGCGACCATTTCCAGGCGCTCGCGGTGAATGGCCGCGTCGCGCAATTCCTTTTCCGTCTGCAGGCGCAAACGCAGGGATTGGGCCGCATGGCGTTCCGATTCCGCCTGCGCCAGGGCGATGGCTTCGCGTTCCTGCTCCAGGTGCGCCAGCGCGCGCGCTTCTTCCAGGGCGCGCACTTCGGCGGCGGCGCGGTTGAAGGCCGATTCCAGCGCGATCTGGTCGGCGCGCTCGCGCTGCACCGTCAAGTCCAGCGCTTCGCTTTCCGCTTCGGCCAGCATCTGCGCCGTCTGGCGCGCACCGTGCGCATGGCGCTCGCGTTCACGCGCCAGCACGGCGACTCTGGCGTCGGCCGAGGCGATGCCCACCATTTCTTCCTTGGCCGCCTGCACGGCGGCGACGCGCTCGACGGCTTGCAGGCGCGCCTGCTCCGTCTGCACCTGCAATTCTTCGGCGGCGCGGGCGGCCTGCTCGGCCAGTTCCGACTGCACCGCCACTTGCTCGCAGGCGCGCAAGCGGCTTTCCTGTTCCGCGCGCGAACGCTGTTCGGCGGCCAGGCGGATGGCATTGTCGGACTCCACGCGCGCGCGCAGTTCAGCCGTCTCCTGCCTGACCGCCTCCAGGCGGGCCACGCTGGCCTGCGCGGCGGCGCGCATGGTATCGAGACGTTCACGGTTGGCGGCAATCGCTTCTTCGGCTGCCTGCGCATTTTGCTGTGCGGCGGCGGCGGCGGCCGCGTCGATGGCGGCGCGGTCCTCAGCCAGCGAGCGCACGCGCGCCTCGGCCAGCGCGCGGCTTTCGGCGGCGCAGGTGGCCTTCGCTTCCGCTTCCACGCGGGCAATCGCCTCGTGGATGGCCTTCAATTCCATTTTCTGGCGTTCGGCGGTGGGCGCCTTGCTGTCGGCGTCAGTTGCCGGCTCGGCTTGCGGTTCGGCGTGTAATTCGGGTGTGATGGCGACGGCCGGTGCTTCCGCCTTGCGCTCCAGGTCCTTGAAATCATGCAGCGAGACCATGCTGTCCTGGTCGAACTCATCGTCGGCGGAATACGCGACGGTGAGGGAGGCGGCCTGGCGCGGATTTTGCTGTGCTTGCATGATTTCTCGCTTATTCGGGTGAATTCTTTTGCTTATGGGAATTTATTACCACCATTATCGAACAGGCATGCACAAATCAGCACGGCAAGAAGAGCGCCTTTTACCACGCTTTTCGGACGTTTAGGTCAGACAGGCCACAATGGCGCTTCATCCATCAGCGCCACCTGCTCCCTGAGTTCAAGGATACGGTCCTGCCAGTAGCGCTGCGTGTTAAACCACGGGAAGGCGACGGGGAAGGCGGGGTCGTCCCAGCGACGCGCCAGCCAGGCCGAATAATGGATCAGGCGCAAGGTGCGCAGCGCTTCGACCAGGTACAGTTGGCGCGGGTCGAAATCGCAAAAATCTTCGTAGCCGGCCAGGATGTCGCTCATCTGGCGCACCTGGTCGCCCCGTTCGCCCGACAGCATCATCCACAGGTCCTGGATGGCCGGGCCCATGCGGCTATCGTCGAAATCGACGAAATGGGGGCCGGCGTCCGTCCACAGCACGTTACCGCCATGGCAATCGCCATGCGTGCGCAGCACGGCCACGTCACCTGCGCGGTCATAGCAGCGCTTGACGCCATCGAGCGCCTGCTGCGCCACGCTGGAATACGCGGCCAGCAGTTCTGGCGGCAGGAAATTGCCCTCCAGCAAGAACTCGCGCGGCTCGACGCCAAACGTCTGGTGATCGAGTGCCGGCCGTTCCTTATAGGTGGACAGCCCACCGACGGCGTGGATGCGGCCGATGAAGCGCCCTATCCATTCCAGCGTGGCCGGATCATCCAGCTCGGGCGCGCGGCCGCCGTGGCGGGGGAAGACGGCAAAGCGGAAGCCCTGGTACTGGTGCAGGGTGCTGCCGTTGATGGACAGCGCCGGCACCACCTGGATTTCGCGCTCGACCAGCTCGGACACGAACGCGTGCTCTTCCAGGATGGCCGCATCGCTCCAGCGTGCGGGGCGGTAAAACTTGGCCACCAGGGGCGCGCTGTCTTCGATACCCACCTGATAGACGCGGTTTTCATAGCTGTTCAGGGCCAGCAGGCGGCCATCGCCGCGCAAGCCCACGCTGTCGAGCGCGTCGAGCACGCAATCGGGGCTGAGAGCGGAAAAGGGATGGACGGGCCGGTCGTCCTCGTGCGGCTGGTTTTCATTGTGCATAAGCGACATTGTAAGGCGCACGCGAGCCGCCGGTGCAAACACTTCGGTGATGAAGCGCTGCAAGGCGTATACTGGCGCCTTACATTCAATCAAAGAGCAAGCCATGCAACTCGAACAGCCATTATCAGAAAAAGAATTCGACGAATTAGACCAATTCCTGTTGTCGGAGCGCTGCTCCGAAGACGCGATGACCATGGATATGCTGCACGGCTATCTGACGGCCGTCGCCATCGGCCCGGAACCGATCATGCCAGCCGAGTGGCTGCCGCGCGTGTGGGGCGAAGATGCCGAAGATGCACCGAAATTCAAGAACAGCAAGGAAGAAGAACGCATCGTCAACCTGATCATGCGCTTCATGAACGAAGTGCTGGTGACGTTTGAAGTGGCGCCGAAAGAGTTCGAAGCCCTGTTCGTCGAGCACGACTACGAAGGCCAGACCCTGATCGACGCCGAAGCCTGGTGCTGGGGCTTCTGGGACGGCATGGAACTGCGTCCTGGCTCGTGGAGTGAAATCTGGACCTCCGAAGTGGCCGAGCTGATGCAGCCGATCTACCTGCTGGGCGCCGACGAAATCAAGGAAGAAGAACTGAAACTGGTGGAAGACCCGGTCAAGGCGCACAAGCTGGCGCAGGAACTGGAAGCGAACCTGCCGGCCATCCACCGTTTCTGGGTACCGCGCCGCAAGGCACCGGTGCAAACCATGAAGCGCGAAGAGCCGAAAGTGGGCCGCAACGACGACTGCCCTTGCGGCAGCGGCAAGAAGTTCAAGAAATGCTGCGGCGCCGAGCCGGCAGCAGAGTAATACCGCAGTAGCATCCCTGTTGCGCCGGCGTCCTGCCGGCGCGGCGCTGGCGCTGGCCCCCGGGCTATAATCGCCGCATGAAACTCCCCGACCTGAACCTGCTCGTTGCCCTCGACATCCTGCTCGAGGAAGGCAGCGCCGTGGCTGCGGCGCGGCGCATGCATCTGAGTGCGCCGGCCATGAGCCGCACCCTGGCGCGCATCCGCGACGCCATCGGCGACCCCGTCTTCGTGCGCTCCGGGCGGGGCCTGGCGCCCACCCCGCGTGCGCTGGAATTGCGCGAGCAGGTGCGCGGCGTGGTGGAGCAGGCGCACGCCATCTTCACGTCCGGCCGCGAAGTCGACTTGCGCACCCTGGAACGCACCTTCAGCCTGTGCGCCAACGACGTGTTTGTCGGCGCCTACGGCGGCAAGCTGCGCGACCTGCTGGCCGTGCACGCGCCGCACACGGTGCTGCGCTTCGTGCCCGAAGGCGATGGCGCCACGGAAAACGACGCCTTGCACGCGGGCCGCATCGACCTGTACATCAGCGCGCGGCGCGCCTTTGCGCCCGACATCAAGCTGCAGCAGCTGTTCTCCAGCGGCTTTGTCGGCATCGCCCGCAGCGACCACCCGATCTTCGACGGCCCCATCAACCTCGACAGCTTTACCGAGTACGAACATATCAGCGTCTCGCGGCGCGGCCTGGCGCGCGGCCCGTTCGACACGGCCTTGGCCGAGCGGGGCTACACGCGCCGCGTTTCGCTGATCAGCCCCAACTTCCAGTCGGCCATTTTCGCCGTGGCCGATTCGCGCCTGCTGCTGCCGCTGATGCCCACGCCGCTGCTGGCCATCGTCGAGCGCCTGGGCCTGAAGCTGCGCACGTTCGAGCTGCCCATCCCCGTCGACAACGTGGAAGTCTTCCAGGCCTGGCACCCGCGCCTCGACCACGACCACGCGCACCGCTGGTTGCGCCGCATGATCAAGGAGCTGTGTGGCAGCACGCCGCCAGACGCTTAGGGTCTGAGCCCCACTCATCATTGCGTCTGACGCAACTCAGACTTCATCAATGATCAATTTTCATAACATTTAGCGCTACCTATACTGCGTGGACTGATCCTCATCCACGGAGTTGCCTGTGTCTGCTGTACCGTTTCCCGGCGCCACCCCCGCGGCCGCGCCACCCGCCCCTCCCGCACCTCCCGCACCTCCCGCCTTCGGCCTGCGCCTGGCCACGGGCCTGACCGGCGTGCTGCTGGCCGTGCTGGTGTCCGGCCTGAATGAAAACATCACCAAGGTCGCGCTGGCGGACATCCGCGGCGCCATGGGCATCGCGCGCGACGACGCCAGCTGGCTCGTGGCCCTGTACGCGGCCGCCTCGGTATCGGCCATGGCCTTTGCGCCATGGTGCTCCGTCACCTTCTCGCTGCGCCGCCTGACGGCCAGCGCCATCCTCGTCTGCATGGCCGCCGGTCTGCTATGCCCGTTCGCGCCGAACCTCTCCGTGCTGATGCTGCTGCGCGTGGTACAGGGCGCGGCCGGTGGCGCCCTGCCACCCATGCTGATGACAGTGGCGCTGCGCTTCCTGCCGCCGAACATCAAGCTGTATGGCCTGGGCGGCTATGCTCTGAGCGCCACCTTCGGTCCCAGCCTGGGCACGCCGCTGGCCGCCTTCTGGACCGAGTACCTGGGCTGGCAATGGGCCTTCTGGCAAATCGTCCCGGGCAGCATCGTCGCCCTGCTGATGGTGTCCTGGGGCTTGCCGCAAGACCCGCTGCGCCTCGAACGTTTCCGCCAGTTCGACTGGCGCGGCCTGCTGCTTGGACTGCCCGCCATCAGCATGCTGGTCATCGGCATGCTGCAGGGCGAGCGCCTGGCGTGGTTCGCCTCGCCGCTGATCTGCGTGCTGCTGGGTGGCGGCGCCGTGCTGCTGGTGCTGTTCTTCATCAACGAATGGTCGCATCCGCTGCCGTTTTTCAAGCTGCAGTTGCTGTCGCGGCGTAACCTCAGCCACGCCCTGCTTACCCTGGGCGGCGTGCTGTTCGTGCTGCTGGCCGTGATCCTGATCCCTTCGTCCTACCTGGCGCAGGTGCATGCTTACCGTCCGCTGCAAACGGCGCCCGTGATGCTGATGGTGGCGCTGCCGCAGCTGATCGCCCTGCCGCTGGTGGCCGCCCTGTGCAATCTGCGCGCCGTCGACTGCCGCTGGGTGCTGGCCATCGGCCTGGCTCTGCTGGCCCTGTCCTGCGTGCTCGGTGCGCGCATGTCGCCGGACTGGATCCGCACGCATTTCTACCTGCTGCAGGCGGTGCAGATTTTTGCGCAACCGATGGCCGTGATTCCCTTGCTGCTGCTGGCCACCACGGGCCTGGCGCCGCAGGATGGTCCTTTCGCCTCGGCCTGGTTCAACACCATCAAGGGCATGTCGGCCGTCGTCGCCACCGGCGTGCTCGATGCGCTGATCACGCGCCGCAACCATTTCCATTCGACGGTGCTCAGCGAACGCCTGGGCAATTTGCCTGCCGGCGTGGACATGGCAGGTTTGGATCCTGGCTTGGCGCAGCGCATGCATGCGCAAGTCGTCACCCTGACCTCGTCCGACCTGTACCTCACCGTGGCCGCCATCGCGCTGGCCATGATTGTGATCATTCCCATCCTGCCGACGCGCGTCTATCCGCCGCGCGCCGCCTGACTTTTACTTCACGAAAGAGCTTCTCCATGCAAAAACCCATACTGCGCTCGCGCGCCTTTCTTCTCGGCCTGGCCCTGCTGGCCTGCGCCCTCGCCTTTTGCGCCTGGCAACTGCTGTTTTCCCCCAGCGAAGAACAAGGCACCGACGACGCCTTTGTCAGCGCCGACTACACCGTGCTCTCCCCCAAGGTGGGTGGCATCGTGCGGGACGTGCTGGTGGAAGACAACCAGACTGTCAAGGCGGGTCAGCTGCTGGCGCGCATCGACGACCGCGATTACCAGGCCGCCGCCGCCTCGGCCCGCGCCGACGTCGCCGGTGCCGAAGCGCAGCTGGCGAATGCCCGCGCCACCTTGCAGCGCCAGCAATCGGTGATCGAGCAGGCCAGCACCCTGGTCGACGCCAACCAGGCGGAAGACAAACTGGCGCAGCAGGAGCTGGCCCGCTCAACGCACCTGGCCGGCCAGGGCGCGGGCAGCGTGCAGAACGCGCAGCAGGCACAATCGCGCTTCGATGTGAGCCGCGCGCGCCTGGCGCAAAACCGCGCCGCCCTCGTTGCCACCCGCAAGCAGACGGACATTTTGCAAGCGCAGCAAGGTGCGGCCGAAGCGGCCCTGCTGCGCGCCCGCGCCAGCCTGCAACGCGCCGAACTGGATTTGTCGCATACGCAGCTGCGCGCCCCCATCGACGGTATCGTGGGACGCCGCGCCGTGCGCGTCGGTGCCCTGGTCGCTCCCGGCGCCAGCCTGATGGCCGTGGTGCCCTTGAACCGCAGCTTCATCGTCGCCAACCTGCAGGAAACCCAGTTGACCCACGTGCGCCAGGGCCAGCGCGCCAGCATCGCCGTCGACGCCTATCCGGGCGTACTCCTGCACGGTACGGTGCACAGCATCGCGCCCGCCACGGGCGTGACGTTTGCCGCCATCGCGCCGGAAAACGCCACCGGCAACTTCACCAAGGTGGTGCAGCGCATCCCCGTCAGGATCGCGCTCGACCCGGGCCAGGATGGCGACAGTCGTTTGCGCGTCGGCATGTCGGCCGAAGTGCGCATCGATACGGCCATGCGCCGCCAACAGCTGCAACAGGTGAGCGCACGATGAAAGCACTGATACTCATCACGGCCCTGGGCCTGGCCGGCTGCGCCAGCGTCGGCAGCGACTTCCAGCGCCCGCACAACGATCTGGGACAGCAATGGCGTCAGGCGCAGGATGCCCGTTTCGCCGCAGCACAGGATGGCGCCATCGAACAGCGCTGGTGGGACAGTTTTGGCGACGCGACTTTATCCTCCCTGCTGCAGCGCGCCGCCGGCGCCAACCTCGACCTGCTGGCGGCCAGCAGCAGGCTGGAACAGAGCCGCGCCGCGCGCGGTGTGGCCGGCGCCGCACAAGGCCCGTCGCTGGGTGCGAATGGCAGCTACAGCCGCGCGCGCAACAGCGAGCAGGGCTTGAGCGACCCGTCGCGCAACAACGGCCAGTCCGCCTACAACCTGTGGCAAGGCAACCTCGACGCAGCCTGGGAACTGGACTTGTGGGGCCGCGTGCGGCGCGAAGTGGAAGCGGCTGACGCGCGCGTCGACGTGGCGCTGGAAACGCAGCGCGGCGTGCTGCTGGCCGTGCTGGCCGAAACGGCGCGCGACTACATCGAGCTGCGCGGCGCGCAGCAAACGCTGGCCATCACGCAGCAACTGCTCGATATCGCGCGCCATACCTTGAACCTGACGCGCATCCGCCTGCGCGAAGGCGCGGCGACGCAGCTCGACGAGGCCGAGGCGGCAGCCCACGTGGCCACCATCGAAGCGCGCCTGCCGCCGTTGCAGCAGCGCGTAGCGCGCCTGGGCAATGCCCTCGCCCACTTGCTGGCGCTGCCGCCGCAGTCCCTGCAGGCGGAACTGGCAGCCGGCAAGGACATTCCCGCCATGAGCATGCAGGTGCAACTGGGTGTGCCAAGCAGCCTGGCCGAACGGCGGCCCGACATCCGCCGCGCCGAAGCGCAGCTGCACGCGGCCACGGCTGCCATCGGCGTGGCGCAAGGCGATTTTTATCCACGCATCACGCTCTCGGGCAGCGTCGGCCTGCAGGCGATGCAGCTGTCCGATATCGGCTGGGACGCCAGGCGCTTCGCCTTCGGCCCCGGCCTCAGCGTGCCCCTGTTCGATGGCGGCCGCCTGCGCGGCAACTTGCAATTGCGCGAGGCGCAGCAGCAGGAAGCGGCCATCGCCTACCGCCAGACGGTGCTGGCCGCCTGGCACGAAGTGGAAGATGCGCTGTCTGGCTACCAGGCCAACGCCCGCCGCCAGGTCAGCCTCGATGAAGCCGTCAAGCAGGGACGCCGGGCGCTGGGCAGCGCGGAACTGCAGTACCGCCAGGGCGGCACGGACCTGCTCAACGTGCTGCATGTGCAAAACACCTTATTGAACAACGAAGCGGCGCTGGTCGACAGCCGCGCCACCGCTGCGCTATCGCTGGTCCAGGTCTACAAGGCGCTGGGCGGCGGCTGGCAGGCATTTTCAACCAACTCGCAAGGAAGCACGCCATGAAACCGAATCCCGCACATTTTTCCATCCACGACGTCAGCGACTTTCCCATCGTGCGCTTTCGCCCTGAAACGGCCGTTACCGGCTATGCCCCGCTGTGGGAAAACGACATGGAAGCCCTGCTGCGCCATGGCGCACCGTTCGTCCTACTGTTCGAAGAGGAACTCAGCGATGAAGCGCATATCGACCGCAAGCGGCGCGGCCTGTGGCTCAAGCACAACAAGGTGGCGCTGGCCGCCCTTTGCCGTGGCCTGGTATCGGTCGAGGCGGACGCGGAGCAGCGCGCGCGCCTGCAGGCGATGGCGGCCGGCGCCATGAAGGCGTTCGGCATCGTGCAGGAAGTCGCCGCCACGCGCGAACAGGCCGAGGCCCTGATGGTGTGGCTGCTCGGTAGCGGCCAGATGGCGCGGCCGCGCGCGGCGGACGTCTGGTGAGTGAATGAGTCAGGCGGCTCTGCGCACCGCGCTTCTGGCAGGGATGACGCACACGTCGCCATCGCTATTGGTCGCCGTCGTCAGGGCGATGCCGTACAGCGCGGCCAAGGCGGGAACGGCGCCGGCATCGCTGGCGATATCGGCGACCAGCTGGCCCGAACGCACCAGCAGCAGCCGGTCAAAACCCAGCAAGGCGTGATTGATGTCGTGCAGGATGGCGACGACGGCGTGGCCGCGCGCGGCGCAAAACTGCTGCAGGCTATCGAGCAAATCGAACTGCAGGCCGGGATCGAGCGCCGCCAGCGGTTCGTCGACGAGTATCAAGCCATTTTTCACATCCCACATCTGCGCGAAGAGGCGCGCCAGCTGCACCCTGGCCTGCTCGCCACCGGACAGGGTGTCCAGGCGGCGGCCCAGCAAATGCGCGGCGTGCGCCAGGGCGGCCGCGTCCTGCACGATCCGTTCCAGTTGGGGGTCAAGCAGGCGCGCCACCCGTCCCAGACCGATCACCAGCGCGCACTGCAATCCAAAAGCCACGTTCGAGCCTTGCGGCAGCACGGCGCGGCGCAGGGCCAGGTCGGCCAGCGGCCACTGCGCCAGCGGCCGGCCCGCGAATATCACCTGTCCCGCCTGCGGCTGCAATTCGCGCGCCATCAGTTTGAGCAGGGTCGACTTGCCCGCGCCGCTGGGGCCAAGGATGGCGACGCGCTCGCCGGGCGCCACCCGCACATTGAAGGGGCCGAAATACTGCTGGCCCAACTGGGCGGTGGCGAAGGAGAGTTCCAGCAGTGGCGTCATGTTCACCTCTAGGCGCTGGCGTGGCGGAAGCGCCGCAACAGCATCAAGAAAAATGGCCCGCCCAGCAAGGCCGTGAAAATACCGACGGGGACTTCCGCGGGAATGGCGACAGTGCGCGCCAGGGTGTCGGCCAACAGCAGCAGCAAGCCGCCCATCAGCATCGCCAGCGGCAGCACGCGGCGCTGGTCGGCGCCCAGCCAGGTGCGCACCAGGTGCGGCGCGATCAGGCCGATAAAACCGATGCCGCCGCACCAGGCGACGGCAAACCCCGTCAGCACGGCCACCAGCACGATCACCTGCGTGCGCAGCCGGCCCACGTCGATACCCACGTGCAGCGCCTGCGCCTCGCCCAGCGCCAGCGCATTCAATGAACGCATCAGGAAGCGCGTGGCCCACAGCGCGCCGGCCAGCACCAGCAGCAAGGCCGCCACCTGGCGCCAGCTGCCGGCCGACAGCGAGCCGAGGGTCCAGAAAGTCAGAGTGCGCAGCTGGTCGTCGCTGGCCAGGTAGATGCACAGGCCCATGACAGCCACCGTGATGGCATTGAGCGCCACGCCCGTCAACAGCAGGCCGACGATGGAGCCTGGCGTGGCCCAGCGGGCGACGCGGTCGAGCAGCACGCAAATGAGCATGGCGCCGGCAAACGCGGCCACCGGCAGCAGCCACACGCGCAGCTCGGGCGCCACGTGCAGGCTGGCGGCGAAGACGATGGTGGCCGCGCCCGCGCAGGCGGCGCCGCTGCTCACGCCCAGCAGCCCCGGGTCGGCCAGCGGATTGCGAAACAACCCTTGCGTCAGGCCGCCGGCCAGCGCCAGCGCGGCGCCGATCAGGATGGCAAACAGGGCGCGCGGCAAGCGGATATGCCACAGCACGTATGCGCCACCGGATAGCGCATCGTCGCCCGCTTGAAACGGCGCCAGCCAGTCGGCCAGTGTCACGGGCACGGCGCCCGCCTGCACGGCGATGAGCAAGCCGCACACCAAAGCGGCTGCCAGCAGCCCGCCAGCACCCCAGCGTGGCCAGCGCCACGGAGCGACGTGCATCAGCGAGGCGACGTTCATGCGGCCATGGCTTTGGCAAACGCTGCGTCGAGCTCCATCAGCGCCTGCGGCATGCGCGGGCCAAAGCCCAGCAGCAGCATGGCTTCCTGCGAGACGATGCGGTGCGTGCGCCCGGCCGGCGTCTGCGCCAGTCCTGGCAATTTGAGGATGCCATCCACGCCGCCCGATGCCTTCAGACCCTGGTCCGTGACGAGCACGATATCGGGCCGCGCGGCGATCACGGCTTCCGGCGTCAGGGGCTTGTAGCCGGCGAATCCCCCCTGGCCGCCCATCACGTTGACGGCGCCCGCGTACGCGAGCATGGCATCGGCACCCGTCTCGCGCCCGCCCACCATCACCTGGTTCGGCGCATGGGCGAGAATGAACAGCACGCGCACGGCCGATTGTATCGGTGATTGGCTGCGCTGGCGCACCTTGCCCAGGGCGCCGTCCCACTGCTGCTGCAAGGCTTGCGCCAGGCGCGCGGCGGGGTCGGCACGGCCCGTGATCTGGCCCACCTGTTTCACCCGTTCGAGCAAGCCTTCGAACTGGTTATTCGCGCTCAGCACCGCCACCGGCACGCCCGCGTCGCGCACCTGACGCAACACCGCTTGCGGCCCCGCTTCCTCGGTGGCGATCAGCTGCGTGGGCGCCAGCGACAGCACGCCCTCGGCCGACAGGGTGCGCGCGTAACCCACTTGCGGCAGCTGTTGCGCCACGACCGGATACAGCGACGTCGTATCGACGCCCACCAGTTCGCCCTGCGCTCCGAGCGCGTAGACGATTTCCGTCAGGGCGCCGCCGACGCTGACAATGCGCCGCGCTTTCGCCACGGGTTTACCCGCGTCGGACACGGCGGCCAGCACCTGCATCGGCGCGGCCAGGGCCAGTGCTCCCGCCCCCATTTTTTTCAGCGCGATGCGGCGCGCCACGCTGGCGGCGATCATGCGGCGCATAGTTCGCCCTCCTGCGCCACTCTGTCGACGATATGGCGCCATTCGCACAATTCATGCACGCCCGGCTTGCGTTCGCCGAAGAACATGACGATGGTGTCGCCCCTGGCGTCGAACAGTTCCACCGACGTCACCAGGCCATCGACTGTCGGCTTTTTCACCACCCAGGCGCTGGCGATATGGTCTTCGCGCAAATGCAGGTTGAAGCGCGTGTCGAGGACATTGATCCATGGCCCCATCACGGCGATCTTGTGCACGGGGCCAGAATGGATCTGGATCATGCCGGCATTGCCGACGAAGGCCATGATGGACACCTTTTCGAGGGCGGCATCGTTGAGCAGGTCGAGTACGCAGGATTTGTCGATCTGCTGCACGAAGCGCGGCTCGGCCAGGCGCAGGCCTTGCAGGCGCGAGACCGCATATTTTTTCAGCACGGTGAAAAATTCATGCGTGTCGCGCAAATCGGCCCAGGCGGCACGAAAACCGGCCACGTCGATCTGCGCGTCGGGCAATTCGGCCGGCGGCGCCGCCGGCGCCGTCACGGCAATGCCGGCCGCCTGGTTCGCATCGGCAAAATGCGTCACCAGCGCGTCGTAGGCGGCCAGGTCGCTGTGCGGCTTGAGGAAAATCTTGTGCACGGCATGGCCGGCCGCATCGAAGAATTGCAAGCTGCGCTGCACCGCGTTTTCGCCCTCGTTCACCTCGCGTACGGCAAAGCCATGCGCCCAGTGGCGGTAAAACACGCGCAAGTCGATGTCGCCACCAAGCACCAGGCCCACATGATTGTTGTGGCTGGCTTTTCGATAGACGCCCGTCTTTTCATGCACGCACGAGGCGTTGCGCGTCAGCGCCATGACTTCGCCCAGCGGTTCCAGCGCGGCGACGATGGCGGGCCAGTCGGCTTGCAGGCGCACCGCGCCCAGCAAGGCGCCATCGGCCAGCGACAGGCCCGCATGTGCGGCGATCAGCTCGCCTTCGGCAATGCCCAGTTCCTCGGCGATGTCGCGGTGGCGGGCCTTCTTTTCGCAGCGCAGGCGGGCAAATTCTCTGGCGACCAGTTCGGTATTGCAAATGGGGAACGTGCTCGACACGGTGTCTCCTTTCAAGGCGAACACTGGCTGGCATGCGGAGGGCTGGCTGGTGGTGGGGGAATCTTGCAGTCAATTATAAATGAGAATCATTCGCAATCAAGATTTTATGTGTAAAAAAAAGCGCCGCGACAGGAAACCCGTCGCGGCGCAAAGGAGACCGATCGATACAGCCGATCAGTTCAGAAAAACAGGATCAGGCGCTGGCCTGCACGCCCGGCATGGCTGCGGGCTTGGCAGTGGGACGCTGCGCCAGCAAGACGACGGCGGCCAGCACCATGGCGCCGCCCAGCAATTGCGTGCCGCTCACGGTTTCTTTCAGCATGGTCACGCCGAACGCCATCGTGATCACTGGTTCAAACGTGGAAATGATGGAGGCCTTGGCCGCGCCGATTTGCGCCACGCCGGCAAAGAAGGCGGCAATCGCGATGGCCGTCGAGAACAGGGCGATGGCGCTGACGGCCAGCCAGCCCGTCGCCGTGCCCGGCAAGGCCACGCCTTGCCACAGGGCAATCGCAGTATTCGACAGGCCAGCCGTGCCCAGGATCACCACGCAGGCGGCCAATGGGTGAATATTCTCGCGGCTTTTCGACAGGCTGTTGCCAAACAGGATGTACACGGCGTACACGCCTGCCGCCATCAATGCCAGCGCGATGCCGATGGGCTGGCCCTGCAGCTTGCCGCCCAGGGTGATGGCCATGCCGGCAATCGCCAGCGCCATCAGCACCAGCATGCGCCGGTCCAGCTTTTCCCAGCCCAGCGCCAGCGCCAGGATCGTCACCAGCACGGGATACACATACAGCAACATGCCGCACAGGCCACTGCTGGCATACATCAGGGCATTGAAATAGCCTTGCGACTGGGCTGTATACATCAGGCCCATCAGCATGTAGCCGGCCAGCAGGCGGCCGCGCGGCAAGCGCCAGCCACCGAGCCACACGAGCGGCAGCAACAGCATGGCGGCGATGACGAAACGCAAGGCCAGCATGGTCGACGGGTTGACCCCGGACGCATAGGCCGCCTTGGCAAACACTGCGGAACTGCCGAAACCGGCGGCCGACAGCAACACCAGCGCAACAGCGCGGCGATCAGACATGACTAAACCTCTTTGAGTACGCCAGGGTAAACCTGCTGCGCGTCGCGCTTTGCGGCCGGCGATGCTCACCGTACTGAAGTACGGTTGCGCTTCTCGGCCACAAATCACTGCCGCTCGCGACGGTTTTCCCAGGCGTTGTAAATATTAATGCCAAGCAAGGCTGGAAGGTGATGCGTACGTGAAATGCATGCGTGAATCCTATTGCGGGTCACTTCACGTAATGACGGCATCATATTCGCTTGCGCAAAATGAAACAAACCAATATTCTTCACGGATAGGCCGAATATTACTGAGGCTCAATTCTCTTGAAGAGTGCCATGTCACGTCCCTTGCCCCCGCTCGCCGCCCTGCACGCCTTCGAAGCGGCTGCCCGCCATGAAGGCTTCCAGCGCGCGGGCGAAGAATTGCACGTCTCGGCAGGCGCCATCGGCCACCACGTGAAACAGCTGGAAGCGTGGCTCGGCGTCGTACTGTTCCAGCGCCTGCCGCGCGGCGTGGTGCTCACCAGCGCCGGCCAGCGCTATGCGGCTTCGCTGGGACCGATACTCAACCAACTGGCCGACGTCTCAGAGCAGGCGCGGCGCCAGGGCGACGACAAGGTGGTGACGGTGACGGCCACCAGCTCACTCGTCTCGCGCTGGCTGATGCCGCGCCTGGGCCGGCTGCGCGACCGCTATCCGCAAATCGAGCTGCGCGTGCTGGCCTCGATGCACCCGGTCGACCTGGCGCGCGATGGCGTCGACGTGGCCATCCGCCTGGGACCAGGCCGCTATCCGGGCCTCAAAGTGGATTTACTCATGGAAGAATGGTTTTCCGCCGTCTGCAGCCCCGGCTTTCGCGCCAACGCGGCCAGCCTGCGCCAGCCCACCGACCTGCTGCGTTACCCGCTGCTACACGACGAGCCGGAAGTGCACCTGCCCGGCGAAATCGACTGGACGCGCTGGCTGCACAGCTGCGGCGTGCATTACAGCGGCAATAGCGGCAACAGCGGCGCGCGCTTTTCGCACACATACTTATGCTTGGACGCGGCCGCCAGCGGCCAGGGCGTGGCCATCGCCGCCAGTCCCCTGATCGGCGACGACCTGCGCTCGGGCCGCCTGGTGCGCGTCTTCGAACACGCCGTGCGCGGTCCCCACTGCTATTATCTGCTGCGCTCGCCCCAGGCGGAAACGCGTCCCCTCGTGCATGCATTCTGCGAATGGCTGATCGCCGAGGCTCGCGCCGACCAGGAAACCGTCTGGCCCACCGTGGAGAGCGCATGACGAACAGGGAACTGGCGCGCAGCGCCACCTATATTGTCCAGCATGAATATGAACAAGCCACGGTGACGGCGGCCGATGGCCGGCAAGCCAGCCTGGGCGAATTCTATGGCGATCCGGCCGTGGCCTTGATCGATATCCATGAGCAATGGTGCGCCGTGGCGGGCGAGGGATTGGTGCTGTGCCGGCTGGGACAGCCGTTCGGGCAGAGCGCGGAATATTTCCGCCAGCCTGGCGAAGTGCGCTGGATCACGGCTTTACGACAAACGGGGCCGTTTGCGCTGGAGTGGCAGGATGAGGATGGCACTTGGCGCAGCCTTGTCTTTGAGGCGGCGGATGTGTCGGCTTACGCGCCAGGGCGCTAACCCGACCTACGCCAGCGGCGGTAACGGCTCGTAGGTCGGGTTAGCGCATAGCGCGTAACCCGACAACACCATTACAATTTAATAAAATGCTCGCGGTAGTACTTCAGCTCTTCGATCGATTCCAGAATATCGGCCAGGGCCGTGTGCTTCTGGTGTTTCTTGAAACCGGTGGCGATTTCCGGCTTCCAGCGCTTGCACAGCTCTTTCAGTGTCGATACGTCCACATTGCGATAGTGGAAGAACGCTTCCAGCTTCGGCATGCCGCGCACCATGAAGCGGCGGTCCTGGCCGATGGTGTTGCCGCACATGGGCGACTTGCCTGCCGGTACGTATTTCTTCAGGAATGCGATCAGTTCCGCTTCCGCCTGCGCTTCCGTCACGGTCGACGCTTTCACCTTGTCGATCAGGCCGGAGCGGCCATGCGTGCCCTTGTTCCAGGCATCCATCTTGTTCAGCGTTTCATCCGACTGGTGGATCACGAACACGGGGCCTTCGGCCAGCAGGTTCAAGTGCATGTCCGTCACCACCACCGCCACCTCGATGATGCGGTCGGTATCGGGCTCCAGGCCCGTCATTTCCATGTCGACCCAGACCAGGTTCATCTCATTTGGACGTGCCGGGACGGCGGGTGCGGGGGTGGATGCAGAGGTGGGTGCAGATAAGTCGGTCGCTTGTGACATAATTCTCTCTTGGCCTAATCAAACTAAATAATCAGCCATTTTCTCACAGGCACAGAATGTATTCACTCGCGTTTTCGATTTTGTTTGTATCCGTCCTCCTTTTGACCCTTGCCGTGCGCTTCTGGCTCGCTTCGCGGCAGATCCGCCACGTGCTGGCGCACCGCGCCGCAGTGCCTGCCGAATTCGCGGAAAAGATCCCGCTGGCCGCGCACCAGAAGGCGGCCGACTACACGGTGGCGAAGACCAAGTTCGGCTTGCTGACCTTGCTGATCAACTACGCCGTGCTGATCGGGTTCACCTTGCTGGGCGGCTTGCAGTGGCTGGCGCTGTCCCTGAATGAATGGATGGGAGCGGGTTCGCCCATGCTGTACCAGATCGGCCTGATCGCCGCCTTCGCTGTCATTTCCGGCCTGATCGACCTGCCTTTTGATTACTACCGCCAATTCGTGCTGGAACAACGTTTCGGCTTCAACACCATGGCACGCAAGCTGTTCTTCACGGACATGCTCAAGGGCGTGGGCCTGGGCGCGGCCATCGGCTTGCCGCTGATCTGGGTCGTGCTGACCCTGATGGCCAGGTCCGGCGACCTGTGGTGGCTGTACGCGTGGTTCGTCTGGAGCGGCTTCCAGTTGCTGATGATGGTGCTGTTTCCCACTGTCATCGCTCCCCTGTTCAACAAATTCACGCCGCTGGCCGATGCAGCGCTGAAAAGCCGCATCGAAGGCTTGATGCAGCGCGTGGGTTTCGCTTCGAAAGGCTTGTTCGTCATGGATGGCTCGAAGCGCAGCGCCCACGGCAATGCGTATTTCTCGGGCTTTGGCGCCAACAAGCGCATCGTCTTCTTCGACACCCTGCTGTCGCGCCTGGCGCCGCAGGAAATCGAAGCCGTGCTGGCGCATGAACTGGGCCACTTCAAGCTCAAGCACATCGTCAAGCGCATCGCCATGATGTTCGTCATTTCGCTGGGCTTTCTGGCGCTGCTGGGCTTCCTGAAGACGCAGCCATGGTTTTATGCGGGCCTGGGCATCGATCCCGTCACCCTGGCACTGACGGGCCAGCCGACGGATGCGCTGGCCCTGCTGCTGTTCATGCTGGCCTTGCCCGTCTTCACTTTCCTGCTGGGACCGCTGACCTCGCTCAGCTCGCGCAAGCATGAATTCGAAGCCGACGCCTTTGCTGCCACGCACACGCAGGCGGACGACCTGGTCTCGGCGCTCGTCAAAATGTATGAAGACAATGCGTCAACCCTGACGCCCGACCCGCTGCACTCGGCCTTCTACGACTCGCACCCGCCGGCCAGCGTGCGCATCCGCCACCTGAAAGGGGCTACGACATGAATACGCCATCGACTTCGCAAGACCTGACCCAACTGAATTGCTCGCCACGCCAGCAGGCGCTGGGCGACACGGACATCGCCACCCTGCACGCCCTGCTGCCCCAGTGGACGCTGCAAAATGGCAAGCTGTGCCGCGACTTCGGCTTCAAGAATTACTACCAGACCCTGGCGTTCGTGAACGCCCTGGCCTATATGACCCATACGCAAGACCACCATCCGGAGCTCATCATCACTTACAAAACCTGCGCCGTGCGCTACGATACGCACTCGGTCAACCAGGGCGCCGGCGGCCTGTCCGAAAACGACTTCATCTGCGCCGCCAAGGCCGACCTCATCTACCAGAGCAGCCAGGTGGTCCCATGAGCGAAGGCAAGTTGACGGGTATCATCATCGCCGCCCACGGCCGCCATTACCTGGCCGACGTGGATGGCGCCAAGCTGCAATGCGTGACGCGCGGCAAGAAGACCAATGTGGCCGTGGGCGACATCGTGCACCTGACGCGCACTTCCAACGACCAGGCCGTCATCGACCGCATCGAGGAACGCAAGACCCTGCTGTACCGCTCGGACCAGTACAAATCGAAGTTGCTGGCAGCCAACCTGACGCAGCTGTTCATCGTCGTGGCGACGGAACCGGGCTTTGCCGACGACCTGATCTCGCGCTCGCTGGTGGCGGCCGACGCGGCCGGCATCGCGGCGCGCATCATCCTGAATAAAACGGACGTAACGGCCTCGCTGGAGCGCGCCCGCGAACGCCTGCTGCCGTATTCCTCGATGGGCTATCCCGTCGATGAGGTATCGGCGCGCGCCGAACCGGAACACGCCGTGGCCACCCTGGCGCCGCTGCTGGCGGGCCAGTCGTCTATCCTGATCGGCCAGTCGGGCATGGGCAAATCGTCGCTGATCAACCTGCTGGTGCCGGACGCGGACATCGCCGTGCGCGAAATCTCGGCCGCGCTCGACACGGGCAAGCACACGACGACCTTTACGCGCCTGTACAAACTGGACGAACTGGGCGCCAACAGCTCCATCATCGATTCGCCCGGATTCCAGGAATTCGGCCTGTACCACCTGTCCGAGGGCATGCTGGAACGGGCCTTCCGCGAGTTCCAGCCCTATCTGGGCGGCTGCAAGTTCTACAACTGCCGCCATCTGATCGAGCCGCAGTGCGCCATCCTGCAAGCCTTGTCTGAAGGCAAGATCGCCAAGATGCGCCATACCCTGTATGGCCAGTTACTGCACGAATCGGCGCAAACGCTGTATTGAACGCACGTGGCGCCCGTCCCCTGAGCGGGCGCCAAACCGATAAAAACATTACCACTGCAAATTAAACAGAATTAAATTCTGCTGACAAGCCCGCTTTCTCGCATTCATTCCAAAACCATCCATCGTCCGATTTCGCGTTTCAGCGCCGGATTCCTGCATTTCATCGCTTTGAGCTGGCATGGCGCCGGGCCACTTGCTACCTTGGCATTGTCCCCGCCAGCGAACCTGCTGGAGACAACATCAGTCTAACTCCAACCAGCATTTTGATCACAAGGTGAAATCATGAAAGCATCGTTCTCGCGTACCCTCGCCCTCGGTAGCGCCGCCCTCGTCCTCGGCCTGTCTTGCCTCAGCGCCAGCGCGCTGGAAATCGGCGAACAGGACAAGGTCCAGGTCTCCGGCACGGTCTATAAACTGGCCCCGCAGGAATTCAGCCAGTACGGCAATCGCTACATGCTCGACACGGGCGATACCTTGCTGCTGCGCCAGCAAGTCAACCGCTATTTCACGCAAATCAAGGGGCAGCCCGAAGTAGAACTGTTCGGCCGTGCGCCGGGCGTCTTTGAAACGGCCAGCGGCACGCGCCTGGAATTTCGCAACGATGGCGACGTCGTCGCCATTAGCGGACTGAGCAATATTCCGGGCGCCGTGGCCAAGGCGGGCGACACGGCCAGCACCGGGCACTTCGCCGGCCGCTAAAGCAGCGGCACGGCGACCGGCTGGCAAGCCATTGCCAGGCTGTCCACGGGGCGTGCATCAGCCGGCAGCGGCTGATGTACGCCCCGCCTGCTTTGCGCAGCCTGAAATGGCGCGCGCAAAAAATACTGTCGAGCCTGCCAAACAACTGCATCCGAATGCAGCTTACAATGCGATCCAATAAGGTGTCACTGGCCGCTGGCCAACACCATCGCCTTGCGGGAGATTTCGGATGGAAATGTTCGCACTCGAACATGACATTGCACAGTGGGAAGACACACTG
This sequence comes from Janthinobacterium sp. 35, assembly GCF_002754575.1. Classification (NCBI taxonomy): domain Bacteria; kingdom Pseudomonadati; phylum Pseudomonadota; class Betaproteobacteria; order Burkholderiales; family Oxalobacteraceae; genus Janthinobacterium; species Janthinobacterium sp. 35. Next base: position 1,012,731 of record NZ_PEFN01000001.1, read on the forward strand.
CGGCCATTGCGCGCCCTGGAGCGCCTGCCCTTGCTGATGCTGCTGGCATGGCATTTGCGCCAGCGCAACTGCGGACAAGCACTGCACCATGCGGCCGAAGCGGCGGCCCTGCTGCCCCAAGCCCAGCTGCCGGCCCACGCCCTGGCGATCGCGCAGGCGCGTTTGCAACTGGTGCAGGCGGAAGTGGCATGGCTGCAAGGTGCGCTCGATGCGGCTGAAAGCCTGGCCATGGCGGCGCACGCCATCCTGTGCGAGCACAGCGACGGCGCCGGTTGCGCCGACGCCCACTGGCTGCTGTCCTCGATCGCCGTCGACCGGGGCGACCATGCCCGCTGCGATGCCGAGCTGCTGGCCGCTGCCGGACAAGCGCGCAGCGCCGGCGATGCGATGCGCGCCAGCCTGGCCGACGCGGCCACCGCGCGCTGGGCCGTCTTGCGCGATGCGCCGGCCGCACAGGCCCGCTGGGGCAAGCACTTCCAGGCCGACAGCGGCAAGCTGCCTGCGCCGCTGGCCGCCTGGGTGCATGACTTCCGTGGCTTGCTGGCGCATACGTCGCGCGACCTGGGCGCGGCTGCCGGCCATTACATGCAAAGCTATGAAGCGGCGCTGGAAAGCGGCCAGCTGCGCGGCGCCATCACGGCCGCCATCAATATCGGCGACTGTTTCTCCAGCCTCAACGACAATGAATCGGCCCTCGAATGGATGCAGTGCGCGCTGGACCTGGCACGCCCCACCGGCTGGCCGCGCAGCATCGGCGCCTGCCAGACGCATACGGCCGAAACCATGCGCAAGCTGGGGCGCCTGGCCGCCGCCGAAGACTTGCTGCGCGAAGCGCTGCACCTCCTGGCGCCCATGTCGGGAGCGCGCACGTATGCCAACGCGTTGCTCCACCTGGGCGAACTGAGCCTGGACAAGGGCGACTACGACACGGCGCTCGATGCCTTCAGCCGCCTGGCGCAGCGCGCCGAAGCGCTGGGCCAGGCCGATTTCCGCAGCATGGCCCAGCGCGGCAGCGCCCACGCGCTGTCCTACCTGGACCGCCCGGACGAGGCGCTGCAGGCGGCCGAGCGGGCCCGGCAGTTGGCCACGGCGCAGGGCGACGCCATGCACCAGGTGGCGGCGCTGCGCGTGCTGGCCATGCTGCATGCGCGCCACGAGCTGCCGCCGCCGGCAGGCATGCAGGAACGCAATCCGGCCTTGCATTTCCTGCACCAGGCGCTGCAGGTAGCTTCTTCCATCGAAGGCTATGTGCCGCCCGGCGAACTGCTCGATGCGCTGGCACGCGAATACGCGCATGCGGGCGACTATGCGCGCGCCTACGACATCGCCCTCGATGCGGGCGTGGCACGCGAAAAAAGCCACACCCAGCAAGCCAGCAACCGCGCCACCGCCATGCAGGTCTATCACCAGACGGAACATGCGCGCTCGGAAGGCTATCACCACCGCGAACTGGCCGCTTCCGAAGCGCGCCGCGCCGAAGTGCTGCAGCAGACCAGCGACACGCTGGAACGGCTGTCGGCCATCGGCCAGGAAATCACCACTCACCTGGACGCCAGCGCCGTGTTCCAGGTGCTTGACCGCCACGTGCATGCCTTGCTGCCAGTCAACACCTTCGCCGTCTACATGCTCGATGCCGCCGGCACGGCGCTACGCCGCGCGCACGGCATGGAAGCGGGCCGGCCCCTGTCCGACAACGCCATTCCCCTGAGTAATCCACGCGCCTACTCCGTGCGCTGCCTGCTGGGCCGGCGCGAAGTGTATATCGACCAGGTGCCGCCCAAGCGCCACGCCTACACCGTACCCGGCACCCTGCATAACCAGAGTGTGCTGTACGTGCCCTTGACGGTGGGCGAGCGCGTGCTGGGCGTGATGACGGTGCAGGCTTGCCATGCCCACGCCTACGGCGAACGCGAGCGGCTGATCTTCCGCACCCTGTGCGCGTATGGCGCCATCGCGCTCGACAATGCCAGCGCCTACCGGCAGCTGCAAGATGCCCAGGCGCAACTGGTGTCGCAGGAAAAACTCGCCGCCCTCGGTTCCCTGATGGCCGGTGTGGCGCATGAACTCAATACCCCGATCGGCAACAGTCTGTTGATCGCCAGCACCATGCAGCAAAAGACGGAAGACGTGGAACGCCTGATGAACGGTCCCGGCCTGCGCCGCTCCGACCTGGCCGCCTACATCGACGATGCGGGCAAGGCGTCGGCGCTGGTGATGCGCGGCCTGCACAGTGCGGCCGACCTGGTCAACAGCTTCAAGCAGGTGGCGGTCGACCGCACCACGGAACAGCGGCGCCAGTTTGACCTGCAACAGGTGAGCAATGAAATCATCGCCACCGTCATGAACCGCATCCGCAGCTCGGGCCACCGCATCGAGACGGACATCGCATTCGGCATCGCCATGGACAGCTATCCGGGCCCGTTCGGCCAGGTGATCACCAACCTGATCAACAACGCCCTGCTGCACGCGTTCGCTCCCGCGCCCAACGATGGCGGCGCCGGCGCGGGCTGCATGCGCCTGTCCGCCACGCTCGATGGCGCGCGCGTACAGATCGTCTTTGCCGACAATGGCGGCGGCATTGCCGAACAGCATCTGTCGCGCATCTTCGACCCCTTCTTTACTACCAAGCTGGGCCAAGGCGGCAGCGGCCTCGGTTTGTCGATCAGCTACAACATCGTCACGGCCTTGCTGGGTGGCACCATCCAGGTGACCAGCAGCGCCGCCGGTACGCGTTTCACGCTCGATCTGCCGCTGCTGGCGCCGCAGAACGATGCGGCCACGCCGGCCAACATCTATTGAGCCGGCAAGAGCCTGGCTGGACGCGGCCACTTGTCTACACAAGTACCCGTCCGGCCAGTCTTTCCAATCTAAAAGCAAAACCCTTATAATTGAATGGCTGAAGTCCCTGCCATTGCATGATTTACAACTTGGCAAACCGCATCGACCCGCGCGACAAACAGGCACGGGCACCGATCAACACAGCAGCGCGCCGGGCGAGGCAGTCATCAGACGAGATGTTGTACGCTGATGCAACCCGGCGGGAAAGGCACGCCGCCGGCGGCCTGCGCATCTTCAAGTGGTCATTATGTCGATAAAAAAACCGATCAAGCACTACCTCCAGTTCTCCGATTTCACGTTGGAAGAGTACGAATATGTGATCGAACGCGCCCATCTGATCAAGCGCAAGTTCAAGAATTACGAAATCTACCATCCACTGATCGACCGCACCTTGGTGATGGTCTTTGAAAAGAACTCCACCCGCACGCGATTGTCGTTCGAAGCGGGCATGCACCAGCTGGGCGGCGCCGCCATCTACCTGAACACGCGCGATTCCCAATTGGGCCGCGGCGAGCCGGTGGAAGACGCGGGCCAGGTCATGTCGCGCATGTGCGACATCATCATGGTGCGCACGTTTGGCCAGGAAATCATCGAGCGTTTCGCCGCCAATTCGCGCGTGCCGGTGATCAATGGACTGACCAATGAACACCACCCGTGCCAGGTCTTTGCCGACATCTTCACCTACATAGAACACCGCGGCTCGATCGCCGGCAAGGTCGTCGCCTGGATCGGCGATGCCAACAACATGCTGTACTCGTGGCTGCAGGCGGCCGAAGTGTTCGGCTTCCACGTCAACGTCTCGACGCCGCAGGGCTACGACATCGACCTGGCGCAAGTCAAAACGGAACGCTATACCTTCTTCGCCAACCCATCGGACGCCTGCGAGGGCGCGCACCTGGTCAACACGGACGTGTGGACCAGCATGGGTTACGAAGCGGAAAACGCGGCCCGCATTGCCGCCTTCGACGGCTGGATCGTCGATGGCGCGAAGATGGCCCGCGCCGCGCCCGACGCCCTGTTCATGCACTGCCTGCCCGCCCACCGCGGCGAGGAAGTGGCCGCCGAGGTGATCGACGGCCCGCAATCGGTGGTGTGGGACGAGGCGGAAAACCGCCTGCACGTGCAAAAAGCGCTGATCGAATACCTGTTACTCGGTAAAATCAACTAATTCGCCAGGCACTGCAACCATTCTGGCAGCATCGCAATACATACATCGACAACGACAACTGGAAGCAATATGAGCGACATTAAAAAAGTAGTCCTGGCCTATTCCGGCGGACTCGACACCTCCGTCATCCTGAAATGGCTGCAAGATAACTACCAGTGCGAAATCGTCACCTTCACGGCCGACCTGGGCCAGGGCGAAGAACTGGAACCGGCGCGCGCCAAGGCCATCAAATTCGGCATCAAGCCGGAAAACATCCATATCGAAGACGTGCGCGAAGAATTCGTGCGCGATTTCGTCTTCCCGATGTTCCGCGCCAACACCGTGTACGAAGGCGAATACTTGCTGGGCACCTCGATCGCCCGTCCGCTGATCGCCAAGCGCCTGATCGAAATCGCCAACGCCACCGGCGCCGACGCCATCTCGCACGGCGCGACCGGCAAGGGCAACGACCAGGTGCGTTTCGAACTGGGCGCCTACGCGCTCAAACCTGGCGTGAAAATCATCGCCCCATGGCGCGAGTGGGATCTGCTGTCGCGCGAAAAACTGCTGAAGTACGCGGAAGACGCCGGCATCGACATCGACATGAAGCACAAAAACGGCGGCGCGCCGTACTCGATGGACGCCAACTTGCTGCACATCAGCTTTGAAGGCCGTCACCTGGAAAACCCGAGCGCCGAAGCGGAAGAAACCATGTGGCGCTGGACCGTCAGCCCTGAAAACGCGCCGGACGAAGCCGAGTACCTGGACATCGAATACGAAAAAGGCGATATCGTCGCCATCAACGGCGTGCGCATGTCGCCTGCCACCGTGCTGGCCGAACTGAACAAAGTGGGCGGCAAGCATGGCGTGGGACGCCTGGACCTGGTGGAAAACCGCTACGTCGGCATGAAATCGCGCGGCTGCTATGAAACCCCGGGCGGCACCATCATGCTCAAAGCCCACCGCGCCATCGAGTCGATCACCCTGGACCGCGAAGTGGCCCACCTGAAAGATGACCTGATGCCGCGCTACGCGTCGATGATCTACAACGGCTACTGGTGGGCGCCCGAGCGCGTTGCCCTGCAAACCCTGATCGACCACACGCAGGAAACCGTGAACGGCTGGGTACGCATCAAGCTGTACAAGGGCAATGTCATCGTCGTCTCGCGCGATTCGAAGACCGACTCGCTGTTCGACATGAACATCGCCACCTTCGACGAAGACGGCGGCGCCTACAACCAGGCCGACGCCGGCGGCTTCATCAAGCTGAACGCCTTGCGCATGCGCATCGCCGCCATCGCCCGCGAAAAGCGCGGCCAGAAGTAATTGCTTACAGGGAGGCACCGCCTCCCGTACCAACCCAAGCCGCCCACGGGCGGCTTTTTTACGTCTGGAACGCACTGGTCCGCGATTTACGCCCCTGCGCGCCCCTGGATTGCCCCCCATTTTGCTGTCCCCGTGGCAAAATGCTACAGTGCAATTTAGTCGAAACTTCCCGCTTCCGGAGCCACCATGTTCAAAGACCTGAGTATCAAGAATAAACTGTACCTGGGCTTCGGCTCCATCGTGGCCATCATCCTGATCCTGCTGGGCGTCGCCTACAACAGTTTTTCGCGCCTGTCGGAGGCCAATGCATGGGACCGACATACGATGGACGTGCTGGTCGAGATCGACAAGATTCACAATTCCGTCCTGCAAATCCAGGTGGAAGTACGCGGTTTCATCCTGACCGGCAACGAAGCCTCGCTGAACCCGGAAACGGACGAGATGGCAGTGCTGAGCCAGCACACGCAAAAAGCCATCAGCATGACGACCGACAACAAGGTACAGTCGGAACGCTTCCGCAAGATCGACCAGCTGACCAGCACCTGGGTCAAGGAGTGGATCAATCCGCTAATCGAAAAACGCCGCGCGCTGGGCAATGGCCCGGGCGCCACGGAAGCGGTGGCGCGCACCATGCCGCCAGGCGGCTACCCGGCCGTCAAGCAAGCCAACAAGCTGCTCGACGAAGTCGCGGCCGAAGAGTCGCGCTTGCTGGCCGAGCGCACGGCCAATACGGAAAAATTGCAGGAAACCATGCTGCTGACCCTGGCCCTGGGCGGTCTGCTGTGCGTGGTGCTGGCGCTGGGCATTTCCTACCTGCTGGGCCGTTCCATCCTCGGTCCGCTGAACAACCTGACCGATGCCGTCGGGCGCATCGCCGGTGGCGAGCAAAACGCGCGCGCCGCCATCCTCTCGCGCGACGAGCTGGGCAAGGTGACGGAAGAATTCAACCGCATGGCGCAAACCATCCAGGACAACCAGGCCAATGAGCTGGCGGCCACCAACAGCTTGCGGGCCAAGGTCGATTCGCTGCTGGAAGTGGTGTCGAAGGCGGCCTCGGGCGACCTGACGGGCAAGGTCGGCATCACGGGCAGCGACGCCATCGGCCAGCTGGGCAATGGATTGGCGAAGATGTTTGAAAACCTGCGCAGCCTGCTCAACAATGTGCAAAAGGCCGGCATCCAGGTGACGACGTCGGCCACGGAAATCGCCGCCTCGGCACGCCAGCAGGAAGCCACGGGCATCGAGCAGGCGCAAACCAGCGTGGAAATTCTCAGTACCACCAAGGAAATCTCGGCCAATACGAGCCAGTTGCTCAAAACCATGGAAGACGCCACGGCCGTGGCCGACTACACGACGAATGCCACGGCCGAAGCGCAAAACAACCTCAAGCGCATGGATTCGACCATGCAGCACATGGTCTCGGCCACCGACTCCATCAATGCCAAGCTGGCCGCCCTGTCGGAAAAAGCCAGCAATATCAATAGCGTGCTGATCACCATCACCAAGGTGGCCGACCAGACCAATATCCTCTCGCTGAACGCCGCCATCGAGGCGGAAAAGGCGGGCGAAGCGGGCCGCGGCTTCTCCGTGGTAGCCACGGAAATTCGCCGCCTGGCCGACCAGACCTCTGTTTCCACTTGGGATATCGAGCAAATGCTCAAGGAAATGCAGTCGGCCGTGTCGGCCAGCGTGATGGGCATGGATAAATTTTCCGAGGAAATTCGCCGCAGCGTGGGCGAAGTGCGGCAAGTGGCCGAGCAGCTGTCATCCGTGATGGACCAGGTGCAAAAACTCACGCCGCAATTTGATGCCGTGCTGCAAGGCATGCAGTCGCAAGCGATAGGCGCGTCGCAAATTTCCGACACCATGATGCAGCTCAACGACGCCACCCAGCAAACGGTGGAATCCTTGAAAGCCACCAGCGAAGCGGTGCACCAGTTGCAATATGCGGCGGGCGACCTGCAGTCGAGCGTGTCGTCCTTCGCCGTCACCATCTGATCCCATGAAAGTACTGCTCTTTCACATCGGACGCGACCGCTATGGCCTGCCCCTGGCCGGCATCGTGCGCGTGCTGCCGCTGCTGGAGCTGAAACAGCTGCCGCTCACGCCAGACTATGTGGCCGGCCTGATGGACTTGCACGGCACGCCCGTGCCGGTGATCGATCTGTCGCGCCTGGCCGGGCTGCCGGCCGCCGTCGCGCAGTTCGACACGCGCATCGTCATCGTCGACTACCGCGCGCCTGGCGGCGCCACGCATGCGCTGGGCTTGATGGCCTCGCAGGTGCGCGGCATCGCCGACATCGACCCGCAAGGGCTTGAAGACAGCGGCGTGGCGACGGCGCCGTTCCTGGGCCAGGTGGCCAGCGACGCCGACGGCATCGTGCAGCTGGTCGAACTGGCACACCTGCTGCCGCCCGACGTGCGTGCGCTGCTGTTTCAAGACGCGAGCGCGCAATGACGGCACAAGCCCTGCTGCGCCGCGCGACCGGCCTGTCCGTCTCCAAAGCCGTGGCCGAGCGGGCCGTCGGCCAGCGCATGGAGCAAACGGGCTTTAGCGATAGTGCCGCCTACCTGCAGGCGCTCACGCCGGCCGAAATGACGCAGCTGATCGAACTGGTAGTGGTGCCCGAATCGTGGCTGTTCCGCGACCCGCAGGCGTTCTACGCCACCGTCGAACTGGTGCAGGAACGCTGGGCGCGCGGGCGCGCCACGCGCATCCTGTCGATTCCGTGCGCGGGCGGCGAAGAACCGTATTCGATGGCCATGGCGCTGCGCGACGGCGGCGTGCCGAAACAGGCCTTCAGCATCGACGCGTATGACCTCAGTCCCGGCTGCATAGAACGGGCGCAGGCCGGCGTGTATGGCCGCAACGCCTTCCGCGCGCAGGACGTGGCCTTCCGCGAGCGTTATTTCACGCACGTGGCCGATGACGCCTACCGCATCATCGACGCCCTGCGCGAACAGGTGACCTTCAGGCAGGGCAACCTGCTGCAGTTCGATACGGCCACCTGCAGCCGCCATTACGACGTCATCTTCTGCCGCAACCTGCTGATTTATTTCGACAAGCCGACCACGCGCACGGCCATCCATAACCTGTCCGCCCTGCTGGCCGACGACGGCATGCTGCTGGCCGGCTACGCGGAAGTACCGTCGTTTTGCCAGAACGGCTTTGCGCCGCTGCAGTTCCGCCAGGCCTTCGCGCTGAAAAAGGACGCCACGCCACCGGCCGCCGTGATCCAGGTGGCCGCCTTGCCGCCGCCGACGCGCACGCTGCGCAGCGTGCCGCCCGCGCCACGGCCCGCGCCGGCCCGCGCCGCCCCTGCGCCGGCGGCGCGTCCGCGCCCCGTGCCGGTGCCGGCGCCGCAGCCACCGGCGGATCTGCTGGCCGAAGCGCGCCGGCTGGCCGACCGTGGCCAGTTGCGCGAGGCGGGTGAAAAATGCCACGCTCACCTGGCCCGCGTGCCCGAGGCGGCCGAAGCGTATTTCATGCTGGGCATCATCAATGAACTGGCCGGCAAGATGGACCTGGCCGACGACTACTGGCGCCGCTGCATTTATTTGCAGCCGGACCATTACGAGGCGCTGTGCCACCTGTCCCTGCTGGCCGAACGCAATGGCAACCACACGGCCGCCACCACCCTGAAGGCGCGCGCGGCGCGCATCTACCAGCGCCGCCAGGCGTCCAACTAAGGGGCAAGCATGACCAACCTCATCGCCACCGAGTCCTCCGCCGGCATCGACGACTGCTGGAACCATATCGGCGTGGTCGGCGACCAGAGTTGCCCCAGGCTGCCAGCCAATGTACATTGCCGCAACTGCGACGTGTATGCGGGCGCCGCCCAGCGCAACCTGCAACGGCCCGTGGACGCACATTACCAGCGCGACTGGGCCAGCCACTTCCGCCAGATCGATGCGGGCGGCGAAGTGCGCGACAGCTCGGCGCTGGTGTTTCGCATCGGCCGCGAATGGCTGGCGCTGCCCACGCGCGTGTTCGATTCCGTCGCGCCGCAAGCGAAGCCGCACGTGCTGCCGCACCGCAGCGGGCGCGGCCTGTCTGGCATCGTCAATATCGGCGGCAAGCTGTATCCGTGCATGTCGCTGGCCAGTTTGCTGGGCATCGACGAACAGGGTGCGCCGCCGGCCCGCGGCCGCCACACCTTTGCGCGCCTGCTGCTGATGCGCTGGGAAGAGCAAGCCTATGCCCTGCCCGTGGCCGACCTGCACGGCATCGTGCGCTACGCCTCGGGCAGCGTGCAAACGCCCGCTGCCACCATCAACAAGGGCCTGTCGCGCTATCTGTCTGGTGTCATCACCGAGGGCGACATGCGCATCGGCTGCCTGGACACGGCGCTGATCGGCTTTCAACTTGCGAGACTATTACGATGAGCCAGGACCAGCACGGCGACCTGAGTGCCTTTTCCATGCTGGACCTGTTCCGCATGGAGGCGGACAGCCAGACCCAGATTCTCACCGATGGCTTGCTGGCCATGGAACGCCATGCGGGCGACGCGGCCGCCGTCGAATCGATGATGCGCGCGGCGCACTCGATCAAGGGAGCCGCCGCCATCGTCGGCCTGCAAGTGGTGGTGCAGCTGGCGCACGGCATGGAAGACAGCTTTGTCGCCGCCCAGCATGGCCGCCTGAAACTCACGCCGGAGCGGGTCGACGTGCTGCTGTCGGGCGTCGACCTGATCGTGCAGCTGTCACGCCTCGACGATGCGGGCGCCGAAGCGTGGCTGGCCGCCAACGCAACGCAGATCGACCAGACCCTGAACGCCATCGCCGGCATCGCCGAGCTGCCCGAACTGCCGGCCCTGCCCCCGCTGCCTTCGCCTGTGTCGTCGTCCCCCGCCGAACTGCAAGCGACGGTGGCCGGCGGCCTGGCGGGCGAGGAAGTGGAGTCGGCTGCCGCCCACGCGCCGCGCACCGGCGCGCCAGCCAAGGCCCAGGCGCAAAATTTCGACAAACTGCTGTCGCTGGCCAGCGAATCGCGCATCAATGCGCACCAGATGCACCCGTTCATCGGCGCCCTGCAGCGCTTCAAGCGCAACCAGAGCAGCCTGTTTTCCGCCATCGAACAGCTGCATGTCGCCATTGCCCGCTCGGGCGACCCGGACCTGATGGAAAAATCCCTGCTGGCGCTGCACAAGACGCAGCCCCTGAAGCAGTTCATGCTCGAACACATCGCCGATATCGAAACCTATGAACGGCGCCTGCTGGCCGTCTCGCAGGGCATGGTCGACGAAGTGCTGGCGCTGCGCATGCGCCCTTTCCGCGACGGCATCCATGCGTTTCCGCGCATGGTGCGCGACCTGGCGCGCAGCCTGGGCAAGGAAGTGCAGCTGGAGATCGACGGCGAAGACACGCTGGTCGACCGCGATATCCTGGCGAAGATCGAAAGCCCGCTGAACCACATGCTGAGGAATGCCATCGACCATGGCATGGAAGGTCCGTACGAGCGCATCGACGCCGGCAAGGCAGCAATGGGCACGATACGCATGGAAGCGCGCCACCGCGCCGGCATGCTGAGCATCGAGATCAGCGACGACGGGCGCGGTGTCGACCTGGAAAAAATCCGCCAGTGCGTCATCGAGCGCAAGATGGCCAGCCCCGCCATGGCCGCCGCGCTGTCGCCGGGCGAGCTGCTGGAATTCTTGTTCCTGCCCGCCTTCAGCCTGAAAGCGACGGCCAACCAGTTGTCCGGACGCGGCGTGGGCCTCGATATCGTGCACGAGACGATACGCCAGCAAAACGGCACGGTGCGCCTGGAGTCGGAGCCGGGACGGGGTTTTCGCGCCCTGATTACCCTGCCGCTGACGCAGTCGATCGTGCGCGCGCTGGTGATCGACATCCAGGGCGAGGCCTACGCCATCCCCATCGTCAAGGTGGAAAGCGTGGTGCGCGTGCCGCAAACGGCCATCCATACCTTGGAAAACAAGCAGTTCTTTGAACTCAAGGGCGAGCATCTGGGCCTGGTGTCGGCGGCGCAGGTGCTGGAGCTGGGCGAAACACCCAGCTGCGCCGACGATTTGCCGGTGGTGGTGATCGGGCGCGGCAAGCAAAGCTATGCGCTGGTGGTCGACGCCATCCGCGGCGAGCAAAGCCTGGCGGTGCAAGCCATCGACCCGATCTTTGGCAAGATGCGCGACATTTCCGCCGCCGCCCTGCTCGACGACGGCGAGCCGGTGCTGATCCTCGACGTGCCCGATTTGCTGCTGTCGATCGACAAGCTGCTGCACGAGGGCGGCCTGCACCAGCTGGCGCAGGCCGGCCACGCGCAGCAGCGCCGCGCCAAGCGCATCCTCGTCGTCGACGATTCGCTGACGGTGCGCGAAATGGAGCGCAAGCTGCTGCTGGCGCGCGGCTTCGACGTCGACGTGGCAATCGACGGCATCGACGGCTGGAACGTGGTGCGCAGCGGCGAGTACGACCTGGTGATCACCGACGTGGACATGCCGCGCATGGATGGCATCGAGCTGGTCTCGCTGATCAAGAAAGACCTGCACCTGCACAAGCTGCCGGTGATGATCGTCTCGTACAAGGACCGCCCGGAAGACCGCGCGCGCGGCCTGTCCGCCGGCGCCGATTATTATCTGACCAAAGGCAGCTTCCACGACGAGACCTTGCTCGACGCGGTGGCCGACCTGATAGGAGATGCCCGCTTATGAGTCGTACTTCATGAAAATTGCCATTGTCAACGATGTCGCCATGGCCGCCGAAGCCCTGCGCCGGGTAGTGGCCAGCACGCAGGAGCACCAGGTGCTGTGGATCGCCCGCACGGGACTGGAGGCCGTGCGCATGTGCGAGGCCAACCGTCCCGACCTGATCCTGATGGACCTGAACATGCCGGAGATGGATGGCGTGGAAGCGACGCGCCTGATCATGGAGCAAAGCCCGTGCGCCATCCTGGTGGTCACGGGACGCCCGCAGGACAATGTCAACCAGGTGTTCCGCGCGCTGGGCGCCGGTGCGCTCGACGTCACGGCCACGCCCGTGCTGCAGGGAGAAGTGGGCGGCGACAGCGAACTGCTGGCCAAGATCAAGACCATCGGCAAGCTGATACGCCACAGCGCCGAAGCGCCGCCGCCGCGCCAGGTGCAAGCGAACGGCGAGCGCGGCGATGGCCAGGTCACCACCCTGGTGGCCATCGGCGCCTCGACGGGCGGGCCGTCAGCGGTAGCCAAGGTGCTGTCCGGCTGGACGGCGCCGCCCGGCTGCGCCATCGTGGTGGTGCAACATATCGATGAAACCTTCGCCTCGCACTTCGCCAAATGGCTGGACGATCAACTGGACATGCCGGTGCGCGTGATCGCCGAGGGCGACGAACTGGTGGCAGGCAGCGTGCTGGTCGCCAAGACCAATGATCACCTGCTGCTAGATCAAAATTATCGTTTGGGTTACGATGCGGCACCACGCGACTATGTTTACCGTCCTTCCGTCGATGTCTTCTTTCATTGCGTGGCACAGCACTGGCGCGGCGATGCCATCGGCGTGTTGCTCACAGGCATGGGCCGCGATGGCGGCGACGGCTTGCTGGCCATGCGCCGCGCGGGCAAGACGACGATAGCGCAAGACCAGGCCAGCAGTGCCGTGTATGGCATGCCGCGCGCGGCAGCCGAACTCGATGCAGCGCAGCAAATCCTGCCATTGGATAGAATAGGCGCCAGCCTGCGCAACCGCCTGGGCGCGAAACTCAACAATGGGTGGGAGTCCTCCCCTAACATCTGAAAAGAATGCAATGCCAGAATTTTCCTCCAGTTTCACCCTGCATGAGCCCGCATTGACCGAATTCAAGGTCAGCGTGCTGCTGGTGGACGACCAGTTGATCATTGCTGAGGCAATCCGGCGCATGCTGAGCGACCAGCAGGATATCGAGTTCCATTACGTGACCGACGCCACGCAGGCGCTGGACACGGCGCTGCGCTTGCAACCGACCGTCATCCTGCAAGACCTGGTGCTGCCGGGCATCGACGGCTTCGCGCTGATCCAGCTGTACCGCGAACACGCGGCGCTGGCGCATGTGCCGGTGATCGTGCTGTCGGCCAAGGATGACCCGAAACTGAAGGCCCACAGCTTTGCCGTCGGCGCCAATGATTACGTGGTGAAACTGCCGGACCGCCTGGAATTGCTGGCGCGCATACGCTACCATTCGAATGCGCACATCAGCCGCCTGCAGCGCGACCAGGCATTTCGTTTCCTGCGCGAAAGCCAAAAAAACCTGGCCGATGCGAATATCGAATTACAGAAACTTGCCGCCCTCGATGGCTTGACGGGCATCGCCAACCGCCGCCGCTTCGATGAAACCTTGCAATTCGAATGGCCGCGGGGCCAGCGCGACAAGACGCCGCTGAGCCTGCTGTTCTGCGATATCGACCATTTTAAAAGCTATAACGATCACTTTGGCCACCTGGCGGGCGATCTGTGCCTGAAAAAAGTCGCTGCCGTGCTGACGGAACATCTGAAACGCCCGGCCGACCTGGCCGCCCGCTATGGCGGCGAAGAATTCGCCCTGATCCTGCCGGAAACAGAAGCGGCCGGCGCGCTGCTGATCGCCGAAGCGTGCCGGCGCCACCTGGAGGGCTTGCAGATCGAGAACCCGGCGGCAAGCACGGGCATCGTCACCATCTCGATCGGCGTGGCCACCATCGTGCCGTCCCCGGACTCGACGGTCGAGCAACTGATCAACCGCGCCGACCAGGCCCTGTACGCGGCCAAGCGCGGCGGACGCAACAGCGTGCTGAGCGCCGCTGACGTCGAAGACTGATTTTTAACAGCAAGGAAAGTGAAGCATGAGCACACAACTGGACAATGTCAGCGTCGTCAAAAAGTCGAATATCTACTTTGACGGCAAGTGCGTCTCGCACAATGTCATCCTGGCCGATGGCACGAAGAAAAGCGTGGGCGTGATTTTCCCGTCATCGCTGCGCTTCAACACGGGCGCGCCGGAAACGATGGAAATCGTCGGCGGCCTGTGCAAGGTCCGCCTGGCCGACGCGACAGAATGGAACAGCTTTGCCGCGGGCACGCAATTCAAGGTGCCGGGCAATAGCCATTTTGATATTGAAACCGTCGAAACTGTCGACTACGTCTGCCACTTCGGCTAATCAGACAAACACAGGCTCGGGCGACAGGCGCACGCCATATTTCGCCTCTACATCATCCTGTATCGCTGCCGCCAGCCGGGTAATGTCCGCGCCACGAGCGCCGCCATTATTCACCAGAACCAGCGCCTGCTTGGGATACACTCCCGCGGGCCCCAGGTTTTTTCCCTTCCAGCCACACTGATCGATCAGCCAGCCGGCTGCCAGCTTTTCCGTACCATCGGCTTGCGCATGGTGCACCAAGGTGGGAAAACGTTCCAACAAGGCAAGACACTGCTCGCGTGACACCACGGGATTCTTGAAGAAACTGCCCGCATTGCCGATCACGGCCGGGTCGGGCAATTTACGCCGGCGTATCGCCATCACCGTTTCAGCCACCTGTTGCGGCGTCGGTTCGGCAAGATGGCGCTCGGCCACGGCCTGTGCCAGTTCCGCATAGCGCAAGTTCGGCTGCCACTCGGCAGGCAAGGCAAACGTCACTTCCAGCACGATCAGTTCGCGCCCGTCCGCCTGCTTGAAGATGCTGTCGCGGTAAGCGAAACGGCAAGCATCGCGGTCCATGTCGAAGACGATGCCGCTGGCGCTGTGCATGACGCTCACGCTATGCAGATAATCCTTGATTTCAACGCCATACGCGCCAATATTCTGGATAGGGGCCGCGCCCACGGTACCGGGGATCAGCGACAGGTTTTCCAGCCCGCCCACGCCTTGCGCCAGGGTCCACTGCACGAAGTCGTGCCAGTTTTCACCGGCGGCGGCGGTGACGAGGATGGTCTCGAAGTCGGCCTGCGCCAGGCGCATGCCGCGCGTGGCCATGTGCAGCACGGCGCCGGGAAAGTCGCCCGTCAGGACGATGTTGCTGCCGCCGCCCAGTATCAGGCGCGGCATGGCGGACAAGGCGGGATCTTGCAGCGCGGCCTGCAATTGGGCTTGCGACGTGATGCGTACGTAGGCGGCCGCATTGGCCGTGATGCCGAAGGTATTCAGGCGCTGGAGGGAGTAATTGTGTTCGATGGTGAGCTCTGGATGCATGGGATAGGGGAATTTTGCTCGATTATAGAGCGAAAGCGACAAAAAACCACCTCAGGACAAGGGCGACTTGCCCGTTGTCCGTTAAAATGTCGCATCTTTAACAGGGCCGTCCCATGGCGCAGAATCAGCCGCCAAGGCCCAGTGCGCCGAGCGCGCGCTCGCTTTAACAAGAAAAGGAACAGACCATGCCATCATTTGATGTAGTCTCCGAAGCCGATATGATCGAAGTCAAGAATGCCGTCGAGCAATCCAACAAGGAAATCACGACCCGCTTCGACTTCAAGGGCAGCGACGCCCGCGTCGAACACAAGGAAAACGAATTGACCGCGTTTGCGGACTCGGAATTCCAGCTCAGCCAGGTGCGCGACGTCCTGACGAACAAATTGACCAAACGCAAGGTCGATGTGCGCTTCCTCGACGAAGGCGACATCAAGAAGATCGGCGGCGACAAGGTCAAGCAGATCATCAAGATCAAGAATGGCATCGAATCGGATGATGCCAAGAAAATCGTGCGCGTCATCAAGGACAGCAAGATGAAGGTACAAGCGAGCATCCAGGGTGAAGCCGTGCGCGTCACCGGCGCCAAGCGCGACGACCTGCAGGCGGCCATGACCATGCTGCGCAAGGACGTGCCCGACATGCCGCTGGAATTTAACAATTTCCGCGATTAATTTCGATGCGGCGCGCGATCCGGCCCGCGCTTGCACCAGCATGCTGGCAAGCTGTCCCGGAGAGCCTGCCCGCTTGGGGTAGAATTGAAGCTGCGCACAGCTACATGCGCCCGCGCGCCCGACCGGCAGCGGGCTTGACCGTACATCTGGCTCAGTGATAACCACGGTAGTCTAAGGATAGCAATGAAACGTGTTGATGATTTCCGCCTGCGATTTGGCAAAAAAGAATATGTGCCCATCATGATAGGCGGAATGGGTGTGGATATTTCCACGTCGGAGCTGGCCCTGGAAGCGGCCCGGCTGAACGGTATCGGGCATATCTCCGATGCCATGGTGGAAGATGTGTCGGATCGCCGTTTCGACACCACCTTCGTCAAAGACAAGACGAAACTGTACAAGTTCAACATCAATAATAGCGACAAGGCCGTGGTGCAGTTCGACCTGGGCCGCCTGGCCGAAGCACAGCGCCTGCATATCGGCCGCACCATGGAAGCGAAAAAAGGCGATGGCTTGATCTTCGTCAATTGCATGGAAAAGCTGACCATGAATGGCCCCCGCGAAACCTTGCGCGTGCGCCTGAATGCGGCGCTGGACGCGGGCATCGACGGCATCACCTTGTCGGCCGGCTTGCACTTCGGCTCGTTTGCCTTGATCGCCGACCATCCGCGTTTCCGCGATGCCAAGCTGGGCATCATCGTCTCGTCCGTGCGCGCCTTGCAGATTTTCCTGCGCAAGAACGCCAAGCTGGACCGCCTGCCCGACTTCATCATCGTCGAGGGACCATTGGCCGGCGGCCACCTGGGTTTCGGCATGGACTGGGCCAATTACGACCTGCACACGATTACCGCTGAAATCCTCGCCTACCTGAAGACGGAACAGCTGGACATCCCGCTGATCGCCGCTGGCGGCATCTTCACGGGCAGCGATGCCGTCTCCTTCCTGGAAGCGGGCGCAGCTGGCGTGCAAGTGGCGACGCGCTTCACCGTCACCGAGGAATGCGGCTTGCCAAACAAGGTCAAGCAGGAATACTACAAGGCCTCAGAAGAAGACATCATCGTCAACGGCGTCTCGCCGACGGGCTACCCGATGCGCATGCTGAAAAACACGCCCGCCATCGGCGCCGGCATCCGTCCAGGCTGCGAATCGTATGGCTACCTGCTCGACGCGACGGGCAATTGCGCGTACATCAACTCGTACAACCGCGAAGTGGCGGCCCATCCGGAACAAAAAACCGTCGTCGTGATGGACAAGACGTGCCTGTGCACGCACATGCGCAACTTCAACTGCTGGACCTGCGGCCATTACACGTATCGCCTGAAGGACACCACGCACAAGCTCGACAACGGCGAATACCAGATCCTGACGGCCGAACACGTCTTCAAGGACTACCAGTTCAGCGTCGACAACCAGATCGCCCTGCCGGAAAAAGCAGTCCAAGGCTGAATATGCTCAGCCTGAACTGAAAATGGCGCAGCCTGCGAAGGCTGCGCCATTTTTTATGCGGGAAGCATATCTCGCAATGCCCGCTCGATCACGTCGAACTGTGGCCGCCGCAGCACGTCTTCCTGCAGGCAAGCATCCATCATGGCCTGCAGGCCGGGCAAGGACGTCGCGCCATGCGCGATCAACTCGCCCAGCAGTACGCCAAAGGCGCGCGCCTCTATACCCTGCAGCAAGTCCCCTTGTGGCGAACCGGGCGCAAACATGGACGCTGCGCCAAAGTCGCCCAGCAGGCAGGCGCCACCATCCGCATGCAGGATATTGTGGCCATACAAATCACCATGCACGATGCCGCGCGCATGCAACTGGCACACGGCCGAGGCGATGCCATGGGCAATGGCCAGCGCTTGCGGCGTATCAAAGCGCACGCCATCGGCATACACATCGCGCGTGCATGATGCCAGGCTGGGTGGTCCCGCCAAATTGCGGAAAGCGGCATCGATGAGCGGCATGACCAGGCCCATCGCCTGTTGCGGATGCCCATCGAGCGTCCCAAGGATGGGAATCAGGCCCGCGTGCGTACCCGCGCCGACACAGGCGGCCATTTCGCTGCGCGGCAAGCCGTCGCTGGTCATCGCCCCCTTGAATACTTTGACGGCGACATCATCACGCCCATCGAGGCGGGCACGGTATATCACGCCAGATGCACCCTCGCCCAGCTGCTGCGCCAATGCCAGGCGGGACCAGGCCACACCCGCCACGCCGGCATCGCTCAGGGCCGCCAGTTCGCGCACTTCCGTGAACGGGTTGCCCGCGTACGCAAGCCAGCTCAGGCATGGCAAAGACAGCAGGCAATCGGGCAGCGCCGTGAAACGGTTGGCGGCAATGCGCACCAGTTCCAACTGGCGGCAATTGGCCAGGGAGGCGGGCAAGCGGGCCAGACAATTTCCCGCCAGCATGAGTTTCTGCAATGCACCGCACTTGCCCAACTCATCCGGCAAGACTTCGATGGCATTGTCGGTCAGGGTCAGCCAGCGCAGCCTGGGCGGCAAGGCTGCGGCTGGCACGTGGTCGATCCGGTTCGCCTTGAAACCGATCATTTCCAGCGCAGGACAGGAACCGAGCACGGCCGGCAAGGTGGTGAACAGATTATCCGAGCAAAAAATGATGCGCAGCTTGTGCAGGCGCGGCAAATCGTCAGGCAGGGAGGACAGCGCATTGCCCGATAAATCAAGGATTTCCAGGCTGTCGGCCAGGTCGAATATCTCACGGGGAAAGTCGCTCAAGCCGCAGGACAGCTTCAGGCGGCGCACGCCGACCAGTTGGCCAGTGTGTAATTGTTCCAGTGTATGCACAGCAGACAAGATATCCCTTTCAAAAACCCGGCAAGCGCTGGTATCGCTCAATCCAGCGGACGTAAAAAAACCCCCACCGGATCACCGATGGGGGTTTTTTCGAATAACAAGCCTGACGATAACCTACTTTCACACTGGTTGCAGCACTATCATCGGCGCAAAGTTGTTTCACGGTCCTGTTCGGGATGGGAAGGGGTGGGACCAACTTGCTATGGTCATCAGGCATAACTTGTACTGGCATTTGTCCTCAATGGAGCGACAAAGCCTGAATCTGGAAGAAGCAAAGATTGGGGTAATGAATTGTAGTATCAACAAACACGCAACGTTGTACCGTCTTATCCTCTGTACCTGCTAAGGTTATAGGGACAAGCCGTACGGGCAATTAGTACTGGTTAGCTTAATGCATTACTGCACTTCCACACCCAGCCTATCAACGTCCTGGTCTCGAACGACCCTTCAAAGAGCTCAAGGCTCTGGGAAATCTCATCTCAAGGCAAGTTTCCCGCTTAGATGCTTTCAGCGGTTATCTCTTCCGTATTTAGCTACCCGGCAATGCCACTGGCGTGACAACCGGTACACCAGAGATACGTCCACTCCGGTCCTCTCGTACTAGGAGCAGCCCCCTTCAAATTTCCAACGCCCACGGCAGATAGGGACCAAACTGTCTCACGACGTTTTAAACCCAGCTCACGTACCACTTTAAATGGCGAACAGCCATACCCTTGGGACCGGCTACAGCCCCAGGATGTGATGAGCCGACATCGAGGTGCCAAACTCCCCCGTCGATATGAACTCTTGGGAGGAATCAGCCTGTTATCCCCAGAGTACCTTTTATCCGTTGAGCGATGGCCCTTCCATACAGAACCACCGGATCACTATGTCCTACTTTCGTACCTGCTCGACTTGTCAGTCTCGCAGTTAAGCACGCTTATGCCATTGCACTATCAACACGATGTCCGACCGTATCTAGCGTACCTTCGAACTCCTCCGTTACACTTTAGGAGGAGACCGCCCCAGTCAAACTGCCTACCATGCACTGTCCCCGATCCGGATAACGGACCAAGGTTAGAACCTCAAACAAACCAGGGTGGTATTTCAAGGTTGGCTCCACGAGAACTAGCGTCCCCGCTTCAAAGCCTCCCACCTATCCTACACAGATTGGTTCAAAGTCCAATGCAAAGCTACAGTAAAGGTTCATGGGGTCTTTCCGTCTAGCCGCGGGTAGATTGCATCATCACAAACATTTCAACTTCGCTGAGTCTCGGGAGGAGACAGTGTGGCCATCGTTACGCCATTCGTGCAGGTCGGAACTTACCCGACAAGGAATTTCGCTACCTTAGGACCGTTATAGTTACGGCCGCCGTTTACTGGGACTTCAATCAAGAGCTTGCACCCCATCATTTAATCTTCCAGCACCGGGCAGGCGTCACACCCTATACGTCCACTTTCGTGTTTGCAGAGTGCTGTGTTTTTATTAAACAGTCGCAGCCACCAGTTTATTGCAACCCTTTCACCCTCATGGAGTAAACCAATCAAGCTACCGGGGCGTACCTTTTCCCGAAGTTACGGTACCAATTTGCCGAGTTCCTTCTCCCGAGTTCTCTCAAGCGCCTTAGAATACTCATCTCGCCCACCTGTGTCGGTTTGCGGTACGGTCTCGTATGACTGAAGCTTAGAGGCTTTTCTTGGAACCACTTCCGATTGCTTCGTGCACAAGTGCACTCGTCTCAACCCCTTGAATTGCGCACCCGGATTTGCCTAAGTGCCTTCTATGAGCCAAAAACCAACTATTCCAACAGTTGGACAACCTTCCGCGATCCGTCCCCCCATCGCATCATACGACGGTGCAGGAATATTAACCTGCTTCCCATCAGCTACGCATCTCTGCCTCGCCTTAGGGGCCGACTCACCCTGCTCCGATGAACGTTGAACAGGAAACCTTGGGCTTACGGCGTGGAGGCTTTTCACCCCCATTATCGCTACTCATGTCAGCATTCGCACTTCTGATACCTCCAGCATCCTTTACAAGACACCTTCGCAGGCTTACAGAACGCTCTCCTACCATATCCAATAAAGGATATCCGCAGCTTCGGTGACTGGCTTAGCCCCGTTACATCTTCCGCGCAGGACGACTCGATCAGTGAGCTATTACGCTTTCTTTAAATGATGGCTGCTTCTAAGCCAACATCCTGACTGTTTTAGCCTTCCCACTTCGTTTTCCACTTAGCCAATCTTTGGGACCTTAGCTGGCGGTCTGGGTTGTTTCCCTCTTGACGCCGGACGTTAGCACCCGACGTCTGTCTCCCAAGCTCGCACTCATCGGTATTCGGAGTTTGCAATGGTTTGGTAAGTCGCAATGACCCCCTAGCCATAACAGTGCTCTACCCCCGATGGTGATACTTGAGGCACTACCTAAATAGTTTTCGGAGAGAACCAGCTATTTCCAAGTTTGTTTAGCCTTTCACCCCTACCCACAGCTCATCCCCTAATTTTTCAACATTAGTGGGTTCGGACCTCCAGGGCGTGTTACCGCACCTTCATCCTGGCCATGAGTAGATCACTTGGTTTCGGGTCTACACCCAGCGACTGATCGCCCTATTCGGACTCGATTTCTCTACGGCTTCCCTATGCGGTTAACCTTGCCACTGAATGTAAGTCGCTGACCCATTATACAAAAGGTACGCAGTCACGGAACAAGTCCGCTCCTACTGTTTGTATGCACACGGTTTCAGGATCTATTTCACTCCCCTTCCGGGGTTCTTTTCGCCTTTCCCTCACGGTACTGGTTCACTATCGGTCGATTACGAGTATTTAGCCTTGGAGGATGGTCCCCCCATATTCAGACAGGATGTCACGTGTCCCGCCCTACTTGTCGTACGCTTAGTATCACCGGTCCAATTTCACATACGGGGCTATCACCCACTATGGCTCCTATTTCCAGAGGATTCTGTTATCGGTCCGACTATCACGTACAGGCTCTTCCCATTTCGCTCGCCGCTACTTTGGGAATCTCGGTTGATTTCTTTTCCTGCAGCTACTTAGATGTTTCAGTTCGCCGCGTTCGCCTTGCATACCTATGTATTCAGTATGCAATACCCTAAAAGGGTGGGTTGCCCCATTCGGAAATCTGCGGATCAAAGTGTGTTTGCTCACTCCCCGCAGCTTATCGCAAGCTACTACGTCCTTCATCGCCTGTAATCGCCAAGGCATCCACCATGTGCACTTATTCGCTTGTCCCTATAACGTTAGCCTCTCATCATTTGCATGAGGAAAGAGCGCTACAGGGATAAGAAAGTACAACGTTGTTGCTTGTTTGTTGATACATACAATCATTACCCATCGATTTGCTTTTTACGGCAAACCAATCAATAAATAATCTTTACTTCTTCCAGATTGTTAAAGAACATACAGCACTTGATCTCGAAAAGACCAAACCTAAATCCCGGTGCACTTATCAGCACTGATTTACGTTTGAACTTTTGGTGGAGGATGACGGGATCGAACCGACGACCCCCTGCTTGCAAAGCAGGTGCTCTCCCAGCTGAGCTAATCCCCCTAGGGTATTTCCAGACTACAGAAACTGGTAGGGCTGGTTGGACTCGAACCAACGACCCCCGCGTTATCAACACGGTGCTCTAACCAGCTGAGCTACAGCCCCAAATGCTGTTCTTTATATTAACAGCCGATAAGTGTGAACATTTGATGCGTGAATCAGTTACCTGACTCGTGCAAACTCTAGAAAGGAGGTGATCCAGCCGCACCTTCCGATACGGCTACCTTGTTACGACTTCACCCCAGTCACGAATCCTACCGTGGTAAGCGCCCTCCTTGCGGTTAAGCTACCTACTTCTGGTAAAACCCGCTCCCATGGTGTGACGGGCGGTGTGTACAAGACCCGGGAACGTATTCACCGCGACATGCTGATCCGCGATTACTAGCGATTCCAACTTCATGCAGTCGAGTTGCAGACTACAATCCGGACTACGATACACTTTCTGCGATTAGCTCCCCCTCGCGGGTTGGCGGCGCTCTGTATGTACCATTGTATGACGTGTGAAGCCCTACCCATAAGGGCCATGAGGACTTGACGTCATCCCCACCTTCCTCCGGTTTGTCACCGGCAGTCTCATTAGAGTGCCCTTTCGTAGCAACTAATGACAAGGGTTGCGCTCGTTGCGGGACTTAACCCAACATCTCACGACACGAGCTGACGACAGCCATGCAGCACCTGTGTACTGGTTCTCTTTCGAGCACTCCCTGATCTCTCAAGGATTCCAGCCATGTCAAGGGTAGGTAAGGTTTTTCGCGTTGCATCGAATTAATCCACATCATCCACCGCTTGTGCGGGTCCCCGTCAATTCCTTTGAGTTTTAATCTTGCGACCGTACTCCCCAGGCGGTCTACTTCACGCGTTAGCTGCGTTACCAAGTCAATTAAGACCCGACAACTAGTAGACATCGTTTAGGGCGTGGACTACCAGGGTATCTAATCCTGTTTGCTCCCCACGCTTTCGTGCATGAGCGTCAATCTTGACCCAGGGGGCTGCCTTCGCCATCGGTGTTCCTCCACATATCTACGCATTTCACTGCTACACGTGGAATTCTACCCCCCTCTGCCAGATTCTAGCCTTGCAGTCTCCAATGCAATTCCCAGGTTGAGCCCGGGGATTTCACATCAGACTTACAAAACCGCCTGCGCACGCTTTACGCCCAGTAATTCCGATTAACGCTTGCACCCTACGTATTACCGCGGCTGCTGGCACGTAGTTAGCCGGTGCTTATTCTTCAGGTACCGTCATTAGCAAGAGATATTAGCTCTCACCGTTTCTTCCCTGACAAAAGAGCTTTACAACCCGAAGGCCTTCTTCACTCACGCGGCATTGCTGGATCAGGCTTTCGCCCATTGTCCAAAATTCCCCACTGCTGCCTCCCGTAGGAGTCTGGACCGTGTCTCAGTTCCAGTGTGGCTGGTCGTCCTCTCAGACCAGCTACTGATCGATGCCTTGGTAGGCTTTTACCCTACCAACTAGCTAATCAGATATCGGCCGCTCCACGAGCATGAGGTCTTGCGATCCCCCACTTTCATCCTTAGATCGTATGCGGTATTAGCGTAACTTTCGCTACGTTATCCCCCACTCTAGGGTACGTTCCGATATATTACTCACCCGTTCGCCACTCGCCACCAGAGCAAGCTCCGTGCTGCCGTTCGACTTGCATGTGTAAGGCATGCCGCCAGCGTTCAATCTGAGCCAGGATCAAACTCTTCAGTTTAATCTCTGTTTAATGTCATTTCTGACAGGTCGGACAGTATCACTACCATCCAAATCTTTTGCATTACAAAAGATTTGCTCACTCAAAAAACTGACAGGCTACTTCCGAAGAAGTATCCTATTTCATTATTTCTTGTGAACATTTGATATTTTAAGTTAGACGCCAATCCGAAGATTGACGCTGCACTTACATCAAATGCCCACACTTATCGACTGTTAGTTGTTAAAGAACGGTATTCGGTACTGCTTTCGCGCTATCGACAAAGCGTTGTGTTTGTCAGCTGCGAAGAAGGGAGAGTATGAAGCTTTTTCAGCATTTCGTCAACCTTCTTTTTTGCCCGCTTCACTCGGCATTTGCATGCAGCGTTCAGCGAGGGGGCGAATTATAGCCTTGGGCTGCGCGTCCCGCAAGGGCTATTTTGATTCCGCACCTCCCCTCACCGCCCAGCAAGCCTTGTCTTCACTTCAAGCGCCTTTTTGTGCAGCCTGTCGCAATCGGCTGGCTTAGTTCGTGGTCTTTAGGCACAGTGGCAACATCAGACTCTGACGCTACTCAACAAGGGGTTAAACTTGCCCGCTGCGTCGATTAACTCTTGTACTTGAAAGTGCTCCCATGCTTCCGATTTCCAGCCTGCCCCAATTGTTGAAAACCATCCTCGCTTGGGTGCAACGGGCATTCGACGCGACGACAACCTGGGTTACCCAACTGTCTTGGTGGAAATTTTTCCTGTTCGCGGCGCTGGCCCTGATCGCCGGCTCCATTTTGCAAGATGAGCTGTTCTCGTCCAGCCCGGACGAAGAAGTGGTCATCAAGTCGCATAAACGCAGCAGCAAGGGAACGGGCGAAACCAATATCCTGATCGACGATACCGGCATCCATTTCAATCCCCGCAATAGCAAGAACCGGCGCAGCAGCGCGGCCGACGCGGCCAGCGATCCGGCCGATGCCGCCGAGGCGGACGCCCAAGCCAGCGCCGTACCGCCAGAGCCGCCTCAACCACCGGCCGCCCCCGCCAAACCCAGCTACCCAGTAACAACCAATGCTTCGGGGGAAGAAGTCCATATTGAATTGCCACCACAAATCGGCGAAGAGCTGTCGAATGCCATCGAAGAAGCTGTCGATGATGCTGCGGAGCAAAAAGTGTCGCGCTACCACCAGCAAGCGTCGACCTGGTTCAAGAGTTTTGTATCCTTGCTGGTGCTGGCCCTGTTCGCCATGAAAGCCCTGGTTGGCGGCAAAAAACGGGCCGAAGCGGAAACTGTCACAGCGAATGAGGCGGCCGAACGCGAATCCATGCAGCGCCAGCTCAGCGAAGCGAAGATGCAGATGATGCAGGCGCAAGTCGAGCCGCACTTCCTGTTCAACACGCTTGCCTCCGTCGAACACTTGATCCAGGTTGATCCACCGCGCGCGGCCAAGATGCAGCGCAGCCTGATCCAGTATCTGCGCGCGGTGCTGCCGCAAATGCGCGACAACGCCCTGATTACCAACCTGGGCCGCGAAGCGGACATGGTGCAAGCGTACTTGAACCTGCTGAAAATGCGCATGGAAGAACGCCTGACCGTCGATTTCCAGATTCCCGATGGCCTGCGCAGCGCCGCGTTCCCGCCCATGATGCTGCAATCGATGGTGGAAAATGCCATCAAGCATGGCCTGGAAGTCAAGCCGGAAGGTGGCACCCTGCGCATCGTGGCCGAAGTGGCGCACAGCAAGCTGCGCGTGATCGTCACCGATGACGGCCTGGGCTTTGGCGTGGTGCCCAGCGATGGCACGGGTCTGGGTTTGCCCACTATCCGCGAACGCCTGAAGCTGCTGCATGGCGACCAGGGCAGCCTGACCATCACGCCCAACCAGCCCAGCGGTGTATGCGCCGTGATCGAAGTGCCCTATCAGCTGTCTAAATAAGACAGTTGATAAAAACGCTAAATCATTGAATAATCAATCTTCGCCT
Source organism: Janthinobacterium sp. 35 (assembly GCF_002754575.1). Lineage (NCBI taxonomy): Bacteria > Pseudomonadati > Pseudomonadota > Betaproteobacteria > Burkholderiales > Oxalobacteraceae > Janthinobacterium > Janthinobacterium sp. 35. Next base: position 1,038,862 of record NZ_PEFN01000001.1, read on the forward strand.
GTTCACACTTGAGACCTATGCCTACCGCTATTATTGCCGACGACGAAAGACTGATGCGCGACCAACTGCGCCTGCGCCTGGGCCAGGCCTGGCCCGAACTGGAAATCATTGGCGAAGCCAAGAATGGCGACGAAGCGATCGAACTGGTGGAGCAACTCAAGCCCGACTTTGCCTTCCTCGATATCCGCATGCCGGGCAAGACGGGCATGGAAGCGGCGCAAGTGATTGGCAGCAAGACGCATATCGTCTTTGTCACGGCCTACGATACCCACGCCGTCGAAGCCTTCGAGCGGGGCGCCGTCGATTATGTGCTCAAGCCGCCCGAGCATGAGCGCTTGCTGGTGACGGTGGAGCGCCTGAAAACGCACTTGAACAAGCCTGCGCTGGACGTCAACAGCAGCGTGACGGCCATGCTGTCGCAACTGGCGGAAAAAATCACGGCCAAGCCCACCTATTTGCAATGGATACAGGCCAGCATCGGCCAGGACTTGCGCATGATCCCTGTGGAAGAGATTTTATTTTTCCGTTCGGACGAGAAATACACCTGCGTGCAAACCGCCAAGTACGAGGCACTGATCCGCAAGCCCGTGCGCGATCTGGCCGAAGAGCTCGATCCTGCGCTGTTCTGGCAAATCCACCGCGCCACCCTGGTCAACGTGAATGCCATCGAAGGCGTGACGCGCGACATCCGCGGCCGCCACCTGGTACTCATCAAAGGCAAGTCCGACAAGCTCGAAGTGAGCCGCAGCTTCTTGCACCTGTTCAAGCAAATGTAAGTCGCTCGCCGCCGCCCGGCCCATGCCGGCGCGGCGCCTTGATCTCTTCCTCCCCCCTTCCTGCGCCACATCAAGCCACGCCGCCCCAGCAGGCATAGGCTACATGAAGTCCCACTCTCCATCGCTGTCTTGCCTGCCTTCGTACACGTTCGCAAGGAGAAGCCCATGCCCGACCGAGGCAGTCCCACACTGCTGCGCATCCTGCCGCTGGGCATGGCGGCGGCGCTATTGCTGTGCTTGTTTCCTCCGCTGAAAGCCCGCCGGCAACGGCAGGCGCGCGGGCAAGCCATCATCGACAGCGCCAGCGACGCCATCATCAGCATCGACAGCGGGCAAATCATCCTGCATGCGAACGCGGCGGCAGCCAGATTGTTCGACGACACGCCGGCCGGCATGCGCGGCAGGCGCCTGGGCCACTATATCCTGCGCGACTTGCGTACCCTGGACGGCCTGGGCAAGCACGATGGCGATCCGCCGTTTGGCGACATCAACCAGGAGCTGCGCCTGACGGGCCGGCGCGCCACCGACTACACGCTGACGGGACGGCGCAGCGATGGCGCCATGTTTCCCCTCGAAGGCTCGCTCTCGGCCATGCAAGAAGACGGCCATAGCGTGTTTACCATCATCGTGCGCGATATCAGCGCGCGCCAGCAGATGCATGCACAGCTGGCCCGCTCCTTTTCGCAATTGCGTGAATTGTCGAGCGCCCTGCAATCTATCCGCGAAGAAGAGCGCAAGCATATCGCGCGCGAACTGCATGATGACCTGGGGCAATTGCTAGCCACCTTGCGGGTTGACCTGACTCTGGTGCGCCAGCACTCGGATACCACCGTGGCTCTGCAAGCGTTGCTGCACAGTATGGACGGCTTGCTGGTGACGGCCATCACTTCGCTGCGGCGCATCGCCAGCAACCTGCGTCCGCGCGCGCTCGATGAAGGAGGTTTGTATTTCGCGCTGCAAAAATTGCGCCACGACTTCCTGTTGCGCCGCGCCATCCATTTTGACTTGCTGGCCGACGAGGCCGACCTCGTGCTCGACGACGCGCGCAGCACGGCCATCTACCGCATCGTGCAAGAAGCGCTGACGAATATCGCGCGCCATGCCGAGGCCAGCCACATCACCATCGCTCTGCACCGCATCGATTCCTCGCTGGCGATCACCATTCAGGATGACGGCCGCGGCATTGCCGAACATGACCTGGAAAAAGCTGCGGCCCTGGGACTGCTGGGCATGCGCGAGCGGGTGTGGGGCTTGAACGGCAGCATCCATATCGGCGCCGATAACGAACTGGGCGGCACGCGCATCGACATCTCGCTGCCCATGCATGCCGGGGCGGCAGAAGCCGCAACGCAATAAAAAAGGCGCCCGCAGGCGCCTTCACTCCATCACATCGAATGATGCTTAGAATTTGTGTGCCAGGCCGATCTGGTACGAAGTCAGCGACTTGACGCGCTCGCGGCCAGCGTAAGCGTACACGTCGGTACGCTTCGACAGGTGATAATCGTAGCCGAAGCCGAATTCCTTGATGGTGTCCCGATCCTTGAACTTGTTGTTGCTTTGCTCTTGCTTGCCGTACGACACTTTGGCATCGCCGCCGCCAACCGTGTAGTTCAGGCCGATCAAGTAGGACTTGAATTCGCCGTTGGCAGCCACCTTGGTGTCGCCTTTCGAGTAGGCGGCCGTGATCTTGGCCGGGCCGAATTTATAGCCGCCACCGATGGACCACAGGTCAGGCTTGGCGGCCGTTGCCGTTGCTTGCACGGCTTTCTCGTAGCCGGCGTGCAAGCTGATCGGGCCATTATCGTAGGTTGCCAGGCCGATCACGCCTGCGTCAGCGCTGTTGACTTCGCTCAGTACGTATTGCAGGCTGCCCACGAAACCTTCAAAGCTTGGGCTGTTGTAGGTCACGGCATTGTTGACGCGCGACGAGCCGACACCCGAACGCAGCAGGGTTTCATTGTTCTTGCCGACCACGCCATAGGTATTGAATGGATCGACGCGGGCGATGGTGCCATCGACCAGATTCTTGGTGCGGCCCAGGATGGCGGTACCGAACGCGCCTTTCAAACCCACGTAAGCCTGACGGTCGAACAACACGCCCTTTTGCGCGCCGGTGTCAGCCAGGAATTCACTTTCCAGGTTGAAAATTGCGGACAGGCCGCCACCCAGATCTTCCGTACCCTTGAAACCGAGGCGCGACGCATTGTTTTCGCGTTGTACCGTCGGCTGGCCAGTGGTCTTGGCGATACCGAGGTCAACCAGACCATACACGGTAACGTTCGATTGTGCTTGCGCCGTAGCTGCTGCGAAGGTGCCGATGATCAATGCTGCCAGAGTAATTTTTTTCACTTGAGATTCTCTACATTAGGTTGGACAAGTTGAGCTGCTGCTGAGCTGCTTAGCTGCTGAACCGAATCATGCCCACGAAATACTTCAACAATATGACATCGACAAGATGTTGCTTTTTGGCACAACATCGTGTCACATAAAAACAACAGACGAAAAAAAACCGCCCGAAGGCGGTTCATGCGGCGTGAGGCCTATTTACCGTAGGTCGGATTAGCGTGGCAAGGCCACGCGTAATCCGACAACATTGTTGGCAAGGCGGCGGTGTCGGATTACGCGGCTGCGCCGCTAATCCGACCTACCATATAGACAGATCAGCTTTATTTCAGGCGGCAGCTCAGCAGCCAGTAGTATTCCAGGCGCTTCATGCGGATTTCACGAGCCGAGTGGGCAAACTTCTTGCGCAGATGACTATCCGACGGGAAATTCTTCAGCACTTCATAGCGCTCGCCCGCCTCCGTCGTGCGGAACTGGTGGGTATTGCCCAGCAAGTCAGTGCGCGCGATGACCGTGCTGCTGCCATCGACATAGGAATTGTCGATCAGCACCAGCAGGATGTCCTTGCCCAGCTTGTTGCGCAATTGCTTCAGGTATTTGTCCTGGTCTTCGCGCTTGACGTGCGACCACCAGAAACCGGCGAACACGGCCGTGAACTTGCCCAGCACATCATCGGGCAAGTTGAATGCGTCGAGCTTGGCGAAGGTGACGTTGTCGGGCAAGCCGCGGGCTTGGGCCAGCGCCAGCATTTCATCGTTGATATCGGTGGCCAGCACGGACTCGGCCGACTCGGCGACCACTTCCGTCCAGTAGCCGGTACCGCAGGCCAGTTCCAGCACGGTGTGGCCTTCCAGCACGTCGGCAACCTTGTCGCGCAACACTTCCAGGTCTTCCTGGCGTTCGGGCTTGTCATAGACGCGCTCGTACTGCTGCGCGATGGTGGCGTAATATTTGGCAAGCTGATCGGTAATCATTGTTTCTTCTCTTCTTAAATAATCTTGGCCAGGCACATCGCCCGGCCGACTTCATGCATTGTTATAGTTCGTAGTGCTCTTTATCACCGCTCATCGCCTGCTCAATGAGCTTGCGGTTCAGGGTCGGCGTCAGCAACTCGATAAAGGTATAAATATAGCTGCGCAAATACGCGCCCTGCTTGACGGCCACGCGCGACACATTCATGCCGAACAGGTGGCCGACAGGGATGGAGCGCAAGCCTTTGTCGCGTTCGGCATCAAAGGCCATACCCGCTATGATACCAATCCCCATGCCCAACTCGACATAAGTCTTGATGACGTCGGCATCGATGGCTTCCAGCAAGATGTCCGGCTTCAGGCCGCGCAGCACGAAAGCGTGGTCGATCTTGTTGCGTCCGGCAAACGCGCTGTCATAGGTAATCAGGGGGAAGGCAGCGATTTCTTCCAGGGTTACGGACTTCGATTTGAGCAGCGGATGGTCGACCGGCACCACCACCACATGCTCCCATTGATAGCAGGGCAAGGTAATCAGGCCATCGATGGCGGCGATCGATTCCGTGGCGATGGCAAGATCGGCCTGGTCGCGCTGCACCATCTCGGCGATCTGGCGTGGGTTGCCTTGCAGCAAAGATAAGCGTACCTTGGGGAACTTCAGCATGAACGCTTGCACCACCTTGGGCAAGGTGTAGCGCGCCTGCGTATGCGTGGTGGCAATGGTAAAGCTGCCGCTGTCCTGCGCCGCGAATTCCTTGCCGATGCGCTTCATGCTGTCGATTTCCTGCATGATCAGCTCGACCGATTCCAGCACCAGGCGGCCCGGCTCCGTCAAGCCGCGGATGCGCTTGCCGTGGCGTGTAAAAATATCCACGCCCAGCTCTTCCTCCAGCTCGATGATGGCTTTCGATACGCCCGGTTGCGACGTAAACAAGGCCTTGGCGGCATCCGTCAGGTTATAGTTCTGACGGACCGCTTCGCGCACGAAGCGCAGTTGATGGAGATTCATTGCTGGTTTGCCCTAGATTGCCGTAATTTACCGAGTTTCCGCCCTACCCATGATTTTGCGTTCATGCATATACGCATATCGCATATAAGCAAATGCGTACTAAGTAGTTTGGAATAAACACTAAGTTTATTACTATTGCGGGTACTTTGGGGGTGCAAGCATGACTTTGTCTTATATAGTCTCAGGATTTGCCGTAGGATTACTCGTAGGAATGACCGGCGTGGGCGGCGGCTCGCTGATGACGCCGCTGTTAACCCTGCTGTTTGGCGTACCGCCCTCCGTGGCCGTGGGCACCGACCTGGCGTTCGCCTCGATCACCAAGAGCGCCGGCACCCTGACGCACCGCCTGCGTGGCACCATCCGCTGGGATATCGTCAAGCGCCTGTGCATCGGCGCCCTGCCTGCCGCCGTCGTCGCGACCCTGGCGCTGAAATCATTCGGCACCCTGTCGCCGGAAATCGGCCAGATCATCCGTTACTCGATCGCCGCCTCCGTGCTGCTGACCGTCGTGGCGCTGATCTTCAAGGGCCGCATGCTGGCCTGGATCAACGCGCACCCTGAGAAACAATTACAAGGCAACAAACTTGCCGCCGCGACCATCATCGCCGGCGCCGTGCTGGGCGTGCTGGTGACGGTCTCGTCGATCGGTGCCGGCGCCATCGGCGCCACCTTGCTGGTGATGCTGTATCCACGCATGACCTCGGCCGAAGTGGCGGGCACCGATATCGCCTACGCCGTGCCCCTGACTGCCATCGCCGCCCTGGGCCACTGGTGGCTCGGCTCCATCCACTGGGAATTGCTGGCCTCGCTGCTGGTCGGCTCCCTGCCCGGCATCACGCTCGGCTCCTGGGTGGCCCGCTCCGTGCCGGAAAAGTTTTTAAGAGTGCTGCTGGCGATGACCTTGACCGGCGTGGCAATAAAGCTAATCTATTAAAGACAAGAGCAGTATCCAGAACATCATCCCAGGCAGTCTTCCAGTACCCCGGCTTTTTTAGGAATTGATATGTACCATTACGATCAGTACGACCACCTCATCATCAAAGAGCGCATCGCCCAGTACCGAGACCAGGTTGCGCGCCGTATCGCCAATGAACTGACGGAAGAGGAATTCATCCCGCTGCGCCTGCAAAACGGCCTGTACATGCAACGCCACGCCTACATGCTGCGCATCGCCGTGCCGTACGGCTTGCTGTCGTCGACGCAGATGCGCATGTTCGCGCACATCGCGCGCAAGTACGACCGCGGCTATGGCCACTTCACCACGCGCCAGAACATCCAGTTCAACTGGATTGAGCTGGAACAGACTCCCGATATCCTGACGGACCTGGCTTCCGTGGAAATGCACGCGATCCAGACATCCGGCAACTGTATCCGTAATACAACATCGGACCCGTACGCCGGTGTCGCCGCCGATGAAATCATCGATCCGCGCCCGTACGCGGAAGTGTTGCGCCAGTGGAGCACCTTCCACCCCGAGTTCATCGCCCTACCGCGTAAATTCAAGGTCGCCATCAATGGCGCCGAGCAAGACCGCGCCGCCATCGCCGTGCACGACATCGGCTTGACGGCCGTGCGCAACGCCGCTGGCGAGGTGGGCTTCAAGGTCATGGCGGGCGGCGGCATGGGCCGCACGCCGATTCTGGGCAGCGTCGTGCGCGACTTCCTGCCATGGCAGCATTTGCTGACATACATCCAGGCCATCATGCGCGTGTACAACCTGCACGGCCGCCGCGACAACAAATACAAGGCGCGCATCAAGATTCTGTTGAAAGCCATCGGCGTGGAAGAATTCACGCGCCAGGTGGAAGCGGAGTGGGTCGACTTGAAAGATGGTCCGGAAACATTGACCACCGAGGAAATGCAGCGCGTGGCGGACTTTTTCAATCCGCCCGCCTACCTTGCCCTGCCGGAACTCGACTACAAGGCCGAACACGCGGACAACAAGGCGTATGTGAACTGGCTGGCGCGCAACGTCAAGCCACACCAGCGCCCCGGCTATGTGGCCGTGGTGCTGTCACTCAAAAAAACCGGCGTGCCACCGGGCGACGCGACGGCCGAGCAGATCGATTTCGCGGCCGATCTGGCCGACCGCTACAGCTTTGGCGAACTGCGCGTGACGCATGAGCAAAACCTGGTGCTGGCCGACGTGGAGCAGTCGAAACTGTTCAAGCTGTGGCAGGAAGCCAAGGCGCACGGCCTGGCCACGCCGAACATCGGCTTGCTTACGGACATGATCTGCTGCCCCGGTGGCGATTTCTGCTCGCTGGCGAACGCCAAGTCGCTGCCGATCGCCGCCGCCATCGCGGAACGCTTCGACAACATCGACTTCCAGCACGACATCGGCGAGATCGAACTGAATATTTCCGGCTGCATCAATGCCTGCGGCCACCATCACGTGGGCAGCATCGGCATCCTCGGCGTCGACAAGGATGGCAGCGAATGGTATCAAGTGTCGATCGGCGGCGCGCAAGGCAACAACGCTGCCATCGGCAAGATCATCGGACCATCGTTCTCTTCCCTGCAGATGCCTGAAGTCATCGGCCGCCTGCTGCACGTCTACGTGCGCGACCGCCACGAAGGCGAGCGCTTCGTCGATACGGCCCAGCGCCTGGGCCTGGCGCCGTTCAAGGAACACGTATATGCAACGCCGATCACGGTCGGCAACCTGGTGGGAGAAGACGAATATGTTTGAAGTACGCGAAGAAATCATCAAGAACGCCGCCGTGGTGCCAAATACCTGGGGCTTGCTGCGCCTCGATGAAAACGACACGCCGGAAACGGTGGTCGTGCCTGCAGGCAAGGTCATCGTACCGCTGCCCGTGTGGCAAGCCCAGCGCGACACCCTGCTGGCGCGCCTGCCCGACATCGGCGTCTGGCTGGCCAGCGACGAGCGCCCGGAAGAGCTGGCCGCCGACGTGGCGCAACTGCCCGTCATCGGTGTGGACTTCCCGAAATTCACGGATGGCCGCGGCTATTCCATCGCCTTCAACCTGCGCGCCCGCCTGGGTTTCCAGGGTGAATTGCGCGCCATCGGCGACGTGCTGCGCGACCAGCTGTTTTCCATGCATCGCGTCGGCTTTGACGCGTATGCGACGCGCCCCGACCGCAGCATCCATGATGCTCTGAAAGGTTTATCGGTCTTTTCGGAAACCTACCAAGCCTCGTGGGATCAGAAATCGCCGTTGTTCCGCCGTCACCAGCGCGAAGGCCAGAATCCTGACCTCGACAACGCAGCCGGCATCTGAGGACCCATCATGAGCGATCTGACTTCTTTGATTGACGCCACCGAGCAAACGCTGACACGCATCGCCGCGGAGTTTTCGCCGGCCGTGTTCGCGTCCAGCCTGGCAGCCGAAGACATGGTGCTGACCGACATGATTCTCAAGGCAAAGCTGCCAATCGGCATCTTTTCCCTGGAAACAGGCCGGCTGCACCAGGAAACCCTGGCCGTGCTCGACAAGGTGAAAACCCGCTACGACCACGACATCACCCTGTACCGCCCGCAACCGGAAGCGGTGGCGGCCTACGTGGAACAGAACGGCCTGAACGCGTTCTACAACAGCGTCGAGATGCGCCGCGAATGCTGCCGCATCCGCAAGGTCGAACCGCTGGGCCGCGCCCTGGCCGGCAACAAGGCCTGGATCACGGGCCAGCGCCGCGCCCAGTCCACCACGCGCGCCGAATTGCACGTGCAGGAAGACGACGCGGCACATGCGATGACGAAATTTAATCCGCTGGCCGACTGGTCGGAAGAAGACGTGTGGGCCTACATCCGTGCCAACGACGTGCCCTACAACGCGCTGCACGACCAGGGTTACCCGTCCATCGGCTGCGAACCGTGCACGCGGGCCGTCCAGCCGGGCGAAGATGTACGGGCCGGACGCTGGTGGTGGGAAAACCCGGACTCCAAGGAATGCGGCCTGCACATGGTGGACGGCAAGTTGATACGCATCAAATCCGTGGCAGCCTGAACAGACACAACAGACTCAGCAGAACAAGAAAGCACCCATATGAGCAATATTTTGAACCAGCGTCACCTCGACAGCCTTGAATCGGAAGCCATCCACATCCTGCGCGAAGTGGCGGCCGAATCGGCCAATCCCGCCTTGCTGTTCTCGGGCGGCAAGGATTCCGTCGTCCTGCTGCGTTTGGCCGAAAAAGCCTTCCGCCCAGGCAAGTTTCCATTCCCCCTCGTGCATATCGACACGGGCCACAACTTCCCGGAAGTCATCACGTTCCGCGACAAGAAAGTGGCGGAACTGGGCGAACGCCTGATCGTCGGCTCCGTGGAAGATTCGATCCAGCGCGGCACCGTGCGCCTGCGCAACCCGGCCACGGATTCGCGCAATGCGGCGCAAGCCGTGACCTTGCTGGAAACCATTGCTGAATACAAGTTTGACGCCTGCATCGGCGGCGCGCGCCGCGATGAAGAGAAGGCCCGCGCCAAGGAACGCATCTTTTCATTCCGCGACGAATTCGGCGCCTGGGACCCGAAAGCCCAGCGCCCCGAATTGTGGGATTTGTATAACACGCGCGTCCATCCCGGTGAAAACATGCGCGTCTTCCCCATCTCGAACTGGACCGAACTGGACGTGTGGCAATACATCGCCCGCGAAAAACTGGAATTGCCGCCGATCTACTTTGCGCACGAGCGCCAGGTGATCCCGCGCAACGGTTTATTGGTGCCGCTGACAGACCTGACGCCGCCACGCGAAGGCGAAACGGTGGAAACGCAAGTCGTGCGCTTCCGCACGGTGGGCGATATCTCGTGCACCTGCCCCGTCTCGTCCGATGCGGCAACGGTCGACGCCATCATCGCCGAGACGGCAATCACGCAAATCACGGAACGGGGCGCCACCCGCATGGATGACCAGACTTCCGAAGCCTCGATGGAAAAACGCAAGAAAGCAGGGTATTTCTAATGAACGCAGCAATCTCCAACACCACCTCCACCGACAGTTTAGAGCGCGGCATGTTGCGCTTTATCACGGCCGGTTCCGTCGATGACGGCAAGAGCACCCTGATCGGCCGCTTGCTGTTCGACAGCAAGGGCATCTTCGCCGACCAGCTCGACGCCATGTCGCGCTCCAAGCACAAGCGCACGGTGGGCGACACGGTCGACCTGTCGCTGCTGACGGACGGCCTGGAAGCGGAACGCGAGCAAGGCATCACCATCGACGTAGCCTACCGTTATTTCGCCACGCCGAAACGCAAGTTCATCATCGCCGACACGCCGGGCCATGAACAGTACACGCGCAACATGGTCACGGGGGCGTCCACGGCCGACGCCGTCATCATCCTGATCGACGTGTCGAAAGTCAAACTCGGTGACGATGGCAGCGTGGAATTGCTGATCCAGACCAAGCGCCATTCGACGATTGCCCATTTGCTGCAGATCGAGCACGTGGTCGTCGCCGTCAACAAGATGGACCTGGTCGACTACGATGAGACGGTGTACAACCGCATCGTCGCTGCCTACCGCACATTCGCCCAGTCGCTGGGCTTGAAAGACATCACGCCGATCCCGCTGTCCGCCTTGACGGGCGACAACGTCGTCGAACGCGGCGACAAGCTGGGCTGGTACACGGGCCCGACCCTGATCGAGCTGCTTGAATCGCTGTCCGTCTACGACGAATCGCACGACACGCCTTTCCGCTTCCCGGTGCAACTGGTGGCGCGCCACAATGGCCACGAAGCGAACGACTTCCGCGGCTACATGGGCCGCATCGAGGCGGGCAAGGTCAGCATCGGCGACACCCTGGTGGTGCAGCCCTCGGGCCAGACGGCAACGGTCAAGGATATCGTCACGCTGGACGGCTCGCTGAGCACCGCCGTGGTGGGCCAGTCCGTCACCCTGCTGCTCAATGAATACCTCGACATTTCGCGCGGCGACTTGCTGGCCAGCAGCGAGCGCCCTGCCACCCTGCTGAAAACAGTGGTGGCCGACGTGTGCTGGCTGTCCGAAGACGCGCTGGACCTGCGCCGCAAGTACTGGATCAAGCACGGCACGAAACAGACGGCGGCGAAAGTGACGGCGATCGAGTCGATCCTCGACATCAATACGCAGCAGCGCCATCCGGCCGAAGGCTTGAAGCTGAACGATATTGCGCGCATCAGCCTGAACGTGCAGCAGGCACTGGCAGCCGACGCGTATGCCGATATCCGCGCCACCGGTGCGTTTATCCTGATCGATGAAGTGACCCACCAGACGGTCGCGGCGGGAATGATCCGTCTCGACTGAGGAAGGCAAGCACCATGAACAACTCCGCATCTCTCCCCGGCAAGGTCTATTTGATCGGCGCCGGCCCCGGCGCACAAGACCTGATGACCTTGCGTGGCGCGCGCCTGCTGGCGCAAGCAGACGTCGTGCTGCACGACGCGCTGGTGACAAGCGAGATGCTGGAGCTGTGCCCGCAGGCGCAAAAAATTCTTGTCGGCAAGCGCTGCGGCCAGTTGTCGACGGCGCAGGCGTTCATCAACAAGCAACTGGTCGACAATGCGCGCAAGCACGCCGTCGTGGTGCGGCTGAAAGGGGGCGACCCCATGCTGTTCGGCCGTGCCGACGAGGAGCTGCGGGCACTGGAAGAAGCGGGCATCGCTGTCGAAGTGGTGCCCGGCATTACCACAGCCCTGGCGGCGGCCGCCGCTACACAGCAACCACTGACCAAGCGAGGCGTCTCGCGCAGCGTGGCCTTCTTTACCTCCAGCACGGCGCCGGGCGAAACGGAGCAAACGCGCATTCCCGACTGCGATACCTTGGTGCAATACATGGGCGGACGCGAAGCCATCGCCACGGCGCAGCGCCTGCTGGCCCAGGGCCGGCGCATTGACACGCCCGTGGTAGTGATTGAAAACTGCAGCCGCCCGGAGCAGCGCATCGTGCGCCTGACGCTGAGCGCCCTGGCGCATGGCCTGGGCGACACCCACGGCCCCGTGCTGGTGATGCTCGGTGATGCCATGGCCGCGCGCGCGCACCAGGCCATCGAAGATGAGGCTGCTGTTCTGCTGCGCCATGCCTGAATAAATACAGCGTATTTTACCGACTTTAAAGTCAGTAACCGACGTCTTCAAAAGAAACATGATACGATGCACCCGCATCTTTTCTCGAGAAGTTGTTGCGTGATAGCAATCAAATCACGCTACACCCCGCCATAGCGCTTGCTGTGCGGCCTCCCCGCTGACGGGAAACGCGCAGCAGTCTCCCCGAAAAAAGCTGCGCCCGCAGGCTGCAATACCGCGCCGCGCAACTTTAGCCTTACGATCACACATGAATTTCTCTTCCGTGCGCGAAGCCCTGACTTCGCTCAGCCGCAGCAATGCCGGCGTCGCCAGCGCAGTACTCCTGAGCATGGCAGCCTCCATCGCCCTGTGGACGGTGTTTCCAGATATCGACGATGAAAACCATTTACTGGAATGGCTGCAGGCGCTGTTCCTGGCCCTGGCCTGTACGGTGCACGGCGTGCGCGCATGGCAAGAGCCTGACCGCCAGTCCCTGCGTTTCCTCATGCATGCAGGCTTGTCGGCCCTGCTGTTCGGCTTCCTGCTGCGCGAACTCGATATCGACCAGTTCGGTACGGCACCGGCCTGGGCACAGCTTGAAAAAGCCCTGCGCGTGGTGGAATTGCTGATCCTGATACGCGTGCTGATTTTCTTCGCGCCGCGCGCGCGCAAAGTCTTTGCCCATGCCGGCCTGATTTTCAGCATGCGCATCACCATCCTGACGGCCATCGGCGGCTTGCTGATGGTCGCTGGCTGGCCTTTCGACAAGAAGGTATTTCACGGCATGCCGGACGCTTACGCGCTGCTGGGCGAGGAAGTCTTCGAACTGGGCGCCTATTTGCTGCTGTTTCTCGCATCGCTGTCCGACACCACGGCCGCCGCCCGCATCAGCCTGGCGCCCCGGAAGAAAGCGGCTTAACCGTCTTCAAGTTTCAAAGGAAGATGGCAGCGGCAGCAGCCGCTGCAAGGACGCGGCCACGCGCTGCAGGCGCGGATCGTCATCCTCGGCCTCGTCGCAGGTATCGTTGATGCAGAAAAACGGCAAACGGCCGAAACGTGCCGCCAACGCCTCGAGCTGCTGCGGCGCATCCACATCGCCGCTGGCAATATGCAGCGGGTCGAGCATGCGCGAGCGCGCCAGTCCCTGATGCACCATCCAGCGCGGCACCAGGTCGGGCAGCAGTGCCGGCACCTGCCAGGAACGGAACACCGTCGCGCGCACGCCGGCAAACATGGCCGGCGCCAGCCCTTCCAGTGCATGCAGCGCGCTTTTCAGCATGGGCCGCGGCGCATGCGCATACAGGTGCGGTTCATGCCGGTAATCGGCGTACTGCGCCGACAGCCATTGCCGCGAGAGGGTGGCGCAATTCACGGGCGCCGCCACGTCGGCGCGCAAGCCCTGCAAATCGGGCTGCAGCGCACTCTCCGTAAACACACTCAGATGCCCCCCCCCTTCCTCACCGAACCAGAACGCGGGCTCGAACGGCGCGCCAAAAAATACGTCGTCGTTCAGGTACAGGAAGCGTTCGGACAAGCCGGGAATATGGTGCAGGTATGATTCGATATGGCCGGAGTCGAACACGGGCAGGGAGGCACCGGGCATCAGGCTGGCATGGTCGATTACCGTCAGGCGTGGTGAGACGCGCAGCCAGTGGGGCACTTGCCGGTCCGTCAGCAGGTAGATGTGGCCGTGGCCGGGGAAGAAGCGCTCGAGCGCGCGCAGGTTGTAGCGCAGTTCGCCGTTGTCGCGGTAGCGCCCCGCCACGTTGCCGTGCAGGGCCAGCTGGCCGGGATACGCCTGCGCCCAGGCGGCATAGGCGTGCTGCCGGCGCGTGCGCCATGCGGGATCGGCGCCGTCAACCCACAGGTAGACGATGTCGATGTCGATGCCGCTCAAGGGAGAATGCTGGAGCCTGGCGCCGCCACGCAGTAATCGGCGATGGCAGCGAGCACGCTGGCGTTCTCACCTACCGCCTCGACCACCTTCAGGCGCAATGCCGGATGCTGCTGGCGCAGTTCTTCCAGCAACAGCGGCAAGTCGCGCAGCACATGCCCGCCCTGCCCCAGGAACACGGGCACCACGGTGACGTCCAGGATGGCGCCGGCGGGCAGCTCGGCCAGCAGGGTCGCCACCAGTTCGGGCAGGCGCGGCGTCATCAGTTCCAGGAAGGCCAGGTGCACGCTGGTGCCGGGCATGCGCGCCTGGCTCAGATCACGCAGGCGCTCGAAGGGCGCGGCCCACGATGCGGCGCGCGCGCCATGGGCAAACAAGATCAGTGCCTGTTGCACGTTCGTCTCCATTAGTGTCTTTCCACCCACCACAAGGCGCCCAGCGCCAGCAGCAGATACAGGGTGCTCGGCGCCACCGCCGTCAGGAAGGCCGGCCAGGTGCTGAGCAGTCCAAGATGCGAAAACAGGGTGTTGACCAGCATGAAGCTCACGCCGATCATGATGCCGATGAAGATCTTCAGGCTGATACCGCCGCTGCGCGTGTGCATGTAGGCGAACGGCAGCGCCAGCGCCATCAGCACGAAGATGGCCAGCGGATCGATCAGCTTTTTCCAGAAGGCGATGCGGAAACGCTCGGTTTCCTGCTTGTTCTCGGCCAGGTGGCGCGTGTACACGGCCAGTTCGCTGGCCGACATGCGCTCGGGGTCGGAAGCCGACACCGTCAGGATCTTCGGCGTCACTTCCGACGTCATGTCCTTGCTGGCGCTCTGTACCGTGCGCACCAGGCTCGTTTCCTGCCCAAAGTAGTTCGCCAGCTTCGGTTCGAAGCCGGGCGAGGTCGCCGCGCTGTTCGAGAACGAGGTTTCCGTCACATCGGTCAGGCGCCAGATATTATTGCCCTGATACGTCGCCCCCTTGGCCACGGTCAGGGTGCGCAAACGCATATCGGTATCAAATTCATACAGCTTGACGTTTTTCAGCTGGCCGTCCGGACGCGCTTCGCCCACATTGAAAAAGCGCGAACCGGTGACGGTGCCCGTCAGGCCGTCGCTCTTGACCATGTCCTTGGTCCACAGGCCCGAGCGAAACTCGCTCGACACGGCCGCGCCGCGCGACGTCAGCTTGAGGCGTTCGGCCAGCGGCTCGGTACGCGGCGTGATCAGCTCACCAAAGATGAAGGTGATGACGACGAAGACGATACCGATGCGGAACAGGAAACCGGCCGCCATCGCCGTCGACATGCTCGAGGCGCGCATGATGGTAAATTCGGAGCTGGCCGCAAACTGCGCCATCGTGTAGATCGTGCCGATCAGTGCCGCGATCGGCATCACCTCGTACACATGCCCCGGCACCAGTACCAGCACATACAGGAAGGCATACTGGATGGTGTAGCCGTTGCGGCCCACCTTGGGCAGCTCGCCCGTCAGGTCGATGAAGGCTTGCAGTGCCAGGAAGGCCAGCAGCACGAACAGCACCGCCTGGAATATCGAGACCGCAAAATAGCGCTGTAAAATCTTCATTTCGATACCGCTTTACTTGGTTTGCCGGCGCGGCGCGCGCGCTTGAAGGACGCCAGCAGGACCAGCGGATGATAGCGGTGATTCACATTCAGGCGCCATGCAAACAGCGCCACCACGGCCAGTGCCGCCAGCAGGTGCAGCGGCCACCAGGCCAGGCCGAATGTCAGGCGCCCCTGTTTCACGCTCGCTTCGACGACCTTGATAAGATTGCTGTACGTAAAGAAAATCAGCAGGGCCACAATCAGGTTGGCCGAACTGCCGGCGCGCGGATTGACAAAGCCCAGCGGAATGGCCAGCAGGATCAGCATCAGGCCGATCATGGGCGCACTGACGCGCCACAGCAATTCGGCCATGGTGTAGGGATTCGGATCGGCGATGAGCGCCATGGTGCTCATCGCGCGCACGCCCAGTTCCGCGCCCAGTTCCTGCTGCTTGCTCTCGATGCGCATGATGTACTGCTCGAATTCCATGGTCTGGAAGTCCGCCTGCGTCGGCACGCCCTGGTAGCGGCGGCCGCTCTTGAGCACCAGGAAGCGTTGGCCCTTGGCGTCGGTATTGATCACGCCTTCCTTGGCGACGACGACGACGGCGCTGCCTTTCTCATCGACGGTATTGACGAAGACGTTCTGCACCACGTTCTTCTCGCCACTGACACCCTCGACGAAGAAGATACGGTTGCTGCCGGCTGATTCGCGGAACTGGCCCGGCGTGACTTTCTGCAGGTCTTCGCGCTTTTCAAAGCGCGCCACATATTCATCGCTTTTCTTTTGCGCCCACGGCGTGGCGTACAGGCTCAGGATGCCGGTGGCCAGCACCAGCGGCAGGCCGAAGCTGAGCACGGGCCAGATCCAGCGCGACAGGCTCAGGCCGGAGGCAAACCACACCACCATCTCCGACTCCTTGTAGCTGCGCGTGACGACCATCAGCACCGAAATGAAACCGGTCAGGATGATGATGGTGGGCAGCTGCATCAGAGCGGAAAAAACCATCAGCGACATGACGTCGGCCGACGCAATCTTGCCGCCCGCCGCCTTGCCGAGAATACCGATCAGCATCCAGGTGAGCAGGATGCTGAATAAAACAGTGAAGGTGGCCCCGGCGGCACTAGCCAATTCACGTCGAAGGGCGCGTTGAAAGATCATTCGGAGTTTATAATTCGGGTCAGTTAGTTGAGTAACACGTTACTAGTAAATGAAAACGGAGAACCAAATGGACTTTAGCATAAAAGCATTCGATACCAAGAGCACCCTCGGCACGGCCAAAAGCGGATGCATCGCGGTTGCGGTATTCGAAAACAAAAAACTGTCGCCAGCGGCAAAATCGCTGGACAGCAAGGGTGCGATTTCGGCTGCGCTGAAGTCCGGCGACATCAGCGGCAAGCCAGGCAGCACCTTGCTGCTGCGCGCAGTCGATGGCGTCGCCGCCGAACGTGTTCTGCTGGTAGGCATGGGCAGCGATGAAACTGTCAGCGAAAAAAGCTTCGCTACCGGTGTACAAGCGGCCCTCAAGGCTTTCGGCTCGCTGGGCGCTGCGGACGCCATTATCGCATTACCGCTGACGGAAGTGAAAGAGCGCGACGTAAATTGGGCAATCCGTTGCGTGGTGCAAGCCGCCCACGACAGCGAATACCGCTGCGACTCGCAAAAAAGCAAAAAAGATCCGGCACCAGCAGGCGTGCGCAAGATCGCCCTGGCAGCGCCGGCAACGGCAGCCACGCGCGGCGCGCTGGCGCAAGCCATCGCCATTGCCAACGGTTCCGACCTGACGCGCAAGCTGGGCGACCTGCCTGCCAACGTCGCCAACCCGACCTACCTGGCCAACACGGCCAAGCAACTGGCCAAGGATTACAAGTTTGAAGTCGAAGTGCTGGACCGCAAACAGCTCGAAGCGCTGAAAATGGGCAGCTTCCTGTCCGTCACCAACGGCAGCGAACAACCGCCAAAATTCATCGTCCTGAAACACATGGGCGGCAAGGCCAAGGATGCACCAGTGGTTCTGGTCGGCAAGGGCATCACCTTCGACACGGGCGGCATTTCGATCAAGGCCGGTCCTGGCATGGATGAAATGAAGTACGACATGTGCGGCGCCGCCTCGGTACTGGGCACCTTCCGCGCCATTGGCGAAATGAACCTGAAGCTGAACGTCATCGGCGTCATCGCCGCGTGCGAAAACATGCCATCGGGCCGCGCCACCAAGCCGGGCGACATCGTCACCTCGATGAACGGACTGACCATCGAAGTGCTCAATACCGACGCCGAAGGCCGTCTGGTGCTGTGCGACGCGCTGACCTACGCCGAACGCTTCAAGCCGGCAGCCGTGGTCGACATCGCCACCCTGACGGGCGCTTGCGTCGTCGCCCTGGGCCACCACAACAGCGGCCTGTTTACGCGCAGCGATGTGGCGCATGACCTGCTGGCCAATGAACTGCTGGCAGCGGGCAAACAGTCGAGCGACACGGCATGGCGCATGCCGATCGAAGAAGCCTACAACGAGCAGCTGAAGTCGAACTTCGCCGACCTGGCCAACATCGGTACACCAGGCGGCGGCTCGGTGACGGCAGCGGCGTTCCTGGAAAACTTCACCAAGAAGTACACCTGGGCGCATCTGGACATCGCCGGCACGGCATGGAAATCGGGCGGCGCAAAAGGCGCGACCGGCCGTCCAGTGCCCCTGCTGACGACGTTCCTGATCAATCGGGTCTAAGTTGACGCCTTGCCGGTAGCGCCCTGCGCTACCGGCGTCGCGAAACAGCCGCCACGGTCACTGACCATGGCGGTTTTTTCATGCGTGGCGTATTAATCAGTAGACGACGGGATTGGGCAAAGGCGATGGCGCCACCTTCGGCTGCACCACCGCTTCCGGCACGGCGGCCGCTGGCGGCGGCGCGGAAACCGGCGCGGGCGGCGGCGCCAGGCGCGCGGGGTCTTGCATGACGATGGTCAAAATCGATGGATAATCGAAGCCGGCGCCGGTGTTGCGGTCAACGAAATAGCCGACGCCCAAGGTCAGGATGACATTACCCCAGACGCTGGCATTGAGCTTGGGGTCGATGTGGTCGTCCGTGGCGATGGCGGGTGAACCGTGCTTGCGGCAATCGACCTTCAACGGCTCCTGGCTCTTGCGGATGGTAATGCGCCCCGGCGTGGTGACGAACCACTTGCCCACGTCGTTGCTGAGGATACAGCCGGCGCCATTGAGCTCGCGGTTGTCCTGGATGGTTTGCACCAGCACCATCTGCTCGGTATTGCCGGTCAACGTGGCGCAGCCGCCCAGCGCCAACAGCAGCGTCCCGGCGGCACAGGCGGCAAGGGGGGCAGACAGCGGCGCACGCATGGGTAGCTCGCTTAACGGACGGGAATCGGCTGGTCGCCGGGCACGGCGACGGCGGTGACGCTGTTTTTCGGGCTGCCCTCGATCAGGCGGTCGGAATACACGAGGTAGACCAGCGCATTGCGCTTGCTGTCGACCATGCGCACCACGCGCACATGCTTGAAGAAGATCGAGGCACGCTCGGTAAACACTTCTTCCTGGCGCGGCAGCTTGCCCTTGAATTGCAGCGGCCCCACCTGGCGGCAGGCGACGGCAGCATCGGCCTTGTCCTCGGCCAGGCCGACGGCGCCCTTGATGCCACCGGTCTTGGCGCGCGACAGATAGCAGCTGACGCCAGCGACACGGGGATCGTCGTAGGCCTCGACGACGATCTTGTGGTCAGGACCGATCAGTTTGAACACCGTGTCGACCGAGCCGATGGTTTCGGCATGCGCCGCGGTGCAGGCAAAGCCCAGCACCAAAGCGGCAGGCAGCAATTTACGCATGAAATAATCCCGGGCACGCACGCAGGCGGCCATCAGTTGATGGGAGCGAAACGCTGGACCATGACGCCTTCGACTTCGATCAGTTGAAAGAACACGTCTTTCGGCCGGGTCCAGATGGAACCGTCCGCGGCGCGATACACGATCATCGGCGTCAGATCCGCTTCCAGCGTGGCTTCGCACACCAGTTCATAAATGCCGCCCTTGTAGTGTCGATAACGCATCGCCGTCCCCTCAAGCCGTTGAATCTTCGCTCTTGTCGTCGGCCAGTGCCTTCTGCTTCATCTTCAGGCCCTGGATCACTTTCAGTATGCCTTCCATGCCGGCAGCGCCATCGGCGCCGCTGAAGGCGTCAAGCACTTCATTGAGCACCTTGTTGCGCACGATCGCCTCATCGGAGGACATTTCCAGCGCGCGCTGGGCTTTCGCCGCCTTTTCGGCCGCGCTCACGCGCGGCTTGGCCGCCGTCTTGCCATGCGTCAGAGCTGCCTGCCAGATAACCCAGCGGCGCTGGGTCTCGAAAATCAGGTACTCATCCGGTTTGTCTTCTCTTCGCCGCACAATGTGGCCGTCACGCTGCGCCCACGCTTCAAATGCAGTTCGCATTTTCTTCCTTTGCAAATGCTACGCGCAAGTCTCACTATTAAAACTGCAACATTTCAAAATAGTACCATCTATTGATGTTGCAAAACAGTCTCATAGATATAGTACTGCAATTTATATAACAAGTCTGGCGGCGCCAAGGACGGAACTGACGCTCCGCCCCGGCACAGTGGTCATGTAATCGGAATAGCAATTACAACTAATTACAACTGCTTCCTGTTCGGTTCTCAACTTGGCTGTAACAAAGCCGTGTGACACAGTTGTTACATTGTGCCATTTTAGTAGTTTTTATCGCGTTTCAGCGAGAAACTTTACACCTTTGTCGCGTTAAACGGCGAGACGCAGCCTGCCACGCCAGCCATTTATGCCAAATCAAACACAGGGGTTGATCAATCATACACAAAAACATAATATTCATGCGCCACGATTGGCTAAATATAAATACTTTATGAACACTCTTTTTCCCTGTGGGAAAATAAGGTGCTTGCGCGACAAGCGCCGGGCAGCACGCCGGCGACACGCATGCGGTAAGATTCGCGCTTATCGATACCTATTCAAGCAAGGATTTTTCCCATGAAACTCGCCACCTGGAACGTCAACTCACTCAAAGTGCGCCTGCCGCAAGTGCTGCAGTGGCTGACAGACAACCCGGTCGACATACTCTGCTTGCAAGAGACCAAGCTCACGGATGACAAGTTCCCCGTCACCGAGATCGAGGCGGCCGGTTACCAGGTGGTCTTCAGCGGCCAGAAAACCTACAACGGCGTGGCCATCCTGTCGAAGCTGCCGATCACCGACGTGGTGAAGAACAATCCCCGCTATGAAGATGCGCAGCAGCGCATCCTGGCCGCGACGATCGGTGGCGTGCGCGTCATCTGCGCCTACGTGCCGAACGGCCAGAGCATCGAATCGGACAAATACGAGTACAAGCTGGGCTGGCTGTCCGCCCTGCACGACTGGCTGGCCGAAGAAGCGCTGCAGCACCCGCAGCTGGCCGTCGTGGGCGACTACAATATCGCCCCCGACGACCGCGACGTGCACGACCCTGTCGCCTGGGCCGGCCAGGTGCTGGTCTCGGACAAGGAACGCGCCGCCCTGCAGCGCCTGTTCGACATCGGCCTGACGGACGCCTTCCGTCTGTTCGAGCAGGCGGAAAAATCGTTCAGCTGGTGGGACTACCGCCAGCTGGGCTTCCGCCTGAACAAGGGCTTGCGCATCGACCATATCCTGCTCTCGCCCGCCCTGGCTGGCCGCTGCACGGCGTGCGTGATCGACCGCGTGCCCCGTAAATGGGAACAGCCGTCGGACCACGCGCCGGTTGTGGCCACCATCGATTAAACGCTGCGTCTCTCTAGCAGCACCTGCGCATTAACCGCCGGCACGGGCGCGGAGAACAGATAGCCCTGCGCATAGCGGCAGCCGTTCGCCTGCAGCAGGGCGAACTGTTCTTCCGTCTCCACGCCCTCGGCCACGGTCGACAATTGCAGGCTGTCGGCCAGCGCGATGATGGCCGCCACGATGGCGCGGTCTTCCGCGCTGTGTTCCAGGTCCTTGATGAAGGCACGGTCGATCTTGACCTTTTTCACGGGGAAGCGCTTCAGGTAGGCCAGGCTGGAATAGCCGGTGCCGAAATCGTCGATCGACAGGCGCAGGCCCATGCCATTAATCTGCCGCAAAATCTCCAGCGTATGCTCGCCGTGCTGCATCAGCGCCGTCTCGGTGATCTCGAATTCCAGCAGCGCCGGATCGATGCCCGTTTCCCGCACCACGTCGCCGATGGCCGCCACCAGGCCCTTGTGCATGAACTGGCGCGGCGACAAATTCACCGCCAGGGGCACGGGCTGCAAGCCCTGGCGCTGCCAGGCCATGCTTTGCTCGCACGCCTGGCGCATGACCCATTCGCCCACCGGCACGATCAAGCCGTTTTCCTCCATGATGGGAATGAAGCGGTCAGGCAGCACCAGGCCGTGGCCAGGGCGGCGCCAGCGTAGCAGCACTTCCATGCCATGCAGGCGGCGCGTGGCGATATCGATGATGGGCTGGTAAAACAGTTCGAACTGCTGCAGCGCCAGCGCCGTGCGCAAGCTGCTTTCCAGGTCGAAGTGCAGGGCCGCCGCCTGGTTCATCGTCTGCGTGAAGAACTGGTAGTTATTGCGGCCATTGCCCTTGGCGTGGTACATGGCCGCATCGGCATGGCGCATCAGGGCGTCGACATCGCCGCCATCGTCCGGATACACGCAGATGCCGATGGACGGCGTCACGTGCAGCACGTGGCCGTCGAGCGGAAAGGCGGGCGTCAGCGCCTCGATGACCTTCTCGGCCACGCGCGCCGCCTCGTCGGTGTCGCGGATGCCCGGCACCAGGACGACGAATTCATCGCCGCCCAGGCGCGCCACCGTGTCGCTGGCGCGCACCGCGCGGCACAGCCGAGCAGCCACTTCCTTGAGCAGCACGTCGCCCGTCATGTGGCCCAGCGAATCGTTGATGGTCTTGAAACGGTCCAGGTCGATGAACATCACGGCCAGCTTGCGCCCGGAGCGCTGCGAGGCCAGCATGGCCCGCTCCAGGCGGTCCGACAGCAGTGCGCGGTTCGGCAAGCCCGTCAGGTTGTCGTGATAGGCCATGTGGTGCACGCGCGCCTCGGCCTGGCGCCGTTCGGCGATCTCGCCCTGCAGCAGCAGATTGGCGCCGGCCAGTTCGGCCGTGCGTTCGTGCACGCGCAGCTCCAGTTCGTCGCGCGCGCGGCGCACCGCCTCGGCCGCCTCGCGGCGCGCCGTCACGTCGTCGACCAGCCACACGGAACGGCCATGCGCATGCGCCAGGTCGAACGGCCGGCCGGACAGGCGCGCCCAGAAGCGGCTGCCATCCTTGCGCACCAGCTGGTATTCCGACATGTGCACACGCCCCGCCGCGAAGTCGCGCGCCGTCTCGCCGCGTGCCGTCTTCCACGCGGCCACGTCCGGATACAGGGCCTGCACCGACAGGCCGTTGATCTCGCCGGGTCCATAGCCGAACAGCTCTTCCATCTTGCTGTTGGCGCGCAAATTGTAGCCGCCCTCCACCACCGAGATGCCCAGCACGGCGCTGTCGAGGATGGCCTGGTTTTCCAGCAGCGCATTGCGCAAGGATTCTTCGGCGCGCTTCGCTTCCGTACGGTCCTCGATGATCCAGATGGTGCCGGCAGCGGGATCGTCCGGATTGACGACATAGGCGATCAGCTGCGCCCACAAGGTCGTGCCGTCGCGGCGCATCATTTCCACTTCCGTCTGGAACGGCTTGGCCACCGACAGGAAAGGGAAGGCCGCCGCGCCGAGCAACTCGTAGGACTGCTGCGACACGTACAGCGCGCGCCCGGGCAGGCCCAGCGCCTCGTCGCCGCTGTAGCCGAACATCGCGGCAAAGCCCAGGTTGTAGCGCGTGATCTGGCGGTTCTTGGTATACAGGATGCTCACCGAGGCATTCGTCATGATGGCCGCCACTTCCATCTGCGCCTGGCGGCTGTCCGTGACGTCTTCGAGTATCCAGATGGTGCCCTGCTCGCTATGCGCCTGGTCGACGGCCTTGGCGCGGATGCGGCACCAGAACAGGCTGCCATCGCGGCGGCGGAACAGCACCTCATCCTGCTCGTACGGCAAGCCCTGCCCCAGCAGGGGCGTGGCTTGCACTCCAAACGCTGCGTAGGCGGCGGGCGAGGGAAACAGCTCGGCGGCGGGCAGGCCCGTCATCTCCTCCTGCGCGTAGCCGAACATTTCGGCGAAGCGGGGATTGCAGCGCAAGACCAGGCGCGAACGCGAAAACAGGATGCCGACGGACGCATTGTCGAGGATGGCCTGCTGCTCCAGCATCAGCTGGCGCGTGGCCTCCTCGGCCGCTTTCTGCGCGCTGCGGTCGTCGAACAGCCAGATCGTGTCGCGCAAGCCGCGGTCGGTCTGGCTCTCCGGGTTCAGCACGTAGCCATACGCCAGCGCCCAGAATGTGGAACCGTCGCGGCGGCGCATCTCCATCTCGCCCTGGAACGGCTGGCCGCGCCGCAGCAGGGGCGACGCTTGCCGCACCACGTTCTCGTAGGCCGCGCGCGACGGGTACAGGTCGGCGACGGCCAGGCCCACGCCGCTGTCGCCATCAAAGCCGAAGCATTCGGCGAAGCGGCGGTTGTAGCGCAGCACGCCCTTGTCGCGCTGAAAACCGATGGCCAGCGGCGCGTTGTCCATCACGGCCTGCATTTCCAGCATGGCGCGGCGCAGCTGGTCTTCATCGCGCCGGTGGTCGCTGATATCTTCGATGATCCAGACCGTGCCGTCATGCGTATTCAAGGGATCGACGGCGCGCCCGTGCAGCCGGCTCCAGAACAGCGTGCCATCCTGGCGCCGCAATTCCAGTTCGGTGCGGTATGGCTTGCCCTTGGAAAGCAGCGGCGCCGCTTCCAGCCCCAGGATGCGGCAATGCTCGGCGGAGCGGTACAGCACCGCGCCCGGCATACCGGTCAACTGGTGGCGCGCATAGCCGAGCATCTCGGCGGCGCGAATATTGCACTCCTCGATGAAGCCGCCCCTGGAAAACACGATACCGACGGCCGCGCTTTCCAGGATGGCCTGCTGTTCCAGCAAGGTCTTGCGCAAGGCGTGCTGGTCGCGCTGCTGCACGCTGATGTCGGCAAATACCAGGGTCGCGCCCGGCAAGCCATCGCCCACCGGCAGCGGCTTGGCCCATACCTGCACGGCGATGGCCGCATCGATTCCCTCCAGGCTGCTGTCCCAGTGCCGTTCGCGCCCGGCCGCCCCCAGCGCGCCACGCAGCATGCTGCTGCTCGACGCGCGGTAAGCATCCGTGAAACAGTCGGCCAGCAGGCGGCCCGACACATCCCTGCCCAGCAGGGCGCTCAAGGCGCCATTCACCGCGACCACCATGCCGCAGGCATCGCAGGCGCAGGCGGGCAAGGCGATCAGCTGCAAGGCATCGGCGATGAAATCGGGACTGGTCGGTACGCGGTTCATGGACACCATGGGTCGGTTGTTAGCGGTCGGAATGCACCTGACCAATATATTCGTCAGGCATCATAGTGCTGTTAGATCATAAACCAGTTTCCCGGGGTTTTTTCATATTCCTTATTGGCAATACCTGAAACACCACAGACCACTTGCAACACGCCCGTTGCACCGGCGTTGCATGGCAAGAAAATGAAACAAATCGTTTAGAATAAAGCATGCGCCGCCCTCCCCAACCTCCGCTCGACCACCGCGACAAACCCGTCATCTGGACCGTCTCCGTCTCGCGGTTGTTCGACCTGTTCCGCGACATCACGCTCGAATACGACGACCTGGCGACGATTGAACCGATCAACCTGGGCTTCGACGACGCCGTGCGCCACATCCGCGAACGCATGGCCACGGAGCGCTGCGACGCCGTCATCGCGGCCGGCTCGAACGGCGCCTACCTGAAAGGCCGGCTGTCGGTACCCGTCATCATCGCCAAGGCCAGCGGCTACGACGTGATGCAGGCGCTGGCGCGCGCGCGGCGCATCTCGCCGGACATCGGCGTCGTCACCTACCAGGACCCGATGCCGGAACTGGCCGAATTTGCCGCCACCTTCGGCTTCCAGATTGCCCAGCGCACCTACGCCACCGAGGAAGACGCGCGCGCGCAGATCAATGAACTGAAGGCGGCGGGCGTCAAAGCCGTCGTCGGCGCGGGCCTCGTCACCGACCTGGCCGAGGAGGCAGGGCTGGCCGCCGTCTTCGTGTATTCGGCCACGGCCATCCGGCGCGCCTTCGACGACGCGCTGGAACTGGCCCGCCTGACCCAGATCGAATCGAACCGGGGACGGCGCGCGGTGGTGGCCGACACCCTGCGGGCGCGCCACGGCCTGCACGATTTGCGCGGCGACTCGGAAGCGATGGAAGCGCTGCGCCAGTCGGTGGTGCTGTATGCCCGCTCGCCGGCGACGGTGCTGATCCAGGGCGAGACGGGCAGTGGCAAGGAGCTGGTGGCGCAGGCGATCCACCGCGAAAGCCCGCGCAGCCTGGGCGCGAACCGGCCCTTCATCGCCATCAATTGCGGCGCCATCGCCGAATCCTTGCTGGAATCGGAGCTGTTCGGCCACGAGGATGGGGCCTTTACGGGGGCGCGCCGGGGCGGCCACGCGGGCCTGTTCGAGGCGGCCAACCACGGCACCCTGTTCCTCGATGAAATCGGCGAAATGCCGCTGGCCCTGCAAACGCGCTTGCTGCGTGTGCTGGAAGAACGCGAAGTGGTGCGCGTGGGCGGCACGCGGCCCATCGCCATCAATGTGCGCATCATCAGCGCCACCCACTGCGACCTGGAGCAGCGCATCCGCGAAGGACGCTTCCGCGCCGACCTGTTCTACCGCCTGGCCGTACTGCGCCTGCATTTGCCGGCCTTGCGCGAACGCGCCAGCGATATTCCCGGCCTGACCGAATGGTCGCTGAAAAACGCGCTGGCCGCGCTGGGCGCGCGGCCGCACCCCAACCTGCACGCGGAAATCCAGGCCTGCGCGCCGCTGCTGCGCCGCTACGACTGGCCCGGCAACGTGCGCGAACTGCGCAACCTGGCCGAACGCCTGGCCCTGTTCCTGGCCGCCGAACCGCTGCAGGCGCTGACGCCCGCCTTCGTGCTGTGTGTGGCGCCAGAACTGGCGCAAGGCGCCAGCCCGGCCACGGCTTTGCCGGCGCCGGCTGCCGCCGCACCGCCGCACCCGGAAGACGAAAGCGCCAGCGCCGTACTGGCGCGCTTCGGCGGGCGCCGCGACGCGGCTGCCCATTACCTCGGCATCAGCCGCACCACCCTGTGGCGCCGCCTGCGCGCCGGCTGAGGAGGGGAACAGGGCCGCTCATCCCTGCCTGCCGCCGCTCATCCTGCGGCGCTGGCGGCGGGCCGCCTGGCTCGCTAGCATCGTCGTCAAGGAGGAAACACCCCATGAAAAAAACGATATCCGCATTGACCTTGCTTGCCAGCGCACTGCTGACAGGCGCCGCACACGCGGCCACGCCAACGGCGTTCACGGTCGACGTCACCGGACAAGGCCGCCCGTTGATCCTGATTCCCGGCCTGGCGTCCTCGGGCGAAGTCTGGCAAGGCACGGTGGCGCGCCTGTGCGGACCGAAAACAGGACGCGCCTGCCATGTGCTGACCCTGGCCGGCTTTGCCGGCGTGGCGCCCATCGAAGGCGACCTGCTGGCACAGGCGGAGCAGCAACTGGCCGACTACATCAGCACCCAAAAACTGGGCCGGCCAGCCATCATCGGGCATAGCCTGGGCGGCTTCCTGGCGTTGAAAATGGCCATCGACCATCCGACCCAGACGGGCAAGCTGCTGATCGTCGACTCGCTGCCGGCGCTGGGCGCGGTGCAAATGCCCTCCATAACGCCGGAACAGCTGCAAGCCATGTCGAGCCAGATG
This sequence comes from Janthinobacterium sp. 35, assembly GCF_002754575.1. Classification (NCBI taxonomy): domain Bacteria; kingdom Pseudomonadati; phylum Pseudomonadota; class Betaproteobacteria; order Burkholderiales; family Oxalobacteraceae; genus Janthinobacterium; species Janthinobacterium sp. 35. Next base: position 1,066,258 of record NZ_PEFN01000001.1, read on the forward strand.
CAATCGGCCATGCGCGCGCAGGATGCGGCCAGCTCCAGCGCCAGCCAGCGCCGCACCGTCGCCGGCATGGCCAGCGCGCCGGCCGACGTGGAGCGCATCATCGGCTGGGGCCAGCGCTCGGACCGCGAAACGGTCATCCGCGCCATGGGCACGCTGATGACCAGCGACCTGCGCCAGGAGGTGGCGCGCATCACCTCGCCCACGCTGGTGCTGGGCACCTGGATCGCCTACAAGGAGTATGCGCCGCGCGCCGCCATCGAAGCGACCTTCCAGCAGCAGTATGCACAGCTGCCAGGCGTCAAAATCGCGCTGGCCGACACGGCGCGCCATTTCATCATGTACGACCAGCCGGACTGGATGCATGCGCGCATCGAACAGTTCCTGGAGTAGGCAGTGAACGCACCCTTGCACCGGCCGCCGCTGCTGACCAGGATCAACTGGTACTGGACCTTCCAGCTGGCCTGCTGGGGCGCACTCGCCCTGTTCAACAGCGTGTATGGCGGCTCCTCGCAGCTGCGCATCGTCGTGACGATTGCCTGCTGGGGCTCCTTGGGCGGGCTGTTGCTGTCGCACCTGTGGCGTGGCGTCCTGCGCCGGCGCGGCTGGGCGGCGAACGGCTTGCGCTGGAAACGCATCTTGCCCTCGCTGGCCTTGCTGGCCGCCATCCAGACGGCCAGCGTGACGGCCGCCTTCCACGTCATGTATCCGCCCGACGTCCTGCGCGGCCTGGCATGGCTGCCCGGCGCGCTGCTGTTCTGGTTCGGCGTCTTCCTGACCTGGACGGTGTTTTACTTCACCGCGCTGTCGCTGCGCCGCGCCGCCCACCTGGAAGCGGAAACCCTGCGCCTGCAGTTGCATGGGCGGGAAGCGGAACTGCGCGCGCTGCAGGCGCAAGTCAATCCGCATTTTTTCTTCAACAGCCTCAATAGCGTGCGCGCCCTGATCTTCGAAGACCGCGAGGCGGCCGCGCACATGATCGACCAGCTGGCCAACCTGATGCGCCACGCGCTGCAATCCAGCCAGCACGCCACGGTGCCGCTGTCGACTGAACTGGACGCCGTGCGCGCCTACCTGGCGATCGAGCAGTGCCGCTTCGAGGATCGCCTGCGCGTCAGCTTCGCGATCGAGATAAGCGCGCCCGAGCTGGAACACGTGCGCGTGCCGCCCATGGCCCTGCAAACGCTGGTGGAAAACGCCGTCAAATATGGCGTCGAAACAAGCGCCGACGGCGGCGACATCCGCATCACGGCGCAGCGCGGCGCTGGCATCGATGCGCTGCAGATCGAGGTGGCCAACACGGGCGAGCTGCGCAGCGCGTCCGGCTCCACCGGCATCGGCTTGCGCAATGCGCGCCAGCGTTTGCAGCTGGCTTGCGGCGAGCACGCCAGCCTGGAACTGCGCCAGCAGGCGGGCTGGGTATATGCCACCATCCATTTGCCGGGGAAAATATGAACGGCCAGCCGCTCAAGGTACTGCTGGTCGACGATGAGCGCCTGGCGCGCGCCGAGCTGCGCCGCCTGCTGGCGCCGCATGTGCAGCGCGGCGCCGTGGAGATCGTCGGCGAGGCGGCCAGCGCGGCCGACGCCATCGCGCAGATCGGCAAGCTGCGCCCGGACCTGCTGCTGCTCGACGTGCAGATGCCGGGCGGCTCCGGCTTCGACCTGCTGGCGGCGCTCGATGATGCGCCCGACGTCATCTTTTGCACGGCCTTCGACCAGTACGCGCTGCAGGCGTTTGAAGTGAGCGCCCTCGACTACCTGCAAAAACCCGTGCAGGCGGCACGCCTGGCCACGGCCCTGGCGCGTGCCGGCGCGCGGGCGCACGCCATGCCGCCGCCCGCGCCGCGCAAGGTCTTCATCAAGGATGGGGAACGCTGCTGGTTTGTCGCGTTTGACGATATCCGCCTGCTCGAATCGGAAGGCAACTACACGCGCGTGCATTTCGGCGCACAGCATCCGCTGATGCTGCGCACCCTGAACCAGCTGGAAGCAAAGCTCGACCCCACCCTGTTCTTGCGCGCCAACCGGCGCCAGATCGTCAACCTGGCGCAGGTGGCGCAACTCACGGCAAATGCGGCCGATGGCCTCGACCTGCACCTGCTGGACGGCAGCGTGGTGGAAGTATCACGCCGCCGCGCGCAACAGTTCAAGGCCGCCTGCGGCCTGTAACGCGACTACTTCAGCGCGGGGATAGGCTGCGCCTGGAAGGCGGGGCGCGGCTGCTCCTTGAGCTTTTTCGCCAGCATGTCGAGCGCCACTTCCAGCTGGCGGTCGGCGCCGACGAAGGTGGCGTGCGGCGGATTTTCCACCTCGACGTCCGGCACCACGCCCACGCCTTCGATCAGCCACTGGCCATCGATGCCGAACTGGCCGTTTTCCGCCACGCGCGCCATGCCATTGTCGGCCAGGCGCGTATTGTCGCTGAGCCAGACGCCGGCGCCGGCCGTGCGCTTGCCTACCAGCGGCGCCAGTTTCAATGCCTTGATGCCCGCGGCGAAGGTCTCACCATCGGAGTACGTGAGCTCATCGACCAGCACCACCAGGTGGCCGCGGAAAGTGTTCTGCATGTTCGACGATGGCTGCACGCCCGGCGGCGCCCAGTAGGCCCAGGCCTTGCGCAGCAGTTTTTCGATGATCCAGCTGTCGATATTGCCGCCGTTATTGCGCCGCACATCGATGATCAGGCCTTCGCGGTTGATGTTGGCGTAAAAGTCGCGCGCGAACGAGGCGATGTCGTTCGCGCCCATGGCGCGCAGATGCAGGTAGCCGATGCGCCCCTGCGAGGCGGCCGCCACCTGCTCGGCGCGGCTCAATTCCCAGTCGCCATAGCGCAGCGCCGTCTGTTTCGCCATGTTGACGGGCGTGACGATGACGGCGCGCGGCGCACCTTTACCTCGTTGGACCTGCAGCAGCACCTGCTTGTCGGCCTGGTTCAGCAACAGGTCGCTGATATCGCGCGCGGCCAGCACGTCCTTGCCATTAACGGCCGTGATCACGTCGCCCGCCTTCACATCCACTTCGGGGCGCGACAGCGGTGCGCGCACCGAGGGCAATTCCGCTTCGCTGCGGTAGACATGCTCGACCAGGTAGCCCTCGCTGGTGCGCGCCAGCACGGCGCCCAGGCCGGCCGGCGTGCCTTCCTGCTCCGTGCGGCGCAATTCGCCGGGACGGATCTGCGAATGCAGGGCGCCCACTTCGGCCACCATCATGCCGAGTAAATCATTGAGTTCGGCGCGGTCCGTGACCCGCTCGACCAGCGGCGCATATTTGTCGCGCGCCGCCTTCCAGTTCACGCCGCGCATCTTCGCGTCGTACAGGAAATCGCGGTGCAAGCGCCAGGCGTCGTTGAACATCTGCTTCCATTCCAGGCGCGGATTCGACACAAACGTCCAGTCGTCGACTTTTACTTTCGCCTTCGACAGGTCGGCTGGCAGCTTGGCGCCCGCCTCGATCACCAGCATCTCGCCCGGCCCAGTAGCCGCTGTCCGGTAGTACAAATGCTTTTTATCCTGCGCCAGGTCGAATTCGCGCACATTCGCCACCAGCAGTTCCGGTTTGGAGCCGGTATTGCCGATGGCGAGCGTTTTCAGGCTGAACTTGTTCTCGCCGCTGTCGCGCTCAAGGAAATACAGGCGCTTGTCATCCATGGCCAGCGCACCGTAATTGCCCGCCGCCAGCGGCACTTCATACAGGCGCTCGGCCAGTCCCTTGAAGACGACGTCCGGCAGCGCCGCCGGCGCTTTCTTCACGCTCGTCTTGCCGCCGGCCTTCTCCAGGGCCTTTTCCGCCGCCAGTTCGGCCGCCTTTTCATCGTCCGTCTCGGCCGGTTTCACTCCCGGACGGCTCAGCTCATCATCGGGCTGGAACGGGAAACGGTTGCCCGGCTGCAGCGCCAGCGCATACACGCCGATGCGCTTGTCGAACACGGGCCCCATGTTGCGGTCGCCCCACGGCGACCCGTTGGCCAGCTGAAAATTGCGCGCCGACATGAAGTACAACCAGCGCCCATCGGGCGAAAACACGGGCGAACCGGACGTGTAGCGGTCGCTGGTGACGAATTGCAGCTGCTTCGAGGCGAGGTTGTACAAGCCGATCTGCTCGCGCTGCTCGTTGCTGGCCACACGCACGATGGCCAGGTTGCGGCTGTCGGGCGACCATTGCACTTCGTCATGCTTGTCCACGCCCGCCTTGCCCGCGTCGTCGATCAATTGATTGCCCTTGGTGGCCAGGTCCAGCAGCCAGAAACGGCCCTTCTTGTCCGTATGCGCCAGCCAGCGCCCGTCGGGCGACGGATACAGTTTCCAGCGGTGATTGTCGCCCTGCGTCGTCAACTGCTCGCCCTTGCCCGAACCATCGGCGGCGTACTTCCAGATTTCGTTCTCGCCGCTCGTATCGACGATGGCGAACACGGATTTTTCGTCGCTGGAAAAGACGGCGTCGCGCGCCCGCGCCCCTTCGGGAATGGCGATATCGACGCGGCGCAAGCTGCCCGTGCCGGCGATGCTGACGCGGCCCCTTGCCGTGAGGATGATGCGCTCATCCTTGCCCGACAGCTGCACATTGGAGAGGGTATCGAGCGGCGAGCGGATCTGGCGCGCGCGCTGCTGGTCGAAGTCGGACACGAGGCTGATGGCCAGCGCCTGCGACTCGCTGGCGCCGGGGGCGTTCAGGTCCAGCACGTGCAAATCGGCACCCAGCTGGTAGACCACCTTGCCGTCGCCCAGCGCGGCGTTGCGTACGTCCCACTGCGTGTGGCTGGTCAAGGCGCGGCGATCGGAGCCGTCGGGCAGCATGCTCCACAGGTTGTCGCTGCCGCCCGCGTCGCTAATGTACACCACGCGGCCCTGCCACCACATGGGGCGCTTGTTGTTGCCCGCCAATACAGCAGGGTCCGTGTGCATGCGCACGGCCTCGCCCTTGCCGCCCAGGTCATAGCGCCACAGCGTGGCATGCGCACCGCCCCGGTAGTTGCGCACATTGTCGTTGGTCACAGCCAGGCCGAAACGCGTGAAAAACAGCGTCTTGCCCGCATCGTCGAGCACGGCGTCGTTGGCGTCAGCCACGGGAAACACGCGGCGCGTCTGTTTCACGGGGTCGATGGCGGCGACGATGCGGCGCGAAGCGGGGCCGTCCGTATTTTGCGTGCTGACCAGCACTTCGCCCTGCGCCGTCCAGCCCAGCACCAGCACGCCGCCATTATCAAAGGAAATGCGGCGCGGCAAGCCGCCCGCCAGCGGCATCACATACGCTTCCTGCGCCCCTTCGTAGGCGGCGGAAAAAGCCAGCCACAGGCCGTCGCGCGAAATCGCCGCGTTCGTTTCATAGCCGGGATGCGTGGTCAGGCGCTGCGCCGCGCCGCCACGCACGCTGCTTTTCCACAAGTCGCCTTCGGCCGTGAAGACGACGGTGTCGCCGCGTACGGCGGGAAAACGGAAATAGCTGCCGGCAGGCGCGGTGGCGGCGGCCGCAGCGTCAGCCAGCAGGCCGGCGGAAAACAACAGGAAGGCGAGAGTGCGGGAAATTTTCATGTGGGCATCCAGATAGCGGTCAGGTGGCATGGACATCATGTCGATACCGGACAGCAATTCTGGCATAAGCGCGACCAAAGAAAACCTTCTTTATTGCCCACAAAAGCGTAAAAAAAATCTATGGTCACCCTCCTTTTTGCAAGCTGATTTTGTATGATGTGAGTAGGCTTGCTTAAATCTATCCGGCGTCTGGTTGGAGATGGATCTCCGCGCCACGATGAGAGTCGCGCCTGTCGGTCCTGAAAACCCGCTCGGCTTTCACAGCCGATTTTTTAGCCAGAGTATCCGGCAGGCCGGTGTGCCGTTCACGTCATCCAATATCAGCAGTCGCAAAACCAGGTAGGTGTGCTGTCAAACGGTGAGTCTGGGAGGCCCTCATGTTGTCATGGGGGCCTCTTTTATTTCAAATTCGGTATGGTGGGCCGCGATGGCCCATGCCATGCGCGCCAGTTTGTTGGCCAGGGCGCACGCCACCACATTCGAGTGGCGACGCGTGAGCATAGAGCGGACCCATTGTGCCAGCTGTCCGCGTTGGCGCTCCAGTCGCTGCATGTAGGCCCGCGCGCACTGCACCAGCAGGCGCCGCAGATTCTTGTCGCCGCGCTTGCTGATGCCCAGCAACTTGTTTTTACCGCCGGTACTGTACTGGCGTGGCACCAGCCCGACGGCGGCGGCGAAGTCACGCCCGCAGCGGTAGTGCTTGCCGTCACCGACTTCGGCGGCCAGCACGCTGGCGGTGATCGGTCCGATACCCGGTACCGTCATGAGCCGCTGGCCCAGATCATCTTCAGTGACTTGCCGGGTCAGATCCTTCTCGATCTCGGCGATCTGCTGGTCGAGGTACTTGAAATGGGCATGCAGTCGCTCCAGCACTTGTACCAGCCGTGCTGGCAGGCGCTGTTCTGCCAGCACGGAAGGCAAGCGCTTGATCGCCGCGTGGCCGACGGGCAAGCTGATACCGAACTCCAGCAGAAAGCCGTGGATTTGGTTGCTCGCCTTGACACGCTCGCGTACCAGCGATTCGCGCACGCGGTGCAGCGCCGAAAGCGTCTGTTGGGCCTCGTTCTTGGGCGTGACAAAACGCATGGCAGGACGGCTGGCCGCCTCACAAATGGCTTCTGCATCGATGAAGTCGTTCTTATTGCTCTTGACGAAGGGGCGCACGAACTGCGGCGAGATCAGCTTGGCCTCATGGCCAAAGCTGGCCAGTTGCCGGGCGATGCAGTGCGCTCCGGCACAGGCCTCCATGACGATGGTACAGGGATGAAAAGTGGCGAGAAACGCGATCAGTTGTGGGCGGCTGAACTTCTTGCGCAGCAGTGTTTTACCTTGACGATCCTGTCCGTGGACATGAAAGCTGTGTTTGCCGAGATCGATGCCGATGAGCATGACGTTTTCCATGATGGCCTCCTTCAGAAATGAAAACACCCTATAAGTTTAGTAACTTATAGGGTGGAGGGTGACCATCTCATTACCCGCGCCACTTGCGTGGGGCGGGTTTCTTGCGCACTGCGTCGCAGCGTAAAGCGATTACTCCACTTCCACCGTCTCCGGTGCCGCCGTCGGTGCCGCGTCTGGCGGTTCCGGGAATTCCAGCAAGACCTGGTCCTTGTCGTCAAGGTCGACGGTGACCCGTCCGCCGCTGACCAGGCGGCCGAACAGCAGCTCGTCGGCCAGGGCCTTGCGGATCAGATCCTGGATCAGGCGCGCCATCGGCCGTGCGCCCATCAGCGGATCGAAGCCTTTCTTGCCGAGGAAAGCACGCAGCTTCTCGGTAAACACGGCTTCGACCTTTTTCTCGTGCAACTGCTCTTCCAGCTGCATCAGGAACTTGTCGACCACGCGCAGGATGATGTCCTGATCCAGCGCGCGGAAGCTGATGGTCGCGTCGATGCGGTTACGGAATTCCGGCGTGAACATGCGCTTGATGTCGGCCATCTCGTCGCCTGCCTGCTTGGAGTTGGTGAAACCGATCGAGGCTTTCTGCAAGCTTTCCGCGCCGGCATTGGTGGTCATGATGATGATCACGTTGCGGAAATCGGCTTTGCGGCCATTGTTATCCGTCAAGGTGCCATGGTCCATCACTTGCAGCAGGATATTGAAAATGTCCGGATGGGCTTTTTCAATTTCATCGAGCAGCAAGACCGAATGCGGCTTCTTGGTGATCGCTTCCGTCAGCAAGCCACCCTGGTCGAAACCAACATAGCCTGGTGGCGCGCCGATCAGGCGGCTGACGGCATGGCGTTCCATGTATTCCGACATGTCGAAACGGATCAGCTCGATGCCGAGGATGAAGGCCAGTTGCTTGGCCACCTCGGTTTTTCCGACACCGGTAGGACCGGAGAACAGGAAGGAGCCGATCGGCTTGTCCGTCTTGCCCAGGCCGGCACGCGCCATCTTGATGGCCGAGGCCAGCGCGTCGATGGCGGGATCTTGCCCGAAAACAACGTTGCGCAAGTCGCGGTCGATCGTCTGCAGCTTGCTGCGGTCGTCCTGGTTGACCGTTTGCGGCGGAATGCGCGCGATCTTGGCGATGATGTCCTCGATCTCGGCCTTGCCGATGGTTTTCTTTTGCTTCGACTTCGGCAGGATGCGCTGCGCTGCGCCCGCTTCATCGATGACGTCGATCGCCTTGTCGGGCAGATGGCGGTCGTTGATGAAGCGCGCCGCCAGTTCGGCCGCCGTCGACAGGGCCGAGGCCGAGTATTTCACGCCGTGATGTTCTTCGAAGCGCGACTTGAGGCCGCGCAGAATCTGGATGGTTTGCTCGACGGTCGGCTCGTTGACGTCCACTTTCTGGAAACGGCGGGAGAGCGCATGGTCTTTCTCGAACACGCCGCGGAATTCCGTGTACGTGGTCGCGCCGATGCATTTCAATTGACCATTTGCCAGTGCCGGTTTCAGCAAGTTGGAAGCGTCCAGGGTGCCGCCCGAAGCCGAACCCGCACCGATGATGGTGTGGATTTCGTCGATGAACAGGATGCCGTTCGGATTGTCCTTCAATTGCTTGAGCACGGCTTTCAGGCGCTGTTCGAAGTCACCGCGGTATTTGGTACCGGCCAGCAAGGCGCCCATGTCCAGCGAATACACGACGGCATTTTGCAGGATTTCCGGCACATCGCTTTGCGTGATGCGATAGGCCAGGCCTTCGGCGATGGCCGTCTTGCCCACGCCCGCCTCGCCCACCAGCAGCGGATTGTTCTTGCGGCGGCGGCACAGGATCTGGATCACGCGGTCGACTTCTTCCTCGCGGCCGATCAGCGGGTCGATCTTGCCTTCGGCAGCGGCCTTGTTCAGGTTTTGCGTGAACTGGTCGAGCGGGCTTTCCTTTGGCTGGCCTTCGACCGGCGCGTCTTCCACGCCTTCGGAGGCTTTCGCGCTTTCCGTCGACTGGTCCTTGCGCACGCCGTGCGAAATGAAATTGACCACATCGAGGCGCGTCACGCCCTGCTGGTGCAGGTAGTAGACCGCATGCGAATCCTTTTCGCCGAAGATGGCCACCAGCACATTGGCGCCCGTGACTTCCTTCTTGCCATTCGAGGCGGACTGGACGTGCATGATGGCGCGCTGGATCACGCGCTGGAAACCAAGCGTCGGCTGGGTGTCGACTTCGCCCGTGCCAGGCACGGTCGGCGTGTTATCGCTGATGAAATTGGTGAGGGTCTTGCGCAGGTCCTCAATATTGACCGCGCAGGCACGCAACACCTCGGCAGCAGAGGGATTGTCCAGCAATGCCAGCAGTAAATGCTCAACCGTGATGAATTCATGCCGTGCCTGCCGAGCTTCGACAAACGCCATGTGCAAACTTACTTCTAATTCCTGCGCAATCATACTTCCTCCATCACGCACTGCAGGGGGTGCCCCGCCTTGCGCGCATGCGTTAAAACGAACTCCACTTTGGTACACGCTATATCTTTAGAGAACACGCCGCACACTCCTTTGCCGTAGCGATGAACACTGAGCATGATTTGCGTCGCCGTTTCACGGTCCTTGTTGAAATACTCCTCAATGATGGCCACCACAAACTCCATCGGGGTGTAGTCGTCATTGAGCAAGGCCACCTGGTAGAGCGGTGGCGGCTTCAGCACTTGCCGCTCCAGCAGGGTTTCTGTGTCGTGCTTGGTTGCCATACGCTTATTCTAATGCTTTCACAGTGGTTGTCATGCGCAATATCTACGCCTTTCCAATTGTTTTCAATCTTACGCGTTTTCTTAATAGTGCGCAGATGGCGACCTTGCTGTCAAAATCAAGAGTTGCTTTTTTGGTTGCCGTGAAGAATTTGGCAATCTCGATGGAAAAGCGCTTGACTTCATTATTTATTCCGCCAACAATGCTGTATCGACTGTTGCAGTAATGTACAGCTTGATAAGAAGTGAGACGTCGAGGAGGGGGCAAGAAGCTTCTTGCTTTTATGGCTCGTGTGATTTGTTTTAATTTTGAAAGTTCTTTTTATGGCAACAGGTACAGTTAAGTGGTTCAATGATTCCAAAGGTTTTGGCTTCATCACTCCAGATGACGGCGGCGAAGATTTGTTTGCTCATTTCTCCGCAATCAACATGAACGGTTTCAAGACCCTCAAAGAAGGTCAAAAAGTTCAATTCGAAGTCACGCAAGGCCCTAAAGGCAAGCAAGCTTCCAACATCCAAGCAGCCTAAGCATCGCCGGCCCTCAGATGTGAAAAACCCCGTTTTCGAACGGGGTTTTTTTTCGTCCGCAGGGTGCGCTGCACCCTGCCCTGCCCCGCGTGTTACATGTGCTCGATCATCACATCGCCGAAACCGGAGCACGACACTTGCGTCGCGCCTTCCATCAGGCGGGCGAAATCGTAGGTGACGCGCTTCGAGGCGATCGATTTTTGCATCGAAGAAATAATCAGGTCGGCCGCTTCCAGCCAGCCCATGTGGCGCAGCATCATTTCCGCCGACAGGATCAGGGAACCGGGGTTCACATAATCCTTGCCTGCATACTTGGGCGCCGTACCATGCGTCGCTTCAAACATGGCCACGGAGTCGGACAGATTGGCGCCCGGCGCGATGCCGATGCCGCCCACTTGCGCCGCCAGCGCGTCGGAAATGTAATCGCCGTTCAAATTCAAGGTGGCGATGACGCTGTATTCGGCCGGACGCAGCAGGATTTGTTGCAGGAACGCGTCAGCAATGGAATCCTTGACGATGATGTCGCGGCCCGTCTTCGGATTCTTGAACTTGCACCATGGACCGCCATCGATCAGCTCGGCGCCGAATTCCGTTTGCGCCAGCGCATACGCCCAGTCGCGGAAGCCGCCTTCCGTGTACTTCATGATGTTACCTTTGTGCACGATCGTCACGGATGGCTTGTCATTGTCGATCGCGTACTGGATGGCCTTGCGCACCAGGCGCTGCGTGCCTTCGATGGAGACGGGCTTGATGCCCAGGCCGGACGTGGCCGGGAAGCGGATCTTCGTCACGCCCATTTCATTGATCAGGAAATCCATCAATTTCTTGGCTTCGGGCGAGCCTTGCTGGTACTCGATGCCGGCGTAGATGTCTTCCGAGTTTTCGCGGAAAATCACCATATCCGTCTTTTCCGGCTCTTTCACGGGCGATGGCACGCCCGTGAAGTAGCGCACGGGGCGCAGGCAGACATACAGATCGAGCTGCTGGCGCAGGGCCACGTTCAGCGAGCGGATGCCGCCGCCGACGGGCGTGGTCAGGGGGCCCTTGATGGAGACGACGTAATCTTTCAGTACGGCCAGGGTTTCTTCCGGTAGCCACACATCGGGACCGTACACATTCGTCGATTTTTCGCCCGCGTAGATTTCCATCCAGCTGATCTTGCGCGCGCCGCCATAGGCCTTGGCCACGGCAGCGTCGATCACCTTGATCATGACCGGGCTGATATCGATGCCCGTGCCATCGCCTTCAATGAAGGGAACGATGGGATTATCTGGTACATTCAGCGAAAAATCGGCGTTGACGGTGATTTTTTGGCCGTCAGCAGGTACAGTGATATGTTGATACATCGTGATCTCCGAAGTGGGACACACCGCTGGCGGGCAACACTGGCCGGCGACGCGCTCTGCGGTTGCAGAGTTTACAAAAACAAGTCCGAACATGGTGGCAACAACGCACTTTAGCAGGGAAAGAACAGCCGGGCCATCTGCGGCGCCAAAGAACCTCGTTGCCATACCGCTTATGTCTTCTATAAGACATAAGACTGTGTTTCACATTATGCACCACTATCTTACAGGGCGCCACGCTTTTGCGGCGCCGACCAGCAGCCACCACCGCTTACATCCATTCCCCGACCAGCATGCCACTCATCCTCTTCAATAAACCATTCCAGGTCTTGTGCCAGTTTTCGCCGCAGGACGGCCGCGCCACGCTGGCCGACCATTTGACCATTCCCGGCATCTACCCGGCCGGCCGGCTCGACGCCGATAGCGAAGGCTTGCTGCTGCTGACGGATGACGGCCGCCTGCAGCACGAGATCAGCCACCCCGACCGCAAGGAAGCAAAAACCTATTTGGTGCAGGTCGACGGCGTGCCCGATGCGGCCAGCCTGGCGCGCCTGCAGGCGCCGCTGGACCTGGGCGACTTCATCACCAAGCCGTGCAAGGCCGTGCGCATCGCTGAGCCGGACTGGTTGTGGCCGCGCAACCCACCGATCCGCGCGCGCGCCGACAAGCCGACCTCGTGGCTGGCGATCACGTTGAAAGAAGGAAAAAACCGGCAAGTGCGGCGCATGACGGCTGCCGTCGGCCTGCCCACCCTGCGCCTGGTGCGCAGCGCCATCGGCCCGTTCTCGCTGGCCAGCCACCCTCTGCTGCCCGGCGAATGGTGCGAAGTGCCAGCGGAGAACATTGGCAAGGCGTGAACAGGACAAGAAAAAACGGCTTCAGCACTGAAATTTTGCCAATAAGCACTATTTATTTTTAGATAATGCATTAAAATCATCTGACCTTAACATGACGGAAAAGGAAAGATGATGACAAAAGTAATATTGATGTTGGCCGCCTCCCTGTTTGCCGGCGCCGCACTGGCGCAATCGGGCGCCAAGGTGCACGCTTCCGCAGCGACCGATGCCGTCAAGCCGCCACCGGCATCGGCAGCCAGCCATGCCTCGGCTGCCACCGATGCCGTCAAGCCGGTGCCGCCGGCGTCGGCTACCGTCAACGCCTCGGCCGCGACGGATGCGCCGCGCCTGATTCCCCAGCCGCGCAAGACCAGGCAGCCGGCCGCTGAAGCAGGCAAGCCCGTGAAGTAAGCGTCGTTCCCGGGGTGACCGCAGCGACCATGTTGCTGTAACCCCACGCTTTCGGAACGGCCAGGCAACATGCTTGACCAGGCAGGCGCCTGCATGGCTTAATCGCCGCTTCGCAGCCACCGTCCCGCGCCATGAAAAAACCCCTACGCCGTCTCAGCCTGTCCATCGCCCTGCTGGCATGCGCCAGCATTGCCCAAGCGCAGAGCGTGCAGCTGTCGGCCGGCATGCATTTGATCCAGGCGGAAGTGGCCGCCACGGAAGAACAGCGCGAACTGGGTTTGATGTACCGTGAGAAGATGCCGGCCAATGCGGGCATGCTGTTCGTCTTTGGCAACCCGTCGACGCAATGCATGTGGATGAAAAACACGACGCTGCCCCTGTCCGTGGCCTTTATCGATGCCAGCGGCAAGATCGTCAACATCGAAGACATGCAAGCGCACACGCTCGACAGCCACTGCTCGACCAAAACCGTGCCCGTGCGCTATGCGCTGGAAATGAACCTGGGCTGGTTCAGGCAAAAAAACATCAAGCCGGGCATGAGCATCGGCAACCTGCCCGCGACGCGTTAGGCCGTAGCGGCCGCAGTCAGCCGCTGGCGGGCGCGGCCGCAAAACCGCACAAAAAACGCGAAAAAACCCGCCAGAACGAATCTGCGGGTTTTTGCTTTTCAACCAGTGCCAGCGTACCGGCACAGGCAAGACCACCGTGGTGGCTTGCCTGCTGGCGAATATTAAGCGGACAGTGCTTTCAAGGCAGCTGCCAGACGGCTCTTATGGCGAGCTGCCTTGTTTTTGTGGATGATCTTCTTGTCAGCGATACGGTCGATGGTCGACACGGATGCTTGGAAGATTGCAGCAGCTGCTGCCTTGTCACCGCCCTGGATCGCTTTGCGAGCAGCTTTGATAGCCGTGCGCAAGGTCGAACGTTGGGACGAATTGTGTGCGTTTTGCTTAACTGCTTGACGAGCGCGTTTGCGCGCTTGTGCGGTATTTGCCATGGAATTTCCTAAAACAGGGTCAAAGTGCGTTTGCAAACATTAGTGTTTGCCAACCGGTGCGTTCTGTGCGTCTGCCGAACCATGTGTGCCAAACCAGTGCCTGTCAAACATTAGTGTCTGCGTAACAGAATTCTGTACAGCCTTCGATTATAGCGATATTTTCATGCGGGGGCAAATCAAAAAACCATGTGTGACACCAAAAACACCTGAAAATGGGCCCGGCAAGGGCGAATCGACAGCGAATCGGCCGCAATTGTTACCATATTTTAAGCGTTTAACGGTAGCGCGCCCGGCTATAATCTGCCCCCATGAACTTGCTTAAAACCCTCGCCGCCATCTCCAGCATGACCATGCTGTCCCGTGTAACCGGATTATTGCGCGAAAGCCTGTTCGCGCGCGCCTTTGGCGCCGGCGCCTACACGGACGCCTTCATTGTTGCCTTCCGCATCCCCAACCTGTTGCGCCGCTTGTTTGCCGAGGGTGCGTTCTCGCAAGCCTTCGTGCCGATCTTGTCTGAATACAAGAACCAGCATGGCCAGGAAGCGAGCAAGCAACTGGCCGACCACGTGGCCACCACCCTGGTCTGGGCCACTTTACTCGTGTCCGCCATCGGCATCGTCGGCGCGCCGTGGTTCGTGTATGCGATCGCCACGGGCCTGACCAAGGACGCGGGCGCTTTTGACGCGGCCGTGTGGATGACGCGGCTGATGTTCCCTTATATTACTTGCATGTCCTTCGTGGCCCTGGCGGGCGGCATCCTGAATACCTGGCGCGAATTCAAGATTCCCGCCTTCACGCCGGTGCTGCTCAATTTATCATTCATCGCCGCCTCGCTGTTCCTCGCGCCGCACCTGAAACAGCCGATCTATGCCATGGCCATTGCCGTGTTCGCCGGCGGCCTGCTGCAGGTGGCCATCCAGATTCCCGCGCTGATCAAGATCGGCATGCTGCCACGCCTGTCGCTCAATCCCGCCATCGGCCTGTCCGACGGCGGCGTGCGCCGCGTGCTGAAAAAGATGGGACCGGCCGTGTTCGCCGTCTCGGCAGCCCAGATCAGCCTGATGATCAACACCAGCATCGCCTCGCGCCTGGCGGAAGGCAGTATTTCCTGGCTGTCGTATGCGGACCGCCTGATGGAGTTCCCGACCGCCATGCTGGGCGTGGCCCTGGGCACCATCTTGCTGCCCAGCCTGTCAAAGGCCAACGTGGATGGCGACAAGATGGAATACTCGGCCCTGCTGGACTGGGGCTTGCGCCTGACTTTCCTGCTGGCCCTGCCCGCCGCCGTCGGCATGGCGACCCTGGCCACGCCGCTGATCGCGACATTATTTCACTACGGCAAGTTCACGGCCGAAGCGGTGGCCATGTCGACGCAACCGCTGGTGGCCTACAGCCTTGGTCTGATCGGCATCATCCTCGTGAAAACCCTGGCGCCCGCGTTCTATGCGCGCCAGGACATCCGCACGCCCGTGAAAATCGCCATCGGCGTGCTGATTGCCACGCAGTTGATGAATCTGCTGTTCGTGCCCTACATCGCCGTGGCCGGCCTGGCCCTGTCGATCGGTCTGGGCGCCTGCCTGAACGCCTCTTTTCTCTACTGGGGCTTGCGCAAGCGCGACATCTACCAGCCGAAACCGGGCTGGGCCAAGTTCTTCCTGCGCCTGTTGCCGGCACTCATCGTGATGGGCGGCGTGGCGTATGCTGGCGCCATGCGCATCGACTGGATCACCATGCAAGCCCATCCGCTGCTGCGGGCCGGCGCGCTGGCCCTGCTGGTGAGCCTGTGTGGCGTGGCGTACTTTGCCACCTTGTTTTTAGTTGGCTTCCGCTTCCGCGACTTCAAGCGCAGCGCCTGACACGCGGCGCAGGCCCCGCTGCCTGCGCCCTGCCATCGGCAGGACGCCCCGCGCAATGTGGCGGGGCGAAAAAAAACCCGCCGAAATGCAGGCGGGTTTGGCGATACGACAAGACAGCGTGATCAGGCTGCCTTTTTTGCGGCACGGCGACGCGCCATGAAGCCCAACAAGCCCAAGCCGCCCAGCAGCATGCCATAGGTTGCTGGCTCAGGCACGGCGCTGACGGTGTACGTCCCCGAGTAATTGCCGCCAGCCAAGGCGTTACCGTACAGTTGCAGCTTGAACGGACCGACACCGGTGTATTCCACGCCAAAGAAGCGCAGGCTGCCAATCGATAATGATTCACCCAGCTTGCCGTTCAAGTTCGATGTCAGCGCATTAAACGAAAGGTTCTGGCCGGAAATCGACAAGCCGATGTTGTACTTGCCCGCGCCCAAGCCGTTGAGGAAGATTTCATCGAGGCCGCCGGACAGGATGCCATCGTCTACGACGGCGCTGAAGGCATGCGCGCTGCCATCAGCATTAACATTGATGACTTGATCACCTGCATAAGCACTGAACGACGCCGCAGCCAGAATGCCGGCAGCGATAAATTTCAATTTCATAGTTTATCCCTTAAATAGTCATTTATGGCTGCGATGCGCAGGCCACCAATAGTTTTAGCACTAAGTAATTCACAATATTTTCCTGAGGATTACTTGAAGTACTGAACAGAATAGTAGCATAAATGCATTTAATTACTTGCAAATATTTTATCTAAGTTTCATCGGTGATAACCATTTACGGACTGAACTATTTGCCTACATCGAGCACTTTCCATAGGTAAATAGTTCCGCACGCATCGTCCCGCTGCCAGCCGCCCGCTAGCGGGGCACTGGCACTGCGGCGGCGTCGCCTGGCAGCTCGGCCGGAGCCTGAATCTGGGGCGCTTCTGGCGGCGCGTCTTCTTGCTGCGCAGAAATAGGCTGGGGAAATAAAGATGGTGGCGGTGCGGCGGCACCGCCTGGCGAAAGTGCGGCCGATTCATTTGCCAGGCCGGCTTCCCCAACCTGCGCCGCCGGCTGGAGCGCTTGTGCGTCGACCATGAAATGCCATTCCGACAGCCGTGCCTTGCCGTCGAAACCGGCAAACCGGGCCTCGAAGTTCCCTACTTTCAACGCTGCGGCCGGCGACAGGCTATGCACGCCGATGATGCCATTGCTGCCGGGCTGGTACAGCAAGCCCCATTCGGCACGCCCCGTGATGGGGTCAACATATAGCTTGCGCAGATGGCGGCGCAACTGCGGCACGCGGGGATCGCGCAGCAAGGCGGAAAGCGTCGGCGGCTGTTGCGGCTGCCCCGGGGGCGTGGCGGCAGCATAACTGCGCAGGGCATCGGAAAACTGCGCGCCGATGTCGAGCAGCTCCTGCTCGGCCGCCTGGCGCTGCAGCAGGGAACCCATCTTCAGGCCGGCCGCGCCCACCAAGCCCAGAATGGCCACCAGGATGATCAGCCCAAGGTAGGTGAAGCCGCGCTGGCGGTGCGCACGAGCATGCATCGCAGCTACCAGTCGGCAAACGGCGTGCCGTTGCGGTCCTTGCCAGGCGCGCCACTCTTGACGTCATACACCTGGCCCGGCGTATCGTCGGGCGGCGCCACGATCAGCCATGTCGCTTCGCTCTCCGTGATGGGGTCGATGGGCATGGCGCGCAGGTATTTCTTGTCCACCAGTTGCTCCAGGGTATCGGGATAGCGGCCCGTATCGCCGTGGTACTGGTCGATGGTGATGCGCAGATTGCGCAAGTTGTCCGCCAGCACGGTTTCCTTGGCCTTATCCAGGCTGGGAAAATAGCGCGGCACGGCCAGGGTCAGCAGCAGCGCCACGATGCCGAGCACCACCAGCAGTTCGATCAGGGTAAAGCCGCGCGCGCGCGCAGCATGGTTATCGGCAGCCATGGTTCACCATAAGCGGTAAGGCACATTGTTCAGGCCAGTCTTGCTGGACGTGCAATACACATCGTAGACGTCGTCCCCCTCGCGCGGCTCGGTCGCCTCGCTGGCGTAACTGCGCCGGCCCCACGTCTGCGCATCGCTGAGGCTGGCATCGGCATTGAACGGGTCGCGCGGCACGCGGCGCAGGAAGAACATCTTGCTGCGTTTCGGGTTGCGCTGATCCGGTACGCCCTCGACCAGCAGTTCCAGGCTTTTCGGGTAGCCGCTGGCGTCCGTGACGCGCACGATGCGTCCTTCGTCGCCGGCGCGCTTGTACGCGTCCAGAGCCTGGCGGATATCGCGCAAGGCGCGCCGCAAATCCTGTTCCTGGCGCCGCTGCATGGCCACCTGCGTGACGGGCACCACCAGCGTGGCCAGCACGCCCAGGATGGCCAGGGTCACCAGCAGTTCGATCAGCGTAAAACCGCCGTGCGCGCGCGCCAGTCTCATTTGGCAACCGGCACCGGCTGGCTCGACGAGAACGGCAAGGGCGCCGCCTGCAACGGCACGGACTGGCCGGACGATATCGGCAGGGGCGACGCGGCCGGCTCGGGCGATGGCGCCACTTCCGGCGCGGGCACGCTCTGCGGCAAGGTCGATGGCACCTGGCCCGGCACCATCAACGGCTGCGGCGGCGGCGCCTGCATGCCCACGGCCGACGGGCCGGAACGCACGACCACCGTACCCGGCATCTGCGTGGCTGCCTTGGCCGCCATGTCGGGGCGGCGGCGGAAGCTGCCTTCCGTGCCGGCCGAAAATTCCGATTCCTTCGCTTCCGGACGCTGTACCGTGCGCACCAGGTGCGGCGTGATCGACAGCACGATCTCGGTCTTCTGGCTGTCATCCTTGCTGCTGCCGAACAGCCGCCCCAGCACGGGAATATCGCCCAGGCCCGGCACCTTGTTGCCCGAGCTGCGCTCTTCATTGTTGATCAGGCCCGCCAGCACCTGGTTTTCGCCATCCTTCAATTGCAGCATGGTCGAGGCCTGGCGCGTGCCGATCTGGTACAGGGTCGAGCCGCTGCGGGTGGTGGTGGCGGCGCCCAGGTTGCTCACTTCGAGCGAGATGCGGATACCCACTTCATTGTTCAGATAGATGGTCGGCTCGGCGTTCACCGTCAGGCCCACGTCCAGGTAGCTGACGGATTCGGAAGCGAAGCCGCCCGTGCCCGGCGAAATGGTGGTGGTCACCACGGGCACCCTGTCGCCGATGACGAACTTCGCCTTTTCGCGGTTGCGCACGCGGATGCGCGGATTGGCCAGGATGTTGGCGTCGCCGTCCGTCTTGTTGACATTTGCCGTCACGGCCAGGTTGCTCACGCCGATAGTACGCTGGTTCAGATTATTCAAGTCGTTGACGGTCAGCCCCATCCCGCCCGAGGTGGAAAGCGGCGTCAGGGTCAGGCTCGTCGGCCAGGCCACGCCCAGTTCCAGCAGGCGGCTGCGCTTGACTTCGAGGATTTCCAGCTCCAGTACCACTTCCGCCTCGGGCACGTCCTGCAACGCGATCAGGCGCTCGGCCAGGCGGATCGCCTCGGGCGTGTCGCGCACGATGACGAGGTTGAGTTTTTCATCGGCCACCACGTCGCGCGTCTTCAAAATAGTCTTGAGCGTGTTGGCTACCTGCCTGGCGTCGGCATTGGCCAGGAAGAAGGTCTTCACCAGCACTTCCTGGTACTCTTTCAATTTTGCCGCCACGTTCGGATAGATCAGAATCGTGTTCGCATCCATCACCTGCTGCTCCAGCTGGTTCGTCACCAGCAGGAAGTAGATCGCCGATTCCACCGTGCTGTTCTTCAGGAAGATCGAGGTTTTCGCATCGGCCTTGACGTCCTTGTCGAAGACGAAATTGAGGCCGGAGCGGCGCGCAATCAGTTCGAACACCTGTTTTAATGGCGCGTCGCGGAACTCGATGCTGATCGGCTGCTTGTACGATTTGGCCAGGCCCGATTCGACGACAGGTGGCGCCGTCTTCTCATCGACTTCGCGCAGCAGCGCGCGCGCGCCCGCATGGTTCGGCTGCTCCGTCAGGATGGCGTTCAGGCGCTGGCGCGCGGGGTCGTAGCGCTTGGCGTCGATATCCTTCTGCGCTTCGGCCAGCAGCTTGCCCTGCCGCTGCGCGCGTTCGAGCGCGCGCAAGCCGCTGTTGGCGCGCTCGTTCTGCGCATCGATGTCCAGCACGCCAAGGAAAGAGGCGCGCGCCAGCTCGCCCTGCCCCGTTTGCGCCTGGCGCTCGGCCTGCTGCAAGCCGGTGCTGGTGGCCCGTTCGCGCGCCTGCAGGTAGGCGCTGCGGTACTGCACGTTGCCGGGGTCCTGCTGCAGCGCTTCCTGCAGCTTTTGCAGGCCGGCAGGCACCTGGTTTTGCGCGATCAGCTCGCGCCCGTCGCGGTAGGCCTGCTGCCCGGCACAGCCGGACAGCAGCACCAGCAGTACCGGCAGCAGCGCCGATGAAAAGGAACGAGACATCACTCGAATACTCCAATGTTGAGCTGCTGAACCTGGTTCAACGGCAGATAAGTGAGCGTCATGACGGGCGGCGCGATCGTCACGACCTTGTAGGCGCCATCGATAACGGTATTGGCACGCACGATATACGTCTTGTCGGCGCGCGACAAAAACACTTCCCAGGCGCCATCGGCGACCGCCTTGCCCAGGTAGACGAAGGGCAGCGGCGGCGCCATCGGCGGCGCTGGCGGCGGTGCGGCGCTGGCCACCATTTTCGGTGGCGGCGGAGTCCAGTTCTGGCTCTGGAAGACACCATCGGCGCCGCCAAAGGTGTCGCCGTCCTCGCCCGCCACCTCGCTGCGCGGCAGCAGAGCCAGGATGGCTGGCTGCGCGACGGCAGGCCGGGCAGCGCGCTGGCGCGCGGGCGCCACGGCCCGCTCGACCGCCTCGGCCACCTCGGAGACGGGCTGGCGCTCGCCAAACAGCAGCAAGGCGCCCGCGCCCAGCACACCGGCCAGCAGCAGGTAATGGCGCGGCGTCATGGTGCATCTCCCGCGCTGTCAGCTAAATAAAAGGTCAGGCGCAAACGCGCTTCGAGCTGCGTGTCGGCGATCTGCTCGCGGCGAAAACTCAGTTCATCGAGCGAGGCGAACGGCATGGCGCGCAGCGCCTGCAGCGCAAACTGCCACACAGCCGCATAACTGCCCTTGAGTGGCAAGGTCACCTGGTAAGTGGCGACGCGGCTGGCCTTGTCGTAGCCGCTCTTGTACTCGCCCTGCGCCAGCTGCAAGCCGTTTTTCGCGGCCAGGTCGAACAGCAGCTTGACTTGCTGCTCGACGTGGCGCTGCTGGCCCAGCGTCGCATGGAAGCGCGCCAGATTCTCGCCCGATGTCGCCACCGGTGCCGCAGCAACTGCGGCCAGCGAGGCCGCCGGCAATGGACGCGCTTCCAGCTGCGCGGCCACGGCGCGCTGCTGCCAGGCCCAGGCCCAGGCCCAGGCGGCCATGCCCAGCACCAGCAAGGCCACGGCCAGGCAGGCGGGCGCGCCCGCGCGGCGCAGCAGCAGTTGCGCGCGCAGGCGCAAGGCATGGAGGTCGATGGCCATCATGGCGCCCCCCAACGCGCTTCGAGCTGGAAGCGCAAGGGCTTGTTCGGGTCGAGTTCATTGATTTCATGGCGCAGCAACTGCACGCGGATGCCAAACAGCTGCTGCTGCTTCAATTGCGCCACATACGCCACCATGGCGTCGCTACTGGTGGTTTCGGCCGTGATTTTTAGTATCCGCTTGCGCGCATCCGGCTCCAGCGCCAGCAGCGCGATGCCGGGCGGCGTGGCGCTCGCCAGCGCATCCTGCAGGTCGCGCCACGGCAGGTTCAGTTGCAGGATGGCCGCATTCACGGCCGCCGCCTGCGCCGGCGCAATCGGCACGATCGCCACAGGTGCCGGCCCCTGCGTGGCTTGCGCGACGCGCTGCTGCGCGCGCTGCCATTGCGCCTCGCTGGCCTGCTGGCGCTGCAGCGCGGCACTGCCGCTGTATGCCGCCGTGGCGATCAGCGCCACGCCCAGCACCCCCGTGATCCATGCCCATGCGGGCACGCGGTGCAGGCTGCGGCGCCAGCCTGGTGGCGCGAAATCGATATCGAGGCGCGTCATGCCAGGCCTGCGCTGCGCGCCAGCCGCGCGGCGGCCGACAAGGCGCCGTCCCCGTCTGGCGTAGGGAAAATCTGGCAGTGGAACGCTTTCGCCTGCGTCAGCCATGCGGGCGGCGGCGCGCCGCACAGCTGCAGCAGCGCCGGTGCCGGCACGCCTTGCAGCAGCGCTTCGCGCATCAGCGTCTGCTCCAGCCAGCCATGGTCAGCGTCCGCGGGCACGGGCAACGCGCGCACGGCGCGCAGGCAGCCATCGTGACGCACGCCCAGGGTCAAGGTGTTCTCCTGCAACTGGCCAAACCAGGCGCCAGGCTTGAGCGCGCCATGCCAGCGGTTCCAGTGGCGCGCAAATTGCGGCGTAATAAAGATCAGGGAAAGCTTGCGCGCTTCGGCCACGCGCGTCAGCTGCGCCAGCAGCGCGCGCGGCACGGCGCAGAAAAACGGCGCGCGCGCGTCCCAGGCGTGGCAGCTTTGCCACAGGCCGGGAGGATCGCCATACAGCGACTGGAAACGCAGCGCGGCGGCCGCCTCGATATCGGCCAGGCGCGCGGCGCCCTGCGGCATGTCCACTTGCCACAGGCGCGCCAACGCATCGTCGAGCACCACGGACAAGGGCCAGCGCGCGTATTGCCCCGCCGGCAGCATCTGTTCCAGCGCCTGGCCCAGGGCGGCAAAGTCGCCATGCAGGCCGGTGTCAGGCACATACGCGACCTCGCGCAGCAGGGCCCATGCCGGTGCGCGCCAGCGGCTGCTGCACCACAGGCTGACGCTGCCCGCCGCTACGCCCAAACGCAAACCCATTCCAAAACTTCTACGCATGCAGGGTGACCCTCTTGATTTCCGTGATGGTGGTGGCGCCCCGCTTGACCAGTTCCAGCGCCGCCAGGCGCAGGCTGCGCGTGCCGTTCGCATACGCGGCCGCCTTGATCTGGCGGATCGGCTTTTTGTCGACGATGAGTTCGCGGATTTCATCGGTCAGCACGAGAATTTCGGCGATCGAGCGGCGCCCCTTGTAGCCCGTGCCGCGGCAGTCGCCACAGCCCTTGCCCTGCTTGAATTCATATGCATCAACGTCGGCGCGCACCAGCCCCACGCTGGCCAGCTCACCATCGTCCGGCGCGTACGGCGTGGCGCAGTGGGGGCAATTGGTGCGGATCAGACGCTGCGCCCAGATGCCGTTCAGGGCCGAGACGAACGCATACGGGTCGATGCCCATGTGGGTAAAACGGCCGAACACGTCGAATACATTATTCGCATGCACGGTGGTCAGTACCAAATGGCCCGTGAGGGCCGACTGCACGGCGATTTCCGCCGTCTCGCGGTCGCGGATCTCGCCCACCATGATTTTATCGGGGTCGTGGCGCAGGATCGAGCGCAACCCCCTGGCAAAGGTCAGCCCCTTCTTTTCATTCACGGGTATCTGCAAAATGCCGGGCAACTGGTATTCGACGGGGTCTTCGATGGTGATGATCTTTTCGCGCCCGTTATGGATTTCCGTCAGCGCCGCGTACAGGGTCGTGGTCTTGCCAGACCCCGTGGGACCGGTGACGAGCAACATGCCGTAGGCTTCCTGCGCCAGCGCGCGCAACGCTTCGAGCGACGGGGCGTCAAAGCCCAGTGCTTCGAGCGTCAGCGCGCCATATGCCTCGATCATGGCGCGCTTGTCGAGAATGCGGATGACGGCGTCCTCGCCATGGATGCTGGGCATGATGGAGACGCGCAAATCGATTTCGCGCCCGCCCGCCTCGACGCGGAAACTGCCGTCCTGCGGCACGCGGCGCTCGGCGATATCGAGTTCGGCCAGCACCTTCAGGCGCGAGATGATGTGTTCGGCCACTTCGATGCCGTTGACGGATGTGGCGTGATCGAGCACGCCGTCGACGCGGTACTTGACGGCCAGGCCGCCGGCCGTGCTTTCCAGGTGGATGTCCGAGGCGCCCGCCTTGAGCGCGTCGTACAGCGTCGAGTTGACCAGCTTGACGGCGGGGCTGGCCGCTTCCGAGACGCTGGCGAATGACAGCACTGCGGCCGTCTTGCCATCGCGGCGCGCGTCGTTCGCTGCGCCAGGCAGCAGGTTGTCGACGGCGCGCGCCGATTCTTCCTGCTTCGACAGGTAGGCGCCGATGTCGGCCTGCAGCGCCAGCCGCACGGTCAGGCTGGCCTGTCCCGCGCGCGCGCCCAGCCAGGTTTGCAGGTCGAGGTCGAACGGGTCGGCAATCACGCCCACCAGCTGACCATCGGCGGCGCGCAGCAGCACGCTGTGGCGCGCCAATGCCTGCGACAGCGGCAGCAGGTCGAAGGCGGGAACGTAGGCCAGCATGTCGGCCGTTTCCAGCACGGCCAGGCCGAACGGGCGGGCCAGTTCACGCACCACGGCGCGCGCCTCGAGGCCGCTCAAGTGCTGCAATTCTTCGACCAGGCTGCGCTTCGATTGCCGGCACACGGCGCGCGCGCGCTGCAGCAGCGCCGCGTCGATGGTCACGCCGGGTGCGCTGGATTCGGGACTGGTGTGCATCATGAAATATCGCCTGCAAGGTCAAAGATGGGCATGTACAGCAGGATCACGATGGCGCCCACGATCAGGCCGATGGCGGCCATCAGCAGCGGCTCGAAGGTGCGCGTGAAGCGGTCGATCCAGCGGCTGATCTCACCGTCATAAAAGGCCGCCGACTGCGTCAGCATGGGGCCCATGTCGCCCGTGCGCTCGCCCACGCGCAGCATGCGCAGGGAAATCGGCGTCGTCAGTTGATGCTGCTCAAACGCGGACGACAGGGGCTGGCCCGCCTCGATGGCGCCGCGCGCGCCCTGCAGCGATGCCTGCATGCGCGGCGAGACCATCGCTTGCACGGTGGATATTGCCTGCACGATGGTGATGCCGCCTTCTGCCAGCATGCCCAGCGTCAGGTACAGGCGCGACAGTTCATAGATGCGCACGCGCT
The DNA here is from genome assembly GCF_002754575.1 of Janthinobacterium sp. 35. Lineage (NCBI taxonomy): Bacteria > Pseudomonadati > Pseudomonadota > Betaproteobacteria > Burkholderiales > Oxalobacteraceae > Janthinobacterium > Janthinobacterium sp. 35. The sequence continues at coordinate 1,090,887 of NZ_PEFN01000001.1, forward strand.
CGCCGATGCCGGGCAGTTTCGCCAGCAGGCGCGCCACGCCGCCGTGGCGCAGCACGCGGCGCAAGGCCGCAAACACGACGCCACCGGCAATAAGCAGCCCGAGCAACAGCAGCACGCCATGCTGCGTGACGAACTGGCCCCAGCTGAGCATGACTTGCGACATCCACGGCAAGTTGCGCCCGGCGCCCTGGTACACCTCGGCAAAGCGCGGCACCACATAGCTGATCAGGAAGGCGCTGACGCCGCCGCCCACGGCCAGCAGGATGGCCGGATAGATGGCGGCGCTGACGATTTTTGAACGCACCGCATCGATGCGCTGCTGGTAGTCGATATAGCGCGACAGCGCGCGCGGCAAGTCGCTGGTGCCTTCGGCCGCCTTGACGATGCCAATGTAGAGCGGTGGAAACAGTTCGGCCAGCTCTGCCAGCACGGCGGAAAAACGTTTGCCTTCGCGCAAGCCTTCCAGCAGGCGCGTGAGCACGCTGCGCGTGGCCGGCGCCGCTTCCTTTTCCAGCAAGGCTTCCAGCGCTTCGACGATGCCCAGACCCGCATTCAATAGCGCCAGCAATTCCTGGCTGAACAGCAACAGGGGCAGCGCGCGCGCGCGCTGGCGTCCGGCCGCGCTGAACGGCGTGGTCCGCAGGGGACGGATGGCGCTGACGAACAGGCCGCGCGCCTCGGCCTGGCGGCGCGCGTCCGCTTCGTCGCGCGCGTCAATCACGCAAGTCGACAAGGTGACCGCTGCCTGGTCCGTGGAGAGCGCGCGAACTTCAAACTGCATGATGGCGTTTCCGTGAGGGAGGAGTGGCGCTGGCGCTATTGCGCGCTGATGTCGGCGTTGTCGCCGCTGCCACCGGGCTGGCCATCCTTGCCCATCGAGACGATGTCGTACTCGCCCTTGCTGCCAGGTGCGCGGTATTGATAGGCATGGCCCCAGGGATCGAGCGGCACGGCCTTTTTCAGGTACGGTCCATTCCAGCGCGTGCCCGCAGCCGGCGGCGCCACCAGCAGTGCGCCCAGCCCTTCTTCCGTGCTCGGGTAGCGCCCCACGTCGAGGCGATAGGTATCGAGCGACTTTTCAAACGCCTCGATCTGCGCCTTGGCCACCGTCACTTCCGATTTGCCCAGCTGGGCAAAATACTTGGGGCCGACATACGCCGCCAGCAAGCCGATGATCACGATGACGACCAATAATTCGAGCAATGTAAAACCACGCGCACCGCGCGCTGCTGCCAAGTTATGCTTGTGTGCTGCTTGCATCCGCGAACTCCCTCTTGCTTACCTTCGACATTGCCCCCCCATGCGCAGCTGATGGCCGCACGCAGGAGTGACACGCTTGCCTGATGCATATCAGGCTACCATGCCGCTTATGGTTAATACAATCTTTTCTTTGCATTGTAAATAACAAAATTTCAGCAAAAAAACATGAACTTGCGCAAAACGCCAGGTTGCGCCGCGCGCGCCGCCCGCCGCGCAGCACGCGTACAATCAGTGCACGGGTGGCATGCCGCCGCCGCGCACCGAAGGAGCATGCATGTCCGCATTCCATCTGAGTCTGGCCATTTTCGCTGGCGCCATGGCGCAGCCGGCAGGCGCATCGGCCGCCCCCGCGCGCCAGGCGTATATTGTGCAATTACCCGTGCAATTGCTGGCAGCGGCGCCAACGGCAGCCGCGCCAGGCGCGGCGCAGCGCGAAGCCCGGGCAACACAGGCCGAGGCGCAACGGCGCGCCGTGCTGGCGCTGGTGCCCGAGGCCAGCGTGCAACACCACTACACGGCCACGCTGAACGGCTTTGCCGCCCTGCTCACGCCCGACGAGGTCAAGCGCCTGCGCGCCAGTCCCCTCGTCGCGCGCGTCTCGCCCAGCACCGAAGAGCATGTCAATGACAGGGGCGCGCGCAGCGTGCCCGATGCGCAGCGCTGACGCCTGGCCCGGGTCGGCACAGCCGGTGCCTACGCCGCGGGCAGGCGCTGGCGGCGGCGCAAGGCAAAGCCGATCAGCGCCAGGCCACCCGTCAGCATCATCCATTCCGACGCTTCCGGCACGGCCGATATCGACGCGATGCTGGCATAGGTGCTGCCGGCGATGCTGGCGGGCAAGCCGCCATTGAGCGGCGTCAGTTCGAACTGCACCAGGTTGCCATTCACGTTGCCCAAGTATGAACCGGCGCTGGCGTCGAGCAAGCCCACGCCGAAGGTCGTGCCCGCGTTGCCGGCCGTGTTCAGGAAGTCGCCGCCAAAGACCACGTTGAAGGCGAACTTGCCGCCCAGGGTCACGTTGTGAAACCAGTCGTTGTAGGCGCCGCTATTGCCGAAGGTCAAGGTACCGGGCACGCTGCCGCTGACATTGCCTTCCTGCGATTCGAGCGCGCCAAAGGCGCCCGAGAAGTTGCTCAAGGTGGCACTGGCGCCTGGTGCGGGGCTGTTGCCGGCGATAAAGGCAAAGTCGAGGAAGCCGGCGCCGGAAAACTGGCTGGTGTCGATTTCCACGTGGTAACTGAGCGGGCCCGCAAGCGCCAGGCTGGAACTGCCAGCGAGCAAGGCGGCCAGCACGGCGTGGCGCAAGGTACGGCTGAGTGTCGTTGCAAACATGATGATGTCCTTAGAAGTTGCCGGCGAAGATGCTGGCCGAGTAGTGGATCGTCACTTTCGACGGATTGCTGAAACTGACGGAAAACGAAGCCGTCGCACCCGGCGCCAGGCTGGCCGCGTTCACCGTGACGTAGGGGGCGCCCGCATGGCTGCCCGTGGCGTTGCTCAGGCTGATGCCGGCCGGCAAGCCGCCGAACACCACCTGGAACGGGCCGCTGAGCGTGCTCGTGCCCGTATTGGTGAAGGCAAACGTCCCCGTGTATTTCTGCGTCACGCGGTTGAACGTCAGGCCCGAGCTGGCTTGCGCCACGGCGGCCGTGATGTCGCGGTAGGCGGGCTGCAAATCCAGGCTGACGACGACGGGGTCGTGGTCCGAGGCGCGGTATGGCAAGGCGTTGTACAAGTCTTGCGGCTTGGCCGCATCGATGTTGTAATCGATCACTTCCGGCTCGTCGGCATTCACATGCCACTCGGCAACTCCGGCCACTTGTGGGCTCAGCGCGGCGCTGGCCAGCGCATGGTCGAGGTAGCCGCTCTGGCCGCCAAACACATACGAATACGGTATCCCGGACGGGCGCACGAAACGTTCGAGTTCATTGACGAAGCCGGCGCCCGTGATGACCTGGATCGGGTCTTCCGCGCCATACGAATTGAGGTCGCCGATGACCAGCACGTCCGCGTCGCCGGCAGCGGCTGCTACTTGCGGCACGAAACTGCCCACCAGCCGCTGCGCCTGCTGCACGCGCATGGCGTTCCAGCAGCTCTGGCTATCGTTCTGGTCTGCGTCCAGCCCGCCCGACGGGCAGCTGCCCTTCGATTTCAAGTGGTTGACGACCAGCGAGAATTTCTCGCCATTGCCGGCGCGGAAGGTTTGCGCCATCGGCGGACGGTTGTTGATGGCATTCGCATCCGACAAGGCGCCGCCCACCAGGCCCAGCTTGGCCGGCTTGTAGATCATCGCCACGCGGATGGCATCCGTGCCGGTGGCGGCCGGTTTCGGCACCACGGCATAGCTCACGCCACCGATGGCCGCATTCAGTTGCTCGACCAGGTAGGTGACGGCCGTCTCGCCATTGTTCTGGATTTCCATCAAACCCACTACGTCGGCATCGATGGCTTTGAGTTCGGCGACGATCTTGTCGCGCTGGCGCACGAATTCAGCCAGGTTGTCGGCACCGCGGCAATTGCTCTTGCTTGTCGACGTGCCCAGGGTACAGCCCTGTCCCGTCTGGCCAAACACGTTGCTGCCATTCGTAAAGGTCGTGAAGAAATTGAGCACATTGGCGCTGGCCACCTTGACGTTACCAGCAGGCAATTCCGGGCCGGCCGCACGCGGGTTGTCGCGTGAAAACTGCGGCGCTTGCGTCGGCTGCAGTTTGTACGCGGCACCGCCACCGCCGATGGCGCCAAAGTCGACCACGCCTGTCAGGTCGGCCACCGTATCGCCGCTGCGCACGGTGTTGTCCTGGCCGATGTAAGGAATGGTGGGCGGCGTCACGAAAATGCCATCGTCGAGCACGATGAGATTGTTCGCATTGGCCGCGATCAAGGCTTGCGCTTCGTTTGATCCGGCTGGGTAACGGTTGGTCGGCACTTCGCGCCGTCCGGCCGACAGGGTCAATTCGCCGCGCGCGCCCAGGTAGGCGTTTTGCGACACGGTCAACGGCTGCGTGAAGCGCACCAGCATGCCTTCCACGGCGGCCAAGTTATCGTTTGGCAAGGTCACATTCGTCGGCACGACGGCGTGGCCGGCGCTTTGCGTGAGGATGGCCGTCACGTCCTTCAATTCCGTGTAGGAATTTTTCGCGCCCGTGGGCGTGTATTCAAACACCGTGCCCGTCACGCGCACCAGTTCGCCCGGCTGCACCGTGGAAACGGTATTGCCCGTGTAGACAAAGATGCCGTCCGAAGTCGATGGGTCGCCGTCGCCGGCCGCATCCTGGATGAAGAAGCCGGTGCCCACTTTCAGTGTCACCACGCCTTCGGTAGTCTGTACGGAATTGGCGTACGGGCTGGCCGCGCCGCTGCCCTGGATTTGCGGAATCGTATGGCTGATGGCGGCCAGGCCCTGCACGGCCACATCCACCTTGCACGAGGCTGTCTGCTGCTGGTCGTTGCTGAAACTGACGATGACGGGGTAATTACCCACCGGCACGCCAGCGGCCACCAGCAGGTTCACGCTGGCGCTTTCGCCAGCCACGCCGGCAGCGCTGAAGCTGGCAAGGCTGATGCCGGCCACGGCGGGCGAACTCAAGATGGCGGCATTCACGACGCCATCGACGTCGGAAGCGCGCAGCACGGCGTTGCCGCCATTGCCCACGGCCAAGGCCAGGCTGGCGGGGCAGTTGGTGATGATCTGGTGCACCACGGGGCCGCCGCAGGCATTGCGCGGCGAGGCCGTGTTGCGCGGCGTCACGCTGCCGCTGGCGAAATCCATGCCATTGTCGTCCGTATCGCTGCAGCCGCCGTTCGCGCGCGCAATAGACAGGGTATTCGATGGCGCGGGCGCCAGATTGCCCTCGAAACCGTTGGCCGTACCGAAGCCGACCAGGTCGATGACGGCTGCGCCCGTGGGGCTGGCGCCCACCTGGGCCGTCTTGCTATTGCTTAACAGCACCTTGCCCGTCGTGCCCGACATGGTCAGACTGCCCGAGGCATCGGGCGTGGGCAAGTCCTGCGTGCCGCCCGCGCCCTTGGCTTGCTGCACCAGCAAATACTGGCCAGGTTGCAAATCGATAGCCGGCAAGGCCGTCACGGACCAGCTCGTATTGGCAGCGGCGCCGTATTGCACGCTCCAGTTGCTCAGGTTCACGGGACTGGCGCCACGGTTGAACAATTCAATGAAATCGTTGCGGTACAGCGCACCCGTATTGCCGCCACCGCCATACACTTGGCTGATGACGATATCGGAAGCGGCCAGTGCCGGCATGCCCAGCGACGACAGCAAGCCGGCCATCAGGGTCAGGCGCCACGGCGCGGCGCGCAGGGACAGTCCGGGCAATGCAGGGCGAACCGGCGTGTAACTATTTTTCATAAAAATTCCTGGTGGAAACTTAAAGTTCCGTCTGCCAATACAAGCAGCCGGCGTTGAATTTCAGGCAATAACATTGGTCAATCAAATAGTCTTTTTACTATTAATTCATAGTAATATTCAAGCGTGACAGCTTGATGACAAAAGTTGATGAGAATGCATGCACTTTGCACGTACAGGAATGGCAAGCTGGACTATCACACAATATTTTGTTGCATAAAAGTATGCGCAACTGTATGAAATGATAATAAAAATAAGCTATGGGAAATTGCGTAGAGTACAAGTATGCTACCATCTGTTTGCGCGAGATAAACATCTGGCGGCAAACAGCAGAGATAGGAAAGATTGATCATGAGAAAAAATAGTTACCCTTCATACTCAACACTGTTGCTTGCAGGATCTCTGCTGCTGCCCCTGCTGCCGGCCCAGGCGAATACCTACGCTGGTTACTATGTCAATCCGCAAGCCGTGCCGCCTGGCAAAAAACCGAATTGCGCCCAGTCCATGCAAGATGGAAACACGAAAGCGCAGGGCCAGGGCGCATCCGGCGTCAGCATGGAAAGCGTGAACAGCCCGTGCAGCCTGTCCAATGGCGATATCAATTACGATGAATTCAAGAATGATGGCGTCGCTCCCGGCCCGGTCAGCAGCGTCGGTGACGATGCCGCCTACCACCGCAGCCTGCCCAGCGACGATGCCAAGACTGGCGTCAAACGCTTGCCATCGGATGCACTGGAGTTCACCAGCGTGAGCAGCCGTCCGCTCGCTACCATACCTGGCGCCTTGACCAGCACGGGCACGGACAGTTTCAATGCGGCGTCAACGTTGCAGCCTTTCGCGCCGGCTGGCTGGGTCGGCTGGCCTGCGGCGAATGCTGGCGGCACCGAACGCCTGGCAGCTGCCAGCTTCGTCAGCCCCGACGCCACCGGCGGCGCTTCCGGCGACCCTGGCGTGTTTGGCACCAATTCGCCCGTCGCGGGCGTGGAGACGCCAGAGACGCCCGTCGTCACGCCGCCCATCGTCACGCCACCGGTGGTGACGCCGGTCGATCCGAATATCCCGGCCATCCCGGAAGCATCCACCTGGGCCATGCTGCTGGCCGGACTGGCCCTCGTCAGCCTGGCGCTACGCCGCCGCAGCAGCTAATGTCTGTCAGCGTCGGTATGGCGTACTCAACGGTTCGCCGATGAAGATACCCTGCGCCGGCCAGGCCACGCTCTTCCAGTAAGCCTCGATCGCCGTATCGCCGGACAGATAGCGCTGCAGCAGCACCGTCGGTTGCGGAAACTTCTGCCAGTAATTACACGGTTCGCTAACACTACCATAACTGGCCGTGGCGCCCGCCTCGAGCCAGCGCAAGCTGCTCATCTGCCCCGTCCCCAACAAGTCGCCGCCATACGACGTCAAATGATCGGCCAGCGCGCCCGGTGCAAACTTGAGCGTGTCGAGCTTGGCCACGCGCGCCATGCCCGTCTGGTAGACCATGATGTCCGTTGCGCCGTCGAGCTCGTCGGCGCGCAGGCGCTTGATGTTCAGTTTTTTTGTCGGCAAACGTCCTGCCGGCGGAAAAAACGGCGCACGGCTGTTGCGCGCCGTTTCACCGGTCGTCAAATAATACGCATTCGCTTCCTGCAAGCGAAAACCGGCGCTGACGCCACGCTCGATCAGCTGGCGCGCCTGCGCCACCGATTCGGTGGGCAACAGCATGCTCAGGCGCATCTTGTATTGCGCATACGGCAGGCCGTGCGCGGCATTGAAATAAGGGCTGGGCTGGCTCGCGCCACAACTGCGTGCACACAGTCCCGCATCGACGCCCAAGGTGTAGGCGGCAGTGATGGAATTGCATTCGACGGCATACGGCGCCGTCCAGACCATCAGCACGGCCTGGATTTCAGGGCTGAGCTGGCTGTCGATCTGCTTTTTCAGAGTGGCGAACTCGACGGCGCTAAGCTTATGCGGACGATTGGCGATGCGCACGTGAACGATATTGGCAGCCGGTATATTGCGCGCCTGCCGATAATAGTCGGCGATGGCCACGCTATTGGGCTCATCGTCGTTGACCACCAGCGCCAGCTGCCCGGCCGATAGCGCCGGCGACATGGCGGGGGCGACAAACTGGGCGCGGGCGTCGGCCTGCACCAGGACGCTGGCGAGCAAGGGTATGAGCAGGTATTTCAAAGCGGAGAGACTGGCCTGTGCTGGTCGAAGGGGCAAGAGACGCTTGCGGCATGCTGCTAATCTACCTTGAAAGACTTGGCTTTACCAAGCAATATTGCCGGCAAATTCTGCTCGATGAAAACCTCGGAACGCCAGAACCGTCGCCCTGGCGTTGCATGTGTGCTTAGACGCGTTTGTAGACATCTTCGTAGCGCACGATATCGTCTTCGCCCAGGTAGCTGCCGGACTGCACTTCGATCAGGTGCAGCGGCAGGCGGCCGGGATTTTCCAGGCGATGCGTCATGCCGATAGGAATATAGGTCGACTGGTTTTCACTCAGCAATTTGACTTCATCACCGCACGTCACCTGCGCCGTGCCGCTGACGACGATCCAGTGTTCGGCGCGGTGATGATGCATCTGCAGGGATAGCTTGCCGCCAGGATTGACCGTAATGCGCTTGACCTGGAAACGGTCGCCGACGTCGATGCCTTCGTAGCACCCCCATGGGCGATACACCTTGGTGTGCTGCAAATGCTCGGTACGGCCCGTGCTTTGCAAGTGGGAAACTACTTGCTTGACGCGCTGCACCTGGTCCTTGTGCACCACCAGCACGGCGTCCGCAGTTTCCACCACGATCACGTCCTGCACGCCGATCAGCGCCACGATGCGGCTTTCGGCACGCACCAGCGAATTGCTCACGTCGTCCAGGTACACATCGCCGCGCACGGCATTGCCAGCGGCATCGCGCGGCAAGACCTCGCGCAGCGCGGACCAGGAGCCCACGTCGCTCCAGCCGATATCGGCCGGCACGACCACGGCGCGGCTCGTGTGTTCCATCACGGCATAATCAATGGAGTCGGCGGGACAGGCGGCGAACTCCTTCTCGCTCAGGCGGCAGAAATCGAGGTCGCGGTAAGCCAGGCGTACTGCCGCTTCGGTGGCATCGGCCATGGCGGGCTGGAATTGCGTCAATTCCTGCAAATAGCTGGCGGCGCTGAAGAGAAACATGCCGCTGTTCCAGAAGTAGTCGCCACTGGCAACAAAACCGGCCGCGCTCTGCGCATCGGGTTTTTCCACGAAGCGATCGATCTGGTAGCACGCTTCGCTGCCCGCGATGGCGGCGCCACGACGGATGTAGCCATATCCCGTTTCCGGCGCCGTCGGCACGATGCCGAAGGTGGCCAGCGCTCCTTGCGAGGCGGCCTGGAGCGCATTGTCGATGGCAGCATGAAAGGCCGCCCGGTCTTCAATGACGTGATCGGCAGGCAACACCAGCATGATGGCTTGCGGGTCGAGCGCTTGCAAATACCAGGCGGCGGCGGCGACGGCCGGCGCCGTGTTGCGGCCCACCGATTCGAGCATGATGGCCAGCGGTGCGATGGCGATATCGCGCATCTGCTCGGCCACCAGGAAACGGTGCTCGTCGCCACAGATCAGCAGCGGTGCCATCATCTCCGGCCAGCCAGCCAGGCGCAGCGCCGTTTCCTGCAGCATGGTTTTGTCTGATACCAGCGGCAACAACTGCTTGGGCAGCGCTGCGCGCGACAGGGGCCAGAGGCGGCTGCCGGCGCCGCCGGACAGGATGACGGGATAAATCTTCATGGTGGACGTCCTCTATTTATTTCAATAATGCAAGTTCAACGGCGCTGCGGCGCTTGCTGCGCCGGTCGCGCGCGTTCGACCATTGATCGGTCAGGCATTCGGACACGTGTTTCATGTCTCCGTTGCGGTCGACACTGTATTCCTTGAAGACGATAACTTCTTCCAGAGCAATGTTCTGCAGCACGCGCGTATATTCAAAAAGCACGCTGCGCACCACGCGCGCACCGGAACAGATATGGCTACCATGACCGATCCAGGTGGGGCCGATGATGGTGGCGCCCGCTTCGATCTTGCAGCCCGAGCCGATATACACGGGCCCTTCGATGTGCGTGCCTTCCCACTCGATGCTCGTATTCAAGCCCACCCAGATGCCCTCTTCCAACTGTACTCCAGGCACGTCCATGTGGGCCACTTCCCCCATCATGACGCTTTGCGATACTTCCCAGTAATCCTTGATGTTGCCGATATCAATCCAGTTGAAGGTGCGCGACTGGGCGTAGAAAGGCAAGCCTTTTTCTGCCAGCAAGGGAAACAAGTCCGAGCCGATGTCGAAGACCGTGTCCTTCGGTATCAAGTCCAGCACGGCAGGCTCGAAAATATAGATGCCGGTGCTGACATGGTTCGACAGGGCTGTTTCCTGGCTGGGCTTTTCCTGGAACGCCTTGATACGGCCATCCTTGTCGCTGACCACCACACCATAGCTCGACACCTTGTCCCACGGCACTTCGCGCGTGATCACGCTGGCCAGCGCCCCCTTGCGGCGATGCTCGAACAGGGCCGACTGGATGTCGAGGTTGATCACCGCATCACCGCACAGGACGATGGTGGTATCGTCAAAAAAGCCACCGAATTCCTGGATCTTCTTCATGCCGCCGGCCGAGCCTATCGGCTGCGGCACCACCACGCCGCCATCGGTCAGATAGCCTTCGAACGAGTAGCCGATCTGCACGCCATACTGGTGGCCATCGCCGAAATACTCTTCGATCTTTTCATGCAGGTAACTGACATTGACCATGATGTCGCGCACGCCATACTTGGCCAGATGCTCGATCAGATAGGCCATCACGGGCTTGCCCAGGATGGGGATCATGGGCTTGGGTAAGTCATAGGTCAGCGGGCGCACGCGCGTCCCCTTTCCTGCCGCCAAAATCATTGCTTTCATTTCACGCTCCAATGTCTATGGGGACGCCGAACTCTGCTTGCGCCTGCCCGAAGCCGTAGAATATCACCAATTTGGCAACACTATTACCTTTTTTATATTATTTGTTGCGCAGTGCAACATGCCAGACTGTCATCTTTGCTGGCGAGCGCGTCAGCGGTATTTGGCGCACTCGCGCAGGAATACCAGAATATCCCAGGTATAGCGTCGCAGCAGCCGGCGCGGCTCTTGCAGCAGACGGTAAAACCACTCCATGTGGATGCGCTGCACAAAAGCGGGCGCGCGCCGCTTGCCGCCGGACCAGAAGTCGAACAGCGCGCCCACGCCCACCAGTACGTTGGCGTCCAGGGCATCCTGATGGGCGAGTATCCAGCGCTCCTGGATAGGGTTGCCCATCGCCACGAGCACGACCTGGGCGCGCGTCGCATTGATTTGCTGCACCAGATCGGGCGCATTGCCGATGCCGGCATGGCCATCGCAACTGCCGACGACATCCTGCCCCAGCACCGTGCGCACATGCGTCACCGCCTTGGCCAGGATATCGGGTTGCGCGCCCAGCATGAACACGCGCAGCGGCTGCGCGCTTTGCTCGAACAAATACGGCGTGAAATCGGTGCCATTCAGATTCGCGGCGAAACGGCGCCCCTGCATCAGCCTGGCGGCGATATCCATGCCGACACCATCGTTGACGATGAGGTAGCGACGCGAGGGATCCGCTTCCAGTACGAAGCGGTTTTTCACGATAAAGTTGGTATTGGCAAAAAACAGCGCCGTCTTTTCCCCACGCGCGATGACGCCCAGCAAGTGCTGCGCAAGCCACTCGCGCGTCGTGCTCAGCACGGGAAAGCGGCTGATGTTGATGGTTTCTGGTGCTTCCATGGTGCTTGTGCGCCTCCTTCAATCCGCGGCAGCGCCGCGGTGCTTCAAATTGCGTAATTGTCTGAGCAGTGAGAATGGATCAAAGCCCCCTGCCGTGCCGCGCAGCGCGCGCCCCAGCAGCAGCATCGGCAGCAGATAGGCGATGGCGCCGGCAAACAGGGCCAGCACCAGCAGCACGATGGCGCTGCCCTGCAACCAGCGCGCCATCGCATACAAGGTCAGCAACAGTGCCGCAGCGCCCGCCAGGACAGGCTGCAGCGCCACCAGGAAGGTCGTCCAGGGCAAATCCATGGCCTTGCATGCCAGGTGCTGCGACCACGGCAACATCAGCAGGTAGGCGGCGGCAAACGACAAGCTCATCGCCAGCAAGCCATACTGGCTGAAGCAGGCGGCCAGGACCACGGCCAGGCTCAGCTGCAAGATACCGAGCAGCGGCGGCCAGCGGCTGTGTCCCAGGGCAAACAGCACATAGTTGTTCAGTTCCGCTACCGAAGAGAGGCAATACAGCAGTGCCAGCGCGGCGATGGTGCTACTGGCAGGCAACCATTTCTGGCCAAATACCGTTGCCACCAGCGGCTCGGCCAGGGCGGCCTGGAACAGCAGCATGGGCAGCATCAGGAACAGCATCATCACCAGCAATTGCAGGTAAGCATGGCGCAGCTGCTCGGGCTTGCCGCTGGCGGCGGCGAACACGGGCAGCGACACGCGCAGCAGCGACGCCGTGATGACCAGGTACACGGCCGACGTCAGGCGCTTGGCCAGGTTGTACAGTCCGGTCGCATACGGCCCCAAAAAGATACTCACCAGCAAGGAATCGCCATTGCTGTTGGCAAAGGACAAGATGCCGGAGACGCTGACCTGGCGCACATCATGCCAGTAGCGGCTGGGCCGCGCGCGCCACGCCAGGCTGGGCAGCCAGCCGCTTTGCAGCACCACCAGCAGCAGTGCCAGCCCGGCCGCCATCACTTGCTGCACCACCAGCGACATGGCGCCCCAGCCACGGTAGGCGAGTGCAATACCGAGCACGCCACCGAGCATGACGGACACGGTGGAGCGGATGGCCAGTTGCTTGAATTTCATCTGCCGCACCAGCCGCGCTTCGTAGGAACGCACCATGCCGAAGAACAGGATGGAAAGGCTCATGCCTTGCAGCACGGGCGCCAGCGATGGCGCGCTGAACAGCGCCGAGACGGGGCCGGCGCTCAGGAACATGCAGGCGCACAGCAACAGGCCGGCCGCCGTGCAGCGCCAGAACAGCGCCGAATAGGCGCCGTCATCGGGTTCTTTCGCGCGTATCACGGGCATGGCCAGTGCGTCGAGCACGACCAGGCGCGAGAACAGAATGAACAAATGAGCAATCGTCAACAAGCCGAATTCGGCAGGGTTGAGCAGCCGCGCCAGGATGGCGAAGATGATGAAGGACAAACCCTGCTGGGCCAGATTGTCGAGCACGGCCCAGAAGGAGCCGGACGCCATGCCAGGCGCCTTGACGTTGCCTTCGGCTTTGCTCTCGTTCATGCTGCTGCCCCGCTCACGGGCGTGCCTTGTAGCTGGCCACGGTCGCGCTGACGAAATCGCTGATGCGCGCGGCGATCGTGCCGATATCGAAGCGGTGCGAATGCTGCAGCGCATTTTGCGCCAGGCGCATGCGCGCAGGCTCGTCCGGTTCCAGCACGTCGCGTAGCAAGGTGATCAGTTCGTCGTGCTGGCCCGAGGCAAAGGTGTAGCCATTCTCGTTTTCGCGGATGCTCTCGGCGATGCCGCCGGAACGCGCGCAAATGACGGGCACGCCGTAGGCCAGCGCTTCGACCACGATGCGGCCAAACGGCTCCTTCCACTTCGACGGCACCACCAGCACGTCGAACAGCGGATACACGTCATCGGGCTTGACCCAGCCCATGAACTCGACATCGGCATCGCCGAATTTTTCACGCAGGCTGGCCACATACGCTTCGTCCTCGCCCGTGCCGCCGATCAGGAAGCGTACATTGCTGTTCGGTCCCATCAGGCGCGCCGCATCGGCCAGCACGTCGACACCCTTGTGCGGCGCCAGCACGCCCATGTAGCCAACGACCAGCTTGCCGTCGCGCGCCTTGGGCACCCGCCCCGCGATGGGGAACACGGGACCGGGAATGACGGCCGAGGTGGCGTGCTTGAAGTAGCCCAGTTCCAGATGTTGATCGACAACAAAACGCGTTTCGCCAAAGACCCCGTCCACCAGGTGCGACATCGGCTTCTTTCCCACTGACAACACCTTGCAACTGCCGCACTGGCCCGTGCAATTGGCGCCGTTCTTGAACAGGCCGCCACGCCAGCAAGCCAGAAAGTAACTCTGGATGACGTGTACCACGGGCACCTTGTGCATGCGCGCCAGCAACCAGGTTGCCACATTGATGTTTTCAATGCTGACCGTCATGACGACGTCGGGCCGGAAAGCCTTGACGTGCGGGCGCAAGCGCCAGTAGGCGCGCGGATTGAAATTTTCCAGCACATGCCACAACATCTTCAAGGCTGCCGGGCGTTTGGTAAAAAAGTAGTCCCAGTATACATTCGGCGAGCGCATGATATGCACTTCCACGCCCTTGTAGTGTTCCACGCCGGCGGCGTCGCCGACAGTGACGACGCGCACCTCGTGCCCCTGGGCCAGCAAGCCGCTGGCGATCATGAACGAGCCTTCCGGCCCGCCCCCTTTGCCGCGGGGAGGAAAGGCGGCACACACAAGCAAAATTTTCAAGTCGGCGCCCGATCAGTAAAAAGAGAGAAAAAAGTGGACATCGCGTCAGCTGACGGTGGCCCCGTTCTTGACGCCCAGGCGCGTGAACATGCCTTCGATCCGTCCGGCGTACTTCTTGCCGAGGGTTTTCACGGCCAGCGCGCAATAGCGTTCCACCGTATAGAAGTACAGGGTCGCCAGCGCAATGATCAGCATGAAAGTCAGCGCGACGACGACGGGATGGGTAATCTCGTCCGGATACAGTTTCTTGACCCAGTACAGCACCGGCATGTGCAGCAGGTACAGTGAAAAACTCAGGCTTCCCATCAGCCGCAGCAAGGGATTGCCGAACAGCAGGCGCGCGCTGAGGGAGTCGAAGGAAAAGACGAAAACAAAGAAGGCCACCAGCATCGCCATCACCAGCGTGCTGAGGTTTTCATGGGGCATGCGCTCGCTGAGCTGGATGATGCCGCATTCGACGCCAAGGAAAAGCAGCAACAAGCTCACATGGATGATATTGATCAACTGCGGCTGGTGAAATTCAATGTGCATCTTCCGGCGCACCACGCCGGCCAGCACGCCAAAGGCAAAGTAGTGCAGATTGGCGCCCACAAACGTGCCCGGCAGGCTGCGGCGCAGCATGATCAGCAGCACGCAGGCGAAGACGAGAAAGACCAGTGGCAAGGCATTCTTGGTCGACACATAGTGGGCCGTCGCGCTCCACAGCAGCAGGAACAGGACATAGAACTGCACTTGCGGGTCTATCGTCCAGAAGACAGACTCGTTACCGATGAACAACAGATGACGCAGCAAATTGTGTGCGCCGATCTGATACACGAACTGCGGGTCGAAGCAAGTGAAGATGACGAAGGACGCAAGGATCGTGAACAGGTAGACGGGCGCGATGCGCGTAAGGCGCGCCAGGCTGTAGGCAGTCACATCCTCGGCACAGAATTTCTTGTCGATATACAGGTAGGACAAGAGAAAGCCGCTGAGCGAGAAGAAAAACATCACGCCCAGGTTATGGAAATGGTGCGACAGGCGCAAAAATCCTTCGCTACCCATGTGGGCGTAAATCACCATCAGCGCGGCAAAACCGGCCAGACCGGAGATTAAATCGATTTTCTTGTTCACTCAGATAGCTCACCGGTTATGAAGGAAAAACATAGCCGTCTCGGCTGCTCCTGCAATCGGTGCATCAACACACCGCCGCGCAGCATTATTATAATTAGATTAATCTTTATTGCCTGCATATTAGGACATGCAGCTTGAAATAATTACCACTTACACCACAGTACCTATGAGGAAACATCTTTGACGCCAGCTTATTTTCGCTTGCGCAGCAGTTCTTCATAGATTGCCACGTAGCGCGCGCCGATGTGATTCCAGCTGTACTGCTCGGAAAAATGCTGCAATTGCATGCGCCGCGCCGCGTACGCATCCTGGTCTTGCGCATGCGCGGCGGCAATTGCCGCCATCGTCTGCGCCACGTCGCCAGTGTGCAAGATACCGAGCTGCGCCTTTTCCAGCAGCTTGCGAAATGGCGGAATATCGCTGAGCACGGGCGTCAAGCCCGCGCTCATCGCTTCGATGGCGGCGATGCCAAAGCCTTCATGACGCGACAGGCAAATATAGTAGCTCGACTGCGACATCAGCTCGGCCAGTTGCGCATCGCTGGGATTGGCGACGATGCTGACGCGTTCGGCAATCCCCTTCTCGCGCGCCAGCGCTTCCAGGTCGGCGCGGCTGAGGTCATACTCGCGCCCGGCAATCACCAGGCGCCATTCAGGATGGCGCGCGGCCAGTCCGGCAAACAGGTCCAGCGTTTCCTTCAATCCCTTGTTCGACGACCAGCGCCCGAAATACATGATGCACGGCAACTTCGTGGCGGAACCCTTGGCCTGGTACTTTTCCACATTGACGCCGTTTTCAATCACCGTCAGGCGCGGCGCCTTGATGATCTTGCCGAACAGATTGCCGTCATTGTCGCTGGTGCCGACCACGCGCGCATAGGCGTGCGAGGTGGCGCGCGTGACGGTATGGAAGAAGATCGTCTTCAAACGCGAAGCAAAGCTGGTATGAAAGAAGCCGCCATGGGTGGAGGCAAGCAGCGGACGTCGGTGCAGCCACTTGGTGGCTGCCAGGAAATCATAGGCAAAATCGACGCCATGCACGTGCACCACGTCAAAGTCGCCCAGCAGCCGCACCACGCTGGGCGAGAACGGATAGCGCGTGGAGCCCGAGTAGGGAATACGGATCACGCGCACGCCATTGACCACCTCTTCTGCCGGCAGGATGTCGGCCGGGTTCACGAATACGCGGTTCAGCGTGATGATGGTGGGAATATGGCCGTGGCAACGGGCTTGGTAATGGGCAATATTTTGTACGACATCTTCCATGCCACCGATCGATGGATAGTACTGGCGAACAACATGTGCAACTTTAATCGGCATAATGGGCTTTCCCGGCAACAAATTGGCCGGAGCGCAGCGGAGAGGCCAGCCATTTCTTGTCGCGCACGGCGCAACAGCCGAGCAAGAACCAGAGGACGCCGGCCGACTTCAGCGCGAACAGGGAGGTACCGCTGATGCACAGGATCAGCGACATATAGATAACGATGTAGGTACGGAAGCGCTCGCCGTGTTCGTCGCGCATCTTGATCATCCACAGGCCGATCCACAGCACCACGCAGCCAAACAGGCCAAAGCGCGTCAGGATGATGGAATAGCCCATGTCGCCGAAGTTGATGTTGTAGCCGGCCAGTCCGAAAATTTCCGCCGTGCCGAAACGCACCATGGTAATGCCGCTCGAATACAAGCGACCAGGAATATTGTCGCTGTAGCGCCCATCGTAATACAGGCCGAACAGGATCAGGATGACGGCGCACACGAAAGGCAGCAGCATCACCAGTCGATTGCCGCGTCCCGAAAAAAGCAGGCGCATCAGCACCATCACGCCCACAGTCACCAGGCCATAGCGCGAATCGGCCAGGGTGATCATGATGGCGGCGGCGGCGAGAAAAAAGGCCATCGAACGCCATTGCTCGCGGCCCTTGGACAAGCCCCATGCGGCCACGATCACGGAAAAGTTGCCGAGCGAGACAGGTTCGAGAAATACGGACGAAACGCGATGGTTGCCCAGCAGGAAAGGCAGGATGGTGCGGCCGATGCCGGCCGGGCGGATACCGTTCAGCGCCAGGGTACTGCCTTCAGCCCAGTTGGTACTGGTGGTTATATTACCTTGCGCCAGGTAATACGAATACACATTGAACAGCTTGGAATACACATCGACCAGCAGCAACTCGAAAAAGCCCACCGCCAGCACGATATAGATAATGATTTTCAACAGACGGTCGGCGTATTTCTCGTCACCGAAATTGCGCCCAAGAAAATAGAAGAGCACCAGGATGATAATGTCGCGGAAACCCTTGGGATCGAGCGAACTGCGCAGCAAGGCCAGCAGCAGCAAATACGAGGCGATCAGGGTCAGGATGGCCACGAAAGACAATTCGATGCGGCGCAACAGCAGCACGGCACAAGTGACGTAGATGCACAGCTCGGAAAACGCCACCAGCGCCGTCGATGCCTTGAAGAAATGCGTGTGCACAAAGCACAGCACGGCCTGGTAAACCGTGGCGGCGATCAGGATGGCCAGCAACAAATGGCGCTTGTTGCTCTCCTCGCCAGCGTCGGGCAGGCTGGCGTGAGCGGGGCGGGCGTAGAGTGTCATGCTTGTTTCATCATCGGTTAATAAGACAGATTGGTCAGGCTGCACGCCGTGGTATTGCTAGTCATCGAACTTGCCGGCGAGTTTTTCCGTCGGCGCCTTGCCGATATGGGTAAACAGGGCATTGACGAACTGATCCTGCAACGCATATGCCGCCGTCTTGTCGGCCTGGATGCTCGAGACGCGGAACAGCAAGCCATCGGGCACCTTGCCGCCCAGGCCATAGAACAGCTGGAGCAGCTTGCGCCCCACGCCGGGCAAGGTGGCGCGATCGCCAACGGTAACCCAGTAGGTAATCGGCTCATTGCGGCTGCCACTGACTGCCACCAAGCGGCGCACGGGAATGTTGCGCTCGGCCGCCTTCAACGTGCCAACGTCGTTGCTGGTGATGGCAAAGCCTTGCGCCGTATAGCAAATTTCGGGGCGGTGTGCCTGCGTCGCTTCGCCGCGCTGGTCATCGCCATAAGCGACCGACAGCAAGATGCGTTCGCCAGCGGCGTTCACATAGGTGCGCGCCAGCGTTTGCGTGTAAATCTTCGCCAGCGCAGCCTCGGCTTCCGGGTTGACCACGGCGGCTGCCGCATCGCGCTCTTCATGCCACTCGCCAAACTCGGCCGGCACCAGTGCCGTCAGATCCAGCATGGGCTTGCCTTCGGACATTTTGACCGTGGGCGTCACTATCTTCGTCAGCACCGAGGTCGATACCATCAGCACGCCCAGCAGCAGGCCCGCGAACAGCGTCTTGCGCTGCCTACCTTGCAGTGTATCAAGCATGTTTTTTCTCCCGCCGCTGCACATACGACTGCAACAGCCAATCAACGCCCAGGATCAGCAACAGGGCGGATATGAACAGCACCATGCCCGCAAAACCATGCAGGAAGCCCTGCCCTGCCGCGTCGCCGAAATAATACGTAATCAGGGTCAAGGTCATCACGCGGATCACATTGGCCGTAAAGGAAATCGGCACGATCAGTACAGCCAGCACGCCGTTGCGCAGGGCCGACGTATGGCGCACCAGATTGAGGTAGAACAAACCCAGGGCTTCGAGCGTAAACAGCGTGTGCAAACCGGCGCAGGCATCTGCTACCATCAACTGATATTGGCCCATCTGCAAAATCACGCCGCTGCGGGCGATCGGATAACCAAGGAAAAACAGCACATGTTCAGTGACATACGACACAGCCGTCTTCATCGGCATCGTCAACATCGCCACCAGGATGCCGGGCAAGGGAATCATGAACAGCATGAAGAACAGGGGGAACCACATGATGCGCAAGGCCAGGGTGCCGCGCTTGATCAACAGCACTGCCGCCAGCAGGACGATGTAGGAGCCGATTTCAAAGATGGAAAACTGTTGCGAGCGGCCCAGCACATACATGACCAGGCCCACCACGGCGACGATCCAGCCGGCCTTGGAGGTAGGCTGGCCTTCGGTTCTTGCCATCATTTCCGGCCACTTGCGGTACAGCAGCCAGGTCGACAGCACGAGGATGATCGGGCCATGCGCCTGCTCCTCGCTCATCCACAAGCCAGTGATCAAGTCATAAAAGGACGGGACGTACAGGGCCAGCAAACCGACCACGACCGGTCCCCATTCGGGAATGGCGGCCTTCCACCACGGTATCACGGCGTCGCGCGAGCTTAAGGAAGAGGTTTGCATCACTACCCCATGAATGACTGTCGTATCAAAAGCGCCTGCCTTACCGAATGGTACAGCACCGCATCGTTGGCATCGGTTAAACCTCGGCCTATCGTATTTGCAAGATAGCTCCCCCAGAAACCTTTAAAGGATAAGAAACTATTTTAACAAAACATTAAGATTATAACGGAGCCGCGACGCTGGTCAAGCTGAAATACTGCATTTGGGCAGGCTATTTTTTCGTCCACGCGCAAATATTGGCAAAATAGACAAATCCCTGTGCAATCAATCACTTGCCATACGGAAAAATGATTCTCTTGGTTAACTTTAACCTGCCGCAGTTGCCACGACGGAAACGGACTGACACAAACGGCAACACACGCACTTCAGCAGCAAGCTACACGATGAAACGGGGCGCATGACCGCGCCAACTGACGCGGCCATGCGTGTGCAACAAGCGATGTGGCACGCTACGCCACCGTCTATTTTTGCCACTCGACCTGCAGCAGGGACAGGGAATTGCGCGTCACGCCCACGACCGGCTGCACACTGAAGATATAATTCTTGCCCCACCACGCGCCCGCTGACCAGTACGTCCAACCGGCCCATGGCGCATTACGCATCGACGTCAGCGCCGCCTGCAAGGTGGGCCGGCACTCTAGCGTGTCGGCAACGCCAAATTCGCCCATGAATACCCTTTGCTTGTTGGCCACGGCCCAGACCCTGACCTTTTCGAGGATATCAGTCAGCTTCGCCGGTGAGATGCAATCGGCCTTGGTTCCCGAGTAATTCGAGTCGACATACTGGTGCACCTCGATCAGGGTGCGTCCCAGCGGGTCTTTCACGCTAGCAAAAGTCGTGGCGTTGGACACGCCGTCGCGCGGCGTGGCCCAGTCATGCGCGCCACTATAGGTACCGCCAGCAATGACGACCAAGTGTTTCGCGTCATTTTCACGCAATTTTGCCAGCGTGGCCTTGGACGTTTCGCCCCATTGCCTCAGGCTCGTCAGCACCGGCTCGTTCATGAGTCCAAGCGCGACCGTATCAACATCAGGGAAGGCTGTACTCATGCGTACCCAGAAATCGGCGAAGTCCTCGGTCGTGGCGCCAGGCCTGCCCAATGGAATATTGTTGTAGGCACCATAGTTATGCGCATCGAGCAGCACACACACGCCGTGCGATTTCGCCGTCTCCACCACCCTGGCAATAAATCTGAGCTGTGTCGGGTCGAGCGGGCCGCCCACGACCGGCTGCAAGCGTTCCCAGCGGAACGGCAGGCGCAGCATGTTCGCGCCCAGATTGGCAAAGTAGCTGATATCGCTCGCGCTCGGATACATGAAATCCTTGAATACGGTACCGGGAATCTTGCCACCATTGAATTCTGCTCCGGCCAGATTGACGCCGCGCAAGGGCGCCTTGTCCAGGCAAGTGGCGCCGACAGGCACGGCAACGGCCATCGCTGCGGCCAGCAACACGCCCAGCGCGCCCCGGCGCAAACGTCCTGCGCCCGCCATGGCGCTGCCGGCATCTGCCCCCCCGTGATCGCCGCTCAATTGTCGGACTGTGTCGAACAGAAATTTCATGTTGGCATCCCTCCATTGTGGAAATACATCGTTTGCCACTATACATTTCCCATCCTTGCTGGCGCAATACAAACCAGGCCTGGCTTGATGTTGAGCATGGCTGGCCTTGTCAATACGTGCATCGTGTTGCCACCGGCAAGCATTCCCCCTATCCGACCGCAAGCGGCCATCTTTGCCGAGCAACGGCCCGCTCAACGAGCGATAGTTGAATCATAAGCGCTAATTGCTACGACGCCAGGACAAGCCGCTCTATTTCATCATGGAAAAATTCGTGTGCCGCTTGCTCACATCATGAAAATGGCCGCACAGGGCGGCCAGGCAAGCTCGGGCAGAGGAAGCGTGCATATCATGCCTGCTCAGGCACGATATGCGCAGGGGCAGCAACAATGTGGGGTTAAAACTCTTGCATAACGGTACCGACAATTTCAACACCGTTACGCTCCAACTGTTCGGCGAAGGTTGCCAGATCGGCCAGTCCAGTGGCATTCTTGCGCGCCACCAGCAAGGCGCCGCCCGCACGCGCAGCAACGGCCAGCGCGTCCGAGCCGCTGGAGAATGGCGCGACGTCGTACAACACCACGTCATAGCGCGAGGCGACTTGCTCGTTGAGCGTGGCAAATGAAGTGCGGCTAAGCAATTCCTGCGGATTCGGCGGCAAGGTGCCCGCGCTCATGACCGACAAGGCAACAAACGAATCGATCTTGGCGATCGCGTCCAGGTCGCCGCGGCCAGCCAGCAGGTCCGACAGGCCCTGGCGACCTTTCAGGCCGAAGAATTCCTGCTGTTGCGGCGCGCGCAAGTTCGCATCGACCAGCAAGGTTTGCTCGCCGAGCTGAGAAAAGACCACGGCCAGGTTGGCGGCAAAGATGGCTGCGCCATCGTCCGCATTGATACTCACCACCACCAGCGCCTTGTGGCCGCGTGCGAACCAGCGCAGCATCAGCTGGCTGCGGATGGCGCGCAAGGTTTCGACTTGCTGGCCAAATGGCTCGTACGCGGCAAGCAGCTTGTCCGAAAAGTTGCCGGTGCCGCGCGGCAGGTAGGGATAATTGAACTGGCGTGCGAGTACCTGCTCGATATCGGCTTCGGTGATCAGGCCCAGGCGCTGCGCCGCTTCACCAAAACGGATGCCCAGTTCCTTCTGCATGCGCAGCACGCGTTCGGCATTTTCCGGCGTGATCTTGCCCGACTCCAGCAGCAAGCCGCCGATGCTGGAATCGCCAACGTGCGCCGTGTGGGCGCCAGGTGCTGGTACATGCCCAGCCAGTGCAGGATGATTCATTGTGTTTCCTATCGAATTAATTCAAACGCAAGCGGCTCGACAACACCGACTTCAGGGACTTGAAGCGGCGGCGCTTCGGCGCTTGCCAGGCGATCACGCCCAGCACCGGAATTTGCAGCGCATCGAACAGATCGCGTTCGGAGCGCACGCGGCGGTCCAGCATTTCCAGCAGAATACTCAAGCCCAGGCCCAGCAAGCCGCCAAAGAAGAAGGCAAGCACGGTGTTGAGGATGACTTTCGGCCCCGCCGGCGCGACCGGCGGCACGGCAGGATTGAGGATCGATATATCGGACTGTTCGGCCTGGCCTTCGATGCTGGTCTGCGAAAAACGCTGCGACGTGGCGTCGTAGGCGCGCTGGGCGCTTTCGACATCCTTCATCAGCACGCCCATTTCATCGCGCGTGCGGTTCAGTTCCAGCACCTTGGTTTTTTGCGCCGCCATGGCGCCACGGATGGCACCTTCGCGCTGCTGCAAAATCTGCGCATTGTTGCTCACGCTGCCTGCAGTGACACGAATAGCCGTTGCCAGGTCGCTGCGCAATTTATCGAGTTCCGCCTTGGCGCTGATGTATTGCGGGTGGTTCTGCGACAGGCGCTGTGAAATCTCGGCAAACTTCGATTCGGCCGTGCCGAGGGCAATCTTCAAATTCTGGATCATCGGATTTTGCGCCACATCGGGCGATTCCAGCGACGATGCACCTTGCGCCATGCGCTGGCGCGAGGTCGCTTCCATCGACTGCGACTGCGCCATCACCAGTTGCTGCGACAAATCGTTCAGGCGGTTCGATTCCACGTCGACGCGGTTATCCAGGCTGACGATGCCATTTTCCTGCTGGTACTTGGACAAACGGCTTTGCGTGGCTTCCAGTACATCGCGCATCTGGCGCGTCTGGTCATTGAAATAGGCCGATGCTTTTTTCAAAGGCTCAACTTTCAGCTGGATGCTGACGCGCTGGTACTCTTCGGCAAAGGCATTCGCGATGGCGGCCACGAAACTCGGGTCCGAACCGCTGAAACTGATTTCTACAACGCTACTTTCACGCGAAGGGACGACCTCGAGTTTTTTCAGCAACAGATCGGCCAGCCAGTCACGCACCGCGCCCTCGCCGCCCGTGGCAGCGTTGAACTGGGCGATGACGGCAGGATTTTGCGCCAACTTCAGCGAATCGACGACATGCAGGGCAACGTTCTTGCTGCTGATGATATCGATTTGCGTCGCCATGTAGCCGGCCATCAGTTGACCCGGCATTGCCAGGCCCGTGACGGTATCGACGCCCTTGTAATTAAGCAACACGGATGCCGTGCCCTTGTACGTCTTGGGCAGGAGCAGGCTGATCGCCAGCGTTGTCGCCACCACAATCACCAGGGTGATCCAGATGACGCGCTGGCGAGCGCGCAATATCAGTAAAAACTGGGAGAAATTCATAGAAACCGTCTCATATCATTGCAAAACAATCGGTGCAAAATAAGCAGCAAGGCTGCTGCCACCATCAGAGCCTATCCCAGCAGAAGACGCTCACTGCTGGAATCTGCTCTTAAAACCAGCTTTCCTTCACATACACCACGTCGTCGCTGAGCAGCAGGTCATCGTGATTGGCATCGAGGATCTGCAACTTGCCATCCGGACCCCGGCGCTTGATGCGGATGTTGCGCTCGGTGCCGCGCTGGGTCAGGCCACCACCGGCCGACAGCGCCTGCAGCACCGTCATCGAGCGCTCCAGGCGCATGGGGCCTGGACGTTGCACTTCACCATAAATATAGATGCGTGGCGCACGTTCTACAAATACAACATCGTTGGCGGCCAGGTCAAAATCGCGGTTCAGGTCGGAAGTACGCACCATTTCCACGACATCGACGACATCGGTAGTGGTCTTGCCATCGCGTTTGCGGATCAGGCTGACCGTATCGCCGCCCTCGGGACCGATGCCACCGGCCAGCGCCAGCAAGTCAAGCAGGCTGCGGCGGCCATCGACCGGATAACGGCCCGGTCGGTTCACCTGGCCCAGCACCGACACTTGCTGACTTTGCAACAAGGTAACGATGATATTGACTTGCGGCTTTTTCACAAAACCGCCCGTTTCGAGCTTGTTGGCAATCTTCTTTTCCGCCTCGGCGACGGCCATTTTCATGACGTTGACCTGGCCGATCAGGGGGAACGTGATGTCGCCCGCTTCGCTGACGCGCGTTTCCACGCCCAGATCCGGGTTGCCGTAGACGGAAATCTTCAGCACGTCGCCCGCGCCGAGCACGACTTCTCCGGCATTGGCACTGCCCAGCGTGAAGGCCAGCAGTGAAGTCATTATCAAAAGTATCAGTCGTTTCATCATCAGCTCGATCTCGTCGGTCATTACGGTTAGTTATGCAAAATATCAATGGTGCCAGACATGCTTATTTCAGGCCAGCAACGCCCCGTGCGGTAGCCGCAGCACTGGCGCTTGCCGAGGCGGCAGACGCCGCACCCGACGCCGCAGTGGCAGCAGAAGCGGCAGGCTGGTTCAGATACTCGATCTTGGCCGCTGCGCGCAGGCGCTCCATTTCTTTCTTGGCGGCATCCTTGGTCCTGGTATTGACCAGGTACTGCTCGATCTGCGGCGCGGCGGTGGCCAGCTTGACCGGCACATCCTTGATGTCGACGATCGTCATCAGCATCGCGCGTTCACCTTCATTGATGATGAACAGCTGGCCTTTTGGCATGGCTTGCAACTTGGTCACCAGCTCCGGCGCCAGGTCCGTCGTCGTGCGCGACACCTGGGCACGCGCAAAACCGATCTTGTTGCTCTCCATCCAAGCCGCTACCTCATCGAGCGACTTGCTCTTGTCGATCACTTGCTTGAGCGCATCGTTCATATCCTTGCTGGCGATCAGCAACTGGCGCATGTCGAACTGCTTGCGATTGCTGAACAACTCAGGGTGCTTGTTGAAGTAATCTTCCACTTCGGCCTTGCTCGGAGGCACCATGCCGCTCAATTTCTTTTGCATGTAGGCCTGGCTGATGATCAGCGCCTTGGCCCGCTCGACGGCTTGCATGACCTTCGGATCGCGGTCGATCTTTTCTTTCAACGCAACATTCTCGACCACTTGGCGGTCGATCAGTGCTTCGAGCAATTGTTTGCTGGCCGCTTCCTGCTGCGCCGCCGGCACGCCGGCGCGCTGTAATTCCTCGTTCAGTTGCAGCGCCGTGATTTCTTCGCCATTCACGCTGGCGAGCGCCTGGCCCACCTTCTTCTGCTTGTCGCCACCACAGGCAGCCAGGCCAGCCACTGTCAACAGGATAACGCCAGCGGTCAGGATGCGTTGTTGGACATTCATTCGTTTCATTTTCATCGGACTCGCCATCTCAGAGGGTTCAACATGTTTTCAAGCGCTGCCACGCTTTTCGGGCAGGCGGGTCAAAACGATGCATGCACTACATTGTTTCAGCACGTTATCTTACAGGCCCTGCAATCACTTTAGCATGCAACAGGTACAAATTATGCAACAAAATTATAGAAATCACAAATATTGCAACTAATTTTCTTTGGTCAACATAAAAGCCAGACGCCGGGCAAGCTGGGAGTTGTCGCCACGCCACAATGCTTGGCTGTGCGGCAATCTTCTTGATAGTCTGTCGCATCATCAATGGGCATTTTCCCGTTTCAGCACCACTTGCACCGTGCGCACCACGATCCACAGGTCCAGCCACAGCGACCAGTTACGCAGATAGTCCAGGTCGAAATGCACGCGCGCTTCCATCTTGTCGAGGGTTTCCGTCTCGCCCCGCAAGCCATTGACCTGCGCCCAGCCGGTAATGCCCGGCTTGGCCTTGTGGCGCAACATATAGCCCTTGATCAACTTGCGATACTGCTCGTTGTGCGCCACTGCGTGCGGTCGCGGGCCAACGATACTCATGCGCCCTTGCAACACATTGATAAACTGCGGCAACTCATCGAGCGAACTGCGGCGCAGGAAAGCGCCGATGCGCGTCAGGCGCTGGTCATCCTTGGTGGCCTGCACCACCTTGGCACCGTCTTCCGACACCGTCATCGAACGGAATTTATAGACGATAATTTCTTCGCCGTACAGGCCGTAGCGACGCTGCTTGAAAATGACGGGACCGGGCGAAGTCACCTTCACGGCGATGGCAATCATCAGCATCAGCGGCAGCAGGCACAACTGGATCAGGCAGGCGAGCACCAGGTCACTCATGCGCTTGATCGTGCTGTTCCAGCCTGTAAATGGCGATTCGCAGATGGCGATGACGGGCATGCCGCACACATTGTCAAAACGCGCCTGCATCAGGTCAAATACATAAATATCCGGCAGGAAATACACCGAGGTGGTGGTGTCCTGCAATTCATCGAGCAACTTGCGGATGCGCGGCTGCGCCGAGATGGGCTGGCTGATGAAAATCATCTTGGTCTGCTTGCTGCGCACGTAGGCGGCAATCTCATCCATTCGGCCCAGCATCGGGTGATGCATGCCCTCTGGCCAGCGCTCCTCTTCCCGGTCGTCAAAGTAGCCGTCCACCTGCATGAACAGGTTCGGGTGCTTGCTGATGGCGTCGGCAAAGCGCACGCTGACATTGTTGGCGCCGATGATGGCGACAGAGCGCACTTCGTCGCCGTTGCCCTGGATGGAATGCGCGCGGCGCACCGCCAGTTGCAGGAAGATCAGCAGCAACGGCGTGATGACAAACCAGGCATACACGGCCTTGACATGATAATGCTGCGCCAGGCCGCTGACCACGCCGAGCATGACCAGGATCAGCGCCGTGACGGCCCAGCCGACGATCACGTCGCGCGCATAGGCCCACATGCGCCCGGCACGCCAGGCGCGATACGGGTCGATATGCTGATAGATGGTCGATGAAATGAAAAACGCCAGTATCATCAATATCAGCGCATAACCGTCGAAGGAAGAACCGAGTACGATCGAGCACACATACAGCGTGACCATGATGACCAAGGGGTCGAGCACACGCTGAAAAAAGGAAATCAGAGGTATATCGTTAATCGTCATTTTACTTTTCAGAATTGAACATTGGCGGAGAACGAAACCCCTTGGGATCGGTAACTATTGCTGCCCACGAGAGGATTGCCGCTGCGCCTGCTGCGAAATACATCCGCTTCCAGCGTGATGTTGCGCAGTGGTGTGTAAGTCAGCCCCAGCGAACTGCTGGTGCTCGCATCGGACAGGCCATTCAAGGCCGTGAAGCCATTGATGGTGCTGAAATCACGCTTCTCGTGCTGCAGTTGGGCATTGACACCCACCTTGGCCGTAGCGCTCCAGAAGGCCGCCACGCTGGCGCCCTTGTTCAGGCTGCTACCGACGATGCCGCCTTCAACCACCTGGAATTCGCGCCACAGTGCCGCATTGAATCGCAATTTTCCCGTCGCCACCCAATCGGCAATCAGGCGGCCGTTGGTGCCGCTGCTGCTGCCCGAACCCGACAGCGGATGCGTACGCCGCACCCAGCCGCCGAGGAACGACAGCTTGGTCGGTCCGCTGACGAGCCACAGCACATTGGCCTTGATTTCATCCTGCGTGTAATCATTATCGGAAAAACCCGTCCCTGCGCCGCCTTTGAATTGATAGTCCGACTTCAAGCGGCGCAGCTGTACGCCCACCTTGCTGCCGCTGGCGGCGAGATAGTCGAGACCGAGTTCGGTCGCGTCTTCCGAGCGGTTGTTGATCTTTTGCGTGAGCAATTCATAGTCCGCATCGAAGCGCGAGACACCTGCGCGCACCTGCCAACTGGGATGGAACAGCCAAGTCACATCCGCATAATGGCGGCGCTGCGTGCGCAAATTGCGCTCCTTGGAATTGGTATCGGCAAATGGCGTCAGCGTTTCAAGGTAGCTGGTACCCAGATGGCCCTGTACGTGGTTGCCCAACTGCCAGGCCCAATCGACCAGCGCGTCCTTGCCGTTGTAATCGAGTTCCGTGTTGCGGTTGAAGGTCACGCGGCTCAGCTTGGCGTAGCCCGTGAACAACTGCCGGCCGATGGGACGTTCGAACAGGAAGCCGCCTTGCACCGTCCGGCTGGTATCGCTCAGATCCGGCGTTTGCCCCGGAAACTCGCTCAGGCGCAGCAAGTTGTCGTCATAGGCAATCGACGTCCGGAGGAACGGATGGATGGTGTCGCTGATTTCGGCATGGACGGCCGTGCTGAAGGCAGCGCCGATCAGCAGCGACAGCGCGCCCAGGCGCGACGTGCGAAAAACAGCTGGTGCGGCATCACGCGCGGCGCACTTTTTTTCAGTCAAGCTCAACATTTTTTTCATCTTTGTGATTACTGCATTAACTGCATTAATTAATGGCGCCGATGACGCGACTACCAATAAGCCCATTGCCCAGTCATGAGTACCCAGACACCCAGCAAGCCATTCGTCACGCCATGCGCGATGATGGCCGACCACAGGGTGCGAAAACGCACGTAGAGCCACCCATATGCCAAGCCGGCAAGAATGCCCGCAAACCACAAATTATGTTCAAAGCCAAACAGTATCGCCGTAATAAGAATATAGCGAAATCTCAGCAGTGACGGTTCAACGGCCAGAAAATTCGGCGATTGTAACCAACGCAATAGAAAGGAGCGCCAGAACAACTCTTCCATCACGGGCACCACCAACGCGGCACCGGCGATGCGGGCCACCAGCAGCGGCCAGTCGTAGCCATTACCGGAGCGCGGATCGAAACCGGCCGACTCGCCGATGACCATCCAGGACGCGCCCAGGTTGAGCCACAGCACCAGCACGACGATGCCCGCCAGCACGGCCCAGACAATGGCACGCCATCCCATGACCGCCGGACCGGGCCAGGCCAGCTCCGTATAGTGCCGGCGATATAGCCATAGCAGAGCCAGAACGACGCCAATTTTCACCACATACAAATAGCGTAGTTGCTCCTGAGCATAGCCCGCCCATATTAACACATCAGCAATAAGAATAAAAAATAGATAAGTAAAAAAAGGCAGCACGCGTGGCAGCGCGAGTCGGTCAAACATGAAGGCGCTCCCCCGTTTCCGGTCTGGTGATGGCTGGCAAATACAGATTGCTTGCGGCTGGCGCCGCTACAGTAACAACACGGGGAATAGTATCAGCAATATTGTCTTTGATGCATCAACAAGACGCAATGCCGCTCCGGGGTCTGTAACGGAGAGTATGTTGCCGCCCGACACGCTACACGCGTCGGGCGGCAACACCCGCTTCAGCCAGAGTTTATCACTACAGTATCAATTTTGATATTAATTGCCGCAGGCGGCAATCAATGAAAGGCAACTCAGCCTTTGGCGCGCGCTTCGATCGCTTCCCACTTTTCCAGCGCTGCCAGCAACTCTTTCTCGATTTCCGCCACGCGCGCATTGAGGCGTTTGCCTTCGGCCGGCGTTTTCTTGTAGAAATCGGGATGCGACAATTGCCCTGCCAGTACGGCTTGCTCATCTTCCAGCGCTGCCATGATGTTCGGCAGTTCGTCGAGTTCGCGCTGTTCCTTGTAGCTGAGCTTTTTCTGCTTCGCCGCCGGTGTGGCAGCCTCGACCTTCACGGCCGGCTTGCTGGCTGGCGCCGTGGCGATCGGCAAGGTGCGCACGCGCTCCCAGTCCGTGTAGCCGCCGACGAACTCGCGCCACTTGCCCTCGCCTTCGGCGACGATCACCTGCGTGACAACGTTGTCGAGGAAGGTACGGTCATGGCTGACGAGGAAGACGGTGCCGGTGTATTCTTCCAGCAACTCTTCCAGCAATTCCAGGGTATCGATATCCAAGTCATTGGTCGGCTCATCGAGCACCAGCACGTTGGCCGGCTTGGCGAACAGGCGCGCCAGCAGCAAACGGTTGCGCTCGCCACCGGACAGCGATTTGACGGGCGAACGGGCGCGTTCCGGCGCGAACAGGAAATCGTTCAGATACGTCATCACGTGGCGGCGCTGGCCATTGATCTCGACCCAGTCGCTACCCGGCGCGATGGTTTCCATCAGGTTCGCTTCCTCGTTCAGCTGCGTGCGCATCTGGTCGAAATACGCCACTTGCAGCTTGGTGCCCAGGCGGATGGTGCCCGTGTCGGACTCTTCCTGGCCCAGGATCATCTTCAGCAAAGTGGTCTTGCCGGCGCCGTTGGCACCGATCAGGCCGACCTTATCGCCGCGCAAGATGGTGGCGCTGAAATCCTTGACGATGACCTTGTCGCCATAGATCTTCGAGACGTTTTCCAGGTCCGCCACGATCTTGCCCGAGCGTTCGCCGGCCGACACGTCCAGTTTGACTTGTCCCTGCTGGTCGCGGCGCGCATTGCGCGTCAGGCGCAGCGCTTCCAGGCGGCGCACGCGGCCTTCGTCGCGCACGCGGCGCGCCTTGACGCCCTTGCGTATCCACACTTCTTCCTGCGCCAGGAACTTGTCGAACTTGGCGTTTTCCACGTCTTCGATTTCCAGCTGCTCGGCCTTGCGTACCTGGTACGCCGTGAAGTTGCCCGGGTACGACAGCAAGCGGCCGCGGTCGAGTTCGATGATGCGCGTGGCAACATTGTCGAGGAAGGAGCGGTCATGGGTAATGAACAGCACGCTGCCCTTGAAATCGCGCAACAGGCCTTCCAGCCACAGGATGGAGCTGAAATCCAGATGGTTGGTGGGCTCATCGAGCAGCAGCACGTCGGGCGCGGAGACCAGCGCGCGCGCCAGTGCGACGCGCTTTTGCATCCCGCCCGACAGGGTTTTCATCAGCATGTCGCCCGTCAGGTTCAGACGGTCGAGCACGGTTTCCACCTTGTTCGGCAAGCTCCACGCATCGGCCGCATCGAGTTTGACCTGGATGTCGTGCATGCGTTCCATCAATTCGTCGTCATTGCCCTGGCCAAACTGGCCCGTCAACTCGTCGTAT
Source organism: Janthinobacterium sp. 35 (assembly GCF_002754575.1). NCBI lineage: Bacteria > Pseudomonadati > Pseudomonadota > Betaproteobacteria > Burkholderiales > Oxalobacteraceae > Janthinobacterium > Janthinobacterium sp. 35. Next base: position 1,122,105 of record NZ_PEFN01000001.1, read on the forward strand.
TCCTTCAGCCAGGCTTGCGATTCGCCCATGCCGGAAGCGACGGCGTCGAACACGGACATGTCCGGGTCGAATTGCGGTTCTTGCTCCACATACGCGATCTTGATGCCTTGCTGCATGACCAGCAAGCCGTCATCGAGCTTGAACTTGCCCGAAATGACCTTCAACAGAGAGGATTTACCCGTGCCGTTGCGGCCGATCAAGCCCACCCGTTCCGAGTTTTCCAGTGAAAATTCCGCGTGATCGAGCAGCGCGACGTGACCGAACGCAAGTTGCGCCGATGAAAGAGAAATGACAGCCATAATGAGTAAGAGTGCTCGGGCGCCGTTTCCTGCACACCGCGTGGTGCGCAAAACAGCTGCCGATTAGATGAATGAAGCACGCATTGTACCGATACTCGCGCAAGCATAGGCATATCTTGCAAACTGTCGGCTATAATTGCGCTCGATTCGCGACACATGGGACGTCTTGCACGCCCCCCTGCCGCCGGATCCGGCATGGCCACTTGCCACGCCTGAGCGTCCTCCCCGTAGCACAATGGATAGTGCACATGCCTCCTAAGCGTGGGATACTGGTTCGATTCCAGTCGGGGGGACCAGTCGTATTTTCGACTCCCCCACACAAATCGTCACTTATCATTTAAAAACAGTCGCTTAGGCTTATTTTTGGTTCATCGCTTTTACCGGGGAAGGCATCCTTGATTTTGAGGAAAAAATATGCAGAGTCCCGGAATCCGTAGGCCATCCGTTTGATGACTTTGATGCGCTTGTTGACGCCTTCAAGAATGGACGAATTCATCGGATAGATGGCGGAGGCGATGATGCCCCGGACGTATTTGCGTAAGCGCTTGGTGAATTTGATCACGGGGGCGATCTCGCTCTCGAGGGCGAGGCGCATCCAGCGTTTCCATCGACGCGCGCCCTCGCGAACGGATGGCGCGAACCAGATTTCTTTGAGTTCGGTTTTGAGCAAATAGACCGTTGCCAGAGGGGCGTTGGCCGCGAGCAGTTCGTCAAGTTTGATAGCACGGTCGCCCTCAAGGTTGTCGCGATTGCGCAGCAGAAGCCAACGGCTACGCTTGATGACCTGGCGCGCTTTGGCATCGTCGCGCAGCGCGTTTGCCTGGTCTACACGCACCCGGTCAACGATCTCACGGCCAAAGCGCGCAACGACATGGAAAAGATCGTAGACGACTTCGGCGTTGGGACATTGCGCACGCACTTCGAGATCCATCGCCGTGTTCATATCCATCGCCACAGCCTCGATTCGGGCGCAGCCTTCTGCGCCCAACGCCTCGAAAAACGGCCGAATGGCCGCCCGACTATTGCCTTCACCAACCCAGAGCACACGCATGCGCTGAGCATCGAGAACGACTGTCGCATAACGATGGCCTTTGTGCAAAGCGAATTCATCCATGACGAGGCGCCGCACGTCGCCAGCGGCGAACTGGCCGTGCAGGTGTGCCAAGCGCTGTAGGTCAATGGCCTTGATGGTGTGCCAGTGCAGGCCTGTCAGCTGGGACACGTGCTTGATGGGGATAAGCTGTGCCAGCGCCTCCACCCAGACCCGGACGCGGTGAGTCATCCGCGAGCGCCGGTCCAGCCAGGAGATATGCTCTGTCACCCGGGCATTGCAATGATGGCAGTCCAGGCGCCGGATTGCTACCTTCACCCAAACCCGTCGATCCAAAATATCCCGATCCCGGATGCGCCGCCAGCGCCGCTCATGAACTAGAGCACAAGGCTGCCGGCAGCTACCGCAAAGCGCGTCGGCAGTGGGGCAGGCGTTGAGAACGATCAGCAGCGACTCGTCGTCCTGTTCGACGACGGAAACGACAATATGCCCTTCCCAAAATGGAAGAGAAGACATAGCATTGAGCATGGCGGCGAGAGTGGTAAGGTAATTGGTTTGTTTGGCGACAATCAATTAATCAATTCAAAACCCTTGCCGCCACCCCCTCCCAGCAAAAAACGTCAAGCCGGTCGTTCCCCATTAACCGCGATGAACCAAAAAAAAGGGGACGGGATGGCGCGCAGGCTGCCATGCTTGGCACTCGCGAATCCAAAACCTTCTCGACAAAAGGCGAGGCCATCAGTTGGTCAGCCGAACGCGAGACGGAGATACTGTAGCGCCATTACGGGCGATACGGTGCTCTATAGCGATGACCATCATTGAGCAAGTGGGGCGCGCTGGCCATCCGCTCGGCCGCATATCCGGCATTCCACGCACTGTCGGATGAATCAGGCGCCCACCGCCCGCCCGGCAACCATGCCATGCGGGTGACGCGCAAGCAGTTGCAATGTGCTCCCTGTCGGCAAATAAACACCACGCCTATCTGGGGTCTCAGTTCGCCGTCTTCGCCAGCACGGCACTGGATGGACAGGCAACGCGCTTGCGCGGCAACATTAACAGGGAGACGACCTTGTTGCGCTTTGCCAACTCCCAAAAAATGAGCGGGACGATGATTGCCGTCGTGATGGAAATACCCGCCACCAGGAAGCCGTTATTCAGCCAACGCAGCAACAACGTATCGAGCTTGAGCATGATCCATGCATGAAAAATGAGGATGAACAGGCTGCCACGCCCCAGATATGACAATACCCTGGATACTACGGCGGAGCGGTTCAGCAGGCTGCATACAGACAGCATGACATAAATCCCGCACAAGGCTTGCAGCGTCGAAACAAACAACGAATCGTAACGACGCTGGTTGAAATCTATCGTGAAACCGAAATAATAGTGTAGCGCCAGCATGGCCGAAAATGCCAGGCCCAGTACCAGCCAGTTCAAGTGAAATGCCTTGACGTTGCTCGACAGAAAATGGCCCAGCAAGAAAAAAACACCCGTCAACAACAGAATATCGGCACTAAATGGCAAGCCGCAATCGAACAGCGCTGGGCCGAACTCGACTATACGCAAACAGACCGGATTTTCCATGCCACTATCAAAACCCTGCATGACCAGATAGCCGGCTACGGACATAAACAGCAGCAAGACAATACGCCGCGGCCAAGTACTAGTCAGCGGGCGACCATAGGTGAGAAAAATAGCGGTGCTGACATACAGCAGCCATAGATGTGGCAGGAACCAGGTCGGCGTCCAGGTCAGGGTAAATCCCGTGCCGTACAATAGCCCCAGGAAGATCGTATCCATGGTGCCCAAGCCCAACAGTACTTGTAGCAGGCCGATCACGATCACCACTACGGCGCAGGGCTTCAGCCAAGCATCCGCGCGTAACCAGGCAATCTCCTTCACGCTGCGCATGCCGATGGCAAAGGTCGTGCCTGAGATGAAGAAGAAAAAGGGGAGCCGGAATGTTTTGAGGAAATCGCCAGCTTCGCTATAGCTGGCTGAAAAAATCGCATTGTGACCAATGACAATGAGCAATATGCCCAGGCCTTTTCCAACATCGATCATCGCCAAACGCACCTTTACAGGCAAAGGCGCAGTGCTTGCCGCAGATGCAGGAACAACTGGCGTCTTTTTCATTGATTCGTCTCAGAAATACATCGATGAAGCTTGATGGCAATGCGTCCGGGCAGGTAAATCAGGCACTCCAATGACAGGCAAGCGAGATAAAGATGACTATATACCAAATATAATTATCAATAATAACACGAATTACATCCCTTTCACACAAGAAAATATCACTCACATTGCACAACTTCGCATATCGTCGATAGCACGTTAACGGCCACTATGGCCGCAATGGCAGCGATGGCAGCACCGCCGTCACCTCGATCTCCACTTTGGCGCGATCCTCGATCAGGCCGGCCACCTGCACCGCCGTCATGGCAGGAAAGTGCTTGCCGATCAGCTCGCGGTAGGCCACGCCGATTTGCGGATACGCCGCCACGTACTCCTTCTTGTCGAGCACGTACCAGTTCATGCGCACGATATGTTCGGGCAAGGCGCCCGCCTCGGCCAGCACGGCGACGATATTTTGCAGCGCCTGGCGCACCTGTCCCGCGAAATCGTCCGTATGAAACTGCCCCTGCGCATCCCAGCCTATCATGCCGCTGACATACACCGTGCGCCCGCTGGCGGCCACGCCGTTCGCATAGCCGCGCGGCCTGGCCCATTCTGCTGGTTGCAGCACTTGCATTGTCTTCTCCTGATTGCTCATACCGTTCATGCGTCCACCGCCGCCTCGCGCAGCAATTCGCGCGCGATGATCAATTGCTGTACTTCGCTGGCGCCTTCATAGATGCGCAAGGCGCGAATTTCGCGGTACAGGCGCTCGACCGGATGGTCGCTGACCACGCCCATGCCGCCAAACAGCTGCACGGCGGCGTCGATCACCTGCTGCGCCGTTTCCGTGGCCGTCAGCTTGGCCATCGCCGCCTCCTTCGTCACCTTGCGACCCTGGTCGCGCTGCCAGGCGGCGCGGTAGGTGAGCAAGGCGGCGGCGTCGATGCCGGTGGCCATCTGCGCCAATTTCGCCTGCGTCAATTGAAAATCCGCCAGAGTCTGGCCGAACATCTGGCGCTTTGTCGCGTGGCGCAGCGCTTCATCGAAGGCGCGCCGCGCAAAACCCAGCGCGGCGGCGGCCACCGAGGTGCGAAACACGTCCAGTGTCGCCATCGCCACCTTGAAGCCCTGCCCCGCCTCGCCCAGGCGCTGCGACACGGGCACGCGGCAATTGGCAAAGCGCAGGCGCGCCAGCGGATGCGGCGCGATGACGGCGATGCGTTCAGCGATTTCCAGCCCGGGATTGTCGGCATCGACGATGAAGGCGCTGATGCCGCGCGCGCCGGGCGCTTCGCCCGTGCGGGCGAACACCACGTAAAAGTCGGCGATGCCGCCGTTCGAGATCCACGTCTTTTCGCCATCGAGCACATACTCGTCGCCGTCGCGCCGCGCCGCGCACGCCATCGCCGCCACGTCGGAGCCGGCCTGTGGCTCGGACAGGGCAAAGGCGGCGATGCGCTTGCCACTGGCCACGTCCGGCAAGTAGCGCGCCTTGTTCTCCAGGCTGCCGAACAGGCCGATGGCGCCGGAACCGAGTCCCTGCATGGCGAAGGCGAAATCGGCCAGGCCGTCGTGGCGCGCCAGGGTTTCGCGCATCAGGCAAATGGCGCGCGTATCGATCTTGCCATCGGTGCCGGTGGCGTGCGCCAGCCAGCCGTCCTGCCCCAGTTGCGCCACCAGCGCGCGGCAAGCCGCATCGACGTCGGCGCCGTGCGCGCCGTCCAGGTGCTGCGTCGCCCAGGCATCGAGCTCGGACGCAAGCTGCGCATGGCGCGCCTCGAAAAATGGCCAGTCCAGATAACTCGTATCACGCATGTCAATTACCCTCGAACTGTGGTTTTTCCTTCGCCACGAAAGCGTGATAGGCGCGGTGGAAATCGTTGGTGGCCATGCAAATGGCCTGCGCCTGCGCTTCCGCCTCGATGGCTTCATCGACGCCCATGTTCCACTCCTGCTGCAGCATTTTTTTCGTCATGCCGTGCGCGAAGGTGGGGCCGCTGGCCAGGCCGGCGGCGAACAGCTGCGCCGCTTCGGCCAGTTCCTCCGGTTCGACCAGGCGGTTGAGCCAGCCCCAGCGCTCGGCCTCGGCGCCGGCCAGGGAGCGCCCCGTGTACAGCAGTTCGGCGGCGCGGCCCTGGCCGATCACGCGCGGCAGCAAGGCGCAAGCGCCCATGTCGCAGCCGGCCAGGCCCACGCGGGCAAACAGGAAAGCCGTCTTGCTGCGCGCCGTGCCGATGCGGATATCGGAGGCCAGCGCCAGCATGGCGCCAGCGCCGGCGCAAATGCCGTCGATGGCGGCAATGATGGGCTGCGGGCAGGCGCGCATGGCTTTTACCACGTCGCCCGTCATGCGGGTAAACGCCAGCAAGCCGGGCATGTCGAGCTGCGTCAGCGGGCCGATGATGTCGTGCACATCGCCGCCCGAACAGAAATTGCCGCCGCTGCCAGTGATCACCACGGCCTTGACGTCGTCCGCATGCGCCAGCGCGCGGAACAGCTCGCGCAATTCCGCATACGAATCGAAGGTCAGCGGATTCTTGCGCTCGGGCCGGTGCAAGGTCAAGGTGGCGACACCTGCGTCAACGGAAAACAGAAAATGCCGCGCGGCGTAATGGGCCAGGCTGGCGCGGTTGCCTGGCAGGTCTTGCGGCTGGCCGGGGAGATGGCGCATGGTCAGTCCTTTATGGAAATGTCATTGAGTTGCTGTTTCATCTGCGACAGCAGGTCGATCAATCGGGTTTTATCGTCCGGCGTCACGCCGTGCAGCAGTTCGGCGATCCAGCCTTCGTGCACGCGCGCCATCTCGTCGAAGGCGCGCCGGCCGGCCGGCGTCAGCTTGACGCTGTACGAGCGGCGGTCCTTCGGGTCGACCACGCGCAGCACCAGTTTTTCCTGCTCCAGCTGGTCGGTGATGCCCGTGATATTGCCGCCCGTGACCATCATGCGCCGGGACAGTTCGCCCATGCGCAAGCCTTCGGGAAAGCGCTCGAGCTGCGCCATCAGATCGAAGCGGGGCAAGGTGATGCCGAAAGTAGCGCGCAAGCGCGTGCGCACCTCGTTTTCGATTTTCACCGTGCACGAAAGCATGCGCAGCCACAGCTTGAGCGACTGGTGGTGGTCCTGCGTCAGGCGGCTGGCCAGATCCAGCACCGGTTCGGCCTGCGGGAGGTCGCGTTCATTGTCCATTTTATCCATTGTCTACATGACTTCACCGCCGGCGACGGCGATCGATTGTCCATTCATGGCGGCCGACGCGGGCAGGCAGAGCCAGGCCACCGCATCGGCCACTTCCTGTGGCTGCACCAGCCGCTGCTGCGGATTGCCAGCCGCCAGCTCCGCGCGCGCCGCGTCTGCGCCACGCCCCGTCTTGCGCACGATGTTCTGCACGGCCTGCGCCACCATCTCCGTTTCCGTGTAGCCGGGGCAGACGGCGTTGACGGTGACGCCGCGCGGCGCCACTTCCAGCGCCAGCGCGCGCGTCAGGCCGATCACGCCGTGCTTGGCGGCGACATAGGCGCTGACATAGCGATAGCCTTTCAAGCCCGCCGTCGACGCCACGTTGACGATGCGTCCCCAGCCCGCTTCCAGCATGGCCGGCATGGCCGCCTGGCAGCAGTGAAACACGCCCGTCAGGTTCACGGCCAGCATCTGCTGCCAGATGGCGGCATCGGTCTTGCCGAATGGCGCCGCATGCGCCTGCCCCGCGTTATTGATCAATATATCGATGCGGCCGAAATGCGCGGCGGCCTGCGCGAAACCCGCCTGCACGGACGCTTCCACGCTCACGTCGAGCACGCAGATGGCCACCCTGCCCGCGTGGCCCGCCTCTTCCAGCTGCATGCGCGCGCGCGCCAGTCGCGCGCCGTCGCGCCCGGCCAGGGTGACCCGGGCGCCCGCGTCCAGCAAGGCGCCCGCGCACGCCAGGCCAATGCCGCTGCCGGCGCCCGTCACCAGCGCATGTTTGTCGGCCAACGCGCCGTCCCGTCGTTCCTTGTTCATGTCATCCTTCCAGCAGCCGCGCGGCCACCTGTTGCGGGGTCAGGCCCGTGCTGGCGGCGGCCAGCTGGCGCTCGCGCTGCAGATTGCGTTCCAGCTGCTGCTGGCCCGGACGGTACTGTTTCGGCCAAGTAGCGCCTGCCCCGGCGCCGCTGTAGCCGATGCGCGCCATTTCCGTCAGCGTCCAGGCCGGGTTGGCCAGGTGCGGCCGGCCCACGGCGCACAGGTCGGCGCGCCCGGCGGCGATGATGCTGTTGGCGTGGTCGGCTTCAAAAATCGAACCGACGGCCATGCTGGCGATACCCGCCTCGTTGCGCACGCGGTCGGCGAACGGCGCCTGGAACATGCGCCCGTACACGGGCTGTTCGAGTTTGCTGACCTGGCCCGAGGAACAGTCGATCATGTCGGCGCCGGCCTGCTTGAACAGGCGCGCGATGACGACTGCATCGTCGGGCGTGATGCCGCCTTCGACCCAGTCGTGGGCCGAGATGCGCACACTCATCGGCTTGTCCTGCGGCCAGGCGGCACGCATGGCGCGAAACACGCGCAAGGGATAACGGCAGCGGTTTTCCAGGCTGCCGCCATACTCGTCCGTACGACGGTTGGTCAGCGGCGAGATAAAACTCGACAGCAAATAACCATGCGCGCAATGCAGTTCCAGCCAGTCAAAACCGGCGACGGCTGCCGCCAGCGTGGCGCGCACGAAATCCTGCTCGATGCGCGCCAGGTCGCTTTCCGTGGCCGCGCGCGCCAGCTGCGACACGCCGGCCAGGTACTGCTGCTCCGAGGCAGCCAGCAGCGGCCAGTTGTCCTCTTTCAAAGGCAGGTCGATGCCGTCCCACATGGGGCGCGTCGAGCCTTTCGGCCCCGCGTGGCCCAGTTGCAGGGCGATCTTCGCATCGCTGTTGGCATGCACGAAATCGACGATGCGCCGCCAGGCCTGCGTATGCGCTTCGCTGTACATGCCGGGGCAGGCGGGCGTGATGCGCGCGTCGGCCGACACGCACGTCATCTCGGCAAACACGAGACCAGCGCCGCCCATGGCGCGCGCGCCCAGGTGCATCAGATGATAGTCGCCCGCCACGCCATCGACGGCGCTGTACTGCGCCATCGGCGAGACGGCGATGCGGTTTTTCAGCAGCACGCCGCGCAAGCGGAAGGGCGTGAGCATGGGCGGCATGGCTTCGTCCGGCAGCGTCACGCCGGCCTGTTCGCCCGCGCGCCGCGCCAGCCACCGTTCGTAATCGGCCACGTAGGCGGGATCGCGCAGGCGCAGGTTTTCGTGTGAAATACGCTGACTGCGCGTGAGCATGGAATAGGCGAACTGCGGCGCCTCCATGGCGCTGTAGCGCTCGACGTTTTCAAACCACTCCATGGAATTGCGCGCCGCGCTCTGGATTTTCAGCACCTCGATGGCGCGCAGCTGCTGGTAGGCGGCCAGCGCAACATCGGTATCCCCATGCTGGCCGAAGCAGCGGGCCAGCTCGATCGCGTCTTCCAGCGCCAGCTTGGTGCCCGAACCGATCGAGTAATGCGCCGTGTGGGCTGCGTCGCCCATCAGCACGACGGGCACGCCATCGTGCCGGTGCACCCATTGCCGGCAGACGATGCGGGGAAAGGTGATCCACTGCGCCGAGCCGCGCAAGTGCGGCGAATTGCTCAGCAGGCCATGGCCATCGAGTTCCTCGGCGAACAGCGCCTCACAAAAGGCGATACCCTGTTCCTGGCTCATGGCGTCCAACCCAGCCGCGCGCCACACGTGTTCCGGCGTTTCGACGATGAAGGTCGACGTATCACCGTCATATTGATAGATATGCGCCTGGAACCAGCCGTGTGGCGTCTGGCGGAAGGCAAACGTAAACGCCTCGAATTTCTTGCGCGTGCCCAGCCAGACGAAGCGGCAATGGCGCTGCTCGATGTCGGGCTGGTAGCTGGCCGCATAGCGCGTGCGGATGCGGCTGTTCAAGCCGTCGCTGGCGATCACCAGGTCGGCGCCGTACTGCTTCGCGATGGCCTGGTCGTCCTGCACTTCCGTCTCGAACACCAGCTGCACGCCAAGCTCCTCGCAGCGCGCCTGCAGGATATTGAGCAGGCGCTTGCGGCCGATGCCGCAAAAACCATGGCCGCCCGAGCGCACGGTCTCGCCCTTGAAGTGGATCTCGATATCGTCCCAGTGGTTGAACGCCTGCAGGATGGCGCGCGCCGTCGGCTCGTCCGCATTGGCCAGGTTGCCCAGGGTCTGGTCGGAAAACACCACGCCCCAGCCAAACGTGTCGTACGGGCGGTTACGCTCGATGACGGTGATGCGGTGCGCGGGGTTCTGCTTTTTCATGAGCAGGCTGAAATACAGGCCGGCGGGACCGCCGCCGATGCAGACAATATTCATGCGGTGTCCGTGCGAAGTTTGAAGCGCTGCAGCTTGCCCGTTTCCGTGCGCGGCAGGGAAGGCAGGAAACGGATGGCGCGCGGGTATTTATACGGAGCGATCTGCTGGCGCACGAAGTCCTGCAGTTCGGCCGCCAGCAGGTCACTGGGCTGGTAGCCCTCCTTGAGCACAATGTGCGCCTCGACGATCTGGCCACGCTCGGCATCGGCGCGCCCGACCACGCCGCATTCGGCCACGGCCGGATGGCGCAGCAGCGCCTCTTCCACTTCCGGGCCGGCGATGTTGTAGCCGGCCGAGACGATCATGTCGTCACTGCGCGAGCGGTAATAGAAATAGCCGTCGGCATCCATCTCGAAGGTGTCGCCCGTCAGGTTCCAGCCGTTCTGCACGTACTCGCGCTGGCGCGGGTCGGACAGGTAGCGGCAACCGGTGGGGCCTTTCACGGCCAGGCGGCCCGTCACGCCGGGCGGCTGCGGCACGCCGGCATCATCGACGATGCATGCCTGGTAGCCGGGGATGGCCTTGCCGATGGCGCCGCGGCGTATGCCCTCGCCCGTGGCGGAAATGAAGATGTGCAGCATCTCGGTGGCGCCGATGCCGTCCGTCATGGCCAGTCCCGTCGCCGCCTGCCAGGCGTCGCGCGTGGCCAGCGGCAGCGCCTCGCCGGCCGAGACGGACAGGCGCAGGCTGCGCAAGTCGTGCTGCGCGGCCAGGGGCGCCATCTGGCGGTAAAAGGTGGGCGCCGTGAAGCAGATCGTGGCGTGATAGGCGCCGATGGCGCGCAGCAGGGCCTCGGGCGTGAGTTTCTCCAGCAGCACGGCGCAAGCGCCAAAGCGCAGGGGGAACAGCAGCAAGCCGCCCAGGCCAAAGGTGAATGCCAGCGGCGGCGTGCCGATGAAGATATCGTCGGCGCGCACCTGCAGCATGGAGCGGGGAAAACAGTCGCAGATGGCCAGCAGGTCGCGCTGCATGTGCATGGTGCCCTTGGGGACGCCCGTCGTGCCGGAGGTAAAACTGATCAGGCAGACGTCGTCGGCTGCCGTGTCGCATGCAGCAAACGGTGCATCGTGGGCCGCCATGCGCTGTTCCAGTTCGGCGCCGGCGGCGCCAAAGCACAACATCGGCGGGCATGTCGACACACCGTCGAGTTCCGCGCGCAAGCCCTGCGCGCACAGCACGGCGTTCACTTCCGCCTTGAGGATAATCGTGGACAGTTCGCGCGCGCGCAGCAGCGGCATGGTCGGCACGGCGATGCAGCCGGCCTTCAGCACGGCCAGCAGGCAGGCGGCCATCATGGGCGTATTCGCGCCGCGCAGCAGCACGCGGTTGCCGGGGATCAGGCCCAGGTCGGCGCGCAGCACGTGGGCGATGCGGTCGACCTGGCGCGCCAGCTGCGCGTAAGTCCAGCGCTGGCCGTCGGCAAGGATGGCCGGGCGTTCGCCGCCACCGCTGGCGACGGCCGCATCGAGCAGCACCGCGACGCAATTGAGGCGCGGCGGATACTGCAGCTCGGGCAAGTCCAGGCACAGCTGCGGCCAGAGTGCGCGCGGCGGCAAGTGCGCGCGCGCAAAGTCGTCCTGGGGAGATGCGGTGCTGGGCGAAGGGTCGCTGCTCATGCTCATCCTGGCTGGTAGCGGGCGCGTGCACATGGCCCGGAAGCAGATACTTTAAACCTAAAGTATTTTCCCGGCAAGCAGAAAACAGCAGATTCAGTCGGCGCCGTCCTGTTGGCGCAGCAAACGCGCCTGCTGCGCCACGCTGCGCGCCAGTGCGGCCAGCGCCGCCTGTATCTGGCCGCCATCGAGCACCGATGCCTGCAGCAGGTCCATCATCCCCGCCTCCGCGCCATGCAAGCCCAGGGTGCGGCAACCGAGGTGCAGCCGTTCCAGCTGCTGGCGCGCCTGGGCCGGTTCGCCACGCGCCAGCAAGGCGTCGACCTGCTCGCTGGCGGCGCCCACCTGCCCCTGGAAACCCGTCAGATACGCCAGCAGGCGTTCGCTGTCGATGCCGAGGCGCTGCAGGGTGTCGCGCGACGCTTCGGCCGGCAAGGCGGAGATGTCGAAGCAGGCGTCGATATGCTGGCGCACCTGCTCCGGTTGGAAGGGCTTGACGATGTAGCCTGCGGCACCGGCCTGCACGGCGTCACGCACCGTATCCTGGTCATTCGCCGACGACACGAGCACCAGCGGCATGGCGTCGAGCGTGCTGTCGGAGCGGATTTTCTGCAGCAGTTCCATGCCGGACAGGCGCGGCATGCGCAAATCGCAAAAGCACAGCGACGGCCGCAAGCCCCCTTCGAGCTGCTCCCACGCCGCCGCACCATCTTCGGCTTCCACGATATCGTGCACGCCACAGCTGTCGATCAGATGCATCAAGACCATGCGCGACACGACATCATCGTCAACCACCAGTACTTTCATTGCTTTCTCCATTGCCGGCGGCGTCAGGGGCCTGGCCGTATTCTACCCAGTTTCGCCGCGCGTTCGAAGGCAGGCATTGCCTATTTTACATTTCCTTGCCCGAAACGGCTATTTGCGCCAACAGTGCGCGCAATTGCGGCAAATGCAAGGCCACCTGCGTCCAGCGCCCAGCGTCCGCCGCCTCTTCCATTTCCGTGCACAGCATGTGCAGCTGCGTTTCATCGAGATAGGCGGCGCTGCCCTTCAAGCCGTGCAGCAGGCGCCCGGCGTTGTCCCTGTCCTGCGCCGCCAGGGCGGCGTCGAGTTCACGCAAACGCCCCTCCAGGTCGGCGACGAAGGCGACGCGGATGCGCCGTTGCAGTTCACCGCTGCGGATGGACTGGGAGGGTGCCGCGACGGGCGCAGCCGGCGCGATGCCGAACAGGGCATCGAGTTCGGCCTGCCCCCGTGCGGCGGCGCGCGGCACGTTCGACGGCATGCGCGGCAACATGAAACCGCGCTGCAGCTGGCGCTCGATGGCGCGCGCCAGCAAGGCATGCAGCGCCGCTTCGTCGACCGGTTTGCTGAGGAAATCATCCATGCCGACGCCCAGATAGCGGCTGCGGTCTTCATCGCTGGCATTCGCCGTCAGGGCCACGATCATCAGTTCCTGGTCGCGCACGGGCTGGTCCGGCCAGCCGCCCACGCGGATCAATCGCGTTGCCGTGGCGCCGTCCATCTCCGGCATGCGCCCGTCCATCAGGATCAGGTCATAGCGCGTATGCACGCAGGCCGCCACCGCCAGTACGCCATTGGCGACCACATCGACCCTGTGCCCCAGTTCTTCGAGCATGACGCGGATGATGATCTGGTTGGTGGGGAAGTCTTCCGCGCACAGCACGCGCAACTGGTGACTGTGCGGCGCCAGCGCCACCTGCGGCACCAGCGGCGGCGCCACGCCATCGGCCAGCGGCAAGGTGAAGGCAAACGTGCTGCCCTGCCCCGGCGTGCTGGCCACCTCGATCTCGCCCTGCATCAGTTCGACCAGCTGGCGGCAGATCGCCAGGCCCAGCCCCGTGCCGCCGTAGCGCCGCGTGGTGCTGGCGTCGGCCTGCTCGAACTTCTGGAACAGGCGCGCCATCGCGTCCGCATCGATGCCGATGCCGCTGTCGCTGACCGTAAAGCGGATCAGGTTGACACGGCGCCCGCCCCTGCCGCTGGCCACGCCGGCCCGCTCGACGCAGACGCTGACGCCACCGCGCTGGGTGAACTTGAAGGCATTGCCGACCAGGTTGACCAGCACCTGGCGCAAACGGGTTGGGTCGCCCACCACGAAGGGCGGCAGGTCGGGCGCAAAATCGATGGTAAAACCGATGCTGCGCGCGGCCGCCTGCTCCTCGAACAGGGTGACGACCGTTTCGATGGCCGCACCGAGCGCGAAGTCGATATTTTCGATACTCAGCTTGCCCGCCTCGATCTTGGAAAAATCGAGCAAGTCATTGATGATCACCAGCAGCGACTGGGCATTGGCCTGGCCGCGCAGGATCTGCTCGCGCGTGGCATCGTGCAGCTGCTCGTCGCGCAGGGCAAAGCCCAGCATGCCGATCACGCCGGCCAGCGGCGTGCGCATCTCGTGGCTCATGTTGGCCAAAAATTCCGACTTCTGGCGCGTCGCATCCTCGGCCTTGCGCTTGGCCAGGCGCAGGCTTTCCTCGTTTTTCGTCAGGCTGCTGTTGGCTTGCGCCAGCTTTTCCGACTGCGCCAGCACTTCGATTTCCTTGCTCTGCAACTCGGCCGTGCGTTCGCCGACCAGTTTTTCCAGCTCGTTCTGCTGGCGCCGCAGCGCGCGCACGCGCTGCCGGTAAGCGCCATACACGGCGCCCAGCAGCAGTGCCGCCATCAGGGTGCGGAACCACCAGGTTTTCCAGAACGGCGGCAGGATCGTGATGGCCAAGGTGGCGCCGCTCTCGTTCCACACGCCATCCTTGTTGGCCGCCTTGACGCGAAACACATAATTGCCCGCATCGAGGTTGGTGTAGGTGGCAAAGCGCCGCCCCGCATCCGTCATGACCCAGTCCTGGTCGAAGCCCTCGAGCCGGTAGGCGAACATATTGCGCTGGGGCGCAGCGAAATGCAGGGCTGCGAATTCCAGCGAAAAGACGCTTTCACGGCTGGTCAGCACCAGCTGGCGCGTATGGTCGATGGCCATCCTGAGCACGTGCGCGAATTCGCCGCGGCCGATGGCCACCGGCTTGTTGAAGATCTGCAGTTCCGTGATGGCCACCAGCGGCGGCACGCGGTTGTCGTGGATATCCTGCGGCACGAACGCCGTCATGCCGTTAAAACCGCCGAAATACATGGTCCCGTCCAACGCACGCAGCGCCGCACCATCGAAGTACGAGCCTTCCACCGTGCCATCGGCGCTGTCGTAGTTGCGGAACAGGCCACTGCGCATGTCGAGCCGCGTGATGCCGCTATTCGTGCTCAGCCACAGTTGCTCGTTATCGTCGCCGAGGATGCTGGCGACGGCATCGTCGGCCATGCCATCCTTGCGCAGGAAGCGCCGGAAGCGGATGTCGCCCTTCGCATCGACATCCATGCGGTTCAAGCCATTGGCCGTGCCCACCCACAGCACGCCGCGCTTGTCCTCGTGCAGATAGTGCACCTCGTCGTGGCTGAGGCTATGCGGATTTTGCGGATCGTGGCGGAAATGCCGGAAGTGGCCGCTGGCGCGGTCCAGCAAATCGAGGCCGTGAAATGAGCCTATCCACAGCCGCCCCTTGGCGTCTTCCAGCACGGGCCGCACCATGTTGTCGGACAGGCTGTGCGGGTTGGCCGGATCGTGGCGGTAAGTGGTAAAGGTCCGGCTGGCGGGGTCGAAACGGTGCACGCCACCGCGCGTCGAGACCCACAGCATGCCGCTGCGGTCGCTCACGACATTGCGGATGGTGTCGCTGTTCGGATCGCCGGCGGCAAAGCGCATGGTAAAGAAACGCCCGAGTGCCGGATCGAAGCGGTGCAAGCCCGTCGAGCCGCCCACCCACAGCACGCCGTCCGGCGCCTTGTACAGGGTGGTGACCTGCTCGTCGCGCGACATGCCGGGCGAACTGCGCAGGTCGAACAGGCGCGAGCTGCCGTCGCGCGTATCGTACAGTTTCAGGCCGCCCTTGGTGGCCAGCCACAGCTTGCCATTGCCCGCATCGGCCACGGCGCGCACTTTCTTGTCCGCCAGCGCGCCCACATCGCCGGGCGCACGCGCCATGCGCGAAAAGCCGCCGCTGCCCAGGTCGACCCGGCTCACGCCGTTGTACCAGGAGCCGACCCAGAAAGTGCCCGCGCGGTCGCGGTACAAGGATGACAGCTGGTTGTCGGCGACGCTGAATTTGTCGCCCGTCTGGTGCCGGTACTGCAGGAAGGTGTCGCTCTCGGGCAGCCAGCGGAACAGGCCATCGGCATTGCTGCCCAGCCAGACGGTGGCGTCGATATCCTGGTACAGGCTGGCCACGCGGATGGCGGAAAAACCCTGTTTTTCATTCAGGCGCAGGCGCGACTGCGGTGCCTGGCCGGCGCCTCCCAGGCGCCAGCGCTCGGCGCCGGCCATGGTGCCGATCCACAGATTCTGCTGGCGGTCCACCAGCAGCGACTGGATCACGTTGTACTTCGAACCGGGCTCCGTATCGACGGCGAAATGCTCGAAGCGGTCGCTGCCCGGCGCCAGCATGTCCAGGCCTGTGACGGTGCCTATCCACAGCCGCTGTTGCGCGTCCAGCGCCAGCGCCTTGATTTCATTGTCGCCCAGGCTGTGCGGATTGCCCTCTTCATGGTGCCAGGTGCGGAAGGCGCCCGTGGCGGGGTCGAAATGCTGCAAACCGTCCGAGGTGGCGATCCAGAAGCCGCGCGCGCCATCGTCAAGAATGGCGTGGATATGCCGGTTGCCGTTGCCGCGCTTGCTCTTTTCGGCCGGGACGAAATGCGTGAAGGTCTGGCTGGCGGGGTCGAAGCGGTCCAGTCCGTTGTCGGTGCCCACCCACAGTTGCCCCTGGCTATCGACATGCAGTTCGCCGACCCAGTTGTCGGCCAGGCTGGTCTTGTCGCCCTCGATATTCTTGTAGACGACCATGCGATAGCCGTCGTAGCGGCTCAGGCCAGACTGGCTGCCGAACCACATATAGCCCTGCCGGTCCTGGGCGATGGCCAGCACCGATTCCTGCGCCAGGCCCTGTTCCACGCTGAGCTGATCGAAACGCAGGGTGGGCGCAGGCGCCGCCGCGGCCGGGCCGCCCGGCAGCAGCAAAGACAACAGCAATACCACTTCGCAAACACGTCGAAATACCAGCACAATCGTCCTGTCAAAAAAAACGCGAAAAAAACGCACGCCGCTCCAAGGGCCGTCTCAGGAACCAAAAAACGCCAGGACATCATCCTTGCGGGCCTGCGTATCGCGCTGTCCAAGACGGATCAGCTCGTTAGTATACGTCGATTCGAACAATAAATACGATGCCAGCGCCGCGCCGCGCGCTTCGGCCGCGCCGATGCCCGACAACATGGTGCGGATGGGACGCGGCAAACTGCCGATATGCCGGCTGGCGATGGCGTCGAGCCGTTCGGACGGCGCGATGACCAGCAATTCCACGGGCCGCAAGGCCGTCTTGCCCAGCAACTCGGGCGGCAGCATCGACAGGGTCAGGTTGATGCGGTTCAGGCGTTCGATGTCGACGGCCAGGCCATCGAGGAAGATCGACGACAGCGCATGGCCGGCGATCTGCGCCAGGCTCGGGTAGCGCGCCGCTTCGGCCGCGGCGGGCGCCGGTTCCGTCATGCGCCCCGCCCCCACCACCAGCACCTTGTTCGCCCCCAGGTGGATGGCCGGCGAAATCGGTGCCAGCTGGCGCATGGAACCGTCGCCGCAGTATTCGCGCTGGCCGCCCACGTACAGCGGCACGGCAGGAAAAATGAAGGGGATGGCGGCCGAGGCGAGCAAGTGCTCCACGCCGATCTGGTCTTGCAAGGCCAGGCGCTGCGTGCGCACCCACGGCGCGATATCCTCGGCCGTCTGGTAAAACGTCATGTGGCGGCTGCCCGAATACGACGACGCCGTCACGGCCAGCGCATGCAGCAGCCCATCGGCCAGCGCCGCGTCCAGGCGCGGCAGGTCGAGCATGCGGTGCAGCAGGCTGACCAGCGGGGTATTGTCGAGCAGGGAATTGGGCGGCGAGGCATGCCACTGGCGCAGCAGCCAGCCGAACGACAGCAGCGACAGCCAGCGCGCGCCCGAACGGATCACGCCCAGCGAATCGGCGCGGTAGACTTGCTCGACCTGGATATGCTGCCACACGTCGAGCAGCTTTTGCACGCCTTCACCGAAATTATCGGCGCGGCAGGCCAGCGCCGTGGCGTTGATGGCGCCGGCCGAGGTGCCGCAAATGATGTCGAACGGGTTGCGCGCCGGCGCCCAGCCCGCTTCCCACAATATCGCCGAAATTGCCTGCAGCACGCCCACCTGGTAGGCGGCACGGGCGCCCCCTCCCGTGAGTATCAAGCCTGTTTTATTTTGTATTCCCATGCCGGCAGATTAGCAGGGTCTTGATGCTTTGTGGAAAAGATTCGGGGGTGATTAGTCTCCTCGAACCATCCCTTCTCTTCTCGGGTCCGCCCCCCCAAACCAGAAATCCTTGCCATGCGCATGCAGGCGCATGATGCCCTGCAGGCCGGAATTCTGTTCGATGACGCGCACCTCATGGCCCATCGCTTGCAGTGCCTCGACTTGCGCGGCAGGCGCGCGCCCCTTTTCCAGCTCCGTCGGGCCATTGCGGCTGCCGAAGTTCGGCAGGTTGATGGCTTGCTGCACGTTCAAGCCCCAGTCCATGGTGCCGACCAGCACCTTAGCGACATAATTGATGATGGACGAGCCACCGGGCGAGCCCGTCGCCAGCACCAGCTTGCGCGTACCCTTCTCAAACACCAGCGTGGGCGACATGGCGCTGCGCGGGCGCTTGCCCGCCTCGACACGGTTGGCGATGGGGCCAGCGGCATCGCGCGAATCGAACGAGAAATCCGTCAGCTGGTTGTTCAGCAAAAAGCCGTCGACCATCTGGCGCGAGCCGAACGCGTCTTCCACGCTGGTGGTCATCGACAGGCCGCCCCCAAAAGCGTCGACCGCCACCAGGTGCGACGTCGACGGGCGCTGCAGCGCGTTATCCATGCCCCACGCCACTTGCATGCCGGGCGGCGTGCCGGGCAAGGCTTTCAGCATGGATTTGTCGCCGATCAGCGAGGCGCGCTGCGCCAGGTAGCTTTTATCGAGCATCGAGGCGATGCCCTTGCCGGGCAGCGGCACGAAATCCGTGTCGGCCACGTAGCGGTTGCGGTCCGCGTAGGCCAGGCGCCCCGCTTCCGAAAACAAATGGATCGCCTGCACATCGAGCACGCCGTCGACGGGCGCATACGGGCCGATGTCCTTCACTTCCAGCATGCCCAGCATCTGCGCGATGGCGATGCCGCCCGACGATGGCGGCGGCATGCCGCACACGGTCCAGGCCTTGTAATCGCTGCACACGGGTTCACGCACCTTGGCGCGGTAGCCGGCGATATCTGCCGCCGTCAGCTTGCCCGGATTGCTCGGGTGCGAGGCCACCTTGGCGGCGATGTCGCGCGCGATGCGGCCCTGGTAAAAGGCGTCGGCGCCGCCACCGGCGATCTCGCGCAGGGTGCGCGCCAGCTGCGGGTTTTTCAGCACATGGCCGACGGGCCAGGGCTTGCCCTCGCTGTCATAGAAATACGCGGCGGCGACGGGGTCGCGCTTCAGGGCCTGGTCCCAGCTCAACAGGCCGTTGAGGCGCTGGCTGACGGGAAAGCCGCCGTGCGCCAGTTTGATGGCGGGGGCGAACAGGGTCGCCCACGGCAGCTTGCCGTGTTCCTTGTGCGCCAGTTCCAGCATGCGCAGCACGCCCGGCGCGCCCACGGAACGCCCGCCCACCACGCCCGTGGCGCGCGAGACGGGGCTGCCGTCGGCATTCTGGAACAGGTGTTCGTCGGCGGCGGCAGGCGCCGTTTCGCGTCCGTCGAACGCTTGCACGCCCTTGGCCGTGGAGTACAGCAAAAAGGCGCCGCCGCCGATGCCCGACGATTGCGGTTCGACCAGGGTCAGTACCAGCTGCGTGGCGATGGCCGCGTCGATGGCGCTGCCGCCGCGCTTCAGCATCTGGTAGCCGGCATCGGCGGCCAGCGGATTGGCGGCGGCGACCATGAATTTCTGCGCCGCCCAACCACTTTTTTCCGCATACGCGGTGGCGATTTCCGGCGCCTTTTGCGGCACTTCGGCAAAGCAAGGATGGGCAGCCAGAGCTCCCAGCAAGGTCAGGCTCAGCGCCAGCGGCTTCAATGTGATCATGGATTCTCCGATAAAAAAAGGGCGCACAGCCGAGCAAGGCTGTACGCCCCATACGGGGGTATCCTACATCAAATCATGCCCAACTTACTTTGGCTGCATGCGGATCGCGCCGTCCAGGCGGATAGTTTCGCCATTGAGCATGACGTTTTCCACGATGGCTTTCACCAGCTGCGCGTATTCGCCAGGCTTGCCCAGGCGCGACGGGAACGGCACCATCTTGCCCAGTGCATCCTGCACTTCGGCCGGCATGCCGAGCAGCATCGGCGTTTCGAAAATACCGGGCGCCACCGTCATCACGCGGATGCCGTTGCGCGACAGGTCGCGCGCCATCGGCAGGGTCAGTCCCACCACGGCCGCCTTCGACGACGCATACGCGGCCTGGCCGATCTGGCCATCGTAGGCCGCCACGGACGCCGTGTTGATGATGATGCCGCGCTCGCCCTCAGCGGTGGCATCCTGTTTCGCCATGGCATCGGCCGCCAGGCGGCACATATTGAAGGTGCCCACCAGGTTGATGTTGACGACTTTCTGGAACAGGGCCAGCGGATGCGGACCATCCTTGCCCACGGTTTTCACGGCCGGCGCCACGCCGGCGCAGTTGACCAGGCCGCGCAATGTACCGAGCTTGCCTGCCGCTGCGACCACGGCCATGCCGTCTTCTTCCGACGTCACATCGCACTGCACGAACACGCCGTTCAGTTCAGCGGCCAGCGCCTGGCCCGCCTCCGTCTGCACATCGGCCAGCACGACCTTGCCGCCAGCAGCCGTCAGCATGCGCGCCGTGGCGGCGCCCAAACCCGATGCGCCGCCCGTGATGATGAATACATTGTCCTGAATCTGCATGAAATCTCCTGAGTATCCTGAGTAATAAGGGCCGTGTTCCCGGCGCCCGATGGTTGCATCGGTACATGATGCCATCATTACGTTTACGTAAACGTAATGTCGGCGACAATTGTAGCCACTTTTACGCGCGCTCAGCGAAAACTTGCAGCGGCAAGCAATGGCAAGGCTAAAAACACTGCATGAAAGTGCCATTGCGGTGACAAATACGCCCGTTGGCATCGAGCGTGGCATTGCCCGCGCCGTTGTAGCGCGCGCCGGCCGCATCGCGGCAACCGCCCGTATCGCAGGCACCGATGGGCTGCGGCGCGCCGGGCATGGGCACGCTCGAGCCGGGCGGCGGGGCTGCCATGGGCACGACGGGTGGCGCCGCGCGCTGCACGGGCATGCGGCCAATTACTTGCGCCACGGAACGGCGCGGCTGCACGGGCGGTGCCGGGCGGCATGGTTCCACCACCAGCTTGCCGCTGTCACGCGGGTCGAGCTGGCATACGGGCAAAGCATCGGAAACGGCCTGCTCCTGAGCGCCTGCATGGCCGCCAGCGAACAGCAGGGCGCAGGCCAGCACCGGTATGGTTTTGATCATCGTCTTCATGTCCCCTCTCCGAGCATCGATCATACCGCTTTCATTATTGGCACACGCCGCGCCAAATGCCATGTACATGCTGCAACGGTGTTTTATTTTCCCCTCAGCACTTTCCTTCTTGCCAGGATGGCATTACAATAAGAACGATTCTTATTCTCATTAACGGAATTCGAGCGCAGTTTATTCTATTCATTGATACCCGAGCCACCCGGAAGGCAGCCAGGAAATAACAACATCCGGAAAGTCCACCATGACCAAGCGCAGTCCCGCCTTCGCAACCTTCGTAGCCCCCGTCGCCACTCCCGCCCGCGCTATCCATTCCACCGCCCTGCTCCTGCCCTGCCTGCTGTCGCTGGCCGTCAGCAGCGCCTGGGCCGAAGGCAATGTGGCCGCCGATCCCACCATGAACACGGTGGTCGTCACCGCGTCCGGCACGGCCATCGACATCAAGGATGCGCCCGCCAGCATCAGCGTCATCACGCGCGAGGAAATCGAGCGCCAGCCCGTGTATGACCTCAACACCTTGCTGCGCCGCATCCCCGGCGTGACGGGTGGCACCGGCCCCGAAGGCGAAGCGTCGAAGATCAAGCTGCGCGGCTTGCCCGATAAATACACGCTGATCCTGGTCGATGGCAAGCGCGTGGGCAGCTCGGCCGACACGGCGTACCGCCCCGACCTGGGCCGCCAGGACTTGAACTGGATCTCGCCCGACATGATCGAGCGTATCGAAGTGGTGCGTGGCCCCATGTCCTCGCTATACGGCTCCGACGCCATGGGCGGCGTGATCAACATCATCACGCGCAAGATACCGGGCAAGTGGAACGGTTCGGCCACAGCCAACTACACGCAGCCGCAGGACAGCGACCGCGGCACGGCGCACCAGCTGGGCGTGAACCTGGCCGGGCCCCTGTCGGACACGGTCGGCATGCGCCTGGGCGTGAGCCAGTCGCGTCAGAATCCCGATGAAAAATTTTTCGAGAAAGCGGGCAGCATGGGCGGCGAACGCAACCAGACTGTCTCGGGCCAGCTGAACTGGGCGCTGGGCAAGAAACAGAACCTGTCGCTGGACGCCAGCTACGGCAAGCAGCAATCGATGGATTCGTCCGCGCGCGATGCAGATGGCGAGCCGCTGGTCTACAGCTGGGGCGCCAACAAACTGATACGCAAGAGCGTCAGCCTCGGCTACGAAGGCCGCTGGGACTTCGGCAAGACGACGGTCAACCTGTATCACAACGACTTCGATAACGAAGTCGTCGGCTCGGTAGCAAAATCCAAGGACAGCACGCTCGATGCCAGCCTGGAAAAACGGGTCGGCTGGGGCGGCATCGAACAAATGCTGGTGATGGGCGGCCAGTGGAAGCATCAGGAACTGACGAATACGAGTACCATCGGCACCGTGCCCACCGATTACCTGGGTAACACCGTGAGCGGCGCGACCCTGTCGGGCACCACCTCGGCCCTGTTTGCGGAAGATCAATTGTTCCTGCGCGAAGACTTGACGGCCACGGCCGGCCTGCGCCTTGATCACCACAGCAAGTTCGGCAACCACTACAGCCCGCGCTTGTACCTGGTGTACCACCCTGCCCCCGCCTGGACCATCAAGGGCGGCATCTCGCAAGGCTTCCGCGCCCCGAGCCTGAAGGAAAACTCGCCGGCGGCGGCGACCAACTCGGGCGGACGCGGTTGTGGCAGCCTCAAACCGCTGGGCTACATCAAGGGCTCCTGCTACATGGCCGGCAATGCAGACTTGAAGCCGGAAACGAGCACGGCCGGCGAGATCGGCGTGGCGTGGGAACAGAATGGCTGGGATGTGGGCCTGACCTACTTCCACACGGATTTCAAGAACAAGATCGACTATGCGCCGCTGGGCTTTTACCAACAGCGCTGGTGGACCAAGATGACGAATATCCAGAAGGCGCGTACCAGCGGCCTGGAAGCGACGGCCACCATCCCGCTGACGAAAAACCTGAACTGGCGTAACAACGTGACCTATATGGCGGAAGCGAAAAACCTGACCACGGGCGCCAACCTGCTGTCGACGCCAAAACTGTCGTGGTACTCGGCGCTGGGCTGGCAAGTCAACGACCAACTGTTCGGCGAAGTATCGGCCCAGTACACGGGCAAGGAACTCGATGCGGGCAAGCTGGCCGAAAAAGCCTACACCATCGTCGATACCGTCGTGTCGTACAAGGTCACGCCACAGTGGACCGTGCGCGGCGGCGTGCAAAACCTGTTCAAGAAGGGGCCGATGGCCGACGGCCTGGTCGACTATTACGTGCCGGGACGCCGCATGTTTGTCGGCCTGACGTCGCGCTTCTGACGCGGCACCGCCCTGCAGCATGTGCTGCGGGGCGGCAGGGAGTAACTGGCCCTACTGCGCCGGCAACACTTGCACCGGCGTGGCCGGCGCCAGGATGGGCGGCACGGGCGCGTGGATGGGCGCCGGCGCCTTGACGGCCAGCCAGCCCGTGGCCGGCAACAACGGCACCAGCAGCAGGGCCACGATATTGATGATCTTGATCAAGGGGTTCACTGCCGGGCCGGCCGTATCCTTGTACGGGTCGCCCACCGTATCGCCCGTGACGGCCGCCTTGTGCGCGTCCGAACCCTTGCCGCCGAAGTGGCCATCCTCGATGTATTTCTTCGCATTGTCCCAGGCGCCGCCGCCCGTGGTCATGGAAATGGCCACGAACAGGCCCGTGACGATGGTCCCCATCAACAGCCCCCCCAGCGCCGCTGGCCCCAGCAGCATGCCGACGACGATGGGCACCACCACCGGCAGCAGCGACGGCACGATCATTTCGCGGATGGCCGACGCCGTCAGCATGTCGACGGCCTTGTCGTATTCCGGCTTGGCCGTGCCTTCCATGATGCCCTTGATATCGCGGAACTGCCGGCGCACCTCGACCACCACGGCACCGGCCGCGCGGCCCACGGCTTCCATCGCCATGGCGCCGAACAGATACGGTATCAGGCCGCCGATGAACAGGCCGACGATGACCATGGGGTTCGACAAATCAAACGTAATGTGATGGCCCACCGATTCGAGCGCATGCGTGTAGTCGGCAAACAGCACCAGCGCGGCCAGGCCCGCCGAGCCGATGGCGTAGCCCTTGGTGACGGCCTTGGTGGTGTTGCCGACGGCGTCGAGCGGATCGGTGATGGCGCGCACGGAATCGGGCAGGCCCGACATTTCCGCGATGCCGCCCGCGTTATCCGTGATGGGGCCATACGCGTCGAGCGCGACGATGATGCCCGCCATCGACAGCATGGCCGTGGCGGCGATGGCAATGCCGTACAAGCCGGCCAATTGATACGAGACGAGGATGGCGACGCAGACGGCCAGCACCGGATACGCCGTGGACTTCATCGACACGCCCAGGCCGGCGATGATATTCGTGCCGTGGCCCGTCGTCGACGCTTCGGCGATGTGGCGCACCGGCTTGAAGTCCGTGCCCGTGTAGTACTCGGTGATGTACACCATCAGCCCCGTGAGGACGATGCCGACGACGGTGGCGCCCAGCATCTTGTAGCGCATGGCGTCATCGGGCCACAGCAGCCACGTCACCACGGCAAAGCCGACCAGGGAGAGGCCGGCGGCCCACCACAGGCCCGTGTACAGGGCCGACATGATCTTCGCGCCCGGCTTGGTCTTCACCATCGAGCAGCCGACGATGGAGGCGAGGATGGAGACGGCGCCCAGCAGCAGCGGGTAGATGATGGCCGTGCTGCTGGCCTCTGCCATCAGCAGTGCGCCCAGCAGCATGGTGGCGATCAGGGTCACGACATAGGTTTCGAACAGGTCGGCCGCCATGCCGGCGCAGTCGCCCACGTTGTCGCCCACATTGTCGGCGATGACGGCCGGGTTGCGCGGATCGTCCTCGGGGATGCCCGCCTCGACCTTGCCCACCAGGTCCGCGCCCACGTCGGCGCCCTTGGTGAAGATGCCGCCACCGAGCCGCGCGAAGATGGAAATGAGCGAGGCGCCGAAGGCCAGGCCGATCAAAGGCTTGATCAAATCATGCTGGGTCAGGCCGGGCGCGCCCGTCGTCACCAGCAGCCAGTAGAACAGGGTCACGCCCAGCAAGCCCAGGCCGACCACCAGCATGCCGGTGATCGCGCCGCCCTTGAAGGCCACGTTGAGGGCCTGGTTGATGCCCAGCGTGGCCGCCTGCGCCGTGCGCACATTCGCCCGCACCGAGACATTCATGCCGATGAAGCCGCAGGCGCCCGAGAGCACGGCGCCGATCAAAAAGCCCAGCGCGGTGTGCAAGCCCAGCAACAGGTAGATGGCGATCAGCAGCACCACGCCCACAAACGCGATGGTGCGGTACTGGCGCGCCAGGTAGGCGGCCGCGCCCTGCTGGATGGCCAGCGCGATTTCCTGCATGCGCGCGTTGCCGGGATCCTGGCGCAGAATCCAGCTACGCGACACCAAACCGTAAATGACTGCGACCACGCCGCAGGCTACCGCAAACCACAAACTGGCTGCCATATCGTCCCCTTCTGTTTTTATCCGACGTCATTGCCAACAGCTGCAGACCGCACCGGGTAGGCACGCGCAGCCAGGAAAACACGACCTGCAAAAAACCTGAACCACGAAAACGTTATGCATCCAGCCATGCTGGCAGTCTGCCTGAAAAGCGGGCAGAAAAAAAGCGGACACTCAGGTCCGCTTTTGAAAAACTGCTTATTCCGCCAGGGCGGCAAAGGCGCTGTCGCGGATTTGCTCGACCGGACCGACGCCGGCGATGCGGCGGTATTTCGGTGCGCCCGGCAGGCCGGACTTGGCCCAGTCGTTGTAGTAGCCGAGCAAGACCTTGGTCTGGTTGTGGTAGACGTCCAGGCGCTTCTTGACCGTTTCCGCCTTGTCGTCGTCGCGCTGGATCAGCGGTTCGCCCGTGATGTCATCGACGCCGTCGACCTTCGGTGGATTGAACTTGACGTGGTAGACACGGCCCGAACCGGGGTGGCTGCGGCGGCCGTCCATGCGCTCGATGATCGATGCGTCAGGCACGTCGATTTCCAGCACGTAGTCGACATTGATGCCGGCATCTTTCATGGCGTCCGCTTGCGCGATGGTGCGCGGGAAACCGTCGAACAGGTAGCCATTGGCGCAATCGGCTTCCTGCAGGCGGTTCTTGACCAGGCCGATCATGATATCGTCCGACACGAGGCCGCCCGCATCCATGACTTTTTTCGCTGCCAGGCCCAGTTCCGTGCCTTCCTTGATCGCCGCGCGCAGCATGTCGCCCGTGGAGATTTGTGGAATGTTGTATTTTTCTTTGATGAAGTTAGCTTGGGTGCCCTTGCCGGCACCGGGTGCTCCTAAAAGTATCAGACGCATTGAAAGTTCCTAAAAAACAGATTTTGGATGGTGGTATGTGTAATTATTTTTTTTAGATGATGTTGCTATGGCTATCTTTCCCTACGAAACTTACCACAAAAAATCCCCGGAGCGCCAGTTTGCTATCGAATTGCTATGCCCTGATTGATCAAAGCCAGCAATTAGCGCGACGGACGTTTCAAAATGTGGTTTTTACTGCAGGCGCACAAATTATATTTGCACGCCTGCCGTTTTGCGGGTAATGCCTACAGGGCGCCGTAGTGGGCTTGCACCCTGGCAAGATCTTCCGGCGTGTCGACACCGGCGGCCGGCGCGCTATCGGTCACATGCACGGCGATGGCATAGCCATGCCACAGCACGCGCAACTGCTCCAACGCCTCGATGGCTTCCAGCGGCGAAGCGGAGAGCGTGGGATACGTTTGCAAAAAAGCATTGCTGTAGGCATACAAGCCGATATGGCGCAGCGGCACATAGCCGGCCGGCAGGCTGTCTTTCGACTGCGCGAAGCCGTCTCGATGCCAGGGAATCGTCGCACGCGAGAAATACAAGGCACGGCCGTTCTTGTCCAGCACGACCTTCACCACGTTCGGGTTGAAGGCATCAAGCACATCATGCAGCGGATGCGCGCACGTGGCCATGGGCACGGTACTGCTGATCTGCGCCGCGCAGGCGGCCAGCAGGGCCGGATCGATCAGCGGTTCGTCGCCCTGCAGGTTGACGACGACGGCGTCCACTGGCAAAGCGAGCGTGCGCGCCACTTCGGCGATGCGGTCCGTGCCCGACGGATGATCGCTGCGCGTCATGCACACTTCCACGCCATGCGCGGCGCAGGCGGCGCGAATGGATTCATGGTCGGTGGCGACGATCACGCGCGCCGCACCAGACAGGGCTGCCTGCTCGGCCACGCGCACCACCATGGGTTTGCCGCCCAGATCAGCCAGCGGCTTGCCCGGCAGGCGCGTCGAGGCCAGGCGGGCCGGGATGATGACGATGAACGCCATCGTTATTCCACTGCGTCTTGCAAGGTGCGCGCTTCGTCCGCCCACATGATGGGGATGCCATCACGGATAGGATAGGCCAGGCGGTCGGCGCGGCAAATCAATTCCTGCGCCTTCTTATCGTGTTCAAGCGGACCCTTGCAAACAGGGCAGACCAGGATATCAAGCAGTCGAGCGTCCACGACATTTCTCCACAATTTGTTGGGCCAGCGCGCTATCGATGCGCGCACTGACGGGGACGACCCACAGTCTCGGGTCATCTTTGAGATATTCAATTTGCGCACATTTTACTGCATCCTTCTCGGTGATCAAGATCAGATCCGTGTCGAGTGCCGCAAATGGCTGGTCGAGGAAGTCGTGATGGTCGGGCAAAGGCAGTTCCGTAAAATCCAGTCCGGCGCCGCGCAGCATGGAAAAGAAGCGCTGCGGATTGCCGATGCCGGCCGCCGCCACGATGCGCTGGCCGCTGGCCGCCAGGGTGGCAAGCGGCAGGCTTACGCTGCGGTTCGCCATGCGTTCGGCCACGCCGCCATCGAGCAGCATCTGCACCACCAGAGAGCCCTGTGGTGCAACCTTGGCCACGAGTACCGGCGCCAGCTCGGGCGCATTGATCACCGTCACATCGCGCCGGCGGCGCGGCGATTCGCGCAAGGGGCCGGCCGGCAGCAACCAGCCGTTGCCCGCGCCGCGGCCGTCGAACAGCACGATTTCCACGTCGCGCTGCAAGGCGTAATGCTGCAAGCCGTCGTCCGTCACCAGCACGTCGACCTCCGGGTGTGCGGCCAGCAGCGCCCTGCCCGCTTGCGCGCGGTCGCGCCCCACCATCACGGGGCAGCCGCCTCGCTGGAAGATCAGCAGCGGCTCGTCGCCCACCTGCTGCGGCGTGGAAGCTGCTGTCACTGCGCGCGGCAGCCGGTCGGCGCTGCCATGGCCGCGTGAAATGACGCCCGGGCGCATGCCCGCATCGCGCAAGGCTTGCACCAGCCAGATCGTCAGCGGCGTCTTGCCCGTGCCGCCGATAAAGATGTTGCCGACGACGACAACGGGCACGGGCAGGCGCGTCGATGTCAACACACCGGCGCGGTACAGGCCGCGCCGCACGGCACTCAGGGCGCCGAACAGCAGCGAGACGGGCCACAGCGCGCACGCCAGCGGGCCGCGCGTCAGCCAGGCGCGGGTCAATGTGGTTTCAAGCTTGGCGGGGGAAGGTGTGGGCATGGGGGTCAAATAAAATTGGAACCCAAAATCAACACCTGGGGTCGGACCCTGAGGGTCCGACCCCGGCACTTCGGTTGGGGTTGGAGGTTTGCCTTACTTGCCACCCGCTTGCGCCGCAAACGTCAGCTTTTCATAGCCGGCCAGACGCGCCGCTTCCATCACGTGGACGACCATCTGGTGCATGGCGAACTGGTCGGCATTGACCACCACCACGGGCGTCTGCGCGGGCGCCTTGCCGCCATTGGCCGCCTTGGCTGCATTTTGCAGGGCATCGGCCAGGCCGGCCACGTCGCGGAACGAGACGGGTTCGCGGTTGACCGTGTAGTTGCCCTTGGCGTCGATGGTGACGTCGATCTGCTGCGGCTTGTCCTTGGCTTGCTCGGCGTCGGCCGTCGGCAAGGTGATCTGCAGCTCCGTAAATTTGCTGTAGGTGGTGCTGACCATCAGGAAGATCAGGATCACCAGCAGCACGTCGATGAACGGGATCAGGTTGATTTCGGGGTCTTCCCGCCCCTTGCCTTTGCGGAAGTTCATTGGCGGCCACTGTGGACGATGTCGACGAACTTGACCGCTTGCTGCTCCATGTCAATGACGAAGCTATCGACAAGGGCGCGGAAGTGGCGGTAGAAGATCAGGGCCGGCATGGCGATGGCCAGGCCAAACGCGGTGTTATACAAGGCGACGGAAATACCGTGCGACAGCGCCGAGTTCGACGCGGTGGCGCCGGGCGAGGCAAAAATCTCGATCATGCCGATCACCGTGCCGAACAGGCCCATCAGCGGCGCCAGGGTGGCGATGGTGCCCAGGGTCGTCAGGAAACGTTCCAGCGTGTGGGCCACGCCGCTGCCCGCCTCTTCGATCGATTCCTTCATCACCTCGCGCGGCGCGTCCACATTGCGCAGGGCGGCGGCCAGCACCACGCCCAGCGGCGAATTGTCTTCCAGCTTGGCCAGCGTATCCGGCGTGATCTTGCCGCTCCGATACACCTGCACCACTTCATCGAACAGCTTGCGGGGCAGGATCTTGGCGCGTCGCAAATACAGCAGGCGCTCGATGATCAAGGCCAGGGCGACGATGGAAGCGATCAACAACAGCCAGATGGGCCAGCCAGCGGCTTGAAATATAGCGAGCAAAAGAAACTCCTGGTAAAGGAAAGGCGGTGAATCGCCCGGTCAGCCTGTATTGTACCGAGCGCCGAAGACTGATGGCATGTCGGCGCGGGAATGGCGCAATGTAGCGCGTTGCCGCGCCGGCGGCAAGTGGCGCCCGCATGCTTACTTGTCCACACGGCGCGGCGGGCGGGCGCGGCCAGCGCACAGTTTTGCACACTTTGTGTGGATAAGATTGTGAGCAAGCATGAAGTCAAGCATGCAAGTACTTGATTCATATGGAAAATATCATTCTGCGCAAAATACAGGCATAGCAGCTTATCGACAGTAGTCAATGTCAATAAATTAATAGTTACAGAGTTCTGCACATTAACTGTGGACAAGATTGTGCGCAAAGCCGAGGAATTCAATTAAGCCATTGATTTTAAAGGATATTAAATCGATGCACAATAAAGTGGCAAGCAGAGCGAAACATGCGGCATTTCCAGCGTCAAAGTTCTGCACACAATCTGTGGACAAGATTGTGCGCAAGCGCAAGAATAGACGCCAAGTACCTTGATTTATATCGTTTTTATTGCCCTGCATAAAAATGTAGCAGGGCCTGAAAAGCGCAGGTTTTCAGGCCAAAACCCATCGTCAAACAATACTTTTCCACCGCCAATACAGTTCCACACATAAAGTGTGGATAAGATTGTGAGCAAGCCGATTGACTCCATGCAAGGCCCTTGATTTAAAAGGAGTTTTTTTCAATGCTCAAAAATAAGGCAGCAACGCAGCCTGTGCATGCCGTGGAAAACCCGGACAAACCACGAAACGGTTTATGCAGTTTTGCACACATTCTGTGGATAAGATTGTGAGCAAGGCGTACACCTGGATGCTACATCCTTGATTTATATGGTTATTTTTATGCTGCGTAAAATTCAGGCAAGCCATGCCATGGCCGTTTCCGTGGATAAATCCGGCGCTGCGCCAGAGTTCTGCACATTTTTTGTGGATAAGATTGTGCGCAAGGCCAGGCATGCGATACTAAGCGCTTGATTCCTATGTACTTTATTTCCGTGCGTAAAAATGTAGCAGGGCATTTTCCTTTGCCGAAAGGAGCCAGTCCGGCAACAATTGTCCAAGGCAAAAAGTTCCGCACACTTTCTGTGGATAACTTTGTGCGTAAGTGGCAGTGGCTGCACTGATGTGCTTGATATTAAAGGTTTTTTTCCCTGTGCACGCAAATCAGGCATACGGGAATTCTGCATGAAATCAAATACTTAGAAATAGAACTTGTTGTTTTGCGCGATATATGACATAAGCATGACCTCGCCGATAATATGTGGACAGCTTGCTTCTTTCCCCTTGCCAGATGATGAACGACACCCCGACTGACAGCGGCTTTGCCGCCCCGCCCGTGCTGACCGTCAGCGCCCTGAACCAGGCCGTCGCGCGCCTGCTCGAACGCTCGTTTCCCCTGACCTGGATCGCCGGCGAGATTTCCAACTTCACGCGCGCCGCCTCCGGCCACTGGTACTTCACCCTCAAGGATGACGGCGCCCAGGTGCGCGCCGTGATGTTCCGTGGCCGCGCCCAGTTTGCCGGTTTCACGCCGCGCGAAGGCGACAAGGTGGAAGTACGCGCCCTCGTCACCCTGTATGGTGCGCGTGGCGATTACCAGATCAACGTGGAAGCCATCCGCCGCGCCGGCGTGGGCGCGCTGTATGAAGCGTTCCAGCGCCTGAAGGAAAAACTGGCCGCGCAGGGCCTGTTCGACCAGGAACGCAAGCGCGCCATTCCCATGTTCGCGCGCAGCATCGGCATCGTCACCAGCCCGCAGGCGGCCGCCTTGCGCGACGTCCTGATCGCGCTCCAGCGCCGCGCGCCGCACGTCAATATCATCCTGTACCCGACACCCGTGCAGGGCCAGCAGGCGCCGGAAAAGATCGCGCACGCCATCCGCACGGCATCCACAAGGGCAGAGTGCGACGTGCTGCTGGTATGCCGTGGCGGCGGCAGCATCGAAGACTTATGGTCGTTCAACGATGAAGCCGTGGCCCATGCGATCGCCGACTGCTCCATGCCCGTGATCAGCGGCGTGGGCCACGAGACCGATTTCACCATCGCCGACTTCGCGGCCGACCTGCGCGCGGCCACGCCGACGGCGGCGGCCGAACTGGCGGCCACGCCGCGCGCCGACTGGCTGGCGTCCCTGCGCGCCGATGCGGCCGACCTGCGCCGCGCCATGCGCCGCCGCCTCGACGACGCGGCGCAGACGCTGGACCGTCACAGCCGCCGGCTGCTCAACCCCAAGGCGCAGTTGCAGCAGCAGCGCTTGCAACTGCTGGCACTGTCGACGGCCATGACGCATGCGGCGCGCGCGCCCGTGAACCAGTCGCAGTACGCACTGGAACGCCTGCATTCGCGCTGGGCGGCCTTGCGGCCCGACGTCACGGCGCCGCGCGCCCGCCTGGTGGACATGCAGCGGCGTGGCGGCGCGGCCATGGCGCAGCTGGTGACGCAGCGGCGCCACCGCCTCGACGGCCTGGCGGCGCAGCTGGAACTGTTGAATCCACAGCGCACCCTGGAACGCGGCTACGCGATTTTGCGCGACGAAAAGGGGAATATCGTGCGCTCGCCGGCACAGCTGCAGGCGCGCCAGAACGTCAATGTGCGCCTGGCCGAAGGCAGCGCGCAGATCGGCATCGCCAGCGTGCAAGCCACTTTGGAATAAAAAAGGCCGGGTGTCGTCACCCGGCCAAAACATGCTACTGAGAGCTGCCAAATACTGTTGATGTAACCCCAGAAGCAAACCCCGGGGTCGGACCCTCAGGGCCCGCCCCCAGCTCTTTTGCCGCTGGGGTTAACAACATCAGAACTTCATCGACACGCGCGCGCCAAACGTGCGCGGCGCATTGTAGAAGGCGCCGTAGATCTGCTGCGTCGGCTGGCATGGCATGCCCACGTCCGTGCAGATTTCATTGACGTCCAGCTTGACCGCCTTGTCGGTGGCGTTCTGCACGAACGCTTCCACCGTATAGGCCTTGTTCGCCGGCTGGAAGCGCAGGCTCAGGTCCAGCGTGGTGTAGGCTTCCTGGCGCTTGACGCCAGCATGGCCCGGCACGTCGCCGTTGAACGCCCCGGCCCCCACGTACGACATGGTTTCATAGTGCACCGAAGCACGCGGCGTGAGCTGGCCGCCGGCAACATTGAAATCATGCTCGTACTGCACCGTGGTGGAAAACTTCGGCGCATGCTTCATGGTGCTGCCGCCCACGTTCACCAGTGGCGCCGTCGAGCCGCAGGACTGGCCATTCGCGCGCGCCGCGTCGACGTCGCACGACATGAAATCATCGTACACGGCTTTGAGCCAGGTGGCGTTGCCCGTCAGGCGGTCGACCTTCGTTGGCCGCCACACCCACTCCGCTTCCAGGCCCTTGACGGTGGCGCCAGCCGCATTGAAGTTGGCCAGCACGCTGTTGACCACTTGCGATTCGAGCTTGTCTTTGTACTTCATCAAAAACGCGTCGAGGTTCAGGGTCAGTTCGCGGTTCAGCAAGTCCGACTTGAAGCCGATTTCATAGCTGGTCAGCTTTTCCGGCTTGGTGGTGGCGCCGCCGTCGCCGATGGCCGGCGAATGGAAGCCCGTCGTCACGGAACCGAACAGCAAAATGTCCGGACGCAGCTTGTACTCGATGCGGCCCAGCCAGGTGGCCTGACCGTATTTCAGGTCGGCCGTATTGTCGCCCGGCGTATTGCCGCAGCTGGCCGCCGTGATGGCGCCACCGGGTCCGATATTGTGCGTGTTGGCCAGGCCCGTGCCGGGCGTGACCAGCTGGCGCAGCTGGTCGGCAGTGAGGACCGTAGTGCCCAGCGGCGTATTCGCGGGCCAGTTCGGGCAGGCCCAGTTCTTGCCGCCGATATCGAATTTGTGGTCTTTCGTGTAGCGCGCGCCGGCCGTCAGCTTGAGCGTATCGGTCAGCTGCTGGCTGACCTGGCCGAACACGGCTTTCGATTTGAGCTGGCGGTCGCCCTGGATGAAGGACATGGCCGAGGCATACTGGCCCACGGTCGGCTGCACGAAAATCACGGCGCCGTTGGCGATATCCTGCTGCACGGCCGCCTGCGAAATCTGGCTGCGGTCGATATCGAAGCGCACCTTGTTCTTTTCATTGAAGAGGAACAGGCCGGCCACCCACTGGAACGGCGCATCGTCGTCCGAACGCGCCTGCAGCTCGTGCGAATAGCTGTCGAACTGCGCCCAGTCGGTGCGGTTTTCCGATTTGAAGCCGGGGAACAGGCCCGCATCCGAGTCGTTGCTGTTCTGGCGCTTGTAGCGGCTCCAGCTGCCCAGGTACGTGAAGTCCAGCGCATCCGTCGGCTTGTAATTGAGCTTGCCCTTGTAGGTCAAAATCGACTGGTCCAGGGTGCCCGGCGTATCGATCAGGGCCGAGCGCAGCTTCTCGCCCGGCTTCGGTTCGGCCGCCAGGTAGACGTTGCCGGCACCCTGGTCGAGGAAGTAGTCGGCGATGAAGGTGCCGCGCAGCTGCGGCGTGAACTTCCACAGCAGCGAGGCGCGCACGCCCATCTGGTCGCCGGCGCCATACTTGGCCGTGCCCGGCATGACGTTCGAGCCGCGGCGGAAGTCCACCGTGCCGTCGTGACTATCCTTGATGGCGGCGATGCGCAGCGCCACGTCGTCGGACAACGGGATATTGAGCATGCCCTGCGTCTGCAGGTGGCGCTTGTCGCCCACGGTGATGCCGGCCGAGCCCATGAACTTGGCCGTGCTCGGCGCGGCCGACACGAGGTTGACGGCACCCGCCGTCGAATTGCGTCCGTTCAGGGTACCCTGCGGTCCGCGCGCCACCTCGACGTGACTCAAGTCATACATCAGCGCCGTGGCGCCCTGGGGGCGCGGCGAATACACGCCATCGACATAGAAGGCGACGGCCGGGTCGCCCAGCTCCGTGTGGTTGGCCGAACCGACGCCGCGCATGTAGACGTGCACGCCGCCCGAGTCGCCATGCTGCTCGACGACGAGGCTCGGCACCATGGTCGCCAGCGAGGCCAGATCTTTCACTTGATTGTTTTGCAGGGTGTCCTGGTTGAAGGCGGTGACGGCCAGCGGCGTCTCCTGCACGAAGGTGTTGCGGCGCGTGGCCGTGACGACGATGCGGTCCATCTGTTCGGCGGCCGGTTTTGCCGCGTCAGTGGCTGCTGTGTCCTGTGCCAGCGCGGCGCCGCTGCCCAGCAAGATGAATTGGGCGAAGGTCGCATGCGCCAGGCTGAGGGCGATGGTATTGCGTTTGAGCTGTTGCATTATTGTTGTCTCCTGTACCGCTGGTTGAATGATGATCACATAGCTCTTTGGCTATTGCTGCACATTTTTTTGGGTGTCAATCTGAAGTCATGTCGCCTCCGTGCGGGGTCAATGGGTGGCCACGGCGCGCCCGGCCGTGTCGAATAGAAAGGCATGCCCCTCTTCCGGCGCGAAGCCGATGGCGCTGCCCTGCGCCAGCGCGTGGCGCGCCTCGCCATGCAGCTTGATGGCCACCGCATGCGGGCCGCCGTCGATGCGTCCATCAAGCGTCGCGTGGATGATCTGCGCGTCGCCCAGCTGCTCGATCAGCGTGACCGTGGCGCCGTAGCCCTCATGGCGCGGCACCAGGCGCAAATGCTCGGGGCGTATGCCGACCAGCATGCCGGCCTCGCCACCGAGCTGGCTGGCCAGTGCCGGCACGGCGGCGCACGGCAAAAAGTTCATGCGCAGCGCGCCGATGAAGCCGGCCACGAACTGGCTGGCCGGATGGCGGTACAGGTCCAAAGGCGCGCCCACCTGCTCCAGGTGGCCGCCGTGGAAGACGGCGACCCTGTCACCGAGGGTCATGGCTTCGACCTGATCGTGGGTGACGTAAATCATGGTGGTACCCAGTTCCTGGTGCAGCTTGGCCAGCTCGATGCGCGTTTGCACGCGCAGGGACGCATCGAGGTTGGACAGCGGCTCGTCAAACAAAAATACCTTGGGCTGGCGCACGATGGAGCGGCCGATGGCCACGCGCTGGCGCTCGCCGCCGGACAAGGCCTTGGGTTTGCGGTCGAGCAGGTGCGTGATCTGCAAAATCTCCGCCACCTTGCCGACGGCCGCGCGCACCTCGGCTTCCGGCTGGCCCGCCAATTTGAGGGCAAAGCCCATGTTGTCGCGCGCCGTCATGTGCGGATACAGGGCGTAGCTCTGGAAGACCATGGCGATGCCCCGCTCGGCCGGCGCCACGTCGTTGGCTAGCAGGTCGCCGATGCGCAGCTGACCCGCGCTGATGTCCTCCAGACCCGCGATCATGCGCAGCAGGGTCGACTTGCCGCAGCCGGACGGCCCGACGAAGACCATGAATTCGCCGTCATGGATATCGAGGTCCAGGCCCTTGACGATTTCCGGGCCGTCGCCGTAGGTCTTGCGGATGCCGCGCAGGGAAATGGCGGCCATGTCAGTGCTCCCCGGCCAGGGCAACGGCATGGGACGCGCGCTGGGCGATAATAAAATCGCGGTACCACAGGGCGCTGTCCTTGAAGCTGCGCTGCTGCGTGGCGTAATCGACGTACAGCATGCCGAAGCGCTTGGCGTAACCCGAGTTCCACTCGAAGTTGTCCATCAGGCTCCAGTAGAAATAGCCGCGCACGTCGATGCCCTGCGCGATCACGGCGCGCAAGGCGTCCAGGTGCAGCTGCACGTATTCGATGCGCGGCGCATCGTGGATCTTGCCATCGACGGGCTTGTCGGCCACGGCCATGCCGTTTTCCGTGATGTAGACGGGCGGCAGCCGGTACTCGCGGTGCAGGCCCACCAGCAGCTCCGTCAAGCCTTGCGGATAGGTTTCCCAGCCCATGTCGTTGACGCCGAGCTTGCACTCGGGCTTGCGCGGCGGCGTCTCGGCGCTCATGAAAGCGCGCGTGTAGTAGTTCACGCCGAGGAAATCGATGGGCTGCCTGATATCTATGAAATCGTTTTCAAAGATAGCCAAAGCGGAAGCATCCGGGTGTTTCAGGGCCAGCGCCGGGTAGCGGCCCTTGAAGATGGCGTCCATATACCACTGCACCGAGCGTGCATATTCGAGGTCGGCCAGCGCGCGGTCCTGGGCGCTGTCGGTGGCCGGCGTGGCCGTCCATTGATTGAGCACGATGCCCAGTTTCGCCGGCACATTCACGGCGCGCATGGCTTGCATGGCCAGGCCGTGCGACAGCAGCAAGTGGTGCGACACTTGCACGGCGGCGGCCGGGTCGGCCATGCCGGGGGCGAACTGGCCCGTGCCGTGGCCCAGCACGGCCGTGCACCACGGTTCGTTGTGCGTGGCGATGCTGGCGACCTTATGGCCGAAGCGGCGCGCCACCTCGGCCGCATAGACGGCGAAATGGTAGCAGGTGGCGCGATTGAGCCAGCCGCCCTCGTCCTGCAAGGCTTGCGGCAAGTCCCAGTGGTACAGGGTCAGGTGGGCATCGAGACCCTTGGCGGCCAGCGCGTCGAGCAGGCGCGCATAAAAGTCGAAGCCGGCCTCGTTCCAGGCGCCGGAACCCGTCGGCTGCACGCGTGACCAGGACATGGAAAAGCGGTAAGCGTTCACGCCCAGCTTGGCGATCAGCTCCACGTCCTCGGCATAGCGGTGATAGTGGTCGCAGGCCACGTCGCCATTGCTGCCGTCGATGATCTTGCCATCGGCATGGCTGAAGGTATCCCAGATGGACGGGCCACGGCCGTCGATGGCGGCTGCGCCCTCGATCTGGTAGGCGCTGGTGGCCACGCCCCAGGTGAAGGTGGCGGGAAAGTTGGTATCGGTGTCGTCGTTATGCATGGTGGTCATGTCAGTGTGAGGGGTTGAGATAAATGTGTGGATCAGCCTTTGACGGCGCCCTGCGTGAGGCCTTCTATGAGGCGCTTCGAGGCGACAAAAAACATCAGCAGCAGCGGCAGCACGGCAATCGCGGCGCCCGTCATCAGTGCGCCCCACTCCGTGTTGTTCGGTGCCTGCATGCTGCGCAGGGCCAGCGGGATCGTATAGTTCTCGACCGAGCGCATGACCACCAGCGGCGTGATGAAATTGTTCCACGAGTTGATGAAGGTGATCAGGCCCAGGGTTCCCATGGCGGGGCCGATCAGCGGCAGCACGACACGCCAGTAGATGGCGAATTCGCCGCAGCCGTCGATGCGCGCCGCCTCGATCAGGTCCCTCGGAATGGCCGTGCCGATGTACTGGCGCATCAGGAAGATACCCAGCGCGCCGGCCGCTCCCGGCACGTACAGGGCGCGCGGCTGGTCCAGCCATCCGAGGAAATCCATCAGCATGAAGGTCGGGATCATGTTCATGAACGACGGGATGATCATCGACGCCATCACCAGGGTAAACAAGGGCCGCTTGAAGCGGAACTCGTACATGGCAAACGCATAGCCGCCCAGCGAGCAAAAGAACAAGGTCAGCGCGGTGGTCATCAGGGCCACGTACAGGCTGATGCCGATATTGCGCCAGAACGGCAGGCGTTCCTGCAGCAGCTCGATGTTGTTGAGCAGGGCGGTGCCGAACCAGCGCGGCGGCGGCAGGCTGTAGATCTCGGCGCTCGTGTGCGTGGCAAAGACGAACATGAAGTAAAACGGCGCGACCATGATCAGGGCGCCGATGGCCACCATGGCGTAGGCCGTCCAGCGGGTAGTTTTCATTTGGCCTCCCTGCGCTCGTTGCGGCTGAAGATGCGGTTATTCACCCAGGTGGTGCTGGCGATGATCAGGAACAGCAGCCAGGAAATGGCCGACGCCGTGCCGAAGTCGCCCGAGGAAAACGCCGTCTTGTAGACGAAGATGGCAGTCGTCATCACCGACTGGCTCACGCCGCTCGATTCGGCCACCAGCACGAACGGTTCCTCGAACAGCTGCAGATTGCCCATGATGGTCAAGGTCACGGCCAGGTAGATCATGGGGCGCAGCTGCGGCAGTGTGATGTACCAGAACTGCTGGCGTTTCGAGGCGCCATCGATAGTGGCTGCTTCGTACAGATCTTTCGGGATCACCTGCAGCGCGGACAGATACAGCACCAGGTTCCAGCCCAGGTAGCGCCAGAAAATGACGAAGGCAACGGCCGGCTTGATGAACAGCGAGCTGCCCAGCCAGTCGATCGATTCGGCAGGGAACAAGCCACCGACCAGCGGCAGGCTGGCGCACCATTGGAGCAGCACATTGATCTGCCCATAGTCGCGCGAAAACAGCGTATTGAAGACCATGGCGATGGCCACGCTGGAGGTGATGAACGGTAAAAAGTAAATGCCGATCACCAGGTTGCGCGAGCGCTTGAAGCTGTTGTGGATGAAGGCTGCCAGCGGAATGGCCACCAGGTGCTGCGGCACGCCCGAGGCCAGCGCCAGCCACAGCGTGTTGCCCAGCGAGCGCAAGAACCACGGGTCGCTCAGCGCGTACTTGTAGTTGTCCAGGCCCACCCACTGCATGGCTTCCACGCCGCTGGCCGCTTCCCACTGGTTGAACGACAAATAGATGGAAAACAGCAGCGGGAACAGGCTGAAGACGGCGAACAGGATGAAGAAGGGGCTGATGAAAATATACGGCGCCCACTGCTTCATGTTGTAGCGCTTTCTGGCGGGCCGCGCCGCAGCAGCAGCGGGCGCGCCCTCGGTACAAGGCATGGAGGTAGTCATGCTGCTCCTAGCGCCGCGCGCGGTGGGTGATCAGGGCCTTGGCGTCGGCCAGCGCCGTCTTGATATCCTTGTTTTGCGCCAGCACACTTTCCAGTTCCATGTTGACGATGTCGCGCGCCACGGCGTCGAACTTGTCGACGCGGATGACGGGAATCTTCGCCGCCGTGTCGCGCGCCAGCAAACGCGTTTTCTGGCCGCCGAAATACGCCTGCGGCTCGTCCATCATCGGGTCCGCATACGCCGCCTTGAGGGCCGGGAAGGCGCCGATCTCTTTCAGGGAGTGCAGCTGGATATCCTTGTTGACGGTCATGAACTTGATGAATTCCCAGGCTTGAACCTTGTTGCTGGCCTTTTTCGGGATGCCGTAAAAAGAGCCGCCATACGACGCCAGCGCGCCGGCCGGCAGATTCGCCGCGCGCCACTGGCCGGCGGAAGCCGGCGCCAGCCACTTGGCCAGGTGGCCGCTGAGCCACGATCCCATCATCTGGCTGGCCACCTTGTCGCGTTTGAAGCCTTCGGCCCACTCGCCCGTCCAGGCCACGGTGCGCGCGTCGATGCCCGCCACGCGCGCCGCCTTGGCCAGTTCGAAGGCTTTCACGAAACGGGGCGAGTCGACCAGCACCTGGCCCTTGTCGCCGAAATAGATGCCTTCGCCATCCTTCAGATTGGCGCGTATATAAATGTCGGCCAGGTCGCTGGCGCCGGCCAGCAGATAGGTGCCGGTGGCGGCCTTGAGCTTCTTGCCAGCGGCGATGTACGATTCCCACGAAGCCGTCAAATCGCTTTCCTTGATGCCCGCCTTTTCCATCAAGTCCTTGCGGTAGAACAGGGTGCCCGGCCCCAGGTCGGCCGGCATCGCGCCCAGGGTGCCGCGCGAACTGGTCGCCTGGACGAAGGTGAACGGCACGAACTGGGCGCGGTACTGCCCTGCCCCGTAAGGTGGCTGCAGCAAGTCTTCCATGCCCTTCGATTCGGCGAAGCTGCCGACATAGCGGAAGTCGATGGCCATCACGTCGGGCAGGCGCGCGCCGGCCGCCAGTGCCGTCGTCATCGAGTTGTGGTGGTCGTCGATCTGCAGGCTGACCAGCTTGACCTTCACTTGCGGGTACAGCTTTTCCCACAAGGGCAAGGCCGTCTTGACGGCGCGGTCCAGGTCGGGGAAGGAGGCGACAGTGATGGTCGCCGGGGCCAGCGCCGGCAGGACGGCGGCCGGCGGGACGGCTGCGGGCGCGGCGGCCACACTGGCGGCCAGGGTCAGCGCGGCCAGAGGGGCGGCGCCAAGTATGCTTGACTTCATTATTTCATCTCCGTTTATTGAGCGTCTTCTATCTTGAAAACGTTTTCACAACATGTGGCCATTTAACACCGCAACGAAAATCAAGTCAACCGAAAAAGTTGTCATTTATTTTAAGATGGCTGACCGACATGCTGCCGACACTGCCCCTTCTCCTATGAAAAGCGGGAAAAATGGCGCTTGAAAAAAACTGTGGCTTTTTATGAAAACGTTTTCAGACGTAGGTCGGATTAGCGCGCGAGCGCGTAATCCGACAACATTGTTGGCCTTGATGTGTCGGGTTACGCCCTACGGGCTAACCCGACCTACCCCGGCCTACCCCGGCCTGCGCCGGCCTGCGATCGTTATCGGCCGTTTATGGTAATCTTTCACTGAAAAGGTTTTCAGAGCACTGACAACCAGCCATCTTGATACCCAGGAATCACCTTGAACGATAGCGCCCACGCTGCTCCCCCTTCCACCCTGCTCGACGTGGCCCGCCAGGCCGGCGTGTCGCCCAGCACCGTCTCGCGCATCCTGAACGGCACGGCCAGGGTCTCCGACGACAAGCGCGACGCCGTGCTGGCGGCGATTGCGCACATGAAATTTGCGCCGAACCAGATGGCGCAGGGTCTGAAAAAGGGCCGCTCGATGACCATCGGCATCGTGGTACAGGATATTTCCAGCCCCTTCTTCGATGAAAGCCTGCGCGGCGTGGACGATGGCTTGAAAGACACGGGCTATGCCTCCGTCATCGTCAGCGGACACTGGAATGCGCAGGAAGAGGCCGACCGCATCCGTTTGCTGCTGGCGCGGAAGGTCGACGGCATCATCCTGCTGTCCGGACGCATCTCGGACCAGAGCGTGCTCGATTTCTCGCAGCAGCGTCCGATCGTCTCGACGGGCCGCCTGCTGGCGACGAAAAGCGCCATCGGCTTCAAGCTCGACAACGAATACGGCGCCTACCTGGCCGTACGCCACCTGGTGGAACTGGGACACCGCCGCATCGCCTTTGTCTCCGGC
This sequence comes from Janthinobacterium sp. 35, assembly GCF_002754575.1. Taxonomy (NCBI): domain Bacteria; kingdom Pseudomonadati; phylum Pseudomonadota; class Betaproteobacteria; order Burkholderiales; family Oxalobacteraceae; genus Janthinobacterium; species Janthinobacterium sp. 35. The sequence goes on from NZ_PEFN01000001.1 coordinate 1,163,810, forward strand.
CCCGCCAACAACACGGATGCGGCCGAGCGCCTGACGGGCTACCAGCGCGCGCTGCGCGAAGCGGATATCGCCATCGATCCGAAGCTGATGGTGGAAGGCGATTTCCACGAGGCAAGCGGGATGCTGGCCATGAACCATTTGTTCGATACGCAGCAGCAATTCAGCGCCGTCTTCGCCGCCAACGACCTGTCCGCCTACGGCGTGCGCCTGTGCCTGTACCGCAAGGGCATCCGCGTGCCCGACGATATCTCGCTCGTCGGCTTCGATGACTTGCCCGGCTCGTCTTACACGACGCCGCCGCTGACGACCATCCACCAGCCGCTGTACGACATCGGCCGCATCGCCACCGAAGCGCTGCTGGGACTGATCAATGGCGAAGCCGTGCAGGCGGCCATTCCGCCGCTGGAACTCATCGTACGCGAGACCACCCGCCGCATCCGCTGAGGCTTGCGGATGGGCACACAGCGCCCGATTCAAGCTAAACGAGAATCACTACGCCAACGGCATCCACGACGCGTGTGGGAATCTGCAGCAATGGCGCATCCGCTTTACAATAGTGGCTCGTTCAGCAAGAATGCTTGGTTCAAGCACGCAAGGCTCAACCCTCCGGCCCCGGCCGGAAGACTCCGAACACTCACCATAAAGGGACATCACATGGAACATACTCTGCCACCACTGCCGTATGAAATGGACGCTCTGGCGCCGCATATTTCGAAAGAAACCCTGGAATACCACTATGCCAAGCATCACCAGGCGTATGTCACCAACTTGAACAACCTGATCAAGGGTACCGAGTTCGAGAACCTGTCGCTGGAAGACATCATCAAGAAATCGTCGGGCGGCATCTTCAACAATGCGGCGCAAGTATGGAACCACACCTTCTACTGGAACGGCATGAAGCCGGCCGGCGGTGGCGCTCCTACCGGTGCCGTGGCGGACGCGATCAACGCCAAATGGTCGTCGTTCGACAAGTTCAAGGAAGAGTTCACCAAGTCGTGCGTGGGCAACTTCGGTTCGGGCTGGACCTGGCTGGTGCAAAAAGCCGACGGTTCCGTCGACATCGTCAACACCTCGAACGCCGGCTGCCCGCTGACCACCGGCGACAAGCCACTGCTGACCTGCGACGTCTGGGAACACGCTTACTACATCGACTACCGCAACCTGCGCGCCAAGTACGTGGAAACGTTCTGGGGCCTGGTCAACTGGGAATTCGTTGCCAAGAACTTCGCGTAAGCGGTTCCTGACAACGTAAAACGCACGGACCGGCGGCCTGCGCCGCAGTGACGTGTCCTGGAAAGAAGCCTGCGCTTGCGAGCGCGGGCTTTTTTTATGTCCAAGCAGAAAGTACATGTGGGCGGCAGGCACTGGTCAAACGAACAAGATCGGCATGCAGAATGTTATAAGATGCGCAAGCGCACGCCCGTGCTCATCGGCCAGCTTCGCCGCCATCCCTTGTTGAAAGAAAACAATGAAAAAATTCATGCTTGCCCTGCTCGTCCTTGCCTCCGGTTCCGCCTTCGCCAACTCGGCCTGCGACACGCCGCGCAACGACTTCGACGGCCTGTATTGCCTGAACAAGGTGTACCAGGAAGCGGACAAGGAACTCAACGCCAACTACAAGAAGCTGAGCGCCCAGCTCGATGCCAGCGGCAAGCAAAAGCTGAAATCAGGTCAGCTGGCGTGGATCAGCAACCGCAACCAGAATTGCTCCAAACGCGAATCGTCGGGCTTTTATGTGAACCTCGATTGCGCCACCCAGACCACCATCGAACGCGCGCAATTCCTGCAAGACCGCGTGCGCGAATGCGTCAGTGCCGGCTGCCAGAACAGCAAACTGTGAACTGAAGCTGCGCTGGCGCAAACGGGGCAGGCTCAGGCCGGCAAACGGGCCGCCTTGAAGCGCCGCCAGGCCTTGTGCATGCGGCCATCGGTGCCCTGCGCCTGCGCGCGCGCCGCCAGATAGCCGCGGATGAAGGCCGCGTGCAGCCGCAGCCCATCCTGGGCGGACTGGTCAGCCTGGTCGGCCTGGACATCGGGCAATTGCTGCAGCAGCCGGTCGGCCACCTGCACATCGTTGAGCCAGCCCAATTCATCCTGCAGGGCCGACAAGCGCCCCACATACGGTTGCACGGTGCGCGCGGCAAACAGCGAGGCAAAAAATTCCGTCGCGTAACGCGTCTTCTTGGCCGCGATACGCACCTGGTGGCGCTGCTGCGGCGAGGCATGCAGCAGGCGCTTGCCGCGCTTCATCAGGCGGCGCTGGTCCTTGCGCACGGTAGCCTGGGCAAACGGGGAAACGGGCGCGTCCAGCCGCCGCACCTGGCGCACGGAACAGCTGTCGCGCCAGGCGCGCGCCTGCAGCCAGCGCTGCAAGCCCAGCATGCAAGCCGTGCAGCGCGCCGAGGTAACGGCCTGGGCGGCCTCTACGTGCTTGAGGCGTGCCTGCGCGTGCGCCGCCGCTGCCAGCGCCGCCGCATCCGCCTGCGCCTCGCCATCGAGCTGCGCCAGTGTATTGCCAGCCAACACATCCCAGTCGCGCGCCTCGCCCAGCGCGCCGCCCAGCCAGCCGAGTTCGTTCTTCAAGCCGTCCGGCAGCGCCAGCAGGGACTTGAACATGCCCAGCGCCGAGCGCAGGCGCCGCAAGCCCACGCGCATCTGGTGCACGCTTTCCACATCCGCGCCCGCCGCCACGCCATCCTGGTTGCCGCTGACCTGTTCCAGGCAATTGCCGGCGATGGCCAGGAACGCTTGCTCCACCGACATCGCCGCGTCCAGCGCCAGGGGCTGCGCCTTAACGGCGCGCAAGGGTTGCTGCGCGGCGAGGCGGTAACCGCGTTCCGCCTTGCTCATGTGGCCCAGTTGCAGCGGCACTTCCTGCAGCAGCGCCAGCGCCACGTCGAACAGGCTGGCGGCCTGCCCTTGCTTCAACTCCAGCTCGATCTCGCTGACGGCCACGCTGTATCCCACACCATCGACACCATGGGCACCATCGGCACCGTCCGCACCGCGTTCGATGACACCCTGGTCCAGCACACATTCGATCTCGTCGCCCTGCGGCGTGCGCAACTGCCAGACGGTGCGCTCGATGCGCGTGGTAAACACGGGCCGCAAGGCGTCGCGGATGGCATCCTGGCGCAGCAGCGCACGGATGGGCTGCTTGCGGCCGATGGCAGCGTCGAGCGCGGCGAGGTCCGGCTGCGGCCCGGGCACCTCGCCTTCCCATTCGTGGCGGCTGTGCAAGCCGCCGCTGACCGTGCCGCCCGCCTTCAGGGTTTGCACCCAGCGCCCGTCCACCTGGCGCACGCGCAAGCCCGCCTGGTGGCGGCACAGCTGCAAATCGGGCGTATCGACATAGATATCGTGCATCTGCAGCACCAATGGCCCTTGCGCGGACTGCGCCAGCAACGGGTGCGCGCACAGGCGCGAGGCATCTTGCGGCGCCAGCAACAATTTCAATTCGATTTCCATGACCGCTCCTTGCGAGATTCCTCAACGCTTATTGTAAAGCGCGTCCCGTCGCGCGCAAGGCGCATGCACGCACACCTTGATTTTGCGCCAAAATAGGCGATTCATTGACAAGGAGATGCCATGACCTACCACGCCGCCAAGAACCGCTACGACAGCATGCCATATCGTACCTGCGGGCGCAGCGGGTTGAAACTGCCGCTGCTGTCGCTGGGACTGTGGCACAACTTTGGCGATAGCAACAGCCTCGCTTCCCAGCGCGACATGCTGCGCACCGCGTTTGACCTCGGCATCACGCACTTCGACCTGGCGAATAACTACGGCCCGCCGTATGGCAGCGCGGAAAGCAATTTCGGCAAGCTGCTGCGCGACGATTTTTTACCGTACCGCGATGAACTGATCATTTCCACCAAGGCGGGTTGGGACATGTGGCCCGGTCCGTACGGCCAGGGCGGCGGTTCGCGCAAATACGTGCTGGCCAGCCTGGACCAGAGCTTGCAGCGCCTGGGCCTCGATTACGTCGATATCTTTTATTCGCACCGCTACGATGCCGACACGCCGCTGGAAGAAACCATGGGCGCACTGGCCAGCGCCGTGCAGCAGGGCAAGGCGCTGTACGTGGGCCTGTCGTCGTATTCGCCGCAAAAAACGGCCGAGGCGGCCGCCCTGCTGAAAGAATGGAAAGTGCCATGTCTGATCCACCAGCCGGCCTACAACATGCTCAACCGCTGGATCGAGGAAGACGGCTTGCTCGACACCCTGCAAGAGCAAGGCATGGGCTGCATCACGTTCACGGCGCTGGCGCAGGGGCTGCTCAGCGACAAATACCTGGACGGCGTGCCGCAGGATGCGCGCGTCAACCGCCCAGGCGGCGGTTCGCTGACGCAACAGCACCTGAGCGCGGAGAACCTGGCCCGCGTGCGCGCCCTGAACCAGATCGCCGCACAGCGGGGGCAAACCCTGGCGCAGATGGCGCTGGCCTGGGTGCTGCGCGATCCCCGCGTCACGTCGACCCTGATCGGTGCCAGCAGCAGCGCACAAATCCGCGAAAACGTGGCCGCGCTGCAGCAACTGACGTTCACGGCCGACGAGCTGGCCGCCATCGACGTGCAGGCGCGCGAAGGCCATATCAATCTGTGGGAAGGTCCGTCGCGGGCCGTGTAAGGCGTTCACCGCGGCGCTGGCGGCGACATTGGCGGTGGCAACAGGGCCAGCAGTTCCTGCGCCACCTGCCGGCGCCGCTCGGGCGTGGCGTACACGCCCACGTCCACCTGCGCGCCGCCCGCACCGGTATCGTTGATATGTATCAACTGGCGCGGCCCATGCGACACAGCGATGCGCGTGCGCCACGGCGAAAAGTGGTGGCGCCGGCAATGGCCGGCGCTGACCTGTTCGATGATCAGCTCGCCGTCGCGCAGGGCGATGTGCTCATAGTCGCGCGCATGGCGCAGATAATGCAGCAGGGCGATGGCCACCAGGCCCAGTTCGGCGAACGAAAAGACGGGAATGGTCCAGATGCCGCGCAGCGCAAAGGCGGCGGCAATCGTCAGAGAAAACAGGCACAGCAAACCATAGGCGCGCAGCAACTGGCGCGCCGTCAAGGCACTGTGGCGCGCCAGCAGCCATTGCGGCTGCTCGCGCGAGTGATCGCGTGGCATGATGCCTCCCGCACTCTCTCCCCCATCACCGCAGCGGCCTTCGCCGCCGCAGGCTCAGCCAGGTCGTTCAGCCAGCTTGCGCCCGGCTCAGGCGCCCATGCGCAGCAGCGCATGGCCCACATGCTGCCACCAATGATCGCGCGACTTGACCTGCCTCAGGCAAGACATGTCGATTTCCGCAGGGAAGACGCGATCCTGGCACGCCTTCGTTGCCAGGGCATAGCGTTGGTTTTCCGCCGCCGCCAGGGCCACGACGAGCCAGAACACCAGCGCCAGCAACACCACCAGCAAACTCCAGGCCAGGTGATTGGTGTTACTTTTTATGCCAAAAAACTCGCGTAGCCGCGTCTCGCGGTACATCGACATCAAGTCTTTTTCTTTCTCTTGCGACATCTGCGTTTGCATCCTCTGACATCCTATCCTGTGCCGGCCGGCTGGCCCTGGCGGCGCGCACGCCGCCTTGCCTGCATTTTACGCTGATGGCGCAGGAGAGATAGTAATTCGTGGCGACAATTCGCCCTCGCCTTCCTCTGCCGGCGGCACGGGCGCCAGGCGCTCGACATGATCGACGTCGATGTCGCCGCCATCGGGTGCCCCGTTGTGCGGTTCCACGCCGGCCCGCTCGCCCGTGCCGGCCGCATCGCTGTCGTTGTCGAGCTCTTCCGCATCCTGGCCGGGCACGCCCTGCATGTCGCTGCCGCTGTCGGAACTGTCGCTGGGTCCCAGCGCGCCCTTGCCGTGACCGCTACCCAGAACGCGGTCGGGAGTGACGGGCAAATTGTCCGGATCGAGTGTGCTGCTGCTCATGGCTGACTCCCGTTGATCAAAAAACCAGCTTACTCCCCTGGACCGGCCAGCGGCGCACGCCTGCACGGCACCTCCTCTGGGGAATTGCGGCATCGCACAACTATTTTCATAAATTACTTCACAAATGTACTATTCATTGCTATAGTTAATTCAAGTAAGCATCTTCTCACCCAGAAATTGCTTCATCGGCGGCACGGCGCCCACCAGCGCCTTGCCACCGAACCGACCGGTACGTGGCGAGCCGGCCCATCCACCCAGCCATCATGCACATATTGGAGTTTCATCATGCAAGCCAAATCACTCATCGCAGCATTGTTTGCCATCACCACCGCCACCTCGGCTTTTGCCCAAAGCGCCGCGCCTGCCGCCAGCGAGCAACTCACGCGCGCCGACGTCACGGCCGAATACATCCGTGCCCGCAACGCCGGCGAAATCGCCACCAGCGAAGTCGACTACCCGAAAACGCCGGCCACCGCCGCCAGCAAAGTGACACGCGAACAAGTCATGGCCGAGTTCTACGCCGCCCGCAAGGCTGGCCTGATCCCGCAAACGGAAGCGGACTTTGACGTCGCGCAAACGACCAAGCACGTCGTGCAATAAGAAACCCGTCAGCCGGTTTCAGTCAGTAACAACTCAGTTGCGGCGCAGCACTCGGGCCACTCCCGAAGCTCCCGCGGCGAGCTGTCAGCATTCCCCCCACACGATCTCTCCCGGAGTCCCTGCATGCCCCTGCACCGCCGTTTGCTTGCCGCCAGCCTGATCCTTGCCTTGAGCGCTTGCGCCGACATGGGCCATATCGCGCCGCAATCGGCCATGCTCGACGCCAATAAACTGCAGGGTAGCCAGGCCATGGATGCCGCCGCCAGCGCCGCCATACAATGGCCGCGCGCGCAATGGTGGCAAGACTTGCATGACCCCCAATTGAACCGTTTGATGGAGCAGGCGCTGGCCGACAGCCCTACCCTGCGCGGCGCCCAGGCGCGCGTGCGCCAGGCCGAGGCGCTGGCCGGTGCGGCGCAAGACAAGACCCGCCCGCAGGCCGACGCCAATGTGTCCATCAACCGCGAACTGTATTCGCTGCACGGCAGCACGCCGGCGCCGCTGGCCGGCAATTACGCCTGGCGCAACCAGGCTACCGTCACCGCGTCGTACGACCTGGACCTGTGGGGCCGCAACCGCGCCGCCCTGTCCGCTGCCCTGGGCGACGTGCAACTGGCATCGGCCGAATCGCAGATGGCCCGCCTGGCGCTGGAAACGGCGCTGGTGCGCACCTACATCCAGCTGTCGTATGAGTTCCGGGTGCAGGACGTGATCGAACGCAGCCTGGCGCAGCGCGCGCGCATCCTCGACATCACGCGCCAGCGCAAGGCCGCCGGCATCGGCACGGACATTGACGTGGCGCAAATCGAAACCACCCTGCCCGCCGGCCGCCGCCAGCTGGAACAGTCGGCCGAGTCGCTGGCCCTGCTGCGCAACCAGCTGGCCGCCCTGGCGGGCAAGGGTCCGGCCGCCGGTGCGGCGCTCACGCGTCCCGTGATGCGCCTGGACCAGCCGCTGGCCATTCCCGCCGCCCTGCCGGCCGACCTGATCGGCCGCCGCCCCGACATCGCCGCCCAGCGCTGGCGAGTCGAAGCGGCGGCGCTGCGCATCGACGCTGCCAAGGCCGAGTTTTACCCGAACGTCAACCTGGTGGCCTTTGCCGGCTTCCAGGCGTTTGGTTTCAGCCATTTTCTGGACGCCAACTCGGACATCCGCGGCATCTCGCCCGCGCTGAGCCTGCCCATCTTTGCCGGCGCCCGCCTGCGCGCCCAGCTGGGCAGCCAGACGGCCGTGTACGACGGCGCCGTGGAGCAGTACAACGCCACCGTCATCAACGCCATCTCGGACGTGGCCAACGCCGTCACCCGCGCCCAATCGCTGGCAAAGCAGCACCAGCTGACCGTGCAGGCGCTGGCCACGGCGCAGCGCGCACGCGACCTGGCGGAAAAGGCCTACAAGGCGGGCATGAGCGACGCCATCGCCATGCTCAACACGCAAGTGGCACTGCTGGCGGAAGAACAGCAGCAGGCGCAAAATGGGGCGCGCGAACTGGATCTGTACGTTTCCTTGATGAATGCATTAGGAGGCGGCATCTAGTGTGGCAATCCTGGCATTGCCCTAGCTCAACAAGATACAATCGGAACTTTATTCACACATGAAGGAATTGACATGACCGCTTTTGACGCCACCTCCAAGCGGCTGCAAAACATCCGCACGCGCATGCCAGGCTTCCCCATGGAACTGATGCGCCTGCTGCGCATGACGTACCACATTCAAAAAGGCATGAAGGACCTGACCAATGCCGCGCTGAAAAAGCATGACCTGGTCGATGCCAGCTACATGGTGCTGGCCGTGCTGTACGGCACGGATGACGAAACCTCGAACGCCTGCACCCTGGGCATGGCCTGCCATGAAAAGCCGGCCAACCTGACGCGCGTCTGCAACGACCTGGAAACGCGCGGCCTGATCCACCGCGGCACGCGCCCCGGCGACCGCCGCTCGGTGATGATCTCGCTGACCGACAAGGGCCGCGCGCTGATCGAAACGGCGCTGCCCGACGTGTACCAGGAAACCTCGGCCCTGTACGAGGGCTTTACGCAAGAAGAGCTGCAAGTGCTCGACAAGCTGTACGTGCGCCAGTTGCGCAACCTGAATAATCTCAACAACCAGAACTGATAGCCTATCGATGACGCCAGCCACAACACCTACATATGGCCCCCTGAGCCGGGCGGCCCACAGGCTGGCGCTGGCGCTGCAAGACTGGCGCACGACGGAAGGCGAACGCTGGATCTACGTCGGCAAGACTCTCATCGCCGCGTTCTGCGCCCTGTGGCTGGCCTACCGCCTGGGCCTCGATTCGCCCAGCACGGCGATGACCACCACCATCATCCTGGCCCTGCCCAGCAGCGGCATGGTGCTGGAAAAAAGCTTTTACCGCCTGTGCGGCACCCTGCTCGGATGCACGGCCGCGCTGACCCTGATCGGCCTGTTCCCGCAGCAGCCCGTGCTGCTGTTCGCCGGCCTGGCCCTGTGGGTGGGCCTGTGCACGAGCGGCTCGGCCCTGCACCGCAACGCCCAGTCGTATGTGTACGTGCTGGCCGGCTACACGGCCTGCATGATCGTGCTGCCCGCCATCGAGCAGCCGATGCAGGTGTTCTCGCTGGCCGTCACGCGCGTGGCCGAAGTGGGCCTGGGCATCATCTGCTCGGCCGTCGTCTCCAGCGTGCTGCTGCCGCGTCACCAGGGCACGCAGGTGATGCGCACGGTACAGGCGCGCTATGGCAAATTTCTGACCTTTTGCCAGGACGTGCTGCAGCAACAGCTCACGCCGGCGCAGGTGGAACTGACGCATTTGCAGTTTGCCGCCGACGTGGCGGCGCTGGAACTGGGCCGCTCGGCCGCGCTGTTCGAAGTGACCAGCAAAGTGGGTCACGTGCGTGCGCAAAACCGCAAGCTGCACGCCTTCAACGCCACCTTCATGACGGCGCTGACCACCTTCTATACCTTCCACCGCCTGTTCGACCGCCTGCAGCGCGATGGCGAAACCCAGGTCATGCAGGCGTGCGCGCCCCTGTACGCCATCGTCGCCGAGGCGCTGCAAGCGACGCCGTCGCAAGACTCGCTCGACACCATGCAGCGGTATCTGCAAACGGCGCTGGCGCAGGCGCGCACAGATATTGACGCGGCGCCAGTCGCGCATGCGCAGCGCATCGACTTCGACACCGTGTGCGAACTGCTCGAACGCTTCGCGCGCGACATGAGCCGCTTTCACGAAGTGTATTTCAGCCTCGTTCATGACACGCCGCTGGAAGTAAGCACGCCGCAGGCGTATGCGCCGAAGACGCCGCCCGCGCTGGTCATCGCCAGCGGCGCGCGCGCGGCCATCAGCCTGGCCCTGCTGGCGCTGGGCGCCTACTTCCTCGCCTGGCCCTACGCCAGCACGGCGATGCTGATGGCGGCCGTGTTCTGCGCGCTGGCCTCGTCCTCGCCGCGCCCCATCCTGATGATCCGGCAAGTGCTGACGGGCTTTTTCATCGCCATGCCGCTGTCGCTCGTCTGCGTGTATTTCGTGCTGGTGCACGGCGACGGCTTCCCCATGCTGGTACTGAGTTTTACACCGTTCCTCGCCGTCGGCCTGTATCTGATGACCAATCCCGCCAAGCTCGGCGTGGGCCTGGGCGTGTCGACTTTCATCACGCAGATGGCGCCGGCGAACGTGATGCATGTCGATGGCGCGGCCTTTTTGAACACGGGCATGGCGCTGATCGTCGGCCTGATGCTGGCCGCCCTCGTGTTTGCCGTGCTGCTGCCCGAGCACACGATGGGCCACAAGGACCACATCGGCCGCGCCCTGTGGCGCGAAGCGCTGCATGCGTGCACGGCACCGGCGCGACGAGTCAAGCATCGTTTCGACAACCGCGTGCGCGACCTCCTCAGCCAGCTCAATGCGGCGGCCGGACCGGCGCCGGGCGTGGCCACGCGCGCCGTCGTGCGCCAGGCCTTGACCCTGCTGGAAATCGGCCATTCCGTGATCGAACTGCGCGAACTGATCGCAACCGCCCGCCCGGGCGCCACGCGCCACGCGCTGCAGCAGTGCGTGGAACACATCGCCGGCTGGCTGCGCACGCGCAGCGACACGGCACTGCAAGCGGCGCTGGCCGCCACCCTGCAGGCGGGCGCCGTGGTGCGCGCAGCCCAAACGGAAGTCGATGCAAGCGCCGAACGTAGCGCGCGCCTGCAGACCGCGCTGGCCGACCTGCACTCGATCTACACCTCATTGCTCGACCATATGGCGCCTGGCGCCGGAGACCACCATGCCGCGTGAATTCGCCCTGTTCGGAATTCTGATTCCTACCCTGCTGCCGCTGTTCATCCTCAGCATCGGCCTGCAAACTCTGCTCGACCGCGTGCTGGGCTGGCTGGGCGTGTACCGCATGGTGTGGCACCCGTCGCTGGCGCGGCTGTGCATCTTCATCGCCATCTTCGGCGCGCTGACCTTATCGCTGTACAAATAGCTCTGCAAATAAAAAAACTGTTCAACCCCATCAAGGAAAGGCTACCGACATGGTAAGCAAACTGACCCGCTACGCCATCACCCTGCTGCTGCTGGCTGCAGCCCTGTGGATCGGCAAGACCGTCTGGGACCGCTACATGGAGTCGCCGTGGACGCGCGACGGCCGCATCAAGGCCGACATCGTCAACATCAGCGCCGACGTGGCCGGCACCGTCACGGACGTGCTGGTGCGCGACAACCAGGTGGTGCAAAAAGGCGATGTGCTGTTCGTCGTCGACAAGGAGCGCTACGCCAGCGCGCTGGCGCAGGCCGACGCCATGCTGGCCACGCAAAAAACGGAAATGGGCCGCCGCGGCAAGGAAGCGCAGCGCCGCGCCAATCTGGACGCCAGCATCATCTCGACGGAAAGCCGCGAAAGCGCGGCGTTTGCCGCCAGCTCGGCCTCGTCGCAAGTGCAGGCCGCCGTGGCCGCGCGCGCGCTGGCCCAGTTGAACCTGGAACGCACCACCGTGCGCGCGCCCGTCAGCGGCTACGTGACCAACCTGAACGTGCACAAGGGCGATTTCGCCGCCGTCGGCGCCCCCAAGCTGGCCGTCATCGACAGCGCCTCGTACTACGTCGTCGGCTACTTCGAAGAGACCAAACTGGGCCTGCTGGCGCAGGACGACAAGGCGGAAATGAATCTGATGAGCGGCGGCACCCTGCATGGCCATATCGAAAGCATCGCGCGCGGCATCACCGACCGCGACGCCGCCACGGGCCGCGAACTGCTGGCCGACGTCAATCCCACCTTCAACTGGGTGCGCCTGGCGCAGCGCGTGCCCGTGCGCATCCACATCGACGAGCAACCAAAAGGGCATTTGCTGGTGGCCGGCACCACCTGCACCGTGGTGATCACGCCCCATTCGGCGCCGGCCAAGGCCGCGCCAGCCAAAGCGTAACCTTTAGCGCCCGCCCGCCACGTCGAGAATGCTGCCCGTCACATACGTCGCGCCCGGCCCCAGCAGATACACGATGGCGTCGGCGATTTCTTCCGGCTCGCCACCGCGCTGCATCGGCACGCCGGACGCCAGGCGCGCCACCCGTCCCGGTTCGCCGCCAGACGCGTGGATGTCCGTATAGATGATGCCGGGCCGCACGCCATTGACGCGGATGCCTTCGGCCGCCACTTCCTTCGCCAGCCCGAGGGTCAAGGTATCGACGGCGCCTTTCGAAGCCGCGTAATCGATGTATTCGCCCGGGGAGCCGATGCGCGCGGCCACCGACGAGACATTCACGATGCGCCCGCCCTGGCCCCCGTTCGCCGTCGACATGCGCCGCACGGCCTGCTGGCAGCACAGGAAATAACTGATCACGTTGGTGCGCAGCACGCGCTCGAGGCGCTGCACGGAAATGTCGGCCAGCCGGCATTTCTGCTCCAGCACGCCCACATTGTTGACCAGCGCCGTGAGCGTGCCCAGGCGAGCATCTACTTCGCCGAACAGCCGTTCCACGTCCGCTGCGTCGCCCACGTCAGCCTGCACGGCGATGGCTTCGCCGCCGCCAGCGACGATGCGCGCGCACAGGTCTTCGGCCGCCCGCGCATCGCGCACATAGTTGATGCACACGGCATAACCCTGGCGCGCCGCCTGCTGTGCAGTCGCCGCGCCGATGCCGCGGCTGCTGCCGGTAATCAGGATCACTTCCTTCATCGTTCCTCCGGGATGGTTGTGGCTTCATCATACGCAAACGAAAAAAAACCCGCGCGCGGCGGGTTTTCATGCAGGCGCATTCAATTTCGGAAATGCGTCATGGCGTAAGTCAGATGCTGCCACCAGTGTTCGCGCGACTGCACGGACGCCAGGCATTTCGCGTCGACCTCGTTCTTGAACGCGGGGTCCACGCACGCCTTGGTCACCAGCGCATTGCGCTGGTTTTCCACGCTGACGACGGCAAGCGCCAGCCACGCCACGAGGGCGAGGGCCAGTACGCACAAAGTCCAGGGCAGCTGTTTCATGGCGCTCTGCGCTTACTTCTTCGCTGGCGCGGGTGCACGCTCTTTCAGCGTGCGTGCCACCAGTTCATCCATCACGCGCAGGGTCGCTGCCTGGGTCTGCGGCTCGGACTGGCCGGGACGCGACAGCTGCGACGGCGACGTGACGAAGCGGCCGTCGATGACGATGGTCGGCGCGCTGTCGATCTTGCTGGCGGTGATCAGCTGTTCGTTGCGTTTCAGCTTGGTCTGCACGCCGAAGGAATTGAACATGTCCAGGTATTTGGCCTTGTCGATGCCGTTCTTGACCAGCAGGTCGAGGATGGCGTCATCACGGTTCAGACGGTTGCGCTCGACGTGGATGGCGCGGAAGATCTTGTCGTGGAACTGCTCCAGCTGACCCATCGCTTCCAGGGTGGCATACGCGTGCGCCTGCGGGTCTTTCGGGCCGGAGAAGGCCAGGTGGATGCGGCGGAAGGCGATCTTGTCGCCCTGCTTCTTGACCCAGTCGTGCATCAAAGGATCGAGCGCGTAGCAATGCGGGCAGGAATACATGAAGTACTCGACCACTTCCACCTTCTTGCCCGTGTCCGTGCGCACTGGCGTCGGAAGCGTGGTAAAGCCGGTATCGGCAGCCATGGCGCCGCCGGTGGCCGCCACCAGGGTGACGGCGGCGAGCAGGGGACGCAAGAAACGCAGAAAACGCATATTAATCCTTCATCATAAAGTGGTCGTGAACGGGGCGAGATTACCACTTTTTGCGCCGGTCGATGAAGCCAGGGCGGAAAAAAGCCGTATTTGTCGCCCCGCTTTGCGCCCGCTTAAGCCGCATTTAAGCCCCGCTGCGCCCCTGCCTCAGAAATGGTAGCGCGCCGACACGCGCAGCTGGCGCGCATCGTTGAGGTAAATGCTGGAGCGGCAGCCGGGCGCATCGCCGTAATGGCGGCGGTTGGCCAGGTTGCTGCCGGCCAGTTCCAACTCCCACGCGCCCAGCTTGCGCACATAGCGCCCGTCCACGGTGGCAAATGCGGGCACTTGCGCCAGGCAGCTGTTGTCGAAATCGGGGCCATAGCGCAGGGCGCGCAGCCATTGCACGCCCACGTCGGCACTCGCGCCGGCCTGCCCCGTCCAGTACAGGCGCAGGCTGGCCAGGGTCTTGGGCACGAGGGCGATATCCGGGCCGTCGTAGGTGTAATCGTCATAGCGCGCATGCACTTGCCGTACCTGCGCGTCGAGGCGCCAGTCGCGCGCCAGCGCCATGCTGGCCTCGATGGCGATACCGTCGCGGCGCGAGGGGTCGAGGTTGCCCGCAAAGCCCAGCTGGCCCAGGCTCTGGTCGAAGACGATCTGGTTGCTCAGGCGCTCGCTGAAGACGCGCACGGAAGCGCTGCGCGCCGCGTCGCCGAAGGTAGCGCCCACTTCCGTTTCGCGCCGCAGCTGTCCCGCCAGGGGGCGGTAGCCGGCGCGGGTATAGCCGTCGTCATCGATGCGGTAGCTGCGCGCGGCCTTGCCGTACACGCTCAGCTGCGGGCGCAGCTGCAGGCTGCCCTGCACGTCCCAGGCGTTCTGGTTTTCCCAGTCGCTGCCGCCGGCGGGCATGTCGGCCGGATCGAGCTGGAACTGTTCATGCCGCAAGCCCAGCAGCAGACGCGGCGCATATGGGCCGCCGAACGCCAGCTCTTCGCGCAGCAGCAGCGCGCGCGAATACTGGCGACGCTGCCCATCGCCATCGCGCCCCGAACGCCTTTCCCACTGCATCAGGTCCAGGCCCACTTCCGTATCCGTGCCCACGCCACCCACCTTGCCGTAATGGCGCACGCGGGGCGCCAGTTGCCGGCGGTGGCTGCTGTACCGCGATTCGCTGCTGCCGTCCTCGCCCGCATACAGGGCCGTGGCGTGCTTTTCCCGCTGCGACAGCTCCACGCCCAGCTCGAAACTGCCGACATAGCGCTGCACGAAGGCGCTGGCGCGCCGCACCTCATAGCGGTACAAGTCTTCCGGACGGGCCGCCAGCAAGGCCAGGAACGGCGCCTCGGGCGCGCGATAGCGGGTGTCCTGGTTCAGCTGGTCGGCGCTGAAGCCGAAACGGCCCTGGCGCAGCTTCCATTCCGCGCCGCCGTTGAAGCCGCGCTGGTGAAACACGCTGCCATCGCGGTAATTGCCATTGCGCAACTCATCGATGGCCACATCGAGCGACATGCCGTCCTGGTCGCGCGACAGGGCGCCGCGCACGCTGTGCTGGCCGCCCTGCGCCAGTTCGGTGGACAAGTCGCCATGCGTGACGCCTGCCGCGCCGCCGTGCTGCTGCACGGATGGCGGCGCGGCAGGCGATTCCAGCTCCTGCGCGCACGCCGGCATGGCCAGGGCGCACAGCAGCAAGGTACGCATGGCGATGGTCGGGGCGGAAGGGGCAGGCATCATGGTGGCAAGCTGGGTGCGCTATCGGGGCACGCACGGTAGTGAAACGGGAGGATGGCAAAAAGCGAATCATTATACGCGCGGCGCGGCAAGCGCCAGCCCGGTGGTACTTTCCTTATGCCAATATTTTATTGGTGATTTGGCATTTTTGTAGGTATATTAAGCTGCGCCCGGCGATCCTGGGTGCAGCCGACTGCATTTGAAAATCAACAATAAGAAGTCACTGTGGGAGTCACGCATGGAAAGTCGTAGCACAACGCGCCAGGGGCCGCCAAGTCCCCGCGGCACGCGCCGCAGCATTGGTTTTTTCCCCATCTCGGGCAAGCTCAAAGCCCTCTCCATCGCCGCCCTGCTGCTGGCCGGCCTCGCCCTGCAGGCCGAGCTGTTCGCGCAGCCGGGACAAGGCAAGCCGGCCGGCGCGCCCTTGCCGCTGGCGCCGTCCGCCGACGGCATCGCTCTGGCGTCGCCGAACGCGTCGGCCGTCAGCACGCCCAGCACCAGCAACGCCTGGGGCGGCGCGCGCACGGGCAAGCAAGCGACCCTGTCGGACCGCGTGGTCGACTACCAGATCGAAGCGACGCTCGATCCCGTCAAGCACACGATCGACGGCCAGCAGAAACTGCGCTGGCGCAACCGCAGCGCGCAAGCCGTCAGCAGCGTCTACCTGCATCTGTACCTGAACGCGTTCGAAGGCGAACATTCGACCTTCTTTACCGAGAAGCGCAAGCTCGACACGGGCTTTCGCTCGGGCGTCGACACGCGCGACGGCGAATGGGGCTACATCGAACTGCGCGGCATGACGCAGAACGGCGCCAAGGCGCCCTGGCATTTCGTCCAGCCCGACAACGGCCCGGCCACCGACCGCACCGTCGTGCGCGTCGACTTGCCGCAGGCCGTCGCGCCGGGCGCCGAGACGACACTCGACATCCGCTTCTTCGACCAGCTGCCGCGCGTGATAGCGCGCACCGGCTATTTCGGCAGCTTCCACCTGGTGGGCCAGTGGTTCCCGAAGATCGCGGTGCTGGAACTGCCCGGCGAACGGGGCGCCACCGCGCCGCGCTGGAACGCGCATGAATTCCACCTCAATTCGGAGTTCTACGCCGATTTCGGCAACTATGACGTGAAGCTGACCGTGCCCAAGGAATACACGGTGGGTGCCACGGGAGAATTGCAGGGCGCGCCGCAGGAAAAGAACGGCATGCTCACGCATCACTATGTGCAGGGCGACGTGCACGATTTTGCCTGGACGGCCGACAAGCGCAGCGCCCAGCCACTGACGGGCAGCTGGAGCGGCCCTGGCAGCCCGCCGGTGGCCATCAAGGTGCTATACCCGCCCGAATATGCATCGAACGCGGCGCCCGCGCTGCAGGCGGCGAAGGACTCGCTCACGTATTTCTCGCGCACCCTGGGCCCGTATCCGTACAAAACCCTGACGGTGGTGATTCCGCCGTTTAACGCGGCCGAAGCGGGCGGCATGGAATATCCGACCTTCATCACGGCCTCGAGCTACGCCAACCTGCAGCCGAAGACCATACCCGAATTCGGCCTCGACTTCGTCACCATCCATGAATTCGGCCATGGCTATTTCTATGGCATCCTGGCCTCGAACGAATTCGAGGAACCGCTGCTCGACGAAGGCTTGAACGAGTACTGGGACCAGCGCATGCTGCGCGCGCGCGGCCAGCACATCCACGCCACCACGCCCCTGCTCAAGCGCCTGGGCTTCGATCCCGTCTTCAAGGTCTTCGAATTCGAGCGCATGGCCGCGCCGCGCCAGGATGCGGCCGACCCGCTGGGCCAGAACGCGTGGGACCGCCTGCAAGGCGTGGGCCCCGTCTATAGCCGCACGGCCATCACCATGCGCGACCTGGAAGCGCGCATCGGCAGCGAAGCCATGGAACGGGGCTTCAAGGCCTATTACGAACAGTGGAAATTCCGCCATCCGAGCGTGGCCGACCTGCGCGAAACGCTGGCCGAGGCAACGGGCCAGCGCCGCATCGTGGAGCAGGTCTTCGCGCAGCAAGTGTATGCCAGCGCGAATATCGACGATCGCATCGGCACCTTCACCAGCGAAGAGCAGACGCCGCTGGCCGGCACGGCGCTGGTGAACGGCAAGCGCGTGGAACAAACGGCCGAAGCGCTGGAAAAAGAGGAGAAAAAAGTGCGCGAGGCGTGGGACCAGGCGCACCCGGACGCCAAACCCGGCACCGGGCCGTATCCGTATCTCACCAGCGTGGTCCTGCGCCGCCGCGGCGCGCCCGTGCCGCAGGTGCTGCTGGTGAAGTTCGCCGACGGCACGTCCGAACGCGTGGTGTGGGACAACGAACAGCTGTGGCAGCGCTACACCTGGAGCAAGCCCGTGAAGGCCGTCTCGGCCGAACTGGACCCCGACCGCGTGCACTACCTCGACGTCAACAAGCTCGATGACGGCCGCACCCTGAAAGCCGATACCTCGGCCTCGCGGCGCTGGAGCTTCGACCTTGCCGCCGTCTTCCAATACCTCCTTTCCCTGATTGCCATCGTATGAGCGCCACTTCCACGACACGGGCCAACGGCCTGACCCTGACCACGCGCGCCAGCCGCGCCGCCCTGCAATGGCGCTTGCTGCTGCTGTGGGCAGGCCTGCTGCTGATCCCCGCCATCCTTGCCGTCATTCCCCTCTGGCGCACCCTGGGCGCCAGCCTCGATAACGCCGTGCATGCGGCAACCCTGGCGCACAAGCTCGACCTGATGACCCTGGCCGACCTGGTGGCCAATACGGGACGCAACGGGGCCGCCATCAGCCAGGCCGCCATCACGGGCATCGTGCTGGCCCTGCTGCTGTCGCCGCTGCTGAGCGGCCTGGTGGTGACGGCCGCACGTGCGCCGGCGCCGCTCGGCTTCGGCCCCCTGCTGACGGGCGCCTTCAGCGAATACGGCCGCATGCTGCGCATGCTGTTGTGGAGCATCGTGCCGCTGGGCGTGGCGCTGGCGATCGGCGCCGGCGCGCTGAAACTGGCCGACAAGCAGGCGGCGAAAGCCATCCTGGAAGCCGACGCAGACCTGGCCCGCCACCTGGCCTTGCTGCTCACGGGCGTGCTGTTCCTGCTGGCCTGCGCCACGCTCGACGCCGGTCGCGCGGCGCTGGCCGTCGACCGTCGCCGCACCTCGGCCGTCAAGGCTTGGTGGCGGGGCCTGGGCATGCTGCGCCGGCGTCCGCTGGCCAGCCTGGCCATCTACCTCGTCATCACCTTGCTGGGACTGGCGCTGTATGCGCTGCTGGGCGTGGCGCGCCTGAACCTGGCCGCACCCGGTCCGCTGGCCATCGTTGCCGGCTTCCTGGTGACGCAGCTGGCGGCGCTGGTGCTGGCGTGGATGCGCAGCGCGCGCCTGTTCGCGCTGATCGACGTCAAGCGCTCGCTGGCGTAATCAAGTCCCCAGGCGCCCTTCGTCGGCGAGGAAGTCGATGAAGGTGCGCACTTTCGAGGACAGGTAGCGGCGGCTCGTGTAGACGGCGTACACCTTGCCGCCCGCCAACTGGTAGCCGTCGAAGAGGCGCACCAGCCGCCCCGCCGCCAGGTCCGCATCCGTTTGCCACGATGGCAGCAGGGCGATGCCCATGCCGTCGAGCGCGGCCGCGTGCAGCAGGCTCTCGTTATTGCATTGCAGGACGGGCGAAAACTTCACCGTCTCGCGCCCCTGCGGCCCGTCGAAATCGAGTTCATTGCCGTTTGCCAGCAAGGAATAGCTGATCATGGCGTGCTGCGCCAGGTCTTGCGGCAGCTGCGGGTGGCCCGCGCGCGCCAGGTAGGCGGGTGCGGCCACCAGGTGAAAGGCGATACTCCCGATGGGCCGCGCGATCAGGGCCAGCGACGGCGCCTGACTCACGCGCAGGGCCAGGTCGAAACCCTCTTCCACCAGGTTGACGACTCTTCCGCTCAGGTCGATGTCGAACGACACTTCCGGGAAACGTTCGCGGTAGGCGGCCAGGGTGCGCGTGAAGATGGCGTTGGCGAACCAGACGGGCGCGCTCAGGCGCAACATGCCGCGCGGCACCACTGTCGTGCGGCCCACGGTCGCTTCCACTTCATCGAGATTATCGAGCATGTCGCGGCACTGTTCGAAGTACACCTTGCCGATTTCCGTCAGGCTCAGGTGGCGGCTGCTGCGGTTCAGCAGGCGCGCGCCCAGGTGGCGTTCCAGGTGCATCACGTGCTTGCTGACCATGGCCGGCGACAGATCGAGGCGCTCGCTGGCGCGCACGAAACTGTCCAGCTCCACCACGGCGCGAAACACGCGCATGCTGCGCAAAGTATCCATGACCATCCCATCATCAACAAAATGGAAATGATATATCAATAATTGCGATCTTGATCAACTGACCGCGCATGACTATCATCGATAGCATCAGTCATTCCACTCTGGAGCCGCCATGCAAGAGCACACTTTCCCCACCTATTTCCTGTCGCACGGCGGCGGCCCGTGGCCGTTCATGAAAGAGCAGTTCGGCGGGCGCTACGACGTGCTGGAAGCATCGTTGCAGGATATCCCGCGCCAGCTCGGCGCGCGTCCCAAGGCCGTGCTGGTGGTCACGGCGCACTGGGAAGGGCCGCAGTTCCTCGTTTCGGCCAGTCCGCAGCCGGGCATGATCTACGATTATTCGGGCTTTCCGCCGCATACCTACCAGATCCAGTACCCGGCACCGGGCGCGCCGGCACTGGCGGCGCAGGTAAAACAGTTGCTCGATGCGGCCGGCCACGCGGCGCGCCTGGACCACGAGCGGGGCTTCGACCACGGCACCTTCAGCGCCCTGTTTCCCATCTACCCGCAGGCGGACGTGCCGCTGGTGCAGCTGTCGCTGAAACACGGCTACGATCCGCTCACGCACATCGAGGTGGGCCGCGCGCTGGCCAGCTTGCGCCGGCAAGGCGTGCTGATCGTCGGCAGCGGCTTGTCTTACCATAACCTGCGCCAGTTCGGCCAGGCGGGCGCCGTCGCCTCGCAGCAGTTCGATGCCTGGCTGCGCCAGACGTTGGCCTTGCCGCCAGAACAAAGGCTGGAGCAATTGCTGGCCTGGGACCAGGCGCCCGGTGCGCGCCAGGCCCATCCGCAGGAAGACCATCTGCTGCCGTTGATGGTGGCGCTCGGTGCGGCCGAGCAGGAAGCGGCGCACGTGGTGTACCACGAGGAGGATTTTTTTGGGGCGCTGGCCGTGACGAGTTTTAGGTTTGGCCAGGCAGCAACATAAACCCGCACTGCGAAAATGCTGGGGTCGGACCCTGAGGGTCCGACCCCAGTCGTCGCTATTGGGTTAAACAAAGCCGCTAACAAGCGGCTTTTAGTTCATTACGTCCCGCGCTTGCCCCGCGCCGCATTTTTTGCTTTTTCGGCGGCAATCGCTGCCGCTATGGCCGCTTTTTCCGCCATCTCGGCCGCGTGCTGGGCCATCAAGGCCGCGCGCGTGTCCGGCGTTTCCAGCGAGATACGACCGAGGATACCGCTGCGGTAGTCGAGCAGCAAGGTATGCGAGGCTTTCTCGAAATCGTAATCGCCGCCCTTGATGCGGAAACCGCGCTTGGCGGCGATACCTTCGACCACGCCGATGGCGTCGACTTCATCGACCTTGGTGCCATAGCGCGCCGCCAGCAAGGCCGGATAGCGCTTGAGCAATTCCTCGGCCAGGAACACGGCCACTTCTTCTTCGATCAGCGCGTTCGAGCCGATGGCGTGGCTGGCGGCGAGCATCAGGCCATCGCTGGGGATGGCGATCTTCGGCCACAGCATGCCAGGCGTGTCGACCAGGATGGTGTTCTTGTCCAGGTACAGCTTTTGCTGCATTTTCGTCACGGCCGGCTCGTCGCCCACCTTGGCCACGCGCTTTTTCAGCAGCGCGTTCATCAGGGTCGACTTGCCCACGTTGGGGATGCCCATGATCATGATGCGCAGCGGTTTCGTTGGCACGCCGCGGTGCGGCGCCAGCGATTTGGCCAGGTCAGGGATGCGCGCCACGTCGCCCGGCTTCTTGGTCGTCATCGCGTACGCGGTCACGCCTTCCTGGGCATTGAAATAGGCGACCCAGGCGGCCGTGGCGGCAGGATCGGCCAGGTCGGTCTTGTTGAGGATCTTCAGGCAAGGGCGCTGGCGGAACAGGCGCAACTCGTCCACCATGGGATTGCAACTGGCTGCCGGCAGGCGCGCGTCCACCACTTCAATCACCAGGTCGGTGTTTTCCATGGTCTCGGCCGCTTTCTTGCGGGCCGCGTTCATGTGTCCTGGGTACCATTGTATCGCCATGCTCTTGCCTTCAGTTCGTTCAGTCAATCCGCTATTTTACGTGGTTGCCGCCACGACGTCGCATTTTCCGCCGCCAGCACCAGCCGTGCGACGCGAACGAGACAATTGGTGATAATTTGGCAGTTACTTGAATGATAATATCGGCAGTCCATCCAGCCTGGCCGGCTTCCCCATTGCACGCTCAACCTGATACGCATTCCATGCATCTTTCCCGTTTTTTCCTCCTCGCCCCCCTCTGCGCCTGCCTGCTGCCCGCCATGGCCCAGGAACCAATGGCGGCGCCAGGCGACCCAGTGAACCAGGAAATGCAGCAGGTTGTCGACGTGCAAGGCACGCGCGATCCCGACTTGCGCCCCTACCGCACCATGCTCAAGGGACTCGACGCGTATGCCGACCACCAGCGCCTGGCGCCGGGCGCGCCGCTGCGCTTCATGCTGGTCCCCGCCACACCCCAGGCCAGGCTCGATGGCGTGACCTTGCACCTGTCGGCCGACAACCTGTCGATCCCCGTGCCGCTGGCGGCGGATGGCGGCTTCACCTTGACGCGCGACAAGACGGCCTACGATGCGAATGCCGACCTGGTCAGCAACAAGAAGCGCGACACCCTGCGCTGGCGCGCCGACATCCA
Organism: Janthinobacterium sp. 35; assembly: GCF_002754575.1. Taxonomy (NCBI): domain Bacteria; kingdom Pseudomonadati; phylum Pseudomonadota; class Betaproteobacteria; order Burkholderiales; family Oxalobacteraceae; genus Janthinobacterium; species Janthinobacterium sp. 35. Next base: position 1,186,084 of record NZ_PEFN01000001.1, read on the forward strand.
CACGCCGGGACTGCCCGCGAACGTGCGCCGCCTGGGCGACTTGCGCCTGGAATGCGAAATCCGCTGGGCCGTCGAACAGGACCAGTTGCCGTTTATGCGGCGCAACCTGTTCCGCTTGGCGGGCGGACCGTGCCACTCGTCGCTGATCCACGTGCTGTATCCCGTACCGCGCAACCTCGCCGCCGTGCAGGCGCGCTCGGGCGAGCGCGCGCTGGAGATCCGCGTCACGCAAGACCGCCAGCGCTACGTGCCGCCGCTGCATGACGCAAGCTGGGACGACAATACCCTGCTGACCCTCACGTATGCCGACGACGGCCACATGGCCGAAGCCGCCCCCGCTGCGCCCTTGAAGGCAGTACAACGCCAGTGATACGCCCCGGGAAGCCGTGCCAGATATTTCCGCAAGGATTTTTATATTTACTGCAAGCAATAAAAAAGTATGCTCTAATATCGCCTCTTAAATGAAAAGCAATTATTTCCAGGCTGGCTCCGCCAGGTGCAGGGAGATACGCGATGGGGATAGGTCGATATGATGATGGAACACACTGGCATGGCGCCCAAGCGCATGCCGCGCAATGACTGGAAGAAGGAATGCCGGCAGTTGCAGGGGCAAGTGGCGCAGCTGGAAGAGCGCCTGAAACGCCAGAGCGCCGACAGCTATGGCTTGCAAATGCTGTATGACCAATTGGTCAATGAAATCAAGCACCACCGCGACATGCTCCAGCTCGACAGCTTCGACGCGGAGAAATCATCGCTCGTCTACACGCAAGCCTGGCGCCGCTTCATGGCCGGCGACGCGCTCGACTACCAGACCCATCGCCACACCAATTCCAGCAGCCGTCCCAGCTTGCTGTAGTTCGCTGCAGCGTTACAGCTCCGCCAGCGCCTTCACGTGCGCCGCCACGCTGCGGCCCAGCGACGACAGGTTGTAGCCCCCTTCGAGGCAGCTGACGATGCGGCCCTTGCCATACTGATTGGCCACGGCCATCATTTGCTGCGTCAGCCACGTGTAGTCAGCCTCCACCAGGCCCATGCCGCCCACATCGTCTTCGCGGTGGGCATCGAAACCGGCGGAAATGAAAATCATCTGCGGCTGCTGCCGGTGCAGCGCGGGCAGCCAGTGGTCAAGCACCAGCTGGCGCACGGCATCGCCCTTCGAGCGGGCCGGCACGGGCACGTTGACGCGCGTATCCGTATAGGACTCGACATCGCTGTACGGATAAAACGGGTGCTGGAAAAAACTCACCATCAGGATGCGTGGATCATTTGCCACGGATTCGGCCGTGCCATTGCCATGATGTACGTCAAAGTCGACGATGGCGACTCGGTCAAGGCCGCGCACGTCGAGCGCATGCTTGGCGGCGATGGCGACATTGTTGAACAGGCAGAAACCCATCGGCTCGCTGGGCCGCGCATGGTGGCCGGGCGGTCGGATCGCGCAAAAGGCGTTGCTGATCTCGCCATCGATAACGGCGTCCGTGGCAGTCACGGCCGAGCCAGCGGCGGCCAGGGCCGCCTCATAGCTGTGCGCGTTGAGCAAGGTGTCGCCGTCGAGCGGATAGTAGTCGCCCTCGGCCGGCACATTGTCGCGCACCAGGCCGATGGCCGTGGCACTGTGGTTGCGCTCGATGTCGGACAATTGCGCACGCACGCCGTCGCGGTGCTCGACCAGGTCGCTGATATGCGCGAGGATCAATTGATCGTTGATGGCCTGCAAGCGGGCCGGCGATTCAGGATGCCAGTCGCCCATTTCATGGCGCTGGCAATCGGGATGGGTATAAATGGCTGTGCTCATGCGCTGTACTGGTTACCTCTGTCTCTGCTCTCTATCCATACCGGGAACGCGCGCCGGAATCACTGCAGAGCATTCCTGCCTGCCTGGCGCGTTCTCGCATAAAATCACTGGCTGGTCTGTGCTGCCCTTGCCGCCTTTGCTGTGACTCTAATCTACCACGAGCGCGCAACTGGCGGGCGCCGCCGTTTGACCTGGCCAAAGCGATTGTAAATTAAATAATCCGTTGTATTGTGATAGAAATAACATGTTTTCGAAAATACACCAGGCCGCACAGCAAATCGGCGAAGTTCTCGTCGGCAAACACTTGCAGATCCGCCAGACCCTCGCCTGCGTGCTGGCGGGCGGCCACCTGCTGATCGAAGACGTGCCCGGCGTAGGCAAGACCACGCTGGCGCATGCGCTGGCCATCTCGCTGGGCCTGCAATGGAAGCGCCAGCAATTTACCAGCGACCTGCTGCCTGCCGACGTGGCCGGCATGAGCGTGTATGACCGCGCCAGCGCCAGTTTCATTTTTCATCCAGGCCCCCTGTTTACCCAGGTGCTGCTGGCCGACGAGATCAACCGCGCCACGCCAAAGACGCAATCGGGCTTGCTGGAAGCGATGGAAGAGCGGCAAGTAACGCTCGATGGCGTCACGCACGCGCTGCCGCAGCCGTTTTTCGTCATCGCCACGCAAAACTGTGCACACCAGCTGGGTACTTTCCCCTTGCCCGAATCGCAACTCGACCGTTTTCTCATGTGCGTCACCTTGGGCTACCCCGATGCGGCCGCCGAACGGGCGCTGCTGCTGGGCGCCGACCGCCGCGCCATGCTGCAAACCTTGCCGGCCGTGATGAACGCGGAAGAATTGCTGCAGGCGCAAGCGGGCTTGCGCGCCATCCACGCCTCACCCGCCGTGGTCGACTACGTGCTGGCCCTCGTGCACGCTACCCGCGCGCCGGGCGTGTTTGCCGACGGCCTCAGCCCGCGCGCCGCGCTGGCCCTGTTGCAGGCGGCGCGCGCCTGGGCCGCCCTGGCCGGACGCGACCACGTGACGCCCGACGATGTGCAAGCCGTGCTGCTGCCTGTCTGCGCCCACCGCCTGCATGCGGCGCAAGGCTCCGTGGACAGCCGCGCGCTGCTGCAGCATCTGCTGTTGAGCATCCCCGTCTGAGCGGCATGCGCTGGCGCACTATTCCATGGCTACCGACGCGCCCCTGGCTGGGCGCGCAGCGCGTGCACATCCGCCCCTCGCGTGCGGGCCTGGCGTTTGCCGCGCTGCTGCTGGCACTATGGATCGCCGCCGTCAATTACGGCCTGGGCCTGGGCTATGCGCTCACGTATTTCGCGGCCGCCTGCGCCATCGCCGACATGCTGTTTAGCAGCCGCAACCTGGCGGGCCTGGCGCTGGCCGCCGCGCCGGGCAAGCCCGTGTTTGCAGGCAGCCACGCCTTGTTCACCTTGCGCCTGATCAACCGCAGCCGCCGCCCGCGCCATGCGATCCACTTGGCCGTCAGCGGTTCGCCAGCGGCACCCGGCCTGGCCGATATCGCCGCCCACGGCGAAACGGCCGTCAGCATCGGCATGCCAACCCGACAACGGGGGTGGCTGAATGCGCCAGCCGTGCGCCTGTCCGGCAGTTTTCCGCTGGGCTTGTTTGTTGCTTGGTGCCATTGGCAGCCCGAGGCGCGCGTGCTCGTATATCCACAGCCCGAGCAAGATGCGCCTCCACTGCCGTGGCCGGCCGGCACAATACAGCAGGCACGCCAGCCAGGCTGGCCAGACTCACCAGACTTGCCCGGCGGCGCCCTGGAACTGGCCGGCGTGCGCGCCTACCAGCCGGGCGATCCCTTGCAGCGCCTGGCCTGGCGCCAGATCGCCCGCCATGATGGCGAGCATTTATTCAGCAAGCAATTCCAGCCTGGCGCCGACGCACCAAAGGACGCAGCGCATGGCACGCATGGCAAGCTTATGCTCGACTACGCCACCCTGCACGCGCTGGCGCCGGAAGCGCGCCTGTCGCGCCTGGCCGCCTGGGTGCTGCAGGCGGAAAGCACGGGCTCGCCATATGGCTTGCGCCTGGGTGTGCTGACCCTGGCACCGGCCCTGGGTACCGGCCAGCGCGACGCCTGCCTGCGCGCACTGGCCCTGCATGGTTCGCCGCACGATTTGCCGCACAATTTGCCGCCAGCGCAGGCGATGCCATGAAGGCCTGGCTGAGCGGCATGCCGCGCGAGAAGGCCGACATTGTGCTGCTGTTGCTGGCCGCCGCCATGGTGCTCGCGCCCCACGCGCTGCACCTGCCCCCATGGCTGTCGGTAGCGACAGCCGCACCGCTGCTGTGGCGCGCAGTCATTACCGTGCGGGGCCGGCGCCAACCGCCGCTCGCCGTGCTGGCGCCGCTGGCCCTGCTGGGCATCGCCGGCGTGTACGCCAGCTATGGCACGCTGCTGGGACGCGATCCCGGCGTGGCCATGCTGGCCCTGCTGCTAGCCTTGAAGTCGCTGGAAATGCATGGCCGGCGCGACATCTTCGTGCTCGTCTTCCTCAGTTTCTTTTTGCTACTGGCAAACTTTTTCCATACGCAAAGCATCCTCAGCGCCGCCTGGATGCTGGCCACCGTCGTCGTGCTGCTGGCGGCCCTGCTGTCGGCCCAGTACGGCACGCTGCAGCCACGCCTGGCGCAACGGTTAAATTTGCTGGGGCGCATGCTGGCGCTGGCCCTTCCCCTGGCGGCCGTACTGTTTCTTGCCGTGCCGCGCCCCGGCGCTCCCCTGTGGGGCGCGCCGCACGAGGGCGCGCAGGCGCGCACAGGCTTGTCCGACAGCATGCAGCCGGGCGCCATCGCCTCGCTGGCCGTATCCAACGAGCCCGTCTTCACGGCCCGCTTTTCCACGCCGCTCCCGCCGCAAGACCAGCTGTACTGGCGCGGCGTGGTGCTGGGCGACTACGATGGCGCCACCTGGACGCGCAGGGGCGCTGGCCGGCGCGCACCCGCCAGCGACAGCCGCATCGACATCGCGCTGGAAGGGCCACCCAGCCACTACGAAGTGACCTTGCCAGCGAGCGGCCAGCGGCGCATCTTCGCGCTCGACGTGCCGCGCAGTATTGAACGCCTGCCTGGTAACCCTTATGTCGTGTCGTCTGCGCTGGAAGTGCTGACCATACAGCCCATTACTTCGACCGTGCATTACCGCGTCAGTTCCCAAGCCCGCTACCGCTTGCAGGCAAGCTTGTCGCCAGCACAACAACAGCCATGGCTGGCCTTGCCCGCTGGCAGCAACCCGCGCAGCATCGCCTGGGCCCGCGCACTGCGCGGCAGCGGCGCGCAGGCGCTGGCGCCCGCCGCCGCCATCGCCGCCGTCCTCACGCACTTCCGCCACGCGCCCTTCCGCTACACCCTGCAGCCACCGCTGCTGGGCAAGCATAGCGTCGACGACTTCCTGTTTACCACGCAGGCGGGCTTTTGCGAGCACTACGCGGGCAGCTTCGTCGTGCTGATGCGCGCCATGGGCATTCCCGCGCGCGTCGTCACGGGCTACCAGGGCGGCACACGCGACGGTGCCGACGGCAGCCCCAGCCTGACTGTGCGCCAGTCCGACGCCCATGCCTGGAGCGAAGTGTGGCTGGCGGGCCGGGGCTGGGTGCGCGTCGATCCCACCAGCGCCGTCGCGCCCCTTCGCACGCAGCGCAACCTCGATGCCGCCCTGCCAGCGGCCGCGTCGCCGCTGACGGCCTGGCGCGCGCTGGCCGGCCTCGATGGCGGCGCGACAGGGGCACTTGCCGCATGGCGCCAGCAATGGCAGCAGGCCGAGCACGCCTGGAGCAGCTGGGTGCTCGACACCACGCCGCAACGCCAGCGCGCCATGCTCGATCGCTTGAAAAACCTGCCGGCGACGACCCTGGCACTCGCTTGCGCCGCGCTGGCCCTGCTGTCCGCCGCAGCTGGTGCACTGGTCTGGTGGCGGCAGGCGCGGCAAGGCGATCCGCTCGACGCCCTGTACCTGCAGTTTTGCCACCAGCAAGCGCGACGCGGCTACAGCCGTGCGCCGCATGAAGGGCCGCACGGTTATGCTGCGCGCCTGGCCGCAGGCAAGGCCACACAAGAGGCGCACGCCGCCATCGCACAGTTTCTGGCAATCTATGCCACGATGAAGTATGGTAATGCCAACCCAAACGAACAATCCCGCGCGCGGCGCAGCTTGCGCCACCTGTTAACCCAATGCCGATGAGACGCTCCTTGTTACCGATCAAAACCTCCGCCCTGTGCCTGCTCCTCTCCCTTCCCCTGTGCCTGTCCACCGCGCACGCTGGCGAAAACAGCAACATTTCCGCCGCTGACCGCGCCCGTGCCGTGCGCGCGGCCAAGGCCCCGCCCGCCAAGGCGACGGCCAAAAAAGCACCGGCGAAATTCGACTTCGAAGGCGAGTTTGTCGACTATGCCAACTGGAAAGAAGTGCGTGCCTTCCTCGACGAGATGTCCGCCAAGCATGGTTTTGACCGCGCCGAACTCGATACCCTGATCGGCAAGGTGCGCTATGTCGAGTCGACCGTGCAGCTGATGAAACCGGCGCCGCCGGGCAAGCCGAAGAACTGGCAAGCCTACAGCGCCCGCTTCATCGAGCCGGTGCGTATCAATGCGGGCGTGAAATTCTGGGAAGCGAACGCGGAAGCGCTGGCGCGCGCCGAACGCGACTATGGCGTGCCGGCCGAAATCATCGTCGGCATCATCGGCGTGGAAACCGTGTACGGACGCAACACGGGCCGTTTCCGCGTGCTCGACGCGCTGACGACCCTGGCGTTTTCCTATCCGGAAAGCCCGACGCGCGCCGCACGCATGGAATTTTTCAAGGGCGAACTGGAAAACGCGCTGCTGTACGCGCGCAAGGATGGCATCGATCCCTTGACCCTGCTCGGCTCGTATGCGGGCGCCATCGGCCTGCCCCAGTTCATGCCCAGCAGCATCATGAAATTCGCGGTGGACTTCGATGGCGATAGCCACATCGACTTGCGCAATTCCACCGCCGACGCCATCGGCAGCGTGGCGCATTTCCTCGTCGAACACGGCTGGCGGCGCGATGACCCGGCCATCAGCACGTATCGCGTCACCGTCTCGTCCAGCCACGCCTGGGAAAAGTTCATCGGCCAGGGCTTGCAAGCCAAGTACCGGCTGGAGGAATTGCAGGAAGCCGGCGTGAGTACCGTCACAGCCACGCCCCAGAACATGTTGTTCGGCCTGATTGATCTGCAAAATGGTTCAGAAGCAACTGAGTATCACTTGGCAAGCAATAACTTCTTTGCTATAACTCAGTACAACAGAAGTTATTTTTATGCCATGTCAGTCATCGACTTGGGCAAAGCCATCAGCCAAGTGCGCGCACGCTAACCGAAAGTCAGTGTAAAGTTATAATATTACTTGTAAGAAAGCGTAAGCGATGTTGAAGCGACCAGCAAACAGGTCTATGGTGGGGCCGATAACATGTGCCAGCCTCGCTCGCCAGCCTTTGTGCGGCACGGAATACAGAAATGGTTTTATACTTAACTTTTGTCAAAGTACAATTTTTGTTCTATCATAGAGCATAATAAAGAATAAATAGCTGTTGCAGCATGACAACACTTTTTTTATCCAAAGCAAGATTACAGAGCTTTCCGGCCTGAAATGGAATCCTGCTGTACAATTGTGTATATATCATGAAAAACTGTATCCCGGATCGTACCGTGTGTGAATTTGTTCCTTTTAGTAAAGAATGAACATGAACGCAGCAAGAGCGAGCTCCGAGTGTTTTTTACTTTGCAGTGCAACTACAGAAGGAACATTAACATCATGACAAACCAAGTCGGCATTGATATGAACAGCGATTCGGACTCCGACGATCTGCTCCAGTACAACCCAAACAGATTGCTCGATACCCTGATCGAAAACCTGCGCCTGAAAAACGACGCAGCCTTGTCCCGCGCGCTGGAAGTGGCGCCACCGGTCATCAGCAAAATCCGCCACCACCGCCTGCCTGTCGGCGCATCGCTGCTGATCCGCATGCACGAAGTGAGCGACCTGAGCATCCGTGACCTGCGTTACCTGATGGGTGACCGTCGTAACAAATTCCGCATCAGCGACAAGCAATTCAAGCCAAAAGAAGGCGAAACGCCACAAGGCTGATCCTGCCAGTTTCGCAGGTTTTCCCTCCCCGCCATGGGGAGGGGGTATTTCCAGCAGTTCTCAGGCCGTTCTGGCCGATTTTATTTTCCCGTATCAACTATCAAGCAGGAAACACACCGGTGGACAGATAGCGGTCGCCGCGGTCGCAGACGACAAATACGATCGTCGCATTTTCCACCGTTTGCGAGATGCGCAGCGCGATTTCGCAGGCGCCGGCTGCCGAGATGCCGCAGAACAAGCCTTCTTCCGCCGCCAGACTGCGCGCCATGCGCTCGGCCACGCCCTGGCTCACGTATTCCACCTGGTCCACGCGCGACTTGTCGTAAATTTTCGGCAAGTACGCTTCCGGCCATTTGCGGATGCCGGGAATCTGCGATCCTTCCTCGGGCTGGGCGCCGATAATCTGGATGGCGGGATTCTGTTCCTTCAAATAGCGCGACACGCCCATGATGGTGCCCGTCGTGCCCATGGCGCTGACGAAATGCGTGACCTGGCCATGCGTATCGCGCCAGATTTCCGGCCCCGTGCTTTCGTAGTGGGCGCGCGAATTGTCTTCGTTGGCGAACTGGTCGAGGATGATGCCACGGCCATCCTTCTGCATCTGCTCGGCCAGGTCGCGCGCATATTCCATGCCGCCCGTCTTCGGCGTGAGCAGGATGTCGGCGCCGTAGGCGGCCATGCTCTGGCGGCGCTCCACGCTGAGATTGTCTGGCATCAAGAGCAGCATCTTGTAGCCGCGCAAGGCGGCGGCCATGGCCAGCGCGATGCCCGTATTGCCGCTGGTGGCCTCGATCAGGGTATCACCCGGCTTGATGACGCCGCGCTCTTCAGCGCGCTTGAGCATGGACATGGCGGCGCGGTCCTTCACGGAGCCGGCCGGGTTGTTGCCTTCCAGCTTGCCGAGGATGACGTTGTTGCGCGCAATCGCATCGGCGCCCGGCAAGCGCGTCAGTTGCACCAGCGGGGTGTTGCCTATCGTATCTTCAAGTGTCTTGTAAGCCATCGTGTCTGTTTAAGTAATTTCAACAAAGACCCATTCTAATATGAGATGCTGGACGGCGTATGGCTAAAAACCGCCGCCCCGCCAGGCTGCCCCCGCTGCGCCCGCCCACGCGCCAGGCCGCATGGCGCCTGGCGTTGCGCCATGCCAGGGCGGCCGCGCGCGGTGCGCCAGCGGGCCGCGCGCGCATGCGCTAGACTCGTGACGGTTAGTTATTTTAGTAATTTGCTTATTCAATCAATGGATCAGTCATGAGCAGCAGCGCACCCGAATTCATCCCCGAAACCACGCAGGACGATCCCGTCCAGGCCAGCAGCCTCGACATCCAGGGCCGCATGCACCAGATTTCCCCCGTCTTCAGCGAAGCCGAACTGCGCCGCCTGCAACGCTATGGCAAGGTCTGCCGCTACGCGGATGGCGCCACCCTGTTCGAGGCGGGCAACAGCAGCTTCGGCATGCTGGTCATCCTGGCGGGCCATGTCGCCGTCACGCGCCATGAGGGACTGGGCCGCACCTCGCTGATGCGAGAAGTCGGCCCCGGCCACTTCATCGCCGAAGTGGCGCAGCTGTCGGGCCGCCCCGCCCTCGTCAATGGCCATGCCGTGGGCGACGTGGAGGTGCTCGTCATCAGCTCGGAATCGCTGCGCGCGCTGATCGTGGCGGAAGCGGAAATGGGCGAGCGCATCGTGCGCGCCCTGATCCTGCGCCGCGTGGCCCTGATCGAAGTCAATTCAGGCGGCCCCGTGCTGGTGGGGCCGCGTGGCAATGGCAATCTGTTCCACCTGCAAAGTTTTCTATCGAGCAATGGCCACCCGCACACGGTGCTGGACCCGGCCAACGATGCGGCTGCCGCCGCGCTGGCCGAACGCTACCAGCCCACGCCGCAGGAATGGCCCTTGGTCGTCTGTCCCGATGGCAAGGTCATGAAAAATCCCGGCAATGCGGAACTGGGACGCTGTCTGGGCATGTTGCCTGATTTGTCAGGCGACAAGATCTTCGACGTGCTGGTGGTGGGCGCCGGCCCCGCCGGCCTGGCCACGGCCGTGTATGCGGCATCCGAAGGGCTATCGGTCCTGGTGCTGGAACAGCGCGCGTATGGCGGCCAGGCGGGCGCCAGCGCGCGCATCGAAAATTACCTGGGCTTTCCCACCGGCATTTCCGGCCGCGCCCTGGCGGGACGCGCCTATGTGCAGGCGCAAAAGTTCGGCGTCGAAATCGCCACCCCGGCCAGCGCCGCCAACTTGCTGTGCGACAGCTGGCCCCTGCGCGTCAAGCTGTGCGACGGTACCCAGGTGCGCGCCCGCACGGTGGTGCTGTCGTGCGGCGCGCGCTATCGCCGCCCCTCGCTGGCGAACCTGAAAACGTATGAAGGACGGGGCGTGTATTACTGGGCCTCGCCCATCGAAGCCAAGCTGTGCAAGCAGGAAGAGATCATTTTAGTGGGCGGTGGCAATTCGGCCGGCCAGGCGGCCGTGTTTCTCTCCGGCCACGCGGCCAACGTCCACATGGTGATCCGCGGCGCAGGGCTGGCGGCCAGCATGTCGAGCTACCTGATCGAGCGCATCGCCGCCACGCCCAACATCACCTTGCACACGCACACGGAAATCATCGCCCTCGAAGGCGACGACGATGGCTTGACGGGCGCCCGCTGGCACAACAAGCAGACGGGTGAAGAATGCGATTGCGCCGTGCGCCGCGTGTTTCTCTTCGTCGGCGCCGATCCGAACACGGACTGGCTGCACGACTGTGCCGTGGCCGTCGACGAACAGGGTTTCATTCGCACGGGCTTCGACGTCACGCGCGCCGAATGCCGCGCCCATGGCCACGGCCATACCGTGTCTCCAGCGGACTTGCCCGAGCGCGCCGCGCTGGAAACGAGCGTGCCCGGCGTCTTCGCCATCGGCGACGTGCGCGCCGGCTCGACCAAGCGCGTGGCGGCCGCCGTCGGTGAAGGCGCGGCGGTCGTGTCGCAAATTCACGGTTTTCTGGCGCGCCTGCCGGCTGGCTCCGCCTGAAAATCGTGCATTGTGGAAACTGCTACAATCGGCTGTTGCCATCCCGCTGAAAGAGTCCGCATGCTCCACACCACCAGGCTTTTCTCGCGCTGCAGCCTGCCCGCGGTCCGCTGACAGTGCGCCACATGCTCGTCAAATTGCTGCTACTGGCCACCCTGTTTGCCGGGCTCAGCATCGCTGCGCTGTACAGCTACGGGCGCTTCGCCGAACGGTCGCTGGGGGCGCCGGGAACGGCCTTGCCGGTGGCAGCCGACGCTACCCTGCTCGACCGCGTGCTGGCGCCGCAGCTGGCGCAACGCCCGGAGCAGAGCGGCACGGCCCTGATCGATGACAACCTGGAAGCGTTCGCCCTGCGCGCCCTGAGCGCACGCGAAGCGGGCCGCAGCATCGACCTGCAATACTACATCTGGCATAACGACGTCACGGGCCGCCTGCTGGTGCGCGAACTGCTGCGCGCGGCCGACCGCGGCGTGCGCGTGCGCGTGTTGCTTGACGATATCAATGCGCGCGGCCAGGACGCCGCGATCCTCGCGCTCGACAGCCATCCGCTGATCGACGTGCGCATCTTCAATCCGGGCCGCAACCGCGACGGCATCTGGTTGCGCGCCGTGGAAATGGCCTTGCGCGCCGTCAGCCTGAACCGGCGCATGCACAACAAGGCCTGGATCGTCGACGGCAGGGTGGCCCTGGTCGGCGGGCGCAATATCGGCGATGAATACTTTGATGCAGCCGAGCAAGTCAATTTCCAGGATGCCGACTTGCTGCTGGTGGGTCCCGCCGTACAGCAGACGAGCGACATTTTCGACCGCTTCTGGAACAGCCGCGCCGTCATCCCCATCGGCGCCCTGCACGCTGGCAAGAACGCCGGCACGCCGGAACTGCAGGCTGTGCGCGCCCGCCTCGACGCGCTCACGGGTGAACTGGGCGCCTCGCCCTACCTGCGGCAGCTGACCGATGCGGGCCAGCTGCAGGCCCACCTCGATGGCCGGCTGCGGCTGCACTGGAGCGCGCAGGTACAAGTGCTGTCGGACCCGCCGGAAAAAGCCGCGCCCGTGGCCAGTTTGCAGCGCAGCGAGCACTGGCTCATGCACAGCTTGCTGCCGCTACTGACCGAGGCGCGCGAGGAAGCGCTGCTGACTTCGCCCTACTTCGTGCCCGGCGCGGCGCTGACGCAGAGTCTGGCCGACAAGGTTGCCGCCGGCGTCAAGGTCAGTGTACTGACCAACTCGCTGGCCGCCACTGACGTGGCCCTCGTGCATGCGGGCTATGCGCGCTACCGCGAAGTGCTGCTGGGCGGCGGCGTCGACCTGTATGAATTGAAGACACAGCACCGCAAGCGCATCAGCCTGATGGGTTCGAGCCGCGCCAGCCTGCATACCAAGGCCGTGGTGGTCGATGGCCAGCGGGGCTTCGTCGGCTCCTTCAATCTCGATCCCCGCTCGGCCCAGCTGAACACGGAGATGGGCGTGCTGTTCCACGATGCCGCGCTGGGGGCCGACATGCGCGCGCTGTTCCTGCACTCGACGTCGGGCGACACCAGCTACCGCTTATTCCTCGACAACGGCGCCCTGCGCTGGTCCGACGCCACCGAACAGCCCTCCAAGGTATGGACGCACGATCCGGAGTCAGGCTTCTGGCGCCGCATGCTGGTATCCGTGATGCGCTGGCTGCCGATCGAGTCGCAGCTGTAGGCGCATCGGCAGGGCAAAGTGGCGGCGCATAAAAAAAACCCCGCGCGGCCGGTACCACGCAGGGTTTTCTTCTCGTGCTGCGCGGCACCACCACGCAACACGCTTTACAGCAACACGCTTACTTTTTCTCGGCTTCAGCCTTCTTCGCATCGGCTGCAGCCAGCTTCGCTTCTTTCTTCGCGGCAGCGGCGGCAGCCTTCGCTTCTTTCTTGGCAGCAGCAGCTTCTTTTTTCGTTTCAGCGGCCGTCTTGGCTGGCGCCGCAGCGGTGTCGGTCGCAGCAGCTGGCTTCGGTGCGGCTTCTTTCGCTGCAACTTCCTTCACAGCAGTTTCCTTTTTTGCCGGGGCAGCTTTCGCCACCGGAGCCGCTGGCGCGCCAGACTTGGCCTGACCATTCACCTGCAAGCCCGCTTCCGACAGTTTCACGGAACTTTTCGGTCCGATGCCTTTTACGCGGCTTTCGAAATCGGCCCAATCCTTGAAGGCGCCACCCTTGGCGCGTTCATCAAGGATGGCTTTCGATGTGACGGGGCCGATGCCCTTGACGCCGTCGAGTGCCGCCTGGTCCGCCTTGTTGACATCGACCTGGGCAAAGGCAAAACCCATCGTCGCGATCAGGGTGACGATGGCCAGCAGTATTTTTTTGAACATGGGTATCTCTCCGTGGTGTGGTTTCAAGATGACTCGAACGCAAGGGAGGAGCAGCGCCTTAACGGCTTTAACGGCTGTGGCGTGATACGGTTGACAAGACGGGACAGCGAAAGGACGGGAAAACCTGCGCCAGATCAAACGATGCGGCGCAGGCGAGATGCGGAATACGGCGGCGATTACTGCGGGAACAGCTCTTCGCGGGTGACGGTGGCCGTCCCGAGCTTGCCGACGACGATGCCGCCGGCCCGGTTGGCCGTACGCACGGCGTCGCCCAGGCTCATGCCGGCGCCCAGCATGGCCGCCATGGTGGCGATCACCGTATCGCCCGCGCCCGAGACGTCGAATACTTCGCGCGCATCGGTAGGCATATGCAGCACCTCGTCGGCCGTGTACAGGCTCATGCCCTCTTCCGAGCGGGTCAACAGCAAGGCGTCCAGGCCCAGCTGCGCACGCATCTGCTGCGCGCGTTCCGTCAATTGCTCTTCCGTGCTCCAGCTGCCGATCACGCGGCGCAGTTCGGACTTGTTCGGAGTGAGCACTGACGCTCCTGCATAGCGGCTGAAATCATCCCCTTTCGGGTCGACCATGACGATCTTGCCGGCCTTTCTGGCCGCCTTGATCATCTCGGCCACGTTCACCAGGCTGCCCTTGGCGTAGTCAGACAGGACCACCACGTCGTAGTGCGGCAGTAGCGCATTGAATTGCTTGAGCTTGTCGCGCAGCACCGTATCGCTGGGCGCATCCTCGAAATCGATGCGCAGCATCTGCTGCTGGCGGCCGATCACGCGCAGCTTGATGATGGTGGAAATGGCCACATCGCGCTGCAGATAGCTGTGGATGCCCCCCCCCTCGAGCAGGCGTTCGACCTGGCTGCCGGCCTCGTCGTCGCCGACCACGCCCAGCAAGCTCGTCTTCGCTCCCAGCGCGGCCGCATTGCGCGCCACGTTGGCCGCGCCACCCAGGCGCTCTTCGCGCCTCTCGATGCGCACGATGGGCACCGGCGCTTCCGGCGAAATACGGCTGACATCGCCGAACCAGTAGCGGTCCAGCATCACATCGCCCACCACCAGCATGCGCACCTGGGCCAACGCGGCCGGCGCCGTCAAGGCGACCACCTCTTGGGCGCTCATGCGCGCGTCAGGATCGAGCGACCGATCCCGTGGTATTCGATGCCATTCTCGGCCATGACGGCCGGCTCGAACAGGTTGCGTCCGTCAAAGATCACGGCCTGCTTCAGGCGCGCCTTGACCTGTTCGAAATCGGGACTGCGGAAGGCTTTCCATTCGGTCACGATGACCAGCGCATCGGCGTCCTGCAGCGCATCCTTCGGACTGTCGGCAAAGCGCACCCTTGCCAACTGCTCCGGCGTCAAGTCCAGTTGCAGCACGCGGCGTGCCTCGGGCATGGCCACCGGGTCATACACGGCCACCGTGGCGCCGCGCGCCAGCAAGTCCGCCAGCAGCACGCGGGCTGACGCTTCGCGCATGTCGTCCGTGTTCGGCTTGAAGGCCAGTCCCCAGACAGCGAAATGCCGGCCCGTCAGATCTGCGCCGAAGCGAGTGACCACTTTGCGCCCCAGCACCTGCTTCTGCTGGTCGTTGACGGCTTCGACGGCACGCAGGATCAGCAACTCCTGCCCGTAGCCGCGCGCCGTGCGCTCGAGCGCCTGCACGTCTTTCGGGAAGCAGGAACCACCATAGCCGCAGCCTGCGTACAGGAAGCTGTGGCCGATGCGCGGGTCGGAACCGATGCCGTGGCGCACGGCCTCGATATCGACGCCCACCTTGTCGGCCAGGTTCGCCAGTTCATTCATGAAGGAAATACGCGTTGCCAGCATGGCGTTCGCCGCATACTTCGTGAATTCGGCCGAGCGCACGTCCATCCAGTAGGTGCGTTCGCGGTTGCGGTTGAATGGCGCATACAGGCTTTTCAGCAATTCGCGCGCGCGCTCGCCGTCCGCCGTGCTGTCGCAGCCGATGACGATGCGGTCCGGACGCATGAAATCTTCGACAGCCGCGCCTTCCTTGAGGAATTCCGGGTTCGACGCCACCGAGAACGTGGCGGCCACGCCGCGCGCGTCCAGTTCGCCCTGGATGGCGGCGCGCACTTTTTCGGCCGTGCCGACGGGCACGGTCGACTTGTCGACGATGACCTTGAAGTCCGTCATGTACTTGCCGATGCCGCGCGCGGCCGCCAGCACGTATTGCAGGTCGGCCGAGCCGTCTTCATCGGGCGGCGTGCCGACGGCGATGAATTGCATCACGCCGTGCGCGGCGGCTGCCTCGACGTCGGTGGAAAAGGTCATGCGGCCGGCGGCGCGGTTGCGCGCCACGACTTCTTCCAGCCCCGGTTCATGGATGGGGATGCCGCCGCTATTGAGCAAGGCGACCTTCTGTGCGTCCAGGTCGAGGCAAAAGACGTCGTTGCCCAGCTCCGCCAGGCAGGCGCCGGTCACCAGGCCCACATAGCCCGTGCCGATAATGGTAATTTTCATGGTTGTGCCGTGTTTCTAAATATGGATGCTGCAAACAAGGACACGCCACGTTGCACTGGGGCAAGGTGGCGTGTCGGGTTAGTTCATGACGTTGAGTTCTTCCGTGCGGCGCGGTGGATACGTCTCCCACTTGTTGCAGCCAGGGCAATGCCAGTAAAACTGGCGTGCCTTGAAGCCGCAATGGCTGCATTGGTAGCGGGCAAGCTTCTGCGTGTAGCCGTGCACGAGGTTTTTCACCATCGACAGCTCGGACCAGATGGCGGCCGGCGCATCCATCATGCGCGCTTCCAGCAGTTTATCCAGGCCCAGCAGGGTCGGCGTACGGCGCAGCTCGGCGCTGACCAACTGCTTCGCCGCTTCCACGCCGTCGAGTTCGATGACGGCCTTGAAGACCACCTCGATCAGGTCGATCGAAGACGCATCTTCCAGGTAGGAGCGCAGCAGGTTGACGCCTTCCTGCGCGCGGCCCACCTTGGTGTAGCCATCCATCAGGCGCTGCGCTACCAGGGCCACGTGCGGCACGCTTTGCTGCTCCACGCGGCGCCAGGTGGTCAACGCGCCTTCCACGTCGCCGCGCGCCAGCAGCACGTCGCCCGTCAGGATGGTGGCGCGCACGCTCTTGCGATCCGTCTGCAGGGCTTTTTCCAGCAGCGGCATGGCTTCATCCGGCTTCATGTGCACCAGCGCGTCATGCGCCAGTTCGCAATAGAACTGGGCGATTTCCTTCTGCCGCGCCCCGGCGCCCGACTCCTGCAAGCCGACGGCCGCTTCGATGGCGCGTGGCCATTCCTTTTCGCGCTGATAAATTTCCAGCAGCGCGCGGCGCGCCTGGGCCGCGTATTGCGTGTCGATCAGGCTGTTGAAGGTTTCCTCGGCCCGGTCCAGCAAGCCTGCCTTCAGGTAATCCATGCCCAGTTCGTAGGCGGCATGGCCCTGCTGTTCCAGCGGCAGGTCCGGGCGCGCCAGCAAATTCTGGTGCACGCGAATGGCGCGCTCCGTTTCGCCGCGGCGGCGAAACAGATTGCCCAGCGCAAAGTGCATATCGGCCGATTCCGGGTCCAGCTTGACGACTTCGATGAAGGCATCGATGGCCTTGTCATGCTGCTCATTGAGCAGGAAGTTCAAGCCCTTGAAGTAATTGCGCGGCAGGCTGCGCGATTCGGACACCAGTTGATGAATGTCCACACGCGCGGCAATCCAGCCCAGCGCGAAAAACACCGGGATACCCAAGAGCCACCAGAGTTCAAAATCCATGCGATTGTTTTTATTCGAGTAAGAGAGATAGGAGCGACGGCGCCGCTTACTGCGCGCTCACGCTGTCCGGTTGCGGCTGGACATTGCTGGCCACGCCAACGGTTTGCAGCGCGGCAATGGTGGTTTTTTGCTTGCTCGCTTCGCGGCGGTGACGGAACACGGTCGGCGTCAGGGCCAATACGCCCAGGCTGGCGCCGGCGACAAAAAAGCCCAGCAGCATCAGGACCAGGGGGCCGCGAATTTCATAATTGAGGAAAACATGCAGGTCGACAACCTGCGCATTCTTCAGCGCAAAACTGAAGAACAGGACGAAAAGAACACAGCCAACGATGGTGGAGATGATTTTCATCGATAGGTCCAGACTAAGAAAAACGGCGATACAAAGGGTGTTCATGCCACACGGCATAAACTTGGGACATATTAACAAAAAAAAGCGGCATCCAAGGACGCCGCTCTTTATTTTCCGCCTTCCAGCAGACGATTAATCCTCGATAATCGGTTGCCCGACCATCGCGTCCACGCGCTCGCGCAACTGTTTGCCCGGCTTGAAGTGGGGGACCCGTTTTTCGGGAACCATCACCTTGTCGCCGGATTTCGGGTTGCGGCCGATGCGCGGGGGCCTGCTGTTCAGGGCAAAACTGCCAAAACCGCGGATCTCGATACGCTGACCAGTCGCCAGGGCGTTGGTCATCGCATCGAGAATGGTCTTGACGGCATACTCCGCATCTTTCGCCACCAGCTGAGAATAACGCTCAGCGAGGCGGTTGATCAGCTCGGACTTTGTCATCTGCCGTATCCGCAGTCTTAGTTCTTGTTATCGAACTTAGCTTTCAACAAGGCGCCCAGGCTGGTGGTGCCCGAAGCTGCGTTGTTGTCGGTAGCTGCCATCTTCTGCATGGCTTCCTGGGTTTCCACGTTGTCTTTCGCTTTGATCGACAGTTGGATACCACGGGCTTTGCGGTCGATGTTCAACACCATGGCTTCGACGGTATCGCCGACTTTCAGGTGCGTACCAGCATCTTCAACGCGGTCACGCGAGATTTCGGAAGCGCGCAGGTAGCCTTCGACTTCTTCGGACAGTTGGATCACGGCGCCTTTAGGCTCAACCGATTTAACGGTACCGGTTACCAGCGAGCCTTTGTCGTTCATGGCTGCGAAGTTGTTGAATGGGTCACCTTCCAGTTGCTTGACGCCCAGGGAAACGCGCTCGCGCTCAACGTCGATGGCCAGAACGATGGCTTCCAGTTCGTCACCTTTCTTGAAACGACGCACGGCTTCTTCGCCGGTTTCGGTCCAGGACAGGTCGGACAGGTGCACCAGACCGTCGATGTTGCCGGCCAGGCCGATGAACACGCCGAAGTCGGTGATCGATTTGATCGCGCCGCGGACTTTATCGCCCTTCTTGTGGGTAACGCCAAAGTCATCCCAAGGGTTGGCTTTGCACTGTTTCATACCCAGCGAGATACGACGACGCTCTTCGTCGATTTCCAGAACCATCACTTCTACTTCGTCGCCCAGTTGGACAACTTTGTTAGGAGCAACGTTTTTGTTCGTCCAGTCCATTTCGGAAACGTGTACCAGACCTTCGATACCCTGTTCCACTTCAACGAACGCGCCGTAGTCGGTCAGGTTCGTTACTTTACCGAACAGACGGGTGCTTTGTGGGTAACGACGGGACAGACCGGTCCAAGGATCGTCGCCCAGTTGTTTCACGCCCAGCGAAACACGGTTTTTCTCTTGATCGTATTTCAGGACTTTGGCGGTGATTTCCTGGCCAACCGTCAGTACTTCCGACGGGTGACGTACACGGCGCCATGCCAGGTCGGTGATGTGCAGCAAGCCATCGATACCGCCCAGATCCACGAACGCGCCGTAGTCGGTGATATTTTTGACGACGCCGGTCACGACCGTGCCTTCTTTCAGCGTTTCCATCAGTTTCTGACGCTCTTCGCCCATCGAAGCTTCGATGACGGCGCGGCGGGACAGAACCACGTTGTTACGCTTGCGATCCAGCTTGATCACTTTGAATTCGAGGGTTTTGCCTTCGAATGGGGTCGTGTCTTTGACAGGACGGGTATCAACCAGCGAGCCCGGCAGGAATGCGCGGATGCCGTTGGTCAACACGGTCAGACCGCCTTTGACTTTACCATTGACGGTACCGACGACGATTTCGCCCGATTCCATCGCTTTTTCCAGAGCCAGCCACGAAGCCAGACGCTTGGCTTTGTCGCGCGACAGGATGGTATCGCCGAAACCGTTTTCCAGCGATTCGATCGCCACGGAAACGAAGTCACCAACTTTGACTTCCAGTTCGCCGTGGTCGTTCTTGAATTCTTCGACAGGGATGAATGCTTCGGATTTGAGGCCAGCGTTCACGATCACGAAATTGTGGTCGAGGCGCACGACTTCAGCGGAAATAACTTCGCCGGAGCGCATATCTTGACGCGACAACGATTCCTCGAAGAGCGCAGCAAAACTTTCCATACCGGTAGATTCGTTAGTTGTAACAGTAGACATAGGGTTCACACAGGTTATCCAGCAGAGATCGCACGACGCGACTTAAACTGGGTTAGGTTTTTGACACACCCGGACAGGCCAGGAGCCGTCAACGGGCACCACATAGCACAACAACACGCTATTTTGCTGCAGCTGCATACCATTTCAACACGGTTTCAACGGCAACATCTGCCGTCATTTCCGACGTATCGAGGACATGCGCCCCTTCCGCAGGGACCAGCGGCGCAATCGCACGGTGAGTATCACGTTCGTCCCGCGCCTGCAAATCCATCAGAAGGTCTTCCATCTTAGCAGAAAAACCCTTGTCTATCAATTGCTTGTAGCGCCGTTGCGCGCGCGCCTCGACGCTGGCTGTCAGGAACACCTTCAATTGGGCGTGCGGGAAGATCACCGTGCCCATGTCGCGCCCGTCGGCCACCAGGCCCGGCGTCTTGCGAAAACCCAGCTGCAAGCCCACGAGCGCATGGCGCACCGTTGGTAATACAGCAATTTTCGACGCCGTATTGCCCACTTCTTCGGCACGGATCTGCTCGGTGACGTTTTCCTGCGCCAGCAAGATCTCGCCGCCCGCAAAATGGCAGGGCAGGTGCTCGGCCAGCTTGGCCAGCGCGTGCTCGTCGCGCAAGTCGGTGCCGCGGCGCAGCGCGCTCAAGGCCGTCAGGCGGTACAGCGCGCCCGAGTCCAGGTAATGAAAGCCCAGCTTGTCGGCCACGCGGTGCGCCACCGTGCCCTTGCCGGAAGCGGTAGGGCCGTCGATGGCGATGACTGGGATGTTGGAGGTCAGCATTATTTTGTCACTTTAAAAAAACTAAACCCAAAAGGGCTGGGGTCAGACCCCCACTTGCGTCAACGCCTGAACTGGCGTTACTGGTGGAGAGGGTCTGACCCCGGGTTTCGGTTAAATAAGACTATCCTTGGCAATCCCCGCAAACGCGGCGAAATACTCGGGGAAGGTCTTGGCCACGCATTTCGGGTCGTTGATGCGCATGGCGTTGCCGCGGCGCGCGGCGCCATCGAGCGAGGCGAGCGAGAAGCACATGGCCATGCGGTGGTCGTCATACGTGTCGATGGTCGCTGCGGCGATTGCGGCTGGCGGCGTCACGCGCAGGTAGTCCGCGCCCTCTTCCACTTCCGCGCCCAGCTTGCGCAATTCCGTCGCCATGGCGGCCAGGCGGTCCGTTTCCTTCACCCGCCAGCTGGCGATATTGCGCAAAGTGCTGGTGCCGTCCGCGTACAGGGCGGCCACGGCGATCGTCATGGCCGCGTCGGGAATATGATTGAAATCCATGTCGACGGCTTTCAAGACGCCGTTCGAACGGGCCTCGATCCAGTTCTCGCCCATGGTGATGGTCGCGCCCATCTGCTGCAAGGCTTCGACGAAACGCACGTCGCCCTGGATGCTGTCGCGCCCCACGCCTTCCACGCGCACGGGACCGCCGCCGATGGCGCCGGCCGCCAGGAAATACGAGGCCGACGACGCGTCGCCTTCCACGTGGATCGTGCCCGGGCTTTGATAGTGCTGGCCCGGCTGCACGGTGAACGACTGCCAGCCGTCATGCTCGACCGTCACGCCGAAGCGGCGCATCAGGTTCAGGGTAATTTCAATGTACGGCTTGGAAATCAGCTCGCCCGTCACGTCGATCGTCACCGCATGGTCGCGCGCCATCAGCGGCGCCACCATCAGGAGGGCCGTCAAGAACTGGCTCGACACGTTGCCGCGCACGGCGATGCGCTGCGCGTGAATGTGGCCACGGCGGATGCGCAGCGGCGGGAAGCCCTGCTCCCCCGTGTACTCGATC
Organism: Janthinobacterium sp. 35; assembly: GCF_002754575.1. NCBI lineage: Bacteria > Pseudomonadati > Pseudomonadota > Betaproteobacteria > Burkholderiales > Oxalobacteraceae > Janthinobacterium > Janthinobacterium sp. 35. The sequence continues at coordinate 1,207,434 of NZ_PEFN01000001.1, forward strand.
TGCGTGCCGACGGCGTTCAGCGCGTCGACCAGGTCGCCGATCGGGCGCTCGTGCATGCGCGACACGCCGTGCAAGGTGTAGTCGCCGCCGATCACGGCCAGCGCCGCCGTCAGCGGGCGAATCGCCGTGCCGGCGTTGCCCATGAACAGGTCGGCCGCGTGATGCGGGAACACGCCGCCGCAGCCTTCCACGTGGTGCACCTGGTGGGCAGAGGCAGGGTCGCCCGTCAACTCATCCTGCGTCCATTTCACGCCCAGCGACGTCAATGCCGTGAGCATGACGAAGGTGTCGTCGGAGGCGAGCAAGTCGATGATTTTCGTCGTGCCCCTGGCCAGCGCGGCGAGCAGCAGCACGCGATTGGAAATGCTTTTCGAGCCGGGCAAACGCACCGTGCCTTCGGCATGCATCACCGGCTGCAAATCGATATGGTGAGGGTAGTGCTTGGTCTGGGTCATGCTGGAATCCTTGAGTATTTATCGTGTGGGCGCGGCAGGTATTTCCGCCGTTTCAATCGCCTCGATCCATTGTTGCCGCGCGTGCTGGGCGTTCGCATACACGCCTTCGATGGCGGCGCCGTCGTTCGCGGCCAGGTGGGCGCGCAAGGTCGTCAACTGCGCCAGGTAGGCGTCCAGTTCATGCAGCAGCGCTGGCTGGTTGGCCAGGCTGATGTCGCGCCACATTTCCGGCGATGAGCCGGCGATGCGCGTAAAGTCGCGAAAGCCGCTGGCCGCGTATTGGAACAGCAGGCCCGCGTGCGGTTTGTTGGCGATGTCGTCGACCAGCGCAAAGGCCAGCAGATGCGGCAGATGGCTGACGGCGGCAAATACCTTGTCATGTTCTTCGGGTGTCAAGGTATGCAGGATGGCGCCGCAGGCGCGCCACGCGGCCGCCACCCGCTCCACGTCGGCGGCGCTATTTTCCGCCAGCGGCGTGAGCACCACTTTCTTGCCTTGATACAGATCGATGATGGCCGCGTCAGGCCCGTTCGTCTCGCGTCCCGCGATCGGGTGGCCGGGCACGAATTGCGCCACCTTGCCACCGAGCGCCATGCGCGCGGCCGCCACCACGTCGCTTTTCGTGCTGCCCGCATCGGTGACGATGGTGCCGGGCTGCAGATGCGGCGCGATGGACGCCAAAATAGCGCCCGTCTGCGCCACGGGCGCGGCGACCAGCACCAGGTCGGCGCCAAGCAAGGCATCAGCCATGTCGCCGCCGATTTCATCGATGATGCCCAATTCGAGCGCGCGCGCCAGCGAGGCCGGCGAGCGGCCCATGCCGACCACGGTTTGAACCGCGCCCGCGTGCTTCAGGGCGCGCGCGAACGAGCCGCCGATCAGGCCCACGCCAAAGATGACTACCTTGTTCAGTGCAGGCGTCGTCATATCGTCAGGCCAGCGCTTTCGTCAGCGCGGCGATGAAGATGGCGTTTTCCTGCGGCAGGCCGATGGAAATGCGCAGCCATTGCGGCAAGCCGTAGCTGCCGACGGGGCGCACGATCACGCCCTGCTGGAGCAGCGCCAGATTGACTCTCGCGCCGGCGCCATCATCGTCACCCACCTTCACCAGCACGAAATTGCCGTGCGACGGCACGAATTCCAGGCCCAGTTGCGTGAACGCTTCGATGAACTGCTGGTAGCCGGCCGCGTTGTTGCGCGCGCTTTGCTCGAGGAAGGCCTTGTCGTTCAGGGCGGCAATCGCGGCCGCCTGCGCCAGCGAGTTGACATTGAACGGCTGGCGGATGCGGTTCATCAGGTCCGTCAGCACCGGCTGGGCGATGGCGAAACCGATGCGCAGGCCGGCCAGGCCGTAGGCCTTCGACAGGGTGCGCGAGACCACCAGGTTCGGATACTGGCGCACCCACGCCGTCGACTCGTACTGCTCGTCTGCCGAGAGGAATTCGTTGTAGGCTTCATCCAGCACCACCACCACGTGCTGTGGCACTTTTTGCAGGAACGCTTCGAGTTGCGCGGCCGAAAGGAACGTGCCGGTCGGGTTGTTCGGGTTGGCGATGAAGACCAGGCGCGTGTCGTCGGCAATCGCTGCCGCCATCGCGTCGAGGTCATGGCCGTAGGCTTGCGCCGGCACGACGATATGGCGCGCGCCCAGGCCTTGCGTGGCCAGCGCGTACACGGCAAACGAGTACTGCGAGTACACCACGGACTGGCCATGCTCGACAAACGCGTGCGCGGCGATTTCCAGGATGTCGTTGCTGCCATTGCCCAGGGTGATCCAGTCGGCCGGCACGTCATAGCGCTGCGACAGCACGGCTTTCAAGTCGAAGCCGTTGGCGTCCGGGTAGCGGCCCAGGTCATCGATGGCGGCGATCATCGCCTGCTTGGCCGATTCCGGCATGCCGTACGGGTTTTCATTCGATGCCAGCTTGACGATGGCTGCCTCGTCGAGGCCGAATTCGCGCGCGACTTCGGCGATCGGTTTGCCGCTCTGGTAAGGGGCGATGGCGCGGACGTATTCTGGACCGATATTTTTAGACATGGTGTTCTTTAAAAGTTGGTGAATGATTAGGCTGGTGGCTGTTGTTGGGTTACGCTGCGCTAACCCAACCTACGGCTTATTGTAGGTCGGATTAGGCCGCAGGCCGTAATCCGACACCACCGTCGGCGTCACAAACTGACCGGATACGACCCCAGCACCTTGAAAAACGCCGCATTGCTCTGCAGCTCGGCCAGCGCCTGGGCGACGGCAGCGTCGTGCACGTGGCCTTCCACGTCGACATAGAAATAATACTCCCAGCTGCCCATGCGCGCCGGGCGCGACTCGAAGCGCGTCATCGACACGCCGTGCTTCGCCAGGGGCGCCAGCAACTGGTACACGGCGCCTGCCTTGTTCGGCACGGCCAGCACCAGCGAGGTCTGGTCCTTGCCCGACGGCGCCGTCTGCAAGGTGCCCACGACGGCAAAGCGCGTGCGGTTGTGCGGGTCGTCCTGGATATGGCCCTTGACCACGCCCAGCTTGTACTGCGCGCCCGCCAGTTCGCTGGCAATCGCTGCAACAGTACCATCTTCGCCGGCCATGCGCGCCGCTTCGGCGTTCGAGGCCACGGCGTGGCGCGCAATATTCGGATAGTGCTGATTGAGCCATACCTGGCACTGCGCCAGCGCCTGCGAATGTGCGCAAATCGAGGTCACGCCATCCATGTTGCCGCTCTTCGTCATCAGGCTGTGGTGCACGGCAATGGCGACTTCACCGCTGATGATGAGGCTAGTCTGCAGCATCATGTCCAGCGTGCGGTTGACGGCGCCTTCCGAGGAGTTTTCGATGGGCACGACGCCAAAGTCGGCCGTTCCCGCCTCGGCGGAGCGGAACACTTCATCGATGGACGCGCATGGCAAGCCTTCGACGGCGCTGCCGAACTGCTGGTACACGGCCTGCTCGCTGAAGGTGCCGGCCGGGCCAAGATAGGCCACGGTGACGCGCTTTTCCAGCGAGCGGCAGGACGACATGATTTCGCGGAAGATGGTCTGCACTTCACGGTCGCCCATGGGGCCGGGATTGCGCTCGGCCACGCCGCGCAGCACTTGCGCTTCGCGCTCGGGACGGAACACGGGCGCCTGCGTCTCGGCCTTCACGTGGCCCACTTGCTGGGCGATTTGCGCGCGGCGATTCAGCAGTTCGAGGATTTGCGCGTCGATCGCATCGATCTGTTCGCGCAACGGTTTCAATTTATCGGTCATGGTGGTTTGTTTCGTCAGCTGTACTTCAATCATGGCCGCGCGGCCTGCGCCGGCGGCGGGCCGGCGCGGTCGTCTAGTCGACTCAGCGTCCGGCAAACTCGTTCAAATAGTTGACCAGGGCTTGCACGCCCTCGATCGGCATCGCGTTATAGATCGATGCACGCATGCCGCCGACGGACTTGTGGCCCTTCAGTTGCAGCAGGCCGCGCTGCTTGGCGCCGGCCAGGAATGCGTCGTTCAGACTTTCATCGCGCAGATAGAACGGGATGGTCATGCGCGAGCGGTATGCGGGATCGACCCGGTTCTGGTAGAAGTCGTCCGCATCGAGCGCCGCGTACAGCAGCGCCGCTTTCTCAATATTACGCTGTTCCATGGCCGCCACGCCACCTTGGCGTTTGAGCCACTGGAAAACCAGGCCGGCGATATAGATGCCGTAGGTGGGCGGCGTGTTGTACATCGACTCATGTTCGGCCACGATGCTCCAGTCGAAGGCGGACGGACAGATCGGCAGCGCCTTGCCCAGCAAGTCCTCGCGCACGATGACCAGGGTCAGGCCGGCCGGGCCGATATTTTTCTGCGCGCCGCCGAAGATCACGCCGTATTGCGACACGTCGATCACGCGCGACAAAATATGCGAGGACATGTCGGCCACGATGGTGGTGCCTGCCGGCACGCCTGGCGCCTGCTGGAATTCCACGCCGTCGATGGTTTCATTGGTGCAGATGTGCAGGTAGGCGGCGCCTGGCGTCAGCTGCCACTCACCCACCGGCGGCACACCCGTGAAACGCGTGGCCTTGGACGACGCGGCCACGTTGACGTTGGCATACTTGGCCGCTTCCTGGATCGACTTGCCCGACCACGAACCCGTATGCACGAAGTCGATGGTGGCCGGCTGCTGCGCGGCCAGGCCCACCAGATTCATCGGGATGATGGCGTTCTCGCCCAGGCCACCGCCCTGCAGGAACAGGATCTTGTAGTTGTCGGGCACGGCCAACAGTTCGCGCAGGTCAGCTACCGCCTGCTGGTAGATGGAGATGAATTCGGGACCACGGTGGCTCATTTCCATCACCGACATGCCGCTGCCATGCCAGTCCTGCATTTCCGCGGCCGCTTGCGCCAGCACTTCCTTGGGCAGGACGGCGGGGCCGGCTGAAAAATTGTAGATATGGGTCACGATACGGTCCTTGGTAAAATGGAATTATTGGGGCGGCTGCGTGGCCGCCCGCATGACTTGCTCGAGCACGGCATTCACGCGCGGAATCAGCACGCGCTGGCTGATGGCCATCGATTCGGCCGACAGTTGCGGCATGGTGGCCAGCATCTTGCGTCCCAGCGGCGTCTTGTAGAAGGCCGTCAGCTGTTCGACTTCCTGCACCGTGTAAAAGCGCGCGTACAGGGGCACCATTTCGGCGCTCAACTCGTCGATCAGGGTCGGGTCGGCCAGCACCTGCGTCAGGGTGGCGATGGCGACGGGGATTTCTTCCTCGGCGCTGGCCAGCGCGCGCGCCTTGCGCTGCTCGTCCAGCTTCGGGTTGCTGCTGATTTGCTGCTGCGCCGACTGGCGGATCATGGCGGGCACCGATTGCAGCATCTGGTCGAAGATGCTGCGCGTGAGCTGCGGGAACTGCATCGCGTCGAGCATGCGCCGCACGGCCACTTTCATGGCGGGGCTGGGCGCCGCCTGGCGCGCAGGCGTGGCTTGCGCGCTCTGGGCCAGGGCCGGCAGGGTCGCAAGGAAGGCCAGCGAAAACGCGGCGAAGAAGGTGGCGACGATTTTTCTCATGGCATGCGGGACTTTATAAAAGCGGGGAATAACCTGGGACACGCAGGTTGGCGCCGCAACTGGCGCGCCAATAGCAATTGGGGCTCCCGAAAGAGCCCCAATCATCTTACTCCGGCTGGGCCGGATCGACAGGATCGGCTGGTTCAGCCGCTGCCGGCGCAGGCGCGGCATCCGCCTCCGTCGTCAGCTCGACTTCGTCGATATCCGTTTCCACCACGCGCTGCAGGCCGGACAGCTTGGTGCCGTCTTCCACGGCGATCAGGGTCACGCCCTGCGTCGCGCGGCCCATTTCGCGGATTTCCGACACGCGGGTGCGAATCAGCACGCCGCCGGTGGTGATCAGCATGATTTCATCGCTGGTATCGACCAGGGTCGCGGCAACCACTCTACCGTTGCGCTCGCTGGTCTGGATGGCGATCATGCCTTTCGTGCCACGGCCATGGCGCGTGTACTCGGTGATCGGCGTACGCTTGCCGTAACCGTTTTCGGTTGCCGTCAGTACCGACTGCTGCTCGTTCTCGGCCACCAGCAGGGCGATCACGTGCTGGCCTTCTTCCAGGTTCATGCCGCGCACGCCGCGCGCCGTGCGGCCCATCGGACGCACATCGTTTTCGTCGAAGCGTACTGCCTTGCCCGAATCGGAGAACAGCATCACGTCGTGCTGGCCGTCGGTCAGCGCCGCGCCGATCAGGAAGTCGCCGTCGTCCAGGTCGACCGCGATGATGCCGGCCTTGCGTGGATTGCTGAAGTCCTTCAGCGGCGTCTTCTTGACGGTACCGAGGCTGGTCGACATGAACACGTAATGGTCTTCCGGGAACGTGCGGTTCTCGCCCGACAGCGGCAGGATCACGGTGATCTTTTCATTGTCCTGCAGCGGGAACATGTTGACGATCGGCTTGCCGCGCGAATTGCGCGAGCCTTGCGGCACTTCCCACACCTTCAGCCAGTACATGCGGCCACGATCCGAGAAGCACAGGATGTAGTCGTGCGTATTGGCGATGAACAGCTGGTCGATCCAGTCTTCCTCTTTGGTCGCCATGGCTTGCTTGCCGCGTCCGCCGCGCTTCTGCGCACGGTATTCGGAAATCGGCTGCGCCTTCATGTAACCGGTGTGCGACAGGGTCACGACCATGTCTTGCGGCGTGATCAGGTCTTCCGTTTCCAGGTCGGTGGCATTGAGCTCGATCTGCGAGCGACGCACGTCCTTGTTGCCGGCGCCGTATTCGTTTTTCGCCGCCGTCATTTCATCGGTGATGATGACTGTGACGCGTTCCGGCTTGGCCAGGATGTCGAGCAAGTCGGCGATATGTTCCATCACGTCCTTGTACTCATTGACGATCTTGTCCTGCTCCAGACCGGTCAGGCGTTGCAAACGCATTTGCAGAATTTCCTGCGCCTGGTCGTCCGACAGCTTGTACAGGCCATCGCCCTGCATGCCGTAGTGCTTCGGCAGGTTTTCCGGACGGTAGGCATCGATGCCGCCTGGCGTCGTGCCGTCGCCCGTGCGGGCCAGCATTTCGCGCACGACGGACGAATCCCAGGCCTTGGCCATCAGCTCGACCTTGGCGATCGGCGGCGTCGGCGCGGCCTTGATGATGGCGATGAAGTCATCGATATTGGCCAGCGCGACAGCCAGGCCTTCGAGCACGTGGCCGCGTTCGCGCGCCTTGCGCAGTTCGAACACGGTGCGGCGCGTGACCACTTCGCGGCGGTGCGACAGGAAGCATTGCAGCATCTGCTTGAGGTTCAGCAGCTTCGGCTGACCATCGACCAGGGCCACCATGTTCATGCCGAAGGTGTCTTGCAACTGGGTCTGCTTGTACAGGTTGTTCAGCACCACTTCCGGCACTTCGCCCCGTTTCAGCTCGATCACCACGCGCATGCCCGACTTGTCGGATTCGTCGCGGATATCGGAAATGCCGTCGAGCTTCTTGTCGCGCACGTTTTCAGCGATGCGTTCCAGCAAGGATTTCTTGTTGACCTGGAATGGCAGCTCGTCGACGATGATGGCGATGCGGCCGCCATCCTTGCCGTATTCTTCGAAGTGGGTCTTGGCGCGCATGACCACGCGGCCGCGGCCCGTGCGGTAGCCGTCGCGCACGCCCGACACGCCATAGATGATGCCGGCGGTAGGGAAATCGGGAGCGGGAATGATCTCGATCAATTCATCGATCGTGCAATCGGGGTTGCGCAACACGTGCAGCGCGCCGTCGATGACTTCGGTGATGTTGTGTGGCGGAATATTCGTCGCCATGCCGACCGCGATACCGGACGAGCCATTGATCAGCAGGTTCGGGATACGCGTCGGCAAGACCGTCGGTTCCTTTTCCTTGCCATCGTAGTTGGGCTGGAAGTCGACGGTATCCTTGTCGATATCGGCCAGCAGTTCGCCGGCGATCTTGTCCAGGCGGCACTCGGTGTAACGCATCGCCGCGGCGCCGTCGCCGTCGACGGAACCGAAGTTACCCTGGCCATCGACGAGCATGTAGCGCAGCGAAAAATCCTGCGCCATGCGCACCAGTGTGTCGTAGATCGAGGCATCGCCGTGGGGATGGTATTTACCCATGGTTTCGCCGACCACGCGGGCGCACTTGACGTAAGGGCGGTTCCACACGTTATTCATTTCATGCATCGCGAACAAGACGCGGCGGTGCACCGGCTTCAAGCCATCGCGCGCATCGGGCAAGGCGCGACCGACGATCACGCTCATGGCGTAATCGAGGTAGCTCTTGCGCATCTCTTCTTCGAGGGAAATAGGAATTGTTTCTTTTGCGAATTGATCCATTGGCGGTTCGACTGATCTCAGGCTGTGGTTAACTTATCTGTTACGCAATGTATGACGCAATACTGCATATCCTGGGTGGCTGTCGTCGTGGACGCTGCGCCGTGCGCTGCTGGCGCGGCCCGGCGTCCATGTCGCAGAGTGCCAGAACAAATCGGCGGGCTGGCGGCACGGCCAGTACGGGTACCGCAGTGGTACCTGCTGGCCATGCAATGCCGCCGTGCTCGACACTCTTGACAGTCAAGCGCACGATTTTAGCATGCGCGCCCAGCTACCTGTACAAATTGGCCATACCAACAAGATTGGCAGTTTGCACCGGGGGCGTGCATGTTGACCTGTCGATAATGCACAATGACAATATCAGTTCAAGACACCTGCCCTTCAAAGTGGCAAAAAAAGCGATCAAATGTTACAGATGCGTTACAAATGGGCATTTTCGTTGCGCAAAAACAACGCACGGTCTAAAATCGGGCAAGCTTTGATTTAACCACGGTCGTGCGCCCCTGATGCGTGTGGCAAAATGACTGAGAAGTTAATTGCTAGTTTCGCAATCTGAAACGAGCGCATATGGTCTACATGATAAAATCTTGGCACGTAGCACCAGTAGCGCAGTGTTGTTCTGCGGATATCACCCCCCGAAAGGAAAAAAGAATGAATAAATTTGTAACGCTGTTTTTCGCTGCATCCGCAGTGATTGCTGGCTCGGCTTCGGCCCAAACCCCAACCTCCCCACCATTCGCGCCAGTTACCACTGACATCAAAGCACCAAGCCCAAAAAGCGCTTACGTGCAAGATGCCCGCGGCGTGATCGTGCGCGATCCATTCGGTCTGTGCTGGCGCACCGGCTACTGGACACCTGCTGACGCAGTGCCAGGTTGCGACGTGCCACTGTGCGTAGCTCCAGAAACCCTGCAAGACGGCAAATGCGTGGCTCCAGCAGCACCGGTCGTACCAGCACCGGCACCAGTCGTTGTCGTACCAGTACCAGTCGTTGTTGCTCCTACCTCGGAAAAAGTCAGCTTCGCTGCTGATGCATTCTTCGATTTCGACAAAGCTACGCTGAAGCCAGAAGGCAAAGCCAAGCTGGACGAGCTGTCCGCACAACTGGGCGGCATCAACCTGGAAGTCATCATCGCTGTGGGTCACACCGACTCCGTCGGCACCGATGCTTACAACCAAAAACTGTCGGTACGTCGTGCTGATGCTGTCAAAGCCTACCTGGTCACCAAAGGCGTTGAAAGCAACCGCGTGTACACCGAAGGCAAAGGCGAGAAACAACCTGTTGCTGATAACAAAACTGCCGAAGGCCGTGCGAAAAACCGTCGCGTGGAAATCGAAGTTGTTGGTACCCGCAACAAGTAATAGCTGAGCCCCCGGACTTGCCGCAAGTCATCGCGCAAGTCAAGGACAGCATGAAAAACCCCGCCGCGGCGGGGTTTTTTTTCGTCCGTGGCTGCCCGATTGTAAAATTGCCGCTATTATTCGACCTATGAACGCCGACCCTCTCGAAATCCAAAAATTCAGTGAGCTGGCCCACCGCTGGTGGGACCCCACTTCCGAGTTTCGTCCCTTGCACGAAATTAACCCCCTGCGCCTGGAATGGATCAACGCGAAAGTGCCGCTGGCCGGCAAGCGCGTGATCGACATCGGCTGCGGCGGCGGCATCCTGGCCGAATCGATGGCCCGCAAGGGCGCCGACGTGACGGGCATCGACCTGTCCGACAAGGCCCTGAAAGTGGCCGACCTGCACAGCCTGGAATCGGGCGCCAAGGTACGCTACAAGCTGATCGCCGCCGAAGCCATGGCCGAGGAAGAGCCGGGCCAGTACGACGTCGTGACCTGCATGGAAATGCTCGAGCACGTGCCGGACCCCGCCGCCATCGTCAAGGCTTGCGCCACGCTGGTGAAACCGGGCGGCCACGTCTTCCTGTCGACCCTGAACCGCAACCCGAAAGCGTACCTGTTCGCCATCCTCGGCGCCGAATACATCCTGCGCCTGCTGCCGAAAGGCACGCACGACTATGACAAATTCATCACCCCGGCCGAACTGTCGCAATACCTGCGCAGCGCCGGCCTGGACATCAACAGCATGCGCGGCATGGGCTACAATCCGCTGACCAAGATTTACTCACTTAATAGCGATACCGGCGTCAATTATCTGGTGGCCTGCACCCGGCCACTGTAACCATCACGCACAATACAAGGCGGCTGCGGCCGCCATTTTTCATTCTTACTTGACACACTTTGCCTGCCATGATCACAGACCATCTGCCAGCCCCGCGCGCCATCCTGTTCGACCTCGACGGCACCCTGGCCGACACCGCGCCCGACCTGGCGGCGGCCATCAATTTGCTGCGCGCACGCGCCGGCCTGGCACCGACCCCGTATGACATCCTGCGCCCCACCGCCTCGGCCGGCGCGCGCGGCATGATAGGCGCGTCGTATGGCGTGCAACCTGGCGAAAGCGGCTACGAAGCCCTGAAAGACGGCTTCCTGAACAATTACGAAGCGGCCCTGGCCGTGGAAAGCCGTTTGTTCGACGGCATCCCCGCCCTGCTCGACGGCTTGCAAACGCTGGGCCTGGCCTGGGGTGTGGTCACCAACAAGGCGGCCCGCTTCACCGACCCGCTGGTGGGCCAGATCGGCCTGGGCGCGGCCGGCTGCGTGATCTCGGGCGACACCATGTCCCACCCGAAACCGCACCCCGCCCCCCTGCTGGAAGCGGCCCGCCGCCTGGACCTGGCACCGCAAGACTGCTGGTACGTGGGCGACGACCTGCGCGACATCCAGGCCGGCCGCGCCGCCGGCATGCGCACGGTCGCCTGCGCCTGGGGCTACTGCGGCCCCGTCGAGCCGCAGCACTGGAAGGCCGACCACCTGCTGGACACGCCGCAGGCCCTGCTCGAGCTGGTGACTGGCGTGGTGAAGGCGGCGCAGGCGCGACAGCTGGCGGCATAAATCGGCCTCCACTTGATCTGGCGCGCCAACAAACGAATGCATCATGCAAGAGTGTGAAGATTGCGCTACAATGAAGGTTCTGTGGGGACGACCTGGTTTCGACGTGGGTTGCAAAGCAGCGCAGGGCATACCGAGGGCGGGCTACCTCGTAAATACAACCTGAAAAAACTTAACTGCAAACGATAACTCGTACGCACTGGCAGCTTAATTGCTGTTAGCTCTAGAACACCTCGTCCCTGGGGTGGGCCGTTAAAAGCTCTAGAGTCATTTACAGGGACTCGTCTGATGCTGGGTTACTTAGCGTCCGACTAAATAATAGGTAACTCGCTTGCCCATAACGTGCACATCCGTGCTGGCTGAGTTAAATTAAATGATAGTGCTAAGTATGTAGAACTGTCTGTGGAGTGCTTGCGGACGCGGGTTCGATTCCCGCCGTCTCCACCACTGAATAAATAAAAAGGGCTTCCCCGTTTTGGCGGGGAGGCCCTTTTTATTTATTCAACGCATGCAGAACGCGGGCATCAATCCGCGTCCGGTACGGACGCGGGGGTTTTGCGGGGCCTTCGGCGAGCGCAGCTCGGCGCCGCAAAACCGGGTTGCGCTTGCAAGCGCAACCCTCTCCGATTCGTCTGACTGGCTCTTGCGCCGCAGGCGGTTTTTCCTAACGACAACCTTAGCGGTTCAGGCTGTGCAGAATGCCGGACCTGACCCTCGCTCCCGATACCGCGCAAGGGGAAACAAAGAGGGCATAACTCCGCAGCTCAGGCGGCTGCGGAGTTATGCCTTTAATGAGGTGGAGTCGGCAAGGCAGAGACAACGGTGCTAGCGTTGATTTAATCAGTTTCTCGATCTTATTCTAAAAATATAGATCCGAAATTTTCTGGCTCAATAAAGATTCGGGAGTTCCACTGACAAAGCTTGCCCCTTTAATACAGGAAAGCTCGTCGATGCTGCCAGAATGTGGTGGAAGAAATTAATACGCAGAAACCTAAGTGTGTTGTAATATGTTCAACTTGCGCTCGGGCGAAAAATCGCGACCAAAATAAATTGGTCAACTAAATTGGATGCACGAGTATTCAGTCGAAGATGGATTGGTTAGAAAAAGAGGCGAGATGATTACACGCGGATCTGAATGGCATCGCTGGGAGCCGCATATTCACGGACCCGGCACGGTCTTGAACGATCAGTTTGGGGGCACTGACCCGTGGGAGGACTACATCAGCGCATTGGAAAAAAGCTCGCCACCGATAGAAGTTATCGCCGTCACTGATTACTATACAACTGACATATACGAAGAAGTTTTGCGGCGGAAGGCCGCAGAGCGACTGCCTAGGGTTAAGTTAATCTTTCCAAACATTGAACTACGTTTAGATGTTGCGGCTAAATCGGGTTTTGTGAATTTGCACTTATTGGTCAGCCCAGAAGATCCGGCACACATCGAGGAAATTCGTAGGTTCCTTTCACGGCTTCATTTTTCTGCACATGGTGACACATTCGATTGTACGCCTGGTGATCTAACTCGTTTGGGGATGGCGGCAGAACCTTCTATCATAGAACCTCGTGCTGCACTGGCTCATGGCGCTACTCAGTTCAAAGTTAATTTTTCCCAGCTGAAGACTGCTTACAATGAAAATGCTTGGGCGAAAAAGAACATCATTATTGCTGTTGCTGGTGCTGCTGGTGACGGGACATCAGGGATACGGCAAGCTGCGGATAAGACCATGCGCCAAGAGATTGAGAAATTTTCGCACATCATCTTTGCTAGTAGTCCGGCCCAGCGAGAGTTTTGGCTTGGTTTACGAGATGTTAGCGTCCTGCAATTGCATGCGAGATATGATGGCTGTAAACCGTGCCTTCATGGAAGCGATGCCCATGATCAAGCCTCTACTGGCCGACCTGTAGGTGACAGGTTTTCATGGGTAAAAGGCGCTCTGACGTTCGATTCGCTTCGCCAAGCGTGCATTGATCCAGGCGGACGAGCTTACGTTGGAATTGAACCTCCGGGAGCAGCGATACCATCCCAAGTAATTTCACATGTTGAAATCGAGAATGCCCCGTGGGTGATCACCCAGTCAGTTCCACTCAATCCTGGCCTTGTCGCGATTGTTGGCGCGCGGGGTTCTGGAAAAACAGCTTTAGCGGACATGATAGCTGCCGGATGCGATGCGATCCAAGAGAGTGTTTGGTCCGCTGATGAAAACATCAGCCCTTCATTTCTTGCTAGAGCGCGGCCACTTATCGGGAATGGAAAGGTCAAACTAACTTGGGGAGGCGGAGCGATCACGGAGTGTCACCTTGACGGCAGGTCCGCGAGCGACGCAATGTCGTATCCTAGAGCGCGCTATCTCTCTCAGCAGTTTGTCGAGAATCTGTGTTCCTCTAAGGGGGCTTCGGAAGGGCTTGTTCGCGAAATCGAACGAGTGATCTTTGAGGCACACTCGGAGCAAGGACAGGATGGCGCATTTAGCTTCGACGAGTTTCGTGATCAACGCACACTTCGATTTCAACATGCTAGACAGCGTGAGGTTGAGGCGATCTCCGCGACGTCTGACCACATAGCTGATGAACTGGAAAAAGAAGCGTTCGTGGTAAGCCTAGCCAATCAAGTCGCAGGCAAAGAGAGTTTAATCAAAGGCTACACTGCTGATCTCTCAAAGCTTGTAGTCAAAGGGACTGAGGCGCAAGCCCAACGCCACACAGCACTTAGCGAAGCAGCTCAGACATTAACAGCACGTGTGGCTGCATTCGGTACGCAGCGCCGCACGTTTGTCGCGATGCAGGATGAGGTGCAAAATACTCGTGCTTCAAAGGCCCCGGAAATGCTGCGCCAAGCCGTGACGCGGCATCAAGGGAGCGGCCTTAATGCGGAACAGTGGAATGACTTTCTATTTATTTACAAAGGTAATGTCGACAGCGCGCTACATGGCTATCTTACATGGGTTGATCACGAAGTCGGAAAGCTTAACGGCATGGCTCCTGCTAGCGATGATCCCAATGTTGTCCTGATTGCTGCCGATGCTGATTTGAAGTCAGTGTCGCTCGCTGTATTGAAGGCAGAGATGGCGAGACTAGAGAGGTTCATTAGTGCAGATACTGTTATTCGAAATCAGTACGCTGCGCTTTCTAAAAAGATCGCAACCGAGAACGGTGCCCTTCAGACTTTAAAGACGCGTTTGGCTGATGCGCAAGGAGCAACCGAACGGAGGAAGGATCTGCAAAAGGAACGGGAAGATGCTTACGGACGGCTATTTACGGCGGTCATCAGTGAGCAGCAAGCTTTGATCGAATTATACGCTCCGTTGATGGAGCGGATAGCTGCGACGTCTGGAACATTGAAGAAACTTAGTTTTAGAGTCTTACGGGTTGTCGACACTTCAGCCTGGGCTACCTTTGGAGAGGATGAACTAATCGATTGTCGCAAAGCAGGGCCATTTTACGGTCGTGGGGCTCTAGAAAAATTGGCGCTCGCCGAACTCAAGCCGGTCTGGGAAACGGGGAGCGCTGACGATGTTCGGCGCGCAATGGCGAACTTTATCGCTGCGCATTCTAAAGCGCTGTTGAGCCATGCACCTTACGCGCCAACGGAGAAGGAGGCCTTCCGCCAGTGGTCGAAGCAGTTCGCAGGCTGGCTATTTAGTACGAGCCATATCTCTGTCAGATACGAGATAGTTTATGATGGGATTGACATCCGAAAATTATCTCCTGGCACTCGTGGTATTGTGTTGCTACTCCTTTACTTAGCTCTAGACGATGCCGATGATCGCCCACTGATCATTGATCAGCCTGAGGAAAATCTCGATCCAAAATCTGTCTTCGATGAACTGGTTTCGCTGTTCATCGAAGCCAAGTCAAAACGTCAAGTGATAATCGTTACCCATAATGCTAATCTAGTTATCAATACCGATGCGGACCAGATAATCGTGGCAGATGCAATCCCGTCCTCCGATGGAGGCCTTCCCTCTTTCAACTATGTTGCTGGCGGCCTTGAAGACGCGGAAATTCGTAAGGTTGTATGCGATATACTCGAAGGTGGAGAGCGAGCATTCAGGGAACGTTCTCGTCGTCTTCGAGTAAAGCTCGAACGTTGACAAGATGATTTCGCAGTTTAGATTGGTTACGGGATTATATTTTGTAGAGACTTTTTCTGAACAAATATGCCAACCGATTCCCACTTGATTAGCACAAGTAAGGAGTAGAGCATGACTAGTAGTACACAGAAATCTTCTTCGTTATATCGGATAATGGATTTCACGCGAGTGGTTCAAATATTTGAACGCAAAGAACTGTTTTTTGCTCATCCAAAAACTTGGGATGATCCCTACGAAATGCGCCTCAATCACAAGCATAGTCATCTTCTTTTTGCGCAATGCTGGTGTCAACTTGCTGTTTCTGATGCAATGTGGCGAATCTATTCTCCGAATGGCATGGGAGTTAGAATATCAACAACAAAGGAAAAACTTCGAGCCGCTGTTAAGGCTTGGGCTGCGCCTAAAGGTTATAAATGGCGAGGCGAGGAAGTTGAGTACATGCCCCAAGGTGAACTTAACAAATCTGTTCGTGCGATTAAAAATGATCTTCTTGAAAATTTTTCTATCGGACGCGCGGCTGATAGTCTTTATCTTAAACGGGATGCATTTGCGCATGAGAGCGAGTGGCGGGCCTCGATCTACTGTCCTGATGATGACGCAATACGAAGACCTGCCTTAAGCGGATTGACTGTGCCTGTTGAACCTCACATTTTAATTAACAGAATCTTACTTGATCCGAGAGCTCCGCCAGAGCTGGTTGGCGCTTTTCAGTTTTACTTTAAAGAGAAGTTAAAATTTCGGGGCGATGTATCGCGCTCAGTTCTTTACAAATCGCCATTTCCAATGAATCTGGATGACGATGATGAGTGGTAGTTGAATGAATTATTGCATTTTTCACACTTACAGTGTCCAATGGCGTCCAACGCAATCTAGTTTTTTTGGGGGCATTTTTGGGGGTATTATATTAATTTATCCTAATTATTTTTTGTAGGCCATTGATTTTAAATTATATTTTCTATCCAGTTTGATTGATGCCGCCACCACTGAATAAATAAAAAGGGCTTCCCCGTTTTGGCGGGGAGGCCCTTTTTATTTATTCAACGCATGCAGAACGCGGGCGTCGCATCCGCGTCCGGTACGGACGCGGGGGTTTTGCGGGGCCTTCGGCGAGCGCAGCTCGGCGCCGCAAAACCGGGTTGCGCTTGCAAGCGCAACCCTCTCCGATTCGTCTGACTGGCTCTTGCGCCGCAGGCGGTTTCCTAACAACATCAGCTGCTCAGGCCGTGTAGGCATGGCGGACCTGCCCCTCGCACCCGCTAGCACCACGCACCAGAGCATGGGGACGTTGGATGCCGGATGCAGCTCAGACGGCCGGATCAAAAGCGAAATTTGTGTTCGCTCTTTAACGATCTACCGGCTGACTGTCATGCAACATCAGGGGCCGATGATATAGTGGCGGGAATGTATACACTGAAGGAAAATGCCATGAAAAACGACGCAACCGCTCGCCCGCAAGCAAACCCGGCACCTGCCAGACTCAGCAAAGGGGACTTCGTCACGGCACTGCGCAAGCAGCTGCAAGAAGCAGCAAAGGCCGGCGAAACCAGCGTGGACGTACGCGCTGCGACCCTGCACACTGACGTTGGCGTTTATCCCGCGCGCGGCCACTCAATGCCGACCTGTTGCACGGTAATGTATGAAGAGATGCAGCCCGGTGACGAGATACTGCTGACGCCATCCGGCGGCAAAGGACCTACGCTGCTGGTACGATATAAATTCCCGCGCTGAAAATCGCGGTCTGAAGTACTGGTGGCAATTCAGAGCGCTAATCGGCGCCGTGCGCTTCCTCCCTACTGTGTTGAAAAAGTTAAGTGGCAACAATTTCGGGAGGTCTCAGATCTCCAGCATGCCGGTGATCGGTCACTAGCGACGGTACTGGCCAGTCCAGGCTGGCAGGAATTCTATCTACAGGTCAACGTACCGGCGTTTTTCAACACAACAGGCCGACAGCTGCCGTTGCGGTTTGATTGTCTGTATTTTTCCAGTAAAACCTTCAAGATTCCTAAACAATCCCAGTTTGCGGTAGCTTCGATTCCCGCCGTCTCCACCACGGAATAAATAGAAGGGCTTCCCCGTTTTGGCGGCGAGGCCCTTTCTATTTATTCCATGCATGCAGAACGCGGGCATTGCATCGGCGTCCGGTACGGGTGCGGGGGTGCTGCGGGGGACGGGCAGCTTGCAAGCGCCATCCCCTCCGATACGCCTGACCAGGTTCTGCGCCGCAGGTGGTTTTTCCTGACGATAACCTTAGCCGCTCAGGTCGTGTACGAATGGCGGACTTGACCCTCGCGCCTTGGTTGCACGCCAGCCGCGGCGCTGCAAGTGGCACACGCTCGTGCACAGCAAGGCAGGCAACAATAAATTGAGGACCGGTACAAGCATCAGCAAGCACAACAGCAGACCCAGGGCAAAGATCGCCGGGCGCTGCTCGCGGCGCAACGCCGTTTGTTGTTCCACGCTGAGCACCTCTTCGGCCGCCGCGCCGTAGATCATTTGCACATTCCAGGCCAGCAAGTACGAGATCAGCACGCACATCGCCCACACGGGAATCAGCAGGGAAAGCAGCAGCAACAGGCGCTTGCGCCAGGCGGGGCGCGCGGCGGAGGCATCCAGTCCGGCCGGCGCTTGCCAGGCAACATAGCGGCGCGCCGCCACGACCTTGGCGCGCTCCAGCAACAACCAGCGCAGCGGCAAGCGCGCCGTGCCGATGGCGCCGACGATAAAGACCATCACATAGAAAAAAGCAGCCAGCGCCAGCAGCGCCAGGGCGATCTGGCCGATCGACAGCAGGGCCTTGGCGGCGCTGCCCAGGCCGCCGGCGATATTGCCCATCTGCGAGACGGTGGCCGGCCCGTTGGCGAGTGTCCCGACGCCATCCATCACGCCCAGGCCCAGCAAGCCGGTGACGGACACCAGCGCCAGCATGGCGCTCAGTTCGACAAAGAAACGGCCGAAGCAGCTATACAGTCCCAGCCACAGCGCAACGACCGCCATGCACCACAGCGCGGAGCGCCACCACAAGCCCGCATGACGCGCATCGCGCAGTCCCAGGCCGATACACGTGAAGGCTTCCCGCCAGGCCAGCAGCCAGGTTTGCAATGTTTGTGTCACGTTAGTGCGTACTCCGCAATGAAGGGGGGATACATCGATCCGTATGTTGCCAATTCTACATGGACAAGGCTGGCGCACGCGCCGCCGAGAGCGATGGACAAATCCGACCCCAGCTCGCCATTGTTTGCGATACCGCAATTCCCGGTGGAAAGAAATACGAAACAATGCCAGTTCCCCCCACCGTTGCGCCTGGCGGAGTCAACCATGCTTGAAGTTCAGCCCAGAGACAAGCGCGGGTTTTTTATCCTGCCCCAAGCTCCGGAAGATGCCGGGTATTACGTCTATGGCAATCTGCACCGGATGCCACATTCCGGCCATATGGCCCAATATGCGCACCCCAGCTTGCTATCCCTGATCTTTTACATCGAACGTGAATGGCAGGCAATTGATGATCGGAAATTTGGCATCGGCAATATCAGCATCGCGGAAGGATTGGCGTACGACAAGCATGTGAGCCACAGAAAGGGCATTGAAATGGATCTACGCCCCCTGCGGAAGGACAAGCTGGAAGGCCAGTGCGCACGCGTGTCGCGCTTTGATGCCGTATATGACCGGGACGCCACCATCAAATTGATACGGCTGTTTTTGCGCCATCCCATGGTCACCAAGGTCTTCTTTAACGACGGTGAGGTACAAAAGGCGATTGCCGGTGGGCGCGTCCGGTCTCTGCAAGGGCACGACGATCATCTTCACATTGAAATCAGAGAGCACTGATGAATACTCGGCTTGCATGCTGCGCCATGGCGCTCGCTGTATTCTTACCTTCCCAAGCTGCGGACAAGCCGCCGGCATGGACTGGCGAACCACGCCCCTTGCAGGGTGACTATCAGATTTATGGGGGAACGCTGTCCGACATGCTGCCGCCCACGCGAAACGACCGGAAAGTGGCAATCATGGTCAAAGGGGAATTGGCACGGGAACTGTTTGCCCAGCTCGGCCCCGATGTGAAACAGGAGCAGGCATGCAGTTCCTCGGCGGACTACCGTGAGCGGCGCAGGGGGGATATTAGCTGCGTGCATACAAAAGGGGCAGCATACGAATGCTATTTCGGACTCGACCTGCGTACGGGAAAAGGGATGTATGGAGCAATCTGCTAGCCCTGGCGCTGCCTGGCACAGCTAAAACCAGGGCCCGCCTCCTTGTACCGGCGCACAGCCAGCCGAATTCTTCCGCCTGAGCGACTCTACCTGCATATGACACCCGTAGCAGAACCCAATCCCCCATCCCTCACCTCAACAGCGTACACTGGCGCCTCTTCCATACCACATTGGTCCACAGTGAAACTATCGCGCTTTATTACCGGCCATCTGGAGCCAATCCTGGAAGAGTGGGAACTCTTCGCCAGGTCGCTTCCCATTCCTGGCAACGCCATCTCGAAAGCCGAATTACGCGATCATGCGAAGCAGATGCTGCAAACCATCGTGCGCGACATGGATGTCATCGAGAACGCGGCGCAGCGGAAAAAGAAATCGACCACGGGCGTGTCGGAAATAGAAGGCAAGGAAACAGCAGCGGCCACGCATGGCTCGCTGCGCCAGCAGATCGGCTTTACGCTGCCGCAGCTGACGGCGGAATTTCGCGCCATGCGGGCCAGCGTGCTGCGCCTGTGGATGGCACAGGTGTCGGTGACGACGAAAACGGCGACGCAAGACATCTTGCGCTTCAATGAAGCGATCGACCAGGCACTGCAGGAATCGGCGATACGCTATTCGCAGCAGAGCGACCGCACCCGCAATACCTTTCTCGCCATCCTCAGCCACGATTTGCGCAGTCCGCTGAGCACGATGACGATGGCCGGTGCGCTGCTGAGCCGGCCGAGCGCGACCTCTGCTTCCACGGTGCAGATCGGGGCACGGGTTGCCCGCAGCGCGGCCACCATGACCACCATGGTCAACGATCTGCTGGAATTTGCCAGGACGCAACTGGGGGGACGCATGCCCATTTCGCCCAGCCTGGGCGACCTGGGGGAAATCTGCAAGACAGCCGTCGAGGATGCCTCGGCCGCTCACCCGCAGTGCAAGTTTGAACTGAGTACCACGGGCGAGATGATCGGCGACTTCGATGCGGCCCGCCTGGCCCAGCTGTTTTCCAATTTGCTCAACAATGCCGCGCAATACCGCACCGACGACCAGCCGGTGAGCATCACGGCCTGCGGCGACGCCGATACGGCCGTGGTGCAAGTGAAGAATTTCGGCCGCCAGATCCCGGAGGCTGCGCTGAAGAGCATTTTCGATCCCCTGGTACAGCTGGCCATTTCCGACGATCACAAAGCGCCCAACGCCACCAGTATCGGCTTGGGCCTGTTTATCGCGCGTGAAATCGCCAGCGCGCACGGCGGCACCATCGGCGCCGAGTCGAGCCTGGAAAGCGGCACGATATTTACCGTGCGCCTGCCCAGGGTGTGGCGCAACGAGGGAGCGAACGGCGGCTAGCCGCGCGCCCTCGGAGAAGACGACCGCCCCTGCCGGGGCGGGGTCGCCTTATCTGCGGCTGAGCGGCACATACTCGCCCGGCAAGCTGGCCGCTTCCAGCGCATCGGCAAAGGCCAGCAGGAACTTGGCCGGGCCATGTTCCGACACCAGCAGGGAGGCGCCCTTGTGGCGCAGCAGCGTCAAGACTTCCTGCTGGTGCGCCTGGTATTCGCTGGAGTGACCATAAAACGTTTGATACATCTCCAGCGTTTCCATGGCTTTCGCGGCCAGGATGAATTCGGGTTTGTCCATCATATCTCCTCTTGATCAGCTGGGAAACCCAGAAGACGCATCATCCGTCCCCTTGGGTACAGCCATCGCCGTCGGCATGGCCGCACGTCCATCATACGCCTCAACTCAGCCGTCACCAACAGCATGCGTCCAGGCCACCCACCTTCACCACCGATACCACACGCTTGAACTGGCCTTCGAGCTCGATGTGGCACTGCATGACGATGTCGGTCAAGGCGGCCATTTCCGCCCTATCAGTGAGGAACCGTTGCCATGATTATTTTCGACAAAGCGTCGATATTGATGGGCTTTACCAGGTAGTGGTCAAACCCTGCCTCGCCAGCGCGGTCGAACTCGCCAAGCTGGCTGTAACCCGACGCGGCGACAAAGCACGGCAGCGGCGCCGGCAAGGCCGCGCGTGCCGAACTGATAACCTGGAAACCATCCATGCCCGGCAAGCCGATATCGCACACGACCATATCGTAGGGGGCATCGAGCGCGGCGCGCAAGCCACTGGGGCCGTCGTTGCGCACGTCGACATGGTGGCCGTCCTGCATCAGCAGCAGCGCCAGCATTTCTGCCGCATCGGCGTTATCCTCGATCAGCAATATGCGGCGCGGCAATGCGCACGTCGCAGGTAGCGCCTGCAAGTCCGTCTGCGGCGGCGCCAGCGACGACAGGGGCAGCTGCAAGACAAACTGGCTGCCAAAGCCGACCCCGGCGCTGAAGACGTCCACGGTTCCACCATGCAACTGGGTAATGATGCGCACCAGCGACAGGCCGATGCCCAAGCCGCCCTGCGCCCGTTCCAGCGAACGGAAACCCTGGGTAAACAAGTCGAAGATGAAGGGCTGAATATCGAGGGCGATGCCGGCGCCGTCGTCGCTGACGGCAATTTCCACCAGATCATCGTGGCGCCTGACGACGACGTCGATATGGCCAAACTCGTGCGTAAACTTGCTTGCATTGATGAGCAAGTTCGCAAACACTTGCGTCAGACGCACCAGATCCCCTTCGATGACCAGGGCTTCCTTCGGCATGCTCACGCTCAGCACTTGCTGGCGTTGGCTGATGCTGGCCTGGCCGACTTCCACGGCGCTGGCGATGATGTCGCTCAGCACGATGGGCGCCAGCTGCAAGGTGATCTTCCCGCTGCTGACGCGCGAGGCGTCGAGCAAATCGTCGATCAGGCGCGCCATGTGCGCCACCTGGCGGCCGATCACGTCATGCACGTGCGCCAGTTGAGGGTCGAGGTCGACCTTCTTGGCCAGCAAATCATTGGCCATTGCCAGCGGCTGCAAGGGATTACGTAACTCGTGCGCGAGCATGGCCAGAAATTCCGTCTGGCGCAAGGTTGTCGCTTCGGCGGACGCTTGCATATCCTGGGCGCCAAACGTTGCCAGCACCAGGTTTTGATTGGCTTCGCGCAACTGCATGATCAACATGCCAAAGGCGTCAGATTTGTCCTTTTCCTGCATCTGCATCTTGGCCATGATCAACAGTTGATTGATCGTCTCGCGCAGCAGTTTGACTTCGCGGTTATGCAATGCCTGCAGATTTTGCTCGGAGGACAACTGCTGGGCGGGCGCATCCTCAGGATCCGGCGAGAGTGCTGTGTGGTGCATGGTAACGATGTACGGCCTGTGGGGGCCGACCTCAAGGACAACTCTTCGTTCCGCGGCGTTCACTCAGACCTCGCCGCGCACGCCAGCTCTATTGCTGCATACGGTGTATTACTTTATAGCTGAGCACGATACTCTATTTTCCTTATGAAATGAAAGCATTAGCTTACTTATCGATCAGATCGCCTGACGGAATAGCCGCGCGCACGCGTTGGCAACATGTTGCACTCCGTGCAAAAATGCGCTTGTCGCAACCCTCCCCCGCATTGCCAATGGACCAATACCATTTCCTCGTCGGCGAATTCGCAAAAAACAGTCCCTTCATTCCCGCCGCGGCCAGCGCGCAGCTGTTTGCCTGGTTCGAACACGTGGGTGAGCGCGTCGAGCGCTACGGCAGCAAGCGCGGCAAGGTCGTCAAGTTCTCGCAGAGAAACTACGAGAAGATGCTGTTTGTGCCCGAGACCGACAGCATCGAACTGTTTTCGCCGCGCATCGTGCCGCCCGACGAGGCTGACGAAGTGAGCAACTGCGCCGCACTGAACGCACACGCCATGCTGGGCGCCTACATCAATAATTGACAACCATGACCCCACACTTATCGCTGCACTGCTATCTGCAAGACGAGGCCGCCGAACGTCCCAAACGCTGTTCCGACGTGACCATCGAGGCCGACCCGGCCACCCTGCGCGCCATCGCCCATTTTCTGCTGGCCAGCGCCGACGCCTTTGATCTGGCGCAAGAACGCGCCGGCATGCACGCGCATTTGCAGGATGCCTGGGCCGGCTGGCAGGACGACTTCCCCGACCTGGTGGTAGTGGCGGCATAGACTGGCGCCCCGGTCTGCGCGCGTCGGGTAACATACGCCACCCTTGCCATACAGAGAACCTTGATGCCTCATTCCCGAACCGCCCTGCCGGCGCTGCGCGCCGCCGTGCTGGCCGCCGCGCTGGCCAGCCTGTCCGCCTGCGCCAGTCCGCCCGCGCACGAAGCGCTGTTCCTCACCACCACCTTCACGCCCGCGCACTCCTTCACCAAGGGCATCGAAGGGCCGGCCGTGGATGCGGATGGCAATATCTACGCCGTCAACTTTGCGCGCCAGCAAACCATCGGCAAGGTCAGCCCCGGCGGCATGGGCGAGGTGTACCTGACGCTGCCCGGCACCAGCATCGCCAACGGCATCCGCTTCGGCAGCCGGGGCCAGATGTATCTGGCAGACTATATGGAACACACGATTTACCTGGTCGATCCGGCCACGCGCGCGCTCACCATCCACGCGCGCGAGCCGCGCATGACGCAGCCGAACGACATCGCCATCACGGCCGACGACGTGCTGTATGCGAGCGACCCGAACTGGAAGGAAAACACGGGCCGCGTGTGGCGCATCGCGCAAGACGGCACGGTGACGCTGGCGCTCGACACCATGGGCACGGCCAACGGCATCGAAGTGAGCCCCGACGGCAAGATTTTGTACGTGAATGAAAGCGTGCAGCGCAATATCTGGATGTATGACATCGCCGCCGACGGCAGCCTGAGCGGCAAGCGATTGCTGATCAAGTTTGACGATTTCGGCATGGATGGCATGCGCGTGGATGTCGACGGCAACCTGTACGTGACGCGCTACGGCAAGGGCACGGTGGTGAAACTGTCGCCGCAGGGGCGCATCCTGCGCGAGATCAGCGTGCCCGGCGCCAAGCCCAGCAACATCACCTTCGGCGGCCCCGACGGCCGCACGGCGTATGTGACGGAAGTGGTGCAGGGACGCCTGCTGCAATTTCGCGTCGACCGCCCGGGCCTGGAGTGGCAGCGGGCGCAGGAGCGACGCAAGGCCGAATAGCAGGATGTCGGCTTACGCGCTTGCGCGCCAAGCCGACCTACGCATTACCACGATGGCCCGGTAGGTCGGCTTAGCCGGAACGGCGTAAGCCGACAACATCGTTGGCGGCGACCGGGTCAGCGCGGAATGACGCGCTCCGCCTTCAATTTCTCGAACAGACTGAAGAAGGCATCCTGCGTATCCTGGTAGTCGAGGAAACCGGCCTTGCGGCTCTTGCCCATGTCCGTCATGACTTCCATCGGCCGCCCCAGGTCGGCATCCGTATGCCACCAGGAAGCCAGGCGGCTGATATCGGCTTCCGCCAGATCATGCTGCTGCGCGATGGCACGCCATTGCGCGGGCGCATCCTGCATGCGCTCGGCCAGCGGCGCCATCGTTTCCGGCAAGTCTGCCGCTGCCACGCCAAAATACGCGGCCAGGCGCGGCCACAGCCACTTCCAGCGAAACACGTCGCCATTGACGATATTGAAATCTTCGTTGCGTGCGGCGGGGCTGTCCGCCGCCCACGCCAGGTGGCGCGCGATCTGGCCCGCGTCCGTCATGTCGGACAAACCGTGCCACTGCGCGGGCGAACCGGGAAAGACGAAGGGCGCGCCGCTGGCCTTGCACAAATTCGCGTACACGGCCAGGGTCAAACCCATGTTCATGGCATTGCCCAGCGCGTAGCCAATGATGGTGTGCGGGCGGTGCACGCTCCACGTAAAACCGTACTGAGCGGCCGCTTCAAACAAGCGGTCTTCCTGTGCATAGTAAAAATTCTCCACGGGCTGGCGGCCCTGCTCTTCGCGGAACGGCGTCACAGGCACTGTTCCCTTGCCATACGCATCGAACGGTCCCAGGTAGTGCTTGAGACCCGTCACCAGCGCCGCATGGCGCAAGTGGCCGTTCGGCCCCAGCGCGGCCAGCACATTGGCCACCATGGCGCCGTTGACGCGGATGTTTTCCTGCTCGTTTTTCTGGCGCGCCCAGGCCGTGAAGAAGACGTGGCTGGCGTCCAGGCCCGCCAGCGCGGCGGCGACGGCCGCGCCATCCGTCGCATCGAGCTGCAAGGCCGTGCAGCCGGCCGGCACGGGCGTGCGTCCGCGCGAGACGCCCGTCACCTGCCAGCCTTCGCCGAGCAGATGCGTGGCAAGGTTGCTGCCGATGACGCCGCTGGCGCCGATGATGAGGGCGTGTTTTTGCATGTTAGAAAGCCTCCGAAAGAAAAACCCATCATATCCGCGACTGAAATTCTTATCCGCGATACTATTTCACATTATTCATGAAAAAAATTCGCGGATCATGTTTTCATCGGAACATTTAAAGGGCCTCACGCCCTTCCTCGCCACGGCCGACGCGGGCAGTTTTACCAAGGCGGCCGAACGCCTGCACCTGAGCAGCTCGGCCGTCAGCAAGAGCGTGGCGCGCCTCGAAGAGCGGCTGGGCGTGCTGCTGTTCGAGCGCAGCACGCGCCGGCTGAAACTGAGCGACGCTGGCCGCGCCTATTACGCCACCTGCAAGCGCGTGCTGCAGGAACTGGCGGACGCGGAAGACGTGCTGGCCGAACACGCGACGGAACTGACGGGCAAGGTGCGTATCGGCGTGCCCGCAGCGTATGGCCGGCTGCGCGTGATGCCGGCGCTGATTGACCTGTGCGAAAAATATCCGCGCCTGCAGCCGTCGATCGCCTTCAGCGACCGCTTCGTCGACCTGTTCGAGGAGCGCATCGATATCGCCGTGCGCATCGGCGCGCCCTCGCACTGGCCGGCCGCGCTGGGGCAGATGCACCTGGGCGACGAGCAGCTGATCCTGTGCGCGGCGCCCGCCTACCTGGCGCTGCGCGGCACGCCCGCGTCCATCGCAGATCTGGAGCAGCACGACTGCATCGCCTATGGTCGCGGCGACGGCTCGCCCATGCCCTGGCTCTTCCCCGGCGATAACGGCGGACAGGTGGAATACCGCCTGGCGTCGCCACGCATGACGGTGGGCGACGCGGAAGCGCGCACGGCCGCCGTGCTGGCGGGCCTGGGGGTGGCGCAGCTGGCCACCTGGTTGGTGCAGGAACACCTGGCCACGGGCACCATCGTGGCCATCCTGCCGCAGCTGGCCACGCCAGGCTTGCCCCTGTACCTGGCCTGGCCGCTGGCGCGCCAGCTGACGCCGAAAACGGGCACCCTGCTGCAGGAATTGCGGCAGCGGCTGACAATCAGATAAAAATACGGCTTGACCCTGACGTAACGTCATGGTCGATGCTGTCCGTACGCACCAGGAAAGGAGTACGCCATGCTGTTGAAAATCGGTGAACTGGCCAGGCTCACGGGCCTGACCATCCGCACCCTGCACCACTACGACAGCATCGGCCTGCTCTCGCCTTCGGCGCGCACACCCGCTGGCTACCGCCTGTACCAGCATGGCGACATGGACCGCTTGCACCGGATCATGGCGCTGCGCAAGTTCGGGCTGTCGCTGGCCG
This sequence comes from Janthinobacterium sp. 35, assembly GCF_002754575.1. Classification (NCBI taxonomy): domain Bacteria; kingdom Pseudomonadati; phylum Pseudomonadota; class Betaproteobacteria; order Burkholderiales; family Oxalobacteraceae; genus Janthinobacterium; species Janthinobacterium sp. 35. The sequence goes on from NZ_PEFN01000001.1 coordinate 1,234,458, forward strand.
CTATCGCCAACGCACTCGCCGGGCCGGATCTACCGCTCTCCTCCATCGTGGCGCAGCAGATCGCCATGCTGGAACGCCAGATCGCGCAGGCTTCCACCTTGCGCGCACGCCTGCGCACCCTGCAGACGCAACTGGCGCAAGGGCAGGCGCCGGAACTGGCCGAGTGGCTCACCACAATGGAGTTGATGACCATGTACGACAAATACTTTAGCCCCGAAGAACTGCAACAACTGCCGCTGCTGTCAGACGCGGCCGTGGAACAGGAATGGAAGGCACTGGTAGCAAGAGTGCGCGCCGTCAAAGACGCGGGCGCCAGCCCCGACGATGCGCAGGCGCTGGCCACCGAATGGATGGTCAAGCTGGTGCGCGACACGGGCGCCCACCCTGGCCTGTTCGCGCGGCTGAACGACATGCACGCGCAGGAGCCGTCGATGCAGGCGACGACCAGCATCGATGCGGACTTGATGCAATTCATCATCGCCGCCTGCAATGCCTCGCGCATCGCGCTGTACCGGCCTTTCCTCGATGAGCAGGAATATGCGCACCTGGCCGCCAATTACGGCAAGCGTTCGGGCGAGTGGCCGGCCCTGATCGCCGCCGTGCGCGCCGCCATCGATGCGCGCACGCCGCCCACCGACCCGGCCGTGCTGCAACTGGCGCGGCAGTGGCTGGAGCTGTTCCGCGCGTATGCGGGCACGGACCCGGCCACGCAGCTGAAATTTCGCCAGGCGCACCAGCAGGAACCGCGTTTGATGGAAGGCAGCTTCGTCGACGCCGCCATGCTGCAGTACCTGGGTGCGGCGATGGCCGTGGTGGCGCAGGAAAAGCCAGCGTAAAAGTTGGCGTGCGGCATATCCAGGCGGTGGCCATGTAGAATCGGCCATCGCCAATCACAGGAAAACCCGATGCGCCGCTTTCTGCTAGCCTGCCTGACCCTGCCCGCCTTGCATATCGCCATGGCGGCCGAACCGCCCGTGCAAGGGGTATGGCAGGGCACGCTGGGCAAGGCGAATATCGTGGCTTGCGTCAACCAGCCCAGTCCCACGCAAGGAGCTGACCGCAGCGGCAATTACTACTACACGCGCTACAAGACCCCGATCATGCTGTCCATGCCGAACGGCAAGAGCGACTGGAGCGAATCCGATGCCAAGGGCGATACCACGGGCACGTGGAAACTCAATGCACCGCAGGGCGGCAAGCTCACCGGCACCTGGACGGAGCCGAAAAGCGGCAAGACCCTGCCCCTGGCCTTGACCCTGCTGGAAGCGGTGGGCGACCGCGACCATCCATCCTGCGCCAGCGATGCCTACAACCTGGCGCTGGAAGACTTTCCCGGCACAAAGGTCAGCAAACCCATTGCCTTCGAAGGCAAGCAATACCGCAACCTGCAAGTGGGCGACAGCATCACGGTGGAATTGATCGCGCCTGGCGATGGCGTGGCGAAAATCAACGCGCAACTGCGCGCCGTGCTGGCGAAGAACAAACAGGATCTGGCCGATTTCTATGCCACGCGCCGCGAGTATCTGGGCCGCAACGGTTTCACGACGGAAGACGAAGTGTATGCGGAGCCCACCTACTGGTCGCCACGCTGGGTGACGCTCAAATTTTACCGCTGGCCGGCCGGCTATGGCGCCAGCGGCATCTCCATCCGCTTCCGCACCTGGGACGTGAAAACGGGCCAGGAAACGGACGTGTGGAACTGGTTTGGCGCCAGCGCCAGCGATGGTGACGACAAGGCCGAATTGCCGGACCGCCTGCGCCAGGCCCTCTTCAAGAATGTGACAATCGACGCCGAATGCAAGGGCACGGATTACGACGGCCACGGCCGCTTCCACCTGTCACTGAAACCCGAAGGCGTGTCGTTCTGGGAAGACTCCAACGGCAGCGGCTGCGAAAACGATTTTTTACTGCCCTACAGCAAGGTCGGTCCCTTCCTCACCGTCAAAGGCCGCGCCGCGCTCAGCGATTTGCTGCCGAAGAACTAGGCGCCCGCCTTGTCCACCATCATGGCCACCATCTCCGCCGTCGCGGCCGCCAGGGTCCAGCCCAGGTGGCCGTGGCCCGTGTTGTAGTACACGCCCGGCGCCTTGCCCGGCCCCACCTTCGGCAGCATGGCCGGCAGCATGGGACGCAAACCCGCCCACGGGATCACCTTGCGCGTACTCACCTCAGGAAAACATTGCTCGACCCATGCCAGCAGCGGGCGGATGCGGTCGGCGCGGATATCGTCATTGAATCCATTGAATTCCGCCGTGCCCGCCACTCTGAGCCGGTCTTCACCGAGGCGGCTGCTGACCAGCTTGGTGGCATCGTCGAGCAGGCTGACCTTGGGCGCCGCCGCCCGGCTGGCGGCATCATCGAGCTGCACGGTGATCGAATAGCCTTTCACGGGATACACATTCACGTAGTCGCCCAACATTGCCGCCATGGCGCGGCTGGCCGTGCCCGCGCAGATGACGACGGCGTCGAACAGCACGCTGTCCTCGCCCACGCCGTCTCCCACGCTAACGCGCACCTTGCCGTGCTCGCGCGCCAGCGCCGTCACCTGTGCACCATAGCGGCACGCCACGCCCAGGCGCACGCAGGCGTCGGCCAGGCCGCTGGTAAATTTGTGGATGTCGCCCGTGGAATCGCTGTCCGTGTAGTAGCCGCCGTAAAAATCACCATGCAATGCAGGTTCGATGGCGCGCATTTCCAGCAAGCTCACGGCGCGCCGCTCAAGACCGCCCCGGGCCAGCAGGCGCGATACGCCGGCCGCCCGCTCGAAGCCGCGCTGGTCGCGGTAGACATGCAGAATGCCGGCGCGGCGATGATCGAATGCGATGTTTTCCGCTTGCGCCCACGCAAACAAGTGTTCGCGCGCGGCAATCGCCATGCGCGCCGTGGCGATGGTGTTGCGCTCGTAGTCCGGCATGGCGGCGAGAAACTCCGCAAACCAGTTCAGCTTGTGCCAGCCGGGAGTCGGATTGAGCAGCAGCGGTGCATCGCGCCGCGCCATCCATTTCAGCGCGTTCCATAGCGTCGCCTTGTGGTTCCACACTTCCGCGTGCGAGGCCGACAATTGCCCGCCATTCGCATACGACGTTTCCATGGCCGCATAGCGGTGGCGCTCGATCAGGGTGACATTAACGCCACGTTTCGCCAGCGCATACGCGGTGGTGACGCCCGTGATGCCGGCGCCGAGCACAGCCACGCGCGTCATAGTGGCGACACCTTGTGCACGACGGTATCGCCCGCCTGCAAGACGCGGCCATCCTCGGCCAGCACGTCCACCCTGCGCACGGGCAAGCCCGAGCCGCGCTGCAGCAGGGTGGAGTGCGCCTCGCCTGGTTCAAACAATTGCGCCTCGCTCCACTGGCGCAAGCCGACCACGACAGGAAACAGCGCCAGCCCCTTTTGCGTGAGCACATATTCCTGGTAGGCCGTGCCGTCCGACGCGGGCGCGATGGTAAAAATGCCCTCCTCCACCAGCGTGTGCAGGCGGTCGGCCAGGATGTTCTTCGCCACGCCCAGGCTTTTCTGGAATTCCCCGAACCTGCGCATGCCGTCGAAGGCGTCGCGCACGATCAAGAGCGACCAGCGCTCGCCGATCACGTCGAGCGCGCGCGCCACGGGACAGGGGTCGGTTTTCAGGCTCTTGCGCTTGGCCACGGGTGTCTCCTTGATTGACTGGTTGCATTTTAAAACTTCCCGGCGTAGACTCCAACTGGTTTTAATTTGAAACCACTTATGGACTAACCCATGCGCGACACAAACCCTCCCCTCACGACAGCCCTCCCCCCTACCCTCGTCTGGCTGTTCGCCTGCGCAGCCGGCCTCAGCGTGGCCAATGTGTATTACGCCCAGCCTTTACTCGCCACCCTGGCGCATGAATTCGGCATGACGGACGCCGCCAGCGGCATGGTCATCACGGCCACGCAGCTCGGCTGCGCGCTGGCCCTGCTGCTGCTGGTGCCCCTGGGCGACATGCTGAACCGGCGCCGCCTGACCCTGTTCCAGCTGGGCTTGCTTGCCATCACCCTGGCGGCGCTGGGCTGCGCCCGTTCCACGGCCGCCTTGCTGGGTGGCATGCTGCTGGTGGGCTTGCTGGGCACGGCCATGACGCAGGGCTTGATCGCCTATGCGGCCAGCGCGGCGGCCAGCCACGAGCGGGGCCGCGTCGTCGGCATGGCGCAGGGCGGCGTGGTGATCGGCTTGCTGCTGGCGCGCACCCTGTCCGGCGTGGTGGCCGATCTGGCCGACTGGCGCGCCGTGTATTTCGTCTCGGCGGCCATCGCCTGCGCCCTGCTGTTGCTGCTGTGGCGCAAGCTGCCGCCGGCGCAGCCGGCAAGTCAACGGCTCGCCTATGGCGCGCTGCTCGCTTCCATGCTGGACATGCTGCTGCACAACAAGGTGCTGCGCGTGCGCGGCATGCTGGCCCTGCTGATGTTTGCCGTCTTCAATATTTTCTGGAGCGCCCTGGTGCTGCCACTGACTGAGCAAGGCTATACGCACACGGCCATCGGCGCGTTTGGCCTGGTCGGCGTGATCGGTGCGCTGGGCGCGGCGCGCGCCGGGGCACTGGCTGACAAGGGCCGCGCGCAGTGGACGACGGGCGCGGCGCTGCTATTGCTGCTGGCCGCTTGGCTGCCACTCGGCTTTGCCGGCACGGCCCTGTGGCCCCTGGTCATCGGCATCATCGCGCTGGACCTGGCGGGCCAGGCCATCCACGTAACGAACCAGAGCCTGATTTTCAAGGACGACAGCGACGCGCACAGCCGCCTGGTGGCGTGCTACATGCTGTTTTATGCGGTGGGAAGCGGTGTGGGTGCGATTGCCGCCACCAGCGCGTATGCGCTGGCGGGCTGGCATGCGGTATGCGCGCTGGGCGCGGCGGTCAGCTTGCTCGCCCTGCTGTTCTGGCGGCTGACCTTACCTGCTGAAAAAACTTAGTTCAAGAGCGCCGTGGCGGAGCCGTGGCGATACGTTTTCAATGCGTCGGGCTGGATCTGGATCAGCGAACCGCTGACTTTAATCAGGTGCAAGTCCGTCAACTGGTGCAGCACGCGTGACAGGGTGGCGGGCGCCAGGTTCAGGAACGATGCCAGCAGACTTTTCTTCAAGTCCAGCTTGACCTCGTTCGAACGCTGCTGGTCCGATGCCTGCAACAGGTACTCGACCACGCGCTGGGTGGCGTTTTGCACGGAGCAGCGTTCCACGTTGCGGATAAAACCCATCAGGTGGTGCGACAGGCTGTTCATCATCTGGCGTGCGATACGCGGCGACTGGTCCAGCAGGCGCAGCAGCGCGTGCGGCGGGATGCGCAGCAGCAGGCAGTGCTCCAGCGCTTCGGCGCAGAACGGGTACGGTTCATCGAGGAAAATCATGGCTTCGCCGAAGCTCTGGCCCGGACGGATCAGTTCCAGTACCTTGTCGGTGCCTTCCATGGAAAACACGCTCAGCTTGACGAGGCCGAAGACCACCACATAGGCGCCTTCCGGCACTTCGCCCTTGCGGAACAGCACTTTGCCTTTTTCCACTTCGACGCGCACGACATCCTGGCGCAATTGTTCTAATTGCGAAGGGGAAATATGGCGGAACAGAGCCTGGCTCGATAGCAAGCCATCGACGTTGACCTTATGCATGACACTCTCTTATTAGATTAGCGAATGACTAAGAGTGTAATGCGCAGGCATCGTCAAGGCCATACGTCAAAGGAACTAGGGTTGTCTAGGCCGGAACGCCATGCAGATCAAACAATCGCGCATTCCTTGCGAACTATTTGCGCTTTGTTTGATCTTTATTTGCTTAACTCACGCTCGACGGCGTAGACGGCGATCTGCACGCGGCTGCTGAGCTTAAGCTTTTTGAGGATGTTTTGCACGTGGATTTTCACCGTGCTTTCGGCCACATCCAGCTGGCGCGCGATTTCCTTGTTGCTCAGCCCTTGCGCCAGGCAAGCCATGGCTTCGCGTTCGCGCGGCGTCAATTTGTCGTAGTCGGCCTGGGGCGCGTTCTGCCCCGCGCGGAACTGCGACACCAGCTTGGCCGTCATGGCGTCGGCAATCACGGACTCACCGGCGGCGGCGCGGCAGATGGCCTGGCCCAGCTGCTCGGCTTCTATATTTTTCAGCAAGTAGCCACGTGCGCCCGCGCGCAGGGCCGCGCCCAGGTCGGCCGCGTTTTCCGACACGGTCAGCATCAGCACCACCATCTGCGGCATGTCCTGCAAGATCAGTTGCAGCGCTTCGACGCCCGTCACGCCGGGCATGTTCAAGTCCATCAGCACCACGTCGGGCAGCAGCTCGGCCGTCAGGCGCACGCCGTCGAGTCCGTTCGATGCCTCGCCCACCACCTGGAATAGAGGATTGCGCTGCAACAGCAGCTTGACGCCGCTGCGCAGCAAGGTGTGGTCGTCGACCAGCAGGATTTTGATTGGAGCGTTCACGTATTTGTATCTTTTACCTGGTAAGAATGAATCTTCTGTTACGCGGCCTGGCGCCGGGCTGCCGGCAAGGCCAGCGAGATCGTCGTGCCGCCGCCGGGCGTGCTGTCGATGGCAAATTGCGCACCGAGCCGCTCGGCCCGTTCCTGCATGATACGCAAGCCGATCTGCAATTCCGTTTTCTTGTCGCGCAGGTTGGCGGCGAAGCCTTCGCCATCGTCGCGCACCTGCAGCGCAAAATCGCGCCCGTTGACCACGCGCAGGGCCACGTTGCTCGCCTGCGCGTGCTTGCGGATATTCGACAGTGCTTCCTGCACGATGAACAGGATCTGCAACTGCTGCTCCGGCGCCAGCGGCGCGCCATTGCCGCTCATGTCCAGGGTGCCGGCGACGCCCGTCTGCAGCTCGAACTTGGCCAGCACTTCGGACAGTTTGCTTTCCAGGTCGCTGCCATGCCAGCGCGTGCGGAAATTGACCAGCAATTCGCGCACATCCTGGTAGCTTTGTTCGACGCCCATGCGCATCAGCGGCAGCACCTCGGCCGCTTCGTCGAGCTGGCCCCGGCGCACGGAATCGTCGAGCATCTGGACTTGCAGGCTGATGAAATTGAGGCTTTGCGCAATGCTGTCATGCAAGCCTTCGGCCAGCAGGCTGCGTTCGCGCGCGACGGCAAATTCCTTTTCGCGCGCGATCAGGCGCTGGTTCTCGATGGCAATGCCCAGGCTCTGGCCCAGCGTTTCCAGCCAGCCCTGCTGCTGCGCATGCACCGCTTGCGGGCCCGCGAAGTGCAGCGAAAAACTGCCCACCACCTGGTCGCGCGCGAGGATGGGAAAGACGGCGATGGCAACAAAACCTTCGTCCTGGCAGCGGAAGCGCTGCAGCGCTTCGACCTGGCGGAAATCGCGGATCTGGATCACGCCCTGCGCCACGGCAGCGCCGCACAGGCAATCGTTATTGCGGATGCAATGTTCCTCTTCCACCATGGCGTCCGAAATGCCCTCATGCACGATGATGTGCACGGTATCGTTCTGCGGATCGAGGATGCGCACGGTACCGCCTTCGGCTTGCGCGAACTGCATCACGTGGTGCAGGAAGCCACGGCATAGCGCATCGATGGCGTGCTGTCCCGCCAGCAGGGTGGAAATCTCATGCAGGGTCGCCAGTTGACGTTCCTGCGCGGCGCTCAGGCCCGATGCGGCTTGCGCCAGGCGGCGCTGGCGCCAGCGCGACGCTGGAAGTTGTTTGCGGGAAGGTTGACTGCGCGGCGCATGCATGAAGAACTCGAATCTGAAAAGTGGGGCGCCCGGCAAGCGCTGCGGCCTGCCGGACAAACAAAGGTTACAAACGGATCTCGGTGCCGAGCAGCTTGACGAACTGCGCCAGCCAGGCCGGATGCGCGGGCCAGGCGGGGGCCGTGACGAACTGGCCATCGGTGACGGCGTCCGTGACGGCGATGTCGGCATACGTGCCGCCCGCCAATTTCACTTCCGGCGCGCAGGCAGGATAGGCGGAAATGCGCTTGCCACGGATGACATCGGCGGCGGCCAGCAATTGCGCGCCGTGGCACACGGCGGCGACCGGCTTGCCCGCATTGGCAAAATGGCGTACGGCGGCGATGACTTTCTCGTTCAGGCGCAGGTATTCAGGCGCGCGGCCGCCGGCGATCATCACCGCGTCATAGTCGGCCGGATCGATCTCGTCGAAGCTGGCGTTCAGGGTGAACAAATGGCCCGGCTTTTCCGTGTAGGTCTGGTCGCCCTCGAAATCGTGGATGGCCGTCTTGATCGTCTCGCCGCTTTTCTTGCCGGGACAAACGGCATGCACGGTATGACCGAGCATCAGCAGGGCCTGGAATGGCACCATCGTTTCATAATCTTCTGCAAAATCGCCGGTCAAAAACAGAATTTTCTTCGCTGCCATTTAGTTCTCCTATGAAAGATTGATCGCGCAAGGCGTATCTTAGCGCGACTTGGCGACCATACTGGATATTTATCAAATTTTCGCGCCTTGATCGAGGATTTTACAGGCTGAGACAGAATTTCTTGCAGGCTCGCAGGTCAAACTCGGATACCCCTCCCTGAAAGCCTGGCCATGCACACCGCCACCAGCCCCCTACTTTCACCCGCCCTGGTCCGTATCTTCGACCATTTCAGCGATGCGCAGCAGGCCCGCAGCGCCCTGTTCGACGCTGGCTTCGCCGCGCACGCCGTGCAGCTCGACACAGTCGACGACGAAGCCGTGCCCATACAGGGCAAGGCCGCGTGGCGCGGCATGTTCCGCCTCGTCGTGGCCATCGGCACGCCACAAGAGCGCGAACGGGCGCACGCCATCGTGCAGGCCTGCAACGGCTGCGATATCGAACAGCGCACGGCCAGGCGTGCAGACACCGGTGCCGGCAAACACGCGCTGGCGGGCTGACACCCTCCCCTGCGCGGACAAACTATGGCAAGATCGAGCTTCCTTCATTCCACAGTGGAACTTGCCATGATTTATGAAATTGCCCACATCCAGATCAAATCAGCCACGCATGACGCCTTCGAAGCGGCCGTCGCCAAAGCCGTGCCCCTGTTCCAGCGCGCGCGCGGCTGCGAATCGATGCGCCTGGAGCGCTCGATCGAAAATGGCGATGCCTACCGCCTGGTGGTCGGCTGGAGCACCCTGGAAGACCACACCGTGCATTTCCGCGGCAGCGACGACTTCCAGGCCTGGCGCGGTCTGGTCGGTGAATTCTTTGCCGCCCCGCCCCAGGTCGAGCACATGAACACGGTGGTCACGGGTTTCTGATACGGACGGGCGGCGCTGGCTGTTAACGCCCGCGCCGGCATCCTATACTGCCGGATGGTGAAACACCTGGCGCAAATACGCGAGGAAGGTTTCATCCTTGCACAAGGTCTTGCCCGGCGAATCCGACAATTTCGCCACCGACTGGCCATTGCAGCGCACCAGTTTCATGACGATGTTGAGCGGCGTCAAACCCACGTCGTTGGTCAGATTGGTGCCGATGCCGAAACCCGTCATGATGCGGTCGGCGAAATGCCGGTACAGGGCGAAGGCCTTGTCCAGGTCCAGGCCGTCGGAAAACACCAGGCGCTTGGTATTGGCGTCGATGCGCAGGGCCGCGTAATGGGCCAGCGCCTTCTCTCCCCATTCGACGGGGTCGCCCGAATCGTGGCGCAAGCCGTCGAACAGCTTGGCGAAATACAGGTCAAAGTCGGCCAAAAAGGCATCCATGCCCACCACGTCGGTCAGGGCGATGCCCAGGTCGCCGCGGTATTCCTGCACCCAGTCTTCCAGGGCCGCCTTTTGAAAGTCGCGCAAGCGCACGCCGAAGGACTGGAATGACTGCATGTATTCATGCGCCATGGTGCCGATCGGCACGATACCGAGCTTTTTCGCCAGGTACACATTCGACGTGCCCTTGAAATATTCGGGTACCTCATGCGCCAGCCGTTGCACCACTTCGTCGTGCCAGGCGCCGGAAAAGCGCCGGCGTACGCCGAAGTCGGAAAATTCAAACGGGTGCTTACGCCGCGGCAGCTTGCCGAATTCCTTGACGGCCGCCACTTTCAAGCCCAGGCGGTGGCGCCCTTCGCGCATGGCCGCATCGTGGTCGAAGCGGCGGAAATACAGTTCATTGATGATGTACAGCACGAAAATCTCGAAACCCATCACGTGCACCTGCGGCCCGGCCGCGTGCACCAGCAGGGTGTCACCGTCCGTGCTGACGTCGATGAACTTGCGCTGGAAGCGGAACACCGTCAAAAAGTCGACGAAATCGCTCTTCATGAAGCGCAGGGTACGCAAATAGGCCAGCTCGTCGTCGGCAAACGACATCGAGCACAGGTGGTCGAGCTGTTCTTCCAGCTCGCCCTTCAGCTCGGCCAGGGGAAAGGCGGTGGCGTTGCGGCAGACAAATTCGTATTCGGTATGGGTATTCGGATGACCGTGCAGCAATGCTTGCCACATTGTAAATTTATACAGATCGGTTTCCAGCAAACTGCGCACTATCGGGGTCATGTGTGTTTTCTCCAACTTCCTGAAGCCAGAATAGTACGCCACCGCAAGCATTTCAGCAGGGCACGCTCAACAATGGCTCAGGCCAGCGCATTGGCCAGCAACTCGGGCAAGACCTCGGCGGACGTGGCCAGCCGCGCGCCGCGCTCGTGCATGGCGGCCAGGAAGTCGCGCTGCTGCGCTGCGAAACCCGTGACGGGGCTCATGCAGTCCGTCAGCAGCACCAGGCGCGCCAGGGCCGGCTTGCCTTGCTGCGCTTGCAGATAGTCGGCGATATGTTCCGTGCTGGCTTTCACGCAGTGGCTGCCCGCCTCGCCCGTGACATACATCTGCTGCGCCGGCAGCAGGGTATCGAGGAAGGCGCGGTTCAGCTGGGTGGCCGCATCCTGAGGATCGGGCACTTCCGCCATGACGGCCGAGTAATGCTCGGTCCACGGATTGGAACCCTTGCTCAGCTTGGCCACCACTTGCAAGTTGGCCACTTCCCATGCGTTGTAGGCGGCGCGCACGGCCGCGTGGATATTCTGGCCCCAGCTGCCGATCTCGCAATGCACGGGCCACACCATCAATTGATAGCGCCCCGCTTGCTGCAAGGCATCGAGGTAGGCCAGCACACGCGGCAAGGCGCCGCTGGCGGCGGGCAGAAACAGGCGGTCGCGCACCTGCTGCGCGCTGATCTGCGTAAATGGCGCAACGGGGCCGCCATCGCCCGTGCGCCAGAAGGCGGGATGGGCGATGTCGTAGCGGTGGTGGGCGTCGAGGGTCACGCTGATCTGCGTCAGCCCGCCGCCCCCTTCACGGATCAGCTGCGCCACGCGCAGCATGTCGGCGTGGGCGCCGGGCACGGGCAGGGCCGGCGCCGCATCCTGCGGCAGCCAAGAGGGAGGTAAATCGCAAAAATCGTTTTGCGGGTCGATGACGAGCAGGTGCAGCTGGCGTTTCATGGCATTCCTCGTGCGTGGCGGGTATTGCATGATAATGGCAACATCACCATCACGCCAATCCGGGAGCCGCCATGAACCTTCTAAAGCGCAACAACTTGCGTCCGAACAAATTACTCAACAGCAAATGGACGGCCGTCACGCCAGCCAACAAGGAAAAACACTTCCTCGTCATCAAGCTATGCGCAGCCGCCACGCCCGATGAGCCCGTCACGCACGTGGCGCTGGAGGCCGTGCATTCCGGCCGCGTGCAGCTCCTGCCATGGCGCGCGCTGCAGGACGCGGCGCAATGGCATCAGGGATGGAAGACATAGCGGCGCCGGCGCCGCTCGACCAGCTTGACGGCCACCTCGCCCGCTTCCGCCATGGCGTCCGCTTCCGTGGTAAACGGGTGGTCGGCCGACACCCGGCGCTTGCGCAGCAGATTCACCCGGTGCATGGGGTTGGACGAGGGGGCATAGATGGCGACGTACGCGCCCCATAGTTTGCAGCCCCGCAAGCGCTCTGCCGTGTAATTCACTTCATAAAAATCAACATACTTTATCGGCACGATGTGCGCTCCAAAAATGACATGGCCGGACAGCTTGTCTCTACGGACTGACGCGGTGAGGGTAAAACCATGCGCTCGCGATTGCTCAGGATACTCAATTCGGCTCTCTTTTTAACACGCGGCACAGGAGAAAAGGATGAATGACGACATCATCTGCATGCATGACGACACACAAGCATCTGCTTGCAACGGCCAGGCCGGTGCAGGCACACTTGTCGGGCTATCTACTTGTGCAAGCCGAAAGTATAGACGATGCGAAAAAATTATTGCAGGGCAACACTGTACTGAACGCGGGTAGCACGCTGGAAATCCGCGCACTACCGCGCGACTGACGCGGCGTGGCTGGCACCTATTTCCCTGCCTCGGCGGCGGCATGCATGGACCAGACGACGCTGAGGATTTTCCATTCGCCATCGCGCTTGACCATTTGCCACGCTTCCACGCCATAGTTGGACAATGTGTCGCCGACGAAGAATTCATAGTCGAAGTTGACCCACGCCACATGGCGGTCCTGGGTGATCTTGACGTTGTAGAATTTTTCTTCCGTGCGCTGCGGTTCGCGCTGGATGAAGTTGGCGAAACCGACATAGCCGGCCACCGCGACGCCGTCGAAGTGGACGTCCGTCGTGTCGCGCATTTTCTTGATGAAACCGTCGTCTGCCGGCGAGGCGAACAGGATGTTTGTGTGCAGCATCAGCGACGACAGCAGCTTGACATCCTTGGCGATCAGGGCCGCCTGGAAGTCGGCGACGACTTTTTCGATGGCGCGCATATCTTCGGGCGTGGAGGCGTGGCGGCCCACGTGGGCTGGCGCCGCTGGCGCAGTGTGCGCTGGCGCCATGCCTGCCGCCAGCAGGGAACATCCGAATAGTACTGCGCTTGCCAACTTGTGCATGAGGGACTTTCATGGCGAACCGCTCGCCGGGCTGGCACGGGGCGTGCCGCCGGCAAGCTTATGTCAACCATGGTAAATTGGCAACCCCTCTGAAGGCCTGATTCAGGCGGCCAGGGCTTCGATCGAGGCGCGGCCCTTGGCGATCGCGCTGGCGACGGCCTCCTCGCCCATGGCCACGCCTTCGGCCTGCACGAACTCGATGTCGGTGATGCCGATGAAGCCCAGGGCCGTGCGCAGATAGGTGCTCAGGTAGTCATACGCGGCGCCCGGGCCTGCGCTGTAGACACCGCCGCTGGCCGTAAAAATAAGCGCTTTCTTGCCCGTGGCCAGGCCGACGGGCCCCGTCGCCGTGTACTGGAACGTGCGGCCCGCGCGCGCCACGTGATCGATCCACGCCTTCAGGGTCGAGGGCACGGAAAAATTGTACATGGGCGCGGCCAGCACCAGCACGTCGGCGGCCAGCAATTCGTCGACCAGGGTATCGGACAGCTGCACGGCGGCGACCGCTTGCGCGCTGCGCTGTTCGGCCGGGGTGAAGAAGGCGCCCATCACCTCTTCCGTCAGGTGCGGCACGGGCTGCGCGGCCAGGTCGCGTTCGACCACGCTGGCGCCTTGCGCGGCCAGTTTCGCGACGAATTCGCCCGACAATTGGCGCGACAGGGAACCGCTGTTGCGCACGCTGCTATTGATGTACAAGACCTTGCTCATGAATTGCTCCTGTGGAAATGGATGAGGGGATGGGCCACGTCGCAGCCCTTGCACACAGCATAGTTCGGGTCTACCATCGATGAAACCGTATAAATATCAATGGTTAGCATCGAATTTTTAGATAGGGAGTTTCCATGAGAGAACCGGGCCAGCCTTCGCTCGACCAGTTGCGCGTGTTTGTCGCCGTCATCGACGCGGGCGGCTTCGCCCATGCGGCGCGCCAGTTGCACCGCACGCAATCGGTGATCAGCTACACCATCGCCAACCTGGAAGAACAACTGAATGTGGTGCTGCTCGACCGCGGCAAGCGCAAGCCCACCCTGACGGACGCGGGCAAGGCCCTGCTGGCCGATGCGCGCGCCGTGGCCCTGAAAGTCGATGGCATGCGCGCGCGCGCCAAGGCGCTGGCCGGCGGGCTGGAGGCGGAAGTGTCGGTGGTGGTCGACGTGATGTTCCCCACCTGCGTGCTGGTGCGCGTTCTTGAAGCCTTCCAGGCGCAGTTCCCCACCGTCGCCCTGCGCCTGCGCATCGAAGCGATGGGCGCCGTGGCGCAGCTGGTGATGGATGGCAGTTGCCACATCGGCCTCGGTGGCTGGATGACGGCCACGGCCAGCGTCTTCGAGCGCCTGGCCGTCGGTCACGTGCGCCTGATTCCCGTGGCCGCGCCCAGCCACGCGCTGGCGCAACTGGCAGGGCCGATCGCCTCCAACGTGGCGCGCGAACACGTGCAGTTGGTGCTCAGCGACCGCAGCGATCTGACGCAGGGCCAGGATTTCGGCGTGCTGGGATTGCGCAACTGGCGCCTGGGCGACCTCGGTTCCAAGCACGCCTTGCTGCGCGCGGGTCTGGGCTGGGGCAACATGCCCGAAGCGATGGTGCGCGAAGATTTGACGCAGGGACGGCTGGTGCACCTGCCGCTGGCCGTCGACAAGGGCGAGAATTATCCGATTTATTTGATCCAGCGCGCCGACACGCCGCCCGGGCAGGCGGGCAAGTGGCTCACCGAGCGCTTTGCGGAGCAGCTGCCGCTGCTGGAACAAGTCTTTTAGATGCACGCGCGGGCAGGTATCATGCGTGGGCAAGCCCCAAACAACTGCTGGGGTCAGACCCTGCGGGATCGCAACCCGTCCCATTGGGACGGGTTGCCCCCGATTTCAGACACAACCTTGAAGAGATTCACCATGGCCGGTATCGACGACTTCGTCAACAAACAGAAACCTGGCGCGCGCTTCGTCATCACGGCGCAGATGCTGCGCATGACGCCGCAACAGTTCGACAGCGTGGCGCTGGAATGGATGGAAGACGGCGGCCCCGGCTTCGACGTGGCCGGCATCCCGCACCGGGTGGTCATCGACGGGCAGTTTTATATCGGCAGGATCACCGTGCAGCGGCACGGCGAGCCGGCCTGAGGGCTACTCGACGCCCAGCACGTGCAGGCGGCGGCGCAGGCGCGCCACTTCTTCCGACAGATCGACCACCAGCGCGGCCAGTTCGGCGTTCGCATCGAACACGGATTCGATTTCGTGCAAGCGGCGCGCGCGCACCAGATCCAGGCTGGTAAAGCGCCAGGCCGTCAGTTGCCCCTCCGGCGGGCCATTTTGCAGCAGCACGCCCGTCTGCACATGCCGCACCACCCAGTCCGGCTCCACGGCGCAGGCGCGCGCCAGTTCCTCCAGGCTCAGGGCACGATCTTCGAGCAGTTCGCCAATTACCTTGTTTGTCATGATTTACCCTCCCAGCTTCTGGCGCGGATTGAAAGCCATCTCGCGCGCCATGGTTGCATACAATTCGCGCGCCTTGTCATCGTTCGCCGGCGGCAGCACCACTTCCAGCAGCAGATACAGGTCGCCCGGCTGGGCGGCGGGAATACCGCGCCCCTTCAGGCGCAGCTTGCGCCCCGTCTGCGAATTGGGCGGCACCGTGACGGCCACCGTGCCCGATGGCGTGGGCACGGCAATTTCGCCGCCCAACGCCGCTTCCCATGGCGTCACGGGCACCGTCTCGAACACGTCGCGCCCTTCCACCTTGTAGCGCGCATCGGGCTGAAAGCGGATTTCCAGATACAAGTCGCCAGCGGGCGCGCCGCCGCTGCCGGGATTGCCCTGCCCCTTCATGCGCAGCTGCTGGCCCTCCGTGACGCCTTTCGG
Organism: Janthinobacterium sp. 35; assembly: GCF_002754575.1. Taxonomy (NCBI): domain Bacteria; kingdom Pseudomonadati; phylum Pseudomonadota; class Betaproteobacteria; order Burkholderiales; family Oxalobacteraceae; genus Janthinobacterium; species Janthinobacterium sp. 35. Next base: position 1,250,137 of record NZ_PEFN01000001.1, read on the forward strand.
TATCGTCACTTCGAGCGTGCGCTCGCGCGTCACCACATGGCCTTGCGCGTCCGCTTCGGGCACGCGCATGACGATGTGGCGCTTGGCGCCATGGTAGCTGTCGTGCAAATCGATGGTGATGGCGGCGTGGCTGTCTTCGCCCTGCATCTGGAAACTGCCGCCGGCGCGGCGGCGCCCGCCCACGTGGGCAAACAGGTCGGCAAAGAAGTCGCTGTCGTCGGCGCCCGACGATTCGTAACCCGAACCCCAGTCCGGCGGCGGCCGGAAGGGCTGGCCCTGCGCACCCTGGTTGCGGCCCAGTTCATCGTAGGCGGCGCGCTTTTCCGCGTCACCCAGCACGCCGTAGGCCTCATTCAGGGCCTTGGTGCGCTTGTCCGCATCCGGTTCCTTGCTCACGTCGGGGTGGTATTTGCGTACCAGCTTGCGGTACGCCTTCTTGATCTCGGCCTCGGTCGCCGTCTTTTCGACGCCAAGTTCCTTGTAGTAGTCCTTGTATTCCACCGTGCTTGCTCCCCATGGTTGAACTGCCTATGGGAAGAGTACACGAATTGACTGTGACATAGCGTGCGCACAATACAACAGCGCCCGCGAAACATGAGGCACGCGGGCGCTGGAAGGGAAGGCCGAAACGCCTAGCGCACGCGGCGCAGCGAGGAAATGCGGCGGTCGAGGCCACCGTGCAGGCGGCCATAGCTGCCTGGCCCCATCACCACGCAGCGACCACGGAAGTTGGCATCGACGCAGAACTCCCAGCGGCCGTAATTGACGACGATCGATTCGGCGCGGTCGTTGAAGCCATAGCGGCTCAAGTCGCGCACTTCTCGGTCCAGGCGCACGGGCCGGCCGCGCATGCCGGCGTCAGGAAACATCAGCACGGCGCCATTCATGTCGGGACGGTGTCCGCCGCCATGGCCTGGATAATCGGGATGAGGACGCTCCGGCTCCGGACGCGGAGGACGCGGCGGATAGGGACGGTGATCGGGGCGGTGGTCGCCGCCGCCATGGCCCGGGCGTCCCGCTTCGCGCACGGAGGAAATGGCGTCGTTCATGCCCGGCATGCTGTCGTAGCGCCCCGGCCCGAAGGTACGGCAGTTGCCCCGGTAGTTGGCATCCTTGCACACTTCCCAGGTGCCCGAGCGCACGATGACGCTGGACGTCTTGTCGTTAAAGCCCATGCGCGACAAATCGCCCGCGTCGGAACGCAGGGTGACGGGGCGACCGCGGAAACCGGCGTCCTCGAACAAGGTGATTTCGCCCGCGGATGCGGCAAGGGGGGCGAGGAAGGTGGCCGCGCACAGCAGCGCGGGCCGGAAAGATCGAACCATGACAACTCCAATACTGATTACATTTTCGCCAGTGTAGTCCAGGCGGCAGGCGGCGAGTGTAACAAAGGGCAAGCAAATGTCAGCGCTTGGCAGCGAATGTAAAAACCGCCCGGCGGGATCAACCCGGCAGGCGGCCTGTCAGCATGTGTGCTGGAGAAAATCAGCGCACGCGGCGCAGCGAGGAAATCTGGTTTTCCATGTTGTTCAGGCGACCGTATTCGCCCGGCCCGATCACTTCGCAGCGGCCACGGAAGTTCGAATCGCTGCACACTTCCCACTGGCCCTCGTTGACGACGATGGACGAGGCGCGGTCATTGAAGTTGTGGCGTACCAGGTCTTCCGCATTGCGGTCCAGCGCCAGCGGTTCGCCGCGCATCCCCGCTTCGGGGAACAGCAGGACGGCGCCGCGCTGCTGGTACTGCGGCTGCTGCTGCTCGTATTGCGGCCGCTGGTACTGTTGATCGTACTGCTGTTGGCGACGCGCTTCGCGCTCGTCGACCATGCGCGCCGACGACACGCGCCCATCGAGGCCACGCCCCAGGTCATCGTGGCGGCCGGGGCCGAAGATGCGGCAGATGCCCTGGTAGTTCGAATCGCTGCACAGCTGCCAGTAGCCGTTGTGGATGACGATGCTGGTGGTGCGGTCATTGAAACCGATGCCGACGAAATCGTCCGTATCGCGGTTCAGGCGCGCCGAGCCGCCATTCTGTCCCGCGCCCGAATACACTTCCAGCGTGCCGCCACGGCCATAGCCGCCATTGCCACGGTCTGGATCACGTCCCGGGCGGCCCGGATTGTAGCCATCGCCGCGGCCCGATTCGCGCACCGACGTGATGGCGTCGTTCATGCCCGGCATCGAGCGGTATTCGCCCGGCCCCAGGGTACGGCAATTGCCGCGAAAACCGGAGTCCGTGCACACATCCCACGTACCCGAACGTACCATGATGCTCGACGCCTTGTCATTGAAACCCATGTGCGACAAATCGTCCGTCGTCTCGCGCAGGTTCACTGCGCGGCCGCGGAAATTGTCGTCTTCGAACAAGGTGATATCGCCCGCATGGGCGCTTGCATGCGCCCCCAGCGAAAGCAGCAAGGTCGCCGCGCATGCCAGCGTGTGTTTGAAAGGGCCCGTCATGATTAACTCCATTCTTCATTCTTTGGTGATGATTTGCCTGGCCAAAAGGGCAGGATGCCATTGTAACAAGTGCCAGCTCGCGCGGAAGGCCATCGACGCTTTTCAAAGTCGGTCAGGGCAAAGGCAAGTGATCGACATGACAACTGCTGTCAGTGTAGCCATCCGTAGAAAAAACGGTGTAACAAAGTATGGGAAAAGCACAATAAATTGTTACTAAAAGCAATCACAGGTCGCGCGAGGCCTGTGCTTGCCATTTGCCTGGTATCAAAGCACAGCGATCAACGTACGCCCGGGCGCCAGGGGCGCCGCGTCGGACAAGCACGGCGAATGCCGGTAGAATCTCATGTTTAGTCAAGCTTGCCACCCATGCCACACACTACCTCGTTCACCCTGCCCGCCGTCCGCACCGAAGTATCTTCATTATGGAAGCTGGCCTGGCCCATCCTGATCGGCCAGCTGGCCACCGTCGGCATGGGCGCGGCCGACGTGGCGATGACGGGGCATACGAATCCCGAGGAACTGGCCGCCGTGTCGCTGGGCGCGGCCATCTGGTCCATCGTGCTGGTCACCGTGAGCGGCATCATGATGGCGATCAATACGCTGGTAGCACATGAAATCGGCGCCGCGCGCCACGACCAGGTGCCGCACATCGTGCGCCAGTCGCTGTGGAAGGCGCTGCTCGTCGGCCTGGTGGCCTGCCTGCTGACGAACATGGCGGCGCTGGTGTTCGACCACCTGATGCTCGAACCTGCCGTGGCGGCCAAGGCCAAGCTGTTCGTGCACATCATCAGCTGCGCGCTGCCGCCGTTCGCCGCCTACCGCGCGCTGTACGGCTACAGCACCAGCATCAACCAGACCAAGCCCGTGATGGTCATCGCGCTGGCCGCGCTGGCGCTGAACATTCTCGTCAACTACCTGCTGATCTACGGCCACTGGGGCATGCCGAAGATGGGCGGCGTAGGCTGCGCCGTGGCCACCACCTGCTGCGTGTGGATGATGCTGCTGGCCATGCTGGCCTGGATCAGGATCGCGCCCGCCTACCACGCCACGTATCCCTTCACGCACTGGGAATGGCCGCAGCCGTCGTCCATCGGCCCCATGCTGCGCCTGGGCCTGCCCATCGGCGTCACCTACTTTGCCGAAGTGAGCGCCTTTGGCGTCATCAGCCTGCTGGTGGCGCGCTTCGGCGTGATCCAGGTGTCGGCGCACCAGATCGCGCTCAATTTCTCGTCCGTCGTCTTCATGGTGCCGCTCACGTTCGGCATCGCGCTGGTGACGCGCGTGGGCCATGCCGTGGGCGAAGCCAATCTGCGCCGCGCGCGCTTCATTTCGTGGGTGGGCGTGGCCATGTCGCTCACGGCGGCCATCGTCTCGGCCACTCTCATCACCGTGTTCCGCCACCAGATCGCGCAAGCCTATACGTCCGACCCGCAGGTGCAGGCGCTGTGCGCGCAGCTGCTGCTGTTCGCCGCCCTGTTCCAGCTGTCCGACGCCACGCAAGTGGCGACGTCCTGCGCGATTCGCGGCTACAAGGTGACGCGCCAGCCGATGCTGATCCAGCTGCTGGCGTTCTGGGGTTTCTCGCTGCCGATCGGCTATGTGCTGGGCCTCGCGCCGCAAGGCTTCATCTGGTCGCCGGCCGAACCGATGGCCGCCGCCGGCTTCTGGATCGGCCTGGTGACGGGCCTGACGGTGGCCGCCGTGCTGCTGACCTGGTATCTGAACCGGCTGTCGCTGCAGCGCCTGCGCACGGCGCATTGAACACAGGGCGGCGCGCAATTTATGCGTGCCGTCCTTCCTGCTTCGCCATACAAAGCGTCACCGTCCCACACTTTGCGCCAAAGTAAAGAAGGCAATTGCCGGATTATTCCGTGGCTGACCCTATCGCATTAAACGCCGTGCTCTGGTATCGTTTGCCGTCAAGCATCTGCTTGATCATCCCTTTACCATCACCGAGACATCCATGCGTTTTATTCTTTGTTTTCTGGCCGCGATGGCCAGCGTTCCCGCATCGGCTGAAAAGCTGACCCTGGAACGCATCCATGCCGATCCGGCGCTGGCCGGCCCCGGCGTGCGCAACCTGAAGGTCTCGCCCGACGGCGAGCGCGTCACGTTCCTGCGCGGCCGCGCCGACAACCAGTTCCAGCTCGACCTGTGGGAATTCAAGCTGAAGGACAAGAGCACGCACCGCCTGGTCGACTCGAAGGCGCTGGTGCCGAATGAAACGATTTCGCCCGAAGAGCAGGCGCGCCGCGAACGCGAGCGCACGGCCAGCCTGAACGGCATTCTCAGCTACAGCTGGTCGCCCGATGGCAAGCAGCTGCTGGTGCCGCTGGCCGGCAATCTGTACCTGGTCGATGCGGCCCACCCGGACAAGGCACGCCTGGTCGCCAAGGGCAATGTGCTCGATCCGAAAATTTCGCCGAAAGGCCGCTACGTCTCGTTCGTGCGCGACCAGAATATTTATGTCATCGACCTGAAGTCGGGCCAGGAACGCCAGCTCACCACCGATGGCAAAGGTGCGATCCGCAACGGCGAAGCCGAATTCGTGGCGCAGGAAGAAATGGGCCAGCGCACCGGCTACTACTGGGCGCCCGACGATTCCGCCATCGCCTACAAACGCTATGACGAAGCACCGGTGCCCGTCGTGCGCCGCTTCGAAATCTTCGCCGACCGCACCGACGTCGTCGAGCAGCGCTACCCTGCCGCCGGCGACCCGAACGTGCTGGTGCAGCTGCTGATCGTCTCGCCGGAAACGGGCGCGCAGCGCCAGGTGGACCTGGGCACCAACCCGGACATCTACCTGGTGCGTGCCGACTGGAGCGCGGACAGCAAGTCGCTGGTCTACCAGCGCCAGTCGCGCGATCAGAAGACCCTCGATCTGGTGGCTGTCGATGCAGCCACCCTGGCGCAGCGCACCCTGCTGACGGAAACGTCGACAACCTGGGTCAGCATCCATGACGACCTGCGCTTCCTGTCGAACGGCACCTTCCTCTGGTCGTCCGAGCGCACGGGCCGCAACCATCTGTATTTGTACGACATGAGCGGCAAGCTGCTGCACCCTGTCACTTCGGGCGCATGGGGCATCGACAGCGTGCTGGCCGTGAACCAGAAAACCGGCAAGGTTTATGTATCGTCGAACCGCGACGCCGTGATCGACAAGCAGACCTACGCCCTGGCCCTCGATGGCAGCACGGCCGACAAGCCGCAGCGCGTGACGAAAGCCGATGGCTGGCACGACACGACGTTCTCGCGCAATGGCGAAGTGTTCGTCGACACGTATTCCGACCCGGCCACGCCGCCGCAGGTGAGCATCCGCCGCCCGGACGGCGCCATGGTGGGCTGGCTGGAAGAAAACGCGCTCAACGCCAGCCACCCGTATTTCAAGTACAAGGCCGACCACCTGCCGACGGAATATGGCACCCTGAAAGCCAACGATGGCCAGACCTTGCACTATTCGATCGTCAAGCCGTCGAACTTCGACGCGACCAAACGCTATCCCGTCTACCTGTCGACGTATGGCGGCCCGCATTCGCAGCACGTGGCGCGCCGCTGGGGCAACAACTTCGACCAGTACATGGCGCAGCAGGGCTTTGTCGTCTTCCGCCTCGATAACCGGGGTTCCTCGCGCCGCGAGCGCGCCTTCACGGACGCCATCTATCACAACCTCGGTGCCGCCGAAGTGGCCGATCAACTGGTCGGCATCGACTGGCTGGGCAAGCAAAGCTTCGTTGACGCGAAACGCATCGGCGTATTCGGCTGGAGCTACGGCGGCTTCATGACCCTGCGTCTGCTGTCCGCAGCATCCGACAAGATCGCCATGGGCGTCTCGGTGGCGCCCGTGACCGACTGGTCGCTGTACGACACCCACTACACGGAGCAATTCCTCGGCATGCCGAAGGAAAACGTGGATGGCTACAAGGCCAGCACGGTGTTCGCCCACCTCGACGGCTTGAAGTCGCCGCTGCTGCTGGTGCACGGCATGGCCGACGACAACGTCTTGTTCAGCAACAGCACGCGCCTGATCGACGCGCTGGTGAACCGCGGCGTGCAGTTCGACCTGATGACGTATCCGGGCGCCAAGCACGGCATCTCGTCGCGCGCGGGCCAGCGCCACGTGTACAAGAAAATCGAGATGTTCTTCAAGCAGAACCTGATGAAACCAGCACAGTAAGCTTGCGCTGCATCCAATAAAAAACCGCCGCCTGTCTTGCAACAGGCGGCGGTTTTTTTACATTCGTGCTGCCAGAATTAAGGCTTGCGCGTGATGGTTTCCACCGCGTCTTTCACATCGCCAACTTTCTTCTGCACTTTGCCTTCGACCTGGTTTGCCAGGCCCTTGGCTTGCTGTTCTTCGTTGCCGACGACTTTGCCAGCGGCTTCCTGGATTTTACCGCCGACTTCCTTCAGTTTACCTTCGACTTGATCTTTGTTCATGATGGATCCTCACTGTAGTTGGTACATCTGTTGTCCAGCCCGCTAGGGCCGGTACTGCGGCTCACACGCTGTTGCAAACTGCTTGCTGCGTGTCGATGTGTCCATAGTACGCAGTGGCGATCAAAGGCTCTGTACGGTTCCTAACACAGTGCCAACATCGTCGATCAGGCCGTCAAATCCTTGCGCCAGACGGTGGCCAGCCACGGCTGCTGGTCGCGCGGCAAGCCGGGCGGGCGGTAGTACTGCTCGACCAGGGTAAAACCGGCGGCCTGCACGTACGCGGCCCACGTCGCTTCGTCGTGGTAGCTGCCATAGCGCGCGCCATTCCAGCCTTCCTGGTTCTGCCCGCGCGGGTTCGAGCTGAACAGTACGCCACCGGGCTTCAGGCAGGAGTACAGGGCGCGCAGCACGCCGGGCAAGGCGGCGCTGGGCACATGGAACAGCACGGCATTCGCGAACACGCCGTCGAAGTGCCCTGCAGGTAAATCGAGGTCGACGAAATCCTGCTGCCATACGGTGCAGCCGCTGTAGGCGCGCGCCATCTCGACGAAGCGGGGACAGCCATCGACGCCCGTGGCGTGGTGGCCCATGGCCGTGAACGCCTTCAGGTCGCGGCCGGGGCCGCAACCGAGGTCGAGGATCGCCAACGGCGCCGGCCTGTCGATGGCGGCCAGCAGCGCGGCGATGTTCTGGCTGACATCGTGGTCGCGCGTGCCTTCGAAAAACTGCTCGGCGCTGGCATCGTAATGGGCCAGGGTGCGCCCCGTGATGGCGTGGATGGGGTCTTGCTGATCTTGCTGCGGGGTCGGCTTCATGGCGCTCCTGTCATCGATGGGCGCATTTTACGCTGCCGGCCGGCTCCCCGTCCGGCAGCGCTCATGTCTACCAGGCGCGCACACGCTGTTGCGGCGCCAGGTACAGCTGCTGCCCCGGCTGGACGTCGAAAGCCCGATACCAGGCGTCGAGGTTGCGCACGGTGGCGGCGCAGCCGAGCGTCGCCGCGCGCCACGCGTTATTGCCCTTGACCACATCAGCCGAATCTTCGCGGCTGGCGTGACTGGCGGCAATCTCCCTGCTCCAGCGCAAACACGCGCGCGGCGCGGCCCGCCGCATCGCTGTAGCCGGCCTGCCGGAGCGTGGCGGCGATATGCGCCTGGTAGCCCGTGCGCAAGCTCTCGCCCAGCGCGCGGGCCAGGCCCGCCTGGTCGCGTATGCCATTGATCTTGCTCAATAGTGGCTTGATCGGCGCCCAGCCTTTCGCTTCGATAGCCGCTTCATCCATCCAGGAACGGTAAAAATCGCTAACCTGGCGCGCGGATGCCTCCGCCTGCGGCGCAGCCGCCAGGCCGTCGACGAGGCCGATGATGCGCTCGTTGGTCGCGTTGGCGAGGATGGCGAACGAGCCCCAGCTGCTGCGGTCGGCGGGAATCTGCGTGCCGCGCAGCCAGTCGCCATTCACGTAGTCATAGAAGTCGTCACCAGGCAAGACTTTGACGGGGACAGCGGCAGTGGCGCCGGCGGGCCTGGGCCGGCAAACCGGCCAGCGAGGCGCCGGCCAGGGCGAGGACGATGGCAGCCTGGACTGGCGTGCGGGACCAGGGGAAACGCAAACCGTGCATGGCGATCCTTTCACTGAAAACAAGCAAAATCATAGCCTGAAATCCTGCCTTTTGGGGGTCAGAAAACCGCCTCCAAACTTTCTTGCATGCGGACAAAAAATCAGCTTATAGTTGAACGACCCCGTGCCGCGTGTACGCCAAAGGAGATTGCCATGCAACTGGAAGCGCTGTTCCAGCAACCCCACGCCCTGCCTGTCGCCCCGAAGATCGTCAATGAACTGGTGCGCAGTTTCGACAACCCCGCCATTGCCACCGAAGACATCGCGCGCCAGCTGGGAGCGGACCCGGTGCTGAGCGCCAAGCTGCTGCGGCTGGCCAACTCGGCCTATTACCACGTCTCGCGCAGCGTCGGCACGGTGGAAGACGCCGTGCTGATGCTCGGTTTTGTGACCGTGCGCACCCTCGTCATCAGCTCGGGCCTGGTCAGCGGCTACAAGACCGTGCCCGGCCTGAATCTGCCGCAGTTCTGGCGCTACAGCCTGCACAGCGCCGTGTCGGCCCGCTGGATCGCCAGACAGACGGGCGACAACCAGGACCTGGCGTTCACCGTCGGCATGATGCATGCGATCGGACAACTGGTGATCCATGCCGCCATGCCCGAGCAAGCCATGCAGCTCGACAAGATCGCGCCGCCGCTCGATGCGCGCCGGCTCGATGCGGAACGCGTGTCGCTGGGCTATGACTATGCGCAAGTGGGCGCCGAACTGACGCGCCGCTGGAAGTTCCCTGCCACCTTTGCCGATGCCATCGCCGCCTTTCCCGATCCGTTGGCCAAGGCGCCCTTGAACCGCCTGGCCGCCATCGTGCACCTGGCCTCCTGGCGCGCGCGCGTTGAGGAAAATGCGTTGAGCACGGAAGAAATCATCGCCTGCTACCCGAATGAAGTGGCTGAAGCGCTCGGTTTGCCGCCGTCCGTGCTGGTGGACAGGATGCCGCCGCCTGCCGAACTGAGCGCGGGACTGGAAGAACTCGTCAAATAAACCGATCGCGGCCGGAATCATCCCCCCAGCATCCATGCGGGTTTGGCGGGCGATTCCGGCGGCCAGCCAAAACCATGCACATTATTTTTACTTTTTTTTCAAAAACACCCTAAAGTTCCCGCTGAACCTGCCGCTAATCTGGACAAGCGGTAATCCATTCACTAGTTACGGGTGTGCTCATGACCTCCAACGACGTTCTCTCGATGTATGAAAATATTGCAGGAATGACCAACAAAATGGTCGTGGCCGCACGTTCGAGCGACTGGGATGGCCTCGATACCCTGGAAAACCAGTGCGCCAGCGCCGCCAGCGCGACCTTGACGGGCAGCATGCCTGCCCAGGCCGGCGCCTCGCGCCTGCGCAAGATCGACTTGCTCAAGCAAATCCTGGCGAATGACCGCGAAATCCGCGCCATCACGGAACCGTGGATGACGCAGCTGTCGAATTCCATGCCAGGATCGCACGCTCGCATGTAATTCAATATGCAAGCTTGCCATGCCAGAAACGATAAAAGCACCCGAGGGTGCTTTTTTTACGTCTGCCGCCGTGCCAAGGAGCGCGCCATCTGCGGCACTCAAAAAGCAAGGAGGGGAAATTTGGAAGGCGAACCCCAGGTATCTCCTGGCGTCGCCTCGCTGCCGGTTGCATCCGGCGTTCGCGAGCACATCGTCGGCATCGCAAACCGCTTCCAGTCCCAGGCGTTTATGCAACGCTACACCTGTTTGCCGCGCCACACTATCGTTGGTGACTGCGACAGGCTGGGGCTGTTTTGTCGTAGAGCAAGTCCACTGAGTTAATCATATCACCATCTTTGAAAAATAGGCAACACCATACACAGGCACTTTCTGTCTTTTTTGAATATCTTTTTTTATATCAAATTTTTAGCGCGGCCTTGCAGCAGCACTAACGCGAAAACGGCTCCGCTTCCGCTTCGGCCACGTCCCCCTCCGCCGCCTCCGTCAGTACCGGCACCTCTTTCTTGCGGCCGAACGGCTTGCGCAGCAGGACCCAGTACTTCGACGGCGCGCCCGGCCCCGCCGCTTGCCTGCGCTTGCGCACGACATACACGATAAGCGCCGTCAACAGCAGGAAGGCCAGGGTGCCGATACCGAGCCACAGCAAGCCGTTGCCGCCCGTTTTCTTTTCCTTGTCAGCGGCTGGCGCCGCGTGCAGAGGCTTGGGCTTGGCATGCGGCGCCTGCGCCTCGGCCGGCACGGCGGCCGGCGCAGCGGCGGCGGTGACGGGCTGAGCCAGCGCCTTTTGCAAGGCGCCGATCTTGCCTTCCAATTCACCGAGCTTGTCATTCAGGGCCGCATTTTTCTCATCCAGCGCCACGCACGCTTGCGCCTGCCCAGCATCCACCTGGGGCGCGCAAGCGGCGACGGGCGCCCTGGCGCGGCGCAGCGGCGGCGGCGGACGCAGCGCGGGAGCAGTCGGCGCAGGCACGGCAGGCGGCGGCACGAACACGCGCGCCGGACGCACCAGTCCCTCGGCCCGCGCGCGCGCTGCCAGCGCGGCGGCATCGGGCGGCGGCGCGCCGGGCGCAACGCGCGGCAGCGGCACAGGCAAGGGCGCCGGAATGGCGGGCCTGACCGGCGCACTGGCAGCGGCGACGGGCGGTGCCGGCGTCAGCCACAGCGTACCGAGACGCACGACGGCGCCACTACCATTACCCAATAACAAATACAAATGTACATGGCCCGCCTGAATCGCTTGCCGGGTAGCCACGCGCACATACTGCCGCCCACCGCGTTCCAGCGGGCTGATCGTCAAGGTTTGCAAGGCCGGGTCCATGCCGATGCCGCCGCCCCGGTACACATCGGGCGAGGCCAGGCGCACGGCCACGCCGCCGGCCTCTTCTGGAGTCAGGGCCGTCAGTTCGATCTCGGCCAGCAAGGGCTGCCCCACATGCGACAGCACCGCCATCTCGCCCAGTTCGGCCGCCATCACGGGCGGCAAGACCAGGCTGGCGGCGGCGCACGCGATCAGGGACCAACGGGGGACAATGCTGCTTTGCATGGACTGATCGCTTTGATAACAAGATAGATAAGGGGAACTCGTCTGTCTTTAACGGCAGGAAATCGCAAAAATATAGATGGGCCAAGGTAAAAATGATGCAATACAGCATCATCCTGTGTCTTTTTGACGTCTGGAGTACACTCGATCCACCTCCATCGATGAAAGGGATGCCATGAGTAGCAGAATCGAACGCGACAGTTTCGGCCCGATCGACGTACCCGCCGACCGGCTTTGGGGAGCGCAAACGCAGCGCTCGCTTGAGCACTTCCATATCTCCACGGAAAAGATGCCGCCTGAACTGATCGCCGCCCTGGCCACCGTCAAGCGCGCGGCCGCCCACGTCAACCTGGACCTGGGCCTATTGGATGGCAAGAAGGCCATCGCCATCACGCAGGCGGCCGACGAAGTGCTGGCCGGCAAGCATGACGCGGAATTCCCGCTGGCCGTCTGGCAAACGGGCTCTGGCACCCAAAGCAATATGAACATGAATGAAGTGCTGGCCAACCGCGGTTCCGAACTGATCGGCGGCTTGCGGGGGGACGCGCGCCTGCTGCACCCGAACGACGACGTCAACCTGGGCCAGTCCTCGAACGACATCTTTCCCACTGCCATCCATGTGGCGGCCGCCCTGAGCGTCGCCAACACGGTCTTGCCGCCGCTGCGCCAACTGCGCGCCACGCTCGACGCGAAGGCCACCGAGTTTGCCGACATCGTCAAGATCGGCCGCACGCATTTGCAGGATGCCACGCCCTTGACCCTGGGCCAGGAATTTTCCGGCTATGTGGCGCAGCTGGACTTTGCCGAGCACATCATCACGGCAGCGTTGCCGCCGCTGCTGCAACTGGCCGCCGGCGGCACGGCCGTGGGCACGGGCTTGAATGCCCACGTGGAATTTGCCGGCCGCATCGCGCTAGAACTGGCACGCCTGACGGGCCAGCCGTTCGAGACGGCCAGCAACAAGTTTGCTGCCTTGGCCGCCCACGATGCGCTCGTCGCCGCCCATGGCGCGCTGAAAACCCTGGCCACGGCGCTGATGAAAATCGCCAACGACGTACGCTGGATGGCGTCCGGCCCCCGTTCCGGCCTCGGTGAAATCACCATCCCCGAAAACGAGCCGGGCAGTTCCATCATGCCGGGCAAGGTCAATCCCACCCAGTGCGAAGCACTGACCATGCTGTGCTGCCAGGTGTTCGGCAACGACGTCGCCATCACGGTGGGTGGCGCCTCGGGTAATTTCGAGCTGAACGTCTTCAAGCCCTTGATTGCGCACAACTTCCTGCAAAGCGCGCGCCTGCTGGGCGACGGCATGCGCAGTTTCGACGCGCATTGCGCGCACGGCATCGCGCCGAACCGTGTACGCATCGCCGAGCTGATGGAGCGCTCCCTGATGCTGGTCACGGCGCTGGCGCCCCACATCGGCTACGACAAGGCGGCGCAAATCGCCAAGCAGGCCCAGCATGAAGGCACGACCCTGAAGCAAGCGGCGCTGGCCCTGGGCTATGTGACGGAAGAGCAATTCAGTGCGTGGATCGTGCCACTGGAGATGACGCAGCCCAACAAAAGTTAAGGCTCAGCCTGCATTATCCCTGGCTTCATGTAAACTATGACCTTAGTTGATGCCGTCATCAAGTGTTTAAAACACATCATTGCAATAAGGGATACAATGCAAAAAGTAAGCTTTGATTTAACATCCGATTTCGTCGAGCTGAACCAGCTACTCAAGCTGGTCGGCTTGTGCGACAGCGGTGGCGCAGGCAAGGTCATGGTCGATAGCGGCGTGGTGAAGGTCGATGGCAAGAAGGAATTGCGCAAGACCGCCAAGATCCGCGCCGGCCAGGTCGTCAGCGTGGGCGATATCCGTATCACGGTCGTCGCTCCCGTCTGATCCCGGCATGGGGCGCGAAAGCAGCCCCATGCGTCCAGCCAGCATGCCTGCCAGCCCGGCTGCCCAAGTCAAGCTGCGACACGTCGTTATTGTCAGATAAATATCGATTGCGGAAGGGGAGCGCCATGGACCAGCCCGAACAAGGTACGCGCAGCCAGGAACGCCTGATCGGCGACTTGCGCCAGGTAATAGAAAACGCGGAAGAATTGCTGCGTAACACAGACAAATACACCAGCAGCCTGTACCAGAGCGCGCGCGCCAGGCTGGAACTGGCCCTCGTCGGGGCCACCGCCGAGCTGGCCCGCTTTGAAGAAGAGCAAGTCACGCGCATGATGGACGCCACCCTGGCCGCGAACACGCTGTACCGCGACCAGACGGGCGAAGCGCGCCTGCTGCGGGCCTTCGAATAAAGTGTCACGCCGCCAGCACCGCATGCGCCAGCCATTGGCGCAGGTGGGCGGCCAAATCGAATGCGGGGTCCCGCTCGAACGCCGCATCGAGCGCGGCGCCAAACGTCTGCCCCTGCTGCAAGACCAGCAAGGCCGCGTGCGCGGCCGCATCCACGACCAGCACCTGCGCCTTCCAGCGCGGCCGGCAAACCAGCGCGCAGCTGGCCACCTGCATTTCGTGCGGAAACATCCCCTGCCCTTCACCCTCCTGATGCGCCTGCCAAAGGGCCGCTACTTGCCAGTTCGATGCCAGCAAGGCGCAAGCGGGATGCAAACTAAAACGGCGCACTTCGAGCTGATCGGGATGCAGGGCGGCCAGCGCCTCGGGCGCCAGCGTTTGCGCATCGGCCGCGTAATGGGCCAGGTGCACGGCCCATTCCAGGCGCGCCATGTCGGGCAGATAGGGCAACTCGGCTGCAGGCGGAAAACTGCTCAGAAAATCGGCGAAACGGGCGCCAAACTGATTCAAATCGGCGCTATCTGACGGATACTGGCGTCCATACGCGCGGGCCAGGCCGCCAAAAAAATCCGCGCCCACCAGCGCCAGCACGACGGGATAGGCTTGGCCCAGGGTGCCGCGCCAGGCGGCGCTCAGATTGCCGCGATACAAAGAGAAACGCTGCGGCACCGCCGCTCCCGCGAACGATGGCAACGTTGCCGCAGTATCGAGCAAGGCCGTGGCAAATGCTTGCTGGCCGGCCACCAGCGCATCCAGCGACACGGGCGGTGGCGCCGCCGCCAGCAGCGCGCCCTGCCATGGCGCTTGCGGCGCATGGCGCGCCAGCATCGCTTGCGCCTTGCTTGCCTCGCCCAGCAGAATATCGAGCGGCGGCAAATGCGTGTCCCATTCGACCAGAGTGGGCACGGCGCCAAAGCGCAGCAAGGCGGCCGCATACAAGTCCCAGACGGGCTCGGCCACGGCGGCGCCATGGTGGTCGATCACGGCCTGCGGCGTCAGCAAATGGCCACCCAGGTGCAGCTCGCCCACGCTGCCCGGCGCGATGCTTTGCATGGCAAGCAGCGCGTCTTCGCCGTGGTTGCACTGATTCACATACAAGTTGTTGATATCGAGCAGCAGCCCGCAGCCGCTGCGGCGCGCCAGTTCCGCCAGGAATTGCGCCTCGCTCATGGCATCGTCGGCAAAACGCAGGTAAGTCGAGACATTCTCCAGCAAGATCGGCCTTTTCAGCACATCCTGCACCCTCCCCACTCTGGCGCACAGCAAATCGAGGGCCGCGCCATTCAAGGCCAGCGGCAACAGATCATTGAGTTGCTGCTGCGCCACGGCACCCCAGCTCAGGTGTTCCGACACAAGAAACGGTTCGATGCGCTCCACCACGGCGCGCACGCGCTGCAAATGGGCCTCGGAAAAGCCGCGCGCGGAACCCAGGCCCAGGCCCACGCCATGCAGGCTGATCGGGTAATCCTGGCGCAGGCTCTGCAGCACATGACTATCCCAGCCAGATGGCTGCAGATAATTTTCGGTATGTACTTCCAGCCAGCCCACGGCGGGCCGGCGCGCCAGAAAATCGCGGTAGTGCGCGGCGCGCAGGCCCACGCCGGCACGCGCCCGCAATGGCTGCGGCATGGGCAAGCGGCGAGAGTTTACGGCTGCGTGGCCGGTTTGGCGGCCTTGCCGGCCTTGATGGGCTTGACGGAACCGCCCGCCTGTTCGCACGTGCCCTTGGCAACATAGGCCCATTCCGTGGGCAGATTGTCCGCCTCGGCCTGGCCCGCGCAGGAATGCGCGCCATCGGACGAAGCGCAATCGTTCTGCCCGGCCTTGGCGACGCCGTAGCATTTTTCCTTGTCGCCAGGGGCGGGGCCATCGTGCGCGGCCGCGTTAAGGGTAGTGCCGGCACAGAGGCCCGCGAGGGCGGCGGCGATGAGAGCTTGACGTTTGTTCATGGGGATTCCTCTTGCATGGGTCAAAGTAATCGGTAAATTCTGACGGCACGCCCCCCGCTGCACGATGGGCAACGCGAGGTGATGGACGTCATTTTACTGAATCGGCCGTGCCATGGCGAACCATGGTCAATTAATCAACTTCACAGGAGCGGGAAAAAAAAGCGGAAAGACAGACAGCCCCTCTCCACCGTCGAGGACGGTGGTGTGGGCATGGGCACGGCAAAGCGCCAGACGGGCGCTACAGACCTGCGCTCAGGCTGTCGTGTTGATGCGGTTACCGAGGTGAGCCGGCAGACTTGGCGCCGACTGTATCGGTGGCAACGCTTCCAGCAAGGCAGTGGCGGTCGAACTTTGAATATCCTGGGCTTTTTTCAGGACAGTCAAGCCGACGGCTTGCCGCGTGCCTGTCTCCGCCATAGTGGTTGACAGTTGAGCAATGCTTCCGACGTCCATACATTTCTCCAATGAGGTTCTACCAGTATTAACGGATGGCCGCGGCAAACCTTTAGCTTATTTTTCCAGCTTATTTTCCAACTGCAGCAGCAACCAGGCCAGCACGTGCTCGCGCGCATTCAAGTCCAGCCATTGCACGCCCTCACGCAGGTCGGCCGGCGCCGGGCTGTCGGAGGCGACGGCGATCACATGCGGGTCATGCGGATACAGGGGCGCCTGCCCCACTTCCGGGCGGAACACTTCCAGCTTGGGAATGGGGTCCGTCTTGAAACCTTCGACCAGGGTCAGGTCCGCCGGCCCCATGCGGGCCAATTGCTGCGCCAGGCTCGGTTCGGGCGCGCCGCGCAACTCATGCACGATGGCAAAGCGATACGGCGACGCCACCAGCACTTCCGCCGCCCCAGCCAGACGCAACCGGGCGCTGTCTTTTTGCGGCGGTTCCAGCGCCAGGTCATGGTGGCTGTGCTTGACCAGGTTGACGCGCACGCCGCGCGCCGCCAGTTCCTTCACCACAAATTCCAGCAGGGTCGTCTTGCCGCTACCGGAACGGCCGATCACACCCAGTACCGGGTGGGTGGGCATCGCATCGTGCATGATCACTCCTTGATTGAGAAGCAGTGATTATACGCAGCCCTACCGGCGCCAGCGCCCGGCGCGGGCGCCATGCATTGCCCAACTCAGGCCGGTGTCGGCTTGCCACCCTGCCGCCGGCGCCGGCCCGCCGGCCCGGGCGCTGCCTGCGCATGCCTGGCCCAGCGCGCCAATTGCCGATGCGCAGCGATCACGCCCGCCTCGGCATCGGATTGCACGGGCACGGCGGCAACGGCAACCATCTCGCTGGCCTGCGCCAGCGGGGCGAAATCGTGCGCCCGCACATCCGCTTCCCACGCGGCCCGCTGCGCCGGCACAGCAAAGGGCACGGCGGGCGCCACGCGCGGCTGCGCCAGGGTCAGCACGGCGCCCAGGCCGCTGGCGGCCGCCACGCGCGCGCCCATCTGGGGCAAGCCGCCATCGGCGGCGTGGCAAAAGCGCTGCAGGATGGTTTTGATGATCGACGTGTGGTCGACCACCTGGTGGCTGACGCTGCCCGGCGCGATCAGCGGCGACACCAGCAGCATGGGCACGCGCACGCCGTACTGGCGAAACGCGGGGTCGTCATCGGCGGCGGCGGGCGGCGGCACATGGTCGAAAAAGCCGCCGTGCTCGTCATAGCTGAGGATCAGCAAGGTGCGCGGCCAGGCGGGACCGCGCGACAGGGCCTGGTAAACCTGCGCCACCAGCGCCTGGCCGGCGCGGATATCGGCCGGCGGGTGGTCGTCATTGTCGAAGAAATGCGGATCGATCCAGCTAACCGAAGGCAAAGTGCCCGCCAGCGCATCGCCGATGAAGCCATAGCGGCGCGCACTGGAGCCGAAGGGCTCATACCACTCGGACGAGCGGTAATGGTCGTCGCTGAAGGCCAGGCTCCAGGGTTTCCAGGCGGAATAAAATTTCCAGCTAACCTGGGCGCGGTCCAGGTGGCGCACGAAGGACTTGTTCGCATACAGGGGCACGCGCTTGCTGTCGCGGCTGCCGGCTGCCTTGCCGCTGATCGCATACAGGCGGTTGGGCCAGGTGGCGCCCGGCACGGAACTGTAGCAGCGGTCGCAGACGCAGAACTGTTGCGCCAGGAAATCATACATGGGCAAGTCGGCCGCATTGTAGTAACCCATCACCAGATCGATGTCGGGGTCGCCCGGATGCGTTTGCGCATAGTCGTCGACGAAGCCACCGTTATTGTTTTGCAATTGCTGCGCCACCGACAGGCCCGTATGCGACGGGTCTTGCTGCGGGCCGAAGGCCGTGCGCTGCAGATGGTGCACAGGATACGTCACGCCCGCGTGCACGTTGGCATGGCTGGCCTGCAAGCCATCGATGTCGGCACGCCCCCCTTCCAGACTCAGGTAGCCCAGCATGTGGTCGAACGAGCGGTTTTCCAGCATCAGCACGACGATATGCTCGATGCGCGCCAGATTTTCCGGCGCATCCGTATCAAGCGCACTCTCACCTGCAGCTGCGGCAGCAATCATGGGAACCCCCTGGCCGCGCACACGGGCGCAGCGACCCTGATTCGACCAGCCCAGCCCAGGTTGGTTCAGCTACGAAGGCCCGGCCTTGATGCGCAACAAGTCAATACGGCACGCGGTAGCGGTAGCCCTTGAAACTGAAGATGGCCGCCTTCGGCTGCAACTTTTCCAGTACCAGGCCCGGTGCCAACTCCTCGCCTTCGTGGCGCAGCACCTTGTCGATCAGCAACAGGCGGTCGGCCGGATTCTTCGAATAGATATAGCCGCCGATGGCAATGGCGGGGATTTGCCGTTGTATCGGCTCGGGCAAGTCGCGCATGCCGGGGACGCTTTCCTCGGCGGCGGGCGTGGGCGGCACTGCAGGCGCCGGGGCCGCAACGGGCGGCGACACGGCCTGGCCGGGCGTCTCCTGCTTCGGCTCCGCCACGGGCCTGGCATGGTGCACGGGTGCGGCGGTGGCCGCTGGCGGCACGGAGGCCGCCACAGGCGCTGGGGAGACCGCCGCTGGCGGGGCAGTCACGGGCAAGGGCGCGGGCACGGCCTGGGCCAGCACGGCCGGGACGACCGCAGCGGCCGCAGGCGCCGCCGCGTCCGCCTGCCAAGGCTGCCACAGCAGCAGTGCGGCAGCCACGGCCACCGTCAGGCCGCCCAGCGCCAGCCAGACGGGCATGCGCCGCGCAGAAGCGGACGCTGCGCCATCATGCAGCTGCACTTGCGGTGCGTGGATCGACGGCAACTCGCCCAGTTGGCGCTCGGCCTGCGATTTTTTCAGTGCTTCAAGTATGTAGGACATCTTATTTCCCCGCCACCATCGCCGTCGCAGCGGGTGCTGCCACGGCAGGAGCTGCGCTGCTCAGGCGCGGCTCCGCGTTGTCACCCAGTTGCCTCAGGCGTATGTACGTTTTCGGACCTGCCAAGCCATCGGCCCGCAGGTTCTGGCTCTGCTGGAAAGCACGCAGCTGGCCTTGCATCTCGGCATCGAGCGGCAGATTGGCGGCCGGCGCCGGCAAACCACGCTGCTGCGCCAGGCGCTGCGCCAGCCAGTCCACGTCGGCGCCACGGGCACCCAGCGGCACTTCGTCGCGCCAGCTGCGCGGGGCCCGCCAGAAGGTCGTGAAACTGCCATCGCTGCGCTGCGCCAGCTGGGCCAGCGACAGGCTTTGTTGTTTGCCATCGAGCATCAAGGTGGCCGTTTCGCCGTGCAAGCGCGTCAGCAGCGCCAGCTGTTCTGCTCCTTGCCCATCGCGCAAGGCCAGCATGGCGGGAGTATCCAGCACGCGCAGTTCGGCGATGCCGCCCCGGCTATGCAGGCAGCGCAGGCCGGCACGGGCGCCCGCCTGGCAAGCGTCGCCGGCCGGCAACTGCTCGCCCCACAGGGCGGCCAGTTGGCGCAGCACGGCATTGCGGTCCGGCACGCTAACGGGCGCAGGCACGGTCACCGCTGCGGACGCGGCCGGCACGGATGCGGCCAGGGCCGGTGCCGGTGCAGTGACCGCCGGTACGGGCACGCCAGCGCGCGGCATGAAGTGCCAGGCCAGCGCGGCCGTCACCACGGCACCGGCCAGCACGCCACCGGCCACGTGCGGCCAGCGCAAGCCCCGTCCGGCAGCCGGCTTGCCCTCTTCCGCAAACACTTCCTCGGCGGCACGGCGCAATATCTGGCGCGTCACCTGCGCCTGGTTTTCCACGTAGGCGCCCAGCAGCGCGCGGTCGCACAGCAGGTTGATGCGGCGCGGCACTCCCTTGCTCAAGGCGTGAATCTGCGCCATCAGGCGCGGCGCGAACGGTGTCTGCGCCGTGCTGCCTGCCACGGCCAGGCGGTGGCGGACATAGCTGGCCGTTTCCTCGGCCGTCAGCGAGCCCAGGTGATAGCGGGCAATCACGCGCTGCGCCAGCTGTTCCAGCTCGGGCCGGGCCAGCATGGCGCGCAATTCCGGCTGGCCGATGAGGATAATCTGCAGCAGTTTGCGCTCGCTCGTTTCCAGGTTCGTCAACAGACGCAATTGCTCCAGCACGGCGGCGGACAGGTTTTGTGCTTCGTCAATGATCAGCACATTGTTCTTGCCCTGCGCATGGCTGGCCAGCAAATGCGCATTGATGGCGTCGACATAGCCTTTCACGCTGGCCACGCCGGGCGCCACGGCGATGCGGAATTCCTCGCAGATCGACAGCAGCAATTCCTCGACGGACAGTTTCGGATTGAAGATATAGGCGAGCTGGCAATTTTCCGGGATCTGTTCCATGAAGCAGCGGCACACGGTGGTCTTGCCGGCGCCGATTTCTCCCGTCAGCAGCACGAAGCCGCCGCCGCTGCCCACGCCATACAGCAGGTGCGCCAGCGCTTCGCGGTGGCGTTCGCTCATGAACAGGTAGCGCGGATCGGGGGCGATCGAGAACGGCGATTGCTTGAGCTGGAAATAATGCGTGTACATGGAGACCCTGCGGATGAAACGATCAAAATGCGCGGCGGCAAGCCGAACCCCTCAGCGGGTGCGGGCGGGCGGCAACGGCTTGTATTTGGCGCAATACACTTTCGCCTTGCTACGGAAGTAGACGATTTTACTGCCAGGCATGGAACCACGGACAGGAAAGGCGGAATTGTCGAGTTTATTGAAACGCAGGCCCGAGGCGCTGCGGATGGCCGGTTCCAGCTTTTCCGGTGTCGCGTCCGCCACCACGCCCATGAAGACGAGGGGGCTGGTGTCGTCACTGACGATCACGTCGGTAACGGGCGCGCCCCACAAGGTGGCGTCCGTGCGGAACCAGTAGGCGCCGCCTTCATGCTTGTAGGCGGGGCCGAAAGCCGTCAGCAAATAGGCATAGAAGGCCTTGTTGTCGATCTGATCGATGCACAGCACGGCATTGCCGACCACTTGCCCGAACGTGGACGGCGGCGGCTTGGCCTGCGCCAGCACGCCGGACACGGGGACACCGAAGGCCAGCAGGGCGAACGCCGCCAGCAGGGCCGGCGCACGCCACGGGCGCATCAATGCACGGCGCACGCGCATGATCAGCGCTTGCGCTCTTCTTTCTTGACCTTCTTGGCTTCCTTCTTTTCCTTCATGCTCTTGGCCGGTTCCTTCTTGGCTTCTTTCTTGCTGTCCTGTGCCTTGCTCATCATCTACTCCATGCTTGGGCGAAAATGCCTTGGCCATTATGACACTCCCCCATGAAAATGCCACCCGAAAAGCAAAACGGCCGCACAAGGCGGCCGTTCCAGTCAGGCATCAGCGCACTATCAGTGCAGGCACAGGCGGCGGCGCGTCTTTTCGATCAGCTCCGCATCGTAGGGATACAGGTTCTCGATAAAGAACAATTCCGTTTCCGCTTCATCTTCCAGGCACATCTCGAGCATGACCGGGCCATCGCTTTCGCGGCCCAGGAAATCCTTCGGCCAGCGGTTCTTGCGGTGCGTGCGCATCATTTCCATGCCCAGCTTGGCCAGCGGCGCCGACACGCCGGCGGCCAGCGCCTCTTGCTGCCAGTCATCCCAGTACTCGCTCTTTGCTGCCTTGTCGTTCATCATGCTCTTCCAACTCAGGTGTAAAAGGCGGACTTTACTCTTCATGGCGCGCCTTGCCAAGCATGCATACAAGCAATAGCGCAACACCAGACCTGGACCAGTCTGAAAAAATTGGCATTAAACAAGGCCAATTTCAATACCATTCACAAAACACAAAAAACCCTTTATTAACAGCAACTTGCAATCACCACCTCGGGCATGGCACGGCATCGCACCACGCATTTATTAATACCACTTAAATACCTGTTGACAAGCCATCGAGGCGACAATATAGTGCCTTCAGCTTTTTCGCCGCCCGACAAATAAAAAACCAGACAGGCGCAATCAACCATATGCGGGACTGCACAACATGATCGAATACATAATCGGCGTCGACGGCGGGGGCAGCGGCACCCGCGTACGCCTGGCGCGCCTCGATGGCCAGGAACTGGCGCAGGGACAAAGCGGCCCATCCGGCCTGGGACTGGGCATCGACCGCGCCTGGACGTCCGTGGCACATGCCGTCACCCTGGCCTTCCGCGCCGCCGGCCTGGAACAGCCGTCGCTGCAGCGCATGGCCATCGGCCTGGGCCTGGCCGGCGTGCACAACAAGCAGTGGGCCGCCAGCTTTGTCGAACACAATCCCGGCTATGCCTTGGTGGCACTCGAATCGGATGCCCTGACCACCCTGCTGGGCGCCCACGCGGGCCAGCCGGGCGTCATCGTCGCCATCGGCACCGGCAGCGTAGGCGAAGTACTGCACGCGGACGGCAGCCGCCACGAAGTGGGCGGCTGGGGCTTTCCCTCCGGCGACGAAGCCGGCGGCGCCTGGATCGGCATGCGCGCCATCAACCACGCGCAGCAGGTGGTCGACGGGCGCGTGCCCGGCAGCGCCTTCGCCACGGCCATCATCGACGCCTGCGGCGGCCAGCGCAACGCCATGCAGGTGTGGCTGGCGGCCGCCAGCCAGACCACGTTCGCGCAACTGGCGCGGCTGGTACTCGAACACGCGGCCAGCAATGCCGTGGCACATGGCATCCTGAGCGACGCGGGCCAGCAGATCGCCCTCATTGCCAGGGCGCTCGACCCGGCCGGCACCTTGCCCGTGGCCCTGTGCGGCGGCCTGGCGGCGCCCTTGTCTGGCTACCTGCCGGCGGCACTGTTGCAACTGGTCGTGCCGGCACAGGGCGACTCGGCCGCAGGCGGCCTGCGCCTGATCAGCAAGCACTTGCAGGAGCAATGACCATGCTGACCAAACTGTCCGCCTTCAAACCGAATCCCGCCAGCGACACGCCGCTCTATATGCAGCTGGCGAACATGCTGTCGGACGGCATCGCCAGCGGCGACTGGCGTGCCAACCAGGCCTTGCCTTCCGAGCGCGTGCTGTCGGACATCCTGGAAATCTCGCGCGTCACGGCGCGCAAGGCCATCGACATGCTGTGCGACCGGGGCATGCTGACGCGCAGGCGCGGCTCGGGCACCTACATCACGCCCAAGCTGGAGCAGCCGCTGTCGCGCCTGACGAGCTTTTCGGAAGAATTGCGCCAGCGGGGCTTCACGGCCGGCTCGCGCTGGCTGCAGCGCGATATCGGTGCGGCGGCGCCGCTGGAACTGCTGTCGCTGGGCCTGTCGCCACACATGCCGGTGGCGCGCTTGCGCCGCCTGCGCACGGCCGACGACGTGGTGATGGCGATCGAGACGACCACCATCCCCGCGCTGTACATGCCGGATCCGCAGCAGGTCACCGATTCGCTGTACGGCTACCTGGAGTCGCGCGGCACCATCCCGATGCGCGCGCTGCAGCATATCCGCGCCGTCAACGCCACGGCGGAACAGGCCAAGCTGGCCAATATCAAGACGGGTGAAGCCATGCTGCACATCACCCGTGTCAGTTATCTCGACAACGGCGCAGCGGTGGAACTGACCCACTCGTATTGCCGCAGTGATTATTATGAATTCGTAGCGGAGTCGCGCAGATGAGCAGCACTATCAAAGGCAATATCCTTACCCCCGGCGGCTGGATCCACGGCGCCATCGCCTTCGGCGAGCGCGTCGACAGCATCACGGGCGAGTCCCTCCACCCGTCGACCAATGGCGACGACTATATTTTGCCCGGCTTTATCGACCTGCACGTGCATGGCGGCGCCGGCAAGGACATCATGCAAGGCGGCGACGCCGTCTACACCATCGCCGCCATCCACGCGCGCCACGGCACCACCAGCCTGCTGGCCACCACCATGACGGCGCCGCCGGAAGATATCGACATGGCCCTGACGGCCATCGGCATCGCTGCCAACCACCGCCGCCCGAACACGGCGCGCGTGCTGGGCGCCCACCTGGAAGGCCCGTACATCAATTCCGGCAAACTCGGGGCGCAGCCGAACTACGCGCGCGCCGCCACGCTGGCCGAAATCGAACGCCTGCAAACGCTGGCCAAGCTGCGCGTCATCACCGTAGCGCCGGAAATCGCCGGCCACCTGGACCTGGTGCGTGCCCTGGCCGACGCCGGCGTGCGCGTGCAGATCGGTCACACGCTCGGCTCCTATGAGGATGGCGTGGCCGCGCTGGAGCACGGCGCCATGGGTTTCACGCATTTGTTCAACGCCATGAGCGGCTTGCACCACCGCGAGCCGGGCATGGTCGGCGCCGCCCTGGCGCACGCCGAATACGCGGAACTGATTCCCGACCTGCTGCACGTGCACCCGGGCGCCATCAAGGTGGCCCTGCGCGCCATCCCGCGCCTGTACTGCGTCACCGATTCGACCGCCGCCACCGGCATGCCGGACGGCGAATACATGCTGGGCCGCCACGCCGTGCAGAAATGCATGGGCGGCGTGCGCCTGCCCGACGGCACGCTGGCGGGCAGCACCCTGACCCTGGACCAGGCGCTGCGCAACCTGGTGGGACTGGGACTGGACCTGGCCGACGCGTCCAAGCGCGTGTCGACCAATGCCGCCGATTACCTGGGCCTGGAAGAACGCGGCCGGCTGGCCCCCGGCACTTACGCCGATCTGGTGGTACTCGATCGCGATCTCAAACTCAAAGCTGTGTATATAGAAGGAGAAATCTGTGACCTCAATGATGCTTAAAGAAGCCATTTCCGCCGCCGAATGCGTCGCCCTGCAACTGGCCAGCGACACGGAACGCTACGCGGAACTGGGCCGCAAATTGAGGAGCACCTCGTTCTCGACCGCGCTGACCATCGCGCGCGGCAGCTCCGACCACGCCTGCAACTACGTCGCCTACCTGATCATGGCGCGCCTGGGCCGTGTCGTCGCCTCGCTGCCGATGTCGCTGGTGACCCTGAACAAGTCGCCGCTGGTAACGCGCGATACGCTGGCCATCTCGATCTCGCAATCGGGCCAGAGCCCGGACGTGGTCGAACCGATCCGCTACTTCCGCGACGGCGGCGCCACCACCGTGGCCCTCGTCAACGACATCGATTCGCCGCTGGCGCACGCCGCCGAATGGGCCATGCCCCTGCGCGCCGGCAAGGAACAAAGCGTCGCCGCCACCAAGAGCTTCATCACCAGCCTGGTCGCCGGTGCGCGCATGGTGGCCCAGTGGCAGAACGACCCCGAGCTACAGGCGGGTCTGGAAGCGCTGCCCGAAGCGCTGCTCGAAGCGACCCGCGTCGACTGGTCGCCGGCGATTGACGTGCTGGCGCCGGCGCGCAACATCATGGTCGTGGGACGCGGCATCAGCTTCCCAGTGGCGCTGGAAGCGGCACTGAAATTCAAGGAAACCTCGGCCCTGCAGGCGGAAGCGTTCAGCGGCGCCGAAATCAAGCATGGCCCGATGGCCCTGATCGAAGACGGCTACCCGCTACTGATTTTTGCCACGCGCGGCCCGACGCAAGCCGGTCTGCTGCAACTGGCAACGGAGATGCGCGGCCGCGGCGCCAAGGTCTTGCTGGCGGCGCCAAGCGATGTGGCCGAGCGCGACCTGACCCTGCCCGTGGCGGCCACGCCGGACCTCGACCCGATCGTCGCCATCCAGTCCTTCTACGTGATGGCGGCGAAGCTGTCGGCCGCGCGCGGCATGGACCCGGATGCACCGCGTCACCTGAGCAAAGTAACAAAAACAAACTAAGCAAGAAGTAGTAACTTACCCCCAAAAAGGCAGAGACGGGGGTCGGACGGGGGCACCTAGCCCCTGAGGGTCCGACCCCGGCACTTACGGGGCCACTGGCCGGGATAATAATAATGATCAAGAGACTGTTGGCGGTGTTTGCCTGCGCGGGCCTGCTCGCGCCACAGGCATGGGCTGCCGAGAAAATCGAATTCTGGACCTTCAGCATGAAGCCCAAGTTCACGCCGTATTTCAATGCGGTGGTGGCGCGCTATGAATCGCAGAATCCCGGCGTCAGGATCGAATGGATCGACTTCCCGTGGGACATCATCCAGACCAAGCTGGTCACGCGCATCGTGGCCGGCACGCCACCCGCGCTGGTCAGCCTGAACGTGCCCTGGGCCGATGAATTTGCGCGCGACGGCTTGCTCACGCCCATCGATGGCCTGATCGCGGAGGCGCGCGCCAGCTACATTCCCAGCGCCCTGGAAGACTTGCGCTTCAAGGGCCGCACCTATGGTTTTCCCATGTACAGCAATGTCGCGGTGATCGCCTTCAATACCGATATTTTCAAGCAGGCGGGCCTCACGCGCGGCCCCGCCAGCCTCGATGAACAGCTGGCGTTCGCGCGCCAGATCGCGCAACGCACGGGCAAGGCCGGCATCGCCCCCGCGCTGTCGAAAATCGATGGCCTGTTCATGCAGCAGGGCCTGGCCGTCATTACCGATAACCGCGCCGTCTTCAATTCGCCGCAGCACGTGGCGCTGGTGCAAAAACTGGCCGACACCTACAAGGTCGGCGGCCTGCTGAAGGAAAGCCTGTTCGCCGAAGATAACTTCCCGGCCGTGATCGACGCCTACAAGGGCGGCCGCCTGGGCATGCTGCTGGCGCCGCCCACGGCCATGCAGCGCATTCGCGGCGACGCGAAAGAGATCTACGCCATCACCGACGTGGCGCCCGCGCCGCGGGGTCCCACCGGCATCGCCGACGGCGGCTGGCTGGTGCACTTCGCCATTCCAAAAGGCGTGCCGGCGCGCCTGCTGCCGTCGGTCGGCAAGTTCGCGCGCTTCCTGACGAACGACGCCAACCAGCTGGAATTCGCCAAGCAGGCCAGCGTCTTTCCCACCACCGTCAAGGCGGCGGCCGATCCGTTTTTTCTATCCACGCCGCAGAACGCGGGCGCGGCCGAGAAAGCCGTCGCTGCCGGCGCCCTGTCGATGGGCCACTCGCGCACCCTGTACGTGGCCGGCATCGACGACTACGACGAATTGCGCCGCTCGCTGGTGAAAGCCGTCGAGGCGGGCGTGACGGGCAAGCAGGACGTGCAACAGGCGCTGGACCAGGCCGTCGCCATCTGGAACCGCAAGCTGGCCACCCTGCCGCGCCACTGAGGACAGCATGAAACTCACCCACCGCCACACCCTGCAAGCCTGGCTGTTTCTCGCCCCCGCCCTGCTGCTGCTGGCCGCCTTTTCCTTCTGGCCCGTCGGCTACGGCTCCGTGCTGGCGTTCACCGACTACAGCCTGATACGCGAGACGCGCTTCGTCGGCCTGGATAACTTCCGCTACATCTTCAACAACGAGATGTTCGTCTCGGGCCTGAAGAATTCGCTGATGTTTTTGTTGATGGTGCCCTTCGTGCAGGTGGGCGCCATCGTGCTGGCCGTGCTGGTGAACGACCGCCTGCCCGGCATCCGTTTGTTCCGCGCCGCCTTCTACGTACCCGTGGTGACCACCGTTTCCGTGGTCGGCATCATGTGGGGCTTCATGTTCCACGAACAGGGCGCCTTGAACTACGTGATGCTGACCTTAAAGCTGGTGAACGCGCCCGTGGGCTGGCTGACGAACGACAGCCTGGCCCTGTTCGCCGTCATGTTTGTCACGCTGTGGCGCGGCCTGGGCTGGTACATGGTGATGTACCTGGCGGCGCTGCAGTCGATCCCGTCGGACATGCAGGAAGCGGCCATGCTCGATGGCGCCAACCGCTGGCAGCGCTTCTGGAAAATCACCGTGCCGATGCTGCGCCCCACCATCATGCTGTGCACTATCCTGTCCGTGCTGGCGGCCCTAAAGGCTTACCAGGAAGTCGACGTGCTGACCCAGGGCGGGCCCATGAACTCGACCTTCACGGCGCTGTACTACGCGTATGACCAGGGCCTCAAGCACTTGAAACTGCCGCGCGCGCTGGCCGCCAGTTTCGTCGTCTCGCTGTTCTGCATAGCCATCGCCCTGCTGTGCCTGCGCTATCTGAAACCCAAGCATCGCTAAGAGGGACTGACCATGAAAACCCGTTCCCGCCCCCTGAAAACCCGCCTGCAACGCATAGTCCAATATGCGGGCCACTATGCCGTGCTGTGCGCAATCGCCGTCGTCTGCGTCTTCCCGTTCTGGTGGACCCTGGTGACGGCCATTTCCACGCAAGGCAATATCTTCGCCTTCCCGCCCACCTTCTGGCCGAAGGCGCCGTCCTTTGTGAACTTCATCGAAGTGTTCCATGCGATTCCCATCTGGTCGTTCTTCAAGAACTCCGTGCTGATCGCCGTGTTCACCGTCTTCTGGAAACTGCTGCTGTGCTCTTTGGCCGCGTATCCGCTGGCGCGCCTGAAATTCCGTGGCCGCAAACTCGTGTTCGGCCTGATCCTGGCCACCCTGGTGCTGCCGTCGGAAGTCAATTTTCTCGTCAACTTCATCACCATCACGCAAATGAGCCTGGTCGACACCTACACGGGCGTGATCCTGCCCAACGTGGTGACGGCGGTGGCCATTTTGCTGCTCAAGCAGGCGTTCGAGGAAGTGCCGCAAGACCTGATCGACGCCGCGCGTGTCGACGGCGCCTCCGAGTGGGTCATCTTCAGCCGCATCATGCTGCCCCTGATCACGCCATGGCTGGCCACCGTCGGCATCCTGACGGCCGTCGAATCGTGGAATGAATACATCTGGCCCTCCATCGTCATGAGCAAACCCGATGAATTCCCGCTGTCAGTCGGCGTGCTGTATTTGCGCGGCACGTTTGGCAGCAGCACGCGCGTGATCGCCGCCGGCACCCTGATCACCATCGTGCCGACCCTGCTGGCATTCCTGTTTACCCAGCGCTTCTTCATGCGCGGCATGGACGGCGCCGTCAAATGAGCGCCGCCATCGCCACCGACCTGCGCCGGCTTGCCGGGCAGCTGCTGATGACGGGCATCCCCGGCGCCGAACTCGATGCGGCCACGGCGCAATGGCTGCAGGCCAGCGGCGTGCGCGCCGTGTGCCTGCACGCGGCCAATCTGCGCGATGCGGCGCAGCTGACGCGCCTGAGTGCGGACTTGCGGCGCGCGCTGGGTCCGCAAGCGCTGATCGCCATCGACCCGGCCGGCATGCCCCAGGCTTACCCCGCCTGGCTGCCGCAGCCGCCGGGCGCCATGGACCTGTGCGCCGTCGGCGACGCGGAGCTGGCCAACGGCACGGGCGCGGCGACGGCGCGCGGCTTGCGCACATTGGGCATCAACTGGCTGCTGGCGCCCCTGATCAATCTCGACACCGGCGCCGCACGGGCGCCTGGCGCGGCGCAGGCGTTTGGCGGCGATCCGGCACAAGCGGCCGCCATGGCGCAAGCTTGGACGGCGGGCTGCCAGGCCGAGGGCGTGGCGTGCTGCGCCAGGCTGAACCTGCCGCAGCACGGCGCCGGTGGCCAGCTGCCCAGCGTCGACAAGACCCGCTCGCAGCTGGAAGAACACGATTTCGTGCCGTTTCGCCAGGCCGCCACGCAGACGGCCTCGATGCTGAGCGCGCACGTGGTCTATCCGGCCCTCGACGCAAGCCAGCCCGCCAGCCTGTCGCGCGCGGTGATGCATGGCTTGCTGCGCCAGCAGTGGAGCTATGGCGGCGTGCTGCTCACGCCCGGCATCGACGCGCAGGGCGGGCATGTCGGCGCGCGCGCCCTGGCCGCCGGCGCCGACATGGCCCTGCTGGCCGATGCCGCGCAGTTGCCGGCCGCGCTGGACGACGTGGGCGCCGCGCTGGCCTCTGGCGCCCTGCCGCTGCAGGCCGTGGGGGCGCGGCTGCAGCGCCTGGCGGCCATGGCCGCACGCTACCCGGCCGCCAGCGGCGTGTACGCGCAAGAGGCGGCCGACCGCATCATCATGGCCGAGGCCAGGCGGCGCTGCCAGTGAGCACCGCCCTTGCCACCGAACCAAACCGCACTTTCAAGACGACCCGAGGAAGCATCCATGAACGACAAGACCAGCAGCAGCAACCGTAGCAAGGGCGGCGTCCGCAGCCCGATTTCGTGGGTGCCCACCTTGTACTTCGCCCAGGGCCTGCCGTTTTACGCGGTGGCCCTGGTGGCCGGCCTGATGTTCAAGAGCATGGGCGTGCCGAACGACCAGATCGCCCGCTGGACGGGCCTGATCGGCTTTGCCTGGGTCTTCAAGTCGCTGTGGAGCCCCTTCCTGGAGCTGGCGTCGAGCAAGAAGACCATGGTGGTGCTGTTCCAGTTCCTCGGCGGCCTGAGCCTGGGCCTGATCGCGCTGGCGCTGCAAACGCCGCTGTGGTTCGCCGCCTGCATCGCCGTGCTGTTCGTCGCCGCGCTGGCTTCGTCGACGCACGACATCGTCTGCGACGGCCTGTACATCGCCAGCCTGTCCGACAAACAGCAGGCGGCCTACGCGGGCTGGCAGGGCGCCTTCTTCAACGCGGGCAAGTTTATCTCGCTGGGCGGCCTGGTGATCCTGGCCGGCTACCTGGAAAAAAATATCGGCGTCAAGCCTGCCTGGTCGGTGATTTTCCTGATCATCGGCGCCATGATGCTGTCGCTGGCCGCGTATCACCTGTGGGCGCTGCCGCAGGTGCGCAACGTTGCCGTGGCCGACAAGAGCGTGGCCGGCATCAGCGGCACCCTGTGGGACGTGCTGGTGGACTTCCTGAAAAAGCCCGGCATCTGGGGCATGATCGCCTTCATCATCCTGTTCCGTGCCGGCGAGGCGCAAGTGCAGACCATCGGCCCGCTGTTCCTGCGCGAAGCGCGCGAGCTGGGCGGCCTGGGCCTGTCGACGACGGAAGTGGGCGCCGTGTACGGCACGGCCGGCACCGTCGCTTTTTTGCTGGGCAGCGTAGGCGGCGGCTATTTCACTTCCTGGCTGGGCCTGAAACGCGCCATGCTGTTCCTGATCCTGGCCATGAATTTGCCGAATCTGGTGTTCTACTACCTGAGCCACAGCATGCCCACCGACCTGACCCTGATCACGGCCGCACTCAGCGTGGAAATGTTCGGCTACGGCTTCGGCTTCGTCGGCCTGATCCTGTTCATGATGCAGGTGGTCTCCGTCGGCAAGTACCAGACGGCCCACTATGCGTTCGCCACCGGCGTGATGCAGCTCGGTTTCGTGCTGTTCAAGATGATCAGCGGCGACATCCAGACGGCGCTCGGCTACAAGACCTTTTTCCTGTGGGTGCTGGTGTCGGCCGTGCCCGTATTGATCCTGTCGCGCTTCATGCGCATCGGCGCCAAGGCCGATGCCGGCAAACCCGACCTGAGCAAGGCCGATTCCCCCCAGGCGCCAGCCAGCGCCAGCTAGGATAGAACCACCACATGGCACATATCGTTTTAAAGAATATCGTCAAGCTGTACGACGACAAGCACACGGTCATCCACGGCATCGACCTCGCTATCGGCGACGGCGAATTCGTCGTCTTCGTGGGGCCTTCCGGTTGCGGTAAATCGACCCTGCTGCGCATGATCGCCGGGCTGGAAGACATCACGGATGGCGAGCTGCATATCGGCGGCAAGCTGGCCAACGATATCGCGCCGGCCGAGCGGGGCCTGGCCATGGTCTTCCAGAGCTATGCCCTGTACCCGCACATGACGGTGTACGAAAACATGGCCTTCGCCCTCAGCCTGGCCGGGCACAAGAAGGCGGAGGTGCGCGCCGCCGTCGAACGCGCGGCCGAGATCCTGCAGATCACGCCTTTGCTCAAACGCAAACCGAAGGACCTGTCGGGCGGGCAGCGCCAGCGCGTGGCCATCGGCCGCGCCATCGTGCGCAAACCCAAGGTCTTCCTGTTCGACGAACCGCTGTCGAACCTCGACGCCTCGCTGCGCGTGCAGATGCGCGTGGAGATTTCACGCCTGCACCAGGAACTCAAAACCACCATGATCTACGTTACGCACGACCAGGTCGAGGCCATGACCCTGGGCGAGCGCATCGTCGTCTTCAACGGCGGGCGCATCGAACAGGTGGGCAGTCCGCACGAGCTGTACAACCATCCCGGCAACCTGTTCGTGGCCGGCTTCCTGGGCGCGCCGAAGATGAACTTCCTCGCTTGCGAGGCCGTCGCCTGCGGGCCCGGCACGGTGGCCGTGCGCCTGCCCGGCGGCGCCGTCATCGAGGTCGAGGCGCACGGTGATGGCGTCACGCCGGGCGAGCAGCTGACCCTGGGCGTGCGCGCCGAGCATGTCAGCCTGCGCGCGCATGCCCATGCGGGTGACAACGTGGCCGACGCGGCCGTCAGCCATGTCGAGTACCTGGGCGACGTGGCCATCGTCTACGCCAGCATGCAGGGGGTAAACGAGATGCTGGCCGTCAAGCTGCCGGCCGAGGCGGGCTTGCGCCAGGCAGGCGAGGCCCTCTGCCTGCACTTGCCACGCGCGCACTGCCTGCTGTTCAATGCGGAGGGCCAGGCGCTGCCGCGCACGTTTGGCGCTCCAGCCCAGCCGTTTATGTGACAATAGCCTTTGTTTACCATGCTGCCGCCCTTTGACTTGTGCGGTCAGGATGGCAGAATACGTATTTTTTAAGATTCCCTGCCCCCGGTAATGCCACCGCGCCCTGTTGCGGCAAGCAGTACCGGAGCGTATTTTTGTTATTGATTGAAGGATAACCCATGTCCCAGTTCCGTCTTGCCCGTCTCAGCCTGCTCCTGGCCGCCATCGGCCTCAATGTCCTGCCTGCCCTGTCGCACGCGCAGGATGCCAAGCCAGCCGCTGCCGCCGGTGCACCCGCCGCCGTGCCCGCAGACACGGTACGTCCTGAAGTATTCAAGCTGCTCGATCCGGCTGTCGTGAAGGCCTCGATGGATGCGAAAAACTACGCCGACGTGCAAAGTCGCATCGACCAGGCAGCCGCCATTCCCGCCCTGACGCCCTACGAATTGTTCGTACTGAACCGCCTGCGCGTGGCGCTGGCCTCCACCACCAACAATACGGCCATGGCCATGACGGCACTGGAAGCGGTGATCGAATCGGGCAAGCTGGACAAGAAAGCCCAGGGCGACTTCATCCAGGCGCTGGCCAACTACCACTACAACGCCAAGGATTATCCAACCGCCATCAAATGGTTCACCCGCTACCAGACGGAAACGGGCGATGTCGCCAGCGTACGCAAGTACATCGTGCGCGCCTATTACCTGGGCAATGACTTTGCGCGTGCAAAACAGGAATTGTTGGCCGATATCACGGCACAACAGCAAGCGGGCAAGACACCTAGCCTGGAAGAACTGCAATTGCTGGCCAACACGGGCTCGAAGAGCAAGGATCCGGCCACCTACCTGATCGCCATGGAAAACCTGGTGCGCTACTACCCGTCGGATGACTACTGGAGCGACTTGCTGGGCCGTCTGCAGGGAAAAGCCGGCTATTCGGACCGCTTCGCGCTGGACGTGCTGCGCCTGCAATTCAAGGCCGTGGGCACCATGCCGCCGCAAGATTACAGCGACATGGCTGAAATCGCCTTGCAGAACGCCTTCCCGACAGAAGCGAAAAAAGTCCTCGACGCCGGCTTTGCCAAAGGCGTGCTGGGCACGGACGCGAATGCCGCCAAGCACAAGAAACTGCGCGACCAGGCCAACAAGGCTGCCGCCGACGATGCGAAAAGCATCGCCAGCGGCGAAGCCTCGGCCATGAAGAGCAAGGATGGCACGGGCTTGATCAACCTAGGTTACGCCTTCGTGACGATGGACCAGTTCGACAAAGGTATCGACCTGATCCAGAAGGGCATCGCCAAGGGCGGCTTGAAGCGTCCAGAAGACGCCAAACTGCGCCTCGGTTATTCCTACGCCATGGCCGGCAAGAAAGACGACGCCATCAAGGTCCTGGAAACGGTCAAGGGCGGCGACGGCGTGGGCGACCTGGCACGCTACTGGATCCTGTGGCTGAACCGTCCTGCCACGGCAGCGGCGGCACCGGCAGCAGCGGCGCAGTAATTCCGGCGCCCCGCAGCATGCGCAAAGCAGTTCCCGGCTCAGGCCGGGGCTGCTTTTTTTTCGACCTTTTCCTCCTTCCATGCCGCCAGCCACCACCCCCGCACCGGCACCTGAACGATTGATCAGCCTGGACGCCTTTCGCGGCTGCGTGATCGTCACCATGATCTGGGTCAACTACCTGGCTGGCATGCCAGGCATTGCCCTCTGGCTCGAACATGCGGGTCCGCGCTGAGCTATCGGCAACGCCTCCATTTCATGGCCTGGTTCGCGCTGGGCCTGCTGGCGGCCGACCTGCGGCTGCTCTTCACCGCAGTGGCCACGCGTTACGGCCTGAAGCTGAAGGTCTAGCGCTAGACCTTGATGTAGATCTTGCGCTTGTCCATGGCGTAGGCGATCAGCCAGCACAGCAGCATGAAGCTGACGGCAAACAGCAGCGAGCCCACACGCGCCGGCGCCCAGCCCGTAAACCACTGCTGGTACAGCCACTGGTACAGGTTGCCGCTGCCGATGTGCACGGTAAACGCGATAATCACCAGCACTTCCGACACCAGGTAAATGAACAGGGTGTTCTTGCCGAAAACTTCAAAAAAATACGTCCAGCCCGTGATCTTGCGCACATCGATGATGAACATCAGCAGCGCCAGCAGCAGCAAGTCCAGGCCGATGCCCAGCATCACGTAAGAGCTGGTCCACAGCTTCTTGTTGATCGGAAATACTTCATTCCAGCACAGGGCCACGGCCACGCAGATGACGCCGGCCACGGCCAGCTGAACCAGGCTGGAGCGCAGCCGTGCCGGCGTCGCCTGGCGTAAAAAACTGCCCGCCAGATAGCCGGCAATCACGTTGACGATGGCCGGCAAGGTGCCGAGAATACCTTCCGGATCGAAGGCGAGGCCTTCGCCGTGGTACAGGTGGCTGTCGCCCAGCAGGATCAGATCCAGCTTGGCCGGGGCATTGCCGTGCAGGCTGTAGTCGCCAAAGCATGCCAGGATGGCCCAGTAGCCGAGCAAGGCACAGGCGCAAAAGACCAGCGCGCCGCGCGTCTTCCAGTAATGCAGGATCAAAGCGGCGGCCAGGTAGCACACAGCGATGCGCTGCAGCACGCCGGGGATGCGCGTATGCGACAGCGGTGACCAGGCGAACTGGCCCGCATCGTCAATCTTGAAGAAAGGGAACCAGTACAGCAGGAAGCCCAGTAAAAAGATCAGCGCGCTGCGCTGGCACAGCCTGGCCAGCACGGCGCCATGGCCCAGGTGTTCATATTTCCCCAGCGCAAAGGCCAGCGCATTGCCGACGACAAACAAAAAGCTGGGAAAGACCAGGTCCGTCAGAGTAAACCCATGCCATTCGGCATGCAGGAACGGCGCATACACGCTGCCCCAGTCGCCCGGTGTATTGACGACGATCATCAGGGCCACGGTCAGGCCGCGCAGGACGTCGAGGGCGAGGTAGCGTTGAGATGCAATAGTCATGATCAAACAATTCCAGATGAGAAAAACCGCCTTCCTGCTTGCGGCAAGGAGGCGGCCGAAAACCTTACGCCGCCGGATACAAACGTAGCGGGCGCAAGTCATGCTGGCGACCGGCGGGGACAGCCCTGGCGTAAAAAAGACAGAAGCTGCCCTGCCGGTGAACGCAAAAAAAAGCAAGCCCCTGAAGCAGGAACTTGCTTGAAAGACCGAGGAAGACCTGGCCTGATGCGGGCGCATCAGGCCTGATCGTCTTGCTTACAGCTTGCCGCGCAGGCCCAGGTAGAAGGTACGGCCGTTGCTATAGAAAGCGCGTGGCTGATCCTTGTTCTCAGCGTACATCTTGATGGTGGTGTTCGTCAGGTTAAGCGCATCGAACGTGACCGTGAAGTGTTCGTTGATCTTGTAATTGAGCGAACCGGCCAGGCCGCCCGCGCCTGCAACGTGCTGGCTGGCGCCACGGTCCACACCCGCTTTGTAAGCCGAACGGTAGTTGTAGGCCAGGCGTGCGCTGAGGGCATTGGCTTCGTAGAAAGCCGTCAGGTTGTACGTGTTGCGCGATGCATTGACCAGCTCGTCACCATTGTCGAGCTTGCCGTCGGCATAGGTGTAGTTGGCCAGGATGCCGAAATCGCCGAACAGCGGTTGCTGGTAGCTCAATTCCACGCCCTTGTTCTTGCCGCTGGTGTTGAAGGGCGACGTGATCAGGTACACGGCATTGGCATTGCGCTTGCTGTTGAAGTAAGTGGCGCTGGTGGTACCGTTCGACACGACCGATTTCAAGTCCATGTAGAACAGGCCCGCCGAAACGGCCGACCTCGGCGCGAAATACCATTCGGCGCTGACTTCGGCGTTATCCGACTTGACCGGGTTCAGCTTCACGTTGCCGCCTGCACCGCTCAATGCATCGTCGTTCAGCGAGACGGAGCCGCCCAGCGCGCTGTAGTCAGGACGGGCGATGGTGCGGGCAATGGCGCCACGCACGACCAGGTCATTGCGCACATCGAACTTGATGTTGGCGCTAGGCAGGAAGTCATTGTAGCTGCGCTCGTACAAGTGCTGCGAGTACGGACCCCAGTCGGAACCGGTGATCGGGCCGCCGGCCTGGTTGACCAGCGTCGACTGCTTGGTGTGCACGGCGCGCAGGCCGAAGTTACCGCTCCAGTTGTCGCCCGTCAGGTTGGCCATGGCATAGACTGCCGAGGTTTTTTCCTGCAGCTTGAATTCGTCCGTCCAGTTGTGGCGACGCACGTAGTCGAACAGGCGGTTGCCGTTGGCCGCGCCCCAGGCACCCAGTGCCGCGCCGTCGTACTTGAAGTAGTTGCTCGACAGGTTGCCGCCCAGATTGCTGGCGAAGTCGCTCGGGTACATCGTGCCATTCCAGACCGGGCCCGGATTGGAGAAGCCCAGTGCGCCCGGACGGGTTTCAAACGGATGCTCGGCAGCGCGCTTGTGGTCGGTCAGACGGCCGCCGAACTTGATCGAGTCCCAGACGCCCGAGGACAGGCGCAGTTCGGCGTCGATCTGGGCATATTTTTCCTGGTCGACGGAACGCGATTCGCCACCGCCCGCCCATGCCGTCGAACCTGGCTTGGTGGTGGTGCCGCCTGGATAGGACACGTTGGCCGGGCTCATGCCGTTCAACTGGTACACCATGCCGCCGTCGACGTTATTCTGGTAGTACACATCGTCGCGGTCATAGCCCACGCCGTGGGTTTTTCCCAGCTTGCCGCTCAGGGTCAGGTCCTTGGTGGCGCGGTACTTGAAGTTGAAATCGAGGTAGTACGATTCGCCGCCTGCGTCAGGACGGTAGATATTGTCGACCTCGCCCGAGTTGGTGGCAAACGTGGCAGCCGTCAGGGTACCGCTCTTGACCGTGTAGTTGGTCGGTACCTGGTTGGCGCTGTTGATCGAGTTCGCCGGTGCGGCCAGCCAGTTGGTATTTTGATGCGGCGCCTTCAGCTGCGAATAGAAGCCGTTCACATCCAGGGTCAAGTCCTTGTTCGGCTTGAGTTCGATGTCGAACGCGCCGCCTTCGCGGGTTTTCTTTTGTTCGAACAGGCTCGCGCCGATAAAGGTCGGCACTTTCACGCCAGCCAGTTCAGGATGGGCCAGCGCTGCGGCACTGTTGGCCAGAATCGGTGTGTAGCCGAGGATTTCCTGGCCATCGCGACGCACGGTCGATTTTTGCGAGAAACCCTGCACCATGATGCCCAGGGTGTTCGTGTCGTTTTTCCAGTTCACCAGGCCGGAGAACTGCGGATCGGTCTTGCCCGCCAGGTCATTATGGAAGCCCTGAATCGAACCTTCGGCCGTGATCTGATTCTTGAATTCCAGCGGACGGCGGGTAATCACGTCGATCACACCCGAGACGCCGCCTTCGGGCAGGTCGGCCGTGGCGCTCTTGTGCACGACGACGGAACTCACCAGTTCCGATGGCAGCAAGGAAAAGCTGCTGCTGCGGCCGACGTTGCCGCCGAACTGGTTCAAGACGAACCAGTCGCCGGTGCTGATGGCGTGGCCATTGAACAGGGTTTGCTGGAAACTCGGGCTGGTGCCGCGCAGGCTGACGCGGTCGTTTTCGCCGAAGCCGCCTTCGCCACCGGCAGACGATTGGGTATTCACACCTGGCAGACGCTGGATCGCGTCAGCCACGTTACGGTCTGGCATCTTGCCGATATCTTCGGCGGTGACCACTTCCACCACAGAATCCGCATTACGTTTTTGCTTCAGCGATTTTTCCAGCGAGGCACGCACGCCGGTCACCGTCACTACGGTGGGCACATCGTCGGCGGGTGCTTCCTGCGCCTGCGCCGAAAAGGCCAGACCAGCGACCATCACGGCAACGGCCGTAGCGATCGGCGTACGGCTACGCGATCCGGATTTCACGACGGCAGCTGCAGGTGTCAAATTGCGTTTCATGTACTCCCCCTTGATTTAGGCTCCAGGATTGGACCCTTTTCATTTTTAACGTAGATCTTCTTTCCAGCCCGCCCACTCTCGCCGGCATGCTGCAGACCCTTCGGTACAACCACTTACAAAACCAATTCAACGCCAATATACTACTATCCAATACCAGAACACTACCAGTTGCAACTTTTTTTTTATAACGTTGTTTGAATCACACAGACCACTTCACCTGAATCAATCCGTAGCCCGTATGAGCGAGGTAAATACCAGCGAGGCCAGGCATAAATTGCCGGCCTGATAATTCAAATTGGTTTTATAACGGTCTTTTTTGGTATTATCCAGCGACACAAAACAGCTACAGAGCGCGTCTGCAACGCGCCGTAACGGAGACCCTCAGCGTATGACAACCCTGGCTCACATCATGCAAGGCCTGGGGCAGACGAGTAGCCTGCCCCTGTACCAGCAACTGCAGCGCGCGCTGCGCGAAGCGATCGACAAGCGCATCCTTGGCCCCGAGGAAGCCCTGCCGGCCGAGCGCCAGCTGGCCAGCGACCTGTCCGTCTCGCGCATCACCGTGCGCAAGGCCATCGATGGCCTCGTCAACGAGGGCTTGCTGGTGCGGCGCCCCGGCTCGGGCAATTTCATCAATACGCGCATCGAGAAGAATTTCGCCAAGCTGACCTCGTTTTCCGAGGATATGCGGGCGCGCGGGCGCACGCCCCGCAGCGTGTGGCTCAAGCGCGCAGAGGGCACCGTCACGCCGGAAGAGGCCTTGCGCCTGCGGCTGTCGCCGGGCGCGCCCGTGTACCGCTTCCACCGCATCCGCTATGCGGACGAGATACCGATGTGCCTGGAGTACGCGACCATCGTCGCCAGCTGCCTGCCGGCGCTCGACGCCGTCGACGTATCCATGTATGACGCGCTGGAACAGGCGGGCAACCGGCCCGTGCGCGCCTTGCAGCGCCTCAGCGCCTTGTTGTTGACGGGGGAACAGGCCAGCCTGCTGCAGGCGCAGGAAGGCGACGCGGGCTTGTCGGTGGAAAGACTGGGCTTTTTGCGCGATGGTCGCGCCGTGGAATTTTGCCGCTCCTACTTCCGCGGCGATATGTATGACTTCGTGGCCGAATTAAGTACCAATTAATACCAGCCGCGCGAATTTCTCAATACCAGATAACACCACTTATTGCGGTGCAATATATATACCGGCAACGCGCCTATATATGCACGGCGATGGTGCAATCATCGGCGGCGATTATGTGGCTGCGTGCGGAGAATATAAAAAAAGGGCGCATAACGCGGTTTTGCGCATTGCAGCAAAACGTGCCGTTATGCGTCAGGCGGCGGGCACCGCGCGGCGGCCCAGACACAGCAAAATCACGCCCAGCGCCACGCACAGCCAGCCGAACAGCGGCCCCAGCCATCCCGCCCAGGTGGAGACGGAAGGATGCGCCGGCAGCGGCGCCAGCAAGGTGCTGCCCGGCATGCTGCTGCTGGCCCGCTCCGCCAGTACCCGTCCATACGCATCGCTGACCGTCAGCACGCCCTCACGCGCCGCGCGCAGCACCGCGTAGCCGTTTTCCACGCCGCGCACCACGGTCATGCGCGCGCCCATCCAGGCGTCAAACTGGAAATCCCAGGCCGGCACCAGCATCGCCTGCGCCCCGGCTTTACCATATGCCAGCCCCAGCGGCGCGAAATGCATGTCCTTGCAAATGGCCAGGCCCATGGCCTGCCCCGCCACCGGCTGGACGGCATACGCGCTGCCAGCAAGAAAATCGCGCTCGGGCGGCGCCAGATGATGTTTTTGATAGCTGACGGGCGCGGCGCCATCGGGAGAAAACAGCCAGGCCAGGTTGCGCCGGCCGGCAGCGTCGTGCACGCCGATGCCCACGGTGATCCACACGCCCGCACTGCGCGCCAGCGCCTGGAAACCCAGCCGCACGGCGTCCGCCTGCGCGGGCGCCAGCACGGCGATCTTTTCCGGCAACAACACCAGCCTGGCACCCTGCCCGGCCAACTCTTCAACGCGGCGCACGTACTGGTCCCAGATGGCTTGCGCGCGCGCCGGCGGCGTGGCCGGGCCGATAAAGTCATCGATGGCCACCAGCCCTGCCAGCGGCCCGCCTGGTGCCGACTCGCTTGATGCC
The DNA here is from genome assembly GCF_002754575.1 of Janthinobacterium sp. 35. Classification (NCBI taxonomy): domain Bacteria; kingdom Pseudomonadati; phylum Pseudomonadota; class Betaproteobacteria; order Burkholderiales; family Oxalobacteraceae; genus Janthinobacterium; species Janthinobacterium sp. 35. Next base: position 1,290,693 of record NZ_PEFN01000001.1, read on the forward strand.
GACACGCCCTGCACGCGCCAAGCGCCACCCGTCCACGCCACCACCAGCAACAGTGCGGTGGCGCCCGCCGCTGGCGCATACGCGCGCCCACCGGCCAGCAGCAAGGCCAGCGCGGATGGCGCCAGGCACAGCAAAAACAGCAAGCCGGGCACGCCCGCCAGGGCCGCCACCTGCAGCACGGCAACGTTATCCGCTTGCGAATACGCGAGGCTGCCCCAATTACCATCCGGCAGCAAGGCCGCCATCAAGGTATCGATGGCGACCCACAGCACGGGATACGCCAGCACCGTCCAGCCGGAGCGGTAGCGCAGCACGAGGCGCCGCGTCGCCAGCACTACCAGCAGCCATAACAGTGCCTTGACGAGCATCACGGCCAGCACGGCCGGCAAGGGCATGAGCAGGCGAAAATAGGCAACGTTGGATGACAGGCCCAGCATGGCGGCCAGGAACGTCATCCAGGCCGCATCGCGGCGCGACGAGCGCAGGGCCAGCCACAGCACGGGCAGCGGCGCCCACCAGGCCAGCCAGCCCAGCGGCTGCGGCCCCAGCACCCAGTACAGGGGCAGGCCCGCCGCCAGCGCGGCGGCGGTTTGCAACAGGCGCTGGCGCAGCGCGGTGGCGCCGGCAGCCGGGGCAGACAAGATATCGAGCATGCTCATGCTTTCAAGGGGAGCCAGATTTCCACGCCGCCGATGCCGCTGGCAGGATCGAAATGCTGGTCGTAGCGTTCAAAATCGGGCGCGTCGGCCACTTCCAGCCCGGACTGTGGCAGCCACTCGTTCCACACCGAATGCCAGGTGACGCGGATGGTGGAAATATGCCCGCGGTGGTGAAACACGGCATAGCGCTGCGGCGCGATGCGCAGCCGCGTCCAGCCGTCGGGGGCCTGGGAAAAGTCGCTCACCGGCATGGCGCACAGGTAATCGAAATTGCCCGCATCGTCATTGTTGCAGCACACGCCATACACCAACTGGCCGGGCGCCACATGGGGCAGGAAGCGCTGCCACAGGGCGGGAATGCCGGCAGACGTTTCCGCGCGATAACGTTCGACCAGGCCCGCCACCAGCAAGGCGGGCCCCTGCTCAAAACGGGGCGCTTCCAGGGGCACGCCAGGCGCCACGTCCATTTTGATGGCCCCCACCAGCGCGAGGTTGGCCACATGGCGCTGGGCCCGCACTCTTTCCGGCGTCATCTGGAACTGTTCGCGGAAAGCCCGTGTAAATGCTTCGTGGGAACTGTAGCCAGCCTGCAGCGCAACACTGAGAATGTCTTGCGCGCCCTGCGCCAGCACGAGGGCGGCCTCGCTGAGCCGGCGCGCCCGCACATAACGCATCACGGAGAGGCCCGTGGCCAGGCCAAACGCGCGCGTCATGTGGCACGGCGAGGCGCCGCCCACGTGGGCGATATCACCGAGCGAGATATTCTCCGCGTAATGCGATTCGATATACCAGAGTGCCTTGGCCAGATAGTGCATGAACGCTTCCCGTTGAACGAGCAGCGACTGTAGCATTTTCAGCAAGCCGTTACTTGACCGGAATTGCGCAATACGCGCTAGCGGAACACCTGACAAAACCGTAGCGAGCGGCAGTGATTTGTGGCTGAGAAGCGCAACCGTACTGAAGTACGGTGAGCATCGCCGGCCGCAAAGCGCGACGCGCAGCAGGTTTTGACAGGTGTTCCTATTTTCTGGTGCGCTTTTCGTGGACCAGCTGGCCGCTGCTGATGCGTGCCAGCTCGGCCATCTCCTGGGCCAGGAAGGCCAGCAGGTCATCGATGCTGACGATGCCGGCAAGGCCGCCCAAGCTATTGACCACGGGCAAGCGGCGGATACCGTTGACGCGCATGCGTTCGATGATGTCGTAGACGTCTTCGTCCTCGCTGGCGGTGAGCAGTTGCGCACTCATGATGTCGCCCACCAGCAGGCTGGCAGGGTCGAGGCCCAGGGCGATGACGGAAATAACGATGTCGCGGTCGGTGAGGATGCCGATGGGGACGCGCTCGCCATTCGGCTGTTCGGCCACGATCAGGTCGCCCACATGATGCTGGCGCATCAGTAGCGCCGCGTCCTGCACGCTGGTGTCACGCTGGCAATGGATGGTGTGCAGGGTACAAATGTCGCCGATACGCATGTTGCCACTCCGTTTGAGACAGAGTGTCCACGCTACGCCAGCCCGCCGTAGCGGGTTTGAGGCAAATCAATGAAACGGGGCTTACTTTTCTTCGGGGGGCGGCAGGAAGCAGGCCTCGACGATCTGCAGGTCGTTATCCTTGGCGAATTCGCGCACGAAGTGAAACGCCATCGGCTCGATCTCGCGCAGCTTGGTGTTGACCACCACCGACTTGACGCCATTGACGACGGTCGGACGCACGTAGGGCGAATACTGGAGGTGCGCATTGCGCCCGCCACCTTCGGGATTGAAACAGGACATCACTCCACAAAGGCGCTCGGCCCAATCGCTGGGTCGGAATTGCTTGCCATTGCTGGTGAGACCAAGGATGAAGAACTCGTCTGAGAGTTCCCCTGTTTTTTGAGATAACTCGGCCATGTGGCTTGTCGGGACTGGATTGCGTGAATGGCCCCGGCGGGTAAGCCGGGCTGGTAATTCAACTACGTTTGCTGCGGTAAGCCAGTATTATATCTTATAGAAGACTTGGGTTCTACCTCGATCTGCCCTGACGCTGCAAACAGGGGCCGGCACGCGTAACGCGCCAGCCCCTATTTTAACCTTGTTCCACGCGCAAGGCGCATGGATGGCGCGTGTGCACCCGCATCAGCCGAGGAAAACGGCGCCCGACATCAACAGCAGCAGCAGCATCCACAGCAGCAAGGCGCGCCAGACCAGGCCGACCGTGCTCTGCAATGCGCGCGCGCCCGGCTCTTCGCCGGGCAGGATATCGCTTTCGCTGTCGCTGTCATCGACGGCCATGTCCGGGGTCACCAGCACACGGGCCGCCGTTTCCGCTGGCGTGCCCAGGCGTACACCCATGGCGCCGCCGCCGGCCGTCAGAATGATGCCGATGGCCTCGTCCTGCCAGCGCTGGGCGAAATTGCGCCAGGCATAGATGGCATCCTCGAAATTACCGACCACGGCAAACGCCACGGCCGTCAGGCGCACGGGGATCCAGTCGATCCAGTAAAAGGCGCGCGCGGCGAACTGGCCGAACGCTTCATTGCGCATGTGCTCGGGTTCGTTCCAGGCGCGCGCCAGGTATTCGGCCACGCGGTACATCACGGCGCAGGCAGGGCCCAGCGGCATCAGGAACCAGAAGAAGACGCCAAATACATTACGATGCGTGGTGATCAGGGCTTTTTCCACGGCGATGCGGGCGATTTCACTCGCTTCCATGCCCACCGTGTCGAGCTTGGTCCAGTCGGCCAGCAAGGTACGCGCGGTCGCTTCGTCGCCGGCGCTCAGGGCCAGCTGGATGGAGGTAAAGTAATGGCTGTAATGGCGGAAGCCCAGGGTCAGGTAGACGATGAGAACGTTCCAGGCAAAAGCCAGCAGGGTCAGCTGATAATGCTGCAAGAGCCAGTACACGCCTGCCGTCGGCAGCATCAGCACGCCGATCATGAGGAACCAGCCCATGCGGCCATGGTTGGCATGGCCGGCATTGAACCAGGTCTCCATGCGCATTGCCAGGCTCTTGATTTCGGCGTAGATCGGATTGTCCGCGCGCAAAGGTTTGAGCTGCTCGATCAGCAATGCGCAAAGTATGGAGAGAAATGTCATCAAACGTCCTTTTTGTCTTTTTCAGCAATACCGCAATGCCCGCTACGATAGCGCAGTGCCGTGCTGGAATCAAACTTATTACGTGCGCGGCATCATTTTACGCGCGCAAGAGGTGAAACAGATTGCGCAGCATGCCAGCGGTGGCGCCCCAAATGTAGAAGCGCTCGTAGGGCATGGCGTAGAACGAGCGCCGTCCGCCGGGCAATTCCACCGACAGGCGCTGGTGGTTGAGGCCATCCATGAGGAAGGCCAGCGGCACTTCGAAGATTTCCGCCACTTCGGACGGGTCGGCGCGCAGTTCGAACGGCGGCGTCACCAGGCCCACCACGGGCGTCACCTGGTAGCCGGTGCCCGTCAGGTAATCGGGCAGGTCGCCCAGCACTTCGATGTGCTCGCGCGCCAGGCCAACTTCTTCTTCCGTTTCGCGCAAGGCCGTGGCGATGGGCGACGCATCGAAGGCTTCGCTGCGCCCGCCGGGAAAGCTGACCTGGCCCGCATGGCTGCTCAGGTGGTCCGTGCGCATGGTCAGCAAGATGGTCAAACCATGCGGCCGTTGCACGAGGGGAATGAGCACGGCGGCGCGCACGGGCACGGCGCGGGCGGAGAGGAAATCCTGGGTAATCTCGGGTTGCCAGTCAGGCTGTTCGGCCAGGCGCTGGCGCAGCCAGGCGGGCGTCAGGCGCACGGCGTCCAGCGCCGCCTCACCGGCGATCGAATCGATGGCTAGTTGTTGTGGATCAAATGCGATGGTGGCCATGGCAGCTTGTCCCATTAGCAATACAGAATAAAAAAAGGGGCACCATAACCGGCACCCCTTTTCCCAACGCAGACGCTGATATTACGCGCTTGCTTTCGCCACAACGCGGCGATTTGGCAATTTTTCTTTGATACGCGCCGATTTACCCGAACGCTCACGCAGATAGTACAGCTTGGCGCGGCGAACATCACCACGGCGTTTCACTTCGATCGAAGCGATCAGCGGCGAGTACAGTTGGAACGTACGCTCGACGCCTTCGCCGGACGAGATCTTACGAACGATAAAGTTCGAGTTCAGGCCACGGTTACGACGGGAGATAACGACGCCTTCGTAAGCCTGGGCGCGCTTGCGCGTACCTTCGACTACGTTGACGCTGACGATAACGGTATCGCCTGGTGCGAAGTCAGGAATGGTTTTACCCAGACGAGCAATTTCTTCCTGCTCTAATTGTTGAATCAAGTCCATTTTTAACACTCCGAAAACCATCATGCCGGCGCACTGTGGATAGCAAGTATCCGCCCGGTAGAGGATGGGTAACACAATTTGGGCAACATGCCCGGCACTACTGACCACCCTGCCGACCGTCAGAGACGGCTTACAGGCTGGCCAAGAATTTTTCGTCGGTCTTGCTGAGCAAGCCGGCGGCGCGTGCGCTGACCAGCAGGTCAGGCCGCTTCGTCGCGGTCGCTTCCAGCATGCGCTGGCGGCGCCACTTGACGATCTCAGCATGATTGCCACCCATCAAGACGGGCGGCACGGCCATGCCTTCATATGTTTCCGGCCGCGTGTAGTGCGGCGAATCGAGCAAGCCATTGACGAAGCTATCCTCGATGGCTGATGCCTCGGTGTTCAAGACACCCGGCAACAGGCGAATCACCGCATCCATCAGTGCCATGGCGGGCAATTCACCGCCCGACAGGACAAAGTCGCCGACGCTGATTTCTTCGTCGACGCAACGGTCCAGCAAACGCTGGTCCACGGCTTCATAGCGGCCACACAGGATCACCAAACCAGGTTCGGCTTTCAGTTGCGTGACGCGCTCGTGCGTCAGCGCACGACCTTGCGGCGACATGAACACCACGCGGGGCGCCGCCAGGCCGAGTTCGGTCTGGCGTTGCTTGGCGGCATTAATTGTCGCTTCGAGGGGACGCGCCATCATCACCATGCCGGGGCCGCCGCCATACGGGCGGTCATCCACGGTACGGTGATTGTCGGTCGTGAAATCACGGGGATTCCACAGCGACAAGCCACATTTCCCCTGCTCGAAGGCGCGCCGGGTCACACCCGACTGCGTCAGCGCAGCAAACATTTCCGGGAACAGGGTCACGACATCAAATTGCATCGCTCACCATCCTGCAATGTTTGCCCGGCGCAAAATTATGCGCAGGCGGTTTAATAATCGAGGCCCCAGTCGACCGTGATCTTGTTGGCGGTCTTGTCAACGTTAATGACAAACTGGCCAACAAACGGGATCAGGCGCTCAGGCGCCTTTTCAACGGTCTCATCGGCAGTGGCCACGGGCGTAACGCGCAAGATCGACTGCGGACCATTGCTCATCATGTCGTGCACTGTGCCGAGGCACTCGCCTTGCAAATTCTCGACTGTCAGTCCGATCAGATCGGACCAATAAAATTCATCGGCCGTCAGCGTCGGGAAATGGCTACGCGGAATTTTCACAGAGACGCCTTTCAGCGCTTCTGCGGCATCCCGCCCGACCACACCCACCAGCTGGGCCACGACGTCGACGCCGTGTAACTTCGCTTGCCTGACTTCAACATCATGCAAGGTCGGTTTATCAAACCACCAGGTTTTAACGCTTAATAATGCATCCGCGTCGTCGGAGAAAGGAGTGATCCTGACCCCGCCAGCAATGCCATAAGCACCGGAGACATAGCCTACCTGTACCAGGTCATCGGGGACTTTCACCCCGGATGCAGTCTTGACCGTCAAACCAGTGATCTAATTAAGCTGCTGCTTTGTTGTTGCTGGCAACCAGGCGAGCAACGGTTGGCGACAATTGTGCGCCAACGCCTTGCCAGTAGGCCAGACGGTCTGCGGTGATACGCAGTGGAACTTCGCCACCTTGCGCCATCGGGTTGTAAAAACCGATACGCTCAATGAAGCGACCATCGCGGCGATTGCGCGAATCTGTAGCGACGATGTTGAAGAACGGGCGCTTCTTGGCGCCTCCACGAGCTAAACGAATAACGACCATAATATTTCCAAAAAGTGTGCTGAGGCGGAAAAAGCCGCAAATTATAGCGCGCTTTACCGCCAGGCAGCAAGCGTTATGATGACGGGCGTGTAATTTGGGCTAATCAAACATTATGACCAGTCATGACCGAAGACGCAATAGGCGTCTGCGCCTATCGTGCTGGCCATGACTGGAAATCAGGCCAAATCATTGTATAAACGCCACAGGAAAGTGCTATCGTTGTGCGAGACAATGACCGATACTGGCAATCTTTACCGATGAGCAACTCTGGAGTCCCATGACCACCGCTACCATTTTGCAACAGTCGCACAAGAACAAGGCCTTCACCACCTTGCTGGCCTTCCTGCTGGGCATGCTGGGCGCACACCGCTTCTACCTGCACGGCAGCAAAGACCGGTGGGGCTGGCTGCACCTGGCCGCCCTGCCCGCCTCCTTGCTGCTGCGCCAACTGCTTCCCGAGGCCGACTGGTTTTACCAGCTATTGCCGCTGACCCTGTCCGCCCTGCTCGGCTTCCTGGAAGCGCTGGTGCTGGGCCTGATGCCGGACGACAAGTGGGATGCGCGCTACAACGCCGCGTCCGGCCGCCTGTCGGACACGGGCTGGCCCCTGGCCGTGGTGCTGGTTGCCACCTTGATGCTCGGTGCGGGCGTGCTGATCGCCACCATGGCGCGCCTGTTCGACTTGCTGTACACAGGCGGCGCCTACGGTTAATTTCTGCACGGAAATGGCACCAGCTATTGCCTCGCGCACGCACATGTAAGTGTTGGTAAGCAATCATGATTTTCACCTATACTGCATTCACAATGCCGACATTACTGGCATATTCCACACCCCTAGGAGAAGATCATGATTCGTCGCCCACTCATCCTCGCAGTGGCCATCACGGCCCTGTTCAGCACCTCCGCCTTCGCGCAAAACCTGTCGCCGAAAGCGCAATACACCTACGACACGAAGCAAGCGAACACGCGCTATGCAGACGACAAGAAATTGTGCGCGGAAGAAAGCAGCTCGAAAGCCCGCATGCAGTGCCTGCGCGATGCCAAGAGCGAATACGACCAGGCCATCATCAATGCCAAGGCCGCACAGAAAGCGGGCAATTCCTACGCCAGCCAGCCTTCCAAGCAGCCACAACACCAGATCTGCGCCGATTGCGGCAAGGTGCTGGCAGTCAATGTCGCCGAGAAGGCCGGTGAAGGTGGCGCGCTGGGCATGATCGGCGGCGGCGTGGCCGGCGCCCTGCTGGGCCGCCAGGTCGGTGGCGGACGCGGCAAGGACCTGGCCACCCTGGCCGGCGCCGCTGGCGGCGCGTATGCCGGCAAGCAAGTCGAAGGCCACATGAAAAATGCCAAGACCTGGACCGTCACCGTGCAATACGAAACGGGCGCCAAGGCCGACTTCGCGTTTGACCAGGATCCGGGGCTGGCCGCTGGCGACCTCGTACGCAATTCCGGCAATGGCATTGCCAGAAGGTAAGCTGAACCCAAAAGCAAGGACCGGGGTCGGACCCTCAGGGTCCGACCCCGGCATTTGCAGTTGGGTTAGCCAAGCTTAAAACTGCTCTTCCGACAAGGCCATCACACCGGCGCTGCCGTCGATGATGGTGGCGCGCAAGCCTGGCGCTTGCGACAGGATGTGGTCGGCAAAGAAGCGCGCCGTGGCGATTTTTGCCTTGTAGAACGCCGCGTCGCCGCTGCCTTCTCCCAGCCTTTGCTGCGCCACCACGGCCGCGCGCGCCATTTGCCAGCCGCCCAGCACGATGCCGGCCAGCTTCAGATACGGCACGCTGCCCGCAAACACGGCCTTGATGTCCGTCTTCATGTTCGCCACCACGTACTCGACCACCGCTTCAAGCGCGGCGCTGCCTTCGGCCAGGTGGCGCTGCATGGCCTGGAAGTCGGCGCCGGAGAGCTCGCCCAACTGGGCTTCCGTGGCGCGCACCTGGGCGATGATGGCTTTCGCCACGGCGCCGCCGTCGCGCACCGTCTTGCGGCCCACGAGGTCGTTCGCCTGGATCGCCGTCGTGCCTTCGTAGATCGTCAGGATCTTGGCGTCACGGTAATGCTGGGCAGCGCCTGTTTCTTCAATGAAACCCATGCCGCCATGCACTTGCACGCCGTCGCGCGTGACATCCTGCGACATTTCCGTGGCCCAACCCTTGATCACGGGCACCAGGTATTCATACGTCGCCAGGCTTTCCGCGCGCACTTCGGCCTCCGGATGGTGGTGCGCCACGTCGCTGATGGCCGCGCCCACGTAGGCCAGCGCACGCGCCGCCTCCGTCTGCGAGCGCATCGACATCAGCATGCGGCGCACGTCCGGGTGGTGGATGATGGAAACGGGACCGGGCGAGCCGGCCAGGTCGCGCGACTGCACGCGGTCCTTGGCGAACGCCACCGCCTGCTGGTAAGCGCGCTCGGCCAGGCCGATGCCTTGCAGGCCGACACCGAAACGGGCCGCATTCATCATGATGAACATGTATTCGAGACCGCGGTTTTCCTCGCCCACCAGGGTGCCGATGGCGCCGCCGTGGTCGCCGAACTGCAGCACGGCCGTCGGGCTGGCCTTGATGCCCAGCTTGTGCTCGATCGACACGCAATGCGCGTCGTTGCGCGCACCCAGGCTGCCGTCCGCATTGACGAGGAATTTCGGCACGATGAACAGCGAAATGCCTTTCACGCCTGCGGGCGCGTCCGGCGTGCGGGCCAGCACCAGATGGACGATGTTTTCCGCCATGTCGTGCTCGCCATACGTGATGAAAATCTTCGTGCCAAACACTTTATAGGTGCCATCGTCCTGCGGCACGGCGCGCGTGCGCACGGCGGCCAGGTCGGAACCGGCTTGCGGCTCCGTCAGGTTCATGGTGCCCGTCCACTTGCCCGACACCAGGTTTTCCAGGTAGACCGCCTTTTGCTCATCGCTGCCGGCCGTCAGCAGCGCTTCGATGGCGCCGTCCGACAACAGCGCGACCAGGGCAAACGAGATGCTGGCGGAATTGAGCATTTCGATGCACGGCGTGGCCAGCAGCTTGGGCAAACCCTGGCCGCCGAATTCGGTCGGATGCTGCACGCCCTGCCAGCCCGCTTCGCCATACGCCTTGAAGGCTTCCTTGAAGCCTTTCGAGGTGGTCACTTGCCCGTCGTGCCAGAAACTCGGATCCTTGTCGCTGGGCCAGTTCAGGGGGGCCACCACGGCGCCGCAGAATTTGGCGTTCTCTTCCAGCACGGCTTCGGCCGTGTCGGGCGTGGCGTCTTCGCAGCCAGGCAAAGTATGGATTTCGGCCAGGCCGGCCAGTTCGTTCATGACGAACAACATATCTTTCAGCGGGGCTTGATAGCTCATCTATTTCTCCAAGAAAAAAGCCACGCGCGGCTCGCCGTGTGGGGCGGGCCGGCGTGGCTTTGTCAGTAACAAAACCGGAAGGGGTTTAATTAACCCAGTTCTTTGACCAGTTGCGGCACGATCTCGAACAGATCGCCCACGATGCCGTAGTCAGCCACGGCAAAGATCGGTGCTTCCGGATCCTTGTTGATGGCGACGATGGTTTTCGAGTCTTTCATGCCGGCCAGATGCTGGATCGCGCCCGAGATACCGACGGCGATGTACAGCGATGGCGCGACGATCTTGCCCGTCTGGCCCACTTGCCAGTCGTTCGGCACGAAGCCGGCATCGACGGCGGCGCGCGAAGCACCCATGGCGGCGCCCAGCTTGTCGGCCAGCGGTTCCAGGATGTGGAAGTTCTCGGCCGAACCCATGCCACGGCCGCCCGACACGATGATTTTCGCGGCGGTCAGTTCAGGACGGTCGGACTTGGCCAGCTCGCGGCCCACGAAGGCCGATTTGCCGGCATCGGCAACGGCGGCGACGGTTTCGGTGGCAGCCGAACCGCCGGTGGCGGCAGCGGCGTCGAAACCGGTGGTGCGCACGGTGATGACCTTGACCTTGTCGCCAGATTGCACGGTGGCAATGGCGTTACCGGCGTAGATCGGACGCTCGAACGTGTCAGGCGAGTCGACCTTGGTGATTTCCGAGATTTGCGCCACGTCCAGCTTGGCAGCGACGCGCGGCAGGATGTTCTTGCCGTAGGCGGTGGCTGGCGCCAGGATGTGGCTGTAGTTGCCGGCGATGGCCAGCACTTGCTCGGCCACATTTTCGGCCAGGCCGTCGGCGAAGTATGGCGCGTCGGCCACGATGACTTTCGTCACGCCGGCGATTTGCGCGGCGGCAGCGGCGGCAGCCGAGGCGTTCGAACCTGCGACGAGCACGTGCACGTCGCCGCCGCACTGGGCAGCCGCGGTCACGGTGTGGTGGGTGCTACCCTTTAAGGTAGCGTTGTCGTGTTCAGCAATAACTAATGCGACCATGATTATTCCTAGTAATGTGCAAGTGCCGGGGGTCGGACCTTCCAGGTCTGACCCCAGTTTTTGTCTTGGGGTATGTTTAAATAACCTTGGCTTCGGTACGCAGCTTGGCGACCAGCGTGGCGACGTCCGGTACCTTGATGCCGGCCGAGCGCTTGGCTGGCTCGACGACTTTCAGGGTCTTCAGGCGTGGCGCGACGTCGACGCCCAGGTCTTCCGGCTTGACGGTCTCGAGCGGCTTTTTCTTGGCCTTCATGATGTTCGGCAAGGTCACATAGCGTGGCTCGTTCAAACGCAGGTCGGTGGTGATGATCGCTGGCAAGGTCAATGCCAGGGTTTCCAGGCCGCCGTCGACTTCGCGCGTGACGGTGACTTTACCGTCTTCCAGCACGACTTTCGAGGCGAACGTGGCTTGCGGCCAACCCAGCAGGGCAGCCAGCATTTGGCCGGTCTGGTTGCTGTCGTCATCGATGGCTTGCTTGCCCAGGATGATCAATTGCGGCTGCTCTTTCTCGGCCAGGGCTTTCACCAGCTTGGCCACGGCCAGCGGTTCCAGTTCGGTCGTCGTTTCCACCAGGATGCCGCGGTCGGCGCCAATGGCCATGGCGGTGCGCAGGGTTTCCTGGCACTGCGTCACGCCGCAGGAGATGGCGACCACTTCAGTGACCTTACCGGCTTCTTTCAGGCGCATCGCTTCTTCCAGCGCGATCTCATCGAAAGGGTTCATCGACATTTTGACGTTGGCGGTATCGACGCCAGTGCCGTCACTCTTGACGCGGACTTTGACGTTATAGTCGACCACGCGTTTGACGGGTACCAAGACTTTCATAGCTATGCCTTTGGGAAATTATAAAAATGACGGATCAAGTGCTGATTGTGCGTTCGATTATAAGAGAAATTTGAATCCTGAACCGAATTTAAGCACGATCGTGCGATTTTTTGTTAGAGCAATCCATCTAAACTGTCCAGCTTCGGGGATTTCAGGGGAGTCTGCCGCTACGCTGCAGGGCAGCAAAAAAGCCGGCAAGGGAAGGAAAACCAGGCCGCGCCACGGCGGCCCCGGCTGGCAGAATTATTTGCGTTGCATCAGGAAGACGAATTCGGTGCCCGTCTGCACATGCGACAGCAGGGCATTGCCCGTTTGCTTGGCGAAAGCCTGAAAGTCACGCACGGAACCGGGATCGGTTGCCATGATGCGCAGCACTTCCCCACTCTGCAGCTCTGACAAAGCCTTTTTCGCCTTCAGAATCGGCAACGGGCAATTCAAGCCGCGCGCGTCGAGTTCTTTGTGAAATTCCATAATCTCGGTATCAAGTAGTGTGTCGCTCATCATCAATATCCCACCATTGTTTTGTTGTACTGATTTTCGACATACTACTCTAAATCAGGGGCATTGACGCGCTGCACCAAAATAGTTCATCGGCTGTTGTGGGGTCACAACGGGATTCCAAAAGAAATAACGGCCCGCAAACATCGTCTGCGGGCCGTTTTCAAGGGGCTGTGGGGCGCAAACCCCGCATGTCCTCTAGCTTACGCCTGTGTCGCGCGTTCGCCGACCCAGGCCGGTACGCCGGCCAGGGCATTCGCCAGACCACTCGGATCGGTACCGCCCGCTTGCGCCATATCGGGGCGTCCGCCGCCTTTTCCGCCCACTTGCTGTGCAACGAAGTTCACCAGTTCGCCCGCTTTGACACGGGAAGTGGCGTCCGCCGTGACGCCGGCGATCAGGCTGACCTTGCCATCCGTCACGCTGGCCAGCACGATGGCAGCCGTCTTCAGCTTGTCTTTCAGCTTGTCCATGGTTTCGCGCAGACGGGCCACATCGGCGCCATCGAGCACGGCGGCCAGCACCTTGATGCCGTTCACATCGACGGCTTGCGTAACCAACTCATCGCCCTGGCCGGAAGCCAGTTTCGATTTCAGCGCAGCCAGTTCCTTCTCCAGCGCCTTCACATGGTCCTGCACCTGTCCGATACGGGCAGTCAGCTCTTCCGGCTGCGCCTTCAGCGCTTGCGCTGCTTCGACCAGGCGGCGGTTGATGGTTTGCACCAGCGCCAGCGCGCCCTCGCCCGTCACCGCTTCCACGCGGCGAATGCCGGCGGCCACGCCGCTTTCGCCGATGATCTTGAACAGACCGATATCGCCCGTGCGCTGCACGTGGACGCCGCCGCACAGCTCTTTCGAGCTGCCGATGTCGAGCACGCGCACTTCGTCGCCGTATTTCTCGCCGAACAGGGCCATCGCGCCATGCTTGACAGCATCGTCAAACGACATCAGGTGGGCTTGCGTGGCGCGGTTTTCCAGGATCTCTTTGTTGACGATGGTTTCCACGGCGACGATCTGTTCCGCCGTCATCGGCGCATGGTGGCTGAAGTCGAAACGGGTCTTGTCCGGGTCGACCAGCGAGCCCTTTTGCGCCACGTGGCTGCCCAGCACTTCGCGCAGGGCCTTGTGCATCAAGTGCGTGGCCGAGTGGTTGCGGATGGTGCGCGCGCGCTTGGCCGTATCGACTTGCGCCGAGACGGCGTCGCCCACGCTCAAGGTGCCGGACTCCAGCACGCCATGGTGGCCGAACACGTCCGCCTGGACTTTCAAGGTGTCGCTGACGGCAAAGCTGCCCGCGCCCGAGGCGATCACGCCCTGATCACCCACCTGGCCGCCCGATTCCGCGTAGAACGGCGTGGTGTCGAGCACCACGATGCCCGCTTCACCGGCCTTCAGTTCCGTGACCGGCGTGCCGGCCGCGTACAGCGCCACGACCTTGCTGCTGAACGTCAATTGATCGTAGCCGACGAATTTGTTTTTCTCGCCCGTGTACTCGACCTTGCTGTCCTTGTGCGTTTTGCCGCCCTTGCGCGACAGTTCCTGGCTTTCCTTCAGGGCCGCGTCGTAGCCCACCTGGTCGAACGTGATATTGCGTTCGCGGCAAATGTCGGCCGTCAGGTCCGGCGGGAAGCCGTACGTTTCGTACAAAGTAAACGCGGTGGCGCCGTCGATACCCGTGGCATCCTTGGCCAGCTGCGCTTCCAGCACTTTCATGCCCGTTTCCAGGGTTTCGCCGAAACGCTCTTCCTCGGCTTTGAGCATGTTGGCGACGTTTTCTTTCGCGTCTTCCAGCTCCGGATAGGCGCCGCCCATCTCGATGGCGAGGTCCGCCACCAGCTTGTAGAAGAAAGGTTTGGTCTGGCCCAGCTTGTGGCCATGGCGCAGGGCGCGGCGGATGATGCGGCGCAAGACATACGCGCGGCCTTCGCTGCCCGGAATGACGCCGTCGACGATCATGAAGGCGGCGGAGCGGATGTGGTCGGCGATCACGCGCAGCGACTTGTTTTCCAGATCCGTGGCGCCCGTTTCGCGCGCGGCGGCGCGGATCAAATGCTGGAACAGGTCGATCTCATAGTTCGAATGCACGTGCTGCAGCACGGCGGCCAGGCGCTCCATGCCCATGCCCGTGTCGACGCACGGCTTCGGCAACTTGTGCATGACGCCCGCTTCGTCGCGGTTGAACTGCATGAACACCAGGTTCCAGATTTCAATGAAACGGTCGCCATCTTCGTCCGGCGAGCCCGGCGGGCCGCCAGGAATGTCCGCGCCGTGGTCGTAGAAGATTTCCGTGCACGGACCGCATGGGCCCGTATCGGCCATCTGCCAGAAATTGTCCGACGCGTAGCGCGCCCCCTTGTTGTCGCCGATGCGGATGATGCGCTCGACGGGCACGCCGATTTCTTTCGCCCAGATGTCGTACGCTTCGTCATCTTCGATGTAGACGGTGACGGTCAGTTTGTCAGCTGGCAAGCCATACACCTTGGTCAGCAGTTCCCACGCGTATTGAATCGCGTCGCGCTTGAAATAGTCGCCGAAGCTGAAGTTGCCCAGCATTTCAAAGAACGTATGGTGGCGCGCCGTGTAGCCGACGTTTTCCAGATCGTTGTGCTTGCCGCCGGCGCGCACGCAGCGCTGCACCGAGGTGGCACGCGTGTACGGACGGCTGTCCGTGCCCGTAAACACATCCTTGAATTGCACCATGCCGCTGTTCGTCAACAGCAAGGTCGGATCGTTGCCTGGCACCAGGGAGCTGGAACGGACGATGGAATGGCCCTTGGATTCGAAAAATTTGAGGAACTTGTCGCGGATTTCAGATGATTTCATGTTTTTTTGGCAAAAAGTGGCGGCAGCTTTAAAGGGAAGATTATACGTGATATGGGGTGCGGCAATGACGGCTGGCCAGGGCATTGTTGCGCCCGTGCCAACATCGACAGCCTGCCAGCTCAGGCCGGGTCGTGGTGGCTGGCACAGGCGTGCACAGTGGTGGCAACTGCGGCGCTCCCCGCTGCGGCCGTGGCGCCGGCGGCGGTATTGCAGTCGGCGCAGCGGCCGTACAGGGTCAGTTCGTGGCGCTCGACGACAAAGCCTTGCGGCGCCATGCGCTTCAAGTCGCCCGGGCAATCATGCACGTCGAACACGCGCTGGCAGGTGGTGCACTGGAAATGGTGGTGGTGATGATTGGCGGCCGTGTTCGACTCGTAGCGCGGGTTTTCGCCCGGCAAGGTCACCACGTGCACTTTTTCTTCCAGCACCAGCGATTTTAAATTGCGGTAAACGGTGGCGATGCCCAGCTGCGTCACTTGCAAGCTGGCCTGCTCGAGAATTTCCTGCGCCGACAGGGGGCGCTGGGCCGACTCGATGGCGGCTTGTATAGCGGTTTTTTGACGTGTTGTGCGTTCCATAGCCGACAGAATACACCATCCGCCTGCATCTCCTGCCCGGAAAACTGTCACACAGTAATGATAATGGGTTATCATTATCATCTTCGGGCAGTCACCCCATCCGGCAAGCGCCTGCCCAAACCCCGCAAACACCGATAGCCGATAAAGGAACTCTTGCCCATGTCCGTCCGTCCTCAACAACCAACTCCCCTCGCGCTGGCCATCATGTTGGCCTTTGCCGCCCCTGCCAGCGCCCTGGCGCAGCAAACCGCCACCTTGCCAGCCGTCACCGTTTCGGCCAGCGCCCTGGCCCTGGGCAGCGACGACATGAGCACGCCAGTGACCGTACTGGAAGGCGAAGCACTGGTGCTGGCAAGGGCTGCGACCCTGGGCGAGACCCTGGCGGGACAACCCGGCATCACCTCCAGCCATTTCGGCGCCGGCGCCAGCCGTCCCATCATCCGCGGCATGGATGGCCCGCGCGTCAAGGTGTTGTCCGACGGCGCCGAAGTGCAGGATGCGTCGACCATCAGCCCCGACCATGCTGTCGCGGCCGAGCCGATGCTGTCGGAACAGATTGAAGTCTTGCGCGGCCCGTCCGCGCTGGCCTATGGCGGCGGCGCCGTCGGCGGCGTCGTCAATGTGATCGACAAGAAAATCCCCACGCGCGTGCCAGCAAAAGGTTTCGAAGGCAGCGCGGAAGTGCGCGCCAATTCGGCCGCGCGCGAAAAAGCGGGCGCCTTTGAAGTGACTGGCGGCTCCGGCAACATCGCTTTCCACGCGGAAGGCGTCAAGCGCGATGCGAAGGAATACAAGGTCGGCAGCGGCTGGGAAGGCGGCTCCAAGGTGGCCGGCAGCTACAACAAGACGGACACGGGCAGCGTGGGCGTGTCGTGGGTGGGTCAACGCGGCTTCCTGGGCCTGGCCTTCACCAGCCAGCACGCGCAATACGGCTTGCCTGGCCACAACCATGAATTCGCAAGCTGCCACCCGCATGGCACGCACCTGCATTGCGGCGGCCACGAAGGCCACGACCACGGTGCTGAAGAGGAACATGACCACGACCACGAAGATGGTGCCGTTCCCTACGTAAAACTGAAGAGCGAGCGCTGGGATGTGCGCGGCGAATTGCGCGATCCCGTGCCCGGCTTCGCCAAGCTGCGCCTGCGCGCCGCGTTCACCGACTACAAGCACGACGAAATCGAAGGCACGGAAATTGCCACCACGTTCAAGAACAAGGGCCACGACGCGCGCCTGGAAATGGAACACCATCCCGTCTTCGGCTGGCGCGGCGTGGTGGGCCTGCAAACATCGAAGCGCGATTTCTCCGCCCTGGGCGAAGAAGCGTATGTAGCGCCAACGGTGACCAAAAAACACGCGGCCTTCCTGGTGGAAGAATACAAGCTCGACCAATGGCGCTTCGAGGCTGGCTTGCGCCACGAATGGCAAGACATCACGGTCGACAGCGCCACCTTGCAGGACCGCAGCGCCAAGGGCACGTCCGTCTCGTTGGGCGCCGTGTGGAAATTCGCGCCCCAGTATTCCCTGGGGTCGACCATCTCGCGCACGCACCGTTTGCCCAGCGCCGAGGAATTGTATGCGCACGGCGTGCACATGGCCACGGCCACGTATGAGCTGGGCAATCAAAACCTGGGCAAGGAAACGTCGAACAATATCGACTTGACCTTGCGCAAATATGCAGGCGCCACGACGTTCTCGGCCAGCGCTTACCGCAACAAGGTCGACAACTACATCTTCGGCTCCACGCTGGACAACCACGAAGGCTTCCAGCTGATCCAGTACGCCCAGCGCGACGCCACGTTTACGGGCGTGGAAGGGCAAATCCGCCAGCAGCTGAACCCCATGTTCGGCGCCAGCGTGTTCGGCGACTATGTGCGGGCCAAGCTGGCCGACGGTGGCGCAGGCAACAATAAAAACTTGCCGCGCATCCCGGCCCAGCGCGTCGGCGTCAAAGTTGACGCCAACTGGCAGGCGTGGAGCGGCGTGGCCGAGTTCTACCGCGTGGGCAAGCAAGACAAGGTCGCCGCGTTTGAAACGGCAACCCCGGGCTACAACATGCTGAACCTGTCCGCCAACTACGACACGCGCATCGGCACGACGCCGGCCCAGTTCTACATCAAGGCGAACAACCTGACGAATGAACTGGCGTACAGCCATACCTCGTTCATCAAGAACGCGGCGCCGTTGATGGGGCGCAATGTCACCGTAGGAATGCGCGTGACTTTTTAAGCTGTTTGAAACGTAGGTCGGCTTAGCGCGCAAGCGCGTAAGCCGACAACACCAATAACGTCAACAATGTTGTCGGATTACGCGGGGCTTTGCCCCACTAATCCGACCTACGCCATGGATGGAATAATATCGATCCGGTCCGTGCAAAACCCATCCACGCCCCAGGCCAGCAGCTCGCTGGCCCGTTCCGGGGTGTTGACGGTGTAGCAGAATAGCCCGTATCCCGCCTCCTTGACTGCCAGCGCCAGCGCGTGCGTCAGTTGCTGATGGTCGCAATGGATCGCCACCACACCCAGTTCCTTCGCCATGCGCTCCCAGCCAGCGGGAATGGCTTCGACCAGCCAGCCGCGCGCCAGTTCCGGCGCCGCCTGGCGCGCCGCTTCCAGTGCGGCGATGCTGAACGACGATAGCAGCGGCAATAGCTCTCCTGCAGCAATTTCCTTTGCGAAATAATCGCGCGTGGCCCGCGCCACCGCCGCGCCCGTGGCCACGTCAACGCCGGACGCCGGCTTGATTTCGATATTCATCCAGATGCGCTGCGCCTTGCAATAGTCCACCACGGCGTCGAACGTTGGCACGCCCTCGCCTGCGAACTGCGGGCCGAACCAGGCGCCCGCTTCCATGGCGCCCAGCTGCGCGGCCGTGTAATCGTTGACATGGCCGCTGCCGGCCACCGTGCGGCCCAGTTCCGGGTCGTGCACGACGACGGGCACGCCGTCGGACGCCAGCATGACGTCGAACTCCACGGCGCGGTAGCCGTAGGCCAGGCCGCAGCGCAGGGCGGCCAGGGTGTTTTCAGGCGCCAGGGTACCGCCGCCGCGGTGCGCCAGGGTGCGTGGATAGGGCCACATGCTGTTCCTTTATCGTGATGAGGTTGTCGATCAAGACGTCGTGCCATCATCGCGCGCAAGCGCCACTGTGTAAAGGACACGATCCCGCGATTGGCGCCACATCCGCACGGTTTCGTCGCAACCGCGTTGCGCCCGCGTGCAGAGCCGCCCATAATTGCCGCATTGCCAACCCGAGCATCCACCTGAAAGCAGTCCCGCATGCACACTACCGACGCAGCCCCGCGCAAGACGGGCTTTCCCTACCGGCGCCTGCTGGGCGATGCCCGCTATGCGCTGCTGCTCAATGTGCTGTGTGCCCTCTTCATCACCTTCGTGCTGAGCGGCGGACAAAGCTTCTGGCTCAACCTGCTGGCCTCGATGTGCATCGGCAGTATTGCTTTCCTGCTCATCGACGGCATCCGCCTGGCGTGCTGGGGCGAACAGCGGCGCGTCCCATTGCTGCCCTTCACTACCCTCATCATCGTCAGCGCCGCCGTGGCGCAAGTTGGCGGCACCATGCTGTTCGGCTGGCTGGCCAATATCGACGTGCCCGCGCCCGTTTCCATGTCGCCACGCAATGTCGGCATGACGGTGTTCACCTTGGCGGCGGCTGGAGCGGCCATCCTGTTCTTCGGCAGCCGCGAAAAAATTGCGCGCCTGCAAATGGAGGCGGCCCAGGAAAAAGCCCGCGCCGAATCCGTGGCGCGCCAGGCCATGCAAGCGCAACTGCAACTGCTTCAAGCGCAGATCGAACCGCACATGCTGTTCAACACGCTGGCCAATCTGCAGGGCCTGATCAGCTTTGATCCGGACCGCGCCCAGCTGCTGCTCGATCAATTGATCCAGTATCTGCGCGCCACCCTCTCTTCCTCGCGTGCCGGGTCCACCACCCTGGAGCAGGAGTTTTCCCTGATGCAAGCCTACCTGGGCCTGATGTCCACCCGCATGGGCGCGCGCCTGCGCTTTACCTTGGACTTGCCTGCGGCCTTGCGCGATATCAAAGTGCCACCCATGCTGCTGCAGCCGCTGGTGGAAAACGCCATCCAGCACGGCCTCGAACCAAAGATCGAAGGCGGCCATATCCACGTGCAAGCGTCCACGGAAGGCGGCGTGCTGATCCTGACGGTTGCCGACGATGGCCTGGGCCTCGATCATCCGGGCCAGACCAAGGGCACGCACCTTGGCGTGGCGAATATCCGCGAACGCCTGCGCGGCATGCATGGCGATGCCGCCAGCCTGTCGCTGGCCGCCAACCATCCGGCAGGCGTCGTCGCCCGCCTGACACTCCCCCTTCCACCCACCATCACGAGTCCCCTCGCATGAGCCACCACATCCCGCGCGCCCTGATCGCCGAAGACGAACCCATCCTTGCCGCCACCCTCACGCACGCCTTGCAGCGGCTGTGGCCGGAACTCGACATTGTCGCCACCTGCCCCAACGGCGTGGAAGCCTTGCGGCAAGGTCTGGCACTGCAGCCCGACATCCTCTTTCTCGACATCAAGATGCCAGGCAAGACGGGCCTGGAAGCGGCCGAAGAACTGGCGGAGCAGTGGCCCGACGGTATTGCGTTTCCCCACATCGTGTTCGTCACGGCCTACGATGAATACGCACTGGCCGCCTTCGAACATGCGGCCGCCGATTACGTGCTAAAACCCGTCAACGATGCACGCCTGGGCAAGACGGTGGAACGCCTGCAGCAGCGCCTGCGCGACAGCAGCGTTGGCAACGGCAACGCTACAACAACAGCAACCCCAGCGGCATCCACCACGACGGCACCCTTGGCGTCGACGGAAACAACAGCGTCCGCCAGCGACGACAACCTGGCCCGACTGCTGAGCCAGCTACAAGCCATGCTGCCGCCGGCGCCGCGCCTGCAAATGATACGGGCGGCCGTCGGCAACAGCGTGCGCATGATCGCCCTGGCGGACGTCGTGTATTTCGAAGCGCTGGACAAATACATCAACGTCGTGTGCCAGGACAGCGAAGCACTGATACGCACCAGCCTGAAGGAACTCTTGCCCCAGCTGGACCCGCAACAATTCTGGCAAATCCACCGGGGCACCATCGTCAACGCCAGCGCCATCGCCACGGCCGTGCGCGACGACGCAGGCAAGCTGTCGCTGACCCTGCGCCAGCACCCGGCGCAGCTGCGCGTCAGTCCCTTGTATGCCCATCTGTTCCGCCAGATGTAAAACGCTTGCAACACCTGGCAACACCTAGTGCAGCTGATGCTTCAGGTCCGACAATTCATCGTGCACCTTGAGCACGGCGCTCTTCATTTCCGGCGTCACGCTGGACGCCGTGCCACAGGCCCGCTTGGCGCGGTCGCCCAGCGACTCCATCTGGTCGACGGCCTGGCGGATGCGCGCATCGTCTTGCGTGTCGATGGCTTGCCGCACTGCACTTTTTTGCTGGTCCATCTGGTTGATGCAATCTTTCAAATCCATGGGCATGCCCTGCTGTTTGCCGCACAGCTGGGCCGCCTGGCCGATCGCGTGTTCGATGGCGCCAAAGCGCCGTGCCACTTCCTTTACCTGCATCATGATGTGTCCTCCCATGCTATCTGCAGTTGGATCGTCAGGCCGATCCAAGGTTCCCCACCGCCCGCCAAGGCATTGAAATTTCCATGAGGCACTTTTTTGTAAGTGCTTGTGACATTTTAGATAATATTCAAATACCTCGGATACATTGGCGTACCTGAACCACCGTGCCCTCCATGACCTCGCTGCCCATCCTGCCCCGCCGCGCGCCCGGCTTGCTGCTGATCGTCCTGCTGCACGCGGGACTGGCCTATGTCATCGTGCAGTCGCGACCGCGCATTGCCTCTGACGAGAACCTGCCGCAAGGTCCGGCCATCAGCTGGCTGCGCCACACGCTCCCGGTGCCGCCCAAGCCCCTGCCCTTGCCCAGCATCAAACCAGCCACCGCGCGCGTGCCACGCCTGCCGAATTTGCCCATCTTGGCGCCCGTCAGCCGCCCCCTGCCCGCCGCCAGCGTCGCGCAGGCGCCAGCGCCAGCGCCGGTAACACCGGAAGCGATCACGGCGCCGGCAGCGCCCAGCGCGGCCGAGATCCTGGCGCAAGCCAAACGCGACGTGGGCAAGATCGACAGGGAGTTGCGCAAGGAATTCCCGCAGCGCGGCGAACAAAAACTGGACGACACGGGCTTCAAGCGCATGCAGCAAGGCTTTGCCGAGGCCTTCGCGGCCGTGCCGCCGAAATGGTATGAAGCGTCAAAAATCGAGGAAGTGGGTGCGAATGCAGCCAAGGGCAGCCGCACGTATAAAATCACCAGCGCGCTGGGCACCTTGTGCGTGACCACGCGCGCGGGCAAGCAGGGGGAAACGATGATCGGCAACTGTCCCAAATAGCCGTCTCAGCCCACCGCTTCGCGCGCGCCCAGCGGCTGCAGATGGCGCAGGCGCAAGGCGATCAGCACGCCGCCGCCCAGGCACAGGCCCAGCATGATGATGACGCCCGTCCAGCCGTCGAAGCCCCACATCATGCCCGAGGCGGAACCGATCAGGCTCGAACCGAGGTAATAGAACAGCAGATAGAAGGCCGAAGCCAGCGCCTGCGGCGCGCGCGCGCGGCGGCTGACCCAGCTGCTGGCGATCGAGTGCGAGGCGAAGAAGCCGAAGGTGGCGAGCGCCATGCCGATGACGATCAGCGGCAGCGAGTCGAACAGGGTCAGCAGAATGCCGGCCAGCATCACCGACAGCATGATCCACAGCACGCCGCGGCGCCCCAGGCGGTCCACCAGGCGTCCCGCCCAGACGGAACTGAAGATGCCGATCAGGTACAAAAAGGCCAGCAAGCCGACCGTGCTCTGGCGCAAGTTGAACGGCGCGGCCAGCAGGCGGTAACCGATGTAGTTATACAGGCTGACAAAACAGCCCATCAGCAGGAATGCCAGGCAAAACAGCCACGGCAAGCCGCGGTCGGAAAAATGCTGTTTGATGGCGTGCGGCAAGGCATTCCAGCCACGGGTACTGGGCACGAAGTTTTTCGATGCGGGCAGGCTGCGCCAGAATTCCGCCGCCGCCAGCACGCCGGCCACGCCCAGCACGCCCAGGGCCCAGCGCCACGAGAGGAAATCGCTGAGCATGGAGGCGATCAGGCGCCCCGACATGCCGCCAAACGCGCTGCCCGCAATATACAAGCCCATCGACAGTCCCAGCGACGGCCCCTCGATTTCCTCGCCCAGGTAAGCCATGGCCACGGCCGGCATGCCGCCCAGGGCCACGCCCAGCGCCGCGCGGATCGCCAGCAGCTGCGCGTAATCCTGCGCGAAGGCGGACAAAATCGTCAATATGGCGGCAGAAAACATCGACGCCACCATCAAGGGCTTGCGGCCGATGCGGTCCGAGACGGCGCTCAGCAGCACCAAGGAAATGGCCAGCAAGCCGCTCGACACGGACAGCGACCAGCTGCTCTGCGCCGGCGTCAGGTGGAACTGCTGCGACAACAGCGGGAACAGGGGCTGGATGCAGTACAGCAAGCTGAAAGTGGAAAAGCCGCCGAAGAACAGGGCGCGGTTGCTGCGCTTGAATTCAATCGACCCCTTGGCGATGGCCGAACGGGGAGCGGGACCGGGACCAGGAGCGGAAACCGGGATGGCCGATGCGGCAGCGGGGGCAAAAGCGAGCGATGAATCAGACATGGCCGTGTTTCAAAAGAGAAGCGAATCTGCATGTTAGGATTGCCAACTCATATCGTCCAATATATATTCAAGGCCCAACTCATACTTTTAAAATATTACTGATATGGAACTGCGCCACCTGCGTTACTTTGTCGCCGTCGCCGAAGAGCTGCACTTCACGCGCGCGGCCGAACGCCTGCACATCGGCCAGCCACCGCTGAGCCAGCAAATCCAGGCGCTGGAAGCGGAACTGGGCGCGCAGTTGTTCGAGCGCAACAAGCGCTCCGTGCGCCTGACGCAGGCGGGTGCGCTGTTCCTCGACGATGCGCGGCGCATCCTGGCCCTGTCGGAACAGGCGGCCGTCACGGCGCGCCGGGCGCAGCGGGGCGAGGCGGGCGAGTTGCGCATCGGCTTTACGTTTTCCACGCCGTTTACGCCTTACTTCGCCACCGTCATCAACCGCTACCGCCAGCAATTCCCGCACGTCACCCTGACCTTGCACGAAATGGCGACCCTGCATCAACTGGAAGCGATCTCGGGCAGGACGATGGACCTGGGTTTCGTGCGACCGCCGGAAACGACGTATCCATCTGATATCAAGCTGACGCAACTGCGCCAGGACCCGCTGTTCCTTGTGCTGCCCGTCGCCCACGCGCTGGCGGCCAAGGAGGCGATTGCCATTGCCGACATGGCGGGCGAAGGTTTTGTGATGTACCCCAAGGATGCGGGCACGGGGATTTATCCGCAGATCTTCCGCCTGTGCAAGGCGGCCGGCTTCGTGCCCCAGGTAACGCAGGAAGCGGGCGAAGCGTCGACCATCATCGGCCTGGTGGCGGCCGGCTGCGGCATTTCCGTGCTGCCCGCCTCGTTCGACCGCATCCGCATGGATGGCGTGTGCTACCGCCCTATCGCCGACCCGCAGGCGACCACCAGTTTGTTACTGGCACAAAGGGAAGAAGAGACGTCGCCGCTGGTAGCGGCGTTCGTCAAACTGGCCGAGGCAGCGGCGCTGGAAGGGGGAGCATAAGCTGCAATGTCGGCTTAGCCCGAAGGGCGTAAGCCGACAATTGCTCGCATCAGGAATAATCCGCGTCCAGCTCCGAACCCGCATAGTTTTCCAGGTCCTCGAACAGGCTTTTCATGCTGGCCCGCGTGAGGATTTTATGCACGACGGTGCAGCTGCGGCGGTAGGATTCTATGCGGTCGAGCAACACGGGGTGATGCTGCACAGGCACCTTGGCCACCAAAGCGGCCCAGCCTTCCTCGAAGTCGGGCTTGTTCTTGCGCACGGAACGCACGAAGCGTTCAAACTCCTTTTGCCCCGTACGCGCCATGATGCGTCCGCCGCCTTCGATGGCGAAGATGATGGCCACGGCAATGACGCCCTCGGCATTCAGGTCGCTGTCGCTGACGGGGCCGTTGTCATGGTGGCGGCGCAGCCAGCTGGCCAGGCGCACCACGGCTTGCACTTCCTTGCGCTGTTGCAATTGCAACGCATACTTTTCATAGCCGGCCCAGTTCTGGTTCGGGTCGGCCTGGCAAATATCGATGAACAGCTCGCGCAAACGGCGCTGCAGGTAGACGGGGTCCTGGTCGTATTCACCGACGAGGGCGTCTTCCGGCAGCTGCGACAATTCCTTGATCAGGCGAAAGCCCACCTGGAACGCGTGCTCGGCGCCGTGCTCGACGAGGAAATCGAGGGCGGCCTGGTCGCCTTCATGCGTGACGGCCTGCTCCAGGCCCAGCGAGACGCCGCCCACCGTCAGGAACAGCGCTTTCTGGATGCCGTCGGCCGTGCGTTCATTCGTGAACTTTTCGGCCACCATGGCCGTGATGCCCGTCAACTCGTCGGCCAGGTCCAGCGCCGCATCTTCGCGCGGGTCGTTCGGCAACAGCTTGATGGCGCGCACCAGGCGCGGAAGATTCTCTACAACAATTGCTGGCAGCATTAGACGTTCCCTGCTTTCATTACGAGAAAATACCGGTGCCCAGGCTGCGGCGCGTGCTGGAACGCGGCGCGCTGCGCGTGCTCGGCACTTGCTTGCGCAGGCGGTACAGCAATTCCTTGGTACTGCGCTGCAACATGGTCGGCTCTTCGTCCGGGTCGTCCGAATATTCGGCATCGGCCAGGTCGGCGCTGTGGCGGAAGTCGGGGAACAGTTCGAACAGCGAGCGGTCCCAGCCGTCTTCATTCGCTTGCGCCAGCTCGATGGCCAGCGGCACGACGTCGTTGTCGGACGAGGTCACGCCCGTCACGTACGGTCCCTTGATGACGATTTCGCCCGCCACTTCGAGGATTTCCTTCGGCGCCATCGAGAACAGGATGGCGAACGCGGTGGCGCCCCAGTCGGTGGCGGACGCTTCGAGCAGCAGCTCGCGGCGGCGCTCGGCGTCGTCGGTGGAAAACACCACGCCGTGGATGTGCGCGAACAGCGACTCGGCGATGCGTTCCGGATCATCCTCGATCTGGTCGTCGCTCCAGGTGGCGGCGATGAAGGCCAGGCTGTCGGCCCAGGCTTTCGGCGGCACCAGCAAGGTGGCCAGCGACATCTTGCCGCCGTCAAAGCCGGCCAGGTGCAGGGCCGTCACTTGCGGCGGGATGGCATTGAGCACTTCCACCACGGCCAGATCGCCGTACTGGTCGGCCGCGTCCGCAAACGCCTGCTCGGCGTGGCCCAGCGAACCGGACAGCACCAATTCCATGACCTGTTTCGTCAGCGCGGGAAGATTACTCTTTTGATCATCCTTGTTATCGGCCATGGTCGTCTCCATCCTGGTCAAACATCTGGGCGAAATCGTCGGTGGCTTCGTCTTCATCGTGCTCGTCGTCGCCGTCGTCATTGGCCGCCAGCTGGTCGAGCGACTGGTCGTCGTCGTCCCACAGGCGCGGATTCTTGTGCAAAAAGGCCGTGATGATGGCCTGGCGCGCCAGGTCGGGGAAGCTCTCTTCGATGGCGGCGTACATCTTCGCCGCTTCCGGCGCGGCGCACGTGGCCATCGAGAACACGCGGGCCGGGTCGCCCAACTCGTAGTCTTCGCTTTCGGCCAGCAAGCCTTTCGGGTCGCTGAAGGTGATGTGGTCGACCAGCGCGAAGGCCAGCATGTTCACGTCTTCGATGCCGCCGCCGCTGGCGTACTCGCTCACCAGCGCGTCGACCATGCTTTTATAGTTCTTGCGGTTTGGCGGGTCGCCGAGGATGCCATCGATCTGGCCTTCCAGCTCGCGCGACTGGTACGCGAATTCAGGGTGTACTCTTCTCATGCTGTGCTTTCCAATGTAATGCGCGGCACTTTTACTTAAAAGCAAAAGCACCATTGTTTGTTGTTTTTCAAATCATTCAGGCTGGCCGGGCGACCGCCCGCAGGCTTAGTCTGCTGGCAGTACTGTGCCATGCAGGCGGAACACGCCGCACCACAGGGCATAGGCTTCCGCTTCCGGATCGATGATGATGCGGTGGTTCACGCTCTGGTCGTATTCGGCGCGCTTGACCGGGTCGGCCAGGATTTCATACGCCTTGGTGACGCTCTTGAAGCGCGCCTCGGCGCCGGGGGCCTGGTTGCGGTCGGGGTGGAAGCGCATGGCCAGCGAACGGTAAACCTTCTTGATTTCATCGTCGCTGGCATTGGGCGCGACACCGAGGACGTTATATAAATTTTCCATAAATGGCTCCGGGGTCACGTTTTGTTTGCTAATTAAAGGCAGATTATCCTATAGAACGGCGCCCGCGTCGCTTGCATGCTGGGATATGGGGGCAAATACGTGCTTATAAAGCGCTTGCGGTACGGTAAAATGCTTTTTACTGTCACTCTTCCGCATTGATCAATGAGCAACGATAAACCGAATACCGCCGCGCCAGCGCTGGCGCCCAATTTCTTGCGTAACATCATCGAAGCCGACCTGGCTGCCGGCACCCACGTGCGTCCCGGCCTGCCCCAGGTGATCACGCGTTTCCCGCCGGAGCCGAACGGCTACCTGCACGTGGGCCACGCCAAGTCGATCTGCGTCAACTTCGGCCTGGCGCGCGATTACGCCGGCCAGTGCAACCTGCGCTTCGACGATACCAATCCGGCGAAGGAAGAGCAGGAATACGTCGACACCATCATGGACAGCGTGAAATGGCTGGGCTTTGACTGGGAACCGAAGCATGCCGATGGCCAGAGCCACCTGCACTACGCGAGCGATTATTTCGACCAGCTGTACGCGATGGCCGAGTACCTGATCACGGCCGGCTTTGCCTATGTGGACAGCCAGAGCGCCGAGGACATGGCCGCCAACCGGGGCAATTTCGGCCAGGCCGGCAAGAATTCGCCGTTCCGCGACCGTCCGCGCGACGAATCGCTGACCCTGTTCCGCGCCATGAAGGCGGGCGCATTCAAGGATGGCGAGCACATCCTGCGCGCGAAGATGAGCGAAGATGCCATGCGTTCGCCGAACATGAACTTGCGCGACCCGGCCATCTACCGCATCCGCCATGCGCATCACCACCGTACGGGCGACGCCTGGTGCATCTATCCGATGTACGACTACACGCACCCGATCTCGGACGCGCTGGAAAACATCACGCATTCGATCTGCACGCTGGAATTCCAGGATCACCGCCCGTTCTATGACTGGCTGCTGGAAACCCTGTCGGCCGGCGGCTTCTTCCAGCAACCGGTGCCGCGCCAGTTCGAGTTCTCGCGCCTGAACCTGACCTACATCGTCACCAGCAAGCGCAAGCTGCGCCAGCTGGTGGAAGAGCACATCGTCGACGGCTGGGACGACCCGCGCATGCCGACCCTGGTGGGCATGCGCCGCCGCGGCTACACGCCGGAAGCGATTCAATTGATGTGCGAACGCACGGGCGTGACCAAGTCCGACGGCTGGATCGATTACAGCGTGCTCGAAGGCTGCCTGCGCGAAGACCTGGACCCGAAGGCGCCGCGCACGGTGGCCGTGCTGCGTCCGTTGAAACTGATCATCGACAATTTCCCTGAAAACGACAGCGTGGAATGCACGGCGCCCGTGCACCCGCACTTCCCCGAGCGCGGCTTGCGCACCTTCCCCATCTCGCGCGAGCTGTGGATCGAGGAAGACGATTTCATGGAAGTGCCGAACAAGGGCTATTTCCGCCTGTACCCGCCCATAGCCGACAAGGCAGGCAGCCGCGTGCGCCTGCGCTACGGCTATGTGATCGAGTGCACGGGCTTTGACAAGGATGCAAACGGCAAGGTCATCGCCGTGCATTGCAACTATTTCGAAGACAGCAAGTCGGGCACGGAAGGCAGCTCGACCTACAAGGTCAAGGGCAATATGCACTGGGTCAGCGCAGCGACGGCGATCCCCGCCGAAGTACGCCTGTACGACCGCTTGTTTACCGACCCGCAGCCGGACGCGGGCGGCAAGGACTTCAAGCTGGCCCTGAACCCGCTGGCCAAGGACGTGGTGCAAGCGTGGCTGGAACCGGGCGCGGAACTGGCTCAGCCGGAACAGCGCTTCCAGTTCGAGCGCCACGGCTATTTCGCGGCCGACCGGGTCGACAGCCAGCCTGGCAAGCCCGTCTTCAACCGCATCGTCACCCTGAAAGACAGCTGGCAGCCCGCCAAGTAAGGCGCCGCACGATCCCCAAAAAAACCGCTGCGGCGGTTTTTTTTCGTTCTCAACAGAAATATTGCCTGTTGACTATATTCACGATAATTTTGTATATTAGGCAGCTATTGAGCAATTTGCAATGTCGTTAGTGCTTGTGCAACTTGGTACAGCCTCCAGCACACAGGCGGCACCCGATTCCTCTTCCTGATGCGGATGGCGATGTCTACTACTGCCGGCAAACACTTATCTGCTGAAAAAAAACCGCTCTGGCTGCTCGGCGTCGTGATGTCGCTGATGGTGGGCCTGCTGTTCTACATGGCCGCCTCGCTGTCGATCGAAAACGATGCCAGCGAGCTATTCAACAATCTGGCGCGCAATACCCAGAAAAACATCGCATCGCGCCTCAAGTCGTATACCAACTTGCTGCGCGGCACGGCCAGCCTGTTCCACGCCAACGAACACGTGAGCCGCGAGCAATTCCACCGCTACGTGGCCAATATCGCCTTGCAACAGAACTACCCGGGCGTGATGAATCTCAATTACAGCCGGGAACTCGACGAGTCGCAGCGCGCCGCCTTCGAAACGGCCATGCAGCGCGACTATGCGCCCGGGCGCGACGACTATCCGGCGTTTGCCATCCATCCGCCCGGTCCGCGCCCCCGTTATTCCGTACTGGTGTACATTGAGCCGATTGCCAGCGCCCCGGAAAAGTATGGCTATGACATCGCTTCGCGACCCCTGATCGCCGAAGCGCTGGAACAGTCGCGCGATACCGGGCAGCTCAGCAATTCCGGCGTGCCCGTGCCGATGGATGGCCGGCCGCAGCTGACGGGCATGGCCATGCGCCTGCCCGTGTACCGCTTCGGCATGCCAACCGGCACGCTGGAGCAAAGGCGCGCGGCCTACCAGGGTTCCGTCGGCATCGGCTACGACCTGGTGACGATGATGCGCAGCGCGCTGGCCGACATGCCGGTCCGCAATGTCCGCCTGACCCTGTTCGATATCGGCCCGCAGGCGCTGGAACAGCCGGACTTGCCGCTGCAACTGCCCCACAATATGCGCCCCATCTTCGACAGCACGACGGCGGGCATGCATGCGCCATGGTGGCTACCCGGCAACTCGGGCCGCTACCTGAGCAGCACGATGCTGATCGAACACAATGGCCGCGTCTGGCAAGCGCTGTTCAGCGTGCGCAAGAGCGACCTGTACACGCGCTTCGACGCCTTCTTGCCGTGGCTGGCCCTGCTGACCGGCTTTACCAGCACCATGCTGCTGTACATGCTGTTCCACACCCTGGCGTCGTCGCGCTGGCGCGCCATCCAGATGGCGACGGGCATGACGGCGGAATTGCGCGCCAGCCAGATCCGCCTGCAACTGTCGCACCAGAAACTGCGCCGCCTGGCGGCCCACGCCGACCGGATCAAGGAAGAGGAGCGCAAGCGCATCGCGCGCGAAATCCACGACGACCTGGGACAAAACCTGCTGGTCTTGCGCATCGACGCCGACATGCTGGCCTCGCGCACGCAGCGCCGCCATCCGCGCCTGAACGCCCGCGCCCGCTCAACCCTGGAGCAGATCGACGCCACGATCAAAAGCGTGCGGCAGATCATCAACGACTTGCGTCCCACCGTGCTGGACCTCGGCGTGAATGCGGCCGTCGAATGGCAGGTGGCGCAATTTCGCCAGCGCACCGGCATCGCCTGCGAAGTGAGCGAAAGCCATGACGACATTTGCCTCAGCGATCAATGCGCCACGGCCCTGTTCCGCATCCTGCAAGAGTCACTCAGCAATATTTCCCAGCATGCGAATGCCAGCCGCGTGCAAGTCAAGCTGGAAAAGTGCCGCGACACCGTATCGATGAGCGTCAGCGACAACGGCGTGGGCGCGGCCATCGACGGACGCAACAAGCTGGGCTCGTTTGGCCTGGTGGGCATCGAGGAGCGCATCAAGTTATTGGGTGGCACTTTCTACATCGAAAGCAGCCCCGGCGCAGGCATGCGCGTGCATGTCAGCGTGCCGCTGGGCGCGGACGCCACGGCGTTTCCCTACCAGGAAGATGGCCGGGCCAGCGCCTGACAGGCACGTCCCGCATGAAACAAGCTAAGCTTGCGTATTTTGTAATTAGATGCAATATTGATGTAGAACAACTCAGCGCCTGCCCGCCATGGGCCAGGCATTCCTCGACTATTTACCAGGAGTACGCACCCGCCACTCTCCCTTGTTGCACTGTATTTCCCACAACGCTCTTTACCACAAGGACATTCATGGATACGAACGACAGTTTCAAGGCAATTGCCGATTTGAATTTGGACGCGATCAAAGTCAAGCTGATGCACCGGGAGTCAGGCGAAGGATGGAGCCTGGAAAAGGCCAATGCGGTGGAGTTCGAGTACCGGCGCTTCCTGATCCTGATGAAACAGTTTCCGCAAGAAGAAACGGCGCCGCTGATGGACGTCGATACCTTCTGGCACTACCACATCCTCGACACCCTGAAATATGCGGCGGACTGCGAACAGGTGTTCGGCTACTTCCTGCATCACTTTCCGTACATCGGCCTGCGCGGCGAAGACGACGAAGCGGCGCACCAGCGCGTGGGCGAGCGCATGAAGCAGTTGTATGAGCAAACGTTCGGGGAAGATTATATCCGCGCAGAAACGGCGTATTCGGGGCGTGCGGTACAGGCAGCGTATTCGGGACGGGCCGTGCAGGCCGCGTATTCAGGGCGTGCGGTACAGGCGACGGCCTACTCGGGCCGGGCCGTGCAAACGGCGTTTTCCAGTGCGGCGGTGCAGGCGACGGCGTATTCGGGCCGCGCGACGGGGGCTGCCAGCACGGCATTTTCCAGCGCGCCCGCCACCTTGGCAGCAGCGCTGCTCAAGTCGTCTTCGAGCGGCCTGGAAATGGGGCGTTTCTATGTCGATCGTCCGGTGCTGAACCGCGACCCGCAATAGAAAAACAGATGTGGCTGCCGCACGCGGCAAGCCTGACTTACCCAGACGGCACCTCTCAGTTTGCCGTCTGTCAGGCGCTCTTAGGCAGCCATCAACTCGCGCAGTTCACGAATGCTGAAATCGCTGATTTCATGCATGCGGATGAGGATCGTGGCGCCAATCGGCAAGGTGTTGTGACGAATCTTGCTGATGACCGGTGGCGCCACTTCCAGCGCTCGCGACAGGGCGGCATCGTTTTTCAGTTGCAGCTTGTCGATGATTGCATCGAGCACGCGATTCGGGTTGTAGGTAGGCAAAGAGGTAATTTGTTTGAGAGACATGATCGAAAATCCGTACTTGTTGTATTAGGGCAAAAAGAAACAAAATGTCTCTTCTGCAATAATTCAGGGTAAACACACTAAAAAGCGCCATCACTTATGCGGCATTCAGGCCACAAACAATATAATACACGCTATTGTTGATTTTTGCGTAACTTAAAGCAAAATTGTGATAATTGAAGAGAATTGACGCACTTGGAATGTGCTAGAGGATAACTCAAATCGGGAAAATTTGCTGCACGTCATCAATTTTTACGATGAGCAACACCGCCGTGCATCAGCCAGGCTATGGCCATGAGGGTGCCCAGGCGGGCCATGTCGGCGGATAAATGCCAGCCTTGCGCGGCCAGGCCGGCCGGGGTGGCCGGAAGGCACATGCCGGGGAAGGCGTCCACGCGGCACCAGGCCAGTTGCCGGCGAATTTCATCGGGCGGCGGTGGCGGCTGCAGCGCACGTTCGCGACGCCGCATATAGGCGCGCACCTGCTCCTTGCTGGGGTGACTCGTAGCTCGCATGGATCGCTCCTGCTGACGGGAAACAACGTCACGCCAATTGTAGATGCCGAGCCCGCCACAACCAGCCAGGACGCGTGACGACATTGCTCAGCATATCGCCAGTTCGCCATGCTGCCCTTGCGTTGCATCAAATGGCCAGGCCCCGGCATTGCGCCGAAGCCCGCACTGCGCCATGCTCCGGCGGCCTGGCGGAGAATGGCTGGCGCTTATTTCTTTTGCTGGCGCACGCGCTGTTGCTGTTTTTCCTGCGTTTGCTGACGATTCTGCTTGCGCTCGAACAGGGTGACCGCATCCTTCTTGGCTTGCTCGGCGGTACGCATTTCCTCATGCGCATCGTGCGGAACAAAAAATTCGGCATCCTGCGCCGCCACGACCAGCTTGATGGCGGCCTCGTCGTCGAGGTCATACAGTTCCGTCAGGACGGTGGTGACCTCGTCCAGGTATTCTTCGTAAGTGAGGGTGGTCATGCTGTAGTCCTTAAGTGAATGGCGCGCCGCCGCAACGGCGCGCTGCGCACCGGTCCGGCAAAGTGCGCAGATAACCGGCCATTTTACCCGATGCCGGCCGTATCGGCAGACAGCGACTGCAAGGCATCGGCCACGCGCGCGTAGCGCAGGCGCACGCCCAGCTCGCGCTTGAGGCGCGTATTGTGCAGGCGGCGCGATTCGGACATGAACGACAACAGCATCGGCGTGACCACTTGCCGCAGCTCGGCACGCGGCAGGCGCGGCGGGCGCGGCAGGCCAAACGTATCGGCCACGGCATCGAAATATTCCGCCATCTTGAGTTCGCTATCATCGCTGGCGTGATACACGCGTCCCGGTTTGCCGCGCCACAAGGCCCGTTCGATGATGCGCGCCAAATCATCGGCATGGATATGGTTGGTGTACACATCATCGCCAGCGGCCAGGGCCGGCGTACCTTCGCGCAGGCGCTTCAGGGGCAGGCGGTCGGGCGCATAAATGCCGGGCACGCGCAGGATGGCCACGCTCGCGCCGCGGCGCGCGCCCCAGCCACGCAAAACCTGTTCCGCATCCACGCGCCGCTTCGCGCGCGCATTGCCCGGCGCCGTGGGGCGCGTCTCATCGACCCAGGCGCCGCCGCAATCGCCATACACGCCGCTGGTACTCACATACACCAGGCGTGCATGCTCGGGTAAAATGGCGACCAGATTGCGCGTGCGCCGGTCCAGCAAGCCCGACGACAGGGGCGGCGCCAGATGCACGATCGTCGACGCCAGTCCCGCCAGCCGTTTCAGGCTGGCGCGGTCGTCGAGGTTGGCCACGATGGGCACGGCGCCGGCTGCCCGCAGCTGCGCGCAACGCGCCGGCTGGCTGGTGACGGCAAAGACGCGAAAGCGCGCCGCTAGCTGCGGCAGCAGACGCAGGCCGACGTCGCCGCAGCCCACGATCAGCAAGCGCGGCAAGCCCACCGGCTTGCGCAAAGAGTGCATTAACATATTTTTCATCTCAAGGATTGTATGACTTTTCAAGTTACTGTTCAGCCCAGCGGCCACCAGTTCAGCTGCGAAGCGGACGAAACCGTGCTGGCGGCGGCGATACGCGCCGGCGTCGGCCTGCCGTATGGCTGTAAAAATGGCGCCTGCGGTTCCTGCAAGGGCAAAGTGGTTTCCGGCACCGTCCAGCACAAGGCGCACCAGCAGCGCGCCCTGACGCCGGAAGAGGAAGCGGCCGGCTTTTCCCTGTTCTGCTGCGCAACCACGGATGCCGACCTCGTCATCGAAGCGCGCGAAGTGGCGGGCAGCAGCGACTACCCGATCAAGAAAATGCCGTCGCGCGTGACCACCATCGACAAAGTCGCGCCCGACGTCGTCGTGCTGACCCTGCAATTGCCGGCCAGCGAGCGCCTGCACTACCGCGCCGGACAGTATATCGAAATCCTGTTGCGCGACAACAAGCGCCGCAGCTACAGCATGGCCAGCGCGCCCGCCGATGGCGGCCCCGTGACCCTGCACATCCGCCACCTGCCGGGCGGCCTGTTCACCGACCAGGTCTTTGGCACCATGAAGGAGCGCGACATCCTGCGCTTCGAAGGCCCGATGGGCACTTTCTTCCTGCGCGAAGACAGCGACAAGCCCGTCGTGCTGCTGGCCTCGGGCACGGGCTTTGCCCCCTTGAAAGCCATCGTCGAGCACATGATCAACGAGCAATCGCCGCGCCCGATCACCCTGTACTGGGGCGCACGCCGTCCGCACGACCTGTACATGGATGCGCTGTGCCGCCAGTGGGCCGCCGACTTGCCGCAGTTCACCTATGTGCCCGTCGTCTCGGAAGCCTTGCCGGAAGACGCGTGGGAAGGCCGCACGGGCTTCGTGCACCAGGCCGTCATCGCCGACTTGCCCGACATGGCCGCGTATCAGGTGTATGCCTGCGGCGCGCCCGTGATGGTCGATGCGGCCCACCGCG
The DNA here is from genome assembly GCF_002754575.1 of Janthinobacterium sp. 35. NCBI lineage: Bacteria > Pseudomonadati > Pseudomonadota > Betaproteobacteria > Burkholderiales > Oxalobacteraceae > Janthinobacterium > Janthinobacterium sp. 35. The sequence continues at coordinate 1,325,963 of NZ_PEFN01000001.1, forward strand.
ATTTCGTGCAATTGTGCCAGTTGCCAGCCGACGAGTTCTTCGCCGACGCCTTTACCACCGAAGCCGACCTGGCCAAGTAAGCCTCACCGTCCAGACAGCGGGGCGCGGCTGGTGCGGCGCCCGCTGCCACCACCGCTCTACCCCGCTGCTTCCCGGAATTTTCATGTCCCTCACGTCCGCCGGCAACGGCTTCAGTATCCTGCGTCACCGCAATTTCGCCTGTTACCTGTCCGCCCGCGTGCTGGGCACCGTGGCCGTGCAGATGCAAAGCGTGGCCATCGGCTGGCAGGTGTACCAGATCACGGGCAGCCTGTTCGACCTGGGCCTGATCGGCCTGGCGCAGTTCGCGCCCTTCCTCGTGCTGATCTTGCCGGCCGGCCACGTGGCCGACCGCTACAACCGCCGCAACATCATCGCCTGGTGCCTGGCGGCGCAGCTCGCCTGCGCGCTGGCCTTGCTGGCGTTTACGTTAAGCAGTATTTCCATCGTCTGGCCCGTGTTTGCCGTGCTGGTGCTGTTCGGCAGCGCGCGCGCCTTCATGATGCCGGCCACGCAAGCCGTGCTGGTGAACATGGTACCCACGCAACACTTCAGCCGCGCCGTCGCACTCAGCTCGTCGAGCTCGCACGTCGCCATCATCCTGGGACCCACCCTGGGCGGCTTGCTGTATTACTTCGGCCCCAAGGTGGTGTATTTGATCTCGTCCGCGCTGCTGGCGCTGTCCGTGCTGCTGATGCGCGCCACCACGCCGGCGCCGCAAGTGGTGCAGCGCGCTCCCGTCAGCTGGCACACCCTGCTCGAAGGCTTGCGCTTCGTCTGGTCGAAACCCATCGTCCTGGGCGCCATTTCGCTCGACCTGTTTGCCGTGCTGTTCGGCGGCGCCACGGCCCTGTTGCCGGCGCTCGCGCAAGACGTGCTGCATATCGGCCCCGGCGGCCTGGGTCTGCTGCGCACGGCACCGGGCGCCGGCGCCGCCCTGTGCTCGATCGCGCTGGCCATCTTCCCCATCACGCGCCGCGTGGGCGCGTGGATGTTCGGCGGCGTGGCCGTCTTCGGCCTGGGCACCCTGGTGCTGGGCAGCACCAGCTATTTCCCGCTGGCGCTGGCGGCGCTGTTCCTGATGGGCGCTGGTGACATGGTCAGCGTCTACATCCGCCACCTGCTGGTGCAGTTCGAGACGCCCGACGAGATCCGCGGCCGGGTCAGCGCCGTGAATGCCGTCTTCATCGGCGCCTCGAACGAACTGGGCGAATTCGAATCGGGCCTGACGGCCGGCTGGTTCGGCCTGGTGCGCGCCGTGCTCTTCGGCGGCGCCGCCACCCTGGCCGTGACGGGCGTGTGGGCCGTGCTGTTCCCCGTGCTGTCGCGCATGGACCGCTTCCCCCACCACGAAAAGGAAACGGCCGCCAGAACGGCCACCGCAAGCGCAAGCTAAGAGCTAAGATGCGCTATTACCACTGCGAACTCGCACCATGAAAATCACGCTTCCCTTGCACAGCTTCATCCGCAGCCGCCCCCACCTGAGCATGGCCACGGCCATCGGCGTGGCGGCCGGCCTGCTGCTGCCCTCGTCCTGGCAAGAGATGACGCGTTTGCTGACGGCGTGGAATGTCGCCGTCTGGTTCTACCTGGCGACGATGGCCTGGATGATGATGCGCGCCAACCATCACAAGGTGAAGGTGATGGCCGCGCGCCAGGATGAGCGGGCCACCACGGTCCTGTCGGCCCTGTCCGTCGCATCCGTGATGAGCCTGGTGGCCATCGTCTCGCAACTGTCTTCGATGAAAGACATGGCGCCGGACGAGCGCGCGCTGCACTACGGCTTGACGATCCTCACCCTGGTCGGCTCCTGGTTTCTCGTCGGCACCCTGTTCTGCTTTCATTATGCCCACCTGTATTACCAGGCCGACCCCGCGCTACGCCCCCTGAAGTTTCCCGACGACGAGCAAAACCCCGATTACTGGGATTTTCTGTATTTCGCCTTCACCATCGCCGTGGCCGTACAAACGTCGGATGTCTGCGTGCAGACGCGGCTGATGAGGCAGATCGTGCTGGGGCAATCCGTGCTGAGCTTTTTCTTCAACCTGGTCGTGCTGGGACTGTCGATCAATATCGCCGCCGGCCTCATCAATGGATAAAGCTGACTCGGCTTGAAAAGATTCCGCAAGGAAACTTGACCTGGCTGAAGGGTTAAGCTCATCTTAATCGTGCGCACCCTCTTGAAATACCAGAAAGAGGAGTAAGATAAGTTCCATGCACAGAGGTCATGTGCATGAGGCAGCAACCAGGCCGCAGCACGCCTGAGATGGGTTTTTTTTGAATTGACAGGAGTAAGCATATGCAAATCAATATTCATACCGACAGCACCATCGCCAACACCGCTGGACTGAACGAACATGTGCAATCCGTACTTGAAAGCGCACTGAACCGCTTCCGCGACAACCTGACCCGCATCGAAGTCCACATCAGCGACACGAATGGCCCGAAAGGCGGCGCTGACGATATCCGCTGCGTCATGGAAGCACGCGTTGCTGGCTATCAACCGATTGCCGTGACCGAACAGAACGCCACCGTGCATCAATCCGTTGCCGGCGCCACGGACAAACTGAAACGCGCCATCGATAGTGCCCTGGGCCGCCTGCAAGACAGCAAGCGCCACGCCACCGGCAAGAATGCCGTGATCGATACGGCTGAAGCGGAAGAAACCGCCGAGTAACTCCCCCACTGCAGCATTCTTCAGAGACCAAGGCAGCCGTTCAAGGCTGCCTTTGCACATCCGCCCCGCCTTTCGCGCGCGGCAACAAGAATGCCAAAACCGGCAGCATTCCAGCGCATGGACGCGAGAATGAAATAATTGTCGTATTTCCCACAGTAAGTGACATCAAGCAAGCCTTTGCCGTTACAGCCAAGGCCGCTTTACGCTATCATGAAGATACCGGTCCTCTGCTCGCGCGCACCGGCTTTTTGAAAGTATGATTGTGGAACAGATCGGCAATTTCGGCGCTTCAGGCTGCAACATCGGCGATTTACAGCTATTTAGCGATGCTGCGGACAGCCAGACTGCCGCCATGCTGGCGCCCTGCCCCGTCATGCGCCTCGAAGCGGGCGAAGCCATTGCCGACAGCCAGGGCACCAGCCTGTACATCGTCCTGCGCGGCTCGCTGGCCGTGGCGGCCGACACCCACACGGGCATGGATGACGGCACCGTCAGCAAGGTCTTGCCCGGCGAAAGCGTGGGCGAACAATCGGTGCTCGATGAAGCGAGCAACCTGGCCGCCATTTCCGCCCTGGAAGAAACCGATTTGCTGGTGATCGACGCGGCCGTCGTCTGGGAATTGATCGAACAATCGAACGGCCTGGCGCGCAACCTGCTGCGCTTGCTGTCCTTCCGCATCCGCGCCGCCAATGCCCTGCTGCGCCGGCGCCAGAAACTGGGCGAATTCTACCGCCAGTTGTCGATGGTCGACAGCCTGACAGGCCTGTACAACCGCGCCTGGCTGACCGATTTACTGCCGAACATGATCATCACCGCCCACGCCAGCGGTTCGCCACTGTCGCTGGTGATGATAGACCTCGACCATTTCAAGCGTTTCAACGACACCCACGGCCACCAGGCGGGCGACCAGGCGCTGCGCATCGCCGCGCAAGTGCTGGGTGCTGCCCTGCGGCCGACGGATTTTGCCGTGCGCTATGGTGGCGAGGAAATGATGGTGATTTTGCCCGATACCAACGAACACGTGGCCCTGCGGGTCGCCGAGCGCCTGTGCGAGCGCATGCAGCACGCCGTCATCTTCGCCGACATGCGCAGCGCGCTGCCGCACATCACGGGTTCCTTCGGCGTGGCCAGCCTGGCGGCCGAACAGGACGATGAAGCGCTGATCGCCGCCGCCGACGCGGCGCTGTACCGCGCGAAGGCTAACGGCCGCAACCGGGTCATGCTGTAGCTCAGGCGGCCTTGCTGTCGGCCGGCTTGGCCGCGTCATCCTTCTTGCTGCTGTGCGCGGCGATGAAATCCGCATAGCCCTTCTGCACCAGCTCGTACGTCTTGTCGATATTGCCGGCGATATCGCCATTCAGTACTTTCAAGCCGTCCAGGATGTCGCGCGCTTCCTTGAAGCCTTTTTCCATGCCGCCGCTGATGGTGTCCATGAACTTGGTCAGGGCCGCATCGTCGTCCATGCCGGGATTCTGTTTTTTGAACGCGTCAAAAAAACCCGTCGACAGCGACACGATGCGGCTCGCCGTCGCTTCGGCGCTATTGTCTTGCGAGGCGGCGTTCTGGATCGCATCGTCGCCGTACTGAGCCTTCAGCGCTTCATTGATATTCGTGATGGCCGTCTTGTACAGCAGCGCCAGCGGCTCGTTTTCCGAACCGATCGAGACATTCAGCGATGCCTGCATGATGGACGCGTTCAACTGCAGCTTGCTGCGCTCGTTCACGCTCATTTCAGTGTTGACGCCATCCTTTTTCTGGACTTTATCGTCCTTGCCGGCAACGCCCGTACTGACGGAAGTCACGGAAGGGGTGGAATTGCCGCTTGCGGCGATGGGAATTGACACGATAGACCTCCTTGAACGGGCAATATATGCCACCATGCGGGAAACGCCATGATGATCATCCTCTCATGTAGTATCGGCAGGTTTTCAGAAAACTGTAGCAGCGACGCTTTGAGCGGCCCAGATAACCAATTCAGCAACGATATCAATGACTACCCAGACTTTCCTTTGGCACGACTACGAAACCTTTGGCGCCCAGCCGCGCCGCGACCGCCCGGCCCAGTTCGCCGCCATCCGCACGGATGCCGAACTCAACGAGATCGGCGAGCCGATCATGCTGTATTGCCAGCCTGCCAATGATTTCCTGCCCGATCCGCAAGCGTGCCTGATCACGGGCATCACGCCGCAGCAATGCTTGCAGTTGGGCGTGCCCGAGCACCAGTTCGCCGCCACCATCGAAGCGGCCTTTTCGGAACCGGGCACCATCGGCGTGGGCTACAACACCATCCGTTTCGACGATGAAGTCACGCGTTTCCTGTTCTGGCGCAACCTGATCGACCCGTATGCGCGCGAATGGAAAAACCATTGCGGCCGCTGGGACATCCTCGACGTGGTGCGCATGACGCACGCGCTGCGCCCTGAAGGAATGCAATGGCCGAAGCGCGACGATGGCCAGACCAGTTTTAAACTGGAACACCTGAGCAAGGCCAATGGCCTGCTGCACGAAGCGGCGCACGATGCGCTGTCCGACGTGCGCGCCACCATCGCCCTGGCCCGCCTGATCCGCGAAAAGCAGCCGAAACTGTTCGAATTCTGCCTGGCCCTGCACAAGAAGGACAGGGTCGCCAGCGAAATGGGCATGCACCTGGCCGCCACCGAGCGCCAGCCTTTCCTGCACGTGTCCGGCATGTTCCCCGCCGAACGGGGCTGCCTGGGCGTCGTCTGGCCGCTGGCCACGCACCCGAGCAATAAAAATGAAATCCTCGTCTGGGATTGCGCCTACGATCCGCGCGAACTGTTCAGCCTGGACGCCGACACGATACGCACGCGTTTGTTTACGCGCAAGGAAGCCATGCCGGAAGGCATGACGCGCCTGCCCGTGAAAAGCGTACATTTGAACAAATCGCCCATGCTGGTCGGCAATTTAAAGACCCTGTCGCCGGCCATGGCCGCGCAATGGGGCATCGACGTGGATGCGGCGAAGGTCAACGCGCAGCTGGCCGCGACGGCGCCGAACATGGATGCCATCTGGGCCGAAGTGTTCCAGCGCCCGGGCGCGAACGTGGCGCTGGACGTGGATGAAGATTTGTACAATGGTTTCGTCAGCAACGACGATCGCCGCCTGCTCGAATCCTTGCGCCGCGACACGCCGGCCAGGCTGGCCACGGCCCGCCCCTCGTTTGCCGACGAGCGCTTGCAGGAATTGCTGTTCCGCTACCGCGCCCGCAATTTCCCGCAAACCCTGAGCGAAGCGGAAAGCCTGCGCTGGGAGCAACACCGCGCCGCCCGCCTGTTCGACGGCGACGGCGGCGCCCGCACCATCGAGATGCTGTTTACGGAAATCGACGTGCTGTCGGAATCGGTGGATGAGCGGGGAGAAGAAATTCTCGGTGAACTGTACGATTACGCGGAGATGGTCGCGCCCATGCGCGACTGAAGGACCACGCCGGGTAGGTCGGATTAGAGGGGCAAAGCCCCGCGTAATCCGACAACATTGTTGACGTTATTGGTGTTGTCGGATTACGCGGCTACGCCGCTAATCCGACCTACGCCGCTAATCCGACCTACGCTGCGCGGTGTTGATTGATCGCATCGCGCGTCTCAATCGCCACGCGGCGCGCCGCGTCGGCGAAATCTTCGCCCGCTTGCGGCGTGGCGTAGATGATGGCGCGCGACGAGCTGATCATCATGCCCATGCCGTTCGCCGTCTGGCCCGCGCCGACGCTCGCGGCGATGTCTCCACCCTGGGCGCCGATGCCGGGCACCAGCAGCGGCATGTCGCCGACGATGGCGCGCACTTGCGCCAATTCTTCAGGGAAAGTGGCGCCGACGACGAGTGCGCACTGGCCATTCTTGTTCCACTTCTCGGCCACCAGGCGCGCCACGCGCTGGTACAACGGCACCCCGTCCGTGTCGAGAAATTGCAGGTCCGAGCCGCCCGGGTTCGAGGTGCGGCACAGGATGATCACGCCGCGGTCTTGCCACGCCAGGTAGGGATCGAGCGAATCCTCGCCCATGTAGGGGTTCACGGTGACGGCGTCGGCGCCATAGCGCTCGAACGCTTCGCGCGCGTATTGCGTGGCTGTCGCGCCGATGTCGCCGCGTTTCGCGTCGAGGATCAGGGGGATGTGCGGGTAATTCTCGCGCACGTAGCGGCAGATGTCTTCCAGCTGCTTTTCCGCGCCCAGCGCGCCGAAATACGCGATCTGCGGCTTGAAGGCGCAGGCCAGGTCGGCCGTGGCGTCGATGATGCGCGTGCAAAAGGTGGTGATTCCATCGGGCAGATCGCGCAGGTCGGCCGGCAGTTTCGCCAGGTCGGGATCGAGTCCCACGCACAGCAGGGAATTATTGGCCGTCCATGCGGCGGATAATTTATTGATGAAATTCACGGCACACCTTCTCTATATTCAGTTGCAAACCCCGTATTGTAACGCGGCGCGGTCCTGTCAAGTCAGCCGGTGGCGGCGGCCGGCGCTGATTAAACCGACATCGCGGGCCGTTTCAGGTATATTTGCCGCATCCCTTTTACTCTGCACGGAACCCATCATGCAAATCACCAAACAATTCACCCAATGGCTGCGTCTGACGCTGAGCATCACCGTCCTGGCCGGCATCCTGACGGGCTGCGGCTACAACGACTTCCAGAGCAAGGATGAAGCCACCAAGGCCGCCTGGGGCGAAGTGGTCAACCAGTACCAGCGCCGCGCCGATCTGATCCCCAACCTGGTCAATACCGTCAAGGGCTATGCCACGCACGAGCGCGAAACGCTGGAAGCGGTGACCAAGGCGCGCGCCGCCGCCACCAGTTTCCAGATCACGCCCGAAGTGCTGAACGACCCGGCCGCGTTCGAGAAATTCCAGCAAGTGCAGGGCCAGCTGTCGTCGGCCCTGTCGCGCCTGATGGTAGTGTCCGAGAAATACCCGGACCTGAAGGCCGATACCAGCTTTCGCGACTTGCAGTCGCAGCTGGAAGGCACGGAAAACCGCATCACCGTGGCGCGCCAGCGTTACATCGTCGCCGTCCAGGATTACAACGTGCATGCGCGCAGCTTCCCGAACAACCTGACGGCCATGATCTTCGGCTACAAGGTCAAGCCATCGTTCACGGTGGAAAATGAAAAAGCCATCTCGACCGCACCGACCGTCAACTTTGGCAAATAAGATGAAAGCCTGGTCCTACCTCGCGGCGCTGGCGACGGCGCTGCTGCTGTGGACGATGGCGCCGGCCGGCGCACAGGGCTTGCAGCCCGTGCCGCCGCTGGTGGCGCGCGTGACGGACAACGCCGGCATGCTCGATGCGAAGCAAAAAGCGGCGCTGGAAGGCGTGCTGGCCGATTACGAAGCCAAGACGGGCAGCCAGATCGCCGTGCTGCTGGTCAAGAGCACGGAACCGGAAGCCATCGAGCAACACAGCATCCGCGTGACGGATGCCTGGAAGCTGGGCCGCAAGGGCGTCGATGACGGCGTGCTGCTGATGGTGGCGAAAGACAACCCATCCTCGCTGCGCCGCCTGCGCATCGAAGCGGGCCGCGGCGTGCAGGGCGTGCTGACGGATGCGCAGTCGAAACGCATCCTGCAAGACGTGATCGCCCCGCATTTCAAGCAAAACGACTATTACGGCGGCCTGGTCGCCGGCGTGGGGTCGATTGCCACCTTGCTGAACCAGGAGCAATTTCCCGCTCCCGCCCAGCAAAAGGCGCCGGCCACCGTGGAAGCGGGCGGCCTGACCTTCTGGCTGCCGCTGCTGTTCTTCGGCTTTCTCGTCGTGCTGACCGTGTTCCGTTCGCGCGGCGGGCCTAACAGGCTGCAGCGCGGCAGCAACTGGTCCAGCGGCGCCACGGGTGTCGTGCTGGGCAGCATTTTGAGCCAGGCGCTGAACAACCGCGGTGGCGGCGGAGGCTTCGGCGGCGGCGGTGGTTTTGGCGGTGGCGGTGGTTTCGGTGGTGGCGGCGGCGGTTTTGACGGCGGCGGCGCCTCGGGAGATTGGTAATGACGAAACAACTGACATTCGGACAACGCTGCGGACGCGCTTTAAAACATTTGCGCGGCACGCCCGCGACGGCGCGCCAGGCGTTTCCAGAACGCACCCTGAAAGCCATCGAGACGACGATTGCCGGCGGTGAAGCGATGCACCAGGCGGAAGTGCGCCTGATCGTCGAGGCGGCCCTGACGCCTGGCATGGCGTACCAGGGCGTGAGCAACCGCGAGCGGGCGCGCGAACTGTTCGCCCAGTATGGCGTGTGGGATACGGAAGATAACGTCGGCGTGCTGATCTATATCAACCTGGCCGAACATCAGGTCGATATCGTCGCCGACCGCAACGTGGGCCGCCGCGTCACGCCGGAACAGTGGCAAGGCGTATGCCGCACCATGACCCGGGGTTTCAAGGACGGCAATTACCACGACAGTACGCTCGATGCCTTGCAGCAGCTGAATGGTTTGCTGCAAAGCCACTTCCCCGCCGATGGCACGCGCGGCAACCAGTTGCCGAACGAACCCATCCTCCTCTGATTCCTTCCCGCCGAGGCGATTACATGAAACTAGTCAATAAAACCGCCATCGTCACGGGCGCCACGCAAGGCATCGGCCTGGCCTGCGCCACCCGCCTGATCGCCGAAGGGGCGCAGGTGATGCTGGTCGACATCAAGGAAGAAGGCGCGCACGCGGCCGCCGCCCTCGGCCCGCAGGCGCGCTTCTTTTGCGCCGACGTCAGCCAGAAGGCGGACGTGGACGCCATGCTGAAGGAAACGCTGGCCCAGTTCGGCCACATCGATATCCTCGTCAACAATGCGGGCGTGACGCACGCGGCCAATTTCCTCGATGTCTGCGAAGACGATTTCGACCGGGTCATGCGCATCAACCTGAAATCGATGTTTCTGTGCGGCCAGGCCGTGGCGCGCGAGATGGTCAAGCGCAACAGCGGCTGCATCATCAATATGTCCAGCGTGAATGCGGAACTGGCGATCCCGAACCAGGTGCCGTACGTGGTGTCGAAAGGCGCCATCAACCAGCTGACCAAGGTCATGGCCTTGAATCTTGCCTCGCATGGCGTGCGCGTGAACGGCATCGGGCCGGGCACCATCCTGACGGAACTGGCCAAACAGGCGGTGCTGTCGAGCCCCGAGGCGCGCCACACGATCCTGTCGCGCACCCCATTGGGCCGCTGCGGCGAACCGGAAGAAGTGGCCGGTATCGCCGCCTTCCTGGCCAGCGACGACGCCACCTACATGACGGGCCAGACCATCTATGTCGATGGCGGACGCATGGCGCTCAACTACACGGTGCCCGTGAAAGAGTGAAACAAGCGAGTTATATCAAAAAATAATAATGCATATCCAAAAAGATCATTAGACACATATCGTGCGACGCAGCATAATGCACCTGTCTCCACTATTCTCCTCCAAGAAAATAGTTTTAAGCCCGCTTTCACCAGCGGGCTTTTTTTTTGCTGTCACTCCTGAAACATGGTCATTCTTGCCACGATGCCCAATCTTCCCGGTCATTCTGCCTGCCGAAAAAAAATGTTGCGGCGTGTCATCAGCCCGTCATGTTCGCCCCCTATACTTGCTTCATCTGCTGTACAGGCAACCGATATGCCTGACTACAGACAGGTGTGCCGCGATGGCACACCACTCCCCTTTCATGACCGTGGCGGGCGCAGGCAAGGCGCGCGACATGGTGAGCACCGAGCAACTCTCAACTCTTGACCCATTTCATTTGGGTTTTTGGCCCGCGTCCCCGCGGGCCTTTTTTTTTGCCTGTCCATTAAGCTCTTGCGCAAAAACATGGTGACCCGCCACGCGCATGATATTGTGACTGCCTTTCCACCGTCCTGACGCACCATGCCTGCACCCTTGCCCGAACTCTGTTTTGCCGACCGCCACGCACGCCTGCGCTACCGCACGGCCCTGGTGTTGTATGCCCTGGTGATTTTGATCGGTGACATACCGGGCATACGCGCGGACGTGGGCCAATATGCGTCGGGCGGCGTGCTGCATTCCGTCGGCTATGGCGTGCTGGCCCTGATCCTGTTCAGCGGCACCGGCGGCGGCATGGCGCGCCGCGCGCTGCTATCGGTACTGATGGTGGCGGCCATGGGTGCGCTGGACGAGTTCATCCAGAGTTTCCTGCCTTACCGCCGTGGCGCCGTGAGCGACTGGGTGGTCGATATCACGGCCGCGGCGGCGGTCTGCCTGCCGCTGTGTTTCCTCTGGCCCAAAATGGTCGCCTCTGCCCTCGGCAAGGGAACGCCGCAACCGAATGCCTGAATGCGGCATGACCGCCAGTCAGGCGCGGTCCGCTTCGCTATCCTGCAATGCCAGCGGCAACTGCCCCTGGCTGCGCGCGCCAAGGCGCCGCATCAGGGCGCGCGTCTCGCGCCGGCTGCCGGCCCCCATGGCGCGTGCCGCATCGCGCTGCATGTCCAGCAACTGTTCCGAGCGCGCCAGCCGCACCAGGCCATGCAAGGCCTGCGCCAGTACATGGCGCGCACGGGCATCGCGCGCAGTGCCAGCGACGGCCAGCACCAACTCATCGATCAGTTTTTCGGTAGGACCAGATGACATTTTTTCTCCCGATTCAACAGTGAGGAATCGTGCGGCCGCACGACCTAGTGATTACCAGCATCGTTTATACCAAGCACGGTAATTCAACGCTTGATCTGGCTCAATCGCTGATGACGGCAGCAGAACATCCCGGCGCCACCATGCTCTTACATGCAGCAATCGCTGCTATCCGCATCACCGCGGGTACCGATCCTGAGTGTTCGACCATGAGGAGACCAAGATGAGATCGAAAAAAACCCTGCTGCTGGCCGGCCTGGCCTGTACCTTGCTGGTGGCCTGTCATTCCACGGACAGTACCAGCCTGGCGCGCAGCAATAGCGGCGAAACCTACGCCGCACCGGCCGGCACGACGCCGCAAAGCAGCATGCGCGCCGATATGGATCAGTCCGGCATGAACATCAGTTCAGCGACGGTGCAGTCGATAGTAACCGTGCCGCGCGGCATGGATCAAGGCAGTGCCGACATGCAGGCGGGCACATCGGGCACCGCCGGCAGCACCTCGGGTGCGGCGGGCAATATGCTGTACCGCGTCACCTTGCGCCTGGACGACGGCACGACGCGCACCGTCATGCAAAATACCCAGCCCGTCTTCCAGATCGGCGAGCGGGTCAGCGTGCAAAAAGGCGTGATGCAGCGCTATTGACGGGTGCCGGGGGTTGCCGATCCCTGCCGATGGCTACTGCACAGGGCCGCATCAGGCCAAGGCCAGGGTCAGCGGGCGGCTGCGCCCCTGCACCATGGCCGAGGGCCAGGCCGGGTCATGCGTCAGGTTGTGCAATTGGTTGCCGTCGAGCAGAAAGGTGTCTTCCACCGTGCTGCCGGGCAGGCTGGGGTGGAAGGCCAGCGCCATGCCCCGCTTGAGGAGGATTTCCGTGTGCGCGCCGGCCGCCACTTCGGGCGCCAGGTAGCCATGGATGCCGCCCTGCCGGCTGGTACGCACCGTATCGGGCTGGCCTGCAAACGCGTAAGCGCTGTCGAGCGCGTGATACACCATGCTCAGCGCATGGCCCGTTTCGCAAGCGTCGAGCGCCACCGCTTCCAGCGCCAGCATGGCGGCATCGGCATCGTCCATGGCCACCGCCGCGCCATCGGCGCGATGCTGCGCCGGGCCGAAGCGGCGTTGACGAGTGAGGCTGGCGCACAGGCCGAAACGCCGCGCGCACAGGGCCAGTACGGCTTGCGTGCCCAGCACCACCTGGGCCGGCGGCGCGCGCCGATACCGCTGTTGGCGCTGCTCGCCGCTGACCAGCACATGCACGGCCTGCAAGCCCCGCAGCCACAGCGCGCGCACGCAGGCGGCAGCCAGTTCCTGCTCGCTCCAGTCGGGGCGAGCATGGCGCAGCGCATCGGCGGCCGCGCCGGCAGCCAGCTGCCCCACCTGGCGATAGCGCTGCTGCTCCGATTCCAGCAGCACCAGCCGCTCTTCGCGCAGGGCCACGGGCAGGTTGCGCTCGTGCAAGCCTGGCCGGTCGGACAAGACAGGCGCACCACCGGCCGCATGCTGCACGAAATGCTCGCGCAACTCATACAGCTGCGGCTGCATCCAGGGCGACACTTGCCACGTCCATGGCCCGCGCACTTCTTCCTCGCGCATGCGCATGGCTTCGGCTTCGTCCGTCAGGATGTAGGCCGCGTCGCGCGTCACGAGCACTTCCGCGCAGCCGCACTCGGCCGTATGGCTATGGCTGTTCGACGCGCCCGCCGTGGCCCACGCAAACCAGTCCACGCCGCGCAGGCGCACGGCACCGGCACGTTCCTGTTCCAGCCAGCCCCGCATTTGCGCCAGCTTGTGCGCCACTTCCAGTTCCAGCGGCCAGTTCATGACCGCCCCTCGTCCGGGTTCAGGCGCGGCACCACCCCGCCTGCCCTGCCTGGCGCCAGCCGGGCCTCCTGTTGCTCATGCATAGCTGCTCCCTTCCTATATGGAAACGTCAGACCCGCATGCGCATAAAAAGTTCGGCGCCCGGATTCGTCTCAGGCTTGCAGTCTATGACTTCCGTCTATTTTTACAAGCAGCTATTTCGCCAGCGCGATCAAGACAGCCGTGTACACTTGCAGCTGCAGTAGCTGCTGCTTTTCCGGGATGAACCCGGGTTTGCCGGCACCAGCGGGTATTGCGCATCGATGCTGATGTTCACCTGCGGCGGCGCATGGGTTTTTCAGGAACGGTTGCAACGCTTCCCAGTCCATGCCTCAGACTTGTACACGTACAGCCCAATGCACTTGCTCAGCGGCACCTGTTTACCCTGGATCGCGTTCATCGCCTAGCGAGTTTTTTACCGATCAGTACGCAAATTCCCGATTCGCATTATCATGTGCACAGCCTGTCTTCCCCGCCATGCTGCCATGGGTGACCCTGCCAGTGTCAGGGGATAGACAAATCGTCCATTGTGATTTTCCACCACGTCCCGATATCGCTACCATGATTCCATTTTCCATACTCGACCTCGCGCCCATCGCCGAAGGCAGCAACGCCAGCCAATCGTTCAAGAACACGCTGGACCTGGCGCAGCACGGCGAACGCTGGGGCTACAACCGCTACTGGCTGGCCGAACACCACGGCATGCCCGGCATCGCCAGCGCCGCCACGGCCGTCGTCATCGCCCATGTGGCGGCCGGCACGACAACCATCCGCGTGGGTGCGGGCGGCGTGATGCTGCCGAACCATTCGCCGCTCGTCATCGCGGAACAGTTCGGCACTCTGGAAGCGCTGCACCCGGGCCGCATCGACCTGGGCCTGGGCCGCGCGCCCGGCTCCGACCAGACCACGGCGCGCGCGCTGCGCCGCGACCTGCAATCCGACGCGGAACAGTTTCCGCAGGACGTGCTGGAATTGATCGACTATATGTCCGACGAGCCGCGCCAGCGCGTGCTGGCCGTGCCCGGCAAGGGCGCGAAAGTGCCCGTGTGGATACTGGGTTCGAGCCTGTTCGGCGCCCAGCTGGCCGCCCACCTGGGCTTGCCGTATGCGTTCGCTTCGCACTTCGCGCCGCAGATGATGCTGCAAGCGGTGGCGTATTACCGCGAACACTTCAAGCCTTCCCAACAATTGGCCAAACCGTACGTGATGCTGGGCTTTAATGTGTTCGCCGCCGACACGGATGCCGAAGCGCACCTGCGCGCCACCTCGATGCAGCAGGCGTTCGTCAACCTGCGCACGGGCCGCCCGTCGCGCCTGCAGCCGCCCGTGCCCGGTTATCTGGAGCAGCTGGGGCCGCAGGAACGCGCCATGCTCGACTCCGTGCTGTCGTGCACGGCCATCGGCGCACCGGACACCGTCAAGGCAAAGATGGCTTCCTTCATCGCCGAAACGGGCGCCGACGAACTGATGATCACCTCGCAAATTTTCGAGCACCAGCACCGCCTGCGCTCGTATGAAATCACGGCGCAGGTGCATGCGGAGTTGGCCCGGCAACAGTAACTGACAGTTTTCCTCCCTCGGTATTTCCCCAAATACCCTTTTCCCGGCCGTCGGCAACGATCGCCGGGATTTTTTTGCCTGCCTCTTGTCTACGTTACAGCCGCAAAACCGGCCCTGCCCGGCAGGAAATGCGCAGCCCCGCTATCATGCTGATCCAAAAGCGTCACTCCAAGAAAGTTGTATCGCATGAAATCCGCACCCTCGCATATCGACGCCAGCACCCTGCTGAGTTCCACCCGCATCCTGTTGTTTGCCCTGTCCGCCGGCGTGCTCGTCGCCAGCCTGTACTACGTGCAGCCGCTCACCTCGATGCTGGCCGCCTCGTTTGGCGTCAGCGTGCCGCAAGCGGGCTACCTGGTCACGGCCACGCAGATCGGCTATGTGCTGGGCATCGTGTTTCTGGTGCCCCTCAGCGACGTGCTGAACCGCCGCCAATTGCTGACGTGGATGCTGATCGCCAAGATCGGCGCCCTGCTGCTGGCTGCCACCAGCCAGAACATCATCGTCTTCGCCATCGCCAGCGTCTTGATGGGCATCACGGCCAGCGCCTTGATGGTGGTGACGGCCATGGTGGCCTCGTATGCACCCGATCACAGCCGGGGCCGCATGGTGGGCACCGTCATGACGGGCTTGTTGCTGGGGATCTTGCTGGCGCGTACCGTCTCCGGCACGGTGTCGCAGATCAGCGGCGGCTGGCGCAGCGTCTACGTGCTGGCCGCCATCGTCGTGGCAGCCCTGCTCGTCATGCTGCGCCGCATCCTGCCGAACGAGGCGCCGCGTGGCAAGCTGCAGTACGGCAAGCTGATGGCCTCCTTGGCCGACATCATCCGCCAGGAACCGTTGCTGCGCCAGCGCGCCCTGTTCTCGGGCCTGGGCCTGGGCACTTTCAGCGTGTTCTGGACGGGCCTGACCTTCTTGCTCAGCGGCGCGCCGTATCACTACTCGGAAATGCAGATCGGCCTGTTCGGCCTGGCCGGCGCCACGGGTGCCTTTGCCGCCAACACGGCGGGCCGCATGGCCGACCGCGGCTATGCACGGCAGGCGACCTGGCTGCTGGCCGTCGCCTCGATCGCGGGCTGGGCCCTGATCGGCTTCGGCGCGCATTCGCTGGTACTGCTGTTGATCGGCATCGTCCTGCTGGACATGGGCGTGATGGGCCTGCAAGTGACGCACCAGTCCATCATCTATAAATTGGCGCCGCATGCCCGGGCGCGCGTGACCACCGTGTTCATCGCAGGCGGCTTCATCGGCGCGTCGGCCGGTTCGGCGCTGGCCAGCGCCAGCTTTGCCGCCGGCGGCTGGCCCGCCCTGTGCATAGTGGGCGGCGCCATGCCGCTGTTGCTGCTGATCGTGTGGAGCAAGTACCGGCATACACAGCGCAGGCTGGAACGGGCGGCTTGATCCGGCGCTGCGGGGCCAACCGTGTTGTCGGATTACGCGCGGCCTCGCCGCACTAATCCGACCTACGCCTGTTCGCTTGGAGCAAGTGCGTAGGTCGGGTTAGCGCGCCAGCGCGTAACCCGACAAAGTATGCACGGACCACCTCTTATTTCGCAGCCTGCTCGCGCGCCTTGCCAAACGCATCGCCCGCCTTCCAGGCCGGCATTTTCGCCGCGTTGGCCACGGCTTGCCCCAGGTTCAGCGTAAATTGCGCCTGCTGCGTCATGCCGGACAAATCCCAGCTGGCATCGTACTCATCGGTGACTTGATGGTAGCGGGGGCCATACGCGGCCGCCTTGGCTTTCGACTCTGCCACGTCCTTGATGTACTCGCGGCCACCATTGATGGAAAACGCGGGCACGCCCGCCTTGGCAAAGCTGAAATGGTCGCTGCGGAAATAACCGCCGGCCAGGTCGGGACGCGCGGCAGCGATATGCATGCCCATGGCTTTGGCGGTCGCCGCCGCCATCGCGCCCAAGTCCGTGCGCTCGCTGCCTTGCGCGCCGATGTCATGCGTGGCACCGACGAAATTCAAGCTATCGAGGTTCAGCGCGGCCGCCGTCTTGCTCAAAGGCCACAGCGGATCGGCCGCATACGCGGCGCTGCCCAACAAGCCCTGCTCTTCGGCCGCCACCCACAGGAAAATCTGCGTGCGCTTCGCCGGATTTTTCACGGCTTCCTGGGCCATGGCCAGCAAGCCGGCCGTGCCCGAGGCGTTGTCGACGGCGCCGTTGTAAATCGTGTCTCCCGCTTTTTCGTCACTCTTACCTTGCTGGCCCAGGTGGTCCCAGTGGCCGCTGTAGATGACGGCTTCATCCTTCAATGAAGGGTCGGTGCCTGGCACCATGCCGGCGATATTGAATTGTTCCACCTTGCGCACGATGGACTTCATTTCGCCGCTCAGCTTGGCATTCAAGGCGACGGCCTTGAAGTCCTTGCTTTCCGCTTGCGCGCGCAAGGCGTCCAGGTCTTGCCCGCCGGCCGCAAACAGACGGCGCGCCGCGTCTTCCGCGATCCAGCCCTGCAGGGGAGTGCCGGCAATGCGCTCCGCCAATTGGAAGCGCTCGCTGCCGCTCCAGCTGTTCTGCACCACGCTCCAGTCGTACGAGGCCGACGGTTTCGTGTGGATCAGCAACACGCCAGCGGCGCCCTGGCGTTTGGCTTCCTCGAATTTATACGTCCAGCGGCCGTAATAGGT
The DNA here is from genome assembly GCF_002754575.1 of Janthinobacterium sp. 35. Classification (NCBI taxonomy): domain Bacteria; kingdom Pseudomonadati; phylum Pseudomonadota; class Betaproteobacteria; order Burkholderiales; family Oxalobacteraceae; genus Janthinobacterium; species Janthinobacterium sp. 35. Next base: position 1,343,304 of record NZ_PEFN01000001.1, read on the forward strand.
CAGCGCCTTGCCGGCAAAGCGGTTCGGATCAAGAGTGGTCGGCTGCGGGTCGTTGACCATCATGACGACGATCTTGTCTTTGACATCGGCGCCCTTGAAATCGTTCCAGCCCTCTTCCGGCGCCGTGATGCCATAGCCGACGAACACCAACGGCGCATCGAACGTGTGCGCGGCAACGGAGTCGCCCGTGGCCCAGACCCAGTCCGGGCCGAACGCCAGCGGCACGGCCTTGCCACCGGCCAGCGCCTGCAGGCTGCTCGCGGCAGGCAGCGACTTCACGCCGGCGATCTGCACGCTCTGGCGGTAGCTGTTGCCGCGCACGGGGCGCAAACCGGCCATCTGCGCCTGGGTTTCCAGATACGCCACCGTCAGGTCGGCACCGCGTTGACCCGTGCCCCGGCCTTCCAATAAATCGTTGGACAGGAAGGCCAGGTGGGCGCGCAGCGGCGCTTCCTGTACCACGGGCAAACCGGCAGCGGCTTGCGCGGAAAACGCCAGCGCAGTCAAGGCGAGGGAAAAAAACAGCTTCTGCATAAGATCCTTTGGGTAAGAGGAGACATTCAGTCCGGCGGATAGCCGGGCCGGCGATTGTATGCCATGGGGCAAGCGCAGCAAAATGCGGACGAAAAAAATCCCCGCAACAAGGGCGGGGATAGGCGATGGGGAAGCGTCAGACCAGCAGGGCCGCCGCCAGCGATTCGATCTCTTCGGCAGATTCCTCGAGTATCGTGTGCAGGGTGCTGCCACCAATCCCAAAGTCGATCTTCGCCGCTGCCAGGCGCCGCTCGGCGCTTTCCGGCGGGTGCAGGGGCGAGCCGACAGGCGACAGATCGTTGGCCAGCACCAGGGTCGCGCCCAAGGTGCGGGGCGGGAACGGGCTGCCGCCATGCCACATGCCTTCCACGGCCTGCAAGACCATGTCGGGTACTTGCAACTGGCGCAGCACGCCGCGGCCGATCAGTTTTTCGCCGTATTCGATCCAGTCTTCCGTGTTGTCGTCGAGCAAGCCAGGATATTCCTCGGCGCGCGACAGCAGATAAAAGCCGCCCACCTCGTGCACGATGGCGGCGAACATGGCCGTTTCCACGTCCACATGCGTGACTTTGCGCGCGATGACCTGGCTCAATGCCGCCACGTGGGCCGTGTGCTCCCACAGCTTGGCCCCCTTGGCGCGCAATTGCGGGTCGGTAATCTGGCTGCCCAGCTGGCGCACGATGACGGACGCCACCATCGATTTCAAGGTGGCAAATCCCAGGCGCGAGACGGCTGCGCGCACATTGGCGATTTCATTGCCAGAACGGTTGTAGGCGGCCGAGTTGGCCAAGGCCACGACCCGCGCCGACAGCAGCGGCTCGGCCATGACCATGCGGGCGGCCGCTTCGATATGGCAATCGGGGTCATCCAGCGCTTCCTGCAGCTTCAAGGTGGCCTTGACGTTGGCGGGGAACGTCAGCTCGCCCTTGCTCGCTTGCAGCGCGATAATCTTGAATACTTCCAGTCTGTCCATGGGTCGATCTCCGGTACGGGCCTATGCAGGCTCTGCTATGTGGATGGGCCGGGAATGCGCATGTATCCCCGGCCTTGCTCCCGTTTCCGGCAATATTACAGCAAGTTTAAAATCAAACCTATTACTTTCCGGAAACTTTCCCTGCCACGCCTTCGACAAAATAATCCATCTTCGTCAGCGCCGCATCGTCCAGCACGCCTTTCTCCAGGCGCACCTTGCCATCGTTATCCTTGATCGGTGCACTGAAAGGATTGAGCTTGCCAGTAACCAAGTCTTTCTCACGCGCCAATACAAACTGTTTCACATCGGCGGGCACGGCGGCGTTGATGCCTTCCAGCTTGACCATGCCATCCTTGATGCCGCCCCAGGTGCTGCTGGACTTCCACGTACCGTCCAGCACAGCTTGCGCCTGCTTCGTATAGTACTCGCCCCAATGGTGGGTGACGGCGGCCAGTTGCGCCTTCGGCCCGTACTTTTTCATGTCCGAGTGATAGGCGATCGCATACTTGCCCTTCTCTTCCGCCGCCTGCACCACGGCGGTCGAGTCCGTGTGGTGGGTGACCACGTCGGCGCCCTGGCCGATCAGGGTGATGGCCGCGTCGCGCTCCTTGCCCGGGTCGAACCAGCTATTTACCCACACTACTTTCACTTCCGCCTTGGGGTCGACGCTGCGCATGCCGCGCGTGAAGGCGTTGACGCCCTGCAGCACTTCCGGGATGGGGAACGCCGCCACATAACCGGCCACATGCGTCTTGCTCATCTTGCCTGCCAACACGCCGGCCAGGTAGCGGCCTTCGTAGAAACGGGCATTCGTGTTGGCCACGTTGACGGCCGTCTTGTAGCCAGTCAGGTGGATGAACTTCACATTAGGAAATTGCTTCGCCACTTTCAAGGTGGGATTCATGTAACCGAACGAGGTCGTGATGACCAGCTTGCTGCCCGTTTGCGCCAGGTCGCGGATCACGCGTTCCGCATCGGCGCTTTCCGGCACGTTTTCCACAAACTTGGTAGTGATCTTGTTGCCCAGCGCCTTTTCCATTTCCTTGCGCGCCTGGTCATGCTGAGTGGTCCAGCCCGCGTCGCCGATGGGGCTGATGTAAACAAAACCGACATTCAATGGAGCGGCGGCGGGCGCGGCGGCCATGGCAGGCATCAGAATGGCACTGCAAACGGCGGCGCACAGTAATTTCTTGGACATGGTTTTCCTTGTGGTGAGTGATTAATTTCCGGGATTGAAATTTTTCCCCAGTGAAGCGGGCATGTTGAGCTTGATGTAATTGGCATTGCTGGAAATGAGCACGAGCACGACGATGGCCGCCACATACGGCAACATCGACAGCAGTTGCGAAGCAATGGGCACGCCCAGCGCCTGCGCATGGAAGGTCAGAATCGTGATGCCGCCAAACAGGTAGGCGCCGCCCACCACGCGCGCGGGGCGCCAGGTGGCAAACGTGGTCAGCGCCAGCGCGATCCATCCGCGCCCCGCCACCATGCCCTCGACCCACAGCGGCGTGTACACGAGCGATAAAAACGCGCCGGCCAGGCCGCAGCAGGCGCCGCCGAACAGCACGGCCGCCAGGCGGATGCGGCGCACGGGGTAGCCGAGCGCATGCGCGGACGCCGGCGACTCGCCCACGGCGCGCAGCACCAGTCCCGCCCGCGTGCGGTACAAAAACCAGGCGATGGCCACGCACAGCAGCAGCGACAGATACACCATCGGATGCTGGCGGAACAGGGCCGGCCCCAGCACGGGAATGTCTTCCAATAAAGGGATGCCGAAGCGGCCGTTCTGCAAGCTGTTGCCCACATACTTCAGGCCGATGTACGTGGACGCGCCCGCGCCGAACAGCGACAAGGCCAGGCCCGTCGCGTACTGGTTCGTGCCCAGCCATACGGTCAGCCAGGCAAAGAAGCCGGACAACACCATGCTGGCGCCCGCCCCCGCCAGAAAACCCAGGGTGGGGCTGCCCGTGTTGACGGCCACGGCAAAGCCCGTGATGGCCGACACCAGCATCATGCCTTCCGCGCCCAGGTTCACCACGCCTGCCTTTTCATTGACGAGCAAACCGAGCGCGGCGAGCATCAGCGGCGTGCCCGCATTGATGCTGGCGGCGATCAAGGGCGCTATCGTCAGAGCCAGGTTATCCATGTTTTCTCCAGCGCAATTTGTATTGGATCAGCACGTCGCAAGCGAGCAAGGCGAACAGCAAGATGCCCTGGAACACGCCCGTGATCGCGCTGGGTAGCCCCAGGCGCGATTGCGCCAGTTCGCCGCCGATATAGAACAGGGCCATGACGAAGCTGGAAAAGAGGACGCCGACGGGATGCAGTCGCCCCACGAAAGCGACGATGATGGCGGCAAAGCCGTAGCCGGGCGAGACCGTAGGCGTGAGCTGCCCCATCGGTCCCAGCACTTCGCAGGCGCCCGCCAGGCCAGACAGGGCGCCGCAGATCAGCAGCGACGACCATAAAGTCTTGCGCGAAGAAAAGCCCGCATACCGCGCGGCAGCCGGTGCCATGCCGCCCACGCGCAGGCGGAAGCCGGCAATGCTGCGCGACAAATACAGCCAGCCGCCCAGCGAGGCCAGCAAGGCGAAGATGATGCCCACATGCAAGCGCGTGTCGCTGATCACCATCGGCAACAGCAAGCCGTCGGACAACAGTTTCGACTGAGGGAAGTTGAAGCCTTCCGGGTCGCGCAGCACGCCGTACACGAGATAGCTGAGCAGCAATTGCGCGATGTAGACCAGCATCAGCGAGACGAGGATTTCGCTGGCGTTGTAGCGGTCGCGCAGCCACGCCACCAGGCCCGCCCACGCCATGCCGCCCGCCATGCCGGCCAGCAGGGACACGCCGATGACGGTCGCGCCGCCCACGCCATCGTCCAGGTACAGGGCTGCCGCGCCGCCGCAGATGGCGCCCAGGGTCAGTTGCCCTTCCGCGCCGATGTTATAAATATTGGCGCGAAAGCAGATGGCCAGACCCACGGCGATCAACAGCAGCGGCGCCACCTTGATGCCCAGCTCGGACCAGCCATGCGCATCGCGCAAGGGTTCCACGAAGAAGACGGCCAGTCCCGCGAGCGGATCGTGTCCCAGCGCAACAAATAGCAAAGCGCCGCACAGCACGGTGAGCAGCACGGCCAGCACGGGCGACAGCCACGACATCAGCCGCGATGGGGTGGGACGGGCTTCCAGGCGCAAGGCAAACTTAGCCATGGGCCACCTCCTGCGGCCACAGCCCGCTCATCCATTGCCCCACCTGGGCCACGCTGGCCTCGCCCACCTCGAGCGACGGTGAAATCTTTCCTTTCGCCATCACCAGCAAGCGATCGCTGATCTCGAACAATTCATCGAGTTCCTCCGAGACGACGAGCAGCGCGCAACCGGCGTCGCGCAGCGCCAGCAATTCGGCGCGGATTTGCGCGGCCGCGCCCACGTCCACGCCCCAGGTCGGCTGCGCCACCACCAGCACGGTGGGCTCGCGCATGACTTCGCGTCCGACTATGTATTTCTGCAAATTGCCTCCAGACAAGCTGCGCGCCAGCGCCTGCGGCCCGCCCGCCTTCACCTGGAAGCGCTCGATGATGGCGGCCGCCCGCTGCGCGATGACGGTATGACGCACGAAGCCGTGACGGATGGTGGCGGGTGTCTGCAAGCTCAACAACACGTTGTCGGCCAGCCCCATGTCGGGCACGGCACCGCGTCCCAGCCTTTCCTCCGGCACGAAGCCGAAGCCCAGGGCGCGCCGGCGTCCCGGCGGCAAGCGTCCCGCCGGCGTGCCGTTCAGCACGATGCTGGCGGGGGCCGCGCGCATGTCCTCGCCCGACAGCGCGGCCAGCAATTCCTGCTGGCCATTGCCGGACACGCCCGCGATGCCGACGATCTCGCCAGCGCGCACGTCGAAATTGATGTCCGTCAACTGCGTGGCAAACGGATGGCTCTTCGGCAAGTTCAAAGCCTTGACGCTCAGCATGACGGCACCGGGCGTGCGCGCCACGCGCGTGACGGCGGGCGGCTCGGCACCGATCATCATGCGCGACAGGCTGGCCGCCGATTCCTGAGTGGGATCGCACACGCCCGCGTTCTTGCCGGCGCGCACCACCGTGCAGGTATGGCACAGGGCGCGGATTTCGTCGAGCTTGTGGCTGATGTACAGGATGCTGCAGCCTTCGGCTGCCAGCTGGCGCAAGGTAGTAAACAGTTTCTCCACGGCGCCCGGCGTCAGCACGGAAGTCGGTTCATCGAGGATCAACAGTTGCGGCTTGGCCAGCAGGGCGCGCACGATTTCCACGCGCTGGCATTCGCCCACCGACAAGGTGTGCACGTGGCGCTGCGGTTCCAGGTCCAGACCGTACTGGCGCGCCGTCGCCTCGATGCGCTGCGCCAGTTCCGCCATGTTGGTGCCGGCGGGCAAACCGAGGGCGATGTTTTCCGTCACGGTGAGCGTGTCGAACAGGGAAAAGTGCTGGAACACCATGGCGATGCCCAGCGCGCGCGCGGCCGACGGGTTGGCGATCTCGACCTCGCGGCCATTCCAAAGGATGCGCCCGCCATCGGGCTGCACGGCGCCATAGATGATTTTCATCAAGGTCGATTTGCCGGCGCCGTTTTCGCCGAGCACGGCGTGAATCTGTCCGGGCGCCACGGTGAGGTGGATGCCGTCATTCGCCACCACGGACGGATAGCGCTTGCTGATGTCGTGTAATTCGAGACGTGCCGTCATTGTTTTTTTCGTGCCTCGCTAAGTTGTCCGTCTATCGATCGGCGCGGCATCAAGCCATCGCGATAGCTATCGTATCGGCATCCGCGGATGCTTGGGGGCTGGCGTTTGGCAGTCCATTTCTATTTCTGCAAAAAAACAACACCTGTATACAATTTTGAAAAAAATTAGCTGCTTTGCAGCCCCCGCCTTGCCCCACAAGGGCTGGAAGATGCGATGATTATATGCAAGAAATGATAGTAGGTATGTAAATACTGCATATTATCTGACGCCGCGCCTCTCCCATCATGGATTGAACGGCGCGCATTCTGCGGCAACGCAGCGCATCATGCGCTCTACGCGCCCCGCCATCCCTTGTATCCGTTTTCCAACACCGCCATCAGGAGCCGAAAGTGCCAAAAACCATACCGTGTCTATTGCTCTGCCTCACTACCACCCTCGGCGTGGGTGCAACCGCCCAGGCTGCCGAATGGAGCGATACCGCGCTGAGCTGGCGCGCCGGCAATGATTACCGCGAGCCGTTCAATCCCGATGACATCAAGAAAAACATCTTCGCCATCACGCACGCCAGCGGCTACAAATACGGCAGCAACTTCGTCAACCTCGATTTCCTCATGTCCGACAGCAAGGACCCTGGCGCGCTGGGCAAGACTTCCGGCGCACAAGAGGCGTATCTGGTGTACCGCAACACCATCGACATCGGCAAGGTGCGCGGCAGCGACATCAAGTTCGGCCCCGTGCGCGGCGTCGGCGTCACCCTGGGCTTCGACGTCAACACGAAAAATGACGTCGGCTACAACTCGCGCAAGCGCATGCTGGTGGCTGGCCCGACCTTGATGTGGGACGTGCCCGGTTTCTTCAACACCAGCCTGCTGTTGCTGCGTGAAAGCAATGCCCCCAGCGGCGCCTTCCCGCCCATCTCGCAAGTGACGGGCCGCTACACGTATAAAACGCACGCCATGCTGACGGGCGCCTGGGGCATTCCGCTGTCGCCGCTGTTCTCGTTCGAAGGCTTCTTTAACCTCATCGATTCAAAAGGCAACGATGAAGTGGGACGCAAAACGGCGGTGGAAACGAATATCGACATGCAGGTGATGTTCGACGTAGGCGCGGCCCTCGGCAGCGCCAAGAACACCTTCCGCGTGGGCCTGGAATACCAGTACTGGAAAAACAAGTTCGGCAACTCGGCCGCCACCACGGGCAACGTGGGCCAGACGGCGAAGACGCCGATGATACGCGCGGAGTACCATTTCTAAGAATCATTGTCACGCATCAACATCCACGCTCGCGCCTGATGCCAGCATGAAGCTTTCCAGCTGGCGGAGAGCGCGACCGTGGAACAACTGCTGCCGTATTACGAGCGTGAGCTGGGCTTGTTTCGCCAGTACACGCGCGAGTTTTCCAGCCGCTATCCGAAAGCGGCCGGGCGCCTGCTGATCGCCGGCGACACCTGCGAAGATCCGCATGTCGAACGCCTGATCCAGTCCGTTGCCCTGCTCACTGCCAGGGTCGCCAAGCGCCTCGACGACGCCTATCCGCAATTTACGCATTCCCTGCTCGACACCCTGTACCCGCACTACCTGCGGCCGTTTCCCGCATGCTCCATCGTGCGCATCGCCGCCGACGAAGCGCCCGGTGGCGGCCAGCTGGCCCAGCTTGTGCATATCCCGCGCGGCACCGTGCTGCGCTCGCAGCCGGTGCAAGGCGTGGCCTGCAAATTCACCAGCGCGTATGACGTGACCCTGGCGCCGCTGGCCATTTCTCGCCTGCATTTTTCAGCCATCATCGACGCGCCGCCCGGCCTGCGCCTGCCCGACGGCGCCAGCGCCCTGCTCAGCATTCACTTCACCAGCAGCAGCGACAACTACCACTTGGACGAGGCCGGCTTTTCCAGCCTGCGCCTGTTTGCCGATGGCGAACCGTCCGTGCGCGCGGCCCTGCTCGACGCCCTGTTCCTGCGCGGCGCGGACGCGTACGTGGCGCTGGACGAACACAGTCCGTGGTTGGCCGTCGATGGCACGCCGCTGATGCCGGCCGGCTATGCGGACGACGACGCGCTGATCCCCATTTCCGCCCGTTCGCACCCGGCACTACGCCTGCTGACCGAGTACTTTGCCTTTCCGGAAAAATTCCATTTCATCGATATCGCCTGGTCCAGGCTGGCGGTCCTGTTGCCGAAGCAATGTTGCCAGTTCACCTTGCACCTGCCGCTCAAGGGCGTGCGCAGCGACAGCCACGAGGCGCGGCTCTTGTCCAGCGCCAACCGCGACAACCTCTTGTTGGGATGCACGCCTGTCGTCAACCTGTTTGCCAAGTCCGGCGTGCCGATCCGCCTCACGCATACCGAGCCCGACTACGCCCTGCTGGCCGATGCCACACATGCGTTTGCCTACGACATCCACAGCATCGAGGCCGTCACCGTGGTGCGCAAGGACGAGACCGGCGAGCGCCTGAGCACCTTCTTGCCGCTGTATGCCTCGCTGCAGGGTTCTCAGGCAGAGCATGGCCAGGAGCATGGTCAATACTGGCTGGCGCGCCGCGACGAAACCGTGGCGGCCATCAGTCCCGGCCACGAAATGCGCCTGAGTCTGATCGACCCGCAATTTTCACCGGGCAGCGCGGCCTGCGCCACCGTCTCGACGCAGCTACTGTGCAGCAACCGCGACTTGCCCACACAGTTGCATTACGGCTTGCCCGGCGGCGACCTGCTGGCCGAAGACGTGCCCGACGGCATCCCCGCGCGCTTCCTGCGCAAGCCCACGCCCAGCATGCGCTTCCTGGCCGACACGCACTGGCGGCTGATTACGCACCTGTCGCTCAATTACTCGGGCCTGACGCAATCGGGCCTGGGCGAATTCCAGAAAATGCTCAGCCTGTACGACCTGCCCCGTTCGCCCACCACGCAGCGCCTGATCCAGGGCATCGTCACGCTCGAACACGGCAGCACGCGCGCGTGGATGCCGACCGTGCCGTTTCCCACCCTGATGCCCGGCATCGCCATCCGCCTGGGCATCGACGAACAAGCCTTCGTCGGCAGCAGCATCTATATTTTCGCCCAGGTGCTGCAGCGCTACTTCGCCCTGAACAGCCAGCTCAACTGCTTTAGCCAACTGACGCTGCTGTCGCAGCGCAGCGGCGAGGAACTCATCCGATGCCCGGAACGCAGCGCCGACGCCACCCCAGCGTGATCCAGCAATTGCTCGACGCGCCGCAGCGCTTCGAGTGCTTCCAGGCGCTGCGCCTGCTGCTGGCGTGGCTGGCCGAACACGGCATCGATGAGCACGCGGCGCTGGCAAAGATCATGCGCTTCGACAACAGCGTCTCGCTACGCTTTCCCGCCAGCCAGATCGAGGTGCTGGCGACCAACGGCATCGCCGATGCCGATGCCTTGCTGCAAGCGCTGCTGTCGGCTCATTTACAACATATCCACCTCACGCCCGCCTTCATGGGCTTGCTGGGCTGCCAGGGCAGCTTGCCCAGCCACTATTCGGAGCGCATCGCCGCGCACCAGCATAGCGAACGCGACACCAGCGCGCGCGCTTTTCTCGACCTGTTTTCCAGCCGTGCCGTCACCCTGTTTTACCAGGCGTGGCAAAAATACCGCATCGAGCAGGCCGGCCACAGCGGCGCCTTCCTGTCGCGCCTGCTGGACCTGGCCGCGTGCCAGCCGGGCCAGGACCAGGGCCAGGAGCAGGAGCAGGAGCAGGACCAGACGGCGATCGGCCTGTACAGCGGCTTGCTGCAGCAACGCAACATCTCGTCCATCGTCATGGCGCGCATCCTCAGCGACCACTTTGGCGTGCCCTGCCACATCGACGAGGCGACGGGCGCCATGGACGCGCTGGCGCCGCGCGAACAAACAGCACTGGGCATGGCCAATGCCGTGCTGGGCCAGCGCGCCACCATCGGCGAGCGCTGCCGCCGCCCCGACCTGGCCGTACGCCTGCGCCTCGGTCCGCTCACGGCGCAGCAGCACGCCAGCTTCCTGCCGCGCGCCCCTGGCAGCGAAGCGCTGCGGCACATGCTGATGCTGTTCGGCCAGCCGTTCGTGCGCTACGAGATCGTACTGGTGCTGCGCGCCAGTGAGGTACGGGGACTGGCATTGACGAGCGCGCCACAAGGCGGACTCGGCTGCAACAGTTTCCTCAGCGCTGCAGCATCACCGCGCCACCGCGACGACATGCATTACGAAATGCAATTGATGCCCTCACTCAAAGAGTGAAGCTTGCGGCCGCGCAAAACGCTTGTGTTCGCTATTGCTACAGTCGCTCAACGATTCCTACCGTGAAGCGATGCGCGATGAGCCAGTTCCCCGATACGACGGCGGCATGGACGGCATTACTGGACGACATGCAGGGCCAGCGCCTGCTGCGCCTGCACTTTCCGCATGGCGACGGCCCTGCCAACGTCCAGTTCCTGGCCAACAGCCTGGCCGCCAGCGAAAGCCTGTCGCGCGACTTTTCCCATGTGGTGGAAGTATTGTCTGACGACGCCGCCATCGCGCTCGACAAGGTGATGGGCAAGATGGTGACCACCGAACTTTTACCCACAAATCACCAGCACAAAATATTGAGTCCAAAAAAATTAAAGGAGAAAAATTATGGAAAAAGTCCGAAAATTTGATGACGAAATTTCTGGGAAATATTTTAGATATACAACAATTGCCTATATTGATTTTGAAAAAAAACAAAAAAATATTGAAGATTTCATTATCCACATAAAAGAGGAAGATGATGAAATAGAATTAACATTCCACCCAAACCTTGCAAAAGGAGAGAGTCCAAAGTTAGGAGGAAAAACCTCCCTGGGTCGGACGGTGGTTTATCTTATATCAAAAAAATACAAGAAAATAATTAAAATTAATTATCAAAAGTGAATTTTATTAAACTGCATTAAAGAAAGATATGTTCATTAAAAAAATTATTAACAATGACCAGGAACCAAGAAAAACACATGGCATTTTCAATTTTATCTAGATATTTAGTTTTGTGTGATCATATTCCTCGTCACAGCATGACCTTGTTCGGTGCCAGAACCGTGCTTGACGGGTTGATCAGCGGTTTACCACTGAGGTCGTCCCATCGGTTATAGCACGTCACATAAACTTCAGTCCATGATCAATACTTTATTGATGATTCAGATATATCAAAACTCAAAGCTAACGCAAAAAAATATTTAAATTTCCGAGACCGCAAATGAATATAAACAAGAATACTGGCGATATCGAAATAAATGAGAATTTTCACGTAAACAAAAACACATCAACAAAAGAAATAAAAAACATAAATTTTCTTGAAAGTTTTGGAGAAATAAATGAATTTGAAACATATAGCATGCAAAATATCAAATTTCTCAATCTGGAAACAATAGTAAATTTCAGATTTAAAAATGGAATCCTTTACATTATTGAAATAATCTGGACAGATGGAATCACAAACAGACTTGGATATGACTCCAGTCACTCGGACATAATAAATGAAAAAAAATATCTAAGTAAGTTAATTTCAAAGTCACTAGGTCAATCAGCTGAAACATCGACTAAGCATGAGGATTTTTTTTCTTTCTCGTGGGGATACATAATAGTCAAAGCAGATCAAAAATCATCACTTTGTTCGACAATGATAATATATGGTAAAAACACAAATATATAATAAATAAAATAAATATTAATTAGCAGAGTACTCCAACAAACCTTTCTTATTCCGATATAGATATGGAAAAATACACACCCGACATAGAAAACTTAGAAGAAAAAATTTCCGGAAAAAATCTTGAAAAATTGCTCGTGGTTTTAGATGAATTCAAAAAAGAGCAAAGAAATATTTCAGATTTTGAAATATATATTCAAGACAACAACGAAGATATTAAAATAACTTTTGTACCAAATTTTGCACCCGGTGAAAAAATACTAGGTGGAAAAACATCACTGGGAAGATCCATCACTTATACCATTTCAAAAAAGACGAGAAAAATCATCAGTTCAAACTATCATAGATAAAACCAGACCACAAATGAAATAGAGTTCACTCTAATTAGTCATGAAAAAATTGCGTCTGGAGGAAAAATATCTTAAAAATTTGCGAAGAAAAATTATCGCAAAAAAAACTGCGCCACTTACAAGCAAAGAACTTGATTTTTTTGCCAGTTTGCTCGAACGCGAATTTTATAGCCCGGAACTACATCAGGTCATCTGGGATATAGCATGGCAAAGTCCTGCAAACGCAACCATGTTAAAAATTGCACAAAATATCATCGCCATCAATGTATCTGCCGACGACGACGATGTTTTCAATAGCCATATTGAACCTGTATTTAGTTACCACCTACACAACTCACCAAGCTATGAACAAGAGGAAATTCTTGATAGCTTCGAAAAAAGCAAATCCCTGAGACTGCGCATGATTGTGGCCGAATTCCACATGTGGAAAAATCATGTTTTAAAAGGTTTGCACATGATGGCAAAAATACTTGATGAGAAAAATATAGATCATGCTATCGCTGATTCTATTTGCATGTGGATCGCGCAAAAGAGAACTCCGGAACTACAGAACTCTTTTCTTCATGAAGCGGCCTTGGAACGAAAAAAAGGAAATATTTCCTATGCGAAAACTCTAGAGTGGATATGCGAAAATCTCATCCGTTAACGGTCAAGGCATAGTGTCCGGTTGGAGATTATCGTATTACCGCTCCGTACCAAGTCATCCGGCAAGGTTTCAAAAAAAATGAAAAAAATATCCTTTGATACAAAAAATGGTTACCTCTTATTGGACGACATTATGATGGCACCACTTAACGAATCTGAGTTTATTAAAACTGCAAAAGAAAATGACATTGAAATAGAAGACAAAAAAACAAATACTTATGTGCACAATCTATCAACGTGCGGAAGCTTAAATGAATTTGAGCTTGGCATAAATTTTACTTTTGAGAATTATTGCATGAAAAGCGTTTGGCTATCGTGGGATGGAGGAAATACAAAAAAATATGGTTATGACACGACAGAAAACCAATTAATAGCCGATAAAAACAGGTTAGCCAAATTACTTGCTAAAGTCTTGGGAAAAGGTCCTGATGAGATAAAAAAAACGTTCTCCGCATTTAATTTTTCATGGGGCAACATTTCAGCTTCAGCATCTCTTCAATCAGCGATGACATCAATTGGATTATCCTGGAATATGCACTATTTTCATACGTAATAAATCAAAGGACAAAAATGAAATTTCTTATTTATCCACATAAGGAATTTTTGTCAAGCATGACGTTTGAAATTAGAAATGGAACTGATATCCACATTAAGCTATCCAAGGCTTGGAATGCCAAACTAATCACGCCAGAAATAATCAATCTACTGATCAATGAAAATTCAGAGGAAAAGAGTTGGAAATATGTTTTTTGCATTTTTCTAAATCCGAGTTTATTCTCCGCTTATTTTTATGCTCAATCAGAAAACTATAGGGTAAGCCTGATTGATGAAAATAAGAAACTGATAAAATTTCACAAAATTTAAATTATTGACAATGAATATAATTCATGATGTTATATTTGAAGATGGATATTTTTCTATAAACGAATCGATCATTCTATGTAGAGGAATGAAAAGAAAAAATCTACACTCGATGGATCAAGGCTGGGAAGCATGGGTAAAGCATGAAGAAGAGGTAATCGCCTACAAAACAAGTTTCAAACGAAAAAAATTGAGAATAATCGTTATTTGTTTTTTTGAGAAAGGTGATGGACCCATAAAATACTGGGATTTTGGTCCGGAAAATTGCATGGATGGTTTTCAGTCTAAACCCGAAGGAAAATATACAAGAAGATTGAGACGCTGGTTTCTGGATGAGTTTGGCATCGTTCTGCCGCAAGCAGGGCCTTGGGGGGAAATAGACGCCTGTCACGATCCACATAATCAAACCACATCAGTTTTTTGTGCCTATCAATAAAATCAATATTAAATTCAGATTACGATATAGATGAATATTTCAGATATTGGACACGAGATGGCAATTTCAAACATACCATCAAATGCTTTCTCGATTGGCGATGCGACTCAGGATGAGAGTCTGTGCATAAGAGAACAAAATGGACATTGGGAAGTTTTTTACTATGAACGAGGAATAAAGACAGGGCTTCGCATTTTCAAAGAAGAACATGAAGCCTGTTGCAATTTTTTATCCACAATAAAATCCTGGTTTATACAATTTTAAAATAATATTTTTTTATTTATCCTCTCCTCCAAGGATAACCGTGATATCCAGAAAAAATCACATTTTAGACACTATCAATATAGGAATACTTTGCCTGAATTTTGACGAAGCAAAAAAATTTTACATTGATAATCTCGGTTTTTTTATTACGATGGATAGCATCATTCAGTATGATTCAGGTACCAGTCGTCGCCTCACAATGGCGCACGAGTCCAACAAAAAATTCTCAATAGAATTCATGCCTCCTTCAAACATTGAGCAAGCACATCGCGTAGGTAGCAAAGGTGGCACGATAAATCTACTCACTTTACCAACGAAAAATATTGACACGCTCAAGGAGCGACTGGAGAAAACTGCTTTTTTCGTCAGTTACGTGGAGACTCCCTACGCAAATTTTCTGAACGTCGAAGATCCGATGGGGAACAATATTTGCCTCTACGAACCGTGCTGAATCACTGCAATAATTCATACGAGATGCCTCATTCAAAATTCCGCATCACAGAATGAAAAAATTTGAAATCCCAAGCTATATTTTTGATTTCATTGATGGATTACTGCTCGTCAATGGAGAGATTGCCTTATCGAAAAAAACTCCAGCAAACGATTTCATAAATAGCATTATCAATACATTCCATACCAAACCCACAACAACAGGGACTGGACTTTATATTTTTGATATCAATGGATGGGTAGGCGATTACGTTGTCGAGTTGATTATTGTGAAAGAAAATTTCCTCGAAATAGATCACATAATAATGCATTACTTTGAAAATAATTCTGTAGGCAACGGCGTGAGCGAATCATCGCTAGTCAAACAAATTCAAAGAAAGTCGGGAATTCCCGGCCAAGTGAAAGGACTATCAGAAATAGTATTTCAATTTTCGTGGGGAAGCGTTATCGTACAGCATGACATAAAAATATCCTCATCATGCATAATATTGCAGTACAAAATAGCCAGAAAATCACCCATCCGATTGAAAATGAACGATCATCGTGAATCGTATATCAATCTAGATAAATCTATAGAAGTGCAGCAACGAATAATAGCATTCATAAAAAACAGTGATACCTTTTTTCCAAAAGCAAGTGAGATACGTTGGCTGATTTTATTGAAGAAGCTACCCAAAAAAATAAAAAACTGTCTTCTCAACGAGATTTCTTTGGGAAATTCATTGATAGCATTGCATTCTTCAGACTGGCCAGATGAGGGGAGCGTGGTGGCACTGCTGAGTAACAAGTTCAAAACGAAGGAATTCGACAAGGATCTACATTTCAGAGCGTTGAATGACGCGCATTACTGCAAGGAAGAAATTTCATATGTTGAAGATAACGTTACACACCTGATTATCAATTAGATAATACTGAGAACAGCCCAGGATTTGACTTGCCCATCGCCCTGCACGATACTTGCCGCTGTTGCCAAAGCTCCCCATCCTGAGCAATAAACGCCTGTCACCACCGCCTACACTCACAGCATGCCGTCTCCGAACTCTCCCACCGCCCCCTACATCGGCCGCTTCGCCCCCTCCCCCTCCGGTCCCCTGCACATGGGCTCGCTCGTTGCCGCCATGGCCAGCTATCTCGATGCGAAGGTGCATCGCGGCACGTGGCTGCTGCGCATCGAGGACCTGGACTATGACCGCAATGTCGAGGGTGCCGATATGGCGATCCTGGCCACCTTGCAGCGCTGCGGCATGACGTGGGATGGCGAGGCGACGTGGCAGAGCCGCAGGCTGCCGCTGTACCAGGCGGCGCTGACGCGGTTGCAGGACGCTGGCCTCGTGTATGCGTGCGGCTGTTCGCGCAAGGAGATCCACGATTCGGTGTTGCACGCGGGTGTCCCCAAGGGCGGGGCCGCCGTGTATCCGGGCACTTGCCGCCACGGCCTGGCGCCGGGCAAGGCGGCGCGGGCCTTGCGGTTGCGCGTGCCAGAGGGGCCGCAAGCCGTGTATGGCTTTGCCGACCGCTGGCATGGTCCGCAGCGGCAGGATCTGGCCGGCGAGGTGGGCGACTTCATCGTGCTGCGCGGCGATGGTTACTGGGCGTACCAGCTGGCCGTGGTGGTTGACGATGGCGTGCAGGGCATCACGCAGGTGGTGCGCGGGGCGGATTTGCTCGATTCGACGCCGCGCCAGCTGTATCTGCAGGATGCGCTGGGCTTGCCGCATCCGGGCTTTCTGCACGTGCCCGTCGTCAACAATGCCAGCGGCGAGAAACTGTCGAAGCAGACGGGCGCCCTCGCCTTCGATACGGGCACGCATGCCGGCGAACTGCTGGCGTCGGCGCTGCTGCCGGCCGCCCGCTTCCTCGGTCTCGACGTGTACGCCGACGACGTGGAAGACTTCTGGCGGCAAGCCATTCCCGCCTGGGCGCAGCGGCTGGCGCGCCTTCCCGAGCGCACATAAAAAAATCTATGGTCACCCTCCTTTTTGCAAGCTGATTTTGTATGATGTGAGTAGGCTTGCTTAAATCTATCCGGCGTCTGGTTGGAGATGGATCTCCGCGCCACGATGAGAGTCGCGCCTGTCGGTCCTGAAAACCCGCTCGGCTTTCACAGCCGATTTTTTAGCCAGAGTATCCGGCAGGCCGGTGTGCCGTTCACGTCATCCAATATCAGCAGTCGCAAAACCAGGTAGGTGTGCTGTCAAACGGTGAGTCTGGGAGGCCCTCATGTTGTCATGGGGGCCTCTTTTATTTCAAATTCGGTATGGTGGGCCGCGATGGCCCATGCCATGCGCGCCAGTTTGTTGGCCAGGGCGCACGCCACCACATTCGAGTGGCGACGCGTGAGCATAGAGCGGACCCATTGTGCCAGCTGTCCGCGTTGGCGCTCCAGTCGCTGCATGTAGGCCCGCGCGCACTGCACCAGCAGGCGCCGCAGATTCTTGTCGCCGCGCTTGCTGATGCCCAGCAACTTGTTTTTACCGCCGGTACTGTACTGGCGTGGCACCAGCCCGACGGCGGCGGCGAAGTCACGCCCGCAGCGGTAGTGCTTGCCGTCACCGACTTCGGCGGCCAGCACGCTGGCGGTGATCGGTCCGATACCCGGTACCGTCATGAGCCGCTGGCCCAGATCATCTTCAGTGACTTGCCGGGTCAGATCCTTCTCGATCTCGGCGATCTGCTGGTCGAGGTACTTGAAATGGGCATGCAGTCGCTCCAGCACTTGTACCAGCCGTGCTGGCAGGCGCTGTTCTGCCAGCACGGAAGGCAAGCGCTTGATCGCCGCGTGGCCGACGGGCAAGCTGATACCGAACTCCAGCAGAAAGCCGTGGATTTGGTTGCTCGCCTTGACACGCTCGCGTACCAGCGATTCGCGCACGCGGTGCAGCGCCGAAAGCGTCTGTTGGGCCTCGTTCTTGGGCGTGACAAAACGCATGGCAGGACGGCTGGCCGCCTCACAAATGGCTTCTGCATCGATGAAGTCGTTCTTATTGCTCTTGACGAAGGGGCGCACGAACTGCGGCGAGATCAGCTTGGCCTCATGGCCAAAGCTGGCCAGTTGCCGGGCGATGCAGTGCGCTCCGGCACAGGCCTCCATGACGATGGTACAGGGATGAAAAGTGGCGAGAAACGCGATCAGTTGTGGGCGGCTGAACTTCTTGCGCAGCAGTGTTTTACCTTGACGATCCTGTCCGTGGACATGAAAGCTGTGTTTGCCGAGATCGATGCCGATGAGCATGACGTTTTCCATGATGGCCTCCTTCAGAAATGAAAACACCCTATAAGTTTAGTAACTTATAGGGTGGAGGGTGACCATCTCATTACCCGCCGCGGCGCAAACCGGGCGGGTTGAAGCAGGCGCTGGCCGCAAGGGCCGGCGCCTGGTATCAGGCAATTAGAAGTTGCCTTTAAACTGCACACCAAACTGACGTGGCTCATTGATGAAGCCCGTGCGGTTGTTGAAGTCGATGGCGCCCGTGATGCGGCGGGTATCGGTGATGTTGCGGCCAAAAGCGGCCACTTCATACTTGCCGGCATCCCAGATGTAGCCTACGCGCAAGCCGCCTTCCAGCAACGATTTGCCCGTGTATTCGGCCGCTTCGTACAGGAAGAAGTTGATCTTGCTGCGGTATGCCCAGTCCGTGAACAGGAACAGTTCGCCGTTTTCCAGCGGGATCGAATAGCGGCCGGTGGCCGTGACGATCCATTTTGGCGCCTGTGGCAGCGGATTGCCGTTGATAACGACGTTGCCGGCGGCATTGATCGGATCAAGAATGGTGCAGGAAGCAAAACCGCATTTGCTGACGGCCAGGCCTGGGTCATTGATCTGGGTGAAGTTGTAGCTGCCACCCACGGACATTTTCAGGCTAGGCGTCACGAAGCCTTCCAGGTCCAGCTCAACGCCGCGACCGCTGGTCTTGGCAGCATTGATCAGGCGGTTGACGTTCGAGCTGCCGCCGACCACGGTCAATTGCTGGTTCTTGATCTCGTAGTCGTAAATGCTGAAGGCGACGCGGGCGCGGCGGTTGAACAAGTCAGCCTTGATGCCGGCCTCGTAGGACAGGATGGTTTCCGCATCAGCGATGGTGACGGGCACCTTGTCGCCAGCTGGCGCGATACTCGGCGCGCGGAAGCCGGTGGCGATGCGGGCGTAGAAGTTCACGTCCTTATTGTATTTATAGGTGCCGCTCAAGTCCCAGTTGACCTTGCCCTTGCTGACATCGGCGCTGGTGGGGGAGATTTGCTTCACGCGGTCCGCTTCGACCGTGTTGAAATCCTTCTTGTCCTTGGTATAGCGCAAGCCGCCGCGCAACATGACATCTTCGTTGACGGCGTAGTTGACGGAACCGAAGGCGGCCCAGGCCTTGTTTTTCTGATGGCTGGCCACGTGCGAGGTCAGCGCACCCGTGTCGCTGTTGAAGTTGTCGGTGAAACCGTTGGCATCTTCATCGAAGAAATACAGGCCCGACTGCCAGTTCAAAGGACCGGCGTTTTTCGATTCGACGCGGAATTCCTGGCTGTACTGGGTGACGCCGCTGATGCCGCCAGCCGTCTCTACCTGGAATGGCAAATAATTGGGGGCGCCAGGCACGCCGCCGTCGATGTCGCCATGGCTCAGGTAATTGTTGACCTTTTCATAGCCGGTGATCGAGAACAGCTTGACGCTGTCCAGATCCCAGCTCAGGCGGGCGCTGGCGCCGCTGGTGCGCAGGCGCTGGAAGTTCTGGCCATTGGTGTACGATTTTTTCGGGTCGAAACCATCGACCAGGTCATTCGTGCCCTGCTTGATTGCATTGGCGAAGAACAGGCGCGCGCTGCCGGTCGTGGTGCGCTGATGCACATTGAACAGGGCGTTGAAGGTGGTGTTCGGTGCGTACAACAGTTGCACGCGTTCGGCGTGTTCGTTGTAGCCGTCCAGCGCATCTTTCTTGCCCGTAAACGTGTTGTCGACATAATTGTCGCGGTGCTGGCGCAGGGTCGAAACACGCATGGCCCATTCTTTGCTCAGTGGCACGTTGACGGCGCCATCGAAATTGGTCGTGTTGTGCGTGGCGGCGGAGACGTTGTAATAGCCTTCAACCTTCTCCAGCTTGGGCTTGGCCGATTCGAATTTCACCACGCCGGCCGGCGTGTTGCGGCCGAACAGGGTACCTTGCGGTCCGCGCAACACTTCCACGCCGGCCACGTCAAAAATCGGGAAACCCTTCAAAATGGGATTTTCTTGCACGACATCGTCGTAGATCAGGGAAACAGGTTGCGATGCAAACGTATTGAAGTCCGTATTGCCGTAGCCGCGGATGTAGAAGCGGGGGAAGGTGCGGCCGTTCGACGATTCCACGTTCAGGCTAGGCACTTTGCCGGCCAGCACGCGAATATCTTGTCCGCCCGATACCAGCACGTCGAGCTTCTCGTCGCGCAGCAGCGATACGGAGACGGGCACGTCGCGGATATTTTCCTTGCGGCGCTGCGCCGTCACGGTCACGGTTTCCAGCTGGCTGGCGGCAGGGGTCGTATCAGCAGCGACTTCATCAGCATACGCCGAGCCGATAGGCAAGGCAGCGGACAGTGCCAGCATGGCGGCGCTTTTGGCGCACAAACGCTGGTGCATCTTGGACATCTTGATCATGTTGTTTCCCAGAAGTTTAAAAAAGAATTGCGAAATCTGTCTTCCAACCTGTCTCCGGCTTATGTACGGCGCTGGCGTTCCCTGCACCATCATGGTGCAGCAGCGCGAGCGGATGTTTCTCCGCTCCTGGCGTCACTGGCTCTGCCCTGGCTGTCGTGCTAGCTGACAGCGGTGGCGGCCGCATCTCTGGGATGTCTGATGAACACCAACTTTTAAGTAAGGCGCCAATTTAATTCAAGCGCCTTATGCGCTGCAAGAATATTGTTATGTAAAATATTCATTCATCAACATAAAGGGCTGACTAGTGGTTATTCAGCCACAACAGCGCCAGTGCCTGGCTGTTTCACCCGATGATTTGCCGCACGGCGTGCCTTTTTCTCATGGCCTGCAGAAAGCAGAATTAGCGTCCTGCAAGACAACCCTGAGGGTAAAAATAGTTGTAATATCGCCAGAATTGAGCTGCCATGCCGCCCCATCCCAGTGCGCAGGCGGTCCCTTGCACCATCGTCGATCGCCTCCATGCCAGAACCGAGCCAGCCCAGCAACGCCGTCCCGTCCTCCATCGCCGCCGCCCAGGCCGCCCATTCACTGCTGCGCGCCCATTGCGACATTGTCTGGAGCACGAAAACCTTCGGCCAGTTCGATGCCGACCAGCCTTCCTGGCGCGCCTTCACGGGCCAGACCGAAGCCGAACTGCTGGGCCGCGGCTGGCTCAATGCCCTGCATCCGGACGACCGCAACTTGCCTTACGTCATGCCGTCACATCTGACGAGCGTGTTCGAAGCGGAATACCGGCTGCGCCACGTCAGCGGTACCTACTGCAATATGGTCGTGCGCATGCTGCCTGTGCTGGCGCCCGACGGCAGCATCGTTGAATGGCTGGGTTCACATTGCGACGTGACGCAGCAACGGCAAACGGAACAGCGGCTGCGCCTGGCCATGCAGGGCGGGCGCATGGGCACGTGGGAAATCGACCTGGGCAGCGGCAGCATGGCCGGCTCCGACGCGTTCAAGGCCAATCTGGGCCTGCCACCTGCCAGCCACATCGACTACGCACAGCTGACCGGTGCCATGCTCGACGGCGAACTGCAGCACTGGCAAACGGTGGTGCACGCCGCCATCGCCAGCGCCAGCGATTTCGAGATCGACATCCGCGTGCGCTGGCCCGATGGATCGCTGCACTGGGCGCACATGCGCGGCACCTGCACCAGCGACGGCGCCGGCAACGTGATCGCCCTGTCCGGCATCTCGCTCGACTTGACGACCAGCAAGCAGAACGAAGAAACCCTGCGCCTGACCCTGGAGGCCGGTGAAGTGGCCACCTGGAACTGGGACATCGTGGCCGACCGGGTCACGGCCGACAGCAATATGGCGCGCCTGTTCCCCGTCAATGCCGAAGCGGCCACGGCGGCACCGCTGGCGCGCTACCTGGACATCATCCATCCCGATGAGCGCGAGCAAGTCAGCGCGCAGATAAGCCAGGCGGTGCACGCGCACACGCCGTTCGAGGCCAGCTACCGCGTCACTGCGGGCGATGGCCAGTACCGCTCGGTCATCGCGCGGGGCCGCGCGGAATACGCACCCGATGGCACGCCCTTGCATTTTCCCGGCGTCCTGCTCGACGTCACGCGCCAGAAACAGGTGGAAGATGCGCTGCGCCGCAGCGAGGAACGCTACCGCACCCTGATCGAGCTGATGGACCAGGGCTTTTGCGTCATCGAAATGCTGTACGACGAGCAAGGCCGCCCCATCGATTTCCGCTACCTGGAAGGCAACGCCGCCTTCGTCAAGCAGTCGGGACTGGACAACGCCATCGGCAAAACCATCCGCAGCTTCGTGCCCGAGCACGACCAGCACTGGTTCGACCTGTACGAGCAGGTCGTCAAGACGGGCGAGCCCGTGCGCTATGAAAACGAAGCCGTCGCCATGGAGCGCTGGTTCGAAGTTTTCGCCGCGCGCCTGGGCGGCCCCGGCAGCCGCCTGCTGACGGTGCTGTTCAGCGACATCAGCGAGCGCAAGCGCTCGGAGCAGCAATTGCGCCAGCTGGCCGACAACCTGTCCGAGATGGACCGGCGCAAGACGGAATTCCTGGCCACCCTGGCGCACGAATTGCGCAACCCGCTCGCGCCCATCCTCAACGGCTTGCAGATCATGCACCTGGCCGCCGACAAACCCGCCACCGTGGCACGAGTGCGCGACGTGATGGAGCGGCAAGTCAATCAGATGGTGCACCTGGTCAATGATTTGCTGGACGTGGCCCGCATCACGCGGGGCCAGATCGAACTCAAGCTGGAACGGGCAGACTTGAAAACCATCATCGCCAGCGCGGTGGAAACGAGCATGCCGCTGATCGAGGCGGGCCGCCACCAGTTCCAGATGCAACTCGCCGAAGACCCGCTGCCGCTCGATGCCGACCCCACGCGGCTGGCGCAAGTACTGGGCAATTTGCTCAACAATGCCGCCAAGTACACGCCCGCCGGCGGCCATATCAGCTTGCGCGCCCTGCGCGATGGCAACGAAGCCTTGATCGAGGTCAGGGATAGCGGCGTGGGCATCCCCGCCGAGTCGATCGCCACCGTCTTCGACATGTTTACCCAGGTGGGACAGAACATGGGCCGCGCGCAGGGCGGTCTGGGCATCGGCCTGTCGCTGGTGCGGCGCCTGGCCGAGCTGCATGGCGGAATCGCCACGGCGGCCAGTCCCGGCGCCGGCCTGGGCAGCACCTTCAGCGTGCGCCTGCCCCTGCTGCAGGAGGAAGCGAAAGCGCTCGCCGTACCGGCCGCGCCGGATAGCGACGCCAGCGGCCCGCACTTCCGCGTGCTGGTGGTCGACGACAACGTCGATGCGGCCGATACCCTGGCCGCCGTGCTCGACATGATGGGCCATGCCACGCAAGTGGCCCACGATGGCGCGCAGGCGCTGGCCGTGGCGCCGCAGTTCTTGCCAGACGTTATCTTCCTCGACATCGGCTTGCCCGGCATGAACGGCTACGAGGTGGCGCGCGCGCTGCGCCGGATACCGGCCGGCGCCAACGTCGTGCTCGTCGCATTGACGGGCTGGGGCGCCGAAAACGACCGCAGCCAATCGAGCGCGGCCGGCTTCGACCACCATCTGACCAAACCGGCCAACCTGCTCGTCATCGGCGAACTGCTGGCCACCCTTTCCACACCGAAAACACCGACAAACCATGACTGAATCCCCGAACCAGATCCGCCGCCACCTCCTGCTGGCCAGTGGCGCCGCCCTGCTGTGCCCGGCACCGCTGCTGTTTGCCGCGCCCGCCACCAGCCTCGCCGCCGCCCATACGCAACTGGCCGCGCTGGAACAAGCCGCTGGCGGACGCCTCGGCGTTGCCGCCTGGCGCCAGGGCAGCGAGCTGCGCGTGGCCTACCGCGCCGACGAACGCTTTCCCCTGGCCAGCACCTTCAAGGCGATGCTGGCGGCCGCCGTACTGGCCCGCAGCGTCAGCCAGCCGGGCTTGCTGGACCAGCACGTGCGTTACGATAAAAAGGAACTGGTCACGTATTCACCGATCACGGAAAAGCATCTGGCCGACGGCATGAGCGTGGCCGACCTGTGCGCCGCCACCTTGCAATACAGCGACAATAGCGCAGCCAATTTCTTGATGACATTATTAGGCGGGCCGCAAGCCGTGACGGCGTTTGCGCGCAGCATCGGCAATACGGTATTCCAGCTGGAACGCTGGGAAACGGAACTCAATAGCGCCATTCCCGGTGACGTGCGCGACACGGCCAGCCCTGCGTCGATGGCGCACAGCTTGCAGCAATTGTTGTTGGGAAATAGCTTGCCGGCCCCGCAGCGCCAGCAGCTGGACGCCTGGATGCGCGGCAACACGACGGGCGACAAGCGCATCCGCGCCGGCGTGCCGGCCGGCTGGCAAGTGGCCGATAAAACGGGCTCGGGCGCGTATGGCAGCGTCAACGATATTGGCGTGGCCTACCCGCCCAGCGGCGCGCCGCTGGTCATCGCCGTGTACTACACGCGCGAACAGAAAAAAGCGGACACGAACCAGGACATCATCACGGCCGCCACGCGCATCGTGGTGGCCGCATTGGCGTAATTACTTCGGCAGGGAAGCCATAAAGCCCGCGTAAGTCGACCAGGCGGGGTCGGCCGCGCTGCGGATTTCAATCGGGAATTTCGGACGCGGCGCCAGCGCCGTGTTGAGGCGATTGAAAAACTCTTCGCCCGACTGCGTGTAATAAATCCATTCGCGCAAGTTTTCACCGGTCGACACCAGCGCCAGCGTGGCGAAGCCGCCCTCTTCCACCACGGGCGCCAGCGCCGCTTCCAGCTCTTCCATATGCTCGCGCTCATTCGGCGCGGGCATGCCCGTTTCATCTTCATAACGCCAGGCGATGATGATGCGGTCCGGCTGCGACGACAGGTCCCAGTCGTCATGGAAGGCCTCGACATAGCGGTAGATGATGGCCATCTCGTCGCTATGCGTGACGATGGTGCCCCAGCTGCGGGCGGAAGTGGAATTTTCGTTCATGGTTGCAACAGTCAAAAAAATCAATCGAGGGGGCGCAGCTTACAGCACTGGCGGGCAAGTCACATTCCAGGCGTCATACTGGGCGCCGCTCTTGCGCAGCCAGACGCGGGCGTAGCTGTCGCGGTCGCTCTTGAACACCAGCGCATAGCGCTCTTCGGCGCGCGGTGCGGCGGCGCCCACGTCGACGGCCGCCAGCGTAAACTTCAGCGCGCGCAGCGGCGCGCAGGCCGTGTTACCCGCCATCAATAATCGCGCCCGCTCCAGCAGCGGCTTCTGGTACAGCAACACGCCTTCCAGCTCCACATCGGGGATGCGTTGCAGCATGCGCACGGGTTCGGCCACCGCGCGGCAAGTGCCACGGTCGAGCCAAGCGTAATACTCCATGCCCGCCTCCTGCCAGCGCGCCTGCTTGCCCTCACCGTGCTGCACGAACTTGGTGCGCTGCGTGCGGCACAGCGCGCCATGGCCACGATATGGCGACGTTTCCACGCTGCCCACCACTTCGCTGCCACGGCCGCCTACCACGGGCACGCTCTCGAACACGGTGCGCGCAGCGGGCTCGCCCGGATATTGCTGCGCATAAAATTCCAGCAAGGACGCGCGCTGCTGCGCATCCACTGCCACCACCTCGGCGGCGCTGGCAGAGATGCACACGGCCGATACGGTAAAAAGCGCTACAGAGCGCATGAAATATCCTGGCATGGCATTCCTTCAATCGACGTTCAGGGGCGGGTATCGCCCAAGCGCAGATTATATAGTTACCAGGAAATACCAGGAGCGCGCCGCGTCAGGAGGTGCGCAAGGTGGCGCCGCCAGCGAGCAGCTTGGCGCCGCAGGTGGTGGTGTCGCCCTCAAAGGCGATGGCGATACCGTTGATGTTATGCCGGGACGAGCCGCTGGCAATCTTGCAACCCTGATGTCCCTTGATGGGGCAGCTGCACAGGTCCCCGACGCAGGCGACAGCAATCCCCTTGACCGTAAAATGCGTGGCGGCACAACTGAGCACCTTGCCGCCGTGCGACGTGGCGTCGCCCAAACGGATGACTTTGCGCATGCTGCCTCCCGAATTATTGTCCCGCCGAGCTTTCCAGGATGGCTTCCACCGATGGCGCCGCATAGTTGGCCGGATCGACGGCAGGCGTGACGCGGCTGCGGAAGATATTGCCGCCGGCATCCTGCTTCTTGCGGGTTGCGTCCGATGGCGGCGCAATAAAAATGATGCTGGCCTCATTACCGTCACGCAAGTTAATCGCAGCACTGGCGCCACCATCGCGATAGCTTCCCATCACGCCGATGGCCATCTGCATGAACCAGGTGGCTGCACCCGTGTTGCCCAGGCGAAGATCGGTATTGATGAACTGCGCGCTCTTGCCGCTGTCGATTTCCGGCCCGCCCTGCGCCGCGTAATCGTGCAGCATGCTTTCCAACATCAACAACTGTTCCGGCTGATTTCCCGTGCCGGCCACGATGCGCGCCGGCCCCTTGCCGCGCTCCGCCTCCGGCAAGGTCTGCAGTGCCTGCTGCCAGCCTGCATTGAATATCTTCTGGCGCGCGTCGCGCCGCGTGACGGGCTTGCCTTCCTCATCCGCGAACTTGACGAATACGGGCCGATGCACGAAACCGAACGAGGGCAGGCGGTCAAATGTTTCCATCTGTTCCCGGTTCCACGGAATGGGAAACCACGGCGTCGGCTTCCAGTCACGCGGGGGGCGATTTTCCCAGGGATTGAGCTTGTCGAACGTATGCAATCCCACGCCACGGATATCGGGCCGCTGGGCAAAAGCGGCGGCAGCGGCGAGCCATTCGGCGACAGTGGGTTGACGCTCGCTGAAGGCTTCGGGTCGCTGCTGTTTCGCGCGTGAAGGCAGCGACTGCATGACGTCGTAATACATGCCACGCAGTTTTTCCTGGACGAACTTATTCTCCGGGTCATCCCATACAAAAGGGCGCAACGGTTCTATTCGTTCGCGGCGTGCCAGGATGAATACCGCCGTGGCATCAGGCATATCCGGAATGAAATACCCGTTTACCAATTTTCTTGCAGTACCTGGTTTCCGGTTGCCATCTCGCGTGCCAACACTATCCTCGGAGTGTAAGGCGACGTAAGGTACGTCAGGATGCTTATCGAAAAAATCAAACACATCAATCAGCAATTGGTCGGGATGTTCATCCAGCTTCCATGAAGCCACGGAAAATAGATGCAAGGGCATGCCCCCCGTACCAGCGCCAGCCACAAGTCCCGCCATCGGCTCTATCAAGCTCGGTTGTGCAGCCGGGTCAAGAATGGGCGTTCCAGCATAAAACGAAGGCAGGTTCCAATACATCGGAGTGAAATTGATGCCATTTTCCAGCGCATCGTAGGCTCTGCTACCACCGTCGCCATCCTTGTCATCACCCGTCCAGGGATACTTCTTGGGATCTTGTTCGCGGATGCTCGTATAAGGACTTCCTTTTTGCAAGGCTCCCCACAATTTACCCTGCCGATATTTGTCCAGCGTCACACCCAATGCGATCACTTCCAGCACATACTCTTGCCGTGGCTCCACCGGTTTCTTTGGCTGTTTTTCCTGAACCTGTAATGCAATTTCACGCGCCTGGCTCTTCGACAAAGCACCTAGCCATAACAAGCCAAAAAATAATATTACAATAACTATTGATATTCCCAACCAACGAAGCGTCATCATAGCTTTCACCTTTTTGGTCTACTATTCAGGAGAAAAGATCATCGGTCCAAACAAGTTTTTTCGACGAGTCCTAGACCATCCAATTATTTTTCAGTCACTACCTTCATGTCTTTTGTTTGTGACACAACGATCTTCCATAAAGCACCCGATAACAATGGAAGTCCTGCGGGCAGAATTCCAGTGTTGTAATAGTCTATGCCGCCATTGATCGCAGCACTTCTCCATGCAGGTTCTACGGATAAATATGCTGCAAAATCAGATAAGAATTTTTCCTTTATCAGCATTCCTTTACGCCCTTTATCATTAGTCTTCAAGTCCTTCACTCGCCAATCCGCCACAGCACATAAGTACTCGTAGAACTGCGGATCAGAGCTGGCCTTGCCACTACCTATGGCAACGTCATACGCCGTCACCTGGCTATGATTCTTCACGTTGCCAATAATCGAACTGTGAAAGGACTTGGCACTGACCTCGTGTTGCCAACGCAGACGTGCTTCGTTAGGGCTTTCCTGGATATTTGCCCATACATTGCCTTTCTTGTCCCTCGTCGCAGAAATCACCTTGCGTTGTGCCAACGGGCCTTTGTCATCCAGCTTCTGTTCCTTGTTATAGGCCACCGTCATCTTTTGCAATTCGGTTTCGCGTAAGGCCTCAACACGCTCTGGAAACTTGCGATAACCAGAAGGATCCGGACGTTCTTCCGATTTACTGATCAGGCCGCGACCGCTGGCAATTGCCGTTGCCGCGTCATTAGGATCCACCGCTTCCGTCGGCCCCTCATCCTTCTTCGCTCTACCGTGCATTATTGAATCGCGGGGTATGTCTGCCGGGTCAATTTGCGAGGTGCCGCGCAGGTCTGCAGGAACAGGCTTGCGCAATGCTTCACCAGTAATTGTGCGTATACCGTTTCGCTGCTCGACAGGTTTCAGCTTGGTATTGATGGGCCATGCGACTGCCTTGTGCGTACCCCGGTTGCCGCGTACAGATGCCTCCACATGTGCATGTTCGTCTTCTTTTTCCAGGCACAGTGGGTAATCATGGGGTGGTGGCATGCCGACAAGAGACACTGCCTTCTTTCCAGTGCCTGGATCGAGACGTATCTTGTTACTGAACACCCGTTGATAAAACCTGGTTCCCAATTCGGAGAGTGCTTTTCGTACTTGTTCGGTACCCCGATTATGAAAGCGACCAGTGGAGTAATTTCTTCCTCCATAGGCATAAATTTCCTCTTCGGACTTCACCTCGGTTCCTGTTACAAAATCGGGTACGCCATCCCAGCCAATTCCCTGAATGTTATCGAGCGCTACAGTCATGTCTTCGGGACAAAAATACAGATATACTTTCCTGCGGTTATCTCGATCCGCTGCATTGCTCCAACTGCCGCCGACCATACCGCGATGCTGATCACCATTCAACTCAGTAAATAACGGAACGCAGGGTTGTCCATTCCCTTTCGCTACCCCAGCAACAATATTGACAAGCGTCTGCAGGCGCGCGGCCAGCGTCTGAACACCGTCGAGTAGATGATAGTGCGCCCGCATCGCCGCATCCTCGCCACCATCGAATCCGCTTGCCTTCCTCAGCAGAAAGGGAATATTTTCCACCAGGCTATATGGCGGATGCGTGAGTATCAAATTATCGGCCGGCGCCAACCCTTTCTCCATCAGCATGGCTTGCGCCAACAGCGACAGCAGGCAACCCTGGCTGTGCGCAACGATGCTGACGGTATCATCCGCGTCGTAATCGCGGATCATGGAAATCAATGCTGCCAGCCGCTGCGCCGCCAGCACCATATACATGCGCCCGGGCGCCGTTTTCAGCGGACGCAAGGCATCGCCCATGGGGTCCGCAGGCGCATAAATACCCCTGCGCCACATGTCGGGCAAGCTGCTGGTAGCGTTGCCGAACGGCCCGCCTTCCTTGGACAGATCCTTGTCCAGCCGGTTGCCATAGCGATCAACGAACTGCCCATTGACGATGTCGATTTTGTCCTTCACCTCACGGTAGCCCCAGTAAAATGGAATCACCGGACTGTTGGTATCCTTGGCTATCGTGCGCTTGAAAAAGACGGCGTCGGGATCATCTTCCAGCTTGTCCTTGTCCGCCGCCCCGGGCATGCGGTAAGTGGCCGGCGTAAATGGCCGCCCCAGCCTGGCTTCCAGGCCAGTGCACAAGCCGTGCTCCACCGCCTTGTAGCTGACACCCACATCGTTGACGCCATGAATGACGATGATATTGCCCGGCAGGTTGCGGCGTATTTTCACCTTCTTGCACACGCTGCGTTCGCAATGCAGGAGCGTCACGTCTTCGCCCACCACGTACGGCACTTTCGGATAGCTGCCCATCGCACTCTCCTGGCGTCATCAATCCTTGTTGTTGAACACTTCGATGGCGGCCAGGTGCATCGCTGCACGCTCCAGCACCTCCGTCTTGCCGCCTCCATCGCTGCGGCCATCGGCCGACGAGCCATCGCCCAGCTTCACGGCAAAGTGCGCCTGCGGCGCCAATTGCGGCGCTGGCGGCACGCCATCGACGGCGCTGTCGTCGCCCTCATACTGAAAAATGAATTGCTGATCGGCCTTGCCCTCGGCAAAGTTTGGCAATTGCACCTCCATGCTTTGCGGGTCGTTGAAGACGAAATTGGGCGCATTGAAGTTCAGCGGCGACTTGCTGCCGAAGGTGATGCCGTCGGCGATGCGGATGAAAGCGCCATGCTTGGAAATCAACACGATTTCATCGGCCATGCCCGTCAGCTTGCCTTCGCTGGCAGTGAGCTTCAGGTTTTTCCCGGCATTGAGTTCCATGTCGTCATGCTGGCTTTGCAGCAAGAACTTGCCATGGTGGGCGATGGCGCGGATGCCATCCGCATGAGCAAACAGCGAGATGCCCTTGCCGGCGTTCACGCTGTAGCGCTGGCCTGCCACCGCTTGCAGGTGCTGCTGCGCCACCGTATCGATATTGCTGACGGCATAGCTGACAATGGCCTTCGAACTGGCAAAGCTGATGCCGGCGGGCGCCGTGATGGCAATCGCCGCCGCACCACCCAGTTCGGCACGGGGCTGCGTATTGCTGCCGCCTTCCCAGCTTTTCAAGCTTTGCTGCAACTCCTGCTGCGCTTCGTCCGCGTTCTCCAGCGCCTGATGCGTGGCAGCATAGCTGCCCAGCGAGCGAAACAATTCCAGACAGTTTTCCATCAGGCCCAGATATTCGCTGCGCGCCATGTGGCCACCATCGCCATTCAGCCGCTTCCAGGCCGAAATCAGCATGCCCTTGCCCGCGCGCATGGCCAGTTGCTCGTCGGTGCGCAGCTCGGCGCCCTCGCCGCGTGCTTCGCCTTGGCCATTGCGCCGGTCCTGCGTCAGCCATCCCAGGTTGAGCTGCGTGGAACCATGATCGCTGGCAATCTGGGCGTTGATTTGCCCATGCACATCGTCAAAGCGCAGCTGATTGCCTCGCGTGCCCTTGATCTCGCGGCTCTTGATGCCGGACAAATAGCGGTTACCCGGCAGGTCACCCGCCTTGCTCAAGGCAACCGGCTGCGCATTATGGTTGTACAACTGTCCCACGATGACAGGCCGATCCGGATCGCCGCCCAGGAAAGCCAGCAAGACTTCGCTGCCGATGCGGGGCAAGCCCAGGTAGCCGCATTGCTGCATGCTGCCAGGTCCGTTTCCCGCCCAGCTCGACGCGACACGCACCCAGGCCGAATCGGCATCCGAGTCGGAGGCGCCGGTGCCGCCTGCATGCTCATGGTCCAGCTTGCGCGTGGCGGGAAAGCGCACCTTGACCCGCCCCATCGCATCGCAATGGACTTCCCCATTCGCCGGCCCCACCACCATGGCGCTTTGCATGGTGACTGGCGGCAGGTCGATACGCGTGTCGTAGGCCGGCACGATGGCCACGCCGCGCCGCACTGCCGTCAGTTCAATATGCATGCGCAAGGGGCCACCGTCCACGGCAGCCGCCAGTTCGCGCTGCGGCAGCGATGCCTCATCGGCCAGCCAGCGGTTGCGCGCAAACAGGCGTGCCACCCGGGCGGCCAGCTCCCTGGGTAAATTATTTTGCGCTGCCACGTGCAGCGACGTGACGACAAAATCGCGCGCAGCCGCTGGCAAGGCGTCAATGTCCGGATGCTCGGCCAGCGTAAAATATTCACCCGGACACAGGTCGCGTACGCTGCCTTCGGCATGAAAGCAATGGCTCTCGTAAGCGTGCTGCTGCATGGCCAGCATGCCCAGCTGACACAAGGCATCATGATCCATGCCCGCGCGCGGCGGCAGCACGCGATAATCATCAAGGGTGGCGGCAATGGCATTGCCATGCATGCCTTGTGACCCCTGCCCCAACGCATCGGCGGTCATGAACGGCCGCGCGCGCGGATGTTCCTCGTTCCAGCTATGGCGCGTCACCTTGCCCGCCTGCAGCTTGCGCACTTCGTTCCACGACGTCAGGGTGTCGCGCTCTTCAGTTGCCCGGTCC
This sequence comes from Janthinobacterium sp. 35, assembly GCF_002754575.1. Lineage (NCBI taxonomy): Bacteria > Pseudomonadati > Pseudomonadota > Betaproteobacteria > Burkholderiales > Oxalobacteraceae > Janthinobacterium > Janthinobacterium sp. 35. Next base: position 1,375,486 of record NZ_PEFN01000001.1, read on the forward strand.
GCGTGATAGCGCACGGTGTCCGCCATGTTTTTCCGCAAGCCATCGGCGTGGTTGAACAGCACCAGGGTATGCGCCGGCTCGGCATGTGCATTCGTATTGCCCTCGGCACGAAAAAACCAGGCGACGCCGCTGCGCTTGAGCAGGCGCCGTACGAAGGCCGCATCGGATTCATTGTGTTGCATGACAAACTCGCGCTGCGGATACGTCTGCGCCTCGAAGAAATCGGCAAACGCATACTGAAAGGCATGCGCCATTACCGTATTGCTGCGTATCCACTCATCGAGCAGGGTCTTGACGATTTCGATATCCGTGAGGCGCCGGAAGACGCGCGTATTGCAGCGTTTTTCCATGATGGCGAAGGCGTCCGTCAGCACCAGCTGGTAGCTGGCCAGCGCGCCATCGCTGTCACCGGCGCTCGCTTGCGTAACGAGGCCGCAGATACTGCGCAGCTGGCCCTGGTCAGTGACGATATCGAGTGCGGCGGGCAAGGCAATCAAACTACTGAGCGGCAAGTCGGCATGCGTCGAGACGCACAGCACGCGGTATTCGATGCCGCCGCAGATGGCCTCACTGCCGGCGATGCGCTGCGGTATCAACACACCGGCAGGCACCTTGGGCGAGATACCCAGGCGCAAGCGCAAGGGACGCTGGGTACCCGATATCAACTCGTCACCGTCCATGGCATTCTCCTCGTTCCTACATCAAGCTGGAGAACCGACAATGCCACGGGATGGCAGGGAAATACTTGATATTTAGTAAGAACCTGCCAAGGTTCCCATCACTTCCGTCAGCCTTTGCCGCCTGGCCAGCACGACGGGGCGCAATCGCTGCGCCCCCATTGCATAGGCTGCACATTCATCAACGCATCAGCGCTGGTAATGCTTGAAGAAGTTCCAGCTGATCACGGTGGCGTCCGGGCCCAGCTCATCGCTGAAGGGCCAGCCGGGAGGACCGCCGCTCCACGCGTGGTTCATGCCCTCGACCGTGTACTTTTGCGCGATGACGGCGCCGTTGTGCAGATACGTGTCGATGCTGTAACTGCGGCCGTACTGCACCGTCTGGCGCACGATGCTGTCGGCACGGTAGCGCACGCTGTCATTGTCGAGGCCATCGTCGCCAACATCGCTGGTCTGCAGGAATTGCTCGATGGTTTGCTCGCCGTTGACGGGGTTGACGACGATGTCGGCCGTGCCGTGGAACACCATCGTCGGCATCAGGCGGCGCGGCGAACCGGAGCAGCGCCAGGCATCCTTGCCGCGCACTTTCGGGTCGAACGCGCTGCCGTTGAACAGCGAATCGGCGGCCGTGAGCATGCCGATGGCGCCCTTGTACATGCCGCCCGAATGCACCATCACGGCGGCGAACACATCGGAATAACAGGCGGCCATGATGGAGGCCATGGCGCCGCCCGCCGAGATGCCCGTCACATACACGCGGCTGTCCTGCACCGCATACTTGCTCTTGACCTTGTTCAAGATGCCCATCAGCACGGCTGGCTCGCCCGTGCCCCGCTCCTGGTTCAGCGGCAACATGAAATTCCAGCAGCGCATGGGGTTGGCCGTGGCGTTCTGGCGCGGATAGACGACGATGAAGTTTTCGCTGTCGGCCAGCTGGTTGTAGCGGCTGACGGCGGCCATACTGTTGGGCTCGGAACCGCAGCCGTGCAGCATCAGTACCACGGGCAGCGGCGTGTTCGGATTGTAATTGCTCGGTAGCCAGACCTGGTATTCGCGCGAGCCCCACAGGCTCGCGTACAGGCCGAAATCCCACTGGCCAGCAAAGGCCGGCAGTGCAGCCAGCAAGCCGCAGGCGGCGATGATTGCGGATAAGAAGTGACGCAGTTGCTGATGCAGATGTGCCATGCCAGTCTCCTGATTCATTAAGGACAAAAACAGTGACAACGAACCGGCTTGACGCCGTCAAGCCGGCACTTCTGACCGGCGAGGCCCGACCCAACGGGTCCGGCCCCGGCAGTGAAGAACTTTAAAATTTATAGCCAGCCTTGGCGATGATCTGGCGCGGCGGGCCATAGAAACCGTCCAGGATGAAGACGGCGGGAATGTTGTAGCCATCCGTGCGGTAGCGCTTGTTGCCCAGGTTGCTGCCGTGCAGGCTGAAGGTCCAGTTCTTCGGCGCTTCCCACACGACGCCGGCCGTCCAGATGCTGTAGCCGCCTTGCGCCAGGGCTGGACTCAGGTCCGTGGTCGGGTAGACCTTGCTGCGGTAGCCGTAGCCGACCATGCTGCGCAAGGCGCCACCGAAGACGTCGCGGTCCGTGCGCGTCACATTCAAACCCACTTGCCGGGCTGGCGTATTGCTGAACTTTTGCGTATCCGCGATATTCTTGCCGCCGCTCATGAACTCGTCATAGCTGGCGTTCAGCAGCGCAAGGAAGCCGTTGACTTCCCACTGGCGGTTCGGCCGCCACGAGAATTCGAATTCCGCGCCTTTCACCGTCGCCTTGCCCGCATTCGTAAAATCTCCATAGAAGCCCGGCACGCCGCCCGGCTGCACATAGCTGGTAAACACGGACAACTGGATATCCTTGTAGCGGTTGGTGAACAGGGCCACGTTGGCGTCAAACGTGTCGTCGGGCGCCGCGTACTTCATGCCCACTTCCAGCGCGTCGAGTTTTTCATCCTTGTACGGCCGCGCCGAGTCTGGCACCACCAGATTGTTGGCGCGCACGTTGTAGCCGCCCGATTTAAAACCGCGCGACAGGTTGCTGTAGAAATTCGTCGTCTTCGACGCTTCGTAGCGCACGGAGATTTTCGGCGAGGTATTGCTGACCGACAAGGACTTGTCGAAGTCGGCCGCCGTCTGGATGGGCCGCGTAAAGCCCACGTCGGCAAAGGCGCGGTTGAGCACGATGGCGCGCTTTTCCTCGCGCGTGTGGCGCAAGCCCGCATTGATGCTCCACACCTTGCCCAGCGGCCAGGTCCAGTCCGTGTACAGCGCCGTGCTGTCCGTCTCCACCGTGCTGACGGCGGCCGTGAACTGGCGCCCCAGGAAGTTGTTGTAGATGCCGCCGCCGGCCGTGCCTTCGAAGCGGTACAGGCCGATCACGCCGGCGCCATAGTCGCCGCTGTACGAGGCCTGCAATTCCAGGCTTTTCTGTTCGTCGCGCGAGTCGCCGAACACGTCGGCAATCGGTTGCGGCAAACCGTCGAAGTCGATGGTTTGCTCGGACGTGCTGCGCCGCTTGGCGCCGATCACTTTCACGGACCACTCGTTCGACAGCGTGTAGTTGGCCACCAGCGAGCCGCCCCGGTTATGCGTGAAGTTGTTGCCCGGCATGCCGCTCTGGATGTCGTACGCATCCGTGCTGGCGGGCCGCTTGAGCGGGTCGAAGGCGCTCACGCCCATGCGCTGGAAGCCGCGCACGCCCGATTTGTCGTCCGTGGCGTCCAGGCTCAGCACGATGATAAGCGGAATATCTTGCGGAAAATAGCCGACGGACAGGCGCGCGGCAGTGCTGTCCTGGTCGCTGACCTGTTCGCCATTGAAGGTGTTGCGGCCGAAACCATCGCGGTCCAGCTTGGCGGCGGCCAGGCGCGCGCGCCAGGTGCCGCTCTCGTTGGCCAGGTTGAAGGCGGCCTTGAAGTTGCGCTGGTTGTAGTTGCCGATACCCACTTCCGCCGAGGCGCCGTTTTCCTTCGCCAAGGGGCGCGAAATATACTTGATGGCGCCGCCGATGGTGTTCTTGCCGTACAGGGTGCCTTGCGGGCCGCGCAGCACTTCGATGCGCTGAACGTCGAACACGTCGAGCAGCGCGCCTTGCGGCCTGGCCATGTAGACGTCGTCAAAATAAATGCCCACACCGGGGTCCACGCCCCAGACGGGGTCAGCCTGGCCCACGCCGCGAATGAAGGCCGTCAGGGTGGTATTCGTGCCGCGCGAAGCGTACACGGTCAGGTTCGGCACGCGCTCCTGCAAGTCGGCCAGGTTCTGGATATTCGCCCGTTCCAGGGCCTTGGCGGAAAACGCCGTGACGGCCAGCGGCACGTCCTGCAGCCGCTCTTCGCGGCGGCGGGCAGAGACCGTCACGGTTTCCATGCGTTCTTTCGCGTCGCTGGCTTCCTGGGCCGTGCTGGCAGCAGCGGGAGTGGCTTCCTGCGCCTGGGCCTGGGTGGCAAAGGCACCGGCAACGGCGAGGGCGGCGGGCATCAATTTCAAAGCAAGTTTCATAGCGTCTCCAATGTCAGGCTTGCTTACCACCAGGGAAAACGGCCGGATGCCAGGATCGCAAGACGTAACGGTACCGGCGCGCGCAATGCGAGCACCTGCCCTGCGATGACTGTTTCCCGGCCCTCGTCCCGTGCGGCGAGTGGCCTGTTTATTTTGAATGTGTGGCGAGGAAGGACTGCAACAAGGTATTCACACGCTGCGCCTGGTCCAGGGGCGTGGCGTGGCGCGAGTTCGCGATAATCTCGATCTCGCACTGCTGAAACTGTGCGGCAAAGGCCCGCTTGCTGGCGACGGGCGTGTAATCCTGGTCGGCCGCCATGATGAAGACGGGCATGGCCAGGGCCTGGAAGTGAATGTCGATATTCCAGTGGAAAATGGCGTCCAGCGCGGCCAGGTAGGCGCGCTTGTCCATGCCCGCCATCTGTGCGGCGAAGCGCTCCACGAGCGCTTGCTGTGCCGGATCGGGAAACAGCTTCTTGCCGATGATCTTGCCCATGGCTTTCAGGCCGAAGGTGGCAATCACGGTACGGCGCAGCCAGTAGGCAAACAGCAGCGCGGCCGGCTTGCGGCCCTGGAACGGCTGCGAGTTGATCAGGCACAAACTGGCCACCCGGCCGGGGGCGCGGTTGGCCATTTCCAGGCCCACCATGCCGCCCAGGGAAAAGCCGACGATGTGCGCTCGCGGCACGTCGAGCTGATCCATCAAGTTGAAGAGGTCGTTGGCGAAGTCGCCGATCTGCCAGTCGCCGTTGGGCGCGGGACTGCGGCCATGGCCGCGCAGGTCGGGCACGATCAGGCGATAGCTGCTGCCGAGGGCGTCGATTTGCGGGCGCCAGTCTTCGGCGCAGGAACCGAGGCCGTGCAACAAAAACACGGGCTCGCCCTGTCCCTTGCCCAGGTTGAGGTAATGCAATGGAACATCGGATGTCGTGTGACGCCGCATTCTGTCTCCTTGCTGTTGAACATGCTTTGTGTTCAGGTGCAGGAATATGTTTTCCTGCTGTTGGAAAACATAATACGGAATCCGAATTCCGATTTCAAGTTAAATCGCTAAATAGTTCAAGTCAGGTAATTTAAAGCAACACGCACCAGTTCATCTTCCAGTGCCGCGCCCGATAAAAAGGACAGCGAACCCGTCAAGGTGTGCTGGTTCAGGATGCCCAGCAGCACGGGCGGCACCACCATCATCGCCTGCGTGGGGTTCGGGTGGCGGATGCTGGCCGACTTGCTGGCCAGTACGGCGACCGTGCGTTGCGAGATCAAATGATTGATCTGGTGCACCCGGTCGCGAAATTGCGCATCCTGCGACGCGCGCGTGATCAAGGCCCGCAAGACGCCGCTGCGCCCGCCATTCACGGCCACGAACATGGCCACCATGGCGCGGATGAAGTCTTCCAGGCTGCGCCCTTCCCACTGGCGCAACTCCGTCAGGGTCTCGACCTTTTCCACCATATCGGAAAAAAAGCGCTGCAGCAGCAAGCGGCTCAGGGTGTCCTTGTCGCCCAACAAACGGTAAAAGGTGCCGACCGAGGTTTCCGCCAGCCTGGCCAGGTCGGCCACGCCGATTTCATCGAAACGGTTTTCCGCCAGCAACTGTTCGCCCACCAGCAGCAGGCGCTCGAACGCCTGCTTGCTGCGCGCCTGGGTGGGTTCCGGTGGAACGATCATCTGCGGGAAGGGCATCGGAAAAGAAGGCATGCGGCGTGGGCGTCTCGAATAGTGGAACCTGAGTTCCGTTATGGGTGCGCGTATTGTAACGCGGGAGACGGCCGATGGGGAGCGCCGCGTGGCGGCATCAAGTTCGCTACCGGCCCTGCCACTCCATGTAGACGTCGGCGCGCTGGTAATGGGCGTCGCCGGCGGGCCGCGCCACGTGGCTAAAACCGCTGCTTTCGTACAGGCGGATGGCGGGCGCCAGCTTGCTGTTCGACTCCAGGAACAACAGTTGCGCGCCGCTGGCCTCGAAGGCGTCGAAGGCCCGTTCGATCAGCCGGCGCGCGATGCCCAGGCCCTGGCATTCGGGCGTGACGGCCATCTTCGACAATTCGATGCTGGCGTCGCCGGCGCGGATCAGCGCGCAAGTGCCAACGATCTTGCCGTCCAGGCGCGCCAGGAAAATCTGTCCGCCGTCATCGAGGATCGAGCGTTGCGGATCGGACAGCACCTTGTCGTCCAGCGCCTCGACATAGAAATAGCGCTCCAGCCATGCGATATTCAGGCGCTTGAAGTCGGGTGCATATTGGGCGGCATAATCGATGATCTCCACGGCGGCCCGCTCGCGCTGGCGCCGGCAGGCGGCGATCGTCTCGCCAAAGCCTTGCGCCTGCAAACGCGCTTCCGCGCGGTCCAGGCTGGCCATCAGTTGCGGCGTGCCTTGCTCAAAGACCGTATCGACGGCCGCACGCACGTCATCCCACAGCGGCGCCATGGTGCGCAGCAAAGCGTGCCCGGCGTCGGACAGCGCCAGCAGGCGGCGCCGCTCATCCTTGGCGTCCGGCAGCTCCGCCACCATACCGGCGTCGAGCAGCTTGCGCCCCAGTTGCACCACCACCGGATGCGTCTGGCCGATCTGCGCGGCCAGGGCCGTGATCGCCGTGGGGCCGTTGTCGCGCAGCAGCAATAACAAGGGGAAACAGCGCGACGTCAGTTCGACGCCGGCCGCCAGATAACTGGTATCGACACCGGCATACAGTTGATCGGAAAGACGGCGCAGGCGGCTGGCCAGCATCAGGGAGCCGTAGGTTTGCAGGTTGGAGGACATGAGATCGGGATATATGTAAGTAGTTACGTATACCCTAACGTAAACCGGCTGTGCAGGTCAAGCGCGGGCTTACTTAGTCCTCATCATCGGCCAGCGCCTCCTGCAGCCTGGCCTGAAACACGGCCTCGACCACCTCCCCCAGCCCCGGCCACACCTGCGTCAGCCAGCGCTTGCCCTCCTCGCTCGGCGCCACATATGGCGCGTCGCGCGTGGCGCAGGCCAGGCCGATGGCGATGATCTGCGCAGCATCGTCCAGGCCACCCGCGATCATGGCGTCGATAGGCATGGCGATCAGCTCGGCGGTCAGATGCGGACGCAGCAGGCAAGCGGGCGCGATGATGGCGAACGATGCTTCCACGTAGCTCCAGCAATTGGTGGGCCAGTGGGCGTTTTTCACCTTGTCCAGGAAGGCAGCGTCACTGATTGCTTCAGGATGGGCTTGCGCCTGCGCATAGAAGGCGGCCAGGGCAACGAGTTGCGGCGGGGAAATCCAGGTGGGCATCAATCTTGATCCAGGCAAAGCCGCTCCACGCCGGCGGCAAAGGCGGACTGTAGCATGTTCAAGCGGCACGCTGAAACACGGCTGGGCCGGGCATACTGCCGGCATCGCTCTCGACCCTTTACTTGAGGAAATCCATGTCGGTCTACGCCGTTACCATTCCCTGCTTTGCACAGATGCTGCGCTCCCTGACGACGCTGTTAATTAAAGGCGAAGAACGCGCCCAGGCGCTGGGTTTCGATGCGCAACACCTGCTCGATGTGCGTTTGGCACCCGACATGCATACCTTGGCTGCACCCTGGCGCAGGAAGCCGTGCGTCGGCTGACGCAGCAAGCGCTACCCCAGCTCGTCACGCCCGCCAACCTGCGGCAAGCCGGGGCGCTATTTCCGGCGAAAAGCCTAAAAACGCTCGTCGCGCAGCGCCGGCATCACCAGTTCGCGCACGAACGAGGCATTCGACAGGCTCAGCAGCATGCGCACGACGGCAACGACGTCATGCACGGGGATCAGCTCGCCCTCGCCCCGTGCTGCGGCGTCCGCCAGCGGCACGGACAAGCCATCATAGGTATTCAGATAGCCCAGCTGCAACGCCGTCACGGCCAGTCCCTGCGCGCGGAAACCTTCGCGCAAGGCGTCGGCGATGCCGTTCAGGGCAAATTTCGAGGCGCTGAACGTCACTTCCGGGCGGCCGCTCTGGCGCAGGCCGGACGTGGACCCCGTGAGTATCAGCTGCGGCTTGCTGCTGGCCAGCAAGCGCGGCACCAGGCGCTTGAGCAGCAATATCGTCGCCGTGATGTTGGTATTGACCATGTCGACGATGGTCTCGTCCGCATCGCCGAGGAAAGCGTAGTCATCGCTGAAGGCCTTTTCTTCCCACACGCCCAGGTTGTAGATCACCGCGTCCAGCACGGCCGGCGCTACATGCGCGATGCGTTCGACAGCCTCGGCCGGTGCGGCCAGGTCCGCCGCGATCCATTGCAGCTGTGTGCCCTGGCCGGCAGGCAAGTCGGCGGGTTGCTGGCGCGATACGCCGATGACGGTATGTCCGTCAGCGAGCAAACCGTCCACCAGCGCGCGTCCCAGGCCCCGGCTGGCGCCCACGATCATGATGTGCATTGTGTGTCCTTTCCAATGAAGTCAACGCTGATGATAGCGGCGTTGTATTAAGCACAGCTGAGGCTGTTCCCCATACGCGCCGCATTTACTCACGCGACGGAAATGCGTATGCTAGATCTGGCAATCTCCGATAACACACAAGAACGAGACACATGCCTACTTCCAACACCGCCGCAATCAACGCCGCAAGCCGTCCCCTCACCAAGCAAGACTATAAAACCCTGTCGCTGGCCGCCCTCGGCGGCGCACTGGAATTCTACGATTTCATCATCTTCGTCTTCTTTGCCAACGCCATCGGCCAGCTGTTCTTCCCGCCGGAAATGCCGGAGTGGCTGCGTTTGCTGCAAACCTTCGGCATCTTCGCCGCCGGCTACGTGGTGCGTCCGCTGGGCGGCATCGTCATGGCCCACTTCGGCGACTTGCTGGGCCGCAAGCGCATGTTCACGCTGTCCATCCTGATGATGGCCGTGCCGACCCTGCTGATCGGCTTGCTGCCGACCTACGCCACCATCGGCCTGGCGGCACCGCTGCTGCTGCTCTTGATGCGCGTCTTCCAGGGCGCTGCCGTGGGCGGCGAAGTGCCGGGCGCCTGGGTGTTTGTGTCCGAACACGTGCCGAGCCGTTTCACGGGCTTTGCCTGCGGCGTGCTGACGGCCGGCCTGACTGTCGGTATTTTGTTGGGTTCGCTCGTCGCGACGGGCCTCAACACCGTCTACACACCAGCAGAAATCACCGATGGCGCCTGGCGCTATCCGTTCCTGCTGGGCGGCCTCTTCGGCTTTGGCGCCATGTATCTGCGCCGCTGGCTGCATGAAACGCCCGTGTTTGCGGAAATGCAGCAGCGCAAGGCGCTGGCCACGGAAATGCCCTTGAAATCCGTGCTGCGCAGCCACCGCGGCGCCGTCGCCGTGTCGATGCTGCTGACCTGGATGCTGTCGGCCGGCATCGTCGTCGTCATTTTGATGACGCCTGCCCTGCTGCAAAAGATCCACCACATTGCGCCGCGCACCACCCTGGTGGCCAATACCGTGGCCACGCTGTGCCTGGCCTTCGGCTGCATCATCGCCGGCATGCTGGCCGACCGCCTGGGCGGCAAGCGCGTGATCTTCACCGGCTCCGTGCTGCTGGCCATCAGTACATATATCTTCTACACCACCGTCGGCAGCCGCCCCGACCTGCTGCTGCCCCTGTACGCCATGACGGGCCTGTTCGTCGGCGTCGTCGGCGCCGTGCCCTACGTGCTGGTGCAAGCGTTCCCGGCCCAGGTGCGCTTCTCGGGACTGTCGTTTTCCTACAACTTGTCGTACGCGATTTTCGGCGGCCTGACGCCCGTGGTCGTGACCCTGATGCTGAAAAACAACGTGCTCGGTCCCGCCTATTACGTGATCGGCGTGTGCGTGGTGGGCATGCTGACGGCGCTGTTTATCAAGGATCAGCGGCAGACGGTAGGACGCTAGATTCGCGCAGCGCGCGGGGCCTGCCTCGTGCGCTGCAGCAGCTGCCCGGTAAGCGATCAAGAAAATAGCAACAGGAAGTCTTCAAAGGAGTTTGAAATCTTTCGCCAGTAATCATCGTCCCATACGATGACAGAAGGCGCACTCCGGGCGCCCCTGAAATCGAAACAGAATTGACTCCCGTCACCGGCCATGCCGAAACAAATGATTTCTGTAAAATCAACGATGTCCGAAATGGCTCCCGGGCCGGCACTGCCACTTCCAGGCTCTCCATAGCAGCCATCGCCGACGAAACACGCGCCAAGCTTCGCTGTCTGGGCAGTCAATTCGACGACATCCGTATAGATTTGAGCCAGTTCCGTCTGCAAGACGCCACCGAAAGAATCGAGCTCTTCTTTCAGTCTCAAATTACAAAATCCTTCCGCATCCCGATACCTTGCTGCAAAAGCAACATACTCGACGGGTAAATCCAAACCGTTCATCTGCATCGCTGACTTTACCTTTCACAATTGGATCATGATATTAAAACAAAATTGCTTCTACGCCACCTTCGGGTGGTTTTTTTCGTCCCGATATGTCGCGCTGCACCAAATTCTGAAAAGGCGTTTCACATCGCGAAATTTCAAACGGCGGACTCAGCCATTGTTGCTCTCACTTTTTGAAAATTCATTTCACATCCTGAAAAATCATAATTAAGCCATTGAAAAACAAAGACTTAATTTAAGTTATATGTCTTATATAAGACTTGAACATTGGCGCAAATCGGCCTACTATTTAGTCATGCAGTTTGCTTCGACAAGACGTTGTGGCGCACTCGGCGATTTTCTCAAACATAGCTTTTCTTTTTAGGAGATTCACATGTCCCAATATCAAGACGACATCAAAGCTGTTGCTGGTTTGAAAGAGCAACAAGGCAGCGCCTGGAACGCCATCAATCCCGAGTCCGCCGCCCGCATGCGCGCCCAGAACAAGTTCAAGACCGGCCTGGACATCGCCCGCTACACAGCCAAGATCATGCGCAACGACATGGCCGCCTACGATGCGGACCCATCCAAGTACACCCAGTCGCTCGGTTGCTGGCACGGTTTCATCGGTCAACAGAAGATGATCTCGATCAAGAAGCACTTCAACAGCACCGACCGCCGCTACCTCTACCTGTCGGGCTGGATGGTTGCCGCCCTGCGCTCCGAATTCGGCCCGCTGCCAGATCAGTCGATGCATGAAAAAACCGCCGTCACCAGCTTGATCCGCGAACTCTACACCTTCCTGCGCCAGGCCGATGCCCGCGAACTGGGCGGCCTGTTCCGCCAGTTGGACGCGGCCCAAGGTGCTGAGAAGCAAGCCATCCAGGCCAAGATCGACGGCCACATCACCCACGTCGTGCCCATCATCGCCGACATCGACGCCGGTTTCGGCAATGCGGAAGCGACCTATTTGCTGGCGAAACAGTTCATCGAAGCGGGCGCCTGCTGCATCCAGATCGAAAACCAGGTATCGGACGAGAAACAATGCGGCCACCAGGACGGTAAAGTCACGGTGCCACATGAAGACTTCCTGGCCAAGATCCGCGCCATCCGCTACGCCTTCCTGGAACTGGGCGTGGACGACGGCATCATCGTTGCCCGCACCGATTCGCTGGGCGCCGGCCTGACCAAGCAGATCGCCGTGACCAATGAACCAGGCGACCTGGGCGACCAATACAATTCCTTCCTCGACTGCGAAGAAGTATCGGCCGACGCGCTGGGCAATGGCGACGTCATCCTCAAGCGCGAAGGCAAGCTGCTGCGTCCAAAACGCCTGCCAAGCAACCTGTTCCAGTTCCGCGCCGGTTCCGGCGAAGAGCGTTGCGTGCTCGATTGCATCACCTCGCTGCAAAACGGCGCCGACCTGCTGTGGATCGAAACGGAAAAACCGCATATCGCGCAAATCGGCGGCATGGTCAGCGAAATCCGCAAGGTCATCCCGAACGCCAAGCTGGTGTACAACAACAGCCCATCGTTCAACTGGACCCTGAACTTCCGCCAGCAGGTATATGACATCATGAAGGCCGACGGCAAAGACGTGTCCGCCTACGAACGCGCCCAGCTGATGAGCGTGGAATACGACCAGACGGAATTGGCGATCACGGCCGACGAGAAAATCCGCACCTTCCAGGCCGACTCGGCCCGCGAAGCCGGCATCTTCCACCACCTGATCACCCTGCCGACCTACCACACGGCCGCCTTGTCGACCGACAACCTGGCCAAGGAATACTTCGGCGACCAGGGCATGCTGGGCTACGTTGCCGGCGTGCAGCGCAAGGAAATCCGCCAGGGCATCGCCTGCGTGAAACATCAAAACATGTCCGGCTCGGACATCGGCGACGATCACAAGGATTACTTCAGCGGCGAAGCGGCACTGAAAGCGGCTGGTAAAGACAACACCATGAACCAGTTCTAAGTTTTTGGTTTGGCTGTAGAGTGAGAAAACCCGCTTCGGCGGGTTTTTTTGCGTTTGCACGTTGCGTAGCGAGAGGGGGATTCGAATCGTTAATATAAATCAAGATACGCCCTACATTTTTCCTTACGAAGATTTATGTATGCCCCCAAACGTGCCCTGTGCAAAAGCCACTGCAGAATTTTTAAAATATAAAAGTTTAAGCAGGCAGCGAGGTCCACTGTCGCGCCGCCCCGGACGCCCCCCCCCAAAAAAACCAAAGGTACGTTACCTCAGCGTGCGAAGTACGCATTCGTGTTTTTGGCAAGGCAGGACCCGTGGTTATAACTGACGAACAGCCATTCGGATGAAGTCTGCCAACAATAATTTGGCAACCCAATCTTTTCCGTTCCAATCACCATGCAACTCGACAGTCCCGTCTAGAAAGCTCATCCGATCGGGCAGTGTCGCCATACCAAACGAGATGTGCTTCGCATGAATCAACTTGTTACACGCATCCCGAAAACGTAGACTCTTCTGCTCCTTGGCCCCTTCCCGTATAACTCCCACAGTGGTCTCAGGTCGATTATCAACTCGGGTCTCGTGAATGACATCCAACGGCCAATTGCCCCCGTCGAGAAGATTTCTCAAAACAACAGCAACCTCAATCAATAGCTTGCTTGCATGTGCAACCTCATGACGCACCCGAAGCTTGTCGAACTCGTCTCGATTATCTCCGGTCGATAGACGAGCGAGCCCCTCACTGCCGAAAACTACAGCGGCAAGGTCATAGAGCGACGAATAGATGAGCGGTCGCTCTATCAGCAGAGCAGTCGGGTAGGCTTGCATAGCTTTTTGATAGGCATTCTGCGTTTGGTCTAAGTTAATAAGCAGCTTTAAATGTCTTCGGGTGGCCGCAATCGGCGTATTAGTAAGGATACCATCTTACTAAAATGAAAAGCTCACCGTTTTCAACATCATTCGCTGGCTCGGAAGTGCGCTTAAGCGGGCTCCCCCTACGACCAGACTTGGCTCCAGGCTCGTTGCAGGGCTGCTTGCGTAGCGAATTCGTCTTGCGCAAGCCATCGGTAGCCGGTGGCTAGCTTGAGTTGCGGCTGCTCTTGGCGACATTCACTGATAGCGCCCCAGTTGTTCCAATCACGCCATTACGAGCCCCTCAAACTCCTCCCGTGTGAAGCCGGAGCGGCCGGGAGGGAATATTTTTTGTCGTAGCAATATTATGAAGTGTCCGCATCTATTCACAACCTTTTCATTGCAGCTAGGGCCTCTGCATATTTTTAACTATTTAAGCTTTAAGCTCAACGTCATATTTCCATAACCGCTTGAGTCCAATTGTCGTTTCTTGCGCGTAAGTGTCACATTCTGGTAGAAGCGGCGATACGGCTCCACGATACTGTCCTTCTAGAATCCAATACAATACAAAACCAAGTACCTGAACTTTAGTCGACAGTGGAGACAAGTAAATATTAGGTGGAGTGCCCGCTGAATCGAGACGTCTAACTATTTCAGACACAACCGTCGCAGTGGAAAATGGATTGTTGGCGGGCGCAAAAAATCTTTTCGTAATCCAAGCCTCATCAAGAGCCGGTGCAGCACTTCGAGCAGCCCTAACGGCACTTTGTTGAAACATATCGGGACTTAGTGATGGAAATCCTAACACCGGATATACTAACAAGTGTTCTTTATGATTGATTACCTCACTAATAAGCTTGTCATCGAATCCAACTCCAAGTATTAATGCATCAGGAGCTTGTTCATTTCTAGTTTGGCGCATTCCGAAAATAGTTCTTACAGTGCCTGATGTACTAGTGCTGAACTGAGTTGCTTCTTGCTTCGCGTAACTCTCAGGTTCAGAATACAGGACGGTAACTTGCGCTACACCGACTCGTGCGAGTCCTGACATTAATGAGATCAATACATGCCTCATAAATCCAGTGATGTCGACGCACAGAGTTTTTCCGTCCAAGGATCCTAAAGAAGCTAACAGCTCATATACCTGTTCAGCTTCGTTGTTGGCTTTTGGCACAACCATATCTTGATTTTTAGGCAATTGATCAGCGCTGTATCGATATTCAGGGTGGACCAACCATAATTTTCGATCAGCTGAAATCTGCTCATACACTTTTCGCACACGTGCACTAGAGTTGAATGCAGAAACAAAGATATCGTGGTGGGGAATGCCATCAATTTCGTCTGGCTGAAGCTCTTGCTGATAGTAAATTGAATAATCAATCATTTAGAATAACGCTGGTTGGCTGGTTTCCGTTCCAAGAGAGCGAATGACACTATTCCAGCGTAGATTCGCCGCCTTCAGAAGTGCGTCAAAGGACTCGCTCTTTCCCTCAATGAAAATGGCATCTAGCAGCTCTCGATTTAAGCTTATGTCCCCGCGGCGAACGACAGGAAGACGCCATCGAGGAGACAGCATTGCACTAAGTTGAATTTTTCTATTCAAAGTTTTAGTGTTTCTATCCGAGCGCCCGTCATGAACCTCATAAATAAGAGAGTAATTTAGTGCTGCATTCAAGACCTCGCGTGCACCCGGACTCAAGTCGTCCTCCGAAAAGCTGACTGCGAGGGGAGAAACTTCTGGGATACGTAGTGAAAAACGCGCAGTGCGCAAGAATTCCCCCAAACGCCTTGCAGCGTCTCTAGCTACATCAGACACACGACCGTAATTCGTATCGTTTTCGAAGGCGAAGCGTGCCGCTTCCACAGCTGCCTGAGTTTGGAGTTGGATAGAAAGAGGTCGACCATTGATAAAGTCGATTTCTTTAAATCGAGCTATTTCATATGCATGACCTAACACAATCAGTAAATTGCGAGGATTGCCCCACGACATACGAGTAAACACTTCAAATCCAGCGTACGGCACGCCAAGGGCGCGACGAGAGTCCCGACAAATTTGGGCAAAAAGATCGGCGGAGTAATGTCCGTACGCTGTTGCATAAGGACCTTTTGCTTGTCCACGGCTCTCAAAATACGCATCAGACATCTGCCTAATTGACTCTGCTAAGTGCGGTAGCCTGGTTCGCTTTGACAGTTTTTTACAGAATAGAACAATATTTAATTTTTGCAGCAGCGGCGGCAATCCCTGCGTCAACGTAGACGTAAGTTGCTGAGCCAAACCAGCCGTGTCAGCGTCTTTCAGCAAGGCGCGCAGCCCCTCGCTGAAGTTCTTCAGAGATAGTGGCACCGCGTCTGCGACACCAAGTAAATTGATGGCTTCGTTATAAAAGTTAGATTGATCTATCTCTTCAAAACATGATGCTGGCGAGAAATTTTCATTAGCAACGGCGCTCCCCATTCCGGCTAAAAGTAATCTCTTCCTAACGAACTTTGAACAAAATTCGGGATACTTCGAGTAATTCCTGAGTTTATCATCAAGGATTTCGGTCTTAAATTCCGCGTGCTCACGGTTCTCCTCACCGTCTGCTAATGTCGCCTTAGTCTTTCGAGCATAAAGCCGTCCGGTTACGCGAAATGTTGCTAAGCCTTCGCCATAGCGAATCAGCGTGTTAACCACCTGTTGCTGTGCTTCAGAGAAGTTTTCTATCTCATCAATTAGATATATTAAAGGGATATCTTCAAGTTTGACATGTAGTTTTCCCATTGCACGCGCAATCGGGATAGCGAACTTACCGATGGAGAACGGGACCCGAACATCTAACTTTCGCGTAAAGGCGGCGTTATTCACAGCATCGTCGACGCTACGTGTTTGCTCTAAAACCCAACGTTTAAGATCCACCACCGTCTTACAATTCGATAAATCTGCTCCTGCCAATTTAGTTTGGATCTCTTGAATGAACTCGACCTGATCGAACACTTCGCCCGGGGTACTGGCAATGACATCTGCTAAGGCATCGAGCACCGCCTGAGCTAAACAAAGCTCAAGATAAACGGAAAATAGCTGTTGCCATTGGAAAGTGTCAATGCCAGGGATTTCAAATCGAGGCGCATCAAGTCCTGATGCGCGAAGGAAAACAGCAAGGAATTTGCTCTCCGCGATAATGTCCAATCCTGATTTACTTTTTCCCCGCAGCTTTACGGCAGAGTATGAATAATATCGAAGGATATGTGTTTTTCCAGTTCCTTTTCCGCCCAAAATAAATTTTGATCTTGTCGAGGTCGGTTCAATAATGGAGTGAATCGCGAGGTGGCCGAGTTCTACCCAAAGATCGTTGATCAACTGATCCGTGATATCAGAAGCTTTTATAAGCGAAAATGGATTGGAATGTGCAATCATATTTTTTGATAATTCTTGGTATAGCGTAAGAAAACGGGAGCCCACTGCACATAGAAGTTTTCGTCCCAAAAAATAGGTGGAGCGTTGTCTGGAGTGTTGTGGGAAAAAGACAAGAGCAATTGACCATCTCTATATCCGAGTGGATCATGGACCGAAAGCTTTGCTCCATAGTGCTCAGCTATGCGCCGCATTATGTCGTGGTTAAACCATTTTGGAGGAGACTTGAAATAGCGTGAGGTTTTCTCAAAGGCCTTATAACTATCGTCTAAAAAGAACAGACACTGAGCGTTTCCGTTGAACAGATCTACTTCATTTGCTCTTTCCATCCCCTTTTTCGTTCCAAAAAGACACATGTAAATTAACTCGACGTCAGGAGCCTCCGCTCGTATACTTGGGAGGCAACCGCTTAAGTACTGACTAACCTGTGTACCTGATCCAACGAGATCATCAAAGAAAACATATCTTTTAATTTTTGTATCGCGCGGAACAAATCCAACGGTTTGCCCATTTCTCGCTTGGGGCTCGAAAGCAGAAGATAAGTCCGCGAATAAATTTTTCGACAACTGATTCTCTTGCCGAAAATAATAAAGCAAGTGCGCACCGCTCTCTGCCGGATTGCCGACCCCAAGAAATCGGGTCGAATGAAGCTCATCACGATAGAGATTGTCGAGCAGTAGAACATCCCTTGTATTATTATTGGCTCGCCGCAAACGCTGCTTCATAGGTGCTTCAAAATAATCTCTATAAAGCGAACGAAGCATTTCCCGAACGAGGCTGCGGCCAAAATACATAAATCGGCTCAGCGCATACAATGCATAAAGTTGCTCGTCCTCTCTGTCGACAACCTCGCCTTGAAAATTGTTTAGCCAGCGTTCAACTTGCGGCCACTGGATTTCATCATCCCAAGCGTGGCGACACAATTTTTGAATAGTGCTTTCGAGATCAGTACGCATGCTACTTGGCCTTTTTGTAAACCATAATGAATTCTTTAGCGATTACTGATGCGGTCTTATTTCGCTTGGTTAGCAGGCCTCGTGATTTAATTTGATCTATAAGAACCAACTCCTCGTGGCAGCCAAGATCTTGCATCACACTGGAAATGTATTCATTCGTAAATAAGGTGTTACCACATACTTCATTATTACCTATAACTATTACAATCCGGCCTCCAAGTGCGCACTTATCATACATCTCACTGAGCGCAGCTTTCATTTCCATTAAATATTGACGGGTAATATGGGCACGCAAAGTGTTTGTACGGCCCACCTCTGCCAATAACGATTCAAAATTTGAAGGTAGCGCATGCATACTTATCTCATTTCGATAAGCTGGCGAATGCTCCCTACCGATTGAACGGCCTTCAAACTCGGCTAATCTATCAGGAGGGACAAGCTCTAGCCAATTCAGCGAGAGGCTGGAGGAGCGTACGTATTTTTGTGCTGTGCCGTATGGCGGCGACGTTATGATTAATGGAATCCCGGCAGGGGGTATCTTGTTCGACGAAAGCGAGCGGGCGTCGTTACTAACCACTTCCACAGCTTTACGCCCAGGGTTTACTTTATTTGCAGCCTCGACCCGCGCAATATTAGCGTGACAAATGCGGAAAAACTCGTCTAAAGGGCGAGCGGTTTCAACCCATGCTAACTTTTCTAGAATGCGGAGATTTTGCTGTTCGCTAAACGCATCCTTCGTCCGCAACACTACGGGAACCGCTATTCCAGGATCAATTCGACTTACCTTGCGTGCAGTGGCCGAAAAGCACACGAGGAAAAATTCCTTAATTTGAGGGTCATCGTATTCTTTAATAGAACGGAGAAGTATTTCAAGCCGACGCTTGACATCTTGTGCGTACCACTTTTCACTGTTGACGACGAGAATCTCAGGCGCGGTGCGGAGACGAGCAGCACGCTCGACAATTCTTCGGGTGGCTTCTCTGAGCTGCTGCACATCGTAAGGAGTCGTCTTGACCCTGGTTAGCAATAATGCAAGTGGATTTGCATCTGCGACCAAGGCGTTGTGTCCGGCCAGCGATGCTTCCAATGCAACGGTTCCAGATCCGCAGAACGGATCCAGAACTTGCTTTGCTCCGCCATACATGTTGCAGCGAACGAAGAAATGCGCTATGTGAGGCAATAGCTTCGCTGGGTATGGGTGGATCTGATGCGTTAGCTGGTCCCCGGCTTTAAGCCAACTCACTAATTGCCTGAAGTTGACTTTAACCGGAAAATTATCCCGAGCGTAGGCACGCTTTAATTCTTCAATTAACAAGCTTGTATCGACGATACCAAGGTTGCTCTTGTGCAACTCAAGGTCTTGACGCGAAGTGAGAATGGTAGGTTGCATGTATGAGATAGATTAGCTATTGCACACATTTTACCTCAAGGAATTGAAAGAAATGCGACGAGATGTGTCAGATGCTACGCGATGGCAGGGTATGGGACGTTGTGACCGCTTGAACGCGCTGAATGCCTCTGCTGCATGTGCGAGGTCACGCAGCGTTTCAGAGCCGCTCGCCCACTCCTCCGGGGAAGCAACACTATTCGATTTCGCTCCGCGTGACGGCGTGACGGGGTCAGGTCCGCCATTCGGACACGGACTCAGGCACGGGTGCCGGGGTCACACGGGTGCCGGGGTCAGGTCCGCCAATTGGACACAGACTGATGCGCTGGGCGCCGTAGAAGCTTGCTAAGTCGAAACCTAATTGGAACCATGAACGCGCGCCTTCGGCGCGCGGGGCTGCCGCGCAGCGGCAGCAGTCAGTGGATTCGGAGAGGGCCGGGCCGGTAGGCCCGACCCTTCGAATCCCCCGCGCACGCCCCGTAGGGGGCGTGCTTCTCTCCGCGTACAGACGAAAAAAAAGCTACCCGAGGGTAGCTTTTTCTTTTTCGTCTGTGGCGGAGAGAGGGGGATACGTACCACCATCATCCTAAGCTCTTGATTACAAATACTTTTTTTCTTGTCAGCGTTAAAGTGTCCCAAAAATTCGGGTACCCCTTGTTGTGACACCTGTCATTGTAGCCATATCATCGGCATTTGTGTACTATTAAACTGTCTTCTTGTAGCTACCGAAGAACGGTCGTAGCCGTTCAAAACCTAGCCTACGGCACTTGACAAGCAGAATAATTTTTGTATGTTTTTCTCAAATGGAGAATTGCATATGAAATGGTGGAAAATACTTTTAACTCAACTGAGGATTCGTATGAACGGAATAGCGACTGTTGCCGGAACAACTTTGACGGCAAAAGATATTGTTAGCGCTTATGTCGTTACGCATAATGGTCGTAAAATCTGCATTGTTATTTCTACAGTAGATGGAGTGGTTGAAAGTTATCCGTACACTCCGGAATTGGAGAAAGGAGTGTTGCAGGCACTAAAAATAGATAAATTGGATGAGCAAGATTTTAGTATTGATTATTTGATTAATTTTTATAATAAAAATGAAAGATTAATTTCAGCCATGACTCCTTTTCTTGAAAAAAATAATTCTCATACGCCTAAATAATTCCGTCCATTCCAAAGGCATTCCCCGGAGTGCTTTTTTATGCCTGCTTTATTTTCGCAGAAAATTAAGTAGGAGCTCCCAGCCGGGTTCATGGGTTTAATATTTTAACGCAAGGCAGTACGTCAAGAAATTAATACATAAAAATTTTAAGGCAGAAATTTTAATGGTAGTAAAGAGGGAAATAGCATAGACATAAGCGAAGCCATGTCAAATTTATGGGTTTTATTTTAAGCCCCCGCTAGGACCTCAATCCACCCAAGTTAAGCATAATTGTCCTCAAGTTGTCTTGTAAGTCATGTATTTATGGGGCTTGTAAGCATTCGTTTGACGTGATCTTGATTGCCCCGGGCGATGTTGAAATGTTCGCCTGGCAATCAGGACAAGCGCGTCGGCGAGTAGGTGCACTGCTGCCAACCCAAGCAGCAACGAGGGCAAGAGCGGTTTGAGTATCGAGTGGACATAGGCGCGATTGATGCGCCTGCCAGGCGGCAAAGCATGATGCTGTTGGGCGGCACAGCAGGCTAGCGCCTGCAGGTTGTCGCACAGCACCTTGGCGGCCAGATCGAGCATGACGGCTTGCTGCGACAGGCCCGTCACGTGCTCCAGGTTGAGGCGATGCTTGAGGCGTTTGAAGGCTTCTTCGATGCGCCAGCGTTGGTGATACAGGTCGCCAAACAGCGCGGCCGGAAAGCCTTCAGCGTCGAGCAAATTGGTCATCAGGACACGCACCTTGCCGGTCGAGGCGACGTGGCGTATCAGGCGCACGGTCTGCGGCTCTCGCGTGCATTCATAGTCGTGGGCATCACGCTTGTCCGGTGCGCGCAAGGTGACGATCTGCTCTTGTAGCCCGGCTTGCAGAAACTGATTGACACACGTGTCGGGGTCAGGTCCGGCATTCGTACACGAACTGATGCATTGAGCGCCGTAGAAGCTCGCTCAGTCGAAACCTAATTAGAGCCACGAACGCGCGCCGCAGGCGCGCGGGGCTGCCGCGCAGCGGCAGCAGTTGGTCGATTCGGAGAGGGCCGGGCCGGTAGGCCCGACCCTTCGAATCCCCCGCGCACGCCCCGCAGGGGGCGTGCTTCTCTCCGCCTACAGACGAAAAAAAAAAGCTACCCGAGGGTAGCTTTTTCTTTTTCGTCTGTGGCGGAGAGAGGGGGATTCGAACCCCCGATAGAGTATTACCCTATACACGCTTTCCAGGCGTGCGCCTTCAGCCGCTCAGCCATCTCTCCTGAAGGCAATGCGCGCGTCTTGCTTGCTCACATTGTGTACTGCATATCGCTTGTCGCGAAGCCGCAGATTATAGCAAAGATTCTACAGACTGCCAAAGTTATTTACCCAGGGGTAAAAGTTTGACCAGGCCCGCCGGAAGGATGCGCGCCAGTGCGGCGCACGGCCCTTCCGGAGGCACCGGCCTGTCAATTAAGACGTTTCCTTCAACTGATCCAGAATCGCCGGGTTTTCCAGGGTCGAGACGTCTTGCGTGATCGTCTCGCCCTTGGCCAGCACGCGCAGCAGGCGGCGCATGATTTTGCCGGAGCGGGTTTTTGGCAGGTTGTCGCCGAAACGGATTTCCTTCGGTTTCGCAATCGGGCCGATTTCCTTGCCGACCCAGTTGCGCAGCTCCAGCGCCAGTCGTTTCGCTTCCTCGCCTGTCGGACGCGCTTGCTTGAGCACCACGAAGGCGCAGATCGATTCGCCTGTCGTGTCGTCCGGCCGGCCCACCACGGCCGCTTCGGCCACCAGCGGGTTGGCCACCAGGGCCGATTCGATTTCCATCGTGCCCATGCGGTGGCCCGACACGTTCAAGACGTCATCGATGCGGCCCGTGATGGTGAAGTAGCCCGTTTCCTTGTTGCGGATGGCGCCGTCGCCCGCCAGGTACATCTTGCCGCCCAGTTCTTCCGGGAAATAGCTGGACTTGAAACGCTCGGGGTTGTTCCAGATCGTGCGGATCATCGATGGCCATGGGCGCTTCACCACCAGGATGCCGCCCTGGCCGTTCGGCACGTCCTGGCCCGCTTCGTCGACGATGGCGGCCATGATGCCCGGCAATGGCAGGGTGCAGGAACCGGGGACCATCGGCGTGGCGCCTGGCAACGGGGTGATCATGTGGCCACCCGTTTCCGTTTGCCAGAAGGTATCGACAATCGGGCATTTCTCGCCGCCGATGTGCTTGTAGTACCACATCCACGCTTCCGGATTGATCGGCTCGCCAACCGTACCCAGCAAACGCAGGCTGCTCAGGTCGTAGTTGCTTGGATGGACTTTCGGGTCCACGTCAGCCGCCTTGATCAGCGAACGGATGGCCGTTGGCGCCGTGTAGAAGATGCTGACGTTGTGCTTCTTGATGGTTTCCCAGAAACGGCCCGCGTTCGGGTAGGTCGGGATGCCTTCGAACACCACTTGCGTGGCGCCCACGGCCATCGGGCCATACGCGATGTAGCTGTGGCCCGTTACCCAGCCGATGTCGGCCGTGCACCAGAACACGTCGTCGGGCTTGATGTCGAAACTCCACTTCATCGTCAGCGCGGCCCACAGCAGGTAGCCGCCGCTCGAATGCTGCACACCCTTCGGCGTGCCCGTCGAACCGGAGGTGTACAAGATAAACAGTGGATGCTCGGCATCGACCCATTCCGGCTCGCATTGCGCGCTCTGGCCTTCGACCAGGTCGTGCAGCCACGTGTCGCGGCCAGCTACCATCGGCAGGTCGCTGCCCGTGCGTTTATACACGATGACGTTTTTCACGCATTCGCAGCCGCCCAGCGCCAACGCTTCGTCGACGATGGATTTCAATGGCAGCTTCTTGCCGCCGCGCAATTGTTCGTCGCCCGTGATGACGGCCACGGCGCCCGCATCGATGATGCGTTCCTGCAAGGATTTTGCCGAGAAGCCGCCGAACACGACGGAGTGAGTGGCGCCGATGCGCGCGCAGGCTTGCATGGCAGCAACGCCTTCGACGGACATCGACATATAGATGATGACGCGGTCGCCTTTGGCGATGCCCTTGGCTTTCAGGCCGTTGGCGAACTTGCAGACTTTTTCGTGCAGTTCGGTATACGTTGCCTTGGTAACGGTGCCGTCGTCCGCTTCGAAGATGATGGCCGTCTTGTCGCCCAGGCCATTTTCGATGTTGCGGTCCAGACAGTTGTAGGACACGTTCAGCAGGCCGTCTTCGAACCACTTGTAGAACGGCGCGTTGTCTTCGTTCAGGGTGCGGGTGAACGGCTTTTTCCAGCTCAGGTTTTCGCGCGCCAGCTTGGCCCAGAAGCCTTCGTAGTCGCGTTCGGCATCGGCCACCATGGCGCGGTAGGCGTCCATGCCGGAAATCGTTGCCTGTGCGGCAAACGCTGCCGACGGTTGAAATACGCGCGACTCTTCCGGTCCCTGCTGCTCAGTGCCCTGCCCTTGGTTCTCTATAGCGGCCATGCTAGTCTCCAGTGTAGTAATTGTTTGTTAACACAATATTCCTGCTGTCTTACGGACGCCTTACATGCAGCGTTTTCCTCGATCCATTCTAACCATAATCGCCACCGGCGACGGGCGTCAAGCGTACGCCGCCCAGCATTCTGGATGGAAAAACTGATATCAAGTCAATTAGCTGGCGTCGCTTTGTGTTTCATCAAGGCCAAGAATCGAAATCGAGGGCATGCGCAGTGATCAGCAGCGAGTGTAAAATGTCGGGCATACCAAAAATTGGTATTTACCCCCAGGAAACTCCAGATGATCGACCACTCACAAAAGCCCTCCCATAGCAAACTGCATCCCCTGTCCGCCTTCATCTTCATGTCGCGCTGGCTGCAGCTACCGCTGTACCTGGGCCTGATCCTCGCCCAATGCGTGTACGTATTTCACTTCTGGGTGGAACTGTCGGACCTGATCGGCGCCGTGTTCGGCAATGACGCGGCCCTGCAGCACGTCCTGACGGCCGTGGCCGTACCGGGCGGCACCCTGCCGACCAAGCTCAATGAAGCGACCATCATGCTGGTGGTACTGGGCCTGATCGATGTGGTCATGATCTCGAATCTGCTGATCATGGTCATCATCGGCGGCTATGAAACGTTTGTCTCGCGCATGCACCTGGACGACCATCCGGACCAGCCGGAATGGCTGTCGCATGTGAATGCGTCCGTGCTGAAGACGAAACTGGCGATGGCCATCATCGGCATCTCGTCCATCCACCTGCTGAAGACCTTCATCAACGCCAACTCGTACAAGATCGAAGTGATCATCGCGCAAACGGTGATACACATGGTCTTCATCCTGTCGGCGATGGCGATTGCGTACACGGATCGCATTATGACGGTGACGCAGAACCAAGCCAGGGCGCCCCACTAAGTTCCGGCGCTCCCATACTGATTAGCAAACAGCATCAAAGTCTTACCCTTCTTATCCACCGCGAGAACACCATGACTGTCATAAAGCAAGAAGACCTGATCGAATCCGTCGCCGCAGCGTTGCAGTACATTAGCTACTACCACCCTGCTGATTACATCGAGCACCTGGCGCGCGCTTACGCGGCCGAGCAAAGCCCGGCGGCAAAAGATGCGATCGCGCAAATCCTGACCAACTCGCGCATGTGCGCGGAAGGCAAGCGTCCTATCTGCCAGGACACGGGTATCGTCAACGTCTTCCTGAAAATCGGCATGGGCGTGCGCTTCGAAGGCTTCTCCGGCACGGTCACCGACGCCGTCAACGAAGGCGTGCGCCGCGCGTACAACTTCGACGACAACAAGCTGCGCGCCTCCATCGTGGCCGACCCGCATTTCGACCGCAAGAACACCAAGGACAACACGCCAGCCGTGGTGCACATGGAACTGGTCGAAGGCAATACCGTCGACGTGAAAGTCGCTGCCAAGGGCGGCGGTTCGGAAAACAAATCCAAGATGATCATGATGAACCCGTCCGATTCGCTGGTGGACTGGGTCATGAAGACGGTGCCAACCATGGGCGCCGGCTGGTGCCCGCCTGGCATGCTGGGCATCGGCATCGGCGGCACGGCTGAAAAAGCCATGTTGATGGCAAAAGAAGTGTTGATGGAAGACATCGACATGTTTGAGCTGAAACAACGCGGTCCGCAAAACAAGCTGGAAGAACTGCGTATCGAGCTGTGCGACAAGATCAACTCGCTGGGCATCGGCGCGCAAGGCCTGGGCGGCCTGACGACCGTGCTCGACGTGAAAATCATGATGCACCCGACGCACGCCGCATCGAAACCGGTCGCCATGATCCCGAACTGCGCCGCCACGCGCCACGGCCACTTCGTGCTGGACGGCTCCGGCCCTGCCTACATGACGCCGCCGTCGCTGTCGTCGTGGCCGGAAGTGCACTGGACGCCGGACACGGAAAAATCCAAACGCGTCGACCTGAACACCCTGACGAAGGAAGAAGTCGCTTCGTGGACGCCGGGCCAGACCTTGCTGTTGAACGGCAAGATGCTGACGGGCCGCGACGCCGCGCACAAGCGCATCCAGGACATGCTGGCCAAAGGCGAAGAATTGCCGGTCGACTTCAAAAACCGCGTGATCTACTACGTCGGCCCGGTTGACCCGGTACGCGACGAAGCCGTCGGCCCGGCCGGTCCGACGACCGCCACGCGCATGGACAAGTTCACCGACATGATGCTGGAAAAAACGGGCCTGATCGCCATGATCGGCAAGGCCGAACGTGGCCCCGTCGCCATCGAATCGATCCAGCGCCACCAGTCGGCTTACTTGATGGCTGTGGGCGGCGCCGCCTACCTGGTGTCGAAAGCCATCAAGCACGCCAAGGTGCTGGGCTTTGCCGACATGGGCATGGAAGCGATCTACGAATTCGACGTCGTCGACATGCCGGTGACGGTGGCCGTGGATGCGAAAGGCACTTCGGTGCACAACACGGGTCCGAAAGAGTGGCAGGCGAAGATCGAGCAACTCAATAGCGTCAGCAAGATTCCCGTGACGGTCGCTTAAACAAGCTCTACCATAGACGCCGCGCGGCAACATCAGCGCGGCGTTTTTTTATCTTCAACGGTTCCCTATGACTTTTACTGCAAGCATTGCCCGCCCGGACGCGCCCATCGGCATTTTTGATTCCGGCGTGGGCGGCCTGTCGGTGCTGCGCCATATCCGCGCGCAGCTGCCGCAGGAAGATTTGATGTACTTTGCCGATTCCGGCTATGCGCCGTATGGCGACAAGACGGAACAGCAAGTGGTCGAGCGTTCGCTGGCGATCACCGCCTTCTTATTGCAGCAAGGTGCGAAAGCACTGGTGGTGGCGTGCAACACGGCCACCATCGCCGCCATCAAGGCGCTGCGCGCGCGCTACCCCGACCTGCCCATCGTCGGCGTCGAACCGGGCCTCAAACCAGCGGCGTCCATCAGCCGCAACGGCAAGATCGCCGTACTAGCGACGGAACGCGCCTTGCGCGGCGACAAGCTGCTGGCCCTGCGCGAACAGGTGAGCGCCGCCACGGGCGCCACGTTCATCTTGCAGCCCTGCATCGGCCTGGCCGACCGCATCGAGCAGTGCGAGCTGGGCAATGACCCGCAGGACGCCACCAGCGCCATGCTGGAACGCTACATCGCACCCATGCTGGCGCAAGGCGTCGACACCCTGGTGCTCGGCTGCACGCACTACCCGTTCGTGCAGGACGCCATCGTCCGCACGGTGCGCGCGCATACGCAGGAAACGATTACCCTGGTGGACACAGGCGACGCCGTGGCCCGCCAGCTGGCCCGCTTGCTCGACGCGGCAAGCCTGCGCCGCATCGACAACGAGGCGCCACGGCTGCAGGGCTACACGACGGCCAAGGTCGAAGCCTTGGCGAAAGCCTTCGCCGGCTTGCTGGACTTGCAGCCGCCCGTCACACACCTGTCCGTGTGAGCGGCGTGAGCAAAAGCGACCGTTTTCATGCAATCTTTCGATTCTTTAAAAAAGACTGCATTTAGATTTGCCACTTCGCCGAGTTCTTTGTATAATTCGGCACCTGTTCAGCAAAACAGCTAAACAGGTAAGTAAGACAGTGGTGGCTGTAGCTCAGTTGGTAGAGTCCAGGATTGTGATTCCTGTTGTCGTGGGTTCGAGCCCCATCAGCCACCCCACAGAATAAAGAAGAGCCCGGTTTTCGAACCGGGCTTTTTCTATTTCAGAGCAGGTTTTTATGGCGTAAATCAAACACCATGACTATCTGCACAGGATAGCGATGTTGCGCTCACCGACATGCTCACCTTGCCGATAAGTAAAAGTACAGCTGTCGATACTGTCGTCGAGCCGCATCGCCAAAGTCAGCTGACCCGTGCCGCCGTAACGACAGGCCAGCCATTTCCCCTCCGGAAACTTGCCATCGAGCCGATAAGTATCTACCCAACCTTTTTTCAAGCGCTTTTGCCGGAAGTCCGACAGCTCGCCCAACTGCTCCGGTGGCCCGTTCATCGGCGCCGCCGCATGCAGGTAAAGTGGCGAACCGACATAGCTGGTCCAGCCTTGCGGTACATCGGCAAGCTGCAGCGAGCCCTGGGAAATCGACACTGGGCAGGCAACGGGCGCGGCGCTGGCTGTCGATTGCAGGCACGATATGGCCAGCAGCGCCATTGCAGGCCAGCAGGTCCGTGCTGCCATTGTCGTTTTTGAGTATGCCATGACCAACCTCATTCAATCACGGAAAATGCATCGGCGTTATCGCTGGCGTGGATGTAATTACCGCGCTTGTCCTTGCCTTGCGAGCGTATCAGCCGCACCGAAATTTCGGTCTTGCCGTCGGCTTTCCATTGGTCTGCAATATAGATGCCGCCTATCGCCTGGCCGATGAACAAGGCGGCATGATTGCCATGTGGTCGGTTCGGGTAACGCCCCCTGACAAATGTGGCGATCGCGGTTCCCGGTTTGATGATGGCGTTCCCCAACACCGCTTCACCCTCGCGCCAGTTTGCCGTGACTGGCGCGCGAGCATAGTACTGCACCAAAGCGACGCAGTGGCGACTACCGACAACGGGCCTGCCTTTCAACTCGGCGACATTGGAATAAATATAGGGCATGAATCATCTCCTTGAGATAGATGTCATGCCACTCTATGCCGGATCAGGGGCGGCGCTTTTAAGCAAGCACAACTGTTTTTCCAATCCCAGGCGCATTCTTGCAAAAAAGCCGGCATGCAGCCGGCTCTCTTCGTCTTTTACTGCAGGATACCTACCCCGCCAGCACCGACTGCACCGTCGTCGCCAGGTCTTCCAGGCGCACGGGTTTGACGAGGAAGTGGCGGAAGCCCACGGCCAGCGCGTCGTCCATGTACATGGGCAGGCTGTGGCCGGTGACGGCGATCAGCACGGCGTTGGCCGTCTCGGGATTGTGGCGCAGGCGGCGGCCGATTTCGATGCCGCTGATACCGGGCATTTCGATGTCGAGGTAGACGGCGTCGGGCACGCACAGCTTGACTTGCTCGACGGCCATCTGCCAGTTGCGCACCACCACCGCGTGGTGGCCCAGCGCTTCGAGCAGCATGGCCAGCGATTCGCCCACTTCCTGGTTGTCGTCGACCACCAGCAGAGTGAGTTTGCGCGCAGCACTTGCCGGCTGGTCGTCCTGGCGGCGTTCCATGGAGGAACTGCCTGGTGTCGTTTCAGTTGTCTGGCTCATTGTACCTTCACGTCTGACGGCTGCAAAAACGGCAGTATACAAGAAGCGCGCGCAATGCCGTCGCACCCCAGCAATGCTGCCAAGCAGCAATCCAGGCGCCCCGCTGTACCGCGCCAGCAACACTTCCCCACCCCGCGCGGAGAAAGCCAGCCCTACGCAGTTTGCGCAATTGACGGATAAAATGAGAATCATTATCATTCTTATCCCCTTGCGCCGGATGTCCACGCCACGCTGTTGTCGCGCCGCCTGCTTGCCCGCGCAAACATTGTCACTACGGAGATCCATGCATGGCCGCCACACTTTCCACACTGCCGTTTTCGCTGCGCCCCTGCGCGCTGGCCATCGCCCTCGCCTGCCTGGGCACTTCCCTTGCCGCGCAGGCTCAGCAAGCCAACAGCGCCGAGAACGCCGGCCCCATCCTGGAATCAATTCAGGTCAGCAGCAACCTGCTGGGCACCAGCATGGCCGCCAGCACGAAGAATTTCGCGGGCGCCCGCACGGTGGTGCAAAAGGACGATATCGAGAACTCGGGCGCGACCAGCCTCAGCGACGTGATGCGCCGCATTCCCGGCGTGCAGATCAGCGACAACTCGGGCAGCGCCGGCAGCGCCATCGCCCTGAACATCGGCGTGCGTGGCCTGGCCGGACGCTATTCGCCGCGCAGCACGGTGTTGCTCGACGGCATCCCGATGTCGGTGGCGCCGTATGGCCAGCCGCAACTGTCGTTCGCGCCCGTCAGCCTGGCCAATGTCGAGACGGTCGATGTGGTGCGCGGCGGCGGCGCCGTGCGCTTCGGTCCGCAAAACGTGGGCGGCATCATCAACTTCAAGACGCGCCGCGTGCCCACCACGCCAGGCATCACGGGCGACGCCAGCGTGCGCTACAACGCTTACAGCGAAGTGGGCCACAACACGCAGGCCAGCGTGTTTGCCGGCACCCAGCTCGACAGCGGCCTGGGCCTGGCGGTGCTGTACTCGGGCATCCGCGGCAGCGACTGGCGCGTCGGCAGCGACGAGAAGGTCAACGACTTCGCCCTGAAATTGCGCTACGACCTGAGCCCGACCGCCGAGGTCTACGCCAAGCTGTCCTACTATGACGTGACGTCGCGCACGCCGGGCGGCCTGACCGCCGCCCAGTACAAGGCGGACCCGTTCCAGAACACGCGCCCCACCGACTACTGGAGCGGCGAGCGCAAGGCCTTCGACATCGGCTACCTGAATGCCATCTCCGGCACGCAGGAATTCGAGGTGCGCAGCTACTACTACAAGAGCTCGCGCGAAAGCACGCTGATCAGCGGAAAAAACCTGGGCCACCAGCCGCGCAACTATGAAACGACGGCCATCGAGCCGCGCTACACGCAGCGCTTCACGACCGGCAAGGTATCGCAGGACGTCACCATCGGCTACCGCTACCTGGCCGAACGGGCCGACGAAACCATCTACAACGTCGTCATCGCCAGCGGCGTGCAACAAAAGCCGACGCGCTTCGCCAACAATTCGACCGATGCGCAGGCCGTGTATATCGATGACAAGATCGCCATCGGCGCCTGGCGCATCACGCCGGGCGTGCGCTACGAGCACATCAAGACGGAACGCTTCAACCACTTGCCGGTCGACCAGAAGATCGAGTTGCTCAACAACAAGGCCCTGCCCTCGCTGAACGTGGCCTACTTGCTGAGCAACAACGTGACCCTGTTCGGCAACTACAACAGCTCGTTTGGCGCCGTGCAAAATACGCAGCTGAACTCGCAGTCAAGCAAGAACCCGCTGCAGCCGGAACTGGCGAAAACAGCCGAGCTGGGCGCACGCTGGAAGAGCGGCCAGTTGGCGGCCGAAGCGACCTTGTTCAACATCAAGTTCGACAACCAGATCCAGTCCGTCGGCAGCGGCGAGAACGCCGTCTTCTACAACGTGGGCGCCACGCATCACCGGGGCCTGGAAACGGCCGTCGATTACCATTTCGACCAATCCGGCCCGCTGGCCGGCGTGAACGCCTACGCCACCTACACTTACACCAAGGCCACCTTGCAGGATGGCGTGAACGCAGGCAATGACGTACCCTTCTATTCGCGCACCACGGACACCGTCGGCGCCCACTACCAGCTGGGCGCCTGGGGTTTTGATTTGTCGAGCAGCCACCAGAGCCGCCAGTTCGCCGACGAGGCCAACACCGTGGCGGAAAACGCGCCCGGCAACCTGGGCGTCATCCCGGGCTTTCGCACCTGGAACACGCAAGTAAAATGGAAAGTGCCGGGCCAGAAGGGCCTGGAGCTGGTCGCCGGCGTCAACAACCTCGCCGACAAGCGCTACTTCACGCGCACTTCGGACGGCAACCTGGGCAAGCTGGTGGGCGCACCGCGCATGGTCTATCTGCAGGGCCGCCTGGCGTTCTGACCATTGCCTGCGGCAGTGTCTATCGAATCGATATGCCGCCGCAGCCGCACCTACCCGCCAAAAAACCTGCCTCGTTGTTGTTGCGATGCAGGTTTTTTTACGCCCTGATGTTACAAAAATACTGCCATGCAAGAAGGTTCATAGTCGCGCTCGCCTCACATCACGGCAGTAATTGCTTCGCAATGGAAATTAATTGCATTACAGACACAAATAATTTCACAATTGCAAATATTTTTAGTCGGCCCTGGTGTTTGGTGTGAGTTTTGGTGATATCATTTAAATGTCATTTCAGAAATAAAATTATCCTATAATTAACTAAATTGGAACACCATGACAATGCCAGCCACCCTCCTGAAGATTGCCGCATTGGCCACCCTGGCCACCGCTGGCACAGCCAACGCCGCGACCGAACTGGTGGTCAATGGCAGTTTTGAAAACAATGTCATCTCCTCATCCTTCGCTACGCTCAGCAGCGTGACAGGCTGGACCTCGTCAGCCAACGGCAACTCGGCCTTTGAAATCCAGAAAGGCGCCACGCAAGGCGGCCTGGTCGGCTTCAACCCCGTCGCCGCCGCCGGCACGCAATACTTGGAACTCAACGCCGCGCGCCAGACGTCCGTATCGCAATCGATCGCCACCACGGCTGGCGGCACGTATTCGCTGTCGTTTGCCTATTCGGGCCGCCCGGATACGCCAGGCGGCGCGAGCAGCCTGATGAATGTCTACTGGGGTTCCACCCTGCTCACGCCAACGGCCCTGATCGGCACCACGAGCGGCGTGTGGCAAACCTACAGCCAGAACGTGTCCGCGCTCGGCTCGTCCACCCTGCTGCGCTTCGAATCGATCGGCCCGGTCTCCGCACCGACCTATGGCTCTTACCTGGACAATGTCTCGGTGATGACTGCCGTGCCGGAACCGGAAAGCTACGCCATGATGCTGCTGGGCCTGGGCTTGCTGGGTTTCATGGCACGCCGCAAGACTGCCGCCTGAATCCAGGGTCGTTGCGCAACAGCCGCTCCGCCACTTGGCCGGGCGGCTTTTTCATGGGCAAACGGGTACATTACCTCAGGAAATGTTGCAAGGAAGAATTAAATTGGCGCTACAATAGCGGGGCATCAAGCAATGCCAAGCATCGCACCGCCAGGGCCACTACCCCGCCCTGATTATCAGCACGCATTTTTTGAACAGGATGACTGGCGCTGCCGGGCCCGATTGCGCTCCCGGTACGGCCACCACACACGCACCATGTCTGCAGAGAAACCCATTACCGAAACCAGCTCCTACGGCAAGGATACGCCCGTGGGACGTCCCGACATCGATGGCCGCGCCGGCATTTTCGTGCCCACCGCGGAATTTGACCTCGACAACACCACCACCATCCGCAAGGGCGCAGGCATCGTCGGCTTCGGCAACCTCGATGGCACCCTGACCGTGTATTTCGAAGCGAACCGCTTCGACGAAAGCAATCTGCACAAGTGGGAACACAAGGCGCGCAAGGCGTATGACCGCATGGTCATGGGCGCGCCCACCGTGTCGAAGGCGAAGATCGATGCCCGCATGCTGGAACAGGTCGGCATCATCGATGGCATGGGCATCAATCTCAAGCATCCGGAACGCCTGACGCACTGGCTGGCGATCTCGAACGTGCCGGACACGGCGCCGGAAGAGCCCGTGGTGCGCTGGAAAAACCGCTAAGTAATCCTCAGACGGGAGAGCGAGGCGGGGTGCCAGGCACGAGGTGTTGTCCTACATCGCGGCGGACATTCATCCGATGCCCGAGAGCATCAATTCAACCTATGATGAAAGCCTGACCACACATTCCCCACCACTCAGGAGTACGACATGTCCCGCCTCATCCCGATCAGCTTTGGCGCCTTGCAAATAGGTCTGGCAGCGGCGGCGATGTATATCCTGTGCTCGGCGGATGTGCTGCACCAGAGTTCGGTATATTTCCACTAAGTAGGTCGTGGGAAATTATTGTGAAGTTATGACAAACAGAACCGGATGCTCTGCAAGGCGTCCGCTGCGACGCAGTGCGAGCACTGCTAGCAGCGGGCAACACCGCAGAGCGCCGGTTATGGAAGTCAGAAATCACAATAATTTATTACGCCCTACTTGGTAAAATGACAAAGCCGGGCAAGCAACGCTTGTCCGGCTTTGTCCTGCATGCAAGCGCAATAGATCAGCGGCGGCCGTGGTAGCGGCCATGCCCGCCCCAGCCGCCACGGTGTCCACCGTGGCGTCCAAAACCAAACATGAAGTCCAGCCCGATCGATACGGGTGGATTGTAATAATACGGTTGTGGCGCGTACACGGGCGCCGGCACATACACAGGTTGCTGCACGTACACAGGTTGCTGCTGCACGTAGACGGGCTCATTCGTGTATTCCACGCGCGGTGCGCTCATCACGCGGCCGGACTGCACCGGCTCGGACGAGACCGTATGCCATTCATAGGGATTGTAGGCCCCCTGCGGCGCGCGCGAACCGTAATACGCGGGACCGGGGGGCGCCACGGCGCAGCCACCCAAGGCGGCCAGCGAGATTACTGCCAACAGGGTTTTCATCGCAATTCTCCTAATGTGTACTATCAGTACTATAAGAAATTACGCCGGGCTTTGCTGCGCTTTTACCGATTGTTACACGCCGACGCACGCCGCAACATGCAATGTGGCAAAGCGGCCACAAGCAGGCCAGACGCCATGTTTCCTCAAATAAACGGAATCGCGCACGTGTCGATGGCCTTGCCGGCGGCATCGTAGCGCTGCACGCACACCTGGTAGCGCACGCCGTAATCGAGTTCGACTTGCTCGACCTTGCCATACTTCAATTTCCAGCTGGGCTGCACGCGCTGCTTGCCCGCCAGCGCGGCCACATCCTGCGGAATCGCCATCGCCGTTTGCGTCTCGCCCTGGCGCGCATCCTGGCGCCGCGCCACGTCGATCGATACGCTCACGGCCAGGTCGACCCCGCCATCCACATAGGCCAGCGTGGGAGCGCCGCGCTGCGCCCGCATCACGCCCCAGGCGCAAGGCTTGCCGTCCGCATCGCATTGCTTCAATTGCGCCAGCGGGAAATACTCAGGGGCAATCTTGCCATCCTTGATGGGCCAGCTGGTGCGCACGCCGTCGCGCTTGCCCGTCAGGGGATTGTCCCAGCTCAGGCTATTCACGACGGCCACGGTCTGCCCCGCCTGCAAGCCCGCAGGCGTGCCCAGCGATGCGCAAGCGGAAAGCAGCAAGCCGCTGGCGGCCAGGGAGGAAAGTGTCAGGATGCGCTGCATGGTAAGCCTCTTGTGATGGGATGTCCCGAAGGTATGTTTCGAGGGTAACAGAATCGGCAGCGACGGTGCCGTTGGCTGGCGCACATAACAGAACGGGCGGCGCCGTTGCAGGCGCCGCCCGTAGCGGAGTCGGCCATGCCGGGAGACGCGCTCCCGGCGACAGGTGGATCAGTCCAGCTTCCAGGCGTAATCGACCTTGGTCCAGGTTTGCGCTGCGGCGCCATCCTTGGTGCCCGGCTTGAACTTGCATGCGGTCAGGGCCTTGATGGCGGCCTTGTCCAGGTTCTTGAAGCCGCTGCTCTTGTCGAGTTTCGAATCGGCCACGCTGCCATCGGCATTGACCAGGAAGGACATCGACACGGTGCCCTGCTCTTCGTTCATCAGCGAGGCTTTTGGATAGTCGGCCTTGCAGTTCTTGGCATCGAACGACGCCGGCACCTCGGCCGCGAAGGCGGCGGAAGAAACGGACACCAGCAAGGCTGCTGCAACACTCATCAAACGCTTATTCTCAAACATGTGCTTCCCCATGATTATCAGATACGGTAATTACAACTTCCTGAGCGCTGTTGGTCGCGCTTAAAACTCTTCCCACTCGTCATTGCTGCCGGCGCCTGCCGCCTTGCGTGGCGCAGGAGCGGCTGCGGGAGCGGACGCTTCCGTCTTGCGGGTCAGCGACTTGACCGGGCGCAATACCGGTGCCGGCTTGCGCGCGGCCACTGGTGCGGCGGCCACGGGTGCCGGCACATACGCTGCCGGCTTCTCTTCGCCTTCGACCAGTTTGAAGATGCTGACCACATGGGCCAGTTCGGCCGCCTGGTCTTGCAAGCTTTGCGCCGCAGCGGCCGCCTGTTCCACCAGGGCCGCATTTTGCTGCGTCATGCCATCCATCTCGATGATCGACAGGCTGACCTGTTCGATGCCGGCGCTTTGCTCCTGGCTGGCACTGGCGATCTCGCTCATGATGTCGGTGACGCGGCGCACGCTGTCGACCACTTCGCCCATCGTCACGCCAGCCTGGCCGACCAGGCGCGTGCCCCGTTCCGTCTTCTCGGCCGAATCGTCGATGAGGATCTTGATTTCTTTCGCGGCGCCAGCGGAGCGCTGGGCCAGGTTGCGCACTTCCGAGGCCACCACGGCAAAGCCGCGGCCTTGCTCGCCGGCACGCGCCGCTTCCACGGCCGCGTTCAGCGCCAGGATGTTGGTCTGGAAGGCGATGCCATCGATGACGCCGATGATGTCGACAATTTTCTTCGCCGATTCATTGATCGAGCTCATGGTGTCAACCACTTGCGACACCACGGAGCCGCCCTTCAGGGCCACGTCCGAGGCGGTGGCAGCCAGCTTGTTGGCTTCGCGCGCATTGTCCGCATTCTGTTTCACGGTCGAGGTCAGCTCTTCCATGGCCGATGCCGTTTTTTCCAGCGCGCTGGCCTGCATTTCCGTGCGCGACGACAGGTCGATATTGCCGGCGGCGATCTCGCGCGACGCCGTGCCGATGGTTTCCGTGCCGACGCGTACCTGGCCGACGATGCCGACCAGGCTGTTGCGCATCTCTTTCATTTCCGCCAGCAGGCTGGAATTGTCCGAGCTTTGCGTATGGATGCCGATCGACAGATCGCCCTTGGCGATGCTGCCGGCAATCGAGGCCGTGTAGTCGGGTTCGCCGCCCAGCTGCTTGAGCAGGCCGCGGGTAATCACCAGTGCCGCCGCCACGCCCATCGCCACGGCCAGTACGCCGAGGATGATCATGAACAGGCGCGCGCTGTCGAACGCCTTGCGGGCATCCGATTGCATCTGCTCGTTCAACTTGTCTTCCAGAGTGGCCAGTTGCTCCAGCGCATCGATCCATTTTTTCTGTACCGGGCGGATCTCCTTGATCATCACGCGCGTGGCGCCTTCCGCATCGTTGGCCATCCACAGTGCCGACGCCTTGGCGATGGCCGGCATGGCTGCCGCCTCGTATTCCTTGATCGAAGCGAGCAAGGTTTTTTCTTCGGCAGTCGACTCGATGGCGAATTTCTCTTCGAGCTTTTTCTGCGTTTCCTGATAGGTGCTGGTCTGCGTCTTGATACGCGCCATTTCCGGCTCCATATCGCTCGCGTCGGTCATCAGGGTAAGGATGCGCAGCGAGGTGATGCGGTCGCTGACGTTGCCACGCATGTCGATCACCAGGCGGGTGACGACATTGTTGACATTGATCACGTGATCGAGACGTTCCTGGATTTGCGCCATGCGCGCGATGCCGAGGACGGTCACGGCCACCAGCAGAACCAGTACCAGGGCGAATCCCAGGCCCAGGCGGGTACCAACCTTCATTTTTGCTAAATTCATTTCGGCTCTTCGTAAATGAAACTATTGATAAGAATTTTTGCCCGGCACGACAAGACGAAGGCCGCGAGACACCGGTATCCGCCCTTACCCATTGGTATGCTGGCGGTATCCGGCCGCACGCAGCCTGGGGTACTTCCTGGTCTACAACAGCCCTGAAAATGCCAGTGACTGCGAATGCAAATTTGTTCCACAGGCTGAATTGTTGACACCGTTAATATGAAATCAACATCAAAAATTCACATGAGAAATATTTGTCTATAATCAATTATAGGTGTAAATTTTGCCTCAAAGCAAGCAATAAGTACCTGAATAAATGCCTGATTAACTTTCTTCGGGGAAATGGCAACAACGCCGTTTCTTGCCCCATAGAAATGCCCCACGACAGTGCGGGCGTGCGCCGAAACAGCGCATTTACAACACATGGCGTAGCCATATTGCATCGTTTTTGGAGAGGTACTCAGAGGAGGGGGTAGTGCGGACAATACCAGTGCGCAAGGGCACCGGTATAGACAAGTTGGATTAGCGGTCCCAGCTGCAACGCATCACATAGGCGTGACACTCTGTGCCAAAGACAAAGACGCTCCAGATGGCGCCCAATTGACTGGCCAGGCTGCCCTGACCCGATGATACCAGTTGATACCAGTGCGGCTCGCTGCCCAGCAGTTCGGCCAGTTCGCGCTCGAAACCGTCGAACAGACGCGCGTCGAGCGGCTCGCGGTCCGCCTCGCTCATCGGCAACAAGCGATCGAGCAGCCACTGGCGCGGCGTGCACAAGGCCCCGCTACATACCATGCTCTCGATCGGCTGCAGGCGCATGCCGTCCGGCTGCAGCTTCAGCGTGCGGCACAGCGCGTCGAGCGACGCCTGCGGCGCGACGGGCCCCAGATACTCGCACAGAAACAGGCTGCCATCATCCTTCAATGCTGTGACGGCCTGCAGGTAGCCATGCAACTGCTGTGCATGGGCGTGGACGTCGCCGCGCATCAGGCAGGCAGCGACAGGCGCGCGGCCGCTTCCAGCAGCAAACGCGGGTCGCCCGAGACCAGCTTCTTCGAGTCGGACAGGGTCTGGCGGAAACCGCGCGCGCCGGGCAGGTTTTGCATCAGGCCCAGCATGTGGCGCGTGATGCTGTTGAGCTTCAGCCGCCCCGCTTCCTTTTCCAGCTGCGCACTGATATACGGAATCATCGCTTCGAGCACCTGTTCGCGCGTTTTCACGGGCGTGTCGTCGCCGTAGTAGCGCTGGTCGAACTGCGCCATCACGTACGGGTTGTGATACGCCTCGCGGCCCAGCATCACGCCGTCGAGGTGCTGCAGATGCAGGTCGATCTCGTCCAGGGTCTTGATGCCGCCATTGATAATGAACTCGAACTGCGGAAAATCGCGCTTCAAGCGGTAGGCATAGTCATACTTGAGGGGCGGCACTTCGCGGTTTTCCTTCGGGCTCAAGCCTTTCAGGATGGCATTGCGCGCATGCACGATAAACGTCTTGCAGCCGGCATCGGCCACGGTGCCGACGAAGTCGCGCACGAAGTCATACGATTCGCTGTCGTCGATGCCGATGCGGTGCTTCACCGTGACGTCGATATCGACCACGTCGCGCATGGCTTTCACGCAGTCGGCCACCAATTGTGGCTCGGCCATCAGGCAGGCGCCAAACGCGCCTTTCTGCACGCGCTCGGACGGGCAGCCGCAGTTCAGGTTAATTTCGTCATAGCCCCACTGCTGGCCCAGCCTGGCGCTGGTGGCCAGGTCTTTCGGGTCGCTGCCGCCCAGCTGCAGCGCCACCGGGTGCTCTTCCTCGTTGAAGCGCAAATGGCGTTCCACGTCGCCGTACACCAGCGCGCCCGTCGTCACCATCTCGGTGTAGAGCCAGGTGTGGCGCGTGATTTCGCGGTGGAACTTGCGGCAATGGCGGTCGCTCCAATCCATCATGGGGGCAACGGACAGGCGGCGGGAAGGCAGGGTTGGGACGGTCACAATACGCTCACTACAAAAAAGGGATGCCAGAACGGCAAACCCGCTGCGTCGCATCACCGCAAGGTTATGCAAGCACAGCGGGTCTGGTTGGCGCGGCGACGCAGCGCCGCACCACTACACCACTACAACAATTACGCGTCGCGGCCGGCGCGCTTACGCTCGTTTTCTTTCAGGAAGCGCTTGCGCAGACGGATCGATTTAGGCGTGATTTCCACCAGTTCGTCGTCGGCGATGAATTCCACCGCGTATTCCAGCGACATTTGCACTGGTGGTACCAGGCGCACTGCTTCATCGGTACCCGACGAACGCACGTTGGTCAGCTGCTTGCCCTTGATCGGGTTGACGACCAGATCGTTGTCACGCGAGTGAATACCGATGATCATGCCTTCGTACACTGGATCGTTGTGGACCACGAACATGCGGCCGCGATCTTGCAGTTTCCACAGGGCGTAGGCAACAGCGGCGCCGTCATCTTGCGAGATCAGCACGCCGTTACGACGGCCAGCCATTTCGCCACGGGTGTTGTCGACTGGCGCGTATTCGTTGAATACGTGGCTCATCAAGCCGGTGCCGCGGGTCAGGGTCATGAATTCGCCCTGGAAGCCGATCAGGCCACGTGCCGGGATCAGATACTCAAGACGCACGCGGCCCTTGCCATCCGATTCCATGTTTTGCAGGTCGCCACGACGACGGCCCAGCTCTTCCATGACGCCGCCCTGGTTGACTTCTTCCACGTCGACCGACAGGTTTTCAAACGGCTCGTGGCGCACGCCATCGACCATTTTGTAGACCACGCGCGGACGCGATACGGCCAGCTCGAAGCCTTCGCGACGCATGTTTTCCAGCAGAATCGTCAGGTGCAATTCACCACGGCCCGATACTTCAAAGATCGTGTCGTCGTCGGTCGGCGCTACGCGCAGAGCAACGTTGGCTTTCAGTTCGCGGTCCAGACGGTCACGCAATTGACGCGAGGTCACGAACTTGCCTTCGCGGCCAGCCAGTGGCGAGTTGTTGACCATGAAGTTCATGGTCAAGGTTGGCTCGTCGACGGTCAGCATCGGCAGCGCTTCTGGGGTATCGACTGCGCACAGGGTCGAACCGATGCCGATTTCGTCGATACCGTTGATCAGGCAGATGTCGCCGGCGACAGCTTCGTCTACCAGCACGCGCTCCAGGCCCTTGAAATTCAACACCTGGTTGATGCGGCCTTTGATCGGCGTGGCGCCTGGACCGTTGATGACCAGCACGTCCTGGCCGACCTTGACGGTACCGCGGTTGACGCGGCCAATGCCGATCTTGCCGACGTACGACGAGTAGTCGAGCGAGGTGATTTGCATCTGCAGCGGGCCTTCCGGATTGTCATCACGGACAGGCACGTGTTGCAGGATCGCATCGAACATCGGCTTCATGTCGCCGCTGCGTACGTCTTCGGTCAGGCCGGCATAGCCGTTCAGGCCCGAAGCGTAAATGATAGGGAAATCCAGTTGCTCGTCGGTAGCGCCCAGTTTGTCGAACAGTTCGAACGTCTGGTTGATGGCCCAGTCCGGACGTGCGCCTGGACGGTCGATCTTGTTGACGATGACGATAGGCTTCAGACCCAGTGCCAGCGCTTTGCGCGTGACGAAACGGGTTTGCGGCATCGGGCCTTCTTGTGCATCGATCAGCAGCAGAACCGAGTCGACCATCGACAGAACACGTTCCACTTCGCCGCCGAAGTCGGCGTGGCCTGGGGTGTCGACGATGTTGATGTGGGTGCCTTCGTACTCAACAGCGCAGTTCTTCGACAGAATCGTAATGCCGCGCTCCTTTTCCAGGTCGTTCGAGTCCATGACTCGGGTGTCGACCGCTTGGTTTTCACGGAAGGTGCCGGATTGGCGCAGCAGCTGATCCACCAGCGTGGTTTTGCCGTGGTCAACGTGGGCGATAATGGCGATATTACGAATTGCGCGTTTTGTATTTGACATGGTCGTAGTAGTTACTGAAAAACTGCGGAGTGCGTACAAGGTGTACGAGATACCCGAATGCTAATCTATTTCCGGAACCGCGTAGTATAGCATGTTGCGTTGCAACGCTATCTAAAAATGCTGGCGGCTCCCGCAGTCGGGGACGATTTGTTTAAAAAAGCGACACTGTTTAACGAATGTATGCCGGGGTCAGACCCTCAATACCGCCAACTCAGAGGCTTGCGCCAACGGTCGAGGGGGGTCTGACCCCAGCTTTTATTGATGTGCCGTGGCAATGAGACGCTCCGGCGCCAGGATGCTGTATTCCTGCAACTGGCCCGTGCCCAGCAGCTTGCTGTCGTGATACACGCGCACCCTGCCCGGTTCGGCTGGTACGGCGACCTCTTCCTTGCCCAGTGCGATGCGCTGGCCATGCAGGAAACGCTTGGCCAATTCTTCGGTCAGCTGGACGGCGGAGAAACTCGACAATAATGCATCGACGGGCGCAAGCAAGCTCAGCGGCGCGGCATGCGCCGTCAGCTCGTCCAGGGTGACGACGCCATCCAACGTCAGGCTGCCCACCTGCGTGCGGCGCAAGGCGTTCAAATGACCGCCACAACCGAGGGCATGGCCGATGTCTTCGCCCAGCACGCGGATATACGTGCCCTTGCTGCACATCACGGACAATTTCAGGAACGGGGCTTCATAGCCGAGGAACTCGAGCTTGTGGATGGTCACCGGGCGCGCTTCGCGCTCCAGGGTGATGCCGGCCCTTGCATACTCATATAAGGGCTTGCCGTCGCGTTTCAAGGCCGAGTACATGGGCGGCGTCTGCAAAATCGGCCCGCGAAACTGCGCCAGCACGGCTTCGATCTGTTCTTCGGTGACGTTGACGTCGCGCGTTTCCAGCACCTCGCCCTCGGTATCGCCCGTATCCGTCGTCTGCCCCAGATGCACCAGGGTTTCGTAGGTTTTATCGGCTTCCAGCAAGTCCTGCGAGAACTTCGTGGCCTCGCCAAAGCACAGCGGCAGCAAGCCCGTGGCGAACGGATCCAGCGTGCCCGTATGGCCCGCTTTTTTCGCATTCAGCACGCGCTTGGCCTTGATCAGGGCATCGTTGCTGGACCAGCCCACGGGCTTATCGAGCAGCAAGACGCCGTCGACCAGGTCGCGCACCCGCTTGATGCCCGGTGGTTTCTTCGGACCTGCCACTGTTATTGCTCGTCCGCTTTGTCTGCAGGCTTTTCGTCCGGCTCGGCGTCGGCCGCGCGCGTGGCGTTGGCCTTATCGATCAGCAAGGACATTTCCATGCCGCGCGACGTCGAGCTGTCGTGCACGAAATGCAGCATCGGCAAGGTATGGATGTGCAGGCGCTTGCCCAGCAAGCCACGGATGAAGCCAGACGCGGCCATCAAGCCTTCGGTGGTGTTCTTGATGGCTTCCTTGCTGTCTTTCAACATCGTGAAAAACACCTTGGCATGCGCGTAATCGGGCGTGATCTGCACTTCGGTGATGGTGATCATCGTGCCCACGCGCGGGTCTTTCAATTCGTAGGCGACGATTTCAGCCAGATCGCGCTGGATCTGGTCGGCCACGCGCAAGCCGCGCGCTGGCATGGTTTTGCTATGTTTAGCCATGATTTTATGCTGTCCTAAGTGCCGCAGGGCGCATGAGTCAAACGGTTGCCCGTTGACCAATGCGCCCCACGTGTTTGCGCGGACATCACTATGTCCGCGCCAATACTGCTGTGATTACAGGGTACGAGCGATTTCCTGGACTTCGAACACTTCCAGGGTGTCGCCAACCTGAATGTCGTTGTAGTTGCGCAGCGACAGGCCGCACTCCAGACCGGCGCGAACTTCTTTCGCATCGTCCTTGAAGCGTTTCAGGGAGTCGATCTCGCCGCTCCACACCACGATGTTGTTGCGCAACAGGCGGACGGAAGAAGCACGCTTGACCACGCCATCGGTGACCAGGCAACCGGCAATCGCGCCCACTTTCGAGACCAGGATAACCTGGCGGATCTCGACCTGGCCGATGACGGTTTCGCGTTTCTCTGGTGCCAACATGCCCGACAACGCCGAACGGATCTCGTCGATCGCATCGTAAATGATGTTGTAGTAGCGAATGTCCACGCCATTCGACTCGGCCAGCTTGCGTGCCTGGGCATCAGCACGGGCGTTGAAGCCGATGATGACCGCTTTCGAGGCGACTGCCAGGTTGACGTCCGATTCCGTGATGCCGCCGACTGCCGCGTGAACAACTTGTACGCGCACTTCGGAGGTCGACAGTTTCTGCAACGAACCAACCAGCGCTTCTTGCGAACCTTGCACGTCGGTTTTGATGATCAGTGGCAAGTTTTTCACTTCGCCTTCGGCCATCTGGTCGAACATGTTTTCCAGTTTCGCAGCTTGCTGCTTGGCCAGTTTCACGTCGCGGAACTTACCTTGACGGAACAGACCGATTTCACGCGCCTTGCGCTCGTCCGCCATGACGACGACTTCTTCACCGGCAACCGGCACTTCCGTCAAGCCCTGGATTTCGACCGGAATCGAAGGACCGGCTTCAGCGATGGACTTGCCGTTCTCGTCCAGCATGGCGCGAACACGGCCATACGAAGAGCCAGCCAGAATCACGTCGCCGCGTTTCAATGTACCGGACTGCACCAGGATCGTCGCAACAGGACCACGGCCCTTGTCCAGACGCGCCTCGACAACCAGGCCGCGCGCAGGCGCATCGACCGGTGCCGTCAGTTCCAGCACTTCGGCTTGCAACAGCACTTGTTCCAGCAGATCGTCGATACCTTGGCCCGTTTTGGCCGACACCGGCACGAATGGCGATTCGCCACCGTATTCTTCCGGCACGACTTGCTCGGCGACCAGTTCCTGCGTCACGCGGTCCACGTTGCCACCCGGTTTGTCGACTTTATTGATCGCCACCACCAGCGGTACGCCGGCTGCTTTCGCATGGGCAATCGCTTCTTTCGTTTGCGGCATCACGCCATCGTCGGCGGCAACCACCAGAATCACGATGTCGGTTGCCTTGGCGCCACGGGCACGCATGGCGGTAAACGCTTCGTGGCCCGGGGTGTCGAGGAAGGTGATCATGCCGCGTGGCGTATTGACGTGGTAAGCGCCGATATGCTGCGTAATGCCGCCCGCTTCGCCGGAGGCAACCTTGGCGCGACGGATGTAATCGAGCAGCGAGGTCTTGCCGTGGTCGACGTGACCCATGACGGTAACCACCGGTGCGCGCGGCTTCGACTCGAAGTGCGCGTGTTCGCCCACATCGGCCAGCAACGCTTCCGGATCATCCTGCTCGGCGGCGAACGCCTTGTGGCCCATTTCTTCCACCAGAATCATGGCGGTTTCCTGGTCCAGCACCTGGTTGATCGTGCACATCTGGCCCAATTTCATCAAATGCTTGATGACTTCGGATGCCTTGACGGACATTTTGTGTGCCAATTCGGCCACGGTGATCGTTTCCGGTACGTGCACGTCTTTGACGACGGCTTCCGTAGGCGCCTGGAAGTTCGATTCACGGTCGTCATGGTGCGTCGGGCGACGGCCCTTCGCGCCACCGCGCCAGCTGTCACGGCCGCCTGGGCCGCTATTGCCGCGTGGCTTCGGACCACCGGTGGTGCCGCGTTTTTTCGCGTCATCGGACCAGGTGGACGACACATTCGCCGACTTGATGGATTTCTTGTCTGCAACAGCAGGCTTCTTGTCGCCCGGCTTGTCGCCAGGTTTCTTGTCAGCAGGCTTGTGCAGGGTGCCTTCCGGCGCCTTCGGCTTGACCGGAACCGGTACGGGTTCCGGTGCCTTGATGGCGCGGCGTGGCGCGTTCATCATGGCCTTGATCTGGGCAACTTCGTCGGCAACAGCCTTGCGTGCACGGTCCGTGGCTTCCGCTTTGTCAGCGGCTTCCTTGGCGGCAACAGCAGCGGCGGCAGCTTTCTTCTTCGCTTCTTCAGCGGCAGCAGCTTTTTTCGCTTCGGCAGCGGCGTCGTCAACGACAGGCGCAGCGGCGCTGGCAACAGGCGCAGCAGCAGCCTTGGCAGCCGCTTTCTTCGCTTCCGCGTCAGCTTCTTTCTTCGCAGCCAATTCAGCCTGTTGTGTGGCTTTCGCCTGGGCTTCT
The DNA here is from genome assembly GCF_002754575.1 of Janthinobacterium sp. 35. Lineage (NCBI taxonomy): Bacteria > Pseudomonadati > Pseudomonadota > Betaproteobacteria > Burkholderiales > Oxalobacteraceae > Janthinobacterium > Janthinobacterium sp. 35. The sequence continues at coordinate 1,420,370 of NZ_PEFN01000001.1, forward strand.
TTTTCCGCGTCGAGCTTGGCCAGACGTTCTTGCTTTTCGCGCAGATCAGCTTCCTGGCGGGCGATCAGTTCAGCCTGTTTACGGGCATCTTCTTCACGGCGCGCCACGTCGGCGGGATCGATCACCGGTGCGGCAGGCGCGACCGGTTCTGCTGCGACCGGCGCAGCTTCGTCACGCTGGACGAAAGTGCGTTTCTTGCGCACTTCCACCTGGATCGTGCGCGACTTGCCGGTGGCGTCAGCTTGCTTGATTTCAGTCGTTTCCTTGCGGGTCACGGTGATTTTTTTCTTTTCTGTGTCAGCCGCTGCGCCGTGTGTGCGGCGCAGATGATCCAAAAGCTTGTCCTTATCATCTTTCGACAATGGATCTGACGTCGAACTTTTCTCGACGCCGGCAGAACGCAGCTGCGTCAGCAGCAAATCTGCAGGCATCTTCAGTTCGGTGGCAAATTGGGCTACGTTGTTACTCGCCATTCAGTCCTCTTTTCTATGTGTCGCGGAGATGATAAAGATACTCAAATTAAGCCTTTGCGGATTCGGCCAGACTCCATGCCCTGGCTTGCAACGCCTTGGCACGATCGTCATATTTCGAGTCAACCAACTTCATCTCATCGTCGGTCACATCTTTAAATTCACTTGTAATCAGTTCACGCGCACGGTCCGCAGACAAGGCCAGGATTGCGCCAAATTCGTCGTATGCCAGTGCTGCAAATGCTTCAACGGTCTTGATACCAGCCAGACCCAGCTTGCCGGCGGTAATGCGGTCCATGTCTTCCAGACCCACCAACGCCTCGTCCATGCCTTCCAGCCCCTCTTCCGAAGCAATCGCTTCGGTCACGAGCGCATCACGCGCACGGGTACGGAGTTCATTGACGGTATCTTCGTCAAACGATTCGATTTCCAGCATTTCGGAAATTGGCACGTAAGCGATTTCTTCCAGACTGGCGAAACCTTCTTCTACCAGAATATCGGCCACTTCCTGGTCGACATCGAGCTTTTCCATGAACAGGATGCGCACGGCAGCCGTTTCCTGGGCAGCTTTGTCAGCCGATTCTTCGGCCGTCATGATGTTGATCTTCCAGCCGGTCAGGTCCGAGGCCAGGCGCACGTTCTGGCCGGAACGGCCGATCGCGATTGCCAGGTTTTCTTCGTCCACGACGACATCCATCGCGTGTTTTTCTTCATCGACCATGATCGACGACACGTTCGCCGGCGCCAGGGCGCCGATGACGAACTGCGCCGGATCTTCCGACCACAGCACGATGTCGACACGTTCGCCACCGAGCTCGCCGGTCACAGCCTGCACGCGCGAACCGCGCATGCCGACGCAGGTACCGATCGGGTCGATGCGCTTGTCGGCCGTGTAGACGGCGATCTTGGCGCGCACGCCGGCATCGCGGGCTGCGGATTTAATTTCCAGCATGCCTTGCTCGATTTCCGGCACTTCCAGTTCGAACAGCTTCATGATGAATTCTGGCGCGGTGCGCGACAGGATCACTTGCGGGCCGCGCATATTGCGGTCGATGCGCAAGATGAAAGCACGCACACGGTCGCCGATACGCAGATTTTCTTTCGGGATCATCTGGTCGCGTGGCAGACGCGCTTCGATCTTGCCCGATTCGACGATGGCGTCGCCGCGTTCCATGCGCTTGATGGTGCCGGTGACGAGCGAATCGCCGCGTTCCAGGAAGTCGACCAGGATCTGTTCACGTTCGGCGTCACGCACGCGCTGCAGGACGACCTGCTTGGTATCCTGGGCGAAACGGCGGCCGAATTCAACGGATTCGATCGGCTCTTCGATGTGGTCATCGACTTCGATATCGGAAATCTGTTCTTTTGCTTCGAAATGCAGGATCTCCTGATCCGGCAATTGCAGGCCCGCTTCATCAGGCACCACGTGCCAGCGGCGGAACGATTCGAATTCGCCCGTTTCGCGGTCGATCGAAACGCGGATGTCTACCTCACCCTCATACCGTTTCTTCGTGGCTTGCGCCAACGCGAATTCGAGGGCGCCGAAGACGACATCTTTATCGACGTTTTTTTCGCGCGCCAGCGCGTCAACCAATAATAAAACTTCGCGGCTCATGCTTTGCGTCCCTTAAAAACCACCTGCGGCACCAAGCGTGCCTTATCCACATCCGCGAGCGTAAACTCCAACATCGCCGGACCATCCTTACCTTCAAATTCCAACGACAATTTATCGCCCACGGGTTCTTGCAAGATCCCCTGGAACGATTTCCGGTTGTTCGTACCCGGCATCGCCACATTCAGCTTGACGATGATTTCCTGGCCTGCGAAACGGACAAAGTCTTCCAGCTTGCGCACCGGACGATCCAGACCCGGGGAAGAAATCTCGAGACGCTCGTAAGGAACGTTCTCTACCGTCAACACATGCGATAACTGGTGACTCACCGTGGCACAGTCTTCGACCGTGATCGGACCTTTTTCAGCGGCATCGGCGGCGCTGAAATCAATAAAGACGCGCAGCATTCCGCGCTCGGCACGTTCGACATCAACGAGCTCATAGCCCAGACCTGTAACTGTCTTTTCAATTAATCCCAACTGCTGCAAGAAATTCTCCAGAAATAAGGCCCGTTTTCGGCATGACAGCACCGCATTGAGCGCCGACAACATGCAAAAACACGCATTCAAGTCATATATGGCCCCTTGCGGAGCCATGACAAACGGTTCAACAAAAAAAAAATGGGCATCTGCCCATCTTCCTGTATTTCCCCAACCAGATAAGCACTCCCCGCCAAACAACCCTGCGGAGAACTTTTATTAGGCTGCAGATTATAACCTCTTATTAACTTCGCCGCAATGCCGCGCACAAGGAGAGGCCCGGCTTACAACAGTTACAAGAGCGCGCACCCGCAGCAGATTAGCGGGCGCGCAAGAAGAAATCCCCTGATTTAACCTTTGCTGCGACGGCGCGGCATGCCATCCATGCCGCCACGGTCCATGCCGCCACGCGGCTGACCAGCTGAACGCGCTTGCCCACCTGCACCGCCCGCATTACGGCGCGGACCCGTGTTGGCAAAGCCGAAGGCCGTTTGCAGCGGATCGGGCTGGCGCGGAGCGCGCTGCGGCGCGCGGCCTTCAGCACCGGCCGGACGTCCCTGTCCCTGGCCTGCCGCACGCGGCGCACGACCCTGGCCCTGGCCTTGGCCTTGCGCACCGTCGAACGATGCCGACGAACGCGGCTGACCGCCCTGGAACGGACCTTGCGGCTGGCCACGGCCAGGACCACGCGCTTCGCCTGGACGGCCGGCGCCACCTGGGCGACCCTGGCCTTGCGGACGGGCAAACTGGCCTTGCGGCTGGCCACGGCGCGGTGCGACCGGGAATGGATCGGCGTTGCGGTTGCTGACATCTATGCGGTTGCCATTCGGCTCGTCATCGCGGTCCTTGCGTTCGACCTTGCGCGCTTCGCGGCCCTTGGCGGCGCCAGCGGCACGGGGGTCGCCCGATGCCGGCATTTTCTTTTCAATACCGTAAGCGGTCAACAGATCGCGCACGGTATTTTCTTCCATCTCTTCCCAACGGCCGCGTTTCAGGCCGCTCGGCAGGGTCATGGCGCCGTAGCGGGTACGGATCAGGCGCGAAACGGTCAGGCCGATCGCTTCGAACATGCGGCGCACTTCGCGGTTACGGCCTTCGCCGATCACCACGCGGTACCACTTGTTGATGCCTTCGCCGCCGCCATCGGCGATCTTCGAAAATTGCGCCAGGCCGTCTTCCAGCTCGACGCCGGCCAGCAGCTTCTGGCGCATGCCCTCTTCCAGCTCGCCCAGGGTACGCACGGCGTACTCGCGGTCGATGCCGTAGCGCGGGTGCATCAGGCGGTTGGCCAGGTCGCCGGAAGTGGTAAACAGCAGCAAGCCTTCCGTGTTGAAGTCGAGGCGGCCAACGGCCAGCCATTTGCCGGCTTTCATGGTCGGCAGGCGGTCAAACACGGATGGACGGCCGTCCGGGTCGTTGTGGCTGACGATTTCGCCGGCCGGCTTGTGGTACACCAGCACTCGTGGCGGCTTCTTGCTGACGCGGCGCTGGATCAACTTGCCATTGATGCGCACGTGGTCGCTCGGCAGGATGCGCTGGCCGATATGGGCTGGCTCGCCATTCACGGACACGCGGCCCGACATGATCAAGTCTTCCATGTCGCGGCGCGAACCGAGACCGGCTTCGGCCAGCACCTTGTGCAGCTTCGGCGCGTCGTCGTCGGACGTCAGGTCGCGGCGCACGGCCACTTTCTGCACGCGGCCCGTGCCGCCTTCTTCGCTGTCGAACGCGTCGGAGGTGACGAACGAGAAGACCGCATCAGCGTCACTGAGTTTACCGGGCACAGCCTGGCGGCCCTTGCCCTTTTTACGGCTCTTGCCGGCATTCTTGCCGGCGCCCGGCACATCGTTGCGCGGACCGCGCGGCAGGCGCGGACCGGACACGAGGTTGCCTTCGGCATCGAACACATCGGCGACAGGCGCGGCGGCCTGCTCGGCGGCAGGCGCTGCTGCAACGGCTTCGGCTGCCTGCGGCGCTTCGGCGCGCGGCGGCTGGCGCAGTGCGCGTTCCGCCTGCACGCCACGCATCTGGCGCGGACCACGGGTCGGACGTGCTTCGGCCGGCTTGTCAGCGACGACTTCCGGCGCGGCTTCCGCCTCGGCGGCAGCGGCCTTGGCGGCGGCGCGGGCGCGCGGCGGACGCGGCGCCGGGGCAGCAACTGCTTCGGCAGCGGCTTCCGCAGCGTCGGCGACGGCCTTCAGGGCCGGCTTGGCGCGGGTTTTCTTGACGGCTGGTGCAGCTTCTGCGGCAGAATCGCCTGCAGCAGCGGCAGTGACGGGCGCGTCGGCGGCCACGTCGGCTTTGGTGCGGCGCTTCGGCTTGGCAGCGACGGCATCGCCGGCGGCAGCAGCAGCGGTTGCAGCAACCGCGTCGGCTTCGATCTGGGCCTTGGTGCGGCGCTTGGGCTTGGCAACGATGGCTTCGTCGCTGGCGATTACTGTCTCGGGTGTGTTCGGATTATTCATTCTTCGTTTCTTGGCTGTGCTGACCTGGCGCAGCGTCAACCGTTAGTTCTGGCGCAGGGTCGTGAGTGTAGGCTTCGTCCGTGGGCGAAGCATCGGGGCCGGCATCAAGGCTTGCTGTCACATCTACATCTGTCACAGCCGTATTGTTACCTGCACCAAGCTGGGGGACAAGCTCATTGCTTGCCTTGTCAAAATTTTCTTGCAGGGCCGCTTCCAGGGCTTCGAGCCCATTGCCCTGCATGTCACTGATTTGCTGCAAAGGCGGCAGCTGGGACAGCGAATGCAAACCCAGGTCATCCAAAAACTGCTTGGTGGTGGCCAGCAAGGCCGGCCGTCCCACCACGTCGCGGTAACCGATGGCATCAACCCAGCCACGGTCTTCCAGCATCTTGATCGTCTGCGAATTGACGGCAACGCCACGGATTTCCTCGATATCGCCGCGCGTCACCGGCTGGCGGTAGGCGATGATGGCCAGGGTTTCCAGGGTCGCCCGCGAATACTTGGGCGGCCGCTCGGGCGTCATGCGATCCAGATACATCTTCATTTCCGGGCGGCTTTGAAAGCGCCAGCCCGAAGCCAGACTGACGATCTCGATGCCGCGCCCTTCCCACTCCTGCCGCAATTCTTCCAGCAATTGCTTGATCGTGTCGGCGCCGACGCCGACGCCACGCACGCGACCGTTCTCGTCCGCATCGACGAACAGCTTTTTCAGGCTGTGGATCGTCAGCGATTCACGAGCGCACAGCAACGCGGTTTCGAGGACTTTTTTAGCCTCAATTGTATTCATAGCAATTCTGTGCGGATGTGTATTGCAATTCGTAGGCAGAGAAAGAAATCAAAAACGTTCATTTCAACGTAACAGATGGCAGACATCGATGATGACGCCGTGCTGGGTTACAAGTTGAGGCTGTTTTTCCGACGCCTTGGCCGATGCGCGCAAAGCGGGATTAAAGCGGATGCAGTGAAAGTCCTGCCATCCATGGTGCTGGCCTTAATTAACCTTCACTAAGTAACCAGCAATGAAACGATCTCCGGAGCAGCTGCTTTTCCCGTGGCGAAGATTCAGCCAGACAGGAGAGCGACAGTCGTCGTTTCATCCAACGATGCCAATTGTACCTGATAAAAAGCGGAAAAGCGCAAAACCGGGCAAAACACGCGTTTTACCCGGTCCTGGCGCGACACATCACCCACTGCCCGCATCACAGGGAGGCGAGTTTCTCCGAGAGAATGGCCGATGCACCCAGGAAAGCCGGGTACTGCGCCGTGATGACGAAGGTCGGCACTTGCGACACATAATTGGCGAAGCGGCCCTTGCGCTCGAAGCGGGCGCGGAAGCCGGAGCGGTCGAAACGCGCCCCCAGGCGTGGCACGATGCCGCCGCCGATATAAATACCGCCGAGCGCGCCCAGGGTGACGGCGACGTTGCCCGCCACCGTGCCCAGCATGCAGCAGAACGCCTCGATGACGTCGTCGCACAGCTGGGATTCGCCAGCCAGCGCGCGGCGCGTGATTTCCGCCGCCGGCAAGGCTTCCGCCGGCACGCCCGCGCGGTCGGCCAGGGCGCGGTAGATCAGTTCCAGGCCATCGCCGGAAATCAGGCGCTCGGCCGAGACGTGCTCGTATTCGCGCCAGGCAAATTGCAGGATGCTCACTTCCACTTCATTGAACGGTGCGAAGCTGACGTGGCCGCCTTCGCTTTGCAGGGCGATCCAGCCGCCGTGCGAAGGAATCAGGCCCGACACGCCCAGGCCCGTGCCGGCGCCGATCAGGCCGATGGCCGTGTTCGGACGGGCCGTGCCCGCGCCCACCTGGTGCTTTTGCTCGTTCGACAACTGCGGCAAGGAACGCGCGAGGGCCGTGAAATCGTTGACCACGTCCAGGGTCGTGAAACCGCACTCTTCGCGCATGGCGCGGATCGAGAACGACCAGTGGTGATTCGTCATGCTGAGGAAATCGCCGTCGACCGGGTTGGCGATGGCGATCACGGCATGGCGCACGGCTTGCCCGCCGGCGGCCGCGATGTGCGGCAGGGCCAGATAGGCTTGCAGCGCGGCGGACAGGCTCGGGTAATCGGCACAGGGCAGCACTTCGACCAGGGTGATGTGGCCAGCGGCCACTTCCAGGGCGAAACGGGCATTGGTGCCGCCCACGTCGGCCAGCAGGCGCGGTCCATCGGCAAAGGCGGAAGTCGGCAGTACGGGAGAAGACGAAGCGCTCATGATTTTAAATGATGAAGTGGGACGCATGGGACGCCAAGCTTAAAGGATGAATGCGCCCGGAGGCAAGCAAAGTTTGTAGTTTAAGTACATCAAAACCAGCCTTTATTGGTAGTTCCACTCCAAATGCAACAGGCAGGGCCAAAATTACTCAAGAACAACGCTTTATAGTAAGTACTTGCACACGGCAAGCGCGCGAAAAGCATGCTGCATAGCAGCAGGAATCGCCTTGCAAGCAAAGTATGCCGGAGTTTGCGCAAAGCCGCTTTGTACGGGACGGCGCAGGCCTGGCGCTGCCGTCCTGGTCGCTTGGAAAAGGCGTTTTCGTATTATTACTACCGGTTTTTACGGCTCAGGAGGGCATGCCTTCGCCCAGCAGGCTGGCAGGCGCCGGCTGGTCCGAGCGGTAGGCGGCATTCCACGCATCGAGGCCGCCATGCAGGGGCTTAGCCCGGTGAAAGCCGTGCTGGTGCAACAGCTTGGCCACTTGCGCGGCCGTCACGTCGTTGGGACAACTGCAATACACGATGATGTGGCGGTCCTTGTCCATGGCGATCATGGCGGGCACGGGTTCCTTGCCATTGAAGAACAAGGCGCCCGGCACGGCCGGTTCCAGCGCTTGCGCCGTGGCGCTGCGCGCGTCGACCATCAGCGGCTCTTCGCCCTGCTCTATGAGTTCGAGCAATTCATCGATACCGATGCGCTCGATCTGCAAGGCTTGGCGGAAACGCCGGCGCTCGAGAAATTTATACAGCAGGAACAAGCCCAGCAAGGTGGCCAGCATCAGCAAGGCCGTGCTGCCCATGGTGCTGAGCAAGTCGAGCACCTGCTGCACGCTGGCATGGAAAATCACGCCGACGACGATGCCCGTGCCGCTCCACAGCAAGGCGCCCAGGCCCGCGTACAGGAAGAACAGGCCCGGCGGCGTACCCAGCGCGCCCGACATGGGCGCGGCCACGGTATTGAAACCCGGCACGAACTTGGAAACGATCAGGGCTTTCGGGCCCCAGCGCTTGAATTTGTCTTCCGTCTGGCTGACGCAGTAATCGGGCGACAGCGAGATACGGCACAACAGCCGCAGGATGCGCTTGCCAAAATGGCGGCCCGCGCGGAACCACGTGAAGTCGCTGATCAGGCAAGCACCGAGCGCGGCGGCCAGCACCAGCCCCCCATTCATGTCGCCATCGACGGCCAGCGCCCCCGCCACCACGAGGATGGGAAAGGCGGGAATCGGCAAGCCGAGTTGCTCCACCAGCACGATGCCAAAGACAATCAGGACACCGTAATGTTCGAGCAGGTAAATGAGGTTGGGCATGGCCGCTATCTTACCGTAAAAAGCCCCCTACAATTGCACGCCCTTGGGTATGGCGCTCAGCAGGGTGCGCGTGTACGGATGCACGGGATTGCGGTACAGCTCATCCGAATCGGCCAGCTCCACCACCTGCCCCTTGTGCATCACCATCACCTGGTCGGCGATGTATTTGACCACCGACAAATCGTGCGAGATGAAGATGTAACTGAGGCCAAATTCATCCTGCAAGTCCTGCAGCAAATTGAGTACCTGCGCCTGCACCGACACGTCCAGCGCCGAGACGGATTCGTCGCACACCAGAATTTCCGGCTGCATGGTCAGGCAGCGGGCAATCGCGATGCGCTGGCGTTGCCCGCCCGAGAACTCGTGCGGATAGCGGTGGAATGCCTGTTCCGGCAAGCCCACCTTGTCGAGCAGCCAGTAGGCCTTGGCGATGCGTTCCTGGTCGTTCGCGCTGATCTTGTGGATGCGCATCGGTTCGAGCAAAATCTGTCCCACCGTGAAACGCGGGTTCAAGGACGCATATGGATTCTGGAAAATGATCTGGATGCGGCGTTTGTACGGCAAATATTCCTTGTTCGGCATGGCGATCAGGTCCTTGCCGTGGAACATGGCCGTGCCACCCGTCGCCTGGTGCAGGCGCAATAAGGTCAATCCCACCGTCGTCTTGCCGGAACCGGATTCGCCCACCACGCCCAGTGTTTTTCCGCGCGGCAAAGTGAACGACACGTCCTTGACAGCCTGGAATTCGCGCTTGCCGAACAGGCCGACACGCGTATAAAAGCTTTTACTGAGGTTATTCACCACCAGCACCGGTTCATCACCGGGCGTGTAGCCGCGCGTGCGCTGCTTCATGTCGATGCCGGGACCGGCCTTGCCGTCCATATAGTCGGCGATGACGGGCAAGCGCCACGGGCGCTCGTCCAGCGACGGACGGCAATGCAGCAGGGCTTTCGTGTAGCTGTCTTGCGGCGCTTCAAACACTTGCCGCACTTCGCCCGTTTCGCGCACTTCGCCGTGGCGCATGACGATCACCTGGTCGGCGATCTCTCCCACCAGGCCCAGGTCGTGGGTAATGAAGAGCACGGACATCTGATGTTTCTTTTGCAGCGCCGCGATCAAGTCCATGATCTGCTTCTGGATCGTCACGTCCAGCGCCGTCGTCGGCTCGTCGGCAATCAGCAGTTTCGGTTCGCAGGCGATCGCCATGGCGATCATCACGCGCTGCTGCTGGCCGCCCGACATCTGGCTCGGGTAGGCGTCGATCTTGGTGGCCGGATCGGGTATGCCCACTTCGTCGAGCAACTCCAGCGTGCGGGCGCGCGCCTGCTTGCGGTTCATGCCCATGTGCTGGCGCAACACTTCGGCGATCTGGAAGCCGACGGTAAACACGGGATTCAGCGACGACATCGGCTCCTGGAAGATCATCGAGATATCCTTGCCGCACATGGTGCGCCGCTCGGCGATCGACAATTTGAGCAAGTCGCGCCCGCCAAAGTGGATGCTCGAGGCGGGAGCTATGATGGTGTTATCCGGCGGCAACAAGCCCATCACGGCCAGGGAGCTGACGGACTTGCCGCTGCCCGATTCGCCCACCAGCGCGACGGTGCTGTTGCGCGGCACGTTGAACGAGATGCCCTTGACGGCTTCGAACGTGGTCTTCTTGTCCAGGCGGAAGGTGACGCGCAGGTCGCGCACTTCCAACAGGTTATTCTGGTCCATGAGCAACTCCTATTTCACTTTGGGGTCGAGCGCATCGCGCAAGGCATCGGTAAACAGCGAGAACGCCGTCACCAGTACGGCCATCGCCGTGGCGGCGGCTGTCAGCTGCCACCATTTGCCCAGGATCAGTTCATTTTGTGCTTCGTTGAGCATGCTGCCCCACGAGACGGTGCCCACCGGCACGCCAAAGCCAAGGAAACTCAGAATCACTTCCGCCTTGATGAAGCCCACCACGAGGATCGACATTTGCACCAAGGCCACGTGACTGACGTTGGGGAAGATGTGGGAAAACATCTTGCGCCAGTGCGAGGCGCCGATGGCGTCGGCCGCCATCACGTATTCGCGCGCCTTGTGCTTGATGTATTCGGCGCGGATCAAACGGTATGGCCCCGTCCAGCCCGTCAGCCCCAGGATCAGCACGATGGTCAGCACGCCCTTCTGTTGCAGCACGGCCGCCACCGTCAAAATCATCAGGATCGATGGAATCGACGTAAAAATGCTGTAGAACCAGTTGAAGAAATCGTCGACGATGCCGCCGAAGTAGCCGGACACGGCGCCAAAAATCGTGCCCAGCACGACGGCCAGCAAGGCTGCCACCAGGCCCACGATGATCGACGTTTCGCCACCCTTGATGGTTTTCTGCACGATGTCGTGGCCCCACTTGTCGGCGCCGAACGGCAGGGTTGCCGCCTTGTGCGTGACGAGTTTCTTGGCCTTGCCCATGCCGGCGCGCAAGGCCGTCAAGTCGTCGGCCAGCGGGTCGGTGACGCCGTACATCTCGACGCCAGCCGAGGGATTACTGCCCATCTGCGCGCGCAGTTCGGCGATATCGTCGGCCAGCGGGTCGAGCACATTGACGGGTGTGGGCGCGCTGCGCTCGTCCGTCAGAGGAATGGCGCCATCACCGGACGCGGACGCATCCTTGTCGGCGCCGATGAAGGTGGGCGGCGCATAGCTGACGGCCACTTCGTCTTCCCAGTTCGAGGCGAGCAGGCCGCTGGCGGAGGCCAGCACCAGCAGGAAAAAGGCGCCGACCACGGCCAGCGATACCATTGCAATCTTGTCGCCGCGCAAACGGCGCCACGCCAGGGCCCACAGGCCGGGCGATGTATGAGGTTTCGACATCGTCTCTTTCTACTTCAGTTGTACGCGAGGATCGACCGCCTGGTACAGCAGGTCGGTGAGCAGGTTGAAGAGCATGGTGGCGGCGGCAACGTACACGGTGATCGCCTTGATCACCGGAAAGTCGCTGCGCTCGACCGCCAAAATCACTTCACGCCCGATGCCGGGGATGCCGAAAAAGCGCTCGAGCAGGAAAGCGCCGATCAGCAGGGCCGGCAAGTTCGACATCACATAGGTGATGATGGGGATGCCGGCGTTGCGCAGCACGTGGACCCACATGATGCGGCCTTCCTTGAGACCCTTGGCGCGCGCCGTGCGCACGTAATCCTGGTTGGCCTCGTCCAGCACGAAGGTGCGGAACAGGCGCAGGGTCGGCGCGATCGAGACGGCCAGGCCGATCAGAATCGGCAGGGTCGAATAGCGCAGCAGGTTTTCCCAGAAACTGTCACCCCAGCCCTGCACGGGGAACAGGCCCAGCTTGTAGGCAAAGCCGTACTGGAAGACGATGATGTAGACGAGGATGGAAATCGACATGCCCACCGTGCAGGCGATCATCACCATGCGGTCCGTCAGCGAACCGCGCACGAAGGCGATGGCCAGCGCCAGCGCCACGCCAAAAAACGTTTCCAGCACGGTCAGCGGAATCAAGACCATCATCGACGGCCCCAGACGCGAGGTGATGATGTGCGACACGGATTCGCCCGTGGCCCAGCTCTGGCCGAAATCAAACGTGACGATCTGCTTGATGAAGATCCACAGCTGCACGTAATACGGCTGGTCGACACCGAGCTGGCGGCGGATGTTGGCGATGCTTTCGGCACTGGACATCTTGCCGGCCAGGATGTAGGCGGGGTCGCCACCTACCCAGTTGAACAGGATAAACACCAGCAGGACGACGCCCAGCATGGTGGGCAGCATCTGCCACAAGCGGCGCAGGATATAAGCGAACATAATGATTCCTTGTTGTTATAAGCGCTGCTTATTTGTTGGCCGGTGCCGCTGGGGCTGGCGCGCCAGTGCTGTCGATATCCATGAAGGCCCATTCCTGGAACAGGATCGGGTGCTTCTTGTAGCCTTGCACCGACTTTTGCGCCAGCATGTTGCGGTAGCGCGCATAGCCGATCAGGGCGCCCGCGTTCACTTCCAGGCGGCGCGCCATCTTGTGGAACAGCTCGTCACGCTCGGGGCTGGCCGGCATGGCCTGGCTGGCCGCGTACCATTTATCGTACTCGGGGTCCTGGTAGCAGCCGTTGTTGTTCTGGTGCGTGTTCGGGCCGTAGAACAGCTGCATGAAGTTGTCGCCGTCCGGATAGTCGGCCAGCCACGGCGCCGTGCGCGTCTGCATCTTGCACTGCTTTTCCGTCTTTAAAATGTCGGAAAAAATCATGCGGTCGTTTTCCATGCGGATGCCCAGCGAGTTGTAGGTCTTGCGCCACATTTCCGCCTGCAGCACGCCGTTGGCCTCATTGCGCGAAGCGTAGCGGATCAGCAGCGGCTTGCCGTCCGGCAAAGTACGCCAGCCATCGGCGCCCTTCTTGTAGCCGAATTTATCCAGCAATTTGTTTGCCAGCACGGGATCGTATTGCAGCAGCGATTTGTAGTGGGGATCGTAGCCGACCACGCCCGGTGGGATCGGATAGTCGAGGCGCTTGGCCTGGCCATTCCAGATGATGCGGATTTCCTCATCGATATTGTGCGCCATGGCAATGGCGCGGCGCAGGGCGATCTTTTCCTTGCTGAAGCCACCGAGGGTCGGATCTTCCATATTCCAGTAGTAATAGCTGATCTCGGGATCGAGCAGGCGCGACAGTTGCACGCCCTTTTCCGCCAGCTCGGGACGCAGCTTGCCGTTGAGCAGCGCCTTCGGCGCCAGCGGGCCGTCGAGCCAGAACACGTCCGTGCCACCGCTCTGGAACGACAGCCAGCGCGACTGGTCTTCGATCATGACGGAAATTTCGATGCGGTCGATGGCGGGAATGCGCTTGCCCTGCATCTGGCGCACGATGCGCTGGTCGTCCGGGTCGTCGCCGGCCATGAAATTCCATGTCTCGGGCAAGTGCTGCGGATTGCGGTTCAGGACGATGCGGTTGCCGCGCGTCCATTCACCGAGCGTGTAATAGCCGGTGCCGACGGGATTCGAGCCTACCTCGCCCTTCACGTCGCCGTATTTGTCCACCACTTCGCGCGCCACTGCGGCCGTCGGCACGTAGGCGAGGATCATGGGAAAGTTGAAATCGGTCTTGGTCAGCGTGATGCGCAGGGTGTACGGGTCGAGGATTTCCAGGCCGGCCACCTTCTTGTTGTAATCGAGCTTGTTCGACTTGGCCGCTTCCTTGGCCAGGTCGTCCAGGCCCACTACCTTGCCTTCGAACAGCCAGCTGTGCGGCGAGGCCAGGCGCGGGTCGAACAATCGCTTCCACGAATACACATAATCGGCCATCGTCAGTTCGCGGCGCTTGCCGCCGAACGCGGCGTCGGGCGTAAACAGGATGCCTTTTTTCAGGCGGATGGTGTAAGTCTTGCCGTCGGCCGACACTTCCGGCATGGCGGCGGCGGCGCCCGGCACGACCTTGACGGGGCGCGCCAGGTAGTCATACGTGTACAGGGTGTCGAAGACGGCCTGCGTGATGTGGTTCGAATACAGGTCGCGCGCGGTAGCCGGATCGAAGCCCGTCTCGGCGGCCGGCAGGATATAGCGCAAGGTTTTTACCGGCGCGCCCGCAGCGGGGGCGGCATCGGCGGCAACGGCCGCCAGCGGCAGGGTGGCCAGGCAGGCGAGCAGCGCCACGCGCCGCATCCATGGTGACTTCATGTATTACCCTTCATCTCGATTATCCGTCGCACCGTATTGGTGCGCCTGTACTGGCTTCCCCCTGGGATACAGGAGTCCACCGCCAAAACCAGTCCATCCTCGCAAGATCTGTGCCTTGTTTGCAGCCGTCTCGACTGCCTGAAAAACGCGTAACGATAACGCAGTTTCCCCCTCACCGACAAAGAGAAATGCAGGGGCCGCCACTCCCGGCCCGCTGCCCGCCCGATTTTGCTGCATTGCACCACACCCGGTTTTCATCGGCAAGGCAAAAACCGATCGGACATCTACGCTGCAGTACAGCATTCAGTGCCGGGGCGCACGCTACGCAGCAAAAAACAGTTTCAGCGGGGAATACACCACCAAACGAGGACACTTTGTTTTAAATCATGATCACTGAATGGACGTCGTTGTTTAAAAACACAAAGTACAACACCCTGTTGACAAAGAGTTTTGTTAATCATTACATTCAATCAATTGAAAAGAGATAAATCATTTCACATTTTCAATATTCTCGGACGTGCTTACCGGCGCGGCCGTTCTTGCCCTTTTAGCCAACCGCTTTATCAGGAGTCTTGAACATGATTAGAGAAATATGCTTGTCCCGCTCCATCCGTTTGATCTGCGCCGGCGGCCTCGCCGCCGGCATCCTCAGCCAGCCGGCACTGGCCCAGGAAACCGGTGAAACGACCGGCATGCAGCGCGTAGAAGTCACCGGTTCCTCCATCAAGCGGCTGGTTTCGGAAACAGCCACCCCTCTCTCCATCTTCAAGGCCGAAGACTTTGCCAAGCAGGGCCTGACGACAGCCCAGGAAGTGCTCAGCAAGATACCCTCGAATTCCTCCAGCATGGGCAGCGGCAATGCCGTCGGCGGCAATACCAGCGGCTTGCCCACGGGCGGCCAGGCCAGCGCCGACTTGCGCGGCCTGGGCGGCGACAAGACCCTGGTGCTGCTCAATGGCCGGCGCATCGCCAACCATCCGTATGACGGTGCCAGCGTCGACCTGAACATCATTCCCATCGCCGCGCTGGAGCGCGTCGAAGTGCTGCGCGACGGCGCCTCGGCCATCTACGGCACGGACGCCATCGGCGGCGTCATCAACTTCATCACCAAGCGCTCGATCAATGTCACCAACATTACCGCCGAAGTCATCGCGCCCGAGCACAAGGGGGCTGGCGAACACCGCATCAACCTGTCGACGGGCTTCGGCAAGCTCGATACGGACGGCTACAATATTTTCGGCGTGGTCGATTACCACAAGCAAAATGTGCTGACCTCGCAAGACCGCGATTTTTCCCAGACCGGCGTCTTTCCCGAGCGGGGCGTGAGCGTGACCAAAGGTACCAGCGGCACCACCTTCCCAGGCAACTATTTTGATGCGGCCGCAGATGGCGGCAAGGGCCTGGCCGGCAATCCTTACGCTGCCGCAGGATGCAGGCCGCCGCTGGCCATCCCCTCCGGGAGTGGCACTTGCCGCCAGGATTACACGCGCCAGATCGACGACCTGCCGGAACAGGAACAAGTCGCCTTCTTCGGCAAGGGCGCCTTCAAGCTGGGCGGCGGCCACCTGGCCACGCTCGAATACTTGCATTCGGAAAACAAGGTGAAGGCGCGCACGGCGCCGCCACCGCAAACGGGCTTGATCTTGCCCAATACCAGCAAATACTATCCGGGCAATGCGGGCGGCGTGCCGGCCCAACCGGGGTTGTCGGGCCAGCCGCTAAGCGTCAACTGGCGCCCCGTGGAAGCAGGCCAGCGGCAGATCGATTCCACCGGCAAGGCGGACCGCCTGGTGCTGGCGCTCGAAGGCGAGCTGGCGGGCTGGGACTACAAGACGGGCCTGAGCCATGCGATCAGCAAGTCGTCCGAGAAATTTACGGGCGGCTACGTGCAGGATGCGGGTTTTGCCGCTGGCGTGCTCAATGGCATCCTGAATCCCTTCGGCGAACAGGATGCGGCCGGCAAGGCTTACCTGGACAGCACCGCCCTGCGCGGCGAAGTACAGAGCGCCAAGGTCACCACCACGGGCTTCGACATCAAGGGCAGCCGCGAACTGATGCAACTGGCCGGCGGCCCGCTGGCTATCGCTCTCGGCGGTGAACTGCGGCGTGAAAAAGCCGACTTCAATGTCAACCGCGATATCGCCAGCCAGGCCACCAGTTCCGGCCTGTCCGGTTCGCTGTCCAAAAGCGGTTCGCGCACCATCCAGGCCGTCTTCGGCGAAGTCAACTTGCCGCTGATCAAGGACCTGGAAGTGCAGCTGGCGGCCCGCTTCGACCATTACAGCGACGTGGGCAGCACCACCAATCCCAAGCTGGCCCTGCGCTACCAGGCCAACAGCGCGCTGGTGCTGCGCGGTTCGGCCAGCACGGGTTTCCGCGCACCGACCTTGTTTGAAAAGAACGCGCCGCCGTCGAAGAACGATACCAATGACTCCTACAACGACCCGATTCTGTGCCCGGGCGGCGTGCCGCAGCCCGGTGCCAATCCCCTGCGCGATTGCGACTTGCAGCAATTTAAGCTGCAAGGCGGGAATGAAAAGCTGAAACCGGAAAAATCCACCACGTTTGCCTTCGGCCTGGTGCTCGAACCGGTCAAGGAAGTCACGGTCGCCATCGATTACTGGAACATCCACCTGAAAGACAAGATTTCCTCGCTGCCAGAGCAATCGATCTATGGCAACTACGAGAGATACAAGGCCTTGTTCCTGCGCAATCCCGACGGCTCGCCTTTCGCCATTCTCGACCTGAACGACAACCTCGGTGAAGTGAAAACCGACGGCATCGACGTCAGCCTGAATGCGCGCCTGGGCCGTGGCGCCTACGGTGATTTCAGCCTGTCGGTCGACGGCACCTGGACCCACAAGTATGACTACCAGAACGAGCGCGGCGGCGAATTCATCGCCAACGTGGGCCGCTATGCGGACAACAATCCCGTCTTCCGCTGGAAGCACACGGCGGCGCTGAACTGGCGCATGGGCAACTGGGGTGCCACCGTGTCGCAATCGTTCAAGTCCGGCTATACGGACCAGAACAATGTTGCCGATCAATACAAGCACGATGTGCCGTCCTACAGCCTGCTTGGCGTGTCGGGCAGTTATGCGTGGAAGGGCTTGTTGCTGACGGCTGGCGTGAAAAACCTGCTGGACAAGGAACCGCCGTTCTCAAACCAGGGCACGATGTTCCAGAAAGGCTATGACCCGCGCTACACGGATCCGATCGGGCGCGCGTATTACCTGCGCGGCAGCTATACGTTTTAAGGGGAATTTTCAGGTCGATGGATAAAACAGGCAGCGCTGGCAACAGCGTGCCAGCAACAGAAAAGCGGCGCCGTCAGCGATGATGTGCGCCGTTTTATTTTACCCATCTGAGCACGGCTGACAAGGGTTCACGATACTTTATTACTGAAGGATTATAAAAAAAACAGGAAAATGTTGCATTTCATCCAAAAAGTCCGCACGAAATTGACAATCTGAATCGTGAATGTTTTGATGAGGACCCTGAAAATTTACAGAATTTTCATTGGTGGATTTTGAAATAAACAAATAAATTGCTAGCAGACAACAAGTTATTTCAAAATAAATGCCATCTTTATCACAATACCAAGGAATTTCAGATGATGATAGAAAATGTAATGTCGCGCTCCTTGCGCCTGATGTTTGCTGGCGGCATGGCCCTGAGCATGCATGCCGCGTATGCGCAAGAAACAACAGATGGCACCATGCAGCGCGTGGAAGTCACCGGTTCTAGCATCAAGCGCATCGCTTCCGAAGCATCGCTGCCGGTGCAGACGTTCAATCAAAAAGATATCAAGAAAACGGGCGTCACCACGGTCACCGATTTCATCCAGCAAATCCCGGCGATGCAGGGCTTCTCCGTGGCTGCCGATTCGGTGGGCGGCGGCGGCGGTGGCGTCACCACGGCCTCGATCCACGATATTGGCGCAGCCTACACGCTGGTGCTGCTGAACGGCCGCCGTCTTGCGCCATCCAATTCAGGCACCACCATCGACCTCAATTCCATTCCACTGGCCGCCATCGAGCGCGTGGAAGTGCTGACGGACGGCGCCTCGGCCCTGTATGGCGCCGACGCCATCGCCGGCGTGGTCAACTTCATCCTGAAAAAAGGCACATCGCCGCTGGAAATCAATGCCAAGTATTCGCGTCCTGAAGAAAAAGGCGGCGCCAGCAACTCGATTTCGATCAGCAAGGGCTTCGGCGACATCGATGAAGACGGCTACAGCATCTTCGTGTCGGCCAGCCATGACGAACAAAAGTCGCTGAAAGCCTCGCAGCGCAGCTTCGCGAAAAGCGGCATCATCAATTTCAACGATCCGAAGACCGGCAAGGCACTGCAATTCATCAACGGTTCCTCGCGCTCGGCGCCGGCCAATGCCAGCGTCAACTACAACCGTACCGATGCGAACGGCAATGTGGTGATCAATCCAGAAACGAACAAGCCGTTTGTCGACAGCGTCAACCTGGCCAATCCGTATGCAATGGCCAATGGCGGCAAGTGCGCGCCTGGCAATATGGACTTCTACGGCGACGGCAACTGCTATTTCGACTCGCCGTCGACCATTGAAATCAATCCGGAATCGAAGCGCGACTCGCTGTTCAGCTCGGGTAGCGTCAAGCTGGGCAAGACCGGCTGGCAGGGCTTCTATGACTTCGCCTACACCGAAGCGAGCATCAAGGCCAGCATCGCGCCTTACCCGGCCGATTTCTCCATTTCCCCGACTTCGCCACTGTTCAGCAAGTACCTGGCCTCGCAATTGACCCCGACGCAACTGGCCAATGCCGTGAGCGGCGTCGCCAAATACCGCCTGTCGGAAATGGGCAACCGCGTGTACGACTACGGCACCAAGGCCACCCACCTCGTCGGTGGCGTGGAAGGCAGTGCATTCGGCTGGGATGTCAACACGGCCGTGACGTACTCGAAAAACAAGCAAACACAAGACTACGTCAGCGGCTTCCCGCTGTCCGACAAGTTCGACGCGCAAATCGCCGCCGGCAATATCGACCCGTTCGCCTACCCTGTGGGCACCATGCCGGACGCCATGCGCCAGGCATTGATGGGCACCGGTTTCAGCGGCACCTACAACACGCAAACCGTGGAAATGAAAGGCGTCGATGGCCGCGCTTCGCGTCCCGTGTTCTCGCTGCCAGGCGGCACCGCCATGCTGGGCGTGGGCGCCGATTACCGCAATACCTCGTACAAGGTGCAACAGGCGGACGTCGCCAAACAGGCGCAGATCCTGTTTGACAATGCGCAAGTCGACAGCGAATACGCACGCGACAATGCGGGTGCCTATGCCGAACTGATGCTGCCGATTTCGAAAAAACTGGAAGTGACCGGTTCGCTGCGTTATGACCAGATCAGCGCCATCGACGACAAGCTGACGGGCAAGACGGTAGGCAAGAAAGAAAACGCCACCACCTGGAAAATCAGCGGCAAATACTCGGCGACCAAGAACCTGATGTTCCGCGCCGCCGCCGGCACCGGCTTCCGCGCCGCCAGCATGCAGGAAATCGCCGGTCCGCTGGAAGACTGGGGCGTCACGGGCGGTAACTACCAATGCCCATTGACGGCAGCGAACGGCATGGGCGGCCATCCGCTGGCCGGCTACTGCAGCGGCGTGGGACGCCAGCAGTTCGAAGCCTTCCAGGGCGGCAATCCGGAATTGAAACCGGAAACGTCGAAGCAATGGAGCATCGGCACCGTGTTCGAGCCGATCGACAGCCTGTCGATGTCGTTCGACCTGTGGAACGTGCAGATCAACGACCAGGTGACCTCGGTCTCCGAAGGCTTGATCTTCAACAATCCAGCCAAGTACGCCAACCTGTTCACCACCAAGCACATTACTTCGACGGGCCTCGACGTACTGGCCGTCAAACTGCTGCCTATCAACATCGGCAAAGTGGAAAACCGCGGTATCGACTACGACTTCACCCACAAGATGAAGCTGCTGGACGGCCGCCTGACGAGCCGACTGATGGGTACCTACCTGCTGCGCTCGCGCTACACGACGCCAGGCACCAATGATCAATGGGAAACCAGCCTGAATCGCTACGGTTCGAACGACAAGGTCAGCTTCCGCAACATCATCCGCGCCACCAGCACGTATGAGACGGCCAAGTTCACGCATACGCTGAGCGCCAGCTACCGCAATGGCTATACGGACAAGGAACAGACGGCTGACGATTGCGCCGTGATCGTGGCCGGCAGCCCTGGCGAATGCTATGGCGTCCAGCTGGAAGTGCCGAGCTACACCACCTTCGACTTCCAGACAGCTTACCGTCCGCTGAAGAACGTGGAAATCACGGGCGGCATCCTGAACCTGTTCGACCGCAATCCGCCGTTCACCTTGCGTAACACGGGTTCGCATCAAGTGGGCTACAACCCATCGTACTCGAGCGCCCTGGGCCGCCAGTTCTACCTGAGCGGTTCCTACAAGTTCTAAGCTCAGCGTGAGCTGAAAACTGAAAAGCCCGGAAAGCTTTAGCTTTCCGGGCTTTTTTTCATGCTGCGCGCCACCTTATTCCGCGTCGCCCTGCAGACGGCGCAGCTTGACGGCCGCCGCCAGGTTTTCCAGCACGGCCACGCTGGCGCTCCAGTCGATGCAGCCATCCGTGACGGATTGGCCATAGATCAATTCCTTGCCCGGGATCAAATCCTGGCGTCCTGCCACCAGGTGCGATTCCACCATCACGCCGACGATGCGGCTGTCGCCGCCGGCCACCTGGCTGGCGATGTCGGCACACACGGGGATCTGGTTTTCCGGTTTCTTCGAGCTGTTCGCATGCGAGGCGTCGATCATCAGGCGCGCCGCCAGGCCTTGCGCGGCGATGGCCTTGCAAGCCTCGTCCACGCTGGCCGCGTCATAGTTCGGGGTCTTCCCGCCGCGCAGAATGATGTGGCAATCCTCATTGCCGTTGGTCGAGACGATGGCCGAGTGGCCGCCCTTCGTGACGGAGAGAAAATGGTGCGGCTGCGAGGCGGCCTTGATGGCTTCCACGGCGATTTTTACATTGCCGTCCGTGCCATTCTTGAAGCCGACCGGGCACGACAGTCCCGAGGCCAGCTCGCGGTGCACCTGCGACTCCGTGGTGCGCGCGCCGATGGCGCCCCAACTGATCAGGTCGGCGATGTATTGCGGGCTGATGACGTCGAGGAATTCCGTGCCAGCCGGCAAGCCCAGCTCATTGATATCACGCAACAGTTCGCGCGCCATGCGCAAGCCGTCGTTGATGCGGAAGCTGTTGTCCATGTACGGGTCGTTGATCAGCCCCTTCCAGCCCACCGTCGTGCGCGGCTTTTCGAAGTAGACGCGCATGACGATTTCCAGTTCGCCGGCGAAACGCGCACGCTCCTTGACCAGCAGGCGCGCATATTCCATCGCCGCCTTGGTGTCGTGGATGGAGCACGGCCCGATCACCACCATCAGGCGGTCATCCTGGCCGTGCAGGATGCGGTGCAGGGCGATACGGGCGCTGGCAGCGGTCTGTTCGGCTTGCTCCGAGCAGGCGAATTCGCGGATCAGGTGGGACGGCGGGGTCAATTCCTTCATTTCGCGAATGCGCAAATCATCGGTGCGGGGCATCATTTTCTCCAAAATTTAAGGAAGGGTAAAACATCTGGGTAAAAAAAAACCGCCATCAGTGGCGGTTTTTTAGAATTTGCTGGGATCTCGTTTTTTGCTGCTACGTGAACCGACCGCTACTCCACCGCCTTTGGGTTGGAATTGCTAAAGTAAAAATAAGCGGTAAAAAAGTGGCGAGAGAACATGCGAGTCATCCATAAGTGATGAACGACTATAAACCTAAATTGCAAGGGTTGGCAAGCATATTTGTCGGCAAAGCCGCATGCCGCTGCCGTTTTACACGGCAAAGTGCGTAAAAAAGCATAAAAAGTTGCGCGCCGTGAGACCGGTATGGTCAGTCCAGTGCTGAGTCCGTCGTGGCGCGCACACCACACAACGCCCATTGCCGCGACGGCAAGCGACACACTACTGATCAAGATCTAATCCCGGGCAGACCGGACGGACAAGACTCAAGGACGCATCGGCGACCTTTGATTGCCTGACCTTTCCGGAGAACACAATGAGCCCTACCCCCTTGCTTCAGCCCGCTGCCTTTTCGCCACCACGCCTGGGCCTGGCACTGGCCAGCGCACTGCTGAGTCTACCCGTCCTGGCACAGGACAATGCAGCACCCGCACCCCTGCAGCGCGTGGAAATCACCGGCTCGAACATCCGCCGCGCCCAGGCTGAAACAGCGTCGGCCGTGCAAACCCTGAGCGCGGCCGACATTGAAAAATCGGGCAAGGCCAGCGTGGCCGAACTGCTACAAACCCTGGCCGTCGATAACCAGGGTTCCGTGCCCACCACCTTCGGCAACGGCTTCGCCAGCGGTGCTTCAGGCATTTCGCTGCGCGGCCTGGGTACGGCCTCGACGCTGGTGCTGCTGAACGGGCGCCGCGTGGCGCCCTACGGCCTGGCCGACGATGGCCAGAAGGTGTTCGCCGACCTGAACATCATCCCCCTGGAAGCGGTGGAGCGCGTGGAAATCCTCAAGGATGGCGCCTCGGCCATCTATGGTTCCGACGCCATCGCCGGCGTGGTCAACGTCATCCTGCGGCGCGACTACCAAGGCACGGCCATCAAGGGCAATTACGGCAAGACGAAGGACTGGGACGGGCGCGACGCGCGCGCCACCATCACACACGGCTTCGGCGACATCGACACGGACCGCTACAACGTGCTGCTGAACCTGGAATACAGCGAAAAAGGGGCCATCTGGAACCGCGACCGGGCCGGACGCGGCGCCGTCGGCCGCAGCGACTTGCGCGACCTGGGCTTCAGCGCTCAGGAAGCACTAGGCGGCACGGGCGCCATCACCACCAATAACGCGGCCGGCAGCGCCATCAACGGCAATGTGCGCAACCCTGATACGCTCGATTACTACAACCGGGGCAACCTGGCCGGCGCGGGTTTTACGCGCACCTTCCCCGGTGCCGCCTGCGGCAACTTCACGCATCACCCGCAGGGCGACCCGGGCGGCGGTTGCCTCATTGACGCGGCACAACAATACGGGCAAATCCAACCCAGCCAAAAACACATCAATTTCTTCGGCCGCGGCGCCCGGCAATTGACGCCGGAACTGCAAACCTATGCCGAGCTGAATGTTTACCATAGCGCTTCCACAGCGGCCACGACGCCGGCAGGCATCAATGGAACGATCATTTATCCTGGTGGCCCCATCAGTACTGCCAGCGTGTCACTCGGTGCAGACCATCCTGACAACCCGTACTTCGGGCGCACCGCGCGTCTGCGCTACCTGGCGGCCGATGTCGGCCCCCGTATTTCTGACGTCGACTCAACCTTTATCCGCTTCGCCGCCGGCATCAAGGGCACGCTGGCGGGCTGGAATATCGACAGCGCCCTGCTTTATTCGCGCAACAAGGTATCGAACGAAAGCAGCGGCTATCTGCAACGCGACGTGACTTTCGCCCTGCTCAACCCCAGTGCCGCCAACGTGGCGGCAGCCAGTGCCAACCCGGCGTATGCCGCCCTGCCTCCCGGTAGCGTGTGGCGCATCGCAGAAAATGCCGGCCTCAATTCCGCCGCGCTGTATGCCGCCCTGTCACCGCGCATTTCCAGTGCAGGCAAGACGCACATCGCGCAAATCGATTTCAAGGCCAGCCGCGATATTGGCAAGCTCGATGGAGGAGGGCTCGGCGTGGCTGTGGGGGCCGAGTTCCGCCACGAATCGACCGAACTCCAGCCCACCACCGGTACCGAACGTGGCAACATCATCGGTTTGGGCTACTCCGCTTACAAGGGCAGCCGCAACGCTACAGCCTTGTATGCCGAAGTGCTGGCACCCGTGCTGAAAAGCGTGGAACTGTCGGGCGCCCTGCGCGCTGACCATTTCACCGATGTCGGCAATTCCTATACGCCGAAGGTGGGCGTGAAATGGACGCCGATACGCGAACTGGCCATGCGCAGCACCTTCGCCCGGGGTTTCCGGGCACCCAATGCAGCAGAAAATGGCGTCGGCGGCCTCGCGGCGTTTTCTGTTGGCACCGATCCTGTCCGCTGCGCACTGGGCGTCGAAGCAGCATGCGACCCCAGCAACATCGCTGTCATTACCAAAAGCAACCCGAACCTCTCGCCCGAACGTTCAAAGAGCTATTCCATCGGCGCCATCTGGGATCCATTGCCACGGACAAGCATGTCGTTCGACCTGTGGGAAATCCGGCGCAAGAATGAAATCAACCAGGAACAGACCGATATGGCCATACTCGCCGGCCATGTGGCACGCGACCCCTCCACGGCGACCGGCATTCCTGGTGATCCGGGCGCCATCACGGCCGTCCTCGGCAGCTATGTCAATTCCGCACAAACGACGGTGCGCGGTATCGATATCGACGCCCGCCAGCGCTTCAATCTGGGCAGCGGCTATGGCAACCTGGTGTTCGACCTGAAGTGGACGCATCTGTACAAATGGCTGCGCACGGAACAGGACGGCACGCGGCGCGATTTTGCCGGTACGCATGGCAATTGCGACATATCAAACTGCATGGGCACGCCGGCTGACCGCATCAACCTGGGAGCGACCTGGGAACGCCAGAACTGGCGAGTCAGCGCCAACGTCAACTACCGCGCCCACCTCGACAATGTATTGTTCAAGCATGACCCGGACGGCTGCGCCACGCACTTTGCCGACGGCACGGACGCGCCGCGCGGCTGCCGCATCGCCTCGTTCACGACGGTGGACCTGACGGCCCGCTGGCTGGCCACGCCCAAACTGGAAGTGTTTGCAACGGTGCAAAACCTGTTCGACAAGATCGCCCCGCTCGATCCGCTCACGTATGGCGCCACGGGCTACAACCCGCTCGACTACGCGGGAGCGGCAGGACGCTTTATCAGTGCGGGGGTGAAGTACAAGTTCTGAGAAATCCAGCAACCGTGTTGGCACGGCCGGTGGTGTTGGCGTGATGGTGGTGTCGGGTTACGCGCTTTGCGCTAACCCGACCTACGCGCGCGCCATGTCAGAAAAAAGTAGGTCGGATTAGCCCGGAGGGCGTAATCCGACAACCTTGTTGGCCGCGCAGTATCCAAAAAATCAGGCTGTGCCGCCGACGGTAATGCCATCGAGGCGCAGGGTTGGCTGCCCCACGCCCACGGGCACGCTCTGCCCCTCCTTGCCGCACACGCCCACGCCCGAATCGAGGCGCATGTCGTTGCCGATCATGGAGACGCGATTGAGCACGTCCGGACCATTGCCGATCAGGGTCGCCCCTTTGACCGGATAGCTGAGCTTGCCGTTTTCGATCATGTACGCTTCGCTGGCCGAGAAGACAAACTTGCCGTTGGTAATGTCGACCTGACCGCCGCCAAAATTGACGGCATACAAACCATTTTTCACGGAAGCGAGGATTTCACCCGGGTCCTTGTCGCCGCCCAGCATATACGTGTTCGTCATGCGCGGCATGGGCAGGTGGGCGAACGATTCGCGGCGCGCATTGCCCGTCACGGGCATCTTCATCAGGCGCGCATTCATCGTGTCCTGGATGTAACCTTTCAGGATGCCATCCTCGATCAGGGTCGTGCACTGCGTCGGGTTGCCCTCGTCGTCGATATTCAGGGAGCCGCGCCGGCCAGCCAGGGTGCCGTCGTCGACCACCGTGACGCCCTTGGCCGCCACGCGCTCGCCGATGCATCCGGAAAACGCGGACGAACCCTTGCGGTTGAAATCGCCTTCCAGGCCATGGCCAATCGCCTCGTGCAACAGGATGCCGGGCCAGCCCGGTCCCAGCACGATGGTCATGGGGCCGGCGGGCGCGGGGCGCGCTTCCAGGTTCACCAGGGCCGAGTTGACGGCGTCTGCCGCGTATTGTTCCAGCACGGCATCACTGAAATAGTCATAGCTGTAACGCCCGCCGCCACCAGCCGAGCCCGTTTCGCGGCGGCCATTCTGTTCCGCGATGACGGTCAGCGAGACGCGCACCAGCGGGCGGATGTCGGCCGCCAGCACGCCGTCGCTGCGCAGCACCAGCACCACGTCGTACTCGCCGGCCAGGCCCGCCATCACCTGCACGACTCTGGGGTCTTTCGCCCGCGCCATTTTTTCCACGCGCTCAAGCAATTGCACCTTGGCCGTGGCGTCCAGCGAGGCGAGCGGGTCGTTGGGCAGGTACAGCGAACGCCCACCCTGCGCAAGCATCTGGCCCGCGATCTTGACTCTGCCGGCGCCCGCGCGCGCGATGGTACGCGTGGCCGCTGCCGCCTCCAGCAAGGCCCGCTCGGAAATATCGTCGGAATACGCAAAGGCCGTCTTGTCGCCGGACACGGCGCGCACGCCCACACCCTGGTCGATGGAAAAACTGCCCGTCTTGACGATGCCCTCTTCCAGGCTCCAGCCTTCGCTCCTGGTCGACTGGAAATACAGGTCGGCATAGTCGACCTTGTGCGTAAACATCGTGCCCAGGGCTTTGAGTAGCTTGTCTTCGTCCAGGCCGAACGGCGTGAGCAGGATCTCGCGCGCCACGGCCAGGCTGGACAGATTGGGTTCAAATGGCTTCATAACTCTTTCTCACAATTCAATTCACATCGTCCGATGCGCGAGCGCTGGCAAGGATTCGCGCACGCCAGCCAAAAACAGCAGGTCGATCTCGCCGCTGACCACGCCCTCGCCTTCGGGCAACACGGCTTTCACTTCGCCCCACGGGTCGATCAGCATGCTGTGGCCCCAGGTGCGCCGGCCGTTCGGATGCAAGCCGCCCTGCGCCGAGGCCAGCACATAGCACTGGTTTTCGATGGCGCGCGCGCGCAACAGCACTTCCCAGTGGGCGCTGCCCGTCGTATAGGTAAATGCGGCCGGCACGACGATCAGCGCGCAATCGCCCATGGCCCGGTACAGCTCGGGAAAGCGCAGGTCATAGCAGATGGACAGGCCGACCCGGCCGAACGGCGTCTCGATCGCGCGCACTTGCGCGCCGGGCACGATGGTGCGCGATTCATTGTACGACTCGGTGCCGCGCGTAAAACCGAACAGGTGGATCTTGTCGTAGCGGCCGGCCGGCTCGCCCTGCGGGTCGTACACCAGCGTGGTGTTCAAGACTTTGCCCTCCTCGCCGGAGATCAGGGGCAAGGTGCCACCGATCAGCCAGATGCCGTGCTGGCGCGCCATCTGCGCCATGCCATCCTGGATCGGTCCGCTACCGGGCTGTTCCGCATGGGCCAGCTTGTCCGTTTCCTGCTGGCCCATGATGGCCCAGTATTCGGGCAACACCACCAGTTGCGCGCCAGCGGCGGCAGCCTGCGCCACCAGGCGTCGCGCCGTGGCCAGGTTGTCTGCCACGGACGGCGAAGAAATCATTTGTACTGCTGCGACTGTATGCATCATTGCCACCTCTTCTCCATTCGAACGCCTCGCCTATTTCGCCACCGCCTCCCCGCTTGCGGCGGCAGGCACGGCGACAGGCTCCAATTTACCACCATCGAGCTTGGTCACGACGGGCGACTTCCACGGGCCGGCAATCTGCATGTGATAGGTGAGCGCCTTCATCACGGGGGCACGCAGGAACAATTGCGCCAGGAAACTACCCAGGCCGATAACGGGGTTGACGGCCAGCGCATACACGAGCGGCCCCGTGCCCAGGTTAAATTCGGGGATCACCACCACGTGCAAATTCGTCGTTTCATTGGCGATGTCGGCCTTGCCATCCATCAGCACGGTGGCCGCCACGCCGTGCATCTTGAGGTTGTCGGTGCTCACCACGCCCCGCTTGATGCTGGCGTTGGCCGTGATGCCGTCGAAGGCCAGCCCTTCGGAAAACACATCGTGGAAATCGAGTTTCAGCAAACGGGGCAAGGCTTGCAGGCTGAGCACGCCCAACAGCTTGGCCGCGCCCGGATCCTGCTTGAGGAACTGGCCCGACTCCACATTCATCTCGATCTGCCCCGACAGGGTGGGAATGTCGAGCGAATACGGCAAGCCGTTCCAGGCGATGTCGCCGCTCAGGCGCCCCTTGCCGCGACGCACCGTGTCGGCAAAACCGAAGCGGTCGAGCAACTTGCCCGCATCGACGATATCGAGGCCGAAACGCAGGCTGGTCGTGCTTTGCCCATCCTTGATGACCCATTTGCCATTGCCGCTCAGCGCGCCATCAGCGTTCGATAGTTGCAGCTTGCCCACGCGCCACTCGCGCCCGCCCGCCGCCATGGTGTTATAGGCCTGCAACTCCAGCCGGCCGATCTTCTTGTTGAACAGTTCAAATTGCTCGGCGATGATATCGAGCGACGGAATCGACTGGGCGCCGCTCTTGCCTTCCAGTAAGCTCTTCACATCGTTGGCGGCCGATTCCGGAATGATCAGCGACGACAGGCGCGCCGTCATCTTGCCCAGGCCGGAAGGCGTTTCCAGCCACGTCACATAGCCCGACACTTGTTTCGCGTCAATATTGGCTTGCCACACATCCTTTTGATGCGTGGCGCCCACCACCACGTTTTCCAGCTTGCGCTCGCCCAGCATCAGTTCGCTGGCGCGCGCCGCCATCATGTCCGGCACCACATATTGCGCGATGTCGGGTGCGTCGTCGGCGTTGCCACCGGCCTCGGCCGGCGCCGTGGCGTTGCCGGCGATTTCACCGCCGACAGCGATCCAGCTGTCCACGTCCAGGGTTTTCATATTCACGTTGAGCATCATGCCGCTGTCCGGTTCCGGCGCCGGCACGTTCACGCCGATGCCGCCGCGCACCAGGCGCCAGGCATCCTTGCCCTGCTTCTGGCGCTGGTAGCGCGCGGCGATGCCAGAGCCCAGCGCGATGCGGATGTCGTCCGTGCGCAGGCCTGCCGCATTGGCCGCGTTGCCCGTCAGGGTGAATTTCACGGGCAGGCTGTCGCCGGCCGCCTTTTTCAGGGGCGCGGGGAAATCCAGGCCCAGGCCCGTCAGCGGCGACTCGACATTGACCACCACCTGGTGGTCGCGCGCCGTGATCAGGCCGCTGTAGCGCGCGCCGCCGTTCAAATGTTTCGCCAGGCGCTGCAACACGGGCGCCGGATACGTCTTGCGCAAGCCGTCGATGGTCATGTTGCCGGCAATTTTCACCTGGATGGAATTGTCCGCTTGCGAGCCGCCCGAGATGGCCAGCGGCCCGCCCAGCAGGCTGCCATTCAAGCCATTCAGGTTGACGCCCTTCTCGTTGAATTCGATCTTGCCCTGCGTGCCCAGCACGGGCGGCATGTCGTGGAACAGCACCACGTCGTTGCCCCCCAGCTGCAAGCTGCCCTGCACTGTCGCCTCGCGCATGCGCTCGATCGGCAAGTGCAATTTGAGGGCCAGCCTGGCGTTGCCCGTCGCCGTCGTTTCATCCGTGAAATGCTCGATCCAGCCCAGCACGGGGCTGGCCGTCACGTACTTGAGGAATTCCTGCATCGGGCCGGCCGCATTGCCCTCGATATCGAGCAAGGTGTCGAACACGGTCAGGTCGGGGATCACGGCTTTGACATTCGTCAAAGCCACGCCGCCCGTGGTGGCCGTGTCGCCGCGAATTTCCATGCGCGCACGCTCGAAAACAAAGCTGCCCTTGATTTTTTCCGCCTGCGGCCACAACGGCGCCTTGCCCGCCAGCGGGCCGTTTTCCGCCAATTCGCCCGGCGCATAATTGAGGATGCCATTCTCGAGCTTGCCGGCCACGCGGAAGTCGCCGCGATTGCGCTGGGCGGCATTGCGCTGGGCGGGCGTGTCGGCCTTGAAGGGGAAATGCTCGAGTTCGCCGCGCAGGCGCAGGCTGACATCGCGCGCCACGCCGCCTTCCAGCGCGCCCGTCAGCCAGTGGCGCAGGTGCTCGGGCGTTTGCAGCGGCAGATAGCGGCCGATGGTGTTGATCTGGAAATTGTCGATCGTGCCCGTCAAGTCGACCTGGCCCAGGTTCTTGCCGTCGAGCGGCATGCGGTGCGTGCCCTGCAGGGCGACGCGCAAGCCTTGCTGATCGAAGTCCAGCTTGTCCAGCCCGACTTGCAGCATATTGCCCGCTTCAAAGGTCCAGCGCGCCTGCATGGCGAATTGTTCGAACGGCAAGGCCGGCTCGCTCAGGTAGGTGGGGAACTGCAACACCAAATCCTGCGCATCGATGGCAATGCTGCCGCCCTTGTCATTGGCGTCGATGCTGCCGGTCAAGTGGTCGAAGCCGGGAATGGCCGGTGCTGCCGCCTGCGCAGGGCTGCTCGCCGTCTTCGCCACGGCCAGGCGCGCCGGCTGCGCATTCAGGCCCAGATCGATGAGCTTGCCGCGCAAGCGGTAACTGGCGGGCGTGGCCATCTCGCCTTCCCATTGCGCTGAAAAATCCTGCAAACGCCCGCGCGGCGCCAGGGCGTCGAGGCGCTGGCGCTGCTGCTCGCCCAGCGGCAGCTTGTCGGCCAGCGCGGCCAGGGTGTGCAAATCAAGCGACTTGGCCGTGATTTCCGTGCGCGCCGGCTTGCGTTTGGTGGCAGCGATGTAGCGTTCGGACAAGGTCGTGGGCGGCAGGCTGAGGCCATCGCGCGTTTCCACCGCGAAATTCGTCAACTCCACCTGGTGCCCATTCGCGCCGAAGGTGGGTTTGCCGTCCGGCACCTGCGCCGACAGCTCTTCCTTTGCCGAAATGCGCCCGCTGACCGACAGCAAGTCGAGCGGCGCGATATGCTCGCCCAGCTGCGCCTGCACATCCGTCAGACCCACATCGGCCGTGAAGCCGGCCAGGCGCGCGTGATCCAGGCTCAGCCAGGCGCGCAGGGCGCCCTTGCCCTGGCTTAATTCAAACGGGTAGTCGAGATAGCGGCGCCAGGCGGCCAGGTCGGCGTTTTTCAGGTCGGCGTACAACTCGCCCTTCCACATCGACACATCCGAGATGCGCGTGCTGAAAGGGGGATGGCTGAAGTGAGCGCGCACATCGATGGGCGCGGCCAGACTGGCAGGCGGGGTGGCCTGCAAGCCCAGCCGGTGGCTGCGCCAGTGGTTGCGCAGCAGCAAGTTGACCTGGCTTAAAGCCAGCTCCGGCGTGCCGCGCGCTTCGTCGGTCCAGCGCACCTTGCCGTCGCGAATGATGATCTCATGCTGCGACAGCAGCCAGTCGGCACCCTTGCCATCGCTGCCTTGCGTACTGTCGACCAGCACGCCTGCCACATACAGCTTGCCATCCTTGCTGCGCCGTACGTCCAGGTCGGGCCGCGTGATTTCCAGCGTATCGAAGCGCACGGAACCGAGCACGCTCCACCACGACACGGTGGCCGAGATGCTCGGCAGGCTCAGCGCCTGGCGGCCCGTCTTGTCGCGCAGGCTCACGTCGCCGAGGAAGAGATTCGGCCGCACGCCATGCCAGGAGGCATAAATACGCGCGATACTGACAGGGTTGCCCAGCGCGCGACTGGCCGCCTGCTCGATATCGCCCTTGTAGTAATCGATATTCGGCAAGATGGCGTAGCGCAGGAACAAAAACAGCACGGCGAAGGCGAAATACGCCAGCAGCACCAGTTTGATGGTAAAACCCAACACATGGTGGGTGGCCAGATTGGCCATGCGATAGGCGGCACGCAGCCGCTGCCAGCGCAGGGCCAATGGCACATGTTCTGTCACGCTTGCTTCTGGCGGTTTTTGCATCAATAAGCTAATAAACTGGCCCGGCGTCAAATAATGGCAAAAATCGTCTGCATTCGTGGTGCGCGCCTGCATCCTTGCGCTTGCTTCTGAGCAAAGCCTCCCTTACCATCGTCCGGAAGAGCATGCACTGCCGGCGGCATTCGCGCCAGCGGCACAATTTTACCGCATCCCCCGCCGTTCACAGCCAAGTTAAACAAGAACCATGCAAGCAGCATTCACGAGACCCTTACCGACACCATGAGCACACAGCCTTTGATCTCCGCCTCCCGTTTCTACCAGCGCTGGCTGAGCGCCGCCCCCGAGCGCGCCGCGCAGATAACGCAACTGGTGCGCGCGCCGCTCGACGGGCTCGATTTTGCCGCCGCGCTGGCCGACCAATCGAACGCCGCCACGCCGCCGCTGCCGGCCGAGCGGGCCATGCGCCGCCTGCGCAACCTGCTTGTGTGCGGCCTGATCGAGCGCGATCTTTGCGGCCAGGCCGACTTGAACGAAGTCGTCACGGCCATGACGGGCTTTGCCGATTTCGCCATCCGCACGCATGTGGACGCCATCATGGCCGAGATGGTGGCCTTGCACGGCATGCCCGTCGGCGAAGAGTCGGGCGAGGAACAGGCATTGATGGTGCTGGCGATGGGCAAGCAGGGCGGCGGCGAGCTGAATGTCTCGTCGGACATCGACCTGATCTTTGTCTACCCGGAAGATGGTGACACGCAAGCTACCCAGCCGGGCCAGCGCAGCCTGTCGAATCACGAGTTTTTCATTCGCATGGGCAAGAAGCTGATCGCCGCCCTGGCCGAAATCACGCAAGACGGTTTTACCTTCCGCGTGGACATGGCCTTGCGTCCGAACGGCAACTCGGGTCCGCTGGCCGCCAGCCTGGGCATGGTGGAGCAATACCTGATCGTGCAGGGCCGCGAATGGGAACGCTACGCCTGGGTCAAGGCGCGCGCCGTGACGGGCAAGCCGGAAGATATTGCCTCGCTTGACGCCATCGTGCGCCCGTTCGTCTTCCGCCGCTACCTCGATTTCGGCGTCATCGATGCCATCCGCACCATGCACGGCCAGATCCGCGCCGAGGTCAACCGCCAGGAGCGGCTGCACCCGGACCGCAGCAACAACGTCAAACTGGGCCGCGGCGGCATCCGCGAAATCGAATTCCTCGCGCAAGTGTTTCAATTGATACGCGGCGGGCGCGACGCGGAGCTGCGCGAGCGTTCCACACGCGCCACCCTGCGCACGGTGGCAGACAAGGGTTTGCTGGAACCGGCCATCGTGGAGCAATTGCTCGGCTCCTACACGTTCCTGCGCAACCTGGAACACCGGCTGCAATACCTGGACGATGCGCAAACCCATACCCTGCCCGCCAACGAGGCCGACCGCCTGGTCGTGGCGCAGATGATGGGCTTGCCCGACACGCCTACCCTGCTGGCCCAGCTCGAAGCGCACCGCGTGTTTGTCGCCGGCCAATTCGACGAAATGTTCAGCGACAAGAGCAGCGGCACGCCGCCGGCCGACACGGGCATCGACCCGCAGACGTCGAACGACTGCGCCGCCTCGGACCAGCAGGAAGCCATCGAGGCGCGCTTCGCCGCCCTGGGTTTCCACGAACCGGCCGCTTGCGCGCGGCGTTTGCTGGCCACATGGCAGGCGCCGCGGCTGCAATCCTTGCCCGAGGCGAGCCGCACGCGTCTGGTGGCCCTCGTCAATTCCGCCCTGCCCCTGATCACCGATTGCTCCGTTTCCAACGGTAACGCCAGCCAGCTGGCCACCCTGGGCCGCCTGCTCGACTTTTTGGAAGCCATCGCGCGCCGCTCGGCCTATTTGTCGCTGCTGACGGAATATCCCCATACACTCGAGCGCGTGGTGCGCATGGTGTGCGCCAGCGGCTGGGCCGCCACCTTCCTCACGCAGCACCCGATCCTGCTCGACGAACTGTTAGACGAACGCATCCGCAATACGGTGCCGGATCCAAACGCGCTGGCGCTGGACCTGCAGCGCCAGCTCGACGACGCGCCCGGCGACACGGAGCGGCAGATGGATATCCTGCGCGAAACACACCATGCGCAGCTGTTCCAGTGCCTGGCGCAAGACCTGGCGGGCGACCTGAGCGTGGAAAAGCTGGCCGATTACCTGTCGCAGCTGGCCGACATCATCGTTGCCGCCACCGTCCAAGCCGTGTGGCAAACCTTACCGACGCGCCACCGCGACGTGCCGAAATTCGCCGTCATCGCCTACGGCAAGCTGGGCGGCAAGGAACTGGGCTATGTCTCCGATCTCGACGTCATCTTCCTGTTTGACGACGATGACCAGGAAGCGCCAGGCCTGTACGCCAAGCTGGCGCAGCGCTTCATCACCTGGATGACCTCGCACACCTCGGCCGGCATCCTGTTCGACATCGATATCGCCCTGCGCCCCGATGGCGCCTCGGGCATGCTGGTTTCCAGCGTGCAGGCATTCGAGCGCTACCAGGGCAGCGCGGCCTGGGTGTGGGAGCACCAGGCGCTCACGCGCGCGCGCTTCTGCGCCGGCGACGTCGCCATCGGCAAGCACTTCGAACGCATCCGCGACACGATCTTGCGCAAGGAGCGCCCGGAAAACGGCCCGCTCAAGGGCGAAGTGGTGGCCATGCGCAAGAAAATGCTGGACGCCCACCCGCCCCGCCCTGGCAGCTTTGATTTGAAACAAGATCCGGGCGGCATGATCGACATCGAGTTCATGGTGCAATACCTGGTGCTGCAGCATGCGGCGCAGTATCCGCAGCTGACGGCCAACTCGGGCAATATCGCCCTGCTGCGCCTGTGCGGCGAACTGGGGCTGATCGACCCGCAGCTGGCCGCCCTGGTGGCCGACGCCTACCGCGCGCTGCGCAAGCTGCAGCACCAGTTGCGCCTGCAAGGCCACGACCTGGCCCGGGTGGAACCGGAAAGAGTGCGCGTGCATGCGGACAACGTGATGCGCCTGTGGCACACGATCTTTCCCGCAACGATTGCATAAGCCCGGCGGCGGCGTATGATACGTACAGGCAATTCCACTTCCCAGTAGTGCCGTACAACAGGCCGCGCCGGAGTTGCCTATCATCCCAGGAGACAGCGTATGAAGACGAGTGTAAAAACGGGCATCCACGCCCTCGTTGCCAGTTTCATCCTCTGCGCCATGCCGGCAGCGGCATGGGCCGCCCCCAAGGGCAGCGCGGACGAAGCCATCGCCATGACCAAGCGCGCCGTGGCCATGATCAAGGCCGATGGCAAGGAAAAGGCCTTTGCCGCCATTGCCGATCCCGCCAACACCAGCTTCCATGACCGCGACCTGTACATTTATGTGTACGACATGAATGGTGTCACCCTGGCGCACGGCAACAATCCCAAGATGGTCGGCAAGAACCTGATCGACCTGAAGGACAATGAGGGCAAGGCCATCGTCAAGTCGCTGATCACCACGGCCAATACGCCGGCCGGACGCGGCTGGGTAGACTTCAAATGGCCCAATCCGCTGACCAAGGTGGTCGAGCAAAAATCCGGCTACATCGAACGGGTCGACAATATGATCGTCGGTTCCGGCATCTATAAATAAACCACGGCAAGAGGAAACCACGCCCGCATGCCGCTCCATTACCTGTCCCGCCTGAGCGGATCGGCACGCGATACGCAAGCCAACCTGCAGCTCGGTTGTGTGCTGGCGCTGGTGGCCGGCGCCGTGAATGCGGGCGGCTTTCTCGCCATCGGCGGCTATACTTCGCACATGACGGGCATCGTTTCCGGCATGGCGGACGACCTGGCGCTGGGCAATATCACGCTGGCCCTGGCCGCGCTGGGCGCCTGGCTGGCCTTTGTCAGCGGTGCGGCCGTGACGGCCATCATGGTGAACTGGGGCAAGCGGCGCCGGCTGCATAGCCAGTTTGCCGCCAGCCTGCTGCTGGAAGCGGCCCTGTTATTGCTGTTCGGCCTGACGGGCAATTATCTGGCCACCATGCCCGACGTGCTGGGCCCCGTCACCATCTTGCTGTTGTGCTTTGTCATGGGTTTGCAAAACGCCATCATCACCAAGATTTCGGGCGCCGTCATCCGCACCACCCACGTGACGGGCCTGTCCACCGATATCGGCATCGAACTGGGCAAGATGGCGTATTACAATCGGCGCCACCTGCCGGACCGGATGGTGAAGGTCAACCGCGGCAAGCTGAGAACGCACAGCCTCTTGATCAGCTGCTTTTTCATCGGCGGCGTCAGCGGCGCACTTGCCTTCAAGCACATTGGCTTTCCGGCTGCCACCATCCTGCTCGCCGGCGTGCTGACCCTGCTGTCGGGCGTGCCCGTGCTGCGCGACCTGCGCGTGCTGTGGCGCTTTTACCGCCGGCGCTTGTAGGGACACCTAACAAAACCTACTGCGCGTCGCGCTTTGCGGCCGGCGATGCTCACCGTGCTCAAGCACGGTTGCGCTTCTCGGCCACAACTCACTGCCGCTCGCTACGGTTTTGTTAGGCGTCGCAAATTCACAAATGAAAAAAAACGCCCCGAAGGGCGTTTTTTGCAGGCTAGCCAGGAATTACTTGGCCGACATCAGTGCAACGGTGGTGTCGAGCATGCGGTTCGAGAAACCCCACTCATTGTCGTACCACGACGATACTTTCACCAGACGGCCCGATACCTTGGTCAGGGTCGAATCGAAGTTCGACGAAGCCGGGTTATGGTTGAAGTCGATCGATACCAGCGGTTCGGTCTGGTACGTCAGGATGCCTTCCAGGGCGCCTTCCGATGCGGTTTTCATCAGCGCGTTGACTTCTTCCACCGTGGTGTCGCGCTTGGCGATGAAGGTCAGGTCGACCAGCGAGACGTTGATGGTCGGCACGCGGATGGCGAAGCCGTCCAGCTTGCCATTCAGCTCAGGCAGCACCAGGCCAACGGCGGCAGCAGCGCCCGTCTTGGTCGGGATCATGCTCATGGTGGCCGAACGGGCGCGGCGCAGGTCTTCATGCATCACGTCGGACAGCACCTGGTCGTTGGTGTAGGCGTGCACGGTGGTCATCAGGCCCGTTTCGATGCCGATGGCGTCGTTGAGCGGCTTGACCAGCGGTGCCAGGCAGTTGGTGGTGCACGAGGCGTTCGAGATGACGGTGTCGGTCGATTTCAGTACCGAGTGGTTGACGCCGAACACGACGGTCGCATCGACGTCCTTGCCGCCTGGTGCCGAGATGATGACTTTTTTCGCGCCGCCCTTCAAGTGAGCCGAAGCTTTCTCTTTGGTGGTGAAGAAACCCGTGCATTCCAGCACGACGTCCACGCCCAACTCGCCCCATGGGATTTCAGCAGGATTGCGCTGTGCAAACACGCGGATCGAATCGCCATTGACGATCATGTTATCGCCTTCGACGGTAACCGTGCCCGGGA
This sequence comes from Janthinobacterium sp. 35, assembly GCF_002754575.1. Lineage (NCBI taxonomy): Bacteria > Pseudomonadati > Pseudomonadota > Betaproteobacteria > Burkholderiales > Oxalobacteraceae > Janthinobacterium > Janthinobacterium sp. 35. The sequence goes on from NZ_PEFN01000001.1 coordinate 1,457,606, forward strand.
ACTTGCCGTGCGCGGTGTCGTAGCGGGTCAGGTGGGCGTTCGATTTGGCATCGCCCAGGTCGTTGATGGCAACGATCTGGATGTCCTGTTTCTTGCCGCCTTCGTAGAAAGCGCGTAATACATTACGGCCGATGCGGCCGTAGCCATTGATTGCAACTTTGATCGTCATACTCTGCTCCTGATTAAAAAAGAAGGTACATGCACGCCCCCGGCGAGCACATCGCCAGGACCGTTAAAAATCAATATTAGCCAGCGATAACGGCTTTCACCTTGGCGACAACGTTCTCGACCGTGAAGCCGAAATGCTTGAACAGCACGCCGGCAGGCGCCGATTCGCCGAACGTGTCGATACCGACCACGGCGCCTTCCAGGCCCACGTATTTGTACCAGAAGCTGGTCACGCCCGCTTCGATGGCCACGCGCGGCACGCCCTTCGTCAGTACGCTGGCCTTGTAGGCGGCGTCCTGGCGGTCATACACGTCGGTCGACGGCATCGACACCACGCGCACGTTGATGCCTTCCGAGGCCAGCGCGCTGGCGGCAGCGACAGCCAGTTCCACTTCGGAACCGGTAGCGATCAGGATCGCCTTGGCATCGGCCACATCGTTCAGCACATAGCCGCCGCGGTAGATATTTTCAATTTGCTCGCTGGAACGCTCCTGGTACGGCAGGTTCTGGCGCGAGAAAATCAGGGTCGACGGGCCATCCTTGCGGCGCACGGCGGCGCCCCAGGCAGCAGCCGACTCGACGGTGTCGCACGGACGCCAGTTGTCCAGGTTCGGGATCAGACGCATCGACGAGACGTGCTCGACCGATTGGTGCGTCGGGCCGTCTTCGCCCAGGCCGATCGAATCGTGGGTGAACACGAAAATCGAACGCAGTTTCATCAGCGCGGCCATGCGCAGGGCATTGCGGCTGTAGTCGGAGAACGTCAGGAAGGTGGCGCCGAACGGGATGTAGCCGCCGTGCAGGGTGATACCGTTCATGATGGCGCTCATGCCGAATTCGCGCACGCCGTAGTTGATGTGGTTGCCTGGCTGGCCCGAACGCACGGCCACGCACTCTTTCCAGTTGGTCAGGTTCGAACCGGTCAGGTCGGCCGAGCCGCCGAGGAATTCCGGCAGCGACGACGCCAGCGCCTGGATGGCGTTCTGGCTGGCCTTGCGGGTGGCGATGTTTTCTTTCTTCTCGACGCAGGAAGCGATGGCGGCGCTCAGGGCCGCTTCGAATGCCTGCGGCAACTCGCCCTGCATGCGGCGGGTCAGTTCAGCGGCTTGCTGCGGGAATTCGCGGGTGTAGGCGGCGAAGCGCTCGTTCCAGTCCGCTTCCAGCAGGGCGCCTTGTTGCTTGGCATCCCAGGCTGCGTACACGTCGACCGGCATCTCGAACGGTGCGGCATCCCAGCCGATGTATTCGCGTACGGCAGCGATTTCCTTGTCGCCCAGCGCGGCGCCGTGGACCTTGTCGCCGCCTTGCAGGTTCGGCGAACCCTTGCCGATGATGGTCTTGCAGCAAATCAAAGTTGGCTTGCTGGCGGTCTTGGCGGCGGCGATGGCGGCAGCCACGGCGGCAACGTCATGACCGTCGACGGCGCGGATGACGTTCCAGCCGTACGCTTCGAAGCGGGCCGGGGTGTCGTCCGTGAACCAGCCTTCGACTTTGCCGTCGATGGAAATGCCGTTGTCATCGTACAGGGCGATCAGCTTGTTCAAGCCGAGGGTGCCGGCCAGCGCGCACACTTCGTGCGAAATACCTTCCATCAGGCAACCGTCGCCGACGAAGGCGTAGGTGTAATGGTTGACGATGTCGTGGCCAGGCTTGTTGAATTCAGCAGCCAGCAATTGCTCCGACAGGGCCATGCCGACGGCGTTGGCGATGCCCTGGCCCAGCGGGCCGGTGGTCGTTTCCACGCCTGGCGTGACATCGACTTCCGGGTGGCCCGGGGTTTTCGAATGCATCTGGCGGAAGGCCTTGATGTCATCCATCGACAGGTCGTAGCCCGTCAGGTGCAGCAGCGCGTAGTGCAGCATCGAGCCGTGGCCGTTCGACAACAGGAAACGGTCGCGGTTCTGCCATTTTGGATTCGCTGGATTGTGGCGGTAGTGACCACTCCACAGGGCAACTGCGATCTCGGCCATGCCCATCGGCATGCCTGGATGGCCGGAGTTGGCCTTTTGTACAGCGTCCATTGCCAGTGCGCGGATCGCATTGGCCATTTTGGTAGTCGGGAGCGTAGTTGTCATGATGGTGTGGGTCAGTCGCGAGTTTGGGATTCGTTTGCAACAGCACGGACAAGAAAGAACCCAGGCCGGCTGCTTTATGTAGTCAACTATTTTACCAGACTGGGGGGCTGCAAATTAGAATTGCGGCGTACTGGCCCGCCAAATGGCTATACTTTGACGTCTTTCCACCCCACTTACCCCCGTTGAGGATTTGCATGCCGCGTTTTTTCTGCCCCCAGCCGCTCGTCGCCGGCGCCACCGTCTCCCTGCCGGAGGCTGTCGCCCACCATATCCAGGTCGTTCGCCTGGCGCCGGGCGACGTCATCACCCTGTTCAATGGCGAAGGCGGCGAAGTGCAAGCCAGCCTGGTAGCGGTGGCCAAGCGCAGCGTGACGGCGGAAATCCAGGCGCACGTGGCGCGCGAAGCGGAACTGCCGTATGCCGTGACACTGGCGCAGGCGTTGCCGGAAGCATCGAAAATGGACTGGATCATCGAAAAAGCCATCGAACTGGGCGCGGCCGGCATCGTGCCGCTGGCGGCGCAGCGCTGCGTGGTGCGCCTGTCCAGCGAGCGAGCCGAGAAAAAGCTCGCGCATTGGCAAGGCATCATCGTCTCCGCCTCGGAACAATGCGGGCGCAACCGCCTGGCCCAGCTGGCGCCCTTGCAAGACTTCAATAGCTGGAGCAGCCAGCAAGATTTGCATAAGCGCATCATCCTGACGCCGCGCGCGCAGCAGTCGCTGGCCGACTGGGCGCGTCACCAGCCGCCGCAAGCGATCACCGTGATGGTGGGACCGGAAGGTGGATTTACCGAGGCGGAAGAAAAAGCCGCCATCGCAGCTGGCGCCATCGGCTTGGCGATGGGGCCGCGCATCCTGCGCACGGAAACGGCGGGATTGACGGCGCTGGCCACGCTGGCGGCATTGTGGGGCGGGATGTAGTAAAGAGCAGGCAGCGGCGCCACAATGAAAAAGCCACCCGGCAATCATATCGGGTGGCTTTTTTTTGGTAGCGGCATCACGCGCAGGAAATCCGCAGACATAAAAAAACCGGCCCCTTTCTTGACAGGGGCCGGCTCCGTGACATCAAGTGCCTCGCGGCACTTCAAGGTCAAGCTTGCTTAGAACTCGTAACCTGCCGTGAAGCGGAAGGAACGACCGGTCTGGATCGACACTGGCTGCAGGTACGTCGGGCTTACCGTGCCCAGCGCGCTTTCGCCTTGCTCGTTGATCGCGGTGACATTACGCTCATTAAACATGTTCAACACGTCAACTTGGAAGGTCAAACCTTTTTTCCATTTTGGCTGGTATTGAACCTGTGCGCTGATTTCCTTGGTCCAGCCCAGACGGCCCAGGGTGCCGCGCGGGTTCAAGACGCCGTTGCAGTAGAACGAAGCAGCGCCGTAACCGACGGATACGCTATCGAGGTCGCCGTTGTAGTAACCGAGGCAATTTTTAGGACGGCCCGATTGCAGCAACATGTTACCGCCAACGCGCCATTCTTCAGCCACTTGATACGAACCGAACACTTTGAATGTGTGGCGGCGATCGTTTGGCAGGTAGCCGTTCGAACCTTCCATCAGACCTGGGTAATCCCAGTCTTGGCTGATACCGGCATCATCCTGACCGATGTCGGACTTGACATAGCCTTCCGTATTTCCCTTGCTGTAGGCCAGCACATACGAACCTTGCAACGTCCATTTGCCATCCCATGGACGCTCAAACGTCAGTTCCAGTGCCTTGAACGTACGCTCTGGTTTAGGGAAGTTCAAGGCCGAGCCTGGAATCACGACCGGTGTGAAGCCTTTGCCATTATCAAAATCGATATTGGCGGTCAGGTCACCACCTGGGTTGTACAAGAAGCAATGACCAACGGTATCGGCGATGGTTTGTGCATCGGCGGCGCTGTAGCCGTTTGCCGATGCCCATTTGCCGGCGCCTTCATCGTTACACATGTCGTCCATCACGCTTTTCAGCTTGCGGTAGGTCAGCTTGGCGCCAACCACCCAGCGGCTTGGCAGCGCTTGCTGGATACCGAGGATGTACTCATCCTGAAACATCGGCTTGATTTTAGGATCGACGACCGATTTCGGATCGCCAGCCTTGCCATCGGACACGACCAGGCGATTGCCCAATTTCTGCCCCATCGCAGGCAACGCCGTCTTGTCGCCGGCAAACGAGCCGCCGAACGCGTAGTAATCGCTATAGTCAAGCTCAGCACCAGCCAGACGTACGTTGGTGTTGGACATCACAGGAATGTAGTAGCGGCCGGCATTGGCGAACACTTTGGTGTCCGAATTGCCCTTCACGTCCCAGACCAGGCCCAGGCGAGGAGCCCAGGTATTTTTCACATCGATAAACGTGGCGCCTTCGGCGTTCATGTTCTTGAACGACTCGTTACGCACGCCGATCGAAGCGACGACGTTCTTCGTCACTTGCCAGTTATCTTCCAGGTAAAAAGCCGAGTTTTTGGTTTCGAACGAACCGCCATTCTCGAAGTGACGCACGGTCACGACTTGTTGCACTGCACCCGTGTTGTTGACATAACCATTGCTGAGTTTGCCGCCAGCGTTCAGGTTGGTCACTCGGTAGTTGTCGCCACCAGGGTAGAAAGTACCGTCGGTAACCTTGTAGGTCTCGTTATCCATACCGAAACGCAGGCCGTGGTCGCCGAAAGTCCATTCTGCGTCGATACGATACGCTTTGCGTTCGTCGTTTGCCTTCGGGTCGGTGATCGACGTCTGGGTGGCACAACCATACTGCTTGATTGTCGAAGTACGGCGATCGGTAATGTATGGGCAGGCAGAGGACGACACATCGGACTTGCGGTTGTAGCGGCCGAGGCCAACCAATGCCGACACGGTCAGGTCATTCGTGACCCAAGACGTGTATTTACCGATGTAGTTTTCACCGCCGGTGGTGTACTCGTCATTGCCTTGGAACTCGCCCTTTTCCTTGCCATAGGCGGTTGGCGAAACCCAGGTCTTGACCTTGTCCTTGGTCTTGTCGCTAAACGCCGTCAGTTCCAGCAGGTTGGAATCGTTGATGTTCCAGTCCGCTTTCAGCAAGTACTTTGGCGAGTTCGACGTCGTCGTATCCTGGCGGTTCGAGTTATACGTCTTGCGTTCGATATCTGCGCCTTGCACCAGGCCAAAAATGAACAGCTTGTCCTTGATGACCGGACCACCCAGCCAGATGTTCGATTGCAGGTCATCCGTGCCACCCGGCTTCTCGACCAGGTTCCACTTGCCGGTGCTCGGGCTCTTCTCGGCATAGACCGCCGATGCCGACGTCGATTCTGGCGAGTAGATGACGTTGACGCCGCCTTTCCACTCATTGGTGCCACGCTTGGTGGTCACGCTCAGCACACCACCCAACGAACGGCCGTACTCGGCGCTGTAGCCACCGGTTTTGACTTGTTGCTGACCAATTGCATCAAACGGAACCTGGTTGAAGGCTACGCCGTTGAGCGAGTTGGTGACGTTAAAGCCGTTGATGTAGTAAACGTTTTCAGCCGGCGATGCACCGCCCAGGGAAGGTACGTTACCGCCGCGCAATGCGGTCTGGCCGATACGGGCATCGCCCTTTGTCGCGCCAGGAGCCAGCAGCGCCACGGCTGTGACATCACGTGTTACAGGAATGCGGTCGATCGCAGCCTTGGTCAACACCATGCTCGATTCAGGCGACTTGACATCGATGCGGCTGGAGCGCGTACCCGTCACGGAGACGGTCTGTATCGCGCCAAAGTCCGCGCTCGCGCCAACACCCGCCGACACGAACACAGTGGCTTCTTCCACGGTGCCAGTCGGAGTCGTGGCTTTCACTTGATACGTACCTGGTGGCAACTGTGGCACGGAGTAGCTACCATCTGACGAAACCTTGATGGTACGGGTCACACCGATTGCCTTATTTTCAAGCACCACTGTAGCGCCGGCAGGCGCCTTGCCCGAAATCGCACCGGTTGTATTGGACTGCGCGTAGGCTGCTGGCAGCACCACCATCGACGTGACCGTCGCGGTAAATGCTATCGACAAGGCATGCGCCAAGACTGTTTTTCTCAACATTTGGTTTCCTAATTATTAGAATTTAAGCGCCTCTGATAGAGTGGCTTGTTTAATTTTTAAGCACTAAATCATGTTTAATACGTTTTTGTTTCCGATTTTAGTTTTTGAATCATTGATATTTCCCCCTGCCACTGGTGGGACAGGTTTTGGAAGAAATCCAACAGTCTATCCAAGCGATATATAAAACCATAGCGCGCCAAGCAGTGTCAATACGGGATGTAAAATGATGCAAGGAAACAACAAAATAGCACCAAGGAGGATGTCCAACTTGGTGCAGGCACGCACGAATTTGATGCGTTGCAATAAAATCGAATATCAATAGCTAAAAACCGCACTTGGCAATTAAAAATATTGTCGTCCGCAGAGCCAGCGCAGCATCGCTTGCGGATTTGCTGCAATGCAGTTTGACCAACCTCTCCACTGCGGCCCGCCTGCACATCCTCGTTGCGAAAATACAACGATGGTGAAAATTACACTAGGAAACAAAGATTTTTTCCGTTATATTTTGAATATAGAAATCTAAAAAATAAGTTTACGCTTTGATCAAAAAAACGATAAACCCCAGGATTGCAGCGGCATAATTCTATTCGTATATTTTTTCCAGATAAGTAAACTCGTAATTTTAAAAAGAGCCTCATTCGTTTTATCTTCATAGTCGATAATCTGGATCACATCAAACGCGAATATAAACCGGAGACCTTTTCCACATCACATGGAAAGCAGGGCCCGAGTTAATCACGACATTTATATTCCGCGCACTCTTTTTAAATCCATGCACACCCTCCCCTGAGCCGCAGCACGCCATTGCGGCCGCGAAAAATCGTAGCTCCTCAGCAACAGAATTACCCAGAACACGCCAGCACTGTGCGCTGACGGTAAAATAGCGCCTTGCGCGCGCATGGTTGGATTGATGCGGCGCGGACTCTCCGCTAACTACGGAGCCCGGCAATTTTTGAAAATACACACCATGTTGCGACTCAACGAAGTAAAACTCCCCCTCGAACACGACGATGCAGCCCTGCCCGCCGCCATCCTGGCGCGCCTGGGCATCGCCGCCGCCGATTTGCTCGGCTTTACCGTCTTCAAACGCAGCTACGACGCGCGCAAGCGCAGCGCCGTGGTGTTGATTTACTCGCTGCATGTTGACGTCAAGAATGAAGCGGCCGTGCTGGCGCGCCTGGGCCACGATATCCACCTGATGCCCGCACCCGACACCGACTATAGATTCGTCGCCGGCGGCGAACAGCTGGCCGGCCACACTAGCGAACCGCGCCCCATCGTCATCGGCACGGGTCCCTGCGGCCTGTTCGTGGCGCTGATCCTGGCGCAGATGGGCTTGCGCCCCATCATCCTGGAACGCGGCAAGCAGGTGCGCGAACGCACGGTCGACACCTTCGGCTTCTGGCGCAAGCGCGAACTGAACCCGGAATCGAACGTCCAGTTCGGCGAAGGCGGCGCCGGCACTTTTTCTGACGGCAAGCTGTACAGCCAGATCAAGGATCCCAAGCACTATGGTCGCAAGGTACTGACGGAATTCGTCAAGGCCGGCGCGCCCGAGGAAATCATGTATGTGAGCAAGCCGCACATCGGCACCTTCCGCCTGGTCAAGATGGTGGAAGAAATGCGCGCGAATATCGAGCAGCTGGGCGGCGAATACCGCTTCAGCAGCAAAGTGGTCGATCTCGACATCGTGCCCGGTGCCGACGGCGGCCAGGTGCGCGGCGTGGTGCTGGACAATGGCGAGACCATCGCCAGCAACCACGTGGTGCTGGCCATCGGCCACAGCGCGCGCGACACCTTCGAGATGCTGCACCGCCGCGGCGTGTACATCGAAGCCAAGCCGTTCTCGATCGGTTTCCGCGTGGAACACCCGCAATCCTTGATCGACAACTGCCGCTTCGGCCCCAGCGCCGGCCACCCGATTCTGGGTGCGGCCGACTACAAGCTGGTGCACCACGCCAGCAATGGCCGCTCCGTCTACAGCTTCTGCATGTGCCCGGGCGGCACGGTGGTGGCTGCCGCCTCGGAGCCAGGCCGCCTGGTGACGAACGGCATGAGCCAGTACTCGCGCAACGAGCGCAACGCCAACAGCGCCATCGTCGTCGGCATCACGCCGGCCGACTATCCGGGCGACCCGTTGGCCGGCATCGCCCTGCAACGCGAGCTGGAAGAGCGCGCGTTCGCCCTGGGCGGCGGCAACTACGATGCGCCAGGCCAACTGGTGGGCGACTTCGTGGCCGGCCGCGCCTCGACCGAATTTGGCAGCGTGGTGCCATCGTACAAGCCGGCAGTGCACTTGACGGATCTGGCGCCGGCCCTGCCCGAGTACGCGATCACGGCCATGCGTGAAGCGTTCCCGGCATTCAACAAGCAGATCAAGGGCTACTACAAGGCCGACGCCGTGCTGACGGGCGTGGAAACGCGCACGTCATCGCCGATCCGCATCAAGCGCCGCGACGACAACCTGCAAAGCCTGAATACGCGGGGCCTGTTCCCCGCAGGCGAAGGCGCCGGCTATGCGGGCGGCATCCTGTCGGCGGCCGTCGATGGCATCAAGGTGGCAGAGGCGGTGGCGCTGTCGATGGCAGCCGCCTGAGGCCGGCACAGCAGATCAGGCTGCCAGCGGTAGCCTGATCTGTATGTGACAGCCGGGAGTGCAATCGATGGCGCACACCTGGCCGCCCAGTTGCTGCACGATCGTATAGACGATGTGCATGCCCAGGCCGGAGCCGCCCTGGCCCCGCTTGGTGGTGAAGAACGGTTCAAACATGTGTTCGCGCACGGCGGGCGCCAGGCCGACGCCATCGTCGGAAAACTCCAGCAGCAGCCAGCGCAAGGCCGCGTCATCCACGTCCGCCTCGATGCGAGCGCGTATCGTGATGCGCCCCGGCCCGCCCTGCGGATAGCCGTGGCGGGCGCTGTTCATCAGCAGGTTCGAGAGGATTTGCGACAGTTTCCCGGCCGCCAGGCGCACCTGGCAATCGGGTGCGATATCGAGTTCCACGCCCAGCGCCGCCTTGCGCAGTTCAGGGCTGTGCGCCGACACCAGGCCGTGTACATAGTCGTGCAGCGCCAGGTCGGCCACGTATTCGCTGACCTGGTCCACGGCCAGCTGCTTGAAATTGCCGATCAGGTCGGCCGCGCGCGCCAAGTTGCGCTCGATCAAGGCCGCCGCGCCTTTGAGCGATTCGGCAATGTCGATCAGTTCGGCGCGGCTGACCTTGGCGCCGCCCAGCAGCTGCACCAGCTGGTCGGCATAGCTGCCCATGCTCGACGCCGCCGTCAGCGCCACGCCGATAGGCGTGTTGACTTCATGCGAGACACCCGCCACCAGCGAGCCGAGGGCCGCCATCTGTTCCTGCTCGATCAGGTTCGCTTGCGCCGCCAGCAGCGATTCGGTACGCACGCGCACGATTTCTTCCAGCTGCTGCGTGCGCTCCTGGTGCTGCAGCTCGGCCGCGCCGCGGGCCGAGAAGATCGACAGCAGCAGCAAGGCCAGCAAGCGCTTGTTTTCATCGATGGGACGCGTGTCGATGGCCGACAGGATGCCCAGGGTCTTGCCTTCGGTATCGATCAGCGGCATGCCGACATAGCTTTCCGCATGCATGTCGACCAGCAGGCTATCGAATGGAAAGCGACGCTGGATGTCGCTGCCATGAAAACACATGCTTTGGCAGGTTACGTCCTGGCAAGGCGTGTGCTGCAGGCTGTATTCGATATTCGGCTGGTAGCCGTCGCCACCCCACAGGGCCAGCGTGCGGATGCCTTCGCTGCCATCGTCCATGTGCACCAGGCGCCCGGCGATCACATAGTGCACGTCGAGCGCTTCGGCCAGGTCCTTGACGAGGATGCGCAGGAAGTCGTCGCCACGGGCGTGCGCCGTCGAAGCAGTAATCGAGCGCAGGGCCGCTTCCGCCAGGGTGCGTCGCTGCTCGGGATCGAACAGGGGTTCTTGCGAATTCACATCAAACAACGGAATACTCATGAATGCTCCTGCGCAGCATTGGAAGCGCCAGCCAACCTGCCGGCGTGGCAACCCTCAGCCATGGCCCGCCCGAGCGGACCTGCCGCGATTGTACCCCTGGCTATTGTTTAATAATACAGATACGCAGGAATTTTTTACAGCCAGCCGGAACGCTTGAACAAGTAATACATATAACCGCAGACACAACTCATCAGTCCCACGGCCACGGGATAGCCGTATTGCCAGTCCAGCTCCGGCATGAACTTGAAGTTCATGCCCCACACGCCGGCAAACGCGGTAAATACGGCGAAAATAGCCGCCCAGGCCGCCAACTGCTTGTTCACTTCGCTCTCATCGATGGCCACCATCGACAGATTCACCTGGATGGCCGTGCTGATGGTGTCGCGGATGGTGTCGAGCGTACCGTTGATGCGCGCCAGGTGGTCGTGCACATCGCGGAAATACTCCTGGGTATCGTGGCACAGCGGCGGCACCCTCCCGCCGTGCAGCTTGCCCACCGCTTCCATCAGGGGCGCCACCACGTGACGCAAGACCATGACTTTGCGTTTCAATTGATACAGCCGTTCGATATTGTCGCGCTCGGTGCCACGGTCGAAGATGCGGTCCTCGATCAGTTCCAGCTCCGATTCCAGCGCGTCGAGCACGGGAAAGTAACGGTCGACGACGGCGTCCATCAGCGCGTACAGCACGAAGGCCGAGCCCTGGCGCAGCAAGTGTGGTTCGCGCTCGGCGCGCGCACGCACGCCAAGAAAACCTTGCGAGCTGTTGCTGCGTGACGAGAGCACGTAATTGGCGCCGACAAAGATGTCGACTTCACCCATGACCAGCTCGTTCTCGACCATTTCCACGGTTTTCACCACGGCGAACAGGGAGTCGCCATATTCCTCGATCTTCGGACGCTGGTGACCGCGCTGCGCATCCTCGACGGCCAGTTCATGCAGGCAAAACTCGTGCTGCATCTGTTTCAGCTCGTCCGGCGTGGCGTCGAGCAGGGCTACCCAGACGAAACAGTCGGGGCGCTCGACGTAATCGCTGATATCGTCAATCGGCAAGTCGGCCAGTTTTTTGCCATCCTGATAGGCCACGCAGTTAATCAGCATACAGTTCCACAATGAAAGTTAAGACCGGACGAAACAGTCCGGCAGGCGCCAGCTTACCTTATCGCCTGCTGTGGGTGTTGTGGCGCGCAAGAAACAACGGGAGGGAACGCGGACGAGACAGACGTCCCGTCCGGAAGATAGATCAATCGTCCTTGGCGCCGTCGATGCCCAGTTCGGAGATCTTGCGGGTGATGGTGTTGCGGCCGATGCCCAGGCGCACGGCGGCGTCGTTCTTGCGCCCGTGCGTATGCTTGAGCGCCGTCTTGATCAGGGCCGACTCGAATTGCCGTCCCAGCACGGCCATGACTTCCTGCTGCCCGGCGCCCAGCATGCCGGCCGCCTGTAATTCCAGCAGGCCGATCCAGCCCGGCGGCGTACCATTGGCGGGCGCGGCCGCTTCGAAGACCTGGCCGCCGTGCGGATGGGCAACGGCGGCCGGCGCAGCCTCGGCCGCCGCTGCAGTGGCCGCGCCATCGCTCTGCCCCTGCGTCAATTCCAGCGGCAAGTCCTTGATTTCCACCGTCTGGCCCGGCGCCATCACGGTGATCCAGTTGCACAGGTTTTCCAGCTGGCGCACATTGCCGGGCAAATCGAGGCTGCTGAGAAATTGCATCGTCGGTTCGCTCATGCGCTTGGCTTCCACGCCCAGCTGGCGCGCGCTTTGCACCAGAAAGTGGCGCACCAGGATGGGGATATCCTCGCGCCGCTCCCGCAAACTGGGCAGGCGCAAACGGATCACGTTCAGACGGTGATACAAGTCTTCACGGAACAGGCCGTCGCGCACGCGCTGCTCGAGGTTCTGGTGCGTGGCCGTAATGACGCGCACGTTGGCCTTCATCGGCTGGTGCCCGCCGACGCGATAGAAATGGCCATCGGACAGCACGCGCAGCAAGCGCGTCTGCAAGTCGAACGGCATGTCGCCGATTTCATCGAGGAACAAAGTGCCGTTCTCGGCTTGCTCGAAGCGGCCCCGGCGCGTCGTCTGCGCGCCCGTAAATGCCCCGCGTTCATGGCCGAACAATTCGGACTCCAGCAAATCCTTCGGGATCGCCGCCGTATTCAGGGCAATGAAGGGCTGCGCCGCGCGCGGACTGTGCTTGTGCAGCGCACGCGCCACGAGTTCCTTGCCGGAACCGGATTCGCCCGTGATGAGCACCGTCACATTCGATTGCGACAGACGGCCGATGGCGCGGAACACTTCCTGCATGGCCGGCGCCTGGCCGAGGATTTCCGGCGTTTCCGACGGGCCCGATTCGACGCTGGTCTCGCGCAGGCTTTCTTCCAGCGCGCGGCGGATCAGCTCGACAGCCTTGTCGATGTCAAACGGCTTGGCCAGGTATTCGAAGGCACCGCCCTGGAAGGCCGCGACGGCCGAATCGAGGTCGGAAAAGGCCGTGATGATGATGACCGGCAAGCCGGGAAAGCGCGACTTGACCGTCTGCAGCAATTCCAGGCCGGAGGCGCCCGGCATGCGGATATCGGACACGAGCACTTGCGGCGTGTCAAATTCCAGTGCGGCGATGGCGTCGCGCGCATTGGCAAAACTCTTGGTGGCGAGATTTTCCCGCGCCAGGGCCTTTTCCAGCACCCAGCGGATTGATTCGTCGTCGTCAACTATCCAGATTGGCTTCATTAGTGTGTGCGTCCCGCAATGGATTTCATGGGTGGGATACTGCCTCGCTTATGGCAAGGGGAGAACGATCCTGAAATCGGTGTATCCAGGCCGGCTTTCGCACTCGATCACGCCCAGGTGCTGTTGCACGAAGGTTTGCGCCAAGGTCAGTCCCAGCCCGCTGCCGCCGTCCCTGCCCGACACCAGCGGGTAGAAAATCCGGTCGCGGATCTGGGGTGCGATGCCCGGTCCATTGTCAATGATATGCAAGTCTAATGCCAGGTTGTAGCGGACCTTGGCCAGGGTCACCTGGCGCGCCACGCGCGTCTTGAAAATCAGCTCCGCATCGCCCGCCTCGATGCGCTCGGCCAGCGCTTGCGCCGCGTTGTGCGCGATATTGAGCACGGTCTGTATCAATTGTTCCTTGTCGCCACGAAACTCGGGGATCGAGGCGTCGTAATCGCGCGAAATGGTCAGTCCGCTGGGAAACTCGGCCAGGATCAGGCTGCGCACGCGCTCGCACACTTCGTGGATATTCACGTCGCCCACGATGTGCGGGCGGCGGTGCGGCGCCAGCAGGCGGTCGACCAGGGTTTGCAGGCGGTCCGCTTCCTTGATGATGACTTGCGTGTATTCGCGCAGCTCGCTCAGGTGCAGGGCCGGCAATTCCAGCTCCAGCAGCTGGGCCGCACCGCGGATGCCGCCCAGCGGGTTCTTGATTTCATGCGCCAGGTTGCGGATCAGCTCCTTGTTGACCTGGCTCTGGTCGAGGATGCGCTCCTCGCGGTCGAGTTTTAATTGCTGCACGTTTTCGCGCAGCTCGATCAGCACGCCGTCGCGCGGCGCCTCGAGCGCGCTGACGATGCTGTGCACGCGCAGCGGCTCGCGCCCCAGGCGTTCCAGGCTCAGGTCCTGGCGCAAATCGGAAAACTTGTGTTCAAGCGCCTGTGCGCAAATCCCGGCCAGCTCTTCGGGGTTGAGGAACAGCGCCGTCAGCTTTTGCCGCGACAGGGCCTTCAATGAGCTTTCCAGCAGGTTTTCCGCCGCCGCGTTGGCATAGCTGATGCGGCCATCGCCATCGAGCAGGATCACGGCCGAAGCGAGCAAATCAAGGCCGGCCAGGTGGGCGGGACGGCTGGAATGGTTGTCTATTGTCATGTGCTTTACCGAATATTCGCAATCTCGCGTTTCAGGGCCTCGACGTTCTGCTGCGTCCGGTTGATATTCTCTTTCAACTGCGCCGCTCTTTCCTGATACTTGGCATAGTTGCGTTCATTGCCCTGGCGTTCAGGCTGGCCCTCGTTGAACTCCAGACGCTGGGCCGCCAGTTTCTGCTCTTCGCTGCGCAATTCATCTTGCAGGATCTGGCGCCGGTCCAGGTCGCGCGCCCGTTGCTCGGCGCCATCGACCTTGGGAAACGCGCCAGCGGCGGGCGCCGCCGTGGCCACCGCCTGCGTGGCGGGCCGCGCAGGCGCACCGGCTAGCGGCGCCGTCTTGCGTGGCGGCTCCGTCATGGCGCCCGGTAAATCGAGCAGCTGGCAATGCGTGCCAGCCCGCTTGTCCGTGTACGTCTTGTGTCCTTGCGCATCGGCGCACACATATGACTGCCCGTGCGCCTGTGCCGCCGCGCCCAGCAATCCTGCCATCAGCGCCATTCTGTAATGCTTGGTCAATCTTCACTCCTGTCGGCTCGTGCCGCATCGTTCCTGGGCCGACTATACAACACCGCCCAGTGGCGCCATAACAAAAAACGCGGGCAAGACCATCGCCTCACCCGCGTTTTTTATTCACTACCGGCAAGTTGCCGGCGTGGCGCCATTACAGCGAGTAGTACATGTCGAACTCGGCAGGATGCGTGGTCATGCGCATGCGCTGCACGTCCTGCATTTTCAGTTCCAGGTAAGCGTCGATCATGGAATCGCTGAACACGCCGCCACGGGTCAGGAACTCGCGGTCCTTGTCCAGGGCTTCCAGTGCTTCTTCCAGCGAAGCGCACACGGTAGGGATCAGTGCGTCTTCTTCTGGCGGCAGATGGTACAGATCTTTCGAGGCGGCTTCGCCCGGATGGATCTTGTTGGCAACGCCGTCCAGACCAGCCATCAGCAGTGCGGCGAAGCACAGGTACGGGTTCGCCAGTGGATCCGGGAAGCGCGCTTCCACGCGGCGGCCTTTTGGATTGGCCACGTGCGGGATACGGATCGAGGCGGAACGGTTTTTCGCCGAGTACGCCAGTTTCACTGGAGCTTCGTAGCCTGGTACCAGACGCTTGTACGAGTTGGTGCCCGGGTTGGTGATCGCGTTCAGTGCCTTGGCGTGCTTGATGATGCCGCCGATGTAGTACAGGGCGAAATCGGACAGGCCGGCATAGCCGTCGCCAGCGAACAGGTTTTTGCCATCTTTCCATACGGATTGATGCACGTGCATGCCCGAACCGTTGTCGCCAACGATAGGTTTCGGCATGAAGGTGGCGGTCTTGCCATAGCTGTGCGCCACGTTCCACACCACGTATTTCAGGTTTTGCGTCCAGTCGGCGCGCTCGACCAGGGTCGAGAAGCGGGTACCGATTTCATTCTGGCCTGCGCCAGCGACTTCGTGATGATGTACCTCAACCGGGATGCCCAAGGACTCCAGGATCAGGCACATTTCCGAACGCATGTCCTGGAAGCTGTCCACTGGTGGCACAGGGAAGTAGCCGCCCTTGACGGTAGGACGGTGGCCGCTGTTGCCGCCTTCGATGTCCTTGCCGGTCGACCACGAACCTTCGTCCGAACCGATCTTGACGAAGCAGCCCGACATGTCGATCTTCCAGCGCACGCTGTCGAAGATGAAGAATTCTGGCTCAGGGCCGAAGTAGGCGGTGTCGCCCATGCCCGACGATTTCAGGTAGGCTTCGGCGCGTTTCGCGATCGAGCGCGGGTCGCGGTCGTAGCCCTTGCCGTCCGACGGTTCGATCACGTCGCACTGCATGAACAAGGTCGTTTCTTCCATGAACGGGTCGATATTGGCCGTGTTTGGATCCGGCAGCAAGATCATGTCGGACGCTTCAATGCCTTTCCAGCCAGCGATCGAAGAACCGTCAAAGGCGTGGCCCGACTCGAATTTGTCCATGTCGAAGTGCGACACGGGAACCGTCACGTGCTGCTCTTTACCACGGGTATCAGCAAAGCGGAAATCAACGAATTTGACTTCGTTTTCTTCTACCATCTTCAAGACTTCTGCGGCTGTCATTGCCATGCGTATCTCCTAAATGAATGTGGGGTGAGCCGACCTTAATGCGTCTGGGCTGATGAAGCGAAGCAAACATTGCGTGCCACCAAAACTCATAAGGATCATAGCAGATTCCATGCCAGCTTCTGAAGAGACCTGGCCGCCAGGGGCAAAACCCGGCTATCCCAATGAAAGTTTTCCCGCCCGTGATTTCCAGGCAGTGTTTGCGTCACATCAAGAATGCACTATGCAAGTGCAAAAAACGAATAACGCACCATTGTCGTGCATTTTTCTTTGATTTCTGAAAAATGCCTCATTGTGGTGCGCACGCGATGCACCATGGTTTCCCGTTTGCGGGGCGCGGACGGCGCACTATAATCGACCACACCACCCCACTTTCATCGAGGACGCCATGACTACCGCCGCCGACATCCTGACCACCGCCCGCAGCCGGGCCAATGAAGGCACGCCGTATGCCGGCGCCGTCACACCGCAGGAGGCATATGACTTGCTGCAGCGCGATGCCGCTGCCAAGCTCATCGATGTGCGCACGAATGCCGAGCGCGACTGGGTCGGCCGGGTCGACATCGCCGACACCCAGCACGGTGCGGTGCAGTGGGCCACGTATCCGGGCGGCGTGCCGAATCCCGACTTCCTCGCGCAACTGGCTGCCCAGGCCGGCAAAGACGAGGTGCTGCTGTTCCTGTGCCGCTCCGGCGTGCGGTCGCGCCATGCGGCCAAGCTGGCGACCGAGCACGGCTACGTGAACTGCTTCGACATCCTCGAAGGCTTTGAGGGCGACAAGGATGCCGACGGCCACCGCAAGCAGATCGGCGGCTGGTGCAAGGCGGGACTGCCGTGGCTGGGCGCCTGACGCTGGCCACCTGACTATCTGAAGCGTGTTTGATCTGGCGGGCCACCCTGCGGCCCGCCATCGGCTACAACCATCCATGCGCGCCCGATTTTTTCAACTGCGGCGCAAATTCTCCTTGCGAACGTGTACCTTATATAGTACAACGTAGAGGTGCGTCATGGATGCTTCCGGCTTGCGGCAGATTACCCTGCTGTTCTATGCGAACGGCAATGGCGGCGAACCCGTGCGCGACTGGCTCAAATCGTTGCCCATCGAAGAGCGCCAGGTGATCGGACAAGACTTGATGCATGCGCAATGGCGCTGGCCCGTCGGCATGCCCCTCTGTCGCCACTTGGGACAGGGCTTGTCGGAAGTACGCAGCAGCTTGCCAAGCAACCGCATCGCCCGCGTGCTGATCTGCCATCACGGCGATTGCCTGGTGGCACTGCACGGCTTTATCAAGAAAACCCGCGCCACGCCCGACGACGACCTGGCGCTGGCCCGCAAACGATTGAAGGAACTGACATGAACGCCACCGCACCGCACCTCGGCAGCAGTCTCGACGACTTCCTCAAGGAAGAAGGCATCTTCGAGCAAACGCAAAACCGCGCCATCAAGGAAGTGATCGCCTGGCAACTGACGCAGGCGATGCAGGAACAAGCGATGTCGAAGACGCGCATGGCGGCGCTGTTGCAGACGAGCCGCTCGCAGCTCGACCGCCTGCTCGACCCCAGCAGCGATGTGACCCTGTCCACCCTGGAGCGCGCTGCCGCGCTGGTGGGGCGCAAACTGTCGATCACCTTAGTTTGACTTAGTTTGATTCCGCCGGCTGGTGCTCGCCCATCAAGGTCAAGATGCGCTTGCGCACGAAATTGATGTGGCTACGCAAGCCATACAAGCCATCGGCAAATGACAGGGGAATCGAGATCTGGTTGACCATTTCTTCGATCTGGTCGAGCCGCGTCAATTGCGCCGCATACACTTGCGCGCGCTGCTCTGGCGGCACATCTTCCAGCGCCTGTTCCACCGTGCGCAGCTGGCCATACCAGCGGTACACGCGCGAGCGGATGCGCCACACGTACAGCGGCGGCACCACGCGCGACAGCGGCAATATCAAGGCACCGAGCGCCACCACCAGCACCCACATGCGGTCGAAGAAATTGGCCAGCCAGAAACTCATGTAGCGCTGCAGCACCGGCGCGCCATCCTTGTAGAACTTCAGCGCTTCGGGCGCGACGGGAATTTCCGTATAGCGCGCGGACGGGAACTGCCCCTGTTGCTGGAACCAGCCCGTGCCGCCGTGAATACTGGCCGCCGCCTGCACGAACAGGTCGATCAAGGCCGGATGCAAGTCTTCGCGCGCGACCAGGGTGGCGGTCGGTGCGATCAGGTGGTAATCCTGCGCGGGGATGTTACGCCCCAGGTCGACGATACCGCGTGGCAAGACCACATGCGTGAGGAAAGGCAGGCGCCGCGTGTACGCCTCCGCTTGTGAAAAATCAAACAGCTTGATGCCCGGCGTTTGCAGCAGCATCTGGATCAACGGCGCTTCCGGCGCCGAGCTGAACACGAGACCATCGATGCGCCCTTCCAGCAACTCCACCGTGGCGGGCGTGTTCTGCAAGTCGCTCACCGTCAGCTCGTTCGCTTCGACACCATTGACGGACAGCAACTGCCGGAACAGGCTGGGCACGCCCGTGCCTTCCGGTCCCAGGTTGATCTTCATGCCCTTCAATTGCGTCAGTTCCGTCACCGCCTTGTCTTCGCGCAGGAACAGCCAGACGGGTTCCGTAAACAGGCTGCCCAGGGATATGAGGCCATGGCGCTCGGCATCGGCGTGCTCCGTCGAGCCGCTTTGCACGAAAGCAATATCGGTCTTGCCGTTATTGAGGCGCTGCAGGTTTTCCTGCGAGCCCAGCGACGGCTGCAAGGTCACCTTGATACCGTGCCTGGCCAGGGTGGCTGCGTATTTCTTGCCGAATTCCTCGTACGCGCTATTGTCCTGTCCCGTCGACAGGCTCACCTGGCGCGGCGGCGCCGGGTCAACCAGCCAGTAAGCGAGCGCGCAAAACGCGCCGACCAGCAGCAAGGTGGGACCGGCGGTGGCGAGAAAATCGCGCACGGAAAAGCGGCTGAACGCGAGGATTTTGGACATGTGGTGGCGCATAGGTTTCATGGGTGGCTACGATGCCAAGAAAACCTCAACTATGCAAGGCACTTTCACCGGCGCGGCATGGCCAAATCCGCTACAGTGGCAGATCGATCCCTCTCCTACGGAGCCCCGCATGCTGAAAATTCTTGGAAAAGCCGCCTCGATCAATGTCCGCAAAGTCTTGTGGACGTGCGAGGAACTCGATCTGCCGTACGAACGCGAAGACTGGGGCAGCGGCTTTCGCAGCACCGACGACGCCGCCTTCCTGGCCCTGAATCCCAACGCCATGGTGCCCGTGCTGGTTGACGGCGACCTGGTGCTGTGGGAATCGAACACGATATGCCGCTACCTGTGCGCCCAGGCTGGCCGCGACGACTTGCTGCCAAGCACGCCCCGCGCCCGCGCGGAAGTGGAAAAATGGATGGACTGGCAAATGGGCGACCTCAACAACAGCTGGCGCTACGCCTTCATGTCGCTGGTGCGCCACAGCCCCGCACACCAGGATGCGGCGCAGCTGGCGGCCGGCATTGCCGGATGGAACAAGATGATGGGTATCCTGGAACAGCAGCTGCAGCGCACGGGCGCCTTCGTCTGCGGCGAACAGTTCACCTTGGCGGATATCGTGCTGGGCCTGTCCGTCAAGCGCTGGCTGATGGCGCCGATGCAACGCCCCGACTACCCTGCCATCGCTGCCTACCATGCGCGCCTGGCAGATAAAACGGCCGTGTTTGCCGGCTAAAAAAACGCCGGCGTGAACGCCGGCATTTTGCTACCACTGCCTGCTAATTGGTGCACTGCCTGGCCACGCCTTCGGCCGGCGCAGGCGCCTCGATCAGCGGCATCAGGCTCGGCGCCAGCGACACCAGCAGTTGCACCGGCAAGGCGCTGGTGAAATCGTAGTTCTTCGATTCCGGTCCGCGCACATACGCCGTCATGCTGCCATAGAAGCGCTCGCCGATATTGAAGACGAACGTGGCCGAGCGGTTCACATAGCGCGACTCGATCAGGCGGCCACCGGCGCCATACACGTCGAAACGCTGGTCGCCCGTGCCCGTCTTGCCGCCCATCGGGATCGGCACGCCGTCGGCGCCGACAAACGCCGTCTTGGCCCGCTTGGCCGTGCCGTCCGACACCACTTCGCGGATGGCCTTGGCCACGGCTTTCGCCACGTCCGGCGACAGCACTTGCTCCGCTTCCACCTTCGTGCTCCGCTTGACCGTGGTGTCATACGGCGTATTGGCGGCGAAATGCATGGAATCGATGCGCACGCTCGGTTTGCGCACACCATCGTTGATGATGATCCCCATCAACTCGGCCAGCGCGGCGGGACGGTCGGCCGACGCGCCCAGGGTCGTCGCATACGACGGCACCAGCGAATCGAACGGGTAGCCCATCTTCTTCCACTGGCGGTGGATTTCCAGGAAACCTTCCACTTCCAGCAAGTTGGCGATGCGGCGGTCCTGCGCATGCTTGCGGTGCGTATTGAACAGCCATTTGTAGACTTCCTGGCGCTCCTTCTCGCTGGCCGCCACCATCTGCGACAGGGTGGAGCCTTCATGCTGGCGCAGATACGCCACCATCCACAGTTCCAGCGGATGCACATTGGCCAGATAACCGCGGTCGGCCAAGGACCAGTTTTCCATCGCGTACTGCTGGTACAGCTTGGCGACGCGCTCGGGCGGCACTTCGTTTTGCGACGGCAAGTTGGCATTGAGGAAATCGCCGAATTCCGCCACCGTGCCTTTCGGATTGACGGTGCGGAAGATATTTGCCAGGCGCACGGGGGTCGGGCGGATGCTGGCCAACAAGATCTTTTCCTGCTCGTCGACGCTCTTGCCGCGATACTTCTGATAGAAGCGGTGCAGGAATTCGCGCCCTTCCTTGTCGGCAAAACGGCTCAGGTACTGGGCGCGGCGCGGATCGTCCGCGTCCGCCAGCAGCGAGGCCGAGGAATCGGGACGCGAGAACATGTAGTAGCGGGCCACGTCGCGCATCAGGCGCACGAACACCAGGTTGGTCGACTGGCGCAGCGCCTGCTGCACCGTCATGATGCGGCTGTCGTCAAGCTTGGAGAAGTTGCCGAAATGATGCAAGCCGCCGCCCGTGAAGAAGCCTTCACCCGGATTGCCCGAATACTGGCGTTGCATGGCGGCCGCCAGCATGGCGGGCAAGTTGCGCGCCTCGCCCAGCGGTAGTGGTTTCAGATAGGCAATCGCCCACTGCGACAGCATGTCCTTCGGATCGACGGCAATCTTGCCCAGCTCGGCCGCACCCATGCCGCTGTAGCGCTGGCGCAGCTGGTCGATGATGTCCAGATACGTGACCAGGGTGCGCAGCTTGGCCGTCGAACCGAGGTCCAGCTTGGCGCCCTCGTTGATGTCGAGCGGCTGGTCAAAATTATCCGTTTGCACGCGCAGCAAGTTGGCTTGATCGCCCTTTTGCAGCAGGGTAAAACTGTAGACCACGTTGGCCGGGTCGCCATTGCCCAGCATGCCCTTGCCCGTCAGCCCAGCCGCTTTCGCCACTTCCGGGTCGCGCAGCTCGCGCAAGACCTTGGTAACAGCATTTTGCGCCTGCGCGTCGAGCGTGCTGACCACTTTCAAGTCGAGGCGGTCGAGGTTGTACAAGCGCGGGTCGCCGAGCATGCTGGCCAAATGGTTGCGCACGGCATTCGAGGCCTTGCGCGTGACGAACGAGGTCGATGCTTCCGATTGCACGCCCGAGGCCGACGACGGGCGCAGCTTCTCGGCGATGGCCGCATCGCGCAGCTGCGGCGAAATCACGCCCGCTTGCGCCAGCAGGCGCAGATGGCTGTTGGTCAATTCTTCCAGGTCGGCGCCGCCGGCCACCAGGTAATGCGAAGGGCGGCGCTGCGCGATCAGCAAGCTCAGCGCCTGCTTGTAGGCCAGCGCACTGTCCGGCTGGTCCATATTACCCTTGAGCAAAGTTTTCACCTCGGCAAACGGCCGGCCATACCAGACCCACATGCCATCGCCAATGCCGTTGACTTCGCCAAAGCCGCTTTTGGCCGACAGCGGTACGGTATTGAGGTAATTGACGACGATCTTGCGCCGCGCTTCCATGGTGTTCTCGCCATCCTGGTACGAGCGCAGGCTGGCCGAAATCATCTGCAGCAATTTATCCTGCATGGAACTGGTGCGGCCGTCTTCCGAATGGCGGTATTTTTCGATCTGCGTGGCCAGGGTGCTGCCGCCACCACCGCGGTGGCCGCCGAACAGGTTCAGCACCTTGTCGAAGACGGCCTTGCTCAGGCGATCCCATTCCACGGCGGGATTGCGCTCGGGCGTGCCCGGGTCGAGCAATTCGCGGTTTTCGATGAACAGCAGGCTTTGCACCAGCGCGGGCGGCGCGTCGGCAAAGCCGTCGAACATGCGCTCGGGATAGCTGGCCGCGAACAGGGGCGCGGCGCGGCAATCGAGGATGGTCAGTCCGGCGCGGTTTTTCTCGTGATACGTGGCAAAGATGCCCCGGTCGACCAGCTCCACCATCTTCGGCGACATGCGCGCCTGCGCCGTCACTTCATAATCGCGCGCATTGAGCTTGGTGATGAAGTCAGGCAGGCTGGCATAGCCGAGGCGCTCATCGTATGGGCCGTGCTGCGGATAGCGAATGGCGCCCGCCGGCGCGGGGCCAGGCTCGACCTTGAACGTCAACTGGCGGTCCAGACGCGTGAAAAACTCGGCCTGCAGGGCCGAGGTGCGCACTTCGCGCATGACGAACCACGCCACGCCGGCGATCAGCGCCAGCACGATGATGGCAAAGATCGGCCAGATGCGCGAACGGCGCTTCTTCGGCGGGCTCGCCGGCGGCGGCGCCTCGGCAGCTGGATCAGAGGGGGGCCGCTCTTGCGCGGCCAGGTTGACGCCTGTGTCTTTCATGGGATGCTGGGGTAAGGTTGGGTTTGGACGGCGCAGAAAATACGGTAGCAATACCGCTCCGCACAGGATAAGACGAGGGCCGGCCGGGGCCGGTCACTACAGAGCTTGCTTAACATGATGTCCATACCGGTGAATCAAAAAAACACGCTGCTGCACAGGCAGGCAACCCCGCGTTTGACACGCCAGGCTCCTGTTCACCATTCCACCACATCGGCATGAAAACGACTGGCGAGCGCACACAAAAATCTTGCTTCATCAAAGATTTTCGCAAAAAAACAACGTCTGGGAACGTACGCTTGCGTACTAAGAGCCACCCCTTTAAAGGTGTACATTGACAGCCCCGTCTTTTAATACCCGTGCCGTTGATACGTGGCGTCTGGCAACAGCACCGGCCACGTAGCCTTTTTTCGTTGTTTTTTTCGGGCCGCGAGGGTGTTTGCGCAGCGTTTTTGGTTTGGCGTAAGCGGCAATCTGAAGCAGTAATTTGCTCAGCTCTGATGCACACATGGCGTCGTAGCGCCGCCATGCTTTGGTTGGCACAGCCATCACCATGCCGGCATAGTGCGCTCGTACCTCCACGGCCACATAAAACGGCGATAGCTCAATGCCGCTGGCAACCAAGTCATGCGCGGTGCTTACCGCGCGCTGCAAGACAGTCAGCACGTTATAGGCCAGGATCGCGGTGCCGAACGCGAACAGGGCTGCGCGCGGGTGTCCGAGAGTCTTGACTTCACTGTGCAAGACCGATTCGAGCCGCTGGAACATTGTCTCGATCCGCCAGCGCTTGCTGTATAGGCGAGCAATGGCACGTGCGCTGAAATGCTCTTTTGGTAGATTCGTCAGTAATCGGAGCATCATTTCGCCATCGTCAGTGGGCTTGTAAAGTTGCAGTTCAATACGACGTAATGCTACCTTCTGTCCTGTAGCTCCAGGGATGGCAACGCACTGTTCAAAGACGGCGCCGGTCGCGATTCTCCCTCGATATGTCAGCTCGTCGAGCGGTGCCGGATTGGGCGTACGACCGTGCTCACGCACGATGAAGGCACACCCACGGCGATCCCATTCGGACAGGATCATGCGCGTGCTGAAGTTGCGATCAGCAATCCACAGGTCGCCCGGATGCGAACGCTCTAGTAGCGGCGGCATCACGGCGCGTTCCTGCGAGTGTGCATCTTCGCAAGGCTCCATATCGACGACCAGGCCCGAATCAGGGTCATACACCACAAGGGACTGGCCAGGCAATGCGGCGCCGCGAAAGGCGCGTAAAGGCTTCAACCGCTTTTCGCTTGCAGGCAAATGGTTACCGTCCACGATTCGGGTGCGGTAACCCGGAACCAGCGGTGCATTCCCCTGCAAAAATGGCGTGATCACATCTCCAAGGCGCTCGACGCTGCCGGTGACCAGAGCCCGTACCAGGTTCGGCTCGGTATGCTTGACCTTGTCATATAAAGCTTGCACCGAAACAGGCAAATCAGGGTAAGCCTGCGCTGCAGCGTGAAGCGATGGCCGCAGCCCAACTGCGACCACGGACATCAGTTCGACTGTCGTCGAGAACAGTAGCTCCCTCTGGTATTGGGCGCCACGTTCACGCTCGAAAAGTGCATCGACCCAAGCAGGGTCGAGGGCACGTTGCAGCGCCAGCCTTGCCATTACAGTCAGCGGGCTGATTTTTGCGCAGTGCGATACCACAGCATTCATCATCATGGCAGTTTCCTCCTGTCCCAGTTAGATGATGTTTGCGACAAAGAGTGCAGGTTTTATCTCATCTGTGACGACGCACCTTTAAAGGGGTAGTACTAAGAGCCTATCCCAGTAGATGAATACATCCCCTGCTGGCGCCCCTCAGAAGCGGGGACTGCGTTGATCGTCGTTGCGTGGCTCGCCACGCGTCCTCCTCACGCCTTGTCCGCGCTCCTGATGCGCTGCCAGCAGAAGACGCTCCCTACCGGGATAGGCTCTAAGATGCAAGGCGGGCTGGACGCCAGCGAAAAAGCCGCCGGCGCCGGGCTGGCAGAGGCTCAGATGGTGGTGTATTCCGCCTGCAGGGCATCGAGCGCGGCGCGCATGTCCGCAAAGGCGGCCGCCGCTTGCGCGGGTTCGCCCTTCACGCCCAGTTCGATATGCCGGCGCGTCTGCGCATCGCCCACGCTGGGCAGGCTGAACACCTTGATCAGCGGAAACTCCGTTTCCAGACGCACCATCAGCGGCGTCAGCAGGGATTCGGCCGTTTCGTACACAAGCAAGGCATGTTCCGCATGCGGCACCTGGTTGAACAAATGGCTGTAATGCGTGTCGAGCACCCATTCGATCATGGGCCAGGACATGACGGGAAAGCCTGGCACGAAATAATGCTCGCGCACGGCAAAGCCGGCAATCTTGTTGTACGGATTCGGAATCAGCTCGGCGCCTTCGACAAATTCCGCCATTTTCAGGCGGTGCAGGTTTTCCGGCGAGTTCAAGTCGGCCGGCACGCCCGTCTCTACTCCCATTTCCGTGATGCGCTGCTCGATATTGAGCTTGCCTTGCGGATGCAGCAGCAGCGGCAAGCCCAGCGCATCGGCAGCCGCCTGGCGCGTATGGTCGTCCGGCGTGGCGCCGATGCCGCCAAAGCTGAAAACGATGTCGCCGCTGGCAAAACTGCGCTTGAGCAAGGCGACCAGGCGGGCAGGCTCGTCGCCCACGTATTCCGCCCAGCTCAGCTGCAAGCCACGCTGCTTGAGCATGCTCACTACTTTCGGGAAATGCTGGTCAGTGCGCTTGCCCGACAGGATTTCGTCGCCGATGATGATCAATCCGATAGCCATGGAACTTCCTCGTTCGATTCGATTAGTGAAGGTCAGGCGTCCGCTGGCGCCACGTCGGTCATGCCGCGTACACCCCGCAAACGCGACAGTGCTTCCAGGCAGTAATACTGGAACCACAGACCCGTAAAGATAAAGATCAGTACATACAGCCAGATGGCGAACGCCGCCAGGAAGGGGAAGAACACCACCGACATCACGCCGCCCATCCACAGCATGCCCGGCACGGCGCCGGCCGCGCCGGAGACCATGCCGATGGCCAGCAGGGGCCAGCGCTGCGTGCGCATGATGGCGTGGCGCTCTTCCACGCTGGCGTAGTCGGCCATGGCGTCATACGCCATCACGCGGTAGGTCAGCCAGCCCCACAGCACGGCTTGCCCCACCAATGCGGCGGGTGGAAACGCGTACAACGGCAGCATGATGACCCAGACGACGATGAACAGCAGAAAGGTAGCCAGGGAAGTGCCGACGCTGCCAGCCAGGCTGCCGCCGTGTTTCTTGTCCAGTTGCGGAAAATGCCGCCCGCCAATATGGCGGCCGATGGCCGGCATGGCGAACAGACCCATGAAAATGAGCGCCGTCAAGATCATCAGCGGCAACAGCATGAACATGGCGATCAGGGGCACGATCACGGCTTTCAGCACGCCGAGGCCAAAGGTAGCCAGCACCTGCCCGCTGGTGCGGAAGAAATCGTACTGCGTAAACAGCGCATGCAGGCTGTCGATCAGCGGCTGCAGGCCCACATACAGTAGGGCGCCCCACAGGATCAGCGAGAGGATGAAGGGCGCGACGCTCAACAGCAGTATCTTGCCGTGCAATTGCGATAGCAAGGCGCGGCCATACGAATTCAACACATTACGCATCAACGGCGTCCTTTTCGTTTGATTCCTGCAAATTCCACCATGCGGCGCAGGCCCAGCCATTGCTGCTGCCAGAAGCCGCGGCCATACTCGCGTCCGGGGCGGCCCACGCCATCGCTGTCGATGCGGGCCAGCTGGTCGCGCACGCCCGTACGCGCATAGCCCGCCGAGAAATTCGCGGTGCCCAGCAGCATATCCCAAATCGGCAAGACCACGCCGAAGTTGCAACCGCCCATACTGCCCTTGCCTTTCGACTCGTGCCCCACGCCGATCGCGTGGTGCGTGCGGTGGAAACGGGGCGAGATCAACAGCCGCTCGCCGATGCGGCCGAAGTGTATCCTCACATTCGCATGCTGCAAGCTTTGCAGAATGCGCGAAATCGACACCAGCAGCACATATTGCCCAGGCGGCACGCCGATGCCCAGCGCCACCAGCGCCATCACCACGTCGCGCAAGAAATCATCGAGCAGGTGGTTGCGGTCATCGCTCCACAAGTTCATGTTTTGCTGGCTGTGATGCAGGCTGTGCAAGCCCCACCACCAGCCGAAATGGTGCGAAGCACGATGGTAGCAATAGTCGACGAAGTCCAGTATCACAAAATAGATGATAAAACTGAGCAAGGGACTGATGCCGGGCAACAGCGACTCCAGGTTGAATGGATGGATATTATCGAAACGTAAAGCGCCGGCCAATGCATCCATCAGCGGATCGAGCGTGAAGAAGACCAGCACGGAAAACAGGCCGATGCGGTGCAGCACGGTATACAGAAAATCGTTCCAGCGGGCGCGCGGGTCGCTCATCTTTTGTGCGGGAATCCAGGCTTCGAGCGGACGCAGCACGAGAAACAGCAGCACCAGTTCGCACAGGCCGATCAGCAGCCATTCCGTGCCCTCGAACGCCTCTTCCGTGAATTCGCCAAAGCCCAGGTGGTAGACGAGCGGATTGACGATGGTCTGGAACAGCCAGCCTTGCGCCACGCCAAAGGCGTCGACCACGGCATCGATGGCGGGCGTGACAAAGCCGAGGATGTCGGCGGCGGTCATGGCTGGCCCTTCTTCTGCGCGTAAGCGGGATGCTCGCGCAAGGTGGCAAAGCAAAAACCCTTGTCTTGCAAGCCGGAAATCAAAGCATCCAGATTGGCGGGCGCCCACGCATCCTTGCGCGACCAGATGCCCATGTGCGCAATGAAAATATCGCCGCTGCGCAAGTTGGCCAGCGCCTTTTTCAGCAGCATGGCGTTCGGATACTTGTCGCTGGGCAGCTCATCACCCGAGTAGCCCGCCGGCGCCCAGCCCGCATGCTGGTAGCCGCAGGCGCTGCCGGCGGCCAGGGTGCGCGGCGAGGTATAACCACCCGGCGCGCGCCAGAACGGATCGAGCTTGTGCCCGGTCAACTCCTGGAAGCGCGTATCGACGCGGCGCAACTCCGCGCAGAACTGTTGATCAGTGAAGGAGGCCAGCTTGCCGCCGTCCTTGCCGAACTGCGGCTTGACCTGGATCAAGCCGTTGGCCAGATCCTTCTTCCAGTACACATGGTCAAACGTATGCGTGCCGAACGCATGGCCTTCGGCGACGCGGGCTTTCCAGTATGGCGCCCATGACGGATCGAGCGAATAATCGCCGCGCGTGGTCTTTTCATTGGCCAGAAAGAACGTCGCCTTCACATGGCGTTGATTGAGCACGTCGGCAATCAGCTGCGCTTGCGACTGGCTACCCGTGTCGAACGTCATGTAGAGGGTGCCCTTGCAGGCGGCCGGGGCGGCAGCAGGGGTAGCAAAGGCGGTGGCAGATGCGGCTGGAGCGACAGGTGCGGCGCCATGCGCGGGCGACAGCATGGTGCTGGCGCACAGCAGCATGGCGGGCACGCCGCCAGTCAGAATAAGACGCTGCATCATCACATGCGCGGCGAATGGGTGGCGAAATACACGCCGTGGGGCGAGCGGCCCACCGGTATCATCTTGATCACCTTGCGCGTGGTCAGGTCGATCACGGCCACTTTCTTGATCCAGCGCAAGGTCACCCACATGGTCTTGCCATCGGGCGTGATTTCCATACAGTCCGGGCCACCTGGCACATTGATGGTGCCCACGTTTTCCAGAGTTTTCTGGTCGATGATATTGATCGTGTTCGACACGCGGTTCGAGACGAACGTCATGCGATTGTCACCGAGCGCGCGGAAATTATGCGTGCCGGCGCCCGCCTTGATGCGCTTGACGGTCTTTTGCGTGCGCCAGTCGATCACTTCCACGTAATCGCTACCCATGATGCCCACCAGCAAATGCTTGCCGTCGGGCGTCATCGTGATGCCGGCCGGCGCCGGGCCGACAGGCATGGTCCATTTCACCGTCTGCGTGGCCAGGTCGATGGCGCTGACCTGGTTGCTGCCCTGCTGCGTAATGAAAGCCATGGTGCTGTCGGCCGTGAAGGCCATATGGCTGGGCAATTTTGGCAATGGGATGCGCTTGGCCAGGGTCAGGTTCTTGCCGTCGTAGCGGTACAGGTCGATGCGGTCCAGGCGCAGCGAGTTCGAGATGAACCATTTCTGGTCCGGCGAAAAGCCGATCTGGTACGGGTCGAGGATATTGCTGATGCGGCGCTGGATCTGGCCCGACACGGGGTCGAGGAAAATCAGCTCATTGCCCACGGAACTGGCGACGATCAGCGACTTGCCGTCCGGCGTTTCCATCAGGTGATGCGGTTCCTTGCCGACGGCAAAGGTGGACAGGGGAGCATAGGTTTTCTGGTCCAGCAGTTGCACCGTAGCATCACGGGAATTGAGCACCACCACCACTTCGGCTTGCGCCGTCGATATTGCGGAAACCAGGCACAGCGAGGAAAAAACAAGGCGGCGTAGACTGCGGAACATGGAAGAAATCACTGTTAAATACAAAACAGGCATTTTACGTGGAACACTGTATTTATTGTGTGAAATCCCCCTTAAATGCTGGCGGCAGCCACACATCGCCGTCATTTGCCCTTTTTCCCTGTCCCGCGCCTGGAATGGCGCTTTGCAACTCATTGCTCTACAATCTTAAGCTTTCATCGCCTACACAAGGATTATCATGACCACCACCACTACCGCTTCCGGCCTGCAATACATCGATACCGTCGTCGGCGAAGGCGCTGAAGCGCAAGCCGGCAACAATGTTGTCGTGCATTACACAGGCTGGCTGCAAAACGACGACGGCAGCGCCGGTTCGAAATTTGACTCGAGCAAGGACCGCAACGACCCATTCGAATTCCCGCTGGGCGCCGGCCGCGTCATTCAAGGCTGGGACGAAGGCGTGCAAGGCATGAAAGTGGGCGGCAAGCGCCAGCTGATCATCCCGGCAGCACTGGGCTATGGCGCACGCGGCGCCGGCGGCGCGATTCCACCGAACGCCACCCTGATTTTCGACGTCGAACTGCTGGGCGTATAAAACTGCCAGGCAGTCCAGACACTGCCTGCCGCCAGACGCCGTCCTTGAGACGGCGTTTTTTTTGAGTATCCCCTCTAATGCACGGCGCGCTTTTTTCACTATGATGTCAGGCACTGCAGCACGCACGGTGGCCACTCCGCCGGGCCTGCCGCACTTTTCCAGCGATTCCATCAGCACACAGGAGCCATCATGAGTTTACAAGAGCAATTCGAACAAGCACAGCTCGATTCCAAGACCCTGTCCGAGCGTCCGGACAATATGACCTTGTTGAAAATCTACGCCTTGTTCAAGCAAGCC
This sequence comes from Janthinobacterium sp. 35, assembly GCF_002754575.1. Taxonomy (NCBI): domain Bacteria; kingdom Pseudomonadati; phylum Pseudomonadota; class Betaproteobacteria; order Burkholderiales; family Oxalobacteraceae; genus Janthinobacterium; species Janthinobacterium sp. 35. The sequence continues at coordinate 1,488,075 of NZ_PEFN01000001.1, forward strand.
TCGAGCGGCGACGCCACGGGCGAGCGTCCTGGCATGACCGACTTCGTCAACCGCGCCAAGTTCGACGCCTGGGCAGCCCTGGCCGGCACCTCGAAGGAAGAGGCGCAACAGCAGTACATCGACTTGATCGAAGACTTGAAGGATTAAACGCGAGCAACGCCTGTTTTTCAGAAAAATCAGCCAAAAATGGCTGAAAACTCACGAAAAATCACCAAAACGGGCGAAAGCGGGTCCAAAACGCAAAAATGGCTACCAATACGGTAGCCATTTTTTTGATGCTGAAACAGCTGTGGATTTACTTCTTGGCGGCCGCCAGCGCTTGCGCGATCCAGCCGTCAAACTTTTGCTGGTGGTACTTGATCCAGCCGGCCGTATGGCGCGCGATATCGGCTTGCGTGCTTTCGCCGCGGCGCATGCGCTCGTTCTGCGCATTGATATCGGCCACGGGCAGTTGCATCACCTCGAACAGCTTGGCGGCGGCCGGATTTTTCTCCGCCCAGGCCTTGTTGGACACGATGCGCGCCGTGTTGACGGCAAAGCCGTAATCGCTGCCCTCGTCGAGGCGGGTATTCACCTTGTCCGGATTGGCCGAGAACGGCACTTTCAACCAGACCACGTCCTTGCCCGGCACCAGCACGCCACTCACCCAGTACGGCGTCCACGTGTAGTACAGGATGGGTTCGCCGCGCTTGTAGCGGCCCAGGGTATCGGCGATCAGGGCCGCATAGCTGCCCTGCACGTGCGTCACCGTCTTGCGCAATTTATACGCATCCATGTGCTTCTCGATCAGCGCTTCGCAGCCCCAGCCGGGATTGCAACCCGTCAAGTCGGCCTTGCCATCGCCATCATGGTCGAACAGCTTGGCCAGGGTGGGATCGCGCAACTGGTCGATATTCGTGATGTTGTACTTTTCCGCAGTCGCCTTATCGATCAGATAACCTTGCGCGGCAGGCCCCGCATACTGGCCGGTGCGCAACAGCTTGGCGTCGCCGCCCGCATTGTTATAGAAATCCTTGTGCATCGGGTCCCAATGCACGGCCATGAAGGTGGCGTCGCCGTTGGCGATGGCGATATGCGCGGTCGGGTATTCCACTTCCTTGATCGGCTGCACGTCATAGCCCAGCTTTTCCAGGGCCTTGTCGACCAGCATGGTCTGGAAGGTTTCTTCCGCGATCGAGCTTTGCAGCGGCTGTACCTTGACGCCCTTGCCGGGCAGCGCGTCAGCGGCGGTGGCCGGCGTTTGCGCCATGGCCAGGCTGGTGGTCAGGGCCAGGGCGGCGATCGCCAGGGCGGAAAACAGCTGGAACTTGCGTTGCGATTTTTGCGTCACTTTAAAATTATCAATTTGATGCATGTGGTTCCTTTATTGTGCGTTGGCCAGCGTTGCTTGCTGTTCAACATTATTTTTCTTCGTATTGCCGCGCACCAGGCGCAGCACGAAACCGGCGGGACCCGTCTGATACCAGTGGCGCACGCCACGGCGCGGCTGACCCATCGCTTGCGTCAAACGGTCCAGGGTGATGGCCAGCAGCACGATGCCCAGGCCACCCACGGTTGCCAGGCCCATGTCCAGGCGGCCAATACCGCGCAGCACCATCTGACCCAGGCCACCGACGGCGATCATCGAGGCGATCACGACCATCGACAGCGACAGCATCAGCGACTGGTTGATACCGGCCATGATGGACGGCATGGCCAGCGGAAACTGCACGCGGGTCAGCAACTGCCACGGCGAAGCGCCATACGCGCGGGCCGCTTCGATCAGGTCCGGACGCACCTGGCGGATACCCAGGTTGGTCAGGCGCACCAGCGGCGGCAGGGCAAAGATGATCGTCACGATCACGCCTGGCGCATTACCGATACCAAACAGCATCACCACCGGCACCAGGTAAACAAAGGCGGGCGTGGTCTGCATGGCGTCCAGCAGGGGGCGCAGGATATTCTGTGCGCGGTCGCTGCTGGCAAGGAAAATGCCCAGCGGCAAACCGATAGCCAGACAGAACGCCAGCGATGTCAACACCAGCGACAAGGTCGTCATGGCTTCCGGCCAGATGCCCAGCATCGACACGAGCAGCAGCGCCAGCACGGTGCCAATGGCCAGCGTGCGGCTGGTAAATTGCCAGGCCAGCAAGCCGATGATGGCGATCACCGTCAGCGACGGAGCGGCCAGCAGCACGCCTTCCACGCCGGACAGCACACTATCGATCGGCGCGCGCACGGCCTGGAAGAAGGGGCGGAAATGCGCGACGACCCAGCCCAGGCCCTGGTTGATCCAGCTTTCCAGCGGCAGCGAGCCGTCGAAAATCTGCGTCAGGTGAAAGCCGGACGCCTGTTCCGGCTGCACGGCAGGCGCGGCGGCGTCGAGCCACGCGGTGCTGGCATCGGTGGGCGGCGTCAGCGCCCAGGGATTGATTTGGGCGGCCTGTTCAACAACAGGTTCTACGGTAGAAATGGTGCTTGGGTTCATGCTTGTCCTTTCTGTTGTTGTTCGGCTATGGCTGGCGTGTCGCGGTCGAGGAACTTCAGCAAGGTTGTCTTGCTGATGGCGCCGCGGAAGCTGCCGTCATTGGCCACCACTGGGACGGCGTAAGGCAGTTGCGCCACCTGGCCGAACAGGCCGGCGACTGGCTCATCTGCATTGATGGTCTGCACGTCGGGCAGATAGGCATGTGCCAGGCCCAGCGGTCCCACATGGCCGTCGAGCGCACTGCGCAGCGAATCGACCGAGACGACGCCAAGGAACTTGCGCTGCGGGTTGACGACGTAGGCAAACGCACGATCCTGCTCTTCCAGCATCGACAGCGCGGCGCGCGAACCGCGGCTCGGCGATTCCGACACGACGATCTGGCTCTTGCGGGCAATATCGCTGGCCTTGAAGACGGCGGCAGCATCGACGCCGCGCACGAAGTTGCGCACATAATCGTTGGCCGGTTTACGCAAAATCTCTTCCGGCGTGCCCACTTGCACCACGTGGCCGTCTTTCATGATGGCAACGCGGTCACCGATGCGCATGGCTTCGTCGAGGTCATGCGAAATGAAGACGATGGTGCGGCGCTTGATTTGCTGCAAGCGCAGCAGTTCCGATTGCATTTCCGTACGGATAATCGGATCGAGTGCGGAAAACGCTTCATCCATCAGCAAAATCGATGGATCGCAAGCCAGCGCACGGGCCAGGCCCACGCGCTGCTGCATGCCGCCCGACAATTCGTCGGGATAGCTGGCGCCGTAGCCGTCCAGGCCTACCTGCTCCAGCGCTTGCTGGGCCAGCGCATGGCGCTCGGCCTTGGGCATGCCGGCCAGCTCCATGCCGAAGGCAGTGTTGTCGAGCACGGTAATTTGCGGCAGCAGCGCGAACGACTGGAATACCATGCTGATGTCCTTGCGGCGCAGGGCACGCAGCTGGGCGTCCGGCAAGGTGTTGATATCGTTGCCGTCGATCAGGATGCGGCCGGCGGTCGGCTCGATCAGGCGGTTCAGCATGCGCACCAGGGTCGACTTGCCCGAACCGGACAGGCCCATGATGACGAAGATCTCGCCCGCTTCGATGGTAAAGGTGGCGTCGAAGACACCGATGGTGCAGTCGGTCTTGGCCAGGATATCCTGCTTGCTGGCGCCCTTGCGGACGAGTTCAAGTGCTTCTTCTGGCTTGTCGCCGAACACTTTGAATACATGGTCGATAATGATTTGTTTTGCCACGATGTGGTTCTCCCTCGATTTGACGAATGGAATGAAACCCAGCAAGCTGCTAGCTTGCGGCGGGAATCAGCAAACCCTGTTGCGTCGGCTACGCCACGGCGCAAAAGCGCACGGGAGCGACAGTAAACAGGGGGTGACACGCGTGTGACCAGCGGATGGCCAAAGCCGATGCCGGGGTGCCGTGTGCGTGCTAAAAGAGGCTGTGGTTCAGGACTTTTAACAACGCTAGCGCCATGCAAATACATGGAACCAAATGTATTTGACCGAAAAAATCGACCAAACTACTTTTAACTGGATGCGGGTGTAAAACCCGAAGAATTATTCACCACTCAGCGAGCGGAGAGTACTGCGAAGCAGAAGGTGAAACGCGGTGTAGCTGTTGTAAATATGACTCAAGTATAACGCAAAAAGACACAAAAGTCCAATGGCTTTCCAAATAGAAATGTGATAGCAATGTTCGCCAGCGTACAGTCAGACGTAAAAAAGGCGAAAAGAGACGTGTTTGCATCGTCTTTTCGCCCATCGCTGTGACACGCTTCCTAGCACCAAACATGGCGCCAGACAAGCGGATCAAACTGACTCAGTAAACACCTTGCGCATCTTCTCGGCGATCTTGCCTTCAATCGTGGAAGCAAAGGCGCTGAGCATGAAGCCCAGCTTGATTTGCAGTTGCGCCTGCTCTTTTTCCAGGGTCAGCGAACCATCGACGCCGCTGCGCTCGAAGCGCAGTACATCGCCATCCCAGGCGCACGCCAGGTCATATTCCTGGGCCAGCTTGTCGGCCACTTGCTGCGCCGCTTCGCGCGCCTTTGCTGCTGTCAGCTTATGTTGCTGAACTATATTTATATCCGCCATCAAACGATCCTTTTATTATAAAAACGGGGGCCATACGGCCAGCATCATACCAGCCACCATGCGGCAGGCGCGGCCGCAGCGGGCACTGACCTGGCAAAAAACGCCCGCCGTCCCGCATCTCGTTTGCGCGGGATCAAACCGGACACGCCGAAGCGGGACGACTATTCCCATTCCAGTTGCGCGTATCTTGGAGAGCTACCATGGACCAGAAAGTCATCGTGCCGGTCGAAGCCGTGCTGACCAAATGCGTGTCCCTGCCCGTCGGCTATGTCCCTACCCCCTCGGCGCCTTACCGCCAGCACCGCAAGAATGCGCAACTGACCTTGCAGCCAGGCCCGCCGCGTCTGAGCGAGGCAACGGCCCGCAACCTGGCCGCCGTGCCCGTCGGTTCGCGCGTGCTGATCTGGAAGCAAGACCCGTCCGTCAGCGACCTGGGCACGCGCAAGGCCTTCCTGCCCGGCCTGACCCTGCAAGGCCCGCGCGACGCGCGCATCACGTTTGGCGAACCGGGCATCGCGCAGGTCAGCCCGAATGCCTTCGGCGACTTCATCGTCTCGCCCAACACAGACCAGTTCGATGCCGTGCACACCTTTGCCATCGTGCGCATGACGCTCACCATGTACCAGCGCGCGCTGGCCAGCAACGACACGGCGCCGCCCCTGCCCTGGCAATGGAATAGCGCCAGCAATACGGCGCCCCTGCGTGTGTTCCCGCACGGTTTGCCCAATGTCATGAACGCGTACTACAGCCGCAGCGACAAGGCCCTCAAGTTCGGCGACTTCATCCCCAGCGGTGCCACCGAGCGCGTCTACACCTGCCGCTCGCTCGACATCGTCTCGCATGAAACGGGACACGCCGTGCTCGATGGCCTGAAACCGAATTGGCTGCTCAGTAACAATCCACCGCAAACGGGCGGCTTGCACGAATCGTTCGGCGACCTGACCGCCATCTTCCTGGCCCTGTCGCAGCTGGATCAGGTGGAAGCGGTGATCGCCCAAACCAAGTCCGACCTGCACGACAAGACCTTCCTGGCCGACCTGGCGGAACAGTTCGGCCTGGCACTGGGCCGGCCTAACGGCTTGCGCAATGCCGACAACGACATCAAATTGTCGGAAGCAGGCACGGAGGTCCACGCCATCTCGCAAGTATTTACGGGCGCCATCTACGACATCCTGGCCGACATCTTTGCACACGAACGCCAGCCCCAGCTGGAAGACGACGCCGCCGTGCTGCACCGCTGCGGCGACTACCTGCGCAGCCTGGTCCTGCGCGCCCTGGTGGCGTCGCCCGAGCAAGCCGCCACGTATGCCGACGTGGCCGGCCACATGCTGACGATCGCCGAGGCCGACGGCAACGGCGCCTACCTGGACTACATCCGCAACAGCTTTACCGTGCGCGAAGTACTCAAGGCCAATGCCATGACGGAGGACGGCCAGATGAGCTTTGCCGCCGACATCGTCGACGGGGACGGCGCCGTGCAAGACAGGCGCGCCTGCTGCGGTACCATGAACCACGCGGAATACAGCGAGTCGGATCAATTGCTTGAAGCGGAGCGCGAAGCGCTGGCCGCCTGGTGCCGCAGTTACGGCGCCCGCTAGACAGTACAACTGCGTAGTACAACTGCGCACCAGCGCGCCCGCGTCAAACTTGCCGGACTGGCCCCACCACCCTCGACAACAAGGAGCAGCATGAAAATTTCAGCCCGCAGCAGCGGCGGCTTTGCCGGCCTGAGTGAACAGTATGATATCGATACGCAAGCCCATCCGGCTGGCCCCGGGCTGGAAGCGGCACTAGCCAGTAGCGGCTTTTTCACGCATCAGCAAGCCTCGGGAGAACAGCTGGGCGCCGATATCCCCCGCTGGCAGATCACCGTTGACGCGCCCACCGCGCGCCGCACCATCACGTTTGCCGAGGATGGCAGTGCCGAAAATGCACGTTGGCAACAGTTGCTGACGCAAATACGTGCCAGCGCCTGATTTTTCTGGCATGTATTGGGTGTCGATCTTGATTTGAGTAAAACAAAAACACCACACGGCAAGTCAACTCGCCGCCCGCACTGCGCCCTGCCGCATCGGGCGATTGTCGCTTTCTTGCCGCGTTCGTCATGGCAACGTCCCGGATAGTCGCTGAATTGCACTCTCTGCACGGCAACGGCAACGCGAAAAAATGAATTTGCTTATACGTATTGTATATAAGCGGGATTTGTGAGAAATAGCGAATTGCCTTAAAATACAATGCTTTGCTTTAGTATGCGCCGCCGAGGTTCCTGCAGGCGCTACAGCACCTCCCCCAAAAATTGATAGGACTGTTATGACCCACGTTGTCACCGAATCCTGCATCGCCTGTCGCTACACCGACTGCGTCGATGTCTGCCCGGTAGATTGTTTCCGGGAAGGCCCGAACTTCCTGGCGATCGATCCGGACGAATGTATTGACTGCGCCGTCTGCGTGGCAGAGTGCCCGGTGAACGCGATTTTCGCGGAAGAAGACGTGCCGGGCGACCAGCAAGCCTTCATCAAGATCAACGTCGATCTGGCTCGTAACTGGCCTTCGATCACCAAGACGAAGGCTGCCTTGCCGGAAGCCGAGCAATACAAGGACGTCAAGGACAAGCTCGACATGCTGGTGCGCTAAGCGCACGGCAGTTGCGGCGGTCATTCCGATGGAGATCGTCCTCCCCGCCGGGGCGTAGCGGCAAATAAAGGTACAAAAAGCAGCGGAAACGCTGCTTTTTTTGCTTTTAAAACATCGTTGCAGGTCTATCCACGCAAGTGTGGCGCGCTGTCACATCGATGCGCAAACTATGGACCTATGCGCGGTAAAGCACATTTTGTCCTCAACAAATATCGTAGAATTGGATTATGATATTTGAGCCGATATTGGCGCTTGGAATTAAACAAGGACTCTATATGCTTTACCAACTGCACGAACTGCAACGCTCTTTCCTCACTCCGGTGATGCAATGGGCAGACATGTCCTCCAAGTTATTTACCAACCCGGTTTCCCCACTGGCCCACACTCCGTTTTCGCAACGCATCGCAGCCGGCTACGAGCTGATGTACCGCCTTGGCAAAGACTACGAAAAACCGCAATTCGACATCAAATCCGTGCTCGTCCAGGGCGAGAGCGTCGAGATCCGCGAACACGTTGTCGTGACAAAACCGTTTTGCCGCCTGATTCACTTCAAAAAAGAAGCCACTGGCTTGCAACAGCCCAAAGTTTTGCTGGTTGCCCCCCTGTCCGGTCACCACTCGACCCTGCTGCGCGATACCGTGCGCGGCTTGCTGGCCGAGCACGATGTCTACATCACCGACTGGACGGACGCGCGCATGGTACCGCTGACGGAAGGCCCGTTCCACCTGGACGACTACATTTACTATGTGCAGGAATTCATCCGCCTGCTGGCGCCTGACTTGCACGTGATTTCCGTCTGTCAACCGACCGTGCCTGTGCTGGCCGCCATCTCGCTGATGGCGACGGCCAAAGATCCGCACATGCCGAAGACCATGACGATGATGGGCGGCCCGATCGACCCGCGCCGCTCACCCACGCAAGTGAACAACCTGGCGACGGAAAAGAAATTCTCGTGGTTTGAAAACACCGTGATCTATTCGGTGCCGCCGAACCACCCGGGTTTTGGCCGCAAGGTGTATCCGGGCTTCCTGCAGCACGCCGGTTTCATCGCCATGAACCCGGGCCGCCACGCACAAAGCCACCGCGAGTTCTACATGCACCTGGTGACGGGCGATGACGAGCCGGCGGAAGGCCATCGCCAGTTCTACAACGAGTACAACGCCGTGCTGGACATGCCTGCCGAGTACTACCTGGAAACCATCAAAACGGTGTTCCAGGAATTCAGCCTGCCGACGGGCACCTGGAAAGTGGGCGGCCAGCTGGTGCGTCCGCAAGACATCACGAATGTGGCGCTGTTTACCGTAGAAGGCGAACTGGACGATATTTCCGGCGCCGGCCAGACGCAGGCGGCGCATGACTTGTGTTCCGGCATCCCTGCCGAGATGCAGCAAGATTTCGTGGCGCCGAAATGCGGCCACTACGGCATCTTCTCGGGCCGCCGCTGGCGCGAGGTCATTTGCCCGAAAATCGGCGAATTCATCCAGAAGCACGGCTGACACACAGCATATCCATCAAAACGCCACGCCAGTTCACACTGGCGTGGCGTTTTTTTATGCCCAGCTCATGTGCGCGACGTTTCGATTTTCACTGTCGGGCGCGTATTGACAAAGATCTGCTCGACTCTCGGCTCGCCCGGCCCCGGCTTCTTCATCGCATAGCCATTCACGGGCTGCGAACGGTTCACCCACAGCGCGTAATACAGATGGTCGGCACGCGGATCTTCCGTATTCGGGTGGATCAGTATCGTCAAGCCCAGGCTGTTCAACTGCAGCCATGGCACGATCACGGGCAGCAAATCATTGGTAAAGCCGAAATAAAACGAGGGCGTCACGTGCGGGCCGCGCGGCTCCAGGTTCCAGTCGCCCAGCTCGATCTGGAAGCGCTCGGCCGCCCACTTGCGTATCAGCGCCGCCTTCTGGTAACTGTCTTCATCAAAATAAATATGCGCGTGATAACTCTCGATATCCGTGTAGGCGCGCGGTTTGCCCGGCAAGGTTTCCTCGCCGGGCCGCACGCTGACAGGGCGCGGCGTGGGCGCCGTATCCGTATGCTCGCCCCACGGGCTTTTGCCAGGTGGCGGCATGACGCGTTTTACCGCGCCATCCTGCGCGAGAGCCGTTCCCGCCAGGCCGGAAGCGGCCAGCGCCGCCACCAGGCCGCCGCCGCGCAAGACCGTGCGGCGTTGCGGCGAGAGGAGATTGGCCCATTCCAGATCGATGGCCGCGTGTTGCGTGTTGTCAGACATGGGATTCCTGTTCTTGATGATAAGTATGAAGAGAAGGCGGCTCAAAAGTGCACTGTGGCGCGCGCGTAGTAATAACCGCCGAGAACGCCAAGCGGTCCCGAGTTATCGTAGGCCCCCGCGTACTGCGCCAGATTCGACGCGCTGCGCGCTTCGCGCGGCACCTGGCTGGGCTTCTGGTCGAAGACATTGTTGGCGCCCACCGTCACGTTGATGCGCTTGCTGACGTCGTAGCCGACGCTGACATCCGTCACGAAGGCGGCTTTCAGCTGATAATCGCCGCCCGTGATGGCGTTCAGGCGCTTGAGCTTGCCGTAGCGCGTCTCGCGCAGGTTGAACGTCCAACCGGCTTTTTCATACGCCAGCGTGACGATCTCCTTGTCGCGCGGTGCGCGGTACAGCAAGTCGTACTCGGCCGACTTGCTCAGGGTGCCGATATTCGGCAAGCCTTGCAGCACCGTTGGCAGTGCCACCTTGCCCACCAGACTCGTATGGTTGAGATTCGCCGCCGCCGTCCAGCGCAGCTTGCCCTCGGCCACGCGCAGCACATCTTCCGCCGTGAAATCGATGCCGCGCGTGCGCGTGTCGCCCACGTTGGCAAAGTAATGCGCGACGAGGCCATTGCCTACCGTCAAACCCGCCGAGCGCAGCAGGTTTTCAATGACGGTCGCTTGCGCCGCCGTCAACGGCCGGCCGCTGCCGTCAAGCGCCACGCCCGAGCTGCGGTCGATGCCGATGTTCGACGACACGCCCAGGCGGTCGCTGACCTTGATTTGATACGCATCAACGGCCAGGCGCAGTGTCGGCGTAGGATTGAAGGTCAGCCCGGCCGACAGGTTCGTCGATTTTTCCGGTTTCAACGCTTGCGCGCCCAGGGCGCGCGCCGCAGCAGAGCTCGGCTGCGCCAGGGTGTAGGGCACGCCCGCATGGTCAGACGTATTCGAATACGATTGCGTCACCAGGCTGGGTGCGTGGAAACCATTGCTAACGGTACCACGCACGGCCACAGCGGGCGTGACGTCATAGCGGGCAGATAAACGCCCCGTCGTCTTGCTGCTGAAATCCGAATATTTTTCGGCACGCAGGGCCGTGTCGAGCAGCCATTGCGGCGTCAATTTGGCGCCCAGGCCGATATACGCGGCATAGCTGTGGCGCGCCGTGTCGGACGCATCGACGGGCAGGTAGCCGGCCAGCGCCGACGAGCCGCTGCCCTGCCAGGAAGCAGGTTCGCCCGGGCTGCGCTGCTGCGTTTCATGCGAATACTCGAGACCGACGCTGAGGTCGGCAGGTTCGCTCAAGCCCAGCGGCACGGGACGGCGCAGGTCGGCGTTGGTGGTCGAGCGGCTGTAGCGCTGGTTGCCGATGTCAAAATCGGTTTTGCCACCCGGATAGGTCAGCGAGTAATTGGCCGAGTGCTCCACGCCCACGTCGATATCGTCACGGCCGTAGGTGCTGCTGATATCCCAGCTCCAGCCCGCCGTCTCGCCCTTGATGCCGCCCGTCAAGGAAAAGTCGTTCTCGCTCGTCGTTTCATATGGCGTGAAGCCGTCGGGATACACGGACAGCAAGCCTTTGTTGTTATTGAAAATGGTATTGGGCAAGCGGAAATTCTGCGCCGAGCGGGCATTGCGGTGGGCATACGTGCCGAAGCCGTACAGCTGCACCGCGTTCGACACGTCATAGCCGAGGTTCGCGCTGAGCGAGGCGGTCGTGCTTTGCGGCACGCCCGTATTGCGCCATGGATTGCTGTTGCGGTTCGCTTCGGCAGGGTTCGGCGAGGCGCCGGCCGGCAAGCTATTGTTCGGTCCCAATTTGACCAGCTGGCCATCGCTGTTGCGCACGGCCGGATACGACAGATAAGCGCGATTCAGGCCGAAATTGCGCACGGCGATGCCCTGGCGTTGGACTTCGGCGCCGAAGTGGGCAAAGCCGTGTTCGCCCAGACGCATGCCGCCATCGATGCGCGCGGAACCGTTCGTGCCGTCGCCCTCGTAGGTGGAACCGAGCTGGGTGCTGAAGCTGCCCTTGTCATCGGATTTCAGGATGATGTTGATGACGCCGGCGATGGCGTCGGAGCCGTAGATGGCCGAGACGCCGTCGCGCAAGATTTCCACACGGGCAATGGCCCCCGTGGGGATCAGGGCCAGGTCGGTGGCGACGGAACCGGGAAAGCCATCCTCATTGACGATGGCCGTCGTATGCCGGCGTTTGCCGTTGACCAGCACCAGCGTATGCGACGGGTCGAGGTTGCGCAGCTGCCCGGCGCGCACGATGCTGCCCAGGTCGGGCTGCACGCGGGCCGGCAAGTTAAACGATGGCAAGGCCGTGTCCAGCGCATCGAGCAAGTTCAACTTGCCCGTGGCTTGCAATTGCTGCGCGCTGATCACGTCGATGGGCGCGGCGCTGTTGGCCACCGTGCGGCCCGTGCCGCGCGCGCCCGTGACGATGACGGCGTCGAGTGGGGCGGCAGCCAGCACGGCTTGCGCATGCGCCACGCCGGGCGCTGCCAGCGCCAGCACGGCCACCGAGACGGCATGCGCCAGTTGCCGCAGGCGGGGTGCGGGGTAGTGCTTGTGAATCAGTTGCAGCATACGAAAACATCCTTTCAAAGTCGTCAACACAGTGGTTGCAGACTAAAGGATGGACAAACAAACAAGAACGAATGGTTTCGTATTTAGATATTTCGTTTTGGCAACGAACAACAGTGGCGCGATAGCTCAGGGATTCGGTGGCGCCGTCGCCAGGCTCTGGTCGAGCCGCTTCCAGTAATCGCGTTCCAGCCGGGCCGTATCGATATCGCGCGCCGCCTCGTTGAAACGCTTTTGCCGCACCGCGCCGTCTGCGGTGCGCTGGAAGCACACATGCACGGGGCGCTCCTTGAAGACGGTATCGATGATGGCGATGCGCTCACGCTCGGCCTTGCTGAAGTTGCGTCCCATCAGCAAGTGCTGCAGAACGTGGCGCTCGATGACGATCACGCGATATCGCTTGATGAACAGTTTCTTCAGATTCGTGGCGTCATTCAAGCCCTCTTCCGTCCTCAGTTCGCCACGCGCCACCATGCCATCGAACTGCTCGCCATTCGAATAGCCGGCCACGGTGCCGATGCGCAGCTTGCCCAGTTCGGCCAGGGTGCTACCGGGCACGCCATCCTCCTTCAGATAGACCAGCACCCCCTGTGTGTTGCCAACCGGAACAGAAAAGTGGCAGAGTTTTTCCCGCTCGGGCGTGCGCCAGACGGCCAGGAAGCCCGCGTAGCGGGGACTGCTCAAACCAAACTGCATGGCGCGCTTCCACGGAAAATACTCATATTTGACGACATAGCCCATGCGTTCGAAGACGGCGCTGACCATGGCGCCCGACATGCCATCGGCAGGCAGGCTATGGGAAATGAAGGGCGGCCAGTCTTCCGCAGCGAAACGGACGATGCGCGAACTGGCAGCGCCCGGCGCCGCCATAGGAGATCCGGCCTGCCCGTGCGCAAGGGCAAACGCAGAGTGCATGAGCAAACAGAAGGGCAAACCAACTGTCCGGAGGAAACGCATGTTTGGCTCCTATGGCCTGGCGCGCCTTGCAATGCAGGCGCGGCAACAGGACTGGCGGTCGGCTTTTTTGATTACTGGCTTGATAAAAACCATGCTCCCACAAAAAAAAGAAATTGCAAAGTTGTTTATTTTCACTTTGACATTCCCGCAGGAAATAAAATACGATTGCGGCGCGCCTGCAACAGCTCGCCATGGCACACCTTATCCCTCTCGCGAAACAGGTTTTTACTTGCGCGCGCGCCGGATGGCCGATAATGGCGTTTTACCGTATCGAAGATGACCGTGCCGCACTCTGCCCCTCCCTCACTTGCCGACCAGATCGAAGACTTGCTGCCGCAAACGCAATGCACCAAATGCGGCTACAACGGCTGCCGCCCGTATGCGGAAGCGATAGCCGCCGGCAGCGCCGACATCAACCAGTGCCCACCGGGCGGCGCCCAGGGCATCGTGCGCCTGGCAGGCTTGCTGGGCAAAAAAGTCATTCCGCTCAATCCCGTCAACGGCCTCGAACGTCCGCGATCTGTCGCCTACATCGATGAATCGCTGTGTATCGGCTGCACCCTGTGCATCCAGGCTTGCCCGGTGGACGCCATCGTCGGCGCCGCCAAGCAGATGCATACGGTGGTGACCAGCCTGTGCACGGGTTGCGACCTGTGCGTGGCACCCTGCCCCGTCGACTGCATCGTGATGTATCCCGTCAGCGGCGACGCCACCGGCTGGGATGCCTGGAGCCAGGCGGACGCCGACGATGCGCGCGCGCGCCACGATTTCCGCACGCAGCGGCTGCGCCGCGAAGCCGAGGCCAACGACGCGCGCCTGGCCGCCAAGGCCGTCGCCAAGATGCAGGAAGTGACACAGGAAGTGCCCGTCACACAAGATGAACAGGCGGAGAAGGAACGCAAGCGCGCCATCATCGCCGCCGCCATGGAGCGCGCGCGCGCCAAGGCCGCCGCCAGCGCCGCCGCCCAGACCGAACCGCCCGCCCCCACCACGCCGAAAAAAGACGCATGAACGCTGCCAAACGCCTGGAAATCTTTACGCGCTTTCGCGCCGCCAATCCGTCGCCAAAAACGGAACTCGACTACACGACGCCGTTCGAGCTGCTGATCGCCGTACTGCTGTCAGCGCAGGCGACGGACGTGTCCGTCAACAAGGCGACGCGCTTGCTGTATCCGGTCGCCAATACGCCAGCCACGATACTGGCGCTGGGCGTTGACGAGCTGGCCAGCTACATCCGCACCATCGGCCTGTTCCGCACCAAGGCCAAGAACGTCATCGCTACCTGCCAGATCCTGCTGGAACAGCACGGCGGCGAGGTGCCGCGCGACCGCGCCTCGCTGGAAGCCTTGCCCGGCGTGGGCCGCAAGACGGCGAATGTGGTCATGAACACGGCGTTTGGCGAACCGACCATGGCGGTCGACACGCATATCTTCCGCGTCTCGAACCGCACCGGCATCGCGCCAGGCAAGAATGTCGATATCGTCGAACAAAAACTGTTGAAATTCATACCCAAGGAGTTCCTGCACGACGCCCACCACTGGCTCATCTTGCACGGCCGCTACACATGCACTGCACGCAAGCCGCAATGCTGGAACTGCATGATCGCCGACCTGTGCGATTACAAGGACAAGTCGCCGATGCCGGCCGTGGTGTAGGCAAAAAACGGCCCGAATAGGGCCGATGGAGTCGCTGCGTAGGTCGGATTAGGCGCAAGGCGCCGTAATCCGACGACATTGTTGGCCTGTGGAGCTGTCGGATTACGCGCGACGCGCTAATCCGACCTACAGCAACACCATATTATCGCGATGAATCAGCTCATGGCCTTCCATGTAGCCGAGAATCGCCTCGATCTCGGTGGAAGGCTTGCGCATGATGCGGCGCGCTTCGCCGCTCGTGTAGTTGGACAAGCCGCGCGCCACGGGTACGCCGTTGGCATCGACGCAGGTGATGACGGCGCCGCGGCCGAATTCGCCGTTCACACCCGTCACGCCGATCGGCAACAGGGACTTGCCTTCCTGGCGCAGCTTTTGCACGGCGCCCGCGTCCAGCACGACGGCGCCTGCCGTGTGCAGATGATCGGCCATCCACTGCTTACGCGCTGTCAACTGCCCCGTTTGTGCCAGCAACTGCGTACCGATCGCTTCGCCCTGCGCCAGGCGACTGAGCACGTCGCTGTCACGGCCCCAGGCGATGATCGTATGGGCGCCGGACTTGGCGGCGCGCTTGGCGGCGAGGATTTTCGTCAGCATGCCGCCACGCCCCAGGCTGCTGCCGGCGCCGCCGGCCATCGCTTCCAGGGCCGGATCGCCCGCCACGCCTTGCGTGATCAGGTAGGCGTTCGGGTCCTTGCGCGGGTCGGCCGAGAACAGGCCGTGCTGGTCCGTCAGGATGACCAGCGCATCGGCCTCGATCAGGTTGGCCACCAGGGCGCCCAGGGTATCGTTGTCGCCGAACTTGATTTCATCGGTGACGACGGTGTCGTTTTCATTGATGATCGGCACCACGCCCAGGCGCAGCAGGGTCGTCAGGGTGGAGCGGGCGTTCAGGTAGCGTTCACGGTCTGCCAGGTCGGCGTGCGTCAGCAGCACTTGCGCCGTGCCCAGCTGGTGGGCGCGGAAGCTGCTTTCATAGATCTGCGCCAGGCCCATCTGGCCGACGGCGGCGCAGGCCTGCAATTCGTGGATATCGGTGGGGCGCTGCTCGAAACCGAGGCGCAGCATGCCTTCGGCGATGGCGCCGGAACTCACCAGCACGACTTCCTTGCCCAGCGCGCGCAAGCCGGAAATCTGCGCGGCCCAGCGCGCGATGGCGGCATGGTCGAGTCCGCGGCCATCGTTGGTGACCAGCGAGGAGCCGACTTTGATGATGATGCGGGTAGCTTTTTGAATCACGGAATCCATGGGGCGGCGCTCTTCACTTAATAGACGTCAGCGCGCAGGACGCAGCAGCAGCAAGGCCAGCCCCGCCGTCAGCTCCATTGCGCACATGAACAACACAAAACCCTGGGGCAAGCCGAAACTGATGGCCGCGTACAAACGGCCGGCGGGCTGCGCCAGGACCAACATTGCAGTGATATCGCCGAGGATGGGCGGTTCGCCCTGCCGTGCTGCGAACAGCGCCAGGAGCGCGGTAGCGCCCCAGACACCGACATGGGAGGCGTAGAACTGGCTGTAGCCATTGACGCCATTGAGGAAGATGCCCATGCCGGCCGCCATTTCATCGGCGAACAGCAGGCAGGCGACCACGCTCAGCCCGTAAGCATACGCGATCAGATGCAATACACGGCGCTGCCACGCTTGCTTGCGCGAAGACGCGACAGCGACCGCCTGTACTGACATCAGGATACAACCTTAATCGAGGATCTTGAAACGCGGATCATCCGGGTCGATCGACGAGATACCGCGTGCTTCTTCGGTCATCTGCGTTTCTTCGGCACGGCTTTCGCTGTGTTTCTTCGCTTCCAGATGTTGATAAATCGCATTCACCAGTTCCGGGCAACCCTGATGGTTCAGCGCGGAGATCTCGAAGACGGGACCTTTCCAGGCGAAACGCTTGAGGAAGTCCTTCACCAGCTTCTTGCGGTCTTCTTCCGGCACCATGTCGAGCTTGTTCAACACCAGCCAGCGCGGCTTGTCGACCAGCGACTCGTCATATTTCTTCAGTTCCTTGACCAGCGCCTTGGCTTCCTTGACAGGATCGACGTTGGTTTCAAACGGCGCCAGGTCGACGATGTGCAACAGCAGACCCGTGCGCTGCAAGTGACGCAGGAATTGATGGCCCAGGCCCGCGCCTTCGGAAGCGCCTTCGATCAAGCCGGGAATATCGGCGATCACAAAGCTCTTCTCGTGCGACACGCGCACCACGCCCAAGTTCGGGTGCAGGGTAGTAAATGGGTAATCGGCAATTTTCGGACGCGCGTTCGAGACGGCCGAAATGAACGTCGACTTGCCGGCGTTCGGCATGCCCAGCAGGCCCACATCGGCCAGTACTTTCAGTTCCAGGCGCAGTTCGCGGCGTTCGCCTTCCTTGCCCTCGCCTTTTTGGCGTGGTGCGCGGTTGGTCGAGGACTTGAAGTGGATATTGCCCCAGCCGCCTTCGCCACCCTTGGCCAGCATTTCGGTCTGGCCGTGTTCGGTCAGATCGGCCAGGATTTCGCCGCTCGCGTTGTCGATGATCAAGGTGCCGACCGGCATGCGCAGGTGGATGTCATCGGCGCCCTTGCCATAGCAATCTGCGCCACGGCCAGGCTCGCCATTGCGAGCCTTGTGCATTTTGGAGAAGCGGAAATCGACGAGCGTATTGATATTGCGGTCGGCGACTGCCCAAATGGTGCCGCCCTTGCCGCCATCGCCGCCATCGGGACCGCCAAAAGGCCGGAATTTTTCACGGCAGAAAGAGGCGCAGCCGTTGCCGCCATCGCCCGCGATGACTTCGATTTTTGCTTCGTCGATAAACTTCATAATTTTGCCGCCATAAAACTAAAAAGGCTCTACCTTGGGCAGAGCCTTTCGATTGAAGGCTTGCGCCTTACATCATGCGATCACGGCGGAGCGAACTGGCGCCCCGCGATGAATTACGCTGGTACTGCTGCGTTAGGTACAACGGTCACGAATTGCTTCGAGCCAGCACCTTTGACAACGAACTTCACTTTGCCCGCGATCAGCGCGAACAAGGTGTGGTCTTTGCCCATGCCTACGCCTTCGCCGGCGCGCACTGGCGTGCCGCGTTGACGAATGATGATGCCGCCAGCATTGATAGCTTGGCCGCCGTAGACTTTAACGCCCAGACGTTTTGATTCTGAATCACGGCCGTTTCGCGTTGTGCCGCCGCCTTTTTTATGTGCCATTTAAGACTCCTTGATAGCTGATTAATTCAAACAGCGGCGATTAGCCGTTGATCGAAACGATTTGGATTTCGGTAAAATTCTGGCGATGGCCTTGATGCTTTTGGTAATGCTTACGACGACGCATCTTGAAAATTTTGACCTTATCATGGCGACCATGCGCCACAACCGTAACCAGTACCGTTGCACCTTCGACCAATGGCGCACCAAACTTAATGGTGTCGCCCGCGCCTACTGCGAGAACTTGATCGATGGTGATTTCGGAACCAATGTCTGCCGGTATCTGTTCTACTTTAAGTTTTTCGCCAGCGACAACTTTGTATTGTTTGCCACCGGTTTTTATGACCGCGTACATGATTTGAAACCTCATCAAATGTTGAAAGAATTTGTCCCACTGCCACGCAAAGCAAGCCGTACACAACAGGGGGAACCAGCGATTATACACGGACTGAGAAATTGCGTCAAAAACTATTCACAAAGCTTGATGATCGTGGTATGTCGACAACCTGACCATGATGTCAGGCTTGCGCCAGGCGGACAGAAAAGCGCGCGCCAGTGCCAACAAGGTCAAACAATTGCTCTGCAGTCATCGGCAAACATCACGTTCGCGCAAGCCATGTCGTATAATCGCCGCACCCACAATCTAATGCAGGTTCGCCTTGTCTGACGCTAACAAACACGTTAACCAAAACACCATCGTGCAAACGATTGCCGCCGATATGGACGCAGTCAATACGGTGATCCGCCAAAAACTGCACTCCGACGTGATTCTGATTAATCAGATCGCTGAATACATCATCAGTGCAGGCGGTAAACGCATCCGTCCCGTGCTGATTTTGCTGGTGGCCAATGCCCACGCTTATCGCGGCACGGCGCACCATGAACTGGCTGCCGTGGTCGAATTCATCCATACCGCCACCCTGCTGCACGACGATGTCGTCGATGAATCGTCGATGCGCCGCGGACGCCAGACGGCCAACGCCCTGTTCGGCAATGCGGCCTCGGTGCTGGTGGGCGACTTCCTGCATTCGCGCTCGTTCCAGCTGATGGTGTCGCTCAATAATATGCGCGTCATGCAAATCCTCTCCGACGCCACCAACGTGATCGCCGAAGGCGAAGTGCTGCAGTTGCTGAACATGCACGATCCGGACGTGACGCAAGAGAGCTACCTGAACGTCATCCGCTCGAAGACAGCCAAGCTGTTCGAAGCGTCGGCGCAGCTGGGCGCCCTGATCGCCGGCGCCAGCGAAGACGATATCGAAGCGGCTGCCGAATACGGCCGCTCGCTGGGCACGGCCTTCCAGCTGATCGACGACGTGCTCGACTATGCAGGCGACGCCACCGAAATCGGCAAGAACGTGGGCGACGACCTGCGCGAAGGCAAACCGACCATGCCGCTGATCTGGCTGATGGAAAACGGCACGGCGGAGCAACGCGAACTGGTGCGCAGCTGCATCGAGCAAGGCGATGAACAGCATTTCGACGCCATCCTGGCCGCCATCACCAGCAGCGGCGCACTCGACTACACGCGCAAGCAGGCGGAAATCGCCGGCCAGCGCGCCGCCGATGCCATCGCCGGCTGGCCGGACAGCGTCTACAAGCAATCCATGCTGCAACTGTGCTCGTTTGCCGTGGACCGCAATCACTGATCGCGTTTCACTATCAGCAATAAAAAACGGCGCCACTGGCGCCGTTTTCTTTATGCGCCGCTTATTTGCCGCTGCTGCGTTCGTGCTCCATCGCCGCGCCCGCCAATGCCTGCACGATGGCCGGCTCAGCCTCCAGCCGTTCGCTGTAGCGGCTGCCCAGGTAATCGCGGCGATCGCGTACCAGCAGGGTGAATTTGTACAATTCCTCCATCACATCGACCAGGCGCTCGTAATACGGCGACGGTTTCATGCGGCCCGCATCGTCGAATTCCTGATACGCCTTGGCCACCGACGACTGGTTCGGAATGGTGACCATGCGCATCCAGCGTCCCAGCACGCGCAAGCCGTTGACGGCGTTGAACGATTGCGAACCACCCGACACTTGCATCACGGCAAGGGTGCGTCCCTGTGTGGGCCGCACGCTGCCCGTTTCCAGCGGCAGCCAGTCGATCTGCGATTTAAAGACGCCCGTGACGGCGCCATGCCGCTCGGGGCTGCACCAGACCTGCCCTTCCGACCACAGCGACAGCGCGCGCAGCTCCTGCACTTTCGGATGCTCGGGCGAGACGCTGTCGACCATGGGCAAGCCATGCGGATCGAACACGCGCGTCTCGGCGCCAAAATGGCGCAGGATACGTTCCGCTTCCAGGGTCAGCAGCTTGCTGTACGAGCGCTCGCGCAAGGAGCCGTACAGCAGCAGGATGCGCGGCGCGTGGGTGGACACCTGCGCTGGCGCCAGCTTGTCCAGATCCGGCACATCCAGGTGCGCGGCGCTGATATTCGGTAACTCATTGGCCAGCTCGTCCATCTCAGGCCACCGGCTTGCCGTCGGCGCCCACCACGGCCTGGCCATCTTCCTTGGCAAAGGCTCCTTGCTGCGGCAGCGGCAGGATCTCCAGCACTTTTTCCGACGGCCGGCACAGGCGCACGCCGAGTTCCGTGACGACGATGGGGCGGTTGATCAAGATAGGATGGGCTTGCATGGCATCGAGCAGGGCCGCATCGCTCAGCTCGGGATTGGCCAGGCCCAGCTCGTCGTACAGGGCGCCCTTGTCGCGCATCACCGCGCGCACGGACAGGCCAGCACGCTGGATCAGGTCGACCAGTTCCTCGCGCGATGGCGGATGCTTGACGTAATCGATGATGACGGGCTCGACGCCCGTGTTGCGGATCAGGGCCAGGGTATTGCGCGAGGTGCCGCACGCCGTGTTGTGATAAATGGTGATCGTCATGTCGTCGTTTCCTTCAGTAATTGTGGTTCGCTGACGCAGCAAGGCGCGCCAGCGCAGCAGTTTTCGGTCAGAAATGCCAGCAAGCCGTTCATGCCCGCATAGTTCGCGGCATAGATGATGGAGCGGCCCGCCTTGCTCGCCGTCACCAGATCGGCGTGCGCCAGTTCCTTCAGGTGAAACGACAGCGACGATGGCGCAATGGCCAGCGCCTCGGCGATTTTCGTGGCGGCCATGCCCTCCGGCCCCGTCTGCACCAGCAGGCGGAACACGGCCAGCCGAGATTCCTGCGCCAGCGCGGCCAGCGCCGCGATGGCGGCCGTGCTCGTCAGCGGCCCCGCTTGCAGTGTCATTGCGTTTTCATTTTCCATACTTCAATAATAATCGAATTATGGAATCAATGCCAGCAATCGCGATGCGTACGTAACCCAGCGCACCGACTGATATGGCCTATCGGTCTACCTTGATGACAAATCACTGCGATTGGCATCCCATGACACGCTCGACACCCCTGAAAATCCTCGGCTGGAGCCTGGCCGCCCTGCTGGCCCTGATCGCCCTCCTCGTCACCCTCGTCATCCTTGTGCTGACCTTCGACTGGAACCGCGCCCGCCCCTACATTAACGAGAAAGTGTCGGAAAGCACGGGCCGCAGCTTCGTCATCGCCGGTGACCTGCAAGTAAAATGGAAACAAGGCCTCAAAACGGAGTCGGGCTGGCGCCGCTATGTGCCGCGCCCTGTCATCAGCGCGCAGGACGTACGCATGAGCAACCCGGACTGGGCCACGGCCGGCCCGCAACTGGCCAGCGCGAAACGCATCGACGTGGCCCTCCATCCACTGCCCCTGTTGCAGCATCGCGTCGTGCTGACGGACTTGGCGCTCGAGGCGCCAAACATTGCCCTGCAGCGGCGCGCCGATGGCAGCAACAGCTGGACCTTGAAGGATAACGGCCCTTCCGCATGGGAGGTGGAAATCCAGCGCATGGCCTTTGGCGACGGCGCCATCCGTTACCTCGACGAGGGCATCGCGCTGGACTTGCGCGCCAAGGTCAGCTCGACGGCGCCCGACGCCACGCCGGGCGACGCGCCAGGCAGCGCCCCCGTGGAAAAATACGGCATCAAATTTTCCTTGGGCGGCAGCTACCGCAAGGCGCCCGTGACGGGCGGCGGCAAGGCCGGCGCCGTGCTGTCTTTGACCGACAACAACACCGTCTATCCCGTGCAGGCGCACGCCGTGCTGGGCAAGAACAAGGCCAGCATCGCCGGCACCCTGACGGACCCGCGCTCGCTGTCCGGCATCGATTTGCAGTTGAGCCTGGCTGGCGCCAGCATGGCCGACCTGTACCCGCTGACGGGCGTGTTGCTGCCGGAAACGCCGGACTACGCCACCAAGGGCCGCTTGCTGGGCAAGAAGGATGGCGCCAGCTGGAGCTGGACGTACCAAAACTTCAAGGGCACGGTGGGCCAGAGCGACCTGGCCGGCACCCTGCACTATTTACCGCGCCAGCCGCGTCCCTTGCTGCGCGGCGAAGTGACGTCGCAGCAGTTGCGCCTGGAAGACCTGGGCCCCACCATCGGTGCCGACAGCAATGCACAAAAACAGGCGCGCGGCAAGGCACCCGTGCAACCCGATAACAAAGCCTTGCCCGTGGAACAGTTCAACACGGCCAAATGGAATGCGCTCGACGCTGACGTGAAGTTTACGGGCAAGAAACTGGTGCGCACGCACGACATCCCGCTCAACGACGTCGTCGCCAACATCCACATGAAAGACAAGGTACTGAGTCTGACGCCGCTCAACTTTGGCATGGCCGGTGGCGCCATCACATCGAACATCACGCTCGACGGCCGTCAAAAGACCATCGCCGCGCAAGCCAAGGTGGCGGCGCGCCACCTCAAGATACGCGAACTGTTTCCCAAGCTGCAATCGATGCAAGCGAGCTTCGGCGAAGTGTATGGCGACGCGGCCCTCACGGGCCACGGCAATTCCGTGTCCGCCATGCTGGCCAGTGCGAATGGCGAGCTGGCGGCCACTGTCAGCGAAGGCTCCGTCAGCCAGTTCATGCTGGAACTGGCCGGCCTGAACCTGGCCAATGCCGTCTTCGTGAAAATCTTTGGCGACAAGCAAGTGCATCTGAACTGCCTGGCCAGCGATTTTTCCGTGACGAATGGCCAGGCCGACGTGCGCCGCTTTGTGCTCGACACGGACACGGCCGTCGTGAATGTCACGGGCAACGTCAACCTGGCAAGCGAAACCCTGGACCTCGACGTGCGCCCCCGTACCAAGGGCGCCCGCATCATCACCCTGCGCACGCCGCTGTACGCAAAAGGCACGTTCAAGAATCCGGACGTGGGCCCGCAAAAAGGCCCGCTGGCCCTGAAAGCCGGCGCCGCCGTGGCGCTGGCCACCATCGTCACGCCGCTGGCCGCCCTGCTGCCGCTGGTCAACGTCGACAAAGCCCCCGACACGGACTGCGCCGCCGTCATGGCGCAAGCGAACGCCACGCGCAAGGCGCCCACTTCACCGGCGACGAATGCACCGGCAAAAAAAGTCAGCGAAGCGGAGATCAAGAAGGCCCAGCAGAAAACGAAATAGGCCTTGACGCAGCCGCTTGAAAGCCGCCCCGCCATCTGCTGTAATGAAGGAAAGCGGGGTGTGGCTCAGCCTGGTAGAGCGCTGCGTTCGGGACGCAGAGGCCGGAGGTTCGAATCCTCTCACCCCGACCAGCACCGTCACATGCCGTCAGAACCTCTCTGACTTCGCGTCACAAATCAGCTCGTTGGGCGATGTAACTTTCTGAGAAGGCGTCAATGCCATGATGAATCAGTTGCCAGAGCAAGCAGCAAGTAAGAAGAAAGCATATCTGCTTGGGCTGCTCATCGGATTTCTCCCGATCCTCGCCTTTTTCCTGCTCCTGATCGATCACCCGACTGAGTTAATTGGGATATTCACAGGCATCAGCGTGCCTGATTTCAACGACAGGCCCCTGAAAATCCCGCTTGCGTGCGTCGCACTGTGCCTGTTTCTTTGGGCATCGTTCAAGCTGCAAAAATCAGGCCGAATCACAATGGGTGAGCAGTATGGATTGATTTTTATTGCAACACTCATTGTCGTGGTGCGGTTCTTGATCTTCCTGCAGCAATTGGGACAAGCCTTGAGAGGCATGCCATGGTAATCGTCACCAAAGCAGCCGGAGCAGTCAACGCCGGCGTCAGGAAACAGACGCCGCGCCGCAGGCTAGCGCCCCAACAAGGAGCATGATAATGCGCCCAAGCATGACAAGAACACATCAGGTAAATCAAGGCAAGCGTACGGCATCTGGCGCCATGCGCACCAGGCTGTCACGTGACAATAGCAACGCTGTCAAGAAGGCCAGCAACAGCATTACATGGGGTATCACGATCATTTCGGCCATCAGTCTGACTCTTACATTGCTTGGTTATGGCGTCGCCATGGCGGTTGAAACGACATTTGGCATACCACACCAAACAGTCTATACATCCGTATTGGATCTCCTCGGCTTATCGGTCTACGCCATGATTTCCGTGGTTCTGGGAATCGATGCAATCAAATGGCAGCCGATGCTTGAACAGGCTTGGCCAATCGGCCTTGTGGCGACAGCGGGCATGTTCATTTTTATATGCGGCCCGCTTTACTCAGCAACCCGCCAAGCCAAAACACTCATGGGACCGAATAGTTTCTGGCGCTATTTTTGGCGCCCGACCAAACATGACTCAAGCGGCCGCTTGCTGGCCAAGGAGGTGATCAAATCAGGCTTATTGGGCGGATTCATATTCATTAGTCCATTGTTGGTTGCCGGTGGTCTCCTATTCACCGTGATCCTGATTTCCATCGTCCCCATATTTGGCATACAACTGGGAACCCTCTACTTCAGGAAGTTTGTAATTAGCCCAGCCACTTGCGAGCCCGTCAGAGCGCATGCAGCGTTGCTGCAGGTATTCTCCACCCCTCGAAAAAAGAATGTGCCTGTCATCTCGACAGCCAACTGCGTTGCGCTTTTCAAGGATGCAACCCGGGTGGCAATTGGTCGGGTGGTCGTCTCGACACCTGCTGCTATCGTGCTGTTCGAGCCGGTCAGCGGTTCTACACAGCGAGTGCCGATAGGCGAATTAACCGTACAAGTTGTCGATCATGTTCCAGCAATCAATCGCCCTCAACCCTAGCGCAATCCTGACGCACTCAAACCGATGACTCACACCAGTCCGGTCAGATAATAAGTAGCAATCACCAAAAACACGACGCCCGTCTTGATCACGGTGATGCCGAAAATATCGCGGTAGGACTGCCGGTGCGTCAGGCCAGTTACGGCCAGCAGGGTGATGACGGCGCCGTTATGCGGCAAGGTGTCCATGCCGCCGCTGGCCATGGCCACCACGCGATGCATCACTTCCAACGGAATGTGGGCCTGGTGCGCGGCGGCGATGAAGCTGTCGGACATGGCGGCCAGCGCGATGCTCATGCCACCCGAGGCCGACCCCGTGATGCCCGCCAGAGCCGTCACCGAGACGGCCGCATTGACCAGCGGGTCGGGCACGCTGCGCAGCGTATTGCTGACGGCGATAAAACCGGGCAGCGCGGCAATGACGCCGCCGAAGCCATATTCGGAGGCCGTATTCATGGCTGCCAGCAAGGCGCCGCCGACGGCGGTTTTCGTGCCTTCGGCAAAGGAATCCTTGATGCGCCGGAAGGCCGTGGCGCATACCAGCAAAATGCCCAGCAACAAGGCCCCTTCGACGGCCCAGATGCCGACCACGGCGCTGATCGAGGTGGTCACGGGCGCATGCAGGCCCGGCAGCTCATCGCTGGTGATGATGTGGCTGGCGCCATACCAGCGCGGTATCGCATGCGTCAGCAGGAAATTGGCCACACCCACCAGCAACAGCGGCGCAAGCGACAGCAGCGGCGACGGCAGATTCGCCGGGTCGGCCGGGGCGACCGGCTCGGTATCGCCGCCATAGCCTTCGCCGCTGGCCATCACCGAACGCCGCCGCCATTCCAGGTAGGCCAGGCCCGTTGCCACCGTCAGCACGGCGCCGATGGTGCCCAGCCAGGGCGCGGCCCAGCCCGTGGTCTGGAAAAAGGTGGTGGGAATGATGTTCTGGATCTGCGGCGTGCCGGGCAAGGTGTCCATGGTGAAGCTGAAGGCACCGAGGGCGATGGCGCCCGGCATCAGGCGCTTGGGGATGTTGCTTTGGCGGTAAAGTTCGGCCGCAAACGGATACACGGCAAACACCACCACGAACAGCGATACGCCGCCATACGTCAGGGCGCCGCACACGGCCACGATCACGGCATTGGCGCGCGAGCGGCCGATGTAGCGGATGGCGGCCACCACGATGGACTGGGAAAAGCCGGACAGTTCAATCAGCTTGCCGAACACGGCGCCCAGCAGGAACACGGGGAAGTAGAGCTTGATAAAGCCCACCATCTTTTCCATGAAGATGCCGCTGAAGACAGGCGCTACAGCCGACGCGTCGGTCAGCAGCACGGCGCCCAGCGCGGCCACGGGGGCGAACAGGATCACGCTGTAGCCACGGTAGGCGGCCAGCATGAGGAAGGCCAGGGCGGCCAGCACTATCAGAAAAGACATGTCGTTCGGACCTCTGTGGAAAATTTATCGTTCAACAACCATGCAAAAAGTATCATGGTTTGTACTGATTTCCTATTGGTAATATCAATTTCTCCGCAGGTGCAACGTCCCGGACATATTTCCCGCCCCGGCGAGACGCATACCTTTTAAGTATCGAATGGATACCCAATCGGTGTTGGACGCCATTGCCCTGGTTATCTATTCTGCATATATCAGATAACAGTCAGGGTGATATCTTGCCGCAAAGCATAAAACCACAGCAGCACGCAGCCAGCCTGCAGCCGGAACCGCGCGACGGTGGCCAAGCCGCCGGCGGGCTGCGTCTGGCCGACTGGTCAGTATCAGCCGTGGCCGCCGGATTCATGGCCGTGCTGGTGTCGTATGCGGGTCCGCTGGCGATTTTTTACCAGGCGGCCCAGGCGGCACACATGAGCAACGCCATGTTTGCCTCCTGGGTCTGGGGCATTTCCATCGGCGCGGGGCTGGCAGGCATTTTCCTCAGCTGGAAGCTGCGCCTCCCCGTCATCACGGCCTGGTCCGCGCCCGGCACGGCGCTCCTGATCACCCTGTTTCCCGCCATGCCGGTCAGCGAAGCGGTGGGTGCGTACCTGACGGCCGCGCTGATCCTGCTGGCCATCGGCGTGACGGGCCAGTTCGACCGTCTGATGGCGCTCATCCCCAAAGGCATTGCCAGCGGCATGATGGCTGGCATCTTGCTGCCATTTGGCCTGAATGCCTTCAAATCCATCGGCTCGCTGCCACTCCTCAGTTGCGGCATGATCGCCGCCTACCTGGTGTTCAAGCGCCTGCTGCCGCGCTACTGCATCGTGCTGTTGCTGCTCAGCGGCGCGCTGCTGGCCTGGGCCGGCGGCCACACGCACTTTGGCGGCATCACCCTGGAGCTGGCCACGCCGCGTTTCATCGCGCCCACCTGGTCGTGGGCCGGCACCTTCAGCCTGGCGCTGCCGCTGGTGCTGACCACCCTGACCGGCCAGTACCTGCCCGGCATGGCCGTGCTGCGCGGGGCCGGCTATGACAGCCCGGTGCGCCCCATCCTCACGGCCAGCAGCATCGCTTCGCTGGCCGTGGCCTGCGCAGGCGGCATCACGATCGCCATCGCCGCCATCACCGCGGCCATGTGCACGGGACGCGATGCGCACGACGATCCCGCGCGGCGCTACATCGCCGGCGTGGCCAACGGCCTGTTCTACCTGCTCGCCGGCCTGTGCGGCGGCTCGCTGGTGATGCTGTTCGCCGCCCTGCCGCGCGAACTGGTGGCCACCCTGGCCGGCCTGGCACTGCTGGGCGCCATCACCGTCAACCTCGCCGGCATCGCGGCGGCCGAAGACCACCGCGAAGCGTCCGTCATCACCTTCCTTGCCACCGCCTCGGGCATGAGTTTCCTGGGCCTGGGCTCGGCCTTCTGGGGCATTTTGATCGGCATGCTGGCCTGCTGGCTCCTGCATGCCGGGCGGCGGCAGGCCGCGCGCCCCTCCTGACGCACATCCCGTACTTCCCTTCACCACACCCGCACGCCCATCCGGCCGCGCGGCTGGCCCTCCACAACCCACAACAACACCCAGGAGACTTGCATCATGCGACATATCGACGTACACGAATTATCCGACAAGGCCCGTTTCAACCGCTTCCATGCCGGAGTGCTGCTGTGGTGCGCCCTCATCATCATCTGCGACGGCTATGACCTGGCCGTGGCCGGCATCGCCCTGCCCTCGATCATGAAGGACATGGGCGTGACAGCGCAAAACGCGGGCTTCATGGTCAGTTCCGCGCTGTTCGGCATGATGTTTGGCGCCATCTTCCTCGGCACCATCGCCGACCGTATCGGACGGCGCAAAGCGATCGCCATCTGCATCGCGCTGTTCAGCGTCTTCACGGCGGCGGCGGGCTTCACGCACGACCCGTACACCTTCAGCGCCATGCGCTTCCTGGCAGGGCTGGGCATCGGCGGGGTGATGCCCAATGTGGTGGCGCAAATGACGGAATACTCGCCGAAGAAAATCCGCGCCACCATGGTCACCCTGATGTTCAGCGGCTATGCCGTGGGCGGCATGCTGGCGGCGCTGCTGGGCAAGGGACTGCTGGAAACCTATGGCTGGTCGTCCGTCTTCCTGGCCGCCGGCCTGCCCGTGCTGCTGATACCCGTGATCCTGAAAACGCTGCCCGAATCGATGCCCTTCCTGATCCGCGAAAACCGCCTCGATGAACTCAAGCAGATCGTCGCGCGCATGGAGCCGTCGTATCGTCCCGATGCGGGCGACCGCTTCGCCCTGCCCGCGCAGGATCGCGCCGAGGGCGCGCCCATCGGCAAACTGTTCCAAGATGGGCGCGGCTTCAGCACCGCGATGTTCTGGATCGCCTTTTTCATGTGCCTGTTCATGGTGTATGCGCTCAGCTCCTGGCTCACCAAGCTGATGGCCAGCGCCGGCTACAGCCTCGGTTCGGCCCTGACCTTCGTGCTGGTGCTGAATTTCGGCGCCGTCATCGGCGCCGTCGTCGGCGGCTGGCTGGCGGACCGTTTCAACATCAAGTATGTGCTGATGGGCATGTACGCGCTGGCTGCCGTATCGATTACCCTGCTTGGCTTCAAGGTGCCGACCGAACTGCTGTTCCTGCTGGTGGGCCTGGCCGGCGCCTCGACCATCGGCACGCAGATCGTCACCTATGCCTATGCGGGCCAGTTCTATCCGATGGCGATCCGTTCGACCGGCATCGGCTGGGCTTCGGGCGTGGGCCGCAGCGGCGCCATCCTGGCACCCATCGCCATCGGTACCCTGGTCGGCATGGCGCTGCCGCTGGAACAGAATTTCATGGCCATCGCCATCCCTGCGGCCATCGCCGTCATCGCCGTATCGCTGATACGCCATGGCCGTTCGGCCTCGGTGCAAGCGGCACCGGCGATGCCGCCACGCGCGCGCGCCGTTCAACCATAAGCACCACTACATCACGACAACAACGGAGACCAGTATGAACAACACCATCGCCTGCACGGCATTGATCGCGGCAGGATGCCTGAGCACGGGTGCACACGCCCAGCAAGTAACCATGTACGGCCTGCTTGACCTGGGCATGGCCTACACCACCAATGCCAATGCCGCCGGCGACAGCATCGTCAAGATGCCGTCGCTGACGGCCTCGCTGCCCTCGCGCATCGGCTTTCGCGGCAGCGAAGACCTGGGCGGCGGCATGCAGGCACTCTTTGCACTGGAGACGGGCATCGGCGCCGACACGGGCACAACGGGCCAGGGCAACCGCCTGTTCGGCCGCGCCGCCTATGTCGGCCTGAAAAATGCCTACGGCCAGCTGATGCTGGGCCGGCAAGTGAACATGACCTTCCTCGCCACCGCCAGGTCGGACATCATCGGG
Source organism: Janthinobacterium sp. 35 (assembly GCF_002754575.1). Lineage (NCBI taxonomy): Bacteria > Pseudomonadati > Pseudomonadota > Betaproteobacteria > Burkholderiales > Oxalobacteraceae > Janthinobacterium > Janthinobacterium sp. 35. The sequence goes on from NZ_PEFN01000001.1 coordinate 1,517,764, forward strand.
CCCAACATCTTCAGCATCAGCAGCCTCGATCTGTACCTGCCCAATGCGCGCAGCGACAACGCCATCGGCTACCTGGGCGTGTTCAAGGAATTGACGGTGGGCGCCACTTACAGTTTCGGGCGCGATGCATCTTCGGCGGGCGGGCCGGCCGCCACCGGCTGCGCGGGTGAAGTGCCCGGCAATGTGCGCGCCTGCCGCCAGGTGACGGGCATGCTGGCCTGGGATACCAGGACATGGGGCGCCTCGGCCTCGTACGACCAGTTGCGCGGCGGCCCCGGCGCGGCCAACGGGCTGGTGCGCGCAACCGATACCGACCGGCGCATTTCGCTCAATGGCTACGCGGTGCTGGGACAAACCAAGATCGGCGGCGGCGCCATCGAGCGCCGCATCGATGCGGCCAGCGACAGCCGCCTGGGCCTGTATTACCTGGGCGCGTCCTACACCTTCGACGGCCCGTGGCAGCTCGACGGCCAGTTGTCGCGCCTGGACGTCAAGGACAGCCCGAAGGCATCCAATCTGGCGGTGCTGCGCGCCACCTATTACCTGTCCAAGCGCACGGCCGTCCACGCCTCCCTGGGCCGCATGCAGAACAAGGGCGGTGCCGCCATCGCCCTCGATGCCGGCGGTACCGTGGGCGCGGGGCTGAATCAGTCCGGCGTGCTGATGGGCGTGCGCCACGCGTTCTAAACGGTGCCTCCCCACGTCGGGCTACAGTTCTTCCTTGACGTGGGGCAGCTTGCAGGCGTCGTAGATCTCATAGATTACGCTGAGCATGTTGGACAGTTCTTCCGAGCGGTCCATCAGCCGCACGCTGAAGATGATGGGCGATACGGCGCGCCGGTCGTCGATGGCGCGGTACACCACGTCGTTGCGCTTCATGCCCTGCAGGCTGTCGGGCACGATGGCAATGCCCTGGCCGGCGCCCACCAGGCCGATGGCGATCTGCAGCTCGCGCACCTCGATCACCTGTTCCGGCACGATCATGCGGTCGCTGAAGGTGGCCAGCACCTGGTCGGCAAAACTGGGCCGGGGTGACTTCGGATAGACGATGAGCGGGTCGTGCAGCAGGTCGTTCATCTTCAGCGGCCCTGCTTGCGCGGCGAGCCGGTGCCCCATGGGCAGCGCCACGATCAGCGGCTCCTCGCGCAGCACGATGCGGCGTATCGCGGCATCCTCGCGCTTGAGGCGGCCGAAGCCGACATCGATACGGCCTTCCTTCAATGCCTGCAGCTGCTCCATCGTGGTCATCTCGTGAAAACTGATCTCCACCGCCTGATAGCGTTCGCGAAAGCGCCGCACGATCTCCGGCAGCAGGCCATACAGGGTAGAGGCGACAAAGCCGATCGACAAGGTGCGCTCGATCTTGCCCACGCGCTGGGTCATCGTCTTCAGGTCGGCAGCCTTGGCCAGCAGCTCCTGCGCATGCGCATAAAAGAAGCGTCCCGCCTCGGTCAGGCGCAAGGGACGCGATCCCTTTTCGATCAGCTGCACTGCCAGTTCCTCTTCCAGCTGCTGGATCTGGCGGCTTAACGGCGGCTGGGCGATATGCAGGCGCTCGGCGGCCCGCGTGAAATTCTTCTCTTCCGCGACGGCAACGAAATAACGCAGGTGACGCAGCTCCATATATACCTTTTAAGTATTGAAACCATACCAAAACAGTGTTGGACGTGGGGGGTGACGGGGAATATCGTACACATACCTGCTCACATTATACAAATTAAATATGATACTCAGCATAGAAACCATCCTCGCCGACGTGCCAACCATCCGCGCGCACAAGATGTCGGTAGCCACCATGAAGTCGCAGACGCTGGTGCTGGTGCGCGTACGCTGCGCCGACGGCATCGAGGGCTGGGGCGAAGCGACCACCATCGGTGGCCTGAACTATGGCGAAGAGAGCCCGGAAAGCATCAAGACAAATATCGACACGCATATCGCCCCCCTGCTGGTCGGCATGGAGGCGAGCGGTGTGGCCATGGCCATGGCGAAAGTGCGCAAGACCATCCAGGGCAACCGCTTTGCCAAATGCGCGATCGAGACAGCCTTGCTCGATGCGCAGGGCCAGCGCCTGGGTGTGCCGCTGAGCGAACTGCTGGGCGGCCGCGTGCGCGATGCGCTGCCTGTCGCCTGGACCCTGGCCAGCGGCGACACGGCGCAGGACATCGCCGAAGCGCAGCAGATGCTGGAACTGCGCCGCCACCGCATCTTCAAGCTGAAGATCGGCTCGCGCAGCGTGGCTGACGATGTCTCGCATGTGCTGGCCATCAAGCGCGCCCTGGGCGACGCGGCCAGCGTGCGGGTCGACGTCAACCAGGCGTGGAGCGAACTCGATGCCATGCGCGGCATCGCCGCACTGCAGGATGGCGGCGTGGACCTGATCGAACAACCGGTGCGCGCCGATAACACGGCCGCGCTGGGCCGCCTGGCTGCCCGTTTCGACGTCGCCATCATGGCCGACGAGGCGCTGCACGGCCCCGGCGACGCCTTCCGCCTGGCCTGCGCCGGCAGCGCCGACGTGTATGCCGTCAAGATTACCCAGTCGGGGGGGCTGATCCCCGCGCAGCAAGTGGCCACCGTGGCACAGCTGGCCGGCATCGGCCTGTATGGCGGCACCATGCTCGAAGGCAGTATCGGCACGGCGGCCAGCGCCCACCTGTGCGCCACCTTTGCCGACCTGTCGTGGGATACGGAGCTGTTCGGGCCCCTGTTGCTGACCGAGGAAATCCTGCGTGAGCCGCTGGTCTACCGCGACTTCATGCTGCAGGTGCCCACCGGTCCCGGCCTGGGCGTACAGATAGACACCGACAAACTGCGCCGCCTGGCGCGCCAATAAGGAGATTGCCATGCTGTTTCACGTGAGGATGGATGTAAAACTGCCGCCCGACATGCCAGCCGACCGGGCCGACGCGCTGAAGAAGGAAGAAAAAGCGCTGGCGCAGCGCCTGCAGGAACAGGGTCAGTGGCGCCATCTGTGGCGCATCGCCGGCCAGTATGCCAACGTCAGCATCTTCGACGTGGCCGGCAACGAGGAGCTGCACGCGCTGCTGCTGTCGCTGCCGCTATACCCCTACATGCAGATCGAGGTGATGCCCCTGTGCCGGCATCCATCTTCGGTCCGCGCCAACGATCTTTAACCGCCGCAGCATCATTCCCAACAGAGGAGACAAACATGACACACAATGACATCGATACCCTGGTAAAAAGCTGGATCGTCGACGCCGCCGACCGGCCGGCCCATCCACGCGTGCAGGCCATCGTCCTGCGCCTCGTGGGCGATCTGTGCAAGGCCATGGAAGACCTCGATATCCAGCCCGCCGAATTCTGGACTGGCCTGGACTTCCTTGCCAACGCGGGCGCCGCACATGAACTGGGCCTGCTGGCGCCAGGCCTGGGCCTGGAGCGCTTCATGGATATCCGCGCCGACGAAGCCGAGGCCAGGGCCGGACTGCAAGGCGGCACGCCGCGCACCATCGAAGGCCCGCTGTATGTCGCCGGCGCCCCCGCAAGCGAAGGCTTTGCCCGTCTTGACGACGGTAGCGAAAGCGCACAGGCTGAAGTGCTGTTCATGCAGGGTACCGTCTACGACCAGCAGGGCAAGCCGCTGCCGGGCGCCAAGGTTGAAGTCTGGCACGCCAACCTGATGGGCAATTACTCGTTCTTCGACCAGAGCCAGTCATCCTTCAATCTGCGCCGCACCATCTACGCCGACGCACAGGGACGCTATCAGTTCCGCAGCATCATGCCCAAGGGCTACGGCTGTCCGCCGGATGGCAGCACGCAGCACCTGCTCGACCTGCTGGGCCGCCATGGCCAGCGCCCTGCCCACATCCACTTTTTCATCAGCGCCGAAGGCCAGCGCCAGCTGACCACGCAGATCAACATCGATGGCGATGCCTACCTGTGGGACGACTTCGCCTTTGCCAGCCGCGAAGGCCTGGTGCCGGCCGTCACGCATGTCAGCAATGCCGCAGCCATCGCCGAAAAGGACCTGCAACAGCCGTTTGCCTCGATCGACTTCGACTTCCACCTGTATCCGGAAACCGCAGCCGCACCGACCTCGCAAATCGAACGCAACCGCGCAGCCGCCTAGAGGTCATGCCATGATCCCCATCCACCCATACCGGCCAGCCGCCAGCCCGGCGCCCGATCTCGATGCCTTGCTGGTCGAGGACCAGGCCACGGGCGACCATCGCCTGCACCGCAGCGCCTTCACCGATGAAGCCCTGTTCGAACTCGAGATGAAGCACATCTTCGAGGGCAACTGGATCTACCTGGCGCATGAAAGCCAGATCGCCAACAACAATGACTACTACACCACGCACATTGGCCGCCAGCCCGTCTTCATCGCGCGCAACCGGCAAGGTGAGCTGAATGCCTTCATCAACGCCTGCAGCCATCGCGGCGCGCAGCTGTGCCGCCACAAGCGGGGCAACAAGGCTACCTATACGTGCCCTTTCCACGGCTGGACCTTCAACAACAGCGGCAAGCTGCTGAAGGTAAAGGACCCGGAGAACGCGGGCTATCCGGAATGCTTCAACAAGGAAGGTTCGCACGACCTGAAAAAAGTCGCGCGCTTCGCCAACTACAAGGGCTTCCTGTTCGGCAGCCTGAACGACAATGTGGCGCCACTCGAAGAATTCCTCGGCGAGGCTGGCAAGATCATCGATATGATCGTCAACCAGTCGCCGGACGGCCTGGAAGTGCTGCGCGGCGCATCCACCTATACCTTCGAAGGCAACTGGAAGCTGCAGGCCGAAAATGGCGCGGACGGCTACCACGTCTCGGCCGTGCATTGGAACTATGCGGCCACCACCAACCGCCGCAAGGAGCAGGCGGCGCAGCGCGAAGACAAGATCCGCGCCATGGATGCGGGTAACTGGGGCCGCCAGGGCGGCGGCTTCTATGCCTTCAAACAGGGGCACATGCTGCTGTGGACGCAATGGGCCAATCCGCAGGATCGGCCCAACTTCGCGCGCCACGCGGACTACGCGCGCCAGTTCGGCAAGCCAACGGCGGACTGGATGATCAGCCGTTCGCGCAATCTTTGCCTGTACCCGAACGTCTACCTGATGGACCAGTTCGGCTCACAAATCCGTTTGCTGCGCCCGATCTCCGTCGACAAGACCGAAGTCACAATCTACTGCATTGCGCCGAAGGGCGAGGACGACGCAGCGCGTGCGCAGCGCATCCGCCAGTACGAAGACTTCTTCAACGTCAGCGGCATGGCCACACCGGATGACCTGGAAGAATTCCGCGCCTGCCAGCAGGGCTATGCGGGCAGCGCAATGCCATGGAACGACATGTGCCGCGGTGCCACGCACTGGATCGAGGGCGCCGACGCGGCCGCGCAAGAGATCGGGCTGGCGCCAATCATGAGTGGCGCGCGCACCGAGGATGAAGGCCTGTATACGGTGCAGCACCGCTACTGGCTCGACGTCATGAAAAAAGCCCTCGCCGCACAGGGAGAACAGCCATGAGCGCCATCGCGCAGCACGACATCGCCAGTTTCCTGTACCGCGAAAGCCGCCTGCTGGACGACGAACAATGGGACGACTGGCTCGATTGCTACCACCCGGATGCACAATTCTGGATGCCGGCCTGGGACGATGACGACACCCTGGTCACCGATCCGCAGCGCGAAATTTCGCTGATCTTCTACCCGACCCGACAGGGCCTGGAAGACCGCGTCTTCCGCATCAAGACCGAGCGTTCCAGCGCCAGCATGCCGGACACGCGCACCAGCCACAACATCGCCAACATCGAGCTGGAAAGCCAGGACGGCGCCATCTGCACGGTGCGCTTCAACTGGCATACGCTGAGCCATCGCTACAAGCGCGACTACAGCTACTTCGGCATGTCGCGCTACATCATCGACTTTTCCGGCGCACAGCCGCTGATCCTGAACAAGTATGTCGTCCTGAAGAACGACTACATCAACCAGGTCATCGACGTGTACCACATTTAACAAGCTTCACCAGCAAGGAGACCGACGATGAGCCATAACATCGCCCTGCAATTCGAAGACGGGATCACCCGCTTCATTTCATGTAACGACAATGAAAAGCTGTCCGATGCGGCTTATCGCCAGAAAATCAACATCCCGCTCGATTGCCGCGACGGCGCTTGCGGCACCTGCCGCGGGCACTGCGAGTCGGGCAGCTACGACTTGCCCGCATCGAGTTATATCGAGGATGCGCTGACGCCGGAAGAAGCGGCGCAAGGCCATATCCTGGCTTGCCAGATGCGCCCCACCTCCGACTGCGTGGTGAAGATCCCGGCCACCTCCGCCGCCTGCAAGACGGCCGTGGCCAGCCACGCCGGCACGGTGGCAGCGGTACGGCATCTGTCGCCATCGACGATCGCCTTCGCCATCGACCTGGCCGATCCTGCCGCGCTCGACTTTCTGCCGGGCCAGTACGTCAACGTGGCCATTCCCGGCACCGCGCTGACACGCTCGTACTCGTTCAGCTCCGCGCCAGGCGCGGCCCAGGCGCAGTTCGTGGTGCGCAATGTCCCTGGCGGGCAGATGAGCGGCTACCTGAGCGACGCGGCCCAACCGGGCGCAGCGGCCAGCTTCGCCGGTCCCTATGGCAGCTTCTACCTGCGGCCCGTGCAACGCCCTGTCCTGCTGCTGGCGGGCGGTACCGGCATCGCGCCATTTTTGTCAATGCTGGGCGCCCTGGCCACGCACGGCTTTCCCCAGCCCGTGCGCATGGTGTACGCCGTCACCAATGAGCACGACCTGGTGGAACTGGAGCAGCTCGCCCGCATCGCCTCTGCCCATCCGCAGTTCTCCTATGTCACCTGCGTGGCGGCCGCCGACAGCGCGCATGCGCGCAAGGGCTATGCGACTGCCCACGTGGAGCCGGCATGGATGAACGGCGGCGATGTCGATGTGTACCTGTGCGGCCCTGTCGCCATGGTCGATGCGGTGCGCAACTGGCTCAATGAGACGGGTGTGACGCCCGCCAACTTCTACTACGAGAAATTCTCGGCAAGCAGCGGAGCGTGAACAATGAGTGATCGTCAACGATTTTCCGACAAGGTCGTGCTGGTAACGGGCGCGGCGCAGGGCATAGGCCGCGGCGTGGCGCTGCGCGCCGCGCGCGAAGGCGCGCAGCTGGTGCTGGCTGATCGCGCCGATCTGGTCGAACAGGTGGCAGCCGAAGCGATTGCCCTGGGCGCGCGCGTCAGCGTCTGCAAGGCAGATCTGGAACACTATGCAGGCGCGCGCCAGCTGGCCGAACTGGCCATGGCCGATTTCGGCCGCATCGACGTATTGATCAACAATGTGGGCGGCACCATCTGGGCACAGCCTTTCGAGGTCTACCGGGAAGAACAGATCGAAGCGGAAATCCGCCGTTCGCTGTTCCCCACTCTCTGGTGCTGCCGCGCGGTGCTGCCGGCCATGCTGGAACAGGGCAGCGGCGCCATCGTCAATGTCTCGTCGATCGCCACGCGCAGCATCTACCGCGTGCCGTACGCGGCGGCCAAAGGTGGCGTGAATGCGCTGACGGCCAGCCTGGCGCTGGAAAACGCGCAACACGGCATCCGCGTCAATGCAGTCGCCACGGGCGGCACGGAAGCGCCGCCACGCGCGATTCCGCGCAACAGTACGCCACTCAATGAACAAGAGCTGCGCTGGTATCAGGGCATCGTCGACCAGACCATCGCCAGCAGCGCCATGCACCGCTATGGCAGCATCGACGAACAAGTGGGCGCGATCCTGTTTCTCGCCTCGGATGAAGCGTCGTACATCACGGGCAGCGTGCTGCCTGTCGGTGGCGGCGATCAGGGATAAGGGGCGCATATGCCAATCGCAGACATCAATGGACTATCACTGCATTACCGCAGCGAAGGCGATCCGCACAAACCCTGCGTAGTGCTGTCGAACTCACTGGGCACGGACCTGTCCATGTGGGATGCGCAAGCCGAAGCACTGGCGCCGCACTTCCACGTGCTGCGCTATGACACGCGCGGCCATGGTGCCTCCGGCAGTCCGCCCGGCCCCTACAGCGTGCAGATGCTGGGCCAGGACGTGGCAGGCCTGCTCGACCACCTGCGGATCGGCCAGGCGCATTTCTGCGGCCTGTCGATGGGCGGCGTGATCGGACAATGGCTCGCCATCCATGCGCCGCAACGCCTGCGCAAGCTGGTGCTGGCCAATACAGCGGGCAAGGTAGGCACACAGGAAGGGTGGAATAGCCGTGCGCGCGCCGTGCGCCAGGAGGGACTCGACGCCATCGCGGACGGCGCGGCCGGACGCTGGTTCAGCCCGGGATTCATCGCCGCGCGCCCGGCCACCATCGCCGCCATGCTCGACAAGTTGCGCCGCCAGGATGCCGAAGGCTATGCCAGCTGCTGCGACGCCCTGGCCAGCGCCGACCTGCGCGGCGCCATCCATGCCATCGCCGCACCGACACTGATCATCGCCGGCACGCTCGATCCGGTCACCACCATCGCCGATGCCTTGCTGATGCAGCAGGCTATCTTCCATGCGGACGTGGCCACCGTCGACGCGTCGCACCTGTCGAACATCGAAGCGGAACTGGCCTTTACGGGACGACTGCTGGACTTCCTGCGCGCAGACTAAACCCGGCGACGCATCACGCTGCGTCGGCCAGCAATGCCGGCCGCAGCGCGCGGATGCGCAGCTCCGTGAAATAGCCGCCCGCCTCGTTGTAGCGCAGGTAGTGGCGGCCGCAGTTCAGGCAGCGCGCCACCTGGCTCAGGTTGGCGGGATAGTAACGGGGCGCGATGGGCGCCTCGATGCTGTCATAACGCGTACCATGCGGGTGGTATTCGGCAAACGTCGGTTCCTCGTACGGGTCTTCGCGCAGGGTGCCGATTTCTTCAAACCGATCCAGCTCCAGCGAGGTGGGCAGGCGTTGCCAGGCATCGAGCGGCACGGTGCAGCAGCTGCATTTTTTTGTCACCAGGGCCGACGCGGCGGCCAGTGCGGACAAGGCGGGAAAGTCGATGAATATCATGTTCAGCCATTGCAAGGGTGCGGCCCATGGCAACGAGCCTGGCCGCGCCCCTTATTCTAGCGCAGACGCACCCTGCCGATACGCGCACCCCATTTCGCCAGCAGCAGCTCCAGCAGCATCAGCATGCCGCCGGAAATGAGCAGCAGCGGCATCAGCGCGCACATGCCGGCCGCCACCAGCCAGGCCAGCGCGGACGGCGAGGTCCAGGCGCCCGGCAGCAGCCGGGGCAAGCCCAGCGAGCCTGGCGGGCGGCGCTTGAAGAACATCACCCAGCCCGACACCAGCGAGAACAGCACGCTGGCGCCAAACAGCAGCAGCAAGGCCTGGTTCCACCAGCCGAACTCCCCGCGATGAAATGGAATGCCGATGGCCGTGGCCTTGCCGAACGCCGTCTGCGCCTGCCACCCCGCATAGTACAAAGGCTTGCCGCTGTAGGCGTCGAATTGCAGATCGAAGCGTAAGGTGGGCTGGCTGCGGTCGGCCATGGTGGCGCGCCACACATCGTCCTGGCTGGCCGGCGCCGTCAGCTGCACGGCGATGGCCAGTGCATGGCTGCGCGCCACCTGCCACGCATCCTGCCAGTCGAGCGGCGCGCCCTCCTCGCGCGAATGCAAACCGCGCGGCACGGGCGGCGGCGCCTGGCCGCTGATGTCGCGCAGCGCGCGGATGCGTCCGCCCGCCTGCTGGCTCCACGTCAGCCCTGTCGTCAGGATCACGACGCTGACGATGCCGAGCGCCACGCCGAGAAAAGCATGCCACTGGCGCCAGCCATTGCGCCCCCGCGCGCCCCGCTTCGGCAAGCCAGATTGCGCGCCGCGCGGCCACCACAGCACCACGCCCGTCACCAGCATCACCATCAGCCAGCTGGCGGCCAGCTCGATCATCCAGCGCCAGCCATCGTTTTGCAGCAGGCGCGAATGCAGTTTTTTCGCCCAGTTGCCGAAGCGCTCGCTGCTGGCCAGGCTGCCCAGCACGCGCGCGTCATACGGATTCACATACACGATGATGGCTTGCGCGGGCAGGCCGAACTTCGGCCTGGGGGGCGTGACCGGCGCGGCATGTCCGCCATGGCCCGCATGTTCATCCTGCGCGCCGCCGGGTGGCGCGAACGCCACCTGCACCGCGTCGTCCTGTTGAAACGGCGGCACCACGTGTTGCACTGTCCAGACACGCGGCGCCGCCCGTTCGGCTGCCGCCACGGCGGCGTCCAGCGGCAGCATCGACGCCTGCGGCGTCACATGGTCGAGGTGCTGGTACAGCCTTGCCTCGATCTGCGGCGTGAACACATACAAAATACCCGTCAGGGTGGCCACCAGCGCAAACGGCGAGGCGATCAGCGCGGCCCAGAAGTGGATGCGCCAGTACAGGCTTTTACGCCGTGCGATGAGAAAGGTGTGATCGTCCATGGCCAGCCTCACAGTGCGTTGAAGGTATAGCCCAGGCCCAGCATCACGCTGCGCGGCGCACCGGGCGTGTACTGGTTCTGGCTGTTCGGTGCATAACTGCCCGTGCCCGAATAACTGCTGCTGGCCGAATCGGCATAGCGTTTGTCCATCAGATTGCGCACCTGCGCCCACGCTTCCAGCCCGCGCGCGAGCTGGTAGCTGGCGCGCAGGTTCAGCAAGGCGTGGCCCTTGTACTCCACCGTATTGGCGTTATTCATCCAGTAGCGGCCCTGGTGCACGGCTTCGAGCGCGATACGCGCGCCGGCCACGGGCTTGTAGCCGATCTCGATCGAGGTGACGTCGCGCGGCGCCTGCGGCATGCTGCGGCCGCTGTAATCGAGGCTGGCGGAGACCTGGTAACGCAGGTAGCGGTGGCGTGCGATGGCCGTGGCGAAGCGCGCGTCGAACAGGCCGCTGTCGTAGTTCAGGCCCAGCTCCAGCCCTTCGCTGCGCGTGCGTCCCGCATTGCGGTTTTCGCTGTTGCCCGGCGAGAGCGTATAGCTGACGATGGTGTCGCGCCCGTCGAGGCGGTACAGGGCCGTGTCGAGTTTCAAGCGGCCCTGCAGGAACGCCCAGCGCAAGCCCAGTTCATAGTTGTTGTAGACGGATGGCTGCAGGTCGGCGATACCCGTCTTGCCATACAGCTGGCTCACCTCGGGCGGCGTAAAACCCTGGCTGACGTTCGCATACGCGCTGCCCGCCTGGCCGATGGCGTAGGTGGCACCCAGCTTCGGGCTCACATGCGAAAAGCTGCGCGACTCGTCGGGCGCGCCGTAATTGACGCTGCCGCCGGGCGCCAGCTGGTTGTGGTAATCATAGCGAATGGCGTCCGAGCGTCCGCCCAGCACCACGCGCGTGCCGGCCAGCGGAGAAAATTCCCATTGCGCGAAGACGGCCGTGTTCAGAATGTCCGTCTGGTAGTCGCGCACGCCCTGCGGATTGGACGCATTGGCCAGCGTATAGCGCAGGTAGCGGCCCGTGGCCGCATCGCGCACGATGGACAGATTATCGCTGACAAAGGGATTGTCGCTCTTGTCGACGTACACGCCGGCAATCAGGCGCGAACGCAGCCACGCGAATTCCTGCTGGTGTTTCACGTCCAGCCCCAGCGAATCGACGTGGTTGTTGTTGATGACGCCCTTGCACAGCATGCCTGCGCAGCTGCCGATGGAATACGCGGGAATCTGCCCATGGTCATTTTTGCGCGTAAACACGGTAACGGTGCTGGTGCCATGGGCCGTCGTCGCGCCCTCCCACGCCAGATTCATGCGCGTGGTCTTGTCCTTGCGGTAGGTAAACGTGTTCAGGCTCTTGCCGCGATTGTTGCGGTAGTCATTCTCGAACAGACTGCCCGTCATGGCCGCATCGAGATCCGTGTGGACGAGGGTGGCGCGCAGCTGCGACGTGGAACTGAGCGCATAGTCGGCGCGCAGCGAGAACGAATCCTTGTCGCCATAGCTGTACTCTTGCCAGTTGTCGCGCGAACGGCGCGAGCTGTAATGAGAAAAGCGCAATCCCAGCGGACCCCAGGTATCGCTGGCGGAGGTGTCGTAGCGGGTGAAACCGCCCACGTTATCGCGCCGCACGCCCACCTTGGCCGTCGGCGTGGCGCTGGCGCCGGCCGTCAGGAAATTGACGGCGCCGCCGACGGCATTGCTGCCATACAGCGAGGAAGCAGCGCCCTTCACCACTTCCACGCCGCTGGCGCCCGCCATGTTCATTTCATTGAGCGAGTTGTGATTGAAGACGCCCAGCGGACGGATGGGGATGCCATCTTCCAGGTACTGGTAGACGGCATTCGTGCCGATGGGCTGGCGGATGCTCATGCTGTGCTGCTCATTGCCCAGGTCATTCCAGTACACGCCGGCGATACGGTTGAGGATATCGCCCATGGTCTTGGGCTTGTCGCGTTCCAGCGTTTTGGCATTGACGACGCCGATGGCCTGCGGCGTCTCGGACAGCCACGATTGCGCGCGCGAACCGGAAACGACGACGGTGTCGATGGCATGGTCCGCTTGATCAAGTTGCTGCGCCCGCGCGCACGGGTAAGCCACGGTGATGGCAGCGGCCAGCACCAATAATTTCTTGTGCATGTGATTCTCGTATAAGTGTGCGGATGCTGCCCGTCGCGCCGGAAGACGCGCAGGGCAAGCACTAAAAATGCATGGACTTAGACGAGGGCGGGCGGCGCGCGCGATTGCGCGGTGGACCAGATGAACAGCGGGGATGGGGACTGGTAGTACAGCGCCGGGAAAATGGCCGTACCGCTGGCAACGGGCAGCGGCAGCACGGGGCTGGCGGGCGGCAGGCCGACGGAACCCGCATGCGTGGAACAGAAGGCGCAATGCTCCATCTGCATGGCCTTGCCACCGGATTTTTCGTCGGCGGCGCCGTCATCGCCCTGCACAAGCTGGACAAAACGGATGCCGGCCACCGAGCAGATTTCCGCCCAGCCGGAGCCGGATTCCTGCTTGGCGTTGGCGACGGCCTGGGAAATCGATGGCGCGAGCGCCGCCAGCAGGATCGCAAAGCAGGCGATCCAGGCGGCAAAGCGGCGCGTGAACAAGGTCATTCCCATGGCCGCATTTTACCAGCGGCCGCCGGGACTGGGTAGCGAAAAGCGGCTCAGGATGCCGGGCAGGCGGCGTTGCCGTTGTCAAAAGCGCGCACCACGCTGGCCGTATCGGCGGCGATGCGGCCCACGGCGCGGCGGTGGCCCAGCACCAGTTCATCGTAGCCCGCGCCCACCTTTTCATTGGCGATCGTACGGCAAGTCACCACCTTGTTGCTGGCCAGCTGGCGCACGCTCCACACGGCATCGATCAGCGCATACTGGCCCATCACGGACTCGAAACGCTGCACATTGGTGCTGATGCGGTACACGGGCAGGTTGTCGGGATGCGGCGTGCGGAACACATCGATGGCGCCCAGATCGTTCGTCACGGCCGTCGACAGGGCCTGGCCGATCTCGCCGGCCAGCGGCCCCGCCCAGCGCTGCTGCTCCAGCAATTCGATGCGTCCCGACGGCGCCGTCACAACAAACTGGTTACGGCTCACCTGCTGCGGCACGCTGACAGCCAGCACCTCGACATAGTATTTGACGGGTTTGGCCGGCTGCGCATCGGCGCCGCCACTGAGCGTATAGAAATGCTCGGACTGGGGCGTGGAGCAGGCGCCCAGCAGGCTGCCAGCCAGCAGCGCGGAAAAAATCGGTTTCATCATTTTTTTTCATCTCCTTTTTTACCGCGGATCAGGGACTCGGGATGACGTTCCAGATAATCCGACAGGGCATTGAGCGATTGCAGGGTTTGCGTCAGTTGCTGCAAGGCCTGGCGCACGTCCGACTGCAGCGGCGAATCCTTTTGCAGCACCTGTTCGGCCGTGCCAAAGGTTTGCTTCGCCGCCGTCAGGGTATCGCGCATTTCCGGCACCACCTGGCCATCGAGCTGCTTGAACAGGGTATTGGCCTGCTTGATGGTGGCATTCAAATTGTTGCCGATCTCCGCATATGGCACCTGATCGAGCTTGCGGGCGATGCTGGCGATCTGCGTCTGCAGTTCATCCAGGGTATTGGGCACGGTGGGCACTTCCAGCGGATACCTGTTCAAGTCCAGCGCCACCTTCGGCGCTTTCGGGAAGAAGTCCAGCGCGATGTACAGCTGGCTGGTGAGCAGGTTGCCCGTGCGCAGCTGCGCGCGCAAGCCGCGGCTGACCATGCGTTCGAGCAGCTGGTGGCCGGCCGAGCCTTCCGCATCGTCGACGGCCGTCTTGAAACGCATGCCCAGGCGGGCCGGATACAGACTGACGGTGACGGGCATGCGGAAGTTCTTCTTCACGGGATCGAATTCGATGCCCACCGAGCGCACCTCGCCCAGCACGATGCCGCGGAAGTCCACCGTGGCGCCAGGCTGCAAGCCACGCAGGGACTGGTCGAAATAGAAGACGGTGGTGATCGCCTCGCCATCGGGTTCGCGCATGGCGCTGGCCTCGTCGGCCGCCAGGCGGAAATTGGTATTGGCCGGCGCGGGCTCCTCGGGCTTGCGACCGTTTTCCGCCTCGAAGGCGATGCCGCCCACCAGCATGGCCGCCAGCGACTGCGTATTCAATTTGAAGCCGCTCGAATCGAGGCGCACGTCGACGCCGCTGGCATGCCACCAGCGCGCATTCTTGCCGACGAACTGGTCGTACGGGGCGTTCACGAAGACCGACATGGTGATGCCATTGCCATCCTTGTCCAGCGCGAAGCTGACCACCTTGCCCACGCGCAGGCGGTGGAAGAACAGCGGCGAGCCCACGTCGACGGAGCCGAGGCTGTCCGCATGCAGCGTATACAGCTTGCCCTTCTGGTCACCGGCCACGGCGGGCGGGTTTTCCATGCCGACGAAGTTCTCTTTTTTGGCTTCCGACTTGCCCGTGTCGACGCCGATGTAGGCACCCGACAGCAAGGTGCCCAGCCCCGTCACGCCGCTGGCACCGATCTGCGGGCGCACCACCCAGAAGCGCGAATCGGCGGTAGCGAAGCGCCGCGCTTCCTTGCTCATGTCGATCGTCACCAGCACCTTGCTCAAGTCCTCGCCGAGGGTAATGGCGCGCACCTGGCCAATGTCGACATCCTTGTACTTGACCTTGGTCTTGCCCGGCTCCAGACCTTCGGCGCTCTTGAAGCTGACCGTCACCGTGGGTCCCTGGTCGAGGATGGACTTGGCGGCCAGGCCGGCGCCGATCAGCGCGGCCAGCAGCGGAATGAGCCATACCAGCGACGGCAGCCAGCGGCTGCCCTGTTCCACATCGGGTTCCGGCAACGGGGGGACGCCCTGGCCACCCGTTTCGGCAAGGTCGCCTGCTTCTTTGTCAGACATGCTGTTCTCCAATAACTGTATTGTTTCCGGTATTTGCCACCACCACGGGTTCTTCCTCTCCCGGCACCTGCCCGTCGACGGGGTCCCAGATCAGGCGCGGGTCGAACTGCATCGCCGCCAGCATGGTCAGCACCACCACGGCGCCAAAGGCCAGCGCGCCGGGTCCGGCCGTGATCACGGCCAGCGACTTGAAGCGCACCAGCGCCACCGTCAGGGTGACGACAAAGATGTCGAGCATGGACCAGCGGCCGATGAATTCGACCATGCGGTACAAGATGGTGCGCTGGCGCGGCCGCCAGCGCGAACGCCGCTGCGCCGTGAACGCCAGCAGCGCCAGCACGCCCAGTTTCAACATCGGCACGACCACGCTGGCGATGAAAATGATGATGGCCAGGCCTTTCGAGCCGCTGGTCCAGAACAGCACCACGCCGCTCATGATGGTGTCGTTTTGTGCGCCAAACAGGGAATACGTCACCATCACGGGCAGCAGGTTGGCGGGAATGTAGAGGATCATGGCGGCGATCAGCAAGGCCCAGGTACGGTTGATGCTGTCCGGTTTGCGTACGTGCAGGGCCGTGCCGCAGCGCACGCACGCCAGATGCTTGCCCTTGCCCAGAGGCGGCGCCACCAGGCCGCAGGCGTGGCAAGGCACGATCTTCGCGCCCGGCGCGAAAGCCTTGTAGCGGATGCCGGGCAGCGCTTGACGGGTCAGGTCGTCGCCCAGGTTCCACAGGGCCTTGGGATCAAACGAAACGACGATGGCCAGCATCAGGGTCAGCGCGCCAAACGCGAACAGCCCCGGTTGCGGCAGCACGGTCGCCAGGCTGGTCATCTTCACGACGGTAATCAGGATGCCGATCATCAGCACTTCCGTCATGCCCCACTCGCGCGCCGTCTGCACGGCGCGCAGCACGCGGTTAAAGCCCGGCACTTTGACGCCGCCGCGCAAGCCCAGCGCCACATACAGCAGGGAAGCGAGTTCGATGGCGGGAAAGAGGATGGTAAACAGGAACACCATCGTCGCCACGATGTGCATCTGCTCGGACCACAGCACGCGGATGGAGCCGAGCAAGGTGGCGCTGGAGGTCAGGCCGTTGACGTCGAGTTCGACGATGGGAAAAAACTGGGCGATCAGGAAGACGAAGGCGGCGCCCAGGGTCAGCGCCACCACCTTGGTCAATTCGGCCGATGCGCCGCGCGCGTGCGCGCCCCGGTATAGCACCGAGCGGCAACGGATGCAGCGCGCCTTTTCGCGTGGACGCAGCGGACGTTTGCGGTACAGCGCGCCGCAGTCATGACAGCTAATCAGGTCGTATCGGTGCACAGTTGAAGTTTGCCGGCGCCCGAAGCGCGACTATCCCATGTCAATGCCAGCTATCATATTACAAACCCGGCATTTTCCTGCACTGAGGCACTATTCTTTTCCACGCCCCCGCAGCAGCGCCTCCACGGCGCGGCCAATTTGCAGCACTGTATCGTCGGCGCCGGCCAGGCCGCAAATGCCCAGCCCCACAGGCAATTCGCCATCCGCATGGCAAGGCAGGGACAAGGCGCAGCCGTCGAGGAAGTTGATCACGCTGGCGTTGCGCAGCACCAGGCCGTTCGTGGCAAAGAAGGTGGCGTCATCCGCTTCCAGCGGCGCGACCTGCGGCGCGAGAATAGCCACGCTGGGCATCAGCCAGGCGTCGAATGGCGCCAGACGCTGCTTCGCGATGGCGATCAGGCGCGCGCGCGCATCGAGCAAGTCGATGTAGTCCGCTGCGCCTTGCTGCTGGCCGCGGCGGATACGCGCCGCCACGCGCTGGTCGTATTGCGCGCCATTCTCTTCAAGTAAGGCCTTGTGCCAGTGCCACGCTTCCGCCGCCACCAGGCCGCCGCTGCCATTGATACCCGGCAGTTCCAGCAATTCGGGGAAATCGAACTGTTCCACCTGCGCGCCGGCCGCGCGCAATTTGTCCAGCGCGGCATCGAAAGCCTGCTGCACCTGCGGCTCCACGTGCGTACCGACGTAGTCAAGGGTAACGCCGAAGCGCAAGCCTTTCAATGCTGGTGCCTGCGCGCCGATGTCATGGCCCGACAACGCTGCGTACAAAATGGCGCAGCAATCGACACTGTGTGCGATGGGGCCGGCCGAGTCGAGGGAGCGAGATAACGGCACTGTGCCGGCCAGCGGCACGGACGCGGCCGTCGGCTTGAAGCCCGTCAGGCCGCAAAACGCGGACGGGATGCGGATCGAGCCGCCCGTGTCCGTGCCCAGCGCGCCGGCCGCCATGTCCAACGCCACCGTGACGGCGCCGCCCGAGGTGGAGCCGCCTGCCACACGCGCGTGGTCGTGCGGATTGCGCGGCGTGCCGTAATGGGGATTCAAGCCCAGGCCGGAGAATGCAAATTCGCTCATGTTGGTGCGGCCCAGCAGGACGGCGCCGGCCGCGCGCAGGCGCGCCACGGCAAGTGCATCGGCACCGGCGGGCGGCGCGTCGGCCAGCGCCAGCGAGGCGGCGCTGCTGACCTGCCCCCTGACGTCGAACAGGTCCTTGATGGAAATAGGCACGCCGGCCAGCGGCGAGGCAACGATGCCCGCGGCGCGCGCCGCATCGCTGGCCCGCGCTTCCATCAGCGCCTGTTCACCATCGAGGCTGACATACGCATGGCCGCCTTGCGCCCGGTGCGCCTCGGCGCGCGCCAGCATCTGCTGTGTCAGTGCCACGCTGGTGAGGCGGCCGGCGGCCAGGTCGGCGGCCAGTTCGCGGATAGTCTTGGTCAACTGGGTCATTCTCTTATCCTTCCACGGGCAGGGTTTGCACGGCATAGCGGTGCTGCAGGCAGCGCTGCAAGGCTGGATCATACAGCTCCAGCTCGAACGCGTCGCCATGGCCCATTTCGCCAATGATCGGTTGCGTGCCGCAGAACATCGCGCTGCCCACGGGCAGAGTCGCTTGCCCCGTGTAGCGCAGGATCAGGTCTTCCGGCGACAGCATGCGGGTCACGGGGCCATCCTGGTACAGGGCAGGTACGCCGGCGCGTTCGCGCCAGGAACGCATCTGCAACTGATCCCAATGGCCGGCCACGTCGGCATAGCGCCACAGGGTATCGCCCACGGGCTTGCCGCACATCTGCTTGGACACCGTCACGCCATAGCTTTCCACCTTGCGGTCCGTGTGGTCGGAACCTATCCCCACCAGCAAGCCATATTCGGTGGAAAACAGCACGAACTCGGCCTCGCCGGACGAATCCAGGCCCGGCACTTCGATGGCGGCATCGCTCGACAGCAGCGCCGCCGCCACGCGGTAAAACGTCGGCACGCTTTTCGGGCGCGCCACGCCGATGGCTTCTAGTTCGGCGATATGGTGTTCGACCATCGCCACGTCGCGGCCCGTCCAGCCGGCGATGATGAGATTATCGATGTCGAAGGTAACGGGGCCGTGGCCTGCCAGTTGAAAACTCAATGTCGTCATGATGTTATTCCTCAAGAGGGCCGCGGCCCGTTTCTCTGGCCGCGAAAACGGCGGCGCCGGTGATCAGCAAAGCCGCCGCTACATACAGCGAGACGGCCATGGTGCTGTTGTACGAGCGGTACAGGCTGGCGATGACGAGGGGTGCGAAGCCACCGCCGATCACGCCGGCCAGGGTGTAGGCCAGCGAGGAACCCGCATAGCGCACCTTGGTGGGGAATTGCTCGATGACGAAAGCCGCCTGCGGGCCGTACATGATGGCGTGGATGACCAGGCCCACAACGACGGCCGTGACGATGGCGGCTGGGCTGGCCGTATCCAACAAGGTGAAGAACGCAAACGCCCACACCAGGCCCAGGATGGCGCCCAGCGCATACACGGGGCGACGGCCAATCTTGTCCGACAAGGCGCCAAACAGGGGCACCGACAGCGCATTGCAAGCCGTACCGATCATGATGGCGGTGAGCGCCAGGGTCGAGGAAAGGTGCAGCACGGTGGTCACATAGGTCAGGGTGAACACCACCACCAGCGCATACAGTACGTCCGAGCCGATGCGCACGCCGCCGGCGATCAACAGACGGCGCCAGTAGATGCGCAGCACGTCGCCGATCGGCGCTTCGGCCTTGGCGTCCTGCTGGTCGAGCTCCTTGAACAGCGGGGTTTCCTCGATGCCGCTGCGTATCCACATGCCGAAGGCCACCAGCAGCAGGCTGGCGATGAATGGCATGCGCCAGCCCCAGTCCATGAACGCTTCATGCGGCAGCAGATAGGTGATCAGGCCGATGCAGCCCGTCGCCAGCAGGGTGCCGAACGAAGGTCCCACCTGCGTCCACGAGGCGTTGCGGCCGCGCTTGTCCGCTGCCCCGTGTTCGACGGAGATCAGCACGGCGCCGGCCCATTCGCCACCCAGTGCGATGCCCTGCACGAAGCGCAGCGCCACCAGCAAGACCGGGCTCCAGATGCCGGCCGTGGCATACGTGGGCAAGAGGCCCATCAGGCCCGTCGTCACGCCCATCAGCATCAGGGTGACCACCAGCACCCAGCGGCGTCCCAGCTTGTCGCCCAGGTGGCCGAAGATCACGCCACCGATGGGACGCGAGATATAACCGACTGCATACGTGGAAAAGGCCAGGATGGTACCCGTCAGCGGATCGAATGAAGGGAAGAACAGATGGTTGAAGATCAGCGCGGCCATGGTGTTATAGACGGTGAAGTCATACCATTCCAGGGTCGTGCCGACCATGCTGGCCGTGGCCAGGCGGCCCGTCTTGGACTTGTCGCCCGGTGCCTGGGCCGCCGGATGCGCTGCGCTTGCCGTTGTATATGTGGTCATTGCCTACCTCTCTCGTCAGTTTTATTGCAGGCCCGGCGCAGGATGCTTTGCCCTGTGCCGTGGCCCGTGTCTCGTGTTATCCGTGCCGGCAAGATGCGCGCGTGCGCGTCAGGCAGCGTGCAGGTCCGCCTCGCGCAGTTGCCAGGACAGTTGCAGGATGGCTGCCTGTTCGCCGTCGAGCCCCAGCGCCGCACTGGCGGCATTGGCTGCCGCCAGTGCGGCGCTTTCCGACGAGGCGTCGATCAGGAAGATCGGATCGAGCACGCGGCCTTCCTTCTGCTCTGCCGGCAGGGGGCCGGACAGCTTCGCGTCGGGCGTCAGCAAGCGCGTGGAAATCACGCCGTCGATCTGCAGCAATGTCGCTCCCAGCGTGGCCATGGTGGCCACGGCTTGCACGTCCTGGCCGATGGCTGGCGCCCCCAGGCGCAGCACGGCCAGCCAGGCGCCCGTGCCCATGCCCGTTTCCGCCTCGATGGCGCAGACGCGGCGCATCGGGTCAAGCATGCGCTGCAGATTCGTCACCGACCATGGCGTCTGCTGGCCGAAGGCCTTGAAGTAGTCTGGTGTCTGGAAGGCGTCCAGCGAGTCGGTGCGGTACAGGCCAAGGTATTTACGGGGACCGCGTACGCTCTGATAGCGCGTGCCGCTGACAAAACCGGGAATGCGCACGCGCTCTTCCACGTGTTCGCGGTCGTACCAGCGGTTGAAATCGAGCTCGTGTTCCGGGTCGGTGCTGGTCCAGACAAACAGGATGCCGGGCAAGGTGGTGGTGGACGTCGTCATGATGGTTCCGTTTGCGTTGTAAGTGGGTGCAAACCCAGAATAGGTGGCACGCCATCACTTGGCAAACGGGTTATTCTGAACGCGACTGATAAGTTTTTCTTGTGGGTCGCGGTGGGGACGGGCCAACAATGTTGTCGGATTACGCGCCGGGGCGCTAATCCGACCTACGACACAGCGTCAAGCTCCGTACTCCTCCGCGAGCCCCAGGGTGAACCTGGCCGCTTCCTCGCACGCCAGCATGGCCACCAGCTGAATCGCCTCCGTGGTGATGTCTTCGCTGTAGCTGATGACGATGCGCTGCGGTGCCAGGGCGCTGGCGCAGGGAATCAGGGCGATGTTGCCTTGCTCGATTTCCTCGCGCAGGGGCGCCAGCGGCAACACGGCGATGCCGAAGCCCGCTTTTACCAGGCGCACGATGGCGGAGATCGAGCTGACGCAGTGCACGCGGCCCAACTGCACGCCCTGGTCCTGGCACAGCGCCTTCAATGCGGAATGCGGCTGCGATCCCCGGTTCATGGTGATGATCGGGTGCTGCGCCAGTTGCGCCACCGTGAACGGTGTGCCCGTGTCTGGCCAGTCGGCCTTTCTGCCCGCCCAACCCATGGCAATGGCACCGCTGCCCGTGCTGCGGATATGGTCGCCCGTCAGCATGTCCGTCTGCAGTGCGATATCGAGCTCGCCCTGCTGCAGCTGTTCGTGCAGGCGGCGCGTCGATTCCGACGTCAATTGAATCTCGATGCCCGGATAGCGCTCCTGCACGCGCTGCAGGAACGGGATCAGCCAGGTATGCACGATGGTTTCGATGACGCCGATGCGCACCTCACCCGTGATCTGCGCGGGCGAGGAATTGGCCGCATACATGTCGCGGCACAATTCCAGCATGCGTTCGGCGTACACGAGCAGGTTGCGCCCGGCGAAAGTCAGGCGGATTTCACGCGCGTCGCGGTCGAACAAGCGCGTGCCGAAATCCTGCTCCAGCGAGGCGATGCGGTTGGAAATGGCCGCCTGCGTGATGTGCAGCTTGTCGGCCGCCGTGCGGAAGCTGCCCAGCCGCGCAGCCCAGACAAACGCTTCGAGAAAACGGGTATTCAATTTGGCTCTTCAATCAATGGGGAATCATCTTCACAGTGTGAGTGTTCGCCCCATTGTAAGCCAAAGCGCCCTGCCCTATTTTTCGCCGAGGAAGTCGAGCAGGGTCAGGGCGACGATCTTGCTGGCCTTGCGCAAATCATCGAGCGCCAGGCGCTCGTCGGCCTTCTTCGCGTTCGACTCGGGCACCGTGCGCGGGCCGGCGCCATACAGCACGGCGGGGATGCCCCGTTCGCCATACAGGCGCGCATCCGCATACAGGGGCGTGCCGACGGCGGGAATCGTCTCGCCAAGGATGGCTTGCGCATTCTTTTGCAGGCTGGCGACCAGCTGCTCGGAACCAGGCAAGGGCCGCAGCGCGTGCGACAGCAGCAGGCGGCGGATTTCGATGCGAATGCCAGGTTCGCCCCGCACGGCGTCTTCGATCAGCGCGCGCACCTGCGCTTCCACCGCCACAGGGTCTTCTTCCGGGATCATGCGGCGGTCCATCTTCATGACCACCTTGCCCGGCACCACATTGGTATTCGTGCCACCGTCGATACGGCCCACCAGCATGGTGGGAGAATCGATGCCGGCGACTTTTGACTTGATCTTTTTCAGCTCCGGCAGCTGGCCGTAGATGGCGTTGAGGATCTTGTTGGCCGCCTGCAGCGCGTCATGCCCCGTCTCCGGCATGGAACCATGGCCAGACTTGCCGTGCACAGTGATTTCCAGCTGCAGGCAGGCGTTGTGCGCCGTGACGATGCCGTAGCTGAAACCGGCGGCGATGACGAAATCGGGTTTCGTCAGATTTTGCTCCAGCAGCCAGCCCGGCCCCAGCAAGCCGCCGAATTCCTCATCATAGGTAAAGTGCAGTTCCAGCTGGCCCTTCAAGGCAATACCCAGCGCTTCGAGCGCGCGCGCGGCAAACACATAGGTGGCGAAATCGCCTTTTGAGACGGCCGTCGCGCGGCCGTAGATATAGCCGCCGTCGATCTGGCCGCCATATGGCGGATACGTCCAGTTGTCGCCGGGCGGTACCACATCGCCATGCGCGTTCAGGGCCACCGTCGGCCCGCCCGCCGCGTACGGGCGGCGCACGATCAGGTTGGTGATGCTCTGCATGCCATAGGCCTCGACCTGGTCCGCAGGTACCGCATGCTTTTCCGCCTGCCAGCCATATGCCTGCAACAGCTGCGCCACCAGTTCCGCATGCGGCGCGTTATTGCCGGGCGGCGTATCCGTCGGCTGCTGCACCACCTGCTGTAAAAAGGCGACTTCTTCGTCGAAGTGTGCGTCGATCCAGGCCGTGATTTTTTCTGCGTGCGTAGTCATTTTGCTCCTTGCATGGTCTGTTGCAGCCAGGCGCCCAATTCGCTGCGCTCGGCCTCCGTCATATTGGTCAGGTTCCCGATCGGCATGGCTTTGAGCTCGATGGCCTGCTTGTAGATTTGCGCCGCGTGCTGGCGGATTTGCGTTTCATTATCCAGCATCATGCCGGCCGGCGCCGTGGCGAAGCCCGCTTGCGTGGGCTGGGCCGAATGGCAGGTGGCGCAGCGCTGGGCGATGATGGCATGCACGCGCTTGAACTGCGCGACCGGGTCCACCGCCGGCGCGGCCGCCACGGGCGCTTTCGGCGCGATGGCGATAGCGACGGCCAGCAGCAGGGCCACGCCGATGGCCGGATAGCGCCACTCGACACGGCCCTTGTGGCGCAGGTTGAAGAAGTGGCGAATGAAGACGCCGGCCGCCATGATCAGCGCCAGCACCAGCCAGGCGTGATCGTTGCGGTAGGTCATCGCGTAGTGGTTGCTGATCATGATGAACAGCACCGGCAAGGTAAAGTAATTGTTGTGCACGCTGCGCTGCTTGGCCTTCAAGCCGTGCTTCGGGTCGGGCAGCTTGCCGGCGGCCATGGCTTCGACCATCTTGCGCTGGCCGGGAATGATCAGCATCAGCACATTGGCCACCATGATGGTGCCAATCATGGCGCCCACGTGGATGTAGGCGGCGCGCCCGCTGAGCAAATGCGTGAGCACGTACGCGGCGCCGACGATCAGCGCAAACACCGTCACGCCGAACCACAGTTCATATTGCGCCAGCCTGGAGCGGCACAGCAGGTCGTACACGGTCCAGCCGATGACGAGGGTAGCGATGCCGATGCCGACGGCCTGGCCGCTGGAGATATCGGCCACGGCCTTGTCGATCATCATGGCCTGGGCATTGAAATAATAGGCAATCGTCAGCAGCGCAAAGCCGGACAACCAGGTGGAATACGCTTCCCATTTGAACCAGTGCAGCTCCTTCGGCAGTTCGGCGGGCGCCAGCAGGTATTTTTGCGGGTTATAGAAGCCGCCGCCATGCACGGCCCACAGCTCTCCAGAGACGCCCTTCTTCGCCAGCTCGGAGCCAGGCGCAGGCGGGCGGATCGAGTTGTCGAGCCAGACAAAATAAAAGGAAGCACCGATCCAGGCGATGCCCGTGATGACGTGCAGCCAGCGGACGATCAGGTTCAGCCACTCCAGGCCGTACGGAATCAGATAGGCAAATACTTCCATAAATTTCCTCTAGTCAGACCGAACCCATATTCGTGCCAATCTACACAAGATAAACGGAATTACCGCCCTTCACATGAAAAATATCGTATATTTGACATATTCAAATCGATATACAACAGAGCCGCCGCCACATGTCCAGCCTGCCGCAACACCTCGACCTGCACCTGATCCGCATCCTCTACCTGCTGCTGGTGGAAAAGAATGTCTCGCGCGTAGCGCTGAAACTCAATCAGCCGCAGCCGTCGATTTCCGCCTCCTTGCGCAAGCTGCGCGAGCTCACGGGCGACCCGCTGCTGGTGCGCGGCGCGCGCGGCATGGTGCCCACCCAGCATGGCGAAAGCCTGCTCAATCCGGCCAAGCGCATCCTCGACCAGACGGAGAGCCTGTTCATCAAGAAGACGCCGTTCGTGGCGCAGGAAGAGGCACGCACCTTCCATATCGCAGCGCCCGACTACCTGGACAGCCAGTTCCTGCCCAATGTGGTGGCCCAGTTGCGCCGCGGTTCGCCGAAAAGCCGCGTCGTGCTGCACAGCCTGGGACCGGGCATCGATCATATCCGGCAACTCTCCGACGGGGGTCTGGATCTGGTCATCGCTAACTGGGATGAACCGCCCGCCCATCTGCACATTTCGAAGCTGTTCGAAGATCCCATCGTCTGCGCCATGCATGCGGAAAACGCCTATGCGCGGCGCACGGCCAGCGACGCCATGACGCTCGACGATTATCTGAGCCTGCCCCACGTGGCGCCGTCGCAGATGATGCCGGGCTACCACGGCGTGATCGATTCCTTCCTCGAACGGCAAAACCTGCAGCGCAACGTGGTGGTGGAATCGGCATATTTCGGCCTGATCCCCTACATGCTGACGCAGACGGACCTGGTACTCACCACGGGCCGCCAGTTCATGCGCTTCTATGAAAAGACCCTGCCGCTGAAAACGTATACCGTGCCCTTGAAATTCCCGCCGATGCGCTTTTACCAGTTGTGGCACCAGCGCGTGCACCAGGCGCCCGAGCACAAATGGCTGCGCGACCAGGTCAGCGCGGCGGCCAAGGCGCTGGTACAGCGATAGCCGCTATCAGCACGCGCATATAATGGATGCAGGAACGGGGCGCTATCATCACTGCTTGCATGATCGGAAAACCATGACTACCCTTTCAGACCTGAACGCCGGCAGCCAGGCCGATTTTATCGCGCAGCTGCACGGCATCTACGAACATTCGCCCTGGATCGCCCAGCGCGCAGCCGCCGCGCGGCCGTTTGCCAGCCTGACGGCGCTCAAGACGGAATTGCAGCGCGTGCTGGCCCTGGCCTCGTCCGAAGAACAACTGGGGCTCATCCGCGCCCACCCCGAACTGGCCGGCAAGGCCGCCGTCGCGGGACAGCTGACAATGGAATCGATGCGCGAACAGGCCAAGTCCGGCCTGAACCTGTGCAGCGCCGACGAATTTGCCACCCTGCAGCGCCTCAACAGCGAGTACAACGCCAAGTTCGGCTTTCCCTTTATCCTGGCCGTCAAGGGCCCGACGGGCGAGGGTTTGACGCGCCAGGACATCATCGCCACCTTTGCGCGGCGCCTGAAGAACCGCCACGCCGATGAACTGGCCGAATCGCTGCGGCAGATCAAGCGCATCGCCGAGCTACGCCTGAACGACCTGTTCGACGTGCGCCTGGACTTCGGCCCGGCCATCATGCAGCACGCTGAAACACTGGCCAGCTGGAGCGACAGCGATTACAACCTGACCTGCGCCTACCTGACGCCGGCGCACCAGAAAACGGCAGCGCAGCTGGCCGACTGGATGCAGGAGGCCGGCATGCAGGTGCAGATCGACGCCGTCGGCAACGTGGTCGGGCGCTATCTGTCCGACGCGCCCGGCGCAAAAACGCTGATGACGGGATCGCATTACGACACGGTGCGCAACGGCGGCAAGTACGACGGCCGGCTGGGCATCGTGCTGCCGATCGCCGTCGTGCGCCACCTGCACGAACGGGGTGAAAAGCTGCCTTTCCACGTCGAGATCGTCGGCTTCGCCGAAGAGGAAGGCGTGCGCTTCAAGAGCACGTTTTTGGGCAGCACGGCCGTGACGGGCAGGTTCGACTTGTCGCTGCTGGAACAATGCGACACGGATGGCGTGAGCATGCGCGACGCGCTGGCCGCCGCCGGTCACGAGGCGAGCGCCATCGGCGCCATCGCGCGCGATCCGGCCGATTTGCTCGGCTATGTGGAAGTGCATATCGAACAGGGCCCCGTGCTGCTCGAGCGCGACTTGCCGCTGGGGATCGTCACGGCGATTGCCGGCAGCTCGCGCTACCTGCTCAATCTTGGCGGCGTGGCCAGCCACGCGGGCACCACGCCCATGAGCATGCGCAAGGATGCGGCCAGCGCGGCGGCCGAAATCATCCTGCTGGTGGAACAGCGTTGCAACCAGGGCGTAGCACTGGTGGGCACCGTCGGCCAGCTACAGGTGCCCAACGGTTCCGTCAACGTGATCGCCGGCGCCTGCACCCTGTCGCTCGATATCCGCGCAGCCAGCGACGCGGTACGCCAGGCGGCCGTCGACGACATCCTCGATGGCATCGCAGGCATCTGCGCGCGGCGCCAGATCGACTACCAGCTGGAACTGCTGCTGTCGGCGCGTGCAGCGCCGTGCGCGCCGTGGCTGATGGCGCAGCTGGCGCAAGCCGTGGAATCGGTCGGCATCGCACCATACGCGCTGCTGTCGGGCGCCGGCCACGACGCCATGGCCATGGCCGCCATCACCGACGTGGCCATGCTGTTTACGCGCTGCGGCAATGGCGGCATCAGCCACAATCCGCTGGAAACCATGACGGCCGACGACGCCGACATCGCGGCGCAAGCCCTGCTGCATTTCTTGCGGAATTTCCAGCCAAAAACCTAGCCGTGCGCCTGGCGCCAGCGCGCCAGTTCCTGCGCAAGATGGCCAATCAAGGGTTGCCAGCCACCTGTCGCAGGCTGGCGGAACAGCCGCATCGTGGGATACCAGGGCGTATCGAGGCGCCCGGCCATCCAGCGCCAGTCCGGCAAGTAGTCGGGCAGCAGCAGCCAGCACGGCGTACCCAACGCGCCCGCCAGGTGCGCCACGGCCGTATCGACGCTGATGACCAGGTCCAGGTTGGCGATCAGCGCCGCCGTATCGGCCATGTCGCCCAGCGCCGCGCCGCCGCCGACCAGGGCGAGTGACGCCGAAGTATCGTCCTCGCCGGCACCCTTCTGCAGGCTGACAAACTGCACGCCGTCCACCGCGCTCAGCGGCGCCAGCACGTCGAGCGTCGCCAGCGAACGCGCATCGTCGTTTTCAAATTGCGCATTGCCGCGCCAGGCCAGGCCCACGCGCAGTGGCGCCGCCGGCAGGCGCGTACGCCACGCCGCGACGGCCTGCGGCTGCGCCCACAGATACGGCAACTGGGCCGGAATTGTCTCCAGGGTGGTGCCGCACAGACCGGGCAGGCTCAGGATCGGTGCCCAGTAATTCCAGCCGTCGTCCGGCACGGTCTCGCCGATGGCGAATACTTCGTCTATCTCCGGAAGGTCTAGCAGCAGCGTCTTGAGCGGCGCATGACATAGCAGCGAGATGCGCGCCGCGCCCAGTTGGCGCAGGCAGGATGCATAGCGGCACAGCTGCAGCATGTCGCCCATGCCCGCCTCGGGACAGATCAGCAGCGACTGGCCGGTAAGCGGCTCGCCCTGCCAGCGGGGAAAGCGAAAATACGCGCCAAACATGGTCGGCTGCGGCCGCGCTTCGAGCATCTGCCAGCCTTCGAGAAGGCGGCCCTGGCGCAGCAGCAGATACGACAAGTTGTAGCGCGCATTGGCGTAGTCGCCATCGAGTGCGATGGCATGGCGGTAGCAGCGTTCGGCCTCGGTCTCGCGCTGCATGGCGGCCAGCAGCGCGCCCAGGTTGGACCAGGCGGAAGGCATTTCCGGCGCCAGCGCCAGCACGCGCCGGTCGATGCGCTCGGCCTCCACCGGGCGACGCATCGTCATCAGCAGCGCGCCCAGGTTCTGCAGCAGATGCACGTCATCGGGCGCTTGCGCCAGCGCGCGCAGGTAATAGCTTTCCGCTTCTGCCAGCAAGCCTTCCTCTCCACGCATCCAGGCCAGGTTGGCCAGGGCGAATACATGCCCGGAGTCGAAGACCAGCGCCTGCTGGAAACAGGTTTCGGCGCCTGCCGCATCGCCACTGGCCAGCAGCTCGCCGCCGCGCGCCGCATGCACGGCGGCAGGGTTGGCTTCGTTATCGAAATTGAGAGTGCTCATTGCCGGTTGCCTGTGATCGCAAGGCGCCCAGCATAGCACCGCCGCGCCAGCGCAGCTAGACGGCCACGGCCCGCTCCAGCATCGCGTGCAGCAGCACATTGCAGCCCGCTGCCAGGTGCTCGGGCTTGGCATCCTCGATTTCATTGTGGCTGATGCCGTCCTTGCAGGGCACGAAGATCATGCCGGCCGGCGCCAGCCGGGCCGCGTAGATGGCGTCGTGACCGGCGCCCGACACCACATCCATCACGGAATAACCGAGCTTTGCGGTGGCATTGCGCACGGCGCCCACGCAGTCGGGATGGAACGGGCATGGCGGGTAATAAGACACCCTTTCCAGTGAAATGCCCAGGCCTGTTTTTTCGCGCGTGGCGTCGATGAAGGCCGTGATCTCGCCATGCATGGTGTTGAGCAGTTCGTCGTTCACATTGCGCAGGTCGATGCTGAATGTCACTTCACCGGGAATCACGTTGCGGCTGTTCGGGAACACCTGCACCATGCCCACCGTGCCGCGCCCATACGGCGGGTAGCGGTTGGCGATGGCGACGACTTCCTGCATGATGACGGTGGCCACCTGCAGCGCATCCTTGCGCAGGCCCATGGGCGTCGGTCCCGCATGCGCTTCCATGCCCGTCACCACGCAGTCGTACCACGACAGGCCCATCACGGCAGGCACCACGCCGATGACTTTATCGGCGTCTTCCAGCACGGGGCCCTGCTCGATATGCGTTTCGAAATAGGCGCCGATCGGATGGTCGCCCGGCACCTGGTCGCCCTTGTAGCCGATGCGCGCCAGCTCCTCGCCCACCGTTTTTCCTTCCGTGTCTTTCGCCGCATACGCGGTTTCAAGTGAGAAGGCACCGCAAAAGACGCCGGAACCCATCATCACGGGCACGAAGCGCGAGCCTTCCTCGTTGGTCCAGAAGGCCACCTCGATGGGCGCCCGCGTCTTGATCTGTAAATCGTTAAGGGTGCGCACCACTTCCAGGCCCGCCAGCACACCGTAGTTGCCATCGAACTTGCCGCCCGTGGGCTGCGTGTCGATATGGCTGCCCGTCATCACGGGCGGCAGGGTATTGTCGGTGCCGTCGCGGCGCATGAAGACATTGCCGATCTGGTCGATGGTGATGCTCATGCCCGCCTCCCGGCCCCAGCGCACCACCAGGTCGCGGCCCTGTTTGTCGAGGTCCGTCAGGGCCAGGCGCTTGACGCCGCCTTTCGCTGTCGCGCCGATCTGCGCCAGTTCCATCAGGGCTGCCCACAGCCGTTCGCCATTGATGCGTAGATCATCCATTATTGTCTCCTGACTTCATGCGGCGGTGGCGGCAAACGCCGGGCGCTCGATATAGCGCCCGGCCCCTTCGACGGCCGTCAGCTCGCCCTGGTGGAACACCACCTTGCCGGCGGCAATCGTGGTGCGGGGGATGCCGCGCACGGTGCGCCCTTCGAAGACGTTGAAGCCCCCTTTGGCAAACTGCGTGGCGGCGGAAATGGTGCGTGTGCCCTGCGGGTCCCACAGCACGATGTCGGCATCGCTGCCCGCGGCGATGAGGCCCTTGCGCGGATACATATTGAAGATCTGCGCCGCATTGGTCGACGATACCTTGACGAATTCGGAGGGCGTGAGCATGCCGGAATTGACGCCCGCATCCCACACCACTGCCATGCGTTCCTCCACGCCGCCGCAGCCGTTCGGGATGCGCGTGAAATCATCCTTGCCGGCCGCCTTCTGCTCGGCGCAGAAGGTGCAGTGGTCGGTGGCCGTCGTGTGCAGGTTGCCGCTTTGCAGGCCGTGCCACAAGGCCGCCTGATGGTGCTTGCCGCGAAACGGCGGGCTCATGACGTGGCCCGCCACATAATCGAAATCATCGCTCTGGTAGACGCTGTCGTCGATCACCAGGTGGCCCGCCAGCGCTTCGCCATACACGCGCTGGCCGTTGGCGCGCGCCCGCGTAATGGCGTCGAGCGACTCGGCGCACGAGACGTGCACGATGTACACGGGGGTATTGAGCACATTGGCAATCGCGATGGCGCGGTTGGCCGCCTCCGCCTCCACCGCGGGAGGACGCGACAACGGGTGCGCCTGCGGCCCGGTAATCCCCTTTTTCAGCAAGGCTTGCTGCAATTGAAAAACCAGTTCGCCATTTTCCGCATGCACGGTGGGCAATGCCCCCAGCTCCAGCGAACGGGTAAAGCTTTTCACCAGCGTTTCATCGTCGGCCATGATGGCGTTTTTGTAGGCCATGAAGTGCTTGAAGCTGTTCACGCCATGCTCGCGCACCAGCACTCCCATTTCTTCATGAACCTGCTCGCTCCACCAGGTGATGGCCACGTGGAAGGTGTAGTCGCCGGCCGCCTTGGCCGACCATGCGCGCCACTGGTGATACGCCTCGATCAGCGACTGCTTCGGGGCAGGAATGACGAAGTCCATGATGGTGGTGGTGCCGCCCGCCAGTCCCGCCGCCGTGCCCGTGAAAAAATCGTCGGACGTCACAGTGCCCATGAAGGGCAAATTCATGTGCGTGTGGGTGTCGATCCCGCCCGGCATCACGTACAGGCCGCCCGCGTCGATCACGGTGGCGCCCACCGGCACCGGCAAGTTCTCGCCGACGGCGGCAATCGTGTCGCCGTCGATCAGCACATCGGCGCGAAACGCCCGGTCGGCGTTGACGACGGTACCGCCACGTATCAATGTAGTCATCTTGTCTCCTTCTCGAAAAGATCAGGACTGCGGCATCTGCTGCACGCGTGCCGCTACCTTGCCCTTCATCATGACGCCGTAGACGACTGCGGCGATGGCCACGCCCACGAACCAGGCGTAGGTGTAAATGGTTTTAAAGCCTTCGGCCACGCCGGGAAACGCCGTGGGAAAGGCCGCGTTCAGAAAGCCCGGGATATTCGGCAGCACGGCGATGACAAAGGCGATCAGCGCCGCCATGTTCCAGCCATTGCCATACGAGTAAATGCCGTCATCGCGGTACAACTGCCTGACGTCGAGCTGCGTCTTGCGCACAAAATAATAGTCGACGATGAGGATGCCGGCGATGGGGCCCAGCAGGGCCGAGTAGCCGATCAGCCACGTGAAGATATAGCCCTGCGTCGACTCGAGCACTTTCCACGGCATCATGACGATGGCGATAAAGGCCGTGATGTAGCCACCCATCTTGTACGAAATCTGCTTCGGCGCCAGCGAGGAAAAGTCGTACGCCGGACCCACCAGGTTGGCCGCCAGGTTGACGCTGACCGTGTCGATCAGCAGGATGATCAGGGCGACCAGCACTGCGGCGCCCGTCATGCGGCTGGCCAGGTCGACGGGGTCCCAGATGGCCTTGCCGTACATGACCACGGAGCCGGCAGTGACGATCACGGCCAGCATGGCCAGCAATCCCATGGGCACGGGCAAGCCGACGGACTGGCCGATCACCTGGTCGCGCTGCGTCTTGGCGAAGCGCGTGAAGTCGGGAATGTTCAGTGCCAGGGTGGCCCAGAAACCCACCATGGCCGTCAGCGATGGCCAGAAGACGCTCCAGAACTGGCCCGCCTTCTTGCCGCCAGGGATGAACTGCGATGGCTGGTCCAGCAGCGCGCCCACGCCACCAGCCTTGCTGTGCACCCAGTACAGCAGCACGAAGCAGATGAGGATTTTCAGCGGTGCCGTATAGGTTTCGAGTTTGCGGATCGACTCCATGCCATGCAGGATGTAATAGAACTGGATGGCCCAGAAAGCCAGGAAGCACAGCAACTGGCTGCCGTTGATGCCCAGGCCCGCGATCTTCTCGCCGCCCAGTTCATGCCCCATCAAGACGCCCATCAGGGTGTAGATCATCTGGCCGCCGAACCAGGTCTGGATGCCGTACCAGCCGCAGGCGACGATGGCGCGCATCAGCGCCGGCAGGCGAGCGCCCATGGTGCCGAACGAGGCGCGCGCCAGCACGGCATACGGGATGCCGTACTTGGTGCCCGCATGGCCAATCAAGAGCATGGGCAGGAGCACGATGGCGTTGGCGAGAAATACCGTGAGCACGGCCTGGTAGCCGGACATGCCGCTGTCGATCAGGCTGGCCGACAGGGTGTAGGCGGGAATGCACATCACCATGCCCACCCACAGCGCGGCAAAGTGATACCAGCGCCAGGTGCGCTGCGCTGCCGTGGTGGGCGCCAGATCTTCATTCCACAGCTGCGTATTGCCTGAATAGTCGTGGTTCACAGGTATTCTCCATCGGTTAGGCCGCCGGCATCTTGAATGACGCCAGGGATACGGCATTGTGTAAACTGCGGCAGTCTAGCTTACTGCAAAGACAGGCTACAGTTTATAAAATATACGTACGCAAAAAACGTGCCCTACACCGTTTCCACCAACGCCCGTGGATTCCTGGGATCCTGCGTCCAGTTCATGTATGGCTTGCCAGTGGCCTGCGGCACCATCGTGATGCAGCCCTGCACCGGACAGGTGATTTCGCACAGGTTGCAGCCCACGCATTCCTCCTTGATCACCTCATACGTGCGCATGCCGGCGGCGTCGATCAGTTGCGCAATCGACTGGTGCGAGGTGTCTTCGCAGGCCACATAGCACTTGCCGCACTTGATGCAGTCATCCTGGTTGATGTGCGCGATGACCTGGTAATTCATGTCCAGGTATTTCCAGTCCGTCGTGTTGGCCACGGCCTTGCCGGAAAAATCGCTGATGCTTTCATAGCCCTTCTCATCCATCCAGCGTGACAGGCCATCCTTCATCTCTTCGACGATGCGGAAACCATGCAGCATGGCGGCCGTACACACCTGCACGCAGCCGGCGCCCAGGGCAATGAATTCGGCCGCGTCGCGCCAGTTGCCGATGCCGCCGATGCCGGAAATGGGCAAGCCGCGCGTCTGCGGATCGCGGGCGATTTCTGCCACCATGTTCAGGGCGATCGGCTTGACGGCAGACCCGCAATAGCCGCCGTGCGTGCTGGCGCCGCCCACGATGGGCAAGGCCACCATGCGGTCCAGGTCCAGCGAGGTTATCGAGTTGATGGTGTTGATCAGCGAGACGGCGTCGGCGCCGCCCGCCTTGGCAGCGCGCGCCGGCAGGCGCACATCCGTGATGTTCGGCGTGAGCTTGACGATGACGGGTAGCTTGCTGTGCTTCTTGCACCAGGCGGTGACCATCTGCACATACTCGGGCACCTGGCCCACGGCCGCGCCCATGCCCCGCTCCGGCATGCCATGCGGGCAGCCGAAATTGAGTTCGATGCCGTCCGCTCCTGTCGCTTCCACCTTCGGCAAAATGTCGGCCCAGTAGTGCTCTTCGCAGGGCAGCATCAGCGAGACGATCATGGCGCGGTCGGGCCAGTCCTTTTTCACCTGCGTGATTTCGCGCAGGTTGATCTCCAGCGAGCGGTCCGTGATCAGTTCAATGTTATTGAAGCCCACCACTTCGCGGTTCTTGCCATACAGGGCGGAATAGCGCGACGAGACGTTGACGGCGGCCGGGTCTTCACCGAGGGTTTTCCACACCACGCCGCCCCACCCTGCCTCAAACGCGCGCACCACGTTATAGGCCTTGTCGGTCGGCGGCGCGGACGCCAGCCAGAAGGGATTCGGCGCCTTGATGCCGCAAAATTCGATGCTGAGATCAGCCATTATGCAGCCTCCACTTTATTGAATAAATCGGAATGGATGGCCAGTGCGGCCAGCTTGCCATGCTGGACGGCTTGCACCGTCAAGTCCTGCCCCGGCGCCACGCAGTCGCCGCCCGCGTAGATCCCCGGCAGCACCGTGCGAAAACCCGCATCGACGGCGATCTTGTCGCCTTCACGCTGCAGCAGCGACGCCATCGGGTCATGCAGCACGCCGGTGTCGAGGCTCTGGCCGATGGCCTTGAAGATGGCGTCGGCCGCCACGTCGAACGTTTCGCCCGTCCCGGCCAGACGCGTGCCCTGCATGCGCGTTTTCTCGAAACGCATGCCGGCGACATGGCCAGCCGCGTCGAGCAGCACCTGTTGCGGCTGGGCCCACGTCAGCATGCGCACCTGGTTGGCCTTGGCGATATCCTGTTCGTGGTGGGTAGCCGTCATGGCGTCGAAGCCGCGCCGGTAGACCAGGGTGACTTCCTCGGCACCCAGGCGCTGGATCTGCACGGCCATGTCGATGGCCGTATTGCCGGCGCCGATGACGATGGCGCGTTTCGGCACGGGCAGCGAGGCCAGGTCGTCGGCCTGGCGCAGCGCGGCGATGTAATCGACGGCGGCCAAAAGACCCGGCGCATCTTCGCCCGTCAGGCCCAGCTTGCGGCTGGCGCCCAGGCCCAGGCCGAGGAACACGGCGTCGTACTGCGCGTGCAAGTCGCGCAGCTGCAGGTTCTCGCCCAGCACCTGGCGACATCGGATCTCGATGCCGCCGATGTCCAGCAGGAAGTCGATTTCCTTTTGCGCGAAGTCCTCCGTCAGCTTGTACTTGGCGATGCCGTATTCGTTCAAGCCGCCCGCCTTGCCTTCCTTTTCAAAGATCACCACGTCGTGCCCCAGCATGGCCAGGCGGTGCGCGCACGACAAACCCGCAGGACCGGCACCGACGATGGCGATCGTCTTGCCCGTGCTTGCCGCCCGCTGGAACGGGTGCGCCGCAAAATGCATGTGGTCGACGGCGTAGCGCTGCAACAGGCCGATTTTCACAGGCTGGCCTTCCGCGTCGTGGTTGCGCACGCAGACATCCTCGCACAGGATTTCCGTGGGGCAGACGCGGGCGCAACTGCCGCCCAGGATGTTCTGTTTCAGGATGCCGGCGGCGGCGCCGTTGATGTTCTTGTCGTGGATGTTGCGGATGAAGCTGGCCACGTCGATTTCCGACGGACAGATGCGGCTGCACGGCGCGTCGTAGCAATACAGGCAGCGGGCGCTTTCGATGGCCGCCTGGCGCGCCGTCAGGGGCGGCGCCAGGTCGGTGAAATGGCCCGCCAGTTCCTCGTTGGGCAGGGCGGGATGCGGCAAATAGTTCAAAGACTCGATCATCGCGTATTCCTCTTGTTATGTGCGGCCGGCTCGTAATGTGAAACCTTTACTTCATCTGGGGAAAAGCAAATTCCACACCAGCGCTTGCCGTGTTCGGCCAGCGCTGCATCACGGCCTTGTGGCGCGTGTAGAAACGCACGCCTTCGGGTCCATACGCGTGGTGGTCGCCGAACATGCTGCGCTTCCAGCCGCCAAAGCTGTTGAAGGCCATCGGCACGGGCAAGGGGATGTTGACGCCCACCATGCCGACCTGGATCTGGCGCACGAATTCGCGCGCCACGCCGCCATCGCGCGTGTAGATGGCCACGCCGTTGCCATATTCGTTGGCGTTGATCAGCTCCACCGCATGCACCACGTCAGGACACCGGAGCACGCACAGCACGGGACCGAAAATCTCTTCCTTGTAGATGCTCATGTCGCGCGTGACGTGATCAAATAAAGTACCGCCGACAAAGAAGCCGTTCTCGCGCCCCGCCACCACATGGTTGCGGCCATCGACCACCAAAGTGGCGCCCTGTTCCACGCCTGAGGCGATGAGTTTTTCGATCCGCTGCTTGGCGGCCAGCGAGACGACCGGTCCCATTTCCGCACCATCTTCCATGCCGTCGCGCACTTTCAGTGCGGCCGTGCGCGTTGCCAGTGCGTCGATCAATTTGTCGCCCGCGTCGCCCACGGCCACCACCACCGAGATGGCCATGCAGCGTTCGCCCGCCGAACCGTAGGCGGCGCCGATCAGCGCGTCGACCGTCATGTCCATGTCGGCGTCGGGCATCACCACCATATGGTTCTTCGCGCCGCCCAGCGCTTGCACGCGCTTGCCGCTGGCGCTGCCGCGCGCATAGATGTATTCGGCAATCGGCGTGGAACCGACAAAGCTGATCGCCTGCACCACGGGATGGTCGAGCAAGGCATCGACCGTGACTTTATCGCCCTGCACCACGTTGAAGACGCCGTCGGGCAAGCCCGCCTCCTTCAGCAATTTCGCGTGCAGCAGGGATGCCGACGGATCGCGTTCGGACGGTTTCAAGACGAAGGTATTGCCGCAGGCGATGGCGACGGGGAACATCCACATCGGCACCATCACGGGGAAATTGAATGGCGTGATGCCGGCCACCACACCCAGCGCCTGGCGCATGGACCAGGCATCGATGCCGCGCGAAATCTGGTCCGTGAATTCGCCCTTTAACAATTGCGGGATGCCGACGGCAAATTCCACCATCTCGATGCCGCGCGCCACTTCGCCCTGGGCATCGGCAAACGTCTTGCCATGTTCGCGCGTGAGCATGGCGGCAAAGTCGTCCGTGTGCTGCTGGCACAGCTGCAGGTAGCGAAACAGCACGCGCGCGCGCGTCAACGGCGGCGTGGCCGACCACGAGGGAAAGGCGGCGGCGGCGGCCTGCACGGCCGCATCCACGTCTTCCACGGTACCCAGGGCCACGCGGGCCACGGGTACGCCCAGTGCGGGGTTGTAGACGTCGCCGTAGCGGTCACTTTGGGTGTCGACTTTGGCGCCGTTGATGTAGTGGGTGATGGTGTCGAGAGTGTTCATGGTGTTCCTTTTTCAAACCCAGAAACAAGTGCCGGGGTCGGTCTCTTAGAGATTGGTATGCGTCCCACTGGGACGCATACCCCCTCAGGGTCCGACCCCAGGTTTTGCTTGGGGTCGCAATTCAATCGAGATTTTTGAGTACCTTGGCCAGCTTGCCAAACAACTCGTCGACATGCTGTTTTTCCAGCACCAGCGGCGGCGACAGGGCGATGATGTCGCCCGTCGTGCGTATCAGCACGCCGTCGGCGAAAGCCTGCTTGAAGGCGTTGAAGGCGCGCGTGCCCGGTTTGCCGGCGATGGGATCGAGTTCGATGCCGGCGATCAGGCCGATGCTGCGCAGGTCGATCACGTGCGGCAGACCCTTGAGCGAGTGCACGGCGTCGCTCCAATATGCCTGCATCGCTTTGGCGTGACCCAGGATGTCCTGTTCCTCGAACACTTGCAGGGTTGCCAGCGAGGCGGCGCAAGCGAGCGGGTGGCCGGAATACGTGTAGCCGTGGAACAGTTCGATACCCGGTGGCGCGTCCATGAAGGCGTCGTGGATGTACTTTTTGCTAAAGACGGCGCCCATCGGCACCATGCCGTTGGTCAGGCCCTTGGCCGTCGTCATCAGGTCCGGCTCGACGTCGAAATAATCGGCGGCGAACGGCGTCGTCATGCGGCCGAAACCCGTGATCACTTCATCGAAGATGAGCAGGATGCCGTGTTTGGTACACAGCTCGCGCAAGCGTTTCAGATAGCCTTTCGGCGGAATCAGCACGCCCGTGGAGCCGGCCACCGGTTCGACGATGACGGCCGCAATCGTCGACGCGTCGTGCAGGGCGACGATGCGTTCCAGTTCATCGGCCAGGTGGGTGCCGTATTCGGGTTCGCCCACCGTATAGGCGTTCTTGTCCAGGTTGTGCGTGTGCGGCAGGTGGTCCACGCCGGGCAGCAAGGGACCGAAGGTCTTGCGGTTGCCGCCGATGCCGCCCACGGAAATGCCGCCGAAGCCCACGCCGTGATAACCGCGTTCGCGGCCGATCAGGCGCGTGCGTGCGCCCTCGCCTCGCACGCGGTGATAGGCCAGCGCGATTTTTAACGCCGTGTCGACGGCTTCGGAACCGGAGTTCGTGTAGAAGACGTGGCCGAACTTGTGGCCCGTGTAGTCCATCAGTTTTTCCGCCAGGTCGAAGGCGGCCGGATGGCCCATCTGGAAGGTGGGGGCGAAGTCGAGCTGGCCCACCATCTCGCGGATGGCGCCGACGATCTGCGGCTGCGCGTGGCCGCACGGCACGCACCACAGGCCGGCCGTGCCATCGAGGATGGCGTTGCCATCGACGTCCTTGTAATACATGCCTTCGGCCGACACCAGCAAGCGCGGGTTGGCCTTGAAATCGCGGTTATTCGTAAACGGCATCCAGAATGCCGACATCGATTCCGGCCTTGTTTCGTTCATGATCTTCTCCTTGGGATGGGCTGGCGCGGCGCCAGGATCGTTTTTGACGAAGCGTAAAATAATTTACCAGTTGGCAAAAAGCTGATGTAATAATAGACAGGCCATCCCCAATGGCACAGATACACAAACGGCAAAGTACCCCAACCGTACAGGTCGAAAAACCACTACAGTTTTGTGCAAGGCAGCATAAGGAGCCACCGTGAAGCACAGCGACAGCACAGACGATGCCCCCGAGCAAGGCAATGGCTGGCCCGTGCTGGACATCGACCGCCAGAAAAAGGGCGGCCTCGTCGAGCAGATCGTCATCGCCATCAGCGTCATGGTGGGCAGCCGCGCCCTGCGCATCGGCACGCGCATGCCGTCCGTGCGCCAGTTCGCCCGCTGCAATGGCGTCTCGACCTTTACCGTCGTCGAATCGTATGACCGCCTGGTCAACCTGGGCCTGCTGTCGTCGCGGCGCGGCTCCGGCTATTTCGTCGCACGCCACGATATCGCCGCCTCGCCGCAGGCTGCCCTCATTACCAACACCCTTGCCAGCCCCACCGCCATCGATGCCCTCACGCCGGATCTGTATTCGGGCGTATCCGATGCCCTGCCCGTGGGTGCCGGCTGGCTGCCGCCCGAGATGTATGGCGAAGCGACCGTGCTCGATGCCGTGCGCCAGGCCATGCGCATCCCCGCCAGCCGGCTACGCGGCTATGGCCACCCGCTCGGCTTTGCCTCGCTGCGCCAGCACCTGGCAAGCAGCCTGTCCGAAGAGCTGTTCCAGGTGGAGCCGGACCAGGTCTTGCTGACGCACGGCGCCACGCATGCTTTTGACTTGATCCTGCGCAGCCTGACCAAGCCGGGCGACACGGTGCTGGTGGAAGACCCCGGCTACAGCAATCTGCAGTCGCTGATACGCCACCACGGCTGCATCCCCGTGGGCATTGCGCGCAGCGAGGCGGGCCTCGATCTCGATGCGCTGGCCGTTGAAGCCGCGCGCACGCAGCCAAAACTCATGTTCGTCAACACGGTACTGCAAAATCCGCTCGGCACATCGCTCAGCCAGGCGCAGACGCACCGTCTGCTGGCGCTGGCCGAGCAATTCGATTTCTGGCTGGTGGAAGACGATATCTACCGCGAACTGGCGGCGCGCGGCGAAGCATCGCTGGCGGCGATGGACGGCTTGCGCCGCGTGATCCGCGTGGGGAGTTTTTCCAAGACCCTGTCGCCCGTGCTGCGCGTGGGGTCGATTTGCGCCTCGCCGCCGCTGGTGGCCGAACTGGTGCGCGTGAAAATGCTGGCGGGGCTGACGACGTCGGAAATCAACGAGCGCGCCGTCTACCACGCCATCTCCGCGCGGCCCTACAAGCGCATGGTGGAACGGCTGGTGGCGCAGCTCGAAGCGGCCCGCGAGCGCAGCATCGACTGCCTGGCACAGGCGGGCATGGCGCCCGTGGCGCGGCCGCGTGGCGGCATGTTCGTCAGCGCCGGCTGGCCCGACCTGCAGACGCCGGAATGGAATGGCAAGATCATCGCCGACATGGCATTGAAGGCCGGTATCCTGCTGTCGCCGAACGAATTTTTCATGCTGCGCGCGCCCGAGACGGTGTGGTTCCGCTTCAACGTGGCCTACACCGATACCCCCGTGCTGCAAGCCTTCCTGCAATCGATCCGCCCACGCTAAAGAATCCGCCATGGCCAGCGATAAATCCCCTGCCCTTTCCGTGAAAAATGCCGGCGGCCGGCGCCTGCAAAACCGCGACCGCCTGGAAGCGGACATCCTGGAGCAAGCCGTGCGCGCCTTCGCGCAAAGCGGCTATGAAGGCGCGTCGATCGCCACCATCGCCGAGCGGGCCGGCCTGTCGAAGCAAAACCTGATGTATTACTTCCCGTCCAAGCAGCTACTGTACCAGCGCGTGCTCGACGATGTGCTCGACGACTGGCTGGCGCGCATGGAATCGCTGGCCAATGAACACGACGAGCCGCGCGATGTGCTGCGCGCGTACATCGGCGCGAAGCTGCGTTTTTCACGCGAACAGCCATGGGCTTCGCGCGTATATGCGCTGGAAGTGATCAATGGCGCGCCTCTGTACGGCGCGCAGATACGCGACCGGGTCGTGCCGCTGCTGCGCAAGGATATCGCCGTCTTCGAGGCATGGATCGCGCAAGGCCGGATCGCCGCTGTGAACGCCACGCACCTGATGTTCGCCATCTGGGCCATGACGCAATCGTATGCAGATTTTTCAGCGCAGATGGCCCTGGTGCTGGATCGCAAGCAGCTCACGCGCAAGGATTACGAAGATGCCGAAATCCTGCTCACGCACATGGTGCAGGCTGCCATCGCCCTGCCTGCGGCAGCACCCGGCACGTGATGAAATTTCCAAGGAACAAACGAGCAGTGATAGCATGGCGCGCTGGAGCGTTTGCAATCGCGGCGCCATAGCGACAGGACAAGGAACAGGCATGAAACAATGGTCATCGGCGCGCACCGCGTCATTGCTGGGCAAGGTCGCCTGCGCGGCGCTGCTGGCACTGGCATCCACGGCACAGGCGCAGACAGTGGGCATGATAGACAATCAGCCGCTGAGCGAAACCTGGCTCAACGCGGGCTTTTATTCGTATCACTTTCAGCGCGACAAGAACCTGAACGACAGCAATCCGGGCCTGGGCGCCGAATACCGTTTTTCCACGGTTTCCTCGGTCACGGCAGGGCGCTTCTACAATAGCGACCGCGCCTACTCGAACTACCTGGGCGTGTACTACCAGCCCATCAAGGTGGGCCCACTGCGCATCGGCGCCGTCGTTGGCGGCTTCAGCGGCTATCCGAAGATGCGCGATGGCGGCTGGTTTCCGGCCCTGGTCCCCACCATCAGCTATGAATACCAGCGCGTGGGCGTGAATATCGCCATCGTGCCGTCCTACAAGGACCGCCTGTATGGCGCACTCAGTTTCCAGCTGAAACTCAAGGTGTTCGAGTAACCGTTTGTCCCTGCCCGTCGCCGTTCGCTCCGCCATTCCTGCCATTCGTCGCATACACGATGTCTGGCAGCAAGGTTTTACTTATAGTGGATTCATCGCCAGCCTGCATACGGCAGCGGCAACCACAGGAGAACGGCATGAAAGACATCAATTCGGCACCGGGCAGCACTTCCTTCAGCGCTTTCTGGAGCGAGCTGTGCGCCTACGCGCGCCAGGGCATGGCCGCCCTGCGCGCCATGTCCTGGCCCATGCTGCTGGCGTGCTGCCTGGGCCTGGCGTTCCTGATCACCATCTTGCCACTGGCCATCATGCTGTTTGCCCTCGTCATGCTGCTGAAATGGGCAAGCAGCAGCGACGATACAGGCAAGGACACGAAGGCCGCGAACTCTTCGCAGTCACCGCAATAAAAATTTGCGTCGTGGCAAGAGTGCAATGATGGTTCTATGGCACTATGAGTGCGCGCAGCATTGACGGGCATCAAACCCATCCCGATGGAAGGGTTGGAGACGGAACGCTACGCTGAATAGACGATCAAAGCTACTCCCCCTCAGCCATAGGAGTTTTCTGATGACCACGACAGCAAAAGCGACAACCGGCACGACCATTCCCTGCCTGCGCTACCGCGACGCGCCCGCCGCCATCGAATGGCTATGCAAGGCGCTCGGTTTTGAAAAACAATTGATCGTGCCTGACGGCAATGGTGGCGTCGCCCATGCGCAACTGAGCTTTGGCAATGGCATGGTCATGGTGGCGCCGGCCCTCGACAGCGACTATGGCCGCCTGATGAAACTGCCTGGCGACATCGGCGGCGCCAACACGCAAAACTGCTACCTGGTCGTCAGCGATGCCGATGCCGTCTACCGCAGCGCACGCGAGGCGGGCGCCGATATCGTGCTCGACATCAAGGATGAAGATTACGGCGGACGCGGCTTTACCTGCCGCGATCCGGAAGGCCATATCTGGAGCCTGGGCACCTACGACCCATGGTAAGACGGAGAACAATGATTATCAGTACCCTCACCGCCGCCAGCCTTGCGCTGATCGGCGGCTTCCTGTCCGCCCCCGTCCTCGTGGACGAGCACCTCAACCGTGTCCACCCTCCCTCCGGCAA
The DNA here is from genome assembly GCF_002754575.1 of Janthinobacterium sp. 35. Taxonomy (NCBI): domain Bacteria; kingdom Pseudomonadati; phylum Pseudomonadota; class Betaproteobacteria; order Burkholderiales; family Oxalobacteraceae; genus Janthinobacterium; species Janthinobacterium sp. 35. The sequence goes on from NZ_PEFN01000001.1 coordinate 1,560,577, forward strand.
GGCGCCATCGGCAGCCACTGTAGCCCTGCACCAGAGCCTGTGGATCGCCGACCTGCACGCCGACAGCCTGCTGTGGCAACGCAATCTGAACCGCGACAGCCAGCGCGGGCATGTCGACTTTCCGCGCTTGCAGCGGGCCAACGTGGCGCTGCAAGCGTTTTCCGTCGTCACCAAGACGCCGCGCAAGATGAATATCGAACGCAATGGCAGCGACACGGACAACATCACGGCGCTGGTGGTGGCGCAAGGCTTGCCGCCCGCCACCTGGAACAGCCTGCTGGCGCGCGCTACGTACCAGGCCGGCGAGCTGCGCCAGCAAGCGGCCAAGAGCGATGGCAAGGTGCGCGTGATCGGCAGCCGCGCCCAGCTGCGCAGCTTCATCGCCGCGCGCGAAAAAGACCCCGCCCTGCTGGCCGGCTGGCTGACACTGGAAGGCGCACAAGCGCTCGAAGGCAAGCTGGACAACCTCGATACCTTGTACCGGGCCGGCTACCGCATGGCCGCGCCCACGCATTTCTTCGACACGGAATTGTCGGGCTCCCAGCACGGCCTGAAGAAAGGGGGCCTGACGCCGCTGGGCAGGCAATGGCTGCGCGCCATGGAGCAGCGCAAGATGATCGTCGACCTGGCACATGCCTCGCCGGCCACCATCGACGACGTGTTAACGTTGGCGAAACGCCCCGTGATGGTGTCGCACACGGGCGTGCGCGGCACCTGCGCCAATGGGCGCAACCTCAGCGACAGCCAGTTGAAACGCATCGCCGCCCAGGGTGGCCTGGTGGGCATCGGCTTCTGGAATACGGCCGTCTGCGGCAAGGACGTGGCGTCGATCGCGCGCGCCATCAAGTACACGGTAAAACTGATCGGGGCGCAGCACGTGGCCTATGGCTCGGACTTCGACGGCGCCGTCACCACCGCCATCGACGCCACCGGCTTGCCGCGATTGACGCAGGCGCTGCTCGACGCGGGCCTGTCGGAGGCACAAATTCGCCGCGTGGCGGGCGAAAACGTGCGCGACTTTTTACTCAAGAACTTGCCCGACGACGACGCCTAGCCCAGTGCGCGGATCAAAGCCTGGTCCGCCACCTGGCGCGGCCGGATGCGTATCAGCTTGCGGTACAGGGGCGGCATGGCGTCGCACAGCGCCAGCAGCGCATCTTGCGCCATGGCCGGGCGCACGTACTGGAACTGTGCGGGATTATTCTCCGGCAGCGCCCCTTCCATGGTGGAACCGTAAGCGCCCAGGGTCATGAAACTGGCGGCGCTGTCGTCCGGGCCGATGGCCAGCACGAAGGTGCCATGCTTGGGGTGGCCCAGGTAGCTTTTGATTTCTTCCTGCAGCGCCGGCGCCGCATTCGCCATCAATTCAAAACGCAGCTGCGCGTACTGGCGCGTGCATTCCATGAACGCCGTGCGGATGGCCGATTGCGCCAGTTTCCCCGGCATGCACAGCAGCAGGTTTCCAAAGGAATCGAGCAAGGCGGCCGCGTCGCCCTGGCCGCCATCGCGTGCGTCCTGCTCCATGGCAGCCTGCAGGAATGGCGCCAGGCCAGCATCGGGCGCATGCGGCTCGCAGCGGTAAGTCAGGGCATCGGGATAGCGGCGGCGCAGGGCGCGCACCACGGCATGCTCGGACGGCAAGGTGGCGGGATCGCGCCGGTGCACGTCGTCGCCGGCGTTCAGCAACTGCATCACCTGCGCCGAGGTCGCTTCGAACACCAGCGAGCACAGTGCCTGCGTCGCCTCGTGGATGCTCTTGCCGATGAAAAAAGATTTGGGTGCGGCGCCGGAAGGCAGGCGCGCATACTCGGTGGCGCCGCGCACGGCCGGATAGCAAAAGCTGCGGCCGGCCTGCGCCTGCAGCGGCGCTGGCAAGGCCGTGAACGTGGCGCCGCCATCGTAATTGATACCCGCCTTGACGTCGGGCGCGGCCACCACCACGTTGAAGCCGGCCGCCAAAATCGCCCCCGTGCACATGCAGCACGGGTCGAGCGAGGTGACGATGGTCAGTTCGCCGGGCGGCGGCAAGGGCGTGCCCTTGGCCCGCTCGGCGAAATACCAGTCCACCAGCTGGCGCTCGCCATGCGCGGTGGGATCGAACACCAGCCCTTGGCGTACGACGTTGTTGTGCATCGATTGCAGCACGTTGCCGGCGCCATCGAGCAGCACGCCGCCCACGCCGAAGGTGCCCTGCGTCTTGGCTGCCATGGCTTCGGCCGCGGCAATCGCTACGGCGGCCTGGATGTCGATCGTCTTGTTCAAACCACTCCTATGGTTTCATGTCCAGGTCGGAATTGCCGAAGCCGTGCGGCAGCAGCCAGCCCGCCGTCACTTCCATGACATCGTTTTTCAGGTTCGTCAGGATGACCGGCAGGTCGGCGCCACCCATCTCGAAGATCACCTGGCGGCACGCGCCGCATGGAGAGATCGGTTCCGCCGTGTCGCCCGTGACGGCCAGCCTGGCGAAATCACCCGGTTTACAGCCATGCGCGATGGCGCTGAAAAACGCCGTGCGTTCGGCGCAGTTGCACAGGCCATACGCGGCGTTTTCCACGTTGCAGCCACGGAAGACGCGGCCATCCTTGCACAGCAGCGCCGCGCCCACCTTGAAACGCGAATACGGCGCGTAGGCCAGTTCGCGGCCGGCGTTGGCTTCGGCGATCAGTTCTTGGTTGTTCATTTGATTATTTACCTGTAAAACCCGCAAAGGCCGGGGTCGTACCCTGAGGGTACGACCCCAAACCCTGCTTGGGGCTAAAAATAGTTACGGTCGAATGGTACGGTAAATCACCGGATTGGCCGCCAGCGCCACCGCGCTGATGGCATACGCTTCCTGGATTTCCTTGACGGCTTGCTGCGCCGCCGCTTGCGTGCGCGCATGCACCATGGCCAGCGGCTGGCCGACGGATACTTGCTCGCCCAGGCCCACGAGGTCTGTCAGGCCGACAGCGAAATCGATGCTGTCGGTCGGACGGCGGCGGCCACCGCCCAGGGCCACCACTGCCAGGCCGATGGCGCGGCAATCGCGCACGTTGGCAAAGCCGGCGGTGAGCGCCGGTGCCGGCACGATGAACGGCGCTTTGTCCAGGTGCTTGTCCGGGTTCTCGACCAGGTCCGCCGGGCCGCCCAGGGCGGCGACCATGCGCGCAAAGCGCTCGGCCGCCTCGCCCGAATCGAGGGCCGCCATCAATTTCACGCGCGCTTCCTCTTCGGTGGCCGCCAGGCCGCCCAGCACCAGCATCTCGGCGCACAGCGACAACGTGACTTCGTGCAGGCGCGCGGGACGCGAACGGCCCGTCAGGTAATTCATGGCGCCGCGTACTTCCAGCGCATTGCCGGCGTATGGCGCCAGCGATTCGTTCATGTCCGTCAAAATGGCCGACGTCTGCATGCCCGCACCATTGCCGACGGCGACGATGCTCTCGGCCAGCTCCACCGATTTGTCGTAGGTCGGCATGAAGGCGCCCGTGCCCACTTTGACGTCCATCACCAGCGCATCCAGCCCGGCCGACAGTTTCTTCGACAGGATGGAGCCGGTGATCATGGCCACCGATTCCACCGTGGCGGTGACGTCGCGGATGCTGTAAAAACGCTTGTCGGCCGGCGCCAGTTGGGCCGTCTGGCCGATGATGGCCACGCCAACTTCCTTGACCACCTTGCGGAACAGTTCATTGTCCGGCACCGTGCAATAGCCGGGAATGGCGTCGAACTTGTCCAGCGTGCCGCCCGTGTGGCCCAGGCCGCGGCCCGAGATCATCGGCACATAGCCGCCGCAGGCGGCGATCATGGGGCCCAGCAGCAGGGAAACCACGTCGCCCACGCCGCCCGTCGAATGCTTGTCGACGACGGGACCAGGCAGGTTCAGCGAACGCCAGTCCAGCACCTGGCCGGAATCGCGCATGGCCAGGGTAAACGCGACGCGCTCGTCCATGTTCATGTCGTTGAAATAGACGGCCATGCCCAGCGCCGCGATCTGGCCTTCGCTGACGCTGCCGTCAGTGATGCCGCGGACGAAAAACTGGATTTCTTCGGCGCTCAGGACGCCCTTGTCGCGCTTCTTGCGGATGATTTCCTGGGTTAGAAACATAATAGCTCCCGATGTCCTATTCAAATGCTGATGTCGATCCAGCGGCCTTGTCGGATTACGCCCTGCGGGCTAATCCGACCTACACGCCTTGCTGGCGAAAGCGACTTGGGGCCGGTGCCCCGGCGCGTCGCTGCGCGGGAGAACTGGCCCCACTGTCCTGCTTTATAAACTTAGACGCCGTAAGGTATCCACACGTTTTTCACTTGCGACGCATGCGCCAGCACGGCACGGCCGCCGCTTTGCGCGGCGCTGTACCAGTCGCGGCCTTTGGCGCCACCGACCCAGGTGCGCTTCAGGGTAGCGGCCGACAGGCGCTCGACTTCCGCGCAACCGTCAAGCGAGCCGTCATGGCGCCAGACGGCGTCGATGTCGGCGTGCGTGGCCAGGGTGCGCGCCAGTTCATCGGCGTTACCGCTGATGATGTTGACGACACCGCCCGGCAGGTCGGACGTATCGAACACCTGGTACAGGTCCAGCGCGGAGAGCGGATGCGCTTCCGACGGTACCACCACCACGCGGTTGCCCAGCGCGATGGCCGGGGCGACGAGCGAAATGAAGCCGAGCAATGGCGCTTCGTTCGGGCAAACGATGCCGATCACGCCGACCGCTTCGTTCAGCGCCACGGTGATGCCCTTGGTGGGCGGCTGGTGCGCCAGGCCGTCGTATTTGTCGGCCCAGGCGGCGTAGTAGAACAGGCGCTCGATCGATGCCTGCACTTCCTTCTCGGGATTTTTACTACCCGTCATGGCGGCGATGCGGGCGGCGAATTCGTCGGCGCGTGCAGCGAGGTTTTCGGCGATGTAGTACAGCACTTGCGCGCGGTTGTGCGCCGTGGCGCTGGTCCAGCCGGACGCTTTGTGCGCCGCTTCGACGGCGTTGCGGATATCCTTGCGGCTGCCCACGCCCACTTCGGCCAGCAGGGCGCCATTCGCGCCAAATACGGGCGCGCTGTAGGCGCTGTCAGGGCGCGCCTGCTTGCCGCCGATGTACATCTTGGCCGTGCGGTCGATGGCGAACGGATCGGCTGGCGCCGGCTTCACATTGGCCTTGGCTTTCGCTTCCACCACCGGCAGGGCCGGGCGCGCATCTTCGGCCAGGGCCGTCATGTATTCCAGCATGCCTTCGCGGCCGCCTTCACGGCCGAAGCCCGATTCGCGGTAGCCGCCGAAGCCGCAAGCCGCGTCGAACTGGTTCGCGCTGTTGATCCACACCACGCCAGCCTTGATGGCGGGAGCGATGTCCAACGCCAGGCTGATCGACTCGGTCCACACGCTGGCGGCCAGGCCGTACACCGTGTTGTTCGCCAGTTGCACCGCCTCTGGCGGCGTGCGGAAGCTCATGGCGACGAGCACGGGGCCAAAGATTTCAGCCTGTGCCACGGCAGCCGAGGTCGACGCGCCCGTGATCAGGGTCGGCGGGAACCAGGAACCGTCAGCCGGCAGTTCGCACGCCGGTTGCCACACGTCGCAGCCTTCGGCGCGGGCCGAGTCGACCAGCGCGGCGATGCGCTGGCGCTGCACGGGGTCCACCAGCGCGCCGACGTCCATCGATTTGTCCAGGGGCGAGCCGAGGCGCAGGTTTTGCATGCGCGCGCGCACCTTGTTCAGGAAGCGCTCCTGGATCGATTCCTGCACCAGCAGGCGCGATCCGGCGCAGCACACTTGTCCCTGGTTGAACCAGATCGAATCGACCAGGCCTTCCACGGCGCCATCCAGGTCCGCGTCTTCGAAGACGATGAACGGGGACTTGCCGCCCAATTCGAGGGACAGCTTCTTGCCGCTGCCGGCCGTCGCTATGCGGATCAAACGACCCACTTCGGTGGAACCCGTAAACGCGATCTTGTCGACGCCAGGATGGTTAACGATGGCAGAACCCACGCGGCCGTCACCGGTGACGATGTTGACCACGCCGGCCGGCACGCCAGCTTGCACGCACAATTCGGCGAACAGCATGGCGGTGAGCGACGTGAATTCGGCCGGCTTGAAGACGACCGTGTTACCGGCCGCCAGGGCCGGAGCGATTTTCCACGACAGCATCAGCAACGGGAAATTCCACGGCACGATCTGGCCCACCACGCCCACGGCGCGGTAGTCGGCGAATTCTTCCGACTGCAGCTGCGCCCAGCCGGCGTGGTGATAAAAATGGCGCGCGGCCAGCGGCAGGTCGATATCGCGCGTTTCGCGGATGGTCTTGCCGTTGTCCAGCGTTTCCAGCACGGCGAACAGGCGCGCATGCTTTTGCAGCAGACGGGCCAGCGCGTACATGACTTTCGCGCGGCCGTGGCCACCCATGCCCTGCCAGACGGGCAGCGCGCGGCGCGCCGCTGCCACGGCGCGCTCCACGTCCGCGTCGGTGGCTTGCGTCAGTTCGGCCAGCTGCGTGCCATCGGCCGGATTGGTCGAGGCGAACAGTTCCGCAGGCTCGCTCCAGGCATTGTCGATGAACAAACCAAATTTACGCTGGTGGCCATCGAGCCACGCCTGCGCTTCTTTTTGACTTTCGGGAGCAGGGCCGTAGTCCATAGTAGTGAGAATCTCGTTAATTGTTGGCATGACGATTGTTCTTTAAGGTTGTGCGTGACGATGATTGGCCGAGTAGCTGCCGGTGACGTAGTGCTCGAGCTGGCGCTCGATGTCGGTCAGCAGGCTGGAAGCGCCGATGCGGAACAGGTGCGGCTGCAGCCATTCGTTGCCCAGCTCTTCCTTCATCAGGGTCAGGTATTGCAGCGCGCTCTTGGCCGAGCTGACGCCGCCGGCCGGCTTGAAGCCCACCTGGAAACCCGTCTGCTCGTGGTATTCGCGGATCGTGCGCACCATCGTCAGGGCCACGGGGATGGTGGCGTTCACGCCCTCTTTACCGGTGGAGGTCTTGATGAAATCGGCACCGGCCATCATGCAGACCCACGACGCCTTGGCCACGTTTTCCATGGTCAGCAAGTCGCCCGTGGCGAGAATCGCCTTCACGTGCGCTTCACCGCAAGCCTTGCGGTAAGCCAGCATTTCGTCGTACAGCACTTGCCAGTTACCGTTCAGGACGTGCTGGCGCGTGATGACGATATCGATCTCGGAAGCGCCCGCGGCGACCGACAGTTCGATCTCGCGCAGCTTCGTTTCCATGCTCGTCAAACCGGCCGGGAAACCCGTCGACACGGCGGCGATGGGCAAGCGGCCCTGAATAACTTTCACGGCCGGCTGGATCATCTCGTGGTACACGCACACGGCGCCGGTGCTCAATTGCGTCAGGCCGAGTGCGTCCATCAGGTCGGCGCGCAGCGGGCGCATGGCCTTCATGCACAGGCGCTCCACGCGGCCCGGCGTATCGTCGCCGCCCAGGGTGGTCAGGTCGATCATCTGAATGGCTTTGACCAGCCAGGCGGCCTGGTATTCCTTTTTCACCGTACGGCGGTTCGCCAGGCTGGCCGCGCGGCGGTCTGTCGCGGCGCGGTTGACGCGGATCTGGTTGATCCAGCCCAGGTCGAGGCCAACGGCCTCGTTACGCTTGAATTCGGGGTGCATGAGTGTCATAACAAGCTGGTTCCATTAGCAAGTGGTGGTACGCCAAGGTGCTTGGCGAGGGTTTGGCCAATATCGGAGAACGTCTCGGAAATGCCCAGAGCGCGCGGGGCGACGCCGGGACCGAAGAAGATCATCGGAATGTGTTCGCGGGTGTGGTCGGAGCCGTGCCAGGTGGGGTCGCAGCCATGGTCGGCGGTGATCACGACCAGGTCGCCTTCCTTGAGCTTGGCCATGAATTCCGGCAGGCGACCATCCATTTCGCGCAGCGCGTCGGCATAGCCTTCGACGTTGCGGCGGTGGCCGAAAGCCTGGTCGAAATCGACGAAGTTCACGAAGGTGAGCGACTTGTCCTGCACTTCATCGGCTGTTTTCAGCAGCGCTTCAAACAGCGCCATGTTGTCGACGCCCTTGACGACTCTGGAGATGCCCTGGGTGGCGAAAATATCGCTGATCTTGCCCAGGCCGACGACTTCGCCGCCCGCATCCTTGACGTGGTCGAGCAGGGTCTTGCTTGGCGGCGCCACCGCATAGTCGTGGCGGTTCGACGTGCGCGTGTAGTTGCCATTGCTGCCCGTGAACGGGCGGGCGATGACGCGGCCGATGTTGTACGGCTCGACCAGTTTGAAGGCCATTTCGCACACTGCGTACAGGCGTTCGAGGCCGAACGATTCTTCATGCGCGGCGATCTGCATCACCGAGTCGCCCGAGGTATAGATAATCAGCTTGCCGGTGGCGACGTGTTCATCTCCATGCTTGTTGATGATGTCCGTGCCCGAGGCATGGCAATCGCCGAGGAAGCCGGGCACGCCGGACAGGGCTTTGAGCTTGTCGGTCAGGTCGGCCGGGAACGATGGCGTGGTGCGGGGAAAATATCCCCAGTCGAATTCGACGGGCACGCCGGCGATTTCCCAGTGGCCGCTCTGCGTATCCTTGCCGGTGGAGCGCTCGCGCGCCGCGCCGTAGGCGCCGGTGAAACCGTCGCGCTGGTCGAAGCCGGTGGCCCATTCGCCGCTGGCCAGGTGCGCCGCGGCGCCCAGGCCCAGGCGTTCCAAGTTCGGGAGTTTCAAGGTCTTGCCGCTTTTGGCGACAGTGCTGGCAATGTGGCCAAAGGTATTGGCACCTGCGTCGCCATACTTGGCGGCGTCTGGCGTCGCGCCAAGGCCGAAGGAATCAAGCAGGAGGATAAATGCGCGTGACATGATAAGGCTCGCTTTATGGATTGATGCGGGGTGATGCGGACAGTGTAGGCCGGATTTTCCCGGCCTGCCGCGCGGCAGCGCCGGTGGCCGGCGCGCCGCTACTGCGTAAAAAACTGCTTAGGCTTGCGGCGTAGCCGATACGGTAGCCAGGAAAGCCAGGATCAGCTTGACCAGGTCTTTCGCGCCGATGGCCGCGTATTTCAGGGTTTGCTCGTGCGACAGGGCGAATGGCGACATGCCTTCAGCCAGGTTGGTGATGACGGACACGCCCACCACTTTCAGGTCGCAATGACGGGCCGAGACCACTTCCGGCACCACGGACATGCCTACCGTGTCGGCGCCCAGGCGGGCCATCATGCGGATTTCGGCGGCCGTCTCGAAGTTCGGGCCAGGATAGGCGACGAACACGCCTTCGTGCAGGGTGATGCCGTTGGCGGCCGCCGTGTCCTTGACCAGGTTGCGCAGATCCGCATCGTAGGCGTTGGCCATGCTGAAGAAGCGCGGGCCGAAGCGGTCGTCGTTCGGGCCGACCATCGGCGTGCCTGGCAGCAGGTTGATATGGTCGCTGATGGCCACCAGGCTGCCGGCATCCACTTCAGGGCGCAGGGAACCGGCGGCGTTGGTGACGAACAGCATTTCGCAGCCCAGCAGTTTCAGGGTGCGGATGGCGCTCGTCATCACGCCCATGCCATAGCCTTCATAGAAGTGGCCACGGCCCTTCATGCAGACGACGGCGACGCCCGACAGGGTGCCGATTACCAGTTCGCCGGCATGGCCGTGCACGGTGCTGATCGGGAAACCTGGCAATTCGTCAAAGCTGATGCTGACGGCGTCCGTCATCTGCTCGGCCAACACGCCCAGGCCGGAGCCGAGGATCATCGCCACGCGCGGCTTGAAATTTTCAGGAGCGCGGGCACGGATGATTTCGGCGGCGTGGAAAGGGGTGTTGTTCGACATGGTTATCCTCTGATTGACTAATGATGATGATGGTTGCTGCCTGCGCGGCCGTCCCCGGTGAAGAAGTACGGCCCAGGTTACGGGTATGTATATGGGTGTTGCTGGACTATCCAGATGCGTATTGCCACTATTTGCCGCCACTATGCATCAAACGGATTATGTATGGCAAATACCATTTTTCTTGCCCATTTATACAATTCAAATATAAATGGCCGATATTATAGTCGAGGCTAGCCCAGGCCTGCCATGCCCGGGAAATCCATGCATACAAGCTCCATACGAAGGTTTTTTAACTCTGCTTGACACCGACTTGACACCGACAAGACAAATGTTTACAGTCGCAAACAAATGTCCAACCCTTCAGCGAACACCTTGTGACCGATACCAATAAAAAAGACCAGTTGTACACGCTGATCCGCAACAATCCCTTCATCTCGCAGCAAGACCTGGCGAGCGAACTGGGCTTGTCGCGCTCGGCCGTCGCCGGCCACATCGCCGGCCTGATACGCGAGCGGCGCCTGCTGGGACGCGCCTATGTGCTGCCCGACAGCCGCCCCGTGTTGTGCATAGGCGCCGCCAACCTCGACCGCAAGATGCGCACCCTGGCGACCCTGAAGATGGGCACCTCGAATCCCGTGCGCTCGGAAGAAGTGTTTGGCGGCGTGGGCCGCAACATCGCGGAAAACCTGGCCCGCCTGTCGATTCCCGTGGCCCTGCTGACGGCGCTGGGCGACGATGCGGCCGGCCACGCGCTGCAGACGCACGCGGAAGATGCGGGTATCGACATGCGCGGCAGCTTGCATCTGAGCAACATCAGCAGCGGCACCTATACGGCCGTGCTCGACGAACATGGCGAAATGCTGCTGGCGATGGCCAATATGCAACTCTACGAACAGCTGACGCCGGCCTTCTTGCACAGCCGCCAGCCGCAGCGCGCCGCCGCCGCCCTCACCGTCTGCGACCTGAACCTGGGCCACGACAGCGTGCAGGCACTGCTGGCCGATGCACGCCAGGATGCTGCCCACGCCACGCCGCTGGTCATCGTCGCCGTCTCGCAACCGAAGATGGCGCACTTGCCGCAAGACCTGACGGGCTTGCATCTGCTGATCCTCAACCGGGGCGAACTGGAAACGCGCGTGGCGCGGGCCTTGCCCACGGCGTTTGAGGTGCGCGCCGCCTGCCGCGAAGTGCAGCGCCAGGGCGCGCGCCAGGTGATCGTCACCTGCGGCGGCGAAGGCGTGTACTTCACCGATGGCGACAGCCAGGATGCGCCTGTCGTGCACCTGGCCGCGCGCGAAGTGGCCGCCGTCGACGTGACGGGCGCCGGCGACGCGTTTTCCGCCGCCGTCTGCTGGTCGCTCTACCACGACAGCAGCGACTTGAAACTGGCGTGCCGGCGCGGCCTGAAGCTGGCCGCCATGACCCTGGAATCGGCTGCCACTGTCTCCCCAAAAATTTCCGCCGGCGCGCTCGACGACATCGACGATGCCGACCTGGCGCCGCCTCCCCCTACCCTCTTTCAACAGGATTGACACATGACCCAATTACAGAATTTCCTCTTGTTCTCGCAAGAAGTGCTAGCCGCGCGCGCCGCCGGCAAGGCCATCGTGGCACTGGAATCGACCATCATTTCGCATGGCATGCCGTATCCGCAAAACGTGGAAATGGCGCGCGAAGTGGAACAGATCATCCGTGACGGCGGCGCCGTGCCGGCCACCATCGCCATCATCGACGGCAAGATCTGCGTCGGCCTGTCACCGGAACAGCTGGAATTGCTGGGCACCTCGCCCGACGCCATGAAAGTCAGCCGCCGCGACCTGCCGTTCGTCCTGTCGCAACGCAAACTGGGCGCCACCACCGTGGCCGCCACCATGATCTGCGCGCAACTGGCCGGCATTACCGTGTTCGTCACGGGCGGCATCGGCGGCGTGCACCGCGGCGCGGAAACCAGCTTCGACATTTCCGCCGACTTGCAGGAACTGGCGCAAACCTCGGTCGCCGTCGTCTGCGCGGGCGTCAAATCCATCCTCGACATCGGCCTGACCCTGGAATACCTGGAAACGCATGGCGTGCCCGTCATCAGCGTGGGCCAGGAAGGTTTCCCTGCCTTCTTCACGCGCGAAAGCGGCTTCAAGGCCGATTTCCGCCTCGATACGGCCGCCGAGCAGGCTGCCTTCATCGATACGAAATGGCAGCTGGGCTTGAAAGGCGGCGTGATCGTCAGCAACCCGGTGCCGGCCGCGCAAGCGATGCCCAAGGAAGAAATCGACGCCATCACCACGCAAGCGCTGCAGGAAGCGGACGCGGGCGGCGTGAAAGGCAAGCAAGTCACGCCATTCCTGTTGTCGCGCATCAAGCAGTTGACGGATGGCCGCAGCCTGGCGACGAATATCGCGCTGGTCAAGCACAATGCCCAGGTGGGCACCGCGCTGGCCATTGCCATGCAGGCAGTCGTGGCACGATAATAGGACTGCTGTAAAGAAAGCGCGCACGCCTTCACGGGTTCGCGCGCTGTTCCATCGCCTAGCAAGACGCAACGCCAAGGAAAGCATGTCCATCGATCTGAAACAGTTAAAGTATTTTCTTGCCGTCGCCGAGGAGAAAAGCTTCAGCCGCGCCGCCGAGCGCCTGCATATCTCGCAGCCGCCCCTGAGCCAGCAGATCATGAAACTGGAAAGCGAACTGGGCGTGCGCCTGTTTGCGCGCACCACGCGCACGTTCGAACTGACCGTGGCGGGCAAGGCACTGATGAATGAAGCGGCCGAGCTGCTGGCCAAGATGCGCATGACCATCGACACCATCCGCCAGATCGACCGTGGCGAAGTGGGCCGCTTGCGCGTGGGCATCGTCGGTTCGGCCATGTGGGGCCCCATCCCCAGCCTGCTGGAAGAGTTCCAGACCAAATTTCCCCGCGTCAGCTGGACCATCCATGAATTCGGTCCCACGGTGCAGTACGAAGCCTTGCGCGCCAAGCAGATCGACGTGGGTTTCTGGCGCGAACCGAAACTCAACGACGACGACTTGCGCCACGACAACCTGCGCCAGGAGCTGTGCTTCCGCGAAAACGTGTGCGTGGCCGTCAACGAACACCATCCGCTGGCCAAAAACACGGCCATCGAGCTGATCGACATCGCCCACGAGCCCATGCTCACCCTGAACCTCGATAAATCCGCGTTTCCCCGCTACCTGGTGCAATGCTGCATCAATGCCGGTTTCGAACCCGTGATTTTCCAGGAAGCGAGCGAGCCGCAAACCCTGCTGGCCATGGTGGGCGCGGGCCTGGGCGTGACCCTGGTGCCGGAAACGACGAGCCGCATCGGCTGGCCCGGCGTCGTTTTCCTGCCGATCAAAACCAATCCACCATCGGCCAATCTGTACATCAGCTACACCACGCTCGACGACGCTCCCGTCGTGCGGGCCTTCCTGAATATCCTCAATCCCCCGGCCGTCTAAGCTGCGGCACCAGCTATTTATATGCACTGCGTATAAATACATAAACAAAAACGTATTTGTCATACATATCTGGCATGATGCATAGTGATTCGGACGCCCATCGTGGCGCCGGTCCTGCGCCTGCCCTGCCCGTCCATTGACGGCGCATTCCAGCCCGCTCCGGCAGCCCCATTCGATGTTGTAACTATAAAAGAGACGGGGCGCGACTGTTGCATGAGCATCACACTGTCGACATAAAAGCACGCAAGGCCGGCAATGATCTTGTTCAATACGGTGCAATGTTGATAAGGAATTATCATCTCGTGCATCAAAAACAGGCTAAATCGGCCCCAAATTATATGTTTCACCTATAAAAAATATACAATATCGATCTTCCAGGAGCCAATTCATGAAACTTACACAATTTAGTTTGACGATCGCAGCCGTATTTCTGACTGCTCAAGCGTCCGCGGCTACCCCAAAACTGGGTGTCGTGTATGACGCGGGCGGCAAGTTCGACAAGTCGTTCAACCAATCCGCTTTCGAAGGCGCCTCGCGCTTCAAAAAAGACACAGGCATTTCCTTCATCGAAGTGCAAGCATCGAGCGATACGCAAGCCGAGCAAGTCATGCGCGGCCTGGCCCGCAAGAAACTCGACATGATCGCCGCCATCGGCTTTGCGCAAACGCAAGCCGTGCAAAAAGTCGCAAAAGAATTCCCGAACGTGAAATTCGTGCTGATCGACGGCCAGGCCGCCGGCAGCAACGTCAATTCCGTCGTCTTCAAGGAAGAAGAAGGCTCCTACCTGGTGGGCGTGGCGGCAGCCATGGCCAGCAAGAGCAAGAAGGTCGGCTTCATCGGCGGCATCGATATCCCCCTGATCCGCAACTTCGCCTGCGGCTACGCGCAAGGCGTCAAGGCCATCAATCCGAAAGCGGAAATCACGCAAAACATGGTCGGCACCACCTCCGGCGCCTGGAATGACCCGGCCAAGGGTGGCGAACTGGCCCGCTCGCAATTCGAGCGCGGCGTCGATGTCGTCTTCGCCGTCGCCGGCGGCAGCGGCATGGGTACGCTGCAAATGGCCAAGGAAAAAGGCAAGCTGGCCATCGGCGTCGATTCGAACCAGAATGGTTTGTACCCGGGCAGCATCCTCACTTCGATGGTCAAGCGCGTCGACAACACCGTGTATGACAGTTTCATGCAAGTCAAGAACGGCACCTGGAAGGGCGGCGTCAGCTATAAAGGCTTGAAAGAAGGCGGCGTGGATTGGGCGCTCGACGCCAATAACCGCAAGCTGATTACGCCGGAAATCGAAAAGCGCGTGTTGGGTGCGCGTAAGGACATTATCGATGGCAAGATCAAAGTGATCGATTACCGCGTCGGCAGCAGCTGCCCGGTTTAATTTTTCTCCGTATCTTCTAGCGCGCCGCCGGGGCCTGTCTCCGCGCGGCGCGTTTCCATGAAACTATCCAGTTATGAACCTATGCAGCCAGCAGTAGAATTTCGCAGCATTTCCAAGCAGTTTGGACATGTGAAGGCGAACGCCGACGTCAGCTTCTCCATCGCCAAGGGCAGTATCCATGGCCTGGTGGGGGAAAATGGCGCCGGCAAATCGACCTTGATGAGTATCCTGTACGGGTATTACCGTGCCGACGGCGGAGAAATCTTGCTCGACGGGAAAGTACAGCCTATCCGCAACAGCCAGGAAGCGATCAATCTCGGCATCGGCATGGTGCACCAGCATTTCATGCTGGTCGAGAATTTCACCGTCCTCGACAATATCATGCTGGGCACGGAAGGCGGTTTTCGCCTGGCCAGCCACCGTGCCGAAGCGGAAGTCAAGCTGCGCGAGATTTGCGCGCGCTACCGCCTCGACGTCGACCCGCTGGCGAAGATCGAAGACCTCTCCGTCGGGGCGCAGCAGCGCGTGGAAATCCTCAAGCAGATTTACCGCAGCGCCAACATCCTGATCCTCGACGAGCCGACGGCCGTGCTGACGGCCCAGGAAACGGCGTCGCTGTTTGAAATCCTGCGCCTGTTCAAGGAGCAAGGCAAGACCATCATCCTGATCACGCACAAGCTGCAAGAAATCCTGGAAATCACCGACAACGTCACCGTCATGCGCGGCGGCACGGTGGTGGGCGCAGTTGCCACGGCGACTACCTCGAAAGAGGAACTGGCCAACATGATGGTGGGCCGCCCCATCCAGAGCCATCTGCCCCGTGCACCGTACAATCCGGGCGCCACGGTGCTGGAAGTGGCTGATCTGCAACTGGCCGACGCGCAACAGGTCAAGCTGCTGGCCGACATCGGCTTCAACTTGCGCGCCGGCGAAATCGTCGCCATCGCGGGTGTTTCCGGCAATGGCCAGAGCGAACTGCTGGAAATTTTGTCGGGCATGCGCTTGCCGACGTCCGGCAAGCTGCGCTTCCTCGACAAGGACTTGCCGTTTGCCAAGCGCACTGACGCCGACGGCTTGCCGCTGGCCTTCCGCGAACTGGGCATTGCCCACATTCCGGAAGACCGCTTGCGCGATGGCGTGGTAAAGAATTTCTCCGTCATGCAAAACACCATCCTCGGTTACCAGGATCACCTGAAAAACCGCTGGGGCTTGTTCAACTTCAAGGCCATCGGCGCCCGCTGCGCGGAACTGCTGAAAACCTTCGATGTGCGCCCGGCCAACCCGGATCTGCGCATCGGATTATTGTCAGGCGGTAACCAGCAAAAGGTGGTGATCGCGCGCGAAGTGCTGGCCAAGCCGAAACTGATGCTGGTGGGCCAGCCCACGCGCGGCGTCGACATCGGCACCATTGAAAGCATCCATACGCAATTGCTGGCCCTGCGCGACGCGGGCGTGGCGATCCTGCTGGTGTCCGTCGAACTGGAAGAAGTACGGGCGCTGGCCGACCGCATTCTGGTCATGTGCGGCGGACGCATCACCGGCGAACTGAAAATTGAAGAATTCGATACCACCCGCATCGGTCTGTTGATGGGGGGAATGCATAAATCATGAATAACGACTTGCCACGCTGGGCGACAGCCTTTGTCATGCCCATGTTAAACCTGCTGTCGGCCTTGCTGGTCGCGGCCCTGGTCATTTATATGCTGGGCGAAGATCCGGCCGAATCGCTGGGTATCCTCGTCAATAGCGCCCTCCTCAATCCGGAAGGCTTGAGCTACACGCTGTTCTACGCCAGCACCTTCATTTTCACGGGCCTGTCGGTCTCCGTGGCGATGCAGGCCGGCCTGTTCAATATCGGTTCCGAAGGCCAGATGTATATCGGCGGCCTGGGCTTGACGGTGGCCATGCTGGCCTTCGACCAGACCCTGCCCGCCTGGCTGTTGATTCCGGCCGCCATGCTCGGTGCGGCCCTGTTCGGCGCGCTATGGGGCTTCTTGCCCGGCTATCTGCAAGCCAAACGCGGCAGCCACATTGTGGTCACCACCATCATGTTCAACTTCATCGCCGCCAGCCTGATGAATTTCATTATCGTGAAATATCTGATTCCGCCGGGCGAGCAAAACACGGCCAGCCGCGTGTTTGCGGAAAGCGGCGAAATGCCGCGCCTCTCCACCTGGTTCCCATCCTTGGGCGACACGCCGCTGAACATCAGCTTTATCCTGGCGATCGCCGCGCTGGTCATCTATGGCGTGATGGTCTGGCGCTCCTCGTGGGGCTTCAAGCTGCGCGCCACGGGCCTGAACAAGCACGCGGCCCACTATGCAGGCGTGTCGATCAGCAAGATGATCATCATCGTCATGCTCATTTCCGGCGCGCTGGCTGGCCTCGGTTCCGTCAATTCCATCATGGGCTCGACGCATTATCTGTCGCTCAATTTTGTGGGCGGCGCCGGCTTCATCGGCATCGCCATCGCCCTGATGGGCCGCCAGCATCCGGTCGGCATCTTCCTCTCGGCCGTGCTGTTCGGCGCGCTGATACAGGGCGGTTTTGATTTGTCGCTGGAAAAACCGAATATTCCGACGGAAACCTTCATTTTCATCCAGGGCTTGATCATCCTGTTCTGCGGCGCCATGGAAAACTTCTACGCACCGGCCATTTCCGCCCTGCTCAAGCGCACCAAAGGCTAACACCATGACACTCGACGACTTTCATTTCGCCAGCATCCTGGTATCGACCGTGCGCAATGCGCCCGTCCTGATCTTTGCCGCCATGGCCGGCCTGTTCGCCGAACGCAGCGGCATGATCGACATCGGCCTGGAAGGCAAGATCCTGGCCAGCGCCTTCGCTTCCGCCGCCGTGGCCTACACGACGCAAAACCCGTATTACGGCATGGCTGCCGGCATGCTCGTGTGCGTCGCCCTGGCCCTGCTGCAAGCGTATGTCAGCATCACGCAAAAGGGTAATCAGCTGGTGGCCGGCATGGCGATCAACATCGCCATGAGCGGACTGACCTTTGTTCTGGCGCAATTTTTCTTCCAGCAAGGCGGTCGCACACCCGACCTCGGTTCGGCACGGCTGTTCGACGTCGTCTTGCCGGGCACGCAATACGTGGAGCACATCCCGTTCATCGGCTGGGTGTATGCCCACCTGATCGGCGGCCATTCCATCCTCGTGTATGTGGCGTTCCTGCTGATCCCGCTCGTGCACTGGCTGCTGTACCACACGC
Source organism: Janthinobacterium sp. 35 (assembly GCF_002754575.1). Classification (NCBI taxonomy): domain Bacteria; kingdom Pseudomonadati; phylum Pseudomonadota; class Betaproteobacteria; order Burkholderiales; family Oxalobacteraceae; genus Janthinobacterium; species Janthinobacterium sp. 35. The sequence goes on from NZ_PEFN01000001.1 coordinate 1,578,398, forward strand.
GCTTCGGCCTGCGCCTGCGCGCCTGCGGCGAAAACCCGCATGCGGCCGACTCGGCCGGCGTGAGCGTGGAAGCGACGCGCTACCTGGCCATGCTGGTGGCCGGCATCCTGTGCTCGTTCTCGGGCGCCTATCTGGCCATCGTGCAAAGCGGCTTCTTCCTGCGCGACATGTCGGCCGGCGCCGGCTACCTGGCCCTGACGGCCATGGTGTTCGGCAACTGGCGCCCCATCTACACTTTCCTTGGCTGTCTGATGTTCGGCTTCTTCGCCGCCATCCAGATCCAGATTGAAGGCGTGGACTTGCCCGTCGTGGGCCGCATCCCCGGCTCGCTGATCCAGATGGTACCGTACGTGGTCACCGTGATCGTGCTGGCGGGCTTGATGGCGAAATCCATCGCGCCGAAAGCGATCGGTATCCCGTTCGTCAAATCGCGTTAAATTTCAACGAGCGCAAGACAAAAGCGAAGCCCCCGGGCTTCGCTTTTTTTACGCCTGGGCAATCTCGTCCAGCGAGAAAAATACGGGTAAACCTAGGCCCCGCGCCACCTCCACCATCTGGTCGGCCCCACCAGAAGCACCGCCTATCCTCAGCACGGCATCGCAGTGGCTCAATAAACGCGTCGCATGCACGTGAAATAGTTCCTCGTACACGGCGTCACCCACCCGGGCGGAACCAGCCAGCGCCAGCATGGGCAGGGCCAGCCATTCACCGAGCACGGGCATGTGTCCCTTGGCATACAGGGGCAGGCAAACGGCTTGCATGGCCGCCACATTCGCCGCCATCAGTGCGGGATCGTCGCCCGTACCGGAGCGGTAGGGACCGGCAACCAGTATCTGCATGCCAAGTTTGCGCGGCATCAAGTGCAGCTGCGCATGCTGCAGCAGCATGATGGTTTTGCCATCGCAGATGCGGCCATCGGCCACCATCTGCAGCGCTTGCGCCAGGGGCAGTTCCAGCACTTCGATATCTTCGCCCTCATGCGCCAGGCCGCCGCCGTCGCCGATACGGCTGGCGGGATCGTACTCGGCGACAAAGAAATGCAGGCGCTCCGTCACGGAGCCGGGACTCATGAAGGCTTCGAAGACCTTGTGCACCTGCCCCACCCGGTAACCGGTTTCCTCTTCCACCTCGGCGCGGATGCGCTGTTCCGCACTGGCCTCTTCCAGCAAGCCGGCCGCTGCTTCGATGAGGAAACCATCGTGGCCCTCGCGATACGTGGGAAAGCGGAACTGGCGGATCAGGATCACCGTCCGTTGGATTTTGTTGTAGAGCAGGATGGTGGCGCCATCGCCGCGGTCGTAGGTTTCCCGCGTCTGCGTCTGCCATTCACCGTCGTGGCGCAGGTAATCGAACGTGGTCTTTTGCAATAGATACCAGTCGTGCGACAGGGTTACCACGCCCTGTATGCGTACCCGTCGTTGCTCAGCATTTTCTTCGCGCATCGTGTCTCCTTGTGCTTGCATGACCTTGCCTTCGCCGACTTTATCATGCAAACTCGTGCAATATCAAGAAAATACAAGAAAAACCATGCTGACACATCAACGCAAACAATACCTGCTGGACTTGCTCCAGCGCGAAGGGCAACTCGTCGCCAAGGCCGTCAGCGACGCCCTGGGCTTGTCGGAAGACACGATACGGCGTGACTTGCGCGAGCTGGCAAAAGAGGGATTATTGGAGCGCGTGCATGGCGGCGCCCTGCCCTTGCTGCCGCGCTCGCCCGCGCTGGCGCCGTTTGCGGGTCGCGAACAGATTTCGCCCGAAGCCAAGCCCGCCATCGGCCGCGCGGCGGGCGCCATGATACAAACGGGGCAAGTGGTGTTTCTCGATGGCGGCACGACCGCCGTGCAACTGGCGTGCCAGCTGCCGCCCGACTTGCGCGCCACCATTGTCACGCACAGTCCGTCGATTGCCGTCGAGCTGGTGAATCACCGATCGATCGAGGTGCTGATGCTGGGCGGGCGCCTGTACAAGCACTCGATCGTGGGTGTCGGCGCGGCCACCGTGGAAGCCATCGGCCGCATCCGCGCCGACCTGTATTTCATGGGCGTGGCCAGCCTGCATCCGCAAGCGGGCATCACCACGGGTGATTACGAAGAAGCGTGCGTGAAACGCGCGCTGAGCGATGCGTCAAGCCGCACCATCGTGCTGGCCTCGCCGGAAAAGTTCAATACGGCCTCGCCATTCCAAATCGCGCCTTTGAGCCAGGTCAACGACATCATCGTGCACCGCGACGTGGACGACGCCCTGCTCGCGCCCTACCGCGAGATGGGAATCAACATCACCCTGGCATGAAAAAAGCGGCCCGCAGGCCGCTTTCAAATAACATCTTACTGTGGCCAGATCGCCTGCAGCACGGCGGCCAGATGATAGCCGCCCTCGATCAGTTGCTGCTTCGCCAGCGCCGAGCTGGGCACGGGATAATTGTCCGGCACCGTCAAGCTCCACACGTTATAGACATCGCCCTTGCGACTGGTCTGCTGCGTCGCCGGGCCGGCCGCCACGTCCGTAAACGCAATCTTGGACGCCGCCAGCGCGGCATCGGCCCACTGATACGGCCAGGTGACAGGGTCGCCGCTATTGGTGCTCACCACCGGTGCGCTGGCGATCACGGTACGCGCAAACTGCTGCGGCGTGCGCGTGCTCAGGCGGCGCATGGCGTAGTCGACCACGGTCGTATCCCAGTACGAATGCAGGGGCTTGGTGGCCGATTTAGGATAGGCGGGAGCTTTTGTTATCCCCTCTTCCGCCGGCAGCGGCGCGGGAATCACGGCGTCGGACAAGGCCGTCATCTTCGCATCGTCGAGCAGCAAGTCATTGCCACCGCGTGCATTGAAAATGGCGATGTCATCGATCTGCGCCTGCGTGGCGGGCACGAAAAACTGGCCATCCTTGCCGAGAAACGCATTGCCCACATGCAAAGGCTGGTGGATATCGCCAACCAGGTGTGTAATCAGAATCAGTGCTTCGCGCTGGCTGAAGCCGTGCGGATTGCTGGCCGCATCAGCCTTGCCCTGCAGCACCAGGATCGCCTGTTTCAAGGTTTGCACGATATCGTCGTCGGCCGTGCCCACGCCATGGTCGTGGTAGTGCGCATTCTGGAACGGCACGTTCGTGTAGTGGTATTCGCCGTGTTTCGGGTTCGCCGCCACATAGGTCAGCATTTCCGGCGATTGCGGGCCGCAATACGTGCCCTTCACGCAATCGGGCCAGTTGGCGATCTTTTCCAGGCTTTCGCCGGGCAACAGCAACTTGGCCAACTGGGCCTGCGCCACGCTACCTTTGAGCAATTGATCGGCGATGGCACCCACGGCGCGGTGGCCGTCGTTGCCCCAGGCCAGCACGTTGCCGGAAGCAAAAGCGGCGCCCAGCGCCAGCACGGTCAGCAGTTTTTTCATGTTCACCATTACTCCTTGCCTTGCGGCGCAGCCTTGGCCGGCTTCGGATACTGCTTGTTGATGTCGATCGGCTGCGCATACGCCGAGCTCCACGTCTGCTCATGCAGCGCGGCGATGCGTTGCGCCATGGCGTCGTTGCGCAGCACCACTTCCAGGTTGCGCGACAAGTCAAAATAACCGCCCGCCCAGTTGCTCGTGCCAACCCAGGCCAGCTTGCCATCGATGCTCATGGTCTTGCTGTGGATCACGCGCGCGAAGGGAATGAAACCCGTCGAGGCCGTGGGAATCGTCACGATGCGGATTTCCACGTTCGGCACCAGGGCCAAACTCTTCAGGTAGGCGATGGCCGGCGCTTCCGTGTTCCAGCTCGACACCATCAGCTTGATTTTCACGCCACGCTGGGCGGCCGCACGCACGGCGTTGTCGATCACGGCGTAGTACGGCCGCGTGCGGTTCGGACCGTAGGACAGCGGCGCGTAGTCGAGCAGCTGGATGCGCACTTCGCTTTTCGCTTCCGCCAGCAAGGCGGGCAAGCCCGTTTCCGAGTCGCCCACGCCGGCCGGGTTATACGCATTCGGGCTGGCCAGCAGGAACGCGTTTTGCGCGTAATTGGCGGGCACCACCTTGCTGTTGAGCACCGTGGCGCGGCTGCCTTGCGACGTCAATGCCTGCGCTTGCCAATCCTGTTCGAAGATGGCTTGCACCTGGCTGACCATGGCGGGCTCCGTGATTCTCAAGCCCGTCTCATGGATGTGCTCGAACGAGCGCCAGTCAAAATTCTGGCTGCCGATGTACGCGACCTCACCATCGACGGCCAGGTATTTCGCGTGCACGATGCCATTGCCCGTGATTTTATTGAAATCGATGAGGCGCAAGTCCAGGTGCGGAATCGCCTTGATCCGGGCGATGGTCGCCGCTTCCGACAGGCCCACGCCCTTCTGGTCCAGCAGGAAGCGGATCTTCACGCCGCGCTGGCCGGCGGCCGTCAGGCTGGCCAGCACCTTTTCAAAAGCCGTGCCCGGTTTGCTGACGGCATAGAACTGGGCGATGACGATCTCTTTTTTTGCCGAATCGAACAGTTCGCTCCACACGGCGACGGGCTCGCGCAGGTCGGGATTGGTCAAGCTCGTTTCCACGGGCGAAGTGTGCACCAGCTCAAAGCCGGGAATGGTGAAATCGGCGTGGGCCGTGCCCGCAAACAGGGTAGTGACGAGCAGGGAAACAGATAAACGACGCATGGTTCTTCCTTGAAATAATTATTTGACGCGCACGATGCGCCCTGCCGCCGTGGCGCTGCCGGCCGGCTTGCCGGCGCGCGCGCGGGCGATCAGGTAATCGCTGAAGGCGTCGATGTCGCGCACGCCCGTGTCGAGACGGCGCGTGCCGGCCGCCAGCACGGTAAAGCGGTCGCCGCCGCCAGCGAGGAAACTGTTGGCGGCGATACGGTATTGTTGATTGTCTTCAAGAGCAATGCCATTGAGCATGATGCTGCCCGGCAGCACACGCTGGCCCTGCGGCCGCGTGCTGTCCCAGCGGTAGCTGAAGCCGTCCGATATCTGCAGCAGATTATTCTCCTCAGCTTCGGCACCCGGCCACTGCTGCTCAAGCAAGGTACGAATTTGCGCGCCAGAAAGACTCACGACGATCAGGGTATTGCCGAACGGTACCACGGCCTGGTTCTGGCCCACGTTCGTCATCAGGTCGGCGCCCGCTTCCAGATCCTTGCGGATGCCGCCATTGTTCATCAGGCCGATTTGCGCACCAGCAGCGCGCGCGCCGAACAGGGTGCTGTCAGCCACCAGGTCGCCCAGCGCGGAAGCGCCACTGCCCTTGGTACTGCGGCCCACGTTCGGCACGGCGATGGCGGCCACGGGACGCGACAATTCGGCCGCACTGCGCTGCTTGACCGATTCCAGGTAGGCAGCCACGGCCGGGTCCGGCTCATACACGCCTGGCAACATGACGACGTTGTGCGCGCTGGCATCGATCACTGCATTCTTGACGGGATCGACCTTGAGCTTGATGCGCGTCAGCATGTGCCCGCCCATCTGTGCCTGCGTCACGAGGCGGCCATCGACACGGCACAGATAACCCTGGTGCGAATGGCCGCTGATGACCAGTTGAATGGCCGGGTCGAGGCGTTTCACCACGTCGACCACTTCGCCCTTCAGGTGGCTGCAATCGGGCTGGTCGACGGCTTCCTTCGTCTCGCCGCCCTGGTGCAGCAGCACGACGAACACACCCACGCCTTGCGCGCGCAACTGCGGCAAGGTGGCGTTGATGGCGTCAGCTTCATCGCCAAACTGCAGGCCGGCAATGCCGGCGGCCGTCACCACGGATGGCGTATCTTTCAGCACGGCGCCGATCAGGCCCACCTTGACGCCATGCGCCTCTTCGATGCGGTAGGCGGGCAGCAGGGACTTGCCCGTTTGCGTGTCGATGACATTGGCCGCCATATAGGTGTAGCTGGCACCCTTGAAGTCGGGCGTGAACTTGCACGCCTTGTCGGCGCGCGAAGAGTCGCAACCGCCGCGCTGCTGGCGCAGCAATTCCGCCTTGCCCTGGTCAAATTCATGGTTGCCGACGGAACTGGCTTTCATGCCCAGCATATTCATGGCCACGATGCTCGGTTCATCGGCCCACAGCGCCGACATGGCGGGGCTGGCACCGACCAGGTCGCCATTGCCGACAAAAATCAGCTGCGCATCTTCGCGCCGCCAAGTCTTCAATGCGCCGGACAAGGTATCGATGCCGCCCGCCTGCACCGTCTTGCGCTCGGCATCGGTGACACTCGTGTAGGTAAATTTGCTGCGATCGAGATTGCCGTGGAAGTCGTTCAGGGCGACCAGGTTGATGGCGATAGGGGTGGGTGCAACGATGGTACATCCGGAAATAATTCCGGACATACATAGCACCAGCATAGAGGTTAAAGGGCGGTTAGAAAAAGTTCTCATACGTGCCGCTTTCAGGAATGCTGCCATGCAGATAAGTGCTTGAAGACATGACAATACTAACAAGTAAAAACAGGCCCGAAGGCCTGTTAAGTAATACTGCTCAGGGCGTCCACAGCACCACTGTTGATGTTGCTGCAGACCAAGCCATTTCTATCAGAAATCGCCCGAGAACGTCACCGATGAGAAACGTGGTGCACCCAAATAGTAATACACGGTTTTGGCGGATGTACCATTCACTGCAGTCGCATTGGTCACGTTTTGCGACGAAGGATTACGATACTGCTTGTCGGTCAGATTGCTGATGTTCAACGTGATTTTCGGACGCTTCAACCAGCCCATGTTGGCGAAGGTATAACCTGCATCGAAGCCCATGACGGTGTAACCAGGTACGGTTTCATCATTGTTCAAAGTAGCTTGTTGCTTACCGGTAGCCTTGGCTTTCACGCGGGCATAGAAGGCACCTAGTTGATACTCGGCGCTCAAGCCAGCTTTCAGCTTAGGTGTCAGAGGATACTCGTTGCCCTTGGTTGGCAGGGTTGAAGTGGCGCTGGCACGCAAGTCATTCTTTATTTCGCTTTTTGCATAGCCAAACGAACCGTAGAACGCCCAACCGTTGATAGGCGTGTTGCCCAGCTCTACTTCGAAACCGCGGTTTTTCACGTTACCAACGTTCGTCAAGGTGCTGACAGCCGTAAGCGGGTCGTAAGCAGTTGCTTGGCGATCACGGAAATCGACTGAATATACATTAAAGGTACCAATGAAATTCTTGTCTTGGTGGCGGTAACCAATATCAATATTCCACGACGTTTCCGCTTTTACATCACTAGTCAAGGTCGCCACACCGTTGACAAAAGTCACGTTTGAACCGGTTGTTGCGAACACAAAGTTAGGAGGCGCTTTCATGTTCTTGGCAATACTTGCATACAACTGATCGTCGGCAGTTACGCGGAAACGTGCGCCCAACTGCGGCAATATATCCTTGTATTTGCGCTTGATATTATATGTAACACCGGAATTCGTCCCTTCATTGGCATAGTTCGTGAAATCACGATCAACGAATGGTGTACGCACGCCCACATTCAGAATCAGGCGATCATCCATCAAATTGATGGTATCTTGCAGGAAAAATTGATAGGCAGTAGAGATCGTCTTCCAGTTTCGCGATTGGAAGGTCGAGCCATCAGCACGTGTAACTTGATCTTTTTGCAGATAGTAGTCAACAGGGCTACCATCATTATTTACTGGAACCATAGGGCCAGTTTGACCATGGTCTGCACGTTCCCACCAGAAACCACCAAGAATCTGGTGATCACCGATGGTGTGCGTCAGGGACGACGTGACGCCAGGGCGCGTGGTGCGTGTAAAACTACTGTTGGCCATGATGACGGTGTCGAGCGTGTCGCCGTCACCGTTCAAGTCAACCGCGCCTGTCAGCTTGCCTGACTTGGAGTCCAGAAAACCTTTCGATTCCGTCATCGCACGTTGTTGTACTCCTCCGCTACCATAGCCATACCAGAAATAAGGCAAAATTTTCAGGTCGGTATTTTCACCCAGGCGGAACTTTGCCGTAGCTGACAGTACGGCATTTTTAAACGGATTGGTTGCCAACTTGTAGTACTGAGGTGAAGGGGCAATTTTCGACTCGTCCTGAACAGTACCCTTAACTGGCGTCAGGTGACCGGGGAATTTAGTCGAGAAATCATAGTAGTAACCGTTCTTGTTAATATCGGACAGGCTGATGCTGTTGATATTATTGTTCACAGCCTCGTTGTACAGCAAGGTGGCGTGGATGTAATTAAAGCGATCCCAGTCATAGTTAAAACCAGCATCGATATGGTCTCGCTTGGCACCACCCTTGCCCTTCCATTTATCGGCTTGCGCATGCGAAGCCGACAGGAAGAATTTAGATCGTTTGTCCGACAACAGACCGCTATCAACGCGCAAAAAGGTTTTGCTCAGGTTAAGCTGACCTAGGGTTTGCATGACGCGCACTCGCTGCTTGTCTTCCGGATTGCAGGTATTGATACCGAAATTACCACCAGTGGCACCCACTTGTGGGGAGTCGACATCGGTCGAACCCTGTGTAACAAACTCGGAGCAGGTATTTTCCTGGTCAACGTATTCTTGCGGGTAGACCGAAAAACTACCGGAGTCATTCACCGGCACGCCATTAATCGTGGCGCCGATCTGGTCGCTGTTGAATCCGCGTAATGTCAAACCACCACCGAACAGGCCTGTAGAGTCATAGTTATAGCTATTGACCGATGGCAACATCTCCAACGCTTCAAACGCATTGCCCGTTGGACGCTGCTTTTCCAGTTCTTCTGCCGTAATCGTGCTGCGTGCTTTTGGCGCATCTTCCGTCACCATCAGGCCCATACCGGTTTTTTTAGCGGTAATGACGACTTTTGTGGCTTCGTCAGCGGTTTGCGCATGCGCAGTAGAGATGCTGAAGCAAGCCAATTGGCATGCCACTGCGATCATACTTAGTCGCAATTTTGGTTGTTGAATGAACTGCATTTGAACCCCCTAGAGTGTGTTGTAACTTACAAGATTTTGACTTGCTTATATTGTGGTGAAACACGGAAACTATCCAACTAGACACGGCAGTATAAAGATCGAATATTTCAAATCCGTTACACGGATATGACCGCAATGTGACAGGAGCCGCTAGACATCCTGAATTGTCACAAAAGCGATAGCAAAAATGACTTATTCAACTCTTCGCCGTCCAACTATGCATTAAGGTCTGTAGGCTGACAAATACGTTTTTTTTTAATGATTTATATATTAAAAGTATAAATCACCGCTGGAAGCCGCATTTTTTGTATCAACCGAGCAAGCTCACCTCATCGGGGCGAAATTATAGATGAGCGGCAACATTTGGAAATTGTTTCAGAAAATAATTGCAAGAAAGCACTACCAGCGCATCATTTTTTGTCGTAAAGGCACAACAAAAACGATAAAAGGAGGGTTTTGTAACTATGAAGATCAGAAGCTTACGCGACCGCAAGTTGCGGTCGCGTGGCAGGCAGGAGAGGTGAAATACTTTTACGGCTTTACAACAGTTGCTTTGCGATCACTATTTGCGATCAAGGCTTCAAAACGGCTGAAACGGGCATCGAGTGCTTTCAGCAAACGTTGCTTGTCCGCTTGCGCCAAAAATGAATAACGCAGGCTGTTATACGACAGCTTTTTGATTTCCGCATAATCGGTCTTGTACTGGCTGGCAAACAGCACGTACTCATTCGACAGGGTATTGCGCGACACGCCCGCGTCATCGGTGGAGATCACGAAGGGCACGCCATATTTGCGGTACAGGGTGATCGGATGGGCCTGGCCCTTGATGCCGAGAATGTAATCGTTGCTGGTCAGGTTCACTTCCACGGGAATGCCGCGCTCGCGCATCTTTTGCATGGTGGCCAGCGCATTGTGCTCGTACGCGATATCCATGCCATGGCCGATACGGTCCGCGCCGGCCACATCGACGGCTTCGGCGATATGGAACGTCATGCCTTCCGGCGGCACCATGCCCAGCGCCAGCTCGCCCGCATGCAGGGCAATTTTGACGTTTGGATATTTCGCCTTGAGGAATTTGAACATTTCCATGTGCAGGCTGTAGTCGCGCATGGACACGTTCACGCTTTCCTGGCCCACGATGTTCACGCCCACCAGCAGCGGATTCAGGCTCGCTGCCTTGAAGGCGGCCACCATCGAGGAAAAAACTTGCGATGGCGACAGGAAACGCAGCACGTACGCCTGGTAACGCATGGTGAAATTGGCGTCATCGATGCCGGCGCTGCTGGCGTTCACGTTGTCGTTGTAGGCGGTGATGCTTTTCTGGAAGCTGGCGTCCTGCTCCAGGCTGCCTGTCCAGTTGGCCAGCACGGCTTGCAGGGCTGCCGGCGGCAAGCCCGGCGCCAGCACTTGCTGGTCGAACTGCGCATTTTGCACGAATGGCGACAGTTCGAAAATCGTCTCGATGTAGCTGAGGTTTTCCGCGATGGCGCGCTGCTTCAGGGTTTTCAAGCCGTCGGCCGTATTGCTCGATGCCACGGGGCCGAAGTAGCCAAACGTATCAAAAAAGGTACGGTCCGGTGGAGTCTGGATGGCACCATGGTTGTAGAAATCCTTGGTCGACCAGCGCTGCAGCAATTGCGCATACAGACCCGCATCGGCAAACACTTCCGTGGACGACAGGCAGCCACGCTGCGCGGCCGGTTTGGCGCGCTCGGCCGCCACGACGTCCTTGTTGCTTTCGATGCGATACGTCGTCTTGTTGACGCAATAGTTTTCCTTGTCGACCCAGTCGAGGAATTGCTCGGCATAAATGGCGCCCGAGTAATGGTGATGCAAATCACCGCCCTTTGGCATCATGGAAAAGAACAGGCTCAGCTCGGCTGTCTTCGGCTGCGCGCCCGACACCAGGGCGGCAAAATGGCGCGCGGTGGCCGCTTCATTGGAAGACGGAGCGGCCTGCGCCGTTCCGGTCAATGCCAGCGCGGCGCCAAGCGCCAGGCCAGTGAGTTTTATGTGCATTCGCGTTCTCGCTCAGGATAATTCGTATGGAACAACGGGTAGGTCAGCCCTGCCCCCGCACATGCACGCATTGTCCGCCTGAATAGGTGGCGGCCACGGCGCGGTCGTCGCCCAGCAGCGCAAAGGCAAACAGCAATTCCTCCAGGCTTTGACAGCCAGCCGTGCGACGCGCCAGCAGCGGCGTCGATTGCTTGTCGAGCACGATGAAGTCCGCTTCCGTGCCTGCCGTGAAATTGCCCAGGGTACCTTCCAGTTGCATGGCCCGTGCAGCACCCAGGGTCGCCAGGTAAAACATGCGCAAGGCGGGCAGATAGCTGCCTTTCAAGCGTGCTACTTTATAGGCTTCGTTCATGGTTTGCAACATCGAGAACGAGGTGCCGCCGCCCACATCGGTGGCCAGCGACAGCAGCACTTTCGCCGCATCGGCTCGCTCGAAATCGAACAGGCCGCTGCCGAGGAACAAGTTGGAGGTGGGACAAATGGCGGCCGCCGAGGACGTCTCGGCCATGCGCGCGCGGTCGCGCTCATCGAGCCAGATGCAGTGACCGAACATGGCACGCGGGCGCAGCATGCCGTACTGGTCGTACACATCGAGGTAGCTGCGCGCCTGTGGGTGCAGTTCACGCACCCAGCGGCACTCATCCTCGTTTTCCGACACGTGGGTTTGCAAATAGGTATCCGGGTACGCGCGCGCCAGCTCGCCCGCCAGTTGCATCTGTTCATTCGTGGACGTCGGCACGAAACGGGGCGTGATCGCATACAGCGAGCGGCCATGCTTGTGCCAACGCCGGATCAGCTCTTCGCTTTCGCGCGCGCCGGACTCGGCCGTGTCGCGCAGGAACTCGGGGCAATTGCGGTCCATCATGACCTTGCCCGCCACCATGCGCAAGCCGCGCGCCTCGCTGGCGCCAAAGAAGGCATCCACCGATTGCGGATGCACGCTGCCATATACCATGGCCGTGGTGGTGCCGCAGCGCAGCAGTTCATCAAGGAAAAACTCGGCGACATTGCGCGCATGCACAGGATCTTCAAATGCGCGCTCGGTGGGAAACGTGTACGTTTCCAGCCACGGCAGCAAACCGGGGGCCGGCGAGGCGATCATTTCCGTCTGCGGGAAATGCAGATGCGTATCGATGAAGCCAGGCACGATCAGCTTGCCGCGATAATCGACGATCTCGGTGCCGGGCGGCAAAGTCGCCTGCAGTGCAGAGTAATCGCCAGCCGCCACGATCTTGCCTTCGGCCACGATCAGCAAGCCATCCGCATGCCAGGCGTGCGCCTCTTCGGTGAAAGCGGGATCGGCGTGGAAGTGCAGCAAGCTGGCACGGTAAGCTTGCAATGTGGCAGGAACAATCGGCATGACTTCTTTCTATAACGGGTGAGTGGCGACGCGTGGTTGGCGGCGCGGTGGCGCGCTGGCAGAGGCCAGCCGCAGCGGTGCGGCCAGGGCCGCGCTGGCGGCTTCCTCCCACACCATGAGTAATTGACAGGCAACGGAAGCGGCGATCACGGCCGGCGCCTTGTTGCGGATGCCGGGCATGCCGATCGGGCACACCATGGCGGCAATGCGCTCGTCCGGCACGCCGCGCGCCTGCAGGCGGTGCTCGAACTGCTTGCGTTTCGTGTGCGAACCGATCAAGCCGAACCAGCCCGCATCCTCGCGCTCCATGATGGCTTGCGTCAAGCGTTGATCGAGCGCATGGCTGTGCGTCATGACGAGAAAACTGCCACCGGGCGGCGCCATGGCGACAAATTCCTCGGGCGTGTCGGTGGCGGCAATGCGCACGTTATCTGGCAATCCCGGAGGCAATGCGGCGGAAAACATGTCTTCGCGTTCATCGACCCAGGTGATAGTGCAGGGCAAGTGGGCCAGCGCACGCACGATGGCGGCGCCCACGTGACCGGCGCCAAACAGCGTCAAATGGGCGCGCGGCGCCAGGCACGGGTCGACCAGCCAGCGCCGCCCTTCACTCCCCTGCGCGACATGGGTTGCGCGTTCACGTGAAAACGTGTCGGGCGCCTGGCCCGGCATGCCGGCGATCAAGCTACCGGCCGCATCGAACAGGGCCGACGCGCTCTCACCATCGAGTGCCGCCAGACGCCAACTATCGTGCTGGCGGCGCTCGCGCAAGGCGGCCAGCAATGCTTGCAGGCCAGCATCGACATATTCAAAAGCCAGGTGGACGACGCCGCCGCAGCATTGCCCGAGGCTGGGGCCGAGCGCAAAACGCTCGATCCGCGCATGCGTGTCGCCCGTGGCCAGCATGCTCTTGGCGATTTCCACGGCGCGCAATTCCAGGTGCCCGCCGCCGATGGTGTCCATTTGACCATCGAGGGTGACGCGCATCTTCGCGCCCGCTTCACGCGGTCCGGAACCTTCCACCAGGGCCACCGTCACCAGCACGGACGCCTGCGTGTCATTCTCGATTGCTGTCAGCCAGTCGCTCATCATCAGCTCCTTAAGCGGCCACGCCGGCCGCTTGCACGGCCATGACCGCCTTGAGGATTTCCTCGCTGGTGGCGGGGGCATTCAGCGGTGGTTGCACGGCGTGATGGCCCACGCTGGAAATGGCGTCGCGGATGGCAAAGAACACGGAAAACGGCAACAGCAGCGGCGGCTCGCCAACGGCTTTGGAACGGTGGATGCTGTCTTCCACGTTGCGGTTCTGGAACAGCTTGACGCGAAAATCTTCCGGGCAATCTGAAATGCCAGGAATCTTGTATGTCGATGGCGCGTGCGTCATCAGCTTGCCCGCCGCATTCCACCACAGCTGCTCCGTTGTCAGCCAACCCATGCCCTGGATAAATGCGCCTTCCACCTGACCCAGATCAATCGCGGGATTCAATGACTGGCCCGCATCGTACAAGGCGTCCGCGCGCAGCAGTTTCCATTCCCCTGTCAGGGTATCGACCACCACTTCAGCCACGGCCGCGCCATATGCATAGTAGGAAAACGGATGGCCCGTCATCATCTTGGCATCCCACGACAGGCCCGGTGTGGCATAAAAACCGTCCGACCACAGTTGCACCCGCGCCAGATACGCCTTCTGCACCAGTTCGGCAAACGCCACGGCATGACCATTCACGTGGATATGGTTGTCGAAGAAACGCACAGTGCCAGCGTCGCCGCCATACAGTTTGACAGCGTAATCAGCCAGGCGTTCACGGATCTGACGCGCCGCATCCTGCGCCGCCTTGCCGTTCAGGTCAGCGCCGGTAGATGCCGCCGTGGCCGACGTGTTTGCCACCTTGCTGGTGTCGGTGGCCGTGGCGCGCACACATTCCAGGTCCAGTCCCAGTTCGTGCGCCACCACCTGCATGACCTTGGTATTGATGCCCTGCCCCATTTCTGTGCCGCCATGGTTGACCAGCACGGAGCCATCCACATACACGTGCACGAGGGCGCCGGCCTGGTTCAGATGCGTGACGTTGAAGGCGATGCCGAATTTCAAGGGCGTAAATGCCAGGCCCTTCTTCAGGATGGGGCTGGCCTCGTTGTAGGCGTCGATGGCGCGGCGGCGCGCGCGGTAATCGCTGCTCTCTTCCAGTTCCGCGACGAGTTCATGGATCACGTTGTCGACGATTTTCTGGCCGTACGGCGTGACATTGCGTCCTTCCCCATCATTGCGGCCATAGAAATTGAGCAGGCGAATATCGAGCGCATCGCGTTGTAAATGGCGAGCGATTTCATCGATCACGTACTCGATGGCGATGGCGCCCTGCGGTCCGCCGAAGCCCCGGAAAGCCGTGTTCGACTGCGTATTCGTCTTGCCGCAGGCGGCGCGGATATCCACGTCGGACAAATAATAGGTGTTGTCGAAGTGGCAGACGGCGCGCGTGGCGACGGGGCCGGACAAGTCCGCCGAGTAGCCGGCGCGCGTGGTCATGTCGACCTTGGCGGCAAGGATCTTGCCATCGTCGTCGTAGCCCACTTCGTATTCATAATAAAAACAATGGCGCTTGCCCGTCACCAGCATGTCGTCGTCGCGGTCAGCGCGCAATTTGACGGGGCGCTTCAGTTTGGCCGCCGCAATCGATGCGGCCGCCGCCCACAGGGCCGACTGCGACTCCTTGCCGCCGAAACCGCCGCCCATGCGCCGGCATTCAACCGTGATGTTGTGCGAATGCACGCCCAGCGCATGCGCCACCACGTGCTGCATCTCGCTCGGGTGCTGGGTCGAACACAGCACCAGCATGCCCTGCGCTTCCTTCGGGATGGCGTAGGAAATCTGTCCTTCCAGGTAAAACTGTTCCTGCCCGCCCACGTACAGCTGGCCCTTAACCACATGCGGCGCCGTCTCGAACGCGGCCTGGTAGTTGCCGCGCGTCAGCTGCATTGGCGGCAGCACATACGACTGTGCCGCCTTGGCTGCCTGCGGCGTCATGATCGCAGGCAATTCCTCGTACGACACTTGCGCCAGGCGGGCGGCGCGGCGCGCATGGTCGTGTGTATCAGCCACCACGATGAAGATGGGCTGGCCCACGTATTGCACCAGCTCCGCAGCCAGGATGGGATCGTCATGGATGATGGGGCCGCAATCATTGGTGCCAGGAATGTCCTGCGCCGTGTAGACAGCGACGACCCCCTGCGAGCCGCGCACGGCCGACAAATCCATGGCCGTGATGCGCGCATGGGGCTTTTGCGACAGGCCCAGCGCCGCATGCAAGGTGCCTTGCAGTTCGGCGATATCGTCCGTGTAGGTGGCTTGCCCCAGCACATGCAATTGCGCCGATTCATGGGGACTGGGCTTGCCCACGGCGGCCCAGGCGGCCGCTTGCAGTTCGGGCGTGGCAGGATGGTTCATGCTGATCCTTTCAGGCGCGGCAAGCATAGGCGTTGACGGCAGTGCGCAACAGCGGCGCACCGGTGCGTGTTTCCAGCCAGAAGCGGCGCAGCAGGTTTTGCGCCGTCGTCATGCGATAGGTATGCGAGGCGCGCATGTCGGACAATGGTGCGTAATCGTCGGCCAGCAAGCGCATGGCGATGACGAGATTGTCTTCCGTCCACGCCTGTCCGCGCAGAAATGCTTCCGTTTGCGCGGCGCGTTGCGGCGTGGCCGCCATGCCGCCAAAGGCGATGCGCGCATCAATGATGTGCTCGCCGTCGAGCTGGAAGGCAAACGCGGCGCACACGGCCGAGATATCCTGGTCAAAGCGTTTCGCCAGTTTATACGTGCGGAATTGCACCTCGGCACGCGGCAAGGGCACGCGCACGGCTTCGACGAATTCACCGGCTTGCAGATCTTTCTTTTGGTAACCTTGATAGAAATTTTCCAGCGGCATGCTGCGCTGGCCGGCGGGACCCCGCAACACAATCTCGCTGCCCAGCGCTATCAGCCACGGCATCGAGTCGCCGATGGGCGAACCATTGGCGACATTGCCGCCCAGGGTACCCGCATTGCGGATCGGCAAGGAAGCAAAGCGCTGCCACAGTTCCGACAACTCGTCTGGATAGTGCTGGCACAGCGCCGCATAGGCATCGTTCAGGCTGGCGCCAGCGCCGATGTGCAGCTTGCCATCGTCCACGGCGATGCTTTTCAGCGCAGCGACGTTGCCGAGATAAATGATGTCGCCCAGGTCGCGCAATTGCTTGGTCACCCACAGGCCCACGTCGGTGGAGCCGGCCAGCAGGCACGCTTGCGGCTTTGCCGCGCGCAGCGCCACCAGTTCATCGATGGTGCGTGGCGCGTGGAAGTGCTGGTCGCCGTGTTCATAAGTGCTCAGGCTGTCGCGCTGCAGCCCCTGCAATTGCTGCGCCAGGGCATCGCGGTCAAATGCGACACGCGGCAGTTCGCCCATGCGTCTGGCCGCATCGATGATGGGCCGGTAGCCGGTGCAGCGGCACAGATTGCCAGACAGGGTGTCGTCGATTTCGCAGCGCGTGGGCGTCTCGCCGTTTTTCTGCAGATACATGCCCCACAGCGACATCACGAAACCTGGTGTGCAAAAACCGCACTGGGAACCATGGCATTCGACCATCGCCTGCTGCACCGGGTGCAAGGCGCCGTCGGGTTGCTGCAAGTCTTCCACGGAAAACAGGGCCTTGCCATCGAGCGTGGGCGTGAGCTGGATGCAGGCGTTGACGGCCTTCATCTCGACCTGGCCATTCACCAGGCTGCCGATGACCACCGTGCAAGCGCCGCAATCGCCCTCGGCACAGCCTTCTTTGGTACCCGTGCAATGCAAGTCCTCGCGCAGGTGCTGCAACACAGTCTGCGTAGGGGCGGCGTTGCGTACTTCCTGTACGGCACCACGATAATAAAAGCGGATCGGTTCTGACATGCTGGCCTCGGTATAGTCCCAGTATAGGAGATTAACACCGGCATATGGGACAACTATATGCAAAGACTGATTTTACTTATCATCCCATCTCAATAGAGCTCACTCCTGGAATGGATGCGTCGCATGCCAGTGCTCGGCGATATCGATGCGGCGCGTGATCCACACCTGCTCATGGCCCTGCACATAGTCGAGGAAGCGCGCCAGTGCGGCCGCCCGTCCCGGACGCCCCACCAGGCGGCAATGCAGGCCCACGGACAACATCTTCGGCTGATTCAAGCCGTTCGGATCGCCTTCCGCATACAGGACATCGAAGGCATCCTTCAGATAATCGAAAAACTGCGTGCCCGAATTAAAACCCTGCATGGCGGCAAAACGCATGTCGTTCGTGTCCAGGGTGTAGGGCACGATCAGTTGCGGCTGCACGACCGCCACGCCTGTCGCATCCGTATAGGCCACCTTTTCCCAGAAAGGCAGGTCATCGCCATAATAATCGGCGTCGTAGCGGAAACCGCCATGCTCGACCACCAGTTTGCGCGTATTCGGCGAATCGCGCCCCGTATACCAGCCTTGCGGGGCGGCCCCCGTCAATTCGCGGATGATCTGCACGGCCTCGCGCATGTGTTCGCGTTCCGTCGCTTCATCCATGTTTTGATAGGAAATCCAGCGCAAGCCATGACAGGCGATTTCATGTCCCAGTTGCTGGAAGGCGGCCACCGCATCCGGATTGCGTTTCAAGGCCATCGAGACGCCAAACACGGTCAGCGGCAGGTGCCGCTCCTCGAACATGCGCAGCAAGCGCCATAATCCGGCACGCGAACCGTATTCATAAATCGACTCCATGCTCAGGTGGCGCGCAGGGAATGCGGCCGCGCCGATCATTTCCGATAAAAACGTTTCCGAGGCGGCATCGCCATGCAGCACGTTGTTTTCCGCCCCCTCCTCGTAATTGAGGACAAATTGCAGGGCGATGCGGGCCTTGCCCGGCCATTGCGGATGGGGTGGCGTGCGGCCATAGCCGATCAAGTCGCGTGGATAATGTTCGTAATTGTTCATGCGGAGGCGCGCCTATAGGAGGACAATGTTGGCTATATGCCCAATCATATAGCCCGGCGCAGTCGCCGGTATATGATTTGTACGATAAGCACATTCACTCACCCTATATACAGGATAGCAAATGGGAAAACTCAGCACGCATGTACTCGATATCGCCCACGGCAGACCGGGAGCCGGCGTCAAGGTGGCCCTGTTTTCCGTCGCGCCGGAAGGCAAAGTGTTATTGAAGATGGATATGACGAACAGCGACGGCCGTTGCAGCACACCCTTGCTGGAAGGCGACAGCATGAAAGCGGGCCAGTACGAACTGGTATTCAACGCAGGCGACTATTTCGCCGCCCAGGGCGTGGAACTACCCTCGCCCCGCTTCATCGACCTGGTCACCCTGGCCTTCGGCATTGCGCATACGGATGAGAATTACCATGTGCCGCTGGTGGTGTCGCCGTGGTCGTATTCCACTTATCGTGGTAGCTGATGCCACGACGCCAACATGTTGTCGGATTACGCTACGCTAATCCGACCTACCGGCTCTGACCGTAGGTCGGCGTAAGTCGGCGTAGGTCGGCTTAGCGCAACGCGCGTAAGCCGACAGCCACCACCAGCACCAAACAAAACCACCAGACGAAAAAAAACCCCGCCATTGCTGGCGGGGTTTTTCTCTACTGCGAATAACAAGCCTGACGATAACCTACTTTCACACTGGTTGCAGCACTATCATCGGCGCAAAGTTGTTTCACGGTCCTGTTCGGGATGGGAAGGGGTGGGACCAACTTGCTATGGTCATCAGGCATAACTTGTACTGGCATTTGTCCTCAGTGGAGCGACAAAGCCTGAATCTGGAAGAAGCAAAGATTGGGGTAATGAATAGTAGTATCAACACACACGCAACGTTGTACCGTCTTATCCTCTGTACCTGCTAAGGTTATAGGGACAAGCCGTACGGGCAATTAGTACTGGTTAGCTTAATGCATTACTGCACTTCCACACCCAGCCTATCAACGTCCTGGTCTCGAACGACCCTTCAAAGAGCTCAAGGCTCTGGGAAATCTCATCTCAAGGCAAGTTTCCCGCTTAGATGCTTTCAGCGGTTATCTCTTCCGTATTTAGCTACCCGGCAATGCCACTGGCGTGACAACCGGTACACCAGAGATACGTCCACTCCGGTCCTCTCGTACTAGGAGCAGCCCCCTTCAAATTTCCAACGCCCACGGCAGATAGGGACCAAACTGTCTCACGACGTTTTAAACCCAGCTCACGTACCACTTTAAATGGCGAACAGCCATACCCTTGGGACCGGCTACAGCCCCAGGATGTGATGAGCCGACATCGAGGTGCCAAACTCCCCCGTCGATATGAACTCTTGGGAGGAATCAGCCTGTTATCCCCAGAGTACCTTTTATCCGTTGAGCGATGGCCCTTCCATACAGAACCACCGGATCACTATGTCCTACTTTCGTACCTGCTCGACTTGTCAGTCTCGCAGTTAAGCACGCTTATGCCATTGCACTATCAACACGATGTCCGACCGTATCTAGCGTACCTTCGAACTCCTCCGTTACACTTTAGGAGGAGACCGCCCCAGTCAAACTGCCTACCATGCACTGTCCCCGATCCGGATAACGGACCAAGGTTAGAACCTCAAACAAACCAGGGTGGTATTTCAAGGTTGGCTCCACGAGAACTAGCGTCCCCGCTTCAAAGCCTCCCACCTATCCTACACAGATTGGTTCAAAGTCCAATGCAAAGCTACAGTAAAGGTTCATGGGGTCTTTCCGTCTAGCCGCGGGTAGATTGCATCATCACAAACATTTCAACTTCGCTGAGTCTCGGGAGGAGACAGTGTGGCCATCGTTACGCCATTCGTGCAGGTCGGAACTTACCCGACAAGGAATTTCGCTACCTTAGGACCGTTATAGTTACGGCCGCCGTTTACTGGGACTTCAATCAAGAGCTTGCACCCCATCATTTAATCTTCCAGCACCGGGCAGGCGTCACACCCTATACGTCCACTTTCGTGTTTGCAGAGTGCTGTGTTTTTATTAAACAGTCGCAGCCACCAGTTTATTGCAACCCTTTCACCCTCATGGAGTAAACCAATCAAGCTACCGGGGCGTACCTTTTCCCGAAGTTACGGTACCAATTTGCCGAGTTCCTTCTCCCGAGTTCTCTCAAGCGCCTTAGAATACTCATCTCGCCCACCTGTGTCGGTTTGCGGTACGGTCTCGTATGACTGAAGCTTAGAGGCTTTTCTTGGAACCACTTCCGATTGCTTCGTGCACAAGTGCACTCGTCTCAACCCCTTGAATTGCGCACCCGGATTTGCCTAAGTGCCTTCTATGAGCCAAAAACCAACTATTCCAACAGTTGGACAACCTTCCGCGATCCGTCCCCCCATCGCATCATACGACGGTGCAGGAATATTAACCTGCTTCCCATCAGCTACGCATCTCTGCCTCGCCTTAGGGGCCGACTCACCCTGCTCCGATGAACGTTGAACAGGAAACCTTGGGCTTACGGCGTGGAGGCTTTTCACCCCCATTATCGCTACTCATGTCAGCATTCGCACTTCTGATACCTCCAGCATCCTTTACAAGACACCTTCGCAGGCTTACAGAACGCTCTCCTACCATATCCAATAAAGGATATCCGCAGCTTCGGTGACTGGCTTAGCCCCGTTACATCTTCCGCGCAGGACGACTCGATCAGTGAGCTATTACGCTTTCTTTAAATGATGGCTGCTTCTAAGCCAACATCCTGACTGTTTTAGCCTTCCCACTTCGTTTTCCACTTAGCCAATCTTTGGGACCTTAGCTGGCGGTCTGGGTTGTTTCCCTCTTGACGCCGGACGTTAGCACCCGACGTCTGTCTCCCAAGCTCGCACTCATCGGTATTCGGAGTTTGCAATGGTTTGGTAAGTCGCAATGACCCCCTAGCCATAACAGTGCTCTACCCCCGATGGTGATACTTGAGGCACTACCTAAATAGTTTTCGGAGAGAACCAGCTATTTCCAAGTTTGTTTAGCCTTTCACCCCTACCCACAGCTCATCCCCTAATTTTTCAACATTAGTGGGTTCGGACCTCCAGGGCGTGTTACCGCACCTTCATCCTGGCCATGAGTAGATCACTTGGTTTCGGGTCTACACCCAGCGACTGATCGCCCTATTCGGACTCGATTTCTCTACGGCTTCCCTATGCGGTTAACCTTGCCACTGAATGTAAGTCGCTGACCCATTATACAAAAGGTACGCAGTCACGGAACAAGTCCGCTCCTACTGTTTGTATGCACACGGTTTCAGGATCTATTTCACTCCCCTTCCGGGGTTCTTTTCGCCTTTCCCTCACGGTACTGGTTCACTATCGGTCGATTACGAGTATTTAGCCTTGGAGGATGGTCCCCCCATATTCAGACAGGATGTCACGTGTCCCGCCCTACTTGTCGTACGCTTAGTATCACCGGTCCGATTTCACATACGGGGCTATCACCCACTATGGCTCCTATTTCCAGAGGATTCTGTTATCGGTCCGACTATCACGTACAGGCTCTTCCCATTTCGCTCGCCGCTACTTTGGGAATCTCGGTTGATTTCTTTTCCTGCAGCTACTTAGATGTTTCAGTTCGCCGCGTTCGCCTTGCATACCTATGTATTCAGTATGCAATACCCTAAAAGGGTGGGTTGCCCCATTCGGAAATCTGCGGATCAAAGTGTGTTTGCTCACTCCCCGCAGCTTATCGCAAGCTACTACGTCCTTCATCGCCTGTAATCGCCAAGGCATCCACCATGTGCACTTATTCGCTTGTCCCTATAACGTTAGCCTCTCATCATTTGCATGAGGAAAGAGCGTTACAGGAATAAGAAAGTACAACGTTGTTGCTTGTTTGTTGATACATACAATCATTACCCATCGATTTGCTTTTTACGGCAAACCAATCAATAAATAATCTTTACTTCTTCCAGATTGTTAAAGAACATACAGCACTTGATCTCGAAAAGACCAAACCTAAATCCTGGTGCACTCTGCACTGATTTACGTTTGAACTTTTGGTGGAGGATGACGGGATCGAACCGACGACCCCCTGCTTGCAAAGCAGGTGCTCTCCCAGCTGAGCTAATCCCCCTAGGGTATTTCCAGACTACAGAAACTGGTAGGGCTGGTTGGACTCGAACCAACGACCCCCGCGTTATCAACACGGTGCTCTAACCAGCTGAGCTACAGCCCCAAATGCTGTTCTTTATATTAACAGCCGATAAGTGTGAACATTTGATGCGTGAATCAGTTACCTGATTCGTGCAAACTCTAGAAAGGAGGTGATCCAGCCGCACCTTCCGATACGGCTACCTTGTTACGACTTCACCCCAGTCACGAATCCTACCGTGGTAAGCGCCCTCCTTGCGGTTAAGCTACCTACTTCTGGTAAAACCCGCTCCCATGGTGTGACGGGCGGTGTGTACAAGACCCGGGAACGTATTCACCGCGACATGCTGATCCGCGATTACTAGCGATTCCAACTTCATGCAGTCGAGTTGCAGACTACAATCCGGACTACGATACACTTTCTGCGATTAGCTCCCCCTCGCGGGTTGGCGGCGCTCTGTATGTACCATTGTATGACGTGTGAAGCCCTACCCATAAGGGCCATGAGGACTTGACGTCATCCCCACCTTCCTCCGGTTTGTCACCGGCAGTCTCATTAGAGTGCCCTTTCGTAGCAACTAATGACAAGGGTTGCGCTCGTTGCGGGACTTAACCCAACATCTCACGACACGAGCTGACGACAGCCATGCAGCACCTGTGTACTGGTTCTCTTTCGAGCACTCCCTGATCTCTCAAGGATTCCAGCCATGTCAAGGGTAGGTAAGGTTTTTCGCGTTGCATCGAATTAATCCACATCATCCACCGCTTGTGCGGGTCCCCGTCAATTCCTTTGAGTTTTAATCTTGCGACCGTACTCCCCAGGCGGTCTACTTCACGCGTTAGCTGCGTTACCAAGTCAATTAAGACCCGACAACTAGTAGACATCGTTTAGGGCGTGGACTACCAGGGTATCTAATCCTGTTTGCTCCCCACGCTTTCGTGCATGAGCGTCAATCTTGACCCAGGGGGCTGCCTTCGCCATCGGTGTTCCTCCACATATCTACGCATTTCACTGCTACACGTGGAATTCTACCCCCCTCTGCCAGATTCTAGCCTTGCAGTCTCCAATGCAATTCCCAGGTTGAGCCCGGGGATTTCACATCAGACTTACAAAACCGCCTGCGCACGCTTTACGCCCAGTAATTCCGATTAACGCTTGCACCCTACGTATTACCGCGGCTGCTGGCACGTAGTTAGCCGGTGCTTATTCTTCAGGTACCGTCATTAGCAAAAGATATTAGCTCTCACCGTTTCTTCCCTGACAAAAGAGCTTTACAACCCGAAGGCCTTCTTCACTCACGCGGCATTGCTGGATCAGGCTTTCGCCCATTGTCCAAAATTCCCCACTGCTGCCTCCCGTAGGAGTCTGGACCGTGTCTCAGTTCCAGTGTGGCTGGTCGTCCTCTCAGACCAGCTACTGATCGATGCCTTGGTAGGCTTTTACCCTACCAACTAGCTAATCAGATATCGGCCGCTCCACGAGCATGAGGTCTTGCGATCCCCCACTTTCATCCTTAGATCGTATGCGGTATTAGCGTAACTTTCGCTACGTTATCCCCCACTCTAGGGTACGTTCCGATATATTACTCACCCGTTCGCCACTCGCCACCAGAGCAAGCTCCGTGCTGCCGTTCGACTTGCATGTGTAAGGCATGCCGCCAGCGTTCAATCTGAGCCAGGATCAAACTCTTCAGTTTAATCTCTGTTTAATGTCATTTCTGACAGGTCGGACAGTATCACTACCATCCAAATCTTTTGCATTGCAAAAGATTTGCTCACTCAAAAAACTGACAGGCTACTTCCGAAGAAGTATCCTATTTCATTATTTCTTGTGAACATTTGATATTTTAAGTTAGACGCCAATCCAAAGATTGGCGCTGCACTTACATCAAATGCCCACACTTATCGACTGTTAATTGTTAAAGAACGGTATTCGGTACTGCTTATTTGCTACTCTCGCGCTATCGACAAAGCGTTGTGTTTGTCAGCTGCGAAGAAGGAAGAGTATGAAGCGTTTCGGCTAATTCGTCAACCTTCTTTTTTACTACCATCACCGTTTCCAGCGATCCCGTTGTTTCGCAAACTGCTGCGTCTCATTGGGGAGGCGAACTATAGCAAAGCCGTCAACGGGCGGCAAGCTTTATTTCAGCAATTCGGCAACCGCCATGCCCACCTCGGTCGTACTGGCGCCGCCGCCCATGTCCGGTGTTCGCGGGCCATGCTCGAGCACCTGCTCAATGGCGTGCACAATCGCGTCATGTGCCGCCGTGTAATGGGCATCGCCATTGCCGAGAAAGTCCAGCATCATGGCGCCCGACCAGATCATGCCGATCGGGTTGGCGATATTCTGGCCATAGATATCAGGGGCGGAACCGTGCACCGGCTCAAATACTGAGGGGAAAGTGCGCTGCGGATTGATATTGGCCGATGGTGCGATGGCAATCGTCCCCGTACAGGCCGGGCCCAGGTCGGACAGAATGTCGCCAAACAGATTCGAAGCCACCACCACGTCGAAGCGCTCGGGGCTCAATACAAAGCGGGCCGCCAGGATGTCGATATGGTACTTATCCCAACGGACATCGGGAAAGCTCGGCCCCATCGCTTCCACCCGCTCATCCCAATACGGCATGCTGATGGCGATGCCATTCGACTTGGTGGCCGAGGTCAGGTGTTTTTTAGGCCGGCTTTGCGCCAGCTCAAACGCATACTTGAGGATGCGGTCGACACCCTTGCGCGTAAACACAGATTCCTGCAGCACCGTTTCGCGCTCTGTCCCCTCGAACATGCGCCCGCCCACGGAGGAATATTCTCCTTCCGTATTTTCACGCACCACATAAAAGTCGATATCACCCGGCTTCTTGTTCGCCAGCGGACACGGCACGCCCGGCATCAGCCGCACGGGACGCAAGTTGACGTATTCGTCGAACTCGCGCCGGAATTTGAGTAACGAACCCCACAGCGAGATATGGTCGGGTACCTTGTCCGGCCAACCCACGGCGCCAAAATAGATGGCGTCGAAATCCTTGAGCTGGGCAAACCAGTCCGAGGGCATCATCTGGCCGTGCTCCAGGTAATAGTCGCAATTCGCCCATGCCATGGTCGTAAACTGCAGGTCGATATTGAAGCGGCGCGCGGCGGCCTCGACAACACGCAGCCCTTCCGGCATGACTTCATTGCCGATGCCATCGCCGGCAATGACGGCGATTTTATGTGTGCTCATGGGAAACCCTGTTGGAAATAAACGATGGAAGCCCGTATTTACATCTGCTGCGCCACATCCGGGTACAGACGCGCCAGCACATCGGCAGTAATCGCCGCGATAATGGGCTGCACACGCTCGGCCGCCAGTTCATTCGATTTCTCGCGGCGCACTTCTTTCCACAACTCGGCCAACGCGCCTTCATGGCGCGCCACGGCTTGCTCGACCTCATCTTGCCAGAAGGCTGGCGCTTCGCTTTCCACAAAGTTGCCGCGGCCGCGGCCAAAGTGCGCCACCGCCAGGTAACGCAGCACACCCGCTACCACCAGGGTACGCAGGAAGGCATCCGTAAATTGCATGGTGGGCTCGTTGCGGTCCGTGCCGGAATTAAAACCCCAGGCCGCACCCGCAAACGTCAGTGCACCGACCACGCCGCCGAGCAAAGCGCCCGTGCCCAAGGTCAGGCCGCCGGAAATCAGGTCAGCCGACAAGCCCGTCGCCGCACCGGAAATCATGGCGCCCAATAACCCCGCCTGCGCCTTGTCGATCGGCGCGCGCACGGCGAAATTTTCCCGTATCCGGCTATTGATCTTATGTGCATCGGTAGGATCGAGTTTGTGCAAGATCAATAGTTCACGCGTCGTTTCGCCGCTGTGCGTATTGAGCCGCGCCACCAGATTGGCCATGGCCTTTTCTTGCCTTTGCTGTTCAGCATTCTTGCCGATACCCACAACTTGCAAGGCCGATTTCAGCAAGCCCTTGGAGACGGGCTCGATGGCTTCGCGATCCTGCCCAGCCACGGCCAGCTGCGTAGCCAGCAAGCGCATGGCCTGCTGGAAACGCGCCGTATTTTGCTCTTGCCAAGTAGTAAACAAGCGCGCATAGCCGGCTTGCTGCGACTGCGGCAACAACTTGCCCACGGCTTCGTAAAACACACGTTCATGCACCCAGCAGCGAGCAAAGGCATCGAGCGCCAGTACGTCGCGCACGATGGAATATTGCTGTAAATGCTCGCGCCAGCGCGCCTGCTCGCTGTGCTCCTCATTGCCCGGACGCGGCGGCCCCATCTGATTGAGCAAGACCACCACCGGCTTGCCCAGCCATTCGAGAATTTTCATTTCCGCCGGCAAGTAACCAGCATCCCTGGGGTTTTCCGAAGAATTCACCAGGTATAGCACCACGTCGGCCGCGTCCTTGGCCGTGCGCAACGCTTGCTGACTGAGCCAGAACGGGCGGTCGCGATAACGGTCCAGCACTTCGCGCAGGAACCAGCCGATGGGATTGCCCGACTGCCCGAGACGCTTGAGCAAGCGCACGGAGTCGCCAAAGCCAGGCGTGTCCCACAATTGCAGGGCATCGCCCTGCGGCGTGGCCAGCAAAATGTGCGATTCCGCAAACACGGTCACGTGCGCGGCGTCGCGCACTTCGCCGATATCCACGCCCACCAGGGTGCGCGCCAACGTCGTCTTGCCATTATTCGTATGCGAAATCAGCGCAAACTGAATCTGCACCGCATCATCCTGGACATCTTTATTCACATTCACACTCATGCTGCGGCCGATACTTTCAAGCCGACACCGGCGTCGAGCGGGTGCAAGGCGGGATTGAGCAAATTGACCAAGGTGGCCGTGGTTTGATGGAACTGACAGAATTGCTGCCACAAGGCAACTCGCTCCGCCAGACGCGCGCCGTTATCCGCCTGCTCGCCAGCGTGCTCCAAATAGCTGGACTCGTCGATCAGGACGGCGATGCCGCGTGTCGACGATTGCACCAGGTAAGCGAGGAAGGCGCCGTGATTTTCCTTTTCCGGCGTCGCCGTCAGGTTGAACAGCACGGCCGTGATATTGACTTGCGGATCATTCAAGTCGGTGCCGCGCAAGACCTCCTGCGGCTCTTCGCCATACGACGTCGATGGACGCAGCATCATGCGCCCCTGCTCGCCAAACAGCATGATGGACAGCTGGCCCAGGCCCTTGTGGCGCGCCTCATCGACAGTAAAGCTGTACGGCAAGACGCGCAGCATGCCGCCCGTGGCCACGCCGATGCTTTCATTGAGCTTGCGGAAATACGGTTGATCGAGATCCAGCGGAAAGTGCTTGGCCAGGCGCGCGGCGCGCCAATTGTTGACCAGGGCCAGGATCAGGCGGGGGACGACGACCAGCAGGAAAATCGTTGCTGCATACAAATGCACCCAGCGCGCGCCACCTTCCACGGTCGTCGTTTGCGGGAAACGCAGCGCTTCGATTTCCGCCAGCGAAAAACCTTGCAAATGAAACAGAGCAATCGCTGGCGCAAACAGGGTCGAAAGCAGGCTGTGCACCTGGCTGGCACTCAAAAAGGTGCTTTCCCAGCCGGCCGCGTATTGCGACAGGAAACCGCGCGCATACAGCGATGCGACGGCGCCGATGGCAAACATGGCGGCGCTCAAATGAATGGTACGGCTCAGGCGCGCGGCCGTCAGCTTGGCGCTCAGGTGCGCCCATTCCCCCATGAAACTGAGCAAGCCCGAGGACAGGGCGTGCGGCAGCTTGCGCGGCAAGGCCAGGCGGCCCACGCTCAGGTGGCGCACTAATCCCGCTTTTGGCCAACCCAGAGAGTGCGAGGGGATGCATAGCCAGATCAGCAAGCCCAGGTAGACCAGCACATTCCAGGCGATGATCAGCAGCAAGGGCGCCGACAGCAGGTCGACGCGGTGCGGATCGGTAATGCGGTCGAGCCCGGCACCCAGCAGCAGGGCCAGCAATGGCAAGGTCAGCGCCAGGGTTTTCATGCCGTTGCGACGCTTCGCAAACGCAGCGAAGGCGGGGGTGCGCTCGGTGAGGCGCTTGAGGATCAGCTCGGAGCGCTGCTGCAGGAAATCGTCCCCCGTGACTTCGGCCTGCTTGCCCGAGGCTTGCCACTGCGCAAGCTCACGCGCGCTGCGGCTGGCATACATGCGGTCATCCTCGCTGAGGACTTCTTTTTTCTGATCGGCCGTTTCGATAGCACGGACCAATACCACTTCTCTCGCAATCTGCTCGTTCATGGTGCTCCTGTTTTTGTATGAAACGACAACTAGACAGGCAGATTGTGACGTACTTTTGTGTTTCAGGCCAACGCGTCCTCGGCCCGGAACAAATGATGCAGCAGATATATCAGAAAAGCAGCGATCCAGGCAGACCACAAGGTGTGCGTGAAAAATTGCGTACCTTGCAACTGCTGCTGCCAGCCTGCCGCCAAACCGCACAGCAGCATGATCCCTGCCAGCAGAAGCGCCGTGCGTGGCCGTGCTGGCAAGCAGAACAATGGTAAGGCCAGCATCCACCAGGCAATGTTTGCCTGGGTCGCCGGCAGGCAAGCCATGGCAGACGCACTGGCGGGCAATGTTTCCAGCATGCGCGCGTAAGGTTCCAGTCCGCCATAGCGCAGCAAATCCGTGGGGCAAGGCACATCGCTGAAGGTAGAGAGCAAATAGATGCTTGGCGGCACCAAGATGGCCGACAGGGCCACGACACGCAAGGCACTGCGGCGTGATGCAAGCCAGGCCAGCGGACGCAAGGTATCCCAGATGGCCAGGCCGATCACGGCGGCGCCAAGCAAGGTCATGCCAAACTGAAAACTGCCCACCAACGCGCTGTCAGCGCCGGCAAATTGCCCACGCTGCCCATCAAACATACTGTCGGCGATCATGAGGTCGAGGTTGCTGTAATTGCCGATCCAGAGGATCAGCATGGCTGACAGCATCAGGATGCTATCAATGCCATTGGAAGTTTTGACGAGTTTAAGCTTGGCCAGCATGGGTGCACACATTACTTGATGAGATGAAAGGGACTGGCGGCACAGGACTGCAGCCATGGAAGTCATCGTACAGTGTCAATATGAAGAGAACATGACGCTGCCCGCCGTGCACAACACGGACGGGGCGAGACGCGCTTCCAGAACCACCTTACAAGTATCGGCATGAATTACGCGTCAACAGGGCGTTAAGTTTTCGTTAAGTGCTCGCAAAAAGCCGGCTTAAATGAAATCAATCCGCAGCATGGTGCCGCCAGCGGGGCGGACATTGAACGCCAGGTCCGCGCCCAGATACAGGCAGATGCGTTGAACCAGGCCCAACCCAAGACCTGTGCCGGATGAACCACTCAGATTGGCCGGTACGGGTTGATGCAGAAGGCGCGCGCGGGCCGCTTCGGGCAAGCCCGGCCCCGTATCCTCGACGATCAGCGCGCGTCCTGCCAGGCGCACGATCACTTCCCCCTGCAAGGTGTACTGGCAGGCATTGCGCACCAGGTTGCCAATCGCGGCGGCCAGCAATTCACGCGGGGCGTTGACCAGAAAGTCCTCGCCATCCGCAAACGCCAGGGTAAGCGGTTTGCCTGCCGTATATGATTGACAGCGCAGGCATTCCTGGCGAGCCAGTTCCGCCACGGAGAGTGACGTGCACTCCAGCAATTCCGGCGCGCGCGCCAGGCGCAGCAGCACCGTCACGGAGTCGCTCGCTTCGTGCGCAGCCCGGTAGATCCGTTCGGAGGCGGAGCGCACCAGCGGGTCATCGCCGCCGTGTTCCATCAGGATTTCCGCCGCCCCCGTGATCACGGTCAGCGGCGTGCGCAATTCATGACTGACATCGCCCGTAAAAAAGCGTTCACGGTCAAGAACTTCGGTCAACTCCGCCGTACGTTCAGCAAAAGCGCGCGCCAATATCCCCAATTCATCGGCACTGTCCTGCAGTGGCAACGCCACCTGTCCGGCCTTGACGGCCTGCGTCAGCGACATGATTGGCGTAATCAAGCGATTGGCGATGAAGGCGCCCAGCAGCGAAGCGCAAATCAGGAAACCGACAAAAGCGAGGGCAAACATGCTGTACACCACCAGCTCGATCTTTTCATACTCGGTGGCATGATCGATGACGACGAATTCCCCATGCACATCGCTGCCGACCAGCACGTGCAAATCGACACCGTCGACGGTTTTCTCATGCATGCCGGGCGCCAAGCCACGCAAGGGCAACGGCGTATCTTCAGAGTGATGAAAGCTCAAGCCGGCTGGCATTCCGACAGACAAGCCGGCCGCATGCCTGGGTGAGGCCCAGGCCGCCACTTCTTTCAGGCGCTCGTCAACCAGGCGCACTTCGATGCCCTCGACGGCGATGGCGGCAATAATGGCAAAAAAGATGCTCGCCACAAGAGCAAACAGCAGGTAGGCAACGATGATGCGCCGCTTCAGCGATTTAAACGGGCGCATCGCTACTCAATAATTTATAGCCGATGCCGGGAATGGTGCGCAACATGGGAAAGGCATACGGTTTGTCGAGCACTTGCCGCAGCGCATGGATGTGCGTGCGCAGGGCATCGCTGTCGGGCCGGTCATCGCCCCAGACCTCATGCTCGAGCAACTCGCGCGGCACCAGCTTGGGCGCTTCGGTCATCAGGCATTTCAGGATGATGTAACCGGTCCTGGTCAAGGTCAGGGGTTGGCCCGCGCGTCGGACTTCGAATTTTTCCGTGTCGAAACGCAGCTCACCCACAGCCAGCACGGTGGCCGCCGTCGTTTGCCCGCGCGCGCGGCGCAGCAGGGCTTTCAGGCGGATTTCCAGTTCCAGCAGCGAGAATGGCTTGACCAGGTAATCATCGGCGCCACTGTCAAAACCGGCGACCTTGTCTTGCAGGGTATCGCGCGCCGTCAGCATCAGCACTGGCGTGCTATTGCGCAATTCACTGCGCAGTTTCTGGCACAGTTCCAGTCCCGTCAGGCCGGGCAGCATGACATCGAGCACGATCACATCGTATTCATGCTGGGCCAGCAAGGCCAGGCCGGCATAGCCATTCATGGCCGAATCGAGCACATGGCCCTTCGGTTCCAGATAGGCGTAGAGATTGGCAAGAATATCGGGATTGTCTTCAATGATCAGAATGCGCATACCGCCATTGTAGTTCGGATTAGGCCGCCAGCCGTCATCCGACACCACCACCAGCGCCAAACAAAACCACCAGACGAAAAAAAACCCCGCCATTGCTGGCGGGGTTTTTCTCTACTGCGTATAACAAGCCTGACGATAACCTACTTTCACACTGGTTGCAGCACTATCATCGGCGCAAAGTTGTTTCACGGTCCTGTTCGGGATGGGAAGGGGTGGGACCAACTTGCTATGGTCATCAGGCATAACTTGTACTGGCATTTGTCCTCAGTGGAGCGACAAAGCCTGAATCTGGAAGAAGCAAAGATTGGGGTAATGAATTGTAGTATCAACAAACACGCAACGTTGTACCGTCTTATCCTCTGTACCTGCTAAGGTTATAGGGACAAGCCGTACGGGCAATTAGTACTGGTTAGCTTAATGCATTACTGCACTTCCACACCCAGCCTATCAACGTCCTGGTCTCGAACGACCCTTCAAAGAGCTCAAGGCTCTGGGAAATCTCATCTCAAGGCAAGTTTCCCGCTTAGATGCTTTCAGCGGTTATCTCTTCCGTATTTAGCTACCCGGCAATGCCACTGGCGTGACAACCGGTACACCAGAGATACGTCCACTCCGGTCCTCTCGTACTAGGAGCAGCCCCCTTCAAATTTCCAACGCCCACGGCAGATAGGGACCAAACTGTCTCACGACGTTTTAAACCCAGCTCACGTACCACTTTAAATGGCGAACAGCCATACCCTTGGGACCGGCTACAGCCCCAGGATGTGATGAGCCGACATCGAGGTGCCAAACTCCCCCGTCGATATGAACTCTTGGGAGGAATCAGCCTGTTATCCCCAGAGTACCTTTTATCCGTTGAGCGATGGCCCTTCCATACAGAACCACCGGATCACTATGTCCTACTTTCGTACCTGCTCGACTTGTCAGTCTCGCAGTTAAGCACGCTTATGCCATTGCACTATCAACACGATGTCCGACCGTATCTAGCGTACCTTCGAACTCCTCCGTTACACTTTAGGAGGAGACCGCCCCAGTCAAACTGCCTACCATGCACTGTCCCCGATCCGGATAACGGACCAAGGTTAGAACCTCAAACAAACCAGGGTGGTATTTCAAGGTTGGCTCCACGAGAACTAGCGTCCCCGCTTCAAAGCCTCCCACCTATCCTACACAGATTGGTTCAAAGTCCAATGCAAAGCTACAGTAAAGGTTCATGGGGTCTTTCCGTCTAGCCGCGGGTAGATTGCATCATCACAAACATTTCAACTTCGCTGAGTCTCGGGAGGAGACAGTGTGGCCATCGTTACGCCATTCGTGCAGGTCGGAACTTACCCGACAAGGAATTTCGCTACCTTAGGACCGTTATAGTTACGGCCGCCGTTTACTGGGACTTCAATCAAGAGCTTGCACCCCATCATTTAATCTTCCAGCACCGGGCAGGCGTCACACCCTATACGTCCACTTTCGTGTTTGCAGAGTGCTGTGTTTTTATTAAACAGTCGCAGCCACCAGTTTATTGCAACCCTTTCACCCTCATGGAGTAAACCAATCAAGCTACCGGGGCGTACCTTTTCCCGAAGTTACGGTACCAATTTGCCGAGTTCCTTCTCCCGAGTTCTCTCAAGCGCCTTAGAATACTCATCTCGCCCACCTGTGTCGGTTTGCGGTACGGTCTCGTATGACTGAAGCTTAGAGGCTTTTCTTGGAACCACTTCCGATTGCTTCATGCACAAGTGCACTCGTCTCAACCCCTTGAATTCCGCGCCCGGATTTGCCTAAGCGCCTTCTATGAGCCAAAAACCAACTATTCCAACAGTTGGACAACCTTCCGCGATCCGTCCCCCCATCGCATCATACGACGGTGCAGGAATATTAACCTGCTTCCCATCAGCTACGCATCTCTGCCTCGCCTTAGGGGCCGACTCACCCTGCTCCGATGAACGTTGAACAGGAAACCTTGGGCTTACGGCGTGGAGGCTTTTCACCCCCATTATCGCTACTCATGTCAGCATTCGCACTTCTGATACCTCCAGCATCCTTTACAAGACACCTTCGCAGGCTTACAGAACGCTCTCCTACCATATATATTGCTATATATCCGCAGCTTCGGTGACTGGCTTAGCCCCGTTACATCTTCCGCGCAGGACGACTCGATCAGTGAGCTATTACGCTTTCTTTAAATGATGGCTGCTTCTAAGCCAACATCCTGACTGTTTTAGCCTTCCCACTTCGTTTTCCACTTAGCCAATCTTTGGGACCTTAGCTGGCGGTCTGGGTTGTTTCCCTCTTGACGCCGGACGTTAGCACCCGACGTCTGTCTCCCAAGCTCGCACTCATCGGTATTCGGAGTTTGCAATGGTTTGGTAAGTCGCAATGACCCCCTAGCCATAACAGTGCTCTACCCCCGATGGTGATACTTGAGGCACTACCTAAATAGTTTTCGGAGAGAACCAGCTATTTCCAAGTTTGTTTAGCCTTTCACCCCTACCCACAGCTCATCCCCTAATTTTTCAACATTAGTGGGTTCGGACCTCCAGGGCGTGTTACCGCACCTTCATCCTGGCCATGAGTAGATCACTTGGTTTCGGGTCTACACCCAGCGACTGATCGCCCTATTCGGACTCGATTTCTCTACGGCTTCCCTATATGGTTAACCTTGCCACTGAATGTAAGTCGCTGACCCATTATACAAAAGGTACGCAGTCACGGAACAAGTCCGCTCCTACTGTTTGTATGCACACGGTTTCAGGATCTATTTCACTCCCCTTCCGGGGTTCTTTTCGCCTTTCCCTCACGGTACTGGTTCACTATCGGTCGATTACGAGTATTTAGCCTTGGAGGATGGTCCCCCCATATTCAGACAGGATGTCACGTGTCCCGCCCTACTTGTCGTACGCTTAGTATCACCGGTCCAATTTCACATACGGGGCTATCACCCACTATGGCTCCTATTTCCAGAGGATTCTGTTATCGGTCCGACTATCACGTACAGGCTCTTCCCATTTCGCTCGCCGCTACTTTGGGAATCTCGGTTGATTTCTTTTCCTGCAGCTACTTAGATGTTTCAGTTCGCCGCGTTCGCCTTGCATACCTATGTATTCAGTATGCAATACCCTAAAAGGGTGGGTTGCCCCATTCGGAAATCTGCGGATCAAAGTGTGTTTGCTCACTCCCCGCAGCTTATCGCAAGCTACTACGTCCTTCATCGCCTGTAATCGCCAAGGCATCCACCATGTGCACTTATTCGCTTGTCCCTATAACGTTAGCCTCTCATCATTTGCATGAGGAAAGAGCGTTACAGGGATAAGAAAGTACAACGTTGTTGCTTGTTTGTTGATACATACAATCATTACCCATCGATTTACGTTTTACGGCAAACCGATCAATAAATAATCTTTACTTCTTCCAGATTGTTAAAGAACGAAACAGCTTTGATCGCTAAAAGATCAAACCTAAACCCAAGTCTTGTTGACTGGCTTACGTTTGCACTTTCAAAGTATTGGTGGAGGATGACGGGATCGAACCGACGACCCCCTGCTTGCAAAGCAGGTGCTCTCCCAGCTGAGCTAATCCCCCTGGGTGTGTTACATACTGGTAGGTCTGGCTGGACTAGTGTCCACCTTACCCCCGGATTTGTTTTTACTGGTAGGGCTGGTTGGACTCGAACCAACGACCCCCGCGTTATCAACACGGTGCTCTAACCAGCTGAGCTACAGCCCCAACGCGGTGCTACTACGACTACTGTTTCTTCTTAATTAAACAGCCGATAAGTGTGAACATTTGATGCGTGAACCAGTTACCTGATTCGTGCAAACTCTAGAAAGGAGGTGATCCAGCCGCACCTTCCGATACGGCTACCTTGTTACGACTTCACCCCAGTCACGAATCCTACCGTGGTAAGCGCCCTCCTTACGGTTAAGCTACCTACTTCTGGTAAAACCCGCTCCCATGGTGTGACGGGCGGTGTGTACAAGACCCGGGAACGTATTCACCGCGACATGCTGATCCGCGATTACTAGCGATTCCAACTTCATGCAGTCGAGTTGCAGACTACAATCCGGACTACGATACACTTTCTGCGATTAGCTCCCCCTCGCGGGTTGGCGGCGCTCTGTATGTACCATTGTATGACGTGTGAAGCCCTACCCATAAGGGCCATGAGGACTTGACGTCATCCCCACCTTCCTCCGGTTTGTCACCGGCAGTCTCATTAGAGTGCCCTTTCGTAGCAACTAATGACAAGGGTTGCGCTCGTTGCGGGACTTAACCCAACATCTCACGACACGAGCTGACGACAGCCATGCAGCACCTGTGTACTGGTTCTCTTTCGAGCACTCCCTGATCTCTCAAGGATTCCAGCCATGTCAAGGGTAGGTAAGGTTTTTCGCGTTGCATCGAATTAATCCACATCATCCACCGCTTGTGCGGGTCCCCGTCAATTCCTTTGAGTTTTAATCTTGCGACCGTACTCCCCAGGCGGTCTACTTCACGCGTTAGCTGCGTTACCAAGTCAATTAAGACCCGACAACTAGTAGACATCGTTTAGGGCGTGGACTACCAGGGTATCTAATCCTGTTTGCTCCCCACGCTTTCGTGCATGAGCGTCAATCTTGACCCAGGGGGCTGCCTTCGCCATCGGTGTTCCTCCACATATCTACGCATTTCACTGCTACACGTGGAATTCTACCCCCCTCTGCCAGATTCTAGCCTTGCAGTCTCCAATGCAATTCCCAGGTTGAGCCCGGGGATTTCACATCAGACTTACAAAACCGCCTGCGCACGCTTTACGCCCAGTAATTCCGATTAACGCTTGCACCCTACGTATTACCGCGGCTGCTGGCACGTAGTTAGCCGGTGCTT
The DNA here is from genome assembly GCF_002754575.1 of Janthinobacterium sp. 35. Lineage (NCBI taxonomy): Bacteria > Pseudomonadati > Pseudomonadota > Betaproteobacteria > Burkholderiales > Oxalobacteraceae > Janthinobacterium > Janthinobacterium sp. 35. The sequence continues at coordinate 1,614,714 of NZ_PEFN01000001.1, forward strand.
ATTCTTCAGGTACCGTCATTAGCAAGAGATATTAGCTCTCACCGTTTCTTCCCTGACAAAAGAGCTTTACAACCCGAAGGCCTTCTTCACTCACGCGGCATTGCTGGATCAGGCTTTCGCCCATTGTCCAAAATTCCCCACTGCTGCCTCCCGTAGGAGTCTGGACCGTGTCTCAGTTCCAGTGTGGCTGGTCGTCCTCTCAGACCAGCTACTGATCGATGCCTTGGTAGGCTTTTACCCTACCAACTAGCTAATCAGATATCGGCCGCTCCACGAGCATGAGGTCTTGCGATCCCCCACTTTCATCCTTAGATCGTATGCGGTATTAGCGTAACTTTCGCTACGTTATCCCCCACTCTAGGGTACGTTCCGATATATTACTCACCCGTTCGCCACTCGCCACCAGAGCAAGCTCCGTGCTGCCGTTCGACTTGCATGTGTAAGGCATGCCGCCAGCGTTCAATCTGAGCCAGGATCAAACTCTTCAGTTTAATCTCTGTTTAATGTCATTTCTGACAGGTCGGACAGCATCACTACCATCCAAATCTTTTGCATTGCAAAAGATTTGCTCACTCAAAAAACTGACAGACTACTTCCGAAGAAGTATCCTATTTCATTATTTCTTGTGAACATTTGATATTTTAAGTTAGACGCCAATCCGAAGATTGACGCTGCACTTACATCAAATGCCCACACTTATCGACTGTTAATTGTTAAAGAACGGTATTCGGTACTGCTTATTTACTACTCTCGCGCTATCGACAAAGCGTTGTGTTTGTCAGCTGCGAAGAAGGGAGAGTATGAAGCTTTTTCAGCATTTCGTCAACCTTCTTTATTTCCCACTTCACTCGGCATTTGCATGCATCGTTCAGCGAGGGGGCGAATTATAGCCCTGCCCCACGCACCCGGCAAGGGCTATTTTGCAGCTGAGCAAATATTGCTGTGTGATATCGTAGCACCAACAATCCCCTGCCTCACCCACTTTGACTCTCATGCCTATCCCACACATCACCCCCACCGCCAATCCCGCACTGGCCAGCGCACTCGAACATGCCATCAATAGCAAGACCAAGCCGCTGGGCAGCCTGGGACTACTGGAAACCCTGGCCCATCAGATCGGCCTGATCCAGCAAAGCACGCAACTGGCACTACACCAGCCCGCCATCATCGTTTTTGCGGCCGACCATGGCGTCGTCGCCGAAGGCATTTCCGCCTATCCACAAAGCGTGACCTGGCAAATGGTGGAAAACTTCCTGGCCGACGGCGCTGCCATCAATGTCTTTGCCCGTCAGAACAATTGCGCCTTGTATATAGTAGATGCGGGCGTCAACCACGACTTCGGCCCGCGCGACGGCTTGCTCGACCGCAAACAGGGTCCCGGCACCCTCAACTTTGCCAACGAAGCCGCCATGAGCAAGCAACAGTGTATCGCCGCCATGCAGGCGGGGATGGACCTGGCCGCCACGCTCGATGGCAATGTGCTTGGCTTTGGCGAAATGGGTATCGGCAACACCACCACCGCCGCTGCGCTGATGCACAAGCTGACGCAAACCCCGGTCGCCGATTGCGTGGGCGCCGGCACCGGCCTGTCGAAGGAAGGGATATTGCACAAACAGCAGGTGATCGAGGCAGCCGTCGCCCATCATGCGGCAGTCAATGATACGCTCGACGTACTGGCCACCTTCGGTGGTTTCGAGATCGCCATGATGGCAGGCGCCATGCTCAAAGCGGCCGAACGGCGCATGATTTTGCTGATCGACGGCTTCATCGTCAGCAGCGCCCTGCTGGTGGCGGCCCGTCTGCAGCCGGCCATCCTCGATTACTGCGTGTTTTCGCACTGCTCCGATGAAAACGGCCACCGCCAGCTGCTGGCCAGCCTGGGTGCGCGTCCGCTGCTGCACCTCGATTTGCGCCTCGGCGAAGGCACGGGTTCGGCCCTGGCCTTGCCGCTGCTGCACGCGGCCGTCAACTTCATGCGCGAGATGGCGACCTTTGCCTCGGCCCAGGTCAGCGAAAAGTCCACGCCAGACTAAGACCATGACCAATCCCGTTTCCGCCGCAGTCCATCAGTGCCGCCTCTTCTTCATTGCACTGCAGTTCTTCACGCGCCTGCCGATTCCGCGCTGGGTGGGTTTCGAGCCGGCCTGGCTGCAGCATGCCTCGCGCTACTTTCCGCTGGTCGGCGTGGTGGTGGCGGCCATTTCCGGCGCAGTGTATCTGCTGGCCAGCTGGCTACTGCCTTCGGCGGTGGCCGTGCTGCTGGCCGTCGCCGCCGGCATTTATCTGACGGGCGCCTTCCATGAAGACGGCTTCGCCGACATGTGCGATGGCTTTGGCGGTGGACTGACGCGCGAACGGGTACTGGAAATCATGAAGGATTCGCGCATCGGCGCATATGGCGCCATCGGCATCATCTGCCTGCTGGCCATCAAATGTGCGGCGCTCGCTTCGCTGCCACCTGCCACGCTGGTGGCGACATTATTCATCGCCCATCCTTTGTCTCGCCTGGCCGCCGTCTCGCTGATCTGGGTCATGGACTATGCGCGCGACGAAGGCAAGGCCAAGCCGATGGCGCAAGAAATGACTACCGCAGAGTTCATCATCGCCGCCGTCTGCGCGCTGTTGCCCGCCATCGCCTGCGGCGTGCTGGGGATAGTTAGCTGGGCTGCGCTGGTCTTTGCCATCGTGGTGGCGGCAGCTGCCGCATTCTGGCTGGGCCGCAAATGCCAGCACCGCCTGCAAGGCTACACAGGCGACTGCCTGGGCGCAGTACAGCAAGTGGCGGAAGTGGCGATTTACCTGGCCATCCTGTCCAGCTTCCAGCCCCCCATACGCTTCTATTAGCATGCGACTGATTTTAGTACGCCACCCCGCGCCGCAGGTGACCAGCGGCACCTGCTATGGCCGCAGCGACGTGGCGGTGGCGTCGCACGAAATGGCCTCGGCGCGCGCCAGCCTGCAAGCAACGCTGCCGGCCGGCGTGCCGCTGTATGCCAGCCCCCTGCGCCGCTGCGCCGGCCTGGCGACAGCATTGGCGCAAGACCTGCCTTCCAGCGGCTTGCGCTTCGATGCGCGACTGGCCGAGATGGATTTCGGCGCGTGGGAAATGCAGCCCTGGCACGCGATTGCACGCGCGGACATCGATGCCTGGGCCGCCGATCTGGCCTGGTATCGTCCTGGCGGGGGTGAGAATGTGCTGGCGATGGCCGCCCGCGTCGATGCGTTTTTAGGCGATCTGTTGCGTGAACAACACGAAACGGCAGTCATCATCTGCCACGCGGGCACCATCCGCCTGCTGTTGGCACTGCAAGCCCGGCTGCCATTGGAAGAAACCGCCCTGCTGGCCGCCCGTTCCACCCACAAAATCGCCTACGGCGCGACGGTCGTCGTCGATTTCTGATATCGAAGCGTCCAGCCAGCCATTTCAGTCTACGTCTGCTGCACGTATAATGGCGGGGTTTTGGTGCCCGCGCTCATGTCCATGAGCGCAGTTAAACGGGAAACACGATGCCGCTCCCGCGGCGAGCGTGTGCTGCCCCCGCAACGGTAAGCAAGTGTCGCCCCTCCCGACAGGAAGCGGGCGACAAGCTATCTCTGACAACCACTGTGCTTGCAATCATCGAGCATGGGAAGGTGGGATAGCGGTACTTGCCAGCCCGGATACCGGCCAGGACAGGTGGAAGTGTGCGAACGGGGATGTTCGCGATCCGAATGGCCCATGGCCATCTTCGATCGTCATCGTCAGTTCCCACTTCTGTTCAATCTGGCCTACGGGGACGTCGGCTGGTTGCATATTACTTACTGAAAATTATCATGACCCATGCTGTTTCCCGCCACGCGGCCCTCACGTCGCTCGCGCTAGCCATTGCCGCGCCTGCCGCCTTCGCCCAAGCCACGCCAGATACCTTCGATCCGATCGTCGTCACCGCCAGCCGCTACCCGCAACACCTGAGCGAAGTCTTGAGCGATACGCAGACCATCAGCTCGGAAGACATCGCGCGTTCTGGCGCCAGCTCGATTGTCGACCTGTTGCAAAAACAACGCGGCATTGAAGTGGCACGCAACGGCGGCGCAGGCACCTCTGCCAGCGTATTCATTCGCGGTGCGAACAGCAACCAGAATATCGTGCTGGTTGATGGTGTGCGCATTGGCTCGTCCACCCTGGGCACGGCCAACTGGAGCGCCTTGCCCCTTTCCAGCATCGATCACATTGAAATCGTCTATGGTCCACTGAGCACCATGTACGGTGCGGACGCCATCGGCGGCGTGATCCAGATCTTCACGAAAAAAGGCGATGGCGCCACGCGCGTCTCCGCCTTCGCCGGTTACGGCAGCAACAACACGCGCCAGGTCGAAGCGCAAGTGGCCGGCTCCACCGCTGGTCCGAACAGCTTCAGCTATGCGCTGGCAGCTGGCAAGGAAAAATCGGATGGTTTCTCGGCTTCGAAACTCGGTGCATCGCCTGAATACACCTACAACCCGGACAAAGACGGCTACGACAAGGAAAGCTTCAGCGGCCAGTTCGGCTATCAGATGGCCAAAGGCCATGAAGTGGGCCTGACATTCCTGAATAGCGAACTGAAAGCGCAGTATGACGCCGGTCCTGGCTACGATGCACGCAGCAACGAGAAACTGGAAAACATTTCGGTCTTCACGAAGAACGAATTTCTGCCCAACTGGACCAGTGAACTGCGTTATGCGGAAGCGCGCGACAAGGCCGGCAATGATGGCGGCACCGATTCGTGGAGCAAGAGCCAGATCAACACCAAACAGACCGACCTGACCTGGCAAAATGACATCCGCTTCGGCCGCGACAACCTGCAACTGCTGGCCAGCTACCGCGATGAAGACGTCACATCGAGCACCACGCCGGAAGTCACGGGCGCACGCCATACGAAATCCTTCGCGGCAGCGTACAACATGGTGCGCGGCGCGCATCTGTTCAATATCAGCGGCCGCCGTGATGACAGCTCGGCATTCGGCACGCATAACACGGGCAGCGTCGCCTACGGCTACCGCATCACCAACGCACTGCGCGCCAGCGCCAGCTACGGCACCAGCTTCCGCGCACCGACCTTCAATGAGCTGTACTACCCGGGCTATGGCCTGGCGACGAACAAGCCGGAACAGGGCCGCAACGCCGAAGTGGGTCTGCGCTACGACGACGGCGTGTCGAAACTGAGCGCCAGCTATTACCACAACAAGGTCAGCGACCTGCTGGTAAATGCCTCGCCTTGTCCCGATCCACTGTTCACCGGCTACGGCTGCGCCTACAACGTCAACAAGGCGCTGCTGGAAGGCCTGACGATTGCTGGCGCACGCAAGTTCGGCGCTTTCAACGTCAGCGGCAACATCGACCTGCAAGACCCGCGCGATGAAACCAAGGACAAGCAACTGGTACGCCGCGCCAAGCAACACGCCAACTTCGCCGTCGACTACACGGCGGGCGCGCTGACGTCGGGCGCCGAGTGGCAATTGTCGGGCAAGCGTTTCGATGATGCCGCCAACAAGAACGTCCTGGGCGGATATGGCCTGGTCAATCTGTACGCCACCTACCAGTTCACCCGCGACTGGTCGGTGCTGGCGCGCTGGAATAACATCGCCAACAAGGATTACGAACTGGCCCGCTTCTACGCGACACCCGGCTCGAAAGTCTTCGTCGGCGTACGCTACGGCATGAAATAACCCCGTCGTAATGATGTAAGCTGCGGGCGATGGCATGCCGCCGTCGCCCGCAGATGCAGTTCTGCGGTCCCCGTTTTTAAGGCAGTACATGCACCCATTTTTCCGCAACATGCGCCACCGCGCCACCGTGATCCTCACGGTGCTGATCGTGTGCGCAATTGCCAGCCTGATTTTCTCCGGCATGATCGGTTCGATCGCGATCCCGCTCGCCGACCTGCCTTCCGCCCTGTTCCATGTGGTGCAGGGCAAGTCCGATACCCTCGCCGCCACCCTGCTCGACCTGCGCCTGGGCCGCGCGCTGACCGCGTTTGTCACCGGCGCGGCGCTCTCCTTGGCCGGCGTCATGATGCAGGCGCTGCTGCGCAATCCCCTGGCCGACCCGTACGTGCTGGGCATTTCCGCCGGCGCTTCCGTCGGCGCGCTGGCCGCGCTGCTGTTCATGTGCGCGCTGTGGGTGGTCGACGCGGCCGCCTTTGCCGGCGCCGTCGGCGTATCGATGCTGCTGTATTTTTTTGCCCGCCGCGACCTGCGCGGCGGCACGGCTGCCGAAGGCGGCGCCTCGCTCTTGCTGCTGACGGGCGTGATCCTGGCCTCGGCCTGCATGGCCATCGTCACCCTGATGCTGTCGATTGCCCCGGAAAGCCGCTTGCGCAGCATGGTGTTCTGGATGATCGGCGACCTGGCCGGCGCGCCCGCGCGGCTGATGCCCTGGCTGGTCCTGGCCGGCGCCCTTGTCTTTGCCTTGCGCTGCGCGCGCTCGCTGAACGTCATGGCCCTGCACGCGGAAGCGGCCAGCACGCTGGGCGTACGCGTGGGAGCGTTGCGCAAGGGCCTGTTCTTCTGTTCCGGCCTGCTCACGGCCAGCGCCGTCACCAGCGCCGGCAGCGTGGGTTTTGTCGGCCTGATCGTGCCGCACGCGCTGCGCTTTGCCTGCGGCCCCGATCATCGTCTGCTGATACCGGCCGCCGCGCTGGCCGGCGGCACATTCCTGGTGCTGGCCGATACCTTGGCGCGTACCGTGCTGGCACCGTTGCAGCTGCCCGTCGGCGTGGTGACAGCCATGATAGGCGCGCCCGTCTTCCTGTACCAGCTGCATCGATTGCGCAGGGGATGAAAAAAGCATGATACGCACCTACCAACTCGGCCTGAAAGCGGGCACGCGCTGCCTGGTGGAAAACCTCGCCTGGCACATCAGGGATGGCGAATGCTGGAGCGTGATCGGCCGCAATGGCGCGGGCAAGAGCACCTTGCTGCGCGCGCTGGCCGGTTTGCGCGAACCCGATGCGGGCCACGTGACGATACAGGGCCGCGCCCTGGTCGACTGGCCGCTGGAGGAGCTGGCGCGTGAACGCGCCTTCCTGGCGCAAGCGCGCCACGATGCGTTCTCGTACCGCGTCGTCGAAACCGTGCTGTCGGCGCGCCACCCGTATCACGACAACCATTACTGGGAAGGCAGCGACGACCAGAGTATCGCCCTGGCGGCACTGGCATCGATGGAAGTGGAGCACCTGGCCGAGCGTGACGTGCGCAGCCTGTCCGGCGGCGAACGCCAGCGCGTGGCGATCGCCGCCATGCTGGCGCAGGATACGCCCTTGCTGCTGCTGGACGAACCGGCCAATGCGCTGGACCTGGCGCACCAGGTCAGCGTCATGGGCCTGCTGGCTAAGCTGTGCCGCGAACAGAATAAAACCGTGGTGATGGTGGGACATGACCTGAACCTGGCACACAGCGTCTCGACCCACGCGCTGTTGCTGATGGGCGACGGCGGCTGGCTGGCCGGCCCCGTGGCCGAAGTGATGCAGGCGTCCATCCTGGGCGACTACCTGGGCCACCCGATCGAGATCATCGCCCACGGCAAACGCAAGATATTCATACCCAAAGAGGATTAAACATGAGCGATAACATCGACGCGGACACCGTAGCCAATACCGCAGCTATCAACGAACGCCACCGCGTGCGCATGGAGCGCAAGAAGGCCATCATCGACGCGGCCATCGCCAAGGCCGACAAGGAAATCGGCATCATCATCGTCAATACGGGCAATGGCAAAGGCAAGAGTTCGAGCGGCTTCGGCATGGCCATCCGCGCCATGGGCCACGGCATGAAGGTGGGCGTGGTGCAGTTCATCAAGGGCGCCATGTCGACGGGCGAAGAAAAATTCCTGCGCCGCTTCCCAGACGAGATCAGCTTTCATGCGATGGGCGAAGGCTATACCTGGGAAACGCAGAACCGCGAACGCGACATCGAAAAAGCCGAACTGGCATGGGAGCAGGCGAAGACCTTCCTGGCCGACCCAGCCTATGGCCTGGTGCTGTTCGATGAACTCAATATCGCCCTCAAATACAACTACCTCGACGTGCACAAGGTCATCGCCGACCTGCTGGAACGCCCGGCGATGCAGCACGTGGTCATCACGGGCCGCGGCGCGCCGGACGAATTGATCGCCATCGCCGACACCGTCACCGAAATGGCCGTCGTCAAGCATGCGTACGCGGCCGGCATCGGCGCACAAATCGGCACCGAGTGGTAACAGCGCCATGACGCGCACCCTGGTCTTCGGCGGCGCCCGTTCCGGCAAGAGCGCCTATGCGGAAAAGCTGGCCCGCGAGTCGGGCAAGGAAGTCGTCTATATCGCCACCGCGCAGGCGGGCGATGAGGAAATGGCCACGCGCGTCAGGCACCACCGTGCGCAGCGCCCGGCCGAGTGGGCGACACTGGAAGAACCGCTGCGCCTGGGCGACGCCATCCTGCGGGAAGCATTGCCTGGGCGCCTGCTGCTGGTCGACTGCCTGACCTTGTGGCTGACGAACCTGATGTTTTCCAGCGGCGAAACGTATCCCGACGTGGGCGACATCGCCCTGCCCGAACTGTTCCACAGCGAGCGCGCGCACCTGCTGTACGCGCTGGCCGAAATTGGCGATACCGGCTGCGACCTTGTTCTGGTATCGAACGAAGTGGGCATGGGCATCGTGCCGTATGGCGCCATCTCGCGCTGCTTCACCGATGAAGCGGGCCGTCTGAACCAGGCCGTGGCGGCCATCTGCGACAGGGCCGTGTTTGTCGCCGCCGGCCTGCCCCTGCACCTGAAAGGCGCCCCATGCTGAGCGGCTTGTCGCTGCCCATGCTGGCAGGCCTGATGACGGCCGGCGTACTGCTCGATCTGATCCTGGGCGAGACGCGCCGCTGGCATCCGCTGGTGGGCTTTGGCCGCATCGCCAGCGCGCTCGAACGCCTGCTGAACCGGGGCCGTGGGCGTTTTCTGCGCGGCGCGCTGGCGTGGGTATTGGCCGTACTGCCGATCAGCTATGCCGCCTGGTGGCTGTGCGGCCTGGCCGGTGCGGCCCTGCACGTCTTCCTGCTGTATCTGTGCCTGGGCTTGCGCAGCCTGCGCGACCACAATCAACCGATCGCCGATGCCCTGGCCATGAATGACCTGGACAACGCGCGCCTGCTGACGGCGCGCATCGTCAGCCGCGACACGGCCAACGCCGATGCGGCCAGCCTGGCCAAGGCCAGCACGGAATCCTTGCTGGAAAACGGCAATGATGCCGTCTTCGGTACCCTGTTCTGGTTTGCCGTGGCAGGCGGCCCCGGCGCCGTGCTATTCAGGCTGGCCAATACCCTCGACGCCATGTGGGGCTACCGCAACGAACGCTACGACTGGTTCGGCTGCTGCGCCGCACGCATCGACGACATATTGAATTACCTGCCGGCGCGCCTGACGGCCCTGTCCTATGTCTTGCTGGGCAAGACCATGGCGGACAAGCGGCGCGCCTGGCACTGCTGGCGCAGCCAGGCCCCCAGCTGGGGCAGCCCGAACGCGGGCCCCGTGATGGCCAGCGGCGCCGGCGCCCTCGGCCTGGCCCTGGGTGGCGACGCCATCTACGACGGCGAGCTGGAACGCCGTCCGCCGCTGGGCGCCGGCCGTCCGGCCGAAGCGCGCGACATCGACCGCGCCTGGCGCCTGGTGGCCGAAACGGCCGTGCTGTGGCTGATCTGGGTGGCGCTGCTGGCCGGGCTGTATTACCTGCGGGGGAAATACTTTGCTTGAACATGGCGGCAACCTGCGCGACGCCGCGCGCGAATATGGTCGACCACTGGCCGACTGGATCGACCTGTCGACCGGCATCAATCCGCACGGCTATCCCGTGCCCGCCAGCAGCGCCAGCGCCTGGCACCGCCTACCGGAAAGCAACCCGGCGCTGACCGCCGCCGCCTGTGCCTACTATCACGCGCCAGCCATGCTGCCGGTGGCCGGCACGCAGGCGGCCATCCAGGCATTGCCCCGGCTGCGCGCGCCATCCTGTGTGGTCGTCGCCTCGCCCTCATACGCGGAACACGCGCACCACTGGGGCCAGCACGGCCACAACTTGCGGCATGTACCGTATGCGCAGCTGGCCAATGCGGTGGACAGCTGCGACGTGATGGTTGTCTGCAACCCGAACAACCCCACCGGCGCGCACATCGCGCCCGAAGTGCTGCTGGACTGGGCAAACAGGCTGGCCCAGCGCGGCGGCTGGCTGGTGGTCGATGAAGCGTTTGGCGACACGCAGGTGCAAGCCGGCCTGGGACCGCACGCGGGCCAGCCGGGACTCATCGTGCTGCGCTCGGTCGGCAAATTCTTTGGCCTGGCGGGACTGCGCCTGGGCTTTGTCGCCGCTCATCCCGAGCTGCTCAGCAAGCTGGCTGACATGCTGGGGCCATGGACCGTCAGCGGCCCGGCGCAGCAAGTGGCCCTGGCCGCGCTGACCGACGCGCCCTGGCAGGATGCGATGCGCCTGCGCCTGCGTGAAGAAGGCGAACGCCTGCGCCAGCTGCTCGCCAGCCACGGCATCGCCAGCGGCGGTTGCGCGCTGTTTCAATGGTGGCCGGAAGAAGACGCCGAAGCCTTCTGGCACCACATGGCGCAGCAGGGCATCTGGGTGCGCCTGTTCCGCCACGCCGCCTACGGCATCCGCCTGGGTTTGCCGCCGAACGAAGACGCCTGGCTCCAGCTGGAACAGGCACTGACCACATGGAAGAAGCTATGAACCACTTGAAAACAGCACTGCTACTGGCGGCACTGATCTCGACCCAGGCGCATGCCGCCATCACCGTACGCGATGACGATGGCAATGTCGTCACCCTGGCCAGGCCCGCGCAGCGCATCCTGGCGCTGGCGCCGCACGTCACGGAGCTGCTGTTCGCAGCCGGTGGCGGCGAGAAAATCGCCGGTGTCGTCAGCTATAGCGACTATCCGGAAGCGGCCAAAAAAATCCCGCAGGTAGGCGACAACCGCCAGTACGACATGGAGCGCATCATCGCCATGAAGCCGGACCTGATCGTCGTGTGGATGCATGGCAGCGCCGAGCGCCAGATCGCCATGCTGCGCCAGCTGAAGGTACCGATTTATCACAGCGAGCCGCGCAAGCTGGCCGACATCCCGGACAGCATGGAACGCCTGGGACAGCTGATGGGCACGGAAAAAGTCGCCAAGCCGGCCGCCGCGCAGCTGCGCGCCAAACTGGCCAGCCTGACGGCCCAGTATGCGCCGCGCCCGCCCGTGCGCGTGTTTTACCAGGTGTGGGACAAGCCCCTGTACACCTTGAGCGGCGCGAGCATCATCAGCGACTCCATGCGCGTGTGCGGCGCGCAAAACATCTTTGCCGCGATGAAGGTGGTGGCGCCCGTCGTCACGCCGGAAGGCGTGCTGCAGGAAGACCCGGAAGCCATTTTCGGCACCAGCGAAAAAAGCGATCCGCGCAGCGAAGGCGGCCTGGCCATGTGGCGCGCCTTCCCCTCGATGAAGGCCGTGCGCAGGAATAATCTGTTCCGCCTGAATGGCGACCTGCTGAACCGCGCCGGCCCGCGCATGATCGAAGGCACGGCCGCCATGTGCGAACAGCTGGAAGTGGCCCGCCAGCGCCGCAGCGCTCCCGCAGCCAAGACGGCGCCATGAGTCACTATCAGCGCATCGCCTGCCTGTCGACGGAAGCCGTGGAAACGCTGTATGCGCTGGGTGCCGAAGACGTCATTGCAGGCATTTCCGGCTTTACCGTGCGCCCTCCCCGCGCACGCGAGGAAAAGACCAAGATCAGCGGCTTTTCCTCCGCTGACCTGGAACGCATACTGGCAGTGAAACCGGATCTCGTGATCGGCTTTTGCGACATGCAGGCCGATATCTGCCGCGACCTGGTCAAGGCTGGCATCGAAGTACACCAATTCAACCAGCGCACGGTGGACGGCATCCTGCGCATGATCGCCGTGCTTGCCGCGCTGGTGCAACGCGAGGACGCCGGCCGCGAACTGATCGCCAGCCTGCGCGCGGACATCGCCGCCGCCCGGGCCCGCGCCGCAGCCTGGACGCGCAAGCCCGTGATGTACTTTGAAGAGTGGAATGATCCCCTGATGAGCGGCATCGGCTGGGCGGCGGAATTGATCGGCATCGCCGGCGGCACGGACGCCTTCCCGGAATTGTCCGCGCACCCGGGCGCCAGGGAACGCATCATCGCCGATCCTTTGGCCGTGGTGCGGCGCGCGCCCGACATCATCATCGCCAGCTGGTGCGGCAAGAAGTTCCAGCCCGCGCAACTGGCGGCACGTCCGGACTGGGATGCGATTCCCGCCGTGAAAAACCAGATGCTGTTCGAGATCAAGTCGCCCGATATCCTGTCGCCCGGTCCGGCCGCCATTACAGAGGGGTTACGCCAGATCAGCGACATCATCGCGCAATGGCAGGAGCGCCAGCCATGAACACCCCCTTCCCCTTCCTGATGGTGCAAGGCACGACGTCCGACGCGGGCAAGAGCACCGTCGTTGCAGCCCTGTGCCGATTATTGATGCGCCGCGGCGTGACGGTAGCGCCGTTCAAGCCGCAAAACATGGCCTTGAATAGCGCCGTGACGGCGGACGGCGGAGAAATCGGCCGCGCGCAAGCCTTGCAGGCACTGGCCTGCGGCATCGCGCCGCACACGGACATGAACCCGGTACTGTTAAAACCGTCGTCGAACACGGGCGCGCAGGTGATCATCCATGGCAAGGTGCGCGCCGAGATGGATGCGCGCGACTACCAGCAATATAAAACCATCGCCATGGGCGCCGTGCTCGAATCGTTCGCGCGCCTGCGCCAGCAGTACGACGCCGTCATCGTCGAAGGCGCCGGCAGCCCCGCCGAAGTCAACCTGCGCGCGCGCGACATCGCCAACATGGGCTTTGCGGAAGCCGTCGACTGTCCCGTGATTCTGGTGGCCGACATCGACCGTGGCGGCGTCTTCGCGCACATCATCGGCACCCTGGCGTGTTTGTCCGACAGCGAGCGGGCGCGCATCCTCGGCTTTGTCATCAACCGCTTCCGCGGCGACATCTCGCTGCTTCAACCGGGCATCGACTGGCTGGAGCAGCAGACGGGTAAACCCGTGCTGGCCGTGCTGCCCTATCTGCAAGGCCTGTTCCTCGACGCGGAAGACGCCGTCGACGCGATACAGACAGAACGCGGCGCCTTCAAGGTGCTGGTGCCGCAACTGCCGCGCATCAGCAACCACACGGATGTCGATGCGCTGCGCGCCCATCCCGGCGTCGACCTGCAATTCATCCAGCAAGGACAGCCGATTCCGCCGGCCGACCTGGTGATCCTGCCCGGCAGCAAGAACACGCGCGGCGACCTGGCCTGGCTGCAGCAGCAGGGCTGGCCCGCCTATCTGGCGAAGCACCTGCGCTACGGCGGCAAGGTCATCGGCATTTGCGGCGGCTTCCAGATGCTGGGGCAAAGCGTGTGCGACCCGCTGGGCGTGGAAGGGATGGCTGGAGAATCGAAGGCACTGGGCCTGCTCGATATGGTGACTGAATTGACGGCGGAAAAACGGCTGCAACAGGTGCGCGGCCACTGCGCGTTTGCTGGCGCGGACGATGCGCGCGTGGCCGGCTATGAAATCCACATGGGCGTCTCGCAGGGCGCCGCCCTGCGGCAGCCGGCGTTCATGATCGATGGACGGCCGGAAGGGGCCGTATCGGGCGACGGGCAAATCCTGGGCAGCTATTTGCACGGCATGTTCGACACGCCCGCCGCATGTTCGGCGCTGCTGCGCTGGGCGGGGCTGGACTCCGGCCACACGGTGGACACCGCCGCCCTGCGCGAGGCCAGCCTGGAGCGCATCGCCGACGCGGCGCTGCCGCTGCTGGATGCACTGGAACGATTGCCACGCTGATGGGGATGTCGGGTTACGCCGTACCGGCTAACCCGACCTACTTGCTGGATCAGATCAAACGCTAGCGGCTATTTTTTCAGGCACATGCCCATGTACGAACGGTCGGTCGAAAACTCGACTGCCATGCTCGACGACACGGGCATGAACATCGAATAATCGGCCGGCACATCGGCCGGGTCCTTGAACACGGCGACGCCATCGAAATCGACGGCTTGCGCGCCCAGACCCAGCTTGTTGATGGTGATGGTTTCCGCATGCGTCTTGCCGGTCGTGTTATTCGTCAGGGTGGCGGTGCTGCCGGCAACGACGATGTTCGCGCTGATGCCCGACGCCGCGCAGGCATAGCTGCCATTGAGTTCCGTACCGATCTTTTGCTGTTTGGCCGCCACGATGGTGCCCACGCGCAGGACGTTTTCCTGGTTGCGGCCGTAGCGGTCGATGAACAGCGCCAGCCCCCGGTCCCCCGCGTGCACGTGCACGATGCCGAAGTCCTGGCCACCCTGGCGGGCGACGAGCAAGCCGGTCTTCGCATCCTTGACCAGGGTCAGGCTGGCGTTTTCCGCTTCCAGCTGCGGCGATACCGCAGAGCACACGCCTTGCGCGTTGAACACGCCGCCATTGCACAGTTGGGCCGCTCCGTCGGCTGCGATCTTGAGAGTGCCTTTCGGATGGAAAGGGAAAGCGCCGTTCGACGCATTGCGCATGGACCCCAGGAAAATATAGTTGCCGGCCAGCTTGGCCACGTCACTCACCGCATAACCGCTGCCGCTGACGGTCGAAGCCATGTTGCCCAATTTGATATTGCCCGACAGCAGACGCGTGCGCGCATCGACGGTAACGCTGAAATCTGTCGCCGTGTAGGTGGTCAAATTGCCGCTGGTGGTAGCGCTGAAGGTGCCGCTGCGGTCGCTCAAGCCGAACTGCGTCGACAAGACACGGATGGCATAGGTTTTCTTGACGCTGTCAAACGTGATGCGCCAGGTGTCGCCGATATCGGCGGCCACGTCATACACGCTTTCGTCAGCACTGGCACCGGCAATGACATTCAGGCCAGCCTCTTTCGCCACGGCTTCCGATGCCACCGTCACGCTGTCGGCGGGGACGACGGGAGGCGTCACCACGACGGGTGGCTTGGCGGGGGTTTCCGGCGTGCCGCTATCGCTGCCGCCACCGCATGCGGACAGGGCTGCGCCCAGGACAAGGAACGTAAGTGCATTTTTCATGTGGCGTGACTTTCGGGAAAGAGGAGGCGGAGCTGCCAGAAACACATGCTAGCCTTGTCCGCAATCTATTGCCATGGAACAAATGTTCCATGGACGCCGCCCCCTGCACGCTGCCAGAAAGACGGGCGCGGGCGGCACGCCGGCGCCATTTATGTGACAATTCATCGTACTGTCGGCTCCGTTCTTCCTCCTCAGGCTCGCATCCATGACCAGTTCCCCGATTAAAAGCTACCTTCCCTGGGTGGTCGCCACTGCCCTGTTCATGGAGCAACTCGACTCCACCATCGTCAACACTGCCATCCCCGCCATGGCCGCCAGCCTGCAGGTGACGCCGCTGAGCCTGAAAGCCGTCGTCACCAGCTACATCCTGAGCCTGGCCGTGTGCATTCCCATCAGCGGCTGGATGGCCGACCGCTTCGGTACGCGGCGCGTATTTTCGGCCGCCGTTGCCATCTTCACCCTCGCCTCCATCCTGTGCGGCCTGTCCGTGAATGCCCCCATGCTGGTCGCCGCGCGCCTGCTGCAAGGGGTGGGCGCGGCCATGATGATGCCGGTGGGCAGGCTCACCATCATCCGCACCTTTCCCAAGTCGCAATTGCTGGCAGCCATGAATTTCGTCATCATCCCCGCCCTGATCGGGCCCCTGCTAGGGCCCACGGTGGGCGGGCTGATCGTGCACTGGCTGTCGTGGCGCGAGATTTTCTTTGTCAACGTGCCCGTCGGCCTGGCAGCGCTGTACCTGGCGCACCGCTACATGCCCGATTACTATGGCGACAAGCCGCGTCCGCTGGACCTGATCGGCCTGGTGCTGTTTGGCACGGGCATCGCGCTGCTGTCGTGGCTGCTGGAAATTTTCGGCGAACACCGCATCGACGGCACCTCGTTTGCCGTGCTACTGTTCATTTCCATCAGCCTGCTGGCCGCGTATGCCTGGCATTCGAGCGAAGTGCTGCACCCGCTGCTGCGCCTGACCCTGTTCAAGATCCGCACCTTCCGCGTCTCCGTGGTGGGCGGCTTCGTCACGCGCCTGGGCGTGGGCGGCCTGCCTTTCCTGCTGCCGCTCTTGTACCAGCTGGGCCTGGGCTTGCCCGCCTGGCAGTCGGGCTTGCTGATGATGCCGTCGGCGGCGGCCGCCATGGGCATGAAGTTCATTTCCGCGCGCGTGCTGGCCCGCTTCGGCTACCGCCAGGTGCTGATCGTCAATACCGTGCTGATCGGCATCACCATCGCCATGTTTTCGCAGGTGGGCGCGGGCACGCCCCTGTACGTGATCGTCGGCATCAGCCTGTGCCTGGGCTTTTTCAATTCGCTGCAATTTTCCAGCATGAACACCATCGCGTATGCCGATGTCGACAAGAGCGATTCGAGCATGGCCAGCACCATCGCCAGCTCGATGCAGCAACTGTCGATGAGCTTTGGCCTGGCCTTCGGTTCGCTGATCACGGGCTGGTACCTGGGCGACATGCCGCAGTCGGACCGCGCCATGCTCAGCACCGCCCTGCACCACACCTTTTTGACCCTGGCGGCCCTGACGATACTGTCCTCGCTGACCTTCTGGACCTTGCGCCGCGACGATGGAGAAAGCATCAGCAAGGGCACCGACGGCGACGAGGAAGAGGCGTCCGACGTGAAGGCCCAGGCCCTTGTGCAGACGGAAGTACAAACCACAAAAGGCTGAGCCACCTCAAGCTTGCCGCCGGCGCCGCTGGTGCTTTTTCCTGACGCTGCTACGGTGACGGCAGGAGGTGCACATGGCGGCCGAGCGGCGCTTTGCATGGAAGGGCACGGACCGTCATGGCCAGGCGGTCGATGGCATCTTGCGCGCCGCCGACGCCAGCGCGGCCACGCTCGCGCTACGCCGCCAGGGCATCCTCGCCACCAGGGTGCAGGCTGTGCGCGCCGCGCCCGGCAAAGCCATCACGCGCAAGGATATCGCGCTGTTCACGCGCCAGCTGTCGACCATGATGGCGGCCGGCGTGCCGCTGCTGCACGCCTTCGACATCGCCGGCAAGGGCCACGCCAAACCCGCCGTCACCGAACTGATGCGCGACTTGCGCCACGACATCGAAGCGGGCAGCAGCCTGCAGCAAGCCTTTCGCCAGTTCCCCCTGCTGTTCGACGAGCTGTACTGCAAGCTGCTGGCGGCCGGCGAACAGGCGGGCATCGTGCAGGACTTGCTGGCGCGCCTGGCCACGCACCAGGAAAAGGCCATCGCCCTGCGGCGGCAAGTGCGCGGCGCGCTGATGTATCCGCTGCTCATCGTGCTTGTCGCCATCGCTGTCACGGCCATCATCATGAGCGTGGTCGTGCCCGCCTTCCGCCAGGTCTTCGACAGCTTCGGCGCGGCCTTGCCGCTGCCCACCCTGGTCGTCATGGATTTATCCGCTTTTATTGTCCGCTACTGGCTGGCTCTGTTGGCGGCGCTCGTGCTCGCTTGCCTGCTGCTGCACCTGGCCTGGCGCCGCTGGCCCGCCTTGCGGCGCAACACGCAACTGCGGGCATTGCACCTGCCCGTCTTCGGTCCGCTCCTGCGCAAGGCGGCGATTGCCCGCTGGACGCGCACCCTGGCCGCCATGTTTGCCGCCGGCGTGCCGCTGCTCGACTCGCTCGGCCTGGTGGGCGCCGCCTCCGGCCACGCGCTGTACCAGGAAGCGACGACGCGCATCGAGCGTGAAATCCGCGCCGGCGGCAGCCTGGCCCTGGCCATGGAGCACAGCGGCGTGTTTCCCCCGCTGCTGACGCAACTGGCCCTGATCGGCGAGGAATCGGGCGCGCTCGACGCCATGCTGTCGCGCGCGGCCGAGATCATCGAGGCGGACATCGACGCCACGGTGGCCACCCTTTCCGCGCTGCTGGAACCGGCGCTGATGGTGGTGCTGGGCGTGCTGGTCGGCGCCCTCGTGATCGCCCTGTATTTGCCGATTTTCAAGCTGGGCGCCGTGATTTGACTGCGCGCCTGCAGGTTGCCAGCGACACCCGGCATGCACCCATGCTGGTCATACATCCACCTTTTTATCAAATAATAGCCATTGACTATGCAATAAACATAAAATATATTGAATTAATAGATAGTAAATACTGTATATTCGTATCGCAATGTAGGGCATGAGGTAATCCCAGGGGTGGGGCTACCCGCTCGCCGTCGCACTTCTTGCATGGCAGGGCCAGACTTGATTGTTGTGCCCCGCCCAGACATTCCACTCTTTTTCAAATTTCGATCATGCGTACTTCCAAAGCCCAACAAGCCAAAAACCATCGGCTGATCATTCAGACCGCAGTGGACCTGATGACCCAGCATGGGTTTGAGGGCACCACGATGAAGCAGATCGCGCGTGCCGCCGACGTCGGTGATGCCACCATCTACAAATACTTCCCTACCAAGGAGAAACTGGTAACCGCCTACTTTCAGCAAGCAATTGCAGACGCGGTGGCGCAGGCCGGCCAGACGCAGGGACAGAACGAATTTTCGCTGCAGGAGCGCCTGCAACTGGTGGTCGAGAGTCTGCTGGAAGGCTTGCTGGCCGACCGCGAATTTGTGGGCCTGGCGCGCGGCATGGTGGAGCGCGCGCCCACGCTGCTGTTGGGCGAGCAACTGCCCGGCAAGCCTTTGCTCCAGCAAACCTTCCTCCAGATGCTGGAGCAGGCCGAGACGACCGGTGAAATCGTGCCTTGCGGCTTCAAGCCCAGCCTGGCCGGACTGTTGGCCGACTATGTGTACGGCGTCATTGCGTACTGGCTGCGCGACACCTCCGAGCAGTTTTCCAACACCACACAAATGGTCGATTTAAGTTTGGGCGTGCTGGTGTTAGCCTTGCGCAGCGGCCTGGTGGACAAGCTGCTGGAGCTGGGCGGTTTCCTGGTGCGCAGCCAGCTGGCGCGCCTGATGCAAGACGGCAATGGCTTGCTGGACCTGCTGCAATTGGCCCGCCGCGGCTTGGGCGGGGTACGCTGATGAGGCCCACGACCAGGACGAACAAAGTTGCGCAATTGCCCCGTACCGGGCGTCTTTCGCGTGGCGCGATTGTCGGCATGGCAGTGGCGCGGGCCGGGCTGACCCACCTGGGCCATAAGGCCAAGTCGATGACGCGCGACGATGCGACAACGGAACAGGCCCGCGTGGCACATGAGGCGGAACTCGGGCGCATCCTGTTTGCCGCGTTGAACCAGCTCAAGGGCACGGCACTCAAAGCCTCGCAGCTGCTCAGCATGGAACTCGGTTTTCTACCCGAGGGCATGCGCCAGGAACTGGCCCGCGCCCACTATCAGGTCACGCCGCTGAACCGCGCGTTGGTGATCAAAGTGATGCGCCAGGAGTTTGGCCAGGATCCGCAAGCCCTGTTCCAGCAATTCGATCCGATCGCCTTTGCTGCCGCCAGTCTGGGTCAGGTCCACGCCGCCATCATGAGCGACGGTCTGGCCGTGGCCGTCAAACTACAATACCCCGGAATGGCGGATTCCATAGGCAGCGACATGCGTATGCTGCGCAGCCTGCTGCAAGCCTGGGGGGAACGCTCGGAGATGATGCCCAAAGCCGATATCATCGCGCGCATGATGGATGACATCGAACAGAAACTGGCTGAGGAGCTGGACTATTTGCACGAGGCACAGACCATGCAATGGTTTGCACAGCATCTCACGCTGCCGGGCCTGGTGATCCCCCAGCCGGTAATGGGCCGCACCACACGCCGCGTGCTGACCATGCAACGCCTGCCGGGACTGCATCTGAACGAATGGTTGCTGACCGAACCCGATCAAGCCGCACGTGATCAGGCTGGTCAGTTGCTGTTTGACGCCTTCTTTCATTGCACCTTTGTGCTGCACCGCTTGCAAGCCGACCCGCATCCGGGCAACTATCTGTTCATGCCGGACGGCCGCCTGGGCCTGCTGGACTTTGGCTGCACCCGCGCGCTGGACGCTGCCTTTTGCCAAGCGCTCAGCGCGCTTTGGTCGGCACAGTTGCGCGACCCGGCGGACCACAGTGCCATGCAGCAGGCCTATCGGGACTTGGGCCTGATTGGGCGGAATCTGCATGAGCAGGACTTTTGCCAGCAACTGCTGCCGGCAATGGCCGAGCGGCATGCCTGGCAGAAGTTGCCGTTTACTGTGGCGGTGTATGACTTTGCGCAACACCCACCATACCCACGCCCATCAGCCGAGCATCAGCGCCAGGCACTTCGGCACCTGCAGTCCTTGCCAGAGGAACTACCCTACGTCGACCGGGCCTATTTAGGACTGATCCAGCTTCTCAAAACCCTCGGTGCACGTGTGCGCACCGCCAACCCCTGGATTCATTAAATGCATACGACGTTTCTGCATCCGGCTTGCGCAATATCCGAGTACCACCGTTCAATCACCCCGTGTTGCACTTGATCCTAGAAACCATCAAGCCTGTCGGCAACGCTCTCGAAAAGGAAAAACATGTCCAAGTCTGCGTATAGCGCCAAAGTATTCGCCATCTACTTGTTCGTCATTGGGCCCATGTTAGTCGTCGCGCCAAACTTCTTGCTGTCGATCTTACAAATTCCGCCAACCTCCGAGGTCTGGATTCATTTGCTTGGCGTTGTCGTATCCATGATTGGCGTGTATGCGTGGGTCGCAGCCAAGCACGAAAACAAGCCGTTTCTGGTCGCGTCCGTATACACGCGCCTCTTCGTGTTCGCGGCCTTCACGACCTTCGCCGCCATTGGCCTTGCCAGCCCAATCATCGTTCTTTTCGGCGTCGCAGATCTGCTTGGAGGAATGTGGACCTACTTCGCACTGAAAGCCGACGCGCAGTCGGCAAGAACGGTCCTGGCGGGCCAGCACTGAGGCCCGTCCAATTTTGCATGCGCGCCAATCAAAACAACCGCAGTCCGACCGTCACTCACTTTACAGAGAGCGTTTTATTCATGACAAACGAAGCAAACAAAGTCTTCTTCATTGCCGCACCGGCAACAGCCATGTCGGCGTCAGGATTGACGCGCATTGATTTCTCCGACGGCTATTCCGGTCAGGGGGATCGAACCTACGTGGACGCCGAACAAGCGGGGCGCGCCGTGTTCGCTGAACCGCATCGCATGCTCACCTGGCTCATTATTCTGCGCAACGCAATCGTCGCACCGCTGGGACTAAAGAAAAGTATCAGCTTTAACGATCGCGGGCTGGGGAAGATAGGCATGTTTCCGATTATTTCCAGTACGGGCACTGAAGTCGTCGTCGGTGGTGACGACAAGCATCTGGATTTTCGGATCTGGATAAGCATTCAACCGAGTCTGCAGGGATCGGAAGTGACGGTTTCAACCTTGGTTAAAATAAACAATCTCTTTGGCAGAGTTTATTTGTTTATCATCATGCCGTTTCATAAACTGCTGACTCGCTCGCTGTTGGAGCGCGCGCTCAACCGGCACGACATGGTGCAGCGCAAGCCAGAAAGGTGAGCTCATTGTTGCCGCTCACCGAATATTGACCATCTAACGGCAGCGCAGGCGTTTCCAGCACCCTGCGCAAAACATCCCCATGTGCTGGCAGATGTTTTACACTGCGGCAGTGCCAGGCAATGTTTGCGCGGCAACATCATCACCTCAGACCCATCCACCATGCTGCAAGATACCCTGCTGTTCGCCGCGCCCGGCAATTTGCCCGTCGCCCTCGTCGCCGCCCTGTTCGGCCTGATCGTCGGCAGTTTCCTCAACGTGGTGATTCACCGCGTGCCGAAAATGATGCAGCGCGAATCCGATAATTATGTAGCGGAAGAAAGCGGCTTGCCCTTGCCGCATACGGACCGCTACAACCTGATGCTGCCGCATTCGCACTGCACCGCGTGCGGCCACCGCATCACGGCCATGGAAAACATCCCCGTCATCAGCTACCTGCTGCTGCGCGGCAAGTGCAGCGCCTGCAAGGCCCCCATCTCCGTGCGCTACCCGCTGGTCGAGCTGCTGACGGGCGCGCTGTCGGCCCTGTTGATCTGGCACTTCGGCAGCGGCTGGACGGGCCTGGCCACGCTCGTGTTTGCCTGGCTGCTGATCGCCATGACCTTCATCGATGCCGACACGCAAATGCTGCCCGACGACCTGACCTTTCCCTTGCTGTGGGCAGGTCTGCTGGTCAACATCAATGGCACCTTCGTGCCCCTGCAGGACGCCGTCATCGGCGCGGCCGCCGGCTACCTGGCACTGTGGGCCGTGTACTGGGCCTTCAAGCTGGCGACAGGCAAGGAGGGAATGGGCTATGGTGACTTCAAATTGCTGGCGGCGCTCGGTGCCTGGCTGGGCTGGACCATGTTGCCGACCATCATATTGTTGTCATCGCTGGTCGGCGCCGTGGTCGGCATCGGCCTGATCGTCTTCGCCAGGCGGGGGCGCGACAAACCGATTCCGTTCGGCCCCTACCTGGCGGCGGCAGGCCTGATCGCGCTGCTGTACGGCACGCCCCTGTCGCGCCTCATACCAGGCATGACCGGCTGATTGGCGCAGCACCGCGCCCCTTTGGATAAATACATGCAAACACAAAACGTCCCCTATTTCAGCGTCGGCCTCACCGGCGGCATCGGTTGCGGCAAGAGCACCGTGGCCGACCTGTTCGCCGCGCACGGCGCCACCATCGTCGATACCGACCAGATCGCCCACAGCCTGACGGCACCGAACGGCGCCGCCATGCCGGCCCTGGTGGCGGAATTTGGCCCCGACTACGCCGATGCGCGCGGCGCCCTCGACCGCACAAAAATGCGCAAGCTGGTGTTTTCCGACGCCGCCGCCAAGGCCCGGCTGGAAGCCATCCTGCACCCGCGCATCCGCCAGGCCACCCTGGCGGCGGCCGCCGCAGCGACGGGCAGCTATGTGATCTTTGCCGTGCCCCTGCTCGTCGAGTCCGGCGGATGGGTGGAAAGAGTCAACCGCGTGCTGGTCATCGATTGCCTGGAAAGCCTGCAAGTGTCGCGCGTGATGGCACGCAATGGCTTATCGGAAGAACAAGTCAAAGCCATCATGGCCACGCAAGCCACGCGTGCCATGCGCCTGGCGGCGGCGGACGATGTGATCGACAATAATGGCGATTTGGCCGCCCTGGCGCCGCAGATTGCCCAGTTGCACGATTTATATCTGGCATTTTCAAAAAGAATGGCCGGAATCGGGCCGCAACGTTTGTAATTTGTCGACGCTTGGTTCAAAATCACGGGATTGTTTGCAGGTCCTTACTTAAGGGAATTATTTTGATTGTCTACGAATACCCTTTCAACGAACGCATACGTACCTTGTTGCGTCTGGAAGACCTGTACGACAAATTCAAGTTCTTCATCCAGCAAGAGCATGCAATGCAGCACCATGTTGCCTTGGCAACCATTTTCGACATGCTCGAAGTGGCCGGCCGCGCCGACCTGAAGTCCGACCTGCTGCAGGAACTCGAACGCCAGCGCCAGAGCCTGCTGGGCTACCGCAGCAATCCGAATGTGGAGCCGGAAACCCTGGACGCCATCCTCGGTGAACTCGACAGTGTCAGCGGCGCCCTGGTGGCGGCGCAAGGCAAGACGGGGCAGAATATCCGCGACAATGAATGGCTGATGAGTATTCGCGGCCGCACCATCATCCCGGGCGGCGCCTGCGAATTCGACTTGCCTTCCTACTTTGCCTGGCAAAAACGCAGCTCCGAGCAGCGCCTGACCGATATCCACGCCTGGTTCGCCCCGCTGGCGCCCCTGTTCGATGCGCTGGCCCTGGTCTTGCGCCTGCTGCGCGATTCCGGCGGACCCGTTAAACTGATCGCCAATGGCGGCAGCTACCAGCAAATGCTGCAAGGCAAGGTGTATCAGATGCTGCGCCTGAGCCTGGATGAAAACATCGGCGCCATCCCGGAAATTTCCGCCAACAAATATATGCTGTGGGTACGCTTCACGACCCAGGGTGGCGATGTGAAACCCAAGCCGCTGGAAGTCGATGTACCATTCGAGCTCACGCTCTGCAATTTTTAACTGTTACTTATTTGCCCCATCATGACCGTCGTTAACTGCCCTACCTGTGCCGCCAAAGTCGAATGGACTGAAGCCAACAAATTCCGCCCCTTCTGCTCGGAACGCTGCAAACAGATCGACCTGGGTGCCTGGGCCGAGGAAAAATACACGATCCCCGCCGCCGATCCATTCGAAGACCCACTGGCAGACGAAGACAACAAGCCGCAGTAAGCCGCAATAAGCCTCAATTAAACGGATTTTCCAGGCGCAGTCCCTGCGTCACGAAACTGTCGAGCCTGCCGCTGACCACCGTCAAACCATAGGCGATGCCCATCGCCGCGATCTGTCCATCGACGCCGTGCACATGGCCGCGGCCATGCAGGCGCGCGCACACGAGTGCGCAATCGAGGTCAAATTCCAGCAGCCGCGGCGCATATTCCGCCAACACGGCTTCCAGCCAGCCTTCCAGCGCCAGTGCTTCCAGCGCCGCTTCGCGCCGCCAGCTGCGCTGTATGCCCGCACGCAACTGCGCGATCACTTGCACCGGCACATAGCGCGCCTCAGGCGCTACCCGTTCGAAAAATGTGAGCACGCCTGCCGGCGCAGCGCCGCCCTTGCGCGCCGCAACGATCACATCCGTGTCGAGCAGATAGGCGGGCATAATCGTGCTGATTCAAGGGCGGCGCTCGAAATCCGCATCCAGCCCCACGTCGGGCATGCCGCGCAAAATATCGTCGAGCGGGCGCTTCGGCAGCGGCCGCAAGGCGCTGCGCAGGATGTCGCGGTGCTCCTCTTCGATGCTGCGCCCATGCGCGCGGGCACGCTTGTGCAGCGCGGCGATCAGCAATTCATCGGTATCGGTAAAGGTCAGTGTCAGCGGCATGCGAAACTCCCCCGTGCGTGATGCAAGCACTGTAGCGCAAAGCGCGCACGATACAAGGAAAGTCACAGGAAAGCTTGCGCCAGCGCGCAGCATCGCGCTGCCCGCTGGCACTATTGAACATCAGGCCGAGGCCAGCGATTCCCGGCGTACCTCGTCGAGCCATTCCAGCAGGGGAATGGTGGCAGGCAGCAAAGGTTCCACGCCGACCGTGCCCTGCCAGGCGAACGCCTGCCCTTCCAGGCTTTGCGGCTCGCCGCGCCATTCGCGGCTGATATAGAAATGCAGGCGCACATGGGCATGCGGATACACATATTCGACGCCGCACCAGGCTTCGGCACTGTCGATATACAGCCCCAGCTCCTCGACAAACTCGCGTTTCAAGGCGTCAAAAATGGCTTCGCCCGGTTCGACTTTGCCGCCAGGAAATTCCCAATAGCCGTCATACGGCTTGCCGGCCGGGCGCTGGCCCAGCAGCACGTCGCCATTCGGCTTCATCAGGATGCCGACAGCCACATCGACCGGTTTCACTTTCACTTCGCTCATTGCGGCAACTCTCCCGCAGGTAGTTTCCCAGCATAATCGCGCGCGAATTGCCAGGCGACACGGCCCGAACGCGAACCGCGCTGCAAGGCCCAGCGCAGGGCATCGCCGCGCGCTGCCGCGATCTGCTCCGGCGTGCAGCCGAAGGAAGCGAGCCAATGGGCCGCGATGTCGAGGTAATCATCCTGCTTGAACGGGTAGAACGACAGCCACAGGCCGAAACGCTCGGACAGCGAGATTTTCTCTTCCACCGTCTCGCCCGGATGCAGATCGCCATCGTCGTCCGTCTTGTAGCTGCTGTTGTCCGACATGCGCTCGGGCATCAGATGACGGCGGTTCGAGGTGGCATAGATCAGCACATTGTCCGATTGCGCGGCGATGCTGCCATCGAGCGCCACTTTCAGCGCCTTGTAGCCATTCTCGCCCTCTTCGAACGACAGGTCGTCGCAAAAGATGATGAAGCGCTCGGGGCGCGCCGCCACCAGGTCGACGATGTCGGGCAGGTCGGCAAGATCCGCCTTGTCGACTTCGATCAGGCGCAGGCCCTGGCCGGCGAACTGGTTCAGGCACGCCTTGATCAGAGAAGACTTGCCGGTGCCGCGCGCACCCGTCAGCAGCACGTTGTTGGCCGGACGGCCGCCGACGAACTGGCGCGTGTTCTGTTCAATTTGCGCTTTTTGCGTGCCGATATTGTGCAAGTCGTCCAAGGCGATGTTCGACACGTGGGCCACGGCCTGCAAATAAGCTGCCGCGCCCTGGCGCCGGCGCCAGCGGAAGGCAAAGCTGGTCCAGTCCGGCGCGGGCGTCGCCTGCGGCAGGATCGCTTCCACGCGCGCCAGCAAGCTTTCCGCGCGCAGCAGGAATTGATCGAGACCGGTCATGAGCGGTAGTCGGCGTTGATCGACACGTAGTCATGCGACAGGTCGCACGTCCACAGGGTCGCCGTGGCGTCGCCGCGCGCCAGTTTCACGCGGATGGTGATTTCGCTTTGCTGCATCACGCGCTGGCCATCCTGCTCCTGGTAGTCCGGGTTGCGGCCACCATTCTTGGCCACCCACACGTCGTCCAGGTACAAATTCAATTGACCCACGTCCAAGTCGTCCACGCCAGCGTAGCCGATGGCGGCCAGGATGCGGCCCAGGTTCGGATCGGAGGCGAAGAAGGCCGTTTTCACCAGCGGCGAATGGGCGATGGAATAGGCGATCTTGCGGCACTCTTCCACGTTGCGGCCATCTTCCACGGTCACCGTCATGAACTTGGTGGCGCCTTCGCCGTCGCGCACGATCGCTTGCGCGAGGAAGGTCGACAGTTCGGTGACGGCAGCGGCCAGTTGCGCATAGTGCGGCGAGTCGATGGAATCGATGACCAGGCTGCCCGCGCCCGTCGCTACCAGCATGAACGAGTCATTGGTGGACGTATCGCCGTCGATGGTGATGCAGTTGAACGATTTGTCGGCCGCCTGCTTCACCAGCTGGTCCAGCACCGGTTGCGCCACGGTGGCGTCAAACGCGAGGAAACCGAGCATGGTGGCCATGTTCGGCTTGATCATGCCGGCGCCCTTGCTGATGCCCGTCAGGGTCACCGTGTGGCCACCGATGGTGAGCGTGCGCGAGCCGGCTTTCGGCTGCGTGTCGGTGGTCATGATGGCTTCGGCGGCCGAGAACCAGTTGTCCGAAGTGAGCGCGGCCACGGCTTGCGGCAAGCCGGCTACCAGGCGCTGCACGGGCAAGGGTTCGAGGATCACGCCGGTGGAAAACGGTAAAATTTGCTGCGGCGTGCAGCCCAGCAACTCGGCCAGCGCGGCGCAGCTGGCCTGTGCATCGGCCAGGCCCGATTCGCCCGTGCCCGCATTCGCGTTGCCCGTATTGACCAGCAGCGCGCGGATAGGCGCGGCGCCGGCCGTCACGGCGGCCAGGTTGGCTTTCGCAATTTGCACGGGCGCGGCGCAGAAGCGGTTCAAGGTAAATACGCCGGCCACGGTGGCCGTCGGCGCCAGTTTCAATACCAGCAAATCCTTGCGGTTGGGTTTCTTGATGCCGGCTTCGGCAACACCGATTTCAATGCCGGCGACGGCTTTCAAGTCGGCGGCGACGGGCTTGGGAGAATTGACGGCCATGGTGATTTCTTCTGCGAGGGAAAAGGGAAGCGCTATTGTAGCGCCTTCGCGGCGCCGTTGAACATACGGCAAGTGAATAGTCGCGATGGCCCCGGCTGCGCCGTAGCGGGTCGCCAGCGTGGCCAGGTTTGCGATTTATCAGAACCATGCCACCTGGCGGCGCTAAGGTAGGGGCATGGACGATGGTGAGTCATGCCATCGCACCGGCCAGGGAGGATGTCATGGCGCATGCTCAGTCAAACCGAATGCAGCATAGCGATGCGGGTCTGTCATGCCTGTTGCGTCTGCTGCGTCTGTTATGCCTGTTTTGCCTGCTGGCGTGGTTGACGGCCTGTACGGTGCAGGATGGTGTGACACAGCGCACAGACTACGACTCTGCCGGACTGGCATCTGAAGCGCCGCCTGGCGCGGTAGCGCCGCCATCGACGATCAAGCCGTCGGGCAGTGCATGGTCGGGCATGGGTGGCTTGCTCGGCAACCTCGGCAATCTGGTCGGCAGCACCGGCAGCGGTGGCACGCTGGCGTCCGGCAACGAGACTGCGCCAGCCGGCGCCATGCACGTCACCGTGTATTACGCCACCGACAGGCAATACCAGGCCCGCAGCCACAATTATGGCTGGCAGCCCAACCGCGCGGCGCCCTACCTCAGCTATGGCAGCGTCGTGGTGAGCATCCCTGAAAAAAGAGCGCCGGGTGAACTGCCGTTGCCGCCCTGGTACGCCCTCCTTTCCAGCGATAATGCGCAAAAATATGTACTGATCAAGGGAGCCACGCGCCTGTCGCGCGCGGATTTCCTCGCCACCGTCAAGGCCAGGATACAAGCCGCCCCGGAACGCCGCGCCGCCTTCATCTACATCCATGGCTATAGCAACTCGTTTGACGACGCGGCCCGGCGCACGGCGCAGATGGCGGTCGACCTCGATATCGGCGCCCTGCCCGTGTTCTACAGCTGGCCGTCGAAAGGTACCTTGGCCGGCTATGAATACGACCAGAATTCGGCCGAATGGACGCAGGCACACCTGCAGGCCTTCCTGGCAGACTTCGCGGAGAACTCGTCCGCCACGGATATCTACCTGATCGCCCACAGCATGGGCAACCGCCCGATGACCGTGGCCCTGGCCAACCTGCTGGAAAAACGCCCCGAACTGCTGCCCCTGTTCAAGCAGGTGGTGCTGGCGGCGCCGGACATCAATGCCGATGTCTTCCGCGACCAGATCGCCCCCCGTTTTGCCAGCCTCAAGCTCCCCACCACGCTGTACGCGTCCGCAAACGACAAGGCCATGCGCGCTTCCTACACCTTTGCCGACTGGGACAGGATAGGCGACATCCGCGGCCCCGTCGTCGGCATCCCCGGCATGGAATTCGTCGATGCCTCGACCGTCATCATGAACTTCATGGGACACGATTACTTCGCCAGCAACCGCGTCTTGCTGACCGATATCGCCACCATGATCAAGACGGGGCAACGGGCAAGGAACCGTGGCGGATTGAAAGGCATTCCGTCGCAGGCGCCGCAATACTGGGCATTTCCCTGAACACATGAACACGCAGCGCATGCCATCGCGGACATAAAAAAACGGAGACCGCAGTCTCCGTTCTTGTTCAAGCTGTCAAACCGGCTTTACGCCAATTTTCCATGACAGGCTTTGTACTTCTTGCCGCTGCCGCAAGGGCATGGGTCGTTGCGGCCCACTTTGACGCCCATGCTCACGCTCATGTCGTCGACGTTGTCCGTGTTGCCGCCTGCCGCAGGCGCCAACAGTTCTTCCGGCGCCGCGTTCGGGTCGAACTCGGCGTGCTGGTAGTGCACGTTTTCCACGTGCGACTGCTGCATCGCCTGTTCGGCCGCATCGACTTCTTCGCGCGACTGGATACGTACCGTCATCACGTGTTTCGTGACGTCGTTCTTGATCATGTCGAGCATCTGGCCAAACAGTTCAAACGCTTCGCGCTTGTATTCCTGTTTCGGGTTCTTCTGCGCATAACCGCGCAGGTGGATACCCTGGCGCAGGTGATCGAGCGCCGCCAGATGTTCACGCCAGTGGCTGTCGACGCTTTGCAGCATGACATTGCGCTCGAAGCCACCAAAAGATTCCTTGCCGACGATATCGATCTTCGACTGGTACACGGCATCGGCCGCGACCAGCACTTTTTCCAGGATCTCTTCGTCCGTCAGGGTCGCATCGGCTTCCAGCATTTGCTGCAACGGCAAGTCGAGCTGCCATTCGCTGGACAGGGTATTTTCCAGGCCCTTGATATCCCACTGCTCTTCCACCGATTCGTGCGGCACGTACTCGTGCACCAGGTCGGTGAACACGCCATGGCGCAGCGAGCCGATCATTTCCGAAATATCGGTCGTTTCCAGCAGTTCGTTACGCTGCTGATAGATGACTTTACGCTGGTCGTTGGCAACGTCATCGTATTCCAGCAATTGCTTGCGGATGTCGAAGTTGCGCGCTTCGACCTTGCGCTGGGCCGATTCGATCGAACGCGAAACGATGCCCGCCTCGATCGGTTCGCCTTCCGGCATTTTCAGACGGTCCATCACGGCGCGCACGCGGTCGCCGGCGAAGATGCGCAGCAGCGCGTCGTCGAGCGACAGGTAGAAGCGCGACGAACCCGGATCGCCCTGGCGACCGGCACGGCCACGCAGCTGATTGTCGACGCGACGCGATTCGTGGCGTTCGGTGCCGATGATGTGCAAACCGCCCGC
Organism: Janthinobacterium sp. 35; assembly: GCF_002754575.1. Taxonomy (NCBI): domain Bacteria; kingdom Pseudomonadati; phylum Pseudomonadota; class Betaproteobacteria; order Burkholderiales; family Oxalobacteraceae; genus Janthinobacterium; species Janthinobacterium sp. 35. The sequence continues at coordinate 1,644,980 of NZ_PEFN01000001.1, forward strand.
ATTGACCACGTGGTCGTGCAAGGATTGCCATTCGTCATGCAATTTCTTCGCTTGCTCGGCTTTTTCAGCATCGCTCAGCTCAGGATTGGCATCGATGAACTTGATCTGGTTCTCGACGTTGCCGCCCAAGACGATGTCCGTACCGCGACCGGCCATGTTGGTGGCGATGGTGATGGCTTTCGGACGGCCTGCCTGGGCGATGATTTCCGCTTCGCGGGCATGCTGCTTCGCGTTCAGCACGTTGTGCGGCAAATCGGCCTTGGTCAGGATGCCCGACAGCAATTCCGAGTTTTCGATCGAGGTCGTACCGACCAGCACGGGCTGGCCGCGCTCGTAGCAGTCGCGGATATCGTTCAACATCGCGTTGTATTTTTCCGCCGACGATTTGTAGACCTGATCCTGGCGGTCCTTGCGCTGCAACGGACGGTTTTGCGGGATCACGACCGTTTCCAGGCCGTAGATTTCCTGGAATTCGTATGCTTCGGTGTCTGCCGTACCGGTCATGCCGGCCAGCTTGGCGTACATGCGGAAGTAGTTCTGGAAGGTGATCGAGGCCAGGGTCTGGTTCTCGTTCTGGATCTTGACGCCTTCTTTCGCTTCGACGGCCTGGTGCAAGCCATCGGACCAGCGGCGGCCCGTCATCAGACGGCCCGTGAATTCATCAACGATGACAACTTCACTGTTCTGCACCACGTAGTGCTGATCCTTGAAGTACAGCGCATGCGCGCGCAAGGCCGCATACAGGTGATGCACGAGGCTGATGTTGGCCGAATCGTACAGCGAAGCGCCTTCCGGCAGCAGACCCATTTCCATCAGGATGCGCTCGGCCTTTTCGTGGCCCGCTTCCGTCAGCAGCACCTGGTGCGCCTTTTCATCCTTGGTATAGTCGCCCGGCACGTCAACCTTGCCCTTGCCGTCCGGCGTTTCTTCGCCGATCTGCAAAGTCAGCAGCGCAGGCACTTCATTGATCTTGTAATACAGGTCCGTATGGTTCTCGGCCTGGCCCGAAATGATCAATGGCGTACGCGCTTCATCGATCAGGATCGAGTCGACCTCATCGACGATGCCGAAGTTCAGGCTGCGTTGCACGCGCTCGCGCGCTTCGTAGACCATGTTGTCGCGCAAGAAGTCGAAACCGAATTCATTGTTCGTGCCATACGTGATGTCGGAGTTGTACGCCTGCTGCTTGGCACTGTGCTCCATCTGCGACATGTTCACGCCGGTCGACAGGCCCAGCCACGCATACAGGCGGCCCATGGTCTCGGCATCGCGCTGCGCCAGGTAATCATTGACGGTGACGATATGCACGCCCTTGCCCGACAAGGCATTCAGGTAGGCTGGCAAGGTCGCCATCAGGGTCTTGCCCTCGCCCGTGCCCATCTCCGCGATCTTACCGAAATGCAAGACCATGCCGCCGATCATCTGCACATCGAAGTGGCGCATGCGCAGGACGCGCTTGCTGGCCTCACGGCAGACGGCAAATGCTTCCGGCAACAAGGCATCGAGCGATTCGCCAGCGGCGATGCGTTCCTTGAAGGCAGGCGTCTTCGCTTGCAGCTCGGCATCCGACAGCTTTTCGATGGCCGGCTCGAGCGCATTGATCTCGCGTACCGTTTTTTGGTATTGCTTGAGCAGCCGCTGGTTGCGGCTACCGAAAATCTGGGTCAGTAATGACATGCTTGAATTCTTGAAAAAACGCCGTTAAAAAAAGCTCGGTAGGTGACAACGAGGTAACAATCGCGTGACCGCACGGAGTTCGACTATGGCAAAAGACGATGATTTTATCATGCGTTCCCGCCAAGGTTGGGCTAATGCACCATATAACAATAGCTTAATGACAAACAAATGGCAGAAATTGCGGACATTTTCCATACTGTAAGGCAATACGACCGGCCAGCCTGCGCCGCACCCGCCGCCGCACTCGTCATGCGCGGGCGAGTGTGCTATGTTTCGGCCATGCGAACTCCTACCTACTCTCCGGCGCCGCGCCGTGGCTACGGCTTTGCCCGTTCAGGCCCGGCCGTCACGGGCGCAACCGATTTTCTGCGCGGCAATGCGACGATGGCGTCCCTGATGCCCACCGTCACGCGCCTGGCCGCCCTGCAAAAAGATTGCGCCAGGGCCTTGCCGGCGATGTTCGAGCATTGCGATATCCTGCAATTCGAGGGCGGCCAGCTGGTGCTGGCCACGCCGAACGCGGCGCTGGCGGCCAAGCTCAAGCAGCAATTACCAAAATTGCAAGGGGAACTGGAAAGAAAGGGCTGGCAGATTTCAGGCATCAAGCTGAAAGTGCAGGTCATCAGGAGCATCGCGCCCATCGTGCATACACGGGCGCTGGTCTTGCCGGAAAAAGCCATGACGGCCCTGGAAGAGCTGAGCACGGCCCTGCCCGCGTCGAAGCAGAACGAGCAATTGATCGCGGCGCTGCGCAATATGCTGCGCCACCACCGCGAACCTAAAGATTAGCAACGCCAGGCGGCAGCACGTAGGTCGGATTAGGCCCTTCGGGCCGTAATCCGACAACATTGTTGGCGCCTGCGGGGTTGTCGGATTACGGCCTGCGGCCTAATCCGACCTACGTCAGCGACCACTCGCGCTCCATCTGGCGCAAATACGACTGCGGCGCCGCCTCGTTGGTATCGAACGAGACGATTTCATACGCTTCCGGCTGTTCCAGCAGCGCCAGCAGCAACTGGTTGTTCAGTGCGTGACCCGACTTGTGCGCCGTGTAATACGCCAGCAAGGGGTGGCCCACCAGGTACAGGTCGCCGATGGCGTCGAGGATCTTGTGGCGCACGAACTCGTCTTCATAGCGCAAGCCGTCGGCATTGAGGATGCGGTATTCATCCATGACGATGGCGTTTTCCAGCGAACCGCCACGCGCCAGACCCATGCCGCGCAAGCTTTCCACGTCCTGCATGAAACCAAAGGTGCGCGCGCGCGCCACGTCGTGCACATACGACACGTCGCCGAAGTCGACGGAGGCGCGCTGCATCGTGCCATCGACGGCCGGATGATTAAATTCGATGAAGAAGTCGAGCTTGAAGCCGTCGTACGGCGACAAGCGCGCCCATTTCTCCGCGTCTCCCTTGCCGTGACGCACTTCCACGGGCTTGATGACCTTGATGAATTTCTTCGCCGCCTGCTGCTCTTCCACGCCAGCCTGCTGCAGCAGGTAGACGAAGGACGAGGCGGAACCGTCCATGATGGGAATTTCTTCCGCATTCACGTCGATATACATATTGTCGACACCCAGGCCGGCCGCGGCCGACATCAGGTGTTCCACAGTGGACACCCTGGCGCCATCCTTGATCAGCACGGAAGCCATGCGCGTATCGCCCACGGCCATGGCGCTGGCGGGAAACTCGACGATGGGATCGAGGTCGATGCGGCGAAACACGATGCCCGTGTCGATCGCGGCGGGACGCAAGGTCAGCTCGACCTTGGTGCCAGAGTGCAAACCGACACCGATGGTGCGGACCTGTTGTTTGATAGTGCGTTGTTTTAACATGGCACGATTATATCCAGTTGCGGCGTGGAATGCTGACCGGCAAAGAAATGCTAGGGATGCTCACTTTCCACATGCACGGCCTCGCGCCGCACCAGGTAGATGCCGCTGGCGATAATGATCGCCGCGCCAAGCAAGGTATAGCGATCCGGCAGCACCTGCCACAGCAGCCAGTCTATCGCCACGCCCCAGGCCAGCGCCGTGTACTCGAACGGCGCCACGATTGACGCCTTGCCGGTGCTGAAGGCCTTGGTGATCGCCAACTGCCCGAAGAAGCCTGACAGCGCCAGCACCATCAAGGTCGAGCCATGTTCGGCACGCACAGGCACCCAGATATTCCACGCCAGCGTTACTGCGCCAATCGACATCAGCGTCAGCAGCCAGAACATCATCGCCTCGGTGCTGTCGGTGCGCGCCAGCACGCGCGCGCTGATGGCCGACACGGCGTAGCAGGCAGCTGCCACCAGAATCGCCAGCCCGCCCAGCGACAGGAAGCCGGTGCCTTCGGGGCGCAGCACCACCAGCACGCCCAGCAGGCCGACGCCAATCGCCACCCACTGCCCGCGGCCCACGTGCTCCTTCAGCACCCACACCGACAGCGCCGTGATCAAAGCCGGCGCGATGAAGAAGATCGAATATGCCTCGGCCAGCGACAGCGACTTCAGCCCGAAGGCAAAGGTGGTCAGCATGGCGATGCCGAGTGCGGCGCGCAACAGGTGCATTGGCCAGCGTATGCGCAAGATGCCCTTGAACGCACCGCGGTACAGCATGTAGCCGCACAGCAGTGGCAACGAACTGAGCGAGCGCATCGCCGTGACCTGCGTGGCGGGATAATGGGCAGACAGCAGCTTCATGGCGGTATCCATGCACGAGAACATGGCGACCGCAATCAACATCGCATAGATGCTGTGCAGATTTTCTTGACGAGAAGACAGGGAAAGCTCCTTGACGACCGGTCCGGGGCGGACCACTGGGAACGTCATTATGGCGACGTCCGGAGCCAGCACAGCGGAGGCGCTGCCGGGATTGATTATAGCAAGCCGGCCAGCTCATCAGGGGCGACGACGAAAACAGTGCCTGGATCAAGTACTGCCGCAATCGCGGCGGCGGTGCCTGAAATGCTTGATCTACGTCATCGTTTTTTTAAAAGATGTATGTAAAATCCTTGTTTATAATTTTGCAACGATGGAGAACGAGAGATGGACAGCAAGAAGATAGATACCACCAACGACACGCAGTCGAGCCGCCGCGGCTTTCTCGGCAAGAGCGCCGCGCTGGGCCTGGCTGGCGTCACGCTGGGCCTGGCCGGCTGCAAGGAGGAAGTTGCCGCCGGCGGCAAGAGCGCTGCCGCACCGGCCGCACACCATGGCACCGAGATCGCGCCAGGCCAGCTGGACGACTACTATGCTTTCATCAGTTCCGGCCATTCGGGCGAAGCGCGGGTGCTCGGCCTGCCTTCCGGGCGCACGCTCAAGCGCATCCCGGTGTTCAACGTCGATTGCATGGTCGGCTGGGGTATTACCAATGAATCGAAAGCCATCATCGGCACCAAGCCCGACGGCACGCTGAAATACATCACCGGCGACACCCACCACGTCCACGGCAGCTACAAGAACGGCACGTATGACGGCCGCTGGCTGTTCATCAACGACAAGCTGCATTCACGCGTGGCGCGCATCCGCATGGACACCATGGAATGCGACAAGATCACCGAACTGCCGAATGTGGCCGGCTTCCACGGCCTGTTCCCTGACAAGCGCGATCCGGTCGACCAGAAGATTGACTACACCACCCGCGTGTTCTGCGGCGCCGAATTCCATATCCCGCTGCCGAACGACGGCCGCGACCTGGACAATCCGGACAAGTGGGGTGCGTTGTTCAGCTGCGTCAGCGCAGAGACCATGGAAGTGATGTGGCAGGTGCGCGTTGACGGCAATATGGATCTGTGCGCCACCTCGTACGACGGCAAGCTGGCCGCCTGCAACCAGTACAACGTGGAAAACGCCGCCGACCTGAACGGCATGATGGCGGCCGAGCGCGATGCCTGCGTGTTCCTGCATATCGAACGCGTCGAGGCCCTGGTCAAGGCAGGCAAGTTCACCACCATCGGCAGTTCCAAGGTCCCCGTGGTCGATGGCCGCAAGGCTGCCAACACCGATCCGAAAAGCGCGATCTCGCTGTACGTCCCGGTTAGCAAGAACCCGCATGGCGTCAACGCCAGCCCGGACGGAAAATACTTCGTCTGCTCCGGCAAGCTGTCGCCGACCGCCACCGTGATTGAATTGAGCAAGGTGCTGCAGTGGTTCGACGGTAACGTCAAGGATCCGCGCGACACCGTGGTGGCCGAACCGGAAATCGGCCTCGGCCCGCTGCACACCGCCTTCGACGGCAGGGGCAACGCCTATACCTCGCTGTTCCTCGACAGCCAAGCCGTCAAATGGAATGTGGATGCAGCCATTGCCCAGTTCAAGGGCGACAAAAACGCCAAGGTCATCATCGAGAAGCTGGACGTGCACTACCAGCCGGGCCATAACTACTCATCGATGGGTGAGACCAGGGAAGCTGACGGCAAATACCTTAACTCCGGCAACAAGTTCTCCAAGGACCGCTTCCTGCCAGTCGGCCCGCTGCATCCTGAAACCGAACAGTTGGTGGACATCAGCGGCGCCAGCATGAAGCTGATAGCCGATCACACTGCCTACCCGGAACCGCACGATGGCATTATCGTGCGCCGCGACGTGGTCAAGACGCGCCAGATCCACACCATGACCGACTTCCCGAATGCCGTCACGCCGGAAAACGCCGGCATCGAGCGCAAGGGAAACAAGGTGCATGTGCGTCTGATGTCGCAAGCGCCGGCGTTCAGCATGCCGGTCATCAAGGTCAAAAAAGGCGATGAAGTCACGCTCACCCTGACCAACTACGACAAGGTCGAAGATTTGACCCACGGTTGCGCCATCCCGACCTACAACATCAACTTTATCGTCAATCCGCAGGAAACCAAGTCGGTCACTTTCAAGGCCGATCACGCCGGTGCGTTCTGGTTGTATTGCACGCACTTCTGCCACGCCCTGCATCTGGAAATGCGTAGCCGTTTCCTGGTTGAAGCCTGAGCTGTCCAGCAAGTCCATGCCGGCTGATGCGTCAGCCGGCATGGCATATTCTCATGACGACTACTTTAAAAACCTTGTTCAATTCGCTGGCGTCGTGCTTGATGTTACTGGCTATGCTGGCGCCGCCCATCGCCGCCGCCAACATCTACGACGCTGAACTTTCCTCCGAACTGTTGCACGGCGCCGACCTGTGCGCGCATGCCGCCTGCCGCGACGTGATGCCGCAAGCGCAGCGCTTCTCGCAGCGCATGGGTTCTCCACGCTATGTGCAAGCGCTGGACGCTGGCGGCAAGCTCGTTGGCTACGTTTTCCTGTCAACCGACGTGGTGGACATTCCCGCCTATTCCGGCAAGCCAGTCATTACACTGATCGGCATGGACACCGCAGGCATCATTACCGGCGTGCGCGTGATCAAGCATTCCGAACCGATCCTGCTGGCCGGCATACCGGAATCGGCGCTGCTCAAGTTCATCGGACAATATGTCGGCCTGCGCGGTGACGCCAGGCTGGAAATTGGCCGTGGCGGCGATGGCAGCGTAGGATTGGACGCGATCAGCGGCGCCACCGTGACGGCCATCGCCGAGAACCAGGTAATTTCCCGCAGCGCCTATGAGATCGGCCGCCAGGTCGGCATCTTCACTGCGGCGGCGCGGCCGCCAGCCCGCTTCACGCCGCTCGACGAGCGCCTCAACTGGGGCAAGCTGGCCGACGAGGGCTCGGTCGGCCGCCTGACGATCACCGCGCGCGAAGTCGGCGCCGACAGCGCACGCGGCGACTACATCGATCTCTACTTCGGCTACCTCAACACGCCGACGCTGGGCAACAGCCTGCTGGGCGAGGACAACTACCAGCGCCTGATGCGCGACCTCAAGCCGGACGAGCATGCGATCTTCGTCATCGCCATCGGCCAGACCTCGTTCAAGGGCTCGGGCTTTGTGCGCGGCGGCATCTACGACCGCATCCAGGTGCGGCAAGATCCTGAAACCTACACCTTCCGCGATACCGACTATCTCAATCTGTATCACCTGCAGCCCGGCGATGTGCCCCAATACCGCGAATCGGGCATCTTCATCGTCCGCTCGAAACACTTCAATCCGGCGTGGCCTTGGACGCTGACGCTGCTGGTCAATCAGTTGGACGCCAAGGGCGCCAAGACCTTCACCCACTACGACCAGACATACTGGCTGCCGGCCCGCTATCTGGAAGGCGGCCATCCGAAAGTGGTGACGGCGCGCCCGGCGTGGCAAAACATCTGGCTGGACCGGATTGCGCAAATCGGCTTCTTCGTCGCCACCCTGTTGTTTACCGCCATCTGGTACGCACGACGCGACCGGCTGGTGCGTGCATCGACGCGCAAGCACAAGCCTTTGATCAGCTGGCCGCGGCTGGTGCTGTGGCTCATCAGCGCCGGCTTCATCGGTTTCTACCTGAAGGCACAGCCCAGCATCACGCAGATCATGACCTGGCTCCATTCGCTGATCCATCAATGGCGCTGGGAGCTGTTCCTGTCCGATCCGTTCATCTTTTTGTTCTGGTGGTTCATCATCATCACGGTGCTGATCTGGGGACGCGGCCTGTTCTGCGGCTGGTTATGTCCATTCGGCTCGCTGCAGCACCTGATGCTGAAACTCGGTTCCGCCATCGGCCTGAAACGCTGGCAGAAACTGCTGCCGAAACCACTGCACGACAAGCTGCGCTGGCTGAAGTACGCCATCTTCTTCGGCCTGATCGGCGTATCCCTGTTCTCAATGGAGACGGCCGAACATCTGGCCGAAATCGAACCCTTCAAGACCACTTTCCTGGTCGGCGTATGGAACCGCAGCTGGCCATTCTGGCTCTTTATCGGCGCCATTCTTGGCCTGTCGCTGTTCAGCGAACGCCCCTACTGCAAATACCTGTGCCCGATGGGCGCGGGTCTGGCGCTGCCCGGCAAGTTCCGTCTGTTCGGTCTGAAGCGCAAGGCAGAATGCACCAGCTGCCACGCCTGCGCCGCCGGTTGCGGCTCGCACGCCATCGACAGCCAAGGCAAAATCGATCAGATGGAATGCATGCTGTGCCTGGACTGCATGGTGATGTACTACGACGATCACGCCTGTCCACCCCTGGTGAAAGAGCGCAAGCGGCGCGCTGCCAAGGGCGAAGCGCTGACGCGTATCGGCGCCGACGGCTACTTCCTTACGCTCGACAGCTTGCGCTCAACGCTGCCGTCGCAAGGCAAGGAAGACGCATGATGCTGGCGCCTTCCGCCCTGCTGGCGCTGATGCGCGCGCTGGTGCTGGCACTCATACTGGCCGGCTATGGGCCGAGCCTGGCCGCCGCCGTGCTGGAAGTGGCGCCGGGCACGTCGATCAATGCGGCCATCGCCAGTGCGCAGAAAGGCGACACACTGCTGATCGCACCCGGCAGGTATAACGAACACGTGCTGGTCGACAAGGCGCTGACGCTGCAAGGGCGCAGCCATCCCACCATCAGCGGCCGAGGACACGGCGACACCATCCGCATCACCGCCCCCGACGTCACCCTGATCGGCCTGATCGTGATCGACAGCGGCGCGGACCTCACTGCGCAGAACGCCGGCATTTATATCGTGCCTGGCGCGCATCGCGTACAGATCAACAACTGTCGACTGGTCGCCAACCTGTTCGGCATCTGGCTGCAAGGCGTTGACGATGCGCTCTTGCTGAACAACACCATCACCGGCCGGCGCGACCTGCAATCGGCGCAGCGCGGCAATGGCATCCAGGTGTACGACACGCGCGGAGCGCGCGTCACCGGCAACGAAATCAGCGACACGCGCGACGGCATCTATGTCGACGTTTCGCGCGACGCGCAATTTCGCCACAACCGCATCCACCATGTTCGCTACGGCACGCACTACATGAACACCCACCACAGTACCTGGGAAGACAACGAGGTATATCTGAGCCGGGCCGGGCTGGCGCTGATGGAGGTGCGCAGCCTGACCGTGCGCCGCAATATCGCGTGGGGCAATACCGATCACGGCATCATGCTGCGCACCATCCAGGACTCGCTGATCGAAGACAACGTGGTGGCCGGCAACGACCGTGGTTTTTTCATCTATGACGCCGAGTACAACACGCTGCGCCACAACCTGATCATCAATAACCGCACCGGCGTGCACCTGTCGGCCGGCTCGTCGAACAACCAAGTCGATGGCAACGACTTCATCGGCAACCAGGAGCAGGTGCGCTTTGTTGCCGCGCGCGATGTCGAATGGGGCAAACAGGAAGGCAACTACTGGAGCAATTACAACGGCTGGGACCAGAACGGCGACGGCCAGGGTGACGTGGCGTATGAAGCGAACGACCTGGTTGACCGTCTGAACTGGCAATACCCGCTGCTCAAGCTGCTCGGCGCCAGCCCCGCGCTGCAGACGCTGCGCTTTGCCGCGCGTCAGTTTCCGCTGCTGCGCGCGCCAAGCGTAGTCGACCGCCATCCGCGCATGCGCCCGCTCTCACAGAATTGGAAGAAATGGAATGACATCGCTCCCCGCATCGAATACAACTGAAGCCGCCGTCAGCCTGCGCGGCATCCGGCATCGCTACGGCGCGCTCACGGTGCTGCAGGACGTCAGCTTTGACATCGCCCATGGCGCCATGTTCGGCCTGATCGGCCACAATGGCGCCGGCAAGAGCACGCTATTCAAGCTGATGCTCGGTCTGATCACGCCCTGCGCCGGCACGCTGCACGTACTGGGCCAGAACGCGGCCGAACCTGCCTTTCGCCAGACGCGCCGGCGCGTCGGCTATCTGCCGGAAAGTTTTCTCACCTACGATAACCTGAGTGGCCAGGAAGTACTGCACTTTTTTGCGGACTTGAAGCACATTGCGCGCGCTGCTTGCGCACCGTTGCTCGACCTGGTGGGCCTGACGCATGCCGCCGCGCGGCCGGTACAGGCGTACTCCAAGGGCATGCGCCAGCGGCTCGGCCTGGCGCAGGCTCTGCTGGGCGAGCCGGACCTGATCTTCCTCGATGAGCCCACCAACGGATTGGACCCGCAAGGCATCGCCGACTTTTACGCCATCTTGCGCACCGCGCAGGAACGCGGCGCCACGATCGTCATCACCTCGCACATCCTGGCAGAGATCGAGCACCGGGTCGACCAGCTGCTCATCATGCAAGGCGGCACGGTGGCCGCGCAAGGCACGCTGAGGCAGCTGCGGACGGGTACCCATGCGCCCCGGATGCTGACCATTACCGCCACGATTGCGCCTGCGCTGCAGGCGGGCGTGCGCGTGGCGCTGGCCGCGTTGCCGCTGGAGCTGGCGCTGGCGCTGGAGGTGCATGGCGAACAGCTGCACGTGCGCTGCGCCAGGGCCGACAAGATGGCGGTGCTGCGCCAGCTGGCTGCTTGCGCCGACGACATCGCGATTCAGGAATCGACACTGGAACAAGTATTTCTCGGCTACGGAGGCACCCATGCGCGCACGCATTGAATGGCGCCAGGTCGGCGTGCTGGCCGCAAAAGAATGGCGTGACCGGCTGCGCAACCGCTGGGTGCTGGCCGTGGCGCTGGTGTTTGCCTTCTTCGCGCTGGCCATCGCCTACTTCGGCGCAGCCCAGCAGGGACAGGTTGGTTTCCACGGCATCGACGCCACTATCGCCAGCCTGTCCAGCCTGGTGATCTATCTGGTGCCGCTGATCGCGCTGATACTCGGCTATGACGCGATTGTCGGCGAGCGTGAGCGCGGCACGCTGGAACTACTGCTGTCGATGCCGGTGACGCCGCTGGAAGTGCTGCTCGGAAAATATCTCGGCCTGGCGGCGGCGCTCACCAGCGCCACTGCGATCGGCTTTGGCGCCGGCCTGCTGCCGCTGTTCTCGCAACTGACTGTGGCCGAAGGCTGGCGCTACGCCCAATTCGTCGCCAGCGCCGTGCTGATGGGACTGGCCTTCCTCAGCATTGCCATGCTGGTATCGGTCAGCACCCGCGACCGCGTCCGCGCCAGCGGCATTGCACTGGCGCTGTGGTTCCTGTTCGTGCTGGTGTTCGACTTGCTGCTGATGGGGGTGATGGTGCTCAGCCAGGGCCAGCTCGGTAGCGGCCTGTTCGCCGCCATGCTGATGCTGAACCCGGCCGACGTATTTCGCCTGCTGAACGTGTTCAGCTCGGACCAGGCGCAAGCCATGTATGGCCTGGCCACCGTGATGCCGCAAGGCTGGACCCACCCGGCGCTGCTGTCGGGCGTGATGCTGGCCTGGATTTTTTTACCGTTTTCTATCGCACTCAGGAGATTTTCATGACTATTTTCCACCTGCGCAGGAGCGCGCTGGCCACACTGGCCACCCTTGCGCTGGCCGCCTGCACGTACAGCGCCACCAACCTGCCAGCCATTGATCCGTCCGACGAAGCCGCGTGTGCGCTGGACGGCATGCTGCTGCGCGACTTCCCTGGGCCGAAAGCGCAGGTTCGCTTCGCCGACGGCAAGACCAGCTACTTCTGTGACGTAAAAGAACTGCTCGGCGAAATGCTGGCGCCGGAACAGCGTCGCGCCACCAGCGCCTTCTACGTGCAGGACATGGGCAGCGCCAACTGGCAACAGCCGCAAGGCCACTGGATCGGGGCACACGACGCGCTCTATGTATTAGGCAGCAAGGCGCAGGGCTCGATGGGCCCGGCCATCGCCTCGTTCAGCCGGCAGGTAGACGCGGAAGCGTTTGTTCGCAAGGAAGGCGGCCGCGTGCTGCGCTTCAAGCAGATCACGCCGGCCCTGCTGAACGAAGCCAGCGGCGCCATGCCGACGCACGCCATGGCGCATTGAAGCACCACCGCCTGGGCCGGCATTGCCGTTCGGCGGAAAGCGCCGGTCCGTTTTTACCCCGGCATTTGCCGACTTACTTTTGAAAAGAGACAGACCATGAAGAAACTACTTGCACTGGCAGCAATGCTGGCAGCCATCACCTCTGCCACCAGCGCCGCCGCTGCGCCGGACGCCGCCAAGGTTGAGAAAACCTACTCCACCACCTGCCTGGCCTGCCACGGCAGCGGCATCATGGGCGCGCCCAAGGTTGGCGACAAGGCGGGGTGGAAACCGCGTATCGCCAAAGGCAAGCCGGCGCTGTACCTGAGCGCCATCAACGGCGTGAAAATGATGCCGCCACGCGGCGGCAATCCAGGCCTGAAGGATGATGAAATGAAAGCACTGGTCGACTACATGGTCGCCAAGAGCAATTAAGACTGCTGGCCGCCGCCTGCGCGCGGCGGCCACACCCGGAGACATACCATGTTCACCCGCACGCTGCTGGCGCTACTGCTGTTCCTGACTGCCTGTTCCGGCGAGGAACGCCTCTACAAAACCCGGGGCCACGTGTTCGGCACCACGGTCGACATCACCATCTACGGTGGTTCGCAGCAGCGCGCCGACCTGCTTGGCGCCGAGGTATTGAGAGAATTCGATCGCCTGCACCGTAAATTCCACGCGTGGGAGCCAAGCATGCTCACCGCCCTCAACGACAGCATCGCCAAAGGCGAGCCAATGCGCGCCGACGCTGAAATGGTCGGCCTGCTAAAATCGGCCGAGAAGCTGTCAGTGCGTTCCGGCCTGCTGTTCAACCCCACCATTGGGCATCTGATCAGGCTGTGGGGCTTTCAGAAAAACGACATCGGCGCGCAGGGACCGCCGGCCGCCGAGATCAAGCGCTGGGTCGACGCGCGGCCATCGCTGTCCGACCTGCGCTACAACGGCAACATCATCAGCAGCGTCAACCCTGCCGTCATGATCGACCTCGGCGGCTACGCCAAAGGTTACGCGCTCGACCGTGCCGCCGCGCTGCTGCGCGAAGCGCACGTCAAGGCGGCGCTGGTCAACATCGGTGGCAACGTCATCGCCATCGGCCAGCCCGGTGATCGACCGTGGCAGGTCGGCATCCGCGATCCGCGTGGCGCCGGGACAGTTGCGCAGATCGCTTTGCGCGACAACGAAGCGATCGGCACCAGCGGTGATTATGAACGCTACTTCATGAAGGACGGCAAGCGCCGCCCGCACATCATCGACCCGCGCAGCGGCTACCCGATCGATCTGGTCGCTTCGGTCACCATCATCGCCAGCGGCGGCCGCGACCCTGGCCTGCGCTCGGACGGCCACTCCAAACCGCTGTTCATCACCGGCCCCCGAGACTGGCAAGCGATGGCGGAAAAACTCGACCTGAAAGAAGTGCTGATGGTTGACGCCCAGCGCAATGTCCACATGACAGCAGCCATGCAAGCGCGCATTGCAGGTGCAGAGCGGCACGAGCACGCCGGGACCTGGCAAGCACGCGAGTGACGTCTACGACACCGGCAACAGCATCACCAGTTTCAAGTCGTGCTGGCGTGCCAGGTGCAAGGTCACCTGATTGAACTCCAGCAGCCCCTGCTGCGCATGCTGGAAGCGGCGCAATCCCCCATCGCGGCCCTGCACCTGCTGCGCGCCCCACCACTGGCGAAATTCGAGGCTGGCGCCGGCCAGTTCCGCGATCAGACCGGCCAGCGGCGCCTGGTCCGCCTGGCGGCCGATATCGGCGCGAAATTCCGCCACCAGGCGCTGCGCCCGTTCGGGCCAGCCGACGACCAGCGCGCGCGCCCCCGCCTCCAGGAACATGAAGCGCAGCTGGTTCGGTGCAGCCGCGTCGTCATGCAGCCAGCCCGTGAACAAGGCGGACGCCGCCCCGTTCCACGCCACGGCATTCCATGCGCGGTCGAGGAAATATGCAGGCGCGTCGATGGCGGCGACGATGGCGGCCAGCTCGGCGGCTGCCGGCCCTCCGCCCTCGCCTGTGCCATGGCTGGGATCATGCTTGTCGGCCACCTCGAACAGATAGGCGCGCTCGGCCGCGCTCAGCTGCAGCACCTGCGCCAGACGGGCCAGCATCTTGGCCGACGCCGACACGGGCCGCCCCTGCTCCAGCCACGTCAGCCAGGTGGGACTGACATCGCACAGCTGCGCCAGTTCTTCGCGCCGCAAGCCTGGCGTGCGACGGCGCCCACCTCCAGGCAAGCCGGCCATGGCGGGGGTGACGGCTTCGCGCCGGGCGCGGATGAATTCAGCGAGCTTGTTCGACATCAGATACCTGCATGGTAGTAGATATACCAGTATAAGTTATGGTCTTGTTACAGGATAATTTTATCCCTATTCTGCAGGAACTCACCCATCAACAGGAGAAAACCATGCAGCAGCACGATGTCGTTACCGAACAGTTTGGCAAGACGGCGAATGCCTACCTGAGCAGCGCGGTACACGCGCAAGGCGCCGACCTGGTGCTGATGCAGGAATGCGCGCGCCGCCATGGCAAACCGGTGGTGCTGGACCTGGGCTGCGGCGCCGGCCACGCCAGCTTCGCCGTCGCTCCTGTGGCGCAATCGGTCATCGCGTATGACCTGGCGCAGCCCATGCTCGACGTGGTCGACTGCGCCAGTGTGCAGCGCGGCTTGCACAACATCCGCACGCAACAGGGCGATGTGGCCCGTTTGCCGTTTGCCGACGCCAGCTTCGACATGGTCGTCACGCGCTTTTCCGCGCACCACTGGAACGACGTGGCGGGCGCGCTGGCGGAGGCCTGGCGCGTGCTGCGCCCGAATGGCACCTTATTAGTCGTCGACATCGTCGCACCGAAAACGGCCCTGTACGACAGCACCCTGCAAGCGGTGGAAATGCTGCGCGACGCGTCGCACGTGCGCGACTACCGCAGCTGCGAGTGGGGCGCCAAGTTCGATAACGCGGGCTTTACGCACAGCTTGCGCAGCGTATGGAAGCTGACGATGCAGTTCGACGAGTGGGTGGCGCGCATGCGCACGCCGAACGAGCGCGTCGCGGCCATCCGCAACCTGTTCGATGGCGCACCCGAAGAAGCGCGCAGATATTTTGCGCTGCAGGACGATTATTCGTTCAGCATCGATGCGGCCATGTTCGAGGCGACGAAACCGTCGGTGCAATAAAAAAACGGCGCCGATGGCGCCGTTTTTATTGCGTAGGTTGGATTAGCGCGTAGCGCGTAATCCAACAATGCCAGAGCAAACGCGGTGCGAACGCAGCTCGTCGGCTTACGCTGCGCTAAGCCGACCTACGCCGACCTGCACAGGCCCACCCAAGCCACACTCTGCTTAGGCCAGTTGGCCCAGCAAGGTTTCCGCATTCGACACTTCAAACTTGCCGCCCTGCTCGACGTTCAATTGCGTCACGACGCCATTGTCGACCAGCATCGAGTAGCGCTGCGAGCGCGTGCCCATGCCGTGCTTGGAAAAATCGGCGTCCAGGCCCAGGGCCTTGCTGTAGGCGGCATTGCCGTCAGCCATCATGCGTACCACGCCGGTGGCTTTCTGGTCGCGGCCCCAGGCGCCCATCACGAACGCGTCGTTGACGGAGATGCACCAGATTTCATCGACGCCTTTGGCTTTCAGGTCGGCAGCGTGCTGCACGTAGCCTGGCACGTGCTGTGCGGAGCAGGTCGGGGTGTAGGCGCCTGGCAGGCCGAAGATGGCGATCTTCTTGCCCTTGACCAGGTCTTGCACGTTGAACGTGTTCGGGCCCAGTGCGCAACCTTCGGTTTCGCTTTCGATGAATTCGGCCAGGGTGCCTTCTGGCAGGGTGTCGCCGATCTTGATGGTCATGTTGACTCCTTGTGTACTGTCGGTTGAGGATGCTGCCGGCATGATGCCGACACTGCGCAATAGTATGCCTGACTTGCCGTATTTGTGCAGAAAGTGGCCGCAAAGGCAAAGGCAAAAGTCAAAAAACGGCAAAAAAACGGCGACCCTCAGGCCGCCGTCATCCTTGCTTGCATCAGACCACCTTAATCAGCCTGTTTGCGCAGGAAGGCTGGAATGTCATACGTTTCCATGCCATTCTTTTCCATCGCGCGCACCTGCTCGGAAGCCGATTCGCGGCGCCATACTGCCGGCGCCTTCATGCCGTCGAAACCGGCTGCCGGCGTAGCCACGCCAACCGTCGTCGTCGTCGCTTGCGCGCTACCCATGGCAGCCGACGGGATCAAAGGGCTGTTGTGGGTGCCGGTGCGCAGCACTTGCTGCGGTACCAGCTGGATGTTTTTCTTCGCGCGGCCCAGACCCGTGGCCACCACGGTGACGCGGATGTCGTCGCCCATGGCGTCGTCGTAGGCGATGCCTTGCGCGATCGACGCGTCCGGCGCGGCAAACGCGCGCACGGCAGCCATGACTTCCTTGATCTCTTTACCCTTCAAGCCACGGCTGGCCGTGACGTTGACCAGCACGCCGCGCGCGCCGGACAGATCGATACCGTCCAGCAGCGGCGAAGCGACAGCCTGTTCGGCGGCGATGCGCGCGCGGTCGACGCCGGAAGCGGTCGCCGTGCCCATCATGGCCTTGCCCTGCTCGCCCATGATGGTTTTCACGTCGTTGAAGTCGACGTTGATATGGCCAGGCACGTTGATGATCTCGGCAATGCCGGCCACCGCGTTGTTGAGCACATCATCGGCGTGCTGCATCCATTCCAGCATGCTTTCGTCTTCGTAGATCTCTTCCAGTTTTTCATTCAGGATGATGATCAGCGAATCGACGTGCAAGGAGAGCTGCTCCAGGCCTTCGTCGGCGATGTCCATGCACTTCTGGCCTTCGTACGAGAAGGGCTTCGATACCACGGCGACCGTCAGCGCGCCCAGTTCCTTGGCCACTTCGGCCACGATAGGAGCGGCGCCCGTGCCCGTGCCGCCGCCCATGCCGGCAGCGATGAAGACCATGTGCGCGCCGCGCAGCGCGTCGGCGATGCGCGCGCGCGATTCCTCGGCCAGCTGGCGGCCGACGGCAGGCTTCATGCCTGCGCCCAGGCCGGTATCGCCGATCTGGATGATGTTGTGCGCCTTCGATGTCGACAGGGCCTGTGCGTCGGTGTTGGCGGCAATGAACTCCACACCCGACATGCCTTTGTTGATCATGTGTTGGACTGCATTGCCACCCGCACCGCCGACGCCGACGACCTTGATGACGGTACCTATAGCTGTGTTATCGACCATATCGAACTCCATGATGTGCTCCTATCAGATGCGGTTTCCAAGCGCCAGGCCTCATATTGGTAGGAGAACTGGAGATTGAAAACTGCGGTTAAATATAAAATAAAGTTATGTGTGTGTACCTGCGATGCTGCCAAAAAACCTGTGCTGCCGGGCTTGAAGTACGCCCTTAAAAATTACCTAAAAACCATTCCTTCATGCGCTGCCAGACTGCCTTCACCGAGCCGTCCTGACGCGTCACAATGTGGCCGCGCAGGTATTGCTTCTTCGCTTCAAGCAGCAGGCCCAATACCGTGGCATAGCGCGGACTGCGCACCACGTCGGCCAGCTGGCCCCGATACTCGGGCGTGCCCAGGCGCGCCGGTTTCAGGAAAATGTCTTCCGCCATTTCCACCATGCCGGGCATGATGGAAGTGCCGCCCGTGAGCACGATGCCCGACGACAGCACGCCTTCATAACCGGATTCGCGCACCACCTGGTGCACCATCGCGAACAGCTCCTCGACGCGCGGCTCGATCACTGCCGCCAGCGCCTGGCGCGACAGGTTGCGCGGGCCGCGGTCGCCCAGGCCAGGCACTTCCAGCGATTCGCCAGGGTCGGCCAGGACCTGCTTGGCCACGCCATAGCGGATCTTGATTTCTTCCGCTTCCGCGGTCGGGGTACGCAAGGCCATGGCGATGTCGTTGGTGATCTGGTCGCCGGCGATGGGAATGACTGCCGTATGGCGGATCGCGCCATCGGAAAATACCGCCACATCGGTCGTGCCGCCGCCGATGTCGATCAGCACCACGCCCAGCTCCTTCTCGTCGGGCGTGAGCACCGCATCGGCCGAAGCCATCGGCTGCAGGATCAGGTCCGACACTTCCAGGCCGCAGCGGCGCACGCACTTGACGATGTTCTGCACTGCCGACACGGCGCCGGTGACGATATGCACCTTCACCTCCAGGCGGATGCCGCTCATGCCAATAGGCTCGCGCACATCTTCCTGGCTGTCGACGATGAACTCTTGCGGCACCGTGTGCAGCAATTGCTGATCGGTCGGAATGTTAACCGCTTTTGCCGTCTCGATGACGCGCGCCACGTCGGTGGCCGTCACTTCCTTGTCCTTGATGGCCACCATGCCGCTGGAATTGAAGCTGCGGATATGGCTGCCCGCAATGCCCGCGTACACATTGCGGATCTTGCAGTCAGCCATCAGCTCGGCCTCTTCCAGCGCGCGCTGGATGGATTCCACCGTGGCCTCGATATTCACCACCACGCCCTTTTTCAGGCCCTTCGATTCGTGCTGGCCCAGCCCGATCACTTCGTGGCGTCCGTCGGACATCACTTCGGCTACCACCGCCACCACTTTCGAGGTGCCGATGTCGAGGCCGACGATCAGGTTTTTCGCGTCTTTTGTCATTTCTGTCGCCTAGTTTTTTGGGCTATTGTTAAATTGATTATTCGGTTAAGTCGGTTTTTTAATCGGACTGCCATTTTTCTTCCTGATCGCTGGCGCCGGCCTGCCATCCTTGCCTTCGGCCGGTATCACCAGGCCGGCGGAACTGAGCGCCAGGCCATTCTGGTAGCGCATATCGATCGTGTCGATATTCTCCAGCCGGCTCGCCAGCTGCGGGTAGATGCCCACCAGCCGGTCGACCCGCGCCTTCAGGGTCGTATGATTCTGCTCGCGCCCCAGCGCCACGCTCATGCCGTTATCCAGTTTCACGGTCCACGCATAGCGGCTCGACAGCGACAGGGTTTCCGGCACCATCTTCAGTGGCGCAAACCACTTTGCCAGCTGCACATAGGTGGCGAGTACTTCCTTCTCGCTGCCATCGGGGCCGGCGAAGGCCGGCAATTCATGGTCGTCTTCGGCTTCGGCCACATTCGCCGTAAACACGTCGCCCTTGACCGACAGCAGGCGTCCATCCTCGCCCCAGGTGCCCAGCGCTTCGTGTTCTTCCAGCGCCACGATCAGCTGGTTCGGCCACTCGCGTCGCACGCTGGCGCGGCGCACCCATGGCACCGATTCGAACACGCCACGCACGCTTTCCAGATTGGTCGTGAAAAAATTGCCCTTGATGCGGCCCAACGTGCCACTGCGCAGGGTCAGGTAATTCACGTGACGCAGGCCCTTGTCGTCCGCACTTTCCACCTTGATGGTGCGCAGGTCGAACATGGGACGCTGCGACACCCACCAGACGCCGGCGGCCACGCACACGACCAGCACCGCGGCCAGCAAGCCGTTGGCAGTCGTATTGAGGCTTTTAGCGTCATGCCACATATCAGTGCTGTCCCTTGTGCATTTTCAGACGCGCGCCGGCGACGATTTCCAGGCACAGGTCTTCATAGCTGATGCCCACCGCGCGCGCCGCCATCGGCACGAGCGAATGCCCCGTCATGCCGGGCGAGGTATTGACTTCCAGCAGGAACAGCTTGCTGTCGGCCGCGCGCATCAGCACATCGACCCGCCCCCAGCCTTCGCAACCGAGGGCACGGTAGGCAGCTACGGCGATGCGCTCCATTTCCGCCACGATCGCCTGGTCCAGCTGCGGCGGACAAAAATACTGCGTATCGTCCGTGAAGTACTTGTTCTGGTAATCGTAATTGCCTTGCGGCGCGACGATTTCAATCGGCGGCAGTGCGCGCGCCGTGGCGCCCTGGCCCAGGATCGCGACGGTAAATTCGCGGCCCTTGATGAATTCCTCGGCCAGCACCGAATCATCGAGACCGGCGGCGATATCGTAGGCCGCCTGGAAGGCCGATGCTTCGTTGACGGTCGTGATGCCGATGCTCGAACCCTCATGCGGCGGCTTGACGATCAGCGGCAAGCCCAGTTCAGCCGCCACCTTGGCCAGGTCGGAGCTGTCATCGAGCACCGCGTACTGCGGCGTCGGCAACTGGTGCATCAGCCAGATCATCTTGGTATAGACCTTGTCCATGCCCACCGCGCACGCCATCACGCCGCTACCCGTGTAAGGGATGCCCAGCTGCTCGAGCGCGCCCTGCAGGCTGCCGTCTTCGCCGAAACGGCCATGCAGCGCGATGAAGACGCGGTCGAATTGCTCGGCAGCCAGTTCGGCCAGGCTGCGTTCACCCGTGTCGAACGCATGCGCGTCCACGCCACGGCTTTTCAGAGCGGCAAGTACGCCCGCGCCGGACATCAGCGACACTTCGCGCTCGGCCGAGCTGCCGCCGAACAGGACGCCGACTTTGCCCAATTGTTTAACGTCGATAGCTGAAGCTTGGTTCACGTCAGGCCTTTGCAGTGTGAGATTGATACGTTGTCAGTTGTTGCGGGATGCCGCTGATCGAGCCGGCTCCCATGGTCAGCACGACGTCACCGTCGCGCGCCACGCTCATGATGGTGTCGGCCATGTCCGTCATGGACTCGACGAAAATCGGTTCGATCTTGCCGCGCGCGCGCAGCGCATGCGCCAGGGCGCGGCCGTCGGCGGCGACGATAGGCGCTTCGCCTGCCGCATACACTTCGGACAGTAGCAGCACGTCGGGCGCACCGAGCACCTTGACGAAATCCTCGAACAGGTCGCGCGTGCGACTGTAGCGGTGCGGCTGGAAAGCCAGCACCAGGCGACGGCCAGGATAGGCGGCGCGCGCAGCGGCCAGGGTCACTTCCGTTTCCACCGGATGGTGGCCGAAATCGTCGACCAGCGCAAAGCTGCCGCCATTCGGCAGCGCCACGTCGCCATAGCGCGTGAAGCGGCGGCCCACGCCGGAAAACTCCGCCAGGCCTTGCTGGGTGGCGCTGTCGGCGATGCCGATTTCGCGCGCAATGGCGATCGCCGAGCAGGCATTTTGCACATTGTGCATGCCAGGCTGGTTCAGCACCACGTCGAGATCAGGATAGCCATCCTGCAGCACCGTGAAATGCATTTCCAGGCCCACGGCACGCGCGTTGATGGCGCGCACTTCGGCGTCCTGCGCGAAGCCGTAGGTGGTGACCGGCTTGGTCACGAACGGGATGATGGCGCGTACGTGCGGATCGTCGATGCACAGCATGGCGCGGCCATAGAAAGGCAGACGGTGCGTGAACTGCACGAACGCCTGCTTGAGCTTTTCGAAATCGTGCTCGTAGGTGTCCATGTGATCGGCGTCGATATTCGTGATCACTTCGATCATCGGCGTCAGGTTCAGGAACGAAGCGTCCGACTCATCGGCTTCGGCCACCAGGTAGTCGCCCGAACCGAGCTTGGCGTTCGCGCCGGCGCTGGTCAGGCGTCCACCGATGACAAAAGTAGGATCGAGGCCGCCCTGCGCCAGCACCGAAGCGACCAGGCTGGTCGTCGTCGTCTTGCCGTGCGTGCCGGCGATGGCGATGCCGCGTTTCAGGCGCATCAATTCACCCAGCATCACGGCGCGCGGCACCAGCGGGATCTTGCGCGCACGCGCTGCCACCACTTCCGGATTGTCTTGCGGGACGGCGCCCGAGGTCACGACCGCATCGGCGTCGCCGATATTCTCGGCCGCGTGGCCGAGCATGACAGTCGCGCCCAGGCTCGCCAGGCGCTGCGTCGCCGCATTGCTGCCCAGGTCGGAGCCCGACACCTTGTAGCCCAGGTTGACCAGCACTTCGGCGATGCCGCTCATGCCGCTGCCGCCGATGCCGACAAAGTGGATATTGTTTACTTTATGCTTCACAGAGCTAACCTCATGCCAGTTTTTCCAATACGTGTGCGATCGCCTCATTGGCGTCGCGCTTGCCTGCTGCCAGTGCCGCCTGCGCCATGTGCTGGCAGGTATCGCGCGTCAAGGACGCCAGCAGGGTGCTCAGCGACGCCGCACTCATTTCCGTCTGCGGCAGATGAATCGCCGCGCCTTGTTTGGCCATCCATTGCGCGTTATCGCGCTGGTGACTGGTGGTCGACGCCACCAGCGGCACGAGCACGCTGGCCACGCCGGCCGCCGTCAATTCCGACAGGGTGATCGCGCCAGCGCGGCAAATCACCAGGTCGGCCTCGGTATACGCCTTGGCCATGTCGTCGATGAAGTCGACCACATTGGCTTGCACGCCCGCCTGCGCATACGCGGCATGCAGGGCGTCGATATTCTTCTTGCCCGACTGGTGCGTCACCAGCGGACGTTCTCCCTCCGGCATCAGGGCCAGCGCGGCAGGCAAATTGTCGTTCAGCGCTTTCGCACCCAGGCTGCCGCCCACCACCAGGATGCGCAACGGCCCGCTGCGGTCCGCAAAGCGGAGCGCCGGCGGCGCCATGGCGAGGATCTCGGCGCGCACGGGATTGCCCGTGACGACGGCCTTGCCGGCGGCGCTGCCAAAATCGGCGGGAAAGCCGAAGCACACCTTTTGTGCCAGCGGCACCAAGGTCTTGTTCGACAGCAGCAGCGCCGCATCCGCATTGACCAGCACCAGCGGCACGCCCTTCAGGCGCGCCATCAGGCCGCCCGGCACGGTCACGTAGCCACCCATGCCCATCACCACGTCCGGCTTGCGGCTGGCGATGAAACGGCGGATGGCAAAAAAACTCGCCAGCATCTTGAAGCCGCCTTTGACCGTATGCGCCAGGCCCTTGCCGCGCATGCCGGAAAATTCAATGGCGTCCATGGGAATGCCGCTCTTCGGCACCAGTTCCTGCTCCATGCCATGGGTCGTGCCCAGCCAGCTCACTTCCCAGCCGCGCGCGCGCATGGTCTGCGCAATCGCCAGGCCAGGAAAAATATGGCCGCCGGTGCCGGCCGCCATGATCATCAGTCTTTTCGTCGTTTTCAAGTTCGTCACGTTATTCATAGCCGGCCTCCGCGCATCAGGATCCGGTTTTCGTAATCGATGCGCAGCAAAATCGCCAGGCCGATACAGTTAATCAGTACGCCCGTGCCGCCATAACTCATCAGCGGCAAAGTCAAGCCCTTGGTCGGCAGCAGGCCCAGGTTCACGCCCATGTTGATGAAGGTCTGCACGCCGATCCAGATGGCGATGCCTTTCGCCGTCAGGCCCGCGAAGGTCTGGTCGATGGCGATCGCCTGGCGGCCGATATCGAACGCGCGCTTGATAATCCAGTAGAACATGCCGATCACGATCAGCACGCCCACCAGGCCCAGTTCCTCGCCGATCACGGCCAGCAAGAAGTCCGTATGCGCTTCGGGCAGGTAGTGCAGCTTTTCCACGCTGCCGCCCAGGCCCACGCCAAACAGTTCGCCGCGCCCGAAGGCGATCAGCGAGTGCGTCAGCTGGTAAGCCTTGTTCAGCGCATTGTCTTCCTGCCAAGGATCGAGATACGCAAAAAACCGCTCGCGGCGGAATTTCGACAAAGCGATGATGGTGACGAAGATCGCCGTCAGCATGGCGCCGATGCCGCCGAACCAGATGGCGTTGACGCCGCCCAGGAACAGGATACCCATGGCGATGCAGACGATCACGCCGAACGCGCCCAGGTCGGGCTCCATCAGCAGCAGCAGGCCGACGAAGCTCACAGCCAGCGCCATCGGCATGAAACCCTTGGTCAGCTTGTGCATGTATTCCTGCTTGCGCACGGTGTAATCGGCAGCGTACAGCACCATCACCACCTTCATCAGCTCGGACGGCTGCGGCCGCAGGCCCGGCAGGTTCAGCCAGCGGCGGCCACCGTTGACCGACACGCCCAGGCCCGGTATCAGCACCATCACCAGCAGCACCAGGGTGCCGATGAACAGCCACGGCGCCATCTTTTGCCAGGTAGCGACGCGGATGCGGAACACCAGCGCGGCGGCGATGATCGATATACCGATGAACAAGGCCTGGCGTACGACAAAATAATTGTTGGTGTAGGCGGCGAACTTGCGCGCGTCCGACAGCGAGATCGAGGCCGAATACACCATCACCATGCCCAGCAACATGAGCAGCAGGACGACCCACACCAGCGGCTTGTCATAGTCCATCATCTTCGATTGCCGCGCGCGGCTATCCAGCGGCTTGGCAGCCGAGCCGGAACCAAAGCTGAAGGGCAGTTGGAAGGCCATCAGATATCCTGTCCGTTTTCCAGCGCGATGTCGCGCACGGCGTCGACAAATACCTGCGCGCGGTGCGCATAGTTCTTGAACATGTCCAGGCTGGCGCAGGCGGGCGACAGCAGCACGGCATCGCCGGCCAGCGCCAGGCTGCTGGCGCGCTTGACGGCTTCCGGCAAGGTGGCGCAGTCGATAATGTCCACGCCAGCCGGCGCCAGAGCAGCGCGCAGCGCTGGCGCATCGCGGCCGATCAGCACCACGGCACGCACGTAGCGCGACACGGGTTCAGCCAGCGGCGAGAAATCCTGCCCCTTGCCGTCACCGCCTGCGATCAGCACCAAACGCTGTTGCGCACCGCCAAACGCCTTGCCCAGGCCGAACAACGCAGCCACTGTCGCGCCCACGTTGGTGCCCTTGCTGTCGTCGTAGTATTCGACGTCACCCACGGCCGTGATCAGCTCCACGCGGTGCGGCTCTCCCTGGTACTCGCGCAAGCCATGCAGCAGCGGCGCGAACGGCAGGCCGATGGCGCGGCACAGGGCCAGCGCCGCCAGCGCATTCGAGGCATTGTGCTGGCCGCGGATTTTCAGCGCATCGGCCGGCATCAGTTTTTTCGCCATCGTCGGCACCGGTTCCGGCGCCGGATCGTTCTTCCTGCGTTTTTTCTCGATCACTTCTTCGCTGGGCACGGCTTGCGCCAGCCAGAAGATGCCCCGTTCATTCACCAGGCCAAAGCTGTCGACTTCCACCGGTTCGCCCGTGCCGAAGGTGATCGTCGCGGCCAGCGGATCGGCCATGTGCATCACTAACGCATCGTCGCGGTTCAGGATGCGCACGGTCTGTTCGCCGAAGATGCGTGCCTTGTCGCTCGCATAGGAGGCCATGTCGCCATGCCAGTCCAGGTGATCCTGCGACAGATTCAGAACCGTGGCCGCATCGGCCTGCAGGCTGAACGTCGTGTGCAGCTGGAAGCTGGACAGCTCCAGTATCCACGCCTGCGGCAAGCTGCTGGCAACCGGTTCCGCCGCTTCAGCTTCTGCATCGACCGGCAGCGGCGCTGGCTCGGCATCGAGCACCTCGCGCAGCACGTCCAGCGCGGCCGGGCTGATATTGCCGGCCACGCGCGTGGCCAGGCCGGCGCGTTCGCACAGCAGGCCCACCAGGCTGGTGACCGTCGTCTTGCCGTTGGTGCCCGTGATGGCGATGACTTTCGGCGCATAGCCGCGTTCCGCCTTGAGTGCGGCCAAGGCTTGGGCGAACAGTTCGATCTCGCCCCACACGGGGATATTTTTCTCCGCAGCGGCAGGTGCAATCAGCGCCAGTTCGCGGCCCGGCGCCAGGCCGGGGCTGACGGCGACAAAATCGACGCCATCGAGCAGCTCGGCCGTGAAGGCGCCGGCGATGAACTGCGCCTGCGGCACGGCGGCCTGCAGCGCAGCCAGGCGCTCAGGGGTTTCCCTTGTATCGGCCACGCGGACTAGCGCACCGCTGCGGGCCAGCCACAGGGCCATGGCCAGGCCCGACTCCCCAAGGCCCAGTACCAGTGCGGTTTTAGCGTCGTACATCATCAGCGCAGCTTCAAGGTGGTCAGGCCGAGCAGCACCAGCATCATGGTGATGATCCAGAAACGCACGACAACCTGCGTCTCTTTCCAGCCTTTTTGTTCAAAATGGTGATGCAGTGGCGCCATCAGGAAAACGCGGCGGCCCGCGCCATAGCGCTTCTTGGTGTACTTGAACCAGACGACCTGGATGATCACGGACAGCGTTTCGACGACGAAGATGCCGCCCATGATGAACAGGACGATTTCCTGGCGCACGATGACAGCCACGGTGCCCAGCGCGCCGCCCAGGGCCAGCGCGCCCACGTCGCCCATGAACACTTTCGCGGGGTGCGTGTTATACCAGAGGAAGGCCAGGCCGGAACCGGCCAGCGCGCCGCAGAAGATCACCAGTTCGCCGGCGCCTGGAATGTGCGGAATGAACAGGTAGCGCGCATACGTGGCGTTACCCGTCAGGTAGGCGAACAGGCCCAGGGCCGTGCCCACCATCACGGTCGGCATGATGGCCAGGCCATCGAGGCCATCGGTGAAATTGACGGCGTTGCTGGTACCGACGATGACGCAGTAGGTCAGCGCGATGAAGCCCCACACGCCCAGCGGATAGCTGATGGTCTTGAAGAACGGGACGATCAGGTCGGCTTTCGGCGGCAGGTCCATGGCGAAGCCGGACTGCACCCAGGCGTAGATCAGATTCCACACGTGGCCCGCGTCGGGTTCCGATACGGAGACAGAAAACGCCAGGTAAAACGCGGCGACGATGCCGATCAGCGACTGCCAGAAGTATTTTTCGCGCGAGCGCATGCCTTCCGGGTCCTGGTGCACCACCTTGCGGTAGTCGTCGGCCCAGCCGACGGCGCCAAAACCGAGCGTGACGATCAGGACGGGCCAGATGAAGCGGTTCGACAGGTCGGCCCACAGCAGGGTGGAAATGCCGATGGCGATCAGGATCAGCACGCCGCCCATGGTGGGCGTGCCGTGTTTTTTCAAGTGCGTCTGCGGGCCGTCCGTGCGCACGGCCTGGCCGACCTTCATGCGCGTGAGCATGCGGATCACGGCAGGACCGGCGCACAGGCCGATCAAAATCGCCGTCAGCGTGGCAAAGACGGCGCGGAAAGTGATGAAGTTAAAGACCCGCAATGGGCCAATGTCGTCCTGGAAATAATGAGCGAGCCAGAGCAGCATGATTAGTGAGCTTCCTTGTTATTGTTGTTTGAACCAATCAAATGCTGCACGGCCCGTTCCATTTTCATGAAGCGGGAGCCCTTGATTAATACTGTTGCATCCGAACGGCCGGACAAGTGCGCATCGAGCGCCGCCAGCAAGCCGTCGAACTGTTCGAAATACTCCACGACCGTGCCCGATTCCTGGCTGGCGGCAACTTGCGCCGCATTGACCAGATGGCGCGCCAGGCCGCCCGTCGCCAGCACGTATTCGATGCCTTTGATGGCGGCGTAGGCGCCGATCTCTTCGTGGAACTGCTGCCCCTGCGTGCCGACTTCGCCCATCTCGCCCAGCACCAGGATGCGTGGTGCCGCAGCCTGCGCCAGCACATCGATGGCCGCGCGCGCCGAATCCGGATTGGCGTTATACGTGTCGTCGATGATGGTGGCGCCGTTGGCGGCACGTTTTTTCTGCAGGCGGCCGTTCACTGGCGCGAACGCCTCCAGGCCCTGCCGGATATGTTCGATGGCGATGCCCGCGCCAACGGCGCATGCCACGGCCGCCAGCGCATTGCGTACATTATGCTCGCCCGCCGCCTGCAAGCCGACGAAGAACTGGCGCAAGCTGCCGTCCTGCGCGCGCACGCTGACGAACATGTCGCTGCCAAAATCCTCGGCCGCGCGATGCGTGCAGCTCACGTCAGCATCCTTCGACAGGCCGAAGGTGATGACGGCGCGCGCGCCGGCCAGCTCGCGCCACACGGGCGTGAATTCATCGCCGTGCGGGAAGACGGCGACGCCGTCGTCGGCCAATGCCGCCAGCGCCGCGCCGTTCTCGCGCGCCACCGCTACCACCGTATGCATGAATTCCTGGTGCTCGCGCTGCGCGTTGTTGACCATCGCCAGCGTCGGCGCGGCGATTGCCGCCAGGCGGCCGATCTCGCCCGGATGGTTCATGCCCATCTCGATGACAGCCGCCTTGTGTTCTTCATTCAGGCGGAACAGGGTCAGCGGCACGCCGATCTCGTTATTCAGGTTGCCGCGCGTGGCCAGGCGCGCTTCTTCGCCAAAGGCCGCCGCCAGGATGGCCGAAATCATCTCCTTGACGGTGGTCTTGCCATTGCTGCCGGTGACGCCGATGACGGGCAAATTGAAACGGCGGCGCCAGTGATGGGCAATGTGTCCCAGCGCCACCAGGGTATCGGCGACCACGATGGCCGGCACCCTGGCGCTATCCCAGCCTGCGGGCAAGCGCTCGACCAGCACGGCGGCGACGCCGCGCGCGGCCACCTGGTCGAGGAAGTCGTGGGCGTCGAAACTCTCGCCGCGCAAAGCGACGAAGAGCGAGCCGGCTTGGGCGCTGCGGCTGTCGGTGGACACGCCGTCAAACGCTGCGTCGCCCGCCAGCTGCGCGCCGTCCAGCGACGGCATCAGTTCTGTCAGTGTGCCGCGCATCAGTTCGTCCTCATCATGGTCAGGCGCGCGGACAAGGCCAGCTGCGCATGGTCGGCATCGGAGAACGGCAGTTTCTTGCCCTTGATTTCCTGGTACGGCTCATGGCCTTTGCCCGCCAGCAAGATCACGTCCGGCTTGGCGGCATGCTTGATGGCCGACAGGATGGCTGCGGCGCGGTCTTCGATCGCCTGCGGCTGCGGGCCGTCTGCACGCATGCCGGCGACGATTTGCGCGATGATGGCGTGCGGGTCTTCGCTGCGCGGATTGTCGCTGGTGACCACCACGTGGTCGGCCAATTGCGCGATGGCGCCCATCTGCGGACGCTTGCCCGGATCGCGGTCGCCGCCGCAGCCGAACACGCACCACAGCTGGCCGCCACGCTCCTGCGCCACCTGGCGCAAGGCAGCCAGGGTTTTTGCCAAAGCGTCCGGCGTATGCGCGTAATCGATGACGACCATCGGCGCTTCCTGGCCACCCACCTGTTGCATGCGGCCTGGGGCCGGCTGCAGCGATTCGATGCCGTCGATGGCGGCGCGCAGGCCGGTGCCATGCGCCAGCAAGGCGCCCAGCACGGCCAGCGCGTTGCTGATATTGAAGTGACCCACCAGTTGCGTCTTGACCAGCGCCACGCCCAGCGCGCATTCCAGGTGGAAGTCGGTACCGGCATGGCGGCTGCGGAACTGGCTGGCGCGCAGCATCAGCACACCCGGCAAGTCAGGCTGGCTGGCCGCATCCTGCAAGGTGTAGCCGATGACGGGATATTCGCCGGACAGCTTGCCATCCACGTGGCGCGCCAGGCGCAGCCCCATGGGATCATCGAGGTTGATGACGGCCGTTTTCAGGCCGGGCCAGTCGAACAGTTTTACTTTGGCCGCCTCGTAGGTGGCCATGTCGCCGTGGTAATCAAGGTGGTCGCGCGTCAGATTGGTGAACATGGCGACATCGAAATGCATGCCGGCCGCGCGTTCCTGGTCCAGGCCGATCGACGACACTTCGATGGCGACGGCCTTGGCACCGGCATCGCGCATGGCGGCCAGTTTACGCGCCAGCAGCACGGCGTCGGGCGTGGTGTAGCCAGTGACGTCGAATTCGATGGCGCCGCGCGGCTTGCACAGGCCCACGCCCAACGTCCCAATGACGGACGATGTTTCGCCCAGGCGCGCCAGCGCTTGCGCCAGCCATAGCGCGCAGGATGTCTTGCCATTCGTGCCCGTCACGCCGGCGCTGAACATGGCGCTGTCGGGCATGCCGTAAAAAGCATGCGCCACGGGGCCGGCCAGGCGTTTCAGGTCGCTGACCAGCAGGTGCGGCACGCTCCATGCGGCGTTCCATTCGACGGCATCATGCACGATGGCGGCGGCGCCCTGCGCGATGGCGGCGGCGATGAAATGCGTGGCGCCCGCATAGGCGAAAAACACGTCGCCGCGCTGCACGCGGCGCGAATCGGACGTCAGCTGCCCGGACGGGGCAGCCGCTTTGATCCACAAACTGATGTCTTGTATGGTCATGAGTGACTTCACATGGCCTCCGGGCCGGCATTGGCCGGGACCACGATTTCGGTAACGGAGGAATCGGGCGGTACGTTCATCGCGCGCAGCGCGTTGGTCGCAATCGCCGCGAAAGCGGGAGCGGCAACCTGGCCGCCATAGTGGGCAGCGCCGGTTGGTTCATCGATCATCACGGCAATGATGAAGCGCGGCGCCGACATCGGCACCATGCCCACGAACGAGCCGATGTATTTGCGCGGCATCGCATAGCGGCCGTTTTCCACCTTGTAGGCGGTACCCGTCTTGCCGCCCACGCGGTAGCCGGCGACCTGGGCGCGCTTGGCCGAGCCGTGCGCGCCGGAGACCACCAGTTCCAGCATGGCGCGCATGTCGGCGGCCGTCTTCGGCTTGATCACCTGCTGGCCAACGGGCAGTTCATTGACCTTCTGGAATGACAGGGGGATCGTATCGCCATCGCGGGCGAACATCATGTAGGAGCGCGCCAGCTGGATCAGCGAGACGGAAATGCCGTTACCGTAGCTCATGGTGGCCTGTTCCACCGGGCGCCACGATTTATACGGACGCACGCGGCCGGCCACGGCGCCGGGGAAGCCCCATTTCGGCTGCTGACCGAAGCCCACCTTGGTAAACATTTCCCACATTTCCTGCGACGGCATGCCCAGCGCGATTTTCGAGGTGCCGATGTTCGACGACATCTCGATGATTTCGGAAACGCTGATCACGCCGTGCGGCTTGGTATCGGTAATCGTGCGGTCGGCGATGGTGTAGCGGCCCGGCCCCGTGTCGATCAGCGTGCCCGGCTTGACTCTGCCCGTGTCGAGCGCCAGCGAGACGGTGATCGGCTTCAGGGTCGAACCGGGTTCAAAGGTGTCGGTCATGACGCGGTTGCGCAGCTGCTGCCCGGTGAGCTTGCGGCGGTCGTTCGGGTCGTAGCTGGGGTAGTTGGCCAGGGCCAGCACTTCGCCCGTGTGCACGTCGAGCACCACGGCGCCGCCGGCCTTGGCATTGAATTTTTCCACAGCTTCCTTCAGCTGCGTGAAGGCGATGTACTGGATCTTGCTGTCCACGGACAGGGTCAGGTCCTTGCCGTCATGCGGTTCGTGGATGAAGCCGATGTCTTCGACGATGTGGCCCAGGCGGTCCTTGATCACGCGGCGGCTGCCGGTGGTGCCGACGAGGGTTTTCTGCTGCGCCAGTTCCATGCTTTCCTGGCCCACGTCTTCCACGTTGGTAAAGCCCACCACGTGGGTCATCACTTCGCCCTGTGGATAAAAGCGCTTGTATTCCTTGCGCTCGTCGATGCCGTCGATGCCCAGCTTGGAGATCTTGTCGGCCACGTCCATCTCGACCTGGCGTTTCAGGTAAACGAAGCTGCGGTCCGAATCAAGCTTCTTGCGCAATTCATTGACGTTCATTTCCAGCAAGCCGGCCAGCGCGTTGATTTTCTCGGGCGACGCCTGCAACACGTCGTCGGGAATGGCCCAGATGGCTTTCACGGGCACGGACGAAGCGAGCACCTGGCCGTTGCGGTCGGTGATCTTGCCGCGCGTGGCCGGCAGTTCCAAGGTGCGCTCGTAGCGCGCCTTGCCCTGCTTTTGCAAAAACTGCGTCGACACGCCCTGCAGCCACAGCGCGCGCGCGCCCAGGCCGGCGAAAGCGAAGAACAGCAGGAACAGCACGACGCGCGAACGCCAGACGGGCAGACGCACTGCCAGTACGGGGTTCTTCGAGAATGGCACGCCTTTCGATGCCGCCACCCGGCCGTTGCTATTACCGCCCAACTTCATTACTCGCCCTCCGTCAGGTATTGCGTACGCGCCGCCGTCAACGGCGTCATGCTCAGGTCGCGCCGTGCGATCGATTCAATGCGTTCATGCTTGCCCAAAGTGGACTGATCCAGCTGCAGTTGTGCCCAGTCGATGTCGAGCTGGCGCGACAGCGCTTGCGCGCGCTCCAGGTCGATCAGCAGGTGGCGCGACTGGTACTGCGCGTTCACCAGCGACAGGCCGCAACACACCAGCAGGGCCGACAGCACGACACACAGCTTGCCAGTCATCGGACGCCGCCACTCACCGGAATGGGCAAACGCTGCGCCACGCGCATCACGGCCGAACGCGAACGGGGGTTACCCTCGATCTCGGCATCGGACGGCTTCATCTTCAATATCAGCTTCATTTCCGGCTGCGGCAAGTCGACCGCGCGGATCGGCAGGCGGCGGTCAGGCTGCTCCACGTTCGCCTTCGAGGCGAAGAAGCGCTTGACCATGCGGTCTTCCAGCGAATGAAAACTGATCACGGCCATGCGGGCGCCAGGCGCCAGGCAGGCATACGCCTGGTTCAGACCGATCTCGAGATCCTCGAGCTCTTTGTTAATGAAAATGCGGATTGCCTGAAAGGTGCGGGTAGCGGGGTCCTTACCCTTCTCGCGGGTCTTGACGGCGCCTGCCACGATGCCGGCAAGCTGTCGTGTGCTTGAAATTGGCTGGACTGCCCGGCCAGCAACAATCGCCTTTGCAATCTGAAAAGCAAACCGTTCTTCCCCATAATCGCGTATCACTTTCTCTAAATTCTGCTCGGTTTCCACCGCCAGCCATTCGGCCGCGGAGATGCCGCGCGTCGTATCCATGCGCATGTCCAGCGGTCCGTCGTTGCGGAAGCTGAAACCGCGCGCCGCGTCGTCGACCTGCGGCGACGAGATGCCCAGGTCAAGCAAGATGCCATCGACCTGCTGCACGCCACGCTCGGCCAGGCTGGCCGTCATGGTGGCAAAGCTGTCATGGACAATTTCAAAGCGGGGGTCGCCGATTTGTTCGGCCGTGGCGATGGCTTGCAAATCCTTGTCGAAGCCGATCAGGCGCGCGTCAAGCGCCAGGCGCGACAAAATCAATCGGCTATGGCCGCCGCGGCCAAACGTGCCATCGACGTAAATGCCGTGTGCGCGGTCGCCCGTCAGGTCGAGTGCATCGACCGCTTCATCGAGCAGCACCGTGCGATGCTGAAATTCCGGCACCGTGAGTTGTGTCATTACGGAGCCTTAGAAAGAAAAATTGGAAAGTACATCGGGGGTGCCGGCATCGATCGCCTGCTGTTCTTTGTCGGCCAACTTGGCGGCATCCCATATTTCAAAGTGGCTGCCCATGCCGATCATCATGACTTCGCGCGACAGCCCCACGGCGTTGCGCAATTCGGGCGAGATCAGCACGCGGCCGGCCGAGTCCAGCTCGACGTCAACGGCGTTGCCGAGGAAGATGCGCTGCCAGGCGCGCGCCGACATGGGCCAGGCGGCGATTTGCTGGCGGTGGTTTTCCCACACGGGACGGGGGAAAAACAGCAGGCAGCCATCGGGGTGCTTGGTCAGGGTCAGACGGCCTTCGCATTGAATCGCCAGCGCGTCACGGTGCTTGGCAGGGATAGACATCCTGCCTTTGGCATCGAGATTGATTGCGGACGCGCCTTGAAACACGGAAGACCTTTTTTGAGCTTGGGTTGCGACGCTTGCGCATCATGATGAAAAGGGGAAATTTCCCACAAAAACACACTTTTTCACACAGTTGCCCACTTTAGAGTAAGCAAAGATAGTGGTCAAGCGGTTTCCGATTGGCAAAACAGGAATTTTATTAATGAAATTAAGGACTTAGCGCATATCGTTGAAGCAGTCTCAAATAAAAATATATCGATAAATTAGATACTTATGAAAGATAGTGAATGTGCTACCTCATCTGCACACATGTGTTTTCCTACCGTAAACATCAAAAAAGACGAAATGTAAAAATTGAATTTTTTACAGTTAGTTGACACATGACAATACTTTCGACCTCCAGGCACAACAACAAGCAGCCACAGCATAAGACTTGGTTTAAGGCAAAAAAATTGCGCCCTTGGCACGTACCGGCCCTGTTTTCAGGGGTTGGCCTGATGCGGATCAACTATTTTTGCAATGCAGCAATTAATTGAGACGAAGAAACTTTAACCAATTGTTCATTTTAGTTGTATATACAACTTTATCCTGATCACTATCTTTTTGGAAACAAAAAAAGCCCCTTTGCGGGGGCTTTTGGGTGGCGCGCAGCAAGCAAACCGCTGCGGCCGATACACTCCCCGGCAGGCCGGGGAGCTAAAATTCAAGTGAAGCAGGCCGGTAGGCCGGATTTTGTTACGGCGCCTTCCCTTGCAGGTTGGCGCTATGACAGTCATTCCTCTAGGCGCCAGATTACTCGGACGCTCAAGCTTTCTACCCGCACGCTCCGCGAGCAGCATCATCGCGTGCCTATTTGAAATTGCACCAGGTGGAGGTTACCGCGTTTCACCGTAACTTAATACGCTCGTCTCTGTGGCCCTATTCCTCGCCTTATACCCCTTCTCCGTACAAGTACGTCGAGTAGGCTTTCAGCGGACGGCCGTTAACCGTCACCCCGCTCTATGGAGTCCGGACCTTCCTCCCGCCAGCGCATTGCTGCGCCGGCCAGCGACTGTCTGGCCTGCTTCACCCGCCATTGTACCGCGCCGCAGCAGGTTTCTGCAAAAAGGCCTGTGCAGGAACGACACCGCTCGCAGGGCCCCTCGTCGAGCCCCGGCCCGGGGGATTGTGTAATTCGGTGTCGCCATTTCAAAAGCCGGGCCAAATCGGCTCACATAGAATGGGCAAGCTGCTTGCATGCAAGCGCATGCACACCGCTTGCCCCACTTCTTTGCCACCCCACTAGACTATAAAGAGCCGAACATGACGCAACAATCCCGTACCGGCGGCCAGATCCTGGTCGATGCCCTGCAGATCCATGGTGTCGACACCGCTTTTGGCGTGCCTGGCGAAAGCTACCTCGACGTGCTGGACGCCCTGCACGATTCGGGCATCCGCTTCATCATCAACCGCCAGGAAGGCGGCGCCGCCTTCATGGCTGAAGCCTACGGCAAGCTGACGGGCAAGCCGGGCATCTGCTTCGTCACGCGCGGACCGGGCGCCACCAACGCCTCGATCGGCGTGCACACGGCGTATCAGGATTCGACGCCGATGATCCTGTTCATAGGCCAGGTGGGCAACGATTTCGTCGACCGCGAAGCGTTCCAGGAAATCGACTACCGCCGCATGTACG
This sequence comes from Janthinobacterium sp. 35, assembly GCF_002754575.1. NCBI lineage: Bacteria > Pseudomonadati > Pseudomonadota > Betaproteobacteria > Burkholderiales > Oxalobacteraceae > Janthinobacterium > Janthinobacterium sp. 35. The sequence goes on from NZ_PEFN01000001.1 coordinate 1,680,299, forward strand.
GCCAGATGGCCAAGTGGGTGGCACAGATCGACCGCGCCGAGCGCATCCCCGAATACCTGGCGCGCGCCTTCCAGGTCGCCACCAGCGGGCGCCCCGGCCCTGTCGTGCTGGCCCTGCCGGAAGACATGCTCATTTCCATGGCGACTGTCGCCGACACGCGCGCCTACCAGCCGGTACAGGCATCGCCATCGGACGCGCAACTGCAGCAATTGCGCGCCATGCTGGCCGAAGCGCAGCGTCCGCTGGTCTTGCTGGGCGGCACCACCTGGACGCCGCAGGCCTGCGCCGACCTGCAACAGTTCGCGGAAAGCAAGCACCTGCCCGTCGCCTGCGCCTTCCGCTTCCAGGACTTGCTCGACAATGCCCACCCGAACTACATCGGCGATGTCGGCATCGGCATCAACCCGAAACTGGCCGCGCGCGTGAAAAATGCCGACCTGGTCATCGCCATCGGCCCGCGCCTCGGTGAAATGACGACGGGCGGCTACACGCTGTTCGACGCACCCGTGCCGCGCCAGCGCCTGGTGCACATCCATACGGACGCCGAAGAGCTGGGCAGCGTTTACCAGGCCGAACTGATGATCAACAGCGGCATGCCGCAAGCGTGCGCCATGCTGGCAGCCATGGCCCCCGTCGACGCTTCCGCCTGGAAACATACGCCGGCCGAAGCGAAGGCCGAGCTGGCCGCCTATCAGGAGCGCCCGCCCATCTTCCAGGATGGCCAGGCGCCGCTGGACCTGTGGCAAGTGACGCAGGAAATCATGGCGCAGGCACCTCTTGATACCATCCTGACCAACGGCGCCGGCAACTACGCCTCGTGGGCGCACCGTTTTTATCGCTACGGCGGCATGCGCACGCAGCTGGCGCCAACGAATGGCGCCATGGGCTATGGCGTGCCGTCCGGCGTGGCGGCGAAGATCGTGCATCCGGAGCGTACCGTGATCACCTTTGCCGGCGACGGCGAATACATGATGAATGGCCAGGAACTGGCCACCGCCGTGCAATACCAGGCGGGCGTGGTCATCATCGTCTTCAATAACCAGATGTTCGGCACCATCCGCATGCACCAGGAACGCGATTACCCGGGCCGCGTCTCGGGCACGACCCTGCATAACCCGGATTTTGCGGCGCTGGCGCAGGCGTATGGCGCGCATGGCGAAGTCGTGACTACGACAGAAGAGTTCGCCCCTGCCCTGCAACGGGCGCTGGCGCACGCCAGCGCGCACAACTTGCCAGCGTTGATCGAGCTGCGCTACGACGGCAACCTGATCACGCCGAACGCCACGCTGGCCACCATCCGCGCCACGGCGGAAAAGGCGCAGGCGGCCAAATAAGCCCGTTTCAGCGCGACAAACAACAAAGGCCCGGTCGATACCGGGCCTTTTTCTTTTTGACAGCGATGATCGCTCAGGCAGCCGGTACTGGCGCGCTTTCCTCGGCAGGCACTGCGTCGGCGGGCGCTTGCGGCACCGGTGGGCAGGGCGTGCAGTTTTTCAGGGGACGGCCGAAATCGCGCACGCGGCTCAGTTTCATGGGCATGCGCACATTGCCGCCGCAGTAATCGCCTTCCAGGGTCAGGGTTTGCCCGTCCTTGGAAAACTTGCCGACGATGGTGCGCTCTTCGCTGTCGGCGCCGGCGATGGTGAAGTCGAAGGCGCCCGTAGCGGCGTCCAGGTTGACGTCGTTGGCGACGATGGGCCAGCTCAGGGCGCCAGCAGTAAATTCATAGATGACGGAGTCGGCCTCGGCGAAGCGGTGCAGGGTTACGCGCTGGCCGCCGATTTCGCCGCTATCCTTTTGCAGGCACAGGTCCGAGTAGACGGCAACGCCGTAACGCTCCAGTCCGGCCGGCTTCTTGCCCTTGACGGCGGCGACAGCGGCACCCGTGGCGCCGGCGAATAACAACGCGGCCAGCAGGACGGCCAGGCGCGGCGATGTGTATGGAGACATGGCATTCCTTTACTTGAGTGACGGCGCCATTATAACTGGCACCGCCCATGCAAAAACGCGCCGCCAGGCCGAAGCCAGACAGCGCGTTTCTTTGCTTGCAGCATCCCCGAAGGGATGCCTGAGCGGTACTAAGCTTCGCTTGCGCGAATATTAGAACGAGTGACGAACACCAACGTTGAACGCTTGGTCGCCCGAACCAACATTGCTGTTGTTACCAACGGTGTAACCAGCGTTGTTTTTGTTCGAGATTTTAGCGTACGAAGCGTAGGTGCTGGTGCGCTTCGACAGAGCGTACGAGTAGCCCACTGCGAACTGGTTCGCATCGGCGTTCGAGAAGCCGTTTTTGTCGTTGACGTGGATGATCGAAGCCATCACGGTGCCGGCTGGACCAACTGGTACGGTTGCGCCGATCAGGGCGGTGGTGCTGTCGTTGGACAGACCACCGGTCGATACGGTGTTGAACAGGTTACCCTCTTTTGCGTTGTTACGGGTCGAGCTGTTCAGGCCTTTGTTGACGCCGTATGCAACATACGCTTTCGCTACTGCGAAGTCGTAGTTAGCGGCTACCAGCCAGTTACGTGCGCTGCCAACATCGCTGGTGGCGGTTTCGTTGCTGGTGGTGTTGTAAGCAACACGTGCGTTCAAAGGACCGTTAGCGTAGCCAACCGATGCGCCCATTTGGCGACCGATTTTGCTGGATACCAGGCTCTCTTGGTCTTTGTTGCCGGTGCTGTAAGCAACGTCAGCGTCAAAGCCGCTGAAGTTTGGCGACGAGTACAGCACGGTGTTGCTGGTACGGGTGGTGTTCGCTGGGAACAAGTTCTTGGCGGAACCAGCGTAGCCAGCTGCGAATGGATCAGCAACTTTCGACAGGGTGTTGTACCAAGGGGTGTATTGACGACCCAGGGTTACGGTACCAGCCGTTTTGCTGCTCAGGCCAACATAGGCTTGACGACCAAACAGGGCTTCACCATCTTGCGAACCGGAATCAACTTTGAAACCCGATTCCAGAACGAACAGTGCCGACAGGCCGCTGCCCAGATCTTCGGTGCCTTTGAAGCCGATACGCGAAGCCGAAGCAACGCCGCTATCGATTTTGTTGACGGTGCCGGCTGAGCCGCCGCGCTCGCTGACGAAACCAGCGTCAACGGTACCGTAGATAACAACGCTCGATTGAGCTTGGGCTACGCCAGTGGCTGCTGCCAGGACTGCCAGGGTGATCAGAGTTTTTTTCATTGCGATTTCCTTTAATTTTTGAAGCAAAAAGTAATACAGCCTATGCATCTCGAGCTGCGCTCTAGCAGAGCGCTTTTTATGAGTGAGGGCAAGGTCTCCACCTGCCACATTGCTGTTCCGGTCAGGGGAACATTCATATCGGTATCGGCACGCTATTGCACCGATAAGCTTGAAGGCTGCATAACGACCGTCATTCGTGCGCCGGTTCGGTGCTCAAACGGCACCGGAAGCGGCACTATAACGACCGTTTCACATTCCATCAAGTTCCAACATGTTACTTCCGGTACCAGGCCGGGGGCTTTTTCAGGCATCCCGACCATCGCCAACCGTACTACGCGACAGAGCCAGTGCCCCTTGCCAACCAATGCATGGGCCTGATTGACCATTCCATCATAGCGCATGGTTTGCTGGCACCCGTTGTATTAGTGCAACAGTATCAGGCGAGTGATTAAAACGTCAACATGCTTTACCCATCATTTGCCCTCCAAGACTTACGCGACAAAGCGCACAGTTTGTCAGGCGATAATGGATAAACGGGACGAAGCATACACGGCATCGCCAATGTTTGCTGCCAGATGCCCAAAAACGGGAAATAATGCGCCCTGTTTTGGTGCGTTGCCGCATTATTCAGGGGCGTAGGCGCCAATTCGCGCGTCGGCGCAGGCGTTCAAAAAATAGCCAAAGTGACAATTAAATTACTGACTTTCCGGTAATTTAAATTGCTCACATATAAATGTTTTCCATGTTTACCAGCGCATGCGCCAGCTACCCGCCAGGAACGCATGAGGACGACTCTTGCTTGCAAATTGCGCATCAATTGAAACAATTTCTTACAATGTTGCCTTCTCAATATTTTGACAATTTTGTTTCTAAAAAACGACACTTTGACCGAAATCAAGTTTTCACCTGACCTATTTCACACAATTTACTTTTTCTTTTTTGTATTTTTTGCTTAAAAGCATCGCTAAATCGCCTTAGCGCTGGCTTGCGCGCCGGAGCAGGCGCATGAAACCGCCCAGCAGAGGCAGTTTTTCATACAATTCTTCCGCCACATCCCAATAATCGCGGTGCAAGACCACCCGTCCCTGCGCATCGAAGCGCACATGGGTGGCGCCACGAATACATTGTTCGCCAGATACCAGTCGCTTCATGCGGAAACGAAACTCCCACGTCAGGAAGGCTTGCGTCCCCTGCCCCAGGCTTTCCAGCACGACAAACCGCGGCGCATCGACCTGCACGAACATGTGCTCGAAGATGGCCAGGATGGCGGCATGCCCCTGCACCTCGTTGAACGGATCCTTGAAATGGGCATCCGGCGCGTACACGGCGCCCAGTTGCGCCAGGTTGTCGATGCGCAGGTGCTCGTAAAACGCCACCAGGCGCGCCAACGGGTCATCCATGCTTGCGTTCATAGGCCAGTCACCTTGCGGATCAGCCAGAAATAGGCGCGGTACGGCAACAGCCGCGCCAGGCGCAGGATATTCGTGAAGCGTTTGGGAAAGTGGATGTGAAACTGCCCCCGCTCAATGCCGTCGAGCATGGCGGCGGCCGCGTCGTGCGCCGTCATCAGGGCAGGCATCTTGAAATCATTGTCCGCCGTCAGCGGCGTGGCGACGAAGCCGGGATTGATTTGATACACGTCAATGCCACGCCCATGCAAATCCAGGTACAGCGACTCCGTCAGGTTGATCAGCGCCGCCTTGCTGGCGCCATACGCGAGCGCCTTGGGCAAGCCGCCATAGCCGGCCACCGAGCCGACGATGCCGATGCCGCCGCTGCCCTGGCGCAACAGCCACGGCAAGGCTTGCTCCAGGCAATTGAAGACGCCGCCCACATTCAAGGCCAGCAAGTCCTGCGCCGCCTCAAGGTCAAAGCTATCGGCGCGCATGGCCTGATAGCCGCCGGCCACCACCAGTATCAGGTCGATATGCGTCCACTGCTGCTGCAATTGCGCGCAGACGGCCCGCAACTGCGCGGGCTGGGTGATATCGAGCGGCAAGGCCTGCGCCAGCGGCTGCCCCTGGCACAGCAGTTCCAGGCTGGTCCGATGGCGGGCCGACAGGGCCACGCACGCGCCCTGCTCCAGCAACAAGGTGGCGCACGCGGCGCCGATGCCGCTGGAAGCGCCGATGACCCACACGCGCTTGCCGGCCCAGCTGGTGATCTTGCGATTCATGGGGCCGCCTTTGATGGACGCTTGCTGAACGATAAAGTGACGGCGCCCAGGCTGAAGCCGAACTTGCTCATGGCGGCGCGGTTGAGCATGACCTTGTCATCCATCAGGAACATCCAGTCCTCGAAATCGACGTGGTAAACCGTGCCATCGACGGGCAGTGCCAGCACATATTGCCAACGCAAGGCATTGCCGGCCACTTCGCCGATGGCCTCGCCGACCACGTCGGGCGCCGTGCCGATGAAGCGCCCGGGCGCCGTCTTGCGCAATGTCCACACGCGGCGTTGTTTGCTGCCGTCCGAATACGTGAAATCCTCGTCCAGGGTGCCCGTCTCACCCACCCAGCTGGCCCGCATCACCACCGTGAAGCGCTTGACCACCTTGCCCGAGCGGTCCTGAAAGATGCCGTGAGCATCGAGCGTGCCGTTGAAGTACTGCTGCAGATCCAGTACGGGCAATTCCTGCGCGTACGTGGCGGGGGTGGGCGGCGTTGAGCAGGCGGCCAGCGCCAGCAGCACAGCCGCCGCCGCTATGCCGCGTCGGCAGCATTTCATGAGGTGCATGGTCGAATCTCCAGTTGATCGCTATATATATGTTGTAAGGGCGCGCGCCACAGCAGCAGCGCGGCCAGCAGTTTCAGGGCGCAGGGCAGCAAGGCGTAAGCGACAGACAGGGCCGGCAAGCCTTTGTTGCTGCCCGGCACATAGCCGAGCCAGGCCAGCAGGGGCAAGGCGATGCCGGCCGCCAGTGCCAGGCTCATTTGCACGCCCCAGTTCCACCAGCCGAAATACGCCGCTTCGTGCCGCCCGGCATGGCCCGCCGCGCCGATCAGCCCTGCCAGCAGGGCCGGCGGCAAGGCCAGGTCGGCACCCAGCGCCAGGCCCGACAGCAGGCAGATACTGGCAAAGCCCCAGGCGGCGCCCGCGTCCAGGCCATACGCCCAGACAAACACACCGGCGGCCAGCAGCATGGCGCCACCCCAGGCACGCGCTTCGCCAAAGCGGCGCGCCAGCGCCACCCACGCGGGCATCGAGGCGGCCGCCGCGCAAAAATACACAATCAGGAACGGACCGGCGTAATGCCCCAGGCGCAGATAATCGCCGGCAAAGAACAGGAACAGGGTGGCGGGAATGGCGGCGGCCACGCCATTGACGAGCAGGACGGCGAACAGCCAGCGGAACGCGCGCTGGCGCAATGGCAGGCGCCAGGCGCCAGCGGGCAGCGCCTGCGTGCCTTGGCGCAAAAGCGGACGCGGCGCGCGCGCCAGCAACAGCGCGCCCGTCGCCAGCAGGCACACGGCAAAAGCCAGCGACAAGCCGTCATAGCCGAGCACGGAAGTCAATCCTGCCGCCAGGATCACGCCGAGCAAGCCGCAGCCTTCGCGCACGGCCGTCACGCGCGCCCGCTGCGCACGCGCCTGGCTCAAGGCCGCGCCCCAGCTCTGGTGCGCGATGCCGGCCAGGCCATAGGCGGTGTAGACGAACAGCAAGGCAGCCAGGAACCAGGCCAGGCTTGCCCCATGCGACAGGGACGGCGGATGGAACAGGGCGCCAAAGCCCAGCAGCAGCAGCGGTAGCGCCGCGCCGACATAGACGGCATAGCTGCGCCGGCCATGCGCCATCCAGGCGCCGAGGGCCGGATCGATGAAGGCGGCGGCGATGCGGGCCGCCAGCAGCACGGCGCCGATTTGCGCCAGGTCAAGGCTGCTGCGCTGCGCATAAAATGGCGCCACATATATATAGATGGGCAGTGCCAGCATGGCCAGCGGCAAGCCGAACAGGCCATAACTGAACAAGGCAGGCAAGGTCAAAGCGCCGGCCCCGCTACTCATGGCAGTGGCGCCGCACTCTGCAGCAGGGCCGCGCGCAGCTTCGGCGCCGTCGAGTCGGGCGACAGCCAGATGGCGAAGAAAGCGCGCGCGAAGTCGCCATCGCTCACGTCGGCCAGCACCTTGCCATCGAGATAAAAACGCACGCCAGGCGCGATGCCGGCCCGGTAGGCGCCCGCGATGCGCTGGTCTTCCTTGACGTCAGGAAAGATGCGCTGCATCGTGGCCAGCCACGCCAGGCGCTGCTGCTCCGTGCCGACGCCCAGCTTTTGCATCTGCTCATGGCTGGCTTCGGCGATCTTCTTGCCGTCAAGCGCACGCGCGTAGCGCAATTCCAGCACGAACGGCGCCGTTGCCGACGCCACGCCCTGGTAACCGTTCGCGCCCACCCACAGTTGCGCCCGATAAATCCGCATGCCGAACCACGTGTATTCGCCCTCGCCCGCCAGGCGGGCCTCGGGCACGTCGGCAGCGATAAAGCCAGGCGGCGCGGCCACGGCACCGAACATGGTCAATGACAGCACAACAGTGGCAAGCAGGCGGCGCATGGTCAGTCCTTGATCAGGGTAAATTGCATCACATCCGTGTTGTGCGCCTGGAAGGCGGCCTCGCAATACGCGAGGTAAAACTCCCAGGTCAGCAGGAAACGGCCGTCGAAACCCTGCTTTTCCAGCGCCGTGCGCTGGGCCAGGAAACTGGCGCGCCACTGGCGCAAGGTTTCCGCGTAATCGAGGCCAAAGCTGAAGGCGTCCTCCACGCGCAAGCCCTGCGCCTCGGCGGCGCGGCGAAATTCCAGCGGCGAAGGCAACATGCCGCCCGGGAAAATATACTGTTGAATGAAATCCGTGCTCTTGCTGTAGCGCTGGAACAGTGCGTCGGCGATGACGATGGTCTGGATGCAGGCGCGTCCGCCCGGCTTCAGGTTGCGCGCCACGCAGGCGAAATAGCCGGGCCAGTAGCGTTGTCCCACGGCTTCGAACATCTCGATCGAGGCGATGGCGTCGTACTGGCCGGCGCTGTCGCGGTAGTCGCACAACTGCAGGTCGGCCTGCCCTGCCAGCCCCGCGTCCTGCAGGCGCTGGCGCGCATAGGCCAACTGCTCGGTCGACAAGGTCAGGCCCGTCACGTGGGCGCCGTTATCGCGCGCCGCCGTTTCCGCAAAGCCGCCCCAGCCGCAGCCAATTTCCAGCACGCGCTGACCCGGCTGCAGCTGCAGCTGGCTGGCGATGCGCCGGTATTTGGCACCTTGCGCCTGTTCCAGGCTGGCGCCTTCGCTAAACAGGGCGCTCGAATACGTCATCGATGGATCCAGCCACAGCTGATAAAAGGCGTTGCCGATGTCGTAATGGGCGTGGATATTCTTCTTGCTGCCGGCGCGCGAATTACGGTTGAGCAAGTGCCGCACCTTGTACAGCAGGCTGCCCCACCAATTGCCGTAGATCAGCGATTCAATCTGCGCGCGGTTGCGTATCATCAATTCGATCAAGCCCGGCAAATTGTCCGTGCGCCAGTCGCCGGCGATGAACGTTTCCGCAAAGCCGATGTCACCCGAACGCAACACGGCCGAGCACAGGTGCCAATTGTGCAAGTCCAGGGTGACGGGGTGGCTGGCGTCGCCATACAGCAAGATACGGCCATCGGGCGTGCGCAGGCGCAGGGCGCCATATTGCAGTTTTTCCAGCAGGCGCAGAATCATGCGCGCGGCAGCGGGCAGATCCAGATGTTCATGCACATGGGTCGGGGACGGGCCGCTGCGCGCATGCAGGCCGGTCGGCAGGGAATCGGAGCTCATCGGGACACCTTTTCTTGTGGAGGGTGGGGTTTGCTGAAAAACGGCACGCGGCGCAGCCACAGGCGCAAGGCTTGCCAATGGATGCGCGCCATCACGCCAAACGTCATCAGGGGATAGCGCAGCAAGGCCCAGGCGATGGCGCCATCGCGCAGCGGCTGCGCCGTGCCGGACAAGCTGGTCTGCAAAATCGGACCGTCGAGGTCGTCATAATCGACGCGGGCCAGGTGGCGCTCGCCATCCTTGTCGTGGTTGCGCAGGAAACGGAAACGGTACTGCCCTTCCACCTTGCAAAACGGCGACACATGGAAAATCTTCTTGGCACGCAATTCGCTGCCATACGCGATGGCGCCGCCCTGTTCAAGCAAGTACAGATGGCGCTCGCCAAAGGTATTGCGCACATCGCAGAGCACGGCGCGCAGCGCCCCATCCGGGCGGTGGCAAAACCAGAAGCTGACGGGGTTGAAGACATAGCCGCACAGGCGCGGCATGGTTTGCAGCCAGATTTCGCCACCCGCGTCCAACACGCCATGCTGCTGCAGCAAGCCGTCGATCCACTCCAGCAGCGGCGTCGTGCCATCGCCATGGTCGCTGTCGCGGAAGGCCAGCACATTGGCACCGTTGCGCGACATCAAACGGGCCGCGAAATCCTGCGCGCCCAGGCTGCGCAGGGGCAGGCGCAGATAAAACATGCCGTAACTGAAGGCATGTGCGCGCGGGCGCAGCCGCGCATGGCGAACCAGGCCCAGGCATAGCTGCGGCTGGGCCGGTTGCGCGGGATCACGCGGCATGGCCGAGCTCCGAAGCGGCCATGCCATTGAGCGCTTGCGCCACGGCCAGGCCCGACTTCAAGCCGTCCTCATGGAAACCGTAGCCCGTCCAGGCACCCGCGAACCAGGTGTGCTGCGCGCCCTGGAAGCCGGCCAGGCGCGCCTGGGCGGCAATGGCCGCGCCATCGAACACGGGATGCGCATACGAAAACTCGTCGAGAATGGAGGCCGGGTCCGGTTCATCGAGGGGATTGAGCGAAACGATGACGGGCGTGGTGAACGGCAGCGGCTGCAACTGGTTCAGCAAATAATGCACGCATACCTGCGGCGCCTCGCCTTGCGCCACTGTCGGCCGTCCCTGGTAATTCCAGGCCGACCAAGCCTTGCGGCGTTGCGGCAGGCAGGACGCATCCGTATGCAGCACGGCCCGATTCGGCTGGTAGCGTACGGCTTCGAGCACAGAGCGCTCGTCGTCACGGATATCTCCCAGCAGGGCCAGCGACTGGTCGCTGTGGCAAGCGAGTACGACGTGATCGACATGCTCGACGCCGGCGGCCGTGTGCAGCTCGACCATGCGCGCGCCACCATGAGCCTGGCGACGCACGGCCAGCACGGGGCACGCCAGGCGCTGCTGCGGAATGCCCGCCAGCAGTTTTTCCACATACACGCGCGAACCGCCCCGTACCGTGCGCCATTGCGGCCGGTCGCTCACTTGCAGCAAGCCATGGTTGTGGCAGAAACGAATGAAGGTGGCCAAGGGAAAGGCCAGCATCTGGCGCGCCGGGCACGACCAGATACAGGCGGCCATTGGCAGCAGATACCAGTGGCGGAATTCATCGCCATAGCCGTGCTGGTCGAGAAACTCGCCCAGTGACAGGGCCGGCGCCGGCACGCTGGCCGTGGCCAGGGCGCTGGCCTGGCGGTTGAAGCGCACGATATCGCGCAGCATGCGCAGGAACGCGGGGCGCAGCAAGTTGCTGCGCTGGGTAAACACGGTATCGAAATTGGCGCCCGCCCATTCCAGCACGCGCGCATCGGACGCAGTGCCGAGCGGCATTTTCACGGAAAACGACATGTCGCTGTCAGCCGCCTCGACACCGAGTTCATCAAACAGTTGCACCAGGTTCGGGTAGGTGGCGTGGTTGAACACGAGAAAACCCGTGTCGACGCCATGCGTGACGCCATCGAGCGTGACATCCACCGTATGGCTGTGGCCGCCAAAATAGTCACCCGCTTCGTACAAGGTGACGTCCTGGCCGGCTTGCGCCAGGCGATAGGCACACGACAAACCTGCAATTCCTGCTCCGACGACGGCAATTTTCATGAATACACCTGTGTTAAGTTTGTCCTGGACAAAACGAGCCTCATGGATAATCGATGAAATATTGATTTATGTCAATGAGTGCCCTGAGCCGTTCACAAACTTATACGTCGGCAATGTCTAATCGGATTCAGCTATTTGGTCAGGGGCGGCGGAAGGCGTAAAATGCATGCCACGTTCTTCCGCAAGCGAGCAAAGCCACCCTGGTATGGATACTGACCTGCAACCCACTTCCGCCTTCAGCATCAGCGATGTCGAACGCGATACCGGACTGGCCAAGGAAACCTTGCGCGTGTGGGAGCGCCGCTACGCCTTTCCCCAGCCCCAGCGCGACGCCTTTGGCGAGCGCAGCTACCCGGCCGAGCAAGTGCAGAAGTTGCGCATGGTCAAGCGCCTGCTGGACCTCGGATTTCGTCCGGGCAAAATCATGCAACACAGTACCGTGCAACTGCAGCAGCTGGCCAACGCCGGCAGCGCGGCGCCGTCAACCCGGGCACCCCAGCTCGAACGCTACCTGGCCCTGTGCCGTGGCCACCAGATGGCGGAACTGGGCGACGCCCTGCGCCAGGCGCTGGCCGTGCTGGGCTTGAAAGCGTTCACCATCGACGTCATCGCGCCCCTGACGGGAATGGTGGGCGAAGCGTGGGCTTGCGGCGACCTGGCCGTGTATGAAGAGCATCTGTATAGCGAAACCTTGCAAACGGTGATGCGCCATGCCATTTTTTCCCTGCCGCAGGCAAGCAGCCCGTCGACGCGCACGCCGCGTATCGTCCTCAGTACCTTGCCGCAGGAGCGGCATGGCCTGGGGCTGCTGATGGCCGAGGCGCTGTGCGCGGCGGCTGGCGCCCATTGCATGTCGCTGGGGGTGGAAACACCGCTGGCGGACATCGTCGCGGCCGCCCGCGCGCAGCGTGCCGACATCGTGGCGCTGTCGTTTTCCAGCGCCAGCAAGCAACGGCTGACGCGCGACAGCCTGCAGCAGTTGCATGCAAGCTTGCCGCCAGACATCGAGTTATGGGCTGGCGGACGCAGCCCCGTGCTGACCAGGCAGCCACCGGCGTTCCTGCATGTGCTGGACTTGCGGCAAGTCGAGGAAAGCATCGCCGACTGGCGCCGCCGCCATCAGGCGCGGGCCCTGCAAACCCATTGATCCGGCTGGAAAGCGCGGCAACTGCGGCGATCTCCGTGGATAGCCGCGCAATGTTGCCAATCGAACAGTAAAGCATGAAGGGCCGGGCGCGCTCTGGTAGAATAGCCCGTAACACAGTGTCCGGCGCCGCCGGGCCTTAGGTCAGCACCCGCCACCACACATCCATGTTTAGTTTCTTCAAGAAAAAACCCACCGCTCCCGAGGCTGCGCCAGCCGAGCCCCTCGTCCTTCCCGCCGCCACGCCGCCTGCACCGCAGCCTGCCGTTACGCCCCTGAGCGGCGCGCCAGCCGAACTCGTGCCCGTGATCGTGGCCGCCGAACCCGAGAAAAAATCGTGGATGACGCGCCTGAAAGCCGGCCTGTCAAAAACCTCGAACACCTTATCCGTGCTGTTCGTCGGCGCGAAGATCGACGACGCCCTGTACGAAGAGCTGGAAGCAGCGCTGCTGATGTCCGACGCGGGCATCGACGCCACCGAATTCCTGCTCACGGAATTGAAGAAAAAGGTCAAGGAAGACAAGCTGCTCGACGCCGCCGCCGTCAAGGCAGCGCTGAAAGTGCTGCTGACCGACCTGCTCTCGCCGCTGGAAAAGCGCTTCGAGCTGGGCCGTCACAAGCCGCTGGTGATGATGATTTCCGGCGTGAATGGCGCCGGCAAGACCACCACCATCGGCAAGCTGGCCAAGCACATGCAGTCGAATAACCAGTCCGTGCTGCTGGCTGCGGGCGACACCTTCCGCGCCGCCGCGCGCGAGCAGCTGATGGTCTGGGGCGAGCGCAACAACGTCACCGTCATTTCGCAGGAATCGGGCGACCCGGCCGCCGTGGCCTACGACTCCGTGCAATCGGCAAAAGCGCGCGGCATCGACGTGGTGATGGTCGACACGGCAGGCCGCTTGCCGACGCAGTTGCACCTGATGGAAGAGTTGAAGAAAATCAAGCGCGTGATCGGCAAGGGCATGGAAGGCGCGCCGCATGAAACCCTGCTCGTCATCGACGGCAACACGGGCCAGAATGCCCTCACGCAAGTGAAAGCGTTCGACGATGCCCTGCAATTGACCGGCCTGGTGATCACCAAGCTCGATGGTACCGCCAAGGGCGGCGTGCTGGCGGCGATTGCCCGCGTACGCCCCGTCCCCGTGTATTTCATCGGCATCGGTGAGAAAATTGAAGACTTGCAGCCTTTCGTGGCTGCCGAATTTGTCGAAGCGCTGCTCGGATAAGCCCATACATGATTGAATTTCAGCACGTCTCCAAGCAATACTCCGCCGATGCCGTGGCCCTCAGCGACATTTCGCTGAGCATTGCCAAAGGCGAGCTGGTCTTTCTGGCCGGCCCGTCCGGCGCCGGCAAGTCCACCCTGCTGAAAATGATCGCCGCCATGGAGCGCCCCAGCTCGGGCAAGCTGATCGTCAATGGCCAGGACATGGCCAAGATCAAGCCAGCCGGCGTGCCCTTTCTGCGCCGCAACATGGGCCTGATCTTCCAGCAGCAAAAACTACTCAACGACCGCTCCATCCTGGCCAACGTGATGCTGCCGCTGCTCGTCGTCGGCGCGCATAAAGTTGCTGCCGAACAGCGCGCGCGTGCCGCCCTCGATAAGGTGGGCCTGCTCGACCGCGCCATGGCGCGCCCGCTGTCGCTGTCGGGCGGGGAACAGCAGCGCGTGTCCATCGCGCGCGCCATCGTCAACCGGCCACAGATCATCCTGGCCGACGAACCGACGGCCAACCTGGACCGCGCCAGCGCCAACAAGGTGCTCGACGCCCTGAAAGCGTTTCACTCGGTGGGCGTGACCTGCCTCATTTCCAGCCATGACGAACAGATGCTCGACGCCGCCGCCCGCGTGATCCACCTGAAAAACGGCCAGTTGGTCGCCATCGACAAGGCCACGCAGGCGCCCGTCTTCGCGCCGCCCGATCCCGATTTTGCGCCCTCCCCCGGCCCCGACGATGTGCAGGGAGAACAGGCATGAGAGGCTGGTTCCGTCAACACCGCTTCGCGCTCGGTTCGGCGCTGATCCATTTGCGCAAGTCGCCAGGCGGCTTCCTGTTGAACGTGCTCGTCGTCGCCATCGCCCTGTCGCTGCCGTTCGCCGGCTTGACCATGCTCGACAATGTGCGTCCCATGTCGGAACAGATGTCGGTCGACCCGGAAATCAGCGTTTTCCTGAAGATCGACACGCCGCGCGAGCAAGCCGTGGCCCTGGCGGGCGCCATGCGCAAGGTCGTCGGCGCGCAAAAGGCGAAGATCGTCTTCATTGCGCGCGAAGAGGCGCTCGATACCCTAAAGAACAAGAACGGCCTGGCCGATGTGCTCAGCACACTGGGCGACAATCCCTTGCCCGACAGCTATGTGCTGAAACTCGATGCCTTCAGCAGCGCCAGCGAAGCGCAGGATGTCGATGCGGTGGCGGAGCAGCTGCGCCACCTGCCTGGCGTGGAATCGGCGCAAGTCGATTCGGCCTGGGTCAAGCGCCTGGCGGCCCTGCTGGGCGTGCTGCGCCTGGTGCTGCTGCTGCTGGCCATTACCCTGGGCGTGGCCGTCATCGCCGTGGTCTTCAATACCATCCGCCTGCAAGTGATGCAGCAGCGCGATGAAATCAGCATCTCGAAACTGATCGGCGCCACGGACACCTTCATCCACCGCCCCTTCTATTACACGGGCGCCCTGCTGGGCCTGTGCGCCGGTGCGCTGGCCCTGGGCGCGGTGGCGCTGGCCATGCAACCACTGAATACCGCGATTGCCGAGTTTGCCCGCCTGTATGCGTCCGAATTCCAGCTAGTGCCGCTGGCGCCGCTGCCGATGGCCGGCTTGCTGGCCGTCAGCGCCGGCCTGGGCCTGATCGGCGCCTTCCTCTGCGTGCAGCGCCACCTGGCGCGCCTGAACTGACCTTGCCTTCCCTCCCATGGCGGCACCGCAGGCGCCGCCATGCGTCCCCACAATGCTGTTATCTTGATATTTAGCAAGTATTCTTAAGGTTCGCTTCAGCCAGAGGCCGTAGACTAGCTACGTTGTCGTGAAGCGGCCTGCAGCGCTGTTCAGATCACCGTTCATACACATTTATCAAGCATTCATTCGCCATAGCATTTAGGCTATCAGGACGATTAAATGTGCTGATTGGCACTCTCAAGCAGAGAGTGCTAATATAGGGACATACCAACAGCAGAACCGCCATGGACGCCAGATGAAGATGGTGCCGCGATCTGCAAGTGCAAGACCACATACGCAAAACGAACAGACAATCGGGCCACGTCGCGTGACATGGCCAACTGGAACAAAGCAAGACTACGAGGGAGAAAACATGACTATGATGTCCGCTACATCCGCATTGGTTCCGACCAAAAGTAATGCGCTGGGCCTCGGGTTCACTGGCAATCTGGGCAATATCGACGCCTATATCTCGGCCGTGAACCGCCTGCCCATGTTGACCCACGATGAAGAAATCTCGCTGGCAACACGCCTGCGCGAAAAAAATGACCTGGCCGCCGCGCAAGAACTGGTGCTGTCGCACCTGCGCCTGGTGGTCTCGATTGCCCGCGGCTACCTGGGCTATGGCTTGCCGCACGCCGACCTGATTCAGGAAGGCAATATCGGCTTGATGAAAGCCGTGAAACGCTTCGACCCGGACCAGGGCGTGCGCCTGGTATCGTATGCCATGCACTGGGTGAAAGCCGAGATGCACGAGTACATCCTGAAAAACTGGCGCCTGGTCAAGGTCGCGACGACGAAGGCACAGCGCAAGCTGTTCTTCAACCTGCGCAGCCACAAGACGGGCCTCGATGCGATGACGCCGAAGCAGATCGATGCGCTGGCCAAGCTGCTCGACGTGAAACGCGAAGAAGTGATCGAAATGGAAACGCGCTTGAGCGGACGCGACATCGCCCTGGAATCGCCGACCGACGATGAAGACGACAAGTTTTCGCCGATCGCCTACCTGTCGTCGGAGCAAAGCGAGCCGACCAAGGTGCTGGAAGCGGAACAAGTGACGCGTCTGCAATCGGAAGGCCTGGAAACGGCCTTGAGCAAGCTCGACGCCCGTTCGCGCCGCATCATCGAAGCGCGCTGGCTGGCCAACGACGACGGTTCCGGCGCCACCCTGCACGCTTTGGCAGAAGAGTTCGGCGTATCGGCCGAACGCATCCGCCAGATCGAAGTGGCGGCACTGAAAAAAATGAAGGGCGCGCTGGCCGCCTGGGTGTAAGCACAAGCAATGCCGCAATGCAAAAGGCGCCGCAAGGCGCCTTTTAGTTTTACAAATGATATTTATCAACAGATAAACATTGTCAGCCCTTATGCTGCAGCCAAGCCCTTGGTGATCAGCTCGGCGACCAATTCATTCAGATCCGCATCGCGTTCCTTGGCCAGGGTCTGCAATTGCAACACCAGATCGCTGTTCAGCTTGACGGCGAATGGCACCAGGCCCAGTGCCTGATCGCGCTTGCGCTGCTCGCGGCGGTCGACGACCACCGCTTCCTTACCGAATGCACCGGCGCCGGGAACATTCATCTTTCCCATCAGTTTCTTGGCATCGCTTTTCGCCAGGGCAGTTTTTTTCATGGTTGTTTCCTGATTTTCAAAACAGCCATTTTACGCAGTAATCGGCGCGCCGCGTGGCCGGCGCATCAATTCATCGGCAGCACGCCAATAGTGCGCCGGAAAAATATCATTTTGTTACTATCATTTTATCCCACGTGCGAACAAGCACGCCCGGGACGTTCTACCTGAAAGGAAAAACATGTCTACTCTGAACCACTCTTGTCGTACCCTGCTGCTGCCCCTGCTCATCGCCTGCCTGGCCGTACTGGCTGGCTGCGGCGCGGCCGGCAGCGCCGGCGACGCGGAAAACACGCCGCGCAGCGTCACCCACGTACTCTCGCCGGGCGAACAGGTCGCCATCACGGCCACCGATACCCTGAAACTCGAGCGCGTCAACGACAGCCGCTGCCGCAAGGGCGCCGTATGCGTGTGGAAAGGCTATGTCAGCTACAGCTTCAGTTTGCTCAATAGCGCGGGCGCCACCGACATCGTCCTGTCCGATTCCATGCCCGGCGCCGCCAGTTCCGTCAGCATCAACCACCTGACGTTCACCCTGCTCGACGTCGACCCGGCCACGCCGCCAGCGATGAATGCGGCCGCGGCCACGTATCGGGTCAAAGTAAAAATCACGCAGGGCGCGCTGCCCCGCTAAACGCTGTGACGTTGGCGACTGTCGGCCGGCGCCTGTTGCCGGTCCAGCATACTGTAATCGCGCACGACGGCGGCGATGCGCAGCCGGTAATCGTCAAATACGCCCTGCCGGCCGGCCGACTGCGCCGCGCGGTGCGCTTCCAGCTGCCGCCACTGCGCCAGCGCCGCCTCGTCGCGAAAGAAGGATAGCGACAGCAATTTGCCTGGCTCGCTCAAGCTGCTGAAGCGCTCGATGGAAATGAACCCATCGACTTCATCGAGCAAGGGCCGCAGGGACGCCGCCAGGTCCAGATAGTGCTGGCGCCCTTCGACGCTGGGCCAGACTTCGAAAATCACGGCAATCATTTCATTTCTCCTGGGCTAAAGACGGGGATGCGGGCATTCAGCGACGGCAGGTAGCGCCACGCCAGCGGCATGCGTTGCAACGCATCGGCCCACGCCTGCAGGCAAGCCGTGGCGATGGTGTGCGCGATGGACTGGCCCGGACAACCGTGGCGGCCATGGCCAAAGCCCAACTCCGCATCGCAAGCGCTGGCCAGCACGACGACGATCATCTGCCCGGCCGGCACGCGCACGCCATGCACTTCCACGGCATCGGCCGTGTAGCGGCGCGTGTTGTGGATGGCGGGATCACGCTGGCTAACTTCGCGCAACAGGGCCGGCCATCGCTGAGGGGCGGCGCGCAGTGACGGCAGCAAGTCAGGCTGCGCGCGCAAAGTCACGATGGCATTGCCCAACAAGCCGGCTGTGGCATCGCACGTCTGCGACAGCAAGCCCACGAGGTTGGCCAGCAAGCCGCTCCCCATGGCATCGGTCTCTGTCACGATACTGGCCAGCAGGCTGCCGGGCCTCACATCGCCCTCGCGCAGCAAGGCGGCAAAAGCTTGCAGCAGGGCGTCGGCTGCCACTTGCGCGCCGGCCAGTTGTTCACCATTGCTCAGCGGCGACAGGCAGGCGACAAAATCGCGCGTCCAGGCGGCCAGCGACGGCCATTGCGCTGGCGCAAAGCCCAGCAAGTCGGCCATGGCGAACAGGGGCAGTTGAAAAATCGCATCGTTAAGCTGGACAGCATCGCCTGGCATGCGATCACCAGCAAGATGCATCGCCCGCTCCTGCAGGCGCGCCAGATCCACCTGGCCCAGCGCGCGCGCCAGCACCTGTTTTGGCACGGCATGCCGTTCGCCATCGTTCATACGCACCAGTTCGGCAAAAATCGCGCCGCACGGCGTGCCCGCCAGAGTATCCGGTACAGGCTGTCCAATCGGACGCACGCGGCAAGCGGGATGTGCCAGCACGGCCAGCACGCCGGCCGCGCCCGTCGCCAGCCAGCAGTCGAGTGCCGCATCAAAACGCAGCGGCGGACCATCCGCCAGGCGGCGATAATAATCATACGGCGCCGCGTGGGTGACGGCAGCGAAAGGGTCGGCGGGGTCGATAACAAAGTCGGCAAGCGGCATGCGCATTCCATTGCAGTGAGGTAGGGAGCCGAGTATGCTGCCCCTTCCACCACAACACTTCGCCCACGAACGAATCATGGATGACAAACTTCCTTCGGCCGACATGGGTCTGGCGCAACTGGCCGGCGCCATCGCCGAACCGGCCCGCGCGCGCATGCTGTGCAGCTTGCTCGACGGCCATGCGCGCACGGCGACGGAATTGGC
This sequence comes from Janthinobacterium sp. 35, assembly GCF_002754575.1. Taxonomy (NCBI): domain Bacteria; kingdom Pseudomonadati; phylum Pseudomonadota; class Betaproteobacteria; order Burkholderiales; family Oxalobacteraceae; genus Janthinobacterium; species Janthinobacterium sp. 35. The sequence goes on from NZ_PEFN01000001.1 coordinate 1,699,367, forward strand.
CACGCTGGCCGAAGTGGGCGCCTCGACGGCCAGCGCCCATCTGAGCCGCTTGCGCGACGATGGTTTGCTGTCGATGGTGGCGCAGGGCAAGCACCGCTATTACCGCCTGGCCAGCACGGAGGTGGCGCGAGCGCTGGAAGCGCTGCTGGTGGTGGCCGGCGTGCCGGCGACGCCCTTTTCGCCCTCCACGCCCGACCGCCTGCGCCAGGCGCGCACTTGCTACGACCACATGGCCGGCACGGTGGCTGTCACCGTGCACGACCAGTTGCTCGCCCAAGGCTGGCTGCTCGACGATGAAGGAGAATATCGCCTGTCGGAAGCGGGCGCGGCCGGCATGGCGGCGCTGGGCATCGACGTGCCGCAATTACACAAGCAGCGCCGCCGCTTCGCCTGTGCCTGCCTGGACTGGAGCGAGCGGCGTGCCCACCTGGGCGGCGCGCTGGGTACCGCCATCCTGCAACTGGCCCTGCGCCAGCGCTGGGCCGAACGCGAACTCGACAGCCGCGCCCTGCGCCTCACGCCAGCCGGTGAACGGCGCCTGCTGGCCTCCTTTGGTGGAGGCTGAACGGCGCAGCCTTTTTGTATCTCGGAAGCAACGAAAAAGATAAAAATGTGCTTTTATCATTCTTTTCATTCATCATAGGCTGCGCCCTTGAGCGATCATTTTTTGGCCATGGAAAGAGTTCATCTTGAAAACAGTGTCATCCAGCACCTGCCATAACTGCAATACCGATGCGCCAGGCAACTTCTGCAGCGCCTGCGGCCAGACGACGACCCTGCACATGCCCAGCGCACGCGAATTCCTGCATGAATTTGTCGCCCATTATGTGGCGCTCGAAGGCAAGCTCTGGCGTACCCTGGCCTTGCTGCTGTTCCGTCCTGGCGCACTGAGCAATGAATACATCGCGGGACGCCGCGTGCGCTACGTCGAGCCGCTGCGCGTCTACCTGACCTTCAGCATCCTGTTCTTTGCCATCCTCAAGTTCAGCAGCCCCGCCGTATTCCTCACCGTCCATGGCCAGCAAGCCCAAATGAGCGCCCATGGCACCCCGCAAATTGCGGCAAACAAGTCATCGGCCATGCAGGTCAGCATCTTGGGCCAGACACCCACGCTGCCGCAGCAATGGCAAGACTTCGAGCAACTACCTACGGCCGAGAAACAAAAACTCGTGGTGGACAGCTTTTACCATTACGCGCCGTACGCCATGTTTTGCCTGATGCCGCTGTTCGCCCTGTTCCTGAAAATCCTTTACCTGGGCAGCGGACGGCGCTATGGCGAACATTTCCTGTTCGCGCTGCATACGAATGCCTTCGCCTTCATCACGATGGCGCTGATGACCTTGATCCCCGTCAACATCATCCGCCTTGCGCTTGGCGCCTGGCTGCTGGCCTATCTGCCCTGGGCCATGTGGCGCGTGTACCGAAGCGGCAAACTCGCCACCATCTGCCGCTGGCTGGTATTGATGGCAGCCTACGGCATCGCCATGAGCCTGGCGATCCTGGCCTGCATTGCCATCGGCGTCATGCTGCGACATTAAGGGACGCGCCGGCGGCGCCGTCTCGGGCTATCATCCTGCACGCTATCTTTTTTGGGATGCACGATGATTGCCTTTGAAGGCTTGTCCAAACAGTACGGCACGTTCGAGGCCGTCAAGCCGCTGACCTTGCAAGTGGGTAAAGGTGAAGTCTTCGGCTTCCTGGGCCCGAACGGGGCGGGAAAAACCACCACCATCCGCATGCTGATGGGCATCCTGGTGCCCAGCAGCGGCCGTGTGCTGGTCGATGGCCTCGATTGCCACCGCGACGGTGCCGCCGTCAAGCGCAAGGTGGGCTACCTGCCCGACACCCCGATCTTTTACGATTATTTGCGCGGCCGTGAAATACTGCAATTCGTCGCTGAAATGCATGGTTTTACGCGCGCGGAAGCGGCCGCCCGCGCCGCGCGCCTGTTGACGGAGTTCGGCCTGGATGAAGCGAGCGAGGATTTCGCCGTCAATTACTCGCTGGGCATGAAGAAAAAACTGGGCCTGGCTTGCGCGCTGATCCACGATCCGGCCGTGCTGATCCTCGACGAGCCGATCAACGGCCTCGACCCGCGTGCCTCGCGCGACGTGCAGGAACGCTTGCTGCGCCGCGCCGCCGCCGGCACCACCATCTTCGTTTCCACGCATTTGCTCGATATGGCGCAAAAGCTGTGCAGCCGGGTCGCCATCATCCACCGGGGTGCCCTGGTCGCCACGGGCAGCCTGGACGAGATTCGCCAGCAGCTGTCCAGCGACGGCAGCCTGGAAGACCTTTTCTTGCAACTGACCGATGAAACCACATGACAGCGACGCCGCCCTCTGCCTGGCGCGCCGTCTGGCTGCTGACCCGCTTGCGCCTGCAGCGCCTGCTCAACGTCAGCGGCCGGGGGCTTTCCTTCAAGAAAAACAGTAAAAGCCGCCCCGCCACACGGGGCAAGCGTGGCGGACGCTGGCTGCTGGGCGCGCTGTTCTTGCTGCCCATGCTGTTTTCCTTCGGCAGCATCGCCCGCCACAGCGTGCTGAACATGCATTGTTTGCTGGACCAGGTTGCCGCCTGCCAGGCGCGCGGCAGCCTGCACACGGGCAGCCATTTGCTCGACCCCGTCATCGCGCAACTGATGGCCACGCCGTTCAGCCCGGTACTGGTGGGCGGCCTGACCCTGCAACTGGCGCTGCTGTGGCTGGTCAGCGTCCTGCTGCCGCTGGGCATGGGAGAACTATCGAAGCCGGATTGGGACCTGGAATGGCTGGTCACCCTGCCCGCCGAGAAAAGCACCTTGCTGTGGGCGCGCGTGCTCGAACGCACGCTCGTCAATCCGGCCGGCTTGCTGGCCCTGTGGCCCAGCACGACCGTGATCGCCTGGTACTCGGGCCAGGGCTGGCTGTCGCCACTGTCCGGCCTGTTCGCCAGCCTGGTCCTGCTGGCCCTGGCCGCCATGCTGCGCACCCTCGTCGACACGGGCTTGCGCCTGTCGCTCACGCCATCCCGGCTGGGCAACCTGCAGGCAGTGATCTCGCTGGCGGGCCTGTTTCCCATGTATATGGGCATGTCTTTCGGCATGGGCACGGGCGGCTTCGCCCATGGCTGGGCGGCCGCCATGCCCGCCTGGAGCAGCTGGACGCCGCCGGGCCTGCTGGTGCGCTTGCTCAATGCCGATGGCGTGGCCGCCTTGCTGCCCGCTATCCTGCTGCTGGCACAAACGCTGCTGTTGATGCTGCTGGGCATGGCGATGCTGCGCCGCCAGTTGCGCCACGGCGTGGTCGGCGCGGGCCAGCGCGAAGCGGCGCGCAAGCCGGCAGCGGCACCCACGCAGCGGTGGCGCCCGCGCATCGGCACGGTGATCCAGCGGCGCGAGCTGACGTTACTCTTGCGCGACCGTAATTTTCTCGTGCAAACCCTGCTGATGCCCCTGCTGATCCTCGGCGGGCAAGCCTTGTTTACGGGCCAGGCGCGCGACGTGCACGCACTGCTGGAGCATCCTGTCCTGCTGGCCTCGACCGGCTTTTTCCTCGGCAGCTATGTGCTGATGATGTCGGCTTTCCAGACTCTGAACAAGGAAGGTGGCGCGCTGTGGCTGCTGTATACGTTTCCCGTCTCCATCGAGCAGGCGCTGTGGCAAAAGGCGCAGCTGTGGGCCGTGCTGGCCCTGCTGTATCCATTGGTCCTGTTCGGCGTGGCGCTGGCCTGGCTGCCCACCTGGTCGTGGCAAACGGCGGGCCTGATGCTGCTGGCCCTGGCCGGCATCCCCTTGTATTCGCTGATCGCCGTGGCGCTGGGTGTGTTTGCCAGCGACCCGCTGGCCACGGAAACCACGGCAAAGGTGCGTCCCACGTATATGTATCTGTATTTGCTGCTCACCGGCTTGTACCTCGCCGCCCTGGCCGCCGGCAGCGTGGCGCAGCAACTGGTGTTTGTCGTGCTGACGGTGGCGCTGGCCCTGGCACTGTGGCAAAAGGCGCGCGATGCGCTGCCCTATCTGCTCGATCCCGCCGCCTCGCCGCCGGCCAGGGTGTCGGCCTCGGATGGCCTGATCGCCGCCATGCTGTTTTTTATTCTGCAAACACTGGCCTTGATCCTGCTCAAAGGCACCAGTACGGCGCCGCTGGCGCAGCTGGCCATCGCCTTCGGCGCGGCCGGTGCGTTCACGTATGCGCTGCTGCGCCTCGTCTACTGGCGCGCCAGGACGGCCGGCGTGCCGCGCATCGGACAGGGCCACCAGCCGTGGCGCCGGGGATGCGCGGGCGCCTGTGTCGCGGTCCTGTTCGGCATCGGCTGCGCGGCCCTGCTGCCGCCTGCCGCTTCGCCATTGATACAGATCAATGGAGACGCGCTGTGGCTGCTGGCCGTGGGCGTGCTGGCCGCGCCCCTGTACGAGGAATTCATCTTTCGCGGCTTGCTGCAGGGCGGCTTGCGCCGCTCACTGACGGCCTGGCAAGCGATCGGCATCGGCGCCGCGCTGTTTGCCATCGTGCATCCCCCCGCCGCCATGCTGCCCGTCTTCGTGCTGGGCTTGTGCGCGGGTTATGCCTATGAGCGCAGCGGCGCGCTGCTGGCGCCCATGCTCGTCCACGCGCTGTACAACGCCGCCATGCTCGGCTACCAGCTGAATAGGTGATTGTTGCAGGGTTTGCTAGAATCGCACACGTTTCCGTCCGTATCCCAACCCCTGACTACGCACAGATCACGCATGCATCCACGCTTGTTCGTCCCATTTATCCTCGCTGCGCTGCTGAGCGGCTGCACGGTACTCGCCCTGCGCCCCAACAGCGGCATCGAAAACCGCACGTTTGCCGTGCAGGAAACCCCGCGCCTGCGCATCGACGCGCCCAAGGCGCGCATCCAGAATCCCATGCCAAGCGACCACTTCATCGGCATCGCCCTGTCCGGCGGCGGCAGCCGCGCCGCCAATTTCTCGGCCGCCTCGCTGGAGCAGCTGGAAGAGTTCGGCCTCGTCAGCGGCGCCTCGGCCATCTCCGGCGTGTCGGGCGGCGCCATCGCGGGCGGCTACTACGCGCTGCATGGCAAGCAGACGGACTGGCCCTTGCTGCGCAGCAAACTCAAAACGGATTTCTTCGGCCAGACCATTTTGAAACCGGCCAACCTGACGACGATGTTGTTGACGAACAAGACGCGCACCTCGTTCCTGTCCGACGTGCTGGACGATGTGCTGTACGACAAGAAAACCTACCAGGACTTGCCGCATGACGGCCCCATTTTCCTGGCCAACGCGACGGACGCCACCGATGGCGGCAAGCGCGTGGTGTTTTCCTATGAGTATTTTTACGGCACCCTGCATTCGCCGATCCAGAATATCCGCCTGGCCACGGCCGTGGCCACCTCGGCCGCCTTTCCCGGCGTGTTCGATTCCGTCACTTTCGAGCGTTTCCGCCCGAAAAACAGTTTCGTGCCGGAACTCGGTTCCGAATCGCGCGAATCGCCGTCCTATGTGCACCTGTTCGACGGCGGCGCGGCCGACAACCTGGGCGTGGAAACCCTGTGGGACGTGGCCCTGACGCAGCTGTACGGCAACGACATGGCCATCGTGCCGCCGCGCTTGAACAGCAAGCCCTTCATCCTCATTGCCATCGATGCCAACGCGCCCAATTCCAGCGCCGTGTTCGAAAAGATGTCGGACGAGCGCCAGCCACTGGACCGCATCTTCAACAAGAATATCTACGATGCCGTCGACGCCCTGTTTTCACGCCAGCGCAAGGAAAACCTCGTCAAGATGGGCTTTGGGCAAGCCCGCTTCGACACCATCACGCATGAAAACTTCGGCGACCTGAGCCAGAAATTCGTCAAGGGCAAGCGCACCTCGGCCTTTGCCATTCCCGTGCTGTGCCGGCCCCATCTGGGCCAGTACCGCTGCGAAGTCGATGCGGCCGATCCCTTGCCCGGCCAGATCCGCACGCGGCTGGAAGGCTTTGCCTGGCATATTTCCATCGACCAGATCGCCTCGCTGGCGCTGCGCCTGTCCAGCGGCGATGCGCAAGTCGATGGCGCGCGCAAGGAAGAGCGCGCCGCCCTCGTCAAGCTGCAACGCATGGCCACGCAAACAAAAACCCATCTGAAGCTGACGGGCCCGGAAAACTGCAGCCCGGACGTCTTGCAAGCGGCCCTGTACAGCGCCGCGCGCGTGCTGATCCTCGACGACGAAGAATCGCGCTTCGCCCTGTGCGACTACATGCTGGCGGGCCAGCTGATCAATGACGATACCGTCTGCAAGCAGCGCTATGTGCACGCCGTGCCGCGCTTCGCCATTGAAAGCGAAGATTTACAGTACCGCAACTTAAGTTCGGACGGTAATTCCGTGAACGTGCCGATACGCTGCAAGAAGTGAGCGCGCACAAAAAAGCCCGCACGATCGCTCGTGCGGGCTTTAGCGCAAGGATTCCTGGCGCCCGGCTGATTTAAATCAATCGACCTTAAATCAAGCGACTACGCCTGCGCATGTAGCTGCGGCTTAACGCACCTTCCAGTTCCTGCTCCGTTTTATGCTGGTTCACCGTGTACAGGGCCCACAGGGCCGCCGGCGCCCAGCCGATCACAGTGCACTGCAAGATCAAGGCGGCGGCACCGGCCAGCGGGCGCCCCAGCATGAAAAACGTGAGACACGGAAGTAGCAAGGCTATCAGCAATCGCATCACGACATACTCTCCTAAACTTAGAGCAGCGGACAAGGGCCGGTATCCGGTCCGTCCCCCGCCCGCTGCGTACTGCTCCTTATAGATGCACGGTAATCTGCGGCATTAAGTCGTCAAACGTGCGACCGTTGCCGTTTTCACCGATGGCGTGCATCTTCCATTCGCCGTTATGGCGGTACAGCCTGGCCATGATCTGTGCCGTGTGGGAACCTTGCACAGACAGGTTGAAACGCGCGACTTCCTGGTTATTGCTGGCATTCAAGATGCGGCAATAGGCGTTTTCCACCTGCGAGAAGTTCTGTCCAGTAAAGCTGTTGACGGTGAAGACCAGGCTTTTCACGTGCGCCGGCACTTTCGACAGATCGACATTGATCTGTTCGTCGTCGCCATCGCCCGCGCCCGTGCGGTTGTCGCCCGTGTGAACGACACTGCCGTCCTTGCTTTTCAGCTGGCGGAACCAGACGATGTCGGACGTGCTCTTGTTCTCGTCGAACATGACGCACGAGGCATCCAGGTCGACGGCTTCGGTCTTCGAACCGAAGCCGAGGAAACCCTTGGTCTTGACCGCATCCCAGCCCAGGCCCATGGTGATACGGGTCAGGGTGGCACCAGCTTCTTTATCCAGAGAAATCTTCTGGCCTTTGCTCAAATTGACAGACATACGCATAGCTCCTGTTAGGTTGGTTACTGCTTGATTACGCCGGCTTGCTTTGGGTCCAGGCGAGGAAGGCTGCGCGGTTGCGCGAGCACACGAGGATTTTTCCCGTGCCTGAAAATTTCAGTACTACGCCCTCGCCGCTGGTCTGGCTATTGATCAGGTTACCCAGAAAGCCGCCGCTGCTGCCGGTCGTCATGGAAATTTCGTATTGCAGGCGGTTATCCCAGCACACGACGTGCGAGTTATCGATCACCACGTCCTTGCCAGGCGTCACTTCCAGTATCGACATCGCGCCAAAACCGGAGACCGCCAACTGGCCACTGCCTGCCGTCTCGGTGATGAAAAAACCACCGCTCTGGGCAAACAGCGCATTGCCAAGGCTTTGCGTGCGCACCTTCAATTCCACGCCAGCACTGGCCGCCACGAAGGCGCCGTCGCTGATCATGTATTGCTGGGTGCCCACCTCATTGCCCACATCAAGCACCCGCATCGCGCCGGGCAATGTAGGCGACAGCAGACAATCGCCGTCGCCCCGCATGGCCTCGATATGCTGCTGAAAGAACGATTCCCCGTTGGCAAAGGTGCGCATCAGCGCAGCGCCTATGCCGCCAGTCATCTTGCCTTTCAGCTCAAGATTGGTTTCCATCATCACCATCGCATTGGATTCGCAATAAATCTTCTCGCCCTTGGCAAGCGACACATGCAGGAACGGGTCGACATCCCCTGTAATACTAAAAACTGGCATCTGACTATTCCTTCCTCAACTAGATAATGATGGGGACGGTCCACACTGCAGACCGCCTTGACTGCTTACAACTTATACGCCGACGCCGAACGAGGCAGCTAATGGGCCCAGGCCGCCCTTGTAGCCCTGGCCGATGGCCTTGAATTTCCAATCGGCGCCATTGCGGTAGATTTCACCGAAGACCATGGCCGTTTCCGCCGAGCCGTCTTCCGACAGGTCGAAGCGGGCGATTTCCGTGTTGCCGTTGGCATTCACGCAACGCACGTACGCCTTCGATACCATACCAAAGTTTTGCTTGCGCGCTTCGGCATCGTGAATCGTCACGCAGACGGCGATCTTGTCGATCTCGGCTGGCACCGTGGCCAGGTCGACGATGACGGTTTCATCATCGCCATCGCCAGCGCCGGTGGTGTTGTCGCCCGAGTGGGTGACGGAACCGTCGCTCGATTTCAGGTTGTTGTAAAAAATCATGTCGACGTCGGCGCGAACCTTGCCGTCGGCCTTCAGCAGGAAGATCGAGCCGTCGATGTCGAATGCGGCGCCGTCGGTGGCGCGGGCATCCCAGCCCAGGCCGATGATCATCTTCGAAATGCCAGGGGCTTCTTTGCTCAGGTTGACGTTGCCGCCTTTTTGCAGACTGATTGCCATGATGTATTTCTCCTATGTGGGTTGTGTATGACCAAACACCTGGCGCCCTCCACCGGCCTGACTCCCCAGGCCGGCGGCGACGCTTGCTACAACTTGCCGACAAACGGGTGTAGTCGTTTGTCGCGCATTCTTTACACTGCCTTGACCTGCTCCAGCGCTTGCGTCTGGCCTTCTTCGAGGGCCATCCTGCGCTTGTAGCGGATCGACGACCACAGCGAGGCGAGAATGAAAGCCACCCCAATCAGACCCGTGAAGATCTCGGGAATGTGGAACTTCATGCTGACCAACATGATCACAGCCAGGATACCGATCGCATAGTGCGCGCCGTGCTCCAGATAAACGAACTCGTCGAGCGTGCCCTTGCGCACCAGGAACACCGTCATCGAACGCACGAACATCGCGCCGATTGCCAGGCCCAGCATGATGATCACGACATCCTTGGTGATGGCAAACGCGCCGATCACGCCGTCAAAGCTGAACGATGCATCGAGCACTTCCAGGTACAGGAAGCCGCCGATACCGCCGCGCTTGATGATGTCGCCCATGTTGCCGTCGCCGTTATCGCCTTCCAGCAAGCCGCTGATCACATCGACGCCCACGTAGGTCAAAATACCCCACAGGCCGGCCGTCAGTACCACCAGTTTCTGGCCTTCGTCGATCATCGACAGGCTGGCCATCAGGGTACCCAGCGCAACCATCACGGAAATTGACGAGATCTTGCCCAGCGCGCCCAGTTTTTCTTCAATACGGCCCAGCCAGTGCGTTTCTTTTTCCGAGTCCAGCAGGAAGTTCAGGAACACCAGCAGCAGGAAGATGCCGCCGAAAGCCGCCACTTCCGCGTGGTGATTCGTCAGGTGCATCGAATACTGTTCCGGATTGCTCAGGGCCAGATTCCATACTTCCAGCAAGCCCAGATCGGCCGCTTGCGCCACGATGACCAGCGGGAACAGCAGACGCATACCGAACACGGCGATGATGATGCCCACGCCGAGGAACAGGTTCTGCCAGAACTTGTCCCAGTTCTTCAGCACCGAGGCATTGACCACCGCGTTGTCAAACGACAGCGAGACTTCCATCACGCTCAGGATCACCGCGATGCCCAATGCCGACAGCATGGTCGACACGCCACCGTGCGTATAACCCCACCAGGCAGAAATGCACAGGCAGATAAATGTCACTAGAAATGACACTCTGAAATGTTTCATCGATAGTTCCCCGTTATCCAAATTCAATGGAACGTAGTATAAGGACATGTGACACATTTAAAAATAGAAGATAATGGAAGTATTACTTCGTAAAAACAGAAGATAGGCCCACACGATGAAAACCACCGGCTTCAATTACCGCCATTTGTACTTCTTTTGGGTGGTCGCCAAGGAAGGCGGCGTGACGCGCGCGGCCGAGCGCCTGGGACTGGCCGTGCAAACCATCAGCACCCAGCTGGCCCTGCTGGAAAAGGAACTGGGCAGATCCCTGCTGCAGCCGCAGGGACGGCGCCTGGTGCCGACGGAAGCGGGCCGGCTGGCGCTCGGCTACGCGGACCAGATTTTTTTGCTGGGCGAACAGATGCAGGAAGCGCTGGCCGACACGGATGCGGAAAAGATGCGCCTGACGGTGGGCATTTCCGATTCCTTGCCGAAACTGATGGCCTACCGCATGCTCGACGCCACGCGCAGCCTGGACAAGCCCGTCAAGCTTGTGTGCCTGGAAGATGAATTCGAGTCCTTGCTGGCCGACCTGGCCCTGCACAAGCTGGACCTGGTGTTGACGGACCGCGCCGTGCCGGCCGGCGCCAGCCTGCGCGTCTCCAGCCACCTGTGGGGAGAAAGCGCCATGAAGCTGTTCGCCATCCCCGCGCTGGCCGAACAATACCGCGACAATTTCCCGCATAGCCTGCACGGCGCCCCCTTTTTACTGCCCGCGCGCAATAACGCACTGCGCGGGCGCATAGACGAATGGATGGTGCAGCAAGGCGTGCGCCCCGACGTGGTCGGTGAATTCGAGGATAACGCCATGCTCAACGCGTTTGGCCGCAAGGGCCTGGGCCTGTTTTTCGCGTCCGCCAGCCTGGCGGCCGATATCGAGGAGCAATTCGGCGCCATCCTGGTCGGTGACGCCTCGTCCCTGCGCGAACAGTTTTATGTGATTTCGAACGAGCGCAAGATTATGCACCCGGCGCTGGACGTGATCCTGGCGGCCATCCGGAGTCACCCGAAGATTCACAAGGAAACCTGATAAATCCATTCGAAAATAACGTTTGAATAATCAATCAAAAGCGATTGTAATGAAGCCTGAGACAAACACGCGCCTGTCCCTCGCCGGAAGGGCGCCACCACCATAAAAAAACAGGAGCGGCACCATGTCCACGGCAGGCAAGACGATCGATATTCCCGATCTCATCAATAACAACAAGATCGGCTCCTTCCAGATCGGCATGCTGATCCTGTGCGGGCTGTGCGTCATCATGGATGGCTTCGACGTGCAGGCGATGGGCTATGTGGCGCCCGCCATCATTGCCGACTGGCATGTCAGCAAGGCCAACCTGGGCCCCGTGTTTGGCGCGGGCTTGCTGGGCATGCTGGTCGGCTCGCTCGTCTTCAGCATCACGGCCGACAAGTTCGGCCGCCGTCCCGTGCTGATCGGCTCGACCATCTTCTTTTCGCTGTGCATGCTGGTCACGCCGCTGGCGACGAACATCGAACAATTGCAGCTGATCCGTTTCATCACGGGCCTGGGCCTGGGCGCCGTGATGCCGAACGCCATGGCGCTGGCCGGCGAATACAGCCCCCTGCGCAAGAAAGTCACCCTGATGATGCTGGTATCGTGCGGCTTTACCTTGGGCGCCGTGCTCGGTGGATTATTGTCCGCCGCACTGATTCCCGCCTTCGGCTGGCAATCCGTGTTTTACGTGGGCGGCGTGGTACCGCTCGTGATCGGCGTGCTGATGTTCTTCCTGCTGCCGGAATCGATGCAATTCCTGGTATTGAAGAAACGCAAACTGGACAAGGTGGCGCAGTGGTTGAAACGCATCGATCCCACCGTCAACATCACGGCCGAGACGCAATACGTCGTGCATGAGAAGGAACACAAGGGCGCGCCCGTGCTGCAATTGTTTACGGACGGCCGCGCGAAGATGACGATCTTGTTGTGGGTCATCAACTTCATGAACTTGCTCAATTTATATTTCCTCTCCAACTGGCTGCCCACCATCGCCAAGGAAGCGGGCCTGTCCACGGCCAACGCCGTGCTGGCCGGCACGGCCCTGCAAGTGGGCGGCACCATCGGCACCCTCGTCATGGGCCAGCTGATCGACCGTTCCAGCTTCCGCCGCATCCTGCTGCCGTGCTTCCTCGTTGCCGCAGTCGCCATTGCCCTGATCGGCCGTCCCGACGTGTCGCTGGCCTTCCTCTTCATCACCATTTTCATCGCGGGCTTTTGCGTGGTGGGCGGCCAGCCGGCCGTCAACGCCCTGGCGGCCAGCTACTACCCGACCACCTTGCGCTCGACGGGCATCGGCTGGAGCCTGGGCATCGGGCGCATCGGCTCCATCATCGGCCCTGTGCTCGGTGGCGAGCTGATCCGCCTGAACTGGCCCAACAGCACGATTTTCCTCGTCGTTGCCATCCCCGCCATCGTCTCGGCCGTCATGGTGTTTGCCATGCGCGGCGGACCGCAAACGGCGGCCAAGGGCTGAAACAGCGTAAAAAACCCGCCGCACGCGCGCCTGCAATGGCGGCGCGCGCGGCAAAATTAGGCTATGCCGCCCTTCGTCGTTTAAGATGACGTTTTAACAGCCCATCTTTTTGCACCCCATGCACAATGTCTTGCTTGTCCTGCTAGCCTTTTTCCTGGTCGCGCTGAATGGTTTTTTTGTTGCCGCCGAGTTTGGCATTGTCACCTTGCGGCGCACGCGCATCCGCGCCATCGCCAAGACGCAGGGACTACGGGGCCGCATCCTGGCCAAGGTGCATGGCCAGCTGGACGCCTACCTGTCCGCCTGCCAGCTGGGCATCACGCTGGCATCGCTGGGACTGGGCTGGGTCGGCGAACCGGCCTTTGCCGGCCTGCTCGAACCCGTATTCGGCGCCATCGGCCTCACCTCGCAAGAACTGATACACGGCATTTCCTTCGTGCTGGCCTTCAGCGTGATTTCCTTCCTGCACATCGTCGTGGGCGAACTGGCGCCCAAATCGATGGCCATCCGCAACCCGGAAGCCGTCGGCCTGTGGAGCGCGATTCCCCTGTATGGTTTCTATTGGGCCATGTACCCGGCCATCTACCTGCTCAACGCCAGCGCCAACTGGGTGCTGCGCATGGCGGGCCTGTCCGGCAAGGGCGGCCACGATGCGCATTACTCGTCCGATGAGCTGAAACTGATCCTGCGCACCAGTCAGCCGGGCGAAAAATTTACGCGCGACGAGCGCAACATCCTGGCGCAATCGCTCGATTTCGAACAAATGACGGTGTCGGATCTGATGCGCCCGATCAATGAAGTGATCGCCCTGTACGCGTCAAACAGCGTGGAAGAAAACCTCGACACGGTGCTGCGCAACCGCTTCAGCCGCTATCCGTATTTCGACACGAATGAAGACGACGTGCTGGGCGTGGTGCACCTGAAAGACCTGTTCTTTGCCCAACAGGCGGGCAAACCGATCACCTCGCTCACGCCGTTTTTACGTCCGGTGGACATCATTTCCGCGCGCACGCCGGCGCTGGAACTGTTCCGCCGCTTCCGCGACGGCGCGCCCCACTTCGCCCTGATCGGCGAGAAGGGCAAGCGCCCGCTGGGATTCATCACGCTGGATAACTTGCTCGGCGCCATGGTCGGCGAAATCCGCGATGAATTTCGCCGCAATGAAAACGACTGGCTCAAGCAAAGCGACGGTACCCTGATCGGCAAGGCCAGCCTGCCCATCTTCTCGCTCGAACGCATCCTCGGCATCGATATCGAAAACGAGGAACTGGGGCTGGACGACGTTGAATCGGTGGGCGGCTTGATCATGGTCAAGCTGGGGGATATCCCGAAGCAGGGCCAGCGCATCACCTTTGTCGACTTCGACATCGTCGTCAAGAAGATGAACGGGCCCCGCATCGTGCTCATCAAAGTGATCCCGAAACAGGAACGCGACCTCGACGCGGACTTAAGGGATTAGTCTTTTTTCAAGGTAAGCGTATCTTTGCCCTGCGGCATGGTGGTCTCGCCCACCGTCCACGTTTGCAGCAAGCTGTACAACACCGCCAGCAAGGTCGGGCCAATAAAAATGCCGACGAAGCCGAAGGCCAGCACGCCACCCAGCACGCCCAGCAGCACCAGCAAAAACGGCAAGCTGCTGCCGCGGCTGATGAGCATGGGTTTGACCACGTTATCCACGCCGCTGATCAGCAGTGCGCCCCACACCAGCATGAAGATGCCCCAGCCCGTCTGGCCGTCATTGAACAGCCAAATGGCGGCGCCGCCCCAGATCAGGGGCGGGCCCACGGGGATCAGCGAAAAGATGAAGGTGGCCACGCCCAGCAGCGCCACGGCCGGCACGCCGGCGATCAGAAAGCCGATCACCGCCACCAGCGCCTGCGCCAGCGCCGTGCCCAGCAAGCCGTACATGACGCCGCGCACGGTGCGGCTGATGGTCAGGCCCACGCCCGGCGCGCTGTCGCCGATGATGCGGCCGGCGCCCGTCATCAAGGCACGGCTCAGTTGCTGGCCATCGCGGTAGAGGAAGAAGCTGACAAACACGGCCAGGCTGGTCTGCGCCAGGCCCGTACCCAGCAAGATGCCGCCGGAAGCGAGGAAATGGCGCGCCGGCTCCAGCATGGTCTTACCCAAATTCAATAATTCCTCGCGGTCTTCCAGCAGACGCTGCAGATAACCGGCTATGGTTTCGCCCACCACGGGAATGCTGGCCAGCCAGGCCGGCGGATGCAGGCCACCCGATTCCAGCGCCGTGCGCAACTGTTCATAAATGCGCGAGACATTGTCGGCCAGGTTGTAGGTGACGAGGGCCAGCGGCAGCACGATGACGAGCACCAGGGACAGGGTCATGATGGCGGCCGCCCAGTTGCGCCGGCCTTTCAGGCGCTCGAGCAGCAGCAGGTACAGGGGCCAGCTGGAAATGCCCACGCAGGCGGCAAACAGCATGGCGGCCAGAAAGGGCCGCAAGACGAAAAAGCAGCCGATCAGCAAGAAGATGATGGCTGCCAGGCGGGCGTGGGGCTCGAAACGTTTGTCCATGTACTGCAAATCCTGAAGATGACGCCCGGGGACGCGACCGGGTCAGGATAGCAGAAGTTTAAGATCGTGCACGATGGCGGCAGGTTTTTCGCCGTGGCGCACGAACAGGCGGATCTTGCCTTCGCGGTCGAACACATAGGTGCCGGCCGTGTGGTCGACCGTATAGCTGTTGTCCGTTTCGCCCTCGACCTTGGCGTAATACACCTTGAATTCCTTGGCTACCTTGGCCGTCGCGGCCGCATCGCCATACAGGCCGACGAAGCGCTTGTCGAAGGCGGGCACGTACTGCGCCAGCAAGGCTTGCGTGTCGCGCTCGGGGTCGACGGTGACGAACAGCACTTGCACCTGCTCCGCCTGCGGGCCCATTGCCTGCATCACCTGCGCCATGTCGGCCATGGTGGTCGGACACACATCCGGGCATTGCGTGTAGCCGAAGAACATCAGCACCAGCTTGCCCTTGTAGTCGGCCAGGGTGCGCGGGTGGCCCGTGTGGTCCGTCAGCGCGAACTCGCGCGCGTAGCCGAGGCCCGTCACGTCCGTATTCTTGAATTCCAGCTTCGGTGCGGCAGGCTTGCCGCAGCCGGCCAGGACGGCGACCAGTGCGGCCGCCAACAACAGGGTCAGGGTTTTTTTCATGTGCCGAGGGGAATGTAGTGGTCGACCAGCAAGGCCGCGAACAGCAATGCCAGGTAAATGATGGAAAACGTAAAGGCTTTGCGCGCGATCAAATCCGTGTAGTGGCGGTACATTTTCCACGCGTAATACAGGAAGCCGGCGTTGAGCACCACGGCCGAGGCCAGGTAGATCAGGCCGCTCATGCGCACGGCAAACGGCAGCAAGGTGGTGGCGGCCAGCGCGATCGAGTACAGCCAGACGTGAAATTGCGTGAATTGCATGCCGTGCGTGACGGGCAGCATGGGCAAGCCCGAGCGCGCGTAGTCGTCGCGCCGGTACATGGCCAGCGCCCAAAAGTGCGGCGGCGTCCACACAAAGATGATCAGAACCAGCAGCCACGCCTGCATCGGCACGTCGTTGGCGACGGCGGCCCAGCCCAGCGCGGGTGGCATGGCGCCGGACAGGCCGCCGATGACGATGTTTTGCGGCGTGGCCGGTTTCAGCACCATGGTGTAGATCAGGGCATAGCCGACAAAGGTCACAAAGGTCAGCCACATGGTCAGCGGATTGACGAGGTAATACAGAATCGCCATGCCCAGGCCGCCGATCACCAGCGCGAACACCACCGTCTGTTTCACCGTGATGTCGCCCATGGCCATCGGGCGGCGCGCCGTGCGGGCCATGCGCGCATCGATTTCGCGCTCGGCCAGGCAGTTGACGGCAAACGCGGCACCGGCCAGCAGCCAGATGCCGATGGTGCCGAACACCACCGCGCGCCAGTCCGGCAACTCCTCGCTGGCCAGGAACATGCCGATGACGGCGCAAAACACGGCCAGTTGCGTCACGCGCGGCTTGGTCAGCGCCCAGTACTGGGCGATGCGGGGGGAGGGTTTACGGCTGATGGTCTGAGTAGTCATTTATGCGGTACGGGAAGGACTGGCTGGTGCCGGGGGCACTGGCGCGGAGGCGCAAGCGCGCTGAACAGTGCGCGCAACATCGAGTTGGAATTTAGCCTTGTAGTTTAACATGGTCAGCAATAACACGAGCAGCGCCGCCCCGCCGTTATGCAGCACGGCAATCGACAATGGCCAGCTCAGGTAAATGGTCGCCAGGCCCGTGGCCGCCTGCAGGGCCAGCACCAGCGCCACCCAGCGCGCCGTGCCGCGCAGGGATGGCAGTTTCCATGCGCGAAACACGGTGTAGCCGATGCCAGTTGCCACGATGAAGGCGAAATTGCGGTGCACCCAGTGGATGGCCGTCAGCGCGGAAAACGGCAAGTAATGGCCGGCAGCCGTCTTGCCCAGCTCGCGCCACAGATGGAAACCATGTTCGAAATCCATCTCCGGAATGACTTTGCCGCCGCACAGGGGGAAATCCGTGCAGGCCAGGGTGGCGTAGTTGGTGCTCACCCAGCCGCCCAGCGCGATCTGCACGGTGAGCAGCACCAGCGACATGACGGCCAGCGCGCGCACGGGGCGCAGCACGGACGCATCCGCATCGGCGCGCAACAGGGGTTTCACGGCATGATCCTGTCGCCCACCCAGCAACGTCAGCATGGCCAGTAAACCCATGCCCAGCAGCAAGTGGATGGTGACGATCACCGGTTGCAGCTTCAGGGTCACGGTCCAGGCGCCGAACGCGCCTTGCAGGCAGACAAACAGGAACAGCGCCGTCGGCAGCGCCGGGGCGAATTCCGCGCGGCGGCTTTTGCGCCACTGGCGCCACGCCTGCACCATCATCGCCACGATCAAGACGCCAATGGCCATGGCCAGGTAGCGGTGCGTCATTTCGATCCACGCCTTGACCACCGTGACGGGTCCCGTCGGCATCAGGGTTTCGGCTGCCACGATGTGCTCGTGCGCGAGGAAAGGATTGGCCGAGCCATAGCAGCCGGGCCAGTCCGGGCAACCGAGGCCGGAATCGGACAGGCGCGTAAAGCCGCCAAACATGATCAGATCGACCGTCAAAAAGACGGCGATCCACACCAGCTTGCGGTATTTATTGGCGTCCGCGGACACCCACACCATGGTCAGCGGCAGCAGCGCCACCAGCAAACCTGTCAAGCCCAGCTGGGCCAGCGCGGAGAGATGCATCGTCGGCATGCGTTCCCCTCAACCGATCGCCGAAGCTTTGAGCAGCTTGGCGATGTCTTTCTTGATCTTGTTCGGATCCGCGTCTTTCGGGAAGCGCATCATCAGATTGCCCAGCGGGTCGATCAAATACAAATGGTCGCTGGTCTGGCCGCCCGCCTCCACGGGCAGCCACGCTTTCAGGGCGTCGTTATTCACGCGCAGCATGCTGGTGCCGTCGAATTCGCGCATCACCAGGGTGTCGAGCGGCTGCGCATCCGTCACCAGCCAGACCCGTTCCAGGCGTTCGCGTTCCTTGCCCTGCATGAGGCGCAGTTGTTGCATGTCAAACAATTGCTTTTTGCACGCTTCCTGGCAATCGGATGGCCCCGTTTGCAGCAGCACCCACTTGCCCTTGAATTGCGCCAGCGGCGCCGCCTTGCCATCGAGTTCCGTCACCTGCAGCTGGGCTTCGGGTATCGGATGCAAACGCGGATCGATCAAGGCGCCATAGTTGTTGCGGCCCGTGGGCTTGATGATGTAATACGTGAAATACGAGGCGATGATGGGAAACGCGCACACGGCCACCACGGCCAGCAGTTTCCAGCGTCCCGTATTTTGTGCCTGTTTATTGGAGCTGTCTTGCGTTGCTTCAGGGTTGTTTGTTTGCACGTCGAAATCCTGTAAAGACAAAAAATAAAAAAGCCATCAGTGCCAGTGCATACCACTGGAAGGCATAGCCGCGGTGCTTGTCGGCGCCCAGGTCGGGCGCCGGCCAGTCGCGCACGGGAAGCTGGCTGGACGCTGGCGCCGTTGCAGTCCGATCAACTACGGCGACTGTTTGTTCGAGGATAAAGGGCTGCAAGGACAGGCCGCTGGCCTGTGCCAGCTGGGTGATATCGGCATTTTGCACGATGGCGTGCGGCGCCAGGGCCGGCGCCGTGCCCAGTTCCATCACGTGACCCGCGTTCAGGCGCGCGATGCCGGAAATCGTCACCGTCCCGGCCGGTGTCGTGTAATCGGGAATGCGCGTGCGCTCGGCATTGTTGCGCGGCAACCAGCCCTGCGCCACCAGCACGTGCATGGCGGAACCGTCGATCTGGAATGGCGTGAGCACGTGGAAACCGGCCTGGCCCTTGTAGGGACGGTTGTCCAGGTACACCGTCCAGGCAGGCACGAAGCGGCCCGTGACGGTGATCCTGCGATATTCGATCGCTTGCGCGTCGGCCGGCCGCAGGGGCGCGGCGCTCAAGGCCAGTGGTGCGGCCAGGTTGCCCGCTTCCAGCCGGGCGGCGCGGGCGACTTTTTCATCGCCACGGCGCTGCTGCCATTGCGCCAGAGAGACCCCCAGGGCCACCAGTAGCAGCATTACAACAAATGGAATCCATCTAAAATGGAAGCGGATACGCATTACAATGAAACCTCCTCAAGCCTGGCGCTACCATCCATGAAAATCCTCGTTGCCATTGCCTTCATCCTGATCCTGGGCAGCCTGGGCTCGGCCCTGTTCTTCCTCATGCGCGACAAGGGCAAGAGCAACCGCACCGTGCAGGCGCTGGCCCTGCGCGTGGGCTTGTCGATCACCCTGTTTTTGCTGATCCTGCTGGCGCATCATCTGGGCTATATCCAGCCGACGGGAATACACTAAACCCAAACGCAAGGACCGGGGTCGGTCCCTGCGGGATCGGAATCCGCCCCATTGGGGCGAATTCCCCCGTCAGGGTCCGACCCCGGCTTTACGACGGGTTTGACATCCACATTCTTGCCTCTATGGCAAAAATCCATTCCTCAGAAAAAAAGCCGTACCCAGGATCTCCCGGTACGGCTTTTTTTATGGTGCAGGCGCGCCCTTCAACGGCGCGCGCCCTGCCCCGCCATTATAACCAATACACGACCACGTAAAGGCCCAGCCAGACGACGTCGACAAAGTGCCAGTACCAGGCGGCGCCTTCGAAGCCGAAGTGGTGCTCGGGCGTAAAGTGGCCTTTCAGCACGCGGTACAGGATGACGGACAGCATGATGGCGCCCAGGGTCACGTGGAAACCGTGGAAGCCCGTCAGCATGAAGAAGGTGGCGCCGTAGATGCCGGACGTCAGTTTCAAGTTCAGTTCGCTGTAGGCGTGCATGTATTCATACACCTGGAAGCCCATGAAGATGGCGCCCAGCACGATGGTAGCGAACAGGAACAGGGCCGTCATGGCGCGGTGGCCGGCGCGCAGCGCGTGGTGCGAGATGGTCAACGTGACACCCGACAGCAGCAGCAAGGCCGTGTTGATGGTCGGAATCCAGAACGGCGTCATGGTGGTAAATTCCTGCACCGTGCCGGCCGGGCCCGTATTGCCCCACTGGGCGGCGAAGTCAGGCCAGATCACCTTGTGGTCGAGGTCGGCCAGCCACGGCATGGAAATGCTGCGCGCATAAAACAGCGCGCCGAAGAAGGCGGCGAAGAACATGACTTCTGAAAAGATGAACCAGCTCATGCTCCAGCGAAACGAGTGGTCGATGCGCTCGCTGTACAGGCCCTGCTCCGATTCGCGGATGGCGTCGCCGAACCAGAAATACAGCACCAGCAGGATGCCGGCCAGTCCCAGGTAATTCACGTACGGGCCCCAGGAGACGTCGTTGACCCAGGCCGAGGCGCCGATCATGGTCAGCAGCAAACTGGCGCCGCCCAGCATGGGCCAGCGCGACGGGCCGGGCACGAAATAATAGGGTACGGCGGCGTGGTTGGAACTCATCATCATCTCCTCAAAAACTTATAGGGTGGTTTTTTATAATTTATAAAACGACGAATTTAACAATTGAAATCAGGATGCCGATCAGGCAGGCGACCACCAGGAAGCCGGCGATGACGATGTGCACGGGATTGAGCCTGGCCGAATCCGTGTCGAAATCGCTCTTGCGGCGCAAGCCCGTGAATGACCACACGACGGCGCGCAGCGAATACAGGAACGATGCTTTTTCCGGCTGGTCTGGCTTGGCCATGGCACTCTCCTATTGGACGGCCGGCGTCTGAGCCTGGCTCAGACCGGCAATCTCGAAAAACGTGTACGACAAGGTGATGGTTTTGACCTCTTTCGGCAGGGCCGGATCGAGGAAGAACACCACCGGCATCTGCCGCGCTTCGTGCGGTTTCAAGGTCTGCTGCTTGAAGCAGAAGCACTCGACCTTCTTGAAATGCGGCGTGGCGCTCTGCGGCGCGTAGCTGGGAATGGCTTGCGCGTTGACGACGCGGTTTTGCGTGTTGACCACTTCGTACATGACGGTCACCAGTTCGCCCGGATGCACTTGCATGCTCGATACGGTCGGGCGGAAGCGCCATGGCCCCTGCGCATTGCCGTCGAACTCGACGGTGATGCTGCGCGTGGTGTCGACCTGCGTATTGTTGTCGTAAGCCACCGTGCCATCTTTTTGCGTCAGCACGTTGATGCCCATCACTTCGCAAATCTGCTTGTAGACGGGAATCAGGGCATAGCCAAAGCCAAACATCAGCACGGCAATGACGATCAGCTTGCCCAGCATCTTGCGGTTCAGGCCGCGTGTTTCCTGTTGGTGGGGCGTCGTCACGTCAGAGCCACATGCGCTTGACGAACACGGACAGGAAGAAGAAGGCCGCCAGGGCGGCCAGGATCAGCCCGGTACGCAGGTTGTTCGGTTTTTTACGCTCAGTTTTCACTTCGGTCATGGCAGGCACTCTATTCAAGGGGGCCGGCAGCGGCGCCGGCCCGTGACACTGGCACTACTTCACTGTCGGCGGCGTTTCAAACGTGTGGAATGGCGCCGGGCTCGGCACGGTCCATTCCAGGCCTTCCGCGCCTTCCCATGGTTTCGCTGGCGCAGCCTTGCCGCCGCGGATGGTCGGCAAGACCACGAAGAACAGGAAGTACACCTGCATCAGGCCAAAGCCGAAGCCGCCGATCGAGGCGATCATGTTGAAATCCGTGAACTGCGCCGGATAGTCGGCGTAGCGGCGCGGCATGCCGGCCAGGCCCAGGAAGTGCATCGGGAAGAAGGTCACGTTGAAGGTGATCAGCGACAGCCAGAAGTGGATCTTGCCGCGCGTCTCGTTGTACATATGGCCCGTCCATTTCGGCGACCAGTAGTAGAAGCCGGCGAACAGCGCGAACAGCGAACCGGCCACCAGCACGTAGTGGAAATGCGCCACCACATAATAGGTATCCTGCAGCTGGATGTCGATCGGCGTCACGGCCAGGATCAGGCCCGTGAAGCCGCCCATGGTAAACACGAAGATGAAGCCGACCGAGAACAGCATCGGCGTCTCGAACGTCATGGAACCCTTCCACATCGTGGCGATCCAGTTGAACACTTTCACGCCCGTCGGCACGGCGATCAGCATAGTCGCATACATGAAGAACAGCTGGCTGGTCACCGGCATGCCGGTGGTAAACATGTGGTGCGCCCAGACGATGAAGGACAGAATCGCGATCGAGGCCGTGGCGTAGACCATCGAGGCATAGCCGAACAAGGGCTTGCGGGCAAACGCGGGCAGGATCTGCGAGACGATGCCGAAAGCCGGCAAGATCATGATGTAGACCTCGGGGTGGCCGAAGAACCAGAAGATATGCTGGTACATGACGGGGTCGCCGCCACCTGCCGCGTTAAAGAAGGATGTGCCGAAATGGCGATCCGTCAGGGTCATGGTGATGGCGCCGGCCAGCACGGGCATGACGGCGATCAACAGATAGGCGGTAATCAGCCAGGTCCAGCAGAACATCGGCATTTTCATCAGGGTCATGCCGGGGGCGCGCATGTTGAGGATGGTGACGATGATGTTGATCGAACCCATGATGGACGAGGCGCCCATCAGGTGCATGGCGAAAATCGCCATGTCCATGCCGGGGCCCATCTGCGTCGACAGCGGTGCATACAGGGTCCAGCCGGCAGCCGTGGCGCCGCCCGGCACGAGGAAGGACGTGGCCAGCAGCAGCGCGGCCGGTGGCAGCAGCCAGAACGAGAAGTTGTTCATGCGGGCAAAGGCCATGTCGGAGGCGCCCACTTGCAGCGGGATCATCCAGTTGGCGTAGCCGACGAAGGCCGGCATGATGGCGCCAAACACCATCACCAGGCCATGCATGGTGGTCAGTTGATTGAAGAATTCGGGGTGGAAGAATTGCAAGCCCGGGTGAAACAGTTCCGTGCGTATCATCAGGGCCAGCACGCCGCCCGACAGCAGCATGATGAACGAGAACCACAGGTACAAAGTACCGATATCCTTGTGGTTGGTGGCAAACAGCCAGCGGCGGTAGCCAGTCGGGTGGTCGTGGGCATGGTCGTGACCGGCGTGGTCCAAGGTGCTAGTGCTAGTGCTCATGTACGGCTCCTAATTACTTGCGTGCAGCCACGACTTCGGCTGGTTGAACGATGTTCTCTTCGGCCTTGTTCGACCAGGTATTGCGCGTGTAAGTGATCACTGCGGCAATTTCCGTGTCGGACAGCTGTTTCCAGGCGGGCATTTCCGCTGGATACTTGCCGCTCTTTTGCCCGTTCAGCAAGACGTGGATCTGTTCCGCTTTCGGACCGTTCACCAGAGCAGAGCCGTCCAGCGGCGCAAATGCCCCCGGTACGCCCTTGCCTGTCGCCTGGTGGCAGACCACGCAGTTGGCCGCATACACTTTCTCGCCCTTGACCTTCAATTCATCGATGGTCCACACTTTGCTTGGATCATCAGCCAATGCGGCCATTTCCTTTTGTTTGACATCAACCCAGGCCTTGTAGTCATCTGCCGAGACGACCTTGACGACGATGGGCATGAACGCGTGTTCCTTGCCGCACAACTCGGCGCAATTGCCGCGGAAGGTGCCGATATGGTCGGCCTTGAACCAGGTATCGCGCACGAAGCCGGGAATCGCATCTTGCTTGACGCCAAAGGCGGGCACGGACCAGGCGTGGATGACGTCGTTGGCCGTCAGTACCACGCGGATCTTCTTGTTGACCGGCACGACGACTTCGTTATCGACTTCGATCAGGTAGTTTTCACCGCGTTTTTCCGTCGGCGGCACGCCAGGCGCACCCACTTGCGAGCGCGGCGTGGCCAGGTTGGAGAGGAAGGAAATGCCTTCGCCCTCGCCTTTCAGGTAGTCATAGCCCCATTTCCACTGCATGCCGGTGGCCTTGATGGTGATGTCGGCGTTCGAGGTGTCCTTCATGCCCACCACGGTGCGCGTGGCAGGCAGGGCCATGCCGATGACGATCAGGAAAGGCACGACGGTCCAGGCGATCTCGACGGTGGTGCTTTCGTGGAAGGTGGCCGGTTTGTGGCCCAGGGACTTGCGGTGCTTGAAGATGGAATAGAACATGACGCCGAACACGGCCACGAAGATCACCAGGCAGATGATCATCATCAGGGTGTGCAAATCGTAGATTTCATGGGCGATCTGCGTCGCCGGCGGTTGCAGATTCATTTCGAACGGCACGGGACCACCGGTGCCGGGATAGGTGCTGGCAGCCGGTGCCGCCGTGGCCCATCGCCCGATGCCAAACGCCGTCAAAGACAGCCCGAGCAGCAACGATTGAAGTCGCTTTGCATGTGTCATGTTTTCCCCAACCACCCAAAAATAATGATATTTTAAACGGCTGCGGATTTCTCCGTACTGGACCGCTGCCGCTCCTCCATGAAAGCAACACGGCCAGAATACGGCCATGTGCGTCAAGCACCAGCGAATTCCATGCTGGCTGCGGCAGCAAAACGGCGGCGCGCAACCATGCTGGAACCCTGTTTTTCTTCCCCACCTTGAAATGGCCTCGTGTGGAAGATGGTTACTATACTAATGCAGTAACTTCGAATAAGTCTTGCTTTGTTTTTTTTATTTTGTATGCAGCCCTTGTTTTTTCTACTTGGCAAGCTGACAAACAGTCAACGATTATAGTCAAGTAAACTTGAATCCATCAAGCAATAATCGGCTTTGTGCATGCCCTTCTGCTGGCCGCCGCGCGCTTTGCAACGGTTGCTGCAACATCCATGCGCGGATGGCGACCAAGTGTCGGTTTCTTTGCCGTTTTATTTGGGTTTGCGCGGCAAATCGAAGCGGATGATGGCTTCGCCATTGCGCGTCACGCGCGGCGCGGGACGGAAGGCGTGACCATAGATGACCTCGAAACTCAGGCCCAGCTTGCCGTCGGGACGGCGCATCTTTTCCAGCGCAGCCAGCATGCGCTGCCAGGCGGCCTTGCCCATCAGGCCGCGCCGGCGCGTGGTGAGCGGGTTGCCGCCAAAGGCGCGCACGTCGGCCAGCAGTTTTTCCGCCGTGTCGTAGGTCACCGTGATGATTTCCATGTCCAGCACGGGCGTGGAAAAACCCGTCTCGACCAGCATGTCGCCAAAGTCGTGCATGTCGACAAAGGGCAAGGCGTGCGGATATAAATCGGCCTCGGCAAAGGCGTCGCGCACTTCGCGGAAGGTGTCGGGGCCGAAACAGGAAAACATCAGCAAGCCATCGAGGCGCAGCGCGCGCCGCCATTCGGCAAACACGCGGTCGGGTTGCGCGTGCCAGTGCAGCGCCAGATTCGACCACACGAGGTCGATGCTGCCCTGCGCCAGCGGCAAGTCACCGAGGTCGCCACACAATAAATCCACGCCCGCCTTGGCCGGCAAGAGTTTGCTGAGGAACTGGTTCAAACTGGCCAGTTTCGACGCGGGCGCGCGCGCCGCCTGCATCATCGCTTGCGCTGCATCGAGGCCGATAATCTGCGCGGCGGGATAATCCTTGTGCAACTGCGCCAGATCCGCGCCGGGGCCGCAGCCGGCATCGAGCACGCGCAAGGGCGTGATTTTCACCAGCTCCAGGCGCTCGTGCATGCGTGCCGACACTTCGCGGCGCAGAAAATCGGACGGCGCGACGCGCGCGGGACGGGAAAAGAAATCGCGTACTTGCACCGCATCGATGGGTGCACTCATTTTGGGTGGATTGGCGGGAACTGGCATGTTGAAACCGGTGAGGTGAGATAATGTCGGCAGTGTACATGGAACGACGCCATCGCGATGCGGACCGCCACCCAGCCCCGCCTTGATGCCGCCTGGCGGGCGCTGCGCCAGTGGCTGGGCGCCACCTTGCTGCCAGCGCAATGCGCGCTGTGCGGCATCGGCTGCCCGCAAGTGCTATGTTCGCCCTGCCGCGCGCAGTATCTGGGGCAAGGACGGGGGCAACTGCGCCCCCGCTGCCGCCAGTGCGCCAATCCGCTCGCGGACATCGAGGTGGCGCTGCTGTGCGGACGCTGTGTGCGCCAGCGGCCCGCATATGACGCCACCGTCACGGCGTTTGACTATGCGGCGCCCGTCGACCAGTTGCTGCTGCAGCTGAAATTCGGCGCGCGCCTGGCGCTGGCACCGCTGTTGGCAGAACTGCTGCATGTTGCCATTCAGCAACAACCAGCGTGGGAAGCGCCGCAACTGCTGTGCCCAGTCCCGCTGGGCCCGGCCCGCCTGGCCGAACGGGGCTTTAACCAGGCGCTGGAAATCGCGCGCCCACTGGCGCGCCTGCTGGACGTCCCTTTGCAGCCCCGCCTGGCGCTGCGCGTGCGCGACACGCGGGCGCAAAGCAGCGTGGCGCCGCAGGAACGGCGAGCCAACCTGGCGCACGCGTTCGCCATCGCGCCCGAACACGGGGCGTTATTGCAAGGGTGTCATGTGGGCATCGTCGACGACGTGATGAGCAGCGGCCATACCGTCAACGCGCTGGCGGCCGCCTGCAAGAGCGCAGGGGCGGTGAAGGTCAGCATATTGGTGGTGGCGCGCACGCCGCCGCATTAATTTAGCTATATATTAGATACAGATAGACCCAAGGAGAGCATTTTGTTTCACGTTGTTTTGGTAGAACCTGAAATCCCGCCCAACACGGGCAACGTCATCCGCCTGTGCGCCAACACGGGTGCGCAGCTGCATCTGGTCGAACCGCTGGGCTTTCCGCTCGACGATGCCAAGATGAAGCGCGCCGGCCTCGATTACCACGACTACGCCAAGATGAAGGTGCACAAGAATTGGGCAGCGTTCCTGGCCGATACCCAGCCCGCCCCGGCGCGCATGTTCGCCATGACCACGCGCGGCTCGCGCCCGTTCGGCGACGTGGCCTTCTTGCCGGGCGACGTGTTCGTGTTCGGCTCGGAAACAAAAGGCCTGGATCCGGCCCTGCGCGACGGCTTTCCGGCCGAGCAACGCATCCGCCTGCCGATGCGCCCCGACAACCGCAGTTTGAATCTGTCAAATACGGTGGCCGTGGTCGTGTATGAAGCCTGGCGCCAGCATGGATATCAGGGCGGCGCGTAGGTCGGATTAGGCCCAAGGGGCCGTAATCCGACAACATTGTTGGCGTTAGTGGTGTTGTCGGATTACGCGGGGCTTTACCCCGCTAATCCGACCTACGCGTTTGCATACGGCAATCAGCGCAGCGCCAGCTGCGCGTCAACGCCCGTATCCACATCCAGCATCACCAGCTGTGTGCGCAGGTCGCGTGTGGCGGCCAGCTTGCCGTTCACGTACAAATTCGTCTTGACGCCATACACGCCTTGCGACACGCCGGCCGGCAAGGTCAGCTCGAACGAGTTTTCAAAGCGCCCGCCCGATTTGTTGCTGCTGGCCAGGGCTTTCGAGCCAGACTTGAATGGCTGGCCTTGCGGATCGAGCACCACCAGTTCTTCGCGCACGTCGTTGACGCTTTGCGCGCTGCCGTTGACCAGCTCCACCACCGAATGCACCTTGAACGGCTGGCCACGCTTGACGGTCGACGCGCTCAGCTGCGGCGTGTACGACACCACTTGCGGCTCACGCGGCAACGCGCCGCGTGCGCGGATATAGTCGCGGTCCGCCTGCGCCGCCGTCTTGGTCTGGCGTGAATTGACATTGAACGCCAGGCAACCGGCCGCCGCCAGGCCGCCGCCGATGGCCGCACCCTTCAGCGCGCCATTCTTGCCGCCCGCCAGCGCACCCAGCAGCGCCCCCACGGCCGCGCCGGCCGCCGCCGACGTACCCACGCTGCACGGGTCTTCATCCGTGGCCGCCTGGGTACCGCCTTGCGGATAGGAAGCGTCCTGGCGCACGCCGTTCGGATTCATCGGTGCCGTGGCGCAGCCGGCCAGCATGGCGGCGATGGTCAGTGCGGCGGTGGCGCGCAAGGTGGTGTGATTGAGCATGGTGTCCCCTGATAACTAATTGATCGTTGTTTCCGTCTGCAGCACCTGCCGTTCGCGTTCGCGGATGCGGCGCGACAGGTTATCGATGCGCGCATTGCCTGGATCGACGCGGCGCGCGCTTTCCAGATATGTCTTGGCCGCATCGAACTTGCCTTCCAGCAAAGAGCGCTCGGCGTCGCGCAGGAACGATTGCGCCATCTCGCTACGCATGGCCGCGCCGCTATCGACCGGCGACGTTTCCAGCGGACGGCGTTCGGCCACCGCCGAACGTTCGACCGCGCGCGCGGGCGCAGGTTCCTGCTGTGCCGGCGCCAACACGGGGGCCGGGGCTGAAACAGGCGCGGGCGACGACAGCGCCTGCACGTCGGCCTTCAACTGCGGCAATTCCACCGCTTCGCGGTCGATCGCTTCCAGCCGGGCGATGCCATTCCTTGCCGCTGCTGCATCCTTGCCATCGAGCGCCTGGCGGACTCCCACCAGCACGGACGCGGCTGCCGCCTGCTGGCGCGCCAGCTGCTTGCGCAAGGATGCCACGCTGGCAGCGCCCGCGCAATCGGTGTCGAGTGCGGCGATACCGCTGGCCGCGCTTTGCAATTGATGTCCATCAATGGCGCGCTCGATGGCGCGCACGCCGCGCTGGCAACTGCCCGATGCGGCGCCCGCCTTGCCGATCGCCGCCTGCAAATCGTCTGCCTTGGCGCTGGACTTGCCCGTACAGACATTTTTCGCCGTCGCCAGCTTCTGGCGGGCGCCGTCCAGGCTGCCATTTGCTACCAGCTTCAAGCCACTGTCGATGGCGTCGTTGCAAGCCGATTCATTCTTGCCGCCCGGCTTGCCATTCATGTAGACGATCACCAAGGCCAGCACGGCGATGCCGCCCACCCAGCGCAGCCACTTGCGCGGCGGTGACGGCGGCACCGGTGCGGCCGGGGCTGGCGCCGGGGCAGGTACAGGCTTCGGCGCAGCTTGCGGCTGCGGCTGCGGCTGCGCCGGTTTCGGCGGTGCTTTCGGCGCAGGCGCCGGTGTCACCGGCACGGGTGGCGGCTTGGGCGCCACGGGCGGCGCTACTGGCATAGGCACGGGCACAGGCGGCAGCGGTGGCCGCACGGCCGCCGCTGGCTTGGCCGCGCCAGCCACGGCGTGACCGCAGTAGGGGCAATGACTGACAACGGTCCACAGGCCCGTCTTGCATTTGTTGCAGATATCCAAAACTAATCCTTCATTCCAGCGTCATTCCAGCGTTCACAGGGGCGGCGGCATCAACGGTGGCGGCGCGCTGAGGAACAGGGGCGCCAGTTCGGGGAACTGGGCCAGGTCGGCCCAGGCCGGCAAGCCGGCGCGCCACACCTTGGTGGTGCCTGGTGCAACCTGTCCCGCCTGCACGTATTGCACGATCTGCTGGGCCGTGAACGGTCCCTGCTGCTGGCCATTGATGCCCAGGAAATACTGGTATTCCACCAGCGGCGGCGGCATGCCGCCCAGCGGTGGCGGCGCCGTGCCGAACACCGGCGCAACAGGAACGGCGGCCGCACTGGCCGGGCGCAGCAATTGCTCCAGGCGCCCCGCTTCCAGCATTTCCGCCTTGATCGCATACTTTAACCGCGGCGGTCCATCCGCTTCCGGCTCGCGCACTTCCCAGTCGTAGGCATCGCTGTCGGAGTCGCCGATGACATTCGCCCATTCCTTCAGGCGGCCCAGCAAGGTTTGTACCGTGCGGTCGAGCTCATCGCTGGCCATGCCCTTGCGGCGTGCAGAATCGCGCAGGCGCGTGCCCACCTCGGCGGAAATGGCGCTGCCAAAGCCGATATACGGCAGCTGCGAGCCATCGGCTTGCGCCACCAGCTTCGGTGCATACACGCCCCGTTCATAGTATTTTGCCAGCGCCGCCAGCGCCGCCGTCTGCACGGCGTCAAGCGCCGTCAATTTTTCCTCGATGCGCAGGGCGATGTTTTTCTCGTACGAGGCGGGCATGCCGTTCTGGCGGATGGCCCGTTCATTGCCGATGCGGCGCAAGTCGCCCGGCTCGACGGCAAACTGGTACTGGCCCGGCGGCACGACGCGGCCCGTGTGGCGCGTCAGTATGCCCAGCATGATGGCTTGCAGGAATTCGCCGAAGTCTTCCGCCAGGCGCTTCATCTCGTCCGTGTTCGGCGCGATCGGATGCGTGAATTGCGTCGGATCGATGTGCGTGTGGGTCGGCGCCTTGTCGTTGTCGCCTTCCTTGCGGTAACTGGTGCGCCAGCCTTCCAGGCCGCGCAGCACCGTCATCGGCACGCCGGCCAATTCGCAATAGCAGACGGCGCGCCCGCGAATGCCCGTCTCGACGATTTCCAGCTGGCTCACCGTGATGCCCACCTGGGTCGGCACGCACGATTCGAGCTCGGCGCCGAATTTGGCCTTGAAGGCGGCCGCGTTGGCCACGCCGATCACGCACTTGAACTGGTCTGACACGACCGTGAAGTCGCCCGCCATATTGGCGTCGATCCATGGCATGGAGCAGGCCAGCAGCTTGCGGAAGCGGTCCAGGCGTTCGGAGACATCCATCTGTTCCAGCGCCTCGAACAGGGGGTCGGGCGTGCTCGTCGCCCCTTCCACCAGGCCCGCCGTGGCGATCATGTTCTCGGCCATGCGCGTGACTTTGGCCAGGATCAAGCCGCGCTGCGCCGGTTCGCCCAGCATGGGGAACAGCGCTTTCGAGCCGCCCATGTCCTTGAACGCTTCATCGGCCCACTGGCGCAAGGTGGCCGCCGATGGCAGCGCGATGTCTTTTTCCGTGACGGGAATGACGATCAAGGTCGCGTGTTCCTTGTCCAGGTCCTTTTGCAAAATCGTATTGGCCGTTTTAAGTTCCGCCAACATGGCCAGCACGCCTTCGCGGCCCGTTTGCAGCTCGCCCACCAGGCCATTCCACTGCGCGCGGCCTTGCGCATCGACGCCGACCCGGTTACCCAGCCAGCGCGACAGTTCGCCCAGCAAGATGACGGACTCGTCCGCCGCCTTGGCGCGCAGATGGAATTTCAGCGCATTCGCCATTTCCGTGCGCAAATGGTCCATCACCACGCCCGCCTGCTTTTCGCCATTGCTGAGGAAACCGAAGGTGCTGCGCGTCTGTTCCAGATTGTTCAGCAGGCGCTCGTATTCGCGCGAACGCACGGCTTCCTTGATTTCGCGGTAGCGCTCGGCATTGTTGCCGATCTGCGCCGTCAAGCCGCTGCCCGGCGCCTCGATGCGGTCCTTGATCTGTTCCACCAGCGACAGCACGTATTCGAGGCCGCCGAATTCTTTGTTATCAAGATAGCCATACAGCTGGTCGCGCACGACTTTCTTGACGTCTTCCAGCACTTCGCGGCGGCGCTTGCTGATGCGGTCTTCCGTCGTGTCGGCCGTGGAATCCTGGTCGCGCACGGCGTCGCGTTCCAGGTGCTTCATGGCGTCGCGCACCTGCGCCGGCCATTCGCTGCGGTCAAAGCCCGTGCGGATATCGTTGATGCGCGTATTGACCCGGTTTTCCACGCCGGCCAGCAAGTGGCCGTGGCGGTCTTCCAGCAATTCATCGACGACGCGGAAATCGATGAAGTCGCCACTGGAGCGCTTCAGTTCGATGCTCTTGTCGGAAAACTCGGGGAAGTCGCTGAACGGCGTGCCCTTCAGGAACATATTGGCGGCGAGGAAATTGTCGCGCTGCGTATCCGTGGCCCGGTTGGCGCCCGCATCCGTGCCGCCCACGCCAAAGAACGCTTGCAGCATGGCGCCGGCCCAGCGGTGAGCCCGCTCATCGCGCGCCGCTTCCTGGCGCGTATCGAGCACGGCCATGCCGAACGAGGAAAAGCGCTTCGAGAAATACAGGCGCATGTCGCCGAAGCGGTCTTGCGGCACGGGCGCGTTGTACAGCGAGTTCTTGTGCTGCGCCTGGTTGACGGCGATCGAGCGCTTGGCGCGCGCGAAGTCGGCCGAGGCGAAATCCTCGAACAGCGAATCGGCCACCATGTGGTAGACGTCGCTGACATCCTTGGTGTGCTGCTGGGCCAGGTTGCCCGAGTCGATCAGGTAGACCTCGCTGTACGGCTCGCGCGTCAGTTCCGGACGGTCATACGCATCCCAGCGGCCCACGTAGCCCTTGTTGCCCATCATCGCCGATTCCAGCTCCATCAGCGCCGCGTAACCGTTGGCCTCGACCCGGTCCTTGTTGGCCTTGGTGTAGCCGGTCGGCAAGAACAGCATCAGCTCGACGTCGGCCGCGCCCACTTCGCTGCGCGCCAGCCAGCGCGCCAGCAAGCCCATGTCGAGGAAGGAACCGGAACCCGTGCCACCGGCCACGGAACCGACGATGACGATGCGGAAACGGTTCGTTTCCATGCGCAAACCCAGTTCGGCCAGCTGGCGCTCGTGCGACAGGCCCGCCTTCAGCGCTTTCAGCTTCAAGCGGATCTTGTCGCGGATCTTCGCGTACTTGTCGAAGAAATACAGGCGCGACACGGCACGGATCTGGCCGGCGCCACTGCTCATGTCGAAACGCAATTCGCGGATGCGCTGCGGCGTCAAGGGCAGCCATTCCTTGATGTGCGGATATTTCTCCAGAGAATCTTCATCGCGGCTGTACTTGTCCATGTCGAACGATTCGACCACCTTGTCATCGTCCGTGAACTTCACCTGGTCGAACTGCAAGTCTTTCGCCTGCGACTCGCCGCTTTCGATCACGGCGCCATTGTCGAGGTCGAAATGGATGAATTGCGCGATGGGAAAATCGGCCAGGCCCTCGATGCGCGTGCGCTTGCCCGCGCCGCCCCACAGGGTGTTGAGGATGCGCCGGCGCACGCGCATCAGCACCTGCATGCCCGTGCCGCCGATGCCGATGAACAGGGTCGGGCGCAGTTCGATGATCTTGTCCTGCTTGCGCTCGCTGGCGCCGCCGGGGATGGTTTGGTTCAGGTTCTCTGCCATGGTGATTCCTTCGATGATGCGTACGACGGCGTGCGGCTTAGCGGCGGCTCGATGTAAAGGTCAACAGTAACGCAACCAGGCCCACCAGCACCAGCGGTCCCATGAACAATGGCGCGAGGAATTTGTGCGCGTTCACTGCGGCCAGCACGACACCGGTCGCCAGGCTGGCCAGGAAGATGAACAGCCACCAGCCCGAGGCATTGGCCTTGTTCGGCGGCACGCGCTTGGCCACCAGGCCATTCGCATAGGCATTCTTGGCAAAGAAAAAAGCGATAAACAGCAGCAACAGCACCACGCCGCCGACCAGGGTGTCACGCGACGAGGTATCGGTGGTGCTGGAAGGGTCCAACGCGGGCGCAGGCTCGGTGATGGCCGTGGTGGCGGACGCTGATGCGCCCGCTGCATCGGCAGCCGGTGGCGCCGACGCCGGGGCCGCTACCGGGGCTGGCAAGGTAAAACCTGCGTTGTCTTTGGGAGTGTCTTGCGCCATGGTATGCCTCTGGTGGATTTGAATAGTTTAGAAGGAAATCGTTATCAGGCCAGGCTCAAGGTATGGCCTTCGGCCACGCGCACGACGGCCGGCTTGCCCAGGCCCCGCTTGAGTTCGCCAATGTCGCGGCCGTCATCGTCGCGGATCTGCACGCTCTTGAATGGTTTTAACAGCACTTGCCGCTGCACGCCGTCGGCCAGCACCTTGTAGCGCGTGGCACGCGTGCTGACCAGGCCCAGCGCCAGCAAGCCCAGCACGAGCGCCAGCACGCCGCCCAGTAGTACCAGCACGGGCAGCAGCGGATACTGGATGCGCACCAGCAGCGGTATCGTTGCCTGCGAGGCGCGCACGCTGTCGGGCGGCGTGAACATGTCCGAGATCGGGTCGCCGGGGAACAGTTCCTGCAAATCCTTGCCAAAACTGGGCGCCAGCGCCAGCCGCTGTTCCGACAGGCCCACCTGCGCCTGCATCGGCAGCATCACTTGCTTGCCCATGGCGGCGATCGCCTGCGCCGACCACGGCGAGGGAATCTGCGCCATCGGCAACGCAAACTGTACCTGCACGGCCTGGCTGGCGCCCGGCTGCAGCTGGCGGATTTGATCTGGCGCAACGTGCAGCGGCGCGTTCTGGCCCGCCAGGCTGGCGTGCACCCTGGCGCTGTCGATGACGTACGGGAAAAACATGTTTTGCAAGGACGCCTGCAGCACCACTTGCGGCACCAGGTTCGCCGCATCGACGTCGAGCACGATGGTGCGCCCGTCGCGGCCCAGGCTGGCGTGCACATTGGGGCTGTTCTTGACGGACTGGGGCACGATGCGCACGGCATCCTGGTCCACCGGTTTCAATCGCGCGGGCGGACGCGTCAGCACTTGCGACAACCGCCCTTCCGCCAGGATGCGGGTCAACGCCTCGGACGCCGGCTGGCCATACGCGAGCGCATACACCATCAAACCCTTGGCGCTGTACAGCTTGCCCTGCACGGGCATGCGCAGCGGAAACACCAAGGTCTTGGTGATCGATGGTTCCAGATGCAGCAAGCGATAAAAGTCGCGGTTGCGCTCGGCCGTCTGGCTGTCGTTGTTCGGGCTGTTCTTGTTATTCGTAAAGATCCACACGATGCCGGACGCGGACTGGAACGGCCCCGTGATGGTTTTGGTCACGGCTTCCTGGAAATCCGTGTCGGCCAGCGCGCCGCCGGCACTCTTGCGCGCCAGGCCCAGACTGGCTAGCTGGCCCGCCACGCCGGCGCCGCCCTGTCCCTGCCCGATCAGTGCGGGCGACACATTGCTGCCGCTGCTCTGGCTGAAGGCCAGCGTGTAGACTTTATCGGACGGGCTCGTGGCGGCCTGCGCCACGGCGCCCACCAGGGCTTTCAGTTGCGAATGTTCATCCGTGTAGAACGGCTCCATCCAGCCCGAATTTTGCACCAGAAACGCTTGCTGGATGCCGGCCGCATGCGCTGTGGCAGCGCTGAACAACGCGACGCAGGCCACGCTCAGTAAGCGCGCCTTCATGCCTGCAAGGCCCAGCCATCGATGCGCGACAGCAGCGGATGATACGCCCACAGCGTGCCTTCATGGACAAACAGGCGTACGCGCCACGGCTCGCTGACGGCAAAGGTATGAAACACGGTTTCGCGCAATTCATCGTCCTGCACCAGCTGGGCCGCCAGGCGCTCGTTCGAGCGCAGCACGCTCGACAGGCCGGCGCTGGTGGCAAACTTGACGCCAAAGACGCTGTTGCCCCCGCCTGATTCGAGCAGTGGCATGACGGCCTGGTTCTTGCCGCCATCGTCGCCGTGTTCCGGCTCGTCCCACGGCGCCGTTTTCAGCTTGGTGGCGAAGCGGTAATTGAAGCTGCCCGAACACAGGCGCGGCGCCAGCGCGTCGGCCTTCTCGACCTGGGCGCCCAGTTTCACATAGACATAAGTGCCGCGCCGGCTTTCAAAGCACAGTTGCCACAGGCCACCGTCGCGCGACAGGTAAGGGCTGCCGAATTCGAAGTGCGGCACCAGCCCTTCCGGCCAAGACGTCAACGACGCGGCCACGTTGCCATCGGGCTGCAACTGCAAGCGCAACTGGCCGTTGGCGCAAGGCCACACGGCCATGCGGTTGTAAGCCACGGGCGCGCCGACGGCACCCAGGTCCACGACGCCATCGAGCAGCACGTCGCTGCCCGGCTTTTGTTGCGCGTCAAGATTGACGAAGCGGATGCGGCCATCGTCGTCGCGCAAGGGCGCCCACAAACGATTCTGGAACCAGACAGGTGCGGCCACACACGGCGCGCCGCCCACATGCTCGACCACGTAAGTGAGCGAAGGCACGTCGGGACGGATGCAGGCCAGGCCGTGGCTGGTCGGCAAGACCAGCACACTGTTGAACTCCGGCACCAGCTCGGCGCGCCAGGCACCGTGGACCAGATCCGATTCGGCCAGCAGGCTGCCATGGTCGGGGTCCAGCGCCAGCCAGCGTTGCGAGGCGGGCAGCCAGGCGTGCAAGACGGCCTTGCGCGGATCGAGCGCCAGCAGCGCCGCGGCGCTGGTGCCAAACTGGGCGGAAAAGAATTCGTATTCACCCGGCGGCGGCATGGGCAGCGAGGCATCGGCTTGCGCATGCTCTTCGCGCACGCGCTGGTCCGCCAGCTTCAGGGGCACGCTGGCCTGGCGCAAGCCGGCCGCGCCAGCCGGTGGCACGTCGCTGACGGGCTGTGCGCCGTAGGGCGGCACCCACGGCGGGGTAATTGAAGTGTCGGGCGGCACCTGCAAGGCCGCGCCCGAGGCGGGATCGAACGAGAACTCAGGCGGAAACAGCCGCACGGGCGCGCCAGCGGCAGCCGGCAGGCGCCGCGCGTGCATCAGCTTGCCGATATCGGCCTGGCTCAGCAGGGGCGAGACGTTCTGGCCGTCCGCGCTGCGCTGCATGCTCCACGCGCCATCGTCGTCGACGTACCAAACGCCGGAGGGCACAGCCCAATCCCCAGAAGTTTTAAGATCCATGTATTTTCTATGACTAGCAATGCCTATCAGGCGGTGTAACGGGTGCTGGGGCTGACGCAATGAGGTCGCAACCCTGGCAGTTCTCATAGTAACGTCTTTTTATCTGTATGGAAACATTGACGGCGTTCCTCAGCCCTGCTGCGTGCGCACTTTCGTCAGCAGCTTGGTGGTCGAGCGGTCGTGCGCGAAATCGATGGCCACGGCCTGGCCGCCATACGCCAGCACGGCCTTGCCTTCGGGGATGGCCGCCATGTCATAGTCACCGCCCTTGGCATAGATTTCCGGTTCGATTTCCTGCACCACTTCCAGGGCGCTGTCTTCCGAAAATGGCACCACCAGGCTCACCGCTTCCAGCGCAGCCAGCACGGCCATGCGGTCTTCGCAGCTGTTCAGGGGACGGTCGTCGCCCTTGCCCAGGCGTTTTACCGATGCATCGGTATTCACGGCCACCACCAGCGAGGCGCCCAGCGCGCGCGCCTGCGCCAGGTACGTCACGTGGCCGCGGTGCAGAATGTCGAACACGCCATTCGTCACCACCACCGGTTTCGGCAAGGCTGCGGCGCGGGCGCGCAATTCCTCACGGCCGCACAGTTTGTTTTCAAAATCAGGCATGGATATCTCTTGTTGGGTTAAAGTTGGTCACGCTCCGGCGTGGCTGTCGCCTTGCATGCCGCCGCCAGCGCGGGCAGCCCTCTGTCTTCGCTGCCCGGCCCCGCATTATAGGGGGCGATCCGCTACAATACGCCATCGGCGCCACAGTTTCAGGTGCGCGCCACCTTTCATTCATTGCAAGTAAGCACTTCCTGTGTTTCAATCAAACTATGACACTGACTGAACTGAAATATATCGTTGCAGTCGCGCGCGCGAAGCACTTCGGCCACGCCGCCGAAGCTTGCTTCGTTGCCCAGCCCACCCTGTCAGTGGCCATCAAGAAACTCGAAGACGAATTAGGCGTGGTCCTGTTCGAACGGGGCGGTGCGGAAATCTCCGTCACGCCCCTGGGCGCGCAGATCATCGCGCAAGCCGAACGCGTGCTGGAACAGACGGCCGCCATCAAGGAACTCGCCAAACAAAACAAGGACCCGCTGGCCGGCCCCCTGCGTCTGGGCGTGATCTACACGATCGGCCCCTACCTGCTGCCCCCCCTGGTCAAGGCCATGATAGACCAGGTGCCGCAAATGCCTTTGATTTTGCAGGAAAACTTCACGGTTCGCCTGCTCGAATTGCTGCGCCAGGGCGAACTGGACGTGGCCATCATGGCCCTGCCCCTGCCCGACCATGGCATGGCCATGCAGGAACTGTATGACGAACCGTTCGTCGTTGCCATGCCGCGCCAGCATCCGTGGACCGCGCGTGAAAAAATCGCCGCGCAAGACTTGAAATCGGAAACCATGCTGCTGTTGGGCAATGGCCACTGCTTCCGCGACCAGGTGCTGGAAGTGTGCCCCGAAATGGCGCGTTTTTCCTCGCCCGGCAACGGCATGCAGCGCACGTTTGAAGGTTCCTCGCTGGAAACCATCCGCCACATGGTGGCCAGCGGCATCGGCTTGACGGTGCTGCCGCGCGCCTCCGTCGCCAATATGCACGCCACCGAGGGCATGCTCGAATACCGGCCCTTCGCCGCCCCCGTGCCATCGCGCCGGGTGGTGATGTTGTGGCGCAAGAGTTTTACGCGCAAGGCGGCCATCGATGCCTTGTGCGCGGCCATCGCCAGCTGCGACTTGCCCGGCATTACCCCCTTGTGCGAAAACGCAGCCTAGCGGCCAGGCGTCAAAATAGTACATTTGCATACTATTTGCGATAATCGACCTTTCTCTTCAACAAGATCGAGTCTTCCATGAACAAGCTGGCGCTGTATTTTCGCCTGATACGGCTGGACAAGCCTATCGGTACCGTATTGCTGCTGTGGCCTACCCTGTGTGCGCTGTGGCTGGCGCAGCAGGGCGTGCCGGACTGGCGGCTGCTGCTCATTTTCATTCTTGGCACTTTCCTGATGCGCTCGGCTGGCTGCGCCATCAACGACTACGCCGACCAGGATATCGACAAATTCGTCAAGCGCACGGTGGACCGTCCCATCACCAGCGGGCGCATCAGCGGCAAGGAAGCGCTGGCCGTGGCCGGCGTGCTGACCGTGCTGGCCTTCTGCCTGATCCTGCCCTTGAATGCGCTCACCAAGCAACTGTCGGTGGCGGCCGTCATCATCGCCGGCACCTATCCCTACTTCAAGCGCTTCTTTGCGATTCCGCAAGCGTACCTGGGCATCGCCTTCGGCTTCGGCATCCCCATGGGCTTTGCCGCCATCACGGATGGCGTGCCCGTCGTCGCCTGGCTGCTGTTGCTGGGCAATGTCTTCTGGGCTGTGGCCTACGATACGGAATACGCGATGGTCGACCGCGACGACGACTTAAAGATCGGCATCAAGACCTCGGCCATCACCTTTGGCCGCTACGACGTGGCCATCATCATGCTGTGCTATGCCGCTTTCCTGCTGCTGTGGCTGGTCTGCGGCTGGCACCTGGGCTTGCGCTACTGGTATGTGGCGGGCTTGCTGGTGGCGGCCGGCTGCGCCATTTACCACTACACCCTGATCCGCGCACGCGAGCGTATGCCGTGTTTTGCCGCGTTCCGGCATAATAACTGGCTAGGAGCAGCGGTGTTTGCGGGCGTGGTGCTGGACTTTGCTTTCCGTTAATCAATGATCCTTGCGTCGCCGCAGCTCTTGAGGCGGCGCAAGACTAGCCTGTCCGCTGTTGCCTACACTGGTATTTCACTGTGCAGTTTCACTTCCATGAGGTAATACATGAGCTCGATACATACCGGAAAATCCAGCAGCGACAGCATCCTCGCCGACGCCGACAAGGCGCGCGACAAACTGGTCGGCGACCTGAAAACCGTCATCAATGAAGCGGAAGGCTGGCTCGATGGCGCCAAGGATCAGACGGGAGAGAATGTCAAAGCCGTCAAGGACAAGTTCATCGCCACCCTGGAAACGGCCAAGAAAGACTTGATCAAGCTGGAAGAAGACTTGCTCGAACGTACCAAGAAGGCGGCCAAGGCCACCGATGAATACGTGCAGGACAATCCATGGAAAGCTGTCGGCGCGGGCGCCGTCGTCGGCGTGCTGTTCGGCCTGCTGCTTTCCTCGTCACGCCGCTAGATCGTAACGACGCAGTACCGACGGCGCAGGCCGTCTCCTGACGCGAAAGGCAGCATATGGCTATCGTGCACCATGTCGCCCAAGTCGCAGCGACTCTCGCCGCCATCGTCCAGACCCGTCTGGCCCTGGCGGCCGTGGAAATGGAAGAAGAGTCGCTGCGCTTCCTGTCCTATCTGGCGCTGGCCATGCTGGCGCTGCTGTGCCTGTTTGTCGGCCTGGTGCTGCTGGTCTTCCTCGTCATCGTGTTATTTTGGGACACGCACCGCATCGCCGCCATCGCCATCACGGCCGCCACCTTCATCGCTGCCGCCCTCGCCACCCTGCTCGGTGTGCGCGCCAGTTTCCGCAGCAAGCCGAAACTGCTGTCCTTCACACTTTCCGAACTGAACAAAGACCTGGACGAGCTGCAATTGCTGGCGCGCCGGGAATCGGAGCGGCCATGACCACGCATCCCACCAAGTTATCGCATGTGCACACGGCCGCCAGCCTGGCGCAGCGGCGCGACGCGCTGCTGGCCGAATGCGCGCTGCAGCGCCTGGCCCTGGGCGTGCAGACGCGCCAGTTGCTGGAACCTTTGACGGGCGGCAATCTGCGCCACACCCTGGCCACGCGTTTCAAGGTTCCCCTGATGATAGGAGGCGGCGTGCTGGGCCTGCTGCTGGTGCGCCCGCGCCGCTTCCTGCCCCTGCTGCGGGCCAGCGGCGCGCTGCTCAAGCACGCCACCACCGCCCTGCCCGTCGTGCTGGCGCTGGCGCAGCGTTTCAGCAAGAAAGAAACACCAGACTAACTAACAACGCCTAACAAAACCGTAGCGAGCGGAAGGAAGTTGTGGTCGAGAAGCGCAACTGTACGAAGGTACAGTGAGCATCGCAGGCCGCAAATTACGACGCGCAGTAGGTTTTGATAGGCGTTCTAAAATATTTTTTCCTGGCTGCATCCAAATGGCGATCCCCTGCGTAGTAATGACATCAACCAACCGGTTGAGCCAACTACCAGGAGTTTGCCATGCTTGCCTTCACTGCCCCACGCCATGCCGTTTCCGTCCCCGCACTCACTGTACTGGGCGCCGCCCTGCTGCTGAGCGCCTGCGCCCCCATGAGCGCGCGCTACTCGCAGGAACAATTGCCGAGCGCCGTCAAAGTGCCCGATGGTCATCAAGTCGCCATGCAGACAGTGGGCGTGGGCAAGATCGCCTATGAATGCAAGGCAAAAAAAGACATGCCGGGCCATGAATGGGTCTTCGTGGGCCCGGATGCGGCCTTGAACGACCGCAGCGGCATGCAAGTGGGCACGTATGTCGGTCCGCCTGCCACCTGGGCCAGCCTGGACGGCTCGAAAGTGACGGCGACGCAAGTGGCCGTGGCGCCGGCCGGCGCGGGCAATATTCCGTATCAACTGGTAAAAGCCAACCCGGCCATGGGCAGCGGCGCCATGCAGGGCGTCAGCTACATCCAGCGCGTGGCCACCAGCGGCGGCGTGGCGCCAAGCAGCCCCTGCGGCATGGAGTCCGTCGGCGCCAAGCAATGGGTGCCCTACCAGGCCGATTACATTTTTTGGAAATCGGCATAAATCCTTTCAAGCGACGGCTGGCAAGCTGGTTTCTGGCCTATACTCGGCATTGAAAACTTGCTAACCGTCAACTTCAAACGATTGCGCCCACCTTGCCAGCCCCAGCCACTCCGTTCGACTACGATGCCGCCCTGCGCGCCTGCGCCAGGGGCGAGCAGCAGGCATTGCACGGCCTGTACCAGCAGGAAAGCCGCTACCTGCTGGGCGTGGCCCTGCGCATCGTGCGCCAGCGGGCCCTGGCCGAAGACGTGCTGCACGACGCCTTCCTGAATATCTGGCGCCGCGCCGGCAGCTTCGACGCCACGCGCGGCAGCGGCAAGGGCTGGATCTATGTGGTGGTGCGGCACCAGGCACTGAACGTGGCGCGCGCCCGCGCCCATGAAGTATCGGCCGACGAGGATACCGTGGAAACCCTGCTGCACCAACGCCAAGGCGATGACGCCGGCGACGCCTATGCGCTGCAGGCGAACATGGGCAAACTGCACGATTGCCTGGGCCACCTGGACGAACCCAAGCGCAACAGCATCCTGTACGCCTACGTCGATGGCTGTACCCACAGCGAAATCGCGCAGCGCCTGCAAGCGCCGCTGGGAACCGTCAAGGCCTGGGTCAAGCGGGGCCTGGCCGCCTTGCGGGAGTGCATGGGATGATCGACAACGACGAAGAACTGCAAAGGCTGGCCAGCGAGTATGTGCTGGGCACATTGGCGCTGGCCGAGCGCGCGGAAGTGGAACAGCGCTTGCCGCGCAACGCCGCCTTGCGCGATGCCGTTGCTGCCTGGGAACAGCGCTTGCTGCCCTTGACGACCCTGGCGGCGCCCGAAACGCCGTCCGCGCAACTGTGGCCGCGCATCAGCGCCAGCCTGTTCACGCCGAACACCGTGCGGCAGGCGGGCGGCTGGCAGGCGTGGTGGAACAGCCTGGCCTTCTGGCGAGTGCTGGCCGGCGGCGGCCTGGCGGCCACAGCCGCGCTGGCCGTGCTGGTCACCATGCAACTGCAGGCGCCAGCCGGACCCGGCTATCTGGTCGTGCTGGTGGCGCCACAGGATAAGTCGCCGGGCTGGATCGTGCAGGCGGGCGGACGCGGCGGCAAGAACCGCGACCTGCGCCTGATACCGCTGGGAGCAACAAATGTGCCGCAGCAAAAAGCCCTGCAATTCTGGACCAAGGGCAAGGATTGGGGCGCGCCTGTCTCGCTGGGCCTGGTCAAGCCGGGGCAAAGCCTCAAGCTGACGTTGGACAAGCTGCCGCCGCTGCAGCCGGAGCAACTGTTTGAAATCACGCTGGAACCGGCTACGGGTTCGCCCACGGGCCGGCCGACGGGGCCGATTTTATACATCGGCCGCGCCGTCAAGGTGATCTGATTACTGAGACAGCTCGTCCCCCATCTCGCGCCCGCGCTGCGCGGCCGCCTTGATGCCCTTGACGATGGCCGCCTTCACACCGCTCTCTTCCATGCTGGTGAGTGCCGCATACGTCGTGCCGCCCTTCGACGTGACGCGCTCGCGCAGCAGCGACACGGCTTCGCTGGAGTTCGCCGCCAGCTGCGCCGCGCCCGTAAAGGTGGCAATGGCCAGCTGCGTGCCCTGCTCCGGCGTCAAGCCCAGTTCGGCAGCCGCCTGCTGCATCGCTTCGATAAAGTAGAACACGTAGGCGGGGCCGCTGCCCGACACGGCCGTGACGGGGTCGATCTTCGCTTCGTCGTCGAGCCAGACGGTCTGGCCGACGGCGCGCAGGATGGCGTCCGCCGTCTTTTTCTGTTCGTCGCTGACGCCGCTGCTGGCCACCATGCCCGTGATGCCCATGCCGATCAGGGCCGGCGTGTTCGGCATGCAGCGCACGATGGCAGGGTAATCACCGAGCCAGCGCGACAGGTCTTGCGCGCGGATGCCGGCCGCGATCGACAGGATCAATGGCGCCCGTTCCCCGTCAAGGAAGGGCAGCAATTGCGCCGCCACTTCGCGCATGCTTTGCGGTTTGACGGCCAGCACGATCACGTCCACGCCGCGCAGCGCTTCACCGGCGGCAGTCGCCGTGGTGACGCCGAATTGCGCCTGCAATTTTTCCAGCGCGGGCGCATGCGGGTCGATCACGTGGATGTTGCCGCCCAGGGTCAGTTTGCCTGCCAGGCCGGCGATCAGGGCGGCGGCCATATTGCCGCCGCCCACGAAGGCGATGTTCAATTCTGTCGTCATGGTGATTCTTTCATTCAATCAGTGAGAGTAATTACGGGAACCGAAGATGGCACTGCCCACGCGTACGATGGTGGCGCCTTCCAGCACGGCGGCACGCAAGTCGGCCGACATGCCCATCGACAGGGTGTCGAGCGCCAGCCCGTCGGCCTTCAATTGCTGGTACAGCACGCGCAATTGCGCAAAGGCAGCGCGCTGAAGGTTGACATCCGTTTCCGGCTCGGGAATCGCCATCAGGCCGCGCAAGCGCAAGCGGGGCAATTGCGCCACGGCGCGCGCCAGCGCCGGCAAGTCAGCCGGCGTCACGCCGCTCTTGCTCGCTTCGCCGCTGATATTGACTTGCAGGCAGATATTCAGGTCCGGCAAGCCGGCCGGGCGCTGCTCGGACAGGCGCACGGCGATCTTTTCCCGCTCCACCGTGTGCACCCAATCGAAGTGTTCGGCGATGGGGCGCGTCTTGTTGCTCTGGATGGGGCCGATAAAGTGCCATGCCGGGACGTGCTGCGGTGCGGCCTCCTTCACCAAGGCGATCTTGTCGAGCGCTTCCTGCAGATAATTTTCGCCAAACGCCACCTGGCCCGCGCGCATGGCGGCCAGCACGGCGCCCGCGCCGAAGGTTTTTGACACGGCCAGCAGGGTCACCTCGGCCGGCGCACGCTGCGCGTCAGCGGCGGCCTGCGCAATACTGTCGCGCACGGCTTGCAAGTTCTGTTCGATTGTGGACATAATCATTTTCTAGTGTATAGGGGCGGCGGCACAGTGCGCCAGCCCATCAATGCAGGCACAGGGATTATAAATGGACATCTCCGAATTACTCGCTTTCTCCGTCAGCAACAAGGCTTCCGACCTGCACCTGTCTTCCGGCCTGCCGCCGATGATACGCGTCCATGGCGACGTGCGCCGCCTGAACGTGGCGCCGCTCGAGCACAAGGATGTGCACAGCATGATCTACGACATCATGAACGACAGCCAGCGCAAAGCCTATGAAGAAGCGCTGGAATGCGATTTCTCGTTCGAGATTCCCGGCCTGGCGCGCTTCCGCGTCAATGCCTACAACCAGGAACGGGGCGCTTCGGCCGTGCTGCGCACGATTCCCTCAAAAGTGCTGAGCCTGGAAGAACTCAACGCCCCGCGCATCTTCGGCGAGCTGGCCATGCGTCCGCGCGGCCTCGTGCTCGTCACGGGTCCGACCGGCTCCGGCAAGTCGACCACCTTGGCGGCCATGGTGAACCACGTCAACGAACGCCTGAACCACCATATTCTGACCATCGAAGACCCGATCGAATTCGTGCATGAGCCAAAAAAATGCCTGATCAACCAGCGCGAGGTGGGATCGCATACGCATTCGTTCAGCAACGCGCTGCGCTCGG
This sequence comes from Janthinobacterium sp. 35, assembly GCF_002754575.1. Lineage (NCBI taxonomy): Bacteria > Pseudomonadati > Pseudomonadota > Betaproteobacteria > Burkholderiales > Oxalobacteraceae > Janthinobacterium > Janthinobacterium sp. 35. The sequence goes on from NZ_PEFN01000001.1 coordinate 1,743,855, forward strand.
CCCTGCGCGAAGACCCGGACGTGATACTGGTGGGCGAATTGCGCGACCTGGAAACCATCCGCCTGGCACTGACGGCGGCCGAAACGGGCCACCTGGTGTTCGGCACCCTGCACACCTCATCGGCGGCGAAGTCGATCGACCGCATCATCGACGTCTTCCCCGCCGAGGAAAAGGAAATGGTGCGCGCCATGCTGTCCGAATCCCTGCAAGCCGTTATTTCGCAGAACTTGCTGAAAACCAAGGACGGCGCGGGCCGCGTGGCCGCGCATGAAATCATGCTGGCCACGCCCGCCGTGCGCAACCTGATCCGCGAAGCGAAAGTGGCGCAAATGTATTCGGCCATCCAGACGGGCAGCAACGTGGGCATGCAGACCCTGGACCAGTGCTTGAGCGACCTGGTGCGGCGCGGCACGATCTCGGCCGAAGCGGCCCGCGCGGCCGCCAAATCGCCTGAAAACTTCCCCGGATAAGCCCATGCAGACGACGCACGAATACTATGGCGCCATGCACGCGCTGCTGGCGCAGATGCGCGCACGGGGCGGCTCCGACCTGTTCATCACGGCCGGTTTTCCTGCCGCCATCAAGCTCGACGGCAAGCTGACGCCGCTGGCGGGCGCCGCGCTCGATGCGCAACAGGCGGCCGGCTACGTGCGCGCCGTCATGAACGAACGCCAGGCGGCCGAATTCGCGTCCAGCCGCGAAGCCAATTTCGCCATCAGCCCGGACGGCCTCGGGCGTTTCCGCGTGTCCGCCTTCGTGCAGATGGGTCAGGCAGGCATGGTCTTGCGCTTGATCAATACCGCCATCCCCACGCTGGATGGATTGGGCCTGCCCGCCATTCTGCAAGACATCGTGATGAGCAAGCGGGGCCTCGTCATCATGGTGGGCGCCACGGGTTGCGGCAAGTCGACCACCTTGGCGGCCATGGTGGGCCACCGCAACGCGCACAGCCACGGCCACATCATCACCATCGAAGACCCCGTGGAATTCATCCATCCGCACGGCAACTGCATCGTCACCCAGCGCGAGGTGGGCGTCGATACGGACGACTGGGCCACGGCCCTGAAAAACACCCTGCGCCAGGCGCCTGACGTGATCCAGATCGGCGAAATCCGCGACCGCGAGACCATGGACCACGCCATCGCATTCGCCGAGACGGGCCATCTGTGCCTGGCGACCCTGCACGCAAACAACGCCAACCAGGCGCTGGACCGCATCATCAATTTCTTCCCCGAAGAGCGGCGCCAGCAGCTGCTGATGGATCTGTCGCTCAATTTGAAGGGCATGATTTCGCAGCGGCTGATCCCCAACAAGGACGGCGGCGGACGCAAGGCGGCGCTGGAAATCCTGCTCAATTCGCCGCTGATGAGCGATCTGATCTTCAAGGGCCAGGTGCACGAGATCAAGGAGCTGATGAAAAAATCGCGCGAGCATGGCATGCAGACGTTCGACCAGGCCCTGTTCGACCTGCACGAAGGGGGCGCCATCAGCTATGAAGACGCGCTGCGCAATGCCGATTCCGTCAATGACCTGCGCCTGACGATCAAGCTCAAGGGCGCAACGGCGCCAGAACCGGCCCCGCAAACGGGCACCACCAAACTGGGACTGCTCTGACATGAGCAGCATCCACGCTTTCCAGGCCGAGGCGCTGGACGGCACGCCGGTCGACCTGGCGCGCTACAAGGGCAAGGTGCTGCTGATCGTCAATACGGCCAGCGCCTGCGGCTTCACGCCGCAATACCAGGGCCTGGAAGCGCTGTACCGCGAATTTCACGAGCAGGGTCTGGTCGTGCTGGGCTTTCCCTGCAACCAATTCCGCCAGCAGGAACCGGGCTCGAATGCGGAGATCGGCGCTTTTTGCGAGAAACACTTCGGCGTCACCTTTCCCCTGTTTGCCAAGATCGACGTAAATGGTCCGCAGACCCATCCCCTGTTTGCGCAATTAAAACAGGCGGCGCCCGGCATATTGGGCACGCAAGCGATCAAATGGAATTTCACCAAGTTTTTGGTGCGCAAGGATGGCAGCGTATTTCGCCGCTACGCGACGGCCAGCAAACCGGCCAGCCTGGCGGACGACATTCGGCAATTACTACAGGAATAGCACGCGACGCTTTGATTTAAAACAACAAACATTGAAATCAAGCTATCCGTATTTATTTCATGCTTGATATTAATATTGTGTTTCCAATAGCAAATTTCGGTGATAATGTTGACATAATTATTCGCAGATATCGATCAAAAAACGATGCCAGTCTTTGGGAAATTCATATCTTCATGGATGCGGATGGGCATTTATTCCCGTCTCTTCATTCCTATTTTCTTCCTGATACTCGCCGTTTCCGCCGTTCGCTATCACGCCCTGCTCGGTACGGAAACGGCGCTGGCAAAGGCGCGCTACCAGAGCGATGCCCGGCAACTCGACCTGTTCCTGGCCAATAGCGTGCTGCCGCTGAGCGTACACACGGACGGTCACGCGATGCACGACAGCGTGCGCCAGGTGCTGCGCGGCGCCCTGCCGCTGAACCGCAGCCTCGTTTCCGCGCGCTGGGACACGGCTGACGCGCATGTCGAAGTGCTGGCCGACAAACCGCTGGGCGACAGCGTGGCGGTCACGGTGCCCGCGTGGTTCGCGCGCCTGGCCGGCATCACGGCCATCCGCAGCCGCCTGACGGTGGCGCTGCCGGACGGCGGCGACGGCATCCTCGCCCTGCACTACACGCCCGGCCTGCCCCTGGCGCAGGTATGGCAGAGGGTGCGCGAACAGGCCGTCCTCAGCACCATCAATATCGTATTGGTCTTCCTCTTGCTGGGCTTGATCCTGGCCACGCACCGGCGCTTGCTGGCGCGGCTGGTGCAAGCGACCGACCGCTTCCGCGAAGGCGACTTCGCCGTGCGCCTGGCGGCTGGCGCCACGCCCGAAGCGCAAGCCGTATCGCACTCGTTCAACAGCATGGCCGGCGATGTCGAAGAACTGTTTTCCTCGCTGAAGACCAGCCAGCGCCAGCTGGGCGAGCAGCTGAACGAAACCGTGCACATGCAGCAGGCGCTGCAAAAACTGTCCTGGCAAAACTACAATGATGTACTGACGGGTTTGCCCAACCGTGCCGCGCTGGCCGCCCGCTTCGAACAGGAACTGTTCCTGGCGCGCGAACGCCAGCGCCTGCTGGCCGTCTGCCTGTTCGACCTCGACCACTTCCAGGTCATCAACGACCGCTACGGCGCCGAAGCGGGCGATGAAATCCTCAAGCAGGTGGCGGGCCGCCTGCACAGTTTTACGGGCCAGGTCCACTACGCGGCGCGCCTGGGCGGCGATGAATTCGTCATGCTGCTGTGCGGCCAGGTGAATATCGCCAGCATCGAACAGAACGTCACGCAATTGATGCAGGAACTGAGCCGCCCCTACCAGTGCGACCAGCAGGCGCTGCACATGACGGCCAGCGCCGGCATCGCCGTCTATGCGGGCAAGGACTTGAATACGGAAAGCCTGCTGCGCCACGCCGACCACGCCGTCTACCAGGCGAAATTGACGGGGCGCAACCAGTACCACTTCTTCGATACCAACCTCGATGAAGAAGTGCGCACCCACCACAACCAGCGCACGGAAGTGCGCCAGGCCCTGATCAACGGCGAACTGCGGCTGTACTACCAGCCCAAGGTCAACATGCGCGCCGGCACGGTGGTGGGCATGGAAGCGCTGCTGCGCTGGCAGCATGCACGCCGCGGCGTGCTGGCACCGGCGCAATTCCTGCCGCTGGTAGAGCAGACGGACCTGATCATCGACATCGGCGAATGGGTGCTACGCCAGGCCCTGTGGCAGCTGCAGCGCTGGAGTGCGGCCGGCAAGCACTGGGTGGTCAGCGTGAATATCGCGGCGCGCCACTTCCAGCGACCCGATTTCGTCTCGCGCCTGGAAACCATCCTCGGCGAATTTCCCGGCGTGTGCGCCAGCATGCTGGAACTGGAAATCCTCGAATCGTCGGCCCTGCACGACATCGAGGACGTGCGCCGCATCATCCGCGCCTGCCAGGCGCTGGGCATCACGTTCGCGCTCGACGATTTCGGCACCGGCTACTCGTCGATGTCGTATTTGAAGCGCCTGCCGGCGAACATCGTCAAGATCGACCAAAGCTTCGTGCGCAACATGCTCAACGACCGCGACGACCTGCACCTGGTGCGCGCCGTCATCGGCCTGGCCCGTTCATTCAGCTTGACGGTGATTGCCGAAGGCGTGGAAAGCGTCGAACATGGCGCGCGCCTGATCCAGCTGGGCTGCGACCTGGCGCAAGGCTACGGCATCGCCCGCCCCATGCCGGCCGACGCCGTGCTGGAGTGGGCGAACAATTTCATCCCGGCGCCGCAATGGAAAACTGCGCAATATAGCGAAGTGTCTATTTGACCTTGGACAAAGCGGAGTCGATCAACTCGATCCAGTGCCGCACGGGCGTCTCGGTGCCCGACTGCAGGTGGCTCAGGCAGCCGATATTGGCCGACACAATTTCATCGGGCTCGCACGCTTCCAGGTTTGCCACCTTGTTATCGCGCAGCTGCTGCGACAGGGCCGGTTGCAGGATCGAATACGTGCCCGCCGAACCGCAGCACAAATGGCTGTCGGCGCACAGGCGCACGTCGACGCCGACGGCGCGCAGCACCTGCTCCACCTTGCCGCGGATTTGCTGGCCGTGCTGCAGGGTGCACGGCGGGTGATACGCGACTTTTTTGCCGATGCGCCCTTTCAGCTGCGCCACCAGCTCGTTTTCAAACGCCGGCATGACCTCGGACAAATCGCGCGTCAGTGCGGCGATGCGGCGCGCCTTCTCCGCATACTGCGCGTCGTGCGCCAGCAAATGGCCGTATTCCTTCACCGTTGCGCCGCAGCCGGACGCCGTCATGACGATGGCTTCGGCACTGTCGACATACGGCCACCAGGCGTCGATATTGCGGCGCATGTCGTCCAGCGCCGCTTCCTGGTCGTTCAGGTGATGGCGCAGCGCGCCGCAGCAACCGGCCTTCGGCGCGACGATCAATTGCACGCCCAGCGCATCGAGCACGCGCGCCGTGGCCGCGTTGATGTTGGGCGACATGGCCGGCTGCACGCAGCCGTCGAGCAGCAGCATGCTGCGCGCGTGCTGGCGCGCGGGCCATGCACCGGCGGCGGCGCCCGGGCGCAATTTATCCTGCAAGCCTTTTGACAGCAAGGGCCGCAGCGCCTGCCCCGCCTTGTACACGGGCGTAAACAGCCAGCGGCGCGGCAAGGCTTCCTTCAGGGCGAAGCGCAAGGCGCGTTCGCGCAAGGGGCGCTGCACGCGCTGTTCGACGACGTTGCGGCCGATGTCGACCAGGCGCCCGTACTGCACCCCCGAGGGACAGGTCGACTCGCAGTTGCGGCAGGTCAGACAGCGGTCCAGGTGCGTCTGCGTCTTGGCCGTGACGGGCGCGCCTTCGAGCACTTGCTTGATCAGGTAGATGCGTCCGCGCGGGCCATCGAGCTCGTCGCCCAGCAGCTGGTAGGTGGGACAGGTGGCCGTGCAAAAGCCGCAATGCACGCAGGCGCGCAAGATGGCTTCGGCTTCGTCGCCTGCCGGCGTATTCTTGATGAAATCGGCGAGATTGGTTTGCATGCGCGCTCAATACATTCTGTGCGGGTTGAAGATGCCGGCAGGGTCGAAAGCCTGCCGCAGGCGCTGGTGGATGGTGGCGATGGCGGGCGCCAGCGGGTGGAACACGCCCACCGTCTTGTCGCCGCCGCGGAACAGGGTGGCGTGACCGCCAGCGGCAGCCACCGCCTGGCGGATTTCCTGGGCGCCTTGCACATCGGCGTCGCCATCGAGCTTCAGCCAGCGCTGCGCGCCGCCCCACTCGATCAGCTGGCGCCCTTTTACAATCACGGCGCTGGCGTGCGGCGGCAGCGACAAGCGCCACAAGCTGCCCGCGCCCGCAAAGAAAGCGTGCGTCTGTTCGCGCACGGCCAGCCAGAAGGCGGCCGCCTCATCGGCTGCCAGCAGCTCGCCGCCCAGCGTGTGCAGCGCCGCCGACACGGCCGCTTCAGCGCCGGACAGACGCAGCGTCAGCACGCCGTCGTGCCAGCAGCTGGCCGATATCGGCAGCGGCTTGCCCGCCCATTCATTGAGCAAGCGCAAGGCGGCGATTTCCGCGCACGCCACGCGCAACGTCGCTTCGCGCAGCGGCAGGGGCAGCACCTTCAGCGACACTTCCAGGATCAGGCCCAGCGTGCCCATGGACCCCGCCAGCAGGCGCGAAACATCGTAGCCGGCCACGTTTTTCATGACTTGCCCGCCGAAAGCCAGGCGTTCACCATGACCGTCCATCAGCACGGCGCCCAGCACGAAATCACGCAGCGCGCCCGCGCTGGCGCGGCGCGGGCCGGACAGCGCGCTGGCGACGACGCCGCCCACGGTGGCGCCAGGACCGAAGTGCGGCGGCTCGAAGGCCAGCATCTGGTTGCGCGCGGCCAGCGCCGCCTCGATGTCCGCCAGCGGCGTGCCGCAGCGGGCCGTGATCACCAGCTCCGTCGGTTCATAGTCGATGATGCCCGCATACGCGCGCGTGTCGAGCACCTCGCCTTCGAGCTGCTGGCCATACCAGTCTTTCGTGCCGCCGCCGCGCAGGCGCAAGGGTTTGCCCGCCGCGCTGGCCGCCAGGATGGCCTGCCTGAATTGTTCCACTATCGCTTGCAAAGGAGTCTCCGGCAAATTAAAAACGGGGCAGGTTGGCGAATGGCAGGCGCCCTGCCGTCACATGCATCTTGCCGAATTCGGCGCAGCGGTTCAAGGTGGGGATCGCCTTGTCCGGGTTCAGCAGGGTATGCGGGTCGAAGGCGCGCTTGACGGCAAAGAACGCATCGAGTTCGGCGCGCGTAAACTGCACGCACATGGAATTGATCTTTTCCATGCCCACGCCATGCTCGCCCGTGATGGTGCCGCCGACGGCCACGCACAGCGCCAGGATGTCCGCGCCAAACGCTTCGGCGCGCTCGAACTCACCGGGTTTGTTGGCGTCGAACAGGATCAGCGGGTGCAGATTGCCGTCGCCCGCGTGGAACACATTCGCGCAGCGCAAGCCATGCGTCGTTTCCATGCCGGCGATGCCCGTCAGGACTTGCGCCAGTTTTTTTCTCGGAATGGTGCCGTCCATGCAGTAGTAATCGGGCGAGATGCGCCCGGCGGCGGGAAACGCATTCTTGCGGCCGGACCAGAACTTCATGCGCTCCGCTTCCGACTGCGAGACGGCGATGGCGCTGGCGCCCGCCCCTTCCAGCACCGCCGTCATGCGGGCGATTTCCTCTTCCACTTCCTCGTGCGTGCCGTCCGCTTCGCACAGCAAAATGGCGGCTGCATCGATGTCGTAGCCGGCCTTGACGAACGGTTCGACCATGCGCGAGGAGGTCTGGTCCATCATTTCCAGCCCGGCCGGGATGATGCCGGCGGCAATCACGTTGGCCACGGCGTTGCCGCCCGTGACGACGTCGTCAAAGGACGCCATGATGACCCTGGCCGTGGCCGGTTTCGGGATCAGTTTCACGGTCACCTCCGTGACGATGCCCAGCATGCCTTCGGAGCCGATGAAAACGGCCAGCAGGTCGAGGCCCGGAGAGTCGAGGCATTCGCCGCCCAGTTCCAGCACGTCGCCATCGATGGTGACGATGCGCACGCGCAGCACATTGTGCACGGTCAAACCGTATTTCAGGCAATGCACGCCACCCGAGTTTTCCGCCACGTTGCCGCCGATGCTGCAGGCGATCTGCGAGGAGGGATCGGGCGCGTAATACAGCGCGTGTGGCGCCGCCGCTTCGGAAATGGCCAGGTTGCGCACGCCCGGCTGCACCACGGCGATGCGCGCATACGCATCGAGGCGCACGATGCGGTTCAAACGCGCCGTCGACAGCACCACGCCGTCGGCGATCGGCAAGGCGCCACCCGACAAGCCCGTGCCGGCGCCGCGCGGCACGATCGGCACCTTCAGTTCCCGGCAGACACCGAGAATGGCGATGACCTGTTCCTCCGTATCGGGCAGGGTGACCACCATCGGCAACTGGCGGTAGGCGGCCAGGCCGTCGCATTCGTACGGGCGCGTATCTTCGGCGTCGGACAGCACGCAGCGGGCCGGTAGCACGGCCAGCAGGGCCGCGACGACGGCTTGCTGGCGCGCGGCGGTCAATCCAGGTTCAGGGGCAGCATTGAGCATAAGATGGGGGGAAAGGGCATGGGCGTGCAACGATTGTAAGCACAAAAGTGGCGCGCAGCGCTTTTTTTGTCCATTTCGAAGCCAAATCCGCAGCCAGGCGGCGCGCAGTGTCGTATGCTGCCCCCATTCTTCATTGACAGGATCAGCATCATGGGCAACCGACTCTCGAAAATCGCCACGCGCACGGGCGACAATGGCAGCACCGGCCTGGGCGACGGCAGCCGCACCAGCAAGGACAGCGCCCGCATCCACGCCATGGGCGACGTGGACGAACTCAATTCCCATATCGGCTTGCTGCTATGCGAAGCCATGCCCGACGCCTTGCGCGACGAACTGGTGGCCATCCAGCACGATCTGTTCGACCTGGGCGGGGAAATCTGCATCCCCGGCTACCAGCTGATCAAGGAAGAGCACGTGCTGCGCCTCGATGATTTACTGGCGAAATACAATGCGGACTTGCCCGCCTTGAGTGAATTCATCCTGCCGGCCGGTTCGCGCGCCGCCTCGCTGGCGCATGTATGCCGTACCGTGTGCCGCCGCGCCGAGCGCAGCATCGTCGCGCTGGCCAATGCGGAAACCATCCACGAGCATCCGCGCCAGTACGTGAACCGCCTGTCGGATCTGCTGTTCGTGCTGTCGCGTGTGCTGAACCGCTTTGCCGGCGGCAGCGACGTGCTGTGGCGACATGACCGCGCCAGAGGGTAAAACAGGAAGTGACAGATGATCGCGGACGTGCATGACGCGCCGCGCCTACAGCACTTCCAGGAAGGACTTCAAGGCGATGATTTCGTCCGATGTCAGCTGCAGCGGTCGTAGCAGGGGCGAGGTGACGGGAAACTTCGGATCGGCCGCCTGCTGTGCGTTGTGTGGCACGGGGCGCGACATGCCCGCGTTATACATGTTCAGCAAGCCCACCATCTGCGGAAACAGGCCGTTGTGCATCCACGGCCCCGATTGCGCCACGCCGCGCAAGCCCGGCGTGCGGAACTTGCCCACATCCCCATCTTTGCCCGTCACCAGATAGCGGCCCAGGTCTTCATATTTCTTGCGTCCGTAATACGTCAGCCCCAGGTTATGGAATTGCAGGTCCGTCAGCAAGGCACCGCTGTGGCACGTCATGCAGCGCGCCTTGGTGCGGAACAGATGCAGGCCCAGCAGCTCGCGGTCGTTCAGGGCCGTGCGCTCGCCTTCCAGGAAAGTGTCGAAACGCGTGACGGGCGGCAGCAAGGTGCGCTGGTAGTCGGCCAGCGCCGTCAGGATGTGCGGCAGGGTCACGCCATCTTTCTTGCCGAAAGCAGCATCGAACTGCGCCGTGTAATCATCGAGCGCGGCCAGCTTGGCCGGCAGGGCCGGCACGTCCATGGCCATCTCGTCGGCATGCTGCAAGGGCCCCAGCGCCTGCTCTTCGAGGGAGCTGGCGCGGCCATCCCAGAACAGCGGCTTGATCTGCGCCACGCCCAGCAAGCCCGGCGTATTGCGCTGGCCCAGCCGCCCTTCGTGCCCGACGGAAACGCGCTTGCTGTCGGCAAAGCTGTGCGCGGGACTGTGGCAGCTGAGGCAAGCCACCGCATTCGAACGCGACAATCGCGGGTCGTTGAACAGGCGCTGCCCCAGCGCCACGACGGCCGGCGCCAGGGACGGCCCGGGCACGGGCATGGCCGAGACCGGGGCCATTTCCAGCGGCGTGACGCCGTCGGCCACCTGCGGCCGGGGCCAGCCGGCGATGGGCCTCGCATACGTCTGGCGCAGACAGGCCAGGTCCCAGCCGCTTGCGCCAGCGCAAGGTTCAACGGCGGATGGCGCACCTTCGCGCGCCTGGCCATCGAGGCTGAGTAACAGGGCGCCGCCCGCCAGCAAGGCGGCCACGGCGAAAGTGGTTTTTTTCAGGTGGGATGCGATATTCATGCGCCTGCCGAAGAGTTGATTAGAAACGGTAGCCGAGTTCCAGCGTAAACTGGCGGCCTTTTTCATACACGACCTCGGTCGTCGACTGGAACAGGGGATTGCTGCGGTTGCTCACGTTCTCGATCCCCAGGTTCACAAAGCCCTCGCCCGGGCCCGTCTTCGGCAGCGCATACTGCACGCGCATGTCCCAGGTGATCGACTTGCCCACCGTAATATCCTTGAAGACGGTGGCCACCTCGCCGTCGAACAGCTTGGACTCACCCGTCGTCGCCATGCCCGTTTCCGGCCCCCGCACGCGCAAGAAGTTGTCCACTTTCAGGCGGTATGCAGGGATATCCGTCGACAGCAACAGGCGCGCCGTCCAGGGACGGTTGTAATTATTCGCCGGGCGATCCGCCCAGCGCATGAACTTGCCCTGGTAATAGATATAGTCTTTCAAGTCGCCCGCGAGATCGCTCAGGCTATCCGCGTAATCGGCGTGCGACGAGTGGATGCGCGTGCGGTCGTAGCCGAACTGCACGTGCGTGGCCGTATCGCCCCAACGCAGGGGACGCGCCGTTTCGGCGGCAAACGTCCAGACCTTGCTGTCCGTGCGGCCCACGTTATCCCAATAGAAATTAGCCGGCGACAACAAATGCTGCACCATCTCGTCGCGGCCTTCGCGCAGCACGCGCTTGGCGCTCCACTTCACGCCACCCCATTGCTGGCTGATGCCCAGCATTTTTTCATCCGTGTACGGCACCTTCATGTCGCCCGTCTTGTACCAGGCCCAGTTGGCGGCCATCACGGGCGCTGCCCAATCCTTCAGCAAGCCGCCCGACAGGGTGCGCGTCTGCGGCGACGTCTGCAGCGCCAGGCGTTTCGAATGGGCGTAGAAATCAAAGAAATTGCGGCCATAGTAGCGGTTGGCGCCTGCCTCGATCAGTGTCGTGCCCTTGCCCGCCACATCCCAGAAGGCCGACAGGCGCGGCGCGATGCTCGACTTCGGCGACAGCTCGTCGCTGTCGTAGCGCACGCCCAGGCGCAGGCGCACATCGCCCAGCCTGACGTCGTCCTGCAGGAAGGCGCCACGCATCTTGTTGTTCAGCTCATAGGCGCCCGCGTAGTAAATAATGCGCTGCGCCAGGTACTGGCCGCGCACGTTCGACGCCGCATTCCAGGGCGTGGCCAGCGAGCAGTATTGCCTGTCCACCGCGCCACCCGGCATATTGCAAGTGTTGGTATTGAGCGATGCCTGGTATTGCTCATACTGCGTGTGGCGCACATAGCTGCTGCGTTGATAGTCCAGTTCCACACCGGCCTCGAAAGTATGCGACATGCCCAGCAAATCGAGCGGCTCCCACTTCAGCTTGCCCTGGTACGCGATATTTTCCTGTTCCTGGTCGACGTCGCCCCAGCCGCCCTCGTTACTGGCCCAGCCCGTCGCACCCGTGCCCGTTTTGACGCCCCAGTTCTTGCCACTCGAGTAGCGCCAGGCTTTCCAGACGCTGGCATCGGCATCGCGCGAGCTGTCCATCTTGTTCCAGCTCAATCGGTGCTCCGCCTTGGCATTGCCCAGCAACCCCACGGGATGCGTCAGGCCCAGGTTGACACCCGTGCCGCCGCTTTTCAGGTGATACGTGCTGTTTTTTGCATTGGCAATGAAATAGTCGCCACTGGCCGGTGCATGCATGAGCGAGAAATCGGCCAGCACGCCGGGGCCGATGGTCCAAAAACCGCGCACGAAGGCATTGTCGCTGCCGCGCTTTTGTACCTTGCGGTTGGCATCGCTTTCACTTTGCAAACGGTTGCCGTAGCCATTCAGGGGAATGTCCGAAGTCTTGCGGATAAAACTGCCAATCAGGCTGAAATTCTCCGTCACCTTGCCCTGCAGCGCGGCACGGTACGTCCATTTCTCGAATTCGGGCTGCAAGGCCGCCGTCGTCGACGTGGTGGCGCTTTCCTTCTGGCTGTCGTTGAGCTTGTATTGCATCCATGACGAGCGCGTGCTTTCCACGGAAACCTGGCCGGACAGCTTGCGCGTGGGCGCGCAAGTGTTGGCCTTCACCACGCCGCCCTTGAAGCGGCCAAACTCGGCGCCGATGTTCGAGTCGAGCACCGTCACATCGCACAGCAAGCTGGTATCGACGGCAAAGCCCTGGCTGGCCGACGGTGGCGTGGTATTGCTGGCGGGATTACTACTGACGGGGCCGATATCGTTGTTGAGCGACATGCCATCCATCTGGTACAGATTATCGTAGAACTTGGCGCCATTGATGCTGATGTCGGCCGGCGCCAGTTCGCCCTGGGTGGCGGAGGCTTGCTGCTTGTTATCGAATTGCACGCTGGGGTTGATGCGCAACAAGCTCGTGACATTGCCGTCGATGCCATTCAGCGCTTCAATCTGGCGCCTGTCCAGGCGCTGTTCGCCCACGGAGACACGTTCGGCTTGCGTGCGCACTTCAGGCAGCATCTGCGGTGCAGGTTCATCGGCGTCCGCTGCGGCGGCAAGAACAAGGGGCGAGGCAGCGCTGGCGCCAAAGGCCAGGCCGATGGCCAGCACGGACTGGCGCAGGGTAAGAATGGAAGACATGAAGAACCTTCAACTGCGGATGGGAAAGGGGCAGTCTCATGATGCCGCCCTTCACTCGATCCTTCAGTGTCGTCTTCTCATGCTGCCAGTTGCAAATGATAACTATTACTATTCGCATTTACAAGGCAGAAAAATCAAAACACGGCTGTTTTTTTGACATGCGTAAAAATTTCGGGCAGCCTGTGGCATCTGCGCCACGCCGCCAGCTTATGCGGGAGCCGCCACCCTGGACGGCTGCGCATGCACATGCTCGCGCAGCAAGCCGCGCAACAACTGCACTTGCCCCACGGCATCGGCCTGCAAGGCAGTCAAACCCTCGGCCGCACAGGGCCCGGGCGCAGATGCCGGAGGGACACCGCGCAGCAAGGCATCCATTTCAGCACTGACCTCGGCAATCCACTGCTGCAGCTCGGGCGGCGCCGGCTCGGCCTGGGGGCTGAGGCTGATGCGCGCCGTGCTGCCCGCCACGCGGCGCAGCAGCGGCAAGGTGCGCAGCGCCGCCAGGCCCACGCCGCTGCTGCGGTCGAGGCGGCGCTCGATGCGCAGGCGCTGCAGCACCTGTTCCGCGTTATTGCTGGCCAAGCCCGCCTCGCGGCGCAGGCGCGCGATGGCGCTATCCCATTTACCACCGGCCGCCAGCACGGCCAGCAAATATTTCAGGTTGGCCGACACGGCTTTCGCCAGGCGCTGGTCCAGGTCGTCCGCCTCGCGGTCCGGCCACAGGAAAAACGTGGCCAGCAGGGCCAGCACGCAACCGAGCACATTGTTGCCCAGGCGGCTGGCGGCATACACCATCTCGCTGGCCGGGGCCGCATAGTCGGCCACCAGCACGAAGGCGGGCGTCATGAACAGCACGTGCAGGCTGTAGCTGACGCGGCGCAAAGCCATGGTGGCGACGATCAGGGGAAACACCACCAGCGAAATCGCCAGCGGGGTGTGCACGGCCAGGCCGATCAGCACGGCCAGCACGGCGCCCAGCACGCTGCCCGCGACCCGCTCGATGCCGCGCGGCCAGGTGGTCGACACGGACGGCTGCAGTATCAGCAACGTCGCCATGGTGGCCCAGTAGCCGAACGGAATGTGCAGCGCCTCGACCAGCAGGAAGCCGGCCGTCGTCGCCAGCGACACGCGCGCCGCATGGCGCCAGCTCAGCGACTGCGGCGTGGCGTTGACTTTCGCCGTCTGCCACGCCTGCCCCAGCGCCAGGAAAGCCGCCTCGCGCCACGGCAGCTGCGCCGCGCGCGGCAAGCCCAGTTCCATGAAGTCCACGTTCAGGCGCAGCGGCAGCAAGGCGCCCAGCGCCGCTTCCAGGCGCCGTCCGCAGCCCGCCAGGCGGCGCTGCAATTCCAGGGGCGGCGTTTCCGGCTGGCGCTGCACGGCCTGGCCCAGGCGGCGCAGCAGCACAGCCATCACTTCCAGGCTGCGCCGCGCGCGCGGGTCCTGGCGCAGCCGCTGCTGCTCGCGCTCGCACGTATGCGTGACGGCGATCAGATAGGCGAAGATGCGCTCGGCGTCGCTGAGCGCCAGCAGCAGGTTGTCGTACAGGGCGCTGCGGCCCGCGCGTGCGGGCGGCACGGCGGCCAGCGCCACGCGCGCCGCTTCCAGCGCGGCGCGCGCCTGCGAACGGTAGCTGGCGCCATGCGCAGCGGCGTCGGCCTGCGGCGCGTCATGTTCGAGGAAGCGCGCATTGTCGCGCGCGATGCCGGCCAGGCGCGAATACGCGGCGCGGATGGCGCGCCTGGCAGGGCTGAACGGGTGGATGCGCCAGACGGTAAAACTGAGCACCGTGGCAAACAGGCAGCCGAACATGTAGAGGCCCAGGAATGGCGCCGTCTGCGTCATCGATTCCAATGGGTGCGTGACCATCACCACGCAAGCCGTGGCCGCCAGGATGGCCACTTGCGCCGTGGCCGCGCCCCAGATGCGCGCCAGCGCGCCGGCCCAGGAAAACAGCAGCACGGCGATGGCCGCCGTCGCCACGCCATGCCCGGCCGCCAGCGCCGTCAGGCCGCCGGCCACGCTCGACAGCAAGCCGAAGCCCAGCATCGAGACGAAGCGCATGCGCCGCGTGCCGGCCGCGTCGGCCAGGCAGGTCCAGAAGGCGCCGATGGCGGCCCAGGAAAAATCAGGCTGATCGAACAGCAGGCCCAGCAGCAGCATGGCGCTGGAAGCGCAGGCGGCCCGCAAGCCCTCGGACAGATTCGTTTCGTCGATGGCCAGGGTGACCATCCACAGGGGACGGCGCTGCGACAGGGTGTCGGTATAGGCGTGCATGCCCGTCAGCCAGCGGCCGGCCAGTGCACGCGCACGGCGGTGAAGTTTCCTGAAATGCAAGGTGGACTTTGAAAAGGTATCAAAGCGTCATCGTAGCATTCCCGGGCGAAAAATGTTGCAGTGCAGCGTAAAATCTCGCCAGACAAAAAAAAAGCGGCACCACAGTGCCGCTGTTATCTTGCTTGAGCTTCTTAGCTGACCATGGCCAGGCGTGGTCCGGCGGACGGGAAGCGCTGCTCGATCGAGGCAGCGATGCCGGTGGCGTCCAGGCCCACGCTTTTCAGCAACTGCACGGGGTCGCCATGGTCGATGAAGACGTCCGGCAAGCCCAGCATCAAAATCGGCTTGACGATCCCTTCCGCTGCCAGGGCCTCGGCCACGGCCGAACCGGCGCCGCCCATGATGCAGCCCTCTTCCACCGTCACCAGATAATCGTGGTCAAGAGCCAGCTGCTTCACCAGCGCCACGTCGAGCGGCTTGACGAAGCGCATGTTGGCTACCGTCGCGTCAAGCTTCTCGCCCGCCGCCACGCTCGGTGCCACCATGGAGCCAAAGGCCAGGATGGCGATGCGCTTGCCGTGGCGCTTGAGCTCGCCCTTGCCGATCTCGATGCTGCTCAGTTCCGGCACGATGGCGACGCCGGCACCGGCGCCGCGCGGATAGCGGATGGCCGCCGGGCCCGGATAGTGGTAGCCCGTGGTGAGCATTTGACGGCATTCGTTTTCGTCGGACGCGGCCATGACGACCATGTTCGGGATGCAGCGCAAAAACGCCATGTCGTAGTTGCCCGCGTGCGTGGCGCCGTCGGCGCCCACCAGGCCGGCGCGGTCCAGCGCGAACGTCACGTCCAGGTTTTGCAGCGCCACGTCGTGGATCAGCTGATCGTAGGCGCGCTGCAGGAAAGTCGAATAGATGGCCACGACGGGTTTGAGATCCTCGCAAGCCAGGCCAGCAGCAAAGGTCACGGAATGCTGCTCGGCAATACCGACGTCAAAGTAGCGGTTCGGAAATTGCTGTTCGAACTTGACCATGCCCGAGCCTTCGCGCATGGCCGGCGTGATGCCCACCAGGCGCTTGTCGTGCGCGGCCATGTCGCACAGCCAGTTGCCGAACACTTCCGTGTACGTCATCTTGCCCGGCGCCGTGGCCGGCTTGATGCCCTCGGCCGGATTGAATTTCGGCGTGCCGTGGTACAGAATCGGTTCCGCCTCGGCCAGCTTGTAGCCCTGCCCCTTCTTGGTGACCACGTGCAGGAATTGCGGACCCTTCAATTGCTTGATATTTTGCAAGGTCGGGATCAGCGAATCGAGGTCATGGCCATCGATGGGGCCGATGTAATTGAAACCGAATTCCTCGAACATGGTGGCGGGCACGACCATGCCCTTGGCGTGCTCTTCGAAGCGCTTCGCCAGCTCCAGCACGGGGCCGGGCAAGACGGACTTGCCGACATTTTTCGCCGCAGCATAGAACTGGCCCGACATCAGCCGCGCCAGGTGGCGGTTCAACGCGCCCACGGGCGGCGAGATCGACATGTCGTTGTCGTTCAGGATCACCAGCAGGTTGATGTCTTCTTGCACGCCAGCATTGTTCATCGCCTCGAACGCCATGCCGGCCGTCATCGAACCGTCGCCGATCACGGCGATCGCGTGCAGCGGGTCGCCCTTGATCTTGGCGGCCTGCGCCATGCCCAGCGCTGCGGAAATGGACGTCGACGAGTGCGCCGTGCCGAAGGTGTCGTACTCGCTCTCGTCGCGTTTCGGGAAACCGGAAATGCCATCCTTCTGGCGCAGGGTGTGCATGCGCTCGCGCCGGCCCGTCAAAATCTTGTGCGAATAGGTCTGGTGGCCCACGTCCCAGACGATGCGGTCGTGCGGCGTGTTGAACACATAGTGCAGCGCGACGGTCAGCTCGACCGTGCCCAGGTTGGACGACAGGTGGCCGCCCGTCTTGGAAACGGAGTCGAGCAGAAAGCTGCGCAATTCCTGCGCCAGCGGCACCAGTTGCGAGCGGGCCAGCTTGCGCACTTGCGCTGGTTCATTGATAGTTTCTAACAGTTTCATTTATGCCTTCCGCTGCACGACCAGGTCTGCCAGCTCGCGCAGACGGCGTGCCTTGTCCCCGAATGGCGCCAGCGCCGCATGGGCGTCGCACCGCAATTGTTCTGCCAGGGCTCTCGATGGTTCCAGCCCCAGTATCGATACGTAAGTCGGCTTGTTGGCCGCCGCATCCTTGCCCGCCGTCTTGCCCAGGGTGGCCGAATCGGCCGTGGCGTCGAGCACGTCGTCCACCACCTGGAACGCCAGGCCGACGGCGCGCGCATACGCGTTCAGCGCCGTCATCTCGTCCGGCGCCAGGTCCTTGCCCGCCAGCGCGCCCAGAATCACGGCCGCGCGCAGCAAGGCGCCCGTTTTGAGTTGATGCATCTGTTCCAGCTGCGGCAGGCTCAAGGCCAGGCCGACGCTGTCGAGATCGATCGCCTGGCCGCCGCACATGCCATAGGAACCAGAGGCGTGCGCCAGCAACCTGATCATCGCCATTTGCCGCGCCGGTGGAATGGCCGCGCCGTCAGCCAGCAGCATGAACGCTTGCGATTGCAACGCGTCACCGACCAGCAGGGCCGTCGCTTCATCGTAGGCGATGTGCACGGTGGGCTTGCCACGGCGCAAGGCATCGTCATCCATGCACGGCATGTCGTCGTGCACCAGCGAATACACGTGAATCATTTCCAAGGCGCAAGCGGCGCGCGCGAGGGTATCTTGATCGGCATCAAACAATTCACCGGCCGCCATCACCAGCAACGGACGCACGCGCTTGCCGCCGCCCAAGAGCGCATAGCGCATGGCCGCGTGCAGCTTGTGCGGTACGGCGCCCGCCGCAGGCAGAAACTGGTCGAGCCGGCTTTCCACGCCGGACTGGGTCGCTTGCATCCAGTCGCCGAAGGTGACGCCGTCTTGCTGTACGCTGTCCATCATTGCGCGGCCTCGCCGGCATCGACGAACGGTTTCAGCATGTCGCCTTCCAGTACTTTCACCTGCGCTTCGACACTGTCGAGCTGGGTAGCGCAATACTTGACCAGTTCCGAGCCGCGCTGGTAGGCCGCGACCGATGCTTCCAGCGGCAACTGGCCCGCTTCCATTTGCGTTACCAGCTGCGCCAGTTCCGCCATCGCCTCTTCAAACGAGGCCGGCGCTGCGGCAGCGGCAGTTAATTTCTTCGACATAGACTCAGATCTCTTCGTGGCACGAGGGGTATGTAGGGAGACGCCGGGGACTCCCGGCCAGCATAGAAGCGTTATTTTAGAACAAACCACACTATTAAGTGAAAACTAAAGCGCAATCGGCGTGCTCAAAGGGGTAGACGTTGCCAGCTTGGCAGTCAATTCTAGCGCAATCGCCCCCATCGGTCGGAAATTGCACGGTAAATGACAATGTTCATCACTAAAGTAACCTATTTGCCGGAGGGGTTTGGCAATGCCGAGGCCGATACGCGCTATAATCGCCGGTTCTGTCCGAAATACCGTTTCAACAAATTTGAATTCAGGTCTTTGCGGATTCTTTCTCTCTGTAGCGGTTGCCCAGGGAATGGCCTGGGGCACTGCTGACCGTTGTACATTTATGGGGGGTTGGGATGTCCGATCTGGCTACTCACGCCAAGCTGGCGCGCTCAAACGCGCAACTTCCGGTCCACGTCTATTTTGACGAAACGCTGTTGCAGCGTGAAATGCAGCAATTGTTCCAAGCTGGCCCGCGCTATGTCGGGCACGAGCTGATGGTGCCGGAAACCGGCGATTTTGCGACCCTGGCGTCTGAGAACGAAGGGCGCATGCTCGTGCGCAACGCCAATGGCATCGAAGTGCTGTCCAACGTGTGCCGCCACCGGCAGGCGCTGATGTTCAATGGCCGTGGCAATGCAAATAACATCGTCTGCCCGCTGCACCGCTGGACCTACGACCTCAAGGGTGAATTGATCGGCGCGCCGCACTTCCCCGAGACGCCGTGCCTGAACCTGTCGAAAACGCCGCTGCAAAGCTGGAATGGCTTGCTGTTCGAGCAAAATGGCTACAACGTGATGGAAAAATTGAAAGATTTGTCCGTCTCGAAAGACCTCGATTTTTCCGGCTATCTGTTCGACCACGTGGAAATCCACGAATGCGACTACAACTGGAAGACCTTCATCGAAGTCTACCTCGAGGATTATCACGTGGAACCGTTCCACCCGGGTCTGGGCAGCTTTGTCAGCTGCGACGACCTGCGCTGGGAATTCGGCAAGGATTACAGCGTGCAAACGGTGGGCGTGCACCGCGGTCTGCAGCAGGCCGGTTCGCCCGCCTACAAGAAATGGCAGGAGCAGGTGCTGCAATTCCGTGGCGGCGAAGTGCCACCCTATGGCGCCATCTGGCTGACGCTGTATCCGAACATCATGGTCGAATGGTATCCCCACGTGCTGATCGTCTCGACCCTGTGGCCCGACGGTCCGCAAAAGACGCGCAACGTGGTGGAGTTCTATTACCCTGAAGAAATCGTGCTGTTCGAGCGCGACTTCGTCGAAGCGGAACGGGCTGCCTACATGGAAACCTGCGTCGAGGACGATGAAATCGCCCTGCGCATGGATGCGGGCCGCAAGGCCCTGATGGCGCGCGGCGAGAACGAAGTGGGTCCTTACCAGTCGCCGATGGAAGACGGCATGCAGCACTTCCACGAGTGGTACCGCAACAATATCGAACTGTAATTCCCTCAAGGGCCGCCTCGTGCGGCCTTTTTCATTTTCATTACCAGGATTTACTCATGCAATCGCTTTGGATGTTATTCGCCAGTTTCATGTTCGCCATCATGGGCGTGTGCGTCAAACTGGCGTCGGAGTTGTATTCGACGTCCGAAATCGTCATGTATCGCGGCATCATCGGCATGACCGTCATGGGTTGCACGATTTTCTATCAGGGTGGCAGCTTTAAAACCACGATGCCGGGCCAGCATCTGTGGCGCGGCGTGGTGGGCGTGATCGCCCTGTGGCTGTGGTTTTATGCCATCGCCATCCTGCCGCTGGCCACGGCCATGACCCTCAATTACATGGCGCCCATCTGGATCGCCGTCATCCTGCTGGCCGGTGGCTGGTGGAAAGCGACGAAGCAAGTCGAGTGGCCGCTGGTGGCGGCGATTGCCATGAGCTTTGTCGGCGTGACTCTGCTGCTGCAACCCGTGTTCGAGACGGACCAGGTGGGCGGCGCCGTCACGGCCTTGATTTCCGGCATGCTGTCGGCCCTCGCCTACTTGCAGGTGCGCAAGCTGGGCTTGCTGGGCGAACCCGAATACCGCGTCGTGTTTTATTTCTCGGTCGTCAACTTCCTCGCCGGCGTGATCGGCCACGTGGCCAGCGCCGGCGGCGGCCCCGTCGTCTGGCATGCGCACACGAGCGCCTATGGCATCGGCTTGCTGGCCGCCATCGGCCTGTGCGCCACCATGGCGCAGATGGCCATGACGCGCGCCTATCGCCTGGGCAAGACCCTCGTGGTTGCCAACTTGCAATACACGGGCATCGTCTTTTCCAGCTTCTGGGGCGTGGTGATCTTTGGTGACCTGTTCGACTGGCACGGCTGGGCCGGCATCGGCATCATTCTCGCCTCCGGCATCGCCGCCACCTATTACAATACCCGCAACACGGCCCGTGGCGCAGCGATCGCGCGCACGGATCCCATTGCCAGCGAAGTGTAAAGGAGCGTTCCTGATGTACACCACCTTGATCCAGGCCAGCGAACTGGCCAGCCACCTGAATGACAGCGACTGGGTCATTCTCGATTGCCGCCACGACTTGCTCAACCCCACGGCTGGCAGCGATGCGTTCGCCGCCGGCCACATCCAGAACGCGCAGTTTGCCGACATCGACACGGCCCTGTCCGGTCCCAAGACGGCGCGCGGCGCGGACTTTACGGGACGGCATCCCTTGCCCGAGCGCAACGCCCTGCTGGCCACCCTGCGCGGCTGGGGCATCGATGACGACACGCAAGTCATCGCCTATGACGGCCAGGGCGGCATGTTCGCCGCCCGTCTGTGGTGGCTGCTGCGCTGGCTCGGCCATCCAGCCGTCGCCGTGCTCGACGGGGGCCTGGCCGCCTGGCAGGCGCAAGGCTTGCCGCTGGTGACGCCCGTGGCACCGCGCCCTGTCGGCAATCTGACGGAAAAAGCCAGCCTGACGCGCACGGTCAGCGTGCAGGACGTGATTGCCAACCTGGAAACCCAGGACTTGACGGTCATCGACGCGCGCGCCCCCGACCGGTATCGCGGTGAAAACGAAACCATCGACCCCGTGGGCGGCCATATCCCCGGCGCGAAAAACCGTTTCTTCAAGGATAACTTGCAGGCAGATGGCCGCTTCAAATCCGCCAAAGAACTGGAGCAGGAATTCGCGGGCCTGATCAGTACGGCTGAATCGACCATCCTGCAGTGCGGCTCCGGCGTGACGGCTTGCCACAACTTGCTGGCCCTGGAAGTGGCCGGTTTACGCGGCGCGGCCCTGTATCCGGGCTCGTGGAGCGAATGGTGCGCCGATCCGGCGCGGCCGGTGGCGACGGGTAATTAAGAAAAATGGCGGACCAGATGGTCCGCCATTTTTTTCACCCGTGGATAACTATTAACTTATCCCCAGCACCTGATTCAGCTGTTCCAATTCCGCCTGCCACGCCTGCTGGCTGGCCGGCTTCTGATGGCGCGGTTTTCTCGCCAGGTCTTCCGCCAGCAATTGCTCCAGTTCGCACAAGCGCTCCAGCTGCACGTCGATGTCCGTCAGCACCGCAGACACCTGCTCCACTCTTGGCACGGGTGTCAGCGCCGGCCCATCCTCGGCGCTCAGCCGTGCATAGGCGCTGGCCGCGTCCGGCCACTCTTCCAGCTGGCCATCGGCCACCACCCAGTAACGGTTGCAGGCCGTCTCGATCAGGTCGCGGTCGTGCGACACCAGCAGGCAACCTCCCTCGAAGCCATGCAGGGCTTGCCCCAGTTCCGCCTTGCCCTGCATGTCCAGGTGGTTGCTCGGTTCGTCCAGCAGCAGCAAATGGTAGCTGGCCAGCGACAGCCCCAGGAACAGCAGCCGCGCCCGCTCTCCGCCGCTCAGGGTGGCCACCGTCTGGCCATGGCGCGCATACGGAAAACCGGCCGAAATCAAGGCTTGCTTGCGCGCCACCTGGCTGCGCGCCGCCTCATTTTGCACGGCAAACGGGTACAGGGCGTCGGATAAATCCGCATCGTCGGCCAGTTGCTTGAGCGACTGGTCGTAGTAACCGATATTGGCGGCGTGGTGGTAACGCAGGTCGCTGCGTTCTTCCTGCGCCTGGATCGCTTGCCAGCACAGGCGCAGCAAGGACGACTTGCCACTGCCGTTGGCGCCCAGCAAGGCGACCCGGTCGCCCGGTTTCAGCCACAGCTGGCCCACCTGGAACAGCACGGGAGACGTCGGCACGGCGCGCACCTCCAGCCCATCGAGCGCCAGCAGCTGGTCGGCCGCCAGCGCCTTGCCGCGCAGGGTCAGGCGCCAGGGCGCGCCATCGCTGACGAACGACTGTTCCTCCTGCAGCTTGTCGATGCGCCGCTGCATACTCTTGGCCTTGCGCGCCATGCCGACGTTATCGTAGATCTTGCCCCACAAGGCCAGGCGGGTGCTGCTGACGGCCAGTCGGTCGATTTCCTTCTGTTCGGCCGCATGCCGGGCGGCAGCGGCAAGATCGGCTTCGGCCAGCGCCGCCAGCGCCGGGCCGCACGGCAAGTCGAAATCGTACAGCCGGCTATCGCGCAAGATCCAGCTGCGTGTGGCCACGTTGTCGAGCAGGCGCTGGTCGTGCGAGACGAGGATGAAGGCGCCGCGCCATGTCAGCAGGAATTGCTCCAGCCACAGCAGCGACGGCAAGTCCAGGTGATTACTCGGTTCATCGAGCAGCAGCACGTTCGGCTCCTGCAGCAGGGCACGCCCCAGCAGCAGGCGCGTGTGCTGGCCGCCGGACAAGGAATGCACGGGCACTTGCGCCGTCTCGACGTCAAAACCCAGTTCGGCCAGCAGGCTGTCGATCCGCCAATGCAGTTCCGCCTGCTCCAGCACGGGCGCCAGCAAGGCGTCGTACAGGCTCAGGCTGGCAAGTTCTGCCGGCAAGTGCTGTTCCACGTGCTGCAAACGGCAGGCACGGGCGACATGGATGGTGCCGGACGTGGCTTCCCGCGTGCCGCTGAGCAAGCCCAGCAAGGTGCTTTTGCCGCAGCCATTGTGGCCGATCAGGCCGATGCGGTCGCCCTGGCGCAAGGTAAAGGCGAGTTCATTGAAGAGGAAACCGTCGTGGGTATCCAGCTGTAAAGCTTGGGTAGAGATAAGGGTAGTCATGGCTCTTGTCTTTGTTCGGGATGCAAGCATCCGCGTTAACAGGAGCGCTAACGACAACGGAGTACCAGGAAAGGACTCGTCTAGGAGGGTGGCTTTGCTCTGGCCAGGTTATCGCAGCGC
The DNA here is from genome assembly GCF_002754575.1 of Janthinobacterium sp. 35. Lineage (NCBI taxonomy): Bacteria > Pseudomonadati > Pseudomonadota > Betaproteobacteria > Burkholderiales > Oxalobacteraceae > Janthinobacterium > Janthinobacterium sp. 35. Next base: position 1,767,286 of record NZ_PEFN01000001.1, read on the forward strand.
GATAGAACGTGGGCAAGAGCTGGCGAATGTGCTTAAAGAACGCGCATCCCATAGGGCGAGCATAAAAATTTCCATATTTTCCTCCTTTCTGTGCAAGTTAGTCAGAAAGGCAATACTACACCCACCGCGCCAGTGTATCAACCGCCGTGGCGCTTGTGCGTCAAAAACAGCACGATGCACACGCCCAATCCGATCAGCAGCACTTGCGGGATGGTTTCGCGCAGGGTGGCGCGGCGCTGCATCTGCGGCATCAGGTCGCTCAAGGCGATATAGATGAAGCCGGACGAGGCGAAGACGAGCACGTAGGGAATCAGATTGCTGGCGCGGTCCAGGGTGAAATAGCCGAGCAAGCCGCCGGCCACCGCCATCAGGCTGCACAGCAGATTGAAGATATACGCGCGCAGGCGCGAGAAGCCGGCATTGAGCAACACGATAAAATCGCCGATTTCCTGCGGGATTTCATGCGCGATGATGGCCAGGCCAGTGACCAGGCCCAGCTTCGGGTCGGCCAGGAAGGCGGCGGCGATCAGGATGCCGTCCGTAAAGTTGTGCATGCCGTCGCCGACCAGGATCATCCAGCCGGCCTTGCCCGCCTCGTGCTTGTCGTGGCCGTGCGCATGGTGGTGGCCATCGCCTTCGTGGTGGTGCGAATGGCGCAGGATGGCAAATTTTTCCAGCATGAAGAAGGCCAGCAAGCCCGCCAGCAGGGTGGCGAACAGGCTGCGCGGATCGGCCTGCGATTCGAACGCTTCGGGCAAGGCGTGCAGCAAGGACGTCGACAACATGATGCCGACGGACAAGCTGACCATGCGCTCGACCACCTTGGACAGGAATGCAAACGAAAAGATCGCCGCCGCGGTAATGCTCAACACGCCCGCGAGCGTGGTCGCGAGCAAAATGGATATAAGGACGGGATCGATGATTTTCTTACCTCAAAATGGCGCCGGGTCACTGGCGCCCGCGATGCTGGCGTCTGGCCTGATGAATGCGTTGTTATCTATTGTTTAATTTTTTGCGCGTCTGGCGGCAGCGTCGCGCGATGAAGATGCAATTGTACTGCATTGGCGCGCAGCGGGCATTTTACAGCCCGGTGCGCCTTTCGCGTTAACTTCTGGGAAATGCGGTGTTTTTCTGTTGCCGATCACGCCACGCCGTGGCTCTTGAACCAGGCTAAACAACGCGCATAGCCATCTTTCGCATCGGCCGCCACATAGCTGGGGCGGTAATCGGCGTTGAAGGCGTGGCCCGCATCGGGATACACGACGAATTCCGACTTGTTGCCGCCCTTGGCCAGCGCGTCCTTCATCTTGGCGATCGATTCCTGGCTGATGCCGGTATCCTTGCCGCCATACAAGCCCAGCACGGGGACTTTCAAGGTCGGGGCGATATCGATGGGGTTGCTTGGCTGCAAGGGAGTCGGCTCGCCCACCAGGCGGCCATACCAGGCCACGCCCGCCTTGACGGCCGGATTGTGCGCCGCGTACAGCCACGTGATGCGCCCGCCCCAGCAAAAGCCCGTCATGCCCAGGCGGCTCGTGTCACCGCCATTCTGTTTCGCCCACGCAACAACAGCGTCGAGGTCCGCCATCACTTGCGCGTCCGGCGTCCTGGCGATGATGCCTTTCATGAGTTCCGGAATACTGCTGACCTTGGTCGGATCGCCCTGGCGCACGAACAGATCGGGCGCCAGCGCCAGATACCCCTGTTTGGCGAAGCGGCGCGCCATGTCGGCGATATGCTCATGCACGCCAAAGATTTCCGAAATGACCAACACGACGGGCAAACCCGTCTTGCCTTCCGGCTGGGCCGCATACACGGGCACGGCCTGGCCATCGACCATCACCGACATGCTGCCCGTGACGAGCCCGGCGGAATCCGTCTTGATGACGTTTTGCGCCGCGACGGGCAGCACGGCCACGGCAAAACCCGTGCCCAGCGCTACCTTCAGGAAACCACGCCGGCCGTCCGGCCCGGACAAGCTGCTCTGGCCCAGCAAACTCTCACAATCGGTGATCATGTCGCTCATGCGTTTCTCCTGGATGTAGTGTGTTTGAAAATGTCGGCTTACGCTGCGCTAAGCCGACCTACGGTCACTGCTCACCACTCTTGATCGGCACGTAGGTCGGCTTAGCGGGGCATGCCCCGCGTAAGCCGACACCGCATCAGTGCGCTTCGTCCCAATTTTTACCAATACCGACTTCCGCCGTCAACGGCACTTTCAACTCGGCCACGCCCGCCATCAATTCCGGCAGCTTGCGTTTGACCAGTTCCAGTTCCGCGTCCGGCACTTCCAGCACCAGTTCATCGTGCACCTGCATGATCATTTTTGTTTGCAAGCCGTCCGTTTCCAGCCAGCCTTGCACGGCGATCATGGCCAGCTTGATCAGGTCGGCGGCCGTGCCTTGCATCGGTGCGTTGATCGCCGCCCGTTCCGCGCCCTGGCGGCGCGGGCCGTTTGGCGAATTGATTTCCGGCAGCCACAAACGGCGGCCGAACACGGTTTCCACGTAGCCGCGCGCCTTGGCTTGCTGGCGCGTGTCTTCCATATACTGTTTCACGCCCGAGAAACGCGCGAAGTAGCGGTCGATATAGCTTTGCGCAGCCGTGCGGTCCACACCCAGGTTACCGGCCAGGCCAAATGCGCTCATGCCGTAGATCAAGCCGAAGTTGATGACCTTGGCGTAGCGGCGTTGTTCGCTTTGCACTTCCGCAGCCGGCACGCCAAAGATTTCAGCTGCCGTGGCGCGGTGAATGTCGATGCCGTCGGCAAATGCGCGCAGCATGGCTTCATCGCCCGAGATGTGCGCCATGATGCGCAATTCGATCTGCGAATAGTCGGCCGAGACGATATGGCTGCCCGGCGGCGCGATGAACGCTTCGCGAATGCGGCGCCCTTCCGCGCTGCGGATGGGAATATTCTGCAGATTCGGATCGTTCGACGCCAAGCGCCCCGTCACGGCCACGGCTTGCGCATAGTTCGTGTGCACCCGGCCCGTGGTGACGTTGATCATCTTCGGCAATTTATCCGTGTAGGTCGATTTCAGCTTGGCCATGCCACGGTATTCGAGCAGCACTTTCGGCAACGGATAATCCTCGGCCAGCTTTTGCAGCACTTCTTCATCCGTCGAGGGCGCGCCCGTCGGGGTTTTTTTAATTACCGGCAGCTTCAATTTCTCAAAGAAGATTTCGCCGATCTGCTTGGGCGAACCCAGGTTGAACGGCTGCTCGGCCAGCTCATACGCTTTCTTTTCCAGCTCCAGGATTTTGACGGCCAGTTCGGCCGACTGGATGTTGAGCAATTCGTCGTCGATCAGCACGCCGTTGCGCTCGATCTTTTGCAAGACCACGGCCGTCGGCATCTCGATCTTTTCATAGATGAAGGTGAGTTTTTCATCATTCGCCACATTGCCCCACATGGCATTGTGCAAGCGCAAGGTGACGTCGGCATCCTCGGCCGCATACCTGGCCGCCTGCTCTACCTCGACTTGATTGAACGTGATCTGCTTGACGCCCTTGCCGCACACATCCTCGAACGGGATCGTCGTGTAGTTCAGGTGGCGCAGGGCCAGGCTGTCCATGTCGTGCTTCTTGTGCGATTCGAACACATACGATTCGAGCAGGGTATCGTGGGCGATGCCGCGCAACGTCACGCCATGGTTGGCGAAGATATGGCTGTCGTATTTCAGGTTCTGGCCCAGCTTGGGCTTGTTGGCATCTTCCAGCCATGGGCGCAGCTTCGCCAGCACGTGTTCGCGCGTCAACTGTTCCGGCGCGCCCGCGTAATCGTGCGCCAGCGGGATGTAGCAGGCGGCGTGTTCGGCCACGGAGAGGGAAATGCCGACCATTTGCGCCGTCATCGGTTCCAGCGAAGTCGTTTCCGTGTCCACGGCCGTCAAAGGCGCCGCATCGATCAGGGCGATCCATTTGTCCAGCTGCTCGTCCGTCAGCACGGTTTCATACACGGCTTCCACCTTAGGTGCGGCATCGGCGAACATGTCGCCCGTGGTGTTCGTCGTGGCTACCGGTGCGCCGACGGGCGACATCGGTGGCGGCGCCGCACCCAGTTCGCGCAGCAGGGCCTTGAAGCCGTAGCGGTTGAAGAAGGCCAGCAAGGCTTCCTTGTCTTCGTGTTTCGCCACCAGCGAGTCGGCGATCGTCGTCATGTGACCGGACAGATCGCAATCGGTCTTGACGGTGATCAAGGCGCGCGCCTGCGGCAGCCATGGCAGGGCCGTGCGCAGGTGCTCACCCACGGCGCCGCCCACCTTGGCCGCGTTTTCCATCACGCCTTCCAGGCTGTCGTACAGGGTCAGCCACTTGACGGCCGTTTTCGGGCCGCATTTCGATACGCCCGGCACGTTGTCGACGGTATCGCCGATCAGCGACAGATAATCGATGATGCGGTTCGGCGGCACGCCGAACTTGGCCAGCACGGCCGCTTCGTCGAGCTTTTCATTGCTCATGGTATTGATCAGGGTCACCTGGCTGTTGACCAGTTGCGCCAGGTCCTTGTCGCCCGTGGAGACCACCACGTTCATGCCGGCGGCGGCCGCCTGCACGGCCAAAGTCCCGATCACGTCATCGGCTTCCACGCCGTCGACCATCAAGATGGGCCAGCCCATGGCGCGCACGGCTTCGTGGATCGGTTCGATCTGCAGGCGCAGGTCGTCCGGCATCGAGGCGCGCGTGGCCTTGTACTCGGGATACATATCATCGCGGAATGTCTTGCCCTTGGCATCGAACACGCAGGCGATGTAGGCGGCCGGGTAATCGGCGCGCAAACGGCGCAGCATGTTGACCATGCCGTGCATGGCGCCCGTAGGATAACCGTCCGGGCTGCGCAGGTCGGGCAGCGCATGGAAGGCGCGATAAAGGTAACTGGAACCGTCGACTAACAGCAGGGTGTTTTGCATAATGCCAATAAAATAAGGTGAGCCGCGCCAGCCGGGAAGAAACAGCGGCGGGCGGGTGGAATATCGCCCAATTATCGCAGAGTTTAGGGCCGCGCCACCGGGGACAGGGCCCGCGTTTTTTGCACAATTTGCCATGGCTGAACCCTCGCCTGGCCGCCCGGCGGGTGAACAGGGCCTATTTCCGCGCATTTAATCAGCCGTATTAAGCAGCATTGCCTACCAGTTTGTTACAATGCCTTATAGATAAATTGACGGCAATACAGCACTGCACGCGCTGCAGTCCCACACATGGAAGCGAACCCATCATGATGCGTACATCGACACTCTGGACATTCCTCGCCCTGCCCCTGCTGGCATGTTCGGCCATCGCCAGCGCCCAGACGCCGGCCAAACCGAGCGACGCGCCGCCCCAGCTCGAACGTATCGAGGAAATGGGCGAAGCGCCCATCACCGTGGCGCCAGCGGCGGCCAAGCAGCAGATCACCGAAAAACGCGAAGCGGGTGTCACCAGCGAAGTGAAAGTCACCAGCGGCGGCAGCACCTATTACATGAAGCCGGCCGCCGGCGCCGACCAGGCCAATGGCAACGCCCTGCGCGGCCCGCAATGGAAAGTGCTGGAATTCGACCTGGGCAAGAAGAAACAGAAACAACGCGACGAAGAGGCAGCAGACGCGCCAGCACCACCCGCAGCAGCGAAGTAAGCAGCCACTCTCTTCTGCCCTGCCCCGGCCACCTGCGGGGCAGCCGGCTTTTTTTGACCTTTTAGACCATTCCCCTCTTTCCCATGGCAGTTTTTACCGCGCTACACCTGGACGATATCGGCCAGTGGCTCACGCAGTTTCCACTCGGCAAACCTCTGGCGCTCAAGGGCATCGCGTCCGGCATCGAAAACAGCAATTTCTTCCTGAGCACGGAGCGCGGCGAGTATGTGCTGACGATCTTTGAAAACCTCAGCTTCGAGCAATTGCCGTTTTATCTGCAACTGATGCGCCATTTGGCGGACCGGGGCGTGCTGGTGCCCGCGCCGATCGCCAACGCGAATGGCGAGCTGGTGACGGCCCTGCAAGGCAAGCCGGCCGCCATCGTCAGCAAACTCGACGGCAGCTCGCAGATGGCGCCGCAAGCCGTGCATTGCGCCGCTGTCGGCGCCATGCTGGCGAAGATGCACCTGGCGGCGCAGGACTTCCCCCTGCAGCAGCCGAATTTGCGGGGACTGCAGTGGTGGAACGCCACCACACCGCTGGTCTTGCACCACCTCGACGATGCCAAGGCGCATTTGCTGCGCGCGGAAATCCATTTCCAGGACGCCTTTGCGGCCTGCAATACGTATAAAGCCATCCCGCGCGGCCCCGTGCATGCCGACTTGTTCCGCAACAACGTCATGTTTGACGGCGAGCAACTGACGGGCTTTTTCGACTTTTATTTTGCCGGCTGCGACACCTGGCTGTTCGACGTGGCCGTCACCGTCAACGACTGGTGCGTAGACCTGGCCACGGGCGTGCTCGACAAGGTGCGCGTGCGCGCCCTGCTCGACGCCTACCAGGCCGTGCGCCCGTTCACGCAGGAAGAACAGACGGCATGGCAAGCAATGCTGCGCGCTGCCGCGCTACGCTTCTGGCTGTCACGCCTGTACGATTATTACCAGCCGCGCGAAGCGGAAATGCTGACCCCGCACGATCCCACGCATTTCGAACGCATTCTGCGCGAACGTATCGCCACACCTGCCCCGGAACTGTTTTAAACATGGAAAAATTACCTGCAAGTACAGGTTGGCAATGGGTGAAACAGGGATTCTCCCTGTTTCGCAAGCAACCTGGCGGCATGTCGATGCTGTTTCTCGGCTATATGTTCTGCATGCTGGCCGTCAGCATCGTGCCCCTGCTCGGCCAAATGCTGCCCGTCATCCTGGTCCCCGTGTTTTCCATCGCCTTCGTGCAAGGCTGCCTGAATATCGACCAGGGCAAGCGCGTCTTGCCCAGCCTGTTGATCTCGGGCTTCCGCAAGCCGGCGCTTGCTTCCCTGCTGGGCCTGGGCGTGCTGTACATCCTGATGGCCATCGGCGCCATCGGCGCCTCGAGCCTGGTGGACGACGGCTTGCTGTGGCAACTGGTCACGGGGCAATTGACGGAAGAAGCGGCGCGCGCCGCCATCCCCGAATCGCGCCTGGGTCTGGGCATCCTGCTGGCCATCGTGCTGTACGTGCCCGCCGCCATGGCCTTCTGCTTTGCCGCGCCGCTGATCTACTGGCAACGCATCAGCCTGGGCAAGGCGCTGTTCTTCAGCTTTTTCGCCGTCTGGCGCTCGCTGTCGGCCTTCATCGTCTTCGCTTCCACCTGGTTCGCCATCAGCGTCGTCACCAGCCAGTTACTGGCCGTCATCTTTGGCCGCACGCCGCTGATGATGCAGCTGATGATGCCCCTGTCGATGATCTTGACCATCATCATGCATTGCTCGTTTTACGCCGCCTACCGCCAGATCTTCGGCGTGCCCGTCGATGAGAACAAGACGGTGTCGCTGGACAAGACCGGCGAGTGATCGCCGGCCAGACGTAAAAAATGGCAGCCTGCGCAGGCTGCCCCTTTTTATATATCGAATGCCTTGCACGCCAACAATGTTGTCGGATTACGCTGCGCTAATCCGACCTTCGCGCCAGACCAGATCACCGTTCCAGGCGTAGGTCGGATTAGCCGAAGGCGTAATCCGACGCCATCGTCAGCCATCCCGCGTTCTACATCACCGTCCCAGCCGTTCCAGCTTGGCAATCCCCAGGTCCAGCACCTTCATGCCATGCTGGCCAAAATTGATCTGCGCGCGGGCATTGCCGCCGCCGCCTTCGATATTGACGATCACGCCTTCGCCGAACTTGGCATGCGCCACCGATTCGCCGATGCGCCAGCCGCCGCCCGTGGCTTTTTGCGCGATCTTTTGTGCAATCGCATTGTCCGAACCCAGGCTGGCCACCTTGGGCGCCTCGTCCCAGGCCGACTTGCGGTTGCCGAACCAGTTCGCCTGCACCTTCGGCGACAGCCATTTCAGCGCTTCTTCCGGCAACTCGTCAAAGAAACGCGACTTCATGTTGTAGCGCGTCTGGCCGTGCAGCATGCGCGTCTGCGCAAAGCTCATGTACAGCCGCTTGCGCGCGCGCGTGATGGCCACGTACATCAGCCGGCGTTCCTCTTCCACGCCATTGTCTTCCTTCGAGCTGCTTTCGTGCGGGAACAGGCCCTCTTCCAGGCCCGTAATGAACACGTTGTCGAATTCCAGGCCCTTGGCCGAGTGCACCGTCATCATCTGCAGCGCATCCTGGCCCGCCTGCGCCTGGTTGTCCCCGGCTTCCAGCGACGCATGCGATAAAAACGCGGAGAGCGGCGACATGACGGCCGGCAACGGCGCATCGGCGTCGAGGATTTCGATACCATCCTGGTTGACGACGGGCGCGCCCGACTGCGCCTGGGCGCTTGGGCCCAGATGGGCCGGTGCCGCCTGGCCGAAACCCTCTTCGGAAACGAACTGGCTGGCCGCGCTGACCATCTGCTCCAAGTTTTCGATGCGGTCGGCGCCTTCTTTTTCATTCTGATAGTGTTGCAGCAAGGTACTCGCTTCCAGCACCACTCTGACCATTTCCGGCAGCGACAGTTGCTGCGTTTCGAAACGCACGCCTTCGATCAGCTTGACGAAACCGGCCAGCACGCTGCCCGCCTTGCCCGCCACGTAAGGCACGGAGGCGTACAGCGAGATGCCATACTGCTCGGACGCCGCCTGCAATTGCTCGATCGAGCGCATGCCGATACCGCGCGTGGGGAAATTGACCACGCGCAAGAAAGCGGAGTCATTGTGCGGATTGTCCATCAATTGCAAATAGGCAATCGCGTGCTTGACCTCGGCGCGCTGGAAGTAGCGCTGGCCGCCGTACACGTGGTACGGAATGCTGGCTGAAAACAGCGCATGTTCGATCACGCGCGATTGCGCATTCGAGCGGTACAGAATCGCGATTTCGCTGCGCGAGGCGCCATCGGCGATCAGGCTTTTCGCCTCTTCGATGATCCACTGTGCTTCCTGCAAGTCGGAACTGGCCTCATACACGCGCACCTGCTCGCCATGGCCCGCGTCCGTGCGCAAATTCTTGCCCAGGCGCTTGCTATTGTTCGCGATCAACACATTGGCGCTGTCGAGGATGTGACCATGCGAGCGGTAGTTCTGCTCCAGCTTGATCAAGTTCTTCACCTGGAACTCGTGCTCGAAGGCGCTCATGTTGCCCACGTTCGCGCCGCGAAACGCGTAGATGCTCTGGTCATCGTCGCCGACGGCAAACAGGGCGCCGCCATCGCGGCTGCCGTGGCCGGCCAGCAATTTCAACCAGTTGTATTGCAGATTATTCGTATCCTGGAACTCGTCCACCAAAATGTGGCGGAAGCGCGCCTGGTAGTGTTCGCGCAGCGGCTGGTTGCGGCTGAGCAATTCGTACGTGCGCAGCAGCAATTCCGCAAAATCGACGACGCCTTCGCGCTGGCACTGGTCGTCATACAGCTGGTACAGCTCGACCATCTTGCGCTCGTGCGCGTCGTACGCTTCCACGTCCGTGGCGCGCAAACCCTGGTCCTTGGCATTGTTGATGAAATACATCACCGTCTTCGGCGGGAATTTTTCATCATCGATATTGTTCGCCTTCAACAAGCGCTTGATCACCGACAATTGATCCTGCGAATCGAGGATCTGGAACGTTTGCGGCAAGGCGGCGTCGCGGTAGTGCGTGCGCAGCAAGCGGTTGCACAGGCCGTGGAAGGTACCGATCCACATGCCGCGCGTGTTGATTGGCAGCATGGCCGACAGGCGCGTGAGCATTTCCTTGGCGGCCTTGTTGGTAAAGGTCACGGCCAGGATGCCGGGCGGCGATACCTGCTGTGTCTGGATCAGCCAGGCGATGCGGGTGGTCAGCACGCGGGTCTTGCCCGAACCGGCGCCAGCCAGGATCAGCGCATGCTGGGCCGGCAAGGTGACGGCAGCCAATTGTTCGGGATTGAGGTTGTGAAGAAGATTTTGCATGCCGTGATTATACCGGCATGGCTAAAAATACTGTGCATTTGTCCAGCGGTCGCGGCATTTTACCCACGCGCGCTACAATCGGCATCCCGACACCGCAGCCCGTATCCCATGACACCACCCACTCACCTCGACGGCGCCCGCGTACTGGCTTGGGCCTGGTCCGACGTGCCGTTCGGCCATGTCACCGATGAGCATGGCGCCGCCCCCGTCGCCATCCACGGCCTGGCCGTGTGCCGCTACGGGGACGAGGCGCAAGTCTACCGTTTCAGCTGCGACGCGCAGTGGGAAACCGTGCAGGATGACGTGTATGCCAGCGAGGACGGCGCCAGGGAGCAGCTGCCGGCGCAATACCGCGCCATGGCCTCCGTGTGGAACACACCATGAGTTACGCCATCCGCGCAGCCACCAGCGCCGACCTGCCGTTGCTGGCCCAGGTCGAGCGCAGCGCCGCAATCCTGTTTGCCCAGGCCGGCCCCGAACTGGCCTGGCTGGCGCATGGCGCCCCCTTGCCACTGGAGACCTTGCAGGCGCTGCAGCAGGATGGCGGCGTGTGGGTGGCCGCCGATGAGCAGGATGCGCCAGCGGGTTTCCTGGCCGCCCAGCCGCTCGACGGCCAGTTGTTCATCGTGGAATTGTCCGTTGCACTGCCGCAGCAACGGCAGGGACTGGGCGCGCGCCTGCTCGACGCGGCGGCGGCCCATGCCCGGGCGCTGGGCTGCGCCTGGCTGACACTGAGCACGTATCGCCACCTGCCGTGGAACGCGCCCTACTATGCGCGCCACGGCTTCAGCGAAATCGAGGCCGTGGCGCTGGGCGCTAGGCATGCGCTCAAGCTGGCGCGCGAAGCGCAGGACGGGCACGATCCGGCGCTGCGCTGCCTGATGCGCAAGCCGCTGGCCCGCTGATTCGGCACAGCACTCAGCGCACCAGTTTTGCCTTGCCTTCGCTGAGTGCCTGAGCGATCACCTGGCGCGTGGTCTTGTCGGCGAGCTTGACAACTTTTTCCTGCTGGCGGCCCAGGTCGCCCATTTGCTTGCCCAGCGCTTCCATCGGCTTGCTGCGTTGCTCCATCTGGCGCGACATCTGCTCCACTTTCTCGGCCTCGCGCTCGTGCACGTCGGCGATGCGGTCGTTGATCTCTTCCATCTCTTCCTGCGCATCTTCCATCTGCTGCTGCAGGCGCTCCACGTCGCGCTCGGCCGCGCGGCGCGCCGTGTCGCTCGTTGCCAGCGCCTGGCGGCGCGAAGCGTCGCCAAGCTTGCGGCCCAGTTCCTGCTGCTGGCGGCCCAGCGCGCGCAGCTGTTCCGACTCGCGCGCGCTGCCTTTTTCCAGGCTGCGGGCACCCATCTTGCGGCCCATTTCGCCCATGGCCTTGCCATGCGCGCCCATTTGATCGCCGAGCGCGCTCATCTCCTTGCCCAGCTGTCTCGAAGGCTGCCATGCCGTGCGCACCTTGCCCAGCAAGGCCGCATCCTGCAGCACATAGGCCTGGCCCTGGTCGCGGAACCACAGGAAGGGTCCCTTGATCGAGCGCTTGAGCTTTTCCACCTGCTGCGAATGAATATCGCTATCGACAACGATGACGCCCTCACCATCCCTGGCGCCATCAACGAGTGCATAACTTTCACCCTTGTCGAGCGAACGGCTGACCTGCACGCTGGGCGCGGCTGGCGGGGCCGGTGGCGCGGGCGGCTGCGGCGGCTGCACGGCCAGCGCGCTGCCGCCAAGCAGGATACCGGCCAGGCTGAGGATCAAACGGTGGGAAGTGGACATGGCTGCCTCGTCGCAAAAGTAGTGGAGCGTTGACTTTAACGACGGAGAGCTCACGGCTCCAGCGCGCTGCGACAGGCTGCAAAAAGGTGCACCTGGACGGCAGGCTTGCGCGATGAGTGGCAAAGCACTGTTAAAAAAAAAGGAGGCCAGGGGCCTCCGTAAAGCCGCTGTGGTACAGCGACGAGAATCACGATAAGCGCTGGCGGCCGGCACCGCCAGCGCCGTGCGATGAATTGCCGGGATGAAGGGTTAGGCGACAGCCAGGCCCGATGGATGGCAAACGCGGCGGCAAAAAAACGGAGGCCGCAGCCTCCGCAAAAACGCCGTGGTACGGCGTATTTCAATTAATACAGCACGACGGAGCGGATCGATTCGCCGCTCTTCATCAAGTCGAAACCCTGGTTGATATCGTCGAGCTTCAAACGGTGCGTGATCAAATCATCGATATTGAGCTTGCCTTCCATATACCAGTCGACGATCTTCGGCACGTCCGTACGGCCGCGCGCGCCGCCGAAGGCGGAACCCTTCCATACACGCCCCGTCACCAGCTGGAATGGACGCGTGGAAATTTCCTGGCCGGCCGCAGCCACGCCGATGATGATGGACTGGCCCCAGCCCTTGTGGCAGCATTCGAGCGACTGGCGCATGGTGGTGGTGTTGCCGATGCATTCAAACGAATAGTCGGCGCCGCCGTCGGTCAGTTGCACGATGGTGTCGACCACGTTCTCCACTTCGTTGGCGTTGACAAAATGCGTCATGCCGAACTTGCGCGCGATGGCTTGTCGGGCCGGGTTGATGTCGACGCCAATAATCTTGTCCGCACCGACCATCTTGGCCGCCTGGATCACGTTCAGGCCGATGCCACCCAGGCCGAAGACGACCACGTTGGCGCCCGCCTCGACCTTGGCCGTGAACAAGACGGCGCCCACGCCCGTGGTCACGCCGCAGCCGATGTAACACACCTTGTCGAACGGCGCGTCTTCGCGGATCTTGGCCAGGGCAATTTCCGGCACGACGATATAGTTCGAGAAGGTGGACGTGCCCATGTAGTGGAAGATGGGTTGACCGTCGATGGAAAAGCGCGAGGTGGCGTCCGGCATCAGGCCGCGCCCCTGCGTCGAGCGGATCGACTGGCACAGGTTCGTCTTTTGCGACAGGCAGAATTTGCACTGGCGGCATTCCGGCGTGTACAGGGGAATGACGTGGTCATCCTTTTTCAGGCTTTTCACGCCAGGGCCCACATCGACGACGATGCCGGCGCCTTCATGGCCGAGGATGGATGGGAAGATGCCTTCCGGGTCGGCGCCCGACAAAGTGTAGTAATCGGTGTGGCAAATGCCCGTGGCCTTGATCTCGACCAATACCTCGCCCTCGCGCGGGCCGGCCAGATCGACTTCCTCGATGGTCAAAGGCGCGCCCGCCTTCCATGCAATCGCTGCTTTGGTTTTCATGTGTGTCCTGTGGTGTGTGCTGTGTATGGTTGAACCGGGCGCGCCAGCGCGCCGTAGCGTCACATCATAACAAGGCAGGCGCCGACGTGCCACGCCGGCGCCGGCGCAACACCTACTTGCTTTTCGCGCGGTTCAAAAAAGCGCCGTGCAAGCCGTTCAGGGTTTCCTCGGCCAGCAGCAGCTGGCTGGCGATTTCATTGATCTTGCGGCGGCTGGAGCGGGCGTGGTCGCGCAGCACTTCGAAGGCCGTGTTGCGGTCCGTCTGGAACTTGCCCATTAGCAAACCGACGGCCAGGCTGGTTTCGCGCCCGGCGGCCAGCGCCGCATTCAGGTTCAGTTCGGTGCGCCGCAGCTGGCGGATTTCATCGGCACGCGCCAGGCCCGCTTCGAAGGCGGGCATCAAGCGGCCTTCATCGACGGGTTTCACCACGTAGCCGACGGCGCCGTAGGCGGCCGCCTGCTTGCCCGATTCGCTGTCGCCGCTGCCGGACAGGAACATGAACGGCACGCCCGTTTCGCCATGCAAGCGCTTGGCCAGTTCCAGGCCGGACATGCCCGGCATGTGGATGTCGAGCAAGGCCAGGTCCGGCTCGCGCTGGGCGACCATTTGCAGCGCCACTTCGGCCGAATGGGCCAGGGCCGTCTCGTAGCCGGCATGGCGCAGGATTTCGCCGAGGAATTCCAACAGGAGCTGGTCATCGTCAACGATCAGGATAAGGCGTTTCGCGGCGGCTGGCTGACTCATGGGTGGGGGACCTCGGTAATGAATGATGTTCTTATTATATGCCGATTATTCCCCCAAACCAGCCCTTCACGTCCATGCTCACACCGCAAACAAGTGATTGAATTGCTGCACCGCAATATTCACATCGTCCGCCTGATAGACGCTGCTGATGGCCGCCACCATGTCGGCGCCGCGTGCCGCCAGAGGCGCCGCGTTCTCCGGCGTCATGCCGCCGATCACCACGCACGGCAAGCTGATCTCACGCTTGGCTTGCAGCACGATATCGAGGGGCGTCGTCACCGGGTACTTTTTCACCAGCGACGGATAAAAGCCGCCGAAGGCCACATAGCTGGCGCCGCCCGCCTCGGCCGTCCGTGCCAGGGCCATGTCGCCATAGCACGAGGCGCCGACGATCTTCTTCGTGCCCAGGCGCGCGCGCACCTGCGCCACGGACGCGTCCGTGCCACCCACGTGCACGCCGTCCGCGTCGAGTTCTTCGCACAGTTCGATAAAGTCATTGATGATGAACGGCACGCCATACTTGCGGGCCAGCGCCATCAAGGCGCCGGCCTGTTCGCGCCGTTGCTCCGCCTCGGCGCTCTTGTGGCGATATTGCAGCAGCGCCACGCCTTCCTGCAAGGCTTGCTCGCTGACGTCGAGCAGGCGGTCGGTGTCATCCCAGTTCGGGGTGACCAGATACAGTCCACGCATGATGATTTCCTTATTGAATGAATCGTTGCGGCATGAGTTGACCTGGCGCAATCGCATACGCATCGGCCAGGGCCGCATGGCAATAGCGTTGCGCCAGATCCAGCGCTTCGGGCAGTGCCTGGCCCAGCGCCAGGCGCGCCGCGATGGCCGAGGCCAGAGTGCAGCCGCTGCCGTGGAATTCGCCCGGTAAACGGGGCCAGCGCCACTCACGCTCGCCGCCCTCGGCATCAAACCAACGGTTGAGCACTGCCTCACCGTCGCCATGCCCGCCCGTCAGCAGCACGTGCTGGCAGCCTTGCGCGCGCAGGTTTTCTGTGCCACCGAGGGCCAGCGCTTCCGGCCCGTTCGGCACGATCACGGTCGTCAGCGGCAGCAAGGGCGCCAGCGCCAGCACGGCGTCGTCCCGGCTGAGCACGTCGCCATGGCCGCTGGCCAGCACGGGGTCGAGCACCACGGGCAAATCGGGCCGCGCCAGCCGCAGTTGCGCGATCAGTTGCGCAATGACGGCCGCATTCGCGGCGCTGCCAGGGATGCCGATTTTCACGGCGCTGATCACCATCTTGTCGATCAGGGCCTGCGCCTGGCGGCGCAGCAATTCCGGCGCCACAGGCTCGACAGCAAACACGCGGTCATTGTCCTGCACCGTCAGCGCCGTGATGACGGGCAAGGCATGCGCGCCCTGCGCCGCAATGGATAAAATATCGGCGGCCAGGCCGGCGCCGCCCGAAGGGTCGAGGCCGGCAAACACCAGCACAACCGGACGACACGGCAGACGCATCGGCACCATCACGCCAGGCGGCCCGCCATCGGCGACGAAGGCGAGGCGGCGAATTTACGCGGCATGCGGCCCGCCAGAAACGCTTCGCGCCCGGCCCGCACGGCCAGCTTCATGGCACGCGCCATGCGCACGGGGTCGCGCGCGCCGGCAATCGCCGTATTCATCAGCACGCCATCGCAACCGAGTTCCATGGCGATGGCCGCATCCGACGCCGTGCCCACGCCAGCATCGACGAGCACCGGCACCTTGGCCTGGTCGATGATCAGCGACAGATTCCACGGATTCAAAATGCCCATGCCCGAGCCGATCAAGGAGGCCAGCGGCATGACGGCCACGCAGCCGATGTCTTCCAGAATCTTCGCCTGGATCGGGTCGTCGCTGCAGTAGACCATCACGTCGAAGCCATCCTTGACCAGCGCTTCGGCCGCGATCAACGTTTCCGGCATGTGCGGAAACAGGGTCTTTTCGTCGCCCAATACTTCGAGCTTCACCAGATTGCGCCCGCCCAGCAGCTCACGTGCCAGCTGCAGCGTGTAGACGGCATCTTTCGCGTTGTAGCAGCCGGCCGTGTTCGGCAAGATCGTGTACTGGTCCGGCGGCACGAAGTCGAGCAGGCTGGGCGCGTTCGGGTCTTGCCCAATGTTGACCCTGCGGATCGCCACCGTGATGATTTGTGCCTCCGCCGCGTCCGTCGCTTCGCGCGTCTGCGGCAAATCCTTGTACTTGCCACTACCGACCAGCAAGCGTGATTGATACTGTTTGCCTGCGATGGTCAGCAGGTCATTGTTTGTTGCGGTATGCATGTTCTGTTCCTTGTCTGTTTTCAACTTAACCGCCGCCGATGGCGCGCACGATCTCTACTTGGTCTTGCACCTGCAAGACCTGGCCCGGCCACGCCTTGCGCGGCACCACATTGCGGTTGACGGCCAGCGCCAGCGCCTGGTTTTCCAGCGCCAGCGCGGCGATCAATTGATCGAGGGTTTGCCCCGGCGGCACCTGATGTGGCGCGCCGTTGAGCGTGATGGATATCAATGCAGGCATCACGCTCTCCTTCAGACCTTGCGATACAGCTCGGCGCCGTTCTTGACGAATTCGATGGCTTTCACCTCCATCCCCTGCTTGAGTGCCTGGTCTTCCGCGATGCCCATGCCGGCCGCATATTCGCGCACTTCCTGCGTGATCTTCATCGAGCAGAAATGCGGGCCGCACATGGAGCAAAAATGCGCCACCTTGGCTGAATCCTTGGGCAAGGTTTCATCGTGGAATTCGCGCGCCTTGTCCGGGTCCAGGCCGATGTTGAACTGGTCGTCCCAGCGGAATTCGAAGCGGGCTTTCGACAGGGCATTGTCGCGGATCTGCGCGCCCGGATGGCCTTTCGCCAGATCGGCCGCGTGCGCCGCAATCTTGTAGGTGATGATGCCGTCCTTGACGTCCGCCTTGTTGGGCAGGCCCAGGTGTTCCTTCGGCGTCACGTAGCACAGCATGGCCGTGCCATACCAGCCGATCATGGCCGCGCCGATGCCGGACGTGATGTGGTCGTAGCCGGGCGCGATATCGGTGGTCAACGGTCCCAGCGTGTAGAACGGCGCCTCACCGCACTGTTCCAGCTGCAAGTCCATGTTTTCCTTGATCAGCTGCATGGGCACATGGCCGGGGCCTTCGATCATCACTTGCACGTCGTGCTTCCATGCCACTTGCGTCAATTCGCCCAGGGTCTTCAGTTCGCCCAGCTGCGCTTCGTCGTTGGCGTCATAGATGGAGCCGGGGCGCAAGCCGTCGCCCAGCGAGAACGACACGTCATACGCCTTCATGATTTCGCAGATGTCTTCGAAATGCGTGTACAGGAACGATTCCTGGTGGTGCGCCAGGCACCATTTCGCCATGATGGAGCCGCCGCGCGAGACGATGCCCGTCAAGCGCTTGGCCGTCATCGGCACATAGCGCAGCAACACACCGGCGTGGATGGTGAAGTAATCGACGCCCTGCTCGGCCTGCTCGATGAGGGTGTCGCGGAAGATTTCCCACGTCAGATCTTCGGCCTTGCCGTTGACCTTTTCCAGCGCCTGGTAGATGGGCACGGTGCCGATGGGCACGGGGCTGTTGCGCACGATCCATTCGCGCGTTTCGTGAATATGCTTGCCGGTGGACAGATCCATCACGTTATCGCCGCCCCAGCGGATGGCCCATGTCATTTTTTCCACTTCCTCGCCTATCGACGAGGTGACGGCGGAATTGCCGATGTTGGCATTGATTTTCACCAGGAAATTGCGGCCGATGATCATCGGTTCCACTTCCGGGTGGTTGATGTTGGCGGGAATGATGGCGCGGCCGCGGGCGATTTCCTCGCGCACGAATTCCGGCGTGATTTCTTGCGGGATGCTGGCGCCGAATGACTGGCCCGGATGCTGGCGGCCCATCAGGTCGGCCAGGCGCTCGCCCATGGGACCGGAGGCTTGCAGTTCGCGCAAATACTCCTGGCGGCGCATGTTTTCGCGGATGGCGACGAACTCCATTTCCGGCGTGATCAGCCCACGGCGCGCATAGTGCATTTGCGTCACATTCTTGCCGGCAATGGCGCGGCGCGGCTTGCGGTGCAAGTTAAAACGCAGCTCGGCCAGTTTCGGGTCCGCCAGGCGGGCGATGCCGTAGTCGGAGGTAGGGCCGGGCAATTCTTCCGTGTCGGCCCGCTCCATGATCCACGGCAGGCGCGGCGTGTCGAGGCCCGAGCGAATGTCGATCTGCACGTCCGGATCCGTATAGGGGCCGGACGTGTCGTACACGTAAATCGGCGGATTCTTTTCGCCGCCGAACGACGCTTCCGTGTCGGACTGGCTGATTCTGCGCATGGGCACGCGAATGTCGGGGCGGCTGCCTTCGACATAGATCTTGCGCGAATTGGGCAGCGGCGCGATGGCGGCTTCGTCGACCGTGGCGGTGGCGGAGAGGAATTTCGGGTTGGCGTTCATTTTGGCTCCTTGGCTAGACTTGTTTTAAGCCTGGAGCCAGCTAAGGAGGTTCGGAATTGCGCACGCGGAAAGGCGGGGTGCGTTCATCCTAAAGCTTCCCTTCGCTGGCATTATCCAGATCAGGTTCGGAGGGTATTTCTCACCCGCGCTTGCACTGTGTTTCCACAGCGAAAGGCAGGACCCCTAGCGTTTGCCGCCTTGCGGCAGCGAGCCAATTATACGCGGTTCGCGCCGCGTGGCCAGATGATTTCTTGCTTTGTCGTCTTTGTGCTTCGGCGTTACTTCTTCTTGCCCCAGCGCCAGGCGGTCGGTTCGCCCTTCAGCTGGCAGATGAAAATGAGTGCGGCAACGATGGCCACTTCATACACGATGTAGCCTACGAACATGGTTTGCGGCGGGAACAGGAAGGCGCCGCAAGCGAACAGCGCCAGTGCGGCCAGGAATACCAGCCAGCCTTGCCAGGTGATGGGCAAACCCCAGCCCCAGCCATAGGTCTTGGCGGGAAACCAGTAGGAGGGAGATTTGTCAGCCATGATGCTTTCCTTGTCGATGTCGATGGCAACAAGTATAAATCAGGCGCTGCGATGGCGCTCCGTGACATCGAGGCCGATGCCGCGGTAGCCGATGAAGCGGCTGCCATTGTCGAACATCGGTTCGCCGCTGACCTGCAGATACTGCGTGCTGCCGTCCAGGTTGGCGCGGCTGTAGATGAAGTCGAGGAACGGTTCGCGCGCGGCTATTTTTGCGTCGAGCAAGGCGCGTTCGGCCGCGTTCCAGCGCTGCGGCTCTTCCTCGCTGCCGATGCCCAGCATTTCAGCCACGGGACCGGAAAAGCGCGTCAGGTTGCCCTGCGCATCCTGTTCCCAGTACCAGTCGGACGACAGTTCCGTGAAGCGCTGGAAGCGCGCTTCGCTTTCGCGCAGCTCCGCCGTGCGTTCTTCCACCATCTGTTCCAGCGACTTGTTGTATTCGGCCAGCTTCTGGTACAGCAATCGCACTTCCAGCATGTTGTGGATGCGTGTTTTGACTTCCACCAGGTCGAAGGGCTTGCTGACGAAGTCCTTGGCGCCAGCTTGCAGCGCGCGCAGCTTGTGGCCGGGCTGGGCCGTGATCACCAGCACGGGCAGATAGCTGCCCGCCTCGATGTCGCGCAAGCCTTCCATGACTTCGAAGCCATCCATTTCCGGCATTTGCAAGTCGAGCAGGATCAGGTCGTAGCGGTGCTGCTGGTGCAGCGCGCGCACGGCTTGCGGGTCCATGGTGGAGGTGATGCGCGTATAGCCGGCGTTGCGCAGCACCTGTTCGAGCAGCATGACGTTGGCCTCCTGGTCATCGACGATGAGGATGCTGGCGTTCAGGATCTCGGTGGCTTGAAGCATGGCGGTATTCCTAAAATTAAATGCTGAATTAGCGTACTGTGTGAGTGTCGTCGGCCAGGCCGTGCGCGGCTGCATGGTGCAGGGCCACGTCGAGCGCCTCCATGAATTCGACGACCTTGATGGGCTTGGTCAGATAGCGGAAGAAGCCCGCTTCCAGGCCCTTCTCGATGTCGCGCGGCACGGCGTTGGCGGACAGGGCCATGACGGGAATGTGGCTGGTGAGGGGGTCATCATGCAGGATATTCAGGGCACCATAGCCGCTGATGCCGGGCAGGTTGATATCCATCAAGATCACGTCCGGCTGATACGTGCGCGCCAGGTCGATGCCCAGGTGCGCATCGATGGCCGTCAGCAGTTTCAAATCGCTGCGGCGGGCGATCAATTGCTCCACCAGCGCCAGGTTGGCGGGATTGTCTTCCACGTACAGCAAGGTGCGCTGGCTTTCCTGGTCTTCCTGCACCACCGGCAAGGCGACGCCCTGTTCCAGGTGCAGTTCGGGCGCGCGCGAGGCCTTGAATTCCACCCAGAAGGTGGTGCCCACGCCCACCGTGCTGTCGACGCCGATGGTGCCACCCATCAGTTCGACCAGCTGCTTGGTGACGACCAGGCCGATGCCCGTGCCCTCTTCCGTGCTGCTTTCCTGGCCCAGGCGGTTGAAGGGCTGGAACAACTGACTCATCTGTTCGGCATTCAGGCCGGCGCCGCTGTCGGTGACGCTGGCGCGCACGCGGTCGGCATGGCGCGTGCATTCGACCTTCACACTGCCGCCGCTCTGGTTGTACTTGATGGCGTTCGACAGCAGGTTGATCATCACCTGTTTCACGCGCGTGCGGTCGGCATGCACATAGAAAGCCTTGCCGCAGCGGGGGAAATGCATGCTGATGCCGCGTTTTTCCGCCTGCGGCGCGATCATCGCCTGGCAATCCTGCAACACGTCGAGCAAGGACATCGCCTCTTCCGACATGGTGACCTTGCCCGACTCGATCATGGCCAGGTCGAGGATTTCATTGATCAAACGCAAGAGATACCAGCCACCCTTGAGGATCTGGTCGATCGAGCGCTGCTGCGGCAAGCTCGGTGCCGGCGTCTCGGACGCCATCAGCTGGGCAAAACCCAGCACGGCGTTCAGGGGCGTGCGCAATTCATGGCTCATGCTCGACAGAAACTCGGACTTGGCCAGATTCGCTTTCTCCGCCGCCTGGCGGGCCTTTTCCATTTCGATATTCGTGTCTTGCAGTGCTTGTTCAAACTGCCTGCGTTCCGTCACGTCGCGGGCGGCGGCAAACACGCCTTGCAGCTTGCGGTTGCGGTCGTGGAAGGTCGAGGCGTTGTAGGAAACAAAAGTCTGCTTGCCGTCGCGCGCCAGGGCCGTCAGCTCGTAATTGGTCAACTTGCCTTCACGCAAGACGCGCGCGATGGCTTCCTCGGCCCGTTCCGGTTCCGTAAAGTAATTCTTGAACGGCGCGCCGATCAATTCGTCGCGCGTGCAGCCCGTCAGCGCTTCCATCTGCTGGTTGACGTCGCTGATGATGCCGCGCGGGTCCGTCGTCATCAGGGCGTCGATATTCGATTCGATCAGTGAGCGCGTATAGAACTGCTGCTCGCGCAAACGCTGGTCCAGCAGCGCCTGTTCCGCCTCGACCTGCTTGCGCGCCGTGTTGTCGGTGCCGATCAGCAAGTAACCGATAACCTTGCTCTGCGCGTCGCGCAAGGCCGTCACGGAGACGATGGCGGGGAAGCGACTGCCATCCTTGCGGATGTACGTCAATTCGTAGATGTCTTCGATGCCACGCGTGGCCTTGAACACCAGCGCTTCGACGCCGGGCGTGATGACCGTGTCGAGTTCGGCACTGAGGGCGGCGGCGCGCGCGATGATTTCTTGCGCGTCGGAAATACCGGCCGGGGTCAGCTTGTCGACCACGTCGCTCGCTTCATAGCCGAGCATGCGTTCGGCGCCCACATTGAAAATCTGGATCACGCCCTGCGCATCGGTGGCGATGCACGAGAAATTGGCGCTATTGAAAATGGCATCCTGCAAGGCGCCCGCCTTGAGCAACTGGCGCGGCAAGCTGGCCGACAGCGTGCGCCGGTACAGCGCCACGAGCAGCATCAGCAGCAAAAAGACCAGCGCATCGATGACGCAGGCCGTCTCGAACGGCGCGCGCCAGGCCAGTACGCCAATGGCCAGCAGCACGATGGCGCTGAACGAAAACGCCAGCGCCATGGGCCAGCGCGACGGTGCGCGCGGAGGAATGTTTTCAACAGATTGCATGAGGTAGCCTGGGCTGTGACAACGATAAGAGGGAAATGCGGTGATCAGGAACCTTGGCGCTGGCGCACGTCCGACAGCAGGCGCGTGAATTCTTTTTTGACCACGCCATAGCATTCGCACACATGGCCTTCGAGGCCGGCGCGGTCCAGCACGGAGATATGGCCGCGCCGGTAACTGATGAAGCCGCGCTGCTGCAAGCGCCCGGCCGCCTCCGTCACGCCTTCGCGGCGCACACCCAGCATGTTGGCAATCAACTCCTGCGTCATGGTCAGCTCGCGGTTCGGCAGGCGGTCCATGGTCAGCAGCAGCCAGCGGCACAGCTGCTGCTCCACCGTATGGTGGCGGTTGCACACGGCCGTCTGTGACATTTGCGTGATCAGGGCTTGCGTATAGCGCAGCAGCAAGCGCATGACGGGGCCGGCGCGGTCGAATTCTTCCATCAGCAAATGCGCCTTCAGCCGATAGCCGACGCCGCCCGTCTGCACCACGGCGCGGCTCGGCGTCGAGTTGCCGCCCATAAACAGCGACACGCCCACCACGCCTTCATTGCCGACGCCGGCAATTTCCGACGAGCCGCCGTTTTCCAGCAGGTAGTGGATGGAAACGATGGCCGTGGTGGGGAAATACACATGCTGCAGCTTGTCGCCCGAATCGTAGATCACGTCACCGAGCAACATGGACACTTGCTCCAGATGGGGGGCCAGGCGCGCGAAATCGGCGTCGAGCATGGCGGCGAGCAAATGGTTTTGATTCGGGTTGTGCAGCTGGGCATGCGGACTCGACATGGGCAGTTTTCCTGGTTTCCAGTCGTCAGCTAGGGGATAGATAAAAAACGTCCGAACGAGGGGCGCCATATGCCGGAGCGTAACACAGCGCCCGCACAGTGCCGCCACTATATTTCTTGCTGGCATGGCGGTCTGTTCGGCAGCGAACGGACGGTCAGGTACCCCGCGCCCTACAGTCAGTCACTGCCAGGGCTGCCGGATCACGGATCGGCGCCAGCGCTGCTTACCGGACGCCATCATGCAATCATTTTTCAAACGCATCTCCATTTCCGTTTCCACCTCGGCCCTGATCACACTGGCGGTCGGGCTGAGCCTGACGGCCCTGTGCTACGCCTCGGCACGCCAGATCGAGTCGGAAAGCACCCGGCTGCTGCTGCAGTACCACGCCAGCGGTCACACCTTGCGCGCCGCGCTGCTGCCTGCCAACGGCATGAGCCTGGATGCGAACCATCGCGGCTCGCTGTATGTGCTGCTGGGCGGATTATTGTCGAGCCTGCTGGCAACAGCGTATGTGTTTCAGCTAGTCACGCGCAACTCCGTGATTGCCCGCATCACGGGCGAACGCACGGCGGCGCTGCAGTTTGCCAACTTGCGCCTGTCCGAAGACATCGCTGCGCGCATGCACAATGAACAGTCGCTGCGTTTGCGCGAACGCATCATCGAAGTGTCGGCCAATGCCATCATCCTGTGCAGCGCCGACGCGCCGGGCTACCTGATCGAATACGTCAATCCCGCCTTCGAGCGCATCACCGGCTATGCGGCTGGCGAAGTCATCGGCCAACGCCTGGAAGACTTGCAGGGACCCGAACAGGGGCGGCAAGACATGCATGAGATTACAGCGGCCCTGCGCGAACAGCGCGAAGGCAAAGCCATCGTGCGCAATTTCCGCAAGGATGGCAGCTGCTACTGGAGCGAGCTGTTCGTCGCACCTGTGCGCGACGATGGCGATGGCCCCGTCAGCCACTTTGTGGTGGCGCAATACGACATCAGCACCGTCATGCGCTTCGAACAGGAACTGGAATTTCAGGCCAGGCACGACATCCTCACGGGCCTGGCCAACCGGGCCCTGCTGCGCGAACGGCTGGAGCAGGCGATGGCCGTGACGCGGCGCAGCGGCCTGCCCCTGTGGGTGGTGTTCATCGACCTCGACCGCTTTAAATTCGTCAACGACACCCTGGGCCACGATGCGGGCGACACTGTGCTGAAAAACGTGGCCGAGCGCCTGCGCGACGCGACGCGCGAAGTCGATACGGTGGCGCGCCTGGGCGGCGACGAATTCGTGCTGCTGCTGCCCCAGCATGGCAATGGAGAACCGGGCGCAGCCATCCTGCAGCGCATCCTGGACGCCGTGGCGCAGCCGCTGCAACTGGGCGAATATGAATTTTTTCTCAGCTGCTGCATGGGCGTGGCCGTGTATCCCGACGATGGCCAGGACGCCGACACCCTGATCAAGCACGCCGACATCGCCATGTACCGCGCCAAGGAACAGGGACGGGGCCACTGGCAATTCTATGCCTCGGGCATGAATGCGGGCACCCTCGAGCGGCTGGGACTGGAGAGCGAGTTGCGCCATGCCCTGGAACGGGGGCAGTTCCACCTCGAATACCAGCCCCAGCTCGATTTGGCCAGCGGCAAGGTGGTGGGCATGGAAGCGCTGTTGCGCTGGCAACATCCGCAACTGGGGCGCATTGCGCCGGCCAGTTTTATCGGCCTGGCCGAGGAAATGGGCTTGATCATCCCCATCGGCGACTGGGTGCTGCACACCGCATGCGCCCAGGCGCGCGCCTGGCAGCTGGCCGGCCATGGCCCGCTGCGCCTGGCCGTCAACCTGTCGGCGCGGCAATTCAAGCAAAGGAATCTGTTGCATGCGGTGGCGCAGGCGCTGGCGGAAACGGGGCTGGCCGCTGCCCATCTGGAATTGGAATTGACCGAAAGCATGGTCATGCATGACGTGGAACAAGCCACGGCCATCATGGCCAACCTGAAGGCGCTGGGCGTACAACTGTCCATCGACGACTTCGGCACCGGCTATTCCAGCCTGGCCTACCTGCGCCACTTTCCCATCGACGTACTCAAGATCGACAAGACTTTCGTCAGCGACATCACGCACGGCGACGACGCAGCCATCGTGCGCGCCATCATTTCGCTGGCGCACAGCTTGCGCCTGAAAGTCATCGCCGAAGGCGTGGAAACGCCGCAGCAGCTGGCCTTCCTGCGCCAGCACGACTGCGACCAGATGCAGGGTTATCTGTTCAGCCGCCCGCTGACCGTGCCCGCCTTCGAGGAACTATTACTGCAAGGGAAGATGCTGCCCGTTTAAAACGCGTGGCGCAGGCCGACGTTGAAGGCGCGGTTGCCCGTGCCCACTTCCGTCGCATTGCCCACCATGTAAGCGGCGTCGTTGCGGTTGCGGATGTGCGCGTAAGCGACATATACCTTGCTGCGCTTGGACAAGGCATACGTGGCGCCGATGGCCAGCTGCCGCGCATCGCGGTTGGCAGCGTCGCGGTCATCCTTGTGCACATACGAGGCCAGCACGGTGGTCGCGCCGAGCGGCACGGACACGCCGACGATGGCGTCGCGGCTGTCCGTCGACTGGGCCGGCGCCTGCGCCGCACCATACGGATTTTCTGCAAAGAACATGCTGCTGCCGTCGCCCGTGTTGCGGCCATAGCCGGCAAACGCCGTGGCCACGCCGAAGTTGTAGTTGCCGGCCAGAATGGTGTTATTGGCGGCGGCCTTGCCCGGCTCGCCGGCACGGCTCTGGCGCGCCAGGCGCAAGGTCAATGGACCGTTGACATAGCCCAGGGCCAGGCCCAGCGAGCGCTGATCTGCCACCACACCCGTATGTTCGCCAAAGCCATACATCACGGTGGCGCTGACGCCGCGCAGCTCGGGCGAGGTATAGCGCACGGTATTGTCGATGCGCGTGGCCGAATAGCCGGCCAGGTTGGTGGCCGCGCCGGCCAGGCCGCCCTCGAAGGGATCGGCCACGTCAGTCAGCGCCTGGCTTTGCAGATTGTACTGGCGACCCACGGTCAGCATGCCCAGCGGGCTGTTGAGGCCGACAAAGGCCTGGCGGCCAAACAATTGCCCCGCCTGGTCGGAGCGGCCCGTGTCGCTCAGGACACCGGCTTCCAAGGTGAACACGGCTTGCAAGCCATTGCCCAGCGATTCCGTGCCGCGCAAGCCCAGGCGCGAACCGGCCGAGACGCCGCTGGTGAGCTTGCTGATGCCGCCTTCCTGCACCAGGCCCGCATCCATCAAGCCATACAGGTCGACGGACGACTGGGCGTGTGCGGCAGGCAAGGCGCCCAGGGTGGTGGCAAGGCCGGCAAAGATGGCGATTTTTTTCATGATGATTTCCTTGTAAAAGCGAAACCAGGAAAGCGGCGGCCACGGCAAGGCCACAAGCGGCAAGGCGCCATGCGGGGGATGCCGTATCAGAAGACGACGCGCCGGACGAAAGATCCTGGCTAAGCTGTGACGGCAGCGGCGTGCAATGGACGCGCCGCTTTGATTCCGCCGTGAATGGTGCACCGCTGGCGGTGCGCGTGGCTCAGGCGCCCGGCCCGAAGGGGACGCTCTGAAGGTGGCTGGCATCGCAGATGCGCTGGCCGTGTGCGCGGATGCGAGTTCGATAAAACTGCATCTGCTGGCGCCGTCCGCAAAGATAGGGCAGGTGGCGCCGAGGCCGGCATTATAACATCGGCATCCCTTCCATCCCCGTTCTGTTGCTGAAAAACGGCCCGCAAAGCCGCCAAAACACTGAAAAAGGCGGGTTGCCACGCTGCAGGCGATGCCGCGTCATCTATAATGGTTCCTTTTGCCAATCACACGCCAAATCATGGAATTAGCCAAGTCTTTCGAGCCCGCCGACATTGAACAATTCTGGCGCACCGAGTGGGAACAGCGCGGTTACTTTACCGCCACCCTCGATGCCGGAAAACCTTCCTTCAGCATCCAGTTGCCGCCGCCGAACGTCACCGGCACCCTGCACATGGGCCATGCGTTCAACCAGACCATCATGGATGGCCTGACCCGCTACCACCGCATGCTGGGCCACAACACGGCCTGGATTCCTGGCACCGACCACGCGGGCATCGCCACGCAAATCGTCGTGCAGCGCCAGCTGGACGCGCAAAAGATTTCGCGGCATGACCTGGGCCGCGAGAAATTCGTGGAAAAAGTGTGGGAATGGAAAGAAAAATCCGGTTCCATCATCACCGGCCAGATGCGCCGTCTGGGCGCCTCGGCCGACTGGCAGCGCGAATACTTCACGATGGACGAGCCACGCTCGAAAGTCGTCACCGACGTCTTCGTGCGCCTGTTCGAGCAAGGCCTGATCTACCGCGGCAAGCGCCTGGTGAACTGGGACCCCGTGCTGGGCACGGCTGTGTCCGACCTGGAAGTGGTATCCGAGGAAGAAGACGGCTCCATGTGGTACATCAAGTACCCGCTGGTCGACGGCAGCGGTTTCCTGACGGTGGCCACCACGCGTCCTGAAACCATGCTGGGCGACGTCGCCGTGGCCGTCGATCCGACGGACGAGCGCTACGCAGCACTGGTGGGCAAGATGCTCAAACTCCCGCTGACCGACCGCGAAATCCCCATCATCGCCGACGAATACGTCGACAAGGAATTCGGCACCGGTTGCGTGAAGATTACCCCGGCGCATGATATGAACGATTACGCCGTGGGCCAGCGCCACAAACTGGCGCAGATCGTCATCCTGACCCTGGACGCGAAGATCACCGACGACGCGCCCGAAGCCTACCGCGGCATGGACCGCTTCGCCGCGCGCAAGCAGATCGTCGCCGACCTCGACGCGCAAGGCTTGCTGGAACAGGTCAAACCGCACAAGCTGATGGTGCCGCGCGGCGACCGCACGGGCGTCGTCATCGAGCCGATGCTGACGGACCAGTGGTTTGTCGCCATGAGCAAGCCGGCCCCGGAAGGCACTTTCTTCCCCGGCAAATCGATCGCCGAAACGGCGCTGGACAAGGTCGCCAATGGCGAAATCAAGTTCGTACCGGAAAACTGGAGCACCACCTACAACCAGTGGCTCAACAACATCCAGGACTGGTGCATCTCGCGCCAGCTGTGGTGGGGCCATCAGATTCCGGCCTGGTACGACGACAAGGGTAATATCTTCGTTGCCAAGACGGAAGCGGAAGCCATCGCCAAGGCGCAGGCCGCCGGCAGCACGGGCCCGTTGAAGCGCGACGACGATGTGCTCGACACGTGGTTCTCGTCGGCCCTGGTGCCATTCTCGACCATGGGTTGGCCGGAAGAAACGCCGGACATGAAGGCGTTCCTGCCGTCGTCCGTGCTGGTGACGGGTTTCGACATCATCTTCTTCTGGGTTGCGCGCATGGTCATGATGACGGCGCACTTCACGGGCAAGGTGCCGTTTGACACCGTCTACGTGCACGGCCTGGTGCGCGATTCGACGGGGCAAAAAATGTCGAAGTCGAAGGGCAACACCCTGGACCCGATCGATCTGATCGACGGCATCGACCTGGAAGGCTTGATCGTCAAGCGCACCACCGGCCTGATGAACCCGCGCGATGCGGAAAAGATCACCAAGGCGACGCGCAAGGAATTCCCGGACGGCATTTCGGCCTACGGCACGGACGCCGTGCGCTTCACCATGGCCAGCTATGCCTCGCTGGGCCGCAACATCAATTTCGACCTGGGCCGCTGCGAAGGCTACCGCAACTTCTGCAACAAGATGTGGAACGCCACGCGTTTCGTCATGATGAATACGGAAGGCAAGGATTGCACCCCGAACGAGGCCGACCTGTCGCAAGCGGACAAGTGGATCATCTCCTTGCTGCAACGCGCTGAACTGGACGTGGCCAAGGGCTTTGAAGACTTCCGTTTCGACAATATCGCCGCCACCATCTACAAATTCGTCTGGGACGAGTATTGCGACTGGTATCTGGAAGTGGCCAAGGTACAAGTCCAGCAAGGCACGGAAGGCCAGCAACGCGCCACCCGCCACACCCTGCTGCGCGTGCTGGAAGTGGTGCTGCGCCTGGCCCATCCGATCATTCCGTTCGTCACGGAAGCCCTGTGGCAGACGGTAGCGCCTTTGGCCGGCAAGACCCTGAAGGCAGAAGGTGATTCGATCATGATGCAGCCGTACCCGATCGCCAACACCGACAAGATCGACGAATCGGCCGAAGCGTGGATGCAGCAGTTGAAAGCCCTGACGGACGCCACGCGCAACCTGCGCGGCGAAATGCAAATCTCGCCTTCCGTGCGCGTGCCGCTGATCGTCGAAGCGGGCAATGCGACGGAAAAGGCCGCGCTGGCCTCTTACGCACCGTACATCCAGTCGCTGGGCAAGCTGGCCGAGGTGCAGATCGTCGATGCGCTGCCGGACTCGCCAGCGGCCGTCGCCATCGTCGGCACCACCAAGTTGATGCTGAAAGTGGAAATCGACGTGGCTGCCGAACGCGAACGCCTGGGCAAGGAAATCGCCCGTATCGAAGCGGAAATTGCCAAAGTAAATAGTAAATTAGGCAATGAAAGCTTCGTCGCGCGCGCCCCGGCCGCCATCGTTGCGCAAGAAAACGAGCGTTTGCTCAGTTTTTCGGCCACAATTGAAAAATTGCGCGAACAGTTTGCTAAACTAGCCAGCGCATAAGGCAAGTTTGGAAGGATTGCGCGGCCGTCCCAGTGACGCCGCGCAGCACTGCTGGTCTTGCCTTGGTATATAACTGTTCGTGCCCCGATCAAAAAAAACCATTGGAGACTGGCAATGCATACACTATTCAAAACAAGCATCACAGCAAGCATCATGGTGGCCGCCCTGGCCATCGCCGGCAGCGCCACCGCGCGCGACGGCAACTACACCCCCGTCGGTACGTGGAAAACCATCGACGACGCCAGCGGCAAGCCGAAATCGCTCATCGTCATCACGGAAAACAACGGCGTCTTGCAAGGCAAGATCGACAAGCTGTTCCGCGGCCCTGACGAAGACCAGAATCCCAAGTGCGACAAGTGCACGGGCGCCAACAAGGACCAGCCCATCGTCGGCATGGTGATCCTGTCCGGCCTGAAATATGATGGCAAGGAATGGACGGGCGGCGAAATCACGGACCCGGCCAATGGCAAGACCTACAAGAGCAAGGCAGAACTGACGGAAGGCGGCACCAAGCTGCAAGTACGCGGCTATATCGGCGTGCCGATGTTTGGCCGCTCGCAGACGTGGGTGCGCGCAGAGTAATCACTGCACGCCCTGCCCTGATGAAGCCGGCCTTGCGCCGGCTTTTTTACGTCTTGTCCCACATACGCCGTTGTTTTTCAGGCCGAATCGTTTCTTTTTGAACAGTTTTCCAATTGCCGACAAGCTAAGCGCGCCAGCGCACATACCTCCAGTTTCCTAGATGAAATAGTGCATGCCTGTGACGCCATCGCCCTGTAGCGACGGGCGGCATGGCTCTGCCGGATGACCTCATCCGCGGATGCCCGGCAGTGACTGCCATGCACAAAGGAAACACATGAACCTCTTCAAACGATATCTGAACCCGCTGCTCGTCTCGGCAGGGCTGCTGGCCATGGCCACCCTGGCCGGTTGCGGCGGCGGCGACCAGGGACGCGATCCCATCCTCGGCTTGCCGGCTGCCACCTTGTCCAGCCTGGCTGTCACGCCAGCCACGGCGACGGTCGCCATCGGTGCGGGCCAGCAATTCACGGCCATCGCCACGTATAGCGACGGTTCCGCGCAAGACGTCAGCGCCAAGGCGGCCTGGACGTCGGCTACGCCGGCCAGCGCAACCGTCAATGCGGCCACGGGCTTGAGCACCGGCATCGCTGCCGGCAACAGCAACATCAGCGCCGCGTTCGGCGGCAAGAGCGCGGCGGCCCAGCTGACCGTCTCGCCCGCCACGCTCACGGCGATTGCCATCACGCCGCTCACGCCAGCCATCGCCATCGGCGCAACGCAGCAATTCACGGTAAGCGGCAGCTTCAGCGACGGCACCACGCGCGACGTCACGGCCGTGTCGGCCTTTGCCTCCGCCACCCCAGCCACGGCCAGCATCGCCGCGGACGGACTGGCGCTGGGCAAAGTTGCCGGCACGACGCAGATCACCGCCACCACGGGCACGCTCACGGCCAGCACGGTCTTGACCGTCAACCCGGCCACCTTGCTGTCGATCGCCGTCACGCCGCAAAGCCCCATCGTGCCAGTGGCCGCGACGCGCCAGCTGGCCGTCATTGCCACCTACTCGGACAACAGCAC
The DNA here is from genome assembly GCF_002754575.1 of Janthinobacterium sp. 35. Lineage (NCBI taxonomy): Bacteria > Pseudomonadati > Pseudomonadota > Betaproteobacteria > Burkholderiales > Oxalobacteraceae > Janthinobacterium > Janthinobacterium sp. 35. The sequence continues at coordinate 1,798,335 of NZ_PEFN01000001.1, forward strand.
GGCTGACGTCACGGCTGGCAGCAGCTTCGTGTCAGTCACGCCAGCGGCGGCCACGGTCGCCAGCAGCGGCCGCGTCACCGGCGTTGCCTTTGGTAGCAGCGTCATGAACGCCAGCTTCAACGGACAGACGGCCAGCACCACCGTCACCGTACCGGCCCTCACCCTGGTCAGCATCGCCGTCACGCCAGCCACCGCCAGCATCGCCGTCGGTACCCAGCAGCAATTCGTTGCCACGGCAACGTATTCGGACAGCTCGAACGCCATCATCACCAACAGCGCCGCCTGGACTTCGGGCACCGTTGCCAATGCCACGGTACTGAATACGGGCGTCGCCGCCGGCACCAGCAACATCACGGCCACAGCCGGCGGCCAGTCGGGCAGCGCGCTGCTGACCGTCACCGCCGTCGCTATCCCGCCCGCATTCAATCCGATCATCCTGGGCCGCGCGGCGCCATTCGGCGTACTGGCAGGCACCTCGATCACCAACAATTCGGGTGGCACCACGCTCATTCGGGGCGATGTTGGTGCGCCTTCGCAAACGGTCGACCCGACCCAGGCGGCAGGTTTTACCAACTACAAGTCGGGCGCCATCCTGGCCGGCGCCATGACGGATCTGCAAGCGGCGATCACGGACGGCAATAGCCGTACCTGCGACGTCAGCTTTGCCGGCGGCATCGACCTCGGTGGCCAGACCTTCGGCCCCGGCGTGTATTGCTATGCGGGCGCCATCAGTATCACGGGTACCCTGACCTTGAACGGCCCCGGCGTGTACATCTTCCGCACGGCATTGACGCTCGATTCGACCGTCAACTCCATCGTTGCCCTGAACAATGGCGCCACCGCCGACAACGTTACCTGGTTGCCCGTCGGCCCCACCACCCTGGCCGCGAACAGCGTCTTCAAGGGCAATATCCTGGGCCAGTCGGCCGCCATCACGGTGGGCGACAACACGACCCTGCTCAATGGCCGCGTGCTGACGGCTGCCGCCGTTACCCTGCGCAACAACCAGATCACCAAATAATCGGGACATGACGATGACTATCGCACACACACTGGGCGCCTTGGGCGTGATGACGGCCTCGCTGCTGGCAGCGCAAGCGGCGCAGGCGCAAGACAACACTTTCATCAACCCGGACTGGGCCAACAGCGCCTGGTACATCGGCGCGGGCGTGGGCCAGTCGCGCGCCACCATCGACGAGCCGCGTCTGCGCACCAGCCTGGCCGCCAACGGCGAGACGGTCACCGGCTTTACCAAGGACGAGCGCGACACCGGCTATAAATTGTTTGTCGGCCGGCAACTAAACCAGTATGTCGCCGTGGAAGCCGGTTACTTTGACCTGGGCAAGTTCGACTTCAAGTCGACCACCAGCGGCAACGGCGTGCTGAACGGGCAAGCGGGCTTTCGCGGCGTGAACCTGGACTTGCTGGGCCAGCTGCCGCTGTCGCAGCGCCTGTCCTTGCTGGGCCGGGTCGGCATGCATTACACCAAGACCAACACCGAATTCAGCGGCAACCGCCTGCTGGGTTCAACGAATACGCATGCCAGCGAGCGTAAGCTCAACGCCAAGCTGGGCCTGGGCCTCGAATACAAGTTCAGCGAAGCGCTGGCCCTGCGCGGCGAAGTCGAGCGTTATCGTCTGAACGACGCCGTCGGCAACCGCGGCGATGCGGACCTGTATTCCGTCAGCCTCGTGTATAAACTGGGCCGCCCGGCCAGCGCCACGCCAGCCTACCAGCCGGCGCCCGAAGTCGCCCCTGTCGTCGCCATGCCGGCGCCCGTCGTCGTGGCCGCACCGGCACCAACACCGGTGGCGGAAAAAGTGTCGTTTGCGTCGGAAGCGCTGTTTGACTTCGATCAATCGACGCTCAAGCCGCAAGGCAAGGCGGCGCTCGACCAGCTACTCGGTCAATTGACGGGCATGGACCTGGAAGTCATCGTCACGGTCGGTCATACGGATGCCGTCGGTTCCGACGCCTACAACCAGAAGCTCTCGCAGCGCCGCGCCGAAGCCGTCAAGGCCTATCTGGTCACGCAAGGCGTGGAAACGAACCGCGTCTACACGGAAGGCAAGGGAGAAACGCAGCCCGTGGCCGACAACACCACTGCCGCCGGGCGCGCCAAGAACCGCCGCGTAACGGTGGAAGTGGTGGGCACGAGAAAAGTCGCGCGTTAAGTTGCATGCGCATAAAAAAACCGGCTTGCGCCGGTTTTTTTACGTCTGCCGCACTGCCACTGCCGGCTTGCGGTGATGCTTGCTCAGATGCCGGTCCAGGCTGTTGGCGAACTGCTGCCGGTCGGACTGGCTGAAGGCGGCCGGGCCGCCCGTGTCCACGCCGCCGCTGCGCAACTCTTCCATGAAGGCGCGCATCGTCAGTTGCTGGGCGATATTGTCCTTCGTGTAAAACTCGCCGCGCGGATTGAGCGCAAAACCGCCCTTGGTCAGCACGTCGGCCGCCAGCGGAATGTCGCCCGTGATGACCAGGTCGCCGGGATTCAACAGCCGCACGATTTCCTGGTCGGCCACATCGGCGCCGGACGGCACTTGCACGGTGCGGATGAAACGCGAAGGCGGCACGCGCAAGCCCTGGTTGGCCACCAGGGTGAGCGGCAACTCCAGGCGGTCGGCCACGCGGTACAGGATTTCCTTGATGACCACGGGACAGGCATCGGCGTCGATCCAGATCTGCATACCCGGCATGCCCGGCCTTCCCTCTTCCGCCATCACAATTCCCACGCTTCACCACCGGGGCCGATACGCGGCGCGCTGACGCCGAAGTGCAGGTAGGCGGCCGGCGTGGCGACCCTGCCACGCGGCGTGCGCTGCAAGAAACCTTGCTGTATCAGGTACGGTTCCAGCACGTCTTCGATGGTATCGGCCGCTTCGCCGATGGCCGCCGCCAAATTGCCGATGCCGACGGGGCCGCCGCCGAACTTGAACAGCACGGCTTCGAGCAGCTTGCGGTCCATCACGTCGAAGCCGGCGGAATCGACGTCGAGCATGGCCAGTGCGCGGTCGGCCACCACCTTGGTGATTTCGCCATTGCTTTTGACTTCCGCGAAATCGCGCACGCGGCGCAGCAAACGGTTGGCGATGCGCGGCGTGCCGCGCGCGCGCTGGGCGATCTCATGCGCGCCTTCCGGGTCGATCGGCGCTTTCAGCAAGGCGGCGCTGCGCGTGACGATCTTCGTCAATTCGCTCGTGTTATAGAACTCCAGGCGCGCGACGATGCCGAAACGGTCGCGCAGCGGATTGGTCAGCATGCCGGCGCGCGTAGTGGCGCCGACCAAGGTAAACGGTTGCAAATCGAGCTTCACGGAACGGGCGGCCGGGCCTTCGCCGATCATGATATCGATCTGATAATCCTCAAGCGCCGGATATAAAATCTCTTCCACGACAGGCGACAGCCGGTGGATTTCATCGATGAACAGGACGTCATTCGCTTCCAGGTTCGTCAAAATCGCCGCCAGGTCGCCCGGGCGCTCCAGCACGGGGCCCGAGGTCTGGCGCAAATTGACGCCCATTTCGCGCGCGATGATGTGCGCCAAAGTCGTCTTGCCCAGGCCCGGCGGGCCGAACAGCAAGGTGTGATCGAGCGCTTCCTTGCGCTGGCGCGCGGCCGTGATGAAGATTTCGAGCTGGTCGCGGATCTTTTCCTGTCCCACGTACTCATCTAACTGCTTCGGACGCAAGGCCCGTTCGATCGCCTCTTCGTTGTGCGAGATGGGCGCCGCGTCGATGATGCGCTGCTCCGTGAAGATATCGGTCTGGATGCTCATGCGTTATCAGCCTTTCGACAGCGCTTTCAGCGCCAGTTTGATGCCGTCCGACACGCCACTGCTGGCCGGCACGTTTTTCACGGCCGCCATTGCTTCCTTGTCCGAGTAGCCCAGCGCCAGCAGGGCATTGAGGATATCGGACTGCGCATCCGGCGCCGCATGCGCGCCCAGCGGGCCAAGATCGGCACCGATCTTGCCCTTCAGTTCCAGCAGCAAACGCTCGGCCGTCTTCTTGCCGATGCCGGGCACTCTGACCAGGCGGCCCGAATCCTGCAAGGTGATCGCTTGCGCCAGGTCGGCGATCGTCATGCCGGACAGGATCGACAGCGCCATGCGCGCGCCCACGCCCGTGATCTTGATCAGCTGACGGAACACGGCGCGCTCGGCCGCATTGCCGAAACCAAACAACAGATGCGCATCTTCGCGGATGGCCTGGTGCGTGAACAACACGACTTTTTCGCCCACATGGGGCAGGTTGTAAAAGGTGCTCATCGGCACGTCGACTTCATAGCCGACGCCCTGGCAATCGACCAGCAATTGTGGCGGATTCTTTTCAAGCAAAATACCGGAGAGACGGCCTATCATCGCATGTTCCTAATGAAATTAAATTGTAAACAAAAGCTTATTGGAGTGTTGCGGCTGTCAGGCCATGTTCAGGGCAAGGCGCACTGCCGAAGACAGTACGAATAGTACGGCAAGGCAGTGCAACGACGCCATGGACTTGGCATGGCAGTCGCAACTATCCGACGAGGCGGCCGCGTTTCATGCGCAGACCCTGCAGTTGCGGCGCCAGCGCGCCGAGCATGGCCAGCGCATCGATGCTGTTGGCGTGGCAAATGGCCACACCCAGCGCATCGGCCGCATCCGTGCCGGGCAAGCCGGGCAGTGACAGCAGCCGCGCTACCATGTCCTGCACCTGCTCCTTGGCCGCCTTGCCATGGCCCGTGACGGCCTGTTTCACTTGCAGCGCCGTATATTCGGCCACCGACAGGTCGGCGTGGACCAGCGCGCAAATGGCCGCGCCACGCGCCTGGCCCAGCAGCAGGGTCGATTGGGGATTGACGTTGACAAACACTTTTTCGATGGCCGCGCAGTCGGGCTGATAGGTGCCGACGATTTCGCTCACGCCCTGCAAGATGATCTTCAGGCGCGGCGGCAATTCCCCTTCGGAAGCCGTCTTGACGGTCCCCGATGCGATATAGCGCAGCTTGTTGCCGTGTTTTTCAATGACCCCAAAGCCGGTGGTGCGCAGGCCAGGATCGATGCCAAGAATAATCATCGCCAGATTCTATAATGAATACGGCAGGCACCGGTGAATAACCGGTGCCTGCCGTATTGTGTCGCAGCAACCCAGAACAACATCTGGGGTCGGACCCTCAGGGTCCGACCCCGGTCATTGCCGTTGGGTTCAATTATCAATGACGGAAGTGACGCGTGCCCGTGTACAACATGACCACACCGCGCTCGTCCGCCGCATCGATCACTTCCTGGTCGCGCATGGAGCCGCCCGGGTGGATGACGCAGGTCGCGCCCGCGTCGACGACGACGTCGAGGCCGTCGCGGAACGGGAAGAAGGCGTCCGACGCCACCACGGAACCGGTCAGCGACAGGCCGGCGTTTTGCGCCTTGATGGAAGCGATGCGGGCCGAATCGATACGGCTCATCTGGCCAGCGCCCACGCCCAGGGTCATGTTATTGCCGCAGAAGACGATGGCGTTCGACTTGACGAATTTCGCCACTTTCCAGGCGAACATCAGGTCGGACAATTGCTGCGGCGTAGGCTGCAGCTTGCTGACCACGCGCAAGTCGCCGATACCGACGTTTTTCGCGTCCGGCGATTGCACCAGCAAGCCGCCACCGACGCGCTTGAAATCCATGGCGTTGACGCCGCTGCCCAGCGGGATTTCCAGCATGCGCACGTTTTGCTTGCTCGACAGAATCTGTTTCGCTTCAGCGGAGAACGATGGGGCGATCAGCACTTCGACGAACAGCTTGGCGATTTCGCCGGCGGTAGCGCCGTCGAGTTCGGTATTAAACGCGATGATGCCGCCAAACGCGGAGGTCGGGTCCGTCTGCAGCGCGCGCGCGTACGCTTCGGCCGCATTCTTGCCCAGGGCGACGCCGCATGGGTTCGCATGCTTGACGATGACGCAGGCGGCGCTTTGCTCGAAACCGCCCAGGCTCTTCACGCATTCCCAGGCCGCATCAGCATCGGCGATGTTGTTGTACGACAATTCTTTGCCTTGCAGCTGGCGGTAGTTGGCCAGCGCACCATCGATGGTGACCAGGTCGCGGTAGAAGGCGGCGCTCTGGTGTGGATTCTCACCGTAGCGCATGTCTTGCACTTTCTCAAATGCAACATTCAACACTTGCGGATAAGCGCCGCGCTCGGCGTGCACTTTTGTCGGGCCCAGGCTGGTCAGGTAGTTGGTGATGGCGCCATCGTATTGCGCCGTGTGCGCAAAGACTTTTTTCGCCAGCATGAATTTGGTGTCGTAGCTGACCGTGCCGGCCGTGCCGTCGGCCGAGCGCAGCTCGGCCAGCACGGCGTTGTAGTCGGTCGGATCGCAGATGACGACCACGTCCTTGTGGTTCTTGGCCGCCGAACGCAGCATGGTCGGGCCACCGATATCGATGTTTTCGATCGCGTCTTCCAGCGTGCAATCGGCCTTGGCGACCGTGCCCTGGAACGGGTACAGGTTGACCACCACCATGTCGATGGTCGGCATGTCGTGCTCGACCAGTTTCGACATGTGCTCAGGGAAATCGCGGCGCGCCAGGATACCGCCGTGCACTTTCGGGTGCAGGGTCTTCACACGGCCATCGAGCATCTCCGGGAAACCGGTGTAATCGGCAACTTCCGTGACGGGAACACCGTTGTCGGCCAGCAATTTGGCGGTACCGCCGGTGGACAGGAGGTTGACGCCGAGGGCAGACAGGGCACGGGCGAATTCGAGAACGCCGGTCTTGTCGGAAACGGAGAGGAGAGCTTGTTTGATCATGGCTGTGGCTAGGTGGTTAAGTGTTCTTGGCGAATGGCGCCGCTCAGTCGTCTGGCTGAGGCGGCGGCGGATTCAAATCTTGGCGTCACTTGCATGCCGGCATTACAGCAAACCGTGCTCCTGCAATTTCTTGCGCAGGGTATTGCGGTTGATGCCCAGCATCTGCGCGGCGTGCGACTGGTTGCCATCGGCGCGTGTCATCACGACTTCCAGGATGGGCTTTTCCACGGTCAGCACGACCATGTCATAGATATTCGACGCTTGCTGTTCGCCCAGGTCATTGAAGTAATCTTCTAGACTTTTCTGTACGACTTCCTGAATGCTTTCTTTGCTCATTTTTATGCTTCAACCGGCTGAACACCTGGCTATCGGGCGCCGCGCCGCTCATGCGGTCCGCGTGCTGCCCTCTTGCCTCGGTGTTGTAATTAATATTGCATGACGCTCTGTATATAGGCGCTCGCCCTTGTGCTGCTGGTAACTGACTACCCTGCTTGTTGCTATCTGCTCATGCTGCCGTGGCCATAGGTTTGATCACATCGATCAGGCCACTTTCACTGGATTCGGAGAGGCGGTATTGTAACCGTTCGCCAAATTTCCATTGCGACTCAAAAAATTGATCCACGGCCAGCAATTGCGCGTCCGTCGACTCCAGCAAGTTCATTTGCTGTCGGAACGCCTCGCCGCCTTCCAGATCCTTGACGTACCAGCCGATGTGCTTGCGCGCCGTGCGCACGCCGAGAAATTCACCGTAAAACGCGTAATGGGCGCGCAAATGCTCATCCATCAGGGTGCGCACTTCATCCACATACGGCGCCGGCAATAAGGTGCCGGTGCGCAGGAAATGGTCGATCTCGCGGCAAATCCACGGCCGGCCCTGTGCCGCACGGCCGATCATGACGGCATCGGCGCCCGTTTGATCCAACACAAAACGGGCCTTTTCCGGGCTGGTAATGTCGCCGTTGGCCACCACGGGGATGCCCACCGAGGCTTTCACCGCGGCAATAGTTTCATATTCGGCATCGCCCTTGTAGCCATCGGCGCGCGTGCGGCCGTGCAAGGTCAGCATCTGGATGCCGGCCTGCTCGGCGATGCGGGCGATGGTCAGGGCATTCTTGTTTTCACGGTTCCAGCCCGTGCGAAATTTCAGGGTGACGGGCACGTCGACGGCGTTGACGACGGCGTGCAAGATCTTTTCGACCAGGCTTACGTTTTGCAGCAAGGCCGAACCGCACCAGCTGTTGCACACCTTCTTCACGGGGCAACCCATGTTGATGTCGATGATCTGCGCGCCCCGGTCCACGTTGAACTTGGCGCAATCGGCCAGGTCTTGCGGATCGGCACCGGCGATTTGCACGGCTTTCGGCTCCATTTCACCTTCATGGTCCGTGCGGCGCGCGCTTTTTTCCGTCGCCCACAGGCGCGGATTCGACGCCGCCATCTCCGACACGGCATAGCCGGCACCCAACTGCTTGCACAACTGGCGGAAAGGCCGATCCGTCACGCCCGCCATGGGAGCGACGAAAACGTTGTTGCGCAGAATGTGAGGGCCGATTTGCACTGAAGAACCTGGAATGGACGGAGGAACCTGCTATTTTAACCGATCCCCTGCCTATTTAATAAGCACTATTTTTTGGGACTAGTGCGTCAGAGTGACGCCGGGGCCACCTAGAGTGCTCTTAGCCCAGCTCGTCCATCGCGGGCGCGCTCAGATGTTCGATATTTCCCCAATGCACTAAATGCAGCTTGCCGTCCGCATACGAAAAACGGTTGACGCTGGCATTCTTGACCTGGAAGTCGCGTGGACTGTCGAGCGTCATGCCGACCGCCTCGCGGTAGGCGCATTCGAGCACGCCGCCATGCGCGACGATGGCGATCGTCTGGCCGTCATAGCGTTCGGCCCAGCGGGCGATGGCGCCGTTCGCACGTGCGTAAAACTGGCGGAAGCTCTCGGCCTCGCGCTCGCCGGACGGCATCACGGCGTCGATCTGGCGCGATTGCCATTGCGCATACTCGTGCGGATAGCGTGCGGCAATATCGGCATACAGCAAGCCTTCGAAGGCGCCATAGCAGCGCTCGCGCAGCAAGGGGTCCGTCTGCACGGGCAAGTCTTTCACATCGGCCACGGCTTGCGCCGTTTGCTGCGCGCGCTGCAGATCGCTGGCGAGGATGGCGGCCAGCGGCTCATCGGCCAGCGCCTGCCCCAGCGCGCAAGCTTGCGCCAGGCCCGCTTCGTTCAGGGCGATGTCGATATGGCCCTGCAGGCGGCGGCCCGCATTCCAGGCCGTTTCGCCATGGCGTATCAGTAAGATCGTGGTGCTCATGCTTTATTTTTTCAGAGTAAGTGCCAGCTCGGGGTTGAGCGAATAGGCGACAACGAGCTGGGCTTCGTCGAGGATGTGGCCGTAGAGTGCGGCATGGGCTTGCTGCCCCGTAAAACGTTCGGGCAAGGCCAACTTTGGCACGTCGAGCGCATACAGGCGGAAAAGATAATGGTGGATGCGCTCGTCATTCCACGGCGGGCACGGACCATCATAACCGTAATAATCGCCGGCCATGGCGGCATCGCCGGCAAACCAGCCCGTGTAGTCGTTGAGGCCCTCGCGCAATTGCAGCCCAGTACCAGTGCTGGCCGCCTTGCCGCGCGGCGTGATGCCGCTGGAAAATTCCCCGGCGGCAATCATCCGCATGGCGGGCGGCAAGTCGAGCACGCTCCAGTGATAAAAATCGCCGCGCGGCGCCGTCAGCGGCAGGGACTGGTCGTCGCGGTTGGCCAGGCTGGCGTCTTGCGGCGCATCGGGGTCGATGCAGAACAGGGCCAGCGACTCGGTGCCGTTCGGTACCTCGTCCCAGGCCAGATGGGGATTGCGGTTGCCGGCGAGGCGCACGCGGCTGGCCGGATCGATCTCGGCAAAGGCATTCTCGGCCGGCATCAGGCCGCCATCACGAAACGTCTCGCTCCACAATTTCATCGCGTGCTCCTCTTTATCGTTATTGTTTTGCGTTCACTTGCAGCCAGAAGGTGACAGGCCCGTCATTGGTGAGTGACACCTGCATGTCGGCGCCAAACTGTCCCGTTTGCACGTTCGCATGGCGGTGGCGCGCCTGCGCCACGAAATGCGTGAACAGGCGCAAGCCATCTTGCGGCGCGGCCGCTGGCGTGAACGACGGGCGCGTGCCGGACTTGGTGTCGGCCGCCAGCGTGAACTGCGGCACCAGCAGCAAGCCGCCGGCCACGTCCGTCACGCTGCGGTTCATCTTGCCCGCTTCGTCGGCAAACACGCGATAGCCGAGCAGTTTGGTCAGCAAGGCGTCCGCTTCCTTTTCCGTATCGCCGCGCTCGGCGCACACCAGCACCATCAGGCCGGCGTCGATGGCGCCGATGGTGGCGCCGGCAACGTCGACTTTCGCCTGGGTGACGCGCTGCAGCAGCGCGATCATGCCGTCAGGGTGACGCGCGCGAAACTGCGCTTGCCAACTTGCAACACGAATTCGCCCGCCGCCACTTGCAAGCCCTTGTCGCTGATGACGGTGCCGTCGATGCGCACGCCGCCCTGGTCGATCTTGCGCATGGCTTCCGACGTCGATGGGCACAGACCCGCTTGTTTCAGCAATTGCGGGATGCCCAGCGGCGCGCCAGCCAGGGTCACTGCCGGGATATCGTCGGGAATGCCGCCCTTCGAGCGGTTGACGAAGTCGGCCAGCGCATCTTCGGCCGCCTGCTGCGAGTGGAAACGGGCGACGATCTCTTGCGCCAGTGCAACCTTGGCATCGCGCGGATTGCGGCCTTCCTCGACTTCGCGCTTCAGCTGGGCCAGGTCGGCGATCGAGCGCCACGACAGCAGCTCGTAGTAGCGCCACATCATGACGTCGGAAATGCTCATCAGCTTGGCGAACATGGTGTTGCCCGGTTCCGTGATGCCGATGTAGTTATTCTTCGACTTGGACATTTTTTCCACGCCGTCCAAACCTTCCAGCAGCGGCATGGTCAAAATACACTGCTGCTCCTGTCCGTACTGCTTTTGCAGTTCGCGGCCCACCAGCAGGTTGAACTTCTGGTCCGTGCCGCCCAGTTCCAGGTCTGATTTCAGGGCCACCGAGTCGTAACCTTGCATCAGCGGGTACAGGAATTCATGCACGGAAATAGGAATACCGCCCTGGAAGCGCTTGGTGAAGTCGTCGCGCTCGATCATGCGCGCCACCGTGTAGTGGGAAGCGAGCTGGATGATGCCGCGCGCACCCAGCGGATCGCACCACTCGGAGTTATAGCGGATTTCCGTTTTACTGGCATCCAGCACTAAAGATGCTTGCGCGAAATACGTCATCGCGTTAATCTCGATCTGTTCTTTGGTCAAAGGCGGACGCGTGACGTTGCGGCCCGAAGGGTCGCCGATCATGGAAGTGAAGTCGCCGATGAGGAAAATGACTTGATGGCCGAGGTTTTGCAGCTGGCGCATCTTGTTCAGTACGACAGTGTGGCCCAGATGCAAGTCGGGTGCAGTCGGGTCCAGGCCCAGTTTGATGCGCAGTGGAACACCGGTTTTCTCGGAGCGTGCTAATTTTTGCGCAAATTCGCTTTCGATCAAGAGTTCGTCGACGCCACGCTTGGTAATCGCGAGGGCTTCTTGTACTCTGTCCGACAGTGGAAGTGCGGTCTGAGCGGCGTTAGCCTTGGCAGGCGATGCGGTGGTGTTGATTTCCATAAAATTTGACTATAAATCTCAAAATGGTAGTAGGTTTGCGGAGTTTGTTATAATGCTCGATCCCATCAATCTTGCCGTATGAAAACGAACCAAAATAACAATAACAAAGAGCATTAGTTCAGGTCACGTTCAAGGGCAAATTTTAACTGATTGCATGAACCCTATACATAAAATCACAAGCTCACGCTTGTACACACAGCTGACGACGACACGCAAGGCACGCATTATCGGCGCGTCGGCAGTGCTGCTCGCCGTGGCCGCCTTCGGCGCAGTCGCTGTGTCGCCCATGGCACCCGACGCATCCGACTTGCCGGTCACGTCCATCGCCCAGAACCTGGAAATGCCTGATCTCGCTTCGCAAATTTCCGCGATGGAACAGGTAGACCAGAACTTCACCCACGAAGAAAAAGTCCGCGCTGGCGATACCCTCGCCACGCTGCTGACCCGTCTCGGCGTGGATGATCCGGCGGCCGCCAATTTCATCAAAACCGACAAGATCGCGCGCGGCGTGATGTTGCTGAAATCGGGCAAGCGCGTGCAAGCGCAAACGACCGAAAACGGCGACCTCAACTGGATGCGCGCCACCCTCGTCGACGGCACGGACAAATCGGTCAAGAACATCCTGATCACCCGCAAGGGCGACAAGTTCGTGGCCACGGAAGTGGCAGCCCAGCTGGAACGCCGCGTTGAAATGCACGCGCGCAAGATTACCTCCACCCTGTTCGCCGCCACCGACTCCAGCCTGGACGGCACCCGCCTGCCAGACTCGATTTCCGCGCAAATCGTGGAAATGTTCTCCACCAATATCGACTTCCGCTCCGACCTGAAACGCGGCGACGCATTCAATGTCGTCTACGAAACGTTCTGGCAAGATGGCGAATTCGTCCGAGCGGGCCGTATCCTGGCCGGTGAATTCACCAACCGCGGCACGACTTACCAGTCCGTTTGGTTCGAAGACCCAGCCAGCAAGCAAGGCGGCGGTTACTACAGTTTCGACGGCAAGTCGCTCAAAAAAGCCTTCCTGAAATCCCCCCTCGAATTCTCCCGTATCTCGTCCGGCTTTTCCATGCGCGTGCACCCGATTTCCGGCAACTGGAAAGCGCACAAGGGCATCGATTTCGCCGCAGCAACGGGTACCCCTATCCGCGCCTCGGGCGACGGCGTGGTCGATTCCGTCGGCAGCCAAAACGGCTACGGCAATGTTGTTGTCCTGAAACACTGGGCCAACTACACCACCGCCTACGCCCACATGAGCCGCTTCGCTTCGGGCCTGAAAAAAGGTCAAAAAGTCAGCCAGGGCGATGTGATCGGCTACGTCGGCACCACCGGCTGGTCCACGGGCGCCCATTTGCACTATGAATTCCGCGTCGGCGGCGTGGCACAAGACCCAAGCAAGCTGAACGTACAAGCCCAGGCGCCGTTGACGGCTGCCGAGCTGAGCCGCTTCCGCATGGTATCGGCCGACATGATGCACCGCTTCACCCTGCTGCGTCCAAACGACACGGCACTGGCGTCGCGCTAAGCAACACTGCCTTCGGGCAATCGTCAAAGGCACCGCCCATGCAGATGGCCGGTGCCTTTGTTTTATGTACGCCGGAAAATGCGGCACAATGTACCCATCACTGACGCCTTCAAGGAAACACCCATGCTGTATATCGGTTTGATGTCGGGCACCAGCCTGGACGGCGTCGACGGCGCCCTGGTCGATTTTTCCGACGATGGCAGCGTGCGCAGCCTGGGCGACGCGTATATTGCCTTTCCCGCCAGCCTGCGCGCCGACCTGATGGCCTTGCAAAGTGCCGGCCAGAATGAAATCGAACGCGAAGCGCTGGCGGCGAATCAACTGGTGCGCCATTACGCCGACTGCGTCGCCATGCTATTGAGCAACGCGGGCATCGTCGCGGATGCCGTCGCCGCCATCGGCGCGCACGGCCAGACCATCCGCCACCGCCCCGAGCTGGGCTTTACGCGCCAGTTGAACAACCCGGCCCTGCTGGCTGAACTGACGGGTATCGATGTCATCGCCGACTTGCGCAGCCGCGATGTGGCGGCCGGCGGCCAGGGCGCGCCGCTGGTGCCCGCTTTTCACCAGGCCATTTTCAATTTGCCCGGCCACACGCGCGTGCTGGCCAATATCGGCGGCATCAGCAATATCAGCGTGCTGCACGCGGACGGCGCGGTGACGGGCTACGACACGGGCCCCGGCAATGCCCTGATGGATGGCTGGGCCCTGCGGCACCTGGGCCAGCCCTACGACGCCAACGGCGCCTGGGCCGCCACGGGCAAAGTCCTGCCTGCCCTGCTGGCGGATTTGCTCAATGACCCGTATTTTGACTTGCCGGCGCCGAAAAGCACGGGCCGCGACCTGTTCCATGCCGACTGGCTACAGGACAAGCTGAGCAACTATCCGCAGGCCACACCTGCCGACGTGCAGGCCACCCTGACGCAGCTGACGGCCGCCAGCCTGGCGCATGCCATCGCGCGCGACGGGGCGCAGGCGGAAAACGTGTATGTGTGTGGCGGCGGCGCGCAGAACGCCAGCCTGATGGCGGCGCTGGCGCACGCCTTGCCGGGCATGGCGGTGGCATCCACGCAAGCGCTGGGCGTGGCGCCCAGCCAGGTCGAGGCGCTGGCGTTTGCCTGGCTGGCCTGGCGCTTTACGCAGCGCAAACCAGGCAACTTGCCGGCCGTGACGGGCGCGGCGGGCTTACGCGTGCTGGGTGCGCTGTATCCGCGTTGAGCAGATGTAGAAACACAAATAGCGGATCATCGATCCGCTATTTTCTTGCTTGCTCCGTTTAATACTTAAACGGAGAAGGACGAACCGCAACCGCAGGTGGACGTGGCTGTCGGATTCTTGATCACGAACTGCGCGCCTTCCAGGTCATCCTTGTAGTCGATTTCCGCGCCGACCAGGTACTGGTAGCTCATGGAATCGATCAACAACTGGACGCCGTTCTTGACCATGGTGGTGTCATCTTCATTGACGATTTCGTCGAAGGTGAAACCGTACTGGAAGCCGGAACAGCCGCCACCCTGCACGAAGACGCGCAATTTCAGGTCGGGATTGCCTTCTTCCTCGATCAACTGCGCGACTTTTTCGGCGGCGCTATCGGTAAAGATGATAGGCGAAGGGATCACATCTTGCATTTCAGCGACTGCATTCATTTCAGACTCCTCAGAAAACATAGCCTCATTATAGACTGTTGGCACAACTCGCGCTGCGGCCGCCACTGACACGACTGGACGGTGTTGTTCCTGCTCACATTTCAGACACGGCCAGGTGCAGCACGGGGTCGGCGCTGTCGTGGCGGCTGAGCTTGCCCTGCACCTGGGCGCCGCTGTGCATTTCCAGCACCTTGTAATAGACCTCTCCTACAATGCGGGCTTTTGGCTGGATTTCAAGCATTTCGGACACATACACGGGGCCATTGATCTCGCCGCTGACGACCAGGCTGGAGCAACGCACTTCGCCATCGATGCGGCCCGCCTCGCCCAGCACCACATGCGTGGACTCGCCCGGCTCGCCCGTGACATTGCCGTGCACATGGCCATCGATGCGCAAGCCGCCGCAAAACAGCAAGTCGCCCTCGATCCGCGTGGAGGCGCCGATCAGGGTGTCGATGGGGTTTTTCGCGTTGCGCTCGAACATGAACGTCATCCTGTCGGGGTAGGCGGCAATCCAATTTATCACAGGTGCGGCAAAAAGGCGCCGCACCTGCGCAAGCACGCCTGCCTATTTTTACGGCAGCAGGGCGATGTGTTGCAAACCGGCTGTTTCTTTCAGGCCAAACATCAAGTTCATGCACTGCACGGCCTGGCCCGATGCGCCCTTGACCAGGTTGTCTTGCACCACCAGCACGATGACGGTATTGCCGCCTTCGGGACGGTGCAAGGCCAGGCGCAGCATGTTCGAGCCGCGCGTGGAGCGGGTTTCCGGGTGCGAGCCGAATGGCATCACGTCGACGAATGGCTCATCCTTGTATTGCTCTTCGAACAAGGATTGCAATTCTTCATTGCTGACATCCTTGTTCAGCTGCGCGTACAGGGTTGAGTGCATGCCACGGATCATCGGCACCAGGTGCGGCGTGAAGGTCAGCGCCACTTTGTCGTCCGTGAAACGCTGCAGTTGCGCCGTCGTTTCCGGCAGGTGGCGATGACCGGCCACGCCGTAGGCTTTGAAGCTGTCGCTGCTTTCCGAGAACAGGATGCCGATTTCCGCCTTGCGGCCGGCGCCGGACACGCCCGACTTGCAGTCGGCGATGAGACCGCCCGCGTTGACCAGGCCAGCCTTGAGCAGCGGGTAAAAGCCCAGCTGCATGGTGGTCGGGTAGCAACCGGGGTTGGCGATCAGGCTGGCTTTTTTAATGTCTTCGCGGTTCAGTTCCGGCAAGCCATACACGGCCTGCTCGATCAGTTCCGGGGCCGTATGGGCAATCTTGTACCATTGCTCGAACTTGGCCTGGTCTTTCAGGCGGAAGTCGGCGGCCAGGTCGATGACTTTTACGCCGGCGGCCAGCAAGGCTGGTGCTTGCGCCATCGCAACGCCGTGTGGCGTGGCAAAGAAGACCACGTCACACTGTGCCAGATTCGCCTTGTCCGGCGAAGTAAACGCCAGTTTGACGTGGCCACGCAGGGAAGGATACATGTCAGCAACGGGCAAGCCATCTTCCTTGCGCGAGGTAATCGCCGTCAACTCGACATCTGGATGGGTAGCGAGCAAGCGCAGCAATTCCACGCCCGTGTATCCAGTACCGCCGACGATGCCAACTTTGATCATGTTCTTTCCTTGTGTATAGAGTGCATAAAGATGAAGGGAAATGCTCCCCCTGCGGGTTTTCCGCGTATTTTACAGCGCAACGGCGCATCCCGCTGAAATGCAAAAAAGCCGCGGGACCGAAGTCCAGCGGCTTTTCGACCAGCACCTCGAAAGGTGCTGTAGCGTAAGAATTAACGCTTCGAGAATTGCTTTGCGCGACGTGCTTTGCGCAGACCAACTTTTTTACGCTCGACTTCACGTGCATCGCGTGTTACGAAGCCGGCTTTAGCCAGTTCCGGTTTCAACGCTGCATCGTAGTCGATCAGAGCGCGGGTGATGCCGTGACGAACTGCACCAGCCTGGCCCGACTCACCGCCGCCATGGACGTTGACTTTGATGTCGAAACGCTCGACATTGCCGGTCAGTTCCAGAGGTTGACGGATGACCATCAGACCCGTTTCGCGCGAAAAGTATTCGTTTGCTGGTTTGCCGTTAACAACGATCAAGCCTGTGCCAACTTTGATAAAAACCCGAGCCACTGCACTTTTGCGACGGCCGGTTCCATAATTGTAATTACCGATCATGTCAGTTCCTTAGAGAACAAGTGCTTTAGGTTGCTGAGCAGCGTGCGGATGGGAACCTTCCGCGTACACTTTCAGCTTCTTGATCATTGCGTAGCCGAGTGGGCCTTTAGGCAGCATGCCCTTGACCGCTTTCTCAAGCGCGCGACCTGGAAAACGCTGTTGCATTTTCTGGAAGTTGGTTTCGTAGATGCCGCCTGGATAGCCAGAGTGACGGTAGTAAATTTTCTCAGTAGCTTTGGTACCGGTCACACGCAGTTTGCCTGCGTTGATGACGACGATAAAGTCGCCGGTATCGACGTGAGGAGTAAATTCTGGTTTGTGTTTGCCGCGCAGTCGGAGTGCCACTTCGCTGGCAACACGTCCGAGGACTTTGTCCGTCGCGTCAACCACGAACCAATCGCGCTGGACTTCATGTCCTTTAGCGGAAAATGTTTTCATGTTGACTTCCTAATAGATTACACGCTCAAATGGTGGTTCCGCCGATGCTGCCATGCGGACTCTGCCTTATTTACTTTTCCTGAGCGAACGGAAAGCCGACAAGTATAAGCGGCTTTGCCTTGCCGCGTCAAGCCACGATGCAGACCGGCTGCGGGCTGGCAGGCGGCACATGGACAGGCATTCCTCTATTACAATACAAAACGCTTACAATTTTCGGAGAGTACGATGGAATGCAAAGTCAGCTGGAATGGCCCGTCGGGCATGAGTTTTCGGGCAGAAACCGGCTCCGGCCACCTGGTGACCATGGATGGCGCGCCCGATGGCGGCGGCCACAACCTGGCGCCACGCCCCATGGAAATGGTCTTGCTGGGTACGGGCGGCTGCACCGCCTATGACGTGGTGCTGATCCTGAAACGCGGGCGCGAAGCCGTCAGTGGCTGCGAAGTGACCCTGAAGGCCGACCGCGCCGACACCGACCCGAAAGTGTTTACCAAGATCCACTTCCATTTCACCGTGCGGGGCAAGGCCCTGAAACCGACGGCCGTGGAACGGGCCGTGACTTTGTCGCACGACAAATATTGCTCGGCATCGATCATGCTGGCGAAAACCGCAGAAATTACGCACTCGTTCGAAATCATCGAGGAGTAGGTCGGGTAGGTCGGATTAGCGGGGCAAGGCCCCGCGTAATCCGACGACACCGGTAGCGCCAACAATGTTGTCGGATTACGGCCTGCGGCCTAATCCGACCTACAGGTAATACGCGGTTTTCGTCATCACTTTGCCCATGATGCCCATCAACGCCTTGACGGGTGCCGGGGTGTCGATGGCGCCGAGGCGCTGCGCTGCGGCGCCGTGTTCCACTTCATCGATGGCCATCTGCTTGACGATGGCGCGCGACTTGGCGTCCTGCGGCGGCAATTGCTGCAAGTGGCTGGCCAGGTGCGCTTCCACCTGGCGTTCCGTTTCCACCACAAAACCCAGGCTGCGGCCGTCGCCCATGCGCGCGGCGATGGTGCCCAGTGCAAAGGAACCCGCATACCACAAAGGGTTGAGCAGGCTCAGACGCGAGCCCAGCTCGGTCAGGCGCTGCGCCGTCCAGGCCAGGTGGTCTTCCTCTTCGCGTCCCGCCTCGTCGAACTGGACGCGGATGGCCGGGCTGTGCGCATAGCGCGCCTGCGAGTTGTACAGGGCTTGGGCGCACACTTCGCCCACGTGGTTGACGCGCATCAAGCCGGCGCTGTGGCGCTGCTCGGCCGCGCTCAGTTCCGCATCGGGCGCGTGCGCGGCCGGCGAGGGGCGCGAGGCCGAAGCCACGCCCGCGATGACGCGCAAGGCCTTGTCGGCGCCAACAATCAAACGATCCAGGGGGTCAAAATGGCGGTTCGCGGTCATCGTGGCTATGCTCATGAGTAGTAAAACATGAATTATAGGACGATCGGGGCCAGCCGTACCCACGCCGCGCGCAGGGTGAACGGGGCTTTATTGACTTGTGCGCGCTTTTTCCTGCTCGATCCAGTCGACCACGGGGCCGACGGCATCGAGGCCGGACAGGCTTTTCGCCACGCCCAGGTTCAGTGAAATCAGGAAAGAAATGCTGTCGACGGGAATGTCCGGGCAATGCGAGATAAACGCGGCGCGAAAACGCTCCGACTGCAGCACGCGCAAGACTTTCTCGCCACTCATGAATTGCAGCACGCTGGCGATGCTGTGCCCGCCACCGAGCGAGTGGTAGATAAAGCG
Source organism: Janthinobacterium sp. 35 (assembly GCF_002754575.1). Taxonomy (NCBI): domain Bacteria; kingdom Pseudomonadati; phylum Pseudomonadota; class Betaproteobacteria; order Burkholderiales; family Oxalobacteraceae; genus Janthinobacterium; species Janthinobacterium sp. 35. The sequence continues at coordinate 1,817,336 of NZ_PEFN01000001.1, forward strand.
GTTGTACTTCGCGTCGATCTGCTTGAAATCGAGCGCTTCTTCCGTCATCAGGCCGGCCAGGTAGTACAAGCCCAGGCTGACACGGAAGAAACCGATGGCCTCGGCACTGGTCATGCCGGCGCGCGCCACGGCCAGTACCTTGTCCTGCATCGCCTGATCGATCGTTCGCATTGCACTCTCCCGCGCCGTCCGCCGGCGCCTACCGGGCCAGCTTGCATGAAGATGCTGTTTTTTTCAATAGACCAAACGATATTTCCACCTTGCAAGTTACATTTTTTGCATGCTACTCTCGTTCTTCACCGTCAAATGGATGAAGCACATGATTGAAGTCAAGCACCTGGCAAAACGTTTCCGCATGCCACCCCACAAGGGCAAGGGCGTGCACGTCAGCGATCCGCGCGAACACGACGGCTGGTTTCACGCCGTGCGCGACGTCAGTTTCAGCTGCGCCCCGGGCGAGGTGCTGGGCCTGCTGGGCCCGAATGGCGCCGGCAAGACCACCACTTTGCGCCTGCTGTCGACGGCCCTGCAAGCGGACGCGGGCAGCGCCCTCGTCAACGGCGTCGATGTGCTGCGCCAGCCGCTGGTGGCGCGCCAGAGCATCGGTTTCCTGTCCGGCTCGACGGGCTTGTATGGGCGCCTGACGGCGCGCGAGAACGTGGAATATTTCGGCCGCCTGCACGGCATGCCGGCCGACAAGCTGAAACGCCGCTGCGACGAACTGTTTGCCCTGCTGCAGATGGAGGAATACGGCGGCAAGCGGGCCGATCAGTTGTCGACCGGCATGAAACAGAAGTGCGCGATCGCCCGCACCGTCGTACATGAGCCGCAAGTGGTGATCCTCGACGAGCCGACCACGGGCCTCGATGTGATGTCGGCCAAGATCCTGCTCGACTTCATCGCCAGCTACAAGGCGCTGCGCGTGCCGCTGATCTTTTCCACCCACCATCTGCACGAGGTGGAAAAGCTGTGCGACCGCGTCTGCATCATCAACCGCGGCACCACCGCCTTCAACGGCACGGTCAACGAACTGCGCCACCTGGGCGGCAGTGCCGATCTGTACGACGCCTTTGTCAGCGTCGTCAACCAGGGAACCTGAGCCATGTGGACCATTTATCTGAAAGAGTTGCTGGAGCTCACGCGCGACCGCAAGACGTTGATTTTCACCATCCTCATCCCCATCTTTGCCATGCCGCTGATCTTTGGCGGCTTCGCTTATGTTTCAAGCAATATGTTCAAGAACGCCAAGACGGCGGAAATGCGCTATGCGCTGTTCGGCAAGGACCATTCGCCGGGCTTGAGCGCGCGTTTTGCGCAGCAGCACAACTTGCGCGAAGTGCCGCTGGCCAGCGAGGCAGAGATTCGCCGCGCCATCGGCGACGACAGCATCAAGTTCGCCGTCGTCATTCCGCCCCGGTTTGAAGAAGCGCTGCAGCAACACCAGCAAGCCAAGGTAGTGCTGCACTACAACAGCGCCAGCACGGTCGACGTGACCTTGCAGCGGGTGCGCGAGATCGTCGAGGCGTACAACGCCAGCCTGCGTGAAAGCGCGCTGTCGGCCCTGAACCTGAGTCCGGCCCAGCTTGCCTTCGCCCTGCACCCCATCGTGCTCGACAAGCAGTCGACGGCCAACGAGCGTGAGCAGATGGGCGCCATCGTCGGCGGCATGCTGCCCTATCTGCTGCTGATGGTGTGCCTGACGGCGGCCATGTACCCGGCCATCGACCTGGGCGCCGGCGAAAAGGAGCGGGGCACGCTGGAAACCCTGCTGCTGGCGCCCGTGCCGCGCAGCGCCATCGTGCTGGCCAAGTTCCTCGTGCTGTTTACGGTGGGCATGACGTCGGCCGTGCTGATGGTGGGCAGCATGGGCGCCCTGCTGGCCATCTTCGGCAGTTCGCTCGAAGGCAACATGGCCGTCATGGTGCGCAGCATCGGCTTGCCCGACCTGGCCATGGTGACCCTGATGCTGGTGCCGACAGCCGCCATCTTTGCCTCGCTGCTGCTGTCGATCTCGATCTACGCAAAAAGCTACAAGGAAGCGGCCGGCATGATCACGCCATTGATGCTGTTCGTCATCCTGCCCACGGTGGCGGCCATGCTGCCCGGCGTCGAGCTGAACTGGATATGGGCCATGGTGCCGCTGACCAACGTGTCGCTGGCCATGAAGGAACTGGTCAAGGGAACCATGGATTACCGCATGTTCGGCGTGATCCTGGCCTCGACCACGGTGATCGCGGGCGCGCTGCTGATGCTGTGCCGCTGGTGGTTTAACCGGGAATCAGTACTGTTCCGTAATTGATAATTACGCGGCGCGCTGGAAAGACCAGATCCGGCGCGCCGCCCACCCCGCTCATCTGCAATCTGGGCACGCGAAAATGCCGTGTATCGCATGCAACTGCCCAGTACGTCTTAAATTCAATACAATGCCAGCATAGAGTATGCCCTGTAGCATCGGGCAGCAACGCATGAGTCAGGAGTTGTATGGAATTGCAGATTCGCAAATTGTCGAAGACCTACGCGAATGGCGTGGTGGCGCTGGATAACGTGTCGCTGACGATACCGCCCGGGATGTTTGGCTTGCTGGGCCCGAATGGCGCCGGCAAGTCAACCCTGATGCGCACCCTGGCCACCCTGCAGGAATGCGATTCCGGCTCCATCTTCTTCGGCGACTACGACGTGCTCGACGACAAGGACGAGATCCGCCGCATGCTCGGCTATTTGCCGCAAGACTTCGGCTTGTATCCGAAGGTGACGGCGTACGAGCTGCTCGACCACTTCGCCATGTTAAAAGGGCTGTCACAGCGGGCGCGCCGGCGCGAGGTCGTCGATGGCTTGTTGCAGCAAACCAATCTGTTCGACGTGCGCCACCAGCGCCTGGGCAGCTTTTCCGGCGGCATGCGCCAGCGCTTCGGCATCGCGCAAGCCCTGCTGGGCGACCCGAAACTGATCATCGTCGACGAGCCGACGGCCGGCCTCGACCCGCAGGAAAGAGTCCGCTTCCATAATCTGCTGTCCGATATCGGCGAAGACAAGACGGTGATCCTGTCGACCCACATCGTGTCCGACGTGGCCGACCTGTGCGCCAACATGGCCATCATCAACAAGGGCCATTTGCTGCTGTGCGGCAAGACCCAGGAACTGATCGACGAAGTCAGCTGCAAGATCTGGGCGCGCTTTGTCGACAAGAAAGAGCTGGCCAGCTTCCAGCAGCGCCACGCCGTCATTTCCACGCGCTTGCTGTCGGGCCGCACCCTGATCCACGTCTACAGCGACGACGACCCGGGCGACGGCTTCGAGGAAGCCATCGGCGACCTGGAAGACCTGTATTTCGCCACCATTGCGGGGCGCCACCGCGTTGCCCCGCAGTGCGACTGAGGGGGCAGCCATGTTTGCCATCGCCCGCTTTGAAGCGCGACAGCGGCTCAAGCTGCTGTCCACCTGGGTGTATTTCGCCATGTTCCTGGCCCTGGCCATGCTGTGGATGGCTGCCGCCGGCGGCGTCTTCAAGGAAGCGAGCATCAGTTTCGGCGGCAAGTTCCTGATCAACGCGCCGCGCTCGCTGGCGTTCACGTGCAGCCTGCTGGGCTGCTTCGGCGCCGTGGTGGTGGCCGCCATGATGGGCCGCTCGGTGCAGCAGGATTTCGAGTACGGCATGCAGCATTTCTTCTTCAGCGCGCCGATCAAAAAATACCAGTATGTCTTTGGCCGCTTCCTCGGCGCCTATCTGGTGCTGGCGGTGGTGTTTTCCAGCATCGTCATCGGGGCCTGGCTGGGCGCCTGGCTGCCCGGCATCGATCCCGAACGGCTAGGGCCGCAGCGCGCGCTGGCCTATCTGATGCCGTATGTGTTTACCCTGCTGCCGAACCTGTTCATCTTTGGCGCCATCTTCTTCGTCATCGCGGCCCTGACGCGGCGCATGCTGCCCGTGTACATCAGCTCGGTGGTCATGCTGATCGGCTACCTGGTGGCGCCCTCGCTGGCGCGCGACCTCGACTACAAGACCCTGGCCGCCCTGATCGACCCCTTCGGCACCACGGCGCTGATACACCTGACGGAATACTGGCCGAATGCGGAGCGCAACACGCGCCTGGTGACCCTGGAGGGCGTGTATTTGCTGAACCGCGCCATCTGGTCCGGCTTCGCCCTGGTGGCCTTGCTGCTCGGCTACTGGCGCTTCCAGTTCCACGCCACGACGGACGCGGGCGCCAGCAAGCGCCACAGCGACGGCGATGTGCCGCTACGCTTGTCGAGCGCTTCGCTGTCCACGCAGGAAGCGCCTGATTTTGCGCAGCGCAACCTGGCCGCCCTGCTCGTCAAGATGAGCTGGCTGAACCTGCGCGAAACCATCAAGAATATCTATTTTGTCGTCATCGTGCTCGCTGGCGTGCTGACCATGTATGCGGGCGCGCTCGACATGGGTTCCATATACGGCACAAATACCTATCCGATGACGGAAAAAGTGCTGGACATGATCAGCGCCTCGTTCGCCCTGTTCATGCTGATCATTACCACCTTCTATGCGGGCGAACTGGTGTGGCGCGAACGCGAGACCAGCATCGAGCTGATGCTCGACGCCCTGCCCGTGCCGAACTGGCTGCCGCTGCTGTCAAAGCTGTTCGCCCTGATCGGCCTGCAAGCATTGCTGAGCCTGGTCATCATGCTGTGCGGCATGTCGATCCAGGTCTTCAAGGGCTATTACCGCCTCGACCCCGGCCTGTACCTGGAATCGCTGTTCCTGTCGCACCTGCCCTACTACGCACTGATCGCCGTGCTGGCCATCTTTTTGCAGGTAGTGATCAATCACAAGTACCTGGCGTATTTCGCCATGATTCTGTACCACATCGCCAGCATCAGCTTTGCCTCGCTGGGCCTGGGCGACCCGCTGCTGCTGTACGCCAGCACGCCGGATTTCATCTATTCGGCCATGAACGGCGCCGGCCACTATGTGTTGCGCGAGCGCTGGTACTTGCTGTACTGGAGCGGCGCGGCCATCATGCTGACGGTGCTGTCGCTGCTGCTCTGGCCCCGCGGCGCGCAGGACAGCTGGCGCATCCGCTTGCGCCTGGCGCGCCACGGCCTGACGCACGGCGTGCTGGCCAGCTTTGCCATCGGCGCCCTGATCTTCGTCTTCGCCGGCGGCGTGCTGTTCTACGTCTTTCACGTGGCCAACGATTACAAGTCCGAATTCGCCCGCGATGCGGACCGCGCCAGCGTCGAGCGCCAGTACCGCAAGTTTGCCGCCACGCCGCAGCCGAAAATCACCGACGTGAAACTCGACGTGGCCATCTACCCGGCGCAGCGCACCCTGGCCGTCACGGGCCGCTACATGCTGCAAAACAAGACCAGCCTGCCGATCAGCCACATTTTTGTGCAGCAAGACCCCACCGCCACCATGCGCCTGCGCTTTGACACGCGCGTGCACCCTGGCCTCGATGACGGCAAGCTGGGCTTTTACAGCTACCGCCTGGCCGCGCCGCTGGCGCCGGGCGCCAGCCTGGGCCTCGATTTCGACATCCGCTACGCGCCGCGCGGCATCTTCGGCCTGGGCCAGGACACGCCCGTCGTGGCCAACGGCACCTTCTTCACGAATGCCGTGCTGCCGCACATCGGCTACCAGCCACAGCTGGAATTGACGGACCCGCGCGACCGCAAGAAACACGGCTTGCCGGCGCGCGAACGGGCCTTGCCGCGCGACGATGCACGGGGGCTGGCCGACAATTACGTCAGCATGGACGCCGACCGCATCAACTTTGACGCCACCGTCAGCACCGTCGACGGCCAGACGGCCATCGCGCCGGGCATGCTGGACAACGACTGGATCGCCAAGGGCCGCCATTACTTCCATTACACGATGGACCAGCCGATCCTGAATTTCTACGCGTTCCAGTCGGCCCGCTACGCCGTCAGGCACGAGCGCTGGCAGGATGTGGCCATCGACGTGTATTACCATCCTGGCCATGAATACAACCTCGATCGTTTCGTGCGTGGCAGCAAGGAAGCGCTCGATTACTACACGAAAAACTTCGGCCCCTACCAGCACAAGGTCTTGCGCATCGTCGAATTTCCCCGCTACGCCACGTTTGCGCAATCATTCCCGAACACGATTCCGTACTCGGAAGGCCTGGGCTTCATCGCCAAGGTAGACGACAAGAATCCGAAGGACCTCGACTATCCGTTCTACATCACGGCGCATGAAGTGGCGCACCAGTGGTGGGCGCATCAATTGGTGGGCGGCAACACACGTGGCGCCACCGTGCTCAGCGAAACCCTGGCCGAATATTCGGCCCTGATGGTGATGAAAAAAACTGCGGGGCCAGCCAAGATGCGCCGCTTCCTGCGCTATGACCTGAATCAATACCTGATGGGGCGCAGCGAAGAACGCAAGAAGGAGCTGCCGCTGGCCGAGAATGAAAACCAGGCCTACATCCATTACCACAAGGGCAGCCTGGCCATGTATTTGCTGCAGGATATGATCGGCGAAGACAAGGTCAACGGCGTGCTGCGCGAGCTGCTGAAGACGTATGGCCAGAAGGGACCGCCGTATGCGAGCGTGACGGCGCTGGTGCAGGGCTTGCGCCAAGTCACGCCACCCGAGCAGGCTTACCTGATCGATGACCTGTTCGAGAAAATCGTGCTGTTCGACAACCGTGCCCTGTCGGCCACGGCCACCAAACGCGGCGATGGCAAGTACGCCGTCACCCTCAAGGTGCAGGCGGGTAAATTGACGGCCGGCGAACAGGGAGAGGAACACGATGCGCCCCTGCATGACTGGATCGAGATCGGCGTCGACGACGCGAATGGCCATCCGCTGCTGCGCGAACGCCTGCGCATGACGGCGCGCGAAGCGAGCTACACCGTCATCGTCGGCAGCCGGCCCGGCAAGGCGGGCATCGATCCCGACAACAAGCTGATCGACCGCAAGCCCGATGACAATATGGTCACCGTCGAGCTCGACGAACCATGACGAAAAATGGCCACCCTGAACAGGTGGCCATTTTTTCAGTGCAACACGGGAATCAGGCCGCGGCGCAGCGCGTCACCAGGCTCAGGCTGATGCCCATCTCCGTCAGGTGCTGCATGTCGGCCAGGGTCAGGTCCAGCGGCGCATCGAGCGTGTCGTCGCCGTTCAACTCCAGTTGCAGCTCGGCCACGATGCGCGGCATCGTGAACGTGACGCCGCGCGAGCGGCATTCGGCCAGGTAGCTGCGTATGCGCGAGGGTAACACTTGCGCTTTGGACGCCTGTGCGATGACGACTTCAAAGCCGGAATCGAGATGCACGCGACCCGCCGTGCCCTTCGCCTCGCCCTTGCGCCATTGCCGTTCCGGATCCGTGGGCAAGACTTCGAGAATGGATTTGAGCGTGGGATCGTCCCCATGCACCGACAGCTTCACCATATTCATATTGCAAGACTTTCTAGTCAGGATGCCGCCAGGAAGACGACACCATCATCAGACCGACAAGTCTACGCATGGAAGACAAATATGTCCATACGGCAATATTTAATATCTGCCACCAATTTGGGCTATATCAACAACAGGCGGAACAGGATAGCTCCGCCTGTGATCGCCGATTACTGCGCCGCGCCGCGCGCCTGCAAGGCGGCCCGCACGCCAGCGCCATAGGCGGCATCAGCTTGGTCGAAGTGGGCCAGCTGACGCTGCAAGGTTTCCGGCCGCACCTGGCTCAAGGGACCGGCCAGGTTGTCGAACAGATTCTGCTGCGCCTGGACGGACATCAGACGGAACAGATTGCCGGCCTGCGTGTAATCGTCTTCCACGCCGCGCCCATCATAACGGGCCGCGCCGCCGTCGAGCGCCAGCGCCGGTTCACCATGGCCCAGCCCTTGCGGCTGCGTGCCTGCCGCCGCCACGTTGGCGTAGTTCTGCGCCGAGCTGCCATTGTGGATCGCCATGCCGCCGTCGCGCTGCTGGTTGTGGAAGGGGCAGCGGGCCGCATTCACGGGCAGATGCTGGTGGTTGGTGCCGACGCGGTACAGCTGCGCGTCGTGGTAGGCGAACAGCCGGCCTTGCAGCATCTTGTCCGGCGAGTATCCCATGCCCGGCACGGCATTGGCCGGCGAAAAGGCTGCCTGCTCGACTTCCGCGTGGTAATTGTCCGGGTTACGGTTCAGCTCGAAAATTCCCACCGGCAGCAGCGGGAAGTCGGCGTGCGGCCACACTTTCGTCAGGTCGAACGGGTTCCAGCCCGTACGCTGCTCCCATGCATCGAGTTGCTCTTGCGTCGCCACCTGCAGCTTGACTTCCCACTGCGGGAAATCACCGCGTTCGATGGCGCCAAACAGGTCGCGCTGGGCGTAGTCGGGGTCGGCACCGGCCAGGCGGCCCGCTTCCGCCGCAGGCAGATTCTTGATGCCCTGACGCGTCTTGAAGTGCCATTTCACGTACACGCGCTGGCCCTCGGCATTGATCAGGCTATATGTGTGGCTGCCGAAGCCATCCATGTGACGGTAGCCGTCCGGCGTGCCGCGGTCCGAAAACAGCATGGTGACCTGGTGCAGGCTTTCCGGCGCATGGCTCCAGAAGTCGAACATCATCTCGGCCGATTTCAAGTTGCTTTGCGGATCGCGCTTTTGTGTGTGGACAAAATCGGGGAACTTGATCGGGTCCTTGATGAAGAACATGGGCGTATTGTTGCCAACGAGGTCCCAGTTGCCCTCTTCCGTATAGAAACGCACGGCGAAGCCGCGCGGGTCGCGTTCCGTATCGGCACTGCCGCGTTCGCCACCGACGGTGGAAAAGCGCGCGAAGGTGGCCGTCTGCTTGCCCACTTCGGCAAACAATTTGGCCTTGGTATAACGCGAGATGTCGTGCGTGACGGTAAAGGTGCCGTAGGCGCCCGAGCCTTTGGCATGCACCACGCGCTCGGGAATGCGCTCGCGGTTGAAATGCTGGAGTTTTTCAATCAGGTGGAAGTCTTGCAGCAGCAGGGGGCCGCGGGGGCCAGCGCTGATGGAATTCTGGTTGTCGGCGACGGGGATGCCCGAGGCGGTGCTGAATGGCGGCTGTTGACTCATGACTGCTTTTCCTTCGTTGTTGACTGATGGAACTTAGTGTAATGAAGTCAACGACAAAGGAAAAGCTAATTGATTTTATCGAAGCGATAGATATTTACAATGAGCAACCGTGGGCGTCGCATACGCCGCCCAGCTGCGCCTGCAACTTCGCCGGCTGGCCCAGGTAATCGCCGATATCGATCACGGACAGCTTGCCGCTGCCATCATCGAGCACGAACGTGGGAAAGCCCTGCCCGCCCACCTGCGCCAGCAAGGCACGGCTGGCATCGATGTGCTGCTGCGTGGCGGCGCCCGCCTGCCGCGCATACTCGGCCTGGAAGGCGGCACCATCGAGGCCCAGCTCTTGTGCCAGCGCCAGCAGCACGGGCAGGTCGGCGATGCGCAAGCCATCCACATAATGGGCGCGCTGCACGCGCTGCAGCATGTCCAGGCCCTTGCCGGCCAACACTTCCGCCGCCAGGATGGCCGTGATCGGCGGTGCGGAATCCATCATGGCCGTGGTGTCGTTCAGCAAGCCGTTGACATAGGCGTCGCCGAAGGGCTGGCCCGACAGTTGCTCGATGCGCCGGTCATGCGGCAGCACATAGCCGCGCCATGCGGGCGTGATCTGGCGGCGATTGCTGCCCGTCATCATGCCGCCGCCGTGAAAGGCCACCGCCAGGCCCGGCACGGCGCGCGCCGCCTCGACCAGCGGCGCGGCGCCGTAGCACCAGCCGCACAGGGGATCGAAAATATAGTGCAGTGTGGGCATGCCCCTATCCTTTACAAAACTAAAACAGATGACTTGCAAAAACCGTAGCGAGCGGCGCTAGTTCTGGCAGAGAAGCGCAACTGTGCTGGAGCACAGTGAGCATCGCAGGCCGGAAATCGCGTCGCGCAGTAGGTTTTTACCATTTCATTTCGCCTTTTGCCACTTTCGCGCTGGTCTCCAGGGCGCCATCGAGGCCCAGCTTCGGATAGCGCACTTTCATCGCCTCGATCAGCGCGGCCGAATTGGCGGCCTTGGCCGTTTCCGCTTCGAACGTCACCAGGTAGTCGCGCGTAAAACCGATGCTGTCGGGCGTCAGGGGCGAACCCACCTTGAAGTGGCCGGGTACGACGGTGACAGGTTTCAAAGCGGCAATGCCGTCCAGGGTCTTGAGCCAGTCCTGGCGCGATTGCAGGCTTTGCGTATCGGCCGTCCAGACGTGCAGGTTACCAAACAGCACCACGCCGCCGACGACGGCCTTGATCGACGGAATCCACACATAGGTGCGCGAAGGCGTCGGGCCGGCGATGTCGAGCGACTGGCCTTCCAGCGTGATGCGCTGGCCTTTCAATGCTTCGGGAATGACGATGCTGTGCGGCGCATTGTCTTTCAGGATCGGGCCCCAGTAGGCGACCTTGGCGTCGGCCTTGCGGCGGATCTCGGCCACGGTGTCCGGCGTGGCGACGATTTTTGCCTGCGGGAAAGCTGCCTTGATCACGTCGAGGCCAAAGTAAAAATCGGGATCGCTGTGGCTGATGTACACGGTCGTCAGTTTCTTGCCGCTGGCGCGGATCTTTTCCACCAGCTTTTGCGCTTCGGCGCGCGAAAACTGTGCATCGATCAGCACGGCGTCATGCTTGCCCGCAACCAGCACGGAAGCGACGGGGAAGATGGCCGCTTCGCCCGGGTTGAACACTTCCAGGGTCAGGGGCGCGCTGGCGGCGGCCGAGGCGGCGCCGGCGGCAAACAGGGTGGAAACAAGAACGCTGCTGATAGATTTGGAGAACATGATGTGCCTTCACAAGATGATGGGGATGCATGCATCTTACGTTGCTCAATCCGGTAAAAAAACCCGTTAAAGCGCAATAGTTTGTTGCATATTTCAGCGCAATAGCCGGCCATCGAACGCCAAACGTGTCACACCGTCATGAGGGTGTCACATTGAATTGCTATCTTGCTAGCTCTTTCAAACCTAGCCGGATGAACCACATGACACGCAGAAAAATTTCCGTCGCTGGCTGCAGCGTCGCCATCACCCTGATGCTGGCCGCCTGCGGCAGCGACGCCAAAAAAGAAGAGGTAGTGGCCGAAGCACCGCCGAAAAACGTCATCTTCTTCCTCGGCGATGGCATGGGCCTGACCACCATGACGGCCGCGCGCATCTACTCGGTAGGCGAAGAAGGCGCACTGACCATGGACACCTTGCCGGAAACGGCCTTCGTCAAGACCTTCTCGAACGACGCGCAAGTCACCGACAGCGCGCCATCGATGGCCGCCTACATGACGGGCATCAAGATGAACAATGAAGTCATCTCGATGTCGGCCAACACGCTCGCCATCGATCCGGGCACGGATGCGAACGGCAACAAGCTGGTCAACAAATGCGGCACCGGCAACGGCACGCCCGCCACCACCTTGCTGGAACTGGCCAAGGCCAAGGGCTACGCGGCCGGCGTCGTCAGCACGGCGCGCGTGACGCACGCCACGCCGGCCGCGACCTACTCGCACATCTGCCACCGCGACCTGGAAAACGATATCGCCGCAGCGCTCGTGCCAGGCGGCACGGGCTACAACAGCGCCCTGGGCACCACCGGCCTGGACGTGGTCCTCGGTGGCGGCGCGCAATTCTTCAAGCCGTTCAAGGATGGCGGCAAGCGTGCCGACGGCCGCGACCTGCTGGCCGAACTGAAAGCGAAGAGCTACACGGTCGCCAACACGGGCGCCGACTTCAAGGCCGTCGATGCGGCCAAGACGGAGCGTTTGTTCGGCGTGTTCACCTCCAGCCACATGAGCTATGACCTGGACCGCGATGCGGCCAAGGAACCTAGCCTGGCGGAAATGACCACCAAGGCCATGGATGTATTGGCCAAGAACAAGAAGGGTTATTTCCTGATGGTCGAAGGCGGCCGCATCGACCATGCGCTGCACGAAACGACGGCCAAGAAGGCCCTGCAAGACACCGTCGCTTTTGACAACGCCATCAAGGCCGCCATCGAAAAAGCCAAGCTCACCGATCCGACCCTGGCCAATACCCTGATCGTCGTCACGGCCGACCATGACCACACCCTGGTGCTGAACGGCTACGCCAAGCGCACGGGCAAGACGGCCGCCGGCAACCCTGGCGTGCTGGGCGTGGTGAAGAACTACGTCACCGGCGCGGTCGAAAAAGACCTCGATGGCGCACCGTATTCGATCATCGGCTTCGGCAATGGCGAAAACCGCACGCAATCGAGCCGCGCCGCCATGGCCAGCCTCGATGAAACCGTCACCAGCGCCAACACCTACCACCAGGAAGCGGTGATCCGCACCGCGGTCGGCAACGAAACCCATGGCGGCACCGACGTCTTCCTGGGCGCCATCGGCAAAGGTTCGGAAACCTTCCTGGGCACCATCGACAACACCAAAGTATTCGGCCTGGTCAAGACGGCCGGCGGTCTGTAATCCCCAAGACACAAGAATTGGACACGCATATGAAACTTGCACTGAAATCCACCCTGAAACTCTCCTTGCTGACCACGCTCGTGGCCGCCAGCGTTGCCAGCGCCTACGCCGCCGACGCCAAGAACGTCATCTTCTTCCTCGGCGACGGCATGGGCCCGTCCGTCGTCACGGCGGCGCGCATCTACCAGTACAAGGAAGAGGGCAGCCTGACGATGGACACGCTGGAGCGTACGGCGCGCATCAAGACGTTCTCGAACGATGCGCAAACGACGGACAGCGCGCCATCGATGGCCGCCTACATGACCGGCGTCAAGATGAACAATGAAGTCATCTCGATGGCGCAGGACACCGCCGCCAAGGAACCTGGCCGCGACGCCAACGGCAACCTGGGCGTGGACAACTGCCCGGCCGGCGGCAAGAGCGTGCCGACCATTCTGGAACTGGCGAAAGCCAAGGGCAAGGCCGTGGGCGCCATCACCACCACGGAATTGACGCATGCCACGCCGGCGACGACGTTCTCGCACATCTGCAACCGCAATGCGCAATACGCGATCGCCGCGCAAACGGCACCAGGCGGTGTCGGCTACAACACGGCCCTCGGCGATGGCGTGGACGTGCTGATGGGTGGCGGCCGCAACCACTTCACGCCTTGGTCCGCCAGTAACAAGGCCGGCCGCGTCGACGGCCGCAACCTGTTGACGGAATTTGCCGCCAAGGGCTACACCGTGGCCGCGACGAAAGCGGAAATGGCGGCAGCGCCAAGCGGGAAGAAGTTCATCGGTCTGTACAGCACCCGCAGCCACCTGGAATATGAACTGGACCGCACGGCCACGCCACCGCTGGGCGAAGGCGCGACCCAGCCTAGTCTGTCGGAAATGACCCTCAAGGCCATCGACTTGCTGTCGAAAAACGCGAACGGCTACTTCCTGATGGTCGAAGGCGGCCGCATCGATCACGCCTTGCACGGCATCAACGCCAAGCGCGCGCTGACGGACACCATCGCCTTCGACGACGCCATCAAGGCAGCCATCGCCAAGATCAAGGAAACCGATCCGAAGCTGGAAAATACCCTGATCGTCGTCACGGCCGACCACGACCACACCTTGGCCTTCAACGGCTATGGCAAGCGCGGCAACCCTATCCTCGACATCAACCGCGGCTACAAGGATAACCAGCCGAGCAAGGATGCCGATGGCAATACCTACACCACCCTGGTGTTCGGCAACGGCCCGAACCGCCCTGCCCTGCGCAGCAACGTCGACAGCGCCACGGCCCTGAAAGACAACTACCTGCAAGAAACAGGCGTGCGTCTGGCCAGCGAAACCCACGGCGGCGGCGACGTCAAACTGCTGGCCACGGGCGCCGGCGCCAAGGCCTTCAAGGGCACGCTGGACAACACCAAGGTGTTTGACTTGCTGAAGGCGGCGTTCGGCTTCTGATCCACATCAACACGCTAACCCCACCGGGGCGGATGGCAGTTTGCCCTCCGCCCCCTTTGCACGATAAAGGCAACACCATGAAATCGTCCCTGATCGCCGTCCTCCTGGCCGCCGGCTTTGCCGCCAGCGCGCAAGCCGCTCCGGCAACCCCTTCCGCTCCCGCCGACCTGGACCTGGGCATCACCTATTACAGCCGCGTGCTGACGCCGGAAGGCGTGACGCGCGAAAGCCGCTACGAAGAAAAAATGCTGCGCCGCCCCGGCCACGTGTGGGTCGAGCGCGTGCTGGCGCCAGCGACCGACGCGCATGCCGGCCACAAGCATGGCGACAACACCAAAGTCGCACTGAAGGCCACGCAGCATGAACACAAGCACTTCAATCCTGTGCTGATCCCGCGCCATGTGATGCTGGAAAAGAACACCGTGCGCGTGGAATACATCGATGCACACGACAAGATCGTCGTCGCCATCCCCAAGGCCGAGTACGAAAACGTGAATTTCGACGGTTCCTGGGAAAACAGTTTTTATCTGCTGGACCCGAAACTGGTCACCGCCATGCCACTGTCGAAACAGGCATCGAACGTGACGGGCGCGCGCTGGCGCGAAGTGGAAAAGAACGGCGTGTTCCAGCGCATCCTGTGGGATGAGCAAAAGCAGATTCCGCTGGTCATCGAAAGCGGCGACCGCGCGAATACATTCTATCGCCGGGTCGACGTCAAGCTGCAGCCGACCGTCAGCAAGGCGCAGCCGTGGGCGAATTTGCAAAATTACGCGCAGCGCGAGTATTCCGACTACCTGGATTAAGCGCCAAGTAACAGCGGGACGTAAAAAAAGCCAGGGAGCGATCCCTGGCTTTTGTCTGCCTGTCTGGCTGGCGTCAGATTACTCCGCCGCTGCCGCTTTCTTTGCCGGCGCCTTTTTGGCGGCCGGCTTTTTCACGGCAGCAGCTTTCTTCGCTGGCGCCTTTTTGACGGCTGCCGCTTTCTTGACGGCCGTTTTCTTCGCTGGCGCCGCGCCTTCTTCGCCTTCCACCTCGGTCGCTGCAACCTTCGCCTTGGCGCCCGGCTTGGCCTTGCGCTCTTCAAACTCGAAGCTCACCTTGCCATCCTTGCCGCGTACGAGGAAAGCCTTGAACGGGCGACGGGTACGCTGCGATACAAAGCCCGGCAGCAAGTCCGTCTTGCCATCGTTGAGCAGTTTTGCCATTTGTTCCGGCAAGATTTCCTGCTGCAAGATGATGCGGCCGCTGCGGAAATCGCAGGTCTTCGGCTTGGCCATGCTGTGTTCGCACACATAGGCCAGGCCCATCTCGTACACGCCGGCGTTGCACTTGGGGCAAGGTCCCACGGGCGTCTGGCCCGTGAAATCGACGCCTTCGCCATCTTCGCTCTCGTCGTTCTGGCCGAAATCGAATTCCAGCTTGAAATTCTTGATCTCTTCATCGCGCACGATGCGCAGGATGGCGGCGAACGGACGGCCCATCTTCGAGCGGAAACCTTGCAGCGGGCCGATGGTGCGGTCCTTCAGCAATTGTTCCACTTCGGCGATTTCGAACTGGCGCGAACCCGGCGTCTTGCTCATCGAGAATTCGCACTTGGTGCAGGCGAAACGACGGTAGTTTTCTTTCACCACGCCGCTGCAATTCGGGCACGGCGTTTCCAGGGTAGCGTAGTCGCCGGGAATCGTGTCGTTGTCGTATTCCTTGGCTCGCTTGACGATGATTTGCGTCATCTGCGCGATTTCACGCATGAATTCTTCGCGCGAAATCTTGCCTTTTTCCATCTGCGACAGCTTGTATTCCCACTCGCCCGTCAGTTCCGGTGCCGTCAATTCATTGACGCCCAGGCCCTTGAGCAACGTCATCAGCTGCGAGGCCTTGGCCGTCGGGATCAGTTCGCGGCCTTCGCGGATCAGATAGCGTTCCGTCAGCAAGCCCTCGATGGTGGCCGCGCGCGTTGCCGGGGTTCCAAGACCCTTGCCGGCCATCGCATCGCGCAGTTCGTCGTCGTCGATCAGCTTGCCGGCGCCTTCCATGGCCGACAGCAACGTCGCCTCGGTATAGCGCGCTGGCGGCTTGGTCACCAGGCCGTTGGCGCTGACGCTTTCCGTCTGCACTTTTTCGCCCTTGGCGACCGGCACCAGATTGCCGTTGCCATTGCTTTCCTTGTCCGCGTCCGTCGACGCTTCCTTGCCGTAGATGGCCAGCCAGCCCGGATTGGTCATGACTTTGCCTTCAGTCTTGAACTGATGGCCAGACACTTCCGTGTAGCGCGTGGTGACCTGGAATTCCGCAGGCGGGAAGAACACGGCCATGAAGCGGCGCGTGACCAGGTCATACAATTTTTGTTCTGGCTCGGACAAATTCTTGGGCGCGATCGTCGTCGGGATGATCGCGAAGTGATCCGAGATCTTGGTATTGTCGAAGATGCGCTTGTTCGGCTTGACCCAGCCCTTGTCGATGATCTGCTTGGCGAACTGGTGGTAGTTGCTGTTGTCCTTGACCGTTTCCAGCGCCTGCAGCACGGTCGGCATGTAGTCTTCCGGCAGGTGGCGCGAATCGGTACGCGGATACGTCAATACCTTGTGCTTTTCGTACAGCGCCTGGGCCAGGCCCAGGGTATTTTTAGCGGAGAAGCCGAAACGCGAGTTCGCTTCGCGCTGCAAGCTGGTCAGGTCGAACAGGCCCGGCGCCATCGAGGTGGTCGGTTTCGATTCTTCCGTGACGATACCCTGGCGACCACGGCAAGCGGTGGCGATCGAGTCGGCAGCCGTCTTGCTCCACAGGCGCTCGGCGCGCTTCTCGGGGTCGTTCTCGTCTTTCTTGAACTTCGTGTCGAGCCAGCGGCCTTCATAGATACCGGCCGCGCACACGAATTCGGCGCGCACTTCCCAGAAGTCGCGCGGCACGAATTTTTTGATCTTGTCTTCGCGTTCAACGACGATGGAGAGCGTTGGCGTCTGCACGCGGCCCACGGTGGTCAGATAGAAGCCGCCCTCTTTCGAATTGAATGCCGTCATGGCGCGCGTGCCATTGATACCGATCAACCAATCGGCTTCCGAACGGCAGCGGGCCGCGTCGGCCAGCGGCAGCATTTCTTCATCGCTGCGCAGGTGCGAGAAACCGTCGCGGATAGCGCCCGGCGTCATCGACTGCAGCCACAAACGCTTGACCGGTTGCTTGGCTTTCGCGTTTTGCGCGATCAGGCGGAAAATCAGCTCGCCTTCGCGCCCCGCATCGCATGCGTTGATGAGGGTGGTAACGTCTTTACGTTTGATCAGCTTGTTTAATACTTTGAGGCGCGCTTCCGTCTTGGCGATCGGGTTCAGCGCGAAATACGGTGGAATCATCGGCAAGTGCGCGAAACTCCATTTGCCGCGCTTCACATCGAATTCTTCCGGTACGGCGATCTCCAGCAAGTGGCCGACCGCCGACGACAGGACGTATTCATCCGATTCAAAGTACTCATCGTGCTTGGTGAAGCCGCCAAGCGTCTTCGCGATATCGTTCGCGACAGAAGGCTTCTCGGCGATGATGAGGGTTTTTGTCATATTTTGTGGTCTCGAAAAATGCTCTAGGATAGTTTCAGCATGCGCATCATACAGTGCATTGCCAGGCACCGACGCTTTTGTCTGCGCAATGCCTTGTGACTTGTGGTCTTGTCAAGCGGCCAATGATAAGCGCCTATTGAAGAATTCGGCAAGTTATCTGCAAGCAAGAATGCGCCAGCGCAAACACAATGGTCTGGCGTGCGCGGTGCCGCAGCATATAGTAAGGGAGATGGCGCGGCAGCGGCGCCAGGTGCGGCCAGGTGCGTTTATAGACTAGTGCAGCAGGCGCGGCGGGAGGTCTTCGTCGTCGACAAATAAATCGTCGAACATCAGGGCATCCGGTTCCTTGCCCTGGCTCCACAGCAGCATCAGCACGATGACTTTCAGCTTGCCCAGCGACACGGGTGCCTCGTCGAGCGCCAGCGCCCGTTCGATGACGATTTCACGCTGCAGCGGCGAGAGCACCTTGGCGCTTTCCAGGAACTGGATGAAACCGATGGCGGCCGTGCCCAGCACGTCGCTTTCCTGCTTGACATAGAAGCGCGTGCCAGTGGAGCTGGCCGTCAGGGTTTGCTCGACGCCGGCCATGGCGTTCAAGTCTGTCAGCCAGACGAGCGCTTCGGAAATCTCCACGTCGTCGAAACCGACGGCCGACAGTTTGCGCGCCAGGACGGCCGGCTCGGGGCAGGCGTCGGGGCGATAGTAAGTCTCGTAGAGGTACACCAGGATATCGAACATGGCTCTACTCTATCAGCTAAGTTCGCTACGACACAAGGGTGCGCGCCGACAAAGCCCCCCCTGTGCGGCAAGGCCGCCACACAAGTGACAAGCTGTCATTTGCAGCGTTGAAATAGTCCTCCCGGCAAGCGTTCAAGCAAGCCCGCCAGCTCCAGCGCCAGCAATTCGCCCATCAGCGCGCCCATGGCCAGTCCGCTGCGCGCGGCCAGGGTATCGGCATCGAGCGGATCGTGCCCCAGTGCGGCCAGCAGCGGCGTCTCGTCTGCCACCACTGCCGGCACGCGGGGAACGCCGCCCAGCCACTGCAACTCTTGCAGCACATCATCGGCCGACTCGACCAGCTTGGCGCCCTGCTTGATGAGCGCATGGCAACCCTTGGCCAGGGTGGCGTGGATGGAGCCGGGCAAGGCATACACATCGCGCCCCTGCTCGCCGGCCAGGCGCGCCGTGATCAGGGAGCCCGATTGCGCGGCCGCCTCGATCACCAGCACGCCGCGCGCCAGGCCGCTGATCAGGCGATTACGGCGCGGAAAGTTAGCTGGCATGGCGGGCAAGCCCAGCGCGTACTCGCTGACGATGCAACCCTGTTCGGCAATTCTTTGCGCCAGATCAAGGTTACGTCGCGGATATACCAAATCGGCGCCCGTGCCGATCACGGCCACGGTGGCGCCGGCGCCGCGCAAGCCGCCCTCGTGCGCGTGCGTGTCGATGCCCAGCGCCAGCCCGGAAATGATGGTCAGGCCCGCCGCGCTGAGGGCGTGCGCAAAGGCGGCCGCATTCTGCATGCCTTGCGCGCTGGCATTGCGGCTGCCGATGATGGCTACGCCGGGACGCGACAGCAGTTCCGCCCGCCCCCGTACATATAACAATAGCGGCGGATCGGCGATTTCCAGCAACAGCGGTGGATACGCGGCATCGGCCAGGGTCAGCACGGCATTGCCGGGCCGCTGCAGCCACTGCAGGGTGAGCGCCAGCTGACTGTTGTCCACCGGTTTGGACGGCTGCACGATGGCACGCGCCACGCCGGCCGGCACCACCTCGCGCAAGGCATCGAACGGCGCGGCAAAGATTTTCGGCGGCAAGCCGAAGCGGCTCAGCAAGGCGCGCGCCGCCACCGGCCCCACACCGGGCAGATGCTGCAGGCGCAGCCAGCCCGCCAGTTCCGTGGCAGTGTCTGCCGTTGTTGCAATTGCATGCATGACAACCTCACTGTGTACTGTGCCCTCCCATGCTAGCGCCATGGCAGGCGCGCGATACCGATGCGCGCAACAATGCGTGCAATGGCGCTGCAAAACGGCCCCGCATGCACAGCGCCATGGGCGTCTGTGATAAAATTTCCCTTTGCAGCAAACGAATAGCGCACTGGCAAACGCATCTGCCGCGCCGTTGCGCCATACGCGCCCCACCGTAGCGCATTCAAATAAAATAGCCCTGCCATCGTCCGCATGGCCCAGGCATGAATAATCAGGCGCAACGCGCCCACCTTAACCAGTCGAATCCGTATGTCCATATTAAACATCCTGCGTTACCCCGATCCTCGCCTGCACACGATCGCCAAGCCCGTCACCGAATTTGACGCGCGCCTGCAAACCCTGATCGACGACATGGCCGAAACCATGTACGACGCCCCTGGCGTCGGCCTGGCCGCGTCGCAAGTGGACGCGCATATCCAGATGATGGTGATCGACATCACCGAAGAGAAAAGCCAGCTGCAAGTGTTCGTCAACCCGGAAATCACCTGGGCCAGCGAAGAAAAGCAGGTCTACGACGAAGGTTGCCTGTCCGTGCCTGGCGTGTACGATGGCGTCGAGCGTCCGGCCCGCATCAAGGTGCGCGCCCTGGACCGTCACGGCAAGCAGTTCGAGCTGGAAGCCGATGGCTTGCTGGCCGTCTGCATCCAGCATGAGATGGATCACTTGCTGGGCAAGGTATTCGTCGAATACCTGTCGCCGCTCAAGCGCAACCGCATCAAGGCCAAGATGATCAAGGAAGTCCGTGGTCTCGAGCGCGAAGCGAGCCTGCGCGCACAGAACCGCCGTTTCTAAGTCACTGCTGATAGACTAAGCAGCAACAGTCGTCGTTACACCATGCCAGCCTGGCGCCTCCGGCGCGGGCCTGCGCACCTCACGTCAAGGAACCATATGAAAGTGATCTTCGCAGGCACGCCTGAATTCGCCGCCACGGCCCTGAAAGACTTGCACGAAGCGGGCTTCGACATTCCGCTGGTGCTGACCCAGCCCGACCGCCCGGCCGGACGCGGCATGCAACTGCACGCCTCGGCCGTCAAGCAATATGCGCAGCAGCATGGCATCGAGGTGCTGCAGCCCTTGTCCCTGCGCATGGACAGCAAGGATCCGCAGCGCGCCGCCGAGGCAAAAGCGGCCCACGAGCGCCTGCTGGCCACCGACTACGACGTGATGGTGGTGGCGGCTTACGGCTTGATCTTGCCGCGCAGCACACTCGACCTCAAACCCTGCATCAATATCCACGGTTCCTTGCTGCCGCGCTGGCGCGGTGCGGCGCCCATCCACCGCGCCATCGAGGCGGGCGACGATGAAACGGGCGTGACCATCATGCAGATGGAAGAAGGCCTCGATACGGGCCCCATGCTGGCCATCGAGCGCACGCCCATCGAAGCGGGCGATTCCACCGCCAGCCTGCACGACAAGCTGGCCACGCTGGGCGGCAAGATGATCGTCGAGACCCTGCGCAAGATGCAGCAGCAGCCGCTCGAAGCCGTGCCGCAGCCGGAAGCGGGCGTCACCTACGCGGCAAAAATCGCCAAGGACGAGGCAGCACTCGATTTCAGCCAGCCTGCGCTGGAACTGGGCCTGAAAATCCGCGCTTTCAATCCGTTTCCCGGCGCCTGCGGCCAGGTCGATGGCGTCACCATCAAGATCTGGGCCGCCGAGGTACTCGAAGCGGACAGCAAGGAAGCACCGGGCCAGGTGCTGGCGGCCGACGCTCAGCACGGCATCGTCGTGGCCTGCGGCAATGGTTCCCTGCGCCTCACGGAACTGCAAAAACCGGGCGGCAAGCGCCTGCCTGCGGCCGAATTCATCAAGGGTTTCCCGCTGGAAGGCAAACGCTTCGTTTAGATTTACGGCAAGCGCCCCATGGACCAGCTGACCGCCCTGCGCGCCCTGCGCCGCGTCGTGGAACTGGGCAGTTTCACGGCCGCCGGCAACGCGCTGGGCATCTCCCACTCCATCGTCTCGCGCCAGGTGCGCCAGCTGGAAAGCCAGCTGGGCGCCCAATTACTCAACCGCACGACGCGCCGCTTCGCCCTGACGGCCGCCGGCCAGGAATACTATCTGGCCAGCCGCGACATCCTCGACGCGCTCGATGCGGCCGACCGCGCCGTCGCCATGCACCAGGCGCAGCCGTCCGGCAGCCTGCGCATCAATGCGCCGATGGCCTTCGGCACCCTGGAACTGGCCGCCTGGCTGCCCGACTTTACGCGCCAATACCCGCACATCCACATCGATCTGGTCTGCAACGACCGCATCGTCGACCTGATCGACGATGGCTTTGACGTGGCGTTGCGCCTGGCGCGCGGCTTGCCCGACTCCACCCTGGTAGCGCGCCAGCTGGCCAGCAGCCGCACGCTGGCCGTCGCCTCGCCCGCCTACCTGGACCGCCATGGCCATCCGGCCACGCCGCAGGACCTGGTGCAGCACAATTGCCTGATGTACAGCTCCGGCGACAAGCCGGCGCAGTGGTCGTTCACCGATGGCGACGGCGCCGCCCACAAGGTAGCCGTGCGCGGCAGCCTGCAAGCCAATACCAGCGTGGCCTTGCGCGAAGCGGCCATGGGCGGCATGGGGATTGCCGGCGCGGCCGCCTTCATCGTGCGCGACGCGCTGCGCAGCGGCCAGCTGGTCGAGGTATTGCCCGGCTACACCTTACGCCCACGCACCTTGTACGCGCTGTATCCGCACAGCCGCCAGCTGTCGCCGAAGGTCAGGGTCTTCGTCGATTTTGCCGTGCAACACTACCAGGATTGCCACTGGGATTGATCACGGCTGCTGCAGCGCCTTGCGCACGGCGCGGAACTGCTGCGTCAAGCCGCCATAGCCCCAGGCCGCCTGGCGCGCGTCATGCACATGGATATAGCTGACGTCATGCAAGGCGCCGAGATACTCCTGCATGGCGGCGAACACGGCGGCGATATACGCCGCCTTTTCCGCCGCCGTATTCGTTTCATCACTGATCAGGATATCGAGGAAAAAACTGCTCTTTCCCTGGGCTTGCAGCGAGGGGCCGCCGACAAACCAGTGCGCCGCATCAAGATGGCTGATGGCCACCGAGGTCAGCTCGGGCGCCTTGTGCAGCAGTTGCGCCGTCAAACCGCTCAGGGTGGCGGCGATGGCGGCCGACTGGCGCGCATCGGGTGGCGTGGACAAACGCAGGTTCAGAATGGGCATGGGATGCTCCGCAAGTGGGTGAAGCCCCATTCTAGGCAGACAGGATGAAAAGTAGCAGCCTCCGCCAGGCACAGGATCTGTGCAGTTTGTACACCAATGCCTGCGCACATAAAAAAAGGGCTTGCCGCGGCAAGCCCTTCTTGCATCCAGCAGCAACCCTTAGCGGCGCGGCACCTTCATCAAACGTCCGCCCACGGACGACGACAGGCTGACCTCGAAACGTCCGCCGGCCGGCAAGGCGCTCACGTCGACGCTGGCGTTGCCACCAGTCAAGCCGCTGGCGACCACCATCTTGCGGCCATCGGCTGCCACGTGCAGCACGGCCGCATACGGCTCCGCCTGGGCATCCCAGACCAGCACCAGCTTGCCAGCGCTTTGCGTTACCTCAAAGCTGCCATCGTTGGCGGCCTTGCTGCGGCGCGCCGAACGCTCCAGCCGGGTCAATTGCTTACCATTTGACAATACTTCCACGTCGCTGATATCGCCCGGGTTGGCGAAACTGACGCGGAAGTGGCGCATGGCGCTGCCGCCATGGTCGGCCACGGTGACCGCATCGAAGGGCAAGTCGATAGTCGTTCCCGATGCCGTCAAAACCCGCAGGGTGTACGCCTGGCCACTGCCGCTGGCCGCTGCGCCCACACGCGTGGATGAGGCAACGGCTGGGCGCAAGGCCACGCCGGTCGGCGTGATGCTGCCGGAAATGGTCAGGTAGCCATTTTCGGCCACGGACATGCTGGCGGCCAGCACATTGCTGCCCGTCATTTGCGTGCTGCGTTTTTCCAGGAATTGCTGCACCCGCGCATAGCTGTAGTCGGAGAACCAGGCGCCGCTGCAATAGCTCATCACATCCTTCATCGGCGTACCGCCATTGACTGCCTTGCTCAGTTGGCCGATGCTACCCGCATAGTCGCTGTTATACAGCGGTTGCGGGCCCAGATTGCCATTTGCATACGGGTAGTCGGCGACCGCGCCGGCCGCGCCGCCGCAGGCAACGTGCTGCAGCGAGTGATTGTGGCCCAGCTCATGCACGAGCGTGGTCAGCCACTCGGGCCAGCCATTGCCGAAGGGATCGACCGATGCGATGTTGCTAGCCTTGGCATCCAGACCGATGGCCGAGGTGCTGTCGCTGCCGCTGCTGCGTCCGTTGATGTAGGCCAGGCCGGCGGCACGGGTGACAGACATTTTCGGTACGAAACCATAATAATAGGCACCGCTGTCTTCCTGTACCCGCTTGCTTTCCAGCTCTCCCAGGGCCTTGCTCCACCAGCTGTCGGCCGTGCTGCTGCCAGGCATGCTCAGCGCAGTGCGCGTGGTGATGCTGATGTTTTCCGTTGCATACGGATATACGCGCAGCAGCGCGGCGCGGATATCCTTGGCGTCAGGCAGTTGTGCCACGCCATCATCGGTGCTCAAGGGCACGAGTACCAGGCGAATCCTGGCCAGGCTGGCCACCGCCGGCGCCGCTTCCTGGCTCACTTGCACACCGTCATTACCCACGGCCGTCACGCGCACGCGCACGCCGGGCAAGATCCAGCCTGCCGGCAGGACGGCACTGAAATTACCATTGAAACTGTCATCGCTTTTCGCCGTCGGCAAGACTGACGGGCCACTCATGCTGATGCTGCCCAGGTTGCTGCCATTGGCGGCGCTCGCAACCAAGGTCACTGCGGGGCTGGCCTGGCCCGCTTGCAAGGCCAGCACGGACACGCGCACGGCGGCCTGCTTGCCGCGCGTCAGGCGCAAGGCCGTATTGCTGGCGTTCAGGTTCAGTACCTGCGCGAAATCAATGCTGCCCAGGGTAAACGCCGACACCGTGCCTGCATTCACGGCGATGCGCGCAGCAGCTGACAGCATCACATCGCCCGTTGCCGAGCCTGGCGCAGACAACAGCAGCTGGCTGGCACTGGCGCTGACGATGAGGGCTGGCGTATTGCCCACCGAAGCCGAGCTGACCTGGTCGAGATTGCTGCCCTGCAGCGTCACCGACAAGGTCCCGTTGTTGACAACCGACGTGATCGACGTCACGGCCACGCTCGCCAAGACCTTATAGGTGTCGCTGCTGATGGCATCGTTGTAAGGACCGCGCACCGTCAGCGCCCCCGTTGCTGCGCCCAAGGGCACCAGCACGGTCACGCTGCCGGCCGTCTGGCTTTGCGGCGTCGCCGCCGCACCATTGCCAAACTGCACCGCTGTCACGGCGCCCATGCCACCGCCCGCGATCGTCACGCTGGAACCGACGCCGCCCGTCGCTGGTGCGATGCTGCCCACGCTCAATGGCAGGTACACATTGACGTGATAGCTGGTGGCCGCCGTGCCGCTGGCGCTGACCAGGCTCAAGGCGCCCGACACGGGCGCGCCCGGCATCGCCAGGGTCACGCTGGTGTCGCTGGCGGCACTGGTGGCAAGCGGCACGCCGCCCACCTGGAAGGCCGTCACGCGGCTCAAATTCGTGCCCGTGACTATCAGGCTGCCACCCACGGCGACGTTCGCCGCCGAGACGGCCGTCACGGCAGGAATCACGACGGGATTACCCGAGGTGGTCGTCACCGCCGTGTCGCCACCAGCACCGCCACCTCCGCCGCAAGCGGACAGGCCCAGCATGACAAACAATGCAACAAGCAAATGGTTTTTCACGGCTGGCATCCTTGCTGATGCAGCGCGAGGCAGGGGAGGAGGCGAGAGAAATGTGACATATGGGTGACTTTTGGTGGGAATTTACTTTCGAGGAACCAATATTATCGGTTAATTCGATTCCTAAGGACAACTATTGCTGCTGTTGATTCAATTGGTTTTGATCATGATTGACATATCTGCTTGGCAAACTTTATGTAGACCCCTCTTCCTCTCGCTTTGCATTGGCTGAAAAATTGACATTTTGAGCAAGATTTTCAGGGATGTCTTTTTCAGAAACAGGCCAGGCGCAAGGCGATGTGTTGCAAGAAAGCTTGCCGTGGGGCGAACGGCCGCTTTTGCTTAAAACCAAAGCAGCCTGATGCCGTATAATTTTAGACCCGGTGAAATCAGGCGATTGCCACCTTCTGCCTGCCCTACCCGGCCGGCACTCTCCGTCAGCGGATCCTGCTGGCCCGCAACCGCCCCGTACCTGTCCTGTCGCCGCGCCGCCGCCCGTTTGCCTATTGAAAGCATGAAATGAACGATACCGTGATCCCCGCCATGTCCCCGACCGAAGCCACCTTGCGCGCCATTCTGGCGCAGCGGATCATGATCCTCGACGGCGCCATGGGCACGATCATCCAGCAATACAAGCTCGACGAAGAAGCGTACCGTGGCGGCCCCGCCGGCCGCTTCATCGATTTCGCCGCGCCGGCCGACAGTGGCGCGCGCGAACTGTTCGTGAAAGGCAACAATGAGCTGCTCACGCTCACCCAGCCGCACATCATCCAGGAAATCCATGAGCGCTACCTGGCGGCCGGCGCCGACCTGATCGAAACGAATACCTTCGGCGCCACGACGATCGCGCAGGACGATTACCACATGGCCCACCTGGCCTATGAAATGAACGTGCAGGCGGCAAAACTGGCGCGCGCCGCCTGCGACAAGTATTCCACCCCGGACAAGCCGCGCTTCGTCGCCGGCGCCCTGGGCCCCACGCCGAAGACGGCATCGATCTCGCCCGACGTGAACGACCCGGCCGCGCGCAACGTCAGTTTCGACCAGCTGGTGGCCGCCTACCTGCAGCAGACGCAGGGCCTGGTGGAAGGCGGCGCCGATGTGCTGCTGGTGGAAACCATTTTCGATACCTTGAACTGCAAGGCGGCCCTGTTCGCCATCGACCTGTTCTACGAGCAAAATCCGACCGTCGTGCGCCTGCCCTTGATGATTTCCGGCACCGTCACGGATGCCTCGGGACGCATCCTGTCGGGCCAGACCGTGCCCGCCTTCTGGAATTCCGTGCGCCACGCGAAACCGCTGACCATCGGCCTGAACTGCGCGCTGGGCGCCGCCCTGATGCGCCCGTACGCGGAAGAGCTGGCCAAGATCGCCGACACCTTCGTGTGCATCTACCCGAACGCGGGCTTGCCCAACCCCATGAGCGACACGGGCTTTGACGAGTTGCCAGCCGACACGTCCGCCCTGCTGCGCGAATTCGCCGACGCAGGCTTCCTGAACATGGCGGGCGGCTGCTGCGGCACCACGCCCGAGCACATCGCCGCCATCGGCGCGTTGCTGTCGAAGAACACGCCGCGCAGCGTGCCGGCCCCATCGCACGACTTGCGCCTGGCCGGCCTGGAGCCGTTCGTCGTCAATGACGAGTCACTGTTCGTCAACGTAGGCGAGCGCACCAACGTCACGGGCTCGAAAGCGTTCGCGCGCATGATTCTCAACGAGCAATACGACGAGGCGCTCTCCGTGGCACGCCAGCAAGTGGAAAACGGTGCGCAAGTGATCGACATCAACATGGATGAAGCGATGCTCGACTCGCTGGCGGCCATGACGCGCTTCCTGAACCTGATCGCCTCGGAACCCGATATTTCGCGCGTGCCCATCATGGTCGATTCGTCGAAATGGTCGGTCATCGAGGCGGGCTTGAAATGCGTGCAGGGCAAGGCCATCGTCAACTCGATTTCCATGAAGGAAGGCGAGGCAGAATTCCTGCGCCAGGCCAAGCTGTGCCGCCGCTATGGCGCCGCCGTGATCGTCATGGCCTTCGATGAGAAGGGCCAGGCCGACACCTTCGAGCGCAAGATCGAGATTTGCGCCCGCGCATATCATTTATTGATCGATGCGCTGGATTTCCCGCCGGAAGACATCATTTTCGACCCGAACATCTTTGCCGTCGCCACCGGCATCGAAGAACACAACAACTACGCCGTCGACTTCATCAACGCCACGCGCTGGATCAAGGAAAACTTGCCGTACGCGAAGATTTCGGGCGGCGTGTCGAACGTGTCGTTCAGTTTCCGCGGCAACGATCCAGCCCGCGAAGCCATCCATACCGTCTTCCTGTACCACGCCATCAAGGCCGGCATGACCATGGGCATCGTCAACGCCGGCATGGTGGGCGTGTATGACAACCTCGACCCGGAATTGCGCGAGCGCGTGGAAGACGTGGTGCTGAATCGCCGCGAAGACTCCACCGAGCGCATGATCGAGATCGCCGGCACGCTGAAGGCGGGCGGCAAGGCCGAGGCGCAAACCCTGGCCTGGCGCGAAGGCACGGTGCAGGCACGGCTGTCGCACGCGCTGGTGCACGGCATCACGCAATTCATCGTGGAAGACACGGAAGAAGCGCGCCAGGAACTGCTGCACAATGGCGGGCGCCCGATCCACGTGATCGAGGGCCCGCTGATGGCCGGCATGGACGTGGTCGGCGACCTGTTTGGCCAAGGTAAGATGTTCCTGCCGCAAGTGGTGAAATCGGCGCGCGTGATGAAACAGGCCGTGGCCCATTTGATTCCCTACATCGAGGAAGAAAAGCTGCTGGAAGAAAAGCGCACGGGCATCGTCGCCAAGCCGAAGGGCAAGATCATCATGGCGACCGTGAAAGGCGACGTGCATGACATCGGCAAGAACATCGTCACCGTCGTCTTGCAATGCAATAACTTCGAAGTGGTCAACATGGGCGTGATGGTGCCGTGCTCGGAAATCCTCGCGCGCGCCAAGGTGGAAAATGCGGACATCATCGGCCTGTCCGGCCTGATCACGCCATCGCTGGAAGAAATGGCGTATGTCGCCAAGGAAATGCAGCGCGACGAACACTTCCGCATGCTGAAGATTCCCCTGCTGATCGGCGGCGCCACCACCAGCCGCGCCCACACGGCAGTGAAAATCGCCCACAACTACGAAGGCCCCGTGATCTACGTGCCGGACGCCTCGCGTTCCGTGTCCGTGGCGCAATCGCTGCTGACGCCGGAACAGCGCGACAAATATGTACAAGACATCGAACTCGACTACGCGCGCATCCGCGAGCAGCACGCCAACAAGAAGGCGCTGCCCATCCTGCCGCTGGCGCAGGCGCGCGCCAACAAGATGCTCGTGCCCTTCGACGGCCCCTGCACGCCCGTGAAACCGAAGTTCATCGGCCGCCGCGTGTTTAAAAATGTCGACCTGGCCACCCTGGCCAACTATATCGACTGGGGCCCGTTCTTCCAGACCTGGGACCTGGCCGGCCCCTTCCCCGCCATTTTGACGGATGAAGTGGTGGGCGACGCGGCCACCAAGGTGTATGCGGAAGGCCAGGCCCTGCTGAAAAAACTCATCGACGGACGCTGGCTGACGGCCAATGGCGTCGTGTCCCTGCTGCCGGCCAACAGCATCAATGACGACGATATCGAGGTGTACACCGACGATACGCGCAGTAGCGTGGCGTTCACGTATTACGGCATGCGCCAGCAAGGCGTCAAACCCGTGGTCGATGGCGTGCAGCGGCCGAACCAGTGCCTGGCCGATTTCATTGCACCCAAGGCATCGGGCGCGAAAGATTACATCGGCATGTTCGCCGTCACGTCCGGCCTGGGTATCGAGAAATACGAAAAGCGCTTCGAGGATGCGCACGACGATTACTCGTCCATCATGTTGAAGTCCCTGGCCGATCGCCTGGCCGAGGCCTTTGCCGAATACCTGCACGAGCGCGTGCGCAAGGATTTGTGGGGTTATGTGCCGGACGAGCACTTGAGTAACGACGACATGATCGGCGAGAAATACGTCGGCATCCGCCCCGCGCCCGGCTACCCCGCCTGCCCCGAGCACACGGTCAAGAAAGAGATGTTCGAGGCCATGCAGGCCGAGGACATCGGCATGCAGCTGACGGAATCGTATGCCATGTTCCCCGGCGCGGCCGTCTCCGGCTTCTATTTTGCCCACCCGGAGTCGAAATACTTCGTCGTCGGCAAGATCGGCATGGACCAGGTGGAAGACATGGCCAAGCGCCGCGGCGCCAGCATCGAGGACGTGGAACGCTGGCTGGCACCGAATCTGTCGTAGTGCCATAATATAAGCACAAGGCGCGCGGAACTTATCGCGCGCCGAAGCGCACTAACGCAGTATGCCGGTCGGCATGCTGCATGCCCGCTCCGGCCCGTTCCCTGACTGGCTAAGGAGGATATATGGCAAGCAATTTCAAACTGAAACGCTGGCAAGATCAAGTGATCCTGTTGCTGGGCCTGTGGCTGCTCGTTTCGCCCTGGGCCTTTTCCTATCCCGAAGGCTCGCCGCAGATGCTCAATGCCTTGGTCTCGGGCCTGGTGATCGCCGTGCTGGCCGCCTTCGACCTGTACAAGACGTATTTCTGGGCCGTCGTCGTCAACCTGCTGGTGGGCGTCTGGGTCGCCGCCTCGCCGTGGATCTTGCGACTGGCCGAACAGCGCGTCGTCCTGTGGAACGAGTTGCTCGTCGGCATCGCCGTCGTCGTGCTGGCCCTGTGGGAATTGCGCACCGACCCCGAGCTGCACAAGCACTGGCCCGGTGCGGCAGCGTAGCGGCGTAAAAAAGCCCTGTCACGGCGACGCCGTGCAGGGCTTTTGAAGAACGCGCCAACAATGTTGTCGGATTACGCGTGGCCTGACGGCCGCGCTAATCCGACCTACAGCGCATACCTGACAACGTTATCGCTCCATTCGTAGGCCGCCATTTCCAGCTCCACCAGATCGTCCGGCGACATGGCCAGGTCGCGCAAGGTCGGCACGATCTCACCTTCCATGTCTTCAATGCGCTCGATGCATTCGGCCAGGCGCAGCAGGTCGCCGTAGAAGCCTTCGCGCGACAGCAGCGCTTCAGCCACTTCGTCGATCACTTCGATCTGGCTGAGGATTTCCGACATCGGCACGCCGAACAGCGTATCCATCAGGGACATGATGCCGACCGTAAAGGCGATATCGGCCGAATGGGACTGGTTCGGGCGCAGTTTATGCGCGAGCAATTCGAGCAAACGGCCGCGCGTGGTGGCCAGCATCAGCAGCGGCGTCATGCTATGGCCGCGCTTGCTTGGCTCTGCGTACAGCATGATTTGCAGCCAGCGCTGCAGCTGGCGACGGCCCAGCACGGTAACGGCCTGGCTCAGCGAATCGATGCGCTGGCGCGCGCCCACGGCCGGTGTATTCACCAAACGCAACAGGTTCAAAGCCAGCGACACATCGCGCTTGATGGCGCGCTCGATATCCATGTTGTCGGCGTCGGACGTGACCAGGGTCATCAGTTCCATGACGGCCAGTTGCGACGGCGACAGCTTCTTGCCCGTCATGATGGCGGGCTTGGCGAAATAATAACCCTGAAAGTAATCGAAGCCCAGGTCCAGGCCCGACTTGAATTCTTCGCGCGTCTCGACCTTTTCCGCCACCAGTTTCTTGTGTTCCCGCTTGAAACGGGGCGCCAGCGCTGCCAGCACTTTCGGGTCGACCGTGCTCATGTCCATCTTGACGTACTGCACCAGCGGCAACAATTCCTGCACTTGCGACGTGTCGGCCACTACGTTTTCCAGCGCGAAAGTAAAACCATGGCCCACCAGTTCGCTGATGCGCGCGCGCACTTCCGGCGTGACGGGCATCGATTCGACGATTTCCAGCACGACTTTTTCACGCGGCAGGAAAACGAAGATGTCGCTCATGATGACGTCGGCATCGACGTTGACGAAACCGAGCGCGTCGCCGATGACCTTTTCCATGCCCAGTTGGGAAGCGTGGGCGATCACGGACGCCGTGGCGGACAGGTCGCTGGTAATGTTGGCGGGGCCGACCGGAGCGTTGCGGAATAGCAACTCATAGCCAAACAGGGCTTGATTGCGGTCGAGGATAGGTTGTCGACCCAGATAGAACTCGCGCACGCGCAAGGGTTTCGGGGTGATGTCGTTGCTGGAAATATCGATCATTAAGTCTTCATCAATCAGGTCGAGTGACACCGGCCGCGCCGTGCCCGCATCAAGGTTCACTATTGACAATACTTTAGCTGAATTTCGCCCGCGCTGTGGGTATTTTGGCAGCAATCCGGCGTATTGTCGTCAACAAATTAAGCCACTGGCGTGTCTTGCACCATCCCGTCGACAAATAATTTCAATTCACCGGGCGCAAACGCCGTCCACTGCTCATTCGTCGTCAGCGGCTGGGTAACGATCACGGCCACTCTGTCCTGGGGCGTCGTTACCTGGGAAAAGTCCACGCTCAGGTCTTCATCGGAGAGTTTAGCAGTTGGAAACGGATGTTGTCGCACCAGATAGTGCAAGCTGGTCGAGCAATGGGCAAACAACGCCTCGCCGCTCGACAGCATCATGTTGAAGGTGCCGTGGGCCGCGATGCTGGGTAGCAATTGCGCCAGCGCGGCATGCAGTTGCGGCAAGGCCGGCGGGGCATCGCCAAAGCGCGCATGCAATTGCTGCAGCAGATAGCAGAAAGCCAGTTCGCTGTCCGTGCAGCCGACGGGGCGGTAACTGCCCGTCAGCACGGGATGAAATTGCTTCAAATCGCCATTGTGGGCGAACACCCAGTAGCGGCCCCACAGTTCGCGTACGAACGGGTGGCAATTTTCCAGCGCCACCTGGCCTTGCGTGGCCTTGCGGATATGCGCGATGACGTTGCGCGACTTGATGGGATAGCGTTTGATCAGTTCCGCCACGGGCGAGGCGATGGCCGCCTGGTGGTCGACGAAATGGCGCACGCCGGCGCCCTCGAAAAAGGCGATGCCCCAGCCGTCATGGTGGGTATCGGTATGGCCGCCGCGCATGGCGAAGCCGGTAAAACTAAATACAATGTCCGTGGGGACATTGCAATTCATTCCGAGAAGTTGGCACATGGTCTGTTTGCAGCTGGATAACATGCCCACCATACCATGCCGCCCCGCAGATTGGTATGGTGGCGATCACCGTCAGACAGCCACTATCAGTGCAATAGCACAGGCTGGCTCATGAGGGAATCGTAGCTGCCCAAAAATTCATCGATCTCTTCCATGCTGGGTTCGCTGGCGATCAATTCCGTGACGTCGCGGCGGAAGTTTTGCGCAAGGATGCCGGCGATAAACGTCTCGCGTTTGCCGCCCTTGTCGACGATTTCATAGCCGCCAAAGCGCAAGGCTTCCAGGTCGACGTCGGCGCCGAATTCCACGACGCTGTATTGTTCGCTGTTATAGATCAGGTTCATTTTGCATCCTTCGCTCAAGCAGGAGAGCCTCCTGCGGTTTCAGAACAGAGGTGGGGCTGATACGGCACCATTTCAAGCGCCATGCCACCGGGCGGGCTACAGAGTTGTAACGAGATGCAAACTGCGACTGCGGTAAGTTGATCGAGAAATCGTCAGGAAAGCACGATGTCGGCTTGCAGCGCCAGCAGGACGTCGTAGGGACTGGCAGTGAGCCAGGCGCGCAATTGTTCAATGTGCGTGGCATCGGCCAGGCTGATGAACAAGCGCGCGGGAGGATGGCGCAGCAGACGATTCAATGTTACACGCAATACGAGATTGCCGCTGCAGCACAGGCAACCGGGCGCGATGCGCAACAGTTGCAATGGAAACGATGAAGAAGGGGAAGCTTGCCCGGCCAGGTCGGCCAGGATGGCGTTGCCGTCAGCGAGGCCCTCAAGGATCACGGCGGCCGGCTCGCCAGGCGCCAACGCTTGCGCGATGGCGGCCTCGCGCTCGGCGGCGCGTCCACCGCTGACCAGGGTCAGCGGCGTCGGACGCCGCACGGCTGCCGTCACAGGTTTTTCTTGGCCAGCTTGCCCGGTTCGACGCCCAGCTGTTTCAGCTTGCGGTACAAATGGGTACGTTCCAGGCCTGTTTTTTCCGCCACGCGGGTCATGCTGCCGCCTTCGCGGCCCAGGTGGTGTTCGAAATACATGCGCTCGAACGCGTCGCGCGCCTCGCGCAGCGGCAAGTCGAACGACAGGTTGTAGCCATGGCCTTCGGCCACTGCCGGTACGGCGATGCCCGGACGCACCATCAGCTGTTGCGGTGCGCTGCCGCCAAAGCTGGGCACAGGGTGGCTGCTTTCCTCGGCCACCACGGGTGCCACGGGGCGCGGCGCCACGCTCGGCGCGCGCACGGTTTCCTGTGCCCGCGTCAAGCCTTGCTGGACTGCTTTCAGCAGTTTTTGCAGGGCAATCGGTTTCTCCAGGAAATTCATGGCACCGATACGCGTCGCCTCGACCGCCGTATCGATGGTGGCGTGGCCCGACATCATGATCACCGGCATGGTCAGCAAGCCGTCGCGCTGCCATTCCTTGAGCAAGGTCACGCCGTCCGTGTCGGGCATCCAGATATCGAGCAATACCAGATCCGGCGCACCGGCGGCACGCGCTTCACGCGCCTGCTGCGCATTTTCGGCCAGCTGGATAGCATGTCCTTCGTCGCCCAGAATTTCCGAGAGCAACTCACGGATACCCATTTCATCATCCACTACGAGTATGTTTGCCATTCGTGTCTTGCCTTCCTCATTTCGCCGGCCGTCGCGCACAAGATGCACACGGCGGACAGCTATGATTTTATTAGTGTTTTAAATACTAAACCAGACCCTCACGCCAGGAAATCCTGGGCAGGAGTGTCGGGAGCTAACTTTAACAGCAAAATGACCACCGAAGCGCCATTGCCGTCGACCCGGTTCTCGATATCGATGCGTCCGCCATGTTCATCGATAATTTTCTTGACCATCGCCAGGCCCAATCCCGTGCCGCGCGCCTTCGATGTCACATAGGGTTCGAAGGCACGCGCCAGGATTTTTGGCGCGAAACCAGGGCCATTGTCGGTGATGGCCAGCCGCACGGCGATATTCACGCCGCCATCCGCACTGCGATAATGAATTGCTTCCGTCCTTACGTCAATCCGCGGATGCGGCGAGTCCGGCGGCAGGTCGGCCATGGCGTCCTGCGCATTCTGCAGCAAGTTATGGATCACCTGGCGCAACTGGGTCGGATCGCCCATCACCATCGGCAGATTCGGCGCCAGTTGCGGGTGGATGATGTCGCCATCATCGCCGCGCAAATACAGGTTCAGGATCTCTTCGATCAGTTCGTTCAGGCGCAACGGCGTGAGCACGGCCGGCGGCGTGCGCGCATAGTCGCGGAAGTCATCGACCATGCGCTTCATCGCATCGACCTGCTTGACGATGGTGGTGGTGGCGCGGTTGAGCAAGTCCGCATCGGGCTGCTCCAGCTTGCCTTCGAGCTTCATCTGCAGGCGCTCGGCCGACAGCTGGATGGGCGTGAGCGGATTCTTGATTTCATGCGCCAGGCGGCGCGCCACCTCGCCCCAGGCGATCGAGCGCTGCGCGGAAATCACGTCGGAAATATCATCGAAGACGACGATGTAGCCGCTGCCGGACTCCAGCGGCAAGCGCGAACCGCGCGCCAGCAGGGTGATGTCATGCTCGTCGGCACTGCTGCCCAGGCGGCGCGGAATCTCGATCTGGCGCTGCCAGTGCAGGCGCTGCTGGTTGCGGCCCGACGCCGATTGCGCGCTTTGCGCCGTGAAGGCGCTGATGATGGCGCCGCCAAACTCTTCCATTCCAGCAATATGCGCGAGCGGCTGCCCCACGATGCTCATGCCCGAATGCTGCAAGATGCGCTCGACCGATTCATTGCACGTCACCAATTTGAAATCGCCGTCGAGCACCATCACGCCGGCCGACATGTTTGCCAGCACCGATTCCAGGTGGGCCTTGGCGTTTTGCAGCGCGGCGCGGTTGCTTTCCACGGCCGTGCGCGCATCGAGCAACTGGCGCGTCATGATGTTGAACGATTGCGTCAGCGTGCCCAGTTCATCCTTGGTGGCGACGATGGGGCGCGGCGACAGGTCGCCCTCGGCCACGGCGCGCGTGCCTTCGGCCAGCAGCAGCAGGGGCTGGGCCAAATTGCCGGCGATCAGGAAAGCACTGCCGATGGCGCCAAAGATGGCCAGCAGCAAGGTCAAGGTGAGGATTTCCATGTACATCTTGCGCAAGCCCACGCGCGCGACGAAACGTTCCTTGTATTCGCTATACGCGGCGCGCAGCACCTCGCCATTCGTCGCCAGCTTGGGCGGCGCCGATTGCAGCAATTGCAGGTAGCGGGGCGAAACGGAGGGACCGGGCACCGGCACCAGCACCCGCAGACGCAGGCTGGTCGCCGTTTCCAGCGACGCCGGCGTACCCGCGCGCAGGCCGCCGCCGCCCGACTCCGCGCCATCATCGTGCAACTCCTGGCCCCCTTCGGCGGAGGCATAGCCGTCCGGAGAGGCGGCCTTCACCAGCATGGCCGGCGTCGGCAAGTCAGCCGCGCTGTGCGGCCCGGCGCTGGCCAGCAGGATGCCGTCGCCGCTGACAACCATGACATTTTGCATGCCTTCTTCGCGCAGCAAGCTCGTCAGCACGGCCGGACCGGCCACCGGGTCGGTGCCCAGCTCCGCGACCGCCTTGTGACCCCGGTGCTCCAGCTCGACCAGGGCCGCATCGAGGCCCGCGCGGCCCAGCTCAATCCCCGATTCCAGCGCCGCTTCGATCTTGACGTTGAACCAGGATTCGATGGAGTGGGACACGAATTGCACAGAGACAAGAAAAATCACCAGGCCCGGCAAGATGCCGACGGCGGCGAACAGCATCACCAAACGTGTCATCAGCTTGGAGCCGAACTTGCCGCTCTTGTAGCGCACGTACAGACGGCCCAGGGAAATGCCCACCAGCGCCAGCAGGGCCACAGCCACGGCGGCGTTCAGGCCCAGCAGCCAGGTGTAATAACGGTCGAAAAAGCCGGAATTATCGGAAGCCGACGCCAGCAGGAACAGCAGGATACTGACAATGCCGCCGCCCACCACCAGCAAATAGCGCAATGCTTGACTCACTACTCCGCCGTATACAAGAAGGTTTTTTTATTCGAAGCCAGACGCCAGTCGCTGTTATTGAAGGCATTGACCTGTATCGGCTTGGGCAGGTAGTCGCGGTCCATGCCCATGCGCAAGGTGACGTTATACGTCTGCCCCACTTTCAGCGCGCCGCGCG
This sequence comes from Janthinobacterium sp. 35, assembly GCF_002754575.1. Taxonomy (NCBI): domain Bacteria; kingdom Pseudomonadati; phylum Pseudomonadota; class Betaproteobacteria; order Burkholderiales; family Oxalobacteraceae; genus Janthinobacterium; species Janthinobacterium sp. 35. The sequence goes on from NZ_PEFN01000001.1 coordinate 1,853,842, forward strand.
GCGCCACCAGCCAGCGGCTGGGGCGGCGGATCAGGAACAGCGCGTCGTCGAGCGTGGGGAAGCTTTGCTGCAAGCCGCCGCCCGACACATGATACTGGCGCGTGAGCACGTTGTACGACAGCCGGCTGGTCTGGCGCGCCACGATGGCCTTTTCATCGAACCAGTACCAGCGGGGCCGGGTCAGTTCGATTTCTGTCGTGAAAAACAGCGGCACGCCATGCTGCACAGCATCATCGAGGTCGTGATTGAGATCGAAGGAGTAGGTGGCGGCCAGCTTGTAGCCCTCTTCGCTCGACTCGATATAGGCACGGGTGATCTCGACCATGTCGGCGGCTTGCGCGCGCGGCATGGTACATGCCAGCATCAGCAGCAGGGCCAGGAGTCGGAAGAGTCGTGTTGTCACAAGTGTGCCGGTGGTGTCCGTAGGAAAAGGTGCGACGAATCGCTCAAGCCGCATTTTTTTGGAATAGCGCATAGAACAAACCGTCATGGTCCTGCTCCGCGCTGCCAGTCGGCAACAGCTGGCCAGGCGCTGTCAATCGGGTCGCATTATTGCGCACCGCAAATGCCGCCGCCTGTGCCTCGGACTCTTGCGGCCACAATGAACATGTCACGAATAGCAATTTACCATCGGGGCGCAGCATCTGCCACAGGTTGTCCAGAATTTTGGAGGAAAGTGTTGCAAGTTGGAACGCGTCGCCCTTGCGGCGCAACCAGCGAATGTCGGGATGGCGGCGCACGATGCCCGAGGCCGTGCACGGCACGTCGGCCAGGATGCGGTCGTACTGCTGGCCGTCCCACCACGCGCTCGATTGCGCATCCTGCGCCTTCAAGGTAGCGTCCAGGCCCAGGCGCTCGAGGTTTTCCGCGATGCGCGGCAAGCGCTTGGCGTCCGCATCGATGGCCGTCACGTGCACGTCAGCCAGTTCCAGGATGTGGCAGGTCTTGCCGCCGGGCGCCGCGCAGGCGTCCAGCACGCGCATGCCGTCTTGCAAGTCCAGCAGCGGTGCGGCCAGTTGCGCGCCGGCATCCTGCACGGAGACGACGCCCTGCTCGAAGCCGGGAATCAGCGCCACGCCGATGGGCTTGTCCAGGCGTACGGCAAACGGTCCCACCTGGCGTGCGGCGATACCCGCATCAGACAGCACGGCCAGATACGTTTCCACTGTGCTCTTGCGGCGATTCACGCGCAAGGTCAACGGTGGCACGGCATTGCCGGCCGTCAATATGGCTTGCCAGTCGCGCGGATAGGCCAGGCGCAGCGAATCGATCCACCATTGCGGATAATTCCATTGCGCCAAAGGTTGCTGCAGGGCCGCTTCCAGCAAGGACTTGCGCTCGCGCAAGAAACGCCGCAACACGGCATTCACCATGCCCTTGGCATGCGCCAGGTCAGGGTGCGAGGTGGCCACCGTGACAGCCTGGTCGACAACGGTAAATTCTTCGTACGGCTGCTCGCCAGGCTCGGCCGACATCAGCGACAGCGCGCAGCACAGCAGCCCGGCCAGCATCGGCGGCTCCGGCGCCTTCGACGTCATCAGGCCAACCAGGGTTTCGCTGCGGCCCAACTGGCGCATGGTACGGTAGGAAATATCCTGGATGGCGCCGCGCGCCTGCGGGCTGGCGTTCGATTGCGCAAACACCTTGGCCAGCGCCTGCGGCAGGGCCGTGCCCGTGCGCACTTGCGCCACGGCATTGGCGGCGCCCAGCAGGCAAAACGCCAGCGAGTCGGCGCGCAAATCGGGTTGGAAGCCTGGCTGCAAGACCGGCTTCAGGTCGGGATGGTAGCTGGGACGCAATTTCGGTGCGGCAGGCGCCTGGCCTGGCGCCGGCTTGGTTTTCAATTTCAGCGTGGGGCGCTTGTTCATAGTTATCCGGTGTGGCTGCGCGCGGTGGGCTGCATGGTGGCAAAGTCGCGGCCGCGCGTTATCAATAAAGGGTCGATTGTAGCGTTTGTGGCGCCCTCTGGCCCAAGCGATTGCAGCGATTGCTGTAAATTGCGGCAAAAAACTGCATATATACAAGCAGAATGCGCCATGCTGATGTTTTCATGCACCAACATAGGCATGTTGTCCTGATAATATCGTGAAATGCGCCGGCACGGGGACCTTGCCGGCAAGCGTATTGTTCCCGCCGGCAAACCAGTATAATTGACGCAGTCTGGGCGGCTTGGGTACTGGCCGTCCGTTTTGCTTTTTGATTCATTCTATTCATTCTTAACGCGGTTCCACCGCCATCCTGCTCATGCTCGCCCAACAGAAACAAGAAATCATCGCCCTGTTCCAGGCCGCCCTCGCTCCCGTCCTGGCCGGCACTACGCTTGAGCCATCCGTGGTGCTCGAGCGACCACGCGACGCATCGCATGGCGACGTCGCCTGCAACATCGCCATGCAACTGGCCAAGCAGCTGAAACAGAATCCCCGCGAACTGGCGCAAACCATCGTCACGGCCGTGCTGGCCAACCCGGCTGGCAAGGGCTTGATCGAGGCAGTGGAAATCGCCGGTCCCGGCTTCATCAACGTGCGCGTGTCACACGCCGCCAAGCAAGCCGTGGTGAAAACCATCTTGAGCGAAGCCGACAGCTATGGCCGCAGCACGGCAGGCGCCGGCAAGCAGGTCATCCTGGAATTCGTCTCGGCCAACCCGACCGGCCCGCTGCACGTAGGCCACGGCCGCCAGGCGGCGCTGGGTGACGCCCTGTCCTCGCTGTTCGACGCGCAAGGCTACCAGGTGACGCGCGAGTTCTACTATAACGACGCGGGCGTGCAAATCCAGACCCTGGCCAATTCCGTGCAGGCGCGCGCGCGCGGCTTCAAGCCGGGCGACGCCGAATGGCCCGAATCAGCCTACAACGGCGACTACATCGCCGACATCGCCAACGACTTCAAGGCCGGCAAGACGGTCTCGGCCAGCGATGGCTTGCCCGCCACGGCGAATGGCAACATCGACGACATCGATTCGATCCGCCCGTTTGCCGTCACCTACCTGCGCAACGAGCAGGACATCGACTTGCAGGCGTTCGGCGTGAAGTTCGACAATTACTACCTGGAGTCCTCGCTGTACGCGGACGGCAAGGTCAACAGCGCCGTGGAAACGCTGATCAAGGCGGGCCACACCTACGAGCAGGATGGCGCGCTGTGGCTGCGCACCACCGACTTCGGCGACGACAAGGACCGCGTCATGCGCAAGACGGACGGCACCTACACGTATTTCGTGCCGGACGTCGCGTATCACCTGGTGAAATGGCAGCGCGGCTTCGTGCAGGCCATCAATATCCAGGGCAGCGACCACCACGGCACCATCGCGCGCGTGCGCGCCGGCCTGCAAGCAGTCGACATGGGCATCCCGCAAGGCTACCCCGACTACGTGCTGCACAAGATGGTCACCGTCATGAAGGACGGCGAAGAAGTCAAGATTTCCAAGCGCGCCGGCTCCTACGTGACCGTGCGCGACCTGATCGAATGGTCGGGCGGCGGCGACATCGCCAAGGGCCGCGACGCCGTGCGCTTCTTCCTGATCTCGCGCAAGGCCGACACGGAATTCGTCTTCGACGTCGACGTGGCGCTGAAAACCACCGATGAAAACCCGGTGTATTACGTGCAGTACGCGCATGCGCGCATCTGCCGCATCCTGGAAAACTGGGGCGGTGATGAGAACACGGTCGCCGGCGTCGATTTGTCTCCTTTGACGGCGCCGACCGAAGCGACCTTGCTGGCGACCCTGGCAGCCTACCCGGAAACGCTGGCGCGCGCGCAAGCGGAACTGGGACCGCATCAAGTCGCCTTCTACCTGCGCGACCTGGCCGCCAACCTGCACAGCTTCTACTTCGCCGAAAAAGTGCTGGTCGAGGACGACGCCGTCAAGATGGCCCGCCTGGCCCTCGTCATCGCCGCGCGCCAGGTATTGCGCAACGGCCTGGCACTGATCGGCGTATCCGCGCCAAACAAAATGTAATCGCGAAGGTCTAACCGTCAATGAATCATGCTTCCCGCTTCTCTTCGACCCGGCGCCAGCAGGGCAACACGCTGGTCGGCATCATCATCGGCCTGGTCATCGGCCTGGGTATCGCCGTGGTAGTCGCCCTGGTGATCACCAAGGGTGCCTCGCCCTTCACCGACAAGTCGGGCAAGGCCGGCAAGTCGGCCGAACCGACGGCCGGCCAGATCGCCGACCCGAACAGGCCGATGTACGGCAACAAGGAAGCGGCCAAGGAAGCGGCGCGCGACTTCTCCAAGGAGCCGCGCGAGATCGCCGCGCCGACGCAGCCTGCTGCGCCGGCACCCGCTCCCGCGCAGCAGCCGAAGGCACCGCCGCCGGACGCGTTGCAGGAACTCATCGGTACATTGAAGGACAAGCCGGCGCCAAAAACGCCGGCGGCAGCAGCGCCAGCGCCGCAAGCCAAGGCCGACGTGAAAACCGAAGCCAAGGCCGATGCAGCCAGCGACAAATGGATTTATTATCTGCAGGCCGGCGCCTTCCACGACATGTCGGACGCCGAAAGCACGCGCGGCAAACTGGCGCTGCTCGGCTTCGAAGCGGCCATCAGCGACCGCAGCACCGATGCCGGCGTGCTGCACCGCGTACGCATCGGGCCGTTCAACCAGCTCGAAGCGATGAACCGCGCGCGCACCAAACTGTCTGAAAACGGCATCGATGTCGCCGTCGTCCGCAACCAAAAATAAGGAACCAGCATGCGCTTTCTGAAGAAAATCCTGTTCGCCGCCGCCCTGTGCACCGTTACCCTGGGCGCATCGGCCTCGCCGGCCGACCCAAAGAACGGCGTCGAATACGAAACCCTGGCCACGCCGCAGGCGACGGAATCGGGCAAGAAAATCGAAGTGACGGAATTCTTCGCCTATTACTGCCCGCATTGCAACGTGCTCGAGCCGCAACTGGCGGCCTGGGTCAAGAAACAGGGCGACAACATCGTCTTCAAGCGCGTGCACGTGTCGCGCGATGACAGCGTGGCGCCGCAGCAGCGGCTGTTCTTCACCCTGCAAGCCATGGGGCTGGTCGACAAGCTGCACACCAGCGTCTTCCACGCCATGCACGTGGAACGCAACCGCCTGAATACCGACGACGCCGTCTTCGACTTCGTCGCCAGGCAGGGCGTGGACCGCCAGAAGTTCATCGACACCTACCGCTCGATGGGCATCTCGGCCCGCGTGCGCCGCGCGGACGCCATGATGCAGGGCTATAACGTCACGTTCTGGCCCATGATCGCCATCGATGGCCGCTATATCACCTCGCCTTCGCAAGCCGATCAGGGCAGCAAGTCGGCCAAGAACGAAGAGCAACTGAACGCCCAGGCACTGACCGTGATGGACGTGCTGGTCGCGAAAGCCAAAGCGGAAAAGAAATAAGCATGGCCACTTCCCTGGCGCGCCCGGGCATCGCCTGATGCATCGCGTTTTCATCACGGGCGCGTCGAGTGGATTGGGCGCCGCCCTGGCGCTGCAGTACGCGCACCAGGGCGCCCAGTTGGGCTTGCTGGCCCGCCGCGGCGACACCCTGCAGCAACTGATCGCTTCCCTGCCCCACCCTGAACGCCACCGCGCCTACGCCGTCGATGTCTGCGACCACGCCGCCCTGAAAAGCGCGGCCGATGACTTCATCGCCCATGCCGGCGGCATCGACGTCGTCATCGCCAGCGCCGGCGTATCCTACGGCACCCTGAGCGAACACGCGGAAGACCTCGACGCCTTCGCGCGCCTCATCGCCATCAACGTCACGGCCACCGTCGCCACCTTCGCCCCCTTCATCGCCGCCATGAAAAACCAGGGCAGCGGACGCCTGGTGGGCATCGGCAGCGTGGCCGGCATACGCGGCCTGCCCGGCGCCGAAGCCTATAGCGCATCGAAGGCGGCCGTCATCAGCTACTGCGAATCGCTGCGCCTGGAACTCAAACCGGCCGGCATCAAGGTCGTCACCATCACGCCCGGCTACATCGACACGCCGATGACGCGCCACAACGCCTATCGCATGCCCTTCCTGATGCCGGCCGATAAATTCGCCGTGCGCGCCGCGCGCGCCATCGCCGACGGCGACAGCTACCGCGTGATCCCGTGGCAGATGGGCGTCGTCGCCAAGCTGCTGCGCGCGCTGCCGAATGCCGTCTACGACCGGGTCTTCGCCAATGCGCCGCACAAGGCGCGCAACTGATCCAATTCCCATGACGAAGCACTCAGACTTGAACAGCGCGGCCATCGCCGCCCATTGCGCCACGGGCGCCTCCCACGTGGCCATCGAAGTGGTCGACGAAACGGGATCGACCAACGCCGACCTGCTGGCGCGCTGCGCCACCCTGGCCGGACCCACCCTGCGCGTCGCCGGCCAGCAGACGGCCGGACGCGGGCGCGCCGGGCGGCCGTGGGTGTCGCAGGCGGACGCCAGCCTGATGTTCTCGCTGGCCTGGCGCTTCAAGGGGCCGCTGCATCAGCTGGTCGGCCTGCCGCTGGCCGTCGGCGTGGCCCTGGCCGAAAGCATGACGGCGCTGGGCGTGCCGGTGCAACTGAAATGGCCGAATGACCTGCTCAAGGATGGCCATAAACTGGCCGGCATCCTCGTCGAAACGCAGCAGGCGCCAGACGGCGGCGTATGGGCCGTGATCGGCTGCGGCATCAATTTGCTGATGCCCGATGCGCTGGAACGGCAGATTGGCCGCAGCGTCTCGGCCGTGCCGTGGCTGGCGCAGATGGAGCGCAATACGCTGGTGGCGGCCTTGCTCAGCCGTCTGGCCGGCGTGCTGGCCGAATTCGACGACACGGGTTTTACGCCGTTTGCCGAACGCTGGAATCTGTTGCACGCCTGGCAGGGCCAGCACGTGAAAATCCTCGACAACGGCCAGTTGCTGCAGCAAGGCGTGGCGGCCGGCGTGGACCAGCTGGGTCGCCTGCTGCTGCGCACCGATGGCGGGCTGCAGGAAGTCATGTCCGGCGACGTGTCCTTGCGCCTGGTCGGGGAGTAAGCGCATGCTGCTGCTGATCGACGCCGGCAATACGCGCATCAAATGGGCACTCGTGGAAGCCGACAGTGCCGCCGGGGCCTGGCTGGCCAGCGGCGCCGTCGCGCATGCGCAGCTCGACACCCTGGCCGCGCAATGGGAGAAACTCGCCATCAGCGACGCGCTGCTGTCGAACGTGGCCGGCGCCGTCATCGGCACGCACCTGCGCGCCATGCTGCCGGTCTTTGCGCGCAACTTCGTCTCGCTGCCGCAGTTGGCGGGCCTCACGAACGGCTACCGCACGCCATCTCAGCTGGGCTGCGACCGCTTTGCCGCCGCCATCGGCGCGCACGCTCTGGCGCCTGGCCAGGCGCTCATCGTCGCCAATTGCGGCACCGCCACCACCATCGACGCCATCACGGCCGATGGCGTTTTCCTCGGCGGGATGATCTTGCCGGGACTGGGATTGATGGCCAGCTCGCTGGCGCGCAACACGGCGCAGCTGCCGCAAATCGCCGGCGACGCCATGCTGCCGGCCGGCTTTGCCGACAACACGGACGACGCGATTTTGAGTGGCTGCCTGGCGGCGCAGGCGGGCGCCATCGAACGGGCCGTGCGCATGCACGGCGCCAGTGCCTGTGTATTGTCCGGCGGCGCCGCGCCGCGTATCGCACCGGCCCTGGCACTGCCGGTACCGCTGCATCTGGTGGACAATATCGTCATGCTCGGCCTGCAGGCATCCGCACGCGCCGGCACGGCAGGATCACAAGGAAACCACGTATGCTGAAATTCGTCTTCTGGCTGCTGGCCGGCGTCAACCTGCTGGTCCTGGCCATCGGCCAGGGTTATCTGGGCAGTTTTCGCACGGAGACGCGCGAACCGGCACGCCTGAAAAACCAGCTGCAGGCGGGCAAACTCACCTTGCTGACACAGGAGCAGGCCACGGCGCCCGCCGCGCCACCGGCTGCCGAAGAGGGGGCGACGCCGGCGGCGGCCGTAGCTGCGCCACCGCCATCGTATGCCTGCACGGAAGTGGGCAATTTCCTGCTGGCTGACGGGCGCCGCTTCGAAGCGCAAGTGGCGGCGTTGAACCTGGGCGACCGACAGTCGCGCCGCAACGTGGCCGGCCAGGACATTTCCAGCTACATGGTGTACATCCCGCCGCAGGGCAGCAAGGAAGGCGCCGAGCGCAAGGCCGGCGAATTGAAGCAGCTGGGCGTGACGAATTACTTCATCATCAACGAAGGCAGCGCGCAGCGCTGGGGCATTTCACTGGGCGTGTTCAAGTCGGAAACCAGCGCCCAAAGCCAGCTGGCATCGCTCAACAAGCAGGGCGTGCACAGCGCCCGCGTCGCGCCACGCTACAGCGCCAGCAAGCAGCTCGCTTACCAGTTCCGCGACCTCGACGCCGCCACGCGCGCGCGGCTGGCCGAGATCACGAAGCAGTTCGAAGAGCAGGAACTGCGCTCCTGTAAATGACACCTGACAATCGCGTCGGATTACGGCCCTTCGGGCCTAATCCGACCTACGCTTATCTTTCGATGACGATAGGCTTGATGCCCGTCGATTCCGGCAAATTCGCCGCCGCGCGTGCCGCCTCGGCACGGCTGGTGAACGGTCCGCCATACAGGCGGAACAGGTTACCGGCCTGCACCACCCCAAGCGTACCCAAGGCCGCCGCATATGGCGCCAGGCGCGACCGCCCCGTTTCCGCATTGTCGGCGCGCGAGTAGGCACCCAGCTGCAGATAAAAGCCGCTGGTCAACGCGGCCGGCGCTGGCGCGGCCACCGTGGCATCCATTTGCGTCGACACTTCCGGCTGCACCACGGCGCCCGTCTCGGGCGGTGTATCGATGGAAATAGCCACCACGGAAGGCACCGGCTTCGGCGCCGCGCGGGCAGCCAGGATGGCATCGATATCGGCCGGCAGCAGCCGTTCCACGACCACCTGGTGGCTGCCCTTGCCCAGGAAGCCCAGTTTCAGCGCCGCCGTGTAGGACACGTCGATCACGCGCGTGGCGTGGAAGGGACCACGATCATTGACGCGCACGATCACCTGTTCGCCGCTGTCGATGCTCGTCACACGCGCATACGACGGAATCGGCAAGGTGGGATGGGCCGCCGTCATCTTGTACATGTCGTAGATTTCACCCGACGAAGTGCGCTGTCCATGGAATTTCTTGCCATACCAGGTGCCCGTGCCCTTCTGCTTGAATGGCTCGTTGTCGGTGATCGGCGTGTACGTCTTGCCGAAGACGACATACGGGCGGTTCGAGCGCGTCGAATACGGCTCGTTGCGCACTTCCGCATCGGGCACGTCGCGCAGGTTGGCCGGCGGATTCTCGCCCGGGCCGTCATCCTTGTAGTAGCCGCCGCGCCCGGAGCCGGCCGCCGGCAACGCCGGCAAGGTGGGGTCCTGGCGCACGGGGGACTTGACCTTGCCGCCTGACGGCAGCGGCACGTTGTTCGATGCGGTTTTTTGCGGCGTGGTGCCGCAGGCGGCCAGGGTCAGCAAAGCGGCCAGGCTCAATCCGCGCATGGCGAAGGTATCGACAGGCGCCCGCATCAGGTCTGCACCAGCTTGCGATGGCGCTGGATGCTCATCAGGATACCGGTAGCCACGCCCAGGGTCAGCAGCGCGGTGCCGCCATAGCTGAGGAAAGGCAGGGGAACGCCGACCACCGGCACGATGCCGCTGACCATGCCCATGTTAACAAACGCATACGTAAAGAAAATCATAGTGATCGCTCCTGCCAGCAGGCGAGTGAAAAAACTGGGGGCGTTGGCGGCGATCATCATCCCCCGTCCCACCAGCAGCAAATACATCAGCATCAGGATCAAGTTACCGACCAGGCCGAATTCCTCGGAATATACGGCAAAAATAAAATCGGTGGTGCGCTCCGGGACGAATTCCAGGTGGGCCTGGGTGCCGTGCGTCCAGCCCTTGCCCGTCATGCCACCCGAACCGATGGCGATGATGGACTGGATGATATGGAAGCCCTTGCCCAGCGGGTCCTTGGTCGGGTCGATCAGCATCATCACGCGGTCGCGCTGGTAATCATGCAGGTGCGACCAGGCGATCGGCAGGCAGGCCACAAAGGTGATCAGCAAGCCGGCCAGCACTTTCCACGACAGGCCGGCCAGGAAGATGACGGTAAAGCCGGCCGCCACCACCAGCAGCGCCGTGCCCAAATCGGGCTGGCGCGCGATCAGGTAGACGGGCACCAGCAGCAGCACGGCCGCCATCAGGAACGATTTCCAGCGCAGGGCGCCCGCATTGTGCTGGAAGAACCAGGCCAGCATCAGCGGCGTGGCGATCTTCAGGAATTCGGACGGCTGGATATCGATCACGCCGATATGCAGCCAGCGCCGCGCACCGAGCTTGATGGTGCCGAACAGCGCCACGGCCACCAGCAAGATCACCGATACCGTGTACGCCGGCACGGCGATGCGCATCATCATCTGCGGCGTGATGTTGGCCGCCACCCACATGACGAAAAAGCACAGCAGGATGTTGCGCAGGTGGTCCTCGATCTTGCCGGGGATGCCGATACTGGCCGAATACAGGGTCAGCAGACTGGTGCACAGCAGCATCAGGATGATGATCATCAGCGGCGGATCGAACACCGCCAGATAGGGTTTGGCGCGCCGCCACAGCGAGCGCCTCTCGTTAATGGGCATGTGCTTCCTTTATTGCCTGGCAGGCGGCGCCGGAGCGGCCTGCTCGTCAGTGATTTCTTCCAGGGTGCGCACTTCGTCGACATCTTCCTTGGGCACCTTGGTGGTGTCCTTTTCCTTGTCGCTCGGGCGCTTGCCCAGCAGGTAGTAGTCGAGCGCCTTGCGCGCGATCGGTGCAGCCACGCCGGCGCCGAAGCCCGCGTTTTCCACCACGATCGCAATGGCGATGCGTGGCTTGTCGGCCGGTGCGAAGGCTGTAAACAAGGCGTTGTCGCGCAGGCGTTCGGCCAGCAGCTTGGCATTGTACTTCTCGTTTTTCTTGATGCCCACCACCTGCGCCGTCCCCGTCTTGCCGCCCACCGTGTACTGCACGCCGGTGAAGATGCGCGCGGCCGTGCCGCCCTGCTCGCTGGTCACGCCCACCATGGCGCGCTTGATGACGTCGATGTTTTCCTGCTTGAGCGCGATGCGGTAGCTTTCCTTCGGTACCGTCAGGGTGCGCGCACGCGTGGCGGCATCTTCGATGATCTTCACCAGATGCGGCTTCATCACCACGCCGTTATTGGCCAGGTTGGCCGTCGCGTGGGCGATCTGCAGCGGCGTATATGAGTTGTAGCCGGAGCCGTTACTCACCGAAATCGTGTCGCCACCCACCCATTTTTTCTGCTGCGGCGTCTTGAAGCGGTTGCGCTTCCATTCCGTCGACGGCAGCACACCCGTCTTTTCATTATTCAGGTCGATGCCCGTCAGCTGGCCGAAGCCGAACGGCTTCATGAAGTCGTGGATGGCATCAATGCCCATGTCACGGCCCAGCTGATAGTAATACGTGTTGCACGAGACGACGATGGACTTGTGCATGTCCACCGTGCCATGGCCGCCGACCTTGTCGTCGCGGAAGGTGTGACCGCCGAGGATGAAGAAACCCGGATCGGAAATCGACTGGCTCGGCGTGCGCTTGCCCAATTCGAGTGCGGCCAGCGCCATGAAGGGCTTGAAGGTCGAGCCAGGCGCATAGGTGCCGGACAGGGGCCGGTTGACCATCGGCCGGTCCAGCGAGGTATTGAGTTCATTCCAGCTTTGCTGGTCGATGCCGTCGACGAACAGGTTCGGGTCGTAGCCGGGCTTGGAGACGTAGGCCAGGATGTCGCCCGTGGCCGGGTCGATCGCCACGGCCGCGCCACGCCATTCGCCGAACGCTTCCTCGACCACTTTTTGCAGTTCGATGTCGATCGACAGGATCAGGTTATTGCCAGGGATGGCCGCCGTGCGCGACAGGGTGCGCATTGCGCGCCCGCCGGCCGACACTTCCACTTCTTCGTAGCCGGTGGTGCCATGCAGCTGCTTCTCGTAGCTTTTTTCCAGGCCTTCCTTGCCGATATGGTCGGTGCCGTTGTAGTTGGCCGCGTCGTCGCCCTCTTCCAGCGCCTTGGCTTCATTGCGGTTGATGCGGCCGATGAAACCCACCACGTGCGACGCCACCTCGCCCATCGGATACTGGCGGAACAAGCGCGCCTGCACCTCGACGCCGGGGAAGCGGAAGCGTTGCGCCGTGAAACGCGCCACTTCTTCGTCCGTCAGGCGCGTACGCAGCGGCACGCTGACGAAGTTCTTCGACTCTTCCAGCAGCTTCTTGAAGCGGCGGCGGTCCTTGACGTCGATCTGCACCAGGGTCGACAGCTCGTCGATCACCGAATCGAGGCTGGCGCTCAATTTCGATGGCGTGATTTCCAGCGTATAGGCCGAGTAATTGCGCGCCAAAACCACGCCGTTGCGGTCGAGGATCAGGCCGCGCGTGGGCACGATGGGCACCACGGCGATGCGGTTGTCTTCGGCCTTGGTCGCGTAGTCCTCGTGCTTGATCACCTGCAGCCAGATGAAGCGCGCCAGCAGCAGCGAAAAGCAGACGAAGACGAGCGCGCCCAGGATGGTCAGGCGCATGCGGAAAAAATGCAGCTCGCGCTCGGTATTTTTCAGTTCAGTCATGGCGGGCGCCCGTCAAATCGGCCGGTTATGATCGCGGTCCACGGCGCGGCGCTGCGGCGCCAGCAAGACCCACGTGACGAAGGGCCACAGGGCCACGGCGACGAAGCTCTCGATGAAATTGAGCCAGCCGGGGAAACGGCCCGAGACGATCAGGCGCGTCAGCAATTGCAGTGCCTGCGTCAGCAGCAGCAGCGGCAGCACATGCAGCGCCTGCGTCAGGATGGGGAACCACAGCACGCGGCGGTGCATCATGATGGCGAAGTACGACAGCAAGGTGTAGGCCAGCGCATTCTCGCCCAGCAGGGTCGAGTCGTGCACGTCCATCATCAAACCCATGAAGAACGCCACGCCGATGCCGACCTTGCGCGGCTGGTGTATGCCCCAGAAGACCAGCACCAGGGCGACGAAATCGGGCACGCCGACGAACTGTCCCCAGGGCAGCAGGTTCAGCAGAAAAGCGCACAGCAGGGAAAAGCCGATGAACAGGGGGCTGACCGGCAGCAGGATGTAATGCGGGCGGTTCATCGTGTCGCTTCCTTCGGTGGCACGGCGGCAGGTATTGTGGCAGCGGCCGGCGTCGCCGGTTTCGGAAGCGGGCTTGCGGGCGGCTTCGCGGCCGGTGTGGCGGGCGCGGTGGCCGGCGCTGTCGCTGCCCCGGCGGCAGCCGGCTCCTTGGCAGGGTCCTTGATCGGCGCCATCTTGCCGGCGATCTTGCGGCCCGTCTTGACGTCTTCGACTGGCGGACGCGCCGGGATCTCCGGCGACGTCATCAAGATGAGCAGTTGGGTGTTGCGTTCGATGCCGGCCAGCGGCTGGCACACGACGCGGCCGAACGGGCCATGCGCATTGCGCTCGACCAGGGTCACGCGCGCCACGGCCAGGCCGGCCGGATACAGGCCGTCGAGGCCCGAGGTAATGACGATGTCGCCGATCTGGATGTCGGCGGTGGGCGCCGTAAAGCGCAGCTCCATGGTACCGGACTTGCCGCGGCCGATGGCCACGCTGCGCACGCCATTGCGCAGCAGCTGCACGGGAATGGCCTGTTCTTCATCGGTCAGCAAGGTCACTTCCGAGGTGAACGGGAACACGCGCGTGACTTGTCCCACCACGCCGAGGTTATCGATCACGGGGCGGCCCAGTTCGACGCCATTCTGAATGCCCCGGTCCAGCACGATCTTGCGCGTGGCCGAATCGCGCGTGTCATACAGGACTTCAGCCATCATGGTCTTCACGGGAACGCGCTCGCGCGCTTCCATCAGCTTGCGCAAATGGTTGTTCTCAACGATATTGAGCTGCGCCTGCTGCATGATCTGCGCCGAGGCGATTTGTTCGTGCTTCAGGTCGCGTACCTGTTTTTCCAGGGCGGACAGCGAAGAGAAGTAATTGCCGACGCCAAGCGCCACATCGCGCGGCACCAGGGCCGCCATCTGCACCGGATACAGCACGGTACCGACTGCCTGGCGCACGGCCGTCAAGGCGTGCATGCGCGAATCGACCAGCAACAGGGCGATAGAAATGCCGGCGAACACCATCATCTTGACGCGGGCGGAGGCGCCTTGTTTGAAAAGTGGCGGAGGACTGTATTCCATGACTTCCAATAATCAGGCCAGGCGCAGTGCGCCAACGTGCAGGCCCCGGTCGAACGCCGGCGCCAAAACCCAAAAAAGGCCGGAAACTGAAGTTCCGGCCCTTCTGTCAGATTATTCGTAGGAGAAGATCGAGCCGAGCTTGTCCATACGTTCCAGTGCCATCCCGGAACCGCGCACCACGCAAGTGAGCGGGTCCTCGGCAACCAGCACCGGCAGGCCGGTTTCCTCCATCAGCAGGCGGTCCAGGTCGCGCAGCAGTGCGCCGCCGCCCGTCAGCATCATGCCTTTTTCGGCGATGTCGGCGCCCAGTTCCGGCGGCGTCTGTTCCAGCGCGTTCTTCACGGCCGAGACGATGTTGTTCAGCGGGTCGGTCAGCGCTTCGAGAATCTCGTTGCTGGAAATGGTAAACGAGCGCGGGATGCCTTCGGACAGGTTGCGGCCCTTGACTTCCATTTCCTTCACTTCCGAACCGGGGAAAGCCGAACCGATGGCCTTCTTGATGGCTTCGGCCGTTTGTTCGCCGATCAGCATGCCGTAGTTGCGGCGGATGTAGTTGACGATGGCTTCATCGAACTTGTCGCCGCCCACGCGCACGGAACCCTTGTAGACCATGCCGCCCAGCGAGATGATGCCCACTTCGGTGGTGCCGCCGCCGATGTCGACCACCATCGAGCCGGTCGCTTCCGATACCGGCAAGCCGGCGCCAATGGCCGCTGCCATCGGTTCTTCGATCAGGTACACCTGCGAGGCGCCGGCGCCCAGCGCCGATTCGCGGATCGCGCGGCGCTCGACCTGGGTCGAACCGCACGGTACGCAAATGATGATGCGTGGCGATGGACGGAAGAATTTCGAGTCATGCACCATGCGGATGAATTGCTTGAGCATCTGCTCGGTCACGGTGAAGTCGGCGATCACGCCATCTTTCATCGGACGGATCGCTTCGATATTGCCCGGCACCTTGCCCAGCATCTGCTTGGCTTCCTTGCCGACTGCCTGAATGGTCTTCTTGCCATTCGGACCGCCTTCCTGGCGGATGGCGACGACGGACGGTTCGTCCAGGACGATACCGAGGCCGCGCACATAAATAAGGGTGTTGGCCGTGCCCAAGTCAATGGCCAGATCGGTGGAGATATACCTGCGTAAAAAACCAAACATGAGTGTCCTGTAGCGCATCGAGCTGCGCAAAAGCTGTTTATGGGGAGTTTCAAAGCGGGCGCTTTCAGGCACCCTGAAAATCCATGAAGGCGGTTTTTCCGGGTTTCGCTTGGCGCTTGCGCAATCTTTTCTATGCTGCGGCAGCGGTCCATCAGCGCCGGCAACGCATTAACCCGCCATTCTACCTTATAATTTGAATGCGATTTGCTCAAAAACCATGGAAAAGTGCGACTCTTGCAGCCGCGAGTTACGCGGCATTCCCCGGCTTTTGTGAGCAAAAAAGCAGTAAATATTCGCGTTTTATCGAAACGCCAACTTAATACTAATGCGCGGCACTCCGCGCCATTCGCCATGTCCCTGACACTCTCCGACGTAAAACGCATCGCCCACCTGGCACAACTCGAAATGGCCGACGATCAGGCCGTCACGTCCCTGGCCCAATTGAACAAGATTTTTGCCCTGGCGGAACAAATGCAAGCCGTCAATACCGATGGCGTGGCCCCGCTGAGCCACCCGCTGGCTGCCCATATGGACAATATCGCCCTGCGCCTGCGCGAAGACGTCGCCACGGAAACGAATCACCGCGACGCCTATCAGGCCGTGGCACCGAAGGTCCAGGATGGCCTGTATCTCGTGCCTAAGGTTATCGAATAAACACGCCGTTGCGCCGCTCCCGCCTTCTTGCCGAATATCAAAATAGAAACGCCATGCATACAAAATCCATCAAACAGCTGTCCACGCTTTTGCAGAACAAGGAAATTTCCGCCGTTGCACTGGCGACGCACTTCCTCGACCGCATCGCAGCGGATACTTCGAACGCCTTCCTGCACGTCGACCGTGCCCTGACCCTGGCGCAAGCTGCCGAGGCCGACGCGCGCATCGCCGCTGGCACGGCCACGCCGTTGACGGGCGTGCCGATCGCGCACAAGGACCTGTTCGTGACCAAAGGCTGGCGCACCACGGCCGGCTCGAAAATGCTGGCCAACTACGCCAGCCCGTTTGACGCCACCGTGGTGGAAAAATTCCAGGCAGCCGGCATGGTCACCCTGGGCAAGGTCAATTGCGATGAATTCGCCATGGGTTCCGGCAACGAGAACTCGGCCTTCGGCGCCGTGCACAATCCGTGGGACAAGACGGCCGTGCCAGGCGGCTCGTCCGGCGGCTCGGCTGCCGCCGTCGCCGCCGGCCTGACGCCAGCGGCCACCGGCACCGATACGGGCGGTTCGATCCGCCAGCCAGCTGCTTTTTGTGGCATCACCGGCATCAAGCCGACGTATGGCCGCGTGTCGCGCTTCGGCATGATCGCCTTTGCCTCGTCGCTGGACCAGGGCGGCCCGATGGCCCGCTCGGCCGAAGACTGCGCCCTGCTCTTGAGCGCCATGGCCGGCTTTGACGAACGCGACTCGACCAGCCTGTCGCCGGAACAGGGCGGTGTGACGGAAGATTTTTCACGTGAACTGGGCCAGCCGTTGACGGGCTTGCGCATCGGCGTGCCGCGCGAGTACTTCGGCGAGGGCCTGGCCAAGGACGTGGAAGCGGCCGTGCGCGGCGCGCTGGCGCAGTATGAAAAACTGGGCGCCACCCTGGTCGACATCTCGCTGCCGAACACTGCCCTGTCGATTCCCGCCTACTACATGATCGCCCCGGCCGAAGCGTCGTCGAACCTGTCGCGCTACGACGGCGTGCGCTATGGCCACCGCGCCGCCGAGTACAAGGACTTGCAGGACATGTACAAAAAGTCGCGCGCCCAGGGCTTCGGCCCGGAAGTGCAGCGCCGCATCATGGTCGGCACCTATGTGCTGTGCCACGGCTACTACGACGCCTACTACCTGAAGGCGCAAAAGATCCGCCGCCTGATCGCGCAGGATTTCGATGCCGTATTAAATGGCCCGAGCGCCGTCTGCGACGTCATCATGGGCCCCGTCGCGCCGACTGTCGCCTGGGACCTGGGCGACAAGACGGATGACCCGGTAGCAAACTACCTGGCCGACATCTACACCCTGTCGACCAGCCTGGCCGGCCTGCCCGGCATGTCGATCCCTTGCGGTTTCGGCGCGGGAGACAAGAATGGCAAGCGCCCCGTCGGCCTGCAAATCATCGGCAATTATTTTGGCGAAGCCAAACTGCTGAACGTGGCCCACCAGTACCAGCTGGTGACGGACTGGCATACGCGTGCTCCAGGCAACGCAACTGCCGGCATCTAAGAAAAAAATTCGCGCCGCCGAGGCGGCGCCACCAAAAAATAAGCGAGAACACTATGCAATGGGAAGTCGTCATCGGTCTTGAGAACCACGTGCAGCTCACGACCGAATCCAAAATTTTCAGCGGTTCGCCGATCAAGTACGGCGCCGACGCCAACACGCAAGCGAGCCCCGTCGACCTGGCCCTGCCAGGCGTGCTGCCGGTGATGAACAAGCAAGCCGTCGAGCGCGCGATCCGTTTTGGTTTGGCCGTGGGCGCCACCGTGGCGCCGCACTCGGTCTTCGCGCGTAAAAACTATTTTTATCCCGATTCGCCCAAGGGCTACCAGATCAGCCAGTTCGAAGACCCCGTCGTCATCGGTGGCGCCCTGACCTTCGGCTACGAAAAGGATGGCGAATTCGTCACCAAGACGGTCAACCTGACGCGCGCCCACCTGGAAGAAGACGCCGGCAAGTCCTTGCATGAAGACTATGCGGGCATGAGCGGCATCGACTTGAACCGCGCCGGCACGCCGCTGCTGGAAATCGTCTCGGAACCGGAAATCCGCAGCGCCGCCGAAGCCGTGGCCTATGCCAAGGCGCTGCACTCGCTGGTCATGTGGCTGGGCGTTTGCGACGGCAACATGCAGGAAGGCTCGTTCCGCTGCGACGTCAACGTCTCCGTACGCCCCGTCGGCCAGAAGGAATTCGGCACCCGCTGCGAGATCAAGAACCTGAACTCCTTCCGCTTCATCGAGGAAGCCGTGCACGTCGAAGTGCGCCGCCAGATCGAACTGATCGAAGACGGCGGCAAGGTCGTGCAAGCGACGCGTTTGTACGATCCGGACCGCAAGGAAACGCGCGAAATGCGCAGCAAGGAAGACGCCCAGGATTACCGCTACTTCCCGGACCCTGACCTGCCGCCGCTGGTCATCTCGCAAGCATGGATCGATACGGTCAAGGCATCGATGCCGGAACTGCCGGCCGCCATGCGCGCGCGCTTCATCAGCGAGTATGCGCTCCCCGATTACGATGCGCTGGTGCTGACGCAATCGAAAGCCATGGCCACCTATTTCGTCGCCGTGGTCGACAAGGCCGGCAAGGAAAACGCCAAGGCCGCCGCCAACTGGCTGATGGGCGACGTGTCGTCGACCCTGAACCGCGAAGGCGTGGACCTGGACGACGCGCCCGTCTCCGCCGCGCAGCTGGCCGCCATGCTCAAGCGCATCGCCGACGGCACGATATCGAACAAGGCGGCCAAGGAAGTCTTCGCCGGCATGTGGGAAGCGAAGTCCAGCGACGAGCACCTGGTCGATACCGTCATCGACGCCAAGGGTTTGAAGCAGATCTCGGACTCGGGCGCCCTGGAAGCCATCGTCGATGAAGTATTGGCGGCCAACGCCAAGTCGGTGGAGCAGTACCGTGCCGGCAAGGAAGCTGCCATCAACGCGCTGATCGGCCAGGCCATGAAAGCCTCCAAGGGCAAGGCCAACCCGGCCCAGCTGACGGAATTGCTGAAGGCCAAGCTGGCGGGGTAATCTCGCGAGAGGCATGCAAAAGGACGCTGCGGCGTCCTTTTTTTACGCGCCGCCCGCTTGCAGGTATGATCATGGATTCTTCCACGCACCTGTGAACCCGCCATGAACAAGATCAAGACTGGCCTCGTCGGCTACGGCTTTGCCGGCTCCACCTTCCACGCTCCCGTGCTGTCCACCATCGATGCCCTGGAGCTGACGGCGGTGGCCTCCAGCAAACCGGAACTCGTGCACAAGGACTGGCCGCACGCGACCGTGTATGCGGATGCGGCGCAGCTGTTTGCCGATCCGTCCATCGAGCTGGTCGTCATCGCCGCGCCCAACGAAGCGCATTTCAGCCTGGCGCAAGCGGCGCTGCAGGCGGGCAAGCACGTGGTGGTCGACAAGCCATTCACCATTTCCAGCGTTGAAGCGCAGAGCCTGATCGCGCTGGCGCAAGAGCGCAAGCTGGTGCTCAGCGTGTATCACAACCGGCGCTGGGATGGCGACTTCCTGACGCTGAAAGCGCTGCTGGCACAGGGTACGCTGGGGCGCATCGCCAGCGTCGAATCGCATTTCGACCGTTTCCGCCCGGAGATCCGCCAGCGCTGGCGCGAGTCCGGCGCACCCGGTGGCGGCTTGCTATACGACCTGGGCCCGCACATGCTGGACCAGGCCACGCAGCTGTTCGGCCAGCCGGAAAAGCTGTACGCCGATATCGCCCTGCAGCGCGATGGCGCGCAAGCCGTCGACTATATGCACATCGTTTTGTACTACGACCGGCTGCGCGTGGTGCTGCAAGCGGGCTGCCTGGTAAAGGCGCCGACGGCGCGCTTCGCCGTGCATGGCGACAAGGGCAGTTTCGTGAAGTTCGGCCTCGATCCGCAGGAAGACGCCCTGAAGGCCGGCGGCAGGCCGGGCCAGCCCGGCTGGGGCGTGGACCCCGTGCGCGGCGCGCTGCACCTGGGCACGCAGCCGGACGGCCATTGTGAACACCTCGAGATGCAGGCCGGCCGCTACCAGGACTTTTACCAGGGCATGGCCGACGCCATCCGCCACGGCGCAGCGGCGCCCGTGGCAGCCGAAGATGCGGCGGCAACGATACGCCTGATCGAACTGGCGCTGCAAAGCGCCGCCGAAGGGCGCGTACTCGCGGTCAGCTGATCGGGCTGCCGTCGCCCATCAAGGCCGGCCCTGGTTCGTTCCCGCCGGCCAGACCAGCTCCACGCGCGCGGAACTATCCGCCTTGACCTGCACCTTGCGCTCCAAGGTCTTGCCAGCCAGGGTGGCGCGCAGGCTGTAGCTGCCCGGCGCCAGTTTCGCCAGCAGGAACGGCCCGCTGGCCGTCGTTTCCAGCACCGGCACGTCCTTGGCGTCGCGTATTGTCAGCTTCACGTCGGAGGCAAATTCCGCCTTGCCCGCCGCCTGCACGGAAAATACCAAGCTCAAAGGCCAATGCCGGCTGGCGCTCTTGATGGCCGTCGACTCATCGAGGCCGATGCCGCCGCTCAGGTACTCCACCGCCCCGCTCTTTTGCACGGGCGGCAAGGCAGTATCGCCCTGCGCCTGCGCCGCACTTCCCAGCAACAGCCCGGCGGCCAGCATTGCCGCCGCCAGGGTCAAGGTACCGCGTCTGTCTGGTGCCATCTCACTCTCCTCATGTCGGTTGAATCAAGATAGGAAACGCAGCTTAAACAGGACTTAGCCCCACATCAGCGCCGGCGCATGGCCTCGGCGATCTTCTGGTCCGTCTTGTACTGGCTCAGCGCATATACGGCCCAGATCGTCGCTGGTAGCCAGCCGATCAAGGTAATTTGCAGGATCAGGCAAATGATGCCGGCAATCGGGCGGCCGATCGTGAAAAAGGTCAGCCATGGGAGTAACAGGGCAATCAGCAAGCGCATCGTTCGTTCCTTGAGTATTCCCCTGTGCCGCGGGGACCGGGCCGGCATGCACCGGCGGTCAATTCATTGAGCCGATTATAACGATACTGGCGCTTCATGCCGGCACGGGTGCCAGCAGTTTCTCGATCCAGGCCAGGATCGCGGCAAAGATCACGTCACGGTTCACCTCATTGAAGTTCTCGTGATAATTGGCCGGGTAAAAATGGTAGTCGAGCAGGCCATCGGGCACGCTGCGCAGCAGGCTTTCCGTGGCGCGGCTGTCGGCCAGCTTGTCGTCGCCGGCCACCACGGCGAACAGGGGGAAGCGCCAGTCCGACAAGCCGCCCGCCAGTTCCTTTTGCGCCGACGTCAAGGCATGGGCGAAGCGCACCGACGCTGCACTGGCGCGTATGCCGTCGCGCTCATCCTGGAAATGGCGCGCGGTGATGGTTTGATCGTGCGTCAGCAGCATGGTCAGATTCCCCAGCGGTACCTTCATCGTCGGGAAGCGCTGCGCCAGCCAGCCGGACAACATCTGCAGCACCTTCGGCACGGGAATCGCATTCACGTAATACGGCGATGAGATGATGAAGCCTTTGATCGCCGGATCGCCCGCAAAGCGCCGCAGCCCCAGGTGCGTGGCGATCAGGCCGCCCATGGAATGACCCATGACGAAAATCGGCACGCCGGGATACGCCTGCTTGACCCAGGCGAGGAACAATTCCTCGTCGTCGAGGAAGGCCTCGAACGAGGGGATATCGACCTTGCGCTTGCCATCGTGGCCCACCATGTCGAAGCTGACGGTGGCGATGCCGTGCTGGCGGAAAGTCAGCGCCGGCGTGACGTAATCGCCCGCGTGCGCCATGCCGCCGTGGATCGCCAGGATCACGGCGCGCGGGCGTTGGGGCTGTGGCGGCTGCCAGATGTGGATGGGACGCTCGACCTGGTCGCTGCACAGCAGGCTGGCCATCTTGTCTTCTGAAAAACGCATTGCTGCTCCTGTCATGCCCTGTCACGCCTTCAGATGATCGATCAACTGGCGCGCATACAGGGGTAATTCACTGAACTGGCGCACGCAAATCGTCAGATTGCGTACCGACCAGGGATCGGATAATTCCAGGCAGCGCAGCGCCATCGTCTGCTGGCAGCGGCTGGCCGCCGCCAGCGGCACCACGCTGATGCCCACGCCGCTGGCCACCATGCGGCACACGGCATCGAAGCTGCGCAAGCGCACGCGCACCTTCAACGGACGGCCCAGGCGCGCCGCATGCATGCCCAAGTACTGCTGCATCGCGCTGTCGTCGGCCAGGCCGATGAAATCGTGATCCAGCAGCGTGGAGAACGCGACGACGCCATCCTGGCCGAGCGCGCGGTGATGCACGCCATCGGCCGCCGCGATGACCACCAGCCGGTCGGGGCGGAACAAAAACGTCTGCAAGCCGCGCATGTCGACCGAGTCGGACACGATGCCCATGTCGGCCAACCCTTCCGAGACGGCCTTGACGATATCGTAACTGAGGCGCTCTTCCAGGTCGATGGTCAGGTTCGGATGGCGGTCGAGAAAAGCACCGAGTGCCTCGGGCAAAAATTCGCTGAGCGCGGCCGTATTGCACAGCAGCCGCAACTGCCCTTTCAAACCGCGTGCAAATTCACCGAGCTCGCCGCGCATTTTCTCCATTTGCAGCAACACGAGGCGCGCGTGATGCAGCAGGGTCTGCCCGACCGGTGTCGGCTCCACGCCGCGCCGCCCGCGCAGCAGCAGGGGCATGCCCAGCGCCTCTTCCATGCCGCGCACGCGCGCACTGCTTGAGGCCAGCGCCAGATGGCTGCGCGCGGCGCCCGCCGTCAGGCTGCCCGCTTCCACCACATTGACAAACAGCTGCAAATCGACCAGATCAAAACGCATGACAGCTCCCCTTTTCGCCATCTTATCAGCCTTCGTATTTTACTTAGGCTGACTCAAAATAATCCACCTTGGCGAAAGTCCCGGGCAAGCGCAGAATCCACGCAAAATCAATGTGGGATAAAAAAGATGGAGACGTCATTCCTGCTGGCCGTCGGCGCCAGCTTCCTCGTCGCTGGCTTCGTCAAGGGCGTAGTCGGACTGGGCTTGCCGACCGTGGCCATGGGCACGCTCAGCCTCGTCATGCCGCCCGTGCAGGCGGCGGCCCTCTTGATCGTGCCGTCGATGGTGACGAATGTGTGGCAACTGGCGGCCGGCCCCGGCCTGCGCGCGCTGATGCGGCGCCTGTGGCCCATGCTGGCCGCCGTCATGGCCGGTACCCTGGCGGGCGGCGCCCTGCTGCCGACCGACAGCGGCGCCTGGGCCGTCGTCGCGCTGGGCGTGACGCTGATGCTGTATGCGCTGGCGGGATTATTCTCGCTGCAGTTGCGCGTGCCGGCGCGGCACGAAGCCTGGCTGGGACCGGTCACGGGCGTGGCGACGGGGCTGGTGACGGCCGCCACGGGCGTGTTCGTCATCCCCGCCGTGCCGTATCTGCAGGGACTGGGCCTGGCACGCGATGCGCTGGTGCAGGCGCTGGGCCTGGCGTTTACGGCATCGACCGTGGCGCTGGCGGCCAGCCTGGCCGTACACGGCGACTTCAGCCTCGGTGCGGCCGGCGCTTCCGCGTATGCGCTGCTGCCGGCGCTGACCGGCATGCTGGCCGGTCAATGGCTGCGCGGGCGCATCGCGCAACAGGTATTCAAACGGTGCTTTTTTGTCGGCCTGTTCGCCCTCGGCCTGCATGCGGCGCTCAAGCCATGGCTGGCGTGATGCAGATAGACTGGCAAGGGGACAGCGCGCTGTGCGCATGGATCGACGGCCAGCAAGTGGCCATGCTCGATATCAGCAAGTGTGCGGACGGGGTGACGGTGAACATGCTGTTCGTGAAACCGCCGTTCCGCCGACGCGGCATCGGCGGCGCGCTGTTGCGGCGGCTGTTGCAATGCCATCCGCAAGCCGGCGCCGCCTGCAGCGACCCGCGGTTGCGGGCACTGCTGGAAAAGACTACTTAAATGCCATACTTAGCGCGATAAGCGGAAACGGCTTCCTTATGTTTCAACAGTTCCGGATCGGCGCCCGCGCCGTTCAGGTAGCCGAACAAGTCATCCAGGTTGCCGATCGAGATGACGGGAATGCCATACTGTTTCGATACTTCCTGCACCGCCGAACTGGGCGACAGCTGGCCGTCCGGGCCCGAACGCTCCATGCGGTCCAGGGCGATCAGCACGGCGCAAGGCTCGGCGCCGGCGGCGCGGATCATGTCCACCGATTCGCGCACCGAGGTGCCGGCCGAGATCACATCGTCAATGATGACAACCTTACCATGCAGCTTGGCGCCGACGATGGTGCCGCCTTCGCCATGGTCTTTGGCTTCCTTGCGGTTGAAGGCGAACGAGGTGTTGCGGCCCTTGCCGGCCAGTGCCACGGCGGTGGCCGACGCCAGGGTGATGCCCTTGTAGGCGGGGCCGAACAGCATGTCGAATTCGACGCCCGAGTCGAGCAGGGTCTGCGCGTAGAACTGCGCCAGCTCGGCCAGGGTGGCGCCGTCATGGAACAGGCCCGCATTGAAGAAGTACGGCGACTGGCGTCCGGCCTTGGTGGTGAACTCGCCAAACCGCAAGACGCCCTTGGATACTGAAAACGCGATAAACTGCTGGCGTAAATTATTCACATTAGCCTCATTTTTTAAAAGTGCCTGTATTTTAATCCGCGCGCAGCGGCGAGACAATCGCCATGCCGTGTCCGTCGGCCCCGTCCAGCGCCGCTGGCGCTCACCATTGACTCTCGACCTATGCCAAAAATTATCTCCGCCAACCTGAACGGCATCCGTTCCGCCGCCAAAAAAGGCTTTTTCAACTGGATGGGCACGCAAACGGCCGATTTCATCTGCGTGCAGGAATTGAAGGCGCAACTGCCCGACATGACGCCGGAATTCCTCAACCCGCACGGCTACCATGGCCATTTCCACTATGCCGAGAAAAAAGGCTATTCCGGCACGGGCGTGTACAGCAAGGTGGAACCGGACGCCGTGCATATCGGTTTCGGCAGCCCTGAATTCGATGCCGAAGGCCGCTACGTGCGCTGTGATTTTGGCAACTTGTCCGTCATTTCCGTGTATTGCCCGTCCGGTTCGTCCGGCCCGGAACGCCAGGAAGCCAAGTTCCGTTTCATGGAACTGTTCCTGCCGCACCTGCTGGCATTGAAGGCGCTGGGCCGCGAAGTGGTCATCTGCGGCGACTGGAATATCGCCCACCACGAAATCGACCTGAAAAACTGGAAGGGCAACAAGAAGAATTCCGGCTTCCTGCCGGAAGAGCGCGCGTGGCTGACGCGCGTCTTCGACGAAGTGGGCTTTGTCGACGTGCACCGCGGCCTGGACAAGCGCGAAGACCAGTACACGTGGTGGAGCAACCGCGGACAAGCCTACGCGAAAAACGTGGGCTGGCGCATCGACTACCACGTCGCCACGCCCGGCATCGCGGCCCAGGCGCATACGGTCAGCGTCTACAAGGACGAGCGTTTTTCCGACCACGCGCCGTTGATCATCGATTACACGCTCAAGGGCTGATCTTTGACACGTCGGCGGTGGTGTCGGCTTACGCTGCGCTAAGCCGACCTACGCCTGATCTGCCGTAGGTCGGATTAGGACCGCAGGGCCGTAATCCGACAACATGGTTGACACGCCAATGGGGGACGGCTTACGCCAGCGCGCGCCGGCTCTCAAAATGGCGCAGCTCACCCGTCAACGGGTCCGTGAAATCGATGGCGCGCGCCAGCAGCTGCAGCGGGTGCGACATGTCGTCTTCCTTGCACGGCTGGGCCAGCGGGTAAAACGCATCGTTGACGATGGGGATGCCGAGTGCAGCCAGGTGCACGCGCAGCTGGTGCTTGCGCCCCGTGTGCGGGTACAGCCGGTACAGGTTCACCGCGCCGCGCCGCTCGATTACGTCGATGATGGTTTCCGAGTTCGGCTCGCCCGCCTCCTCGCGCATGAGAAAAAACTGCTCGCCCTCGACCATGCGGCTGCGATACGTGAACGGAAAATCGCGGTCTGCCAGGACGGGTGCCAGCGCCTCATACGTCTTGCGCACTTCGCGGCGCTGGAACAGCGTCTGGTAGGCGCCACGGCTGGCGACCTGGCGCGAAAAAATCACCACGCCAGCCGTCTCGCGGTCGAGGCGGTGGATCGGCGTCAGCTCGGCGCAGTCCAGGCTTTTCTTCAGGCGCGTCAGCAGGGTCTCCTGCACGAAGCGTCCGGCCGGCGTCATGGGCAAGAAGTGCGGCTTGTCGACCACCACCAGGTGTTCATCCTGGAACAGGATCTCTTCCTGAAACGGGATCGGCGTTTCGCGTTCCAGCTCGCGGTAGTAAAAAATGCGCATGCCGCGCTTGTACGCGCTGCCGGGGCCGAGCACGGCGCCTTCGCCATTGAGCACTTCGCCGCGCGCCATGCGGTCCAGCCATTGCGCGGCGCCGATCTGCGGATAGCGCTCGAGCAGAAACGACAGCATGTCCGGCCACTGCCCTTCCGGCAGCCACAGATAGCTGGGCGCCACACCGTCGCGCATGGGCAAGGGTGCGGCGGCGTGACACTTCGCCATCCTAGCGCTGCGCGATGGCGGTGCTGCGGTACGGCGGCAAGGCGCCCACGCTGACGCCCTTGCTGCGCGCGTACAAGGGCAGCACTTGCGCCATGTGGCTGTTCATCTGCGAGATACGGTCCTTGCCCGACGGGTGGGTCGAGAGGAATTCCGGCGGCGCGCCCTTGCTCACGGCGGCCATTTTTTGCCACAGGATCACGCCGGCACGCGGATCGAAGCCGGCGCGTGCGGCCAGGTCCATGCCGATCAAATCTGCCTCGCGTTCATCGTCGCGCGAGAACTTCAGCATCACGCCCTGCGCCGCCATATTCGTGGCGGTACTGGTGATGGTCGGATCGACACCGAGCCAGGCTGACAGCCCGGCGCCGGCCAGCTTGGCGCCGACGGCCGCCAGGTTGCCCTTGCCGGCTTGCGCCTGCGAGTGTTCGCGCAGCGCGTGCGAAATTTCATGCCCCATGACGATGGCCACTTCATCGTCGGTCAAATTGAGCTTGGTGATGATGCCGCTGTAAAAAGCGATCTGCCCGCCCGGCATGCAAAAGGCATTGACCTCATCCGAGTTGAGCAGGTTGACCTGCCAGTTCCAGTTGGCCGCCGCCTCGTTCCAGCGCGTGGCGAACGGGATGATGCGCTGGGCGATGGCGCGCAGACGCCTGACCTGCGGGTCGCTGTCGGGCACCAGCGCGTTTTTTTCCTTCGCTTCGTTGACCAGCTGCGTATATTGCTGCTTCGATTCTGCATTGAAATCGGCGCCGCCGGCAAAGATGCGCGAGGTCGACAAAGGCCGCACCTTGATGCCATCCTGCATCGTCGCTTGCTGGGCGTGGGCGGACAGGGGTGCCAGGGCGGTGGCCGCGCACAGGCTGGCCAGGACGGCGTAACGTTTAAGGGATATTGGTGCCATTGGCAGACCTCCATGGAGCGATTTTAGGCAGCATCATCATGGCCGGGAAGGCCAGGAAGAAGCACACGATGAAAAACGAAAACCAGCCCAGTTCCGCGACCAGAAAGCCCACCGAGGCATTGATCAGGGTGCGCGGCACGGCGCTGAGGCTGGAAAACAAGGCATATTGCGTGGCTGTGTAGCGCGGGTCCGTGGTGCGCGACAGGAACGCGACAAAGGCGGCCGCACCCAGGCCCAGGCTGGCAAAGGCTTCAAAACCGATCACGGCGCTGAGCAGCATGGTGTTCGGCCCCACCTGTGCCAGCCAGGCGAATCCCAAAATCGCGATCGCCTGCAGCGCGCCAAACACCCACAGGCCCCGGTTGATGCCCAGCTTGAGCATCCACACGCCGCCCACCACGCCGCCGGCCAGGCTGGCCCAGAAACCCGTGGTGTTGGCGGCCAGGCCGATCTGCGTCATGGAAAACCCCAGATCCAGATAAAACTTCGTCGCCAGCGCCGTGGCCATGCTGTCGCCGATTTTGTAGAGTAATACGAAGGCGAGAATCCACATTGCGTTACGCCAACCATCGCGCGCGATGAATTCCTGGAACGGCAAGATGATCGCTTCGCGCATGGTCTTCGGCGGCGAACCGTACACGGTAGGCTCCTTGATCAGCAAGGTGCACACGAGACCAGGCAGCATGAAGGCGGCCGTGATCCAGAAGACGGGCTGCCACGGCATGCGGTCGGCCAGGATCAGCGACAGCGCGCCCGGCACCATGCCCGCCACCTTGTACGCGTTGACGATGACGGCGGCGCCCAGGCCCTGCTCGTTATCGTCCAGGATTTCGCGCCGGTAGGCGTCGATGACGATGTCCTGGCTGGCAGACAGAAAGGCGACGCCACCGGCGGCCGCCGCGATCAGGCCGATCTGCGTGAGCGGATCGAGCATGCCCATGGCGCCGATGGCAAAGAACAGCGCCACTTGCGTGAGCGCCATCCAGCCGCGCCGGCGTCCCAGCCCCAGGATGCGGTAGCGGTCCATCAGGGGCGCCCACAGGAATTTCCAGATGTACGGGAACTGCACCAGGGCGAACAGCCCCAGCGCCTTGACGTTCAAGCCCGACTTGGCCAGCCATGCCTGCAGCAGGTACAGCAGGATGAACAGGGGCAGGCCGGAACTGAAGCCCAGCACCAGCACGGCCAGCATGCGGCCGTTGGCATAGGAACGCCAGCCTGGCGCCGGGCTTGTGGTCATCAATGCACCGCTTTTTTACGCAGGCGGAAGACGGCCAGGTCGCCGCGCAGGTTCGGCAGCACGGAGACCATCTTGCCTTCGGCCAGGGCCACGCATTCGATCACTTCCAGGCCGCATTCCTCGGCCAGTTCGCGGAAGTCGTTGATGGTTGCGCAGCGCACGTTGGGCGTGTCATACCACTGGTAGGGCAGCGATTTCGACACGGGCATGCGGCCCTTGAGCAGCGCCACGCGGTGCGGCCAGTAGGCGAAGTTGGGGAACGAGACGATGGCCTCGGCGCCCACGCGCACGATGTCGCGCAGCAGCGGCTCGACCTGCTTCATCATCTGCAGCGACGACAGGCACAGCACCGTATCGAAGCTGTTGTCGCCAAAGATGGCCAGGCCCTTTTCCATGTCTTGCTGGATCACATTCACGCCGCGCAGCGTGCTGGCCAGCACCTTGTCGTCGGCGATCTCGATGCCGTAGCCGCTGCACTCCTTGTCGCTTTGCAGGTACTGCAGCATCACGCCTTCGCCGCAGCCCACGTCCAGCACATGCGCGTTGTTCGGCACCCAGTGGGCGATGAAGGCCAGGTCGGGGCGCAGTGCGCTCAATTCGTCAAAAGTCATGCGGTCTCCTTGGCGCCCTGGCGGACGGCGGTGTGCGGTGCAGGAGCGGGCAAGGCCGTCCCGATATCGTGCCAAACCTGGCCATAATAGGCGCGCACCATGTTCATGTAGCGCGCATCTTCCAGCAAAAAGGCGTCGTGGCCGTGCGGCGCGTCGATTTCCGCGTAGGTGACCTGGCGGCGGTTGCACACCAGCGCTTCGACGATTTCGCGGCTGCGCTCGGGCGAGAAGCGCCAGTCGGTGGAAAACGAGGCGAGGAAGAACTTGGCCTTGGTGCCCGACAGGGCCTTGGCCAGGTCGCCGCCATGCGCGCGCGCCGGGTCGAAATAATCGAGCGCCTTGGTGATCAGTAAATACGTGTTCGCGTCGAAGTATTCAGAGAACTTGTCGCCCTGGTAGCGCAGATACGATTCGATCTCGAAATCGATGCCGAAGCCGAATTTGTAGTCGCCCGTCTGCGCCGCGTCGCGCAGCTTGCGGCCGAATTTCTCGGCCATGTCGTCATTCGACAGATACGTGATGTGGCCCACCATGCGCGCCACGCGCAAGCCGTTCTTCGGCACCACGCCATGCGCATAAAAGTCGCCGCCATGGTAATCGGGGTCGGACAGGATGGCCTGGCGCGCCACGTCGTTGAAGGCGATATTCTGCGCCGAGAGTTTGGCCGTCGAAGCGATCACCACGCAGTGACGCAGGCGCTCGGGGAACATGATGCTCCACGCCAGCGCCTGCATGCCGCCCAGCGACCCCCCCATCACGGCGGCGAACTGGGCGATGCCCAGTTCATCGGCCAGGCGCGCCTGCGCGCTGACCCAGTCTTCCACCGTGACGACGGGGAAAGAGGCGCCATACGGCTTGCCGGTGGCAGGATTGGTGTGCATGGGGCCCGTCGAGCCGAAGCAGGAACCCAGGTTATTGACGCCGATGACGAAGAATTTATTGGTGTCGAGCGGCTTGCCCGGTCCCACCATATTGTCCCACCAGCCCGTGCTTTTCGGTTCATCTGCGTAGACGCCGGCCACGTGGTGCGAGGCGTTCAGGGCGTGGCAGACCAGCACCGCGTTCGATTTGTCGGCGTTCAGGGTGCCGTAGGTTTCATACATCAACATATAGTCGCGCAGCGATGCACCGCTTTGCAGCTGCAGGGGTTGCGCAAAATACATGGTTTGCGGCGAAACGATTCCAATGGATGACATGTGTGTCGGTTTATAAAAGGGGGTGGCCCCACGGGCCATGGTCGATGCAGCACCGCGATGATAGGTGCTGCAACTGTAGCATCAGGACACCTCTTGCCGCGCGCGACGTGTCCTGATGCTGATAGGGTGACAGTTTACATGAGCTGCAACTGTTGTACGGCTTCCGCGATCACATTTGGTTCCATGGAACGCATAATTTTGCGCATTTGTGGTGCGATCAGGCCCAGGTCGCTGTTGAGGATCTCTTGCTTGACCGCTAACAGCTGGGCCGGATGCATGGAAAACTCGCGCAGTCCCATGCCCAGCAGCAAGCGCGTGAGCTTCACGTCGCCCGCCATTTCGCCGCACACGGCCACGTCGATGCCCGCCTTGTGGCCGGCCGCGATCGTCATCGAGATCAGTTGCAGCACGGCCGGGTGCAGCGGATTGTACAAATGCGCCACTTCGTAGTCGACGCGGTCGATGGCCAAGGTGTACTGGATCAGATCATTCGTGCCGATCGACAGGAAATCCATGCGCTTGACGAACATGGGCAGGGCCAGCGCCGCGGCGGGAATTTCGATCATGGCGCCCACTTCGACGGCATCGTCGAACTTGACGCCCTCCTCGCGCAGGCTGGCCTTGGCTTGCGCGATCATGGCCAGCGACTGGTCGATCTCGAATGCATGCGCGAGCATGGGGATCAGGATGCGCACCTTACCAAAGGCCGAGGCGCGCAGGATCGCCCGCAGCTGCGTCAGGAACAGTTGCGGCTCGGCCAGGCAGTAACGGATGGCACGCAAGCCCAGGGCGGGATTCAAGGCCGTATGGTCGGACTGGTCGAGCGGCTTGTCGGCGCCGATGTCAAGCGTGCGGATGGTCACCACGCGCCCTTTCATCGACTGCACCGTGTTGCGGTACGCCTCGAACTGCTCATCCTCGGTGGGAATCTTGTGGGCGCGGCCCATGAACAGGAATTCGGAGCGGAACAGGCCCACGCCGCTGGCGCCCGACTCCAGCGCAAACGGACAATCCTCGGGCAGTTCGATATTCGCCAGCAAGGTGATGGGGGTGCCGCATTTGGTCACGGCCGGGGTCTTTTTCAGCTTGCCCAGCTTCTTGCGCGCGCGCTGCATGGCCACCTGGCGCTCGCGGTACTGCTCCAGCACCAGCGCGCTGGGGTTGGCGATGACCACGCCGGCGTCGCCGTCGATGATCAGCCAGTCGTCCTGCTCGATCAGCATCGACGCCTGCGACATGCCGACGGCGGCCGGGATATCCAGGCTGCGCGCGACGATGGCCGTGTGCGAGTTCTGTCCGCCCACGTCGGTGATGAAGCCGATGAAGGAGCGGTCGCGAAATTGCAGCATGTCGGCCGGAGAAATGTCGTGCGCGACGACGATCATCTGCGCCATCAATTCGTCTTCGGCCGCGGCCTTGGGCAGCAGCTGCTCCGTGCCCAGCAAGACTTTCAATACGCGCTCGGCCACCTGCTGGATGTCGGCCTTGCGTTCGCGCAAATACGGGTCTTCGATTTCATCGAACTGCGCCGATAATTCATCGATTTGCGTCAACAGCGCCCATTCGGCGTTGTAATGGCGCGAACGGATGATGTCGAGCGGCGCTTCGGCGATCAATGGGTCCGACAGGATCAGCGCGTGGACGTCGATGAACGCGCCCAGTTCCGTGGGCGCGTCTTTCGGCAGCTCGTTCCACAGGGTTTGCAGTTCCTTGTGGACGGCGGCGATGGCGTTTTGCAAACGCTGGACTTCGGCTTCGATCTGTTCCTGGGCGACCAGGTAGTGTTTGACGTCAAGGGCGGCCGGCGCCAGCAGATGCGCGCGGCCAATGGCGATGCCGCGGGAGACCGGGATGCCGTGGAGCGTGAAAGATGCCATGGGGTGACCTGTCGGAATGCGGCTGCGGCTACGTTCGGCAGGCATTACTCGCCTTCGCCAAACCTGTCATTAATCAGGGCGGTGAGCGCATCGACACATGCCTGCTCATCATCGCCCTCGGCTTCCAGGGTCACTTTCGCACCCTTGCCGGCGGCCAGCATCATCACGCCCATGATGGATTTGGCGTTGATGCGGCGCGCGTTGCGGGTCAGCCAGACGTCGCTCTTGAACTTGGCGGCGAGCTGGGTAAATTTGGCGGAGGCGCGTGCGTGCAGTCCCAGCTTGTTGATGATTTCGAGTTCTTTTTGAATCATTTTTGTATGGTCTCTATCCCTGAATGCACTACGCTGATGACAATCTTGGCCTATAAAACCCGCCGCCTTCAGGGCGGCGGCCTTGCATTTTCCTATTCGCCCACGCGGATGCGGTTATCGACGCGCACGGCGCCGCTTTGCGCACCGGCCAGCGCCATCTCCACCACCACGTCGAGCGTGTCGCGGCGATACGTGATGGCGCGCAGCAGCATCGGCAGGCTGATGCCGGCGATGACTTCCACCCGCCCCGCATCGGCCAGCTTGTTGCAGCAGTTCGACGGCGTGCCACCCTTCACGTCGGTAATCACCAGCACGCCGGAGCCGTCGTCGAGGCGGCAGATGGCTTCCGACGCCAGCTTTTGCACTTCCGCCAGGTCCTGGTCGGCGACGACGTCGATCGCTTCAAAACGTTCCGTTGGCCCGCGAAACACATGCGCGCAGGCGGCGATGAATGCCTGTCCCAGCGGGGCATGTGTCATGAGCAAAATCCCTACCATGGTCATTTCACCTTCTGATGCTGCTGCGCTTGCGCAACGCCATGCTCGACGGCGTCGACAAACATGGCAGCCACATCAAAACCCGTCTGCTGCATGATTTCCTGGAAGCAGGTCGGGCTGGTGACATTGACTTCCGTCAGATAGTCGCCGATCACATCCAATCCTACCAGCATCAGGCCGCGCGCGGCCAGGATCGGGCCCAGTTTTTCAGCGATTTCCAGGTCGCGTGCCGTCAATGGCTGCGCCACGCCCGTGCCGCCGGCGGCCAGGTTGCCGCGCACTTCGCCCGCCTGCGGGATGCGCGCCAGCGAAAACGGCACCGGCTTGCCGCCGATGACGAGGATGCGCTTGTCGCCCTTGACGATGTCGGCAATAAAACGCTGCGCCATGATGGTTTGCGCGCCGTTCTCGCTCAAGGTCTCGATGATGGCGCCCAGGTTCAGGCCATCGGCCTTGACGCGGAAGATGCCCGTGCCGCCCATGCCGTCGAGCGGCTTGAAGATGACGTCCTGGTGCTTGGCGTGGAAGGCGCGCAGGCGCGCTTCATCCGACGTGACCAGGGTCGGCGAGGTGAATTCGGAAAACTGGGCAATGGCCAGCTTTTCATTGTTGTCGCGGATGGCGGACGGCTTGTTGAAGACGCAGGCGCCCTGCTTTTCCGCCAGTTCCAGCAGATACGTGCCATACACGTATTCCATGTC
The DNA here is from genome assembly GCF_002754575.1 of Janthinobacterium sp. 35. Taxonomy (NCBI): domain Bacteria; kingdom Pseudomonadati; phylum Pseudomonadota; class Betaproteobacteria; order Burkholderiales; family Oxalobacteraceae; genus Janthinobacterium; species Janthinobacterium sp. 35. Next base: position 1,887,714 of record NZ_PEFN01000001.1, read on the forward strand.
GAACGGCGGATCCTTGCGCTCGATGATGGCGTCCAGGGCCGACAAACGTACTTCCTCGGTGGAGACCACCTTGTACCAGTCGTGTTCGTCGCCTGTCAGCTCGATATGTTTGACCCATGCCGTGACGATGCCCTCTTCCAGCGCCATGTCTTTCTGTTCGAAGGCGTACACGGCGTGGCCGCGCTTGGCCGCCTCGCGCATCATGGCGAAGGTGGAATCTTTGTAAGTCTTGAAGCCTGCCAGCGGGTCGGCAAGGAATGCAATTTTCATGGTGCGTCCAATAGGGGAGCCTGGATAAGGAATGCTTGATTCTAGCCGAGATCGCCAGGCGCGGTAGTCACCGCGCCCGGCAAACCTCATTGGTGGATCAATACACCTCGGGATTCGGGTCCGTACGCTCCATTTCCAGCGACGCGGCCAGCAAGGCCAGACGCGCCACCACGCCGTACACATAGAAGCGGTTCGGCGCGGCCGTGCCCGGCTTGGCCTTCAAGTCCGGCACCGCATGCTGCTGGGCAAACGCCAGCGGCACGTACTGCGAACCGGGCGCGTTCAGGTTCTGATCCACGCCCCGCTCTGCGTGCACGCGATAAAAGCCGCCCACCACATAGCGGTCGATCATGTAGACGACGGGCTCGGCCACGGCATCCTTGATGCTTTCGAAGGTCGGCACGCCTTCCTGGATGATCACATCGGTTACCAGCTGGCCATCCTTGACGATCGACATTTTCTCGCGCTGCTTGCGCGACAGATCGCGCACTTCACTGGCGTCGCGCACCGTCATGATGCCCGTGCCATACGTGCCCGCATCGGGCTTGACGATGACGAACGGCTTTTCCTTGATGCCGTATTCCTTGTATTTCTTGCGGATCTTGGCCAGCAGCACGTCGACGCTGGCGGCCAGCGCATCTTCGCCCTCGCCTTCCTGGAAATTGACGTCGCTGCACTTGGCGTGGAAGGGGTTGAGCATCCACGGATCGACATCGATCATCTTGCCGAATTTTTTCACCACTTCATCGTAGGCCGTGTAGTGGTTGCTCTTGCGGCGCAAGGCCCAACCCGCGTGCAAAGGCGGCAACAGGCTTTGCTCATGAATATTTTGCAAGATATCGGGGATGCCGTCCGACAAGTCGTTATTCAGCAAGATCGTGCACGGATCGAAATCCTTCAAGCCCAGGCGGCGGCCGTTGTTCAGGCGCACGAGGGGCTCGATGACGAGCATGTTGCCATCTGGCAACGCCAATGGCGTCGGCTGGGTGATCTCGGGCGACCATGAGCCCAGGCGTACGTGCAGGCCCGTCTGGCGGAAGATCTGCATCAATCGCGCCACGTTTTGCAGATATTGCGGCGTGGTGTTGTGCAATTCCGGCACCATCAGCAGGTTGCGGGCGTCCGGACAATACTTGTCGATGGCGGCCATGGCCGCCTGCACGGACAGGGGCAGCATTTCCGTGGCCAAATTATGAAAACCGCCAGGGAACAGATTGGTATCGACGGGCGCCAGCTTGTAGCCCGCGTTACGCAAGTCTACCGAGCAATAGAAGGGCGGCGTATGTTCTTGCCACTCCATGCGGAACCAGCGCTCAATGGCCGGCGTCGCGGCCAGAATCTTTTTTTCGAGGTCGAGCAGCGGTCCGGTCAGGGCCGTGACGAGATGGGGAACCATAGTTACATCCTTAAATTATGTGCAGTATTCAAAAAAGCACACAGAACTGCCGACTATATTACCGTGTAAGTACCCCAAATCGGGGCAAAACCCTTGTTTTAAAGACCTTTTCCATTCGCACAACGAAAAAAAGGCACCTCAATGAGGCGCCTTTTCCAGCCGGACATGCCGCGCCGGGGCGCTGGCATGCCAGATAATTATCATTTAACCATGATATGCCTGCTCGCCGTGGCTGGTGATATCGAGGCCTTCGCGCTCTTCTTCTTCCGGTACGCGCAGGCCGATGACGATGTCGACCAGTTTATAGGCGATGACGGAAACCACGGCCGACCAGAGGATGGTGGTGCCGACCGCTTGCGCCTGCACCCACACCTGATGACCGATCGAGTACGGATCCGCCGACATCTTGTTGGTGACATAGTCGAAGATGCCCTGACCGCCCAGTTGTGGTGCAGCAAACACACCTGTCAACAAGGCACCCAGGATGCCGCCCACGCCATGCACGCCGAACACGTCGAGCGAATCATCGGCGCCGATCAGGCGTTTCAAGCCATTCACGCCCCACAGGCAGACGACACCGGCCAGCAAGCCGATGACCAGGCCGCCCATCGGACCGACAAAGCCGGCCGCCGGGGTGATCGCCACCAGGCCGGCAACGGCGCCCGATGCGCCACCGAGCATCGATGGCTTGCCTTTGCTGATCCACTCGCCAAATACCCACGACAGGGTGGCGGCGGCAGTGGCCAGCAAGGTGTTGACGAACGCCAGGGCCGCCACATCGCCCGCTTCCAGCGAGGAACCGGCATTGAAACCGAACCAGCCCACCCACAGCAAGGATGCGCCGATCATGGTCATCGTCAGCGAGTGCGGCGCCATCGATTCGCGGCCGTAGCCGACGCGCTTGCCGATCATGATGGCGCCCACCAGGCCGGCAACGGCGGCGTTGATGTGTACCACGGTGCCGCCGGCGAAGTCCAGCGCGCCTTTTTGCCAGATCCAGCCAGCCTTCAGGGCTTCGCTGGCCGAGGTGGCGGCGTTGGTGATCAGGTCAGGACCGGTCCAGAACCACACCATGTGGGCCGCTGGCAGGTAGGCGAAGGTGAACCACAGCACGACGAAGGCCAAAACCGCGGAAAACTTGGCGCGCTCGGCAAACGCGCCGACGATCAGTGCGCAGGTGATGGCGGCAAACGTGCCCTGGAAAGCCACAAAGACGAACTCGGGAATGACGACGCCCTTGCTGAAGGTGGCGGCGGCGGCAAACGTGCCCTTGGCCGGATCCCAGATACCGTTCAGGAACAGGCGGTCGAAGCCACCGAAGAAGGCGGTTTTTTCCGTGAAGGCGATCGAGTAGCCGTAGATGCACCACAGCACGATGACCAGCGCGAACACCATGAACACCTGCATCAGCACCGACAACATGTTCTTCGAGCGCACCAGACCGCCGTAGAACAGGGCCAGGCCGGGGATGGTCATCAAAATCACCAGCAAGGTGCTGATCATCATGAAGCTGGTATCGCCCTTGTTGGCGACGGGCGCGGCGACTGGCGCGGCAGCGGCCGGGGCCGGTGCGGCGGCAGCGGGCGCGGCGTCAGGCACGGGCGTCACGGCGGGGGCGGCAACGGCCGTAGTCGTGGCCGCCTCCGTCTTGGCGGGCGCATCGGCAAAGCTCGGCGTGGCGACGCCAAACGCACACAGGCAGGCTATCCCGGCGAGCAATTTTGTTATATTTTTATGCATCAATATTCCCCTTAGAGCGCTTCGTTGCCGGTTTCACCGGTACGGATGCGGATGACCTGTTCCAGGTTGTAGACGAAAATCTTGCCATCGCCGATTTTACCGGTACGCGCGGCACCTTCGATCGCTTCGATGGCCTGGTCGACAATGGCGTCATCGACGGCCGCTTCAATCTTGGTTTTTGGCAAGAAATCGACGACATACTCAGCCCCACGGTAGAGTTCCGTGTGACCTTTCTGGCGGCCGAACCCTTTCACTTCAGTGACGGTAATGCCTTGCACATTGATAGCCGACAAGGCTTCACGCACTTCGTCCAGTTTGAATGGTTTAATGATTGCGGTAATCATTTTCATGGCAGTCTCGCTTAAAAGGTTTTGGACACGGTCAGCACGAGACCGGATTTCGCCAGGTTCTTGCCATTCGGTGCCAGCGACGTGATGTTGGCCTTGACGTAAGCCAGGGCGACTGTTGCCATGCCGAAATCCTTGGTGACACCCAGCTTGTAGTCGGTGTAGCTGAGGGAATCGTTATGCGCGACCTTCTGGCGGCCCACATGCAGGTTCAGCAGATAACCTTCGTACATATCGATATTGGCGCCCACATCGAGGTAGCCGCTGTTCTTGCTGTCGGCGACACCAAACAGATTGGTCGTCGAGTGCGAGTACTTGATATAGGCAGGGCCATAGCCAAGCTGACCGTACAGCTCGAAAGTGTTGGCATTGGTGCTCAGCCCATTCGAGGGATAGAAGTAGTACAGGCCGCCCACGTCATAGGTGAAATCCTTGCTGATCTCGCCCCGCTTGCCGCCGTAGACATCCCATTCCAGGTTGGTATCGCCGCCGCCATCCTTGATCCATTTGATGCTCGACAGCCAGGTGCCCACGTACAGACCCGTCGGATTGTGGGTATAGTCGGCACCGCCGCTGATGGCAGGATCGAGACGGCTTTGCGACACGCCACGGTAACGATAGTCGCTGGTCAGCGCCACGTTGTAGCTCACCACGTTATCAGGTACGGCTTCGGCCGCAGCAGGCGCTGCCACCGCATCCTGGGCCATGGCGCTACCGCACACGGCGGTCATGGCCAGCGTCAACGCTGCTACTAAAGTCATGTTCTTGGACAGATTCTTCATGGCGATTCCCTTTTATTGAACTTTTAAAGCGGTTGAGGTTTAAAATCTTGGCTGGAGATCACAAAGCGTTCATACCTTCTTTAGCAGAATACGTGCCAGCTCTCAGCCACCTTGACAGGTGCATTTCCGTCCATACCTACCCTGCAAGCCCTTGGGCATGCGGAAATGGGCTGCTGAAGCGTTGTGGATATACCTATTTCCGCACCAGATTAACACCGCTGTGCACCGCAATGGTGCGATGCACATGCCGCACCATAAAAGGACTGACCATGGACATGAATACCTTCTTTAACGACTTGCAAGGCAAGATTCACCAGGCCATCGAGAACTCGCCGGCCAAGGATATCGAAAAAAACGTGAAATCGATGATGACCCAGGGCTTCGCCCGTCTCGATCTCGTCACGCGCGAGGAATTCGATATCCAGGCGCAAGTGCTGGCCAAGACCCGCGCCAAGCTCGATGCTTTGGAATTGCGCCTGATCGAACTGGAAACGCGCCTGAACGACCCAAAGGCATAAAGTACCGCCAGCAAGGTCGCGTTATACACGGCCTTGCTGGCATATCTCAAGCCTGACAGCGCTTCAAGCGCTAGACTGATCCTGACCGCGCTCGCGCCACAGGGGAGTCTGATGAGTCTGGCCGTCCTGAAAAGCCGCGCCCTGGCCGGCATGGAGGCACCCGAGGTAAGTGTCGAAGTCCACCTTGCCAATGGCTTGCCCTCGTTTACGATAGTCGGCCTGCCGGATACGGAAGTGAAGGAATCGCGCGACCGCGTCCGTGCCGCGCTGCAAAACTGCGGCTTTGACATGCCGGCGCGGCGCATTACGGCCAATCTGGCGCCGGCGGACTTGCCCAAGGAATCGGGCCGCTTCGACTTGCCCATTGCGCTGGGCATCCTGGCCGCCTCCGGCCAGTTGCCGGGCGACCAATTACACCACTATGAATTCGCGGGCGAACTGTCACTGTCGGGCCAGCTGCGCCCCATCCGCGGTGCGCTGGCCATGACTTTTGCCATGCAGCGCAGCCAATCGGGCACACCACGCGCCTTCATCCTGCCGCAAGCGAACGCGGACGAGGCGGCTCTCGTCAGCGATGCCTGCATCTATCCCGCCCACAGCCTGCTCGAGGTCTGCGCGCATTTTGCCGCGCCCGCCAGCCAGACCGCCCTGCAGCGCCATCAGCCCGTGCTGGCAGCGCAGGTTTTTGCGTATCCCGACTTTGCCGATGTGCAGGGGCAGCAGCAGGCGCGACGCGCACTGGAAGTGGCGGCCGCAGGCGGCCACAACGTCTTGATGGTGGGGCCGCCGGGTGCGGGCAAGACCATGCTGGCCAGCCGGTTTCCCGGCGTGCTGCCGCCCATGAGCGATGCAGAGGCGCTGGAATCGGCCGCCGTACATTCGCTGGGCGGCCACTTCAAGGTGGAACACTGGAAACGCCGTCCTTATCGCGCCCCGCACCAGACGGCATCCGGCGTGGCCCTGGTGGGCGGCGGCAACGTGCCGCGCCCGGGAGAAATCTCGCTGGCACACTGCGGTGTGTTGTTTCTCGATGAAATCGCCGAATTCCAGCGCCGGGTCCTCGATGTCTTGCGCCAACCCATGGAATCGGGCGTCATCAGCATTTCGCGCGCGGCGCGCCAGGCCGAGTTTCCTGCCCGCTTTCAGTTGATCGCCGCCATGAATCCCTGCCCGTGCGGCTACCTGGGGCATGCTTCCGGCCGTTGCCGCTGTACGCCCGACGCCGTGCTGCGCTATCACAGTCGCCTGTCCGGCCCGCTGCTCGACCGTATCGACCTGCAAATCGAAGTTGCCGCCATGCCACCGGCGGCGCTGGGGCGGCACGCAGGCCCCGGCGAAAGCACGCAATCCATCGCCACGCGGGTAGCGGCAGCCTTTGCCCTGCAGCTGGCACGCCAGGGGAAAGCGAACCAGCGCCTGAGCAGCACGGAAATCGAACAGCATTGTCGCCTGGAGCCACATGGCGAACAGTTGTTGCATGGCGCCATGGCGCGCCTGCACTGGTCGGCACGCACCTACCACAGGGTACTGCGCGTGGCGCGCAGTATCGCCGACCTGGCAGGCAGCCCCACGATCACGCAGCCGCATGTCGCCGAAGCGATCCAGTACCGGCGCGTACTGCGTGAAATGTAAGGAGTGCAATGAACGCCACATGTGCGCGATTGCGCGTGACTGGCGGCACTGCTACCATCTGCTGATGAAAAAACCATCACTTGCCCTCTCGCTGGCTACGCTCGCGGCCGCCAGCATCCTGTCTGCCTGCAGTCCGAAATTCGACTGGCGCGACTATCGCAGCCCCGACGCTCAGTTCACGGCACTGTTTCCAGGCAAGCCGGCCGTGCTGACGCGCGAGATCGATCTCGATGGCAAGAAAGTCAGCCTGACCATGACGGCGAGCGAGGTTGATGGCAATACCTTCGCCATCGGCAGCGCCGTGCTCGACAACGCAGAACAGGCGCAAGCGGCCCTGCCCGCCATGCAGACTGCCCTCTTGAAAAATATCAACGGCACTGTGCGCAGCGAAAAATCCGCATCGGCAGCCAGCAGCACTGCTGCCGGAATACATCAGCGCAGTTCGCTCAGCATCGAGGCCAGCGGCACGCAGCAAGGCAAGCCTGTCCTGCTGTTCGGCCGTTTTGTGGCCCAGGACAAGCACATCTTCCAGATCATCATTCTCGGTGAAGAGCGCAAGCTGTCGCGTGACACCATCGACACCTTCATGGACTCAGTGAAGCTGGATTGAGACTTAGCGATCGCTTAAACAGGCAGCTGCCTGGAACAGCCGCCCTTGTAAATACGTGTGTTGTCCAACAGATGGCGATATCCGGCGCGCAAATGTGCAATCCGCGCAATCGGACGGACTGTGCGATATTTCAAGTCGTGATATTGTTTCGACACTAACAACAAGTCTCAGAAAGCCCCTATGTTGATCTCATTCAAATCCAAATCCTCCCCTGAAGTGCTGATGTACCAGGAACATGCCCAGCGTATCCTCGACATCCTGCACAAGAATCCCACGCGCGGCGTCATTACGCCAACGGAAGCAGGCGATGCCCTGGCCCTGCTGGAAAAAGAAGTCGCGGAAAGCAAATTGCATCCGGAAAATGACATCGAGCACGATACCCATACGCCGGAAACGCTGGAAGATGGCGAAACGGGCACCCATGCGCGCGCGCAAAAAGTGCATTTTTCGCAGCGCGCCTATCCACTGATGGAGATGCTGCGCTCGGCCAAGGCGGAAGGTGAAAGCATCACCTGGGGCATCTGATCCGATGAATGTTGCAGACGAAAAAAAACCCCGCACCTAGCGGGGTTTTTTTATATAACAAGCCTGACGATAACCTACTTTCACACTGGTTGCAGCACTATCATCGGCGCAAAGTTGTTTCACGGTCCTGTTCGGGATGGGAAGGGGTGGGACCAACTTGCTATGGTCATCAGGCATAACTTTTTCAACAGCCTGCTCCCAACGGGGCAGCAAACCATCTGATCTGAGGAAGCGAATTATATACGAATTTGTCTGAAGATGGGGTTAAAAATGGCGCTTTACAGCGATAAAACCACCAGACGAAAAAAAACCCCGCCATTGCTGGCGGGGTTTTTCTCTACTGCGAATAACAAGCCTGACGATAACCTACTTTCACACTGGTTGCAGCACTATCATCGGCGCAAAGTTGTTTCACGGTCCTGTTCGGGATGGGAAGGGGTGGGACCAACTTGCTATGGTCATCAGGCATAACTTGTACTGGCATTTGTCCTCAGTGGAGCGACAAAGCCTGAATCTGGAAGAAGCAAAGATTGGGTAATGAATAGTAGTATCAACAAACGCACAAGGTTGTACCGTCTTATCCTCTGTACCTGCTAAGGTTATAGGGACAAGCCGTACGGGCAATTAGTACTGGTTAGCTTAATGCATTACTGCACTTCCACACCCAGCCTATCAACGTCCTGGTCTCGAACGACCCTTCAAAGAGCTCAAGGCTCTGGGAAATCTCATCTCAAGGCAAGTTTCCCGCTTAGATGCTTTCAGCGGTTATCTCTTCCGTATTTAGCTACCCGGCAATGCCACTGGCGTGACAACCGGTACACCAGAGATACGTCCACTCCGGTCCTCTCGTACTAGGAGCAGCCCCCTTCAAATTTCCAACGCCCACGGCAGATAGGGACCAAACTGTCTCACGACGTTTTAAACCCAGCTCACGTACCACTTTAAATGGCGAACAGCCATACCCTTGGGACCGGCTACAGCCCCAGGATGTGATGAGCCGACATCGAGGTGCCAAACTCCCCCGTCGATATGAACTCTTGGGAGGAATCAGCCTGTTATCCCCAGAGTACCTTTTATCCGTTGAGCGATGGCCCTTCCATACAGAACCACCGGATCACTATGTCCTACTTTCGTACCTGCTCGACTTGTCAGTCTCGCAGTTAAGCACGCTTATGCCATTGCACTATCAACACGATGTCCGACCGTATCTAGCGTACCTTCGAACTCCTCCGTTACACTTTAGGAGGAGACCGCCCCAGTCAAACTGCCTACCATGCACTGTCCCCGATCCGGATAACGGACCAAGGTTAGAACCTCAAACAAACCAGGGTGGTATTTCAAGGTTGGCTCCACGAGAACTAGCGTCCCCGCTTCAAAGCCTCCCACCTATCCTACACAGATTGGTTCAAAGTCCAATGCAAAGCTACAGTAAAGGTTCATGGGGTCTTTCCGTCTAGCCGCGGGTAGATTGCATCATCACAAACATTTCAACTTCGCTGAGTCTCGGGAGGAGACAGTGTGGCCATCGTTACGCCATTCGTGCAGGTCGGAACTTACCCGACAAGGAATTTCGCTACCTTAGGACCGTTATAGTTACGGCCGCCGTTTACTGGGACTTCAATCAAGAGCTTGCACCCCATCATTTAATCTTCCAGCACCGGGCAGGCGTCACACCCTATACGTCCACTTTCGTGTTTGCAGAGTGCTGTGTTTTTATTAAACAGTCGCAGCCACCAGTTTATTGCAACCCTTTCACCCTCATGGAGTAAACCAATCAAGCTACCGGGGCGTACCTTTTCCCGAAGTTACGGTACCAATTTGCCGAGTTCCTTCTCCCGAGTTCTCTCAAGCGCCTTAGAATACTCATCTCGCCCACCTGTGTCGGTTTGCGGTACGGTCTCGTATGACTGAAGCTTAGAGGCTTTTCTTGGAACCACTTCCGATTGCTTCGTGCACAAGTGCACTCGTCTCAACCCCTTGAATTGCGCACCCGGATTTGCCTAAGTGCCTTCTATGAGCCAAAAACCAACTATTCCAACAGTTGGACAACCTTCCGCGATCCGTCCCCCCATCGCATCATACGACGGTGCAGGAATATTAACCTGCTTCCCATCAGCTACGCATCTCTGCCTCGCCTTAGGGGCCGACTCACCCTGCTCCGATGAACGTTGAACAGGAAACCTTGGGCTTACGGCGTGGAGGCTTTTCACCCCCATTATCGCTACTCATGTCAGCATTCGCACTTCTGATACCTCCAGCATCCTTTACAAGACACCTTCGCAGGCTTACAGAACGCTCTCCTACCATATCCAATAAAGGATATCCGCAGCTTCGGTGACTGGCTTAGCCCCGTTACATCTTCCGCGCAGGACGACTCGATCAGTGAGCTATTACGCTTTCTTTAAATGATGGCTGCTTCTAAGCCAACATCCTGACTGTTTTAGCCTTCCCACTTCGTTTTCCACTTAGCCAATCTTTGGGACCTTAGCTGGCGGTCTGGGTTGTTTCCCTCTTGACGCCGGACGTTAGCACCCGACGTCTGTCTCCCAAGCTCGCACTCATCGGTATTCGGAGTTTGCAATGGTTTGGTAAGTCGCAATGACCCCCTAGCCATAACAGTGCTCTACCCCCGATGGTGATACTTGAGGCACTACCTAAATAGTTTTCGGAGAGAACCAGCTATTTCCAAGTTTGTTTAGCCTTTCACCCCTACCCACAGCTCATCCCCTAATTTTTCAACATTAGTGGGTTCGGACCTCCAGGGCGTGTTACCGCACCTTCATCCTGGCCATGAGTAGATCACTTGGTTTCGGGTCTACACCCAGCGACTGATCGCCCTATTCGGACTCGATTTCTCTACGGCTTCCCTATATGGTTAACCTTGCCACTGAATGTAAGTCGCTGACCCATTATACAAAAGGTACGCAGTCACGGAACAAGTCCGCTCCTACTGTTTGTATGCACACGGTTTCAGGATCTATTTCACTCCCCTTCCGGGGTTCTTTTCGCCTTTCCCTCACGGTACTGGTTCACTATCGGTCGATTACGAGTATTTAGCCTTGGAGGATGGTCCCCCCATATTCAGACAGGATGTCACGTGTCCCGCCCTACTTGTCGCATGCTTAGTTCCACACATCGCATTTCACGTACCGGGCTATCACCGTCTGTGGCTCCTATTTCCAGAGGATTCTGTTATGCGTCATGCTAAAACATGCAGGCTCTTCCCATTTCGCTCGCCGCTACTTTGGGAATCTCGGTTGATTTCTTTTCCTGCAGCTACTTAGATGTTTCAGTTCGCCGCGTTCGCCTTGCATACCTATGTATTCAGTATGCAATACCCTAAAAGGGTGGGTTGCCCCATTCGGAAATCTGCGGATCAAAGTGTGTTTGCTCACTCCCCGCAGCTTATCGCAAGCTACTACGTCCTTCATCGCCTGTAATCGCCAAGGCATCCACCATGTGCACTTATTCGCTTGTCCCTATAACGTTAGCCTCTCATCATTTGCATGAGGAAAGAGCGTTACAGGAATAAGAAAGTACAACGTTGTTGCTTGTTTGTTGATACATACAATCATTACCCATCGATTTGCGTTTTACGGCAAACCAATCAATAAATAATCTTTACTTCTTCCAGATTGTTAAAGAACATACAGCACTTGATCTCGAAAAGACCAAACCTAAATCCTGGTGCACTCTGCACTGATTTACGTTTGAACTTTTGGTGGAGGATGACGGGATCGAACCGACGACCCCCTGCTTGCAAAGCAGGTGCTCTCCCAGCTGAGCTAATCCCCCTAGGGTATTTCCAGACTACAGAAACTGGTAGGGCTGGTTGGACTCGAACCAACGACCCCCGCGTTATCAACACGGTGCTCTAACCAGCTGAGCTACAGCCCCAAATGCTGTTCTTTATATTAACAGCCGATAAGTGTGAACATTTGATGCGTGAACCAGTTACCTGATTCGTGCAAACTCTAGAAAGGAGGTGATCCAGCCGCACCTTCCGATACGGCTACCTTGTTACGACTTCACCCCAGTCACGAATCCTACCGTGGTAAGCGCCCTCCTTACGGTTAAGCTACCTACTTCTGGTAAAACCCGCTCCCATGGTGTGACGGGCGGTGTGTACAAGACCCGGGAACGTATTCACCGCGACATGCTGATCCGCGATTACTAGCGATTCCAACTTCATGCAGTCGAGTTGCAGACTACAATCCGGACTACGATACACTTTCTGCGATTAGCTCCCCCTCGCGGGTTGGCGGCGCTCTGTATGTACCATTGTATGACGTGTGAAGCCCTACCCATAAGGGCCATGAGGACTTGACGTCATCCCCACCTTCCTCCGGTTTGTCACCGGCAGTCTCATTAGAGTGCCCTTTCGTAGCAACTAATGACAAGGGTTGCGCTCGTTGCGGGACTTAACCCAACATCTCACGACACGAGCTGACGACAGCCATGCAGCACCTGTGTACTGGTTCTCTTTCGAGCACTCCCTGATCTCTCAAGGATTCCAGCCATGTCAAGGGTAGGTAAGGTTTTTCGCGTTGCATCGAATTAATCCACATCATCCACCGCTTGTGCGGGTCCCCGTCAATTCCTTTGAGTTTTAATCTTGCGACCGTACTCCCCAGGCGGTCTACTTCACGCGTTAGCTGCGTTACCAAGTCAATTAAGACCCGACAACTAGTAGACATCGTTTAGGGCGTGGACTACCAGGGTATCTAATCCTGTTTGCTCCCCACGCTTTCGTGCATGAGCGTCAATCTTGACCCAGGGGGCTGCCTTCGCCATCGGTGTTCCTCCACATATCTACGCATTTCACTGCTACACGTGGAATTCTACCCCCCTCTGCCAGATTCTAGCCTTGCAGTCTCCAATGCAATTCCCAGGTTGAGCCCGGGGATTTCACATCAGACTTACAAAACCGCCTGCGCACGCTTTACGCCCAGTAATTCCGATTAACGCTTGCACCCTACGTATTACCGCGGCTGCTGGCACGTAGTTAGCCGGTGCTTATTCTTCAGGTACCGTCATTAGCAAGAGATATTAGCTCTCACCGTTTCTTCCCTGACAAAAGAGCTTTACAACCCGAAGGCCTTCTTCACTCACGCGGCATTGCTGGATCAGGCTTTCGCCCATTGTCCAAAATTCCCCACTGCTGCCTCCCGTAGGAGTCTGGACCGTGTCTCAGTTCCAGTGTGGCTGGTCGTCCTCTCAGACCAGCTACTGATCGATGCCTTGGTAGGCTTTTACCCTACCAACTAGCTAATCAGATATCGGCCGCTCCACGAGCATGAGGTCTTGCGATCCCCCACTTTCATCCTTAGATCGTATGCGGTATTAGCGTAACTTTCGCTACGTTATCCCCCACTCTAGGGTACGTTCCGATATATTACTCACCCGTTCGCCACTCGCCACCAGAGCAAGCTCCGTGCTGCCGTTCGACTTGCATGTGTAAGGCATGCCGCCAGCGTTCAATCTGAGCCAGGATCAAACTCTTCAGTTTAATCTCTGTTTAATGTCATTTCTGACAGGTCGGACAGTATCACTACCATCCAAATCTTTTGCATTGCAAAAGATTTGCTCACTCAAAAAACTGACAGGCTACTTCCGAAGAAGTATCCTATTTCATTATTTCTTGTGAACATTTGATATTTTAAGTTAGACGCCAATCCAAAGATTGGCGCTGCACTTACATCAAATGCCCACACTTATCGACTGTTAATTGTTAAAGAACGGTATTCGGTACTGCTTTCGCGCTATCGACAAAGCGTTGTGTTTGTCAGCTGCGAAGAAGGAAGAGTATGAAGCGTTTCGGCTATTTCGTCAACCTTCTTTTTTTCCCGCTTCACTCGGCATTTGCATGCATCGTTCAGCGAGGGGGCGAATTATAGTCCTGCCCCGCGCACCCGGCAAGGGCTATTTTTCAGCTCCGAGAAACAGCCCTGGCACCGCACTTGCTTATACAGACATATGCACTACACACTGATGGCAGCAACTCTGGGCCTGGCAGCAACACTGGGGACAGCCCGGTTCGCTTTGCTTTGCTCCCATCTGTGACAGGTGCTACATTATGGAACACTCTCGATATTCAAAAGAGCGCCGCAGTACAGGGCCCAACGGAGGCAACGAGATCATGTATCAACCGTCAGCTACTTACCGTAGCGCACCGTTTTCGTCCATCGCGGACGCGAACATTTTGCCGGCAGGACAGGACAATGTCCCCGTCATCATCGAAACGTCCCATCAGCGCTCAGTCGCCTTTGGCCTGTCGCCCACGGCCACGCCCGACTTTACGCCGGCCGGCAAATCCGACCTGTCACTGCTGATCGAGCAGAACCGCATGCTGCACACGCACGCGCTGCCCGCCATGGAAACCCTGTACCAGCAAATCGTCAACACGCACAATATGGTGATCTTGACGGATGCCAACGGCGTCATCGTGCATTCGCTGGGCGACGATGATTTCCTGGAGAAAGCCAACCGCGTGGCCCTGCAGCCGGGCGTGGCATGGTCGGAACAAAGCCGCGGCACGAATGCCATCGGCACGGCCATCACGGAAAAAGTACCGACGTTGGTCCATGCGGACCAGCATTACCTGGCCGCCAATCACTTCCTGACGTGCTCCGCGGCACCGATCACCGATCACCGGGGCAATGTCATCGGCGTGCTGGACGTGTCCAGCGACCAGCGCAGCTTTCACAAGCATACGATGGCCCTGGTGCGCATGTCGGCGCTGATGATCGAGAATCAGCTGTTTTCCGCCACCTTCGAAGATGCCATTACCGTGCACTTCCACGCGCGCCCCGAATTCATCGGCACCTTGATGGAAGGCATCGCCTCATTCACGCCGGGCGGGCGGTTTTTATCCGCCAATAAAAACGGTTTGTTCCAGCTGGGCCTGTCATTCGCCGCGCTGCAATCCCATACCTTCAGCTCCCTGTTCGGCTTGCCCGTGTCTGCCCTGTACGAACATTACCGCACGGCCTCACCCGGTTTGCTGAACCTGTGCATGCACAGCGGCGTGCGCGTGTATGGGCGCGCGCAGTTGCGCTTGTCCAATAGCGTTTTCCAGCACGGTTTCACTGCCAGCACCGACCATAGCGATATCAACGCCGTGCCGGCCCAGGTTCCCGCACCGGCCAGCCATGCGGCCAACGCGGCGCGCCGCCTGTCCGGCCTGCGTTACTTGCGCACGGGCGATCCGCAACTGGAACTGGTGATCGAAAAGGTCAACAAGGTGCTGGGACGCGATATCCCCATCCTCGTCATGGGCGAAACGGGTACCGGCAAGGAATTGCTGGCGCAAGCCATCCATAACGACTCGCCGCGGGCCATGGGACCGTTTATCGCCGTCAATTGCGCGTCGATCCCGGAAACCCTGATCGAGTCTGAACTGTTCGGCTATGAAGATGGGGCATTTACGGGCGCGCGCAAGAAGGGGGCGATAGGCAAGATCCTGCAAGCCAATGGCGGCACCCTGTTCCTCGATGAAATCGGCGACATGCCCTTTGGCTTGCAGGCGCGGCTGTTGCGCGTGCTGCAGGAACGCATGGTCACGCCGCTGGGCAGCAGCAAATCGATCACCGTCAATGTGGAACTTATTTGCGCCACGAATCACAACTTGCGCGAACGCATGGCCAAGGGACTGTTCCGCGAAGACCTGTATTACCGCCTGAATGGCCTGGTGGTCAAACTGCCGCCGCTGCGCGAGCGCACCGACCTGGACACGGTCGTCAAGAAAATCCTCGCGACGGAAGCGCCCGATACGCGCTACACGGTGGCGCCGGACATCCTGCGCATGTTCCACCAGCATAAATGGCCAGGTAATTTCCGCCAGCTGACGAACCTGTTGCGCACGGCCATCGTCATGGCAGGCGACGAGCATGAAATCTGTCTGCGCCACATGCCTGATGATTTCCTCGACGATATTGAGATGACGCAAGCCCATGCCGCCAGCGCCAGCACCGACCGCATGATCGCCGCCGGCGCCAACCTGGAAGAAATGGAACAAAGCGCGATTCTCAAGTCGCTCGATGCCCACGGCGGCAACGTCTCGGCCACGGCGCGGGCCCTGGGCGTGTCGCGCAATACGATCTATCGCAAGGTGCCGCATCTGAAATGACCTAGAGTAAACGGGCAAAGCCGGGCGACATCTCGCGCCGCCCCGACTTGTCGATGGTCATCAGGTCGACGCCCGGCATGTGTGCGGCCATCGCATGCGCACGCGCGGCCCCCGTCACCATAAAGGTCGTCGACAAGCCATCAGCCAGCAAGCCCGTGGGCGCCAGCACGGTCACGCTGGCCAGTTCGCCCGGCGAATCACCGTTCGCTGGGTCGAAGATATGGTGATGCACGAAGTCGGGCGTAAACGTGCATTCGTAATCGCCTGACGTGGCCACGCTGCGCCCCTCCACTTGCAAGGTGGCCGCCAGGATTTCTGCGTCGCGCGGGTCCTGGATGCCCAAGGTCCACGGACGGCGCAGGGAGCGCTGTCCGCGCGCAATGAACTCACCCGTGTCGAGCAGCGCGTGCCGTATGCCGCGCGCCTGCACGGCCGCCAGCGCCATGTCCGCCGCGTAGCCTTGCGCCAGGCCATTCAAGGTCAGCGCCATGCCGGGCTGAAGAAAACGCACTTCGCGGCTATCCCACGCCAGTTGCCGCCAGCCTACCCGCGCCTGCGCGGCGCGACGCAATGTGTCCGTCGGCAAGCTTGCCTGCTCTGCCGCCGCGCGAAACAGCTGCCATAAAGGTTGCACGGTGACATCAAACGCCCCATCACTCCATTGCGACAAGGCTTGCGCCTGCGCCAGCACGGCCAGCAGATGCGCGTCCGGCCGGGCCAGACGGCCGTCACGATTCAGCTGGAAGACTTGGCTGGCCGGGCTGTAAATACTCATCAGGCGGTCGATATTCCTGGCCGCATGCAAGGCGTCTTCAATCGCCAGTTCGGCCTGGTGCTGATCGTGGTGCAACACGGTGACGGTGATCGTCGTGCCAAACGCCAACGCGGCGCCTTGATAAGGCCGCACGCCGGACGCCGTGGCCGTGCCGCGCGCCATGCTGCCAGGCAAGGACAAGCCCGCCATGCCGGCCACGCTGCCGATCGCTGCGGAAATAAAGGTTCTACGCTGCATTGCTGCTCTCCTCTGCCGTGGCCCGGACGATGGGAATGGTACGGGCACGCTTGATTTCCAGCATCAAGGGTGCGCATTTTTCATCGCTGGCGTAAATCACCACGCAATCCATGCACTGGAAACACTCACCGTAATCGACCTTCCCGCTGGGCGCGATGGCGTGATACTCGCAACGGTGGCGGCAAGTCTGGCAAGGCGTGCCGCATTGCTTGCGGCGGGGAATCCAGTTGAACAAGCGAAAGCGCCCCAGCAGCGCCAGCGCCGCGCCAAACGGGCATAGATAGCGGCAAAAGAATTTGTAGGAAACACTGCTAAGCAGCAGCAAGCCCACGGCATAGGCGACGAAGGGCCAGGCGCGCACGAAGTTCAGGGTAATGGCCGTCTTGAACGGCTCCAGCTCCACCAGCTTGTCCGTGATCTGGCTGGAAAACATGCTGCTGCCAAGAATGGCCGCCAGCAAGCCATACTTGATCCATTTCAAGCGCCCGTCGAGGCGCGGCTTGATCTTCCACTGCGGCAAGCGCAGCCACTGGCCCAGCTTGCCCGTGAATTCCTGCAGCGCGCCAAACGGACACAGCCAGCCGCAAAACGTGCCGCGCCCCCAGATAAACAGACTGAGCAGCACGAAAGCCCACAGGATCACCGTCATCGGATCGAACAGGAAAAAGCCCAGGCTGCGCCCCGCCAGCAGGGCCTGGATGACACCCGTGATATTGACAATCGATAACTGCCCCTGCGCGTAGTAGCCGATGAAAGCGATGGTAAACACCAGGAACAGGTTGCGGAACCAGGTAAATTGCCGGCCATCGCGCACCAGGCGTTTCTGCCAAGTCAATGCGCCGGCCAGCAGCGCCATCCCGGCCAGCAAGAGCAGCAACTCAGCCTTGCGGTTCTTCCACGTGCCGCGCCATGTGGCATCGTCGCCTTGCGGTGCGCTATAAAAATCAGCAGGCAGGCGGTAGCTGAAATCCACGTTGCGAGCGATGCGTTCCGGATACACGATGCCCTTGTTGCGCGTGATGGGGAGAGAAAATGCCAGCGGGCTGGCCGCATCGAGCCCCGCCTGGCTGATGATGCGAAACACGGCGATATTTTCTGTCGGCAACGCTGCCCCCTCCGACAAGCGCAATTCCAGGTCCAGGTCGCGCATGTCGATGGGCAAGCCATCCTGCTTCAGCAACAGCCTGTCCGGCACGGTGCCGCGCACGAAATCGTCGCCCAGCACGCTGTAGCGCCCGCGCGACATGACGAGGATGGCGTGGTCGCCCTCGTCGAGCCGGTTGCGCAGCTTGTTCCAGCTGCGCTCCGTCAATAGATTGCGTCCCACCGTGGGCACGGAGACATACGCCAGGTACAGGTCGATGAACACGCCGTCCGGCGCGCGCGCGGCTTCCACATCGAGTCCGGCGCCGGGACTGCCGGCAAACAGGGTTTCCACGTCCTTGTTGCTCAGGCGTACATGCTGAATCAAGCCCTGTTCGAGCATCTGCGCCACGCCGAGTTTCTCAAACACGTCCATGCGGATGCGGGCGATCTGGTCGGGGTCGCGCCCTTGCGCGAAGCCGAGTTTTTTGCGCGATACTTTCAAGGCTGACGCCAGCACGCTCTGGTTGATGATGCGCACGGAGGCCGTGGCCTTCGACACGCCGTCGATATCGGCGTGCGTCGCATCCGGTGCGCGTTTCGTCTTGGCATCGATGGCGATATTCTGTTTCAGCGACAAGCCCTGGTACTGTTTGACGAACTGGAACAACGGCGCTTCACCTAGGCCGTCGAGAAACACGGGTTCGTGGTGCGACAGCACGGATACGTCGAGAAAACTGCCTTTCGGATCGATGGCGATCAGCAGATTGACGGGTACGCCGGAAAAGCCGGGAATCGGGGCCAGGTCCACCGATTCAAACGCATAGCCGACCAGTTCGGTGGCCGTGGCGTTTTGCCGGAACAAGGGCCAGACGGGCAAATCGGCCTCCTTGTCGCCGACGACGATGGGAGCAGGAAAACGCCGTGCCAGCTCGGCCTTGGTGAGTACACCCGCCCACGCCTGTCCCAGAATGAACAAAAATAGCCAGCATCCGATGAACAACCGCATTATCCGCATGCACTGTGCTCCGTGCGGCGCCCTGTCGCAAGGCGCCGCGTTCATTAATTAGAAGAAAATAATGCCGCCCAGCGACACGCCATTCATCTTCGCTTCGCCGCCCGTAAAGCCTTTCGAGCGCGTCTGGCCCAGTTCGCCCACCAGGGTGATCGCGCTGTTGAGCGAGTAGTACGCGCCCAGGGTCAGGTTGGCGTTCGACTTCAAGCCGCCCGTGCCGGCCGTGTTGTCGTCGTTCTTGCTGATGCCGTAGGACAAGCCCAGCTTCAGCTTCTCCGTCGTTTTATACGTGCCTTGCAGCAGCCAGTTCTTCGACTTGGTATCGCCCTGGTCCGCATCGGAGAGTATCCCCAATCCTTTGCCGCCCTGGAAGTTGACCAGCACGCCGGCCGGGCCCATCTGGTACGAGCCGCCCACTTCCACGCCGCGCATGGTCAGGTCATCGACACCTGGCGTTTTCGAGGTGAATTTTTGCGACTTCACGCCCAGCCAGGCTTTCAAGCCTTCCTGCGCATACGTCACTTGTGCCTGCACTTGCGGACTCGACTTCGAGGAATAGGTCGAGCCTGCCACGATGGGCGTATCGGAGACGGGGCTGACCAGCGCCACATCGACGCCAAAGCCGCCGGACTTCGGCGAGCTGTACATGATCTGGCCATAGTTTCCCAGATAGGTGTAGCCGGCGCCGATATGGCCCAGGGTCACCCGGCCCCGCTGCGTCGCTTGCACGGGTGCACCCGAACCCAACAAGGTCATGTCGGACAGGATCGCATTCGCGCCGAAGATGCCGTAGTCGCGGCCCAGCTTGAAGGTGCCCATTTCCGCATTGCCGAACGTGAAGAAGGCCTGGCGCACATCGACCACGCTGTTCTGGCTGATGGCGCTGTCGGTGGCCGTCGAGTTATAGATGCCGATCAAGGCTTTCACGTCGTACTCGCCCAACCGCGAGCTTGCCGAGGTAATCAAGCCATTCGGCAGCAAGCCATTGCCGATCGTGGTGCGGTCCTTCTCGCCGCCGCAACCGAGCGCCTGGCCACCCAGCGCCAGCCCGCCCACCGCATCGCCCGAACACGACACTTGCGTGTAATAGGCGTTGACGATGCCGCCCACCGACACGGTCCAGTCTCCCGCCTTGATATCGACGGCTTGTGCCTGCCCCATCGCTGCGATTGTCATGACACCCAGGCTCCCCAGCTTGCTCAATGTGTTCATTGCGTCTCCTCTTTCTTCTCTGTTTTTAGTGTGCACACCAGTGATTGATGTACCTCAAGCTTTGGCAATAAGCGTGCCCAGCACTGCTCAGAGGGAGAAAGAGAAAAAGCGTCGTTAACGTGTGCAGCAGCGGATCAATTGCCACAGATAGTGTTCATTTTTTGACCGCAAGTATGCATAGTGGAGAGACTGGTAAACAAAAAACTGACGGCCTGGGCCGTCAGCAAAAAGAAAGCGCCCGGCGGACAGGGAGACACCCGTCCGAATGGCCCGGGCGTTTCACCCCGTTACTTCGATGCCAGTTTGAAGACCCACACGGAACCGCCCTGCTCCAGGAAGTTGACCTTCTTGGCCACTTCGCCACCCCACAGCGGTACCGCGCCACCCCAGCCAGATACGACGGCCACATATTGCGTATCGCCATCCTGCCAGGTGACGGGCGGCGCCACGACGCCGGAACCCGTCTGGAATTTCCACAGTTCCTTGCCCGTCTTCGCGTCGACGGCTTTCAGGTAGCCTTCCGGCGTGCCATAGAACACCAGATTGCCGGCCGTGCTCATCACGCCGCCCCACAGCGGCGCGTTGTTCTTGATTTCCCAGACGATCTTGCCCGTCTTCGGATCAATGGCGCGCATGGCGCCGATGTAGTCGTCAAACAAGGGTTTGATGGTAAAACCGGCACCGAGGAAAGCGCCACCCTTCTTGTAGCTGATCGGCTCGTTCCAGATGTCCATGCCCCATTCGTTGGCGGGAACGTAGAACAGCTTGGTTTGCGGCGAGTAGGCCATCGGCATCTGGTTTTTTGCACCGAGGAAAGCGGGCGCGGCAAACACGGTCGTGCCTTTCTTGCCCTCCTCTCCCTTGGTCGGGTCGCCTGGGCGGCCGGCGGCGATGTAGTTCGGCCGTCCCGTTTTCAGGTCGATGCTGCTGGCCCAGGTGATTTTCTTCACAAACGGAAAGGCGTTCTGCAGCTTGCCGTTGGTGGCATCGATGACATAGAAGAAACCGTTGCGGTCGGCCTTGCCGCCGTAGCGCTTGCCATCCATGTCGAAGGTGACGAACTCGTTGGCGCCATCGAAATCCCAGGCATCGTTGGGCGTGTTTTGATACGCCCATTTGATCTGGCCCGTCTTGACGTCCAGCGCCACGGTGGACGAGGAATACAGGTTGTCGCCGGGACGCAAATGGCTGTTCCATGGCGCCGGGTTGCCGGTGCCGAAATAGGCCAGCTTGGTTTGCGGATCGTAGGTGCCGCCCATCCAGGTCGAGGCGCCGCCCGTTTTCCACAGGTCGCCCGGCCAGGTTTTGTTCACCGTTCCCGAGATGCCGTTGTCGATGGCCTTGCCATCCTTGTCGTAGCGGTGGCCCATATGGCCCTCTACCGTCGGACGGCTCCACACGAGGTCGCCCGTCATCGGGTTGCGCGCTTCGACCCGGCCGACGATGCCGAATTCGCCGCCCGACACACCCGTCAGCAGCAAGCCTTCGGCGATCAGCGGCGCGGCCGTCATCGAGTAGCCGGCCGCATAATCGTCGACCTTTTCCTTCCAGACGATCTT
Source organism: Janthinobacterium sp. 35 (assembly GCF_002754575.1). Taxonomy (NCBI): domain Bacteria; kingdom Pseudomonadati; phylum Pseudomonadota; class Betaproteobacteria; order Burkholderiales; family Oxalobacteraceae; genus Janthinobacterium; species Janthinobacterium sp. 35. Next base: position 1,909,543 of record NZ_PEFN01000001.1, read on the forward strand.
GCCCGTGTTCTGGTCCAGCGCCACCAAGTAGGCGTCGAGCGTGCCAAAAATCACCAGGTTGCCATACAGGGCGGCACCGCGGTTGACCACGTCGCAGCACGGCATGATGCCGTCCGGCAAGCGATGCTCATACTTCCACAGCTTGGCGCCCGTTTTCAAGTCGACGGCAAAGATGCGCGAGTACGATGCCGTGACGAACATCTTGCCGTTATGAATCAGCGGCTGCGATTCCTGGCCCCGCTGTTTTTCGCCGCCAAACGAGAACGACCAGGCCGGCACCAGCTTGGCCACGGTCTTGTCATTGATTTGCGTCAACGGCGAATAGCGCTGCCCCTGCGTGCCCATGCCAAACGACAGCACGCTGGCTGGATTCTTCGCCGTGTTGTCGAGCATGGCATTGGTGACATTGCCCACGTCGGCCGCCTGGGCCAACGAGGCCAAGGATGCCAACCCCAAACCGACGACGATCCCCATGATTTTTTTCTGCACAATCATCTCCCTCTGTTTTATTAGTATGTGTGTATCAGGTCTTGCGGTGCTCATGCGGCTGGGCATGCAACAGCGCGCACTCTTCATCGGTGAACAGGCGCGAGCGCGTCAGGAAGCGCTTGCCCGTGCCGTTGTCGAGTGAAAACATGCCGCCATTGCCATCGACCACATCGATAATCAACTGGGTATGCTCCCAGTACTCGAATTGCTCGAGTCCCATGTAAAACGGTGTGCCATTCAAGTTGCCGAGATAGATATCGGTATCGCTGACATCGAACTCGCCCAGCGCATAGCACATGGGCGCGCTGCCGTCGCAGCAGCCGCCCGACTGGAAAAACATCAGCGGGCCGTGACGCTGGCGCAACTTGTCCATCATTTCCAGCGCCGCATCGGTGGCGACCACCCGGGCAATTGCTGCACTCATGGCATCCCTTTCTGCGCGCCGCCCCCGGCTAAGGGCGCGGCGCCTGTTGCCGGTTTAGAAGAAGCCCAGGGCTTTCGGGCTATAGCTCACCAGCAAGTTCTTCGTTTGCTGGTAGTGGTCGAGCATCATCTTGTGGTTTTCGCGGCCGATACCCGATTGCTTGTAGCCACCGAATGCGGCGTGGGCTGGATACAGGTGGTAGCAATTGGTCCACACGCGGCCCGCCTGGATGGCGCGTCCCATGCGGAAGGCGCGCGAACCGTCACGCGTCCACAAGCCTGCACCCAGGCCGTACAAGGTATCGTTGGCAATCGCCAGCGCTTCGGCCTCATCCTTGAAGGTGGTGACGGAGACGACAGGCCCGAAAATCTCTTCCTGGAAGATGCGCATCTTGTTATTGCCCTTGAACACCGTCGGACGCACGTAGTAGCCGCCCTCCAGGTCGCCTGCCTGCGTATGGCGCTCACCGCCGGCCAGCACTTCGGCGCCTTCCTGGCGGCCGATGTCGAGGTAGGACAGGATTTTTTCCAGCTGCTCCTGCGACGCCTGGGCGCCGATCATGGTGGACGAGTCGAGCGGGTTGCCCTGCTTGATGGCGGCCACGCGCTTCAAGGCCCGTTCGATGAATTTCTCGTAAATCGATTCCTGGATCAGCACGCGCGATGGGCAAGTGCACACCTCGCCTTGATTCAGCGCAAACATGGTGAAGCCTTCCAGGCACTTGTCGAAATAATCATCATCGGCATCCATCACATCTTCAAAGAAGATGTTCGGCGACTTGCCGCCCAGCTCCAGGGTGACGGGAATCAGGTTTTGCGCCGCATAACCCATGATCAAGCGGCCCGTGCCCGTTTCACCCGTGAAGGCGATCTTGGCGATGCGCTTGCTCGACGCCAGCGGCTTGCCCGCTTCCAGGCCGAAACCGTTGATGATGTTCAGCACGCCCGGTGGCAGCAAGTCGCCGATCAGTTCGATCAACACCATGATGGACGCCGGGGTTTGCTCGGCCGGTTTGAGCACCACGCAATTGCCGGCGGCCAGGGCTGGCGCCAGTTTCCACACGGCCATCAGAATTGGGAAATTCCACGGGATGATCTGGCCCACGACGCCCAGCGGCTCATGGTAGTGATAGGCATAGGTTTCCGCATCGATTTGCGCGACGGAACCTTCCTGCGCGCGGATGCAGCCGGCGAAGTAACGGAAATGGTCGATGGCCAGCGGAATGTCGGCATTCATCGTTTCACGGATCGGCTTGCCGTTGTCGATGGTTTCCGCCGTGGCGATCAGGCTCAGGTTCTGTTCGATGCGGTCGGCGATGCGATTCAGGATATTGGCGCGCTCGGCGGGTGAAGTCTTGCCCCAGGCATCCTTGGCGGCATGCGCGGCGTCCAGCGCCAGCTCGACGTCTTCCGCCGTGGAACGGGCGATTTCGCAAAACGGCAAGCCCGTGATGGGCGTGATGTTAGGAAAGTATTCACCTTTTACTGGTGCAACGAACTGACCGCCGATGTAATTGTCATAGCGTTGTTTGAAGGGATTGGCTACGCCCAGTTTGCTGATGTCTGCGAGATTCATGTCGTCCTCTATCGGGTTAATTAGAATGGAATTGCTTTAATTAAAATCAAACGTCCTGGTACAGATGGGGTGAGTACACGGAGTCTTCCGCAAATGCCGTGCCAGCTCACCATCCCACTACAAACTTAGCCGCTTTTCCCCCTGTTGCAAGGGCGTGGCGTCAAACCCGGCGCGCTTTTCAGCGCACGCCCCGGGCTTGAGCGGAGGGCGCGGCTCTGTTGGCGTTTTGAACAAGCGGCGCGGCCCCTGTTCCGATCCGTGCCAGCCTGGACGCCAGCCCGCATCGCGCCCCCTGCGCCGCTGCACAATGGAACAGGTGTACCAGACTGGAACACCTACTCCTGTACCACTACCGTATCACCACGCCCCATGGCAATTCGCCCACGGCAATATCGGCCACCTTGCGCGCGCTGGCCGTATCGATGACGGAAACGCTGTTCGAGCGGCCATTGGCCACGTACAGCTTGCTGCCATCGGGCGTGATGGCCATGTTCCACGGGCGCTTGCCGACGGCAATGGTGGCCGTGACCTGGTGGCTGGCCGTATCGATCACCATCACCGTGCCGTCCGTACCGTTCGAGACATACACCTGCTTGCCGCCAGGATGGACGGCGATGCCGTTGGCATTCTTGCCCGCTGGAATGGTGGCAATCGCCTTGCGCGCGGCCATGTCGATCACATACACGGCGTTGACCAGTTCGCACGCCACGTAGGCGCGGCCGGAGTCCGGACTGAAACCGATGCCACGCGGACGCAGGCCCACGGCGATGGAAGCCACCTGGCGGCGTTGCGCCACATCAATGACATCGACTTGCTCGGCCTCTTCCGCACTGACCAGCAGCCAGCGCCCGTCCGGGCTGAACACGGCATGTTCCGGATTGCGTCCCTGCACCTTGATGTCGGCGAGCAAGACGCCCGTCTGACCATCGAGCAAGCTCACGCTATTGTTTTCCTCGACGGCCACGGCCACGTAACGACCGTCCTGCGTAGCGCTGACGCCTTCGGGCGACTTGCCCAGCGCCACCGTGCGCACGGGCGTGCCGGTCGCGTTATCGATCAGCAACAAGGCGCTGCTGGCGGCATCGGTGACAAACAATTGCCGCCCGGTGGGGTCGGCGGCGATGCCACGCGGCCGCTTGCCTGCCGCGATCTGGCGCACCACCTGGTCGGTCGCCGTGTCGATCACGCTCAGGGTGCCCGATTTTTCATTGGGAACATAGGCAAAAGGAGCGGCCTGGAGGGCGCTGCTGGCGAGTACAGGCAGCAGCCAGCACACCTGGCGCAAGCGTGAGAAGAAGTTGGGCATAATCACCTTTTCAATGGAAAAACACGGGAAAAGCGCGCGGTATCGGCGCCTCTGAGCATTTCTGCATGCAAACGCCGTGCCACTGACACGCGTATAATTTCAGCCCACCAATGGAGACATGGCAGGCATATTGCTTGATACACCTATGCAGACCTGCGCCGCTCACGCGCTCAAGCAGGCTTTTATTCACATTGGAGAACCCGCATGCAGCATCGTTTCCGCTTGAACACCATTGCCAGCCTGTTTGTCGCCGGCAGCGCCACCCTCGCCCCCCACGTTTTCGCCGCCGAGGCAGCTAACCTGGCCAACGGGCAACTCATGGATACGGTGGTCGTCAGCGGCAGCCGCATCGCCCACCCCAGCCAGGAAGTGCCGGCATCGATCGACGTGGTCGACAGCGCCCGCATCCAGGATGGCCAGATCCGCGTCAACGCGTCCGAGGCGCTGGCCGCCGTGCCGGGCCTGGTTGTGCAGAACCGCCAGAATTACGCGCAAGACTTGCAGATCTCGTCGCGCGGCTTCGGCGCCCGCTCGGCCTTCGGCGTACGCGGCGTCAAACTGATCAGCGATGGCATTCCCGCCAGCATGCCCGACGGCCAGGGCCAGGCCGCTACCTTCAACCTCGATACGGCCGAGCGCATCGAAGTGCTGCGCGGACCGTTTTCTGCCATCTATGGCAACCATTCTGGCGGCGTGATCCAGCTGTTTTCCAGGGATGGGCAGAATCCCCCGTCCGTCGAATTGAATGTAACGGGCGGCAGTTTCGGCACCAGCAAGGTGGACCTGACGGCACAAGGCCAGGCAGGCGGCATCGGCTACGTACTCGACGGTTCGCGCTTCCGCACGGACGGCTTCCGCGACCACAGCGCCGCCACGCGCGAACAGGCGTTCGGCAAGATCACCGTCAAGCCCAATGCGGACAGCAAGCTGACGATCGTCGCCAACAGCCTGCACCAGGGCAACACGCAAGATCCGCTGGGCGCCACCTGGGCCACGTTTGCAGCAAACCCGCGCGCAGGTGAAATCGATCCTAAAGACGACCAGATTCCAAAACGCAGCTTTGCAGAACGCTACAACACGCGCAAGAGCATCGACCACCAGCAAATCGGCGCCACCTATGAACAAGCGTTTGGCGACGACCGCCTGCATGTGATGGTGTATGGCGGCAACCGCGATGTGATCCAGTACCAGGCTTTCAACATCGATTTCCAGAAGTCGCCCTCACACTCGGGCGGCGTGGTCGACTTCCAGCGTCAGTTCTATGGCATCGATACCAACTGGCTGCACGTGAACCAGCTGGCCGGCGGCAAGCTGAGCACCACCATCGGCATCGATTACGGCCGCTCCAGCGATGACCGCACCGGCTATGAAAATTACATTGGCAATAGCTTTGGCGTAAAAGGCAAGCTGCGCCGCGACGAGCAGGATGTCGTCTCCAGCCTCGACCCGTATCTCCAGATGGAATGGCAAAGCGGGCCATGGCTGCTGAGCGCAGGTGTGCGCTACAGCAAGATGAAAGTGGCGGTCAACGACCACTTCCTCAGCAATGGCGACGACAGCGGCAACCTCACGTTCAGCCACACGACACCGGTGCTGGGTCTGCTGTATAAACTGACGCCGAACGTCAACGTCTACGCCAGCGCCGCGCGCGGCTTCGAAGCACCTACCTTGAATGAACTGTTTTACTCGGGCTTGGGCGGCGGCTTCAATTACCAACTGAAACCGGCCACCAGCACCAACCTGGAAGCGGGCGTCAAGGCCAGGATCAGCAACAACACGCAGGTGAACGCGGCCGTGTTCCAGATCAAGACCAACGACGAACTGGTGGTCGACAAGTCCAGCGGCGGGCGCACCAGCTATCGCAATGCGGGTAAAACCTTGCGCCAGGGTATGGAAGTGTCGCTGGATTCGAACCTGCCGTATGGCTTCACGGCAAAAGTGGCGCTCACCAGCCTGCACGCTGTGTACGACCAGGCCTTTGGCAGCGTGCGCGAAGGCAGCCGTTTGCCGGGCGTGCCCAGCGCCAACCTGTTCGCGGAACTGGCCTGGAAAGACACGCTCGACCGTTTCGGCGCAGCACTGGAAAGCGTGGCCAGCAACCAAGTCTACGCGGAAGACAGCAACAGCGAAAAGCCGGCGCCCGGCTACACGGTGTTCAATGCGCGCTTCAACGCCAGGCAAAACGTAGGGAACTGGCGCTTCAAGGAATTTGCCCGCCTGAACAATCTTTTCGACAAGACCTACGTGGGCTCCGTCATCGTCGGCGACAGCAACAAGCGCTACTATGAAGCGGCGCCGGGACGTAATTGGTTGTTAGGCGTGAGCGCCCAATATAATTTCTAAAAAGAAAAAGCCCGCGCCTCTTCCGATGCGCGGGCTTTAGTGTCATTCAACATGGCCTATTACGGCCGCGCTTCCTTCACCCCATATTTCTCAAAGATGGCTTTCAATTCGCCGCTGGCCGCCATCTCGTTCATGGCTGCCTGCAGCAACTTGCCCACGTCGAGTTGCTGGCGGCTGACGGCCAGGCCCACGGCCCAGCCGGCACGCGGCAAGCGGGCGAACGCCACTTCGCTCAAGGGAAAAGCGGGATCGCTTTTCAGCACCGACTCGATTTCCGAACGATTCGCCAGCACGGCGTCGAGCTTGCCCGCCTGCAATTGCTGCAAGGCTTCGGCCGCCGTGTCGAAGATGCGCACGTCGTCGCGGTACTTGCCATTGTCTTCGCCCAGCATCAGCATGGCGGCGATCGATACCTTTTCCACGCCGATACGCTTGCCGGCCAGCGAAGCGACGCCATCGAATTGCGGCACGGCTTGCGCACTGCGTACCAGGCGCACCGTTTCCACGTAATACGGCGCAAAGATTTCCACCTTGTCGTTGTCCGCCATCAACTTCTTGTCGACCGGCACATGCAGCATCACGTCGGCGGGACCATAGCCGAGGTAATGCCCCTTCCACACCATATTGCGCAAATCGTCGTTCAGGTTTTCACCGGCGGGAAAGGGCAGCAAGCTCAGTTTCAAGCCCAGCTTTTTCGCCAGCGCTTCGGCAATGTCGATATCGATGCCCGTTCCCTTGTCGGAAAACGGCGCAAACTCGTTATACACCGCCACTTTCAGGCTGCCCGACTGCTGCACTTTCTGCCAGTCGGCGCGCGCTGGCGCGGCTGCGCACAGCGCCAGGCAGGCGAGCGAAAGCATCGCGCGCGCGCCCGGAAGTTGAAATGAACGCATGGGACTCCTTCGTTATCAATTCGACCTAATTAGATTCGCGGCGGGTTTCCAGGTAGGTCTTGATGGCCCACATGGCTTCCTGGTTGAAGACGCCTTCGAACGGCGGCATGTACACGGCGCCATTGCGTACTTTACCGTGGCGAATAGTCGTCAGGAAATAATTGTCCGTTTCCTTGTAGCAGGCCTGTTTCTTTGTCTCATTTTTGATGCCGAAGCAATCGCGGTCGAGCTGGCGCAAGTCCGGCGCGATGCCGCCCGAGATGGCTTCGATGCCGTGGCAGCGGGCGCAATTCTGGTTGTAGGCCGAGGTGCCCACCGTCAAGGCCAGCTTGTTGCCCCGATACGGGTTTTGTTCGAGCCACTTGTCGCCCACCTTGGGCAAGCCCGTGGTGTCGACGCCTTGCGGCGTGACATTGCCGTGCGCATAGGCCTGCGGCAAGGTCAGCAGGGAAGTGAGGGCCACGGCGCCGGCGGCTGCCACGCCGAGCAGGGTACGGATGGAATAGGTCATGCTGGTCTCCTTGGTTTTTTTAGTGAATATCCAAGAAGAGCAAATGCCATGCCATGCGTACATGCCCCACATCCGACCGCCCATGTATCAATTTGGAACAGCTGCAACAGGTAGCTGTGTCACCACGAGGGTCAGGCGGCGGCCACCGTGCAGATGCTGCCCCGCTCCTGCGGCTCGAAAGTGATACGCACGGGCAAAAATCGGGCAATCACTTCAGCATTCGTCAGCGCATGTTGCGAGACCTTGTTGCAACTGAAGCTACCGCCACCGGCCAGCGCCATGGGCAGCAAGAGCTGGTCGGCCAGGTGCTCGCCGACTGCCGCGTCCGTCTTGAGATAGGCACGCACCTCGTTCAACAGGCGCTTGGCCACCGTTTCGGCCAGCAAGGACTTTTCGCCGAACGAGGTAAATACTTCCGTGACGTGCTCATGTTCCAAGGTCAGCAACAGGACGTTGCCCGGTCCCTGCTCCGCCGGCAAGCCGACGAGGCGCAGCTGCTTGCCGCTCCAGCCCATGCCGTCGGCGACACGCTCGAGCTCGCGTTGCGCCACGTTCACATGCACGCCCGCCACCACGCTTTCCGCATACCCGGCCTTGCGTTCGCCGCGCTGCAGCAGCGAAATGGGCCGCAAGCGCTGGCACGGTTGCACGGTGGCCAGCACCTCGCCGCCGCCCGCGGGATGAAAACCATAGCGCTGTTGCGTCATCTCCACGTCGGCGCCCATTTGTTCCAGGATGCGGCCATACGCGCGCTGCAGGAAATGCACGGGCGGCGCCATGGCATTGTGCGTGCCGCCACTGATGCGCACGGTCGACGGCCCATCCGCATGCAGCAGGGCCGGCAGCAGGGTTTGCAATACCAGGGTGCAACTGCCGGCGCTGCCGATGGCAAAGCGGTAATCACCGCTACGTATGGGACCAGGCATAAATTCCAGGCTCGTTGCGCGCAGCGCCACCGGCGTCGTGCGCGCCCCGCAAATGGCGGCTGCCGCCTGCACGGCCAGCAGATGCTGGCGCAGCAAGCCGGGCTTGTCCCGTCCCGCGCGGATGTTAATCAGCCGGAACGGCTGCCCCGTGATCATCGACAAACTCAGCGCCGAGCGCAAAATCTGTCCGCCGCCTTCGCCTTGCGCTCCATCAATTTCTATCATCTCTGCTTTCTCTCTGTTAACCTTTGACGCACACGACCTGCTTCAGGATATGCACCACATCGACCAGTTCGCGCTGTGCCAGCATCACCGCGTCGATATCCTTGTAGGCCATCGGAATCTCATCGATCACATTTTCATCCTTGCGGCATTCCACGCCCTCGGTGGCGCGGATCTGGTCGGTCAGGTTGAAGCGCCGCTTCGCTTCCGTGCGACTCATCGTGCGTCCGGCACCGTGGCTGCAGCTATGGAAACTCTCCGCATTGCCCTTGCCGCGCACGATAAAACTCTTCGCGCCCATGGAGCCGGGAATGATCCCCAGCTCGCCGGCGCGGGCCGACACGGCACCCTTGCGCGTGACCAGCACGTCCTTGCCGAAGTGGTGTTCCTTCTGCACATAGTTGTGGTGGCAGTTGACGGCCTCCACATGCGTCTGGAACGGCTTATGGATGACCGTGCGCACGGCCGCGATCAGGTTCATCATCATCACTTCGCGGTTGTTGCGCGCAAAACGCTGCGCCCAGCCCACCGCTTCCACGTAATCGTCATAATGCTGCGTACCTTCGGCCAGGTAAGCCAGGTCCTGGTCGGGCAGGTTGATGAAGTGCGTGCGCATATCCTGCTTGGCCAGTTCGATGAAATGCGTGCCGATGGCATTGCCCACGCCGCGCGAGCCGGAATGCAGCATGAACCACACAGAGCCCTGCTCGTCGAGGCACACTTCGATGAAGTGGTTACCGCTGCCCAAAGTTCCCAGGTGGCGGTAGTGATTCGTATTTTTCAGCTTCGGCGTTTTCAGGCAGATGGCATCGAACTCGTCCTTCAGCTGCAGCCAGGCCGCATCGACCACCGAAGGCGGGGTATGCCAGGAACCCTCGTCACGGCCGCGGTGGCCGCGCGTCTTCGGCGACATCCCGTGCGGAATGGCGCGTTCGATGGCGCTGCGCAGTGGTCCCAGGTTATCAGGCAAGTCGCTGGCCGTCAGCGTGGTTTTCGCCGCCATCATGCCGCATCCGATATCCACGCCGACGGCCGCCGGAATCACCGCACCCAGGGTGGGAATCACGCTGCCGATGGTCGAACCTTTACCCAGGTGGACGTCGGGCATGACGGCGATATGCTTGTAAATGAACGGCAGGGTCGCCGTGTTGCGCAATTGTTTTTTGGCCGCTTCTTCGACGGGCACGCCACGGGTCCACATTTTGACGGGACGGCTGCCTTCGGTATGCAGGACTTCGTATTCTTCGTTTTTCATCTGCTTCTTTTCTTCTATTTTATAGGGGTGATGACAAGGCTTGGTAAAACGTCTGCCGACGTATCGGCTGTGGAGGTCGGTATTGGCCATTTTCGTTCCTCCCTGCTCTCTACTTTCATCTCGTTGCTACACTCTCTAACGCAAGCGCTGTGCCAGCTTTCAATATTTCACCCAAGATACCTATAAACCATTGATTTAATTAAACAATATTTGAATGCATGTTCTGCCGAGCAAGTTCCTGCGCATTAGAATCTAAACTATAATTATCTTTTAAGATAAATATTTATCCAATTTATGCAAGCAAAACGCACCGTCGTCATCGGCTTTCTCGGCACGCAGCTCGACAATGGCAGGGGAGCGGCACGCTGGGAAAAGTGGCGCCCCAGCATCGCCCTGACCCAGCATGAGGACAAGATCATCGACCGCTTCGAACTGCTGTACGCGGGCAGCCAGTTCGACAATCTGGTACGCCAGGTATCGCAGGATATCGCCAGCGTCTCGCCTGAAACCAGGCTGATCGCCCACGAACTACCGATCAGCGATGCCTGGGACTTTGAGAACGTGTACGGCGCCCTCTACGATTTTGCCAACAACTACCCATTCGATCCGGACAAGGAAGACTATTGGATCCACATCACCACCGGCAGCCACGTGGTGCAGATCTGCATGTTCCTGATGACGGAAGCACGCTATTTTCCTGGCCGTCTCGTGCAAACGTCGCCGCCCAGGCGCCAGGCCGTCGGCAATCCCGGCAGCTACGCATTGATCGACCTCGATCTGTCGCGCTACGACCAGATCGCCCAGCGTTTTACGCGCGAACAGGCCGAAGGCGTGGCCTTCCTGAAGTCCGGCATCGCCACGCGCAATGCGAAGTTCAACGGCATGATCGAGGAAATCGAGCGCGTCGCCATCAAATCGAAAGCCCCCATGCTGCTGATGGGGCCGACCGGTGCCGGCAAATCCTTTCTCGCGCGCCGCGTGTATGAGCTGAAAAAATCGCGCCACCAGATCGACGGAAAATTCATCGACCTCAATTGCGCCACCCTGCATGGCGATGGCGCCGCTTCCACCCTGTTCGGCCATATCAAGGGCGCCTTCACGGGCGCGGGAGCGGATCGGCCCGGATTGCTGCGCAGCGCGCACAAGGGCTTGCTGTTTCTCGATGAAATCGGTGAGCTGGGACTCGACGAGCAGGCGATGCTGCTGAAAGCCATCGAAGAAAAGCGCTTTTTCCCCGTCGGTGCCGATACGGAAGTGCAAAGCGACTTCCAGCTGATCGCCGGCACCAACCGCGACCTGGGTGAAGAGGTGGCCGCCGGCCGCTTCCGCGAAGACCTGTATGCGCGCATCAACCTGTGGACCTACGAATTACCGGGCCTGGCGCAGCGGCCGGAAGACATCGAGCCGAATCTGGAATACTTGCTGGCACAATACAGCGCCGAAACAGGCGAAAGAGTCCGCTTCAACAAGGAGGCGCGCGAACGCTTCATGCGCTTCGCCACCTTGCCCACCTCGGCATGGAAAGGCAATTTCCGCGACCTGTCTGCCGCCGTTACGCGCCTGGCCACGCTATCGGAGGCGGGGCGCATCACGGATAGTGTCGTCGACGAAGAGATCAAGCGCCTGCAGCGGATGTGGCGATATCATGGTGGGCGCAGCGATAGGGCGGAAGTGGACCTGACAGGGATCATGGGAGAGCAGGCGGCTTCACAACTCGACCTGTTCGATACGCTGCAGTTGCAGGCTGTAATCCAGGTGTGCCGCCAATCGAACAGCCTGTCCGATGCGGGCCGCACGCTGTATGCCGTCTCGCGTGCGGCGAAAGCCAAGCCGAATGACGCCGACAGGCTGAAAAAATACCTGACGAAGTTTGGCGTGAGCTGGGAAGACGTGAGTCGATAAAACCCAGCAACAGCCGGGGTGAGCCCCCCCCCCTCGGTCGTTTAACCCAACGGCAAAATACCGGGGTCAGACCCTCAGGGGGGATGCGCCCCAGTGGGACACATCCCGATCACGCAGTGACTGACCCCAGCCTTCGCTTGGGGTTAACGTTAAAACCACCAGACGAAAAAAAACCCCACCATTGCTGGCGGGGTTTTTCTCTACTGCGAATAACAAGCCTGACGATAACCTACTTTCACACTGGTTGCAGCACTATCATCGGCGCAAAGTTGTTTCACGGTCCTGTTCGGGATGGGAAGGGGTGGGACCAACTTGCTATGGTCATCAGGCATAACTTGTACTGGCATTTGTCCTCAGTGGAGCGACAAAGCCTGAATCTGGAAGAAGCAAAGATTGGGGTAATGAATAGTAGTATCAACAAACACGCAACGTTGTACCGTCTTATCCTCTGTACCTGCTAAGGTTATAGGGACAAGCCGTACGGGCAATTAGTACTGGTTAGCTTAATGCATTACTGCACTTCCACACCCAGCCTATCAACGTCCTGGTCTCGAACGACCCTTCAAAGAGCTCAAGGCTCTGGGAAATCTCATCTCAAGGCAAGTTTCCCGCTTAGATGCTTTCAGCGGTTATCTCTTCCGTATTTAGCTACCCGGCAATGCCACTGGCGTGACAACCGGTACACCAGAGATACGTCCACTCCGGTCCTCTCGTACTAGGAGCAGCCCCCTTCAAATTTCCAACGCCCACGGCAGATAGGGACCAAACTGTCTCACGACGTTTTAAACCCAGCTCACGTACCACTTTAAATGGCGAACAGCCATACCCTTGGGACCGGCTACAGCCCCAGGATGTGATGAGCCGACATCGAGGTGCCAAACTCCCCCGTCGATATGAACTCTTGGGAGGAATCAGCCTGTTATCCCCAGAGTACCTTTTATCCGTTGAGCGATGGCCCTTCCATACAGAACCACCGGATCACTATGTCCTACTTTCGTACCTGCTCGACTTGTCAGTCTCGCAGTTAAGCACGCTTATGCCATTGCACTATCAACACGATGTCCGACCGTATCTAGCGTACCTTCGAACTCCTCCGTTACACTTTAGGAGGAGACCGCCCCAGTCAAACTGCCTACCATGCACTGTCCCCGATCCGGATAACGGACCAAGGTTAGAACCTCAAACAAACCAGGGTGGTATTTCAAGGTTGGCTCCACGAGAACTAGCGTCCCCGCTTCAAAGCCTCCCACCTATCCTACACAGATTGGTTCAAAGTCCAATGCAAAGCTACAGTAAAGGTTCATGGGGTCTTTCCGTCTAGCCGCGGGTAGATTGCATCATCACAAACATTTCAACTTCGCTGAGTCTCGGGAGGAGACAGTGTGGCCATCGTTACGCCATTCGTGCAGGTCGGAACTTACCCGACAAGGAATTTCGCTACCTTAGGACCGTTATAGTTACGGCCGCCGTTTACTGGGACTTCAATCAAGAGCTTGCACCCCATCATTTAATCTTCCAGCACCGGGCAGGCGTCACACCCTATACGTCCACTTTCGTGTTTGCAGAGTGCTGTGTTTTTATTAAACAGTCGCAGCCACCAGTTTATTGCAACCCTTTCACCCTCATGGAGTAAACCAATCAAGCTACCGGGGCGTACCTTTTCCCGAAGTTACGGTACCAATTTGCCGAGTTCCTTCTCCCGAGTTCTCTCAAGCGCCTTAGAATACTCATCTCGCCCACCTGTGTCGGTTTGCGGTACGGTCTCGTATGACTGAAGCTTAGAGGCTTTTCTTGGAACCACTTCCGATTGCTTCATGCACAAGTGCACTCGTCTCAACCCCTTGAATTCCGCACCCGGATTTGCCTAAGTGCCTTCTATGAGCCAAAAACCAACTATTCCAACAGTTGGACAACCTTCCGCGATCCGTCCCCCCATCGCATCATACGACGGTGCAGGAATATTAACCTGCTTCCCATCAGCTACGCATCTCTGCCTCGCCTTAGGGGCCGACTCACCCTGCTCCGATGAACGTTGAACAGGAAACCTTGGGCTTACGGCGTGGAGGCTTTTCACCCCCATTATCGCTACTCATGTCAGCATTCGCACTTCTGATACCTCCAGCATCCTTTACAAGACACCTTCGCAGGCTTACAGAACGCTCTCCTACCATATATATCTGTGATAAATCACAGAACAATATCCGCAGCTTCGGTGACTGGCTTAGCCCCGTTACATCTTCCGCGCAGGACGACTCGATCAGTGAGCTATTACGCTTTCTTTAAATGATGGCTGCTTCTAAGCCAACATCCTGACTGTTTTAGCCTTCCCACTTCGTTTTCCACTTAGCCAATCTTTGGGACCTTAGCTGGCGGTCTGGGTTGTTTCCCTCTTGACGCCGGACGTTAGCACCCGACGTCTGTCTCCCAAGCTCGCACTCATCGGTATTCGGAGTTTGCAATGGTTTGGTAAGTCGCAATGACCCCCTAGCCATAACAGTGCTCTACCCCCGATGGTGATACTTGAGGCACTACCTAAATAGTTTTCGGAGAGAACCAGCTATTTCCAAGTTTGTTTAGCCTTTCACCCCTACCCACAGCTCATCCCCTAATTTTTCAACATTAGTGGGTTCGGACCTCCAGGGCGTGTTACCGCACCTTCATCCTGGCCATGAGTAGATCACTTGGTTTCGGGTCTACACCCAGCGACTGATCGCCCTATTCGGACTCGATTTCTCTACGGCTTCCCTATGCGGTTAACCTTGCCACTGAATGTAAGTCGCTGACCCATTATACAAAAGGTACGCAGTCACGGAACAAGTCCGCTCCTACTGTTTGTATGCACACGGTTTCAGGATCTATTTCACTCCCCTTCCGGGGTTCTTTTCGCCTTTCCCTCACGGTACTGGTTCACTATCGGTCGATTACGAGTATTTAGCCTTGGAGGATGGTCCCCCCATATTCAGACAGGATGTCACGTGTCCCGCCCTACTTGTCGTACGCTTAGTATCACCGGTCCAATTTCACATACGGGGCTATCACCCACTATGGCTCCCATTTCCAGGGGATTCTGTTATCGGTCCGACTATCACGTACAGGCTCTTCCCATTTCGCTCGCCGCTACTTTGGGAATCTCGGTTGATTTCTTTTCCTGCAGCTACTTAGATGTTTCAGTTCGCCGCGTTCGCCTTGCATACCTATGTATTCAGTATGCAATACCCTAAAAGGGTGGGTTGCCCCATTCGGAAATCTGCGGATCAAAGTGTGTTTGCTCACTCCCCGCAGCTTATCGCAAGCTACTACGTCCTTCATCGCCTGTAATCGCCAAGGCATCCACCATGTGCACTTATTCGCTTGTCCCTATAACGTTAGCCTCTCATCATTTACATGATGAAAGAGCGTTACAGGAATAAGAAAGTACAACGTTGTTGCTTGTTTGTTGATACATACAATCATTACCCATCGATTCGCTTTTTACGGCAAACCGATCAATAAATAATCTTTACTTCTTCCAGATTGTTAAAGAACGAAACAGCTTTGATCGCTAAAAGATCAAACCTAAACCTACTGGCTTACGTTTGCACTTTCGAGTAAAACTTTGGTGGAGGATGACGGGATCGAACCGACGACCCCCTGCTTGCAAAGCAGGTGCTCTCCCAGCTGAGCTAATCCCCCTGAGATTTTACGACTCGGGTCTTACTGGTAGGGCTGGTTGGACTCGAACCAACGACCCCCGCGTTATCAACACGGTGCTCTAACCAGCTGAGCTACAGCCCCAACGCGGAACTACTACGACTACTGTTTCTTCTTAATTAAACAGCCGATAAGTGTGAACATTTGATGCGTGAATCATTACTGATTCGTGCAAACTCTAGAAAGGAGGTGATCCAGCCGCACCTTCCGATACGGCTACCTTGTTACGACTTCACCCCAGTCACGAATCCTACCGTGGTAAGCGCCCTCCTTGCGGTTAAGCTACCTACTTCTGGTAAAACCCGCTCCCATGGTGTGACGGGCGGTGTGTACAAGACCCGGGAACGTATTCACCGCGACATGCTGATCCGCGATTACTAGCGATTCCAACTTCATGCAGTCGAGTTGCAGACTACAATCCGGACTACGATACACTTTCTGCGATTAGCTCCCCCTCGCGGGTTGGCGGCGCTCTGTATGTACCATTGTATGACGTGTGAAGCCCTACCCATAAGGGCCATGAGGACTTGACGTCATCCCCACCTTCCTCCGGTTTGTCACCGGCAGTCTCATTAGAGTGCCCTTTCGTAGCAACTAATGACAAGGGTTGCGCTCGTTGCGGGACTTAACCCAACATCTCACGACACGAGCTGACGACAGCCATGCAGCACCTGTGTACTGGTTCTCTTTCGAGCACTCCCTGATCTCTCAAGGATTCCAGCCATGTCAAGGGTAGGTAAGGTTTTTCGCGTTGCATCGAATTAATCCACATCATCCACCGCTTGTGCGGGTCCCCGTCAATTCCTTTGAGTTTTAATCTTGCGACCGTACTCCCCAGGCGGTCTACTTCACGCGTTAGCTGCGTTACCAAGTCAATTAAGACCCGACAACTAGTAGACATCGTTTAGGGCGTGGACTACCAGGGTATCTAATCCTGTTTGCTCCCCACGCTTTCGTGCATGAGCGTCAATCTTGACCCAGGGGGCTGCCTTCGCCATCGGTGTTCCTCCACATATCTACGCATTTCACTGCTACACGTGGAATTCTACCCCCCTCTGCCAGATTCTAGCCTTGCAGTCTCCAATGCAATTCCCAGGTTGAGCCCGGGGATTTCACATCAGACTTACAAAACCGCCTGCGCACGCTTTACGCCCAGTAATTCCGATTAACGCTTGCACCCTACGTATTACCGCGGCTGCTGGCACGTAGTTAGCCGGTGCTTATTCTTCAGGTACCGTCATTAGCAAAAGATATTAGCTTTCACCGTTTCTTCCCTGACAAAAGAGCTTTACAACCCGAAGGCCTTCTTCACTCACGCGGCATTGCTGGATCAGGCTTTCGCCCATTGTCCAAAATTCCCCACTGCTGCCTCCCGTAGGAGTCTGGACCGTGTCTCAGTTCCAGTGTGGCTGGTCGTCCTCTCAGACCAGCTACTGATCGATGCCTTGGTAGGCTTTTACCCTACCAACTAGCTAATCAGATATCGGCCGCTCCACGAGCATGAGGTCTTGCGATCCCCCACTTTCATCCTTAGATCGTATGCGGTATTAGCGTAACTTTCGCTACGTTATCCCCCACTCTAGGGTACGTTCCGATATATTACTCACCCGTTCGCCACTCGCCACCAGAGCAAGCTCCGTGCTGCCGTTCGACTTGCATGTGTAAGGCATGCCGCCAGCGTTCAATCTGAGCCAGGATCAAACTCTTCAGTTTAATCTCTGTTTAATGTCATTTCTGACAGGTCGGACAGTATCACTACCATCCAAATCTTTTGCATTACAAAAGATTTGCTCACTCAAAAAACTGACAGGCCACTACTTGCGTAGCGCCTATTTCATTATTTCTTGTGAACATTTGATATTTTAAGTTAGACGCCAATCCGAAGATTGACGCTGCACTTACATCAAATGCCCACACTTATCGACTGTTAATTGTTAAAGAACGGTATTCGGTGCTACTTTCGCGCTATTGACAAAGCGTTGTGTTTGTCAGCTGCGAAGAAGGAAGAGTATGAAGCGTTTCGGCTATTTCGTCAACCTTCTTTTTCTCCCCGTTTTACTCTGCAACACCATGTTTTGTGTGCGTCGTTTTGCGAGGAGGCGAATCATATCAAAGACCGTCGAAGTTTGGCAAGCGCTTTTCCAGGAAAGCGTGCATGCCTTCTTTTTGTGCAGGCGTGCCGAAGGCAGCCTGGAACAAGCGGCGCTCGTAGGCGACGCCATCGCTCAGGGTCGTTTCAAAGGCGCGGTTGACGCAATCCTTGATCATCATGGCAACCGAGGTCGGCATGGCGGCGATGGTCTTGGCGGCAGCCAGGGCTTCTTCCATTAATTTATCTGCCGGCACCACGCGCGACACCAGGCCGATGCGTTCCGCCTCGGCAGCGTCGATGGTGCGCGCCGTCAGCAGCAGATCCATGGCCTTGGCCTTGCCGATGGCGCGCGGCAAGCGCTGCGTGCCACCCGCGCCCGGCGTGACGCCAACCTTGATTTCCGGCTGGCCGAATTTGGCGCTGTCGGCGGCGATCAGGAAATCGCACATCATGGCCAGTTCACAGCCACCACCAAGTGCGTAGCCAGCTACGGCGCCCACCACGGGTTTGCGCACGCGCAAGATATGCTCCCAGTTGCGGCTGATGTAACCTTGGGTAAAGGTGTCCGGATAGGTGTAATCGGCCATGGCGGCAATATCGGCGCCGGCGGCAAACGCTTTTTCGCTGCCCGTGAGCACGATGCAGCCGATATTCTCGTCCGCGTCGAATTTCAGCAGGGCGTCGCCCAGTTCATTCATCATGTTGTCGTTCAAAGCGTTGAGTGCCTTCGGGCGGTTCAGGCGGATGACCGCCACTTTGTCCTGGATATCGATGATCAAGTCTTCGTATTGCATGGTGTCTCCTCTGGATGAACGGTGTGACGATTGTAGCGGCTAACAGCGGCGGCGCGACAAGTGCGCTGCTATTATTGTGAGCCCGACCACCTTTATCGAGCAGCGTATTTTCTCTTCCTTCTTCCAGTACTGCGCCCGCCATTTGCGCGGCGACGGCAGCGCCGCCAGCGTCAATTTTCGCCGCCTGTGGTTCAGCAACGGCCTCAATTGCTTCGGCGCCCAGATCACCTCGCTGGCCCTGCCCCTGTGCGCGGTATTGTTATTACATGCGACGCCAGAACAAATGGGGGTGCTCGTCGCCCTGCAGGCGCTGCCGTTTGCCCTCTTCGGCTTGCCCGTCGGCGTGCTGCTGGACCGGCGCAGCAAGCACCCGATCATGCTGTTCAGCGAAACCATGTCGGGCCTGGCGCTGGCCAGCGTCGCCGTCGCCTACTGGTGCGGCGTGCTGTCGATGCCCTGGTTATATATAGTGGGATTCATCATCGGCACGGGCTTCGTTGTCGGCGGCGGCGCCGAACAGGTTTTCCTGACCTTCCTGGTGGGCCGCGACGGCTTGATCGATGCGCAATCAAAATTTGCTGCCACCGAATCGGCTTCGCGCCTGATCGGCCCCGGCCTGGCCGGCGTGCTGGTGCAAGTCCTGTCGGCGCCCGCCGCCATCCTGTGCACGGCCTGCGGCTATCTGGTGTCCGTCTTCAATCTGCGCGCCATGAGCGTGCGCGATCCGCGGCCTGCACCGTCCGACAAGCACGCCTTGCGCGACATCGCCGACGGCTTGCTGTTTGTCTGGCGCGAACCGCTGCTGCGCGCGCTGGCCTGGGGCGCCGGCATCTGGCACTTCCTGTTTTACGCCAGCATGGCCTTGACGGTGCTGTTTGCCACGCGCGACCTGGGCATGAGTCCTGGCGTGCTGGGCATGACGCAGATGCTCGGTGGCGCCGGCGTGCTGCTGAGCGCCTTCATCGTCAAGCCATTGACGCGCCGCTATGGCGCCGGTCGCACCATCCTGATCGGGCTGGCGTCCACCTCCGTGTGCTTTGCCCTGACGCCCACCATCCCCGCCTTACTATTAGGCAGTGCGGCGGCCAGTGCCGTGGCCTATGCCGTGCTGATGTTCTTTTTTGATTGCGGCGTGATGCTGTTCTTCATTCCCTACCTGGGCTTGCGCCAGAAAGTCACACCCGACCCCATGCTGGGCCGCATGACCTCAACCATGCGCTTCCTGACGGTAGCGACGGCGCCGCTGGGCGCGCTGGCCGCCGGCTGGGTAGCGGAACACTTTGGCGTGCGCAATGGCCTGGCCTGCATCGCGGCAGGCAGCATCGCACTGACGATCGCCATGGTGTGGGGCACGCCGCTGCGTAGCGTGCGCACCTGAAGCGATAAACGGGCATACACTGCTAAAAGATTGCCTTGGCGACACTATTCATGCCAAAGCCTGTGAGTTTTGATTTACATCAAGGAATTAATTGAGGTAAATCCATAAGCTGTCTTCCATCACTCTAGGAGCACGTCATGTTTAACACCATCTTATTTCCCACCGACGGCTCGCCGCTGTCCGACAAAGCGGCCGAGACGGCCCTCGCCTTTGCTCAATTGAACAAGGCCAAGCTGGTCGCCCTCAGCGTGGTGCAACCGTTCCCGTTCTCGCCGATGGCCGATGGCGGCATCGTGCTCGACGCCAGCCTGTATGAACAGCAGATGCAGGAGGCATCGCAACGCGCCGTCGACAAGATCGGTGAAGCGGCGCGCGCCGTCGGCGTGCCCTTTGAAGGCGTGGTCGTCGTCTCGCCCAGCCCGCACGAGGAAATCGTCAATGCGGCGCAAACCTACCATTGCGACATCATCCTGATGGCTTCGCATGGCCGCAAAGGCTTGAACAAGCTGTTCGTGGGCAGCGAAACGCAAAAAGTGCTGGCGCATACCCATTTACCTGTCATGGTCTTGCGCTAACCTTGCGTTAGCGCAATCCCCGCCCGGCGCCGCGAGAAACTCAGCGCGCCGGCGCCTGCTTCGGCAACAACACCCACACGGCGCCGCTCTGCTTCATGCGGCCCGCATTCTCCGCCGCTTCCGCACCGAAACCAAAGAAGTAATCGACCCGGATGGGGCCGCGAATGGCGCCGCCCGTATCCTGCGCCATCACCAGCCGCTGCATGGGAATCTCGCTATTGGCTTGCGTGGTGGACAGGAACACGGGCGCACCCAGCGGCAGGAAGCGCGAATCGATGGCCACCGAGCGCTGCGGCGTCAACGGCACGCCCAATGCGCCCTTCGGTCCCACTTTGGGATCGGGCAGGCGCTCTTCCTTGAAGAAGACATAGCTCGGATTGGCGTTGAATAATTCATCCTTGCGCGTGGGGTGGCCGGCGATCCACGCCTTGATGCCCTGCGCGGACGCCTGGCTCAAGGTCAGCTCGCCCTTGTCGACCAGGTAGCGGCCGATGGATTTGTACGGGTGACCATTCTGGTCCGCGTACGCCACGCGCACGGTTTCCTGCGTATCGGTCAGCTGCACGCGCCCGGAACCCTGCACTTGCAGGAAGAAGGCCTCGACTTCGTCATCCACCCACAGCAATTCCTTGCCCGTGACGGACGTGGCGCGCTCGATGTCGGCGCGGGTCGCGTACGGGATCACCTTCTTGCCCACCAGCTTGCCCCGCAAACGCATGTTCTTCAATTCCGGATACACGCCGGACAAGTCCACCGAAACGAGGTCGTCAGGCACCTTGTACAGCGGCGTCTGGTATGGACCGCCGCGCTTGCGCGCGCCGTGCAGCAGCGGCTCGTAATAACCGGTCACCAAACCAGTATTGGCGCCATCGGCGGTGACGACTTGATTGGGCACAAAGAAAGTTTCGAAGAACAGACGGATGGCCTTGTCGCTATCGGCATTCACCTGACGCGCGATGGTGCACGACTCCTTCCAGTCCGGGCGTTTCACCAGCACGCCGCATGAAGCCATGAACGCGGGCCAGGCGGCGCGCATGTCGTCGCGGGCCCAGCCTGGCAAGGCGGCAAATTTGGCGGGCACGAACGTTGGGGCCGCAGCATCCGTCGCGTCTTTGGCATCCTTGGCCTCGGCCGGCTTGGCCGGCACCGGCCTGACGACAGTCGGAGCAATCGCAGGCGCCTTGCCAGTCGCAGTAACCGGCTCTGCCGGCGGCGTGGTACAGGCGGAAAGCGCAAGCGCGACGGCGCTGATTGAAACGGGTAGACTACCGCGTGTCAACAGACGGCGGGTAAATACTAAGCTGCGGGTAAATAACATAGGGGTGCGTATGTGGATCTTGATGATAGAGGCGCTGGTGGCGTTCTTCTTGCTGGCATTTATAGTCTGGTGGACCATGTATTCGGGCAAAAAGCCCGCACCACCGGCGCGCAAACAGCTCGGCGAAGAACAGGACAGCACCGAAAAGCTGAAGTAAGTGGGGGCGCAAGCCCCCGGCGTTTCCTTAATGCAGGGTACGCGGCACCGACAACACGAACTCGGGAATCAGCGCTTCGAACTGATGACCATCCTCGGCCACGCAAAAGTATTCGCCGTGCATCGAGCCTTGCGGCGTGCCCAGCATGGTGCCGCTCGTGTACTCGAACTGTTCGCCCGGCTGCAGCAGCGGCTGGTGGCCGACGGCGCCCAGGCCGCGCACCTCTTCGACCTTGTTGTTCGCATCCGTGATGACCCAGTGGCGCGAAATCAGTTGCGCGCCTGCCGTGCCCGTGTTGACGACGCGAATCGTGTAGCTGAACACGTGCCGCCC
This sequence comes from Janthinobacterium sp. 35, assembly GCF_002754575.1. Taxonomy (NCBI): domain Bacteria; kingdom Pseudomonadati; phylum Pseudomonadota; class Betaproteobacteria; order Burkholderiales; family Oxalobacteraceae; genus Janthinobacterium; species Janthinobacterium sp. 35. The sequence goes on from NZ_PEFN01000001.1 coordinate 1,931,726, forward strand.
CTGGTCGGGGGCCGATTGCTCGGGCAGATATTGTGTCTTGACCGTTACCGTAAATTCATAAGTCGCCATCGTCATTCCTATTCAGACATTGCCAGTCGTATATTGTGTGTCGCGCGCGCCGCATTGGCCATCGCGCGCCGTGTATTCTGCGTTCCACCGTGCTTCAATGAGGCATGGTAACGGCGTCAAGCGTAAAATAGCGCATCTTCGCATTTTCTACTCTTAGCCTTTAGCCACCATGACAACATTCCGTATCGCTCCCAGCATCCTGTCCGCCGACTTTGCCCGCCTGGGCGAGGAAGTGCGCAACGTCGTTACCGCCGGCGCCGACATCATCCACTTCGACGTGATGGATAACCATTATGTGCCGAACCTGACCATCGGCCCCCTGGTGTGCGAAGCGATTCGCCCGCACGTGCAAGTACCCATCGATGTGCATCTGATGGTCAAGCCTGTCGATCGCATTATCCCGGATTTCGCCAAGGCTGGCGCGAACATCATCACCTTCCACCCGGAAGCGTCGGATCACCTTGACCGTTCCTTGCAGCTGATCCGCGACAATGGCTGCAAATCGGGCCTGGTGTTCAACCCGGGCACGCCGCTGCACTACCTGGAACACGTGATGGACAAGATCGACATCATCCTGATCATGTCGGTCAACCCGGGCTTCGGCGGCCAGTCCTTCATTCCGCAAGCACTGAAAAAAATCGCCGAAGCGCGCCGCATGATCGACGAATCGGGCCGTGACATCATGCTGGAAGTCGATGGCGGCATCAAGATCGACAACATCGGCGCCGCCGCTGCCGCCGGCGCCGACACCTTCGTCGCCGGCTCGGCCATCTTCGGCAAGCCCGATTACAAGGCAGTCATCGACGCCATGCGTGCCGAATTGGCAAAAGTGACGGGCGCCTGATGCAAGCGGGCACGGTGAAAGACCACGTACTGGCCGGCGTGCGCGCCGCCATCATCGACCTCGATGGCACGATGCTCGACACCGTGCCCGATTTTCATGTCGCCATCAACGGCATGCGCGCCGAATTCGATCTGGCACCCATCAGCGCCGAAGCCATCAAGCTGATGGTGGGCAAGGGCTCGGAAAACCTGATCCGCACCGTGCTGGCCCTGGACTTCGACGCGGCCGGCGTGGAACAGCATTTCGAGCACGCCATGGACGCCTACCAGCGCCACTACCTGGCCATCAATGGCCAGTTCAGCACCCTGTACCCGGACGTGGAAGCAGGCCTGGCGGCGATGAAGGCGGCGGGCTTGCGCCTGGCCTGCGTCACCAACAAGCCGATCGCCTTCGCCCTGCCCCTGCTGCAACAGAAAAACCTGGCACAGTATTTCGAGATCGTCTACGGCGGTGATTCGCTGCCGCAGAAAAAACCGCATCCCATGCCGCTGCTGCAAGTGTGTGCGGACTTCGACCTGGCGCCCGCCAAAGTGGTGGCCATCGGCGACTCCTCGAATGACGCGCAAGCGGCACGGGCTGCGGCTTGCCCCGTCTTGACCGTACCGTATGGTTACAACCACGGACACTCTATACACGACACCGATTCCGATGGTATAGTAAATACGCTGCTCGAAGCGGCGCATTTTATTAGCATGCACAACAGACCAGCATACTGACCATACCTAACACCATATCGTGAACACGTTTCTCATCAAAAAACACAATGTCACCCAAACCGGCTCGATTGAGGCCTGGCTTTGGCGACGCTGGCAATCCTGGCAGGCCTAAGGGCCGAGCCGTGTAAGATTGCTGTCGGCGGCACGCGCGCATTTGCGTGTTGTATGCACCGGCAGGTTTTTTGATAACCCACCGCAGGGTCTGTGCTTTGACAGCACGACGCATACGCGTACCCTGGCGGCATGGAGAGACACATGACCGAACTCGAATTCAAATCGCTGGCCCAACAAGGCTACAACCGCATCCCCCTGATCGCGGAAGCTTTTGCCGACCTCGAAACCCCACTCACGCTATACCTGAAACTGGCGCAAACCCAGCAAGGCGGCAAGAACACCTTCCTGCTCGAATCGGTCGTCGGCGGCGAACGCTTCGGCCGCTATTCCTTCATCGGCTTGCCCGCCACCACGGTATTGCGCAGCCATGGCAACCGCACCGAAATCGTCAAGAACGGCGCCGTGATCGAAGAGCACGAAGGCAATCCGCTCGACTTCATCGAACAGTACCAATCGCGCTTCAAAGTGGCGCTGCGCCCCGGCATGCCGCGTTTCTGCGGCGGCCTGGCCGGCTACTTCGGCTACGACACCGTGCGCCACATCGAGAAAAAGCTGGCCGGCGGCGCGCCGAAAGACGACTTGAACCTGCCCGACATCCAGTTGATGGTGACGGAAGAACTGGCCGTCATCGACAACCTGTCCGGCAAACTCTACCTGATCGTGTATGCGGACACCACGCAGCCCGAGTCGTTCAGCAAAGCGCGCCAGCGCCTGAAAGACTTGCGCATGATGCTGCGCCGCGGCGTCGATGCGCCCGTCACCAGCGCCTCCGTACGCACGGAAACCATCCGCGACTTTTCCAAGGAAGACTACCTGAAGGCCGTCGCCAAGGCGCATGAATACGTGATGGCCGGCGACTTGATGCAGGTGCAGATCGGCCAGCGCATCCGTAAACCGTATGTCGATTCGCCGCTGACCCTGTACCGTGCCCTGCGTTCGCTCAATCCGTCGCCCTATATGTACTTCTATAATTTCGGCGACATGCAGATCATCGGCGCCTCGCCCGAAATTTTGGTGCGCAACGAGAAGCTGGCGGACGGCGGCAAGAAAGTCACCTTGCGTCCCATCGCCGGCACCCGTCCGCGCGGCGCCACGCCAGAGCGCGACGCCGAATTGTCGGCCGAACTGCTGGCCGATCCGAAAGAGATCGCCGAACACGTGATGCTGATCGACCTGGCCCGCAACGACATCGGCCGCATCGCCGAAACGGGCAGCGTGCACGTCACCGACCGCATGGTCATCGAAAAATACTCGCACGTGCAGCACATCGTCTCGAACGTGGAAGGCACGCTGAAAGACGGCCTGTCGAACCTGGACGTGCTGCGCGCCACCTTCCCCGCCGGCACCCTGACGGGTGCGCCGAAAGTGCGCGCCATGGAAGTGATCGACGAGCTGGAAATCACCAAGCGCGGCATCTACGGCGGCGCCTGCGGCTACCTGTCGTTTGGCGGCGAAATGGACGTGGCGATCGCCATCCGCACGGGTGTGATCAAGGACGGCATGCTGTACGTGCAGGCCGCGGCCGGCATCGTGGCTGACTCGATCCCCGAAATGGAATGGCAGGAAACCGAAAACAAGGCGCGCGCCGTATTGCGCGCCGCCGAACAAGTGCAAGATGGCCTGGATGGGGAGTTTTAAGATGCTGCTGATGATCGACAACTACGACTCCTTCACCTACAACATCGTGCAGTATTTCGGCGAGTTGGGCGAAGACGTGCGGGTCTACCGCAACGATGAAATCACGCTCGAACAGATCGAGGCGCTGAACCCGGACCGCATCTGCATCTCGCCCGGCCCGAAAGCGCCGGCACAGGCGGGCATTTCGGTGGCAGTGCTCAAGCACTTCGCCGGCAAGAAGCCGATTCTGGGCGTATGCCTGGGCCACCAGGCCATCGGCGAGGCGTTTGGCGGCAAAGTCATCCGCGCCAAGCAGGTCATGCATGGCAAGACTTCCCTCATCGCGCATACGGGCGTGGGCGTCTTCAAAGGCTTGCCCAGCCCCTTCACAGTGATCCGCTACCACTCTTTGGCGATCGAACGCGCCTCGCTGCCTTCCTGCCTGGAAGTGACGGCGTGGACGGACGACGGCGAAATCATGGGCGTGCGCCACCGGGAATACGATATCGAGGGCGTGCAATTCCACCCCGAGTCAATCCTCTCGGAGCACGGCCACGCCCTGCTGAAGAATTTCCTCGAGCGCTGATTCCATGCGCACGCCCCGGCGTGCCATCAGTGTCCTCCTGCGCCATCATTGAAGAAGGAAGCATCATGCCGATCACCCCACAAGAAGCCCTGCTGCGCTGCATCGAACACCGCGAAATCTTTCACGACGAAATGCTGTACCTGTTCCGCCAGATCATGTCCGGCGAAATGTCGCCCACCATGATCGCGGCGCTGACCATGGGCCTGCGCGTGAAAAAGGAAACCATCGGCGAAATCGCCGCTGCCGCGCAAGTGATGCGCGAGTTTTCCACCAAGGTGCCCATGGCCGACACCACCAACCTGCTCGACATCGTCGGCACGGGCGGAGACGGCGCGCACACTTTCAATATCTCCACCGCTTCGATGTTCGTGGCGGCAGCAGCCGGCGCACGCGTGGCCAAGCATGGCGGGCGCAGCGTCTCTTCCTCGTCGGGCAGCGCCGACGTGCTCGACTCGCTGGGCGTCAACATCAACCTGCAGCCCGAGCAGATCGCCCAGTCGATCGCGCAAACGGGCATCGGCTTCATGTACGCACCGAACCACCATGCGGCCATGAAGCATGCGGCGCCCGTGCGCCGCGAACTCGGTGTACGCACGATCTTCAATATCCTCGGCCCGCTGACGAATCCGGCCGGCGCGCCGAACATTCTGATGGGCGTATTCCACGCCGACCTGGTCGGCATCCAGGTGCGCGTGCTGCAGCGCCTGGGCGCGCAGCATGCCATCGTCGTGTATGGCCGCGACAATATGGATGAAGTGTCGCTCGGTGCCGCCACCATGGTGGGCGAACTGGTCAACGGCGAAATCCGCGAATATGAAATCCATCCGGAAGACTTCGGCATGTCGATGATCGCCAGCCGCAACCTGAAGGTGGCCGACTCCATCGAATCGAAGGCCAAGATGCTGGAAGCCCTGCGCGGCGAACCCGGTGCGGCGGCAGACATCGTCGCCCTGAACGCGGGCACGGCACTGTACGCGGCCGGCGTGGCCAGCTCGATCGAAGACGGCCTGGCGCGCGCGCGCATCGCCGTCAGCTCGGGCGCCGCCCTGGCAAAACTGGAACAATTCGTGCAGGTGACGCAGCAGCTTGGCACCCCGGCGCAAGCGTAAGCTCCCCCCGCCCTCCTTGATAGAATAGCGACCATCATGTCCGACATACTCGATAAAATCCTGGCCGTGAAGGCCGACGAAGTGGCGAAGGCGAAAGCCCATCGCAGCCTGGCCAGCCTGCGCGGCGACGTGGAAAGCGACAGCGCCCTGCGCGCCGGTCTGCGCGGCTTCGAGGCGAGCCTGCGCCAGCACATCGCCGCCGGCAAGCCCGGCATCATCGCCGAAGTCAAAAAGGCCTCGCCGTCGAAAGGCGTGATCCGCGCCGACTTCCGCCCGGCGGACATCGCCGCCAGCTATGCGGCGCATGGCGCGGCCTGCCTGTCCGTGCTGACGGATGAACAGTTCTTCCAGGGCTGCGTGGATTACCTGCAGCAGGCGCGCGCCGCCTGCGCCATTCCCGTGCTGCGCAAGGACTTCATGGTCGACATGTACCAGATCTATGAAGCGCGCGCCATGGGCGCCGACTGCATCCTGCTGATCGTCGCCGCGCTCGACCACGGTCTGATGGCCGAAATGGAAGCGTGTGCCCACGAACTGGGCATGGGTGTGCTGATCGAGAGCCACGATGGCGAAGAACTCGACGCGGCACTCAAGCTCAAGAGCGCGCTGATCGGCATCAACAACCGCAACCTGCGCACCTTCGAGACCTCGCTCGACACGACCATCAATCTCTTGCCACGCATCCCGCAAGACAAATTGATCATCACGGAATCGGGCATCCACAGCACGGCCGACGTGCAACGCATGCGCGATGCGCACATCCACAGCTTCCTGGTGGGTGAAGCGTTCATGCGCGCGCCAGACCCCGGCGTGGAGCTGGAACGCCTGTTCAGTTAAAGCATGGTAGTCTGGCAGGCATGAGACACGCGATGATCGTCCTTGCCGCCGCCAGCCTGCTGTCGGCTTGCCAGACTGCGGCCCCGCCAGCGGCGCGCACGCCCGCACCTGCGCCCCCACGCACGCCGGCCGCGCTACAGCTTGCCGCCAGCATCGACGCCTACAAGGCGCTGGTGGCGCAGCAGATCATGGCGGCCAACGGCGCATATACATTCAGCGGGCGTCTGCCGCCCATGTTGCCGGCCATCGTCGTGCTCGACCTGCGCGTGGGCCCCGACGGCGAGCTGAAAAGCGTGCAGGTACACCGCTCACGCGACAGCGAAGCCTCGGCTGCGGCGCTGGCCGCCGTGCGGCGCGTGCAAGAACTCTTTCCGCCAGCGGCACACCTGATGCACCGCCACGCCAGAACCTTCGATTTCTCCGAAACCTTCCTGTTCAACGAACAGTACCGATTCCAGCTGCGGACATTGTCCGGTCCACAGTAAGCGCGGCGGCATCGAGCTCGATGCGGTCGCGTCCCCGCTCCTTGGCCAGGTACAGGGCCGCATCGGCGCGCGACAGCAATTCTTCCAGCCCCTCCACCACCGAGGCCTGGCAAGCGACGCCTATGCTGACGGTACACGAAGGCAGTCCTGCATGACTGGACTCGCGCAGCAAGGCGCGTATGCGTTCGGCCACGCCCAAGGCATTATGCACAGGCATATCCGGCATCAGCACGACGAATTCCTCGCCGCCGAAACGCGCCACGCAATCCGATTCGCGCAAGGCGCCTTTGATCACGGTAGCCACATGCGCCAGCACCTGGTCTCCCACCGCGTGACCGTAGCGGTCATTGATCAATTTGAAGTAATCGAGGTCGATGCTGAGCAGTGTCAACGGCACACGGCGGCGGCGCAGATTACCGATCTCGCGCGCATAGGCGTCGCCAAAGCCGCGCCGGTTCAGCACTTGCGTCAGCGGATCGTGGGTCGAGCGGCGCTCCAGTATCTGCTGCAGGCGGCGCGTCGCCACCGTCATGAAGCCCACCGTCAGCAGCAGCGCCATGAAATTGGCGACCGCCAGATAGATGCCGGCCGGCGTGCCTGCCACCGCCAGGTTGACGCTGGCGCCGCCATGCAGCAATGCCGACACGCCGCGCGCCAGCACCACGACAGCTTGCAACAGCATCAGCGCACCGAAGAAAAAACTCGAAAAGTGGCGCTCGCCGTAGCACCATACCAGTTGCACCTGGCGCGCATAAAACAGGAAGACCAGCAGGGAGAAGACCGCCACGCGCGCCGAGAAGTCGGGGCGCACCAGCAGCCACCAGCTATTGCCAGCGAGGGCCAGGGCAAGTATCAGCAGATAGGCGCGGCGACTCGTCGCCAGGCCAAAGAATTTCTCCGTGCCCAGCATCGACAGGCCGATGCCGGCCACCAGCGCCGCATTGGCCGAGATCATGGACAATGCCGACGGCAGCACCTCGCGGGTGCCGAACAGCAGGGACGCACACACCAGCAACAGCAAACCGGCCGCCCAATGCCCCAGGCCGTGTACCTCGCGCCGGAAACTGCGATACACCGAGAACATGACAATGCTCATCGCCCCGCACATCAGGGTCGTCATCAGCATGATCGTTCGGGGATCGAGGGTTTGCACGTTGGGCGCGATCTAAAAGAAACAGTTCGGCAATTTTAGTTTAGTTGAAGGAAAATTAGTTCATTTGCGGTAAATATGATGGTACAGCGCCAATATTGGTGGATTACTTGCATTGAAGAAGTGGCATCTTGAAATGAAAAACCGGCCATAACGGCCGGTTCTCTGTCTTAACGCATGACCATCAGCATCATGCCGCGCTAGGACGCTTCGGCCCCGTGGCTTTCTTTGGCGCGGGCAGCAATGCCAGGCTGACGCCAGGAACACGGTCGCCCTGCAATACGGTGGCAAACGTCATCAGCTCGTCGCGGCGGAAGGCGTGGATGGCCACCCTGGCGCCGACGGCGTAACGGCCCAACAAGGTATCGAGGTTGGTGCCCGTCACGCGCAAGCCATCGACCGCCACCAGCACGTCGCCCGCCGACAGGCCAGCCATGTGGGCGGCGCCGCCCTGGTGTACCTGCGCCAGTTTGGCGTCGTTGCCGTCGCGGCCCAGGTTGACGTCCAGGCTGGGCTTTTCCGCCCTGCGCGCGTCGCTGTATTTCACGCCGAACGGCGCCAGCAGGCGCGCCAGCGGCACGTCGTCCGTGCCGCGGATGTAGCGCTCGAAGAACGGCTTCATGCGCGTGCCGGAAATCTCATCGAACAGCGCTTCGACTTCGGCCGGCGTCACGCCACGGCCCTTGCCCTTGTAGAAATCGCGGCCATAGCGCTGCCACAGCGCCTGCATCACATCGTCCAGCGACTTTTCACCGTTCGTCTTGCTGCGGATCGTCAGGTCGAAGGCCAGCGCGATCAGCGAACCCTTGGTGTAATAGCTGACGATGGCGTTCGGCGCGTTTTCATCCTGGCGGTAGTACTTGCCCCAGGCGTCGAAGCTGGAATCGGCCACGCTTTGCTTGGTACGGCCGCTGCCGCGCAGCACACTGTTGACGGTCTTGCCCAGCAATTTGAAATAGGCTGCCTCGTCGATCAGGCCCGCGCGCACCAGCATCAGGTCGTCGTAATAGCTGGTGAAGCCCTCGAATAGCCACAGCAGCGGCGAATAGCTTTCCGCCTGCAGGTTGTATGGCGCAAAGGCGGCCGGCTTGATGCGCTTGACGTTCCAGGTGTGGAAGTACTCGTGGCTGCACAGGCCGAGGAATTTCAGGTAGCCGTCGCCGATCTCCGTGCTGGTCGACGCCGTCGTCGGCAAGTCGGCACGGGCGCAAATCAGCGCCGTCGAGGCACGGTGTTCCAGGCCGCCGTAACCGTCGCCGACGGCCATGGTCATGAACACATAGCGGTCCATCGGGGCTTTTTTCGTCTTCGGCTCGAAGAAGGCGATCTGCGTTTCGCAGATGGCTTTCAGGTCGCGGCACAAACGGTCCAGGTCCAGGTTCGGCACCTTGCCCGTGACGACGATATCGTGCGGCACGCCATACGCCTTGAAAGTGGCCAGCGCGAAGTCGCCCATCTCCACCGGATGGTCGATCAGCTCATCGTAGTTGGCCGCCTGGTAGCTGCCGAAGCCATAGCGCTTCGCCTTGAGTTCCGGCAGGGTGGTGGCGACTCGCCAGGTCTTGCAGGCCGCATCCTTCGGCTGCACGATGTGCACCTCGTGCGGCTCGGCCTCCTGGCCCAGTACGCGCAGGAACACGCTGGTGCCATTGAAGAAGCCGTGATTCTGGTCCAGGTGCGCGGCGCGCACGGACAAGTCCCAGGCATACACGTCGTATTCGAGCGTCAAGGCGCCCTTGCACGGAGCGGCTTGCCACGAATGCTTGTCCAGCTTGGTCAGCGCCACGGCCTTGCCCTCGGACTCGGCGCGGATGCTGACGATGTTGCGCGAAAATTCGCGGATCATGTAGCTGCCCGGGATCCAGGCCGGCAAGGACAAGACCTGGCCGATGGCGGCCGGCGACTTGACCGTCAAGGTGACCTTGAACATGTGGCCAGCCAGGTCAGAGGCGGCGATGCTGTAGATGATGCCGGCGGCGGGCGCCTTGGCGATGCTTTTTTTAATTGGAGCTTTTTTCATGTTTTTCTCGTGTCTGGCATGGATGTTCTAAAGTCGCCCGGGCGCGCCATGCACCGGCGACAAATCGTCAGGTGTATCAATATCGCGCAAGATGCCGCTGTCGTCCACTGTCACGTCGCATACGGCATGGCTGTTGACGATGCTGCGCGCGCCCTGGTCGCCATCGAGCGCCAGCAGCAGCGGCAAGTGAAAGGCACTGAACGCGACAGGATTGCCGCGCCGGCCCTGGAACACGGGCACGGCGATGTGCGCGCCATTGCCGATGGCTTCCGACAAGGCGGCGATTGTAGCCGGTTCTACACCAGGCATGTCGCCCAGGGCGATCAGCCAGCCCGGTGCGCCGCGCACGTAATCGATGGCGCAGGTGAGCGAGGCGGCCATGCCCGTATCGGCATCATGGCAGACGCGCACCTCGCAGCCCAGCGCGCCGAGCACGCGCGCCACCTGCGTGTCGTCGGCACGCACCACGGCCAGCACGCGCGGCAAGGCCGCCAGCATGTTCGTCGCTGCCGCCACCACGACCGGCAAGCCAGCATGCGGGCCTTCCGTCAACGGCTGCAATAATTTGTTCTGCACGCCGGAAGGGTCGAACCTGCGTCCCCTTCCGGCTGCCAGCAAGATGCCGACCGTACTCAAAAAACGGCTACCGTCATGCGGCCGCCAAATCAAACGGCAGCTTGCGCAGGCGCTTGCCCGTCAGCGCGAACAGCGCATTGGCAAACGCAGGCGCCAGCGGCGGCACGCCCGGTTCGCCCATGCCCGTCGGTGCGTCGCCCGATGGCACCAGGTGCACCTCGATCACCGGCATCTCGGGCATGCGCGGGACAGGGTAGTCGCCAAAGTTCTGCTGCTGCACCACGCCATCCTTGAGCGTGATGGCCGCGCCGGGAATGGTCATGCCCAGCGCCATCAGCGCGGCGCCCTGCACTTGCGCCTCGATCGTCAGGGGATTGACGGCCAGGTTGCAATGCACGCCCGCCCATACCTGGTGCAGCCTGGGCGCGCCTTTGACCACCGAAGCCGTCACCACGTAGGCAACCACGGAATTGAACGATTCATGCATGGCCACGCCCCAGGCCTGCCCCTTCGGCAGCTTCTTCCTGCCATAGCCGGACTTGGCCACGGCCAGGTCCAGCGCGGCGATGTGGCGCGTGTGCTTGGCGTCGATCAGCTGCTTGCGGTAGGCGACGGGGTCCATCTTTGCCACATGCGCCGCTTCGTCGATCAGGGTTTCCATGACGAAGGCCGTGTGCGTCGAGCCGACGGAGCGCCACCACAGCACGGGCACGTTCGCCTTGGCCGTGTGCACGGACAATTTCATCGGCAGGGTGTACGGCTCGCCCATGCCTTCGACCATGGTGCCATCGACGCCATTTTTCACCATGAACGCTTCGAACGGCGTGCCGGCCATGATGGACTGGCCGACGATGGTGTGGTCCCAGGCGAGAATCTTGCCCTTGGCGTCGAGGCCGATCTGCGCGCGGTGCACATGCGACGGCCGGTAGTAGCCGCCCTTGATGTCATCCTCGCGGCTCCACATCAGTTTCAGCGGCCCGCTCTTGCCCGCCGCCCGGTACGCCTTGGCCACATTGACGGCTTCGACCACGTAATCGGACGAGGGCACGGCGCGCCGGCCGAAACCGCCGCCGGCCATCATCGTGTGCAGGGTCACCTGTTCGGGTTTCAGTCCGGACGTGGCGGCAATCGCCGCCTGGTCGCCGGTCTGGAATTGCGAGCCGACCCACATCGTGCATTTGTCGGCCTGAAGGTCCACGACGCAGTTGAGCGGCTCCATCGGCGCGTGTGCCAGATAGGGGAATTCGTAGACGGCCTCGATTTTTTTCGGCGCCTTGGATAATGCTGCGACATCGAATGCGCGCGCCACCGTACCGGGCGTCTTGGCCAGCGCCTTGAAGGCCGCCAGTTGCTGGTCGCTGCTGACCTTTTCCACGGCGCTGCTGTCCCACTCGATCACCAGCGCGTCGCGTCCCTGCTTGGCCGGCCAGTAGCCGTCGGCAATCACCGCCACACCGCTGCCGCCACGGTCGGTTTTGACTTCCAGCACCTCCAGCACGCCTTTGATGGCCTTGGCCTTGCTGGCGTCGAACTTCGCTACTTTCGCGCCAAACACGGGCGGGCGCGCCACCATGGCCACTTTCGCGCCGGGCGGCTTGAAGTCGATGCCGAACTGCTGTTTTCCCGTCGACTTGGCAGCCGCGTCGAGCCGTTTCACGGGTTTGCCGATGATGGCAAAGTCGCGCGGGTCCTTCAGCTTGACGCTGGCAGGCACGGGTTGGCGCATGGCCGCGTCGGCAAGTTCGCCGTACGTCGCCTTTTGCCCGCCGGGGCCATACAGCACGCCTTTCGCGGCGCGCACCTGGTCGGGACTGACTTTCCACTGTGCGGCAGCGGCGCCCACCAGCATGGCGCGCGCCTTGGCGCCGATTTCGCGGTACTGCGTAAACGAATGGGCGATGCTGCCGGAACCACCCGTCATCTGCATGCCGTAGGCGGCATCCTTGTACTGCTCGCCGGCCGGCGCCAGCGCGCCATGCACCAGGCTCCAGTCGGCGTCGAGTTCCTCGGCGATCAGCATGGGCAAGCTCGTTTGCACGCCCTGGCCGAATTCCAGCCGGTTCACCTGCACCGTCACCGTGTTATCGGGGGCGATGTGCAAAAAGGCGTTCGGCGCATACGCGGGTTTGGCGGGCGCGGCATCGGCCGCCTGCGCCAGCTTGCCTGCGCCGGGCAGGAAAAAGCCCAGCATCAAGCCGCCGCCGGCCACCGCGCCGGCCTTCATGAAACCGCGCCGCGAGACGCCATCGGCCGCGCCAACCACAGCCACCGGCGCCGCTGCCAGCGCCGCGCCCAGGGTCACGCCGCCATGCTGCAATGCTTCCTGATTCAACCATTCGATACGCATGCCGTTCTCCTCAGGCCAGGGTCTTGGCCGCGTCCTTGATGGCTGCGCGGATCCGTTGATAGGTGCCGCAGCGGCAGATATTGCCGCTCATGGCGCCGTCGATATCGGCATCGCTGGGCGCCTTGTTGCTGCGCAACAGCGCCGTGGCGCTCATCACCTGGCCGCTTTGACAGTAGCCGCATTGCGGCACGTCGTGGCGCACCCATGCCGCCTGCACCGCCTTGCCCACCTGGTCGTTTTCCATCGCTTCGATGGTGGTGATCTTTTGTGCGCCCACCGAGGAAATCGGCGTGATGCACGAGCGAATCGGCTGGCCGTCGAGATGCACCGTACAGGCGCCGCACAGGGCCGCGCCGCAACCGAATTTGGTGCCCGTCATGTTCAGATTATCGCGCAGCGCCCACAGGATGGGCGTGGAAGGATCGGCGTCGACCTGCGTGTCGCGTCCGTTGATATTCAGTGTAATCATCTGCTGCTTCCCCTTTTTTGGATTGTTATGGCATCTACAAACAACACTTGATGATACGACAGCGGAAAAAAGTGCAAAAAAAAGCGCGCCTTGCGAGGGCGCGCCGTCCAGCCTTCCTGGCGACAGCCCGGATTACTTAATGGTCGAGAATTTCTGTTCCAGCGTTTTCGCATCGACTGCGCCCGGAATGCGGCTGCCGTCGGCAAAGAAGATGGCCGGCGTGCCCGAGACGCGCAACTGCTGGCCCAGGGCCAGGATTTTTTCATGCGGATTGGCGCACGTGGCGGCCACCGTGGCTGGCGCCTTGCCGTTCAACATCCAGTCATCCCAGGCCTTGTTGCGGTCAGGTGCGCACCAGACATTGCGCGACTTGACGATGGAGTCCGGCGACAGGATGTTGTACATGAAGGTGTAGACGGTGACGTTGTCGATTTCCTTCAGCGCGTTCTGGCGGAAGCGCTTGCAATAGCCGCAGTTCGGATCTTCGAACACGGCGATCACGCGCTTGCCATTGCCCTTGACGGTTTTCATGGCCGAGTCGAGCGGCAGGTCGGAGAACTTGATGCGGTTGACTTCGTCCAGGCGCACCTTGGTCAGGTCTTGCGAGGTCTTGGCGTCGAAGACGTGGCCCACGAACAGGTATTGCGCGGCCTTGTCCGTGTACAGGATGTCGCCACCCGTGCGCACTTCGTACAGGCCGCCGTACGGCGTTTCCTTGACCGAATCGACCTTGGCGCCTTCGCCCAGGCGCGGCTCGATCAGCTTTTTGATGCTCGCTTCCGTCGGCGTTTCCGCGCCGGCGCACGACATCATCAGGCCCGAGGCCATCAGCAAGGCAATTTTGCTCATGCTTTTGTTCATTGTTATCACTATCACTTCTCCACTTGAAACGCCCGGCGAAACTGGCAGGGAGCCCGGCGTCGTTATCTCTTTGATAAAACGATCGCCGCAGACCAGCTGCGGCGACCTTGAATTTTCACTGCTACCATTATCCAGCGATATCTTAAGACTTCCTGATTTTCACTGATGCCCCAATGCGTGCGAAATCATTTTTCGCTTCAGGGCAGGTAATTTATCGAGCAAGTTTAATCCCAAATTGCGAACCACGCGCAGCGGCTCCAGATCGGCGCCGAATAATCGCGCCAGGCCGTCGGTGGCCAGCTGCATCAGCAGCACATCTTCCTTGCGCGCGCGCGCATAGCGGGCCAGCACGCGCTCGTCGCCGATGCCGCGGTGCGCTTCGCGTTCGCTGATCGTCTTGACCAGCTGCGCCACGTCGGCAAAGCCCAGGTTCATGCCGTGGCCGGCCATCGGGTGCACCACGTGGGCGGCGTCGCCGACCAGGGCCACGCGCGGCGCCACCATGGCGTGCGGGCGCATCAGGGTCAGCGGAAACGCGCGCACCAGTTCCGGCTGCAGCGGCGTGAGTTTACCCAGTTTGTCGTGGCAATACGCGGCCAGGCGCGCGGCCAGGGCGTCGGCCGATTCGGCCATCAGGGTATCGGCCAGCGCATCGGGCGCCGACCAGACCAGCGACACGCGCTCGCCCGGCAGCGGCAGCAGCGCGACGATGCCTTCGCTGCCCGTAAACCACTGGTGGGCCGCGCCATGGTGCGGCTTTTCGCAGGCGAAGTTGCTGACCACGCCGCGCTGGCCATACGAGCGGTAATCGAGGCCGATGTCGCACTGGCCGCGCACCCACGATTGGGCACCGTCCGCGCCGACCACCAGCGCGCAGGTGATGGTATCGCCGCCGTCGAGGTGCACGATGGCCGAGTCATTCGTCCATTCCAGGCGGCTGGCGCGGCCCTGCACCACGCTGACGTTAGGCGCGAATTTCAGGGCAGCGTCCAGCGCCTGGCCCAGGTTGCGGTCTTCGATGATCCACGCCAGGGTAGCCACATGGGCGCCGTAGGCGTCGAAACCGAGTCCGCCCGCCTGCGCGCCGTCGCCGTTGACCAGCATGGCGTCGACGGGCGCCACCCTGTCACCCTCCAGGGCGCCCCACACCTTCAGCGACGACAGCAGCTGGTGCGCCGTGTGATTGAGCGCGTACACGCGCACGTCCCAACTGGCTTCGACCGGCTTGACAGTGGGTGCAGGAGGGCTCACCGGGGATAACAGGGTGACGCTTTGTCCTGCCTGGGCAAACGCCAGCGCCGTGGTTTTCGCGATGGCGCCATTGCCGACGATGCAAACGTCGCTGTGGCTGTGCATGAAGCGCCGCATGGTGGGGGGAGTGGGACTGTTCATGCGGCCATTATAGCGTTTGCCCCATGCTTTTCAGATAGTCCGGAAGTATAGGACGCCGGCCCCAGATCAAGCCGCGCCATCGCGTTCATGCGGCAGTCCTCTCAAGTCAGTAACGAGGACCAGACTATGCGTCCATGCTTTATTGATAAAAATAGTGAGCACATCAAATAATTTTTGCTTCACAAGCAAATAAAGCGATGCTGACGCAGGAAATCGGGGAAAAGTCGCAGCCGGCTCTTGCATTCCCGTTTTGGTCTGCTATAATTCGCCACCTTGGCCTGGTAGCTCAGTCGGTAGAGCAGAGGATTGAAAATCCTTGTGTCGGTGGTTCGATTCCGCCCCGGGCCACCAAGAATTCGTAATACGTTCAAAAACGCCACCTTCGGGTGGCGTTTTTGCGTTTATCGTCCCATCCCGCTTTCACGCTGCGCATCGCGCTGCGGCGCCAGCGACAAGGCCTTCTGCGGCTCTTGATTCAATGAATCCAGCAACGCGACCACAGCCTGCTCGATGGCTTGCCATTCGTGCAGATGGCTGCGAAAGTAGCTGACTTGGATATGAGAATTTCTCAAGCCGTGCAGGAAAATATCGTGCGAGCAGCGGGGATTAATGACCAACTTGCCGCGCTTCTTCAGCGCGTTCGCTCTTTCCGTACCAGGATCGGGAAAAAAATCGGGGTCGCAGACAATCTGCGTTTCTATCCGCTCGCGCGATGGATATAGATACAAGTCCTTTTCATAAAACACCGTGATCACATCTTCCCGCACGCGCTGCGGCAGATCGTTGTGTGCATAGCGCAGCAAGCCATGGCGTGACGCCGCCTGCTTGCGATTCGGCATCCAGATCGAGCTGAAGTGCTGGGCAAGCTGATACTTTTCCGCCAGCGTGTTGGCGTCAAAATGCTGCACCAGAATGGAGACTTCATCCTGATAACGGATCCAGACGGGCGTATTGTCATGCGGAGTGATGAAGGGCAGCAACTTGCCCCCCGTCCACCGCGCTTGCAAGAGCAAACCCTGCCTGTTGCCGGCTTGCTCGTACAAGCCCCGCATATAGCTTGGAATATAGTTCGCGGGAATGAGAAGCTTATTGCCATTGACCATCATGTGCAGTTCGGTCGGTGGCTGTTTGCGTGGCGACGCATACCAGGCCAGGGCGGCCAGACAGAAAATGGCAAGCAATATCTTTGTTGCCAAATGTCGCTTGCACGGGGGTGGTTGCCTCATCTTACTGCCCCGGCATCAGATGAGAGAGGTCCTGCGGATGTTTGTCCATCGGACGCAGACGTTCCAGGCGGAACAGCCTGTCCAGATCCAATTGCTTGCGCAGCCGCTCAGGCGCCATGTCCATGCCGAAGCTGCCATCCATGGCGGCCGGATAATCGAAATGCATGCGCGACCAGGCGCCATTCGCGTAGCGCCAACTGCCGATCTTGTCCGCGTCGGCATAGGCCTGGAATGGATCGAGGGCGTAGCCTGACGTGAGCACGCCAATTTTCCCCAGCCAGGCGGCATGCTCCATGGAATTTACTCCGTTCAATAACGCGCGCCCTTCCGACCGCAAAACACGCGATGCATTGACGTAAAAGCGCTCATCGAGCATGGCCTGCCAGACTTTCTCCGCGCCTGCGACATCATGGGCATTCAGATAAGGAGACAGAGGAACATGGGCGGTCCACGCATATGCATCCAGGTCAAATTTGGCAAATGTATCGACGTGATATCTCGCCACATCTTCCACCGAAAGCGATGCGATTTTCCCCAGCGCCATCGAATTCGGCCGATATTTTTCACGATATCCAAGATCAGCCCGCATCAGCTCGATGCCAAACTGATCCCAGTCGCGCTCGCTCATCACTCTCCCAAGCTGATCTGCCCGCATCTGTGCATAGCCGTTGGCAATGGCGCCGCTGATGGTGTCATTGCGCACGACACCCAGTGCCAGCCGCGCATAACGGTCGCCGCCGGCGGCCAGATAGTTCCAGTAGGCTTCACGGTCGCCCTGGGCCGCGTAGAAGCGCAGGATTTCCATGTCGCGCGCGACCTTGTTTGCGTTTGCCACCACGCCTTTGACGGCAGTGGCCGGCGCGGTGCGCGCCAGCATGGCTGGCGCCGTCTCGATCGCCGCCGTTCGCGCCTGCAAGGACGGATGTCTGGCCAGCGCCAGTTCATTGCGCGCCAGCCACATGGCGACCTTGGGGCCGAGCCGCGCATTGTGCATGGCGGCGCCGAGTATGGCTTGCCGCCGCATGCTGCCATGGCGTAAACCGAGGCTCACGCTGCGCAGCATGGCGGTGACGGCGAGCACATGGCCATGGGCGAAATCGGCCGCAACCATGCTGGCATGGGGCGCTGGGCGATGCAAGTCAGACACAACAAAGCGGGCGCGCGCAGGATCAGCCCCCCATAGTTTGCCTAAGCCCATGCGGTAAGTGCTGCCGGCGTCACGCAGGCCGGCAACCATGGACTTGCCCATGGCGCCCGCGTTAAACACCTGCGCCAGCATGGCTTCCAGCGCAGCCTGCGATGCCAGCGTCGCCATGCCCAGGCACAAGGCGACATCATGGCAAATTTCGCTCAGCTGTGGCCATATGGTGGCAATATCGACCTGCGAAAACTGCAGGCGCAAACGCTTGAGCGCTGAATCTTTGGCGTAATCGAGCGCCTGCAGCACGCGACGCGAGCGGTTCTCAGCACGCATCAGGACAGCGGTATCATGCCTTGCATGCAACAGATGGCGCCGCAGGTCACGCTCGGCTTGCTGATCGAGCGCCACCAGCATGGCATGCAGGCGCGAGCGGTCGTAGGGAAGTATCGTCATGGCATACCCGATGGGAAGATTCCCACAGCATGCCGCGCTGGGCTGTGCCGACCTTGAGCAGCCTCAGCGATTGCTCTTATTTTCTTGCTTCCAGCATCTGCATTCGTGTCTCAACGCTGCAAGCGCGGCCTTACCACATCAAATCATCAGGAATCTGGAACGCCGCGTACGGATCGTCCTCGTCCACTTCCGTGCTGGCCTGTTTCACGCGCACGACGATGGCCGGATCGCGTTCGGCGATCTTGTCGGCGATGATGCGCGGCACCAGCTCCACGGCGCCGCCCAGGCAGATGATCACCAGACGGCCCGCCACCAGGTGGGCTTGCACGGCGGCCGTCACGTAGATGCGCTCGATCTTGTTATTAAAAGTGAAGTTGTACGGCAGCTCGCCGTGGTTGCCCTTGCTCTGGCGGTTTTTTTGCACCATTTGCGCAATCTGCGCCACGATGGCTTTCTGGTTGGCGGCCGCGTCGCGCTGCGCGTTCAGTTCGCGCGCACGTTCCGCGTTCTTGCGCTGCGTCTCGAGCGCGGCCAGGCGCACTTCGTCGACACTTTGCGTGCCGCTCTTGCGCTCGTCCTTTTTTTGCTTGCTCTTGTCCTGGTTGGCCAGCTTGACCTTCTTCTTGTCGACCAGGCCGGCCTTTAAAAACTGCTCTTGCAACGAGACCATAACTACTCCGTATTGAGGGTGCGCCGGCCAAGGCAGCGGCATCGACCGGTGGAAAGACGCTAGCATAACAAAAAACAGGGCCACTGCCGCCGCAACATGGCTGCCCGGGCCAGCCGGTGGTCGCATGGCGCCTGGCAGTAACAAAAAGACACACACGCGTGGAAATTTTGTTGATAAATGTCATATAGTTAGTTACGTTCTGCATATCGGCAGTGAACTGCCGATTGCACGTCCCCTTCCATCGCCTGCGTCTACAAGGATTTGCCATGAAACAATTAATCGCCCTCTGCATCGCTGCCGCGTTTGCCAGCACCGCCTTTGCCGCCGCACCGGAAGCGGCCCCCGCCGCCAAGACGGCGCAGCAGTCGAAAATGACCACCTGCAATGCCGATGCCGCTGGCAAGAAGGGCGATGAGCGCAAAGCCTTCATGAAGGAATGCCTGAGCGCCAAGCCGGCACCTGCCATGACGCAGCAAACCAAGATGAAAACGTGCAATGCCGATGCCAAGGACATGAAGGGCGACGCGCGCAAGGCATTCATGAAAGAATGCCTGAGCGCCCCCAAGAAATAAGCGCCGGTTCGAAGCGCCAGTGCGCGCTTCACCCCATAGCGCCAGCCGAAAGGCTGGCTTTTTTTTGTTCCCGCCACCTGGAGTTCCCTCTTGCCCTATCGCCTGTCCCCTTTCTCTGCCGGCAGCCTGCTGGCCACCGCCTGCCTCGCCATCCTCCTGGCAGGCTGTCACACAAGCACGCCGGCGCCCGTTGCGGCACCTGCCGTGCGCGTGCCGGCCAGTATGCCGGCTGCTTGTACCCCGCCAGCCTGGCCCCCGGGGGAGCAACGGCGCGGCGCCCAAGGCAGAGTGACCTTGCACTTCACGGTGGAGGCGGACGGCAAGGTCAGCGCAGCGGCAGTCATCCGCTCCAGTGGCTATCCCGCCCTCGACCAGGCAGCCCGCGATGCGCTGGCCAAGTGCCTCTTCCAGCCGGAAACGCTGGATGGCAAGCCCGTCGCCAGCAAAGTGATCATGCCTTACGCATGGATCAATGCATCCGTCGACAAGGCTGAACGTTGAACGCCGGAAATCATGATGAATGATCAAGATGACATGGAGAAAGATAACGCGTAGTATTTAGTCAACCTACTGCTCAGTACGGTTACACGGCATTCTGGAGAAAGGACGGCAGCGTGGTGGCGTCGAACGATCTCGCGCACTGGCGCGGCCAGGTCTTCAAGCACCTGCTGCAGGTGGTGCTGCTGCTTGGCTTCGTGACGGCCATTCCCAGCGCGCTGCTGGCCGCGAGCGAAGCCATCTGGTCCATTGTCGCCCTCGACTTGCTGGCCCTCGGCTGGATCGGCGTCATCTGGCATCTGCGCGCCATGCCCTACCGCTGGCGCGTGTGGCAATTTCTCATCGTCGCCTACCTGGTGGGCGTGGGCTTGCTGCTGAAAATCGGCCCCGTCAGCCAGATCTACATGATGCTCATGCCCGTGCTGGCGGCACTGCTGCTGGGCATGCGGCCCGCCCTGTTCACCCTGGCTCTGACCTCGCTGACCATCTTTTTGCTCGGCCTGCACCCGGACGTCGCCCTGCACCTGCCGGGCACACCCGACTCTCCCGTGCTGCGCGCGCTGATCGTGGCCCTGAACTTCCTGTTCATCGCCGCCGTGCTGACCCTGTCCTGCGCCTTCCTGCTGCGCCACCTGGAAGACAGCAGCCAGGCCCTGTCGCAACGCAACGCCGAGCTGCGCTTGACGGCCACGGCGCTGGCCCGCCTGAACGACATGGTGATGATCGCCGAAGTGGCCGAAGTGGCTGATGCCGCGCCCGGCTCCGGCGCCGGGACGGTATCGGCCACGCGCATCATCTTCGTCAACGACGCCTTCGAGCGCAGCAGCGGCTATGCGCGTGCCGAGGTGCTGGGCCGCAGCCTGCTGTTCCAGCAGGGCCCCGCCACCGAGGCGGGCGAACTGGCGCGCGTCGCCGCCGCCATGGCCCGCGCCCAGCCGGCCAGGGCGGAATTGCTGAACTACAACAAGGCCGGCAAGGCGTACTGGGTCGAAGCGGAACTGGTGCCGTTTACGGATGCAGACGGCAGGCAAACGCACTGGGTGGCGGTCGAACGCGAAATCGACGAGCGCAAGCGATCGGAAGCGGACATCCACCGCCTGGCCTTCTACGACGTGCTGACGGGCTTGCCCAACCGGCGCCTGTTGATGGACCGCATCGCCCACTTGCTGGCCGCCGCGCCGCGCGACCATAAAATCAGTGCGCTGATGTTCATCGACCTCGACCACTTCAAGCACATCAACGACGCGCGCGGCCACGCCACCGGCGACGCGCTGCTGCGCCTGGCGGGCGAACGGCTGGCACAGCTGATGCGCAAGGCCGACACGGTGGCGCGCATCGGCGGCGACGAATTCGTCGTGCTGCTGGCGCACCTGGCCGCTGACTTGCACGGCGCGGCCCATGCGGCGGCCCAGGTGGCCGAGAAAATCCGCACCGCCATCGCGCGCGACTTCGAGATCGGCGGGCAGTCGTATCATTGCAGCGCCAGCATCGGCGTGACCCTGCTGCCGAAAGCGCAGCAGCAGGCGCATGACTTGCTGCGCGAAGCCGATATCGCCATGTACCGCGCCAAGGCGGAAGGGCGCAACGGCATCGCCTTCTTTGAAGCGGCCATGCAGGCGGACGTGGAGCGTCGCCTGACCCTGGAACGGGCGCTGGCGCGCGCGCTCGATGCCAGTCAATTATGCATGCACGTGCAGCCGCAGGTCGACCGCCATGGCCGGGTGACGGGCGCCGAAATGCTGATGCGCTGGCCGCAGCCGGACGGCAGCTTTATCGCACCGGGCATCTTCATCCCCATCGCCGAGGAATCAGGGCTGATCGTCAAGCTGGGGCATTGGGCCCTGCGCGAAGCGTGCCGCGCCGCCAGCCTGCTGGCACAGGCTGGCCGGCCCGTTCCCCTGTCCGTGAACGTCAGCCCGGCCCAGTTTCGCCAGCCCGATTTCGCCTCCCGCGTGCAGGCGGCGCTGGCCGAACACGGCACGCCGGCCGGCGCCCTGATCCTGGAATTGACGGAAGGCTTGCTGATCGACCAGCGCGACGCCTCGCTGGCGCGCATGCGCGAACTGGCAGCCCTGGGCATCCGCTTTTCCATCGACGATTTCGGCACCGGCTATTCGAGCCTCGCCTACCTGACCTCGATGCCGCTGTACGAACTCAAAATCGACAAACGCTTCATCGACGACACGCCACACGACACGGCCATCGTGCAGGCGATCCTGGCCATGGCGCGCCACCTGGGCTTGCGCGTGGTGGCCGAAGGCGTGGAAACGCAGGAGCAGGCCGACTTCCTGGTCGCCCACGATTGCGACGGCTTGCAGGGTTACCTGTATGCGCGGCCGATGCCGCTAGCCGACTTTCTCGCCTGGCAGGTCCGGCAGCAAGCTTAGCTTTCCGACATTTCCTGTACGAAACTCCTCCGCTAGAATACCGGCCGCATAGCCTGTACCTTCACCATCCCCTTTTTTTAAAGCGATCCCCGATGCGTCTGGTTCTTCCCCTGCTGCCGCTCCTGCTGCCGCTGCTGCTCTCTCTGCTGCCCGCCGCCCATGCCGCCCCATCCACCACCGCAGCACCGACGCCCATCACCCTGGATCAGGCCATGGCCGATCCCGACTGGATCGGCACACCCGTCGAAGCGGCGTGGTGGGGCTGGAATGGCCAGCTGTATTACAAGCAAAAACGCCTCGGCTCGCCGTTGCGCGACACCTATCAATTGCCAGGCGCCAGCGCCAAACTGAATAGCGGCAAGCAGGTCGACGACGCGCAACTGGCCCATCTTGATGGCCAGCAGATGCGCGTCAACCGGGCCGGCACGCGCGCCATCCTGCTGCGCAACGGCGACTTGTTCGAGCGCGACCTGAAAAACGGCGCCTTGACGCAAATCACGCGCGGCGTCCCGGCCATCAGCGACCCGCAATATTCAAGCGACGGCGGCGCCGTGCAATACCGCAGCGGCAGCGACTGGTTCAGCTGGAGCCGCGTCGACCGCCTGAGCGCGCCCGTCGCCCTGCTGCGCACGGCCAAGGACCCGGACGCCAAGCCGGAAGCGGACGCGCTGCGCGAACTGCAACTGCGCCTGATCGTCAACCTGGCGCGCCAGAAGCAAGACCGCGACGCCAGCCGCGAGCGCCGCCACGAAGAGCGCCGCCTGGACGCCACGCGCGCGCCGGAACCGATCTATCTGGGCGACAAAGTCACCATTTCCGGCAGCGCCCTGTCGCCGGATGGCCGCTGGCTGCTGTTCGTCACGCAAGACAAGGCCGCCGAGAAGGGCAAGCTGGGCAAACTGGCCCGCTACGTCACGGAAACGGGCTACCCGGAAGCGGACGACGAGCGCACGCGCGTGGGCCGCAACATGCCGATTGCGCAAAGCCTGAAACTGGCCGACCTACGCACGGGCCAGGTGCGCGACATCGCTTTCGACAGCCTGCCCGGCATCGCCGTGGACCCGCTGGCGCTTCTGCGCGCCGAGCAAAAACTGCCGCCGTTGAAAGGCAACCGCCCCGTGCGCATCGACGCCCAGCGCGACGGCATCGCCTGGACCGATGACGGCAGCAAAGTAGCCGTGCGCGTGCGCGCCATCGACAACAAGGATGGCTGGCTCGCCAACGTCGACCTGGTCAACGGCGCCCTGCTGCCCGTGCACCGCATCAGCGACGCGGCCTGGGTCAACCGCCGCGCCGAGGAATTTGGCTGGCTGCCCGACAATGCCACGCTGTGGTACCTGTCCGAGGAAAGCGGCTACGCCCACCTGTACACGAAGACGGGCGCCGCTCCGGCGCGCGCCTTGACCAGCGGCCAGTGGGAAGTGAGCGCCGTCGAATGGAGCCGCGACGGCAAGAGCGCCTATTTTATGTGCAACCGGCAGGCGCCAGGCACGTATGAAGTGTGCGCCAGCACGGCCAGCGATGGCGGCGCACGCGAAGTGACGAAGCTGAAAGGCGTGGAAAATTTCGGCCTGTCGCCCGATGGCAGCAAGTTGCTGCTACGCTATTCGACCAGCTATATGCCGGCCCAGCTGGCGACGGTTTCCGTTGCAGGCGGCAAGGCGAATATTTTGACGGATACGCGCAGCGAGGCCTTCAAGGCGCGCAGCTGGGTCATGCCGGAGCTGGTGCAAGTACCGTCCACGCATGGCGCAGCACCGATCTGGGCCAAGCTGTACCGTCCCGCAAAACTGGAAGCAGGAAAACAGTATCCGATCGTGATGTTCGCCCACGGCGCCGGCTACCTGCAGAACGTGACGCAGCGCTACCCCGTCTACTTCCGCGAACAGATGTTCCACAACCTGCTGGTAGAGCAAGGCTATATCGTGCTCGACATCGACTATCGCGCCTCGATGGGCTACGGCAGCGCCTGGCGCACGGCCATCTACCGCCAGATGGGTCACCCGGAACTGGAAGATTTCATCGACGGCGCCAACTGGCTGGCGCAGCAGCACCAGGGCGACATCAAAAATGTGGGCATCTATGGCGGCAGCTATGGCGGCTTCATGAGCCTGATGGCCCTGATGCGCGCCCCGGAAGTCTTCAAGTCCGGCGCCGCCCTGCGTCCCGTGACGGACTGGACCACCTACAACCACGAGTACACGGCGAACATCCTGAACACGCCGGACATCGATCCGCAAGCGTACAAAATATCGTCGCCGATCGAATACGCCGACAAGCTGACGGGCCACCTCCTGATCGCCCATGGCATGATCGACGACAACGTGTTTTACCAGGATTCCGTGCGCCTGTCGCAGCGCCTGATCGAGCTCAAAAAGGATAACTGGGAAATGGCCAGCTACCCGATGGAACGCCACGGCTTCGTGCAGCCGGAAGCGTGGTATGACGAGTACCGCCGGATTTATCAGCTGTTCCAAAGAACCTTGAAGTAATCGTCATTGCCCGGCTCGCTCGGTAAAAACTGTCGGATTACGCGAGGCGAGGCCTCGCTAATCAGACCTACTCGCTCAGGCGTAGGTCGGATTAGCGGCGCAGCCGCGTAATCCGACACCCCCACACTACAATTACTCAGTCAAACGGCACGGGCCGCGGCGTCGTGTCCGACGATGGCGGCAGGATCGGCAGCACGAGCTGCGGCTGCTTGCCCGTCAGGGTTTTCAGGAAAGCCACCAGCTTGGCGTTTTCATCGGGCGCAAACGTGCGGCCCAGTTGCAAGCGGCCCATCACGTCGACGGCTTGCGTCAGGGTCGCCGCTTCGCCATCGTGGAAGTAGGGATACGTCAATTCCACGTTGCGCAGGGTCGGTACCTTGAAGTTGAAACGGTCAGCATCCTTGCCCGTCACGGCCGAACGCCCTTGCGCCGTCATCGCCGTTTTATACGGTTCCACCACCCCCATCTTCTGGAAAGTATTGCCGCCCACGGCGGGACCGTTATGGCAGGCGATACAGCCGCTCGATTTGAACAGCTGATAGCCTGCCAGCTCGTCTTTCGTCAGCGCGCTTTTCTTGCCCATCAGCCATTGGTCGAAGCGGGAACCGGGGGTTACCAGCACTTCCTC
This sequence comes from Janthinobacterium sp. 35, assembly GCF_002754575.1. Taxonomy (NCBI): domain Bacteria; kingdom Pseudomonadati; phylum Pseudomonadota; class Betaproteobacteria; order Burkholderiales; family Oxalobacteraceae; genus Janthinobacterium; species Janthinobacterium sp. 35. Next base: position 1,956,985 of record NZ_PEFN01000001.1, read on the forward strand.
GAAGGCGGCGATGGCGCGCGTGACTTGCTCGATGGTCAATTTATCCTGGCCAAACACTTGCCGAAATTCCGAGCGGTAGGCGGGAATCGAGGCCAGCACGTCGATGGCCAGCTCGTGCGTAAAAGCCATCTCGCCCGGATTGGCGATGGGCCCGCCCGCCTGTTCCTGCAAATCCTTGGCGCGGCCATCCCAGAATTGCGCCACGTTCATGCTGGAATTGAGCACCGTGGGCGAATTGATGGGCCCGCGCTGCCAGTTGTGGCCTATCGAGGTCTTGATGTTGTCCGTGCCGCCCATGCTCAGGTTATGGCAGCTATTGCAGGAAATAAAGCCCGAGCGCGACAGGCGCGGGTCGAAAAACAGCTTTTTACCCAGTTCGACCATCGCCGGATTGGCCACCTTGGCGGCGGTGATCGGCTGGATCGGTTCCTTGTCGGCGGCGTGCAGCACACCGCCGAAGGCCAGGCTGGTGATGAAGAGGAAGGGTGAGAGGGTGCGGCGCATAGTCTAACTCCTGGAAACATTCCCGAATCGGCGGCACGCGCCGGCGCGGGAATGCAGCGCACCGGCCCGGTTGCCACCCGTACATCGCTAGTTGGATGTTGATTTATATTAACTTTGACTGCTTGGCAATGAAAATGACGGGGATCAAGGATAGTCCAGCGCGCGAATCGCGCTTGCCATTTGGGCAAGCGTGGCACATGATGAAGGCATGAAAACGCCTACCTACTCCGTCCTACGCGCCGCGTGCGCCGCCATCCTGCTGCTGGTCACCAGTGCCTGCGGCAGCGCCCCTACGCAAAATGATGCGCCGCCCGCCCCCGGCAATGCCAGCTTGCTGGCGCAAATCCAGGCGGAAGTGGGCGCCGCCGCCTGCAATTCCACGCAGCAATGCCACACCCTCGCCATCGGCGCCAAGGCCTGCGGCGGGCCCGAGCGCTACCTGGCCTGGTCCAGCAAGGACTATGACGGCAAGAAACTCAAGGCACTGGCCCAGGCGCAAGCCGAGGCGAGCCGCAAGCAGCAGCAGGCGGACGGCATGATGTCGACCTGCTCCATCGTCACGGACCCGGGCGCCACCTGCGAAGCGGGACGCTGCGTGCTGCAAAAGAGCGGCCTGGGCGGCAGCTCGGCGATGTAAAAAAAGCCGCTGGATCAGCGGCTTGCGTGATTCTGTAACAGGTCAGGACTGCAGCTGCAAGGTCTTGATGATCTTGCTGTCCACCTTCTCGCCCGCGCCGGACATGGCACTCCGGCTTTCCTTGCGCAGCAACAATAAATGGTCACCGCTGACGCCATACTGGCGCGTCTCGTCCATCTTTTGCGTAAAGCTGATGACGACGAAAGCGCGTCCGCTGACGTCAAAGTGGAAATGGCTTGCCAGCGGCGTGCCGTCGGCGGCGATCCACACCTCGAGGCCGCCTTCGAACTTCTTCACATACTTGCGGTCCTTTTCCGGTACCTTGTCGAGCGACAAGGTAAAGCTGAGCAGGCGCGCGGGCTTGCCCTTGTAGTTATCCATCTTCTCGCCGCTGAACACGGCTTCCTCGATTTCGCGCGACAGGGCATCCGCCGCCGACACCATGGAACGCAGCTCCGTCGCCTTCATTTCTCCCAGCGCAAAGCCGATCGGCGTCTTGACCTTCGGATCTTTCACCCTGGCGCGCTGCTCGGCTTCCACTTTCGCCAGCACCTCCTTACTGTAGAGCACCTGCAAGCCCGCCGGCCCGCTGTCGACAGCCACCGTGGCCTGGCCGCTATCGTCTTCCGCCGCCTTGCCCTCGCCCTCGCGGCGCCAGGTTTTCGATTCGACCTGCGCCTTGATCGGCATCTGCCCCTGCAAACGCGCCAGCGCTGCGTTCAGATCGGCCAAGCCATCGGCCCGCGCCGTACCGCAAAACAAACTGAACAAGCCCGCAGCCGCCAGGCCTTGCACTCCAATACATCGCTGCATCGCCACATCCCTTCAGGTCATACAAAGATGCCAAAACACCATGTTTTGGCCATCTGTTGCATTTGAACACAGCTAGCTCTGGTCAGGTGGAAAGTCTTTCTGCTATAATTCGCCGCCTTGGCCTGGTAGCTCAGTCGGTAGAGCAGAGGATTGAAAATCCTTGTGTCGGTGGTTCGATTCCGCCCCGGGCCACCAAGAATTAAGCAGTACATAGCAAAAAGCCACCTTCGGGTGGCTTTTTTGTTTTCCTTTGCACAAAACTTCCCTCACCCCACCGCTGTGTACGCAAACGTACGGACAGCCGCCGCCCAAGAGCCCATGCTGCAGGCAGACCACACACCCCTCCGCCGCCAGCGCCCTGCGCGACGCGGCAGACGGGTCGCCTGGTCAGCTCTCCCCGCCATACCGCCATGCGAAACTCGCGCCCGACGCCGTCGAGCCGTTCCGTACATAACGGCACACTGCCAAAGGATGCATCATGAAACCTACCCTGATATTGCTCGCGCTCGCCTCTACCCTCGCCTTGACCGCTTGCCAGCGCGAAACGCCACCCGCGCCGACCGTCGTACAAGTCGTTCCCGGCCCGGCCGGCGCGCCTGGTCCTGCCGGCGCTACCGGTGCCACGGGCGCTGAAGCCCCTGCCGGCGCGACGGGCGCCACCGGCGCCACGGGCCAGACCGGCGACAGCGGCATGCAAGGCAACGATGGCGCCAAGGGCGACGCTGGCACCGCCGGCGATGCAGGCGCCAAAGGCGACACGGGCGCCAAGGGCAAGACGGGCGAGACGGGCGACACGGTGATTGTCGTTCCACAACGCTAATCCGAGCGACACCGGACACCACAACGCCAACCCTTGCGGTTGGCGTTGTGCGTATGCGCTGTACCGCACAGTAACATCGGCCATATGCGCCTACCCTGTACTCATTACACAGGGAGATATCGCATGCTGACGATCATACTGATGGTGGCCCTGCTGGGTCTGCTTGCACTGTTCGCGCCCGGCCCCGTGCGCCGCGCCCTGCTTGCTCCGCGCCTGCTGGCCCTGTTCAAGCGCATCCTGCCAACGATGTCCGGCACGGAACGCGACGCCCTCGAGGCGGGCACCACGTGGTGGGATGCCGAGCTGTTTTCCGGCCGGCCCGACTGGACAAAACTGCATGCCTATGGCCGCGCCTCGCTCACTGCCGAGGAACGCCATTTCCTCGAGCACGACGTCGAACGGCTGTGCGAACTGGTCAATGACTGGGAAACGCAGCAGCAACTCGACTTGCCACCGCAGGCGTGGACCTACATGAAAAGCCAGGGTTTCCTCGGCATGATCATCCCGAAACAATATGGCGGCAAACAGTTCTCCGCCTACATGCATTCGCAGGTGGTCATGAAACTGTCGAGCCGCTGCTCGGCGCTGGCGGTGAGCGTGATGGTGCCCAATTCGCTGGGGCCGGCAGAACTGCTGCTGCACTACGGCACCGAAGCCCAGAAAGATTACTATCTGCCGCGATTGGCCGCCGGCACCGAGATTCCCTGCTTTGCCCTGACCAGCCCGTATGCGGGTTCCGACGCGGCCGCCATTCCCGACCTGGGCGTGGTGTGCATGGGCATGCATGAGGGCCGCGCCACCGTGGGTTTCCGCCTCACCTGGAACAAGCGCTACATCACCCTGGCGCCCGTGGCGACCTTGCTGGGCCTGGCATTCCAGACCAGCGACCCCGACCATCTGCTCTCCGACAACGATGCACCGGGCATCACCTGCGCCCTGATCCCCGCCAGCCACGACGGCGTGGTAATCGGCCGCCGCCACCATCCGCTCAATGCCGCATTCCAGAACGGCCCTACGTCCGGCAACGATGTCTTCATCCCCATCGACTGGGTCATCGGCGGCCAGGCGCAAGTGGGCAAAGGCTGGCGCATGCTGATGGAATGCCTGGCGGCGGGGCGGGCAATCTCTCTGCCCTCGTCCAGCGTAGGCATGGGCAAGATGGCAGTGCGCGGCACCGGCGCGTACGCTGCCGTGCGGCGCCAGTTCAACATGCCGATCGGCAAGTTCGAGGGAGTGCAGGAAGCGCTGGCGCGCATGGGCGCCAACCTGTATCTGATGGATGCGGCGCGTACCCTGGCCGCGCACGCCGTCGACCTGGGCGAAAAGCCGGCCGTCATTTCCGCCATCGTCAAATACCACGTCACGGAACGGGGACGCGCGCTCGTCAATGATGGCATGGACATTCTCGGCGGCAAGGGCATCTGCGTGGGGCCGAACAATTTCCTCGCCAGCGCCTACCAGCAAATCCCCATCGCGATCACCGTCGAAGGCGCCAACATCCTCACGCGCAGTCTGATCATCTTCGGCCAGGGCGCCATCCGCGCGCATCCGTATGTACTCAGGGAAATGGCCGCCGTCAGCGAAAGCGACGGCCGCAAGGCCGTGCGCGATTTTGACGCTGCCTTCTTTGGCCACGTGGGCTTTGTGCTGGGCAACCTGGCCAGAGGGCTGTGGTACGGACTGGGCGGCGCGCGCCTGGCGGTCGTGCCCGACGCCGGCGCGCCCGCACTGGCCCCCTACTACCGCGCGTTGACGCGGCTGTCGACGGCGTTTGCCGTCATGACGGATATGTCGATGTTCGTGCTTGGTGGTGAACTCAAGCGCCGCGAACGGCTGTCCGCGCGCCTGGGCGACGTGCTGGCGCAGCTGTACCTGGCGTCGTCCGTGCTGAAGCGTTACGAGGACGATGGCCGGCCCGAGGCCGACCTGCCCTATGTGCACTGGTCGCTGCAAGATGCGCTGGTGAAGGCGCAGCAAGGCTTGACGGGCGTGCTCGACAATTTCCCCGCGCGCGTGCTGGCCGTGTTGCTGCGCACCTTGCTGTTCCCGTTTGGCCTGCCCCACCATCCGCCGTCCGATGAACTGGGCAGTGCAGTGGCGCTGGCCCTGCAAACGCCGGGCGCCGACCGCGAACGCCTGCTGGCCGACGGCCATGTGGCCAGCGATAGCGGCGATCCCGTGGCTTGCGCCGAGCGGGCGCTGGTCTTGCTGCCGGAAGTGCAGTCCATCGAAAAGCGCCTGAAAGACACGCCCGAAGGCGCGGCCTTGCGGCACCTGCCGCAAAGCCTGTCCGCCATGCAGCCATGGCTGGCGGCGGCGATGACGGCAGGCACCGTCAGCGGCCAGGAGCACAATACTTTGCTGGAATTCGCGCGCCTGGTCGATGGCTTGATCCAGGTCGACGATTTTCCACCGGCCGCGGCGCTCCCGGGCCGCGCCTTTGCATACAGCGCCGGCGGCAACAGTCCTGCGGGCGGCAGTCTCGCGGCATAGGCTGCACGCTCCTCACCGGGCCAGGCTCTCGGGCGATACCGCCCAAGACCGCCAGGCCGTGCCTGACCGTCAACAGAGCCAGCCCTCGGGTTGGCTCTGTCATTTTAACAACATGCTTTTCATTGCCCGCGCCTTTCTCCCGCAGAGCGATGAGGGTGCGCATAAAAACAGATAGCAATAGTTGTATTTATTGTTAGCAATTTTATTAATATTGGTGTTATCTTGATTGCAACGCTCACACGCGTTACTACGATTACCCACTATTTCTTGATGGAGGTTCATGATGTCTGTCACGTTCAAATCCACGTTGCTTTCCACGCTTGCCCTGACCCTGGCCTTCAGCCTTAGCAGCACTGCCTCAGCCGATGCCTTGACTGAAAATTTCGATGACGGCCTTCCCGCTGGCTGGACCGTGAACAACCTGAGTTCGCCTGTCGGTTCGACCAGCTGGTTTCAGGGCAACCCATCGGTGTTCAACGCGCATCAAGGCGCAGCCAACTCCTATCTGGCAGCCAACTTCAATAGTGGCGCTAACGTGTCCGACATCAGCACCTGGCTGATCTTGCCCACCTCGACCTACCGCAATGGCGACACGCTGTCCTTTTTTACCCGCACGGAGGATATGTCGTTCTATCCGGATAACCTGGAAGTGCGCTTCAGCAATGTCGGCGGTACCGATGTCGGCAACAGCGCCAGCAGCGTGGGCACCTTCTCGACGCTACTGCTGAGCGTAAACCCGAGCCTGGGCCTGTTCGGCTATCCGGAAACGTGGACGCAATACAGCGTCACCCTGAGCGGCTTGTCGAACGCGACCACTGGCGCCCTGGCCTTCCGCTACCTGGTGGGCGACGGCGGTCCGATTGGCGATAACTCGAACTTCATCGGCATCGACACCGTGAACATCACCTCCGCCGTGCCGGAACCCGGCACGTACATGATGCTGGGCATGGGCCTGGGCATGCTCGGCTTCCTGCGCATGCGCAAACGCAAGCACCTGGCCTGAGTCGCCAAGCAAGGATTTGCCAGCGGCAAGTCCTTGCAGCGCCAGCACTGGAACCCAGGCCCGAAGAGGATGGCGCCCGGGGCTGGCGGTTTTTATGCGCTGCTGGCGACCTGGAGCACAGCGCTCATCGAGGCGTACCGCGCCTTAGGCCTGAAGTTGCCTGACAGCACATGTTAATCCCTTGACCCAAGGCAAGGCAATCTGGCGCCAGCCCGCATAGAATGGCCGGCTTTGCCCCTCGCCCATGCGCCACGCTCCCGAACTTCTCCTGCCTGCCGGCTCACTGGCCAAGATGCATGCCGCCTTCGACTATGGCGCCGACGCCGTCTATGCGGGCCAGCCGCGCTACAGTTTGCGCGTGCGCAATAACGATTTTTCGACCTTGCAAGCCTTGCAGGAAGGAATTGATGGCGCGCATGCGCGCGGCAAGCAATTCTTTGTCGCGAGCAACATCTTCGCCCACAATGCCAAGCTGAAAACGTATTTGCACGACATGGAACCGGTGATCGCCATGCGCCCGGATGCCCTGATCATGGCCGACCCGGGCCTGATCATGATGGTGCGCGACAAGTGGCCGGACGTCCCCGTGCACCTGTCCGTGCAGGCGAATGCCGTCAACTGGGCCGATGTGAAGTTCTGGCACCGCATGGGTTTGACGCGCGTGATTCTGTCGCGCGAACTGTCGCTCGACGAAATCGAGGAAATCCGCCAGCGCTGCCCGGAGATGGAACTGGAAGTGTTCGTCCACGGCGCCCTGTGCATTGCCTATTCGGGCCGCTGTTTGCTCTCCGGCTACTTCAATCACCGCGACCCGAATCAGGGCACCTGCACCAATTCCTGCCGCTGGGATTACAAGGTGAAAAATGCCTCGGAAGACGCCAGCGGTGACCTGGGCGGCATGCAGGTGGTGCCGCTGGAATTTCACCAGGCGCTGGCCGAGGCCGACAACAATGCGTTTTCCGCCCTGCACCAGCAGCCGCGCCACCCGCTGGCCGACCAGCCCTACTTTATCGAAGAAGCCCAGCGCCCGGGCCAGCTGATGCCGATCCTCGAGGACGAGCACGGCACCTACATCATGAATTCGAAGGACTTGCGCGCCGTCGAGCATATCGAGCGCCTGGTGAAAATCGGCGTCAATTCGCTGAAAGTCGAGGGCCGCACCAAGTCGCTGTACTACGCGGCGCGCACGGCGCAAGTCTACCGCCAGGCCATCGATGACGCCGTGGCGGGCCGTCCCTTCGACATCAGCCTGCTGGGTCAGCTGCAAGGCCTGGCCAACCGCGGCTACACGGACGGTTTTTATCAACGCCATCACACGCAAACGCACCAGAACTACATGCGCGGGGCCTCCGAGGCGGACCGCAGCCAGTATGTGGGCGACGTGCTGGGCGTGACGGACGGCTGGGCCAGGGTGGAAGTGAAAAACCGCTTCGCCGTGGGCGACCGCATCGAGGCCCTGCATCCGGGCGGCAACCGCGATTTCACCATCGCCCGCATGCTCAGCGACGACGGCAAGGAGATCCAGGTCGCGCCCGGCAGCGGCCACTTCGTGCGCATCGAACTCGACGGGGCGCTGGACAAGGCCTTGCTGGCCCGCTATTTGTAACCGCCAGTCTGGCAAGCGGTGTGGCGAGCAGTTTCCAAGTGTTTGATTTGACAAGTAAAAATCCGCACATCGCCGCTTAAACAATTTGTTCAAGCCTCAACATTGCTATACGATACGGCCACCCTGCGCCCGGGGCCGTTATCGGAACCCGGTGCGTCCCTGACACGTTCACCGGAATCCCCGATGCCACCTGCCACACCCGCCCTCATCACCAACGACGCCGTCGTCCTCGGCCTGCTCGCCATGACCCTGGGGGCCGTCTTCTGGACAGCCTCCCGCGCGGACGGCTTCTGGAAAAAGTTCTATACCTATATCCCGTCGCTGCTGATGTGCTACCTGATCCCGGCGCTGCTCAACACCTTCGGCATCATCGACGGCAACGCCTCCGGCCTGTACGCCGTGGCGCGCGACTATCTGCTGCCCAGCGCGCTGGTGCTGCTGTGCGTGGCCATCGATTTCGGCGGCATCATCCGCCTCGGCCCCAAGGCCATCATCATGTTTCTCACAGGAACGCTCGGCGTGATGCTGGGCGCCCTCGTCTCGTTCGAATCCTTGCGTTTGATCCACCCGGAAACGGTGGCGGGCGACACCTGGCGCGGCATGACGACTGTCGCCGGTTCGTGGATAGGCGGCGGCGCCAACCAGGCGGCCATGAAGGAAGTGTTTGAAGTCGATGCCACGCTGTTCGGCCAGTTCGTCGCCGTCGACGTGCTGGTGGCCAACGTCTGGACGGCCGTGCTGCTGTTCCTGGCCGGCCGCGCGGGCGCCTTCGACCGCTGGACGGGCGCGGATTTATCCGCCATCAATGCGCTCAAGGACAGCATCGAAAGTTATCGGGCCCAGCACGCGCGCATCGCCACCTTGACCGACATCATGATCATCCTTGGCGTGGGCCTGGGCGTGACGGGCCTGTCACACTTCCTGGCCGGCCCCATCATCAGCTGGATCGCCACCCTGCCGGCCGAGTGGCGCTTGCAGGATTACAGCCTGACATCGAACTTCTTCTGGATCGTCGTGCTCGCCACCACCTTCGGCCTGCTGCTGAGCTTTACCCGCGCGCGCAGCCTGGAAGGCGCGGGCGCCTCGACCATCGGCTCGGCCATGCTGTACGTGCTGGTGGCCACCATCGGCATGCACATGGACTTGAAAGCCCTGTTCGACAAGCCGTTCCTGTTCCTGCTGGGCCTGATCTGGATCGCCGTGCATGGCGGGCTGATGCTGCTCGTCGCCAAGCTGATCCGCGCGCCCCTGTTCTTCATGGCCGTCGGCTCGCAAGCGAACATCGGCGGCGCCGCCTCGGCCCCCGTCATCGCCAGCGCCTTCCACCCATCGCTGGCACCCGTCGGCGTGCTGCTGGCCGTGCTGGGCTACGCGCTGGGCACCTATGGCGCCTACATCACGGGTTTGATACTGCGCGGCATGGCGGGGTGACGCTCCTGACAGCACAATGACGACAACGCCAGCCTTCGGGCTGGCGTTGTCGTTGGTGGGCTGCGCAAGGAGGGCGACGGGGATGTCACTTGGTCGGGCACTTGCCATTACGGCACATGTAAAAAGCCGCTTTCAGTTTGCACTCGGATACACTGAGAAACAAGGGCGCAAGACCTTGCTCATCGGTAATGCCTGTTTGATCGTATCCGCAACCTGTCACGTGATAATGCATACCGGCCACGCCCGCGCCATCCGTCGGGCGCAACAAGCGAGGACTGCGGCCATATGGCCCGCTTCCCACCACCCGCACAAATCGCATGCGCTCGGGAGTGATGGGAAATGACGCCCGTATGAATCCGGATCGCCCATGCGCATCTGTCACACCTTTCAGTGTGGCGAGAAATGGTGTTTCTGAGGCTACCGATTTCGACGGTGCATAGACGTCGAGTGAATACGGTGTATTGACGAGAATTTCTTTCGTCTCCGTATCGAGCAGTTGAAAATGGCATCCATACGCCCCCTCCCCTGCCATGGGCAAGCCATCGACTGGTGTCGGCCTGCATTCATAGCTTGAGGCCGATGCCACCACTGGCACTGTCTTTGTTACACATCCGGAAAGCATGTGCGCGCAAAGCAAGGTGATGACGATAGGCGCGCTTTTAGTGGCAAGACACTTGAACATAAGGATTCCCCCATTCAAAGTTGGCGAACAGCAAGTCATTCTTGCCTGACTACCCACAGGGGTGATTGGGATCTGTCAATCTTTCAATAAATAGGCAATTCTTAAAAACTCACCAGACCACTACCTGTTTTGCCGCGCCGGCCAGCCGGAAAATGCGCCCCATAATGTAGCAGAAACCCCTCAAAACCAAATTTCTGCACCATTTTCGTGCGAAATCTGCGATGATAGTTGCCCAAATAACCGATTACCTCCATGGAATTCTGATGAAATACGCATCTGCTCACGAGTATGTCCAGCATGTCGCCGCACGCAATCCAGGTCAACCCGAGTTTCTGCAAGCCGTCACCGAAGTCATGGAGAGCTTGTGGCCGTTCCTGGAACAGCACCCGAAATACGCGGAACAAGGCTTGCTGGAACGCTTGATCGAGCCGGAGCGCGTGGTGATGTTCCGCGTGTCGTGGGTCGATGACCATGGGCAAGTACAAGTCAATCGCGGCTACCGCATCCAGCACAGCATGGCCATCGGGCCGTACAAGGGCGGCATCCGCTTCCACCCTTCCGTGACCCTGTCGGTGCTGAAATTCCTCGCCTTCGAGCAAACATTCAAGAATGCGCTGACCACGTTACCGATGGGCGGCGGCAAGGGCGGCGCCGATTTCGATCCGAAGGGCAAGAGCCCGGGCGAAGTGATGCGTTTCTGCCAGGCCTTCGTCAGCGAACTGTTCCGCCACGTGGGCTCGGACACGGACGTGCCGGCCGGCGACATCGGCGTGGGCGGGCGTGAAGTGGGTTATATGGCCGGCATGATGAAAAAACTCAGCAACCGTGCCGACTGCGTGTTCACGGGCAAGGGCGCCAGCTTCGGCGGCTCGCTGATGCGGCCGGAAGCGACGGGCTACGGCACCGTATATTTCGCCGAAGAAATGCTGAAAACGCGGGGCCGCTCGTTCGAAGGCATGCGCGTGTCCGTGTCCGGTTCGGGCAACGTGGCGCAGTACGCGGTGGAAAAAGCCATGGCCATGGGCGCGAAAGTCATCACCGTCTCGGATTCGAGCGGCACCATCATCGATGAAGACGGTTTCACGCCAGAAAAACTGGCCATCCTGATGGAAATCAAGAACCATCTGTATGGCCGCGTCAGCGACTACGCCGAACGCACGGGCGTGCGCTTCGAAGCGGGCGTGTCGCCATGGCATGTGCCGGTCGACATCGCCCTGCCCTGCGCCACGCAGAATGAATTGAACATCGACGATGCGCGCACCTTGATCGCCAATGGCGTGCAGTGCGTGGCCGAAGGCGCCAACATGCCCACCACCATCGAGGCAGCCAAGGCATTCGAGGCGGCCGGCGTACTGTATGCGCCGGGCAAGGCCAGCAATGCGGGCGGCGTGGCGACTTCCGGCCTGGAAATGAGCCAGAACGCGGCCCGCATTTCCTGGCCGCGCGAAGAAGTCGATGCGCGTTTGCTGCAGATCATGCAAGGCATCCATGCCGCGTGCAAGCAATACGGCACGCGCGCCGATGGCACCGTCAGCTATGTCGATGGCGCCAATATCGCCGGCTTCGTCAAAGTGGCCGATGCGATGCTGGCGCAAGGGGTGATTTAAGCGTCAACAATGTCGTCGGATTACGCGCGGCATAGCCGCGCTAATCCGACCTACAACATTTCAGGTTTCATCAAGCTCTTGCGGCTGATCGTGCGGCCCGACACCATGAACTCGCCGTTGCCCCGGTAGTGCAGGGTTTCGGGCAGCTTGGGCGAGGTGGCCACGTGGGCTTTCACGCACTCGAAGATGAAGAAGCCGCCCTTCGGGTTGCCCGCCACCTGCGCCAGCTTGCATTCGAAGTTGGCGTAGCACTCGGCGATCAGCGGTGCGCCCACCAGCTCGGCCGGCTGCGGCGTCAGGCCGAAGGCGGTGAATTTATCCGTGTCTTCGCCGCTGCAATTGCCGATGGCGACCACCTGATCGACCATGTCGGCCGTGGGCAGGTTGATCACGCATTCCATGCTGCGCTTGATCATTTCGTAGCTGTGGTTCGCATCGGAAATGAAGCAGCCCAGTAACGATGGCGTGAATTCCATCAGCATGTGCCAGGCCATGGTCATGACGTCGCTCTCGCCCTTCCAGGTGGAGCTGACCAGCACCACCGGCCCCGGTTCGAGGAAGCGGCGAATATCGGCGACGGGATAATCTTCTTTGTGATAATTTTTCATCTGGTCTCCAGGACGCGGTACGCCATAGCATAGCCCAACGGCGCCTTGCCGGGCGCGCGGCTGTCATCCGCGCCGCGATTTGTGCCGTTCATCGCAAATTTCTCCCCAATGGAGATGTTGCACAATAGAATACACTGATCAACTACTCAAGGAAACCGCCATGCGCCCTCTGTTCCTGTTGTCAGTCCTGTCCCTCGCCTGCCTCGCTACCGTCGCGCATGCCGACGAGCAAACCCGCACGGTCGGCGCCTTTAACGCCATCGACATCCGCGGCCCCATCAGCATCGAAGTCGAATCGGGCAAAGAGCAGACCCTGCTGCTGCGCGGCGACCAGAAATTCCTCAGCGGCGTGATTACGGAAGTGGTCGATGGCGAGCTGAAAATTTCCATGAAGGACAAGGACATCAAGAAGACCGAGGGCGACCCGCGCGTCATCATCACCATGCCCACCTTGCGCAAGCTGATCGCGGAAGGCGCGGGCGAGAAGATCTTGACCAAGCTCAATGGCCCAAGAGTCGACATCAGCTACAAGGGCGCGGGCCGCCTGGCCGCCGATGGCCAGGTCGACTGGCTGCGCCTGAAGGCGCAGGGCGTGGGCGAAGTCGATACGAAAGCCTTGCTTGCGAAAAACGTCGACGTCAATTTCGAAGGCATCGGCTCCGTCAAGGTGTATTCCTCGGGCGAACTGAACGCCGTGGTGCGCGGCATGGGCGAACTGACGTATTACGGCAAGCCGAAGATCGTGCACAAGTCGGTCGCCGGCATCGGCAGCGTCAATGCCGCCAAATAAGATTTCCTAAAACAACAAGGCCATCAGGCCACTGGAGACCGCATGACCGTTTTACACGATACCGACGCACCGCTGGTGCTGCGCGAGGATGAGGCTGGCCTCGTCACCCTGCGCCTGAACCGCCCCCTGCAATTCAATGCCCTGTCGGAAGCCATGCTGGCGGCGCTGCAAAAAGCGCTGGACACCATCGCGCAGCAGCCGCACGTGCGCTGCGTGGTGCTGGCCGCCGAAGGCAAGGCCTTTTGCGCGGGCCACGATTTGCGCCAGATGCAAGCTACGCGCCAGCTTGATTATTATCAGACCCTGTTCGCGCAATGCTCGCGCGTGATGCAAGCCATCCAGGCCTTGCCCGTGCCCGTGATTGCCCGCGTGCACGGCATCGCCACGGCGGCCGGCTGCCAATTAGTCGCCAGCTGCGACCTGGCTGTGGCGGGCGCGTCCGCGCGTTTTGCCGTCTCCGGCATCAACGTGGGCCTGTTCTGCGCCACGCCATCGGTGGCCCTGTCGCGCAACGTCTCGCCCAAACGGGCCTTCGACATGCTGGTGACGGGCCGCTTCATCGACGCCGACACGGCCGCCAACTGGGGCCTGATCAACGAAACGGTGGCCGATACGGCGCTCGACGAGGCCGTGGCGCGCCTGGCGCAGCAAATCATGGCAAAAAGCCCGACGGCCATCCGCTACGGCAAGGCCATGTTCTACCGGCAGCGCCAGTTGCCGCTGGACGACGCGTATGCGTATGCGGGCGACGTGATGGCGCGCAACATGATGGAAGAGGATGCGGACGAAGGCGTCACCGCCTTTTTAGAGAAGCGGCCGCCCAGCTGGGCGCGGCCGTAACATAATTTAGCGCTCTTGCTTCATCTGCTGCTGGACGGAAAGACTCAAGGTACCGAGGTCTTCCTTGCCCAGCAGCGGCAGTTGCGACAGCAGCTGCATCAGGGCCGAGCTGCCCGTCACGTCCAGTTCGGACGACTGCACCAGCACCGTGCCGGCGCCCGTGAAGTCGATCTGCTTTTCCTCGCCCGACAGGGTAAAACCCGTGAGTGCGCCGGCGGCCGAGGCCCAGCCCTGCACGTGGGCGTAATCGTAGTGATACGAAGGGCTGGGGCAGTCGGCCCAGCCCAGCACGGCCTGCTCGTCCACGCGGCACGGCAACTCGAGGAAATGCACGGGGCCGTTCGACGAGGCGATCACTTTACCCGTGCCTATCATCGTCAGATAGCCGGGCAGGGTCGATTCCTGGCAAATCACGTCCTTCGTAAAACCCAGCAGGTTTTTCGCGCGGATGGTCATGTTGGCGTTGTCCAGGTCGTAGCACGCCAGGTCGTTGCCGTTATCGCCCAAAATCAAGTGACCCTGGCCTTGCGCCACGACAAAGTGGTGGATGTACTTGGGCGCATTGAAGGCGTTGCGCACGATCAGGTCGAGCACGCTGCTGCCCATGGCTTCGAAGCGCAGCTCGCCATAGAAGGCGATCATCTTGCCCTTGCGAATGAAGATCTGTTCCTTGACGTCGATGACATACGAAAAACGGTTCAGGTTATCGTTCTTCGGCAAGGTATCGGGGTTGTAAATCGTCATGGCTTACCTTTCGCTCGCTTGGATGTAGACCGTGCCCTGGCCCGTAAACTTCACCTGGTACGATTCGCCGGACGCCTGGCCGACGAAGGTTTTCCAGTTCAGGTCCGTGACGATGGTCGAGCTCAGCTGGCCCGTGTGGCCGATATACGCTTGCGGGTCGACAAACACGGGCACGTCCGGCGTGACGGGCAAGCCGATGGCATTGCCGTCCGACAAAATCGCCACTTCGCCCGTGCCTTGCAAGGTGGTGGTAAACAAGCCCTGGCCCGAGGCCATGCCGCGCACCACGCCCTGCACGCCGCCCTGGTTGCCGAGGAACATGGTGCCGGCCGTCAGGCGCGCATCGAAGGCTAGCAGGGAATCGCTTTCCACGTAAAACGTTTCGCCGCGCACGGGCACGATAGTAACGAACAGGCCGCCCTGCGCATAAAACACGCTGCCCGTGCCACGCGCCGACATCATGGCGTAGCCTTCGCTCGTGACGGCGCGCATGGCCAGGCTTTGCACGCCCTGGCCCGCCAGGAAGGAGCGGCTGAACGCCACGTCGCCCTGGTACGACACCATGGCGCCCTTGCGGGCGAACACTTCTTCATTGCCGAGTTTGACCTCAAGCATCTTTTCATTGATTTGCTGATAGACAGGCATCGCGGGTCCTCGCTGACTTAACGTTCGGCGGGCTGGATGAACACCACGCCCTGGCCAGTGAATTTATGCTGGTACGATTCGCCCGAGCTCTGGCCGATCATGGTGCGCCAGTTGACATCAAAAACGAATTCCTGGCGGATATCGCCCTTGAAACCGACGAAGGCGTCCGGGTCCACGCGCAGCGGGTGCGCCGGCGTCACTTCCAGCATGATCAGGTTGCCGCGCGAAATGACGGCCAGGTTGCCATGGCCTTCGACGGTGGTGGAAAACAGGCCCTGGCCCGAGCTGGCGCCACGCAGGCCGGCAAAGCTGGTGCCCGTCTTCAGACTGGTGTCGTAGGCCAGCAGGCTGCTGCTTTCGATAGTCAGCTTTTCGCCGGCCAGCGCCATGACGGTGATCTCGGCCGCATTCTGCGCGAAAAACACCGTGCCGCTGCCTGAAGCCTGCATCACTTGCATGCCTTCGTTCGTCACCTTGCGCTTGAGCGCGCCGAAGATGCCCTCGCCACCGAGCAGGGACTTTTCAAATTTGATGCTGCCCGTATAGGCGACCATGGCGCCGGCAATCGCCAGCACTTTTTCATCCTGCAGGCGCACTTCCAGCAGGCGGTCGGTATTGGTGCGGAAACTGGTCACGCGCGACTCCCCAAGAATGCCAGGGCACAAAGCCATGGCTATCCGACAAGATACCGGTGGCTTTGCCGGTGCGCAAGCGCTATTCCTCCCGAACGGGGGTGTATAAATAAAAAAAAGGCGTGCCCGGAGGCACGCCTTGCGCTCACGCAAAGAACGGTTTATTCAGCCAGCACCGGCCTGGCGCCGCGTGCGTTCTGGAACATCGGCACGGGGTCATTGGTATTGACCTCGACCACCGTGACGCCCTGCACCACGCCGCCCACCTGGTAGCCGACGGCGCCCAAGTGGCGCTTGCCTTCGGCCAGGCTGGACCAGCTCAGGGAGACAGTCGCCGTGCCGCCCGTGTAGGCCGTGCCCGGCATCAGCGCCTTGAAGCCGCCATTCGACAGGCCAGGCGCCAGCACCCACGACGACAGCGTGTAGTCGGCCTGGCCGCCTTGCGGCGCGTAGCCGATCACGCACACCTTGTACGTGCCAGCGGCGGGCAGGCGCAGTTCCACTTGCTCATTGGAACCTTCATTGCCGCTGCTGCCGACCAGCACATTGGCGGCGTTGTAGACCTCCATGTCCATGTCGGTATTTGCGCCGCCCGTCGTTTCCGCGTCGTAGGTGGCAAAGCGCGCCGCCAGGGTGCCGGCCGGGATCACCACGCTGTGCACGTTCACGCCCGTGGTGCCGCCAGCCTTGCAGGCAGCCGATGCGGCAGCGCCCGTCACTGCCTGGCCGATCGTGCGCGCCTGGCGCACGGCTTCGACGAGACCCGACTTGACGCCCACCAGCGCGCCCGTGAAGCCCGTGCCCAGGGTCAGCACCTTGCTGCCCGTGGCCGCTTCGCTTCTGACCAGTGGAATGGCGGCCAGCGAGGTGCCACGCGCCGTCAGCGGGCTGCGTACCGTGTGCGTGCCATCGCTCCAGCTCAGGGCGCCGTAGGCCCAGGTATTGGCCGGCGCCGTGGTGCGCGTCAGCTTGACCTGGTACTGCGCACTGGCGCCCGGCGCCAGGCTCAGGCTGGTTGGCGTCACCGCCACCGTATAACCGGACAGGCTGGCCGAGACGTTGTAGACGGCGCTGCTGGCACCCACGTTGGTCACCGTGCGCGTCAGGGTTTGCGTGCCCAGCACGTTGGCCGCCGTCAGCGACGCCAGGTTCAGGTTGTAGGCCGGGATGGTGCCGATGGCCTGGCAGGTGGCGGCAGTGTAGACCTTCAGGTTCAGGCCGCACAGGAAGCGCGCATAGTCGATTTCCGACATGTCATACACGAGGCCCGGATCGGCCGCGCTGTTCGGCGCGATGTGGCCGGCGCCCTGGCCCCATGGCAGCTGGCCCGAGTTCTTCGCCGTGGCATCCCACGACACGGAACCGTTCAAGCCATCCGAATACGTGCTGAAGGCCGTCGTCATCAATGCCGACTTGATGGCTGCGGGCGACCAGTCCGGATGCTGCTGCTTGAGCAGGGCCGCCACGCCGGCCACGTGCGGGCTGGCCATCGAGGTGCCGGAATAGAAATCCCATTCGGCCGACGGCGCCACGCCACCGGCCGCCACGGCATCGCGCTGCGCCTGCGTCAGGTCGGCCGTCACGCCGGCCAGCACGTTGGTGCCGGGCGCCGACAGATCCGGTTTCAGGATGTTCGCATTGGCCACGTTCGGCCCGCGCGAGGAACGGTCGCTGACGATCGGCGCCTGCACCGTGGTGTCGGGGATGGTATGGATGTCGCCCAAGGCCGCCGTGCCGTCGGGGTTTGCGGTCATGAAATCTTTCAGCGCGTCGCCCTGCGTCTGCGCCAGGTGCACGGTCGACAGCACATGCGCCTGGTTGATGATGGTGTTGACGCCACCGGCCACGTTGGCGATGATCACGCCCGCCGCGCCCGCCGTTTTGGCATTCGCGCTCTTGTTGACCAGCACGTTGCCGCCACGGTCGCACACCAGCACCTTGCCCGCCACTTTCGCCGGGTCCAGGTAGGCCGAGGTGACATCGGCCGCGCCGAAGCAGCGCAGCAGGTTGACATCCGTCGGCAACACGCCGGCCAGGCCCGCGTCGCGCGAGCGGATCAGCGGCAGCGCCGGCGTCTTCGCATTGCTCGATGCGCCTTCCAGCTTGCTGCCGTTGCTGAGGATGACGTTACCCGCGTACAGGCGGTTGTGGGTGGAATTGGCCACCGTCGCCAGCCACGGGCTGATGTGCGACACGGGTGCCGGCACATCGGGTGCCGGCGTGGCCGGGCCGGAATTGCCGCCCGACGTGGCAACGAACACACCGGCTGCCGCCGCGCCGAGGAAGGCCACTTCCGTCGGCTCGTCGAACGCGCCGCCGCCCGCGTTCGGACCGATGGAGAAGTTGATGACGTTGACGCCATCCTTGACCGCCTGGTCGATGGCGGCCACGCTGTCGGCCGTGGCGCAGCCGTTGCGCCCCGTCGAGGCAGCCGTCCAGCACACTTTATAGGCGGCGATGCGGGCGCGCGGCGCCATGCCCGACGCCTTGCCCAGCGAGACGCCGTTCGAGGTGGCCAGGGCGCCATTGTTGCCGCCGGCCGTGGACGCCGTATGCGTGCCATGGCCGCCGTGCCCCG
Organism: Janthinobacterium sp. 35; assembly: GCF_002754575.1. NCBI lineage: Bacteria > Pseudomonadati > Pseudomonadota > Betaproteobacteria > Burkholderiales > Oxalobacteraceae > Janthinobacterium > Janthinobacterium sp. 35. Next base: position 1,975,418 of record NZ_PEFN01000001.1, read on the forward strand.
TCAATCCGGCGACGGAATCGCGCGGCGATAAAAATTCCGTCCAGTGCAGGGCCGACGTGGCGGCGCGGTAGTAGCGCGCACCGATCAGCTTGTTGTTGCAATTCTCGGCGGAAAATCCCTCGCCTGTCTGGCACGTGCCCTGCCAGTTGGCCGGTGGCGCGCCGTACACGACGTTGTTGCCATTGTGGCTGGGTACGCCGTTCTCGTCGAGGCGGTCGGCAAAGGCCGTGTTCTCTGGCCAGATGCCGCTGTCGACGATGCCGATGATGATGTCTTCACCCGCGTGCGCCTTGCCGCCCAGCTGCTCCCAGATGCCGCCCGGCTTGTCCAGGCCCAGGAAGCTGGGCGTGTAGCTGGTGTCGAGCTGCAGGATGGAGTCGGCGCTGATGCTGGCCACGCCGCTGTTTTTCTTCAGGGCCCGCACTTCATCGTCCGTCAGCAAGGCGGAAAAGCCGTTGAAGACGACGCTGTACTGGTGCGTGATTTCAGCCGCACTGACGGTACCGGCCACGGCGGCCTGTTTGGTGTCGAGGTAGCTCAGGTAGGCCTGCACATCGGCGGCGCCCACGTTGATACGTGCCCCCGGGGCCGGCTTGGTGGCGGCCAGGCCGTTGACCTGGCCCGTGTAGGTGGCGGCCGGCTTGTCGACCAGCTGCACGATGTAGGAGCGGCGTTCCTGCGCCTGCGCCGCTTGCGCCAGGCTGGCGGCCAGCAGGAGGATGGCGAGTGAAACGGGACGTAGTTTCATCTCATGCTCCTTGCACGGTGGAAGCTGCGAACTTGCCGCTGCGGCGGCGCGACAGCATGCCGATGGCACCCAGGCCGGCCAGCATCAGCATGTAGGTCGACGGTTCCGGCACGGCGCTGACACTGAGGTTGTCGAGCGCGAACTGGCCCTGGTTGAATGCGGGCGAATCGAGGGAATTGCTGCACGCGCCCGTCTCGTTGAAGATACACGCATTGAAGGTCAGGCCCGTGAAGGCGTAGTTGCTGAAGCCGCTGAGCAGGGAAGCGCTTTGGAAATAGTAATTGCCATCGCTGCCCTGGCCCGGAAACGCCCACGACGTGCTGATCACCTGGCCGTTGCTCAGGGTGCCGCTCAGTTGCAGCTGGCCCCAATTCATGTTCGGCAAGCCCGTGATGGGGGCGATGAAGGAATAGTCGAAGCCGGACAGGGTGAATGCCCGGTGGTCGGCGCGCGAGAAATTCACGCCGCCATCGTTGAGGATGGCCAGGTAGTTGCCAGTGGCGCCTTGCGGGCAGGCGGCGATATCGCACGACGAGCCCACGCTGCCATCGAGAATGGCGCCCACGCCGCTGATGCCGCCGCCGGCCGCCGTGGTCGGGTCGGCCAGGAACTGCAGCTTGTAGTTCGACGTATTGAGCGTCTGGCCGCTTTCATACACGTCGGGGGGCAAGTTATCGAAGCTCAGGACACCGGCCATGGCTGGTGCCGAGGCCAGCACGGACAAGGTGGCCAGCGCGGCAAAAACGGTGGAGCGACCGCGGGTAGCGGACGGATTGACGATGGCGGGCGATACCCGCGCAGGTGATAAACGATTCATTCTATTCCCTTGATTGTTGTGGATAGATAGGTCGGCAGGTCTGGCGCCCGCTTTCAGCTTTTTCACAAAAGTGTCAATAAATATAGCAAATTACATAAAATAAATATCATATATTTAATATCATTTATTTATTTTTTATCTAACTCTGCGAAACTTTGTTTTGTTTTACCTATGAAACCTTGAGGAATCTCAATGTTACATTTGAACAACAATTCATCACGCAGCTGACGTGTGCGCCAACGGGCCGGCCCAACTTCCTATAAGCTCGAAAACCGCGCTTGCAAAGCCATCACATCGGCGTCACATCGCGGTACACCTGTTCCATCCTGGAACACTGGTCTGTGCCCCTCGTTCCCACAAGACGCACCTCTCGGGCTATTGCGCCGATGGCATGAAGCTTGCACAACAAGGGGATCGACCGTGCTCAGGGAGCAACATCATGGAACACTACCAACTGGCCGGCAGCGGCCGCTCAGGCACGCGGCCGGCCTGGCGCAGCATCGTGTGCTGCGCGCTGGCGCTGGCTTTTTTCCTGCTGGCCGCCAGGCTGGACCTGGCCGAACGGCTGACGCGCGTCCTCTGGCGCCAGGAGCACTGGCAACTCGATGAATTGGCCCTGAGCCTGCTGCTGCTGGTGCTGGTACTGGCCGGCTTTGCCATCTGGCGCGGACGTCAGGTGGCCCTGCTGCTGGCGCAAAACCGCGCGCTCACGCAGCGCCTGCTGCGCGCGCAGGAAGAGGAACGCTGCGCGCTGGCGCGCGAGCTGCACGATGAAGTGGGTCAAGACTGCACGGCCATCCGCGCCGCCGCCAGCTATATCCTGCGCGCGCGCGATGGCGACCAGGCGAACGTGCAAGCCTGTGCCGCCAGCATCGCCCGCTCCGCAGAAGCGCTGCATGCGATGGTGCGCAGCATGCTGCGCCGGCTGCGCCCGCCCGTGCTCGACAGCCTGGGCCTGGAAGCGGCCCTGCAGGCGCTGTGCGACAGCTGGGCCCAGCAGCACGGCATCGCCTGCCGTTTCGCGCCGCACGCCATCCCCGCCGACCTCGACGACAGCATCGCCACGGCCATCTACCGCCTGGTGCAGGAAGGCTTGACGAATGTGGCACGCCACGCGGGCGCCGACCAGGCCACCGTGGAATTGCGCGCCGATGCGCACGGCTTGCTGCACCTGGCCATCGAAGACAATGGCCAGGGCTTGTGCCAGGACAGGCAGCAGGATCCCGGCTTCGGCATGCTCGGCATGCGTGAAAGAGTCGCCGGCCTGCGCGGCCATATCCGCTGGATCAGTGCGCTGGGCAACGGCTTACGCATCGAAGTGGCCCTGGCGGCCCGGTGCGCGGCATGAACGCCATGCACAACGCCCTGCAGCCGATCCGCGTCATGCTGGTGGACGACCACCCGGTGGTGCGCACGGGCTACCGGCGCCTGCTGGAACAGGGCGGCGACATCGCCGTCGTGGCCGAGGCAGGCAATGGCGAAACGGCGTATGGCCTGTACCTGGAGCAGGCACCCGACGTGTGTGTCACGGATCTGTCCATGCCCGGCATCGGCGGCCTGGAATTGCTGCGCAAGCTGCTCGCGCGCGATGCTGGCGCGCGCGTGCTGGTGTTTACCATGCACGACACGCCGCAGCTGATCGCGCGCGCGTTTGACGGCGGCGCCTGCGGCTTCGTCAGCAAGCAGGCCGACCCGGAACACCTGGTCGACGCCGTGCGCGCCGCCCACGCGGGCCGGCGCTACCTGGACCCGCACAGCGCGCCCGGCGTGCTGCAGGGCACGGCCAGCATGGAAGCGCAGCGCTTGAGCAGCCTGAGCCAGCGCGAATTCGAAATCTTCCGCCTGCTGGCCGAAGGCCGCAGCGCCGCCGACTGCGCCCGCCTGCTGCACGTGAGCAGCAAGACGGTGGCCAACCACCAGACCTGCATCAAGGAAAAGCTCGACGTGCCCGGCCCCGCCGCTTTGGTCCACCTGGCGCTGCGCAACGGCATCATCGAGCAGCGCCAGCTTTGACAGTTTAAAACGCGTAGCGCAAGCCCGCATTCACGCTGCGCGGCGCGCCGGCCGCATAAAACGTCGCGTTGACCATCGGATACTCGCCGCCTACGGCCGGCAGCGGCCGGGCGGCGAAATTGCCGTTGGCGTCGAAAGCCGTGGCGCCCAGCTGGGCCGCCGTCGCATACTTCCGGTCGAACAAGTTATTCACCTGGGCAAATATGCTCAGCTGTGGCGTCAGCTGGTACTTGCCATTCAGTTCCACCACGGCATAGCCGCCGCTCTTGCCCGCCCCCAGGTACGCTGGCCCGCCCGCCTGGTGCTGGTTGTTTTCATTGCCGCGCGCATACGCGCTCGACACGGCCGTCATGGCCAGCCCCACCGTCCAGTCGCGTCCGCCCTGAAGCTCCACGTGCGCTTTCACCATGTGGCTCGGTGTCAGCGGTATCCGCTTGCCGGGCGTGATGACGATATTGCCTTCCAGGCCAGGTGCTTGCGCGTCGCTGCTGCTGTTGGCGCTGCCGTTGACCACTTCCCGGCTTTGATACGTCGCCTGCAGCCACGTGTAGTTGACGCCGAAGTCCAGCGCGCCCGTCTTGCCATCGACCGCCAGCTCCACGCCCTGGTGGCGCGTCTTGCCGAAATTCTTGAAGTAGCCAAAACCCGCCTGGTTGTCGGCCACGAACAGGATATCGTCGTGGTTTTCCGCGCGGAACAGGCCCGCGCTCCAGCGGGCCACATTGGCGAGCTTGCCGCGCACGCCCGCTTCCCACGTCTTCGTCACCACCTGTTTTAATGGCGGATCGCCGGCCATGGCATTGGGCAGGCGGCATGGGTTTTCCGGGTCGGCGCAACCGAGTTCGATGGCCGTCGGCGTGCGGCTGCCTTCGTTGTAACCGAGGTAGGCGCTCACGCCCTTCGCCGGCGCATAGGCCAGGCCGATGGCGGGATTGAAGCGGCTGAAACGGTGGTCGCCATCGAGCGAACCGCTGCCGCCGCCTGGCGTAATGGCGTCGCGGTTGCGCACCGTGCTGCGGTTGTAGCGGCCGGAAACGGTCAAGGTCAACGCTTGATTCAATGCAATACTGTCGCTCGCATACACGCTCCAGGTACGTACGCGCCCGCTCAAGTCGACCCGGTTATCGACGGGCGTGCCATCGTCGTCGATTTGCGTGCCGTCGGCAAAGAAGTCGACGGGCGTGATGCTGCGGTCCGGGTTCAGGTAGCCGAACTGGCTGGTCTGGCGGAAGGTGGCGTGGCTTGTGTCGTAGGCGGCGCCGGCCGTGACGGCATGGCGCGCTCCCGCCAGGTCGGCCAGCACGGTGAACTGGCCAGAAAACCCATAGTTTTCCTGCTGCGTATGGCTGCGGTTGATCATGCCATTGCATTTTTCGGCCGGCTCATCGTTCAGCAGCACGTTGCCGATGCAGCGCCACTTCGGAAACGGCGTATTGCCTGCATTCGCCCCGCTGGCGGGAAAGCCCGTGTAGCCGGCCGCCGCCAGCGCCGCCCGCTCGGCCGCGCCGGGCTGGTAGACGGACTGGTCCAGCGACTCGTCGTTCAGGTCGCCGTTAAACGTGTGCGTGTCGATCTTGCGGTAGTAGACATTGCCGGACAAGAGCAAGGCCTCGCTGGCCTGGTGCTTGCCCGTCAGGTTCAGCAGGGTCGACCGGTTCTGCGTCAGATCGGGCTTGGTGTAGACGCTGCGGTAGTCGCGCGCCAGCAGGCGCTGTTCCTGCAAGCCGTTGCCCGTCAGCGCATTGTCCGCGTGGGCCACGGTGGCGGCAATGTCCGTGCGTGCATCGCTCCAGCCCAGCTTGCCAAACACCTGGCGCACGTCGGACGGCGAATCGTCGCGCCAGCCATCTTCCCTGAAGCGGTTGCCCGTCACATACCAGTGCCAGCCCTGCGCATTGCTGCCGCCATGCTCGAACTCGACGCCGCGCCGTTGACCGGAACCCAGGCGCGCTTCGATGGCGGTGCCGGGACTGCTGCGCCCGTCCTTGGTCTGCAGAGCCAGCGCGCCGCCCAAGGTGTTGAGGCCAAACAATGGGTTCGAGCCTGGCATCAAGGTCAGCGATTCGATGGCCATGCGCGGGATCAAGTCCCAGCTGACGACGTCGCCAAACGGCTGGTTCAATCGCATGCCGTCGAGATACACAGAGAGTCCTTGCGGCGTGCCCAGCAGGGGCGAAGCCGTATAGCCGCGATAGCTGACGTCGGGCTGGAACGGGTTGTTCTGCACTTCGTTCACGTAGACGCTGCCCAGGTTGCGGCGCAGGAAGGCGGAAATGTCGAGCGCGCCGCTGCGCGCGATCTGCTGCGCGCTGGCCGTTTGCACGGGCGCGGCCAGCGTATCGCGCGGCTGCTCCACGGTGGGCAGCGGCATGCTGCCCGTGATGATAACGGTGGGCAAGTCGCCCGAGGTGGCCAGGCTGGCGTCAACGGCAAGGTCGGCGGCCTGCGCCTGGCACAGCGCCATGGCGGCGGCGGCGAATAAAGTCAGTTTCATGCGTATCCCCGTTTTATAGTGGTTTTTATTGCGTCCAGTATCGGGCAACCACCAGGGATGAACTAGGGAAAAATTCCCGCCGTGTACAAGCTTACCGTTGCAGGGGCAAATAGCTCTGCTTCAGCTGGCGCAACACGAAACTGGATTTGCTGTGGCGGATGCCGGGAATTTTATACAGGCGCTCGCGCAGCAGGCGCTCATAGTCGCGCGTGTCGCTGACCGCAATGCGCAGGTAGTAATCGTAATCGCCGGAGACGAGAAACGCTTCCAGCACTTCCGGGATCATGGCCAGCGCGTGGCCGAATTCGAACAGGGCCTGGTCGGAATGGTCGTCCAGCGTGACTTGCACGATGACGGTATCGGCCAAGCCGACCTTGGCCGCGTTGACGTTCACCGTGTAACCCTCGATGACACCATCGTCTTCCATGCGCTTGATGCGCGCCCAGCATGGGGACGAGGTCAGGCCCACCTTGGCGCTCAGGTCGTGCAGGCTGATGCGGGCGTCCTGCTGCAGGGCCGTCAGGATGGCGAGGTCGAATTTATCGAGTTTCATTCTGTGAATTCCTCATTTGACAGCAAATTTTGCTTAAATAGGCATTCTATACGAGAAAACCAGCAGCCTTTTCTGCCGCATCAGGCAGAAAATAGGGCCATGAAACCCGATCCCGCTCCCCTCCTCGCTCGCGCATCCCATAACGGTGCCAGCACCCTGATCGACACCCTGCTGGCGCTCGGTGTCGACACCGTCTTCGGCTATCCGGGCGGCGCCGTGCTGCCCCTGTACGACGCGCTGCACGCGCAGCCCCGCTTGCGCCACGTGCTGGTGCGCCACGAACAGGCGGCCGTACATGCGGCCGAAGGCTATGCGCGCAGCACGGGCCGGCCCGGCGTCGTCTTCGTCACCTCCGGCCCCGGCATGAGCAACACCACCACGGGCTTGCTCGACGCCCTGTGCGATTCGATTCCCCTCATCTGCATCAGCGGCCAGGTGGCCAGCACCAGCATCGGCACGAACGCTTTCCAGGAATGCGACGCGCTGGGCATCTCGCGCCCCGTCACCAAGTGGAACCGGCAAATCCGCACGGCCGACGAAACGGCCGCCGTGGTGCACGAAGCTTTTATGCAAGCCACGCAAGGCCGGCCCGGCCCCGTGCTGGTCGACTTTCCCAAGGACTTGCAGCTGGCACAGGTCATCGAAACCGCGCCACTGCCGCCCGCTGCTACCGTCGCCGCACCCCTGCCCGACAGCACTGACCTGGAACGGGCCGCCAGCCTGATCGCCGGTGCGCGCCAACCCGTGTTCTATGGCGGCGGAGGTCTCATCAATTCCGGCCCGGAGGCCTGCGCCGCGTTTCAACAATTAGTGAAACTGGCGGCCGCACCGTGTACCTTGACCCTGCTGGGCCTGGGCGCCTTTCCCGCTTCGCACCCGGCCTTCCTCGGCATGCTGGGCATGCACGGCACCCTGGAAGCGAACCTGGCCATGCACCATGCGGATCTGATCGTCTGCGTCGGCGCCCGCTTCGACGACCGGGTCACGGGCCGCCTCGACGCCTTCTGCCCCGGCGCGAAAATCATCCACATCGATATCGACCCTGCCTCCATCCATAAAGTGGTGCGCGCCGACGTGGCCCTGCGCGGCGATTGCGCCCCCGTGTTAAACGCCCTGCTGGCGCAGTTGCGCGGACGCTTGCTGGCGGACCGCCAGCCGTGGTGGCAGCGTATCGATGGCTGGCGCGCGCAAGACTCGCTGGCGTTCGACGACACGCCCGAGGTGATCGCGCCGCAGGCGCTGATGCGCCGGCTGCAGGCGGCCCTGGACGGCCGCGACGCCATCGTCGCCACCGACGTGGGCCAGCACCAGATGTGGGCCGCACAGCATATGCGCTTCGAGCAGCCGCGCCGCTGGCTGACCTCGGGCGGCGCCGGCACCATGGGCTATGGCTTGCCGGCGGCCATCGGCGCGCAGATCGCCCACCCCGAAGAATGCGTGGTGTGCGTCAGCGGCGACGCCTCGATTCTGATGAATATCCAGGAACTGGCCACCGCCGTGCAGCACCGCCTGCCCGTCAAGGTGGTGTTGTCGAACAATGGCGTCATGGGCATGGTGCGCCAGTGGCAGGAACTGCACCACGGCGGGCGCTACAGCCACAGCTACACGGAAGCGCTGCCCGATTTCGTCGCCCTGGCGCGCGCGTTTGGCTGGCAAGCGCACACGGTAAGCCGGCGCGAGGAGCTCGACGCGGCGCTGGCCGCCTGCCTGGCATCCGAAGGCCCGTATTTTCTCGACGTGCGCGTACACGGCGCGGAAAACTGCTTCCCCATGCTGGCGCCCGGCGCGGGGCAGCATGAAGTCACCCTATCCAAGGGAAATGTGTACAAGGAACGGTAGGTCGGATTAGCGGCAACGCCGCGTAATCCGACACCACCACCGGCCTCGCCAACGACGTTGTCGGATTACGCGCGGCCTTCGGCCGCACTAATCCGACCTACGTCCATATTCGGTAGATCCAGTAACTTTCATCTTCCTTCATGGCGCGCGCCAGCTCGGTAGGACTCAGCCCCGTGATTTCGCGCGTCTCGCGGCAGAAATGCGCCTGGTCGGCATAACCGCCGCTGGCGGCGATATCGGACCACGACACCCTGCCTTGCAGGATGGCGCCGCGCTCGTCAAGGAATAGCTGCTCCGCGCGGCGCATGCGGCGCAAGGTGCGCATGGGCTGGCCGGCCCAGGCCTTGATGCGGCGCTCGATATGGCGCGCGCTGCGGGCCAGGCCCGTCGAGGCCGCCTGCACGCCCAGGCGGCGCACCCAGTCCTGCACGGCGCCGGCCGATACATCGCTGCCCTTGCGCGCCGCCTGCCAGCGGGGCGCGAGAAAAGCCTCCACCAGGCCGATGCGCACGGCGTCGTCGGGCGCCGCCAGCACGGCGTCGGACAGGGCCAGCCAGTCGGCATCGAACAGCGCATCGAGCGGGCGAAACTGGTCCAGCAAGGCATCCATCGATACGCCCGTCAAGGCATGCAGGGCGGCCGGATACAACATCACGACAAACGAATGCACGGGGCCGGGGTTGTAGCTGACCAGCGGATACGAGCGGGGGCCGCCAAACAGCGCGGGCGGCATGCGCACGTCCGGCAGCGACAGGCCCGGCGCGGCCGCTTCCACATCGCCCGCGACGGTCCAGATGATGCTGCACATGGGCGCGGCGGGAAAGCGGTTCAGGCGCTGGGCCGGCGGCAAGGGCGCGCAGCGCGTGGTGTCGCGCACGAGGAAAGCGCGCACGCAGGAAGCGAGCGCGGTACGCGGCGCGATCAGGCGGGTCAGGGGCGTAGGGGCGGCAGGCATGGCGACGATTGTACCGGCAATTTCTGGCCGCGCACGATGTCGTATTCGTTCAATACAAACGGGCCGCAATCGCGTAGAGTATGGCCATTATTGCAAGCAATCCTCGTACTTTCACCGTATCGACAGGAGATGTCCATGCCGCCATTCGACCACGCCGCCGCACCCGACATTGCGCGGCCGCTGCGCCAGATCCGCCGCTTGCCGGGGCCCTTCGCCCTGCCCATCGTCGGCAACAGCCTGCAGATCAAGCTCACGCGCATCCACCGCGACGTGGAACAGTGGGTGCAGCGCTACGGCCCCTTCATGCGCGCCTGGTTCGGCCGCACGCTGGTGCTGGTGGTGGCCGACAGCGAGGCCGTCGGCGCCGTGCTGCGCGACCGGCCCGACGGTTTTCGCCGCCCCCTGAGCAGCTCCGTCGTGTCCGACGAAATGGGCGGCGTGCCCGGCCTGTTCCTGGCCGAGGGCACGGAGTGGCGCAACCAGCGCCGCATGGTCATGGCCGGCATGGCGCCCGGCGCCATCAAGGCCTACTTCCCGGCCCTGGTGACGGTGGCGCAGCGCCTGCAGCGGCGCTGGCATCTGGCCGCCACGCAAGGCCAGGCGATCGACCTCGATGGCGACCTGAAACGCTACACGGTCGACATCATCGCCGGCCTGGCCTTCGGCACGCAAGTCAACACGCTCGAATCGGGCGAAGACGTGATCCAGCGCCACATGGACGACATCCTGCCCGCCGTGGCGCGGCGCAGCCTGTCCATGTTCCCGTACTGGCGCTATGTCAAGCTGCCCGTCGACCGGCGGCTGGACCGCGACGTGGCGGCCCTTTCCGCCGCCGTGGCCGACCTGGTGCAGCAGGCGCGCACGCGCATGGCGCACGACCCGGCGCGCCGCGAGCGTCCGCCCAACCTGCTCGAAGCGATGATCGCCGCCGCCGACCTGGAAGGCAGCGGCGTGACCGACCGCAATGTGGCCGGCAATGTGCTCACCATGCTGCTGGCGGGCGAAGATACGACGGCCAACACGGTGTCATGGATGATCTATTTGTTGCAACGCCATCCGCACACCCTGGCCCGGGCGCGCGAGGAAGTGCGGCGCCTGGCACCGGACGTGGCCGGCTTCACGATCGAGCAGATGGATAGCCTCGACTACCTGGGCGCCTGCGCCAGCGAAGCCATGCGTTTGAAACCGGTGGCGCCGTTCCTGCCCGTCGAGGCGCTGCGCGACACGGTCATCGGCGATATTGCCGTGCCGGCCGGCACCCTCGTGTGGTGCGTGATGCGCCACGACACCGTATCCGATGCGCACTTTCCCGACGCGCAAGTCTTCCAGCCCGAACGCTGGCTGGCCGAAGGCGGCGAGGCGAACAACAAGCGCGCTTCGATGCCCTTCGGCGCCGGCTTGCGCACGTGCCCGGGCCGCTACCTGGCCTTGCTGGAAATCAAGATCGCCATGGCCATGCTGCTGGGCAGCTTCGACATTGCCGGGGTCGACACGCCCGATGGCGGCGAGGCGCAGGAATTGATGGGTTTCGTGATGTCGCCCATCGGCCTGACGCTGCGCCTGGCGCGACCGCAGTGATACCATGGGGGAATCTCAGTCAACATGCTTTCCCCCATGCAAATTCACCTGGAATCGCCGCAGCAAGCCGATGTGCAAACCCTGATCGCCGAGCTTGATGCCTATCAACAGACCCTGTATCCGGCCGAGTGCGTGTATTCGCTGGACCTGGCGTCCGTGCCGCCCGATACCCTGCTGTTTGCCGTCGCCCGCGATGCGGCAGGCACGGCGCGCGCCTGCGGCGCCATCGTCGTCACGCCCGATTTCGGCGAGCTCAAGCGCATGTATGTGCACCCGGACAGCCGTGGCCTGGGCCTGGCCAGGCGCCTGCTGGCCTTGCTGGAAGAGCAGGCGCTGGCGCGCGGCTGCCGCTTGCTGACCCTGGAAACGGGCATCCACCAACCCGCCGCGATCGCCCTGTACGCGCGCCATGGCTACCAGCGGCGCGGGCCGTACGGCGACTATCCCGACGATCCATTCAGTATCTTCATGGAAAAACCGCTGCAGGTGGCGGCATGAACGCGCCTGCCGACAGTCTGCTTGATATCCGCGCGCGCCTGCGCGCCTTTGCCGCCGAGCGCGACTGGGACCAGTTCCACACGCCGAAAAACCTGGCCATGGCCCTGTCCGTGGAAGTGGCCGAACTGGCCGAGCACTACCAGTGGCTGCCCACGGGCGCGGACAGCGAGCTGGACGAGGCCAAACGCACGGGCATCCGCCACGAACTGGCCGACGTGCTGATGTACCTGGTACGCCTGGCCGACAAGAGCGGCGTCGACCTGCATGCGGCCGTGCTGGAAAAGATGGCGCTCAACGCACTGAAATATCCGGCGCAGCAGGTGCGCGGCGACGCGCGCAAATACAGCGAATACTGAGACACTCACGCGTGCGTGGCTGCCGCGCAAAAAGGCGTAGCATCGGGCCATGCGTATTCCTCTTTCCCTGCTGCTCGTCTGCCTGCTCCATGGCCCGGTCGCCCTGGCGCAAACTGCGCCCGTGCCGCAAGTCAAAGTGGACGCCACGCGCGACCCCGTGGATAAATCCTACCGCAAGATGCTGCAGGGCGCGGAGCGTTTCGAGCGCGACCATGCGCTGGCGCCGCAAGCGGTGCTGCGCTTCCGTTTGCTGCCGCGCCAGCCCGGCGTGGACATGACGGGCGTGCAGTTGCGCATCGCCGGTGACACCGTCAGCATCTCGCTGCCCCTGGCCGAGGACAACAGCTTTGCCCCCGTGCGCAACGCGCAGGCCGCGCGCGAGGATGCCGTGCTGATCGCCAACCGCAAGGCGACCAGCATGAGCTGGCGCGCGCAAGTCATCACGCCCGGCTTGCCACCCGACACGCGGCGCCTGGGTGACTTGCGCCTGGAATGTCGCGCCGGCATGGATTCGGGCCTGATTTCGAACGACCCGCAAATCATCGCCTGGCTATCCAGCATGCTCTACAGCACGGATAAAGTGTGTTCCGAGCCAGACGGCAATTATTTGTTCTTCACGGATCGCCCCCTGTTCGGCGTGACCCTCGTGCATGGCGAACGCAGGATTGCGCTACCGTTTACCATGCTGTACGCGGGCGGCGAGCAAACACCCGCCTCGCTACCCTATTGCGATTGCCAGGTCTTGCTTGACCGCACGTATTACGCGCCCCTGTGGGATAGCAACTGGCCCAACGATACCCTGCTGGAATTTACTTATATGGATGAGGTGGCGCCATGAAATGGCTGGTCTTCGCCTTGCTGACGCTGCTCACCGGGTGCTCGGGCACGCGCGCCTTGCAGGCAAGTAAAACGGTGCCTTACGCTACCCTGGAGCAGACGGTGCAAATAGGCAGCAGCACGCGCGAACAGGTGCGCGCCGCGCTGGGCGACAGCACGTCCATCCGTTTCGACAGCGGCAATGAAGTGTGGATGTACACCTACCCGGCCGCCTCGGGCGCGCAGGGAGAATATGTGATTCTGTTTGGCGGGGATGGGGTGGTGAAGAAGGTGCGCAGCGGGGAAGTGTATCGGGTGAAGAAGTAAGAGTACCCCAAAAGCAAACTGGGGGGAATGCTCCCAATGGGAAGCATTCCGGTCACGCAGTGACGGACCCCGGCCTTTCGCCGTTGGGGTAATTAGCGCGCCTTCAGCAAAGCGCGCGACGCCACGCCCGCCCCCACGCCGCGCCCCACGCCGGCAACCTTGCGCTTGGGCGAGGCCTTCAGTTTGAAGATGCCGATCGACTGTGCCACGCTCTCGGTGCGCCGCGCCAGGTTGGTGGCGGCTGCGGCCGCCTGCTCCACCAGCGCCGCATTCTGCTGCGTGATGCCATCCATGTGGATGACAGCCTGGTTGACTTGGCCGATACCCTGGTTCTGCTCGCGCGTGGTCGAGGAAATCTCGTCCATCATTTCCGTCACGCGGGCCACGGAGGCGATCACTTCCGCCATGGTGGCGCCCGCATTGCTGGTCAGCACGCTGCCCGCATTCACGGTGGCGATCGAATGGTCGATCAGGTGCTTGACTTCCTTGGCCGCCGTCGCCGAGCGCTGCGCCAGGCTGCGCACTTCACCGGCCACGACGGCGAAGCCACGGCCATGCTCGCCCGCACGCGCCGCTTCCACGGCCGCGTTCAAGGCCAGGATATTCGTCTGGAAAGCGATGCCGTCGATCAAGCCGATAATGTCGAGAATCTTGCGCGACGAGGTGCTGATCTCATCCATCGTGGTAACCACTTCGCTGACGATGGTGCCGCCCTTGGCCGCGACGGTCGACGCCTGCACCGCCAGCTTATTGGCCGTGTCCACGTGGTCGGCGCTGTTTTGCACGGTGGACGTCAGTTCTTCCATGCTCGCTGCCGTCTGCTCCAGGCTGGACGCCTGCGATTCCGTGCGGCTGGACAAGTCCATATTGCCCGTGGCAATTTCCGCCGTCGTGACGCGGATATCCTCGAAGTTGGCGCGCACGTCGCCGATGATGCTGTGCAAGTTGATATTGGTCTGGCGCAAGGCCGCCATCAATTGACCCATGTCGTCGTCGCGCACCTTGTCGATGACGCCCGTCAGGTCGCCACCGGCCATTTTGCGCGCCATCGTGATGGCGTCGCCCAGCGGCGCGACGAGCGAATTGTGCAGATGGGCCCAGAAATACAGCATCAGCGCGACGGCGGCGGCAGCGGCACCGCTGAACCAGCTGCGCGTGGCCGTGCTCGTGTCGCCATCGATACTCCACACGGCGCAGCCGAGGATGGCCAGCACCACGCCGAAGACGATGCAATGCAGGGCCAGGTCTTGCGACAGGCTCAGCTTGCGCCACTCGGCCAGCTTGGCGGCCCAGCCCTGGCGCACGACGCGGCCATTGCGGATCGCCAGGTTGGCGCTATTGCCGTCCTTGAAACTTTTATACAGGGCCGCCGCTTCGTTGATCTGCTCGCGCGTGGGCTTGGTGCGCACGGACATATAGCCGATCGGACGGCCGTTCTCGATGACGGGCGTGATGTTGGCGAAGACCCAATAAAAATCGCCATTCTTGCAGCGGTTCTTGACCATACCGGTCCATGGCATGCCCGTCTTGATGGTATCCCACAGGTCGGCAAATGCTTCGACCGGCATATCGGGATGACGCAGAATATTCTGTGGTGCACCCAGCAGTTCCGTTTCCAAGAAACCGCTGACTTCAATGAAATACTGATTGGCGTAATTGATGTTTCCCTGTAAATCCGTGGTGGAAACAATCGTCATGCCTTCATTTAATACGTATTCCTTTTGCGTGATAGGCATATTGACCCGCATCGTCGCTCCTCTATTTTTTTTCAACTAGCATAACAAAATTATAAAAACAATATACCACATCAAGCACCCATGATATATCGCCCCGGCGACAGTGACGCTGGTCAAACAATTTAATAAAAGTCAATTTATTTATGATTTATAATTTACTTTGATTCAACTAGATTGATTTTATTGAAATGCAAAATTCAAATTGCGTGCAGGTGCAATAATTAATAAAAAATTATGCATTGATGTCACGGGCAATAAATATGGTACTTTCGCCGATCAAAAAGACGCGCAGGCATTGCGATAAAGGCCAGCACATGGCGACGCCTGCCGCCAACAATAATGCAGCAACAATATTCATTTCTTGAGGGAAAATAAAAACTGGCGCGAACGCGCCAGTGGGGGAACTGTCTCCAATCCGCGACACAGGCGCCGGGGAGGCGCCTGGGAAGGGATGGCTTACTTGAACGTTTTACGCGGTGGCGACTTTGGACGCGCTGGCGCCGGTTTGCGCTCGGTCGTGCCGTCATCGAGGCTGATGCGCAGTTTCTGGCCCGACACGACGACCGATTTCAGGTGGTCGAGGATTTCCGGCGGCATGCCTTCCGGCAAGTCCAGCACGCTGTAGTTGTCAAAGATATCGATACGGCCGATATGCTTGGCTTCCAGGTTCGCTTCGTTGGCGATGGCGCCCACGATGTTGCTTGGCGTCACGGCGTGCTCACGGCCCACTTCGATGCGGTAAGCCGTCACGCCCGGGCGTGGACGTTCCTTCTTCGGCGCGCGCGGCGCAGGTGCTGCCTCGCCCGCGTCCGCTGGTGCATCCTTGAATGCTGGCGCGGCCTTGGCGGCGAACGGCTTGCGCGGCGCGGCTGGCGGCGCCAGGTCCGGTGCATCGCCGTCGCGGCTGATGCGCAATTGTTGACCAGCGACCCACACGCTTTTCAGCTGATCCAGCAATTCTTTCGGCATGGTATCTGGCAAATCCAGGACGCTGTAGTCGTCATAGATTTCGATGCGGCCGATGTTTTTCGAATCGATGCCCGCTTCGTTGGCGATGGCGCCCACGATATTGCCCGGTTTCACGCCATGCTGATGACCGACTTCAATACGGAAAGTCTGCATGCCGGCGTCGGCAGGACGGGAAATGCGCTCCTTTTTCGGGAAGGCCGGACGTTCGCCACGCTCGCTGCGCTCGTTACGCTCGAAACGGTCGCCCCGTTCCGGACGGTCGTTGCGTTCGAAGCGGTCTTGGCGTACCGGACGGTCGTCTTGCCAGGTGGCTTGCTCGCGCGCCTTGTTCTTGTCCAGCAGCAGCGGCGTATTGCCACGCGCCATCTTCGCCAGGGCGGCGGCGATTTCGATGGCGGGAATGTTCTGTTCGCGCTCGAAATCTTCGATCAGCGACTGGAACTGCTCCAGTTCGCCCAGGGCCAGGGTTTCGCTGATCTGTTCCTTGAACTTGGCGATACGCACATCGTTGACGGCTTGGATGGTCGGCAATTCCAGCATGCTGATCGGCTGGCGGGTCGAGCGTTCGATGGCTTTGAGCAAGTTCTTTTCACGCGGGGTGATGAACAAAATCGCTTCGCCGCTGCGGCCGGCACGGCCCGTGCGGCCGATACGGTGGGTATAGCTTTCCGGATCGTGCGGCACGTCGTAGTTGACGACGTGGCTGATGCGCTCGACGTCCAGGCCGCGGGCGGCCACGTCGGTAGCCACGAGGATGTCGATCTTGCCGTCTTTCAACTGCTGGATCGTGCGCTCGCGCTGCGCTTGCTGGATGTCGCCATTGATGGCGGCAGCCGAGAAGCCACGTGCTTGCAGCTTGCCGGCCAGCTCTTCCGTGCCCAGCTTGGTGCGGGCAAAGATGATCATGCCGTCAAACACTTCCGCTTCCAGGATGCGCGTCAAAGCGTCGAGCTTGTGCATGCCCGACACGAGCCAGTAGCGCTGGCGAATGTTGTCGGCCGTGCCCGTCTTGGCGGCGACCGTCACTTCGGCTGGATTGACCAGGTAAGTGGTGGCGATGCGCTTGATGACGGAAGGCATGGTGGCCGAGAACAGCGCCGTTTGATGGCCATCCGGCGTTTCTTTCAAGATGCGTTCGACATCGTCGATAAAGCCCATGCGCAGCATTTCATCGGCTTCGTCCAGCACCAGCGTCTTCAGCTTGGACAGGTCGAGCGAACCCTTGTCCAGGTGATCGATGACGCGGCCAGGGGTGCCGACGATGACGTGCACGCCGCGGCGCAGGGCCGACAGTTGCGGGCCGTAGCTTTGACCGCCGTAGATCGGCAGCACGTGGAAGCCGGGAATGTGGGCGGCGTACACCTGGAACGCTTCGGCGACCTGGATGGCCAGTTCGCGCGTCGGTGCCAGGACCAGGGCTTGGGGTGAGCTTTGTTTCAGATCAATGCGCGACAGGATAGGCAAGGCGAAGGCGGCGGTTTTACCCGTGCCTGTTTGCGCCTGACCCAGCACGTCGCGGTTAGCGAGCAATAATGGAATCGTGGCCGCCTGGATAGGCGACGGTGTTTCGTAACCGACATCCTTGAGCGCGCGAATCAGCGGCTCGCTCAGGTTAAGGTCGGAAAATAAGGAAATTGGTGTATCAGACATGAAATCACTCACAAGTTCGCTCGAATCGCCCAATGCGAAAGAGTGTATCTGCTAGTTTACTCTTTACTGGACCTCACCGGGTGGCTGCATGCCGCAGAACGCCGTTTTTTGCGGCATATGGACCGAAAAAAGGCAGAAAAATCGGTGATCCGCACGCAATCGACGCGTGATTTTGCCAACATTAAATGATACACAACAATGTTCCGCCTGCGCCTGTTCTGCGCGGCAACAGCAACGGCGGGCGCCGCGCCAGCATGGCGCCCGCCGCGTTTCAGGTGCGCAAAAACTCCAGCAAGTCCTCGTTCAGGCGGTCCTTGTGCGTCGTCGCCAGGCCGTGTGGCGCGCCCGCATACACGAGCAGCTTGCTGCCGATGATGAGCTCAGCCGTGCGCCGCGCCGAGGCGGCAATCGGCACGATCTGGTCGTCGTCGCCATGGATCACCAGGGTCGGCACATCGAAGCTGGCCAGGTCGCTGGTGAAATCCGTTTCGGAAAATTGCTTGATGCATAAATAGGATGCCGGCATGCCCGCCTGCATGCCTTGTCGCCAGAAGCTGTCGCGCACGCCCTGCGACGGTGTGGCGCCGGGCCGGTTATAGCCATAGAAAGTCTCGCTCAAGTCGCGGAAGAATTGGCTGCGGTCGGCCTGCACGCCGGCGCGGATGGCGTCAAACGCGGACAGCGGCAAGCCCAGCGGATTGTCGTCCGTTTGCAGCATCAGCGGCGGCACGGCGCCCACCAGCACGGCGCCCGCCAGGCGCTCGGTGCCATGGCGGCCGATGTAGCGCGCCACTTCGCCGCCGCCCGTCGAATGGCCGACCAGGGTGGCGCCCGTCAAGTCCAGCGCGGCGATCAGGGCGGCCAGGTCGTCGGCATAGGTATCCATGTCGTTGCCATCGAACGGCTGGCTGGAGCGGCCATGGCCGCGCCGGTCGTGGGCGATGACGCGGTAGCCGTGCGCAGCCAGATAAAACATCTGGTCTTCCCAGGCGTCGGACGACAGCGGCCAGCCATGACTGAAGACGACGGGCGGGCCGCTGCCCCAATCCTTGTAGTAGATCAGGGTGCCGTCGGCGGTACGCAGGGTATTGCTCGATTGCAAGTCAGTGGCGGTCATGGAACGCTCCTTGTCGGTGGACCAGCGGCCATTGTGGCCGCAATGGCGCGCACACGCCGCGCGCTACGCCAGAGCATTGCGGTAGAGTAAGATTGCCGCTGTTTTGCTTTCCCGTATTCACTTTTGGAGTTGACATGCGTTTTCCCTTCATCCTCGCCGCCAGCCTGTTCAGCACGGCCGCCCTCGCCCAACCGCTCGTTGCCGAAGTACCCCTGCGTGCCCATCTGTCCTTCCTGGCCGACGACTTGCTGGAAGGACGCGGCACGGGCCAGCGCGGCGGCGACCTGGCCGTGCGCTACCTGGAAACGCAGGCGGCCGTGGCCGGCTTGCAGCCATTAAAAGATGGCAGCTACCGCCAGGCGCTGACCATCGTCGGCAGCAAGGCCTTGCCATCGAGCACAGTGACCTTCAGCGCGGGCGGCAAGACCTTGTCTCCCGCCTTCGGCAAGGATATCGTCTTTGGTGCGTCGAATGGCCAGCAGACAGTGGCATTCGACGCGCCCGTCGTGTTTGCCGGCTACGGTATCCGCGCCCCGGAAGAAAACTGGGACGATTTCAAGGGTGTTGATGTAAAAGGCAAATTGCTCATCCTGATGGTCAACGACCCGCAGCCGACCGTTGCCGAAGCAAACCGTTTTGCCGGCAAGTCCCTCACGTATTACGGCCGCTGGGTCTACAAGTACGAGGAAGCGCTGCGCCAGGGCGCCGCCGGGGTCTTGCTGATCCACACGACGGCGTCCGCCTCATATCCGTGGTCGGTGCCCGCCAACGGCTTCGGCCACGAACGCTTCAACCTGGCCGGCGCGGGCAATGCGATGGAAGGCTGGCTGCAGGAAGACATGGCGCGCGCCCTGTTCCAGCAAGCCGGGCAAGACCTGGACGCCTTGCGCGCACAGGCGGAAACGCGCGCGTTCCGCCCCGTGCCCCTGGATGCCACGGTCAGGGTTCAACTCGACAGTCAGGTCCGCAGCATCGAGCAATTCAACGTGGCCGGCATCGTGCCGGGCACGGACCCGAAATTGAAGGACGAAGCCGTGATCTATTCGGCGCACTGGGACCACCTGGGCAAGGATGACGAAGGCCACAGCCGCAGCGGCCAGAGTGACCACATCTACAACGGTGCCATCGACAATGCCTCGGGCGCGGCGGCCCTGCTGGCCATGGCGCAAGTGGCCGTGAAACAACCGGCGCGCCGCACGCAGATCTTCCTGTGGCCGGCTGGCGAGGAAACGGGCATGCTGGGCAGCACGGCCTATACGCGCGCTCCCCTGTGGCCGCTGGCGAAAACGGCCGCCGACCTGAACCTCGACAGCATGAACTTCGTCGGCAAGACGCACGACATCGGCGTGGCCGGCGCCGAGCGCAGCAGCCTGTACGCCAGCGCCGCCAAGGTGGCCAAACGCATGGGCCTGCGCCTGGCGCCGACCATCCCCGACCTGTCCGGCGCGTTTTACCGGGCCGACCATTTCGCGTTTGCCAAGGCCGGCGTGCCCGCCTTCAACGTGGGCTCGGCCGTATTCTCCGGCGACGGCTCCTTCGATTTCGTCAAGGAACCCAAAGCCTCAGGCGAGCGCCTGGTGGCGTTTAAAAAGGATTACCACCAGGTCACCGATGAGTACCACCCGTCGTGGGACTTGTCGGGCATGCTGCAGCAGGCGCAGTTCACCCTGAACCTCGGCTATGAAGTGGCGAACGACAAGAACTTGCCTACTTGGAACAAGGGCGAGGCGTTTGGAAAAGTGAAGCGTTAACGTCTAGCGTAGGTCGGATTAGCGGGGCATCGCCCCGCGTAATCCGACAACATTGTTAGCGCCGGTGGTGGTGTCGGATGACGCGGCGTAGCCGCTAATCCGACCTACACTGGTTGATTCAAATAGCCATAATGCGTTTCAGGTCGACGAACGCCGTCTCATACAAATGTTGAAACGCGCCCACCATGACCTCTTCCACGCCTTCGGCCGCGTCGAACTCGCCCGACCATTCGGCCACGCAGGAAGCGCCGCCCGGTTCGCCCGTGACGCGCAGGGTGGAACGGTAGTTCTTGACGGGGATCGGCCCCGAGACGATGGTGTAGCTGTAGCTCTTGTCCGCTTCGCTGTAGCTTTGCAGGCGTTCGGCGATGATGGCGCCGTCCGTGGTTTTCAGGCGCCGCACGCGGCCGCCGTGCTCAGGCAGGCTGGTCTTGATGGAGCTCGACCATTCAGCCAGCGACTGGAAGCCGCCGATAAAATCCCACACTCGTTCGGCGCTTGCCGCCAATGTTACAGAAACAATTACTTGGGCCATCTTTGATTCGGTTCCTCATCCAGGTTTGCCGGGCGCTGCGCCCGGCCGGCCGGAGATGCCCGGCACAGCCGCTATTTTAGCGCCCATGCGGCTTTACTGCCGAGTCGACAGCGCTGGCGGCGCTCCTGCTTACAGATTTTCCGACAGGAAAATCAAGGAATTGCCATGTGCCTGGGCGGCGGCGCGCTGCTGGTAGCTGTCGCGGTGGGTGCAATTGAAGCCGTGTTCGGCGCCCGGATAGATATGGATTTCCACGTCTTGCCGGTCTTCGAAGCGCTCGGCGATGGTTTGCACGGCTTGCGGCGAAATATGGCTGTCCTGGCCGCCGAAATGCATCAGCAACGGCACCTGGATATGCTCGGCCAGGTCCAGTTTGTTCTGGATGCCGCCGCCGTAATAGGCGATGGCGGCATCGACCAGGCCGGCCGCTGCCGTCTGGAATGACAGGCGGCCGCCGAAGCAGTAACCGATGGAAGCGAGCTTGCCTTCGACTTCAGGCCGCGCGCGCAGGGCGGCGACGGTGGCGGCGATATCAGCGTCGGCATGCGGATTATCGGTGGCCTGCATCAGCTCCACGGCGCGCTTCCAGCCTGCTTCGTCATAGCCCAGCTCGATGTGCGCGCCCGCGCGCCAGAACAGGTCGGGCACCAGCACCACGTAGCCATCGGCCGCGTACTGGTCGGCCACGGCACGGATGTGCTCGTTGACGCCGAAAATTTCCTGCAACAGGATGATGGCGGGGCCTTTGCCGATATGCGGCACGGCCAGGTAAGCCTGGAAGCTGCCGTCCGGGCCGGCGATATCGATCCACTGCGATGTTGTGCTCATAGAAACTCCAGTCTGAGGTTGGGGGAATGCCACAGCCAGGCATGTTACTGGTTTTTCACGCCGCCTGCGTCCGCCCCCCCTTTGCCCAGGCTCAATACATCTCGCGCAGATAAATCACGGGGCCCGATCTGAGGATGCCGAAGACAACAACGCCCACCGTGCTGGCCAGGTAAGGATGGTTACCAACGGAAACGTCCACTCTGCCGGCCTTGCCGGCGCCGGGCGCCAGCAGCGTCAGGCGATTGGCCTGCGGCAACGCGCCTTGCACGACGGCATAGGCCAGGTCATCAGCGGCCAGCTTGCTGCAGTCCAGCGTTTTCTTGCAATTGACAAACACCACCTGCGACTTGTTGAACGCACTGATACTGTCGAGCAGGTTCGTGATCCATTTCGTGCCATTCCAGTACTGCACTTGCACGGCCAGCCGGACGGGCAGCAACTCGGAGCCATAGCCGTGGGCTACCTGCCATTGCCCCGACAGCACGGTCATCCTTGCCTCGTTCTGTATCAATGCCGAACTTGAGCTGACGACGGCGACGCCGGGATACGTGCTGCTGGCGCGCAGCAGCACGTCGGTGGGCGCCACCGTCACCGGCACGCCTGCCTTGCCCGGAAAACGGTAGGCGACCATGGTTCGGGCGATGCCCAGGGTGAATTTCGCGGGCGCCACGCCCGTGACGGTGGTTTGCGCCTTGCTGCCATCGGTGAGGCGGCTGCTGCCATCAGGGGTGCTCGGTGGAAAAGAAATCGTGCCCGTGGCCGCATCCAGGCCTTCGAGCAACACGGGCGCCATGGCACTCGGATTGCGCTCGTCATAATTGGCCGTCGTCGCTCCCCCCAGGGCGCGCGCCGTCACGCGCACGCCTATCGCCTGCCCCGAGTAGGCGTAGCGGCCTTTCTCGCCATCGTTGGCGCAGGTGAGCGGGGCGGCGCACGGCGTGGCGATGCCGTTGCCAGCGGCCGGCTCGTCACTGTCGTCCTTTTTGATCAACTCCGTGATGAAGTGGTGCGGGATGAACTGCACCTCCTCGCTCACGCGTGAGGGCTTGGGCAAGGTTGGCACGGCAGTGTTGGCCTCCAGGTAGCCCTTGGGATTGGCCAATTTGAAGGCGATGGTGATGGTTCCCACTTCCGGCCAGTTCATGTCGCTGCTGGCAACGCTGCCATTCTTGAAAACCACGCCACCCTGAATGTCCGGCTTGGCTGGATTGCTAATCTCGATCGTCGTCGGCTTTACCAGGCTGGCCAGCGTAGGCAGCGCCGTTTCTGACGGCTTTTCATTGCCGAAGTTCGGCGTCACGGCGCCCGCGCTATTGAGCGCGCTCATGCTGACCGTCACTGGCGCGCCTGCGCGCTGGGGGTTGGCGATGGCAACGACGCTGAACGCGTCCGGCACGACGATGACATCGGCGTTGCCCGTCATGCTCAAGCCAGTGTCGCCGCTGGCGCTTGACCCCGTATAGGTCGCTTTCAAATTCACCTTTCCCACATCCGCGTAAGACATGACGGCCGTGGCGACGCCCTGGCCGTTGAACGCCAGGTTGACAGTCTTCCCCAGGGCACTGCAAGCACTGCTGTTATTCGCCGCCAGGGCGATGAAACCACCCGTGCCTTTGATGAAGACGGGCAAAGTGCCGCTGGCGGGATTGCTGTAGCCGCAAGCGAGCGTCAAGTCCTTGTTTTTATTCGCAAACAGGGGCACGCAAGCTTGCTGGTCTCCGCTGGCCTGCACGGCGCTGATGTCAAACGACGGCTGCGTGCCCGAGATATGGTTGGTGGGCGTGAGCATCAAGCCCGTCGCCGCGAACGCCATGTCGCAGCTATTGCTATTGTCCGAGCTGCGCTTGCACACCAGCGCGTCCGTGGCGCCGGGCACGCTGGTCAGGTTCAGGGTGGCCGTGCCGACCGTGTACTGGCGCACGCTGGCCGTCGCCACCCCGCTGCTGCCGATCGGCGTCAACGTGCCGCCGGGGCTGACGGTGACATCCACGCCGCCCGTGTATTTGGCGCTGCAGGCGGCATCCGCGCAGGCCGTCACCGTTACCGTTTGCGGCGCGCACGTCAGGGCCGTGCCTGGGTGGTCGATCTGGAAATGGTGGGGCGCCGCCTGCGTACCCGGACCGCACTTCGGCCCCATCGGTTCATTGAAGGCCCAGCCGCTGTTGTTCGTCACGCAGCTGCACGGATTCGATGGCGTATAGGCCTTGCAGGTGATGGTTTGCTGCACCCGGCCCTGCCAGCCCAGAGTGATGTGGTCAACCTTGGCGTTACCCGTGATATAGGCGTTGGACGAGTCGAGGGTCACTTCCCCTGCGTCCACATTGCCCTTGATGCCATTGCCGGAAGCGATCGACAAGGAATTGCTCGCCTCCACGTCGCCGGTGACGAGCAGGCCGGATGCCTTCAGGTCGATCGTCGGCGATTTCAGGTTACCCGTCACCTGGCTGCCGGAACCGATGGTCAGCGAGGTGGTCGCCGTGATATCGCCCTGGATGCGGGTACTGGCGGCCAGGATATTGACGATGGTGCCGCTGATCGGACCGTTGATGACCGAGCCCGAAGCGATTTCCACCGGGCCCTTGGCGCTGATCTTGCCCGTCACCTTGACGTTGTTCGAGCCCATCTTGATGGTGGTGGCGGAAATATTCGCCGTGACGGTCTGTTCCTGCGCGCCCATGAGGAAAGTGCCGCCCAGGGCGGTCAGGTTTCCTCCCGTCACCTTCAGATTCGACGGATTGATGTCCTTGATGTCGAGATTGCCCTTCACCGTCAGGGCGGCGTTGCCGCTCATCGTCAAGCCCTGGTTATAGCTCATCGCCAGGGAACCGTTGACCGTCACCCCATACGCGCTGCCGATGACGATGACGTCGGTGGAACCCAACGCCAGCGAGCCGCATGTGTATTGCAAGCCATCCGGGCTCAGGCTGCAGCCGCTGACGGCGCCGCCGTTGAAATTGAGCGTGGCCGCCTGGGCAAAAGTTGAGCATAGCAACAGTGTCAGGGTGGCAAAAAAGGGAAATAAGCGCACGATATCCAGGAATCTGATGAATGGGAAGACAGCGGGCGCGTGGGGTATTCCATGCTAATCTATGCCCTCGCTGTTGTTGCATTATGGCAGTATTTTCCACCCACACGTACTTCGCATGATCAAGCAAAGCCCCAAGGAATTTCCCCTGCGTACTGTCGACATCATCGTCTACCCCGGCTTCAAGGCGCTCGAAGCCATCGGCGCCATGAAAGTGTTTGATTACGCCAACACCCATTTGCGCCTGCGCCATCTGCCCGGCGGCTACGACGTGCGCATCGTGTCGACGGCCATCGGGCCCGTCGAGTCCGACACGCTGATGTCGCTGCACGCCAGCAAGGCGCTCGATGTGAACCGCTTGCCCGACCTGGCCGTCATCGTCGGCTGCCACCACGTCGAGCAAGTCTTGCAGGATATTCCCGCCCTCGCCGCCTGGGTGGCCGAGGCGGCGCCGCGCATCGACACGCTGGCGGCGCTGTGCACGGGCTGCTTCTTCCTGGCCGAAGCCGGCGTGCTCGACGGCAAGAGTGCCGCCACGCACTGGAGCGCCGTGGACAGCCTGCGCCAGCGCTATCCATTGATACAGGTCAATGCCGATGCGATTTTCGTGCGGGAAGGAAAATTCTGGACGTCGGCCGGCGTGACGGCCGGCATCGACCTGGCGCTGGCGCTGGTGGAAGACGATTTCAGCCGCGATATCGCGCTGGAAGTGGCGCGCGACCTGGTGGTGTACCTGAAGCGGCCCGGTGGCCAGTCGCAGTTTTCCGTGCACCTGTCGAGCCAGATGACCACGCATCCGACCATCCGCCAGTTGCAGGGCTGGATCATGGAACACTTGGGCGAAGAGCTCGGCATACCGCTGCTGGCGGCCAGGCTGGCCATGAGCGAGCGCAATTTTACGCGCGTATTCCAGCGCGAAACGGGCAGCAGCCCTACGGAATTCATCGAGACGGCGCGCTTTGAAGTGGCCCGTCGCTTGCTGGAAGACAATGTATCGTCCTTAAAACAGGTGGCCGTGCAGGCGGGCTTGCACAGCGAAGACAGGCTGCGCCGCCTGTTTCAAAAGAAACTCGCCATCACGCCGCGCGACTATCGCGAACGCTTTTCCAGCACGGCGCGCTAGGCGCAGGGGATATCAGCGCGACTTGTTGCTGCGCACGTGGCGCGTGGCCAACTGCTGGCGGTGCCAGGCCAGCGGCGTAAACATCAGCGCGCACAGCAGATAGGTGGCCAGCAGCGCCAGCCAGATGGCGGGCGTGGCGAGGATGGCGGCATTGCCCCACCACAAGGCCAGCAGGGAGGACAGGGCCGCGCCGAAGAAGACGGGCAACATGCGGCGCAACGTGGCGAGGTAGGCAGTGGCAAACATGAGCGGCTCCCAAAGCAAGGCGGATGTCTTCACACTAGCAGGCGCAGGCGGCGAAGTACAGCCTGTCGCCCTGCCCCGTCCGTCAAGTGTGGCGCAATGAGTACAGTCAGATAAAATTAATACAACACGACGGAACGGATCGACTCGCCGCTCTTCATCAGGTCGAAGCCTTCATTGATGCGTTCGAGCGGCAAGCGGTGCGTGATCAGGTCGTCGATGTTGAGCTTGCCTTCCATATACCAGTCGACGATCTTCGGCACGTCCGTGCGCCCGCGCGCGCCGCCGAAGGCCGAACCGCGCCATTCGCGCCCCGTCACCAGCTGGAATGGCCGCGTGGAAATTTCCTGGCCGGCTGCCGCCACGCCGATGATGAACGATTTGCCCCAGCCCTTGTGCGTACACTCGAGCGCCTGGCGCATCAAGTTGGTGTTGCCCACGCATTCAAACGAATAATCGGCGCCGCCGTCCGTCAGTTGCACGATGGCATCGACGACGTTGTCCACGTCATTCGGGTTAATAAAATGCGTCATACCGAACTTGCGCGCGATGGCTTGTCGGGCCGGATTGATATCGATGCCGATGATTTTGTCGGCGCCGACCATCTTGGCTGCCTGGATCACGTTCAGGCCGATGCCACCCAGGCCGAACACGGCCACGTTGGCGCCCGCCTCTACCTTGGCGGAGAACAAGACGGCGCCCACGCCCGTCGTCACGCCGCAACCGATGTAGCACACCTTGTCGAACGGCGCGTCTTCGCGGATCTTGGCGAGAGCGATTTCCGGCACGACGATATAGTTCGAAAAAGTGGAGGTACCCATGTAGTGGAACAGCGGCTGGCCATTCAGCGAAAAGCGGCTGGTGGCGTCCGGCATCAGGCCACGGCCCTGCGTGGAGCGGATGGCCTGGCACAAATTCGTCTTTTGCGACAGGCAGAACTTGCACTGGCGGCATTCCGGCGTGTACAGGGGAATGACGTGGTCATCCTTTTTCAGGGTCGTCACGCCCGGGCCCACGTCGACGACGACGCCGGCGCCTTCATGGCCGAGGATGGCGGGGAAGATGCCTTCCGGATCGGCGCCCGACAAGGTGTAGTAATCGGTATGGCAAATGCCCGTGGCTTTCAGCTCGACCAGCACTTCGCCGGCGCGCGGGCCGGCCAGGTCGACTTCTTCGATGGTCAACGGGGCGCCCGCCTTCCAGGCAATCGCGGCTTTGGTTTTCATGGGATGGTTTCCTGCTCGGTTTCAGATGCGCCATTATCGGGCGCTGGCGGACGTGGCGGGGCAAGGGGCCCCGCGCTTGTCTGAAAACGCGGCGCATTTGTCCGCTGCCGCCGCACGTTTGCGCCAGCTCAAACTTCCCAACACAAAGACGCGCATTCTTGGCACATCCTTTGAGCAGTCGTTGCGTCATTCCCGCAGGAGACTGACATGCGCCATTTCCTTTCCCGCCTCCCCGGCTCCTGGCTGGCCCTGCTGCTGGTATGCTGCCTGGCCCTGCTGGCTGCCTGTGGCGGCGGCCACGATCACCACCCGCCCGGCGCCACCACGGGTGACCTGACAATCAGCATCGGCGGCTTGCCGGCCGGCGTAGCGGGCGCTGTCACGCTCACAGGGCCTGCGTCCTACAGCAAGACGCTGACGGCCAGCACCACCTTGACGAACCTGGCACCCGGCGCCTACACGCTCAGCGCCGCCAGCGTGGCGCAAGGCACGCAAACGCTGGCGCCCACGCCCGTCACACAGCAGGTGCAAGTCATTGCGGGGGCGACGGCCAGCGCCGGCGTCAGCTATGCGGCCACGGCACCGCTGGCACTGGCCCTGCAAGAGGTGGCCAGCGGACTGGACGCGCCCATCTTCCTCACGGCGCCGCCCGGCGACAGCCGCCTCTTCATTCTCGAACGGCCCGGCCGCATCCGCGTGCTGCAGAACGGCAACCTGCTGACCACGCCCTTCCTCGATATCAGCCAGCTCACCACCACCAGCGGCGAGCGGGGCTTGCTGTCGCTGGCCTTCCATCCGCAGTACGCCAGCAACGGCTATTTCTTTATCTATTACACCAACCTGGCCGGCGACATCGTCATCGAGCGGCGGCAAGTGTCGGCGGGCAACGCCAACGTGGCCGATCCCCTGTCGGCGCTGACCATCCTCACGATACCCCACCCCACGTTCAGCAACCATTATGGCGGCTTGCTCAGCTTTGGCCCGGATGGCTATCTGACCGCAGGCACGGGCGACGGCGGCAGCGCGGGCGACCCGGCCGGCAATGCGCAAAACACAAATGTGCTGCTCGGAAAACTGCTGCGCCTGGACGTCAACGCCAGCAGGGTAGCCCAGCCATACGCCATTCCACCCGGCAACCCCTTTGCCACGGCGGGCGGGCGCGCCGAAATCTGGGCGTATGGCTTGCGCAACCCGTGGCG
This sequence comes from Janthinobacterium sp. 35, assembly GCF_002754575.1. NCBI lineage: Bacteria > Pseudomonadati > Pseudomonadota > Betaproteobacteria > Burkholderiales > Oxalobacteraceae > Janthinobacterium > Janthinobacterium sp. 35. The sequence continues at coordinate 2,003,814 of NZ_PEFN01000001.1, forward strand.
CTACGCCTTCGACGTGCCGGCCCAACTGCTGTATATCGCCGACGTGGGCCAGGCCAATTGGGAAGAGGTCGATGTGCGTCCCGTGGGCCAGGCTGGCAACAACTATGGCTGGAACATCATGGAAGGATTGCATTGCTACAACAGCGCCAGTTGCAACCAGGCGGGGCTGGTCCTGCCCGCCATCACGTACAGCAACGATACGGCCAACGGCTGCTCCATCACGGGCGGCTATGTGTATCGGGGCACGGCCCTGCCGGAACTGGCGGGGCAGTACCTGTATTCGGACTACTGCAGCGGCTGGCTGAAAAGCTTCAGCTACAGTAATGGCATGGCCTCCGCCGTGACGGACTGGGGCATCACCAATGTGGGCAATATCCTGTCGTTTGGCCAGGATGCGCAAAACGAGCTATACATGCTGAGCGGCACTGGCAAGGTGTACCAGATCGTCCGTAAATAAACGTACATAAATAAGCGCACGCAAATAAGCGTGTGCAGACGGACATGGTGGCGCACGCGGCAGAGGGCGTTTTTCGACGGGGCACGGGGAACCGGCTAGAATGGGTTTTTCCCGTCGCGCCCCGCGCACCAGCCCAAGAGAACACCATGGCCCGTTTGAAACTTGAATTTCCCGAAGACCAGTACTGCTATTCCTCGCAACTGACGGTACGCACCACGGACATCAATGCCGGCAACCATCTCGGCAACGATTCCATGATTTCCATGATTTCCGAGGCGCGCGCCCGCTTCCTGTTTGAATTCGGCGTGCGCGACATTGAAGCGGATGGCACCGGCATCATCGTCACCGACCTGGCCACCACCTACCGTGCCGAAGCTCATGCGCGCGACCAGTTGCTGTTCGAAGTGGGCGTCATGGATTTCAATAAATATGGCGGCGACATCACCTTCCGCATCACGCGTCCGCGCGACAACACCCTGATCGCGATGGCCAAGTCCGGCTTTGTGTTTTTCAACTACAAACGCAGCCAGGTCGTGCCCATGGCGGAAGAGTTCGGCAGCAAGTTCCCGCAGGTGAACTGGATCGATTAACGGCAGCGCCTTGCCACCGTGCTGTATGCTTGCCAGGAAGACATTGAAACTGGAGCGACATGCAAGCAGCGATAACGGCAAGACTGTGCCTGGCCCTGGCGTTGTCGGGCGTGTGGCAAAGCGCCCTGGCCGCGCCGCAAACCGTCATCCTGTATGGCGACGACGACTATGCGCCGTACAGCTATGTGGAAAACGGCGTCTTCAAGGGCATGTACGTCGATATGCTGCGCGCAGCCGCCACAAGCATGCCGGAGTATCGGCTGGACCTGCAGCCGCGCCCCTGGAAACGGGGACTCGCCGCGCTGGAAAAAGGCCAGGTATTCGGTCTGTTCCCGCCCGGGCGCAAGACAGAGCGGCCGTACGTGCAACCGTATTCGGCCATGCTGTACCGCGAATCGGTGGTGCTGTTTTGCCATGACGCCGTCATGCGCAAGCCGCGCACGCACTTCCCGACCGACTTCGCCGGCCTGACCATCGGCGTCAACACGGGTTTTTTGCTGTCGGAAAAATTGATGGCGCCGGCCCGCCAGGGATTGCTGCATCTGGCAGCGGCCAAGGGCAACGATGCCAATCTGAAGAAACTGGCCCTGCGGCGCATCGATTGCTACGCCAGCGACCGCGGCGCGGCCCGCCACACGGCACGCCAGCTGCAAGGAGAACTAAGCAGCTACGGCTTTCAATTGCACGAAGTGCTGGAACTGTCGTCCGAAGCCACGTATATCGCCTACAGCGCACGCAATACGCCCGTCTACAAGGCCGATTTCATCGAGAAGATGAATGCGGCCTTGCTTGCCATGCGGCAGAGCGGCCAGCAGGCACGCATCGAAGAGGCTTACCTGCGCTGAATTACCGGCGCTGCACTTCGCGCGGCTGCAAGCTCATGACGGGACTGCTGCGGCCCTGGAGCTTGACGCCGAAGGTATTCTTGAACCAGTCGTCGATCATGCGCTTTTCATAGCGCAAGGCATCGTTGCGGGAATAACGATTGATATGCTGAAAATAGGACATGTCCGACAGATAAGCGTTGCCGCTGGCAATGACTTTGCCATGCTGCTCGAGCGCCAGGTGAAGTGATTCCCCAGGCCCGCCAGCACCTGTTCCCGGTCGCGCGAGCTGAACGGAACATCGGAATAGTCATCGGGTTTGTCGAACGTCACCTGCACGCCCGCCCAGGCGCTGCTGCCGGCGGCCAGCGCCAATGCGGCCAGCCATGTTTTCGCCATCGTGGAAATACGCATGTGCATTCCTTTCAGAAAAGTCACGGGCAGGCAGATGCCGCCATGCCGCATCTGCCTGCCCCGTTTGACTATAGCCTGAAGTGAAAATTTCCGTGGCGCAATACGTTTCGCGCGGCGGCACGCGCAGCGGCATGCCGCCTGACGGGCTGCCCCCCCCCTCTCTTACTTGCGCGCCTGGCGCTTCACCTTGATGCCAAAAGTATCGGCATACCAGTCATCGATCATCAACTTTTCATAGCGCAACTTTTCATTGCTGAAATAGTGATTGATGCGGTTCAGGTACGACATGTCGGACAGGGCGGCATCGCCACTGCGAATCACCTTGCCATCCTGCTCCAGCACATAGTGCAGGCGCATGCGCGGCCAGTCGACCTGGCCATTCATGACGCGGATATCCTGCCCCGCACGCAGGGAAGGATTTTCACGTCCCGCCAGGTCCACATCCGTGACGTCGATTTTCAAGGTCTGCCCGGGCGGCAGCGATGCGCCCAGTTTCTCGAAATGCCGGCTCAGTTCCTTCAATACCTCATCGCGTTCCTGCGGGTTGAACGCGACATCCGTGTATTGATCCGGTTTGCTGAACTGCACTTCCGTTCCGGCCCAGGCCGCGCTGCTGGCCAGCAAGGCCAGGCCGGCGACCAGGGCGCGCGTCGTTTGCTTTTGCATGATGTACCCTTTCAGGAAATGTGTGTGGCATGCTGCCACTTCTTATACCTGTTCAATATAGCGCGCTACGGCCCATTCTGACGCGCAATTCATACCTTGTTACTTTTCTGATTTCGCGCCAGAAAGGCGAGACGCCGTTTTTTTTGCAGATTCATTGGCAATATTAATTAAAACAAAGTATTGTCTTGAAAATATAGTTGCCTAAGCGATAAAGCATAGATAGTGTCAGCAGCCTGTATTTAAAGTGTTTTTTTAGCACGTGTGTTGCATGTTGTTAGTCAATTTTTCTTGCATATTGTTAATATTTAGCTGTCAGTCTACAATCGACAAAATGCGCCCGAAAAATGCGCAACGCCGGTAATGGCGCACAGGAATTCCTGGCGCAGGCGTCTCAACATTGCGTCAGTTATGCCTTTTAGCGGAACTCGCCCTCATGTCATTTTTGTCTTCAGCATCGCCCAAGTTACCCCCCTGGAAAGTCCTGCTCGTCGATGATGAACCCGACATCCACGACATCACCAAACTGACGCTGAGCCGTTTCCGCCTGGAAGGCCGTGCCCTGAGCTTCGTGCACGCCTACAGCGGCGCCGAAGCCAAGCAGGTGCTGGCGCGCGAAGAAGGCATCGCGCTGGTCTTCCTGGACGTGGTGATGGAACGCGAAGACAGCGGCCTGGAAGTGGCGCGCTGGATGCGCGAAGACCTGGGCAACCAGTTTACGCGCATCGTGCTGCGCACCGGGCAGCCGGGACAGGCGCCGGAGGAGCGGGTGATCGTCAACTACGACATCAACGACTACAAGGAAAAGACGGAACTGGACCGCACCAAGCTGTTCACCACCACCTTTGCCGCCCTGCGCGCCTACCGCGACATCATGAAGGTCGAGGAAGCACGGCTGAGCCAGCTGCACTACCGCGAAGGCCTGGAAAGAGTCATCGCCGCCTCGGCGCATATCTTCAAGCAGCGCAACCTGCGCGACTTCGCCAGCGGCCTGCTGCAGCAAGTCGTCGCCCTGCTGCGCCTGGAAACGAGCATGCTGCTGCGCCTGCGCGGCGCCAGCGCCATCTCGGGCGAGCAGGACTATGAAATCCTCGCGCAGATCGGCGACCATGAAGCCGATGACGGCATCCTCAGCCCTTCCCTGCTGTCACAACTGGACGACGCCAAGAGCAACAAGATCTCGCGCCTGCACGGCGACACCTATGTCGGCTATTTTCCCAACAGCAGCGGCAAGGCGTCCTTGCTGGTCTTGAAGGGCGTGGAAGAAATTTCCGACCTCGACGCGCAATTGCTGGAAGTGTTCTGCTCGGGCGTGGCGATTGCCTTCGACAACATCCTGCTGACGCAGGAAATCACCGATACCCAGGCCGAACTGATCCTGCGCCTGGGCGACGTGGTCGAATCGCGCTCGCACGAAGGCGGCAACCACGTGCGCCGCATGGCCGAAGTGTGCCAGCTGCTGGCGCAAGCCTCTGGCATGTCGGAAGAGGAAACCATGGTGCTGCGCCACGCGGCGCCCATGCATGACATCGGCAAGATTTCCACACCCGACGCGGTGCTGCTGAAACCGGGCAAGCTCGACGCGGCCGAATGGGAAATCATGAAGCAGCATCCGACGGTGGGCATGTCCATCCTCGACGGTTCGCAGCGCCCGCTCTTGAAAGCAGCCGCCGTGATCGCCCACCAGCACCATGAAAAATACGACGGCAGCGGCTACCCGCAAGGTCTGGTCGGTGAAAACATCCACAAATACGCGCGCATCGCCGCCGTCGCCGACGTCTTCGACGCCCTGATGCACAAGCGCTGCTACAAGGACGCCTGGCCCCTGGAGCGGGTAGTGAGCTACCTGCGCGAAGTGAGCGGCAGCCACCTCGATCCGCAGTATGTGGAGTTGCTGATTGCGAACCTCGATGCAGCGCTGGCGTTGAATCAGCGTTTCCCGGATTAGCATGCGTACGTCAGATTACGCGGCTGCGCCGCTAATCTGACCTACGCGATACACACACCGGCAAAACACGCTTCGGCCCAGGTCTCCAATACGGGCATTCCGGGCCAAGCGGACCTGAAAAATGTCGAGGGCAAGGCGCGGCGACGCAGGCGTAGGTCGGATTAGGCCGCAGGCCGTAATCCGACACCACCACCGGCCACGCCAACAATGTTGTCGGATTACGCGGCTACGCCGCTAATCCGACCTACGTGGCTCCAGCGGGAAGCGTATCTTGTAATGCAATCCCATCCCTGGCGCGCTAACCACCTTCACCGTGCCGCCCAGCGGCCCCGTCACCAGGTTGTACAGGATATGCGCACCGAGGCCGCTGCCGCCCGAGCCGCGCTTGGTGGTGAAGAAGGGGTCAAACAGCTGGCCCAGGGTGGCGCTGTCCATGCCCATGCCATCGTCGCTGTAGTCGAGTTCCAGCATCTCGCCGGCCGTCCTGGCACTGATTTTGATCTTGCCCGGCTCGCCTTCGACAAAGCCGTGCACCAGTGAATTGACCACCATGTTCGTGACGATCTGCGAGACGGCGCCCGGGTAGCTGCGCAGCTGCACCTCGGGCGCGCAATCGATCTCCACCCTGACCGGCTTGCCCTTCAGCTTGGGCTGCAGGGATAGCAGGATTTCATCGAGGTATTTGCGCAAGTGAAAGCTGCGCAATTCGTCCGAGGACTGGTCCACGGCCACCTGCTTGAAGCTGCGCACCAGCGCCGCGGCGCGCTGCGTATTCGTCGTCATGATGCGCAGGGTCTGGTCGATGATGTCGAAGAATTGCCGCAAGCCGTCTTCATCGAGCTGGCCGCCGTCCATGTCTTCACGCGTGAGTTTCAATTCCTGCACCAGGTGGCTGGTGGCCGTGACGCATATGCCCAGGGGCGTATTGATTTCATGTGCCACGCCCGCCACCAGGCGCCCCAGCGATGCCAGTTTTTCCTGGCGCACCAGCTCCGACTGCGCTTCCTGCAAGGCGCTCAGGGCGCTGTTCAGGGCCGCGTTCTGCTCTTCCAGCGCTTCCTTGGCCTGGCGCATGGCGCTGTCGGCCTGGATGCGGGCTATCGCCACGGCCACATGGCTGGCCATGAAGGCCAGCACGTCCAGTTCCGCCTGGCCATACACGACGGATTCGTCGTAGCTTTGCACGATGATCACGCCATATTTGCGCTCGCCCAGCAGCATGGGCGCGCCCATCCAGCTGGCGATGCCGACATTGCCCAGCGGCTCGTCCATCTCGCCGCTGGCCACCAGCGCCGCATAGCTGCTGGCATCGAGCAAACACGCTTGCCGGCGCGCCAGCACGTACGAACTCATGCCGATGCCGTAATGGAAGCGTTTCACGGGCGCCTGCGCATCCTTTTCATCGACGAAATACGGGATCGTGATGTCCTTGTTGTCGGGATGGTACAGGGCGATCAGGAAATTCTTCGCCGTCACCAGCTCGCTGATGATGGCGTGCAGGCGCGCGTACAGGGTCGTCGCGTCGGCCGCCTGCGCCGACAGGTTGGCGATTTCATACAGCGCATGCTGCAGGTTTTCCGCGCGGCGCCGCTCGGCCACCTCATGCGCCAGCAGGGCCGTGCGCTCCTGCACCGCCTTTTCCAGCCGGTCCATGCTTTGCATGCCTTGCAGGGCGCTCGACACGTGCGTGGCGATCAGCGCGAACAGGGCCTGGTCTTCCAGGCTGAAGTGGTGCTGCGCGTCGTAGCTCTGGATGACGATGGCGCCCAGCACCTGATGCTGCTGGTCCAGCAGCGGGCAGCCGATCCAGTGCTCGGCCGCCGTGCCGCCGCCCCAGGCGCCGCCACCGATGGCGCGCATGGCGTCGTCGTCGGCCGTCATCACCAGTTGCTTGCGGTTGACGATGACCCACGCCGTGGGCGACTGCGCGGCGCTGGCCAGGCGCACGCCCTCGTCCGGGTCGGGCGCGGCGTCGAATTCATCGACAAAATAGGGAAAGCGCACCAGGCCGTCGTCGTGGTCGCTGAGGGCCACATAAAAGTTCGCCGCATACATGATGCGGCCCAGCGCCGCATGCACCGCCTGCAGGAATTCGCTGATATCGCTGCAGGTGCTCGAGCGCTGCCCGATTTCCAGCAACACGGTTTGAACGGCTTCCAGGCGACTGAGACGGCTTTCCATGGGTAACTGTGTGCCTTGTGTAAGTATATGTTCTGAAAATTAATATTATCAGTTCAGCCCAGCCTTGGCACGGCATAAAACGCACAATCTTGCCTTGAGGCAGCGCAACACACGCCACGCCGGCATTTGCCACCTTGGCGATACAGTGGCAGACTAGGCCCCTTCCTACAGACCAGACCGTCCTCATGACCGCCACGCTACGCGCCTCGCTTCGCCCCTATACCCTCGCCGGCCTGCTGCTCTTTGCCGCGCTGGGCATGCCGCCGCTGTGCGCCGCGCCCGCCAAGGCGCCGGCGGCGGAGACGGCCGATGGCGGACGCTATTTCGGTCCCCTCGTCGCAGGCAAGATGCATGGCCAGGGCCGCCTCGAATACGCGAGCGGCGCGTTTTACGAAGGAGGTTTTGCGCGCGGCGTGTTTTCCGGCCTAGGCAAGCTGCGCCAGGCGTCCGGCGTCGAGTACACGGGCGCCTTCCGCCAGGGCGCCTTCGATGGCCTCGGCCGCTACACCTCGCCCAAGGGCGAGATCTATGCGGGCAGCTTCATCAAGGGCAGCTTCGAGGGGCAAGGCCGCTTCCAGGGCGCCGACGGCGCCACCTTCGAGGGACAGTTCAAGCATTGGCGCCCGCACGGCGCCGGCAAGCTGACCGATACGGACGGTACCGTCTTCGAAGGCGAATTCGTCCAGGGCCAGGTGCAGGGCAAGGCGAAAGTCAGCACCAGCGACGGCATCCACTACGAAGGCGAGCTGAAAGACTGGAAATTCGACGGTGAAGGCGTGCTGCGCACGGCCGACGGCGACGAATACCGGGGCGGTTTCAAGAATGGCCAGTTCGATGGCAAGGGCGTGCTGCGCTACGCCGTGGCGCAGGCGGACGGCCGGCGCGAAGACAGCGGCAACTGGACGGAAGGCCAGCTCGACGACCCGGCCGCAGACAAGCTCACGCGCGACAATATCGAGCTGGCCCTGTACCACCAGCGCGCCCTGCTCGACGGCGCCCTGGCGCGCATCGCGCCGCGCGATGCGGCGAAAAAAATCAATCTGTACCTGCTGGGCGTGGCCGGCGATGGCGCGCAGGAAGTGTTTCACCGCGAAACGGCCTTCGTGCAGCGCCAGTTCGACCGCGATTACGGCACCGTGGGCCGTTCCCTGATGCTGGTCAACAGCCGCAACACGGTGGCGCAGCAGCCGATGGCCACGCGCACCAGCATCGCCGCCAGCCTCGACGCCCTGGGCGCGAAGATGGACAAGGCCAACGACATCCTGTTCCTGTTCCTCACCAGCCACGGCTCGCCCGAGCACGAACTGGCGCTGGCGCAAAACGGCATGGACCTGCACAGCCTGCCCGCGCAAGAGCTGGCGTCCATGCTCAAGCACAGCGGCATCCGCTGGAAAGTCATCGTCGTTTCGGCCTGCTATGCGGGCGGCTTCATTGCGCCCTTAAAAGATGACAACACCCTCATCATCACGGCCGCGCGCAGCGACCGCACCTCGTTCGGCTGTGACGACCAGAACGATTTTACGTACTTCAGCGAAGCGTATTTCAAGGAAGCCTTGCCCAAAAGCGCCGGCTTTGCCGAAGCCTTTGACAAGGCCAAGGTGCTGGTGCAGGCGCGCGAGGCGGCCGACTTCCGCGAAGGCGGCATGGAAGCGGAAGAGCATTCCGAGCCGCAGCTATTCCAGGGCAAGGCCATCGCCGCACAGCTGAAGGCGTGGCGCGCCCAGCCGCGTTAAGCACGGCACGGCCACCCGGCTTTCTGTACAATAGCCGTCACCATGCGTAAATTCTTCCTCATTTTGCTGCTGTTCGTGCTTCCGCTCCAGATGTCCTGGGCTGCGGCGAGCGCGTATTGCCTGCACGAGGAAGGCAAGGCGGCGCAGCACCTGGGCCACCACAGCCACCAGCACAAGGCGGACGCGGACAAAAAACCCGTGGCCGACAAGGCTGACAAGCAATCCAAAGGCCAGCCGCACAGCGACTGCAACGTCTGCCACGGCATCGGCCATGCGTGGCTGCCGGCCGGCTCCAGCCTGCCCACCGGCGACATGGCGTCCGTCAACGCGGACACCTCCCCCTTCTTTTACGCTTCCCACATCCCGGACGCCCCCAAGCGCCCTGACTGGTCGTCGGCCACCTAGGCCGACGGGACGTTTCAATCACTTTTCAACGTAAGTCAGGCGCCAGCCTGCGCGTCCCGTCGAATTCTTTTCCATGCTTTTGGAGAATTCGATGTACCGATTCATTTTCTTGCTATCCGCTGGCCTGCTGGCCGGCAACTTTGCCCATGCACAAGCTCCACAGGAGCCTACCGGCCCCCTGACCTTACCCGCCGCGCTGCTGCTGGCCGAAGGCGGCAACGCCACTTTATCCGCCGCCCGCCATGAACTGGCGGCGCAAGGCGGCGCCCTGCAACAGGCGCGCGCCTTGCCCAATCCGGAACTGCAAACCGTGCTGGAAGACACGCGGCGCGCCACGCGCAGCACCACCGTGCAACTCAATCAGTTGATCGAACTGGGCGGCAAGCGGGGGGCCCGCACGGCCGTCGCCCAGCGCGGCGCAGACCTGGCGCAAGCGGGCCTGTCCTTGCAGCAAGCCGACACGCGCGCGGCCGTCACGATTGCCTTTGTCGACGTGCTGGCGGCGCAGGAAGGCTTGCGTCTGGCCGACAGCGCGCAAGCCCTGGCCGCGCGCGCCAGCGACATCACGGCCCGACGAGTGACGGCCGGCAAGGCGTCCCCCGTCGAGGAAACGCGCGCCAGGGTCGCCGAAGCGAGCGTGCGGCTGGAACTGAACCTGGCCCGCAGCACCCTGGCCAGCGCGCGCAAGCGCCTGGCCGCCCTGTGGGGCAACACCACGCCACGCTTCAGCCTGGCGGAAGGTCGCCTGGAAACCTTGCCCGAGCTGCCCCCGGCCAGCGAACTGGCGGCGCGCCTGGCCCAGGCCCCCACCGTGCGCCAGGCGCACAGCGCGCTGGCTCAGCGGCAAGCCATGCTGGACGTGGAACAGCGGCGCGCCACGCCCGACGTCACGGTGAGCATCGGCATGAAGCGCTCGGAAGAGCTGGGCCGCAACCAGGCCATCATCGGCCTGGCCTTGCCGCTGCCTTTGTTCGACCGCAACGCGGGCAACAAGCTCGACGCCTTGCGCCGCAGCGACAAGGCCAGCGACGAGCTGGCCGCCGCCCGCATCGATGTGCAAACGAAGGTCGCCGCCGCCAGCGAACGGCTGGCCACGGCCCGGCTCGACGTGGCAAGCTTGCGCCAGGACATCTTGCCTGGCGCCCAGAGCGCCTACGACGCGGCCAGCAAGGGCTTTGAGTTCGGCAAGTTCGCCTTCCTCGACGTGCTCGATGCCCAGCGCACCTTGCTGCAAGCCAAAAACCAATACCTGCGCGCGCTGACCGAAGCGCAGCACGCCGCCGCCGACATCGAGCGCCTGCTGGGCGCCCCTGCCTCCCTGTAAGGAACACCCTCCATGAACATCACACTCGACAAAAAACAGGCGATCGCCATCGGCGCCATCGCGGCGGCCGGCATCGTGCTGGCCATCCTCATCCTCGGTACGGGCAAGTCCGGCGCCCCACCGGCCCCTGCCGTCAAGGCGGAAGCTCATGCTGAAAAGAAAGACGAACACGGCCACGAAGAAGTGGAAGGCAAGCTGGAATTGACGGCGGCGCAAAGCCGCGCGGCCGGCGTCGTCATCGCCACGGCCGCGCCCGGACGCATCAAGACGACGGTAGCCCTACCCGGTGAAATCCGCTTCAATGAAGACCGCACGGCCCACGTCGTGCCGCGTCTGGCCGGCGTGGTGGAAGCCGTGCAGGCGGACCTGGGCCAGCTGGTGAAAAAGGGGCAAGTGCTGGCCGTCATCGCCAGCACGGAGCTGTCGGAACAGCGCAGCGCACTGCTCTCGGCGCAGCGGCGCTTGTCGCTGGCCCGTTCCACGTATGAGCGCGAAGAAAAACTGTGGCGCGAAAAGATTTCGGCCGAACAGGATTATCTGCAGGCCCAGCAAACGTGGCGCGAAGCGGAAATCGCCGTGCAGAATGCGCAGCAAAAGCTCAGCGCCCTGGGCGCCACGAGTACCAGCAAAGGCCCGCTGAACCGCTATGAGATCCGCGCGCCGTTCGACGGCATGGTGCTGGAAAAACACATCACCCTGGGCGAAGCCGTCAAGGAAGACGCGAACATCTTCGTCATTTCCGACCTCTCGACCGTGTGGGCGGAAATCGCTGTGCCGGCGAAAGACCTGGCCACCGTGCGCGTGAATGGCAAGGCGGAAGTGAAAGCGTCCGCATTCGATGCCAGCGCGCAAGGCACGATCACCTACGTGGGCGCGCTGCTGGGCGAGCAGACGCGCACGGCCAAGGCACGCATCAGCTTGCAGAATCCCGACATGGCCTGGCGCCCGGGCCTGTTCGTCACGGTGGAAGTGGTGTCCGGCGAAGCGGACGCGCCCGTCACCGTGCAGAGCACGGCCATCCAGACGGTGGAAGACAAGCCCGTCGTCTTCGTGCAAGTCAAGGAGGGCTACCAGGCCACGCCCGTGGTGCTGGGCCGCAGCGATGGCACCTTGACGCACATCAAGCAGGGCCTGGCCGCCGGCACGCCGTACGCGGCGCAAGGCAGTTTTGTCCTGAAATCCGAGCTGGGCAAAGATGCCGCCGGCCACGAACATTGATCACGTCGAACTAAAGGAAACCATCATGTTTGAACGCTTGATCCGCTTCGCCATCGAGCAGCGCTGGCTGGTGATGCTGGCCGTCGCCGCCATGGCCGGCCTGGGCATCTACAGTTACCAAAAGCTGCCCATCGACGCCGTGCCCGACATCACCAATGTGCAGGTGCAAATCAATACCCAGTCCGCCGGCTATTCGCCGCTGGAAACCGAACAGCGCGTGACCTTCCCCATCGAGACGGCCATGGCCGGCTTGCCGAATCTGGAACAGACGCGCTCGCTGTCGCGCTATGGTTTGTCGCAAGTGACGGTGATCTTCAAGGATGGCACGGACATCTATTTTGCGCGCCAGATGATCAACGAACGCTTGCAGGAAGCCAAGGAAAGTCTGCCGGCCGGCATCACGCCGAAGATGGGCCCCGTTTCCACGGGCCTGGGCGAAATCTATCTGTGGACGGTGGAAACGCAGGAGGGCGCGAAAAAACCCGATGGCACGCCATACACGCCGACGGACTTGCGCGAAATCCAGGACTGGATCATCAAGCCGCAGTTGCGCAACGTCACGGGCGTGACGGAAATCAATGCCATCGGCGGCTACGCCAAGCAATACCAGGTGGCGCCCTACCCGGAAAAACTGGCCGCCTACGGCATCAGCCTGCAAGACGTGGTGACGGCGCTCGATCGCAACAACAGCAACGTGGGCGCCGGCTACATCGAAAGGCAGGGCGAGCAATTGCTGATACGCGCACCGGGCCAAGTGGCGTCAAAAAGCGATATCGGCAACATCGTCGTCGCCAACGTGCAGGGCGTGGCGATCCGCATCCGCGACGTGGCCGACGTGGTGCTGGGGCGCGAGCTGCGCACGGGTGCGGCCACGGAAAACGGCCGCGAAGTGGTGCTCGGCACGGTCTTCATGCTGATCGGGCAGAACAGCCGCGCCGTGTCACAGGCCGTCGATAAAAAAATGCTGGAGATCAACCGCAGCCTGCCGAAAGGCGTACACGCCGTCACCGTGTATGACCGCACGGTGCTGGTCGACAAAGCCATCAATACGGTGAAGAAAAACCTGCTCGAAGGCGCGGTATTGGTGATCGCCATTTTGTTTTTGTTCCTCGGCAATATCCGCGCGGCCGTCATCACGGCCATGGTGATACCGCTGGCCATGCTGTTCACGTTTACGGGCATGGTGCAATACCATGTGAGCGCCAACCTGATGAGTTTGGGCGCGCTCGATTTCGGCATCATCATCGATGGCGCCGTGGTGATCGTGGAAAACTGCGTGCGCCGCCTGGCCCATGCGCAGCAGAAACTCGGACGCCCCCTGACCTTGCAGGAACGTTTTCATGAAGTGTTTGCGGCATCGCAAGAAGCGCGCCGGCCCCTGCTGTATGGCCAGCTGATCATCATGGTCGTGTACCTGCCCATCTTCGCGCTGACTGGCGTCGAAGGCCGCATGTTTACGCCAATGGCCCTGACGGTGGTCATCGCCTTGCTGGGCGCCATGCTGCTGTCGATTACGTTCATTCCCGCCGCCGTGGCGCTGTTTATCGGCGACAAGGTAGCGGAGAAGGAAAACGCCATCATGCGCGCCGCCAAGCGCTGGTATGCGCCGCTGCTGGGCAAGGTGATGCGCAACACGCCCGTCGTGTTGACGGGCGCGGCGGTAGCCGTCGTGCTGTCGGGCTTGCTGGCCACGCGCATGGGCAGCGAATTCGTGCCCAGCCTGAACGAGGGCGACATCGCCATCCAGGCCCTGCGCATCCCCGGCACCAGCTTGACGCAATCGCTGGCCATGCAGCAGCAGCTGGAAAGCAAGCTGATGGCAAACCACAAGGAAATCGCGCGCGTCTTCGCCCGCACGGGAACGGCCGAAATCGCCTCGGACCCCATGCCACCGAATATTTCCGACGGCTACATCATGCTCAAGCCCCGCGATGCATGGCCGGAACCGGGAAAATCGCGCGAGCAATTGCTGGCGGAAATCGAAGCGACGGCCACCAGCTTGCCGGGCAACAACTACGAGTTTTCGCAACCGATCCAGCTGCGCTTCAATGAACTGATTTCTGGCGTGCGCAGCGACGTGGCCGTGAAACTGTTCGGCGACGACATGCTTGTCCTCGACAGCACGGCGGCGAAGATCGCTGGCGTGCTGGGCAAGATACCGGGCGCAACAGAGGTGAAAGTCGAGCAGACGACGGGGCTGCCGATGCTGACGGTGCAGATCGACCGCGAGCAGACGGCCCGCTACGGTTTGAATATTGCCGACGTGCAAGCGGCGATTGCCACGGCCATCGGCGGGCAAGAGGCGGGTACCCTGTTCCAGGGTGATCGCCGCTTCGACATCGTCGTGCGCCTGCCCGACAGCCTGCGCAGCGACCTGGAGCAGCTGAAACGCCTGCCCATCGCCCTGCCCCTGGGCGCGGCGGCGGAAGGCCGCGCGCGCTTCATCCCGCTCGGTGAAGTGGCCAGCCCGCAAGTGGCGCCGGGGCCAAACCAGATCAGCCGCGAAGACGGCAAGCGCCGCATCGTCGTCAGCGCCAACGTGCGCGGACGCGATATCGGCTCGTTTGTTGCCGACGCCACGCAGCAGTTGCAAGCACAGGTCAGCATTCCGGCCGGCTACTGGACCAGCTGGGGCGGCCAGTTCGAGCAGCTGCAGTCGGCCACGAAACGCCTGGAACTGGTGGTGCCGGTGGCGCTGGCGCTCGTGTTTGTGTTGCTGTTCGCCATGTTCGGCAACGTGAAGGATGGCTTGCTGGTGTTCAGCGGCATCCCGTTCGCCTTGACGGGCGGCATCGTCGCGCTGTGGCTGCGCGACATCCCCATGTCGATCTCGGCCGCTGTCGGTTTCATCGCCCTGTCCGGCGTGGCCGTGCTCAATGGCCTGGTGATGATCGCCTACATCCGCCAGCTGCGCGAACAGGGCATGCCCTTGCAGGAAGCCATCCGTGAGGGGGCAATCACGCGCCTGCGGCCCGTGCTGATGACGGCGCTGGTGGCCTCGCTGGGCTTCGTGCCGATGGCCATTGCCACGGGCACGGGCGCCGAAGTGCAGCGCCCGCTGGCCACCGTGGTGATCGGCGGCATTTTATCGTCGACGGCCCTGACCCTGCTGGTGCTGCCATTGCTGTACCGGCTGGCGTACCGCCGGCAAGAGGTAGGTCGGACGTAGGTCGGATTAGGTCCGAAGGGCCGTAATCCGACATCACCACTGGTGCCGGTGGTGGCGTCGGATTATGGGCGGCGGTAGCCGCCCTCGATCCAGTTCGCCGCTGCGGTAGCGTTGAACTTGAACGCCGCCGAGGTACGCACCTTGGCGATCTGTTCGCCGTCGGCGTCGTAGGCGCTCAGTTCCGCGTACGGGTGCTCTTCGTCGGGCACGATGTCGAACATCACCTTGATTTGTCCCTCGTCGGTGGCGACGAACAGGTTCTTGTGCAATTGCGCATGCAGCTGCTGCTCGTGGCGGCGCAGCACTTCCGAGGCCGTCTTGACCAGCGTGTTAAACGCGTTGACGTCGAGCGGCTTCGGATTTTTCTTGTCGCGGCCCATGGTCCACGGCCCCACCAGCGCCGGTTCCGGTTCGCCATCCTTGATCATGGCTACGGCCCAGCCTTCATCTTCCTCATTCTTGATCACCCTCGCCGTCCAGCCATTGCCTACCCACAGGCGCGGCTCCTGGATCGGGGCGTCATTGTCCTGCTCGGCTGCTTCGTCGGAAAAGTCGGGGAAATCGGTACTCATGGCGGTGCTCGTGATGGAAGGTCGGGGCTAGCATGATAGTCGAAAACGTCCACCCGTGCCGCCTTGCCGCAAGGTAAGGCGCGGCCCGCCATAGTCGATCTCGGCAATAAGACAAGCTATCAATCTAGTAGTTTCATTCTAGCGATCGACCTTTGATATTGCTCAAGTACGACTATTATTATTTTGCAATCTGAATTATGTTTTTTATATTTCAAATATTGCATTTAGTAATGCTTGGCCTCAAGAAATTCTTTCATCATGCGACGTCCCTCACCCCCGCACGCCGCCTGCATCGCCACGCCAAGCACTTCTGCCTGTCCTGATCAAAACAGCTGCGTACACCTATAAATCTTTGAGGGAATAAACATGAAAATCTTGTCCACACTGGCATGCGCGACGCTCGCTGCCGCCGCCGGCAGCGCCAGCGCCGTCCCCACATTTACGGCTGGCGGCACAGCCCTGGCCGGCGAAGGGCTGGTGACATCCGTTGCAGGCGCCACCACGATCGATTTCAACAGCGGCATCCTGCCCGCCAACTACATCGACGGCGCGCTGTTCACCGGCACGAACAGCAACCATGCCGCGCCTCCTGGCGATATGAGCAAGTATTTGTCGGCAGGCACTTCTTCCGACCAGCACTCGCCCGTGACCGCCAACTTCACTAGCGGCTTGAGCTATTTCGGCTTCTACATGGGTTCGCCGGACACGTACAACAGCGTGACCTACACCTTTGCCGACCACAGCTCGACCACGCTGACGGGCACGCAACTGGCAACGCTGGCCGGCGATGCCGCCAACGGCAATCAGTCCGTGGGCCTGTACGTGAATGCCTTCGCCGGCGTTGGCAGCAAGATCACCTCGGTTGCCTTCAACTCCACGCAGAATGCCTTCGAGACGGATAACCACGCCTTCATCACCGCCGTGCCGGAGCCGGAAACCTATGCCATGCTGCTTGCCGGCCTGGGCATGCTGGGGTTCATGCTGCGCCGCAAATCTTCCTGACGCGGGCAGCTACTGGCAAAAGCCCGCGATTGCGGGCTTTTTCACGGCCAGGCCAGACGGCTGCCGTCCGCCGGTGCCTTCAGCACATGGACATGGCAGGCCGGTTAGGCCAGGTCAGCGGCGGACCGGGCGGCACCCAGCGCGGGTCGATGGCTGGCAGTGGCGCATGGTAATTAAAGGGATTGATGATGATCGGCGGTATCGCCGCTGGCGCACCGACGGGTTCGGCGCAGGACTGCGGGGCGCTACGCTGGCGCGTGCTTCGATGGTGGGAAAGGGATAGCGATTGATCCCCGGTATCTGCAAACAAAAGCATGTTGCCCTCCTTGCGAGACTGAGGAATTCAGTATAGGACGGCTTGCGCGTATTACAAGAAAAGAAATCTTGTTACAGATCAGTGTTTTCTGCCCGTACAGACCTCCCATACCGTGAAAATGACGGCCTGTCGCACGCCGCTGGCGGCCAGCCCGGCGTGCCCCTACAGTGTGATCATGCAATACCCCATCCCCCACACACTGAGGCTTACCATGAAAAAATTACTCACCTTCGTCCTCATCGTCATGCTGGCCTGCCTGTTCCTCGACAAGGTCGGCGGCAGCGACATGCACATGCAGTTCCACGGCGACGATGTCGACGGTCCGCTGGAATGGCTGTTCGGCCTGGTGTTTGCCGGTGGCGGTTTGCTCGTCGCCGCCATTGCGCTGGTGTGCGCCGCCGTCGTCACGGGCGTGGTGCTGGCGGGAGTGGGCGTGGTGCTGATCGCCGTGCTGGCACTGTGCATGGTACTGGTGCTGGCGCTGAGCACGCCCGTGCTGCTGCCCCTGCTGATTCCCGTCGCCATCGTCTGGCTGATCGTCAGCCGCAACCACAAACAGACGCAAGCGCATCAGCACAGCCTGTAATCACTGCGCCATGAACTTGCTGAGCACGCCGTCGCCGCCGCCATCATTCTGTTCGATGCGGTTGCGTCCGCCCCGCTTGGCCCGGTACAGCGCCTCGTCGGCGCGCGCCAGCACGGCGTCGCAATCGGCATCCGTGCCGGCCATGGCGGCCATGCCGATACTCACCGTGATGGTGATCAGGATGCCGCCATCGGTGGTCAGCGAACTTTCCGCCACGCGCCGGCGCAAGCGTTCGGCAAACACGGCCGCCGCCGCCAGGTCGGTGCCCGGTAGCAAGATGGCGAATTCTTCGCCACCCACGCGGCCTGGCACGTCAACCTTGCGCAGCGCCTGGCACATCAGCGCGCCCAGGTGGCGCAGCACGGTATCACCCACGGCGTGGCCATACTCGTCGTTGACGCGCTTGAAGTGATCGATATCGAGCATCAACACGCTGGCGCAGCTGGCCATTTCACGCTGCAGCCGTGCATGCTCGTTTTCCAGTGCCGCCATGAAGTGGCGCCGGTTCGGCAAGCCCGTCAAAAAATCGGTGGTGGCCAGTTGCAGCAATTCCGCGTTCATGCGCTTGCGCTCGGTGATATCGAGCGAGGACACCATGACGAAGTCCAGGCTGTCGGCATGGCCGGGCATCACCAGCAAGCTCAGCTCGTTTTGCCGCGCCGCGCCATCGAGACGCAAGAAGCTGCTCTCGCACTCGTACAGATGGGCGCCGCCAGCCAGCGCCAGCAGCGCATCGCCGAAACGGGGCAAGGCGCTGGCATCGAAATTCTGCGCCAGGCCCAGCGCGCCGCGCCGCTGGTCGCTCTCGTTGGCGCGCACCTGCGCCAGCGCGGCGCCGTTCGCATCGATGATGCGCACCAGCCCCGCCAGCCGCTGCAGCGCGTCCGGATTGGCCTGGAAGTGGGCGCCCAGGTCGCGCACGCCAGCTTGTTCGAGCGCATCGAGCGCGGCGCGCACGGCCGACCAGTCCTGTTCCCACAGGGCCACGGGCGCATGGTCATACAGGCTGCGAAAACGCGCTTCGCCGGCGCGCAGGGCCAGCGCCACCTGCGCCTGTTCGATGGCCATGCCGGCCAGGTGCGCCGCCTCGCTCAGCCGCGCCAGATGCGCCGCGCCCGGCAAGGTAGGCTGGCGGTGATACGCCATCAGCACACCGAGCAACTTGCCCGAGCCGCCACGCACGGGCTCGGCCCAGCACGATTGCAGCTGGGCCCGCCACGCCAGTTCCATCGTCTCTTGCACATCGGCGGCGGCATGCAGGTCGCCCACGATCACGCGCTGGCCGTCGCGCAGCGCTTGCGCGGCGATGCCATGCACGCCCTGCAGGGTATCGAGGTCATGGCCATGGCTGGACACGTTGAAAAACGCGGGCAAGCTGGGCGCCGCGCCCAGCACCAGGCGGTGGCGGTTTTCATCGAGCAACAAGATGCTGCACAGCATGGCGGGATGGTCGGCTTGCACGCTCAGCACCACGCTTTCCAGCACCCGCTCCAGCGGCGCGCCCGTGGCCAGCATTTCCAGCACTTGCCGCCGCGTGTGCTCGCGCCGTTCCATCTGGCTGCGCTCGCTGATGTCGCGGAAGGTCCACAAGCGTGCCTGTTCATTGCCCAGCTGCATGCTGCGCACGTATTGCTCGACCACCCGTCCATCGCGCAGGTGCAGCACGTCGCGCCGCTCGCGGTGGCCATGCGGCGCGTGAGCGCGTGCTCCCAGGAAAGGCGCCGCCTGCTCCAGCTGGCTTTCCACATGGCGTACCAGTGCCGCGCCGTCCGCCTGCCAGTCGAGCGCGTCGGGCACTTGCCACAGGTCGCGGAAGCGCCGGTTCGAAGTGAAGATGCGGCCGTTGACGTTGTCGACCAAAATGCCGTCGATGGTCGAATCGAGGATGCTGCGCAGCATGGCCTGGCTGCGCTGTGCCGCCTCGGCCATCGCCAGCACGCTGGCCTGGCCCTGCTCGAGCTGGTCCGTCAACTGGCTCGAACGCGCCAGCGCCGCCTGGGCGCGGGTGCGGCCCGCCGCCAGCAGCCAGGCCGCCAGCGCCAGCACGATGCTGGCCAGTAAACCGGTCCAGGCCACCAGGCGGGGCCGCGCCAGCAGCTCGCCATCGAAGCCCGGCATGGCGCGCACGCGCAAGGTCCAGGCATGGCCGGCGATGCTGACCGCCTGCTGCGACACCAGGCTGTCCGACCCGGCCGCCGCCAGCATGTCCGGCAAGCTGTCATACATCAGGGCCGCCTCGGCCTGTTGCACCCCATCATAGATTTCCAGGTCCAGCTGGCGCGCCCCCTCGCCGCCCACGCCCGCCATCAGATCGACCATGCGAAACGGCGCAAACACCCAGGCGCGCAAGGCGGCGCGCCGCTGCGCCACGCTGGCACGCGGCAAGCCATTGTCATACACGGGCAGCACGACGAGGAAGCCATGCGTCTGGACACTGCCGCCATCTTGCACCAGCTGAATCTTGCCCGTCATGGCCGCTTGCCCCGTGTCGCGCGCCTGTTCGAGCGCGGCGCGGCGCACGGGTTCCGACCAGATGTCATAGCCGAACGCCAGCAAGTTGCTTTCGCTTAAAGGTTCCAGATAAGTGATGGGTGCATGCCAGGCGCGCTGGCCCGGCGGACGCACGGCATAGCCGGGATAGCCCTCCGCGCGTACGCTCGCTTCGTGCCGCGCCAGCCCGGCACCGGGCAACCACGGCAGGTAGCCGATGCCGTGGATACCGGGAAAATGCCGGTCGACCTGCTGCACCGCCAGATAGGCATGGAATTCTCTGCGCGTGACGTCTTGCGAACTGGCATACAGTCCCTGCACGCCGTGCAGCACCTGGATGTAGGTCTGCATGCGCACGACGATGTTGCCCACCAGTTCGCGCACGCGAAAGTCAAAATCGGCCTGCACCTGCTGTTCGCTGGCGTCGTGGGCAGTGCGCCAGGCGCCATACGTCAGCCCCAGGCACAGCGCCAGCACCAGCGCAGCCAGCACGCGCGGCCCCACCCAGTGCGACACTGACCGAGCAAACCACGACGTAGACGCGCGTGTAGGCATGACAGGCGGACAAGCAGAATGGACATCAAACCGCTACACGGCCAGCAACAGGGCTGGCAGCGGGCTGCACGATTACCATCGGTAGTCGATGAGAATGATAGTACGTTACAGCGGGCGCCCTTGCAATGCTGAATATTGTATTAAAAAAATCACAAATTTCGCAAATGCAATAATGTGTACTTCGGGAACATTCGACGCATTGGAAACCATCACGCAGGAGTCGCGTTTGCAGCAAGATAGCTGGCAGGGAACACTATGGCTGGCGCCCGACTTTGCCATCTTGCATGGCGCAGCGGGCGCCACGGACAGCCACGCCCATTATGCGCACCAGCTGATGCTGAGCACCGGGGCGCCCTTCACGGCAGAGCTCGACGGCATCGTCCACACGGCGCGACACTTGCTGATCGAAAGCCTGCGCCCGCACGCCATCGTGGCCGCGCCGGCTTTCATGCTGACCATCTATGCGGAACCACAGCGCCTGAGCGGCGCGGCCTTGCTGGCGGCCGCCAACAGCGCAGGCGCGCCCAAGCTCGACAGCCTGGCCGCCGCGCTGCAGGCCCAGCCGCGCAAGCATCTGGCCGACGCGCGCGTGCAGCGCGCGCTGGACCAGGTCGATGCGCTGCTGTCGGGCAAGGTCAGCGCGGCTGCCGTGGCCGAAGCGGCGCATTTGTCGCTGAGCCAGCTGGAGCGCCTGTTCAGCGCCCAGTTGGGCTTGCCCGTGCGCCGGCTGGTGCTGTGGCGCCGCTTGCGCCTGGCCATCCGTTTCATATTGCTCGGCAGTACATTGACGGATGCGGCCCACGGCGCCGGTTTTGCCGATGCGGCGCATTTTTCGCGCACCATGCGCAGCCTGTTCGGCGTGCGCGCCGACCGCAGCTTGCGCCAGTTGCAGGTCACGCTTCTCGACTGAGACCTTGGCGCAAGCCGGCCGGCAGCGCGGGCGCGCGTACGCCCTCTTCCGCGCGGAACGGTTCGATCAATTGCGGCAGGTAGGCCACGGGATAATCGGGACGGCTGCCGATGCCCAGGTCCTCGCCCCGCATGCGGTAATCCGGCGCGTCGAAGCAAGTGCCCAGCAGGCGGTCCCAGCACGTAAAAAACAGGCCGAAATTCACGTCGCCGGCCGTGCCATACTTCATGTGATGAAAACGGTGCAAGGGCGCCCAGGCAAACACGTGACGCAGCGGCCCCAGGCGCATGTCGACATTCGCGTGCTGCAGCAACAGCTGGATCGCCACGGCAAACGCCAGCACGGCCATGAGCGGCTCCGGGATGCCCAGCAACAGCAAGGGCAGCATGCCGCCCGCCGCTTCCAGCAGCAGGTGCAGCGGATGTTTCATCCAGCCATTCAAACCGTACAGACGCTGCACGCTGTGGTGCACGGCATGCAGTTTCCACAGAAAATAATAGCGGTGGCTCAGGTAATGCACCAGGGTAATGCCACAGTCGGCAATCAGGATGGCCAGCAGCAGTTGCCCCCAGAATGGCAGCTGGACTGGCCAGAACGGCCCCAGCGCCAGATGGCCAGCCAGCAGGGGAAAAGCAGCCAGGCCCGGCAGGTACAGCGCCTCGTTGACGAGCGCATGCAGCACGTCGCGCCAGACGTCGCCGTGCGCATGGTTCCACGCGCCATCGTATGGCAGATAGCGTTCGGCAAGAAAAGAGGTAAGCAGGGCCAGCAGCAGCAAGGGCGGCAAGATCCAGAGGGAGTACTGAGCAACCGCAATCAGGCAGGCGGCGGCGCCGATGAAGCCGGCCCAGAACACGGGGCCGTACAGCGCGGCAAAGAGGGATTTCATGGCAAGGTTCTCCTGTGGCAAAAACCACAGCATGGCTGGTCCCCTTGCCGCGCCGCTTGAAGAAACGGCGCAAACTGTTTTTTACTTTGCCGCCTTGCGCGCAGCGTATTGCTGGTAGCCATTCGCGCGCAGGGCACAGGCCGGGCAAGTGCCGCAGCCATAGCCCCAGTCGTGCAGCTCGCCACGTTCACCCAGGTAGCATGTGTGCGTGCCGCTGCGGATCAGGTCGACCAGCGGCTGGCCGCCCAGGTCTTGCGCCAGGTCCCAGCTTTGCGCCTTGTCCAGCCACATCAGCGGCGTTTCCAGTTTCAGCCGCGTATTCATGCCCAGATTCAGCGCCACTTGCAGGGCCTTCATCGTGTCGTCGCGGCAATCCGGGTAGCCGGAAAAATCCGTCTCGCACATGCCGCCGACGAGCACCGTCAAGCCGCGGCGATACGCCACGGTGGCGGCCACCGTCATGAACAGCAAGTTGCGTCCAGGAACAAAAGTGTTCGGCAAGCCGTTTTCCTGCATGACGATCTCGACGTTCTGCGTCATGGCCGTATCGGAAATGGCGGCAATCAATGACAGGTCGATCATGTGATCCTGGCCCAGGCGGCTGTCCCACTCGGGCGATTGCTGGCGCATCTGTTCGAGCACGCCGGGACGCACGGTCAGCTCGATCGCATGGCGCTGTCCATAGTCAAAGCCGATGGTTTCGACGCGGCTATAGTGCTTGAGGGCCCAGGCCAGGCAGGTGGTGGAATCTTGTCCACCGCTAAAGAGCACCAGTGCGGAGTCCGTTGCTAGCATAATTTCTTTCTTTTCAGTTTTACTCTGTTGCAATCGTGCGCGGGGAAACGTGATTCCCCGCGCAAAAAATACTTATTCGTCCGCCATCAGTTTACCTATTCCGGTAACATGCAGTCAGCATTTACTCATCTGGAGCACCATGTTTTCTGCACGACCCATACGGCATACGGCTGCCGGCAAGGCGATACGACCACGAATTTTGGCACAAGTAGTGACAAAAGTAATGGGGCAACTGACATTGGCGGCCGCCGGCAGTGTCATCTTGATATGCCCGATCGCCGAAGCCCGCGCGCAGGAAGGACCGCAAGAACGCACGCAAGACGCCGTTGCGGACAGCCCCGCCACGGAAGCGGCACCCGCGCCACTGCAGTACGAGGTCAAGGTCAACGCGCCGGGCGACCTCGATGAGTTGCTGGAAAAAAACCTGGACCTGGAGCGCTTCCGCGGCAACCCGCGCATGGACCGCGAACAATTGCAGCGCCTCGTGCGCGATACGCCTGAGCAAGCCAAAAACCTCGTCGCCACGGCCGGCTACTACACGCCCGTCGTCACGGTGCGCGTCGATACGACGGGCGCCAAACCCGTCGTCATCGTCGACGTCGACCCGGGCGAACCGGTGACCATCGACAAGGTCGAGCTGGAATTGCGCGGCTTCGACCCCACGCCGCCGCTGGCCGCTTCCGAGCCCTTCGACACGGAAGCCCTGAAGCGCAGCTGGTCGCTGAAATCGGGCGGCGTGTTCCGCCAGGCCGACTGGGAATCGGCCAAGCGCGCGCTGCTGCGCGAAGTGGTGCAGACGCGCTACCCGCGCGCCCAGCTGGTCGATACGCAAGCCGTGGTCGACCCGGAAACGCACAAGGTGTCCTTGCTGGTGGTGCTCGACAGCGGCCCTGAACTGCGCTTTGGCGAGCTGCGCATCGAAGGCCTGAAGCGCTACGATGCCAGCATCATCCGCAACCTCGACAAGATCCGCCCGGGCGACTATTACAGCGAGTCGGCGCTGCAATCGTTGCAGGCGCGCCTGCAGGACACGGGCTACTTTGCCAGCGTGGAAGTGAGTGCCGACATGAGCAGCATCCTGGGCGAGCAGATCGAGGCAGGCCAGGAAAGCCAGCAAGCCGAGGCCGCCGGTGCCGTCCCTGAAGCCAAGCCCGCCAACCGCGGCCCCGCGCCACTGCTGCCGCTGGTCGTGCGCGTGACGGAAAACAAGCAGCAAAACGTCAGCGCCGGTCTCGGTTTCAGTACGAACACGGGTAATCGCGCCCAGCTCAATTATGACAACCTGAACGTGTGGGGCACGCGCTTCAAGAGCGCGATCACCATGGAAACGAAGAAACAGGCGGCGCACGCCAATTTTTATTTCCCCACCACTGAGCGCGGCTATAACGACAGCGCGGGCGCCTCGTTCGAGCGCAGCGACATTTCCAATGAAATCACGGCCGTCACCACCATCTCGGCCAAGCGCAACTGGGGCGGCACCAACCTCGAACGCAGCCTGACGTTCGAGTTCCTCAGCGAAGACAAGACCGTCGTGGGCCTGGAACAGACGCGCAGCAAGAGCTTGCCGCTGACCTATGCAATCACCAAGCGCAGCCTCGACAGCCTGCTATTCCCCACCAAGGGCTATGTCATCAATGCCCAGGTGGGCGGCGCCCTGCTGCCCGTGCTGACGGACGAGCGCTTCGTGCGCGTGGCCGGCAAGGCCGTGTATTACCGTCCGCTCGGTGAAAAGGGCGAGCTGATCGTGCGCGGCGAAATGGGCGCGCTCGGTTCGAAGGAAAAACGCGGCGTGCCGGCCGTCTACCTGTTCCGCGCGGGCGGCGACCAGTCGGTGCGCGGCTATGCCTACCAGGAACTGGGCGTGAAGGAAGGCGACGCCACCATCGGCGGGCGCTACATGCTGACCGGCAGCGCCGAATACCAGTACTGGTTCAAGCCGAAATGGGCGATTGCCGCCTTCTATGACGCCGGTAACGCGGCCGACACCGTCAAAGCAGCGATGACGCCGAAATCGGGCTATGGCCTGGGCGGGCGCTACAAGAGCCCCGTCGGCCCCATCAATGTCGACGTGGCATACGGCCACGCCGTCCAAAAATACCGTTTGCACTTTTCTCTGGGATTCACTTTCTGATGTCCGATATGACTACCGAGGCGCCGAACGCGGCGCCCCAGCCCCCAGTAAAAAAACCGCGCCGGGTGTTGCGCTATGTACTGATCGCCGTCGCCAGCCTGGCCGTGCTGCTGGGTGGCGCCTTCTGGTTCCTGGGCCGCGAATCGACCTTGCAGATGCTGGTGCAAAAAGTGGCCAGCGCCAGCGGCGGCGACATCGCAGTGTCGGGCGTGTCCGGCTCGCTGTACAACCGCATGCACCTGGGCCACGTCAGCTACCGCAGCAAGACGCAGCACATCACGGCCGACAACATCGACATCAACTGGTCGCCGTTCCAGTTCTTTTCGGAAGGCATCGCCATCAGCGAACTGCACGTGGCCAGCCTGTCCGTGGCAAGCACGGCGCCGTCCGACGAACCGTCGACCATGCCCGCCAGCCTGGCATCACCTTTTAAAATCGGCATTGCCGACGCGCGCCTGGACAAGGTGACCCTCATCAATGCGGGCGGCAACACGGTGTTTGAAAAGATCCATTTCACCTTGTCGGGCGACAAGACGCAATGGCAGCTGGAAGACGCCTCGGCGTTGACGCCATTCGGCCAGGCCACGGCCAGCGCGACGATTGCCGCCACGCAGCCGTTCAAATTGTCCGGCAAGGCGGGTTTGACGCAGCTCAATGCCGCCGCCGGTGAAAAACCCGCCGCCTTGAATCTGCAGCTGGGTGGCGACTTGAACGTGCTGAACGTGACGGCCAAGGGCAGCGCGGGTGCGGCCACGGCCGACGCCCAGCTGGCGCTGGCGCCGTTCGACCCCGTCATCATCCTGCGCTCGGCCAGCATCCGTGGCCGCAACATCAATCCGGGCAAATTCGACGCGACCTTGCCGCAGGCGGACCTGAGCCTGGAACTCGATGCCGCCATCGACACGCGGCCAACCAAACAAACCGTGTCGGGCAAGCTGGCCATCCTCAACCACGCCACGCCGGGCCCCATCGACCAGCAAAAGCTGCCGCTGCGCCAGTTCGAAGCGCGCCTGGGCGGCACCCTGACGGCCACGACGCTAGAGTCGGCCATCATCGATTTCGGCAACGCCGGCAAATTCACGGGTAGCGGCAAGCTCAACCGCGACGCCGTCGACGGCCCCATCGGCAACGCGCAGCTGACCTTGCACACAGACAAGATCGACTTGCAACATATCTACAGCAGCATCAACAGCACCAAGATCGTGGGCGACATCGTGCTCGACAGCGATGGCAAGACGCAAACCCTGCGCGCCAAGCTCGGCGAAGCCAAGCTGCGCCTGGACGTGGAAGCGACCCTCGCCGATTCCCTGGTGCAACTGCGCAAGGCCACCTTGCAGGCAGGCAAAAGCAGCGTCAACGCGACGGGCCAGATCAGCCTGAAGGATGAACAGCCCTTCAAGGCCGTGGCCAACGCCAGCCGTCTCAATCCCGCCGACTTCGGCGCCTTCCCTGTGGCCGACCTGAACCTCGACGTGCGCGCCAACGGTCACGTGGCCCCCAAGTGGCTGGCAAATGCGGACTTTACCGTACGCCCCAGCAAGCTGCTCGACCAGCCTTTGTCGGGCAAGGGCAAGCTGACGGCCGATGCGGCCCATTTCAGCGGCATCGACGTGCAACTGGCGCTGGGCAAGAATAATGTCACGGCCAAGGGCAACTTTGGCGGCGCCGGCGAAAAGCTCAACTGGAACGTCGATGCGCGGCAACTCTCCGCCCTGCAGAGCGACTTGCTGGGCGCCGTGCAAGCCAGCGGTGTGGTGCAAGGCACCTTGCAGCAGCCGCGCACGAGCTTTGTTGCCGATGCGAAGGGTCTGGGCCTGACCAGCGGCAAGCGCCCCGCGCCCGACAGCGCCATCCACGCCCGCGGCGACGTGGGCTTGACGGGTCCGAAGCAAGAAGCGGAATTGAAAATGACGGGTTCCTTGCAAAAGATCAATCCGGCCGCCTTCGGCGCGACATTACCCAACGGCAACGTGAATGCGGACTTCAACGGCAGCGGTCGCCTGACCAGCGACTGGCAAGTGGCCCTGAACCTGGGTTTGCGCGAATCAACCCTGCAAAACGCCCCGCTGGCCGGTTACGCCAAGCTGTCGGCCAATGCGAAACGCATCGACAGCGTCGATGCGGAACTGCGCCTGGGGCCGAACAGCCTGCTGGCCAAGGGCGCGCTCGGTGGCGCCACCGACAAGCTCACATGGAAACTCGATGCGCCGCAACTGTCGACGCTGGGCCCCCGCTTTGCCGGCGTGCTGCATGCCTCCGGCTCCGTCAGCGGCAAGATGGACGCGCCCGCCGCGCAACTGACGCTCGATGGCCGTGACCTGACCTTCTTTGGCGACCAGCAATTGAAATCCATCAAAGGCAGCGCCAGCGTGGGCGCCGGCCAAGGCGCGCTCGACCCCATGGTCAGCGCGCTGGACATCGCGGGTTACAGCACGCCTACCTTCAAGCTGGCCAGCGCCCGCCTGGGCACGACGGGCACGCGCGGCAGCCATACGCTCAGTTTGACGGCGCGCAATGACGATTTCGATGCCAGCGTACAAATCCGCGGCAGCCAGAGCGGTGCCGCCTGGACGGGCACCATCGACAGCCTGCAAAACAAGGGCCGCTATGCGCTGGTGCTGCAAGCGCCCGTGCCCGTGAAAGTGGCGGGGCCGGCCGGCAGCGGCGTGGCGGGCCTGGCCCAGCCTGAACAGATCAGCGTGGGTAACACCGTCATCAAATTGCCGGCAGGCAGCATCACCATGCAAAGCCTGGTCAAGAACGGCCCGCGCTGGAACAGTTCCGGCCAGGCGGCCGGCGTGGCGCTGACCTATCTGGCGCAAGTGATTCCCTCGCTGCAAGCCAATGCGCGCAGCGACCTGACCCTGGGCGCGCAATGGTCGCTCGACATGCAGGTGCCGACGGCCAAGCAGAAAGACCCGTCGTTGGCCGGCATGCTGCACATCTACCGCGAAAAAGGCGACGTGACGGTGGGCGTGGAACAGCCGCTGGCGCTGGGACTGCGCACCTTCGATGCCCGCATCGATGTGGCCAACCAGCAACTGCGCCTGGCCGTGAAACTCGACGGCGCGCGCGCGGGCCAGAGCGATATCAATGCCACCGTGCAAATGCTGAACGGGCGCATCAGCAATGACAGCGCCCTCTCGCTGACGGGCACCACCAGCATCGATACACTGGCCTGGCTGGCGCCGCTGACGGGCCAGCCAGGCCTGGAGCTGGGCGGCGCCTTGAAAGTGGCCCTGTCCGGCAGCGGCACCATCGGCGCGCCGCAATTGAATGGCGACATCAACGGCAGCAAGCTGCTGGTGAACTGGGCCGACCAGGGCTTGAAATTGCGCAATGGCGTGCTGCAAGCCAAGTTGGCCGGCGATCAGCTGCAATTGCAGCGGCTGAGCTTTGACGGCGGCGATGGCAAGGTGCAGGCAGATGGCTGGGTACGCTTTGCGAATGGCGAAGCGAGCCTGGAACTGAAACTGATGGCCGACCGCCTGCAAGCGCTGTCGCGCCCCGACCGTACTTTGATCCTGTCGGGCAACAGCACCCTGGTGCGCAACGACAAGCGCTTCAGCTTCGAGGGCAAGTTCAAGGCCAACCGCGCGCTGATCGAACTGGCGCCGCAAGATACCCCCACGCAAAGCAGCGACGTCGTGGTGCTGGGCAAGGAAGTCAAGGGCAGCAAGGAAGCGCCGTCACTGCCCCTGAATATCGACCTGGAATTTGACCTGGGCAATGCCTTCCACCTGCGCGGCATGGGACTCGACGCCGACCTGGCCGGCAATGTGCGCGCCCGCGTCATCAACCGCGCCGCGCCGCGCGTGACGGGCAGCATCAAAGTCACCAACGGCCAGTACGCGGCCTACGGGCAGAAGCTGTCGATCGAACGGGGCTTGATCGCCTTCACGGGCGCCTACGACAACCCGTCACTGAACATCCTCGCCGTGCGCAAGCGTCCCGAGGGCGAAGCCTTGTCGGAAACGAATGTGGAAGCGGGCGTGGAAGTGCGCGGCACGGCGCAGGCACCGACGGCCAAGCTGGTCTCCACGCCGAGCGTGTCGGATAGCGACAAGCTGGCCTGGCTGATCCTCGGCCACGGCGCGGAAACGGCGGCCGGCGATGAAATGGCCTTGCTGACGACGGCCGCAGGCGCCCTCTTCGGCGGCTCCGGCGGCGGCTTGCAAGGCAAGCTGGCCAGTTCGCTGGGCCTCGATGAAGTGGGCCTGTCGCAGGCGCAAGGGCTGGAAAGCACCGTCGTCACCGTCGGCAAGCGCCTGTCCTCGCGCGCCTACCTGACGTTCGAGCAAGGCACCAGCACGGCGACGAGCCTGGTGAAACTGCGCTACAAATTGAATCGCCGCATCACCCTGCAATTCCAGACGGGCACCAACAATGCGCTGGACGTGTTGTACACCTGGGCATTCGATTAGAGTGGCGGCCAACAATGTTGTCGGATTACGCCCTTGCGGGCTAATCCGACCTACAGTCCATGTGCATGTGCGTAGGTCGGATTAGCGGCGCAGCCGCGTAATCCGACACCACAGAAACAACAAAGGGCGCCTCGGCGCCCTTTTCTTTGCTCTACCAAAAACAGTTTATTCGGCCACGTCGAGCCCGCGCTCGATCATGCCTTCGACGTACGCGCGCAGATATTGTTCCAGCGCGGGGCCGGACAGCACGTTGGCCGTCAGCGCGCCGTGCGGCGAGCCTTTCAGCACGCCATCGTGGTACACGCGCGCAATCCAGGCCACGTCCGCGCCCTGGGTGTAATCGAGTTCATAGTCAAACGATTCTCCGCTGACTTTGCGTGTGTAGACTTCCTTGACAATTGCCATCTGAAACAGCCTTTCTTGAGGAGATTAACTAAGTAATCCTCAGGAAATTATTGTGAATTTATGACGAACAGAACCGGATGCTATGCAAGGCGCCCGCTGCGACGCAGTGCGAGCACTGCTAGCAGCGGGCAACGCCGCAGAGCGCCGGTTATGGAAGTCAGAAATCACAATAATTTATTGGGGGTTACTGAGGATGCGGATCGGGTACGGGATCGTCCTGCGGCACCGGGTGCACGGGCCCCGGCTGGCGCCCGGGCGCTTCTTGCGGCTCCGGCGCCGGCATGGGTTCATCGACAGGCGCCGGATCGGGCGCGCGGTGGGCGTGGATGACGGACATGGCTGGCCTCCCTGCAGACAAAAGAAGACCATACCACGAGAAATGCGCCTCCTGCCCTGCGCGCCCCTTATTTCGCTGCCGGCTTGACGTCGGCGGCCGGTGGCGGGGCATTCTTCACATATTTTTCCAGCCAGTTGTTGCTTTCATACAGCATCTGCATGATCGATTCGCGCGCGCGGTAGCCGTGGCTCTCGTTCGGCAGCATCACCAGGCGCGCCGTGCCGCCCAGTCCCTTGACGGCCTGGAACATGCGCTCGCTCTGGATGGGGAAAGTGCCCGAGTTGTTGTCCTGCTCGCCATGGATCATCAGCAGCGCATCCTTGATCTTGTCCGCATAGTTGAACGGCGACATGGCCTGGTAGACGGCGGGCGCCTGCCAGAACGAGCGCTCTTCCGCCTGGAATCCGAACGGCGTCAGGGTGCGGTTGTAGGCGCCGCTGCGGGCGATGCCGGCGCGGAACAGCCGCGTGTGCGCCAGCAAATTGCCCGTCATGAAGGCGCCATACGAGTGGCCGCCGATGGCGATGCGGTTGCGGTCGGACACGCCACGGCGCACCACTTCATCGACGGCCGCTTCGGCATCGGCCACCAGCTGCGGCAGATAGGTGTCGTTCGGCTCCTGCTCGCCATTGCCGACGATGGGGAACGATGGATTGTCGAGCACGGCGTAGCCCATGGACAGGAAGGCGGCCGGGCCCCAGTAGCTGACGGCATTGAATTTGTACGGCGAACCCTTGGTCTGGCTGGCGGCGCTGGCCGTCTTGAATTCCTGCGGATACGCCCACATCAGGGTCGGCAAAGGGCCGTCGCGTTTGACGTCATAGTTCGGCGGCAGCATCAGGGTGGCCGTCAAGTCCACGCCATCGGCGCGCTTGTAGCGGATCAGCTCTTTCTGCACGTTCTTCAATTGCGGCAGCGGATGGGGGAAGTGCGTGAGGGCCGTCAATTGTGCCGCGCCCTGCTGTTTCAGGTTGCGCACATAGTAATTCGGCTGCTCGGTGGGCGATTCACGCGTCGACAGCAAACGGCTGCCGTCCTCGTCCAGCACGGCCACCACGTTTTCATAGTACGGCGCGGCGCTCTGGAACAGGCGCTGCTTCTGTTTCGTCGCCAGGTTCAGGCGGTCGATGAAGGGACGGTCGCCGTCCTTCGAGGCGCCCTGGCCGTCGAGCAGGATGGAACCATCGGCGGCGATGAGCAAGCGCGGCAAGCCGGCCGCATCGGCGCGCATGACGGGCTGGCCCGGATCGTTGTAGCGGTCTTCGAACGATCCCGCATACACGAGGTCGGCCTGCGTGGAAGGTTGATCTGGCGAAATCTTCCACTGCTTGACGGCGCGCGTCTTGTACCACGCTTCGCTGAGCAGGGCCAGGTCGCCGCGGCCCCAGGCCACGCCCGCATAGCGCGAGCCCAGCCTGGCCAGCACGGCCGGCTTGTCGGTAAACGGTGCTGCCTGCGTGTAGACGATGTCGCGGATCTCGACCGCCTTGGCCGGATCGCCGCCGTCCTGCGCTTCAGCCCACACCAGGGTGGCGGGCGCATCGACCCGCCAGCTGATGGAGCGCACGCCGGCGGACACGGCATCATTGCCAGGCGGCAGCCCTTCCTCCAGCGGCAGGGCCGCCACCGCGTGCTCCACCTTGCCATTCAGGTCACGTACGTCGATCTGGTGAGCAAAGTCATGCGCCGGCACGATGTACGAATACGGACGCACGATGCGGGTCGTCAACAGGTGCTTGCCATCGGGCGAGGCCGACACGCGCGAAAACTGGCCGGGCTGGCCCACCAGGCGCTGCTTGCCAGCCACGTCCAGCATGGCCAGCTGGACGGTGATGTAGTGTTCGAACAGCTGCGCATCCTGTTCGTTCTTCAACAGGTCGGGATAGGTGCGCAATTGCTTGACGCCACCGCCCGGCACGCTATCCTGGACGGACGGACCCGTCGGGATGCCGCTCGCCACGGGCGCCCCACCCAGCTTGGCCGGCTTCAGCTGCACCAGCAGGGTCTTGCTGTCGGGCATCCAGGAAAAACCACGGCCATACACGGTCGACAGGGGCGCGCTGGCCAGCTTGCGCGCCGCTTTCGTCTGCACGTCGAGCAGCCACAATTGCACGCCCGATTCCTTCACGCCCTTGGAGGGATCGGCATAAGCGACATGCGTAAACGCCAGGTAGCGCTGGTCGGGCGACCAGGCCAGGTCGGCGATGCGGGGCGACGCGGGCAAGCCGCTGACCTTGATTTCCTTCTGCGTATCGATGTCGAGTAAACCCAGTCCCGTGTGGAAGCTGAAGCGGCTGGCCGAATACGTGCGCGGATTGATGCGCAAACCCGCCAGTTTCAGTTCCGGCTGCGCCACTTCGCTAATGCCGGGCAGGGATGGCGTGGGCAGCACGGCAGCCAGGTTGCGTTTCGGGCTCAGGCTCAGGGTCGGCGCGCGCGGCGCATCGACGATGGCTTGCAGGGGCGCTGGCGGGGCTTGATAAGCACCATCTTGCGCCATGGCCAGGGAAGACGAGGCCAACAGGCCGACAGTGATGGGCAGCAAAGGCAAACGAGTAGACATGAAACTCCAGTGGATGAAGGTGGTGACAACAAGCGAACGCACCGCACCGCTCATGGCGGTGCATTGTGACAAGGCATAGTGCGTTCATGCCATGTAAATGTCAACCAGCAACTTTTACCGTTTGACAAGCATCGCCGCCCGTCCCCATCTCGCTTACAATCGCTGTTTTACCCGCACCCGATTGCCTACATGGAAACCACTACCCTCGCCCTGCTGTTCCTGGTCCCGCTGCTGGTCTGGCGTATTTATTCGCGCCTGAAGAAACTGGTGGCGCGCCAGAAGTCGCAGCTGTGGCGGCACTGGAGCGTGGCGATCGCGTTTCCCGCGCTGCTGCTGTTCCTGGCGACGACGACGAAATTCGAGGTCCTGCCCCTGTCCAGCCTGGGCGCGGCCGCGCTGGCCGGCGGCTGGCTGGGCGTGCTGGGCTTGAAGCTGACGCGCTTCGAGCAAGTCGGAAAAGATTTCTTTTTTACCCAGCACCGCTACCTGGGCCTGGCCATCACGATGCTGTTCATCGCCCGCCTGCTGTACCGTGGCATGGAAATCTATATGAACTCGCGCCAGGACGTGCCCGTGCCGCCGCCACCGTTCGGCCAAAGCCCACTGACCATGGCCGCCTACGGCCTCGTCATCGGCTACTACGCCATGTATGCGTGGGGCTTGCTGCGCTGGCGCCAGCGTAACAAACCGCTGCAGGCCGCAGAGTAAATCAGTAGTACTGGCACAGGCCGGTACACGTCGTCACCGCCAGTGCCTGGCGTATCGTCGCCAGCGCCGGCGCCAGGGCCGGATCGAGATCCTTGTCAGCATCGGCCAGGCTGGTCAGCAGGCGCTCGCGCAAGGGCGGCGCCATCAGATTGGCGTTCGCCGTGGCGTGCTGCGCCGCCGCTTCCAGCATCCGCTTCTTTTGCGCCACGTTCCAGAACGGCACCTGCACAAACTGCACCACGTTCGCAAACATGCTGCTCGATCCCTTGCTGAAAGCGCGGGCGCGCATGCGCTCGGCACCGCTCACGTCCTGTGCCGGCTGCGTGCTGAACTCAGCTTCCATCAAGCCAATCAAGTGCGCATGACAATGCACGCCGAAGGCAAACAGGGCGGCCATTTCATCGCCATAATTGGCCAGATTCTGCGTCACCTGGTCCCGGCGCGCCTGCTGCAGCTCGGCGCCGGACAGCAGCAGCGGCCGTTGCAGGCCAAACGTGTAATACGCCTTGCCCAGGTTGGTCGCCCGCTCGCACACGGCCACGCTCTGGTTCATGTCTTGCAGCGCGGCCACGGGTGCCTGGAACAGGCGCGTGCCATCGGCGGCCTGGGCAAACAGTGCCGCCACGCCAGGGTCGCCCAGGCGCGGCAAGCCGCTTTGCGGCGTCGCCTTGGCCACCATCGCTTCCAGGCGCGCACTGGCGTCCTGGAAATCGGTGTAGCTGTCGGCCCAGGCGGCGGGCGCCACGAGGGCGGAGGAAAAGCAGAACAGGCGGCAGAGACGGCGCAGCGGCGAAGAAATCAAAAAGGACATGGGATCAGGAGAGCACTATTGGATAATTAGCAATTATAAGCAATCTGGTTCCACAGTGCATTTAATTGCTTTTACATTATCATTTTTCTAAACGACGATGGTGACGCGCGGCCAGCGCGCCGCATAGTTTTTGCTGGCCAGGCGCTGCGCATAGCCACCTTCGCTGATGCGCGCCGGGTTGCGCCGCACCACCATGTTAAACAGATCATCGAGGCCATGCGGCGCGACGATGCCGATCTCGCCGCATGGCCGCAGCCAGATGCCAACCGAGGTGGCAAATTCGGGCCAGGTAGCGATGGCGTCGTCGAGCGAGCGCAAGGGCGGCACGGCGTAGCCGAACTCAGCCTCGAACCACAGGTGCACCCGGGCCTGGTTGCATACCTCCCACGGCACGCCGGGCAGCAAGGTTGCCAGGCGCTGGCGCAGCTGCACCTCGCTTTCCGCAAGCAAATCGTGCGCATCGAAATACGCCACGTCGATATCGCTCAATGTCGACGGTTGTGAGTAAGCATGCAAGGCATCCCACACCAGGTTGCGCACGGCGCCGGCGCCGATGCAGCAGTGGGGCAAGCCCAGCTGCGCCACGGCGTGCAGCGCTTGCATGCACCACGGCGTGGCGCGGGCGATGGCGCGCAGGCGCGCCGCCAGTGCCTGCTGCTCACTCACGTGCTCACGGCCGTATCTGCGGCGCCACGCCGTCGTGGCTGACCGTGCCCTCGACATTGCCGAAGTACACATCCAGATCCTGCTTCGGATGGAAGTTACGCAGCTTGACTTGCAATGTGGTGGGGTTGATCTTGGTGAACGTGCCGGGGAAGCACAGGCTGACCAGCTCGTCAGGCTTGCCCTTGACCAGGTTCAAGGTAAAGTCTTCGATGCCATTCTTCCAGGTGTTGCCCGTCGTCAAAATGTACGAGACCCAGACAGCATTGACGAAGCCGCTTTCGCCCTGCTTGGCCGCCAGGCGGTTCCACGTCTTGTAAAAGGCCTTGTCGCCGCAGTATTTCTTTTCAAAGGCATTGCCATCGCCCAGGTAGGACGCACCGGGGCCGGCCGCGACGAATGGCGCATATTGATGGCGCACGCGCACGACTTTACCGGCGGGGAATTTCTGCTGCCACAGATAGATGACTTTCACTGTCCAGGCAGGTACCCATTCTTCGTCATACAACTGGGCCAGCAAGCCTTCGCCGATCATGATCTTGCTCTGCGCGGCCGTCAACGGCGCCACTTTTCTATCGAACGGCGTGTGCGAGGGGAAATAGGCAATTTGCGCGTCCGACAAGCCCAGCTGGCGCAAGCGGGCCGTCACGTCCGAGCTATCGAGCTTGGCGACGAAGGTGGTTTTATAATCCTTGCGCTTGCCATCCACGTCGACCGTAAACTGCTGCTGCTGGCCGTAATACGTGGGCGAGCCATGGTAGCCGGCCGCGTATTCGGGCAGGGGGAAGAAGATCGTCTCTTCCACATCCTTGGCCGATTCATTGAGAAATTCGTACTCGACCTTGATCAAGTCCGTGCTCACGCTGAGCACTTCCTTTTTCATGGCCACGGCATCGGTCTTGCCGAACAGGATGCCGCCCGCGCTGACGGAACCGATGCCGTCGTTTGCCACGGCCGTCCCCACCAGCACGGCCAGCGACACGGCGATGGCCGAAACCAGCTTGCGCACGATCATCACGCCACCTTGCCCGGCACGGGTTCAACCCGGCGCTGCAGCACGAAAATCGGTTGCGCCCATTGGCTATCCTTTTTCTTTTTGCTGGTGATCAAGGTCAGTTCCGACGGATCGTAGACATCCGTGTTGTGCGTCAATGGCGTCGTCATCAGGTATTGCGCTTGCGTATTTTTCAGGAATTCGCCGACCAATTGAATGTTGCGGATATCGAGGTGGGCAAACGGTTCGTCGATGAAGACGAAGCCGCCGGAACCGTCTTCCGATTTCAGCAAGCCGATCAAGAGCACCAGCGACTTCATCACTTGCTGGCCGCCCGACGCTTCGCCATCGTTCATGCCGATCACGCCCTTGCCGTCGAATTTGAAACGCACGTGCAAGCCCGCCTGCGACAGCTGCACGTCATCGTTTTCCAGGCGCACGGGGTCGGCATGGACTTCGATGCCGGCCAGCTCACCGAGCTCCTTGATGTTCTTGCTGTACGTCTTGATGGTGTAGCGCAAGCGCTCCATGTAGGCGCCACGGGCATTGCCCGTCGCTTCGATGGCGCGGTTGTTCTGGTAGCGGCGCTCGTCCGTTTCCGACTGGCGGCCATGCAACTGGTCCGACAGGCGGTGATGCTGGTCGATGACGGTGGCGTCGAGTTCCCAGTCGTCGCGCGCCAGGCTGCTTTGCAGGCTGGCCACACGCAAGTCGACCTGGTGCGCATTCTGGTGCTCGGCCACGAGCGCCGCGCGGCGTGCGGGACGGCGCCAGCTTTTCGGCAAATGGCGCCATGCATGGCGCAAGGCCAGCAAGGCGCGCGCATGCTCGGCGCGCTGTTCGATCTGTTTCTTGTAGCCGAGGCGCGCACCGGCTTCCGCTTCGGACAACGCCAGGCGCGCGTTTTGCCACACCGTATCGGCACGCGTGCGCGCCACGGTGGCGTTCTTCGTCAGGTTTTGCAGCTCGCCCAGACGGCCGCCCACTTCCAGGCGCTCTTCCTTGAGCGGCTTCGAGTTGCGCAGCGCTTCGGCAAATTCTTCCTGGCGCGCACTGAGTTCCTTGGCCGCGTCGACGCCGGCGATGCGCGCTTTCAAGGCGCCCACCTCAAACGCCAGTTTCGAGATCGCCAGGGTCAACGTATCTTCCTGTCCTTCCAGGCCAGGCAAGGAACGCAGCAGCGCTTCCAGGCGGCCGCTGCGGCCGGCCTGGCCGAAGCGGTAGCGCGACGCTTCCACGAACAGCGAGCGCCCGCCGCGGCGTTCGCGGTGATACGCCTCGGGCGTGATCCACTCTTCGTGGTTGCCCAATTTGAAACCCGCTTCGACGGAATCGACACGCGCAATGCGCGACAGCTGCTCGATCAGCCAGCTCGGCACGGGCGCGGAAAATTTCACCACCGCCAGCAAGCTCTCGTCCTTGGCGACAGGTGCCGTGACCAGCTCGGGCACGATGAAGTGGCGATAGCGCTCCTTCTCGGCCAAACGGTAGGCGGCAGCCGCATCCTTGGCTTTATCGAGCAAGACCACCGAAGCGTAACCGCCCAATATACCTTCGACGGCGCCCTGCCAGCGGCTGTCCGTCACTTCGACGATGTCCGACAGCATCGCGTGGGAAATCCCCGCGTCGCGCAGCGCGCGGCGCATGCCGCGCACATTGTCCGGCTCCGGCATGGCCGTCTTGCCTTGCAGCGCGGCAATCGTCGCCTGCTCGCCCGCGATGCGCGCCGACAGGGCGTCGCGCTGCTGGCGCTGCTGCAGCAATTGCGCTTCCTTCTGTTCCAGCTGGGCCGTCACTTCGGCGATGTCGCTGCCCGAGTCGGCTGCCAGCTTGTGCAAACGGTCCTTCTGCTCCAGCAGGCTGTCCAGCGGTTTCAGCTTGCTATTGATCAGGGACAAGCGGCTCTGCAAGCCGATCGATTCCTGTTCCAGCAAAGTTTCGTTCATCTGCGCGTCGGACAGGGCCTTCGCTTGCGCCGCCAGCGCATTGCGTTTATCGGTCAGCTGCTGGTCCGCCTGCGCCATCGGTTTGCGCGCATCGCGCAATTGGCGGCTGGCCTGAGCCGCCTTTTCGCGCGCCTCGTGGTATTGCAGGCTGGGCAGCACTTCTTCCAGCAGGTTGCGGCGCTCTTTATGCAGCCCTTCCCACTGGTGGTAATTGGCGACGCGCAGGCGCAAGCCTTCCAGGTTGGTCTTCGACGCTTCCAGTTCCGTCTCGAAGCGTTTCAGCTCCACTTCCGTATCGCGCTGGTGGCGCTTGGCTTCGTCGTAGGCATCCAGCACTTCCTTGTCGCCGAACACCTGGAACACCAGGTCGAGCAGCTGGCGCGGCGCGTATTCGCACAATTTGTCCGTCTCGCCCTGCTCCAGCGCCAGCACTTTCGACATGGCGGGCGACAGGCCAGCATTGGCCAGGCGCTTGCGGTAGTTTTCCACGCCCAGCCAGTCGTTGGCGTCCGTGATGTCCTCGATCTGCACATTGCCTGGACGCATCAGATACTGACGCTTCCAGTCGCCACCATTTTTCTGGATCTGGCAAAACAGGGTCACTTCATCGTCGCTGAAGAAGCCGGAGCTGCGGAACGGGCGGTTCGACAGTTGCTTGCCCACGTTCTTGTTGTCGACCACGGCGCGCAGCCAGGCCGTCTGCTGGCCCGAATGGCGCGCATAGTGTTTATACGTGCGCCCCATCGAGCAGTCGAGGCCAAACAGGGTGCGCAAGGCGTCGAGCAAGGTGGTCTTGCCCGAACCGTTCTGCCCCGCGATGGTGATGATCTTCGCGTCGAGCGGAATATTCTTGATGCGCTGCCAGTAATCCCAGTGCACCAGTTCAAGTGATTTGATATGAAACATGGGCGCTTTCAGTGAGGGAGGTCGGACGAATCGGCGTCACCGGCATCGCCGGCGTCGGGCAAGTCGCCGATCTCGGCGGACAGCTCGTCTGCCAGGTCGGCGTCAGGATCGACAGCCATCAGGCGCGCGGGCGCCCGCTTGAACACGTCGGCCAGGGCGCCGTTGATGATGCGCTCTTTCAGGACGTCGGTGTCCATCATCAGATCCAGCAGCGGACCTTCCAGGATGAAGTCGCCACGCCGCTCGATGAAGCCCAGCTTGGCCAGCGTGCCCAGGTTCATGTCCATGCGCGTTTTCTTGCCCAGCTTGTCACCGAAGTCCGACAGCAGGGCCTTGTAGGAAATACCGATCGAGGCGTCTTCCGCGCGCGGCAGCGGCTTTTCCGTGCCAAACATATCGTTCTGGTCATCGTCCGCGTGCTGGTGTGTTTCCTGGCGTTCGCGCTTGGGCAGGATGATCTGCGCCCACAGCACCACCAGCAAGGCCACGCCATCGCGCGCCAAACCGAAATTATTGTTTTGCCACACGTCGCGCGCGCCGAAGATCTTCGGTTCAATGGTGCGCGTCAGGGCCAAAGTCACGTGGTCGGCATACACGTTGTCGAGCAGTTTCAAGCCGCAGGCCAGCAGGCGCGCATCGATTTCGGCGCGGAACAGCTCGTCGGACAGCACGCGCTTGACGAGCTTGTCGTCGCGGCGCAGGGTTTGATGCGTGAGCAGGCGCGCAATCAGGATTTGGGAATCGTCATTCATCGGCAGTGCCGCTATCTAAATCAAGTGAAACATTCAGTGAAAGCGAGGCGATCGACATGGCCGCCACGTGGGGGTCGGTCAGTTGGACCATCTCGTCGGTCGGTGTAAAGGTGATCGGCAAACGGGCCAGTTCGGCCGTCGAGCCTTGCAAGCTCGCTTCGGACACGTCACCGAGCAGCGGCAGCATCGAGGCGCGGTACGAGGCTACGGCAAAGCTGGCCGGCAGCAGCGAATCCTGCACGGGCACCGATTTCGGCCCTTCTTCGCCGATGCTGGGGAAATTGCCCAGGCTGGCAAAGTTCGACAGGCGTTCGAGCAAGTCATCGAGTTCAAGCTGCATGGCGGGACCGTCGCTGATGGTGGTGGGCGCGTCCTCTCCGCTGGGCAGGCCCGTGTTGATGACACCTGCCACCCGTTCGGACAGCAGTTCCGTTTCGGCCACGTCGATCATCTCGGCAGGCGTGCTGAACAGGGGCACGACAGGCTGGTCGATGGCGCCCTCGGCCAGGCTGGCCAGGTCGTCATGCAGCAAGAGCCAGCGCTTGATGTCCGTGGTCGACAGGCCCGACTGGCCCAGGTGCACGCGCTGGCGCTCGATCTGGTTCAGCGCGCGCGAAAACATGCCTTGCATGTTCAACAATTTACTTTGCGCGCGGCCGATCGCCTGCGCCGCCTTGTGCGTGGCGCTGTCCGCGTTTTCATCGGAAGTGATGGCCACGAGAATCTCGGAACCCTTTTCCACCCAATCGCACGCCATGTTCCACTTCGCCTGCGCCGTGCGCAGCCGGAATTCGGAACCGGAGGCAATCGCGTCGGAAAATTCTTCCGTCAAGTCCACCAGGCGCCCCAGCAAATGTTGGAGTTGTTCAACGGACACGCCGCCCACGGCTTGCGCACCGGCCACCTGCGACAGCAAAAAGCCCATTTCCGCTTCGTCTTCCGTCTGGCCCAGACCCAGCAGGCTGTCGATGGCGGACAGCACGTTGCGCGCCATGGGCGTGACGCGGTACACGCCCTGCTGCGCATCCCAGGCCAGCAACTGGTTCGAGCGCAGGCGCAGCAAAACCGTTTCCAGGCTTTCCGGCAATAAATAGGCCAGCTTGGTGTTGATATCGGCGCGCGTATAGGCGGACGTGGCCGCATCGGACGCCAGCTCGCGCAACACCAGCAGACGCACCAGCACGCCATCAAAACCGCCATGGAACAGGGCCGTAAACACTTGCAGCAAAGGCTGCGCCCGCTTCAAGTGAAAAACTTGCTCAATTTCATCGGCCGAAATATTGGGCTGGAAATGCGCCTGCAAGGAATCGTGATGCTCTTGCTCTGTCTGATGTGCATCCGTAGCCACGGCTGCACTTGCCATTATATCAATCATTCTTTTCCGGATGAGTGTTCAGCGGGCGGCGCAGCGGGCTAACGCAGCGCTGCGGGGCGGGGGCGTCAGTATATCAGTTCTGACATGCAATTTAGCGCGTGGGAGGGGGCGAACGGGCCGTCAGTCTGCCGAGTGTTGCATTGACGACGTCCCC
The DNA here is from genome assembly GCF_002754575.1 of Janthinobacterium sp. 35. Lineage (NCBI taxonomy): Bacteria > Pseudomonadati > Pseudomonadota > Betaproteobacteria > Burkholderiales > Oxalobacteraceae > Janthinobacterium > Janthinobacterium sp. 35. The sequence continues at coordinate 2,045,024 of NZ_PEFN01000001.1, forward strand.
AAAGGCGAAGGGCCGGGGTCGGACCCTGAGGGTCCGACCCCAGTTTTTGCATCCGGGTTGGCAACTTGATGCAAAAACCATTAGCAAGCGCTTACTTCTTGACGATCTTTTGCAAGGTTTGCTCGACGTAATCGCCGTCTTCATCGGCGAACGTCACCTTCACGGGATACCATTCCAGCGACGGCGCCAGCCACAGGTCCACTTGCTGGCCCTTCTTGTCCGGCGGCGGCGCCTTGACCAGGTGCACGGCCTCCACCAAACCCTGGCCGGTGGCGACGGTTTCCTGCTTGACGACCTTGAAGGTCCACGGCTCGGCATCGTGGCGACCGGCCACGAAGAAGCTCCATTCCGAACCGGGCGTGAATTTCTCGGGCGTGGCGCGCGCCACGCTGACCAGTTGCCAGACGGTACTGTTGCGGTCCTGTTCGCCGCCTTTCAGCGGATAGCTGTCATCGCCCTCGCTGAAGACGATGGTCTTGCTGTCGCGCTTGAACGTGGTGGTGGCCGCTTCCTTGCGGAAGCGTTTTTCCACGAATTGAGAAGGCGCCAGGCCGAAATCGTCGACCGTACCTTCGCTGCGCTGTTCCAGGATCTTGCCGAACAGGGCAGCCTTGGTTTCGGCCAGCAGCGAATACTTGCCATCACCCACGCGCCAGTTGCTGACCGATTCGCCGGACAGTCCGATGCCGCGCTGTTTGGCCTTGATCGAATAGACGAGGTCTGCCGATGGCGCCAGCTTGTAGGGGCGCTTGATGACGGGATGCTCCACGGGCGCGTCGGCCATGGCGGGAGTCAGGGTGGCGGCCAGCAAGCTGGCCAGCACCACGCGTTTTAAAGTAGTCAAAGTCATCATTTATTTTCCTGTAGCGTCATTGACGCGAATTTGGGTCACGGTTTGCGTGGTCAGCGCCCCGCTCGCCTCGGTATTGCGTATTTGTACCGGATACCATTGCATGGACGGCGCCAGCCAGATATCGAGCTGCGACGAATACGTGCCGGGCTTCGGTGGCCGGCGCAGATGCCAGGTCACCAGACGGCCCATGTTGGTATCGAGCTCTTCCTCGCCCACCAGCTGGAAGCGGAACACGGTCGCTTCCTTTTCCTCGCCGACGAGGATGTCGATATTGCCGGCCAGCTGGTTGACGTCGGCGCGGCCGATGGCGGCCAGCTGGAACGGCACCGTGGCCTTGTCCTGCGCCCCCTCCTGCCATGGCGCCGTGGCCGTCGTGGCCGAAAACGTGATGGCCTTGGCGTCGCGCTTGAAATGCGTGGCCGTTTGCGCGCGGCCCTTGCGTTTTTCCGTGGCCGTGACGGGTACGATGCCGCTGGCATCGATCACCCCCTCGCTGGTCAGCACCAGCAGGTTGATACGTGTGATCAGCATGCTCAAGCCCACTTCCAGCTTCAGCTGATACGTGTCGCCTTTGTTGTCCCACGCCATGGCGGCCACGCCCTGCCACTTGGTACCGTCGGCATCGCGCCTGTCCACATGCAAGTCGAACTGGGCCGAGGCAGGCACATTCGTCTTGTAGTGCCGTGCCTGCTCGACGGCCGGTGGTGGCGGCGCGGCAGCTGGCGCGGGCGCGGCCGCCACGGCGGGCGCAGGCGCCGTGATGGCCGGGGCAGCCACTATGGCCGGCTCGGTCGTGGCGGGGCCTTGCGGCACCTCGCTGGCGGGCGCCGTCCACTGGGGCGTGTCGCTCGACGCCAGTTCCGTCGGCGGCGGCGGTGGCGGCGGCCTGAGCTTGGGCATGGGGAACTCGGGCGGCGGCGGTGGTGGCACCACTGGCAATGGCCTGGGCGGCTCGGCGATCAAGGCCATGCTGACCATCTGCGCATGATTCTGTCCCAGCGGCACCATGCGGGCATGCGAGGTGAGCCATGCCAACGCCACGTAATGCAGTGCGCCGATGACCGCGACAAAGATGACGGTACGGCGGCGCGGTGGCGAAAAGAAGGAGTCGGGCATCATAGGCCGTAGTGTAACGCTTCCACCCCACTTTCCGCTTCTTGCCCGCGCTCAACTCCTGATGTTTTATGTAAGAAAATGTTGGCAGCGTTGCGTCAGTTGCAAGCTGATATCTGCTACGCTAGGGGCATCCACCTACCAGGAGATTTCGCATGGCAAATCCGCAAATGCCCCAAATACCGGGCGCAGCAGTTGTGACCGATACCCTCGACTTCGTCAAGAACCTGTGGGGCAGCATGAGCGTGCCCGGCATGGGCATGCCCGGCATCACGGCGCCCACCATGTCGGTGGAAGAACTGGACAAGAAAATCAGCGACCTGAAAGCCGTCGAAGCATGGCTGAACCTCAATACCAGCATGCTGCGCGGCAGTATCCAGGCGCTGGAAGTACAGCGCGGCACCATCGCCACGCTGAAATCGATGGGTGCTTCGCTGGCGGCGGCCATCACCCAGCCAGGCGCCAGCGAGAAAACCGTCTTTGAATCGGTGCCCTACGCTTCCGCGTTTTTCCAGCAAGCTGCACCTGCACCTGCGGCGCCAGCGCCTGCACCGAAACCGGCGCCCGCACCTGCGCCCGCGCCGGAACCGGCTGCGGCGGCGACCGACGATGCCGGCAACCAGGCAGCAGCCCAGTTGGCCAATCCAAGTGCTTGGTGGAATTTGTTACAAGATCAGTTCAAGCAGGCGGTGTCGACGGCGATGTCGCCCGACGCTGCCAGTGCGGCAGCGGCCAGTTTTGGCGCTGGCGCCAAGGCCAAGCCAGCGGCCAGCAAATCCGCCAAGCCTGCAGAAGCAGGCACGGCAGCCAAGGCCAAGGCCCCGCTGCGCAAGGCGCCCGCGAAACGCGCAGCGCCCAAGGCTAAAGCACCAGGCAAGGCCTGATACGCAAGCCGGCGATATGATCAGGCGATACGATGAATGCGGATCGCCTCGATCATGTTGTCGGCCTGGCGTTTTACGTCACCGATCGTGATCAGGCCTTCGTCGGCCAGCGCCTTGGCGTGCTCGTACGAAGACTGGAATGTTTCCAGCGTGTCTCCCTTGGCGGCGACCGGGCGTACCCAGGCAATACTGCCGACCTTCATTTTTTTGTACACTTCATTGACCACATCACGCATAGTTTCTTCCTTATTGTTGTAAAGCAACTCAAGCACGGGCGAACCCACGCTGGCCCCTAGTTTATCATCCGGCACGCTCGCGCACGGATTTTCCCCCTTTTTCCGGCGCCGGCGGCGTTTTTTCCGGCACTTCGACGGCCTGTTCCGGCCCGGGCGGCGGCGTCAGCTGCACCAGTTGCTCCATCAATTGCGCAAAGCGCTGCTGTCCCGGTGCGATTTTGTCTACATACAACAACACTTCCATGGCTTCGGCCGCCAATTCCGCCTGGTAACCGCGTTGCTCCAGGAACGACACGATGATTTGCGCGGAATTGAACAGGATGCGCAGGTTGTTCGGCAGTTTTTCGCGTGCCGCGCGCATCCAGGCGACCGCCTCGTTGAGCTTGTCCGTCTTCCACAGCAGCACGCCCTTGTTCATCAAGTCCGACGCTTCCTTGCGCGCAGCGATGATCAGGCTGGTGCCTTCGTCGCCCATCTTGGCCTTGTCGAAGATCTTTTGCACCTCGTCCTGTACCACCTGGTTATCGTGGTTGTTCTTCACCACGTAGCACAGCAGGCCGGCCGGCGCATCCTTGACGCCGACGGCGAACAGCAGGGTCGCCAGTTCCATGCAGATACTTTTTTCGGGCCGCGCCGGGTCTTCCAGCAGCATGGCTTCGAGTTCGTCGCCGCACTTGCGCGCGCGCCGGTAATCGCCCGTTTCGTGGTGCACCATGCCTTCCGTGATCTTCGCGCGCAAACCAATTTGCTCGGGCGGGAATTCACGCTGCGCCAGCAGCAGCCATTGCAGCGCCTCCTTGGCATCCTTCTTCAGGCCGCACACGCGCGCCAGGCCCAGGTAGGCGTCCGGCGTCTTCATGACGGAAAATTCACCGATGGAAATACACTTGCGAAAAGCCTTTTCCGCCATGCTGACATTGCCGACTTTCAAGGCGGCCAGCCCCAGATTGCGCTGGCGCGGCACCGAATTGGGCGACAGGCGCGCCGCCTTTTCCAGCACGCCGCACGCTTCCTCGTGCTGGCCCATCAGCTGGTAAGCGACGGCCATCTGATCATAGGCATCGATGTAATACTTGTTTTCGACGATCACGCCCTGGAAGATTTGCCGCGCCGCCTCGTGCTCGCCGTTATTCATGCGGATCTTGCCCAGACCCGCCTTGGCCCAGCTGTAATCGCGCTCGGCCAGCACTTTTTCGTACACGGCGCGGGCCTTTTCCGGCTCGCCACTTTTCAGCAGCAAACTGGCCTTCATGCGCAGCAATTCCAGCGCGTGCAGCTTGTTGAGCTCGATCTGCGCGTCGCATAATCTGGCGGCGCGCAAATAATCCTTTTCCATGCAGGCCTGGTCGATTTCGCGAAACACCTGCTTCTTGTGCCACACGCGGTTCAGCCGCGTCAGCAGCACGCCTTCCGTGATGGGTTTGATCAGGTAGGCGTCGGGCTGGTGCTCGGCCGCGCCCATCACCGATTCCACGCTTTTCTCGGCCGACACCATCAGCCACACGCTCGACGGCGCCGTCAGGTTGCGCACGCGCGTCTCTTCCAGCACTTGCTGGCCATTCTTGCCTTCACCCAGGTTGTAATCGCACAGCACCACGTCATAGCGCGTCTTGGCCAGCAGCTTCATGGCTTCGCCGCCGCTGGCCGCCTGGTCGATATGGCGCGCGCCCAGGTTGCGCAAGGATTCGCGCAGCAGGATGCGAATGCCGATGAAGTCGTCGACCAGCAGATAATGCTTGTCGGCCCAGTCGGTGCTGCCCGCTTCGGCGGCGGTGGCGTGGCTCTCTGTCGTCATGAATTCCTCGTTCAGGGCAGGCGCAGGATGAAACAGCCGCCGCCCAGCGCGCCGCCATTTTCCAGGGCGATGCTGCCGCTACGGCCCCGGTGCTTGTGCATCTTCGCCACTTCGCTGGAGAAATACAGGCCCAGTCCCGTGCTGTTGGTGGAAAAGTTCACGCCGGCCGCCATGCCATCCATGGCTGCGCTGCCCGCGTCGAGCAGCGCCTGCGAGTAGCCGTCGCCATTGTCGTCCACGCGCAGCTCGAGCATGTCGTCGTGCTCCTGCACCGACAGGCGGATCGTGTCCTTCGTGTAGCGGATGGCGTTGTTGATGGCATGCGCCAGCACGCCGATGACCAGGTCTTCATCGAGGGTCCAGATCAGCTCGGCCGGGCAAGCCGTCTCCAGGCGGATGCCTTTCGAGGCCAGCAGGATCTTTTCCTGGTCCACCACCTGGTCGACCACCTGGCTCACCAGTTGCGGCTGCACGTCAAACGGGTAGCCGGGCTTGCCCACTTCCTTGTACAGGGCCAGCAGCTGGATCAGGTTATCGTTGAGGCGCTTGGTCTGGTACAGCATTTGCGCCATCTGCAGATAGGCGGGGTCGGCCTGCGGCGCGGGCTTGGCCTGCTCGGCCGCCAGCAGCGACTCCAAAGTGCCGCTGACCACGCTGATCGAATTTTTCATGTCGTGCACGGTCGACGCCAGGAACAGGAAAAGCTCGGGCGAGCTGTGTTGATTTTCCACCGGATATCTCCTTGGGCCGCAGCTTCAATATTGCCAAGGATAAATTATACCGCCAGCCTGCAGACGCCAGCCAGCCGCGCGCAAAGTCCGTGACCTGACGCAACAATGCCGCCCCCGCTGGCGCAAGGGCGGCATAGTCTTGATAAGCCGGCAAGATCAGCGGCGCGCACCCGCCAGGCGGCGCACCACCGCGATCATCCGGTCGATTTCCTCATACGTGTTGTAGAAGGCGAACGATGGCCGCACGGTCGCTTCCACGCCGAAGCGGCGCAAAATCGGCTGGGCACAGTGGTGGCCCGAGCGCACGGCGATGCCCTCGTCGTTCAGGGCACGGCCCACTTCCGCCGGCTCGTAGCCGGCCAGCACGAACGAGGCCACGCTGGCCTTCTCGAATGCGGTGCCGATCAGGCGCACGCCGGCAATCGCCTGCAGCTGGTGCGTGGCGTATTCCAGCAGCGCGTGCTCGTAGGCGGCGATGTTGTCCAGGCCGATGCGCTGCACGTAATCGATGGCCGCACCCAGGCCCACGGCATCGGCGATATTGCCCGTGCCCGCCTCGAAACGGTTCGGCACGCCCTGGTAGACGGTGCGCTCGAACGTCACGTCGGCGATCATGTTGCCGCCGCCCTGCCATGGCGGCAGTTGCTCCAGCAAGTCCGCCTTGCCATACACGGCGCCGATGCCCGTCGGGCCGAACACTTTATGCCCCGAAAACACGTAAAAATCCGCACCCAGCGCCTGCACGTCCACGCGCAGGTGCGATACGGCTTGCGCGCCATCGACCAGCACGCGCACGCCGGCCGCATGCGCCAGCGCGATGATCTGTGCCACGGGCGTCACCGTGCCCAGCGCATTCGACACCTGCGTCACGGACACCAGCTTGGTGCGCCCGTTGAGCAGCTTGCGGAATTCATCGACGATGATCTGGCCGCTGTCGTCGACGGGAATCACGCGCAGTGTCGCGCCCTTTTCCGCCGCCAGTTGCTGCCACGGCACGATGTTGGCATGGTGCTCGAGCTGCGAGACGATGATCTCGTCGCCGCTGCCGATGTACTTGCGGCCAAAGGTATTGGCGATCAGATTGATGCCTTCCGTGGCGCCGCGCACGAAGATGATTTCATTGGCCGAGGCGGCGCCCAGGAAATGGGCCACCTTGGCGCGCGCGGCCTCGTACGCATCGCTGGCGCGCGCCGCCAGTGCGTGCGCCGCCCGATGGATGTTCGAATTCTCGTGCGCATAGAAATACGCCACGCGGTCGATCACCGACTGCGGCTTGTGCGTGGTGGCCGCATTATCGAACCAGGCCAATGGCTTGCCGTTGACGCGCTCTGCCAGCACGGGAAAATCGCGCCGCACGGCGTGCACGTCGAACGGCGCGGGCGCCTGGCGTTGGCCCGGCTGCGTCGCCGCGGGCAACTCGGTCTGGAAATAGAACGCGGGCTGGCTGTTGGACGGCGTCACGGGCAGCTGGTGCGCGGGCGCGCGCTGCGGCGTGGCATCGGGGGCCACCTGTCCCAGCCCCTGCTGCGCCAGGCCATCGAGCTTGCCGTTCGACGCGGGATAGCCATGCGCGCCACCGACAAAATAGTAGGGCGACGGTGCACTGAGGGCGGATAGCCGTGGTGTCGGCACGGAAGCCGGCGCCGGCGCAATCGGCGACTCCAAAGGTGCCGTCACGGGCGGCACTTGCGCCGTCGCCACGCCGGGGGCGATGGCGGCGAACGAAGGTCCGGGCTGCGGCGGCGGCCGGTGCGCGTAGCGGGGCGCCGCATCGAGCACGCTGCCGGAACCGCCAAGGCTGGGTGACTTGTCCAACGCAGGGGCCAATCCCGGCAGGCGCGCAAAAAACTCACCGGCCAGCCGGTTCACGGTCGCTTCGTCGGGCAGAAACGGGACGGCGGGCAAGGCCGCCGCGCCATCACTTGTAGGTGTCTGGGTAGTCATGGTATTTACCGATCTCCACGTCTTCCAGTACGGCCAGCGCATCGTCGGTCAGCACGGCCAGCGAGCAATACAGCGAAATCAGATAGGACGAAATCGCGTGGCGGTTGATGCCCATGAAGCGCACGGACAGGCCAGGGCTTTGCTCACCCGCCAGGCCAGGCTGGAACAGGCCGATCACGCCCTGGCGCTGCTCGCCCGCGCGCAGCAGGATGATTTTCGTCTTGCCGTCTTCGATGGGCAGTTTGTCGGACGGCACCAGCGGCACGCCGCGCCAGGTCAAAAACTGCGAACCGAACAGACTGACGGTCGGCGGCGGCACGCCGCGGCGCGTGCATTCGCGCCCAAAAGCGGCAATCGCCAGCGGGTGCGCGAGGAAGAAACCCGGCTCCTTCCACACTTTCGTCAGCAGTTCGTCGAGGTCGTCCGGCGTGGGCGCGCCCGTCAGGGTAAAGATGCGCTGGTCGTCATGCACGCTGGCCAGCAAGCCGTAGTCGGGATTGTTGATCAGTTCGCTTTCCTGGCGCTCCTTGATCGTCTCGATGGTCAGGCGCAGCTGCTCCTTGATCTGGTCGTGCGGGCTGCTGTACAGGTCCGACACGCGCGTGTGCACGTCGAGCACCGTGCTGACGGCATTGAGAAAATACTCGCGCGGCTGGTCGTCATAGTCGACGAAGGTTTGCGGCAGTTCCGACTCGTCGCGCTGCGAGCAGGCCACGCGCACATCCTTCGGATTTTTCACGCGATTGAGGCGGTAGATACCCGCTTCCACGGGCAGCCATTGCAGCAGGTGCACCAGCCAGCGCGGCGTGATCGTGGATAACTGGGGGACGCTCTTGCTTGCATTGGCCAGCTGGCGCGCGGCGTTGTCGCCCAGCGCGAACTGGTTCTCTGTTGCTGCTGTCATGACTACTCCTGATGAGAAAAGTGAATATGCTTATCTGAAAAACGAATAAAGTATCGAGTACCCCTCTCTTTTCCTCAACATGCTATCGCCATCAACGCGGCGTTTTCAATGACCTAATCCACCAGCTCCGGTTCGCAGCGGGCCATCAATCCCGCCAGGCCGACACCCAGCGCGACGGCCAGCTTTTCCACCGTCAGCAGCGACGGCGTAGCGGCGCCCCGTTCGATTTCGCCGATGAAGGAGCGGTTCAAGTCGGCCGCTTCGGCCAGCCGCTCCTGCGACCAGCCATGCCCTTCGCGCAACTGGCGCACGGCCAGTCCAAACTGTTTGATCAACATGCTGTCCTCATGGGTGGTGGGCAAAAGCGGGGTGCGATGGCGCCGGTAAATCCGCTGCTTCCTGCTGGTTGTGCGCTTGCGCGACATGGCTGCCGGGCGCCACGCTGCGGGTCAGCCAGACATTGCCGCCGATGACGGAACCCTGGCCGATGGTCACCCGTCCCAGGATCGTCGCGCCCGCGTAGATGACCACGTCGTCCTGCACGATGGGGTGGCGCGCCAGTCCCTTTTTCAGCACGCCATCAAAGCCGACGGGAAAGCGCTTGGCGCCCAGGGTGACGGCTTGATAAATGCGTACCCGTTCGCCGATGATGGCCGTCTCGCCGATCACCACGCCCGTGCCATGATCGATGAAAAAGCTGCTGCCGATGTTGGCGCCCGGGTGGATGTCGATGCCCGTCTGCGAATGGGCCACCTCGGCGATGATGCGCGCCACCAGCGGCGCGCCGAGTGCATACAGGGTATGCGCCAGGCGGTAGTGGATGATGGCCAGGATGCCCGGATAGCACAGCAGCACTTCATCGACGCTGTGCGCGGCCGGGTCGCCATGGAAGGCGGCCGCCACGTCCGTGTCGAGCTGGGCGCGGATGCGCGGCAATGCGCGGGCGAAGCGCTGCACGATGGCCAGCGCCTGCTGTTCGATGGAGACCGTCTGCTGCAAGCCGTGCTGGCGCGCGTGGTAACTGAGTTCGCGCCGCACCTGTTCGTGCAATCCCGTGAGGGTCGTGTCGAGCGTGTGGCCGACAAAGAAATCTTCGCTCTCCTGCTGCAGGTCGAGGGGCCCCAGGCGCATGGGAAACAGGGCCGCACACAAGGCGTCGACGATATCGCGCAAGTGCTGGCGCGACGGAAATTCGCGCGCGCCGCACTCCTGGCTGCTGGCCAGCCCTTCGCGCCACTGTGCGCGCACGGCACGCAATTCATCGACGATCTGGCGCAGTTCCCATTGCGGCTGCGCGGCAAGGGAGGCGGGGGGAATGGCTCGCTGGTTCATGGTGGTCCCGGGAGGAGCGTTAATCTTGCAGCCAGGGCAGCGCATGCCAGCGCCAGCCACCGCTGTGGCCACGCTGCTGCTGCGCGTCGAGGTCGCCCTCGAAGCCTTGCGCGATATTGAAGACGTGCGTGAAACCCGCCTTGGCGGCCGCTTCGGCGGCTGCGGCCGAGCGCTTGCCGCTGCGGCACAGCAGCACCACGACAGCATCCTTGCCACCCACCTTCGCTTCCAGTTCGCGCGTAAAGCGGGGATTGCGGTGCATGGCCGTGCCGGTGGCCCACGCCACGTGCAGCGAGGCGGGCACGTAGCCGACGAACGTGCGTTCCTCGTTGGTGCGCACGTCGACCAGCACGGCTTTGCCAGCCTGCACCAGCTGCCATGCATCCTGCGCGCTGACGATGCCCGCATACGGCAAGCCCTGCGCCTGCGCCTGGGTGCGCGCAAGATTGAGCACCTCGTCAAAAGCCGCCTCGCCGTGCGCGGCGCGGGGGTCGAAAATCAGTTCTGCAGCAGCCATCGTTCCACCTCTTTATTCCGTCGTCAAAAACCAGCACGAGTCCACTGTAGCGAACTTATGTTGTTCGGAAAACAAATTAAAAAGAGTTTGGAAAGCTGGAAAACGTATATGGGGTCAGTTCCTTCGGAATCGGAATATGCCCCATTGGGGCATATTCCCCCTGAGGGTCCGACCCCAGAATTTGCCTCTGGGTGTCATCAGGAAGCGCGCCGGCGTTCGCGCAGCAGGAAGCGGGCTGGGTCCAAAGCAGCGGCCAATTGAATCTCCAGCGGCAACGGCTCGCCCTCCAGCTGGCAAGCCAGCAGCTCGGCCGCCAGCGGCGCCCAGATCAGGCCGCGCGAAGCGTACCCCAGCAAGCCAAACAGGCCGGGCCAGCGCGGCACATCGCGCAGGTGCTCGCAGCGCCCTGGCACGCCGGGATCGGGCAAGGCGCCCGCCAGCGGCAGGCGGTCCGGCGCCATGCAGCGAAAGCCCGTGCGCCCGGCCAGCGGCGCCTCGAACGGAGACAGATCGAGGATGTCGGCGATCTTCGCGATATTGTCGTGCTGGCTATCCATGCGCAGGCTGCTGTCTGCATCGGCAGCATAGGTCGCGCCCACACACACGACGCCCTGGTATGCCGGCGTCATGTAGGCTTCGCGGCAGACGACGAACGGCAACGATGGCAGACTGCCTTCGGCCAGGTGCGTGACCTGGCCGCGCACGGCGTCCAGCGGCAGGCCGGCCGCCTGTTCGAAATCGACTGCCCCCGTGCCGGCCGCCAGGATGACGGTAGGCGCCGCCGCGATCAGGGCTCCGTCCGCATCGCGCACCAGCCACTCCTGATCGCCACGTTCCAGGCGCAGGGCGCTGCTGGAAAAGCGCCGCGTGAGCAAGGTGCCGCAAGCGTCCAGCATGGCCGCGCAGACGGAAGACGGACGCGCCCAGCCACCCTGTGCGAACCACCAGGCGCCGTCTGGCGCCGGCGCGCCCAGCATGGCGCTCGCCTCGGGCGCTTCCAGCCAGCGGGCAAATTCGCGCGGATACAGGCCACTGCCGGCGATCTGCCGCTGCACCTGCGCATGCGCGCCGTCGCGCGCCAGGTGCAGCACGCCGCTTTGCGCACCCTCGATGGCGGCGCCGATGCCGCCCAGGTCTTTCCAGCGGCGCAGCGAGTACAGATAGGCGGCGCGCGTCAGGCGCGTGGCGATGTTGTCGTCCTTCGACAGCAACGGCATGAAGATGCCGGCCAGGTTGCCCGACGCTGCGCTGGCCGGCTGCGCGTGGCGCTCGATCAGGGTCACCTTCCAGCCGCGCGCGGCCAGCCGTTCGCAGGCGGCCGCGCCGGCCACGCCCGCACCGATGACGATGGCGCGCCGCTCGGGCACGGTGACGGCCGCGTACTCTGCGCGCCGCGCATAAAACACGGCGCGCAAGCGGCTTTCGTCGAAGACAAAACCAGTCTGTTGCAACTGCGTGCGCTGTGCCTCGTCCAGGTGCAGCGCATGCAGCTGGCCGCCATCGAGCATCAGGCGCGCCAGCACCGCCATGGCGGCAGGCACCCAGGCCAGCAGCACTTCATCGACACGCGCCGACAATTGCGCCAGGCAGGCATCGGGCTCGCCGATCAGCACATCGAGCGTGACGATGCCATCGTGCGAGACCATGCGGTGCAGGCCCGGCACGCAAAGCGGCCACTGTGCGCGCCACTGCTCGGGCAAGTGGCTGGCATCGACGGGACGCGGCGCCAGCGCGATGTAATGCAGGCGGCGACCGCCATGCGCCGCACAGGCGGCGCCAAAGCGGGCGCCGTCAAAATCCGTGTCGAGCAGGACCAGCGCGCGGCGCATCAATGCCCCGCGCGGCAAAAGCAGGCCGGCGCATGGTCGTTGACCATGCCGATACCCTGCATGTAGGCGTAGACGATGGTCGAGCCGACGAACTTGAAGCCCAGCTTGAGCAAGTCTTTCGACAATGTGTCGGACAAGGCCGTCTTGGCGGGAAACTCGCCCGGCTGCCAGCTGTTGACGATGGGCTGGCCATCGACATACGCCCACAAAAAGCTGTCCAGGGTCTGGCCTTGCGCACGCAGGCGCAAATAGGCTTGCGCATTCGTGATGGCCGCCGCCACCTTCAGGCGGTTGCGCACGATGCCGGGGTCCGCCAGCAACTGTGCCACCTTGTCCGGGCCATACGCGGCGATCTTCTCCGCGTCCCATTCATCGAAAGCGGCGCGGTAGGTGTCGCGTTTATTCAAGATGGTTTCCCAGCTCAGGCCAGCCTGCGCGCCTTCCAGGTTCAGCATCTCGAACAGCCGGCGCTCGTCGTGGCAAGGCACGCCCCACTCCGTGTCGTGATAGTCGAGGTAGCGGGGATTGGCCGGGTTGGCCCAGGTGCAGCGGGTAATAGTCATGGTCGTGTTCTTCATGTGCGGGCAAGCACCAGTATAGTTTATCGGCCGCGCAGCAGGCGCCCCAGTTCCAGCAGGCCGTGCTGCATCTCTGCCGGGGCAATCGCGGCAAAGCCCAACAGCAGCCCGGGCGGCGTGGCGCAGGCGGCACCGGCGTCAGGGTCGGCATAGTGCCCCAGCGGACGCAGTTCGATGCCCCGTTCCAGCCCCGCGCGCGACACCGTTTCTTCATCATGGCCAGCGCGAAAGTACGCGCACAATTCCAGGCCGCTGTCGGCCGGGCCGCACACGAGCTGGTCGTCGAGTTCGTGCGCCAAGCCGCGCACCAGCTGATCGCGCCGTTCGGCATTGCTGTCGCGCGTGCGGCGGATATGCCGGCCAAAGTGGCCCTCGGCGATGAAGTCCGCCAGCGCCATCTGCGGCACGATGGCCGTGTGGCGGTCCATCACGGCCTTGGCCTGCACCAGCGCCTCGGCCAGCGCGGGCGGCGCCACCATGTAACCGAGGCGCAGGCCGGGGAACAGCACTTTCGACATGGTACCCACGTAGACCACGCAGCCATCGCGGTCCAGGCTTTGCAGGGACGCCAGCGGCGCGCCCGTGTAGCGGTACTCGCTGTCGTAATCGTCCTCCACCAGCCAGGCCTTGTTGTGTGCGGCCCAGGCCAGCAGGGCCAGGCGGCGCGGTAAACTCATGCTCACGCCCAGCGGCATCTGGTGCGACGGCGTCACATAGGCCAGCTTCGCCTGCGGACAGTGCGCCACGCCATACGCCACGTCCAGCCCCTGCGCATCGACGGGAACGGGAAAGACGCACGCGCCGGCCGCGCGCAAGGGACCGCTGGCGCCCCGGTAGCCGGGCGACTCCATCCAGGCCGCGTCGCCCGGTGCCAGCAAAATAGTCGAGAGCAGGAACAGCGCCTGCTGCGAACCGGAGGTGATGACGATCTGCTGCGGCGTGCACTGGACGCCACGCGAGGCCTTCAGGTACACGCACAGCAGCTCGCGCAGCGGCAGGTAGCCGGCCGGGTCGCTGTAGCCGAAATGATGGTCGGGGCGGCGCCAGCGCCGCGCTTCCAGGCGGTTCCACACGTCGAATGGAAAATGGTCGATGCGCGGCATGCCGACGCGGAAAGCGCGCAGCGGGCCCCGGTGGAACGCCACCTGGCGCATGGCCGCCACCACACCCTGCCCGCGTGCCGACAGCGGCCGCAGCAGGCCAGGTGGATCCATCTTGCCGGCCGGCGCGGCCACCGGTACGGACAAGGGAACGTCGCGGCTGACAAAAGTGCCGCGTCCCACGGCGCCATCGAGATAGCCTTCCGCCGTCAACAGCGCATACGCATTGAGCACCGTCTGGCGCGACACGGCCAGCAGGCGGCAAAAATCGCGCGTGGGCGGCAGCTGCATGCCGGGACTCATGCGGCCATCGAGGATGGCGGTCTTGATGGCCGCATACAGCTGGCGGAACAGCGGTTCGGTGGTGCCGCGCTGCAGCGGCAAGGCGGCGATGATCTGGTTCAGGTGGGAAGCTGGCATGGTGGCGCTCTTGAATTGGTAGCTTCAAGATAGCACTTATTGGCTGTTTTAAATAGCCAAGACTGGCGCTAAGATGACGCATCCCCTCTTACTCCCGTGGAGCAACCATGCATCAGTTTTTCGCCACCGTGGCCTGGCAGCGCGACGGCCAGGATTTCGCCAGCCAGCGCTATAGCCGTGGCCATGCATGGCAGTTCGACGGCGGCCTGACGGTACCCGCCTCGTCGTCGCCCTTGTCCGTGCCGCTGCCCATGTCGGTGGCAGCAAATATCGACCCGGAAGAAGCGCTGGTGGCCGCCACATCGAGCTGCCACATGCTGTTCTTCCTGTCGCTGGCAGCGCAGCGCGGCTACGTCATCGACGACTACCGCGACGACGCCGTCGGCGAGTTGGGAAAAAATGCCGCAGGCCGCCTGGCCATGACGCGCATCGCGCTACGTCCACGCATCGTGTTTTCCGGCGCGGCACCCTCGCCAGAAGCATTGGCCACCCTGCACCACGACGCGCACGAGCGCTGCTACATCGCCAATTCGCTGACGGCCGATGTGGTCGTGGAAGGCGTCGCCTAGATGTACACGCCCGCCACCTTCCGCGAAGAACGCCTCGACGTGCTGCATGGCCTGATCGACGTGCATCCGCTGGGCGCGCTGGTGCGCCACGGCAAGGATGGCCTGTGCGCCGACCATCTGCCGTTCGAGATCTCCGCACCCACGCCTGACGCCCCGTTCGGCATCCTGCGCGCCCACGTGGCACGCGCCAATCCCGTGTGGCGCGCGGCGGGCGAAGAAGATGAATGCATGGTGATTTTCCAGGGGCCGCACGCCTACATCACGCCCGCCTGGTATGCGGAAAAGCAGCGCAGCGGCAAGGAAGTCCCCACCTTCAACTATGCGGTGGTGCACGCGCACGGCCCCCTGCGCGCCATCGACGACGCGGCATGGCTGCTGGGATTGGTGGAGCGGCTGACGGCACGCCATGAGGCAGATCAAGCCGCGCCGTGGCGGGTGAGCGATGCGCCGGCCGCCTATATCGACAAGCTGTTAAAAGCCATCGTCGGCATCGAAATTGCCCTCACGCGCATCACGGGAAAATGGAAGCTGGGACAGAACCGCAGCATGCAAGACCAGGCCAGCATGGCGCATGGTCTGGCGCTGGACCATCAACCCGGTGCGGCGCAGGCGCTGGGTGCGCTGATCGCCGCGAACGTCAAGCCAGCCAGCTGACGGCCGCCGAAAACGTCAAAAACGACAGCGCCGTCGACACTAAAATGATGCGGGCGATGCGCGCCGTGTTCGCCCCGAAGCGTTCCGACAGCAGCGAGACGTTGCTGGCGCTGGGCAGGCACGCCACCAGCACCATGCAAGTCAGCGCGAACGGATCGAGCGGCGCGCCCAGCGCGATGGCCGCGTGGCCGATGCCCCATACCAGCAGCGGATGCAGCAGCAGTTTTTTCAGCGCCACCGGCACATATTCCCCCAGCGGCGCCGGGTCGCTGGTGCTCATCTGCGAACGGGCCAGCACGGCGCCGATGGTAAACAGGGCGACAGGAGAGGCGGCATCGGCCAGCAGGCCCACCGTCTGCGTCAAAGGCTTGGGCAAGGCCAGTGCCTGCCACGACGTCAAGGCGCCCAGCACGATCGCCCATGGCATGGGATTACCCACCATGCCCTTCATGGCGTTGACGACGGCCGTGCGGCTGCCGTGCGCGCCGCCGCTGCCGATGCGCGACAGGGCGATGCACAGCGAACTGGTAATGAGCAAGTCGACGACGATGGTGACGATGACGGGGCCCGAGGAACGCGGCCCGAGCAAGGTCAATAGCAGCGGCACGCCCATGAAGCCGGTGTTCGGGAAGGCCGCCACCAGC
This sequence comes from Janthinobacterium sp. 35, assembly GCF_002754575.1. Lineage (NCBI taxonomy): Bacteria > Pseudomonadati > Pseudomonadota > Betaproteobacteria > Burkholderiales > Oxalobacteraceae > Janthinobacterium > Janthinobacterium sp. 35. The sequence goes on from NZ_PEFN01000001.1 coordinate 2,061,127, forward strand.
GCGCCGAAGGCGGCGTTGTTCCAGTCGATGCGGTGGCTCAGCGTCATGGCCATGGTGACGCCCACCATGATCAGCGCGCATAGCAGGTAGACGCCGAACACGCTGGCGTCGAGCAGTTGGGCGATGGGCGTGGCGGCGCCGAAGCGGTACAGCATGCAGGGCAGTGCGAAGTACAGGACAAAACTGTTCAAGCCACCGATGGCGGCCAGCGGCAGCAGCGTGCGCCGCACGGCCAGGTAGCCGCACAGCACCAGGGCGAAGAACGGAAAGGTGATGGCGAGGATGGTCAGCATGGAGCGCCATTGTAGCGCGCCTCGTGCAGCATCCCCTGGCGCAGGCCGCTCGCACGGCCATGGTTGACGCTGGGCGCGGATCTCGCCTGCCGTCGCGCCTTAGGCCAGATGCCCTTCTGCCACCCAGCCCCGGTTGGCTGGCGCTGGCTTCGGTTTGGGTGCGATGCCGCTGCTTTTTTCCGCATCGAGGATGATGCTGCGCATGCTGTCGCTGGCGGCCGGCCCCGGCGCAAACGCGTAGTACTCATCATTGATGGGCAAGCCCGTCATGGCATCGACCAGCACGGGATCGGCAGCCAGGCCCGTGTCGCGGCTGGCGATGACGAGGCTGGCGCCTTCCGGCGCGAAATTTTCATTGCCCCAGGCGATAAAGGCCAGCAAGACGGGCTTGAAGGCGCGCCCGGACTTGCTCAGCACATAGTCGTAGCGCGGCGGCTTGGCGCAATACAGGCGGCGCGTCATCAAGCCGCCCTCCACCAGGTCCGCCAGGCGGCGCGTCAGGATGGTGGGGGCGATCTTGAGGCTTTTTTCAAATTCGTCGAAGCGCGTCTTGCCATAAAACGCTTCGCGCAGGATGAGGATGCTCCACCATTCGCCCACCTTGCCCAGGCTGCGGGCAATCGGGCAAGGCAAATTGTTAAAGTTGGTATGTTTCATGACCATCTCCTCACATTAATTCAACACAACAATCGAAAAAATCTCAGTTGCAACACGGAAACATGTATTTTCCTGCGCGACGAGGCCAGCCTCGGCACGGACAAGGCGGAGGTTGAGCCTCAGGAATGCAGGTATCGGGCGCCGGTGCCGCTCAGGTAGCGCGTGGTGCAGGTCACACGCACGCTCATATTGACGTTCAGATACACGGCCGCGTCGGCGCCACGCGGCAGCAGTGCCGTGCTGGCGGCAACGATAAGGTGGGGGGAAATAACTCGCAACATGATACCTCCTGATGATCGAACATCATTAATGAGCCCGTCAATATGAAGGACGTCGAGGATAGTCACGGTATTGCCGGCGTTTTTTGGGGCACGCAAACCAGGACAACAAAATATCAGCGCCGAGAGCCAGGAACCTGAGGGCGTCGGTTTTTTGCCGCATTTGCAAAACAGATTTTTTAATAATCGACATTGCTTTAAGTCAATGCATGGGTGAATTATTAGCGATCTGGGAAATCGCCGCTTCTTCTGGCGGAGAAACCTCTTTTGAAACACGAGAAAAGCAGAAAAAAAAGAAAAAGCGAGGCATAATAAGCCACACTTGCTTTTTGGTTAAGTCATCCATGCCATGCCATTGACCAGCGAAACCGTCAAAAAAAACATCTTGATCGTGGACGATTCCGCGTTCGAGCAACGCATGCTGATGGAGCTGCTCAGCGAGCAGCCCTACCGTTTCAGCATCGCGTTCAACGGCTACCAGGGCTACCAGCTGGCATTGGCCACGCATCCCGACCTGATCCTGCTCGACGTGCGCATGCCCGAGATGGATGGCTACACGGCATGCCGATTGCTCAAGGCCAATCCCGAAACGGAACAGATACCCGTCATCTTTCTCAGCGGCGCAGATGCCGCCAAGGAACGCATCATGGGCTTGCAGGTGGGCGGTGTCGACTACATTTCGAAGCCGTTCACGCCGGAAGAACTGGCCGCGCGCATCCATATCCACCTGGGGTTGATGCGTAAGAGCAACAGTACCTTGCCAGCCACGATGCCTATCCGCGACAAGCCCCAGCATCCCGACCTGGTGTTCGTCAATGCCGTCAAACAGCTCATTCTCGATAACCTGGGCAGCCTGCCCAACCTGTCCGAGATCGCCCGCAGCGTGGGCACCTACCGCGAAAAGCTGACCCTGATGTTCCGCGAACAAACGGGCATGACGGTGTTTGCCTTCATCCGCGAAGCGCGCATCGCCCGCGGCGTGGCATTGCTGCAGCAGACAGACATCGACGTGCAGGATGTCGCCCTGCTGATCGGCTTTCACAACGCGGGCAACTTCGCCACCGCCTTTCGCGAACGCATGGGCATGACGCCCAGCGCCTACCGCCAGCGCCTGCAGGAGCAGACGGGCCAGCGGCAGGTGTCAAACGGGCATTAGAACTGCTGATCAGAACTTGTAGTTCAGCTTGAGCGAGGCGAAGCGTCCGCGCGGGTCGGCCTGTGTATAGTCGAAGCCCGAGGCTGAGTAATCCCACGGTGCGCGTTTGTTGGCCAGGTTTTGCACGATGAAGGTGACGTTCGCCTTGGGTGTCACCTGCCAGCTGCTGGTCACGTCGAAGGTGCTGAACGCGGCCACCGATTCATCGAGATGCGTGTTTTGCGCATAGCTGCCCACATAGTTCCAGGTCAGCGTGGACGACCATTTTCCCTGCTCCCAGGTGGCCGAGGTGACGCCGCGCCATTTCGGGATGGAGCCGAAATAATTGGTGCCTGCGCCGTTCGTCAGCGGTGCGCCATCGGACAGCGGTTCGGCAAAGCGCAGCACGCGGCTCAGCTGGCCGGCCAGGGTCAGCTTGCCCCAGTCCTGGTCGACGAAGCGCTGGCGCAGGTCAAGGTCGATGCCCGACACTTCACGCTGTCCCTGGTTGCGGTACTGGCGGTACAGGGTCGTGATGCGGCCATCGGCGTCGCGCGTGATCTTCTGCGGCGCCGACGCTTCATTGGCGAGGGTGGTGGTGGCGCTTTCCGTGCCGATCACACCATCTTGCTTGATGCGGTAGTAATCGAGGCCGATGCTCGAGCTGCTGGTCGGCGAGACCACCACGCCCAGGTTCAGGTTATTCGACCGTTCCGGCCGCAGCGCCGTATTGGCGATGGTAATGGCCGTCACGCCGCGCGTCTGCGTCGGCGTGACAGGGTCCTTCGGATCGAGCACGCTGACATAGCTGACGGCCGTGCTTTGCGTGATTTCCGGCAGCGACGGCGCGCGGAAGCCGCGCGACACGGTACCGCGCACCAGCAGCCACGGCGCCGCCTGGTAGCGGGCGCTGGCTTTCGGCGAAAACGCATTGCCGAAATCGCTGTAATGGTCGGCGCGGCCCGCCACGTTGACGGACAGGTCTTTCACCACGGGCACGTTGAATTCGGCAAACAGGGCCGACACGCTGCGCGAGCCGTTGATGATGTTGATCGCCGGGCGCAGCTCCGTGCCCGACAGCACGGCCGTCGAGGTTTGCGAATCCATCTTTTCGCGGCGCCACTGAGCGCCAGCGGCAAAGCCCAGCGGACCGGCCGGCAGCTGCCACAAGTCTTTCGCGGCCGAGAAATCGACGGTGTCGAGGGTCGACTCGGCCGGACGCAGGGTCGACAGGCGCAGGCGATTGCGCACCGCTTCGCTGTTTTGCGACTGGTCAAAGAAGTTATAACTGCCGTCGGCCAGCACCTTCTGGAATTCATAGCGGTTGACGAAATTTTGCACCGTCTCTTCCAGCTTGCTGCTCGAATGGCCCACGGCCGCATCCCAGTCCCAGCCTGCCACGGTACCCTTGGCGCCGGCCAGCGCGCGGTAGAAGGTGACCTTGTCCTGCTTCAGGCGCGGCCCCAGGTCGAACAGGGTAGCCGTGAACGGCAGGGGCGTGGCACCGGGATTGTTCGGGTGGCCGACAGGCAGCACGACAGGAATGGTGTCGAGCGCCTGAGTGGCGTTGTTCCACACGCGCGTGGCATTGTTGACGGTGAGCGGCGCGCTGAAGGTCTGGTCGGCGCGCGAATAGCTGTGCAGCAAGTCGACATACGCTTCCGTATCCGCGTTCAGTTTGAAGGTGGCGCGCGCGGCCGTGTGCACGCGCTCGATGCCGGGAATCAGGGTTTTATACGGCGACGGGTTATACGCCAGCACTTGGCCCGTCTTGCCGGGCGTGATGTCGCCATAATTGACCAGTTGCAATGGTCCGCGCACGCCGCCCAGGATCCGGGTCGGGTCCGTGCCCGCGTAATTGGTGATGGCCCAGCCCAGGCTGCCCCGCTGCTGCTTGCGGAAGTCCGCATCGCGCATCCACGCCACGTCGCCTTGCTGCAGCTTGTCGCGCTGCTGCGCATCGATCGAGAAGACCAGGCTGTAGCCGTCTTCCTCCAGCTTGCCGAAACCCGTCTGCAGCGCCGCGCTCTTTTCATGCTGGCCCGTGCCTTGCGTCGAGCCGCCCCACTGCGCCGTGACGTCCGTGCCCGTGAATTCCTTGTACAGGATGATGTTGACCACGCCGGCCACGGCGTCGGAGCCGTAGATGGACGAGGCGCCATCCTTGAGCACTTCGATGCGCTGCACGGCCGCCATCGGCAGGCTGTTCAGGTCGACAAAGGTTTCCTGCAGGTTTTGCGCCGTCGCATAGCTGGCCACGCGCTTGCCATTGACGAGGATCAGGGTATTTTTCTGGCCGATGCCACGCAGCGACAGGCCCGAGGTGCCGGCCGAGAAACTGCCCGTATATTGTTCGTTGTAGCTGTTGCCACTGTTGGCGGAGATGGCGCGCAGCACATCCGAGACGCTGGTCTTGCCGCTGGCTTTCAATTCCTTGGCCGTGATGACCTGCACCGCGCTGGCGCCCTCCTTTTCGCTGACGCGGATATTCGAGCCGGTGACGTTGACCCGCAGCATGTCCTCCTCGGCGTGGGCAAGGATGGGGAAAGCGGGAAAGGCGGCGGCGATGGCAAGACTGATGGAGAGTGGTTTGAACATGGTTTCCTCTTATTGGGATTGAGCCTTTTTCCGATAAAAAAGGCCGAGCAGGGGCACGCGGACCGGGTGGGCCAGCGGGCAAACGACAACGAAACGAATGGGAATGACTTACGGGATGCGTGGACGGGCACGCACCGGCATCGACTGGGCCATGCATTGCATGGTCAGCTGGTGCGGGGCGGCATAAAAACAGGCGGAAAGACTAAAGCGCAACATAAAAGACACCGGTAAGCGGGGAAAGGCCACTATATCTCGGCGTCTTTATGGCGTGAACGAATTAAAAATTGATTGTATATACGATTTGAATCTAAGGACTTGGCGTTTGGCAATATCAGGCGTCGGCCATCGCCTGCGGCGCGGCCGCCGCGCGGCGTGCCTGCACGCCCCACCAGTACCAGGAAATCAGGGCATTGACCCAGTAAGCCGCATACAGCACGGCCGTCAGGTGCAGGCCGCGGCTGTAGTAGAGCGGCACGGCCACGGTATTGACCAGCAGCCAGAAGGCCCAGGTTTCGATGCGCCGGCTCATCAGCAAGAATTGCGCGATGATGCTAAATACCAACACTGCCGAATCGATGAAAGGCGCGTAGGCATTCGTAAACCGGTGCAGCAGCATGCCGTAGATGGCCACCGAGGCGATGCCGGCTGGCACCACCCAGGCCAGGCTGCGCCAGCCCGTGCGCGTGATCGGCAACGGTTTGCCGCCGGCGCCGCGCCGCCATTGCAGCCAGCCGATGACGCAGGTGACGATGAAAAACAGCTGCAGCATCACGTCGGCATACAGGTTGACCTGGAAAAACAGCACGGCAAACAGCACGCAGCCGACCATACCGATCCACCAGGAATGAATATTATTGCGTCCAGCCAGGATGATGGAGGCAGTCATCAAGACATTGGCGGCGATCTCGAGCGGGGGAGTCAAGCGGTCTTCCTTTGAGTGGGGCACGCCGCCACTATAGCCCATTTGATATCCGCAACCAGCCATGCACTGCTTGACTTCCGTGGCCATTCTGGCAAATTGGCAAACAGTACCCCTGAACCACTGCGGAGATGTTCCATGCGCTTGCGCCACGTGCTGCTTGCGGCAATGCTGCTCGGCAGCGTTCTGCCCGCCCAGGCCTGCCGCATGACGATGGCGCTGGAACAGTGGCCGCCGTATCTCTACCGCGATGCCCAGGGCCGCTATACGGGCCTGGACCTGGAGCTGCTGCGCGCCATTTTCAAGGAAGCGCACTGCACCTTGCTGACCGCGCCGGAACTGCCCACGGCGCGGCGCCAGTTGCTGTTCCAGAAAGGGGGGCTGGACCTGATGCTGGCCGCGTCCGACACCTCGGAGCGCCATGCGTATGCGCGTTTCAGCGTGAGCTACCGCGACGAAACCGTGGGCATCTTCGGCAAGGCCGGCACGCACGCCGTGCAGCGCCATGTCGGTAGCTTCGCGCAGCTGGCGCGCGGCAAGTCGACCTTGCTGGCGCCCAAAGTGGGCTGGTATGGCGCGCAGTATGCGGCGGCCCGGCCGGCGCTGGAAAAGGCCGGTCGACTGAATACCTTCGGCAGCTTCCAGCAGGGCATCCGCATGCTCGACGCGGGCCGCGCCGACCTGTTGCTGGGCGACGTGCTGGCCGTACGCCACGAAGCGCGCCTGCAGGGCGTCGCCTTGCACGCCCTGCCCTTCCTGGTCCTGCGCGCCCCCGTGCACCTGATGCTCAATGCGCGCACGACCAGCGCCGACGACCTGGCGCGCCTGAACGCCGCCATCACGCACCTGGAACAGCGTGGCGTGCTGGCGGCGATACGCGCCCGCTATGACGCGCCGTAAGGTGATCAGCCCTTGCTGGCCGCTTCCAGAATTTCCAGCTTCGTCTCGCGGCCATTCTTTTGTACGCCCTGCGCCTTGTCGTAGCTTTCGATCAGCGCGCGGTACGGCGGCACGATATGGTCCGTCATGATGGCGGCGAATTCCATCGCATCGGCGCGGTTCCAGGTGCTCATCACTTCAGCCAGCACCGCATACGTATCGATCGGCACGGCGCCCGCCTGCGTCACGCGCGCCATGGTGATGTCAGTGGCCATCTTCGACCAGTTGCCCGAGGCGTCGATGATGGCAAACACCTTGTAGCCGGCCGCCAGCGCGCTGATGGTAGGAAAAGCCATGCACACGCTGGTCAGCGTACCGGCGATCAGCAGGGTCTTGCGGCCCGTCTTTTCGATGGCTTCTACCCAGGCCGGATTGTCCCAGGCATTGATCTGGCCTGTGCGCGGGATGTAGACGGCATCCGGGTTGAAATGGTGGATTTCCGGGATCAATGGGCCGTTCGGGCCGTCGGGCACGGAAGCAGTGGTAAAAGTCGGCATGTTGGCCAGGCGCGACAGCTTGGCCAGCGCCGTGACGTGGCCGCGCAGCACGTGCTGCTCGATGTCGCGCACCAGCTGGAACAAACCGCTCTGGTGGTCGATCAGCAGCATGACGGCGTCGTCGGGATCGATCATCGGTGGCAAACCTTGGAAGTTGGCGGGGGTGCTCATGGTGGTCTCCTGAAAAACCATGCCGCGGGATGCGGCATGGGTACTGCACAAATGAATTACTTCTCGATGCGGGCGAAGCGGCCGCTGTTGAAATCCTCGAACGCCTGCGCGATTTCCGCCTCGGTATTCATGACGAAGGGGCCATGGCCGACGATGGGTTCGTCGATCGGCTCGCCGCTCAGCAGCAGTACCACGGCGTCGCTGTTCGCCTCGACGGTGATGCTGTCGCCATCGCGTTCGAACAGCGCCATCTGCGCTTCGCGCACCACGCTCTCGCCATTCACCAGCACCGTGCCGTGCAGGACGATCAGCGCCGTGCTCCAGCCGGCGTGCACCGGCAGCTGCGTCAGCTTGCCCTGCGCCAGGCGCACATCCCACACCTGCATAGTCGAGAACGTGCGGGCCGGGCCATGCTGGCCAGCGAAATCGCCGGCGATCACGCGCACCGAGCCGGCACCATCGGGCAGCGCCACGGTGGGAATCGTGTCGCTGGTGATGGCCTGGTAGCCGGGCGCCGTCATCTTGTTTTTCGCCGGCAGGTTCACCCACAGCTGCACCATTTCCAGCGTGCCGCCCGACTGCGTGAAGGCAGGCGAGTGAAACTCTTCATGCAGGATGCCGGCGCCGGCCGTCATCCACTGCACGTCGCCGGGGCCGATCACGCCGCCCTGGCCCGTCGAATCGCGGTGCGCCACTTCGCCCTTGTAGACGATGGTCACCGTTTCAAAGCCGCGGTGCGGGTGTGAACCGACGCCGGGCGGACGCGTGCCGGGTGCAAATTCGGCAGGGCCTGCATAGTCGAGCAGCAGGAAGGGGCTCAGCTGCTTGCCATGGCCGGTGTACGAAAACATCGAGCGCACGGGGAAACCGTCGCCGACCCAGTGCTGGCGCGGTGCGCTGTAGATACCTGTGACTGTATTCATCTCGATCTCCTGTGGGGTGTGCATGACGATGGAGTCAGAATACTCTTGCAACGATAGAGGCGGTAGACGGTAAAATTCGCCATCAGCGTTCCAAAAATAGAACGATCAAGGAGGCGGCATGCAGGATCTGAACGATTTGTATTACTTTGTGCAGGTGGTCGACCATGGCGGCTTCGCCCCGGCCGGACGCGCGCTGGGCATGCCGAAATCCAAACTGAGCCGGCGCATCGCGCTGCTCGAAGAGCGCCTCGGCGTGCGCCTGCTGCAGCGCACGACGCGGCATTTTTCCGTCACCGACGTGGGCCAGACGTTTTACGAGCATTGCAAGGCCATGCTGGTGGAAGCGGAAGCGGCGCAGGAAGCGATCGACCTGACGCGGGCGGCGCCGCGCGGCACGGTGCGCCTGTCCTGCCCCATCGCCCTGCTGCATTCGCTGGTCGCGCCCATGCTGGCCGGCTTCATGCGCGAGCATCCGCAAGTGACCCTGCTGCTCGAAGCGAGCAACCGCCGCGTCGACCTGGTGGCCGAAGGCATCGACGTGGCCATCCGCGTGCGTCCGCCGCCGCTGCCCGACAGCGATCTGGTACTGCGCGTGCTGGCCGAGCGCAGCCAGTGCATGGTGGGCAGCCCGCTGCTGTTCGGCGACGCCACCAGGCCAACCGCGCCGGCCGACCTGGCCGACTGGCCCAGCCTGGCCTTGGGCGCGCCGCAACAGCACTACCAATGGGATTTGCACGGCCCGGGCGGAGCGCGCGCCCAGCTGCGGCATACGCCGCGCTTCGTCACGGGCGACATGCTGACCCTGCGCGACGCGGCCGTGGCCGGCGTGGGCGTGGTGCAGCTGCCGACCATGATGATCGTCGAACAGGTAGCCAACGGCAGCCTACTGCCGCTGATGGCGCAGTGGCGGCCGCAGCGCGAAATCATCCACGCCGTCTTCCCGTCGCGGCGCGGCCTGCTGCCGGCCGTGCGCGCGCTGATCGACTACCTGGCGCACAGCTTCGCCGCGCTGGAGGAAGAGTGAGGCTTTTCAGGTACGATGGCGTACCCTCCAATCGCCTGGATACCGCATGCGTTTATTGATTTTGTCGGACCTGCACCATGAGTTATGGCGCGAGGATGCGCCGCAAGGCGACCTCGCGCTCAGCCGTCCCGATGCCGTGATCCTGGCCGGCGACATCGACACGGGCACCCGCGCCGTCGCCTGGGCGGCCAGCACGTTTGCGGGACTGCCCGTGCTGTACGTGCATGGCAACCACGAAGGCTATGGCCACTATCTGGACAAGGTGCGTCAGGAGCTGCGCGCAGCCTGCGCCGCCACCGACAACGTGCATTTGCTCGACGCCGACAGCCACGTCATCACCGACCAGGCCGGCAAGCAGGTGCGCTTCCTGGGCGCTACCCTGTGGACGGATTTCCGCCTGCTGGGCGACGACACGCGGCAAGCGGCCATGCACGATGCGCAAGCCATCATGAACGACTACAAGCGCATCCGTCTGGCCAACATGGGCTATCGCAAGCTGCGTGCGACCGACACGGCCATGTTCCACGCGCAGCAAAAAGCCTGGCTGGCGCGCGAACTGGCGCAGCCGTTCGAAGGCGCGACAGTCGTCATCAGCCACATGGCGCCGTCGCTGCTATCGGTCGATGATGCGTATGGCAGCGAGGCGTGTTCGCCCGCCTATGCTTCGCGCCTGGACGACCTGGCCGCGCAGGCGGACCTGTGGGTGCATGGCCACATCCACGCTTCGCGCGACTATCGGATCGGCCAGTGCCGCGTGGTCAGCAACCCGTGCGGCTACAAGACGCGCAGCGGCACGCCGCAAAATCCCCGTTTTGATCCGAACTTCATCGTCGAGCTACCGGCTCGCTAATCGTCAGGTTTGCGCCGGCCCGCCAGCCATTGCTGCAAGCGGTGCTTGCCGGCGAGGCTTCCGACTGGTGTGCGCCAGCGCTGTCATTTTGTCGCAGCCGTTTTTTCTTTCGCAATGCGGGCATCGAGCTTGGCTTCATTCTTGGCCGCGTAATTGCTGCACGCCTGCGCATCGATGAAGGGATTCGGCGTGACGCCTTCCAGCAATTGCGTCAGCTTGCGGTCGCCGCCGGAGTGGTCGGGGTGGGCCGAGATCAGGATGTCGCACGGCAGTTTGGCAAAGTCCTGCATGACGCGGCGGAAGGCCGGCGTCAGGTCCGCATGGCGTTCATCGCCCAGGTAGTGAAAATCGTCGGCCGCCACCGGCGTGAGGCTGGCGCCGAACACCACGTTCAGGCAGTCTTCGCGCTCTGCATCCTCGCACGAGACCCAGGTCCAGCTGGTGCTGCCCGGCGTATGGCCCGGCGTGTAGCGCGCCGTCACGCTCACGTCGCCCAGCTGCAGGGTTTCGCCATCGGCGATCTCGCGCACGTTTTCCACGGCCGGCATGGGGTCAATTTCGCCCGCTTGCGGGTCCGCAGCGAGCACCGCTCCCGCGCGCAGCGCCTCCGCTCCCAGCGGACTGGCGACCACTTGCGCGCCGCTGTCGCGGGCCAAGGCGGCGATGCCGCCCGAATGGTCGAAATGCGCTTCCGTATTCAGGATGAATTTGATGTCTTCCAGGCGAAAGCCCAGCTCGAGGATATGTTCCTTGATGGCGGCCACCGATTGCGGCAACGCGCCGTCGATCAGAATCAATCCTTCGCGCGTGTCGATCAGCACCACGCTCAAGCCGCCCACGCCCACGTAATACGTATCGCCATGGATGCGCGCCGGTTGCTGCGGGCGGTTCCATTGCGCCGCATACGGCGAGGCGATCGGCTGCGTCAAGGGATCGACGGCGGGCGTGGCGCCATGCGCGGCAAATGGCAGCGCCATGGCGGCCAGCGCGATGCTGAGCAGAGTCTTGGGTAAGTAGAAAGGCGGCATGCGGCTCCAGGAGTGAGTGTGTGGTAAACGATGCCATAGGGTAACGTCGCCACCCTGGCGCGGTCAAGCAGTGGGGCGCGCTTGCTGTCCATCCCGCCAATTGCGCTACGATAGAGGCCCATCCACTGCCGCGCGCCTTGCCGCGCCCACTGCCATGCGTTTGCTGATCCTGTCCGACCTGCACCTGGAAGTCTGGGGTGAAGACACACCCGCCATCGACCTGGCTACCAGCCGCCCCGACGTGGTGATCCTGGCCGGCGACATCGCGACGGGTAACCATGCCATCGCCTGGGCCGCGCGCACCTTCGGCGCCCTGCCCGTGCTGTATGTGCACGGCAATCACGAGGGCTATGGACACCAGCTCGAACACATGCAGGACGCCGTGCGCGACGCCTGCGCCAGCGCGAATGCGCAGGGCGCCAACATCGGCCTGCTCGACGGCGACGCCGTGGTCTTGAACGGCGTGCGCTTCCTCGGCATCACCCTGTGGACGGATTTCCTGCTGTTCGGCGCCGACAGGTACGAGGAAGCCTTGAGCGCGGCGCAAGCCTACATGCCCGACTACAAGCGCATCAGCACGGGTGGCGACGCGCCGCGACTGCTGTGCGCCAGCGACACGGCGCTGCTGCACGCGCAGCACAAGGCCTGGCTGGCCGAGCAACTGGCGCAACCGTTCGCCGGCGAGACCGTCGTCATCACGCACATGGCGCCCTCGATGCTGTCGGTGGACGAGCAATACGCGGCCAACCTGGGCTCGCCCGCCTTCGCCTCGCAGCTGGACGACCTGGTGGCGCAGGCGGACCTGTGGGTGCATGGCCACATGCACGCCTCGCTCGACTACCAGATAGGCGAGTGCCGCGTCGTGTGCAACCCCTGCGGCTACAAGCGCCCCGATGGCACGCCGGAAAATGAACGTTTTGATACAGGCTTTATCGTCGAACTCGATAACGCGGTTTAGGGTTTCCGATAGCGCAGCTGCACCACGCCGCTGGGTAGTGGACGCGTGTCTTCCAGGCGCCAGTCGCTGCGCGGCAAGCCATCCTCGAACAGGCGCACGCCCTTGCCCAGCACCACGGGCAGCACGGACAAGGTCAGGCTGTCGATGACACCTTCGCGTAAACCAGCGCGGATGACGGCGCCGCCATCGAGATACACATGGTGGCAGCCCTCCTCTGCCAGACCTGCCAGTACTTCCCGCACGCCGCCTTCGCGGCGCTGCTCGCCATGCCGTGGCGCGAAGGCGCGGTGGCTGAGTACCACCACGCGCTTGCCCGCATACGGCCACGGCGAAAAATCCAGCACGGCGTCATACGTGGTGCGTCCGATCAGCAGGGTATCGACTTGTCCCATCAAGGCCGTGTAGCCGGTGGCGTCGGGCGAGTCGGGCGCCAGCTCGGCCAGCCAGGCCAGGTCGCCGTTCTCTCCCGCGATGCAGCCGTCGATGCTGATGCCGAGAAAAACGCTGACGAAAGGTTTTTGCATGAAGCACTCCCACAATTAATTCTACAGTGTAGAATTATGCCCATGAAACCACCAAAACTTCAAGCGCTTGAAAGTCCCGTGCGCCGTGCAGGGCGTCCGCGCCGCGCCGCGCCCGCACTGGATAGCGCCAGCATCCTGCACGCTGCCCTGGCCCTGCTGGAAGAACAAGGCGAAGCGTTTTCCATGCGCGCGCTGGCGCACAGCTTGGGCGTCGACGCCATGGCGGTGTATCACTACTACGCGGGAAAAGAGGAATTATTGCTGGCCTTGATGGCGCAGCGTTTTGCCGCGCTCGATCCGCACCAGCCGCCGTTTACGCGGCGCCAGGCACCTCGGCGGCGCCTGCTCGCGCTGTGCGCGCTGTACCTGGAACTGGTCAGCGCCACGCCGTATTTCGTGCGCCTGATGGCGCGCGGGCTGGTAGAACAAGCCGATGTCGCCGAGCGCTTCACGGCGCTGTTCGAGCTGGCCGTGGAGGGCCTTGAGCTGGACAAGAAAACCCGGCTGCGCGGGCGCGATGCGCTCGTCGATTTTTTACACGGCTATGCGCTGGCAGGCAGGCCCGCCAGCGAGACGCAATGGCACGCCTCGGTCGGCCTGCTCCTGGCGGGCATGACCGCCTGGAACTAGCCTGGCATCAGGCCAGCAGCTTGAGCAGCGCCTGCGCGGCCGCTTCCGACGATGCGGGATTCTGGCCCGTGACCAGCAAGCCATCGGTGACGGCATACGGCTGCCAGTCGCCCAGCTTCGAGTAAATACCGCCGTTTTGCTTGAGCATGTCCTCGACCAGGAAAGGCACGATGGCGGTCAAGCCGACGACGTCTTCCTCGGTATTCGTAAAGCCCGTCACCTGCTTGCCGCGCACCAGCGGCGTGCCGTCAGCCGCCTTCACGTGGCGCAGCACGCCCGGCGCGTGGCAAACGGCGGCGACGGGTTTGCCGGCGGCGATCATCTGCTCGATCAGCGCGATCGAGTGCGGATCTTCGGCCAGGTCCCACAGCGGACCATGGCCGCCCGGGTAAAACACGGCGTCAAAGTCGGCCGCCTTCACTTCGGCCAGCTTGCCCGTGTTGGCCAGCACGGCTTGCGCATCGGCGTCTTGCTTGAAGCGGCGCGTGGCGTCCGTTTGCGAATCGGGTTCATCGCTTTTCGGGTCCAGCGGCGGCTGGCCACCGTTGGGCGACACCACCGTCAGCTTCGCGCCCGCTTCCTGCAGGGCATAGTAGGGCGCGGCGAATTCTTCCAGCCAGAAGCCGGTTTTCTTGCCCGTGTCGCCCAGTTGATCGTGCGAGGTCAGTACCATCAGGATGTTCATGTTGTTTCCTTTTATGTCAGGATTACAGTGCTGCTTCGAGGATACGGCGGCTGCGCGCGAGATCGATATCGCGGTGTTCGCCGAGGGAGGTCATGCCGTGTGCTTCCAATTGTTTCAGTACCGATTCCACCGCTTCCTGGCCCAGCTGGTAAGCGGACAAACGGGTCGGGATGCCCAGGCCTTCAAAGAAGGCGCGGGTGCTGGCGATGGCCATGTCGATGCGCTCGTCGTCGCTGCCCTGCGTGATGTTCCAGACACGCTCGCCAAATTGCAGCAACTTGCCGCGTTTCTGCTCGCGCTGTACGTCCAGCAGTGCCGGCAGCACCAGGGCCAGCGTGCGCGCGTGGTCGATGTCATACAGGGCCGTCAGTTCGTGGCCGATCATGTGGGTGGCCCAATCCTGCGGCACGCCGGCGCCGATCAAGCCATTCAGGGCCAGGGTGGCCGTCCACATCAGGTTGGCGCGGGTAGCGTAATCGTCGGGCGCGGCGACCGCCTGCGGCGCGATCTCTACCAGCGTCTGCAGCAAGCCTTCGGCAAAGCGGTCCTGCACCATCGCCTGCGCCGGATAGGTCAGATACTGTTCCGTCGTGTGGACAAAGGCGTCGACCAGGCCATTGGCCACCTGCGTGGCCGGCAAGGTAAATGTCTTGCTGGGGTCAAGTACGGAAAATTGCGGATACAGCAGCGGACTGCGGAAACTCAGCTTGTCATGCGTGGCTTTTTTCGTCACCACGCCGCCGCTGTTCATTTCCGACCCGGTGGCCGGCAAGGTCAGCACCGTGCCGAACGGCAGGGCTTGGCGCACATTGGCGCCGCCGCGTTCGGCGATTTCCCACGGCTCGCCGTCGTACAGGGCGGCGGCGGCGACGAACTTGGTGCCGTCGATGACGGAGCCGCCACCGACGGCCAGCAGGAAGTCCAGCTTGGCGCTGCGCACCTGCGCCACGGCGCGCATCAGGGTTTCATAGCTGGGATTGGGTTCGATGCCGCCAAACTCCTGCACGCTGCGCTGGCCCAGCGCAGCGCGCACTTCGGCCAGGGTGCCGGTCTTTTCCGCGCTGGCGCCGCCGTACAAGATCAGCACGCGCGCATCGTGCGGCACCAGGGTGGACAATTTGGCGACGGTATCAAGACCGAAGACGATACGGGTCGGGTTATGGAATTCAAAATTTTTCATGCTGTTGCTCCCTATTATTAGACTGGTCGTCTACGATTTAATTCAAAAAACGCGGACGTGCTGCGTCCGCTTGCTAGCTGTCTATCGGTAGCTGTCCGGCGGCAGCTGCAGCAGGTCCAGGGTCGCCTGCCAGGCCGTTTGCAAGGCGCTGGCGTCGCGCCGCAGCTTGGTCAGCATGGCCGCGCCCAGCCACAGCTGGTACAAGGTGGCGGCCATCTGCCCCGGATCGGCCACCGATGGCAGCGAAGCGTCCGCCCTGCCCTGCGCGATGGCCAGGGCCAGCCTGGCGATGATACGGTGGGTGCCGTCGAGCAGCGCCACGCGCATCGGTTCGGACATGTCCGCCACTTCGCTGCTAAGCTTGACCACCAGGCAGCGGCAGTCGCAACCGCTGCCATCGAGACTCTCGCTGGTCCAGCTGGCCCAATACGCCATCAGCGACTGCGCCGCGCTCTGGCCCGGCTGGCCCAGCACGTCTTCCATCCCGGCCAGGTAGCCGGTAAGGTAATCTTCCAGCATCGCCTCGCCAAACAATTCCTTGGACTTGAAGTAATGGTAGAACGAGCCCTTGGGCACGTCGGCGGCCGACAAGATCTCGTTCAACCCCACGCCGGCAAAGCCCTTGCGCGTGATGATGGCCTTGCCCTGGTCGATAATGTGCTGGCGCACGTCGGTGTATTCAGCTTTCATGCGACGATTGTAGCACAATTAGACCAGTCGTCTAGTTTGAATGAAACCCAGAGAAAAATTCTGGGGTCGGACTGAGCTAGCCCGGATTTGATGGAGGGTCACTAATTTGAGAAAATAGTGACATCCAAAGGAATCCATCATGACCAAGAAGCCATCGCTTGCCGTATCAGACGCTGTTCCCGCTACGCAAGTGCGGCGGGAACGCACCGTTTTCTCCAGGCAGTTCAAACTCACTGCTGTAGAGCGCATGCAGGAACCTGGCTGCAGCCCGGCCGCCTTGGCGCTGGAACTGGGCATCCGCCGCAATCAGCTGTACAAGTGGGCTGCCGCGCTCAAGCAAGCTGGCGAACTGCCGGCGCCGAAAGTGGTAACGCCTGTCTCGACCACGGATCTGGCCAAAGAGAATGTCCGTTTAAAGCGTGCACTGCAGGCTTCGCTGGAGGAGAACGCCATCTTAAAAAAGCTCGATGCGTACTTAACGCGGCGTTAAAGCACAAGTACGCTTTCATTACCGCGCACCAAGCCGAGTTTCGGCTCGCCGCGATGTGCCGGGTACTGCAGGTCAGTCCCAGCAGTTATTATGCGGCCGCGAAACGGTTGCCCAGCTTGCATGACACTGTCGATCTGGCGCTGCGCGAGGACATCAAGCGCCTCCATGCAGAACATCGCTGTGCGCCGGGCGCGGTCAAGACCTGGCGGCTGTTGCATGCGCAGGGAATCATCTGCGGCAAGCACCGCGTGGCACGCCTGCGCAAGCTCGATGGCATTACGTCGATGCGCCGGCAGCGCTTTCGTGTCATGCAGACACATCAACACACCGAGCCTCCAGCGCCTGATTTGTTGCAACGGAAGTTCAATGTTGCCGCGCCCAATACGGCCTGGGTGGGCGATATCACGTCGATACGTACGCGTGAAGGATGGCTGCATCTGGCCATCGTGCTCGACCTGTTTGCACGCCGGGTGGTGGGATGGTCGATGGATACGTCGCAGCCTGCCATGCTACCCATCGCGGCCTTGAGGATGGCCATTGCGCAGCGCAAGCCGCCTGCCAATCTGATCTGTCATACCGATCAGGGCAGTGTGTACGGATCGGCGGCCTATCGCAGCGTGCTGCAGGAACATCAGTTGCGGCCCAGCATGAGCCGGCGTGGTAACTGCCACGATAACGCCGTGGCCGAGAGCTTCTTCTCGCAGCTGAAAAACGAAATCACGCACAATACGACGTATGCCACACGCGAAGAGGCCAAGGCTGCTATCGTCGATTACATCGAGGTGTATTACAATCGGATGCGCTTGCATCAAAGCTTGAAATACCGCACCCCAATCGAGGTTGAGGTGCATTACGCATCGATTAAAAATCCCCCGCACCGCGAGGGAGTGACTCTCCATTAAAACCGGGACACCTCAGACCCTGAGGGTCCGACCCCGGCAGTGCGCATTTGGGTTTGCTTCCTGGAACTTATGCAAACTTCTTGAAATCCGGCTTGCGCTTTTCAAAGAAGGCCGTAAACGCTTCCTTCGCTTCGGCGCCGCCCAGCATGGCGCTGAACAGTTTGTTTTCGTCGGCGATGGCGGCCTTCATCGGCTCCATGCGGCTTTGCTTCATCAGGCGCTTGGTGGCGCGGATCGAGGCCGCTGGCAGGGCCACCAGCTTGGCGGCCTGCCCTTGCGCGTACGTCATCAAGTCGTACAGGGGCACGACTTTCGACACCAGGCCCATTTCCAGCGCTTCGCTGGCCGGGAAGGACTCGCCCAGCATCAGCTTTTCCGCCGCGCGCGGGTAGCCGGCCAGTTGCGTGAGCAGCAGGCTGGAGCCGAATTCCGGGCACAGGCCCAGTTGCGTAAACGGCATCGAGAAGCTGGCGTTGTCGGCCGCATACACCAGGTCGCAATGCATCAACAAGGTCGTGCCGATGCCGATGGCCGGGCCGGAGACGGCGGCCACCACGGGCTTGCTGCTGCCGTACAGGGCGCGCATGAACTGGAACACGGGACGGTCATGGTCGAGCGAGCCATCCTTCGGACGCGCCGTCTTCATGAAGTCATCGAGGTCGTTGCCAGCCGTGAAAATCTCGCGCTTGCCGCAGATCAGGATAGCGCGTACCTCATCATCCGTCTCGGCCGCCACCAGCGCATCGGCCAGGGTCTGGTACATGGCGCCCGTGATCGCATTCTTGCGTTCCAGGCGGTTGAATTCCAGGGTCAGAATGCCCTCGCTCTTGCTGCACAAAATATCCATGTCGTCTCCAAAAAGATAAAGGGCGCCGGGGTAATCCCGCAGCGCCCTGTTGTATTGCTTTAGCCCGTCAAGCTTATACGCGCTCGAAGATGCCTGCCGCGCCCATGCCGGCACCGACGCACATCGTGACCATGCCGTACTTCTGCTTGGTGCGCTGCAGTGCGTGAATCACGGTGGCCGCGCGGATGGCGCCGGTGGCGCCCAGCGGGTGGCCCAGGGCGATCGCGCCGCCCATCGGGTTGACCTTCGATGGGTCCAGGCCCAGGTCGCCGATGACGGCCAGGGCTTGCGCGGCAAACGCTTCGTTCAGCTCGATCCAGTCCAGCTGGTCTTGCGTGATGCCGGCGGCGGCGCACGCTGCGGGAATGGCGAATTTAGGACCGATGCCCATGATTTCCGGCGGCACGCCGCGCACGGCGAACGAGGAGAATTTCGCCAGCGGGGTCAGGTTATGCTCGCGTAAAATCTTCTCGCTGACGATCAGCAGCGCGCCGGCGCCGTCGGACATCTGCGAGCTGTTGGCGGCCGTGACGGTGCCCTTGGCGGCAAACACGGGTTTGAGCTTGCCCAGCGACTCCAGCGTCGAATCGGCACGCGCGCCTTCGTCGGTGTCGACGGTGCGGCGCGTCACATCAACTTGGCCGGTGGCCAGGTTCGGCGTGCGCGTGATGATTTCCACGGGCGTCGTTTCGGCCTTGAAGAAACCGGCTTGCTGCGCGGCGATGGCGCGGCGGTGCGATTCAACGGAGAACGCGTCCTGCTGTTCGCGCGACACTTTCCATTGCTGCGCCACTTTTTCGGCCGTCAGGCCCATGCCGTAGGCCATACCGATGTTTTCGTCGCTGAACATGTCCAGGTTCATCGATGGGTGATGGCCCATCATCGGCACCATCGACATCGATTCGATACCGCCGGCGATCATCACGTCGGCTTCGCCCACGCGGATGCGGTCGGCGGCCATGGCGATAGCCGTGATGCCCGAAGCGCAGTAACGGTTGACGGTGACGCCGCCCACGGTTTTCGGCAAGCCGGCCAGCAGCACCGAGTTACGCGCAATATTAAAACCTTGTTCCGCTTCCGGGAACGAGCAGCCGATGATGGCATCGGTGATCAGCGCCGGGTCGAGGCCAGGCGCTTGCGCCAGGGCCGATTGCAGCACGCGCACCAGCAGGTCGTCCGGGCGGGTGTTTCTGAACATGCCGCGCGGCGCCTTGCCGATCGGGGTGCGGGTTGCAGAGACGATGTAGGCGTCTTGAAGTTGTTTGCTCATTTTATACTTTCAAAGATGTTGAACGAGGTTCGTGTTCTGTCGAATGTCCGGGATGCTGGCCTATCGCTTCTGCGACAAATACCAGTCCACCGTCACCTGTGCCGCCAGCGTGCCTTCGGAGTCGAAGATATCGACTGCCACGGGAAACGCCACCTTGCCGTCCTGCGCCAGCTGCGCCTTCAATGCAGCCAGGTCGCCCGGTACCCGGCCTTCGGCGCGCGTCGCGCCCCGGGCCAGCTTCTGGTACTGAATGCGCGACTCCTTGGCCACCGGGCGCAAGCCCAGTATCAGCTCGGCGAAGCCGCCAGCCATGGCCGCGCCGGAAGCCGTTTCGGCCAGGGTAAACAAGGCGCCCGCATGCTGCGTGCCCAGGTGATTATGCAGTTTGGGATCGTCCGGCATCGACACCTTCGAGGTGCCGGCGCCGATGTCGTCGATGCTGATCCCCAGCAGCCGCACGAAGGGCAAGGTGTCCATCATCTGTTGTTTGATACGGTCATACACCATGCTTGGCCTCACGCGCAGCAGTACTTTAAAAACAAGGGACAGGATCGTCATCGACGTTGTGCTTAGTTGCGTACCGGCTTACCGGTCTGCATCATGCCCATGATCCGTTCCTGGGTTTTCGGATGGTTCAACAGCTCCAGGAATGCCTTGCGTTCCATATCCAGCAGCCACTGTTCGCTGACGAAACTGCCTTGGTCCACGTCGCCGCCCGATACGATCTCGGCGATCATCTCGCCCAGCTTGAAATCGTGCGCCGAAATGAAGCCGCCGTCGCGCATGTTGACCAGCTGCGCCTTGATGGTGCCCCAGCCGTAACGGCCCGTGACCTGGATCAGCGACGGCAGTTGCGGACGGAAGCCCGCGTCGAACATGGCGCGCGCTTCGACCTTGGCCACGTGCAGCAGCTCGTAGGCGTTGAACACGATGACATCGTCTTCTTTCAGGTAGCCCATTTTTTTCGCTTCCAGCGCCGATTTCGACACATTGGCGGTGGCTGCATTGGTGAAGCCCGTTTTCAGGAATTGCAGGATGTCGTTGCCCTTGGCTTCCTTGTAGGCGCGCTGCGCCGCTTCTTTCAAGCCGCCGCCGGCTGGAATCAGGCCCACGCCCACTTCCACCAGGCCGATGTAGGACTCGATCGAGGCCACGCGCTTCGAGGAGTGCAGCGCCAGCTCGCAACCGCCGCCCAGGGCCAGGCCAGCGACTGCGGCGATCACCGGCACGTTCGCGTATTTCAGCGACATGAAGGTGTTCTGCAGTTCGGCGATGATCGGGTCGACCGCTTTCACGCCGCCTTGCATGAACGCTGGCAGGGCCGATTGCAGGTCGGCGCCGGCCGAGAAGGCGCCGCCTTCGGCTGCGTCGGCGTGCCAGATCACCAGGCCCTTGAAGTTCTTCTCCGCTTCGGCCAGCGCCAGTTTCAGGCCATTGATGACGCCTTCGCCGATCACGTGCATCTTGGTCTTGAACGAGATGATCAATACATCGTCGCCCGTATGCCAGACGCGCACGGATTCGTCTTCGAAGACGGTGGTGCCGGCGGTCTTGCCGTCGATGGCGCCGCTGCCCAGGACGGGCGCGCGGAATGGCTGGCGGTCATACACGGCCAGGCTAGAACGGGGCACGAAGCTGTTCGACACGGCCGAGTAGGAACCTTCCGGCGTATGCACGCCGCCTTTTTCAGCGACAGGACCTTCGAACACCCATGCCGGCAACGGTGCATTGCACAGCGCGTGGCCGGCGTCGATGTCTTCCTTGACCCAGTTGGCCACTTGCAGCCAGTTCGATGCCTGCCACGTTTCAAACGGACCGACGTTCCAGCCGAAGCCCCAGCGCATGGCGAAGTCGATGTCGCGCGCATTGTCGGCCACGGTATCGAGGTGGATGGCGATGTAGTGGAAAGCGTCGCGGAAGATCGCCCACAGGAACTGGCCTTGTGGATTCGTCGATTCGCGCAGCGCCTTCATCTTCTTGACCGGATCCTTTTCTTTCAGGATGCGGGCGATGATGTCGGCAGCCTTGGCGCCGCCAGCGACGTATTCACCGGTGGCGAAATCGAGGCGTTGAATCTCCTTGCCGACTTTCTTGTAGAAGCCCGCGCCGCTCTTCTGGCCCAGCGCGCCTTTTTCCACCAGCTGCGCCAGCACGGCCGGCGTCTTGTAGACGGCAGCGAACGGGTCGTTCGGCAGGTAGTCCTGCATGGTCTTGATCACATGGCCCATGGTGTCCAGGCCGACCACGTCCGCCGTGCGGAAGGTGCCCGACTTGGCGCGGCCCAGCTTGGAGCCCGTCAAGTCATCGACGACGTCCACGGACAGACCGAATTTCTCGGCTTCGTGCACGATGGCCAGGATACCGAACACGCCAACGCGGTTGGCGATGAAGTTCGGCGTATCCTTGGCGCGCACGACGCCCTTGCCCAGGGTGGTGGTCAAAAAGCCTTCCAGCTGGTCAGCGATTTCAGGGCGGGTAGACTCGGTCGGGATGATCTCGACCAGGTGCATATAGCGCGGCGGGTTGAAGAAGTGCACGCCGCAGTAGCGCGATTTCAGGTCGGCGTCGAAGCCTTCGGCCAGCTTGGTGATCGACAGGCCGGAAGTGTTCGAGGCGAAGATCGCGTTCGGGCCGATGTGCGGCGCGACCTTTTGATACAGGTCGTGTTTCCAGTCCATGCGCTCGGCGATGGCTTCGATGATCAGGTCGCAACCGGCCAGCAGGTCCAGGTTGTCTTCGTAGTTGGCGACCTGGATCAGCGATGCATCATCCTTGTTGCCCAGCGGCGCAGGCGACAGTTTTTTCAGGTTCTCGATGGCGCGCAGCACGATGCCATTCTTTGGACCTTCTTTTGCCGGCAGGTCGAACAGCACGACCGGCACTTTCGCGTTGATGCAATGGGCGGCGATCTGCGCACCCATCACGCCGGCGCCGAGGACGGCTACTTTTTTAACGATGAAATTGGTCATATTTTCCTCAAGTCTTAGAACAGGTCTGCGTCGAGTGCCATCAGGTTGGCCGAACCGGAACGCGCCTGACGGATCAGGGTTGCCGTTTCAGGCTGCAAGCGGGCGAAGTAGAAACGTGCGGTAGCCAGTTTGGCGGTATAGAACTTGTCGCCGCTGGATTCTTTTTCGAGGGCGATCTTGGCCATCTGCGCGAACAGGTAGCTGTAGATCATGTGGCCGACGACACGCAGGTATGGCACGCATGCCGCGCCCACTTCGTCAGGATTCTGGAAGGCTTTCATGCCGATTTCCATGGTCAGCTTGGTGACTTTGTCGCCCAGGTCGCCCAGTGGGGTGACGAATTCGCTCATCGCTTCATCGGTACCGTTGTCTTCGACAAACGCCTTGATCTTTTCGCCGAACTTGCGCAGCTTGGCGCCGTTGTCGCCGAGGATCTTGCGGCCCAGCAGGTCCAGCGACTGGATCGTGTTCGTGCCTTCGTAGATCATGTTGATGCGCGCGTCACGCACATACTGCTCCATGCCCCACTCCGAGATGTAACCGTGGCCGCCGAACACTTGCATCGCTTCCGAGGTGGCGATCCAGGCGTTGTCGGTAATGAAGGCCTTGATGACAGGGGTCAGCAGCGCCACTTCATCGGCGGCTTCCTTGCGCACGTCGGCGTCCGGGTGGTGCAGTTCGCGGTCGATCTGCAGCGCCACGTAGGAAGTGAAAGCGCGCGCGCCTTCGGCGTAGGCTTTGCCCGTCAACAGCATGCGGCGCACGTCAGGGTGCACGATGATGCGGTCGGCCGGCAGTTCCGGGTTCTTGATGCCGGACAGCGAACGCATTTGCGTGCGGTCCTTGGCATAGATCAGCGCATTCTGGTAAGCGATTTCCGTCAGGCCCAGCGACTGCATGCCCACGCCCAGGCGGGCCGCGTTCATGAAGACGAACATGGCGTTGAGGCCCTTGTTCGGCTGGCCGATGATCCAGCCTTTCGCGCCGTCCAGGTTCATCTGGCAGGTCGAGTTGCCGTGAATGCCCATTTTTTCTTCGATGGCACCGCAGGTGATCGGGTTGCGCTCACCGACCGTACCGTCCGCGTTCGGCAGGAATTTCGGTACCAGGAACAGCGAAATGCCTTTCGAGCCTTCCGGTGCATCCGGCACGCGGGCCAGCACCAGGTGCAGGATGTTTTCCGCCATGTCGTGCTCGCCGGCCGAGATGAAAATCTTGTTGCCGGTGATGGTCCAGGAACCGTCCGCCTCAGGCAGCGCCTTCGAGCGCAGCAGGCCCAGGTCGGTGCCGCAGTGCGGTTCGGTCAGGCACATGGTGCCCGTCCATTCGCCCGAGACCAGTTTCGGCAGATACACTTCCTTCTGGTGGTCGGTGCCGTGTTCCTTCAGGCACTCGTAGGCGCCGTGCGACAAGCCAGGGTACATGGACCAGGCCTGGTTCGACGAGTTCAGCATTTCATAGAAGGAATTGTTCAGCACGACCGGCAAGCCCTGGCCGCCGTATTGCGGATCGCAAGCCAAGGCCGCCCAGCCGCCTTCGACGTACTGCTTGTACGCTTCTTTAAAGCCTTTCGGCGTGGTCACGCTTTTCGTGACGGGATCGTGGTGGCAGCCTTCGCGGTCGCCGGAGTGATTCAGGGGGAACAACACTTCGGAAGTGAACTTGCCGCCCTCTTCCAGTACCTGGTTGATGATATCGGCGTCGACGTCGGCGTACGACGGCATTTGCTTCAGTTCTTCTTCCACTTGCAGGAACTCATGCAGAACGAATTGCATATCCCGGATTGGCGCGACGTATTGACCCATAATTTTTCTCCTGAAGGCGTTTAGCTAAAGTGTTGTACTTGTGAACTGCGTGTGCGTTGCTGCGGATACTGCCTGACGGCTTATTTGCTTGTGACGGAATTCTGGTACGACGCCAGCAGGCGGATAAAGCCCGCTTGCGCCCGTTCGATGCTGCCCGGCACGCGCAGGAAGCGCGCATCGTGATGCAGGGCCAGGATCAGGCCATACATCTCGTACACCAGCTGCTGGGCGTCCGTGTCCGCTTTCAGGTCGCCCGTGGCGATCGATTGCTCGACACAGCGCAGCAGCGCACCTTGCCAGGCCCGTACCATGGCCACCAGGGAGTCGCGGATGGGGCCGGGACGGTCGTCATACTCGACGGCGCCGCTGATATAGATGCAGCCGGAAGCGATTTCCACGCTGACCCGCTTGACCCAGCGCGCAAACATCGATTGCAATCGCTGGATACCGCGTGGCTCTTTCATGCTGGGGAAAAAGACTTCTTGCTCGAAACGATAGTGGTAGAGCTTCAGCACTTCCATCTGCAAGTCTTCGCGCGAGCCAAAGTGGGCAAACACGCCCGACTTGCTCATGTTCATTTTGTCCGCAAGCAGCCCAATGGTCAGGCCTTCCAGGCCGTCGCGGCTGGACAAGTCCAGCGCCACGTCGAGGATGGCTGCACGGGTCAGTTCGCCCTTGCGCATGAATTTGACTGAAGTATTCAAGAGGTCCGTTCTAAAAGTGATGTTGCCGATTTGGCGGACTGAAGCGAGGGTAAAAAAAAGCACGCTTCGAAAAAATCCGAACGCTCGTACTATTATCCACTACCACGTAAAAGTCAAACGGGAACTTTAGAGCCGGTGTTCTATTGGTGCAGCGCAGCATTTTTTGACTGCGTGTTTGTTGCGATTTCAGGCAGGCAAAAGCGGTGAGCGCCCTTGCCTGACAGCAACAAGCGCGCCTCAGTCGAGGCCGCCTGCCTTGCTCAATTGACGGCGGTCGCGCTTGGTCGGCCGCCCCTTGATGGTGGTGCCCGGCTCGCGGAACAGCTTGCGCTCCTCGGCCAACTGCTCGCGGCGGGCGATGCTGGCCGGTGTTTCTCCGTACAGCAGACGCGCCACGCTTGCCGCGCCGCGCTTGTCGGACAGGCCCAGCACGGCCACTTCCCACGTTTCCGCGCCATTGTCGATGGCCAGCTCGTCGCCCACGCGCAGGCTGCGCGCCGGCTTCACGCGCTCGCCGCCCACTTTGACTTTACCCGTATCGACGGCTTCGCTGGCCAAGGAGCGCGTCTTGAAGAAGCGCGCCGCCCACAGCCATTTATCCAGCCTTACCGTTGTCATCTCGTTCATGCGTACTTGCCTACTGAAAAAATGCGCATCACCAGCCGGTACACGAGGAAGGCGGCTTCGTAGCCGATGCGCCGGACACGGCCGATGTGCTTGAAATCATCCTGGTGAATCACGATGCCGTCGGCCACGCCCTGCTCGATGTGCTGGCGCAGGCTTTGCGCGAACGCCACATCCTTGATGACGATGTTCGCTTCCTGGTTGAGGAACAGGCTCAGCGCGTCAATATTGCTCGAACCCACTGTCGCCCAGTCATCGTCGACCACGGCCACCTTGGCGTGCAGCTGGGTCTTGCGGTATTCGACGATTTTCACGCCGGCAGCCAGCAGTTTCGGATAAAACGAGTGCGCCACGGCATCTTGCATGCGAAATTCGCCCACGCCGATCAACAGCACCACGTCGACGCCCCGCTGGGCCGCCTGGGCCAGGGCGTGGCGCAGCTTGTGCCCGGGCGCGAAATACGGGTTGGCCAGCATCACGCTCTTGCGTGCCTGGCCCAGCGCCTGCAGGTAGGCGCGCTGGATGGTGCGGCGGTTGCGCAGGTTGTCGCGCACGACAAAACCGGCCACGACGGGGTTCTTCGCCAGCTCCTTGCTGACCACGCGCATCTTGCGGTACAGCTTGATACGCCGTACCAGGTTCATCTTGCCCAGCCGCGCCCACTGTGCCTGCACTTCTTCATGGATGGCGTCGACCAGCGGGCCCTTCACCTGCACGGCGAAATCCCAGCGCGGCGCTTCCAGGCTGATGCTGTGGTCGTAGTCGCAAAACATGTCGTCGTTGATATTGATGCCGCCCACCAGGGCAATTTCTCCATCGGCGACGCAGATCTTGCGGTGCGTGCGCGTGATGCCGCGCCGGAACCACGGGTTGAAGATGCGGTGGTGCACGCCGGCCGCTTCCAGCTGCGCATGCATGGCATTCACGCGGCGATTGCCCGTGCCGAACCAGTCCGTGATCATGCACACCAGCACGCCGCGCGCGGCGGCACGCTTGAGCGCATCGAGCACCAGGGTACCCGTGGCGTCATCGGCAAAGATATATGTTTCGAAATACACTTCCGAACGCGCGCCGTCGATGGCGGCTATCAATGCGGGAAAATAATCGGTGCCGCAACACAGCAGCTCGATGTCGTTGTGGGCGATGAAGTTGACTGTGCGCATGCCGGCAGTCTACGCGAGTTTCAAGGCAGCAACGATCGGCGCGTGGTCCGACAATTTTGCCCACAGCGTGCCATGCATCACTTGCGCGCCTTCCACGTGGAAACCGCGCACATAGATGCGGTCCAGGCGGAACCACGGCAAGGCGGCGGGAAAGGTGCGCGCCGGTACGGGCACGGGTATTTTCGTCTGGCGCCGCGCCAGGGTGCGTACCAGGTCGCCCAGGGCCGAGTTCGACGCGCGCTGGTCGAATACCTCGACCACACCGAGCGCATTGCGCAGCTTGTCGCTGAGCGTGTTGCGCCAGTCGTTGAAGTCGCCCGCGATGATGACGGGCTCGCCGTTCGGCGCCGATTCCATGACGGCGTCGATCAGCGCCTGCGTCTGGCGGCCCCGTCCCGATTCGAACAGGCCCAGGTGCACGACATAACAGTGCACGTCGGCCTGCGGCGTCTTGAGCACGCAATGCAGGATGCCGCGCTGCTCGTAGGCATGGTCGGACACGTCGTGGTTGGTTTGCGAGGCGATGGGAAACTTGCTCAGCAAGGCGTTGCCATGATGGCCATGGTCGTACACGGCATTCATGCCATACGCGGAATGGTGCTCGGCGCCGGCAAAGAATTCATGCTGCGACGCTTCCGGCCAATGCTTGTGGCCGTTGTTCTCGGCGCCATAGCGGGCCGCATTGCGGTCATGCTTGCCTTGCACTTCCTGCAAAAAGACGACATCGGCATTGAAGAGAGCGATCGCCTGCTTCAAGGCGTGCACCCTGGGCAAACCCCGCACGGAGGAGACACCCTTGTGTATATTATAAGTTGCTACGCGGATTTTCATGCCTTGATTCTACTCCCAGACGGGCCCCGCGCGGCGCCAACGTAGGTGCGCGTGCGCACCTAAACGCACACAATCACGCCAGCATGCGTCCCACGCCTGCCGTCACGCTGACGAGCAGCGCAGTAATGCCGGCCGCCCAGACGATCTTCACCAGCAGCGGTGCGCCGCGCCAGGCCACGGTGCGCTTGCCCTTGGCAAAGGCGCCCGGATGCAGCAGCCAGCCGATCGCCATCAGCGGCATGCCGATCGGCGGCGTGCGGCCGGGCACGGTGGAGCTGAACAGCAGGAAGATAAAGCACAGGCAGAAAACAATGCCCAGGGTGCCCAGCAGTTTTTGCTGCGCAGTCAAATGTAACCAGTTCAACATGGAATGCTTTCTAGGGAAATCAGGTGGGACGCGCCAGGCCCGTCATGGCCGGCAATTGCAAAATCGCTTCCGCGTTGGACGACGAGAAACAGCGGTCGGCCGCCGCCAGATACGGCAGCCACGCGTATTGCAAGTGTTCGCGGGGACTCAGTGTAATCAGCGTATCGCGCGGCACTTGCACGCTGAACACGTGTTCCGTGTTGCGCGTCACGCCGGGCGCATAGCGGTGGCGCCAGATCGGATAGATCTCGTACACATTCGACAAGTTCCAGTCGCGCAGCACGATGTGCTGTCCATCGACGACGATGCCGGTCTCCTCGCACAATTCGCGCGCGGCCGTCTGCAGCAGCGGCTCGTCGACGGCGTCGACGGAACCGGTCACCGATTGCCAGAAACCAGGCTGGCCCGCGCGCTCGATGAGCAAGACGTCAAGGTCAGCCGTATGAATGACGACCAGCACGGAAACGGGAATTTTATGGTTCATATCAACAATGAAAAAGGCGCCTCGTCAGCGCCTCTTTTTGCATAGCATTATCAAACAGCGGCCGCCGCAGCGGCCGCATGCTGCATTACGCTACTTTTGGCTCGGCGCCGCGCAAACGGATGTGCAGCTCGCGCAATTGCTTCTCGTCCACTTCCGACGGCGCTTGTGTCAGCAGACACTGGGCGCGCTGGGTTTTCGGGAAGGCGATCACGTCGCGGATCGAATCGGAACCCGTCATCATGGTCACGATACGGTCCAGGCCAAATGCCAGGCCGCCATGCGGTGGCGCGCCGTATTGCAGGGCGTCAAGCAGGAAGCCGAACTTCAGCTGCGCTTCTTCGGCATCGATTTTCAATGCGCGGAAGACCTTGCTTTGCACTTCTTCGCGGTGGATACGGATCGAACCGCCACCCAGTTCCCAGCCGTTCAAGACCATGTCGTAGGCCTTGGCGATGCAGGCACCCGGATTCGTTTCCAGCATGTCTTCATGGCCGTCTTTCGGCGCCGTGAATGGATGGTGGGTCGCCGTCCAGCGGTCCGCTTCTTCGTCGTGCTCGAACATCGGGAAGTCGACCACCCACAATGGCTTCCACACGTCTTCGAACAGGCCGGCTTTCTTGCCGAACTCGCTGTGACCGATTTTCACGCGCAGCGCGCCGATGGCGTCGTTGACGACCTTGGCCTTGTCCGCGCCGAAGAAGATCAGGTCGCCGTCTTGCGCGCCCGTCTGCTCGAGGATCGTGGCCAGCACGTCGGCAGGCAGGAACTTGACGATCGGCGATTGCAAGCCCTCAGGGCCCTTGGCTTTCTCGTTGACCTTGATGTAAGCGAGGCCCTTGGCGCCGTAGATGGCGACAAATTGCGTGTAAGCATCGATTTCCGAACGCGGCATGCTGCCGCCTTGCGGTACGCGCAGGGCCACCACGCGGCCGCCCTTCATGTTGGCGGCGCCGTTGAAGACCTTGAACTCGACCGTTTTCATGATTTCGGTCAAGTCCGTGAAGGCCAGCTTGACGCGCATGTCCGGCTTGTCGGAACCATACAGGCCCATCGCTTCGGCGAAATCCATCACCGGGAACGGGTTCGGCAAGTCGATGTTCAGGGTGTTCTTGAAGACGACGCGGATCATGTCTTCGAACAGGTCGCGGATTTCCTGTTCCGTCAGGAACGAGGTTTCGCAATCGATCTGCGTGAATTCAGGCTGGCGGTCAGCGCGCAAGTCTTCGTCGCGGAAGCACTTGGTGATCTGGTAGTAACGGTCGAAGTTAGCGACCATCAACAGTTGCTTGAACAACTGTGGCGATTGCGGCAAGGCGAAGAAGCTGCCCGCGTTCACGCGCGACGGCACCAGGTAATCGCGCGCGCCTTCTGGCGTGGACTTGGTCAGCATCGGCGTTTCGATGTCGATGAAGCCCAGCGCGTCGAGGTACTTGCGCACTTCCATCGTCACCTTGTAGCGCAGACGCAGGTTGTTCTGCATTTGCGGGCGGCGCAGGTCCAGCACGCGGTGCGTCAGACGCGTCGTTTCCGACAGGTTGTCGTCATCGAGCTGGAACGGCACGGGCACGGACGGGTTCAGCACTTCCAGTTCCGAGCAGACCACTTCGATCTTGCCCGATTTCAGGTTGTTGTTGATGGTGCCGTCGATACGGTTGGTCACGACGCCCGTCACGCGCAGGCAGAACTCGTTGCGCACGGCTTCGGCGACCTTGAACATCTCCGCTTGTTCCGGGTTGCAGACGATTTGCACCAGGCCTTCACGGTCGCGCAAGTCGATGAAAATCAGGCTGCCGTGGTCGCGGCGGCGATGTACCCAGCCGCACAGGCTGACGGTTTGTCCCAGCATGGCTTCGGTGACGAGGCCGCAGTATTCAGTACGCATAGACATAAAATTCTCAGTTCAGGTTAGTGAGTGTTCAATCCGGCCACGTCCCGCGTGGGACGCCTGCCTTTATTCTTTGGCTGCCGGGGCCGGTACAGCAACAACTTCCGCAGGCGCTACCACGCCCATCGAGACGATATATTTGAGCGCCGCATCGACGCTCATGTCGAGTTCGACGACGTCGCTGCGTTTCATCATCAGGAAAAAGCCCGATGTCGGATTCGGCGTCGTCGGCACGTACACGCTGACATAGTCGCCTACCAGGTGGTTCGCCGCATCGCCGCCCGGCACGCCGGTCAGGAAAGCGATGGTCCAGGAATTCTGGTGCGGATACGGCACCAGCACGGCCTTGCGGAAGGCATTGCCCGACGGGGAAAACAAGGTATCGGACACTTGCTTGACGCTGGAATACAGGGAATTGACGATGGGTATGCGTTGCAGCAATTTTTCCCACAGTTTCACCACGTAATTGCCGACCAGGTTATTCGTCAGCAAGCCCGTGAAGAACACGATCAATACCGTCAATACCGTGCCCAGGCCGGGAATGCTGCTCAGCGCGGGAAGCTTGTAGCCGAACCAGACGCTGGGCTGCGTACTGCCGGGCACCAGCAACAGCGACTGGTCCATCGTGCTGATCACCAGATTCAAGACCCAGGCCGTAATGGCCAGGGGCACTAAAATCAGTAATCCGGTAATAAAGTATTTACGCATCGGTTTCTCGGTAATGGAACGTATCGGCGCGGCGCGCTTTTCAGTCCGCTTTCGGCGCAGCGGCAGCCGGGGCGGACGCAGGTGCCGCCGCAGGCGTGCTCTCGGCGGCTGGGGCGGGCTTGGCGCCATCGGCCGGGCCCGTCGGAATGGCCGTGGTGGGCGCCGTGCCGCCGCGGAAATCGGTCGCGTACCAGCCAGTGCCCTTCAATTGGAAACCGGCGGCCGTCAATTGTTTCTTGAAACTGGGCTTGCCGCACGACAGGCACACCGTCAGTACTGGATCGGAGATCTTTTGCAAGACGTCCTTGGCAAAACCACACTCGTCACAACGGTAAGCATAAATCGGCATCTCTACTCCGAGAAAATCATCAAAAACCCTGAATTATAAAGCTTTTCCGCCATTCCCAGCGGAAAATGCCCGGCCGCGACCGTTGCCGCCTCAGTCCGCCCGGCGGCGCCAGCGCATCCAGCGTTCCTTGCCCGCGAAGACGGCGATGGAATCATCGACGGCCTCATCGGCCAGGCAGTCGAAATGCGGCGCCAGCAAGGCCTGCAATTGCTCACGCGACATGCCGAACGGCGGTCCCTTGGCATTGTCGTCAAAGAAAAAGTAACCGGCCAGCATGGCGCCCGGCGCCAGCAATTGCGCCCAGCGCGCCGCCACTTGCGGCCACATGGCGCGTGGCATGGCGCACAGGAACGCTCGCTCATAGATCAGGTCCAGCGGCGCTGCTGGCTGCCAGGCGAAGAAATCGGCTTGCACCACCTGCCCTGCCCGCGCGCCGACGACGGCGCGCGCGGCGGCCACGGCAGCCGGCGAAAAGTCGATGGCCGTGGCATCCCAGCCGTGATCGAGCATGAAGACCAGTTCATACGCCGAGCCGCAGCCGGGAATCAGGCAGCGCAGCGGCGCCGGACTGTCGGCAACGAAGCGGCGCAAACGCGCAGGCACGCCGCCCTGGTCCCAGGGCGTGAATTGCTTCTCGAAACGCTCGTCCCAGAAGGCCGGCGAGAGCGGATCGCGGTTATGGAAGTTAGCCATCACTTACGTCCTGATCCAGTTACAACGGCAGTTGATGCCAGCGCATGAACACTTGCAAACCCAGCGCGCCGAGCGCGAAGGCACCCACGAAGTACACGATAAAACTCAGCAATCGATTCGTCTGGCGTTGCTCCGCCAGCAAGGTTTTCATCAATTCCACATCGTTTTCGCGCGGTTCGCCATGCACCGTCAAGGCCTGGTGCAGCAAGCGCGGCAGTTGCGGGAAGATGTGCGCATAGCGGGGCGCCTCGGCGCGCAGGCGCTCCATGAAGCCTTGCGGCCCCACCTGGTTGCTCATCCATTTTTCCAGATACGGCTTGGCCGTTTGCCACAGGTCCAGTTCCGGATCGAGCTGGCGGCCCAGGCCTTCGATATTGAGCAGGGTCTTTTGCAACAGCACCAGTTGCGGCTGCACTTCCACGTTGAAGCGGCGCGAGGTCTGGAACAGCCGCAGCAAGACCTGGCCGAACGAGATATCTTTCAGCGGACGGTCGAAGATCGGCTCGCAGCAGGCGCGCACGGCCGCTTCCAGTTCATCGACTCGCGTGTCTTTCGGCGCCCAGCCCGATTCGATGTGCGCCTCGGCCACGCGCTTGTAGTCACGGCGGAAGAAGGCGAGGAAGTTTTGCGACAGATAGTCCTTGTCGTAATCGTTCAACGTGCCCACGATGCCGAAGTCCAGCGCGATGTAGCGGCCGAACGATTCGGGCGCGATCGACACGAGAATATTGCCTGGATGCATATCCGCATGGAAAAAACCGTCGCGGAACACTTGCGTGAAGAAAATCTCCACGCCATCGCTGGAGAGCTTGCGCAAATCCACGCCGGCCGCCACCAGGCGGTCGATCTGCGACACGGGAATGCCCACCATGCGTTCCATGACGATGACGCTGCTGGAGCAATAATCCCAGTGCATTTCCGGCACCAGCAGCAAGTTCGAATTGGCGAAGTT
This sequence comes from Janthinobacterium sp. 35, assembly GCF_002754575.1. NCBI lineage: Bacteria > Pseudomonadati > Pseudomonadota > Betaproteobacteria > Burkholderiales > Oxalobacteraceae > Janthinobacterium > Janthinobacterium sp. 35. The sequence goes on from NZ_PEFN01000001.1 coordinate 2,094,149, forward strand.
ACGGCGCAGCTGGCTGGCGTTGGCCGCTTCGCGCATCAGGTCCAGCTCGTCGTGCAGGTATTTGTCGAACTCGCCCACCACTTCCTTGGGTTTCAGGCGCTTGCTGTCGGCCCACAGGCGGCTGGTCCAGTCGGCCGCGATGTGCATCAGGGCCACGTCTTCGTCGATCAGCTTTTTCATGCCTGGACGCAAGACCTTCACGGCCACTTCACGGCCATCTTTCAGGGTGGCGAAGTGCACCTGGGCAATCGAGGCGGACGCCACCGGCTCGCGCTCGAAGTGGGCAAACAGTTGATCCGGGTGCGCGCCCAGCGACTTGACGATCTGTGCGATGGCCAGGTCGGAATCGAACGGCGGCACGCGGTCTTGCAGGCGCGCCAGTTCTTCGGCGATGTCGAGCGGCATCAGATCGCGCCGGGTCGACAGCACCTGGCCGAATTTCACGAAAATCGGGCCCAGCTCTTCCAGCGCCAGGCGCAGGCGCATGCCCCGTGGCGACGACAGGTCGCGCCAGAAAATCAGGGTGTCGATCAATTTGGCGGTGCGGGGAACTTGCAGACCAGAAATCGCTATCTCATCCAGACCGTACTTGATGGAAACACGGATGATTTTAAACAGGCGCAGGAATTTCAATATCATGTAGACAAATCCGGTGAGGAGGACTGCGGCTGGACGGCGGCGGCCGCCTTTTCCAGCCGGGCAAGGCGCTTGGCCAGGCGTTCGACATCATCGCGCACGCGCGTCACGCCAGCGGAATACTCTTGCAGGGTAGCAGGACGGATCAGCATCGGCTGCTCGTCGAGAAAATATTCGGCCACGTTTTCCGCCAGCTTTTGCTGGCCCGTGCGCACAAAGGCGGCGGCATCTTTCGCGCCGGAAACAAGGCGCGTAGCCAGCATGGGACCGACTACCTTTTCCAGGTCGTGCTCGGCTTCCCAGCGCAAACCCTTGCTCAATTGCGAAATCGCATTGGCAAACTCGGCATCGCCTTCGATTTTTACATACGAAAACGCCCGCTCGCGGTTTTGCAGGATCAGCGGCACATCGGACAATTTGACGCGGATGGTGACATTGGCCGGCATATCGGCCGGCGCCGCTGCCAGCATGCCGGCGCTGTCGACGCCCAGGCGCAAGGCTACGGCGCCCGTGTCGATGCAGGCCAGCTTGCCGGCGTGCACGGCCAGTTGCTGGCGCGCCCACGGCTCTTGCGCCAGCAAATGGTTGATGGTCGCGATGACGGGCGTCATCAGGGAGAGATCGGAAAGTGGTGCCATCTATATACTGCGCGCCGCGCGCGCCCCTAAAAAGAAAAAACCGCCCGTAAAACAACGTGGGCGGTTTCGATCTTACCAGTTCAGCAGGAAATATCTGTCAAGCATCATGCATTGCGCATGAACTTAAGCCATTATTCAGCAAGTTTTGACAATTAATTCAATTGCTGGATGCCTGCCAAGACCCAGCCGCTGTTGCCGCTGACGGGTTTCGACATATTCCACACTTCCGCGAACGGCTCGGCTGCCGCGCCCGGCGCCGAACGGATCAGGCCCGTAAACTTCACGCTGGCCAGGTAGTCGTTGACGCTCGTCTCGATACCGAGCAGTTCGGCATCGATGGTGACGACATCGGTAAAGTCCGGTTGCGCGCCCCGTTCCTGGATTTGCATGCGCAGTTCCCCATACACTTCCGGCGACGTGAATTCACGGATATCGTTGACGTCGGCCTTGTCCCAGGCCGCTTGCAGGCGAATGAAATTGCTTTTCGCGTGGCGCAGGAAGGCTTCCTTGTCGAAGTCGCTTGGCACGCCCCATGGCGCGGCAACCGGCGCCGGTTTGTCCAGGCCGACGCCGGACGAGACGGGCTGCAGCGGCGGCAGCGGTGGAATGCGCGAACCGATGTCGGGCACGTTGCCGGCCGGTGCAGGCTGGTTGCCGCCAAAACCCGCGAACGGCGCATTGCCGCTGGTGTTGCTGTCGCGCTTGCCGCGCACCATGCGGTAGATGAAGTAGGCCACGCCGGCCAGCAAGGCCACCATCAGCAGGGTACTGATCATGCTGGCCAGGGCGCCGCCCAGGCCGAAATGCGACAGCAGCGCGCCCAGGCCCAGGCCCAGCAGTGCGCCGCCCAGCAAGCCCTTCCAGCGGCTCGGTGCCTTGGCGGCAGGTGCCGGCGCCGGGGCTGGCGCAGGTTGCGCCTGGCGTGGCGCGGCAGCCGGTGCCGGGGTCGGCGCCGGTGCGGGCGCCTGGCGGCCCACGTTTTGCGACTGGCGGCCAAACGAACGGCCACCACCCATGGGACGGGCCAGCGCCTCGCCCAGCATGGATACCGTGGTCGCGGCCAGCATCATGCCGACCATAAATTTCTTCAATTTCATTCCATCTCCTAAAATCACCAACGTTGATGCATTACATCTTGATACCGGTATGCAAAGCGGCAATGCCTGCCGTCAAATTGTAGTACTGCACACGTTCCAGGCCCGCCGTTTCCATCATGGTCTTCAGCGTTTCCTGGTCCGGGTGCATGCGGATCGATTCGGCCAGGTAGCGATAGCTTTCCGCGTCGCCGGCGATTTTCTGTCCGAACCACGGCAAGACCGAAAACGAATACAGGTCATACGGCTTTTGCAGCGGTGCTGCCACCTTGGAAAACTCCAGCACCAGCAGCTTGCCGCCCGGCTTCAGCACGCGGCGCATTTCGGCCAGCGCCACATCCTTGTGCGTCATGTTGCGCAGGCCAAAGGCCACGCTGACGCGGTCAAAATAGTTATCGGGGAACGGCAGTTTTTCCGCGTCACACAACAAGGTGGGGGTGAGCAAGCCGCGATTCAAGAGGCGGTCGCGGCCCACGCGCAACATCGATTCATTGATATCGGTCAACCAGACTTCGCCCGTGGGACCCGCCTGCCTGGCGAACGCCTTCGACAGGTCGCCCGTGCCGCCGGCGATGTCGAGCACCTTGAAGCCGGGGCGCACGCCCGCGTTGGCAATGGTGAACGTCTTCCACAGACGGTGCAGCCCGCCCGACATCAAGTCGTTCATCACGTCGTATTTGGCAGCGACGGAATGGAACACCTTGGCGACTTCGCGCACTTTGTCGTCTTCTGCAACTGTTTTGTATCCGAAATGGGTCGTATTGGTCATGGTAGGCAGTCTGTTTGAACTTGCACGCATTATACAAGCGGCAGGCGCATTTCCCCCTGACGCCGGAGAAGGTATTGCCTTTCCACTGCATTTGAAGCAAGCATTGCCGCCTGTGCATACGCCGCCAGCGCACCTGAGCGGTCACCCTGGCGGCGCAGCAAGTCGGCCCGGGCCGCATGCAGATAATGCGAGTTGGCAAGGCTGGGCACGGCTTCCAGGCGATCGAGCCACGCCAGGCCGTGTGCGGCGCCATGCGCCATGGCGCAGGCGATCACCGCATTGAGCAAGATCAAGGGTTCCGGCTTGTGCCGCAGCAAGGCGCCATACAGGGCGCTGATCTGACGCCAGTCCGTCTGGCTGGCCGTGGGCGCTTGGGCGTGCAAGGCGGCAATCGCCGCCTGCAGCTGGTATGGCCCCGGTGCGCGCGCCGGCAAGGCCAGCGCCAGCAGCGCCAGTCCCTCGGCAATCAAGTCCCCCTGCCACAGGCGCCGCTCCTGCTCTTCCAGGGTCAACAAATACCCCTCGGGCGACAGGCGGGCCAGGCCGCGCGACGCCTGCAGCAGCATCAAGGCCAATAAGCCCTGCACTTCCGGCTGGCCCGGCTGCAGGCTGTCGAGCAGCCGTCCCAGCCGCAGCGCCTCCGTGCACAGGTCGGCGCGCAGCAGGGTATCGCCGCCGCTGGCGCAATAGCCTTCGCTGAACACCAGGTAAATCACGTGCAGCACTTGCGCCAGTCGTGGCGGCCAGTCTTGCGCTGGCGGCAATTCGAAGGGGATGCGCGCTTCGGCGATCTTGCGTTTGGCACGCAATAGCCGCTGCGACAGGGCCGCTTCCGCCACGCCGAAGGCGCACGCGATCTCGGCCGTGGATAGGCCACACAGGGTGCGCAGGGCCAGCGCCACCTGCGCCTCGGGCGCCAGCGCGGGATGGCAGCAGATGAACAGCAGGCGCAGGCGGTCGTCTTCGATGGCGTGTGTTTCTTCCATCGCGGATGCCGGCAGACTCGACAGGATGAGCTCGGCATCCATGATGATGCTCTTGCCCGCGCGGCGCACCTGATCGAGGCCCGCGTTGCGCGCCACGGCACTGAGCCAGGCGACGGGATGATCGGGGATGCCCGTGCGCGGCCACAGCTCCAGCGCCTTGCGGCACGCTTCCTGTAACACATCTTCCGCCAGGCCCAGGTCGCCAAAGCGCCGCATCAGGCCGGCCAGTACCCTGCCCCGTTCCTGGCGAAAGACGTGCTCGACGGCCGACAGGGCGTCGCCGGCCATGGTTATGCCGTGACAGGCCGCACTTCGATGGTGCCCAGCGAGGCTGCCGGGCAACGCCCGGCCCAAGCCAGCGCCTCGTCCAGGTGGGCGCAGTCCAGCAGGTAATATCCGCCCAGTTGCTCCTTGGTTTCCGCGAACGGCCCATCCGTGATGACAGGCTTGCCATTGTGCACACGCACGCAGGTGGCGCTGCGCACGGGCGCCAGCTCCGCGCCGCCGCGCAGCACGCCCGCCGCCTCCAGGTCCTGCGTGTAACTGGCAAAATCGGCCATCAGGCCGGCCATCTGTCCTTCCGGCATCGTTTCATAGCGGGATTCATCGGCGTAGATCAGGATCAGGTATTCCATAGTCTCTTCTCCAAAAGAAAAATGCCCGCAAGCGCGGGCATTCATACGACGAATGGATATGCGGCAATCCGACAAGATTACCGCATTATTTTTTCACCTTAGTGTTTGTGCCCGCAACTGGGTCCATGAACATGGCCGGAAGATTGCTTGACCGTCATGTCGGCCTTGGCGTCGCGGCCGCTGTCACCGGGGTAGCCGGCTGCCGTCAGGCGGTCCAGGTAATCCTGCCACAGGGTCGCTTGCTGCGCGCCCAGCTTGTACAGATAAGCCCAGGTGTACAGGCCGGAATTGTGGCCATCGCTGAAGGTCGGTTGCACGGCGTAGTTGCCGACAGGCTCCAGACCCGTGATGCCGACCAGGCGCTTGCCTAATTGCAAGGTTTCCTGGCCCTTGCCATGACCCTGCACTTCGGCCGACGGCGAATACACGCGCAGATATTCGAACGGCAACGCAAATGTGCTGCCATCGTCGAAAGCCACGTCGAGCACGCGCGACTGGTTGTGCACGGTCAAGCCGGTCGGTTGGGGTGTTGCTGTTTTTTCAGTCATGACGATACTTTATGCGGATAAACGTTGAATGATGGCGGCGCGCAGTGCCGGCAGCAAGGCGCGGCGGGTGGCCAGTACTTCCGGCGCCGTTTCGCGCTGCACGACTGCCCAGCTGGGGTTCGGGAAATGCGCATCGTCGCGGTAGCGGGGAATCACGTGCCAGTGCACATGCGGCGTCATGTTGCCGAAACTGGCCAGATTGACCTTTTCCGGCTGCATCACTTCACGCACGGCCAGCTCGACTTGCCACACGACTTCCATGACGTAGTTGCGCTCACCGGGCGTCAAGTCCGTCATTTCCTTCACGTGCTTGTTCCAGATCACGCGGCAAAAGCCGGGATAGGCGGCGTCGTCGACGGCCACCACGGACAAGCGCTCGCTGCGCCACAGCAAAGTCTCCAGACCCTGCTTGTTGGCGTAGCCGTCCAGCAACTGACACAGATCGCAAGGCGTGGACATTACACCAGCACCCGTTCGATACCGCCGTCATTGGCGCGTTTCACGTAATCGGGCATCCAGTTCTCTCCCAGCAAGTGTTTGGCGATCTCGACGACGATGTAGTCGGCCGTCGTGCCCGAATCATCATTGTAGCGCGACAAGCCTTGCAGGCACGACGGGCAGCTGGTGAGGATTTTCACGTCACCCGTGAAGCCATCGCCGCGCAGCTTGTCGGCGCCCTTGACCATCTCTTCTTCCTTGCGGAAACGCACTTGCGTGGAAATGTCGGGGCGCGTGACGGCCAGCGAGCCCGATTCGCCGCAGCAACGATCATTTTTCTCGATCTTCACGTTGTCTACCGTGCTGATCAGGGAATTGATGGTCTTGCCCGATTCCTGCAACTTCATCGGATTGTGGCATGGCTCGTGGTACATATAGCGCGTGCCGTTGACGCCTTCCAGCTTGACGTTTTTCTCCAGCAAATACTCATGGATATCCATGATGCGGCAGCCCGGGAAAATCTTTTCAAACTGGTAGGTTGCCAGCTGGTCATAGCAGGTGCCGCACGAGACGAGCACCGTCTTGATGTCGAGGTAATTGAGCGTGTTGGCCATGCGATGGAACAGGACGCGGTTGTCCGTCATCATCTTCTCGGCCTTGTCGAACTCACCGGCGCCCCGCTGCGGATAACCGCAGCACAGGTAGCCCGGCGGCAAGACCGTCTGCACGCCCACTTCCCACAGCATCGCTTGCGTCGCCAGGCCCACTTGCGAGAACAAGCGCTCCGAACCGCAACCGGGGAAGTAGAACACGGCTTCCGTATCGGCCGTGGTCGTCTTCGGATTGCGGATGATCGGAATGACTTTATCGTCTTCGATGTCGAGCAACGCGCGTGCCGTTTTCTTCGGCAAGTTGCCCGGCATTTTTTTGTTGATGAAGTGAATCACCTGCGCCTTGACCGGTGGCTTGCCAGTCGATGGCGGCGGCGCCTTGGTTTGCTTCTTGGCAAATTTCTTCAATAAATCGTGGCCCAGGCGCTGCGCCTTGTAGCCCCAGTCGATCATGACCTTGCGCGTGGCATTGATGGTCACGGGATCGGTGGCGTTGAGGAACAGCATCGTCGCCTTGGTGCCCGGATTGAAGCTTTTCTTGTCCATCTTGCGCAGCAAGTTACGCATGTTCATCGACACGTCGCCGAAGTCGATGTTGACGGGACAGGGCGTGACGCATTTATGGCACACCGTGCAGTGGTCGGCCACGTCTTCGAACTCTTCCCAATGCTTGATGGAAATACCGCGCCGCGTCTGCTCTTCGTACAGGAAGGCTTCGATCAGGGACGACGTCGCCAGGATCTTGTCGCGCGGCGAGTACAGCAAATTGGCGCGCGGCACGTGGGTTGCGCACACGGGTTTGCATTTACCGCAGCGCAAGCAATCCTTGACGCTGTCGGCGATGGCGCCGATGTCGCTTTGCTGCATGATCAGCGACTCATGGCCCATCAGGCCGAACGATGGCGTGTAGGCATTGCGCAAGTCGGCGCCCATGCCCGGCAGGTTCAGCAATTTGCCTTTGTTGAAACGGCCTTCCGGATCGATGCGCTGCTTGTAGCTGCGGAACTCGCCGATTTCTTCTTCCGTCAAAAATTCCAGCTTGGTGATGCCGATACCGTGTTCGCCCGAAATGACGCCATTGAGCGAGCGGGCCAGGATCATGATGCGGCCCACGGCGGCGTGGGCATCTTGCAGCATGTCGTAATTGTCCGAGTTGACGGGCAAGTTCGTATGCACGTTGCCGTCGCCCGCATGCATGTGCAGCGCGACGAATACGCGGCTACGCAGGATGCGCGCGTGAATCGCCGTCGCCTCGTCAAGGATCAGTTTGAAGGCGGCGCCATTGAAGATCTGGCGCAGCTGGGCGCGGATTTCTTGCTTCCAGGTGATGCGCACGGTGCGGTCCTGCACCACGTCGAACAGGGTGGCGTCCGGCTGTGTTTCCAGGCGTGCATCGAAGACGGGCAGCAAGCGCTCCATGCCCAGCTCGCCCAGTTCGCCCTTTACATCGGCCAGCGGACGGTCCAGCTGGGCCAGCAGACAGGTCCAGCGTGCCGTGACTTGCGCCAGCAACTGCTGCGCCTGCTCGGCACGGTCGCCCAGCATTTCCGCGTCATCGACGCGGTCGTCCGAGGCGTCGTCGCTCTTGCCAATTGGCAAGTTACCCTTGGCAAAGAATTCACTCAGGGCATCGGCCAGTTGCAGCTTGTTCTTGATCGACAGCTCGATATTGATGCGCTCGATGCCATCCGTGTATTCGCCCATGCGATTCAGGGGAATCACCACGTCTTCATTGATCTTGAACGCATTCGTGTGCTTGGCGATCGCTGCCGTGCGGGCGCGGTCGAGCCAGAACTTTTTGCGCGCTTCCGGGCTGACGGCCACAAAGCCTTCGCCCACGCGGGTGTTGGCGATGCGCACCACTTCCGACGCCGCTTGCGCGACGGCATTTTCATCGTCGCCGACGATGTCGCCAAACAGGGCCATCTTCGGCAGCACACCCCGCTTCGACTTGGTGGCGTAGCCGACGGCGCGCAGGTAGCGCTCGTCCAGGTGTTCCAGGCCCGCCAGGCGGATGGTCGTGTATTGCTCGCCCTTGGCCGGCAAGCCATCGAGGTAATCCTTGATTTCCACGATCGACGGGATCGCATCGCGCGCCTGGCCAAAGAATTCCAGGCAGACGGTACGGGCGAATTTCGGCATCTTGTGCAAGATCCAGCGCGCCGACGTGATCAGGCCGTCGCAGCCTTCTTTCTGGATGCCCGGCAAGCCGGCGAGGAATTTGTCCGTCACGTCCTTGCCCAGGCCCTCTTTACGGAACTTGCGGCCAGGAATTTCCAGGATTTCCGTCTTGAACGGCGCGTTCGGTTTCGTCGCGTCGCGCGTGCTCGGGTGACGCCATTCCAGCTGGAAACGTGCCAGTGCGATATCGTGGATCTTGCCCAGGTTATGGTCGAGGCGCGTGACATCGAGCCAATCGCCATTCGGGTCGACCATGCGCCACGAAGCCAGGTTGTCCAGCGCCGTGCCCCACAGCACGGCCTTCTTGCCGCCCGCATTCATGGCGACGTTGCCGCCGATACACGAAGCGTGCGCCGAGGTCGGGTCAACGGCGAACACGAAGCCGGCCTTTTCAGCCGCTTCCGACACTTTATTCGTGATCACGCCCGCGCCCGAATGGATCGTCGCGTATTCGTGGCTCAATCCCGGCAAGACCGTCATTTCCACGGCGCCCAGGGTGATGAGCTTTTCCGTGTTGATGACAGCCGACATCGGCGTCAAGGGAATCGCGCCGCCCGTGTAGCCGGTGCCGCCGCCGCGCGGGATGATGGTCAGCCCCAGCTCGATACAGCCCTTTACCAGACCGGCCATTTCCTCTTCCGTGTCGGGCGTGAGCACGACGAACGGGTATTCGACGCGCCAGTCGGTGGCGTCCGTCACGTGCGACACGCGCGTCATGCCGTCGAAGCGCACATTGTGCTTTTCCGTATAGCGGCCCAGCACCTTGACCGTGCGCTTGCGCAAGTCATAGGTCTTGCGGAATTCGTCGCCGAAGTCGGCCACGGCCTTGCTGGCCGCTTTCAGCAGCAGTTCCACGTTGGCGCTGCGCGCCTTGGCCACTTCCGGCGCTTCGCCACTGGCCGCGACGTCGCCGCCGGCCGCATCGATGCCCAGGCGGCGCTTGTCGACTTCGGCCAGACGGTGATGCAAGGCGTCGATCAAGCCCTGGCGGCGCTTCGGGTTGTCCAGCAAGTCATCCTGCAGGTAGGGGTTGCGGCGCACCACCCAGATGTCGCCCAGCACCTCGTACAGCATGCGGGCCGAACGGCCCGTCTGGCGGGCGCCGCGCAGCTCGTCGAGCAGGCGCCAGGAGTCCTCCCCCAACAGGCGTATGACGATCTCGCGATCGGAAAACGACGTGTAGTTATACGGGATTTCGCGCAGGCGGCTTGCTGCGGGACCATTCGGCGTTTCTGCCAGTAAAGCTTGGATATGTGCGGGAGCGTTCATGGAATGTGGTGACGATGTGGACTGGACCCTAAAGGATCATTTTATCTTATTGCGCCGCACCATGCCGGAACAGCCTTAGGCCGCCTAAGGTTTAAGCACCTCATCGGCTACCATAGCAAATATGGAAAAGCCCACTTTTGCATGAATAAAAAACCAGTTTCCATGATTTTTTGACGCAAAAATGCCAAGAATCGGACTCTACTGCAAACTATCGAACTGCCCAAAAATAGGGCAAACAGGCGTTGCATTCCGCCCGTTTGCGTGCCGTTTACGCCAGCATTTGTCCGATCCGGTGCCATACGCCATCGGGTACGTACAGCAGCAAAGCCGTCATGCTCAGGTAGCGTGCGCACTTGCCGATGGCCATGTAGGCCACGCTGGGCCAGAACGGCAGCTTGAGCCAGCCCGCCAGCGTGCACAGCGGGTCGCCCACAAGGGGCAGCCAGGCCAGCAGCATGGTCTTGGCGCCATAACGGGCCAGCCAGCGGAACCAGCGCGTGTCGCGCTCCTTGGCGAACGCCTGCTTGGCCCGGTAGCCCATCCAGTAGTCGACCATGCCGCCCAGGGTATTGCCCAGGGTGGCGACGCCGATGGCGGCCCAGAACAGTGCGGGATTGGCCTTGATGACGGCAAACACGGCCGGCTCCGAGCCGAGCGGCAACAAGGTGGCGGAAATAAAGCTGATCAGAAAGACCGATGTCAGACCGACTTCCGGTGCTGCGATCAGCTGCAGCAGCCAGGCGATTGCGGATTCGATCATGGAACACTTCGCGATGCAGTATGGCTCTCCATTATAATGAAGAGCAGCCTGGGCGCCGCACACATCGCGCCAGCCGGCAAAGGCACACCCGCCCGCAGTTCCACAGAGCATTATTTGTCGCCAGGCTATCCGCCGCGGCGCCGCCGCTATCGACCGACACGCTCCAGTACCTTTCTGGCCCAGAATCACTTGCTAGCAGACTATGAACATCGACTACCTCAAGAAAATCCTGACCGCCCGCGTCTATGACGTCGCCACCGAAACGCCGCTGGAACTGGCCCCTGCCCTGTCGCAGCGCCTGAACAACCAGATTTACTTCAAGCGCGAAGACATGCAAAGCGTGTTCAGCTTCAAGATTCGCGGCGCCTACAACAAGATGGCCCAGCTCAGCGATGCGGAACGCAAGCGCGGCGTCATTTGCGCTTCGGCCGGCAACCATGCCCAGGGCGTGGCCCTGTCGGCCGCGCGCATGGGCTGCCGCGCCGTCATCGTCATGCCCACCACCACGCCCCCCGTCAAGATTGACGCCGTCAAGGCGCGCGGCGGCGTGCATGTGGAAATCGTGCTGCACGGCGAGTCCTACACGGACGCCTACAACCACGCGCTGACCCTGGAAAAAGAACAGAAGCTGACCTTCGTGCACCCGTTCGACGATCCGGACGTGATCGCCGGCCAGGGCACGATCGGCATGGAAATCCTGCGCCAGCATTCCGGTCCCATCCACGCCATCTTCGTCGCCATCGGCGGCGGCGGCCTGATCGCCGGCGTGGCTGCCTACGTGAAACAGATTCGCCCCGACATCAAGATCATCGGCGTGCAAACGGTCGATTCGGACGCCATGGCGCGCTCGCTGAAAGCGGGCGAACGCGTGACCCTGCCCGACGTGGGCCTGTTTTCGGACGGCACGGCCGTGCGTCTGGTGGGCGAGGAAACATTCCGCCTGGCGCAGCAATATGTCGATGACATCATCATCGTCGACACGGACGCCATCTGCGCCGCCATCAAGGATGTGTTTACGGATACGCGCTCCATTCTGGAACCGGCCGGCGCGCTGGCCATCGCGGGCGCCAAGGCCTACGTGGAGCGGGCCAGCCTGAGCAAGCACCCCATCGTCAACCAGACGCTGGTCACCATCGCCTGCGGCGCCAACATGAATTTCGACCGCCTGCGCTTCGTTGCCGAGCGAGCCGAGCTGGGCGAGTTCCGCGAAGCCGTGTTTGCCGTCACCATGCGCGAACAGCGGGGCAGCTTCAAGCGCTTCTGCTCGCTCATCGGCGCGCGCAACGTGACGGAATTTAACTACCGCATCAGCGATGAAAAAGCCGCGCACGTATTCGTCGGCATCCAGATTGCCGACCGGCATGAATCCGGGGCGATGGCGAAGAAATTCGAAGAGCATGAATTCAAGACGCTGGACTTGACCCACGACGAGCTGGCCAAGTCGCACATCCGCCACCTGGTCGGTGGCAAGAGCCGCCTGGCCCAGGACGAGCTGCTGTACCGCTTTGAATTCCCCGAGCGCCCCGGCGCGCTGATGCGCTTCCTCGACAGCATGGCGCCAAACTGGAATATTTCCCTGTGTCATTACCGCAGCCAGGGCGGCGACGTGGGCCGCATCCTGGTGGGCCTGCAAGTGCCGCCCGATGAAATGGGAGAATTCGCCCGTTTCCTCGATACGCTCGGCTATCGTTACTGGGATGAGAGCAGCAATCCTGTGTATAAGCTGTTCCTGGGGCAATAAGCCCAACTGCAAATACTGGGGTCGTACCCTGCAGGGTACGACCCCAGTCGTCGCCGTTGGGTTGAAATAGGCTACCATGCGTCCTTGACCGAACTACGCCACACGACCATGACCACCACCAACGACCTCGCCGAACTGTCTCCCCTGGGCAAAAGCTCCGCCTACCGCAGCGATTACGCGCCGGAACTGCTGTTTCCGATTCCGCGCCAGGGCAAGCGCGACGAGCTGGAACTGCGCGGCACCTTGCCCTTCTTTGGCCTCGACATCTGGAATGCGTATGAACTGTCGTGGCTGAACCAGCGCGGCAAGCCGCAGGTGGCCATTGCCAAGGTCAGCGCGCCGGCCGATTCGCCCAACATCATCGAATCGAAATCGTTCAAGCTGTACCTGAACTCGTTCAACCAGACCAAACTGGACAACCCGGATGCGCTGCTGGCCCTGCTCAAACAGGATCTGTCGAACGGTTTTGGCGCGCCCGTGCAAGTGGAACTGACCTTGCAGGAAGATTTCGGCAAGCTGAAAATGGGTGAATTCGACGGCGTGCTGCTCGACCGCCTGGACCTGGAAATCACGCAATACACGCCCTCGCCGCTGCTGTTGCAGGCGGCACTCGATGAAGCACCGGTGGAAGAAAAACTCGTCTCGCACTTGCTCAAATCGAATTGCCTGGTGACGGGCCAGCCTGACTGGGGCAGCGTGCAGATCGCGTATGCGGGACCGCAGATCGACCAGGAAAGCCTGCTGCGCTATCTGATCGGTTTCCGCGAGCACAACGAATTCCACGAGCAATGCGTGGAGCGCATCTTTGTCGATATCTTGCGCCAGTGCAAGCCGCAAAAACTGTCCGTGTATGCGCGCTATACGCGCCGCGGCGGGCTCGATATCAATCCGTGGCGCAGCAACTACAGCACGGGCACGATGCCGGGCAATCTGCGCAATGCGCGCCAATAACCTTGCGCAATACCTTGAAATCATGCCAACAGGAATGTTGGCTGTGTTTTAAAACAACGTTGCAGTAGTGCCTCAGAGCATGTCAAAGACGCTGAAAAATCGGAAAATCGGCATTCGGCGGCGGAAAAATCTGTTCGCCGCGTGTTTTTAATCAAGAAATAGCCGCTACACCCCGATGTTATTTTTTTGCTAAAATGATGGCGACATGGGCTGTCGCGCCCACTGCGCCCGCAGCGCGCGTATACTGTTGAGAATTGGCGTTACAGGCCGCGGAAACAGGCCTATAATTCGGCTCGCAAGCCCTCTGCGCATTGCACCATTTCATTGAGTGTCATGACTAATCTTAGCAAAATATTATCTCTCGAAAACGTCCTGCTGGACCTGGAAGTGTCCAGTAAAAAGCGCGCCTTCGAGCAAGCCGGCCTGATCTTCGAAAACAATTACGGCATCGCCCGCTCTACCGTTTCGGACAATCTGTTTGCCCGCGAACGCCTGGGCTCGACAGGCCTGGGCCATGGCGTAGCCGTGCCGCATGGCAGGGTCAAAGGCAGCAAGACCCTGAAAGCGCCGCTGGGCGCCTTCGTGCGTCTGGCCGAGCCGATTCCGTTCGAGTCGCCCGATGGCAAGCCCGTCAATCTGCTGTTTTTCCTGCTGATTCCCGATCATGTCACCCAGCAACATCTGGAAATTTTGTCGGAAATCGCTGAAATGTTTTCCGACGATGCCTTCCGCACGGCGCTGGCCACGGATCCGGAACCGAAATCCGTGCATTCGCGCATCGTCAATTGGCAACCCAGTCTGCAAGCGACGGGTTAAACTTCAGGTATTCCTCCACTCCTGAAGAAGACTGCCATGTTGCAAACGCCGCTGACGATACAACGCCTGTACGACGATAATCGTGAAAGTCTGCAACTGGGCTGGTTCGCCGGTTTCCCCGGCGGCGAGCGCCTGATCTCGGGCGATGTCTCGTCGGCCGCCGACCAGGTGGGCCACTTGAACCTGATCCATCCGGGCCGCATCCAGGTCTTCGGCCACCAGGAAATCAATTATTATCAGCGCCTGAAGGTCAACACGCGCACCCATGTGATCGGTGAACTGATCGCCGGCGGCCCACCCGCGCTGATCATCGCGCAAGGACTGGAAACCCCGCCCGACATCCTCGCCATCTGCGACGAGCAAAACATCCCCCTGTTCTCGACCCCGCTGCCGGCCGCGCAAGTGATCGACTTCCTGCGCGTCTACCTGTCCAAAAAGCTGGCGCAGCGCATCATCATGCATGGCGTGTTCATGGACGTGCTGGGCGTGGGCGTGCTGATCACGGGCGATTCGGGGCTAGGCAAGAGCGAGCTGGGCCTGGAACTGATTTCGCGCAGTCACGGCCTGGTGGCCGATGACGCCGTCGAATTCTCGCGTATCGCGCCCAACATGATCGAAGGCCGCTGCCCGCCCCTGCTGCAAAACCTGCTGGAAGTGCGGGGCCTGGGCTTGCTCGACATCAAGGCCATCTTTGGCGAAACGGCCGTGCGCCGCAAGATGCGCTTGAAACTGATCGTGCACCTGGTGCGCCGCAACGCGCTGGAAGAGGAAGTCGAGCGCCTGCCCTTCCTGTTCCCCACGGAAGACGTGCTCGGCTTGCCCGTGCGCAAGGTCGTCATCCCCGTCGCCGCCGGCCGCAACATCGCCGTGCTGCTGGAAGCGGCAGTGCGCAACACCATTTTGCAGCTGCGCGGCATCGATACCTTGCAGGAGTTCATGGAGCGGCAACGACTCGCCATGAGTGGCGATTAACAACGTAGGTCGGATTAGCGGGGCAACGCCCCGCGTAATCCGACAACATTGTTGACGTGTGCAGCAAAGAAATACCACAGTCTAAATTGCAATCATTTGTAAAGATCATTGCCTCGGGAGCGCAGTGCCGATCTTTATTGTATGATCGGCGTATGCATATCGTCCTTATCACCGGAATATCCGGCTCCGGTAAATCCGTCGCGCTCAATGTGCTGGAAGATACCGGCTACTATTGTGTCGACAACCTGCCACCGGCCTTGCTGCCCAGCCTGGTGCAAACCTTGCTCGACGAAGGCACACCGCAACTGGCCGTCGCCGTCGATGCGCGCAGCGCCGAGTCGCTGGCCAGCCTGCCGCACAATGTGGCCCTGCTGCGCGACCAGGGGCACGACGTCAAGGTGATGTTCCTCACGGCCACCACGCATTCGCTGGTGGCGCGCTTCTCGGAAACGCGGCGCAGCCATCCGCTGTCGCACGAATTGCGGCCGAACCAGAACCCCGCCAGCCGCCGCACCCTGATCGAATGTATCTCGGAAGAACGCGAACGCCTGTCGGCCATCGAGCAATTGGGCCATGTGATCGATACCTCGGAACTGAGCGCGAACAAATTGCGTGCCTGGATCAAGGATATCGTCGCCTCCGAACGCGCGCCGCTGACCTTGTTCTTCGAATCGTTCGCCTTCAAACTGGGCGTGCCGCTGGACGCCGATTTCGTCTTCGACGTGCGGGCCTTGCCGAATCCCTATTACGACCTGGCGCTGCGTCCGCTCGACGGACGCGATGCGCCCGTGATCGCCTTCCTCGACGCGCAGCCGAGCGCGCTGGAACTGCTGGCCGACATCCGCGCCTTCATCGAGAAGTGGTTGCCGTCATTCAAATCCGACAACCGCAGCTACCTGACGGTGGCGCTCGGTTGCACGGGTGGCCAGCACCGCTCCGTGTACATGGCGGAACGGCTGGCGCAGTATTTCGGGCCGAACGAGCGCGTGGTTCTACGCCACCGCGAGCGCAGCTAGAGAACGCCAATAAAACCTACTGCGCGTCGGTATAGGTGGTCTGCGATGCTCACTGTGCGTAAAGCACAGTTCCGCTTCTCAACCACCTCTCCCTTCCGCTCGCTACGGTTTTATCCAGCGTTGTTACTTCAGATAATAAAGCGGATGCGCCGTGGCCGGCCAGACGGGGGCAAAGAAACGTGCCACCATGGCTGCATCGACCTCGTCCAGGCTGGCGGGGTTCCAACGTGGCGCATTGTCCTTGTCGACCACCAGCGCGCGCACGCCTTCCAGCACTTCTCCATGCGCGAAATTGTGGCGCACCACGCTGCGCTCCAGGCGCAGGCAGTCGGCCACACCCAGGTGGGCACCGCGCTGCAGCAATTCGAGGGTCACCGACATCATCAGCGGTGAACGCAAACGCATGGCCGCCAGGGCCTTGCCTGCGAACGCGCTGTCGTCCTGCGCCAGCGAGGCCATGATGGCGGCCACGGAAGGGGCGCCGAAGTGGCGGTCCAGCGCCGTGCGCGCGGTGGCCAAAGCAGAAGCCCCCGCCTCGGCCTGGAACGGCGCGGCCAGCGCCTTGATGGCCACCGGCAAGGCCTCGCCCGGCGTCGATTCGAACAGGGCCAGCAGCGCCCCCATCTGCGCCTCGGGCAGGTAGACATCGGCCAGCCCCGTGTACAGGGCATCGGCCGCGTTGATCGTCAAGCCCGTCAAGCCCAGGTACAGGCCCAGCTGGCCGGCCAGGCGGGACAGAAAATAACTGCCGCCCACGTCCGGGAACAAGCCGATATTGACTTCCGGCATGGCCATGCGCGTGCGGCCCGTGACGATGCGCAGGCGGTTGCCGGGCCCGGCTTGCGCCACGCCCATGCCGCCGCCCATGACCACGCCATCCATCACGGCGATATACGGTTTCGGGTAGAAATGAATGACATGATTTAAGGCGTATTCTTCTGTAAAGAAATCTTCCAGCAATGCACTGCCGCCTTGCGGCGTAGCCAGGCCCGCATCGTAAAAGAAACGGATATCGCCGCCGGCGCACAGGGCTTTTTCGCTGCTGGAACGGATCACGACGGCGTCCACCTGCGGATCGTCGCGCCAGGCCAGCAAGACGGCACTCAGGGCCCGCACCATCTCCAGCGACAGGGAATTGAAGGCTTTCGGACGGTCGAGCACGATGTGCCCGGTACGGTTGCGGATGGAGGTCTGGACGAAGTCGCTCATGGGAAAATGAAAGAAGTGAGAGTAGGCACATTCTAGCGCCTGCACGGGCAACATTGCGCTCGACAGGCAGGGGCGCAAAAAAGGGCGCAATGTGCGCCCTTAGTTGATCACAACCGGTTGAAAGTCGCAGGCCGTTTAGACGGCGGCTAATTCTTCTTCCGAGTTGTCTGGCAGATGCTTGATCGCCTCTTTACCGTGCCCTTGCACTTTGGTTTTGTATTTCATCACTTGCCTGTCCAGCTTGTCGATCAGGATATCGATTGCGGCATACAGGTCATGCGCCAGGCTTTCCACATAGACAGTTTTGCCACTCAGACGCAGGTTGACTTCGGCCTTTTGACGTTTTTCTTTCTCTTTGAGGTTATCCACGGTCAGAATCACGGCGATATCGATAACTTGATCGAAATGACGTTTCACGCGCTCCAGCTTCGTTTGTACGTATTCACGGATGGCTGGTGTCACTTCGAGATGATGTCCGCTGATGGTGAGATTCATACACACTCCTAAAGATGATCGGGTTCGTGCGGTCCATCCTATCCGGCCCGCAGAGGAACCGAAAAAAACTTACAAACACTTACGCAGGCTCACTGGCGGAATTTTCAACGCTTCCCGGTATTTGGCAACAGTACGTCGCGCAATCACCATGCCTTGTTCCCCCAGCATGTCCGCAATCTTACTGTCGGATAAAGGATTTTTAGGGTCTTCTGCTCCTGTCAGTTGCACGATCAATGCCCGTATCGCCGTCGATGATGCTTCGCCCCCCGCTTCGGTGGCGACGTGGCTACCAAAGAAATATTTCAACTCGAACATGCCGTGCGGGGTCAGCATGTACTTTTGAGTTGTTACCCGCGAGATAGTACTCTCGTGTAAACCCAGTGTATCAGCTATTTCACGGAGCACAAGGGGGCGCATGGCAACGGCCCCATGCGAGAAAAAGTTCTTTTGTCTTTCTACTATCGCCTGTGCCACGCGCAGGATCGTGTCGAAGCGCTGGCGCATATTCTTGATCAGCCACTTGGCTTCCTGCAACTGTGCGCCCATGGCGCCCTCGCCCTTGCCCTGCTTGAGCAAGTTGGCGTACATGGCGTTGACGCGCAGGCGCGGCATGACGTCGTTGTTCAGGGTGACTTGCCAGCCATTGCGCGCACGCTTGACGACGACGTCGGGCACCACGTAATCGGACACGTCCGAGGCGAACACGGCGCCCGGATGCGGATTGCACTGGCGAATCACCGTCTGCGCTTCACGCAAGTCTTCCTCGTCGCAATCGAGGGCTTTTTTCAGCTTGTTGAAATCGCGCTGGGCAAACCAGGCCAGGTGCTTTTCCACGATGACGAGGGCCATGCGCCGCGTCACCATGGCGACGTGCGGCAAACGCTTGATTTGCAGCGCCAGGCATTCGGACGCATTGCGCGCACCCACGCCGGGCGGATCGAAACTTTGCAGCAGGGACAAGGCCGTGCGCATCTCGTCGGCGTCGATTTCCAGCTCTTCCGGCAGGCGCGCCAGGATGTCGTCGAGCGACTCTTCCAGGTAGCCATTGTCGTCGAGCGCGTCGATGATCAGTTCGACCAGCGCGCGGTCGCGCAACTCGAGCACCGTCACGCGCATCTGCTCCATCAGGTGCTCGCGCAGGGTGCAGTGATGGGCCTCCAATTGCGGACGCGAATCTTCGTCATCGGGCGCCTTGCCCCGGCTCGCCTCGCTCCAGTCGCTGTCGCCACCGTCTGCGGCGGCCGGGCTGTCGCTCGCCTCGCCGTCAAAGGTCTCCGCTTCGGCCGGCGCCGCAGGCGCATCCTGGCCTGGCGGCTGGGGCGGCGCTTCGGCCGGCGCGGCCGTGGAACTCAGGGCTCCGTCGGACAGCAGGCGCAGCGAATGGTCGAGCGGATCGTCGAGGCGCTCGAGCAAGGGATTGTCCGTCAGCAGTTGCTCGAGTTCCTGGTGCAATTCCAGGGTAGACAATTGCAACAGGCGTATCGATTGCTGCAACTGCGGCGTCAGTGCCAGGTGCTGCGAAGTGCGCAGCTGCAATGATTGTTTCATTGGCTCACATGCGGAAGTGTTCGCCCAGGTAGACCCGGCGTACCGACTCGTTCGCGATGATGTCGTCGGGGCGTCCCGACGCCAGCACCGAGCCCTGGTTGATGATGTAGGCACGGTCGCAGATACCCAGCGTCTCGCGCACATTATGGTCGGTGATCAGCACGCCGATATTGCGCTCCTTCAAGAAGCGCACGATGCGCTGGATCTCGATCACGGCGATCGGGTCGACACCGGCGAACGGTTCGTCGAGCAGCACGAAACGTGGGTCGGTCGCCAGCGCGCGGGCGATTTCCACGCGGCGGCGCTCGCCGCCCGACAGCGACAGCGCCTGGTTCTCGCGCAACTTTTCAATCTGCAAGTCAGCCAGCAATTTATCCAGGCGCTCCTCGATCTCGGCCTTCTTCAAAGGACGGCCTTCGACGGTCTGGATTTCCAGCACGGCGCGGATATTGTCTTCCACCGTCAGCTTGCGGAAGACGGACGCTTCCTGCGGCAGATACGACAGGCCCATCTGCGCGCGGCGGTGGATCGGCAGGCGGGAAATGTCCACGCCGCTGATATCGATGCTGCCGCCGTCCGACGGCACCAGGCCGACGATCATGTAGAACGAGGTGGTCTTGCCGGCGCCGTTCGGGCCCAGCAATCCCACCACTTCGCCGCATTCGACTTGCAGCGATACATCATGCACGACTTGCCGCTTGCCATAGGTTTTTTGCAGCCCGCGAACGATCAGGGTGCTGCCGCAACGTGTATTGTCCATTAGTTCTTTCCTGGTGCGGGCGTGGCCGGCGCCTTGGGCTTCGGCTGGATCACCATGCGCACGCTGCCGCCATCGGGGGTGCTGGTGCCGCTGTCGGAATTTTCCATTTTGAATACTTCCTTGCGGCTGTCATACGAGATGAAGGCGCCGTTGGCCACGTCGGTCACTTTCGTGCCTTCCAGGCGCGTCAGCTTGGCCTTGGAAAACAGTTTCACCACTTCCGTCTTGTTATCGTATTCCACGCGCTCCGCCTCGCCTTCCACCCACAGGTCACCCGCGCCATCGCGCTTCTGGCGGAAGGTGGCCAGCTTGCCGGGATCGGCCCAGAAGGTGATGAACTGGTAGCCTTGCGGGTCTTCCGTGATCAGGGCCCGGCCCGCCTTCATGGTCAGAGTCCCTTTCACCAGCACGACGTCGCCCGTCAGGGTACGCACCTGCTTGACGTCATCGACGTGGCCGCTACGTGCCGTGATGACGGCTTCCTTCTCGGAATCGGCCTTCTCGGCATGCGCCACGCCCATCATGGCCAGAGAAAATACGGTCAACAGCAAGATATTCTTCATAGTATGGTTTCCTTGTTTCATTCTGTCATTTTGCCGCCGCAGCCGGGCGCGGTTTCGGCGGGAGGACCATGCGCAGCGCATTCGACACTTCCACCACGCCGGTGGCGTTATTGGCCTTCATGCCGATGCCATTGATGCGCGAGGCGCCCGTCAGGATATCGACAGGCACGTCCGTTTCCATTCTTTCTTCATCCGGGAATACCGTCAGCGCTTCCGTCTTGACTGTCAGGTTCTGCGCCTTCGGACTGGCCACGCGGTCGATCACGACATTGCGGTGCAGTTGCAGCCGGGTATTGCCCTGGTCGATATGCGCCAGTTCCGCATTCATGTTCATCGGCGGCATGCCTGGCGTGAGCTTACGCACGAAAGGCTGGTCGATATCGGAGGAATCATCGAGCGGATAATGCGTGAGCTTGGTGCCCGACACGATATAGCTGGGTTTACCCGTCAAGTCCATGCGCACCAGGCTGAAATTGGTGATGAAATAGTCTGGCTCATCCAGATGCTTGCTGGCCGTGATGTCCTGGGCATTCTTGTTCATCACTTCCAGCAGCCAGAAGCTGCCCAGCGCAAAGACGACGGCCCCAAGCACGGTAAAAATCATGCGCCAGCGATGGGCGCCTCCTGGCTTACGCATAGGCTTTCACTCTTTCAAATCTGACTGGCGGCAAGGCGATGCGCCTCACTCCAGGAATGGCGCCATGACGCGCGCATAGTTATCCTGCGCGCGCAGCAGGAATTCGCAGATCTCGCGCACCGCGCCACGACCGCCGCCGGCCTGCGTCACATGGTGCGCCAAGTCCAGCGCTTCCGGACGCCCGCCCGGCACGCTGACGGCAAAGCCCACGCGGCGCAGGATGGGCGCATCGATGACATCGTCGCCGATATAGCCGCATTGCTCTTCCGTCAAGCCCGTCAGCGCCAGCAGTTCGCGAAACGGCGTCAGCTTGTCGTGACCGCCCTGGTGCACATGGGTAATGCCCAGGTCTTGCGCGCGGCGCGCCGTGATGGCCGAGCGGCGTGCGCTGATGATGGCCGTCTGCACGCCCGATTCCTGCAGCAGCTTGATGCCCAGGCCATCATACACATTAAACGTTTTCATCATCTCGCCATCGGGGCCGAAATGCAGGCTGCCGTCGGTGAGCACGCCATCGACGTCAAAGATCATCAGTTTGACTTTGGCCGCGCGCGCCAGGTTGTCCGCTACGCTCTCCATCAGATCACCTTCGCTTGCGTCAGATCATGGATATGCAGCGCGCCTACCAGCTTGCCGTCGGCATCGACGACCAGCATCTGGTTGATGCGGAACTGCTCCATCACGGCCACGGCATCGACGGCCAGGCGTTCGGGCGCGATGCTGCGCGGCTGCGCATGCATGACGTCGCGAATCGCCACTTGCGTGAAATCCTGCACGCGCTCGAACATGCGGCGCAAGTCGCCATCGGTAAACACGCCCACGGGGCGCTCATCCGCATCGACGACGGCCGTCATGCCCATGCCCTTCTTCGTCATTTCTTCCAGCGCCTGCAGCAAGGAAGCGTCCACGGGCACCTTCGGTACCCGTTCGCCGCTGCGCATGACGTCATGCACATGCGTGAGCAGGCGGCGGCCCAGGGCGCCGCCCGGGTGCGAGCGGGCGAAATCTTCTTCCTTGAAGCCGCGCAAGTCGAGCAAGGCCACGGCGATCGCATCGCCCAGGGCCAGGGTGACGGTGGTGCTGGCCGTCGGCGCCAGGTTAAGCGGACAGGCTTCTTTCTCAACAGAAATATCCAGGTGCACGTCAGCCAATTGCGCCAGGCTGGAGTTCGGCTTGCCCGTCATGGAAATGAGCACGCCACCCATACGCTTGACGACGGGCATGATGGCCATCAGTTCCGACGATTCGCCGGAGTACGATATGGCAATAAACGCATCGTCCGAGGTGACCATGCCCAGGTCGCCATGGGCCGCTTCGGCCGGATGCACGAACAGGGCCGGCGTGCCGGTGGAAGCGAGGGTGGCGGCAATCTTGCGCGCGATATGGCCGGACTTGCCGATGCCGGAGACGACGACACGCCCCTTGCATTGCAGCAACATCGCCACGGCGCGGCCCACGCTGTCGTCCGTGGCCAGGCGCGCGTGCAGCGCAACGATGGCGTCGGACTCGATCTGCAAGGTGGTGCGGGCCAGCGCGACGGCGCGCTCGGTCGTCGCTTGCATGTCAATTCGATCAAAAGCTTTCAGCATTGTTTTTTCATGGGTTACACTCATGCCCAAAGTATAAACGAATTAGGAAAGCAAAAAACTTGCCAGTCACAACAAACAACGATTTCCATTGACCGTACCGGGCAACCCATGTTTTCCTCGCTTGAACTGACCCTGATGTTACTCGGCAGCGCCGTGCTGGGCGTGGTCGCTTTCAGAATGTTGCATCTGCCGCCCATGCTGGGCTACCTGGCCGTCGGCATCGTCATCGGCCCTCACGCGCTGGGCCTGGCGGCGGAAAACGAAGCCAGCCACACCCTGGCCGAATTCGGCGTCGTCTTCCTGATGTTTTCCATCGGGCTGGAATTTTCTCTGCCCAAGTTCCTCGCCATGCGGCGCATCGTCTTCGGCCTAGGCATGGCGCAGGTGGTCACCACCATCATCGCCACCGTCGTCTTCGGCTGGTTCGTCGGACGCTACCTGTCCGCCTACATCCACCTGAGCTGGCAAGCCGCCTTCGCCCTGGGCGGCGCGCTGGCCATGTCGTCGACGGCCATCGTCTCGAAAATGCTCACGGAGCGGCTGGAACTGGAAAGCGAACACGGCCGCAAGATCATCGGCATTTTGCTGTTCCAGGATCTGGCCGTGGTACCCCTGCTGATCCTGATTCCCGCCCTCACGCGCGATTCCGACAATCTGGCCGAAACCCTGGCCTGGGCGGGCGGCAAGGCCCTGGTTGTCCTCATTCTGCTCTTGTTCATCGGCCAGAAGCTGGTGCGCGGCTGGCTGACCATCGTCGCCAAGCGCCGCTCGCAAGAATTGTTCATGCTCAACCTGCTCTTGATCACGCTGGGCGCGGCCTGGATCACGGAACGGGCCGGGCTGTCGCTGGCCCTGGGGGCGTTTGTTGCCGGCATGCTCATTTCCGAGACGGAATTCAAGCACCAGGTGGAAGAGGATATCAAGCCGTTCCGCGACGTGTTGCTGGGCCTGTTCTTCATCACCGTCGGCATGCTGCTCAACATCCGCGTGGTACTCGACAACTGGTGGCTGGTCTTGCTGCTGCTGTGCGGCCCCGTGCTGCTGAAATTTGCCCTGATCGCGGGCCTGGCCCGGCTGTTCGGCTCCAGCAACGGCGTGGCCTTGCGCACGGGGCTGGGGCTGGCGCAGGCGGGCGAATTCGGCTTCGTTCTGCTGAACCTGGCGGGCGGCATCAAGCTGATGGATCCGTTCGTTGTGCAGGTGGTGCTGGCCTCGATGGTGCTGTCGATGCTGGTGGCGCCCTTCCTCATCGCCAAGTCCGACGCCATCGTCATGAAGCTGGCGGCCAACGACTGGATGATGCAATCGCTGGCGCTGACCAAGATTGCCACGCGCACCATGGCGTCGCAGAAACACGTGCTGATCGCCGGCTTCGGGCGCAGCGGGCAAAGCCTGGCCACCCTGCTGGCAGAAGAAAAAATTGAATACCACGCGCTGGACCTGGACCCGGAACGGGTGCAGGAAGCGCAGCTGGCTGGCGCCCACGTCTCGTATGGCGACGCGGGCCGGCGCGAAAGCCTGGTGGCGGCCGGTATCTACCGGGCCAGCGCCGTGGTGATCACCTATGCGAATACCCCCTCGGCACTGAAGTTATTGCATTTACTTAAAGAAATGGCGCCGACCTTGCCCGTCATCGTGCGCAGCTACGACGATACCGACCTCGACCAGTTGAAGAAAGCGGGCGCGGCCGAAGTGGTGCCGGAATTGATGGAAGGCAGCCTGATGCTCGCCTCGCACGCGCTGATCATGATGGGCGTGCCCCTGCGCCGCGTGGTGCACCGGGTGCAGGCGGCGCGCGAAGAGCGCTATGCGTCCTTGCGCGGCTATTTCCACGGTTCCAGCGATACAGGCGACGATGCCGAGCTGGAACGCCTGCATACAGTCACCGTCAGCGAGGGCGCGCAGTGTGTGGGCTTGCCCTTGAGCATGCTCGACGTGGCTGGCTGCGGTGCGACCGTGACGGCCATCCGCCGCGGCCGCGACCGCCTCGATGTCACCCCCGAGACGCAGCTGGCCAGCGGCGATGTGGTGGTATTGCGCGGCACGGCCGACGCCGTGGCCAAAGCAGAAACATTGCTGTTGAAATAATTATTCGACCTGCGCCTGCCAGCTGATGACCTTGTTGCGGCCATCCGCCTTGGCCTGGTACAGGGCCTGGTCGGCGTGCGCCACCAGCTGCTGCGCCACCGTTTCGATCGGTAGCAGCGCCGCGTCCGCTTCCAGGCTGGCCACGCCGATCGACACGCTGACCCACGCTTGCGCGCTGCCCGGCAAGTCAAACATGGTGCCGGCGATGCTGGCGCGGATGCGTTCGGCAACGAAGGTCGCGCTGTCGAGGTCGGCATCGATCAGCAGGACGACGAATTCCTCGCCGCCGAAGCGGCCCAGCGCATCGGAGCGGCGCAATTCCGTGCGGATGCGCGTGGCCACTTCGCGCAGTACTTCATCGCCGCCCTGGTGGCCATAGGTGTCATTGACCAGCTTGAAATGGTCGATATCGATATACATACACGAAATGCAATAATTCTGGCGCCGCGCGCGACCGATTTCTTCCAGCAGCCGGCGGTCGATATAGCGGCGGTTATAGACGCCCGTCAAGGAATCGGTCAAGCCGATGTACTTCAGCATTTCATTGCTGATCACGTTTTCCAGGCAAATGGCGATGATGGAGGCCATGTGCTTGATGAAATCCGTGCCCAGCGAAGGCGTGAAGCGCGTCATGTCGCCGCTGGCCAGGTTCAGGCTGCCAATCAGGCGCTTGTTGCGCAACAATGGCACCAGCGCCACGCTGCGCAAGGGAGCGTCGATGCCCGGAAAACGGGGGCCATGCACGGCGGCGTCGAACTGTCCCAGCAGGGGCGACGGCGGCAAGGCCGCCTCCCCTTCAGCTGCGGGCTTTGGTGCAGCAAAACCCAGCTCCGCCACGGCATGCACGAACAGCAACTGCGGAAAGGCGCTGAAATCGACGCCCAGCTTTTCCATCACCAGCACGATATCGTCATCCTCGTCGAGCAGGCTCAACGTAACGCCGTCGAGGTCGGAAATCACGGGCAAGGTGCGAAAAATGGTGCCGATCAGTTCGGGAAAGGTGGACGCGCTGACGATTTCCAGGTCAAACGCCTGGTGGCGGCACATGATGTCGTGGTTGCGCTCGACCTGTTCCAGCAGGAAAGCCATGCGCGCGCGCAAGGCCTGGTTTTCGGCTTCGAGGCTGGCAATGCGCGGGTCCGGCGGTATTGCTTGATTCATAGAAACCTTAAACCCTTGTGTGCGGGCGCCATGCTTAAAATGCCAGTTCGAAACCGATGTCCTGCCCCACCACGATGCGCTCGTCGCCGCCGTCGGTGACGATGGCGTTCATGCCGAAGCAGATGGCGCCATCGAGTTCGGGCTTGGCACGATAGCCATGCATGACGTCGAGCGGGTCCGGTCCCGGCACGCCCGTGGCCTGGTCCACCGACGGGATCGGGCAGCGCGAGCACGGCTTGACGGGTGTTAACACGGTGGAGCCAAATTGCAGGAACGCGGCGTAGTCTTCCTCGAAGGCACCGATATCGCCGATCACCAGATTGGGACGGAAACGGTTCATCGGCAGCGCCTCGCGGCCGGCGGCGCGCAGCTTGTCATTCACGTCATCGAGCGAGGCACTGCCGGCGATCAGCACTGGGTAGCCGTCGGCAAACATGGTCGAAGCGGCCACGCCGCCCGTCCAGGTGGTGCTGGTGGCGCGCACCACGTCCGGGTGAAAGCGCACCAGGCGGCACGGCACGCCGATGGCGTTGGAAAACCAGGTGGCCGTGACGTCGTCGCAATCGTAGGCGCGCACGCTATCGTCCCACACCTGCACTTCCAGCATGGGTGCCAGTTGCGGATGTGGCAAGCCCAGCTCGATTTCCAGGCGCAGCATGCCCGGTGCGCGCAATTCCAGGGTGGTGGCCTTGATGGAAGGCACGATCAGCGCCATGCGCGGATGTTCGCGCTGGGTCAGGAAACGGCCCTGCGCATCGACCACCATCCATTCGCGGTCGAACACGTGTTCGCTCATCAGCCCTGAGCGCGTCAAGACCGCCTCGCGCAAATGGATGCCGGCGCACGATTTGATCGGATACAGGATGATGTCGGACAGGATAGCCATGAACAGGGGACAAGGAACAGTGTTGCTGCTTCTGCCAGGAAGTTATTCAGAAGCGAAGTATGGCAGCAAAGCGGGCAAGCGTAAATCAGCCAGGCTCAGCCAATAAGGCTGGCCTGGCGCGAGAAGGATCAATACGTGTAGAAAATACGCTGGATTTCTTGCGTACTGTTGGTCTTGGTCAAGGCCAGCATCAGCAGGATGCGGGCTTTTTGCGGGTTCAGGGTGTCGGACACGACACTGTCGAGTTCATCGTCGTTGGCTTCGCCATTGCGCGCCACGATGCCCTGGCCGACGCGGCTCGAACGCACGATCAGCACGCCCTTTTGGCGCGCTTCCACCAGGGCCGGCTTCATTTGCGCGGCCACGCTGCCATCGCCCACGCCCGCGTGGATGATGCCCTTGGCGCCGGCGGCAATAAACGCGTCCATGCCGACACGGTTCATGTTGGCGTAGCCATACACGATGTCCACTTGCGGCAAGGCATCGAGCTTGCTGATGTCAAATTCCGATTCCAGGGTGTGCTTGCGCGTCGACTGGCGGTAGAAAAAGGCCTTGCTGCCCTGGATGTAGCCGAGCATGCCCAGTTCCGGCGATTTGAAGGTATCGGTCGTCGAGGTGTTCGTCTTGGTCACTTCGCGCGCCGCGTTGATCTGGTCGTTCAAGGCCACCAGCACCCCCTTGCCCACGGCTTCCTTGCTGCCAGCGAGCATCACGGCGTTGTACAGATTGATGGGACCGTCGGCCGAAATGGCGGTCGACGGACGCATGGCGCCCACCACGACCACCGGTTTGTGGCTCTTCACGGTGAGGTTCAGGAAATACGCCGTCTCTTCGATGGTATCAGTGCCGTGCGTGACGACCACGCCATCGACATCGTTCGAGGCCAGCAGCACGTTGATGCGTTTGGCCAGGGCCAGCCAGTGGCTATTGCCCATGCTTTCGCTGGCGATCTGGAACACTTGCTCGCCTTTCACATTCGCCACTTTTTTCAGTTCCGGCACGGCTGCGATCAGGCGCTCGACGCCCACGGTGGCCGAGGTGTAGCCGACGGTGGTGGTGCTGTCGGCGCCGCTGCCGGCGATGGTGCCGCCCGTGGCCAGGATCACCACATTCGGCAATTTGACGGCCGCTTGCTGCGCGCGCGCGGGGGACGCGGCGACAAAGCCCATCAGCAAGGTGGCCAGCATCAGCTGTGCACAAGAATGGAATTTACGTGAAAACATGGTGCTCCCGTGAAGTGTACTGTCAAAAATAACAAAGTCGTGTGCAAATTATATGTCATCAGTGCCGCACGAATCCCCCAATTCATGCGTCCCGCGCAAACGTGCGCACCTGCGCATGGGCTACAGTGGCGCCATGTCCACACTACTCTCCCTGCGCGCCTGCCTCGTCCTGCCTCTGATCCTGATCGCGCTGGGCGCCTGCTCCACGCAAACCGAACTGCGCATGGCGGCGCAGCAGGAGCAGTTCGCCCGCGAATCGGCCAGCCAGGGAGACTGGGCGCAAGCCATGCGCAGCTATGCGGCCGCGGCCGACAATGCCGAACTGGGCCATGGCGACTTCGCTTGGCAGGCGCGGCTGCATCATGAGGCAGGACGCGCCGCCAGCGTGGCCTGCCGCTACGATGCGGCCGAGTTTCATTTCCGCCAAGCCATCGCGCTGGCAAAGAAAAGCGGTCAATCGAGCGCGCTCAGCGAGAAGGCACTGGAATCGCTACAGGCCGGCAAACCCTGCGGAGTTCCCCGATGAATATCGCACCTGCCTTGCTGGCCTTCATCACCTTCCTGGCCGCCATGGCGCCCGCGTACGCCGCCGAGCCGGCGTTACCCTTATGGGAAGCGGGCATCTTCGGCGGCACGGCCGTCACGCCCGCCTATCCGGGCGCCAGCGAGCGCTCGACGCGCAGCCTGGCCCTGCCCTATTTGATTTATCGCGGGAAAGTGCTGCGTGCCGACCGCTCCGGCGTGGGCGCGCGCCTGCTCGACACGGAGCGGGTGGAGTTCGACGTGGGTTTCGCCCTGTCCTTGCCGGCCAGGTCCAGCGACGTGCCGGCCCGGCGCGGCATGCCGGACCTGGGCACCCTGGTGGAATTTGGCCCGCGCCTGAAAATCAAGCTGGCCGAGCCGACGCAACACAGCCGCCTGGGCCTGGAACTGCCCTTGCGCGCCGTCATCGAAGCGCGCGGCGGCCTGCGCCGCCAGGGCGCCACGTTCGAGCCGCGCCTCGTGTACGCGCTGCAAGGCGAGCAGCAGGCATGGCACGTCGATGCCAGCGGCGGCGCCGTACTGGGCAATGCCGCCATCAACGATTACTTTTATGGGGTCAGCCCCGCGTTTGCCACCGATCAGCGTCCGGCGTATGCGGCAAAAAGCGGGCTGATGCTCACGCGCCTGGGCCTGGGCGGTTCCTACCGGCTGCACCAGGACTGGCGCGCCTTTGCCTTTGTACGCTACGACAACTACGCAAGCGCCGCCAACCGTGCCAGCCCCCTGCTGCGCCAGAACAGCGGCACCTCGGCCGGTATCGGTCTGATGTGGACGTGGCAACGCTCGGGCCGCATGGCCGTCGAATGATGATTGTGCCCGATAGTGCGGGAACACGGCACTGGCCGGTCGGGTTTCTGGAGGGATATACACGATGCCGTCGGATTGCCAGAAGGCGTGCTGGAGTTGATCGTCGCATTGACCAGCACCTCAAGGCCGGCGTTTGCGGCGTGATCGACGTCAGCCGGTTGCCCGGCTGACGTCGTCTTGTCCGCGTGATGCACGCGGCGATGGGAAGGAAATTTGCTAAAATATCCTTTGTCATGTGGTTTAGCAACACAGACAGCAGCGTCTTTCACAAAACCACAGCGCCTGTCGCTCAACAATGTGCAGCCAGCCCTATCCGACCGGAAGCGGGCGTTGCGAACCAAGGGCAGTAAGCATGAACGACATTCACCGTGCCGGCACCGCCGCGCGCGCAGCCCAGCCTGCGCTCCTGAAAGCGGGCGTACTGCAGGAAGCCATCTTCAACAGCCCCTATTTTTCCTGCATCGCCACCGATGCACAGGGTGTGATCCAATTATTCAATGTCGGCGCCGAGCGCATGCTGGGCTATCAGGCAGACGAGGTGATCAACCAGATCACGCCGGCCGGCATATCCGATCCGGCCGAGGTCATCAGCCGCGCCACCGCCCTCTCCGGGGAAATCGGTACGCTGATCGCGCCCGGTTTTGAGGCGCTCGTCTACAAGGCGTCGCGCGGGATCGAAGACAGTTATGAGCTGACATATGTGCGCAAGGATGGCAGCCGCTTCCCGGCGATCGTCTCGGTGACGGCGCTGCGCGATGCGGACGACGCCATTCTCGGCTATCTGCTGATCGGCACCGACAATACCGTGCGCAAGCATGCGGAGCAGGAGCGCGAGCTACTCAATCGCGTGCTGAGCGACAATAGCATCGAACTGGAAAACGCGCGTGCGCAGGCGGACAAGGCCAACCGCGCCAAGTCGGAATTTTTGTCGAGCATGAGTCATGAGTTGCGCACGCCGCTCAACGCGGTACTGGGCTTTGCCCAGCTGATGGCGTCGGACACGCCGCCGCCCAGCGCCTCGCAGCAACGCTCGCTGGAGCAGATCCTCAATGGCGGCTGGTATCTGCTACGCCTGATCAATGAAATTCTCGACCTGTCGATGATCGAATCGGGGCGGGTCGCCATGTCGCGCGAGGCGATGGCGCTCACCGAAGTCTTGCGCGACTGCCGCGCGATGATCACGCCGCAGGCGCAAAAGCGCGACATCACGCTGACCTTCCCTACACTCGACCAGCCGTTCTACGTACATGCCGACTTGACGCGCGTCAAACAGGTGGTCATCAACCTGCTGTCGAATGCGATCAAATACAACCGCACGGGCGGCAGCGTGCAGGTGGAATGCAAACGGCATGGCGATAAAGTGCGCCTGAGCGTGCGCGACACCGGCAACGGCCTGAGCGCCGAGCAATTGCAACAATTATTCCAGCCGTTTAACCGGCTGGGACAGGAAGCCGGCACCGAGGAAGGTACCGGCATCGGGCTCGTGGTCACCAAGCAGCTGGTCGAGCTGATGGGTGGCACGCTGGGGGTGGAGAGCGAGGTCGGGGTCGGCACGCTGTTCTGGATCGAATTGGCAGCCTCATCTGCTCCTGAACTGCAACTCGGCGAGCATGCCGGGAATATGGGCCTGGAGCCATCGGCTGATGCGCCGCTCGATGCGCCGCGCCGCAAGGTGCTGTACGTGGAGGACAATCCGGCCAACCTGATCCTGGTCGAGCAATTGATCGCCCGCCGCAGCGACCTGGGCATGCTCAGCGCCGTCGATGGCCACCTCGGCATCGCGCTGGCGCGCCAGCACCAGCCCGATCTGATCCTGATGGACATCAACCTGCCCGGCATCAGCGGCACCGAGGTGCTGGGCTTGCTGCGCGTCGATCCGCTGACGGCGCACATCCCCGTCATCGCCTTGTCGGCCAACGCCCTGCCGCGTGACGTGCGCAAAGGCCTCGACGCCGGCTTCCTGCGCTATCTGACCAAGCCCATCAACGTACCCGAGTTCATGGAGGCGCTCGACACGGCGCTCAGCTTGACGACAGCGTCGACCAAGGGTGCCACAACGCCATAGCGTGCTGTACGCGCGCCAGAAACAAAAAAACCTCGCAAGCCGCGAGGTTTTTTTTATCAGCCAGGCCTTTAGACGCACCCCTTTAAAGGTGTACATTGACAGCCCCGTCTTTTAATACCCGTGCCGTTGATACGTGGCGTCTGGCAACAGCACCGGCCACGTAGCCTTTTTTCGTTGTTTTTTTCGGGCCGCGAGGGTGTTTGCGCAGCGTTTTTGGTTTGGCGTAAGCGGCAATCTGAAGCAGTAATTTGCTCAGCTCTGATGCACACATGGCGTCGTAGCGCCGCCATGCTTTGGTTGGCACAGCCATCACCATGCCGGCATAGTGCGCTCGTACCTCCACGGCCACATAAAACGGCGATAGCTCAATGCCGCTGGCAACCAAGTCATGCGCGGTGCTTACCGCGCGCTGCAAGACAGTCAGCACGTTATAGGCCAGGATCGCGGTGCCGAACGCGAACAGGGCTGCGCGCGGGTGTCCGAGAGTCTTGACTTCACTGTGCAAGACCGATTCGAGCCGCTGGAACATTGTCTCGATCCGCCAGCGCTTGCTGTATAGGCGAGCAATGGCACGTGCGCTGAAATGCTCTTTTGGTAGATTCGTCAGTAATCGGAGCATCATTTCGCCATCGTCAGTGGGCTTGTAAAGTTGCAGTTCAATACGACGTAATGCTACCTTCTGTCCTGTAGCTCCAGGGATGGCAACGCACTGTTCAAAGACGGCGCCGGTCGCGATTCTCCCTCGATATGTCAGCTCGTCGAGCGGTGCCGGATTGGGCGTACGACCGTGCTCACGCACGATGAAGGCACACCCACGGCGATCCCATTCGGACAGGATCATGCGCGTGCTGAAGTTGCGATCAGCAATCCACAGGTCGCCCGGATGCGAACGCTCTAGTAGCGGCGGCATCACGGCGCGTTCCTGCGAGTGTGCATCTTCGCAAGGCTCCATATCGACGACCAGGCCCGAATCAGGGTCATACACCACAAGGGACTGGCCAGGCAATGCGGCGCCGCGAAAGGCGCGTAAAGGCTTCAACCGCTTTTCGCTTGCAGGCAAATGGTTACCGTCCACGATTCGGGTGCGGTAACCCGGAACCAGCGGTGCATTCCCCTGCAAAAATGGCGTGATCACATCTCCAAGGCGCTCGACGCTGCCGGTGACCAGAGCCCGTACCAGGTTCGGCTCGGTATGCTTGACCTTGTCATATAAAGCTTGCACCGAAACAGGCAAATCAGGGTAAGCCTGCGCTGCAGCGTGAAGCGATGGCCGCAGCCCAACTGCGACCACGGACATCAGTTCGACTGTCGTCGAGAACAGTAGCTCCCTCTGGTATTGGGCGCCACGTTCACGCTCGAAAAGTGCATCGACCCAAGCAGGGTCGAGGGCACGTTGCAGCGCCAGCCTTGCCATTACAGTCAGCGGGCTGATTTTTGCGCAGTGCGATACCACAGCATTCATCATCATGGCAGTTTCCTCCTGTCCCAGTTAGATGATGTTTGCGACAAAGAGTGCAGGTTTTATCTCATCTGTGACGACGCACCTTTAAAGGGGTAGCCTTTAGACGTTAAACAGGAAGTTCAGCACGTCGCCATCCTTGACCACGTATTCCTTGCCTTCGGCGCGCATCTTGCCCGCTTCCTTGGCGCCGGCTTCGCCCTTGTAGGTGATGAAGTCGTCATAGGCGATGGTTTGCGCGCGGATGAAGCCACGTTCGAAGTCGGTGTGGATCACGCCGGCCGCTTGCGGTGCCGTGTCGCCCACATGGATGGTCCAGGCGCGCACTTCCTTCACGCCCGCCGTGAAGTAGGTTTGCAGGCCCAGCAGCTTGTAGGCGCTGCGGATCAGGCGGTCCAGGCCGGGCTCTTCCAGGCCCATGTCAGCCAGGAAAGCGCCCTTGTCGGCGGCATCCAGATCGGCGATTTCCGCTTCCATCGATGCGCAGATGGCGACGATGGGTGCGTTTTGCGATTGTGCGTAGGTGGTCAGCTGGTCCAGCAGCGGGTTGTTGGTAAAGCCCGTGTCGGAGACGTTGGCCACGAACATGGCCGGCTTGGCCGTGATCAGGCACAAGGGCTTGATCAGTTCCATTTCGTCGGCGTCCAGGCCCATCGCGCGCACCGGTTTGGCGTCGTTCAGGTAAGGCATCATGCGTTCCATGATGGCCAGCAGCTTGGCCGCGTCCTTGTCGCCCGAGCGGGCTTTCTTGTTTTCGCGGTGAATCGCTTTTTCCACGGTGCCCATGTCGGCCAGCGCCAGTTCGGTCTGGATGACTTCGATATCGTCGAGCGGGCTGATCTTGCCGGCCACGTGGATGACGTTGTCATCTTCAAAACAGCGCACGACGTTGACGATGGCGTCCGTTTCGCGGATGTGCGACAGGAACTGGTTGCCCAGGCCCTCGCCCTTCGATGCGCCAGCCACCAGGCCGGCGATGTCGACGAATTCCACGATGGCGTTGACCGTGCGTTCCGGCTTGACGATGGCGGCCAGCGCATCCATGCGTGGATCCGGCACTTCGACGACGCCGACGTTCGGCTCGATGGTGCAGAACGGATAGTTTTCAGCCGGAATGCCGGCTTTCGTCAGTGCATTGAACAGGGTGGACTTGCCGACGTTCGGCAAGCCGACGATACCGCATTGGAGACTCATGGAAAACCTTTAATAATCAAAGCACATGGCGCCGTCTATCGGCGTGCTTGCCGTGCTGTTAGGGAAAACGGAGCTATCGCTCGCCGTTTTCCGGGAATGGTGCGTGTGCTGCATTTCAAGGGGTCAATTGTACCCCTGACAGGCGCGCTTCAAAAGCCCGATGATGGGCAAATGACGCCAAAACAGCCGTATCGTGACGCCATCAGGCCCTGTTCTCAAACCGTATGCAGCTTCATGGTCGCCGCCTCGAACTTGCCTTCGACGATCTGCGGCATGACCTGCAAGGATTTCTCGATGGCTTGCTCGATCAGCTCCTGGTCTTCGCGGCGCGGACGGTGCAGCACGAAGTCGGCCACCTGCTGCTGCAGGCTCAGGGTGCGCGGGTGACCGATGCCCAGGCGCAAGCGCCAGTAATCCTGCGTGCCCAATGCGGCCGTGATGTCTTTCAAGCCATTGTGGCCGCCGGCCGAGCCACCTTTCTTCAGGCGCGCAATGCCGGGCATCAGATCGAGCTCGTCGTGCACCACCAGCACTTCATCGGCGGCGATCTTGAAAAAGCGCGCCAGCGCGCCCACGGACTGGCCCGAGCGGTTCATGAAGGTCAGCGGTTCGAGCAGCCAGACTTCCTTGCCGGCGATCGATGTTTTTGCCAGCATGGCGTTATAGCGCGAATCGCGCTGCAAGCGCGTGCCGGGCAAGCTGTTGGCAAGATTGTCCACCAGCCAGAAACCGGCATTGTGGCGGGTTTGTTCGTATTCGGGTCCCGGGTTGCCGAGGCCGACGATCAGGCGTATGGGCATGGCTGTGTCTGCAATGAAAAAGAAAACATTATCGGTGAAAACAGGCAGAAAAAAACCCGCGCGGCGAACCTGGCGGGTTTTTCCTTGCGACTACCGCATTGCTGCGGCGGCAAAATTACTTCTTGTCGGCGTCAACAGCAGCAGCTGCTTCAGCTTCAGCAGCAACGTGGCCAGCCGGTACCGAAGCGGTAGCGATGGTCAGGTTGTCGCCATGGGCCACAACGGTCACGCCAGCTGGCAGGACCAGGTCGCCGACGTGCAGCGAGTGACCGACGTCGATGTTCGACAGGTCAACGTTGATGAATTCTGGCAGTTGGCCTGGCAGGCACGAAACTTCGATTTCGTTGGCTACGTGGCTGATGGTCGCGCCGTGCAGTTTGACTGCTGGGGAAACGTCAGCGTTGATGAAGTGCAGCGCCACTTTCACGTGGATAGCTTGCTTCGAGTCAACGCGCTGGAAGTCAGCGTGCAGAACCAGTTGTTTGTATGCGTGGACTTGGAAGTCGCGCAACAGAACTTGCTGGGAAACGCCGTCGATTTCCAGATCCAGGATCGACGAGTGGAACACTTCTTTTTTCAACGCGTGGTACAGAGCGTTGTGATCCAGCGAGATCAGCACCGGGGCTTCAGCGCCACCGTAGACGATACCAGGGGTTTGGCCGGAAATGCGCAGGCGGCGGCTCGCTCCGGAACCTTGCAATTCGCGTTTAAATGCGATAACTTTCATGTGAAACTCCAAGAAGAACAAGGCTTGCGCCTTGTGTTATGAAGATTCCCGCGACCAGGAATCTTCGGAAATGGGCGCAGACGCGCCCCGAAAACTAAAACACTGCGGCGCAACAGGCAAAAAGCCGGTCGCGCCGCAGGCATTACGTCTGTTGCTGCTCTTACCGAATTAATCGATGAACAGCGAGATGACGGAGTCACCCTTGATGATGCGCTTGAACGTCTCGGCCAGCAGCGGCGCGCACGTCAATTGACGAATCTTGCCGCAGGCCAGGGCCGCTTCGGACAGGGGGATCGTATCGGTCACGACCAGCTCATCGAGTGGCGAAGCCGAAATACGGTCGATCGCCGGGCCCGACAGCACCGCGTGCGTGCAATACGCCACGACTTTTTTCGCGCCGCGCTCTTTGAGCACTTCGGCAGCCTTGGTCAGCGTGCCTGCCGTGTCGACCATGTCATCCATGATCACGCAGTTGCGGCCTTCGACTTCACCGATGATGTTCATCACTTCGGACACGTTCGCTTTTGGACGACGCTTGTCGATGATGGCCAGGTCGCAGCCCAGGCGTTTTGCCAGGGCGCGCGCACGTACCACACCGCCGACGTCCGGCGACACCACCAGCAAATCCTGGTAGTTTTTCTTTTGCAGGTCGCCCAGCAAAATTGGCGAAGCGTAAATATTGTCGACTGGGATATCGAAGAAACCTTGAATCTGGTCAGCGTGCAAGTCCATGATCAGGACGCGCTCGACACCGGCTTCTTCCAGCATGTTCGCCACCACCTTGGCCGAAATCGCCACACGCGCGGAGCGCGGACGACGGTCTTGGCGGGCGTAGCCGAAGTAAGGAATGGCTGCGGTGATGCGGCCAGCGGAAGCACGTTTCAAGGCATCAACCATCAGCATGATTTCCATCAGGCTGTCGTTGGTTGGAGCACAGGTGGATTGCAAAACAAAAACATCCTTGCCGCGCACGTTTTCGTTAATCTCGACCATTACTTCGCCGTCGGAGAATTTCGAAACGTTTGCTTTACCGAGAGGGATGCCGAGGTTTTTTGCGACCCCCTCTGCCAACGCTGGATTCGCGTTGCCGGTAAAAACCATCAGGTTTTCGTAAGCCATGGGAGTCCCAAGAGGTGATATAGAAGTCTTGAAAAGCACTAACCGGGCATAGGCCCGGTCAGTCATTGTTTAGAATATGCCGCGTGGCGACACATCTGCTTTTTTCCGCACTGGACGCTAACTTCGCATCGACAGACTACGGTGAAATGGTGGCAGGGGAAGAAGGATTCGAACCTTCGCATGCTGGAATCAAAATCCAGTGCCTTAACCAGCTTGGCGATTCCCCTACGTTACTGACTGCTTGCCGTCATGTTGGCCAGTATTATACCGACTATTTGACGCTAAGCAAAATCTTTTTTTGCTCTCTACAACATGGTAAGCATCGGGTGGCGACTCAGCGCTTTTGCCTTCCAGGCGATCCAGACTGGTGGCACATTGCTGAGCACCGCATCCGCTTCTTCCTGACTGCCAAACGCACTAAATACACAAGCACCGGAACCAGTCATCCTGGCCTCACCGTAAGCACCCAGCCATTCTACCGCATCTGCTACCGG
Source organism: Janthinobacterium sp. 35 (assembly GCF_002754575.1). Lineage (NCBI taxonomy): Bacteria > Pseudomonadati > Pseudomonadota > Betaproteobacteria > Burkholderiales > Oxalobacteraceae > Janthinobacterium > Janthinobacterium sp. 35. The sequence continues at coordinate 2,131,577 of NZ_PEFN01000001.1, forward strand.
CTTGAAAAGACTGCATGCTACTTGCTGTAAATCATTCTTACCAAACCCGCCCGCATCGTTTCCTTCTGCGAGGTACCTGGAAAAGTCCGCTATTGTGACGGGTTCGGTATTTCTCGTCAAGCCTTCCGCGCAAAAAATTGCAGCGGTGGGTACTTGCACGCCCGGCTCGATCACCACATACCAGCATTCTGGCGTGGCGACAGGCTGCAAGGCCTCGCCCACGCCTTCGGCAAAGGCATTCTCGCCAAAGATGAAAAACGGGATATCGGCGCCCAGCGGCAAGCCCAGCGCCATCAACTCCTCGCGCGTCAACCCCGCTTGCCACAAACGGTTCAGCGCCATCAACGCCGTGGCCGCGTCGGACGAGCCGCCCCCGAGGCCGCCGCCCATGGGCAGCACTTTATCGATGGCGATATCGACACCGCGCGGCAAGGCGCCCGTGCGGCGCAGCACTTCGGCCTGCAGCAGTTTCGCGGCACGGATGATCAGGTCCTGCTCCTGCGGTACGCCGGCCAGCGCCGTCACGCGGACAATCGCCGTGTCGTCGCGCAGCGCAAAGTGCAAGGTGTCGCCATGGTCGAGCAATTGGAATACCGTCTGCAGCAGATGGTAGCCATCGGCGCGGCGGCCGTTGACGTGTAGAAATAAGTTCAGCTTGGCCGGGGCCGGGCAATTGTTCAGGGTCGTCAGTGTCATGGTGCAGGTGCGGAAGTGGCGGGATCGAGCACGATGCGCAGCGAGACGGCATCGGCCTGCGCGCTGGCATTGCGTTCGGCATCGATACGCCGCGGTTGCGGCAAGGCGCCCGGCGTATTGTCAGCCGCATTTTGCCCTACTTCTTGCCACGACACATAGCGCAAGCGCCAGCCGTCCTTGGTCGTCACGCTGTCGTTCGCGGGCGAGGCGACAAAGCGCTTGCCATCGGCGCCCATGGCATAGCCTTGCAGCCAGTCGCGCAAGCCCGACACGGGCAAGGACCAGCCCAGCATCTGCGCGCTCAGGGTATCGACATCGGGCGCGCTGCGCGGCGCCTTGCCGCTTTGCGTCAACACGGCCTCGCGCGGCGTGACGGCGATGGTGGCCAGGGTGCTGCCGACGGGCGAATACAAGGTCACATCCGTGCGCTGCGCCGTCTGCTGCCAGTTGAAATTGACGGTTGCCGATTCGGGCTTGTCATCCTTCTGGTACACCACGTTCAAGCGGCCCGTCAGCTCCACCTGTTCGCGGTAAGGGGCGACGGTTTTACCGGATGGCGCGGCGCCGGACGAGAATGGGGAGGTCAGGGTCGAGCAGGCCGAGAGGGACAGGCAGACGAGTGTGAGGGGGAGGAGTTTTTTTAACATGGGAATAGTAAAGAACCGGCAGCGACAAGGTGGGGTCAGTCCCTGCGGGATCGGAATGCGTTCCACTGGAACGCATTCCCCCTGCAGGGTCTGACCCCGGTTTTTGCCCTTGGGTTAACAATCACAAACTGACATTCAGTCGCGCCAGGGTACTTTTCAGCGCATCGTTTTTCGGGTCCTTGCTGCGCGCTTCGCGCCACAGTTTTTGCGCTTCATCCTTGTAGCCCTTCTGCCACAGCACTTCGCCCAGGTGGACGGCGATTTCCGGATCGCTGCGCACGGCATAGGCGCGGCGCAGCGCGTTTTCCGCGGCGGCCAGGTTACCCATGCGGAACTGCACCCAACCCATGCTGTCCATGATGAACGGGTCGCCCGGCGCCATCTGCAGCGCTTTTTCGATCAGCGCATAGGCTTCCGGCAAGCGGATGCCCCGCTCGGCCAGCGAGTAGCCCAGGGCGTTATACGCATGCTGATTGTCGGGCGCCAGCGCCATCACGCGGCGCAGGCTCGCTTCCATCAGCTCGAGTTTATCCAGGCGCTCGGCCAGCAAGGCGTAGTCGTACAGCAGTTCCGGATTGTCGGGGAAGCGCAGCAAGGCGTTTTCCAGCACCGTGTAGGCGCTTTGCACATAGCCGGCGTCGCGCAGGAATTGCGCATCGACCAGCAACACCTGCGCCTGGCTTGCCGGATCGTCCGTTTCGATTTCCGTCAGCGCCTTGCGCGCCGCATCGAGATTGCCGCCGCGCGCGATCAGCTGGGCGCGGCGCAAGCGCGCCTCGACATAACCGCTTGATGCGCTATTGTCGACCTTGTCCAGCCAGGCGATGGCGCCGGCCGTGTCGCCGCGCGTCTCGGCGATCTGCGACAAAATCATCAGGGCCTTGAAAGGATCGCGCGTGTCGCCAGGATTTTTATCCAGCACGGCCAGGAAGCGCTTGAAGTACTGCTCCGCGCCCTTGGTGTCTTCCAGCTGCAGCGCCACGATGCCCAGCGCATACAGGGCGCCCACGTTATCGGGCGCGCTTTTCAGCAGCAGCAGGAACTGGTCGCGCGCCGGTTCCAGCTGTTTTTGTTCGACCAGCAGGCGCGCATACGCGCCGCGCACTTCGACGGCGTCCGGATTCTTTTGCAGGAAAGCGGCCAGCACCTTGCCCGCAGCCTCGGGCTCGCCCGTCACCTGGGCCAGGGTCAGCGCGGCCAGCTCGGAGTTCGGCTTGATGGCCAGCGCCTTGTTCGCTTCGCCAATGGCGCGTTCACGCTCGCCGATCGACAAGGCGCCCTGTGCCAGCACCAGATGCGCTTCGAACATGTCCAGGTAGGGCTGCGCCAGGCGCGTCACCATCGAATAGGCATACAGCTTGTCATTCGAGCGCGACAAAATCTGCTGCATCTGGAACAGGGCCACGCCACGCGCGCCCGCCGGTGCATTGGCCAGGCGCTCGGCGAAAATCGGTTCCGCTTCTTCGATCTTGTCCGTCAACACGACAAAGCCGAGGAAGAACTGCGTCGCCTCGTCCGAATCGGGCGCCAGCTCGCGCCACAGGCGGATGGCCGCCAGCGCTTCGCTGCCCTGCTTGGCGGCCAGCGCCATTTCCGAAGCGCGGCGCGCCAGGCGCGGGTCGCGCGTCTGCTGCGCCGCCACCATCATCGTCACGTACGGCCCTTGCCACTGGCCGCTCTTGAATTCCATTTCAGCGCGGGTCAGCTTGTACAGCAAGTCGCTGGTCAATTCGACCTTCGGCAAACCCGCCGCCTTGGCGTCAGCCTTGGAATCGGCGCCTCCTTCCTGCGGCGCGGCAGGCGCGGCCGCAGAGGGGCTGGCCGCGGCATCGGCGGGGGCGACAGGCGTCTGAGCCATGGCATGCGTGGCCATCAGGGCGGACAAGGTTACAATGGCGAAAGCGTTTTTCAAAGGCTGATCCTGGCTAAACGGCAAAGTTTGATTCTACGCCCAACACGGCTATCGCGTACTTCACGTATGTAACGAAATATATACGTCGTGGCGGCGTAGCCGGCCCGGACCAGCCATCGGCCGGCAACCCGCCTGTTTTTACCTGGTTTTCAACCATTCGAGCCCTATGCCAGAATTGCCAGAAGTCGAAGTCACACGGCGCGGTGTCGCGCCCCATATCGAGGGCCGCGCCGTGCGCGCCGTCGTGCTGCGCCGCGACGGCCTGCGCTGGCCCTTCCCTCCGGCCCTGGGCGAACAATTGTCGGGGCAAACCATCGGCCTGACGGGACGGCGCGGCAAATACCTGCTGATCCACTTCCGCCACGGCACCTTGATCATCCACCTGGGCATGTCGGGCCATTTGCGCGTGCTGCCGACGGGCACGGAGGCGCAAAAGCACGACCATTTCGACCTCGTCGTGGAAGACGCGGACGGCGGCAGCCAGGTGCTGCGCATGACGGACCCGCGCCGCTTCGGCGCCGTGCTGTGGCACGACGAGGCCGACGGCCCGCTCGATGGCCACGCGCTGCTGCGCGGCCTGGGCACGGAACCGCTGGAAGGCGGCTTCACGGGCCGGCTGCTGTTCGAAAAAACGCGCAACAAGGGGACCAATATCAAGCAGGTACTGATGGCGGGCGATATCGTCGTCGGCGTGGGCAATATCTATTGTTCCGAAAGCCTGTTTCGCGCGGGGATCAACCCGAAGACGCCGGCCCGGCGCATCGGCCTGGCGCGCTATGAGAAACTGGCGCAAGCGATCCGCGACGTGCTGGCCGAAGCCATCGTGCAAGGCGGCAGCACCCTGCGCGACTTCATCGGCGTGAACGGCCAGTCCGGCTATTTCCAGCAAACGTATTTCACGTACAACCGCGCGGGCAAGCCATGCCGAGTCTGCGGCGCGCCTATCCGCCAGATCGTGCAGGGACAGCGTTCCACGTTCTACTGCGTGAACTGTCAAAAGTAAAGGGGGCCTGATGGTCAGAGATTTGGAACAATACAGCGCATGGCGGCAGGACGTGCAGGCCGCCTTGCAGGCATACCGGCAAGCCGCCAGCGCGGCGGGCCTGGTCGACGGCGCTTCCGCGCTGCGCCTGGCGCGCTGTGGTTCCCGCCTGCTTGATGACCGTTTATCTGTCGCCTTCGTGGCGGAATTCTCGCGCGGCAAATCCGAGCTGATCAACGCCATCTTCTTTGCCGGCTATGGCCAGCGCATCCTGCCCTCGGGCGCGGGCCGCACCACCATGTGCCCCACCGAGCTGCTGTACGACGCCGCATGGCCGCCATCGATCCGGCTGCTGCCCATCGAGACGCGCGCGCAGAACCTGTCGACCAGCGACTACCGCGACCTGCCCGCCGCCTGGACCGTCCTGCCCCTGAACATCGATGCGGGCGACGACATGCAGGACGCCATCCGCCAGGTCAGCCTGACGAAAACAGTCAGCGTGGAAGAAGCGGCGCGTTACGGCCTGTACGACGCCGACGACGCGGACGCTCCCGCCATGCTGGACGAAGACGGCCAGGTGGAAATTTCCATGTGGCGCCACGCCATCATCAACTTCCCCCATCCGCTGCTGAAACAGGGCCTGGTGATCCTCGATACGCCCGGCCTGAACGCCATCGGCACGGAACCGGAACTGACCCTGAACCTGATTCCGAATGCGCATGCGGTGCTGTTTATTCTGGCGGCCGACACGGGCGTCACGCGCAGCGATATCGAAGTATGGCGCAACCATATCGGCGCCGGCGCCGGGCGCCTGGTGGTGCTCAACAAGATCGACAGCATGTGGGATGAATTGCGCGGCGACGCCGAGGTGGCGCAAGCCATCGAACGCCAGCAGGCCAGCGTGGCGCACCTCCTGATGCTGGACGCTGGCCAGGTGTTCCCCGTCTCGGCGCAAAAGGCCCTGGTGGGCAAGATCAACCACGATGCGGCGCTGCTGGAAAAGAGCCGATTGCAGGCGCTCGAGACGGCCCTGTTCGAGGAGCTGATCCCCGCGCGCAAGGACATCATCCGGCGCCAGCTGGCGTTCGACCTGGACGCCATCGAAGCGGCGCAGCAGGTGCAGGCGGCGGCGCGCGTGCGCGGCATCGCCGAGCAGCTGCACGAGCTGCACAGCCTGCGCGGCAAGAACCAGAGCGTGATCGCGCACATGATGCGGCGCATCGATATCGAGAAGAAGGAATTCGACAGCAGCCTGTTCAAGCTGCAAGCGACGCGCGCCGTGTTTACCCGCCTGTCGACGGAGCTGTATACGAGCCTGGGCATGGACATCGTGCGCGACGATATCGATGGCGTGCGCGCGGCCATGCAGCGCAGCCGCTTTTTCACGGGCCTGCGCGAGGCCGTGCGCCAGTATTTCGAGCGCATCGCCAGTAACCTGGACCGCTCGGAAGGCAAGACGGCCGAGATCACGGAAATGATGAACGTGATGTACCGCAAATTCGCCTCCGAACACGGCCTGGCACTGGCCGCGCCGATGCCGTTTTCGCTGGCCCGCTACCGCAAGGAGATCGCCGACATCGAAGCCGTGTATCACAAGCAGTTCGGCACGGCGACCCTGCTCACCACCAGCCGCGTCGTGCTGATGGAAAAATTCTTCGACACCATCGCCTCGCGCGTGCGCCGCAGTTTCACCAACGCCAATGACGACGCGAGCGCCTGGCTGAAAGTCATCATGGCGCCGCTCGAAGCCCAGATCGTCGAGTACAAGGAACAGCTGAAACTGCGCTTTGCCTCGATCCAGCGCATCCACGACGCCACCGGCAGCCTGGAACAGAAAATCGCCGGCTTCGAGGCCAGCCTGGCGGCGCTCGAACGCGACAAGGCGCAGCTGGCGCAATTGCTGGCCGCCTTGCGTGCCGCCAGCGCAAGCTGAGCAACATCACACCACAGAACACTGGAATCTTGCATGAAACGTCTGCTGCATCCGCCCTCGCCCGCCAAGGGCACAACTCAATTTGAAAACGCGCCTGAAAATTATATCGACCCGACTTTTTCCGCCACCATCATCGCCTGGCAAAAGCAGCATGGCCGCCATGCGCTGCCGTGGCAAAACACGCGCGACGCCTACCTGATCTGGCTGTCCGAAATCATGCTGCAGCAAACGCAGGTCACCGCAGTACTCGGCTACTATGCACGCTTCCTCGAACGCTTCCCCACCCTGCGCGATTTGGCCGCAGCACCGGTGGAAGACGTGATGGCGCAATGGAGCGGCCTTGGCTACTACACGCGGGCGCGCAACCTGCACAAATGCGCGCAGCGCGTGGTGGCCGAATACGATGGCGTCTTTCCCAGCGACCCGGCCCTGCTGGCCGAGTTGCCCGGCATCGGCCGCTCTACGGCGGCCGCCATTTCCGCGTTTTCCAGCGGCACGCGCGCGGCCATCATGGACGGCAACGTCAAGCGCGTGTTTGCGCGCACCTTCGGCATCGACGCCTATCCCGGCGAGAAACGGGTGGAGGAAGCCATGTGGCGCCGCGCCGAAGCGCTGCTGCCTGAATCGGGTATCGAAGCCTACACGCAGGGCTTGATGGACTTCGGCGCCACCCTGTGCACGCGCAGCAGCCCCGATTGCGGCCGCTGCCCGCTGCAACCGCGCTGCGTGGCCTACGCCACCGGCCGCACCAAGGATTTGCCGGTGCGTAAACCGAAGAAAACCAGCCCGGAAAAGCACGCCGTCATGCTAGTCATCATCGACAACGGCCAGGTGCTGCTGGAGCAGCGCCCCGGCTCGGGCATCTGGGGCGGCTTGCTGTCGCTGCCCGAACTCGATGGCCACATGCTGGCCGATGCAGACTCGCCGCGAGAGATAGACCAGCAGGTACTGGCACGCGCCGTGGCGCCGTTCGGCGCCATCGAGACGCAGGAGCGCTTGCTGCCCATCGTGCACGTCTTCACCCACTACAAACTGCACATCGTCCCCTGCCGCATCACCCTGGCGCGGCGCCTGGCGCTGGCAGGGGAAGCCACCCACGTCTGGTACGACGGCACGAAAATCGCCGACGCACCGCTGCCCGCACCGATCAAGAAACTGCTGCTGGAACTGTTCGGCGATGCGCGCGCGGCGCAGCGCAGCATGTTCTAGTGCGACGTTTTTTACTGTTCGCGCTGACGGCGCTGTGTTTGCACGGCGCGCAAGCGGCTGACGCGCTGCCGGAGCTACCAGAGGTGAGAATAGGCGTGCTCGCCTACAAGGGCGCCGACGCCGTGCAGCAGGACTGGTCGTACGTGACGCGCCACCTGCAGGCGAGCATCCCCGGTATCCGTTTTACATTGGCCGACTACGACCAGGCGGGCTTGACGCGTGCCGTGCAGTCGCAAGCGATCGCCTTCGCCATCACCAGCAGCGGCCATTACGTGGCGCTGGAACACAGCGATGGCGCCAGCCGCATCGCCACGCTCGAATCGCCATGGACGGACTCGCCGCGCCAGGCCATCGGCTCGGCCATCATCGTGCGCAGCGCGTCGCCGCTGCATGACCTGGCCGACCTGGCGGGCAAGAACGTGATGGCGGTAGCACCCGATGCGTTTGGCGGCTACCAGATCGCCGCACGCGAACTGCGCGAAGCGGGCATCGATCCCACGCATGATTTTGCCAGCCTGCGCTACAGCGGTTTCCCCTCGCAGCAGATCGTCGACGCCGTGCGGGCGGGACGCATGGATGCCGGCATCGTGCGCACCTGCCTGCTGGAACAGATGGTGGCGCGCGGCGAAGTGCGCGCCGATGAACTGCGCGTGATCACCACGCGCCCGATTCCCGGTTTTCGCTGCGCCAGCTCGTCGCGGCTGTATCCGGACTGGCCCTTCGTGGCCCTGCGCCAGACGCCGCCAGCGCTGGCGAAAAAAGTGGCGCAGGCCCTGCTGGCCATGCCGCGTACCGATGAAGGTTACAGCTGGACCGTGCCCAGCGATTACCAGATCGTCGATGAACTGTTCCGCGAGCTGCGCATCGGCCCCTACGCCTATCTGGACAAGCTGACGTTCGAGACGGCCCTGCGCCGCTACTGGGGCTGGATGCTGCTGGTGCTGGCCTTGCTGGTGGCCTGGGCCGTGCATACGGTGCGCGTGGAATACCTGGTCAGCCGGCGCACGGAGCAATTGCGCGCCGCCCAGCACCAGCAGCGCGCGCTGGAAGAACAGGCGCGCCAGCGCCAGGCCACGCTCGACCACACGGCGCGCCTGGCCATCCTGGGCGAGATGGCCAGCGCCATTGCGCACGAATTGAACCAGCCGCTGGCGGCCATCGGCAATTTCGCGCGCGGCATGGCGCGCCGCATCACGGCGGGCCGGCTCGACGCGGCGCCACTGCTCGACGGCGCGCAGGAAATCGCCACGCAAAGCGAACGCGCGGGCGCCATCATCCGGCACATCCGCGCAATGGCGCAAAAACGTCCCGCGCACAGCACGCCCTTCGCCCTGGCCGACGCCGTGGAGCAATCGGTATCGCTGTTCCGCGCGGCCCATCCGCAAGCCAATATTAGCTGGCGTCACGAGGAGGTCAGCGCTGCACCGCGCGTGCTGGCCGATCCGCAGCAAGTGCAGCAGGTACTGCTCAATTTGCTCAAGAACGCGCTCGATGCGCAGCTGGAAAACGACAATCCGGGGCACCCCATCGGCGTGCTGCTGCACCGCGAAAACGGCGCCTGCACGGTGGCCGTGCGCGACGCCGGTTGCGGCCTGCAGGCGGCGCAGATGGCGCGCCTGTTCGAACCCTTTTTTACCACCAAGGCCGAAGGCCTGGGCCTGGGCATGTCGCTCAGCAAAAGCATCATCGAATCGTTCGGCGGCAGCCTGTCGGCGCACGCCAACGCCGATGCGCCAGGCTTGACGGTCTGGTTCCGCCTGCCCGAAGATACCGGTATAAAGGCGCACAAGGAAAAGGAAACACCATGAATGAAAGCGATGCGATCATCTTTGTCGTCGACGACGACGCCGCCATGCGCCGCTCGCTGGCCTATCTGTTCGATTCGGCCGGCTGGCAAGTGGCGACGTTTGAATCGGCGCGCGACTTCCTGCAACGCTATGATGGCCATGCGCCCGGTTGCTTGCTGCTCGACGTGCGCATGCCTTTGATGAGCGGACTGGAACTGCAACAGGAGTTGAAGAATAAAAGCGGGCACGCCATATCTCTGCCCGTGATTTTCCTCAGTGGCCATGGCGACCTGGCCATGGCCGTGCAGACGATGAAGGCCGGCGCCTGTGATTTTCTGGAAAAGCCGTGCAAGGACCAGGTGCTGCTGGACGCCGTCTCGCGCGCCGTGGCCCGCAGCGTGGAGGAAAGCCGCAACGCCGCCAGCGCGAATACGGCGCAATCGGCGCTGGCCAGGCTCACTGCGCGCGAGCGCGAAGTGGCGCTGCTGATGGCCGAAGGCAAAGCCTCGAAAGTCATCGCCCGCGAGCTGGGCATCAGCGACAAGACGGTGCAGGTACACCGCCATAACACGATGGAAAAACTGGGCCTGCACTCAGCAGCCGAGGTAGCCCGGCTGCTGATGGCCAGTGGGGAGATTTAAGCCCGCACGATGCGCGCCGGCAGTCCCTGCCGCACCGACGTGCCCGACACGGGATCGACAAACACGTTCTTGTCGCCGCGGCTCGGGTCCGTCAATCCCAGATCGTTCAGGTTGATGCCCGCGCCGATGGCCGGCTCGTCGGGCTGACGCGACTTGCCGATGCGGTGGGCCCGCGCGCCATGCTCCTTGTGGCCAAAGCCATGTTCAATGGCGATCACGCCGCGCTGCACCCCATGGCGCAGCATCACCGTGGCCCTGGCCCTGCCGCCCGGCGTTTCCAGATATATTTCATCGCCATTTTCCAGTTTCAAACGCGCCGCATCGTCGGGATGCACGGCAACCGGGTTGTCCGGATGGATGCCGCGCAAGCGCCGCGCGCCGATGCTGTAGGAGTTCTGCAGCGCCGATTTAAAACTGATCAACTCGAATGGCCACTCGCTGGCCGGGTAGGCCTTGCGCACGGGCGTGCCGTCGGCAAACGCCGCCACTCTCCAGGCGGGCGTACCGGGGAAGCGTTTGCCGCTCAAGCTGTTCTTGCTCACGCCCAGGCCCTCGTTGTACAGCATCATCGGTTTCAGATAACGGTGCGTGGACCAGTCCTGCGGATACGGCGTCTCATCCGCCACCGGCACGGGAGCTGCCGGCGCCTTGGCATTCACGGGCGGCGGCAGGCGCAGGCCGAACATCTCGCCATAGCTCTGGTAGCGTCCTCCGCGTGCCAGCATGAAGGCCACCTTGCGCCACTCTTCCGGCTTCAGGGTGCGCTCCAGTTCGGGGCGGATGCGCGCCACGCCGGACAGCGCGATGTCGTCGTCGCTGGCTTCCGGCACGGCCGTCTTGCCCTGCCAGGCGATGTTGGCGCCGCCGCGCAGATACCAGTCTTCCGCGCGCAGCAAGGGGAAGCGCTGGCCATCCATGTCCTGCAAGGCCTCCGGGCCGAAGCCCGGCAAGGCCATCGTTTTGGCCAGCGCGATGAAGAACGATTCCATGCAGATGGTCTGGCCATCCGGCGTTTTCTGCACGCGCGGTTCGACCACGGGCCAGCGCGCCGTGCTCATTTTGACGGGCATGCCGCCCCAGGCGCCGGCCCAGCCCCAGCTTTCATACAGCAAGGTATCGGGCAGCAGGTAGTCGGCAAATGCCGAGCTTTCATTGATGAAGGGGTCGATGGCGACGATCAGGGGAATCTTCTTCGGATCGGCCAGCTCCTTGCCGATCTGCGCGCGCAAGCCCGTGATGCCGTAGACAGGATTGCAGCTCCACAGGATCAGCGCCTTCAAGGTGTACGGGTAGCCATTCATGGCGCTGGTGAGCCACTCGGTCGCCAGCGCGGGCGCGTTCGGATACCACGGCGCCCTGGCCGGATACGCCTTGCCCGCTTCCTTCTTCAGCTTGAATTCCGAGGTTTTTTCATAGGGCACATTGCGCCCGATCGGCATGCCCGTCGCCTTGATCTCGCCGTCGAAACTCTCGAGGTTATAACGCGGCCCAGGCCCCGCATCCTTGAAGCTGCCGCCATTGACCAGGGTGCCGCCCTTGCGGTTCAAGTTGCCGATCAGGGTATTGAGCATGACCAGCGCATACGCGTTATAAAAACCCGCGCCCGACATCATGCCGCCGTGCGCATTGACGGCGGCGCGCTTGCCATGGCTGGTGAGTTCCTGCGCCAGGCCTTCGATGATGTCGCGCCCGATGCCGCAGGCAGCTGCGTATTCATCCATGCTGTGGCGCTGCGCTTCTTCGTTCAACATCGTCATGGCCGTCTTCAGGTGCAGCGGCGCGCCCGCCACCTCCAGCGGACCGTCGAAGAACAAGCGACCCTCGCCCTTGGCCGCGTTGTGCGGCACGATCGCTTGCGTGGCGGCGTCGATCACGCAGAAGGCGTCGCCATCCTTGTAGCGCTCTTCTTCCGCCAGCTCCACCGCGCCGATGTCCGATGCGCGCAGGTAGCGGCCGTCGCGCGGATGGCCTTTCTCGTTGATGATCAGGTGCGTGGCGTTGCACCAGGCGGCTTCGCCCGCCGCTTCCGCCACCTTCAGGTTCGGCTGCGCGAGGAAGTTGCGGTCATAGCGTTCCTGCTCGATGATCCAGCGGATCATGGCCATGGCCAGCGCGCCATCCGTGCCCGGCTTGATCGGTACCCAGCGGCTGCGGTCGCCCGCTGCCAGGCTGTCGGCATTCGTCAGCACCGGGTCGACGACGACGTAGCTGAAATCGCGTTTGCCCGAGCGGGCTTTTGCGATCAGGGTGCCCTGGCGCTTGAACGGATTGCCCGCATTGCCCGGCGCCGTGCCCACGAAAATGCAAAATTCCGTATTTTCCAGGTCCACTTTCGCATGCGGCATTTTCTTCATGTCGCCGAACATGGCGCCCGAGCCGCTGCGATACGCGCCGCCGCAATACGAACCATGGTTGACCAGGTTCAAGCTGCCGTACGACTGCTTGAAAAAGCGCGTGCCGAACGCCAGGCGGCCGTCGTCCGTGCTGCACATCAGGCCCACCTGATTGACTTGCGGCCCCAGTTCCGGCTGCGCCGGATCGATCGGTTTTTCCAGCTCGCGCAAGGCGCGCAAGCCCTGCACGTGGCCTTCGCCAAACAAGTCGCCGCCTTCCGTCACTTCCTTCACCAGCTGATCGAAGGCGATCGGCTCCCACTGGCCGCCGCCGCGCGGTCCCACGCGCTTCATGGGCGCCAGCACGCGGAACGGCGACTCCATCTGTTCCAGCACGCCATTGCCGCGGCCGCAAGCGGTCGAGCGCCCTTTCAAGCCCTTTTCCTGGAAGCGCGAGAGCGACACAAAACTGTCGCGTATCGAAGTTTGATATGGCAGCGCCGGGTCGGCCGACATGGGGCTGTAGGGATTGCCCGCCACGCGCAGCACCTTGCCGCTTTTTTTATCCAGGCGCACGCGCACGCCGCAAAACGTGGTGCAGCCCATGCACATGGTGTAGCTGACCTGCTGCTCCGGGTTGACGGTCAATTTCCCCGTGGCCGTGTCGACGGAAAACTCGGGCGGCAGGGAATTGCCGTGCAAGCGCTGTACGGGTTTGTCCTTGCCCAGCGCGTGGTCGACCATGCGGCCGGCCGTGGTGGAAAAGCTGGCGGCAAAGGCGGCCAGGCCGCCGCCGATGGCGCCGTAGCGCAGCAGCTTGCGGCGCTTTTCATTTTCATTTTCAGGGACGTCGTTGCGGTCGTCGTTGTTTGTGTGTTCGTTCATTTTTGACTCCTCAGTACGTGGCCATGGCGGGACGGCTGCGTGCAGCGACGACGCGTCCGGCCCATGGCAAAAATTCCAGCATCAGCAACAACAGCGCGATCCACAGGCCGGCCGTGCCGATGATCCCCAGCAAGCCGTCGTTCCCCATCGGCAGGTGATAGTCGTACAGGCCCGCGCCCGTTTTCGGTATCGTCTGGCCGCCGATGAAAATCGTCCAGCGCATCATCCAGGCGCTATGCAGCGCGATCAGGCCGTTCACCAGACCACTCGTGGCCGGGCGCCAGATGGCCAGCGCCATCGGCACGATGGACGACAGCACGGCCCAGACAGCCGTGAACTGCCATTGCGGCATGCCCGCCACCTGGGTAAATGCCATGCTGTGGCTGGCGCTCACGCCGGAGAGACTGACGAACAGCCAGCCGCCGCCCAGCGCCAGCACCAGCGCCAGCGACAGGGCCAGCGCGCGGTTCAAGGACACTTCCAGCGCCTGCTCGCGGCCCGGCAGGAAGCGGTTGAACAGCAACGCCAAGCCCACGGCGCCGACAAAGGCCGTGGCGGCAAATTGCGCCGGCAGGAAAGGCGTGAACCACAGGGGACGGGCGCGCACCACCATCACTTCCATGCCCGTGTACAGGCCCACGACAAACGCGGCGAGCAAGGTGAAGGCGGCGGCGGTGACGATGGCCTTGCGCGATGCGGCGCCACCGCGCCCGGCCAGGCGATACAGGAAGGCCAGACGGTCCTGGCCCTGCCCCCGCGTGGCGAAGTCCACGCGCAGCGCCAGCCATGCGTACAGCATCAGGCAGCCCAGATACAGGGGAATGAAGAACGAGCCCCACGACATCCACGACTGCGGCTGGAAGTAAATATAGAAGTGATAGAAGCGGCCCGGCCCGTGCAGGTCGGCCAGCAGCGCCACGGGCGCCGTCATGCCGCAGACGAGGGACGCCAGCAGCGCGATGCGCCCCAGGCGTTCATACGCCTTGCGGCCGAAGACGAAGTACGGCAAGGTCAGCATGAAGCTGCCATAACTGAGGCCGATGAGGAAAAAATACTGCACTGCCCACGGCAGCCATGCCGCTTCGCGCGTGACGTTGACAATTTCGGTGATGTGGCTGTCCATGGTTTATTTCCCGTGTTTGCTCGGTTGCCAAAGTGTCGCTTCACCCTCGACGTGGCCGGCGAAGCGCGTGTCCAATCCCAGGTAGAACACGTGGGGCTGGGTACCCTGTTCGGGCTTGAGCACCTTCACCTTGTTCTCGGTGAGCAGTTGGTGCACCATGCTTTCAGGGTCATTCAGGTCGCCGAAGATGCGCGCGCCGCCGACGCAGGTTTCCACGCAGGCCGGCAGCAGACCTTCATCGACGCGGTGCGCGCAGAATGTGCATTTGTCGGCCTTGCCCGTTTCGTGGTTGATGAAGCGCGCGTCGTACGGACAGGCTTGCACGCAGTAGGCGCAGCCCACGCAGCGATCGCCATCAACGACGACAACGCCATCCTTGCGCTGGAAGGTGGCGCCCACGGGACAGACGGGAATGCAGGGGGGATTGGCGCAGTGGTTGCACAGGCGCGGCAGCATGTAGGTGCCGCAGCGGTTCTCTTCCTTCACTTCATAGGTCGAGACGACGGTGCGGAAGCTGTTTTCCGGTACGGCGTTTTCCATGATGCAGGAGACCGTGCACGCCTGGCAGCCGATGCACTTCTGCACATCGACCACCATCGCCCAGCGCTGGCCGCCTTCGCCCCTGGTGGCGGCCTTGCCGGGCAGCGGCGCGATGGCCGCGCCGATGGTAACGGCTGGCAAGGCGCGCAAAAAACTGCGGCGCGATTCAATCATGACACTCTCCTTGACTATGGGCGGCAAGCCCTTGTTGACTTGCTGCCATGATAGAAAAGAAGTTGCCGTACGGATATTGGGGTGATCGGGTGGGGTCCTAGATGATCATGCCGATTGACAGGATCGACAATGCGGAGTAGGTCGGATTAGCGGGGCCGCCGAGGCGCGCCAGCGCGTAATCCGACAACCTTGTTGGCATGAAGTGTCGTGGTATCGCGCAGACATGTCGGATTACGCTGCGCTAATCCGACCTACGTCAGATTCCCCATGACCGCTTGCATTGGTAGGTCGGGTTAGCCGGCACGGCGTAACCCGACATGAAGCGTCGCGCGGGCATGTCAGTCCACGCAGTGACCGTTACAGCTCGTCGAGCGAATACAGTCGGCGGTGTTCGCGGATCGCGTAGCGATCCGTCATGCCGGCGATATAGTCGGCGATCTTGCGCGCCTGCTTGGTCACATCATCGCCATTGACCTGATAGTCGGGCGGCAGCAGGGCCGGTTCGGCCATGAAGCTGTCGTACAGTTCGCGCACGATGCGGCTCGCCTTGACCCGCATGCGGTTGACCTGGTAGTGGCGGTACAGGTTCGCTCTTAAAAAGCGTTTCAGGTCCGTCGCGTCACGACGCATGGCATCCGAAAAACGGATCAGCGGAGCACTGGCGCGTACTTCGTTCACATCGCGCGGCGCCGCATCAAGAATCAAGGCATTCGAGGTGACGATCAAATCGTCGGCCAGGGCCGTGATCAATCGGCGCAGGGTTTCGTAGATGGCGCGCCGGCCCGACAGGCCTGGAAACGCCTGCTGCACCTCGCGCCACAGGCGGCCAAAGAATTCCACCTCTTCCAGCTGGGCGATGGTGATCAGGCCCGAACGCAGGCCGTCGTCGATATCGTGGCTGTTGTAGGCGATTTCATCGGCCAGATTGGTCAGCTGCGCTTCCAGCGTCGGTTGCGTGCGGTCGATGAAGCGCTGGGCCACAGGGCCCAGTTCGCGCGCATGCGCCAGCGAACAGTGTTTCAATATGCCTTCGCGCGTCTCGAACATCAGGTTCAAGCCATCGAAGGCGCCGTAGTGCTCTTCCAGCGTGTCGACCACGCGCAGGCTTTGCAAGTTGTGCTCGAAGCCGCCGTGCGCCTGCATGCATTCATTGAGCACGTCCTGGCCCACGTGGCCGAATGGCGTGTGGCCCAGGTCATGCGCGAGCGCGATGGCTTCGACCAGATCTTCATTCAGGCGCAGGTTGCGCGCGATGGAGCGGCCCACCTGCGCCACTTCCAGGCTGTGCGTCAGGCGCGTGCGGAACAGGTCTCCCTCGTGATTGAGGAAAACCTGCGTCTTGTATTCGAGGCGGCGGAAGGCCGAGGAATGGATGATGCGGTCGCGGTCGCGCTGGAACTGGCTGCGCGAGGCGTGCGCCGCCTCGGCAAAGCGACGTCCCTGCCCCTGTGCCGAATGGGCTGCATAGGGGGCCAGGAAGTCTTCGGGCAGCATTTTATTGCACTCCGGCGGCCAGCGTGGCCAGCACCAGTTCATGCGGTGCCGACGTGATGCACGGGCTGCCCAGCGGTTTCAACAGGATGAACTTGATGGCGCCGCCCTCGTTCTTCTTGTCCACTTCCATCAGTTCCAGCCAGCGCGCGACACCGAGGTCCGGCGCCTTGACGGGCAAGCCGGCGGCGGCGACGAGTTTGCGCAAGCGCTCCACGGCCGCCTGGTCGATATACCCCATGCGGCAGGACAGGTCGGCCGCCATCACCATGCCGCAGCCGACGGCTTCGCCGTGCAGCCAGTGGCCGTAGCCCAGGCCAGCTTCAATGGCGTGGCCGAAGGTGTGGCCGAAGTTCAGGATGGCGCGCAAGCCGCCTTCGCGCTCGTCCTGGCGTACCACGTCGGCCTTGATTTCGCACGAGCGGGCAATCGCATATGCCAAAGCGCCCTTGTCGCGCGCCATCAGCTTGGCCATGTTCGCCTCGATCCAGTCGAAGAAGGCGGCATCGATGATGGCGCCATGCTTGATCACTTCGGCCAGGCCGGCCGACAGCTCGCGCGCCGGCAGGGTTTCCAGGGTCGAGGTGTCGGCGATCACGGCGCGCGGCTGATAAAACGCGCCGATCATGTTCTTGCCCAGCGGGTGGTTGATGCCCGTCTTGCCGCCGACGGAGGAATCGACCTGCGCCAGCAAGGTGGTAGGCACCTGCACGAAGCCGATGCCGCGCATGTAACTGGCCGCCGCATAGCCGGTCAGGTCGCCGATCACGCCGCCGCCCAGCGCCACCAGGGTAGTCTTGCGGTCGCATTTATTGGCCAGCAGCGCGTCGAAGATCTGCATCAGGCTGGCCCAGTTTTTATATTCTTCGCCGTCCGGCAGGACGATGCAGATCACTTCGCGGCCATCGCTGGCCAGCGCTGCCTGCAGGCGGCCCAGGTACAGCGGCGCGACGGTGGTATTGGTGACGATGGCCACCTTGTGGCCGCTGATATGGCGCAGCAGCGCATCGGCGTCGGCCAGCAGGCCGGGACCGATGGCGATCGGATAACTGCGTTCGTCGAGATCTACGCTCAACAACATTTTGGATTGCTCGTTCATCGAAGGCTCTGCATGAATGACGCAGTTGGGCGAAGCCTCGCATTCGAGGCTGGCCAGCTGCATCAGGATGGTCTGAACCATCGATTGTACGTTAGGACGGCCCGTATCGATGACAATGTCAGCCACTTCCATGTAGTGGGGCTCGCGCTGCGACGTCAATTCTTCCAGCTTGCGGCGCGGGTCGGCCGTCTGCAGCAGCGGACGATTCTTGTCATGGCTGGTGCGCGCCAGGATGTTGCTGACGCTGGCGCGCAGATACACGACCGTGCCCCGTTCCTTCAGGTAGGCGCGGCTGTCGGCATTGAGGATGGCCCCGCCGCCGGTGGCCATGACGATGCCTTCCTGGGCGCTCAAGTCGCGAATGACCTCGGCCTCGCGCCGGCGAAAGCTGGCCTCGCCCTCGATTTCAAAGATCCACGGGATGGTCGCTCCCGTGCGTGCCTCGATTTCGTGGTCGGAATCGACAAAGCGCAAGCCCAGCTTGCGGGCCAGGATGCGCCCGATGGTGGTTTTGCCTGCGCCCATGAGGCCTACTAAAAACAGATTTTGCATGTGCTGCGACAGTTAATTTGGATTACGACAATCAGTGGCTTGCCCATACGGACTAATGACGCCTGGAGGTGAAACAT
Organism: Janthinobacterium sp. 35; assembly: GCF_002754575.1. Taxonomy (NCBI): domain Bacteria; kingdom Pseudomonadati; phylum Pseudomonadota; class Betaproteobacteria; order Burkholderiales; family Oxalobacteraceae; genus Janthinobacterium; species Janthinobacterium sp. 35. The sequence continues at coordinate 2,149,658 of NZ_PEFN01000001.1, forward strand.
CCACGCGGTTAAAGTCCGTAGCCAGCCCCGGAAGCAAAGTGTAACCGACATAAGTTGCCTCCGTCCCGGAACTATTGCCACGAATCGTCAATTCGACGTCCAGCCAGTTGGCTCTGTCGCGTGGATAAGTCAGGGTGACGATCGCCGTTCCCGAGCTGTCGGTCTTGCCGCCGGTCGACAGATTGAGCGGAATGCCCGGGTCGAGACGGCCATTGAGGTTGAAGTCGTTATTCGGATTGAAGGTGCCGCTGCGGTCCCGGTCTTCATTGTCACAGGCGTTCGCGGTCCTCACGACTATCCACGACTGGGCAACCAGGGAATATTGCAAATAACCCTTGTAATAATAGCGGGGCCAGGCAGCGGCCGTGATGATCACGTCCGGCACGGGATTACCGGCGGCATCCGTCACAAACACACTATACGTCTTGCGGTAGGTGCTGCTGTCGGAGGCGTCGAGCGCGTTACCGCTGCCGGCGCTGATGAACAGCGATTTTTTCGTCACCGTCAGCTTGACCGTGGCTGCATTGCTCGACACGCCCTGCAGTTGCGCCTTGACAACGACGCCGTCGACACCAGTGGTAGCCTGCCCCGCAATATAGCTGACAGTGGCCACGCCATCGCTGTCGGTGGTAACCAGCGAAGGCGAACTCAGGGAACCATTGCTGGCATCGGCCTGGATCGAGAAGCTCACCTGTGCATTCTTGACCAGATTGTTTTCCGCCGTGCCATCGCGCACGATGGCACGCAAGGCGCTGCGCTGCGCCGTGCTGCCGGCCGTATTGGCGCCGATGACCGCCGGGTCGGCTTGCAGGCTGATCGTGGCCTGGACCGTCAATGGCGCAACGAACTCCACTTCCGACTGCACCGAGACGCCGCTGTCTTCGTACTTCGCCGTGAGGGCGGTCAAGCCGGCGCCGCTGGCCTTCACGTAGGCAATGGCATTGCCGCCCACCAGCGCCAGCGGTGCCTGCAATGGCGTACCGCAGGCGGCGTCCTGGTACATGGCGCCGCGCGACGTGCTGAAACGCACATTGCCCGTTTGTGGCACACCAGCCACATCGCTATGCACCGTCACCGCATAACAGGTATTCGTGTTCAGGGTCGCTAACGCAACATTGCTGCCCGATACGGCATTGATCGTGAAGTTCGATGCATTAATTGCAATTGGCAACACGACGCTGTCACCCTGCGCCTTGACGCTGATGCTGTCGCTGCTGCCCGTCTGGGCGTTGTAGCTCAACACCAACTGGCCGTTGTTGTCAGTCAATGCGGGACTGGCGCCGCCGCCCTTGACCGTGATGGCATTGCTGCGGGCGCTGAATGTCACCGGCTTGCCCACCAGGGGATTGCCGCTGGAATCGACCAGCTTGACCACCATGTCAGTGCTCGTCTTCAGGTTCACCGTCGAAAAGGCACTGATGACCAGCCGGGTGCCGCTGACGCCGATGTCCGTGCGGGCCGTTTGCGCGCCTGCGCTGGCCGTGACCTTGATCGTGCGCAAACTGGCATCGCCACCCGTATTCAGGCTGACCTGTGCCTGTCCCTGCGCATTGGTATTGACCTTGGTCGCGCCCAGCGCGCCCGAATCGGCGCTGAACGTCACGCTGGCATTGGGCACGACGGCATTGTTGGCATCCTTCACAAAAGCGATGACATTGACAGCGGTACCACCGGACGAAGCAAGCGTGCCGCCGGAAGACGTCAGCAACAAGCTGGCAATGCCGGAGGTGACGGGCACCACTTTCACCACCACGGGAGCCGATTCAACGCCACCGCTGCTGGCCTTGATGGTGATGTCGCGCAAGCTCGCATCGCCTTTCACGCTGAGTTTTTCCGTCACCGTGCCATTGGCATCCGTCACGCGGTTGGTATTGCTGATGACGCCGGAACTGGCGGTGAAGGTCACCGTCTGGCCTGTCATGGCATTATTGCCGGGATTTTTCACCACGGCCGTCAGCACGACTTCCGTGCCGTCCGCCCCCGATGCAACGATCGTCGTGGCGCCAGCCACCAGTACCACACTGCCAACGCCGGCATTCGCGCCATCCTTGACGCCCAGGGTCGGATCACCGCCACCGCCGCCACAGGCGGCCAGCACAGTGCTCAAGACCAGCAAAGCCAGCCAATTCAATGCCCTACTCCAAGAAGTATTGCCTAAAGAAAAATTCCGCATAGTCGCCATCAGTCCGCTTTCGTTTGCATTGTTACTTAAACGTAAAGATGTGACATTAACGTGTTGCTGGCCGATCTGCCACTATTTTCGGCGTAATAAACACCATCAGTTCCGTTTTTTCTTGACTGCGGCCCGTGCTGCGGAAAAAAACACCGAGCACGGGGATGTCGCCCAGCAGCGGCACCTTGCTGTCCGTACCCCGTTCGGACTGCTGATAAATGCCCCCCAGCACCACCGTGCCGCCGTCTTCCACCATCACTTGCGTACGCACGTGCTTGGTGTCGATGGCGAAGCCGGAACGCGTTTCCTGGCCCACGCTATCCTTGTTGACGTCCACTTCCAGCACCACGTTGCCGTCCGGGGTGATCTGCGGCGTGACCTCCAGGCGCAGGTTCGCCTTGCGGAACGTGATCGAGGTGGCACCGCTGCTGGTGGCCACCTGGTACGGCAATTCGATGCCCTGCTCGATCAGCGCCAGCACCTTGTCGGCCGTCACCACGCGCGGGCTGGAAATGATCTTGCCCCTGCCATCGGCTTCCAATGCGGACAATTCCAGGTTCAAGAAGCGGTTGGCGGCCGCCGAAAACAGGCTCAGGGCGAAGCTGGCCGGTTGCAAGCCATTGATGCTGGCGGCAGGCAAGTTGACGAATTGCGTGTTCGGCACGAAGGCGCCGCTGCCTGCCACCGTTTGCCCCGTCGCCTCGCCCACGCCCTGATACGTGCCGCCGATGGCCGCGCGGCGCCCGCTGCCGCCCAGGGAAAAACCGGGCAACTGGCCCGCTGCCAGGCGCTGGTCCGTAAAACCCAGGCGCGCGCCCAGGTTGCGGCTGAAACTGTCATTCGCCTCGACGATGCGCGCCTCGATCATCACTTGCCGCGTGGCAATATCTGTCTTGGCGATCAGCTGACGGATCTGCTCCAGGCGCGCCGGCACGTCGGTGACGAACAACTGATTCGTGCGCGGCTCGATCAGCACGCTGCCACGGCGCGACAGCAGCCGGCTGCGCCCTTCCCCCGCATCGAGGCCGAACACGCTGCGGAACGCTTCCGCCTTCTGGTAGTTGAGCTGGAAGATGCTTGATTGCAAGGGTTCCAGTTCCGCGATCTGGGCGCGCGCTTCGAGCTCCAGTTTTTCGCGCGCCAGCATTTCCTCGCGCGGCGCGATCCACAGGACGTTGCCATTGCGCCGCATGTCCAGCCCCTTCGCCTGCAGCAGCACGTCGAGCGCCTGGTCCCACGGCAAGTTGCGCAGGCGCAGCGTCAGGTTGCCCGTCACGCTGTCGCTGGCGATGATGTTTTGCCCCGATGCGTCGGCCAGGATGTGCAGGGCCGCGCGCACGCCCACGTTCTGGAAATCGACGGAGATTTTCTCGCCCGCATACAGGCGCGGCGCCGTCACCTGCACCACGGCCTCGTCCCCGGCCAGGGCGGCGCCAGGCAGCAATAGCCAACACATGAAACACATCCACACAGACGGCTTCATGGCGTGGCCTCCGGCGCACTGGCCCTGGCGTCACCCGGCTTTTGCAGGGACAGGCTGCCATGCCGCTCGCGCCACCCGCCGCCCGCTTCCGGCAGCAACTCTTTGTACTGCAGCGCCTGTTCGCTGATCTGCGTGACCCGGCCGTGGTCTGGCCCCAGATACTGGCCCACCGCCACCCGGTACACGCGCTGGCCCGCCAGCAGCAGCGCGCTCAGGCGCCCTTCCTGTTGCACACTGCCCACCATGCTGATGGCCGGCAAGGCGACGCTTTCCAGCGGCTCGCGCACACGGCCCGGGTCGGGTCCGGCCACGCTGCCATGCTGAGCCGGCGCGATTGCCGCCGGCAAGGCGCCAAAAGGGTCGGCCAGGGCGGCGGCGGCGTACGGCTGCGGCGCGACAGCGGCGAGCGGGCGCCATGCCGCAGCGGGTGCGGCCGCCTGGGGCGTCAAAGCCGCTTGCGCCGCCCGCTCCACCGCGTCGGGCAAGCGATACGCCTGCAGCACGGCATCGAGGGTCAGCAAGCGATCCTTGCCCAGGGTCAAGGCCAGCTCATGCACCGTAACGATGCGCGGCAGGCGCGCCAGGTCCCCCAGCAACGCGCCCATGGCGTGATAGCCGCCGCGCAACTGGATGGCGATCGGCAAGGCGACATACGGCGTTTGCGGCCGGGCCGCGCCCGGCTTGAACAGCGAAAATTGCAGGCCCCGCGACTGGCCTGCGGCGTTAATGTCCGTCAATAGCACCGCCATCGCCTGCTGGTCGGGCAATTGCTGTTCCAGCTGGGCCAGCTCGGCGCCAGCCTGGCGCCGCTGCGCACGCCACTGCGGCAACTGGCTCGCCCTGGCCTGCGCCGCCAGATACCCGGCGCGCAAGCGGCCCTCCTCGCCTTGCGCCACCTGCACGGCGGCCATCAGTCCCTCCAGCCAGATGGCGTGCAGCAGCGCAGCCACCAGCGTACCGGCCAGGGTGGCGCATGCGAGGCGCGCGGGTAGCGGCCACAGCGAAGCGGTCTTCAAGCTCAGCATGATCAACCTCCACGACTAAGATTGCCCAGCGGGTGCCAACGCCAGCCGTATCGTCCATTCCACGGCGCCCTCTGACGCGCCGCGCACTTCAATCACTTCCGGGCGGGACCAAGGCGCGGCCTGCTCCAGCGCCAGCAGCAGTGCCGCGACCTTCTCCTGCGCGACGGCATGCCCTTGCAGACGCACCAGCGCCGTTTCCTGGTGCACACTGTGCAAGGCCACGCCGGCCGGCATCGCCTGGGCCAGCACATCCAGCATGCGCACCCAGGCATGGCGTTGCGCTTGTAATTTGGCAATGGCCTGCTGGCGCAGCAGCAGCGCCGCCATCTCGCCCTGCACCCGCTTGCCGGAGACGAGGACGGCATTCACCTGCTGCATGGCATGGCGCCAGCCCTCCTGGCGACGCAGTTGCGCGTCGCGCTGGTGTTGCAGCCAGGCGCCTGCCGCCAGGGCCAACAGCAATCCCAGCATCGCCCCACCGGCCAGTTGCCACAGCAGCAGCTGACTGCGCCGGCGCCGTGCCGCCTGCCGATGCGGCAACAGGTTGATGCCTGGCACTTGTGCCACGGCCGTCATCGCGCGTACCGGTGCATGGCCAGGCCCCAGGCCAGCTGATAACTGAGGCCGCCGTCCGGCAAGGCTTGCCAGCCACCCTGCGCGAGTGCCGCCTGCAGGGCCAGCGCCTCGCTATCCATGACGATGGGCGTCAAGCCAGCCGCCATGGCCGCATCGAGGCGGCGCTGCACGCTGGCGCGCCGCGCCGCCACCAGCAGCACCTCGATCTCCGTGCCCGTCTGGCCCGCAAGCGGCGGCGCGGGGCCAAGAATGAAAAAATCCAGGCTGGCGTCTTCCAGTGCAAACGGCATGTATTGGGCCGCCTCCAGCTCCACCAGGATTTCCAGCTGTTCCTCCGGCAAGCCGGCGGGCAGGCGGATCGCATGCGTGATCAAGGCCGTGGCCGGCATGGCCAGCGCCACGCGGGTGCAGCCGCTGCCACTGTTGCGGCATGCCAGGCGCACGGCGCTGGCCAGGCCCTGCGGATCTTCGACATGACCTTCCAGCATCACGCCTGCCGGCAGCGCGGCGCTGCCGCAATGCCGGCATGACAGTTTCCCCCGCCGGCGCCTCAACTCGACCACGCGCACGCCATCGTCCGCCATGTCGACGCCCAGCAAGCCGATGCCAAGAACACTGCGGATGGATATGTTTTTCATAGAGAAACGTCAGCGTGGAAGGGGTTGCTGCCATCGGCAAGCCTAGTCCTGGCAGCGCTGGCTTGTAAACGGATTTCACGCTGGTGTCTGCGGCGCGCGGCGTCTATCTGGCCCGGCCGTGATCTGGCGCAGAATAATTGTTACCAAATCCTGGTTGCCAGCGGGCCAATACACGCTTATATAGAGTATCGACAAGTTTCAACACTCCCCCGGCAAGCGCCACAGCGCGCTGCCACCCCGGCAAGCTCGCTTATAATTGGCCGGCATAATTAACCGAAAGACATACGACGCATGACATCTTCAAACTCCGCTGGCTCCGCTGGCTCGAAGCCGCCCACCAAGGGCAGCAAACCCAAACGTTTCCTGATGATGGCCCTGGTATCGCTGCTGGGCCTGGGCATCGTCGGCGTCTTGCTGGTGGTCTTTGGCCTGGCCATGGCCTATCCGAACCTGCCGGCGCTCGATACCTTGACCGATTACAAGCCAAAGATGCCGCTGCGCGTGTTCACGTCCGACAGTGTGCTGATCGGCGAATTTGGCGAAGAGCGACGCAACATGGTGCACATCAAGGATATTCCCGATGTCATGAAGAAAGCCGTGCTGGCCATCGAAGATGACCGCTTCTATGAACATGGCGGCGTCGACTATCTGGGCATCACGCGCGCGGCCCTGCACAACCTGACGGGCGGCGCCAAGCAAGGCGCCTCGACCATCACGCAACAGGTGGCGCGCAATTTCTTCCTGTCCAGCGAACAGACCTTGAAACGCAAGGCGTATGAAGTCTTGCTGGCATGGAAGATCGAGAAAAACCTCAGCAAGGACCAGATCCTCGAAGTGTATATGAACCAGATTTATCTGGGACAGCGCGCCTACGGCTTCGCCTCGGCCGCGCAAATCTATTTCGGCAAGAATATCCAGGATCTCACCGTGGCCGAAGCGGCCATGCTGGCCGGCTTGCCGAAAGCGCCGTCGGCCTACAACCCCGTCGTCAATCCGAAACGCGCGCGCATGCGCCAGCAATACATTCTGCAGCGCATGGCGCAGCTGGGCTACATCACCCCGGCGCAGTTCGAAGAAGCGAAAAATGAAGAGCTGAAAGTGAAGACCGACAGCAACGCCTTCGGCGTGCACGCGGAATACGTGTCGGAAATGGCGCGCCAGCTGGTCTACGAGCAATTCAAGGAAGACACGTACACGCGCGGTCTGAACGTCTACACCACCATCACCAAGGCCGACCAGGACGCCGCCTACATCGCCTTGCGCAAGGGCGTGATGGATTACGAGAAACGCCACGGCTACCGCGGCCCGGAAGCCTACATCGAGATTCCGAAAACCAAAGCCGAAGCGGACGACGCCATCGAGACGGAGCTGGCCGACCACCCGGACAGCGACGACATCATCGCCGCCATGGTGCTGCAGGCATCGCCCAAATCGTTGCAGGCAGTCACGTCGGCCGGCGAAGAAATCACCATTACCGGCCCCGGCCTGACCTTCGGCGCGGCCTGGCTGTCGGAAAAAGCGGCGCCGAACCGCCGCATCAAGCGCGGCGCCGTGATCCGCGTCATGCAGGAAAACAACGCCTGGGTCTTGACGCAGATGCCGGAAGTGCAATCGGCGTTCGTCTCGGCCAGCACCACGGACGGCGCCATCCGCGCCATGGTGGGCGGCTTCGATTACAACCGCAACAAGTTCAACCACGTCACGCAGGCATGGCGCCAGCCCGGTTCGGCCTTCAAGCCCTTCATCTATTCCGCTTCGCTGGAACGGGGCCTGTCGCCAGCGACCATCATCAACGATGCGCCGATCTCGTTCGACGCGGGCCAGACGGGCGGTCAGGCGTGGGAACCGAAGAACTACGACAGCAAATACGATGGTCCGATGACCATGCGCAAGGGCTTGATGAAATCGAAAAACATGATTTCCATCCGCATCCTGCACAAGATCGGCGCCAAGTATGGCCAGGAATACGCGACGCGCTTCGGCTTTGATGCGGACAAGAACCCGCCGTACCTGACCCTGGCCCTGGGCGCCGGTAACGTGACACCGCTGCAGATGGCGGGCGCCTACGCCGTGTTCGCCAACGGCGGCTACAAGATCAACCCCTACCTGATCGCCAAGGTGACCGATAGCGATGGCAATATCCTGTCGCAAGCCAAGCCGGACCTGGCGGGCGAGGAAGCCAACAGAGTCATCGACGAGCGCAATGCCTTCATGATGAACAGCATGCTCAACGATGTCGTGCGCTTCGGCACGGCGAACAAGGCCATGGCCTTGAAGCGCCCTGACCTGGCCGGCAAGACGGGCACCACCAACGATTCCATCGATGCCTGGTTCGCCGGCTACCAGGCCAAGCTGGTGGGCATCGCCTGGATCGGCTACGACCAGCCGCGCAACCTGGGCAACCGGGAAACGGGCGGCGGCCTGGCCTTGCCGATTTGGATCAGCTACATGGCGAAGGCATTGAAAAGCATTCCCGTCGAGGAACGCGCCGTGCCGGAAGGCCTGATCCGCGTGGGCGACGAGTATTACTATGCGGAAAATCCGCCGGGCACGGGCGTAGGCAGCCTGGAAGGCGCGGCGCGCGGCACGCCGGAGGAAGAAAAAGCCAAGGAAGCTGTGAAGAACGAGTTGTTCTGACAGCAATTTCGTGGATCGGGTAGGTCGGATTAGCGGCGAAGCCGCGTAATCCGACACCACCTCGGCGCTAACAATGTTGTCGGATTACGCGCTTGCGCGCTAATCCGACCTACGTTTCAGCCATAAAAAAGGGCAACCCATGCGGGCTGCCCTTTTTTATTGCCGCGGCGAAAAGCTTATTTCAGGACCACCGTCGCGCCCGCCTGCTCGCTGGCCATGCCGGACAAGGCGGCAAACAGTTCCGAGCCGTCGCGCGTGTTGAGCCATTCATCGCCCACGCGCTTGTAATGAAAACCGCCGGAACGGGCGGCCACCCACATTTCGCGCATGGGGGCCTGGCTATTGACGATGATTTTCGTGCCGTTGTCGATGAATTCGATTTCCAGCACATTGCCGCTGCGGCTGCATTCGACGTCGAGCACGTCTTCATCGTTCAGCCGGTCCAGCGCCGTGGCGATCTGGGTCAGGGTGGCTTCGGCCAAGGCCAGGAATTCCGATTCGCTCATGCTACACTCCAAAGATCTTAATCAAACCGTGATTCTAATCGTGAAGTCATCCTCAGCGTTTTATATCGGCACCGCCATTGTGGTTTCCAGCATCCTGGCCGGCTGCGGCCAGCCCGGCGCCCTGTACTTGCCCAAGCCGCCAGCGGCCAAAGGCGCGCCAGCCAAGGGCCCCGTCGAACCGGCCCCCGTGCCGCCGCCACCGGTCATCGTGCCAGTCACCTAAACGGAGCGCACCGGGGTGGCTGCCTGCGCCGCCCTGCTACTTTTGACGCGCTTGTTCCAGGCGAAAATCACGCGTATTAGCAGCAGTAGCACGACGATACAGCCGAACAGGATCGGTTGCGCGAAATTATGCTTGCCCGCCTTCATCCACCAGAAATGCAGGATGCCCAGCGGCGCGATGATGTAGATCAGCCGGTGCAGCCACTGCCAGCGCTTGCCACCGAGGCGCTTGACCATGCCATTCGTGCTCGTCACGGCCAACGGAATGAGCAAGACGAAGGCGATGAAACCCACCGTGATGAAGGGCCGCTTGAGCACATCCTTCCACATTTCCTGCACATCAAAAAAGTGATCGAACCATAAAAACGTGGTGAAGTGCAGCGCCGCGTAGAAAAACGCGAACAGGCCCAGCATGCGGCGCAGCTTGATCAGCCAATTCCATTGCGTGAACCGGCGCAAGGGCGTCACTGCCAGGCTGATGCAGATAAAATACAGGGTCCAGTCGCCCGTGCCGCGCGTGATGAATTCCAGCGGCTCCACCAGTTGCCCCGTGTACGTCAGCCAGACCATGCGGGCAAACGGCAGCAGCGCCAGCAAAAAGATCAGGCTTTTGAACAGCGACAATTGTCTCGGCGTGGGGTTGAGGGCCATGATCTTTCCTTAAAAGAACTTCTTCAGATCCATGCCCGCGTACAAGGAAGCGACATCGTTGTAGCCATTGAACATCAGGGTCTTGCGCTTGCGCGTGAGAAAGCCGTCTTCGCCGATGCGCCGCTCGGAAGCTTGCGACCAGCGCGGATGATCGACGTTCGGGTTCACATTCGAGTAAAAACCGTATTCGGACGGCGCCGACAGGTTCCACGACGTGCGCGGCTGTTCCTTGACGAAACGGATCTTGACGATGGATTTGGCGGATTTGAAACCATATTTCCACGGCAAGACCATGCGCACGGGTGCGCCATTCTGGTTCGGCAAGGTTTCGCCATACATGCCCAGGGTCAGCAGTGCCAGCGGATGGTTCGCTTCATCGATGCGCAAGCCTTCCGTATACGGCCACTGCAGCACGCGGCTACCCACGCCCGGCATCTGCTTCTTGTCGGCCAGGGTGATGAATTCCACGTACTTGGCATTGCCCGTCGGCTCGACCTTCTTGATGATTTCCGAGAAGGAATAGCCGACCCACGGGATGACCATCGACCAGCCTTCCACGCAGCGCAGCCGGTAGACGCGCTCTTCCAGCGGCGCCAGTTTTAACAGCGCATCGAGATCGAGGGTCATCGGTTTCTTGACCTCGCCTTCGATGCTGACCGTCCACGGCCGCGTGCGCAAGGTGCCCGCGTTTTGCGCAGGGTCGCTCTTGTCCGTACCGAATTCGTAGAAATTGTTGTAGCTGGTGGCGTCTTTATAGGCCGTCTGCTTTTCCAGCGCCGAATAGGCGGGATTGAGCTTGCCAGCCAGCTTGGGATTGGTGCCTTGCGCGAACGCTTCGCGGCTGGCCATTTCCAGCAGGGCTGCGCTGGACACGGAGCCCAGGGCCACTTGCTTGATGAAGCTGCGGCGCGATTCAAACACGGCGCGCGGCGTGATTTCGGAAGAAAACGGCAACTCAATGCCGTTGGGACTGCGCTTGATCAACATGGCGGCTCCGGAAAAAGGTGATTGGATATACCTTACACCAGTTTTTCCGGGCCGTTCATGACGCTTCTGTCATGCAAAAATCAATTACAGTTTGCCGTAAGAATGCAGGCCGGAGAGGAACATATTCACGCCCAGGAAGGCAAACGTCGTCACCAGCAAGCCCACCAGCGCCCACCACGACGCGACGCGGCCGCGCAAGCCCGTCATCAATCGCATGTGCAGCCAGGCTGCATAGTTGAGCCAGACGATCAGCGCCCACGTTTCTTTCGGATCCCACGACCAGTAGCCGCCCCACGCTTCGGCCGCCCACAGGGCGCCCAGGATGGTCGCTACCGTGAAGAAAGCAAAGCCCACGGAAATGGCCTTGTACATGACGTCGTCGAGCACTTCCAGCGACGGCAGGCGGTCGACCAGGTAGCCGCTCGATTTGAGCAGATACGCCGCCGCCACCATGGCCGACAGGGCGAACGTGCCGTAGCCGATGAAGTTGGCCGGCACGTGGATCTTCATCCACCAGCTTTGCAGGGCCGGCACCAGCGGCTGGATTTCGGCCGCGTCGCGCGTGACCGTGTACCACATCAGGAACACCACGGCTGCCGAAATGACCAGCATGACGAAGGCGCCCAGCTGGCGCGTCGCATAATGCTGCTCGTAATACAGGTAGAACATGGCCGTGATCAAGGAAAACAGGATGAACACTTCATACAGGTTCGAGACGGGGATGTGGCCCACGTCAGCGCCGATCAGGTAAGACTCGTACCAGCGCACCAGCATGCCCGTCAGGCCCAGCACCACGCCGGCCCAGCACAGCAGGGAACCGACCGACGAGCCGAATTCCGAGCGCGCCACCAGGCCGATCCAGTAGAACAGGGTCGACAGCACGAAAAGCGTGCCCATCCACAGAATGGCGGACTGGCTCGACAAGATGTATTTGAGGAAGAATTTCTGGTTCGCCATCTCAAGGTGGCCCGCGTACAGCTCGATGGCGAACAGCGACAGCACGGCCGCCACGGGGATCAGCCAGCGCACGGGCTTCCAGTACCAGCCCAGCCACGCGAACGTGGGCGCCGCTGCCAGCAGGATAGCCTTTTCATAGATATCCATGAAGGCGCCAAAGCGCATCAGGCCGAACAGGGAGGCGGCCAGCAAGCCGGCGCCATACAGCCAATCGATCAGGCTCAGGCGCTTGAAAAATCCTGGTTCCTGCGTATATATTTGCTTGTTTGCCAATTCCATCATTTTCTCCATTCCCGGCGACGCGCAAGCGTCCCGAAACTCAACCAATCCAACTCAGCGCAGCTTACGCCGATTGCGGCAGCTTTGCCTTCAAAGTCTCAAATTCTTTTTCAAAATCCAAGGTCTTGCGCTGCGTGCTCATGGCCATCAGCGCTTCGCTGCCGCCTTCGCCATCCTTGATCCACACCCACAGGCGGCGCTCGCGGATATAAAACATGGAAAACACGCCGATCACGAGGAACAGGCAACCGAGGTACACCACGCTCTTGCCCGGCGAACGCGTCACCTGCAGCACGGACGCCTTGATCTCCGTGAACTCGTCGAGCTGCAGATACACGGGCGCGCCATAGAAGAAGCTGTCGGACAGCGCATTCGTGGCCAGTTGCAGGAAGCGGCCGTGCTTGTCATCGGCCTCGATGGCTTTCAAGCCATCCTGGGCGCGCGCAGCCTGCCACAAGTCCCACAGGCTGCCGTTGAGAATTTTCATGAAGATATCGGCCGCTTTTTCTTGCTCGGCCGCAGGAACTTTTTCCAGGAAACGCGAAATGGCGAGGAAACCACCCTCTTGCCCATTGCCGGCAAAGATGCCCAGGCTTTTCGCCGCCGATTCCTGCAACTGGCCGCGCAGGGCTTCCGCGTTCGCCTGCGGCATGGCGCGCGCCGCATAGCGCGCGGCAGCCTGCTGGCGCAGCGCCGGATCTTGCAGCGCGGCACGCAAACGCATCCATTCCGTCACGCTGTAATTGTCATCGACGGGAATGCGCAGATAGCTGAACGGGTCGCTGGGGTTGACGCGCATGCCGGCCAGAAACACCGTCGTGCCATCCACGGTGACGGGCTGCATGTAATTCTGGTACTCGCGCGCCTGGCCCGTCTTGTCGCGCAATTTGTATTGCACCGAGGGGCCCACATTCTTGAGATCCTTGTTGTTCGCATTTTTCGCGGCCGAACCGAGGCGCTTGTCCAGGCCCACGGCAAATTTATCGTTGAAACTTTCCGCCTTGCTGACGGCGCGCACATCCTGGCCGGCGCTGAGGTTTTCCACGTTGAAGGGGCGGAAGCCCGACCATTCCACCGTGTAGGAATTGCCATCGCTGCGCTCGAGCGGCGTGCTGCCGCCCACTTCGCCGCCGATATCGAAGCGTTTTGTCGTCTTGCCCGTCATGGGAAAACCCGTCAACTTGAGCTTGCTGCCGCCATCCTCAAAGCTGGACTGGTACAGGGCCAGGCCCTTGTACAGCAGCGGCTGGTTGACTTTGATGGTTGCCGGGAAACTTTCACCCGTGACATGGTCGGTGATGACGACATCGCTGGCAAACAGCTTGGGCATGCCGGTGCTGTAGAAATCGATGTGGAATTTTTTCAGCAAAATCGTGATCGGCAGATCCTGGATCAGCACGCCATCGGCCTGGGGAATGATGGCCGTGTTGCTCGACGAGCCTTCCGGGATCATGGTGTTGCCACGGAAAGTAGGATTTGACAGGCTCAAACGGTGCTGGGCGGGAATGTCGGCAATCACGCCGCTGCCGGAAAATGGCGTCTTGCCAAAAAACCATTGCTGTACGCGGATCGGCATTTCCGAGTCGAGCAAGCCGCCCACGCAGATGATGACGATGGCGCCGTGGGCAAAGATATAGCCCCATTTATTGGCCGCGCCGCGCTTGGCCGCCACCAGGGTGGCGTTGTCCTTCTCGACCACCTTGGCCGCATAGCCGCTGTCTTTCAGGCGCATCACCATCTGCTGCGCCAGCACGGCGCGCGGCAGCGGCGCCTGCCATTCCATCTTGTGATGAAAATTGCGCAACGATTGCTCGCGCACATTGTCGCGCCAGCTGCGCATATCCTTGAGCATCTTCGGCGCATTGCGCACGATGCACAGCGAGGTCGAGGCGACGAGGAAACCCATGATCACCAGGAACCACCAGGCCGAATACACGGAATACAGGCTCAGCTTGTCGAAGACGGCGAACCAGAACGGACCGAACTGGTTCACATAATTGGGCATGGGCTCGTTCTGCTTGAGCACGGTGCCGATGATGGACGCGACGGCGATCAGGGTCAGCAGGCTGATGGCAAAGCGCATCGACGAGACCAGCTCGACGAATTCAGCCAGGCTGCGGCGTTGGGTCTTTAACTCGATTCCGGTCGTGCCTGTGCTCATACGTGGATACTCATACGGGATATGCAATCTTCAAGAAAATGTGGCATGGAGCAGAGTGTTTCTGCGCGCAAGGCGGCAGCATACTCCAGTTTTGGCCCCTGCCATAAAAAAGGGCAGCCTGTTGAGACGGCCGCCCTAGTTCATGCGCGATGGTACGCCTGGCAATCTCTTGCCACTATGAAAACTTACTTCAGGCCGGCGATGTAATCGGCCACGGCGGCAATCTCGTCATCCGACATGCGGGCGGCGATGGTGTGCATTTGCGCGCTGTTCTTGCGGGCATCAGCCTTGGTGCTGCGGAACATCGTCAGCTGGGCCACCGTGTAGTCCTGGTGCTGGCCGGCGATGCGCGGATACTGGACGGGCATGCCATTGCCCGTCGCGCCATGACAGCTGGCGCAGGCAGCAACTTGCTTGGAAGCAATGCCACCACGGTAAATTTTCTTGCCCAGGTCGATCGTATCCTTGTTTTTCGCGGCGCCCGGCTTGGACAGCTGCGCGCCCAGGTAGGCGGCGATATTCTTCTTGTCGGCGTCGCTGAGCATCTTCGCGTACGTCGTCATGACGGGCTGGTTGCGCTCCGGCGTGGTGAAGTCAACCAATTGCTTGTAGATATAGCTTTCATGCTGGCCGGCCAGCTTCGGGTTGACCGTGATGGTCGAGTTGCCGGCCGCACCATGGCAGGACACGCAGGCAGGCAAACCGCGCGCCGCATCGCCATCGGCATACAGGGTAGCGCCCTTGGCGGCATCGGCCTTGACGGCCGGTTTCGGTGCTTCGACCGCGGAAGCAGTTGCCGATACAGCCAGCAAAGCGAGCAGCATGGATTTGAACAACGGTGAAAACGCACGATTCATTCAGGCACCCTGAGACAGTGAGAAATTAGTGGTGGACATTGCCGCGCGCCTGAGATTTTTGATTTATTTTCAGGGCCGCAAGCCGCATCGCTGCTACGCCGGCAACAATTAACAATCCCTTATTGTACAATAGCTTCTTGGCGTTATCGCTCCCTTATCGCTCCATTTTGTTGCTTTACTACTCCCATGTCAAAACTCTGGCAAGCCCGCTTCTTTACGACCGTCAACCAATTGCGTGACCTGCCCGATACCACGGTGCCGGAAATCGCTTTTGCCGGCCGCTCCAATGCCGGTAAATCGACCGCCATCAACATCTTGTGTAATCAGAAAGGCTTGGCGTTCGCCTCCAAGACACCTGGCCGTACCCAGCACATCAACTACTTCTCCATCGGCGGCGCCCACGTGGCGCAGCACCGCAAGGATGCCACCATCGTCGAAGAGATCGAATGTCTGCTGGTCGACTTGCCCGGCTACGGCTACGCGGAAGTGTCGGGCTCGGCCAAACTGCACTGGCAACGCCTGCTGGGCGACTACGTGCAGCGCCGCGAGCAATTGGCGGGCCTGGTCCTGATCATGGATTCGCGCCGTCCGTTCACCGACCTGGACGTCCAGATGCTGGAATGGTTCGCCCCGACGGGTAAACCAATTCACTGCATCCTGACCAAAGTCGATAAGCTCAACCGCAATGAATCCGTGAATGCCTTGCGTCAGGCGAAAGCCAAGCTCGACAGCTATGTGGACGAAGACGGCATCGGCTTCCCGTTCACCGTGCAACTGTTCTCGGCCTTGAAACGTGTCGGCATCGACGAAGCCAATGACAAGATCATGGAACTGGCCGGCATCAGCGAAGATGGCGCGGCCCAGATGGTCGAGCTGATCGAGATGGAAGACGACGTGGAAGCGGCGCCGGGCACCGAATCGGATAAACCGGCCTGAGCATCATCAGCGCCGTATGACAAAAAGGCTGCCCGGTCACACCGCGCAGCCTTTTTAATTTTTAGCGCCGTCCCGGACGCTTCTCGGAAAAGAATTCCTGACGCAGGAAGGCAGTCAGCTCAGCCGTGTCTTCCACGCGGGCGCTGAGGTTGACGTTACGCCCCAGGCGCCGCGATTCCCAGACGAAGTCGCCCGGCTTTTCGGCACGGATCAACTGGATCATCTTCTTGATGATGGCCGATTCGATATCGGGTTCATTGCCCAGTTCGACTTTTTCCTGCTTCAGCCAATTGCGCTTGAAGTTGCCATTCCAGCCCTTGAACTTGACTTCGGCACTGAACGAAGTCTGGTTGACGATGGAAAACACGCCGCCCGAATCCTCGCGGTCGCTGCCCGAATTGCGCCCCTGTGCGCCGGCGATATTCGCCTTGGCCACGCGCATGGCGCGGTCGTTCTCGCTTTCTTCGGCCGGCGGCGTGGGGTTCTGCGCCTGACGCTGCTTGCGGCGCTGCTCGATCATCGAGCTCATGTCTTCAGCTGGCGGCGGCGGCAACGGCACTTTCGATACCAGCGGCGGCGTGAAGGTTTCCAGTTTCGGCTTGTCGCGCGGCACGTCCTTGGTCACCACGCGCTTGCTCGGCGCCGGCGGCGGTTTCACCTTGGCCACTTTCGTGTCCTTCGGCTTGGGCGTGGGTTTCGGTTGCGGCTTCGGTTGCGGCTTGTCCTTCAGGGGCGCGATGTAGACCATCGCGCTTTCCTTCTTCGGCGGCGGGATCTTTTCGATCGTGTCGCTGCGCAACAGGACATACGCCGCCAGCAGCACGTGCAGCAAGACGGACACGCCGAGCACAACCTTGCGCGTGGTGCTGGTCCTGGACCCGTAGGCCGGCAGTGGCTGGATCACTTGCCCACAGGTGGGGCAAACATCGGAATCGGCAGCCAGCAAATGGGTCGTGTCATGCAAAATGAATCGTGCTTTCTGTGTAGCGAAGAAATAACATTACAGGGCAGCCATAGTGCCAGAGTCCCTTGCTTTTGGGAACACTTCCTCGGCCTTTCCAACCCGAAGCGTACAGGATAGCGACATTCCTTGCAGCGCTGACCAGAGTACCCGAGCCGTCCCTTGATGGTTGTTACCGTATGTATCACGGCCCATACAAAACCGGCGCCCCATTCACGCAGGAATGGGGCGCCGGTCACGGGTCAACGGATCAACGGGCAACGCAAGCGCTCAAGCCTTGTTGTCGAGTGCCACCAGTTGCTCGTCCGTCACCGGCCCCGTGCCGCTGTACTTGTCCAGGAACAAATAGATGACGGGGGTGATGAACAGGGTAATCACTTGCGAAAACAGCAATCCACCGACCACGGCCAGGCCCAGCGGCTGGCGCAGCTCGGCGCCGGCGCCCAGGCCCAGGGCGATGGGCAAGGCGCCCATCAGGGCCGCCGCCGATGTCATCATGATGGGGCGGAAACGCAGGATGCACGCCTGGCGGATGGCTTCAGGCGGGCTCATGCCCTCATTGCGCTGCGCATGCAGGGCAAAGTCGATCATCATGATGGCGTTTTTCTTGACGATACCGATCAGCATCAAGATGCCGATGATGGCGATCATCGTCAGGTCCATGCCGAACAGGCGCAGGGTCAACAGCGCGCCCACGGCTGCCGACGGCAAGCCGGCCAGGATGGTCAGCGGGTGGATATAGCTTTCATACAGCACGCCGAGCAGCACATAGATCACGGCCAGCGCGGCGATGATGAGGATGATCTGGCTGGACTGCGAATCCTGGAACACGGCCGCATCGCCACCGTAGCGCGTGATGATGGAGGCCGGCAAGCTCATGTCCTTGCCCATCACGTCGATCTTGCCCGTGGCGACACCCAGCGGCACGTCCGGCGCCAGGTTGAAGGAGATCGTTACGGCCTGCAACTGCCCCTGGTGATTCACGGACGTGGGGCCAATCGTGCGTTCCACGTAGGCAATACTCGACAGCTTCACCAGTTCGCCCGACTTGCTGCGCACGGACACGCGCGTGAGCGCATCATCATACTGGCGATCCGCCGTGGCCGCTTCCAGGATCACGTAATAGCTCGCTGCCGAAGAATAGATAGTCGACACTTGCCGCTCGCCAAAGGCGCTGTACAGGGCCGTGCGGATATCGGACATTTGCACGCCCAGCAGATTGGCCTTGTCGCGGTCGATCCGCAGGGACGCCTGCAAGCCCTTGATCTGCGAATCGCTGGTGACGTCGCGGAACGCGGGATCGGTGCGCATGCCAGCAATAAACTTCTCCGCCCAGTCATTCAAGGCATCGGGACTGACGCTTTGCAAGGTGTACTGGTAGCGGCTCTTGCTCTGGCGTCCGCCCAGTTGCAAGTTTTGCACGGGACGGAAATACACGGCCATGCCGGGCACGCTACTCGTCGCGCGGCGCAGGTTTTCCAGCACCACCGGCATCTTCGGCCGTTCGCTGCGCGGTTTCAGCACCATGAACATGCGGCCCGTGTTGCCGCCACCGACGAACGAGGTCACATCCTGCACGCTGGGGTCCGCCTTGAGCACGGCCGCCACGCGCGCTTGCAAGTCCTGCAATGCCGCCGAAGAAATATCCTCCGACGCTTCCGTATTCACCTGGATCTGGCCCAGGTCTTCCTCGGGGAAGAAACCCTTCGGAATGGTCGCGTACAGCAGCACCGTCAGCGCAAAGGTACACACGGCAACAAACAACACCACGTTGCGGTGCGCCAGGGCCTTGTCGAGCAGATGCACATAGCCGTTGCGCAACTTCGTGAACCCCGCCTCGAAGTGGCGGCCGATGAAGGACTTTTCGCCATGCGTGGGATCGCTGTCATTGTGTTCGCGCGAGTCGGCCGGCAGGAAGCGGCTGGCCAGCATCGGCACCAGGGTCAGCGACACGATGGCCGAGACGAGGATGGACAGCGAGACGACGACGGCAAACTCGTGAAACAGCAAGCCGATCACGCCCGGCATGAAGAAGATGGGGATGAACACGGCCACCAGCGAGACGGAAATCGAAATGATGGTGAAACCCATTTCCTTGGCGCCCACGAGAGCCGCCTGGATCGGTTTCTTGCCCATCTCGATATGGCGCACGATGTTTTCCAGCACCACGATGGCATCGTCGACCACCAGGCCCACGGCCAGGGTGATACCCAGCAGGGAGATATTGTCGAGGCTGTAGCCGAGCCAGTACAGCAGGGCCAGCGCACCGAGCAGGGAAATCGGCATGGTGACGGCGGGAATGAAAGTGGCGGCCGCGCGGTGCAGGAACAAAAAGATCACCAGCACCACCAGGATCACCGTCAGGGCCAGGGTCAGATTGACGTCGTGGATCGCTTCGCGGATCGAGACGGAACGGTCATTGACCAGGCTGATCTGAATGGAAGCGGGCAATTGCGCCTTGAAACCGGGCAAGAGTTTGCGTACGGCATCGACCACTTGCACCGTGTTCGCATCCGGTTGGCGCTGCACCAGCAAGGTGATCGAGCGCTCGCCATTGAAACTGCCGGCCGTCTTGGTTGACTGGAAACTGTCTTCCACTTCGGCCACTTCCTTCAGCCGCACGGGCTGGCCATTGCGCGTGGCGACGATGAGTTCGGCAAAATCGGCCGCCTTCATCATCTGCGGGTTGCCCTGGATGGTCAGCGTCTGGCTGGGGCCGTCGAGGATGCCCAGCGGCGAATTCGTGTTCGAAGCGCGCAGGGCCTGGGCCAGCTCGTCCATCGTCAGGTTGCGCGCGTTCATCAGGTCGGCACGGGCGCGCACGCGCACGGCGAAGCGTTTCTGGCCATTCACGCTGACCTGGGCCACGCCAGGCAAGGTCGACAGGCTGGGCGCAATCAGGTTTTCCGCATAATCATTCAGATCCGACAAGTTCAGCGATGGCGACGTCATCTGGATGAACAGCACCGGCGCATCGGCCGGATTGACTTTGCGGTAGGACGGCAAGTCCGTCATTTCCGTCGGCAACTGGCGCTGCGCGCGCAGCAGGGCCGCCTGCACATCGACGGCGGCCTCGTTGACATTGATGCTGGCGTCAAACTCCAGGGTCAGCGACGTACTGCCCAGGGTACTCGTCGAGGTGATCAGGCTCAGGCCGGCAATCGTGGAAAACTGCTTTTCCAGCGGCAAGGCCACGGAAGACGCCATGGTCTCGGGGCTGGCGCCGGCCAGGTCGGCGCTGACGTTGATGACGGGCGTGTTATAGCTCGGCAAGGCCGCCACGGGAATGTGGCCATACGCCAGCACGCCGGCCAGAATAATGGAGAGGGACAACAGCACCACCATGACGGGGCGGCGGATGCTCAGTTCGGACAGGTTCATGCTGGCTTGCCCTGCGCTGCGGCGGCGCCATCGGCGGCCTTGTGTTTTTCCGCCAGGCGCACCTTGCCCCCCGGACGCAGGTTCTGCTTGCCGTCGACGATGACTTTTTCGTCGCCGGTCAATCCGGTGACGACGGCATTCGGGCCGAACGCATACACGCGGGCAATCTTGCGCACCTTGGCCGTATGATCGGCTTCCATCGAATACACGAAGATGCCCGTGGTATTGGTGATGATGGCGTTTTGCGGGATGACCAGCGCATCTTTCAAGGTGCGCACCGTCAGCTGCGTATTCACATACTGGCCAGGCCACAGGTCGGTACCGCCATTATTGAAACGGGCCTTGACCTTGATCACGCCCGTGGCGGGATCGACGGCATTGTCGATGAAACTCAGTTTGCCGTCGAGCTGCTTGCCGCCCGCATCGGCCAGCAGCGCCTTGACCGCCACCTCGCCCGCCTTCTGCGCCGCCAGCAAGCCCGACAGACTGCTTTCCGGCAAGGTGAAGACCACATCGATCGGGTCGAGCTGGGTGATGCTGGTGAGCGAAGTAGTCGGCTGCACCAGGCTGCCCGCGTACACATTGATGGCGCCCACGCGGCCCCCCTGCGGCGCGCGCAGGACGGTGTAGCTGGAATCGACCTGGGCGGCGCGCAAGGCGGCCTGGTCGGCGGCCAGCAAGGCGCGTGCCGCGTCGAGCTGGCTTTGCAGGGTATCCACGGCGCCCTGGGCGATGAAGTTCTTGCTCAGCAAATCCTGGCTGCGTTTGAGCTGGCGTTCGAGGTCCAGCACCGAGGCGCGGTCACGCAATACTTGCGCCTGCGCCTTGTCGACATTCGCGTGCTCGCTGCGCGCGTCCAGCGTAAACATCAGTTCGCCCTGTTTGACGAACTGGCCTTCGCGGATGTGCACCTTGGTGATCGTACTGGTCGTCTGTGGATGCAGGTCGACGCTGCTGATGGGCGTCACGCTGCCATTGGCTTGCAGCAGCATCGGCACATCCTGGCGCAGCGGCGCGACCACGCTCACCGTGGTCGGTCCCTGTCCGCCCTTGCCCCCTTTGCCATCCTGCCCACCGGCCGCTTTGCCCGACTGATGATTGAAATACCAGATGCCGCCACCGATACACAGGGCCGCACCCACAAGGATTGCCAGGCTAGTCTTTTTCATTGTTCTGTCACGCTGTCGCAGCGCAGGGCTGCAGGTTGAATGTAGTTGCCAGGGGGGCATAAAGCACAATATTGTCGCACGGAAATACTCACTTTCCAGCGTAATACTCTGGCACGATCAGGGTAACTTCCAGTCCACCGTCGACATGATTGAGCAGTGAAACCGTGGCGCCATGCTGCTCGGCGATGTTGCGCGCGATGGTCAGGCCCAGGCCAGTGCCACCCGATTCGCGCGAACGCGAGGTCTCGATACGATAAAACGGTTCGAACACTTTGGCCAGCTGATCTGGCGCAATACCCGGCCCGCCGTCGCGGATGCGGATGCGCGCCGCGCCGGCGATGCGTTCAACGGTGACCTGCGCGTACTGGCCATATTTGACGGCATTGTCGATCAAGTTCACCAGGCAGCGCCGCATGGCGATGGGCCGGGCCATCAAGGCCATGCTGGCCTGCCCGGCCAGGGTCACGTTCTGGCCGGCATCGGCCGCATCCGAGCAGACGCTGTCCAACAGGGAATCGAGATCGAGCGCCTGCATCGCTTCCGTGCTGTCCATCGAGCGGGCCAGGTCCAGTCCTTCCTTGACCATGCTCTGCATGGCCGACAGGTCGCCCACCAGGCGCTCATACAATTCCGTATCGGCCACCTTTTCCAGGCGCAGGCGCAGGCGCGTCAGCGGCGTCTGCAAGTCGTGCGTGATGGCCGCCAGCATTTGTGTACGCTGGGAAATATGCTGGCGGATGCGCGCCTGCATGGCATTGAAGGCAGCGCTGGCCTGGCGGATCTCGCTGGCCCCGGACAGGGTCAGCGGCGGATGGTTGATGTCGTTGCCCAGGTCTTTCGCCGCCTGCGCCAGCTGTTTCAGCGGGCGCATGGTCATGCGCGTGACCAGGTAAGCGAGGATGGCGATGCTGATCAGGAAAGGCAGCAGAGTCATCCAGTCATTATGTTCATTGAACGGTGGCTGCTGGCGCGGCGGCAAGACCATCAGGCGCAGCACGTGGCCATCCTGCATGCGCACGTCGAGGTTTTCGCAGGTGCCGCCCCAAGGCTTGGCGCCGAACATGCCCGGCGACTGGCGTGGCTTGACGCAGGCTTCCGGGCGGTCGGCCAGCGCGCTGACCTTGAAACCCTCGCCCAGCTTGGCTTGCAGGGCGCTGGAAAATTCCGTCGGCGTACCGGGCTTATGCTCCGTATCGGGGCGCAGTTCCAGGCGCACGCTGCCCTTGTTGGCGACCTTCAGGTAGGCGGCGCGCGAGGCCAGCGGCACCACGTCGGCCGCCATCACCAGCTGCTCGGCCCGCTCGACGGCGTGGTAGTCGCGGTATTGCTCGATGGCGCGCTGGCGTTCGCCCACGGCCAGCCACTGCGTCAGTGCAGCCGAAGCGACGATGCCGATCAGCAGAAACATGAAGACTCTGCCCGTCATCGACCCCAGGAAGGCCTTCACGCGTGCGGCTCCACGTTGACTTGCCCGGCCAGCACGTAGCCGCCGTTGCGCACGGTCTTGATGATTTGCGGCAAACGGGCATCTTCACCGAGTTTTTGCCGCAGGCGGCTGATCTGGATATCGATCGAGCGGTCGAACGGGTCGGCGTCGCGCCCCTGCGTCAGGTTCAGCAACTGGTCGCGGTTGAGCACGCGGTTCGGGTGTTCCAGGAACACGCGCAGCAAGCGGAACTCGGCGCCCGACAGCATGATCACCAGGCCCGTGGGATTGAGCAGGTGGCGCGCCGTGAGGTCCAGGGTCCAGCCGGAAAAACGGATTTGCTGCGCCTTGTCAGACGGCACGTTCGACGGCATGGCATGGCTGCGGCGCAGCACGCTGCGTATGCGCGCCAGCAATTCACGGGGTTCGAACGGTTTCGGCAAATAATCGTCGGCGCCCATTTCCAGGCCCAGGATACGGTCCAGCGGCTCATTGCGCGCCGTCAACATGATTACCGGCACGGTCGATTGGGCACGCAGCTTGCGGCACAAGGTCAGGCCGTCGTCGCCAGGCAGGTTCAAATCGAGCACGATCAGGTCGGGCCGCGTTTCATCGAGAATCTTCCACATGGCCGTGCCATCTGCCGCACCCAGGGTGCGGTAGGCGTTCGTTTCCAGGTAGTCCGCCAGCAAGCTGCGGATGTCGCGGTCATCGTCGACGATGAGAATTGTAGAAGTGGGTTCCATGGTACGAATTATCCCCACTTCCCCCGCCCTTGCACAGCGCATTTGTATCGTCTTGTATATAGGAGACCCGAAGAAACATATAGATACAAACTGTCTGGCAGCGGACACTTCGGGGAAACATGGAGCGTCCACCATGGATTCATGTGCAGCAACATGTACATCCCTCATCTTTTACAAAGGAATCCAGATGAACGCCTCAATGACAACCTTGCGCAAGAATTTGATCATCGCCATGAGCGTACTCGGCATGGGTGCGGCATCGCTGACCGTCCACGCCCAGGAAGCGGCCGCCAGCGCGCCTGCCGCCAGCACCAAGATGCAACATGATGGCCAGCGCGGCCAGCACCGCGCAGGCAACCCGGCCGAGCGCATGGCCAAGTACCAGGCCCGCCTGCACGACAAGCTGAAGCTGACAGCCGCGCAGGAACCTGCCTGGACCACCTTCACGGCCGCCAATGCGCCGAAAAAACCGATGGGCGACTGGAAAGCCAGGCATGCAGCGATGGCCAAGCTGTCGGCGCCGGAACGCATGGAACAATGGATCGCCATGTCGAAGGAACGCATCGCCAGCCAGGAAAGTCGCCTTGCCTCGCTGAAAACCTTCTATGCCGTGCTGACGCCGGAGCAAAAGAAAGTGTTTGATGACAGCGTGCCTGGCGGCAAAGATGGAGAAATGCGCGGCCACCACCGTGGTCATGGCGCGCACCATAAAGCAGGCTGAACGTAGGTCGGATTAGCGGCGGAACGCCGCGTAATCCGACAACATTGTTGGCGCTGAACGTGGTGGTGTCGGATTACGGCCCGAAGGGCCTAATCCGACCTACTCGTCAAGCTTGCGCAGAGAGGTCAGGAAAGTGGCAGCATTCTGGAAACCGATCACGCGCGACTGGGCGATCTCCTGCCCCTGTGGGTTGAACATGATGATGCCAGGCGGGCCGAACAGCTGAAAACGTTTCAGCATGGCTTTGTCGTCCGCATCATTGGCCGTGACATCCACTTGCAGCAGCACGGCTTGCCCCATTTTCTCGCGCACGGCAGGGTCGACGAAGGTCAGCTTTTCCATCTCGATGCACGACACGCACCAGTCGGCATAAAAGTCCAGCAAGGCCGGCTTGCCACCCAGCTGAGCCAGCGCCGCATCGAGCTGCGCCACGGTCTTTACGCGCGTAAATGGTTGCGCGT
Source organism: Janthinobacterium sp. 35 (assembly GCF_002754575.1). Lineage (NCBI taxonomy): Bacteria > Pseudomonadati > Pseudomonadota > Betaproteobacteria > Burkholderiales > Oxalobacteraceae > Janthinobacterium > Janthinobacterium sp. 35. The sequence goes on from NZ_PEFN01000001.1 coordinate 2,174,611, forward strand.
GCACCTGGCCACCGCCCAGGTGCGCCAGCGGCGCCAGCGGGTCGCGGCCACCGCTGGCCACGCCCACCAGTTGCATCGCACCCAGCACGGCAAACACCAGGCCGAAGGCCTTGGCCACCCAGGCGTTCTTCGCGCCGCTTTTACCCACCAGCAAATACATGCCGTAACCGACGAACAGCACCGTCCAGCCCAGCATCTGCACGGCGCCCGGCAGCACGGGCGAGACCAGCCACCAGGCCACACCCAGCTGCAGCATGCCAAAGAAGCGCTTGACGGCATCCATCCAGGCGCCGGCGCGCGGCAGCAAGGTGCCGGCCGAGACACCGACCAACAGCAACGGCACGCTCATGCCCACCGCCATGGCAAATAAAGCGCTGCCACCGATGACGACGTCGCGCGTCTGGCTGATATACAGCAAGGCGCCGGCCAGCGGCGCGGCCACGCATGGCCCCACGATCAGGGCGGAAATGGCGCCCATGACGAAGACCCCCGCCAGGCGGCCCGACGATTGCTGGTTCGACACGGACGTCAGCTTGCCTTGCAGGAAAGCCGGCACTTGCAGCTCATAAAAACCGAACATCGACAGCGCCAGGCCCGCCATCAGCAAGGCGAAAACGCCCAGCACCCACGGATTTTGCAGCTTGGCCGCCAGGCCTTCGCCCGCCAGGCCCGCCGCCACGCCCAGCGCCGTGTAGACGATGGCCATGCCCAGCGCGTACGTCAGCGACAGCAGCAAGCCACGCGAGCGGCTGACCTTGGCACCATCGCCAATGATGATCGACGACAAAATCGGCACCATCGGCAGCACGCACGGGGTGAACGCCAGCCCCAGGCCCAGCAACATGAACAGGGGCACGATGACCAGCAGCTTGCCGCCCTTCAGCGCCGATTCGATCTTGCCCAGCTCGTTTTGCGCGGGCGCCGGGCTTGCTGCCACAGGAACCGCCGCTACCGGCTCGGGCGTGGCAGTGATTTCGGGATTGGCAATGCTCAGCACGGACACGCCAGGCGACGCTTGCGCCTGTGGCCCGTTGACGGCTGCCGTGTCGACTGCCGGCGCGCCCGGCAGGGCGAATTTCGACGGCAGGCCCGTGCCGGGCGCCACGCTCTGGCCGCCGCCACCGCCCACCAGCTGGGCCATGGCATCCTGCGGCGCATAGCACAGGCCCTTGTCGGAGCAGCCCTGCCCCGTCGCCTTCAGGGTGAACGCGCCAGCGGCCTGCACGGGAATGGTGAAGGTGAGCGTCTTGCGGAACGTTTCCACGTTCTTCTGGAAAGTGTCGTCAAACTTGACCTTGCCAGCCGGATACACGGGCGTGCCCAGCTTGGCGCCCACGGCGTCGAACTTGAAGCGCTCGTGATACATATAGTAACCATCGGCAATCACATAGGTGACGGCGATGGTAGACGGGTCCTGCATGCGGGCGGAAAATTTGAAAGCCAGCTCGGGATCGAGGAACTCATCGTCAGCACGGGCATGGTCGGCGCCAAAAACGGCGATCAACAGGAAGCAACAGGCAGCAAACCAGGTGAGCAAAGGATGGCGTGGCGCGGCGCGCGCAGTGGCGCTGGAGAGGAAACGGGACATGAACTACCTTTTCGACCATTCGACAGAGGACGCGCGGAGCAGGCAGCGCATGTGCCGGGCCGGCGCGAAAGGAGAATAGTACACTGCGGTAAGAATGACTGCAGCAGAAAACAAAAAAGCCAGGCTAGGCCTGGCTTTCTCAGATACAACCGGCGGGATTACTCGCCAGCGATTTCAACTGCTTCGGTCGTGTCTGGACGATCCATCAGTTCGACGAACGCCATAGGAGCGTTATCGCCTACGCGGAAACCCATTTTCAGGATGCGCACATAGCCGCCGTTACGGTTGGCGTAACGTGGGCCCAGTTCAGCGAACAGCTTCAGGACCATTTCACGATCGCGCAGGCGGTTGAAGGCCAGACGCTTGTTTGCCAGGCAGTCAGTTTTGCCCAAGGTCAGAATTGGCTCGACAACGCGGCGCAGTTCTTTTGCTTTTGGCAGGGTGGTTTTGATCGCTTCGTGACGCAGCAGCGATACTGTCATGTTGCGCAGCATTGCCAGACGGTGGGACGAGGTACGATTCAGTTTACGGAGGCCGTGACCGTGACGCATGATAAATCCTTTCGGTGAGTGTTTAAATTCCAGCTCTTCGATCGATGAAGCTAGTGCAACATCGCGGGCCGGTTTGGTGCTTCAAAATAAAAGCCTGGGACACCTGTCCCAGGCAGTTTGCTACAACTACGAATTACTTTTCCAGGCCTGCAGGCGGCCAGTTTTCCAGCTTCATGCCCAAGGTCAAGCCGCGCGATGCCAGCACTTCCTTGATTTCGTTCAGGGACTTGCGGCCCAGATTTGGCGTTTTCAGCAGTTCGTTTTCCGAACGTTGGATCAGGTCGCCGATGTAGTAGATGTTTTCCGCTTTCAGGCAGTTCGCCGAACGCACGGTCAACTCCAGGTCGTCGACTGGACGCAACAGGATAGGATCGACCAGCGGAGCGCGCGATGGCGCTTCGGCGGCAGCTTCCGTGCCTTCCAGGGCAGCGAACACATTCAACTGGTCCACCAGGACGCGGGCCGACTGGCGGATCGCTTCTTCCGGCGAGATCACGCCGTTGGTTTCGATGTTGATGATCAGCTTGTCCAGGTCGGTACGCTGTTCGACGCGAGCCGATTCAACGAAGTACGATACACGGCGCACTGGCGAGAACGACGCATCGAGAATGATGCGGCCGATGGTCTTGTTCGTGTCTTCCGACAGGCGACGCACGTTACCAGGAACGTAGCCGCGGCCTTTTTCAACCTTGATCTGCATGTCCAGCTTGCCACCAGCGGTCAGGTGGGCGATCACGTGGTCAGGGTTGATCAGTTCGACGTCATGCGGCAGGTCGATGTCGGAGGCCAGGATCGCGCCTTCGCCTTCTTTTTTCAGGGTCAGGGTTACCGAATCGCGGTTGTGGACTTTGAAAACCACACCCTTCAAGTTCAGCAACAGATCGACGACGTCTTCTTGCACGCCATCGAGGGAGGAATATTCGTGGACGACGCCGGCGATCGTCACTTCGGTCGGCGCGTAGCCTACCATCGACGACAGCAGAACGCGGCGCAACGCGTTACCCAATGTGTGGCCATAGCCGCGCTCGAACGGTTCCATCACGACTTTGGCGTGACCTGCACCGAGAGCTTCAACATCGATAATACGTGGCTTCAACAAACTGTTTTGCATGAAATGTCCTTTTCAATACCCTCGGCTCATTACACCGATAAGGCTGATGGCATTAGTGAAACGCCCACTTTACAAAAGCAAAGTGGGCGGAGATCTTGCTACTGACTACTATTAACGCGAGTACAGCTCGACGATCAGCGATTCGTTGACGTCGTTAGCGATTTCGTTACGCTCTGGCAGGGACTTGAAGGTACCTTCCATTTTCTTGGCATCAACCGAAACCCAGCTAGGCATACCAACTTGTTCAGCCAGCGACAGTGCTTCAACGATACGCACTTGCTTTTTCGATTTTTCACGAACAGCAACGATGTCGCCAACTTTGACTGCGTACGAAGCGATGTTCACAACGATACCGTTCACGGTGAACGCTTTGTGGCTGACCAATTGACGCGCTTCAGCGCGGGTCGAACCAAAGCCCATGCGGTAGCAAACGTTGTCCAGACGCGTTTCCAGCAACTTCAACAGCGTTTCGCCGGTGTTGCCTTTACGACGGTCTGCTTCAGCGAAGTAGCGGCGGAATTGACGTTCCAGCACGCCGTACATGCGTTTTACTTTTTGCTTTTCGCGCAGTTGGTTACCGTAGTCCGAGGTGCGGGCGCCGGATTTGACACCGTGCTGGCCTGGTTTGACGTCCAGTTTGCACTTGCTGTCGAGCGAGCGACGTGCGCTCTTCAGGAACAGGTCAGTACCTTCACGGCGGGAGAGTTTTGCTTTAGGTCCGATATAACGTGCCACGATGCTTCCTTTTATTAATGATAACGCCCCAGCCACATGCATGATCAAACACGCTGCTGCGGTTAGGCGCTAGTCTGACTCAGCTTCAATCAGACGGTGGCTGAAAACGAAAAACCCGCCAAATGGAATTTGACAGGCAAGAACAGCCGGGCAGTATAACCGTTTCCGGCTCCCTGCTCCAGCAATTTCACACAACTGTACTAATACAACAGATAGAAAAGCAGCTGGCGCCGAAGCGCCCTCTGCAACACTATCTTAGATACGACGGCGTTTCGGTGGACGGCAACCGTTGTGCGGTACCGGCGTCACGTCCTGGATCTCGGTGATCTTGATGCCCAGGTTGTTCAGCGCGCGAACAGCGGATTCACGACCAGGACCTGGGCCCTTGATACGTACTTCCAGGTTCTTGACGCCACACTCAACAGCCACTTTACCAGCGGCTTCCGCGGCGACCTGCGCTGCGAACGGGGTCGATTTACGCGAACCCTTGAAGCCTGCACCGCCGGAGGTAGCCCACGACAAGGCATTGCCTTGACGATCGGTGATGGTAATGATGGTGTTATTGAACGAAGCGTGGACATGTGCAATGCCTTCAGCGACGTTCTTTTTAACCTTTTTACGCACGCGTGCTGATGCGGCGTTATTTTGCGACTTAGCCATAATTATTCCCTAGCGGATTATTTTTTCAGCGATTGAGCGGCTTTACGCGGTCCCTTGCGGGTACGTGCGTTCGTACGCGTACGCTGGCCACGGCAAGGCAGACCCTTACGATGACGCATGCCGCGGTAGCAACCCAGATCCATCAAACGCTTGATGTTCATGGACAGTTCACGACGCAGATCGCCTTCGACGATGAATTTACCTACTTCATCGCGCAGTTTTTCCAGTTCGCTGTCATCCAGATCTTTGATCTTTTTGTTGGTTGCTACACCGGTCGATGCACAGATTTTCTCTGCGCGTGGACGGCCCACACCGTAGATGGCTGTCAGGCCGATAACGGTATGCTGATGATTTGGGATATTAACCCCTGCAATACGTGCCATTTGTTATTCCTCGATTAACCTTGACGCTGCTTGTGACGTGGTTCCACGCAGATTACGCGGACTACGCCTTTGCGCTTGATGATCTTGCAGTTGCGGCAGATCCGCTTGACTGATGCGAGAACTTTCATTTTTGGGCTCTTTCTTTCGCTTCTTTGGTTTGATTCAGTGTGTTACTTGGTACGGAACACAATGCGGGCTCGGCTCAAGTCGTACGGCGTTAACTCCACCGTCACCTTGTCTCCAGGGAGAATGCGAATATAGTTCATCCGCATTTTACCTGAAATATGCCCGAGCACCACGTGTCCGTTCTCCAGCTTCACTCGAAATGTTGCATTTGGGAGATTCTCAAGAATCTCGCCCTGCATCTGTATGACGTCGTCTTTTGCCATTCGGTATGTTTACCGCGCTTAACGCGTCGGAATTCCGCCCTTGAAATTTGCTTTGCGCAGCAGCGAATCATATTGCTGCGACATCACGTAGTTCTGTACTTGCGCCATGAAATCCATGGTGACAACTACAATAATCAATAAAGAAGTACCGCCGAAATAGAATGGTACTTTCCACTGGGCTTGCATAAATTCCGGCAATAAACACACCAGGGTGATGTAGACTGCGCCGGCAAGTGTCAAGCGTGTCAGGATCTTGTCGATGTAACGGGCTGTCTGCTCGCCTGGACGAATCCCGGGAATGAACGCACCGCTTTTCTTCAAGTTATCTGCTGTTTCCTTGCTGTTAAACACCAGCGCTGTATAGAAGAAACAGAAAAACACGATCGCCACTGCGTACAACAGCGCATGGATAGGCTCACCAGGCCCCATCGATGCTGCCAAATCTTTCAAGAACCGCACCGCAGGGTTAGCGTTGTCGGCGCCCTTTGAAAACCAGTCCACGATAGTGGCCGGAAACAAGATGATCGAAGAAGCAAAGATCGGCGGGATCACGCCGGCCATGTTCAGCTTCAACGGCAAATGGCTGGTTTGACCGCCATAAATCTTGTTGCCTACCTGGCGCTTCGCGTAATTGACCAATATTTTGCGCTGACCACGTTCGACGAATACAACGAAGTACGTTACCAGTGCTACCAGGATCACGATGAAAATCGCGCTGAAGCTGCCGATCGAACCATTCGACACCTGAGTGAACAAGCCACCCAACGCCGACGGCAGACCTGCTGCAATCCCGGCAAAAATGATGATCGAGATGCCATTCCCCAAGCCGCGCTCGGTAATTTGCTCACCCAACCACATCAAAAACATTGTTCCGGTCAACAAAGTGACGACCGTCACGAAGCGGAATGCAAGACCAGGTTCCAACACCAGACCAGCTTGCGACTCCAGTGCGACTGCAATGCCTAACGCTTGAAACAGTGCCAGGGCAACCGTGAAATACCGGGTGTACTGGGTGATCTTGCGACGACCTGCTTCGCCTTCTTTTTTCAACGCTTCCATCTGCGGTGACACGATCGACAGCAATTGCATGATGATCGAGGCCGAGATATAAGGCATGATACCCAGCGCAAACACTGTAAAACGAGACAAGGCACCGCCCGAGAACATGTTGAACATGCCCAGGACGCCGCCTTCGTGCTCCTTGAACAGCGAGGCTAATTGTGTCGGGTCAATCCCGGGAACCGGGACGTGAGCACCGATACGATAAACCACCAATGCGCCAAGCAAAAACCAGAGCCGTCCCCAAGGGAAACCGGCCGCTGCACTTTTAGCAAGTTGTGGATTAGTCGCCAATTTTCGCTCCGATCAAGCTGTTAGCGGTCAACTCAGGCTACCGAGCCGCCGGCTGCTTCGATGGCGGCTTTCGCGCCAGCGGACACTTTCAAGCCCTTCAAATTCACCGCTTTGGTGATTTCGCCGGACAAGATCACGCGCACGTCACGGGCCAACACGCCCAGAACGCCAGCTTGCTTCAAGACCAGAATGTCGACATCGCCAACAGCCAGGTTGTTCAGATCGGACAGGCGCACTTCAGCTTTGAAGGTTGCGTGCATCGATTTGAAACCGCGCTTAGGCAGACGGCGTTGCAGAGGCATCTGACCGCCTTCGAAACCGACTTTATGAAAGCCGCCCGAACGCGATTTCTGACCTTTGTGACCACGACCCGAGGTTTTACCCAGGCCGGAGCCGATACCGCGACCGACGCGACGCTTGTAGTGCTTAGCGCCTTCGGCTGGTGCAATAGTATTCAATTCCATGATTTGCTCCGTTCGTGTAAGCCCGAAGGCTTACCCGACAACTTTAACGAGATACGATACTTTATTGATCATGCCGCGTACGGATGGGGTGTCTTGCAATTCGGAAACCGAATTTACACGACGCAGACCCAGACCGCGCACGGTAGCGCGATGCGATTCGCGCGTACCGATCAAGCCCTTGACCAATTGCACTTTGACTGTGTTTGTCATTTTGTCCACCTTAAGCCAGAATGTCTTCAACCGACTTGCCGCGTTTGGCAGCGATATCGGAAGCAGTGCTCATTTTCGACAGGCCGTCCAGCGTAGCGCGTACCAGGTTGTATGGGTTGTTCGAACCGGTGGATTTCGCCACCACGTCCGTCACGCCCATCACTTCGAAGATAGCGCGCATGGCGCCACCAGCGATCACGCCAGTACCAGGCTTAGCTGGGTTCATCAGGACCTTGGAGGCGCCGTGACGACCAACAACCGTGTGATGCAAGGTACCGTTTTTGAGCGGTACTTTGATCAGGTTGCGACGGGCTTCTTCCATTGCCTTCTGCACGCCAACTGGCACTTCTTTCGATTTGCCCTTGCCCATGCCGACGCGGCCATCGCCATCACCAACTACGGTCAGCGCGGCGAAACCCATGATACGACCACCCTTGACCACTTTGGTCACGCGGTTGATCGCGATCATTTTTTCGCGCATGCCATCATCCGGCTTGTCGCTTTGCATTTTTGCTTGCATTTTTGCCATGATTGATCCTTAGAACTTCAGACCGGCTTCGCGTGCGGCTTCTGCCAACGCTTTCACACGGCCGTGGTAACGGAAACCGGAGCGGTCAAACGCAACTTCGGTAATCCCTGCTTTCAACGCTTTTTCAGCGACGCGCTTGCCGATCAAGGCTGCAGCAGCGGCATTGCCGCCTTTGCCGGATTGGCCTGCCAGTTCAGCGCGAACTTCCGCTTCAGCCGTCGAGGCCGAAACCAGGATTTTTGCATCCGGGCTGATCAGGTTGGCGTAAATGTGCAGGTTGGTGCGATGCACCGACAAGCGATTTACTTTCAATTCCGCAATCTTGATGCGGGTTTGGCGTCCGCGGCGAAGCCGTGATTCTTTCTTATCCATCGTCAGCCCCTAATTACTTCTTCTTGGTTTCTTTAAGCTTAACCACTTCGTCCGCATAGCGAACGCCCTTGCCTTTATAAGGCTCAGGAGCGCGGTAAGCACGAACTTCAGCGGCTACCTGGCCAACCTGTTGACGGTCGATACCTTTAATCAGGATCTCGGTCGGGGTTGGTGTTGCGCAGGTAACGCCAGCTGGCATGTCATGCACTACAGGGTGCGAGAAACCCAGGGACAGATTCAACTTGTCGCCTTGAGCTTGCGCCTTGTAACCCACGCCTACCAGGTTCAGCTTTTTCTCGAAACCCTTGGTGACGCCAACAACCATGTTGTTGACCAGTGCGCGCAGCGTGCCGGACATGGCATTGGCTTCGCGGCTGTCGTTCGCCACGTCGAAACTCAGGGTTCCTGCATTGTTTTCTACTTTGACCTGGCCGGTGAGGGCCTGGGAAAGTACGCCCAGCGGGCCTTTTACGGTGATCGCTTGTGCGGAGATGGCGACTTCGGCGCCAGCTGGCACTACGATAGGCATTTTAGCTACTCGAGACATGTGTAACTCCTTAAGCCACGTAGCAAATAACTTCGCCGCCGACACCGGTAGCGCGTGCTTTGCGGTCAGTCATGACGCCTTGCGGAGTCGACACGATCGCCACACCCAAGCCATTCATCACAACAGGGATCTCGTCTTTACCCTTGTAGACGCGCAGACCCGGACGGGACACGCGCTCCAAGCGCTCAATAACGGGACGGCCAACATAATACTTCAAACCGATTTTCAGTTCCGCTTTGCCACCAGCTTCGGTAACAGCGAAATCTTCAATGTAACCCTCGTCCTTCAGGACGCTGGCAATCGCAATTTTGACTTTCGACGATGGCATGGCCACGGTCGTCTTTTGCACGCCTTGTGCATTGCGAATGCGGGTCAGCATATCGGCGATAGGATCGCTCATACTCATTGCATATTCTCCTATTACCAGCTTGCTTTTGTCATACCCGGAATTTCACCACGCATGGCGAATTCACGGAGCTTGATACGACCCAGACCGAATTTACGGAATGTGCCGCGCGGACGACCAGTGATGGCGCAACGGTTACGTTGACGCGTCGGGTTCGAGTTACGTGGCAGCGCCTGCAATTTCAGGCGAGCTTCGTAGCGCTCTTCTTCCGATTTCGATTGGTCATCGACGATGGCCTTGAGAGCTTCGCGCTTAGGGGCGAATTTCGCCACCAGGTCAGCACGCTTGATCTCACGATTAATCAGTGACAGTTTGGCCATGATCAGTTCCTGAAAGGGAATTTAAAGGCGGCGAGCAAAGCTTTGGCTTCGTCATCGGTCTTAGCGGTTGTCGTGATGCTGATATTCATACCGCGCAACGCGTCAATCTTGTCGTATTCGATTTCAGGGAAAATGATCTGTTCCTTGACACCGATGTTGTAGTTACCACGACCATCAAATGCACGGCCGTTCACACCACGGAAATCGCGTACGCGCGGCAGAGCCACGGTAATGAAGCGATCCAGGAACTCGTACATGCGAGCGCCGCGCAGGGTGACCATCGTACCGATCGGGTAACCTTCACGGATTTTGAAGCCTGCGATCGCTTTGCGGGACTTGGTGGTCACTGGCTTCTGGCCGGCGATCTTGGTCAAGTCAGCAACTGCGTGCTCGAGAACTTTTTTATCCGCGATAGCCTCACCAACACCCATGTTCAGGGTGATCTTGGTCAGGCGTGGAACTTCCATTACCGACTTGTAACCAAACTTGCTGGTCAGGTCGGCAACGACTTTTTCTTTATAGAATTCTTGGAGACGTGCCATGATTTCTTAAGCCTTCACTACTTCGCCGGAGGATTTAAAGATGCGAACTTTCTTGCCGTCCACTTCTTTGAAACCCACGCGATCTGCCTTGCCAGTCGCTGCATTAAACAATGCAACGTTGGACACGTGAATTGGCATGGTCTTATCGACGATACCACCAGTTACGCCAGTCATCGGGTTTGGCTTAGTCGCTTTTTTAGCGATGTTAATGCCGTCAACCACGATATGTTCAGCATCGATACGCTGCTGTACCACACCACGTTTGCCCTTGTCTTTCCCGGTCAGAACGATGACTTCGTCGTTTTTACGAATCTTATCCATTACGACTCCTTACAGGACTTCCGGTGCCAGGGACACGATTTTCATGAACTTCTCAGTACGCAGTTCGCGTGTGACAGGTCCAAAAATACGGGTACCGATCGGTTCCAGCTTGGCGTTCAACAGAACGGCGGCATTGCCGTCGAACTTCACCAGGGAACCGTCTTGGCGGCGAACACCTTTAGCGGTGCGCACAACCACGGCGTTATAAATTTCACCTTTTTTGACACGGCCACGTGGCGCAGCAACCTTAACGGTTACCTTGATCACATCGCCAATGCCAGCATAACGGCGCTTGGAGCCGCCCAATACCTTGATGCACATTACTTCTTTGGCACCGGTATTGTCAGCCACTTCGAGCCGGCTTTCAGTTTGAATCATAGTATTCTCTTTCCCAACTTAAGCCGAAGAATCCACACAATGTAGACCCACGGTCAGTCTTGGTCCCGCCAGAGCCGCCCTGCTGGGCTTCACTGTTTGGGTGCATGACCTTCATACATTAACTGACCGCGAATGCTACTGTCTGTGACCAGACACTTTGCGGCGTTACATGAACGAAGCCCGCAAGTATTACATACAATTTGCGGGCCTGCAAGTACTAATTAAAAGCCACCGCCGAAACGGTGGTTTTTATTTAAACGGTTGGTGCGGCTTGAACCACACGTGTCACCGTCCATGCCTTCGTTTTGGAGATCGGGCGACCTTCCTGGATCTCGACCGTATCACCGGCCTTGACTTGGTTGGTCTCGTCATGCGCGTGATACTTGTTCGAGCGCATGATGATCTTGCCATACAAAGGATGTTTTACGTGGCGCTCGATCAGAACGGTAACGGTCTTGTCCATCTTGTCCGAAACCACTTTACCGATCAGCGTGCGCTTGAGCGACTGTTTCACTGGTTCGTTCATTTGGCTTCCTTCAGATTCATTACCGTCTTCACACGCGCGATATCGCGGCGTACCTTCTTGAGCTGCGAAGTGTTGCTCAGCTGCTGCGTAGCGATTTGCATACGCAGGCCGAACTGTGCCTTCAACAAGTCATTCAGCTCTTTTTGCAGAGCTGGCTGGTCTTTGCCGCGGAGTTCAGATGCTTTCATATACAACTCCAATTATTGGCCGACTTGGCGGATGACAAACGTCGTCGCCAGTGGCAGTTTAGAGGCGGCAAGACGGAAAGCTTCCCGTGCCAGCGCTTCATCAACGCCATCCATTTCGTACAGTACTTTGCCTGGCTGAATTTCAGCGACGTAGTACTCAGGATTACCCTTACCGTTACCCATACGGACTTCAGCCGGTTTGTTCGAAATCGGTTTGTCCGGGAAAATACGGATCCAGATACGGCCACCGCGCTTGATGTGACGCGTCATTGCACGACGCGCCGCTTCAATTTGACGCGCAGTGATACGACCGCGCGCAACTGCCTTCAGACCGAATTCGCCAAACGACACGGCGGTGCCGCGGCTGTGCGAAATACCGGTATTACGGCCTTTCTGCTCTTTACGATACTTTCTGCGTGCTGGTTGCAGCATGATTATTCTCCTGCTTTCTCAGCTGGTGCTGCTGCGGCGGCCGGTTTAGCGGCGGTACGCACACGTGCACCTGGTGCTGTGGATGGTTTCGCACCGGCACCGGCTGGACGTGGACGGCCAGCTGGCTTGCCATCGTCACGGCGTGGGCCGCGGCTTTTCTTCTCGTCAGCTGGGGTATCGATGACTGGTGCATCGCCGTTAGGCGCGCGGTCACCTTTGTATACCCACACCTTGACACCGATGATGCCGTAGGTGGTCGACGCTTCGCTGGTACCGTAGTCGATATCGGCGCGCAGGGTATGCAGAGGCACGCGGCCTTCGCGGTACCACTCTTTACGCGCGATTTCGATACCGTTCAGACGGCCGGACGACATGATCTTGATACCGAGAGCACCCAGGCGCATTGCATTTTGCATTGCACGCTTCATGGCGCGGCGGAACATGATCCGTTTTTCCAGCTGCTGAGCGATCGAATCGGCGATCAGTTGCGAGTCGATTTCTGGCTTGCGAATTTCTTCGATGTTCACGTGAACAGGTACGCCCATGATCTTGGTCAGCGCGGACTTCAGTACTTCGATGTCTTCGCCTTTTTTACCAATGACCACGCCTGGACGCGAGCTGTAGATCGTGAAGCGCGCGTTCTTGGCTGGGCGCTCGATAACGATGCGACCAACGGATGCGTTCTTCAGTTTCTTTTTCAGGTAAGCACGTGCTTTCAAGTCTTCGTTCAGCATGGCAGCGAAATTACCGTTGCCTGCATACCAGCGCGAAGCCCAGTTACGGGTGACCGCCAGACGGAAACCGGTTGGATGAATTTTCTGACCCATCGTGGCTCCTTAGTTACCGACAGTCACGTAAACGTGACAGGATTGTTTCGAAATACGGTCGCCACGGCCTTTTGCACGCGCGGTGAAGCGCTTCAGGACGGGGCCCTTTTCGACGTAGATCGTTTTCACGAACAATTCGTCGATGTCCGCACCATCATTGTGCTCGGCATTCGCAATAGCGGATTCCAGAACACGTTTGATGATCGCAGCACCTTTTTTCGGGCTGAATTGCAAGATGTTGAGTGCAGCGTCAACTTTCTTGCCACGGATCAGGTCAGCAACCAGGCGGCCCTTTTGGTCCGACAGGCGCACACCTTTGAGGATAGCTTTAGTTTCCATTATTTCTTAGCCTTTTTGTCAGCTGCATGGCCCTTGAACGTACGGGTCAGTGCGAATTCGCCGAGCTTGTGACCAACCATGTTTTCGGAAACATAAACCGGCACGTGCAGCTTGCCGTTATGAACCGCGATCGTCAGGCCGATAAAGTCAGGCATGATTGTCGAACGACGCGACCAGGTTTTGATTGGCTTTTTGTCTTTGGCTGCTTGCGCGGCTTCAACTTTTTTCACCAGGTGGGCGTCACAGAACGGCCCTTTTTTCAATGAACGTGTCATGTGCTACCCCTTATTTCTTGCCGCGGCGCGAGACGATCATGGAAGTCGTACGCTTGTTGCTGCGTGTTTTCTTACCCTTGGTCTGTTGGCCCCATGGCGAAACTGGATGACGACCAGCTGCTGTTTTACCTTCACCACCACCGTGCGGGTGATCGACCGGGTTCATGACCACACCGCGAACGGTAGGACGAACACCGCGCCAGCGCATCGCGCCAGCTTTACCGATTTTACGCAGGCTGTGCTCGGCATTACCGACTTCACCAACCGTTGCACGGCACTCGATGTGCACGCGACGTACTTCACCCGAGCGCAGACGCACTTGAGCATAGGTACCTTCACGTGCCATCAGCACAACGCCAGCGCCAGCGGTACGTGCCATTTGGGCACCTTTACCTGGCAGCATTTCGACGCAATGCATCACGGTACCGACTGGGATGTTACGGATTGGCAAGCAGTTACCCGATTTGATCGGTGCTTCCGAACCGTTCATCACGCTGTCGCCAACGGCCATGCCTTTGGTTGCGATGATGTAGTGACGTTCGCCGTCGGCGTAGCACAACAGAGCGATATTCGCGGTGCGGTTTGGATCGTATTCGATACGTTCCACTTTCGCTGGAATACCATCTTTGGTGCGCTTGAAGTCGATCAAGCGATAGTGTTGCTTATGACCACCACCGATATGACGGGTGGTGATGTGACCGTTGTTGTTACGACCAGCGGTCTTGGATTTCTTTTCAACCAGGGCAGCGAACGGACGACCTTTGTACAGGTCTGGGTTCACCACCTTTACCATGCCGCGACGGCCTGGCGAGGTTGGTTTCATCTTAACGAGTGCCATTATGCAGCCTCCTCGGAGAAGTTGATTTCCTGGCCAGGCTTCAGGCACACGAAAGCACGCTTGGTATGGTTACGACGACCGTTGAACTTGCCGGTGCGTTTCTGCTTACCTTCGCGGTTTGCAGTTTGCACGGACAGGACTTCAACCTTGAACAGCAGTTCGACCGCTGCCTTGATTTCAGGCTTGGTTGCATCCGGCAGTACGCGGAATACAATTTGCTCGTTCTTTTCCGCGACCATGGTGGCCTTCTCGGAAATCACGGGCGCCAACAGCACCTTCATCAAGCGTTCTTCGCTATGTTTCAAAATCGCGCTCATGCCAGCATCTCCTCAATCTTGGCCAATGCAGCTTTGGTGACCAGGATCTTCTTGTAGAACACCAGGGACATCGGATCTGCGTGACGTGGCTCAACGACGAGTACGTTAGGCAGGTTGCGCGATGCCAGTTCCAGGTTTTCGTTCAGAACGTCGGTGATGATCAGAACCGAATCAAAGCCCAGGCCGTTCAATTTTTGCGACAACAGCTTGGTCTTTGGCGCGTCGATCGTCAGATCGTCGATGACGATCAGGCGCTCTTCGCGAGCCAGCTGCGACAGAATCGAGCAGATACCTGCGCGATACATCTTTTTATTCACTTTGTGGGTGAAGTTTTCGTCAGGCGAGTTCGGGAAAATCCGACCACCGCCGCGCCACAGTGGCGAGGACGACATACCAGCACGAGCGCGGCCGGTACCTTTTTGGCGCCATGGCTTTTTCGTCGTGTGGTGAACTTCTTCACGGTCTTTTTGCTTGCGGTTACCACTACGTGCATTCGCTTGATACGCGATGACGACTTGGTGGATCAGCGCTTCATTGTAGTCACGGCCGAAAATCGTATCGGCTGCAGCAACGTTCGAGGCGGCTTGACCTTGCGCATTCAGAAGCTTGAGTTCCATCGTTTAAGCTCCCTTCTTGGCTTTGGTTTTGATGGCTGGCGAGACAACTACCTGGCCATTTTTCGCACCTGGAATCGCGCCTTTGACCAGCAACAGCTGACGGTCGGCATCGATACGGGCGATCACGAGGTTCTGGATCGTACGGTTAACGTCACCCAGATGACCGGTCATGCGCTTACCAGGGAAAACGCGACCTGGATCTTGTGCCATACCGATGGAACCTGGAACGTTGTGCGAACGCGAGTTACCGTGCGTTGCACGGCCAGAAGAGAAGTGATAACGTTTGATAACGCCTGCATAGCCTTTACCAATGGTAACGCCTTGCACGTCGATCTTTTGACCGACTTCGAACAGGGAAGCAGCGACAACATCGCCAGCTTTCAGTTCAGCGGCTTTAGCAGCATCGACACGGAACTCTTTCAACAGAGTACCGGCTTCAACGCCAGCTTTAGCGTGATGACCAGCAACAGCTTTGGTCACGCGGGAAGCGCGACGTTGACCGAATGCGACCTGAACAGCGGAGTAGCCATCTGTTTCAGGGGTTTTGATTTGCGCAACACGGTTGTTCGATACGTCCAACACGGTGACCGGGATCGAGTCCCCTTCATCCGTGAAAATGCGCATCATACCAACCTTGCGACCGAGAAGGCCTAGGCTCATTTTTTCTCCATTCCCACCTGCGATTGGGCGGGGCTTGTTTAACTACAAAGTAACGTAGGATCCAAAAAAGACGAATCCATACCGAAGCCGGCTAGTATATAGCACAAAAACCCTTGACGCAACAAGTTAACACGAGGTATGTCAAAGTGTTGCGCGACGCCCCTGCGACAGTTGTCAGGGGCGCTGCAAAGGTCGGCTAATGTAGCACACATCGCCTATTCATGCGGCTCTGCAGCGGGTGCCACTGCGCCCTTGCCCACTTGATACCAGTCAACTTTGCGTGTCGCCACCATGATGGCGGCCAGCACGGCGAACAACAGGATGCTGCCCATCACCAGCGCATTGTTTTCCGAGCTCAGCAAGCCATACAGGGCGCCATACAGCGCCGTCAGCGCCATGCCGAAGCCGATGCCGCGCCAGGCATTGTGCAGCACGTGCGCCAGGTAAAAGCTGGTCAGCGCGATACAGGCGGCGCTGGCGATCAGGTAGGCGGCGAGGAAGGCGATGTGCTCGGCCAGGCCCACCAGCAGCAGGAAGAAGATCACCAGCGACAGGCCCACCAGCAAGTACTGCACCGGGTGGATCGGCAGGCTCTTCAGGATTTCAAAGATGAAGAAGGCGGCAAAGGTCAGTGCCACGAACAGCAAGCCATACTTGGTGGCACGGTCCGATTGCGAATACACGTTCACCGGCTCGATGAAGCCCACGCTGAAGCGGTCCACCTGGCCCAGCGGCGCACTGTCGGGCACCTTGAATTCCCCCTCGATCGTGTTCAGCTGCGTTTGTGCATTGGTCGCCAGCGAGGAGATGCTCCACTCGACCTGAAAGCCATCGGCGTTGATCTGGCGGTGTTTCGGCGACGGCAGGAAGCGCCCGCCAAACTGCGGATGGGGCCAGTTCGACTTGATGCTGATCTGGCTGTTTTTCGCCACCGGCACGAAATGCTGGCGTTCGATGCCGTCCAGCCCCAGGTCAAAGCTGAATTTCACCTGCTGCGCTTGCGCCAGCGGCATGGCGCCCAGCGGCGCGTGCAGGCCGCTGCGGAAGGCAAACAGGTCGGTGCCCTGCTCGAACTCGATCTGGCGCCCGCCCCAGTCGATTTTCGGGATATTGCGGATGCCGCGCACGTCCTCGATCGATAGCGCGACGAAAGGCGTGCCCAGGGTCACGCGCGAGTCCGGCGACTTGCGCGGCAACTGCGTGCTGGCCGGTACCGTAAAATCTCCCTTGAAGGCATGCTGACCGCTGTACACCAGCACCTGGTGGATACCACGGTAGCGGCGGTCGGTCTCGATGGTGCCTTCCTGCAGCAAAAAGTTCGGGTACACCAGCAAGCGGCGCTGCACCGTGCGGTGCAGCAACTCCGTGCGCACAGGCGCTTTCGCTTCCCTGTCATCGCCTTTGGCCACTTCCACGCGCTCTTCATATTGCTCCGTGTAGGGGATCACCAGGATAGGACCGATGATGGTTTGTTCGCGCACCGAATCGGCGGCGATGCTATTGACGGCTTCCTGGCGGAATTCCATCCGCTCCTTGATCGTTTCCTGAATCATCAGCAGAGGCAGGCCGATCAGCAACATCAGGCCGAACACGATCAACGCTTTGACTAACAGAGTTTTTTGCATGGCGCATCCTTGAAGTAAGGCGGCCAGTGTAGAAAAAACATGTGCGCTGATGATGCGTTGCGTGTGAAGTCAAAAAATACACTCAGGCCAGCGGCAGGCACAGGCGCGCGCAGGCACCACCTTCCGAATGATTGAGCACTTCGGCCGTGCCGCCATGCAGGGAAGCGACCTCGCGCACGAAGGGCAGGCCCAGGCCCGTGCTCTTGCCAGCAGTCGGGCGCGGCAGGGAATAAAAGCGCTCAAAGATACGTTCCAGCGCATACGCGGGGATGCCCTCGCCGCGGTCGCGCACGGCAATTTCCACCTGGCTGCCGTGGCGCTGCGCCGTCAGCTCGATGCAGCTGCCCGGTGGCGCGAAGCCGGCCGCGTTGTCGAGCAGGTTGCCCAGCGCCTGGCGCAGCAACAGGGCGTCGCCCGCCACACTCCCCTCTTCCGCCCGCACCTGCAAGCGCACGCCGCGCGCCGCCAGGGTGGCGGCCGCGTCCTGCGCCACTTGCGCCAGCAGCGGCCCCAGCGCGATACGCTCGGGCTTATCCAATCGCTGCTGCTTTTCCACGCGCACCAGGGCCAGCAGCTTGTCGATCAGCTGCCGCTGGCGCGCATTCTGTTCCAGGATACTGGCGAGGAACTGGCGCCGCTCGGCCGGCGGCATGTCTTCCTGCAGCAGCTCGGCCGATGCCTGGATGGCGGCGATCGGGCTTTTCAATTCATGCGCCAGGGTGTGCATAAGCTGCTCCACGTATTCCTTGCCTTCCAGGCGCGTGCGCATCGCCTCCAGCGCCCGCCCCAGGGTGCCGATCTCGTTGTTGCCCAGCGCCGGCAGCGCCACCTTGCGCCCTGCTTCCACGTCGCCGATGTAATGCATCAGCTTGCCCAGCGCATGGTGCAGCCACCAGGCGAATGCCAGACCGATCAGCAACGACAGCAGCAACAGGATGGCGCCGCGCTGCAATATCTTGCGCTGGCTGCGCTCGACAAAGGCTTGCACGCTGGCATTCGGTTTGGCCACCGTCAGCACGCCGATCACTGCATTGCCGTCGCGGATCGGTGCGGCCACGTGCATCACCGTCGACATCTCGTCGTCGGGCCGGCTGCGCGTGCTGCGCGCGCCATACTTGCCCTGCAAGGTGAGATATACGTCATTCCAGCGCGAATAGTCGCGCCCCACGTCGCGGCCGCTGGAATCGAACAGCACGATGCCGTGCCGGTCCGTGATGGTGATACGGTAGTCAAGCGTGCGCTTGCGCACGCCATTGATATTGACGTCCACGCCATGGCGCGCATAGTCCTGCATGCGCTCGGCCAAGGGCGACTGTGCCAGCGTGCCCGCCTTCAAATCGGGGGCCACCAGGCTGGCCAGCAGTTGCGAGGTATCGACCAGGGTATCTTCCAGGGTCGAGCGCACACCCGGCTTGACCTGCTCCATGAAGACGTTCAGCAAGAACCACGCGGCCAGGCCGACGATCAGGAAGTAGCCGAGCAGGATGCGCAGGCCGATCTTCATGCGCCGGCCAGGCTGTAGCCGAGGCCACGGTGGGTGTGGATGGGGTCGGCCTGCGCATCGATGGCGCGCAGCTTGGCACGCAGCGATTTGACGTGCGCATCGACGGTGCGCTCGAGCGTGTCGGGCGCTGCGCTCCACACGCGCGCCATCAGTTGCGCGCGCGACAGCACGTGGCCCGGGTGTTCCAGCAGGGTTTTCAGCAGCAGGTACTCGTAACGGGTCAGGTCCAGCGGCTGGCCGTGAAACAGTACTTTTGCCTCCAGCACGCGCAGTTCGAAGCGCGCCGGCGCCGGCGCGCTCGCCGTGACGGCATCGGCGCTCATCATGCCAGTCTCGCGCAGCGCTGGCGCGGCGCCGGCGCGGCGCAGGATGACGCGGATGCGCGCCACCAGTTCGCGCGGCGAGAACGGCTTGGTGACGTAATCATCGGCGCCGATTTCCAGGCCGACGATACGGTCGATTTCATCGCTGCGGGCCGTCAGGAAAATCACCGGCACCTCGGAAAACTGGCGCAGCCGGCGGCATACTTCCAGCCCGCTCATGTCGGGCAAGCCGATATCGAGCACCACCAGTTGCGGTGCGGCCTCACTGCGCAGCACGGCAAGCGCCTGCTCACCCAAGGTCACATGGCGCGGCGTAAAGCCGTCCGTGCGCAAGGCATAGGCGATGCTGTCGGCGATCGCCTGTTCATCTTCCACGATCAGGACAGTCTTGGACATGGCGGCGGCACACATTAATGGACAAGTCCGGAGTATCCCTGAAGCGGGCAAGCGGCGTCAATCGCGCGCCTTGTCGTGCGCGGGCAAAAAGCCGCCCGAGCTAAGGCTGGGCGACGTGGATGCTGGCCTTGATGTGCTTGAGGTGGGCCACGATAGTGAACGTCATCACCACCAGCAGCGACCATGAACTCCATTTGCTGACATGCACCACCGACCAGGCGCCAAGCTGGTTCGGATAACGCCACACGCCCCAGAAAGTGCTGATGTTTTCGGCCAGCCAGATAAAGAAGCCGACCAGCACAAAACCGAGCAGCAAGGGCATGCTGCGGTCGCGGTCGAGCGGACGGAACACCACGCTGGTGCGCGCGTACAAGCCCAGCGCACAGGCGGCCAGATACCAGCGGTAGTCGCCGATGTAGTGATGGGTGAAGAAGTTGGCGTAGATGAGCAGCGCGATCAGCACCGCCATCCAGTACGGCGGATGGTGGCGGATCCGCATGTCGAGCAGGCGCCAGGTCTGGATGATATAGCTGCCGACGGCCGCATACATGAAGCCGGAAAACAGGGGCACGCCGAACACCTTGGTATAGGCGAAGTCGGGATAGCTCCAGGACTGGATCGTCCCCGAGACCTTGAACACTTCCAGCGCGAAGCCGACCGCATGAAACAGGCAGATGGCTTTCAACTCATCCCACGTTTCCAGCCCGCTCCATACCATGGCAACCTGGATCGCCAGCGCGACCAGCAGCAGCACGTCATAGCGCGGCAGACCGAACAGGCCGGCGCGCGGCACCAGGAACACGGCAGCAAAAAACAGCCCGACGAACAGGCACGCCCTCGCCTCCTTGATGCCGAAATACAGGAATTCGGTCAGGAAGCGCGGCCAGCCGCGCAAGCGCAGACGTGGAGTCGCATTTAACAGGTGGGTATCGAGGGCATTGAGCATGCGGCAACTTTATCGTCCAGCCTCAGCACTGTAAAGCGATATCCCCCCATGCATCGATGGCAGGGCAAAAAAAAACCAGGCACGAGGCCTGGTTTTTGACACGCCCGGCATTGGCACCGGGCGGTGGGGTATCAACTGACGATGATCAGAGGAAGGTGTAGCTGGCCGTTACGCCGATACGACGCATCTGGAACGTATCAGCATAGCCGGAACGCCATTGAATTGGCGCTGCCTTGTCGAACATGTTATCCACGTACAGGCTCAGACGCGTGTTCTTGATGCCGCTGTACGACAGGTTGTAGTCGACCGTCGTATTGCTGCCGACGCGCGAGCATGCTGCCATGTTGTCTGCAGAGACTGCATTCGTGGCGCAGTAGGTCGGCGACGAATCGTCGTTGTTGCTATAGCCGCTGGCATAGTTCAGGGTCATGCCGTGGTCGAAGGAGCCGGCCTTCAGGCTGGCGCGCAGCTTGGTGTTCAGACGCGAACCCAGGGCCCAGTTACCCGCCATGTTGCCAGCATAAGCATTATCGGTCACGCTGAACTCCTGATACTTCCACAGGTAGCTACCTTCCAGTTTCAGGCGAACCTGGCCGATACTGGTGTTGAAACGGCCACCCGCATCAAAGTCGAAGCCCGAAGCACGGGTCTTGCCGCTGTTGACGTATGGGTTGAACAACAGGCCGATCGCACCAACGCCACCGAAGTTGGTCGTATTGTTCGGTGCGTATTTTTTCACCAGTGCCAGGAATTGCGCATCGGAAGCCGAGTTATCGACACGCACCAGCTGTCCGGCTGGCAGACCAGCTTCGCCGCGCAGGATGTCAGCCACGGCACGGGTGCCGATTTCGTCCTTGCGTTCGATATGGTAGTAGTCCAGTGCCACGGTCCAGTTCTTGACCGGTTCGAAAACGAAACCAGCGGTGACCGAACGCGAGGTTTCCGGTTTCAAGTCCTTGTTCGCCGACACGAAAGTCGGTACGCCGCCCGAGCAATCGCTATTCTGGAAGGTGTTGCCCTGCGCCTTGTCAGCGCTGGTGACTGCTGGATTGCTCTGCACCAGCTTGTTCAAGGCACTGGCGGTGGCGCAGCGGCGTGGATCGCTGATTTTAGTGGCAAACGAGCTGCGGCCCAGACCGTTACCGGTTTCAACGATGTTAGGCGCGCGGAAGCCGCCAGCGGCCGTGGCACGCAGCAACAGGGTATCGGTTGCGTTGACGCGCAAGCCCAGCTTCGGCGAGAAGTGCACGTCGCTGTTGGTGGACTTGTCGGCACGTACCGCGGCGCTCACTTCCACACGCTTGACCACCGGAATGGTCGCTTCCGCGAACAGCGCGTAGTGATCCATGGTGTCCTTGACCTGCAGGCCGGCGATGCCGACCAGGTCACCACGCAGCACGTTGTCCGAGCTGGCCATCTCATACTTTTCGCGGCGGATATCGGTACCGAATGCCACGTTCAAAGGACCGGCAGGCAGTTGCGCCACTTCACCGGACACGGTTGCGTCGACGAAGGTGATTTTCGACTCGCCCTTGGTGGTACGTACAGGGAACATCGATTCCAGCAGCGCGGTATCGTTTTGCTGGCCGAACTTGTAAGTGCCGTTGACGATGGCATTGTTGTAGCCGGTGGCGCTCACGGCACGGGTGGCCTTGGTGGCTTTCGAGTTCATGTAACCGACTGCGGATTTCCAGTCGAAATTGCCGATATCGCCGTTCAGGCTCAGCATGACGCGCGTCTGGTCGGACTCGGTGCGGTTGAAGTTGAAGCCGTTGCCGGTGTCCATCATGCGGGCACGGTATTCCACCGGTACGCCGTAAGGGTTGTTGGCGTGGCCAACTGGCAATTTTGGATAGAAGTATGGACCGACCATCTTGCCGTTGATCGCATCGTACCAGGTGCTCGACGACGTGGTGGCGCTACCATTGCTGACGTTGAACGGCGCGACGATGTAGTCGTTGCTGGCGCCGGCATTGGTGATCTCGAAGTTGGCATCGATGCTCTTGCCGATACGGAAGTGCGTGTTGCTGGCCAGCGCATAGCGCTTGGCATTGGTCGTCAGGCCGGTGTAGGGCAAGACATCCATCTTGCACAGCTTGTCCTTGGCATCGATCTTGTCGGCCGGGCAGCCGGGCGCAGCAACGATGTTCGTGCTGTTCAGGAAGTAATTGCCGGTTGGCGAAAACGAGCTTGGGGCGTCCCAGGTCGAACGAAGCGGGGTCTGGCGGTGCCAGTCCGGATAGTGGCTGCGCAGGTCGTCAGCGGTGTAACCATCGTTTTTGTAGGCTTCGTACGTCAGGTAGGTGTTGAAACCATCCTTGTCGATATCGCCGTAACCGATGATGCCGGAAACATTGCGGCTGCGCTGGTCTTTGAAACCGTCGGTTTCCTTGTAGTTGCCGGTGATCTTGGCGCCTTCAAAGTTTTTCAGCAGGATGATGTTGATTACGCCAGCGATGGCGTCGGAACCGTAGATTGCCGAAGCGCCGTCTTTCAGGATCTCGATGCGCTCGATGGCGGCAGCCGGGATCGCGTCCAGGTTGGTGAAGTTTTGTTGTGCGCCATCGGCGAGGCCGTATTGTGCAATGCGGCGGCCATTGACCAGCACCAGGGTAGCGACCTTGCCCAGGCCACGCATGCCCACGCCCGAGGAGCCCGTAGCAAAGCTGCCGGAGCTGGAGCTTGCCGAGTCGATCGAGGTGCTGATGGCGGCGGAGGAATTCAGGATGCCCAGCGCCGTGGTCTGGCCGGTGCGCTCGATGTCGTCGCGGGTCAGAACCTGCAGCGAGCCGGCTGTTTCAGCTTCGGTACGCTTGATACTACTACCGGTGACTTCGACGCGCTGCAGTTTTTCTACAGGCTCGGCAGTTGTTTGTGCTGTGGCGTATTGAGAGAAGGCTAATGTCAATGCAATTGCAAGCGTGCTTTTCTTCAACCGTGGTGTATTGTTATTTACCGTACTTTTCAAGACTACTCCTCAAATATTATTTTCGTTTTGTAAATCGATACGTCTTGTTGACCGTTTTTGTAAAAAAGTCATACATTCCCGCCGTATATTACAAATTTCTCACATTGAGGCCACGCAAGGAAGGGGAAAATTAACAATTGTTGTTTTAATCCGACTTTATCCGCCAACTTGTTGTTTTCCGGGATCAATTTGGCCTGTGCCGGCCTGCTCCGCCAGTTTGGATAACGAGAGAAAAAGAAAGTAAAGCGGAGAAAGAGAACGGGAGAGTGAAAGATGTACGGCGTAAACACAATACTGCGGGCCAATAGCAATGGGGCCGGGCGCACTCACGCTTGTGAGCAGGCCCGGCCCCATCATCAGGCAGCGGGACACCCCGCCGGCCTGGAACAGCTGTCAATACCTGGTGCTACGGTATTGTCAGCCGCCCTTGAAACTCTTATTGCAGTTTGATTTCGACATCAACACCAGCTGGCAGGTCCAGCTTCATCAGCGCGTCAACGGTTTTGTCCGTTGGGTCAACGATGTCCATCAGGCGTTGGTGCGTACGGATCTCGAACTGATCGCGCGAAGTTTTGTTGACGTGCGGGGAACGCAGCACATCGAAACGCTGAATACGGGTAGGCAGTGGTACTGGGCCTTTGACGACAGCGCCGGTGCGCTTCGCGGTTTCAACGATTTCCAGAGCGGACTGGTCGATCAGTTTGTAATCGAAAGCCTTCAGGCGGATACGGATTTTTTGGTTTGGTGCCGACATGATATTTCCTTAAAAGAACGAACCGCGCAGTCTGCACGGCAATGAGGTCATACGGGAATTTCTGACGCAACAACCGTCAGGGTCGACATGATAGCACCAAAATGCTTGCCAACCCCGCCAGTTGAATAAAAAGAAGGGCGCCGGGCGACGACGCGTCTTCTTTTATGCAGGCTTAAGAATTAAGCCAGGATTTTTGCAACAACACCAGCGCCGACGGTACGACCGCCTTCGCGGATAGCGAAGCGCAGGCCTTCTTCCATCGCGATCGGGTTGATCAGCTTGACGGTGATCGACACGTTATCGCCTGGCATAACCATTTCTTTGTCTGCTGGCAACTCGATCGAACCAGTCACGTCCGTTGTGCGGAAGTAGAACTGTGGACGATAGTTGTTGAAGAATGGCGTATGACGGCCGCCTTCGTCTTTCGACAGAACATAGATCTCGCCGGTGAAGTGCGCATGCGGCTTGATCGAGCCTGGCTTGGCCAGAACTTGACCACGTTGCACGTCTTCACGCTTGGTGCCGCGCAGCAGCAGACCAACGTTGTCGCCTGCTTGACCTTGGTCCAGCAGTTTGCGGAACATTTCCACGCCGGTGCAAGTCGTTTTGACGGTATCGATAATACCAACGATTTCGATCTCTTCGCCGACTTTAACAATGCCGCGCTCGATACGACCGGTCACAACGGTACCGCGACCCGAGATCGAGAACACGTCTTCCACTGGCATCAGGAAAGCACCGTCAACAGCGCGCTCTGGCGTTGGGATGTACGAATCGAGGGCATCGGCCAGACGCAGCACTGCATCCACGCCCATTTCGCCTTCTTTGCCTTCCAGCGCCATACGTGCCGAACCTTTGATGATAGGCACGTCGTCGCCAGGGAACTCATACTTCGACAACAGCTCGCGCACTTCCATTTCAACCAGTTCCAGCAGCTCTGCGTCGTCGACCAGGTCGCACTTGTTCAGGAACACGATGATGTATGGAACGCCAACTTGGCGGGCCAGCAGGATGTGTTCGCGGGTCTGTGGCATTGGGCCGTCAGCTGCGGAGCATACCAGGATCGCGCCGTCCATCTGCGCGGCACCGGTAATCATGTTTTTGATGTAATCGGCGTGGCCTGGGCAGTCAACGTGCGCGTAGTGACGCGCTGCCGTTTCGTACTCGACGTGAGCGGTGTTAATCGTGATACCGCGCGCTTTTTCTTCTGGTGCTGCATCGATCTGGTCGTATGCTTTAGCTTCGCCGCCGAATTTCTTCGACAGAACCGTTGCGATTGCAGCGGTCAGCGTGGTTTTACCGTGGTCGACGTGGCCGATGGTGCCGACGTTGACGTGCGGCTTGGTCCGTTCGAATTTACCTTTTGCCATTTTATTCTTCCTTAGAACAATGATTTAAATGTAGGGACCGGCATTCTCGTGAAAGCCGGCCCGGAACTTCTATTACTTAGCTTTCGAGCTTACGATCGCTTCAGTCACATGCTTAGGTGCTTCAGCATAGTGCTTGAATTCCATCGTGTAAGTCGCACGACCTTGGGTCGACGAACGCAACGATGTGGCGTAACCGAACATTTCCGACAGAGGCACTTCGGCCTTGATGATCTTGCCGCCACCACCAGCAATTTCATCCATGCCTTGCACCATACCGCGACGCGACGACAGATCGCCCATCACGGTACCGGCGTAGTCTTCCGGCGTTTCCACTTCCACGGCCATCATCGGCTCCAGGATGACAGGCGATGCTTTGCGGCAGCCATCTTTGAATGCCATCGAAGCGGCCATGCGGAATGCATTTTCGTTCGAGTCAACATCATGGTACGAACCGAAGAACAGCGTGACTTTCACGTCAACAACTGGATAACCAGCCATCACGCCCGAAGTCAGCGTGTCGCGCACACCTTTTTCAACTGCAGGGATGTATTCGCGAGGAACGGTACCGCCCTTGATCGCGTCAACGAATTCGAAACCCTTGCCCGGTTCTTGCGGTTCGATCTTCAGAACCACGTGACCGTATTGACCACGACCACCCGATTGCTTGACGAATTTGCCTTCCGACTCTTCGCACACTTTACGGATCGTTTCGCGGTAAGCCACTTGTGGCTTGCCGACGGTCGCTTCAACGTTGAATTCGCGCTTCATGCGGTCAACGATGATGTCCAGATGCAACTCGCCCATACCGGCGATGATGGTCTGGCCCGATTCTTCATCGGTACGCACGCGGAACGATGGATCTTCTGCTGCCAGGCGGTTCAGCGCCAGGCCCATTTTTTCCTGGTCGGCCTTGGTTTTTGGCTCGACTGCCTGCGAAATCACCGGCTCAGGGAAGACCATGCGCTCCAGAACGACGCTTGCCTTTTCGTCGCAAAGCGTATCGCCAGTGGTGGTGTCTTTCAGACCCACGACGGCAGCGATGTCGCCAGCGCGCATTTCCTTGATTTCTTCGCGCTCATTGGCTTGCATCTGTACGATACGGCCAATACGCTCACGCTTCTGCTTCACGGAGTTCAGGACCGAATCGCCCGAATTCAACGTGCCCGAATAGCAGCGGATGAAGCACAACTGACCGACGAACGGATCGGTTGCGATCTTGAACGCCAATGCCGAGAATTTCTCATTGTCGTCAGCAGCACGTTCAACTGGCTGCTCGTCCTCGTCCAGACCTGGGACAGGTGGAATGTCGATTGGCGATGGCAGGTACTCGATGACCGCGTCCAACATGGCTTGTACGCCCTTGTTTTTAAAGGCGGTACCGCACAGCATTGGAACGATTTCGCTGGCGATGGTACGCTGACGCAGAGCAGCCTTGATCTCGGCTTCCGTCAGGTCGCCTTCTTCCAGGTACTTGTTCATCAGTTCTTCGGACGCTTCAGCAGCGGCCTCAACCATGTTTTCGCGCCACTTGGCAGCTTCAGCCGCCAGATTCGCTGGAATTTCGCCGTATTCAAACTTCATGCCTTGCGAAGCGTCATCCCAGATGACCGCTTTCATCTTGACCAGATCGATAACACCGGTAAAGAGGTCTTCAGCGCCGATAGGCATCTGAATTGGCACTGGGTTGGCCTTCAGACGCGAACGCATCTGATCGTAGACCTTGAAGAAGTTGGCGCCGGTACGGTCCATCTTGTTCACGAAGGCCAGACGTGGCACTTTGTATTTGTTAGCCTGGCGCCAAACCGTTTCCGATTGTGGCTGCACGCCGCCGACTGCACAGTAAACCATGCAGGCGCCATCCAACACGCGCATCGAACGTTCTACTTCAATGGTGAAGTCAACGTGGCCTGGGGTGTCGATGATGTTGATGTGATGCGGAGGGAAATTGTTTGCCATGCCCTTCCAGAAGCACGTAACAGCAGCCGAGGTAATCGTGATGCCGCGCTCTTGCTCTTGCGCCATCCAGTCGGTGGTGGCAGCGCCATCATGGACTTCGCCCAGCTTGTGGTTCACGCCCGTGTAGAACAGGACGCGCTCGGTGGTGGTCGTCTTACCTGCATCGATGTGAGCGGAGATACCGATATTGCGGTAGCGCTCAATGGGGGTCTTGCGGGCCATAATTAATCCTAAATGAATGGACAAAACCGAGCAGCATTTTTTTGCAAAAATGAGCCCGGCCTCGAACAACAGATGCTTGACAGCCGCCTTGCGGTAGCTGGCTTTATATTAGAAGCGGAAATGCGAGAACGCTTTGTTCGCTTCAGCCATACGATGGACTTCGTCGCGTTTTTTCATCGCGCCGCCACGGCTTTCAGCCGCTTCCATCAGCTCACCGCCGAGGCGTTGTGGCATCGATTTTTCGCTGCGCTTGTTAGCAGCTTCACGCAACCAACGCATGGACAGAGCCATACGACGGACTGGGCGAACTTCGACCGGCACCTGGTAGTTTGCACCACCGACGCGACGGGATTTCACCTCAACCAGCGGCTTGGCGTTGTTGATTGCGGTAACAAAAACTTCGAGCGGATCTTTGCCCGATTTTGCTGCGATGTGCTCGAAAGCACCGTAGATGATGTTTTCTGCAACCGATTTCTTACCGGACAGCATCAGCACGTTTACAAATTTAGCGACATCAGTGTTGCCGAATTTTGGATCTGGCAAAATTTCGCGCTTGGGTACTTCACGACGACGTGGCATATCAATTCCTTTCAATCTTCAGTTGAGCGCGCGTTCTTCGCACACTCGCGGACGACCATCATAGTCTTCCACTTACTCGACCAGATGCGGTCGACTACATTCACTTAGCTAGTTGCCACTGAGCGAAACTTGGGTTTGCTGCGTACAACTTATTACTTCTTGCCTGCTTTAGCGCGCTTGGTACCGTACTTCGAACGCGATTGCTTACGGTCTTTAACGCCTTGGGTATCCAGAGCACCGCGAACCATGTGGTAACGCACACCCGGCAAATCCTTGACGCGACCGCCGCGCAACAGCACAACACTATGCTCTTGCAGGTTATGGCCTTCACCGCCAATGTACGAAATGACTTCGAAACCATTGGTCAGGCGAACTTTAGCGACTTTACGCAGAGCCGAGTTAGGCTTCTTTGGAGTCGTGGTGTAAACACGTGTGCAAACGCCACGTTTTTGCGGGCTGTTTTCCAGCGCCGGCGATTTGCTCTTCACGGTCAAAGCGACGCGTGGATTGCGAATCAATTGATTGATGGTTGGCATCGTTATAAATCCAACAAAAAACTACGATTAATAACCCGGGCAAGATGCCCGGCGACTAAAACCTCGTCCCACTTTCATCTACTGCGCACCGGAGGCGCCCGCAGCCACTCGTTAAGGAGCGGCCATGAAATGCCAAGTAATGCGTAAACGATGAGCAGAATAAAATCGAGAACTCGCTAGTTTAGACCTTGTGTTACAGGGGGTCAATCAGTTTACCGCTTTTTGCTATAAAAAAAGGCAAAAAAGAGGCGTTTTTGTGGCATTTTGACTAATCTTTGGCTGCGGTGCGCAGACGCCGGCACCTTGTGGTGCTTGATGATTTGGCACTCTTTCTCTGCAACCAAGCATCTGGCACGCGCATTCTTGTACGACCGCAAGACAACAAAAGGATTGATAATAGCGGACATTTTTCGCTGCCCTCCCGCCCTCCCTTATGCGCTTCTTGCTTCGCCCTGCCACTCTGTTCCTG
This sequence comes from Janthinobacterium sp. 35, assembly GCF_002754575.1. NCBI lineage: Bacteria > Pseudomonadati > Pseudomonadota > Betaproteobacteria > Burkholderiales > Oxalobacteraceae > Janthinobacterium > Janthinobacterium sp. 35. The sequence goes on from NZ_PEFN01000001.1 coordinate 2,204,137, forward strand.
CTCCTGACGTATGCCTTGCTGACGGCCGTGCCCTTCGTCCCCGCGCTGCTGGGGCGTGCGCCCGAGCATCCCTGGCAGATGCTCACCTTCGAGCTGCTGGCCTGGCTGGCTGTCTGGAGCGTGTTCAAGCGCCCCGCCTGGTTCCACTGGCTGCTGGTGCCCGCCTTCCTGGCCCTGCCGACGGAAATCTACCTATTCATCTTCTATGGCCAGGGCATTTCCACGCACCACCTGGGCATCATCTTCGAAACCAGCCCCAAGGAAGCGATGGAATTCCTCGGGCAAAAAGTGTGGCTGATGGGCGCCGTCATGCTGGGCGTGATCGCCTGGTGCGGTCTGGCTTGGTATGCCGCCACGCGCACGCGCGACCTCGACTGGCGCGGCAAGACGCGCCTGGCCGCCTTCGTGCTGCTGACACTGCTGGGCGGTTTCTGGTGGTATGGCTACGAATTCGGTTTCGAGGCCAAGGTTCTGCATGGCGCGCCAGCATCGGCCAAGGCCAGCCATCCGGCGGCCAGCGGCAAGGCGGGCGCCTCCGGCTTCGGCGACGCCAGCTCGGCCGAAGACGACACGGCCGAGGAAGACGAGGAAAGCAGCAAGCCGGAGAATGCCAGCGTCGCCGGCGCCGACGAAACGGGCTTGGGCTGGCCCAGCCTGCCCCACTGGGCACGCCTGCCCTACGCCTTCGACACCATCAGCAATTCCTGGCCATTCGGCCTGGCCGCGCGCGGCTTCGATTTCTACAAGGAACGCAAGTACCTGGCCGAGCTGGGACAGAAAAGCAGCAACTTCCGTTTCGGCGCGCACCAGCAACAGCCCGATGCCCATCCGGAAGTGGTGGTCATGGTGATCGGCGAATCGTCGCGCTACGACCGCTGGAGCCTGAATGGCTACGAACGCGACACCAATCCCCTGCTGAAACAGGAGCGCAACCTGGTGCCGCTGGCCGACGTCATCACGGCCGTGTCCGCCACGCGCCTGTCCGTGCCCGTCATCATCTCGCGCAAGCCGGCCACGCAAAGCCTCAAGGATGGCTTCTCGGAAAAATCCTTCCTCACCGCCTACAAGGAAGCGGGCTTCAAGACTTACTGGCTGTCGAACCAGATCTCGTTCGGCCAGTTCGATACGCCCGTGTCCGTGTTTGCCAAGGAAGCGGACGTGGTGCAATTTTTAAACCTGGGCGGCTTTACCAACAATTCGAACTTCGACCAGATCCTGTTCGACCCGTTCAAGAACGCGCTGGCCGATCCGGCGCCGAAAAAACTCATCGTGCTGCACACGCTGGGCAGCCACTGGAACTACAGCCAGCGCTATCCGAAGCAATTCGACAAGTGGCAGCCATCGCTGTTCGGCGTCAACAAGCCCGTCTACACGGACACGGCCATCAAGCCGCAGCTTAACAACAGCTACGACAGTTCCATCCTGTACACGGACTGGTTCCTGTCGAACGTGATCGGCATGCTGAAGGACGATGGCCAGCGCACCGCCCTGCGCAGCTCGCTCGTCTACGTGGCCGACCATGGCCAGACCCTGTACGACGGCACCTGCCGCCTGGCCTTCCATGGCCACAACACGCAATTCGAATTTCACGTGCCCGCCTTCGTCTGGTATTCGCCGCAATTCCAGCAGCACTATCCGGACAAGGTGACGCAGCTGCAGCGCCATCAGAAGGCGCGCCTGTCGACGGAAAACATGTTCCACACGCTGCTCGACCTGGGCGACATCCGCTTTGCCGGCGAACAGCCCGAATGGAGCATCGCCAGCGCCCGCTTCAAGCAGCACAAGCGCTACGTCGATAGCTACGGCTGGACCAACTACGACAACGCCATCATCCGTGGCGATTGCCGCGAAGTGATCGACAAGAGCACGCCGGAAAAACAGGACAAGTAAGGGCGGCCATCAGGCCCGTTCGAGCACGCCGCCGCAATCGGCCGGCTGCGCCATGTGCGTGCTGAGCCAGTCGAAGACGCGGCCCGCCTTGTCCGCGATGCCGGCGTCGAAATCGCGCTGCGCCAGCAGGGCGATGCCATTTGTTGCTTGCAGCACGCCGGGCGCCAGCAGCAGCGCGCCGGCCTCATCGCGGCACACGCACCACGGTGCCAGGCAGTCTTCCAGCAGCGGCCCCAGCACCAGGTTGTGCGACGAGACGATCACCAGGTGGCGCGCGGCCAGGGAATGCAGCACGGCGGCCGCGGCCGCCACCGATTCGAGGTGGTTGGTGCCGCGGAAAATCTCGTCGATCAGGAACAAGGCCGGCACCCCCGCTTCGGCCAGCGCCAGCAATTCGCGCGCGCGCCGCAATTCGGCGATATAGAGACTTTCGCCACCATCGAACGAATCTTCATTCTGCATGCTCGAATACAGGGGCAGCATGGGTACCCGGGCCGTCTGCGCATAGCAAAAGCCGAAGGCGCGCGCACTGATCAGATTGAGGCCCACGGCGCGCAGCAAGGTACTCTTGCCGATGGCATTCAGGCCCGAGATGAAGGCGCCGCGACCATCGAGCTGCAGCGACAGCGGCATGGCGCCGTCCAGCAGCGGATGCACCATGGCATCGAGCGACAACTGCCGCGCATCGGCTTGCTGCGCCCAGCAAAACTGTGCGCGACCGCGCAGGTGGCGCGCCAGAGCCAGGTCCGCCTCCAGGTCGGCCAGCAGCAGGAAACTCTGGCGCAAGAAGGCGCGTTCGCGCCGCACCACGCGCAGGCTGTGAAAGTAGCGCCGGATATTGCCCAGCATGAGCCAGTCATCATATTCGCTCAGCACAGGAATCATCTTGATCCAGCGTACCGGCGTGATCTGGCGGTTGATCACGCCGGCAGCCCGCCCACCTTCGCGCAGGTCCACCGTGAACGCCATATCGAGCGCGCCCAGGCGGCCATGCACCAGCAGTATCTGCTGCAAGGTAAAGACGCTGCGCTCCCACGGTTTGCAACGCTCGTAAAAACGCATCTGCAACGCCATCAGCGAGAGCCAGACGGGCACCGCGACGGCCCATGCCAGCGGCGCAAACAGCCACGCGGCCAGCAGCGACACCAACAGCGCCAGGGTCGGCAGCAGCAGCCAGCGGCTCCACCACGGTGGTGCTGGCGGCGCAGCGCCGCACAGCAGCGCTGCCACTTCCCTGTCTGCCGTGCGCAGCGGCAGCATGGCTTGCTCGATCACCGCCAGCTGTGCCGGCGCGGCCAGCAAGGCCGCGATACGCGCCCGCGAGGCGGCGCCCGCCATGCCGCTGGCCAGGCGCTGATGCAATCGCTGTTGGCCAAGAATGCTGGTCTGCGTGGCCAGTTGCGCATGGTAGGCGTCCAGCAGCATTTCATCCCAGGTCTGTTCATCGAGCTGGACCGGGCCAGCTTCGACCTGCTGCAACACGGCAATGTCGCTGCGGGCAAACGGGTAATCGAATTCCGCCGGTTCAGGCAGGCTGGCAAACTGGCGCAGCCAGGGACGCAGGCGGGCAAAAAGGGAGGGCGAAGGCGACATCATGCTCCAAAGTAGAGGACCAGCATGGCGCCGCACGCCATCACTGCATGGGCCGCAGATCAGGTCGATTGCCAGAATATCAATATTCATGCGCACACGCCGCGACACTGCCGCGCACGCGGACACCGCCTGGACAGCGCGGACACGGCGGACAGCCGGACGCCAAAAAATTTTCCGATTCAAATCAACGACTTGATAACTGGCACGGATCGTGCATTGGAAAAATCATTCTCCACGAGACCTGACCATGATTCGCGATACTTCCTCCCAAGACGCCGTGCTGTCCGCCCCACCGGGCCAGCGCCACAAGCAACGTGCCCTGCTGCTGGCCGGCGCCGTCATCGTCATCGGCGGCGCCATCGCTGCCGTTGCCGGCTGGCGCAACAGCGAGCATTCCGTCAACAGCAGCCGCCTGCGCATCGCCGAGGTCACGCGCGGCACCCTGATTCGCGACGCCGCCGTGAATGGCCGCGTGGTGGCCGCCATCAGTCCCACCCTGTACTCGACCACGGTAGCGACCGTAACCCTGAAGGCCAAGGCCGGCGACACGGTGAAAAAGGGCGACATCCTGGCCGTGCTGGAATCGCCTGACCTGTCCGACGCCTTGAAGCGCGAGCAATCGAGCGTGCAGCAACTGGAAGCCGAGGTAGCGCGCCAGCAGATCCTGGCAAAAAAACAGAAGCTGCTGGCGCGGCGCGAAGCCGATACGGCGGAAATCGAACGCCTGTCCGCGCAGCGTACGCTGGAACGCTATGAAAGCGTGGCGCAGGTGGGCATCATCGCCAAGATCGATTACCAGAAGGCCAAGGATGCCTTGAATTCTGCCGACATCCGCAGCAAGCACGCTTCGCAGGCGGCAGGCCTGGAAAGCGAAGACGTGACCCTGGCCTTGAAAACCAAGGCGAATGAACTGGAACGCCAGCGCCTGAGCCGTGACAACGCCCAGCGCCGGGTCGACGAACTGACCGTGCGCGCCCCCGTCAACGGCTTCATCGGCACCCTGTCGGTCGCCAACCGCAGCGTGGTGCAAGCCAATACCGCCCTGATGACCCTGGTCGACCTGTCGCAGCTGGAAGTGGAGCTGGAAGTGCCGGAAACGTATGTGGCCGACATGGGCCTGGGCATGCGCGCGGAAATCGAAACGGGCGCCATCAAGGCGACAGGGAAACTGTCGGCGCTGTCGCCCGAAGTGGTCAAAAACCAGGTACTGGCGCGCGTGCGTTTCGATGGCCAGCAGCCAGCTGGCCTGCGCCAGAACCAGCGCGTCACGGCACGCCTGCTGATCGATGAAAAACCGAATGTGCTGATGCTGGCGCGCGGCTCCTTCGTCGAAGCCGAAGGCGGCCGTTTCGCCTACGTCGTGCGCGACGGCGTGGCGATGCGCACGCCGATCAAACTGGGCGCGACCAGCGTCACGGCAGTGGAAATCCGCGATGGCTTGAAACTGGGCGACAAGGTGGTCGTCGCCGGCACGGAAAACTTCGCGAACGCCGCGCGCGTCTCGCTCAACTGAATCTCCTTCATTTCACTCTACAAGAGGCCCCTCCATGCTGCGCATGCAAAACCTGAGCAAAGTCTACCGTACCCACATGATCGAAACCCACGCGCTGCGCGGCTTCGACATCCATGTGCAACAAGGTGAATTCGTCACCGTCACGGGACCGTCCGGCTCGGGCAAGACGAGCTTTCTGAACATCGCCGGCCTGCTGGAAGAATTCACCGACGGCGAATACATCCTCGACGGCGTCAACGTCAGGGGCATGGACGACAATGCCCGCTCGCGCCTGCGCAATGAAAAACTCGGCTTCATCTTCCAGGGTTTTAATCTGATCCCCGACCTGTCGCTGTTCGACAACGTCGACGTGCCGCTGCGCTACCGGGGTTTCAACCGCGCCGAACGCAAGGAGCGCATCGAGGAAGCGCTGGCCAAGGTGGGCCTGGCATCGCGCATGAAACACTATCCGGCCGAACTGTCGGGCGGCCAGCAGCAGCGCGTGGCGATCGCGCGCGCGCTGGCCGGCTCGCCCAAGCTGCTGCTGGCCGATGAACCGACCGGCAACCTGGACACGCAAATGGCGCGCGGTGTGATGGAACTGCTGGAAGACATCAACGCGCAAGGCACCACCATCCTGATGGTCACGCATGATCCGGAACTGGCGCTGCGCAGCCAGCGCAATGTGCACATCATCGACGGCCAGGTGTCGGACCTGGTGCAACACAGTGCCACGTTGTCGGCCAGGCCGCAGCACCCCGTGACCGCGTAAGGAGAGAACATGTTCCGCTACTATTTCACACTGGGCCTGCGCAGCCTGCGCCGCAACCGCGCCCTGACCGCATTGATGATACTGACCCTTGCCGTCGGCGTCGCCGCCAGCGTATCCACCGTCACCATCCTGCACGCCATGTCGGGCGATCCGCTGCCGCACAAGAGCGACCGCCTGTTCGTGCCGTTGATCGACATCCTGCCCGTGAAAGGCTATGTACCCGGCGAAAAACCGGGCTTTTCACAGATGCAGATGAGCTATATCGATGCGCAGAACTTCATGCGCAGCAAAATGGGCGTGCGCCGCACCGTGATGTATGGCGTGGCCGGCCAGGTAGAACCGGCGCGCAAGGATATCGGTTCCTTCTTCGCCCAGGGCATGGCGCCCACGCGCGACTTCTTCACCATGTTCGAACCACCTTTTTTGCATGGCCAGCCATGGAGCGAAGCCGATGACGCCAGCGGCGCCGACGTGATCGTGCTCAGTCGCGCCCTGGCCGAAAAACTGGTGGGGACCAGCAATCCGGTAGGCCAGCGCGTGACGGTGCTGGGTCGCCCCTACATGGTGACGGGCGTGCTGAAGACCTGGGAGGTGGTGCCGCGCGCGCATCACATTATCGGCAGCAAGGGAGCGTTCGGCCCGGAGGACGAATTCTTCATTCCGTTTGCCAGCGCGATCCGCCACGAGACCGTGCACGATGGCGGCATGAGCTGCAACGGCGACAATGTCGCGCCCGGCTACCAGGGCATGCTGGCGTCAGGCTGCACCTGGCTGCAGTTCTGGTTCGAGATGGCCAGCAGCAGCGAGCGTGGCCAGCTGCAGCAATACCTGGACGCCTACGCAGGCGAGCAGCGCAAGCTGGGACGCATGATGCGCAACGCACCTAACCACCTGTACGACCTGAAAGAGTGGATGGCTTACCTGCAGGTAGTCGACAACGACAACCGGCTGGCTGCCTGGCTGGCCTTTGGTTTCCTGCTGCTGTGCCTGGTCAACACCATCGGCCTGCTGCTGGCGAAGTTTTCGGTGCGCGCCTCCGAAGTGGGCATCCGCCGCGCACTGGGCGCCACACGGCGCGACATCTTCCGCCAGTTCCTGATCGAGACGGGCGTGATCGGCCTGGCCGGCGGCGTATTGGGCCTGCTGCTGGCGTTTGGCGCGCTGGCCGTGGTCAGCCAGCAATCGGAAGAGCTGGGCACCGTGGCGCACATGGACTTACCGATGCTGTTGCTGACGTTTGCCATGTCGGTTGCCGCCGCCCTGCTGGCCGGCCTGCTGCCCACCTGGCGCGCCTGCCAGGTCACGCCGGCGATTCAGCTCAAGTCCCAATGAAGCCGATCACACACACTTACCCACTATGAGGTCCAGCATGGAAATCCGTCCCATCCTGTCGGCGCTGATGCGCAGCAAAACCGGCGCCATCCTGGTGGCCGTGCAAGTGGCCATCAGCCTGGCCATCCTGGCCAACGCCCTGTATATCGTCAACGTGCGCCAGGCCGTGGCCGCGCGGCCCACCGGCGTGGCCGCTGAAAACGATATTTTCTATGTCAATGTGCAGAACATGGACCGCGGTGGCCACCAGCGCCAGCTGGCCGAACAGAAACGCCAGGCTGCCCTGCTGCGCGCTTTGCCGGGCGCGATGTCGGTGGCGCAAACATCACAGGCCGTGCTGTCACGTTCCGGCAACATCACCAGCGTGTCGGCCAAGCGCGGCCAGGCCACGCCCAGCGCCGAAGTGTCAACCTACTTTAGCCCCGATTCACTGTTGAAGACCTATGGCTTGCAACTGGTCGAAGGACGCGACTTCCGGCCCGACGAGGTGCCAGAGATCGACGACGATGTCGAGGACACCTATCCCAAGGTGCTGATCCTGACGCGCCTGGCGGCGCAGAAAATCTGGCCCGGCGAGACCAGTTTTGTTGGCAAGACATTGTACAAGGGCACCGGCGATAACGACCCGGAACTGCGCGTGGTCGGCATCGTCGAACGGCTGCAGACCCAGGGTGCCCAGGTCAAGCCCAGAGGCGAATATTCGGCCCTGCTACCGGCGCGCCTGACGGGTGGGCGCGATTCGCTGATGTATGCCGTGCGCGCCGAACCGGGCCAGCGCGACCGCCTGATGCAGGAGGCGGCCCAGGCGATCCGCACCTCCACCACGGATCGCATCCTGGTGCGTATCGACACACTGGAGCAGCACCGCCAGGAACGCTACCGGGCCGACCGCGGCCTGTCATGGATGCTGATCACCGTCTCGACCCTGCTGCTGCTGGTGACGGCCAGCGGCATCGTCGGCATCGCCAGCCTGTGGGTGACGCAGCGGCGCAAGCAGATCGGCGTGCGGCGCGCCCTGGGCGCGCGCCGCGTCGACATCCTGCGCTACTTCCTGACCGAAAATTTCATGATCACCAGCGTCGGCGTGGCTGCCGGCGTACTGCTGGCCCTGGGCTTGAACCAGCTGCTGGTGAGCCAGCTGGAAATGGCGCGCCTGCCTCTGCCCTACCTGCTGGGTGGCGCGGCCGTCTTCTGGCTGCTGGGCCTGGGCGCGGTGTACGGCCCGGCATGGCGCGCAGCCAGCATTTCGCCAGCCACGGCCACCCGCAGTACCTGAGCCGGCACCTGAGTGATATGCTGCGCGCATGCCTACCGTACTGATTATTGACGACAATGCCGCCGTGGCCATCGCGCTCGACGTGCTGTTCTCCCTGCACGAGATCGACGCCGTGCGCGCCGCCTCGCCCGAGGAGGGCCTGCACCTGCTCGAGCGCCACGCCATCGACCTGGTGGTGCAGGACATGAACTTCACGGCCGACACCACCTCGGGCGAAGAAGGCAGCGCGCTGTTCCACGCCATCCGCGCGCGCTACCCTGACCTGCCCGTGATCCTGCTGACGGCATGGACCCAGCTCGACGCGGCCGTCGACCTGATCAAGTCCGGCGCAGCCGACTACCTGGCCAAGCCATGGGATGACCGGCGCCTGATCGCTTCCGTGCAAAACCTGCTGGAACTGGGGCAGGCCAACCGCGCGCTGCGCCAGCGCGTGGTGGCCGAGCGGCGCCAGCGCCACGCGCTGGAACACGACTTCGATTTGCGCGGCATGGTGTGGCAAGACCCGGCCACCGAAAGAGTGGTGCACCTGGCGTGCCAGGTGGCGCGCGCCGACGTGCCCGTGCTCATTTCGGGGCCGAACGGCAGCGGCAAGGAACGCATCGCCGCCATCGTGCAAGCCAATTCGCAGGTCGCCAGCGGCCCCTTCATCGTGCTCAATTGCGGCGCCGTGCCGGTCGAGCTGATCGAAGCGGAACTGTTCGGCGCCGAGGCGGGTGCCTATACCGGCATCACGCGCGCGCGCGACGGCAAGTTCGACGCGGCCGACGGCGGCACCCTGTTCCTCGACGAAATCGGCAACCTGCCGCTGGCCGGACAAATGAAACTGCTGCGCGTACTGGAAACGGGACGCTTCGAGCGCCTCGGCTCGAACCGCGAGCGGCAAGTGAAAGTGCGCGTCATCAGCGCCAGCAACGCCGACCTGCCGGCGATGATCAAGGCCGGCACGTTTCGCGAAGACCTGTTCTACCGCCTGAACGTGATCGAACTGCGCCTGCCGCCGCTGGCGCAGCGCCCGCTGGACATCCTGGTACTGGCGCGGCATTTCCTGGGCAGCGAAAAAACCCTGGACGCGCAGGCGCAGGCGACCCTGCTGGCGCACGGCTGGCCGGGCAATGTGCGCGAACTGAAAAATGTGATGCAGCGCGCCAGCCTGCTGACGGCCGGCCCGGTGATCGGTGCGCAGGAAACGGGCTTGCCGCTGGCGGATGTCGCGTCGCCGCGCGCACCGCAGGATGGCGCCGCGACGGAGCCGGACCGCGACAGCGTCACCGCGGCGCTCACGCGCGCACACGGCGTGGTGGCGCAGGCGGCGCAGGAACTGGGGCTGTCGCGCCAGGCGCTGTACCGGCGCATGGAACGCCTGGGCATCGCGCGCGGCTGATGGCCTACCGTCCCATGCGCCTCTCCCTGCTCACGCGCTGGACGGCGCTGATCGTTACCTTGCTGGTGCTGGGCATCGTCATCGCCCTGCTGCTCGCGCATTTTTTGCCAGATCAGCCGCTGCTGGTGCTGGCCGGCACCCTGCTATGCGTGCTGCCGGTGGCCGTCATTACCATCCGCGCGCAGCTGCAAGCGATGCTGTCGCTGTTTCGCGCCTTGAGCGGTACGGTCGCCAGCTACCAGGACGGCGACTTCGGCTTCAGCTTGCGCTGGCCGCAGAACGATGAACTGGCCGACCTGGTGGCGGCCCACAATGCGCTGGGCGACGTGCTGCGCAAGCAGCGCCTGGACCTGGTGCAGCGCGAACTGCTGCTCGACACCATGGTGCAAAACACGCCGGTGGCCATGCTGCTGGTGGCCGAGGGTAGCGCCATCGTCTACGCCAACCTGGCCGCGCGCCAGTTGCTGCACCACGGCCGCCGGCTCGAAGGACGCCACCTGGCCGACATCGTGCGCGAGGCCGCGCCGGCCCTGGCCGAGGCGCTGGCGCGCCGCAACGACGGCTTGTTTACCAGCGGCGAGGGCGAGCAGGAAGAGGTATACCACCTGGCGCGGCGCAGCTTCAGCCTGAACGGGCGCAAGCATGAACTGCTGCTGCTGCGCCAGCTGACGCTGGAACTGCGGCGCCAGGAAGTGCAAACCTGGAAAAAGGTCATCCGCGTCATCAGCCATGAGCTCAACAACTCACTGGCGCCACTGGCCTCGCTGGCCCATTCCGGCGCCGAGCTGGTACGCCGCGGCCAGACCGAACGCCTGCCGCAAATCCTCGCCACCATCGAAGAGCGCACGCGTCACCTGGAAACCTTCATCCTCGGCTATGCGCGCTTTGCCAAGCTGCCCGCGCCGCGCCTGGCGCCATGCGAGTGGCAACCCTTCCTCGACAGCCTGGCTTCGCAAGCGGCCTTCACGCTCGACGGCCCGCCGCCGGCGCAGGCGGCCGTGTTCGATGCGGCGCAAATGCAGCAGGCGCTGCTGAACCTGCTCAAGAATGCGCTGGAGTCCGGCTCCAAGCTCCAGCATATCGGCCTGCACGTCAGCCAGGCGCATGGGCAGCTGCGCATCGAAGTGCGCGACCGGGGGCCGGGCATGAATGGCGCCGTGCTGGAAAATGCGCTGGTGCCGTTTTACTCTACCAAACGCAGCGGTACGGGACTGGGCCTGGCACTGGCGCGCGAGATCGCCGAAGCGCATGGCGGACGCATCACCCTGGCCAACCGCGAAGGCGGCGGACTGGCGGTGACATTGATTCTTCCCTTTTGAACCTGGTTCCGGTTGCCGAGCCGGAAACGTATGCCATGCTGCTGGCCGGCCTGGGCATACTCGGCTTCCTGGCGCGGCGCCGCAAGCAATCTTGAGCTCCCCTCCCAAAAGACGCTGCAGCGTCTTTTTTTCAGTCGGCTGCTACACTGACGCCATGACGACCGACTTTACCTCCACCAGCCATACCGCCTTCAGCCACCCGGGCCACCCGCCGGCCACCACCACAGAACACCGCGGCATCCGCTACCTGCACCTGGGTACCAAGTGGGTGCAGGGCGCCATGCGCCTGGACAAACCCGATGCCATCGAGCTCGAATACGTGCAGATGATGATGATGTGGATGCTGTTCAAGACGCAGCCAAAACGCATCGTGCAGCTGGGACTTGGCAGCGCCGCGCTGACCAAATTCAGCTACCGCCGCTTCCCCGACGCCACGGTCACGGCCATCGAACTCAATCCGAACGTGATCGCCATCTGCGGCGCCCAGTTTGCGCTGCCGCCGAACGATGCGCGTCTCGACGTGCGTGAAATGAATGCGCTCGACTTCGTGCTCGATCCTGCCAACCATGGCACCGTCGATGCGCTGCAAGTGGACCTGTACGACGAAGACGCGCGCGGCCCCGTGCTCGACACGCCCGAGTTCTACCAGGCTTGCCACGACTGCCTGACGGACGACGGCATCATGTGCACGAATGTCTTCGGTGACTTCCCCAACTACGACAAGAACTTGCAGGCGATGGAACTGGTCTTCGACGCCGTCGTCTGGGTGCCGGAAACGGAAGATGAAAACATCGTCGTGCTGGCCTTCAAAAAATCGCCATCGCTCGACTTCAGCGACTTGTACGAACGTGCCGCCACCATCAAGAAGCAATTCAACCTGCCCGCCAAGAACTGGGTCAACGGCTTGAAGCAGTGGATGCAGGACCAGCAGTAAGGCAGTAGCGCCGCATCACACCGGCAGCAGCGCGCCCAGGCGGCGCGCCAGGCCGTCCATGTTTTCGGCCGGCACCTGCGCATAACCGAGCAGGAAACCGTTCCAGCCGGCGCCCTCGCCCCTCCTCTCGCCCGTGCCATGCGCGGACAACGCCAGCGCCACGATGCCGTCCTGCGCGGCGCGGCGGCTCAACGCCAGGTCATCCCATTGCACGTCTTGAAAACGCAGCGCCAGGTGCATGCCGGCCGTGCCGCCATGGATGACCGCGCCCGCACACGCATGGCGCTGCAATGCCTCGCTCAAGGCGTCGCGGCGCTGGCAATACAGGCGGCGCATGCGGCGCACATGGCGCGCAAACAGGCCGCTGCGCAGGAACTCGGCCAGCGCCAGCTGTTCGGCCACGCGCCCCCGTGTGGCGCCCTGCGCCTGCATCTGCGCGAAAGCCCCGGCCAGCCCTGCCGGCACGACAATAAAGGCCAGCCGCAAGGCGGGAAACATGGTCTTGCTGAAGGTACCCAGATACACGACGGGCGCGTCGGCCACCAGTCCCTGCATGGCCGCCAGGGGCGGACCGCCATGGCGAAATTCGCTGTCGTAATCATCTTCGATGATCAGGGCGCCGGCGGCGCGGGCACGTTCGAGCAGCACCATGCGGCGTGCGGGACTGAGCACGCTGCCCGTCGGATACTGGTGCGACGGCGTGGTGTAGATCAGGCGCGGCGGCGCCGCGCTCCAGTCGTCATCCGTCGGTGCGATGCCATCCATGTCGACGGCGATGCCCGTCACCTGCAGGCCGGCGCCACGGCCCGCCGCCAGCGCGCCGCCATAGCCAGGGTGCTCGATCCACAAGGTGTCGCCCTGGTCGGCAAAGGCGCGCAGGCACACATCAAGGCTGCTCTGCGTACCGTCCGTGATGAACACCTGGCCCGCATCGCAGACGACGCCGCGCGCGGCGCGCAAATGGTCGGCGATGGCCATGCGCAGCTGCGGCTCACCGGCCGGGTCGCCGTAATTGAGCTGGCGCGGCGTCAGCGCGCGCCACGCGCGGTCCAGCATGCGCCGCCACTGCGCCAGCGGGAATTCGTCGAGCGCCGGCACGCCAGGCGCGAACGCCCCCATCGCGTCGGCGGGAAACACCACCGTCGCATTCCTGTCCTGTCCCGCCACGCCGCGCAAATGTTGTGCACGGCGCGACAAGCCATCCTTGCTGCCGGCCGGCGGCGCCACCACCGGCTGGCCAACGTTGCCGGCGACCACGGTGCCACGCCGGTCCGGCAAGACAAAACCTTCGCTGGCCAGCTGCTCGTAGGCGTACAGCACGGTATTGCGCGCCAGTCCCAGTTCGGCCGCCAGCACGCGCGTGGCGGCCAGCCGCGTACCTGGCGCCAGCTGGCCACCGCGGATCGCCGCGCGCAGGCATTCATGCAGCAGGCGCTGGCGCGGCCAGCCCCGCTCGCGGTGCGTACGTTCGAAAGCGTTCAGCAGCAATGCATAATCCATGCGCCCCCCTTTTATGGCTCCAAATTATTTCTAACTTCTGGATCTTTTTTCAGGGCCAGATGCCGATTATAGTGCGGCCTGCTTCCTCAACCAACCGGATTTTCGCCATGACCGCTGTCGCCCTCCCTCCCAGCCCGCGTACCCGCGTGCGCCGCGTCGCCGAACTGGCCAGCTACGAGCAAGCCACCGTGTATACCATCGTCGACGCCGCCTTCCTGTGCCATATCGCCTTCCGCGACGACAAGGGCAGCCATTGCATCCCGACCGCCTGCTGGCGCATCGACGGCCACCTGTATATCCATGGCTCGAACGGCAGCCGCATGCTCAAGCAACTCGTCAACGATACCGACGTGTGCGTGACCATCACCCATCTCGACGGCCTGGTGCTGGCGCGCTCGGCCTTCAATCACACGATGAACTACCGTTCGGCGATGGTCTACGGTCGCTTTGACAAGGTGAGCGACATCGGCCAGCAGCATGCGGCCATGGATGCGCTGATGGAAAAGCTGGCGCCGGGACGCCTGGCGCAGGTGCGCGGCGGCAGCGCCAAGGAATACGCGGCCACCACCGTGCTGCGCATCGCGCTCGACGAATGCGCCGTCAAGCAGCGCAAGGGTGGCCCGCTCGACGATGCGGGTGACATGGCACACGTCGTCTGGACGGGCGAATTGCCTTTTACGCACGGCCGTGGCGCGGCCATCGCCGATGCACTCAACACCAGCGCGCTGCCCGCGTATGCCGCCGCATGGGGTACGGAATCCGCTTGACCGGCCAGCGTGCTTGCCCGATGATCGGCGTTGATGGCGATAGCCACCAATCGACCCACTCATGAATGGAGCAGATGATGATGAAGCGAGTATCCCTGGCCGCGGCCCTGACGGTCATGCTGGCCTGCGGCGGCAGCGGTGCGGCACTGGCGGCCGACAGCAGCGACGCAGCCTTGAAGGCGGCTATCGCCGGCAGTGCACGCACGCCGGCCAACGCGCTGCGCGACAGCGCCCGGCACCCGTATGAAACACTGACGTTCTTCGGCATCAAGCCGGGCATGACGGTGGTGGAGCTGGCGCCTGGCGGCGGCTGGTACACGGAGATCCTGGCGCCCTACCTGCGCGATAACGGCAAGCTGATCGCCGCCGGCAACGACCCGCAGTCAAGCAGCGAAGGCGCACGCCGTGGCGCGGCGCGCTTCCAGCAAAAACTCGACGCCAATCCGGCCGCTTTCGGCAAGGTGGAACTCGGCGCCTTCGCACCGCCCACCACCTACCGCATCGCGCCCAAGGGCACGGCCGACATGGTGCTCACCTTCCGCAATATCCACAACTGGATACCCATCGGCGAAGCAGGCATGCAGACCCTGTTCAAGGAAGTGTATGACAGCCTGAAGCCGGGCGGCGTGTTCGGCGTCGTCGAGCACCGCCTGCCGGCGAACAAGGCGCAAGATGCCACGGCCAGCAGCGGCTACATGCACGAAGCGTATGTGATCAAGCTGGCGGAAAACGCGGGCTTCAAGCTGGCAGCCAGGTCCGAGATCAACGCCAATCCGAAAGACCATGCCGACCACCAGGGCGGCGTGTGGGCGTTGCCGCCGACCTACACCAACAAGGATGTCGAGCGGGCCAAATACACGGCCATCGGCGAGAGCGACCGCATGACCCTGAAGTTCGTCAAGCCATAAAGTGAGCGTGTCGGGTTACGCGCTGCGCGCTAACCCGACCTACCGGTTTATTTCTTCGCTTCCTTCGGTTTCACCGGCGCCAGGCTCAGGTCCTGGAAGTCGTAGCTGAAATCCGTCTCGGCCGACACGGGCGCCATTTTTACCCTGTCGATGCTGCCATCGGGATTGAGCGAGAACGTCACGTAGGCATCGGCGTTGAAGTTGCGCTCTTTCCAGCGCACGATGAAGGTGTCGTGCTGCCAGTGTTCCAGTTCACCCGTCAGGTCCGGCGTGCGCGTGAAGCTGAGGATATGCTTTTTCCCCTCCGGCTTGATGACGACCTTGCCATACCAGGCGTCTTCATACTCGCCGTCATACGCGGCCAGCGGCAGCGATGGCTGCGATTTGGCCGCGCGCGCGCTCGATGCCTTGCCCTGCTTTTTCACCTCTTCGGCATGCTGGTCCTGCTCCACCTTGGCCACCCGCGCCAGCCAGTCCGACGGCACCGCCTGCAGGTAATGGTCGAGAATGCGCCATTGCAGTGCCGTCATGGAGCCGCCATTTTCCGCATTGGTGAGGATGGCCACGCCCAGCTTTGCTTCCGGCACCATCACCACGCGCGAATAAAATCCCTGCAGCGCGCCGCCGTGCATGGCCACTTTCATGCCCTTGTAGTCGCGCAGCTGAAAGCCCAGGCCATACGCGCTGAAGTTCGGTTTCGTCGCGGCCAGCGCCGGTTTTGGTTCGGCAATCTTGATCGGCGTTTGCGCCGTCCACATCTCGCGGCCCTGCTTTTCGCTGAACAGGCGCGCGTCCTTGCCATCCTTGTCTTTCACGCCGGCGATCTTGCCTTCGTCGAGCAGCACCATCATCCACTTGGCGATATCTTCCGCATTCGTGTTGATGCCAACGGCGCCCACGGCGTTCGGCACGGGCATGGATTTGACGGCGGCGATCTTGCCGGCGATCTTGCTGTGCGCATTGGCGACGTCGGGATTACCCACGTTTTCCGCCAGACTGGTGGTGGTACCCGTCATGCCCAGCGGCGCCAGGATGCGCTCATGCATCGCTTCGCCCCAGCTCTTGCCCGCCTTGTCGGCGATGATCTTGCCGGCCACGATGTACAGCAGGTTATCGTAAGCATAGCTGTTGCGAAAACTCGTGGCCGGACGGATGTAGCGCAGCTTCTCGATGATCTCGTCGGTGGAAAACGTCGTGGTAGGCCACCACAGCAAGTCGCCCGCTCCCAGGCCCAGGCCACTGCGGTGCGTCAGCAAGTCGCGGATGGTCATGGCGCCCGTGACGTAGGAATCGTGCATCTGGAAGCCGGGCAGGTGCTTGGTGACGGGATCGTCCCAGGCCAGCTTGCCGTCGTCGACCAGCATGGCCAGCGCGGCAGCCGTGAAACCTTTCGAGTTCGATGCCACTTCAAACAGCGTCTTGGCGTCGACGGCCGCCGGTTCGCCCAGCTTGCGTACGCCGAAACCCCTGGCGGTGATGACCTTGCCATCCTTGACGATGGCGATCGCCATGCCCGGCACGTCGAACACTTTCAGGGCGGTGGCGACGTCGCGCTCGAGATCGAAGGCCGGCGCGGGGGCAGGCGCAGCGGCAACGACGGGTGCGGCGTCAGAGGCCAGCGCCGGCACCGTGATGCCGGAAAACGCCAGCACGATGGCGGCGGCGAGACGGTTCATGGTATGCATGGTCAGGATGTCCAAATAAGGTTCAATGCGCTTGCGCGGCCATCAATTTATCGACGCTTTCCTGCGTCACCGGGTGGTAGCGTTCGCGCGCCTGCGCATACACGTCCTTGGCCCAGGCGTGGCCCTGCGGCGTCTTCATCAAGGCGCTATACAGGGGCACGACGAACTTCTGGCGACCCACGCTCATCAGGAATGCCTGCAAGGGCTGGCGCACATCGTAGCCGGCGTTCACGGAGGCCAGGTAGAAGCGGTAAGCGACTTCATTGTTGCCGCTCTTGCCCACGCCGTAGACCTGGTCCAGTTCACGTAATTGCGCCGCGCTGGCCTTGTTGTTGATGTCGTTCAGGAAGTGCATCGACTCGATGGCGATCCACTTGTCCATGCCCAGGTCTTTGGTGGCAAGCTCGCCCTTGAGCCAGGCGTCGCGGTGCTGGTCGAGCAGCGCCAGGCGCGGCGAGACGACGCGCTGCGCGCTGGCCGGCACGCCGGTGCCATACAGCCATTCATCGAGTTCCGCGTCCGGCATCACGTCCGGATGCTGCGCCAGCAGGTTCTTGCGCAGGTAGGCGATGAACTGCTCCGTCGTCACGCTCTGGAACGCATGCTGGTCGAACCAGCCGCGCAGGAAAGGGTCGAACACGGCACGGCCGGCGCGGCGTTCCATGGTGGCCAGGAACCAGGCGCCTTTCGGGTAGATGATGCCGTCATCCGTATACGTTTCGGCAGGATTGGCGTCCGCATCGCGCGTGATCAGCGCCGTTTTCGCCGCCGGCAGTTCCTTGATCGAGGCGGCCAGTTCTTCCTGGTCGACCTGCACGCCCATCTGCGCCACGTCGCTGCCATACAGCTGCTCGACGATGCGCGTGGTGACGTAGGTGGTGAAGCCTTCGTTGAGCCACATGTGCTTCCACGACGCGTTGGTGACCAGGTTGCCCGACCACGAGTGGGCCAGTTCATGCGCGATCAGGTCGACCAGGCTGCGGTCGCCCGCGATCATGGTCGGCGTGAGGAAGGTCAGGCGCGGGTTTTCCATGCCGCCGTAGGGGAACGATGGCGGCAGCACGATCATGTCGTAGCGTCCCCATCCATACGGACCATACAGCGCTTCGGCTGCCTGTATCATCTTTTCCGTGTCGGCCAGCTCGTATTCGGCCGCCTTGATGCGCGGCGGTTCGGCATACACGGCGGAGCGGGGACCGAGCTTGCGCACTTCCAGTTCGCCGATGGCGATGGACAGCAGGTACGATGGAATCGGCTGCGGCATCCTGAATTTCCAGCCGCCCTTGCCCGTCGCCTTGTCGTCATTCTCGGCGCTCATCACGACGCGCATGCCACTCGGCGCCTCGATACGCGCGCTGTAGGTAAAACGCACGGCCGGCGTATCCTGCGACGGCACCCACGAGCGGGCGTTGATGCTTTGCGACTGGCTGAACATGAAAGGCAGCTTGCCCGACATGGTCTGCTGCGGCGTGAGCCACTGCAGCGCAATGGCGTTCGGCGCCGTGTGATAGTAGACGCGCACCTTGCCCGGCTGGCCCGTGGTGGTGATGCGCAGCGCCTGGCCCTTTTCCGGGTCGGCCTTGTCCAGCTGATACGGCGCCATCTGCCATGCGCCGCGCTTGTCCTGTACCTGCACTTTCGCGATCGACAGATCGCGCGTATCGAGCACCAGGGTACGCGCCGCCGGGTCGATCCAGTTCAAGGACAGCTCGGCATAGCCGGAGAGCGTCTTTTGCTTGAAATCGGCTTTCAGGTCCAGCTGCAGGTCGCGCGTGCGCACCTGGTCGTAACGCGCGTAGCTGAGGGGGTCGGCGTGTGCTGCCAGGGTTACCTGGCAAAGTAGCGCACAGCCCAGCGCGCGCAGGAAGGTCAAAGTTTGCATGGTCGTCTTTTGAATGATTTGCGAAAGCCCCGGTCCGTGTGCGCCGGGGCGTCGCGCAGAATAGCACTTCCGGCGCAGGCCGGCAGAAAAAAGCGCCGGGCTGGCCGGCGCTTTTTTCCTATTTCGTATCTGGCTGGACTTCGGGCTTGGCCTCGGGTGCCTTCAGCGGCGTATTAAAATCTTTCATCAGGTTGTTCTTGTCACGGTCCAGCTTGAACAATTCCAGGCGCGATGGCGTGATTTTTCGCGGCCAGGCGTTGTTGCTGGTGTCGATATCGGCCGTCTCCCAGTACGGGTCTTGCACCAGCCCCACCATCGGCTCGTCCGTGACGATGACCTTGCTGATCTTGTGCGGCGCATAGCGCCACACTTCGGCCGGCACGCGTTCGATGATCTTCTTGCCGCTTTTCAGTTCGATTTCCAGGATCAGCGGCATCACCAGGCCGCCAATATTCGAAAAGTCGACCAGGTACAGATGCTTGCCCAGGTTATGCTGCTCCAGCAGCTTTCGCTCCCACGGCTCCAGCGCCTCCTGCTCTTCCGCATAGCTGTTGCGGTCCTTGTTGGTGACCGTGAATTCATCATGCCGGTTATAGAAATCCTTCAGCGCGGGGTCCAGCTCCACCTTCTTCGGCAGCGTCTTGTTGCGCTGGTCCGAGATCGAAATCGGCTGCGCGGCCTTCTGCGCCTTCTTCCACGCTTTTTCGACCTCCGGATTCTTCGTGCTCACGCCATATTCGCTGATGCCGTCGATGCTGATGTCGACCGCGTCGGTGGTATAAAACCAGCCGCGCCAGAACCAGTCCAGGTCCGTGCCGGAAGCGTCTTCCATCGTGCGGAAAAAGTCGGCCGGCGTCGGGCGCTTGAACTTCCAGCGCAGGGCGTACTGCTTGAAGGCGAAGTCGAACAGCTCGCGCCCTAAGATGGTTTCACGCAGGATGTTGAGCGCCGTGGCCGGCTTGTCGTAGGCGTTCGCCGTGAACTGCAGCAAGGACTCGGAATTGGTCATGATGGGCACCTGGTTCTGGCTGCGCATGTAGTCGACGATCTTGCGCGGCTCGCCATTCCAGGATGGGAAATGCTCTTCCCACGCCTGCTCGGCCAGGTACTGCAGGAAGGAATTGAGGCCCTCGTCCATCCACGTCCACTGGCGCTCGTCCGAGTTGACGATCATGGGAAAATAATTGTGCCCCACTTCATGGATGATCACGCCGATCAGGTCATATTTCGCCGTCTTCGAATACGTGAGTTCACCCGTCTTCTTGTCCTTCACGGGACGCCCGCCATTGAACGCAATCATCGGATACTCCATGCCGCCCACGGCGCCGTTGACGGAGATCGCATTCGGATACGGATAGTCGAAACTGTATTTGTTGTACTGCTCGATCGCGTGCACGACGGCGCGCGTGCTGTACTGCTGCCACAGCGGGTTGCCCTCGTTCGGGTAATACGACATGGCCATCACGCGCTTGCCGCCGCTGTCCAGCCCCTGCGCATCCCAGATGAACTTGCGGCTCGAGGCCCACGCCACGTCGCGCACATTGGCCGCCTTGAAATGCCAGGTTTTCATCCCCGCCGCGCGGCCCTTTTCCGCCGCCAGCGCTTCGGCGGGTGTGATCACCAGCAGCGGCGTATTGCTGTTTTTCGCCCGCGCAAGCCGCTCGCGCTGTGCCGCGCTCAACACGGCCGCAGGATTTTGCAGTTCGCCCGTGGCGGCCACCACGTGGTCGCCCGGCACCGTCAGATACAGTTCGTAGTCGCCAAATTCCAGCGTGAATTCACCGGAGCCGAGGAATTGCTTGTGCTGCCAGCCGACGGCATCGTAATACGCGGCCATGCGCGGGAACCATTGGGCGATCTGGAAAATCGTGTTCTTGTCCTCTTCAAAATATTCATAGCCGGAGCGCTCGACCAGCACCTTCTGGTCATTGATTTTGTAGGACCAGTCGATGCCAAAGCTGATGCTCTGGCCGGGCGCCAGCGCCACCGGCAAATCGATGCGCAGCATGGTCTGGTTGACCACATACGGCAGCGGCTTGCCGCTGGCCGCTTTCACGGCGGTGAGCTTGAAGCCGCCGTCAAATTCCCGCCCCGCATGGAGGGCGCGCAAGTCTTCGAATTTCAGCGCTTCCTCTTCGGTGCCGCTGAGCCAGGCCTGGCGCGACGGCGCGCTCAATACGCGGCGCTGGTCCGCATCCTGGCGCAAGCCATTCTGGTCCAGTTGCAGCCACAGATACGCGAGGCTGTCCGGCGAGCGGTTGTGATAGGTGATCTGCTCGCTGGCCGTGATTTCGCGGCGCGCTTCGTCCAAGGTGGCGCGGATCACGTAATCGGCGCGCTGCTGCCAGTAGGCGTGGCCCGGCGCACCAGATGCGGTGCGGTAGTTATTCGGCGTGGGCAGCAATTCTTCCAGTTGGCGGAACTTGTCGTCGAAGGGCGCGGCGGCGCACAGGCCGGGCAAGGGAGCAAACAAGGTCAAACACAAGGCAAGCAAGCGGACAAGGACCGGCATGGCGCATTCCATCTGGGAGTCGTGGACAGACTGCATTCTAAGTCGAGTCTGTTTGCAAAGCGCTCATTGTTGTGGAAGTCCCACACACCAGGCAGTGCCATGCCCCGGCAGCACTGGCGCCGGCACGGGCATTGGCGTATGATGCGCCTCGAACATTGGGGAGTAGTCGTCTCGCGGTCCTGCCGCGGGAACCTGTATCAACATAATTGGCCCGCAGGCCATGGTGCAGGTGGTTGCAGAACTTGACGAGACCATTGATCCAGGGCGGCCGCATGGGCCGGAGTCGCCCATGGATCATTGGTTAATTCGTCCGGCCCGCGTACCTCTTGCAATCTCATGGAAGCATTCCTCATCTCCACCGGCATCGTCGGTCTCGCTGAAATCGGCGACAAAACCCAACTCCTGGCCTTTTTGCTGGCGGCCAAATTCCGCAAGCCTTTGCCCATCGTGCTGGCGATTTTCGTCGCCACCGTCGCCAACCACGCGTTTGCCGCCGCCGTCGGCGCCTGGATCACCAGCATGCTGGGGCCCGACGTGCTGCGCTGGGTACTCGGCGTATCGTTCCTGGCGATGGCCGCCTGGACCCTGATCCCCGACAAGCTCGATGAAGACGAAACGAAGCTGGCCAAGTATGGCGTCTTCCTGACCACCCTGATCGCCTTCTTCATGGCGGAAATGGGAGATAAAACGCAGGTGGCCACGGTGGCGCTGGCGGCGCGCTACCACGACATTGTTTCCGTCGTGCTGGGCACCACCTTCGGCATGATGCTGGCCAACGTGCCGGCCGTGTACCTGGGCGACAAGATCGCCAACCGCGTGTCGCTGCGCCTGGTGCACGGCATCGCGGCGCTGGTATTTGCCGTGCTGGGCGTGGCAACCCTGCTGGGCGCGGGCGCGGCTCTGGGCTTCTGACCAATCTCGGCGACATGCATACCGGCGCGCTGATCCTGAACGGTCAGCGCGCTTTCTTGAGACGTGGGCAAGACTACACCAGCAATAGCACCGCATACTCGCGGCCGTCGTCGCGCAGGGCGATGCTGTTGCCCTCCTGCGCCACGCCATCGAGCGACAATCCTGCGGGCCGCCCCTGTGCCTTTTCCACCGTGATGGCATAGCTGCTGGCGCCGAAGCGGTAATGCAGCTTGAAGCTGTCCCATTCGGCCGGCATGGTCGGCAGCACACGCAGCACGTTCGCTTCGCGCGTCAAGCCCAGCAGCGATTCGACGATCAGCCGGTACAGCCAGCCCGACGATCCCGTGTACCAGCTCCAGCCGCCGCGCCCCACATGCGGCGCCACGGCATACACGTCGGCCGTCACCACATACGGCTCGACCTTGTAGCGCTGCACCGCCTGCGCATCCGCGCCATGGCGCACGGGATTGATCATGCGCAGCAGTTCCCACGCCTTTTCGCCATCGCCCAGGCGGGCAAACGCCATCGCCGTCCAGATGGCCGCATGCGTATACTGACCGCCGTTCTCGCGCACGCCCGGCACATAACCGCGGATATAGCCGGGATTGAGATCGGATTTGTCGAACGGCGGATCGAGCAGCTGGATCACGCCGGAATCACGACGCACCAGGCGCGCATCGACCTGGCGCATGGCGCCGGCCACGCGCTCCTTGTTGGCCGCGCCCGACAGCACGCCCCAGCTTTGCGAAATCGAATCGATCTGGCATTCCTCGTTCGTGTGCGAACCCAAGGGCGTGCCGTCGTCGAAGTAGGCACGCCGGTACCACTCGCCATCCCACGCATGTTCCTCGACATTGGCCGCCAGTTTCACGGCTTCGTCGCGGCAGAACCGGGCGAATGCGGCGTCGCCGCGCAGCACGGCCACCTCGGCAAAGCGCTGCAGCACTTCATACAGGAAGAAGGCCAGCCACACGCTCTCGCCCTTGCCGTGTTCGCCCACCTTGTCCATGCCGTCATTCCAGTCGCAGGAGCCCATCAGGGGCAAGCCGTGCACGCCCAGGCGCAAGCCGTGGCGGATGGCGCGCACGCAGTGCTCGTACAGGTCGGCCGACTCGCCCGAACGCACGGGCAAGTCGTAATAGGAATCCTCTTCCGGCTTGACAGCGCGTCCCTCGATGAAGGGCGCCACTTCGGACAGCACGTTGACATCGCCCGTGGCAATCACATAGCGGCAGGCGGCCAGCGGCAGCCACAGGTAATCATCGGAGCAGTGCGTGCGCACGCCCCGGTCCGACGGCGGATGCCACCAATGCTGTACGTCGCCTTCGACAAACTGGTGCGCCGCGCACAGCAGCAAATGGCCGCGCAGCAGTTGCGGCGCCGTGTGGATCATGGCCATCGCATCTTGCAACTGGTCGCGGAAGCCATACGCGCCGCCCGACTGGTAATAGCCGCTGCGCGCCCACAGGCGGCAGGCGATTGTCTGGTACATCAGCCAGCCATTGGCGATCACGTCCAGCGATGGATCGGGCGTTTCGATGCGCACGGCGCCCAGGGTGTTTTCCCAGTGCGCGCGCACGGCGTCGAGCGCCATGCGGGCCGCGTCCTTGCCCGCATGGCGCTGCACCATGGTACTGGCGTCGGCATTGCGGCGCCCGCCCACGCCGAGGAGGAAGACGATTTCGCGCTCCTGCCCCGGCTGCAGTTCAAACGGCACCTGG
The DNA here is from genome assembly GCF_002754575.1 of Janthinobacterium sp. 35. Lineage (NCBI taxonomy): Bacteria > Pseudomonadati > Pseudomonadota > Betaproteobacteria > Burkholderiales > Oxalobacteraceae > Janthinobacterium > Janthinobacterium sp. 35. The sequence continues at coordinate 2,228,013 of NZ_PEFN01000001.1, forward strand.
ATCGCTGCGCACGGGTCCAGGCCCGTGCCCGCCTTGCCGGACAGGCGCACGCGCCGTAGCGCCGCCGGCTGCGCCAGACTGCCGTTACGGCCGATGAATTCATTGCGGTCGCAGGTGATGGAGCGGATGCTGGCGTCGGTATTGAAAAAGCCGACACGGCCTGAAAACTCCGTGTTGTAGTTATTGCGCGCAAACAGCGCGCCGCTGATGGTGTCAACCTCGGTCGCCACGTGCATGCAGGACTTGGCGCGCAGGTCGCCCATCACCCATTCCACGTAGCCTGTGACGGACAGACGGCGCGGCACGCCGCTGTCGTTGCGCACCTTGATCACCGAATATTTGACGGCCGCGTCCAGCGCCACATAGGTGCACAGTTCGGTGGAGATACCGCCCTCGCTGTGTTCAAAAATGCTGTAGCCAAAGCCGTGGCGCGTCACGTAGTCGCCGCTGCCGCGCGCCGGCAGGGCCGATGGCGACCAGAACTGGCCGGTTTGCTCGTCGCGCACATAAAACGCTTCGCCGGACAGGTCAGAAACGGGGTCGTTCTGCCATGGCGTGAGGCGGAATTCATGCGCATTCTCGCTCCACGTATACGCCTGGCCGCCTTCCGACACCACGGTGCCGAATTGCGCGTTGGCCAGCACGTTCGACCAGGGCGCCGGTGTCTGTGTGCCTTCGCCTGTGGTGATCACGTATTCGCGCCCATCGGGTGTAAAACCACCGAGGCCATTTTCCAGGATCAGTTCGCGCGGTGCGGCGCGGTGCGGCACGCTGCCCTGTTCGCGGGCAGTATCCTGCAGCAGCGGCGGCATGCGCAGCACAGGGCTGGGCGGGCGCTTGACCTGCTCGGCCAGGGTGCCGCGCAAGTCGCTGATGATGGCGCGCGCCACCGATTGCAGCAAGATGCGGTCTTCGTTGGCAATCTGCTCGGCCAGGCGCACGAAAATGCCGCCCGGGCGGTCGATCGCCTGCGCATCGATGCCCGAGGCGATCAAGCCCATGATCTGGTCATGCAGCAGCTGGCGGTAGCCCGACTGTTCCTCGTACCAGATCACCAGGTCGACGATCAATCCTTTCAGGCGCCAGTAGGCATGCGCCTGCACCATCTGGCGCGCCAGTTCGATATTGGCCGCGTCGCGTATCTGCAGCAGCACGATGGGCAAGTCGCCGGAAATGGCATACGCCCACAGGCCGGACTGGCCGCGCTGGTTCTTGATCAGGATGCCGGCATCGGCGCGCAGGGCCGCATTCGGGTAGATCACGGCATTGGCCAGGCGTGCATACAACTGCGCGTCCGCTTCGCTGGCATTCAACTGGCGCAGCACCACCTGGCTGTGCGTCCAGGCCAGTTCGAACACGCGGTCGGCCAGATGGCGATCCTGATATTTGTCGATCAGGTGCAGCGCCGCCTCGCGCTGTTCCACCATGCCGGTCACGCTATCGACCGTGACCGCCTGGTCCGGTTCGAGCGTGATGACGTAGCGGATGGCCACGATGGGGTCGAGCACGGAACCGTGGCCGCCACCGAGCGGACCGCTGTCCTGCAGCGCCTGCGGCAGCTGCGCCGTGTTGCCGCGGCCGATGAAGCGCGCGCGGTCCGTCTCGAACGACACGGCATAGTGTTCGATATCGTGCACCGTCATCACATGCAGCAGCCACGGCATCGGCTCGTCTTTCGAGCGGGGCCGGCGCGTGCATAAAATCGCATTTTCATGCGCCAGGATTTCCGTCTGCACGAACAGCTTGCTGAACGCGGGATGCGCCGCATCGGCTGCCGCCGGCGCCATCACCACTTCGGCAAAACTGGTGATCTCGATGCGCCGCTGGCGGTTCGAATTATTGCTGATGCGCGTGCGGCGGATTTCGATGTCGTCCTCGGGCGAGACGACGATTTCCGTGTACAGGTCCAGGCCATGGTCGGCACGGCGAAATTCCGCGCGCCCCTCGGAGAAAATCACTTCGTACTTCTTCGGTTCGACCAGGGTCGGCTGGTACATGGTGGACCAGACGGCACCGTCGTCGAGGTCGCGCAAATAACAGAAATTGCCCCAGTTATCGCGCGTGCTGTCTTCGCGCCAGCGCGTCACGGACAAGTCTTTCCAGCGGCTGTAGCTGCCGCCCGCATTGCTCACCATGACGTGGTAGCGGCCATTCGACAGCAGCTGCGTTTCGGGCACGGCGCTGTTGGCCTGCGTGAGGATGCGCATCGGCATGGACTGCTCGGACGCGCCGCTGCGCAGCACCGCCAGTTCGGCCGTGTTCGAATAAAACGCCCCCGCTTGCGGCGTACGCTCCTGCAGCACCAGCAAGGCCGATTGCAGCAGCGGATCGGACTCGAAACGGCGCTGCATCGGGCGATCGTGCAACAGGTAGCTGAGAGCCAGGAAACCCATGCCCTGGTGGTGCACCATGAACGAGCGGATGACGGCGCTGACCTGTCCGCGCGGCAGGCGCGCGGTGGTGAAATCGATGGCTTCAAAGAAGCCGTAGCGGCCCATGTAGCCGGCCGCCTGCATGCGCTGCAGGTTCTGGCACGACGCTTCCGGCTGCACCATCAAACCCATCATGCTGGCGTATGGCGCCACCACCAGGTCGTCGGCCAGGCCCCGCTTCAGGCCCAGCCCCGGCACGCCAAAGGCGCGGTACTGGTAATTCAAGCTGGCGTCGACCGTGTTATAGCCGGATTCGGAAATCCCCCACGGCACGTCGCGCTGGCGGCCATAGTCGATCTGCGCCTCGATGACGGAGTGGTAGGTCTGGTCAAGCAAGGTGTTCGGATAATTCGGCATCACCAGCAGCGGCATCAGATACTCGAACATCGAGCCGCTCCACGACAGCAGCACGGGCTGGCCCGCCACCATGCACAGCTGGCGGCCCAGCGCGAACCAGTGCTCCTGCGGCAGCTGGCCCTGGGCGATGGCGATGAAGCTGGCCAGGCGCACTTCGGAAGCCAATAAATCGTAGTAGCTGGGGTCGAGGCGCCGTTCGCTGACGTTGTAGCCGATGGCCAGCAGTTTGGTCGACGGGTTGTACAGAAACGCGTATTCGATCTGTGCGAAATCGCGTGCCTGGCCGGCCGCGTGGGCGATGTCGCGCATGTGGCGGCCCGCCTGTTCGCGGCCTTGCGCCAGCCATGCGGCCAGCTCGGAAGGCAAGCCTTCCGGCGTCTCCAGATTGGCCAGTTCGCGCAGGGTCGGCACGCGCAGCCACGCCGTATCGAGGCCTGCCTGTGCCGCCCATGGCGCCAGTTGCAGCAACTCGGCCAGCGCCGCGCGGCACTGGCGCGCCAGCGCTCCGCTCCACATGGCCAGCTCGCCATCGTCGCTTTGCAGAGTCAGCGACAGCAGCGCGTCGGCCGCGCCATTCGCGGCACTCAGGTAGGCATGCCATTCGGGCAGGCTGGCTGGCGCGGCCGGCATCTGCAGCAGCGCCAGCGACGCGCGCACCGCCTTGTCTTCGCCTTCCGCGGCAATGAATTCCTGCAGTACCTGCGCCGTCGTGCGGATGCCGTCCACGATCTGTGGCCCCATGATGGGCGCGTCATACAGTTCCACCAGGCCGGGCTGCAAGGTCAGCAGATGGCCGGCCAGATTGCCGCTGTCGACCGTCGAGATGTACATGGGCTGCAGCGCCTTGAGCGTTTGCGTGTCGTACCAGTTGTAGAAATGCCCCTGGAAGCGCTCCAGCTCCCCCATGCTGTGCAAGGTGGCGCGGCTGCGCTCGATCAACTGGCCCATGGTGACATAGCCGAAATCGTAGGCCGTCAGGTTGGCCAGCAGGGCCAGGCCGATATTCGTCGGCGAGGTGCGGTGCGCCACCACCAGGTTCGGATGCTCCTGCATGTTATCGGGCGGCAGCCAGTGGTCGTCCGGTCCGACGAAGGTCTCGAAATAGGCCCAGGTCTTGCGCGCCACGCCATGCAGGAAACGTCCCTGCTCGGCCGACAAACGCGCCACGGCCCGTTCGATGGGGCGGCTGATCCACCAGGCGATGGCAGGTGCGGCCAGCCACAGCAGCAGCACCACGGCGGCGGCCGGCAACGCTGCCGGGCGCCAGTGCAGCAAGGCGGCAAAGGTGGCCAGCGCCAGCGCGGGCGAGCACCACATGGCGCGCCAGCTGTCTGCCTGCGAGCCGGAAGACGTATGCAGGTTCGAGGCACGCCAGTCGAGCAAATGCTTGTGCGACACGCCCAGGCGCCACAGGGTGCGGGCGATGGCATCGAGGCTGATCCAGGCCTCATAAGGCAGGAAGACGAGGGTCAGCATGGCATGCGAAAACTGCACGCCGCAGCGCCGCTCGAACGCGGCCAGATGCTGGCGCCACAGGGTGTCGCGCGGTTTGCGCAGCAGATCGTACAGGGCCGAAAAAACGGGCGGCAGGAAGATGATGGCCAGCACCGCCACGCTCCAGAAAACCACGTGCGGCAAGAAACCCCACACCAGCAGCAGCGACACGGTGGTGGCCGGCGCCACGATGCTGCGGCGCAGGTTGTCGAACAGCTTCCAGCGCGACAGCATCGACAGGGGATTGCGTTCGCGCTTGCCGGCGCGGCCCGGCACGCGGCCCAGCAACCAGCCGATCAGCTGCCAGTCGCCGCGTATCCAGCGCTGGCGGCGGCTCACGTCGGCGTCGTAGCGGGCCGGGTATTCCTCATACAGTTGCGAGTCGCTGAGCAAGCCGGCGCGTAAATAACAGCCTTCGAGCAGGTCGTGGCTGAGGATTTTATTGTCGGGCAGGCGCTGGCCCAGCACGCGCTCGAACATGTCGAGGTCGTAGATGCCCTTGCCGATGAAGGAGCCCTCGTAAAATACGTCCTGGTACAGGTCGGAGACGGTGCGCGTGTAGGGATCGATGCCCGGCTCGCCACCGCACAGCAGTTCGTAGCGCGAGGCATTCGCGCTGGGCAGCGCCACGGCCACGCGCGGCTGCAAGATGCCGTAGCCGGCCACCACGCGCGTGCCGGCCGCGTCCAGCACGGGACGGTTCAGCGGGTGCATCATGGTGGCGATGAATTCGCGCGCCGCGTCGCGCGGCAGCTGCGTATCGGTGTCGAGCGTGATCACGTATCTGATGGTGCGCAGGCCGCGCAGCTCGCCTTCCACCAGCGAGAATTTGTCGCGTGCCCCGCCGCGCAAAAACGCGTGCAGGTCGGACAATTTTCCGCGCTTGCGCTCCTGCCCCATCCACGCATTCTGCTGCGAATTCCACAGGCGCGGACGGTGCAGCAGCAGGAACGGCCCCACCTGGCCCAGTTCTTCGGGGTCGGCCGGTTCGCCATTGTCCTTGCACTCGGCGCCTTCCACGCGGTACTTGTCGTTCAAGCCACGGATGGTCTCCTGCGCCTGGCGCAGCAAGGCTTCGTCGCCCGGCATCGTTTGCGCGGACGCATCGACAAAATCCGTCAGCAGGCAGAAACGCAGGTTCGGATCGCGGTTGGCGAGATAACGCACTTCCAGCGCCTCGCACAGGGCCGCCACGTTGTCCGCGCTGTAGATCAGGGTCGGCACCACCACGATGCCGCGCCCGTCCGACGGAATGCCAGCCTGGTAATCCATGCGCGGCAGCGGATGGGGCGACGTCATCAGGGTCGCCAGCCAGTTCACCACGGCCACGGCCAGCTGGCTGCTGCCCAGCAGCGCCAGCACGCCCAGTGCCGCCAGGGGCCAGCCCTGCACGCCATGGCGCACGGCGCGCTCGAGCAACAAGGCGCTCGTCGCCAGGGTCAGGAACGAGATGGCCCCAAGGTAGACGGCCAGCGGCGCGGCGCGCGCCGTATGCTGCAGCGCTTCGATGAAAGGCAGCTTCGCGCCGGCCAGCTTTTCCAGCACCAGCACGCCGCGTCCCACCAGGTAAAAGCCGATGTGGCCACGGCGCGCGTCATTGCCGTTGCCGTGCGTATGCGCCAGCTGCACCACCATCTCGGCGACGTCCACTTCGCTGCGCGCGCTGCGCCTGGCGATGCGTTCAATGGCGTGGCGGTAGCTGTCGCGCGTGGCAAAATCCATCAAGCCATACGTGCCGGCCGGGTCCAGGCGCAAGGTTTGCTCGACGACGCTCATGGTCTCGACGAATTCCTGCCAATCCATGGTACCGAGAAAACGCAGGCTGCCGATGCTGTTGGCGATCGACACCTGGTCGGCCGCCTGCTGCCCGATCTCGGACTGGATCTGCTGCTCGATGGTGAGGCCCGACTCGGCCAGCTTGTGCGTCAGCCACGACAGGGCCAGGGTCAGCGAGGAACTTTGTCCCTGCAGGCGGCGCGACAATTCTGCCACGAAGGCGCTGGTCAACGGCGGATTCGAACGGGCCATGTCGGCTACCAGCAGGATCAAGCCGCTGGGATTGCGCTCGGCGATGTCCATCATCTGGTCGGCCCAGGTATTGGCCAGGTCGCGCTGCATGCGGTCGTCGGCCACGCGCGCAGCGACGCGGCGCAGGTTTTCGATCAGGGCCAGGCGCAGCATGATGGGAACGGCCCACAGTTCACCCAGCGTGAGCGTGGCGACGTCCTGGTAAGCCTCGACGAAGTGACACAGGTTTTCCAGGTCGACCCGGCCATCGCCATGCGAGATGATTTCCAGCGCAATTTTATACACGCGCGGGCAGCCCGCGTCCACGCCCGACGTCAGTCGTGGCAGCTCCTTGCTGTAGTTCTTCGGCAGGTGGCGCCGCGTGGTGCGGATCTGCTCTTCGATCAGGTAAAAATTATCCAGCAGCCATTCCGAGGCGGGCGTAACCTGCCGTCCGCTTTTCACCGTGGCCGTCAGCTCGTTGACGGTGGCCGTGATCAGGGCCGCATTATCGGCCAGGCGCGCCAGCAGGCGGTCGCGGCCATGGTGCTTGCCCACCGCGTGGCCGGCGGCCACGTGCTTGCCGTGGGCGGCCATCTGCATGGCACTGAATAACTCGGACCGCAGGGGCAAGGCATCGTCGCGCGCAGCGTCGAAACTGTCCGGTGCAAGGGGATGGTCGCGGAAGATTTCCTTGAATTTGGAAAGCTGTTCCTTGATCTGCTGCGTGACGACTGCGGTGTACTCTTTCAACTTGGCCTCGCTAGGTGCGCGCAGGCAGCCAGCGGCCACCGTCACGCTGGCCAAGTCTGGAAGAACACGATCGGACACTGGCGAAGACGGAAAGCGAAGCGCCGGAGCGTTGCGACGAATCTCAGGGTATAGGGAGATTTTCTGAACTTCATCGTAGGTGCGCCCTGCGCGCAAGACCGTGCGCTAGCGTACATAGCCGACGCATTGGCAGCGTGTCGGCAAAGAAATTTGCGGACTGGACAGCAAAAAAATGCCGTTAGGAAACGAATAGCTTGCACCGTGCCGGTGATGGCACGGTGCAATATTCCAGAGGAGAAATTTCAGCCCCGTCAAGCCGCGATGGCCAGCGGGTGGCGCGTCGCTTCCGCCATCGCCATGCCGCCGTTGAGCTGCCATGCAGCAGCATGGCCCAGGCGGCGCAGACAGGCGCTAGCGCGCGCGCTGCGGTTACCGCTGCGGCAGAAAAAGATCAGCGGGCATTGAGGCTGCTGCAGCCATGCGGCCACCTGCCCCGCCAGGCGACTCAGCGGTACGCTGTGCACGGCGCAGCCCTCGAACACGGTTCCGGCGCAAGCCGCGTGTTCATACGCTTCGCGCACGTCGACGAGGATGGCGTCGGGATGCTGGCGCAGGAAGGCGGGCAAGCTGGCCGCATCGAGCTGCAGGTCGGCTGCCGGTACGATGCCTTGCTGCGCCGTGCGCACGGTGCAGCAGATGCTGCCATCGTCGCGTGCGCCGCACAGCACGGTATCCGGCGTCAGCAGCGCCGCATCCAGCAAAGGCGTCAGCGCCTCGGGCGCCAGGGTGCCGATGAAGGCGAAGCGCTGCCCCAGCAGATACACATGGTTTTCGCCGCACTCGACGCGGCGCAAACGCTGATGGCCCAGTGCCAGCTCACCGTCGATATCGACGTGACCGACTTGTTCGATAGCGAGTTCCTGCAGCAAGGCCAGGCGCGCCACGCCATGGTCGGCTGGCGCCGTCGTGTGCACGATGGCGCGCAAGGCCAGGTGCTGGCAACGGATGAAGGCGGCCAGGCGCGGCACGAGCGCGGCGACGGGATCGATGACGACGCAACTGGCGCTGGCAGCGTCGCTGAGCAGCCAGGTGCACTGGCCATCGACGCTGAGCTGGATTACGCCGTCCTGCACGCCGTCCTGCGGCGATGGCGCCAGCGCCGATGGCAACAGGCAACTGCCGCGCAGCGCTTCACCACAGCGCTCGATGCGCGCGCAGGCGGCGGTAATGGTCGCCGCATCGATCTGGGGGCCGAACGACAAACGGATGGCCGAGCTGGCGCGCCATTGCGGCACGTGCATCGCTTCGAGCACATAACTGGGGAGCGCCTTGGCAGCGGAACAGGCGCTGCCCGAGCTGACGCGCACGCGCGCCGCGTCGAACAGGTCCAGCAACTCTTTCGAGGACAAGCCCGGCACGGAAAAATTGAGCGTGGTCGGCAGCGACAAGTAGAACGGCATATTGAACACGATGCCGGGGAAAGCGCGCTCCAGGCTGGCCACCAGCTGCGCGCGGAAAGCGACCAGCTCCGCGTGGCTGCGGAAGGTCTTGCCATCATCGAGCGCGGCCAGCACGGCGCCCAGGGCCGCAATGCCGGCCATGTTCTCCGTGCCCGAGCGCAGGCCCGCTTCCTGGCCGCCGCCCATCATCAACGGTGTAAATGGCGCGCCGGCGCGCACATACAGCATGCCGATGCCCTTCGGCGCATACAGCTTGTGGCCGGAGAACGGCGCGTAATCGATGCGCGTGGCGGCCAGGTTCAGTTTCAGCTTGCCCAGCGCCTGCACGCAATCGACCATCCAGTAGGCATCGGCACCGCGTTCCTGCAGCAGTTGCGCGATGGCGGACAGGTCGCTGATGACGCCCGTTTCATTATTCGCCGCCATCGTGCACAGCATGGCTGTGTCGCCGATCAGCGCGTCGAGTGCCTGCAGATCGTGGCGCCCGTGTGCATCGACGGGCAGCTTGCGCACTTCCAGGTTCAGGCCCAATAGCCGGTTCCAGTGCGCCAGGCTTTCCGGCACGGCCTTGTGCTCGGTCGCGCCATACAGCAGCAGGCTGCCGATGCGCTTGCCCGCAGCGCGCCGTTCGCGCAGCGCGCACAGGGCCGACAGCACGGCCGTCTGAATGCCTTCGGTGGCGCCGCTGTTGAACATCAAGCGGCCGTCGCCCACGCCCAGCAAGCCGCTGGCGCGCTGGCGCACGCCATCCATCATGGCCTTGGCCTGCAACCCCGTCGCGTGAGTGCTGCTGGGATTGCCATAGCCCTGCTCCATCGCTTGCCGGGCGGCGGCAACGGCGGCGGGCAGCACGCAAGTGGTGGCATTGCTGTCGAGGTAGATTTCTTTCATGATGGCAGTCTGAGTATTCTCTAAAAAGGGTGCAGCGCAAGTAGCTGGAACGTATGGATAGTTTACCGACACGCTGCCGTGAAGATATGCCAAAAGACACTGCAACTACGCTACTATGCAGCATGTTTATGCTATAAAAACCGGAATAGTAAAATGAATTCACCAAACACCTCGCTCGACAAATTCGACTGCGCCATCCTGGCTGCCCTGCAACAGGACGGCACCCTGTCGATCGCCGCTCTCAGCGAGAAGATCGGCTTGTCCAGCACGCCCTGCTGGAAGCGCGTCAGGCGCCTGGAGGAAGAGGGCTATATCGAGAGCCGCGTGGCCATCGTCAACCGGCAAAAAGTGGGCTTGCCCGTGACCGTCTTCGTCAGCGTGCGCACGGGACAGCACGATGAAAAATGGCTGCGCCGCTTCGCCGCCGCCGTCATCGTCTTGCCCGAGGTGCAGGAATTTCACCGCATGAGCGGTGACATCGACTACCTGCTGAAAGTCGTCACCACCGACATCAAGGGCTACGATACCTTCTATAAAAAGCTCATCAAGGCCGTACAACTGACGGGCGTGTCGTCCGCCTTTTCCATGGAGCAAATCAAGTGCAGCACGGAGTTGCCGCTGGAATTGATCGCCCACGGCTTGCCTGCCTGAACGTTTTTCCTCGCCGTATGGACGCGCATGAAAATCACGCATGTTGACATCCTGAAATCGTTGCCGCACAGCAACGGCCATCAATTAAATACCGCATTTCCCCCATATCGCCCCCCTATCGGTCGCTATACTGCGCACTTGCCTGTGCATGTCCGGCAACCTCTGCCAGGCGCGCAGGCCCATTCCCAGGGTCGTCCATGCATCTGCTTCGTCACCTCTCCATCCAGAAAAAACTGATGTTCAGCATGGGCTTATGCCTGCTGCTGTTCATGGGCATTTCATCCTTCCTCAGCGTGCGCATGAGCAGCGACTATGTGCGCGAGCGCGTCGTCGGCCAGGAACTGCCAGCCCAGGTGGGAGAAATCCGCAACGACGTGCTGCGCCAGATCAACCAACCGCTGTCGGTCGTGCAAACGATGGCCAACGATGTCTTTTTGCACGACTGGGAAGATGCGGACCTGGCGGATAGCGGCTTGCCGACCTTCCAGCGCTACGCGAAGATGCTCAAGGAGAAAAACAAGGCAGCCGTCGTCAGCTGGAGTTCGCAAACTGCATCCAGGTACATGACCGATGCGGGCCTGATCCGCACACTGGACAAGCAACAGCCAGCCGATCATTGGTTCTTCAGCATGCTCGACGAAAACAAACAGCACACGGTCAATCTGGACCGCGATCCAGCCTCGGGCAGTTTCATGCTGTTCCTGAATGCGCGGGGCCAGACGGCCGGTGGCAAGGCCGTCATTGCAGGCATGGGCTTGAGCGTCGATGCCATGGCCGACACCATCCGCAGCTACAAGGTCGGCCAGACCGGCCATGTCTACCTGGTGCGCGCCGACGGCAACCTGCTGATCCACCGCGATCCGGCCCTGGCCGACGGCAAGCATCAGTTGAAGGACTTGCCCGGCTTCAATGAAGCATTGAGCAAGACTCTGCTGACCGGCAACAAATACACCTATGCCAGTTATGCGGCGCCGGCCGGCAAGCAGCTCGTCGCCGCCTCCTTCGTGCCGGAATTGAATCTGTATGTGATGGCCGAAGTGCCGGAAGCGGAAGTGCTGGGCAATGTCACGCGGTCGGCCCTGATCGCCGCACTGATCGCCGCACTGGTCGGTGGCGGCATCGCCCTGTGCATCATTTATGTCATCAGCCGCGCCATCGCCGCCCCCGTCGCCCGCGCAGCGGACATGCTCAGCGAGATCGCCAGCGGAAACGGCGACCTGAGCCGCCGCATGCCCGTCGAATCGGAAGACGAGGTCGGCGCACTGGCCGCCGCCTTCAACCGTTTCGTCGCATCGCTGAACGTGACGATACGCGAAGTTCGCGACAGTACCGGGGCCATTGCGAGCGCATCGAGCCAGATCGCGTCGGGCAACCTGGACCTGTCGGCCCGCACGGAAACCCAGGCGTCGAGTCTGGAAGAGACGGCGGCAGCCATGGAAGAACTGACATCGACCGTGAAACAGAATGCGGATAATGCGCGCCAGGCGAACCAGTTGGTGGTATCGGCCTCAAGCCACGCCGTCAAGGGCGGTGAAGTGGTCGGACAAGTCGTGCAGACGATGGGCGCAATTACAGAAAGTTCGCGCAAGATCGCGGACATTATCGGCGTGATCGACGGCATTGCCTTTCAAACCAATATCCTCGCCCTGAACGCGGCGGTCGAGGCGGCGCGCGCGGGCGAACAGGGCCGCGGCTTTGCCGTGGTGGCGACAGAAGTGCGCAACCTGGCGCAACGCTCGGCAGCGGCGGCGAAGGAAATCAAGGACTTGATCGTCGACTCGGGCAGCAAGGTGGAAGCCGGCAGCAAGCTGGTCGACTCGGCCGGCGCCACCATGCAGGATATCGTCGTGTCGGTCCAGAGGGTCGCCGACCTGATGGGAGAAATCGCTTCGGCCAGCCAGGAGCAAAGCCAGGGCATCGCGCAAGTCAATGCCACCGTCACGCAGATGGATGACGCGACCCAGCAAAACGCGGCCCTGGTGGAAGAAGCGGCAGCGGCGGCCCAATCCTTGCAAGAGCAGGCAGGCCGGCTGGCGCAGGTGGTCAGCGTCTTCAAGCTGGAAGAAACGGGGCATGCAGTACTGCAACAACCGGCCCGCAAGCCCGTGCAGCCCAAGCCGGCGCGCATGCTAACGGCAAAAGCGGCGATCCCCGCCGCGCGCCCGACAGCACCGGCCAGCGATGCGTGGGAAGAGTTTTAAAGGGGATTACATCGCCGGCGCTTTCACGCTCGCCGCTTGCTTGAAGAAATCATAAATGCCGCTTTCACTCATGCGGCGCGCATTCGCCAATTCGCCGCCCTTGGTGGCGTACAGCACCTGGTTGTTGTCGCTCGATACGAGCACGGCAGCCGGGATGCCTTTCTTGAGCGGATTGCCATAGGCGTGCGCCACGTCCAGGTTATGGTCGAAGTTGCCCACATCGACCTTGACGACCTTGAACTGCTGTTGCATCAACTCGGCGTTCTTGCCTTCCTTCAGTGCCTTGTCGAGCGCACGGCAATCCTCGCACCAGTTGGCGCCAAAGATCAGCAAGACAGGCACATGCGCCGCCTTGGCGTCGGCCAGCGCGCGGGCCACGTCGGCTTTGGCGTCGGCCGCCGCGTTGTACGGCAAGTGCGGCGTGGCGACCGGGTTGCTTGGCGTCGGGGCGGCGGCAATGGCGGTGCCGGCAAGCAGCAGGCTGGCAAGAAGAATGGAAAGGCGCATGCAGGGCTCCTGAAAGAAATCGTGAGGCCAGCTGAACAGTTGCCAGCGGGCGTGATTGTCTAGAATATGCCTGCTTGTGGGAAATTTCCACCATTTAATTGCACTGTGCTTATGCGGAAAACGTATAAGCGCGTATCAGCACCACCATGGAGAAGCTGCTTGAGCACGCCAGATACCCTGCCCCCAACACTGTCCGGCGCCGCGCGCATGCTGCACAGCGCCTACCCCGGCGGCATGCCAGACACGGCGTATGTCCCCGTGCTGGCCCTGCTGTACGAACACTTTTCCGACCGCAACCTGGCCGAGCTGATGGCCGCTGTCACACACAAGAATGCGGCGACGGTCCTCAATGACATCTATGCCTGCGCCAGCAGCAAGCCGGCGCCGTCCGCCGTGGCAGCTGCCAGGAGCTTGCTGGAACAACACGGCTTGCATGCCGTCTGCGCCGAGGATTAATGCCCGCCGGCAGCGAAATGCAACGCATGGGATAATCTCGGGCTCACACTGAGCAACGCGGCCCGAACGCGCCCTCCCCCATGACGACTTCTTTCCTGGCACGCTGGCTGCCGCAACCGAACAACGGCAGCCGCCGCGAACAATTGCGCGCCTGCGCGGGCGCCATCTGCGGCCTGTTGCTCACTGGCCTGATCTGCCATTTCCTGCTGGCCCCCGACAGCGCCAGCGTCTACCTGATCGCGCCCATGGGCGCTTCGGCCGTGCTGCTGTTCTGCCTGCCAGCGAGTCCGCTGGCGCAACCGTGGTCGGTGGTCGGCGGCAACGTCGTCTCCGGCCTGGTCGGCATGGCCTGCGTCAAATGGTTAGGGTCCAGCGTGGGCGTGGCGGCGCTGGCGGCCTGCCTGGCCATCAGCGCCATGTTTGCCCTGCGCTGTTTGCATCCGCCGGGCGGCGCCGTGGCGCTCACCACCGTCGTCGGTGGCGCCAGCGTGCATGCGGCCGGCTTTGAATTCGTCTTCATTACCGTGCTGTTCAATTCCGCCGTGCTGGTCGCCTGCGCCGTGCTGTACAACAACCTGACGGGACGCCGCTACCCGCACATCCAGCAACTGGTCGCGCCGCATCCGCACGCCACCAGGGATGACGTGCCCAGCAACCGCCTGGGCTTTTCGCCGGACGACCTCGATGCCGTCTTGCGCCAGCACAGCGAAGTGCTCGACATCAGCCGCGACGATTTGCAAGCGATCTTCCTGCAAACGGAAATGCGCGCCTACCAGCGCCGCTTCGGCGTCGTCACCTGCGCCGACATCATGTCGAAGGATGTGCTCAGCGTGGAATTCGGTACGCCGCTCGATGTGGCCTGGCGCACCATGCGCGAGCACGACGTGGGCGCCTTGCCCGTGCTGAACCGGGCGCGCCGCGTCATCGGCATCATCACGCAGACGGATTTCCTGCGCCATGGCGGCCTCGACGATTATCAGGGCATGCGCCAGCGCCTGCGCGGCTTGCTGCAGCGCAGCGGGCTTTCCCACAGCGACAAGCCCGAGGTGGTGGGCCAGCTGATGACGCCGTCGCCGCATACGGCGCGCCTGGGCACGCCCATCATCCACCTGGTGCCCCTGATGGCCGACGCCGGCTATCACCATATTCCCATCCTCGACGATGACGAGCGCCTGGCCGGCATCATCAGCCAGTCCGACCTGATGGCGGCCTTGTATGAAAGCCGCTTTGCCGAGGCGGCCGCATGACGCCATTCCAGGCACTGCTGACCGGTCCCGAGGGCGGCGCCGCCGGCACACCCGTCGGCGCGCATTTTTTCGGCCGGCAGTTGGCCATCGACGCACCCGGCCATAACGTGGATGTGGCGCAGCTGGTCGTCAGCGTAGGCGGTGTCGATGGGCCGGAACTGTTCCTGAACTGGCTCGACGCACAAGGGCGGCAAGCCTCGCTCAAGCCGCTGACAGCGAGCGACATCGCCATCGTCTTGCGCGAAGCGCCAGCCGCGCTGCAGCCGCAACTGCAGCGCCTGTGGGGCGAGCGCCAGCGCAACCGGCGGCAAGTGTCGGGCTGGCTGGCCGGCTTGACGGGCGCGGCCGTCGTCGCCTCTGCCCTGCTGTGGTGGCAGGGCAGCCATGCCATCGGCGCGCTGGCCGGATGGATCCCCTTGTCGACGGAAAAGCAGCTGGGCGAACTGGCCCTGGCGCAAGTGCGCGCGCAGGGCGGCATCAGCGAGCACGGCGTGGCGCAGCAGACAGTGCAGGAGATCGGCCGCAAGCTGACAGCGGGGTCGCGCTACCAGTACCGCTGGCTGGTCAAGCAGGATGACACGGTCAACGCGTTTGCCATGCCGGGCGGCATCATCGTCGTGCATACGGGCTTGCTGCGCCAGGCGGGCGATCCGGGCGAGCTGGCCGGCGTGCTGGCGCATGAAGTGCAGCATGTGGAACAGCGCCATTCGCTGCGGCAAATGATCACCAGCCTGGGCTGGGGCGCCCTGGTGGGCCTGACCATCGGCGACATCAGCGCCGTGGCCGCCATGCTGGCGCACCAGGCCGGCACCCTGTATTTCAGCCGCGACATGGAAGAGGAAGCGGACCGTCTGGGCTTGCTCGCCTTGCAGCGCGCGCACATCCGTCCCGACGGCATGCTGCGCTTTTTCCAGAAGCTCGATGACAAGGACAAGGCCAAGGTGCCCGACTGGATTTCCTCGCACCCGCAAACGGCGGCGCGCGCGCAGCAGATCGAGAGCCTGATCGCCGCCACGCCCTGCCCCGCCTGCATCCCATTGACCAGCCAGCACTGGCAGGCGATGAAAGCGGCCCTGCCGCCTACAGCGAAATAGCAACATTCCCTCCCTACAATTTGTCCAAACGCACTGGGCAATGGCGTATGCTTACGCCCCGGCTGTTCCTTCTCGACCGGCCACCCCGACCCTACTACGCCTCCGTTCATTCCCTCCTTACAAAGGACATCGCGCATGAAGCATCGTTTTGCCGCCGGCACCCTCGGCACCCTGGCCATTTCCCTGTTGCTCGCCCACGCGCCCATGGCGCAAGCAGTCCAGCCCGCAGCCAAAAGCGTTGCCGTCAGTGCGCCGAAAGCCAGGCAGCAGTTGCAAGTGCTGGCCGACCAGTACTACGATGCGCAGGCCCGTTTCGAGCCGATCAATGCCACCGAGAGCGGCGACAACCGTTTTGACGACCAGCTCGGTTCAGCCATCGTTCCCGCCGCGCGCGCAAAACAGTTTGCCCTGTACCGCCAGTACCAGAAGACCCTGCGCAGCATTGCCCGCGCGCAGCTGTCACACCACGACCAGATCAACTACGATATCCTCGACTATGAACTGGCGACGGCGCTGAGCTTCGAGCGCTTCCCCGAATACCTGCTGCCACTGAACCAGATGGACAGCATGCCCGTCACCCTGGCCAATTACGCGGGCGGCGAAGCATCGCAACCGTTGACCACGGTCAAGCAGTATGACGCTTACCTGAGCCGTATCGGCCAGTTGCCCGGCTGGATAGACCAGGCCATCGCCAACATGAAGGTCGGCATGCAAAAGGGCATCGTGCTGCCGAAGGCGCTGACGGAGTCGGCCCTGCCGCAATTCAAAAAGCTCGTCAGCGCCACGCCGCAGGACAGCGTCTATTACACGCCCATCAAGAACTTGCCGGCCAGCTTTTCCGACGCGGACAAGGCGCGCCTGACGCAAACGTACACCGTCATCATCGCGGCCAAGCTGATGCCAGCGCTGCAGCGCCTGTCCACCTTCATGGAACGCGATTACCTGCCGGCCGGCCGCACGAGCAGCGGCTGGAGCGCCCTGCCCGATGGCGCTGCCTGGTACCAGGCGCGCGTGGCCAGCAGCACCACCACGGACTTGAAGCCGGAGCAGATCCACGCCATCGGCTTGAAGGAAGTGGCGCGCATCCAGGAACAGTATGCGATCGTGGGCCCGAAGATGGGCTACACCGGCCCGGCCGCCGGCTTGCCCGTGTGGGTCTCGGAACAGGCAAAATACCGCCCGTTCAAGACGGAGCAGGAAGTACTCGATGTCTACCGCAAGCTGAACGTGCTGCTCGACAGCAAATTGCCCGCGCTGTTCACCCTGGTGCCGAAAGCGCCGCTGGACTTGCGCCTGGAGCCTGAACTGAGCCGCGACACGGCTGCCGACCACTACACGGCCCCGGCCGCCGACGGTTCGCGCCCCGGCGTGTTCTGGTCCGTCGTCACCGATCCGAAACAGTATGGCGACACGGGCATGACCACCTTGTTCTTGCATGAAGGTAAACCGGGCCACCATTTCCACCTGGCGCTGGTGCAAGAGATGGACTTGCCGAACTTCCGCCGTTTCGGCGGCAACAATGCCTTCACCGAAGGCTGGGCCCTGTACGCGGAAACCCTGGGCAAGGAAATGGGTCTGTTCGAGGATCCGGCCCAGTACTTCGGCCACTTGAACGACGAGATGCTGCGCGCCGTGCGCCTGGTGGTCGACACGGGCTTGCATACCAAGGGCTGGACACGCGAGCAGACCATCAAGTACATGCGCGACACCCTCGGCTATGACGCCGTGGCGAAAAGCGAAACGGAACGCTACATGGCCTGGCCGGGCCAGGCGCTGGGCTACAAGATCGGTTCGCTGAAGATCGTCGAACTGCGCCAGCGCGCGCAAGCTGCCCTGGGCGACAAGTTCAGCCTGCCGAAATTCCATGAGGTGGTGCTCAGCGACGGTACCCTGCCTTTGAAACTGCTGGAAGCCAAGGTCGACCTGTGGATCGCGCAGCAGAAGTAAAACGCCAGGCCTGAAGACAAAACGGCAGCGCCTCGATGGCGCTGCCGTTTTTTTTGCCGCTGGCGTTTTCAGTTACACCAGCAACGCCGCACTCATCGAGCGTACTTCCTCGGTCGATTCGGCCAGGATGCTTTGCAGGGTTTCGTTATCAATAATGAAATCGATGACGGAATCGGAAGGCGTGAGCATTTCCACATACGTCGCTTGCAACGGCGACGGTACGGGCGAGAGTTGCTTGGCCAACAATAAAGTATCGAGCAGGGAATCGGGCGGAATGGACAGCAAGCCATCGCGCAAGCCTTCGATGGCGTCGCTCACGGCCAGCGGAATCAAGAGCTTCTTCATGACTTCGCGGGAAATGATTTCTTCGGCGGACTCCATCCAGTGATCCGCATCGTCGTCGAGCAGGCCAGGAAATTCATCGGCACGCGACAGCAGGTAAAAACCGCCCACTTCATGCACGATGCCGGCGAACAGCGCCGTGTCCGCATCGACGTGCGTCACGCGGCGGGCCAGCACATGCGCCAGTGCCGCCACGTGCGCCGTGTGCTCCCACAGCTGTGTCGCCTTCTGGCGCAGCACGGGGTCGATGATCTTGCTGCCGAACTGGCGCACCACCATGGCCGCCACCAGCGCATACAGATTGCGATAACCCATGCGCATCACGGCGGCGCGCACGCTGGTCACGGGCGCCGCATCGCCGCGGCTGTACACGGCCGAATTGGCCAGGGCCACCGTGCGCGCCGCCAGCAAGGGCTCGGCCAGCACCAGCTTGATGGCATGATCGATATGGCAGTCCGGTTCGGCCAGGGCCAATTGCAATTGCAGCGCTGAATTAACACTCGTGGGAAACGTTAATTCACCGCGCACCGCCTGGGAAACAATTAAACCGAAAGCCTGTAGTTTATTCATCATACGATCAATCCGCCTCAGAGTTTTTGCTAGCTAACAATTTCATGCACCAGAAATTGAATGCCAGACCCGGCCTTTAGAATACAGATGGCAAGTCATTCACTTGCAAGGGAGCGTCTGGCAATGCCAGCGCCTGCAATAGCGATTCATCGCCGATGACAAACAACTTCGGCTGCTGTAATACCTGCAGCAGAAATGGCTGACCTTCGCGCAGACGCCGGCGATAATCGGCCAGCGTATATAAGTTGGGATTGATTTTACGCCTTAAGGTTCGCTCGGCCGGGGCCAATCCTGTCAACAGATCGCCATAATTGGCGTCCTCGCCCACCAGCAGCAAGTCGATGGCGCTACCGGGCATGTCCTGCCCCTTCGCGGTCGCACCAGACACGAAGGCCAGGTGCAACTGGGCACGCAAGGGCGCCAGGGTCGCGCTGAGCACGCCAACGATGCCGAAGGTTTTCTGCACCAGTCCGCTCAGCTCGGGATACACGAGGCTTTCCTTGTTGGGCCAGAAGCGCCGCACATTGCCAATCCGCTCCGAAGTGATCAGGCCGGAATCATGCAGGCGGCGCAGTTCGCGCTGCGCCGACGCGCTGCCCAGCCCCGTCAAGCGCATGATCTCGTTCAAGTGAAAGCCTTCATTCACGCGGACAAAGAGCAAGCCCAGCAGTTTCTGCTGGGCGGGAGTAAACAGGGCTTGGGCAATCATGCGCCAAATCTTAGCATGAATAAACTGAAAACTGGCGTGGCGAAGGCAATACTGCGTGATGGCACCACAACGCCGTGATACGCGATCTGCAGCAGTTGGGCGAACACATGCGGGCGACGTAGCGTTTGCCAACTGCGGCTAGCCAGTCATCAGTCATCCTTGTGAGCGCTCACTTCGGATCCGTTGACACCAACCGCCTCACCTGGATTTGCCGATCAATTCAACCATGTCCATGCAAGAGTAACTCGGCCATATTGATGCACAAAACAACCGGGATACATACTGGCATATAGCTTTGATTCCAATCCGAGTTATTAACAACAGCGTGACTTTCATTACATCATGCATTTTCCACTTACCCATACAGCCAATATTTCAGTCCACCATATAAATAGCGTTTTTTCAGTAATGATAATCCGCGATATAAATGGGTCACCATAATTTTTCGCATTCCCCGCTATTCGTGCGCATGCTTCGGATAAGCGCGCAGGCATAAAAAAACGGCACCCGAAGGTGCCGTTCTTGTCAGCTAACAGCGTAGATTACGCTTCGTCGCCGTGGTGTTGCTGGCTTTCGATGTCCTGCAACGCTTCGGCAGCTTCGCCAGCCATCGAGGCTTTCTCGGCCAGCAGCAGTGCTTGACGCTCTTCCACTTCCCACGCTTCTTTTTCTTTGCGTGCGCGGTGGAAGGCCAGGCCCGTACCGCCAGGAATCAGGCGGCCGACGATGACGTTCTCTTTCAGGCCGCGCAAACCATCGCGCTTGCCCATGATCGCCGCTTCGGTCAGCACGCGGGTGGTTTCCTGGAACGATGCGGCCGAGATGAACGAATCGGTCGACAACGAAGCCTTGGTAATACCCAGCAGAACGTTTTCGTAGGTCGCAGGAATTTTGTTTCCGGCTTCCATCAGGTCGTTCTGATCCAGCAGTTCCGAACGCTCTACCTGCTCGCCAACGATGTAGTTGGTGTCGCCGGCATTGACGATCTGTACGCGGCGCAGCATCTGACGCACGATCACTTCGATGTGCTTGTCATTGATCTTCACGCCTTGCAGACGGTACACGTCTTGCACTTCGTCGACGATGTAACGTGCCAGTGCTTCGATACCCAGCAGGCGCAGGATGTCTTGCGGATCGGCCGGGCCGTCCACGATCATCTCGCCCTTGTTCACGACTTGGCCGTCATGCACCAGCACTTGTTTGTCCTTGGTGATCAAGAACTCATGCTTGTTGCCGTCCATGTCCGTGATTTCCAGACGCTGCTTACCCTTGGTTTCTTTACCGAACGCAACCGTACCCGTGACTTCCGCCAGCATACCGGCATCTTTCGGCGAGCGCGCTTCGAACAGTTCCGCAACGCGTGGCAGACCACCGGTAATATCGCGCGTTTTTTGCGATTCGGTAGGAATACGTGCCAGCACTTCACCAACCGATACCTGTTGACCGTCTTTGACCATGATCAGCGCGCCGACCTGGAAGCCGATCGCCACCGAGTGTTCGGTGCCGGCGATCTTGACTTCTTCGTTCGCTTCGTTGATCAGCTTGACTTGCGGACGCAACGTTTTCGTCAACGAACCGCGACGTTTCGCATCGATCGCCACCAGGGTGGACAGACCGGTCACTTCATCGACCTGACGGGCGACGGTGACGCCTTCTTCGACGTTCTCGAAACGCACTTGACCGGCGTATTCGGTAATGATCGGACGGGTCAGCGGATCCCACGTTGCCAGGGCCGTACCGGCCTTGATGACCAGACCGTCCTTGACGATCAGGGTCGCGCCGTACGGCACTTTATGACGCTCACGCTCACGGCCATGGTCGTCGGTGATCAGCACTTCGCCGGAACGGGAAATGACGATTTGCGCGCCCTTGCCGTTCGTCACGTAACGCATGGTTGCCGTGAAGCGGATGGTACCGTTCGACTTGGCTTCCACCGACGATGCCACTGCCGCACGCGATGCCGCACCACCAATGTGGAACGTACGCATGGTCAGCTGGGTACCCGGCTCACCAATCGACTGCGCTGCCACCACACCGACGGCTTCGCCGGCGTTGACCAGCATGCCGCGGCCCAGGTCGCGGCCATAGCACTTGGCGCACAGGCCGAAGCGCGTGTCGCAAGTCAGTGGCGTACGCACCTTGACTTCATCGATGGACAGACGCTCGATCTCTTCGACCATGTCTTCGTCCAGCAGCGAACCGGCTTCGTACAGCGTTTCCTGGGTTTCAGGATGGACGACATCGTGCACGGTAACGCGGCCGAGGATACGGTCGCGCAGCGCTTCGATGACTTCACCACCTTCGACCAGCGCCTTCATCAGCGCGCCGTTCATGGTGCCGCAATCGTCCTCGATCACCACCAAGTCTTGCGTCACGTCAACCAGACGACGCGTCAGGTAACCGGAGTTCGCCGTTTTCAGCGCCGTATCGGCCAGACCTTTACGCGCACCGTGGGTCGAAATGAAGTACTGCAAAACGTTCAGACCTTCGCGGAAGTTCGCGGTAATCGGCGTTTCGATAATCGAGCCATCCGGTTTGGCCATCAGACCACGCATACCGGCCAACTGACGAATCTGGGCTGCGGAACCGCGCGCGCCGGAGTCGGCCATCATGTAAATGGCGTTGAACGATTCTTGCGTCGACTTGGTGCCGTCGCGGCGGATCACGTCTTCGACTTTGAGCTGGTCCATCATGGCCTTGCCGACTTCATCCGAGGTTTTGCCCCAGATATCGACTACCTTGTTGTAACGCTCGCCGGCGGTCACGAGACCCGAGGCGTATTGCTGTTCGATCTGCTTGACTTCCGATTCGGCCGCCGCGATCAGGGTGACTTTTTGCGGTGGTACCAGCATGTCGTCGACGCAGATCGAGATACCGGCGCGTGTCGCCAGGCGGAAACCCGATTGCATCAGTTTGTCTGCGAACACCACGGTGGCGCGCAGGCCGCACTTGCGGAACGACGTGTTGATCAGCTTGGAAATTTCTTTCTTTTTCAGCGCGCGGTTCAGGACGGAGAACGGCAAGCCTTTAGGCAGAATTTCCGACAAGATCGCACGGCCGATCGTCGTTTCGTAGCGGGTAATCGTTTTCTCGAATTCGCCCGTTTCGGCGTTTTTCGGGTATTCGGTAATACGCACGGTCACGCGGGTCGTCAGTTCGACTTCCTTGTTGTCGTAGGCGCGGATCACTTCCGAAACGTCAGGGAACATCATCCCTTCGTTCTTCGCATTGATCGCTTCACGCGTCGCGTAGTACAGACCCAGCACGATATCCTGCGACGGCACGATCGACGGTTCGCCGTTCGATGGGAACAGGATGTTGTTCGATGCCAGCATCAAAGTGCGTGCTTCCATCTGCGCTTCGATCGACAGAGGAACGTGGACCGCCATTTGGTCACCGTCAAAGTCGGCGTTGAATGCGGCGCAGACGAGTGGGTGCAACTGGATGGCCTTGCCTTCAATCAGGACTGGCTCGAAAGCCTGGATACCCAGACGGTGCAGCGTAGGTGCGCGGTTCAACATGATCGGATGTTCGCGAATCACGTCTTCCAGGATGTCCCACACGACCGGCTCTTGAATCTCGACCAGCTTTTTCGCTGCCTTGATCGTGGTCGCCAGACCCATCAGTTCCAGTTTATTGAAAATGAATGGCTTGAACAGTTCCAGCGCCATCAGTTTCGGCAAGCCGCACTGATGCAGTTTCAATTGCGGGCCGACGACGATGACCGAACGACCGGAGTAATCGACGCGTTTGCCCAGCAAGTTTTGACGGAAACGGCCGCCCTTGCCCTTGATCATTTCTGCCAGGGATTTCAGCGGACGCTTGTTGGCGCCGGTCATCGCTTTGCCGCGACGGCCGTTGTCCAGCAGCGAATCGACCGCTTCTTGCAGCATGCGCTTTTCGTTGCGCGTGATGATCTCTGGAGCGCGCAGCTCCATCAGGCGTTTCAGACGGTTGTTACGGTTGATGACGCGGCGATACAGATCGTTCAGATCCGAGGTCGCGAAACGGCCACCATCCAGCGGTACCAGCGGACGCAGTTCCGGCGGCAGCACTGGCAGCACTTCCATGATCATCCAGTCAGGCTTGATGCCCGAACGCTGGAACGCTTCCAGCACTTTCAGGCGCTTGGCGTATTTCTTGATCTTGGCTTCGGATTTCGATTCCTTCAGTTCCACGCGCAGCGTTTCGGCATCGCGGTGGATGTCGATCGAGCGCAGCAGTTCACGGATACCTTCGGCGCCCATGAAGGCGGTGAAGTCGTCGCCGTACTCTTCGTACTTGGCGGCGTAGTCGTCTTCCGACATGATCTGGCACTTCTTCAGCGGGGTCATGCCTGGATCGGTCACGACGTATGCTTCAAAGTACAGCACGCGTTCGATGTCCCGCAGGGTCATGTCCAGGACCATGCCCAGACGCGACGGCAGCGACTTCAGGAACCAGATGTGCGCGGTCGGCGAGGCCAGCTCGATGTGGCCCATGCGCTCGCGGCGCACCTTGGCCAGCGTGACTTCGACGCCGCACTTTTCGCAGATCACGCCGCGGTGTTTCAGGCGCTTGTACTTGCCGCACAGGCATTCGTAATCCTTGATCGGGCCAAAGATCTTGGCGCAGAACAGGCCATCGCGTTCAGGCTTGAAGGTACGGTAGTTGATGGTTTCCGGCTTTTTGACTTCGCCGTAGGACCACGAACGGATTTTCTCAGGCGAAGCGAGACCGATCTTGATTGCATCGAAGGTCTCGTTGGTCTGTACTTGCTTGAATAGATCGAGCAGTGCTTTCATGTATCACTCCAGAGGTGATTAAATTTCTATATTCCTGAGACTACATTGCCCGGCGTGGTTTCCCAGCCGGGCTTTGTGTTTCCCAAACCAAATGACAGGTAGCTGTCTTTTAGTTGCGTTCGAGGTCGATATCGATACCCAGCGAACGGATTTCCTTGACCAGCACGTTGAACGATTCCGGCATGCCGGCGTCGATCACGTGGTCGCCCTTGACCAGGTTCTCGTACACTTTGGTACGGCCATTCACGTCATCGGACTTGACGGTCAACATCTCTTGCAAGACATACGACGCGCCATACGCTTCCAGTGCCCAGACTTCCATCTCACCGAAACGCTGACCACCGAACTGGGCTTTACCACCCAGCGGCTGTTGCGTCACCAGCGAGTAAGGACCGGTCGAACGCGCATGCATCTTGTCATCAACCAAGTGATGCAGTTTCAGCATGTGCATGACGCCGACAGTGACCTTGCGTTCGAACGCTTCACCGGTGCGACCGTCATACATGGTCACCTGGTTCTTCGACGGGGTCATGCCCAGGTTCTTGGCGATGTCGTCCGGATACGCCAGGTCCAGCATGCGGCGGATCTCTTCTTCGTTCGCACCGTCAAACACTGGCGTGGCGAATGGCACACCTTTTTTCAGATTCTCGGCCAGTTTCATGATCTCTTCATCATCAAACTTGTCCAGATCTTCCGCGCGGCCATTGTCGTTGTAGATCGTCGTCAGATACTTGCGCATTTGCTCGACCTTGGTTTGCGCCTTCAGCATTTCGCCGATGCGGATACCCAGACCCTTGGCAGCCCAGCCCAAGTGAGTCTCGAGAATCTGACCAACGTTCATCCGTGAAGGAACACCCAGCGGGTTCAGCACAACGTCGGCTGGCGTACCGTCGGCCATGTATGGCATGTCTTCCACAGGAACAATACGGGAAACCACACCCTTGTTACCGTGGCGACCTGCCATCTTGTCGCCCGACTGCAGGCGGCGTTTCACGGCCAGGTACACCTTGACCATTTTTTGCACGCCTGGTTGCAGCTCATCGCCTTGCGTCAGTTTCTTGCGCTTCTCTTCGAAGGCCAGATCGAACTGGTGACGCTTCTCGTTGATCGATTCCTTGATCGCTTCCAGCGCTACCGCTGCATCGTCGTCCGCAGGGCGGATGTCGAACCAGTGGTATTTATCCAGATCGGCCAGGTATTCCTTGGTGATCTTGGCGCCTTTGGCCAGCTTTTTAGGGCCGCCGTTGACAACTTTGCCGATCAGCATTTTTTCCAGACGCTGGAAGGCATCGCCTTCAACGATACGCATCTGATCGTTCAGATCCAGACGGAAGCGTTTCAGTTCGTCATCGATAATTTGCTGAGCGCGCTTGTCGCGCACGATGCCTTCACGCGTGAAGACTTGCACGTCGATCACGGTACCGATCATGCCCGAAGGCACGCGCAGCGACGTATCTTTTACGTCCGAAGCTTTTTCGCCGAAAATCGCGCGCAGCAGCTTCTCTTCCGGGGTCAGCTGGGTTTCGCCTTTCGGCGTCACTTTACCGACCAGGGTGTCGCCGGCCTGGACTTCAGCGCCGATGTAGACGATACCGGACTCATCCAGACGTGCCAGCTGATTTTCAGCCAGGTTCGAGATGTCGCGCGTAATTTCTTCCGCGCCCAGTTTCGTGTCACGCGCAACGACCGACAACTCTTCGATGTGAATCGAGGTGTAGCGGTCGTCCTTGACGACGTTTTCCGAGATCAGGATCGAATCTTCGAAGTTCAGACCATTCCATGGCATGAACGCCACGGTCATGTTCTGGCCCAGTGCCAATTCACCCAGGTCGGTCGATGCGCCATCGGCGATCACGTCGCGCTTGGCAACACGGTCGCCCACTTGCACGATAGGACGCTGGTTGATGTTGGTGTTCTGGTTCGAACGGGTGTACTTGATCAGGTTGTAGATGTCGACGCCCACTTCACCAGCGGTGGCTTCGTCATCGTTGACGCGAATCACGACACGGCCCGCATCGATGTAATCGACGATACCGCCACGCAAGGCTTGCACGGTGGTGCCCGAGTCGACCGCAACGGTGCGTTCGATACCGGTACCGACCAGCGCTTTTTCAGGACGCAAGCAAGGCACAGCCTGGCGTTGCATGTTGGCGCCCATCAATGCACGGTTTGCATCATCGTGTTCGAGGAACGGAATCAGCGAGGCAGCGACGGAAACGATCTGGCCTGGCGCCACGTCCATGTACTGGATGCGCTCCGGGGAGACCAGGATGGTTTCGCCGGCTTCACGGGCCGAGACCAGTTCATCGGACAGCGTACCTTCATCGCTGATGGTCGCATTCGCCTGAGCGATGATGTAGCGGCCTTCTTCGATGGCGGACAGGTAGTCGATCTGATCGGTAATCTTGGAACCTTCGACCTTGCGGTACGGGGTTTCCAGGAAGCCGTATTCATTCAGGCGGGCATACAGAGCCAGCGAGTTGATCAGACCGATGTTCGGACCTTCCGGTGTCTCGATCGGGCAGACGCGGCCGTAGTGGGTCGGA
Organism: Janthinobacterium sp. 35; assembly: GCF_002754575.1. Taxonomy (NCBI): domain Bacteria; kingdom Pseudomonadati; phylum Pseudomonadota; class Betaproteobacteria; order Burkholderiales; family Oxalobacteraceae; genus Janthinobacterium; species Janthinobacterium sp. 35. The sequence goes on from NZ_PEFN01000001.1 coordinate 2,254,479, forward strand.
TGCACGTCGCGCACTTCAAAGCCGGCGCGTTCGCGTGTCAGACCGCCGGGTCCCAGAGCCGATACACGGCGCTTGTGGGTAATTTCCGACAGAGGATTGGTTTGGTCCATAAACTGCGACAGCTGGGACGAACCGAAGAACTCGCGAATCGCAGCCGAAATCGGCTTCGAGTTGATCAGGTCGTGCGGCATCAGGTTGTCCGCTTCGGCTTGGCCGAGGCGTTCCTTGACGGCGCGCTCAACACGCACCAGGCCGGCGCGGAATTGATTCTCAGCCAGTTCGCCCACGCAACGTACGCGACGGTTACCCAGGTGATCGATATCGTCGACTTCGCCGCGGCCATTGCGCAGTTCCACCAGGATCTTGATCACGGCCAGCACGTCTTCGTTCGACAGGGTCATGGCGCCGGTCAGTTCATCGCGGCCAATGCGGCGATTGAACTTCATGCGGCCCACGGCCGACAGGTCGTAGCGGTCCGAGTTGTAGAACAGGCCATTGAACAGCGCTTCAACGGAGTCTTCCGTTGGCGGTTCGCCTGGACGCATCATGCGGTAGATCGCCACTTTCGCAGCCATCTGATCGGCGGTGTCGTCGATACGCAGGGTTTGCGAGATGTAGGCGCCCTGATCCAGGTCGTTGGTGTACAAGGTCTGGATTTCGGAAATGTTGGCGTCGCGCAAGCGGCCCAGCAAGTCTTCCGTCAGCTCATCGTTCGCGGAAGCGACGACTTCACCGGTGTCGCCATCGACGATGTTCTTCGCCAATACGCGGCCCAGCAGGTAGTCTTCCGGTACCGAAATGTGCTTGATGCCGGCAGCTTCGATATCACGCACGTGCTTGGCGTTGATACGCTTGTCTTTCAGCACCAGGGTCTTGCCCGACTTGTCGACGATGTCAAAGCGCGCCACTTCGCCGCGCAGACGTTCGGCGACGAATTCCATTTCCGCGCCTTCGGAGCGCAGGTTGAAATTGTCGAAGACAAAGAAATTAGCCAGGATTTGCTCATGCGACATGCCGATGGCTTTGAGCAGGATCGTTACTGGCATCTTGCGGCGGCGGTCGACGCGGAAGAACAGGATGTCTTTCGGGTCGAACTCGAAGTCCAGCCACGAACCGCGGTAAGGAATGATACGCGCGGAGAACAGCAGTTTACCGGACGAGTGAGTCTTGCCGCGGTCGTGCTCGAAGAACACGCCAGGCGAACGGTGCAGCTGGGAAACGATAACCCGCTCCGTGCCGTTGATCACGAACGAACCGGTGGTCGTCATGAGCGGCAATTCGCCCATGTAGACTTCCTGTTCCTTCATCTCTTTGACGACAGGCTTGGTTGGCGATTCCTTGTCCAGGATCACCAGACGCACTTTCGCGCGCAGCGGCGACGCGAACGTCAGGCCACGTTGTTGACATTCTTTGACGTCAAAGGCAGGATCGCCCAGAACGTACGACAAGAATTCGAGACGCGCAAAACCATTGTGCGACACGATAGGGAAAATCGAAGTGAAAGCCGACTGCAGGCCATCATTCTTGCGGCCGGACGGTGCTATGTCCTCTTGCAAGAAGCTATGATAAGACTCGAGCTGGGTCGCCAGCAGGAACGGAACGTGGTGAACGTTGGCGCGCTTCGCGAATGATTTGCGAATGCGTTTCTTCTCAGTAAATGAGTAGTGCATGGACACTCCGTGAGTGACAGAAAGGATAGAAAATTCAGGTTTTGCAAGTGTTCGTTTGCACCGCTGCGTGTGACACAGACGAAACCTCAAGGCTCTGCTTTCCGGCTTGAATCGAATAAAAACTGCTGCTGCAACTACATGACAAATACGATGCAGACGACAAAGGAGCCAAAGTCGGATTTCCCCCCTTGCGAGGGGAAACCTCAGACTTTGACTCGGGCGCTAACTGCCGCCGGTACAGATATTACTTGATCGAAGCGGTTGCGCCGGCTTCTACCAGTTTCTTCTGTGCTGCTTCAGCGTCAGCTTTCGACACTGCTTCTTTCACAGTTTTTGGTGCGCCATCGACCAGGTCTTTAGCTTCTTTCAAGCCCAGGCCGGTGATTTCGCGAACTGCTTTAATGACGCCAACTTTGTTTGCGCCGAAGCTGTCCAGAATGACGTTGAATTCGGTTTGTTCTTCAGCAGCTGCTGCTGGGCCTGCTGCAGGACCGGCCGAAGCCATTGCTGCTGCGGACACGCCGAATTTTTCTTCGAATGCTTTAACCAGGTCGTTCAGGTCCATTACGGACATGGCGCTAACTGCTTCCAGGATATCGTCTTTGCTAATTGCCATTTTGAAACTCCTAAATTTATTACGTTAGTTACATCAGATTGGTACTGAGAGAAAAAAGCGCGCGCAATTAAGCGGCTGCTGGGGCTTCTTCTGCTGCTGCTTCTTCTGCAGGAGCTTCGGCGCCTTCGCCTTTTTTCGCTGCCAGGGCAGCCAGACCACGTGCAAAGCCCGAAACCGGAGCCAGCATAACGCCCAACAACTGCGCAATGAGGACTTCACGGCTAGGAATGCTCGCCAACGCGGTGACAGCAGCTGTATCCAGCGGCTTGCCTGCGTAGTTACCTGCTTTGATGACCAGTTTGTCGTTGGTTTTAGCGAAGTCAGCGATGACTTTAGCTGCTGCAACGGCATCGGCCGAGATCGAGTAGATCAACGGGCCGGTCATGGCATCTGCCAGGCTGGCGAATGCGGTACCTTCAACGGAGCGACGAGCCAGAGTGTTTTTCAACACACGCAGGTACACGCCTTGGGCACGCGCTTTAGCACGCAGTTGCGTCAAGTGACCAACCTGGATGCCACGATATTCGGCCACGACGATCGTTTGCGCATTTGCTACTTGTGCGGAAACTTCGGCGACGACGGCCTTTTTGTCATTCAGATTGAGACTCACGGTCAACCTCCTTAAATGATGTTCGGCAATCACAACCGAGTGGTTGAGCGCCTTGCATCGGTTCGAACACGGCGTCCGAAGTCAAGAAGTACTAAACTGAGCGGATGGATTCACGCAGCATGAGGACTACAAAACTTGTTCGGGTACACCATCTGCGTTGGGCACTTGCCGTTGCCGGCAAGCCTATTAACCTTCTGCATGTGCGATCACAGTCGGCCCAACGGTCTTTGATTGTCTGCCTGCCTGGTGCGAACACCGGACAGACAGCCCAAAGATGCGCCCGCAGCGCCCGCAGGCGCCACAGGACTTGATTCTTTACTTAAGCTGCCAGGCTAGTCTGGTCAACACGGACGCCAGCGCCCATGGTCGACGACAGCGAAACTTTGCGCAGGTACACGCCTTTGCTCGATGCTGGCTTGGCTTTGTTCAGTGCGTCGATCAGTGCGACCAGATTCGATTTCAGATCTGCGTCAGCGAACGATTTACGGCCGATGGTAGCGTGGATGATACCGGATTTGTCGGTACGGTACTGAACTTGACCGGCTTTCGCGTTTTTCACGGCGGTAGCGACGTCAGGAGTAACAGTGCCAACTTTCGGGTTAGGCATCATGCCGCGTGGGCCCAGGATCTGACCCAGGGTACCAACGATACGCATGGTATCTGGCGAAGCGATAACGATATCGAAAGGCATGTCGCCGGCTTTGATACGCTCAGCCAGGTCTTCCATACCAACGATGTCGGCGCCAGCTGCTTTAGCAGCTTCTGCTTTTTCGCCCGACGCGAAGACTGCCACGCGTACGGTTTTGCCGGTACCAGCTGGCAGCACGACGGAGCCGCGCACCACTTGGTCGGATTTCTTAGGATCAACACCCAGTTGTACCGATACGTCGATCGATTCATTGAACTTGGCCGTTGCGCACTCTTTGATCAGAGCGACAGCGTTGTCGAAAGCGTACACTTTGGTACGGTCGACTTTGGCTTTCAAAGCCTTGATACGTTTGGATAACTTAGCCATTATACAACACCTTCCACCGTGATACCAATCGAACGAGCGGAACCAGCGATGGTGCGTACAGCAGCATCCATGTCGGCAGCGGTCAGATCAGGGGTTTTCAATTTAGCGATTTCTTCAGCTTGTGCGCGGGTCAGCGTACCGACTTTGTCGGTATGTGGCTTCGGCGAACCTTTGGTGATCGCAGCAGCTTTTTTGATCAGGTAGGTTGCTGGAGGCGTCTTCATCACGAACGTGAAGGACTTGTCCGCAAACGCGGTGATCACGACTGGAATCGGCATGCCTGCTTCCAGACCTTGGGTCTGTGCATTGAAGGCTTTGCAGAATTCCATGATGTTCAGACCACGTTGACCCAGAGCTGGACCGATTGGTGGGGATGGGTTTGCTTTACCAGCTGGTACTTGCAGCTTGATAAAACCAATGATTTTCTTTGCCATGATGGCTCCTATCTTGGATTGAGTAGTAGCGCCCCGCCGATCCTACCCTGGCGGGGCTCCTCTGACCGGATTTCACTGAGACTGCTGTGACGCTCCTGGTGGCGCTTGATAATACTTAAACTTTTTCGACCTGGCCGAATTCGAGCTCTACCGGGGTAGCGCGGCCGAAGATGGTGACCGAGACGCGTACTTTGGATTTCTCGTAATTGACTTCTTCGACATTGCCGTTGAAATCGGTGAACGGACCATCCTTGATACGCACTTGCTCGCCCACCTCGTACAAGGTTTTTGGACGGGGCTTTTCAACACCTTCCTGCATCTGCTTCATAATGCCGTCGATTTCGCGCGCGGAGATCGGCGTCGGCTTGTTCGACTTGCCACCAATGAAACCGGTAACCTTGCTGGTGTTCTTGACCAAGTGCCAGCTCTCGTCCGTCATTTCCATTTCAACCAGCACATAGCCAGGATAGAAACGACGTTCGGTGACGGACTTCACACCATTCTTGACTTCGACCACTTCTTCGATCGGCACCAGGATCTGGCCGAACTGGTCTTGCATGCCCGCGCGCTCGATGCGCTCGGTCAGTGCGCGCATGACGCTTTTTTCCATGCCGGAATAAGCATGCACGACATACCAGCGCTTGCTGCTGACTGGCACGCTCAGCGCTGCACCAGTGTCCGCTACCGGAGCGTCGCCCGGAACGGACTCGTCCGCTGCTTCATCATGCACATTTTCGCTCATTATTTTTTCCAACCCAGAATTACGTCATACAACAAAAACTCGAGCAATTTATCCGTGCCCCACAGGAAAATCGCCATGACCAGCACAAAGGCAAACACGATCGCAGTAATCTGCGTGGCTTCTTTGCGGGTAGGCCAAACGACTTTCTTGGTTTCGCGCACAGCTTCTTTGGCGAAATTGAGAAATTCACGGCCGGTCGTCGAGACATACAAGAGCGCAACAGCAATAACCAAACCAGCCACAAGCGCGCTTGCACGCACCAGAGCTGGTTGGCCTGCCAGGTAATAAAACCCGACTACTCCTGCAATCGCAGCCACTATTGCCAGCGCGACTTTTATCTTGTCACTCGACGTGCTAACGGTTTGCACGGATTGATTTGACATTTTTCTACTTTCGGTGCCCTGCACCTTGACGGTGGCAGGGACGGAGGGCATCGAACCCCCAACCTTCGGTTTTGGAGACCGACGCTCTGCCAATTGAGCTACGTCCCTACGTAAAACTTTCGAGGAGTGCTATTCTACCACCCAGGACGCCCCAGGTGGAAGCATAACATTTCCTTATGCGAGGATTTTTGCAACCACGCCGGCGCCGACGGTACGACCGCCTTCACGGATAGCGAAGCGCAGACCTTCTTCCATTGCGATCGGGTTGATCAGCTTGACGGTGATCGACACGTTATCGCCTGGCATAACCATTTCTTTGTCTGCTGGCAACTCGATCGAACCAGTCACGTCCGTTGTGCGGAAGTAGAACTGTGGACGATAGTTGTTGAAGAATGGCGTATGACGGCCGCCTTCGTCTTTCGACAGAACATAGATCTCGCCGGTGAAGTGCGCATGCGGCTTGATCGAGCCTGGCTTAGCCAGAACTTGACCACGTTGCACGTCTTCACGCTTGGTGCCGCGCAGCAGCAGACCAACGTTGTCGCCTGCTTGACCTTGATCCAGCAGTTTGCGGAACATTTCCACGCCGGTGCAAGTCGTTTTGACGGTATCGATAATACCAACGATTTCGATCTCTTCGCCGACTTTAACAATGCCGCGCTCGATACGACCGGTCACAACGGTACCGCGACCCGAGATCGAGAATACGTCTTCCACTGGCATCAGGAAAGCACCGTCAACAGCGCGCTCTGGCGTTGGGATGTACGAATCGAGGGCATCGGCCAGACGCAACACTGCATCCACGCCCATTTCGCCTTCTTTGCCTTCCAGCGCCATACGTGCCGAACCTTTGATGATAGGTACGTCGTCGCCAGGGAACTCATACTTCGACAACAGCTCGCGCACTTCCATTTCAACCAGTTCCAGCAGCTCTGCGTCGTCGACCAGGTCGCACTTGTTCAGGAACACGATGATGTATGGAACGCCAACTTGGCGAGCCAGCAGGATGTGTTCGCGGGTCTGTGGCATTGGGCCGTCAGCTGCGGAGCATACCAGGATCGCGCCGTCCATCTGCGCGGCACCGGTAATCATGTTTTTGATGTAATCGGCGTGGCCTGGGCAGTCAACGTGCGCGTAGTGACGCGCTGCCGTTTCGTACTCGACGTGGGCGGTGTTAATCGTGATACCGCGCGCTTTTTCTTCTGGTGCTGCATCGATCTGGTCGTATGCTTTAGCTTCGCCGCCGAATTTCTTCGACAGAACCGTTGCGATTGCAGCGGTCAGCGTGGTTTTACCGTGGTCGACGTGGCCGATGGTGCCGACGTTGACGTGCGGCTTGGTCCGTTCGAATTTACCTTTTGCCATTTTGAACTCCTAATGATTTGATTAGATTGCTCAGGCACACGCCCGACGGTCTGGTTTGAATTGCTTCTGTGCTGCCTGCTGCGAATTCTGGTGCCCTTGACGTGGATCGAACACGTGGCCTCTCCCTTACCAAGGGAGTGCTCTACCACTGAGCTACAAGGGCTGTAATTTGTTGCATGCGATGCATCAAGCATCTGAACGGAAACTGGAGCGGGTGAAGGGAATCGAACCCTCGTCGTAAGCTTGGAAGGCTTCTGCTCTACCATTGAGCTACACCCGCGAGGTATCGTTCACTTTTCTTCACTTACTTGCTATTACTTTGCTACTACCCAGTTTTCCTTGCAAAAACTTGGTGGAGGGGGCTGGATTCGAACCAGCGTACTCATAGAGAACAGATTTACAGTCTGTCGCCTTTAACCACTCGGCCACCCCTCCGCGGGAACCGCAGAGTATGAAGCATCTACTCACAACTGTCAACCTTATTTACTGATGCCTGACTGCTGCATTTGCGTATAAAGAAGAAGTTGGCTGCTTCGGGGCGTGATTATAAGCTCCCGATTTGAGAATGTGCAAGGGTTGGCGCGAAAAAGTCGACTTTTTTTCGCATTTTTTTATCACCCCCGGCTGCAAGCCGCATGTTTCCGTCATTCGCCCCATATTTCTCCCTGTCACCGGGCGTCAGGCGGATGCATCCAGGAGTTGCCAAGGGGCTTATATTTACGCAACAACTGCTGATGCAAGCCCGATAGCACGGGCAATTTGGGGTTGCGTGGGTCCAGACGGCGCACACCGGCAATAAACGTCAGCGCCTGCTGCCCCATGCGCTCATCCCAGCCTTCGTGTTCCAGGCATTTCAGTACCGCCACGGCCGCATTGAACACCACTTGCGGATTGTCGGGCAGGCGCGTGACGGCTTCGCCCATCAGATTGACGGCGCCGCGGAAATCGCCTTCTCCCGCCCTGGCGGCGCCCGCGGCCACCATATCGGCCACTTCCTGGCGGCTTTGCCGCGCCAGCGCCTTGGCCAACTCCTCGCGCCCCGCCAGCTCGAACACGGCCATGGCGCGCGTCATGGCCGCGCTGTCGGGCGCATTGCGCATGACTTCACGCATCACCTCGGCCGCGCCCTCTTCGCGCCCGTGCGCCAGGCAGTGGCGCGCGAGCTCCGTTTTCAGCGTATTCGAGCTGCCCACGCTATGCCGGTTGGCGGCCAGGGCGGCATCGAGCGATTGCTGCAGGCGTTCGGCGTTGCCCGTATGCGCATGCAGCATGGCGCTGCACAGGGCGCTGCACAGCTCCGCATTCTTTTGTCCGCCCATCGACTTGTCGAGGTCGCGGATCACGGCGCCCACCTGTAGCGGGTCGCCCTTGCGCACCAGGGTCTGCACCAGGCGCACATGGTCTTCCGGGTCGCGGAACTCCGAATACTTGGCCTTGCTGACCACCAGCTTCAGGGCTTTTTCCGCCATCTCGATATCGTCGGCCGCCAGGGCCGCCTCGCCCAGCCGGCGCAAGCGGCGCACGGCATGCGGCGACAGGGCCACCGCCTCGCTCAGGGCCGCCTGCGCCAGTTCCGGCTTGCCTTGCGCCAAGTGCGTGCGCGCCAGCCAGTCATACGCGTCGAGAAAACGCTTATTGTTTTCCAGCAACCCTTCCAGCGTACCCTGCGCCGCTGCGTACTCGCCCAGCAGGAATTGCGTCTTGGCCTGCCCCAGGCGCGCCCAGCCGATGGACTTGGCTTGGTATAGGGCTGCGTAGATCGGCTCGGCGTCGGCCGCCTCACCCAGCAGCAAATGCAATTCCGCGCGCAGGCGCAGGAAATCGGTGGCGTAGCGGGGATACAGGCTGGCGCCCTCGGCGCAGGCGGCAATCGCCGCGCGCTCATTGCCTACGTCGATCAGTGCATACACGGGCACGAAGGCATTGCGCTTGTCGAGCGCGCGGCCGATGCGCTCGAGCATGTTCTCAGCGGTGAAGGGCTTGAGGATGTAATCGGTGGGTAGCAGCTCGACGGCGCTGACTACCTTGGCAAAGCTGCCTTCGCCCGTGACCATGAAGAACATGGTCGACGCATGCATCAATTTGTGATGGCGCAAGTCTTCCAGCATCTGCTGGCCATCCTGCCCGCCGTCGAGGTCGTATTCGCACAGGATCAAATCATACGCTTTGCTGCCCAGCATGCGGATCGCCTGGCCCGAGCTGGCCGCGTCATCGATCTTCGCCAGGCCGCACAGGTTGAGCATATTGTGCAGGCTGGCGCGCATGCCCGGATGCGGCTCGATGATCAGTGCGCTGAGGCCCTTGAGTTCTTTCATGTCGTAATGTCCGAAAACTCCGCGGCGCGCCACACTGGTGCGTGGCGCCAGCCAGCATGAGGCAGCCGAGTATATGACGGCGCCGCGCGCAAGGGAATGGTGTGCTGCCGAAAAACGCCAACTCAGGTGGTGGCGCGCTCCGGATGCCACAGTTGCGGCTCGTGGTCGATCAGATCCAGCAGCGCCGTCACCACTTCCGGATCGAACTGGCTGCCGCTGCGCTGTTCGATGTATTCGCGCACCTGCGGATACGGCCACGGCTCCTTGTAGGGCCGCTCGTGCAGCAAGGCATCGAAGACATCGACCACGGCAACGATGCGCGCGGCCACGGGAATATCGCGTCCCACAAGGCCATTCGGGTAGCCGGCACCATCGAAGTGTTCGTGGTGGCCGCCGGCGATCTGCGCGCCATACGTGAGGTAGCTGACGCCGTCGACCATGTTGGCGGCCCGCTCGAGGATGGTGCGCCCGACGCTGGCATGCAGCTGCATTTGTGTGCGTTCCTCGTCCGTATGCTTGCCCGGCTTGAGCAGCACGGCGTCCGGCGTGGCCACCTTGCCCACGTCGTGCAAGATGCTGGCCAGGCCGATCATGTCGAGCAGCTGCGGCGTCAGCTCATCCGGGTACACGGCGCGCTGCTGCATGCGCCGCGCGATCGCCTCGGACAGCAGCTGCACGCGCCGCACATGGCCGCCCGTGTCGCTGTCGCGAAACTCGGCCAGGTCGGCCAGCGCCACCACGGTCGCTTCCTGCGCCTTGCGCAGCTGGCCGAACATGTACAGGTTGTCGAAGGCGGCGGCGATGCGCTGACAAAATACTTCCAGCAAGTCGCGCTGGATCTGCGCCAGCGGCCACGGCGGCGTGACGGAGATGGCCAGCTCGCGGTTGCCTTCCGTGTGGATGAACAGCACATTGGCCGGATGCTCGAACTGGCTGCGCTTTTCCGCAAACGCCTTGGCGATGGTGGCGGTGAGCGCATGCTCGGCCGGCATGGCTTCCGACTCGGCCAGCATGGCATAGGTGCCCGTGGCGGCGACCACCTCGGGCCGCCCGGCGCCGCCCTGCATCAGACACAGCACGCCGTCGGCCCCCACGTCGAGGATGGCGCTGACCTGGTTCAGCACGCCGGAAGCGAATTCGCGCAGCGAATGGATCTGGTACAGATTGGTGGCGCCGGCGAGGATCTTGCCCAGGCCGATGCGGCTGCGCTCGAGCATCATCAGGCTCTCGTAGGCACGCAGGGCCGAGATGACGGTGGTAAACAGCTTCTGCGTCGTCAGTTCCGTCTTGGCCTTGTAATCGTTGATGTCGTATTCGATGATGACGCGCTGCTCGGGCGCCTGGCCCGGCTGGCCGGTGCGCAGCACGACGCGCACGATGGCGTTGTTCAGGTCGGCGCGGATGCGCTTGGCGAGGATCAGGCCGGCATCATCCGTTTCCATCACCACGTCGAGCAGCACCAGCGCGATATCGGGCGTGTCGCGCAAGATGTCATACGCTTCGCGGCCGCTATAGGCGGAGAACAGCTCCAGTTCGCGGCCCTTGAAACTGACATTGCGCAGCGCCAGCCGCGTGACCGCATGCACATCGACATCATCATCGACGATCAGGACACGCCACAGGCGCTGGTCGGGCGCGGCCAGCCCGGCAGGACTGGCCACCGGCTCATCTTCGTCGAGCAGCCAGTTATCATCTGCATCGGCTGTGAGGTCGGTCATGAATACTCCTAATGGATAAGGTCGATGTGGACGCTGCGTTGACGCATATCAAGCATAATCAGATTAGATGCTGCTTACAACAGGATTCTTCGCGCTCTCTTCGCCAACGACCGGCGCCGGCACCGATGCGCCGCCACGCGTGCTGCCGCCACAATTGTCCTGGCCCGGCCCGACTGCCTGGTAGCGCACTTCATACTTGCCAGCGCTGAGCTGTTCCACCAGCAGTTTGTCGTTCGCGAGGATGTACAGATAGCGCACGTTCGAGCGCCGCTCCGTGTCATACAGTTTGACGAACATGGGCGCGGCATTGTGGCTGTTGTCGATGCTGATGACCAGGTCTTCGCCCTTGTTGCCGATCAGGAATCCATCGACATAGCCGGAATGCGTCGGCCAGGGCTCGCCATTCGGCGCCACCAGCGCTGCCGACTCGGCCTTGCCTGTGCCATCGCAGGCGGGCTGGATGGCTTTCAAGCTCAGCTGGGAAACGGCCAGCACGCGGATCTCGGGCGTCTTCGCTTCCGGGGGTTCCGGTGCATACGGTTTGCCCACGGCCCAGCTGTCGACTGCCACGGCCTCGCCTTTCGATGACGGCGGCGCGGCGCTGGCCGCTGGCGCATGCGGCTGGGCGCCATCGCGGGCCAGCCCGCTCCAGGCCGATGCCAGCGCGGCCGGCACGGGCTGGGAGGTATCGAGCATCAGCAAGGCGCCCAACCAGCCCAGCAACAGGCAGACAAGCAGACTCAGCCACCAGCGCCAGTTGCGCCAGACGGGCTGCAGGCCGCGTCGCGGCTTGCCCCTGGATGGCGGCACATCCTGCGCCCAGGCGTGCTCATGCGACTGGGCATGGCCTTTCGCGCGGCCATCGCGGCCCTTGCCTTCTTCGTGATGGGTGCTTTCCAGCCATTCGATTTCCCACTCCTCGGCAGCGATCCACTCGTCGTGTTCCCTGCGGCGTTGCGGATCGGACAAGGTGCCATAGGCGCTGTTGAGGATCGCCATGATGCGGGCGGCCTTTTCGTCGCCGGGATTCTTGTCAGGGTGGTATTTCTGGCTGAGGGCTTTGTACGCGGCACGTATGACTTCCTGCGGCGCCAGGCGCGCCACCTTCAGGTTGTCATAGTGTGTATGTATCTTTCCCATCGTTCTATCTTGAAATCGGTGCGCGGCGACGGGTTCTTGCAGGATGGAACCGTGCTGTGTCGGTCATCATATACGATATGACAAGTTAATAACCACCAGCGGACAGGAAATTGCAGGGCGACACTGCCCTGCCTTGATATTGCAGCGCTTACAGGCGATGACTGCGGTCAGCGGACAACAGCGCTTCCGGCAACTCCACACAGTGCCCCACCGCCAGCACCTTGAACAATTCCCCCATCTCGGCCGGCGAGACCAGCTTGTGCACGGCGCTGGCCTGCGGCAAGTACGTTTTGACCTGTTCAGGATCGGTACGTAGCAGCAAGTCGCCGATGCCAGCGCCCAGCAGGAAGGACGCCTGGTTCATGTACGCGAGCACATCGAGGCCGGCGTCCTGCGCCGCCACCGCCATGGCCGTGAAGTCGACGTGGGCCGTGATGTCTTGCAAGCCGGGCAGATAAAACGGTTCCGCATGGGCGTGGTGGCGGTAATGGCACATCAGGGTGCCCGTGGCGCGCAAGTCCAGGTAATACTCGTGCGCAGGGAAGCCATAATCGAACAGCACGGCCGCGCCGCCCTTGCCATTGCTCAGCATGCGCGCCAGCGAGCGCATGAAGCCGCAGGCGACGCCGTGGATTTCGCTGACATAGCCGACCGGCAAGGCATCGGCCTCGGGCACCTGGGCGGCGATCTGCGCGGCCACGTCGGCACCGGCCGGGCGCTCGACAAACACGAACTGGCCATCGGCGATGCTGACATCGAGCTCGCACCAGCCGGCGGGTGTCTTGCTGATCAGGTTGACGGGCATGGCGTCCAGCACCTCATTGCCGAACACGGCGCCTTCAAAAGCGTCGGGAAAGCCGTCGAACCACACCACTTGCGGGAAGGCGGCCAGCGCCAGTTCCTGGCGCGCGCGCAATTCGCCGGATAACTCGACGATCGCATACTGTTCCACATGGATGCCGGCGCTGGCCGCTTCCGTCAGGATGTCGCAGGCCAGCTTGCCCGTGCCGGCGCCGAATTCGAGGATGCGCGGGGCCGTTTGCGCCATAATAGCGGCTGCCACATGGGCCAGGGTGGCGCCGAACAGGGGAGAGATCTCCGGCGCGGTTGTAAAATCGCCATCTTTTCCCAGCTTGGCGGCGCCGCCGCTGTAATAGCCGAGGTCAGGCGCATACAGCGCCAGCTCCATGAAGCGGGCAAAGGGAATGGCGCCATCATTGCGCGCGATTTCGGCGGCAATCTGGTGCTGCAAGGCATGGGACGCGGCCAGCGCGTCGCTATCGGGTACGGGAAGAGACATACCCGCATTGTAGCGAATCGACGGCGCATGCCGCCAGTGTGGCATCCACCGAATATCTCAACCATAGCAAAGACATGACAGAAGCAACGACAACGCCATTCGACAGCACTCCCCGCGTCGCCCTCGTCACGGGCGCGGCGCGCCGCATCGGCCGCGCCATCGCGCTGGGCCTGGCGCGCGACGGCTGGGATATCGCCGTCCACTACCGCCACTCGCGCGAGGAAGCCCTCAGCCTGGTGGCGGAAATCGCCGCGCTGGGCCGCCGCGCGCAAGCGTTCCCCTGCGACCTGGCGCAGGAAGACGCCGTGCGCCAGCTATTGCCGCAGGCGCAGGCGGCGCTGGGGCCGGTTACTTGCGTGGTCAACAACGCATCGTTGTTTGAATACGACAATGCGGGCGATTTTTCCGTCACGGCGCTCGACGCCCACATGCACGCCAACCTGGCCGCCCCCATCCTGCTGGCGCAGGCGCTGTACCAGGCCACCCCGGCAGGCGAGCAAGCCGTGGTCATCAACTTGCTCGATCAAAAACTGTACAATCTCAATCCTGATTTTTTGTCGTACACCCTGTCCAAGGCGGCGCTGCTGTCGGCGACCACCATGCTGGCCCAGGCGCTGGCGCCAAAAGTGCGCGTAGTGGGCATTGCCCCCGGCATCACCATGGTCTCCGGCGAGCAGACGGCAGCGAACTTTGCCAAGGCGCATGAAAACACGCCGCTGGGACGCTCCAGCACGCCCGAGGATGTGGCCGACTGCGTCTGTTACGTGGCCGGCGCGCGCGCGCTGACGGGCACGACCCTGCTGGTCGATGGCGGCCAGCATTTGATCGGTTTGCCGCGCGACGTCATGTTTTTGACCAAATAATCAGCAGCAATACCAAACAACCAGCATTCCAGCATTCCCTAAAAGGTAAAACTATGTCGTCCGCCCTGTACCACCCTCGCCTGGCCGATTGCCGCCGCCTGTTCCTGCGCAATTACGAAATCCTCATCAACATCGGCGTCTACGACTTCGAGAAAAAGGGCGAGCAGCGCGTCCTCATCAACGTCGACCTGTACATTCCCCTGGCCCTGTCGACGCCCAAGGATGACCAACTGGAAGAAGTGGTCGACTACGACTTCATGCGCGAAACCATCGCCAAGCGCATGGCGCAAGGCCACGTGCAGCTGCAGGAAAGCCTGGTCGACGACGTACTCGCCGCCATGCTGGCGCACCCGCGCGTGCGCGCCGCGCGCGTGTCGAGCATGAAGCCGGACGTGTATCCCGACTGCGAAGGCGTGGGCGTGGAAGTATTCAAGATCAAGGATGAAGCATGAACAACATGAGCAATGCCGCAGTGATGGAAACGACGACCACGGCCGTGGAATTCCCGGCCAATGTGGAAGCGCAAAAACTGGCGCGCAAGAAGGCGGAAAAGATCGCTCTGGAAAACAACAAGCTGCACAAGCGCTTGTGCCGCCTGGTGGGGCAAGCCATCGGCGACTTCAATATGATCGAAGACGGCGACAAGGTGATGGTGTGCCTGTCCGGCGGCAAGGATAGCTACGCGCTGCTGGACATCCTGATGACCTTGCGCGAACGCGCGCCGATTCATTTTGATATCGTCGCCGTCAACCTAGACCAGAAGCAGCCGAACTTCCCACCGGAAATCCTGCCCGCCTACCTGACGGAACTGGGCGTGGCCTTCCACATCGAAAACCAGGATACCTACAGCATCGTCAAGCGCCTGATCCCGGAAGGCAAGACCACCTGCTCGCTGTGCTCGCGCCTGCGCCGCGGCATCCTGTACCGCGTGGCCGACGAGCTGGGCGCCAACAAGATCGCCCTGGGCCACCATCGCGATGACATCCTGGAAACGTTCTTCCTGAATATGTTCTTCGGCGGTAAACTGAAGGGCATGCCGGCCAAGCTGCAATCGGACGACGGCAAGCACATCGTCATCCGCCCGATGGCGTACGTGAAGGAAGAAGACACGCAGCGCTATGCGGAAGTCAAGGGCTTCCCCATCATCCCATGCGACCTGTGCGGTTCGCAGGAAAACCTGCAGCGCAAGCAGATCAAGGGTTTGATGCGCGAATGGGACAAGAAATTCCCCGGCCGCGTGGAAAGCATCTTCTCGGCGCTGTCGAACGTGGCGCCGTCGCACCTGATGGACCCGAAACTGTTCGGCTTCAAGGATTTGAAGGCCGATGGCCTGGCCAACCCGATGGGCGACATCGCCTTCGACGAAGAGCCGTGCTCGACGCCGACCACGTTCGGCACGATCCCGCTGCAAGCGCTGTAAGTCCTGTTGTTTTCGCCGCCACCGTCCAGGTGGCGGCATCCCTCCTCTTTCCCCCTGCGTCCATTTGATGTACCGTAGTCAGCTCTGCCGGTACGCGATGTGTCACGCGCGCATTCCTGCCCGGCGGTCAGCACGCATTCTTCCGACAACCTCACTGGAATGAACCATGACGCCATCCGCGCTCAAGCGCCCCCTGCTGTTCTCCCTGCTGGCCCTCGGCCTCGGCGCCGCCTCTGCCACTCCTACCGACCGCCAGGCCGACCGCTGGGATTTGACGGCGCTGTATCAAAACGATGCCGCCTTCGATGCCGACGCGAAAAAGCTGTCGGCCCAGCTGCAGCAACTGGGCGCCTGCAAGGGGCAATTGAAAGCCTCGCCGGCCCGCCTGAAAAGCTGCCTGGACTTGGTCGCCGATGCGCGCAAGCGCGTCAACACGCTGACCACGTATGCAGCGCAGTACTACGACCAGGACACGGGCGACAGCAAGGGTAACCAGCTGAATCAGCGCGCCGCCCTGCTGGGCAACGACTTCACCCAGGCGACGACCTTTTTGCAGCCGGAAATCCTCGCCCTGGGCGCCAAACGCATCGATGCCATGCTGGCCAAGAACCAAGGCTTGCAGCTGTACCGTTTTCAATTGAGTAACATGCTGCGCAGCGCGCCGCACACGCTCGACGCGGCCGGCGAACAGCTGGTGGCGCAGTTCGGCCTGGCGACAAGCTCGGCCGCCAACGTCTACCGTACCCTGGCCAATGCGGAAATCCCCTGGCCGACCGTGAAACTGTCGGACGGCACGCAAGTACGGCTCGACCAGGCGGCGTACACCAAATACCGCGGCGACGACCGGCGCGCCGACCGCAAGCTGGTGTTCGACGCCTTCTTCGGCAAGTGGAAAGAGTATGAACGCACGTTCGGCGAAACCCTGTACGGCCAGCTCAAAACAGATGCCGCGTATGCGAAGGTGCGCCATTACACCGATTCGCAAAGCGCCGCGCTGGACGCCGACCATTTGCCGCCGGCCGTCTACCAGACCCTGATCGCGCAAACCAACGCCAACCTGCCCACCTTGCACCGCTACTTCAAGCTGCGCGCGCGCATGCTGGGCGTCAAGGATCTCGCTTACTACGACATCTATGCGCCGCTGCTGAAAAGCGAACGCACGTTCCCGCTGGCCGAGGGCAAGCAGATGATGCTGGACTCCGTCGCGCCGCTGGGTCCCGACTACGTCAAGGCGCTCACCGCCGCCGTGGAGGCGCGCTGGATGGATGTGTACCCGCGCCCGCGCAAGGTGGCGGGCGCCTACATGAATGGCGACGCGTATGACGTCCACCCGTTCGTGCTGCTCAACTACACGGACAATTACGAAGCCGTCAGCACCCTGACGCACGAATGGGGCCACGCCATGCACTCGGTGCTGGCCAACAAGGCGCAGCCATCGATCTATGCGCCGTACAGCATCTTTGTCGCGGAAATCGCCTCGACGACGAACGAAGCGCTGCTGCTCGACGCGCGCCTGAAACAGGCCAGGGACGACGACGAACGCCTGCTGTACCTGGGCGCGGCGCTGGAAAACCTGCGCGGCACCTTCTTCCGCCAGGCCATGTTCGCCGAATTCGAAGCGGCCATCCACGGCAAGGTGGATCAAGGAGAATCGCTGACGGGCGAGCAGATGACGGCCATCTATGCCGGCATCCTTAAGCGCTACCACGGCGAAGCGCAGGGCGTCATGCGCATCGATCCCGCCTACGCGCTGGAATGGGCGTATGTGCCGCATTTTTATCACGGCTACTACGTGTTCCAGTACGCCACCTCGATCGCGGCGGCGCAGGATTTCGCGCAGCGCATCCTCGACAAGGAACCGGGCGCGCTGGCCGCCTACCTGAAGATGCTCAGTTCCGGCGGCTCGGCCTACCCGTATGAGCTGGTGAAGGCGGCCGGTGTCGACCTGGCCTCGCCGAAACCATACCAGGCGCTGGTGGCGCGCATGAACGGCATCATGGACCAGATCGAGGCGATTGAAGCGAAGCGGGGGAAATAAGCCGTAGGTCGGCTTAGCGCAAAGCGCGTAAGCCGACACCACCACGTTCAGCGCCAACAATGTTGTCGGATTACGCGCTTGCGCGCTAATCCGACCTACCATTCTCTACTTCCGCCGCCGCAAACGCCGCCGCATCGCTCTCGAACATGTCTTCCAGCTCTTCGCGCGCCTGGCGCGTGAGGGACATGACTTTTTGCTGGTCCTGGAAGTGCGGCGCCACTTCCAGCAGGGTCTTGAGGTTATGTGCACGGAAGATGCCGGCCGCGCGCTGCGCGCGTTCCGCGCTGAAGCCCACCTGCTGCAAGGTCTGCTCGCCCAGCAGCAGGGCTGCGGCAAAGGTTTCGCGCTCGATGATGCTCACGCCGCGCTTCATCAATTCATAGTAATGCGTGACGTTGCGCGCGCGCGCCAGGATCGTCAGTTCGGGCAGGCGCAGGCGCACGGCGTCGACCAGGGCCAGGCTGTCGTCCACATTGTCGATGGCGATCACCAGCGCCTTCGCCTTCTCGATGCCGGCCGCCACCAATAAATCCACGCGCGTGGCGTCGCCATAAAATACCTTGAAGCCGAACTTGCGCAGCAGCTCGATCTGGTCCGGGTCGTGGTCAAGCACCGTCACGCCGATTTTATTGGCCGCCAGCAGGCGGCCGATGATCTGGCCGAAACGGCCAAAGCCGGCAATGACGATGGGGTTGTCCTGCGCCTCGATATGGTCGTCGGGACGGCGCTTCTTGTCGCCTTGCAGGCGCGGCGCGACGAACTTGTCGTGCGCCAGCAGCAGCAAGGGCGTGGCCACCATCGACAGGGTCACCACCACGACCAGCAGCGCGGCCGTCTGCGGCGCAAACACGTGCGCGGCTTCGGCGGCGGCAAACACGACGAAGGCGAATTCGCCCCCTTGCGACAGCAGCAGCGCAAAGAACAGCTGCTGGCCGCGGGGAATGTCGACAAACTTCGACAACATATAAAGCAAGGCGATTTTCACCGCCAGCAGGCCCGCCACCAGGGCCAGGATCAGCAAGGGCTGGGCGCGCAGCACGCCAAAATCGACGGACATGCCCACGGCGATGAAAAACAGGCCCAATAACAGCCCCTTGAACGGCTCCAGGTCGGAAATGAGCTCATGGCGGTATTCGGAATCGGCCAGCAGCACGCCGGCCATGAAGGTGCCCAGCGCCATCGACAAGCCCACCGATTCCATCAGCACGCAAATGGCGATCACCAGCAGCAGGGCAAAGGCCGTGAAGATTTCGCGCAAGTCCGTCTTGGCGATGAAGCGCAGGATGGGGTTGACGAGGAAGCGCCCGCCGATCACCAGCGCCGCCAGCACGGCGGCCAGCTTGGCCACGCGCAGCCAGCCCGGCTCACCGCTGTGCGTGACCAGGCCACCGAGCAGCGGCACCAGCGCGATCATGGGAATGGCGGCGATATCCTGGAACAGCAAAATGGAAAAGCCGGCGGAACCGGCCGGCGTGCTCATCAATTTTCGTTCGCCCAGGGTGGCCAGCACGATGGCCGTCGACGACAGCGACAGTCCCAGCGCACCGACCAGCGCCGTGCGCCAGTCCACGCCAAAGGCCATGGCCACGGCGCACAGCCCCGCGCTGACCACACCCACCTGTGCCCCGCCCCAGCCGAAAATCGGGCGGCGCAACAGCCACAAACGCTTCGGCTCGAGCTCCAGGCCGATCAAAAACAGCAGCAGCACCACGCCGAATTCGGAAAAGCTGAGGATCACCTCGACATTCTTGATCAGGCCCAGGCCCCACGGACCGATGACGACGCCGGCCACCAGGTAGCCCAGCACGGCGCCCATGCCCAGGCGCTTGGCCAGCGGCACCATGATGATAGCCGCCACCAGGTAAAACAGTATGTTAATGAGAAAGCTGTGGTGTTCCATGCGGATTCCGGAAAAACGTGATTGGAATCGCAATCATGCCTGAAGTGGCGCGCCGGCGGGGGTCAAGGCTGCGGAGAGTCGATGCGCGCGCGCAGTTCGTCGAGATTCACGCGCGACAGATAGCGTTCGATGTTTTTCCACACGGCGTGGTAGCCGTAACCGCCATTTTTCAGCTCATCGATCGCCTTCTCGCGCGGCCAGCCCTGGTACAGCATGCGATACATGGCGGCCATCATGCCCGTGCGGTCGGCGCCGTGCAGGCAGTGCAGCAGCACGGGCCCATCCTGCCCGGCGGCGCGGATGGCACGCATGGTCTCTATCACATGCCGGTCGCCGATGGCCCAGGTATTGATGGGAATGCGGATGGCGCGGATGCCGCTGCCATCGAGCACTTGCGTATCGGAGTGGAAGGAGCGCAGGCTGATCACGGTCTTCACACCCAGCGCCTGCAGCTGGGCCACGTCGGCACTGTCAAGCATGGCGCTGCGGTACAGGCCCGGCGTGATCTGGTACAGGTTCGACACCTGCGGCAGCGGCGCCGCCCAGTCCGGATGGCGTGGCGGCGATGGTTGTGCCCCGGCCGGCGCGGCGGCCAGCCCCAGGGCGAGGGTCAGTAGTACTGCATGCAACATCATGGCTTCCTTGTTATTGAAGAACGGCGCCAGCGCGGCCATCGTCCAGCACCAGCGCCAGCACGTCCAAAGCGGCGCGCGGGCGGCCCAGGGCCAGCGCCTTTGCGCGCATCGCTTGCAACTGTTCAGGGTGCTCAAGCAACAGGCGCACGCGGTATTCCAGGGTCACGCCATCGAACGCTTTCAATGCCACGCCCTGCTCCAGAAGATAGTCGGCATTGCGCTCTTCCTGGCCGGGAATCGGCGCGTTGACAATCATGGGCAAGCCCAGCGCCAGGCATTCCGAGGTGGTCAGCCCGCCCGGCTTGGTGATCACCAGGTCGGCGCACGCCATCAGGCGCTCCACTTCGCTGGTAAAGCCTTGCGCCAGCAGGCGGCCAGGATACTGGCCGGCCAGGTCCTGCAGCGCCGCCAGCGCGGCGGCGTTCTTCCCCGCCAGCACGATCAGCTGGAAATCGCCTGGCAGCGCCAGCAGGCGCGCGGCGACGGTATCGAGGCTGCCCAGCCCTGCCCCGCCGCCCATCAACAGTATCGTCGTACGCCGCGGATCGAGGCCGAATGCCTGCGCGCACTGCACGCGCTCGGGCACCTGTGCAAACGCGGGCATGATGGGGATGCCCGTCACGTGGATGCGCTCGGCGGGGATGCCTTCGTGGCGCATGCGGAACGCCACCTCGTCGGTGGCGGCAAAATAACCGTGCATCCGTTCGTGCACCCACATGCGGTGCAAATCGAAATCGGTGACCTGCACCCACACGGGGCAGGCCAGCTGTTCCTGGCGCAGCGCGCGCGACAACAGTTCGGCCGGCAGGAAATGCGTGCAGATGATGGCGTCGGGCTGGAAGGCGGCGATCTGCGCCATCAGGGCGCGCGTGTTGAGGCGCTCGATGCCACGGCGCAAACGCTGCATCGAGCTGTCGCGCGGCGCATCGTGGCTGGCGTGATACAGATAGCCCCACAGCGCGGGCGCCTTGTTGACCAGCTTGATGTAAAAATCCGTGTACAGCTTGCGGAACGCGGGCGTGACGAAATCCATCACATCGAGGTGGCTGGCGATGGCGGCACTCCCCTCGCCGTCATCCTGCGTGGCATACGCCTCGATGGCTTGCGCCGCGCGCAGATGGCCGGCGCCGGCCGAGACGCTCAACAGGAGAATTCTTTTCTGCCTTTTTTCTGTCATGGGAAACCGATACATGGAACAGGTGGGCGCTGACGCGGAGGATAGAAAGAATAGCATTTCCGCGTCACGCTCATCATGAGCCTTGTCAATCCATGAAACTGGCGGGCGCCACGTCGACGCGCATGACCGGGTACAGGTTCAAGCGCTCATCCCACGAGGCGTGGCGGCGGGCGAAAAACTCCAGGCGCGCATGCGGATTCCTGGCAAACGCGGGTTCGTCGGCCAGCTTCTGCCGGAATTGCGCTGCCAGCGCCGGGTCGGCCGCCAGCTGCGCGCGCGCCACATCCTCGGCCACATAGTCCTCCATGTATTCCTTGCGCTCGAACGCCGTGTTGAAGCTGCCCCAGGCCAGCAGCGAGTCGGGTGCGCGCGGCTCGAGCAGCGCCATCACCATGCGCGCCTTCGGCTGGTTGACGGGCACGTACAGCACGCCCGCATCGACCAGGCGCTCTTCCTTCTGCCATTCGCCCTGTACCGCCGCCGTCTGGCGTCCTTCGAACGACTGCGCGCCAAACTTCACCTGCGTGGCGCGGAAGATTTCCACCTTCTGCCTGGCGACGATACTGCGCATTTCCTGGTAGACGATGCCGTGCTGGCGCAGTTTGGCGCCCACCATGGCCGCCTGCGCGCGTGGCACCAGGTAGCCGGCCTTCGGCGCGGCCACCTGCAGGTCGGGCACGATCTCGTCGCGCAGCGGCACGTGCCAGATTTGCGGCGTCTTTTCGTCATAGCGCGTCATCAGCGCGCCCGACACGTCGGACGGCGTGCGCGTATAGGCATAACCGCGAAACGCGATCATGCGGCTTTTCTCCGTGGTCCTGTAGCTGAGGGGTAGCACACTGCCGGCCAGCTGCGTCGCGCGCAGGTCCGCTTCCATGGCGGTTTGTCGCCATGCTGCGCCGTGCTGCGCCATCTGCGACAGCAGGGAAACGATGGTGTTGCGCGTGATGCGCACGCGGGTCGCGTAGTCCTTCCACGAATGGGTTTCCACCAGCACGCCGAAACGGTTACGCAACAGGAAATAGCCGTGCGAAAAGCGCGGGTTCGGCGTCGAATCGACAAAACCCGACTGCGGATTGTCTTCTTCGGCAAACGACATGTAGAACGGCTTCGGATCGGAACCCTGCTTTGCCAGGTCGGCCAGCACGCCGTCGCGCAGCGCCGTTCCCGCCACGCGCAAGGCCGCATCGCCCGCATGCACGGGTTCGACCTGGATCGAGATATCGGGTTCGAACTGCGCGCCATCGGTGACGTGCAGGTCGACATACGCCAGCGGATCCCAGGCGTTCACCAGCGCCAGCATGTGCTGCATCTCGGGCGTATCGGCCTTCATGTATTCGCGGTTCAGATTGTAGTTTTGCGCCGTGCTGCGCCAGCCCATTTCCACGGGACCGCGCTGGTTCGGCCGGTTCCACTGGCCGAAGCGCTCATGGCCGTCGACATTGAAGACCGGCACGAACAGCAGCACCTGCTTGTCCAGCGCGCCAGGCGCTGCCTTGCCTTCCAATACTTCGCGCAGGGCCAGGAAACCCGCGTCCTTGCCGTCGATTTCCCCCGCATGGATGCCGCCCTGTACCAGCAGCACCGGTATCTTGCGCAGCCTGGCCACGTCCGGCGTCAGCGCGCCCGTGTTGGAAACGGCCAGCGCCAGCATGGGGCGGTTTTCCGGCGTGCGGCCAAATTCGAAGCAGCGCACCTGTTTCGGATGGTGCTCCTCGAAGCGCCGGCACAAGGCTTCCACTTCCTCATAGCGGCCCGTCTGCTGGAAACCCGAGTATTCGGCCGCCGTTTTCAGGGAAAACTGCCGCATATCGCGCGCGGCATGCGCGTTGACGGCAAACAGGGACAACATGGCGGCGGACAGCAGGGCGTGGCGTAGCATCAGGCGAGCTCCATCAAGGGGGACAAGCGGGCAATTATAGAGGCGCGGTCAGGTAAAAGCACCGTGAAAAATAAAAAAGCCGGAACAGCGTCAGCTGCTCCGGCCTTGCTTTGACAAGCGTGAATTATGAGCCAAAGTGGTAGTTGAATTCGAGCCATCCCTGGCGGCCTTGCGGGCTGTAGTTGCCGATCGGGTAATACGGCCAGCCGTTGCTGGTGTCGCGCTTGATCTTGTCGAACACGTTATTGACGATCAGCGAGACGGTGGCGCGGTCGCTGATGCGGTAGACGGTGCTGATGTTGGCCAGCGCCGTCGGCGTCAGGTAGCCGGTGCCGGCGGCATTCGGCACCTTGCCGTAGCGGCTGACCAGCAAGGTATTCGACCAGTCGCCCGCCGCCCAGTTGACGCTCAGGTTCAGTTTGTCGGGCCAATCCATGTTGGTCAGCGATTTGGTTTCGTCGGTCTCTGCATCGCCGGCGAATTGCTGCGATTTCTTGCTCAGCACCCGCGCGTAGTTGGCCTTGAAGGCAAAGCGGCCATAGTCCGTTGTGCGCAGCACATACTTCAGGCTGACGTCGACACCGCTGCTGCTTTGCTTGGCTGCGTTGATCGGGTTGACGGTGATGGTCTTGATCTCGCCCGCCTTGTTCAAGGCATTGGCCGCATAGCGCTCGATGCGGCCCAGGGTATCGATACAGGTCGGCGAGCCGATGTCGGCCTTGCCCAGGCGGCAATCGGATTCGTCGCGCAGCAGCTTGTCGGCGCTCAGGTTCGTCACCAGGTCGTCGATCTTGATGTTCCAGTAGTCGACCGACACGTCGAAATTGGCACTCGGCGACCAGACGGCGCCCACGCCGAAGGACTTGCCCTTTTCCGACTGCAGGTCGCGGCTGCCGTTCTGTACATAATCGGCGCCAGGCGATTTATTCGCATATTCGCAGCCGTCGATGGCCTGTCCGGCAGCGTCGCAACGGTAGTAATCGGTGGTGCTCGAATAATAGCCTTTGCCGCGGGCCTGGTAGATGTAATTCATGTCCGGCGCGCGGAAGCTGGTGGCGTAGTTGGCGCGGAACAGCAGCTCCGGCGCCGGGCGCAATTCCAGACCGCCGTTATAGGTGAACTTGCCTTCCTTGCGCCCGGCAAAGCTGTAGCGGTCATAGCGGCCGGCCAGGGTGCCGATCAGCTTTTCATGCAGCGGCAGGTTCACTTCCGCGCCCAGCGCATAGCGCGAACGGGTGCCGGCCGTGGTGCCCGAACCGGTGGCGATATTGAAATAGCCCTGGTCGATACGCGCGTCGGGTTCGTTGCTGAAACCCTGCTTGCTCGCTTCGGCTATCGTGGCGATCTTCGCCGTGCCGGCAGGCAGCTGGAACAGGTCGCCATTCGTGGCCAGGCTGAGAGTATTCGTCCAGGCCTTATCCTTGCTGTCGCTGTAGCCGCTGATGCTGTCGAATTCGGCCGGCGTCAGCCGGCGCGACAGACGCGCCGCATCCGGTGCGTAGATGGCCACGCCCTTGGCATCCGTGCCCAGCTTGGGTCCCAGGAAGAAGCTGTCGATGTTCGACAATATGCGTGGCGTGTGGCCTTCGCTCTTGTAGACGGACGCGTTGTAGTTCGCTTCATACTGCCATGCGCTGCCGGGAATGCGGCCCTTGGCGCCCAGCGAGATGGCGGTGGCCTGGTCATCCCAGCTGCGCTTGTAGCGCTGCACGCCGCCGATTTCCTCAGGCGACATGAAGCGGGTCCACTCTTCGTAGGCGCCGCTGTTCTGGTTCAGGAAGTAGCCGTTGCCCAGCGAGGCCGAGGTCCACGATGGGCCGCGCGTCGTATTGACGGTCTTGTTCTTGCCGATCAGGAAGTCGGCAAACAAGGTCGTATCGGCATCGAGCTCGTAATTGGCGCTGCCAAACACGTTCTGGCTGCTATTTTTGGTCTGCGTGGTCCAGTAGGTCGGACGGGCTTTCGGGCTGGCGCAATAGCTGCCATTCTTCGCCGTGTACTTGCTGACACTGCCGCCGAACATGTCGCCAAACTGGCTGCAGGTGTCGCCCAGGTCGACATAGCGGCCGGACGTGCCTGACGCCATCACGCGGCGCGAAGCGACCGTGGTCGGTACGCCCGAGCGGCTGGTCATGAAGTCGCGCTCCATGCTCCACAACGGGTCGCGCTCGCTCAATTCCACGCTGAACAGGGTATGCAGTTTGTCGAAATTGCCGCCGCCCGTCAGCTGCACGCGCTGGTTGCCGGCGCCGCCGCGCGAGGTGCCGCCGACCTTGACGTTGATATCGAAACCTTCCGCCTGTTTTTTCAGGATCACGTTGACCACGCCGGCAATCGCGTCCGAGCCATAGATGGCCGAAGCGCCGCCGTTCAGAATCTCGATGCGCTCGACGATGCTAGCCGGGATATTCGCCAGGTTGGTGAAGTTGACCGCGCCGTCATAGGCGATGGGGAAGTCGGCCAGGCGGCGGCCGTTGAGCAGGATCAAGGTGTGGTTCGGCCCCAGGCCGCGCAGGCTGATGGTATTGGCCGACGGCGTGAACGTGTTGCCGTAATCTTCGCCCTGCGTAAAGCCGCTGTTCTGCACTTGATTGGTCAGCGCGTCGAAGACGTTCTTGTAGCCCTGCTTGGTGATTTCATCGCCGGTCAGGATGGTGACGGAAGACGGGCCTTCCAGGCTGGCGCGGGGAATGCGCGAACCGGTGACCACGACGGCTGGCGGGGTGGCCGCTGCCTGCTGAGCCGCTGCGGGCGCTTGCGTTTGCGCGTGCGCCTGCCATGCGGTGCCGCCCAGGATGGCCAGTACGCCAAGGCTGAGCGGGGTTAACTTGAACTGTTTCGACATCGTTGCGCTTCTCAAGGTGGGAGAAAAGCGGGACGATAGCAAAATGACAGTCATTCCAGAACGAATGGATTCATCTTTCTATATATCAAAATTGTTATATAGAAATATTTTTGAGCAGGAAAACGTCAGGCGCCACGGCGATGCCAAGGCAGAAGCATGCGCTTTATTGGCGAATGAGGGCAATTTCCTTGTAGGCCGGGCGCAGCAGCCGCGTCGCCGTCTCGGCCGGACTCTGCATCGAACTCAACAGCCTGGTCGCGCCTGTGGCCGGGATGCAGCTGCCGCTGTTGCGGTAGCGCAGCGCCGCCGCCAGCATGCCTTCGGCCGCGTCGCCCAGTTGGTGCTGGAAATCATCCGTCACGTCGCAGGTCGGCGCCATGCCATCGGCAAAGTCGCCAAAGCCCTTGGCGTTGACACCCTGGAACTGCACCGCGAAATAGGTGGTGCCGCAATTGGGCGTGGGATAGAAACCGTAGGGCTTGCCGCACGTCGTGCCGCCGATCAGGTTGACTTGCACATTCACGCCGCGCAAGCCGTTGATGATGGCTTCGCTGGCCGAGCAGGTATTGCCCGTCGTCAGCACGGTCACCCGCGTCAGCCCCAGCGAGGGCAAGGGCGTACCCTTGGGGAGGGGATTCGGGCCGGGAAAGCCCTGGCTTTGCGCATGGAAGGGCACGGGCGCTTTCGGCCGGGTCTTGTCATTGAAGAGCACCTGCTCGAAGGTCTTGCCGGTGGTGACTTGCGGGCCGGCAATCATGTAAGCGAGCTCGCTGGCGACATCCAGATAGCCGCCGCCGTTGTAGCGCACGTCGAGCACCAGGTCGCTGATGCCGGCCGCCTGGAAGCGGCGCATGCTCTCGACCAGCTGACGCTCGGCGACATTATTGTGGGTGTTGAAGGTCAGATAGCCCACCTTGCCCGTGGGCGTGTCGATGATGCGCTCGTTCTGCACGGCGCTGGTGCTGACCTCGACGGCCTGCAGGGTGGCGCTCAGCGCCATCCCACCACGGCTGAATCCCAGCGTGTGCGTGCCTTGCGCTGCAGGGAACAGGCCCGCGTTGATGATCTTCACGCTGGCAGTGTCTGCGGCATTGACGAAATCGACGCCATCGATGCTTTGCAGCAGGTCGCCCCGCTGCAAGCCCGCCAGGGCCGCCGGCGAGCCTGGTTCGACGATCGAGATCACCGCCTGGCGCGGTGGCGTGTTACGCGTCAACGCCAGCAGCATGCCGTAGCCCAGTTCAATGCCATTCTGCGCATTCTCCCACTCTGCCGTTGGAGTCGTGAAATGGAACTGGTCCTTGGGCTTGCCGGACGCCGTCGTCGCCGTTGTTTTCAGCACGTCGAAATACGCGATGGGCGTGGTGAAGCTTGGCGGCTGGTACGAGGTCGGTACTTCGCGGTACCACAGATACGTTTCATCGATCCAGCTGCGCACCCACGTCAGTTCATCGAGCAGGGTGCCCGGCTTGTCGATGCTGCTGCCGCTGCGCGGTGCCTCGCAGCGGTTCGCCACAGTGGACGAAGCGACCAGCGCCGTGGGACCCGTCGGTACGGTTGGCGTCAAGGGCGGGACGACGGGCGCGCTGTCGCTGCCGCCACCTCCGCCGCAGGCACTCAACACGAATCCGAGGGAAACAGCGAGGCAACGAAGGCGCAGGGAATGCATGAGAAACTTTCCGAAAAGAAATTATCGAAAAATTATAATATGTTTTGCCAGCAAGCGTTGTTTTCTTTGTCACAGAAAAATGGCGCCCGCAGGCGCCATTACTACTACGTCATACTCAAACCATCACGCCACGCTGGCCGCCACGGGCGCTGCCACGACGGGCGGCAGCGGCGTCGGCGCGTTGAAGGCGATCAGCAAACTGGCTTCCTTCTCTTTCGCCGCCTTCAAATGACGTTCCTTCACGTGACCATAGCCGCGGATGTCTTCCGGGATGCTGGCAATGGCCACGGCTTGCGCCAGCTTGGCCGTCGTCAGTTTCGGCAGCAAGCCGCCCACCGTCGCGCGGTATTCAAGAATCAGCGCGCGCTCCGTCTTGCGCTCGGCCGTATGGCCGAACACGTCGAACGCCGTGCCGCGCAAGCCCTTGAACTTGGCCAGCACGCCGAAGGCCTTCAGCATCCACGGGCCATATTCCTTCTTGATCAAATGGCCCTGCGCATCCGTCTTGGCCATGATCGGCGGCGCCAGGTGGAACTTGAGCTTGATGTCGCCCTCGAACATGGCGGCGATCTTCGCCTGGAAGGCGCCGTCCGTGTACAGGCGCGCCACTTCGTACTCGTCCTTGTAGGCCATCAGCTTGTAGAAGTAGCGGGCCACGGCTTCCGTCAGGCGCAAGTGCGGACCATTCAGGGCGCTTTCGGCCGCGCGCACCTGGCTGATGAAGTCCAGATACTGCTGCGCATACGCACGATCCTGGTAGGCCGTCAGCAAGGCGACCCGTTTTTCGATGATGTCGTCGAGCGTGTCGATGCGCTTGAATTCCACCACTTTCGCTGGCGTCGTCATGCGCACCAGGCTGGCCGTATCGTGGGCGCCCGCGCGGCCCCAGTTGAAGGCGGCCTTGTTGAACGCCACCGAGACGTTGTTCAAGTCGATGGCCTTCATGATCGACGCCTCAGTCAACGGCACCTTGCCCTTTTGCCAGGCATAACCGAGCATGAACATGTTCGTCGCGATGGAGTCGCCCATCAGCGCCGTGGCGATCTGGCCCGCATCGATGAAATCGACGTGATCCGTACCGCAGGCCTTTTCGATTTCCATGCGCGCCGATGCACCGGGGAATTGCCAGTCCGGGTTTTTCACAAACGCCGCCGTCGACGAGCTGGTCGAGTTGATCATGGCCCAGCTGCGGCCCTCGCCCATGCGCGACAGCGCGTCGCGGCTGGCCGTGACGATCAAATCGCAACCGATCACCAGGTCGGCCGCGCCCGTGCCGACGCGCGTCGAATGGATGTCTTGCTGGCGGTCCGCCAGGCGTACGTGCGACATCACGGGGCCGCCCTTTTGCGCCAGGCCGCTCATGTCGAGCACGGAACAGCCCTTGCCTTCCACGTGCGCCGCCATGGCCAGGATCTGGCCCACGGTGACGACGCCCGTGCCGCCGATGCCGGTGACCAGGATGCCGAACGGTTCCGCCGTCGAAGGAATGACGGGTGTCGGCAAGGCTGGTGCGGCTGGTGCGTCCTTGTCGGCGGCAGCGGCTTTTTTCGGCTTTTTCAAGCCGCCGCCTTCCACCGTCACGAAGCTGGGGCAGAAACCCGTCGTGCACGAGAAATCCTTGTTGCAGGACGACTGGTTGATCTGGCGCTTGCGCCCCAGTTCCGTTTCCAGCGGTTCCACCGACAGGCAGTTCGATTGCACGGAGCAGTCGCCGCAGCCTTCGCAGACGGCTTCGTTGATGACGGCGCGCTTGGCCGGGTCCGGGTATTCATTGCGTTTCCGGCGGCGGCGTTTTTCCGAGGCACAGGTCTGGTCGTAGATCATGGCCGACACGCCGGGCATGTCGCGCAGTTCGCGCTGCACGTCCATCAGTTCCGAACGGTGGCGCACGGTGACGCCTTCGGCCCAGGCGTAATCGTCCGGGTATTTTTCCGGCTCATCGGTGACGACGATGATGGGACCGACGCCTTCGGCGGCAATCTGGCGCGAAATGATGGCCGGAGACAATGGGCCATCGAATTCCTGGCCGCCCGTCATGGCCACCGCATCGTTGAACAGAATTTTGTAGGTGATATTCACCTTGGCCGAGACGGCGGCGCGGATGGCCAGGATGCCCGAGTGGAAATACGTGCCGTCACCGAGGTTGGTAAACACGTGCTTTTCATTCGTGAACGGCGCCTGCCCCACCCACGTGACGCCTTCGGCGCCCATGTGGGTAAACGTCGACGTTTCGCGGTCCATCCACAGCACCATGTAGTGGCAGCCGATGCCGGCCAGCGCGCGCGAACCTTCCGGTACCTTGGTCGAGGTATTGTGCGGACAGCCGGAACAGAAGAACGGCGTGCGGTCTTTCTGCGGATCGGGTTTCACGCTGATCGCTTTCAGCACATTCTCTTTGGCTTCCAGGTAGGCGATGCGCTCCTTCACGCGCTGCTCGACGGGGTGACCGGCGTAATAGCGCGAAATGCGGCTGGCAATCGCGCGCGCGATCATGGCCGGGTTCAGTTCATACGTGGCCGGCAGCAGCCAGTCGCCGTGTCCCGTGCCCTTCTGGTTGCTCCACTCGCCCGTGTCGTCGAACTTGCCGACCACGCGCGGACGCTCGCCATCCTTCAGGTTGTACAACTCTTCCTTGAGCGCGTATTCGAGGATCTGCCGCTTTTCTTCCACCACGAGGATTTCATCGAGGCCCTTGGCAAATTCATGCACGCCGTCCGCTTCCAGCGGCCAGGTCATGCCGATCTTGTACAGACGGATGCCGATGTCGGACGCCGTTTGCTCGTCGATGCCCAGGTCGGCCAGCGCCTGGCGCGTGTCGAGGTAGGATTTGCCGGCCGTGATGATGCCGATGCGCGCCTTCGGGCTATCCCAGATGATTTTATTGAGCTTGTTGGCACGCGCATACGCCAGCGCCGCATACCATTTGTAGCTGTTCATGCGCACTTCTTGTTCCAGCACCGTGTCCGGCCAGCGGATGTTCAGGCCGCCGGCCGGCAGCTCGAAATCGGTCGGCAGCACGATCTGCACGCGGTCCGGGTCGAAATCGACGGCGGCGCCCGACTCGATGATGTCGGTCACGCATTTCATCGACACCCACAAACCCGTGTAGCGGCTCATGGCCCAGGCATGCAAGCCGTAATCGATGTATTCCTGTACCGACGACGGGTACAGCACGGGGATGCCGCAAGCGTTCAGGATGTGGTCGGACTGGTGCGCCGTCGACGAGGATTTCGCCGCATGGTCGTCGCCGGCCAGCACCAGCACGCCGCCATGCTTGGCGGAACCGGCGTTATTGGCGTGTTTGAACACATCGCCGCAGCGGTCGACGCCGGGGCCCTTGCCGTACCACATGCCGAACACGCCGTCGTACTTCGCGTCTTCGAACAGATTCGTTTGCTGCGTGCCCCAGACGGCCGTGGCGGCCAGGTCTTCATTCAGGCCGGGATGGAATTTGACGTGGTGTTCATCGAGGTATTTCTTGGCCTTGATGGCCGTCATGTCGACCGACGTCACGGGCGAACCGCGGTAACCGGTGATGTAGCCGGCCGTATTCAGGCCCGCTTTCAGGTCGCGCTCGCGCTGCAGCATGGGCAGGCGGATCAGCGCTTGCGTGCCCGTCATGAAGGCGCGGCCACGCTCCAGCGTATATTTGTCGTTCAGGGAAATCTCGGACGCGTGCGCGCCCGGCTCAAGACTCGAGCCCTTGATTGGTGCATTCATTACTTGTCTCCATTATTCTCGGTGCTACGCGTGCAAAGTCGGTTGAACTCACACGTACCGGTCGCGCTTTGTGAGCATGCCGGTGCGGAAAAATGACTTGTTTGTCGTAGACTACCACAGGAGGGCGCACAGTTCTTTTGCTGCACTGCACTCCCGGGCGGGTGCTGTTTGATGCCTGTTTTCTTTGCTGCCATGTCGGATTACGCTGCGCTAATCCGACCTACATCAATGGCGCGTGACGCGTAGGTCGGCTTAGCCCGCCAGGGCGTAAGCCGACAACAGCCAATTACGCCGCGTTCGTATCTTTCAGCACGCCGCGCTTGATCTGATCCAGCTCGATCGATTCGAACAGGGCGCGGAAATTGCCTTCGCCGAAGCCCTGGTCGCCCTTGCGCTGGATGATCTCGAAGAAGATCGGGCCGATTACCGTCTGCGTGAAGATTTGCAGCAGCAGTTCGCGTTCCGTTTCCGTGCTGTGGCCATCGATCAGGATGCGCAGACGGCGCAGTTCTTCCAGCTGCTCGCCGTGGTTCGGCAGGCGGCGGTTGACCAGTTCATAGTACGTTTCAATCGTATCCTGGAAATCGATACCCGTGTCGCGCATGCCTTGCACGGAAGCATAGATATTGTCCGTGCCCAGCGCGATGTGCTGGATGCCTTCGCCATGGTACTGGTCCAGGTATTCGGCGATCTGCGACTTGTCGTCCGACGATTCATTGATCGGGATGCGGATCTTGCCGCAAGGCGAAGTCATGGCTTTCGATTTGAGGCCCGTCAGCTTGCCTTCGATGTCGAAATAGCGCACTTCGCGGAAGTTGAACAGGCTTTCATAGAAGCTCGCCCATTCCTTCATGCGGCCACGGTGCACATTATGCGTCAGGTGGTCGATATACGTCAGGCCATGGCCGACGGGGTTGGCGACGGCGCCGGGAATGGCGACGAAGTCGACGTCATAGATGCTGATGTCGCCGATGCCACCCGGTGCGGCGGCGCCTTCCTTGTCGGCGCCCTTGCCGCGCCAGCGGTCGACGAAGTACAGCAGGGAATCGCCCACGCCCTTGATGGCGGGGATATTGAGCTCCATCGGACCCGTTTTATTGTCGAAACCCCAGGCACCCAGTTCCAGCGCGCGGCGGTACACAAAGGCCGCATCGTCGACGCGGATGGCGATGGCGCACACGGACGGGCCGTGATGGCGGGCAAAACGCTGCGCGAACGAATCTTGTTCGGCATTGATGATGAAATTGATGTCGCCCTGACGGTACAGGGTCACATCCTTGTGGCGGTGGCGCGCGATGGCCGTGAAGCCCATGTTCTCGAACAGCTTGCCCAATGCTTTTGGGTCTGGTGCTGCATACTCGACGAACTCGAAACCATCGGTACCCATCGGGTTATCCCAAGGCTGAAATTGCATGATGTCTCCTCCAAGAAGTAGCGCACAGTATAGGCGTGGCTCACGGGCATTAAATGCCAAAGATCTCCCGAACAATCATGATTTGCGCAATAATATTGCGTGAAACGAGAACCACCGGAGGGAGCATGAGCAAAATTACGCTGGATAAAACGGACCGCAAGATCCTTGCCGTCCTGCAGGCCGATGGCCGCCTGTCGAATCAGGACGTGGCCGAACAGGTCAGCCTGTCGCCGTCGCCATGCTTGCGCCGCGTCAAACGGCTGGAAGAAGCGGGCGTCATCCGCCAGTATGTGGCCCTGCTGGACCCGGAAAAGATCGGCCTGGGCTTGCTCGCCTATGTAAATGTGCGGCTGGAAAAGCACAGCGACGCCACCGCGCACAGCACGGCGCGCGTGCTGGCGCCCAACCTGGTGACGACTACCTCGCCGCGCGCCGACTTCGCCGTGGCCGTGGCGCATTGGCCGGAAGTGGTGGCCTGCTATGCGATGACGGGCGAAATGGATTATCTATTGCGCGTGCATGTGGAAGACATGGAGCATTTTTCGCGCTTCATGATGGCGACCCTGTTGCGCCACCCGGCCGTGCTGGACGTGAAATCGAGCTTTGCCTTGCAGCGCATCAAGGATACGACGGCCCTGCCCTTACTGTGACGGCGGTGACGGTGGCTCGGGCTTCTTCTTGCGCCCCGGCAAGCGATCCCACAGTTTGAATGCGGCGCGCGCGTTCGCCTTGAGCGTGTAGTCGAACATGGCAAACTGCTCCTGCACGGCTTCCTGCAGCATGCTGGTCGGGTTCGGCGGCAATAGTTTCAAATAAGCATCAGCTTCGCCATAGTCGCGCTGGATTTCCATGCCCGCCTTCTTGGCGATATGCATCATCGTCTTGTTGGACGACAAACAATGCATGTACAGGGTATCGACATCGTTGTTGCGGCAGTGTATCGCCGCCCGCTCGAACAGTTTCGACCCGACGCCCATGCCGCGCATGGATTTCGACACGGACACGCCAAACTCGGCCACCTGTTCCTTGTCCGTGACGACACTTTTCGCCGGCGACTTGTCCTTCGGCGCGAACGCCAGATGCCCCACGCCCACCAGCTTGAACAAGCTGTTGTAGACGCCATAAATCATATCGCGCGAGAAATCCATCTTCTGCACGTACTGGGCGACGAGTTCATCGGGCAAGGTGCTGCCGAAGCGCAGCAAACGGTCGCTTTTCTCGAGCGACAGAAAATGCTTCATCATGCGGCGCCGGTCGCGCTCATGCAACTGCTTGACAAGCACGCTCGGGCGCCCGCCGCCGCTACGACTGAGCCAGCGGCGAAACGGATTTTGAAACAGCTTGGGTAAGGTCACGACGACTCCTGGGGGCGGTGCTGCGGCACGTCAGGCCGGTATTGTGCAGTGCAACATTGTGGCGCCATTGTAGCCTATTCCCGCCATTCAAACCTGGGCCAGGAATGCTTGCACGGCGGCCACCCGCGCCGCATGGATGACTTCAGGAATGCGTTTCGGCTCCGTACAACCTTGCGCCAGCGCGCCCGCATTGACGGCGCGCGCCGCGTCCAGCCCGCCCTGCAAGCGCACCGCTTGTGGAAAGTCCCCGGTGACCAGCCCATCGCACGCCACCGCTTGCAGCAGCTGCGCAAAGCGCTGCGGTTTACGCAAGCCATCGCAGCGCTCGCACAAGCTCACCACGGCTTCGGCGGTCAAGTTCAGCGCGCCATTGATCTGTTCCAGCTCACGCGCCGCCATGACGGCCAGCTCGCGGCACTCGTTGGGCACGCGCAGGCGCTCGCTCAGTTGTTCGATGGCATCTTTCGGCAGGCGCAGCAGCAGGGCGGCGAAACGCACGGGCAAGTCAAGGCCTTGCGCGGCCGCATGATCGATGACCTGCAGCAAGCGCTCGCTCAACTGGATTTCTCGCATGATGCGCGCCAGCGCGCCGCATTCCTGCAGCACCGTCAGCATGCGCGACGGCCGCGCTTCCATCAATCCTTTCGCTACTTCCTGCCACACGCGTTCGGCCACCAGGGCATCGACTTCGCCGTCGGCCACCATCCGGCGCATCAGCGCCATGGTGGCGGGCGCGACAGTGAACGTATGAAACCGGGCGGCAAAGCGCGCCAGGCGCAAGATACGCACGGGGTCTTCGCCGAACGCGTCGGAGACGTGGCGGAAGATTTTGTTCTCGATATCCTGAATGCCGCCGAACGGGTCGGTCAACGTACCGTCCGCGGCTTGTGCGATGGCGTTGATGGTCAGATCGCGCCGCACCAGGTCGTCTTCCAGCGTGACGTCGGGCGCCGTGTGGAAGACAAAGCCCCGGTAGCCGGGGGCCGTCTTGCGTTCCGTGCGGGCCAGCGCGTATTCTTCCTGCGTCTTCGGGTGCAGGAAGACAGGAAAATCCTTGCCGACGGGGCGGAAGCCCTGGCGCAGCATATCCTCGGGCGTGGCGCCCACGACGACGTGGTCGTGGTCTTTCACGGGCAAGCCCAGCAGTTGGTCGCGCACCGCGCCACCGACCGTGTAAATCTTCATGGTGAACTTCTCTTTAATCGGGTAATTCCGCGTCGTGCTTGGCCGCGACTTCCGTCTCCGCCAGCGCTTCCGTGATCCAGCGCGCCACGGCCGGGTGCGCCTGCACGCGCTCGCAATATGCGTTCAGCGCCGGCGCCAGACTCACGCCATACGTGCGGAAACGCATGACGACGGGGGCGAAATACGCATCGGCGATGGAAAACTCGCCAAACAGGAACTGGTGGTGGCCAAAGCGCGATAAACACTCTTCCCAGATTTCGCTGATGCGGCCGATGTCCGCCTGCGCGGCGGCCGTGCGGCCACGGCCCGGCAACGCCGCCTTGATATTCATCGACATATCCGTGCGCAAGCCGGTGAAGCCGGAATGCATTTCCGCGCAGACACAGCGCGCCATGGCGCGCGCGGCCACGTCTTGCGGCCACAGGTGTTTGTCAGGGAACTGCTCGGCCAGGTATTCGCAGATGGCCAGGCTGTCCCAGATCGTGATCTCGCCCGCCAGCAGCACGGGGACCCGGCCGCAGGCCGAATACTCGGCGATTTTCGTCGCCGTGTCGCTCTGGTCGAGCAGCACGCGCACTTCCTGGAACGGGATGCCAAACGCCGTCATGGCCACCCACGGGCGCATCGACCACGACGAATAATTCTTGTTGCCGATGATGAGGGTCAGGCCTGGCTCGCGCGCGGCGGCCAGGGTTTGCGTCAGGCTGGGATCAAGGATGGTCGTTTGCATGGTCGGCGAGCTTTAGTTGGATGATGGCAAATCGGCAGAAACAGCGCTGTTTTTCGGGCCCACGGTACCCAGGCGGGCTTTCAGCGACTGCGGGCGCTTCTCGAACAGGGCCGCGTAATAGGTGGCGTTGGCCATCACGTTTTTCACGTAGCCGCGCGTTTCCGTGTACGGAATGATCTCGGCAAAGATGGCGCCTTCCAGCGGACTCTTCATGGTGGCGCGCCAGATGCGCAAGCGCCCCGGCCCCGCGTTGTAGGCGGCGCTGGCCAGCACTTGCGAACCATCGAGGCCACCGAGCACCATGTTCAAGTAATTCGTGCCCAGCAAGACGTTGGTGCGCACATCGCTCAAGGTTTCCGTGACGAAATCGGTGAGACCGATCTTCTTGGCCACGTAACGGGCAGTCGATGGCATCACCTGCATCAAACCGGAGGCGCCCACATGCGATTGCGCATCCATGATGAAACGCGATTCCTGGCGGATCAAGCCATACACCCAGGCTTTGTCCAGGCCCAGGGTTTGCGTGGCCGGATGCATGACGTCGTCGTGCGGCGTCGGGTAGCGCTGCGTATAGTCCACTTCCAGGCGCGTGCGGTCGGACGTATTGACCATGCGGTCGAGCACATTGTTCTGGCGCGCAAATTCCGCGGCCGCCAGATGCTGGCGATCCGTCATCGAGCGCAATTCCCAGTTCCACTCGCGCGTGCCTTCGAAGCGCAAGCGCATATTGAAAAATTTCAGCGCCCGCTGCAAGCCCGGATTGGCGGCCATGGCGGCGATTTCTGTCGGGCTGACGGGCTGGCCCGGCGGCGGCAACACCAGGTGGTTGCCCAGCTCTTCGTTGGCCAGCAAGCCATAGAAATTCGATTGTTCGCTGATCGTGCGGTACAGGGTGTCGGCTTGCGCATTTGGGCGGCCCGGCGTTTCCGCCTGCTGCGCGCGCGCCAGCCAGTAGACCCAGGTGGGGTCCGTGCGCAGCGAGGCCGGCATGGCCTGGATGGACGATTTCACCACAGGCCAGTTGCCTTCGCGCAAGGCAATGCGCGTTTTCCACTGCATCTGCTCCTGGGTCAACGGTGCGCCATTGGATTTTTGCCAATATTCAAACGCTTCCGGCGCCAGCGAATACGATGCCTGCAGGGCCAGGCTGGCCCAGCCGATGGCCTGCTCCTGCGCGGTCAGCTGCGCGCTGGCTTTTTGCAAGGCCACCACGCCCAGTTTCAGGGTGCTTTTCGCCATACGGCCGACAGCCACCAGGTACATTTCATGGTCGGCACGGCTGGCGCCCGGGCCCTTGGCCAGCACCAGCGCCGGCAAATCGATCGCTTGCGCCATCTTCGCGTCGGACGCACCGAGCAACAGCGCGATGCGGCGCGCCGGGCCGGTGGCGTTGGTCTGGCCCGCCAGGCGGATCTGCGCCCACAGCTCATTCGTGTCGAACTGGCCATTTTGCGCCAAGACCGCGATCAGGCTGCCGCACGCTTCGCCATAGCCGGGCGGCGAGACCAGCAGGTTGCGCGCTTCGGGCGCCACGTTCTGCCCCTTGGCCGCGCGCGACATCAGCGCGTAGCACTTGAGCTGGGTGTCGTCGTCGAGGGCGAATTGCGGGTATTGCTCGTCAAATACGACCCAATCGCGCTTGCGGCCCAGTTCCAGCAGCCAGTCGTTGCGGAAACGGTCGGCGATGGCGCTGCCCTTGTAGCGGTTCAGGTAATCGCGAAATTGCGCCTCGGTCAGCAGTTTGATGCGCGGTTTCAGCCGATAATAGTCAACATACGATGGAATCTGGTAATTCGTCAGGCGCCCCGCATAAAAGTCGGCTTTTTCGGCGTCATCCTTGCGCGCGGCGTCGCGCAGCAGCAGGAAGGCATCGTCCTCGCTGCGCGTGTCGGGTGCGGCAGGAGAGACGGTGGCGGACACCTGGGCCAGGGCGGCCAGGGGAGACAAGGCCGATGCAACACACAGCATCGTGCCGGCAATCCATTTCAGTGGGGAAATCAATGTACGACTCTCAATCTTAACTTGATGGTGATATGAATAGCGACCCTAGAATAACATGCGATCCGGCTACACGGCCACCCATTGCGCCACAGGACAAAGCCGGCTTGCGCAAGGCCCTGCTGGCGGCTCGCCGCGCCCTGCCCGAGACTACCCGCGCGGGGTGGGATGCGGCCATCGCGCAGCGCCTGCTGGACTGGTGCGCACAGGAAAAAGTCGAGGAACTGGGCGTGTACTGGCCCCTGCATGGCGAGCCGGACTTGCACGGCGCGTATGTGCAACTGGCCGCGCGCGGCGTGCAATTAAGCTTGCCGGTAGTACTGGAAAAGCATGCGCCGCTGGCATTCAGCCACTGGACACCCGGCGAGCCCATGGTCAAGGATGGCATGGGCGTGGCCGTGCCGGCCCAGTTGCGCCTGCGCCCGGCGCCGGCCACCCTGCTGGTGCCCTGCCTGGGTTTTAGTGTGGAACGGTATCGCCTCGGCTATGGCGGCGGCTATTACGACCGCACGCTGGCGCAAACGCCCCGTCCGCGCACCCTGGGCATCGCCTATGCCTGCCTGATGGCAAGTTTTCCGAACGGCGAATACGACATCGCCCTCGATTACGTCGTAACCGAGGGCGATCTGCTCTAACGCATCAGAATGGTTTATTTCACCAGGCGCTGCCACAGTGCGGTCGTGGGCGCCGCCTGGTTCATGCTATAGAAATGCAAGCCTGGCGCGCCGCCTTCCAGCAGGCGTTCGCACAAACCCGTCACCACGTCCAGTCCAAAGGCCTTGATGGACGCGCTGTCGTCGCCGAAGCTGGCCAGTTTCAGACGCACCCAGCGTGGAATTTCCGCGCCGCACATGTCCGAAAAGCGCATCAATTGCGTGTAGTTCGTGATTGGCATGATGCCGGCCACGATAGGCACGTTGATGCCCATCTTCTGTGTCTGCTCGACAAACTGGAAATACGCGTCGGCATTGTAGAAGTACTGGGTGATGGCCGCATCGGCGCCAGCCTGCACCTTGCGCGCGAACGCCTGCAGGTCGTCTTGCGGCGAACGGGCTTGCGGATGCACTTCCGGATAGGCGGCCACTTCGATATGGAAATGGTCGCCCGTCTCGGCGCGGATGAATTCCACCAGCTCGTTGGCGTAGCGAAACTCGCCCGAGGCACCGTAGCCGCTGGGCAAGTCACCGCGCAAGGCCACGATACGGCTCACGCCGGCCGCCTTGAAGTCGGCCAGCACGGCGCGGATCGATGCGCGCGAACCGCCCACGCAAGACAGATGCGGTGCGGCTTGTTCGCCAGCCGCCAGGATTTCGCGCACGGTGTCCAGGGTGCCCTGCTGCGTGGTGCCGCCGGCGCCGAACGTCACCGAGAAATACTTCGGCTGCAATTCAGACAACTTGATACGCGTGGCGCGCAGCTTTTCCGCCCCTTCCGGGGTTTTCGGCGGGAAAAACTCAATACTGAAATTATGCTTTTCCATCGTCATTACTCAAAAGTAAGGTCGACAGGGCCCAGGAAATGATGCTGTACAGAATGGCACCACCCACGGCAGACCAGAAACTGGCGACATGGAAACCATCGATCACCTGCGCCACCAGCCAGAACAGGAAGCCGTTGATGATCAGAATGAACAGGCCCAGCGACAAGAATGTCACCGGCAGGGTCAGCAGGATCAGCAATGGGCGGATCAGCGCATTGACCAGCCCCAGCACGGCAGCGGCCAGCAGCGCCGTCCAGCCGCTGCTCATCGTCACCGAGTGCATCAGGTAGGGGACGGCAAACAGGGCTGCCGCATTGATAAACCAAATCAGTAGCAAGCGCATTTCTCTAGCCTGTCAAAAGTAGGGTCAGGCCGGCGGCAGGCGCCGGCCCTCAGAGGGTGAGTTACAGCCCCGGACTACCGATTAATAACGGTAATGCTCTGGCTTGTAGGGGCCTTCTTGACGCACGCCGATGTAGTCGGCTTGCTCTTGCGTCAGTTCCGTCAGCTGCGCATTCAACTTTTTGAGTTGCAAACGGGCGACTTTTTCGTCCAGGTGTTTTGGCAAGGTGTACACGCCGACCGGGTAGTTGGCCGTGTTCGCGTACAGCTCGATCTGGGCGATCGTCTGGTTGGCAAACGACGAGCTCATCACGTACGACGGGTGGCCCGTGCCGCAACCGAGGTTGACCAGGCGGCCTTCGGCCAGCAGGATGATGCGGCGGCCCGACGGGAAGATGATGTGGTCGACTTGCGGCTTGATGTTTTCCCACTCGTATTGCTTCAACGAAGCAACGTCGATTTCATTGTCAAAGTGACCAATGTTGCAGACGATGGCCTGGTCTTTCATGCGCGTCAGGTGATCGTGCGTGAGGATGTGATAGTTGCCGGTGCAGGTGACAAAGATGTCGCCGTGTTCGCAGGCGTAATCCATGGTCACCACGCGGTAGCCTTCCATCGCCGCCTGCAGTGCGCAGATCGGGTCGACTTCCGTCACCCACACTTGCGCCGACAGGGCGCGCATGGCTTGGGCCGAACCTTTACCGACATCACCGTAACCGGCGATGACGGCCACTTTACCGGCGATCATCACGTCGGTGGCGCGCTTGATACCGTCGACCAAGGACTCGCGGCAGCCATACAGGTTGTCGAATTTCGACTTCGTGACGGAATCGTTGACGTTGATCGCAGGGAAAGCCAGCTTGCCGTCCTTGTGCATTTGATACAAACGGTGCACGCCGGTGGTGGTTTCTTCCGTCACGCCGAGGATTTCCGGCAGACGCTTCGAATACCAGGTCGGATCGGTCAGCAAGTGTTGCTTGATCGAGTTGAACATGCAGATTTCTTCTTCCGAACCGGGGTTCGCCAGCACCGACAAGTCGGTTTCCGCGCGCACGCCCAGGTGCAGCAGCAGGGTCGCGTCGCCGCCATCGTCGAGGATCATGTTCGAGTAGACAGCCTTGCCGTCCACGTTCGGCCATTCGAAGATGCGGTGCGTGTATTCCCAGTAGTCGTCCAGCGACTCGCCCTTGATGGCGAACACAGGCGTGCCGGCGGCAGCGATGGCGGCAGCAGCGTGATCTTGCGTCGAGTAAATGTTGCACGATGCCCAACGCACTTGCGCGCCAAGTGCTTCCAGGGTCTGGATCAGCACGGCGGTCTGGATGGTCATGTGGATGGAACCGGTGATGCGCGCGCCTTTCAGGG
Organism: Janthinobacterium sp. 35; assembly: GCF_002754575.1. Classification (NCBI taxonomy): domain Bacteria; kingdom Pseudomonadati; phylum Pseudomonadota; class Betaproteobacteria; order Burkholderiales; family Oxalobacteraceae; genus Janthinobacterium; species Janthinobacterium sp. 35. Next base: position 2,295,805 of record NZ_PEFN01000001.1, read on the forward strand.
GCTGCGCTGCCGCGAATTCTTCGCGGATGGCCATCAGGCCAGGCATTTCCGTTTCAGCGATCTTGATTTCTTTGTTGCCCCATGCGGCCAAAGTGATATCGGCGATGGTGTAGTCGTGTTGCGATTTGAGTACGGCGTTCATCACGCCCTCCTTTCAGTTGAAAAAGGTACGTGAGCGCAGTTGCAGGATATTCCGAGCCTGGCGAATTTCTTCGTCGCAACGCTCCTCGGACAGTGCATCATAACATTGGCCATGCGCCGGCGGCAACCATTAGTCAAGCGCGCTGGCGCCCTATGGTTTCTGCGGCGGCCAGTTCTTGCCCTGGCTGAGACAGCTGGCGCGCGCGTCGGCATCGAGGCGCCGCGCTATGTCATCGGCCAGGTCGCGCAGGATGGGTATCATATCTTTATCGGCCTTGCTGCCGTCGGTCGGGTAATTCGCGGCGCGCATGGCCCATTTGCAGGTGAGCACGGGATCGGGCTTGATATTCGCGCGCCAGGCATCGGGATCCGTGGCGAGAAAACCACTGTCCGCATAGATGGTGAGCACATGCAAGGCCTGGCGTGCCGACATTTGCCCCATCAACTCGGTGAGTTCCGGCCGCATCTGGACCGGCGTTGCCAGCGAGCCCTCGGGAAAAATAAATTTGCCGCCCGCCGCCAGGATCAGCACGGCATGACCATCGCCGGTCTCCGCCTTGTCCAGCCATTGCCCCACCGTCAGCGTGGCCGGCGCCGCCACCGCCAAGGCAGCGGACAGGCCGAATGTCGCCACCAGACCAACACACAGCGAGCGTACGTGCAACACAGTCATGCCATTCCCCTATTGGTTTATTTGCAATGAATTGTAGCGTATCCCTACGGCAACGCCGTTCCGTACGCACTGTCGCGTGCGCCCATGAAAAAAGCGCCCGCGGCCAGCTGGCCGGGGCGCTTCTCATGCAAGCGGGCTAGGTTACTTCAGGCCGGCAGCGTCGCGCAGCAGGGCGACCTTGTCCGTGCGTTCCCACGTGAACTCCGGCTCTTCGCGGCCGAAGTGGCCGTAGGCGGCGCTCTTCTGGTAGATCGGGCGCAGCAGGTCGAGCATTTGCACGATGCCTTTTGGACGCAAATCGAAGTGCGCCAGCACCAGCTTGGCGATTTCCGCGTCAGGAATCACGCCCGTGCCTTCCGTGTAGACGGTGATGTTGATCGGCTTGGCCACGCCGATGGCGTAGCTGACCTGCACCTGGCATTGGCGCGCCAGGCCGGCCGCGACGATGTTTTTCGCCACGTAACGGGCCGCGTAGGCTGCCGAACGGTCGACTTTCGATGGGTCCTTGCCCGAGAACGCGCCGCCGCCGTGCGGGGCTGCGCCACCGTAGGTGTCGACGATGATCTTGCGCCCGGTCAAGCCGCAATCGCCTTGCGGACCGCCGATGACGAAACGGCCCGTCGGGTTGACGAGGAATTTAGTCTCGGTCAGCCATTCGCGCGGCAGGATCGGCTTGATGATCTCTTCGATGACGGCTTCTTCGATCTGCTTGTGCGAGATTTCCGGCGCATGCTGGGTCGACAGCACGACCGTGTGCACGCCGACGGGGCGGCCATCGACGTAGCGCAGGGTCACTTGCGATTTTGCATCCGGACGCAGCCATGGCAAGCGGCCATCCTTGCGCAGCTGCGACTGGCGCTCGACCAGGCGGTGCGCGTAATGGATGGCGGCAGGCATCAGCTCGGCCGTTTCATCGCAGGCGTAGCCGAACATCAGGCCCTGATCGCCAGCGCCTTGATCCAGGTCAATCCCCGCACCTTCATCGACGCCTTGCGCGATATCGGGCGACTGCTTGTCGTAGGCCACCAGCACGGCGCAACCCTTGTAGTCGATGCCGTATTCCGTGTTGTCGTAACCGATGCGTTTGATGGTTTCGCGCGCAACTTGAATATAATCCACATTGGCGTAAGTGGTAATCTCGCCAGCCAGCACCACCAGGCCCGTGTTGCACAGGGTTTCGGCAGCCACGCGGGCGGTCGGATCCTGGGTCAGGATGGCGTCAAGGATGGCGTCGGAAATTTGATCGGCAACCTTGTCGGGATGGCCTTCCGAGACGGATTCGGAAGTGAAGAGATAGTCGTTTGACATTGCAAGCTCCTGATTACTATGTGAATGTTCTGTCGCAGTAAAGAGGATATTGCCTGCGACGCTTTAGCGATATTTATATTCCGCTTCGCAAGTTGTCTATTAACTCAGCGGTTACTGCATACGTGGTATTTTACGCTTCTTAAAAAATTTTGGCACGGCAACACGCCATTCCTGGAAACAGCTTATTCATGTTAGTCCCAATTTTCCGCTTTTTATCCCTCTTTCCCCTGCCCGTCCTGCATGGCCTGGGCGCTGCGCTCGGCTGGGTGATTTACGCCATTTCCCCGTCCTACCGGCGCCGCATGCGCGAGAACATGCAGGGTGCGGGGTTTTCGCAACACTTGCACACGGCCGTGGCCGAAGCGGGCAAGAGCGTGCTGGAATTGCCCTTCATCTGGTGCGCGCCGCCCGAGCGCGTGGCGCGTCATGCCACCGTGGAAAACTGGGAACTGGTGGAAAAGGCCTTGCAACACGGCCGCGGCATCGTCTTCCTGACGCCGCATCTGGGCTGCTTTGAAATCGTCGCCCAGCAAATCGCCCTGCGCACGCCGCTCACCGTGATGTACCGCCCGCCCAAGCGCGCCGCCCTGAAACCGCTGATCGAAGGCGCGCGTGCGCGCGAAAACCTGATGCTGGCGCCGGCCAACATGTCGGGCGTGCGCATCTTTGCCAAATGCCTGAAAAAAGGCCAGCCCATCGGCCTGCTGCCCGACCAGGTGCCGCAAGAGGGCGAAGGCGTGTGGGCCGATTTCTTCGGCCGCCCCGCCTACACCATGACCCTGCCGGCCAAGCTGGCGCAGATGGGCGGCGCCGAAGTCATCATCACCTACGCCGAACGCCTGCCGGGCGGGCGCGGCTATATCGTGCATTTCGTGCCATTTACCGAATCGCTGGACAGCACTTCGGCCGAGCAGGCGCGCACCATCAACGCGGCCATGGAAGAATTGATCGCACGCAGCCCGGCGCAATACCTGTGGAGCTACAACCGCTACAAGGTGCCGCGCGGCGCGCCGCCGCCCACGCCGGCCAGCCCCGCTGCCGCCAGGGAGAAGGCATGAGACTGCTGATCGCCTTCATGTGGCTGCTGCACTGGTTGCCCCTGCCCATCCTGGGCCGCTTCGGCGTCGGCGTCGGCAGCGTGTTGTTCCTGGTCATGCGCAAGCGGCGCGCGATCGCCCTGACGAACTTGCGTCTGTGCATGCCGCAATTGTCGGAAGCCGAGCGCGTGGCCCTGGCGCGCCAGCATTTCCAGGCGTATTCGCGCAGCGTGTGGGAGCGCAGCATCCTGTGGTGGTCGTCGGAAGCACGCCTGACCCGCCTGATCAAAAAGGTGCCCGCCTTTCCGGGCCAGCAGATCGCGGCCAAGCCGACCATTTTGCTGTGCCCGCACTTCGTCTGCCTCGACGTGGCCGGCGCCGCCACGGCGATGGAAATTTCCGCATCATCGATGTATGTGCAGCAAAAGAATGCCGCCTTCGACCAGGCCCTGCGCGCCGGCCGTTCGCGCTTCAAGCCGCCCAAGCTGTTTACGCGCCAGGATGGCATCAAGACGATTCTGCGCGCGCTGCGCGACGGCTTGCCGTATTTCATGCTGCCGGACATGGATTTCGGCGAAAAGGATGCGGAATTCGTGCCCTTCTTCGGCGTGCCTGCCGCCACCCTGACGGCCACGGCGCGCCTGGCGCTGGCCGCCAAGGCGCAAGTGATTCCCGTCATCGCCACCTTTTTGCCCAATTACCAGGGCTGGCAAGTGACGTATTACCCGGCCTGGGACGATTATCCGGGCGACGACATCACGGCAGCCACGCGCCGCATGAACGCATTCATCGAAGAGCGCGTGCGCGAAGCGCCGGCCGAATACTTCTGGACGCATAAACGCTTCAAGACGCGTCCGCAAGGCGAAGCGTCGTTCTATAACCAGCACAAGTGATACGACAAAACATGAAACTCCAATTTACCAAGATGCATGGCGCCGGCAATGACTTCATCGTCATCGATGCCATCAATCAAGATATCGACTTCACGCCGGCCCAGTGGCAGCGCCTGGCCGACCGCCGTTTCGGTATCGGCGCCGACCAGATCCTGGTGGTGGAAAAGCCGCGCCTGCCCGGCTGCGACTTCCGCTACCGTATCTATAACAACGATGGCGGCGAAGTCGAGCAATGCGGCAACGGCGCGCGCGCCTTCGTCAAGTTCGTCAGCGAAAAAGGCTTGTCAAGCAAGGCGAGCATCCGCGTGGAAACCATGGCCGGCATCATTGCACCGCGCCTGGAGCTTGACGGCAGCATCACGGTCGACATGGGCGCGCCTGTGCTGGAACCGGCACTGGTGCCGTTCGATGCGGCTGGCCTCGCCGGTGTAGCGCAAGGCAGCGACACCTTGTGGCCGCTGGACCTGGCGCTGCCGGGCCACAGTAGCCCCGTGCTGGTGTCCGTCGTCTCGATGGGCAACCCGCATGCCGTGCAGGTGGTCGACGATGTCGATGCGCAAGACCTGGAACAATCGGGCCCGCTGATCGAGCACCATCCGCGCTTTCCCCGCCGGGTCAACGCCGGTTACATGCAGATCGTCGACCGCCATCACGTGAAACTGCGCGTGTATGAACGGGGCGCGGGCGAAACCCTGGCGTGCGGCACGGGCGCCTGCGCTGCTGCCGTGGCCGGCATCCTGCGCGGCCGGCTCGATTCCCCCGTGCGCATCAGCGCGCGCGGCGGAGAACTGTCGATCGCCTGGCAAGGCCCGGGCCAGCCTGTCCTGATGACGGGCCCGGCCGTGACCGTGTTCGAAGGCACGATCGAGTTGTAAGCAAATAAACGTCAGGCGGCCAGGAACTGCTGTTCCTGCGCGACGCCGAGTTCGGCCAGGTAGCACTTCAGGCGGTACAGGCGTTGCCGGTAATTGCCTTCCGGCCCCGTCACGCCGCAATCGACGCGTTCGAACAGGCGCACCACCTGATCGAGCAGCTGGCGCTCCTGCGCCGTGCGGATCAATACCAGGCGCCGCTTGCCGCGCCCATGCGTGGCGCTGATATCGATCAGCAGGCAATGTCCCTGGTCGGCCGCATGCAGATCGAGCAGCAAGGCCTCTGCACGCGACAGATGAAAGCGGCGCGCCAGCTCCAGCCGCGCCGCCAGCAAAGGGTGGCTCTGGCCCAACTGGCGCAGTTGTCCATCGGCATGCAGGGCGGCATACTGGCCCCAGTCGCCGGGCTCGCCGTACGGCGCGATCTTCGCCAGCGCCGCCTCCGCTTCATTGCTGCCCTGCGCCTGCGCCTGCAGCAGCCAATAGGCGGCACGCACATCGTTGTTGACATCGTCGCGGCGATTGCGCCAGGCATGCATGCCGCACTCGAGCTGGGCCGGGCCATGTCCCAGGCCGGCGGCACGCTCCAGGCAGGAATGGGCTTCGACCACATTGCGCTGGGAAAATTCCGGTTTTGTATAGATGCGCGACAGCACGAACCAGGCTTCGGCCAGGCCCTGCTCGCCCGCCTGCGTCAGCCAGCGCACGGCGCGCTTGAAATTGGCCGCGCCGTTGCGCGTGGCCAGCCGCTGTCCATGCCCATCCATGCGCGCATAGCCGAGTCCCAGCTCCAGCTGCGCCGTGCGGTCGCCGCCATGCGCGGCCAGCTCGCAACATTGCCACCCCTCGGCATCGCCGCCAGGCGCCAGTGCCTGGGCACAACGCGACAGCAACTGCACCTGCTGCGGGTCCAGTGCGATCGTGCGCGCCCCGGCGGCGGCCTGGCGCTGCAACAGCTCGCGCGCCAGCGGCAAACCTTGCGACAGGAAGCCGGCATGGTTGTCCTGGCTCCAGGCCTGCTCCAGCCAGGCGTACAGGGGTGCATCGCCATCGAAGGCGTGCTTGCCAGCGACGCCGGTATCGGGCACGCAGGCTGCGGACGCTCCTTCTTGCATGGATAACAACCATTGCGCATCGGGCAAGCCGGCGCGCACGGCGGCGTCCAGCGCCACGCGTGCCTTGGCGCGCAAGGTTTCACAACTGTTGGCGGCGTTGCCCAGCACCAGTTGCGCCAGCACCAGGCCCGCCTGCACCAGGCCCGCATCGAACGCCTGCGCGTAATACGGAATCAGCGTCCTGGCTGCCGGTTGCGCCACTTCGAACGGCACGTGCGTACCGATCAGCAAGCATGCTTCCTGGCTATCCTCCTGGGCCGCGCGCGCCAGCCAGTGCAAGGCGGTCGGCAAGCTCTGCGGCACACCCTGTCCGAACAGATACAGCCGTCCCAACGCCAGCTGGCAAGCCACATCGCCCGCGCGTGCCCCCTTGATCAATCCTAATGTTTCGCGATTTGCCATCGATTCTCGATATTGAGTCAATGATTCTAATAGTAAGCCGTCTCCAGACCCGTCCATGCAGGCCGTCCCTTAGTGTAACGTCCTTGCGTCATAAATCCGTCACAGCCCGCTTAAGAACTTGATTCAACGCAACAATGTCCTGGCCAGGACACGCCAATATGGCGAGGTGCCGCCACCGTGGCGATGGGAGAACGCCGGCCATCGGCGCAGGATCGGCAAAAACCGCGCGTTACAAAAATACAACAGGGCCATGGATTTATGACGCTTTTCACCAATCTTTTCACGCATATTTGACCAATCCCGCACGTCTTGCGCGCCAACGAATTAAGGTTCACTCATCGAAACGCGGTAATTGGCGCATTTCAATCTGCTCGGATCTCGGACGGAACTCACTTTTAATAGGGAATAAGACATGAAAAAATCACTCGTTGCCCTCGCACTCTTCGGCGCCTTTGCCGCAACCGCACAAGCGCAGTCGTCCGTCCAAATCTACGGTACGATCGATGCTGGCCTGGGCAAATTGACTGGTGAAACCACCAAAGTCACCAAGCGCGACAACAACAAGCTGGGTTTCAAGGGTACGGAAGATCTGGGCAATGGCTTGAAAGCTATTTTCCAACTGGAAATTCGCTATGAATCCGATACGGGTACGCTGGAAAGCAATTCCCGTCCGCTGTTCCAGGGTCAAAGCCGCGTCGGCCTGCAAGGCAACTTCGGTACCGTGCGCCTGGGCCGTGGCCTGACCGCCTTCCAGGAAGCGAGCACCGCGTTCGAACCATGGTCGGGCATGCCGACGAAAGCCGGTTTCCAGACCGACATCACGGTGGCCGCCTACACCAGCGATCCGCTGAGCGCAACGGGCAACTCGCAGAACCGCTTCTCGAACGCCGTGTTCTATAACTCGCCAGTCGTCAGCGGCTTCCAGTTCAACGCCACTGTCGCCGCCAAGGAAGCAAACGGTAACGCCGCGGTCCCTGCGACGGCAAGCAACTACTTCGTGCCAGCCAATGCCGTACCAGCGTCGAATCCATACTCGATGTCGGCTACGTACAACTACGGCCAGTTCGCCGGTATGGCCGCGTATGAGCGCAATGGCCTGCAAGCCAAGCTGTGGTCGGTTGCCGCATCGTTCAATCCGGTAACGGAACTGAAACTGATGGCATCGTACCAGCATCAGGATAACAGCAACTTCAAGATCACCAATACGGACACCAAGGCATGGCTGATTGGCGCCAACTACGACGTCGGCCCAGGCAAGATCCGCGCCGGCTACGGTCAAAAGACGCCGGACGGCGTAACCAAGACCAAGCAGGCTTCGCTGGGCTACGACTACAACCTGTCGAAGCGCACCTACCTGTACGCGGACATCTCGAACCGCAAGGCAGACGTTTCGCAGACCTACATCGGTCTGGGCGTACACCACAATTTCTAATGCCCCGCACCTCACCCGCCACGGGTGATTGCTGAGCAAGAAATGCAAGGCGGCATGGGCAACCATGCCGCTTTTTTCATGCGCGCGCGGAAAATGCAGCGGCGCCCTGCCCTTTGCGCCTATGCCGGCGCACTCTCGGTTAGAATGAAGCGTTCATCCTTCTCTCTTCTGACTATCAATGACCGCCACACTCGATTCCAGCACCGTCGCCCAGTACCTGAGCGAGCATCCGACTTTCTTCGCAGAGCATACCGCGCTGCTCGGCGAGGTCAAGCTGAGCAGCCCGCTGACGGGACGCACCATCTCGCTGCAGGAGCGGCAGATGGAAGTGATGCGTGACAAATACAAGGCGCTGGAACTGCGCATGTCCAAGCTGAGCCGCCTGGCCGAGGAAAATGGCGACATCGCCAGCAAGTTCCACGGCTGGAACCAGGCCATGCTGCAAGTGCGCAGCGACGCGGCCATGCCGCGCGTGCTGGTCGACGCCCTGCAAAGCAATTTCGACGTGCCCTATGTCAGCCTGCGCCTGTGGCAAGTGCTGCCGGAACACGCCAATGGCTGGTTCACGGAAGATGTCACGGCCGACGTGCGCATGTTCGCCAACAGCCTGCAAGCGCCGTACTGCGGCAGCAACCGCGATTTCGAAGCAGTGCACTGGTTGCAGGCGGATAAAATCGAATCGACCGTCATGATCGCCCTGCGCGCCCCGAACACCACGGGCACCTTCGGCTTGCTGGTGCTCGGCTCGCCCGACAGCGAACGCTTTACGTCCAGCATGGGCACGGACTTCCTCGTGCATATCGGCGCCACGGCCAGCGCCGCCCTGGCCGCGCTGCGCGCCGGCTCGCCTGCCTGAGTCAGCCATGGGCGAAGCGCGCGGCAAGGCCGAATGGCTGAGCAGCTACCTGGCGCAGCTGGCCACGCAGCGCAAGCTCTCGCCCCACACCCTGGACGCCTACGGGCGCGACCTGCGCGCCTTGCTGGAACTGAGCGGCAATACGCCCTGGACGGCGCTGGCGCACAATGAAGTGCGCCGCTACACGGCCAAGCTGCACGCCGGCGGCCTCGACCCGCGCTCGATCGCCCGCAAGCTGTCGTCGTGGCGCGGCTTTTTCAACTGGCTCAGCGGCGAAACGGCACTCGACGCCAATCCCGTCGACGGCATCCGCGCCCCCAAGCGGGCCAAGACCTTGCCCAAAGCCCTGTCGGTGGACGACGCCGTGCGCCTCGTGGCGCCCGCGCAACACCAGCAAGGCGCCGCCGAGCCGGAACAACTGTGCAACCGCGCCATGTTCGAGCTGCTGTATTCGAGCGGCTTGCGCGTGTCGGAACTGACCAGCCTGGACACCCATTACTGCAAGGCCGAGGGCGGCCAGCCCGCCTCGCTGGGCTGGCTGGACATGGCCAGCTTCGAAGTCATCGTCACGGGCAAGGGCAGCAAGATGCGCAAGGTGCCCGTTGGCAAGGCCGCCCTCGTGGCGCTGGCCAGCTGGCTGGCCGTGCGTCCGCCTGCCAAGGATGGCAGCGCTGCCTTGTTTTTAAGCACACGCAACACGCGCATCTCGCCGCGCGTGCTGCAGCTGCGCCTGAAGGCGCATGCGCAGGCGACGAACATTCCCGCGAATGTGCACCCGCACGTGCTGCGCCACTCGTTCGCCTCGCACGTACTGCAATCATCGGGCGACTTGCGCGCCGTGCAGGAAATGCTGGGCCATTCCAGCATCACCTCGACCCAGGTCTACACGGCCCTCGATTTCCAGCATCTGGCGCACGTGTATGACCAGGCGCACCCGCGCGCCAAGCTCAAGTAGGCAGCCGCAGCCGTGGGCCAGCCTGATGCATATCAAGCCGATGGGCGCGCATTTGCAAGCATTTGCAAAATTCCGGCATAATCGTCCGCATTCTTCCGCTTGCGCGGCGGCACCATCGATTACAGCATAGGCATCTCTCATGGCACTGATTCCAACCACCATCCTCACCGGTTTCCTCGGTGCCGGCAAAACCACCTTGCTCAACCGCATACTGCAGGAAGACCATGGCATGCGCATCGCCGTGATCGAGAACGAGTTTGGCCAGGAAAACATCGACAATGAAATCCTGGTGCAGGATAGCAACGAGCACATCATCGAGATGAACAACGGCTGCATCTGCTGCACCGTGCGCGGCGACCTGATCGTGGGCCTGACGGAACTGGCGCGCAAGCGCGACGCCGGCCTGCTGGCATTCGACCGCGTCGTCATCGAAACGACGGGCCTGGCCAATCCCGGCCCCGTGGCGCAAACCTTCTTTGTCGACGAAGAAGTGGGCAGCCACTACATGCTCGACGCCATCATCACGGTGGTCGATGCCCGCCATGCGATGAAACAACTCGATGAATACGAGGAAGCCCAGCGGCAAGTGGGCTTTGCCGACAAGCTGTTGCTGTCAAAAACCGACCTCGTCAGCGAAGACGACGTGGCCACGCTGACGCGCCGCCTGAAGCGCATCAATCCGCGCGCGCCCATCGCCAAGGTCGATTTCGGCCGTGCGCCGCTGGCCGAAGTGCTCGACATCCGCGGTTTCAACCTGAACGAAAAGCTGGAACTGGACCCGGATTTCCTGGCCACCGAAAGCGAGCACGTGCATGATCACGACAAAGCGCACGACCATGCGCATGAGCACGCAGATGAGCACGCAGATGCGCACGGCCACGAGCACAAGCATGCGCACGAGCACAGCGACGCCTGCGCCACCGATTGCGGCCACACGGACCACCATCATGCGCAGCATAGCGACGATATCGCCGCCTTTGTTTTCAAGAGCACGCAACCGTTCGACAGCGCCAAGCTCGACGAGTTCCTCGGCGGCCTGGTGCAAGTGTATGGCCCGCGCATGTTGCGCTACAAGGGCGTGCTGCTGATGCAGGGCGCCGAACGCAAGGTGGTCTTCCAGGGCGTGCACCAACTGATGGGCAGCGACCTGGGCGCCAAATGGGGCGAAAACGAAGTACGCGGCAGCAAAATGGTGTTTATTGGCAAGAATCTACCAAAAGACATTTTTATTCGCGGACTCGAACAATGTTTGGTATAAACTAGCCGGGTTTTGCAAAATACCCGTTGCAAAGCAGAAACAAAAGGGAAAGTTAAGCACGCTTTCCCGCTGTCCGACACCCGTCTTGCTGGTATAAACCAACAAGTGGCCGTCTCTGATCGGCTAGGCAACAAATCGGGATGGCAATATAAGGCAAAGCGTGCCAAAATCAGCGACGAAAACGGCCCATGTCGTTCGCCTGTCATAAAATGCTGGCAAACTGCCGCTGGCCGCATGCCAGGCATGCAAACGATCCACCCAACACGCCCGTTGTTGCGCGCATAGCGCGACTGGCATAGAGCGGTAAAAAGTTATCAACATGGCACCATAGCCTGCCGGTAGTCCTGGCTTTCGCCGGCAAGCCAAGGTCGCACGCAGTACAGCGGGACAGCAATGCCAAGCGGAACCTGTACAGTTGCTCGGTATCGCCGCATCAACTGATCAATTTGAAAACTCTGTCGTATCGAAGGTAAGCGAAGTTATGACCAAAACTAATAAATCGACCCCGGCCGCCAGCCAAGACATCCCCCTCATCAGCGAAGATCAAATTCGCGCCATGAGCGAAGATGACTACATGAATGCGGCACAACTGGCATTCTTCAAGGCGCGCCTGCAGCAACTCGAAAAAGACTTGCTGAAAAACGCCGGCGAAACCACGGAACACTTGCGTGAAACCGTGCTCGTACCGGACCCTGCCGACCGCGCCACCATCGAGGAAGAGCATGCGCTGGAACTGCGCACGCGCGACCGCGAGCGCAAATTGCTGAAAAAAGTGCAGCAATCGATCGCCAGCATCGACGCCGGCGACTATGGCTGGTGTGAAGAAACGGGCGAGCCTATCGGCATCCCGCGCCTGATCGCCCGTCCGACCGCCACCCTGTCGCTGGAAGCCCAGCAACGGCGCGAACTGAAGCAAAAACTCTACGGCGACTGATCACCCTTTCCCTTGCGCGGCCGCCCCGGCTGCTGCGTGGCGGCAGAAAAAAAAGCACACAACCTGCGTTGCGTGCTTTTTTTTCGTCCCGCGCCGACTACACTGAAGCAGGCACTGCCGCTTGCAATTGCCTTTTCCATCCCCACTTTTGAGCCATGGGCGCGCAACCGCATGGCCTTGCACGCATCGGCACGAATCTTTTGAGGTCACTATGGAACAATTTCACGGCACCACCATCCTCTGCGTCCGGCGCGGCAAGCAAGTCGCCCTGGGCGGCGACGGCCAGGTCACGCTCGGTAACATCGTCATGAAGGGCACGGCCCGCAAAGTGCGTAAGTTGTATCAGGGCAAAGTCCTGGTCGGCTTTGCCGGCGGCACGGCCGACGCTTTTACCTTGCTCGACCGTTTTGAAGGCAAACTGGAAAAGCACCAGGGTAACCTGCTGCGCGCCTCCGTCGAACTGGCCAAGGACTGGCGCACCGACCGCGTGCTGCGCCGCCTGGAAGCGATGCTGCTGGTGGCCGACAGCGAGTCGACCCTGGTCATCACGGGCAATGGCGACGTGCTGGAACCGGAAGACGGCATCGGCGCCATCGGCTCCGGCGGCACCTTCGCCCAGTCCGCCGCCAAGGCGCTGCAGGAAAACACGGACTTGTCGCCGGCCGAAGTGGTCAAGAAATCGCTGACCATCGCCGCGGAACTCTGCATTTACACCAACATGTCACACATCATCGAGACCCTGGACTGAGTCCAGGCGCGTCCGAGCAAAGAATAGAAAGCCAACTATGATCATGAACATGACTCCGGCGGAAATCGTCACCGAACTCGACAAACACGTGGTGGGCCAGGCCAAGGCCAAGCGCGCCGTCGCCATCGCCTTGCGCAACCGCTGGCGCCGCCAGCAGGTGGCCGAGCCCCTGCGCCATGAAATCACGCCCAAGAACATCCTCATGATCGGCCCCACGGGTGTCGGCAAGACGGAAATCGCGCGCCGCCTGGCCAAGCTGGCCGAAGCGCCGTTCATTAAAATCGAAGCGACCAAGTTCACCGAAGTCGGTTATGTCGGCCGCGACGTCGACACCATCATCCGCGACCTGATCGACATCGGCATCAAGCAGACGCGCGCGCTGGAAATGAAGAAAGTGCGCGCACGCGCCGAAGATGCGGCCGAAGACCGCGTCATCGACATCCTGGTGCCGCCGGCACGCGACTTCGGCTTCACGCCGAATACGCCAGCGGCCGTGGACAGCGGCAGCGGCAGCGGCGACAGCACGCGCCAGACCTTCCGCAAGCGCTTGCGCCAGGGCGAGCTCGATGACAAGGAAATCGAGATCGAACTGGCCGAGGCGGGCCCGCAGATGGAAATCATGGCGCCGCCAGGCATGGAAGAAATGACGGAGCAGATCAAGTCCATGTTCTCGGGCGTGGCCGGGCAACGCAAGAAGGCGCGCAAGGTCAAGATCCGCGAAGCATTGAAACTGCTGGTCGAGGAAGAAGCGGCCAAGCTGGTCAACGAAGATGAGCTGAAACAGAAGGCCATCCAGAACGTCGAGCAGAACGGCATCGTCTTCCTCGATGAAATCGACAAGATCGCCTCGCGTTCGGAGTCCGGCGGCGCCGACGTCTCGCGCGCGGGCGTGCAGCGCGACCTGCTGCCGCTGGTCGAAGGCACGACCGTCAACACCAAGTACGGCATGATCCGCACGGACCACATCCTGTTCATCGCCTCGGGCGCCTTCCACCTGTCGAAACCGTCGGACCTGATTCCCGAGCTGCAGGGGCGTTTCCCGATCCGCGTGGAACTGGAATCGCTGTCGATTTCGGACTTCGAGCGCATTCTCACCAGCACCGACGCCTGCCTGACGATGCAGTACGAAGCCTTGCTGGCAACGGAAAACCTGACCTTGAAGTTCGCGCCGGAAGGCATCACACGCCTGGCGGAAATCGCCTATTCGGTTAACGAGCGCACGGAAAACATCGGCGCGCGCCGGCTGCACACGGTGATGGAAAAACTGCTGGAAGAAGTGTCGTTTACGGCCAGCGAAGGCAGCAGCACGACGGAAAACCTGCTGGTGATCGATGCCGCGTACGTGAATGAACGCCTGGAAGCGCTGTCGGTCAACGAGGACCTGTCGCGCTACGTGCTGTAATCAGGGAGGGGAAAACCGATGGCAAACAAGGCATTGGCGACGCGGCAGAAAATGCAGTTCCGCGTCGAACCCTCGCAAAAACCGCGCAACCCGGTCGCCACGGCCGCCCTGCAGCGCGCCGCCGGCGCGCACGTGAAGACCGTCTCAGGCCAGCGCCAGCAGGAAAAACGCCTGCTGGCGAAATTGCTGCTGAAGGTTGACGTCAAAGACTGATCTGGAAATGTCCATGGCAAGGCGCATGGACGAAGACAGTATGGATAATACGGTGAGGCCATGCAACGCAGCCATGGTCATTTCCGGCCGCCCGCGGACACCCCTTCTACAGGGCGTCCGCCATCAGGCCATCGTCTGCTGAACGTCCCCCTTAGAACCGGTAGGACGCGCCCAGCGAAAACATGTCGACCTTGCTCGTTTGCTTGCTGTTGTACTTGACGGGCACGCGATCCCAGTCGAGGTGCAGCGACCAGTTCTGGTTCAGCGCATATGCCGTGCCGATGCCGTAGGTCAGGCCGGCCTTGTTCTTCTTGTCCGAACCGCCGCCCAGGTAATCGACCTTGCCCTGCGTGTAGGCCAAGCCGGCGCGCCCGCTCAGGGTGAAGGCATCGAACTGGTAGCCGAGCACGCCCTGCACGCCGAGGCCCGTGAACTTGCCCCGGCCGGCGCGCTTGCCGGCGCCCGTGTCGAAGCCTGACTTGACCTCGCCGCCTGTGTACCCCACCAGTTCAACCGAAGGCAGGGCCACGCCGCCCTGAAACGGCAGCGCGTTGAAACTGTAACCCAGGTAGGCCTTGCCATTGCGCTTGCTGCTTTTGTCGCAATCGGCTTGTCCTGGCACGCAATCGAGGCCGCTATTGGCGCGAAAGCCATAGCTAGCGCCCGCATAGATGGGACCCGGTGCAGGATCGGCAGCGGCGGCATGCAGGGGAGCGATGCTGGCCAGCGCCAGCAGCGCTGCGGGGAAACGGAAAGATGGGAACATGGATAACCTCTACAAGTGGATGGATTGCCTGGTTGTAGCGCGCTGCGCGAGCCACAAGCGGGAGTGTCATCTTTTTTGCCGAGAAGTACTATCAGCTTGTGCAAAGTGCCATTAAGGGCTACATTCGGTACCGTCATCTGCTACCAAACTTGTAAAGAAGGATATCTCGTGAGTTCACCTGAACTGGTTTTGCGCGTGCTGCGCACCCAATTGCGTGCCGCCGGCATCACGTACAAGGTATTGGCCGAGCGCATCGCCATGAGCGAATCGAGCGTCAAGCGCATGTTTGGCCAGCACGACATGTCGCTCTCGCGCCTGGCCCTGATCTGCAAGGCCTCGGGCATCGCCATGGAAGACGTGCTGCGCGGCGCGGCCGACATCACGCCGCATGCCGATACGCTCACCCTGGTGCAGGAAAAGTCGCTGGTGGCGCATCCGCGCCTGCTGCTGGTGGCGATCTGCTGCCTCGGCCACTGGAGCCTGGAGCAGGTGGTGGAAACGTATGCGCTGACGCAGGCCGAATGCATCGGCTGCCTGGCCGAACTGGACCGGCTGGGCTTGATCGAACTCAAGCCCCTGAACCGCTACAGCCTGCGCGTCTCGAACGCCTTCCACTGGCTGGCCGACGGCCCGGTGCAGCAGTACTTCCGCGAACACGTGGTGGCCGATTATTTCAGCGGCCATTTTGACGGTGCCGGCGAAACGCTGATGTGCATCCCGGCGCGCCTGTCGCTGTCGAGCGCGCAGGAACTGGTGCAAAAGATCCGCCAGCTGGCCGAGGAACTGGCGCGGCTGCACCAGAACGACCGCCGCCTGGCACCTGCCGAACGCGATGGCTTTACCCTGCTGCTGGGGTTTCGCTCATGGGAATTTGCCGCCTTCACGGCTCTGCGCCGCAGCACGGCCCCCGCCGGCTACCAAACGGGTCCCAGGAACAGATAGAAGGTGCTCTCGCCGCCCTTCGATGCGCCCGAGGCCACGTATACGGGGCCGAAGCGCGTATCGACGGAGATGAAGGCGCTGCTGGCCTGCGTGAACTTGCTGGATTTCCAGCGCTCGTTCTGGTCAAAGCCGCCGCCCATTTCCAGCGAAAAGCCGGCCCGCACGGCGCCGCCCAGAGTACTGGGCAGGGAAGCGATGCGGCGCGCCATCACCACGCGCGCCAGGGCGATGCTGCGCCCGCTCACCGATTGAGAATCCGTGCCGGACAGGCGCAGAAAGCCGCCCAGGCTGAGTGGAGCCTCGCCGCGCTGCGCGCGCGCCCATTCGCCATACACGTGGCCGGCCCAGTTGCCGTAACCGAAAGCCTTCAATGCCGTCAGCGAAGAGCGGCCCAGCGCCGCCTCGCCCGAACCCGTGGTCGAAGCGCGCGTCCAGGTAGCATCGAGCAGCGCGCCGCGCGTGGGGAAGCCCGGCGAATCGAGCGTATCGACGCGGAACTGGACAAACTGGGTGGTACCCAGCCCACGCGACTCAGGCTGCGTGGGATCGGCCGGTATCGCCAGCTTGCCCTTGATCTCCGTGCGCGTGACACCGAACTGCAAATCGCCCCAGGTACCGAACTCGCGTCCCAGCACCAGCGCCGCCGTCTGGCCGCTGTACGCCACGCGCGCGCTGCGCCGGCCCTGGTCGAAGACATCCATCGCCGACGAGGTGTACTGCAGCTGCGGCGCGATATACCACGGGTTGCCTGCGCCCAGCGGCTGCCAGAACTGCACACCATAGCCGCGCGCATTGCCGATCTGCGCCATGCTGCGCAACTCGCCGCCCCAGCTGTTCAGGTTCGAACGCACGTGCAGCAGCTTCAGGGCGAAGCTGTTGCTGTCTCTGAAATCGCTGGACAGCTCCAGGCCCACGCGCAGGCGGTTGCTGGCCCATGGCGCTTCGACCGCCTTGATGCTGACCGTGCGCTGGTCGCCGGCATCGACCACGTCCGTCTCCACGCGCGCCACGTCGCCGCGGCCATATAGCCTGGCCGCCGCCTTGAGTACATCCTCCTGGCTGACGGCCTGCCCTTCCACCAGGCCCGATTGCGCCTGCAGGATGCGCGGATTGATGTCGCCTTCGCTCTCCACGGCCAGGCGCGTGAGCGGCAGGGCCACGTCCAGCAAGGCCGGCGCCGCCAGACGCAGCTGCTCGCGCGCCGCATACTGTTCCGGCGGCAGGGCCAGCGGCGCCAGGCGGGCGGCCAGCGCCTGCGCCGCCTGTTCGCCGGCGCGCATGGCGCGCGCATAGTTTTCGAAATCGAGGAAGCTGACGCCCGTCAGATCCGGCGCCACCAGGATATCCTGCGGACGCAATTCCTTGAGCGAGCGCTGCACATTCTGCTCCGTGAGGATCTGCAGCATCTGCTGCGCCACGCCGATGGCGCTGCCCAGGTCTTTTTCCGGCGCCAGCGGCGTGCCCACGTTGACGGCGATGATGATGTCGGCGCCCATGGCGCGCGCCATGTCGACGGGCAGGTTGCGCACCAGGCCCCCGTCCACTACCAGGCGGTTATTCACGCGTACGGGGGCAAACACGCCAGGCACGGCCAGCGAGGCGCGCATCGACAGGAACAGCGGCGTGTCGACCAGTTCCACCAGCTCGCCATTGACCAGGTCCGACGCCACCGAGCGGAAGGGCAAGGGCAGCTGGCTGGCGGGGCGGTCGCGCATGCCGGCCGGCAGCAGCCGGTTCAGCGCCATTTCCAGCGCCGCATTGCTGGCCGCGGCCGGCGGCGTGGAGATGCCGTTGCGGCTGATGCCAAACTCGATGCGCGACGGCAGCAATAAATCTTCTTCGCGGCGGCGAAACGCCAGTTCGTCACGCGGCGGCCGGTCGGCCACCACGCGCGCCCAATTGGTCTCGCGCGCCATCTTTTCCAGGTCCGCCACGGAAGCGCCGGCCGCATACGCGCCGCCCACCACGCCACCCATGCTGGTGCCGACCACCATGTCGATCGGCACATGCAGCTCCTGCAGCACTTTCAATACGCCGATATGCGCGAGACCACGCGCGCCGCCGCCCGACAGCACCAGTGCAATGCGCGGGCGCGCCGCTACGGGCGCAGGAACGGCCAGGGCGGGAGCGGAGGCAACGGTGCTGGCGGGAACGTCAGCGGCGGCGCCGGCGTGCGGCAAGGCGCACAGCGCCGCCACGCAGCCTGCTGCCAGGACGGCACGAATCGAAAACATGAGGACTCCTGTTGCGATGACGGCACGGCGCCATCAGCATGGTGGTAATGGGGTGATCCCGAAAATCAGCTCAATTTGACGGCGGCGCGCCGGTGCTGCTCACCTGCGGCGGCGCCGGCATCATGGTCGCCGGACGCTGCTGCTCCATCGGCAGCGGCGGCGGCACCAGATTCGTTGCCGACGCCGGTGCCGGGCTGGCAGACACTGGCCCCGGCAAGGCCAGCGCCTTGTCGTCGGCCACCAGGTCGATGCGCTTGCTCACGCCGCCATCGCGCAGCAGCACATGGCGCGCATGCACTTCCAGCACCGTCACGCCGGGCGCCACCTCGGCGCCTTCCGGCAAGGCCACGGACGGCTTGCCGTCGGTGGCGATGATGGCCACGCTGCCACGGCCATTGCCGGCCGCGACCACGCCCTTGAGCTGGTAGTTGCTGGCCGTGGCTACGCTGACCTGGCCGCCAAACAACGCAGCGCCCGCCTCCACGCTGGCATCCTGCACCACCGGTACGGCGGGTGGATTGATGGGGCGCTGCGGCGCCTTGAACAGCTGCATGGCCCAGTAGGCCAGCGACACGGACAGCGCCACGACGGCGAGCAAACTTGTAAATTGAGGCAAACGCTTCATGGCTTCCTTGAGTTTCTTATCTGACGAGCTGATTGATTTCGATAATCGGCATCAGCACGGCCAGCACGATCAGCAGCACCACCACGCCCATGGCCAGGATCAGGGCCGGTTCCAGCAAGCCCGCGATGGTCAGCGTGCGGCGTTCCAGGTCCTGCTCCTGCGCACTGGCGGCACGTTCCAGCATGGCCGGCAGCTCGCCCGTGATTTCGCCCGCGCGTATCATGTGGATCAGCATGGGCGGAAAATGCTTTTGCGCCGACAGCGCGCGCGCCAGGCTGACGCCCTCGCGCACGGCGCCGCTGGCTTCTTCCACCAGTTCCTGCATCGCCACATTGGTCAAGGTATCGCGGCTGGTGTCGAGCGCGCGCAGGATCGGCACGCCGGAGCCCGTGGTGATGGCCAGGGTACTGGCGAAACGCGCCGTATTCAGGCTGCGCTCGAACTTGCCGTACAAGGGCGCCGTCAGCAGCCAGGTATGCCAGCGCCGTTTCAAGGCCGGCTGCTGCAGCGCGCGGCGCCAGGCGAACCAGGCGCCAATCAGGACGATGCCCACCACGATGCCATAGTTGCGCACGAAGTCCGACAGCGCCAGCATGATCACCGTCAGCAGCGGCAGCTTCTGCTTGGTATTGGCAAACACGGAAACGATCTGCGGCACCACGTAGGTGAGCAGGAAGATCACGATGGAAAACGCCACCACCGTGACGATGGCCGGATACGTAAAGGCCAGCTTGACCTTCTGCACCAGCGCATTGCGCCGCTCGATGTAGTCGGCCAGGCGCGAGAGCACGCGCGACAGATGGCCGATCTGCTCGCCCGAGGCTACCAGCGCCCGGTAGATTTCCGCGAAATCGCGCGGATGGCGCGCCAGCACGTCGGAAAACGCGGCGCCGCCGATCACTTCGGAACGGATCGAGGCAATCAGGTCGCGCAGATACGGCCGCTCGGCCTGTTCCAGCAGCGCGGAAAACGCCTGCTCCAGCGGCAGGCCCGCTTCGAGCAAACTGGCCAGCTGGCGCGTAAACAGGGCCAGCTCGGTGCTCGACAGGCGCTCGCCGAAGCCGCGCCGCTTGGTGACGCCGGCCGCGTCGACCTGCGCGGCAATCGGTTCGACGGCCAGCGGCACCAGGCCTTGCACGCGCAGCTCGGCGCGCGCGGAGCGGGGACTGTCGGCATTGAGCACGCCCTTGCGGGTGGCGCCCTGGGCGTCGACGGCTTCATAACGGAATGCGGGCATGGTGGCGGGCCTAGTCTTTGGTCACGCGCAGCAACTCGGCCTGCGTGGTGGTGCCGTCGCGCAGCCAGCGTTCGCCGTCGTCGCGCATGCTCGTCATGCCGTCCTGCAGGGCGACG
The DNA here is from genome assembly GCF_002754575.1 of Janthinobacterium sp. 35. NCBI lineage: Bacteria > Pseudomonadati > Pseudomonadota > Betaproteobacteria > Burkholderiales > Oxalobacteraceae > Janthinobacterium > Janthinobacterium sp. 35. The sequence goes on from NZ_PEFN01000001.1 coordinate 2,315,964, forward strand.
GCGCGCACTTCCGCTTCCGAGGCGCGGTTGTGGATCTGCGCGCGGATCTGCTCCGTCGTGCGCAGCAGCTCGTACACGCCCACGCGGCCCTGGTAGCCGGTCTGGCCGCACTGCTCGCAGCCGACCGCCTGCCAATATCCGCTTTGGCCATCGAAGGTCTTGCAGGAGCCGCACAGCTTGCGCACCAGCCGCTGCGCCAGCACACCAAGCAAGGAGGACGACAGCAGGAATGGCTCGATGCCCATGTCCAGCAAGCGCGTGACGGCCGCCGAGGCGTCGTTCGTGTGCAGGGTCGCCAGCACCAGATGGCCCGTCAAGGATGCCTGCACGGCGATCTGCGCCGTCTCCAGGTCGCGGATCTCGCCGATCATGATGACATCAGGGTCTTGCCGCAAAATCGCCCGCAGCGCCTTGGCAAAGGTCATGTCGATGCGCGGATTGACCTGCGTCTGGCCCACGCCGGCCAGGTCGTACTCGATCGGATCTTCCACCGTCAGGATGTTCGTGGTGGTGGCGTTGAGCATCGACAGCGCCGCGTACAGGGTCGTCGTCTTGCCCGAGCCGGTCGGACCGGTGACGAGCACGATGCCGTGCGGCTGCGTGATCAGGCCATCGAACTGTTTCAACATCGGCGCGCTCATGCCCAGGTGCTGCAGGTCGAGGCGGCCCGCTTCCTTGTCCAGCAAGCGCAACACGGCCCGTTCGCCATGCCCGGTGGGCAAGGTCGAGACGCGCACGTCGACGGGCTTGCCGCCCACGCGCAGGGTGATGCGGCCGTCCTGCGGCAAGCGCTTTTCGGCGATGTCGAGCTGCGCCATGATCTTGATGCGCGAAATGAGCGAACCGTGGATGGCTTTGCGCGGGCGCACCACGTCGCGCAGGCTGCCATCGATGCGAAAGCGCACGACGGAGGTCTGCTCGAACGGCTCGATGTGGATGTCGGACGCGCCTTCGCGCAGCGCCTGCGTGAGCAGCGCGTTGATCATGCGGATGACGGGCGCGTCGTCGGACGATTCGAGCAAGTCCTCGATGGCCGGCACGTCCTGCAGCAGCTTGGTGAGATCCAGGTCGGCGTCGAATTCATCGGCCATCTGCGAGGCGTCGCCGCCACCGCCCGCGTAGGCGCCGGCAATGGCCGCATCGAGTTCGCCGCGCGGCAGCACCGTCAGTTGAATCTGGCCGAAACGGCGCGACACTTCGGCGATGGCCGCCGGCGCCGTCGATGCGGCCACCAGCACGTCGACCGGGGCGCCATCGACCGCGCCGGGCCGGGCCAGCAGGCCGAAATCGCGCGCGTAGGCGTAGGGAAGCAGATTGCTCATGGCTGTCCCATCACTTCTGCTGCTGCGGCAATTGCTGCTGCTGGTATTGCTGCAGCAGCGGCTGCGGCGGCGTGGCCGCATTGGCTGGCGCGCCTGGCGGCGGCGTTGGCGCCGGCGGCACGGGACGCGTCACCATGTTGCCGCCCACCGGCTGGCCATCCTGCAGGGCTGGCAGCACAGGCGTACCCAGGTCTTTCAGCATCAGGTTGCCCGTGGCCGGCACGGCGGCCGTCTCGGCCGAGCGCATGTAGTCGTAGCGGTCGGCCGCCAGGCTGCCGCTCTGCTCCTTGTTGCGCACGATGACCGGGCGCAGGAAGATCATCAGGTTGGTTTTCTTGCGCTCGCGTGTCTGGTACTTGAACAGGTTGCCGATCAGGGGAATGTCGCCCAGGCCGCGCACTTTTTCCGCGTTGTCGCCCGTGGTGTCCTCGATCAGGCCGCCCAGCACGATGATCTGGCCATCGTCGGCCAGCACATTGTTTTCGATCACGCGGTTGTTGATGGTGATGCCGCTGACGGCCGACGCGGTGGATTTGTCCACGCTCGACGTCTCGTGATAGATACCCAGCTTGATGGTGCCGCCCTCGGAAATCTGCGGGCGCACCTTCAGGGTCAGGCCCACTTCCTTGCGGTCGATGGTCTGGAACGGATTGGTATTGGTGCCGGCCGTACTGGTGTACTGGCCCGTCAGGATAGGCACGTTCTGGCCCACCTTGATGGTCGCCAGTTCATTGTCCAGGGTGATCAGGTTCGGCGTCGACAGGATATTCGCATTGCCGTCCGATTCCAGCGCATGCGCCACGGCGCCCAGGCCCAGCGCGCCGTTGATCTGCTTGAAGATGCCCAGGGTCAGGCCGCCCGTCGGCAAGACCTTGCCACCGCCCGTGGCGATGGCAGCGATGTTGTTGGTGGTGCCGCCGGCGAACGACTGCAAGGCGCCCACGCGGTAGTTGCTGGTGCTGTCGCCCGACAGCCCCAGCCACTGCACGCCGAATTCGGACGCCTTGGCCGACGTCACTTCGACGATCAGCGCCTCGATGTAGACCTGGGCGCGGCGCACGTCGAGCTGGTCGATCACAGCGCGCAGGTTGCGGTAGACGGCTTCGTTGCACGTCAAAATCAGCGTATTCGTCGACGCATCGGCCTGGATGAAACCGGCCGCGCCGCCCGACGACAGTTGCTGCGGCGCGTTGTTCAGCGAAGCGCCGCCCGTGCTGCCGCTTTGCGTATTGCCGCCCAGGCCAGTGCTGTTCATGCCGCTGTTGTTCTGGCCGATCTGGTTGTTCGTGTTCTGGTTGCCGACGCCCTGCTGCGCCGTGGCGGCCGTGCCGTCCGACGTCACCACCGAGCGCAGGGTCTGCGCCAGCTTGGTGGCGTCCGCATTTTTGAGGTACACCACGTGCACATTGCCCAGCTGCGTGGTGGGCTGGTCCAGCTTCGAGATCAGCGACTTGGCCAGGTTGGCGCGCGCCGCCGACGGCGCGCGCAGCACCAGCGAATTGGTGCGCGGGTCGGCCAGCACGGAGACCTTGCCAGCGTCGGCCCCTGCGGCGGCCCCCGCATTCCCGCCTTCCATCAGTTTATTCACCATCGAGGCCAGGTCCGACGCGATGGCATAGCGCACGGGGATCACGTCCAGGTCCGTCGAGGCGGGCACGTCGAGCGCGGCGATGATCTTCGCCAGGCGCTTGAGGTTATCCGCGTAATCGGTGATCACCAGCGAGTTGTTGCCCGGGTTGGCGTTGATCGTGTTGTTCGGCGAAATCAGCGGGCGCAGCACGGCCAGCAGGTTGGCCGACGATTCGTAGTTCAGGTAAAACACCTGGGTGGCGATCTGGTCGCCCTTCACCTGGCTGGCGCCGTTGCCCACCTGGGTCGGCACGGATTGCAGCTTGGCGTCCGCTTCCGGCACCACTTTCGCGTAGCCGTCGCCGGAGACCACCGCATAGCCCTGCAGGCGCAGCGCGGAGGCCAGCAGCCCGAAGGCCTGAGTTTTGCTGATCGATTTTTCCGACACCAGCGTGATCGTGCCCTTGACGCGCGGGTCGATGACGAAATTGATGTTGGTGTAATGGCCCACGGCCTTGATCACCGACTCGATGTCGGCACCGACGAAATTGAGCGCCGCTTCATCACCGGGTGCGGCCCAGGCGGGTGCCGGCATGCCGGCCACGGAACAGCACAGCAAAGCGGCGGCCGACAGGCGGCGCAGCGAAAAGGAGAAAGTATGGGGGCTCACGGATGGTTTTTTCATTGTCTGAACTCTAAGGCGATGATGTTTTTTTCGCTATTGCTACGGCGCTGTCCCAGCAAATTCAACAAACTCGCCAAGGTCTCTTCATATCCTGCTGCGGCCTGGGCCTGGCCGGAAAACTGCATGCGCCCCTGTTGCAGGCTGCCGCTGCCGTCAAGCAGCAGCGGTCCCTTGATGGAGCGCAGGGTCAACGTCGCCTGCTGCCCCTGCCAATCGAAATCGAGCTCGTAGCTGCCCAGCGGACGCAAGGACGACAGGCGCGAGGCCATGTCCGTCATCTGCAAGGTGGTGCGGCCGACGGCGGAAAACTGCCGCTGCTCCAGGGCCAGCTGCAGGGTGCTCCACGACAGGCGCATGCTGCCCGTCGGCGCCACGGTATTTAATGGTGCACCGAGGCCGCCGAGGCCATCGGCCGGCAGCAGCAGGGCCGCCGGGCTGACCTGCCAGTGCGACCACGAACCGCGCAGGTTCACCGGCTGCGACAGCGCCTGCGGATTCTGCAATTCCACGTCCGCCGATCCCCACAGCACCGAGGGCGAAATGCGCCAGCTGAAGCGCCCCGGCAGCAGCGGCGTCACGGCGCCATTCGCGCTGGCCGCCCCGCCGATAAAGGCCGAGCCGCGCCACAGGGTACCTTGCGCGTCGCCCAAGGTCAAACGTCCGCCCGTCTGCTTTTCCACGATGCCGGCGACCCAGCCGGCCGGGAAAAATACCAGCAGGGTGACGCAGACGCTGACGATGATGGCCAGCAGCCAGCCAAGCAAGCGCCTCATCGTGCCGCGCCCGGGCTCTGGTGCAGGGTCAAGCTGGCATCGACCAGGCCCGCCACCGCCTTATCCTGCACCGTCTGCGCCGTGATCTTCGCTTCCTGCACCGCCACGCGGCCTTCGCGGCGCAAGCCGTCCAGCCACAGCATGACGCTGGCAAACGGCACGCCGTTCAATTGCACGCGCGCGTACTCTCCCGTCAGCGACAGCGATTGCGGCGTCAGGCCGCGCGCCTTCAGCGACGCGTCTATGCTGTCACGGCTCATGGGAGCGACCTGCACGGGCGCCTGGCGCGCCAGGTCGCCCGCTTCACGCGCCAGCGCCTGCAGCTGGGCCGCGTTCTGGCGCAGCTCGGGCAAGCTCTTTTGCAAGGCGATGCGGCCCGTCCAGGCCGGCTCGAAAAACACCGCGTAGACGAGGGCCAGTCCCGCCACCACGCCGCCGATGGCCAGCAGCTTGCGCTCCTGCTGCGTGCGTTCCGCCCAAAAGGCTTGCAGCGCCTGCTGCTGCCGCGTCAACGCGGCGCGCGCCTGATTTACTGCTGCACTCATGCTTTTGCTCCCGTGGCCGGCGTGATCTTCCACACGCCCGGCGCCGTTTCATTCAAGGCCAGCTTGCGCGCGGCCAGGCCATCGCGCACCTGCGCCTGCGCGCTGGCGTCGACCATATCCGGTTTCAGCGTGACGATCAGGCTGCGCTCGCGATATTCCAGTGACGCCACCACGCCGCGCCCGGCCAAGCCGCCCAGCGCCTCGCCCAGCGCCGCGCTCATGCTCGTAAAATCGTCCATGCTCGCTTGCCCGCCCTGCAGGCGGGCGGCGGCGATATTGCGCCGCATCTGCTCCGCTTCCAGTCCATACACGGGCGCTTCATTCGGATACGCGGCCTTGAAGGTTTGCTGCATCGAGGTGCGCACGGTGGCGGCCTCGCGCTTCAGCCGCATCCATTCGATATTCATGCCGGCCAGGTTGACGATCACGGCCAGCAGCGCCAGGCGCAGCGGCCAGCGCCAGCGGCGCCATTCGGTGGCCGATCCCGTGGCCGTGCCCAGCGCGGGCGCCAGGTCCAGTCCCGCATTTTTGGCGCCGGCGATCCAGTGCGCCCAATGATCGGGTTCCAGCGTCACGCCCTGCATGCCGGCAGCGAGCTGTTGATATTGCGCCAGCTCGGCCTGCACCACGTAGACCGTCAGCGGTACGTCGCCGGCAAACGCGCGCGTCGTCAGCAGCGCCTGCTGAGGGTGAGCCGGCAAGACCAGGCCCAGCCCTTCTTGCGGGGCCTGGCGCAAGGCCAGTTCCAGGCCGTCGCCGGCCGCCTGCAAGGAGGCCGTCACGCTGCCTGGCTGCAAGGGCAGGCATAGCTGCGACGGCAGCAGCACCACCTTGCGCGCGCCCTGCGCCAGTAAAGCCTTCACCAGTACCCCGGCCCAGGCGCGCTGCGCCACGGCGACCGTGCGCATGCCGGCAGCATCGGGCACACCGGCGGCCAGCAGGCAATCCTGCGTGTCACCGAGGATATGTTCTTCCACCAGGCCAGGCAAGGCCGCGCGCAGGCGGGCGCCGGCCAGCGGCGGGGTTTTCAGGCGCAGCAGAGTCACGTCGGCCGCCGCCAGCAGCAAGACCACCTGCTTCGCGCCGGCGATCAGCTGCCCCAGGCTGCCCAGCGGCGCGCTGCCCTGCTGCAACAGGGCGCCGCCGTCGCCGGCCAGCACGAAGGAGCAGGCCGGCGCGCTATCGATGGACGCCCTGGCCGGGTGACGGATATACAATATTGTCAAAGTGACTCGCTTTCAGGGGTTAATTTTCCCGCAACCAGACCAGGCTGGTGGTGCGCTGCGGATCCGTTTTGCGATTGACGAGCGCCACGGCATCGAGGGCGGCACGGTCCAGCCGCACGCGGATGACGGTGAGGAAGTAGCGGCTCTTCACATCGAGCTCGACGCCCTCAATCACACTGCCATTGATATTATTCTTGAAGTTTGCCAAATCGACAAACTTTTTGCGCGGATTGCTCAAGGTCAGCGCGCTGGCTTCAGACAGCGACATCATCGTCACGGCCGCCAGCACCTCGGCCGGCGCCGTATTCACATTCACGGACGTTATTTCCGGCAACACGATGATGAAGTCGCGCAGCTTTTCGATGATTTGCGGCGTATAGCCGGGCACGGCCAGCAAGTCCTCGACCTGCGTGAAGGCCATCGGCTCGCTGCTGCCGCCCGATGGGGGCGTGGCGGCGGGCGTCTTGCCATCGCTGCCGCTGTCCATGGCGCGCGGTTTCGGCCGCGCGCGCAGCACGGCATCGGCCGTCGCCTGCGCCAGGGAACTATCGAGCTGCAAGTTGGCCAGCAGCCGCTGGTAGGCCTGCACGTAGGACTGGCTGACAATGCCCGTGGCGGCGGCCAGGTTGGTGATATTGAAACGCGCCTGCGCATCGAGCGCGCGGCCCGAGACGGTGGCGTCAAATTTTTCCGTGTCGACCTTTTCGCGGTCGACGTAATCGTCGAGCCGCGCTTCCTCGATGGGCGTGGCCCACACGCCGTCCAGCGCCGTCTGCGAGGGATTATCCTGGCGCAACCAGAAGCGGGCGAAGTCGACCATGCCGCGCATGGCCCACTGCGTCTGCAGGCGCAGACGCTGGTTTTCCATCGAGCGCACCTGCACCTGCTGCTGCCAGAACAGGCTGGCGACGACGGTAATGGCCAGCGCCGTCAGCAGCAGGGCCGTGATGACGGCCACGCCGCGCTGGCGCGCGGGGAGCGAAAAGTGCTTCATCCCGGCCCCAACAAAAAGACTTTGGACAGGCCCGCATCCTGGCCCGGCATTTGCAAGGTCACTTCCAGGCCGACAAAATCCTCTGTTTTTGTACCGGCAAACATGGTGATCCACTCAGGATTGGGCGTATTTTGGCGCATTTGACCGCGCATGACCATGCTGTCGACGCCATGCATCAGGGCCACGTCCGCGTTGGAGGTATCGGTATCGTCGCGCGCCGCCTGCCACAGCGTGTCGAGCACGGCCAGGTCGCGCGTGCCGTTCGACTCGCGCCGCGTCAGCACGCCGCCACGCAGACGGTAAGTGACCACTTGCAACTGTTGCGGCTCCTGTTCCGATGCGGCCAGGCGCACCAGGGTCAGGCGGTCATTTTCCGCCGACAAGTTCAGGCGGCCATTCAGCAGGGTATTGCTCTGGCCGGCACCAGCCAGATGGTCACAATCGCTTTGCATCTGGGCAAACGCCAGCTGCATGCCGCGCGCCTGCTCCAGCTGGCTGGTCAGCACTTCACGCGAACGCATGATGCTGTCCAGGCCGCGCCAGCCCAGCACGGCGACCATGGCCAGGATGCCAATCGCCACGAGCAGCTCGATCAAGGTGAAACCCGCGGCGGAGTAATTGCGGCGCGCCATCAGTCGTTGAACGCCAGCAAGACCAGGCGCACGATGCGCCGGGCCGGGTATTGCACGTCGTACACGTTCACGCGCACTTGGCGGATGCGGGGATTCGGCGTGGCCACCACTTCCTCTTCGCAGATCAGTTTTAAATCGCCCTGCGGGCAGTCGACCGTGCGCTTGCCCGTCTGCGGAAAAGTTTTTGCCAGGCGCAGCCGCACCAAATGGTTTTCCGCCGACCAGGTGGCCATCATGGAGCTGCGCAAGCCGTCGCTGTTCTGCGTCAGGCTGCCGACGGCGCGCAGCGAGGCACCCAGGGCCGTGCCGACGATGACCAGGGCCACCAGGACTTCCAGCAAAGTGAAGCCGAACTGCGAGCCGCACTGGCGGCGTGGTCGGGAGAGGCCCATCATTGCTCGACCGTGAAGTGGCCGATGCCATCGGCGCGGATGGCCACGCTGCGCTCGCCGCTGGCCAGGGTCAGCACGAAAGGCTTGTCGACCGGTTCGCGGCCGAAGATGATGCGCAGCGGCTGAGCCACGCTGTTCGACGGCTGCACGCTGAGCAGCATGGGCGTGTTGGCAAACGCGCGCTCGCGCAGCAAGTCATCCTGCGTCACGGGTTGCCACAGCTTTTCATTGAGGACCAGGAAACGGTATTGATTTTCGTCCGCCTCGAACGCCACTTGCCGGCTGCGCACGATGGCTTCATCGCGTGCCAGCTGCAGCAGCAGGGCGATGCGCTCGGCTTCTTTTTGCAGCGCTTGCTGGCCATTCGGCATGGCGTTCAGCGACACCAGGCCCAGGGTCACCCCGATGATGACCATCACCACCAGCAATTCGATCAGCGTGAAGCCGCGCTGGCGCAGACCGGTGGTCATGGCAGGCATGCAATGAAAAACTTACAGTTCCCAGGAGCCGATATCGGCATCGTCGCCGCTACCGCCAGGCTGGCCGTCGGCACCCAGCGAAATCAGGTCAACTTCGCCTTTCACGCCCGGTGACAGGAACTGGTATGGGTTGCCCCACGGATCTTTCGGCATCTTTTCCAGGTAGCCGCCGGCCTTCCAGCCATTCGCGGCCGGTCCCGTGGTCGGCTTCTCGACCAGGGCACGCAGGCCCTGTTCGGTAGTCGGGTAGCGCTGGTTGTCCAGTCGGTACAGTTTCAAGGCTTGCATCACGGTGGCGATGTCGACTTTCGCCGCCGCCACTTTCGACTCGCCCGTGCGAGCGATCAGCTTGGGCACCACCAGCGAAGCGAGGATGCCCATGATCACCACCACTACCATGATTTCGATCAAAGTGAAGCCGCGCGCGCGGCGCTGGCGTATCGGATGGTTTGCTGCGTTTTGCATAAGAAAGAGAGAAGAAGGTGAGTAATGAGTGCAGAGTATAAAGCGGAAATATGACAAAGCCTGTCATATGGGGAAAAATTTGTGCGGGGCTATTCAGAGCGGCAAGACCACTCCACCGCAAACGGCGCAGCCGGGGTCGCGCGCGACCCGCATGCTGCTCCATTCCATGTGCAAACCGTCGAGCAGCAGCAGCCGTCCGGCCAGCGATTCCCCCACGCCCATGATGAGTTTCAGCGCCTCGGCCGCCTGCATGGCGCCCACCACACCCACCAGCGGTGCGAACACGCCCATGCTCGAGCACGCCTCGTCCGTGAACTGCTGTTCTTGCGGAAACAGGCAGGAATAACAGGGTTGCGTGCCCGTGCGCGGGTCGAACACGCTCACTTGCCCATCGAAACGGATCACGGCGCCCGACACCAGCGGCACCCGGGCCGCCACGCAGGCGCGGTTGACGGCGTGGCGCGTGGCGAAGTTGTCGGTGCAGTCGAGCACCACCGTGGCGGACAAGACCAGTTCAGCCAGGCGCGCGCCGTCGAGGCGCTCTTGCAAGGCGACGATGGCTATCTCGGGATTGATGCCGGTCAAGGTTTCGCGCGCCGACAGCACTTTCGGCTGGCCCACGCGGGCCGTGGTGTGGGCGATCTGGCGCTGCAGATTGGTCAGGTCGACCGTATCGTCATCGACCAGGGTCAGCTTGCCGACGCCGCTGGCGGCCAGATACATGGCGGCCGGCGAGCCGAGCCCGCCCGCGCCAATCACCAGCACATGCGCATCGAGCAAGGCTTGCTGGCCTTCGATGCCGATCTGATCAAGCAGGATATGGCGCGAATAGCGCAGCAGTTGGGCGTCGTTCATGGCGGCGACTACGGTTTTTGCACAGGAATCTTCTTGTCATCGGCCTTGATGTCGGAAGCAATTTCCGGCTTGGCGCCGATCTTCTCCGCCTTCGGGTCCACCTTGGCCAGCTGCACCGGCAAGCCCTGGAAGTGATTCAAGGCTTGTTGCAGCTGGAAATCGTCCTTGGCGCCGTATTCGAGCGGCTTGCGCTTTTTCGCCGTGGCGATCAGGCGCTGCTCTTCTTCCAATTGATCTTGCATGCCTTCCATCGTCGGCTTGGCCGCTTCCGGCTTGCCGTCGTTGCTGCTCAAGTGTTTTTCCAGGTCCGCCTCGCGCACGCGCAGGCTGTTCCAGCCATCGCCTTCAGCCGTTTCATCGACCAGCAAGTCGGGCACGATGCCGCGCGCCTGGATGGCGCGGCCTTTTGGCGTGTAGTAGCGGGCCGTCGTCAGCTTGACGGCCGTATCGGCCGTGATCTGGCGCAAGGTTTGTACGGAACCCTTGCCGAACGTTTGCGTGCCGATGACGGTGGCGCGCTGGTAATCCTGCAAGGCGCCGGCGACGATTTCCGAGGCGGAAGCGGAACCGGCATTGACCAGCACCACCAGCGGCACGGTTTTCAGCGCGGCCGGCAGCTTGGCCAGCGGGTCGGCCTTGGCGCCCGGCGGCGCATAGAATTCGCGGCGGCCATAAAACACTTGCTTCGACTCCGGCAACTGGCCCTTGGTGGAAACGATCACGGAATTACCCGGAAGAAATGCTGTCGCCACGCCGATAGCGCCCGGCACGACGCCACCGGGATCGTTACGCAAGTCCAGCACCAGGCCCTTGAGCTTGGGGTCTTGCGCATACAGCGCGTTGATCTTTTTGACCATGTCATCGACGGTCGGTTCCTGAAACTGGGCGATGCGCAGCCAGGCATAGCCAGGCGCGACCATCTTGGCCTTCACGCTTTGCACACGGATTTCCTCGCGCACGATGGGGAACACCAGCGGGCGGCTTTCGCCCTTGCGCGACATGGTCAGCACCAGCTTGGTGCCGGGCTGGCCGCGCATCTTCTTGATGACCTCCTCCAGCTGCAAGCCCTTCAGCGGGATATTGTCGAGGCGGGTGATCAGGTCGCCGGCCAGGATGCCGGCTTTGGCGGCCGGGCTGTCCTCGATGGGCGAGACGACTTTCACGTAGCCGTCTTCCATGCTCACCTCGATGCCGATGCCGACAAACTTGCCTTGCACGCTTTCGCGCATTTCCTTGAAGGCATTTTTATCGAGGTAGACGGAATGCGGGTCCAGCGACGAGACCATGCCGGAAATGGCTTCCGTCAGGAGTTTCTTGTCTTCCACCTTCTCGACATAATCGGACTTGATCAGGCCGAAGACGTCGGACAGCTGGCGCAGCTCGTCGAGCGGCAGCGGGGCATTCGTGATTTTCTGCGCCACGGCCGGGAACTGCAGCGACATGCCGATGCCGGCCAGCACGCCCAGACCGATCAGGCCGATACTTTTGACTTTGATACCCATGTATTCTTCGCCTCTACAAATTCGCTGGGGAACTTAAAACTTCACCCAGGTGGCTGGATCGAAGGCGCGGCCCTGATGACGCAATTCAAAGTATAGCCCTGATTCCTCGTTGCCGCCGCTGTTGCCCGCGCTGGCAATGGCGTCGCCGCCCTTGACGGCATCGCCCACGCGTTTCAGCAAGGATTGGTTATTGCCATAAATACTCATGTACTGGCCGCCATGGTCGACGATGATCAAATTGCCGAAACCGCGCAGCCAGTCGGAAAACACGACCCGGCCGCCGGCGATGGCGTGGACCTCGCTGCCTTCACCCGTGCGGATGAACACGCCCTTCCAGCTGGGGCCGTCACCACGCTTGCTGCCGAAGCGGGCGGCGATCTTGCCCGCCACGGGGGCGCGCAGCTGCCCTTTCAGGCTGGCAAAGGCGCCGGCCGGCGCGGCCGGACCCAGGCTTGGGCGTTCCGGCTCCGGCTTGGGTTCCGGCTTCGGTGTCACCTTGGCCACCTGCGGCGGCTCGTCGTCGTCGATCGGTTCCAGTTTCACGGGCGGCGCCGGCGGCGTTTGCGGCTTGATCTTGCCCGATTTGTTTTGTTGTTCTTTCGCCAGGCGTTCGCGTTCGGCCTGCGCCTGGGCGGCCTTGGCGCGCGCGGCCAGCAAGCGTTCGCGTTTTTCCGCCGCGATCCTGGCGTCGGCGGCCGCTTTCGCGGCGGCACGCTGCTCGGCCAGCAATTGCTGGCGTTTCTTTTCAGCCGCGGCGGCGGCGGCCTGCTCTTCGATCAGTTTCGCCAGCTTGTCGACCAGGCTGCCCATGCGCTGTTCGTCGCGCTCGACATTGCCCACTTCCTTGCGTTGCGCCACCAGGCGCTGCGACAAGCTCGTCAGCAAGGCGGCGCGGCGCGCCTTCTCTTGCACCAGCAGGGCCTTCTGGTCGCGCTCTTCCTGCGCGATTTCTTCCAGTTCATCCTTGGCGTTCTGCACGTCCGCCTGGTTTTTCTCCACCGCCAGCAAGTTGGCGCGCAAGGCGTCGAGCAGGCGCGCCTGCGCCTGCGACACATAGGCCATCAATTGCAAGTCGCGGTTGATGCGGTTCGGATTGTCGCCCGACAAGAGCAGCTTGATGCGGTCTTCGTTGCCGGCGACATATTGTTTACGCAGCAACTTTGACAGCTGCGCTTTTTGTTTTTCGACGGTGGCCGTCAGTTGCTGGTGCTCTTGCCCCAGCGCATTGAGTTTCACGCCCGTCGCGCTTTGCTCCTGCGCCAGGTCGCGCAAGGCGCGGTTGGCGTTGGAAATGGCCTCTTCCGACTCGGCCAAGGTATCGGCCGCGTCATCCTTGGCGCTTTCCGTGCGGCTGATGTCGCGCTTGAGCGCCGTCAGCTTTTGTTGCAATCCAGCACGTTGTGCTTCCGCGGCCGCTTTCTGCTTGCTGCGTTCGGTGGGCTTGGCACCCTGTGCGGCAGCGCTGCAGAACAGCAGCGCTGCGCACAGCATGGCGCCGGCGCGCCACGCCGGCAGGGGTCGTTCAGCAGAGGGGGCGATTGCTGTGCCGCGGAAGAAAGACAACAAGTTACTTGGCCTTCCCTTGGTTCGCCACGGCCGCTTGCGCTGCCGCAATCGCTGCCGGGTCGCCCAGGTAGTAATGACGGATCGGTTTCAGGTCGGCGTCCAGTTCATACACGAGCGGCTGGCCGTTCGGGATGTTCAGGCCGACGATATCGCTGTCGCTGATGCCATCGAGCATCTTGATCAGCGCGCGCAGGCTGTTGCCGTGGGCCGAGATGATGATTTTCTTGCCGGCGCGAATGGCCGGGGCGATTTCCTCGTCCCAGGACGGCATCACGCGCGCCACGGTGTCTTTCAGGCATTCGGTCAGCGGAATCGACGCTTGCGGCAAGCCGGCGTAGCGCGGATCGTTGAACGAGGCGCGGTCATCGTTCGCTTCCAGCGGCGGCGGCGGCGTGTCGTAGCTGCGGCGCCACACCAGTACTTGCTCGTCGCCATACTTGGCGGCTGTCTCGCCCTTGTCCAGGCCTTGCAGGGCGCCGTAGTGACGCTCGTTCAAGCGCCAGTCGTTCTTGATGGGCAAATACATCATGTCCATCTCGTCGAGCGCCAGCCACAGGGTCCGGATGGCGCGCTTCAGGACGGAAGTGTAGGCCACGTCGAACGTAAAACCTTCCTGCTTGAGGATCTGGCCGGCGGCCCTGGCTTCGTTGACGCCCTTTTCCGTCAGATCGACGTCGGTCCAGCCGGTGAAGCGGTTATCGAGATTCCAGGTGGACTCGCCGTGACGCATGAAAACGATTTTGTACATAGTTCTATCTTCTCAAGGGGTTCAAATCAAAAAAGCAAAACGTAAAAAGACCTCGTCCAGCTTCTATTTTATAATGCGCGGATTGACTTAAACCATTGGACCCTACGTGAAATTCATTATCGACCACATTTTTCTGTTTGCCATCGTCATTATTTCCGGCGGCGCCCTCCTCTGGCCACTGCTGTCGATGCGCGGCAAACGCGCGACCGTGCTGGAAGTCACGCAACTGATCAACCGCGGCAAGACCATCATTGTCGACGTGCGCAGCGCGGAAGAGTTCGCCACGGGCCACTTGCCTGACGCAAAAAATATGCCGCTGCCGGAACTGGCAAAACGTCTGGGCGAGCTGGAAAAATTCAAAACACGCCCCATTGTAGTGGTTTGCCAGAAAGGTTCGCGTTCGGCAACGGCCGTCGGCCTGCTGGGCAAAGCCGGTTTCGCCGAGGCAACGAGCCTGGAAGGCGGCATCGACGAGTGGAAAAAGCAGGGTTTACCATTGAAAACCTTGTCGCTGGCGAAGTAAGCCGGCCTTAACTGAAGGAAGCATCATGACCATACCAGTAATTGTTTACAGCACCGCCGTGTGCCCGTATTGCGTGCGCGCCGAGCGCCTGTTGGAAGCCAAGGGCGTGACCGTGCAAAAGATCCGCGTCGACCTCGACCCGGAAGAGCGCATCAAGATGATGGAACGCACGGGCCGCCGCACGGTGCCGCAGATCTATGTGGGCGAAACCCACGTGGGCGGATTCGACGATTTGTATGCGCTCGATCAAGCCGGCAAGCTGGACCCCTTGTTAAATGGCACGGCAGCCTGATATAAAGCGGGTTCGAGAAATTGCTTGGTTTTTTGTCGTATTGTTTTGATACAATTGCCCTCGCACCTGATCTGGCCGTGCCTATCCGGCACGGTTTGAATACCGCAAGTACCATATTTGAACGGTGTGCCGTTCTTGTCCTTTACAACGAAAGCGTTCCATGTCCGACGAAAATCTGCAACCAGTCTTCCAAATCCAACGCGTCTACCTGAAAGACATGTCGCTGGAACAACCAAATTCCCCAGCTATTTTCCTGGAACAAGAAGCACCAGCGATCGAAGTGGCTCTGGACGTGGGCGCGGCGCCTCTGGCCGACGGCATCTTTGAAGCCACCGTGACCATCACCGTGACCGCCAAAGTGGGCGAAAAAGTCGCTTTCCTGGTTGAAGGCAAGCAAGCTGGTATCTTCGAAGCACGCAACATTCCTGCCGATCAACTCGATCCGCTGCTGGGAATCGGCTGCCCGAACATCATCTACCCTTACCTGCGCGCCAACATCGCCGACGTGATCACCCGTGCCGGCTTCCCGCCAGTGCACCTGGCCGAGATCAACTTCGAAGTGTTCTACCAACAACGTCTGCAAGCTATTGCTGACGCCGCTGCAGCAGCTCCAGCAGCCAGCGAAACGCACTAAGAACATCTCACCAAACCTGCTGCGCGGCGCGCCTTGCGGCCTGTGATGCTCGCTGTGCCCTGGCACAGCTGCGCTTCTCGGCCACAATGCACTGCCGCTCGCGACGGTTTTGTGTGTGTTCTATACTGCAGGTAAGAAACGGCGGCCTGGCCGCCGTGTTTCGTTAAGGTTCAAAAATATCATGTTGAAAAGTGCGCTCTTGAGCAAGTTCCGCTGGATGGCCGGCGCCGTGCTGCTGCTGGCCACCGCCGCCAGCCACGCCGTCGATTTCAAAACGGTGGGAGCAAATCCCGTGATCCTGTACGACGCGCCATCCGCCAAGGGCGGCAAGCTGTACGTGGCGCCACGCGGCATGCCGCTGGAAGTCGTGCTCAGCTACGGCGAATGGGTCAAGGTACGCGACGCCAGCGGCGAAATGGCCTGGACCGAAGCCAAGGGCCTGTCGGCCAAGCGCAACGTCGTGGCGCGCGCTGCGAACCTCAAGGTTCGCGCCAGCCCCGATGACACCGCCTCCGCCATCATCCTCGTCGACAAGGGCGTGCTGCTGGAAATGAGCGAGCAACCGAGTTCCGGCTGGATTAAAGTGCGCCACAAGGATGGCCAGAGCGGCTACGTCAAGACCAGCGAAGTGTGGGGCTTGTAAGCACCGCGCCCGTCCCCCCTGCCCCGTTGAGGTTGCATGCAAGTTTCTCCTGAAGTCACTCCCGATAGTATTCCCGCCGTCCGCAAGATCACCATCCTGGGCGCCGGCGCCTGGGGCACGGCCGTGGCCATGGCCCTGGCCGGCCGCCACGACGTGCTGCTGTGGGGCCGCAACGGCGCGGCCATGGCCGCCATGGCCGCCAGCGGCGAAAACAGTTATCTGCCCGGTTTTCCTTTACCGCCGCAACTGCGCATCAGCGCCGATTTCGACGCCGCCGTCGCGCATGCCAGCGGCGAACACGGCCTCTTGATCGCCGCCTGCCCCGTGGCGGGCCTGCGGCCGATGCTGCATCAACTGAAAGACAGAGCCATCGGCAACCTGGTGTGGCTGTGTAAAGGCTTTGAAGGCGGCACGGGCTTGCTGCCGCACCAGATCGTGCAGGAAGTGCTGGGCGACAAGATCCCCGGCGGCGCCCTGTCCGGCCCCTCGTTCGCGCAGGAAGTGGCGCGCGGCCTGCCGTGCGCGCTGACCATCGCCTCGCACAGCGCCGCCTTGCGTGGCGCCGTCGTCTCGGCCTTGCATGGCGGCACCATCCGCGTGTATGCGAGCGAAGACCTGGTGGGCGTGGAAGTGGGCGGCGCCGTCAAGAATGTGCTGGCCATTGCCACCGGCGTGGCCGACGGCCTGGGCCTGGGCCTGAATGCGCGCGCCGCGCTGATCACGCGTGGCCTGGCGGAAATCACGCGCCTGGGCACGGCCCTCGGTGGCCAGACGGAAACGTTCATGGGGCTGACGGGCATGGGCGACTTGATTTTGACCTGCACGGGCGACCTGTCGCGCAACCGCAGGGTCGGCCTGGGTCTGGCACAAGGCAAGGCGCTGGCCACCATCGTGGCCGAACTCGGTCATGTGGCCGAAGGCGTGCCGTGCGCCAAGGCCGTGCGCGAACTGGCGCGCCGCATGGGCGTCGACATGCCGATCACCAACGCGGTGGCCGGCGTGCTGTTCGATGGCGATTTGCCGCACGTCATGGTGCAACAACTGCTGTCGCGCGATCCGCGCGACGAAACTACCTGAAAAAATGACAGGGCCGGGCCTAGCGCCCAGCCTTGGCCATCAAGATCGTCAGCAGCACCAGACTGTCTTCGCGCGCGGCCAAAGCATGCGCCTGGCCGCCGTGCAGATACAGCATTTGCCCCGGCCCCAGCACCTGCTCTCCGCCATGCGCGGTCACCGCCACCTGCCCTTGCAGGCACAGCAAGGTGATTTCACCGAGCACATGATGCTCGGGCATGGTCTTGCCCTTGGGCATGCACATGCGGATCAATTCCAGTTCGTCCGTCTTGGCCAGCGCAATGGCGGAAAACTGCGACAGGTCGTCGCTATCCCTGCGCAGCACCTCGATCACCTGTCCTGAACTTGCGTGCTCCAGTGCCATCATGTGCTCCTTCAGCAATTACTCGGGGACTTCCTCCGGCTCTTTCGCGCCGCGCATCCACTCGACCAGCGGCCACGCATCCTGCAAGCCTTGCGCCAGGGTCGGCAGCAGTTTTTCCGGTTCGTTGACGGGCAGCGGTATTTCGGTCCAGACAAAAAAGCTTTTCAGCTTGATGAATTCGATATGTTCGGCATCCGCGTCAAACCCCTTGGGCGGGCGCTGCAACTTGCCCTCGTTCTGGATGGTGCCGAAACGGGCCTTCAAGCGCTTATTTTTCAGCACTTTGGAAAAACCTGGCGCGTCGTTGAGCATATGTTCGCGCAGCGCCTTCAGGCGGCCTGGCGGCGGCATGTATTCGCCGGCACCGAACAGCAAATTGCCCTGGCCATCGATCTGCAGATAATACGTGGGGCCGCCCGCCTTGCTGGGGCGGCGCATGTCGTTCGGCGCGATGGCGGCCGAAAAACGCGTTTTATACGGGCTTTTATCGTGCGCGAAACGCACGTCGCGGTTGATGCGGAACAAGGCCTTCTTCGGATTGCAGTATTTCACGGCCGGGTCGAACTTGCCGAGTTCAGCAATGAGTGACGTCACCAGCGCCAGGAATTCCTCGCGCAGGATGTCGTAGCGGGGCTTGTTCATGACAAACCAGGGACGGTTGTTGTTGTCGCTCAGTTCACGTAAAAATTGGGTCAAATCACGCACATGCATGTGTCAAATTCCGATCAACAACTATTTGGAAAGCTCTTTCGGGATGGGGCGCTTGCCCACCATCACGTCGAGCGCCGCTTCGCGATTTTTGCGCAGCACCGTCATTTTAGCTTTTCCGCCGGGCGGCAGTTGGGCGATCAGATTCAGCATTTCCGTCGTGTCGCCCACGGGCTTGCCTTCCACCGTCAGCAGGATGTCGCCGGGCACGATGCCCGCCTTGTCGGCCGGGCCGTTGCGCACCACGCCGGCGATGATGGCGCCGCTGGTGCGCTGCAAGTTGAAGCTTTGCGCCAGCTCGGGCGTGATGTCCTGCGTTTCCACGCCGATCCAGCCGCGCACCACGTGGCCATCCTTGATGATGGCTTCCATCACCGTCTTGGCCGTCGAGACAGGGATGGCGAAGCCGATGCCGACGGAACCGCCGCTTTGCGAGTAAATCGCCGTATTGATGCCGATCAAGTTGCCGCGCGTATCGACCAGGGCGCCGCCCGAGTTGCCGAAGTTGATGGCGGCATCCGTCTGGATGAAGTTTTCAAAGCTATTGATGTGCAGATTGTTGCGGCCCAGCGCGGAGATGATGCCCATGGTCACCGTCTGGCCCACGCCGAACGGGTTGCCGATGGCCAGCACCACATCGCCCACGCGCGCCAGTTCCGACTGGCCCAGCACGATGACGGGCAACTTGTCGAGGTTGATCTTGATGACGGCCAGGTCCGTTTCCGGGTCCAGACCGACGATCTTGGCAGGCGCCTTGCGGCCATCGGTGAGCACCACTTCGATTTCGTCGGCGCCTTCGACCACATGGTTGTTGGTCAGCACATAGCCTTCATGGCTGACGATGACGCCGGAACCGAGGCTGTTTTTCAAGTCCTCGCCATCCTCAGCGTCCGGGTCGCGCTCGCCGAAGAAACGTTTGAAGAAGGGATCGCGCGCCAGCGGATGGGCGCCGCGCTTGGGCACTTGCAGGGTGAGGATGTTGACGACGGCGGGCATGGCGCGCGCCGCCGCGTCGCGGTAGGAACCGGGCGCCAGGCTGCTCGACGCCGTTTCCACCACGGGCACCGGTTTCGCGGCAGAGCCCAGTTGCTGTACCCGGCTGGCCGGGCGCAGCGCGCCGTACACAAAGTACAGCGCCAACGCGATCGTCACGGTTTGCGCAAACAATAACCAGAATCGTCGCATAGTTCTCTGCCCAGGTCAGCCGGCCGGTGCCGGAACGACTTATTTTGCCAGATTGTTGCTGTTGCGTGCGTTCTGCTGCAGGGAATCGCGGATTTCACGCAGCAGCACGATGTCTTCCGGCGTGGCCGGTGCCGGTGCCGGCGTGACCGGTTCGCTGCGGCGGGCCTTGTTCATCAGGCGCACCATCTGGAAGATGATGAAGGCAAGAATGATAAAGTTGAGCAAAATGGTCAGAAAATTACCGTAGGCCAGCACGGCACCCGCCTTTTTCGCTTCCACCAGGGTCATCGTCGTGGCTTGGCCATTCAGGGGCAGGTAGTAATTGGCGAAATCGAGGCCGCCGAAAATGCGGCCGATGGGCGGCATGATCACGTCTTGCACCAGGGAATCGACAATCTTGCCGAAGGCGCCGCCGATGATGACACCGACTGCCAGATCGACAACGTTGCCTTTCATTGCAAATTCTTTAAATTCTTTCATCATTGCCATGAATTTCTCCTTCGGATAGATATAAAAACATGCCGATCATACTATTGATTCCCAGTGCCACCAACTTGTGGTTGTCGGCGAGACCAATTCGTGCACAGCCAGGCGCATCTAGTTCGAAAGAACTAGCCACCTCCTGCAAAAGTATATAAATTATGGTACAAGCAACGTTTTTGTTCTATTCGTTGTTTGCTTCACTTATAATTTGCGGTTGCCAGAAGTGGATTTTTCACTTCCGGATAATCAACAAGAAACTGGCACGGGCTGCGCCATTGGCCGAAGTTCCGCAGGGATGTTGCCACTTTACCGCGCAAAGACGCGGGTTGCGGCAATCAGTGGGAAAGAGCTTCGGCGACGGGTTTTTCGCGGCTGCCACTCATAATAAAGATTCGCATTTTGACTGATTGGGGTTTGCATGAGTAACGAAAAGCAGGTCGATTCAGGCCGTCGCGGCTTGCTCGTCGCCACGTGCGCGGCGGGCAGTGTAGTTGGATTGGCAACCGCGGGAGCCTTGGTAAGCACCTTCCAGCCGTCGGAGCGCGCGAAAGCGGCTGGCGCGCCGGTCGAAGTAGACATCACCACCTTGCAACCCGGCGAAATGCGCACCGTCGAATGGCGTGGCAAGCCGGTCTGGATCCTGAAGCGTACGCCGGAAATGATCGCGTCCCTGAAAAAGACCGATGGCAAAGTCGCCGATGCCAATTCGCAACGCAATCCCGCCGAATTCACGCCTGACTACTGCATGAACGAGGCACGCTCGATCAAGCCTGAAATTCTCGTCGCCGTCGGCATCTGCACCCATCTGGGCTGCTCCCCTTCCTCGAAATTTGCCCCCGGCCCGCAACCGTCGCTGCCCGATGACTGGGAAGGCGGCTTCCTGTGCCCTTGCCACGGCTCCACCTTCGACATGGCAGGCCGCGTGTTCAAGAACAAGCCGGCGCCGGACAACCTGCAAGTGCCGCGCCATATGTACCTGAGCGACACCAAATTGCTGATAGGTAAAGACGAGAAAGGCGAGGCTTGATCATGGCAGCTTTTAAAGAAACGAAATTCCCGGCAGACGCCCCCGTCGCCGAAAAAGCGCTGGGCTGGGTCGATGACCGCTTTCCCCTGACCAAGCTGTGGAACGACCAATGGGGCAAGTACTACGCCCCGAAAAACTTCAATTTCTGGTACATCTTCGGCTCGCTGGCCATGCTGGTGCTGGTCTTGCAGATCGTCACCGGCATCTTCCTGACCATGCATTACAAACCGGATGCGGCCCTGGCCTTCAATTCCGTCGAGTACATCATGCGCGAAGTACCGTGGGGCTGGCTGGTGCGCTACATGCACTCGACGGGCGCCTCGGCCTTCTTCATCATCGTCTACCTGCACATGACGCGCGCCCTGCTGTACGGCTCCTACCGCAAGCCACGTGAGCTGATCTGGCTGTTCGGTTTCGCCATCTTCCTGTGCCTGATGGCCGAAGCGTTCTTCGGCTACCTGCTGCCATGGGGCCAGATGTCGTACTGGGGCGCCCAAGTGATCGTCAACCTGTTCGGCGCCATCCCATTCATCGGCCCTGACCTGTCGTTGTGGATCCGCGGCGACTACGTTGTGTCCGACGCGACCCTGAACCGCTTCTTCGCCTTCCACGTGATCGCCATCCCGCTGGTACTGCTGGGCTTGGTTGCAGCGCACTTGATCGCCCTGCATGAAGTCGGTTCGAGCAATCCGGACGGTATCGAAGTGAAGGAAAACCTGGGCGCCGATGGCCACCCGCTCGATTCGATTCCGTCGCATCCGTACTACACCGTGCATGACCTGTTCGGCGTATCGATCTTCCTCGTCATTTTCAGCGCCGTCGTGTTCTTCGCGCCGGAAATGGGCGGTTACTTCCTGGAATACAACAACTTCCTGCCCGGCGATTCGCTGAAGACCCCGCTGCACATCGCGCCAACCTGGTACTTCACGCCGTTCTACTCGGTGCTGCGTGCCACCACGGCCGACTTCATGTACGTGCTGATGGGTGTCGTGGCGGCCTACGTGGTGTTCATCTGGCTCAAGTCGCGCCTGTCGACGACCGTCAAGTCGGCAATCGCCGGCATCGCCATCGTCGCCATCATCGGCATGCTGCCGCAGGTGCTGGACGCGAAATTCTGGGGCGTGGTGTTCTTTGGCGGTTCCGTCGTGATCCTGGCCTTCCTGCCATGGCTCGACCATTCGCCCGTGAAATCGATCCGCTACCGTCCGAACTGGCACAAATATGTGTACGCCATCTTCGGCCTGTCGTTCCTGATCCTGGGCTACCTCGGCACCCAGGCGCCAACGGATACGAAAACCATCGTGTCGCAAGTGTGCACCCTGATTTACTTCAGCTTTTTCCTGCTGATGCCATGGTGGAGTGCAATGGGCAAGTTCAAGACCGTGCCGTCGCGTGTGACGTTTCACCCGCATTAAGCCGCTCTCACGCCACGCTCAAAGGACATACATCATATGAAGATTGCAAAAAAACTGCTCGCCATCCTGGCCTTCGTGCCTGCCATGGCTCTCGCCAGCGAAGGCGGCTTTCCGCTGGACAAGGCTCCTGACCGCCAGACCAACATGGCGGCGCTGCAGCATGGCGCCAAATTGTTCGTCAATTATTGTCTGAATTGCCACGCCGCCGTGTCGATGCGCTACAACCGCCTGCGCGACCTGGGCTTGACGGAAGACCAGATCAAGCAGAATCTGTTGTTCTCAGGCGATAAAGTCGGCGACTTGATGACGACTAGCCTGGCACCGCAGGACGCCAAGGCCTTCTTTGGCGTCGTACCGCCGGATTTGTCGGTAATTTCGCGCGCGAAATCATCTTCCGCTGGCACAGGCGGCGACTACCTGTATACTTACCTGCGTACGTTCTATAAAGACGACACTCGGCCGACCGGCTGGAACAACATGGTCTTGCCGAATGTTGCCATGCCGCATGTATTATGGGAATTGCAAGGTGTCCAGACTGCCAAGTTCGTGGAAGAGACGGATCCCCACGAGCCCAGCAAGAAGATCCACAAATTTGCCGGCTTCGAGCAGGTCAAGCCCGGCACGTTGAACAAGATCGAGTATGACAATGCGGTAGCCGACCTGGTCGGCTACATGGAGTGGATGGCCGAACCGGCACAGCAAACACGCAAACGCCTGGGCGTGTGGGTGCTGCTGTTCCTGTCGGTATTTGCTCTGCTGGCATGGCGCCTTAACGCGTCGTTCTGGAAGGAAGTCAAATAAGTGAGGCGCCGGCCATAGGCCGGTTTATGCCTGTTTCTGCGTTGTCCGCATGAGTGGACAAGCGACCTGGGGTGAGCCGTTCGCGGCTTCACCCCCTTTGTTTCTAAGGAACTATAAAAAATGATGGTTCTCTATTCGGGTACAACCTGCCCATTTTCGCAACGCTGCCGCCTGGTCCTGTTTGAAAAAGGCATGGACTTCGAAGTGCGCGACGTCGACCTGTTCAACAAGCCGGAAGATATTTCGACCATGAACCCGTATGGCCAGGTGCCTATCCTGGTCGAGCGCGAACTGATCCTGTATGAATCGAACATCATCAACGAGTACATCGATGAGCGCTTCCCGCATCCGCAACTGATGCCGGCCGATCCGCTGATGCGTGCCCGCGCGCGCCTGATGCTGTTCAATTTCGAAAAAGAACTGTTCGTGCACGTGCACGTGCTGGAAAGCGAACGCGCCAAGAGCAACGACAAGGCCCACGATAAGGCACGCGCGGAAATCCGCGACCGCCTGACGACCCTGGCGCCGCTGTTCCTGAAAAACAAGTACATGCTGGGCGACGAATTCTCGATGCTCGACGTGGCTGTCGCGCCGCTGCTGTGGCGCCTGGACCACTACGGCATCGAACTGTCGAAGACGGCCGCACCGCTGATGAAATACGCCGAACGCATCTTCTCGCGTCCTGCGTACATCGAAGCGCTGACGCCTTCCGAGAAAGTGATGCGTCGTTAAGATATTCCCGGCAAGCCACGCTTGCCGGGGTATCTGTGTCTTTTGAATTACCGGTGCGCCGCCTTGCGGGGGCGCTCCCGCCTCACAGTGCCTACCATGTCTGAAATCTCAACCAAACCCTATATGCTGCGCGCCATCTACGAATGGTGCACCGACAGCGGCTACACGCCTTATCTCGCGGTCAAAGTCGATTCGCGCACCACGGTACCGATGGAATACGTGAAAAAGGGCGAGATCGTGCTCAACATCAGCTTCGGCGCCACCAGCGGCCTGAAGATGGACAACGACGCCGTCCGCTTCCACGCCCGCTTTGGCGGTGTCTCGCGCGAAATCTACGTACCGGTCGACAATGTGATGGCCATCTACGCCAACGAAAACGGCCAGGGCATGGCCTTCGAGCCCGTGCTGGGCAACGATGACCCCGACGCGCAACCGACCGACAGCCCGGCCTCCGCCGACCTGCCGCCGCCAGCGCTGGCCCCGGTCTCCAGCGCCCCGACCCTGTCGTCCGTGCCGACCAGTTCCCCCGAACAACGCGACAACGCCACGCCCGGCGACGACGAGCCACCAAAAAAAGGCGGCCGCCCGACCCTGACACGCATTAAATAGCGTATAATTCGCAACGCACAGTTTTTGCCGACTTAGCTCATTTGGTAGAGCAGTTGATTTGTAATCATCAGGTGGCCAGTTCGAAACCGGCAGTCGGCACCAGAATTTTAGTAGGAAATCAAAGGGTTACCCGCTTCGGCTGGTAGCCCTTTTTTCTTTTCTACCCCTGATGAGGCACTGGCGGGGCAATTCACAGTGCCTCCAGTCGCACTTTTCTCCATGTCTCCTCGTCCTGAACAGCACAAGTGTTGCCAGAACATGGCTACGTTGACGCGGCGGATCCAGGAAAGCGAAAACCACCGAAGCGCCACGGCGCGCGTCCATGCGGAAAATGGCTGCCGGCAAGAAAGGGGGATTTTCATTTTTACCACATTCTTGCGATAGTTGCCATGAGGTGAAACTAGTTGACTTGACGCAATAGGCTGCACTGAGTTTAACTGTGTTTATTGCGGCATAGCTGAATCCAGGCTTCGTGCTCGCACGAAAACGTGGACTTTCCCTGTTCGATGCGTCCCTTTTCCATTTTGGAGTTGCCATGTTCCACACTTTGCGTGCGCGCCTTATCGGTATCGCCATTGCCATCGCCGCAGTGGCGCTGGTTCTCCTCTCGACGGTGACCTTCGTGAGCGTGCGTACCAATGTCCTCTCTTCCCTGGACAAGCAGATCAACGATGTCACGCGCCTGTATGCGCGTGAGCTGACCGAGTGGGTGCAGGACAAGCAGCGCATTGCGGGCGCATTGAAGGTAGCGGTGGCCCAGCCGGATCCGCAACCCGCACTCGATACGGCCCGGCAGGCCGGAGCATTGGATTCGGTGGGCTTTGCCTTGAGCGACAAGCGTGCTCACTACAGCGGATGGACGGTGCCACCGGACTTCGATGGCACGGCGCGCCCCTGGTACAAGCTGGCGGTGTCGACAGGTGGCCCTGCCATCACGTCCCCTTATGCCGATGCCGGTACCGGCGAACTGTACGTGAGCTTCGTGGAACCCGTTTTCGCGCAGGCTGGCGGTGCGCTCGCCGGCGTGGTCAGTGCTGACGCAAAGCTGACCTCGGTGGTCAGGAAAGTCAACGCCATCCACCCCACGGAAAAGAGTTTTGCCGTGCTCGTCGATGGCACGAACAACACCATTCTGGCGCATGCGCGCAAGGAATTGACGCTCAAGCCTGTCACCGACCTGGCAGCTGGCCTCGATGCCGCGCTGCTGGCGCGCCTGGTCGCGGGCAATGCGCATGCCGAAGTGATGATCGATGGCGCCCCGCAGATGGTGTACGCCGCCAAGGTCGAGGGGACGCCATGGATACTGCTGACGGCGGTTGACCGCGACCTCGCTACCGCATCGCTGAGGTCGATGCTGCGCGTGACGGTGGTGCTCACGGTGCTGTGCCTGCTGGCCGCCGGCGGTTTGATGTCGCTGTTCGTCAGCCGCCAGCTGCGCCGCATGATACTGGTGCGCGACGCGCTGGAAGACATTGCTTCGGGGGAGGGTGACCTGACGCGACGCATGGATACGTCCGGTCGCGACGAGCTGACGCACATTGCCAGCGCCTTCAACCGTTTCGCCGACAAGATCGCCACTGTCCTGCTACAAATCCGCGAAGCGTCCGATACGGTAAGGACAGCATCGGGCGAGATTGCCTCTGGTAACAATGACCTGTCCGTGCGCACCGAGTCGCAAGCCAGCGCGCTGGAAGAAACCTCAGCCGCCATGGAGCAACTGATGGCGACTGTCCAGCAGAACGCCGAAAACGCCATGCAGGCTGACCAGCTGGCCGCCAGCGCCACGCAGGTGGCCGGGCGTGGCGGCGAGGTGGTGCAACAGGTGGTGCAGACCATGGGCGACATCAATATTGCCTCGCGCAAAATCGTCGACATCATCAGCACCATCGACGGGATCGCCTTCCAGACCAATATCCTGGCGCTCAATGCCGCCGTTGAAGCGGCGCGGGCCGGAGAAATGGGCCGCGGTTTTGCTGTCGTGGCATCGGAAGTGCGCTTGCTCGCCGGCCGCTCGGCCGAAGCGGCCAAGGAAATCAAGGCGCTGATCGGCGATTCCGTGACGCAGGTCGACGCGGGCAGCCGCCTGGTGGAAAGTGCGGGCGTGACCATGAGCGAGGTGGTGGACAGCATTCGCCAACTGGCCGGTATCGTCAAGCAGATCAGCAGTGCCAGCCATGAACAAAGCAGTGGCATCACCGAAGTGGGGACGGCGGTGACGCAAATGGATGAAAACACCCAGCAGAATGCCGCATTGGTCGAGCAAGCCGCCGCCGCTGCGCAATCGCTGCAGCAGCAGGCCAGCGCGCTGGCCGAGGTGGTCGCAGGCTTCAAGCTGCCGCAGATGGACGGCAGTGCCTTGCCGTCGCGGGCGCCGCAGGCCGGGTCGCGCGATGCGCTGCGTCTGCACTAACAAGGGAGATTGACCATGTCTGCAAACCATCGTGGTGTCGTCCTGGCGGGAGCGTTGTTATTGCTGTGCAACGCCGTAACGGCCGAAGAGGTGGCCGGATCGCCCTGGACCGTCGGCGGCGCGATCCGCTTCAATTATGTTTACAAAAGCTGGCAGGACGACTATCGGAGCGGTTTCGTCGGCCTGGATACGGCGCGGCTGGACGTCAATTTTGACGATGGCACGCTGATCGGCTCGGCGCAATACCGTTACAACCGGTACCCGAAGGGGCAGGGCGGCTATTGGCAGCACTTCCTGCATCACGGCTGGGTCGGTGTGCGCCTGGCCGACAAGAGCACCTTGCAAGCGGGCCTGGTGAAAAATCCGTTCGGGCTGCAGCCGTTCGCGTCGAATAATTTTTACGAGTCGATGGCGTTCTACACCGGTTTCGAGGACAAGTACGATCTCGGCGTGACCTACGCCAGCCCACCCGGCCCCGTCGAGTGGCAGCTGGGCTTTTATCCGCGTGACGGGGGTTCCTATGGCGGCGGCGGCAATACGGCCGGGGCTTCGAACCGCTACTCGTATAATATCGTGCCCGATGATGACCAGCAGGGGTTTGCCACCGGCCAGCGCGACCACGAACGCAATACCTTCACGGGCCGCGTCGTGGCGCACATCGGCAGTTCGGGCCAGCATGAAGTGGGCTTGTCCGCCTTGACCGGCACGATACGTAACGACACCCGCAGCGAAGGGCGCGATACGCGGCGCAATGCGGTGGCGCTGCACTACCGGGGCGGCATGGGACCCTGGAATGTCATGCTGGAAGCCTTGCGCTACAGCTATGGCACCAGCCATGGCGTGACCCAGACCTACGGCGGGCTCGACCCGAACAGCTTCGTCATCCTGGGCGCATTCGGTTATCCCTACCCGGTGGCGGCCAAGGGCGATATCTATATCGCCAACCTCAGCTACGACATCCCTGGCACGCTGGGCCCGCTGGGCGGATTCAAGCTGTATAACGACTACAGCATCCTGCGCAAACGTGTCGGCAACTACAAAAGTTCGGTGCAGAACGTTAGCGGACTGAGTTTTTCATCCGGGAAATGGGTGTTCTACGCCGACTTCATGTTAGGCAAGCATCACCCGTATCTGTCGCCGGACGCAGGGGGGCTGGCGTCGACCTCGCTCCGGCACGATGGCTACACGCGCAGGATCAATTTACAGGCGGGGTATTATTTCTGAGCGGGCAATCTTGCTGACGTCGCCAATGGTTCATGGCCATTTGCATTGCTGCACCGCGCAATGACGTCTGCCGCATTTAGGCGCACTATGGGCACTTGCTGGCGAAGAACAAACTCCGATGTCTGGCTTTCCTACCTGGGGAAACATCATGTCCGCACATACTTACAAGCTCATCGAACTGGTGGGCACATCGACCGAGAGCAGCGATCAGGCAATACGCGATGCCATTGCCAAGGCGGCGCTGACGGTCAAGCATATGGACTGGTATGAAGTGACCGAGTCGCGCGGCCATATCGTCGATGGCAAGGTGGCGCACTTCCAGGTCACGCTGAAGGTCGGCTTCCGGCTCGAATAGGGTAAGGCGGCAACTCACCGCCGCCCGACCACTGCCCGGCTCTCCAGCCACTCGCGGCCGCCGGCCTCCAGCGCGGCCTCGATCACCTTTTCCGGCAAGCTATACACGGTCGCCCAGCTGGCGCGGCCATCCTGCGTATTCGCGGGGAAACTGTGCGTCTCGATGGGCCAGTGGTATTTGCGTTTCAGCGCTTTGACGATGGCGGCCAGCGAGACGCGGCCTTGCAGCGGTTCGGCACCGGACTGGTCGCGGTTCGACAGCAGCACGGCCAGGACCTGGCCGCGGCCCGTGCGTGCGCCGGGGAAAGTGGGAGTTTTGTTTGCCATGGCCTATTTTACCGGGCGTGGCGCGATGTGCCGCACCTTTGATCTGGCGCAAGCGCCGCACCCGCTTTGCGGCCACGATGGGTATTTCGCCAGGCGTGCCGGCGCCCCTCCGGCAGCCTGGGCCACTCATCACGGGGCACAGGAGCCTATCATGCACAGCCTGAACATCCATGCCATGCAATGGCAACCCGTTGCCGATATTTCCGCCGTCGATCCGCTGCTGCCCGCGGATCTGGCCTGCTTTCGCGAATTGCGCGACGTGCTGCAGCGCTACGGCGCACTCGACCGCTTCGGCATTTCCCTGATCCACCGCCATTTCGACATCGCCGACGACGAGGAGCTGATGGAATACACAGATGTAGAGCAGCGCACCTTGACGGTCAAACCTGTCAAGAAAAGCGACATCGACTGGCAGCACACGACCATTACCAACTGGAAATTGACGGAAGGTGAGGAAGTGGCGCGCATCGGTTGCGGTTGCGCAAGCAATTCGGGTGGCCACCTGGGCTATCACCGCGGTACCTGAGGCGGGCCGACGCTGCCCGCCAAGCGGCGTCGGCCTTTCTTACACTTCGCCCTATCCAGCTCAGTCCGCTTTGCGCAAGTAGTTGATTCAATTTACTTTTTTTGTGTGGCACGCAAGCTGCTTATCCCAGTCTACGAGATGAATCCAGGCAAGTCACTCTGGATTCTTTGTCCCCCGGATTTTCCGCGACTGACCACGATAAGAGGCTGCGATGAACGTCGATCACACACGAAGCAAGACCCTGGGCTGGCTGGGCGCACTGGCGGCGGCAAGCCTGCTGGCCAGCGGCCAGGCGCAGGCCGGCGCGTACGGCCTGGCCGTCAATGAGTTGAACAATTTCCGGATCACCACCAGTGCCGGCAGCTTGTCGCTGGCCGGCGCCAACCGCAATGCCAGCGACAGCGCGTTTTTCGAAGGCGGCGTGGCCGTCAATCCGCGCGCCGTCAATACGGGGCCGGCCGCCAACGCCGACGTGCTGCAAGTGTGTTCGGGTGGCGGCTGCAGCGGCTTGCCGCAAAACCACTATGCACCCAGTCCCAGCTCCACCCTGGAATTCGCGCGCGGCGATGCGCACGCCTTCGGCAATATGCTCAATGGCGGCGCCAGCGTGCAAGCCGTGGCGGAAGCACAGCGCAACACGGTCGGCGCCGCCACGGCCACGGCCGGCGACACGCTCACCGGCTCCGTCAACCTGACCCTGTCGAGCGCCGGCTTCATCACCTTCAGCTTCATGGGACGGCGCGACTTGCGCACCAGCGTGACGACCATGGGCGACA
The DNA here is from genome assembly GCF_002754575.1 of Janthinobacterium sp. 35. Lineage (NCBI taxonomy): Bacteria > Pseudomonadati > Pseudomonadota > Betaproteobacteria > Burkholderiales > Oxalobacteraceae > Janthinobacterium > Janthinobacterium sp. 35. Next base: position 2,345,824 of record NZ_PEFN01000001.1, read on the forward strand.
AGTCGAACGTGTCGATCATGGATATCTTCAATATCTCGTGCAATGCCGCCAGCCCCGCCGGCTGCCTGTCGAACGCGAACGCCGATGGCGTGATCTTCCAGTTCGCGCCCGATGGCGACGCCAACAATGGCAGCGATATCAACGGCAACCATGGCGCCGGCAGCCTCGACCCGTTCAGCCTGAACATGACGGCCGGCACCAACGACCCCGCCACCGGGCGCGCCTTCACGAACGGCCTTTCGATGTTTTCCCTGACCTCGAATTTCGCCCTGCCCGCCGGCAGCTACACCTTGAACTTTGCCAAGTCCACACGCACCGACATCGTCGTCATCGATCCCCTGGCCGTGCCGGAACCGGGCAGCCTGTTCCTGCTGGGTCTGGGGCTGGCCGCCCTGGCGTTCACGCGCCGCCGCCAGCCGGAATAGACACCGGCAGAGGCGTTTTACCCCAGCCGAGCCAGTGCCTGGCGCGCCAGCTGCAACTGCTGCAGATAATAGCGGTGCAGCATGGCGGGGTCACTCAGGTCGCGCCCGAGTACCAGGCGCAGCTCGCTGGCCGGGCAGTCGGCGGCCTGGGTCTGCACCTGCGGTCCAAGCTGGCGGGCCAGCTGGCGCGCCAGCTGTTCTTGCGCGGGCCGGTATTCGACGCGCGTGCGCGCCACCTGGAAGCTGGTTTCATTGGTCAGGCGCACCACCTGCACAGGAGCGCCAGCCAGGCTGCGCGCCAGCGCGGCAGCCATGCCAGGCACACCGTTGCCGTTCACAATTTCCAGGCGCGGCTGCGGCGCGGGCGCCGCCGGCATGGGCCGCTCGGGCACTGCGGCGGGTACGCTGCGCACCGCTGCCGGTATGCGCTGCAAGCGGGCCATGCCATCGCTCTGCGTGATCTCCACGCGCGCCATGGCCGGCGCCTCCGGCACCGGCACGGGCACAGGCTGCGGTGCCGCCGCGCCGCGCACGAGCGCCAGGTCGCGCCGCAAGTCGTGTTCCCGCAAGCTGACCGCCTGGCGCCGCATGAGGGCGGCGCGCTCGTGCTGTCCCAGCCGTTCGAGTACCTGCGCCAGGTGCTGCCAGGCCAGCGCATTGAGCGGATCGAGCAGACACGCCTGTTCCAGCGCGGGCAACGCTTGCGCATCGCGCCCGCTCAGAGAATAGGCATGGCCGAGATTGCTGAACAGATAGGCCTGCTGCGGCCGCGCCATGTCCGCTTCCTGCGTCAAGGCCAGCCAATGGGCGAGCGCGGCGGCGTGCTCGCCCCGCTGCGCATGCAGCACGGCCAGGCCGTTGCGCGCATTCACGTGGCGCGGCGCATGGCGCAGTGCTTGCTCATAGGCCGCTTGCGCGGCGGGCAGGTCGCCCTGCTCGAAATGCTGGCGCCCCGCCACATAGGCGGCATCGGCGTCAGGCCACGCCGGCACCGGCGCATGCGCCAGTTGCGTGGTACAGGCGGCCAGGCCAAGGCAGGCACAGGCGGCGGCCAGGCGGGAGAGCGTCAAGCGCATGGTGACTCCTTTCAGCGGCTGGCCATGGCCGGCACGAGCACGCGATAGACTTCGATCACGGCCGGCCCCATGAGCACCAGCATCAGGGTGGGAAAGACGCAAAATATCAGCGGGAACAGCAGTTTCAGGGCGATCTTCGCCGCCGCCTCCTCGGCCAGCAGACTGCGCTTGCCGCGCAGGTTTTCCGAATGCACGCGCAGCGAATCGCCCATGCTGGTGCCGAAGCGTTCCGATTGGATCAGCATGGCGACGAGGGTATCGACATCTTCCACGCCGCTGCGCAAGGCCAGGTTGCGCAATGCCTTTTCCTTGGAAAAGCCGGCGCGCATTTCCATCAGTACCAGTTGCAATTCCTGCGCCAGCACCATGCTTTTGATGTGGATCTCGCCCGATACCTTGACCAGCGCACGCTCCAGGCTCAGGCCCGCTTCCACGCAGACGGTCAGCAAGTCGAGCGCATCGGGGATATTTTCAAAGATGTCGCGCTGGCGCCGCTTGGCCGTGCTGGCCAGCACCAGGTTCGGCAGGTAATAGCCGACGGTAGCGCTGACGCATAGCAGCAACAGCAGCACGCTGCGCATCTGCGCCGCCATGGCGCTGGCCGCGTACAGCCCCAGCACGGTGGGAAACAGCAGGGCCAAAACGCTTTTCGCCGCAAAGTACAGGGCCGGCGCGCTCGCTTGCCGCCAGCCCGCATTCATGAAACGCGTGCGCAGCGGCGAGCGCTCCCAGCCCTCTTCCGGCAGCGACAGCTTGCTGAACGGCTGCGCCACGCGCGCCACGCGCTCCACCCAGCCAGAGTCGGCCACCGCGTCGCTGGCCGCCGGCGCCGTGGCGCCGAACAGGCGCTGGCGCAAGGTGCCGGGAATGAAGATCAGCCACGCCAGCAGGGCCAGCGCCACTACCACGACGAAGACAATCCCGAGAAACAGCAGTTGCGAAGTGCTCATGCCACCCCCTGTTGTTATATCCTGATACGTATCACATTGCGCATCCAGACCACGCCCAGCGCCACCATGCCGGCCGCGTACCACAGCAATTTGATGCCGCTGGGATCGGTCCACAGCAGGCGGATGTATTGCGGGTTGACCAGCGCCATGACGCCGATCATCACCACCGGCATCAGTCCCAGCACCCAGGCCGACATGCGCCCCTCGGCCGACAGCACGCGCACCTGCCCCAGCAGTTTCAAACGGGCGCGGATGATGCACGCGATGCTGACCAGCACTTCGGCCAGGTTCCCCCCCGATTCGCGCTGCACCAGCACGGCGATGACGAGGTAGCGCAAGTCCGTCAGCGGAATGCGCGCGGCCAGGTTTTGCAGCGCCTCGTTCATCGGCACGCCGTAATTGATCTCTTCGTGCGCCATCTTGAATTCGCCGCTGATCGGCTCATTGAGTTCGTCGCCCACCATTTGCAGCACGTTGGAAAACGAGTGACCGGCGCGCAGCGCGCGGGCCAGGAAATCGGCCGCTTCCGGCAGTTGCGCCTCGATCTTTTTCAGCCGCGCCGCGCGCGCGCGCAGCACCAACAGGCACGGTCCGCTCACGGCACTGACCAGCAGCAGCAAGGCGCCAGGCAAGGGCATGGACCAGGCCGCCAGCAGCAGCAAGGCCGCCAGCAACAGGGCACCCGTGACGCCGATGAATTGCGCCACCGACCAGGACAAGCCCGATTGCAGCAGCAAGTGGTCGAGCCGCGCCGCCTGCGGCACGCGCCGCAGCAAACGCTCGAGGCCAGGCGCACGCGCATAGCGGCGTTGCTTGAGGATGGAGATCCGCTCCCCACCCGCCTCGCCGAGCGCCGCCATCAGCCGCAAGCGCCGGTTGATGCGCCGCGCCGCGCTGCCATGCGTGCCCGACCACCACAGCCAGGCGCCTTCCACCATCAGGATGCAGGCGGCAAACAGCAGCACGGCAAAGCCGTAGAACACCAGGTCCATGCTGCCTCCTATTCGTAGATGCGGTCCGGATCAAAAACACTATCGGGTACCGGCGCGCCGAACATGCGCAGGCGCTCCGTGAAACGCGGCCGCACGCCCGTGGCGCAGAAGTGGCCCTGCACCTTGCCCTCGGCATCGACGCCCGTCTGCTCGAAGCGGAAGATTTCATGCATGGCGATGATGTCGCCTTCCATGCCCGTCACCTCCTGCAGGCTGACCAGCTTGCGCGCGCCGTCCGTCAGGCGCGACACTTGCATCACTACCGTCACGGCCGAACAGATCTGCTGGCGCGTGGCGCGTGGCGTCAGGTTCACGCTGGCCATGCCGACCATGTTTTCCAGCCGCGCCAGCGCATCGCGCGCCGTATTCGAGTGGATGGTCGCCAGCGAACCCTCATGGCCCGTGTTCATCGCCTGCAGCATGTCGAGCGCCTCGGCGCCGCGCACCTCGCCCAGGATGATGCGGTCGGGGCGCATGCGCAGCGCATTGCGCACCAGCGCGCGCTGGCTCACTTCGCCCTTGCCCTCGATATTCGGCGGTCGCGTTTCCAGGCGTACCACGTGCGGCTGGCGCAGCGCCAGTTCGGCCGCATCCTCGATGGTGACGATGCGCTCGCTGCCGGGAATGAAGCCAGACAGCACGTTGAGCAAGGTCGTCTTGCCACTGCCCGTGCCGCCCGAGATCAGGATGTTCACCTTGGCCTGCCCCAGCGCCTGCAGCACCTGCACCATGGGCGGCGTCAGGCTCTTGTAGTCGAGCAGGTTGGCTATGGTCAGGGGCTGCACGGCAAAGCGCCGGATCGACAATATCGGGCCATCGACGGCCAGCGGCGGGATGATGGCGTTCACGCGCGAACCGTCCGGCAGGCGCGCATCGACCATCGGGCTCGATTCATCGACGCGCCGTCCCACACGCGAGACGATCTTTTCGATGATCTTCATCAGGTGCGCATTGTCGTGGAACGTCACGTCCGTCAACTGCAGCCGCCCGCCCCGCTCGACATACACCTTGTCGCAGGTATTGACGAGGATGTCGGACACGCTGGCGTCGGCCAGCAAGGGTTCGAGCGGGCCAAAGCCCAGCATCTCGTGCTGGATATCGAGCACCAGGCTATGCCGCTCATGCTGGTTCAGCACGATGCGCTCTTCCTCGATGACGCGCTGTACCAGCAGCGCCAGTTCGTGCTTGAACTGCTCCGCCGTCAGGCGCTTTAACCGTTCCAGGTCGATACGGTCGAGTATCGTCTGGTGCATGGTTTTTTTGAGTTCCTGGTAGGCGTGCAGCGCCAGCGCCCCTTGCCCATTCGTGGCGGGGCGCACCATTTCATTCGCCGCCAGGCGTTCGCGTAAAGTCATCTCGGCTCCCATGATGGCTCCCGGCGGGAGCCTTGACATCCATCCCTGTCCTAGGCCTCGCTGCGGCTGAACAACCGGTCGAACAAGCCGCGGCTTTCCGTCACGCGGCGCGCCGTCACCAGCTCCACCAGCTCGGCCAGGCTGCGCGCCACGGCGCTGGTGCGCGACAGCTGCAGCAGCGGGATGCCCTGGTTGACGGAGTCCGTGGCGGCGATGTAATCGTTGGGCACCGTGTGCACCACTTCGGCGCCCAGCGCCTGCTCCAGGTCCGCCAGGCGCAGGCGCCCGCCCTTTTCATAGCGATTGACGATCAGGCGCAGGCGCTCGCCCGGATAGCCGAGCGAGCGGAAGATGTCGAGCAGACGGCGCCCGTCGCGGATGTCGGGCAAGGCCAGCTGCAGCACCGGATAGATGGCGTCGGCATTGTCGAGCGCGCGCAGCGACAGCGCATCGATCTGGCGCCCCACGTCGAGCACGATGTAGTCGTAATGCTGGCGCGCCACGGCCAGGATGCGGTCCATGTGCTCGGGCTGCATGTCGACCTTGTGCGCGGGGTCGTCGGCCGCCGCCAGCACGCCGAAGTTCGGCGTCACGTGCACCAGGCAAGAGGCGAGAAAGGCGCCATCCATGCGCGCGATCTGCGCGCAGATATCGGACAACGTCATGGCCGGCTTCTGGTCCGAGACGTACAAAGTGGCGTCGCCGAACTGACCGTGCAGATCGATCAGCAGCACCTTGCAGCCGGCCAGGCTGGCCAGCGCGTAGGAAAAATTCGTCGACAGAAAGGTGGCGCCGCTGCCGCCCTTGCACGAAATGAAGGCGAGCACCTTGCCGTCGCGCATCTGCGTCACGCCGGCCTGGATATCGACCCGGTCCATCGCCTCGTGAAAGGCCTTGTGTACCAGCGGCAGCTGCAGCACTTCGCGCATGCCGGCGCGCATGGCGCGGATCAGCACATCCTGCTGCTGGCCGCGCGTGAGCAGCATCAGCACGGCCAGCGGATACTGGCGCGCCAGCCGTTCCAGCAAGTCCGCCTCCTCGGCGTCAAGGCCGCTGGCGTCGACGATCACCAGCTCGGGCGCTTCGGGCAGCATGCGCTCGACGGCGTCGCGCAGGCCGCTGCGCCGTTCCAGCAGCCGCAGCACGGGCATGCGGGCCGCGCCTTGCGCGGCGATTTCTTCATGCAAGCTGGCGTCGCGGCTAATCATCAAGGCTTTCATCGCACTTCCTCACTTCTTTCAGGTCAACACAGTCGGCTGCCACCGTCTGACAGCGCTCAGGGACAGAAATTCGGGTTATCCGGATAGCCCAGCGACTCGGCCACCGCCATGGTGCTCCCGCTGGGCAAACGCACGGCCCCCGCGCCGGAGGGAAACATCATCCCCAGCAGGGGCAGGACGGGCCGGTATGGCACGCGCTCGCAGCGCGCGCCATCGCCCGGCACGCACAGGCGCGCGCGCACGAAGCGGATGCAGCTGGCGCCATGCGGATCGTCCAGGCAATTGATACGGTTGCGTTGCGGACAGCCCGGCATCACCGTCACCGGCACTGCCGCCAGCGCGGCGCCGCCGGCGGCCTGCGACAGATAATCGATGCGCACATACGCATCGCTGATGCCGCCACCGAGCGGCAGCGCGCCCGGCGTGGTGCGCAGCACGGCGTGCGCGCGCACGGCCTGCAGCGCGCCGGCATTGCTGAAATCGGTGACGGCGGCGGCGCGCGCGGCGCGCCGGGTAATTTCATGCACCATATTCCACACGTACACGGCGCGCGCCAGTTCCAGCATGGCGAACAGGAACAGAAAGAACAGCAGCGCCAGCATGGCGAATTCGACGGCGAACACGCCGCCCTGGCGCCGGCGCCCCGTGTGCAGGTCAATTTTCATAGCGCAAGGTCGCGTTGGCACGCAACGGTATCGGCGCCATCTGCGGCAGCCATCCCAATGTCAGGTCGGGCAAGATGCCGATGGGCATGTCGACACCGACCTTGAGACGCACCTGCAGCGGCTTGCTGGGAAAGTTACCGCAGGCATAGGCATCGTCGTTATAGATGCATTCCAGGTTGACCTTGGCGACATCCATGTCCGGCCAGGTTTCCAGCATCGCATCGAGCACCATCTGCCTGGCGAACGCGGCGCCCTGCGCCGCCGCGGTGGCGTTGGTCATCTGCGGCAGCGGCAAGGTGGCCATGTAGCGCGCCGCATCATGCACGCTTTTTTGCATGGCGGTATAGGCCAGCAGCGCACGGCCGAACAGCAGCACCACGGGCAGCAAGCCCATGAAAAACAGCAGGATCAGCGCCAGTTCGATGGCGGCCACGCCGTCCTGGTGGCGCGGCTTGCGGCATGGTTTTCGGCATGGCGCCTTCATTGCAGCAGCTCCGCCGGGCCTGCAAGCGCCTGCTCCGGCACCACGCCGGCAAATTCGGCGCTGAGCATGGCACTGCTGGCCGGCGCCGTCATGAAAAAGCGGCCGACGGCCAGCACATTGGCCAGCACATCGCTGCCGGCCGGCAAGGGACACGCCAGCAAGGCGATGTTGAGCACGCGCCGCTGCGCCACGCCCGTGTTGCCCACGGGCGGCGTCTGGAATGCCCCCCACAGGTAGGGCGTGCCGCTGGCGGGATAAAAACTGTTGCTGGCGGGCGCGCTGGGCAAGCCTGGATACAGGCTGCTCCAGGCGCTGTTGGGAAAGGCGACAAAATCGCCGGGTGGCTTCGGGTTGGCATACTGCACCGCCTTGGCGAACGACCACAAGGGACCATAGCTGGCAGCGGAAATGGAGGCAGGCACCCCGGCGGCGGCCGGCGGCAAGTCGGCCACGGACAGCAGGGGAGTGCCGCCGCTGGAGGCGGCGCTGGAAGCGGACGGCATGTTCATCCACCAGTTCGCCGCCGCGTTGGGAAAGACGCGGATATTCACGTCGGGCGGCGCCGTCAGCGGATGGCAGCCGCTGCCCGCATACTGATTGAAGCGCGCGTTAAATGCCGGCCACAAGCCGGTGGGAAACGGACGGTGCGCATGAATGGCCGCGTTACCGATGGCCGTGTGCAGCATGCTGCCGCTGCAGATGAACGGCGTCACAGCGGTGTTGCTCACTTGCGCCGACGGGCCGATCGCGCCCAGCGGACCGAGCGGGTTGAGCACGAAGTGCTCGGGCGCGGCCCCATGCGGATTAAGCTGGAACAGGTTATAGGCGACGCCGCGGCGAAAGCCGTATTCCAGCGCCTCCTTGCGTTCGGGCGGGCCTGCATTCGTGCGCAGGCCAAGCGGCGCCGACGACAGAGCGCAAATGGCCAGCGGCGCCAGGCGCAGGCTGGCGCGGCCCGCCACGGCGCGCGCGCCCGTGTCGAGCGTGCGCAGCGCCGGCGACCAGGCGCCCAGAAAGGCCGTCGCCACCTTGCCCAGCGACGGCGTGTTGTCGCGCGTATCGACGCGCACGAACAGGGCGGTGGCCGGATCGGCCACCGCCGCCGCCACCTGCCACGCACTGGCCGGCGCGTCAAAGGCGCTGGCAAAGCGGATGCTCTCGTCGGACAGGATGGCGCCCTGTGTGCGGCGCCGATATGCGCTCTGCCCGGCGGCGCTGAGCTTGGCTTTTTGCACGGCATTGGCCAGGCCGGCCGCCGTGCCCACCAGCTCCGGCACCGCCGCCAGCGCCGCGTTGTCGACCAGGTTCTGCAATTCCGTCTTGCGGCCGATGACCTGCCCCACATCGAGTGCCAGGCCGATAAAGCCCAGCACCACAATGAGCAGGATGGAAAAGGCGATCAGCATCGCCCCGCGCTGGCGCTGGCGTCTATTTGCCATTGCCGCCTCCCAGCATGAATTGCACCGGCTGCGGCGCCTGGCCGTTCGGTTCGGCAAACGAGGCGCGGTAGCGCTGCATGACGGCGTGCGCGCTGGGGCCATCGAGGCCATCGGCCGGCGTGCGATTGCCGGCGCTGGCCGGATCGCGCACCTGCTGCGCCATGGCCAGGCGCACGGCGTCGCCGAAGCGCCGGTCCAGCTGCGGCGTGCTGCCGTGCGTGCAGGCGGCCAGCTGCAGCGCCAGCAGCAGCGCCGCCAGGCGCCGCAGCGACATCAAAAGCGAGTTCGGCATGGCATCTCTCCCCGTCTCATTTCAGCTCGAAACCGTTGGCCGCGCGCAGTGGAGACACGGGCGGCGGCACGGACGGCGGCGCCAGCGTACCTTCCATCTTGCCGCCCAACATCAAGTCCGTGCGCGAAGGGGGCGCCAGCTGGGCCGTCGGCAGTACGGCGTCCGCCGGCAACGGTTTGACCAGGTGTGCGGTAATGACGAACAGCAATTCCGTGCGGTCATGCTGGAAATCCGTGCTGCGAAACAGCGCGCCGAGGATAGGCACTTCGCTGAGCCAGGGCACGCCCGTGATATTGCTCACCTGGTTGTTCTTGATCAAGCCGCCGATGGCGTAGCTCTGGCCGTCGTACAGCTGTACCGTGGTCGACGCGCGCCGCGTCGTGATGACGGGCAAAATAGAACGTCCGCTGACGCCGGCGGCGGAAATGCCCACCCCCTCGCGCGACAGTTCCGACACTTCCGGCGCCACCTTCAAATTGATGCGCCCGCCCGACAGCACGGTGGGCGTGAAGCGCAGGCCGACGCCATACTCGCGTTCTTCCAGCGTGATCTTGTTGTTGTCCTGGCCGACGGGAATGAAGATCTTGCCGCCCGCCAGAAAACTGCCCTCCTGCCCGCTGATCGCCATCACCGTCGGCTCGGCCAGGATACGCACCAGGCCATCCTGTTTCTGCGCCTCGATGGTCAGCTGCTGGCCGTTCGACTTGCGCACGTCGAGCAAGCCATTGGCCGTGCCGCTGAGGAAATTCGACAGCAAGGTGGTAGCCCAGCTGCCGGATGCAAAACGCAGGGTGGCGCCCACTTCCAGCCGTTCCAGCAGCGACTTCGACACTTCGGCGATCTGCACGGCCAGCATCACTTGCTGCGGCGCACTGACGTCGAGCATGTTGATGACGCGGCTGTTCGCACCACCCGTGCCGCCAGCGGATGCCGTGGCCGCCGCCGGCATGGCGGCGCCATCGGCGGGCTTGGGCAGCGCCAGCGGCGATGTTGCACGACGCACATAGGCGTGTGCCAGCTCGACGGCGCGCAGCACGGCGCCCGCATCCTGCACCGTGCCCGACAGCACCAGGGTATCGGCCACGGCCGTCACGCGGATGGCTTTTTCTTCCGGCATCAGGGCCGCCAGGGTCGCTTGCAAGCCGGCCGGGTCCATGCTGACGCTGACGTTCACCACGCTGCACACGCCGCTCTTGCCCTGGATGATCATATTCGTGCTGCCCACATCGACGCCGACCACATATAAAGTGTCGGGCGCCACCAGCATGGCTTGCAGCACGGCCGGATTGCCGACACTGCGGGCCAGCACCGCCTCGGGCAGGCGCAGCATGCTCGACTTGCCCACCTGCAGCTGCAAGTTGCCCGGTGTCGCCGCTTCGCCGCCGCAGCGCGGGCCAGGATCGGCCGCCGCGCCGGCAAGCGGCAACAGCAGGCAGCACAGTGTCAGCAGGGCGCGGTTCATGAGCGTGTCCATGGTTGGCTAAAAACATTCGCGCGACTGGCGCGTCCCGTCGATGACGCCGCTGCACTGGCGCGCCGCTTCCGGCGCTGCCTTCGCCACGCGCACCGGACGCGGTGCCACGGCAAGCACGGGCACGGCGGCAGGCGCGGGTTCGGCTTCAAGCGGCCCGCCCAGCAAGGTCAGCTTGGTGGCGCCCGCCGTCACGCCCGGCTGCGGGTCGACCTGGTTGCGCAGCACCAGCGACAGGCTGCCCACGCTGCGCGCCAGGTCCAGGTTTTCGGCCTGTTCCGGCGTCACTTCCAGGGTCACTGCATTGACCACGCGCGGCTTGGTCTCGTCGCGCCCCACTTCCTGCGCCACGGCCAGCACCAGGATGCGTTCGAGCACGATCTTCGAAATGTTGCGGCTTTGCGGAAACGCGCGGTCGCCAGCATCTTGCTGGGTACTCACGATGATGTCGACATAGTTGCCCGGCAAGGCGAAGCCGGCCACGCCGATCACGTCGTTGACGCGCACGGTGATGGCACGCCGCCCTTCCGTGATCAGGGCCGACAGACCGCCCAGGGTGCCCACCGGCGCCAGCTTGGCTTCGCTCAGCGGTTCGCCGCGCAGCACGCTGGTTTTCAGCACCCGTCCCGCCAGTGGCGCCGGGTCTTGCAGCGCGCCCTGCGGCAAGCTTTCCGCCGGCCACTCGGCCAGGCGCAGCATCTCGGGCGTCAGGCGCTGGCCCAGGTTGACATCGCTGGCGGCGACGACGATCTTGCCCTTGCCGGCCGGCGTCTGGCGCAGCAGCCAGTGCGAGGCCAGCAACACGGCCAGCAGGCCCAGCACCACAGCCAGACCCATCATCAGAAGGGCGCGCCGGTTCTTCATGCGATACGCTCGCACAGGCTGGCGGCCGGCATGTCGCAGCTGGCAAACAGGCTGCTCCAGGCCTGGTCCAGGGCGGCCACCGTCAGGCGCGCTTCACAGCCGGCAAAGCCGGCAAAGTCGCCTATGCGCGCCAGCAATTCACCAGGATAGCTGGCCAGCAAGGGCCGTCCCTGCGCGCCATGCAGCTGCAGCAGGTGATTCAGGGCCAGCTCGTCGATGGCCATGCCGGCCAGACGGCATTGCTGGCGGAACAGGGCGCGATAGGCGCTCTCGGCCAGCGGTCCCACCTGCACCTTGTAGCCGATGCGGCGCAGCAAAGCAGGATCGAACAGCTCGCCCGGCGGCACGTTCGTGGCCAGCACCAGGGCATTGTCGAACGGCACGCTGATCTGCACGCCGCCGGGCAGGCCCAGCTGGTCGCTGCCGCGTGCCAGCGGCTGCATCAGCCGCGTCAGCAGTTCTTGCGCGCCCAGGCGCTGGCAACCCAGGTCGTCAAGGATCAGCATGCCGTTGTTCGCCCGCACATGCGGTGGCGCCTGGTAACAGCCGCCGCTGGCGTCATGGCGCAGCTCCAGCATGCCCGCGTCGAGCTCGGCGCCCACGTGAATCACGGGACGCTGGCACAACACCCAGCGAATATCCGTGCTGCGCCGCTCCAGCGCCTGGCGCGCATGGCTGACATGCTGCGGCGCGGGCGGCAGGTGCTGCGCCGGATCGTACAATTGAATGATGTCCTGGCCGACGACGATGGCGTAGGGCACGGCGACGAGACCGTGCAGCAATTGGCCCAGTTGCAGCGCCAGGGTCGACTTGCCGCTGCCGGGCGGACCGTACAGCAGCAGCGAGCGCCCCGAATGCAGGGCAGCACCCACCACGTCGAGCATGCCCGGCCCCGCATGGGCGCTGCCCAGCACGGCGGCCAGGTCGTCGCTGCCGACGCGCTGTTCCTGTACCAGCCACGACTGGCGCGCCACCATGGCGCGGTACGCTTCCAGGGTGACGGGGGCGGCGCCGATATACGCACAGCGCTCAAGGAAGGCGCTGGCGCGCTGCTTGCCGGCGCCCGTCAGCTGATACTGCACGTCGATCTCGGATTCGCCGCGCCAGGCCACTTCGGCCATCTGCTCGGCCACCATGAAATCGAGCACTTCGCGCAAGACATTGATCGACAGGCGCAAGCGCGTCGTCATGGCGGACAGGTGCGTCTTGCCGCTCACAAACATCAGCTTGGCGATCAGTTCAACCACCAGCGGCCGCTCCAAGCCCGTTTCGCGCAAGCTCTTCGGCTGCGGCGGCAAGGGCGGCATCAGGTTCGCGTCGGCAGGGCGCGGCGTACTCTCGGTGCTCATGGAATAGTCGACCTCGGTCATCCTGTGTCTCCAAGCCGGTTAAGACTGCATTGAACAGAATTCATTCTAGCCAGCGGGGACTGGCGCCCATTGATTCAGAGCAATAAATAACAATCAGAAATAATGTCGCCCTTGCACTGCCAGGCAACCCAGGGCAATGGCCAGTCCGTACGGCATGTTGCCCACGCTGGCGGCGCTGCCCAGTGCGGCGGGTGCCAGGGGTATGCCGGCCATGCGCGCGATCATCGGCCACAGCAACTGGCGCAGATTGCCCAGGCAGGCGCGCCACTTGCCCTGGTACGTGATCATCAGCACGGCCATCAGGCCGCCCAGCGCAAAGGTGGCGAAACAGATCTGCAGCACGGGCCATGGGCCGGCAAAGGCGCCCACCATGGCGATCAACTTGACGTCGCCGGCGGCCATGCCGCGCAGCACATATAAAGGAAGAAACAGGAAGAAACCCGTCGCCATGCCGCCCAGCCACAACGACGGCACGCTTTGCGGCCACAGCCACATGTGCAAGGCCAGTGCGGCGAGGATGCCGGACAACACCAGACCATTCGGTATCTTGCGGCGGATCAAATCACTGACGGCGGCCCCCGTCACAAAACACAACAACAGCAGGTCACACAAGGCAGTAGCAGGCATGGCATACCTCCTGAAAAAAAACCCGCCACCGGCCGGCCAGCGGCGGGCACCCGCTTAGGGCGTCAACACCAGGTTCTTCGAAATGTCGGTGAGGACGTTCAGCAGGCCGTCCTTGATCAGCAAGAAACCGGCCGCGATGGCCGTCGCCATCAAGGCCGCAATCAAGCCGTACTCGATTGCCGTAATGCCATCCTCATCTTGGACAAATTGCTGTACTGCCGACAGGAAGGTATGCATGACAAGCTCCCAAAAGTGAATCACAAGTCCCTGGCGCAATCGGGTGTGAAACATTGCCCATTCCTGCTAATATGTTTCCTGCCGTAAATTTCTGCGCCATTGCATTGACTATAAAGCGTCCATAATTTGGCAAATTGACGCGCCACAAGTTTCCATATGGAAATTATCAAACCTTGTTGAAACGACGGCGGACGCAAACAATTGTTGCGATCAGGATTGAAAGTCTGCGTCAAGGCAAGTTTTTTGCAACGCAGCGCATGAATCTCATGTATTTACATGAAATATTGCATACGTTAATTGCCTATTAGGCAAAAAGACATTATCCTGCTTAGCTCTTCTTTGGAACGGCCTCTCGCCCTGCGGTAAAGAGCGTCATGCCACCAAATAAATCTTGGCTTCTTGTAGACGGACGCGAACATGCTCTTGCTTGATGCAATGCTGCGATGACGACACTTGTGTGACTACTTTCCAGAGAACGACAATGGATTCCCTACTGAAACACATGGTGGACATGACCGGGCACCGCGACCACACGATGCTCGACATCTCCGTGATCTCGGCGGTTCAGGAGCTCGCTGCCGCGTCGCAAACCCGTGTACTGGCACTGACCAGCGTGCGTGGCCAGGTGTTCGTGCGGTCGCGGGCCATCATCGTGGCAGGCAGCGTGGCCCGCATGGAAGAGCATAACGACCCTACCCTGCCAGGCGAACCGCTGTCCGACTACCCGGCCCTGGCCACCTGCATCAAGCGCCATGAAGCGAGCGCCGACACCCTGTGCGCCGACGGCCGCCACCTGCTGTGGCTGCCCATCTGGATCGGCGACCAGGTCACCACCTGCCTGGAAATCACCAACCCCACGCCCTACACGGGCGCCACCATCCAGGTGATCGGCGGCATCGTCAGCGTGTACCGCAATTTCCAGAACCTGCTCGACTACAGCGAACGCGATTCGCTCACCGGCTTATTGAATCGCAAGACCTTCGACGACCAGCTGGCGAAAATCCTGCACAGCCGCGGCGAACCGGAAGCGGACAAGCCGCTTGCCATCGATGAAGAGCGGCGCCACCATACGGACACGGAACGGCAATGGCTGGCCGTGATCGATGTCGATCATTTCAAATTGGTTAACGATAAGTTTGGCCACCTGTATGGCGATGAGGTGCTGATCCTGATCGCCAACCAGCTGCAATCGTCGTTCCGCTCGCAAGACCGCATCTTCCGCTTCGGCGGCGAGGAATTCGTCGTGCTGCTGCGCTCGATCACCCTGGAAAATGCGCAGAAGATCATCGACCGCTTCCGCACCAATGTCGAAACGCACGACTTCCCGCAAGTGGGCAGAGTCACCGTCAGCGTGGGCTTCGTCAGCATCAACGCCTACGAGGCGCCCGTCATCATCCTCGGCCGCGCCGACCAGGCCCTGTACTACGCGAAAAGCCATGGCCGCAACCTCGCTTGCCACTATGACGAGCTGGTCGCCAAGGGTCTGTTAACTACCATCGCCTCGAACGATACGGCGGAGTTCTTCTAGGCATCCGCCAGCGATAAAAAGCGCATGGGATCGACCTGCCACTTGGCAGCGGACTCATGGCCGACGATCTTGTCGCCGCCGCCGAAGCCGAAGCCGCGCGACAGGTCGACTGTCTCGGGCTTGATGTAGGCATTGCTCTTCGTACTGAAAAACACATTCACCTTCGGCGCCAGCAGATTGCTCTCGTGCGCTTCGATGACGACGGCCAGGCGGCCCGATTCCAGCATGACCATGGTCCCCACCGGATAGATCCCCACGCAACGCATGAAATCCTGCGCGAACACGGGGTTGAAATGGAATTTGCTCCACTCATAAATCTTGCGCAAGGCTTCGGCGGCGGCAACGCCCTTGTGATAGCTGCGGTCGGACGTCAGCGCGTCATACACGTCGACGATGGCGGCCATCTGCGCCAGCTCGCTGATGGCGTCACCGGCCAGCTGGTCCGGGTAGCCGCTGCCGTCGCGCCGCTCATGGTGGTGCAAGGCGATGTCGAGGGGAATGGCGCCCAGCTCGGGCGAGCGGCACAGGATGTCGTAGCCATCGCGCGGATGGCGCTTGATCAGGGCAAATTCTTCCGGCGTCAGGGGGCCGGGTTTGTTCAGCACGCTATCGGGCACCAGCGCCTTGCCTGTGTCGTGCAGCAAGCCGCCCAGGCCGGCCTGGTGCGTGGTGGCGCCATCGACGCCCCGCGAGCGGCAAAACGCCACCAGCAGCGCGCACACGCTGACGGAGTGCAGGAAGGTGTAGTCGTCCTTGTTCTTGATGCGCAACAAACCGACGAGGGCGCCGGGATTGCGCAGAATCGATTCGGTAATATCTTGCACCGTGTGCTGCACGCGATCGATCTCGACGGCCTTGCCCAGGCGTACATCGGCCATCACCGTGCGCACCAGGCTCGATGCCTGCCGCCGCACCTGCGTGGCGCGCGCCAGTTCCATGCCCAGCGACACGCGCGTGACCACCTGCGGCGCCGCCGCGGCGATCTGCACCAGTTCGCGTTCCGTCTCGGCCCGCGCCTGCGCCACGGTAGGCGCATCCTGCACATCGAGGCCCTTGCCGCTGTCGATCACCACGTCGTGGATGCCGGCTTGCACGATCTTGCGGATTTCATCGTCGCTGCGCAACAGGAAACGGTTGCGCACGAACGGATGGGTCATCCAGTCACAGCTGAGGTCGTGGACATACATGCCCACTTTTAATTGAGACGAATCAACTTTCTTGAGCATGCTGTCATCCCACAAGTACGCGTCTGGAGCACCGAAGGCGCTAGAATGAGTATAACAAAATTGTTATTCTGCTGGCCGCGTTCGGCGCTGCGGCGCAACACCTTGTTTTTTCCGATCACCGCCCCCTCAACGCACCGCTCTTGGGACCCATGGAACTGCGCCAATTACGTTACTTTGTTGCCATCGTTGACCACGGCTCGCTGTCGCGCGCGGCCCTGGTCCTGCATGTGGCGCAGCCGGCCCTGACGCAGCAGCTGCGCCAGCTGGAAGAAGAACTGGGGGTACAGCTGCTGCACCGCTCGGCCCAGGGCGTGCTCAGCACGGACGCGGGCAAGGTATTTTACGAACACGCGCAAGCGATCCTGAAACAGGTGGCCGACGCCCGCTCGGCCGTCACGCAGAGCGCCACGCGCCCGTCCGGCAATGTCACCCTGGGCTTGCCGCACAGCATCTCCGGCGCGCTGGCCCTGCCCCTGCTGCTGGCCGCGCGCGAACGCTACCCCGAGATCACTCTGCAACTGACGGAAGAAATCACGGGCAACCTCAATGAACAGCTCAGATCGGGCCGCATCAACCTGGCCGTGCTCTTCGACGATGGCCAACTCACGCCGTTTGCCTGCAGCCCCCTGGTGGAAGAAGAAATGCGTTTTATCTGCCGCAGCGATTCGCCGTTCGCACCCGCCGGCCATGCCGTGTCGTTCCCGCAAGCATTGAGCGCCACCCTGATCTTGCCGGGCTTGCAGCATGGCGTGCGCCCGCGCATCGACAGCCGCGCGCGCGAACTGGGCCTGGAGACGGCGAACGTGATCGAGATCAACTCGATCGCCATCCTGAAATCGGCCATCCTGGCCGGCATGGGCGCCACCATCTTGCCGGCCGCGCCCCTGCTGGCCGAACTCGACAGCGGCGCCATGCGCAGCTATGCCATCCACAGCCCCGTACTGTCGCGCACGGTGGCCCTGTGTGCGTCGAAAAACATTCCCCTGACGAATGCGGGCAATGCCGTGAAAAACCTCGTGCTGCAAGTGGCCGCCGAGCTGTGCGGCAGCGGGCGCTGGGTAGGGGCGCACGTGCTCTCGCCCATGGCATAAGTATTTCTTATACCCCCATCGTCAAAGCGTATTTGCCCCTTCCCCTCGGTCGTTCTACACTGACCACATTAACTATTTTAAATTTAAAATAGTTATGTGCCGCCCATAGGCGGCCATCCCGTCTGCACAGCGCGCGCCTTACCGGGTGCGCCCCTTGTACAGCCGTTATCTGAAACACCCTTTTGGAGACAGCCATGTCCGTGACCACGGAAAACGGCTCCGCAGCGTTCGTTAGAAACGCCGGTGCCGCGCCATCTACACCGCTTGAACCTTCCCGTTTGACCAGCGTCAGCCTCGACGACAAATACACGGCCACTTCCGGCGCCATCTTCCTGTCCGGCATCCAGGCCCTCGTGCGCCTGCCCATGATGCAGCGCCTGCGCGACCAGGCCGCTGGCCTGAACACGGCCGGCTTCATCTCCGGCTACCGCGGTTCGCCCCTGGGCGGCCTGGACGAGAACCTGTGGAAAGCCAAGCAGCACCTGGAACAACACCATGTGCAGTTCGTGCCCGGCGTCAACGAAGACCTGGCCGCCACCGCCGTCTGGGGTTCGCAGCAGGTGGACCTGATCGGCCCGGCCAAGTACGATGGCGTGTTCGCCATGTGGTATGGCAAGGGCCCGGGCGTGGACCGCTGCGGCGATGTCTTCAAGCACATGAACCATGCGGGCACCTCCAAACTGGGCGGCGTGCTGCTGGTGGCCGGCGACGACCATGGCGCCTACTCATCGACCCTGCCGCACCAGTCCGACCATCTGTTCTCGGCCTCGATGATCCCGGTCTTGTATCCGTGCAATGTGCAGGAATACCTGGACCTCGGTATCCACGGCTGGGCCATGTCGCGCTTTTCCGGTTGCACCGTGGCCTTCAAGGCCCTGGCCGACACGGTCGAATCGTCGGCTTCCATCGACGCCGACCCGTTCCGCGTGGAAGTCAAGATTCCGCAGGATTTCATCATGCCCGAAGGCGGCCTGAACGCGCGCCTGTCCAGCATCCCCCTGGGCCAGCAGGCGCGCAACCAGGAAGCGCTGATGCAGGACTACAAGATCTATGCGGCCCTGGCCTACGCGCGCGAAAACAAGCTCAACCACACCACCATCGACAGCCCGAACGCCAAGCTGGGCATCATCGCTTCCGGCAAGTCCTACCTGGACGTGCTCGAAGCGCTGGAAGAGCTGGGCATCGACGAGCAGATGGCGGCCGAGGTCGGCATGCGGCTGTTCAAGGTGGCCATGCCGTGGCCGCTGGAACCGGACAGCGTGCGCGAATTCGCGCAAGGCCTCGATGAAATTCTCGTCGTCGAAGAAAAACGCCAGATCGTCGAATACCAATTAAAAGAGCAGCTGTACAACTGGCGCGACGACGTGCGCCCGCGTGTCATCGGCAAATTCGACGAAAAGGGCGAATGGGTGGCGCCGCGCGGCGAATGGCTGCTCACCTCGAAGGCGGACTTTTCCGTCTCGCAAGTGGCCAGAGTCATCGCCAGCCGCATCGCGCGCCTGATTTCCGATCCCGTCACCTGCGACCTGATCAAGGCGAGATTAAGTTTCCTCGACGCCAAGGATGCGGTATTGAAAAAGGCCGTGAACACGCCGTTCCGCCCCGCGTTTTACTGCTCCGGTTGCCCGCACAACACCTCGACCAAGGTGCCGGAAGGCAGCCTGGCGCTGGCCGGCATCGGTTGCCACGTGATGGCCACCTCGATTTACCCGGAAATGAACAAGCTGACCACGCACATGGGTGGCGAAGGCGCGCCGTGGATCGGCCAAGCCGCATTCTCGGAGCTGCCGCACGTGTTCCAGAACCTGGGTGACGGCACGTATTTCCATTCTGGCTATCTGGCCATCCGCGCCGCGCAGGCGGCCAAGGTGAACATTACCTACAAGATTCTGTACAACGACGCCGTCGCCATGACGGGCGGCCAGCCTGTCGACGGCCTCATCACCGTGCCGATGATGGCGCAGCAAGTGGCGGCCGAAGGCATCGCCCGCATCGCGCTGGTCACGGAAGATTTGAGCCGCTACAGCGACCGCAGCAACCTGCCCGCCCACCTGACCTTGCACGACCGCAAGGACATGGACGCCGTGCAGCGCGAATTGCGCGAAGTAGCCGGCGTGTCCGTGCTGATCTACGACCAGACCTGTGCGGCCGAGAAACGCCGGAGAAGAAAAAAAGGCGAGTATTCGGACATTGCCAAACGCATGGTCATCAACGACGCCGTCTGCGAAGGCTGCGGCGATTGCGGCGTGCAATCGAACTGCGTGTCGATCTTGCCGAAAGAAACGGAATTTGGCCGCAAGCGCACCATCGACCAATCCTCGTGCAACAAGGATTATTCGTGCGCCAAGGGCTTTTGCCCCAGCTTCGTCACCGTCGAAGGCGGCAGCCTGAAGAAAACCAAAACGGGCGCCGGCAAGCCGGGCGAGACGGACAACTTCGGCCCGCTGCCGGAACCTGTCTTACCCGATTGCGACGCGCCGTACAACATCCTGATCAACGGCATCGGCGGCACGGGCGTCATCACCGTGGGCGCGCTGATGGGCATGGCGGCGCACCTGGAAGGCAAGGGTGCTTCCGTGCTGGACATGACGGGCATGTCGCAAAAGAACGGTTCCGTCACCTCGCACGTGAAAATCGCCAAGTCACCGGCGCACATCCGCGCCCAGCGTATCGCCACGGGCGAAGCGGACCTGATTTTAGGCTGCGACATGCTGACGGCCGGCGCGCAGGATGCCGTGTCGAAAATGCGTCCAGGTAGAAGCCTGGCCGTCGTCAACCTGCACGAGCAACCGCCGGGCACGTTTGCGCAAAATGCAGACTGGCAATATCCAACGGCGGAAGTGCGCCAGCTGATCGAGGAATCCGTGGGCGGCGCCGAGGCGGCCGACTTCATCGACGCCACAAAACTGGCTACCGCCCTGATGGGCGACTCGATCGCCGCCAACCTGTTCATGCTCGGCTACGCCTGGCAAAAGGGCCGCATCCCGTTGACGGAAGCGGCGCTGCTGCGCGCCATCGAACTCAATGGCGTCGGCATCGAGTCGAACAAGAAGAGCTTTTTGTGGGGCCGCCGCGCCGCCGTCGACGTGCGCAAGGTCACGCAGATCGCCACGCCGTCGCAAGCGATCCTCGTGCAAATGCCGCAAAGCCTCGATAGCGTCATCAAGAAGCGCGTGGAGTTCCTCACCGCGTATCAAAATGCCGCGTATGCGGTTGGTTATTCCACCTTGGTGAAACAGGTGCGCGACCGGGAAAACACCCTGGGACTGGGCCAGAAGCTGTCGACCGCCGTGGCCAAGAGCTATTTCAAATTGCTGGCCTACAAGGACGAATATGAAGTGGCGCGCCTGTACACGGATGGCCGTTTCGTGGAGCAATTGCAGCAGCAATTCGAGGGAAATTTCTCCGTGAAATTCAACCTGGCGCCGCCGCTGTTCGCGAAGAAAGATGCGAAAGGGCATTTAGTAAAAGCGGAGTTCGGTTCCTGGATGTGGGGCGCCTTCAAGCTGCTGGCGAAAGCCAAGGGCTTGCGCGGCGGCAGCTTCGACATCTTCGGTTATACAGCCGAGCGCAAGATGGAACGCGCGCTGATCGTCGAATACCGCGAACTGCTGGCCGGCCTGCTGGTCAACCTGACGGCGGAGAATTTGGCCACCTGCGTGGAACTGGCATCCCTGCCCGAAAAGATCCGCGGTTTCGGCCACGTCAAGGAAGCCGCTGTCGATACTTACCGCAAGGACAAGGCGAGACTGTTGGCAAAGCTGGCCGATGGCACGAAGCACGCGGCCTAAAACCGGTCGGGCAATGAAAAACGCAGAGCCTCGGCTCTGCGTTTTTTTATGCGTCCACGCAACGCCCCACGGTCGCCCCCGGCAACAACACCGGTTGCCAGATTTCCTGCAACCGTTCCGGCGGCGTGCCGGCCAGCAGGGATTGCAGCATTTCCACCATCTTGGCGCCGGCGCGGCGCAGGTCGGGCTGGTCGATGGTGGTGACGTTGATGCCGATCAAGGTGTCTTCCACATTGCCCCAGACGATGACGGAGATTTCCTTGCCGATTTCGATGCCCGCATCCATCAGGGCACGCACCACGCCCACGCCGGACAGGTGGTTGTCGACAATGACAGCCGTGGGACGGGGCGAACAGGCCAGCAATTGCTGCATGGCCTGGTAGCCGCTGCGGCGATCAAAAGTATTGTCGAGCAAATAGTGGGGGTCCAGCGGCAAGCCCGCTTGCGCCATGCAGCGGATAAAGCTTTCCTTGCGCTCATAGGCGAAATGCAAGTCCAGCGGCGCGCTCAGCAGGGCGATGCGCTGGTGGCCATGCGCCGCCAGGAAGGACACGGCCAGGTCGATGCCGGTGTCGTTGTCGTAATCAAAATACGCGTACGGCGCGTCGATGCGCGTGCGGCCATTCGCGACAAAGGGAAAGCCGACTTTCGTCAAATACGCGATGCGCTCGTCGACCACCTTGGTGCGGCCCACCACCAGGCCATCGACCTGGCGCCCGCGCACCATGGTTTCATACGAGGGCTGTTCGTTCTGCGGCGACACGGGGGCGATGATGAGACTCATCTTCGACGCTTCCACGGCGTCCGACATGCCATTCACCACGGAAAGAAAGACGCTGTCGCCCAAGTCGCTGGGCAGCAGGGGATAAATCATGCCCAGTACATTGGTACGGCCGACGGCCAGGCTGCGCGCCAGCGGGTTGGGCCGGTAGCCGACTTTCTTGGCGGCGGCCAGGACGATTTCACGGGTGCGGGAATTGACTTCCGGATAGCCGTTCAACGCCCTGCTGACTGTCGTTTTCGACATGCCGAGGGCAATTGCGAGGCTCTTGAGATTCATGTGTTAACTACCTGTCTGTATGGCAAAAAAAACCAACTCTGACCGTCCATTATAGCCCAGAGCGCCAAGCAGGCCGCGTATTACCCTGCGCCGCAATGGTAAAAAAACAACAAGATATTGACTATTTAAAAAGCAATGTTTTAAATATGACCAGTCCCGCCATCTTCGCAGCGCGGCATCGGCCATGGCAGAGAAGAAAGGGCAAGTAGCGGAAGCGTGCACTCACTTTGAGCATAGCGTCGCCAGCGTCGGCATGCCCGCTCGGCAACGCAGGGCCCGCACGATAAAATTATCAAGAAAACATAATTAGCTGGAACTATGCGAGAATTTGTCCTACTCTTGATTCAGGTGAAGATTACCTGCAGACATGTCGCGCCCCCCGGCCTGCATTCTTCCTCTTCTGCGCACGCCTGGACATACTTTCAAAGGTGAACAATGTGGTCACGCTAACGTCCGTCAACAATCTGCAAGCCTCGCTGGCCACGGCGCAACGCCGGGTCGAGCAAGGCCAGAACCAGGTACAGCGCGACAGGGAGAAACTGGCGCAAAGCCGCCAGTCGCTGGCGCGGGAACAGGAGTCGCTGAGCCAGACGCAGCGCAGCAGCCAGCAAGCCCAGGCCGATGCCCCTGCCGCCGTGAAGGCGCCGCAACTGGATCAGGCGATCAAGCTGGCCGTGCCGCAGCAAGCGCTCCCCGCCACGCCGAAAAGCATGCCCCAGCTGAACAGCTATGGCCAGACCCTGGGCCGCCTGATCAACGTGACGGCTTGAGCCAGCTTACTGCGCCATTTCTTCTTCCAGCATCGCCAGCCACCACTTATTTCCCTTCTGCGGTTGCGTCAGGTCGACCGCCTCGCCCATCTGCGGCGTGGCCAGGTGCACGCCCTGCTTGGCCGCCAGCCCCGTAATACGGTCGAACGGTTCATGCCAGGCGTGCAACCCCAGGTCAAAGGTGCCGTTATGCACGGGCATCAGCCACTTGCCGCGCAAGTCCAGGTGGGCTTGCAGGGTTTCTTCCGGCTGCATGTGCACGTCCGGCCACAACTTGTCATACGCGCCCGTCTCGATCATGGTCACGTCAAACGGGCCGTACTTGTCGCCGATCTGCTTGAAACCGTCGAAATAGCCGGAGTCGCCGCTAAAAAACACGCGCACGTCCGGCGCGTCGATGACCCACGACGCCCACAGAGTTTGATTGCCATCAAACAAGCCGCGTCCCGAGAAATGCTGCGAGGGCGTGGCGACGAGTTTCACGCCGGCAATCGTGGTGCCCTGCCACCAGTCGAATTGCCGCACCTTGGCAGCCGGCACGCCCCAGGCAACCAGGGTATCGCCCACGCCCAGCGGCGCAACAAAATGTTCGGTCTTGGCGGCCAGTTGCAGCACGGCGGCATGGTCGAGGTGGTCGTAATGGTCATGCGACAGGATGACGGCCTTGATCGGCGGCAAGTCGGCGATGCTGATGGGCGGCTGGTGAAAACGCTTCGGACCTGCCCATTGCACCGGCGAGGCGCGCTCGGAAAACACGGGATCGGTGAGGAAGAATTCGTTGTTCAGTTTCATCAGCAGGGTCGAGTGACCGAGGCGAAACAGGCTGTTGTCGGGGGCGGCCAGCAATTGCGCCTGGCTCAAGGCTTGCACGGGCACGGCAGCGGCCGGCACCGTGCTGTCGGGCTTGTCAAAGAGAAAGGTCCACAGCAGCTTGAGCGTGGCTGCCGTGCCCAGCTTGTGCATCTGCACGGGATTGCGAAACTTGCCTTCGTGGTGTTGCAAGGATTCAACAGGCGCCACAGGCGCGGCGCGCAAGGTGCAAGAACTCATGATGATCAGGACTCCCAAGAATAAGATGCGGTGCATATGCGATCCGGTCAATAAAACACAAGGATTAAATTACACTACACAGTGTAGTTCCTATTCCGGGCAAAGTAAACCAGGAGGTGTAAAATATTGTTTTCAAAGGAGATTTCCCGCCATGGCCGCACCGCAACGCCTCACCGACCGCAAGCGCGTCGCCATCGTCGATGCCGCCATCGCCGAGTTCCGCGAGCACGGTTTTGACGCGACCAGCATGGACAGGATCGCCGCCACGGCCGCCGTTTCCAAGCGCACCGTGTACAACCATTTCCCCAGCAAGGACGAACTGTTCGCGGAAATCCTGCAGCGCATGTGGGAAAGCAGCGTGGCCCAGCCCGCCGTACCCTATCTTGCGGACCAGCCGCTGCGCCCGCAGGTGCTGGCCCTGGTCGAGCAGAAAATGGGTTTGCTGTGCGACCCGGCATTCATCGACCTGGCGCGCGTGATCTTTGGCGAAACCATCCACTCGCCTGCGCGCGCGCAAGCGATGGTGGCGCGCCTGAATGAAAAGGAAACGGGCTTGTATCTGTGGATCCGCGCGGCGCAGCAAGATGGGCGCATCAAGGCGGGCGAGACGGTGGAAGTGGCGCACCTGCTGATGTCGCCATTAAAAACTTTTGCATTCTGGCCGCAGATCACCATGGGTGAGCCTCTGCTGGGCCCGGCACGCCGGCGCGAAGTGGCGGAACTGGCCGTCGATATCTTCCTGTGCTACTACAGCGTGGCAAAACAGACGGCATAAACAGGCGGCAAGTGGGCAGAGATGGTCTGCCAATGCTCGCCCTCGTCGCTCGAATACCAGGCGCCGCCCGTCGTCGACGCCATCACTAAACTGCGCCCATCGTCGGCCAGCGCCAGCCCGTGGCGGTAGATGAGGTCGTAGCAATGCTGCTGCGGCAATCCCGCGCGCAACACCTGAAACGTCTTGCCACCATCGCGCGTGCGCGTCACGGCCAGCGCGCCATCGATGGGAATGCGCAGCACGTCCGCCTGCGCGGGCACGAACCAGGCCGTGTCGCCATCGCGCGGATGCACGGCGACGGCAAAGCCGAAATGCGACAGCGGCGCCGTGGTCACTTCCTGCCAGTGCCAGCCGGCATCTTCCGAGCGCCAGATGCCGTTATGGTGCTGGCACCACAGCGCGTCCGGCGTGCCGGCGCTGCGCACGATGCGGTGCGGATCTTGCACGGCTTCATTTTCATCGAGCTCGGGCGGCATGTAGTCGGCCCGCATGCCCGTCGCGCTCAAGGCCCAGTTGGCGCCGCCATCGCGCGTTTGCCACACGCCGCCGCAGGACACGCCGACGAGCACTTTGCTGCTGTCGCGCGGATCGACGCAAATGCTGTGGATGCCGGGCACGTCGTAGCCGCCGCCAAACCACTGCGCCCGCTGCGGCACTTGCCACAGGGACTCGACCAGTTGCCAGCTGTCACCGCGGTCGCGGGAACGAAACAGGCCGCCAGGCAGGGTGCCCGCCCACAGCACGCCGGGCTGGTCCGCGCCACCGGCTGCCAGCGACCAGATCTGCCGCAAGGTCCAGTCCAGCGTATCGCTGCTGTCTTCCGGCTTGGCGGGATAGGCGGGCACGGCGATCTCTTGCCAAGTGGAACTGCCCCTGTCCAGGCGGTGCAGCTTGGCGCCGAAGTGGCCCAGGTTCAGGGCCGCGTACAGCGTGCCGTCGCGGCCATCGTGCAGCAGCATGGAAACGGGGTCGCCGGCAAACTGCACCAGCGCCAGCTGCCAGGCGCCGGCCGCATCGACATCGAACTGGAACAGCCCCTTGCGGGTGCCGAGATACGCGCGTTGGCTCATGTCAACCTCCGGAAAGTGCCTGCAAGATATACACCTGGCTGTCGGGCCGCAAGGCGTCATCGAGCACGCGCCGCTCGCGGCAACGCGCGCCGTCGATGAAGATCACCACGTTGGGACGCAGCGCGCCCTGCTCGTCGAGCACATAGCCGCGCAGGCGCGGCTGCTGCGCAAACGCGGCATCCAAGGCGGCGCGCAGGCGTGGCGCGGCCACGTCCACGGTGGGAGCGTCCAGGAAACGTGCCAGTTGCTGGGTAAAATGCAAGTGCGCCATGCTGCCTTCGACGTCATTGGCCTGGACTCATTCTAGTCCGCTTTGCCGACGATACAATGGCGCATGCCCTAAAATAGGGCCAAGCACACAAGGAGGCCAGGCATGACGATTACCCCGGAAGAACTAGCGGTGCTGATGCAGGAAGTGGAAGTGGCCGACCCCATCGATTTTGCCGACTTGCCCTTCGACGAGCAGGAATTGCGCGGGCTGATCGCCAACCACCTGTGCGAGATGGCCGATGCGATGGAAAGCTTCAGCCCGGAAGACCGCAACCTGGCCCTGCTGGCCGTGGCGGCCAAGCTGGTGCTGGAAAACCTGGTGCTGCACGTGCAGCTGCTGCGCCGCCACGGCTTGCCCGTGAGCGACAGCGTGGACGCGCTGCTGCAGCGGCTGAAGGGCGGCAAGTCCTTTTGAGTCAGGCACCCGTGCGCACGGCCCGCGCCTGCACGGTGAGATCGCTTTCGGCCACGGCCACGCAGGGCAGGATGTAGCCGTCGATCCGTTCATCGGGGCTGATGCCGGGCCAGTCCACCGTGTAGCGGATCTTTCCTTCGGGCATATGACAGAGGCAGGTGCGGCAAGTGCCGTTGCGGCAGGAGCTGAGCAGGCGGATACCGGCCAGCTCGGCGGCGGCCAGCACGGTGGTGCCGGCCTGGGCCGGGAATTGCCAGCCTTGCGGGACGATGGTGATGGTAAAGGAGCGCATGCCCCAGTGTAACAGTCAGCTTGCCAAGGTCGTCCACTGCGCGCCCGCCGCGTGGCTGCGCAGCACGGCCTCGGCAAAGGCCAGGCCCGCCACGCCGTCCATTACCGTCGGCAGCCAGCGGGCCGCCTCGGGCACGGGCAAGCCCGCTTGCAGGGCACGGATGGCCAGAGCCGCATCCAGGTACAGCTGCGCGAACGCTTCCAGATACCCCTCCGGATGGCCGGCCGGTACGCGCGTGGCGTGGCGCGCGGCCGCACTGTCGACCCGGCCCGGGCGCAGCAGCTGGCGGTTGCCGCCCTGCGGCGTCAACCACAGTGCATTTGGTTGTTCCTGATCAAAATCGAGCTGCGCCTTGCTGCCAAACAGACGCAAGCGCACCGTGTTTTCGCAACCGGTCGCCACCTGGCTGGCCCACAAAGTCCCCTTGGCGCCATTCGCATAGCGCAGCATCACCTGCACGTGATCGTCCAGGCTGCGATTCGGAACAAAGGTCGACAATTCCGCCAGCACGGATTGCGGCGTCATTCCGCTGACGAATTGCGCCAGGTGATACGCGTGCAAGCCCACGTCGAGCAGGGTACCGCCGGGACCGGCCTTGTGCGGGTCGTTATGCCAGTTGCCCTCGTTCATGCCGCCAGCGGCAATGGCATCGGCCAGCCAGTCTTGCGAATACTCGACTTGCACCAGGCGCAGCGCGCCGATGTCGCCCGCCTCGACCATGGCCCGGGCGTGGCGCAGCAGCGGATAACCGCTGTAGGTATGCGTGAGCGCAAACAGCAGGTTTTTTCGTTGCGCCAGCGCCGCCAGCGCCTGGCCTTCCGCCAAAGATATTCCCAGCGGCTTGTCGCAGATCACGTGGATGCCCGCTTCCAGGAACGCCGTGGCGACCGGTGCGTGCAAATGGTTCGGCGTGACGATGGCCACCGCCTCGATACCGTCCGCGCGCTGGCTTTCGGCCTGCGCCATGGCGCGGTAATCGCAATAGCTGCGCTCCGGAGAAAGATGCAGCGCCGCGCCGCTGTCGCGCGCACGCTGCGGGTCGGACGACAGGGCGCCCGCCACCAGCGCATATTGGTCGTCGATGCGCGCCGCGATGCGGTGCACGGCGCCGATGAATGCGCCCTGCCCGCCCCCTACCATGCCCAGCCGTAAGCGTCGCTGCATGTCGTTTCCTTATTTCAAGCCCAACAAATGGTTGATCTGTCCTTGGTCAACCGCACTGCCCGCGAAATCGTCGAACGCATGTTCGGCCACGTGAATGATGTGTTCACGGATGAAGCGTGCGCCCTCGGCCGCCCCATCCTCCGGGTGTTTCAGACAGCATTCCCATTCCAGCACGGCCCAGCCTGGAAAATCGTACTGCGCCAGCTTCGAAAAGATCGCCTTGAAATCGATCTGCCCATCGCCGAGCGAACGGAAACGCCCGGCCCGGTCTTGCCAGTCGGCATAGCCGCCATACACGCCCTGGCGCCCGTTGGGCCGGAATTCCGCATCTTTGACGTGGAAGGCCTTGATGCGCGCATGATAAATATCAATGAAAGCAAGGTAATCGAGCTGCTGCAGCACGAAGTGGCTGGGGTCGTACAAGATCGAGGCGCGCGGGTGATCGCTGACGGCGGCCAGGAAGCGCTCGAACGTCACGCCATCGTGCAAATCCTCGCCCGGATGCAACTCATAACAAAGGTCCACGCCGGCTGCATCGAACGCGTCGAGGATGGGCAGCCAGCGCTTGGCCAGTTCCGCGAATGCCGTCTCCACCAGTCCCGCCGGGCGCTGCGGCCACGGATACAGATACGGCCAGGCCAGCGCGCCGGAAAACGTCACGTGCGCCGTCAAGCCCAGGCGCTGCGAGGCGCTGGCCGCCCACAGCAATTGCTGCGTGGCCCAGGCCGTGCGGGCAGCCGAGTCGCCACGCACGTGTTCGGGCGCAAAGCCATCGAACAGCGCGTCGTACGCGGGATGCACGGCGATCAGCTGGCCCTGCAAGTGCGTCGACAGTTCCGTCACCTGCAAGCCGTGGCGCGCCAGCAGGGCGACCACATCGTCGCAATACTGCTGGCTATTGGCCGCTTGTTCCAGATCGAACAATCGCGGCGCCGTGGGCAGCTGCAAGCCCTTGTAGCCCAGTCCGGCCGCCCATTGCGCCAGGTGCTCGAGCGAGTCGAACGGCGGCTCGTCGCCGAGAAACTGGGCCAGGAAAATGGCCGGGCCCTGGATGGTTTTCATGTCAATGTCCTGTTAACCCAAACCAAAACCCGGGGTCGTACCCTGAGGGTACGACCCCAGCCCTTGTTTTGGGGTGTCGTTAAAAAGGCGAGTTCGGAAAGTAGAACTGCTTGGCATTCTCGCGCGTGATCAGCACCGACGGGATGATGGTGTTGGCCGGCAATTTATCACCTTTCAGGCGCGCTTCCGTCGTCAGCTTGATGGCGTCGTACATGAACTTCGGCGAGTACGACACGTCGGCCACGATCAGCGGGTCGGAACCGTCCATGATCTTCTTCACGGCGCCCTTCGCGCCTGCGCCGCCGAACACTTGCTTGATATCCGTGCGCTTGGCTTGCGCGATGGCTTTTTGCACGCCGATGGCCATGTCGTCATCGGCGGCCCAGACGGCGTCGATGTGCTTGAAGCGGGTCAGATAATCCTGCATGACCTTGAATGCATCGTCGCGGTTCCAGTTGCCATACTTGGCATCCAGCACCTTGATGTCGGGATGACCTTTCATGACGGCACTGAATGCGTCAAAACGCTCGTTATCGAGCGTGGTCGGCATGCCGCGCAGCACGACGATATTGCCCTTGCCATTCAGGCTTTTCGCCAGATACTCGGCCGGCAGCTTGCCAAAGGCCGTGTTGTCGCCCGCAATGTAGGCATCCTGCGACTGCGTGTTCGTCAAGCCACGGTCCACCACCGTCACGTACACGCCCTTGTTTTTCACTTGCGCCACGGGCTGCGTCAGCGAGGCCGACTCGATGGGGAAGATGACCAGGGTGTTGATTTTGTTCACCGTCAACATGTCCTGCAACTGGTTCGCCTGCTCGGGCGCCGTGGCGGCCGTCTTGACGATGATTTTCACGCCCGGATGGGCTTTTTCCAGCTCCGCCTTGGCCTGGTTCGCCCACCACACGATGCCCGACGTGAAACTGTGCGTGGCCGTGGGGATGGCGACGCCGACCACCAATTTCTCTGCCGCCTGCGCACTTGGCAAGGCCCACGCCTGCATCACCAGCACTGCCATCCCTGCTACCCCTGCTACCCGTCTAAAGCTCTTCATGCTGCTCTCCTCCAAGGTTGTGGGCGCCCGTTGGCTGCCCTTTCAGAACGCCGCTGTGTTTTTATTTGCGGCCTCGCTGCAGGAAGGCGACGGCGATAATCACCACGCCTTGCACTGCGGCATTCAGGTAGACACTGATGATGCTGGTCAAATTCAGGATATTGCTGATCACGGACAACAAAATGGCGCCGATCACGGTGCCGACGATGCGCCCTTCGCCGCCCTTCAGCGCCGTGCCGCCGACGACGACGGCGGCGATCGCTTCGAGTTCCCACAGCAAGCCCGTGGTCGGCGTGGCAGAGCCCAGGCGCGGCACGTACAGCACCGTGGCGATGCCCACGCACACGCCCAGCAGCATGTAGGTGGCAATCTTGACCTTGTCGACATTGATGGCCGCATAGCGCGCCACTTGCTCATTGGAACCGATTGCCTGCACGTGGCGGCCAAACGTCGTGCGGTTGAGGATGATGGCGCCGGCCGCCGCGACGAATAAAAAGATCCAGATCGGGATCGGTGCGCCCAGCACGCTGGTGTAATACACGGGGCTGTACAGCTCGGACAGGGTGGCGTCCAGGGTCAGGGCGCCGCCGTCGGCCAGATACGTCAGCACGGCGCGGAAGATGCCCAAGGTGCCCAGGGTGACGATGAACGGTTCGATATTGCCCTTGCTGATGAGCAAGCCATGCATCAGGCCGAATCCGGCCCCCAGCACCAGGGCCATGGCGATGCCCAGCACCAGCATGGTGATGGGCGCCAGGTCGCCGCCCGCGCCTTGCGCCAGCGCATTCATGAAATAGATCATGCAGCCGGCGATCAGCGCCGCCATCGAGCCGACCGACAAGTCGATGCCGCCGGAAATGATGACGAAGGTCATGCCCACGGCGATGATGCCGATGAAGGCCGTGCGCGTGAGCACGTTCATCAGGTTGTCCAAGGTGGCGAAATCGCCGTTGAGCAAGGTGCCCGCGATGCACAGCGATAACAGGCCCAGCACGGGGCCAAAGCCCTTGATGCGCGCGCCCAGTTTGGCGATGCGGGCGCCGGTGGAGACAGTGGTGTCAGTGCGTACCGGTTGCATGGGCAATCAACTCCTCTTCGGTCAGGTGGTCAGCAGACAGGGTGGCTTGCAAGGTGCCGGCGCGCATCACCGCGACTCTGTGGCACAGGCCGATCAATTCGATCAGTTCCGATGAAATCACGATCACGGCGCGCCCTTCGGCGGCCAGGCGGTGAATCAGAAAGTAAATGTCGCGCTTGGCGCCCACGTCCACGCCACGGCTGGGCTCGTCGAGCACGACGACACGCGGGTCCGAATGCAGATATTTCGCCAGCGCCAGCTTTTGCTGATTGCCGCCCGACAGCATGCGCGCGCGGCTGTCGAGGTCGCCCGTGCGGATATTGAAGTCAAGCACCGCCTTGGCCAGCGCCTGTTTCTCTGCCTTGACATCGAGCCACGGCCGCGCATAGCGCTGCAGCGTCATCATGGTGAGGTTTTCGCGCAAGCCCAGGTTCACATGCAAGCCCTTGCCCTTGCGGTCTTCGCTCAAATACGTCATGCCGTGCTGCATGGCTTCACGCGGCGTGCGGATGTCCACGGGCTGGCCATTGAGCTCGATCAGCCCCGCACTGCGCGGACGCAAGCCCAGCAGTGCCTCGAACGATTCCGTGCGCCCCGCCCCCACCAGGCCCGCAAAGCCCAGCACTTCACCGGCGCGCACCTCGAACGACAGGTCTTTCGACCAGCCCGGCACGCACAGGCCATCGACCTTCAGCAGGATCGGCGCATCGGGCGCCAGCGGCACTTTCGCGGGGAACATGTCGGACAATTCGCGCCCCACCATCAGGTTCGCCATCTGCTGGCGCGTGAGGCTGGCCGTCGGCTCGCGCGTGACGAAACGCCCGTCGCGCATGACGATGACTTCGTCCGTGTTGCGCTCCACTTCATCGAGCTTGTGCGAGATATACAGGATGGTGACGCCGTCCGCTTTCAACTGGGCCATGACGGCGAACAGGCGCTGGGTTTCCGACGACGTCAGGGTGGCCGTGGGCTCGTCCATGATCAAAAAGCGGGCACGGCGTGACAGGGCCTTGGCGATTTCCACAAGTTGTTTCTCGGCGACGATGAGGTCGCGGATTTTTGTCTCGGGCGATACCTCCAGCCCCACCTGTTTCAAATAGCGCGACGCTTCTTCGCGCATGGCGGCTTCGTCGAGCAGCCAGCCGCGCGTCTTTTCATGGCCGAGGAACATGTTTTGCGCCACCGTCAGGTGCTCGGCCAGGTTGAATTCCTGGTGGATCAGCACGATACCGGCAGACTCCGCCGCGCGCGAACTGCTGAAATGCCGGGGCTGGCCATCGATCAGCAGTTGCCCTTCGCTCACAGCCTCGTAGCCGGCAAGGATTTTCATCAGGGTCGACTTGCCGGCGCCATTTTCGCCCAGCAAGCCATACACGCGCCCGGGCGACAAGGTAAAACTGACGCCATGCAAGACGCGCACGGGGCCGAAATCCTTGCACACTCCCTCGAAACCGACGGCAACGCTCACTATGCACTCCCTCGCAGAATTAACCGGTGTTGCAGCAGCACGCCGGGCACGCTGGCCGCCGGGTTCGCCAGCCGCTGCAGCAATAATCGCGCCGCCGTCTCGCCCAGCTCGCGCATCGGTTGCGCGATGGTGGTGAGGCCGGGGGCGATCTGCGCGGCGATGGCGATATCGTCGAAGCCGATCACGGCCACGTCTTCCGGCACGCGTTTTTTCAGCTGGCGCAACGCGCTCAAGACGCCGATGGCCAGGGTGTCGGAGACGGCAAAGATGGCCGTCGGCGCGTCCGGTCCCGCCATCATGCGCAAAGTGGCGGCCGTGCCCGCTTCATAGTCGAGGCTTTGCACCGTGTGCACCCACTGCGGCTGCACGGGCAGGCCGGCGCCCGCCAGGGTGTCCAGGTAGCCTTGCTGGCGTTGCCGCGCGTACAGATAGCGTTCATCGGAATTGATCAGGCCGATGCGCGTGTGGCCGCGCGCCAGCAGATGTGCGACGGCGTCGGAGGCGGCGCGGTGGTTGTCGATGCCGACATAGGGCACGGCCACGGCGGGATCGAATTCGCAGCAGGCCACCCACGGCAGGCTGACGGATTCATGCGACAGGGCGTGCTGCACCGTGTCCGGGTCGAGGCAAATGGCGCCATCGGCGCGGTGCATGCGCAGCAAGTCGAAGTAGGAACGTTCGCGGCCCGCATCGGCGCCCGTGTCGCACAGCAGCACGAAATAGCCGTGTTCGCGCGCCACCGTGTCGATGCCGCGCACGATTTGCGCATAGAAAGGATTGCCCACATCGGGCACCATGGTCAGCAGCATGCGGCTCTCGGCCGTGCGCAAGCTGCGCGCCAGGTGGTTCATGCGGTAGCCCAGCGCGGCCACGGACGCGAGCACCTTGTCGCGCGTGGGCGCCCGCACCCCGGCCTGCTCATTCATCACGCGCGAGACGGTGGCCACCGACACCCCCGCATGCGCGGCGACGGCGCTGATGGAGACGGTTTCTGTCGGCAAAGAAGACGGGACGGCTGGCGGCATGGGGGGTTTCACATAAATGTAATCGATTACATTTATAGGCCAGTCGCACGCGCGATGCAAACATTATCGATGCTGCGGTGCGGGAGAATGGCCCGTGCAAGCCGCTGGCAGTAGGTATTTCCCAGGGCTGGACGGGCCAGTGTTGCGTGGCAAAATGATACGTCAGGGGAACATGGACACCGGCAACATCACTCCGACACCCAGGCAGCGCCCCGGTTGCCTGGGGCTGTGGCGACTTGCCTGGATTCGCCAGGCCAAGAGAGGCTTACCAGTCCTTGTCGCTAGCCTCTGCAGCGGCATTTTTGGCAGCCGCAGGTGTATTGCGCTTCACTTCGGTTTTCACCGGCGCCACCGCAGGCTCCACCTTGACGATGGTTTTTTCCGCAGGTGCCGCTTCCCGCACCTGCAGCGCGCCCGCCGCGATGCCGTCGAGCTTGATCTTGACGTTTTCCAGGACGCCATACGACAGCTTCGGCGTGACGCGCTCGATACGTACCTCGCAGCACAGCTTTTCCATATTGCCCAGGGATTGGCCAGTCTGCGGATCCTTGATTTCCTTGCCTTGCTGATACACACGGTAGCGGCCGTTTTCCACCACGGCGTTGCCACCCTGACTCAACACAACGTTGTCGCCATCGCGCTCGACGATGGAAATAGGGAACGTGCGCAGCAAGATAGCCTCGGTCGCCTGTTTAACGATCGCTGCCTGCATATTCTTCAGCGTCTGGCTCTCATTAAAGTTACTGCCCAAGGTCGTGGCGGCAATCGCTGGCGGTTCGCCTCGCAGGGTGGTCGATTGCAGGATCTGCCGCGTAGTCAGATTGATCATGCGTTGCGAGACCGACCAGGCACCGGCATAGGACACCAGTTCGCGGTCCGAGGTCTGCAGCTTGCGTGCATGACGCTGGTAAGCGAATTCATTGACCACGCCGACCCACACCAAATCCGCGCTCAGCGCCTGTCCCAGCTTGGCAAGGTCACTACTCGGGGAATTACCCGAGGTAATCATATTCAATTCATCCTGCAACTCGCCCTCGAACTGGCGATCCAGCACGGTAAAGCGGCCCGTTTGCGACAAGGCATCAATGATCTGCTGGCGTATTGGCGCCAGCACTTCCTGCGCCGGCACCGCGCGCCCGCCAATATTGAAGCTGGCTTGCTCGCTGCGCAACGGCGCCACGACGATCTTGATCTTGCCACTATCGGCTGGCGCCTTGAACTTGGCAATGCGCGCTTCGATCTCCACCTTGTACATACCGCCCTTGGAAAACGGCGATGCCATGTCAACCACCTTGAACGAGGACACCACGCCCTTCGATTGACTGATGATCTGCTCGGCAAAAGCCTGACCCTGCATGGTCGCCTTCATGCTGGCGCTCCCTGAACCGGCCGTCGAATCGACATCGAGCGTTGCCGTCACCTGCTCAAACATGCTCGCATTGCTTGAATTGGCTTGCACCGTAGCGCCATTGACTTGCATGATGGCCAGCTTGAGCGCGTCATTGAGCGCGGCACCGGGCGAAATGCCGCTGCCAGTTGCCGTCGTAGTGACTTGTTCGACCTGTCCGACGTCAGGTGTCTGCGTCAGATTAGGCGCGCTTGACGTAACAGGCGGCTGCGCAGCTTTCTCGCCGCAAGCAGCCAGGCCCAAGGCGATACTCAGCAGTATGGCTGGTATACCGGATTTCATTGTGATCTTCATAGGCAATTCCATTGTCCCAAAAAAAAAGGGCGAACCAGTCGCCCTGCTATCTTTCCTACTCCGTTTTTGACTTACAGCAATGCAGTAGCGTCGCTGGCTTCTTTTGGCAGCGGAATATTATTGTTCTTGGCAAAATCGATCGCCACTTTCAAGGTGCTGCCGACGGCCTTGATCGATGACGGCAGGTTTTGCGCGATAAACAGGGCCGAATTGGCCGATGCGCCCAGAGCGGTAACCGATGGCTTGAAGCTGCCGACATCCTTGCTCATGCCGACGTACTGAATCACGCCTTTCGACAGATCAATCAAGCCTTCCGTGAAGCGCTGCTTGCTCGCATCATCCATGGCTACTTTCTTGCCTTTCATTTTCTCTTCCAGCAGTTTGCTGTTTTCGCTTTGCATCTTGCTCGCACCCTGCAGGCTATCCTTGGTGGCGCCTTCGGTCAGATTCTGCGCTTCCAGGGCGGCCTTGTCCGACTCTTCCTTCAAACCAAACGCGGCCAGCATGGTGGCATCGGCTTTCATGACGCTTTGCGTACCGCCGACATATTTCTTGACGATCTGCTCGGCGGTGACTCCCTTGCCACCACCCAGCGCACCGGCCAGGCCACCGAATTGGGCCGATGCCAGGCTCGAAACTGCCAACAGGGTCGCACCCAACAATGCGGAAATACGAATATGCTTCATGACTTGCCTTTTAAAAGAAAAATGAGAAACAGTCGAGGGAATAGAAGATGCGGGCGTTCGACTTGCCGCCAACACCGGTATGTCAATACACGCCAGCGGCGCTCAAGCGGCTGATAATTTCCTTGGCCGCCAGTGCGGAAGCGTCCTTCAACGCCTTGGTCTGGGCTGTCGCATTGTCCGCACCGAGGCCAAAATACTGTACCGGTGGCACGGCCGCCACTTCACGAGGCAAGGCGCCACGCAAATCGAGTACGCGGCCGGTGACCGATACCACGACGCGCTGCAAACCGGTCGCTTCATCGGTCGCGGCAGGATTGACGTCAAAGGTGGCCAGTGCCAGCAAGGGCACATTCGCCTTGCGCAAGGCGGCAACGATGGAACGCAAGGTCGCGGGCGCCAAATCATTGCCTTTGGAAAAATCTTTATTCACGGATGGAATGTCCTTGTCACCGAGTACGAACTCAGGATCGGCGACCAGGTACCCCGCTTGCGAAAACACGCTCGTCACGGCCGTCTTCTGGTTGGCCAGAGAAAACACACGGTAGTCGGTTTCATCTGCCTTGCGCACGGTGCTGCCACCGGTTTCGACCTTGATAGTCTGCTTGAGGGCAACGTTTTCATTCCGGCGCACGGTGGCACTGGTGGCGATGGCCCCGCCGCTCAGCGATTCGCCTTCGCGGCCGTTCACGCTACCGCTCGTTTTCGCGCTACCGTCGAGGGTCAACTCGGCACGCTTGACCACACGCTCATCAAATGCCTTCACGCTGGCCACTTCGCGGCCGACAAAGACATACACCATCTGCGATTTTTCCCCGTTTGATACCCGACCGGTGGCACTGGCGCCTTTCAGGGTATTTCTCAGTTTCGCCACATTTAGTTCGGCACGCACTACCACGGAATATTTACGCAGGCTGACCTGATCTTGCTCGTTCAGGACGACAGTACTGAGCAAGAATTTATCCAGATTGGCTTCAATTTTTCCCTGGATCGCTTCAAAGTTTTCCGATTCCGCTTCGCCGCTCTCAGCGAAATAACGTTCTATCGCCGCCATTTGCGCCTTCTGATAAGCCATTTCCTTGTCGGCATCCGTCAGCATGGCCGCATATTTCACCGTCGCCGCGCCTTTTATCTGAATAACCTGGGAAAAGCATGGGCCGGCCAAAAACAAGCCCAGGCAAAACAACATCAATTTTTTCATCTATTTACTCGCCTTTAATATCACCCGAGTTGCCTCGAGTTGTTTTCCAATATCCTTGGCTCCTGCCGCAGTCTGTATCCATTTCATGTCGCCGCCTTCAAATGCGGCGGTCAGCTTTAAAAACAAACCGCGCAAGGCATCCTGATAGGCGGCAAAATCGTCGGATCCGATGCGGCCGGCAGGAACGATCGCCGTTTCGCCATTTTTCAAATCGGTATTCAGGAAGTCGGAATGGAGCAACGGTTCTGAAAACTGAACGTGCGCATATGCACCATATACATACGATATCGCGACAGCCGTTTCCGCCGTTTTAATCTTGGCAAACTTATTCAGCGTAATATCAAAAACATAATCACCTTCGCCGATGCTCAAATCGACATCATCACCATTCTCGAGCCGCAGCGACATGCGTCCCAGGGCGTCACCAGCCTTGCTCGGCAGCAGCGGCACGCCAGCCTTGGCGGCTAGCACTGAAGCAAAGGCGTCAACCACCATGCTTTCCATCAGTTGCGGCTGGCTACGCAGCGCGTCGGGCATGACCGCCAGCGCTTCGGGCGCCACTTTGGCACGCCGGATCTGGATCGTGCGCTGGCCTGGGGTCGGCAAGGTCGCGTGCGACAGGCGATCCAGATATTGCGTCACCAAGCCCTTGCCCTCTTCCTTCAACAATAACTGTTCGATGAATCCGCTAATACGTGCGGCATCGGGTGCGTCCGGCGTGGCATCAAACAGGGCGGCATTGACGGGATAGCTGCGCACCACGGTCTTGCTCTTGTAATCGAATATCAGGGCATCGCCACGCAAATTGACAAAGGTCTTGTAATAACTGCCAAAATTTTCCGTCAATACCGTTTCGCCGGTCAGTACCAGCACCGTGATCAAGGCCTGATCACTTTTCTTGAGATTAACGAGGGATGCAGGCGGCAACAGGCTGAGGGCAGGATTGGCCACTTTGCCACTACGGTCGTGAATAATGCGCGAAAGGTTCTGCCCCGACTTGTCGGCGCGCAGGCGCATATATAATTGGTGGGAATATGGAAAACGAACGCCGGCCGTGGCGGAGTCACCGGCAAATGCAAACCCGGCTACCGCTATATCGGCGGCATAGGCTGGGATCGCGAACAGGAAAAAAATCAGCTGAAATGACAGAACTGCATATATCTTGGATTTCGACCACACGAACCAACCTCTATTGCCTCATGGAAATAGCATAAATTGTAACTTATTTTTTATCAAAAAATCAAAAGTATTTTGCCAATTTATTACGTTTGTTGATAAATTCCGACGCTCCGTGAATTTGCCCAAGAATAAACCACAGAATATCTGGCTATTTTTTTAGAAAGCGACGTAATAAATATCAACGCGCCTTCCATTAATTCTTCATCATCGCGCAAAACGTCTCGGGATTGCCGTCAAGGATGACACCGCTGGGCCAGCGGTGGCTGCGCTGCTGCGCGCGCAACAGCGAGGCGGCCAGGGCCGAGTCGCCATCGACGGCATACACGAAGACGGGCATGTTCAGGCTGGCGGCGTCCATCAGCAAATTCGGGTTGGCGTCGAGGCTGCGCGCGTCCACGTGCACGCCGGCGGGCATGCCGATCTGCTGCTGCACGCGCTGCAGCCACGGTTTGTCGAGCTTGGGCGGGCGGGCATTTTTCGCGATATAGCGGCTGACCCGGTTCGCGCCGGCCGCCTGTGCATTGCGCGCGTCAAACACGAGCAAACCCAGATAACCCTGCGGATCGGCGCGGCGCGCGCACGCCAGGTTGTTCGGCACGCCCGAGGTCAAGAACCAGTTGCCATGCTTGATATTTGCACGCAATTGCCCCACCAGGGTGGCGATCGGCGCGCACGAGGACACGACATCCTTGATTTCCGCGTTCAGGGTCTTGTTCGGGAAGGCCGTCGCCAGGCCGGCGATATCGCTGACGAAGGGCGGCGTTTCCGCCGTCAGCACGCCGCGGTTCTTCATGCTGGCGGCGCGCCAGTCGTCGGCCGTCAATTGTTTCACGGTGCGGGGCGAGCCCGTATCGACGACTCTGCCCGTCAGCAAGTCGTGGTGCACCACCCAGCTGCCGTCGCCCAGCAGTTGCAAATCCGTCTCGACGCCGTCCCAGGTGCCGAAATACGTGTTGCGCAGCGCACTCAGCGAGTTTTCCGGCGCATTGCCGGCGCCACGGTGGGCGTGCACCTTCATGCCCAGGCAGTCGGCCTGGACAGCCGTGCTGGCCATGCAGAGCAGCAAGGCCAGGGCGGCCGCCTTATTTTTGTCCTGCGTGATAGCCATAGTGAATTCCCTGCAAAACATTGATGCGGATCGCTTCGTTGACGGGGTAGCTGTAGCCCTGCCCCACCGCCACGACGTGCGTGATATTGGCCAGGATGGCCTTGCCGGCGAGATTCCAGCGCGTGCTGTCGGGCTCGCCCTGACGCGTCCAGTCCAGCATTTGCCGGAACAAGTCGCTTCGCGTGACGTTGTTGTCGAGCACCGACAAGATGCCCCAGGTGCCCGCAAAGGCCGTCGCCAGCACGCCCGTGGCGATCCAGGCGGAACGGCGGCTCAGCTGTCCATCGGCACCCGCCTGCTCGCCCCGGCGCATGGCCAGCAGCAATAATACGACGGTGGCGATCAAATACAGCAATTTGGAAAAGTGGCCGATGGCGCCCAGCAGCGAGAAAAACAGGGCCACGGGCGGTACGATGGCCGCGCGTGCCGCTTCCTTGCCTTCATGGAAGAACCTGCCGCCCGCTTCAAAATCCGTGCGGCTGGCGCGGTATTCCACCAGTTTTTCCGCCGTCTGGCGATCCAGGAACTGGTCGAACAGACGCCCGAACTCGGCAGGACTCGCATACGATGCCTGCACCGTGGCGCTGGCTGGCAACTTCAACGCTTCGCGCAATTCCGCCTGCACGCCGGGGCGCGCGACAAAGGCGGCAAACGGCAAGCCAGGCGGGATGCGCTCGCCGCGCACGGTAACGCCCTTGCTGGCCGCCTCGGCCGTGTAGCGGCGCTTGACGGCGGCGCGGAAGCCCTGTTCGTCATCGGTACGCCAGTTGGCGGGCACGGGCACTTTCTTGCGCACATTGTTGACGACGGCTGCCTGGCGCCGCATCGGCACCGAATGCGGCTGCCAGCCACGCCGCGACAGGCTGCTCACGTATTCCTGCCACGAGGATTGCTGCTTGGCACGCAAGCCGGCATCGCTATCGGGGATGATGCCCGCATACAGTTCCCACTTGCCGGCCAGCTCGCGCATGGCTTCTTGATATTTGTCATAGTAGCCGGACGGGCCGCCCGCCACCTGGCGCACGTTGGCGCGCACCAGCTGTTCCTTGGCCGGCCCCATGCGCTCGTCAAGATGCCGCACCGACACGGCCAGGAAGGGGAACAGGGCCAGGAAGGATTTGCCTTCCGGTTTGGCGAACAGCGTAGGATCGTCGACCAGGCCTTGCAACTGCAAGCTGCCGCCTACCAGCGAGCGCTGCAGCAAGGTGGTATTGAAAGCCATGCGGCGAAATTCCGCGTCGCGCGTATTGACGAGCACATTCACCGTGGTTTTCAGCACGCCGAAGACGACGCCGGCCGTCACCAGGCAGCAGACGATGATCTTTGTCCAGCTGGGGCCGCTGCCATTGTTCTTCAGGCGGCGGCGCCACATCAGTTGCAGCACCACCAGCGCGGCGGCGATGCCCGACAGGCTGCGGCCATAGAATTCCACCCCTTCCACGTCTTCCGGCTTGACGTTGCCGCCCACCACGTCGAGCAAGCGGGCATTGAAGCCCAGCTCGAAGCACAAATAAATGATCGTCAGGACGATCAGGATCAAGGTCTGCCGGATTTGCAGACTGCGCAAACTCGCGGCCATCTTATTTCCTCAAATCGATGACGACGGGCTTGATTTCTTCCGTCTGGAAACTCATGGCGGCCGGTACGCGCGAGGCGCTGTCGGCGGCACGGGTGGCCGGAGCCGCTGCCGGCGCGTTTGGCACGGTGCGGGCGGGCGCGGGCGCTTCCTGCGCCACCTGCCGGCGGTTGCGGCTGGTGGTACGCGTGGCGGGCTTGGTGGCGGGTGCCGGTGCGGCGGCCGGCGCGGCGGGAATCACGCGGCCGCTGTCGTTGCCCGGCATGTTGGCGATGACGGGGCCGGTGGCGCGCAAGGCGTCGTCGGCAAACGGCTGGGCGCGCGTATCGACGCCGGGCGGCACGGCCACGCTGGCGTTCAGCAGGCGGTTGTCCGTGTAGATCATGCGTGACAGGCGGTTGTAGTTGGGAAAGTCGATATTCAGCGATTTCGCGTCCGCCGCCAGTTCCACGCGGGGGCGGTCCTTGCAATTGCCGACCGTCCACTGCAGCACGTCCGTGCCCTGGAAAGCCAGCACTTCATAGCGGTAGGC
Organism: Janthinobacterium sp. 35; assembly: GCF_002754575.1. Taxonomy (NCBI): domain Bacteria; kingdom Pseudomonadati; phylum Pseudomonadota; class Betaproteobacteria; order Burkholderiales; family Oxalobacteraceae; genus Janthinobacterium; species Janthinobacterium sp. 35. The sequence goes on from NZ_PEFN01000001.1 coordinate 2,387,458, forward strand.
GCAGCCGCGCTCCTGCGTTTCGACGATCACCACGGTGCGCTCGCCCACGTTTTCCACCCTCGCCACGCGGGCCGTCATCGCATTGGCCAGCGGTACGACGCGAAACGCCTGCGACAGCTTGATCGAATACTTGCCTTGCGGGTCCTTGCGCAAAGTGCCTTCCGTGCCATCGCGCAGGCGGAAGGTGGAAATCGGCGTGCCGAACAGCTCGGCAGTATCGAGGCCCACCAGCACGCCGCCACGGCCGTTCGGCGTCATGGCGCAGCCCGTCAACAGGACGCCAACTGCCACACCGGCGATCAATGTGCGCCAGTGCGCGGATGCAAAATTCTTATACGTTGTCATGCTGGATAACTTTCTCTTATTTCAAAATTCAGGGATTGATCACGGCCAGGGGATTGCCCGGTCCCGGTGGCGGCAAGATTTTCTGGCGGTCGCGCGATAACAGCGTGAAAGCGCCCAGGGTGTCCGGTCCGGCAACGATTTCCAGCTGTTCGCGCTGCAGCCAGGTGCGGATTTCCGCTTCCGTGGCCTCGGCGCGGAACAACACGCGCGTGCGCACGCCCGTCTCGACGCCGCTGCCGCCGTTGCGGAATTCCGCATTGCCAACGACAGCATTCTCTTTCGGCAGGAACAGCCACGCCGATTGCACCAGCATCACGCTGGCAGCCACGGCCGTGACAAGTTTGAGCCAGCGGTTCGCATTGGCCGCCCGCATCGGCATGGCGATCGGCACCGTCGTCTGTGGCGCGGCGACATCGGCCGAAGCGATCTGCAACTGCTGCAGCCCCTGGCGCAGCAATTGCCGGTAGGCCAGGCGGCCATCCTTGCCCAGTTCGCTCGACAAGGGTGTGCCCGTCAAGGCGTAATCGTCGCCGGGCAGGGCCACGCGGGCGATCACGCCGGGCGCCGCCGTGGCGGCATTGGCGCGGCCATGCGTTTCCAGCCAGCGCGCCGCCTGCAGGCGCTCCTGGCTGAACACGCCCAGGCAGGCGCCCAGGTCCGTCACGGCCAGGGTCACGGGCATGTCGCACAGCACCAGCCCCGCGCGCGGGTCGGCGGGCGCGTCGCGCTGCTCGACCACCAGGCCGCAGGCATCCGCATACGCAGCATCTGGCGTGACGAGCCAGCCGCGCCAGCGCTGCCGCGAGCTGTCCCAGGCGTCGAGCAGCACGGCGCCAAAGCCGGGACGGCGCGCCAGCAAGTGGATCTGTCCGCCCGCGATAGGCCGCGCGGCCAGCGGCGCGGCATCGCTGCGGCGCTCGAAACGCTGCAGCAAGTGTTCCGGCACGGCAATGCCGCGCCAGTCGGGGGTATCGCCGCTCACCTCCGCGTCCAGCAAGTCGGCGGACGATGGGGGCGATGGCAGGCGCGCGGCAACGATGGCCAGCGAGGGCGTCAATGCAGTCATGCCGGTGGCCTTTCATCAGGGTTCGGGGAGGTGGCTATCGGGTCCAGCTGCGGGGATAACGCGGCCAGGCACAAGATATCCAAAACTATTTGCGCCGCCTGCATATCGCGCGTGGTCAAAACATCGCCCACGCGCAGCTTGAGCAGGCTCAAGACCCAGCTGCCCAGCAAAGTAGAACGGTGGGCCGCTTCGACGATCTGGCGCCCCGCGCTGTCCGCGTCACCCTTCTGCCGGTGCACGAGGCCCAGCTTGCCGCCGTGGTAATGCGCGGAGGCGATCTGCTCGGCCAGTTCCCTGACGGGCATGCCGCCGCAGCCGCAATGACGCAGCAGCAAGATCAAGTCCCGTGGCAAGGTGGCGATAAAAACGTCGGCCGCCTCGCGCACCTGCTGCGGCGTCAACTGGTAGTCGCGCAGCGGTTCGGCATAGGCGTCGGGCGCGCGCAGTTCGCAGCCCTCTTGCGCATCGGCATCGTCATCATCGCGCTGCTTGCGCAGCTGGTCGATGATGAAGCGCTTGAAGTACAGGAACAAAGCACCGATGTGGTGGGGCGCCGCATCGCTGTCGCTGTGCAGGACTTTTTCGATGAAGAACTGGTGGCGCAAATCCGCCAGGGAATCACCGAGCGACGCCGCCTCGCGCGGGCGGCATGGGGTCAGCGCGGCGATGACGCGCTGGTAAAACTCGCCCAGTTCGCCTTGTGTCAGCTGCTGGCGGCGCGTCCAGAAAGCATGAATCCGTTCAAATTGTTCCGATTGCACAGCCGGTCCGATCGTGTGTTGGGGCGGCACGCGCCACTGGCCGGCGGCGATGCGCACAGGCAAACAGGCAATGCGCTGGCCCGACAAGAGAAACTTGTCAGTAAGGTAAAATGCATTTAAGCAATTTTCTCATATCACAGTAAAAATCGCTAACTTTTGTTACTTTCACGACAATTCCCGAGAAACCCATGCATCGCCTGATTCCCCTGTTTTTCAGTCTGTTCTTTTTACTGGGCAGCAATGTGGCGCACGCCGCTGTGCCAGCGGCTCCCGGCAAGCGCATCGCCCTGGTGATCGGCAATGCGGCCTATCCGCAGCCTCTATTGAATCCCGTGAACGATGCGCGCGCCATGGCCGAGCGCCTGCGCCGCCTGGGCTTTGAAGTGCTGTTGCGCACGGACATCAATGCGCAGCAGCTGCAAAAGGCGTCGGCCGAGTTTTCCACGCAGGCGCGCGGCGCCGATATCGCCCTCGTGTTTTACGCGGGCCACGGCGCGCAGGCGGGCGAAGCGAACTATGTGCTGCCGCTGGGCGCCAACATGAATGCGCTCAGTGCGGCTGCCATCGCCGCCCAGGGCGTGTCCGTTTCCAGCCTGGCAGGCGATTTGCAGCGCACGGGCGCGCGCGGCGCCGTGCTGATCCTCGACGCTTGCCGCCAGGAATATACGCGCGGCGGCGCCGTGGTGCTTCCCGGCGGCGGCAATGCGGCCAGCCTCGGCTTTGCCGACACGCAAGCGCCACGCGGCGTGGTGATCGCCTATTCGGCCGGTCCCGGCGCCCTGGCACGCGATTTCTGGTCGCCCGATTCGCGCAACAGCCCGTACACGAGCGCCCTGCTCGATGCGCTCGATGCGCCGGGTTTGCCGATGGGCGACGTGTTCTCGCAAGTGGCGGCGCGGGTGGCCGCCATGACGCACGACGTGCAAAAGCCCCGCGTGTCGTTTGGCGAAACGTCGGCGCGCCTGGTGCTGAACATGGGCAGCGGCAAGGGTGTCGGCCAGGCAACGCCAGGCGTGCTGGCCGGCGCGCAAGGCCAGGGCGGCGTGCGCGCACCGGTCCCGGCGCCAGCGCCAGCGGTGGAAAAGCCGGCCGCATCCGGCGCCAAGGTGTGGCCAGGTAATGTTTTGCAAGATATCAACTATGAAATCCGCATGCAGATCGCGGCACGGCCGTTTCCCCGCCAGCAGCTGGAAAAGCGCGCACGCGGCGGCGATCTGGTGGCGCTGACGGCCCTCGGCTACGGCATCGGCGGCGGCGATGCCGGCGTCAAACAGCCGAAGGCGGGCATGCAGTGGCTGGAAAAGGCGGCCGCCAAGGATTTCCCGATTGCCCAGACCTATCTGGCCGAATTGCTGATGGTCAAGGGCGATCCCGCCTCATTAAAACGCGCCGGCGTGCTGCTGGACGCCGCCTCGCAGGCGGGCTACACGGCCGCGCACGCGTATAAATTCGACCTGGCGCGGCGCACGGGCGCACCGCCACAGGATGCGGCCCGGCATTTGCAGGATGCCTTCATGGGCTTGATGAAGGATTACCAGGGCGCCGCCAAAGACGTGTTACAGCCGCCAAAAAAATAGTTTCAAATAATTTTGGATTTCCCTGAACTACCCCCGTTATCCGTGGGTACATGCAATACAGCATGACAGTGACCAGGGAAATCCCATGCAAGCATCGAGCCCAGCAGCAACCATTACCACCGGCCAACGGGGCCGCATCCTCGCCTACCAACCGAGCGGACAAGGTTCCGTCAGCGTGGGCGGCATTCAACATGCGTTCGACGTGGCCACGCACTGGCGTTCCGACGTGGCGCCCGCCATCAACGCCGTCGTCGACGTGCGCTTCGATGACGCCGGCAGCCTCGCCACCGTCAGCGCCGTGGCAACGCAGCAACTGGCACAGGAAGACATGGCCATCGCGGCGAAACTGGCGCGCGACAAGGGCCAGCAACTGTGGCGCCAGGCCGTCTCGGCGCTGGGCATCAAGGTGCTGGCCAGCCTGGGCATCCTGATCGCCGGCGCCTTTATCTTCAACACCATCGGCATCCGCCTGTTCGCCTCCGTCTCGCGCACTTACTGGCAGCTGCTGGGCCTGTCCGCCGACAGCCTGGAAAGCTTTGCCCGCGATGGCGGCGGCGGTTTTACTTCCGCACAGTTTTTCTTCCTGCTGGCCATTGCCGGATGCTGCGCCACCATGGCCAGCAATAGCCCGAAAGCGGCACTGGGCAAGTGCGCGCCGCTGCTGTTCGTCGTCATCCACAGCAGCTTGCTGTTCGTCAAGATCAAGGGCGCCGTCAGCGAGGCAGGTAACGCCATGGGCGGCATCATGGGCAGCCGCGCGGCCCGCATGGCCGAGCAGATGGCCAGCGAAATGCTGGGGCAAGTGTGGCAAGGCTTGTCGTTCGGCATCGGCTTTTACCTGGTGCTGGCGTCTTCCATCGTCCTGGCCGCGTACGGCATCGGCGAATACAAACGTAAAACCATCGGCTAAGCCACCTCACACATTCACTCAAGGAAATATCATGAACCGTACCCTCCCCGCCCTGCTCGCCATCGCCGTGATCCTGTCCGCCTGCGGCAAGACGGATAACGCCACACCCGTCGCCTCCGCCCCCGTCGCCGCGAATGTCGCCGACCTGGCCGCCAAGGCGCAAGTTAAGGCGGCCGCCGCCAGCCTGCCACAAGCGGATCCGGCCACGCCAAGCGCCAGCTATATCGACATCACCAGCGGCAACCAGTTGATGTACAGCTACATCGCCCTGTCCGGCGTGCCGCCCGACTATGCGGCCGTGGCGCAACGCATTTCGCGCGAATATGCGGGCAGCAATGATGCCTTCCGCAAGCAGGAAGTGCTCGACGCGCTGAAACCGCAGATCGACGCCAAGGTCAATGAGGCCAAAACGAAACGCTACCTGCGCTACCAGATCAATGGCCAGGGCGCGCTGTCGCCGTACGCCATGGACAAGGCCGCCTTCCCCGCCAAGTTCGCCGACGCGGGCACGTATTACTACATGTATGACAACGGCGACTACAAGCTGGCGTTCACGAATGGCGACGGTTATTCCTTGCTGAAAGTGGACCAGGAGGCGGCGCGCAAGATCGAGGCGGCGCGCAGCGGCTACAAGGACTTCGCCATCGTCGTGTATGCCTACGCCCAGGAAGCGGACATGGCCAGCAACCAGGTCAAGGCGCAGATCGTCAAAGTGGCGATCAAGCTGAACGGGGAAGAAATTCCCGTCAGCCAGGCGCTGTAGAACAGCCTCGGTTACACTGTTCGCCACATTGCATCGGGATAGTGACATGGGCGAACAGACACTGGCGGAACAACAGCTGGCCAAGGGCCGGCAACTGCAGCAGCAAGGCAAGCTGATCGAGGCGATCAACGCTTACCAGGCCGCGTATCAACAAGACCCGGCCCTGGCCGAAGCGCAGCATTTCCAGGGCCTGGCCATGCTGGAGCTGGGCCAGGGCACGATCGGCCTGGGCCTGTTAAAACTGTCGCTCAAGCAACAGCCCGACAACGCCCTGTTCCACTACAACCTCGGCAACGTGCTGCGCGGTACAGACAACGAGGCGGCGCTGGCCAGCTACGCCACGGCGGCGCGGCTGGCGCCGCACGAGCACGATTTCGCCATTCTTCATGCGGAATTGCTGCTGGGGAAACAACGGCTGGCGGAGACCATCGCCGAACTGGAACGCGCCCACGCCCTGCGCCCGCAGCGCTGGCAAACCCTGCAGGGCCTGGCCGAGCTGTACTACCGCACGGGACAGCAGGATCTGGCGCTGGAGCGTTACGCGCAAGCGCTGGCGCTGCATCCGGCGCTGGCGCACACGTGCCGCATCGGCTTTGCCAGTCCGCAAGCGGAACAGGCGGAAACGCTGACACCGCTCAACGTCGCGCCAGCGCTGCAGGACTTCCTGCGCGAAACGGATTTGCATATCCTCGACGATTTCCTGCCTGACCCCGCCGCCTGGCGCGCCCAGGCGCTGGCTCTGCCATTCGAGCAGCAGCGCTATGCGGGCCAGAACTATCCAGGCAGCCAGACGGCGGGCCAGCCCAGCCAGGCCATCATGGAGCGCATCGCCACGGCGCTGGGCCGCCCCATCCGTTTCATTTCGCCCGACAATGGCTCGTATCGCCTCAGCTATGCGGACGCCATGGCGCGCACGGATATCCACGTGGACAATGAGACGGGCAACAATTTCAATTTCTATGCGGGCGTGCTGTATCTAAACCCGCCCGAGCAGTGCCAGGGAGGCACCACGTTCTGGCGCCACCAGCCCAGCGGCTGGTACCGGCGCTTGCCCGAGGCGGACGTCAAAGCGGGCGGCTATGCCAGCTTCAAGGATTTCCAGAAACGCTGGCTGCCGAACAGTAAAGTGCAGAAATTCAACGACTTGCAGGAACAGCGCGACAGTTGGCAAGCGCTGCTGGAAGTGCCGATGCACCACAACCGATTGATCGTCTACAAGGGCCACTACTTTCACTCGATCAGCAATGTGTTTGGCGACACGCCAGAAAATGGGCGGTTGGTGCAGCTGTTTTTCTTTGAAGTCCCCGATTGAACCCCAAAAGCAAGATCCGGGGTCGTACCCTGAGGGTACGACCCCAGCATTTGCCGTTGGGTTTAATACATATCCGCCGCCGTGGCCCGCACAGCTTTCAGTAACATATCCGCCCCCGGCGACAGCAAATGATCCTGCTGGCGGATGATGCCGAAGGCATCCATCTTGCATGGCAGCTCGATGGGCAAAATGCTCAGCACGTTCAACGATTCGTAGTAGTGCGCCACTTCCGTCGGCATCACGTGCAGCGAATCCGTCTGCTGCAGCAGGGAGGTGATCAGCAGCAAGGCGGTGGTGTCGACGACGTCGACGGGCGGCTCCAGGCTGGCGCGGCGGAACATCATGTCGAAGCGGTGGCGCAGGATGCTGCCTTGCGGCGGCAAGATCCACGGCTGACCCGCCAGGTCCTTCAATTGCAAATTCTTGCGCGACAGCAGCGGGTGGCCATTGCGCGCCACGGCGCTGGCTGGCTCTTCCGTCAACTCTTCGTAGATGAGTCCCGCGCTGCTTTCCTTTTCCAGGATGCGCCCGATCATGAAATCGAGGGTGCCATGCTGCAGCATGTCCATCAAGGTATTGCTGTGCTCCAGGTGCACGCCGATGCGCATCAGCGGCGCCTGCTGCTTGATGCGCGCAATCGCGCGGGGCAGCAAGGCCATGGCCGGCGTCATGATGACGCCAACCTCCACCTGGCCCGTCAAGCCCGACTTCAGGGCGACGATGTCGTCATGCGCCAGCGACAGGCTCGTCAGGGCCATACGCGCGTGGCGTATCATCGTTTCGCCGTAGATGGTCGGCTCCATGCCGCGCGGCAACCTGTCGAACAGGCGCACGTCGAGCATCTCTTCCAGGTCCTTGATTTGCTTGGACGCGGCCGGCTGCGTCATGTGCAATTCTTCCGCCGCGCGGTGGATGTTGCGCTGCTCGTCAAGGGCGATCAACAGCAGCAATTGCCGCGTCTTCAGGCGGGCTCGCAAGAACCAGTTGGGGTTGAGGGTATCCATGAATAAATCATATCATGATCGATATCAGTTTTAACTCAATATCGATATTCCAGATATCGGTATGTCTCCTTTTTGAGCGTCGTCAAACTGCGTTCACAATGCCTTGCAGGCGGCGCTGGGATTGGCTGCCGGGCCAGCCGTTTGATGGATGAATTCTATCGTGCCATCGGCCTTGTATTTCAGCTCTTCCACGGCCACGGAACGCCGGTATTCTCCACCGCCGGGCAACTTATCGTTGTGATAGAAGATATAGGACTTGCCGTTAAATTCGATGATGGCCTGGTGGATGGTTTTCACCACGGCATTCTTGTCCATGATGGCGCCGCGGAAATGCCAGGGACCCGTCGGTGTCGGCCCCGTCGAATACGCCGTTTCTTCCGGGAAGTTGCGCGAGTACGACAAATAGTAGGTGCCCGCATGCTGGTGCATATACGCCGCTTCCGTGAACGCATCCATGCCGAAGGTCAGAATCGGGCCATCGAGCTCCGTCATGTTGGCTTTCAGCTTGGCGTATTTCAAGACCGTGTTGCCCCAGTAAAGGTAGGCCTGACCATCCGTGTCGATGAAAACAGCCGGGTCGATGTCGTCCCACAGGATCGCTGTCTGTTTCGTCATGTCGTTCGTGATCAGGGCGCTGCCGCGCGCATCGACGAACGGACCGGTCGGGCTGTCGGAGACGGCCACGCCGATGGCCTTGCCGGCGATGGTTTTATGATCGACGGTCGAGTAAAAATAGTATTTGCTGCCGCGCTTGACGATGTCGCCCGCCCACGCATCCTTGCCGGCCCAGGCAAACGTGGAAAAGCGCACGGGCGAGCCGTGGTCCGTCCAGTTCGCCATGTCGCACGAGGAATACACGCGCCACTCGTTCATGCGGTAATCCGTGTCCGTGGCGCTCGCTTCATCGTGGCCGACGTACAAATACACCCTGCCATTGTCGACCAGCGCGGCCGGATCGCCCGTGTAGATGTTTTTCACGATGGGATTGGCCGCCGGCGCATTGACTGCAATACAGGCGAGCGCCACCGCCATGCCGATGGCTGCGGCACGTTTATTCTTCTTCAACATCAATTAACTCCCGTTGGTATGTTTCTGGCCCATGGCCATCAGTCTTTGCACGACGCAAAAGACAAACAGCAAGCCGCCGATGACGATCTTGGTCCACCACGAGCTGAGCGTGCCGTCAAAGGCGATCAGGGTCTGGATGGTGCCGAGCACCAGCACGCCCGACAGCGCACCGGCCACGTAGCCGTAGCCGCCGCTGAGCAAGGTGCCGCCGATGACGACGGCGGCGATCGCGTCCAGTTCCGTGCCTTGCGCATGCAAGCCATAGCCGGACAGCATGTAGAACGAAAACAGCACGCCACCGAGCGCGGCGCAAAAGCCGCTGAAGGCGTAAATGAACACCTTGGTGCGGCCTACTGGCAAGCCCATCATCAGGGCCGACTGTTCATTGCCGCCAATCGCATACACGGCACGGCCGAACGGCGTGGCGTGCGCCAGCCAGATGGCCAGCAGCAAGGTCAGCACGGCGATCACCACGCCCGGTGAAACAAAACCACCGAGAAATTGCAGCTGCGTCTGCGACATGGCCACGAACAGCGGATCGTCGATGGTGATGGAATTGATGCTGATCAAGTAGCACAGCCCCCGCGCCAGAAACATGCCGGCCAGGGTCACGATGAAGGGCTGCAACTTGAAATAATGGATCAGCGCGCCCATGCTAGCGCCAAACACGGCGCCCAGCGCCAGCACGGTGACGATCACCAAGATTGGGGGCCAGTGCGCCACGTTGAGCAGCCAGGCGGCGATCATGGTCGACAGGGCCAGCACGGAGCCGACCGACAGATCGATGCCGCCGGAAACGATCACGAAAGTCATGCCGACGGCGATCACCAGCAAAAAGGCGTTATCGATCAACAGGTTAAAGATCACTTGCGTCGACAGCAGGCCCGGATAGGCGGCGCCGCCCAGGCCCAGCATCACCACCAGCAACAGCACGGTGACGAGCGAGGTGAAATACGGGGTGTGCAGCAAGCCCTTCATGCTTTTCTCCGATGCAGCAATTGCTTGAATTCCGACGATTGCGACAGGCAGACGAGGAACACGACGACCGACTTGACGACCATGTTCACCTCGGGCGGCACGCCCAGCGAATAGATCGTGTAGGTCAGGGTCTGGATGATGAGCGCGCCGATCATGCTGCCGACTAAGCTGAACTTGCCGCCCGCCAGAGACGTCCCGCCCAGAGTGACGGCCAGGATGGCATCGAGTTCCAGCATCAGGCCCGCATTGTTGGCGTCCGCGCTCTTGATGTTCGAGCTGATCATCAACCCCGACAGGCCCGCGCAGGCGGCGCAAAACACATAGACGAAAAAGATCAAGGTCGCCGTCCTGATGCCGGCCAGGCGCGCGGCGACGGGGTTGATGCCGACGGCCTGGATGAACAGGCCCAAAGCGGTTTTCCGCATCAGCACGGCCGTGATAATGAACACGGCAGCGACGAGGAACAGCGAAAACGGCAAGCCGAACAAATAACCGCTGCCGATGAAGAAGTAAGGCTGATAGTAGACGGTGACGATCTGGCCATCCGTCAGCAGTTGCGCCAGGCCGCGCCCCGCCACCATCAGTATCAATGTCGCGACGATGGGCTGCAAGCCAAGACCGGCCACCAGCACGCCATTCCAGGCGCCGCACAGCAGGGCCGCGCCCAGGGCGGCCGCCAGGGCCCAGCCCATGGGGATATTGCTCACGTAGGTCGGCACGCCGTTGTCCATCACCATGGTGCCGCCGATCAGCATGGCGGCCACGGTGCCGGACAGGGCCACGACGGCGCCCACGGAAATATCAATGCCGCGCGTGGCGATCACCAGGGTCATGCCCAGCGCCGCCAGCATCAAGGGCGCCGCGCGGTTGACGATGTCGATCACGCTGCCGTACAGGTGACCGTCGCGCACTTCCAGATGGAAAAAGCCGGGGATGGCGAAGAAGTCGACCAGCAGCAGCAAGAACAGCGCGGCCAGGGGCCTGCTCAAAGGGTGATGCAAGACGGTATTCCCCGTAAAAAAAGCCGGGCGCGCCAAGGGCACGCTGGAGGGTGTGGATAAACTCATGTGGCGTCTCCGGCGATCACTTGCAGCACGGAACTGTCATCGAGCTCGCCGCGCGCATAGTCGCCGCAAGCCTTGCGGTCGCGCATGACCAGAATACGGTCGCTGCAGCGCAGCACTTCCGGCAATTCGGACGAGATGAACAAAATCGCCATGCCCTTGCGGCACAGTTTGCTCACATAACTCATGATTTCCTGCTTGGCGCGCACGTCGATGCCGCGCGTGGGTTCGTCCAGGATCAGCATGGCGGGCGAGGTCACCAGCCAGCGCGCCAGCAAGGCCTTTTGCTGATTGCCGCCGGACAAGCTGCCGATCGGCGTTTCGATACTGGCCGTCTTGATGCCCAGCGCCTTGACGTACTCATCGGCCAGCGCCTGCTGGCGTTTGAACGGGATGGCGCGCAGCAAACCCGTGCGGGCTTGCAAGGCTAAAATAATGTTTTCGCGCACGGACAGCGACAAAATCGCGCCCTCGTGCTTGCGGTCTTCCGAGCAAAAGCCGATATCGCGCGCAATCGCGTCGCGCGGCACGTGGAACTGGCACGGCTGGCCTTGCATGGTGATGGAGCCGGAATCGGCCTTGTCGGCGCCGAACAGCAAGCGCGCCAGTTCCGTGCGACCGGACCCCAGCAAGCCGGCCAGGCCCAGCAATTCACCCTGGCGGATGTGGAAATCCATGGGCAGCAAGGCACCCTTGCGGCCCAGTCCTTGCGCTTCGAGCACAGTCGGGCCAAAGCTGGCCGCGTCCGCTTCGTGCGCCAGATCCAATGCCTGTTCCTGCGTGTCGGCCGCCACGCCGATCATCTTGTTCACCAGCGCCAGGCGCGACAGTTCGCTGCACGCATATTCCCCTTCGCGCTCGCCATTGCGCATGACGGTGATGCGGTCGGAGATGGCGTAGGTCTGGTCGAGAAAGTGGGTGACGAACAGAATCGCCATGCCCTGCTCGCGCAGGCGGCGCAGCACGAAAAACAGCAGATTGACTTCCGCCTCATCGAGGCTGGACGTAGGTTCGTCGAGGATCAGCACGCGGGCCGAAATATTCAGCGCGCGCGAAATGGCCACCATTTGCTGGATCGCCAGCGGAAAGCTGGACAATTGCGCCGTGACATCGATATCGATCTGCAATTGCTGCAGCAAGGCACGCGCCTGTTGCTGCATGGAACGCCAGTCGATGATGCCGAAACGGCGCGGGTAGCGGCCGATAAAAATGTTTTCCGCCACCGACAGGTTCGGGCACAGATTGACTTCCTGGTACACGGTGCTGATGCCCAGCGCCTGCGCGTCCGAGGTGGAGGCGGGGGCGATGGGCTTGCCGTCAAACAGGATCTGGCCGCTGTCGGGCGTGTAGACGCCCGTCAGCACCTTGATCAGGGTCGACTTTCCGGCGCCGTTTTGTCCCATCAAGGTGTGCACTTCGCCCGGATACAGGCGCAGGGCAACATCGCTGAGGGCTTTGACGCCGGGGAAGGCTTTACTGATGCCGCGCAACTCCAGCAAGGGAGCTGGCGCGGCCGTGTGATGCGCTTGCGTCTTCATCATGCGGCAAGCTTAGTACTTACGGTTCGGAAATTCCTTGGCGGCCACCTCGGCAGGGAACACGCCTTCCACCGTCGTGATGCGCGCTGGCACGGGTTTACCGGCCACCACATCGCGGGCGATGGACATCAGTTGCGGGCCCAGCAGCGGGCTGCATTCCACGGTGACGTTCAGCTTGCCAGCGATCATCGCTTCGAACGCGCCTTTCACGCCATCGATCGAGATGATGATGATGTCCTTGCCCGGCTTCATGCCCGCTTCTTCGATGGCCTGGATGGCGCCGATGGCCATGTCGTCATTGTGCGCGTACAGCACGTTGATCTTCTTGCCTTCGGCTTTCAGGAACGCTTCCATCACTTCCTTGCCCTTGGCGCGCGTAAAGTCGCCCGTTTGCGAACGGATGATCTTCATCTTCGGATTCTTGCCCACCACTTCCAGGAAGCCCGCCTTGCGGTCGATGGCGGGCGCGGAACCGACCGTGCCTTGCAGCTCGACGATGTTCAGGGTGGCATCCGGGGTTTTCTTGGCGTGCTCGAGCAGCCATTGGCCCGCGCGGCGGCCCTCTTCCACGAAGTCGGAACCGATGAAGGTGACGTACAGCGATTTATCGGCAACGTTGACGGCGCGGTCCGTCAGAATGACGGGAATCTTGGCGGCCTTGGCTTCGCGCAAGACGGTATCCCAGCCCGATTCCACCACGGGCGAAAAGGCGATCACATCGACTTTTTGCGCGATGAACGAGCGCAGGGCCTTGACTTGGTTTTCCTGCTTTTGCTGGGCATCGGCAAATTTCAGGGTGACGCCATCTTTCTTGGCGGCCTCCTTGATGGAGACGGTATTGGCGGTGCGCCATTCGCTCTCGGCGCCTACCTGCGAAAAGCCCATGACGAGGGGCTTGGCGGCGAAGGCGGAAGAAGTAGCGGACAGTGCCAACAACATGGCGCTGGCGAGGAGTGTGCGGCGTGTCAATTTCATTCTTGTCTCCAGTTTTTTTTGGAATACCATCACAGCCGGATGCAGGATGGGCGGTTTTTTATGAACCCATGGTAGGAGAAAGCAACATAGCCATCCAATCAATTCTTTTTCGCTTGCGATACCGATTTGCGTATCACCGGATGGTCGCCTAGCGTCCTGCCTCCCGTCAGCGCAGCAGGCGCAGCCCGTACAGGCCGCCCGCCACGGAATTCTTGCCGGCGACAAATTTCACGCGCAATTTGCCCTTGGCCGCTTTGACCAGCTCGGCAGGCAAGGCCACATCCACCGTATGCAGCTCTTGCGGCGCATCGGCCGCCACGGCGATGGTCTCGACCTTGAAGCCGTTGATCAAGACGTCGAAGACGCGGCCCGCGTCCAGGGTGGACAGAGTCAGGCGCAATATCGCCGCTGCACCTTGCGGGTCGCTCAGTTCATAGCTGAACCAGCCCGTGGCATGGCGCCAGTGCCTGCCCTTGTTGACGCCGTTTTCTCCCCCCTCGGCCTGGAAGTTGTGGTCGGACTCGGGCTGCTGTTGTCCGGGCGCCACCTGGTCGATGGTGAGCGCATCGAGCGCCAGGCGCTGCGCCTCGGCTTGCCGGGTGGTTTCCTGCAGCTGCGCCAGGCTGGCGGTCGTGGATACGGGCCAGTACAGCATGTAGCGAGAGTCATGCAGGCGGAAGAACGGGATCAGTTTTATCTTCGCCGCATCCTTGCCCTGGATCAGCCCGGGCGCCGTGAACGTCAGCGGCTGGCCGTTCACGGGGCGGATTCTCCGCATGAAATCCTTCTCATCGCTGACGAACAGCGGCGACGATTCCAGCGGACAGACTTGCCCCTGAGCGATATGGCCCATGCGCGAATCGTCGGCAAAATAGTTCAGTTGTTCATTCGCGAACGGCTGCGTCTTGGCGGCCAGCACGATGGGGCCATGCAGCACGGCATAGTAATTCGACTGGTCCGGCATCTGCTCCAGGCGCGTCGTCATCGGCAGGGTCACGTCCACGGTGTCGCCCACTTTCCAGGCGCGCGTGATCGTCACGTATTCGCCGGGGGCGCCGTTCACGCGCATGGCCTTGCCATTGAGCTTCAGGCGCAGCTTGCCTTTGGCTACCCACTGCGGGTAGCGGATCTTCATGCTGAACGTCTTATTTCCCTGCACGGTGATGCGCGTCGTGTCCTGGTCGGGGAATTGCGTGCTCTGGATGATCCTGACACCCTGCTCTTTCCAATCGAGCGTGGAGGCCATGAACAGGTTCACGTACAGGGCGTCACCTTCATGCGCGTAGATGAACTCGCCATATTTGGCCTGGCTCTCGATGCCGGAACCCACGCAGCACCACATGCCCTTGTCCACCTGCGAATACACGCGGTAGTGATTCGGGCGCATGGGCGTGAAATACACAAAACCGCCCGTGCCGGGGCGCTGCGACGACAAAATATGGTTGTACAGGGCGCGCTCGTAGTAATCCGCGTAGCGCACCTGCTCATCGCGGCGGAACAGTTGCCCGGTGAGCTTGAGCATATTGTAGGTATTGCACGTTTCCGGCCCTTCGACCTCTTCCACCATCGAGGAAAAGTCGTGCTCGTCGTGAAAATGTTCCTTGACGCTATTGCCGCCGATGGCCACCGTGCGCTTGTCATGTACGGTTTGCCAAAAGAATTGCGCCGCCTGCTGCCAGTCGCGCCTGCCCGTCAATGCACCGATACGCTCGAAGCCGATGACTTTCGGGATTTGCGTATTCGCATGCAAGCCCGTCAGCTTGTCCTGCTGCTGCGCCAGAGGCTGCAGGATGGCCTGGTGCGAAAAGCGCACGGCCAGGTCCATGTATTTCTGCTCGCCCGTCATGGCGTAGACGTCGGCCAGCACTTCATTCATGCCGCCGTGCTCGGCGCGCAGCATCGCCTGCATCTGTGCATCGGTAAGCGAGACCGACAGATTCACGGCCCAGTCCGACAAGGCGATCAGCATGGTTTTCGCTTCAAGATTGGCGGCGTACTGGTAGGCGTCGCGCAAGCCGGCGAACACCTTGTGCAGGTTGTACCACGGCACCCAACGACCATTGACGGAGAAGGTGTCGGCCTGCAGTTTTCCCTTGGCGATGGCTTGCCAGGCGGCATTGCCGTCGGGGATGCCGCCCAGGTAGCCATTACCGTTGGCGTCCTGGCATTTCTTCAATTCCGCCAGCAGGTAGTCGAGGCGTTCGCGCGCCTGCGCGTCGCCCGTGGACGCCACCATCAGGGCCAGCGCGGACAGGTAATGCCCGCCCATGTGGCCATCGAGCCCCGTCGACTCCCAGTTGCCATAGCTGGGCTGGATCTGCGGCAAGCCCGCTTCGCGGCGAAATGGCGCCAGCAATTTGTCCGGTTCGAAAGCCAGCAAATAATGCAAGTCCGTCGTTTGCGCATCGAGAAACGGTCCCGCTTTCAAGCGTACGGACGAGAGGGGAAACAGTTCAGCCGCAGGGAGTAGCGGCGTGACAAGGCCGCCGGCGGCCAGCGCCAGCGTCAACAAGGTCTTTTTCATGGCGCGCCCT
This sequence comes from Janthinobacterium sp. 35, assembly GCF_002754575.1. Classification (NCBI taxonomy): domain Bacteria; kingdom Pseudomonadati; phylum Pseudomonadota; class Betaproteobacteria; order Burkholderiales; family Oxalobacteraceae; genus Janthinobacterium; species Janthinobacterium sp. 35. The sequence continues at coordinate 2,403,353 of NZ_PEFN01000001.1, forward strand.
CAGGGTTTGGCGGCCGGCAGCTCGCGGCTGTGATAGCGGTTCAAGTCGCGTGCATCGACCTGCGGCCAGCCCTCCTTGTCCCACGTCATGGGCAGGATCTTGAGCTTCTGCAAATAATTGTCCGCCGTCTCATACGCATGCAGCACCAGGTAATCCTTGCCGTCAAACGTGTACGCGCTATTGTGGCCCAGGCCCTGCCAATCCTTGTCGCCCTGCAGCACCACCGTGCCGCCGCCCTGCGCCATGTCGCGCCCGTTCTTGTCCAGATAAGGCCCCGTCACACTTTTAGAACGCCCCACTGCCAGGTGATACGTGCTTTTTTCCTTCTGGCAGCACAAGCCCCAGGAAACGAAGAGGAAGTAATCCTTGCCGCGCTGGAAGATGAACGGCGCCTCGATTTCCTCGGGCGCGGGCTTGAACTCGCCCGCGCGTGGCGGCAGCGGTGCCCGGCGCGCCAGCGAGTGCCACTCTTGCGGTTCCGCAATAGTTTTCCAGTCCGCATTGAGTTTCACCAGCTTGATGCCGTTCCAGAACGAGCCGAACGACATCCACGGCGTGCCCTTGGCATCGGTGATGATGTTCGAATCGATGGCATTCCACTCGTCGCGCTCGGGCACCGATTGCAGCAACATGCCCTGGTCGACCCAGCGGTAGTCGGGCGAGCGGGGATTCAAGGTGGTATTGACAGTCACGCCGATGCCGGACGTGTTCTTGCCGAAGCCGGAAACCGAGTAATACAGGTAGTATTTTCCGTCGTGAAATTGCACGTCGGGCGCCCAGATATGGTCGTCAAAGCTGGGAGCGGCTGTCTTGGCCCACGTGGGCTGGCCCGCAAAGACGCGCCCTTCCGGCTGCCAGTCGACCATGTTTTTCGAACTGTAGAAGGTGATGCCGGGGCCCGTGCTGTACAGATAATACGTATCGCCTTCCTTCGCCATCACGGGGTCGTGCACGCTCACTTGCGCGGCATGGCAGGACAGCGCCAGCAAGGTGGCGGTAACAGCGGCCAGGCCGCGCTTGAGCGTTTGCATCATTGTTTTCCTTTGACTTTGACTTGTTAGTTGCCCGTGCGGGCGCCCCACAGCGACACGCCATCGGCGGACTGCACCGTGAACGTGACGACAAAGGTGCCGGCATTGCCATTCCACTGGCGCGACAGCACGCCATGGAACAGGCCGCCGGACACCAGGGTAATGGCGATCAGATTGTTGCCCTGGTGTATCCAGCTCCCCACCTGCGCGCCCGTGATGGTGCCGTCCGCCAGCAAATTGATGGATTGCGACAGCTTGAGCACCGTGGAAATATCCTTGCCATGATTGACCAATTGATAGCTGCCCACCACGTCCGCTGCCACCACTTGCGCCGCCAGCGGCGTGGCGCTGCGACTCAATGGGACATAACGGAATGGCGCCGCCACCAGCCAGCCATCGCCATTCATGAACAATTCGTGCACGCGGATCTCGTGCAACTCGCCCGTGTTCGGGAAGCGCGTATGGAAGATCAGGAAATACTGCTGCGTGGCGGCATCGTATACCGCCGAATTGTGTCCTGGCGACACATATCCCAGCGGCGTGCCCGTCTCGCCAGCGGTCAGCGCGAATTGATGGTTGCCCATCAGCTTCTGGCCAAAGGGTGCGATGCTGGCGTCGTCGAACAGGGGCAAGGCGGGGTTGGACTTGACCTGGCGCATATCGTTGCCCTTGCCATCCACGTACGGGCCGTCCGGCGCGCGCGAACGGGCCACGCGCATATTGTAGGCGCCGTTGGCATCCAGGCCGCCAAACGACGTAAACAGGTAGTAATACTGCGTTTGCGGGCTGTACAGCACGTAGGCGCCCTCGATGCGGCTATGGTTGCCGCCGATCACGTGCTTGCCATAGCCCTGCCCCGCGACAGGCAAGCCCGTGGCCGGGTCCATGGCGAGGATGAAGATGCCGCCCGAATACGAACCGTAGGTCATCCACAGCTTGCCGGCAGCGTCGCGGAAGGTGTTCGGGTCGACCACGTTCGGTTGCGTCAGCGCATCGTAGATAGTCACGCCATCCTCGCTGATCTGGCCCCACATGCCCGATTTCAGGAAAATCTTCTGATTGACATATGGGCCTTCCACTTTGTCCGCCAGGGCCAGGCCCATGGCGGAACGGGGCGAATCGCCCTTGCAGCTGTTGTAGTACATGGCGAACTTGCCATTGTCGAGCGCGATCACGTCGGGCGCCCACAGGCCCGTCACTTGGGACCAGGCAAAGGTGTCGGCCAGGCTGGTGACGACATTGTTGAACAGGGGGTTGCTGGCATTGACGCCGTCGGCCATCTTCGTCCAGTTCATCAAGTCGGTGGATTTGGCAGCCGCCAGGTGCGAGCCGAACACATAATAGGTGCCGGCCACCTTGATCACGGACGGGTCGTGCACGGAGGCATTGCTAAAAGTGATGGCGCCTTGTACTGGTGGAACGACAGCGGGAGGGACGACCGGCGGCACCACGGGCGGCGTGACGGAGACGACAGGCGCGCTATCGGACGAACCACCGCCACAGGCGGCCAGGGCCATGGCGCTACCCAGCGCCAGCACAGCTTCTCTTCTGTTCATGGAATACTTTCTCTACAACGTGCAGCACGATGCGGCTGGCCGGCGCGGGAAAGCTCCCGCACCGGCACAGAGTAGACAGCAGGAAGCCAGGCGTTTATTCGACGGCCACCACCACCACGGCCTTGGCCGGCACCGACACGGTCAGCTTGCCGCCTTGTGCCTTGGCATTGAACGCCACCGGTTGCACGGCTTGCGGTTGCGCAAAGCTGTTGACGGCATCCATCTTGCCGGCGGTCAGCACACGGCCCGTCACGCTGGCCACTTGCTTGCCTGCCAGCGCCACGCTCACGTCGACGGCCTTGTGCGGGTTCGTGTTGACCAGCGACAAGTACACCTTGCCATCCTTGGCGCGCGCGGCCGAGGCGCTCACTTCGGGAATGCTGACCTTGCCCAGGCTGTATTTGCCATTGCCAGCGATGGCCACCGGCAGCGAGGTGGCGTCCTGGAACGGCACGTACATTTCAAATGCATGATACGTGGGGGTAAGGAAATATTTGTCCTTGTCCGTGATGATCATCGCTTGCAGCACGTTGACCATTTGCGCGATATTCGTCATGCGCACGCGGTCCGCGTGTTGGTGGAAAATATTGAAATTCAGGGCCGCGACGAGCGCATCGCGCAAGCTGTTTTGCTGGAACAAGAAGCCCGTGTTGGTGCCCGGCTCCACGTCGTACCAGGTACCCCATTCGTCGACGTACAAGCCCGTCTTTTTCGAGGGATCGTTCTTGTCGATGGCGGCGAGATTGTTCTTGATCAAGCTATCGATGCGCAGGGTGCGGCTCAAGGTGGAAATCCACTCATTTTCACCAAAGCCCGTGGCCGCGCCCTTCTTTTCCCACACGCCGGTCGGCACCGTGTAGTAGTGGAAACTGATGGCATCCATCATGTTCGGCTTGATCTCGCGGCTCAGCGTGCCGGACCAGCTGATGTCGTCGTCATTGCCGCCGCTGGCGATGAATTTCGGGCGCGCGCTTTCCGGCGTCTTCATGAAGGTGTGATAGTGCTTGTACAGGTCGGCGTAGTACTGCGGGCGCATATTGCCGCCGCAACCCCAGGCTTCGTTGCCAATGCCAAAGTAATCGACCTTGTACGGCTGCGCGCGGCCATTCTTGCGGCGCAGCTCGGCCAGGGTCGACTTGCTGTCCGAGGTCATGTATTCGAGCCACTCGGACATTTCCTGCGGCGTGCCGGAACCGAGGTTGCCGTTGATATAGGTTTGCGCCCCCAGCAATTCCGCCAGGTCGAAGAATTCATGCGTGCCGACGGCATTCGACTCTTCCACACCACCCCAGTTGGTGTTGACCTTGGTCGGACGCTGCGCGCGCGCGCCGATGCCGTCCTTCCAGTGGTATTCATCGGCAAAGCAGCCGCCCGGCCAGCGCACCAGCGGCACGTGCAACTGTTTCAGCGCGCCCAGCACGTCGTTGCGCCAGCCTTTGGTGTTGGGAATGCTGGACTCCGGCCCCACCCACATGCCTTCGTAAATACCGGTCCCCAGGTGCTCGGCGAACTGGCCGTAGACGTTCTTGTTGATCACGGGACCGGGCCTGGCCACGTCGATGGTGACACTGACGGACGCGGCAAAGGCGCTGCCGGCGACGAGGCTCAAGGCCACGATGCTGGTATGGATGAATTTCATGCTGTCTCCTGTTTTTGAGTGAAAAGCAAGGGCCGGGGTCAACCCGGCGATGGAATGGCGATGCCTCTCCTGCCGCGGGGTTGGGGCGGCAAGAGCGGTGTTTCAAGATCGGAGTTGCCGGTCAGTGCCGGCACGAATTAAACGATGCGCTAAGGCTTATATCCAGCCGGCATCGACGATGAATTCCTGACTGGAACACATCGCGCCGTCGTCCGATGCAAGGAACAGCACCATGGCGGCGATGTCCTGTGGCATCAGCTTGCTTGGCAAGCATTGGCTTTTCTTGATTTCCGCTTCCGCCGCCTCGTCGACCCACAGGTCGATCTGGCGCTGCGTCATGACCCAGCCCGGCGTAACCGTGTTGACGCGAATATTGTGGGCGCCATAATCGCGCGCCAGGCCCCGCGTCAGGCCCACGACGGCCGCCTTGGTGGTGGCATACACAGGGTAGCCGCCCGACTTCATGTGCCAGGAAATCGAGCTGACGTTGATGATGGAACCGCCGCCCTGGCGCTTCATGCCCTCGAAGACGGCCTGGCACGTAAAGAACATGGGACGCTGATTGATCGCAATGCGCTCGTTCCAGTATTCCAGGGTGACGTCCTGCGCCTGGTGGCGCTGGTCGTTGGCGGCATTGTTGACGAGGATATCGAAGTCGCCCAGCTTCTGCGCCAGTTCCGCCATGACGGCTTGCAGCGATGCAATATCCGTGATGTCGCAATGGCGGAACAAGGGCGCCGTCAGGCCCGCTTCGGCCAGGCGGCGGCACAAGGCCTCGCTCGCTTCCACGGCAATGTCGACAAACGCCACCAGCGCGCCCTGGGCGGCAAACTCCGCCACCAAAGATTCGCCGATGCCGCTGCCGCCACCCGTGATGAACACGCGCTTGCCCTGCAAGCTGCCATATTTCGCCAATTGCTTCATTTTGTCTCCGCCTGTGTATTTTTTATTTTTTGTAATTAACGTTTGCCCAGCACGCCATCGTGACGGCGCCAGATACTGAGCGGATTATCATCGCGCAGCGACTCCGGCAGCAAGTCTTGCGGCAGGTTCTGGTAAGACACGGGACGCAGGAAGCGGTTGATGGCCGCCGTGCCGACCGAGGTGCTGCGGCCGTCCGACGTGGCCGGGAACGGGCCGCCGTGCACCATGGCCGTCGACACTTCCACGCCCGTCGGGAAACCGTTGGCCAGGATGCGGCCCACGCGGCGCTCCAGCACGGGCAGCAAACGGCGCGCATCTGCCACGTCGCCGGCATCCATCTGCAAGGTGGCCGTCAGCTGGCCTTCCAGGCTTTCCGTGATCGCCAGCAACTGTTGCATGTCACGGCAGGCCACCAGCAGCGAGGCGGGACCGAAGACTTCGTCGCGCAGATCGTGCCTGGCCAAAAACGCCTCGCCCGAGGTGACGAACAGGGCGGCGGCGCCCTTGCCTTCCTCGCCCGTGTTATGCACCAGCGGTGTCACGTCGGCATGCTGCGCCAGCGCGGCGACGCCCTTCGCATAGCTGCTGGCGATGCCGGCCGTCAACATGGTGGCGGCCGGGGCCGGCGCCAGTGCTTCGGCGGCGGCGGCGGCAAACGCCGTAAAGTCAGCGCCTTCCAGGCCCAGCACGAGGCCGGGATTGGTGCAGAACTGGCCCACGCCCATCGTCAGCGAAGCGGCAAAGCCGCTGGCAATGGCTGCGCCACGGGCGGCCAAGGCTTGCGGCAGCACGAACACGGGGTTGATGCTGCTCATTTCCGCATACACGGGTATCGGTTGCGCACGTTCCGCCGCCACCTTCATCAGGGCGATGCCGCCCGAACGCGAACCCGTAAAACCGACAGCCTGGATGGCCGGATGGGCCACCAGGGCCTGGCCGATGCCATTACCCGTGCCTGTCAGCAAGGCGAACACGCCTGCCGGCAGCTGGCAAATCGCGATGGCTTTGACGATGGCGCGCGCCACCAGTTCCGACGTGCCAGGGTGGGCCGAGTGGGCTTTCAGCACGACAGGGCAGCCGGCAGCCAGGGCCGAGGCCGTATCGCCGCCAGCCACCGAGAAGGCCAGCGGGAAGTTACTGGCCGCAAACACGGCGACGGGGCCCAGGCCGATCATGCGCAAGCGCAAGTCAGGACGCGGCGGCGTGCGCTCGGGCAAAGCCGAATCGATGCGCGCATCGGTCCACGAGCCTTCGCGCAGCAAGCCAGCGAACAGTTTTAACTGCCCCACCGTGCGGCCACGTTCGCCTTCCAGGCGCGCGCGCGGCAAGCCGCTTTCCGTCATGGCGCGCACGATCAAGTCGTCGCCCAATTCGCCGATTTGCGCGGCGATGGTGTCGAGGAAATCGGCACGCTGCGCATCGCTGGTGGCGCGGAAGGGGTCGAACGCGGCTTGCGCCAGGCGGCAAGCCGCGTCGATTTGCGCTACGTCAACCATGTGGAAGGCGGGCGCGATGTGCGCGCGCGCGGCCGGGTCCCACGCTTCGAAGGAGCCGCCATTGCCCTTGACGGCGACGCCGCCGATCAATGCATCACCGGTGATATTGAAACTCATAATGTGCTCACTTTCGCAAATTCGGTTGGGAAAACGTCGAGGCGGTTGCGCAAGGCAGGGCCAAAGGCCGGCGCTTCGATTTCAAAGATTTCGCCCGGCGCCACGCTCACGCCATCGGCAAAGCTCAGGGTGGCCGTGCCGAAGAAGTGCACGTGCACGTCGCCAGGGCGCTTGAACAGCGGATACTTGAAGTGATGGTGTTCCAGGTTGGCAATCGTGTGCGACATATTGTCTTCGCCGCTGACAAAGGCCTTTTCCCAGCGCACCTTGCCGGCCGCATCGAGCACGCGCGAAGCGCCAGCGATGTGCGCGGGCAATTCGCCCACCAGCAGGGCCGGTCCCACGCTGCACATGCGCAGCTTCGAATGGGCCAGGTACAGATAGTTCTGGCGTTCCGTCACATGGTCCGAGAATTCATTGCCGATGGCGTAGCCGACCCGGTACGGCTGGCCATCGTCGCCGATCACGTACAGGCCGGCGATTTCCGGCTCTTCGCCGCCATCGAGGGCGAAATCCGGCATGCGCAGCGGCTGGCCGCTGGCGCGCACGATGGAGCCGTCGCCTTTATAGAACCACTCGGGCTGGGCGCCGGCCGTGCCATCGGCCGGCTTGCCGCCCTCCACACCCAGGCGGAACATTTTCATCGAGTCGCTCAGGGAATCGGCATCGCCGCCGATCTTTTTGTGCATGGCGTCACGTGCACCGGCGCTGCCCAGGTGGGTCAGGCCCGTGCCCGTCACGTAGCAGTGCGCTTCATCGGCGTGGTCGAGCGGAGGCAACACACGCCCGGCAGCGGCCACGTCCGCATAGGCATGCGTGGTGTTGCCGACGGTGGCGTTGACCAGCTCGGCCAGGCTGACCTTCTTGCGGATGGCGTCTTGCGCCAGCGCATACGTCGTGTTGTAGCCTTCGATGACGCGGATGACGTCGTCTTGCAGCAGGCCGACGAGGCGGCCGCCATGTTCATTCATAAATTGCAGCAACAGCATAATGGTCTCCGCTTAATGTGAGTGGCGCGGCACGGCGGAACCGCGATTGCCGACCAGGAAGTCGAAATCGCAGCCTTCGTCGGCTTGCAACACGTGTTCGATGTACAGCTGCTGGTAGCCGCTCTTCGGTCCGGGCGCGCTGCCCAGTTCGCGCTTCGCCAGGCGCTCGGCGATTTCCACGTCGCTGATGTCGATGTTCAGGCTGCCGGCGTGGCAATCGAGGGAGATCATGTCGCCATCTTTCACAATGCCCAGCGGGCCACCGGCCATGGCTTCCGGCGCCACGTGCAGCACGACGGTGCCGTAGGCGGTGCCGCTCATGCGTGCATCCGAGATGCGCACCATGTCGGTGATGCCCTGCGCCAGCAGCTTCGGCGGCAAGCCCATGTTGCCCACTTCGGCCATGCCCGGATAGCCTTTCGGGCCGCAGTTCTTCATCACCAGCACGGAATCGGCGTCGACATCGAGGTCCGGATCGAGGATGCGCGATTTGTAATGTTCAAAGTCTTCGAAGACGACGGCCTTGCCACGGTGCTGCATCAGATGCGGCGAGGCGGCCGACGGCTTCAGGACGGCGCCGCGTGGCGCCAGGTTGCCGCGCAACACGCAAATGCCGCCATCGGCCAGCAGCGGGTTGTCCAGGGTGCGCACCACTTCATCGTTGTAGATCGGCGCTTCGACGCAGTTGTCCCAGATCGACTTGCCATTGACGGTCAGCGCATTCTTGTGCGGCAGCAAATCGCCTTCACCCAGGCGGCGTATCACGGCCGGCAAGCCGCCCGCGTAGTAAAACTCTTCCATCAGGAAACGGCCCGACGGCAGCAAGTCGACGATGGTCGGCGTGCCGCGGCCTACCTTGGTCCAGTCTTCCAGCTCCAGCGGCACGCCGATGCGCCCGGCGATCGCTTTCAGGTGGATCACGGCATTGGTCGAACCGCCGATGGCGGCGTTGACCTTGATGGCGTTTTCAAACGCCTCGCGCGTCAGCACTTTCGACAGGCGCAGGTCTTCATGCACCATTTCAACGATGCGGATGCCCGACATGTGCGCCAGCACGTAGCGGCGCGAATCGACGGCAGGGATGGCCGCGTTGTGCGGCAGGGACGTGCCCAGCGCTTCAGCCATGCTGGCCATGGTCGAAGCCGTGCCCATGGTGTTGCAGGTGCCGGCCGAGCGCGACATGCCCGATTCGGCCGACATGAACTGGTGCAAGGTGATCGATCCGGCCTTCATCTGCTCGTGCAACTGCCACACGGCCGTGCCGGAACCGATGTCCTTGCCGTTGAGTTTGCCGTTCAGCATGGGGCCGCCGCTGACGACGATGGTGGGAATGTCGACGCTGGCCGCACCCATCAGCAGCGCTGGCGTGGTCTTGTCGCAGCCGACCAGCAGCACGACGGCGTCCATCGGGTTGCCGCGGATCGATTCTTCCACGTCCATCGACGCCAGGTTGCGCGTCAGCATGGCGGTCGGGCGCAGATTCGATTCGCCGTTCGAGAAGACGGGGAATTCCACGGGGAAACCGCCCGCTTCCAGGATACCGCGCTTGACGTGTTCGGCCAGCTGGCGGAAATGCGCATTGCAGGGGGTCAGTTCGGACCAGGTATTGCAGATGCCGATGATGGGCTTGCCATGAAATTCGTGGTCAGGTATGCCCTGGTTTTTCATCCAGCTGCGGTACATGAAGCCATTCTTGTCCTGCGAGCCGAACCACTCGGCCGAGCGCAGGGCCACCTTCTTTTTTGTCTCAGACATGCCATTCTCCTGGTTGTGCCATGCCGGATCTAAGGTCGTCGGCCCGGGCAGCGATGTTGGAATACTAAAGAATCCTGCCATGCCTTTCCAATCAATTTTTAATGCGTTCCGATATCGAAAACGGTATCAGCATGCGCCAATGAAAACGCCCTGCGGGCGCATGGCGGCAGGGCGTGGAAGGTTTTCAGTCCGCGTTACCCCAGCAAAGGCTGGGGTCGTACCCTGAGGGTATGAGGTGTCCCGGTTTTAATGGAGAGTCACTCCCTCGCGGTGCGGGGGATTTTTAATCGATGCGTAATGCACCTCAACCTCGATTGGGGTGCGGTATTTCAAGCTTTGATGCAAGCGCATCCGATTGTAATACACCTCGATGTAATCGACGATAGCAGCCTTGGCCTCTTCGCGTGTGGCATACGTCGTATTGTGCGTGATTTCGTTTTTCAGCTGCGAGAAGAAGCTCTCGGCCACGGCGTTATCGTGGCAGTTACCACGCCGGCTCATGCTGGGCCGCAACTGATGTTCCTGCAGCACGCTGCGATAGGCCGCCGATCCGTACACACTGCCCTGATCGGTATGACAGATCAGATTGGCAGGCGGCTTGCGCTGCGCAATGGCCATCCTCAAGGCCGCGATGGGTAGCATGGCAGGCTGCGACGTATCCATCGACCATCCCACCACCCGGCGTGCAAACAGGTCGAGCACGATGGCCAGATGCAGCCATCCTTCACGCGTACGTATCGACGTGATATCGCCCACCCAGGCCGTATTGGGCGCGGCAACATTGAACTTCCGTTGCAACAAATCAGGCGCTGGAGGCTCGGTGTGTTGATGTGTCTGCATGACACGAAAGCGCTGCCGGCGCATCGACGTAATGCCATCGAGCTTGCGCAGGCGTGCCACGCGGTGCTTGCCGCAGATGATTCCCTGCGCATGCAACAGCCGCCAGGTCTTGACCGCGCCCGGCGCACAGCGATGTTCTGCATGGAGGCGCTTGATGTCCTCGCGCAGCGCCAGATCGACAGTGTCATGCAAGCTGGGCAACCGTTTCGCGGCCGCATAATAACTGCTGGGACTGACCTGCAGTACCCGGCACATCGCGGCGAGCCGAAACTCGGCTTGGTGCGCGGTAATGAAAGCGTACTTGTGCTTTAACGCCGCGTTAAGTACGCATCGAGCTTTTTTAAGATGGCGTTCTCCTCCAGCGAAGCCTGCAGTGCACGCTTTAAACGGACATTCTCTTTGGCCAGATCCGTGGTCGAGACAGGCGTTACCACTTTCGGCGCCGGCAGTTCGCCAGCTTGCTTGAGCGCGGCAGCCCACTTGTACAGCTGATTGCGGCGGATGCCCAGTTCCAGCGCCAAGGCGGCCGGGCTGCAGCCAGGTTCCTGCATGCGCTCTACAGCAGTGAGTTTGAACTGCCTGGAGAAAACGGTGCGTTCCCGCCGCACTTGCGTAGCGGGAACAGCGTCTGATACGGCAAGCGATGGCTTCTTGGTCATGATGGATTCCTTTGGATGTCACTATTTTCTCAAATTAGTGACCCTCCATCAAATCCGGGCTAGCTCAGTACGACCCCAGATTTCGTTTGGGGTTAAACGATTATTCTGCGGAAAACCGATATACCGTTTCCGTCTGATACACCTGACCCGGACGCAAGATGGTGCTGGGGAAGTGGGACTGGTTCGGCGAATCCGGGAAATGCTGGGTTTCCAGGCACAGCGCGCCGCGATAACTGTGGGCGCGCAGCTTGCCGTGCTGGCTGCCGTCGAGGAAATTGCCCGAATAAAACTGCACACCGGGCTCCTGCGTGTACACCTGCATCACCCGCCCCGAAACGGGCTCGCGCACCATGGCGGCCAGCTTCAGCCTTTGCTCCGGCTGTTGATTGAGCACAAAGTTATGGTCGTAACCGCGCCCGATGCGCAGCTGTTCATGCGGCACATCGATGCTGTCGCCAATGACGGTACTCTGGCGCAAGTCGAACGGCGTGCCGGACACGTCCGCCAGTTCGCCCGTGGGTATCGATCCCGCATCGACGGGCAGGTAGCGGTCCGCGTTGATCGTCACCTCATGGCCAAGGATACTGCCCTGCCCCGCCAGGTTGAAATAGCTGTGGTTGGTCAGGTTGATCGGCGTGGCCTGGTCCGTCACGGCGTGGTAGCGCAGGCTCAGGGCGTTGTCGTCATCCAGTTCATAGGTCAGCGTCACGTCGAGCTTGCCCGGATAGCCATCTTCGCCGTGCGGGCTGCTGCGCGTGAACGTGATGCCCACGGCGTCATCGTTCGTGAACGGCGCGGCTTGCCACATCACCTGGTGAAAGCCCTGGTTGCCGCCATGCAAGTGATTCGGCGCATTGTTGACGGCCAGCTGGTAATCCTTGCCATCGAGACTGAAACGTCCCTGCGCGATGCGGTTGCCGTAGCGGCCGATGACGGCGCCCAGGAAAGCGCCGTTGTGCAGATACGGCTCGATGCGCTCGAATCCCAGCACCACGTCGGCAAAGTGGCCGTCGCGGTCAGGCACATGGATTGCGCTGATGATGGCGCCAAAGTCGAGCACTTTGACTTGCATGCCCTGGCGGTTCCTCAGGGTAAATACGCTGACGGGCTGGCCATCGGGCAGGATGCCGAACGGCGCTTGCGTCACTGAAACAGAATCAACTGGGGTCATGGCGTCGGATCCAGGTTTTACAGGGTCGATGAACGGCCAAACACGGGCATGCCTTGCGCATCCCAGCGCAGCGGTTTGACAAACGTGTGGCGGTCCGGGTTCCACAGGGGGTCGCCGACGATTTCCGTGTAGGTGCGGGCATGGTACACCAGCAACACGCCGTCGCCATCCTCGGCCGTGGTAAAACTGTTGTGGCCAGGGCCGTAGATGCCGTGCTCGTAGCAGGTGGCAAACACGGGCTCGGGCGACTTCGTCCACGCCGCCGGATCGAGCAGGTCGGCCGTGTCATCGGCCCAGAGCAAGCCCATGGCGTAGTTTTCATCGGTGGCGCTGGCCGAATAGCTGATGAAAATCTTGCCGTTGCGTTTCAGCACGGACGGCCCCTCGTTGACCCAGAAGCCGCGGATTTCCCAGTCGAATTCCGGTTTGCTCAGCATCACGGGCGGACCGGCCAGCTGCCACGGCGTGGCCATCGGCGCGATATACAGGTTCGAATTGCCCTCGATGGCCACATCTTTCTGCGCCCACAGGTAATACAGCACGCCGTCGTGCGTAAAAGTGGTGGCGTCCAGGCAGAAGGTGTCGATGCCCGTGTCGATCGATCCCATGAATTCCCACTCGCCTTCCAGTGGATTGGCGTTGGCATTGCGGATCGCATACATGCGGTGCTGGAACAATTTATCTTTGATTTCGCGGCTCGGTGCGGCGGCAAAATACACATACCAGGCGCCCTGGTTGAAATGCAGCTCGGGCGCCCACACCAGCTCGCTGTACGGGCCCGTGTCCGGCTTGTGCCACACGTCGACCGCTGGTGCGCCGGCCAGGCCGGCGATGCTGTCGGCGCGGCGCAGCTCGATGCGGTCGTACTGGGGCACGGAGGCCGTAAAGTAATAATAGCCATCGCTGTGGCGGTAGATATGCGGGTCGGCGCGTTGTTCGATCAGCGGTTTCAAGATGTCTGCCATGTTGCTTGCTCCATTCAGTTATTCTTACGCGGCGACAAAACCGCGCTTGTGCATTTCCACTTTTACGCCACGATAATAGTCATCGCTGATGCGGTACTTGAACATCAGCAAGCCCATCAGCAGGTGGAAGAAGCCGGGGATGATCGACAGCATCAGGGCGATGCCGTTCAGGGCGAATTGCGTTTGTTCATGGTTGGGCTGGTAGTCGAAATAGGACAGCAGCATGCCGACCAAAAAGCCCGCCACGGCCATGCCGGCTTTCTGGCACACCGAGATGCCGCCAAAGGCGAAACCGGAGACGCGCTTGCCCGTCTTGACTTGACCATAATCGATGGTTTCGGCGATGGCCGACCAGAACACGGGCGCGTGCAAATCCACCACAAAGGACAGCAGGAAATACAGGGCGAAGGCCAGCACGGTGTCGCTCGGCGTTACAAAAAAGTAGATCGCCAGGCTGATCAGCGCGACGCCGATTTGCGAGTAGCGGAACAGCTTGACCTTGCAATAAAACTTGGTGATCCAGGTCGAGGCGATCATCGCCAGGATGGCCGCCACCACGCCCGTGGTCAGGAAGGCGGCCACCGTTTCCGTGCTGCCACCCAGATAGTATTTCGCATAATAAATAGCGACGGAGCCGCGCACCACGTAGCCGACCGTGCCCGTGACGCACACGCCGCACAGCACCAGCCACTGGTCGTTCTGCAGCAGCACCTTCAATTGTTCCAGCAACGATTGTTTTTCCACCACGTGCACGACGCGCTCGGTGGTGGTGAAATAGCAGAACAGGAACAGGGCCACGCCCATCACCGCCATCACGGCCATGGCCGCCTGGTAGCCGACGGCCGGGTTGCCGCCGCCCCAGCGCTGCGACAGAATCGGCACGACGATGGTCACCATGAAGGCGCCGATCTTGGCGAAGAACAGGCGGTAGCCATTGGCCGACAGGCGCTCATGCGGGTCGCTGGTCAGGCCGCTGATCAGCGAGATATAGGGAATGCCCACGCCGGCCGTCATGATGGTCATCAGGATATACGTGGAATATGCCCAGATCAGCTTGGCGTCATAGCCCCATTCCGGCGTGGTGAACACAAAAAACACGCTGACGCCGAAGGGCACGGCCAGCCACAGCAGGTACGGGCGGTAGCGGCCCGAGGCAAAGCTGTAGCGGTCGGTAATCTGCCCCATGACGAGGTCGGCGATGGCGCCCACCACTTTGACGGCCACGAACAGCAGGGCCAGGTCCGTGGTTTTCAAGCCATAGATATCGGTATAGAAAAAGGTGATGATCAGCATCATCGACGAGATGACGACATTGAGCGCCATGTCGCCCGCGCCGAAGCCGACCTTTTCAACGGTGGATAATTTTTGCGTCTCCATGCTTTCCGTCCATTCTTTTGATGATGAGTCGTGTCTGACTGCCTAACTGCAACGCAAGGGGCGCTGCCGGCCGAAACCTTGGCAACGCCCTTGATGTTTACTGTGCGACTAACTTACATTTTCCAGCGCAGGGATAAGCCTACCGTCCGGTCATAACGGCGCGTATCGCGCGGATACACGCCTGCCTCGTTCCAGTAATCCTTGAATTTGGTATCGAGCAAGTTATTCCCGTCCAGGGTCACGGTGAACTGCTCGTTGATCTTGTATGACAGCGATCCGTCAAGCTGGGCCGTCGGCGCCACTTTCAAGTCCAGGCCGGGGCCGCCCTGGTTGTAGCTGTCGATGAATTTCGAGCGCCAGTTGTAGGCCAGGCGGCCCGACCACGCATCTTTTTCGTACAACAGCACCAGGTTGTAGGCATAGCGCGACACGCCCGTGATGGCATGGCTGCCCGTCTCGTCGTTGGTCTTGCCGCTCATATAGGTGCCGTTCGCTTGCAAGCCCAGGCCGCTCAACAGGCCCGGCAAGCCGTCATAAAATTGCTGGTAGCCAATTTCCAGGCCTTGCAGCTTGCCGGCGGCCGTGTTGTACGGGCGGTCCACATCATAGGTCTTGCCGGCGATGGTTTCGCTGGCAATGCGTTGCTGGATATAGCCGTCGAACTTGTGGTGGAACACGGTTGCCGTCACGGAACCGGCCGGCGCGAAATACCATTCCAGCGCCGCGTCGACATTGTCGCCCGTCACCGGTTTCAAGTTCGGATTGCCACCCGCGCCCGTCGCCTTCACCGTTTCCGTCGAGTTGACCAGGGCCACGCCCGGGTTCAGCTGTGCAAAGCCGGGGCGGCTGATGGTGCGGCCCGCGGCGAAGCGGCCCACCAGGTCGGCGCGCAGCTTGATTTTCAGGGCCACGCTGGGCAGCACGTCGGTGCTGGCCGTGTCGCTGATGACGGGCGTGTAGACGCCATCTTGCGAACTATTGCCTTGCAGGCTTTGCTCGGTGCGCACGACGCGCACGCCCAGAGTGCCGTCGACGGGGTAGGCGCCCAGCTTGAAGGCGATCTTCGCCTTGGTATAGATGGAATACGTCTTTTCCGTATCCTTGAAGAAGGAGCCA
Source organism: Janthinobacterium sp. 35 (assembly GCF_002754575.1). NCBI lineage: Bacteria > Pseudomonadati > Pseudomonadota > Betaproteobacteria > Burkholderiales > Oxalobacteraceae > Janthinobacterium > Janthinobacterium sp. 35. Next base: position 2,418,988 of record NZ_PEFN01000001.1, read on the forward strand.
GGGTCCATGGCGCGCGCCGCGCTGCTGCCCGTGACGGCTTGGCGGATCGTGCCCGTGTTATTGAGCAGGAAGCTGGCGCACGGCGTGTACCACTGCTTCAAGCCATAGTCGGGGCCGCCGCTGGACATCGGTTCCGACAGGCAATTGAGGCCGGGAATCGAGGTCACGCTCTGGCGATTGAACGGAAACGCTGCGCCGGACACGTCCGGTGCTTCCGCATTGCCCTCGAAGCTCTTGATCGATTCGGCTTCGCGTTTGACGCCGCGCAAGCCGACGCTGATTTCCTTGAAGATGCCGCCGGCACTCGGCGTGTAGGCCAGGTCCGCGCGTACATCGTTCGAGCTACCCTGGTCCCGGCCGTAGCGGTCGAAAAAGCCCTTCAGATAGTAATTCGACGGATCTTGCACATCGATGCCCGTGTAGTCGACGTGCAAAGTGCCGTTCCGGTTGGTATTGATGCTGGCGTTCGGCACGACGGTAATGGCATCGAGAATCGGGTTGCGCCAGGCATAGCTGCTTTTGGTGCTGGCCACTTCCGACGTGAAACGCCATTCCGGGTTGATATCCCACAAACCGCCGACGGCAAACTGATGCGTCTTCGTCTGGTTCTTGTTCGCCTGCGTCGACATGATGGTGTTGACGTTGGTGGAAGTGAGCGTTTGCAGCTGGTTAGTGCCGGGAATCTTCGTGGCCGACACGGGCGTGCCCCACCATGGCAAGCCGACGAAGTAATCGGATTCGGCATCGAGCAGAAAACGCGTGGCCATGCCTTCGGCGTACAGTTCGACGTCGGCGTTCGGACGCCATTGCAGCACGGCATTGGCGGTCGTGCGGCGGCGGTCGCCCTTGATCGGCAACAAGCCCACCTGGTCCGGCCCCGTCAACCCCGGCGACAGGAAACTTTTGTCCACGGGCGCCGTACTGAACGCGCGTTCTTCATGGTAGAGGTGTTGCTGCTGCGACAAGCCCAGCAGCGCGCCCACTTCGCCGATGCCCGTCTTCCAGCGATTCGACAGCATGCCGCTGATATTCGGGTCGGTGGCTTTCGACTTGTCGCTATAGACGGCGCGTGTGTTGACGCTGGCGGTAAACTCCCTGAAGTCGAAGGGACGATTCGTGCGCACGTCGATGATGCCGGCCACGCCGCCTTCGACCTGGTCGGCGCCCTGCGATTTGTACACATCCACGCGCTGCAGCATGGTGGCGGGAATGTCGGCCAGGTTGACGTAGCGGCCCGTGGTGGTGAACAGTTCGCGGCCATTGAGCAAGGTCGTGACATCGCGCAAGCCACGGATCATGACGGCGCTCGCCTCGCCCGAATCGCGGCGGATCTGGATGCCGGAAATGCGCGCCAGGGTCTCGGCCACGTTGTTGTCAGGGAATTTGCCGATGTCGTCGGCCACGATGGAATCGATGACCTGGTCCGAGCGCATCTTGATCTGCTGGGAATTCTGCGCCGAGCGGCGCACGCCGCTGACGGTCACCACCGACACTTCCGCCGCAGGCTCGGCACTGGCATCGGCCACCACCGCCTCCTGCGCCCAGACCGAAGCCGTGCTCAGCAGGCCGATACCGGCCAATGCCGCAACGGCTGCCTTCAAAATGAATGGACGAGGGGAAGTGGCCGCGAGCGGGCCGGTGGCGTGGCGCATCATGAATCTCCAGATATTGTATTGATATTGTTGTACCGCTTGCATGTCGTGCGCATGCTCGGCGTTTATCTTAGGGGCTGGACGATAATCTCTCCAATCAATTTTTCCACTGTTTCGATATCAATTTTGATATCGGTGGCTGGAGGACTTTGGAGGTTGTAAACAGACAACGGCAGGGGCTTCAGGGGCATTTTCGGGTGTGCGACGCACATGGCATCCCCCTCAAGCTGGCAAGCAGCGATACAGACCTTGTCAGGCTTGCTGAAGGAATAGTGGGGATACAGCCTGCAGCCGCATGGCAATGCCGGCTGGATAAAACGAGGGGTCTTGATTTGTCTGGTGCGGCTGGCGGGGATCGAACCCACGACCCTTGGCTTCGGAGGCCAATACTCTATCCACTGAGCTACAGCCGCGTAGGGGGAATTTCTGAAGTGATGCGAAGGATACCGTTTTTCTTTACCTACGTCTACGGAAACTGTCGTATCGCTGGCAATTGCATGTCGCTGCTCAATTTTTGTGCCTATAATTGTGGGTTTCACAAAGGTTTACATCCAAGCATGTAAAAATGCTACCTTACACGGCCATCAGTTTCAAATCTGGACTAAGGACATCATGAGCGACGCACATAACGAACAACAATCAGCGATCAAAACGCCTAAACAATTGCTTGCCGCCGTAGCTGGCTTCTTCCTCGTCACCGTCATCGGCATCATCTTGCTGGTGCAGTTCGTCACGGCGCAAAAACTGACGGGCGCAGGGACGGACAGCCAGGCGCCGGAAGCCATTGCCGAGCGCCTGAGCCCCGTCGCCAACGCCGGCTTTACCTTCAAGGATGCCAGCGGTCCGAAAGTGCTGCAAAGCGGCGAAGCCGTCTACACGGCGACCTGCGTGGCTTGCCATGGCGCCGGCGTGGCCGGTGCACCGAAGTTTGGCGATGCGGGCGGCTGGTCGGCCCGTCTGGCCCAGGGCTACGATACGGTCCTGAAACACGCCATCGAAGGCTTGCGCGCGATGCCGGCCAAGGGCGGCAATCCTGACCTCGACGATGTAGAAGTGGCGCGCGCCGTCGTCTACATTGCCAACGCTTCGGGCGGCAAGTTCAAGGAACCGGAAGTGCCGGCACCGGCCGCAGCCGCTGACAGCGCTGGCGCACCAGCGCAAGAAGCCACGAAATAATCACGCTGCCGCGTCAAGCGGCACGTTGCAGCGGCTCCAGGGTTGCTTCGGATGTGAAAAAGCCGCCCGGTTCAACTTGAACCGGGCGGCTTTTTTAATGTCCGTGCGCGGCGCGCTACAGCTTGAATGCGCCGATGATCTGTTCGAGCTTGGCCGTCTGCTCCTGCATCGAATGGGCTGCCGCTGCCGCCTGCTCCACCAGCGCCGCATTTTGCTGGGTGGTGTCGTCGAGCTGAACGATGGCCTGGTTGACCTGGCCGATGCCCGTTTCCTGCTCCTGGCTGGCCAGCAGGATCTCGCCGATGATGTTGGCAACCTTGTCGGTGCCGGCGACGATCTCGTGCATGGTGGCGCCAGCCTGGTCGACCAGCTTGGTGCCGGCGTTGACGTTGTGCACCGATTCAACGATCAGCGCGCCGATCTCCTTGGCCGCCGTGGCCGAGCGGTGCGCCAGGTTGCGCACCTCGGACGCCACCACGGCAAAGCCGCGGCCCTGTTCGCCGGCCCGGGCCGCCTCGACGGCCGCGTTCAACGCCAGGATGTTGGTCTGGAACGCGATCCCGTCGATGACGCTGATAATATCGGCGATTTTCTTCGACGAGTGTTCGATCGCGCCCATCGTCTCGACCACCTGCGTCACCACCGCGCCGCCCCGCGCCGCCACCTTCGAGGCGTCCAGCGCCAGCCGGTTGGCCTCCTGGCCGCTGCTGACGTTCTGCCTGACGGTGCCGGTCAACTCCTCCATCGACGCGGCGGTCTGCTCGAGCGCGCTGGCCTGGCTTTCGGTACGGGCCGACAGATCCTGGTTGCCGCTGGCAATTTCACGCGAAGCGAGCGCGATCGACGCCGTGCTGGTGCCGATTTCGCGCATCATCTGCTGCAGCCGCTCGATGAAGGCGTTGAAGCTGCCGGCCACATCGTTGAACTCGCTGCCACCGCCGCCCGGCAGGCGCCGCGTCAGGTCGGCGTCGCCAGCCGACAGCGCGTCGATATTGCTCTTGAGTACGCCCAGGCGTCCCATGAACAGGCGGATGCTGCCGATGAACATGGCCAGCAGCAGCAGGGCGATGGGGATCTGCACCATGCCCAGCTTGCTCAAGATGCGGTCGCTTTGCTCGGTCAGCTGGCTGGTCGGCAAACCGGTCGCCAGCACCCACGGACTGCCCGGTATCGCCTTCAGAAACAGCGTGTGAGGCGTGCCGTCGCTGCGATACTCCGATTCGGCCACGCCCTGCGCATCGAGCTTGGGTAGCAGGCGGCCGATGGCCGCCACCATCGGCGAACTGGACGCCAGATCCTCGACTTTCTTGAGTACGATCTCGTCCTTGATATACGTACTGTTGCTGATGATCTTGCCGTCGCGTTCGACGATCAGGATCTGGCCGTGGATCGTTTTCTCCATGTCGGCCACCAGGCGGTTGAAAAAGCCCAGCGTGACATCGATGGTCGATACGCCGTACAACTCGTTGTCCTTGTAGATCGGCATGGCGCAGTTGGTGCGCGGCTGCGCACTGGCATCGTCCTTGTAAGCCTTGGCCCAGTCGCAATGGCCCTTGGCAGACTTGAGCCCGCCCAGATACCAGCTCTGCTCGAAGTACTTCAACGACTCCGGCGAGTTCCAGTGGGTGTTGACGACCAGTTTGTTGGAGGCGTCGCGGGCGAAAAAGGTGCTGAACTTGTCGCGCTCGGGATCGCGCTTTTTCGGCAGCGGCCAGATGCCGCCGCCAAACACATTCGGGTCGGAATACTGGTCGACCAGTCCCGGCAGCAGGACGTCGATCGCCGCGCTGTCCATCAGCGCCACCGTCTGGGTGATGCTGCGCTGCTGCGCCTCCACCTGTCGCAACTGCTCGGTAATCCTGGTGGAAATTTTGCTGACGTCAAAACCGACCACCATGCCCTCGGTGCGTTTCAAATCCGGCGTGACGAAGAAATGGATGACGGCCAGGGTCATGACCAGCAGCACCACAAAAACAAGACTGAACAGGGTGATAAAACGGGCTTGGCTGGTACGGAATATGTCTCTCACAATGTTTCCTTTTTGATGACACACGGGGCGTTATACAGGTTTATTCTTGTTTTCATCCAGATATAGGCGCTTCAAACTTCGTTGTCAACGAGCAAGGAAAATCACCGGCGACGCACGCAACACTTCGCTGTGTACGGCTGGCACGCAAGCAAAAAAAATGCCGCCCGGCGCGAACCGGGCGGCATTGCTACCGTATTTCTGTCCAGCCGAAAAAATGGCTTACCACATGATGACGCGGTCTTTCGGTGGCAGATACATCTTGTCGCCCGGTTTCACGTCGAAGGCCTGGTAGAAGCCGGGCTGGTTGCGCATGGTGCCGTTGGCGCGGAACTGGCCCGGCGAGTGCGGGTCCGTTTTCAGCAAGACCAGTTGCTGCGCTTCACGCATCTTCATGCGCCAGACCTGGGCAAAGCCCGCATAGAAACGCTGTTCGCCCGTGAAACCGTCGATGACGGGGGCTTGCTTGCCATTCAGCGACAATTTGTACGCCTTATAGGCAATCGCCACGCCGGAATTGTCGGCAATGTTCTCGCCCAGGGTCAGTTCGCCGTTGACGAAGTGGCCAGGGATGGGGCTGAAGCTGTTGTACTGCGCCACCAGCTGCTTGGTTTTCTTGGCGAAGTTTTTATGGTCGGCCTTGGTCCACCAGTCGCGCAGGTTGCCGTCGCCGTCGTACTGGGCGCCCTGGTCATCGAAACCGTGGCTGATTTCATGGCCGATCACGCCGCCGATGGCGCCATAGTTGACGGCGTCGTCCGCCTTGGCGTCGAAGAACGGCGCTTGCAGGATGGCGGCCGGGAAGACGATCTCGTTCAGTTCCGGGTTGTAATAGGCGTTCACGGTCTGCGGCGTCATGCCCCACTCGTCGCGGTCGATAGGCTGGCCCAGCTTGTTCAATTCGCGGTTGTAGTTGAGCAGGTGCGAACGCTGGATATTGCCGATCAAGTCGTCTGGTGCCACCGTCAGGCCCGAGTAATCGCGCCATTTGTTCGGGTAGCCGATCTTGGTGGTGAACTTGGCCAGTTTAATTTGTGCCTGTTTCTTGGTGACGGGGCTCATCCAGTCGAGCTTGTCGATGCTTTGCTGGTAAGCCGTCATCAGGTTTTTTACCAGCGCTTCCATGCGCACCTTGCGCTCGGCCGGGAAATATTGCTCCACGTACAACTGGCCTACGGCTTCGCCCAGCGCGCCTTCGACGGCGCCCACGCCACGCTTCCAGCGCGGACGCATTTCCGTCACGCCCGTCAGGGTGGTGCCATAGAAGGCAAAGTTTTCATCGACATACGCTTTCGGCAGGTAGCCGGCGTTGGCGTGCAGCAAGTGCCACTGGAAGTACGCTTTCCACGTCGCCAGCGGCGTCTTGTTGGCGATCTCGGCAAAGCCCTTCAGGTAGCTGGGCTGGCTGACGATCACGTAATTGACCTTGCCGGCGATGCCCGTGTCCTTCAGATAGCGGGCCCAGTCGTAGCCTGGCGCCATGGCGGCCAGTTTCGCCAGCTCCACCTTGTTGTAGGTCTTGACGGGGTCGCGGTTCTGCACATTGCTCCATTGCGCCTTGGCCAGATCCGTTTCCAGCGCGAGGATAGCCTTGGCGTTGGCGGCAGCATTCGCATCGCCGGACAAGCTGAGCATTTTTTCCACGTGGGCCAGGTATTTGGCGCGCGTATCGGCCTTGCCCGCTTCCAGGTAGTAATCGCGGTCAGGCAAGCCCAGGCCGCTTTGCACGATGTCGGCCACGTATTTGGTGGAATCCTTGGCGTCCTGGTGGATACCGAAATCGTACGGCGAGGTCACGCCCAGCTTGCTGAAGTGGGCGATGACGGCCGGCAACTCCGCCTTGTCCTGCAGCGCGGCGATCTTCGCCAGCTCCGCGTTCAACGGTGTCAGGCCCAGGCTTTCCAGCTTGGCTTCATCCATGAAGCTGTTATAAAAATCACCGATTTTCTGGGCATTCGAGCCGGCCGCGCGGGCCTTGTCGGCACTGGCGCCTTCGACGATGCCACGCAGCTGCGTTTGCGTATCGTCAGCCAGCTTGGCAAAGCTGCCCCAGCTCGACTTGTCGGCAGGAATGACGGTTTCCGCCAGCCATTTGCCATTCAGGTGCTGGAACAGGTCGTCCTGCGCGCGCACGGCTGGATCGACGTATTCGACGGCGATGCCGGACGTCAGCCCGGCGCCGGCGACGGCCGTGGCGGGAGCCGCAGCGGCTTTCTTGGCAGAATCAGCGGCGCCAGCCATGCCGGATACGCCGGCCAGCAAACTCAGGGTCAATGCACTTAACAAATAACGATTCACGGTTGTCCTCTATATTATATTGTGTGGAATATAAGGGTCAGAAGGCCCAGGGCTTCTGGCCCGGTTTTTGACTGTAGCATACCGACTGAAATGACAGAAAGAACTTTGGCCAGAATGTAAAAAAGACCACGCGAGGTGGTCTTTTTTGTTGTGACAAGATAACGTTTACATGACGTAGGTCGGCTTAGCCCGGAGGGCGTAAGCCGACAACATTGTTGGCACAGGCTGTATCGTCGGATTACGCGCTTGCGCGCTAATCCGACCTACCCGGCTAAATGACGTTTACCAGATGATGACGCGGTTTTCCGGCGCCACATACATCTTGTCGCCCGGTTTCACGCCAAACGCTTCATAAAAACCTGGCTGGTTGACCATGGTGCCATTCGCGCGGTACTGGCCCGGCGAATGCGGGTCGGTCTTGATTTGCACGATTTGCTGCGCTTCGCGCATCTTGCTGCGCCAGACCTGGCCAAAGCCCATGTAGAAGCGCTGGTCGCCCGTCAAGCCATCGAGCACGGGCGCCGGCTTGCCGCCCAGCGAAATCTTGTAGGCCTTGTACGCGATCGCCACGCCCGAGTTGTCGGCGATATTTTCGCCCAGGGTCAGCGCGCCGTTGACGTTGTAGCCCGGCAATGGGCTGTAGCCGTCATATTGCTTGGTCAGCGCATCGGCCTTGGCGGCGAAGTTCTTGCGGTCGGCCGGGGTCCACCAGTCGCGCAGGTTGCCGTCGCCATCGGACTGGCTGCCCTTGTCGTCGAAACCGTGGCTGATTTCATGGCCGATGACGGCGCCGATGGCGCCATAGTTGACGGCGTCGTCCGCGTTGGCGTCGAAGAACGGCGGCTGCAGGATGGACGCGGGGAAGACGATTTCATTCATCGTCGAGCTGTAATAGGCGTTCACCGTCTGCGGCGTCATGCCCCACTCTTCGCGGTCGATCGGTTTGCCCAGCTTGGCCACTTGGCGCGCCGAAGCGAAATTGGCCGCGCGCATGATGTTGCCCACCAGGTCGCCCTGGACGATTTGCAGCTTCGTGTAATCGCGCCATTTGTTCGGATACGCGATCTTCGGCGTGAACTTGGCCAGCTTGGCTTGCGCTTCTTTCTTGGTCTCCGGGCTCATCCAGTCCAGGGTATCGATGCTGTCCTTGTAGGCGGCCAGCACGTTTTTCACCAGTTCCTGCATGTGCGCCTTGCGCTCCGCCGGGAAATATTGCGCGACATACAGCTTGCCCACGGCTTCGCCCAGCACGCCTTCGACCGCGCCCACGCCACGCTTCCAGCGCGGCTGGTTTTCCTTCACGCCACTGAGTACCGTGCCATAGAAGGCAAAGCTTTCATCGACGAAGTTTTTCGACAGGTAGCTGGCATAGCTGCGCAGCAACTGCCATTCGAAATACGCTTTCACGGTGTCCAGGTCGCTTGATGCCAGCACCTTGTTGTAGCCGGCCAGGTAGCTTGGCTGGTTGACGATGACGTAATCGACCTTGTTGGCGATGCCCAGGGCGGCCAGGCCCGACTTCAGGTCGTAGCCCGGGGTCAGGTCGTTCAGTTTATTGATGTCGGTCTTGTTGTAGCGTTTGACGGGGTCGCGGTTCTCAACCTTGGTCCATTGCACTTCGGCCAGGGCCGTTTCCAGCGCAACGACCGCCTTGGCGCGCGCGGCGGCGTTCTTGTCGCCGGCCATGGCCAGCATTTTTTCCACGTGCGCCTGGTATTTTTCCTTGACGCCAGCCTGCTTGGCTTCCAGGTAGTAATCGCGGTCGGGCATGCCCAGGCCGCTTTGGCTTACATATGCCGCATATTTCGTCGAGGCACGCGCATCCTGGCCCACGTAGACGGCGTAGGGAGTCGACACGCCCGTCTGGCTCAGGTGGGCGATCAGGGCCGGCACGCCCTTCTTGTCGCGCAGCGAGCGGATGCGGTTCAGTTCGCCGGCCAGCGGCTTCGTGCCCAGCGCATCGAGCTTGGCTTCATCCATGTAGCTGGCGTACAGGTCGCCGATTTTCTGCGCTTCGGAACCGGCCTTCTTGTTTTTGTCCTGTTGCGTGGCTTCGATGATGCCGCGCAACTGTGGCGTCGTGTCATCGCGCAGCTTGGCGAATGAACCCCAGCTCGACTTGTCGGCAGGGATCTCGGCCGTCGCCAGCCACTTGCCGTTCAAATGGGTAAAGAAATCGTCCTGCACGCGCACGGCGGGGTCGATGTACTGCACGTCGATACCGGAAACGACGCCAGCGGCGGCAGGCGCGGAAGGTGCGACACTGGGCGCCACGGTCGGGGCGGCCACGGCGGATGCGGGTTCGGCGGCATGGGCAAACGCAGCCAACAGGGTCAGGGTCAGACTGCTCAAGAGATAGCGATTCACGGATTGTCCTTATGGGGCATATCAAAAAAGACCGGGCAGATAGCTGCGGGCGGATAGCCCGCCGCGCCAGGCGCTGCAGGAATGTAGCACGCGAGCATGCCATTTGGCCATCCTTGCCCCTCAGTTGCCGGGCAACGTCATGCCGGCGCCGCCGCTACCCATGCTCACGCCCGCGCCGCCCATGCCTCCCTTGCCGCCCTTGCGCGCGCTGCGTTCGCCAGCGGGCGCGCCGCGCGATTCACTGCGGGGCGCGGCGGCATCCATCACGCGCGCCATCTGGCCGGCGATGAACTGGGCCACCGCCTGGCGCTGCTGTTCGTCCAGGGCATCGTTGACGCTGAGCCACCATTCGCGCAGCTGCTTTTCTTCGGCCAGGCTCTGCGTGCTTTCCGTGTCCAGGCCCGCGAGCATGTCGCGCAACTCCAGCCGGGGCGTTTGCAAGCCCTGCGTCACAGCCGCTTGCAAGCGTTCACGGCGCACCTTGCGTTCGCGCAAGAGTTGACGGGTTTTTCCTTCCACCTGCTGCCACAAGGTGGTTTGATTCGCATTGAGTTTCAATTCCATCCTGAAATCGGGGGCCATCGGCAGCAAGTCTTCCAGGCGCATCTCGGCAATCGGCACGGCCGAAACGGTCAAGGCGGTGGTGCCCAGCAGGAAAGCCAGGCTGAGGCGGCGCACGGCGGGGAAAAAGGTCAGCGATGTCATGGGGGCTCCGGATAAAAAAAAGCCTGCGTCCGCAGACGCAGGCAAAACCACTTTGGGTCGAGAATGCGAGTCTACTATAGGGCCGCCGCACACGCTTTTTTTCGACTCTTACAAATGCTTACTCCCCTCAAGAGTAACTATACATCGCATACAAAACCGCAACATATGGCAAGCTGACAGCCCCGCTTTCGCGCGTAGCCTGGACCCAGGCACGCTTTTTCCACGGCCGGCCCACGCCGGCAGAGATTCAGGTCTATACTTTCAACAAAGCGCCGCTCCACGGGGACTGGCGCTTGTGCAAGACACGCTAGCTGCAAAGGTGCAATGATGGGCAAACTCAAAAATACCGGCTTGATTGGCCTGGGCGTGGTGGCCGGCGTCGCCGTGTCGCTGCAATTTTCAGCCATGGCGCAAAAGACCGTCGAGCCGCCCCTGCCGCTGGAAGAGTTGCGCCAATTGGCCGATGTGTTTGGCCTGATCAAGTCCGATTACGTCGAGCCGGTGGAAGACAAGAAACTGCTGGAAGACGCCATTTCCGGCATGGTCGCCTCGCTCGACCCCCATTCCGCCTACCTCGACAAGAAAGCCTACGCCGAGCTGCGCGAAGGCTCCGAAGGCAAGTTCGTCGGCCTGGGCATTGAAATTGGCCTGAGCGAAGACGGCTACATCAAGATCGTCTCGCCCATCGAGGATTCACCCGCCTACCGCGCCGGCATCAAGGCCGGAGACCTCATCACACGCCTGGATGGCCAGCCCGTGAAAGGCGTCAGCCTGGACGACAGCGTCAAGCGCATGCGCGGCGAACCGGGCACCAAGGTGACGCTGACCATTGCCCGCAAGGATGAACCGCAGCCACTGGCCTTCACCATCACGCGCGAGGAAATCCATCAAAAGAGCGTCAAGGCGAAGATGGTCGAGCCGGGCTACGCCTGGCTGCGCGTATCGCAATTCCAGGAACCGACCGTCGACGACATGGCCGCACAGATCACGGCACTATATCAACAAGATCCGAACATCAAGGGCATGGTGCTGGACCTGCGCAACGATCCGGGCGGCGTGCTGCAAGGTGCCATCGGCGTCTCGGCCGCCTTCCTGCCGAAGGACGCTGCCATTGTGTCGACCAACGGCCAGTTGCCGGACTCGAAACAGGTGTTCTATGGCCGCGCCGAATACTATACCTTCCGCGCGGAAGGCGATGCGCTGGCGAAATTGCCGGCCGCTATCAAGAAAGTGCCGCTGGTGGTGCTGGTCAACACGGGGTCGGCCTCGGCGTCGGAAATCGTCGCCGGTGCCCTGCAGGATTACCAGCGCGCCACCATCATCGGCACGCCAACCTTCGGCAAGGGTTCCGTGCAAACCATCCGCCAGTTGACGGCCGACACGGCCGTCAAACTGACGACGGCCCGCTACTACACGCCGAACGGCCGCTCGATCCAGGCCAAGGGCATCGTGCCCGACCTGCTGGTCGATGAAAATGCGGACGGCGACGGCCTGAACGGCTTGCGCATCCGCGAAGCTGACCTGACCAAGCACCTGAGCAACGACCGCGACCAGGAAAGTACCAAGGCGGCCCCCGTCAACGACGAGATGGAAGAGCAATTGCGCATCATCGCCCTGGAAAAGACCCGCAAGCCGCTGGAATTTGGCAGCAAGGACGATTTCCAATTGCACCAGGCGCTCAATCACCTGAAGGGTTTGCCGGTGCAACTGGCCAAGGCCGAACCGGTGGTGGTGCAAGCCGATGTCAAGAAAGAACAGAAGAAGTAAACAGCACAGCCAGGGGGGCGCCATGCCCCCCGATAACAGGTCCACGCGACAAAAATCAATCTTCCGCCACACTTCCCCGTCTCGCGCAACACGAAACTCTCTACAGTCGAGCCCGTTTGTGTAAAATTTGCTTCACTTATCGGCAACGCGCCGATTGCCAAATTTGAAAGTTTAACCATGAAACAAGTCGTCATCAGCGGTACCGGACTGTACACGCCGCCATTTTCGATCTCCAACGAAGAGCTGGTCACCTGCTTCAATGCTTACGCGGAAAAGTTCAATGCCGACAACGCCGACGCGATCGCCGCAGGCACGGTGACGGCGCTGGAGCTGTCGAGCGTGGCCTTCATCGAAAAGGCATCCGGCATCAAGTCGCGCTTCGTGATGGAAAAGGAAGGCATCCTCGATCCGGCGCGCATGGTCTCGCGCATCCCGGAACGGGGCGATGACGAACTGTCCTTGCAGGCGGAAATGGCGGTCGCCGCCGCGCGCGATGCGCTGGCGCGCGCCGGCCGCACACCGGCCGACATCGACATGGTGCTCGTGGCGTGCAGCAATATGCAGCGCGCCTATCCCGCCATGGCCGTGGAAGTGCAGGATGCGCTGGGCATCGACGGGTATGGTTTTGACATGAACGTGGCGTGTTCGTCCGCCACCTTCGGCATCCAGCAAGCCGTGGCCGCCGTGCAAAGCGGCCAGGCGCGCGCCGTGCTGGTGTTGAATCCCGAAATCACCAGCGGCCACCTGAACTGGCGCGACCGCGACAGCCATTTCATTTTCGGCGACGCCTGCACCGCCATCATCGTCGAAGCCAAGGACACGGCCGTCTCTACGCACCAGTTCGAGATCATCGGCACGGAACTCAAAACGCGCTTCTCTAACGCCATCCGCAACAATTTCGGCTTCCTCAACCGTTTTGACGAGTCCGGCGTGGGCAAGGTCGACAAATTGTTCCGCCAGCAAGGCCGCAAAGTCTTCAAGGAAGTGTGCCCGATGGCGGCCGAGATGATCAAGGCGACCCTGGCCAAGGCCGGCGTGGAAGTGGCGCAAGTCTCCCGCTACTGGCTGCACCAGGCCAACCTGAACATGAACCTGCTGATCGCGCGCCTGATCCTGGGCCGCGACGCCGAGGCCAACGAAGCGCCCGTGATCCTCGACACCTACGCCAACACCTCGTCGGCCGGTTCCATCATCGCCTTCCATACCTATCAGGATGACATGGCGGCGGGCGCCATGGGCGTCATCTGCTCGTTCGGCGCCGGCTATTCCATCGGCTGCGTGGTCGTGCGCAAGGTGTAAGCATTGGGAGCGATCTGCGCCTGATTGCCACAATTAGGCGCAGATCGCAGTCGATGGCATGCGTTCAGTGCCAGCTGGTCGAAGATATAGCGCAAATTTTTTGTAAAAAAAGCGGCAGGAACATTCCAGCCGCAGCTTTGTTGCGTTTATACTCGATCGCTGAACACCCTCTTTTTCCATCCGCACGTCCCCATAAGGAACCCACCACGCATGCCCCATGACATCAGTCTGATCACCACCATCGCCGCCGCCCTCGGGTTCGGCCTCATCTTCGGCTTCATCGCCGCGCGCCTGAAACTGCCGGCATTGGTCGGCTATCTGGCCGCCGGCATCATCATCGGACCGGCCACACCCGGTTTTGTGGCGAATGCGGAAATTGCGGGGCAATTGGCGGAGATCGGGGTGATGCTGATGATGTTTGGTGTCGGCCTGCACTTTTCCATCGACGATTTGTGGGACGTGCGCAAGATTGCGCTACCCGGCGCCGTCCTGCAGATCGGCGTCGCCACGGCGATGGGCATGGGCCTGGCCCACTGGTGGGGCTGGACCCTCGGTGGCGGACTGGTCTTTGGCTTGGCCCTGTCCGTGGCCAGTACCGTGGTGCTGCTGCGCGCACTGGAAGAGCGGGGCATCCTCGACTCGCTCAATGGCCGCATCGCCGTCGGCTGGCTGGTGGTGGAAGACCTCGTCACGGTATTGGTGCTGGTGCTGCTGCCGGCGTTCGCCGGTGTGCTCGGCGGCAAGGTCGCGCCGGATGCCGAGGCCACCAGCCTGTGGCAAACCCTGGCCGTGACCTTGGGGCAAGTAGCCGGTTTCATCGTCTTCATGCTGGTGGTGGGCCGCAAGCTGTTCCCATGGATTTTGTGGCAAGTGGCGCGCACCGGTTCGCGCGAACTGTTTACCCTGTGCGTGATCGCCGCCGCCGTCGGCATCGCCTACGCTTCCACCAAGCTGTTCGGCGTGTCGTTCGCGCTGGGCGCCTTCTTCGCTGGCATGGTGCTGCGCGAGTCCGAACTCAGTCATCGCGCCGCGGAAGAGTCCTTGCCCCTGCGCGACGCGTTTGCCGTGCTGTTCTTCGTTTCCGTCGGCATGCTGTTCGAGCCGAATATCCTCATCGACAAGCCGCTGCAAGTGCTGGCCGTGTGCGCCATCATTATCTTCGGCAAGTCCATCGCCGCCTTCTTGCTGGTGATGGCCCTGCGCTATCCGCCGAAAACCGCCATCATCGTCTCGGCCAGCCTGGCGCAGATCGGTGAATTCTCGTTCATCCTGGCGGCCCTGGGCCTGTCCCTGGGCCTGATGCCGCAGGAAGGGCAAAGCCTGATCCTGGCCGGCGCCATCCTGTCGATCGCCCTCAACCCGCTGGTGTTCAGCATGGCCAAGCCGCTGCTGCGCGTGATCGGCAACAGCGATTTCGCGCGCAAGTTCGAACGCACGACGGACCCGCTGGCCGAGCTGCCGATGACGGTGCCGCAGGAAAAGCTGTCGGGCCAGATCGTGCTGGTCGGCTACGGCCGCGTGGGCCGGCGCATCGCCGCCGCCCTGATGGAACGGGGCATTCATTTTGTCGTCGCCGAAGAAAACCGCGAAATCGTCGACCAGCTGCGCAAGCAGGGCATTCCGGCCGTGGCCGGCAATGCGGGTGAACCGGCCGTATTGATCCAGGCGCACATCACGCACGCCACCATGCTCGTCATCGCCACGCCCGATACCTTCCACGTGCGCGCCATGATCGAGACGGCGCGCGCGCTGAACCCCGCCATCCTGACGGTGGTGCGCACGCACAGCGAGGAAGAGGCGGAATTGCTGCGCGCGGAAAACGCGGGCAAGGTGTTTATCGGCGAGCACGAACTGGCCAATGGCATGGCCGAGCACGTGCTGCAGAGTTTTGAGACGGCGAAGAAGGGGCATGGCCATTAAGGTTCTTTGAGGCCGAACCTCCAGCCCATGCAAATGCCGGGGTCGGTCCCTGAGGGTCCGACCCCAGTTTTTTTCAGGGTTTACAAACGCGCCGCCAGCTCCGCGCCTTCCCGTATGGCCCGCTTGGCGTCGAGTTCCGCCGCCAGCGCGGCGCCACCGATTTTATGGAAGCGCGGGCCGCCCGCCTGTAAGGGCTTGCCATCCTTGTCGACCGGCGGCATGAGTTCCGTCAAGCTGTCCTGGCCCGCGCAGATGACCACGTTGTCCACCGCCAGCAGGCGCTGCTCGCCGCCCACGGTGATGTGCAAACCCTGCGCGTCGATCTTGTCGTAGCTCACGCCGGCCAGCATGGCCACGCCGTTTCTCGCCAGGGCCGCGCGGTGCACCCAGCCCGAGGTCTTGCCCAGGCCCGCGCCCACTTTCGACGTCTTGCGCTGCAACAGGAAAATCTGCCGCACGGGTGCAGGCGCCACCGGCGGCACCAGACCGCCGCCGCTCGCTGCATTCAAGTCCACGCCCCACTCGCCCGCCCACGTCGCCACGGATTGCGGCAGCGGGTGCGCCGGGTCGTGCAGCAAATACTCGCCCACATCGAAGCCGATGCCGCCCGCGCCGATGATGGCCACGCGCGCGCCCACGGGCTTCTTGGCTTGCAGCACATCCAGATACGACAGCACTTTCGGATGCTCGATACCGGGAATGGCCGGCAGGCGCACCTTGATGCCGGTAGCGACGATGACGTCGTCATAGCCGCCGGCCAGCAATTGCTCGCGCGTCACGCGCTGGCCCAGGCGCACCTTGACTTCCAGCAGCGCCAGCCGACGGGCAAAGTAGCGGATGGTTTCCGTAAATTCTTCCTTGCCCGGTATCTGCATGGCCACCTTGAACTGGCCGCCCACGCTGTCGCTGCTGTCGAACAGGGTCACCTCGTGCCCGCATTCGGCGGCCACGCAGGCGGCCGACAGGCCGGCCGGCCCGGCGCCGACGACGGCCACCCGGCGCGGCACGGCCTTTTTCGCGTAAACAAGTTCCGTTTCATGGCAGGCGCGCGGGTTGACCAGACAGCTGGCGCGCTTGTTGGCAAAGGTGTGGTCGAGACACGCCTGGTTGCAGCCGATGCAGGTGTTGATTTCGTCGGCGCGGCCTGCAGCGGCCTTGGCGACAAAGTCAGGGTCGGCCAGGAACGGTCGCGCCATCGACACCAGGTCGCAGTCGCCGCGTTCCAGGATGGCGTTGGCTTCATGCGGCATATTGATGCGGTTCGAGGCCACCACGGGAATGCTCACTTCGCGGCGCAAGCGGCCCGCCACACTGGCGAAGGCGGCGCGCGGCACCGAGGTGACGATGGTGGGCACCCTTGCCTCATGCCAGCCGAAGCCCGTATTGAGAATGGTCACGCCGGCCTGCTCCAGCGCCTTGGCGACCGTCACCACATCGTCCCAGGTATTGCCGCCCTCGACCAGGTCGAGCAGGGAATGGCGGTACATGATGATGAAGTTGGGGCCGACGGCGGCGCGGATGCGGCGCACGATCTCCACGGGCAGGCGCATGCGGTTCTCGATCGTGCCGCCCCAGCGGTCCTGGCGAAGATTCGTGCGCGCGCACAGAAACTGGTTCAGCAGATAACCCTCGCTGCCCATCACTTCGATGCCATCGTAGCCGGCCTTTTGCGCCAGGCGCGCGCAGCGCACGTAGTCGCAGATGGTGCGCTCGATGCCCCGCTCGCTCAAGGGACGCGGGCGGAACGGCGAGATCGGCGATTTTTTCGCCGATGCCGAGACGACGAACGGCTGATAGCCATAGCGGCCCGCATGCAGGATCTGCATGACGATCTTGCCGCCCTCCTCGTGCACGGCGCGCGTCACCTTGCGGTGATTCGGCACGTCGCCGAGGAAATTGAGGGTACCGCCGAACGGCAGCAGCCAGCCCTGGCGGTTCGGCGAGATGCCGCCCGTGACGATCAGCCCGACGCCACCGCGTGCCCGTTCGCGGTAAAAGGCGGCCAGCTTGCCATAATGATAGAACCGGTCTTCCAGGCCCGTATGCATGGATCCCATGATGACGCGGTTGCGCAAAGAGGTAAAACCCAGGTCGAGCGGGGCCAGCAGATGGGGATAGGCAGTCATGGTCGGTCCGATAGATGGTGGTATGCAGGCCGTACGGTAACAAGCATTGCTGGCTACCGCAGTGTATTTCTCTAGACCGGGAGTTCTAAATCGCCGGACGCGCCCGCCGGCGATGGGTACAGCTTGTGCCGGGCGCTAGTTTCCCGTAGGCTAGGTGGCATGAAGCGACTCTTCCTCTGCCTGCTGATGCTGTGCGCCGTCCCCGCGACCGCGCTGGCACAGGCGATACGCCTGGACAAGCTGAAGGTCGAGGTCAAGCGCATCGAGGTCGACGGGCAGCGCATGTATGAAGTCGATGCCAGCGGCAGCGTGCAGGCGCCGCCGACGTCCGTGTGGAAGACCCTGACCACCTACGAGCGCATGCATGAATTCGTGCCCGACCTCAGTTCCTGCCGCGTGCTGTCGCGCAATGGCAATGAAGTCATCATCGAGCAGCAGGGCATGGCGCGCTTCCTGTTCATGAACCACGCCATCCGCCTGGTGGTGCGGGCCACGGAAACGCCGTTCACGGCCATCGACATCGCCCTGATCTCCGGCGACATGCGGCATTACGAATCGCGCTGGAATCTGTATCCCATCCCCGAGACGGGCGGCACCCGCATCGTCTTTTCCAGCCGGCTGATGCCGGGCTTCTATGTGCCCGGCATGCTGGGCACGACCATGATACGCGGCGATATCGAGCGCATGATGGCGGCCGTGCTGGCGCGTATCGACAGCCAGCACGCGGAAAAGGCAGGCTAAATCAAGCCAGATACGTATCGCGGTCGCGGATTTCCGCGAAATTTTCCAGGCTGCCCAGTTTGACCGTGACGGGGTTCAGGCTGGCCTGCGGCTGCATCGAGCGCCAGGCGAACAGCCATTCCTGCTCGGGCGCTTCGGCGCGCGTCTTGGTGAAGGTCGCGCCCAGGGCCGCGCGCTGGCCGTATTCGACGACGCCGTCGATGCCGGCCCAGCTGGGCAAGGTGCGCTGCACGGCGCGGTGCAGGCGTTCGCCGAATTCTTCCGTGTTATGGATGATCAAACAGGCGTCGGCCGGAGCGAACAGGTCGAACAGGTGCTTGTCCCACACTTGCGAAAAGCTGAGGGTCAGGCAATTGCCCGCTGGTATCAGACGGAACTGGCCCAGGCTCAGCGCCAGCTCGAGTTCGCTGCGCTGGCCGTAGCGGTGCAGGGTGGGGGGACGTTTGTAATCGTGCATGCTTGACTCGTTCTTAATATGGAAGGTAAAAGCGGCGCTGCCCGCCTAGCGGGGCGGGCGAATATGGCGCCGGATGCGCTGGGCAGTGGCGGCCAGGTAAATCTCGCGCAGCAAATAGGTGAAGCAACCGATCAGGCAAATCACGGCCAGCACGAAGAACACGGCGATGTATTTATCCAGCGTCAGGTTCATGATATCGCCCAGAAACAGCATGGCGATGATGATGCAGACGAAGAAACCGCAGGCCGTGCTCAGCGAGATCGAATAATTGATCAGATGGGTACGCGTATACAGCGTATCTAACTCATCCATATAGAAATCGTTGTAACCGATGTCGAGCCGGTCTTCCAGCACGCGGGTGCGGTCGATGATGCGGCCCAGGCGGTTGGTCAGCACGACCAGCATGGTGCCGATGCCGGTCAGCAGGAAAACCGGCGCAATCGCCAGCTGGATGATATGGCCGATGTCGCCGATCTGTATGTTCATGGATAAAAAGTCGTGGGTTCACACCGACGCCCGATCCTGGCGCCAGCACAGGCCGTAGTGTAGCAGGTGGTGCACACCGGCTGGCCGCTTTGCCAACCGGCGTGTTGAAATGTCATGCGAAGCCGCGCCCCGGGACGAAGCGCTCGGTGGCGCGCACCAGCGCCGAAGCGATACCGTGCTCGAGCGCGCCATGGCCCGCGTCCGGTATCATCTCGAGCTGCGCGCCGGGCCAGGCCTGCTGCAGGCGGTAGGCCGACAGCGGCGGGCAGATGGCGTCGTAGCGTCCCTGCACGATGACGGCCGGCAAGTGCGCGATGCGCCCCATGTTGCGGATCAGCTGGTCTTCCTCGAAGAAACCGAGATTGGCCATGTAATGCGATTCGAGCCTGCCCACGCCCAGGTCCAGCGCATCGTTCGGCGCATCTTCCGGCTGTGGCATCAGGTACACGCGGCGGCCCTCGAAGCGGCTCCAGGCGCGCGCGGCAGGCCAGTACACGGCAGGATCGCTGCTGAGGATGCGTTGCACGTAGGCGGCCAGCAAGTCACCCCGCTCCTCTGCCGGAATGGGCGCGGCAAATTCTGCGTACAGTTCCGGATAGAACCAGCGTACGCCTTCGATGAACCAGTCGATTTCCGCCTGCGTGCACAAAAAGATGCCGCGCAGCACGAAACCGAGGCAAGCCGCCGGATGCGCCTGGCCATACGCCAGCGCCAGGGTCGAACCCCAGGAGCCGCCAAACACCAGCCATTGATCGATGCCGAACTGGGCGCGCAGCACTTCGATATCGTCGATCAGCAGCTGCGTCGTATTGTTGCGCCATTCACCCAGCGGCGTGGACTTGCCGGCGCCGCGCTGGTCGAACAGGATCACGCGGTAGCGCTGCGGGTCAAAAAAACGGCGGTGCTGCGGCGACAGGCCCGCGCCCGGGCCGCCATGCAGGAACAGCACGGGAATACCGTCGGGATTGCCGCACTCTTCCCAGTAAATGGTGTGGATGTCATCGACCGCCAGCATGCCGTGCCGGTTCGGCGTCAGGGCGGGAAACAGGGGGGACAAAGAATCGGGCATGGCGGTCCTCAGAATGGCAGTCGGGGCGCCAGGCACGAATCCTGGCAATTGTTCCAATTATAGTGTGCCCCCGGCGCCTCAGGCCAGCAGCAAGGGCAGGCGGTTCGACGACTTGATTTCGCGCATCGACAGGCTGGACTGGATTTCCGCCACGCCGGGCAAGCGGCGCAACACCGTCGAGACGAATTCGCCATACGCTTCCAGGTCGCGCGCCACCACTTGCAGGAAATAATCGGCTTCGCCCGCCACATTGTGGCACGACAATATCTCGGGTATCGTCGCGATCGCCTGCTCGAACTGCGACGGCTGCTCGCCGCCATGGTTGGCAAACACGACCCGTACAAATGCCACCAGGCCGATGCCCAGTTTCTTGCGGTTGAGCAAAGCCTGGTAGCCGGTAATAAAGCCTTCCTCTTCCAGGCGGCGCAGGCGGCGCCAGACGGGGGTTTCACTGAGCTTCAAGCGCTCGGCCAGGCGCGCGTTGGACAGCCTTCCTTCATCCTGCAACAGCCTGAGTATCTGCAAATCGGTCGCGTCGAGGCTAACTTCTGAAATTTTCATCTATTTTTTGTTTTTATAGGAGTGGAATCTACCCGAATACTAGGGCATGCAGGGCAGGAAAAGCAAGCACATTTCATCGCGACAAGAACATAATGGGCCCCGGCGAGCATGCGGCAAACTGCCGTTGCTCCCGCCCTTACTTTTTGCCTGTGACCGAGCTGCACCATGTCCGATTCTACCTTCCTGATGTACCTGCTGGCACTGACCGGCGCCTTTTTATTACCGGGCCCCGACATGGCGCTGGTGCTGGCGACGGGCGCCGCGCGCGGCGTGGCCACGGCGCTGGTGACGGCGCTGGGCATCGCCGGCGCGCGCGCCGTGCACGTGGCACTGTCGGGCGCGGGCCTGGCGGCATTGATGGTCACGCATCCGCAAGCCTTGCAGTGGGTCAAATGGGCGGGCGCCGCGTATCTGCTGTATCTGGCGCTGCGCCTGCTGCAGTCGGCCCTGTCGAAAAAGACGGCACAGGAAGAAACCGCCCCCGCCACGGCGCACGGCGCCCGCGCCAGCCTGGTGCGCGGCTTCCTGACGAATCTGCTCAATCCGAAGGCACTGCTATTTTGCAGCATGTTCCTGCCGCAATTCGTCGTCGGCAGCGAGCACGTTGGCATGCAATACCTGCGTCTGGGCGCGGTCCTGGTGCTGGTGGGCTTGCTGTTCGATGCCCTGTACGCCGTGCTGGCCGCGCGCCTGGCGCGCCGCCTGCGCGGCAAACCTTCGCCTTACGGCAAGTTCGTGCTGCCCACCGTCTTCGTCTTGCTGGCCGGGCGGCTGGTGCTGGGTTGAACGTCAGGCGCAAGCGCCGCCCCGCCGGCAAAAAAGGCGGGATAGTCGTGCAACAGGCTGCGCTCCAAATCGTTGACCTTGCGAAATTGCCGCAGCGACGGCGCCATGGCCCGGCCCGCATCCCAGCTGCGCCAGGCGTTCGGCGCATCGAATTGCGCGTATAGCGCGTCGCCCAGGTCCTGGTACGCGGCCGCCATGTGCGGCTTGGCCTGCAGTACTTGCAGATACAAGGCCATCGCTGCCTGCCGTTGCCCCAGTTTGGCGCGCAGATTTCCCTCGAACAAAGCCAGTACCGGCTGCTCCAGGCCGTGCTGCTGGCGCAAGCCCTGCACGGTGGCCAGCGCGGCCTGAATGCCTTCCTTGTCCTTGGCCAGCAGTGCCCGCGTCAAGTCATGGATGGGCTGGCACGCCTGCATGGCCAGTTGCTGCTGCGGCGACAGTTTGTCGACCAGCGCCCCCGTGGAAAAATGATCTTCCAACATGCTCAAAAAAGCCTCGAAGGGTTTTTCTGCCGCAAACAGGCGCTCCGCTTCGACGCGCAGCGCCGGATGCTCCTCGGGTCCCAGCGGCGGCAACCGCGCCGCCTGCGCCAGCACGCGTTCGAGCACCGGTGCATCGGCGGCCAGCGGGCGGGGCCGGTAGGCGGCCAGGGAATACGTGGCGGGCGCGCCCGCCGTCATGGCGCTGATACGGAAATGGCGCGCGACTTTGCCAGCCATCTGCTGGTGATGCAAGGTGAATGCGGCGGGAATGCGCTTGCCGTCGGCCAGCATTTTCAGCACCAGCGGATGACACCCCCAGGTGTAGCGCAAATACTGGGCAAACGCCGTCGCATCGTCGCCGCTGACGGGGCTTCCAGCAATATCCAGGCGCAGCAGGGGCTGCTCATCGAGCGACCACAGTACGGCGCCGTCGAGCACTTGTGGCAGCAAGGGTCCTCGCCGCTTGTTGTCCAGCACCGACAACGCTTGTTCCTCATACACAGGCGGCGTTGCGTGCTGTTCAAGGCCGCTCAGCTTCAACATGCCGGCGATCCCCTGCCGGTGGTGCAGCTCGGCGGCGCGAGAACCCGCCACGTCGAACAG
The DNA here is from genome assembly GCF_002754575.1 of Janthinobacterium sp. 35. Lineage (NCBI taxonomy): Bacteria > Pseudomonadati > Pseudomonadota > Betaproteobacteria > Burkholderiales > Oxalobacteraceae > Janthinobacterium > Janthinobacterium sp. 35. The sequence continues at coordinate 2,441,509 of NZ_PEFN01000001.1, forward strand.
CGAATACGTGTCGTAGGTGGACGCCGCCGTATCGATCATGTAGCGGCGGCGCGTGGCAAAATCGAGCACGGACAAGGTGTGGCCGTCGCGCACGCTGATGAAATGTTCGCCCAGCACGACGTCGCTGTCCTGCGTCTCGCGCGCGGGCAGGCTGGTGTTCACGCCGGGCTTGTTGACGCGCTCGGTAGTCACCGTGACGTGGAACGCGACGCTGGCCTGGGCCGCGCTGGCGCCCAGGAAAAGGATGGCGGCCACACTGGCGCGACGCAAGGCAGGAACAAGGGGCATGGAGAGTGATGCGGTGAAGAAATGCTGATTCTAAGGCAAATCCCGCACTCCCCTTGTTTTGTTTGCAAGCATAAAAAAAGACAGCCGCAGCTGTCTCTCTGTTTTACCTCAACAACGATTACGACATGTGCTGGCCGCCGTTGATCGAAATATTCGCGCCCGTGACGAACGCGGCTTCATCAGAAGCCAGGTAGGCCACCAGACCGGCCACTTCTTCCGGCTTGCCCAGGCGCGCCATCGGAATTTGCGGGATGATTTTGCTGTCGAGCACTTCCTGTGGAATTGCCATGACCATCTTGGTGCCGATGTAGCCGGGCGAAATGGTGTTGACGGTGACGTTCTTGCGCGCCACTTCCAGCGCCAGCGACTTGGTGAAACCGTGCATGCCGGCTTTCGCGGCCGAATAGTTGGTCTGGCCGAAGGCACCCTTCTGGCCGTTCACGGACGAGATATTGATGATGCGGCCCCAGCCGCGTTCCACCATGCCGTCGCAGACAGGCTTGGTCATGTTGAAAACGGAGTCGAGGTTGGTGCCCATCACGGCATCCCAGTTCGGCTTGTCCATCTTCTTGAACGTCATGTCGCGCGTGATGCCGGCGTTATTCACCAGCACGTCGACAGGACCGATGTCCTTTTCCACGGCAGCCACGCAGGCAGCGGCCGAATCGTAGTCGGCCACGTCGCACGGATACGCCTTGAAGTCATAGCCCATGTCCTTGGTCGTCGCCAGCCAGTCCGCGACCTTCTGATTGCCTGGAGAATAGGTCGTGACCACGCGATAACCGAGCGCCGCCAGCTTGAAACACACCGCTTCGCCCAGACCACCCATGCCACCAGTTACCAATGCAACTCTTGCCATTTTTCATCCCCTCAGTGTCGTTCTATTGCTAAAAAGTTAATTATTTAGGTAAGGCAGTCCACAACCATTGAATCACGGCGGCAAACCGCGCCGCATCCAAGCGTAGCGAGCGGCGATGATTTGCGGCTAAGAAGCGCAACCGTGTTCCAACACGGTGAGCATCGCAGGCCGCAAAGCGCGCCGCGCAGTAGCTTGGGTGCGGTGCCAGCTACTTAGTCGCGCTCGATCGCCAGAGCCACACCCATGCCGCCGCCGATGCACAATGCGGCCAGGCCTTTCTTGGCGTCGCGGCGGATCATTTCGTGGATCAGCGTGACCAGGATGCGCGCGCCGGAGGCGCCGATCGGGTGGCCGATGGCAATCGCGCCGCCGTTCACGTTGATCTTGCTGGTATCCCAGCCCATTTCCTTGTTGACGGCAATCGCTTGCGCGGCAAACGCTTCATTGATTTCCATCAAGTCCAGCTCTTCATGCGTCCAGCCGGCTTTTTTCAGGCACAGACGCGAAGCCGAGACAGGGCCCATGCCCATGACGGCCGGGTCCAGGCCCGACGAGGCGTAAGCCTTGATGCGTGCCAGCGGCTTCAAGCCCAGTTCTTTCGCTTGCGAGGCCGACATCATGATGACGGCGGCGGCGCCATCGTTCAGGCCGGAAGCATTGCCGGCGGTGACGGTACCGTCCTTGGCGAACGCAGGGCGCAGGCCGGTCAGCGATTCCAGGGTCGAGCCGGGCTTGATGTATTCGTCGCTGTCGAAGACCACGGTGCCTTTTTTGTTGGCGATTTCCAGCGGCAGGATTTCATCCTTGAACTTGCCCGCTTTTTGCGCTGCTTCCGCCTTCAGTTGCGACTGCAGCGCGAATTCATCCTGCTCGGCGCGCGTCACTTCGTATTTCTTGGCGACATTTTCCGCCGTGATGCCCATGTGGTACTGGTTGTACACGTCCCACAGGCCGTCGACGATCATGGTGTCGACCATCTTGAAGTCGCCCATGCGGAAACCGTCGCGCGAACCGTTCATCGCGTGCGGCGAGGCGCTCATGTTTTCCTGGCCGCCGGCGATGATGATGTTGGCGTCGCCGCATTTGATCGCTTGCGCCGCCAGGTGCGTGGCCTTCAGGCCGCTGCCGCATACCTTGTTGATGGTGAATGCCGGGATGGAGCTGGGCAAGCCAGCCTTGATGACAGCCTGGCGTGCGGCGTTCTGGCCGACGGCAGCCGTCAGCACCTGGCCCAGGATCGCTTCGCCGATCAGGTTCGGGTCGATGCCGGTTTGTGCCAGCAAGCCCTTGATTACATGCGCGCCCAGTTCGGACGCAGGAATCTTGGCCAGACTGCCACCGAATTTGCCGACTGCGGTACGGCCGGCGGCCACGATTACGACATCATCCATTTATTTCTCCGATATGCAGGCCACGAGGGCCAAGGTGAAGGTGTTAATACAATCCAATGAATCCGGGAAGACACAGCAAGCTGTGTTTCATTCTAGCGTGGCATACGCCACAGTTCCAGCGCCACACCGCAGGCGGCAGCGATGGCGGCCTGCCCTGCGGTGGCGGCGGGCGGCCTGGCGCGGCGGATAGCCGCTGCCGGGCCACGACGCGCCTACGCTTGACGAGCGGGACGCGTGTTTTTATTTTTATCATACCCTTCATCGGCGCCGCTGAAAGTGGTTTTTAGAAAATTATTGAAGGGAATAATCAGGGGCACGGGCGTTTGCTTTACCACCTGCATCAGCTCGCCGAATTTTTGACGCGATGCAGCAAACTCACCCTTTGTCACAGTGTCGAATTTCTCCTGGGTTTCTTGGGCAACATCCTTTGCCTGGCGGCCATATGCACCGATGCGTTCGATGGCCAGTTGCGACTGCGTGCGCGACAGTTCCAGCAGCGCTTGCGTATCCTTCACGGACAGCAGCTGATTGCCCGCCACCGTAGCGGCCGCCAGCGCCGCGCGGGCTGCGTCGAGCTGCAAATCCAGCACGCTGGCGCCGCTCTCGACGGCGGCCTGGGCATACGCTTGCGCGCTGATCAATTGTGCTTCCACCACAGCCTTGCCGGCGAGTGCCCATTGCTCGGAAAATGAAAACATCGTGTTCCTCCCCAAAGAGTAGGCAGCGCCATGTTGCGCCGCACAGTGCTCAACTGTAAGCGGTGGTTCATTGCTAAACCTTGATATTTATCAAGCTTTGCTGTTGGTTTGTTTCCAACTCAACGTTGATCAGGACAACAACTTGATACCGTCAAGCGAGGCCGCGCACTGCTCGCGTATCACGCTGACGAAATCGCGCACATACGCCTTGTCCTGCAACTGCGGTGGCACGGAGACATACAAGTCGCTCCACAGGCCATGCTCGCCCACCGGACGCGCCACCACATAATCGTAATCGACGTAATTCTTGATGGCCCAGTTCGGCAAGGCGGCGATGCCGCGCCGGCTCGCCACCAGTTGCAGCACGGCCACCGTCAGTTCCGCCGTGCGGCGTTCAAACTCGATGCCGGCAGGCCGCAGCACTTCGCGGATCAGATCGATGCGCTCTTCCGGCACGGGATAGGTGATCAGGGTCTCGCCCGTAAAGTCGGCCGCCACGAGCCGGCGCTGCGCCTGCAGCCGGTGCTTCTGCGCCATCACCACCAGCATTTCAAAGCGGAACAGGGGAAACACGGTGAAGTCGGGGCCGTAAGGCGAACCGATCACGAGATCGGCCTCGCCCGAGCGCAGCAAGTCCGCCGGTTCGCTGTGAAAGCCCGACACCAGGTCGATCTCCACTTCCGGCCAGCGCTGGCGGAACGCATCCATCACCGGCATCAGCCAGTCGAAGCAGGTATGGCATTCGAGCGCCACGCGCAGCTGCCCCTTGTCGCCCTGCGACAGGCGCGCCACGTCGCGCTCGGCCAGCTCGATCTCGGGCAGCAGCTTGTCGGCCAGCTCCAGCAGCCGGCTGCCCGTGGCCGTAAACGCGATCGGCATCGACTTGCGTTCGAACAGGGGCGCCTTGTAGCGCTCTTCGAGCAAGCGGATCTGGTGCGACAGCGCCGACTGGGTCAAATTGAGCAGCTGCGCGGCGCGTACCAGGCTGCCGGACGAACGCAAGGCACTCAAGGTGCGCAGGTGGCGGATTTCTAGCATCGGGGAAATGGATTCTGTACGTGAATTATTTTCATGTTATTCGGCAAAATGTTTCGTTTTGATTATAGATCAAGTTGCCGCACACTCTAGCGCACTCACATTAAATCTCGATGACATCATGACCATTCGTACCCACATCCTTGGCTTTCCCCGTATCGGTGCCGCGCGTGAACTGAAACTGGCACTGGAAAGCCACTGGCGTGGCGAGGCGTCCGAGGCCGCCCTGGAAGCGACGGGCCAGCAACTGCGCGCGCGCCACTGGGCCTTGCAACGCGATGCCGGGCTCGATTACGTCACCGTCGGCGACTTCGCCTTCTACGATCAGGTGGCCAACCATATCCAGCTGCTGGGCTGCGAACCGGCGCGTTTCCACTTTACGCCGGAGCAATCACCGCTGGCGCGCTATTTCACCATGGCGCGCGGTGACGCAACGCAGGCGCAACACGCGGACTGCGGCCACGCGCACCATAGCAACGCCGCAGGAACTGCCGCGCTGGAAATGACCAAGTGGTTTGACACCAATTACCACTATCTGGTGCCCGAATTGTCACCGCAGACGCAGTTTTCGCTGGCTGGCGAGCGCCTGCTGGCGGAAGTGGCCGAGGCGCAGGCGCTGGGCCACCAGGTCAAGGCGGCCCTGATCGGCCCCCTCACCTTCCTCTGGCTGGGCAAGGAAAAGACGCCGGGCTTCGAGCGTCTGGCCCTGCTGGAACAATTGCTGCCCGTGTACGGCGCCCTGCTCGACCGCCTGAAACAGCAAGGCGTGGCGTGGGTGCAGCTCGATGAACCGATTTTGGGCCTGGACTTGCCCAACGCCTGGCGCAGCGCTTTTGAGAGCACTTACTGGCAGCTGAACCAGGTGGGCGTGAATATCTTACTGGCCACGTATTTCTCGCCGCTGGAAGAAAACCTCAGCCTGACCTGCCGCCTGCCCGTGGCCGGCCTGCACGTGGACGGCATCCGCGCGCCGCATGAATTGATCAGCGTGACGGACTGGTTGCCCGCGCATAAAGTCTTGTCGATCGGCATCGTCGACGGGCGCAATATCTGGCGCACCGACCTCGACGCTGCCCTGGCGGTGCTGCAGCCGCTGGCAGCGAGGCGCAACGGCCAGCTATGGCTTGCGCCGTCGTGCTCGCTGCTGCACGTGCCGTTCAGCCTGGAAGCGGAAACGGCGCTCGACGGGGAAATCAAGAGCTGGCTGGCGTTTGCCACGGAGAAACTGACGGAAATCGCCGTCCTCAAGGGCGCGCTCGAAGGCCACCCAGATGACGCCGCGCTGGCCGCATTGGCCATTTCTCGCCTGGTCCTCGCCGGGCGGCGCGCCAGCCCCCGCGTGCAGCGTGCCTCGGTCACGCAGCGTCTGCAAGCGCTCACGCCCACCGTCGACCGCCGCGATTCCAGCTTCCCGCTGCGCCAGGCCGTGCAGCGCGCGCGTTTCCAGCTGCCCGACTTCCCGACGACGACCATCGGCTCCTTCCCGCAGACGGCGGCCATCCGCGCCGCCCGCGCCAGCCATCAACGGGGCGAACTGGCCAGCGCCGACTACGAACAGCAGATGCGCGCCGAAATCGCCCACGCCGTGGGGCGCCAGGAAGCGCTGGGCCTGGACGTGCTGGTGCATGGCGAAGCGGAACGCAAGGACATGGTCGAATACTTCGGCGAGCAACTCGACGGATTCGCCTTCACGCGCCTGGGCTGGGTGCAATCGTACGGCTCGCGCTGTGTGAAACCGCCCGTCATCTACGGCGATGTGCAGCGCCCGGCCGCCATGACGGTGGCCTGGACGGTGCACGCGCAAAGCCTGACGCATAAACCCATGAAGGGCATGCTGACGGGCCCCGTCACGCTCTTGCAATGGTCGTTCGTGCGCGACGACCAGCCGCGCGCCACGACGGCGCTGCAGCTGGCCCTGGCCCTCCGCGACGAGGTGCAAGACCTGGAAACGGCCGGCATCGGCATCATCCAGATCGACGAGCCGGCCATCCGCGAAGGCTTGCCGCTGCGCCGCGGTCAGTGGGACGCCTACCTGGACTGGGCCACGCGCGCCTTCCGCATCGCCGCGTCCGTCGTCAGCGACGCGACGCAGATCCACACGCACATGTGCTATGCCGAGTTCAACGACATCCTGCCGCAGATCGCCGCCATGGATGCCGACGTCATCACGTTGGAGACGAGCCGCTCGGACATGGAGTTGCTGACGGGCTTGGGCCAGTTCCAGTATCAGAACGAAATCGGCCCCGGCGTGTACGACATCCACTCGCCGCGCGTCCCCTCGACCGTCGATATGGTGAAATTGCTGCAAAAAGCCAGTGCCGTGATTGCGCCAGCCCATTTATGGGTCAACCCGGACTGCGGCTTGAAGACGCGGGGGTGGGCGGAAACGGAAGCGGCGTTGCGCAATATGGTCGCGGCGGCGCGCCAGATGCGCGCGGCTTGATCCAGAAGTGCGCCGTCAGGGCGCATTCTCAGCAGCTCTTGGGGCGGCGCAGCGGTTTTCCGGGGCGCCGCTCTTGTTTTTTGACAAGAAGTCACTGTTGCCCTGCGGAATAGCACGCGCCAGGCCCCTGATGCTGATTTTTTTGCAGTAGAATGCAAGAAATTTACTGCTCCCATTGTTGCCGTACGGAACATCTGGCCTGCCGCAGTTTCACTTTGATAAATGTTTATGTCCAAAAGCCCGTCGCAGAAGCCTATCGAAATCAAGATTTCCACCGTCGTCGCCGTTTCCGCCATTGTGCATAGCGCCGATACGCAGGCACTCGATGCCGCCTTGCGCGACATGACGGGAGGCGTGGCGGACTTTTTCGAAGATGACCTGGCCGTGCTGGACGTGGCCGACTTGCCGCCTGGCGGCATGCCCGTCGATTGGGCTTCGCTGGTGGCCCTGCTGAAAAAGTACCGCTTGAATGCCGTGGCCGTGCGCAATGCGCCAGCCGAGATGCAGGACGCCATCCTGGCACAAGGCTTGAGCCTCGATAGCGGCAAGACGCGCGACGATGCGCCGCCCAAGGATACGCCCACGGCGGCCGCCCAGGCGGGCGCCGAAGCGCAAGTGATGGTGATCGACACGCCCGTGCGGGCGGGCCAGCGCATTTATGCGCGCGGCTGCGACCTGATCATCACCGCCGTGGTGAACAATGGCGCCGAAATCATCGCCGACGGCAGCATCCATGTGTATTCCTCGCTGTATGGCCGCGCGCTGGCCGGCGCCTCGGGCAATGCCCAGGCGCGCATCTTTGCGCTGGCCATGGAACCGGAACTGGTGTCGATCGCCGGCGTGTACCGCACGTTCGAGGATGGTTTCCCGGCGGAAATGGCACGCGGACCGGCGCAAATTCGTTTGGCTGGAGACAGAATCGATATACACTCTGTCAATCCGGTCACTCCCGTGAACCGCTCTTAAGCTGCACAATTCAAGAGATATCTGAAAAGGATTATTTGTGGCAAGAATTATTGTTGTGACGTCCGGCAAGGGCGGTGTCGGCAAGACGACCTCTAGCGCCAGTTTTTCCACTGGCCTGGCCCTGCGCGGCCACAAGACAGCCGTGCTCGATTTTGACGTGGGTCTGCGCAACCTCGACCTGATCATGGGTTGCGAGCGCCGCGTCGTCTACGACCTGATCAATGTGATCAACAAGGAAGCCACGCTGAACCAGGCCCTGATCAAGGACAAGCACTGCGACAACCTGTTCATCCTGCCCGCGTCGCAAACGCGCGACAAGGATGCCTTGTCGGAAGAAGGCGTGGAACGCGTGTTGAACGACCTGATCAACATGGGTTTCGAGTTCATCATCTGCGATTCGCCGGCCGGCATCGAGCATGGCGCGCTGATGGCGCTGACATTTGCCGACGAAGCCATCATCGTCACCAACCCGGAAGTGTCGTCGGTGCGCGATTCGGACCGCATCCTCGGTATCCTGCAAGCGAAGTCGCGCCGCGCGCAGACGGGCGGCGAACCGGTCAAGGAACATTTGCTGATCACCCGTTACTCGCCAAAACGCGTGGAATCGGATGAAATGCTGTCCTACCAGGACGTGCAGGAAATCCTGCGCATCCCGCTGGTGGGCATCATTCCGGAATCGGAACAAGTGCTGGCCGCCTCGAACCAGGGCAATCCGGCCATCCATTTCAAGGGCACGGACGTGGCGCAAGCCTATGAAGACGTGGTCTCGCGTTTCCTCGGCGAAGAGGTCGAGTTGCGCTTTACCAACTATGAAAAGCCTGGATTACTCCAGCGCATTTTTGGGGCGAAGTGATATGGCCTTGCTTTCTTTCCTGTTCCCCCCCAAGCCGAAGACGGCGACCGCCGCCAAGGAACGCCTGCAGATCATCATCGCCCGCGAACGCAGCGGCCGCGGTGGTCCGGACTTCCTGCCCGCCCTGCACAAGGAATTGATCGCCGTCATTTCCAAGTACACCAAGGTCAATGCCGACGACATCAAGATCTCGCTGGACCGCCAGGGCAACCTGGAGGTACTCGACGTCAACGTGGTGCTGCCGGACGCTTAAGGTCTTTACTCCGGCCTGACCGTGAGCAATTCCTGCGCCACCGCGGCGCAGGCATTCACGTGCTGGTTGCCGATCTGGCGGAACACGGCGTAGCCGATGACTGCCGCCACCGCCTGCCCGGCGAACGGCACGAAGCGCGCCACCTGCTTGGTGGCAATCTTGACGCCACTGCGCTTGAGCAGCAGGAGGATCAGTTCGCGCGACACCAGTTTTCCCACCAGCATGCCGCCCATGCCCACCGCCGCGCGGTAGGCCATCATCTTGAACTGCGGGTTGAGGCGCTCGATCTGCTCGGGCGTCAGACCGAATTCGTGGTTGATATCGTTGATCAGCATGGAAAACAGGCCGACATCGGACATCAGGTCGATACCGGGAATGGGAATGGCCGAGGCGCCCGCCGACATCACGGCACGCCGCTGCACCAGGCGCCGGCAACGCTCGCGCACTTGCTCGATTTCGGCATGACTGGCCGGTATCAGAGTCCAATCGGTACTGCTCTTGTCTGTCATTGCCATTTCTCCGCGGTGAGGGTAGATGAACAAGTGTAACGTAAAGAATGTGGCCACCGATTTCACTGGACACAGTTGCAATCTCTGTTATATTTCACTTGAGCATTCCTTAACATTACGATAAGCAGAGCGGACCGTCTGTTTGTTGCTACACACTCCAGCCCATTATGCGAATTGCCGTACTCGATAGCGACCATAGTCAGGCAGAACTGATCTGCCAGGTGCTCACCGCCGCCGGCCACGCTTGCCACGAGTTTCAGAGTGGTAAGGAAATGCTGGGGCAACTGCGCAAGGACAGTTGCGACATGCTCATCCTTGACTGGCATGTGAGCGATCTGGATGGCGCGGAAGTACTGCGCCGTGCCCGGGAAAAACTGGCGCCGAAGGCGCCCGTGTTGTTTATGACCAACAGCTCGGGCGAAGACGATGTGGTGGCCGGCATGACGGCCGGTGCCGACGACTACATGATCAAGCCCCTGCGGCGCAGCGAACTGACTTTACGCACCCAGGCGCTGCTGCGCGTGGCCTACCCGTCGCAGAATGGCGCCGAGTATTTGCAATTTGGTCATTACACGTTTGAAACCCGCCCCGGCCGCCTGCTGAAGGATGGCGAAGTGCTGGACGTGACGCACAAGGAATTCGCCCTGGCGCTGCTGTTTTTCCGCAACATGGGCCGTCCCCTGTCGCGCGCCTACATCCACGAAGCCGTGTGGCAGCGCGACACGGCCCTGCCCTCGCGCACCATGGATACCCACGTCTCGCGCGTGCGCAACAAACTGCAGCTGAAACCGGAACACGGCTACCGCCTCGTGCCCGTCTACAGTTATGGCTATCGCCTGGAAAAACTGGGCGGGTGACGCCCACGCATCCGGACGAAAACAGGCGAACTGCTCAAAGAGCGGGCACAAGGCGTTATAATGTCGGCATAAGAATTCCCAACAGCCCTGAAATGCAACTGCTCGCCGTCGGCCTCAACCATACCACTGCTCCAGTGTCGCTCCGCGAACAGCTGGCGTTTGCGCCTGAGCATCTGGGTTCGGCGGTGATGGCGGCGCGCACCTGGTTCCAGCGCATCGACCTGCGCGACAACGACGAAGCGGCCATACTCTCGACCTGCAACCGCACCGAGCTGTATGCGGCCAGCCATGTGCCGAACCCGCTCGACGCGGGCGCGCATTTCCTGGCCGATTATCACAAGCTCAATTACAGCGAGCTGCGCCCCCACTTGTATATGCTGCCGCAGCACGATGCCGTGCGCCACACCTTCCGCGTCGCCTCCGGGCTCGACTCGATGGTGCTGGGCGAAACGCAGATCCTGGGGCAGATCAAGGACGCCATCCGCACGGCCGACGAGGCGGGCGGCCTGGGCACGTATCTGCACCAGTTGTTCCAGCGCAGTTTTTCTGTCGCCAAGGAAGTGCGCAGCAGCACGGAAATCGGCGCCCACAGCGTGTCCATGGCGGCCGCCGCCGTGCGCCTGTCGCAGCGCATCTTCGACAAGATCGCCGAGCAGAACGTGCTGTTCATCGGCGCCGGCGAAATGATCGAATTGTGCGCCACACACTTTGCCGCGCAAAACCCGAAAAGCATCACGATTGCCAACCGCACCATGGAACGGGGCGAGGAACTGGCGCACCGCTTCAACGGCAAGGCGATCCGCCTGGCGGACTTGCCAGAAATGCTGCACCAGTTCGACATCGTCATCTCGTGCACGGCATCATCGTTACCACTGCTGGGCCTGGGCCTGGTCGAGCGCGCCATCAAGGCGCGCCGCCACAAACCCATGTTCATGGTCGACCTGGCCGTGCCGCGCGACATCGAATCGGAAGTGGGCCGCCTGAACGACGTCTTCCTGTACACGGTCGACGACCTGGGCAAGGTCGTGCAGACGGGCCTGGAAAGCCGCCAGGCGGCCGTGGCGCAAGCCGAGACCATCATCGAGACGCGCGTGCAATCGTTCATGAGCTGGGTCGACGACCGCGCCATGGTGCCCGTCATCCAGCATTTGCATGAAAACAGCGAAGCGCTGCGCCTGATGGAAGTGGAACGGGCGCGCAAGATGCTGGCCAAGGGCGCCGACATCGACGCCGTGCTCGAAGCGCTGTCGAAAGGCTTGACGGCCAAGTTCCTGCACGGCCCGCAGCAGGCGCTGCACCAGGCGCAAGGCGACGAGCGCAAACAGCTGGTCACCCTGCTGCCGAAACTGTTCCGCCCCCGCCGTTAGCGCAGCCCCGCTGGCCGCCCGCGCGCGGCTACCCCTGCCCGCCTGCCGGGCGTGCCGGACCCGCACCATCCCTACACTCTTTTACCGCGAATCGCTATGAAACCATCCATGCTGGGCAAACTCGATCAACTGGCGAACCGCCTGGTCGAACTCGACGAACTGCTGATGCACCCGGACGCCACGTCGAACATGGACAGCTACCGCAAGATGACGCGCGAGCACGCCGAACTGGGCCCGCTGGTGGCGCTGTACCATTCCTACCAGGAAGCGGGCAACGATATCTCCACGGCGCAAGAGATGCTGGGCGACCCGGACATGAAGGAATTCGCGCAGGAAGAGATCGAGGCGGCGAAAGCCACCATGGCGCGCCTGGAACGCGAATTGCAAACCATGCTGCTGCCGAAGGATGTCAACGACGAGCGCAATATCTTCCTGGAAATTCGTGCCGGCACGGGCGGCGATGAATCGGCGCTGTTCGCCGGCGATTTATTGCGCATGTATTCGCGCTTTGCCGAACGCAACCGCTGGCAGGTGGAACTCGTGTCGTCGTCCGACTCCGACCTGGGCGGCTACCGCGAAGTGATCGTGCGCGTGGTCGGCAATGGTGCGTATTCGAAGCTGAAATTCGAGTCGGGCGGCCACCGCGTGCAGCGCGTGCCGGCCACGGAAACGCAGGGCCGCATCCACACGTCCGCCTGCACGGTGGCGGTGATGCCCGAGGCCGATGAAGTGGAAGACGTCAACATCAACCCGGCCGACCTGCGCATCGACACCTACCGCGCCTCGGGCGCGGGCGGACAGCACATCAACAAGACCGATTCGGCCGTGCGCATCACCCACTTGCCGACCGGTATCGTGGTGGAATGCCAGGATGACCGCAGCCAGCACAAGAACAAGGCGCAAGCGATGAAAGTGCTGGCCGCGCGCATCAAGGACGTGCAGCTGCGCGAGCAGCAGTCGAAGGAAGCGGCCACGCGCAAGAGCCTGATCGGCTCGGGCGACCGCAGCGAGCGCATCCGCACCTATAACTTCCCGCAGGGCCGCCTGACAGACCACCGCATCAATCTGACCTTGTACAAGCTGGACTTCATCATGGATGGGGATTTGACGGACTTGACGAATGCGCTGGCGGCAGAGCATCAGGCGGAGCTTTTAGCAGCGCTGGGCGATTAAATGCTGGCGCCGTTGTGTCGGCTTACGCTGCGCTAAGCCGACCTACGCCAACCTACGCCGCAATTTGTAGGTCGGCTTAGCGCGCAGCGCGTAAGCCGACAGCTTTAAGTAGCGGCTAAGCAATAAAAATCCGGCCTTGTGCGAAAATGACCAGCTCGATTCCATCCACTTCACCGTGTCGCCCATGAAAAATTCACGCACCGTCCTCCTGTTGATCGCCGCCCTGTGTTTCCTGATGCTGGGCGTGGCCATGTATTTGCAGCATGCCATGCACATGGCGCCGTGCCCGCTGTGCGTGATCCAGCGCTACCTGTTCCTCGCCATCGGCATCGCCTGCCTGGCTGGCGCGGCGGCAAACAAACCGAAAATCGGCGCCGGCATCGGTGTCTTGGCGGCCCTGGGTGGCCTGGGCGTGGGCGCCAAGCATTTGTACGTACTGGCCAACCCCGGCTTCTCGTGCGGCATCGACCCGGTGGAAACGGCGCTGAACAAGATCTTCACGGCTGAACTCATGCCGTTCATGTTTGAATCATATGGCGCCTGCGAAAACGCCGGCGAGCCGTTTTTCGGCCTGTCGATCCCGCAATGGGCGTTCATCTGGTTCGCCATCTTCGCCATCGGCCTGCTGTGGACCTTGCTGCGCCGTCAGAAATAATTGAAAGCACCATGCCAGAAACACTGATCCCCGCCGGCAGCACTGTCGGCGCGCTGCAAATCCGTCCGCTGCTCGATCCGCTCGACAACCGCATCCTGCTGGGCCACGCGCTGGGCTTGTCGCGCGTCTCGCTGATCACGCAATCGGAGCGCGTGCTCACTTCCGATGAAACCGAACGCCTGTCCGGCTTGCTGGCGCGCCGCCTGCAAGGCGAACCGATCGCCTACATCGTTGGCCAACGCGAATTCTTCGGCCTGCCATTTGAAGTCAACGACGCTGTGCTGATTCCCCGCCCCGACACGGAAGTGCTGGTGGAACTGGCGCTCGAGCGCCTGCCGCCCGGCGGACGGGTGCTCGACATGGGCACGGGCAGCGGCGCCATCGCCGTCGCGCTGGCGTACACGCGGCCCGACGCCGTCGTCACGGCCCTGGACGTCAGCAGCACGGCCCTGGCCGTGGCGCGCCGCAACGCCAGCGCCAACGGCGTCAACATCACCTTCATGGCCAGCGACTGGTTCGAAGCGCTGGGCACGGAAAAATTCGACCTGATCGTCTCCAATCCCCCCTACATCGCCAGCGGCGACCGCCACCTGGCCGAAGGCGATTTGCGCTTCGAGCCGGCCGGTGCGCTGACCGACCACGCGGACGGCCTGTCGGCCCTGCGCACCATCGTCTCCGGCGCCGGGCGCCACCTGGCATCGGGCGCCTGGCTGCTGATGGAGCACGGCTACGACCAGGCCGTATCCGTGCGCGGCTTGCTGGCCGACGCCGGCTACAGCAAAGTGCAAAGCTGGCGCGACCTGGCCGGCATCGAGCGCGTCAGCGGCGCCCGCCTGGGCTGACCGCCATCTGCGCAAAGCTTGACCCGGCGGCGCGCCAGATCCCCCCGCAGTTTGTTAAAATATCAAGCGCATTCCTGACCGAAGCGCCGCCCTTCTTGCCCGGGGCGGATGCTGGCGACGCGGCGTTTTTTGGGCCGGCGCCGACGCATTTGCCAAAATTCGGTTAATCTCAGCACAAATTATTTATATGCTGCACAAGAAAGGAAGCTCAAATTGCCCAACCTGTTGACTCGCCGCCTGGCATTGCTGACCGAAGATGCCAACCGCGCGCTGCTGGGCGGCTTGCGCGGCATCGAGCGTGAAACCCTGCGCGTCGACCCTGCCGGCCATCTGGCTTCCACGCCCCACCCCGCCGCCCTGGGCTCGGCACTGACGCACCCTGAAATCACCACCGACTACGCCGAAGCGCTGCTCGAATTCATCACCCCGGCCGAAAGCGACATCGCCGTCACGCTCGACAAGCTCGATACCGTGCACCGCCACGCCTACAGCCGCCTCGGTGACGAGTTGCTGTGGAGCCAGTCGATGCCCTGCCAGTTGCCGCCCGAAGCACAAATTGAAATCGCCAACTACGGCAGCTCGAACATGGGCATGCTCAAGCACGTCTACCGGCGCGGCTTGGCCTTGCGCTACGGCAAGGCCATGCAATGCATCGCCGGCATCCATTACAACTATTCGCTCGACGAACAGCTGTGGCAAGTGCTCGCCAGCAACCCGGACACCAGCGCCAGCCCGACGCAGGCAGCTGCCTCGCCGAAAGACGTGCAGTCGGAAAGCTATCTGGCGACGATCCGCAATTTCCGCCGCTACAGCTGGCTGCTGATGTACCTGTTCGGCGCTTCGCCGGCGCTGTCGGCCGGTTTCCTGCGCGGCCGCGCGCACAAGCTCGACACCTTGTCCGACGACACCCTGTTCCTGCCGTATGCCACCAGCCTGCGCATGAGCGACCTCGGCTACCAGAACGATGCCCAGTCGGGTCTGCGCCCGCACGAAAACAGCCTGGAAGACTACGTCAGCGCCCTCACGCATGCCGTCAACGATCCGTATCCGCCGTATGCGGCGCTGGGCACGAAGAAGGATGGCGAGTGGATTCAATTGTCCACCAATGTGCTGCAGATCGAAAATGAATACTATTCGACCATCCGCCCGAAGCGCGTGATCCGCACGGGCGAGCGCCCCATCCAGGCCCTGTGCCTGCGCGGCGTGCAATACATCGAAGTGCGCTGCATGGATGTCGACCCGTTCGAACCGGTCGGCATCAGCCTGGAAACGGGCCGCTTCCTCGACGCGTTTTTGCTGTTCTGCGCGCTCGACGACAGTGCGCCGATTTCTGCCGAGCAAAGCGCCTGCTACACGCACAATTTTGCGCGTACCGTCAAGGAAGGCCGCACGCCGGGCCTGACCCTGCACCGCGATGGCGAGGAAATCAGCTTGCAGGCGTGGGGCGAGCAATTGCTGGCGCGCATCGCGCCCGTGGCAGCGCTGCTCGACGCGCGCCACGGTGGCACGCAGCACGCGGACAGCCTGGCGGCGCAAGCCGTCAAACTGGCCGACCCGGACACGACGCCATCGGCCAAGGTCTTGGCCGAGCTGCGCGCCAACGGCGGTTCGTTTGCCGCCTTCGGCCTGCGCCAGAGCGAACGCCACGCCGCCTACTTCCGCGCGCAGCCAGCAAGCAAGGAACAAAGCGCGTATTTCGACGCGATGGCCGCCAGCTCGCTGGCCGAGCAGCGCGCCATGGAAGCGGCGCCCGCCGGCAGCTTCGACGATTTCGTCGCCGCCTACCGCGCCAGCACCCTGTGCTCGCACACCTGACCTTGCACAAAACGCCCCGATGCTGACCTTCTACAATGAATTGCACAGCCAGCACCGGGGCCGCTTCGAGCTATTTCGCGGCACCATGGTACCCTGCTTCGAAACGCCCGAACGGGCCGACATGGTGGTGGCCGAACTGGGACGGCGCAACCTGGGCCGCATCGTCACGCCGCACGGTGTACCACTGACGTCGCTGGAGCGCATCCACACGCCCCGTTACCTGCACTTCCTGCGCCACGCCTGGCACGACTGGCTGGCGCTCGACCCGGACAATACCAACAAGGATGCCTTGCCATCCGTGTGGCCCGTGCGCACCTTGCGCAGCGATATCGAACCGGACGACTTCACGGCCAAGCTGGGCCTGTATTCGATGGACAATGGCACGCCGCTGACGGCCGGCACATGGACGGCGGCCAAGACGGGCGCCGACTGCGCCGTCAACGCGGCGCATGCGCTGCGCCTGGGAGAACGCGCCACGTTCGCCCTGACGCGCCCGCCGGGCCACCATGCGGGCAGCGATTTCTTTGGCGGCTACTGTTTTCTGAACAACGCGGCCCTGGCCGCGCAGCACCTGCTCGACGACGGCGCCAGCAAGGTCGCCATCCTCGACATCGACTATCACCACGGCAACGGCACGCAGAGCATTTTCTATGCGCGCAGCGACGTGCTGTTCGCCTCGATCCACGCCGACCCGCGCAGCGAATACCCGTTTTACCTGGGCCACGCCGATGAAACGGGCAGCGGCGCGGGGCTCGGCTACAACGTCAACCTGCCGCTGCCGGCCGGCAGCACCACGGCCAGCTGGTTCGCCGCGCTGGAAACGGCTTGCCTGCGCATCAATATGTACGCGCCCGACGCGCTGGTGGTGTCGCTCGGGGTCGACACCTTCGCCGGCGACCCGCTGTCGCACTTCGCCCTGCAAAGCGGCGACTACCTGCGCGTGGGCGAACGCCTGGCGCATCTGAACCTGCCCACCGCCTTCATCCTCGAAGGCGGCTATGCGGTGAAGGAACTGGGTATCAATGTCGTCAATGTGCTTGAAGGTTTTGAGACCGCGGAGTAATTCTGGGGTCAGCCCCCCGTCCACGTTGACGGTGAGCCTGGCGTTAGCGGTGTTGAGGGTCTGACCCCGGCTTTAGCAGCTCTACATATTCCGGAACAAGGCCATGAACGGCTGGCTCACGGCCAGGGTTTCCGGCCGCGTTTTCAGGCGCAACACACCGCGTCCCACTTCGTCGCGCGTGACCGACGCCACCATCTTCATGTTGACGATGGTGGAACGGTGAATCTGCTTGAAAATGGCCGGATCGAGCACGTCGAGCAGTTCGCGGATCGGCTTGCGCAGCAGCGCCTCGCCGTCCGCCGTCATGACGGCCGTGTACTTGGTATCGGACTGAAAGTAGGCGATGTCTTCCACCATGATCAGGCGCGTATCCTTGCCGCTGCTGGCCGTCAGCCACACCAGCGGCGGCGACTTGGCCGCCGCCGGCAAGGCGCGGCTCAATTGCTGCAGCAAGCCAGCCAGCGCGCCGTCGCCCACCGTTCCCTTGCCGGCCCGCGCCTGCAGGCGCTGCAAGGTCGCTTGCAGGCGCTCGCGGGCGATGGGTTTCAACAAGTAATCGACGGCGCCCTTGTCGAAGGCATCGATCGCGTACTGGTCGTAGGCGGTGACGAACACCACCTGGGTGGCGGGGCTGGCGTCGAGCGCGCCAGCGGCCACTTCCAGCCCCGTCAAACCCGGCATGCGGATATCCAGGAAGGCAACGTCGGGTCGCAGGGTGGCGATGGCGTCGAGCGCCGTGCCGCCGTCGTCGCAGGCGGCGACGATGCGCAGTGACGGCCACTCTTCGGTCAGCAGGGCCACCAGCGCATCGCGCAGCAGGCTTTCATCTTCGGCGATGACGCAGGTCATGCCGCTCAAGGTTTCATCCATACGACACTCCTTGCGCCGTGCTGTCAGGCACCGTGATGGTGGCCGTCACACCATCGGGGAAATTGGCGACTATGGCAAACGCGGCGGCATTGCCGTAGGTCAGGCGCAGGCGTTCGCGCACATTGCGTAAACCAATGCCCGTACCGGCGCCGTCGTCGCTGAAACCCTTGCCGTCGTCGGCCACCGTGACGATCACCGTGCCATCGCCGCTGCGCGCCATGATCCAGATGGTGCCGCCGCCGCTCTTCGGCTCCAGGCCATGCTTGATGGCGTTTTCCACCAGGGTTTGCAGCATCATCGGCGGCAGCTCTGCCTGGCGCAGGTATTGTGGTACCTCAATCTGCAGGTTCAGGCGTGCGCCCATGCGGATTTTCAAAATATCGAGGTAGGCGCGCGCCCGTTCCAGCTCCGTGCCCAGGGTCGACATGGCTTGCTCCGTGCGCGGCAGCGAATGGCGCAGGTACAAAATCAGATTGCCCAGCATCTCGTCGGCGCGCACGGGGTCGCTGCGCGTGAGCAGCTGCGCGCTGGCCAGGGTGTTGTACAGGAAGTGCGGCTCGACCTGCGCATGCAGCAGGCTCAGCTTGGCCACCGTGAGTTCCTTTTCCGTCACCGTCTGACGTGCCTCGGCCTGCTCGCCGCGGCGGCGCTGCGCCACGCGGCGCGTCATCGCCCGGGTCACCGCTTCCGCGTTTTCCAGGTTGCTGCCATGGTCGACGAGGAACCAGTCGGTCCAGGCATTGCGCGCCGGCTCGCAGATCAGGGTCACGCTGCCCGCCTCGCCATTTGGCGTAACGGTGGCGAGGATCTGGTTCGGCCGCGGCTCCAGAAAACCCAGCAGACGCATGCGGGGCAAGCCCGTGTGCGTGTACGGCGCCGCGCGGCGCACTCTAGCCTGCACCTGCAGGCTGTCGCGCGCGCTTTCGACCACTTCGCTGCCCGGCAGTTCGCGGATGGCCGCGTCGATCATGTCGAATACCTCGCCCGCCTCGAACGGGATCTCGATCTGGCGCCGCTGGCGGCTCGACAGCGTGCCGGCATTGACGGTGCCGGCGATCAGGCGCACGCGCCGCACATGCGAAAACGCATTCGTGATGACGGCGCTGGCCAGCAGCGCGCCGACGATGACAAAAAAGCCTTCCGTATGCCCGAAGATATAGCGCAGAAAATTCTCGACCAGAATCGCCATGGCGATGATGTAAGTGAGCATCGTGGCCAAGGTGATGCGCAGGATAAAGAAGAGGCTAGTCATGATTTTTTCCTTGGGGTGTGAAGTGGGCCCAGCATAACCATCGCCCCCGGCGACGGTGGCCATTATGCGACGGAAGGGCAATACTGGCGACAAAGGCAAGAAAATAAAGCACAAATATGCGTCGCCCGAAAATAAAATCGCTTGCAATTAAATAGTGCACGATATATATTGAGCACATGGACGCCGGCAATCGCTTCTGCAGACGGGCATCCTGGGGCACTAGCCCATGAAACAAGTAGCACACTATTTAGTCGTTAACTATTTAATTTACTCAAGGAAACCACCATGTCGATCAAACAAGTCCTGTACCGCGCACAAGCCACCGCCACCGGAGGCCGCGAAGGCCGTGCCGTGTCGTCCGACAATGTGCTGGACGTCAAGCTGACCACGCCGAAAGAACTGGGCGGCAATGGCGCCGTAGGCACCAATCCGGAACAACTGTTCGCCGCCGGCTACTCGGCCTGCTTCATCGGCGCCATGAAATTCGTCGGTGGCCGCGACAAGATCGCCTTGCCGGCAGACCTGTCCATCGAAGGCAACGTCGGCATCGGCGCCATCGACACGGGCTTCGGCATCGAAGTGGAACTGAAAATTTCGCTGCCGGGCATGGAGCGCGCCGCCGCCGAAGCGCTGGTCGCCGCCGCCCACATCGTGTGCCCGTACTCGAACGCCACGCGCGGCAACATCGACGTTACCCTGACCATCGTATGATGGCACCTGACATAAGCTACTGCGCGTCGCGCTTTGCGGCCGGCGATGCTCACCGTGCTCCAGCACGGTTGCGCTTCTCGGCCACAAATCACTGCCGCTCGCTACGCTTCTGTCAGGCGCGGTAAGCCAGAGGTTTACACATCAAAAGCCACGCTGCCCGAAAGGCAGCGCGGTTTTTTTTCATCTGCCGCTTTAAAATGACGCTTTTCCCTGACAACCTGGAACAGCGATGATCACCTGGCAATGGCAAACCTTCGACGAACTCGGCCCCCACGCTTTGTACCAGGTGCTGGCCTTGCGCCAGCGCGTGTTCGTCATCGAACAGCAGTGCATTTACCCGGACCTCGATGGCCATGACCAGCAAGCCATGCACTTGCTGGGCTGGCAAACGGTCGATGGCCAGCGCCGGCTGGCCGCCTACCTGCGCGTGCTGGCGCCCGGCGCCAAGTACGTGGAAATGTCGCTGGGCCGCGTGCTGACGGCGCCCGAGGCGCGCAGCACGGGCGCCGGCAAGCAACTGCTGCTTGAGGGCATCGCGCGTGCCGAACGCCAGCATCCTGGCCACGCCATTCGCATCGGTGCGCAGCACTACCTGGAGCGCTTCTACCAGTCGTTCGGCTTTGTCACCGTCAGCGCGCCCTACGACGAAGACGGCATACAGCACGTCGACATGCTGCGCGCGGCGCAGGCGGCAGCATGACGACGGCCCTCATTTCCTGGAGCGGCGGCAAGGATTCCTGCCTGGCCCTGTGGCGCGCGCGCAACGCCGGCATGCGCGTGCCGCTGCTGATCACGGCCATGGATGAAGATGGCCGCAAATCGCGCTCGCACGGCGTGCCGCCGGAATTGCTCGAAGCGCAGGCAGCCAGCCTGGGGGCGCGCCTGCAGCGCTATCACGCCAGTTGGGCCAGCTACGAGGAACAATTCATCGCCATGCTGCGCACAGCGAAAGACGATGGCATAGCGCACGCCCTGTTTGGCGACATCGACCTGCAGCCGCACCGCGACTGGGAAGAAAAAGTCTGCGCCGCGGCCGGCCTGACGGCACATCTGCCCCTGTGGGGCGAAGCGCGGCGCGCGCTGGTCGACGAATTTCTCGCCGCCGGCTTCAAGGCCATCGTCGTGTGCATCAATGGCCAGCACCTGCCACGCGAATTTTGCGGGCGCGAGTTCGACGCTTCCTTCCTCGCCGACCTGCCGCCCGGCGTCGACGCCTGCGGCGAAAACGGCGAATTCCACACCTTCGTCTACGATGGCCCCGCCTTCAGCGCCCCCGTGGCGCTGCGCCGCACGCAGGTGCTGCAATATGACGCGCCAGCCGATCTGGGCGGCGCCTCGTATTACTTCCAGGAACTGGCGCCAGCGTGACGCAGACATGGCCCGCAAAGCAAAAAGGGCGATTCCGTGGAATCGCCCCTGGTATCAGCTGCCTTGCGTGTGCTTACTTTTTCGTCACGCCGATCAGCTTGACTTCAAACAGCAAGCCCGCGTAGCCAGGAATCGCCGTTGGCTTGCCCACCTTGCCATAACCGAGGTCATACGGAATGGACAGGATGCGGGTGCCGCCCACCTTCATGCCGACCAGGCCGCGGTCCCATCCCAGGATCACGAGACCCTTGCCCAGCTGGAAAGGCAAAGCCGGGCCAGACATGTTTGTCTCGAACTGCTTGCCCTTGTTGTCCGGCTTGCTCGCGTCATACAGCCAGCCCGTGTAGAGCACATCCAGGGTATCGCCCGCTGCCGCCTCCGTGCCGGTGCCGACCACCGGATTGGTAATGAGCAGTTCTTTCACTTGCGTATTCGGGTCGAGCACGACCGGCTTTTCCGTGTTTGCGGCGGCGCCGCAGGCGGTCAGGGCCACGGCACATGCGAGCGTGGCGATCAATTGAAATACCGATTTCATGGTTTCCCTTTAAATATTAGTGTGTGACTGGGGCCCGTACGGTGCGGACCGGTACGGGCTGGAGTTTAACAGGTGTCGCCGGGCCCATTTGTAAGCAGACGTAAGCTCGGCGTTAAATGCTGCGTCGACACAACATTGTCACAATATCTAGATTTCCACCTGCGTACCCAGTTCGATCACCCGGTTGCTCGGGATCTGATAGTAATCGGCCGCCGTGCGCGCATTGCGCGACATGGTGACGAACAGGTGCTCGCGCCACGGCATCATGCCATGTCCCGGCGTGGAGATGATGGTCTGGCGCGCGATGAAGAACGACGTTTCCATCATCTCGAAATCGAGTCCCTGCTCGGCGCATTGCGCCAGCGCCGCCGGAATATCCGGTTCATCCTTGAAGCCGTAATGCACATTCACCTGGTAGCACTGGTGGCCCAGTTCCACCACGCGCACGCGCTCGGATGGCAACACCCACGGCTCTTCATGCATGAATACGGTGAGGAAAATGACGCGCTCATGCAGCACCTTGTTGTGCAGCAAGTTATGCAGCAGCGCATGCGGCACGCCATCCGTTTCGCCGCGCAGGAAGATGGCCGTGCCGGGCACGCGCAGCGGCGGCGCGATGAACAGCGACGAGAGGAATTCGTTGAGCGGGATCGCGTGCTTTTCCAGGTTCTGGAACACCAGCTGGCGGCCCCGTTTCCAGGTCAGCATGATGATGAACAGGACGGCGCCCAGCAACAGCGGGAACCAGCCGCCGTGGAACAGTTTCAGGGAACTGGCCGCGAACAGGTTCACATCGATGAACAGGAAGAAGCCCGTGGCGGCCCAGCACAGCAGCAAATTCATCTTCCAGCGGTAGCGGATGACGAAGAAGGTCAGGATCGTGGTGGACAGCATGGTGGCGGTGACAGCGATGCCGTAGGCGGCGGCCAGCTTTTCCGACGAGCCAAAACCGACGACGGCCAGCAGCACGACGGCCAGCTGCAGCCAGTTGACGGCAGGAATGTAAATCTGGCCGATTTCGCTTTCCGACGTGTGGCGCACGCGCATGCGCGGCAAAAAGCCCAGCGCGATGGCTTGCTTGGTCATCGAGAAGGTGCCGGAAATAGTCGCCTGCGATGCGATCACGGTGGCCATGGTCGACAAAATCACCAGCGGATACACGCTCCAGGCGCCCAGCTGCTGGTAGAACGGATTGGAAATGGCTTCCGGGTGCGCCAGCAGCAAGCCGCCCTGGCCCAGGTAGTTCAGCGCCAGCGCGGGAAAGGCGATCAGGAACCAGGCCATGCGGATCGGCTTCTTGCCGAAGTGGCCCATGTCCGCGTACAGCGCCTCGGCGCCCGTCAGTGCCAGCACCACGGCGCCCAGCGACAGGAAGGCGATGCGGCCATTGTCCAACAGGAATGCCACCGCGTGCAGCGGATTGACGGCGGCCAGGATGCCTGGCGACTTGATGATGTTGATCACGCCCATACAGGCGAGCGCGACAAACCATATCACCATGATGGGAGCAAAGAAACGGCCGATGCCGGCCGTACCGTGCGACTGCACCGAATACAGCGCCACCAGCACGGCGATCGTCAGCCACACCACGTACGGGCTGAAGGCAGGCGTGGCCACTTCCAGGCCTTCGATCGCCGACAGCACCGAAATGGCCGGCGTGATCACGCTGTCGCCATAGAACAGGGTGGCGCCAAACACGCCGATCACCATCAACGGCACATGCCAGCGTGAAGACTTGCTGACGGACGACAGCACCAGCGCCATCAGGGCCATGATGCCGCCCTCGCCGCGGTTGTCGGCACGCAGCACCAGGGTCACGTATTTCAGCGACACGATCAGGGTCAGGCCCCAGAAGATCAGCGAAACGATACCCAGCAGGTTGTTATGCGTCACTGCCAGCCCGTGGGCCGGGTCAAAGACCGTCTTCAGGGTGTACAGCGGACTGGTGCCGATATCGCCGTAGACGATGCCGACCGCAGCCAGTGTCAAGCCGACCAGGCTGCTTTTTTTATGTTCCGACGTCAAGATTGCACCCGTTTTTGTTTTGTTGCATCGCACAATATGATAGGTATTAGCAAATAGCAAGAGTATTTTTGCATGGTTCCGCAGCTGCCCCAAAGTCGTGGTTTTGTACCGCTCCGCCTTGCTGCGCGGGCTTGCGGCCATTGATTTGTTGCCATTCTACGCCTCGCCAGCGGCGCCGGGCAGCCCCCGATGTTTTCAGCCATAATGACAGACTGTCTACTCTCCAGCGAACCCCATCATGAATCCAGGCATGTTGTACGCCTCCCTCGCCTTCCTGTGCTGGGGCCTGTTTCCCCTGTATTTCCATGCCATCGGCGAGATCGCACCACAGGAAATCCTGGCGCACCGCATGGTCTGGTCTCTGTTGTTTCTAGGCATCGTGCTGACCGTGCGCCGCCAGTGGGGCTGGCTGGGCAGCCTGAAAGCGCAGCCCAGGGTCGTGGCCGGCTTCGTCGCCAGTGCGTTTTTGCTGTCCGCCAACTGGTTCATCTATATCTGGGCTGTCAACAACGGCCACGTGGTCGACGCCAGCCTCGGCTACTTCATTACGCCCCTGATCAATGTCATGCTGGGCTTTATGCTGCTGCACGAGCGCTTGCGCCGCCTGCAGTGGCTGGCCATCGGCCTGGCCGCCTGCGGCGTGGCCTGGCTCACCTGGCAGGCGGGGCAAGTGCCGTGGATCGCGCTGCTGCTGGCGGCCACCTTCGGCGGCTATGGCTTGCTGCGCAAGACGGCCGCGCTCGGTGCGCTGGAAGGCCTGTCATTCGAAACCTTGATTTTGTTTCCGCTGGCGCTGGCCTACATGCTGTGGCTGGCCTGGCACGGCCAGAGCGGCTTCGTCAATACTGACTCGTCCGCCACGCGCGCGCTGCTGCTGGCGTCCGGCCCCATCACGGCCATCCCCCTGCTGCTGTTTGCCGCCGGCGCGCGCCGCCTGCCGCTGGCCGTGCTGGGCTTATTACAATACATCGCCCCCACGGGCCAGCTGCTGATCGGCGTGTGGGTCTTCCACGAATCGTTCACGCCCGAACGCATGCTGGGCTTCCTGGTCATCTGGACGGCGCTGGGCCTGTACGCGGCCGAAGGGCTGTGGAACAGCCGCCGCGCGCGCCTGGCCGCCTGACCGACCCGCTCCGGCAGCGTACAGCGCTGGCCGGAAGCGGGCGTTTACCGTATCCTGTCCGTCTTTGTATATCACCCGAGATTTCTAATGGCAAATTACGTCTACACCATGAATCGCGTGGGCAAAATCGTCCCGCCCAAGCGCCAGATTCTGAAAGATATTTCCCTCTCCTTCTTCCCAGGCGCGAAGATCGGCGTGCTGGGCCTGAACGGCTCCGGCAAATCGACCCTGCTGAAAATCATGGCCGGCATCGACACCGACATCCAGGGCGAAGCCGTGCCGATGCCGGGCCTGAACATCGGCTACCTGCCGCAGGAACCGCAGCTGGACCCGGAAAAAACCGTGCGCCAGGAAGTCGAATCGGGCCTGGGCGAAGTATTCGAAGCGCAAGCCAAACTGGAAGCCGTGTACGCCGCGTATGCCGAGGAAGACGCCGATTTCGACGCCCTGGCCACGGAACAGGCACGCCTGGAAGCGATCATCTCGACTTCCGACGGCGGCAACTTGAATTTGCAGCTGGAAATGGCCGCCGACGCGCTGCGCCTGCCGCCCTGGGATGCCAGCATCGGCGTGCTGTCCGGCGGTGAAAAGCGCCGCGTGGCGCTGTGCAAGCTGTTGCTGTCCAAGCCCGACATGCTGCTGCTCGACGAGCCGACCAACCATCTGGATGCGGAATCGGTCGACTGGCTGGAACAATTCCTGCTGCGCTTCCCCGGCACCGTGGTGGCCATCACCCATGACCGCTACTTCCTCGACAACGCGGCCGAGTGGATCCTGGAGCTGGACCGCGGCAGCGGCATTCCATGGAAAGGTAACTACTCGACCTGGCTGGAGCAGAAGCAAGCCCGCCTGAAACAGGAAGAATCGACGGAATCGGCGCGCCAGAAGGCGCTGCAGAAGGAATTGGAATGGTCGCGCCAGAACCCGAAAGCGCGCCAGGCCAAGTCGAAAGCCCGCCTGGCCCGCTTCAACGAGCTGTCCGAGCACGAATACCAGAAGCGCAACGAAACGCAGGAAATCTTCATTCCCGTGGCCGAACGCCTGGGCAATGACGTCATCGAGTTCAAGAACGTGTCGAAAGCGTTCGGCGACCGTTTGCTGATCGATAACCTGAGTTTTACCGTACCACCAGGCGCCATCGTCGGCATCATCGGCCCCAACGGCGCCGGTAAGTCGACCCTGTTCAAGATGATTACCGGCAAGGAACAGCCGGACAGCGGCGAAGTGGCCATCGGCCAGACGGCGCGCGTGTCCATCGTCGACCAGAATCGCGGCGACTCGCTGTCGGACAGCAAGACCGTCTTCCAGGACGTGTGCGGCGGCGCCGACATGTTGACGGTCGGCCGCTTCGAAATGCCGTCGCGCGCCTACCTGGGCCGCTTCAACTTCAAGGGCGGCGACCAGCAAAAAATCGTCGGCAATCTGTCCGGCGGTGAACGTGGCCGTCTGCACCTGGCAAAAACCCTCTTGATGGGCGGCAACGTCCTGTTGCTCGATGAACCGTCGAACGATCTGGACGTGGAAACCTTGCGCGCGCTGGAAGACGCCTTGCTGGAATTTGCCGGCAGCGTGATGGTCATTTCGCATGATCGCTGGTTCCTCGACCGTATCGCCACGCACATCCTGGCATTCGAAGGCGATTCGCAGGTCACCTTCTTTGACGGCAACTATCAGGAATACGAAGCTGACAAGAAGAAACGCCTCGGTGACGAAGGCGCGAAGCCAAAACGTATCCGCTACAAGCCGCTCAGCGTATAAATCGGGTGCAGCAATGCAAAAAGGCAGTTACCTCGCGGTAACTGCCTTTTTTTTCAGCACATTTCTAAGCGATTAGAAATTGTAGCGTGCGCCTAAAGCGAGGCCCGTGGCCTTGCGGCCCTGGTCGGCGCTCTTGCCGAAGTGTTCCACTTCCGCCGTCAGCGAGACTTTCTCGTTGATCGCGTACTGGGCGCCGACGGAAGCGTACACGCCCGTCTTGTCGTTGCCGCTGATGCCGGTCGACAGACCCGTGCCGCTCAGGCTATTCTTGACCTTGGCCACACCGAGCTTGCCGAACACGCCGACTTTCTCGCTCACCGGCATGCTGGCCTTGCCGGCCAGGTAGTAGCCGTGCGAGTCGCTTTTCACGGAACCGTTGCCGGCACCGGTGACATAGCTGTAATCCTTGCTGCCGAAATCGGCATAGCCGCCCTCGACCGCCCAGGTTTTATCGAAATCGTAACCGGCGAAGATCTTGGCGCCGGCCTTGTAGCCGCTGTGATTATCGGCGCTGGTGGCGCCAGGAATATCAAAATTGTAGCGATTGCCCGTGACGCCGGCACCCACATAGGCGCCTTCGGCGTGCGCGGCGCTCATGCCGGTCAGTGCAGTAGTCGTAGCGATCATTGCAAACAGGATTTTCTTCTTCATCATGTTCTCTCTTTCAATTAGTGAATGGTGCCTGGATTCGCAGTTCAGCGAAGTGCGATGACCACACAATAACAGTCGAAAAAAGCTACGTCTTTCTCCATTCCGTAAGAACTGTGACAAGATGTAAGCAGAGATTCAAAACTGACAATAAGCGCAAAATGCGCCCCGTTGAGCGAACTTAAGATAGACTTAAGAACAATTTGAATTTCAGACGAACAGGAGAGGTGCATGCACAAACGCCAGTTTCTCGCCGCCGCCATGGCGGCCACCGCCTTGCCTGCCATCGCCCGGGCGGCGCCCGCCGGCCTGCGCGGTCCGGCCTTGCTGACCATCACGGGCAGCATCGCCAAACCCAACCGGGGTCCGTTCGACGCCGTGCGCGACCAGATGATGCACAAGCAGAAAATCAGTTTTGAGCGGGCGCGGGCATTCGACTTTGCGGCGCTGACGAACTTGCCGGCGCGCACCATCCACCCCACCCTGGAATACGATGGCAAGGCGCATGCCCTGCGCGGGCCGCTGCTGGTCGATGTCTTGAAGGCGGCGGGCGCCCCGGAGGAAGATGATGTGCGCCTGCTGCTGCGCGCCGTCGATGGCTATGCGGCGGCGCTGACGGTGGCACAGGCGCGCGCGCAGCGTTTTATGGTCGCCACCCACCTCGACGGGCAGGCGATGGCGCTGGGCGGACTGGGGCCGCTATGGGCTATCCATGATGCCGACCGCATCGCGGCCGTGGCGGCACTGCCCCTGGCCGAGCGTTTCGCCAGTTGCCCGTGGGCGCTATATCACATTGGCGTGGAGGCGGGTTGACGCTACTTAAAACGCCAAACAAAACCGTAGCGAGCGGAAGGGAGAGGTGGCTGAGAAGCGGAGCTGTGCGAATGCACGGGGCCGCCGAGGCAGTGAGGATCGCAGGCCGCCTATACCGACGCGCAGTAGGTTTTGATAGGCGTTTAAGCGTAGGCTTCCGCCATCGACATGACGCGCGGCGCGATGGTGATGCCGTGCTCCTCGAACAGGACCGTGATGGCCGCCAGGTTGAGTGTGCACTCCTCGGTTTTCCAGCCCTTGAAGATATCCGTGCCATCCTTCTGGAAATGCAAATCCAGCACCTTGCCCCCATCCTTGTGCAGGTAGGGGGAACTATAGGTGTTCTCGTAGCCGAGCACCTTCAATTGTCCCAGCAAGGCATGCGGTGGATGATCGGGATCGGTGGCGAGGAAAATGCCAAAGGTCTTGCCCGGTGGTTTGGCGGCGATGTCGACCTCATAAATGCCGGAGGCCTTGCTGACAGACGTACTCTTTAAAAATAACATACTACACTCCCTGCGCGTGGTGTCCTGCGCCTGAAACGGACGGCAAGACAGGGGCGGTGCGCATTGATTCCCATCGTCAAATCTTATTGCTAATTTGCATCTTTGTCGACAAATCGGTACTTTTATTTGGTAAGTCGTGGTTATCTTGTCGCGGATACCGGCGCAAATTATCAATAAAGCCAGTTATCATTGCGCCAATACCCGGCCTGCTGCATACTTTTGGCTTGCGTAAAGATTGCCTTCCCGCCTGCCACTTTCACGTCTCCATGCGCCTTCTGTCGATCAAGTACCGCCTGCTCATCCTCCTGACCCTGATCCTGGGGGCGGGCTTCATGGCCACCAGCCTGGCCAGCTACCTGGCCTCGCGCCAGGCCATCGAGCATGGCATCGCCGACCAGACCTTGCCGCTGACGGGCGACAACATTTACTCGGAAATCCAGAAGGACATGCTGCGCCCCGTCTTCATCTCGTCGCTGATGGCGCACGACACCTTCGTGCGCGACTGGATACTCGCCGGCGAAAGCAACCCGGCGCAGATCGTGCGCTACCTGGCCGAGGTCAAGAAGAAATACGGCGCCATCACCAGCTTTCTCGTCTCGGACAAGAGCAGCAAATATTATTATGCTGAAGGCACGCTGAAATCCGTCAGCCCGGAAGCGACGCGCGACCTCTGGTACTACCGCGTGCGCGCCATGGACAGCACCGATTATGAAACCAATGTCGACGTGGACATGGCCAACCGTGACAGCATGACCATCTTCATCAACCACCGCGTTTATGATTACGATGGCCAGTTCATCGGCGCCACGGGCATCGGCCTGACCCTGGACACCATGAGCCACATCATCGACCGCTACCAGGCGCGCTTCCACCGCAACATCTACTTTGTCGACGGCGCCGGTGCCCTGGTACTGGCGGGCAAGACCATGCGCGAGGGTCGCGGCAACATCCGCAATTTGCCTGGCGTGAGCAGCATTGCCGAGCAGATCATCAACCACCAGAGCGCACCGACGCATCTGTCGTACCAGCTGGGCCGTGCACAAATCCTCGTCAACTCGCGTTTCATTCCCGAGCTGGGCTGGTATCTGGTGGTCGAGCAGAATGTCAGCGACGAAGTCAAGTCGCTGCAGGGCGTGTTCATCCTGAATCTGGCCATCAGCTTTGGCGTCACCCTGCTGGTATTGCTGCTGACCCTGTTGACGGTGAACCGCTACCAGCGC
Source organism: Janthinobacterium sp. 35 (assembly GCF_002754575.1). NCBI lineage: Bacteria > Pseudomonadati > Pseudomonadota > Betaproteobacteria > Burkholderiales > Oxalobacteraceae > Janthinobacterium > Janthinobacterium sp. 35. Next base: position 2,471,405 of record NZ_PEFN01000001.1, read on the forward strand.
CGCATCGAACGCATCGCCTCGACGGATGCGCTGACGGGCTTGCTGAACCGCCAATCGCTGGAATTGCTGTTCCAGCGCGCCATGCTCTTGTCCAAACGCAACGAGCAGCCGATGTCGGCCATCCTGTTCGACATCGATTTCTTCAAGCGCGTCAACGATACCCACGGCCACCTGTGGGGCGACAAGGTCATCCGTGGCGTGGCGGACGTGGCGCGCGCCAGCGTGCGCGAAAGCGACGTCATCACGCGCTGGGGCGGCGAGGAATACCTGGTGCTGCTGAATAACTGCAGCCTGGCGCAGGCGCTGGACGTGGCGGAAAACCTGCGCGCCGCCGTCGAACGGCACGATTTCGGCCTGCCCGCGCCGCAGCTACCGGTGACGATCAGCCTGGGCGTGGCCGAATACCGGCGCGACGAAAGCGAGTCAACCTTCTTTTCGCGCGCCGACAGCGCCCTGTACCAGGCCAAGCATCACGGCCGTAACGGCGTGCACGCCGCCTGAGTCATCCCCCGCGCTTGCGCCTGGCCAGGTCTTGCGTGGGCGCCACCAGCGCCCGGTACAACTCGCCCGTGGCGGCATCCCAGCTTTGCACCGCCAGTTGCTGGCGTTGCACGGTGGCCGAGTCGCCCCGTGCGATGGGGCCGGACAGGGCGGGCGCGGCGCCCAGGCGGAACACATTGGCCACCGCTTCCATCACCAAAGGCTGGGCCAGCTCGCGCGCCACCGGCTCGGCAATGCCGGCTGCCTGATAGGCGCGCAGGGCGGCGTCGAGCACCGTCACCAGGTAATTGCTGGCAAACACGGCAGCGGCGTGATACAGGGTCTTGGCGGCCGGGTCGATGGGCACGGGGCGCGCGCCGATGGCATGCAAGGCCGGCGTGAGGAAGGCCAGCGCCAGCGGATCGCCTTCGACGCCGCAAAACGTGCCGTCAAAGGTGGCGGCCACCTGCTGCGGGTCGGCAAAGCTGCGGATCGGGTGCGCGCTGGCCACCGACGCGCCGGCCTGCGTGGCCGCCAGCAGCACGTTCGACGCCAGCGCGCCGCTGCAGTGAAACACGATGGCGCCCGCCTGGCGTCCCTCGGCCACCAGCGCCGCGCAGGCCGGGCCGATCTGGTCGTCGGAGACGGCCAGCATGGTGACGTCGGCGTGGCGCAGGGCCGCATAGCTGGCGACGGGCGTGCCGGCGCCGATGAAAGCGACGGCCGCTTGCGCCGAGGCCATCGAGCGTGTCAGCACGTCCTGCACGGCGACACCTTCCATGCCGGCGAACAGACGGCCCAGCACGCGGCCCACGTGGCCGGCGCCGATGATATTCAAAGTGACATTCATGATGATTTTCTAAAAACTCGATCCCGGCTGGCGCAGGAATTCCACCTCTTGCGGCGTGGAAGCGCGCCCCAGGATGGCGTTGCGGTGCGGGAAACGGCCAAAGCGGGCGATCACTTCCTGGTGCCGCTCGGCATAATCGAGCATGCCCTCAAAGCCGGGCTGCGCCTGCGACAGCAGCTGGAACAATTCGACGGCGCGCGCCTGCATGGCCAGGTCTTCCGCATGTTCGAACGGCAGGTAGGCAAAAGCGCGCAGCATCGGTGGCAGCAGCTGGTCCTGCGCCGCCTGCGTCAGGGCGACGGCCAGCGCCAGCGCCTGGGCATCGCCGGCAAAGGCGCGCGGCGTGCCCCGATAGACATTGCGCGTCAACTGATCGAGCACGATGAGGCGCGCCAGTGCGCCGTGCGGCGTCGCATCCCACGCGCGCAAGCCGCCCTCGATGGCGACATCGATCAGGGCGCCGAAACGCGCGCGTATCTGCGCGTCGAAGCCGTCATCCTTGCGGAACCATTCCACGCGCGCCTGGCCATAGTCTGGGTTATCCGGCGGCAGGAACCAGAAATCGAGTACGTCTTGGGCCTGTGCATCCATGTCCATCCTTTTCAGTTGCGTGCGTGCGACAGCTGGAAGCCGGCGATACCTTCGAAGGCGGCCAGTTCGGCCGACATGGCCGACAGGCTGGCGCCCGTGTTCTTGCCATGCGCGATGGCGACAAAGCGCCATTCCTGCATGCCGTCGGTGCTGCCGATGGTCAGCGAGCCGCCGGCGATGTCGTAGCCGCGCTTGGCAGCCATGCGCCGCAGCGCATCTTCGCGCGGGACAAAGCCTTGCTTGAAGCGCATGGTGATGGCCACTGCGTGGCGCGACGGCAGCCAGTTCTCCAATTTTGACAGAAAAATCATCGCCATCGCGCACATGAAGGCCAGGCCCATGGCCGACAGATAAAAGCCGATGCCGACCATGATGCCGATCACGGACGAGGCCCAGATCGAGGCGGCCGTCGTCAAGCCGCTGATATTGAAGCCTTCACGCATGATGACGCCGGCGCCGAGGAAACCCACGCCCGTGACGATACCCTGGATGATACGCGTCGGGTCGCTGCCGACGATGGTGCCATGGCCGCCATACCAGAACTCCGGATAGCCACCCAGCACCGTCAGCGCGGCCGAAGCCATGCAAACCAGGCCATACGTGCGCATGCCGGCGGCGCGCCCGTGATACGAGCGCTCATAGCCCACCAGCAAGCCCAGCAGCAACGCGCCCAACAGGTTCAGCAGAATCACGCCATTCGTTGCCAGCTCGGCCGGCGACCAATACGCGCGCAGGAAGTCGATGGTCGGCATCTAGGGCTTTTTCGTCAGCTGCTTTTCAAACGCCACATCGAGCTTGCTGACGCGGCGCGCCTTTTGCGGTCCCAGTCCATTCACGAAGGCGACAAAGGCATCGAGTTCCAGCGGCGGGCACAGGGGCGGCAAGCCGGGGCCTTCGGTCAGGAAAAACAGTTCATCGCCCGTGCGCGCCATCGTGTAGAGGCGGTGGCCGGTGCGTTCCTTGAGCCGCTCGATGGCGGACGTGGCGCGGGTCGAACGCATCAGATGGCTCCCGTGCGCTGTTCCAGCCACGCCAGCGCGTCGCCGGTCAGGTGCGGCGCCAGACGTGCGCGCACGGTGGCGTGGTAATCGTTGAGCCAGGCCGCCTCGTCGTCGCGCAACAGCGAGCGCTCGACGCAGCGCGTATCGATCGGGCACAAGGTCAATGTTTCGAAGCGCAGGAATTCCCCGAACTGCGTCGTCCCTGCGGGAACGTTCAATACCAGATTCTCGATACGGATACCCCACTGGCCAGGGCGATAAATGCCCGGTTCGATGGAAGTGATCATGCCGATCTCCATGGCCGTCTGCGGCTCCGGCATGGCGGACTGGGAAATCGATTGCGGGCCTTCATGGACGTTCAGGAAAAACCCCACGCCGTGGCCCGTGCCGTGGCCAAAGTCGATGCCCTCGGCCCACAGCGGTGCGCGGGCAATCGCATCGAGCATGGGCGACTTCACGCCGCGCGGGAACTGCGCGCGCGACAGGGCGATCATGCTGCGCAAGACCAGCGTGAAATCGCGCTTGTGCTCGGCGGTGATCGTGCCGACGGGGACCACGCGCGTGATATCCGTGGTGCCGCCCAGGTACTGGCCGCCCGAATCGATCAGCAGCAAGCCGTCGCCTTCGATGGTGGCGGCCGAATCCGCATGGGCGTGGTAATGCATGATGGCGCCATGCGCATTGAAGCCGGCGATGGTGCCGAAACTGGGGCTGACAAAGTGCGCGCGGCGCGCGCGGCATGCCGTCAGGTGTTCGTCGACGCCGATTTCCGTCAACGGTGCGCGTTGCGGGTCGGCCAGGGTGCTGTCTAACCAGCTGAAAAATTCGCACAGCGCGGCGCCATCCTGCTGCATGGCGGCGCGCACGTGCGCCGCTTCGCTCTGCGTCTTGCGCGACTTGGCCAGGGTGGTGGGATTGATGGCTTCGACCACCCGCACGCCCTCGGCCACGGCCTGGCGCGTGCCGAACGTGATGCGGCGCGGGTCCAGCAGCAAGGTGGCGCCAGCCGGCAGCGCGGCCAGCACGGCCGCAGTACGGTCATACGCGGCCACGTCCACGCCTTCGCTTTCCAGGGTAGCGCGCAGGGCGGCGGGCAGCTTGCCGTCGGCGACGAACAGGGTGGCGCGCTCCGGCCCCACCAGCGCATGCGCGAGGAAGACAGGGTTGTAACTGACGTCGGCGCCGCGCAGGTTGAACAGCCAAGCGATATCGTCGAGGGTGGAAATGACGTGGTGGCTGGCGCCGTGCGCCGCCATGCTGGCGCGCAGGGCCGCCAGTTTTTCAATACGCGACAGCGATGGATACGCCGCCGCGTGTTCAACCACGGGCGCGGCGGGCATGGCCGGGCGCTCTGGCCAGACGGCTTGCAGCAGATCGATATCCGTGCGCAGGGTCACTTGCTCGCCCAGCGCCTGCTGCAGCAGGCGCGCATTGGCCAGGCCCAGCACGGCGCCATCGACGGCTACCGTCTGCCCCGGCTGCATGGTCTCGCCCAGCCAGTCGATATACAGCACGCTGGCGCCGGACGGGATTTTCTTCAGGACGATGCCGCTGCCGGCCAGTTCCGTTTCCGCCTGCTCCCAGTAGCGGCCATCGGTCCACACGCCGGCAACATCCTGCGTCACGACCAGGGTGCCGACCGACCCCGTAAAGCCCGACAGCCACTCGCGGCCCTGCCAGCGCGCCGGCAGGTACTCGGACAGGTGCGGGTCGGCCGAGGGCACGATACAGGCGTCGATGTGCTGCGCGCGCATGGCGCTGCGCAGTTGCGACAAACGGGAGGCGGGAGTGGATTGGTCAGGTGTCTGCATGGGGCCGAAAAGAGCGGTGCTGGGAAGTGCCTATGATACCGCGATTAGCCCGGCCAAGGCACTGCGCGCCCGTAACGCCTTTTCCGCCGGTTTCAGGTTGCGTTCGAGTTTCTTACGGATGCCCGCGTGGCGCACCTGGTCCAGCGCCACGCGCAGGGCTTCCAGGCTTGCCTGCGTGGGGATGGTTTCCACCCCATGACCGAGGGCCATGGCCAGCGACTGCGACGGCGCGCTTTTGGCCGTGCCGGGCGCCACACACGCTTGCGGCAGCAAGGTGGCGATGACGGGCGCGAACCAGCCGTCATCGCGATAGGACGCCACCCGCGCAGCACGCGCCAGGATGCCGGTATCGGCCGTGGCGAAGGCCGCATCGGCCACATACGGCAGCTGTCCGGCATGGATGGCTTCGAGGTGGCGCGCCGCCTCTTCCAGGATACGGCGTGAAAAATCGGCATACGCCGCGTCGCCGGCCAGCACCTGCGCGGGGTCCGTGTCGCCGATGTCGTCGCGGCTCCAGTGAGCGCTGTGCGGCGAGCTGGCCAGCGCCAGCAGCGAGGCATCGCGCAGCTGCGGCAGCAGGGCCAGTTCGCGCAGGGTCACCGGCATGGGCAGCAGGGCATGGCGTGCCAGCATGGCCGCATCGAGCCGCGCCAGCGCCTTGGCGCCGGCCAGGCGCGCCTGCAGGAACGATTGATAATGCTGCTCCGTCAGGTGCCGCACGTCGTCCATCGAAGCATCATTCGCCATCATCGGCCTCGTAGCGGCGCAAGCCTTCCAGGTCCAGCACGCGGATGCCGCCGTAATCAAGGCGCAATAAACCCTTTTTTTCCAGCACCTGCAAGGCCTGGTTGGCGCGCTGGCGCGAAGAGCCGGACAACAGGCCGATCTCTTCCTGCGACAGCTGCACCAGCGTATCGACGCCAGGATACAGGTGCGAGTTGAACATCGAGGCCAGGCAGCGCGCCACGCGCGTGTTCAGGTCGAGCAGGCGCTCATTTTCCACCATGCCGATGAACTGGCCCAGGCGCTCATTGAGCTGCATCAGCAAGAACCGCGTAAATGGCAGGCTCGTTTCCAGCAGCCAGTGAAAGGTGGCGCCGGGCAGGCGCGCCACGCGCGTGTCGCGCAGCGCCATGGTGTCGTATTTGCGGATTTCCCTTTTCAGCAGCGAGCCTTCGCCAAACCAGCTGCCGGGCGGCACGCCGATGAAGGTCATGGCCTTGCCGGAAGCGGAAAAATTATTCATCTTGACCATGCCGCTGATGACGCCGATCCAGTTGTCCACCGGCTCGCCCTTGCGGCAGACAAAACCGCCTTTCGGCACGAAGGTTTCAAACACGTCCGCTTCGACGCGGGCCATTTGCACGGGATCGAGCAGCTGCGCCCAGTTGGCCGCGCGCACGGCATCCTTCAAACTGATATCAGGGTAGGTCATTGTGCGATGCACCATCGAAAAGTGGGTAAATGTCCCCGAAAAGACAACTCGGCAAACTAACGCAGGCTACTATCATTGCACAAACGCCTTATACATAAAAACACAGAGCGCCATCCAACGAGGTGGAGCCTGAGACAAGCAACAGGGAGACACTGGTGCAAACGACTACCACAGCAACGATGCCGACTTTTCCGCGGCGCTTATTGCAACACGGGACAGTACGATCCGACAAGCCCGCCTTTCGCGAAAAACACCTGGGCATCTGGCAAACCTGGACCTGGTCCCAGGTCAACGAGGAGGTGCGCGCGCTGGCCTGCGGCCTGGCTGCCATCGGCTTCCAGCGCGGCATGAACCTGGCCATCATCGGCGACAACCGTCCCCGCCTGTACTGGGCCATGCTGGCAGCACAAAGCCTGGGCGGCGTGCCCGTGCCACTGTATCAGGATGCGCCGGCCGCCGACATGGCCTATGTGCTGCAGGATGCGGAAATCCGCTACGCCATCGTCGAAGACCAGGAGCAGGTCGACAAGCTGCTCGAACTCAAGGCCCTGTATCCGCACATCGCCCACATCGCCTACGACGATGAACGGGGCATGCGCCATTACCGCCAGCCGGAGCTGATATCCTTTGCCGCCCTGCAGGTGCTGGGCCGGGCCTACGACCGCGAGCATCCGGGCTTCTTCGACGCCGCCGTGGCAGCGGGCCAAGGCAGCGACTCGGCCGTGATCCTGTACACCTCGGGCACCACGGGTAAACCGAAGGGCGTGTGCCAGAGCCACACGGCGCTGCTGGCCGCTGGCGTTGGCGGCGTGGCCTTCGACAAGCTCACCGACGACGAAGACATCCTGTCCTATCTGCCCATGGCGTGGGTGGGCGACTGCCTGTTTTCGCTGGCGCAGGCGATGGTGGCCGGCTTCACCGTCAATTGCCCCGAATCGGGCGACACGGTGATGATCGACATGCGCGAAATCGGCCCCACCTGCTACTTTGCACCGCCGCGCGTGTTCGAAAACATGCTCACCAGCGTGATGATACGCATGGAAGATGCCAGCAGCATCAAGCGCCACATGTTCAGCCATTTCATGGACGTGGCCAAGCGCTGCGGCGCGCAGATCCTGGATGGCAAGCCCGTGTCGCTGGCGGATCGCCTCAGCTACAAGCTGGGCGAGCTGCTGGTCTACGGTCCCCTGAAAAACGTGCTGGGACTGTCGCGCGTGCGCGTCGCCTACACGGCCGGCGCCGCCATCGGCCCCGACCTGTTCCGCTTCTACCGTTCCATCGGCGTCAATCTGAAGCAATTGTACGGTTCCACCGAAACCTGCGCCTATGTGTGTCTGCAGCCGGACGGCAATATCAAGTTCGACAGCGTGGGCCTGCCCGCACCGGGCGTGGAAGTCAAACTGGCGGCCAATGGCGAAGTGCTGGTGAAGTCGCCGGCCACCATGAGCGGCTACTTCAAGCGTCCCGAAGCCACCGCCGAAGTGATCGATGCCGACGGCTACTTTCATACGGGCGACGCGGGCGTGTTCGACAGCGAAGGCCACCTGAAAATCATCGACCGCGCAGCCGATGTGGGCAAGCTGACGTGCGGTGCCATCTTCGCGCCCAACTACATCGAAAACAAGCTCAAGTTTTTCCCCTTCATCAAGGAAGTGGTGGCCTTCGGCCATGCGCGCGACCAGGTATGCGCCTTCATCAACATCGATATCGAAGCGGTGGGCAACTGGTCGGAGCGGCGCGGCATCGCGTATGCCGGCTACACCGACCTGGCGGCGCGCACCGAAACCTACGGCTTGATCCGCGACTGCATCGAGCAGGTCAACGCGGAACTGGCGACCGATCCGCTGATGGACCGCACGCAGATCCACCGCTTCCTGGTGCTGCACAAGGAACTCGACCCGGACGACGACGAACTGACGCGCACGCGCAAGGTGCGCCGCAAATTCATCGCCGAAAAATACGCGGTGCTCATTTCCGCCCTGTATGAGGGCAAGGCAACGCAGTACATCGAGACCCAGGTGAAATTCGAGGATGGCCGCCTTGGCTCGACCAGCGCCGACCTGCAGATCTGGGACAGCAAAACGTATCGGCCCCAGGGCCTGGCCGCATGATGGAGCACAGCACGATGCAAATGAACGAACCCGACGCCCATTTCGGCACGGCCCGCAAGACCGGCCCCGTGATCCTCGACCTGAAGAACATCTCGCTGTCGTTCGGCGGCGTGAAGGCGCTGACCGACATCTCGTTCGACGTCAAACAGCATGAAATCCGCGCCATCATCGGCCCGAACGGCGCCGGCAAGAGCTCGATGCTGAACGTGATCAATGGCGTGTACCGCCCGCAGCAGGGCGAGATCATCTACCGGGGCGAACATCGGCGCGGCATGGACTGCTACGCGGCCGCCAAGTCCGGCATCGCGCGCACCTTCCAGAACATCGCCCTGTTCAAAGGCATGACGGTGCTGGACAACATCATGACGGGGCGCAACCTCAAAATGAAGTCGAATTTCCTGCTGCAAGCCCTGTACTGGGGCCCGGCGCGGCGCGAGGAAATCGAGCACCGCAAGAAGGCCGAAGAGATCATCGACTTCCTGGAAATCCAGGCCATCCGCAAGACACCCGTGGGGCGCCTGCCCTACGGCTTGCAAAAGCGGGTGGAACTGGGCCGCGCGCTGGTGGCCGAACCGGAAATTTTGCTGCTCGATGAACCGATGGCCGGCATGAACGTGGAAGAAAAGCAGGACATGTGCCGCTTCATCCTCGACGTCAACGACCAGCTGGGCACGACCATCGTGCTGATCGAGCACGACATGGGCGTGGTGATGGATATCTCCGACCGCGTGGTGGTACTCGACTACGGCAAGAAGATCGGCGACGGCACGCCCGACGAGGTGCGCAGCAACCAGGATGTCATCAACGCCTATCTCGGCGTGGCCCACTAAGACGTATTGGACACCGTATGAATATCAATTTTTTCTTTGAAGTGCTGATCGGCGGTCTGCTGTCGGGCGTCATGTACGCGCTGGTGGCGATCGGTTTCGTGCTGATCTACAAGGCCTCGGGCGTGTTCAATTTTGCGCAGGGAGCGATGGTGTTTTTCGCCGCCCTCACCTGCGTCGGCATCATGGACAAGTTCGGCCTGTCGCTATGGCTGGCCATTCCATTGACGATGGTGACGATGATCGTGCTCGGCATGGCGATCGAAAGAGTGGTCTTGCGCCCGCTCGTCAACCAGCCGGAAATCACGCTCTTCATGGCCACCATCGGCCTGACCTTTTTCATCGAAGGCCTGGCACAGCTGATGTGGGGCTCGCAAGTGCACAAGCTGGACCTGCCCATCGAAGACGTACCGATGCCCTTCCTGATGGAGCATTTCAATATCATCATTTCGCAGTTCGACGTGGTGGCGGCCGGCATCTGCGCGCTGCTGGTGATTTGCCTGGCCCTGCTGTTTTCGAAAACCAAGGTGGGCCGCGCCCTGCGCGCCGTCGCCGATGACCACCAGGCGGCGCTGGCGGTCGGCATCCCGCTGCAGCGCATCTGGGCCGTGGTGTGGGGCGTGGCGGGCCTGGTGGCCATGGTGGCCGGCTTGCTGTGGGGCGCGCGCAACGGGGTGCAGTTCGCCCTCACCTTCATCGCCCTGAAAGCCTTGCCGGTGCTGATACTCGGCGGCTTCACTTCCGTGCCGGGCGCCATCGTCGGTGGCCTGATCATCGGCGCCTCGGAAAAGCTGGCCGAAGTCTACCTCGGCCCCATGGTGGGCGGCGGCATCGAAGGCTGGTTCCCGTATGTGCTGGCCCTGCTGTTCCTGCTGGTGCGCCCGGAAGGCCTGTTCGGCGAGAAGATCATCCGGCGAATATAAGGCCCCAAGAGCATCGTAGGTCGGATTAGCCGAAGGCGTAATCCGACAAACACCCCAACAGCCAGTAAAGGACACGCCATGATTTACCGTGAAGCAGGACAATTCAAGACCAGCTACCAGGCTGACAACCAGATTTTCCCGATCAGGCAAGACCGCCTGGCGCTGACGGCCACGCTCCTTGTCGCCGTCTTCCTGCTGCCGTATTTTGCCTCGCCCTACATGCTGTCGGCGATCCTGATTCCCTTCCTGATCTTCGCGCTGGCAGCGCTGGGTCTGAACATATTGACCGGTTACGCGGGCCAGCTGTCGCTGGGTACGGCCGCCTTCATGGCCGTGGGCGCCTTTGCCTCGTATAACTTCATGGCGCGCCTGCCGGGACTGCCGCTGCTGGTGTCGTTCATCCTCGGTGGCCTGTGTGCGGCCATGGTGGGCATCGCCTTCGGCCTGCCCTCCCTGCGCATCCGCGGCTTTTACCTGGCCGCCTCCACCCTGGCGACGCAGTTCTTCGTCGTCTGGTGCCTGACCAAGATCCCGTACCTGACCAACTACAGCTCCTCGGGCGTCATCACGGTACAGAAAATGAGCATCCTCGGCTACCAGTTCGATACGCCGCAAAGCAAATACCTGCTGGTACTGGCGATTGTCGCCGGCATGGCGCTGCTGGCCAAGAACATGATCCGCTCCAACGTGGGCCGCTCGTGGATGGCCGTGCGCGACATGGACATGGCCGCCGAGGTGATCGGTTTCAGATTGATGCGCACCAAGCTGCTGGCGTTTGCCGTCAGCTCGTTCTACTGCGGCGTGGCCGGTGCCCTGTATGCGTATGCCTACCTGGGCACAGTGGAGCCGGAAGCGTACAACCTGGACCTGTCCTTCCGCATCCTGTTCATGATCATCATCGGCGGCGTCGGTTCGATCCTCGGTTCTTTCCTCGGCGCGGCCTTCATCGTGCTGCTGCCCGTCTTCCTGAACACCATCGCGCACGGCCTGGCATTGCCGACCAGCGTGGCCTCGAATCTGGAACTGATGGTGTTCGGCGCGCTGATCATCTTCTTCCTGATCGTCGAACCACACGGCCTGGCCAGGCTGTGGCAAATCGCGAAAGAGAAACTGCGCCTGTGGCCTTTCCCGCACTAGAAATTTGTACCTTGCAGTCTGATGTCGGTTGACTTGAAATCAAATAAAACAAGAGGAGACACACAATGAAACACATCAAATCGCTCATGCTGGCCGCCGCCATCGCCAGTGCCGCACTCACCATGGCCGGCAGCGCCCAAGCCCAGGACAAGGAACAGTACATCGCCCTGCCGTCCTACCGCGTGGGTCCCTACGCGGCCGGCGGCTCCGGTTTCTACGGCGGCGCCATCGACTACTTCAACCTGGTCAACCAGGCCGGCGGCGTCAATGGCGTGAAAATCAGCTGGGAAGAATGCGAAACCGAATACAACCCGTCGCGCGGCGTCGAATGCTATGAGCGCCTGAAAACCAAGCAGGGCGGCGCCACCCTGGTCGAAACCCTCTCCACCGGCGTCGCCTACGGCATTCTGGACCGCGTGGCGCAGGACAAGATCCCCATGACGATGATCGGCTACGGCCGCTCGGACGCCGCCAACGGCAAGGTCTTCCCGTATGTGTATCCGCTGATCTCCAGCTACTGGAGCCAGGCCGCCGCCATGATCAAGTACCTGGGCGACAAGGATGGCGGCATGGACAAGCTGAAAGGCAAAAAAATCGTCCACCTGTACCACGATTCGGCCTTCGGCAAGGAGCCACTGCCCGTGCTCGAAGCGCTGTCGAAACAGTACGGCTTTGAACTGGTGAAAATTCCCGTCGCGCCGCCAGGCAGCGAACAGCAATCGCAATGGCTGCAAATCCGCCAGGCCAAGCCGGACCACGTGATCCTGTGGGGCTGGGGCGTGATGAACTCCGTTGCCATCAAGACGGCGCAGCGCAACGGCTTCCCGCGCGACAAAATGCTGGGCGTCTGGTGGGCCGGCTCCGAAGAAGACACGATTCCATCGGGCGACGCGGCCAAGGGCTACACGGCGATGACGTTCAATACGCCGGGCAACTACCCCGTGCTGGACGACATCCGCAAGAAACTCTACGCGTCCGGCAAGGGCAACCTCTCCGACCAGTCGCGCGTCGGCTCCGTCTACCACATGCGCGGCGTGACGGCCGGCATCCTGTGGGTGGAAGCGATCCGCGTGGCGCAGGAAAAATTCGGCAAGGGCAAGCCTGTCACGGGCGAGCAGATGCGCTGGGGCCTGGAAAACCTGAACGTCGACGACGCGCGCCAGAAGGCTGTCGGCGCACTGGGCATGTTCCCCACCGTGAAGACCAGCTGCGACGACCATGAAGGTTCGGGCGCCGTGAAGGTGCAGCAGTGGGATGGCAAGAAGTGGATCGCCATCACGCCGAAATGGATCGTCGGCGACAAGGCCCTGGTGCGTAAGCTCGTCGAGGAATCGTCGGGCAAGTACGCCGAAGAGAAGAAGATCACGCCGGCGTGCATGAAGTAAGCGGCTCTCAAAGTGGTGTCGGATTACGCGCGTTGCGCTAATCCGACCTACCTCGATACGACGTAGGTCGGATTAGCCAAAGGCGTAATCCGACAAGCACCAACATCACATGAAAACGAAGCAGCCATGACACCCACTGCCACGCAAACACCAGACACCCCGCCGCCCTACCTGTCGGTGAACAATATCGAAGTCATCTATGACCACGTGATCCTGGTCCTGAAGGGCGTGTCGCTGCAAGTGCCGCAAGGCAAGATCGTGGCACTGCTGGGCGCCAACGGCGCCGGCAAGTCGACCACCCTGAAAACCATCTCGACCCTGCTGCGCGGCGAACGCGGCGACGTCACCAAGGGCGAAGTCCAGTTCAAGGGCGAGCGCGTGGATCAATTGACGCCGAATGAGCTGGTCAAGCGGGGCCTGTCGCAAGTGATGGAAGGGCGCCACTGTTTCGGCCACCTCACCATCGAGGAAAACCTGCTGACAGGCGCCTACACGCGCAGCCTGTCGCGCGGCGAGCTGAAAGACGCGCTGGAAAAGGTCTACCACTACTTTCCGCGCCTGAAAACACGGCGCAGCAGCCAGGCCGGCTACACCTCGGGCGGCGAACAGCAGATGTGCGCCATCGGCCGCGCGCTGATGGCCAAGCCGTCGATGATCTTACTGGACGAACCCTCGATGGGCATCGCGCCGCAGATCGTCGAAGAGATCTTCGGCATCGTCAAGGACCTGAACCACAAGGAAAACGTGTCGTTCCTGCTGGCCGAACAGAACACCAACGTGGCGCTGCGCTACGCCGACTTCGGCTACATCCTGGAAAACGGCAGAGTCGTGATGGAAGGACTTGCTAGGGACCTGGCCAGCAACGAAGACGTCAAAGAGTTTTATCTGGGCGTCTCCAGCGCCGGGCGCAAGAGTTTTCGCGACATGAAGTTCTATCGCCGCCGCAAGCGCTGGCTGGCCTGACACGGGAGCAGCCGTCATGGACCTGGAACGGGCGAAGCAAGTGTGCCGCGGCTTTCCCGGCGCGACAGAAGACATCAAGTGGAGCAACGTGCTGGCGTTTTGCGTCGGTGGCAAGCTGTTCGCCCTGTGCGGCGCGGAAGACCACAGCACGCGCGGCATCAGCTTCAAGGTCGATGCAGAGCGCTTCCTGGAATTGACGGACCGTCCCGGTTTTCGCCCGGCGCCCTACCTGGCGCGGGCCAAATGGGTGCTGGTCGCCAGCCCCGACGCGCTGGACGATGACGAAATGGCCGCCCTGCTGCGGCGCTCATACAGCCTGATTGTTGCGGGGCTGACGAAAAAAATGCAACGTGACATTGGAGAATCAGCAACATGACCGATACGCTCGATAGTCTGGAAGCACGCGCCCCCGAAGCGCGCGAACGCGAATTGATGGCCGGCCTGCCGCAGCTGATCGCGCGCGCGCAACAGGCGCCGGGCTGGGCCCGCATTCTCGATGGCGTCAACGCGGCCGACATCACCAGCCGCGCCGCGCTGGCGCAGCTGCCCGTGACGCGCAAGTCCGACCTGAAACAATTGCAGCACGGCGCACTGCCGTTCGGCGGCTTGAACACGACGCCGAAAAACGCCCTGTCGCGCGTCTTCGTCTCGCCCGGCCCCATCTTCGATCCGGAAGGCCGCGGCCCCGACTGGTGGCGCTTCGCGCGGCCCATGTATGCGGCCGGCGTGCGCGCCGGTGGCTTGCTGCAGAACTGCTTTTCGTATCACTTCACGCCGGCCGCCTTCATGGTCGAAGGGGGCGCCGCACGCATCGGCTGCACCGTCATCCCGGCCGGCATCGGCCAGACGGAAATGCAGGTGCAGGCGATGGTCGACCTGAAGCCCGACACGTATATCGGCACGCCGTCATTTTTAAAACTGATCATCGAGAAGGCGCGCGAAATGGGCGCCGACATCAGCAGCGTCACCAAGGCCGTGATGGGCGCGGAAGCCTTGCCCGAATCCCTGCGCAGCTGGTTTGCCGAGAACGGCGTGCCGCACGTGTTCCAGACCTATGCCTCGGCCGATATCGGCAGCATCGCCTATGAAACGGCCAGCAATGGCAAGCTCAATCCGGGCATGGTCGTCGATGAAAACGTCCTGCTCGAAATCGTCCACCCGGGCAGCGGCATTCCCGTCGCACCGGGCGAAGTGGGCGAAGTCGTCGTCACCGTCTTCAATGCCGACTACCCGCTGATCCGCTTCGCCACGGGAGATCTGTCGGCCGTACTGGTCAATGCGCCGGACTCGCCGTGCGGCCGCACGAATACGCGCATCAAAGGCTGGATGGGACGCGCGGACCAGACCACCAAGGTGCGCGCCATGTTCGTGCATCCGTCGCAGGTGCATGACATCGCGCGCCGCCATCCGCAAATCAGGAAGGCGCGGCTGGTGGTGTCCGGGCGCATGGCCAACGACGAGATGGCTTTGCATTGCGAAGTCGACGATCCGGCGGACGCCAGCGGCGTGGAAGCCATCATCGGCTCGATCCGCGAACTGACCAAGCTGCGCGGCGACGTGGTGCTGGTGGCCGTGGGCAGCCTGGCGCAGGATGGCAAGGTCATCGATGACATGCGCGATTACAGCTAGGCGTAGCGCACGGATGGCGTTTGCGGGATAATACCCGCATTCATCACCAGCCCCATTCATCGCCATGCAAGAGTCCATGCAAGAATTTCATCACAACCGTGCCCGTGACCTGATCAAGAACGCGGAACTGCTGTTCGACCAAGATACCGTGCAGGCGTCGATCACGCGCATGGCCGATGTACTCAACACGCGCTTCAACGCCGAGGATTCCAAGGAATTCCCGCTGGTGCTGGGCGTGATGGGCGGCGCCGTCGTGTTTACGGGCAACCTGCTGCCGCAACTGAGCTTTCCGCTCGAATTCGACTACATCCATGTGAGCCGCTACGGCGACGACGACAAGGGTGGCGAAGTGGTGTGGAAAGTCATCCCCCGTTCGAACGTGGCGGGCCGCACCGTCATCGTGCTCGACGATATTCTCGACGAAGGCGAAACCCTGGCACACGTCAAGCAGCGTTTGCTGGACATGGGCGCCTCGGAAGTCATCCTGGCCGTGTTTGCCGACAAAGCCATCGGCAAGAAAAAGCCCGTGCAGGCAGACATCGTCGGCCTGGTGATCCCGAACCGCTTCGTCGTCGGCTTCGGCATGGATGCGTACGGCTACTGGCGCAACTTGCCGGGGCTGTGGGCTATCAAGCCTGAGGATTTGAAGCAGGAGTGATTGTGGTGTTGTCGGATTACGCGCTGCGCGCTAATCCGACCTACCGAATCCATGGTCGTAGGTCGGATTAGGCCAAAGGCCGTAATCCGACAACTACCACCAGCGTTACAACTTCAACCGCGCGCGCGCCGCATCGTATTCGGCCTTCAGGCGCGCCACCATCTCTTCCACGCTTGGCACGTCGTCCATCAAGCCCACGCCCTGGCCCGCGCCCCAGATGTCGCGCCAGGCCTTGGCGCTGCCGGAGCCAAAATTCATCGAACTCTTGTCCGCTTCGGGCAAGGCTTCCGGATCGAGTCCGGCAGCAACGATCGATTTTTTCAGATAATTGCCGTGCACGCCCGTAAACAAGTTCGTGTAGACGATGTCCGAGGCGGCAGACTCGACGATGGCGTCGCGGTAGCCATCGCTGACGTTCGATTCCTTGGTCGCCAGCCAGCGCGAGCCGATGTAGGCAAAGTCGGCGCCCATGGCCTGTGCGGCCAGCACGGCGTCGCCCGTGGCGATGGAGCCGGACAGCGCCAGCGGGCCGTCAAAGAATTTGCGCACTTCGCCCACCAGCGCGAACGGCGACAGGGTGCCCGCATGGCCGCCGGCGCCGCTGGCCACCAGGATCAGGCCATCGACGCCCGCCTCCAGCGCCTTTTTCGCGTGGCGGATCGAGATCACATCGTGCAGCACGATGCCGCCATAGCTGTGGATGGCGTCGAGCATTTCCTTGGGCGGCGCGCGCAGCGAGGAAATGATGATGGGAATGCGGTGTTTCACGCACACTTCCACATCGTGCGCCAGGCGGTCGTTCGACTGGTGCACGATCTGGTTGACGGCGATCGGTCCCACTTTTTTATCGGGATTGGCGGCCTGGAAGGCGGCCAGTTCGGCCTGCAGCTCCGTGAGCCAGGTATCAAGCAATTCAGCGGGACGCGCGTTCAGGGCCGGGAAGGAACCGACGATACCGGCCTTGCACTGCGCCGCGACGAGGGCCGGGCCGCTGGCGATGAACATCGGCGAGGCGATAACGGGTAAGGAGAGGTTTTGCAACGCAACAGGCAATGCCATGGCGGACTCGCTGGAAAGTTGATCGGGATAAGGAACACACTGAGCTTGATTATAGTGCAGAAAAAGTACGATCGTGCTGAATTTATCGCCTGACCGCTTCAGCCTTCGTTAAGCAAGTACTCACCCTCGACCCGTGCCGCCGCAGCCCTCACCAGTTGCGACACGGCCCACTCGGCCAGCGCGGCGACTTCCTGGCGCAGGAAGCGACGGTTGGCCTCTTCGAAGATGGGCATGCCGCGCAGTAGGGCCGGTATGGCGGCGAGCGCGATGCGCTGACGCTCCAGCAGCAAAAATTTCAGCAGCACTTTCACCGCATTCTGCGCATTGCGCACGGGGTCCGACGACAGGTAATCGAGACGTGAATACGCGCGCTGCAGGGCGCCGGCAGCGTCCTGGAACGGCCGCCCGTGGCCGGGAATGACGACGCGCACGTCCAGGCTGGCGATCAGGTCCAGGGTGGCGCGCGCTTCCAGAAAGCCGGAGCCGCCGTCGAGTTCGGGGAAGATCACGCCAAAGCCGTTTTCCCACAGGGCGTCGGCGGAGATCAGGATGCCCTCGTCGGCGCAGTAAAAAATCAGCGAGTGCGGGTCGTGACCCGGTGCGCCCAGCGCCTGCCAGGCCATGTCGGCCAACGTCAACGTGTCGCCGGGCGAGACGGTGGCGTCAAAGCCGAAGCGCGGGCATTGCTGGCCCGTGGCCTGGAAGCTGAGGGCATCGACATCCCATACTCGCACCTTGTCCGCTTCCGAGACGGGAATGGCCGTCTGGCAGCCATACTCGGCTTGCAACAGCGCGTTGCCGCCGCAATGGTCGGAGTGCAGATGGGTGTTGAACAAGCGGTGCAGCGGTCGCCCTTGCAAGCCATGGCGCAACAAGGCCAGGGTTTGCGGCGCATGCGTGACATAGCCGCTGTCGATCAGGGCCGTGTCGTCCCGGCCCTGGAACAGGATGTTATTCGACGACAGCCAGCCGCGTTCGAACACCTGCATGGCATCGGGGAACAGCGCTGGCGATCGCGGCATGGATTTCCTCAGTAGTCGGACTCGAAATCGAGCAGGGATTCGCGTCCTGGCAATGCGGCCCACACGGCGCGCTTGAAATCGTCGTCAGCCTTGCTCCAGGCGATGATCTCGTCGAGCGTGCGCAAGCAGCCTTCGCACAAGCCGCTGTTGCGGTTCATCTTGCACAGGCTGACGCAGGGCGATGGCACCGGCGACGGCAAGGAAAGTGGAACGGCTGGCGGAGGTGGCGGAGGTGGCGGAGCGACCATCATGGAGCGGCATCGGTAAACGTGAAGGCTTGCATTATGCCGCGAAACCGTGTCGGTGAGGCGATGGCCTCGCCATGCAATGTTTCTGTGAATATATTTTTAAGAGAAAGCATGAGCAAAAAAGCATCTTCTAGAAATTTATTTTGCAGCCATTCTCACTCTGCGGGTGCCCGTCCTACAACATTATCAGAGTAGATCCTGCTTGACTTGAGATATTTCAGAACTATACTACCATCCATGCAGATGGCAATTGGATGCCACGTGGAGTTTTTGGAGAGATATGGCCAAGCAAGACAGCAAGCCCAAAATTGGGGAATCCGAGAAAATCACGATCAACCTCGGTTTGATCGACCTGGGGCAGATCGATTTGCTGGTCCAGGAGGGATTTTATTCCAACCGTACGGATCTGATCCGTACGGCCATACGCAACCAGCTGGGTATCCACGCCGACGTGGTGAAACAAACCGTCGCCCGTAAAAGCCTGGTATTGGGCATGCAGCATTATTCGCGCGCCGACCTGGAAGCGATCCAGGCAGCCGGCCAGCGCCTGCAGATCCAGGTGCTGGGACTGGCCAGCATCGCCAGCGACGTCTCCGTGGAACTGGCACTGGCCACCATCGAGTCGATTTTCGTATTAGGTGCCCTGCACGCCAGCACCGTCGTCAAGACGGCGCTCGCAGGGCGAATTCACTAGCGTATTGGTTTGCGGCGATGACCCGGCCGATGCGCGGCACCGTTAAGGATGGTCATGAAACTACCTCTCAACATGTTGGCGCAGATGCGCGCAGCGACCCGTAATCTGATGGGCAGCGGTCCCGCCGCCGCCACCGAAGCGATCCAGCAGGCGCTGTCTGCCGCTGGCCTGACGCCGCAGGCAGCAACCACGCAAGCGCCGCCACCGCAGCCGATGCGCGACATCAATCCACCACCGGCGCCATCACCAGCGCAGGCCCGGGCCGAGGCGCCGCCAACTGATGCCGCGCCGGAAGCGGCATCGGTGCCGCCCACGCCCGCGCAGGCGGCGCAGGAATTCGCGCAGGATTTCATGGCGCGCCTGGGCGTGCCCGCCGGCCTGGGACAGCACAGCTTCGACATGCCCAGCTTCGAGCTGCCGAATTTTCATCCGCCCGGTTTCAACGCGCCGGCCGCCACGCCGGCGCAGATGCCCGCTGGGGCACAGTTCATCGACGGCGTATACCGCAACCATGCGGGCACGCGCTCCTATAAGCTGTATATCCCCAGCAGCTACCACGGCCAGGCCATGCCGCTGATCGTGATGCTGCACGGCTGCACGCAAAATCCCGACGATTTCGCGGCCGGCACGCAGATGAATGCGCTGGCCGAAGAAAAGGAATGTTTTGTCGTCTATCCGGCGCAGACGCAGGGTGCCAACAGTTCGCGCTGCTGGAACTGGTTCAATGCCATCGACCAGCAGCGCGACCAGGGCGAACCGTCGCTGATCGCCGGCATCGCGCGGCAAGTCATCGACGACTACCCGGTAAATGAACGCGAAGTGTTCGTCGCCGGCCTGTCGGCGGGTGGCGCCATGGCCGTCATCGTCGGCACCTTGTACCCCGACCTGTTTGCCGCCGTCGGCGTGCATTCGGGCCTGCCCTTCGCCTCGGCGCAGGACTTGCCGTCGGCGCTGGCCGCCATGAAGGGCGGTGCCATGCCCAATGCCCAGCGCAAGGCGCCGGCGGGCGGCGTGCCCATCATCGTTTTTCACGGCGACCGCGACACCACCGTCAACCCGCGCAATGGCGATGAACTGATCGCCCAGGGCGTGCGCAGCCAGGCGGGCGGCAAGGCGGCCAAGGCCGACTCCATCGACGGCAGCGTGCCGAATGGCCACCGCTACACGCGCACCACGCACAGCCAGGCCGATGGCTCACCGCTGGGCGAACACTGGGTCATCCACGGCGCAGGCCATGCCTGGTCCGGCGGCAGCAATAATGGCAGTTACACGGACGGAAAAGGGCCGGACGCCAGCCGCGAGATGCTGCGCTTCTTCAAGACCGTCAGCTAATCCTTCAGCTGATATTTTCGGTGTATGGCGCGATCTGCCGCTGCTTGTCGGCGATCTCGCACACGCCATCGGCATAGCGGTGGGAGATGGCGATGAACTGGTCCTGGATCTGCAGGAAGGCGTCGACGATCTCGGCGTCAAAGTGCGAGCCGCGCCCCTCGACGATGATCTGCACGGCCTGTGCATGCTCCATGCCCTGCTTGTAGATGCGTCGGCTGATCAGGGCGTCATACACGTCGGCCAGCGCCATCAGGCGCGCCGAAATCGGGATGTCTTCGCCTGCCAACCCTAGCGGGTAACCGCTGCCATCCCATTTTTCATGGTGGCTGTAGGCGATCTCTTTCGCGTACTTGAGGAAATCGACCTCGATGCCCAGCTCGTGTTCGGCCGCCAGGATGGCGTCGCGCCCCAGGGTGGTGTGCGTCTTCATGATGGCCATTTCATGCGGCTCGAAACGCCCCGGTTTGAGCAAAATATGGTCGGGGATACCCACCTTGCCGATATCGTGCAGCGGCGCCGTCTTGAACAGCAGTTCGATATTCTTGTCCGTCAAAAAATCGCGGAAACGCGGCAGGCCGCGCACTTTCTCGGCCAATGCTTTCAGGTAGTGCGAGGTGCGGCGGATATGGTTGCCCGTCTCGCTGTCGCGCGTCTCGGCCAGCGACGCCATGGCGTGTATCGTGACGTCCTGCAGCGCCGCCACTTCCTGCACCCGGCGCTCCACTTCCGTTTCCAGGTAATGATTCTGGTCGCGCAAAAAATCCTGCATCTGCTTCATCGCCAGCTGGGTCTTGATACGGGCCAGCACGATGGGCGCCGAAATCGGCTTGGTGATGTAGTCGACGGCGCCCAGGGCCAGGCCCAGCTGCTCGTCGGCCACTTCGCTCATGGCGGTCACAAAAATCACGGGTATGCCGGCCGTGGCGGGATCGGCCTTCAGCGCGCGGCACACATCGTAGCCACTCATGCCCGGCATCATGATGTCGAGCAGGATCAGATCGGGCTGGTCGCCGCCGGCGGCGATTTTCAGGGCACGCTCGCCATTGACGGCGATCTTGGTCCGGTAATCGTCTTCCAGCACTGCGCGCAACAGGTCGATATTGTCTGGCGTGTCGTCGACTACCAGGATGGTTGGCTTGCTTGCTGACGCTCTCATGCCCGTCCTTCGCTCTGCATAGTTATCCTTGTCACAGTCTCAGCTCCAGCGCATCGGCCACCTCGCCCAGCTGCGCCAGCGCACCTTCGAAATCGTATTGTCCCAGCATGCGCTTCAACTGGCGCGCATGTTCCGCCTGCCCGGCTGCGACCAGCACGGGACCGATGCCATCGAGATGCTTGACGGCCTGCGCATCGTCCTGCTGCAGCAGTTGCGACAGTTCGCGCAAGCCCGCCTCCAGGTGTACCCGGTCCACCGCTGCCACCACGGTGCTGCCTGGCTCGGGCACATTGCTGCGCGACTGCATGGCCAGCACGATCTTCGGTACCAGTTCGTCGAGCGCCAGAGTGCAGGCCGCCAGCGCCTGCGGCAAGCCGTCATGCGATCCCAGGCTGAGCAAATGCTCGACCCGCGCCGCGCTGTCGGCCAGGCCACCGGCGCCGATATTGCCGGCCAGGCCCTTCAGGGTATGCGCTTCCCGGATTGCCGTCTCGAGCTGATTGTTCTCGATGGCGGCGACGATGCGCTGCATGGCATCGAATTGGGTTTCCACAAAACGATCCAGCAATTTTCGCATCAAAGTGGCATTGCCGCCCACGCGCCGCATGGCCTCCGCCATTTTCAGGCCAGCGATCACGGGCAGCTCCGCTTCCGGCTGCGCCACCACCACCGTCATTTCCTGCGGCGCAGCCGGCGCGATCCAGCGCGCCAGGGTACCGAACAGCTGCGCCACGTCGATCGGCTTGGCGATGAAATCGTTCATGCCGGCGTCCAGGCATTTTTCCTTGTCGCCGACCATGGCATTGGCCGTCATGGCGATCACGGGCAAATCCGAATAGCGGGGATCCTGGCGCAGCTTGCGCGTGGCCTGGTAGCCATCCATCACCGGCATCTGGCAATCCATCAGCACGCCGTCATAGGCGTTTTCCTCGATCTTCGCCAGCGCGATGGCGCCATTGCTCGCAATGTCGACACGAATGCCGGCGTCGTTGAGAATATGCTGCGCCACTTCCTGGTTCACCTCATTGTCCTCCACCAGCAGCAGCCAGGCGCCGCGCAGGGCGCGTTCGTCGTCGCGGTAGCTGCTCTGGCGCTGCGTCTTGCGGCTCTGTCCTGTCACGCCGCCAAACACGAACGATATCTGGTCGAGCAGGGTCGAGGCGCTGACCGGCTTGTTCAATACGCCATCGAGCGGCAATTCCCGCTGGCGCGCCGCCTCCAGCAGTGCTTCGCGATGGAAGGCCGTGACCATGATACAGGCCGGCGCCGCATCGATGCCGGCGGCATCGGCACGGATGCCGGCCAGCGTATCGAGGCCGTTCATGCCCGGCATTTTCCAGTCCATCAGCACCAGCCCGTACGGGCGCCCCTCGGTGCGCGCCTGCGCCACGGCGCCGATGGCCAGCACGCCGCCAAACACGGCACGCGCATCGAAACCGAGCGCCGTCAGCATGCTGACGAAAATTTCACGCGCGCTGGGGTTATCATCGACCACCAGCACGCGCAGGCCCTGGAACTGCGGCGGCACTGGCAGGCTGTCGCGCGGCACGGCGGCCAGGCCGAAGCGGGCCGTGAAGAAAAAGGTACTGCCCACGCCCGCTTCGCTGACCAGGTCAATTTCGCCTTCCATCATTTCCACCAGGCGCTTGCTGATGGTCAGCCCCAGGCCGGTGCCGCCATGGTGGCGCGTGGTGGAGGTGTCGGCCTGGGTAAATGCCTGGAACAATTTGCTGCGCTGGGGCGGCGTCAGGCCGATACCCGTGTCGCGCACATCCACGCGCAGCACCGCCGCATGTTCTTCCAGCTGCTGCAAGCGGATGCTGACGACGATCTCGCCCTTGTCCGTAAATTTGATGGCATTGTTGGTCAGGTTGATCAGCACCTGGCCCAGGCGCAGCGGATCGCCCTGCAAGGCGTTCGGCACGTCGGGGGCGATGTCGAACAACAGTTCGAGCCCCTTGTCCTGGGCACGCATCACGGACAGGTCGGCGATCTGCGCCAGTACGTCCTCGAGGAAAAAATCGACTTTTTCAAAGGCCATCTTGCCCGCCTCGATCTTCGAGAAATCGAGGATGTCGTCGATGATGGCCAGCAGGTTCTTCGACGCCGACTCGACCTTTTCCAGGTAATTGCGCTGGGTCGAGGTGAGCTCCGTCTGCAGCGCCAGGTGGGTCATGCCGATGATGCCGTTCATCGGCGTGCGGATCTCGTGCGACATATTGGCCAGGAAGTCCGACTTCATCTTGGTCGCATCCTCGGCCACTTCGACGGCATGCCGCAGATCCTGCTCGACGGCCAGGTTGGTACTCATGTTTTTCAGCGCCTGCAGCAATTCGCCCGTCTCATCGCGCGACGTCACTTCGATGACAGAACTGAAGTCGCCTTTGGCCACGCGCGTGGCGATCGCCACCGCCTCGCCCAGCGGACGCGTGATCGAGCGCGCCGACCAGGCAAAGGCCAGGCCGATCAACAGGGCTGCCAGCCCGATACCGCCCATCAGAATCAGCGACGTATCGATATCGTTGCGTATCCTGGCCGCGCTGTCGCGTATCAGTTGCTGCTGCAAATCATCGAGCTGGCCCACATACAGCAGCACTTTTTCCAGCACCGGCAAGGTCTGCGTCTGCATGGCCAGCTCCGCGGCAGCATCCTCGCCGCGCTCGACCAGTTCGAAGATCGTCTTGAGCGAAACATAGTAGTCGCTGCGTGCCAGGTGCATCTGTTCCAGCAGGCGCCGTTCTTGCGGCCGCGCATCGAGACCATCGAGGATGCGCACCTGTTCATCGATGCCTTGCTTGATCGCTTCCAGGCGCGCCTGGTTCGCCTGGCGCCGTGCCAATTCACGCTGGTTCGGCAAGTTGCTGATGCGCGTGGCCGCCTCGCGCGCCAGCCCATGGATCTTGCTGGTGGCCTTGGCGGCGACCCAGTCGCGCTGCAGGATATCGTCGGTCTCGGCGCGGATGGCATAGATGCGGCTACCGGCCAGGACGATGACGACCAGCATCAGCACGATCAAAATGGCATAACCGGCATTGATGCGCACGCCGATGCGGATATCCCTGAAGCGCATAACTTTCCTATAAGAAATTCTTAAAAATCGAAGTCTGACCGTATTCCCCTACAATAGGCAAGGTCTTTTGCAAAGGAAAAGGCGCGCCGATGCGTTTATCTGGCCGGCGTTGCCGCCGGGGGCGTCACGGCGGCGATGCGCTGTTGCAGGCAGGCGGGGCACCAGCAGCCCACGGCGGCGCTACCGGGCACGGGCACGGCGGGCGGCAGGGCCACGCACCAGCATGGTCCGCTGGCCTGCGGGTCAGTCTGGCCACACTGGAAGGTGGCGCCACAGAGAGTGCATACGCTCATGGCTGTGTTTGAATTGGCAAGTGTGTGTCATGCTGCACCGGAGTGCGACGCAGATGTAACTGGCAGTAAAAAGGCTGGCTGGGGGACATATCGGGCCAGACTATAGGATCATCAGGGAAAATACAACAAGATCGCCCTATAATGCCTCCAGGATTTTCTTCTTCCCTGTAAAATCGCACAAATCTATTTTCCGGACTCGCCATGAATCAACTAGCTAACTTGAACCTGGACATGAATGACGACTTGACGGCGGTGTCGCCACAAATCAAGGCGCAGATTCTGGCCGAGGCCCTTCCCTACATTCGCAATTTCCATGGCAAGACCATCGTCATCAAATACGGTGGCAATGCCATGACGGACGAACGCCTGAAGCACGGCTTCGCGCGCGACGTCATCCTGCTCAAGCTGGTCGGCATGAACCCGGTGGTGGTGCACGGCGGCGGACCGCAGATCGACAACGCGCTGAAAAAAATCGGCAAGCAAGGCACCTTCGTGCAAGGCATGCGTATCACCGATGAAGAAACCATGGAAGTGGTGGAGTGGGTGCTGGGCGGCGAAGTGCAGCAGGATATCGTCATGCTGATCAACCATTACGGCGGCCAGGCTGTCGGCCTGACGGGCAAGGATGGCGGCTTGATCCGCGCGCGCAAGATGCAGATGCCGGACCGCGAACATCCGGGCGAATTCCTCGACATCGGCTTTGTCGGCGAGATCGATGCGATCAACCCGGCCGTCGTCAAGGCGCTGCAGGACGATGCCTTCATTCCCATCATTTCGCCTATCGGTTTCGGCCAGGATGGCCAGGCTTACAACATCAACGCCGACGTGGTAGCCGGCAAGATCGCGGAAATCCTGAAAGCGGAAAAGCTGATCATGATGACCAACATCGCCGGCGTCCAGGACAAGCAGGGCAACCTGGTGACCGACCTGTCGGCGCGTGAAATCGACGAGATGTTCGCCGATGGCACGATCTCGGGCGGCATGCTGCCGAAGATCTCGTCCGCGCTCGACGCCGCCAAGTCCGGCGTGAACACGGTGCACATCATCGATGGCCGCATCGAACACTCATTATTGCTGGAAGTGTTGACCGAGCAGGCTTTTGGTACTATGATCCGTTCGCACTAAAAAAATCGCAATGCATCACAGCGAGTAGTTTGGCGGCGCAGATCACCTGGCGCCGCTTTTAATTTGCCCTTGTAGCTCAGTGGTAGAGCACTCCCTTGGTAAGGGAGAGGCCACGTGTTCGATCCACGTCAAGGGCACCAGTATCCTTTCCCCGCAGCTGAAAAACTGTCCATGGCGGCGTTGTCCTTCCTCGCCGTACATGCGTACTGTCTTCGTCAGTCCGCCTTGCCCTGAACATTTTTCCATCTGCTCTGCTATCTGTAGCCCGCATTTACTCCGCCTTTCAATACACCCGCTCCACCTTCAAACCTTTCTTGCGCAGCAGATCCGGCACGCTTTTCGTTCCGACCAGGTGCAGCACGCCGATGGCGGCCAGGCTGTGCTTTTCGCGCGCCAGCAGCTTGGCGATGCCGTCGGCCAGGGCCGGGTTGCGGCCATCTAACAACACCTTTTGCACGAACTGCGCGGAAAACGAGGGGTCTGTCGCCGCTTTGGCGGCCAGCTTGTCGAAGGCGGCCGCGTCGGCCGTGCGCCAGGCGTTGGCGATCTCGCGCGCTTCCTGGTTTTGTTCCTGGTCTTCGATCGAGGCCACGCCGTCTTCCAGGAAGCGGCACTGGTCAAGCGGCGTCATGGCGCCAAACAGCGCCAGCTGGCCTTCCATCGATTCGAGTTCCACCACAGGGATCTTGCGTGCCTTGGCTTGCTGCGACAGATAATTGTCGACGGCCAGGTCGGAGCGGTAGCCGAGCGTGGAAAACTCGCCGATGGCCAGCATGCTGGCCAGCATCCACGGTTTCATCGGCGCCACCGCTTCGGGCGCTATACCGTATTTTTGCAACAACGGCGCCAGACGCGGCGCCAGGGTCTGGCGGCAGTCGGCCGGCACTTGGCTGCCCGGCGCCTCCATGCCGTATTTCAGCACGGCGCCCAGGGCGGCGCGCGGGTCGGCGCCGGGATCGATCTCCAGCGCCAGTGCCCCGGCGCCTTCCAATGCCTGCATCACCGTCGGCTCGAGCGGATAAAAGTCGGGGGCGCCGACGTGAATGGTGCCGAACAAATACAGGGTGTGGCCCGCGTCCTGCACCCTGAACAGGGCGCCCCGGTTTTGCGCCACGGGCGCCGCTTCCGCCAAGGCCGCCGGCAACGGCAGCAAGAATAATCCGCAAAACATCACTATAATCTGGCTTCGCATGGTTTTCCTGATTGTTGAACTTTTCATCTTGCTTATCATCTTGCCTAAAGACGCCTGTGCCTGTGTCCCATCTTAACCGCTCGTCGCCGGTCTGGCTGTTTGACCTCGACAACACGCTGCACAATGCCTCGCACGCCATCTTCCCCACCATCACGGCCAATATGAACACGTATATTGCCCGCGTACTGGGCGATGGCGTGACGCCGGCCGACGACGCCATCGTCAATGCGGCGCGCGCGGCCTACTGGCGCCGCTATGGCGCCACCTTGCTGGGCATGGTCAAGCACCATCAGGTGCAGGCAGCGCACTTCCTCCACGAGACGCACGCGTTCGACGATTTGCGCGCCATGATACGCGCCGAGCGGGGGCTGGGGGCTTTACTCAAACGCCTGCCTGGCCGTAAAATTTTACTCACCAACGCGCCGCTGCGCTACTCGAGCGACGTGATGCGCCATCTGGGCCTGCGCCAGCACTTTTCACACCACATCGCCATCGAGGCGATGCATGTGCACCGCCAGCTGCGGCCCAAGCCATCGACCCTGATGCTGCGCAAACTGATGCGCAAGCACCAGATCCGCCCTGGCCGCTGCATCCTGGTGGAAGACACCCTGGCCAACCTGAAGGGCGCAAAAAGACTGGGCTTGCGCACGGCCTGGGTCACGCAATACCTGAAAATGGCCGATCCGATCGGCGTGGCAAAGCTGCCCAGAGCGTTAAATCGCCCCGCTTACGTCGATGTCAAAGTAAAATCTGTCCGGCATTTGGCACGCCGCCTTCACCGTCTGCGCTGAAGGGGACTCCTGGGCTTCCGGTTGACGCCGGAAGCCGCACCGCTAGCGGCGGTGACGGAACGCCCCATCAAGACAGCTTTTTTTTAACGACAAGAGAAAATATGGCAAGCACACCGCCGGGCCAACGCAGGCTACAAATTCTTCAGGCCCTCGCCGCAATGCTGGAGCAGCCGAAAGGCGAAAAGATCACCACTGCCGCACTGGCGGCCAGACTGGCCGTGTCGGAAGCGGCCCTGTACCGCCATTTCGCCAGCAAGGCGCAAATGTTCGAAGGACTGATCGAATTCATCGAGTCGAGCGTTTTCGGCCTGATCAACCAGATCGCGGAAAAGCACAGCGACGGCATGACGCAGACGCGCGACATCGTCGGCATGCTGCTCAATTTCGCCATCAGCAATCCGGGCATGACGCGCGTGCTGATCGGCGATGCGCTGGTGAATGAGGACGAGCGCCTGCAAGTGCGCATGAACCAGTTCTACGACCGCGTGGAACTGGCGCTCAAGCAGGCCTTGCGCGTGGCCGCCGCCGAAGGCCATGGCAAGGAAAGCGAAGTGGCGGCGCGCGCCACCCTGATCGTCAGCTTCGTCATCGGACGCTGGCACCGCTACGCCAAGAGCGGCTTCAAGATCAATCCATCCCAGGACGCGGCGCTGCAAATCGCCATGCTGCTGGGGTAAGTCACCACCGCGGCTGTCCCCATGCATACCGACTGTTTCGCCCTGCTCGACGACGCCAGCACACCTGGCGCCGGTTCGCGCCTGTACACGGGCCTGGCGGCGGTCTTGCAGTGCACCGAGGGTAACGGGTGGCCAGCCCTGCTCGAAGGGCTGCAAGCGGCTTTAAAACGCGGCCAGTACGCCGTCAGCGTGTGCAGCTACGAGTTGGGCGCGCACTTGCTGGCCATGCCGCCGCGCGCGGCCGGCCCCGGCGCGCCGCCACTGGCGCAAGTGCTCGTCTTTGAGCATTGCACCCAGCTGTCGCAAGACGAGGTGCAGCAGTGGCTGGACGCACGCGTGGATAGCGCGCCGGCCGGCGTGGCCGCTATCCACGCAAATGTGGATCAAGCCGAATTCACGCGCGCGCTGCAGCGCATCCACGACTACATCGTGGCTGGCGACACCTACCAGGTCAACTACACCTATCGTTTGCGCTTCGACGCCTTCGGTTCGCCCCTGGCCCTGTATGCGCGGCTGCGCGCGCGCCAGCCCGTGCCGTACGGCGCGCTGCTGATGCTACCCGATGGCGGCGCCCTGCTGTCGCTGTCGCCGGAGCTGTTCGTGCGCCATGCGCAAGGCGAATTGATGGCGCGTCCCATGAAAGGCACGGCGCCAGCCGCTCCTGCCGAACAGGCGGAAGAAAATGCGCACCGCGCCAGGGCCCTGGCCAATGATCCGAAGAATCGCGCGGAAAACCTGATGATCGTCGACCTGCTGCGCAACGACATCGGCCGCATCGCCGCCACGGGCTCGGTCAAGGTACCGGCCCTGTTCCAGGTGACGCGCTACAGCAGCGTGCTGCAAATGACCTCCACCGTGCAGGCGCGCTTGCGCGAAGATGCCAGCCTGGCCGACATCTTCCAGGCCTTGTATCCCTGCGGCTCGATCACGGGCGCGCCGAAACGCCGCACCATGGAAATCATCGCCGAACTGGAACCCGCACCACGCGGCATCTATACGGGCGCCATCGGCTGGTTCGATCCGCCAGCCGCCGGTGCCGCGCACGCGGTGGGCGACTTCTGCATGTCCGTACCGATCCGCACCTTGGCCCTGCAAGCGGCTGGCCCTGGCGGCATGCGGCGCGGCGAAATGGGCGTGGGCGCCGGAATCGTGCTCGACAGCGACCCGCACGATGAATTTGCGGAATGCCAGCTCAAGGCCCGCTTCCTCACGGGCCTCACGAACGACTTCGAACTGTTCGAAACCCTGCACGCCAGCCGCAACGATGGCTGCCGCCAGCAGGAACGCCACCTGGCGCGCCTGGCCGCTTCCTGCGCCTACTTCGGTTTTATCTGGGATGCGCAGGCCGCCCGCGCCGCGCTGCAGGCGGCTTGCGCGGCGCACCCCGACGATGCGCCCTTCCGCCTGCGCCTGGCGCTGCGCCAGGATGGCCAGTTCACCGTGCAAAGCGGTGCGCTCAGCACCTTGCCGGAGACCGTGAACATTTTGCTGGCACCCGACGCCACCACAGCGGACGACCTGTTCCTGCGCCACAAGAGCAGCGTGCGCGCGCGCTACGATGCAGCCTGGCGCGCGGCCGAGGCGCAAGGCGGCTTCGACATGCTGTTCTTTAACGAACGGGGCGAGCTGACGGAGGGCGGGCGCAGCAATGTCTTCGTGAAGCTGGACGGCCACTGGCACACGCCGCCCCTGTCCTGCGGCTTGCTGCCCGGCGTGCAGCGCGCGGCCATGCTGGCCGATCCCGCCTGGGATGCGCAGGAAACCATCATCACGCGTCCCATGCTGGCGCGGGCCGAGGCGATCGTCGTGTGCAATGCGCTGCGCGGCGCGTTGCCGGCCAAGCTTATCCTTTAAGCATCTATCCGCATTTCATAGCCACCGTATATCATCCGCTTGCCATCGAACGGCAACTTGGCCGGGTCCATCATCTCGGCCAGGCGCGGGTCTTGCATGACCTTGTCGTTGATTTCATCGCGTTTGGCGCGCGACTCATACACAATCCATGAAAACACCACCACTTCGCCATCCTGCAAGTCCACCGCCTGCGGGAACGAGGTCAGCTTGCCTGGCTTGACATCGTCGCCCACGCATTCGCGAAATTCCAGCGCGCCGTGTTCGCGCCAGACAGCGCCGCAGGCCCGCGACATGGCCAGGTAGGCATCGAGCTTGGCTTTCGGTACGGGCACCACAAATCCATCGACATACGCCATGATTTTCTCCTTTGTTGTGACAAACGCGAACAACCAGCTTAGGACAATGATGCCAAGACGACAAGCGCGGCATTAAAAAAAAGCAGGCGCGCAGGCCTGCTTGTGTGTCGGCAACTTACAGCGCCAGTGCTTTTTCCACTGCGCCAACGAGTTTCTTGTCGTCCGGCGTCACCTTGCTGGGGAAGCTTTCCACCACTTTACCGTGGCGGTCGATCAGGTATTTATGGAAATTCCAGGCCGGCGTCTTGCCCGTCTGCTTGATCAGGTCCACGTACAGCGGATTCGGCGCGGGACCGGAAACCGCCGATTTGGCGAACATGGGGAACTTCACGCCATAGGTGTTATAGCAGAAATCGGCGATTTCCTTGCTGTTGCCAGGTTCCTGCTTGCCGAAATCGTTCGACGGAAAGCCCAGTACCACCAGGCCCTTGCTGCCGTACTTGGCGTACAGCGCTTCGAGCCCTTCGTATTGATTGGTAAAACCACAATAACTGGCCGTATTCACCACCAGCACGACCTTCCCCGCGTACTGGCACAGGTTTTGCGGCGTTTCATCCTGCAGGCGGTTGAAGGTCTGCTTGAGGATGGCGGGACAGGCCGCTGGCGCGGTGGCAGCTGGTGCGGTGTTGGCGGCATGCGCCGGCATGGCCAGGCTGGCGCCGGCGGCAAGGGTGGTCAGTGCAAACAGCTGGGCAAGGGTCTTGGACATGAGGGGCACCATGGTTGAACGAAAAAAAACCATTCTATGTCAAACACCGCGCACGCGCAGGCGGGCCACAACAACAGCAATAGCTTGAGCGACATCAACGACAGTGCAGTACTTGCCCAACGCACAGTTTTTTTACCTATGCTCGGCCTTCCTGCCCTTGCCTTGTGGAGTCACCATGTCCTTCCCGCACCTGACCGCGCACCTGACCGCACTACCCACCACCCTGCTGGCCGCCAGCCTGCTCGTCCTGGCGCCAGCAAGCGCGCACGCCGCCACGGCCGCCAAAGCCGTCAAGCCCGCCGCGAGCAAGGATGCCGCCGCCCTGCCCGCCTACCAGGCCGACCTGAGCCAGACCACCGTATCGGGCCTGTCCTCGGGCGGCTTCATGGCGGCGCAATTTGCCGTCGCCTACTCGGCCACGGTGGCCGGCGCCGGCATCATCGCCGGTGGCCCGTATTTCTGCTCTGGCCAGCCGGGCCGCTTTCCCTACATTCCCTACCTGACGAATGCCCTGACCACCTGCATGAATCCGGGCAGCGCACAGGTGGCGCCGCCTGTCGCCAGTGAATTGCTGCGCGCGGCGAACGATTTTGCACGCGCCCGTCTCATCGACGACACGGACAACCTGAAACGCCAGCGCGTGTATTTGTTCAGCGGAACGCAAGACCAGACCGTGACGCGGCCGGTGGTGGAACAGGTGGGAAAATTCTATCAACTGGCAGGCACGCCGGCGGCGCAGATCCGCTTCGTCGATACGGTCGGCGCGGGCCATGCCATCATCACAGACAACACTCAGGACAAGCCCTGCGCCGTGACGGACTCGCCCTTCATCAACGACTGCGACTTCGTGCAGGCGCGCGACATCCTGCAGCACCTGTACCCCGACCTGCAGCCGTCGTCGACCACCCTGACGGGCAAGCTGATCGCCTTCAACCAGCGCAGCTTCATCCAGAACGCGTACTCCAGCATGAACAATACGGGCTACGCCTACATCCCGAAAGCCTGCGACAGCGAGAGCTGCCGCGTGCACGTGGTGTTCCACGGCTGCCTGCAAACGACGCAGGCGATCGGCGACCGCTTCTATACGAGCACCGGCTACAACCAGGTGGCGGACGCCAACAAGATCATCGTGCTGTATCCGCAGGCCGAACCGAGCCCCGTTTACCCGTACAACCCGAAAGGCTGCTGGGATTTCTGGGGCTACACCAGCATCAATCCGATCGACCCGGATTTCTACCGCAAGAGCGGCACGCAGATGGAAGCGGTCAAGGGCATGCTGGACAGGTTAGGATCGGCTCGCAACAGCCGTCGATAACAGACGTCACGGATGCTTGAGAAAATCGTAGCGAGCGGCAACGAGGCTCGGCGCCCCCATCTGGCTAAGAAGCGCAGCTGTACTCTAGTACAGCGAGCATCGCAGGCCGGAAAGCGCGCCGCGCAGTAGATTTAATCAAGCATCCTAGATCGCGCCGCGGCTCGCGTTAAGCGGCTTTAGATACCGCCCATGCAGATATATTTAATGACTAAATAATCTTCGATACCATAGGTCGACCCTTCACGGCCCAGGCCCGATTGCTTGACACCGCCGAAGGGCGCGATCTCGTTCGAGATCAGGCCCGTGTTGACGCCGACCATGCCCGTTTCCAGGCCTTCGGCCACGCGCCAGATGCGGCCGATGTCGCGCGAATAGAAATAGGCGGCCAGGCCGAATTCCGTGTTGTTGGCCAGGGCGATCACTTCATCGTCAGTCTTGAAGCGGAACAGCGGCGCCAGCGGGCCGAAGGTTTCCTCGGTGGCCACGCGCATGTCGTTCGTCACGTCGGCGATGATGGTCGGCTCGAAGAAGCCGTTACCCAGCGCATGGCGCTTGCCGCCGGCCAGCAGGCGACCGCCCTTGGCCAAGGCATCGGCCACGTGCTCTTCCACCTTGGCGACAGCCTTGGCGTCGATCAGCGGGCCTTGCGTGACGCCCGCCTCAATGCCATTGCCCACCTTCAGCTTGGCCACGGCGGCCACCAGTTTCTCGGCGAACGCGTCATACACGCTGTCCTGCACGTACAGGCGGTTGGCGCACACGCAAGTCTGGCCCGCGTTGCGGTATTTCGAGGCGATGGCGCCTTCCACGGCCGCATCCAGGTCGGCGTCGTCGAAGACGATGAACGGCGCATTGCCGCCCAGTTCCAGCGAGAGTTTCTTGATCGTCGGCGCGCATTGCTCGGCCAGCAGGCGGCCAACCTGGGTCGAGCCCGTAAACGTCAGCTTGCGCACGATGGGGTTCGACGTCATTTCGCCGCCGATGTCTTTCGGCGCACCGGTGACGATGCTGAACACGCCCGCAGGCACGCCCGCGCGCTCGGCCAGCACGGCCAGCGCCAGCGCAGAAAATGGCGTGGCTTCGGCTGGTTTCAAGACCATCGGGCAGCCGGCGGCCAGGGCCGGGCCGACTTTGCGCGTGATCATGGCAGCGGGGAAATTCCACGGCGTGATGGCGGCGCACACGCCGATCGGCTCCTTGGTGATGACCAGGCGGCGGTCTGGCCACGGCGATTGCAGGGTGTCGCCAGCGACGCGCTTGCCTTCTTCGGCAAACCACTCGATGAACGAGGCGCCGAACTGCACTTCGCCCTTCGCTTCCGGCAAGGGCTTGCCCTGCTCGGTGGTCATGATCAGCGCCAGATCGTCGGCGTTTTCCAGGATCAGGTCATGCCAGCGGCGCAGCACGGCCGCGCGTTCCTTGGCCGTCTTCTTGCGCCAGGCGGGCCAGGCGGCATTAGCCGCCTCGATGGCGCGGCGCGTCTCGGCTGCACCCATCAGGGGCACCGTGCCGATATGCTCGCCGGTGGCGGGATTGCTCACATTAATCGTCTGGCCACCATCGGCATCCGCCCAGGCTCCATTCACGTAAGCCTGGTGACGCAACAAGGTAGGATCTTTCAACTGCAGCATATGGATCTCCGGTCTGGTTTGAATTATCGACGAGGGATACTATGCCACAGCGCGGCCGATTCCGCAGGCACAGCGCTGAACTGTCCTGACCTCTACTCGACCTTGAAAGACGACAGTTTCGGGTCCGGCGCCGGGTATTCCAGCTTCATGCCCTGCAGCGTTTCCAGCAGCAGCGAGGCGACCACCAGGTTGCGCTGCGTCTTGGAGTTCGATGGCACCACGTACCACGGCGCGTGGTCGGCATCGGTCTCGCGGATCGCCGTTTCATAGGCGCGCTGGTAGCCATCCCACTTCTTGCGCTGGGCGATATCGTTGGGATCGAACTTCCACTGGCGGTCGGGATCGTCAAGCCGCTCCTGCAGCCGTCCCCGTTGCTCGTCCTTCGAGATATGCAGGAAGACTTTCAGGATGACGGTGCCCGTTTCGCTCAGCATGCGCTCGAAATCGCGGATCTGCGCGTAGCGGCGCTGGCATTCGGCTTTGTCGATCATGTCCTGCACCCGCGTGATCAGCACATCTTCGTAGTGGCTGCGGTTGAAGATGGCGATCTCGCCCCTGACGGGCACGTGCTGGTGCACGCGCCACAGGTAATCGTGCGCCAGTTCGATATCGGTGGGGCCCTTGAACGCCACGGCGCGGATGCCCATCGGGTTGATGTTGCTGAAGATGGCCTTGACCGTACCATCCTTGCCCGAGGTATCCATGCCCTGCAGGACCAGCAGCACCTTCTTTTTGTGCTGCGCATACAGCATGCTCTGGCACTCGGCGATCTGCGCCGTCAGGGCCACGGTTTCCTCGCGGTCCAGGGCCTTGCACTGGGCAGGCGTGAGCTTCTTGTTGGCCGCCTTGGTGGCGGCGCCCAGCAGGCGCTTGCCGGCGAATTCCTCGTTCAGCTCGAAGCCCTGGCCGGCGCGAAATTGCGTGCGCGCCTTCATGCCGCCACCGCCAGCTTGCGGTGCTCAATTTTTGTGCAGTGGTCCATCACCACATCCAGGCCAGCCGCCCGCGCCAGCTGCGCCGCCTGCTCGTTGATGATATCGAGCTGCAGCCACAAACAGCCTGCCTTGACGGCGATGGCTTCCTCGGCGATGGGCAGGATATCCTCGGACTTGCGGAAGCAGTCGACGATGTCGATGTGCGCCGGCGCCACGGCCGCTGCGGCCTGCGTCAGGGTGGCATAGGCGCGCTGGCCCAGCACTTCCTTGCCGGCGAGGGCCGGATTGACGGGCAACACGCGGTAGCCATGCTGCAGCAGGTAATCTGCCACTTCATGGCTGGCGCGTTCAGGCTTGTCGGACATGCCGACGATGGCGATGATGCGGCTGTCTTGCAGGATACGGGCGATGTTGGGCATATTCGGGTCGTAGTTAGGCGTGCGACATTGCCCGCCTAGCGTAGCAGATTCCCGTCCCGCCGGGAGCTAGCCAGAAGACTTAGCCGTGCGTATGAGCGCCATCTGCGACACGAAAGCTTGCGCGCGCGCCGTCACGGCCGCATAGTCGCCGGTGGCGCCCGGGCCACTCAGGCTGCCGCCGATACCCACGGCCACGGCGCCGCTGGCAAACCATGCATGCAGGTTCTCCACCGTCACGCCGCCCGTCGGCATCAACGGTGCTTGCGGCAGGGGCGCGCGCAGGGCCTTGATGTAGGCGGGGCCAAACATCTCGGCGGGGAAGACCTTGACGATGTCGGCGCCCGCCTGCAGGGCCGTGACGATTTCCGTCGGCGTCATCGCGCCCGGCATGGCCAGCACCTGGTAGCGCTGGCACAGCGCGATGGTTTCCACGTTGACACTGGGCGAAATGATGAACTGCGCGCCGGCCAGAATGGCGGCGCGCGCCGTCTCCGTATCGAGCACCGTGCCCGCGCCCAGCAGCACGTCGTCTCCATGGCGTTCGCGCAGGGTGCGCAGCAGGCCCAGGGTATCGGGCGTGGTGAAGGCCACTTCCAGCGCCGTGATGCCGCCAGCGATGCACGCCTCGGCAATCTGCAGCGCCGCATCGGGCGAGCCGGCGCGCACGATGCCGACCATGCCCCGCTCGATAATGCCTTCGAAAATCGTATGTTTTTGCATATGCTCTCTCCTGTCAGGCCGGCAGGGCGCCAAAGCGCACTTCCGGCAAACCGCGCACGTCCACCTGGCGCGCATGAAACAATCCCCCGGCCAGCGGTTCGCCCGCCAGCTGGGCCGGCGTCAAACTTTCCTGCGCGGTGGTGACGAACAATTCGTCGTAGTGCGCGCCGCCCAGGCTCACGCAGCTGGGCTGCGAGACGGGCAAGGTGATCGCGCGCTCGACGCTGCCATCCGGTGCGAAGCGCAATACGCGTCCCGCGCCCCATTGCGCGCTCCACAAGTGATCGTGCGCATCGATGGTGGCGCCGTCGGCCGCGCCGGGGCCGGGATCGAGCACGGCAAACACGCGCACCCGGCTGGCGTCGCCCCCCAGGTAATCGTCCCAGCGGTAGATCGCCTTCTTCATCGAGTCGCAAAAATACATGGCCGTGCCATCGACGCTGAAGCAGATACTGTTCGAGATGGCGATCGGTGGCAGCGGCAGGCGCTCCAGGCTCAAGTCCAGGTTGAGGCGGTAAAAGCTGGCGATGGCATCGCGGCACGGGCGTTCATCGAGCGTGCCGAAGACAAAGCGTCCCTGGCGGTCGCAGCGGCCATCGTTCAGGCGCGTCATGGGCAAGTCGCCCTCTACCGTGTGCAAGGGCGTGACGGCCCCGCTGCGCGCGTCAAACCACGCCAGGCGCGAAGCGAGGCCCAGCAGCAGCACCTCATCGTTGTCCGTCAGCGCGAAGCACGCCAGACGCTCGGGCATGGCCCAGCTCTGGCGTTCGCCCGTCGCCAGCACCAGCGCATGCAGCTGGCAGCCTTCGATATTCGTCCAGAAAACGCGGCCGCTGCGTTCGCACCAGCGCACGCCCTCGCCGAGAAAATTCTGCGCATCGACCAGCAATTGGGCCCGTGTCCCCATCATTTTTCCTCTTTTAGTGTGATTCGCGTGGCACGGCCGAACCCCGGCAGCCGACGAGGAAGTCCAGGTCCGCGCCTTCATCGGCCTGCGTCACGTGCTTGATGTACATGGACTGGTAGCCGCCCTTCATGGCCGGCTCGGGTGCGCGCCACTGCGCGCGCCGGCGCGCCAGCTCGGCCTCGTCGACGTCCAGGTGCAAGCGGCGTCCCGCCACGTCCAGTTCAATCATGTCGCCATCGCGCACCAGCGCCAGCGGCCCGCCCACGGCCGCTTCCGGCGCCACGTGCAGCACCACCGTGCCGTAGGCCGTGCCGCTCATGCGCGCATCCGAGATGCGTACCATGTCGCGCACGCCCTGCTCCAGCAGTTTTTTCGGCAGCCCCATATTGCCCACCTCGGCCATGCCCGGATAGCCCTGCGGGCCGCAATTTTGCAGCACCATCACGCAGCTGGCGTCGATGTCGAGCGCGGGATCGTCGATTCTTTTTTTATAGTGCTCGATGCTGTTGAAGACGACGGCGCGGCCACGGTGCTGCATCAGCTCCGGCGAGGCGGCCGAAGGCTTGATGACGGCGCCGCGCGGGGCCAGGTTGCCCTGCAGGACGGCGATGCCACCCTCGTTCTTGAATGGCTGCGCCAGCGGCGTGATCACCTCGGGATTGAAATTTTCCGCTTCGGCCACGTTGACGGCCATGCTGGCGCCCGTGACGGTGAGCGCTTCGCCATGCAATGTGCCCAGCAGGTCGCGGATGATCACGGGCAGGCCGCCCGCATAGTAAAAATCCTCCATCAGGTACTGGCCCGACGGCATCAGGTTCAGCAGGCAGGGAATGTCGCGGCCCAGGCGGTCCCAGTCGGCCAGGCGCATGTCCACGCCGATGCGCCCCGCAATGGCCAGCAGGTGGATCACGGCATTGGTCGAGCCGCCGATGGCGCCGTTGACCATGATGGCGTTTTCAAACGCGTCGCGCGTGAGGATCTGCGACAGTTTCAGGTCTTCATGCACCATGTCGACGATACGCCGGCCCGTCAGCTGCGCCTGCAGCTTGCGGCGCGCATCGACGGCGGGAATGGCGGCGTTGCCGGGCAAGGTCACGCCCAGCGCCTCGACCATGCTGGCCATGGTGGACGCCGTGCCCATGGTCATGCAATGGCCGGCGGAGCGCGACATGCACGATTCGGCCTGCTTGAATTCGTTTGAGGTCATGCGCCCGGCGCGCACGTCTTCGGAAAACTTCCACACATCCGTGCCCGAGCCGATCGGTTTGCCGCGGTAATTCCCGTTCAGCATGGGACCGCCCGACAGCACGATGGTGGGCAAGTCCACGCTGGCCGCGCCCATCAGCAGGGCCGGGGTGGTCTTGTCGCAGCCCGTCAGCAGCACCACGCCGTCGATCGGGTTGGCGCGGATCGATTCCTCGACATCCATGCTGGCCAGGTTACGGAACAGCATGGCCGTCGGGCGCAGATTCGTCTCGCCCAGCGACATGACGGGAAATTCGACGGGAAAGCCGCCCGCTTCGAGCACGCCGCGCTTGACCATTTCGGCCAGGTCGCGGAAATGGCCATTGCAAGGCGTCAGCTCGGACCAGGTATTGCAGATGCCGATGACGGGGCGGCCATCGAAGGCGTCGCCGGGATAACCCTGGTTCTTCATCCAGCTGCGATGAATAAAACTGTCCTTGTCGTCGCCGCCAAACCACGCTTGCGAACGCAAGGGACGCTTGTTCTTGTTGCTGCTCATACTGTCTCCTGCGGGGAAATCAAGCCGCGCGCGGCGGCAATCAGCAGCGCACCGTGACCGGCCAGATTGGCCTGCTGCTGGTCGTCGACGATGATGCGCTTGCCATAAAAAAATCCGTGTTCTTCGATCAGCAGCCCGAGCGCCTGGCGCAACATGGGTTTACCGGTAATGACGAGCGGGCTATCGGGCCGCATCTGGATGGCCGTGCTGTTGCGCAGCGCCAGCAAGTCGCCGCTGAGGACGGCGCCCATCAGGAAATTGGCCCGCTCATTGCATTCGACGGCGCTGAACTGGCCCAGCGTGCGCACGCTGAAGCAGGCGCGCGCCAATCCCGTTTTTTGCGCCGCGGCCGCGCCGGCCAGCAGCATTTTCGGCACCAGGGTTTGCGCAAAACCGCCATCGACCGATTGCTTGATCAGGGTGTGCTGCGTGATCGCCTGCAGCAGCTCGCCCGCGATGGTGGTGCTGCAGCCGAGGATGCGGCGCTGCTCGTCCACGCTGATCAATTTGGTATGCGAACCGGGCATGATCAGGGTCGCCGCGCCGCGCAACTGCAAGCGCTCGAGCAGCGCGACGACTTCCGTCTCTTCGCCGCGCATCATGTCCATCGCCTCGACGTTATGCAGGCCGACGGCGCCATGCTGGTTGCGCACGCCGGGGATCAGCCACAGGGGCTGCGCCAGCACATCGGGCAAGTCCACCGCCTGCATGCCTTGCGCCAGTTGGGCCAGGCCGGCGGGCGCCGGCAAATGCGCCACTTCCCGCACGCCCATGGGCGAGCTGATCATGCCCGACGCCAGCGCCAGGTCCACGGCGCACGGCGCGATGCCGGCGCTGGCCAGCACGCTGGCGATGGTGTCGCGCAGCGCCTGTTTCAGCGCGCCGTTATGGCCATCGATGGCGGTATTGCGCACGCCCGTTTCCAGCTGCGCCTGGGCGACGACGGCGCCTGCGCGCCACAGCAAGGTACGCGTATTGGTGGTGCCGGCATCGATGGTGAGTATGTTCATGGGCAGATTCGCAGCGTCGGTCAGGACAAAAATAAATGAGGGAAAAACTACCCCATGGTAGAACTGCCCCGCATATCTGACCAATCACTTATTTGACATCATTGATACCGGTTCGGATATGTCAAACGCGTCGATATCCTGCACGCCCAAACGGTAGGCGAGCGTGAAGCGCATCACCTGTCCCGGCTGCAATTGCACGCCCCGCGCCAGCAGGGAAAAACAGCATGCATCGGAAGACAGATGGCAACTGTCCTGGCTACTGGAAAAACGCAAGACCCTGCCAGAGGCGGGATCGGCAACCCGCGCCACCTCGCGCAGCTGGCCGCTGCCCGTCCAGTAAAAGTCATGCCCAAATCCCGGCAAGTTCACCAGCGCGGGCCAGGCCAGGCGCGAGGCGAGCGGCGCCGGCTGGCGAAAGTCAAACGCGCTGCCCGCCACATCGCGCGGAGAGCCGTCCGCGCAGCCGCCAGGCCAAGGCCAATAATGGTCGGCGGCCAGGCGCAGCACATGGTCGCCCACGCTGGCATGATGACCCTGCAGATTGAAGCGCGGCGCAGCAAGCGCAAAACGGGAAATGGTATCGGCCGTGGCGGCGCAGTCGAGGTGCAGGCTGCCATCGTCATCAAGCCGGTAGGCCAGGCGCACCGACAGGCCGTCGTGCGCCAGGTGCAGCAGCAAGTGGCCGTCCTCCGGCGGCGCGCACTGCCAGCCCGTGGACGACCGCGCCGCAGGGGGCGCCGCGCCCAGTACATCGGCCTGGCGGCCATAGCGGTCGGGTGCCCACCAGGCCCGCACGCTGGCATCGTGCGCATCGATGGCCACGCGCATGCCGCGCGCATTGTGCAAGGTAAAAATCGTCATGGCGGTGGCCCGCTGCGCTGCTGGAATTCGCGCGGCGTGCAACCGAGTTCGCGCTTGAAGACGGCGTGCATGTACTGCACCGTGGTAAAGCCGCAACGCACGGCCACCTCGGCCACCTGTCCCGGCCCGCGCGCCAGCAGGGTCTTGGCCGCATCGAGCTTGAAATGCAGGATTTCATCGTGCACGCTGCGCCCCAGTTCCTGGCGGAAGTGCGCTTCGAGCGAGGAGCGCGACACGCCCACGTAATCGGCCACCTGCTCCGTCTTGATGCCCTGGCACGCGTACTGGCGAATGAAGTGGCGCGCCTGCATCACCTGCGGATGCTGGAAGGGCTGGTGACAGGTGGAGGCAAGCACGTTCAGGCCGGCCGGCGGCACCAGGATGCGCGTGCCGGACAGGCGCGCGCCATTCAACATCTGGTGCAGCAAATGCGCCGCCGTGCGGCCCATTTCCTCGGTGCCCTGGATCACGGAACTCAATGGAATGCGTGTGAGCATGCGCGCCAGCGGGTCGTTGTCGATGCCGATCAGGGCCACTTGCTCCGGCACGGCGATGCCCGCGTGCATGCACGCTTGCAGCAGCTGGCGCGCGCGCGCGTCGCTGACGGCGATGATGCCGACGGGTTTTTCCAGGCTGTTGAGCCAGGCGATCTGCTGCTCCACCGCTTCGTCCCACGCGGGCGCGCTGGTGGCGACGCCGCGGTACACATCGGCGCGCATGTGGTCGCGCTGCATCAAGGCGCAAAACGCCGTTTCGCGCTCCTGCGCCCAGCGGTTGACATCGGCCTCGGGCAGGCTGAAACAGGCAAAGCGGCTCAGGCCCGCTTCCACCAGATGTTCATAGGCCAGCTTGACGATCTTGAAATTATCAGTTGCCACGTAGGGGATGCCGGCCGGGTAATCCTCGGCGCGCGCATACGAGCCGCCCACGGCCACCACGGGCAACCGGCTGTGCGCCAGCGCCGCGCAGACGGCGGGATCGTCGAAATCGGCGATGATGCCGTCGCCCTGCCAGCGCTCGATGCCGGGCAGGCGGCAGCGAAAATCCTCTTCCAGGAACAGGTCCCACGATACGCGCGTGGTGTTCAGGTAGGCGGCAATGCCCGCGATGATGTCGCGGTCGTAGATTTTATTGCCGTTAAACAGCAGCGCGATCCGGTGCGCGGTCGGCATCTTCATGGTGTCTCCTCGCGTGCCAGATCGTTTCACGGCTATTTACGCCCCGCTCGCGTGCTGACATCGACCCACACGGCCAAAGTGAGGATACTGCCTTTCACGATCATCTGCCAGTAAGTGTCCACGTCCAGCATGGACATGCCGTTATCGAGGCTGGCCATGACCAGCGCACCGATCAGGGCGCCGTACACGGTGCCCGAGCCGCCGCGCATCGAGGTGCCGCCGATGAAGCAGGCGGCAATCGCATCGAGTTCGCTGAAGGTGCCGGCCGATGGGGAACCTGCCGCCAGGCGGCCCGTGTTGATCAGGCCAGCCAATGCGCACATCAGGCCCATGATGCCGAAGATCCACAGCTTGACGGCTTTCACGTTGATGCCGGACAAACGCGTCGCTTCCATATTGCTGCCGACGGCGTAGATGCGGCGGCCGAACACGGTCTGGCTGGTGATGTAACTGAACAGTCCCAGCAAGGCCAGCAGCAACAGCACGGGCAGCGGGATGCCTTCATAGCCGTTCAGGGTTTGCACGAAGGCGTACAGCACGGCGCCGATGACGGCCAGGCGCAAGCCGTCGGCCCAGGGTGCCGTCTGCGGCAAGCCATGCTGCGCGCGGCTGGCGCGCGCGCGCCACGTCAGGAAGGCGGCCAGCAGGAACAGGCCGACGCCCAGCACGATGCCGGGCACCGCGGGCAGGTAGCCCTGCCCCAGGTAGACCATCGGCTCGGAGACGGGCGCGATGGTGATACCGCCCGTGATGCCCAGCAGGATGCCGCGATACGCGAGCATGCCGCCCAGGCCGACGATGAAGGAGGGAATGCCCCGGTACGCCGTCAGGTAGCCATTCAAGAGGCCGATCACCAGGCCGCAGCCGAGTACGGCCGCCAGGTTCAGCGCCAGCGGCCAGTGCTGCGTCACGTCCAGCACGGCGGCGATGCCGCCCAATAGCCCCAGCAGGGAACCGATCGACAGGTCGATCTCGCCGGCGATAATCACCAGCACCATGCCGCAGGCGAGGATGCCGGTGACGGACATCTGGCGCAGCAGGTTCGACAGGTTGCGCGGCGTAAGGAAACTGCCCTGCGTCTTCCACGAAAAGAAGGCCCAGATCAGCGCTACGGCGATCAAGAGGGCCAGCATCTTGTATTGGGTGAACAGCTGTTTGATACTGTGCGGTTTCATGCTGCGGTTTCCTTGTTTGCGGTGTTGGCGGCGGGCGCCGGACGCTGGTCCAGCGCCGCCGCCAGCACGGTTTCCTGGCTCAGGCCATCGTTGATAAAGTCGCCGCGCAACCGGCCCTCGCCCATCACCAGCACGCGGTCGGACACACCCAGCACTTCGGCCAGTTCCGACGAGACCATGATGATGGCCACGCCCCGGTCGGCCAGCGCCAGCATCAATTTGTAGATTTCATATTTGGCGCCCACATCGACGCCGCGCGTGGGCTCGTCGAGGATCAGCACGCGCGGGCGCGTCAGCAGCATCTTGGCCAGCACGGCCTTTTGCTGGTTGCCGCCCGACAGGCTCGTAATGGGCAGCGACGGGCTGGCCGCCTTCAGTTCCAGCTGGGCGATCTCGCCGCGCACGGCCGCCAGCTCCGCCTCGCCATCGATGCGCGTGGCGCGCGCGAATTGCTCCAGCACGGCCAGCGTAATGTTCTGCCCCACGTCGAGGTCGGGCACGATGCCGTGGTGCTTGCGGTCTTCCGGCACCATGGCCAGGCCCATGGCGATGGCCTTTTGCGGAGACGAGGTGTCGATGCGGCGGCCATCGAGCCACACCTCGGCCTGGCACGGCCCTTGGTAGGCGCCGAACAGGGCCGAGACGAGCTCCGTGCGCCCCGCCCCCACCAGGCCGGCGATGCCGAGGATCTCGCCTTTGCGCAGGGTGAATGACACATCGTCGACCCGCTTGCGCTGCGGGTTGTCGGCATCGATGCACGTCACGTGGCGCGCCTCGAACAGCACTTCGCCGATAGGTGCCGGCTGCGCGCGTTGCGGGTACAGCTGGCTCATTTCGCGGCCCACCATCTGCGCGATGATGCGCTCGACGTTCATCTGCGCCATCGGCGTGGTGGCGATATGCTTGCCGTCGCGGATGACGACGATGGTGTCGCAGATGGCCGCCACTTCATCGAGCTTGTGCGAAATGTAGATGCAGGTGACGCCCTTGGCTTTCAGGGCGCGCAGGATATCGAGCAGCACGGCGATTTCCGACGCCGTCAGCGACGATGACGGCTCGTCGAGGATCAGCAGGCGCGCATTCTTGTTGAGCGCCTTGGCGATTTCCACCAGCTGCTGGTGGCCGCCGCCGTAATTCATCACGGGCTGCGCCACGTTCAGTTCGGGAATTTTCAGTTCGCGCAGCAGCTCGTCGGCGCGCTTGTACATGGCCGCGTAATGCATGCGCCCGCCGGGCAGGGTGAGCTCGCGGCCCATGAAGATATTCTCGGCCACGGACAGCTGCGGCACCAGCATCAGTTCCTGGTGGATGATGATGATGCCCGCGTCTTCCGTGTCGCGGATCGATTGCGCGCGCAGGGGCTGGCCCTCCCACAGGATCTCGCCCTCCCAGGTGCCGTGCGGATAGACGCCGGACAGCACCTTCATCAGGGTCGACTTGCCGGCGCCATTCTCGCCGCACAAGCCGATGCACTCGCCGGCCCGCACCTGCAGGTCGATGCCGTCAAGCGCGCGAACACCGCCAAACTGTTTGACGATGCCTTTCATTTCAAGCAGATAGTCGGACATGCTCACTCTCGTTGCTGATGACAGAAACTACACCAGTTGTAGCTGGTATTCCCACCCCAACGTCGAAAGGCCGGGGTCGGACCCTGAGGGTCCGACCCCAGATTCCGCCGTTGGGGTAAAAATGAAGTGGGCGATTAATTGCCCAG
The DNA here is from genome assembly GCF_002754575.1 of Janthinobacterium sp. 35. Classification (NCBI taxonomy): domain Bacteria; kingdom Pseudomonadati; phylum Pseudomonadota; class Betaproteobacteria; order Burkholderiales; family Oxalobacteraceae; genus Janthinobacterium; species Janthinobacterium sp. 35. The sequence continues at coordinate 2,516,393 of NZ_PEFN01000001.1, forward strand.
CTGCGCCTTGGTATAGAAACCGTCATCGACGAGAATGTTCACATTCGCCTTGGTCAGGGGCGTTGGTTTCAGCAGCACCGTGCTGACTTTTTTCAGGCCGTTGTCATAGCTGGAGTTGTAGGCCGGCTTTTCATTGCGCGCCAGCTGGATGGCCAGCTTGGCCGCTTCCGATGCGATGGTTTTCAACGGCTTGTAGACGGTCATCGACTGCGTGCCGGCGATCACGCGTTTCACCGCCGCCAGGTCGGCATCCTGGCCCGAAACGGGCACCTTGCCAGCGAGTTTTTGCGCAGCCAGGGCCTGGATGGCGCCGCCGGCCGTGCCGTCGTTCGAGGCGACGATGGCGTCGATCTTGTTGCCGTTGGCCGTCAACGCGTTTTCCACGATGGACAATGCTTCGGTGGCGCTCCAGTCCTTCACCCACTGCTGGCCGACGATCTTGATGTCGCCCTTGTCGATGAACGGTTTGAGTACTTTCATCTGGCCTTCGCGCAGCATCTTGGCGTTATTGTCGGTGGGAGAGCCGCCCAGCAGGTAGTAATTGCCCTTCGGCTGCAGCTTGGTCACGCCTTCGGCCTGCATCTCGCCCACTTTCTCGTTGTCGAACGAGATATACGCGTCGATATCGGCATTCAGGATCAATCGGTCATACGACAGCACCTTGATGCCGGCCTTTTTCGCCTCCTTGACGGTGTTGTTCAACACTGTCGCATTGAACGGCACGATCACCAGCACGTCCACGCCGCGCGAGATCAGGTTTTCGATTTGCGAAATCTGCCGCTGTTCGCTGGCATCGGCCGACTGCACGAAGACCTTGGCGCCCTGCTTCTCGGCGGCGGCGATGAAGAAATCGCGGTCACGCGTCCAGCGTTCCACGCGCAAGTCGTCGATGGAAAAGCCGATCTTCGGGTTTTTCGCATCGGCCAGGGCGGCGCTGCTGCTCAATGCCAGCATGGCGGTCATGATGGCTGCACTGATGATCTTGTTCATTGTGTGTCTCCTTGTGGATTTTATTAACAACGTTTTTTTCACTACGGGTGCTGCTGAAAAATTTTATGTCTGTGGTGGTGTCGGGTTACGCGCGGAGCGCTAACCCGACCTACATCAATGGTTATGGCGTGGCAGGGTCTGGCCCACGGCGCGGTATTTCAGCGCCAGCTCCATGCAGGCGCCCGTTTCCAGCTGGCCCACGCTGGCGCGGTAGATTTCCTGCCATGGCGTGGCGCTGTCGTTGACGGGCGGCGGCAGTTCTTTGGCCCGGTGTGCCAGTTCGTCAGCATCGACCAGCATGTCGCAGCTGCCCCCGTTCAAGTCCACGCGGATGATGTCGCCCGTGCGCAGCAGCGCCAGGCCGCCGCCCACGGCGCTTTCCGGAGAGGCGTTCAGGATCGAAGGGCTGTCCGAGGTGCCCGACTGGCGCCCGTCGCCCAGTGTTGGCAAATTCAGGATGCCGGCCTTGAGGAGCGCGTCGGGCGGCTGCATGTTGACCACCTCGGCCGAACCGGGCCAGCCCACGGGGCCGGCGCCGCGCATAACCAGCATGCAACTGTCGTCAATCGCCAAAGCCGGATCGTTGATGCGTGCGTGGTAGTCGTTTGACCCGTCAAAGACGATGGCGCGCGCCTCGAACACGCCTTCGCTGCCGGGACGCGACAGGTAGCGCTCGCGGAAAGCGGGCGAGATCACGCTGGTCTTCATGATGGCGAAGTCGAACAGATTGCCCTGCAAGGCCATGAAACCGGCCTTCTCCTTCAGCGGCGCGGCAAACGGGCGGATCATCTCGCGGTCCGCGCTTTCACGGCCCGCCAGGTTCGCCGCCATCGTCTGGCCCGTGACCGTCAAGCGCTCGGCGTGCAGCAGGCCCGCCTGTTGTAACTCCCACATCACGGCAGGCACGCCGCCGGCGCGGTGAAAGCGCTCGCCCAGGTATTTGCCGGCCGGCTGCATGTTCAACAGCAGCGGCACGTCGTAGCCATGTTCCATCCAGTCGCTCGAATGCAGTTCCACGCCCGCATGGCGCGCCATGGCCATCAGGTGCGGCTGCGCGTTGGTGGAACCGCCGATGGCCGCGTTGACGATGATGGCGTCCAAAAACGCCTCGCGCGTGAGGATGCTCGACGGGCGCACGTCCTCATGCGCCATGGCAACGATGCGGCGCCCCGTGGCATAGGCGATCTGGCCCCGCTCGCGGTATGGCGCGGGAATCGCCGAGCAGCCCGTCAGCGACATGCCCAAGGCTTCCGCCAGCGCATTCATGGTCGATGCCGTGCCCATGGTGTTGCAGTGGCCGGCCGACGGCGCCGAGGCGGCGGCGATCTGCAGGAACTTGTCGTTGTCGATCAAGCCGGCGGACAGCTGGCGGCGGCCCTTCCAGATGGCGGCGCCGGAACCGACCAGTTCGCCGTCCATCCAGCCATCGAGCATGGGACCGCCCGACAGCACGATGGAAGGAATGTCCACCGTGGCGGCGGCCATCAGCTGCGCCGGCGTGGTCTTGTCGCAGCCCGTCGTCAGCACCACGGCGTCGATCGGGTAGCCGTGCAGGATTTCCACCAGGCCCAGATACGCCAGATTGCGGTCCAGCGCGGCCGTAGGACGGCGGCAGTTCTCGAAGATCGGGTGCAGCGGGAATTCCATCGGGATGCCGCCCGCGTCGCGGATGCCGTCGCGCACGCGCTGCGCCAGTTCCAGGTGGATGCGGTTGCAGGGACTGATGTCGCTGCCGCTTTGCGCAATGCCGATGATGGGCCGGCCCGAACGCAGCTCCTCGGCCGTGATGCCGTAGTTCATGAAGCGCTCCAGGTACAGCGCCGTCATGTCGATGTGCTCGGGATTGTCGAACCAGTCCTGCGAGCGGAAGCGCCGCGACGGGCCTTGGGCTGGAATGTTCATGCGCCGTACCAGCCGGCGTCGACATAGTATTCGCGGCCGGCGCACTTGGCCGCGTTGTCGGACGCGAGGAACAGCGCCAGCGCCGCCACGTCTTCCGGCTCCACGCGCGTCTGCAGGCACTGTCCCTGCAGGATCAACGCTTCCGCCTCCGGCGTATGCCACAGCCGCTCCTGGCGCGGCGTGCGCACGGCGCCGGGAATGATGCAGTTGACGCGGATGCCGTCGACGCCCAGGTCGCGCGCCAGGCCGCGCGTGAGACCCTCGATGCCGGCTTTCGCCGTCATGTAGATCGACAGGTTCGCTTGCGCCAGGTGCCAGGAAATCGAGCCCAGGTTGAGGATCACGCCGCGGCCCTTGGCGCGCATGGCCGGCGCCACTGCCTGGGCGCAGAAATACTGGTGGCGCAGGTTGACGGCCATGCGCTCGTCCCAGTAGGCGGGCGTGACGTCCTGCAACTGGTGGCGGTCGTCATTGGCGGCGTTGTTGACAAGGATATCGGTACCACCGCTGGCATTTTCGATCTCGGCGAAGGTGGCGGCCAGGGCGCCCAGGTCCGTCAGGTCGCAATAGCGGAAAACGGGCGGCTGCGGCAGGTGCGCCAGCGTTTCCTGCAGCGCGCGCGAAGGTTCGTTGGCGATATCGAGGAAAGTGACGTGGGCGCCCTGGCGCGCGAACGCCTCGACGATGGCCACGCCGATGCCGGTGCCGCCGCCCGTGATGATGACGCGCTTGCCGGCCAGGCTGGGGTAAGTTGCATGCTGCATGGTGTCTCTCTATTTAAAATAATCGGATCAAAGCAAACCGCGTTTGGCCAGGTTCTGATACAGCGCGCGCACGCCAAACGTCCAGGGAGGAATCGCATCGCAGCGCTGCACCTCGTTGACCAGCGCGCCCAGCGCGGCGCTGGCAATCGTCACGCGGTCGCCCAGGTGATGCGTGAAGCCGCCGCCCTGTGCGCCGCGGTCCTTCACGGGCGAGAACATGGTGCCCAGGAACAGCATGAAGCCGTCCGGATACTGGTGGTACTGGCCCGCCGTCTGGCGCACCAGGTCGAGCGGGTCGCGGCTGATCTCGCGCATGAAACTGGCGCCTTCGAGCACAAAGCCGTCGTCCGCGCCTTCGATCAGCAGCGACACTTCGGCCTGGCGCACGGTCTCGAGCGTGAAGTGTTCGTCGAACAGGCGGATGAAGGGGCCGATGGCGCAGGAGCCGTTGTTGTCCTTGGCCTTGCCCAGCAACAGGGCGCTGCGCCCTTCGATATCGCGCAGGTTGACGTCGTTGCCCAGGGTCGCCCCCAGCACCTCGCCGCGGCTGTTGACGGCCAGGACGATCTCCGGCTCGGGGTTGTTCCAGGCGGACGATGGCAGCAAGCCCACCTGCGCGCCGCAGCCGACCGACGACATCGGCTGCGCCTTGGTAAACACTTCCGCATCGGGGCCGATGCCCACTTCCATGTATTGCGACCAGGCGCCGCGCTGCTGCAGCTGCTGTTTCAGGCGCTGCGCCGCCTCCGAGCCCGGTTTCAGGGCCGACAAGTCGCCGCCCAGGGTCATTTGCAGCGCAGTGCGCAAGCTCGCGGCGCGTGCCGCATCGCCGCCCGCCTGTTCCTCGATCACCCGTTCCAGCAGGCTGACGGCGAAGGTCACGCCACAGGCCTTGACGGCCTGCAGGTCGCACGGCGCCAGCAGCAGCGGCTCGCCTGCCGGTGCGGCCAGCGCCTGCGCCAGCAGCGCCTGCACGGGGCCGAGCGCGATACCGGGCGCATGGCGGGCGATATCGAGTGCATCGCTGCGCTCGAACAGCTCGGCCACCGTCGCCACCGTCTGCGTGAGGTCGACCACCTCGCCGCCGCGCACGGCGACGACGCAAGGTCCGTCACGCCAGATGCGGCCGATGAGGAGGGCCTGCGCCAGGTCGGCGGGCAACAGGGAGGCGGGGGAAATCGGCTGCATGGCAAGCTTTCAAAAGGTCGTGACGGGATGGCCGGTCTTCAAGTCCGGACCGATTCTGCGCGCCGCCCTGTATCGCCGCAATTACGAAAATCACCAAATTGAATGATGATTATTGGTATTGCAGCGCACCAAAAAAAGCTGCTGCCCGGCCCCCGTTTCCGCCCTGTGCGCAGGCGGAAAGGGGCGGCATGGCGCATTGCATCAATTGACCGATCGATACCGTTTTGGATATCAGCTATGCGAAAAAAGTGATTGGTGAGGGATGGATGGACAAACTAGTATCAGCCGTGGCCTGCAATCGGCCATCCGCACGGAGCCCGCCCACTGGGACGACGGCCCTGGCACATTCAACTATCGAAGACGGTGGAGACCTGAAATGAAAACAACAATGAAAATGCTGACCGCGAGCCTGGCGCTGGCCATCTCCGGCATGGCGGTAATGCCCGTGGCAAGCGCCGCCGACAAGGGCGCGATCGGCATCTCGATGCCGACCAAGTCGTCCATGCGCTGGATCGCCGATGGCGACAACATGGTCAAGGTATTCAAGGAGCGCGGCTACAAGACGGACTTGCAGTTTGCCGACGACGATATCCCGAACCAGTTGGCGCAGGTGGAAAACATGATCACCAAGGGCGCCAAGGTGCTGGTGATTGCCGCCATCGACGGCACCACCTTGTCGAACGTGCTGCAAAAGGCAGCCGACAAGGGCATCAAGGTCATCTCGTATGACCGTCTGATCCGCGGCACGAAAAACATCGATTACTACGCCACCTTCGACAACTTCCAGGTCGGCGTGCTGCAAGCGGGCTATATCGAATCGGCGCTGAAACTCAAGGAAGGCAAGGGCCCGTTCAATATCGAACTGTTTGGCGGTTCGGCCGACGACAACAACGCGCACTTCTTCTACAACGGCGCGCTGTCGGTCCTGAAACCCTACATCGACAGCGGCAAGCTGGTGGTGCGCTCGAAGCAGATGGGCATGGAAAAAGTGGCCACCCTGCGCTGGGATGGCGCCGTGGCACAAGCCCGCATGGACAACCTGCTCAGCGCCTACTACGGCAATGCCCGCGTCGACGCCGTGCTGTCGCCGTATGACGGCTTGAGCATCGGCATCCTGTCCTCGCTCAAGGGCGTCGGCTACGGCACGCCGAAACAACCATTCCCCGTCGTGACGGGCCAGGATGCAGAAATCCCGTCGGTGAAATCGATCATCCGCGGCGAACAGGCATCGACCGTGTTCAAGGACACGCGCGAACTGGCCAAGGTCACGGCCAACATGGTCGACGCGATGATGAGCGGCAAGACGCCGGCCGTCAACGATACCAAGACCTACAACAACGGCGTCAAGGTCGTGCCGTCCTACCTGTTGAAACCGGTCACCGTCGACAAGGCGAACTGGAAGCAGGTGCTCGTCACCGGCAGCGGCTACTACACGGAAGCGCAAGTGAAATAAGCATCGACGGTACTGAAGGCCCGGCGCTGCCGGGCCTTTCACATCATGCACGATCAAGAACAAGACTGCCGCACGACCGATACCGACCAGCGCGGCCGTGCCAGAGAGGTTATATGACGAACACTATCCTGGAAATGCGCGGGATACGCAAAACATTCCCGGGCGTCGTGGCGCTCGACAATGTCAACCTGCGGGTACGCAGCGGCGAGATCCACGCCATCGTCGGCGAAAACGGCGCCGGCAAATCGACCCTGATGAAAGTGCTGAGCGGCGTCTACGGCCATGGCAGCTATACGGGCGACATCGATTACCTGGGCCAGACGCGGCACTTTCGCGGCATCAAGGACAGCGAAGAAATCGGCATCATCATCATCCACCAGGAACTGGCGCTGGTGCCCCAGTTGTCGATCGCCGAGAATATCTTCCTCGGCAACGAACCGTCCCGCATGGGCGTCATCGACTGGGAATACGCGCAAACGAAGACGCGCGAACTGCTGCACAAAGTCGGCCTGAAAGAGTCCCCGGACACGCTGATCACCAACCTGGGCGTGGGCAAGCAGCAGCTGATCGAAATCGCCAAGGCGCTGTGCAAGGATGTCAAGCTGCTGATCCTCGACGAGCCGACGGCCAGCCTGAACGAAAGCGACAGCGCAGCCCTGCTCGACCTGCTGCTGGACCTGAAAGCGCAGGGCATCGCGTCGATCCTGATCTCGCACAAGCTCAATGAAATTTCAAGAGTCGCCGATGCCATCACGGTGCTGCGCGACGGGAACACGGTCGACAGTTTCGACTGCCGCGTGGACCCCGTCAGCGAAGACCGCATCATCGAAAAAATGGTCGGGCGCGAGATGGCCGACCGCTATCCGCCGCGCACGCCGACGATAGGCGAGACCATTTTCGAAGTGCGCGACTGGCGCGTCTTCCATCCCGAGCATGCCGACCGCCCCGTCATCAAGGGCATCAATATGCACGCCAAAAAAGGCGAAATCATCGGCATTGCCGGTTTGATGGGCTCCGGGCGCACGGAACTGGCGATGAGCATTTTCGGACGCGCCTACGGCCAGCGCATCAGCGGCACGGTGCTCAAGAATGGCCAGGAAATCGACGTCAGCACCATCGGCAAGGCGATCGCCCACGGCCTCGCGTATGTCACGGAAGACCGCAAGGGCCTGGGCCTGATCCTCGAGGAAGACATCCAGAAGAACACCAGCCTGGCCAACCTGGATGCGATTTCCAGGCACATGGTGATCGACGAGCAGCGTGAATTCGGCGTGGCCGAGGAGTTCCGCCGCAAGCTCAAGACCCGTTGCTCGAGCGTGGCGCAGAAGGTGGTCAACCTGTCCGGCGGCAACCAGCAGAAAGTGGTGCTGGCGAAGTGGCTGTTTTCGCGCCCCGATATCCTGATCCTCGATGAACCGAGCCGCGGCATCGACGTGGGCGCCAAGTACGAGATCTACAGCATCATCAGCGAGCTGGCCGCCGAAGGCAAATGCATCATCATGATTTCCTCGGAAATGCCGGAATTGCTGGGCATGTGCGACCGGATCTATGTCATGAACGAAGGCCGCTTCGCGGCAGAACTGAGCGCGGCAGAAGCATCGCAGGAGCGCATCATGCGCGCGATCGTTACACACGGAGAAAACAATGGACAATAAACTGACAGCAGGCGCGCCGGCAGCAGCAGCGCCAGCGGCCGCGCCGCAAGCGAAAAGCTATGCCGGCTTTTTGAAGAACAATATGCGCGACTACGGCATGCTGCTCTCACTGATCGTCATCATGGGCTTTTTCCAGTACATGACCGATGGCACCCTGATGCAGCCGCTGAACCTGACGAACCTGGTGCTGCAAAACAGCTACATCGTCATCATGGCGCTGGGCATGCTGATGGTCATCGTGGCCGGCCATATCGACTTGTCCGTCGGCTCCGTGGTCGGCTTCGTCGGCGCGCTGGCGGCCGTCCTGATCGTCAACTACGAGATGAACTTTGTCGCCGCCAGCATCATCTGCCTGATCGCCGGCGCCGTCATCGGCGGGGCGCAGGGCTATTTCGTCGCCTTCTTCAAGATCCCGTCGTTTATCGTCACCCTGGCCGGCATGCTGGTGTTCAAGGGCCTGACCCTGGCGCTGCTCGCTGGCCAGTCGGTCGGCCCCTTCCCGGAAGGCTTCCAGATGCTCAGCTCGGGCTTTTTACCCGATCCGTTCGGCGGTGAAAACCTGCGCGGCCTGTCGCTGCTGCTGGGCGTGATCGCCGCCGCGGCGCTGATCTTCACCTCGCTGCGCAGCCGCGCCAAGCAACTGAAACACGGCATGGAAAACGAGCCACGCGCCTTCTTCCTGCTGAAAAACGCGATCTTCGCCGCCGTGATGGTGTATTTCAGCTACCTGCTGTCGTCGTACCGCGGTTTCCCGAACGTGCTGGCCGTGATGTCGGTGCTGATCGTCGCCTACACCTTCATTACCAACCGCACCGTGCTGGGCCGCCGCGTGTATGCCGTGGGCGGCAACGAGAAGGCGGCGCGCCTGTCCGGCATCAAGACGGAACGGGTAAGCTTCTACACCTTCGTCAACATGGGTATGCTGGCCGCGCTGGCCGGCCTGATCTTCGCGGCGCGCCTGAACACGGCCACGCCGAAGGCCGGCACAGGATTCGAGCTCGACGTGATCGCCGCCTGCTTCATCGGCGGCGCCTCGGCCTCGGGCGGCGTGGGCAAGGTGATGGGGGCCGTGATCGGTGCCTTCATCATGGGCGTGATGAACAACGGCATGTCCATCATGGGCATCGGCATCGATTACCAGCAGGTGATCAAAGGCCTGGTGCTGCTGGCGGCCGTCTTCATCGACGTCATCAACAAAAACAAGTAGACCGGTTCGAGCCTTAGGGGGCTCTGGCCGGCGCTTGCGCCGGCCTTTTTCATTTATGTGATCGCCAGCCGCGCAGCGCGATCCCCCCACCACGCCGCTTCCTCAAACACGGAAAAGCCCGACAAATCGGCATGCGCGAACAGGATGGCGCCGTCGTGCTCGCGCAGCGCCTTCAAGCCCGCATTACTGCGAAATCCCGGTAACGGTGCGGCCATGGCGTGGCCGCGCACGGTGATGTCGACGCGCTCGACGCAGCTGGCAAAATCGCGTCCATACGCCGTCTTTAAATCGACGCTGGCCAGCGCCAGCAATTGCTCGGGGCTGGCCGTATCGAGCCATTTGCGCGCTTGCTGCGGCGTGCGATCGGACAGGGCCACGTAGGCGCTGAAGACGGTTTTCTCGGGCGGACGCACGCGGATATCCTGGTGGGTCGAGACGACATAGCCGAGGCCCGGTTCCTGGTACACCACGTTATCCCAGCATAGCGGTGCATGTGGCAGTTCGTCGGGAAAGCGTTTCAGTAAAAAATTCGCCACCATCCATGGCGCATAGGCGGGCGTGTGCAGCTTCGCGTCAAAGCCGTAGCTGGCAATGTCCCGCACCACACGCGCCGCCACATACAAAGGCATGGCGCAGATGGCCTTGCGTGCGCGGACCAAATAGGTGCGCGGCTGGCCGTCGACCAGTTCCAGGCACAGCGCTTCCACGCCCTGGTCCGTCGTCTGCACGGAAACCACCGTGCCCGCATGACGTTGGACACCCGAGGCCTGCTCCATGGCCGTGGCGACCGGCTGCATGCCGCCGGGCCAGGTCAGCCAGGCGCCGTTGCCCGCGTTGGCCGCCTGGCCCCAGCGGCTGCAGTAGTAATGCAGGCCGGCCCAGGCCGAGACTTGGTCGTAACGCGTGCCATAGTCGTCGCGGCAGCAGTAATTCAGATACCAGTGCAGGGTGGGCGAGGTATAGCCTTCGTGCTCCATCCACTGCTTCAAGGTGATGGCGTCGAGTGCCTGCCAGACCGGGTCTTGCGACGATTCCACGGTGGGAAAGACAAACACGCGCTTGCCGTCGTTGCCGCGCGCCTGACGCAGCTGCGCCACCTGCGCAAAGAAGCGTTCGTGCTGCGCCAGTTCCGCAGGCGGCACGCCTTCGGTGGGAATGAAGCCATCCTGCCAGTGACCGTTGAACAGCAATCGTTCTTCCGGCGCGTGCAGGATATAGCGCTCGTCGTAAGTCGGCTTTTCCGCCTGCGGGTCGCGCTGGATAATCCCCAGATCGAACAGGATCTCGCGCACATGGGTCGATTCGGGTGAAGGCAGCGGCAAATAATGGCCACCGGTCGGATAGGCCAGCTCGCCGAAGTGGCCGCCGGCCGCGTTGCCGTAGGGCTGGGGACCGTCGATCATCAGGAAATCCTGGTGCCCCAGCTTGTTCAAGCGCCACGCCGCCGTCAGGCCGGCGATGCCGGAACCTAAAATTGCCACGTCGGTGCTCAAGATGCGTGAAGGCGGCGGCAGCGCCGTGCGCTCGCGCAGCAGCGTGCGCAAATAGTGTCCCTCGCTGCGGCCCGGATACAGTACCTTCGGTGTGATTTCCTGCCAGCGCAGGTAGGCGGCGATGCTGCCGATGCCGGCGGCGGCCGCCGCCGTGCCACCGGCAGCCCACAGCATGAAGGAACGGCGCTGCATCAGCGGATCACCCGGTTCCAGTCCTGCTCGAATTCATGCACGAGCGACTGGGTGTTGAGGCGGTTCGGCGCCATCGGCAGCGGCTGCATGTCGGGCGGGAAGATGAACATTTCGCGCGTGGTGTCCGCATTCAGGTAGCGCATCGGCAGGCGGTATGTCGTCGGCGGTGTGTAGTCGAGCTGGGGCGAGGCGAGGATGAAACCCCATTCGCCGAACGAAGGCACATAGGCGTGGTACGGCCAGGTGCGCATGCCCACTTCGCGCAGGGTCGCATTGATGGTCCAGTAGGCGTGCGGGGCAAAGAACGGCGACGTCGATTGCACCACCATCAAGCCCTTGACCGCCAGGTGTTTTTTCACCAGGTCGTAGAACGGCACGGAATACAGTTTGCCGAGCGCGAAGCTCGATGGATCGGGGAAGTCGACGATGGCCGCGTCGAACATGTCGCCGTTGTTGCGCAGCCAGACGGCGGCATCGGCATTGACGACGGTGACGCGCTTGTCCGAGAACGCGCTGTTATTCAGCTTTGCCAGTTCCGGGCGCGTGGTAAACGCAGCCGTCATGGCGGGATCGAGGTCGACCACGGTGACGTGTTCGATATGGGGATAACGCAGAATTTCGCGCAGCGCCAGGCCATCGCCGCCACCGAGCACCAGCACGCGGCGCGCCCATGGCAAGGCTTCCAGCACGGGGTGCACCAGCGCCTCGTGGTAGCGGTACTCGTCGCGCGAGGAAAACTGCAGGTTGCCGTTGATGTACAGCCGCGTATCGTCCTTCCAGCGCGTGATCACCAGGCGCTGGTAGGGCGTGGTGGTGGAATACACGATCTGGTCGCCGAACAGGCCGTGCTCGCCCCACTCCACCATGCGGTCCGACATGGCAAAGCCGGTCACCAGCAGCAGCAGCACGGCGCAGGCGCGCAGGAAGCGCCCCGTGAGGTTTTTCAGTTCGGCGCGAAACACGTAAATGCTCCACAGGCCGACGGCCACATTCAGCATGCCGAACAAAAAGCCCGTGCGCACCAGTCCCAGATACGGCGACAGCACCAGCGGGAACAGCAGGGACACGGCCAGCGCGCCCAGGTAATCGAAGGTCAGCACGCGGCTGACCAGTTCGGAAAACTCGGTTTGCCGCGTGTTCAGCGCGCGCATCACCAGCGGCACTTCCATGCCGACCAGTGCGCCGATCAGGAACACCATCACATACAATAAGGTGCGAAATGGCGCCGCCATCCACGAAAACGTCATGAACAGGATGGCGGCCGAGAGGCCGCCGATCAGGCCCACGGCCAGCTCGATGTCGACGAAGCGCGAGAGCACGTCGTCGTCCTTGACATACTTTGAAAAGTGAGCACCCACCCCCATGGCAAACAGGTAGCAGCCAATGATGGTGGAAAACTGCAGGATGGAGTCGCCGAGCAGGTAGCTGGACATGGCGCCGGCGATCAGCTCATACGCGAGGCCGCAGGAGGCGACCACGAAGACGGACAAGATCAGAATTTTTTTGTTCATGGGACTTTTTTTGTTCTAATATGCGTTGACGTTATCAAATACTCATTGCGAGGAAAGCCGTGCCCGCCATCCTAAACTATCTGATCCATCTTTTACTGGCCGCCGGGCTGCTGATTGTATTTTTTATCATCTACACGCGCGTCACGCCGTATAAGGAAGTGCTGCTGATTCGCCAGGGCAACCAGGCGGCGGCGCTGTCGCTGGGCGGCGCGCTGCTGGGCTTTTCCGCCACCATCGCCTCGTCCCTGATGCACACGGCCGACTATCAGCAATTCTTCGCCTGGGCCTTCGGCGCCATGGTGGTGCAATTGCTCGCCTATGTGGTCACCACGCGCCTGCTGCGCATGTCGAAGGACCAGATCGAATCGAACAACAGCGCCTTCGGCGGCCTGCTGGGCGCCATTTCCCTGTCGATTGGCGCCATCAACGCCGCCTGCATTTCCTGACACCGTTTTATCTTATTCAAGGATATCCATCATGAGCCTCGGCAGCTTTATCAAGAAGCAGTTTATCGACGTACTGCAGTGGAACGAAGAAACGGAAGGCGTGCTGGCCTGGCGCTTTCCCATGCAGGACTTCGAGATCCAGAACGGCGCCATCCTGAATGTGCGCGAATCGCAGGTCGCCGTCTTCGTCAATGAAGGCAAGATCGCCGACGTCTTCGGTCCCGGCACGCACAAGCTGACGACGCAGACATTACCGCTGCTGACCAACCTGAAAAACTGGGACAAGCTGTTCGACTCGCCCTTCAAGTCGGACGTGTATTACTTCAGCACCCGCGTGCAGACGGGCCGCAAATGGGGTACGCCGCAGCCGATCACCATCCGCGACAAGGATTTCGACATGATCCGCGTGCGCGCCTTCGGCATGTACTCGTACCGCATCGCCGACGCCCGCACCTTCTTCACCGAGATCAGCGGCACGCGCGAAGTCTATACGCGCGACGAGGTGGAAGACCAGTTGCGCGGCATTCTGATGTCGAGCATGGCCAGTTCGCTGGGCGGCGCGAATGTCCCCTTCCTCGACATGGCGGCCAACCAGGCGCTGATGGCGCAGGAGGTCAAGGATGGCCTGGCGCAGGCGTTTGCCCGCTATGGCGTGGGCCTCGATGAATTCAACGTGGCCAGCATCAGCCTGCCCGAGGAATTGCAGGCGGCGCTCGACGAGCGCATTTCCGCTGGCATGAAGGGTGGCCTGGGCGCCGACAAGATGAGCGGCTACACCAAGTTCCAGGTCGCCAACGCGATCCCGCTGGCGGCGCAGAACGAGGGCGGCATGGCCGGCATCGGCGCGGGCCTCGGCGCCGGACTGTCGATCGGCCAGGTGATGGCGCAAAGCATGGGCGGTGCGCTGCAGCAGCCGGCTCCGGCCGCTCCGGCGACGCCACCGGCGCCAAGCGAAGAGCCGATCGAAGCGCGCCTGGAAAAACTCAAAGGCTTGCTCGACAAGGGTCTCATTTCGCCGGCCGACTACGACGGCGCCAAGGCTGAATTGCTGAAAAAACTGATCGGCTGATTAGAGCGAAATACGACTGCATGCAAACTGTTTCCTGTCCCAGCTGCGGCGCGGAAGTCCGCTTCCGCTCGCACGCTTCCGTGCTCGCCGTGTGCGAGTACTGCCACAGCACCATCCTCAAGGACGCCGATGCCGTCAGGGACGTGGGCAAGATGTCGGCCGTCCTGGAAGACTATTCACCAATCCAGATCGGCACGGCCGGCGTGCACGATGGCGTGCACTTCACGGTCGTCGGCCGCATCCAGCAGCGCTACAGCGCCGGCACGTGGAACGAGTGGTATCTGCTGTTCGACGACGCCAGCACGGCCTGGCTGGGCGACTCGTCCGGCCTGTACACGCTGACGCGTGAGCGCGCGACGCAAGACGCCTTGCCCGTCTTTGGCGAACTGGCGCCGGGCAAGCGCTATACGCTCTGCGGCGAGCCGTACACGGCGGCCGAGATCCGCAACGCCGAGTGCATCGCCGGCCAGGGAGAATTGCCATTCAAGGTGGGCGCCGGCTGGCGCATCCAGGTGGCGGACTTGCGCAACTACGCCAGCTTTGTCACGCTCGACTACACGGATGGCCCGCAACCGGTCGTCTACCAGGGCGTCGCCGTCACCCTGGACAGTTTGAAATGCCAGCTGCTGCGCGATGACGACGCCATCGCCAAGAGTGCAGGCAAGTACCGCGGCAAGCTCGATGCGCTCGACTGCCCGTCCTGCGGCAGCGGCATCAAGTACGTCCCTGGCGCGGCGGCGCAGCTGGTGTGTCCCGCCTGCCACGCGCAGCTCGATGCCAGCGGCCCGGAAGCGCAGGTGCTGGCCATCGGCAAGCAGGTGCACGACAATGCCGACATCACGCTGGAACTGGGCGCCAGCGCGAAGATCAGCAATGCCGACTTTACGGTGATCGGCATGATGCGCCGCGCCGACGACGAAGGCAGCGAGTGGAACGAATACCTGCTGTACAACGCGCGCGCCGGCTTCTTCTGGCTGGTGGAGACGGACGACGGCTGGTCGCGCTCGAACGTGCTGCCGAACTGGCCCAACTGGGCATCATTGGACGCCGCTACCTGCACGCTCGATGGCGCCACGTATCGCAAACTGTACGACTACGGTTCGCAGGTGGTGTACGCGGCGGGCGCCTTCAACTGGAAAGTGGCCGTCGGCGACAGCACGCGCGTGTTTGAATTCGAACAGGGACAGACCAAGCTGGCGGCGGAGCTCACCGGCGAGGAAATGACCTGGTCGCGCTCCGTGCCCGTCGCCTATGACCAGATGGCCGCCTGGTTCGGCGCCGCCTTCCATGGCGGCGCCAAGGTACAGAATACTAAACTGAGCCACCGTGGCATCGCCAAGGTCTTCATCGTCATCGTGCTGGTCCTGAATGCGATTCCCATGTTTGTCTCGTTCTCCAGCACCTTGATGTGGAGTTTGCTGGGCTGCCTGGCGCTGTTCCTGCCCGCCGCTTTTCTCGACAAGAATGCAAAGAATCCCCCATGAGTAAATATGTGATCTATGCCCTGATGGTGACGTTTTCCGTCACGGCCGCCAATTGGGTGCGCATGTTCAAGGTCGCCGGCAGCAGCAGCGGCAGCAGCTGGAGTTCGCGCACGGGCAGCGGCGGCGGCAGCTATGGCGGCGGCTCCAGTGGCGGCAGCCACAAATAAGCATGACCGCCACCCCGCATCTGCCCCTGGGCATCCATCTGCTGGCCGACTTGTCCGGCATCGCACCCGAACGCCTGCGCGACTGCGCCGCGCTCGAACGCCTGCTGCGCGCAGCGGCCACTACGGCCGGCGCGCAGGTACTGCACAGCCATTTCCACAGCTTTGGCGCAGGCCAGGGCGTCACCGGCGTGGTGCTGCTGGCCGAATCGCACATTTCCATCCACACCTGGCCGGAATGCAGCTTTGCCGCCGTCGACATCTTCATGTGCGGCGCGGCGCAGCCGCAGCTGGCATTGGGCGTCATCAAGGATGCGCTGCAGGCGACGCACTGCCAGTTGCAGTCCGTGCGGCGCGCCCCGCCAGGGTAGGCCTGGCGTCGCTGGTGGATCGCGTGGGGATCGCTTACACTGTCGGCTGATCCTCCAACCGTGACTCCCATGCGCCGTTCCGCCCTCCTCGCCCTGCCCCTGCTACTGCTGGTTTCCGCCTGCGACGACTACACGGCGCCGAGCCTGTACCAGGCCACCACGCCCGAGTGCAAGACGTGGACGGAGGGTTCACGCTTCGAGCTGCCGCGCGGTATCAGCGTATATGCCACGCCCCCCGTCACATTGAAAGAAGGCGGCACGGAGCTGGCGCTGATTTTTACGCTTCCCATCGGCACGCAAGCCAGTTTTACGCGCCTGTCCTTCCTGCTGGAAGAGCCGAAAAAGCCCCCCTTCGCCGAAGCGAAAGTGCTGACCATCTACCAGCGCGGCATGAACCGCAAGGCGGAAATCGTCGACGTCATCGAGCAGCTGCCCATCATGTTTTCCGCCGTCGGTTCGAGCGCCGAAACCCAGTGGCGCTTGCGATTGCAACTGCCGCGCCAGCTGCCGCAGCGCTTCGATCTGTCGATGCCCGACATGCTCGTCGCCGGCAAGCGCTATCCGGTGCGCACGTTTACTTACCGCTATTTCCCCGAACGCCAGGCGTACGGCATGTGCAGCTAAGGTTGACGGCGGCGCACGCCGCTGGCACACTGGCGTTTTCCCTCACACCTCAGGAGTAGACAATATGCGCCATTCGGATACTGCCGTGTTGTCGGCTGCCTGATCACTGTTTTTCCCTGCGTAGCCCCTTAGCTCGCAACTCCCCATACGCGTGATCGCGTAGCCGACGTTCCCCTTCTTTCGTGCCAGTCATCGCGACTGGCTGTGCCTGCACGCGCAGGCTAAATGTCCGTACGCGGACGACAGAATCTGGAATCACGCTACCATGATCGCATTCGATTTTGCGCAACTACGCCTTATCGGGCTGCAGCAGGCCATCGCCAGCGCAGCCACCCAACTCGAACTCTCTTCCCCAACCGCGCAGCTGCTGCGCGTGAGCGCCGTGCACCGCGACAGCATCCTTGTGCACGACGGCATCCTGGAACACCCGGCGCAGATCCTGCCGCGCCTGCTGCACCAGTTGCAGGCGCAGGACGACGTCCTCACGGTCGGCGACTGGATCGCCGCCGAACACGATGGTCACGGCACGCTGTGGATAACGGCGCACTTATCCCCAGTCACGCAAATCGCCCGGCGCGGCAATGACGGCCGCCGCCAGGTACTTGCCAGCAATGTCGATACGGCCCTGCTGGTGATGGGATTGGACGGGGATTTTAATCCGCGCCGTCTCGAGCGCTATCTGGCCATCGTGCTGGCGGCGCAAGTGACGCCTGTGGTGGTGCTGAGCAAGGCCGACGTGGCCGACGACGTGGCCGGCAAACTGGCGCAGCTGAAACAGCGCCTGCCGCCCCACGTGCCGCTGTTTGCCGTCGATACACGCCACGCGTATGACGTGGCCATCCTGGAACCCTGGCTGGGTGCCGGCCAGACCCTGGTGCTGCTCGGTTCATCGGGCGCCGGCAAGTCCAGCCTGACCAATACCCTGTGTACGGCCGGGCAGGCGACCAATGCTGTGCGCCATGGCGACGGCCGTGGCCGGCATACGACGACGGCCCGCTCGCTGCACCAGTGCGCGGATGGCGCCTGCATCATCGACACGCCGGGCTTGCGCAGCTGGCAGGCCGATGCCGATGCGCAGACCCTGGCGGCCACGTTTGACGACATTGCGGCGCTCGCAGCGACGTGCCAGTTCCGCGATTGCCGGCATGCGAGCGAACCCGGTTGCGCCGTGCGCGGCGCCGTCGATGCGGACCGCCTGCGCAATTATCACAAGCTGCTGCGCGACGCGCACCGTGGCGAGGCAACGCCGCTCGAGCGCATTGCCGCGCGCGCCAAGTGGAAGACGATATTGAAGGCGGGACTGGAAAGGGGCAAGGACAAGCGCCGCTGATTTTTACTGACATCAGTTTGCACAAAAAAAAGGCAGCCCGCAGGCTGCCTTTTTGTTTTACTGCATGCGAGCAAATTAATGCTTGCGCAGTTTCTGGATCGCTGCCAGCTGCGCAATCGCGCTGGCCAGCTCGGCTTGCGCTTGCGCGTAGTCGATGCCCGAATCCTTGTTGTGGATATTCTCTTCCGCCAACTTCTTCGCTTCCAGCGCTTTCGCTTCATCCAGGTCGTGACCGCGGATCGCGGTATCGGCCAGGACGGTCACGGTATCCGGTTGCACTTCCAGCAGACCGCCGGCAACGAAGACAAATTCTTCTTCAGCCTGACCGACTACCTTGATGCGGACCGCGCCCGGACGGATGCGGGTAATCAAAGGCGTGTGGCGTGGGTAGATACCCAGCTCGCCCTGCTCACCCGGCAACGCGACGAATTCTGCTTCGCCTGAAAAAATCAGTTCTTCAGCGGAAACCACGTCAACGTGAATTGTGTGTGCCATGTGTATCCTATCGGGTTGAAGAACCCCGCCTTCTGAGGGGCGGGGTTAGGCCCAGACTTAACTTAGTTAAGTTTCTTGGCTTTTTCGATTGCTTCTTCGATCGTGCCGACCATGTAGAACGCTTGTTCCGGCAGGTGATCGAGTTCGCCCGAAGCGATCATTTTGAAGCCCTTGATCGTGTCTTTGAGCGAAACGTATTTACCAGGCGCGCCGGTAAAGACTTCAGCGACGTGGAAAGGCTGCGACAGGAAACGCTGCATCTTACGTGCACGGGCAACCAGCAGTTTGTCTTCCGGTGCCAGCTCGTCCATACCCAGAATCGCGATAATGTCGCGCAATTCTTTGTAGCGTTGCAGGGTCGTTTGCACGGCACGCGCGGTGTCATAGTGCTCTTGACCAACGATCAACGGATCGAGCTGACGCGAGGTCGAATCGAGTGGGTCCACGGCTGGGTAGATACCCAGGGAAGCGATATCACGCGACAGCGCAACGGTCGAATCCAAGTGAGCAAACGTGGTAGCTGGCGATGGATCGGTGTAATCATCGGCTGGAACGTAGACGGCCTGGATCGAGGTGATCGAACCGGTCTTGGTCGACGTGATACGCTCTTGCAGACGGCCCATTTCTTCAGCCAGGGTCGGTTGGTAACCCACAGCCGATGGCATACGGCCCAGCAGTGCCGATACTTCGGTACCTGCCAGCGTAAAGCGGTAGATGTTGTCGACGAAGAACAGAACGTCCTTGCCTTCATCACGGAACGATTCAGCGATCGTCAGGCCGGTCAGCGCAACGCGCAGACGGTTACCTGGCGGTTCATTCATCTGACCGTAGACCATCGCGACTTTGGAGTTCTCTGGATTTTCCAGATCGACCACTTTCGCGTCAGCCATCTCGTGGTAGAAGTCGTTACCTTCACGCGTACGCTCACCCACACCGGCGAACACGGACACGCCGCTGTGCGCTTTGGCGATGTTGTTAATCAATTCCATCATGTTGACGGTCTTGCCTACGCCAGCGCCGCCGAACAGACCGACTTTACCGCCTTTTGCAAACGGGCAAACCAGATCGATCACCTTGATACCGGTTTCCAGCAGTTCTTGCGATGGCGACAGTTCGTCGTATGCAGGAGCGGTGCGGTGGATCGACGCGACTTGCTCGTGCGACACTGGGCCGCATTCGTCAATCGGGTTACCCAGCACGTCCATGATGCGACCCAGGGTTGCTTTACCGACTGGCACCATGATAGGTTTGCCGGTATTCTGGATCATCATGCCGCGACGCAAGCCATCGGACGTGCCGAGTGCAATGGTACGGACAATGCCGTCGCCCAACTGCTGTTGTACTTCCAGGGTCAGTTCCGAGCCTGCCATCTTCAAGGCATCAAATACCTTAGGCATCGCGTTGCGGGGAAACTCAACGTCCACCACAGCGCCGATACACTGAACGATTTTGCCATCAGCCATGTTCGTTCCTTCAATATAGTTAAATTCGTTTAAACCGCAGCCGCACCGGCGACGATTTCGGAGAGTTCTTTGGTAATCGCAGCTTGGCGGGTCTTGTTGTAGATCAGCTTCAGTTCGCCGATCACACTACCCGCGTTGTCGCTTGCAGCTTTCATCGCGACCATCCGTGCCGATTGCTCGGACGCCAGATTCTCCGCGACTGCCTGGTACACCAGCGCTTCTACATAGCGCTCCAGCAATTCGTCGATGATGCTTTGCGCATCCGGCTCGTAGATGTAATCCCACGAGTGTGCGCTCTTGTCGGCGACCATCTTGTCAGCCGTCAGGGGCAGCAACTGTTCGACCACTGGTTCCTGCTTCATCGTGTTGATGAATTTGGTGTAGCACAGGTACACTGCGTCGAGCTTGCCTGCCTGGAACTCTTCGAGCATGACCTTGACAGGTCCGATCAATTTTTCCAGGTGGGGCGTATCACCAGTTTGAATGGCAGAAGCGACGATCTTGACGCCGATGCGATTCAAAAAACCCAAACCCTTGTTACCGATGGCAACTGCTTCAATCCGGTTGCCAGCTGCTTCCAGCTCGCGCGACTTCGACGTCACCTGGCGCAGGATGTTGGTGTTCATGCCGCCGCACAGACCCTTGTCGGTCGTGACAACGATGAAACCCACTGCCTTCGCTTGCGTACCCTGGGCAGCTGCCAGGAACGGGTGCGTGTATTCCGGATTGGCATTCGCCAGATTGGCGGCGATATTCCGAATCTTGTCACTATAGGGACGAGCGGCCCGCATCCGGTCTTGCGCCTTGCGCATTTTGGACGCGGCGACCATTTCCATCGCCTTGGTGATCTTCTTCGTATTCTCTACGCTCTTGATCTTGCCTCGTATCTCTTTGCTTGATGCCATGAGTCCTTACTCCTTCTGCGCGTAGGGCGGCGCCTCACTCGAGGTGGGCGCCGCCTGGCCGCTTAATATGCGCCGGATTTCTTGAAATCAGCAATGGCCGCCGACAGAGTTGCTTCGCTGTCTTTGTCGAGTTGCTTGGTTTCTTCGATCTTGGCCAGCAGAGCAGCTTGCTTGGTCTTCATGTAAGCGTGGACACCAGCTTCGAACGACAGCACTTGCTTGACTGGCACGTCGTCCATGAAGCCTTTGTTCACCGAGAACAGCGATACGGCCATCAGCGAGATCGACAGTGGCGAGTACTGGGCTTGCTTGAGCAATTCCGTCACGCGGGCACCACGGTCCAGCTGCTTGCGGGTCGATTCATCCAGGTCGGACGCGAACTGCGCAAACGCGGCCAATTCACGGTACTGCGCCAAGTCGGTACGGATACCGCCGGACAGGTTTTTGATGACCTTGGTCTGGGCGGCGCCACCGACGCGCGATACGGAAATACCGGCGTTAATTGCAGGACGGATACCGGCGTTGAACAGCGAGGTTTCCAGGAAGATCTGACCGTCGGTAATCGAAATCACGTTGGTTGGAACGAATGCGGACACGTCGCCAGCTTGCGTTTCAATGATCGGCAGTGCCGTCAGGGAACCGGTCTTGCCTTTGACGGCGCCGTCGGTGAACTTCTCGACGTAGTCGGCGTTCACGCGTGCTGCGCGTTCCAGCAGGCGGCTGTGCAGGTAGAACACGTCGCCTGGGTACGCTTCGCGACCTGGTGGACGGCGCAGCAGCAGCGAGATTTGACGGTATGCAACAGCTTGTTTGGACAGATCATCATAGACGATCAGTGCATCTTCACCGCGGTCACGGAAGTATTCGCCCATGGCGCAACCGGAGTACGGCGAGATGTATTGCATGGCGGCCGATTCCGAAGCGGAAGCGGCGACAACGATGGTGTATTCCATCGCGCCGTGCTGTTCCAGCGAGCGCACGATGTTCTTGATCGACGAGGCTTTTTGGCCAATCGCGACGTAGATACATTTCATGCCCTGGCCTTTTTGATTGATGATCGCATCAATCGCCACAGCCGACTTGCCGGTTTGACGGTCGCCGATGATCAGTTCGCGCTGGCCGCGGCCAACTGGAACCATCGCATCGATCGACTTCAGGCCGGTTTGCATTGGTTGCGAAACGGACTCACGGGCGATCACGCCCGGAGCGATTTTTTCAATCGCGGCCGTCAGTTTCGTGTCGATGGCGCCTTTGCCGTCGATTGGCTGACCCAGCGCGTTGACAACGCGGCCGAGCAGCTCAGGACCAATTGGCACTTCCAGAATGCGGCCGGTGCATTTCACCGTGTCGCCTTCGGAGATGTGCTCGTAGGCACCCAGAATCACGGAACCGACGGAGTCGCGTTCCAGATTCATTGCCAGGCCAAACGTGTTGCCTGGGAATTCCAGCATCTCGCCTTGCATCACGTCCGACAAACCGTGGATGCGGCAGATACCGTCGGCGACGGAAATAACCGTGCCTTGATTACGCACTTCAGCGCCGCCGTCAAGACCTTGGATCCGGCTCTTGATCAACTCGCTGATTTCAGATGGGTTGAGTTGCATACTAACTCCTAAAAGTGTTTCTCTCAGCTTGCGCGAGGGGTAAGGGTCTGTCTTAGCTGGCCTGCCGAAGCGCGTGTCTTACGACACCAGTGCAGCGTGCAGTTGCTGCAGCTTGGCGCGCACCGAGGTATCGAGCACTTGGTCGCCAACAACCACGCGCACGCCGCCGAGCAGCGATGGATCCACTGTGACGGCAGGGTTGAGCTTACGACTGAATTTCTTTTCCAGCGTTGCGACCAGCTCGGCCGTTTGGCCTTCGCTCAGATCGAAAGCGCTCGTGATCTCGGCGTCAGCCGCACCTTCCAGGCCATTTTTCAAGGCA
This sequence comes from Janthinobacterium sp. 35, assembly GCF_002754575.1. Lineage (NCBI taxonomy): Bacteria > Pseudomonadati > Pseudomonadota > Betaproteobacteria > Burkholderiales > Oxalobacteraceae > Janthinobacterium > Janthinobacterium sp. 35. Next base: position 2,539,025 of record NZ_PEFN01000001.1, read on the forward strand.
TGGAATTGCGCGCCGATTTCCGGCAGCAGGCTGATGCGGCCATTTTCGATCAACAACGTGACGAAGTTTTTGACTTCTTCATTGAGCGGCGATTTCAACAACGACAGGATGGTGGCGGCGACGTCGCTTTCCGAAACTTTCGGATTGCGCGCGTACGCCTGTACCTCGGGGTGGCTACCGATCTGTGCCAGTTCGGACACCAGTTCGGACCACGCCGCGAGGTTGCTTGACTCCTTACCAGCTTGGGCTACGCGGAACAAAGCTTCCGCGTAGGGACGGGCGACGGTTGCGAGTTCTGCCATGATTACAGCTCGACAGCAAGACGCTGCAACATTTCGGCGTGAGCCGTAGCGTTGACTTCACGCTTCAAGATCTGCTCGGCACCCTTGACAGCCAGGTCAGCCACCTGAGCGCGCAATTGTTCGCGTGCTTTCGACAGTTGCTGTTCCGCGTCCGACTGGGCTTGCGCAATGATACGCGCCGCTTCAGCTTGTGCATTTTGCTTGATCTCTTCAGCAACCAGCTGCGCGCGCTTTTCAGCGTCCGCAACGCGTTGCGACGCTTCTTCACGTGCACTGTTCAATGCCTCTTGCGCACGCTTTTCAGCGACAGCCATCGAAGCCTGACCTTGATCGGCCGCAGCCAATCCATCCGCGATTCGTTTGGCACGCTCATCCAGCGCTGTGTTCAGCGCTGGAAATACGAACTTCATCGAGAACCAGACCAACACCGCGAAGGTGATCATCTGGCCGATGAGCGACATATTGATGTCCATACCTTTGCTCCTAACTAAAAGTTTCTCCTAGGGTTGGAGCGAATTACTGAGCAACAGCCGTCAGAGCGGACAGGAACGGGTTAGCGAACGTGTACAGCAGAGCGATACCAACGCCGATCATCGAGATAGCATCCAGCAGACCAGCGATAACGAACAGTTTGGTTTGCAGTTGTGGCATCAGTTCTGGTTGACGTGCCGAAGCTTCCAGGAATTTGCCACCCAGAATAGCGAAGCCCAGAGCGGTGCCGATTGCGGCCAGGCCGATGATGATTGCTGCTGCCAGAACGGTCATGCTTTGTACTTGTGCGATCAGAGCTTGCATAAAATTCTCCTAAATTTAAAAACGAAAGATACTAAAAAAACAAAATATAAAGTTGCTGATTAATGTTTCTCAACCGCAAGGCTCAGATACACAACCGTCAACGCCATAAACACAAAAGCTTGCAAAGTTACAATCAAGATATGGAAAATTGCCCATGGACCACCCAACGCCCACTGTGCCCACCAAGGCAACAACGCGATCAAGATGAAAATCAGCTCGCCGGCATACATATTGCCGAACAGTCGCAGCGACAGGGAGATCAGTTTTGCAACCAACTCAACCATTTGCAGCAAGAAATTAACTGGTGCCAACAAGATCGTGCCGATGATGCCACTTGCATGGAACGGCGCGGTAAACAATTCCTTGATCCAGCCGCCCAGGCCCTTGGCCTTGACGGAAAACGCGATAATGCACAGAACGACCGAGAACGACATCGCAAAAGTATGGTTCACGTCGGCGGTCGGCACCACGCGCAGCTTGTGCACGCCAAACCAGCTCAACACCGTCGGCAGCAAGTCCACCGGCAAGAAGTCCATGGCGTTCAACAACCAGACCCACACGAAAATCGTGATGGCCAGCGGCGCGATGATCTTGCTTTTTGCGTGGAAGGCCCCATTAATAGTCTCATTGACCATTTCCATGATCATTTCGACGAAGTTTTGCAGTTTGCCAGGAACACCGGCCGTCGCGCGGCGCGAAGCCATGTAGAAAACGGCAAGGAAAACAAAGCCCATGATGGCAGACACCCAGAAGGTGTCCAGGTTGAAGGCGCCATCGGCGCTTTTCAAGTGGGCCAAATGGTGGCTGATGTATTCTGTGGCGTTGGCCGGGGCAGCATGGCCCGCTTCAATAGCGTGTTCTGTGGTCATAATGAATTTAGATTTGTCGTTTCAGAGCACAACAGGCCCCAAAACCAATGATTAAACAGCGAGCAATGAAAACCAGTATGCTAAGGTTGCCACCGCGAAACCCAAGATCAGCCATAACCAGGCGGCCGACTGAAACAACACCAGTGCCAATATAAACAGCACCGCTGTAAGAAATATTTTCACCATTTCCGCACGCAAGTGCGCGCGAAAAGCCTTTTTGGCGTCGCTACTACCGCGCACCACCAGCAAGGCATACGCCAGACTGCCAGCGACGGCGATCGCACCGCCGCATGCGGCGGACCAGCCTCTCACACTACCACCGAAAAACACGGTGAGCGTGGCAAAGCTGATCACGATTGCTAACTGCAAGGCAACTACTTTGTAGACGGGCTTGGCAATACTTTGTTGTGAATCACTCAATTGCCAGGTTCCCAAAAAAATCTACACACGCAAAGACACGGGATTATAGTTGGCTTTGATCTATAGAGTCAAACGTTGCTGCACCGCAGCAGGGCGATTGCGGCGTGAAACTGACGCTTTACCGACTATTCGCCGCCATTTGCACCACTATATGGCAAAGTCGCTTGTCTGGCCGCTTCCAGCCGTGTTATCAAGGAATCACGTGGTGCATCTGGAAAGCATGGCTGGATTGTCCACACCGCACTCCCCATGTCTTTGCCGCTTGCTATTTAACCACGCAAGCGGGTCAACAAACCATCGAGCACGTCAAGATCGGCAAAATCGATCACCAATTGGCCACGGCCTTTGTTACCCATTTTGAACACCACGGGCGTGGCCAGCGCATCGGACAACTCTTCTTCCAGGCGCGCGATATCGCCGGACTTTTCCTTTTGCCGCGGTTCGACCGGGTTGGCCGCTTCCTCGACCGTGCGGGTGACGAGCTTTTCCGTTTCGCGCACCGACAGGCGCTTGGCCACGACCTGGTTGGCCAGCGTGATCTGGCTGGCCGCATCGACCGCCAGCAAGGCGCGCGCATGGCCCATGTCGATATCGCCGGCCATCAGCATGGTCTGCACGGGGCTGGCCAGATTCATCAGGCGCAGCAGGTTCGACACGGCGCTGCGCGAGCGTCCCAGCGCAGTGGCCGCTTGCTCATGCGTGAAACTGAAGTCGGCGATCAGGCGGTGAATCCCCTGCGCCTCTTCCAGGGGATTGAGGTCTTCGCGCTGGATGTTCTCGATCAGCGCCATGGCGGCGGCGGCCAGGTCGTCCACATCGCGCACCAGCACCGGCACTTCCGTCAGGCCGGCCAGTTGCGAGGCGCGGAAACGGCGTTCACCGGCAATAATTTCATATTTAACAAGTCCGCTCAGGGTGTCTTGCCCGATCGGGCGCACCAGGATCGGCTGCATCAGTCCTTGCGCCTTGATCGAGGCGGCCAGTTCGTTCAAGGCCCCTTCGTCCATGCGCGTGCGCGGCTGGTATTTGCCGGCTTGCATTTGCGACACGGGCAAGCTGGAGGGTTGATGCGTGTCCGGGCTGGCAAAGTCGCCGCCGCCACCCAGGAGGGCGTCGAGTCCGCGACCCAGTCCTTTTAATTTTTTCGTAGCCATGCTGTCCTAACTAACTAAGGGGTCAGACCCTTCGGGACTCGGCGTCCCCGTCTGACCCCAGTATTTTTCTTGGGGTTGGCAGTTTTTTAGCCCAACCGCTAAAGCCGGGGTCAGACCCAAAGGGTCCGACCCCGATACTGCTGTTTACATATGTTTAATACGCTCGACCATCTCGGCGCCGAAGGCGATATACGCCTGGGCGCCTTTCGAGCTGGGGTCGAAGGTCACGCCGGGCAAGCCGTACGATGGCGCTTCGGCCAGACGGACATTGCGCGGGATGATGGTCTTGAAGACCTTGTCGCCGAAATGCTGTTCCAGCTGGGCCGACACTTGTTGTGATAATGTCATGCGCGGATCGAACATCACGCGCAAGAGTCCAATGATCTTCAAGTCCGGGTTCAGGTTGGCATGCACCTTCTTGATGGTGTTGACCAGGTCGGACAAGCCTTCCAGCGCGTAGTACTCGCACTGCATCGGGATGATCACGCCATGCGCGGCGCACAGGCCGTTCAGGGTCAGCATCGATAATGCCGGTGGGCAATCAACGAGGATGAAGTCATATTCGCTGTCCACTTCGGCCAGCGCATCCTTCAGGCGGCGTTCGCGGTTGTCCAGTTCGACCATCTCCACTTCCGCACCGGCCAGTTCGCGGTTCGACGGCAAGACATCGAAGCGCCCCGCTTCCGAACGCTGGCGTGCCGTTTTGACATCGGACTCGCCCAGCATGACTTCATAGGTGGATGCCTTCAGGCCGGCCTTGTTGATGCCGGCACCCATGGTCGCATTGCCCTGCGGGTCGAGGTCGACCAGCAGCACGCGCTGGTTCAACTTGGCCAGACCGGCGGAGAGGTTGACGCTTGTTGTGGTTTTACCAACACCACCCTTTTGATTTGCTACACAAAAAATTTTGGCCATGTATCTTCTAGTTGTAAAGAGATGCAAACTTCATCGTGCGCTCCGGCATCCGGCCGAAACGATTTATACTGTTTATTTCATTTATACGATATAAATCGTTTATACGGTTTATATCATTTATACCGTATAAACTATTTATATGATTTATACCATTTAATTTTCTGGCCTTTACATTCTTGCTATAAAGACCAGATGACGCTCTGCATTTAGCCCTGGTACCTGAATTGCGCGTAATTGCGTCACTTCCCAGTCTGCCGGCAGTCGCTCGCGCTCGTCTGGCGGTGCCACCCCTTTCAAGGCGATGAATTGCCCGCCCTCGGCCAGCACGTGGTGCGACCAGTTGACGAAGTCGGACAGGTCGGCAAAGGCGCGCGAGGTGATCACATCGAATTTCTGCGCCACTTCCAGCTGTTCCACGCGCTTGGTGTACACGGTGACGTTGGCCAGGCCCAGTTCTGCCTTCACTTGCGTCAGGAATGCCGTCTTTTTGTGCACCGTGTCGATCATCGACACTTTTACATCGGGCCGCGCGATGGCCAGGACCATGCCCGGCAAGCCGCCACCGGCGCCCACGTCGAGCACATTCTTCGCGTCTGCAAACGCCGGCACAGCCGCCAGCGAATCGAGCACGTGCAGGGTCAGCATCTGCAGGGGCTCGCGCACCGACGTCAGGTTGTACACGCTGTTCCATTTGGCCAGCAAGGCCAGGTAATCGAGCAGTTTTTCCGTCTGATCCGCGCTCAGGTCCAGCCCCAGCGCGGCGATGCCTTCATTCAAAATGGGGGCCAGTGCGGCCCGGTCAAACTGCTTCATTCAACAACCTCGTCCTTTAAAGTGGTGGTCTGTATTTCGGCCTGACCTGCACCGAAGCCGCGCTTTTTCAAATGCACCAGCAGCAGCGAAATCGCCGCCGGCGTCACGCCTGAAATGCGCGAGGCCTGGCCCAGGGTTTCCGGGCGCTGCTTGTCGAGTTTTTGCCGCACTTCGACCGACAGCGCGCCGATATCGAGGTAATTAAAACCGGCCGGCAAGGCCAGGTTTTCATAGTGTTCGTGACGCTCGATTTCCTTGCTCTGGCGCTCGATGTAGCCCGCATATTTGAGCTGGATTTCCACCTGCTCGCGCACGGCGGGGTCCTGCACGCCGGGGCCGGCCAGGGCCTGGCCTTCCATGCCCGTCATGCTCATCAGCGTGTCGTAGGCGACATTCGGGCGGCACAGCAAGTCGGCCAGCGAATACTCGCGCTCGATGGCCTGGCCGACGATGCGTTCCGATTCGGCGGCCGCCAGGATGCGCGGATTGACCCACGTGGAACGCAGGCGCTGCAGTTCCAGCGCCACCGCTTCGCGCTTGGTCTCGAACGCTTGCCATTGGGCGTCGCCGACACAGCCCAGGGTGCGGCCGATTTCTGTCAGGCGCATGTCGGCATTGTCTTCGCGCAGGCTCAAACGGTACTCGGCGCGGCTGGTGAACATGCGGTACGGTTCCTGCACGCCCTGGGTGATCAGATCGTCGACCAGCACGCCCAGATACGCCTCGGAGCGGCCCGGTACCCAGGCTTCCTTGTCCTGCGTCAGCAAGGCGGCATTCAGGCCCGCCAGCATGCCTTGCGCGGCCGCTTCTTCGTAGCCGGTGGTGCCGTTGATCTGGCCGGCGAAGAACAGGCCCGCCACGGCCTTCGTTTCCAGCGAGGCTTTCAAGCCGCGCGGGTCAAAGTAATCGTATTCGATGGCGTAGCCGGGGCGCAGGATGTGAGCGTTTTCCATGCCCTTCATCGATTGCACCAGGGCGATCTGCACGTCGAACGGCAGGCTGGTGGAAATGCCGTTTGGATAGAACTCATGCGTCGTCAAGCCTTCCGGCTCGAGGAAGATCTGGTGCGATTCCTTGCCCGCGAAGCGGTGGATCTTGTCTTCGATGGACGGGCAATAGCGGGGACCCACGCCCTCGATCACGCCCGTGTACATCGGGCTGCGGTCGAGGCCGGCGCGGATGATGTCGTGCGTCTGGCTATTCGTATGCGTGACCCAGCACGGTACCTGGCGCGGGTGCATGGCCGTGTTGCCCATGAAGGAAAAGACGGGCACGGGATCGAGGTCGCCCGCCTGTTCTTGCATGACGGAAAAGTCAATCGTGCGGCCATCGATGCGCGGCGGCGTGCCCGTTTTCAAGCGGCCCTGCGGCAGCTTCAATTCCTTCAAACGGGCGGACAGCGAAATGGCGGGCGGATCGCCGGCGCGGCCGGCCGAGTAGTTATTCAAGCCCACGTGGATCTTGCCGTCGAGGAAAGTGCCAGCCGTCAGCACCACGGCGCGCGAGAGGAACTTCAAACCGATCTGCGTCACGGCGCCGACGACGCGCTCGCCTTCGACGATCAAATCATCGACCGCTTGCTGGAACAGCCACAGATTCGGCTGGTTTTCCAGGCGCGTACGGATGGCGGCCTTGTATAAAATACGGTCGGCCTGGGCGCGCGTGGCGCGCACTGCCGGGCCTTTCGAGGAGTTCAGGATGCGGAACTGGATGCCGGACTCGTCGGTGGCAATCGCCATCGCGCCGCCCATGGCATCGACCTCCTTGACCAGGTGGCCCTTGCCGATGCCACCGATGGAGGGGTTGCACGACATCTGGCCCAGTGTCTCAATATTATGCGTGAGCAATAGCGTCTTCTGCCCCATGCGGGCGGAAGCGAGGGCCGCCTCGGTACCGGCGTGACCACCACCGACAACGATGACGTCGAATTCTGTAGGAAATAACATGATAAATAGGTAACAGTGCAAGTAAAAATGCGGGAAGAGAGCTCCGATTATAGAGTCTTTTTGCGAGCGCAACCTTCCTCGGGCCAATTTTTGCTTAATTTTTACTCAGCAGTGGCAAGCAAACGGCCGTTTCTGTTTCACGTGGAACACGTCACTGGCCTGCGCTGGGGCTGCGGTGCTTGTGAATGTTTGCTACAATTGCCGCATCGTCCGCAAGCGTGGTCACGCCAGTGGCCAACGTGACGATCATCCAGGAGGACGGCCTCCCCCATCATGGGCACACACCGGGACGGCCCGCTCTGTATAAGGAGCCGCCATGGCCTGGATACTGTTACTCATTGCCGGCATGCTTGAAGTCGTGTGGGCATATTCGATGAAACTCTCCGAGGGTTTCACCCGACTCACCCCTTCCGTCATGACCATCGTCATGATGATCGCCAGCTTCGGCTTGCTGTCGATTGCCATGCGCACCCTGCCCTTGGGCACGGCCTACACCATCTGGACCGGCATCGGCGCCGTCGGCGCCTTCATCGTCGGCATCGTCTTTCTGGGCGAGCAAGTCAACACCCTGCGCGTGTGCGCCGCCGTCCTCATCGTGTGCGGCATCGTACTGATGAAACTGTCATCGAGTCACTGAGAGGAATCCCCAAGGGTTTTCTGAGCGTATTGGCCATCGGCCTGGCGTATGAATGGCAACACGGCGCATTGGAGTGGGAGTAAGCCCCGCTTCCGGTTCCACGTGAAACAGGCGCACGGCGGGAAAGCGGAGTAAGCTTGGCTTCTGTCCTCACTGTCAGGAGTCTGCATGTCCGCCTTCCAGTTTCGCACCGTGCCGCATCTGATCGTTGAACCAGGCGCCGCCGCCCAACTGGGCGCGCACATCGCCCATCACTTCCCCACCGTGCGCCGCGCTTTGCTCGTCACCGACGCGGGTTTTCTGCGCACGGGCCTGGCCGATGCTCCCCTGCACAGCTTGCAGGCGGCGGGGATCGAGGTCCACATCTTTGCCGAGGTGCAAGCCGATCCCCCCGAAGCCATCGTGTTGGCCGGCGTGGCCCAGGCGCAGATGTTTCACGTGGAACTGATTATCGGCCTCGGTGGCGGCAGCTCGCTGGACGTGGCCAAGCTGATCGCCGTGCTGGCCCCCGGGCACCAGGAACTGACGCAACTGTATGGCATCGGCAATGTCCATGGCCAGCGCCTGCCCCTGGTGCAATTGCCGACCACGGCCGGCACGGGTTCGGAAGTGACGCACATCGCCATCGTCACCACGGGCGCCACCAGCAAGATGGGTGTGGTCGCGCCGCAACTGTATGCGGACTTGGTCATCCTCGACGCCAGCCTGACCTTGGGCTTGCCGCCTGCCGTGACGGCCGCCACCGGCATCGATGCCATGGTGCATGCGATCGAAGCGTACACCAGCCGCCTGCTGAAAAATCCCTTGTCCGACATGCTGGCTACCCAGGCACTGTCGCTGCTCTCCAACAACCTGGTCACGGCCTGCCGCGATGGCGGCAACTTGCCGGCGCGCCAGGCCATGCTGCTCGGCGCCATGCTGGCCGGCCAGGCGTTTGCCAATGCACCGGTGGCCGCCGTGCATGCGCTCGCCTATCCCATCGGTGGTTTGTTCCACGTGCCACATGGCTTGTCGAATGCGCTGGTGCTGCCGCACGTGTTGCGTTTCAATCTGTCCCACGCGGCACCGCTGTATGCGCAACTGGCAGCCGTCTTGCAGCCCGGCATCGTGGGCAGCGAGGAAGCGCGGGCCGTGGCCCTGATCGACGCCATGCAGGCGCTGGCGCACGCCACCGGTATCGCACGCACCCTGCGCGAGGTGGGCATCGCGGCCAGCGACCTGGACCGGCTGACCGACGACGCCATGCTGCAGACGCGATTGCTGGGCAACAATCCGCGCGTCGTCACACGCGCGGATGCCCGCGCCATCTATGCGGCAGCGCTATGAGACTCAGTCGGGCACATCCACCACCGTCCCCGTCACACTGATCGCATTGCCTGCCGCAGGGGTCGACGCTATCGCCGGCACGTTGACAGCCGTGATCAAGGTCGACGCATCGGCGCGCGTCACCGTGCGCACTACCTGCGAGGGTGGCAAGGCTTGCTTGGCAGACAAATGCGCATACATGGCATCGAGCGCCCGGTTCAGGTACACGTGTAGCGGCACGATCAGTGTCGGCAAGGCGCTGCTGAAGGAATCGAAGTGGTTGGCATGAGTCACCTCGATATAGCGCAGTTTGCTACTGCTCCCTTCCATGGCGGCGTTCAGGCCAAGATAGGCGCGCGACGCGTGATTGACGGGAATCAGGGTATCGCTGCGGCCGTGCACGATGATGGCCGGCTTGCCATGCAGTTTGCCGCTGGCCGCGACCTCGGCCACGCCTGCCCGTACGCGCACGCTTTGCGCAGCCAATGTCCCCTGCAAGTTGGCGCCGCTGACGGCGTCGCGCCCCGTCGCCAGGCTGCGCAGGCACAGGAAGCCATCGAGCGACTGGTCCGCCAGACTGGTCGAGGGTGACACGCCGGCCGTGTAGACCTTGGCGCCGCCCACGCTGTTCTCGTAGACGACACTGCCGAGGATGCCGTTTTGCGCGGCAAAGCTGGCCGCCTTTTGCGCCGTGGTCAACGGGGCCGGATTGCCGCTGCCATCGGTCTGTGCAAACGTAAAACCGCAGACCTTGTCCGTGACGGAGAATTTTCCGTAGGCATACGCATACGTGACGGCCACCAGGATGTTCGTGCCCGCGTGCGCCGCCTGCAGCGGGTCGGAGTCAGGCAACCAGCCATACGCGCGCAAGCGCTGCTTCGCGTCCGCCTGCTGCGCCGCCAGGTCGGCGCCGTTCAGCAAGCCCTTGGCTACCAGCGCCGTGCAGCGTCCCGCATTGCCGGCCACGGACGCGATGCACGGCTGGTACAGGGCCGCATAGGTGGCGTAGTCGAATAGCGCACGGCCGGGATTGGCGACCACCACCCCGCCCTGGCGCACGCTGTAGGCAGTCGATGCCGCCGGCTGGACTTGTGGCTCGCTGGCGGCCACGCCGCTGATCAAGCCCTGCGTATCCTGTTCCGCTGCCAGCAAAGCCGAGCCGGCGCCGTTGGAAATGCTCGAGGCGATCGTGATGGTGTTCTTCGGCGTCAGCCGCACGATGCGCGCACTGCCGTCGCGCGCCAGCACGCCATAGCGCTCGTTCAAGACGTAAAACGCCATCTCGACCGCCTGCAAGGTCACCTTGCCCCAGTCCTTCTCCGGGTTCTGCTGGGAGTGCGCGTGCTTGAAGGCGATGCGGTTCGGGTTGGCGCTAGCCCAGGCCAGCCGGTCGGCGTCGCTCAAGTCCGGCGCGAAGAGCGCGCTCTTGCCGGCGGCCACCCTGCCCGCGCGCACGCCATTCTGCAGATTGACGCTGTCGTCTTCGAACACATACAGGCCCGTGCCGGAACCCTTGTCCGCATACGCCACGGCGCAGCCTTTCTTCAAGCCCCATTCGCCGGAGCTGCCGATGGCGCCGTAGATGCCGCGCGAGCCGCTGGACGTGCCCGTGACGATGCAGGCCCGCTCCGGGTCGAAGCTGGCCGGCACCTGCACCATCAAGGTGACATTCTTCTTGCCCGTGCCATCATCGGTATAGGCGATGTATTCGCTGCCCGCCACCAGGCCCTCGCCCGTGCCGACATTACCGCCGGCATCGACGTTCGGTCCGTACAGGGTGCCGTAGCCGCTGTTGGCGGCAATGTCGAGCACGGCGCGGTAGTTGGCGTAGATCGCATTGCGGCGCAGTTCGAGCGGCGTCGGCTGTTCGGGATTCGCATACGTGGGCGCGGCGCCCGCCAGCCCCGTCTTGCCCAGGCCGGCAGTCAGCAGATCATTCGTCTTGCCGTCGTAGTCGGCGCGCGTGATGGTGCCCAGGTAGCCGGGCATCTGGTTCAGTTCTTCCGGTGCATGGTTGCTGCCGCAGGCTGCCAACGCCAGCAGGGTGCACAGGCGCATGCCAGTCGTGCCCGCGCGCGTGATCGTCATTTGCATGGTGGTTCTCTCCGTTGAGGTAACAGTGGACGCACAATGAAAAACGCCGGACGAATCGTCCGGCGTTGCTTGAAAATCAGACAGCGGCTTTGGCTGGCCTGCCGCCGAAGCGCGCGATGGCTTCGCCGACAATGCCGCGCCGGAACAGCAGCACGCAGATGACGAAAATCACCCCCGTGACCATGCCCACCGATTCGCCCAGGGTGCCGAACCACTCGATGCCCGTGTGCGTGGCCAGATAGGTGCCGACATCGCCCAGCTTGTTTTCCAGCGCGATGATCAAGACTGCGCCGAGGATGGGACCGGACAAGGTACCCATGCCGCCCACCAGGGTCATCAGCACGACCAGGCCCGACATGCCCCAGTACACATCGGTGAGGGTTTCAAAGCCCAGCACCAGGGTCTTGGTGGCGCCGGCCAGTGCCGCCAGCGAAGCGGACAGCACGATGGCCATCAGCTTGTACTTGTTGACGTCGTAACCGAGCGAGATGGCGCGCGGTTCGTTTTCCTTGATCGCCTTGAGCACCTGGCCGAACGGCGAGTGGATGGTGCGCACGATCAGGGCGAAGCCGGCGATGAAGATGGCCAGCACGAAGTAATACAGTACGGTGTCATTGCCCAGATCTATCATGCCCAGCAAGGTTCCACGTGGAACACCCTGCAAGCCATCTTCGCCGCCCGTGAATGGCAGGCGCAAGGCGAGGAAGTACACCATCTGCGCCAGCGCCAGGGTGATCATCGTAAAGTAGATGCCCTGGCGGCGGATCGCCAGGCCGCCGATCACCAGGCCCAGCAAGGCACCCGTGGCGACGCCGGCCAGCAAGCCCAGTTCCGTTGGCCAGCCCCAGGTGCGCAGCGCGTAGCCGGTGACATAGCCGGCGCCGCCGAAGAAAGCCGCATGGCCGAACGACAGCAAGCCCGTGTAGCCGATCAGCAAGTTAAAGGCGCAGGCAAACAGGGCAAAGCACAGCAACTTCATCAGGAAGACGGGATAGCCGTAAAACGGGGCCGCCAACGCCAGCAGCAAGGCAATGGCGTAGCCTACATTTTTATTCATCGTGGTAGCTCCAATACATGACTGATGAGGATTACTTTTCTTTGCCGAACAGGCCGGCGGGACGCAGCAGCAGCACGATGACCATCACCACGAAGACCACGGTGGCCGAGCCTTCCGGGTAGAACACGCGGGTCAGGCCCTCGATCACGCCCAGGCCCAGGCCCGTCAGGATCGAGCCCATGATGGAACCCATGCCGCCGATCACCACCACGGCAAACACGACGATGATCAGGTTCGAGCCCATCAGCGGCGAAACCTGGATGATCGGTGCGGCCAGCACGCCGGCGAAACCGGCCAGCGCCACGCCGAAGCCGAAGGTCAAGGTCACCATCAGCGGCACGTTGATGCCGAACGCTTCCACCAGTTTCGGGTTTTCCGTGCCGGCCCGCAGGTAGGCGCCGAGCTTGGTTTTCTCGATGACGAACCAGGTCGCCAGGCAGACGGAGAGCGAGGCGATCACCACCCAGGCGCGGTAGTTCGGCAAGATCATGAAACCGAGGTCCGTCGCGCCGGCCAGCGCTTCAGGCACGGCATACGGCTGGCCCGAGACGCCATAGAAAGAGCGAAACACGCCTTCCATGATCAGAGTGATGCCAAAGGTCAGCAGCAAGCCATACAGGTGGTCGAGTTTATACAGCCAGCGCAGCATGGTCTTTTCGATCAGGATGCCGACCAGGCCGACGAGGATCGGGGCGATGACCAGCATGGCCCAGTAATTGATGTCGAAATAACTGAGGCCCATCCAGGCCAGGAAGGCGCCCATCATGTACATGGCGCCGTGCGAGAAATTAATAACGTTAAGCAAGCCGAAGATGACGGCCAGACCGAGGGACAACATGGCATAGAACGAGCCGTTGACGAGACCCAGCAGCAGCTGGCTCATCATCGCTTGTATTGGAACGCCGAAAATTTCCATGGCATCACAGTATAAAAAGCACCGCCGGGTAGCGGTGTGGTATCAAGGGAAACACGCCACCGCAGACCAGACTGGTGCGGCGGCGCAAGGCGAACCCTGCGAGCGAAGTGCAGGACGGAGCACCCGCGCAGCGGCGGGTACTCCATGGATGTTGCTACAGCCTTACTTCCACAGCGAACACTTCGATTCCGCCTTGGTCACATACGCTTGCGCACCGGGCACGGTGGCAACCACCTTGTAGTAATCCCATGGGTATTTCGACTCGGATGGCTTTTTGACTTCCATCAAATACATATCGTGCACCATGCGGCCATCGGGACGCACTTCGCCATTCTGCGTGAACATGTCGTTGATCTTGGTCTTCTTCAGATACGCCATGACTTTCTCTGTGTCATCCGTCCCCAGCGCCTTGACGGCTTTCAGGTAGGTCGCCGCGGCCGAATAGTCGGCCGCCTGCAGCATCGACGGTTCCTTCTTCATCTTGGCGAAATAGCGTTTCGACCAGGCGCGCGTGTCCGCATTCAAGTCCCAGTACCAGCCATCGGTCAGGTACATGCCTTGCGTCAGGTTCAGGCCCAGCGAATGGATGTCGTTGATGAAGATCAGCAGACCGGCCAGCTTCATCGATTTCGTCAGACCGAATTCGTTGGCCGCCTTGATGCTGTTGATGGCGTCGCCGCCGGCATTGGCCAGGCCCAGGATTTGCGGCTTGGACGCTTGCGCCTGCAGCAGGAAGGACGAGAAATCCGAGGCGCCCAGCGGATGCTTGACGCTGCCCAGCACCTTGCCGCCGGCCGCCTTGACGACCTCGGCCGTGTCTTTTTCCAGCGAATGGCCAAACGCGTAATCGGCCGTCATGAAATACCAGCTCTTGCCGCCCTGCTTGACGATGGTACCGCCCGTCCCGCGCGCCAGCGCTACCGTGTCGTAGGCGTAATGCACGGTGTAGGGTGTGCATTCTTCATTCGTCAGGCGCGAGGAGCCGGCACCGATGGCAATGAAGATTTTTTTCTTTTCTGCCGCCACCTTGGCCATGGCCAGGCTGGCGCCGGAATTGGTGCCGCCGATCAGCATGTCGACACCTTGCTGGTCGAACCATTCACGCGCCTTGGAGGCGGCGATGTCGGCCTTGTTTTGATGGTCGGCGGAAATGAATTCCACCTTCTTGCCGGCCAGTACCACGCCGGCATCGGCGATCGCCATCTTGATGGCTTCCGCGCCACCGAGGCCGTCGACGTCGGAATACACGCCCGACATGTCGGAAATAAAACCGATCTTGATGGTGTCGCCCGATACCTGGGCGTGCGCGGCGCTGGACAAGCCCAGTGCGCAAAGAGTGGCGGTGGCAATGGCGATAGCGTTACGTTTCATAGTGTCTCCGTTGGGATTATTGTTTGCTATTTAAACGATTGCTCGACGACGATACGGAACTACATGGGCATTACACGCCAAGCAGCTCGGTCAATACCGGCATCTTGGCTTCCAGTTCGGATGCAGCAAAGGTCTCGACGATCTGACCGTGCTCCATCACATAAAACCGGTCCGCCAGCGGTGCGGCAAACCGGAAATTCTGTTCCACCATGACGATGGTGTAACCCTTCGCTTTCAGGGTGGTGATCATGCGCGCCAGCCCTTGCACGATGACGGGCGCGAGGCCTTCGGAAATTTCATCGAGCAGCAGCAGGCGCGCGCCCGTGCGCAGGATGCGCGCCACCGCCAGCATCTGCTGTTCCCCGCCCGACAATCGCGTGCCCTGGCTGTGGCGGCGTTCCTGCAAATTCGGGAACATGGCGTAGATTTCCTCGACCGACATGCCCTTCTCGCCGCTGGCCAGGGTCGGCGGCAGCATCAGGTTTTCCTCCGTCGACAGCGAGGAAAATATGCCGCGCTCTTCAGGACAATAGCCGATGCCCAGGTGGGCGATTTTGTGCGTGGCCAAACCTATCGCTTCGACGCCATTGACTTTGATGGAACCCGTGCGTGCGCCCGTCAGCCCCATGATGGCACGCAAGGTGGTCGTGCGGCCGGCGCCATTACGGCCCAGCAAAGTCACCACTTCGCCCTGCTCCACTTTCAAGTTCACATCGTGCAGGATGTGCGATTCGCCATACCAGGTGTGCAGTTGTGCAATTTCCAGCGCGGGTGCCTTGTTGCTAGCGGTCATCAATGTGCCCCTTCCAGTTCGGCGTGGGTGGTGCCCATGTACGCTTCCATCACTTGCGGATTGCGCGACACTTCCGCGTAACTGCCTTCGGCCAGCATGGCGCCGCGCTGCAGGACGGAAATCTTGTCGCAGATGCCAGAGACCACGCTCATATTGTGTTCCACCATCAAAATGGTGCGGCCGACCGAGACTTTCTTGATCAGTTCGGTGACGCGGTGCACGTCTTCGTGGCCCATGCCCTGGGTCGGCTCGTCGAGCAGCATCATTTCCGGTTCCATCGCCAGGGTGGTGGCAATTTCCAGCGCCCGCTTGCGTCCGTACGGCATGTCGACCGTGATGGTGTCGGCAAACTCCGTCAGGTCGACTTCGGCCAGCAAGGCCATGGCGCGGTCATTGAGCCGGTTCAAGGAACGCTCGCTTTGCCAGAAGTGGAACGAGGTGCCCAGCTGGCGCTGCAAGCCGATACGCACATTTTGCAGCACGGAGAGATGCGGGAAGACGGCGGAAATCTGGAAGGAACGGATCACGCCCATGCGGGCGATCTGCGCCGGTTTGGCTGCCGTAATATCTTTCCCATTGAACAGGATCTGTCCACCGGTGGGGACCAGGAATTTGGTGAGCAAGTTGAAACACGTGGTCTTGCCGGCGCCGTTAGGACCGATCAAGGCGTGGATATGGCCCCGCTCGACCTTCAGGTTCACCTCGCTCACTGCGGTGAAACCCTTGAATTCCTTGGTCAAATTTCTTGTTTCCAAGATTACGTTTGACATCGTGTCTCCTAGTTGTACTTTTTGTACTACTTAGTCATTTTTATAATACACAACTTAAATTTAACGCACAATACAGTATAACTACGGGGATTTTGCGCCAGCCCGAATAGCGCAAACCCGTGCTTTGCCACAGTCATTTCCAGGCCGCATGTATCATTTGTGCCGCTTTTTCCGCAATCATCACGGTGGGCGAGTTCGTGTTACCAGAAGTAATGTACGGCATGATGGAGGCATCAACCACCCGCAAGCCGCCCACGCCGAGCACGCGCAGCTGGCTGTCGACCACGCTCGACGCATCGCCTGCCACGCCCATGCGGCACGTGCCCACGGGGTGAAAGATGGTGGTGCCGATCTGGCTGGCCGCCTGCGCCAGCTCTTCCTCGCTCTGGAATTGCACGCCAGGCTTGTATTCCTGTGGCGCAAATTTTTTCAGGGCCGGCGCGGCGGCGATGGCGCGCGTCAAGCGCAAGGCGTCGGCCGCGACCTTGCGGTCCGGCTCGGTACTCAGGTAATTGGGCACGATCTTCGGCGCCGCATAGCTGTCGGCCGAGGCGATCTGCACGTGGCCGCGCGAGGTGGGGCGCAGATTGCAGACGCTGGCCGTAAACGCGGGAAACGCGTGCAAGGGCTCGCCGAATTTATCCAGGGAGAGCGGCTGCACGTGGTATTGCAGGTTCGGCGTGGCTTGCTGCGCATCGGACTTGGCGAACGCGCCCAGCTGCGACGGTGCCATCGACATGGGCCCGCTCTGAAATAGTGCATATTGCAAGCCGATCTGCATCTTGCCGACAATATTGCTGGCCATCACGTTCAAAGTCTTGACGCCCTGCACTTTAAAGACCATGCGCAGCTGTAAGTGATCCTGCAAATTGCCACCCACGCCAGGAGAGTCCAGCACGGGCGTGATGCTGTGTTCGCGCAGCAAGGCGGCCGGGCCGATGCCGGACAGTTGCAGCAATTGGGGCGAACCGATGGCGCCCGCCGTCAGCAAGGTTTCCCGTTTGGCCGTCGCCTGCCACTGCGTGCCGCCGCCCGTAAACACGATGCCCGTGCAACGCGGTCCCGATTCTGTCGTCTCCAGCAGCAGACGTTCCACGTGACAACCCGTCATGATGGTCAGATTCGGGCGCCGCGACGCCGGTTTCAAAAACGCTTTCGAGGTATTCCAGCGGATGCCGCGGCGCTGGTTGACGTCGAAATACGCGCTGCCGCTGTTGTCGCCACCGTTGAAATCGCTGGTTTTCGGAATGCCGACCTGCTGCGCCGCGTCGCGGAACGCATTCAAAATATCCCAGGATAGCCGCTGTTTTTCCACGCGCCATTCGCCGCCCGCGCCATGGTTTTCCGACGCGCCACCGTAGTAATCTTCGCTTTGCTTAAATAGCGGCAAGACTTTATCCCAGCGCCAGGAAGCGTCGTCCGTCAGGTCGGCCCAGTGGTCGTAATCGCCGGCCTGGCCGCGCATGTAGATCATGCCGTTGATGGAAGAGCTGCCGCCCAGGACTTTGCCGCGCGGATACATCAGGCTGCGCCCGCCCAGGCCCGCGTCCGCCTGCGTGGAATACAGCCAGTCCGTGCGGGGATTGCCGATGCAATGCAGATAGCCGACGGGGATGTGTATCCACACGTAATCGTCCTTGCCGCCCGCTTCCACGAGTAAAACGTGGGCATCCTTGTCGCGTGTGAGCCGATTGGCCAGAACGCAACCTGCCGTACCGCCACCCACGATGATGTAGTCGTATTCGCCTGCCGATTCCAATGAAGCTCCTTTCGGTATGCCATCAAGCTGTCGCGCAGCGTGTCTCCCCGCCGCGTCCCGTTACCAGAGTCTGTCTTTCTTCATGCATGCATGGCTGTTGAGCCGCATTGAGATTACCACCAGTGCCGGGCCAGGGCGACATTATTCGTGGCAAGCGGCGCGACACGCTCAAAAGCCGGGCAAAAACAGGGTCTGCGAGCTGTGGATAACCGTATGGATATCCACAGGGACGATATGTGTGTAAACGAAAAATTTTTTCGGCAGCGTTTTTTTGTCCAGAAACCATCCCAGGCAGATACACCCCTTACTCAGCGCTTATCCGCACGCCAAGCGATTGTTTACAAGGATAAATCAGGACTTATCCACAGAAGATGCCGCCGTTAACTACTATTACTATTCTTGTATACGATCTTGTTAAGGTAAACCCGACAAGCACGCTTTGCCTGCCCTCCGCCATCGAAAAGCTTCGCCAGCCTGTCTTAAAAAAAAAATCGACAAACGGCTGACAAAAAAAATCGCGCCAACAACTGAGCGACGAAAACCGGCACGGCCGGCATCACGTACACAGCACTGCCAAACCGTTTTGCAAAATGGAAACGTCAACAGACCTGACCGGGCACAGTGCCAGCAAGCCATTCAATGTCGACAAGAGGGGGAATTTACAACGATTGTGGATAAGTCACTTGATATCCACAGGATGATTTGTGCGTAAACACGAACTTTTGCGCAGGCCCGCATTTTATACAATTTTGCTCCTCGCGTGATACAGCGATTATGCACGCTTTATTTTTCGCGTAAACGATTGATCCTGTTGAAAAAAAGCGACTTATCCACAGAAAAAACCGCGTTTACTATTACTACTATTTTTATATATAGATCTATTGTAAACCGATAAAAAAAGCGGAAGTCCGGGGATATTTTCAAAAAGCATGCAAAAAACATCCAAAAAAAAAGCCAACGGCGACATCATGACCCACTGCCAAACCGTCTTGCAGGAATCACCTCGATGCCAGCGTTAGCGAAAGAACAGCACCCGTGGTCGCTCAAGCTTAATTGCCAAACTTGATTGCCCAACAGGGATCTGAGCGTACGAAGCACGTCAAACATGCCACTACAGCAAGAAAACCCGTGATTTTTGCCCAGCACTGTGGATAAGTGCCTGCATATCCACAGGATGAGATGTTGGGAAAGTCGATCTTTGTCCACAGCCCGATTTTTATCCCAAACAAGTCCTCGCTCGATACAATGCTTGTGCGCCTACTTTTTTGTGCGCCAAGTAGATGATTCTTATACGGTATACCGACTTATCCACAAAAAAATGGCCGTTTACTATCACTACTATTTTTATGTATACATCTTTATTTAAAACACAGAGACAAACGCGAACGGTGGAAAAGTCACCGAAACGGCTGTTTTCACCCTGTAAACCGTCTGGCAATCCCAAAAACCTGTAAAAACAGCATGAAATCACACACAAAAATGCGTTTAGGCATCATCAGTGCCTTGCACGAAGAACAGCAGGGGCTGGTAGAAGCCATGCAAGGGCCCCAGAGGCGTTCGCACGGCATGCGCGACTACACCCTGGGGACCTTGTGGAATATCGACGCTGTGTGCGTCCTGTCGCGTCTGGGCAAGGTTGCCGCTGCCATGACAGCTTCTATCCTTGTGGAAAAGTATGGAGTTACCCACATCGTCTTCACCGGCGTGGCCGGCAGTGGGGATAAACACGTGAAAGTGGGCGATATCGTGGTGGCCGAAGCCTTGCTGCAGCACGATATGGATGCCCGCCCTTTGTTTCCCCGTTTCGAAGTACCGCTGACGGGACTGCAGCGCTTTGCCACGGACCTGGAACTGAGCGCGCAACTGGCAGCTGCCGCGGACGATTTTTTGCGTGACGATGTTTCCAGCGTGCTCAAGGCGGCCGATATCGTGGCATTTGGCTTGCAGCACGCGCAAGTCCACCGCGGCCTGATCGCCAGCGGCGACCAGTTCATCAGTAGCGCCGCGCATCTGCACCAACTCAAAGTGGATATCCCCGACCTGCTGGCCGTCGAAATGGAAGGTGCCGCCGTGGCGCAAGTGTGTTTTGAACTGGGCGTGCCGTTTACGGTCATGCGCACCATTTCCGACAACGCCAACGAAGAAGCGGCCGTCGACTTCATGCGTTTCGTGCAAACGGTCGCCTCGCCGTATGCGTTTACGGTGATCCAGCAGCTATGCCAGCGCCTGGCTGGCTGATTTTCATTCAAGCGTGCATAAAAAAAGGGCAGAACCACTGGTTCTGCCCTTTTACGTTCACTGCCTGCCTAAATTTTAGACACTTAACATCATCAAACTGGCGTTACCGCCCGCTGCCGTCGTATTCACGCACAGCGCCCGCTCAGCGACCAAACGCCACAGGGGGATGACACCCTCCTGCGTGGTGGCGATGGTGCCCACCAGGGCCCCTTCCCGTGCCGCCAGCAGCGGTTTGAGCTGGCCATCGAGGCTAGCCTCGATCATGGCGATCTGGAAATCATGCCCGACCGACGCCAGGCTGCTGACGACCTGGATGCGGTCCTTCAGCGCGGCCGGCAAGTCGCCCGGGATCAACTCCGGCGATTGCGCCAGCACCAGGGCCTGGTTTCCGGTGGCCAGCACGGCCGCCAGCTGGTTCATCAAGGTGCCGGAGGTGGCCGCCGCGCACAGTATCGTGCCGCGTGCGGCAAAGCTCAGGGTATTGCGCTCGCCGGTCGGGCCTGGCAAGACGGTGGTGCTGCCCAGTAAGGTCGTGCGCGCGTATTGCTGCGCCAATTGCTCGATCTTGTCGTGGCCATGCATCTTGGCCCACACGGTCAGCGCATCGAGCGCTGGCGGCGCCTGGCGCTGGTGCTGCGGGCCGGCCGCTGCATTGCGCTGCAGGCGTTTCAGGTACAGGGGGCCGCCCGCCTTCGGACCGGTCCCCGATTTGCCTTCGCCGCCGAACGGCTGTACGCCGACGACGGCGCCGACGATGTTGCGGTTCACATAAATATTGCCCACGTGCGCGCGCCTGGTGATGAAATCGATGGTTTCATCGATGCGCGTATGGATGCCCAGGGTCAAGCCGTAACCGCTGTCGTTGATCGATTGCACCAGTTGCGGCAGTTCGGAGCGTTTGTAGCGGATCACGTGCAGTACGGGACCGAAGACTTCCTGCGTCAATTGCGCTAGTGACTTGATTTCCAGCACGGTCGGGGCGACGAACGTGCCTTTGACGGTCGGCAAATCGAGCGAATAATGGTCGATGGCCATGGTTTTCATCTTGTTGATGTGCGCCAGCAGATTGCTTTGCGCTTCCGCATCGATGACGGGACCGATATCGGTGGCCAGGCGGTCAGGATTGCCAACGCGCAATTCCTGCATGGCGCCTTTCAGCATGTGGATGGTCTTGTCGGCAATTTCCGCTTGCAGGAACAGCACGCGCAAGGCCGAGCAGCGCTGGCCGGCGCTATCGAAAGCGGACGACATCACGTCTTGCACCACTTGCTCCGGCAAGGCGGACGAATCGACGATCAGGGCATTCTGGCCACCCGTTTCGGCGATGAGGGGAATATCGATGCCTTCGGTCACGGCACGCGCGGCCAGGTTGCGGTTGATCAATTGCGCCACTTCCGTCGAGCCCGTGAAAATCACGCCTTTGACGCGCGCATCATTGCACAGGCCGGCGCCAACGATCTCGCCGCTGCCGGGCAAAAATTGCAGCGCACCGCGCGGCACGCCCGCCGCATGCAGCAATTGCACGGCGCGGTGGGCGATCAGCGGCGTTTGTTCTGCCGGCTTGGCCAGCACCACATTGCCTGCCGCCAGGGCGGCGGCCAGCTGGCCCGTGAAGATGGCCAGCGGGAAATTCCACGGACTGATGCAGGTGACGGGGCCGAGCGCCTGGGTCGCCGGTGCGTGTTCCACCTGCGCTGCGTAGTAGCGCAGGAAGTCGACGGCTTCGCGGATTTCCGCGATCGCGTTCGGCAAGGACTTGCCCGCTTCGCGCACGGCCAGGGCCATCAGCTCGATATGGTGCTCTTCGAACAGGTCGGCCGCGCGTTGCAACGCTTGCGCGCGGACCGATGGCTCGGTGGTTTGCCACTCGATGGCATACGCGCTGGCGCTGGCCAGGGCCGTTTCCACGTCGGCCGGACCGGCTTCCATGACCTTGCCCACGACATCGTCGTGCTGGGCCGGATTGTGCAGCATGTGCGTGGGGCCATTCAGGCTGACGGCGCCATCGATCAGCGGCGCTGCCTGCCAGGATTGCTGCTGTGCCAGGCCGGTGGCCAGGGTGCGCAAGGTGTCTTCATTTGACAGGTCCAGCCCGGCCGAGTTCCTGCGTTCGCTGCCAAACATGTCCAGTGGCAGTGGAATCGACGGGTGCGGCAAGCCGCCCTGCAGACGCGCCTGCTCCAGGGGATCGCGGATCAGGCTATCGATGGCCACGCTTTCGTCGACGATCTGGTTGACGAACGACGAGTTGGCGCCGTTTTCCAGCAGGCGGCGCACCAGGTAGGCCAGCAGGGTTTCATGCGAGCCGACGGGCGCGTAGATGCGGCACGGCTTGTCGAGGTTGTCGGGGCCGACGACCTGGTCGTACAGGGTTTCGCCCATGCCGTGCAGGCACTGGAATTCATAGTCGCTAATGCCGTCGCGCTTCGCCCAGGTATAGATGGTCGCCAGGGTTTGCGCGTTGTGCGTGGCAAATTGTGGATAGATCAGGCTGCTGGCGGCCAGCAGTTTTTGCGCGCACACGAGGTAAGAGACGTCCGTGTAGACCTTGCGCGTGTAGACGGGATAGCCTTCCTGGCCATCGACTTGCGCGCGTTTGACTTCCGCATCCCAATACGCGCCCTTGACCAGGCGCACCATGAACTTGCGGCCGCTGCGGTGCGCCAGGTCGACCAGGAAATCGATGGCGAAGGGGCAGCGTTTTTGATACGCCTGCACCACGTAGCCGATGCCGTCGAAACCGGCCAGGTCCGCATCGAACGCCAGTGCTTCCATCAGGTCGAGCGACAGTTCCAGGCGGTCCGTTTCTTCCGCATCGATGTTGAAGCCGATGTTGTACTGTTTGGCCAGCAACAGCAGTGCTTTGACCTTCGGCAACAATTCTTCCATGACGCGGGTGCGTTGGGCGCGGCTGTAGCGCGCGTGCAGGGCCGACAGTTTCACGGAAATGCCGGGGCCGTTGCGGATGCCGCGCCCGTTCGAGGCCTTGCCGATGGCATGGATCGCCGTTTCGTACGAGGCATAGTAGTTGGCCGCGTCCTGCTGCGTCAGGGCCGCCTCGCCCAGCATGTCGTACGAGTAACGGTAGCCGCGCGTTTCATTCTCGCGGCTGTTTTTCAGCGCTTCCTCGATGGTTTGCCCTGTCACGAACTGGTTGCCCAGCATGCGCATGGCCAGGTCGACGCCTTTGCGGATCAGCGGTTCGCCGCCTTTGGCGATGAGCTTGGTCATGGCCGAGCCGAGGCCCGATTCGCTGCTGGTACTGACCAGTTTGCCCGTAATCAGCAAGCCCCAGGTGGCGGCGTTGACGAACAGCGACGGCGATTCGCCCAGATGCTTCTTCCAGTCGCCCTTGCTGATTTTGTCGGCGATCAGGCGATCGGCCGTCGGACTGTCGGGTATACGCAACAGCGCTTCAGCCAGACACATCAATGCAACACCCTCTTCCGACGACAGCGAGAACTCGTGCATCAGTGCATCGACGCCAGACGCGCGTGTGCGTTTGTGGCGCACGTTCGAGACCAGGCGGTGTGCCAGCGCTTGTCCCTCGGCCGTCGTTTCGGTACTGCTGGGGCGCACTTGTTGCAACAGCCACTGCACGGCGGAAACCTCATCGCGCCTATAGGCGGTGGTGATGGCGGCGCGTTGTGGTGTCGCTTCAGGCAGGATTTCTGCCTGGAACGCAGCAAAAGGAAGCGGGGTAAAAGCCGAGGGGCCTGCAGGGTGCATAAGTGCTCTTTACAAGGAAAAAGGGGACGAAAACTGACGTAATTCTTGCTCTTTTTTGGTGCAAAAAAATACAGAAAGTCGGACGTTAAGATGATTCGATTGTAAAGGGGATTCTTATGGATTAATTCTGGTAATACAGGGGACTAGCAATAGATAGTTTTTGATGCGACAATTTAACCAAATAATATTAATTTGGGGGTGATGGTAATGCTGGACAAGATCAGTAAGAAAATCTTGATGGAATTGCAGAGCGATGGACGCATCAGCAATGTGGAGCTGGCCGCGCGCGTGAACCTGTCGCCGGCCGCCTGCCTGGAGCGCGTGCGCAAATTGCACGAATCCGGTTACATCATGGGCTATACGGCCCAGTTGAACCCGCAGCTGCTCGACGTCTCGCTGCTGGTGTTCATCGAAGTGGTGCTCGATCGCACGACACCGGAAGTGTTCGACGCCTTCAAGCATAGCGTACAAATCATCCCGGAGGTACTGGAATGTCATATGGTCGCCGGCGGTTTCGATTACCTGGTCAAGGCGCGCGTCAAGGACATGGCCGCCTACCGCGAATTCCTGGGCAAGACGCTGTTGCAGAAAGGTGTGCGGGAAACCCACACTTATGCCGTCATGGAAGAGGTCAAAAACACCACCAAATTGCCAATTAAGTGACCTTGGTGTAGCCGCCCCACTTTTCTGATTGAGCTATCGGAACAAATGTTGTAGGGTAGAACTACACACTGCTATCCAGTAGCCGCCTGAAACGCCGCGCAGACGTGATGTTCAGGGTGCAAGGTGGGCAATCGTGCCCACCCGCATACGGTTACAGCACGTCCCTTTCGCGGGACGTGACGGGTTCGCGCAGCGGGGGACAAATGAAGCAGTTGCAGCATCAGCTGGTGCGTTTCTTTGCATTCACGATCCTGGCCATGGCCGTCGCCTGTTGCCTGGCCTATCTGCTGCTGCTGTCGGGCGGCGACCATCCTTATCTGATCGCCTGCGTGGCTGCCGCCATCGGCGCGGCGCTGCTGGCGTTCGCCGGACGTCCACGCGGCGAGCCGGGCTTGCACCAGTTCGCCGACACGGTGGGCAACGCCATCGACGCCATCATGATCGGCGCGGCGGAAACCTCGTATTTTGTCGACTCCGTCAAACAGAAGGTGGAACTCGATGTGCGCACGGCCAGTGACATCGCCGACAGTTCTGCACAAAATGCCGTGATGACGGAAAAGATCGCCGCCAATGCGGAACGGGCTGCCAAGGTGGCCGCTGGCGTGCGCGTGGAAAGCGTGGCGGCGCGCGCCGAAGTGGATCAGGGGCTGCGCCGTATCAACAAGGCCCGCGAGGAAGCGCAAGGCGCCTCCAGCACCATGCTGAGCTTGCAGGACAAATCCAAACGCATCACGGGCTTTACGGAAGCCATTTCCGATATTTCCGCGCGCACCAACTTGCTGGCGCTGAACGCCGCCATCGAGGCGGCGCGCGCCGGCGAACACGGGCGCGGTTTTGCCGTGGTGGCTGGTGAAGTGCGGCAATTGGCGCAGCGCACCAAGGAAGCCTCCGATGAAATCAGCGTGATGGTGCGCGAAATCAATGAACAGTCGGAAAAAGCTGCGCGTGGCATGAGTTCGCTGGCGGAGGGCGTGACGGAAGCGGCGCGCAATGTGGAAAGCGTGCATGCCTCGCTCAGCCATATCGAGCAGTCATCGGGCGAGTCCGAGGACGCGATCGGGCAAATCGCCCGCGCCTCGCGCGAACACGTCGAGACGACGCAGCTGATCGCCGACGCCATCGAGAAAATCCGCGACAGCATGCTGTCGACGAATGTCGAATTGCCGCGTGCCACGCAGTCGGCCATGGCCCTGGCAGAGCGGGCCGAGGCGATCGCTGGCGCTTTGGGTGAATCGAGCGTGGCCACGCCGCACGATGAAATCCGCGAGACGGCCCAGCGCGCCGCGCGCGAGGTGGGCAAACTGTTCGAGCAAGCCATCGCCTCGGGGCGCATCACGCGCGAAGCGCTGTTCGACCGCCATTACCGGCCCATCCCGAACACCAATCCGCCCAAGCACAACACGAAGTTCGACGCGTTTACGGACAAGGTGCTGCCGGACCTGCAGGAAGGCGTGCTGGCGGCATTACCCCATCTGGCGTATGCGGGCGCCGTCGACAACAATGGATATTTTCCAACGCACAACAAGAAGTTTTCCCAGCCGCTGACGGGCGATTACGCCACCGATATGGTGAATAACCGCACCAAGCGCATCTTCAGCGACCGCACGGGCAAGCGCTGCGGCAGCAACACCAAGGCCTTCCTGTTGCAAACCTATAAACGCGACACGGGCGAAGTCATGCACGATTTATCCGTGCCGATCCACGTCGATGGCAAGCACTGGGGCGGTTTCCGTATCGGTTATCGGTCCAGCAATCACGCATAGCAAAACGCCTGATGAGAGATCATCAGGCGTTTTTTCTTGGGCCGGCTACGCTTACTCAATATGCGGCTTGGGCGCCACGCCGCCACCGGCCGCCGTGGCCGTGCGTAAAGTGGGCGTGTTCATGCTTTCCAGGTGGTTGCGCAACCATTTGTGGGCGGGGCTGCGGGCGTCGCGCTCGTGCCACAGCATGTCCAGGTGGACGGCGGGCAAGGTCAGTGGCAAATCCTTGTACAGCAGCGACTCCGTCATGCCCGTCGAGGCGATCAGATGGCGCGGCAAGACGGTGATCAGGTCGGAATTGGCAACCACTCTGCCTGCCGTGAAGAACTGGTTGACCGTCAGCAAGATGCGCCGTTCGCGGTGGATCTGTGACAGCGCTTCGTCGATCAAGCCATGCGCGCGGCCGGAAAAGCTCACCAATAAATGGTTCGCCGCGCAATAGTTATCCAAGGTCAATTCCTTGTCGGCCAGCGGATGGCCGCGCCGCATCACGCACACATATTTGCCGGAATACAGGCGCTCATGGCGGATGGGCGAACCCGTTTCGCTCGACAATTGCGCCGCCACGCCGGGAAAGAAGCCCACGGCCAGGTCGATATCGCCGCGCAACAACATCGGGCGCGGTTCGCGCGTGGTCAGCGGCATCATGCGCACGTTGACGCCCGGTGCTTCCCGTTCGATCGAGCGCATCAGCGAGGGCAGCCAGAAGGCGGCGGTCGCATCGGCCATGGCCATGCGGAACGTGGCGTGGGTCTTCGACACGTCGAAGGTTTCCGGCGTGACGGCCGCTTCCAGGCTGGCCAGGGCCGAGCGCACGGATGGCCACAGCGCTTCGGCGCGCGGCGTGGGTTTGACGCCATATGCCGTGCGGATCAGCAATTCGTCACCAAGGCTCTCGCGCAGGCGTTTGATGGCGTTCGATACCGCCGGCTGCGTCATCGCCAGGTGGCCGGCTGCGCGCGTCAGGTTTTGTTCCGTCATGACGGCGTCGAAAACACGCAGCAAGTTCAGATCCAGCGTCAGAAAACTCATGGAAAGCCCAAGATAAAAGTTGAATTGATTACTTGAGAGTGTAAACCGCGCCGCGCGCGAATATTTTCACTCGTCAAAAAATATTACCGTTTTCCATTCACGATTCATATAATTGGTATCAAGAAATGGAATTAGATTTATATGTTGCACTGCACTATAGTACTGGCAAATTCTATAATGCACTGGAACAGTATGTCTACCTTCGCCGCCGCCCTGTACGCAGTATCCGCACCCGTGCTGGAAATTTCCCTGCTCAACGCCCTGCAACTCGTGCTGGTGATCGTCGCCGTGGGCGCGTTCGCCCTGCTGTTCAAGCCTTTGCTGGTGGGTATCGCCCGCGCCATGGTGCTGGTGGTGCGTCCCAAGCTGAGCCGAGAAGAGCGCCTGGCGCGCCAGCAGATGCGCGAAGCGCAAGCCTTGAAGCGCACCTTGGGCAAGATGGATGGCGTGTCGCCCAGCAATGCCGCTGAATTGCGCGCCCTGTCGACGCGCGCGTAAGCAGAGAACTGTTGCAGAATGACAAGCCGGCGCGAGCCGGCTTTTTTACGCCCGCGTTTTCGTTCAGGCCGCTTTAGGCCATATCGCCCAGCAAATGGGCGCGCAGCAAGCTGTCGGCCGGATGGGCGCCGATCCAGATCTTCAGCAACGCATTATAGAAAGCCAGGTCCGGCACCGTGTCGCCCACCTGTTTGCCGTTCAGCTTGCACAACGTGCCCTCTTCCGGCAGCCAGTCCACCGTCAGGATGTCGCCTTTTTTCAGGCCGGGCACCATGGCGAACATGGCGCCGAACTGCATCGTCTGGCTCAGCAGACGCGTGCGGTCAGCCTGCTCGGAGCTGCGCTTCAAGCCCTGCATGAAGGCGTGACCCAGCTCGTCGGAAGTGATGTCGCGCAACATGACGATTTCCAGACGGCGCGGCCCGGGCAGGGCCAGGATGTCGGCCAGCTGGGTTTTCTTTTCCGGCAGGTACAGCGCAATCGTGTAGACCTTGAAGATGACCTTGTAGCGCACGCCAGCGCCGTTGAGTTTCAATTCGCGGCTGGCCAGCTGCACGGTCTCGTCCAGTTTGACGCCGCCCACCTCGACGGCCAGCGCTGCTTGAGCCAGGGCAGCGCACAGGCAGGCACAAGCCAGGGAGCGGCCCAAACGGGATGTGCTTATTTGCATCTTCTACCTCCGTGGAAACCATGGGCTGTGGATAAGTCAGCACACAGTGTAGAACAGTTGGCAGAAGCTGGCGCCACGCAGAAGTGGCTCAGAAATGGCGGGGAGAAAAGCTTAGGGCTTGGCGGGCAGCTCCGCCTGCAGGCGTTCGTACTTGGCCATCAATTGTTCCGGGCTTTCGCGCCAGGCGGGATTGAAGGGGATGCAACTGACGGGGCACACTTGCTGGCATTGCGGCTCGTCAAAGTGACCGACGCATTCGGTGCACTTGTTGGGATCGATTTCATAGATTTCCGCGCCCATGTAGATCGCGTCATTCGGGCATTCGGGCTCGCAAATGTCGCAATTGATGCATTCGTCGGTGATCAGTAATGCCATGATTTCACTCTTACTTATTGCGATGATGCAGCGTTGGCGGCAATCTTGTTTTGCAGCCAGCGGTTCACCGAGGGGAAGACAAACTTGGAGACGTCGCCGCCCAGTGCCGCGATTTCGCGCACGATGGTGCCCGAAATGAACTGGTACTGGTCGGACGGTGTCAGGAACATGGTTTCGACATCGGGCAGCAGGTAGCGGTTCATGCCCGCCATCTGGAATTCGTATTCGAAGTCGGAGACGGCGCGCAAGCCGCGCACGATGACCCGTGCTTCATGCTTGCGCACGAAATCCTTGAGCAGGCCGGAAAAGCTTTCCACTTGCACATTCGGATAGTGGCCGAGGACTTCGTTGGCGATTTCCAGGCGTTCGTCGAGCGAGAAAAACGGTTGCTTGTTCTTGCTGTCGGCCACACCGACGATCAGCTTGTCAAACAGACCCGATGCGCGGCGCACCAAATCTTCATGACCGCGCGTGAGCGGATCGAATGTTCCTGGATAAACGGCTACAACCATTGCGGCTCCCTGATGATGCACCAATATAGACGCGCATTATGCCTGAAATTGGTGACCACCTTGGTGCTGCGCCTCGGGCCAGGGAGGTTTTTTGCCTCATTTATAGGCAGATTCAGGCAGTTGCCGTCATTTTGTTGTAAGTTAGCAAATGATAATAAACGGTGCCCGCCTTGTCGGCACGGATCACTTCCCACGGCGCCATCCACTCGGGCTTGTCCAGTTCGCTGCTCTCGTCGAAGACCAGCGGCAAGCCCGATTCCGCGTAGACCATGCCGCCTTCCTTGAGCAGGTTGGCGCACAAGGGCAGCACTTTGGCCAGGAAATCCTGCTGGTACGGCGGGTCGAGGAAGATCAGGTCGAAACGCTGGCCGCGCGATGCCAGGCCTTGCGCCGTCAGCAGGGCGTCGCCGCGCAGCAGTTGCACATTCTCGGCGCGCAATTTCACCTTGTTTTCTTCCAGTTGGCGGATCACGGGCGTGTGCGTGTCGACCATGGTGACGGACGCGGCGCCGCGGCTGGCCGCCTCGAAGCCCAGTGCGCCGCTGCCGGCGAACAGGTCCAGCACCTGGGCGTTGGACCAGTCGCCGTCGCGCAAGTGATTGATCCAGTTGAATACGGTTTCACGTACGCGGTCCGGTGTCGGGCGCAGTCCCAGTGCCTGTAAAACAGGCAGCACGGAACGCTTCCACTGGCCGCCGATGATGCGCACCTGGTTCGGTGGCGGCGCGTGGTGGACGGGGACTTTGGCGGGTTTTTTAATTTTCTTTTGCATGGGGATTTCTTCAATTCGGTGGCGGCCACTATAGCATATGGCCCCCCTCTCCCCTGCTGGCGCTGCCTGTCTATTTGGCTTGTGTGGCCAGCGAATTGAAATCGTCAATCCAGCCCTGCATGCGCTTGACGGCGTGGGCTTTTTGCGCCGGCGTGGCGATCTTGATCACCGTCAAGACCATCTGCGCCGTGCTGCTTTCGTAGGCATCGAAGAAGGCCTTGCGCTCGGAATGTTCCAGGCGCTCGAAACTGTCCTTGATCAACGTCGTGATCAAGGCTGCGGCCGCTTCCTTGCCGAGTTTTTCCTGGTGGACTTTCTTGACCAGGTTCAATACGTTCTGCTGGCGCCGCATGCGTTCGTCGAGCCAGATCTCATTGTTCAGCGGACGCGCGTCGGACGCCTTGCGGATGATCGCTTCCTGCTCGCTGCTGAAGTTGCCGAACCACAGTTCGAATTGCTCCATGGCTTTCTTGTAGCGCAGCTTCTGGCGATTCTCCTGATCGCCGCTCAGGTATTTCTTGCGGTAATCGTCATTGTTCGACTTGAACTTCTTTTCCATCTGCGCGATTTGCTCGGGCTTGAGCGAGTGCGCCAGGTCGGCCAGTTCGGGCGCCGCCTTCAGCAGCAACGCCTGGGTGCGCTGCTTGATCTCGCTGTAGTCGCTCATCAGGTCTGCCTGCGTGATATTGCCTTGCAGCTGCTTCTGGCCCGTGCGCAGGATGTTCACGTAATCCTTCAATTGCGTCTTGCGGTGCCAGTCGAACAGCTTGTCGATATCGTCGCGCACCCAGCCCTTCTGGTCGCGGTCCAGGTCGACATACGCGTTCAGCCACCAGTACAGCACGGTATCGCCATTGTTGTAGGCCAGGCGCAAGCCGCTGCAGCCGGCCATGACGACGAGCATGATGACCAGCACGGCATAGGTAAAGCGGTTGACGGGCGTGGAAATGGGGGCCTGCGTGTTAAACTTTTTCATATTCTTAACTTATAAAAGACGGTCTATGAACGTTGTCATTCTCGCTGCCGGTATGGGCAAACGCATGCAGTCGGCACTGCCCAAGGTATTGCACCCGTTGGCGGGCAAGCCGCTGTTGTCGCACGTCATCGACACGGCGCGCGGCCTGGCGCCGTCCCGATTATGCGTGATTTACGGGCATGGGGGCGCCGCCGTGCTGAAGTTGCTCGACGGCTACAAGGTGAACCATGCCGTGCAGATCGACGCCGCCGAGCAAGCGCAGCAGCTGGGCACCGGCCATGCGGTGCAGCAAGCCGTGTCCTTGCTCGATGACAGCGTGCCGACCCTGATCCTGTACGGCGACGTGCCGCTGACCAGCGCCGCCTCCCTGCAGCAACTGGTGCAGGCGGCCGGCAACGACAAGCTGGCCATCCTGACCGTGGAACAGGACGATCCCTTTGGCCTGGGCCGCATCGTGCGCGAGCACGGCGCCATCGTGCGCATCGTCGAGGAAAAGGATGCCACGCCAGAACAGCGCGCCATCCGCGAAATCAACAGCGGCATCATGGTCGCGCCCACCGTGCAGCTCAAACAATGGTTGTCGGCCTTGTCGAACGACAATGCGCAGGGGGAATACTATCTGACCGATATCGTCGCGCAAGCCGTCGCCGATGGCGTGACCGTCACCTCGGCCCACCCGGCTGCCGTGTGGGAAGTGGCGGGCGTCAACAGCAAGGTGCAACTGGCGCAGCTGGAACGCATCCACCAGAACAATATTGCGCAAGCGCTGCTCGAACGGGGCGTGACCCTGCTGGATCCGGCCCGCATCGACGTGCGCGGCGAACTCATTTGCGGCCGCGATGTCACCATCGACGTCGGCTGCGTGTTTGAAGGCCGTGTTGAACTGGGCGACGGCGTGCGCGTGGGCGCCAACAACGTCATCATCAACGCCACGCTGGCCGCTGGCGCGCACATCAAGCCGTTTTGCCATATCGAGGACGCTGTCGTCGGCGCCGCCTCCATCATCGGCCCCTACGCGCGGCTGCGCCCCGGCACGGTCCTGGCGGAAGACGTGCATATCGGTAACTTCGTGGAAGTGAAAAACAGCCAGATCGCCGCGCACAGCAAGGCCAACCACCTGGCCTACATCGGCGATGCGACCATCGGCTCGAAGGTCAACATCGGCGCCGGCACGATCACCTGCAACTACGATGGCGTGAACAAGTTCCGCACGGTGATTGAAGACGACGCCTTTATCGGCAGCGACAGCCAGCTGATCGCGCCCGTCACCGTCGGCAAGGGCGCCACTCTGGGCGCCGGCACGACCTTGTCGAAAGATGCGCCGGCCGGCAAGCTGACGGTCTCGCGCGCACGGCAAGTGACCATCGACGGCTGGACGCGCCCCGTGAAAATCAAGAAGTAAGCGCAACGTTCCGTTTTGCACACAGGCAGGCCGCGCGGCCTGCCTTTTCTATTTGTGGATAACTATGTGGGTAAGCCGCTGCACAAGTGGCGGATAAGTCTGTGTGCAAGCCCGTGCATAAGCTGTTGGCAAGTTTCTTCCTGCTGCCTGGCATGCGCCTGTCGCTGCCTTTTCCTTCGATTGCCGCTCGCCATCAGCAGCGTCGCGGCGCTTATCCCTGTATTGTGGATAAGTCTGTGCGTAAGGCTGAGGATAAGCGCTGGATAGTCTGGGTACAAGTGGGGATAACTGTCTTTTTGCCACCGGCTTGCCTATGGTTGCTGTGGGTAAGCCTGTGGAAAAGCGCGTGAATAGGCGGTGGATAGCATGTGTGCAAGTACTGCCATCGATCAGGGCAGGCCTGGCCCGGCACCGCGATACACGGCGGTGCGCTGGTCCAGGTTTTGCAGGCACAGCAGAAGGGAAGAAGGTGAAGTTGGGCAAACCTCAGCGATTCCCGACTGATCCAGTCGGGAATGCGGGGCCATCAGGCGGGCAGGCGCAGGGCGAAGCTGATGGTGCCGTTGTTGCCGGCGCTGTCGAGGGTGACCTGGCCGCCGTGCAATTCGGCGATGCGCTGTACCAGGTACAGACCCAATCCTGCACCAGGCTTGTGCTGGGCGATGCGGCCGCGGAAGTATTTCTGGAACAGGCGCGGGATTTCATCGGCAGGCAGAGGCTCGCCGGCATTGCTGACGACGATTTGCACGCCGCCGTCATCGAGCGTGGCGGCTTGCACGCGAATCGCCTGGGTTTGCGGCGCATGCCGGTCAGCATTGCTGAGCAGGTTGCGCAGGGCCACGCGCAGCAGGCTGGCATCGGCCACGACGCTGTCGGGCAGCGCCTGTACGCTGGCATCGATGCGGCCGTCGGGCCATTCGGCCAGCAGGGCGTGCAGCAGGGCACGCAAGTCGCATGGCTGGGGACGGAACGTCGCCGCGCTCGTTTCCATGCGGTCTGCGCTCAGGTATTCATCCACCAGTGCCGTCATGCGGCCGCTCGCTTCGCGCAGGTTCTGGCAGCGCTGCAGGGTTTTTTCCCGTGGCGCCTCCGTGTTGCGGGCAATCTGCTGGGCCGTGGTGTTGATGATGGCCAACGGCGTGTGAAATTCATGCGACACCATGGCAACGAAATCCTGCTGTTCTTCGCGCGTGCGGGTTTCCACTTCCAGGGCGGCACGCAATTCGCCTTCGAGCGCGGCGCGCCGGCCGATTTCCTGTTGCAGCGCCAGCGTGCGCCGCGCCACCTGTTCTTCCAGCCGTTCATTCAGGGCGCGCACGGCACGCACGGCTTCGGCCTGTGCCCTGTCCTTGGCGCGGCGCAATTCCGCGTAGCGGCGGTTGAGGCGCAGGCTCATCAGCATCATGTGGACAAAGGCGCCCAGGGTGGCCGCATGGTTAGTCCAGAAATTCGGTGGCACGATCGCCATGTTGCGCAGGAAGCTGATGATGACACCGGCGTAGAAGATGCCGAAAATGAACAGAAAGGCATGCGCCGGGCGATGGCCGCGCAGCGCCAGCCAGCTGGCCAGGCCGATGAACAGCACGATCAGCGGCAAGGCCGTCATTTGCACCACCAGCACGCCTGCGGCATAGTCGCCGCCCAGCACCAGCAGCGCCCCGAACAGGGCGGCGGCAGCCGTGATGCCCACCACGGCACGGCTGAAACGGGGATACAGGGCGGGCAGCTCCAGCTGCAAGGTGGAAAAACGCGCGCCGACGGCAATCGACATGGCCATCGATACGCCCAGCATGGGGTCGGACAAGCCGTTCGGCATGGCGAAGATTTGCTGGGGAATGGCGATCGTCAGCGCTTCCGTGGTGGCATTCGTCAACACATACAGCAGGTACCAGCCGCTGTGGGCTTCGCGTGTCATGCGCCAGAAAAAGATATGGAACAGGATCAGCAGCAAATAACTGCCGAACTGCAAGCCGTAATACAGGTATTCGCGGCGCGAGGCGTTGTCGAAGGCATCGCTGGGCAGCAAGGTCAGCTCCGTCGACATGGCTTTTTTGGTGTGCAGGCGCACCAGCCAGCGCTGTGGCTGACCGGGTTGCAACTGCACGGGAAACACCACCTGGCGCGCATCGATGGGCCAGGCGTCGCGGATCACGTCGGCGCCCGCCTCTTGCCGCAGCCAGTGTCCGTCCTGGTCCTGGCGATACAGGCGCACGTCATCGAGCACGGCGTTGCTAAAACGCAACACCCATTCATCGGGCGACTGCGCCGCGCGCGTCACCTCCAGGCGCAGCCAGATGGCATCCTGCGTATAGCCGGCACTGACGGCGCCAGGCAGCGGGCGCCAGCCCGGCGCTGCCAGTGCGGCCTGCGGACCCAGCTGGCCGGAGGTGTCGCGCAGCATCTGCATGTGGCCGCTGGCCGACACGGGTTGACCGCTGGCTGGCAGCAGCACTGGCGCCGACACGGGCGCGGCCGCCCCGGCCAGCGCTTGCAGGGTGGTGAACAACAGGACAATGGCGAGCAGGATTTTCATGGCGCAGGAGCTTACCATGCGGGGCATGACGCCCCTGCGGCTTGCTATTACCTGCCCAAGAGGGCCGCCCGGAGGCGACGCCATTGCGCTGTCGCAACAGGATGTGACGGTGCTGAACGTCCTGATGGCCGAACCGGAGCGCATCGTCAGCCGCCAGCAGATCGTCCAGTCGCTGGGCGAGAATTTCCTCTTGTTCCCTCTGCGCGCGGCTGTGGATAAGCCTGTCGATAAGTGGTGAAAAAGCCTGTTGGCAAGCTGTGTGAAAGCGGTGCAAAAGTCACCGTGGCAATGCCTCGCTCGTGGGTATGAATGAGTGGCAACACGCTTGCCGGGGTACGGCCTCGTCCAGTCTGGAGATTGCTGGAGAAAAATCGTCCTGCCATCGCTCATGGAGCGTAGTCTGCTTGTGCATAAACCTGTGTAAAAGTGCCGTATAAACGGTGCGCAAGACGCGTATAAGCATGTGGGCAAGCGGTGGATAATCAACGCATGCTAAATCAGACGGCGATGCGTGTCTCGAACTTGCTGCGAAACGTGGAAAAGTAGCTTTTCACGTTGCGCACATTCGCATGCGCGGCAAACAGGCGGTGCGCCAGCGCGTGATACGCGGGCATGTCGGCCACCTGTACCATCAGCACGAAGTCGGGCCCGGGCGAGACGCGGTAGCATTGCAGTACGGCGGGCTCGTCCGCCACGAGTAGTTCGAATTCCGCCATGCGTTCCGCCGCCTGCACGTCGAGCGTGATTTCCACGATGGCCGTCAGGCGCGCACCGACCAGTTGCGGCGCGACGATGGCCACTTGCCGCTCGATGACGCCGCTTTCCCGTAAATGTTTGACGCGCCGCAAACAGGTGGGCGCCGAGACGTGCACCGCTTGCGCCAGCTCACTGTTGGTTTGCGATGCATCAATTTGCAAGGCGTTCAGGATGCGACGATCAATCTCGTCGAGGGTAATGTTGTGCTCGCTCATAATTTTGATGAATTTGGAAATATATTGAGTTTAAATGAAATAATATTTCATCGTAAAATAGTCGTGAAATATTCAGTCAAAAATACACGCATTTAGAAAGCATATTTCATGCGCTCTGCATTAGCATGCGTGCATTGATGAATTTTTAGACAGAGGTTTCCATGTGCGGCATCGTCGGCGCGGTAGCGCAACGTAATATCACTCCCATCCTGATCGAAGGCTTGAAGCGCCTGGAATACCGTGGCTACGATTCCTGCGGTATCGCCCTGCACGCCGATGGCCGTTTGCAGCGTTCGCGCTCCACTTCGCGCGTGGCCGAGCTGGAAAAGCAGATCGCCGAAGAACGCTTGAGCGGTTTTACGGGCATCGCCCACACACGCTGGGCCACGCATGGCGCCCCTGTCAACTTCAATGCCCATCCGCACTTTTCTCCAACGGAGGAGAATGCCCGCGTGGCGCTGGTGCATAACGGCATCATCGAAAACCACGACGAACTGCGCGCCGAACTGACGGCCTTGGGTTACGTTTTCCAGAGCCAGACGGATACGGAAGTGATCGCCCACCTGGTCGAGCACATGTACAACGGCGACCTGTTCGAGACCGTACAGCAGGCCGTGAAACGCCTCGATGGCGCGTATGCGATTGCCGTCTTCTGCCGCGACGAGCCGCACCGCGTGGTGGCCGCGCGCCAGGGCTCGCCCCTGATCGTCGGTCTGGGCAATGGTGAAAACTTTGTCGCCTCCGACGCCATGGCGCTGGCCGGCACGACGGACCAGATCATCTACCTGGAAGAAGGCGACGTGGTCGACCTGCAACTGTCGCGCTGCTGGATCGTCGACGTCGATGGCAAGCCCGTCGAGCGCGAAGTGAAAACCGTGCATGCGCATACGGGCGCGGCCGAGCTGGGCCCGTATCGTCACTACATGCAAAAGGAAATTTTTGAACAGCCGCGCGCCATCGGCGACACGCTCGAAGGCGTGACGGGCATCATGCCGGAATTGTTCGGCGACAATGCCTATGCCATCTTCAAGCAGATCGACCGCGTGCTGATCCTCGCCTGCGGCACCAGCTCGTATGCGGGCATGACGGCCAAGTACTGGATCGAAGCGATTGCGAAAGTGCCCGTCAGCGTGGAAGTGGCCAGCGAATACCGCTACCGCGACAGCGTGCCGCACCCGAACACCCTGGTCGTCACCATTTCGCAAAGCGGCGAAACGGCCGACACCCTGGCCGCCCTGAAACATGCCCGCAGCCTGGGCATGCAGCACACCTTGACCATCTGCAACGTGGCCACCAGCGCCATGGTGCGCGAATGCGCGCTGGCCTACATCACGCGCGCCGGCGTGGAAGTGGGCGTGGCATCCACCAAAGCCTTCACGACACAGCTGGCGGGCCTGTTCCTGCTGACCCTGTGCCTGGCGCAAGTCAATGGCCGTCTGTCCGAAGAGCAGGAAGCGGCGCACCTGAAAGCCATGCGCCATCTGCCCGTCGCCATCGCGTCCGTGCTGGCGCTGGAACCGCAAATCATCGCCTGGTCCGAGGAATTCGCGCGCAAGGAAAACGCCCTCTTCCTGGGCCGTGGCATGCACTACCCGATCGCCCTGGAAGGCGCGTTAAAGCTGAAGGAAATTTCCTACATCCACGCCGAAGCATATCCGGCCGGCGAACTGAAGCACGGCCCGCTGGCGCTGGTGACGAATGAAATGCCCGTCGTCACCATCGCGCCGAACGACGCCCTGATCGAAAAGCTCAAATCGAACATGCAGGAAGTGCGCGCCCGTGGCGGCCAGCTGTACGTCTTTGCCGACGTGGATTCCCGCATCAGCTCCGGCGAAGGCCTGCACGTGATCCGCCTGCCCGAGCACTATGGCGATTTGTCGCCGATCCTGCACGTGGTCGCGCTGCAATTGCTGGCGTATCACACGGCACTGGCGCGCGGCACGGATGTCGACAAGCCGCGCAATCTGGCCAAATCGGTGACGGTGGAGTAAGCAGGCCAGGGGGCCGCCCCGGGCCACCAGGAATTAAAAGAAAACGCTACCTCCGGGTGGCGTTTTCTTTTATCCGGCACCGCTGAACCCATTGTGCGAGAATGCCCCTCTCTACTGGATGGTGCGCATGATGACCAAACTCGCCGCAATCATGACTGGAATGACACTCGCGCTGGCCGCTTGCAAGCCCGCAGCCACGGCACCTGCGCATGACATTCCTGCGGCCATGCGCCAGACCGCGACCACTCTGCTGCAGTCAAAATTGCTGCATGCGACCTCGATTGCTGTCGTGTATCGCGGCAAGGAATTCATGCTGCACCAAGGCGAGCTGGAGACCGGTAAAGCCAATCCGCCGAACGATACAACGCTGTATGAAATCGGCTCGGTCAGCAAAACTTTTGCTGGCCTGCTGCTGGCGAACGCTGTGCTCGATGGCAAGGCGGCGCTCGACGATCCCATACAAAAGTACCTGGCGGATGCCTACCCGAACCTGCAGTCGCAGGGGCAGCCCGTTCGCTTGCGCCATTTGATCACGCACACCAGCACTATGCCGGGCATGTTGCCATTGCAGGTGAACACCGTCTTGCAGGATTTCACGGCACACGCCACGCCGGCAAAGCTCAATGCAGCCTACGCCAACTACGGACAACAGCAATTCTGGCAGGACTTGCACACAGTCGATATCAAAGGTCCGCTTGGCAAGGACTACGCCTATTCAAGCGCCGGTACTGAACTCATTGCGCACACGCTCGAAAAAATCTACGGCATGCCCTATGACGTCCTGCTCACGCAATTCCTCGCGCGCGAAGCCGGTATGCAAGATACCAGGCTGAGAATCACCGCCAGGGATACCGGCCGGCTGGCGCCCGGCTACCACAGCGACAATCCCGTCATGACCACACCGATGCCACAACTGCCCTGGGGGGCGGCGGGCAACCTGAAGTCGACCATGCCGGATATGGCGAAATACCTGCGCCTGCAACTGAGCGCCCATCCCGCGGTCGTCGAATCGCACCAGCCTTTGGCGCGCTTTCAGGACGACTTCAGCATCGGCTATTTCTGGAACATCGGCAGCAATCGCCAGTTGGGCACGCACTATGTACACCATGGCGGCGTGCCACGCGCGCAAAGCTACGCCTACGTCGTTCCTCAATATCAGCTTGGCGTTTTCATCATCACCAACCAGAGCGGCGACGCTACCGCCGGCGCCATGGAAAGCGCGCTGGCGCATATCTTCGATACGGTGGAATCCATGGAAAGCGCGAAGTAAGATCCTCGGCGCTCTGTGCAGGGATGTGCTTCGCACTGGCTTCCAGCGAATAGGCGTGCGTGACGCCGCTGGCGGGCCAAGGGGCTTGTCTTAGCTTTCTTGCGCAATGGCCGGCTGGCGCGCCAGCGCGATGAAGGCGCGCACGTAGTCGATGGCGGTGTCCGTCTCGCGTGCCCCCAGGAAGATTTGCTTGGCGATGCCGCGCGCGCCCAGGCGCACCGGCACCACGTCCATCTTGGCTGCGTATTCCTCGACCAGCCAGCGCGGCAGGGCGGCCACGCCGCGGCCGCTGGCGACCATCTGCAGCATGATGTCGGTCGTTTCGATGGCTTTGTGGCGCTTGGGCGTGACACCGGCCGGCAAGAGGAATTGATTGTAAATATCCAGGCGCTCGATGTCCACGGGGTAGCTGATGAGTACTTCCTGGGTCAGTTGCTGCGGTTTTACATAGGCCGCCGACGCCAGGGCATGGCCCTTGGCCACGACGAGCACCTGCTCGTAGTCGAACACGGGTTCGAATGTCAGCCCCGGCTTGTACAGCGGGTCGGGCGTGACCAGCAGGTCGATCTCGTAGCCGAACAGCGCGCCGATGCCGCCGAACTGGAACTTCTGCTTGACGTCCACATCCACGTCGGGCCATGCGGCCAGATACGGGGAAACGATTTTGAGCAGCCACTGGTAGCAAGGGTGGCATTCCATGCCGATGCGCAACGCACCGCGCTCGCCCTGCGCGAACTGGCCCAGGCGCTCTTCGGCCAGGTCCAGTTGCGGCAGCACCCGGTTCGCCACCGCCAGCAAGTACTGGCCGGCCTGCGTCAGGCGCAGGTTGCGCCCTTCGCGCAGCCAGACGTCGGTGCCCAGTTGCTGCTCCAGCTTCTTCATGCTGTGGCTCAGGGCCGACTGGGTCAGGTGCAGCACGCCTGCGGCGGCCGTCAACGACCCTTGTTTTTCGACCTGCTGGACGATGCTGAGGTGGATGCGTTCAAGCATTTGAATGAGCCAAGTTCATGGATGTATGAAATAAGACCATTATACTTCATCGATCCCCCCCGCTATCATCCATCCTCTTGCTGTTGGCATTCTTCGCCCTCGCGCATCACTCCCTATGAAAGCAAACATGACACGTCCATTGCGCTTAGTCGCCGTCTCCGGCGGGCTGCAACGTCCTTCCAAGGCGGCAGCCCTGGCAGAGCACCTGATGGACTTGATCG
This sequence comes from Janthinobacterium sp. 35, assembly GCF_002754575.1. Classification (NCBI taxonomy): domain Bacteria; kingdom Pseudomonadati; phylum Pseudomonadota; class Betaproteobacteria; order Burkholderiales; family Oxalobacteraceae; genus Janthinobacterium; species Janthinobacterium sp. 35. The sequence continues at coordinate 2,579,547 of NZ_PEFN01000001.1, forward strand.
CCGATGAAGTGCTGTGCGAACAACGCCTGGTCGAACTGGGCCAGCTCGCCCCGCAGCTCGCCGGCGCGACCTGGCGCTCCCACCTGCCCGAGACGGTGGAGCGGGAACTTGCGGCGGTCGAGCAAGCTGACATCCTGGTGGTGGCAACACCGGTCTTTCGCGGTGCCTACACGGGACTGTTCAAGCACTTCTTCGACTTCATTCATCAGGATGCCTTGATCGACAAGCCCGTCTTGCTGGCGGCCACCGGCGGCAGCGAGCGCCATGCCCTGATGATCGACCACCAGTTGCGGCCGCTGTTCAGCTTTTTCCAGGCACGCACCTTGCCGCTGGGCGTCTACGCGACCGACCAGGATTTCCTCGACTACCGTCTGCACAACGCGGCCCTGATCCAGCGCGCCACGCTGGCGGTCCAACGGGCATTGCCCTTGGTCGGCCTGACGCGTCAGGCGCAATCTGCCACCGCTGAAGAGCTGGTCTCGGCCTGATACGCATCCCCACGGTCACCAGGCAATCAATATATTCATCTTTTCGCAGCAAACAGGACACCAGATCACCATGAGCCAAGATTTTGCATTCAGCATCAAGAGCATTGTTTTCGATGAAAACTATCACCCATCGGACAGCACGCGCCTGACGACCAACTTTGCCAATCTGGCCCGGGGAGAGCGTCGCCAGGAGAACTTGCGCAACACCCTGAAAATGATCGACAGCCGCTTCAACAACCTGGCGCATTGGGACAACCCGAAGGCGGACCGCTACTGCGTCGAACTTGAAATCATTTCCGTCGCATTGAATATCGATGCCGCAGGCGACAATATTCCACTGATCGAGATATTGAAGCCGAATATCCTCGATAAAAAAACCGGAGAGCGCATCGACGGCATCGCCGGCAATAACTTCTCCTCCTACGTGCGCGATTACGACTTCAGCGTGCTGCTGCCAGAGCACAACAATAATCAATCCACATTCAGCACGCCAGAGAACTTTGGCGATTTTCATGGCAGGCTGTTCAAGCACTTTGTCAATTCAAATGCCTACAAAGCGCACTTCAGCAAGTCGCCGGTGATCTGCCTCAGCGCCTCGAGCAGCAAGATCTATCAGCGCACCGAAAACCAGCATCCCATCCTGGGTGTCGAGTATCAACAAAATGAGTTCTCCTCGACGGATGAGTATTTCGAGAAAATGGGGATGCAGGTGCGCTATTTCATGCCGCCAAACAGTGCGGCTCCTCTGGCGTTTTATTTTATCGGCGACCTGCTGGCTGACTACACCAATCTTGAGCTGATCGGCACCATCAGCACGATGGAAACGTTCCAAAAGATCTACCGGCCCGAGATTTACAACGCCAATTCTGCGGCGGGAAGACTCTATCAGCCCAGCCTGAAGAACCAGGACTATTCGTTGACGCAAATTGTCTATGACCGGGAAGAGCGCAGCCAGCTGGCTGTCAAGCAGGGCAAATATACGGAAGAGCACTTCATCAAGCCCTACAAGCATATTCTTGAACAATGGGCTGCCACCACGCTGTCTGCTTAATCAACCTACACGACATTACTGATCATGAAAAAATTATTGCCTACATCCACTGCCGGCAGCTTGCCCAAACCTTCCTGGCTGGCGCAGCCTGAAAAACTCTGGTCGCCCTGGAAATTGCAGGACGAGGAATTGATTGAGGGCAAACAAGATGCGTTACGTTTGTCCCTGCAGGAACAGCAGCAGGCAGGCATCGATATCGTCAGCGATGGCGAGCAGACCCGCCAGCATTTCGTCACCACGTTTATCGAGCATCTGAGCGGCGTCGATTTTGACAAGCGCGAGACCGTCAGAATTCGTGACCGCTACGATGCGAGCGTGCCGACCGTCGTGGGCGCCGTGAGCCGCACCAAGCCGGTCTTTGTGGAAGACGCCAAATTCCTGCGCCAGCAAACCACGCAGCCGATCAAATGGGCCTTGCCAGGCCCCATGACGATGATCGATACGCTGTATGACAGCCACTATAAAAGCCGCGAAAAGCTGGCCTGGGAATTTGCCAAGATCCTCAATCAGGAAGCCAGGGAACTGGAGGCGGCCGGCGTCGACATCATCCAGTTTGACGAACCGGCATTCAATGTGTTCTTTGATGAAGTCAATGATTGGGGAATCGCCACGCTGGAAAGGGCAATCGAGGGGCTCAAATGCGAAACGGCCGTGCACATTTGCTATGGCTACGGCATCAAGGCCAATACCGACTGGAAAAATACGCTGGGCTCCGAGTGGCGCCAATATGAAGAATCGTTCCCCAAGCTGCAGCAATCGAATATCGACATCATCTCGCTGGAATGCCACAACTCGCGTGTGCCGATCGACCTGATTGAACTCATTCGCGGCAAAAAAGTAATGGTCGGCGCCATCGACGTGGCAAGCAATACCATTGAAACGCCGCAGGAAGTGGCCGACACCCTGCGCAAAGCGCTGCGCTTTGTCGATGCCGACAAGCTCTACCCAAGCACCAACTGTGGCATGGCGCCGTTGTCTCGTCAGGTAGCAAGAGGCAAATTGCATGCGCTTAGTGCCGGCGCGGAAATTATCCGAAGAGAAATCTCTTAACAGGCTGGGGAAAATTCCGAAAACCCGCCTGCGCCTAAGCCAGGCGCACCAGCATCACCCGCAAGCGCTCCGCCATCCGCGCCCGCAAGGCCGTATTCAGCAGCGGCGCCACCTGCGCAAAAGCTTTCTCGATGCGCGCCAGCAGGGCATCGACATAATCTTCTGCCTGCTGTCGCGTGGCGAAGCCGAAACGGGTCACGTCGCGCAGCATGGCGTCGCGCGTGATGTCGCGGCGGCCGGCGCTCACTTGCATGACCAGCGTTTGCGGGTCGTCTTCCGTATCCGGTACGACATCGAAGGCGGGCGAGAGGCGCCAGCGCTGTTCATCCAGGTCGAACAGCACGGCGTGGTTGCGCGGATGGTCGTCGTTGTTGCCGACGACGCCGTTGAAGACCATGCGGCCGAACAGCTCGATGGCGTCTTCCGGTGGCGCGCCGATGCGCCGGAGCTCCTCGGCCAGGCGGGGATAGCTGGCGCCATCGCTGTCGGCCGCGTCCACCGGCGGATATTGCACTTGCAGCAGCGAAGCGGCACTGACCGTCATGACGCGTTGCGCGCCGCGCCGGTCGTAACGCAGGATGCGCACCACGCTGCGTTCGGCCGTCAACGCATGGTGGCGCGTCTCGGCGAAACGCAGGCCGGCCGCCTTGCCCCATTGCATCGCCGCATGTTCCAGCAGTGCCAGGTCGACCGTATCGGTCATCAGTCCCGGTTTCACCAGCCAGTAATCTTCACCGTCCAGCACCGTGGCCTTCGGCCGTGCGCCGCCCATGCTCGGGGTGGCGAACAGGCGCTTGCGCAAGGGCGCATTGAGTGGCGGCCGGCTGCCCGCGATGGCCAACAGTTCCTGCACCAGCGCATCCAGGTGATGCAGCCTGGGACTGGCCAGTTGCGCTATGTTCGGTTTGGGCGTGTTCCCCACGGCCAGCGCACCCCAGCGCTCGCCGTTGCCGGACAGGCGCAAGAACTGGATCGCCGTGGATTTTTCGCCCAGCTGGTGTTCGCGGCGTATCAGCATCTGGCCCCAGGAATCGGGACTGGCGTCGCGCAGCACGTCATGCAGGCCGCCATAGCGGCGCGCCAGGTGTTCCATGCCGGGAATGAAAGGCAGATTGACGGGATCGATGCTCCAGGACAAGCCTGCATCGGCATAGCTGGGCGCGTACAGAAAGCTGCCGATGCCGGTCTGCGCATCGAGCACATAGCGGCCCACCACTACCCACGCGCCGTTGTCGGGCCGCTGCAGATAGACAAACAAGGGACGGCTAGAAGTAGCCATCGTCGCCCCCGTTCAAGGCGGGGCGGCTGCGGATGTTGGGGCTGTCCATTTGCCACAGCGCCACGTCGGGTTCCGGCGCCGTGATGGCGAGGATGCCGAGTACGTGGAAGGCGGCCAGGAACAAGCCCACGTTGACGGACGCTTCGCCCCGTTCCATGCGCTGCAGGGTGGGATGCGAAATGTCGAGGCGGGCACACAGGTCGCGTGCCGTGATATTTTGCTGCACCCGCTGCTTGCGCACGCACTGGCCCCATATCCTGAGCCGCTCGTTGACGAGCGTCGGCATGGCGTCTTCCGGGCGGGCACGTTTTGTCATGATAAGGAAGTGAACATATTTTTTATATTGTAGTCCTTAATTGAAAGAATATGTTTGTTATTGTTTCATGATATATAAACATAAAATTGAACTTAACCATTGTAAATGCAATTTTATGTTCATCTATATTCCTCAGTTTCTTGCCGCACGAAAATTTCCGCCATCTGTCGCTGGAGTGCGCTAGGCTGTCGCTGTTTGCCGTACAGTTCAGCAACTCCCGTAATATCCATCGCCCTGTTCCTGCCGCTGCAGCCGCTGTACCTGCCGGCGCGATGCTGTCTCGCTTTTCCCCGTATTGACCTGGCCGATAGGACCGCATGATTTCATTCCGTACCCCTCATTTTTCTTCCCCGCGCCAAGCCTGGCGTGGCTGGCTATTGCCACTGCTATTGAGCCTGCTGCTGGCGTGCTCGCTGGCCGCGCCACCGGCCTGGTCGCAGCCCGTCGATGACGCCGCCACGGCCGACCAGCACCTCGATGGCTTGCGCAAGCAAATCACCAGCATCCAGAAGGCGCTCGATGGCGAGGCTGATCTCGATGACGCAACCCTGTCGCAGATGCGCGCCGATGCGCTGGCGGCCAGCGCCGAGGCGGACAAGGTGGCCGATGCGCTCGCGCCTACCCTGTCGAGCGTGCAGGCGCGGCTGGCCGAGCTGGGCAAGCCGGCGGCGGGCACGAAAGAGGCCCCTGACGTGGCAGCGCAGCGCAGCCAGCTGGACCGCACCAGCAGCGCGCTCGATGCGCAGGTGAAGCTGGCGCGCTTGCTGGCCGTGGAAGCGACGCAGGCGTCCGAGCAGGTGTCGACGGCGCGCCGCGCGCAGCTGCAGGCGCGCCTGGGCGAGCGCACGGCGTCCATCCTGGCCGGTTCCTTCTGGAAACAGCTGCATGCCGAATTGCCGCAGAATCTGCAACGCCTGCGGGCGCTGGAGCTGGAGTTGGCCAACGCCGCACGCGCCACGCCATGGTCGGCCTGGGGCGGCTTACTGGCCGGTATCGTGGCCGTGATCGGCGCCAGCGTCTGGGTGTCGCGCTATCTGCTGGTGATCACGGCCACGCGCGTGCCGCATGGCCGCTTGCGCCGCTCCTTGCATGCGCTGGCCGTGCTGGTGCTGGCGGCTGCCACGCCGGGCCTGGTGGCCGAATTGCTGGTCATGGGCTTGCGCTGGGAGGGTGGCCTGTCTGAAAAAATTTCGACTTTCCTCAGCAGCTTGATCGGCATCATCTGTTTTGCCGGTTTTACGGCGGGCCTGGGCCATGCACTGCTGTCGCCCTGGCGCGTGTCGTGGCGCTTGCTGCCCCTGCCCGACGCGCTGGCGCACCGCTTGCGCCATTTTCCATCGACGTTTGCCTTCATCGTGGTGCTCGTATGGGCCACGGAACGCGTCACCATCGTCATCAATGCGGGCCTGTCGACGGCCGTGGCCGTCAATTGCATCGTCGCCCTGGTGATGAGCACGACCATCGCCTATGGCTTGATGCGCGCCGAGCGCAGCTGGCGCTTGTTGCGCGAGGCCGATCCCGCCACTCTGGTCACGCCGCTGTGGCTGCGTTGCGTCACGGTGCTGCTGTGGCTGGCGCTGGCGTCGAGCGTCATCAGTTTGCTGGTCGGCTATGTGGCCTTCGGCAGTTTTATTGCCAAGCAAATCGCCTGGGTCATCGTGGTGGTGGGCAGCACCTATCTGCTGACGGTGCTGGTCGATGATATCTGCATGCTGCTGGCCTCCACGCCGCCGCCGCCGGACGTCGTCAATCCCGTGCTGGCCACGCCCAAGGCGCGCGACCAGGCCGCCGTGCTGCTGTCGGGCATCGGCCGCGCCATCGTCGTGCTGCTGGCCCTGATGCTGCTGCTGGCGCCGTTCGGTGAAGGTCCGGGCGAGCTGTTCCAGCGCGTGGGCAAGCTGCAGGATGGCCTGGCCATCGGCGAGGTGGCGATCCGTCCTGCCGCGCTGATCCAGGCCCTGCTGGTGCTGGTCGTCGGCTTTGTGGCGCTGGGCCTGTTCAAGCGCTGGCTGCAAAACAGTTATTTGCCGACTACCAATCTCGATACGGGCATGCAAGTGTCGTTCATTACCCTGTTTGGCTATATCGGTGGCGTGCTGGCCGTGGCGCTGGCCCTGTCGGCGGCCGGCATCGGCCTGGAACGCATCGCGTGGGTGGCGTCGGCCTTGTCGGTGGGTATCGGTTTCGGCTTGCAGGCGGTGGTGCAGAACTTTGTGTCCGGCCTGATTTTATTGGCCGAGCGTCCTGTGAAAGTGGGCGACTGGGTCTCGCTCGGTGGCGTGGAGGGCGACATTCGCCGCATCAATGTGCGCGCCACGGAAATTCAGCTGGGCGACCGTTCCACGGTGATCGTGCCGAACTCGGAATTCATCACCAAGACGGTGCGCAACGTCACCCTGGCCAATCCCCTGGGCCTGGTGCAAGTCAAGCTGCCGCTGCCGCTGGGTACGGATGCGCAGGCGGCGCGCGCGCTGATCCTGTCCACCTTTGTCGACAATCCCGACGTGCTCGACACGCCGGCGCCCAGCGTGCAGCTCGACGGCATCGACAATGGCCTGTTGCTGTTCAACGCTACCGGCTATGCCTCATCGCCGCGCCTGACGTCGGGCATCCGCAGCGCCCTGCTGTTCGAGCTGCTCAAGCGCCTGGACGAGGCGCACATCGCGATTGCCAAGCCCAGCACGATGGTGTTGAGCACCGTGCCGGCGCATCCCGAGGCGCCGGCCATCTCAGCCGTTGCGCCGGCACCCGCCCCTGTGCCGCCGTTGACGAGCTGATCAGCGGATAGTCGACCACAGCAGCGCCGCCAGGTACAGGCCGATGCCGAACGCCGTGTGGGCCATCAGGCTGCGCAGGCGGGCGGCGCCCGGATGCGGCGTCTTGCTGGCGGCCAGGCCGGCGCCCACGCCCGGCTGCAAGATGCAAAACGGCGCGGCCACGCTGACCAGGCCCGCCAGCAGCGCCGGTGCGAACGTCGGCTGGTGCACCCACTCCTGTCCCACCAGCGCCAGCAGCACGGCCGCAAACAGCACGCCGATCACGTAATGGGCGGTCCAGCCCAGGATGGCTTCATCGCGCACGGGCGCCGCCTGGGCGATGTTGGCATGCGTCACCGTGCCGCGCGGCAGATGGCCCAGCCAGCGTCCCACCATCGCCAAGTTCAGCGAGGGGATGCACCAGAAGCGCTTCAAGGCCACCGCCCACACATCCATCACCGCCGTCGCGCCCACGCCGATCACCAGCGCATCGAGCCAGAGTATTTTCATCATTGTCACCTTATAACATTCAATAGATTGATTGAATGTTATAAGGGTGCTAGCATCGTGTCAATGAAAAATGCTGATATCGAATTGCTCACCGGTTCCGCCGGATTTGCCCATATTTTAGGCAGCGCGCCGCGTCTGCACCTGCTTGAGCAGGTCGCGCAGGGCGAATTTGCGGTGGAGCAGTTGGTGGCGTTGACGGGCCTGTCCGTGGCGAATACCTCGCAGCATTTGCAGCAGCTGCGGCGCGCCGGCTTCGTGCAGGCACGGCGCGACGGCAAGCGCGTGCTGTACCGGCTCGGTAGCGGCCCCATCGTGCAGTTGCTCGATGCGCTGGCGCTGTATGCGCAGCATCAGCGCAGCGAATTGCAGGCGCTGAGTCGGGGCGACCACGTGGAAGCGATCACGGGCAACGAGCTGCAGGCACGCATGCAGGAAGCCAGCATCACCGTGCTCGACGTGCGTCCCGCGCAGGAATTTGCCGCCGGCCACTTGCCCGGTGCGATCAATATTCCCTTTGAAGACTTGCAGCGCCGCCTCGGCGAATTGCCCGCAAACGCAGAAATCGCCGCCTACTGCCGCGGCCCGTATTGCGTGCTGTCCGTGCAGGCCGTGGCGGCCTTGCGCCAGCACGGCTTGCATGCGCGCCGTCTGGGCAGCGGTTACGACGACTGGCAGGCGGCCGGCTTGCCTGTCGTGAAGGCGGCGTGATGGCGATCCCGAACAGCAAGCAGGAACTCGTCGACGCCATCAACACCACGTACGCCAAGCTGGCGCAGGAGCTGGCGCGCGTGCCACCGGCCTTGGCGCGCGATCCCGTACTGGAGGGGCAAGTGAAGGGCACGCGCATGAGCGTGTGCGATCTGCTCGCCTACCTGGTGGGGTGGAACGAGCTGGTCTTGCATTGGCACGCGCAGCTGCGCGACGGCAAACGCATCGAGGACATCGCCTTTCCCGCCGAAGGTTTCACGTGGAACGCTCTGGGTGCCCTGGCGCAGCGCTTCTATGCGGACTATGCTGAACTGGACATGGACGACTTGCTGCAGCGCCTGGAGCAGGCGAAAGACCAGCTGCTGGCGCTGATCGACGCGCACGATGACGCGCAATTGTATGGCCAGCCCTGGTACACGCATTACACGATGGGGCGCATGATCCAGTTCAATACATCGTCGCCGTATGCGAATGCGCGCACGCGCTTGCGGGCCTGGCTGAAGACCTTGTAGCGCAGCGACCGGCAGGCTTGCACGATTGCATCAGTACCCTCAGAAACGTTTTCAGGCAGGATAGTGGTCTCAAGTGCCAACGCAATAAAGGATCGCCATGCTGACCATCGCCCTCGCCCAGATGAATCCCACCGTGGGCGACTTCGACGCCAATGTCGCCGCCATCACCGCGCGCATGGCCCGCGCCAGCGAGGATGGCGCCGACTTGCTGGTGTGCCCCGAACTGTCGCTATGCGCGTATTACCCGGGCGACCTGTTCGAGGACGCCGCCTTCCTGCGCGCTATGCAGCAGGCGCTGAACAAGTTGCTGCAAGCGTCCGCGCGCTGGCCGGCGCTGGTCACCGTCATCGGCACGGCGCGGCCGAACCCCGGCGTCGGCAAGCCCCTGTATAACGCCTTGCTGGCCATCCGCGACGGGCATATCGTCGCCGAATACTACAAGCAGCTGCTGCCCACGTACGGCATCTTCGACGAGGGCCGCCATTTCGAGCCGGGCCCGCCCGGCGCCTGCACCTTATCCATCGCCGGCTGCAAAGTCGGCTTCATGATTTGCGAGGATGGCTGGAACGACGATGGCCGCGCCTATGCCGTCAACCCGTTCGAGTCCCTGCATGCGGCGCGGCCCGACCTGGTCGTCAGCATCAACGCCAGCCCGTCCGACATCGGCAAGCGCGCACAGCGCCACGCCGTGTTTGGCGCCGCCTGCGCACGCGTCAACTTGCCCCTGCTGTTCGTCAACCAGGTGGGCGGCCAGGACCAGCTCGTGTTCGACGGCGCCTCGTTCGCCATTTCGCCGAAGCACGGCGTGGAATTCGAGGCGGCACGCTTCGTCGAAGATTTTCAACTGCTGCGCTTTGCTGCTGGCCGTTTCGCGCGGCCCGATGGTCAGCCCTTCCCCGTACCGGACCCGGACGGCATCCCCGCCGTGGAGTTTGCACGGCGCCAGATCGTGCTCGGTTTGCGCGACTATGCGCGCCGTTGCCGCTTTCAAAAAGTGGTGGTCGGCTGCTCGGGCGGCATCGATTCGGCGCTGACCCTGGCCCTGGCCGTCGAGGCGCTCGGCGCGCACAACGTGGTGGCCATCACCATGCCGTCCGTGTTTTCCAGTGCCGGCTCCGTCACCGATTCCGTCGCCCTGTGCGCCAATCTGGGCATCGCCCTCTACACGCATCCGATACGCGACATCGTGGCGCAGTACGAGGCTGGCTATGCGGCCGCGTTTGACGGCAAGTTGCAGGGACTGCCGCTGGAAAACCTGCAGGCGCGGGTGCGCGGCACGATCCTGATGGAGTACTCGAACGCGTTTGGCGCCCTGCTGCTCACCACCGGCAACAAGAGCGAAATCTCGGTGGGCTACTGCACCCTGTACGGCGACACGAATGGGGGGCTGGGCTTGATCGGCGACTTGTATAAAACCGAGGTGTTCGCCCTGTCGCGTCATCTCAACGCCAGTGCCGGGCGCGAGTTGATACCCGCCGCCGTGCTCGATAAACCCCCGTCGGCGGAACTGGCGCCGGGCCAGCGCGACACGGACAGCTTGCCGCCCTACCCCGTGCTCGATGAAATTTTGAAGTGGCATATCGAGGGACGGCGTTTGCCGGCGCAGGAAAGCGCGCAAGCACTGACCCTGGTCGACCAGCTGCGCGAGACGGACGAGGGACGCGCCCTCGTGACGCGCATCCTCGGCATGGTCGCCCGCAACGAATATAAACGGCGCCAGGCGGCGCCCATCATCCGCGTGCGTTCGCGCGCCTTTGGCAGCGGGCGCCAATTGCCGATCGCCGCCCACTACCCTACCGGAGACGACGCATGACCTTATCCTATCCCGCCGACGCGGCCATCCTGATCGGCCGCTTCCAGCCTTTTCACAATGGCCATGCCGGCCTGCTGCAAACGGCGTTGACGACCGCTGCCCAGGTGGTGGTGGTACTCGGCTCCGCCTTCCATGCGCGCAGCCCGAAGAACCCGTTTACGTGGCAGGAACGGGCCGCCATGATCGCCGCGACGTTACCCGAGGCGCAGCGCGCGCGTGTGCATTACGTGGCCGTGCGTGATTACTACGACGATGGCCTGTGGGCCGACGCCGTGCGGCGCGCCGTGGCGGGCGCCTTGCCCGCAGCGCAGCGCGTGACCCTGGTGGCCTGCTTCAAGGACGCCACCAGTTACTACCTGCACCACTTCCCGCACTGGCAGCTGCTGAACCTGGAGATCGATGCGGGCGCGCCCATTGGCGCGACGGCGATCCGCAACGTGCTGTTCGAGGCCGAAGACGTGGATGTGTCGCTGAGCGCCGTGGCGCAGCTGCTGCCGGCGGCCATCGGCCAGTATGTCAAAGCGTGGACCTTGCTGCCGTGGTACGCACCGCTGGTGCAGGAATACCGCGCCATCGAAGCGTACAAGGCGCGCTGGCGCACGGCGCCGTATGCGCCCATCTTTTGCACCGTGGATGCGCTGGTGCAGACGGGCGGCCACGTTTTACTCGTGCGCCGTGGCGGCTATCCGGGCAAGGGTTTGTGGGCCTTGCCCGGCGGCTTTCTGGAGCCGCGCGAACGCCTGCTGCAGGGCGCCCTGCGTGAGCTGGCGGAAGAAACCCAGCTGGGCGTGCTGGCGCCCACCCTCGTCGAGGCGCTGGTCGGCGTGGCCGTGTTCGACCACCCGGACCGCAGCCAGCGCGGGCGCACCATCACGCATGCGCATTATTTTGACTTGAAGACGCGCCAGCTGCCGGAAGTGACGGCGGCCGATGATGCGGCGCTGGCGCAGTGGGTGCCCGTGGCGGCGCTGCCGGCCATGGAAGAGCAATTCTTCGAAGACCACTTTCATATCCTGAACCACTTCCTGCAACTGACGCACGAGGGGCGCTGAAGGACGGGGGGAAGCCCGCAGCGCCCTCCGGCGCTCAGGAGGTCATGCGCTCCCAGCCATGCTTGACGGCCGCCTTGAAGTCGTCCCACGCCGATTGCGGATACGTGTGTTCCCAGTTGCTGCGCAGTTCAGGCTCGACCTGCTCCCAGCTTTGCCCCCGGTAGCTGTCGCTGCCCGCCATCGAATGGCCATAGCGGTAGGCGGGATCGTAATCGTCGAAGCGCGCGCCGGTGGCGACATAGGTGGCGCTCCAGTGCTTGCGGTAGTACTGCTCGTCGTCGTCGCTGGTGCCGGGCAGGTTGTCGGCGCCGGGATAGCGGCGCACGTTGGCGCCCGCGTTGGACGGCGGCGGGGGCGTCATGTCGCTGGCAAATTGCTGCGACCCTGGCGACTCGTTCAGGTTGCCCTGCTGCGATGACGTATCCGACTGCATGCTGGCGCCCTGGCGCATCGCGCTATCGTTCTGCGGCGCGCCTTGCCAGCCGCCGGCGCGCCAGTGGTCGGCGTGCGCATCGATGTCGAGCGGCGCGTAGCGCTCGACGAGGTCGGTGGCGCGCTGGATATCGGCGTCGCTCGCCCCTTCCAGTGTCAGCACGACATGCCCGCGCCGCACGGCTTCCGCATAGATGTGGCGGTCGGCGTGGCTGCCGAACAGGTCCGTAAAGAAATGCTTGACGCTGTCGAGCAGGCTGTCGCTGTCGTCGCGGCGGATGTCTTCCGTGGTGGAAATATCATCACTGCCCGCATCGTGCAGGCGGATGCTGGCGCCGGGGAAGCCAGCCGTGATCAGGTCGTGCCGGGCGCGCTCGGCCATGTCGCGCAGGGCGAAAACTGCTGCCAATGTATGTGCCATGATGGTCTCCAATCGGTGAACAACGTCCTTCCAGTGTAGGCCGTGTCAAGCGAAAGGGGCGCCCGTTTGCCCCCTGGAAATCGTTGTGTTCAACAAGTGTTGACCACGTGAAACCTCAGGCGGGCGTACCGACGAACGCGCGCAAAAAGTCGATAAAGGCGCGCACCTTTTCCGCAATGTGCTGGGTGTTCGGATACACGGCATACACGCCCTGCTGCGGGAAGGCGACCTCGGGCAGCAGGCGGCGCAAACGCCCCGCGCGCACGTCCGCCTCCACCAGCCACTGCGGCAGCAGGGCCACGCCGCAGCCGCCCAGGGCAAAGCCCAGCAGGGCCGAGGCGGAGTCGGAATGGATGGCGGCGTCGTCCTGCGCGGCGAAGGCGGCGGCGCCGTCCGGTGTCTGCACCTCCCAGCGCAGCGGCGAAGCCAGGCGGCTGTGCGCCAGCCAGCGCGCGCGCTGCAAGTCGGGCAAGCTGGCGATGTCCCTGGCGGGCAGGCTGGCCAGGTAGGCGGGCGAGGCGACGGGCCAGATCGCATACGGCTCGATCAGCGCGGCGCGGTAGCTCGAATCGTTGAGTGAACCCATGCGGATGGCCAGGTCGTAGCGGCCCGAGATCAGGTCTTCATGCGACGACGACGAGGAATGCTGGATCTGCAGTTGCGGATGGGCGGCGGCAAAGGCGATCAGCGCAGGGATCACCGTGCGGCCGCCGTATTCGACGGTGGTGGTCAGGCGCAGGGTGCCGCGCAAGCCCTGCTGGCCCTGGCGCGCCGTTTCGATGGCGCCGTGCGCTTCGCTCAGCACGCGCTGGCAATCTTCGTAAAAGCGCCGTCCCACGTCGGTCAGCGCCAGGCTGCGCGTGCTGCGCGTGAGCAGCGACACGCCCAGCTCCGCCTCCAGCTGTTTCAAATTAAAACTGACGACGGCCTTGCTCTGGCCCAGCACGGCGGCGGCCGCCGTCAGCGAGCCGGCGTCGACGATGGCGATGAAAATACCCAAACGGTCAAGACTGATCATAAATAAGAATGAGGAGGCATGCGGGTTGTAGAGGTTTGTCAAAATTTCTTTGACAGTGTAATCGGGGCTGGCCCGTTACGCAAATGGCGATGGGCGCTTAAGCTGGCCGTTTGCCATTCGGAGCACCATGGACTATCGCAAAAAGGTCGCGGCCATCTATCTGCTGGGGTTTTTCGTCGACCTGATCAACATGTTCATCACCAGCGTCGCCTACCCCGACATCGGTCATGCCTTGCACGCCTCGGTGGCGCAGCTGGCCTGGATCAGCACCGGCTACATTCTCGGCCTGACCATCGTCATCCCCGCCAGCGCCTGGCTTGCTGCCTATTATGGCAGCAAAACCGTGTTTATGGCATCGTTGCTAACTTTTTTATGCGCCAGCATCGGCGCCGGCCTGGCGCCCTCGATCGAGGCGCTGATTGCCTGGCGCTGCGTGCAGGGCCTCGGTGGCGGCTTGCTCATTCCGCTGGGCCAAAGCATGACCTACCAGTTATACAAACCTGCCGAGCGCCCCGGCCTGTCCTCCGTCATCATGCTGGTGGGCTTGCTGGCGCCCGCCCTGTCGCCTGCGCTGGGCGGCGCCATCGTCGATAGTCTTTCCTGGCGCTGGATTTTTTACCTGAACGTGCCATTCGCCGCGCTGGCGCTGCTGCTGGCCGCCTGCTGGCTGCGTCCCGACCCACCGCGCGCGCAAGTGCCCCGGCTCGACACGGGCGGCCTTGTGGCGGGCAGCACAGCCATCCTTTTGCTGTTGCTGGGCTTGACGATGCTGGGCACACCGGGCGAGTTGGCTGCCGGCGCCGGCGTGCTGGCGCTGGGCGCCGCCTGCGCATGGGGCTATGTGCGCGGCGCCTTGCGCAAAGCCACACCGTTGCTGAATCTGCGTTTGGCCACCGAGCCGCTGCTACGCATCGCCATGCTCATGTATCTGCTGGTGCCGGGCGTCTTCATGGGCGTGAGCCTGCTGGCCATGCTGTACCTGCAGGGCGTGCTGGGCATGTCGGCGTCGACGGCGGGTGCGCTGATGCTGCCATGGGCGCTGGCCTCATTTGGCGCCATTTCACTGACCGGCAAAAGCTATCGCCGCGTGGGTCCGCAGCCGCTGTTCATTGCCGGTGTGCTGCTGCAGGCGGCGGGCATGCTGATGCTGCTGCGCGTGGATGCGGCGGGCCAGTTATTCTGGCTGGCTGGCGCGTATGCCGTGATGGGTTTTGGCGGTGGCTTGTGCAGCAGCACGGCGCAAAGCACGGCGTTTTTGCGCACGCCGGATGGGCAATTGAGCCAGGCCAGCGCCGTGTGGAATATCAACCGCCAGCTGGGCTTTTGCCTGGGCGTGGCGCTGCTCAGCGTACTGCTGAATGGCTTGCTGGCGGCGCAGGGCATTGCGTCGCTGGACGACCCCGCCCAGCACGCGCGCGCGGTGCAGGTTTTTCACTGGTGTTTTGCCCTCGCCGCCGCCTCGTGCGTACTGCCTTTGGTGCTGTGCGCGCGCATCGATAACGGCGCCGTTCTCGACCTTTTACATCACCATGGAGTAGCGAAAAAATGAACGCAACGAACCCCTGTTTTGACGACGTTTTATCCACGCACGCGCTGATCCGCGACTGGCTTTCTGGCGACGCCACGGCACCAGCACATTGCGCCGATTTACTCGCGCGTTTTGCACCCGCTTTCACGATGGTGGCGCCCGGTGGCAAGCAGCTCGATCACCCCGGCTTGACGACGTTTTTCCGCGCTGCCGGCGGCAGCCGTCCGGGCCTGCAGATGCGCCTTTCCGACCTCGTTTTAATCCAGGACAGCGCGGCCGGCGCCAGCGTGTCCTACCGCGAATGCCAGTCGCTGCCGGGGGGAGAAAACACCGAGCGCCTGTCGACCGTCGTGTATGACAAAACACCGGCTGGGACCCTGCTGTGGCGCCATCTGCACGAAACGTGGGTGGCTTAATTTAACTCAAATCATGCAAGTCTTTTTGCTGTGCCGGAGCGATGGAAAACTGCGAAAAAACCACTTCCAGGCCACCACGTTCCGGCGTGCAGCACATGGGGCCGACCAGGTAGCGCGATGCCGTGGGAAACGGCGCCAGACGCAGCAGCGGCCAGCGCTGGCCATCGGTCGAATACTGCACCCGGATCACGCCTTGCGCCACCGTCACGCGCAACCAGAAACCGTCCCGCATGGCGGGGGCGATGCTGACGGCCCAATCCGATTTGTCGAGGGTCAATACGCTGCTCAATAGCAGCTGGCCGTCGGAAAATTCGACACCGCATTTGATCCAGTTTTGTGCGTCGACGCGCACCATCATGCCGGCCTGGTCGTACAGCGCGGAGTACTGCGCCGCCACGTGCAGCTGCGCCGTGAAATCGCCGTTGACTTCAGTGCCGAAAAAGTGGCCGCTGTCGCGGATAAAACCATACGCGGTCTTGCGCCAGAAGTCGGTGTTTTCATCCGTCGTCACGCGCAATTGCGCGTCGTCGGCGGACCAGTTTTCCGGTGGATTCAGCCAGCTGCCTTGCGTGAACATCGCATCTCCTCGTGAGCAAAAAAATGCTACATAGTTTGCCCCCATCCCAGCGCCTTGTACAGGGCAATCGCATCGATGTAGGACGCCGTTTCCGCCAGCAGCGCTTCGCGCCGGATATCGAACAAGGCGCGCTGGTTTTCCAGCACCGCCTGGTAACTGCCGGCACCACCCTGATAGCGCGTGCTGGCAATGCCGAGCGCCGCGTTGCCGTGGCGCGCCGACTGCAACAAGGAGGCTAACCGCGTCTGGTTTTCCGCCAGTTGCGTGACGGCGTTTTCCACGTCTTCCTGCGCCATCAGTATCGTGTGTTCATAGCGCGCCAGGGCGCCCTGCGCTTCGGCCTGCGTGCCGCGCAAGCGTGCCTTGACGCTGCCCAGGCGGAAGGCCGGATAGCTGACGGAGGGCGCCACCTCAAAGGCGCGCGCGCCGCCGTCGAACACGCCGCTGCCGCGCAGCGCAAAGAAGCCCAGGAAACCGCCGAGGCTCAGGCGCGGATACAGGTCCGCCGTGGCGGCGCCCACATCTTCGCTGGAGGCGGCCAGCAGGCGTTCGGCGCGCACCACGTCGGGACGCTGCTTGATCAGGCGGTTGACGTCGCCCAGCGGCAGTTGGCCCGCCAGCGGCGCCTGCTGCCGCGGCTGAGTGGCCAGCGCGATGGCGCCAGGCGCTTGCCCGCTCAGCACATCGAGCCGGTACTGCGCCTGGAGTAAACCCGCCTGCATCGGCGGCAGCATCGCCTCGCTGCGCGCCAGGTTGGCCAGCGCATTATGGCGCTCTTCCGGTAAGCCGCTGCCGGCGCGGATGCGCGCGTCGGTCAAGGCCACCGTATCGCGCCAGCTTTGCACCTGCGCCTGCGTCAGCGCCAGGTTCTGCTGGTAGCCCAGCGCCTCGTAGTAATTGCGCGCCACTTCGGCGGCAATCGTCAGCTGCACCTGCCGCAAGTCCGCCTGCGCGGCGTCGGCGCGCGCCTGCGCCGAGCGGGAAATATGCGCCAGGCGGCCGAACAGGTCGATCTCCCATTGCGCGTCGAAACCCACGCGCGTATTCCCATTGGCGGCGCGGCTGTCCGGCGTGTCTTGCCGCACCTGGCGCTGCCATCCCGCCTGGCCCGTGACGGCAGGCAGTTCATCGAGGCGGCGCTCGTCGAAGATGGCGCGCGCTGCCAGCAGGTTGGCCTGCGCCTGTGCGATATCGAGGTTGTGTTCGAGCGCGCTGGCGATCAGTTGCGACAGGCGCGCATCGTCAAAAAATGTCCACCAGGCGGCGTCACTGGTCGCCGTTTGACCTCGCGCAAACTGCGTCTGCTGCGGGCTGGCGAGGGCGATGGCGGGCGTGCCCGGCGTGACGTAGGCGGGACTGATGGCGCAGCCGGCCAGCAGGGGGAAAAGAGAGACAAGATAACGGTAATTTTTCATGGGGATTCCTTCAGCGCCTGCGACAAATCTCGCGCGCGCGGCGTGGCATGGTCGGCCGTGTGGCGGCGGGCCAGAAAGGTGTACACGGTGGGCAGCACGAACAGCGTGAAGAAGGTGCCGATCAACATGCCCGAGACGATCACCACGCCCAGGCCGAAGCGGCTGTTGGCGCCCGCGCCGGAAGCGAACAGCAGCGGCACCAGGCCCACCACCATGGCCGCCGTCGTCATCAAGATGGGGCGCAAGCGGATCTGCGCCGCCTTGCGGATGGCGCTCATGCGGTCCAGCCCTTCATGCACCTGCAATTCATTGGCAAATTCCACCATCAAAATGCCGTGCTTGCTGATCAGGCCAATCAGGGTGACCAGGCCAATCTGCGTGTAGATGTTGACGGTGGCGTAGCCCAGCGCCAGCGGGATCAGCGCGCCGCAGATCGACAGCGGCACCGTGATCAGGATGATCAAAGGGTCCGTCAGGCTTTCATACTGCGCCGCCAGCACCAGGTAGATGACGACGACGGCCGCGAGGAAGGCCAAGAGCAGCGCATTGCCTTCCGTGGCGAACTGGCGCGCGTCCGATTGCCAGTCGTAGCTGAAGCCCGGTGGCAGCGTTTTTGCCACGCCATCGAGGAAGGTCACGGCGTCGCCCAGGGTCACGCCTGGTGCGGGCACGCCCTGGAAGGTGGCCGCATTTTGCTGGTTGAATTGCGTCAGCATGTTCGGTTCGATCTGTTCGCTCACCGAGACCACGGCGGACAGGGGCAGCAGGCTGCCATCGTCGGCGCGCACGTACTGCTGCGTCAGGGCTTGCGCCGTGAGCCGCTGTTCGCGCGGGCTTTGCGCGATGACGTCATACGCGCGGCCATCCATGCCGAAGCGGTTCAGGTAATTCTCGCCCACCAGCACGGCCAGCGATTCGCCGATGTCCTGCATGCGGATGCCCAGGCTGTTGGCCTTCGAGCGGTCCACGCGCACTTTGACCACGGGGTTGTTGTAATCGAGGTCGCTGTCGACGACGGCAAACAAGCCGCTATCGCGCGCGCGCTGCTTGACGTCTTCCATGGTGCGGAACAGGGTGGCGTAATCCTGCGCGCTGCGCAAGACCAGCTGCACGGGCAAGCCGCCGCTCGATCCTGGCAAGGGCGCCAGCTGGAAGGCGAAGATGCTGGTGCCTTCCACGTCGCCCACGGCGTGCTGCAATTCTGCCTGGATGACGGCCGCGTTGCGCGAGCGTTCGGCCCACGGCGTCAGGTTGATGCCGCCGATGCTCGATGCCGGGCCTTCGCCGCCGTTGATGATCCAGCGCGATGCCGTTTCGGGGATATTTTTGTAGATGGTATCGAGCTTGTAGGAAAAACGTTCGACGTAATCGAGGTTGGCATGCTGCGGCGCCTTGATGGCTGTCAGCACGCTGGCCTGGTCTTCCGCCGGCGCCAGTTCGCGCTGCGGCAGCAGGTACAAAAACGGCAAACTCACCATCACCAGCGCGGCGAAACCGGCACTGAGCCAGCGGTGGTGCAGGGAGCGATCCAGCAGGCGCGCATAGCGGCTGGTGAGGCCTTCGAAGAAATGCTCGGCGGCGCGCGCCATGCGCCCTTCCGATTGTTTGGGCTGCAGCAGCAAGGAGCTCATCACGGGAGACAAGGTCAGCGCCACCACGCCCGACACCACCACGGCGCCGGCCAGGGTCAGCGCGAATTCCTTGAACAGCGCGCCCGTCAAGCCCCCCATCATGCCGATCGGCGCATACACGGCCGCCAGCGTGATGGTCATGGCGATCACGGGACCGGCCACTTCGCGCGCCCCCACCAGCGCGGCCGCCACGGGCGTCTTGCCTTCCTCGATATGCCGGTGCACGTTTTCCACCACGACGATGGCGTCATCGACCACCAGGCCCACGGCCAGCACCATCGCCAGCAAGGTGAGTAAATTGATGCTGAAGCCGAAGGCCAGCATCAACGCCGCCGCACCCAGCATCGACAAGGGGATCGTCACGACGGGAATCAGCACGGAGCGCAAGGAACCCATGCACAAATAGATGACGATGACGACAATGAGAAGCGCTTCGAGCAGGGTGTGCGCCACCTCGTCGATGGACGACTGGATGAAGCGCGCCGTCTCGAACGCCAGCTCGACTTTCACGCCGGGTGGCAGGGTTTTCTGGATCTCGGGCAGCAGTTTCTTGATGCCGTCGACGATCACCAGCGGGTTGCCGCCCGGCGTGGGCGACAGGCCCAGGTACACGGCCGGCACGCCGTCCATGATGCCGCTCGTCTCCGTGGCGGCCGCGCCCAGCTCCACCGTGCCCACGTCCTTCAAACGCACGAGGGCCGCGCTGTCTTTGGCATCGCCGCCCTTGGTGATGACCATGTCGCGGAACTCCGCCACGCTGGTCAGGTCCGTATTGACGCTGATGTTCGAGACGACGAATTGTCCTTTCACCTTGCCCGGTGCCGCCTGGTAGTTATTGCGCCGCACGGCGTCGGCCACGTCGGCGGCAGTCAAGCCGCGCGCCGCCAGTTTGTCCGGGTCGATCCACAGCCGCATGGCCAGCTGCTGGCCGCCATACACGTCGACTTTGGCCACGCCGTCGATGGTGGCGAACATCGGCTGCACCACGCGCGCCAAATAATCGGTCAGCGCGGGCGCCGAGACGCTCTCGCTGGCAAAGCCGACATAGGCGACGGCCGAGGAGTCGCCGGCTGCGCGCTCGATGACGGGGTCGAAAGCGCCTTCGGGCAGCTTGTAGCGCACCTGGTTGACCTTGGCCATCACTTCCGTCAAGGCTTGCGTGGAATCGCGGTTCAATTCCATGCGCACGGTGACCGTGCTGCTGCCCTGCACCGAGGACGAGGTCAGGTAATCGATGCCTTCCACGGACGACACGGCTTGCGCAATCGGCTGCGTGACAAAACCCTGCATCAGTTCCGCCGAGGCGCCAGGATAGTTGGTGGTGACGGTGATGGTGGACGATTCGAGCATCGGGTACTGGCGGATCGGCAGCTGCTTGATGGCGATCACGCCCAGCATCAAAATCAGGGTGCTGATCACCAGCGCCAGCACGGGGCGGCGTACGAACAGATCGGTAAATTTCATGGTGGTGCGCTCCTCTTACGAGCCGGCCCTGGGCGCGGCGCGCTTGGCCTCGTCCAGGGTGTTGGCCACGGCTTGCACGGCCATGCCGTCGGCCAGTTTCAGCTGGCCCGAAGCGACCACGCGCTGCCCTTCGCGCAAGCCGTCCAGAATGGCCACGCGGCCGTCTGCCCGCTCGCCCAGTTTGACGCCCACGCGCTTGACGCTGAGCGGCTGCTTGCCCTCTTGCTGCGCGACGAAGACCGTGTCGCCATACGCGCTGTAGGTCACCGCCGTTTCCGGCACCGTCAGCTGCTGGCCCGCTTCACGGGCCACGCGCACGTTGGCGTACATGCCCGCCTTCAGCGCGCCGCGTGGATTGGTCAGCGTCGCCTGTACCTGCACCATGCGCGAGCGGGCGACCAGCGGGTCGATGGCGTTGATCTTCGCCGTAAAAACGTCGCCGGGATAGGCATCCACCAGCACTTGCACGGCCTGGCCTGGCGCCAGTTTCGCGCTGCTCTGTTCATCGAGGGCGAAGTTCACCAGCAGCGACTTCGTGTCGATCAGGCTGGCTACCGTATCGGCCGCGTTCAGGTACTGGCCCGCGTGCACCTTGCGGATGCCCAGCTGCCCGGCGAACGGCGCGCGAATGGTCTTTTGCGCGATCAGTGCTTGCGTCTGGCGCACGTCGCCCAGGGCCGCGTCGCGCGCGGCCAGGGCGCTGTCGAGCTGCTCCTGCGTAGCCGCCTTTTCCTTCACCATCTGCACCGTGCGGGCATGGCTGCTTTCCGCGTTTTTCAACTGTGCGCGCTGGCGCAGCAGGGCCGCCTGTTCCTGCGCGTCATTCAGCTGCACGAGGATGGCGCCGGCCGCCACGGTTTGCCCCGATTCGAAGCGGATCTGCGTCACGCGTCCGCCGGTTTCGGCCGCCACCTGCACCTGGCGCGCCGCTTCCAGTTCGCCCACGCCAGCGAAGTAGCGTTCCTGCGTGCCCAGCACGACGGGCACCAGCGCCACCTTGGTGGCCGGCGTGGCGGCGGCATCGGCCGCATGGGAGTCGGCACGGGGGTACAGCGCGGCGCCGGCGACGACCAGCGCGATGGCCAGCGCGGAAGCGCCAACGATTTTCGTATTCATGATGAAGTCCTTTACAGCAGTACAAAAAGACAGAGGCGCAGCGGAGGCTGATCAGGTCCACTGCGCGTTGAAGGTGAAAAACAGCGCCAGGGTCCACAGCAGCAGCACCAGGTGCGTCGTCTGCAAGCCTTCCTGGGCGATCCAGTAGCCGAACCACAGGCCGCCCAGGTGCATCAGCAGCAAAAAGGCGGCCATGGCGCACAGGGCAAGGTTCAGCCAGGGCAAGCCAGCGGGCAGGCCGCCGCCGAGAAACAGCGCCAGGCCCGTCCAGGCAGCGATGGCGGCGGCAAGCTGCAGCGCCAGCACCACGCCCAGCGATAGCCGGTGCAGGGTCAAAGAGGTGAGGGCGCGGCGCAGCAGCGGCGTCTGGATGGTCGGGTCCTGGCGCAGCGGGTCCATGCGCATGGTGTTGCCGATGGCCCAGACGGAGCCGTGGAAGGCGTGCAGGTTGTTGATGGCGGCCAGGGTCAGCCAGATGGCCAGGCCGGTAGCGAGAATGGCGTGAAACAGCCAGATGGAGTGTTGCAGCTGCATGGGATTCCAGTCCAAAGAGTGTCTTGCTGGCAAGCGGACGTGGAAACTCCTCGACAGCGGGGAGCTACCGGCCTATTATGCAAGCAATTAGTTGGTTAACTGGCCCCATGATAGTTGAGCGAAATGAATTACACAAGTAAACGTTTGGATAATAGCGAAGCGCCGCAAACCACGGAGCGCATCCTGTATTTCATCAAGACCAAAGGACCCGTCTCCACGGCGACCCTGGCCAAGACCCTGGACATGACGGGCGAGGCGGCGCGCCAGCAAGTGCAAAAGCTGGTGGCGGCGGGTCTGATCGAAGGACGCCAGGAAGCGCAGGCGGGCGCCGGGCGGCCGCGCCAGAACTGGGTCTTGACGGAAGCGGGCAATGCGCGCTTTCCCGACACGCATGCGCAGCTGACGATCAAGCTGATCGGCTCGGTGCGCCAGCTGTTCGGCGAAGCGGGGCTGGATAAACTCATCACGCAGCGGGAAGAGGAAAGCCGCAGCGCGTATGCGCTGGCGTGCTCGGCGCCGGACTTGCCCACGCGGCTGCAGCAGTTGGCCGCCGTGCGCGATGAGGAGGGTTATATGGCGCGCGTGGAAGCGGACGGCGAGGACTGGCTGCTGATCGAAGACCATTGCCCCATCTGCGCCGCCGCGCGCACTTGCCAGGGCTTTTGCCGCTCCGAATTGCAGCTGTTCCAGGAAGTGGTGGGGCCGGGCGCCAGCATCGTGCGCGAGCAGCATGTGCTGGCGAACGCGATGCGCTGCGTGTATCGGATCAGGGTGCTGCCCTAGTCTTTCGGAAACAGCGGCCAGGTCAGCAGCGCCACCAGTCCCGCCAGCCACCACACGACGGGCCAGCTGCTGGCCGCCAGCAGGTGCGGGATGGCCATCGGCGTGAGGAACAGCCCCACGTAGACGGCCGTATTCGCCATGCCCAGGGCCGTGCCCGCATTGGCGGCGCCCGCTTCCGTTGCCAGCTCCGTGTAGGCCACGCCATGCCAGGCGGACACGGCGATGCCTGCAGCCACCACGGCGGCCATCAGCAGCCAGCCCGGCGCCTCCGTCCAGGCGATGCATCCGAGAAAAATGAACGCAGCCAGCGCCACCAGGGCCGAGCCGCGCAGGTAGGCGGGCCGGTTCGCGTGGCGGTCCGTGTGGCGTCCGCTCCAGATGCGCATCACCATGGCGCCCGCCTGCAGGGCCACCATCACGGCCGTGATGGCGGCCAGGCCCAGGTGGCCATGGTCGTGCAGGAACACGGTGGCGTAGCTGAGCACGGCAAACTGCGGCACGCACAGCAAGCCGATGGCCGCCACCATGCGCCAGACTTTACGATTGCGCAAAGGTTGCGGTGGCATCACCTCAGACACGCCCGTGGACGCGTTGTGCGGCCCCGTGGCGGCCTCGGCAGAGAAATCGGGCTCATGCATCCAGCGCCACGTAAAAAACGCCGACAGGCCGCATACGAGCGCCAGGGCGCCAAACACGGGCATGAAGCCATAGGACGATGCCAGGCTGGGCAAGATCAGGGCGCCGAGGCCGCCGCCGAGCGGCACGGCCGTCTGGCGGATGCTCATGGCGAAACCCCGTTCGCCCGTGCCGAACCAGCGCATCACGGCGCGGCCGCTGGCGCCATTCACGCTGCCGCCCAGCACGCCCACCAGCGCCAGTCCGGCCGCCAGCGCCCATAACGGCGGTACCGTGCCGTCAGCGGGCGTGATCCACAGCAGCAAGGTCAACAGCGCCAGCATGGTGCCCAGCAAGCCCGTCAGCAGCACGGGGCGGTCGCCCCAGCGGTCGGTGGCCATACCCCACGGCAATTCGGTCAGGGCCACGCCCAGGCCCATGGCGCCCAGCGCCACCCCCAGTTGCGTATTGCTCAGGTGATAGCCGCTGCGCAGCCAGATGGCTGTGGTGGGCATGCCGTTGGCGGCAGCGGAAAAGCTGGCATTGGCCGCCACGCCCACGGCCAGGACTTTCCAGCGGTGGGCATCGCCCAGCGCGGGCGCGGGGACGGGAAGGGAAACGGCAGGGCAGCTGGTACTCATGGCAGGGAGGGAAAAGTGGTTGACCCTGACAGTGTTGCGCAGTACGATCATTCTGAATATCAGATAATTTACGCCACACCATCCCATAAAACCGGACGATTGCATTTTCCCCATGAGCCTGCTTAATTTCGACATCGCCTTCTTGCGCAGCTATGTGGCCGGCATCGAGCTGGGCAGCTTTGCCCGCGCGGCCGACAAGGTGGGCCGCTCCACCTCGGCCGTCAGCGCGCAGCTGAAAAAACTCGAGGAGCAGGCGGGCATGCCCCTGTTCCGCAAGGATGGCCGGGGGCTGGCGCTGACGCCGTCCGGCGAAGTCTTGCTCGGCTATGCGCGCCGGCTGCTGGAACTGAACGACGAGGCGGCCGTCGCCCTGCGCGGCGCGGAACTGGAAGGCTGGATCAGGCTCGGTTTGCAGGAGGATTTCGGCGAAGCCTTGCTGCCCGAGGTGCTGGGCCGCTTTGCCCGTGCGCATCCGAAAGTGCGCATCGAGGCGCATGTGGCGCGCAACACGGCCTTGATGCAAGGCCTGGCCATGGGCCAGCTGGATCTGGCCTTGCTGTGGGGCGGCGCCTGCATCGCCGACGTGGCGCAGTACCCGCTGCCGCAGCGCCAGCAGATTGCCGAACCGGCCATGCGCTGGATCGCCTCGTCCAGCCTGGCCTGGCGTCCCGAATCGGGCGAGCCTTTGCCCTTGATTACGTTTGACCGCGACTGCCTGTTCCAGCGCTGCGCCACGCAGGCGCTCGATGGGGCTGGCATCGCCTGGCGCACGGCGTTTACCAGCCCCAGCCTGGCGGGACTGTGGGCGGCCGCGGCCGCCGGGCTGGGCGTGACGGTGCGCACGGCGTACGGCCTGCCCTCGTCCGTGCGCGCGCTCGATCACGTGGACGCGGGCTTGCCCGCCCTGCCCGCGCTGTCGCTGGAATTGTTGCGTGCCTCCAGCGTGCCCAGGCCGCCCGTCGAGCGGCTGGCGGCCCTGATCATTGCCTCGCTGCAGCAAGATGCGGCGTAAAACGCCTGCAATTCAAGTGCGCGCGATCAGCACTTGCACGGGCGCCATGGGGAAATCGCTGGCGCCGTATTGCTCCACTTGCGTCCAGCCCGTGTCGCGCAGTCGCTGCGCCAATTCTCCCTGGCGCGTTACCGTGCGGCCCAGCATGCGCATCGGCAAGTAATACGGCAACACGCGCGCCGCGTCAACGGGCGCCGGGGCGATTTCCGCCTGCACGCAAACGAAGACGCCACCAGGTTTCAAGGCCGCATGGATCTTGCGCAAAGCCGCCGCCATGTCGGGTACGAAGTGCAGCACGGACGAGCACCAGATCAGATCGTAATGCGCACCGATATCGTCGCTGTCCAGGTCGCCGCCCACAGTCTCCAGGCGGTCAGAGAGTTGGGCATGGGCGATGTTCGCGGCAGCCACCGCCACCGTTTCCGGCCAGTCGAAAACGCAGCCGTGCACGCCCGCGTGGGCTTGCGCCAGCGCAATGGCAACCCAGCCGGGACCGCCGCCCAGGTCCAGCAGGCGCAGCTCCGTGTCGCGTCCCGCAAACGGGGCGATGCGCTGCATCACGGACAAGGCCGCGCGCATGGTGACGGCGCGCTGCTCCTGGCCGATCTGCTGTTGTGCGGCAACGGCCCAGTTGACCCCATTTGCCGCGCTGTACGGCGCCGCCTTGCCGCCCTCGCGCACCAGCGTACTCAGCTGGGTGGCGAAGTGGCGCAGCGCATGCAGCCGGTACAGCCAGGCGTCGCCGCAAAAGGCCACAGAGTCGCGGCAGAAATACTGCAAGGTGGTGGCCGTGCAGCGGTAGCGCTGTGCATCTGCGTCGCCCTCGTCGCGTTCCAGCACCTGCATGCTCCAGAGTAACTCCAGCAGCAGCGCCGTGTGCGGCGCATGCAGCGACAGGACTTCGGCCAGTTGCGCCGGCATGTGCGGCGTGGCCAGCACCTCGAAAATGCCCAGTTCCAGGGCGGCGGCCAGCCCATCGGCCTGGACGGGGGCGACGGCCAGGTCCCAGTACGGCTGCAAGGCGTGTTGCGGATTGAATGACATGATCTTCCTTTCGGCGAGGTGGGCATCAGCGTCATTTTATGCAACAATGAGAATAATTATCATTTGCGTTTGTATGCGGGACGGCGCATTTCGTATGCGCGACGGCGCGCAGCGACAGGAGGAGCGATGGCAGAACATGACAGGGAAGCGGCAGGCTGGACGCGGCGCCAGCTGGATCCGGGGATGGGAGAGTGCCGCGCCGAGCAGCGCCAGGTCGAGCAGGGCTTGCTGCTCGTGCATTCCGATTACCGTCCGCGGTTTGCGCTCGTCGAGCAGTCGCAGCATGACGATGCGGGCGGCCTGGTCATTACCATCGGCCTGGAAGGCGCGTCTGGCTACACCACGCGCGATGGCGGGCAATTGCATTTCCGGGGAGGCCATACGACGGTGACGGCGTTTCACCACGTCAGCGGCGAGCGCCGTTTCGAGGCGCATCAACGGGCGGCGCAATTGCGCGTGCTGGTCGGCGAAGAGGCGCTGGCGCGCTACTGGCCGGAAGGCTTGACTTCCCTGCTGCCCCACGGTGGCGCGCGCCAGCTGGCGCATGCGGCCACCACACCCACTGCCGCCCTGCACGCGCGCTCCCTGCTGCGCGCGACAGACCCGCTGGCCGTGCATATCGGCGTGCTCAGCCTGCTGGCGGAACAACTGCGGACACTGCGGCCGGCGCCCTCTCCCGTGCCGCGCTGGTCCGAGGCCGATATCGCCAGACTGGAGCGCGCCTACGCGCTGATGCAGGAACAGATGGCGCAGGAACTCACGCTCGACTACCTGTGCGCGCAAGCGGGCCTGAGCCTGTTTAAACTCAAGCAGGGGTGGCGCTACCGCTACGGCGACAGCCCGCAGCGCACCCTGCTGGCGCTGCGCATGCAGCGGGCAAAGTTACTGCTGGAAAATGGTTGTCAGGTGGCGCAGGCGGGCTGGCAAACGGGCTATCGCCACCCGGCCAATTTCAGCGCCGCGTTCAGCCGCTATTTCGGCTACGCGCCGAAGACCGTGGGACGCGCCGGCGGGTAAAAAGCCGGTGTAGAATCGGCGGGCACGCTGTACGCATTCGACCTACAAGGAGACATGATGGCCCGCAAAATCTTTGTCAATCTGCCCGTCCAGTCGCTGGAACGCTCCGTGGCTTTTTTCACGGCCCTGGGCTTCAGTTTCAATGCCCATTTCACGGATGAAACGGCGACGTGCATGATCGTTGCCGACGATATCTTCGTGATGCTGTTGACGCACGATAAATTCAAGCAGTTCACGCCCAAGCAGCTGTGCGACACCAGGGTGGCGACGGAAGTGCTCGTGTGTTTGTCGGCCGAGAGCCGCGGCGAAGTCGATGACCTGGTGGCAAAAGCCGTCCAGGCGGGCGGCAGCATTTACAAGGAGCCGATGGATTTCGGCTTCATGTATGGCCACAGTTTCCAGGATCCCGATGGGCATCAGTGGGAGTTGATGTTTATGGAGCCTAATTCTGTACCCCAGTAGCAGCGTAGGTCGGATTAGGGCGGCGAAGCCGCGCGTAATCCGACATGCCAACAATATTGTCGGATTACGCGCTTGCGCGCTAATCCGACCTACCCGATCCGTAGCGTAGGTCGGATTAGCGGCGGCACGCCGCGTAATCCGACACGATCCGTCTGCTCAGCTTAAGAAGCCAGCGCCAACAGATCAACCAGTTCCAGCCCTGCCAGGTCTTGCGTCGTGTTGCCCGCAAACGCGGCGCGGCTTTGCTGGCCGTTTTTCAGCCAGGTGCGCGTGACATCCTTGATCTGCGCCAGGGTGCAGGTCAGGACGCCGGTGCGGAACTGCTGGCGCACGGCTTCCGTCGTGCCCCGTTGCTGCATGTTCCACGCCGTCAGCGCTTCCGCGTACGGCGAATGCGGCTTGTCGAGGCCCTTGATGACGCAGATGATGGCTTCTTCCACCTGCTCTTGCGAGAAATCGCCGTCGAGGATCTGATCGAGCGTCGTGCGGAAGTCGGCAAACGTGCCGGCCAGGCGCGGATCGCGGTAGGAACTCAATGTAAATGTTCCTGCGCCGGCCGCGTAGCTGGCGCTGCCGCCATACGCGCCGCCTTTTTCGCGCAGCGCCGTATGCAGCACCTGATTCGTCATCAGTTCGGCGGCCACGGCCAGGGCGGAAGCGTCCGGATTGTGCACGCCGGGGACGGCCCAGGAAACGAAGCAATGGTTAATCTGGCTCGTCGCATGCAGCGCCGTGTTGGCCAGCGGCAAGGCCGCCGGTGCTGGCACGGCCGTAGGGACAGCCGTGTCGACGCTGGCCGCCGGCAATTCCAGCAAGCGGGCCAGGGCGATGCCATCGTGCTCCAGGCCCGCGCACAGCACGGTTGGTGACTGGGCGATGATGTGCGCATGCAGGGTGTCGAGTTCGTGTGCGATTTCCTGCAAGCCTGCCGAGGTTTTGCTCAGCTGCTGCAAACGGCGGTAGAACGGCAATGCGGACGGGCCGCCGACGATGTCGTCGAAGCGGCGCGTGGGCGACAGCGGCGCTGCCGAGGCCAGCATGGCGTAGCGGTTGCCCGATTCGGCCAGGCTGCTCAATTTGTCTTGCACCAGGCTTTCGATCAGGAAGGCCAGGCGCTCTTCTTCATCGAAGCGGGGCTTGGCGATCCATGCCGACAGCACGGCGGCAATCGCTGCGTGTTCTTCGCGCAAGCCGCTGGCCGAGAACGACAGTTCCACGCGCATCGCTTGCTGCGGGCGGGGAATCGCTTCCAGGCCGATGTGGAACGAGGGCACCATGCTCTGGCGCCAGGCGCTGGCGTCGTCGAACGACATGTCGCCCACGCCCAGTTCCGGCGCCAGGTCCGTGTACAGGCGCAGCCATGGCCACGACGCTTCCGGCAAGCTCGACACGTCGTACAGCACGTTGGCATAGCTGATGCCGTTGGAGGCAATGGAAAACGCTACGGCGCCATCGACGGCGGGGGGAATCGGCAGGGCCGGGCGCGGCGCGGCGCTGACGTCGCCAGGGCGGATGCGCGGCAAGACTTCGGAATTCGACGGCAGCTGCTGATGCGCTTCCAGCGCGGCGGACTCGGCCACGATGTGCTCGCGCTCGGCATCCGTCAGGCGCGCTTGCAGGGCCGCCAGCTTGGCGTCTTCCTGGGCGGCGCGGTCGGTAAAATAGGCGCTGTCGGGCACCACGTGCGTGGTCAAACGGGTCGGATTGGCGATCAGCTCGCGCACCAGCTGCTTGAAGAATTCAGGGTCTTCGATCTGCTGTTCCAGCGTTTCCAAAATCGCCGCATTGTCGAAGGCGTCCATGACGTCGCCGCCATACATGGCCAGCGGCAAGGCGTGCAGCAAGCGGCCCAGGCCGTAAGGCATGCGGCCGCTGCTGATTTCGCGCTGGCTGTATTTGATGTCGCGCAAGGCCGCGTGCAGCACGGCGGCGGGAATGCCCTCTTCCGCCGTCTCTTCCAGGGCCGTCCAGATGCGCTGGTGCGCATCGGCGATCTGTTCCTGCGTCAAGCCTTCCATGCCGATGTGGAACACCATCTGGCGGATGCCCGCGTCGCGGCCATTCATGTCCGATGGGCGGCCATAGCCGGCCGATTCCATGGCGCGCATGACGGGCGCCGACGACTCACCGAGCAAGCCGTGCGACAGCAGATGCGCGTGGTAGTAGGCGATCGGGTCGCTCGACTCGCCCATCAGCCAGGCGAATTGCAGGCCGAATTCATCGTCGCGCGCTTCCTGCGATGGAATCTTGACGATATTTTCCTGCGGCGCGGTCCACGCGGGCGCCAGCTGCGGCAGGCGGCGCTCGGAGAAACCGCTGAGTTTGGACAGCACGCGCTCGGCCACTTGTTCCTGCACGGCCGACGCTTCGATATTGCCGGCAGTCATGATCACGGCTTGTGACGGGTGGTAATGGCTGGCGTGGAATTCTTTCAGCATTTCATGCGTCAGCTCGGGGATATTGAGCGGATCGCCGCCCGATTCCACTTCATACGTCGTGCCCTTGAGCAAGGCGCTGGCGATGCCGCTGTCGAGCGCGCGCATGGGGCTGTTGAAAGCACCCTTCATTTCATTGAAGACGATGCCCTGATACACCAGCTTGTCGCCTTCGAACGCATGGCGCCAGCCTTCCTGGCGGAAGTTCAGGTAATCGAGGTTCGGGAAGAAGGCCGCGTCCAGGTACACGTCGAGCAGGTTGAAGAAATCCTTGCGGTCGGTGCTGGCGAACGGATACACGGTGCGGTCCGGATAGGTCATCGCATTCATGAACGTGGCCGTGGAGCGGCGCAGCATCGAGAAGAACGGGTCGCGCACCGGGTAGCGCGACGAGCCGCACAAGGCCAGATGTTCGAGGATGTGGGCGCGCCCGTCGCTTACTTCCGGCACAGTGGGAAAGGCCACCAGGAACACCATCTCAGCCTGCTCGGTATGCATGTGGATATGGCGCATGCCCGTTGCTGGCTCGACATATTGCTCGATGGTTGCCTGCAAGACTGGAATGAAGTTGCTGCTGACTTTTTCAAATGTGCTCATGCGGTATGGGATCTCTTCAGTAGGTGAAACGGATAGTCGGTGGGGCTGCATCACATGTGGGGGCAAAGCGGCGCAATGCCAGGGCCGGGGGCCACTTTGATGCCTGCGTGAAGTTTTTCCCTATTGTACTAGGAGTATTCGTGCGCCGCCGCCAAGGCCTTGCTGGCGGCCGGAAAAGCGACAGTGTTGCAAAATTAACCATTTCCGGGTGGGTGGCGTCTGCGAATGAACGCTTAGCGTACCATGCGCCTTTTCCCCCTTGCTGACCGAACCGAAGGCGCTTACCTTGTCCAGACTGTCCTTTCGCCAACTGTTATTTGCCGCCTTCATTTTGACGACGGGCATTTTGACGGCCACCTCCGTGCAAGCCCTGCTGACCCTGGAACACCTGGCGCGGCTGGGGCGCGAGACGGCGGCGCAGGCGATTGCCCTGACGGAACAGTCGCAGCGCCTGTCCGAGCGGACCCTGGCCATGGAGCGCAGCGCGCGCCAGTTCCTCGTGCTCGATGATCCCGTGTTCCGCGAGCGCTATGCGGCGGCCCGCGACGAAGCGACGGTGGCGCTGCAAGTGCTGAACCGGGCCACGCCCGAGTTTGCCTCGCAGTTGGCCGACGAGTGGACGGCGCAGGCGCAAGCGGCGTGGGAAGTCTTGCAAGCGGGTAAGCGCCGCAAGCGCGATGGCCACGCCGTCGTGTATCGCGCGTTTGCCCGCATGGCGCAGATCAATGACAGCCTGGCGCGCGAAAGCAAGACGGAAATCGGCAGCCGCAACGATGCCCTGCTGGCCGAGCTGGAACGCCAGCGCCGCGTGCTGGGCGTGCTGGTGGGCGGCGCCGTGCTGCTGGCCGCCGTGCTGGCCACCTGCTTCGGCTTTCTATTGTCGCGTCCGCTGCGCCGCATCGAGTCGGCTATCGAGCGCCTGGGCGAGAAACGCTACGACCAGCCCATCGTCGTCGGTGGCCCGGCCGACACGCGCCGCCTGGGCCAGCAGCTCGACTGGCTGCGCCAGCGCCTGGCGGACCTCGATGCCGACAAGGAACGTTTTTTGCGCCACATCTCGCATGAGTTAAAAACGCCGCTGGCGGCCCTGCGCGAAGGCGTGGCCTTGCTGGAAGACGAGGTTGCCGGCAAGCTCAGCGATGGCCAGCGCGAAATCGCCGGCATCCTGCAGCAAAACACGGCCTCCTTGCAAAACCAGATTGAAGACTTGCTACGCTACAATACCGCCGCCTTTGACGCCCAGCATCTGGCGCACAGCAAGGTCGACTTGCTGGTCTTGCTGCAAGATGTGGTGGCCGGGCAGCGCCTGCAATGGCTGGCGCGCCGTTTGACCGTCGAGGTGCAGGGCGAGTCGCTGATCGTGCAGGCCGACCGCGACAAGCTGGCAACGGTGCTGGCCAACCTGCTGTCGAATGCCGTGCGCTTCAGTCCGGAAGGCGGCACAGTGCGCTTTACCCTGTCCAGCGAAGGCCGCCGCGTGTGTATCGACTGCATCGACGAGGGTGCCGGCGTGGCGCCCGAGGATGCCGCGCGTATTTTTGAACCGTTTTACCAGGGAGTGCGCCAGGCGGCCGGCGCGCGCAACGGCAATGGGATCGGCCTGTCCATCGTGCGCGAATATATCGCCGCCCACGATGGCAGCGTCACTCTTTTACCGCGCCAGGCTGGCGCGCATTTTCGGATAGAACTGCCCTTATGATGACGAGAACTTCCCTGGCCGCCATGGCCGCCTGCGCGCTGCTATTGGGCGCCTGCGCCGCCAAGCCCACTATCCAGACGCCCGTGCTGGTGCAAACGCCGCCGCGCGTGGTGGTGGTGATGGACCCCCAGCTGACCGAACTGCTGGCGTATCAGAGCGCCTTGCGCCTGATGACGCCGTCGGAGCTGGTGAAAGCACAGCTGGACCTGGCGAAGGCCGATCACGCGCCGTCCAACACCATCCGCCGCGCCATGCTGCAAGCGACAGTGCGCGGCCCCGGCGACCTGGCCCGCGCGCAAGCCTTGCTGGAACCGCTGGCCACGACCACGGGCAAGGACGCGCAACTGCTGGCGCCGCTGGTGCAATTGCTCAGCAGCCAGTATGCGGAACTGCGCCGCCAGGACGAGAGCATCGACAAGCTCAATGCGCAGCTGCGCGATGCCCAGCGCCGCAATGACTTGCTCAATGAAAAACTCGAAGCGTTAAAGAATATCGAGCGCAGCCTGTCCGTGCGCCCCGCCGCGGGAGCGCCAAAATGAGCGAGCACGCCCACATTTTGTTGGTCGACGACGATCCCGACCTGCTGCGCCTGCTGACCATCCGCTTGAAGGCGGGTAATTATCGCGTGACGGCCGTGGGCAGCGCGGAAGCGGCGCTGGCGCGCCTGGCTGTGGAATTGCCGGCCCTGGTCATTACCGACGTGCAATTACCGGGCCGCGACGGCCTGGCCCTGTTCGATGAAATCCGCCGCCAGCATGCGGCCCTGCCCGTCATTTTGCTCACAGCCCACGGCACCATTCCCGATGCCGTCGATGCCACGGCGCGCGGCGCGTTTGCGTACCTGACGAAACCGTTCGACGGCAAGCTGCTCATGGAAAAAGTGGCATATGCGATCAACTTGTCCACCGTCATGCCGGCGCCCGCGTCCGGCGACGAGAGCTGGCGTGCCGAGCTGATCAGCCGTAGCGCGCAGATGGCCGAGTTGCTGGCCGAAGCCAAGCTGGTGGCCGGGTCCGACGCCAGTATTTTGATCCGTGGCCCCAGCGGCACGGGCAAGGAATTGCTGGCGCGCGCGCTGCACAACGCCAGCCGCCGCGCCAAGGCGCCGTTCATCGCCGTCAACTGCGGCGCCATTCCCGAGCAGTTGCTGGAATCGGAACTGTTCGGTCACGTGAAGGGCTCGTTTACGGGCGCCGTCGGCAACCGCGAAGGCTTGTTCCTGGCGGCCGATGGCGGCACCCTGTTTTTAGATGAGATCGGCGACATGCCGCTGCCGCTGCAGGTGAAATTGCTGCGCGTGCTGCAGGAGCGGGCCGTGCGGCCCGTGGGCGCCGACCAGACGCGCCCGGTCGATGTGCGGCTTCTGTCCGCCACGCACCGCGACCTGGACGTGGCCATGGCGGAAGGGCAATTTCGCGAAGACCTGTATTACCGCCTCAATGTCGTGACCCTGACCCTGCCGCCGCTGGCCGAGCGCCGCGAAGACATCTCCCTGCTGGCGAACCATTTCCTGCAGAAACTGGCGGCCAAGTACCAGAAACCGCTGAACGGTTTCGCGCCCGACGCCCTCACGGCGCTGGTGGCGGCGCCATGGCCCGGCAACGTGCGCCAGCTGGTCAATGTGGTCGAGCAAGTGTGCGCGCTGGCCACGGCGCCGCTGGTGCCCCTGAGTCTGGTGCAGCGCGCGTTGCGCGTGCCATCGCTGGAAGCGCTCAGCTACAACGAAGCCAAGCAGCGTTTCGAGCGCGACTACCTGATTCAATTGCTGCGCCTGACGGATGGCAACGTGGCCGACGCGGCCCGCCTGGCCGACCGCAACCGCACGGAGTTCTACCGCTTATTGCAGAAATACGAGCTGACGCCGGCCCTGTTCCGGCTTGACGGCGACCCTGTCGCTGAATAGCGACAAAAATAAAGTGTTGTAAATCAGGGACTTAGTCAGAAACATTGATATTGTTGCCATAAGCTGTCGCTGTCTGGCGACAAAAAGCCCTGTTTTTCCGTCCAGATCCGGCGGAAACGCGCTGGAAAAATCGAGTTTGGCTGTAAGTCGTTGATTTTGAATGTAATTTAAAAGCTGGCACGGTGCTTGCTGTATGGGTAGATGTGACGCTTCAACGTGTTGCTTTATCTAAGTAAGAAGCTTTTAACTTCATTGAGAGGAACTACCATGCAAACATCGAAACTGTTCAATACCCTGGTCGCCGCTATCGTACTGTCGGGCGCCTCGATCACCGCTTCGCATGCCGCTGACTCCGCACCAAAAGCACAAGCTCCTGCTGACACTATCGTGGCCGCCAACGCCGCCGCAGCCGTCCCTGATGAAACCATCACTTCCTCGGCCAAGGCCGCCCTGAGCGCCGATGCGCAAGCCGCTACCCTGCCAGTCAAGGTAGCAACCCAGCAAGGTGTCGTCGTCCTGTCGGGCGATGTACCGAGCGCCGAAGCGGGTGACCGCGTCGTGCAGATCGTCGCTTCCGTGAGCGGCGTGAAAGAAATCAAGAACGAGCTGAAAGTCAAAGCCGCCGGTTAATCGCCCTCGCGCTGTACTTTACTCCGGGTTGCCCTGTCTGCGGACAGGGCATTTTTTTGTCCGCACGGTTTACCGGGCAAGCCATGCCGCCAGGCAAGGAGCTGGACAATGCAGGTAGAATAGCCAGCACTGGCGTCGTTTCCGGCGCTGTTTGTCATCCATGGCGCAGTGTTGCAAGGCTGGGCCGCTACCAGGCTACCGCATGTCTTCTTTTTCCCCCGCCGCCCTGCTGCGCAATCTGAAACCCGATAATTTCACCATCGCCCTGCTCGTCACCGTGGCGCTGGCCAGTTTCCTGCCTTGCACGGGCACGACGGCCGTGGTCTTCGGTCACGTCACCACCGTCGCCATCGGCGCCCTGTTCTTCCTGCATGGCGCCAAGTTGTCGCGCGAAGCTGTGGTGGCCGGCGTCATGCACTGGCGCCTGCATTTGCTGGTGCTGGCCAGCACGTTCATTTTGTTTCCCCTGCTGGGACTGGCCCTGCGGCCGCTGGCGCTGACTTTTCTCACACCCGAGCTGTACGTGGGCATCCTGTTCCTGTGTGCCCTGCCATCGACCGTACAGTCGTCGATCGCCTTGACAGCCATGGCGCGGGGCAATGTACCGGCCGCCATTTGCAGCGCCTCGGCCTCGAATTTCATCGGCATTTTCCTCGCTCCCATCCTGGTCGGCTTGCTGGTGGCGAAAGGCGGGGCAAGCAAGTCGTCGGTCGACGCCGTGCTGTCCATCGTCATGCAGCTGCTGCTGCCCTTCCTGGCCGGCCAGTTCCTGCGCCGCTGGATCGGCCGCTGGGTCGACCGCCACAAAGCCACCCTGAAATACGTCGACCAGGGTTCGATCTTGCTGGTGGTCTACACGGCCTTCAGCGAAGCCGTCAGCGAAGGCCTGTGGCACACGATCTCGGTGGAAACGCTGGTGGCGCTGGGCCTGTTCAGCATCTTGCTGCTGGCGCTGGTCCTGGGCCTGATGACGTTCATCAGCCGCCGCCTGGGTTTTAACAAGGAAGACGAGATCGCCATCGTCTTTTGCGGTTCGAAGAAAAGCCTGGCCAGCGGCGTACCCATGGCCAAGGTGCTGTTTGCCACCCACTCGCTGGGCATGGTGATTTTGCCGCTGATGCTGTTCCACCAGATTCAATTGATGATTTGCGCCGTGATTGCGCAGCGCTATGCGCGGCGCGATGAGGCGGTGGCAGTGAGCAAGTACGGCTGAGGCCTTGTCCGCATGCAGGTCTTAGCAGCGCAATGACGCATGCTACTATCCTCGTTTCATTGCACCGGTGAACCATGGAACTAAGGCAGCTCCGTTATTTCATCCGCGTCGTCGAATTGGGAAGCATGGGCCGGGCGGCCGCAGACCTGGGCGTGGTCACGTCTACCCTCAGCCAGCAAATCAGCCGGCTGGAGGGCGAACTCGCCACCCGCCTGTTACGCCGCACGACGACGGGCGTCGTCCCCACCGACGCCGGCTTTGCCTTCTGGCGCCAGGCGCAGCTGGCACTGCGCCATGTCGATGAGGCGGCCCGCGCCGCGCAGCACGCGCGCCTGTCCGGGCACGTGAGCGTCGGTCTTGCGCCATCGACGGCGTCGGTGCTGGCGCTGCCGTTCATGAACGGCTTGCGTGCCCGCTATCCAGACATCCGTTTGCATCTTGTCGAAAGCCTGTCAGGCAACCTCGCGGCCATGCTCAACGCGCGCCAACTCGACCTGGCGATCCTGTTCGAGACGGACGCGGCCAAACGCCTGAGTGCGACGCCGCTCCTTGATGAAAGCCTGTTTGTCATCGGCTCTCCACAGCTGATTGGCATGCCAAAGGGCAAGCAAGTGCGCCTCCGGGAGATCGGCGCCCTGCCCTTGGCCATGCCGAGCGGCACCCACGGCTTGCGGGCGATCGTGGCGACCGCGTTTGCGCAAGCCAGGTGCGAACCGAACATCGTTGCCGACATCGACGGCCTGGCCATCCTGATGGATGTCGTCCGCGCCGGGCTGGCGGCGACCATCCAGCCCGGCGCGGCAACCTCGCGCCTTCCC
Source organism: Janthinobacterium sp. 35 (assembly GCF_002754575.1). Taxonomy (NCBI): domain Bacteria; kingdom Pseudomonadati; phylum Pseudomonadota; class Betaproteobacteria; order Burkholderiales; family Oxalobacteraceae; genus Janthinobacterium; species Janthinobacterium sp. 35. The sequence continues at coordinate 2,616,503 of NZ_PEFN01000001.1, forward strand.
GCCTCCGCAGTGCGGCTGGTGCAGGTGGCGGACGCCGGCGTGCGCCGCCGCAACCTGCTGGCCAGCCTGCCTGAGGATGAGCTCTCGCCGGCGGTGCTGGCCACCCGCATCGTGCTGCGCGACGTCGTGCGCGAGCTGGTCGCCGGCGCCGCATGGCCCGGCGCAAGTCTTCACGAATCCTGAATGCGGCTTGTGTAACCGGCGACTACCGGAGTTGAACCAGTCCACCTAGAATTTACTCCACAACAAGGAGGTGTTCGATGGTGGATGTACTGATCATTGGTGGCGGCAATGCGGCACTGTGTGCGGCCCTGATGGCGCGCGAAGCGGGCGCATCGGTCCTGCTGATCGAGGCTTCGCCGCGTGAATGGCGCGGCGGTAACTCGCAACACACGCGCAACCTGCGCTGCATGCATGATGCGCCGCAAGACGTGCTGATCGACGCTTATTCAGAGGAAGAATACTGGCAGGATCTGCTCAAGGTCACTGGCGGTATCACCGATGAAAAGCTGGCGCGCCTGGCCATTCGCGCCTCGTCGAGCTGCCGCGACTGGATGCGCCGGCATGGCGTGCATTTCCAGCCGCCTCTGTCCGGTGCCCTGCATGTGGCCCGCACCAACGCCTTTTTCATGGGTGGCGGCAAGGCCCTGGTGAACGCCTATTTCCGCAGCGCCGAACAGCTCGGCGTCGAGGTGCGCTACGACACGCCAGTGGTGTCCGTCGAGCTCGACGGCGACCGCTTTGTTGCCGTGCATACTGCCAAGGGCGAACGCATCGCTGCGAAAAGCTGTGTGCTGGCGGCCGGCGGCTTCGAGTCGAACCGCGAATGGCTGCGTGAAGCCTGGGGCCAGAACGCGCGCGGCGAATGGCCGTCCGACAATTTTCTGATCCGTGGCACGCGCTTCAACGAAGGCGTGTTGCTCAAGCACATGATCGCTGCTGGCGCCGATGCGATCGGTGACCCGACCCAGGCCCACATGGTGGCGATCGACGCCCGCGCGCCGCTCTACGACGGCGGCATCTGCACCCGCATCGACTGTGTCTCGCTCGGCGTCGTGGTAAATCGCGAAGGCGACCGTTTCTATGACGAGGGAGAGGACTTCTGGCCCAAGCGCTACGCAATCTGGGGCCGACTGGTGGCGCAGCAGCCGGGCCAGATCGCCTATTCCATCACCGACCAGAAAGCCATCGGCCGCTTCATGCCGCCGGTGTTTCCCGGCACCGTGGCCAACACGCTGCCCGAACTGGCCCGCCTGCTCGGCCTGCCTGAACAGGCCTTCGTCCAGACCGTGCAGGATTACAACGCCGCTTGCCTTCCCGGTAACTTCGACCACACCGCGCTCGACGATTGCCGCACCGCCGGCCTGGCGCCCGCCAAGACGCACTGGGCGCGGCCGATCGACACCGCGCCATTCTATGGTTACGCGCTGCGCCCGGGCGTCACCTTCACCTATCTGGGCCTGAAGGTCGACGAACGTGCCGCCGTGCATTTTGGCGGCCGCCCCAGTCCCAATCTCTTCGTCGCCGGTGAAATGATGGCCGGTAACGTGCTTGGCCAAGGCTACACCGCCGGCGTCGGCATGGCCATCGGTACCGCCTTCGGGCGTATCGCCGGCACTCAGGCAGCACTCGCTGCAAAGAAAGTACACCATGCAACAGCTTGAATCCCTGACGCGCGAGGCCAGCACGCTGGCCAGGGGCGGCTATCCCACGATCCCTATCCTGAGCGCGAATGAGGCCGAAGTCGGGCGTCAGATGACGGTCTGCAATTCCTGCCGTTATTGCGAAGGCTACTGCGCCGTATTTCCCGCCATGACACGGCGGCTGGAGTTCAACAAGGCCGACATCAACTACCTGGCCAACCTGTGCCACAACTGCGGCGCGTGCCTGCATGCGTGCCAATACGCGCCGCCGCACGAATTCGCCATCAACGTGCCGCAGGCCATGGCCAAGGTGCGCCTCGAAACCTATACCGACTACGCCTGGCCACCAGCCTTGGGGGCGCTGTACAAACGCAACGGTCTGGCGCTGTCGCTGGCGCTGGTGGTCGGGCTGGCGCTGTTCCTGGTGCTGGCCGCCAGCCGCCAGGGCTCGCTGCTGCAGGGCGCGACGGGTGCCAGCTTTTATGCGGTCTTTCCGCACAACCTGATGGTGAGCCTGTTCGCACCCATCTTCCTGTTCGCGCTGCTGGCGCTGGGTCTGGGCGTGCGGCGCTTCTGGCGCGACGTCACGCCCGGCGCTGCCTCGGCCGCCGCCGTCGGTGACGCCGCCGACAAGGTACTGCGCCTGAAATTTTTGGGCGGCGGGCATGGTGCCGGCTGCAACAACGCCGACGATGCCTTCTCGGTGGCACGGCGACGCTGCCACCACCTCACGTTTTACGGCTTCATGCTGTGCTTCGCGGCCACCAGCGTGGCCACCCTGTATCACTATCTGTTCGGTTGGGAGGCACCCTACGCTTTCGGCAGCCTGCCCAAGCTGCTGGGCATCAGCGGCGGCGTTGCGCTGCTGCTCGGCACCGCCGGCCTGTTCGTGTTGAACCTGCGTCGCCATCCCCTGCAAGGCGATGCCGCCCAGAAACCGATGGATCGCGGCTTCATTGCGCTGCTGTTTTTGACGGCCGCGAGCGGCCTGATGCTGATGCTGGCGCGCGCCACCCCCGCCCTGACACTGGTGCTGTGCCTGCACCTCGGCACGGTGATGGCGCTGTTCCTCACACTGCCATACGGCAAGTTTGCCCACGGCATATTCCGCAGCGCGGCCCTTCTCAAGTGGGCGATCGAGAAGCGCCAGCCGAACCCGCTGCAACTGGGAGACGACTGAGCAGAAAACGTGTTACTTGCGATGACGCCTTTGCCAGGCGCATCGCGGTCAAGACCAACGGCATAACCACAAAAATACGGAGACACCAACATGACCGGCAAAATCAGCCATACAGGCACTACGGTTGCAGCACCCCCATCGAAGTTCGGCGCCGTACTACGTGTGACCAGCGGTAACTTTCTCGAACAGTTCGACTTCTTCCTGTTCGGCTTCTATGCGCACTACATTTCAAAGGTATTTTTTCCAGTCGATAGCGAATTCGCGTCGCTGATGCTGACGTTCGCCGTGTTCGGCGCCGGTTTCCTGATGCGCCCGCTCGGCGCGATCATCCTCGGCGCCTACATCGACAAGGTTGGCCGCCGCAAGGGACTCATCGTCACGCTCTCGATCATGGCCAGCGGCACGGTCCTCATTGCGCTGGTTCCAGGATACGCATCGATCGGCCTGTTCGCGCCCGTGCTGGTGCTGATCGGCCGCTTGCTGCAAGGCTTCTCGGCCGGGGCAGAACTGGGCGGCGTTTCAGTCTACCTGGCGGAGATCGCCACGCCTGGCCGCAAAGGCTTCTACACCGCTTGGCAATCGGCCAGCCAGCAGGTCGCCATCGTGATGGCGGCGGCGCTGGGATACGGCTTGAATCAGTGGCTGTCGCCGGAGGAGGTGGCCGCGTGGGGCTGGCGCATCCCGTTCCTGATCGGCTGCGCAATCGTGCCTTTCATCTTCATTCTGCGTAAAAGCCTGCAGGAGACCGCAGAGTTCCAGGCGCGCCGACATCACCCCGACACCCGCGAAGTATTCGAATCGATGCTACGGAACTGGCGTACGGTACTGACCGGCATGCTGTTCGTCGCGATGACGACCACCACTTTCTACCTGATCACCGTCTACACGCCGACCTTCGGCCGTAGCGTGCTGCACTTGAGTACGGCAGACAGCCTGCTGGTCACGCTGCTGGTGGGATTGTCCAATTTCATCTGGCTGCCAATCGGCGGCGCGCTATCGGATCGTATCGGCCGCAAACCCATCCTGGTCAGCATCTCCCTGCTGGCGCTGCTGACCGCTTACCCGGCGATGTTGTGGCTGGTCGCCAACCCCAGCTTCGGGCATTTGCTGGCGGTATTGCTGTTGTTCTCGTTCTATTTCGGCATGTACAACGGCGCCATGGTGGTCGCGTTGACAGAAGTCATGCCTGTCAACGTCCGGGTAGTCGGCTTCTCACTCGCCTTCAGCCTTGCCACCGCCGTCTTCGGCGGATTTACGCCCGCCATCTCGACCTATCTGATCGAACTGACCGCCAACAAGGCCTCGCCCGGCCTGTGGATGAGTTTCGCGGCACTATGCGGGCTGGTGGCGACCTTGATACTCTACCGGAGAGGCGGCGCGGCGAGTCGCGGCGAGCCGCAGGAAGGCGCCGGCGGCCAAGGCCGGCCTTGTCTGAAGGAAGCCCCTGGCGCCTTCACGTAATGCGTACTTGAAGCAAGTTCATCCCTCTTGACTTGGAGAATGGCAGAACGCTATATATCGGTGTATATTACGGGCCTGGTTCTCTTCTCATCAAGGATACGATCATGCGCCTCACCTCCCTCGCCCGCCTGCTTGGCGCCGCTCTTCTCGCCACCGCCGCCACCTCCGCCGTTGCCGGCGAAGTGGTGGTGTCGGCCGCGGCCAGCCTGACGAATGCGTTCAAGGATGCGGCGCAAGGCTATGAGGCGCAATATCCGGGCAGCAAGGTGGCCTTGAACTTCGCCGCTTCGGGCGTGCTGCTGCAGCAGATCGTCAAGGGCGCGCCCGTGGATGTGTTTGCTTCGGCCGACCAGGAAACCATGGATGCGGCGCAAAAGCAGGGCCTGGTGCTGCCGGCCGAGCGCATGGATTTCGTCAGCAACAGCCTGGTGCTGATCGTGCCGCACGATAGCAAGCTGGGCATCAAGAGCTTGAGCGACCTGACGCACAAGGGCGTGACCCGCGTGGCCATCGCCAACCCGGCCAGCGTGCCCGTCGGCCGCTATTCGGAAGGCGCGCTGAAGAAGGCGAAGCTGTGGGACGCCGTGCAAGCCAAGGCCATCGGCACGCAGAACGTGCGCCAGTCGCTCGACTATGTGGCGCGCGGCGAAGTCGATGCGGGCTTTGTCTACGCCACCGATGCGGCCATCATGAAGGATAAAGTCAACGTGGTGCTGGAGGTGCCCCTGGACGCGCCCGTGCTGTACCCGATCGCCACCATCAAGGGCAGCGGCAATGCGGCCGAAGCGAAGCGCTTCGTCAGCTACCTGCAGACGGCGCCGGCGCAAGCCATTCTCGCCAAGTACGGTTTTAAAAAGCCATAAAGCAAACGACTGCGCATGGATATCGCCTGGACCGCGCTGGCCCTGTCGCTCAAAGTAGCGGCCTGGGCTACGGCGCTCAATTTGTTGCTCGGCATCGGTACGGGCTATCTGCTGGCGCGCACGCGTTTTCCCGGGCGTGAGCTGCTCGACGCCCTGTTGACCCTGCCGATGGTGATGCCGCCCACCGTGCTCGGCTATTACCTGCTGGTGCTGCTGGGCCGACGCGGCACCCTGGGCATCTGGCTGCAGGATAACTTCGGCATCAACCTGATCTTTACGTGGCAGGGCGCCGTCATCGCTTCCACGGTGGTCGCCTTTCCCCTCGTCTTCAAGCCCGCGCGTGCCGCCTTCGAGGCGGTCGACGGGCAACTGGAGCAGGCGGCCCGCGTGCTGGGTATCTCGGAAATGGCCATCTTTTTCCGCGTGACTTTGCCGCTGGCGTGGCGCGGGATCCTCGCCGGCGTGCTGCTGGGTTTTGTGCGCGCGCTGGGCGAATTCGGTGCCACGCTGATGGTGGCCGGCAGCATCCCCGGCAAGACGCAGACCCTGTCGGTGGCCGTGTATGAAGCCGTGCAGGCGGGCCAGGACGACGTGGCCAATACGCTGGTCGTGATTATCTCGCTAGTCTGCATCGTGGTGCTGCTGTCGGCTGGCCGCCTGGCACCCGGGCGCATCGCGCACAAAGGGCACTGAGGATGATGCCCATGCAACTCGACCTCGACATTCGCGCCACCTTGCGCTCCGGCAAACGCCGTTTCGACATGCACGTGCAATGCACCTCGAACAGCCAGCGCATCGCCGTGTATGGCCCGTCCGGCGCCGGCAAGAGCATGACCCTGAAAGCCATTGCCGGACTGTTCACGCCTGACGCCGGCCATATCCGCCTGAATGGCCGTACCCTGTTCGATTCCGCCGCCGGCATCAATCTGCCGCCGCAGCAGCGCAACGTCGCCTACCTGTTCCAGGATTACGCGCTGTTCCCGCACCTGACGGTGCGCCAGAACGTGGGCTTTGGCCTGAGCCGCGGCTGGTTCAACCCGCGCGCGCGCGAAAAATTGCAGAAGGTCGAGCATTGGCTCGACGCCTTCCACTTGCAGGAACTGGCGCAGCAGTTTCCCGACGAGTTGTCCGGTGGCCAGCGCCAAAGGGTGGCGCTGGCGAGGGCGCTGGTGGCCGAGCCAGCCGCGCTGCTGCTCGACGAGCCGTTTGCCGCCCTCGATCCGGCCCTGCGTGTCAAAATGCGCCTGGAACTGAGCCAGTGGCAGCAGCGCCTGGACGTGCCCATGATCCTGATCACCCATGATCCGGAAGATGCGCGCATCCTGGGTGAACACGTGCTGTACTTGCGCGACGGACAGATCGATAACAGGGAAGAACACATGGCATTGGGTGAACGCATTGGATAAATCAGCGGCAGCGGAAATCGGCCTGCAAGGCTCGGTATGGATGACGGTGGGCGGAGAAAATCTGGGCGGCGCCGGCAGGGTGGAATTGCTGGGCGCCATCGCCGAATGCGGCTCCATCACGCAGGCGGCCAAGCTCGTCAAGATGAGCTACAAGGCGGCCTGGGACGCCATCGACGCGATGAACAACCTGGCTGGCGAGCCGCTGGTTGAGCGCTTGACGGGCGGCAAGGGAGGCGGCGGCACGCGGCTGACGCAAAGGGGACGCCAGCTGGTCGACAATTTCCGCATCATCGAGCGTGAGCATGCGCGTTACCTGCGCCAACTGGGCAGCCAGGCCGAAGGCATCGCCGACGATCTTTTACTCATACGGAGAATGGCCATGAAAACCACGGCACGCAATCAATTCCTGGGCAAGGTGGCCGAACTGAAACAGGGCGCCGTCAACGATGAAGTCACCCTGGAATTGCCGGGTGGACAGCACATCGTTGCCATCGTCACGCAGGGCAGCAGCGCAAGCCTGGGCCTGGTGCCGGGCGCGGAAGCGTTTGCGCTGATCAAGGCGTCGTCGATCATCCTCGTGGCGGACAGCGCAGGGGCGCGCTTTTCGGCGCGCAACCAATTGGCAGGGCTTGTGACGCGCGTGCAGACGGGTGCCGTCAACACGGAAGTGGTGCTGGACTTGCCGCGCGGCGGCACGATTGCCGCCATCATCACCAACCAGAGCAGCACCGACCTGGGCATCGCCATCGGCAGCAGCGTGACGGCGATGTTCAAGGCGTCCAGCGTGATTCTGGGTGTGCCCGCCTAAACCCAAAGCAAGGACTGGGGTCGTACCCTGAGGGTACGACCCCGGCATTTATCTCTTGGGTTCAAACCAGCTTAATCCTTCAGCCTCGACAACCAATTCGCCGCCGCCGCCAGCGCCTGTTCCAGCTCCTGCGCGGTCTGCGCCAGCAGCGCTGGCACCTCGTCCAGGCGGCCCGCGTCGATGGCTTCCTCGGTGGCAAACGCGGCGCGGATCAGGCGTTTCGTGCCCAGGGTGCCGACGGAGCCGCGCACGCCGTGCAGGATGCGCGCCACGTCGCTGTGGCGGCCCGTTTGCAACGCTGTTTCGGCGTCGCGCACGGGCGTCATGCCCTTGTTCAGGGCGTCTTCCACCATGCGCCGCAGCACGCCGCGGCCTTTCGCATCGCGGCCCATCACGCGCATCAGCGGCGCCATGGAAAATACTTCCTCATCGGCAACCGTTACCGGCTCGGCCGTCTGCACGGGCGGGCGCTTCGGCAGGTGGCGCAGGATGACTGCCATCATCTCTTCCACCACCACGGGCTTGGCGATGAAATCGCTGATGCCGGCCGTCATGCAGCGCTCGCGTTCGGACGCCAGCACACCGGCCGTCATGGCGATCACGGGCAAGTTCAAGCGCAGTTCCGTGCGGATGATATGGGTCGCGCTGAAGCCGTCCATGACGGGCATTTGCATGTCCATCAGCACGATATCGTAGCGCAGCGCTTCCGTGCGCAGCCGTTCCACCGCTTGCAAGCCGTCACCCACCACGTCCAGGGTGGCGCCCATGTGCTCGAGGATGCCGCGCGCCACGGCCTGGTTCAAATGATTGTCTTCCACCAGCAGGAAATGCACGCCGGCCAGTTCCGTGCCCAGCGGCTGGTGCAGGATGCGCGGTTCGCCGCCGTCGTTCTTGGCGATCAGCGCCTGGTGCAGGGCATCGAACAGGCTCGAACCCGTGATCGGCTTCATCAGCACGACATCGGCCTCGGCCGCGCTGGAGATTTCTTCCAGGTGGTTGCGGGCGAAGGCGTTGACCATCACCACGATGGGCTGGCGCTGGCCGCTGGCCGCCTGGCGGATGGCCTTGGCCGTGGCCAGGCCGTCCATGACGGGCATGTGCCAGTCGGCCAGCACCACGTCGTACGGTTGCTGCTGCGCCAGGCGTTCGCGGTACAGTTCGATGGCGGCAAAGCCGGAGTCCACTTCGTCGGCCAGCCAGCCCCAGGCCTCGATCAGCTTGACGATCAGTTCGCGCGTGGTGCGGTTATCGTCGGCCACCAGCAGGCGCAGCTGGCCCAGTGCCGGCGTGCGCCGCGTTTCGGCCGGCTGCGCCAGCATCTCGAACGGCACGCTGAACCAGAAGCGGCTGCCCTTGCCTTCGCTGCTGGCCACGGCGATATCACCGCCCATCATGTGGATCAGCTGCTTGCTGATGGCCAGGCCCAGGCCCGTGCCGCCGAAGCGCCGCGTGATGCTCTGGTCGCCCTGTGAAAACGCGGCAAACAGCTGCTGTTGCTGCAGTTCCGTCATGCCGATGCCCGTGTCGCGCACTTCGAAGCGCAGCCAGGCGCGGCCGTTCTCTCTCTCGGCCAGGCTGACGGCCACCACCACTTCGCCGCTCTCGGTAAACTTGATGGCGTTGCCGGCCAGGTTGACGAGGATTTGCTGCAGGCGCTGGGCGTCGCCCATCAGGCGCCGCGGCACGTCGGGCTCGACGGCGATGGCCAGTTCCAGCTCCTTTTCGCCCGCATTCATGGTCATCGTCGTGGCCAGCGTGTTCATGACTTCGTCGAGGTCGAATTCGACGGGCGACAATTCCATGCGGCGCGCCTCGATCTTCGAATAGTCGAGCACGTCGTTGAGGATGCCCAGCAGCGATTGGCCCGCCACGCGCACCATGGTCAGATACTTGCGCTGTTCCGTATCGAGCCTGGTATTGCCCAATAAGTACACCATGCCCAGCACGGCATTCAGGGGCGTGCGGATTTCATGGCTCATGTTGGCCACGAAATCGCTCTTCGCGCGGTTGGCCGCCTCGGCCCGGTCGCGCTCCTGTTCCAGCTCCGCCGCGCGCGCTTCGAGTTCCTGCTGCAGGCGGTCGCGTTCGCTCATCAGGCCGTTGAACGCTTCCGTCAGTTCGCCGATTTCGTCGCGCTGCCGCACCGGCACGGGCGTGAAACGGCTGCCGCTGGTGCGCATGGCTTGCAGCGTGTCGCGCAGGCGCACCAGCGGCGACAGCAGGCGCACGGTGACCCAGCCCAGAATAAACGCGGCCAGCAGCGAAGCGAGGACGCTCCACAGCACCAGCCGGTACAGCACGCCATCGAACGGTTCGAAGGCATCGTCGAGAGGCAGCGAGGCGGCCAGCAGCCAGTTCACCGATTTCAGGCGTTTGAAGCTGTTGACGGCCGTGATGCCGCGGCTGTTGGTGCTGACCATGCTGCCTTCGCCATCTTGCTTCAGCAACTGCGTGGTGGTCAGGTTGGCGTTCGGCAGGCGCGGCTGCAGCAAGCGGCTGGTGTCGGGGTGCAGCACGTAGCGCGGCACGGCGCCGCGCGTGAGGATGAAGTAATAGCCGCTCTTGCCGATCTTTTCCGAACGCAAGCGTCCCAGCAGGTTGTCCTTGTACAGGCGCAGCACGCCGATCACCACGCCAGCCACCTGGCCATCGGCGGTGAGCACGGGCGCCACCATCTGCACGATGGGCATGCCGCTCGACTTGCCCAGCATCGGCTCGGTGATCATGGGCTGGCGCGTGCGCAGCACGGTCTGGAAATATTCGCGCTCGGCGACGTTGATGCCGGCGCGCCCCGCTACTTCCGGCATGTCGGCTACGACGGCGCCTTGCGCATCGAGCACCAGCACGTCGTCGAACAGTACCAGCATCGAGCGGCGCGAATAGTATTCGCGCAATTGGGCGGGCTGGGCGATCAATGCCGGCGGCTGTTGCCGGGCCGTCAAAGTGACGATCTGCAGCAGCATGCCCAGCTTGTCGTCGAGTTCGGCAGCGGTGCGGGTGATCAGGGCAGACTGCTGGCTCAGCAGTACTCGGGTGAAGTCGGCGCGCATGCGCTGCACCTGTATCATGGTGACCAGCGCGATCATGGCGATCGAGGTCAGGCTGGTGGCCAGCGCGACTTTTGCTTTGATGCCGAGAGGCTTCATGATTTCCTTTTCAGTACCGGGCGGTACAGGCGGCAGCTAATGCTGTCGGGAATTTTCCTATCAATACATCAACTTGGCAAGCGGCGCCGCGCAAATTGCCTTTCCCACCTGGGCTTTTAACGATGTTGCCATATAATCAAAGTCAGAACGTCGTTTATTCAGCGGAAATGCGGTGAAATTGGCACACGGCAACCCTGTATGCAGTAAACTCGTTATTGCATTTTCTAAAAGGTACCGACATGACTGAAGCGCTACTCACTCCCACCATGCCCACAGTGACCGTGGAAGCGTTGCGTGCGCGATGCTCGACCTGCAGCATGCATCAATTGTGCCTGCCGATGGGCCTCGATGTGGGCGACATGGACAGGCTGGACCAGATCATCGGCCGCCGCCGCAAGATCGTGCGCGGTGCCTCGCTGTTCCGCATCGGCGACTCGTTCCAGAATCTGTACGCGATCCGCCTGGGGCACTTCAAGACGTACCAGATCAATCCGGGCGGTGAAGAGCAGGTGACGGGTTTTCAGATGGCTGGCGAACTGCTGGGTATGGACGCCATCAGCGCCGACCGCCATCACTGTAATGCGGTGGCGCTGGAAGACAGCGAAGTGTGTGAAATTCCGTTTTCCAGCCTGGAACAATTACTGGGCAATATGCCGACCCTGCTGCGTCATTTCCATCGCATGATGAGCCAGGAAATCACACGCGAGCAAAGCGTCATGCTGTTGCTGGGCAATATGCAGGCGACCCAGCGTTTTGCCGCCTTTATCGTCAACCTGGCCTCGCGCTATGAAGCGCGCGGCTATTCGGCCAGCAAATTTCAGCTGCGCATGTCGCGCGAGGAAATCGGCAATTACCTGGGGCTGACCATCGAGAGCGTCAGCCGTTTATTGTCGAAATTCAAGAAGGAAGGCTGGCTGCGCGTCTCCAACCGCGAGATCGAGATCTTGCAGCCCGCCAAGTTGAAAGCCATTACGGCCGGCACGGACGTCTGCAAATAAGGCTTACAGTTCCTCATCTGCATGCAGCGCGATGCTGCGCTGCAGCGGCCAGGTCCAGATGCCGGACAGGCGCCACTCGCGTTTGTCGTTTTCCACCAGTACTTGCCAGCGGCTGCGTTCGAGCATCGGCAGCGCCACGGAAAAATTGCCGGCCGCATCGGGCTGCACCAGCAGCTTGATATCCTTTTCCGGCAAGGTCGCATGCGCCAGATGCAGCTGCAGCGGACCCTGGTAAGCCTTGCCGAAGCTGTGCACGGAACCACTCAGGCGCGCTTGTGCCACGTCATACGACAGGCTGGTATCCATCGCCAGGTTGCTGGCGATCGTGTCGCGCTTCAAATCCTGGTTGATCGCCTTGCCCTGCTTGTAATAGTCGCCCACCACCAGCGCATCAGGCTGCGTAAACGCGATATAGCCCATGAAGCTGCCGACGACCACCGACAGGCCGGGGCCGATCATCAGCAGCCAAGGCCAGCGATGCTTGTACCACGGGGCAACGGGAGGTTGCAGTTTCAGACTGTCGGACATTTTGTTCTCCTTGGGGTCGGACCCTGTGGGTCTGACCCCAGCTTTTGCTTCTGGGTTGAAAATACAGTAAACCTACCGCATGTTGGATGCTACCCCTACGGCGACATACCGGGGTCGGACCCGGAGGGTCCGACCCCGAATCAACATCACCGCGGTACGATGAATACCGCGCTTTCACGCACATGCAGCGATGGGTCGTCCAGCGAATGCAATTCGATCGCAATCTTGTTCGAACCCTTTTCGCCCACGCCGTGCGGCACGCGCAGGCGGATCGGCCAACCCAGCGTTTCCGTCGGCTGCAAGGTCACCTCTTCGCGCGTCAGCAAGGTCAGGCCCGGCAAGCCGGAAGCGCTGATTTTAAAATGCTGGGTTTGCTCCGAGGTGTTCATGATCTGCAAGCGGTAGACGTTTTCGATCATGCCGTCTTCCACTTCGCGTCCCATCGAACCGCGGTCGCGGATCACGTCCATTTTCAGGGGCGTGCGCAGCGCCAGCGAGGTACACACGGCGATGATGATCAGGGCCAGGATGGAAGTGTAGATCAGCACGCGCGGGCGCATGGCGCGCTGGCGGATCTGCTTCGAACTGAAGTTGTTTTCCATCGCATGGTCGGTACTGTAGCGTACCAGTCCCCGCGGCCGGTCGACCTTGTCCATCACCGTATTGCAGGCATCGACGCAGGCGGCGCAGCCGATGCATTCATACTGCAGGCCGTTGCGGATATCGATGCCGGTCGGACACACCTGCACGCACAGGGTGCAGTCGATGCAGTCGCCCAGCTTGTCGTTGTTGCCAGCCTTCTTGCTGATGGCGCCACGCGGTTCGCCGCGCTTGGCATCGTAGGTGATGATCAGCGTGTCCTGGTCGAACATGGCGCTCTGGAAGCGCGCGTAGGGGCACATGTATTTGCACACCTGCTCGCGCAGCCAGCCCGCGTTGCCGTAGGTTGCCAGGCTGTAGAACAAGACCCAGAACCATTCCCAGGGACCGAAGTTCAGGGTGGTCACCGACTGCGCCAGTTCCTTGATCGGCGTGAAGTAGCCGACAAAGGTAAAGCCCGTCCACAGGGCGATGGCGCCCCATGCCAGGTGCTTGGCCGTCTTCTTGAAGGCCTTGCGCACGGACGGTCCCTGCTTGTCGAGGGCCATGCGCGCGCTGCGCGTGCCCTCGATGCGGCGTTCGACCCACAGGAAGATTTCCGTGTATACCGTTTGCGGGCAAGAGAACCCGCACCACACCCGCCCGGCGATGGCCGTGACGAGAAACAACAAATACGCACAGATGATCAGCAGGGCCGCCAGATAGATGAAATCCTGGGGCCACAGCACGACGCCGAAAATGTAGAACTTGCGCGTGGTCAAATCGAACAGCAGGGCTTGCCTGCCATTCCAGGTCAACCACGGCAAGCCGTAGAACGCCAGCTGGGTAAGCCATACACATACCCATCGCCAGGTAGCGTAGCGTCCTTTGGCCTCGCGAGGGTAGATCTGCTCGCGGGCCGCATACATCTTGATGACTTGAGGTTCCATTACATCATTTCACGGGCGTCTGTGGATTCGACAGGCTCCAGACATAGGCCGACAGCACGTGGACCTTGGACTCGCCGAGGAAATCGCTGAAGGCCGGCATGGTGTTGCTGCGTCCCTTGCGTACGGTTTCCATGATGGTATCAGCACTGCCGCCGTACAGCCAGATCTTGTCCGTCAGGTTAGGCGAACCGAGCATCTGATTGCCCTTCGCATCGGCACCGTGACAGGCCATGCAGGCACCGAACTTGGCTTTGCCCAGCACGGATTTGACGGGGTCCGAGGTGGAACCGGACAGGCTCAGCACATAATGGGCTACGTTCTCGACATCCTTTTCGGAGCCCAGGGCGGCGCCCATCGGTGGCATCTGCCCATTGCGGCCATGCAGGATGGTGGTCTTGATGATGTCGGGTTCGCCGCCATACAGCCAGTCCTTGTCGGTCAGGTTGGGGAAGCCCTTGTTGCCGCGTGCATCCGAACCGTGGCATTGCGCGCAGTAGGTCAGGAACAAACGCTGGCCGATGGCATGCGCTTGCGGATCGGCGGCCACCGTCTTCAAGTCCTGGCTCAGGTACTTGTTGAACAGGGGACCGTAGTCGGCTTCCGCCTTCTTCAGCTCTTCCTCGTACTGGCCCGTCGATTTCCAGCCCAGGCTGCCGGCATAGTTGCCCAGGCCCGGGTACAGGAACAGATACGCCAGGGCGAAGACGATGGTGATGTAGAACAACCACATCCACCAGCGCGGCATCGGCGTATTGAGTTCCTTCAAGTCCTCGTCCCAGACGTGGCCCGTGGTGCCGTCGGCAGGCGCGCCTTCGACCACTTTGATTTTCGACTGCGAGTACAGCAGCACGCCGCAGCCGATGATGCCCAGCAGGGACAGCACGATGATGTAGATATTCCAGAAGCCATTGGTAAAATCAGCCATGGTTGCGCTCCCCTTGTGCCGGTGCGGCATCGGCCGCGTAGTCGAGCGCTTCGTCGTCGAACGGCAGGCGCGCCGCCGCGTCGAAGTCGCTATTGCTGCGGCTGAACGTCCACCACAGGATGCCTACGAACGTCGTAAAGGAAACCACCGTCATGACGCTGCTGGCGCTGTCAAACAGGTTTTCGATTGCCATGCTAATTCCTTGTTTTGATTAATGTACCGAGGCCTTGCAGATAGGCGACCAGGGCGTCTTCTTCCGTCTTGTCCTGCAACTGGGCCGGCGCGGCGGCGATTTCCGCATCGCTGTACGGATCGCCGAGGCGTTTCAGGGCGCGCATCTTCGGCATGATGTCGTCAGGCACCAGCTTGGTCTTCGCCAGCCATGGGTAGCCCGGCATGTTCGACTCGGGCACCACGTCGCGCGGGTTGTTCAAGTGCGTGCGGTGCCATTCATCGCTGTAGCGGGCGCCCACGCGGGCCAGGTCCGGCCCCGTGCGCTTGGAACCCCACTGGAACGGACGGTCGTAGACGAACTCGCCAGCGACCGAATAGTGGCCATAGCGTTCCGTTTCCGCGCGCAGCGGACGCACCATCTGCGAGTGGCAGTTGTAGCAGCCTTCGCGCACGTAAATGTCGCGGCCCGCCAGGCGCAGCGGCGAGTACGGCTTCAGGCCGGCGACCGGCTCCGTCGTGCTCTTCTGGAAGAACAGGGGGACGATCTCGACGGCGCCGCCGATGCTGATCACTACCGTGACCAGGGCGATCAGCAGCCAGGGGTTTCTCTCAATCCATGCATGTGAAAATTTCATTTGCTTTTGCTCCTATCAGGCGTGCGCCGCGTTCAGTTCCGGAATGCGGGCGACGGGGAGTTTGCTGCCGCGCAAGGTCATCCAGGTGTTGTAGCCCATGATGCACATACCCGACAGGTACAGCAGGCCACCGGCCACGCGCACCACGTAGTACGGATACGTTGCTTTCACGCTCTCGACAAAGGTGTAGGTCAGAGTGCCGTCCGGATTGACCGCACGCCACATCAGGCCCTGCATCACGCCGGCGATCCACATTGCGGCGATGTACAGCACGATGCCGATGGTGGCCACCCAGAAGTGCACATCGACCAGACGCGTGCTGTGCATCTGCGTGCGGCCCGCCAGGCGTGGCAGCAGATAGTAGATCGAACCCATGGTGATGAAGCCCACCCAGCCCAGGGCACCCGCATGCACGTGGGCAACGGTCCAGTCGGTGTAGTGCGACAGCGAGTTGATGGTCTTGATCGACATCATCGGACCTTCGAAGGTGGCGATGCCGTAGAACGACAGCGAGACGATCATGAATTTCAGGATCGGATCGGTGCGCAGCTTGTGCCAGGCGCCCGACAGGGTCATGATGCCGTTGATCATGCCGCCCCAGCTTGGTGCCAAGAGAACCAGCGAGAAGACCATGCCGATCGATTGCGTCCAGTCAGGCAAGGCCGTGTAGTGCAGGTGATGCGGGCCGGCCCACATGTAGGTAAAGATCAGCGCCCAGAAGTGGACGATGGACAGGCGGTACGAGTACACGGGGCGCTCGGCCTGTTTCGGGATGAAGTAGTAGACCATGCCCAGATAGCCGGCAGTGAGGATGAAACCCACCGCGTTATGGCCGTACCACCACTGGATCATCGCGTCCTGCACGCCGCTGTAGGCGGAGTAGGATTTGGTGGCCGAAGCGGGGCTGACGGCACCGTTGACCACGTGCAAGATCGTCACGGCCAGGATGTAGGCGCCGAAGAACCAGTTGGCCACGTAGATATGCTTGACCTTGCGCTTGATCAAGGTGCCGAAGAACACGATGGCGTAAGCGATCCAGACGACGGCGATGAGGATGGTGATGGGCCATTCCAGCTCGGCGTATTCCTTGCCGCGCGTCAGGCCCATGGGCAGGGTGACCACCGCTGCCAGAATCACAGCTTGCCAGCCCCAGAACGTGAAGGCGGCCAGTTTGTCGGAAAACAGGCGCACCTGGCAGGTGCGTTGTACAACGTAGTACGAGGTGGCGAACAGGCCGCAGATGCCGAAGGCGAAAATGACCGCATTCGTGTGCAGCGGACGCAAGCGTCCGTATGTCAGCCATGGTATGTCGAGGTTCAGGGCAGGCCAGGCCAACTGAGCGGCGATGATAACGCCAACCAGCATGCCGATGATGCCCCATACCACAGTAGCGACCGCGAATTGCTTCACGATCTTGTAGTTATAGTTCAGCGATTGATCCACAAAGACTCTCCCTGGAATTACTATTTATGATGGTGGCCAGAGAGTAAGTGTTTGACTGCGAAAAAACTTTGATGTGGATCAAAATTCCCCGGATGAAATAAGCGTAGCTAACTGACATCGAAATAAATTGTGATTTGGGTAAAAAAAGCCATGCAAGATCCCTGCAAGCGCTGGCTTGATATAGCTTAAAACATGTAGATTAGCAACGGTTTACAGTGGACAGTCCAGTCATGATGAGGGCTAGCCATGAGTCATGCCGATAGCGCGCCAGCGGATGGTGAAGATATTAAATTGGTTGTGGGAAAGTTCAATGGAACGTCCCTGTTCAGCTACAGCCTGCTCGACTGCCTGCAGCAAATGCCGTCGCCGGGCATCGTCATCTTCGTGCATGGCGTCAATTCCGACGGCGAGTGGTACCGCGCGGCCGAAGCAGGCCTGTGCGCCGGCCTGAACACGCGCATGAAGCGCTGCGACGAGCACCTGTGCCACGCCACGCCCGAGGCCGGACAATTGACGCCGCTGCGCTACCGGAGCGAGTTGAGCGATGACGGCTATGTCGATCCCGACTATACGGCCAGCACCTTCATTGCGCCGCAAGCGCACTTCTCGCCCGTGATCCAGTTCCGCTGGGGCTACAAGGCCAGCGACAAGGAGTTGCAGCAGTATGGCGATTCGGTCTACCTGAACGAACACGCTTACTGGGGCGGCGGCCCGTTCGCCAATGGCTGCTCCTCGCTGCCGGACCTGTGGGGCGAGGGCTTGTCGGACGCCCTCTTCCTGTGGATACACATCGAACACCTCAATCCCGTCAACGACCGCATCGTGTATGCCTGCCCGCCGCGCCCCTACTTCGTGCTGGCGGCTTTGCGCCTGGCGCATCTGGTAGCGGCCATCCGCCGGCAGCAGGCCGACGTGCCCATCACGCTGGTGTGTCACAGCCAGGGCAATATGGTGGGTATGGCGGCGGCGTTTCTGGGCAACAAGATGGCTGACGTGAAAGATGCGGCAGGCAAAAGCGGCCGTTGCGTGGCCGATACTTATGTTTTATGCAATCCTCCGTACAGCCTGTTGCGCAGAAACGACACCGAAGGCTGGCTGCAGGGGCAAGTCAGGGATGTCGATGGCAATGTGGGCCGGCAAAGCGGCGAGGCGCGCCGCCAGACCCTGGCGGCATTTTTCGACATTGTGCGCGGCCAGGCGTCGGAACCGGCCATCGATCCCTGCCTGCGCCGCATGGCGGACAACGAGACACATGATTTCAGCCTGGACAAAGACAAGGCCAGCCATGGCTGCGGCCCGCAGAAAGGCACGCGCGGTCGCGTCACCCTGTATTGCAATCCGCACGACCAGGTGATTTCCGCCACACCCATCCAGGGCATCGGCTGGTTGGGTCTCAGCGCCGAAGAGATCAAGGCCACGCGTGGCGACGGCGTGTTTACCCAGCGCGTCTTCGCTCAGGGCTTTCCCGTTGGCCAGCACGGCGATTATGATTATTGGAGCAATCACTATCGCCAGCCCGCGCGGGGCAGTGCCGATTTCTGGCATCCGCATTCGCCGATCTCCAAATATGATCCCAACAAGGGTGCGCGCGCCAGCAGCAGCGCGGCGGGCAGGACCGCGACCAGGCGCACGGCCGCCGCCACCTCGGCCCTCATGCGGATGCTGAAGATCCCCATCCACGCCATCCCGCCCGACGACTGGCGCATCCCCGTGACGGCGCCCGCCTTGCCGGAAGTGTTTACACCGCAGGCCGTGCGCTTTGGCGTACCCAGCCCGCAGTTCGACCAGAATCTCGATCCGCCCGGCACGCACCGCCATGCGGGCAAGGCGCGCCCGGCAGGCGAGCCGTATGCCGATACAAGTGTGGGCGGCACGCCGCAGGGCGACCGCGATACCGAGGCGGCATTGCGCTACGAAGACCACGCCCGCCTGCGCATGAAGGCCCGCCGCGAAAAGCTGGACGGCCTTGACGGCAAGGCGATGATGGAAGACGACCTGTCCACCGCCACGCCGGAATACTTGGAATGGCGCAAGCAGGAAATCCAGGGGCAACTGGCGGCCACCTGCGACACGCATGCGACCGACCATTCCACCATCCTGACCAATCCCTGGCACGCGGAAAAGGCGCTGGCGTATGACGTGGCGATTGGGGTGGGGCATATCAGCGAGAAGGCGATGCGGGAGCTCAGGATTGCTGCTGATTGGCGCTTATCGGCAGATATGGATAAGGTCGGATCTAGCAAGATGTTTCTTGAATATTTCTCTACTGGAAAGTTTATGAAACTGTCTTTGCTGGAATGGGTTCGATGTGATGGCAGCACAGGGCGCATGCCTGCCGAAATTGTGGATGAACGCATGTACAAGCGCCCGGAGACCTCCTGATGCGTAACTTGATTGCTACCTTTCCGCGCAGGCTGGGCTGGAGCATGTGCGTATTTAGCCTGGCGTTTGGCATTGCATGCTGGTCGGTATTGCAGGCCCCGCCAGTTGACGTTCCTCTTGAAGAAGGATTGCTGATGAAACGACTACTATTGATGCCGGCATTGCTAGCGCTTGCCGTGCTTTTTCTGACCTCGGCCTGCGCCAGCAAGGCGCCGGTCGCGGCACCGGTTGCCGCCGTCGTACCCGCTGTGCCCGCGCAGCCGTACATGGCACAGGTTGTGGGCGTGCAGTGGCTCAATCCCCTGCAGCGGCGCGATTATCCGACCGAGTGGCAACTGCTGTGGACACTGGGGCTGGCCAGGCCGAACAAGGACGATAGCAAAGTGAAAGAGAATCCTGTGCGTTTTGGCAAGGTGCAATCGATCGGCATGATTGCTTATGGTAATAATGGAAAAGAATCATTCGTAGGCTTTCACGAAAAATATGCGTACAAAATGATTATGTTGTTTCATGATATTTACTTTTCTAATCAGGAGTATTTTTACAACGCCCATTCGCTGACCGATAAATCCACGCGCCGTGAACTGGCTGGTATTCATGTGGAATATGCCTTGCCGGTTGGACGCCTTGATCCGGACGAGGCGGGAAAATATGTCGTTGAAACGATTACCGATGCCTTCAGCATCGGCAACCCCTCCTTCCCCGACTCCTGGACCACGGCCACGCCGCCCGACGTGCGCGTCACCATGGGTGGCGCCAATGCGGGTTTTACGTCCTTGGCGGCGGGCCTGGCCTATCTGCAGGCCAATCCCGACAAGACGGTGTGGGTGATGAACTGGGATGCGCCCAGTTATCCGCCCAAGGACGAGCAGATCAATGAAAATATGGTCCTGCTGGTGCTGGCCGGTCCCGGCTACAAGACGGAGCGCGCGCCGTTGGCCTGGCTGGGCTTTCCCGCCACGCGCAAGGTCGCCGATTTCACCGCCGACAAGGGACAGTCACCGCGCGCCGTGCAGGCGTGGAGCGCTGCCATCGACGCTGCCGCCCGGAATGCGCAATTGAACGATGACGCCATCGGCTACGTCATCCACGATGCCGGCAGCACCTATCCGGTCTCGTCAGAACGGCTCGGCCCGCTGGCGCAAAGCCTGACGCAGCAATTGCCCGACTTCGACTTCAACAAGCAGACGTTCAATATGCCAGCCTTGCTGGGCGAGACGGGCGCCGGCACGGCGCTGACCAACGTGGCGCTGGCCATCGCTCATGCCAACCACGTGGGCCGACCCGTCTTGGTGGCGGGCAGCAGCGACAGCGAGAGTGTGACTGCCGTGGTGGTGGCGCCGCCGGCCGTGGTGCGGCCCATCGACCACGAACAGCCGTGGTTTCGCGCGCGCGGCGGCAACACCGTGTTTTTACCGTGGTGGGGCCGGCGCTTCGATGCACGGCCGGGGTCGCAAGGGTACTCGCGCTAATCTCGACAGGAGCAGCGATGAAGCGTTTTCTGATGCTAACGATGCTGACCATGCTGCTATCGGCCTGTGCCAGCAAGGCGCCTGTGGCATTACCGGTTACCGCCGTTGTCCCTGCTGTGCCCGCGCAGCCATACATGGCGCAGGTCGTGGGCGTGCAGTGGCTCAATCCCCTGCAACGGCGCGATTATCCGACCGAGTGGCAACTGCTGTGGACACTGGGGCTGGCCAAGCCGAACAAGGACGATAGCAAAGTGAAAGAGAACCCCGTGCGTTTTGGCAAGGTGCAATCGATTGGCATGATCGCTTCCGGCAACAAGGGCCGGGAAACCTTCAGTGGATATCATGAAAAGTATGTGGAGGAATTGATTTATCTTTTTCGGGATATCTACTTTTCCAACAAAGAGTATTTTTACAACGCGCACTCGCTGACCGATAAATCCACGCGCCGTGAACTGGCTGGTATCCATGTGGAATATGCCTTGCCGGCTGGACGCCTTGATCCGGACGAGGCGGGAAAGTATGTCGTTGAAACGATTACCGATGCCTTCAGCATCGGCAACCCCTCCTTCCCCGATTCCTGGACCACGGCCACGCCGCCCGACGTGCGCGTGACGATGGGCGGCGCCAACGCGGGCTTTACGTCCTTGGCGGCGGGCCTGGCCTATCTGCAGGCCAATCCCGACAAGACGGTGTGGGTGATGAACTGGGATGCGCCCAGTTATCCGCCCAAGGATGAGCAGATCAATGAAAACATGGTCTTGCTGGTGTTGGCCGGCCCCGGCTACAAGACGGACCGCGCGCCCTTGGCCTGGCTGGGCTTTTCCGCCACGCGCAAGGTCGCCGATTTCACCGCCGGCAAGGGACAGTCACCGCGCGCCGTGCAGGCCTGGAGCGCTGCCATCGACGCTGCCGCCCGCAATGCGCAACTGAACGACGACGCCATCGGCTACGTCATCCACGATGCCGGCGCCGTCTATCCGTTCTCGTCGGAGCGCATTGGTCCACTGGCGCAAAGCCTGACGCAGCAATTGCCCGACTTCGACTTCAACCAGCAGACCTTCAATATGCCAGCCTTGCTGGGCGAGACGGGCGCGGGTACGGCGCTGACCAACGTGGCGCTGGCCATCGCTTATGCGAACCACGTGGGCCGGCCCGTCTTGGTGGCGGGCAGCAGCGACAGCGAGAGCGTGACTGCCGTGGTGGTGGCGCCGCCGGCCGTGGTGCGGCCCGTCGACCACGAACAGCCGTGGTTTCGCGCGCGCGGCGGCAATACCGTGTTTCTGCCGTGGTGGGGCCGGCGTTTCGATGCGCGGCCGGGGTCGCAGGGTTATTCGCGCTGAGGCGCGGGCGGTGCGGCCGCTTCCGGCGTCGTATCGTCGTCCTGCAGCACGCGCAGGCCCGGTCCGACGAGGTCGTCGAACTGGCCGCTGTCCGAGGCCGTGAAATACACCCACAGCGCGATGAAGACGACCACGACGCTCAAGGGGATGAGGAGATACAGTGCTTCCATGTTCAGGCTTTCCGCAGGCGCAGGGCGTTGGCGATGACGACCGCCGAGCTGGCAGCCATGCCGACGCCGGACAGCCAGGGGTTGAGGTAACCCAGCGCGGCGGCCGGGATGGCCGTCAGATTGTACAGGGTGGCCCAGCCCAGGTTTTCGCGGATGATGCGCATGCTGCGCGCGGCCGTTTTCGCCGTGTCGAGCACGGAAACCAATTGGCTCGACAGCAGCACCGTATCCGCATGCGCCTGCGCCAGCGCGGCACCGGAACCCATGGCGAACGAGACGTCGGCCGCGCTCAGCACGGCGGCGTCGTTGATGCCGTCGCCGACCATCGCCACGACGGCGCCCGTCGCCTGCAATTGCTGCACGAAATCGAGCTTTTCATCGGGCAGGCATTCGCCGCACGCCGTGTTGATGCCCAGTTCCGTCGCCACGCTTTGCGTCAGCGCTTCCTGGTCGCCACTCAGCAGCACGACTTGTTTGCCGCGCCGCTGGAAATACGCGACCACTTCACGCGCTTCCGGGCGCAGCGCATCGCTGAGCAAAAAGCGCGTGAGCCAGCGCCCCTGCGTGCCCAGATATAGCGGTGTCATGCCCTGCATGCCGACGGCCGTGTCGCCCAGCGGCGGCCCGGCGATGGCGGCGACAAAGGCCGCATTGCCCAGGCGGTAGCGCACGCCGTTGATCACGCCTTCGAGTCCCTGGCCCTGCACTTCCTGCAATTGTTCCGCATGCGCGCGCGGCTGCTGTCCTGCCAACCCTTCGGCGGCTGCCAGGATCGCCTGCGCCAGCGGATGGGCGCTGCCCGCTTCCAGCGCGGCGGCCACCTGCAGGCAGTCGTCCTCCGTCATGCTGCCGAGTCCCTCGATCTGTTGCAGCACGGGCCGGCCCAGGGTCAGGGTGCCCGTCTTGTCGAAGACGATGTGGGTGGCGCGGTGCAGGGTTTCCAGCACATGCGGCTGGACGATCAGCACGCCGCGCCGCAGCAGGCTGTCGGTGGCGGCCGCCAGCGCCGTCGGCGTGGCGAGAGACAGCGCGCAGGGGCACGACACGACCAGCACGGCAATCGCCACGGGCCAGGCCCGCGACGCATCGTGCCAGCTCCAGAAGGCGAACACGGCGACGGCAAACAGCAGCAGGCCCAGCACGAACCAGGCGGCCACTTTATCGGCCCACTGCGCTATCTGCGGCTTGCCGCTGCCGGCCCGCTCGATGAGTTTTAACAGGTCCGACAGGGTGCTTTCACGCGCCGGTTTCAAGACGCGCAGGATCAATGCCGCGCTGGCGTTGATGGCCCCGCCCGGCACCTGCTCGCCCGTCTTGCGCCGCTGCGCCGCGCTCTCACCCGTCAGCAGGGATAAATCGAGCGCGCTCGTGCCTTCGATGATGACGCTGTCGGCGGCGATCGCTTCGCCCGGTTTGACGAGAATGATGTCGCCCACGTCCAGCGTGCCGGCTGGCACCAGGGTGGTGGCGCGGTTGTCGGGAAAGCCTGCCATCAGCGAGGCCGAGGCGGGCAAGGCGTGCTGCAAGCGCTCCAGTGCCGAGGCTGCCTTGCGGCGCGCCTGCAGCTCGTAATAGCGGCTGCACAGCAGCAGGAAGATGAACATCGTGGCCGAGTCGTAATACACCTCGCCGCGGCCCGTAAAGGTCGCCACCACGCTGCCGAAGAAGGCCGCCAGGATGCCCAGCGCCACGGGCACGTCCATGCCCAAGGTGCGTGCGCGCAGGCTGGCCCAGGCGCCCTGGAAAAACGGCATGGCTGAATAGCAGATGGCCGGTAAGGTCAGCAGCAGGCTGGCCCAGCGCATCAGGCTGGCCATGTTGTCGTCCAGCGTGCCATCTTCGGCCAGGTAGGCTGGCGCCACGTACATCATCACCTGCATCATCGACAGGCCCGCCACGAACAGCTGGCGGCCCAGGGTCTTGCTGGCCTTTTGCAGGCGCTCGCCATGGCGCACGGCGTCATATGGATACGCCGTGTAGCCGACTTGCCGCACGGCTTGCAGGATGTCGCCCGGTTCACATTCGGCGCGGCTCCAGCGCACGTACAGGCGCTCCGTGGCGACGTTCAGGCTGGCGGCCTGCACGCCGGGCAGGCGCGTCAGCTGGCGTTCGATCAGCCAGACGCAGGCGGCGCAGCGGATGCCTTCGACGGACAAGGTCGCTTCGCAGCTGCTGGCGTCGCGCGCGAATTGCGCGTCGTCATTGCTGTACAGGCGCAATTCGGGCGGCATCAGGGTGGCATCAAACGCGTTGACGGCGTATTCGTCGCGGTCGCGGTAATACGCGCTCTGGCCGATGTCGACGATGGTTTGCGCCACCGCTTCGCAGCCGGGGCAGCACATGGCGCGCGGCACTTCGTCGATGGTGACGTGCCAGTTGGAACCGCTTGGCACGGGCAAGCCGCAATGGAAGCAGGCGGACGGTTGTAACACAGCATTCATAGGTTTGTTTTCATGCATCTTTTCATGGATGGCCAGTGACGCACAGGGCGTCGAGCCAGCCCAGCGACACGCCATTCGCGGCGCGCAGCAGGCCCAGCAAGCCAAAGCCCAGCACCAGCAAGCCGCTGGCGATGCGCACGGGACGGCGCTGCATCTGTGCGCGCAGGCGCGTGCCCAGTAAACCCATGCCCAGCAGCATGGGCAGGGTGCCCAGGCCGAAGGCGGCCATGGCAGCCGCGCCGTCGAGGGCCGAACCTTGCAGCATGGCCGTCAGCAGGGCGCTGTAGACCATGCCGCACGGCACCCAGCCCCACAGGCCGCCCACGGCCAGCGCTTTGAATGCGGTATCCATCGGCATCAAGGGTTTCAACAGGGGGCGCACGCGGCGCCAGACGACGTTGCCGGCCGCTTCCAGGTGGGCCAGGCCGCGCCAAGCATCCATCAGGTACAAACCCAGGGCGACGAGCATCAGGTTGGCCAGCCAGTAGCCGGCCACTTGCAGGGAAGCCATGTGCAGCATGCCCGCGCCAGCCAGGCTGCCGGCCAGGGCGCCAGCCAGCATGTAGCTGCCGATGCGCCCGCCGTTGTAGGCCAGCACGCGCAGCACGTTCGATTGCAAGCTTGTCTGCAATGCGGGGCGCGCCACGGCGATGGCGATGACCGGGCGGGCAGGCGCCGCCGGTGCACCGCCGCTGATCGACAGGGCGCCCACGATGCCGCCGCACATGCCGATGCAGTGCACGCTGCCGGCCAGGCCGACCATGAACATGGGCACGAGGCTGAGGGCGTTCATCGGGCGGCGCTACACCGTTTTCGAGTAGCGCAGCGGCTGTACCGCGTCCGGCGCCGCGTTGGCGCGGGCTTGCGTCAGGTAGCGGTCGAAGACCATGCAGATATTGCGGATCAGCAAGCGCCCTTTCGGCGTCACCGTCAGCCAGTCTTCCTCGATGACGAGCAAGCCGTCACGGGCCAGTTCGCGCAGCTTTTCCAGCTCGGCGGCGAAATAGCTGCGGAACTTGACGGGGTGGGCTTGCTCGATGGTGGCGATCGACAATTCGAAATTGCACATCAGCATTTGGATGATGATACGGCGCAACAAATCATCGGTATCGAGCTTGATGCCGCGCGCGATCGGCAGCACGCCTTCGTCGAGTTTTTCGTAATACGCGTCCAGCGTCTTTTCATTCTGGCTGTAGACGGCGCCGACGGAACTGATGGCCGACACGCCGCAGGCGATCAGATCGGCTTCCGCGCGCGTCGAATAACCCTGGAAGTTGCGGTGCAAGCGGCCCTGGCGCTGCGCCACGGCCAGGTCGTCCGTCGGCTTGGCGAAATGGTCCATGCCGATGTACACATAGCCGGCGGCTGTCAGGCGCGCGATGCACAGGCCCAGCATGGCCAGCTTGGTGGCGCTGTCGGGCATGTCGGCGTCGAGGATGCGGCGCTGTGGCTTGAACAGGTGCGGCATGTGCGCGTAGTGGTACAGGGCGATGCGGTCGGGGCTGGCGTTGATCACCTTGCGCAAGGTTTCCGTCATGGTCTCCAGGTTTTGCTTGGGCAAACCGTAGATCAGGTCGATGCTGACCGAGCGGAAACCGGCGTCGCGCGCGGCCTGCATGATGGCCACCGTTTCCGCTTCCGGCTGGATGCGGTTGACGGCTTTTTGCACGTCGGCGTCGAAATCCTGCACGCCCAGGCTGATGCGGTTAAAGCCTTGTGCGCGCAGCGAAAACACGCGTTCGCGCGACACGGTGCGCGGGTCGATTTCGATCGAATACTCGCCGTCTTCATCGGAAGCGAACTCGAAATGCTGGCGCAAATGCAGCATCAGCTCATCCATCTGCTTTTCGCTCAGGTAGGTCGGTGTGCCGCCGCCGAAATGCAGCTGTTCGATCTGGTTCATGCCGGCAAACAGCTTGCCCTGCATGGCGATTTCCTGTTTCAGATAGCTGAGATAGGTGGCGGCCTTGCTGCGGTCTTTGGTGATGATCTTGTTGCAGGCGCAGTAGTAGCACAGGGTGTCGCAGAACGGCACATGCACGTACAGCGACAGCGGACGGCGGCCACCGCGCATGCGCAGCGCGGCCAGCGCTTCGAGGAAGTTGCCGTAGCCGAAGTCGGCACTGAAACGGTCGGCGGTCGGATAGGACGTGTAGCGGGGGCCGGACTGGCTCATCTTGCCGATGATGACCGGGTCGAATTCGACGACGGCGTCCAGGTCGGCGGAAGCACTGCTGAGTAGTGTAGGCATGATGTGTGTAATGTCTTGAAAGGTGTTAAGCGGCCAGGCGTTTCAGAGCGGCGGGTTTGCCCGTGTTCGCGGCGCCTCCCTTGCCGCCAGGCATGGCGACGCGGCGCGGTGGCGGCATCTTGCCGAAATTGAACAGGCTCACGGCTTGCGACAGGCTGGCCGCTTCTTCCGCCAGGCGCGTGGCGGCCGCGGCGGCTTCTTCCACCAGGGCCGCGTTCTGCTGCGTCACCTGGTCCATGTGGGCGATGGCCTGGTTGACCTGGTCGACGCCGATGCTCTGTTCGCGCGAAGCGATGGAAATTTCCTGCATGATGGCCGTGACTTGCTTGACGGAACTAACCACCTGTTCCATGGTGGCGCCTGCGCGGTTCACCTGCAGCATGCCGGCGCCCACCTTGCCGACGGAAATCTCAATCAGCTGTTTGATGTCCTTGGCTGCCACGGACGAGCGTTGCGCCAGGTTGCGCACTTCGCCCGCCACCACGGCGAAGCCCCTGCCCTGTTCGCCGGCACGGGCCGCTTCCACGGCCGCGTTCAGGGCCAGGATGTTCGTCTGGAAGGCGATGCCTTCGATCAGGCCGATGATGTCGACGATTTTCTTCGACGAGGTGTTGATCTCGTCCATGGTGGTGATCACTTCGGCCACGATTTCGCCGCCCTGCACCGCCACTTTCGAGGCGGCCACGGCCAGCTCGTTCGCCTGCACCGAGTTGTCCGCGTTCTGTTTCACCGTCGACGAGAATTCCTCGATGCTCGAGGCTGTCTCTTCCAGGCTGGCCGCCTGCGATTCCGTGCGGCCCGAAAGGTCCATATTGCCGACGGCGATTTGCTTGGTGGCCACGGCCATGGTTTCCACGTTGATACGCACGTCGCGGATGGTGGCGATCAGGTTGCTGTTCATCTGTTGCAGCGCGCGCAGCAATTGTCCCATTTCATCCGTGCTGTCCGTTTCGAAACTGCCCGACAGGTCGCCGGCGGCAATCGCCCGCGCGCCGTTCAGGGCCTTGCCCAGCGGCTTGAGCACGGACATGCGCAAGGTGTACCAGAGGAAGACGTTGATCAGGAAGCCGAACAGGGTGGCGCCAAAGATGGCGTAATTGGTGATCTTGCCGCCGCTGGCGAACAGGCTGATGACGCACACCAGCAGTTGCAGACAGTTGACGATGGAGGTGGCGGCCCAGATGCGCAGGTTGAGCGACATGTGCGTCAGCTTGTGCAGCAGGTGCGCCAGGCCCGGGCGCACGATTTGCCCGTTCTTGATGACAATATTGCCGCCTTCCTTGTTGCGGATGGCTGCGTAGGCTTCCTCGGCCGCCTTGACCTGGTCCTTGTCGGCCTTTACGCGCACCGACATGTAGCCGATGGTCTTGCCCGCTTCGCGGATCGGTGTGACGTTGGCGCGCACCCAGTAAAAATCGCCGTTCTTGCAGCGGTTCTTGACCAGGCCCGTCCACGGCGTACCGGCCTGGATCGAGGTCCACAGGTCGGCAAACGCTTCGGCCGGCATGTCCGGGTGGCGCACGATGTTCTGGGGCGAACCGATCAGCTCTGCCTCGGTGAAGCCGCTGACCTGGCTGAAGTAGGGGTTCACATACACGATATTGCCGTTCATATCCGTTTTCGACACGATGGCCTGATCGTCCAAGACGAGGACTTCACGGTTAGTCACTGGCAAATTTTGGCGCATGGTCGCGGCTTCCTGATCGGTTAAATGAGCAATTGGTGAGTAAGACTTGCACGATTGCAAGAATGGAGATCAGTGTAAGGAGTCGCCTGCGCAAATTTATTGATGTAGATCAAAATCCTCCAGATTGGTCGTGCTGGCACGCATTTAGGGATAGCAATGCGGCATTGTTTTAAAGCTACTGGTTGCCGGTGGAGGCTAATCCATGCCCGCCGTCAGGGGCCGCAAGCCGCCCACGGCGTAGCCTTGCGCGTAGTCGATGCCCAGTTCGCGGATGATGGCCAGGGTTTCCGCGTTTTCCACGTATTCGGCCACCGTTTGCAGGCCCATCACGTGGCCTACTTCATTGATGGCCTTGACCATGGCGCGGTTGATGGCATTGGTGGCGATGCCGCGCACGAAGATGCCGTCGATCTTCAGATAGTCGACGGGCAGGGCCCGCAGGTAGCCGAACGAGGAAAAGCCGCTGCCGAAGTCGTCGAGCGAGAAGCGGCAACCCATGGCCTTGAGCTGGCGCATGAACACTTGTGCTTTTGGCAAGTTGGCGATGACGGCCGTTTCCGTGATTTCAAAGCAGATTTGTTCGGGCGCAATCGCGTACTGCACGAACTGCGCCGTGATGTAGTCTTGCAGGCCGGGGTCGGCCAGCGACATGCCCGACAGGTTGACGGAATACAGGGCCGGTGTGCGGCGCCGGCTTTCCGCCAGCGCGGCCAAAGGCGGCAGGCTGTCGCGCACGCTCTGGATATGCTGGCAGACGGCGCGGATGACCCAGCGGTCGATGGACAGCATCATGTCGTAGCGTTCGGCGGCGGGAATGAAGGCGCCGGGCAAGATCAGGTCGCCCTTGCCGTTGCGGATGCGGATCAGCACTTCGTCGTGGTGTTCCGGGCTGTCGTGCAGGTGCACGATGGGCATGGCGTACAGGCGGAAGTAGTCGTGCGTGAACGCTTCGTTCAGGCGCGAGATCCACAGCATTTCGCCATGCCGCTGCGCCAGCATGACGTCCGACTCCTGATAGAGATGAATGCGGTTGCGGCCCTGCTCCTTGGCCAGGTAGCACGCCTGGTCGGCGGCGCTCAGCAGCTCGCTCATGGACTTGCTGTCCTGGTTGATTTCCACGATGCCGATGCTTACGCCCAGCTCGAAGCTGCGTTCGTCCCAGGTGAAGGGGAATTCGTGGATGGCTAGACGCAGCTGTTCGCCGATCAGGCGCGCATGCTCGAGCGGACAGTGGGGCAGCAGCACACCGAGTTCATCGCCGCCGAGGCGCGCCAGGATGTCGCTGTCGCGCATCTTCCCCTGCAGCATCTTGGCCAGCAGTTGCAGCAGCACGTCGCCGGCGCCATGGCCGCAGGTGTCGTTGATGACCTTGAACTGGTCCAGGTCGAGGTACAGCAGCGCATGCGCGTGGCCTTCCTGCTTGGCCGTGTGCAGGGCGCCCGCCACCAGGTGTTCGAATTCGCGCCGGTTGATCAGCTGCGTCAAGGTGTCGTGCGTGGCTTGCCACGACAGTTGCCGGCTTAATTTTCGTTCGTGGCTGACGTCGCGGAACACGATCACGGCGCCAAGGATAGCGCCGTCGCGCGACCAGATGGGGGCGGCGGAGTCCTCGATCGAAATACGCCGTCCTTTGCGCGTGATCAGTTGCGTGTGCGTGGACACGCCGATGGCCTGGCGCTGCAGCAGGCATTTCAAGGCCACGTGCTCGAGCGCTGCGCCCGTGTTTTCATCGATCAGCTGCAGCGTTTGCCGGATATCAAGGCCTTCGGCCAGTTGGCTGCTCCAGCCCGTTAATTGTTCCGCCACGCGGTTCAGGTAGCGCGTCTTGCCTTGTGGATCGGTGGTGATGACGCCGTCGCCGATGGAGCTGAGCGTCACTTCGGCCAGCTCCTTGCGTTCGGCGATCATCAGCTCGCGCGCCATGTGCTCGGTGACATCCCAGATGATGCCCAGCGTGCGTTCGGGATGCCCGCCGCCATCCATGAAGACCTGCGCCTTGGCCGCCAGCCAGTGTTCGCTGCCGTCGGGCCAGATGACCCGGTATTGCAGGGCGTAGCCGCCGCGCCGGCGCACGCCGTCTTGCAGCACGTTGACCACCTTGTCGCGGTCATCGGCATGCACGCAGTCGAGGAAAGCGGGGAAGGAATGGGTCAGGGCGCGCGCCTCCAGGCCCAGCAAGGCCGCACCCCTGGCCGACCAGATGACCGTGCCGTCGATGACCTGGCCATCGACGATGCGCGAATCCCAGATGGCCATGTGCGCCGCTTCCAGCGCCATCTGTAAACGTTTCTGCTGGTCACCCATCATCCTCTCCCGACATGGATACAGAATAGATGCGCCGCTGCTGTTTAAGTTCCCGGCGCGTCGGCGGAGGTGGCTGGCGTTGCGCGTGCCACATCACGCACATTCTTTTGCACGGCCACGGCGGAAAACAGGCTCAGCAGGAATGCCATCGCATAAAATCCCTTCTCGCTATTCTGCAGGCTGGCGTTCCACAGGCCCACCGTCAATAACAGCAAGGCCAGCAGTACGGAAATCCAGCACAGGCCGAAATACATGCCCGTCACGGCGATGCCTTCCGTGCGGTCGCGCACGGATTTTTGCAGCGAGACGGCGGCGAACAGGCCATACATCAGGAGCGTGAAGTAATAGCCCTTCTCGTTGAGGGGCATGCCGGCGTTCCACAGGCCGGTCAAATAGGTGATGGCGCCGATCAGCAGTGCCGCCCAGGAGGCACCGATGAAGGCGCTGCTGGGACGTTGGATGGGGGATGTCTGCATAGGGTCTCCATGGGCAGCGGGCGCCGCCGGTATGGCCGGGGCGGCAGGCACGGATGCGCCTGCCGCCCCATCAGACCAGAAAGCTTATTTGTTTGGCTTGATCATGCGCAACAAAGCTGACACGGCCGTGACGCCGGCCAGCACCAGGCCACCGGCGATGACGCCGGCCACCGCGTTGATCAGGCTGGGCGTGACGGCAGCCAGCACGGGGCCAACGAGAGCCACGCCGCCGACGGCTGCTTCCGCGTGGTGCAGCATGGCGCTGGCCCACGGCCAGCCGTGTGTCAAAATGCCGCCGCCCACCATGAACATGGCCAGCGTGCCCACCACGGACAGGAATTTCATCAGTTTCGGCGCCGCCGACACGAGCATGCGGCCAAATGCGCGCACGCCGTTCATCAGCGCGCCTGCGCCCTTGCGCGCGGCCAGATAAAAGCCCGCGTCATCGAGCTTGACGATGCCGGCCACCAGGCCATACACGCCCACCGTCATGATGAGGGCGATGCCGACGACGACGGCCACCTGCTCGGCGAAGGTGGCTGCGGCCACCGTACCGAGGGCGATGACGATGATTTCCGCTGACAAAATGAAGTCAGTGCGGATGGCGCCCTTGATCTTGTCCTTTTCCAGCGCCACCAGGTCGACCTGCGGGTCGCGCAGGGCCTGTGCCAGCTCGGCCTTGTGGCTGTCGTCCGGGTGCAGGTATTTATGGGCGATCTTTTCGAAGCCCTCGAAGCACAGGTAGGCGCCGCCCAGCATCAGGAGCGGCGTGATGGCCCACGGTGCAAACGCGCTGATGGCCAGCGCGGCGGGCACGAGGATGGCCTTGTTCTTCAGCGAACCGACGGCGACGGCCCAGACGACGGGCAATTCGCGCTCGGCGCGCACGCCGGCCACTTGCTGCGCGTTCAGGGCCAGGTCGTCGCCGAGCACGCCGGCCGTCTTCTTGGCGGCCACCTTGGTCATCAGGGAAACGTCGTCGAGGATGCTGGCGATGTCGTCGAGCAGGGCCAGCAGGCTGGAGCCGGCCATCTCAGCGCGCTCCCGCAGTGGTGACAGTAAATATTGGAGCGAGGAAAGTGTTGTTTTTCATGATGTTATTCTTGGTTGTACGGCAAGGGGTGACGTGGGTAAGGCATGACTGCGATCTTACCTCAGGGATGGCCGGCAGGGCCGCACGGGCCGGAGTAAAATTGCTCATATTCCCTATTTTCTGGACGCCGCATGAGTTTTTCCACCTGGATCACCTTTGTCATCGCCGCCTCCATCATCGCCGTCTCGCCCGGCTCGGGCGCCGTGCTGTCGATGTCGCACGGCCTGTCGTACGGGGTGAAGAAGGCCAGCGCCACCATTCTGGGCCTGCAGCTGGGGCTGCTGGTGGTGCTGGGCATCGCCGGCGCCGGCGTGGGCTCTTTGCTGCTGGCCTCCGAAGTGGCGTTCAATATCGTCAAGACGGTGGGTGCGCTGTACCTGATCTACCTGGGCCTGTCGCAGTGGCGCGCCAAGGTGGCCGTCACGGGCAACCTCACGGGCGACCTGCATGCCGACGCGGTGGTGCCGTCCATGCGCCGGCGCGTGCTGACGGGTTTTCTGACCAATGTGACGAATCCGAAAGGCATCATTTTCATGGTGGCGGTGTTGCCGCAATTTATCAGCCCCACGGCGCCGCTGTTGCCGCAACTGCTGATCCTGGCCGTCACCATGTGCACGATCGATCAGATCGTCATGCACAGCTACGCTTTCCTGGCATCGTCGATGCAGCGCTTTTTCCGCGATGCCAAGGCCGTCAAGAAGCAGAACCGCTTCTTTGGCGGCTTGCTGATGGCCGTCGGCACGGCATTGTTCTTCGTCAAGCGGGGTGGCCAGGCGGCATCCTGAGTCCGGTCAACATGCAAACATTTGTAAGCCCGCTTGCGATGCCCGCACGATGCGGATGTAATCGATAGCAATCATCCTTGTACGTCTTGCCTGGAGCGCTGCCATGCGTCCTATCCTGTCTCTCCCCCTCTTGAACACCGTGTGCGCCATGCTGCTGTCGTCGGCATGCACCTTCGCCCTGGCGCAGGATCCGCCTGCCCGCGTGGGGCGCATTTCCACCGTCGAAGGGCAAGTGCTGGTGCGCGCCGGCGATGGCGAGGCGCAAAACGCCCTGCTGAACTGGCCCGTCACGACGGATAACCGCCTGAGCACCATGCGCGGCGCGCTGGCGGAATTGCGCGTGGGCGCGGCCGCCGTGCGCCTCGACGGCGATTCCGAGCTGGAAGTGAGCGAGCTCGATGACGACAGTTTCAAGCTGCACCTCGGCTATGGCACGGTCAGCGTGCGCGTGCGCAATCCCGATGCGCTGCGCGGCTTCGAGCTGACCACCGCCCAGGCCCGCGTGATCCTGACCCAGCCGGGCTGGGTGCGCATCGAGGCGGGGCGCCAGGCCGGCACCAGCGTCGTCAGCGTGCTCGACGGTGCGGCCGACGTGGATGGCGCGACGGGCAGCGTGACTTTGCGTGCCGGCCAGCGCGCGGAATTGACGGACGAGGAATTGCGCACGGGCGCCTTGCAGCGGATCGCGTTCGACAACTGGCCCGAAGCCTTGTCCGCCGCCGCGCCGGCCTTGCGCTATGTCACGGACGATACCACCGGCTATGAAGAGCTGGACCGCTACGGCGCCTGGCAGGACGATGCGCAATATGGTCCGCTGTGGCTGCCCAGCGCGGTGCCGGCTGGCTGGGCGCCGTACAGCGACGGGCGCTGGACGTGGATCGCGCCATGGGGCTGGACCTGGGTCGACAATGCACCGTGGGGCTACGCGCCCTCGCATTACGGCCGCTGGGTGCTGCTGGGCCAGCGCTGGGGCTGGGCGCCGGGGCGCGAGCGCGGCCGCGTACCCTGGGCGCCGGCCCTGGTGG
This sequence comes from Janthinobacterium sp. 35, assembly GCF_002754575.1. NCBI lineage: Bacteria > Pseudomonadati > Pseudomonadota > Betaproteobacteria > Burkholderiales > Oxalobacteraceae > Janthinobacterium > Janthinobacterium sp. 35. The sequence continues at coordinate 2,650,668 of NZ_PEFN01000001.1, forward strand.
GCTGGGTCGGCGGCCACCCCGGGACACACCATGAGCAGCGTCCCGGCGTCGGCTGGTTTCCCTTGTCGCCGCATGAGCGCTATGTGCCCGGCTACCGTGCCAGCGCGGAGTATGAACGCCGTATCAACCGCGTGGCCGAGGGGCGCCGCTCCGTGGTGGGTGAACGCGAACGCCGCGAGGGCATGACGATGCTGCCCGGCGAGCGTTTTGGCGGCTCGCGCACGGTCGACGTGCCGCGCCGCAACCGCACCAGCATGCCACCGCCCGTCCTGCAAAGCTTGCCCTTGAGCACGGCGCCTGCGCCGGCGGGCAACTGGCAGCGTCCCGTTGATGCGCCGCGCGGCGACAGGCCGCCCCGGCGCGACTGGGTCAATCGCCCCGGCCGCTTGCAGACGGACGATGGCCAGACGCACCTGGCACCGCGTCCCATGCAGCCGAACCGGCCTCCCATGCCGGCCCAGCCGCAGCAGCCGCCGATGCCGGCCCAGCCCTTGATGCCGGCAATGCCGGCCTTGCCGCCGGTACAAGACCAGGTGGGCCGCCCCGGGTGGCGTGGCGAAGAACGGCCGCGCGCCGAGCGGCCGCAGCCGCGTCCGGTCAGCGAACGCAGCGGGCCGCCACGTGAACGCAGTCATGACAGAGGCAATGAGCGCGGCAATCCCGGCCGCAACAGCCGGCTGCAGCAGGAAGCGGAGCGGTGACGGCCGTGTCGTCTGTCGCGCCGTATCGACGTTCAGGCCGCAAAATGCGCAGTTCGTCACATGCCGGAGGTAAAGCCGGCGGATTTTGCTTACAGTACGACCACTGCTTTTCCTCCACGTCATGGCAGCGACTTTTCCGGCTATTTTGTCCAAACGAAATAGTTTTCGCCAGCTTACCCAGCTGGCTTTTTTTTTCCGTGCCCCTGGCGCCATGGCAACGGCGCAGGCGCTGCCAAAGTTGGCTACAATACGTCTTTGGCACTGACCGGCACTGATTGGAATTCTCATGCAAACCATCCCTCCCACCGAACACATCATTCCTCCCAGCGAATCGCTGATCGAATACCCGAGCGACTTTCCCATCAAGATCATGGGTCCGACGCACGTCGATTTCGCGCCCACCATGCTGGAACTGGTCATCAGCCATGATCCGACCTTCCACGAGGGCCGCATGGAAGAGCGTCCGTCGCCCAAGGGCAATTACACGGGCCTGACCGTGACCGTGCGCGCCATCAGCCGCGAGCAGCTCGACGCCCTGTACATGGCGCTGTCGGGCCATCCGATGGTCAAGATCGTCATGTAAGGCTGGCTGCCGCCACGCTGGCCCGGCTCTTCGTGAGCAGCCAGACGGCGGCAAAAGCCGCGCTGGCCGCTGCCGTCACCCACAGCAGGGGCTTTTCGCTGCCATCCGTGATGGCGGCGATGACGGCGCCGCAGACGGCCGTAATCGCCATCTGCACGAAGAAGAACAGGCCCGAGGCGCTGCCCGCCTGGGCGCCATACGGCTGCAGCACGGCCAACTGGCAGGCCGGAATGGCCATGCCCACCGACACCATCACCAGCAGCATCGGCGCCACCAGCGACGCGACATGCTGCGGCGCCAACGTGCCCGCTAGTAACAGGCTGGCCGTGCCCGCCACATTGATGAGCACCGCCACGCCCAGCATGTGGTCGGCACCCAGGCGCGGCCCCAGGGCGCGGAACAGGCTCGATCCTACGATATAGCCGCTGACCGTCAGCGCGAACACCAGCGCATACGCGTGCGGCGACAGATGCATGCGCCTTTGTAACAGCACGGATGATTCCGCGATGAATGGGAAATACGTGCAATACACACAGCCGATGGCCAGCGTATAGCGCAGGAAATACGCGTCGCCCAGCAGGCGGCGGTACAGGGCCAGGGTATTGCCTTGGGGGACGGCGCCGGCCGGCCTGGTTTCCGGCACATACGCGGCGATCAGGCCCAGCGACAGCGCGCCCAGCAGGCACAGCACGCCAAACACGGCACGCCAGCCGAAGGCCGCGTCGAGCACGCTGCCGGCCAGCGGCGCCAGGATCGGCGACAAGCCCATCACCATCGAGATTTTCCCCAGCATGCGCGCCTGCGTGGCGGCGTCAAACCGGTCGCGCACCATGACCCGGCCGATGATGGTGCCGCTGCAGCCGCCGAACGCCTGCAGCACGCGCGCGGCGATCAGCGCGTGCACGTCGCTGGTGAAGGTGCAGACGATGCTGGCGAGCACAAAAATGCCCGTGCCGGCCAGCAGCACGGGACGGCGTCCGTAACGGTCGGCCAGCGGCCCGCAAGCGAGCATCGAGGCGGCCGAGCCAGCCATGAACAGGCTCAGGGTCAGTTGCAACTGGGCATCGCTGGCATGCAGGGCATCGGCCATGGCCGGCAGCGAAGGTAAATAGATGTCGATGCTGATGCGCGACAGGCAGACCAGCAGCAGCACGATGCTGCCCCAGGCCCATACAGCGAGTTGTTTCTGCATTGTTTTACACGATCCTTGCAAACGTGCGCCCCGCTGGCGCACCGGAACGGTGAGAGTAGGATGGTTGTGGTGTAATGCGAAGTGCCAGTCATCAGAAAATTCATTGGACCACTTGGACGACCATCATCATGCCACGAGGAAAATCACCGCACGCCCTGGACTTGCCCCGCCCCACCAGCTGGCTAGCCAAGGCGGGCGTCAGCAAGCAGGACGGCGCGTATGAAGCGCTGCGCTCGGCCATCCTGACGAAGATGCTGCCGGCGGGCAGCCGCTTGCCGTCCAGCCGCACCCTGGCCGAACGCTGGGAATTGTCGCGCGGTACCATCGAATCCGTGTTCGACCGCCTGCACGCGGAAGCGTATGTGACGCGCGTGCCCGGCTCCGGCACGCGCGTGTGCGCCGTGGTGCCGGAACGCTTTTTGATGGCAGGATTGGCAGATGCCACCCCGGCCGCACCATCCTCCGTGCCCGCGCCCGCTGCGGACACGGGCGTGCGCGACGGCTTGCCGTTCGTGGCGCGGCGCGCCGACGCCAGCCTGTTTCCCATGGCTGCCTGGTCCAAGTGCGCCACGCGGGCGCTGGCGGCCGCCACGCCGGAGCAGCTGTGCAGCGCCGATCCGGCCGGCCTGCCCCAGCTGCGCCAGCAGATCGCCGACTTCCTCGCCAAGTACCGTGGCATCCGCTGCGATCCGCAAGACATCGTTGTCACCACCGGCATCCGCCACGCGATCGACTTGCTGGCGCGCGGCATCGTGCGCGATGGCGACAAGGTTTGCCTGGAAGAACCGGGGTACCCGGCCGCGCGCACCCTGTTCGCCCTTGCCGGCGCCGTGCCGGTGGACATTGCCGTCGATGCCGAGGGCATCGATTGCGCCGCCCTGGCCGCGCACACCGACGCCTGCCTCGCGTATGTGACGCCGGCGCACCAGTCGCCGCTGGGCGTGACCATGTCCGTCACGCGCCGCCTGGCCTTGCTAGAATGGGCGAACGACAGCGGCGCCTGGGTGGTGGAGGACGATTACGACAGCGAATTCAATTACCACAGCGCCCCGCTGGCGGCCCTGAAGGCGCTCGACCAGTATCAGCGCGTGATCTACTGTGGCAGTTTCAACAAGACCCTGTTTGCCGGCCTGCGCGTGGGCTTCATGGTGCTGCCGCCCGCTCTGCGCCCGCAGTTGCTGCGCATCGTGCAGTTGACGGGCAGGTCCGTGGGCGTGACGCAGCAGCTGGCGCTGGCCGCCTGGATGGAGGAAGGTGCTTTCGTGCGTCATTTGCGCCTGGCGCGCCTGGCCTACAAGGAGCGGCGCGACCTGCTGCTGGCTTGCCTGGAGCAGGTCGCCCCTGGCCGCTACACGATTTCAGGCCAGCAGGCAGGCTTTCATTGCGTGCTGTGGCTGCCGCCGGATGCCGACGAACGGGCGTTTTGCGCGCGCGCCGCGCAGGAGGGGCTGGCGCTGCAGCCGCTCGGCGACTTTTGCCACAGCGCCAGGCTGGCGCCGGCCGTGCTGCTCGGTTACACGGCGCTGAGTCTGGCCCAGGTGCGCCACGCTGCACAAAAATTGGGCAGGCTGCTGCTGTTGCCCGCGCCCGGGGCTGAATGAAACGGCGGCCTGGCTTATAATCACGGCTTCGCCGCAGCGTCCGCAGGGCGCCGGCAGCTGATTACAGAATCTGTCATGACCACCACCCGCACCGAAACGGCGCTGATCCGCGAGCTGGGCCGCGTCGATTACGAGCCCACCTTTGCCGCCATGCGCGCCTTTACCGACGCGCGCACGACGGACACGCGCGACGAACTGTGGATCGTCGAGCATCCGCCCGTATTTACTTTGGGCCTGGCGGCCGACCGCGGCCATTTGCTGGCCGGCGCCGAGAATGTGCCCGTGGTGCAGACGGACCGGGGCGGCGAAGTCACCTTCCACGGCCCCGGCCAGGTGGTGATTTATCTGTTGATGGACTTGCGCCGCAACAAGCCGGGCGGCAAGCTGTATGCGCGCCAGTTCGTGCATAAAATCGAGCAAGCCATCATCAACGTGCTGGCGGCGTATAATCTTGCTGGCGAACGCATCGATGGCGCGCCTGGCATCTATATCGCCGGCGGACCAAGCAAGGGTGCGAAGATCGCCGCGCTGGGATTGAAAGTGCGCGGCAACGGCTGCACCTACCATGGCGTATCGCTCAACGTGGCGATGGACCTGGCGCCGTTTTCCTGGATTAACCCCTGCGGCTATTCCGGCCTGAAGACGGTGGACATGCGCAGCATGGGCGTGGTGGCGCCGCTGGCCGAGGTGCAGCGGGCCCTGGCCCATGAATTGACCGTATTACTCGATGTAAGCGAAGTAAACAGCGCCGCAGGCGCGCCTCAGGCAACGGATGCCTGAGCAAACAAACCAAACTTTGCCCCTCAAGGGCTTGCAGCCATGACTTCTGAGACCATTTCCAGCACCGCCCCCGCCGCGACCGCCGCTCCCGCGTACAACCCGAGCGAAAAGCAAAAAGGCGCCAGCAAGACGTCGCGCATCCCGATCAAGATCATTCCGATCGAGCAAGTCGAGCGCCTGAAAAAGCCGGACTGGATCCGCGTCAAGGCCGCATCGGCATCGACCCGTTTCTATGAAATCAAGGATATCCTGCGCGAAAACAAGCTCGTCACGGTGTGCGAGGAAGCCAGCTGCCCGAACATCGGCGAATGCTTCGGCAAGGGCACGGCCACCTTCATGATCATGGGCGACAAGTGCACGCGCCGCTGCCCGTTCTGCGACGTCGGCCACGGCCGTCCTGATCCGCTGGACAAGGAAGAGCCGTCCAACCTGTCGAAAACCATCGCCAAGCTGCGCTTGAACTACGTCGTCATCACCTCCGTCGACCGCGATGACTTGCGCGACGGCGGCGCCGGCCATTTCGTCGAGTGCATCCAGCAAACGCGCGCCCTGTCGCCGAACACCCGCATCGAAGTGCTGGTGCCCGACTTCCGTGGCCGCCTGGAAAAAGCCCTGCTGTTGTTCAAGGATGGCTTGCCTGACGTCATGAACCACAACCTGGAAACGGCGCCGCGCCTGTACAAGGAAGCGCGTCCCGGCTCCGACTACATGCACTCGCTGAAGCTGCTGAAAGACTTTAAAGCCATGTACCCGGACGTGAAGACCAAGTCCGGCATCATGGTGGGCCTGGGCGAGACGGACGAGGAAATTCTGCAAGTCATGCGCGACATGCGCGAGCACGACATCGACATGCTGACCATCGGCCAATACCTGGCGCCATCGAACAGCCACTTGCCCGTGCGCCGCTACGTGCACCCGGACGTGTTCAAAATGTTCGAAGCGGAAGCGTATAAAATGGGCTTCACCCACGCCGCCGTCGGCGCCATGGTGCGCAGCTCGTACCATGCGGATGAACAGGCGCACAGCGCCGGCGTGGAATCGGCGCTGAATTTCTAAGCCCTTTACGCCAGATCAAGGCCGCCCGCTCACGCTGGCGGCTTTTTTTTGCCTGTTCGTATCGTATGCGCACCATGCTGCCGAGCGTCCTATACTGGCAGGCTGACAAAGCATGGTGGACGAATCGGCTATGAGGTGACGCATGGACGTACGCATCGACGCATCGTGGAAGGCGCGGCTGGAAGGGGAATTCGCCCAGCCCTACTGGGAACGCCTGACGGCCTTCGTCAAGGCGGAATATGCGGCCGGGCCGTGTTGTCCTCCCGGTAAAACCATTTTTCGCGCGTTCGACCTGACGCCGTTCGAGCAGGTGAAAGTCGTGATCCTGGGGCAAGACCCATATCACACGCCCGGCGCGGCCATGGGCTTGTGCTTTTCCGTGCCGGACGGCCATCCGCCGCAGCCGAGCTTGCAAAACATTTTCAAGGAATTAGCCACGGATGTGGGCGTCGAGCGCACGCGCACGGATTTGTCCGACTGGGCGCGGCAAGGCGTGTTTTTGCTCAACAGCGTGCTGACGGTGCGCGCCGGGGCAGCCGGCTCGCACGCGGCCAAGGGCTGGGAAACGCTGACCGATAGCGCGATTGCCCACCTGTCCGCCGAGCGCGAGCACCTCGTGTTCCTCCTGTGGGGCGGCTACGCGCAAGCCAAGCGCAGCCTGATCGACCCCGGCAAGCACCTGGTGCTGGCGGCGCCGCACCCGTCGCCCTTGTCGGCCAGCAAAGGTTTCTTTGGCAGCAAGCCGTTCAGCCAGACAAATGCTTATCTGCGGGCGCATGGCCAGACGCCCGTCGTCTGGGGCGATAGCTGATTCCTGAGACGGCAACCGACAGCGGCAGGCGTTGCTCCCTGCCGCTGTCTTCGCGCGACTTACAACACCTGGACAGAACCGTAGCGAGCGGATGTGCGGCGTGGCCGAGAAGCGCAGCTGTGCTTTAGCACAGTGAGCATCGGAGGCCGCGCCCCACGCCGCGCAGTAGGTACTGTCAGGTGTTAAAAACTGGTGGACAGGCCGGCGTAGATGCTGCGGCGGGCGCCGTACTGCGGCGCCCCCACGCCTACGCCGGAACCGTCGCGCAGCAGGTACGACTTGTCGAACAGGTTGATCAGGGCCAGTCGTCCTTCCACCTTGCCCACGGGCGTGTTCTTCCACGTATGCGTGAGCGCCGTGTTGACGGTGAAGTAGCTGGGCAAGTGGCCGGAATTCGGTGCGCCGCCGTCCGGGGTCATGCGCAGGCCGCTGCCGTACAGGAAGTCAGCGCTCACTTGCGAATCGCCAAAGTGATAATGGCCACCACCGGACAGCGTGTATTTCTGGTCATGATCGAGGTAGACATAGTGGGAGCTGATGTAGTTCAACTCATCAGCGCCAAACAGGGCCTGGCCCGAATTGATGTTGCGCCCCTGCGCCTTTTGCGTGCTGGCGTTGAGGAACAGGCCCCAGTTTTTCTCGCTGTAGATGGCGGATAATTCCAGGCCTTTGGCGTAGCCATCCGCATAGTTGAATGGCGTCAAAATCAATGCCTGGCCGAACTGGCCTTCATCCAGCAGGTTGTTAATCTTTTTATAGTACACATCGGCCGTCACGGTCAGTTTCGAACTCACCTGGTGGCTGATGCCCACGTCGTAGTAATGCGTGCGTTCGGCCTTGACGTTGTCCGACTGGCCGATTGCCGGCGCATTCGTCGTGTTGGCGTACAGGTCGATGCTGGCTTGCGCCGCCAGTTCCTGCGGTGGCGGCGTGAAGTAGCGCGAATAGCCCGCGTGCAGGGCCGTGCCCGGCGCGATTTTGTAGGCCAGATTCACGCGCGGGCTCCATTGCTGCTCGCTCGTGTAGGCCGAGACCTTGTCGAAGCGGGCGCCGTAATTCAGGGTCAGGGGTTTGCTGATATGCCATTCATCCTGCAGATAAAAGCTGGCCAGGGTGCCCGTCTTGCCGCTGTTGTCCAGCACCGTGATCGGCGTGCTGGACGTTTGCGCGCCGTCAATACTCGGGAAGACGGCCACCGTGTTGTTGCTGGTCGTCTTCTGGCGCGTATAGGCCAGGCCCGCGCGCACGGTGTGGTCCTGGTGCAGCTTGTAGCTGATGTCGAATTGCGCGCCGGAAGCGCTGTTGGCGCGGCGCGAGTCGGAAGCCACGCCGTTGTAGATCAGGTCGCCGATGGTGTCGGGCGTGAAGTGCAGTTCCGAATACTGGTGGAAGGCGGACACCTGGTAATTGATGTCGCCCAGGCTTTTTTGCAGGGACAGCACCAGAAAACGGTTCACTTCGCGCTGGTTTTCATTCAGCTGCGACGACGGTAACGTGGACGTGCCCGCCTGCGCATCGCTGTGGCCGTCAAGGGAAAATCCTGGCGCCTGGTTCGGGTTGTTCGGGATCTGGAAGCGGCCGTTGTAGGTGCCGAACATGGCGCCCAGGCGCGTATTGTCATCAAGGAAATACGACAGGTTGCCGAACGATTTGTTCTGGCGCGTCTTGTCGTGCAAGGCGCTGCGCGTGGCTTGCGGATTCTCCACGCCCAGCGCATTGCCCAGGTAGCTGCCGGACAGGTAGTAATTGAACTTGCCCACGCTGCCGAAAAATTCGGCACTCGGTTCCACGTGGTCGTGGCTGCCGAGCATGATGCCGATGCGCCCGCCAGGCGTCAGTCCGCCCTCCTTCGTTTCAATATCGACGATGCCCGCCGTGCGCAGGCCGAACTGGGCCGGCAAGGCGCCCGTCATGAAATCGGTCTTGTCGATCAGCCGCGTGTCGATCGACTGGCCAAAGCCGCTGATGCTTTCCGGCAGTTGCACGCCATTGATGCGGTATTGCACGTTGGCATGGTCATCGCGCACGTGCAGGGCGCCGGAGCCCTTCGAATCCTGCGACACGCCAGGCAGGCGCAGCAGTACCTCATTGAAGGGCGTGTTGTCGCCCTGGCCCAGCATGTCAACCATATGGCTGTCGATGCTGTAGATGGTGGTGCCGACTTTCGGCGACAGCTCGATGCGCGCGCTTTTCAAATGGGCGGAGGTGACTTCGACCTTTTGCATGTCTTGCGGGACAGCATCGGTATTGGCCTCGGCAGGCTCGGCGGCATGGGCGGAAAAGCTGAACAGGCTGGCAAGGGCGAGCGACAGCGCGCTCAGACGTGGAGTGTGTTGCATGGTAAACCTCGAAAATAGTCAACGCCAGGCGGCCCGGCGCGCATACGGAGGACGCGGCGCGCGGCGGTGCAGCCTGAAAAAGGAAAAACGGCGTGGGAACTACAGTGAGGCGGCAGGCGGGCCGCGCACGGGCGGCAGGATGAGGGCGGCGGCGGGCGCCAGGGTAGCGGGTGCGATGGCCAGCAAGCGGTACGGCAATAACTGGGCCGGCGGCGCGGTGATGGCCGGCGGCACGGCGAGATCGGCCACCTTGTCGATGACCGTGGCGCACAGCGCGCACTCTTCCGCGTCGAGCGTCGTCTTGTGCAGGTGCGAGGCGGCCGTCGACAGCAGGAACACGAGGGCCAGCGCACTGAACAGGGCCACGCACAGCTGCCACGGCGTGTGCGCGAGGGCGGATGCCGTGTAAGGCTTGCGGGATGGCTGGCGGGAAGACATGGGCGCATAGTAGCAAGAAAATCGCCCCGCTGTCAGCGCTTGTTGCGTGATTTTCGCCAGAGCGCGCTTACAGGGTGGCGCGCAGCTCGCGCGGCGACAGGCCGTAGTGCTGGCGGAAACGGGCCGCGAAGCGCGATGGCGAGGCGTAGCCGCAGGCGGCCGCGATGTCGCCGATGGGTAAGATGCCCGATTGCAATTCCTGCAAGGCCAGTCCCAGGCGCACGTCTTCCAGGATGGCGCGGAAATGGCGTTGTTCCAGGGCCAGCTGGCGCCGCAGGGTGGACGCGCCCAGGTGCAGATGACTGGCAACCCTGGCGACGCTCCAGTCGGCGCCCGGGTCCAGCAGCAGCACTTGCTGCACGCGCGCGGCTAGCGGATCGCGGCGGTCCAGCAGCAGCGGGCCGCAATGGCCGCCCAAGGCCAGGGCCAGCAGCAAGCCTTCCGCCTGGTGCGCCAGCAGCGCGGGCGGGCTGCCTGCGACCAGGCTGGCCATCAGCTGGTCCCAGGCCAGCGCCGCATGCACGTCGAGCGGCACGCACAGGCTGGCCGTGGCAGCCTGGCGCAGCTGGGTATCGACGAGGCCGCCATGGCGCGCGCGAAAACGGGCGATCAGGGCAGGTGAAAAGCTCAGCACTTCCGCCCGGTAGCCTTGCGCGCCGGGCAGGTTGGCCACGCCCAGTTCCTGTCCCGCCGGCATCAGCACCACATCGCTGGTCGTGGCGCGCACCTGGCGCGCGCCCCATTCCAGCAGCTTGGTTCCGTGCCGCACGCGGCACAGGGCGCTCTGGAAGACGGGCACGCGGCGCAGGGTTTGCGCGCGGCGCACCTCGATGGTACCGTGCGCGATGCGCAGCTCGCTCAGGGCCACCGTTTCCATGTCATCGGCCATACAGTCCTGTCAGCTGCGCTTTGCCCAGCGCATTGGCGTTGAGCATGTAACCGAGCATGGCGCCGCTGGCGTGCTGGTCCAGTGGCAGCTTGTCCACGCTCAAGGCCCAGACCGTGATCTGGTAGCGGTGCGCCTTGTCGCCCGGTGGCGGGCAAGCGCCGCCGTAGGCGCTGTCACCGTAATCGTTGCGTCCTTGCATGGCGCCCGCCGGCAAGGTAGACGTGCTCGTTCCCGCAGGCAGGGACGTGGTGCTGGCGGGCACATTGAAGACGCTCCAGTGCCACCAGCCGCTGCCCGTGGGCGCGTCCGGGTCGTACACGGTGATGGCGTAGCTTTTGGTGCCGGCTGGCGCGCCGTGCCACGACAATTGCGGCGCCAGGTTGCCGCCCGTGCAGCCGAAGCCCTGGAATACTTGCGTGCTTGCCAGGGTCTGGCCAGGGGCGATGTCGGCGCTCGTGAGCGTGAAATCGGCGGCGTGGGCGCCCAAATGCAGAGCGAGGCCCAGCGTGACGGCGAGGAAGCGGGAAGTGGTCATGGTTTTCCTTTCGATAAGTATAGGGGAAAGTGTATGTCGCGCAACATAACGCCGCGATGCCGATGCGCTCGCTGATGGTGCCGAAACGCTCGTTTTTATCTGAATCCGCCGTTGCCATGAGCGTGTTGTTCGCTGTGAGGCCGATTGTGTTTGTCTTTCATGCTATCGTTTCGCAGCCCAAATTTCCCAAAGTGTCCATGTCCCAACGCTCGATCAAGTGGTTGTTCACCAAGCTGCACCTGTATGTGGGCCTGTGGTTCGGCGCCCTGTTCGTCCTCTTGGGCTTGACGGGTTCCGCCATCGCCTGGATGCCGGAGCTCGACGCGTATCTGAATCCGAATTTGTTGCAGGCGAGCACGCCCGCGCCCGGCCAGGTGTTCCAGGTGACGCCGACCACGCTGCAGGCGGTGGTGGACACTCTTGCGGCCGACCCCGCCTACGGCAAGCCGAGCCAGCTCAATCCGCCCGCCGATGCGCGCGATGTCTACGTGGCTTCGTACCGCCAGGCGGGCAAGCCTTCCCCCTTCAGCCAGGCCATCGTGCGCCAGGTGATGGTCGACCCCTACACCTTGCAAGTGAAAGGCGAACGCGACTGGGGCCGTTTCGGCCTCACGCGCCCGCTGCTGATGTCGGGCATGTTTCATTTGCACCGCTATGTATTGTCGGGTGAGGTGGGCAAGACCATTACCGGCGTCTCCGGCGTAGCCCTGCTGCTGATGGCACTGAGTGGCATCTATCTGTGGTGGCCGCGCCTGCAGTGGACGGCGATCAAGCGCGCCCTGACGGTGTCGCATGGCGGCTCCTGGCCGCGTTTTCATTACACCTTGCACAAGGCGGCGGGCTTCTTTGCCGCGCCCGTGCTGGCCGTGCTGGCCTTTTCCGGCATCTATTTCAATTTGCCGCAATTGATCGTGCCCCTGGTGGGGCTGGTGTCGACGGTGCCGGACACGGCAAAACTGAAAAATGTGGCGCAGGATGGCGCCCTGCTCGATGCGGGCCAGGCCATGGCCGCCGCGCAGCGGCTGTATCCGCAGGCGCGCGTGTCGCGCATCGTGCTGCCGGCCAGACTGGACCAGCCGTATGACGTGCGCGTGCGCCAGCCCGGTGAAATCGCCCACGGCGACGGTGCCACGCGCATCACCCTGGACGCGCGCAGCGGCTTGCCCCTGCGCATACGCGATCCCTTGCGGGCGCCGGCCGGAGACGTCTTCCTGGGCTGGCAATTCCCCCTGCATTCGGGCCAGGCGTTTGGCGTGGCCGGGCGCGCCTTCATTACCGTCTTTGGCTTGATGCCGCTGCTGTTCCTGCTGACGGGCAGTTTGGTGTGGTGGAAACGGCGGCGCGGCCGGAAATAAGCGGTCGCCAAACCGATGCGGGGAAAGTTGCTATCATCATAGTATTTTCCGGCGTAGCCACTGTCCGGATTCACCCGCACAAGGACCAGCATGAGCCATCCCGACATCACCGTAGCAATGTTGAATGAACGCGGCACCGGCCGCCTGCCCGGCCACCTCGGTATCGTCATCACGGAAGTGGGCGACGGCCAGCTGACGGCGGAATTGCCCGTGCTGCCCCACCTACTGGCGCCGAACGGCTATCTGCACGCGGGCAGCGTGGTAACCCTGGCCGACACGGCGTCCGGCTATGGCTGCATCGTCAACCTGCCCGAGGGCGCGAACAACTTCACCACCATCGAGTTGAAATCGAACCACCTGGGTACGGTCCGCGAAGGCACGCTCACCTGCACGGCCAAGGTCGAGCACAAGGGCCGCAACACGCAAGTGTGGGATGCCGTGGTGAAAAACAAGGAGACGGGCAAGACCATCGCCCTGTTTCGCTGCACGCAGATGATTCTTTACCCAAAGTAAGGTAATCAACCCAAATCAACTGCTGGGGTCAGACCCGACGGGTCTGACCCCGGATTTTTGCCTTCGGGTTAAATTTTTATCCAGTTACCTTTATACAAAACCGGTCCCGTCGGTCCGTTCGGATTCGGCGAACCGCCTTTCGGCTCCAGGGTGACGGCCAGCAGGGCCACGTCGCTGCCGATGGCGCGCTGCGACAGGGCCAGTTTTATATTGCCCTTGCCGGCCAGCAAGCCCAAGGAGCGGGGGTTGCCGCTCTTCGGCACGGCCCACAGTTCCAGGTCGCGATCAGCAGGCACGGGGGCGTTGCCCAGCATGCGCACCTCGAGCGCGCCGTGGCGGCTGTCTGCCGTCAGCAGCAGGGCCGTTTGCGCTTTCTCGTCCGTCAGGCTGGCGACATAGCTGATTTGCGGCGCGTCCAGCATGCGCGTGGCCACGACGATCACCAGCAAGGCGGCGATGGCGCTCGAGGCCAGGCCCAGACCACGCCAGAACGACAGCGCATCGCGCCATAGCGACCAGCCGCCCTGCTGCTTCAGGTGCAGGCGCTGCTCGATCTGCTGCCAGACGCGCTTTGGCGGCGCCACGGGCGTGGCGAATTCCGCCATCGGTTCCAGGCGCTGGCGCCATTCGGCCGTGATATGGCGCAAATCGGCGTCGTTGTGCAGCCAGCCTTCGAAACGCCGCCGCGCGCCCCCTTTCAAGGTGCCCAGTACGTATTCGGACGCCAGTTTCTGGCGCAGGCTGTCATTGCCGCGGATATTCATGATGCCTCCCGTTTCGCCAGGCACGTGCGCAGCCGGTCCAGGCTGCGACGTATCCAGGTTTTCACGGTGCCGATCGGCAGCGACATCTGCTGCGCCACTTCGCTGTGCGACAGGTCGTGATAGAACGCCAGGGCGACCACCTGCCGGTGCAGCCCTTCCAGGGCCGACATGCAAAACGCCAGCGCCTTGGCGTCACCGCTCATCTGCAGTGATTCGATCGGCGTGGCCTGGGGGTCTCGCAGTGCATTCATGACTTCGCTATCAAACTGTTCGGCATCGATTTCCACGCTATCGTCGCTACGCCGCAGCACATCGAACGCCTTGTTGCGCACGATGGTGGCCATCCAGGTCATCGGCGCGGCCAGATGGCTCTGGTAAGTGGCGGCGTTGTTCCAGATGGCGACGAAACCCTCTTGCAAGGCTTCTTCAGCGAGCTCTTGCTTATGCAATATACGCAGCGCGAAGCCAAACAGTTTCGATGAGGTGGAGTTATATAGCTGACGGAACGCGGTGGCGTCCTTGTTGCCGGCGGCGAGCAGCCAGGTTTTCAGTTGTTGCGGGTCGAGCGATTGAGCGGCGAGGGACACGGCTGGCCTTCACAAGGGGATGGGGATCACGCAAGGGAAGGTTATAACAGCTTGGCAACACCTGGCAACAGGGTTTTGTGCGGTGCTGGGGACTGAATCAGCCGGCGATGGCCTTTTCCAGGAGTTTATGCAGTTCGGCAAACTCGGGCTTGCCCACGTAGCGCTTGAGGATCTTGCCCTGCTTGTCGAGCACGAAGGTGGTGGGCGTGAGGGCCACGTCGCCATAGGCCTTGGCCGCCTCGCCCGTCACGTCGAGCGCCACCTTGAACGGCAACTGGCGCGTTTCGGCGAAATTGAGCACGTAGTTGGCCGGATCGTATTTCATGGCCACGGCCACGAATTCCAGGCCCTGCCCCTTGTACTTGTTGTAGGTATCGATCATCTCCGGCATTTCCGCCACGCACGTGGTGCACGAGGTGGCCCAGAAATTGACCATCACGACCTTGCCGCGCAAACTGCTTGACGTGATTTTCTCGCCATGGATGCCGTGGAAGGTCACGTCCGGCGCGCTTTGCTTGTCATTCAGCGACAGATAGCCGGCTGCCGCCACGCCCGCCACGAAGACGGCGATCAGGGCTGGCTTGATCCAGGACTTGCTTGCGGAGGGCGAAGTTGACATGGCGAAGTTTCACTAATGTTGAGCAACGATGCGGCCATTATAGTCGCATCATCACTCAGGCGCCGTAGGCCGGATGGGGGAGGACCTTATTGCTGGACCGTATCGCTGACCGTGTTCGTCGTGCGCTGCTGCGGCGGATCGGGCTGCAATTGTTTCAATTCCGCTTCCGAAATGTAGTCGAACAGCTTGACCACTTTCTGTACGCCGCCCACGCCGCGCGCCACATCGGCCGCGACCGTGCCTTCGCGCTGGGTAACGCGGCCCATCAGGAAGACGGTGCCGTTTTCCGTGACGACCTTGAACGAGGCGGCCGAGATGGTTTTCATGTCGACCAGGCTGGCCTTGACCTTGGCCGTGATCAGCGCGTCGTTCGAGCGCGAGGTGTAGCTGGCCGGGCCGGCGATGATCAATTCATTGGCCACCGATTCCACGCCCTCGATATTGCGCACTTCGCGTTCGACGGCATTTTTCATCGCCTCGTCGCGCACTTCGCCCGTCAGCAGGACGCGGCGGTTGAAGCTGGTGACATTCACATGGCCGGCATCGCCGACGATGGAGGGGATGCGCGACTCGCCTTTCAGGGCGATCGACTTGTCTTCGGTCTGCGCGCCCAGGGTGCGGCGGTCCGCCGCGGCAACGCCGCCCATCACTGCGCCGCCGACCATCAGTTCGATGCAGCCGGTGAGCGAGGTGAGCATGGCGCCGCACAGCAGTGCGGTAGCCAATGGGCGTTGTACGCGTTTCCAGCCTGGGCCAGTACCGAATTTAGTCATTCACGTCTCCTCCGAATAGCGCGACGTCGATGCCGTCGCAGATGCAATGTATGGTAGTCAGATGGACTTCCTGGATGCGCGCCGTGCGCTCGGCCGGCACGCAGATATGCACGTCGGCGTCCGTCAGCACCTTGCCGATGGCGCCGCCGTCCCTGCCCGTCAGCGCCACGACGCGCATTTCGCGCTCGAGCGCCGCTTCCACGGCGGCCAGCACGTTGGCCGAATTGCCCGACGTGGAGATGGCCAGCAAGATGTCGCCGGCCTGGCCGAAGGCCTGCACCTGCTTCGAGAAAATCTCGCGGTAGCTGTAATCGTTCGCCACGGCCGTCAGGATCGAGGTGTCCGTCGTCAGCGCCAGGGCCGGCAGCGGAAAGCGCTCGCGTTCGAAGCGTCCCACCAGCTCGGCCGCGAAGTGCTGGCAGTCGGCGGCGGAACCGCCGTTGCCGCAGGCGAGGATCTTGTTGCCGTTGGACAATGCATAAAACATCAGGTCGATCGCCTGCGCAATGGGTGGCGCCAGCACGGTAGCGGCCTGGATCTTGAGTTCGGCACTTTCGTGAAAGTGCGAGAGGATGCGTTGATTATTCATAGTCTGCCGATTATAGTGCAGGCACGCGGCATGGCGGACAAGCACTGTTAAAAATGCTTACATATCGAGGATGTTCTGCAGCCAGCTGATGTGCCCGCCATCGATGGCCAGCGCGTCGAAGCGGCACGGCGGCAAAGTCTTTTGCCCCTGCAGCCAGGTTTGCGCGGCCACCACCATGCGCCGCTGCTTGGCTGGCGTGATGCTGGCCAGGGCGCCGCCGCAGGCTGCACTGCTGCGTAGCCGTACTTCGACGAAAACGATGCAGGCGCCATCGCGCATGATCAGGTCCAGCTCGCCGCCCTTGCACAGATAATTGCGTTGCAGCAGCACCAGGCCTTGCAGCAGCAGATACGCGAGCGCATCGTCTTCTCCCTGCCGTCCCCGTTCCCGTTTGTTCCAGAAAGCGAAGGGAGGCATGACGCATGTCCTTACTGTACCGGTGGCGTGGCCGGCGCGGCCGGCGGCCAGGTGCCCAGCACGCCCTGCTGGTAGCTGGCGGCTTGTTCCGTGCGTTCGAACACGCTTTGATCATCGTCAAAGCGCACGGCCAGACGGCCCGTCACGCCATCGAGCGTGAACGGCGCGCCCGGGCGCAACGCCACTTCGCGGGCCACGCGGAAGGCATCGATGCCCAGCGCATACAGGCGTTCCATGTCGGCCGTCAGGCGGCGCTCGGCAGGCTGCGGCGGCTGCGGATACACCATCACTTGCGGATGGTCGCGCTGCACTTGCCATGGCAAGTCCAGCAGGCGCGCGCCGTCGAGCTCGGGGCCGCTGGCGCCGCGCCCGGCGCCGGGATTCAGGGATGAGGTGCCATACAGGGGCAGATCGCTGCCGATGGCCACGCGCAGCTGGCGCGCCTGGTCGGCGTCGAGCGCGACAAACAGCAGGCCCGGCGGCGTCGCGGCCAGGCGCGCGCGCAGCTGCACCAGTTCCGCATCGCTCAGGTAGCCGTTCGTGGCCGTCAAGTCCATCACATCGACTTTGCCGCCTTGGCGCAGCCATTCCTGCTTGAAGGCGGCGCTGATGCGGCGCTGCGAGGGCGCACCGGCCGACAGGATCAGCGCGCTGGCGCCCGGCTGTTCGCTGGCGGCCCAGGCGGCGACCTGGCGCGCTTCCGCCTCGATCGACAGGCCCATCACCAGCAGCTTGGCCGGCAGGCGCGCCTCGCCGCGATTGTCCGGGTGGTTCAGGGCAATCGTTGGTTTACGTACCAGGTCGCTATTCGCCACGGCCGTGACGGCCGAGCGCGACAAAGGCCCGACGACGACGTCCTGTTCCTCTTGCGCTTGCGCAAACTTGTTCAGCACGTCGCTGCTGCCGTCGCCCGTGTCGATCACCGTCACTTCAAAGCCGCTGCGGTCGCGCTCGTACGCGGCCATGAAGCCGGCGCGCAGCAGTTCGGCGGCCGGGCCCAGGGACGCCGAGCGCAGCGGCAGCAGCAGGCCGATGTGGTGGACCTTGCCGTCGGACGGCGCCGGCGCCGTGGCGGCCGGCATGTCCTGCGGCGTGCCCGTCGCCGGCCTGGTGGTGATGGGAGACAATGGGGCGCCGTTGCCGTCGTACGCGGTAATATCGGGCACGGCCACGGCAAACGTCACCGGTTCGGGCGCGGGCGGCTTGGGCGGCACAGGCGGCGCCCGCGGCGTCGGTGGCGGCAGCGCTCTTGTGTTAGATTCAATAGGCGCGCACAATTGCCCGGGCGCGTCGCAAGGCGTGCTGCAAGCGCTCAGCATGCCGGTCGCGGCACAAACAAGCAGTAACTTCACACTATTAGCAAGCATTCAACCTCCAAAATGACCGTACAAGAAATCAGTTCCATCGCCAGCCTGCCCATCATGACAGAGGCGGCGCACCAGGTCTATCCTATCGCAACATTGTATATAGTGGCCACGCCGATCGGCAATGTGACCGATATCAGCCTGCGCGCGCTGCATTTGCTGAGCATTGCCGATGCCGTCGCCTGTGAAGATACGCGCAACACGGCGCACCTGCTGACGCGCTTTGGCTTGAACAAGCCGCTAATTGCGGCGCATCAACATAACGAACGCGAAGTGGCGCAAACCCTGATCGCCCGCCTGCACGCCGGCGAGCGCATCGCCCTCGTCTCCGACGCGGGCACGCCGGCCGTGTCCGACCCGGGCGCGCGCATCGTCGACGCCGTGCGCGCGGCCGGCTTGCGCGTCCTGCCCCTGCCCGGTCCGTCGGCGGCCATCACCGCCATTTCCGCCAGCGGCTTGTTGAATGACCAGTTTTACTTCGTCGGTTTCCTGCCGGCGAAGGCCAAGCAGCGCGAAAACATCTTGCACAGCCTGCGCGGCGTGACGGCGACGATGGTGTTTTATGAAGCGCCGCACCGCATCCTCGATTGCGCCACGGCTTTGGTGGAAGCGTTCGAGCCCACGCGCCAGGTGGTGTTCGCGCGCGAACTGACGAAAATGTTCGAAGAAATCCACCGCTGTCCCCTGTCCGAAGCGGAAAGCTGGATCCGTGCCGACGCGCACCGCGAAAAGGGAGAATTCGTCGTGCTGCTCGAAGGCGCGACGGAGGCGCAGGACGCGGAAGACGTGGAAGCGGAACGCATCCTGAACATCTTGCTGGCCGAATGCAGCGTCAAGCAGGCGGCGAACTTGACGGCGCAGATCACGGGCCGCAAGAAGAATGCGCTGTATGAGCGGGCGTTGCAGTTGAAGGGGCAGGAATAGGCTGCTCTCTGCATGCCCGGTGATGATTGTTAGGTAACTACCACTTGCAGCCGCTATCCTTCTTGTCGAGCAACATCAGCACGGGTGCCAGCAAGCCTGCGCCTGAATAGGCGCTGCGGCAATCGCCGCGCTTGCCTTGCGCGATGTCGCGCGCCAGCTGGGTTTCCGTTTGCAGCGGCTTGTCGGGGATTTGCCCCACGGCCGTGCCTACCTTGGACGGGTCGCGCTCGCCGGCCATCTTGCGCGCCGTCTTCCTGGCCGCTTCCATGTCGAACTTTGGCGTCTCCGGGGTTTCTTGCCTGAAGGTATCGGCACTGGCCGTCGGCGTGGCCGGTGAGGCCGGTACCACCGTGATGGCTTGCGGGCTGGCCGCTGGCGCCGTGGCCGCCGCTGGCGTTTCCCGGGCCGTGGCGCGTTTCGGCTTGCTGACGGGTTTTGCTTCGCGCTTCGGCTTGATGACCTCGACAGGCGGCGGAGGCGGCTTGGCGGCCAATGGTCGTATCCACACGGCGATCGACTCCATGCGCGGCGCCGTGTCCGGCGGCACAGACGGCTGCACGTGGCGCCACAGAGTGATCAAGGCGCCATGCAGCAGCAAGGACACGGCGATGCCCAGCACGATGCCGCGGCGATCCGGCAGGGGCTGGCCGCCGTCGTTTCTTTCCATCCTGAAATCCATTGCCGTCGTCGCCTTCATGTCTGATCGGGAAAACTTGCAAACCGAGTGTCGCATATTTCATGCATGTTGAAAAATACAGGGCTTCCAGTGCCGCGCGTAAATAATTTACACAGAGTTTCACCTGACCCTTGACCGAAGTCGATACGGCCTGTATTATCTTGGTCTTCGGAGTGTGGCGCAGCCCGGTAGCGCACCTGGTTTGGGACCAGGGGGTCCAAGGTTCGAATCCTTGTACTCCGACCAAATTTGTAGAAAAAAACCCAAGAGTTTAGGCTCTTGGGTTTTTTTTCGTCTGTACGGTTCACGCCGGTCGGGGTAGGTCGGGTTAGCGCGCAGCGCGTAACCCGACAACATTGTTGGCCACGTCCCTGGTGGCGTCGGATTACGCGCTTGCGCGCTAATCCGACCTACCTCAAACAGCGGCGCGTTTCGCCGCGATGGCGTTGCCGGCCCGGCTCGATCCCTTGCGGCCCAGCTGCTGCGAGATGAACTGTCCCGCGTCCACCACCAGGTCCAGGTCGATGCCTGTGTCTATCCCCAGCCCCTGCATCATGTACAGCACGTCCTCGGTGGCCACGTTGCCGGTGGCGCCCTTGGCGTACGGGCAGCCGCCCAGGCCCGAGACGGACGAATGATAAATCGCGATACCCGTTTCCAGGCTGGCGTAGATGTTCGCCAGCGCCTGGCCGTAGGTATCGTGGAAGTGGCCGGACAGGCCTTTCACATGGAAAGCCGCAATCGCGCGCTGCATCACCGCCTGCGTTTTGCGTGGCGTGGCCACGCCGATGGTGTCGGCGATGTCGATCTCGTCGCAACCGAGGTCGCGCATGCGGCCTACCACGTCGGCCACGGCATCGAGCGGCACTTCTCCCTGGTAGGGGCAGCCGAAGGCGCAGCTGATGCTGCCGCGCAGGCGCAGACCGTGTTCCTTGGCCGCCTTCGCCACGCCTTCGAAGCGGGCGATCGATTCGGCGATCGAGCAGTTGATGTTCTTTTGCGAGAATGCCTCGGAAGCGGAGCCGAAGATCACCACTTCATCGGCCTTCGCCGCCAGCGCCGCTTCAAACCCCTGCATGTTCGGCGTCAGCGCCGAATACATCGTGCCAGCGCGGCGCGCGATTTTCTCCATCACTTCCGCGCTGGTGGCCATCTGCGGCACCCATTTCGGCGAGACGAACGACGCCGCCTCGATATTGGCGAAGCCGGCCAGGGTCAGGCGGTCGACCAGTTCGATCTTGACGGCGGCGCTGATGGTGTCCTTTTCGTTTTGCAGGCCGTCGCGCGGACCCACCTCGACGATCTTGACCTGTTTCGGCAAATGCGGTTGATTGCTCATCTCAATATCCTTGCAAACGGTTGACGATGCCGGCGACAGAGTCTCCGGCGTGCAGGCGGCGCATCTTGGCGGCGATCTGCGCCACGCTTTCGCGGCGCAGGGTGGCCGCCGAAATATGCGGCGTGATGGTGATGCGGGGTTCTTGCCAGAACGGGTGCTGCTGCGGCAGCGGCTCGTTGCGGAACACGTCGAGGGTCGCCCCGGCGATATGCCCGGAGCGGATCAGTGTCAATAAATCCGGTTCGGCGAGATGCGCGCCGCGCGCCACGTTGATGACGTAGGCGCCCGGCAGCAGCATCGACAGGCGCGTGCGGTCGAGCAGGTTGTGCGTCTCCGGCGTGAGCGGCAGCATGCACACCAGCACGCGCGTGCCGCGCAAGAATGCTTCGAGCCCCTCTTCGCCTGAGTAGCACTCGACGCCATCGAGCTGCTTGCGGCTGCGGCTCCAGCCGCGCAGCGGAAATTCGAATTGCGCCAGCGCTTGCAGCACGCGCGTGCCCAGCACCCCCATGCCCAGCACGCCGACGGGGAAATCCATCTTGTCGAACGCGGGCAGCGGCTGCCAGATGCCGGCGCGGCCCTGCGCCTCGTAGTCGTCGAAGCGGCGGAAGTGGCGCAGCACGGCGTGGCTCACATACTCGGCCATCTGCACGCCCATGCCCGCGTCATCGAGGCGTACCAGCGGCACGTGCGCGGGCAGCGCCTCGCCAAATTTCAACAGCGCGTCGACGCCGGCGCCCGTGTTGAAGATGGCTTTGACGTTGGCCAGCGCGGGCAGCATGGCGGCGGGCGGCTGCCACACGACGGCATAGTCGCACGGCGCGAACGTGTCGCCTTCGCGCCAGAAAACAATTTCGGCTTCGGGCAGCAAGTCTTTGAAATCGGCAATCCACGCCGCTTGCTTGCCGTCCGAGCGTTGTAACAGGATGCGCATGTGCTGACCTCTATGCGGCCGCCTTGAAGGCCAGCAGCGGCGCGCCGTCGGCCACCTGGTCGCCGACTGCATACAGCACGTCTTCCACCAGGCCGTCGTGCGGCGCGGCGATCGTATGCTCCATCTTCATCGCTTCCATGATGACCAACGGCTCGCCCTTCTTGACGTCCTGGCCTTTGTTCACCAGCACGGCGACGACCTTGCCCGGCATCGGTGCCGTCAGGCGTCCGCCTTCCGCTTCCACTTCACCCGCATGCGCCATCGGGTCGCTGTAATGCAGGGTGTGGTGCAGGCCATTGGTGAATACGTGGAACTGCTCGCCATCGCGCAGCACCGTGCCGTGCACGGCACGTTCGCCCAGCTTGATGTGCAGCTCGTTGCCTGTGCGCGCCGTCAGGCTCAGGGGCTGGCCGTTGAACAGCCAGCCATCGGTTTTATAGGCAACGCGCGCGGCATAGGCCTTGCTGTCGCTGGCCAGCGCGAATTCGTCGGCAAACGCCAGGCTGCGTCCCAGGGTGCTGTTCAAGCGCCAGCCCAGGGCATTGCCCCATGGGTCGGCAGGGTTGCTCGACTGCGCTTCGGACGCGTTTTTTTCTTCTGTCAGCAGGCTGACTGCCGCCAGCGCCAGGGCCGTGTCGGGTGCCGCCTGCAGGGCGGGGAACAGCGACGCCTGATTGCGCTCGATCAAACCCGTGTCGAGGTCCGCGTTGGCAAATGCCTGGCCTTCGACCAGGCGTTTCAAGAAGGCGATATTGCTGGCCAGGCCGACGATCTGGTATTCCGACAGCGCCTGCGCCATGCGCGCCAGCGCTTCGCGGCGGTCCGCGCCCCAGACGATCAGCTTGGCGATCATCGGGTCGTAAAAGGGAGAGATGGCGTCGCCTTCGCGCACGCCCGAATCGATGCGCACGGCGGCCGGCACCAGCGTGCCACCGAGTTCGAACGTGACGGCCGATGGCGACTGCATGTGGCGCAGGGTGCCGATCGACGGCAAAAAGCCCTTCTCCGGATTTTCCGCATAGATGCGCGCCTCGATGGCGTGGCCGTGGATCGTCAGTTCGCTTTGTTTTTTCGGCAGCGGTTCGCCAAAGGCGACGCGCAACTGCCATTCCACCAGGTCGGTGCCGGTGATCATTTCCGTTACCGGATGCTCGACCTGCAGGCGCGTGTTCATCTCCATGAAGTAGAACGAGCCATCCTGGTTGGCGATGAATTCCACCGTGCCCGCGCCCACGTAGCCGACGGCCTTGGCGGCGGCGACGGCCGCCTCGCCCATGGCGGCGCGGCGCTCCGCCGGCATGCCCGGCGCCGGTGCCTCTTCCAGCACCTTCTGGTGACGGCGCTGCACCGAGCAATCGCGCTCGAACAGGTAGATGCAGTTGCCGAGCGTGTCGGCAAATACCTGGATTTCGATATGCCGCGGACGCGACAGGTATTTTTCGGCCAGCACCTTGTCGTCGCCGAAAGAGCTGATCGCTTCGCGCTTGCACGAGGCCAGCGCGGCCTTGAAGTCGGCGCTGTTGTCAATGACGCGCATGCCCTTGCCGCCGCCGCCAGCGGATGCTTTCAGCAGCACGGGGTAGCCGATCTTGTCGGCCTGCCCGTGCAGAAAGTCCGCATCCTGATTCTCGCCGTGGTAGCCGGGCACCAGCGGCACATTGGCTTTTTCCATCAGCGACTTGGCGGCCGATTTCGAGCCCATGGCGCGCATGGCGGACGCCGGCGGGCCGATGAAGACCAGGCCCGCAGCGTGGCAGGCGTCGGCAAAGTCGGCGTTCTCGGACAAAAAGCCATAGCCAGGGTGGATCGCCTGGGCACCAGTGGCCAGCGCCACGGCGATGATCTTGTCGCCGCACAGATAGCTTTCCTTGGCCGGCGCGGGGCCGATCAGGACGGCTTCGTCGCACACGGCGACGTGCTTGGCGTTGGCGTCCGCTTCCGAATACACGGCGACGGTGTGGATGCCCATGCGGCGCGCGGTAGCGGCGACACGGCAAGCGATTTCGCCGCGGTTGGCGATCAGGATTTTAGTGAACATGGTCTCTCTCTATTCTCTCAAAAAGGGGCAGCTGTCTCTTGGCGGACCTTGTCTGCTGGTTTGTCGGTTTACGCGCAACGCGCTAAACCGACCTACGCATGGTGAGGCTGGATATCGTAGGTCGGGTTAGCCGGCACGGCGTAACCCGACAAGGCTGTCATCAGCAGCCGCACTTCTCTTTCTGTACCGAGTCCAGCATGGCGCCGCGCGTCTGCAGGCCCAGCTTACCCAGCAAGACGCGGTCGTCTTCCGCTTCCGGGTTGTCGGTGGTGAGCAGCTTGTCGCCGTAGAAGATGGAATTGGCACCAGCCAGGAAGCACATCGCTTGCACGGCTTCGCCCATCTGGCGGCGGCCCGCCGACAAACGCACGCGCGCCTTCGGCATGGTGATGCGGGCCACGGCGATCGTGCGCACGAATTCAAATGGATCGAGCGCTTCCAGGCCGAACAAAGGCGTGCCTTCCACCTGTACCAGATGGTTGACGGGCACCGATTCCGGATACGGATTCAAATTGGCCAGCTGGGCGATCAGGCCCGCGCGCTGCAGACGCGTTTCGCCCATGCCGACGATGCCGCCGCAGCACACTTTCAAGCCTGCTTCGCGCACGCGGCCCAAAGTGTCCAGGCGGTCCTGGTATTCGCGCGTGGAGATGACGTTGTCGTAGAACTCGGGCGCCGTGTCGAGGTTATGGTTGTAGAAGTCCAGGCCCGCGTTTTTCAGGCGGTCCGCTTGTCCCTCTTCCAGCATGCCCAAAGTAGCGCAGGTTTCCAGGCCCAGCGCCTTCACCTTGGTCACCATCTCTTCGACTTTTTCCATGTCGCGCTCTTTCGGGCTGCGCCAGGCGGCGCCCATGCAGAAGCGCGTGGCGCCATTGGCTTTCGCCTGGCGCGCCGCGTCGAGCACCGTGTCGATGTCGAGGATTTTTTTCGCTTCCACGCCCGTGTCATAGCGGGCAGCTTGCGGGCAGTAGCCGCAGTCTTCTTCGCAGCCGCCCGTCTTGATCGATAACAGGGTCGCCAGTTCCACGTCGCCATCGGGGAAGTTGATGCGGTGGGTTTGCTGGGCCTTGAACATCAGGTCATTGAATGGCAGGTCGAACAGGGCCAGTACATCGGCGACGGGCCAGGTGGCCGCTTCCGGCACGGTGATGCGCGCCGCAGGGCGGTGCAGTTCGACGGTTTTTGTTGCTTCTTGGACGTGAGACATGTGATTCCTTCGCTTCTATTTTTTGGATACGTTTTAAGTGTTGGGATGCTGCGCCGGCCAGTTCGGCAAGCCGGTGAAATCGAGATACGCCGCCGCCGCTTGCGCGCTCGGTTGCGCCAGGCGCGGTACCTTGCCCAGCAGCGGCGCCGGGATGCGCTCGATCAGCGCATCGATATTTTCGTCGAGGAAGCGCATTTCCACTTCCAGGGTGTTGGCGACCCAGCCGATCACCGTCAGGCCGCGCGCTTCGATGGCTTCCAGCGTCAGCAAGGCCTGGCTGATGCAGCCCAGACGCATGCCGACCACCAGGATCACGGGCAGGTCGAGCTGCTGCGCCAGGTCGGCCGAATCAAAGCCGGGCGACAGCGGCACGCGGAAACCACCCACGCCTTCGACCACGACCGCGTCCGAGGCGGCGGCAATTTCCAGGTAGGCGGCCAGGATCGGCACCGACTCGATGCTGACGCCTTCGAGCGCGGCGGCGATGTGCGGCGCGGCCGGCTCCTTCAGCATGTAGGGCGTGGTGATATTGCGCAGCATGGTGACGTTGCCGGCGGCGATCAGGCTGTCGGCGTCTTCATTATGCAGTTCGCCGTCGCGCATCTCGGCGCCGGCGGCGACGGGCTTCATGCCGCAGGCGCGCACGCCGCGCGCCACCAGCGCGTGCAGCAGGGCCGACGAGGTCAAGGTCTTGCCGATTTCCGTGTCCGTGCCGGTGACGAAACAGGCAAAGCGCGATGGCAGGCCGGCAGTGGCCGGAGCCGGCTGCACGGCCGGCGCCAGGTCCGCCAGCACTGCCGCCACGATAGGGTCATCAAGGCTCATGGCGTGTCCTTTCCAGGGTGTTGATTGCATTGATCAATTGCGCCACTTCCTGCGCCGTGTGGCCGGCCGACAGGGTCACGCGCAGGCGCGCCGATCCGGCTGGCACGGTGGGCGGGCGGATGGCGCCGACCCACAGTCCCTGCTGGTAGAGTTGGGCGGCGACGGCCAGCATGTCCGCGTTGTCGCCGATGATGACGGGCTGGATGGCGGACAGTGATGGCAAGGCTTGCCAGTGTTGCAGTTGCAAGCCCTCGTTCCATTGCGCCACCAGCGCCGCCAGGTGCCTGCGACGTTGTTTTCCTTCGTCACCGGCGATGATGTCCAGGCTGGCCAAGAGCGCATGCGCGAGCGCGGGCGCGGCCGCCGTGGTGAAGATGTAGGGGCGCGCCTTCTGGATCAGCGTGTCGATCACGGCTTCGTGCGCGCAAACAAAAGCGCCACCCACGCCGGCCGATTTGCCCAGGGTGCCCACGTAGACCAGGTGCGGCGAATGCAGGTCGAAGTGTTCCAGCGCTCCGCGGCCATTCTCGCCCAGCGCGCCGAAACCGTGCGCATCGTCGACCACCAGCCAGGCGCCGTACTGCTCGCACAGGGCCAGCAGCGCGGGCAGCGGCGCCAGGTCGCCATCCATGCTGAAGATGCTGTCGGTGACGACGATTTTGGTTTTGGCTTTGCTGTCCGCCAGCAGGACCGCCAGGGCATCGAGGTCCGCATGCGGATACACGCGCGTCTTGACGCGGGCCAGGCGCGTGCCGTCGATCAGCGAGGCGTGGTTCAGCGCTTCCGAAAAAATCTCCGTGTCCGCATCGCCCGCCGCCAGGGCCGTCAGCACAGCCAGATTAGCCATGTAGCCGGTGCAGAAATACAGGGCGCGCGCCTGCTCCAGGTTGGCGCCGACGAAAGCGGCCAGCCGTTCTTCCAGCTGCGCGTGGGCGCGGCTGTGGCCACTGATCAGGTGCGAAGCGCCGCTGCCGGCGCCATACAGGTCGGCGCCCTCTTTCAGCGCGGCGACGATGCGCGGATGCGACGCCAGGCCCAGGTAGTCATTGCTGCAAAAGGCCAGCATGTCGCGTCCGTCCACCGTCAGGCGCGGCGCGCACGGCGTGTCGACGGTGCGGCGGCGGCGGATCAGGCTACGCTCTTCCAGCCCTTGCAGCTGCTGTTGTAATCGCGCGATCAGTTCCATCTCAGGCCCCGATCACTGTGTTGAAGACGGCCAGCGTCTGCTGGCCCAGGCCCGCGATTTCCTCGTCGTCGAGGATATATGGCGGCATCAGGTAGACGGTGGAGCCGATGGGACGCATCAGCAGTTCGTGTTCCAGCGCCGTGCTGAAGAAGCGGCGCGAAAAATCGGGCGCCGCATCGACGGCATCGAATGCCCAGATCATGCCCTGCTGGCGGAAGTGTTTTACGCGCTCATGCTGCGCCAGCGGCGCCAGGGCGCGCGTGATCTTGGCGGCGCGCACCCGGTTGGCCACCAGCACGTCGTCTTCCTCGAAGATGGCCAGGGTCGCCAGCGCTGCGCGGCAGGCCAGCGGGTTGCCCGTGTACGAGTGCGAATGCAAGAAGCCGCGCCGCACGTCGGTGCTGTAGAACGCTTGATAGATGTCTTCGCGCGTCATCACGAGGGACAGGGGCAAATAGCCGCCGCTGATGCCCTTCGACAGACAGACGAAGTCGGGCCAGATGCCGGCCTGTTCGCACGCAAAGAAAGTGCCCGTGCGGCCGCAGCCGACGGCGATTTCATCGAGGATCAAATGGACGTGATAACGGTCGCACAGGGCGCGCACCAGCGACAGGTACAGCGGGTCATGCATGGCCATGCCGGTGGCGCATTGCACCAGCGGCTCGATGATGATGGCGGCAATCTTGTCGGCTTTTTCCTGAAACAGCTGCTCAACTTCGGCGGCCGCGCGGCGCGCCACGTCCTGCGCCGTTTCGTTTTCAGCTGCCTGGCGGAAGTCGGGCGACATCACCGTCTGCGTGGCGCGCAGCAGGGGGCCGTAGGCATCCTTGAACAGGGCGACGTCCGTGACGGCCAGCGCGCCGATGGTTTCGCCGTGGTAGCTGCCCTTCAGGCAGACGAATTCCTGCTTGTCACTCTTGCCGCTGTTGCGCCAGGCGTGAAAGCTCATTTTCAGGGCGATTTCCACGGCCGAGGCCCCGTCGGACGCGTAAAAGCTGTGACCGAGTACGCCGCCCGTCAATGCCGACAGCTTTTCCGACAGTTCGACCACCGGTGCATGCGTGAAACCGGCCAGCATGGCGTGTTCCAGGCGGTCCAGCTGGTCCTTGAGTTCCGCATTGATGCGCGGATTGGCGTGGCCGAACAGGTTCACCCACCAGGAGCTGATGGCGTCCAGGTAGCGTCGGCCTTCGTGGTCATACAGCCAGGCGCCGCGGCCATGGCTGACGGGGATGAGCGGTACAGTCTCGTGATGCTGCATTTGCGTGCACGGATGCCACACGCTGCGCAGACTGCGTTCGACCCAGCCCGATTGTTTTTCTGCTTTCAAAACTGCTCCAATGATATTCTTAGTCCATGAGCTTTGGACTATTAACTAGCCCATGAGCCAACTCGGCTTGCGCTTGTCGAGGAACGATTGCACGCCTTCGCGGCCCTGCTCCGAGGCGCGGATGTGCGCGATGCGCTCGGCGGTGTCCGCCAGCAGCGCGTCATCGACCGGCTGGCCAACGATTTCGCGCACCAGCGTTTTTGCTTGCGCCACGGCGTGCGGGCTGTTGCCCGTCAGCGCTTTGAGCACGTCAAAGGTTTTCGCGTCCAGCGCGCTTGCCTCGACTACCTCGTGGGCAAAGCCGATGCGCAGCGCTTCCTGTGCAGAGAATCGCTCTGCGGTCAGGAAATAGCGGCGTGCCGCGTTTTCGCCCATGGCCTTGATGACATACGGTGAAATAGTGGCCGGGATCAGTCCCAGCCGCACTTCGCTCAGGCAGAAATGCACGTCTTCCGCAACCAGAATGATATCGCATGCGGCGACGAGGCCCATGCCACCCGCATAGCAGTCGCCCTGGATCTTCGCCACGACGGGCTTGGGACACAGGTAAATCGTGCGCAGCATCTGCGCCAGCTGCAGCGCGTCGGCCTGGTTTTCGGCATGCGTATAGCCTGCCATCTTCTTCATCCAGTTCAAGTCCGCACCGGCGCAAAAGGCCGCGCCATTCGCGGCCAGCACGATGGCGCGCACCATGTCGCTGCGCCCCAGGCCTTCGAAGGCGCGCGCCAGTTCGGCGATCGTCGTCTCGTTGAAGGCGTTGCGCACGTCCGGGCGGTTCAGGGTCACGGTGGCGACATTGCCCTCGATGACCAGCTTTAAGGTTTCAAATTCCATGATTTTCTCCCTCCTTACATGCGGAATACGCCGAACTTCGTGTCCGGGATTTCCGCGTTCAAGGCGGCCGACAGCCCCAGGCCCAGCACCATGCGGGTGTCGGCCGGGTCGATCACGCCGTCGTCCCACAGGCGCGCGGTGGCATAGTACGGGTGGCCCTGATGTTCGTATTGATCCTTGATCGGCTGCTTGAAGGCCGCTTCCTCGTCCGCGCTCCACTGCCCGCCCTTGCCCTCGATGCCGTCGCGCTTGACGGTGGCCAGCACGGACGCGGCCTGGTCGCCGCCCATGACGGAAATGCGCGCATTCGGCCACATCCACATGAAACGCGGAGAGAACGCGCGGCCGCACATGCCGTAATTGCCGGCGCCGAAGCTGCCGCCGATGATCACCGTGAATTTCGGCACGGCGGCCGTGGCCACGGCCGTGACCATCTTGGCGCCATTGCGGGCGATGCCTTCGTTTTCGTACTTGCGGCCCACCATGAAGCCCGTGATGTTTTGCAGGAAGACGAGCGGGATCTTGCGCTGGCAGCACAATTCGATGAAATGCGTGCCTTTCAGCGCCGATTCGGAGAACAAGATGCCGTTATTGGCGATGATGCCGACTTTGACGCCATAGATATGCGCGAAGCCGCAGATCAGGGTGGTGCCGTAGCGGGCCTTGAATTCGTCGAAATCGCTGCCGTCGACGATGCGCGCGATCACTTCGCGTACATCGAAGGGCTTGCGCGTATCGACGGGGATCACGCCATACAGTTCCTGTGTCGGGTATGCCGGTTCGACGGATTCGCGCAGCGCCATCTGCTGCGGTTTTTTACGGTTCAGGTTCGAGACGATGGTGCGCGCCAGCGACAGCGCATGCAGATCGTTCTGCGCCAGGTGGTCAACCACGCCGGACAAGCGCGTGTGCACGTCGCCGCCACCGAGGTCTTCCGCCGTCACCACTTCACCGGTCGCCGCTTTCACCAGCGGCGGGCCGCCGAGGAAAATCGTGCCCTGCTCCCTGACGATGATCGATTCGTCGCTCATGGCCGGCACATACGCGCCGCCCGCCGTGCAAGAGCCCATCACCACGGCGATCTGCGGGATGCCCTTGGCCGACAGGTTCGCCTGGTTGTAGAAGATGCGGCCGAAATGGTCGCGGTCGGGGAAGACGTCGTCCTGGTTCGGCAGGTTGGCGCCGCCCGAGTCGACCAGGTAGATGCAGGGCAGGTTGTTCTGGTCGGCGATTTCCTGGGCGCGCAAATGCTTTTTCACCGTCATCGGGTAATACGTGCCGCCCTTGACGGTGGCGTCGTTGCAGACGATGACGCATTCCTGGCCCGAGACGCGGCCGATGCCGGTGATGATGCCGGCGGAAGGCGCCGCATCGACGCCCTTGGCGTCCTGGTACATGGCGTAGGCCGCCATCTGGGAAAACTCGAGGAAGGGCGTGCCGGGATCGAGCAGCATCTGCACTCTGTCGCGCGGCAGCAGCTTTCCGCGCGCCAGGTGCTTGGCGGCCGCCGCTTCGCCGCCGCCAGCCGCGATCTTTTCCACCTTGTCGCGCAAATCGTCGACGATGGCTTGCATGGCTGCGGCATTGGCCTTGAAATCTTCACTGCGCGGATTGAGTTTGCTTTCGATGTGCGGCATTGCGGTTCCTTTTTATGATCGCCCGGTCTCTCGGGTCGCGCTATTCGGGAAAACTGCCGTCGAGATAAAACCAGCGCATGCCACCGTCACCCGCCTCGCGCACGAAGCGGCTCACTTCATGCAGGCGGTGCGCGCGGCCGTTGACCTTGTAGCGGGCCACGAATTCCACGCTGTCGCGGTGTATCTCTTCGGCTTGATCTGCTGATACTGCTTTACGTTGACGTAAACGTAAAGCAGATTTTACCTCAAGTCCCAGCCAGTGGACTTTTTCTTCTTCGGCAAATAAAGCGTCGGTGGGACGGGTGCTGGCATGCCAGGTGGCGCGCAGATAGGGCTCGTCGCGCAAGGTGAACGCCGTGTAGCGCGAACGCATCAAAGCTTCGGCCGTGGGCGGCAAGGCGTCGCCCGCGATATACGGGCCGCAGCAGCTGGCGTAGGAGGCGCCGCCACAGGGGCAGGCGGCAGATGTCGAGGGTGTGGGCATGCGGACGCGGATAGGGGAACAGGAAAGTTCCGCAATTATCCGTCATATCGGCAGCGGCGCGTGCGCGCCGCCTTGGCCAGCTACTTTTTCGGGCTGAGGAAGTCCAGCGCAAACGGCGGCGCCTTGCCGGCCATGAGATCGGCGAGGATGCGCGCCGTGCCGGCGGCAAACGTAAAACCCAGCGGGCCGTGGCCCACGTTGAGCCACAGGTTGGCGTAGGTGCTGGCGCCCACCAGCGGCGCGCTGTTCGGCGTGGCGGGGCGCAGGCCGGCCCAGGCCGTGGCCTGGTCGTAGTCGGCGCCGTGCGGCATGGCTTCGCGCGCCAGCCGCGTCAGGCCGGCGATGCGGTCCCAATCGATGCTGTTGTCGGCGCCCACCATGTCGACCATGGCGGCCACGCGCAGGTCGCTGCCAATGCGCGCATACAGCACCTTGCGCTCAAAATCCGTGATGCTGATCTCGGGCGCCCGGTCTTGCGCGCGGATGGGCGCCGTCAGGCTGTAGCCCTTCAGCGGGTACAGGGGCAGGTAGACGCCCGCCGTGGCGGCCAGGTCGCGGCTCTGGATGCCCGCCGCCAGCACATAGTGATCCGCCTGCAACAGGCCCAGGCTGGTGTCGACGCCCGTGATCCTGCCCTTGTGCGTGACGAGGCGGCGCGCCTCGCCTTTTAATATGAGCGAACAATTCGGGTGCTGCAGCAGGCGCGTTTCCAGCGCCAGGCAAAAGGCGTGGCAATCGGCCACCGCCTCGCCCTCGGTAAAGATGCCGCCCGCCAGGGAGCCTTGCAAGGCGGCCAGCGCCGGTTCGCGCTGCACCGCTTCCTGTGGCGACAAGACGATGCGCGCTTCTTCCGACTCGGGCCGGGCCACGGCCCGCTGAAAGATGGCGGGCGAGCGGTAGACGATGAGTTTGCCCGCATCGCGCCAGGCATACGCCTCGGGCGGCACGCTCAGTTCCAGCTGCGCCATGCCGGCGCGGCTTAATTCTCCCAGTTGCAGCAGCTTGGCCGTCGTGCGGGCATTGCTGGCGCTGTTGCAATTACGCAAGAAACTGGCCATCCAGCGCCACTGGCGCCAGTCGGCCTCGGGCCGGAAGCGCAGCGGGCCATCTTTCTGCAGCAGCCATTGCAGGGCTTTCAGGGGGACGCCCGCGTCTGCCAGCGGTGCCACATAGCGATAGCTGAGCTGGCCGCCATTGCGGTAGCTGGCGGCGATCGCCACTTGTTCATTGCGTTCCAGTACCGTGACCTTGTAGCCGGCCTCGGCCAGCCACCAGGCCGATGTCAGACCGACGACGCCGCCGCCGATGATGATGACGTGTTGCTGCATGTTGCCTCGCTGCGTTGCGCTCCCATGGTGCGGGAGCATTCGGGAAGAGCTTAGAGGCTGGCCGCCAAGGCAGCCAATGAAACATCATGGTGCAGCCATAACTTTCAGGAATGCACCATTTCAAGGCAGGGATTGATTGTTGGCAATCGCACCATGGTAGAGCGCCGTGAGGATCAACTCCTCGCTGCGCCCCATGGCGGAATACGTGCCGGGATATTGCGCGGGATCGCTGCCCGCGCCGCCCACCAGCATCACCATGCCATTCCTGTTCTTGAAATCGAGCACGAAGGCGGAGACGAGGCCATACGCGTCGCCCAGGTGGCCCACGGCCGTGAAACTGGCGCCCTCGACCAGGCTATTGCCCTGCCCCGCCACGGCATCGAACTGCTGGTTGCCCAGGCCCCAGGCGCGGTACAGGCCCCGCTCGCTGTTGCCATTGCCGCCATCGGGCGCCAGCTGCCATTGCCGGGCAAACATCAGGGCGATGCTGGCCGGCTGCAACAACTGCTGATGCTGGTAGCGCCCACCGTCGAGCAGCATTTGCATGATCTTGCCCAAGTCAGCGGCGGAAATGCGCAAGCCGCCCGTGGGACTGAAGACGGTGGCGTTGCTGCCGATCACATAGTTGGCGAGACCAGCGGGCACGGCGGGTGGACGCTGGTAAACATCATCGGCCTGGGCGATCCAGGGGCCGTGCGGCTGCCACTGTTCCGTCTCCAAGGTGCGCTTGCGGTACAGGGTGGCCGTGTTCGCCACGTCCGCCGCCGGGAAGGCCGCCGGGTGGTAGCCGCCGCGCACATCGAGGGGATCGAGCAGCAGACGGCGCATCAGCAAGTCGAAGCGCTCGCCCGTGACTTTTTCCATCACGGTGCCGATGACTCCCCAGTTCAGATTGGAATACGTGAAATAGCGGCCTGGCGGCATGGCCGCATCCCACATGAGGTCGCCGCCGGCCGTAAACACGTCGCGCAAGCTGCGTTCGGGGCCCCAGGCATAGCCGCCCGCGTCGCGCAGCGAGGAAGTGTGGCTGAGCAAGCTGCGCAAGGTCACGGCTTGCTGAGGGAAATGCGGGTTGCGCAGGGAAAAGCCCAGATAGATGCCCACGTCCTGGTCCAGGCTCAGCTTGCCCTGCTCGACCAGCCGCATCAGGCCCACAGTGGTCATCATCTTCGATACCGAGGCGATGCGAAACAGCGTGGCCGGCGTCACCGGCAAATGCTGCGCCGGCGTGGCGCCGATGTGCCGGTAGCCAAATTGCTGCTGATACGACACCTTGCCGTGGCGGATGGCCAGCACGGACAGGCTGGCCAGCGGATGGGCCGGGTCATCGACGATGGCGGCCAGCGCCGCATCGAGCGCGCGCTGCTGTGCCTGTGGCACGCGTGGCTCAGTGCCGCTGCCGGGCGGGGTGGCCAGTGCCGTCCAGGTCGTGCCCAGCAGTAGCAGGCCCAGCAAACCCGTCATTTTGTTGATCATGCTTTCCCTGTGTCATGGTGGATGGACGCCTTGCCAGCATAGGGGGGGATGCTTGACTACGCCAATGAAAATTGCTTATTTATCTATAATGCAAAGCTATACGTACGGTAAAACATTGTTTTTTTAAATGTATAACCGTTATTTATGGTCATTTTCCATTTATTCATAGGTGGATGGGCTACGCGCAAGCGCCATCGCTATTACACTAGGAGGACAAGGAGAACTGTATGAGCCAGACCAGCGTAGAACTCAAGGTCGATTTAAATGACAATTCGCCTTTATATATGCAGATCGCCCGCAAGCTGAGCGATGACGTACGCAATGGCCGCTACCAGGTAGACCAGGCCCTGCCCTCTGAACGTACCCTGTCCGAACTGCTCGACGTATCGCGCGTGACTGCCCGCAAGGCCATCGACCAGCTCGTCGAGCAAGGCCTCGTCGTGCGCCGCCGTGGTTCGGGCAACTATATTGCCCCGCGCATCGAGCAGCCGCTGTCGAACCTGTCGAGCTTTTCCGAGCAGCTGCAGCAGCGCGGCTACCGCCCCGGCTCGCGCTGGCTCAAGCGCGAAGTCGTCATCGCCAGCAGCGATGAACAGCTGAGCCTGGGCCTGGCGCAGAACACGAAAGTAGCGCGCCTCGAACGCTTGCGCCTGGCTGACGACGTGGTGATGGCGTATGAAGTGAGCGTGCTGCCCTTCAGCGTGGTGCCGGACCCGGCCGCCGTGGGCGATTCGCTGTACGAATACTTGAACAGCATCAAGAAGGCCCCCGTGCGCGCCTTGCAGCACATCCGCGCCATGAATGCGACGGACGTGCTGGCCAAGCAACTGGGTATCCCCGATGGCCAGGCCGTGCTGTTCATCACGCGCATCGCCTACCTGGAGTCGGGCGAAGCGGTGGAACTGACGCATTCGTATTGCCGCAGCGACCATTACGACTTTGTCGCCGAAATGCGCCGCGCGCCATAAATCTACTGTTCGAGCAGGCGGATCATGGATTCGGCCACGCCGACGGACGACTCCCAGCTCATGCCGGTCACCAGCCGGCCATCGACCTCGACGTGGCTCTGTCCGTTGGCCCCGTGCCTGAAGATGCCGCCATGGCGCTTGATGCTCGCTTCCGCCGAAAAGGGATAGGCCTTGTAGACCGGTGATTCCTTGTTGAGAAACGCATCGGGGAACGAGGTGAGCACCTTGCCCTGGATGAGGAAAGTACCGTCGCTGAGCTTCAGGTTCTTGATGCCCTCGGTGCCATGGCAGATGGCTGCGATCACCCCACCTTGTCGTTCATAGATGCGCACAGCGATGTCCTGCAGCGGCTGGTTGTCCGGGACGCCGACGATGGCCGCGCCGCCGCCGACGAAAGCCATGCCCGCATACTCGTCTGCCCTGACCTCGGCGACGGGTTTGGTATGGGCCAGTGCCCACATGAAATCACTGTCGTACAGATGCTTCTTGAGCAACTCGTCCGACGTGACGATCATTTCCAAAGGAATGGCGCCACCGTCGGGACTGACGAAGTCGACCGCGTACCCTGCTTTGCGAAAGGCGTCGTAGGTATACGCCAGCTCGGGAAAATTATTGCCTGCGTTAACCTTTGTGCCCGGATATTGATGCACATTCGACACGACCAGCAGCACCTTGCGTGCCTGGCGCGGAGCTGCCGGCTCGCGATCGGCCGACTTGCTGATGATCTTCCAGTGGCCGGCGATCTTTTTCAACAGAAACACATCCACATAGCGCACGCCTTGCTGGGGAATGTGGATCTCGGCCTTGGCGCTGGCCACCTTGCCGCTCACTTCCACCTTGATCAGTCGTCCGTGGCGCCCATTGAATTGCCCTTTTTTCTCCTGGGAAAAGAGTTTGGCGTATTCCGGACCGCTCAACTCCCATTCCGCACCGTTTTTACCGTCGAGGTAAAGGCGGGCGGTAGCATGGAAGGCCTGGTTGATCTCGTCCGGTACGTTGAAGCTGGTGCCGTGCAGATACAAGTGCACGGTCTCCCGGATGGCATTTTCGTCCTGGTCTGCGGTGGCGGCGGTGCCGGCGGCGGCGCTGCTGAGCAAGCAACAGGCGAGTAGCGTGCGCATTAAAAATTGAATCATGGATTTACCCTGCATGGAGAACGACGTTTATCGGAGCAACGACTATTTCAGGTCGCTGGTGGTCGATAAGTTATCGAAATGCAGGGGAATGGATGTCGCCAAACACGATGTCAGACTCCGGAATGGCGATTCCGGAGCGGTTTTACGCGGAAACAGGCCTGGCCGCCTGGCCAGATTGGGCGCGGAAGCTGGCGGGTGTCTGCCCAGCAACTTTCTTGAAGGTGGAGTAGAAGGTGGAACTGGAATTGAACCCGCAGCGCTCGGCAACGATATCCATGTTCAGTTGCGGCTCGTCGGTCAATAGCTGTTTCGCTTCGGCGATACGGTATTCGTTGACGTAGGTGTTGAAGCTTTTGCTCAGCCGGTCATTCAGTACTTGCGACACCTGCGCCTGCGTGCATCCCGCCCGCTTGGCCAGCTGGGCCAGGGTCAGGTTCGGATTCAGATAGGATTGTTGCCCGCTCATCTGTTGTTCCAGCGCCGCGAGCACGGCAAGTCCATCTTCGTGCGTCAGGCGGCTATTCTGGTATTTCTGCCTGGGGTCGGCAAGCGTCGAGGTTTCCTTTCTCAGCAGAAAGACCATGACCGCGACATGCAGCGAGAAGGTGAACGACAAGGCACCGACAATATAGGACGTGAACGGCGTGCTCGCGTACGCCGCCAGCATGACACAGCTGCCTGCAAAGACGCTCAGCAGTAGCACGCTGCTGGTGGCCATCCGCTGTCCGTCGTTCAGCCATGCATGGCGGCTTTGCCACAGCAGCCTGGCAGTTGCCAGCAGGTAGCCTAGCCATAACACGTGAATGGCATGACTCGACAGGTCCCACGCAGGACGATACGCGGAATATGGAAAGGCAACGCCTATGCCTATCAGCAGGAAGGACAAGCCCAGATGCCAGCGCCATTGTGGTCCGGCAGGCAGTTGTGCACGTCCGGCCAGGAAAGAGCGCACATAGAGATAGGTCAGGGGACCGATCAGCAGGCAGGCCGACAGGCCCAGCTGTCGGAATTCGATGGCGATCGCCGGATTGAAGTAGAGGAAGGCGGATTTGGCGGTGCGCACTCCGACGGCAAGCAGCAATGCACCGAGCATGCAGTCGGCCAGGCAGCGAGGCCGACGGCTGAAAAAATAGACGGCCAGAAAAATGCCGTTGATGGCGCCCAGGGCGCTAAACAGGAACAGCAATTGGCGAGCGATCATGGGGCGTGTCGTGGATTAGGGCGTCGAATCGAAGTATAGACACAAATGGGAGCGTATCGAAGTACAAGTAATATGCCACGTTCCTGCGCCAGCCATAAACTCCCGTTATGCACGCCCGCCAAGCTTTCATGGCTGATCTTGCACATCGGTATTAAACTGGTTTCACGTTCAACTATGTTCTGAAATCATGTTGAAAACTGAAACCCCGAGCCGGCGGCATCCGGACCTGGACCTGTATCCGGTGGAGCAACTGGTGGCGGCGCTGGTCGATGACCAGTTCTGGGCCGTCGAAGCCGTGCGGCTGGCCTCGCCCGACATTGCTGCCGCCATCACGGCTGCCCTGCCCCGCATCGCGGCCGGCGGACGCTTGCTGTATGTGGGGGCCGGCACCTCGGGCCGCCTGGGCGTACTCGACAGCGTGGAACTCAATCCCACGTTTTCCTGGCCGCCCGAGCGGGCCGTCGCCATCCTCGCCGGCGGTGCCGGCGCCATGTTTGTGGCCGTCGAAGGGGCGGAAGATGATGTACAGCAAGGCGAGCGGGATTTGCTGGCCTTGCAACCGCAGGTCAACGATGTGGTGATCCTGCTTGCCGCCTCCGGCGCCACGCCGTATGTGCTGGGCGCGCTGCTGGCTGCGCGCACGGCAGGCGCCTTGACGATCGGCATCGCCAACAATGTGGGCGCCCCCGTGGCGCACGAGGCGCAATGCGGCATCGTGCTCGACACGGGCACGGAAGTCATTTCCGGCAGCACGCGTCTGAAAGCGGGCACGGCGCAAAAAATCACCCTGAACACGATTTCCAGCGCCCTGATGGTGGGTTTGCACAAAACTTACGGAAACTTGATGGTAGACTTGAAGCCGACCAACGCCAAGCTGATCTGGCGGGCGGTGCGTCTGACCAT
Source organism: Janthinobacterium sp. 35 (assembly GCF_002754575.1). Classification (NCBI taxonomy): domain Bacteria; kingdom Pseudomonadati; phylum Pseudomonadota; class Betaproteobacteria; order Burkholderiales; family Oxalobacteraceae; genus Janthinobacterium; species Janthinobacterium sp. 35. Next base: position 2,689,000 of record NZ_PEFN01000001.1, read on the forward strand.
GCATGCCACCGGTGCCAGCGAAATGCAGGCCAGGGCTGTGCTGGAGCAATGCCACTATCACGTCAAGGTGGCGATCGTTGCCTTGATCAAAAAAATCAACACAAACCAGGCACAGGCATTGTTGGCCGGCGCGGACGGCAGTGTGCGGGCGGCACTGGCGGCGTGATCCGATGGCGCGGCATTCTTCTGTCTGGGAGACCAAGAAGGATGTATGGAGCTAGTGAAACAAACCGCCCCGGCGCGCGCGAATAAGCCGTCAAATAAGCCGTGGTTGTGGATCCCTTCCCTGTATTTCGGCCAGGGTATCCCCTATGTCGTGGTCATGACCTTGTCCGTGATCATGTACAAGAACTACGGTTTTTCGAATACCGATATCGCGCTGTATACCAGCTGGTTGTACTTGCCATGGGTCATCAAGCCCCTGTGGTCGCCCTTCATCGATATGTACCGCACCAAGCGCTTCTGGATCGTCGGCTTGCAGCTGGTGATTGGCGCCGCGCTGGCGCTGGTGGCCCTGACCACGTCGCTGCCGCATTTTTTCCAGATCAGCCTGGCCATCTTCTGGCTGATGGCCTTCAGTTCCGCCACGCATGACATTGCCGCCGATGGCTTTTATATGCTGGGCCTGGAAGAGCATCAGCAGGCGGCCTTCGTCGGCGTGCGCAGCACCTTTTACCGATTGGCGATGATCGCCGGCCAGGGCGGCCTGGTGTTTCTTGCCGGCTACCTGACGCATGCGACGGGCAATGTGCAACTGGCCTGGTCCGTCGTGTTCGCGATTCTGGCGGGACTGTTCATCGCCCTCTTCCTGTACCACTACTTTATTCTGCCGAAACCGCAGGACGACCGCCCCAGCATCCAGGAAGCGGGTATTTCCCCGCTGCAAGAATTCATCGCCACCTTTGCCGCCTTCTTCAAGAAGAAGGATATTGTCGTCATCCTGGGCTTTTTGCTGCTGTTCCGCCTCGGCGAAGCGCAACTGCTCAAACTGGCCGCGCCCTTCCTGCTCGACCCCGTCGCCAAGGGCGGCCTGGGCCTGAGCACGGAACAGGTGGGCCTGGTCTACGGCACCATCGGCGTGATCGCCCTGACCCTCGGCGGCTTGCTGGGAGGATTCATCATTTCCCGCTTCGGCTTGAAACGCTGTTTGTGGATCATGGTGCTGTCCGTCCACTTGCCCGACCTGGTCTTCGTCTACCTGGCCAGCGCCTTGCCCAGCAGCATCTATGTAATCGCTGGCGGCATTGCGCTTGAGCAATTCGGCTATGGCTTCGGTTTCGCTTCCTACATGTTGTACATGATCATGGTCTCCGATGGCGCGCATAAAACGGCCCATTACGCCATCTGCACGGGTTTCATGGCCCTGGGCATGATGTTGCCCGGCATGGCCAGCGGCTGGATACAGCAAATGCTTGGTTACCAGCACTTCTTCATCTGGGTCTGCATCGCCACCATTCCTGCTTTCATCATGGCCGCGCTGGTCAAGATCGATCCCGAATTCGGCAAGAAGGCCGAGGCCTGATTCTTTTGAACTGTGCGCCCGCAAGGATGGCGGGCGCACAGTAAAATGCCCGCACCGATAGACCTGCGCTTCACCACTGCAAGGAATTGTTTTGTTGTCTACTTTGAAAAAACGCCTGGGCGCCACGGCTGGCGTGCTGGCCGCGCTGGCCACCGCCACATTGCTCAGCAGCTGCACCAGCACCAAAATGCCCTCCGCAGTGACGCCGGGCGACGCGGGCTTGCCGGCCGTGCCGCCCGTGCAGCACATCACGGGCGAAGTGCCGCCGCCGGCGCCGCGCGAGTTCCGCGCCGCCTGGGTCTCGACGGTCGCCAATATCGACTGGCCCAGCCGCAGCAATTTGCCGGTCGCCAAGCAGCAAGCCGAGGCGATCGCCATCCTCGACCGCGCCAAGTCCTTGAATCTGAACGCGATTGTGCTGCAGGTGCGGCCCAGCGCCGATACGATTTACCCGTCGCAACTGGAGCCGTGGTCGGAATACCTGACCGGAAAGCAAGGCCAGCCGCCATTGCCCATGTATGACCCGCTGGCCTTCTGGGTGGCGCAGGCGCATGCGCGCGGCCTGGAATTGCACGCCTGGTTCAACCCGTACCGGGCCCGTCACGCGACGGCCAAGTCGCCGCTGGCGCGCGACAGTTTCGCCTCCACCAACCCGGCGTCCGTCAAGCAATACGGCCGCTACCTGTGGATGGACCCGGGCGATGCCGCCGCCTCGAAGCACACGACGGACGTGGTACTGGACGTGGTGCGCCGCTACGATATCGATGGCGTGCACATCGACGATTACTTTTATCCGTACCCGATCGACGCGCCCGGCGCCGGTGCGGGAGCCGAGACGGCCGCGCTGGACGCGGGCAATGGCGGCGCCAAGCGCGAACTGCCGTTTCCCGATGAGCCTTCCTGGCAGCAATATCTGCTGGCCGGTGGCCAACTGGACCGCTCTTCCTGGCGCCGCCAGAACGTCAACCAGCTCATCGAATCCTTGTATACCGGCATCCACCGCGAAAAGAGCTGGGTGCGCTTCGGCATCAGCCCGTTCGGCATCGGCCGTCCCGACCGCCGCCCTGCCGGCATCGTCGGCTTCAGCCAGTACGATAAATTGTATGCGGATGCGGAACTGTGGCTGTCCAAGGGCTGGCTCGATTATCTGTCGCCGCAGCTGTACTGGCCCGTGGCGCAGGCGCCGCAAGCGTTTGGCGTGCTGCTCGACTACTGGCTGGCGCAAAACCCGTATGGCCGCCACGTGTGGCCGGGTCTGTATACGAGCCGCATCGACAATTCCGCCAAGTCCTTCACGCCGCAAGAGATCATCAAGCAGATCGAAGTGACGCGCACGCGTCCCGGTGCGAATGGACAGGTGCATTTCAGCATGGTGCCCCTGATGCAGAACCGCAAGGGTGTCAGCGAGCAACTCAAGGCGACCGTGTACCAAAGCCCCGCCCTGATTCCCGCCACGCCATGGCTGGGCAAGGAAGCGCCGGGTACGCCCGTGCTGGCCTTGCGCCGCGATTCCACCAGCCTGAACGTCAAATTGACGGCGGGCGGCGGCAAACCCGTGGCGCAGTACGCGGTCTGGGCCCGCTACGGCGAAGACTGGCGCTTTAGCGTGGTCACGGGCATGCAGGGCGAGCTGACCCTGGTCGACGATGCCATTGGTAAAGTCAATGCGGTGGTGGTCAGCGCGGTGGACCGTCTCGGCAATGAAAGCCCCCGCGTCACCGTGCGCGCACCGTTTACGGCCGCCGCCAAGTAATTGTTGACCGTTCAACGGTAGTCCATAACCTGCAGGCATGAAACATGCGCAAGCTTTCATGCCTGCAAGCCCAGCTTGGCTTTACACTAATGCCATGATTTCCTTCCCTACAGCCAATAATGCGGTGCCCGTGCTGGGCCTGGGCATCGACGCGGGCGGCACGCAGACGCGCTGGGCCCTGGCCACTGCGGATGGCGTCATCGTGGCCGAGGGCGCCGTGGAAGGCTTGTCTGCCTTGCAAATGAGCAGCGATGCGGGCCGCGCAGCCGTGCACGCCACGTTTGCCGGGCTGTGCCGTGCCGTGCTGGCCGTCGGCCAGCCCCGCGCCGTGGTGGCGGGCTTGACGGGTTTTGGCGGCGACGACGCTGTGCTGGCGCAAACGCTGGCCACTTTGCTGGCGCTGGACGCCGCTGATGTCAGCGTGGGCAACGATATCGACATCGCCTATCGCGACAGTTTTGAACCAGGCGAAGGTTATCTGGTCTACGCTGGCACGGGCTCGATCGCCGCCTGGATCGATACGGATGGCGTGTTTCACCGCGCGGGCGGGCGCGGCGTGCTGCTCGACGATGGCGGCGGCGGCTACTGGATCGCCCGTGAAGCCTTGCGCCACATCTGGCGCCGCGAAGATGAGGCTCCCGGCAGCTGGCAAAGCTCGCCCATGGCCGAAGCCGTGTTTGCGCATATCGGCGGCAGCGACTGGTCATTGTCGCGCGCCTTCATGTATGGCCAGGACCGGGGCGCCATCGGCCGCCTGGCATTGGCGGTCGCCGCCAGTGCGGACACCGACCCGCTGGCGCTGGACATCTTGCAGCGCGCGGGACAGGAACTGGCGCGCCTGGCGCTGGCCCTGACGGCGCGCTACGGCCCCCGTCCCGTGGTGCTGGCGGGGCGCGCGGCGCAGTTGCACCCGGCCATTGCCGCTGCCATGCGCGCCGCTTTGCCTGTATCGTTGCAGATGGAGCAAAAAGTTGCCCGCTCGCATGAGGCCGCGGCCAAGCTGGCGGCCAGGACGGCCAGCTTGTATGCCGGAAAAGACTGACTATTTTATTAACCCGAACATGGATCTTTCATGAAAAAAATCGCCCTCGCCCTGCTGGTGGCCCTGCTCTCCGCCTGTAGCACGCCCGCGCCGCACCTCGACCACAGCTTGACGGCGCGCAGCCAGAGCCCGCGCGTCAAATTCATCGTCATCCATTACACGGTCAGCGACTTGCCCCGCTCGATCAAGATCCTGACGGAACAAGTCGTCAGCAGCCATTATTTGCTGACCGACACGGACAAGCCGAAGTTTTACGTGCTGGTCGACGAATCGCGCCAGGCCAATCACGCGGGTGTGAGTAACTGGAAGACTTATACACAGTTGAATGTCAGCTCGATTGGCATCGAGATCGTCAACCCCGGCTACAAGGACACGCCGGAAGGCCGCCTCTGGTATCCCTTTCCGCAGGCACAGATCGATGAGCTGATTCCGCTGCTGAAAGATATCCAGGCCCGCTACAACATCGCGCCGGAAAATATCCTGGGCCATAACGAAATCGCCCCGCAGCGCAAGCAGGACCCGGGGCCGCTGTTCCCATGGCGCCAGCTGGCCGATGCTGGCCTGATCGTCTGGCCGGACGCGAACCGCGTGGCCATGCAGCGCCTTATTTTTGAGAGCCAAGTGCCGGACGCCGTCTGGTTCCAGAAAAAGCTGGCCCAGCATGGGTATGCGACGCCGAATACGGGCATCTTCGATGAAGCGACGCGCAATGTGCTGATCGCCTTCCAGATGAAATACCGCAACACATTGTTTGACGGCACGCCCGATGGTGAAACGGCGGCTCTGCTGGAAGTGCTGACGACGCCGGCCCCAGCGGTTGCAACACCTGCTGTTGCAACAAAGTAGCATAGCCGTTCCAGCCCATGACTTTTTCTTATATGCTGAACGTTGACGGCCCAGGTGGCCACGGCAAGGTAAAGGAATAGCTCATGCGGCTGCGTCATATCGAAGTGTTTCACGCCATCATGCAAGTCGGCACTATCAGCGGCGCCGCCCAGGTGCTGCATATCTCGCAACCGGCCGTGACCAAGGTCTTGCAGCATTGCGAGTTGCAGCTGGGCATGCCGCTGTTCGAGCGCGTGCGGGGCAAGCTGTACCCGAAGCCGGAGGCGCACCGTTTGTTTGTCGAGACGGAAAAGCTCAACCGCGATTTATTGGGCATCCGCCGCCTGGCGGCCAGCCTGAAGGGCCATGCGGTGGAAACCATCCGTTTGGTTTCCACGCCGACGCTCGCCATCAGCGTCTTGCCGTTTGCCATGACCGAGTGGCGGCGCGACTTTCCCCACACGCGTTGCCAGCTGGCTACCCACCACACGGGCGAGATCGTCAATACCCTGCGCCTCGGTGAAGCGGACTTGGCCGTATCGCTGCAAGACCCGCGTCATCCGGGCATCGTGGCCGAACCGCTGGCGCACGGTGTCATGACGGTGATCGCGCCGGCTGGCACCTGGCATGCGGCCGATTGCGGCACGCCCTTGACGGCGCATGGCCTGAATGGCGAGCTGATCGGCCATGCGGACAACGATCCGCTGGGCGAACTGGTGGTGGCCGCCTGCGAGGCGCAGGATATCCACCCCGTCTTTTCTACCGTGGTGCAAACCTATCAAATTGCCCGTTCCCTGGTGGAAGCGGGCGCCGGCATGGCCGTGGTCGACCCGTTTACGGCCGCGTCCGGTTCACCCGAGCGCTTGCAGCGCCGTCCCTGGGCACCCACGATACCGATTCAACTGTATTTATTGACGGCGAGCCACTCGCCGCTGTCGCATGGCGCGCGGCGCCTGGCCGACAGCATCGGCGTGGCGGCGCGTCAGTGTCTGGAAAGAGGAGTCTGATGTCTGTTGCAATTTTGCAATTGGAAGCGGTCGGCAGCGACCCGCAATTTCGCCACCTGAGCAGCATCGCCGGCATCGCCGTCGACTTGCGCTATGCCACGCCCGACAATTTCGTCGGCCGCGACTTATACAGCCCCATCGATTGCGCCTGGCTGCACCGCGATGCGGCCGCGGCACTGGAACAGGCCGTGGCCTGGCTGGCCGCGCATCGCCCCGATCATCATTTATTGGTGCTCGATGCCCTGCGCCCGCAGCGGGTCCAGCAGCAATTGTGGGATGCGCTGCAGGGAACCGAGTTGCTGGGCTACATCGCCGAACCGTCGCGCGGCTCGATTCACTCATTTGGCATGGCGCTCGACATCACCATCGTGGGACCGGATGGGCAGGAACTGGACATGGGCACGGGATTTGACGACTTGAGTGAACGCTCACACCCGGCGCTGGAGCTTGCTTTGCTGGAAAGCGGGGAGATTACGCAGGAGCAGGTGGCGCACCGCCGCTTGTTGCGCGACGCCATGTTCCAGGCGGGCTTCTTCGGCATCAACAGCGAATGGTGGCATTTCGATTGCGGCGATCGGGTGCTGGTGCGCCAGACCTACACCCGGGTACTCTGATTAGAAGACCTTTAATCCCTTCAGCATCACGATCAGGATCAATACAGGCGAGACAAAGCGCAGCAGGAACAGCAGCACATGCGCCAGAGTTTGATTCTGCAACTGGCCGTGATTGCTGATCGCCTCGATGAAATGCTGCTTGCCCCAGGCCCAGCCGGTAAACAAGGCAATCGCGATGCCGCCCACGGGCAGGAAGATATTCGACGAGACGAAGTCGAACAGATCAAACATATTCAAATTAAACAGCTTGAAGTCCGCCAGGGTGCTGTTGCTCAGCGCGCATACGGAACCGAGCACGGCCAGCAGCAGCATGGTTACCACGGTAGCCTTGGTGCGCGTCCAGCCAAAGCGTTCGTGAAAAATCACCACGGGCACTTCCATCAGCGACAGCATCGCGCCCGTGGCGGCCACGGCGGCCAGGATAAAGAACACCACCATCAGCGCTTGTCCCATCGGGATTTGCGAGAACACGGCCGGAATCGTGATGAACACCAGCGACGGTCCCGCGCTGGGGGCGAAACCAAACGTGAACACGGCGGGGAAGATGGCGATGCCGGCCAGCATGGAGACACCGAGGTCGGCCGCCATCACGCGCAGGGTAGTGACAGGGATATTCTGGTCGTCGCGGAAATAGCTGCCATAGGTCATCATCGTGCCCATGCCGACGGACAATTTAAAGAAAGCCAGGCCCATGGCCGTCAGCACGACGGACGCCGTCAGCTTGGAAAAATCAGGACGGAACAGGAACGCCAGTCCTTCGGCCGCTTTATCGAGCGACAGGCTGACCGCGCAGAGCAGGAGCAGCAGCAGGAACAGCAGAGGCATGAGTTTCTTGGCGATCGCCTCGATGCCCTTGGTCACGCCCAGCATCAATATGCCACCGATAAACAGCAGCACGCCCCATTGCCAGAACAGCGACTGCAGGGGATTGCTGATCAGGGAGGCGAAGGCTGCTTCCGTCACCAGCTTGTCGCTGCTGAGGATGGAGCCGTCGATGGCCTTGGCGATATACGCAAACACCCAGCCCACCACTTCCGAGTAAAACGCGACGATCAGGAAGGCGGCGATCATGCCGATGACGCCGACCAGCCACCACGGTTTGCCCTTCGGTGCCAGTTGTTCCATGGTGGAGATGGGATTGACCTTGGCGTGGCGGCCCAGGGTGATTTCCGCGATCATCACGGGCAATCCCACTAATAAGGTGGCGAGTAAATAGATGAGCAGGAAGCCGGCGCCGCCATTGGCGCCCGTCAGATAGGGGAATTTCCAGATGTTGCCGAGACCGACTGCGGAACCGAGGGTGGCGGCGAGTACGCCGAAGCCAGTGGTAAAGCCAGCTCGTTTCAGGGTCAGGCCTGATCCTTGAGCTTGTTGTTTCATGGTGAATCTTCTATGGTGGGACGCGAATTTGCGTTGAGGGGGCGAAATTGTAGCAGTTGGCCGCAAATACCCCGGAAAAGCCTTGCTACTGGCGGGGCGCTTTGCTATAGTTCGCCTCCCCAATGAGACGCAGTCACTGCGGCAGTTGAGGATCACCGGAAACGGCGATGAGCAGGAAAAGAAGGAGTTGACGGATGTAGTGAAATGCTTCATACTCTTCCTTCTTCGCAGCTGACAAACACAACGCTTTGTCGATAGCGCGAAAGTAGCACCGAATACCGTTCTTTAACAATTAACAGTCGATAAGTGTGGGCATTTGATGTAAGTGCAGCGTCAATCTTCGGATTGGCGTCTAACTTAAAATATCAAATGTTCACAAGAAATAATGAAATAGGCGCTACGCAAGTAGTGGCCTGTCAGTTTTTTGAGTGAGCGACCCGTCGCAAGACGGTGCCAATAAAATGGCAAAGTAACAGAGATTAAACTGAAGAGTTTGATCCTGGCTCAGATTGAACGCTGGCGGCATGCCTTACACATGCAAGTCGAACGGCAGCACGGAGCTTGCTCTGGTGGCGAGTGGCGAACGGGTGAGTAATATATCGGAACGTACCCTAGAGTGGGGGATAACGTAGCGAAAGTTACGCTAATACCGCATACGATCTAAGGATGAAAGTGGGGGATCGCAAGACCTCATGCTCGTGGAGCGGCCGATATCTGATTAGCTAGTTGGTAGGGTAAAAGCCTACCAAGGCATCGATCAGTAGCTGGTCTGAGAGGACGACCAGCCACACTGGAACTGAGACACGGTCCAGACTCCTACGGGAGGCAGCAGTGGGGAATTTTGGACAATGGGCGAAAGCCTGATCCAGCAATGCCGCGTGAGTGAAGAAGGCCTTCGGGTTGTAAAGCTCTTTTGTCAGGGAAGAAACGGTGAGAGCTAATATCTCTTGCTAATGACGGTACCTGAAGAATAAGCACCGGCTAACTACGTGCCAGCAGCCGCGGTAATACGTAGGGTGCAAGCGTTAATCGGAATTACTGGGCGTAAAGCGTGCGCAGGCGGTTTTGTAAGTCTGATGTGAAATCCCCGGGCTCAACCTGGGAATTGCATTGGAGACTGCAAGGCTAGAATCTGGCAGAGGGGGGTAGAATTCCACGTGTAGCAGTGAAATGCGTAGATATGTGGAGGAACACCGATGGCGAAGGCAGCCCCCTGGGTCAAGATTGACGCTCATGCACGAAAGCGTGGGGAGCAAACAGGATTAGATACCCTGGTAGTCCACGCCCTAAACGATGTCTACTAGTTGTCGGGTCTTAATTGACTTGGTAACGCAGCTAACGCGTGAAGTAGACCGCCTGGGGAGTACGGTCGCAAGATTAAAACTCAAAGGAATTGACGGGGACCCGCACAAGCGGTGGATGATGTGGATTAATTCGATGCAACGCGAAAAACCTTACCTACCCTTGACATGGCTGGAATCCTTGAGAGATCAGGGAGTGCTCGAAAGAGAACCAGTACACAGGTGCTGCATGGCTGTCGTCAGCTCGTGTCGTGAGATGTTGGGTTAAGTCCCGCAACGAGCGCAACCCTTGTCATTAGTTGCTACGAAAGGGCACTCTAATGAGACTGCCGGTGACAAACCGGAGGAAGGTGGGGATGACGTCAAGTCCTCATGGCCCTTATGGGTAGGGCTTCACACGTCATACAATGGTACATACAGAGCGCCGCCAACCCGCGAGGGGGAGCTAATCGCAGAAAGTGTATCGTAGTCCGGATTGTAGTCTGCAACTCGACTGCATGAAGTTGGAATCGCTAGTAATCGCGGATCAGCATGTCGCGGTGAATACGTTCCCGGGTCTTGTACACACCGCCCGTCACACCATGGGAGCGGGTTTTACCAGAAGTAGGTAGCTTAACCGTAAGGAGGGCGCTTACCACGGTAGGATTCGTGACTGGGGTGAAGTCGTAACAAGGTAGCCGTATCGGAAGGTGCGGCTGGATCACCTCCTTTCTAGAGTTTGCACGAATCAGAAATGATTCACGCATCAAATGTTCACACTTATCGGCTGTTTAATTAAGAAGAAACAGTAGTCGTAGTAGTTCCGCGTTGGGGCTGTAGCTCAGCTGGTTAGAGCACCGTGTTGATAACGCGGGGGTCGTTGGTTCGAGTCCAACCAGCCCTACCAGCTAATTAGTACATAATTCCCGGGGGATTAGCTCAGCTGGGAGAGCACCTGCTTTGCAAGCAGGGGGTCGTCGGTTCGATCCCGTCATCCTCCACCAAAGTTTTACTCGAAAGTGCAAATGTAAGCCAGTCAAACAGACCCGGTTTAGATTTGATCTTTTAGCGATCAAAGCTGTTTCGTTCTTTAACAATCTGGAAGAAGTAAAGATTATTTATTGATTGGTTTGCCGTAAAACGCAAATCGATGGGTAATGATTGTATGTATCAACAAACAAGCAACAACGTTGTACTTTCTTATTCCTGTAACGCTCTTTCCTCATGCAAATGATGAGAGGCTAACGTTATAGGGACAAGCGAATAAGTGCACATGGTGGATGCCTTGGCGATTACAGGCGATGAAGGACGTAGTAGCTTGCGATAAGCTGCGGGGAGTGAGCAAACACACTTTGATCCGCAGATTTCCGAATGGGGCAACCCACCCTTTTAGGGTATTGCATACTGAATACATAGGTATGCAAGGCGAACGCGGCGAACTGAAACATCTAAGTAGCTGCAGGAAAAGAAATCAACCGAGATTCCCAAAGTAGCGGCGAGCGAAATGGGAAGAGCCTGTACGTGATAGTCGGACCGATAACAGAATCCTCTGGAAATAGGAGCCATAGTGGGTGATAGCCCCGTATGTGAAATTGGACCGGTGATACTAAGCGTACGACAAGTAGGGCGGGACACGTGACATCCTGTCTGAATATGGGGGGACCATCCTCCAAGGCTAAATACTCGTAATCGACCGATAGTGAACCAGTACCGTGAGGGAAAGGCGAAAAGAACCCCGGAAGGGGAGTGAAATAGATCCTGAAACCGTGTGCATACAAACAGTAGGAGCGGACTTGTTCCGTGACTGCGTACCTTTTGTATAATGGGTCAGCGACTTACATTCAGTGGCAAGGTTAACCGCATAGGGAAGCCGTAGAGAAATCGAGTCCGAATAGGGCGATCAGTCGCTGGGTGTAGACCCGAAACCAAGTGATCTACTCATGGCCAGGATGAAGGTGCGGTAACACGCCCTGGAGGTCCGAACCCACTAATGTTGAAAAATTAGGGGATGAGCTGTGGGTAGGGGTGAAAGGCTAAACAAACTTGGAAATAGCTGGTTCTCTCCGAAAACTATTTAGGTAGTGCCTCAAGTATCACCATCGGGGGTAGAGCACTGTTATGGCTAGGGGGTCATTGCGACTTACCAAACCATTGCAAACTCCGAATACCGATGAGTGCGAGCTTGGGAGACAGACGTCGGGTGCTAACGTCCGGCGTCAAGAGGGAAACAACCCAGACCGCCAGCTAAGGTCCCAAAGATTGGCTAAGTGGAAAACGAAGTGGGAAGGCTAAAACAGTCAGGATGTTGGCTTAGAAGCAGCCATCATTTAAAGAAAGCGTAATAGCTCACTGATCGAGTCGTCCTGCGCGGAAGATGTAACGGGGCTAAGCCAGTCACCGAAGCTGCGGATATCCTTTATTGGATATGGTAGGAGAGCGTTCTGTAAGCCTGCGAAGGTGTCTTGTAAAGGATGCTGGAGGTATCAGAAGTGCGAATGCTGACATGAGTAGCGATAATGGGGGTGAAAAGCCTCCACGCCGTAAGCCCAAGGTTTCCTGTTCAACGTTCATCGGAGCAGGGTGAGTCGGCCCCTAAGGCGAGGCAGAGATGCGTAGCTGATGGGAAGCAGGTTAATATTCCTGCACCGTCGTATGATGCGATGGGGGGACGGATCGCGGAAGGTTGTCCAACTGTTGGAATAGTTGGTTTTTGGCTCATAGAAGGCACTTAGGCAAATCCGGGTGCGGAATTCAAGGGGTTGAGACGAGTGCACTTGTGCACGAAGCAATCGGAAGTGGTTCCAAGAAAAGCCTCTAAGCTTCAGTCATACGAGACCGTACCGCAAACCGACACAGGTGGGCGAGATGAGTATTCTAAGGCGCTTGAGAGAACTCGGGAGAAGGAACTCGGCAAATTGGTACCGTAACTTCGGGAAAAGGTACGCCCCGGTAGCTTGATTGGTTTACTCCATGAGGGTGAAAGGGTTGCAATAAACTGGTGGCTGCGACTGTTTAATAAAAACACAGCACTCTGCAAACACGAAAGTGGACGTATAGGGTGTGACGCCTGCCCGGTGCTGGAAGATTAAATGATGGGGTGCAAGCTCTTGATTGAAGTCCCAGTAAACGGCGGCCGTAACTATAACGGTCCTAAGGTAGCGAAATTCCTTGTCGGGTAAGTTCCGACCTGCACGAATGGCGTAACGATGGCCACACTGTCTCCTCCCGAGACTCAGCGAAGTTGAAATGTTTGTGATGATGCAATCTACCCGCGGCTAGACGGAAAGACCCCATGAACCTTTACTGTAGCTTTGCATTGGACTTTGAACCAATCTGTGTAGGATAGGTGGGAGGCTTTGAAGCGGGGACGCTAGTTCTCGTGGAGCCAACCTTGAAATACCACCCTGGTTTGTTTGAGGTTCTAACCTTGGTCCGTTATCCGGATCGGGGACAGTGCATGGTAGGCAGTTTGACTGGGGCGGTCTCCTCCTAAAGTGTAACGGAGGAGTTCGAAGGTACGCTAGATACGGTCGGACATCGTGTTGATAGTGCAATGGCATAAGCGTGCTTAACTGCGAGACTGACAAGTCGAGCAGGTACGAAAGTAGGACATAGTGATCCGGTGGTTCTGTATGGAAGGGCCATCGCTCAACGGATAAAAGGTACTCTGGGGATAACAGGCTGATTCCTCCCAAGAGTTCATATCGACGGGGGAGTTTGGCACCTCGATGTCGGCTCATCACATCCTGGGGCTGTAGCCGGTCCCAAGGGTATGGCTGTTCGCCATTTAAAGTGGTACGTGAGCTGGGTTTAAAACGTCGTGAGACAGTTTGGTCCCTATCTGCCGTGGGCGTTGGAAATTTGAAGGGGGCTGCTCCTAGTACGAGAGGACCGGAGTGGACGTATCTCTGGTGTACCGGTTGTCACGCCAGTGGCATTGCCGGGTAGCTAAATACGGAAGAGATAACCGCTGAAAGCATCTAAGCGGGAAACTTGCCTTGAGATGAGATTTCCCAGAGCCTTGAGCTCTTTGAAGGGTCGTTCGAGACCAGGACGTTGATAGGCTGGGTGTGGAAGTGCAGTAATGCATTAAGCTAACCAGTACTAATTGCCCGTACGGCTTGTCCCTATAACCTTAGCAGGTACAGAGGATAAGACGGTACAACGTTGTGCGTTTGTTGATACTACTATTCATTACCCAATCTTTGCTTCTTCCAGATTCAGGCTTTGTCGCTCCACTGAGGACAAATGCCAGTACAAGTTATGCCTGATGACCATAGCAAGTTGGTCCCACCCCTTCCCATCCCGAACAGGACCGTGAAACAACTTTGCGCCGATGATAGTGCTGCAACCAGTGTGAAAGTAGGTTATCGTCAGGCTTGTTATTTGGAGAAACAGCCCCCGGCTGTTTCTCCTTGAGAAAAACCCGTCAAGAAATTGGCGGGTTTTTTTTCGTCTGGAGATTTATCAAGAGCTGAGACATTAATCGGTGCTACAGTACGCAATAGACTCACAATGCATACAGATGGACTATCAACAACTTTCTGCCCAGCGCCGCAACCATCCGGCCTGGCGTTTGCTCGCCGCTGATCATGCACCGATGATCGCCAGTTTCCTGCACCGTCATTTTATTGCTCCCAATATCCGTACCATCGCACGCCAGCAACTGGCATCGCATCTGGACGATCATCTGTATCATCTGCATGAACTGGCTGGCGAGGTGTTGTTTCCCAAAAGCGCGACAGCGTATCTGGACGACTGGGCTTCCGATGAACGGGGCTGGTTACGCAAATATTATCCAAGCGGGCAGGACGAACCGCACTATGATCTGACGTCGCCGACCGAACAGGCAATCGAATGGCTGCTTGGCCTGGGACAGCGCCAATTCATCGGTACCGAATCGCGCCTGATGACGGTATTCGATCTGCTGCGGCAGATTATCGATGGTACGGAATTGAATCCCCGTACCCGTATCGCCGAACTGCAGAAACGCAAGGCGGCCATCGATGCGGAAATAGCGCAAATCGCCCTGGGCCGGCTCGACATGATGGAGCCGACCCAGATACGCGAACGCTTTCTGCAAATGTCGTCCACTGCACGCGAGCTATTGTCCGATTTTCGTGCCGTCGAGCACAATTTTCGCAGTCTGGATCGCTCGGTGCGTGAACGTATCGCCACCTGGGAGGGCAGCAAAGGTGAATTGCTGCAGGAAATTTTCGGCAAGCGCGATGTGATCGCCGATTCCGATGAAGGCAAGAGTTTTCGCGCCTTCTGGGATCTGTTGATGTCGCCATCGCGCCAGGATGAATTGACGGCGCTGCTCAATGCGGTAATGGCGCTCGATCCGGTGCGTGAACTGGCGCCCGATGGCCGTTTGTTGCGGATACATTATGACTGGTTGGAGGCAGGCGAAGTGACGCAGCGCACGGTGGCCCGTTTGTCCGAACAGCTGCGGCGCTATCTCGACGATCAGGCCTGGCTGGAAAACCGCCGCATCATGCAGCTGATACGCGACATAGAAAAAAAGGCGCTCGATGCGCGCGCGGTGGTCGAGCATGCTGCTTTTATCGAGATCGATGCCGCCGCGCCGAATGTACTGGCGCCGATGGATCGCACCTTGTTCACGCCGCCCTTCAAACCCGTCATTTTGCATGGCGTGCTCGATGAAGCCGCCGAACCGGTGCCGTCGGATGCCTTGTTCGAGCAGGTCCATGTCGACCGCCTGAAACTGGCGTCGAATATCCGCCGCGCGCTACAGCAGCGCAAGCAAGTGTCGCTCGCCACGCTGATCGCCGAATACCCGCTCGAGCAAGGTCTGGCGGAACTGGCCACCTATCTGAGCCTGGCGACACAGGAGTTGCCCAGCGTGATCGACGATACGCAAGAAGAAACGATACACTGGAGTGATGCGCAGGGTCGTGCGCGGCTTGCCACAGTGCCTCTTCTTATTTTCAGTGCATGATGAATTCTTCCAGCGAAACCCATTACAGCCAGATCCTGATCGCCTTGATGCAAGGCGTGTTGTACCAGGAAAACGATGTCGCCTTATGGCAGCCACTGCTGCTGTTGCAAGCGCGCGTGCGCGATTATTGCCAGCAAATCGGCCTTGAACTGATACTCGACGAAGCCGAGGGCTCTGCCTATCTGCGCCAGCGTGCCACACCGGAAGGGGAAGTAGCGCTGCCGCGCCTGGTGCCGCGGCGCCAGCTCAGCTATCCGGTCAGTTTGATTCTGGTGCTGTTGCGTAAAAAGCTGGCGGAGTTCGATAGCCATGCTGGCGATACGCGTTTGATTGTCAGCCGTGAGCAGATCACCGAACAATTGCGCCTTTTCCTGCCCGATACCGCCAATGAAGCGCGTTTGCTTGACCGCATGGAGACGCATTTGAATAAAGTGGTCGAACTGGGCTTCCTGTATCGTTTGCGTGGACAGGATCAGCAATTTGAAGTGCGGCGCATTTTGAAGGCCTTTGTCGACGCGCAATGGCTTAGCGATTTTGAACAACGCCTGAACGATTACGCCAGTCATGGCGCGGGACTGTCAGAGGATGCGGAATGACGGCGCGGGATCATGAGGACGGCGTCAGTTCCCAATTAGATTTTGCGGAGCCGGCGCTACTTGAACGTGCGGGCTTCCGGCTGCATCACTTCGAAGTCCTGAATTGGGGGACCTTTCATGCGCGCGTGTGGAAACTGCATCCGGGCGGCGACAATCTGCTGCTGACCGGCGACATCGGTTCGGGAAAATCGACGCTGGTCGACGCGATTACCACCTTGCTGGTTCCCGCTCAAAAGATTTCCTATAACAAAGCCGCCGGTGCCGACGCGCATGAGCGCAGCCTGCGCACATACGTGCTTGGCCACTACAAATCGGAACGCGGTGACACGGGTAGTACGGCGCGCGCGGTGGCCTTGCGCGACCAGAATACCTATGCCGTGATCCTTGGCGTGTTTTATAACGAAGGCTACGATCAGACGGTGACCCTGGCGCAGGTCTTCTGGCTCAAGGATGCGCGCGGCCAGCCCGAGCGTTTTTATGTGGTGGCGGACAGCGCCTTGTCGATCGCGGATCAGTTCGCCGGCTTCGGTAGCGATATCACCCAGTTGCGCAAGCGCCTGCGCGCCAGCAAGGGTATAACCCTGTACGACAGTTTTCCACCGTATGGTGCCGATTTCCGCCGCCGCTTCGGTATCGGCAATGAACAGGCGATGGAATTGTTTCACCAGACGGTGTCGATGAAATCGGTTGGCAACCTGACCGACTTCGTGCGTGAGCACATGCTCGAAGCGTTTCCCGTCGAAGAGCGTATCGCCGCCCTGATCGCCCATTTCGATGATCTGCATCGCGCGCACGAAGCTGTACTCAAGGCGAAACAACAGATCGAGCAATTGCTGCCGCTCACTGCCGATTGCGCACGCCACGCCAGTTTGCAGCAGCAGGATGAGCAATTGCGCGGCTGCCGCGAAGCGCTGCGGCCGTGGTTCGCTGCCTTGAAAAGTGAGCTGTTGGAAAGCCGCCTGGAACAACTGGTGCTGGAACTGGAAAAAACCGCCGCGCGCCTGCAGCGGCTGCAACAGCAGCGCGGCGAACAAGGCCTGCGCCGCGATGAAATACGGGAAGCCATTTCCGCCAACGGCGGCAATCGCCTGGCGCAGATCGACGCCGAGATCGCGCGCCGGCAAACGCTGAAGGATGAGCGTGCGCGGCGCGCAGCGCTCTACGAGCAATTGGCGCAAGCGCTGGGCTTGCCTGGTGCGGCCGATGACGAAGGCTTCAGCGCCAATCTGCGTGCCATCGACAGTGGCCAGGCGCAATGCGTCGCGCAGCGCGACGAGTGCCAGAACAGCCTGACAGAGGCGGGTGTCATGGTGCGCGAACTGGGGGCCAGCCATGGCGAGTTATCGGCGGAGCTCGCATCGTTGCGCCAGCGCCGCTCGAATATTCCAGGCCAGATGCTGAAACTGCGTGACTTGCTGTGCGGCGCGCTTGATCTCGATGGTGATGAGCTGCCCTTTGTTGGCGAGTTGATCCAGGTACGCGACGATGCGGGCGAGTGGGAGGGCGCGGCCGAACGCCTGCTGCACAATTTCGGCCTGGCGCTGCTGGTGCCGGAAGCCCATTATGCGGCGGTGGCGGCATGGGTGGACCGCAGCCATCTTGGAGCGCGCCTGGTGTATTTTCGGGTACGCGCGGTCAATGTGCCGGACGCACGGCCGCTGCATCCGGACTCCCTGGTGCGCAAGCTGTCCATCAAGCCTGATTCGGCATTTTATCCATGGATAGCCGGTGAACTGGCGCGGCGTTTCGACTACGCATGCTGTGAATCGCTGCAGCAATTCCAATGTGAAAAATTGGCCATCACGCGCAACGGCCAGATCAAGGCGGGTGGCGAGCGCCATGAAAAGGATGACCGTCATCCGTTGCAAGACCGCACCCGTTATGTGCTGGGCTGGACCAACCAGGCCAAGATCGCGGCGCTGGAAAAGCAGGCGCGTGATTTGTCATTGCGCATCACCGCCCATCGTGCTCGCATCAGTGCACTGGGCATTGATGTCAAAACGCATCAGGACCGCCTGGGTCACTGGCAGCAACTGGCGGTGTTCCAGCATTTCGGCGAACTGGACTGGAAGCCCTTGCTGCTGGCGATCGAACAATTACTGCGTGAAAAAGAGGCACTGGAAGCGGCGTCCGATCTGCTGCAAGAGCTGCAGGGCCAGCTTGAGGCGTTGACGCAAGCGCAAGCCAAAACGGATGACGACATCAGCCGCTACACCACCGAGCATGCCAGGCTCAGCGAACGCCAGGAGCAGGCCAGCGGTCACTTGGGCGATTGCGCACAGTTGCTGGACGCCACGCCGTTGCACGCGCGTGAGCTGTATTTTCCCTTACTACAGCTGCTACAGGCGGAAGCGCTGGGTGAACACAAACTGACGGTGGAGTCGTGCGACAACCGTGAAAAAGACATGCGCACTTTCTTGCAGGCGCGTATCGATGCCGACGGCAAGAAAATCGCCAGTTTGCGCGACCGTATCATCAATACCATGAGTGATTTCGTCACGGCCTGGCCGCTCGATACGCGTGAGGTCGATGTCAGCATCAATGCCGCTGGTGAATTCGGCAAGATGCTGGCGGCACTGCAGGCCGATGATTTGCCACGCTTTGCGCAGCGCTTCAAGGAGCTACTCAATGAAAACACGATCCGCGAAATTGCCGGCTTCCAGTCGCAGCTCAAGCGGGAGCGGGAAACCATCCGTGAACGCATCGACATCATCAACCTCTCCTTGCATGATATCGATTACAACCCCAACCGTTACATCGCGCTGGAAGCCGAGCCCAACCTGGACGCTGACCTGCGCGACTTCCAGGCCGACTTGCGTGCCTGCACCGAAGGCGCGCTGACCGGGTCGAGCGACGAAGAATATTCCGAAGCCAAATTTCTGCAGGTCAAAACGATTATCGAGCGCTTCCGTGGCCGCAGCGGGAGCGCCGAGGTGGACAAGCGCTGGACGCGCAAGGTGACCGATGTGCGCAACTGGTTTGTGTTTTCGGCTTCCGAGCGCTGGCGCGAAGACGACCGCGAGCATGAACATTACACCGATGCTGGCGGCAAGTCTGGCGGACAGAAGGAAAAGCTGGCCTATACCGTGCTGGCCGCCAGTCTGGCGTATCAGTTTGGTTTGGAGTGGGGAGTGGTGCGCTCCCGTTCCTTCCGTTTTGTCGTCATCGATGAAGCATTTGGGCGTGGCTCGGATGAGTCAGCGCGCTATGGCCTGGAATTGTTCAAGCGCATGAATCTGCAATTGCTAATCGTCACGCCCTTACAAAAAATTCATATCATCGAACCCTATGTTGCCGGACTGGGTTTCGTGCACAGCGAAGAGGGCCGGCAATCAATGTTGCGCTGCCTGAGCATCGAGCAATACCAGGCCGAGCGCCAGGCCCGCAGCGCATGAGTGCCATGAGCAGCAACTGGACCACGCCGGCTGACATTCGTATGCAGTTACTGCGCCTGTGGGACAGCGGTCGCCTGCTGGCGGCGCATGTCAGTCAGAGCGTGCTGTTTCCCTTGCCTCTCAATCTGCGCCAGCCTGCATCGGCGCAACTGGGCGAGCAATTCGATGAAGTGCGGCGCTGGATACGCCAACTTGACGAAGGCAGCAAGAGTCACAAGGGCTACGGCTACACCATCGAATGGCGTGATATCAATCATCGCCAGTTGGGGCGCAATCGCATGCCGGCTGGCGTGGTCGTGGACGAAGAGGACGACGCCTTGCGGCTGATCGGAAAAATGGCGGAGAAGCGGCGTTTCGAGCAATTGCTGACGCTGACGCTGCAGGCGTTTCCTGCTTTGGCCGGCTGGATCGCGCGCCGTCCGATGCTGTTGCTCGAGCACGCGCCCGCATGGGAACGCATCGTGCTGATCCTGCAATGGTTTGTGGCGCATCCACGTCCGCAGCTTTACTTGCGCGAACTCGACATCGCTGGGGTGGACGGAAAATTCATCGAAACGCGCAAGGCCTTGCTGGCGGAATTACTGGATCAGCTAATGCTGCCCGAGGCGATCGACGCGCAGGCCGTCGGGGCGCGCCAATTTGAAACGCGTTATGGATTATTGAGCAAACCGGTATTGATACGTTTTCGCCTGCTCGATCCGCGTCATTATATCGCTGGCTTGTCTGACCTGAGCGTGCCGGTAGCGCAGTTCGCTGCCTTGCATGTCAATGTAAAACGCGTCTTTATTACCGAGAATGAAATCAATGGCCTGGCGTTTCCGGAGGTTGAAGACTGCATGGTGATTTTCGGCGGCGGTTATAGTGTCGAACGCCTCGGTGATGTGCCATGGTTGGCTGACAAGGAAGTAATTTACTGGGGCGATATCGATACGCACGGCTTTGCCATCCTGGATCGCTTGCGCGCATACTTGCCGCAAGCGCGCTCCATGCTGATGGACATCGCGACCCTGGAAGCGCACCGCTTGCTGTGGGGGAGTGAAGAGCCGCATAAACGCCACGGTGGTAATCTGACCCGATTGACGCATGAGGAACTGGCCCTGTTTACAATACTGCGCGAACATGCTTTGGGCGAATGCCTGCGTATGGAGCAGGAAAGACTGGGTTTTCGCTGGGTCAGGGCGGCGATACAAAATCTTGGCTGAAAGCCTTGCCACTATCGCGGGGCAGGGCTATAATTCGCCCCCTCGCTGAACGATGCATGCAAATGCCGAGTGAAGCGGGCAAAAAAGAAGGTTGACGAAATGCTGAAAAAGCTTCATACTCTTCCTTCTTCGCAGCTGACAAACACAACGCTTTGTCGATAGCGCGAAAGTAGCACCGAATACAGTTCTTTAACAATTAACAGTCGATAAGTGTGGGCATTTGATGTAAGTGCAGCGTCAATCTTCGGATTGGCGTCTAACTTAAAATATCAAATGTTCACAAGAAATAATGAAATAGGCGCTACGCAAGTAGTGGCCTGTCAGTTTTTTGAGTGAGCGACCCATCAGCAATGATGGTGCCTGTAAAAGGGCAAAGTAACAGAGATTAAACTGAAGAGTTTGATCCTGGCTCAGATTGAACGCTGGCGGCATGCCTTACACATGCAAGTCGAACGGCAGCACGGAGCTTGCTCTGGTGGCGAGTGGCGAACGGGTGAGTAATATATCGGAACGTACCCTAGAGTGGGGGATAACGTAGCGAAAGTTACGCTAATACCGCATACGATCTAAGGATGAAAGTGGGGGATCGCAAGACCTCATGCTCGTGGAGCGGCCGATATCTGATTAGCTAGTTGGTAGGGTAAAAGCCTACCAAGGCATCGATCAGTAGCTGGTCTGAGAGGACGACCAGCCACACTGGAACTGAGACACGGTCCAGACTCCTACGGGAGGCAGCAGTGGGGAATTTTGGACAATGGGCGAAAGCCTGATCCAGCAATGCCGCGTGAGTGAAGAAGGCCTTCGGGTTGTAAAGCTCTTTTGTCAGGGAAGAAACGGTGAGAGCTAATATCTTTTGCTAATGACGGTACCTGAAGAATAAGCACCGGCTAACTACGTGCCAGCAGCCGCGGTAATACGTAGGGTGCAAGCGTTAATCGGAATTACTGGGCGTAAAGCGTGCGCAGGCGGTTTTGTAAGTCTGATGTGAAATCCCCGGGCTCAACCTGGGAATTGCATTGGAGACTGCAAGGCTAGAATCTGGCAGAGGGGGGTAGAATTCCACGTGTAGCAGTGAAATGCGTAGATATGTGGAGGAACACCGATGGCGAAGGCAGCCCCCTGGGTCAAGATTGACGCTCATGCACGAAAGCGTGGGGAGCAAACAGGATTAGATACCCTGGTAGTCCACGCCCTAAACGATGTCTACTAGTTGTCGGGTCTTAATTGACTTGGTAACGCAGCTAACGCGTGAAGTAGACCGCCTGGGGAGTACGGTCGCAAGATTAAAACTCAAAGGAATTGACGGGGACCCGCACAAGCGGTGGATGATGTGGATTAATTCGATGCAACGCGAAAAACCTTACCTACCCTTGACATGGCTGGAATCCTTGAGAGATCAGGGAGTGCTCGAAAGAGAACCAGTACACAGGTGCTGCATGGCTGTCGTCAGCTCGTGTCGTGAGATGTTGGGTTAAGTCCCGCAACGAGCGCAACCCTTGTCATTAGTTGCTACGAAAGGGCACTCTAATGAGACTGCCGGTGACAAACCGGAGGAAGGTGGGGATGACGTCAAGTCCTCATGGCCCTTATGGGTAGGGCTTCACACGTCATACAATGGTACATACAGAGCGCCGCCAACCCGCGAGGGGGAGCTAATCGCAGAAAGTGTATCGTAGTCCGGATTGTAGTCTGCAACTCGACTGCATGAAGTTGGAATCGCTAGTAATCGCGGATCAGCATGTCGCGGTGAATACGTTCCCGGGTCTTGTACACACCGCCCGTCACACCATGGGAGCGGGTTTTACCAGAAGTAGGTAGCTTAACCGTAAGGAGGGCGCTTACCACGGTAGGATTCGTGACTGGGGTGAAGTCGTAACAAGGTAGCCGTATCGGAAGGTGCGGCTGGATCACCTCCTTTCTAGAGTTTGCACGAATCAGTAATGATTCACGCATCAAATGTTCACACTTATCGGCTGTTTAATTAAGAAGAAACAGTAGTCGTAGTAGCACCGCGTTGGGGCTGTAGCTCAGCTGGTTAGAGCACCGTGTTGATAACGCGGGGGTCGTTGGTTCGAGTCCAACCAGCCCTACCAGCTAATTAGTAAAATCTCAGGGGGATTAGCTCAGCTGGGAGAGCACCTGCTTTGCAAGCAGGGGGTCGTCGGTTCGATCCCGTCATCCTCCACCAAAGTTTTACTCGAAAGTGCAAATGTAAGCCAGTCAAACAGACCCGGTTTAGATTTGATCTTTTAGCGATCAAAGCTGTTTCGTTCTTTAACAATCTGGAAGAAGTAAAGATTATTTATTGATTGGTTTGCCGTAAAAAGCAAATCGATGGGTAATGATTGTATGTATCAACAAACAAGCAACAACGTTGTACTTTCTTATCCCTGTAACGCTCTTTCATTATGCAAATGGTGAGAGGCTAACGTTATAGGGACAAGCGAATAAGTGCACATGGTGGATGCCTTGGCGATTACAGGCGATGAAGGACGTAGTAGCTTGCGATAAGCTGCGGGGAGTGAGCAAACACACTTTGATCCGCAGATTTCCGAATGGGGCAACCCACCCTTTTAGGGTATTGCATACTGAATACATAGGTATGCAAGGCGAACGCGGCGAACTGAAACATCTAAGTAGCTGCAGGAAAAGAAATCAACCGAGATTCCCAAAGTAGCGGCGAGCGAAATGGGAAGAGCCTGTACGTGATAGTCGGACCGATAACAGAATCCTCTGGAAATAGGAGCCATAGTGGGTGATAGCCCCGTATGTGAAATTGGACCGGTGATACTAAGCGTACGACAAGTAGGGCGGGACACGTGACATCCTGTCTGAATATGGGGGGACCATCCTCCAAGGCTAAATACTCGTAATCGACCGATAGTGAACCAGTACCGTGAGGGAAAGGCGAAAAGAACCCCGGAAGGGGAGTGAAATAGATCCTGAAACCGTGTGCATACAAACAGTAGGAGCGGACTTGTTCCGTGACTGCGTACCTTTTGTATAATGGGTCAGCGACTTACATTCAGTGGCAAGGTTAACCGCATAGGGAAGCCGTAGAGAAATCGAGTCCGAATAGGGCGATCAGTCGCTGGGTGTAGACCCGAAACCAAGTGATCTACTCATGGCCAGGATGAAGGTGCGGTAACACGCCCTGGAGGTCCGAACCCACTAATGTTGAAAAATTAGGGGATGAGCTGTGGGTAGGGGTGAAAGGCTAAACAAACTTGGAAATAGCTGGTTCTCTCCGAAAACTATTTAGGTAGTGCCTCAAGTATCACCATCGGGGGTAGAGCACTGTTATGGCTAGGGGGTCATTGCGACTTACCAAACCATTGCAAACTCCGAATACCGATGAGTGCGAGCTTGGGAGACAGACGTCGGGTGCTAACGTCCGGCGTCAAGAGGGAAACAACCCAGACCGCCAGCTAAGGTCCCAAAGATTGGCTAAGTGGAAAACGAAGTGGGAAGGCTAAAACAGTCAGGATGTTGGCTTAGAAGCAGCCATCATTTAAAGAAAGCGTAATAGCTCACTGATCGAGTCGTCCTGCGCGGAAGATGTAACGGGGCTAAGCCAGTCACCGAAGCTGCGGATATCCTTTATTGGATATGGTAGGAGAGCGTTCTGTAAGCCTGCGAAGGTGTCTTGTAAAGGATGCTGGAGGTATCAGAAGTGCGAATGCTGACATGAGTAGCGATAATGGGGGTGAAAAGCCTCCACGCCGTAAGCCCAAGGTTTCCTGTTCAACGTTCATCGGAGCAGGGTGAGTCGGCCCCTAAGGCGAGGCAGAGATGCGTAGCTGATGGGAAGCAGGTTAATATTCCTGCACCGTCGTATGATGCGATGGGGGGACGGATCGCGGAAGGTTGTCCAACTGTTGGAATAGTTGGTTTTTGGCTCATAGAAGGCGCTTAGGCAAATCCGGGCGCGGAATTCAAGGGGTTGAGACGAGTGAATTTATTCATGAAGCAATCGGAAGTGGTTCCAAGAAAAGCCTCTAAGCTTCAGTCATACGAGACCGTACCGCAAACCGACACAGGTGGGCGAGATGAGTATTCTAAGGCGCTTGAGAGAACTCGGGAGAAGGAACTCGGCAAATTGGTACCGTAACTTCGGGAAAAGGTACGCCCCGGTAGCTTGACTGGTTTACTCCAGAAGGGTGAAAGGGTTGCAATAAACTGGTGGCTGCGACTGTTTAATAAAAACACAGCACTCTGCAAACACGAAAGTGGACGTATAGGGTGTGACGCCTGCCCGGTGCTGGAAGATTAAATGATGGGGTGCAAGCTCTTGATTGAAGTCCCAGTAAACGGCGGCCGTAACTATAACGGTCCTAAGGTAGCGAAATTCCTTGTCGGGTAAGTTCCGACCTGCACGAATGGCGTAACGATGGCCACACTGTCTCCTCCCGAGACTCAGCGAAGTTGAAATGTTTGTGATGATGCAATCTACCCGCGGCTAGACGGAAAGACCCCATGAACCTTTACTGTAGCTTTGCATTGGACTTTGAACCAATCTGTGTAGGATAGGTGGGAGGCTTTGAAGCGGGGACGCTAGTTCTCGTGGAGCCAACCTTGAAATACCACCCTGGTTTGTTTGAGGTTCTAACCTTGGTCCGTTATCCGGATCGGGGACAGTGCATGGTAGGCAGTTTGACTGGGGCGGTCTCCTCCTAAAGTGTAACGGAGGAGTTCGAAGGTACGCTAGATACGGTCGGACATCGTGTTGATAGTGCAATGGCATAAGCGTGCTTAACTGCGAGACTGACAAGTCGAGCAGGTACGAAAGTAGGACATAGTGATCCGGTGGTTCTGTATGGAAGGGCCATCGCTCAACGGATAAAAGGTACTCTGGGGATAACAGGCTGATTCCTCCCAAGAGTTCATATCGACGGGGGAGTTTGGCACCTCGATGTCGGCTCATCACATCCTGGGGCTGTAGCCGGTCCCAAGGGTATGGCTGTTCGCCATTTAAAGTGGTACGTGAGCTGGGTTTAAAACGTCGTGAGACAGTTTGGTCCCTATCTGCCGTGGGCGTTGGAAATTTGAAGGGGGCTGCTCCTAGTACGAGAGGACCGGAGTGGACGTATCTCTGGTGTACCGGTTGTCACGCCAGTGGCATTGCCGGGTAGCTAAATACGGAAGAGATAACCGCTGAAAGCATCTAAGCGGGAAACTTGCCTTGAGATGAGATTTCCCAGAGCCTTGAGCTCTTTGAAGGGTCGTTCGAGACCAGGACGTTGATAGGCTGGGTGTGGAAGTGCAGTAATGCATTAAGCTAACCAGTACTAATTGCCCGTACGGCTTGTCCCTATAACCTTAGCAGGTACAGAGGATAAGACGGTACAACGTTGCGTGTGTGTTGATACTACTATTCATTACCCAATCTTTGCTTCTTCCAGATTCATGGCTTTGTCGCTCCACTGAGGACAAATGCCGGTACAAGTTATGCCTGATGACCATAGCAAGTTGGTCCCACCCCTTCCCATCCCGAACAGGACCGTGAAACAACTTTGCGCCGATGATAGTGCTGCAACCAGTGTGAAAGTAGGTTATCGTCAGGCTTGTTATTCGCAGTAGAGAAAAACCCCGCCAGCAATGGTGGGGTTTTTTTTCGTCTGGCGCTTTGGCAGGTTTTACAGCGTACAGGCGTAAAAAAAGGCAGCGCTACGCGCTGCCTTTCTGTCTTTGCGTCCCTTTTATTGGCCAGCCACCACTGGCGTGGCGCCGCTCCTGGCGACCCACTCGATCAGCGCATCGACGGCGGCGCGGCCATTGCCATTGCCCACCAGGTCGCTATTGATCATGGCGACCACCACGCATAACTGGTTGTTGGCGTCAGGCACATAGCCGGCGATGGCCACCACATTCTTTAATGTGCCCGTCTTGATGCGGGCGCGCGCGGCGGCCGGGCTGTTCAGCAGGCGCTTGCGCATGGTGCCGTCCAGTGCGACGATGGGCAGGCTGGACTGGAACTCGGGTGCCCACGGACTTTGCTGCATCGCTTGCAGCACGCCTGCCAGTTGTGCTGGTGCAATGCGTCCCGTGCGCGACAAGCCGGAGCCGTTGTCGATCAGCATGCCCTGGGTATCGATATGGTGCCGCTGGAACCATTCCTGGATGACTAGCCGCGCACGCGTGGCCGTATCTTCCGGCACCGCCATGGCAACGGGGCGGCTGCCCAGCCAGCCATCACTCTGCAAGCTGCCCAGGCTCAGGAACAAGGTGCGGGCCAGGGTGTTGTCGGAGGTCTTGTTGATGTCACGCAAGACTTCCGGCAAGGCGCGCGCCACGTGGTCGGCCAGCATGCGCGTGCCGACCGGCTCGGCCGTCGGCGGCAAGCCCGTCAATGGCGCTTCGCGTACCGTGCCCGTGAGCGTGCCGCCCAGGCGTTTCCAGGTGGCACGGAACAAGCGGTCCGCATAATCGTTGCGGTCGAGCACATTGATGCTGGTGGCCTTGCTGCAATTTTGCGGGAAGGTGCCGTGCAAGATCACCTGCAGCTTGCCGCTCGCATCGCGCCGGTATTCAGGCGGGCGCCAACCGTCTTCCCACCGGGCACAGCTGCCCTTGATGAGCTTCATGTCGCTGGTGATGTTGACGTTCTCCAGCGGCGGCTGCATCAGGATGCTCAATTGCCGGTCCGTCGAGTTCATGTTGATATCGATCAGATTGGTGTTCAGCAACAAGGCATCGGGAATGACGTTGTAGCGGAACTCGGCCGACTCATCGAAGGGCGGCGTACCGATATCGGGCCGGGCCGGCTGGAACAGCTGGCGGTCGAGGATCAGGTCGCCCTTGATTTTGACGATACCCTGGTTACGCAGGGTTTGCAGCATGTGTGCCAGTACGTCCGCGTTGAAATCCGTGTCGGCGCCGCCGCGCAGGATCAAGTCGCCTTTCAGTACGCCATTGATGACGTCGGCGCTGGTGCGCAATTCTGTGCGGCCGCGGAAGATGGGACCCAATTGCTCCAGGCCCACGGCCGTCGTCACCAGCTTCATGGTGGAAGCGGGCTGCATGCTGCGCTCGGCGCCGTGCGACAGCACGGTGGTGCTGCCACGCAAGACGATGGCGCCCATGGCGTCTTCGGGAATATTCGCGCTGCGCAGCAGCAGGCTGACGGATTCGGGCAATTGCGCGTGGGCAGTCGACAGGCCAAGACCCGCCAACAGCGCAGCCATCAGAACAGGACGTAACATGGTGCTCCTTAGTGGAAAAAGACGTAGGCGACAAAGACGGCCGTGACCACGCCAGCGAAATCGGCGATCAGGCCGGCCGTGATGGCATAGCGCGTCTTGCGGATGCCGACGGAACCGAAGTACAGGGCCACGATATAGAAAGTGGTGTCGGCCGAACCCTGGAACACGCAGGCCAGGCGGCCGACGAAGGAATCGACGCCGTAGGTGTTCATGGCGTCGATCATCATGGCTTTCGAGCCGGAGCCGCTGAGTGGCTTCATCATGGCCGTCGGCAAGGCCGGCACGAAGTCCGTATTGATGCCCAGGTTGGCAAAGAACCAGTTCATGCCGCTCATCAGGAAATTGAACACGCCCGCATTGCGGATCACGCTGATGGCCACCAGCATGCCGACCAGGTAGGGAATCACGGTAATCGAGGTCTGGATGCCGCCCTTCGCCCCCTCGATGAAGGCGTCATACACGTTCACCTTCTTGCGCAGGGCGCCGATGATGAAGATGGCAATGACGCTGATCAACACCAGATTGCTGACCACCTTGGACACCAGCTCGATTTCCTGTTTCGTCAGATATTGCGTGAAATACCAGATCATGGCGACGATGGCGCTCGTCATGCCGCCCATCCAGCTCAGGACGACGCGGTTGAGCAGGTTGATGCGTTGCTTGATGGATACCGTGATGATGCCGACCACGGTGGCCACATAGGTGGCGATCATGCAGGGGATAAAGATGTCGGACGGGTCGGCTGCGCCGAGGATGGAGCGCTGCGCCATGATGGCCAACGGAATCAGGGTCAGGCCCGAGGTGTGCAGCACCAAAAACATGATTTGCGCATTCGTCGCCTCTTCCTTGTTCGGGTTCAAGGTTTGCAGGCTTTCCATGGCCTTCAAGCCGAACGGCGTGGCCGCATTGTCCAGGCCCAGCAGGTTGGCCGAGAAATTCATCACCATGTGGCCCGTGGCCGGGTGGTCTTTCGGAATTTCCGGGAAGATGCGCGAAAAGAAGGGCGCGATGACTTTCGCCAGCCAGCCGACGATGCCCGCCTTTTCACCGATGTTCATGATGCCCAGCCACAAGGTCATCACGCCCGCCAGTGGCAGGGCGATATCCATCACGCCCATGCGCGCCGTTTCGAACGTGCCGTCGATGATGCGCTTGAAGATATCGGTATCGCCGAGAAACAGCCACTGCAGCACTGCGGCCAGGAAGCCAACGAGGAAAAAGCCGGACCAGATGTAATTAAGTGCCATATGCGATCAGTTCTGTGTATCGGGAGTGAAAAATGTCTGCAAACAAAGTATAGGGGCAGCCCGATACGAGTTGATGAAAGAATGCAGCAATCGCATGCCAAAAAGTTATAAGCTGGCAGCCTGTTTTCATTGGCGCCCCGTCGCTTGCCCGCGTAGTGTGGGGGATGCCTGTCGCTTATCGCTGTTCGTTACCCTTGTCTGCACTGGATCACTGATGATGTTTTTCCGCAAAACTGCCTGCGCCGCCGGCCTGGCCCTGTTGACGCTATTTACCCTGCCGGCCCATGCCGCCCCCGATGCCCGCGCGAACAAGACCTTGCACCTGTTTTTGAGCACCAGCGAGACGGGCCTGGACCCGGCCGTGGCGTCGGACCTGGCCAGCCTGAATTTGATGGAAAACATTTTTGACCCCTTGCTGCGCTACGACTACCTGGCGCGTCCGGTGCAGCTGCAGGGCAATACGGCGCGTGGCTTGCCGACCGTGGAAGATGGCGGACGCACGTATATCTTTCACTTGCAGCCTGGCATTCTCTTCACCCCCGATCCCGCTTTCAAGGGCCAGCCGCGCGAAGTGACGGCGCAGGATTATGTCTACAGCCTGACGCGGTTGTATGACCCCAGCCTGAAGTCGCCGTGGCTGTTCTTGTTGGAAGATAAGTTGGTCGGCGATGCGGCCCTGAAAACCAAATTCAGCTACGACACACCGATCGCCGGCTTGCAAGCGCTGGACAAATACACCTTGCGCATCCGCCTCAACGCCATCGACCCGAACTTCCTGTTTTACCTGGCCATGCCGGCGACAGCGGTGGTGGCGCGCGAAGTGGCCGAAGCGTACCCGGCGGCAGGGCAGATCGGTAATCACCCCGTGGGCACGGGGCCGTTCCTCGTCAAGGAATGGAAGCGCAGCGACAAGATCGTGCTGCAAGCCAATCCGACTTTCCGTGCCACCGTGTTCCATACCGAGGCCAAGGCGCTGGCCGCTTTGCCGGTCGACGCGCGCGTCATCGCCACTGCGCTGGAAGGCAAGCAATTACCGCTGGTCGAGCGCATCGAGGTGCGCATCGTCGAGGAATATCAATCGCGCATGCTGGGTTTCCTGAAAGGTGAATTCGATTACCTGGAGCAAGTACCGGAATCGATGACGGACATGGTGCTGGAAAACGGCGCCCTGAAACCGGCGCTGGCCGCCAAGGGCTTGCAGCTGACGCGCTTTCCCGTGCTGCAGACGTATTACATGTGGATGAACATGGACGACCCCGTGCTGGGCGGCACCAGCAAGGACAAGCTGGCCCTGCGGCGCGCCATCGCCCTCAGCTACAACAGCCGCGAAGACATCGCGCTGCTGAAAAAGGGCCTGGGCTTGGCGGCGCAGTCGCCGCTGCCGCCGAATGTGCTCGGTTACGACAAGGCTTACCGCAGCCCCGTCGGCTACGATCCCGTGCTGGCGCGCGCCTTGCTGGACCGCTTCGGCTACAAGGTGGGCGTCGATGGTTTCCGCACCCAGCCCGATGGCACGCCCTTGCTGCTGAGCATGCATACGGAGCCGAGTACGGTGGGACGCCTGCGCGATGAGTTGTGGCGGCGCAATCTGAACGCCATCGGCGTGCGCGTTGAGTTCAAGAGCGACAAGAAGACGGAAATCATCAAGGCGTCGCGCCTGGGCAAGGTGCAGATGTTCGAGACCAACTGGATCGCCGACTTCCCCGATGGCGATAACTTTATGCAATTGTTGTATGGTGGCAACGTTGGCCGCGCCAACTATGCCCGCTTCAACTTGCCCGATTACAATAAACGCTATGAGGAGGCGCGCCTGCTATCCGATACGCCGCGCCGACGCAGTCTGTACTTCGACCTGTTTCAGCTGATCCACGCTTACACGCCGTGGGTGTTGCTGACGCATCCCATCTCTGCCGACCTGCAGCAACCGTGGCTAAAAAACTACAGGCGCCACCCCGTGGAATTCACGTCCTGGCGCTATCTGGACGTCGATCCCGCCAAGGGCCGCCCCGCAGGCAAGTGACCACGTCGCTGAAAAGGGCATTCATTCCAAAAAGTTATGGTTAGGAAAGCATTTTTCATTGGCTGGCTGCGGATGCATCGCGCTACTCTGAAAATGAAAACAAATAAAGTCATGCGCAAATGTCATAAAAAAATGTACTGCGAGACAGACAGCTGCGACGTGAAAAAAACAGCCTGACTTGATAACTCAAGTTTCGATTGCCCAACAAGGAGAAGACCTGTGAAATTGAAGAAGCTAGCGCAGTTGGTGGCATTGATGGGGGTGGTGGGGCCGGTGATGGCACAGGAAGCGGCGGCGCCAGCGATGCAACGGGTCGAAGTGACGGGCAGCAGCATCAAGCGCATCGCGAAGGAAGGCGCGCTGCCGGTACAGGTGATTACGTACGATCAAATAGAGAAACAAGGCATTACCAGCGCCGAGCAATTGCTGTCCACCATTTCGTCGAATGGCACGGGCGCGGACAACATGACGTCGGGTAATAACGTGTTTGGTGCCGATGCCGACAGGGTCAGCGGTGGTGCATCGTTTGCCTCGCTGCGTGGCCTGGGGCCGAACAGTACCCTGGTCTTGCTCAATGGTCGCCGCATCGCCACGCATGGCGCTAGCGGCAAGGCGGTCGATTTGAACTCGATTCCCATGGGCGCTATTTCTCGCGTGGAAATCCTCAAGGATGGCGCCTCGGCCATTTACGGTACTGACGCCATCGGCGGCGTGATCAACTTTATCCTGAAAACCAATTACAACGGCATCGAGGCCTCTGCTACGACCAACTCCACGGAAGCGGGCGGCGGCATGAACCGTCGTGCCTCCTTGCTGGCCGGCCACGGTAACCTGGAAGAAGACCGCTACAACATCATGATGAGCTTGACGGTCGACAATAACGACAAGCTTAGCTCGAATCAGCGCAAGTTTGCCAATGGCTTCCAGCCTGAGCGTGGTCTGTCGCCCGATACGACGGGTACGCCGTATGCAAACCAGCTAATCTCGTTTACGCTGCCTGGCGATCAAAACAAGTATTCACAAGCGAACCTTCTGAGCTTCCAGGGCAAGTGCGATACGGTTCCGGGCATGTCGCAATACCAGACTGCCTTGTGGTCGAAGGTGACGTCCCCGCTGCGCACCACGTATTCCTGCGCCTATGACTACGGTGGCGACTATGTGATTTCCTTTCCGGTCGAGCGCGTTAACTTGCTGAGCCGTGGTACTTTCAAGCTGGCGCAAGATCACACGATGTTTGTCGAGTTGCTCGGTTCGCGCACCAAGGCCACGGCCGAATTTACGCCGATGCAGATCCAGACGACGGCAGCCAATGGCGGCCTGTATCCGGTGGGCGGCGCGTATTACCAGGATTTGTCCGCGTATATCCCCACTTTCGACAAGAATAGCCGGATTTCCTATAAATGGCGGGCCAACGATTTCGGCAACCGCACCCAGGAAAACACCACCGACAACCTGCGTCTGTTGGTCGGTTTCGAAGGCACGGTGGGTAAATGGGATTACAAGGCGGGAGTATCGCATGCGCAAAGCAAGACGAATACTAAGCTGACGGATGGCTACGCCTATACGAGCAAGCTGTTTCCGGCGCTGGCTAGCGGAACCATCAACCCGTGGGTCGGGGCGGGCCAGACGCAGAGCGAGACCGCCAAGGCTTTGATCGAGTCGACCATGTTCCGTGGCGATTTCCAGCACGGCAAGACGACCCTGACGTCGATCGACGGTTCCATTTCCGGGGAAGTGCTGCAATTGCCGGCTGGCGCCATGTCGGCTGCCGTGGGCTTTGACTTACGCCGCGAAAGCTATGCCTTTGGCCAGGACATCGATGCCATGACTGTGTACTTGTCGCCGGGTAACGCCGCACTGGACAAAGCCTCGCGCAACGTGAAGGCCGTGTACGCGGAATTGCTGGTGCCGATCATCAAGGACCTGGAAATGCAGTTTGCCCTGCGCCGCGATGATTACAGCCTGGTCGGTGCGTCGACTAACCCCAAGGTGTCGTTCCGCTACCAGCCGACGTCGTGGCTGCTGTTCCGCGGTTCGGCGAATAAAGGTTTCCTGGCACCTAGCTTCACGCAGCTGTATTCCGGCCAGCTGTACCAGGAATTGTCCAGCGGTGTACAAGATACGGTCGGCTGCGCACGCCATCCTGGCGATACACGGTTCTGTGATCCGGCACGCCTGAATTACTTTTCGGGTGGCAACCCGAACCTGAAACCGGAAACCTCCAAGCAAGGCAGTCTGGGCATGGTGATCGAACCCGTCAAAGGATATTCGGCTTCGCTGGACTACTGGGCCATCAATTCCAAGGACCGCATCCTGAACCGTTCCGCCACCATCGTGCTGCAGAATGCCACCTTACTGCCGCAGTACATCATCCGCAATCCAGATGACACTATTGCGTATGTACAGGCGGGCTGGATCAATGCGGCCGGATCGCGTACGCGTGGCGCTGACCTGAGCTTGCGTGGTGAAGGCAATACCAAGGGCTACAAATGGAATGCCGCCCTCGATGGTACATGGACACAGAGCTTCAAGTTTGCCGAGATCGCGGGCCAGGAATACAAGGAGTACGTGGGTAATTTCTACACACGTGATCTGTACCTGCGCTGGAAGCACAACGCTTCGTTCAGCCTGGCGCGTGGCGACTGGAGCGGCTTGCTGACGCAGAAATATAGCTCGGGCTACAAGGACCAAGTACCGAATGGCGGCGCGCGGCCTTACCCGGCCGGTTTCAATCCGAAGGTCAGCAGCTATACCACGTATAGCCTGTCGGGCACGTACACGGGCTTCAAGGACACTACCGTGACGGTGGGCATCCAGAACCTGTTTGACCGTGATCCACCCTTTACCGCGCACAACGTTGACGATGTTGTCGGCGCCGGCTGGGACCCGCGCGTGGCCGATCCACGCGGCCGTTCGCTGTCGTTCCAGCTGAAGTACAAGTTCATGTAAGGCAGCGCTGCCGGCGGCAAGATTGCCGGCATGCTACTCTCGTGCGGCGGCGCCTGGCGTCGCCGTTTTTATTCCAGGAAAGGGCCGCATGTCCAGTCAGACCAATCTCAGCCGGCGCCGCTTCGGCGGCTTGCTGGCCGCCACCTTGGGGGCGGCAGGCACACCGGCATGGGCGGCGGCCGCGCAAGGGAAGGGCAAACGCATGCAACAGCCACACGCATTGATCAAACCGGCGCGCCTGCGCGAAGGCGACCTGGTCGCCATCATCGCACCGGGCGGCTTTACGGATGAGGACGCCATCGCCAAGGCTCAGCGCAATATCGAATCGCTGGGCTTGCGCGCCAGCCTGGGCGCCAACATCCGCGCCGTGCACGGCAACTATGCGGGCACGGTGCAGCAGCGTCTCGACGATCTGCACGCGGCATTCCGCGACCCGGAAGTCAAGGCGGTGTGGGCCATCCGCGGCGGCTCCGGCTGCATTTCGCTGCTGGCGCTACTCGACTATGCATTGATCCGCGCCAACCCGAAAGTGCTGATCGGCTATTCCGACATCACGGCCCTGCACCTGGCCATCGGCCGCCAGACGGGCCTGGTGACGTTTCACGGCCCCGTGGCCTCGTCCACGTTTTCCGAGTACACGGTGACGCAGCTGCAAAACGTGCTGATGACGCCGCAAGACAGCTACACGATCCCGATGGCGCTGGAGAATCACCGCCGTGCGCAGACGCAGCCGAATTTCGCCATCCGCACCGTGCATGGCGGCCAGGCGACGGGACGCTTGACGGGGGGCAACCTGTGCATGGTCAGCGCGCTGGCCGGCACGCCGTATGCGGCCGATTTCCGCGAGCGCATCCTTTTCCTCGAAGAAATCAATGAAGTGCCCTACCGCATCGACAGGATGTTATGCCAGCTCGACCTGTCCGTGGGGTTCAACAAGGCGGCGGCATTGATGCTGGGCATCTTCGAGCATTGCGAGGCGGCCGAGGGCGATACTGCGCTGAGCCTCGATGCTACCGTGGACCAGCATTTGCAGCCTTTACGCGTGCCGGCCGTCAGCGGCTACTCGTTTGGCCACATCCGCCACCAGTTCACGCTACCGATGGGTATATTGGCGACCCTGGATGCGGACCGGCAAACCTTGACCTTGCTGGAGCCGGCCGTCTGCTAGCGCACGGTGCAGCAGGGCGATTGTCAGTATGCTAGTGTGATAAGGCGTGGCACGAGGCCGCGCCGTCTTCCTCACCGCACCCGACATGATCAACCGCCACGCCAGTACCTATATTCTCAGCCATCCGCTGGCCTTCGCGCTGCAGGTGCTGAAGGGTTTTCGCGCCAACCAGGGCTTGCTGCTGGCGGGCGCCGTCGCGTATTACTCGCTGCTGTCCATCGTGCCCCTGCTGATGCTGGTGGTGGTGGCCCTGTCGCACGTGATCGCGCAGGACGAATTGCTGCAAACAATCGGCCATTACCTGGAGTGGCTGGTACCGGGACAATCGAAGGCCATCGTGGGCGAGATTGCACATTTTCTCGACAACCGGGGCGTGATCGGCTGGCTGTTGCTGCTGACCATGCTGTTTTTCAGCTCGCTGGCGTTTACCGTGCTGGAAAACGCCATGAGCGTGATTTTCATTCATCGTGTGGCCATCCGCCGCCGCCATTTCCTCATTTCCGCCGTGCTGCCGTACTGCTACATCCTGTGCCTGGGCGTGGGTATCCTGCTCATCACCCTGGTGGCGGGCGGCTTGCAGGTGATGGGCGAGGAAAGCGTGCGCTTCTTGCGCCACGACTGGGGCCTGGAAGGCGTGTCCGGCGTGCTGCTGTATTTGCTGGGACTGGGGGGCGAAATCCTCGTGCTCAGCTCGATCTACCTGGTCATGCCGGTGGGAAGATTATCGATTACGCATGCGCTGATCGGCGGCGTGACGGCGGCCCTGCTGTGGGAAATCGCCCGCCATGTCCTGGTCTGGTATTTTTCCACCTTGTCGCAGGTGAATATCGTGTATGGCTCGATGACGACGGCCATCGTCGTGATGTTCAGCCTGGAAATCGGCGCCACCCTGTTGCTGCTGGGCGCGCAAGTGATCTCCGAATACGAAAGAGTGGCGCGTGGTGGCGAAGAGGACAAGCCGCTGGCGCTAAGGACTTGATTTAAGGTATGGCTTCAATTCGTTGTTGCGCCGCACAAAAAGCTGTGCTATACTCCGTTCAGTGATTGAGATTTGGCAGCAAATCATCTCACCATCCAGTTTCAGCGCGGCGACCGACAGGTGTAATGTTGATGGCGTGACAGAGCGAAGAGTGGATTTTGTAATTCCGGATACGTTGGTCGATTTACACTTGGAGTCACCATGCAGATAGCATGGGAGTCCGAAAATCAGGAGGCACTTTGCAGATAGCACTGGCGTCCATGACACGATTAAAGCATTGGTAATACATTGGAACGAAGCCCGCGCTAGCGGGCTTTTTTTTCGTCTATTGAAAACCCAAGGGCGTAACCCCGGGGTCGTACCCTGCAGGGTACGACCCCGGTATCTGCAGTTGGGTTTACAACGCCCTTGCAATCAAAATCTTCTGAATATCGCTGGTCCCCTCGTAAATCTGGCACACGCGCACGTCGCGGTAGATGCGTTCGACGGGGAAGTCGGACACATAACCGTAGCCGCCGTGCACCTGGATGGCGTCCGAGCATACTTTTTCCGCCATTTCCGACGCAAACAGCTTGGCCATGGCCGCTTCCTTCAGGCAGGGCAGGCCCGCATCCTTCATCGACGCCGCGTGGCGGATCAGCTGGCGCGCCGCTTCGATTTGCGTGGCCATGTCGGCCAGGCGGAATTGCACGGCCTGGTGTTCATAGATGGGTTTGCCGAAGCTCTCGCGTTCGCGTGCGTACTGCAGGGCCGCTTCATACGCGGCGCGCGCCATGCCCACGGCTTGCGAAGCGATGCCGATGCGTCCGCCTTCCAGGCCGGACAGGGCGATCTTGTAGCCTTGTCCTTCTTCGCCAATCAAATTTTCCGCCGGGATGCGGCAGTTGTCGAACAGGATTTGCGCCGTGTCCGATGAATGCTGGCCCATCTTCTGTTCCAGTCCCGCCACGATGTAGCCGGGCGTATTCGTCGGCACCCAGAAGGCGCTGATGCCGCGCTTGCCGGCCGCCTTGTCGGTGACGGCCATGACGATGGCGACGTCCGCATACTTGCCGCTGGTAATGAACTGCTTGGTGCCGTTGATGACGTACTCATTGCCGTCGCGCGTGGCCGTGGTGCGCAGGGCCGAGGCATCGCTGCCCGTGTGCGGTTCCGTCAGGCAAAACGCCCCCAGCATGGTGCCTTGCGCCAGCGGACGCAGCCATTGCTCCTTTTGCGCATCGTTGGCGTACATCATGGCGATGCTGCATACGGGGCAATTATTCACGGAAATGATGGTCGACGTGCCACCATCACCGGCGGCGATTTCTTCCAGCACCAGGGCCAGCGACACGTAGTCGAGGCCGGCGCCACCGAGCGCTTCCGGCACGGCGACGCCAAAGGCGCCCAGCGCGGCCAGTTCCTGCAATTCTTCCTTGGGGAAATGATGTTCCTTGTCCCAGCGGGCCGCATTGGGCGCCAGGCGCTCGCGCGAAAAACTGCGCAGCGCTTCCTGGATCATCGATTGTTCTTCATTGAGTATCATGGACGTCGTCTCGTATATTTTTATAGTGGATGCGGGAATTACCAGGCGATGGGCTTGCCATCGTAATTGCGGAACACGGCCTTGTCCGTAGTCGGCAGGCTGGCCAGCGTGGCGCGGATGCCGGCTGCACTTTCTTCCGGGGAAATATCCGCGCCGGCACCGCCCATGTCCGTGCGCACCCAGCCCGGGTGGAAAGCGACGCAGCTGACGCCTTGCGGGCCATGCACGAGGCTAGTATCGATCAGCACGGAATTCAGGGCCGCCTTGCTGGCGCGGTACAGCGAACCGCTGGGGTTGCCCCGTTCGCTCAGGGAGCCCATGTGCGAGGACAGCACTGCCAGCTTGCCTTTTGCAGACGCCACCAGCGGCGCCAGCATCGGCAGCAGCCGCATGGCCGCCAGCACGTTCGTGTGCATGACGGCATCGAAATCTTCTTGCGTGGGGGAACCATCGTGACGGGGGCCATACACGCCCGCGTTGAGGATGGCCACGTCGAGCTTTTCATCGTCGAGCTTCCAGCCCAGGGCGGCGCAGCCGTCCACATCCGTCACGTCGAGCTGGTGCGCTTCCGCGCCCAGTTGCCTGAGGGCATCGCAAGCGTCCGGCGTGCGCGCCGTGGCGATCACTTTCCAGCCAGCGTGGCGGTATTGACGGACGATTGCGTGGCCGATGCCGCGCGAGGCGCCGATGATCAATGCGGTAGGCATGTTTTTCTCCCTGAGTAATGAATGAAAAGGCGCGCAGCAAACGTGTTCACGCCGCGCGCGCCTGTCGTCAACAGAGCCGCTTATACCAGTTCGATCGCCATCGCCGTCGCTTCGCCGCCGCCGATGCACAGGGCCGCCACGCCGCGCTTGCCGCCGGTTTTCTTCAAGGCGCCCAGCAGGGTGACGATGATGCGCGCGCCCGAGGCGCCGATCGGGTGGCCCAGCGCACACGCGCCGCCGTGGATGTTGATCTTGCTGTGTGGAATGTCGAGGTCGTGCATGGCGGCCATCGGCACGGCGGCGAATGCTTCATTGATCTCGAACAAGTCGACGTTGCTGCTGCTCCAGCCCGTTTTCGCGTACAGCTTCTTGATGGCGCCGATGGGGGCCGTGGTGAATTCGTTCGGCGCCTGCGCGTGCGTGGCGTGGCCGTGGATCTTGGCGATGACGGTGCAGCCGAGCTTTTTCGCCGTCGATTCGCGCATCAGCACCAGCGCTGCCGCGCCATCGTTGATCGACGAAGACGAGGCGGCCGTGATGGTGCCATCCTTCTTGAACGCCGCTTTCAAGGTCGGAATTTTTTCCAGGCGGGCCTTTTGCGGACCTTCATCGATGCTGACGATGGTGTCGCCGCCGCGGCCGGAAACGGTCACGGGCACGATTTCCCATTCGAAACTGCCATCCTTGGTGGCCGCTTGCGCGCGTTTCACCGATTCGATGGCAAACGCATCCTGCGCTTCGCGCGTGAAGCTGTACTGGCTGGCGCACTCCTCGGCAAACGTGCCCATCGAGCGGGCATTGCCCTTTTCATCGCGGCCGTAGGCGTCTTCCAGGCCATCCATCATCATGTGGTCATAGATCATGCCGTGGCCGATGCGGTAGCCGCCGCGCGCCTTCGGCACCAGGTAGGGGGCGTTGGTCATCGATTCCATGCCGCCCGCCACCACCACGTCGGCGCTGCCGGCGAGCAAGGTGTCATGCGCGAACATGGTCGTCTGCATGGCCGAGCCGCACATTTTCGACAGCGTCACGGCGCCGGTGGAATCGGGCAGGCCAGCCTTGCGCAAGGCTTGGCGCGCGGGCGCCTGGCCTTGGCCGGCCATCAGGCAATTGCCGAAAAACACGTGTTCAACGGCGTCTGGCGCCACGCCGGACCGTTCGACGGCGGCGCGGATGGCCACGGCGCCCAGGTCGCTGGCGGTGACGTTGGCAAAATCGCCCTGGAAGGCGCCCATAGGGGTGCGCGCGGCACCGACGATTACGACTGGATCATGCATGTTGGATCTCCGGTTGGGGGTGGGAAGGTGCTTGCTTACAAAAACGCAGGTGTTGCGGATACGGGAAGACGTCCTCGATATGACCGTCTTCGATGCGCTGCTTGCGCGCCTGCCAGTATTGCGCCGTCAGCAGGTCGGCATGGTGCTGCATGAAATACTTGCGGATGCGCGGATTGCCGAGCAGGAAGGTGCCGAATTGTTCGGGAAACACATCGTGCTTGCCGATGGGATACCACGGTTCGGCCGACATTTCTTCCTCCTCCGTACGCGCCTGGGGAATGACGCGGAACTGGCAATCGGTGATGTACTCGATTTCATCGTAATCGTAAAAAACGACACGTTGATGACGGGTCACGCCAAAGTTTTTATACAGCATGTCGCCAGGAAAAATATTCGCCGCGACCAGTTCCTTGATGGCGTTGCCGTACTCGATGATGGCGTGTTCCACCAGGTCAGCGCGGCCTTCCTTTTCGGCATTGCTCAGCCACATGTTCAGCGGCACCATGCGACGCTCGATGTACAGGTGGCGGATGATGATCTGCTCCTGGTCTTCTTCGATCAGCGATGGGGCGAACTGTTTCAGTTCGGCCAGCAATTCCGCAGAAAAGCGGGCGCGCGGAAAGGCCACGTTGGAATATTCGAGCGTGTCGGCCATGCGGCCTACGCGGTCGTGGTGTTTCACCAGCAAGTACTTTTGCTGGACTTGCGCGCGCGTGGTTTCCTTGGGAGGAGGAAAGAAATCCTTGATCACCTTGAAGACATACGGAAACGACGGCAGGGCAAACACCAGCATCACCAGGCCGCGGATGCCGGGTGCGCTTTCAAAGTGGTCCGATGAGTGTTTCAAGTGCTGCAGGTAGTCGCGGTAAAACAGCGTCTTGCCCTGTTTTTGCAGGCCCAGTATCGTATAGATTTCGCTGCGTGGTTTGCGCGGCAGCAAGCTGCGCAGGAATTGCACATAGGCCGACGGCACTTCCATATCGACCAGGAAATAGGCACGCGTAAATGAAAACAGCACGGCGATCTGCTGCTGCTCGAACAGCACCGTGTCGAGCACCAGCTTGCCGTGGCGGTTGTGCAGGATCGGCACGACAAACGGATACTCGCGGTTGCCGTTGATGCCCTTGCCGACCAGATAGGCGCCCTTGTTGCGGTAGAACAAACTGGTCAAGACCTGGAGCTGGTGGTTCGGCTCCAGCCTGTCGCCGCCGAACAGCTGCTGCAGGCGTGCTTCCACCTGGGCCACGTCACGCTCCAGGTCGGCAAATGCACAGTCCAGCTGGAAGTTGCTCAGCATGCGCAGCAAGGTGAGGCGCAAGCCATCCTTGCCCGGGTAGTACACGCGGTAGGTGGGCACCAGGTCTTGCGTCTCGATGTATTCCGTGGAAACCACGGGACGCACGAAAATATAGTCGTTATTGAAATAGGTGCGGTGCAGGATATTGCAGCAGACGGAATTGAAGAAGGTTTCCGCCAGTTCCGGCTGCTTGTGTTCCGTCAGCATGCCGATGTAGTGCAGCTTGAGTTCGCGCCACACTTCGTCGCTCAACTCCGACTCTTCGTACTCATCTTCGAGCATCTGCACGCATTCCTGCACGCGCTTGTCATAAAAGTCGATGCGTTCGCGGGCCGCCGTCTGCGCCGCGCTCCAGGCGCCTTGCTCGAAATACCGCTTGGCGTGCTGGCTCGTTTCACGGAACAGACGGTAATGCTTGTCAAAGCCGTCGCGGATGGTGCGCGCGATATCGAATGCAATCTGGGAAGAGAGCAATTTGGGGAAGGCAATTTGCGTCATAGTTGTGCTCGCATGAATGGCTCATCACCCAGTCGATAACCGCGCGCCCGTGCTTACTTGGTTTCCGCAAACAGCTCGCGGCCGATCAGCATGCGGCGGATTTCGCTGGTCCCGGCGCCGATTTCGTACAGCTTGGCATCGCGCCACAGGCGGCCGGCCGGATACTCATTGATGTAGCCGTTGCCGCCCAGGGCCTGGATCGCTTCGCCTGCCATCCAGGTCGCCTTCTCCGCACTATACAGAATGGCGCCGGCCGCATCCTTGCGCAACTGGCGCACGGCTTCCGGCGTGGTGGCGCGGTCGCAAGCCTGGCCCACGGCATACACATAGGCCTTGCACGCCATCATGGTCGAATACATATCGGCCAGTTTGCCTTGCATCAATTGGAATTCGCCGATGGCCTGGCCGAATTGCTTGCGGTCATGCACGTAAGGCACGACCAGATCCATGCAGGCCTGCATGATGCCCAGCGGTCCGCCGGACAGCACGGTGCGCTCGAAATCGAGGCCCGACATCAGCACATTGACGCCCTTGCCCAGGCCGCCCAGCACGTTTTCGGCCGGCACTTCGCAATCCTGGAATACCAGTTCGCCCGTGTGCGAGCCGCGCATGCCCAGCTTGTCGAGCTTTTGCGCGATGGAAAAGCCCTTGAAATTCTTTTCGATCAGGAACGCCGTCATGCCGCGCGCGCCCGCTTCCAGGTCGTTTTTCGCGTACACCACCAGCACGTCCGCGTCGGGACCGTTGGTGATCCACATCTTGGTGCCGTTCAAGACCCAGCGGTCGCCCTTGAAGTCGGCGCGCAGCTTCATGCTGACGACGTCCGAGCCCGCATTCGGCTCCGACATGGCCAGCGCGCCGATGTGCTCGCCCGTGATCAGTTTTGGCAGGTATTTGGCTTTTTGCTCGGCCGTGCCGTTGCGCTTGATCTGGTTCACGCACAGGTTCGAGTGGGCACCGTAGGACAGGCCGACGGACGCCGAGGCGCGCGAGATTTCTTCCATGGCGATGATATGCGCCAGATAGCCCATGCCGGCCCCGCCGTATTCTTCGCTGACGGTGATGCCGAGCAAGCCCATGTCGCCCATCTTGCGCCACAGGTCCATGGGGAACTGGTCTGTACGGTCGATTTCGGCCGCGCGCGGCGCGATTTCGGCGGCGGCAAATTGTTGGATCGCTACTCTTAGCGCGGCGATGTCGTCGCCGTGGTCAAAGGTCAAGCCTGGGAGATGGAGCATGTCGTCCTCGTCGTTATAGGTGTGGCGGTCATGGGTGCCGGGTCAGTGAAGCTATGATACTCAGTTGTGACGTTTACGTAAACGTAAAGTGAGGCGCGTAAAGCGATGTGCGCGGCAAGCGCCGCCGCAGCGATTTAGTTTGCTTGCGCCTGATCAAGGTTCAAGTCCGCCAGCATGCGCGCGCACGCGTCCTCATGCGCGCTGATTTCCGCCAGCGCCATTTCGATATCGATACGCTGCTGCTCCAGCGTCTGCCGGTGCTGCGCCAGCACGCCCAGGAAGCGGTCCATCTGCGCGCGCGTGTCCTTCGGCGATTCATACATGTCGACCAGGCTCTTGATTTCCGACAGGGCCAGGCCCAGGCGCTTGCCGCGCAGGGTCAGCTTCAAGCGGGTGCGGTCGCGCGGCGTGTAGACGCGGCTGCGTCCGCCTGCGCCTTCGCGCT
The DNA here is from genome assembly GCF_002754575.1 of Janthinobacterium sp. 35. Lineage (NCBI taxonomy): Bacteria > Pseudomonadati > Pseudomonadota > Betaproteobacteria > Burkholderiales > Oxalobacteraceae > Janthinobacterium > Janthinobacterium sp. 35. Next base: position 2,732,130 of record NZ_PEFN01000001.1, read on the forward strand.
TCGGGCTGAGCAAGCCCTGGTCTTCATAGAAACGGATGGCGCGTGCCGTGATGTCGAATTCCCGCGCCAGTTCGGTAATGGTATAGGTCGTCATTGCTGCGGGCGGTGTCGGTTGCATGGGTGATCGGTCGATAGATGGGGTGCTGCGGGGCAGATGGTGGCAAAGTGCCGTTTACGTCAACGTCAATACTATTGTAGCGTGCCCTGCCCGTGCTGCAACAAAGAAAAAAAACGCCTGTGGACAGGCGAGTTTGGCGAATAAGACAACAGTTACTGAAAATAAATTGATTCTTCTTGCGCAAACACGCTTAAGATCGAGAGTTGGTGGCCAAGATGACACCAAAAAGAGCTTTCCTGGCATAACGGCGACATTCTTTTCGCTGCGATGGCAGTAAAATTTTTGGGGCAGTAGACACGATCAAAAAACAACGTTTCACTATGAGCACGTTGTACCGATTGTTTCCATATTGAAAACAGAATGGCCCTTCTGAAAACTTTGTCTACAAGAAATTGTATGACATGGGCATTGCGTGTATCGGTAGAGCAGGGCATTATCCGATACCGTACGTTGTAATGCCAAACCGAGGCTTTGAATCGTGCTGCAGTGCGAAAATCAAGGCCAGCCGCGAATTTGAACCGAAGCCACACAGAATCACAAGAGAAAATTTGGGCCACTTTTTTACCTGAAAAGCCTGGCCGGAGTGTTAATTGTTAATTCATACTCTTTTCAAATGTAACAATCTGTATGGTCATTCAAGAAACTGACTTTCATGTTACAACATGAAATAGTACACCTATGAATTCTTCTAACGAACGCGAAAGCTTCAGCCAACGACTTCAGTTGGCTCTCAAAAACGCCCATTACTCTCCAGACAGCCCGACCAGACTGGCGCGGGAATTTAACATCCGTTTCGACGGACGCCCGATTACCGTGCATGCAGCTAGGAAATGGTTAGTAGGTGAAGCAATTCCCACGCAAGAGAAATTGCGCATGATTGCCCAATGGTTGGGCGTTCCGGCGGAATGGTTGCGGTTTGGCGGCCCGGAAAGCGCCACGCCGAATGGCGAAGCGGGCAGCGCTTTATCGCGTTTTGAATCTGCCGATGTGAAATTAATTGCCGATTTGCAAAGATTAGATGAACATCATCGTCAAATCGCGCGTGAATTTATTCGCATGCTGGTCAGAGTCAACTACCAAAAGTAAGCATTCAGGCCCTCCCCGGCGGGCGCCGTCGGCTTTTCGCTGGCGGTGCTTTCCCTGTCCTTTTATTTGCGCAGCGTCATACTGGAGACATGATTTTGCCGCACAATAAGACCTCGCATGTTGCGCTGCAGCGGAATTATTTGACAATAATCCCGTACGCAGCGGCGCGGCAGCCAATACCAGCGCATAATCACAGCAGAAGCAGCCAGTTCATCCACTACGGAGCCGAGCATTTGAGCCGTCTTATGAAAAGTAACTACAGCAATACCGCGCAGCTGAAGGACTTGATGACCGTGCCCCCCATGACTGCCGCGCAACATGCGGAAGTGATGCGCAAACGGATCGCCCACCGCAGGATGGTTGAAGAAGCCAGGGATTTGAAGCAGGCCAGTGCTCACCAATTCGACAAGAGGTGAGGGATGCCTGACCAAAGCTACTGCGCGTCGCGCTTTGCGGCCGGCGATGCTCACCGTACTAAAGTACGGTTGCGCTTCTCGGCCACAAATCACTGCCGCTCGCTACGCTTTTGTCAGGCATCGTGACTTGGCAGGTATTTGCCGGTGATAAGCTGATGGTGGTGTCAGGTCTCTGATGCCTTAAGACCACTCCAGCGTGGTGCCAGGCTGTGCTCGATGCCGAGCAGGTCGATGACCCTCGCCACCGTATGGTCGACCATGTCCGCGATGCTGTGCGGGTGGTGATAAAAGCTCGGTAAGGGCGGGAAGATGATGCCGCCCATTTCGGTCACGGCGGTCATATTGCGCAGGTGCGCCAGGTTGAATGGCGTTTCGCGCACCATCAGGATCAGGCGCCGGCGCTCCTTGAGCACCACATCGGCGGCCCGCGTGATCAAGTTATCCGACAAGCCATGCGCCACGGCCGCCAGCGTCTTCATCGAGCACGGCGCGACGACCATGCCATCCGATTGAAACGAACCGCTGGCGATCGACGCGCCGATATCGCGCAGCTTGTGCACCACGTGCGCCTGCGCTTCGATGTCCTTGCGCCCCACGCCCGTTTCCTGGTGCAGGGTCAGTACCGCTGCATCCGACAAGACCAGATGCGTCTCGACGCCGGGGATGGCACCGAGTAATTGCAGCAGCCGCAAGCCATACACGGCGCCCGTGGCGCCCGTGATGGCCACGACGATCCTGCGCGGCCGCGCAAGCTGGCTATCAGGCATCGATCAGGGTTTTCAGTTCGCCCGATTCAAACATTTCATTCATGATATCGGAACCACCGATGAACTCGCCTTTCACATACAGCTGCGGAATGGTCGGCCAGTTCGAATAATCCTTGATGCCCTGGCGTACTTCCGGGTCGTCCAGCACGTTGACGGTAGCGATGTTTTCCACGCCGCAGGCCTTCAGGATCTGGATGGCGCGGCCGGAAAAGCCGCACTGTGGAAATTGGGCGGTGCCTTTCATGAACAGCACGACCGGCGTGCTCGTCACGGTTTCTTTGATCCAGGTTTGTACGTCGCTCATAGCTGCCTCTGATGGGGAAATAAATAGATGCCGTCATTTTATAAGAAAACGACGGCACGGGTATGCGCTCAAGTCATAAATCGGGCAAGTCAGCCACGTTGAGGCTTATAAGGTCTTGCCCAGGCACACCGATTGTGCCGCGCCCACGTATTTACCCCAGGCAATGACGGGTGCGTAGCCGTGTTTGGCATAAAACGCCACGGCGCGGCCATTTGCCACGCGCGTGGACAGGTAGAGGGCCTGGTAGCCATGCCCACGCGCCTGTGCCTCTACATGGGCCAGCAGGGTCGCGCCCACGCCGGCCGAGCCCGGGCGCGCATACATGCGCTTGAGTTCGCCTATGGCGCTGTCCGCTTCGCCGAGCGGGCGTAAGGCGGCGCAGCCCAGCAGTTCTCCAGCCGCATCGCGGGCCAGATAAAAACCGCCGCGCGGCGTTGCCGCTTCGACATCGAAGGAGGCACGGCCGCTGTCGCCATTCATGCGCAGCAATACGTCCGACAATTCGTCGAGCAGCCGCTGCGCATCCGGGCTGGCCGCGTCCACCGCCAGGATGACAAGGTCGTGCCCGGCGGCCATGGACTTAACCGCGCAGCTTGGCGAACGCGGCGGCCATGCTGCCGGCCGGCTCGGGCGCGTTGCGCGACTGCGACTGGTGCTGGGCCAGGCCGCGGCGGTCGTTGCGGTCGCCCTTTTGCTCCGGCTTGCTGCCCGCCTGGGGCGCGCTGTCCGTCAGGCGCATGGTCAGCGCGATGCGTTTGCGCTTTTCATCGACTTCCAGCACTTTTACACGCACGACCTGGCCCGCCTTGACCACCGTGTGCGGGTCTTTCACGAACGTGTTCGACAGGGCCGAGATATGCACCAGGCCATCCTGGTGCACGCCGATATCGACAAAGGCGCCAAAGGCGGCCACGTTGGTGACCACGCCTTCGAGAATCATGTCCGGGCGCAAGTCGCGGATTTCTTCCACGCCTTCCTTGAAGGTGGCGGTGGTGAATTCCGGACGCGGGTCGCGGCCCGGCTTTTCCAGTTCCTTCAAAATATCGGTAATGGTCGGCACGCCAAACGTTTCATCGGCGTACTTTGCCGGGCTGAGGGTTTTCAGCAAGGCGGTCTCGCCGATGACGGCCTGGATGTCCTTCTTGATGTCGGCGAGGATCTTTTCCACCAGCGGGTACGATTCCGGGTGGACGGCCGAGGCGTCCAGCGGATTGTCGCCGCCCATCACGCGCAGGAAGCCGGCTGCCTGTTCAAACGTCTTGTCGCCCAGGCGCGGCACGGCTTTCAAGGCCGCGCGCGAAGTAAACGCGCCCTTCATGTCGCGGTAGCTGACGATGCTTTGCGCCACGCTGGCCGACAGGCCGGAGACGCGTGCCAGCAGCGGCGCCGAGGCCGTATTCACATCCACGCCGACGGCGTTCACGCAATCTTCCACCACGGCGTCGAGCGAGCGGGCCAGCTGGCTTTGGCTCACGTCGTGCTGGTACTGGCCCACGCCGATCGATTTCGGGTCAATCTTGACCAGTTCGGCCAGCGGATCTTGCAGGCGGCGCGCGATCGACACGGCGCCGCGCAGGGACACATCCATGTCCGGCAATTCCTTGGAGGCGAATTCGGACGCCGAATACACCGACGCGCCCGCTTCCGAGACGACGATCTTCGTCATCTTCGCTTCCGGGTGCTGCTTGATCAGGTCTTGCGCCAACTTGTCCGTCTCGCGCGAGGCGGTGCCGTTGCCGATGGAAATGAGCGACACATTGTGCTTGGCGGCCAGACGGCCCAAGGTGTGCAAGGAGCCATCCCAGTCGTTTTTCGGCTGGTGCGGGTAGATCACGGCCGTGTCGACGACTTTACCGGTGGCGTCGACCACGGCGACCTTGACGCCCGTGCGCAGGCCGGGATCGAGGCCCATGGTGGCGCGCTGGCCGGCCGGCGCGGCCAGCAGCAGCGCTTTCAAATTGGTGGCGAAGACGTTGATGGCGTCGAGTTCCGAGCGTTCGCGCAGCGCACCCATCAGTTCCGTTTCCAGGTGCATGAAGCTTTTCACGCGCCAGGTCCAGCGCGCCGTATCGGCCAGCCATTTGTCGGCCGGGCGGCCCAGGTTCTTGATGCCGAAACGGACGGCGATGCGGCCTTCGCATGGGTTGTGCGGCGCATCCCATTTCGGTTTTTCCGCTTCCGTGTCCAGGCGCAGGGTGACGTCGAGGATACCCTCGCGGCGGCCGCGCAGCAGCGCCAGCGCGCGGTGTGATGGGACGGTCGAAATGGTTTCCGAGTAGTCGAAATAATCGGCGAATTTTTCGCCTTCGTCCTGCTTGCCTTCCACCACTTTCGATTCGACGATGCCGTGTTCCTGCACGTATTCGCGCAAGGTTTGCAGCAGGGTTGCGTCTTCGGCGAAGCGTTCCATCAGAATCTGGCGCGCGCCGTCGAGGGCTGCCTTGGTATCCGCCACGCCCGGATTGTTCCCGTCGGCACTGGTAAACGCGTCGCGCAGGAACTTGCCCGCTTCCATTTCCGGCGTCAGTTCGGGATTGTCCAGCAAACAGTCGGCCAGCGGCATCAAGCCCGCTTCGATGGCGATCTGCGCCTTCGTGCGGCGCTTCTGCTTGTAGGGCAGGTACAAATCTTCCAGGCGCGTCTTGTCTTCCGCGTGCATGACGGCGTCGAGCAGCGCGGGCGTCATCTTGTTCTGTTCCGTGATCGAGGCCACGATGGCGGCACGCCGCTCTTCCAGTTCGCGCAGGTAGCGCAGGCGCTCTTCGAGCAGGCGCAGCTGGATATCGTCGAGGCCGCCGGTCGCTTCCTTGCGGTAACGGGCGATGAAGGGCACGGTGGCGCCTTCGTCGAGCAGTTCGATGGCGGCGGCAACCTGCACCGGTTTGGCGGCAAGTTCAAGGGCAAGGCGTTGTTCGATAGTGGGCAGCATGGTTGTTTCCAGAGCGATCAAGCTTGGAATGATACGCAATCGGCGCGATTGCGCAATCTTGACAGCGCAAATGGACTGTGCGTTGACAACAAGGTCAACGCGGCGGCAGCAGCGGGCTGGCGGGCGCTGGAGCTGGCGGCCTCTGCGGCGTGACGGATTTGCCAAAGGCATTGCCCATGCGGTGTTCGAGGGCGGCGCGGTTGTACAGGCCCAGCTGGTTCGACGGACGCTGCATGACCGCCTCCGCGCCGGACAGGGTAGGCGGCGGCCGGTTCACGGTGTTGCTGTCGGGTAATAATTTTTCACTCAAGCAAGACATCGATGGCGCGCGCTGGCCATTGACTTCCACTTCCACGCAGCCCTTCTCCGGTGCGGCGGCTTGCACGACGACGGTGTGCTCGTCCGCCTGCGCGGCCAGGGTGGCGCAGGCCAGCAGCAACAGTGATAACAGGCGTGCCATGGCGGCTCCCGGAGCGGTGGATGAGGCGTTCAGCATAGCAAGGCCATGTGTCGCGGCGATGACACAGGCGGGATGCGGGCTGGCGCCATGTCATACAGTTGTCATTTTATGAAGCTACCATCCTGCCATTCTGCTTGAACTGGCACAGTCAAGACACTTCATGAGCAGGCTCTCGTTGATTTCCCTGGACAATGACACGAATCCACCGCCGCACCGCAACAGGCAACGCCCTGGCCCTGTCCGCCTGCTTGCTGATGACATTGATGACATTCGTGCGACCGGCTGCCAGTGCATCCGGCAATGACGCCGGCACGCAGGCCACCGTGCGCTTCGACTTGCCCGCCCAGCCGCTCGATGCGGCGCTGGTGGCGTTTGGCGAAGTGACCGGGTATTCCGTGCTCGTCAGCAGCCAGCTGGCGGCGGGCAGAGTGGCCGCGCCCGTGCGCGGCGACTACACGCCGGCCGAGGCGCTGCAGCGCTTGCTGGCCGGTACGCAGCTGGGCGCACGCTTCAGCGGCAGCAATGCCTTCACCTTGCTGGCGCTGGCCGACGCCCCCGTGGCACCGGCACCCGTGCCGGCCGAGGCGGTCCCCGCCGCGCCACCGTTGCAGGGCTATGCGGCCATCCTGCAGCGCTCGCTCACGCGCGCCCTGTGCCGGCTGCATCCGGACGCCTTCGGCCGCTACCGGCTGGCCTTCCAGCTGTGGCTCGACGAGCGGGGCAAGGTGCGCGCCGTGCACGTGCTGGAAGGGAGCGGCGTGGCGCAGCGCGACCGTGCCGTGCTGCAGCGCCTGCGCAGCCTGCTGATGGATGGCGCGCCGCCGGCGGGCTTGCCGCAGCCGCTGACGATCCTGTTGACGCCGCGGCCCGACCCGGACACCGACTGCGCGCCGTATCTGCACCTGGCCGTGGCACCCTGAGCATGTCGGAATTACTCAAAACCACCTTGCGCAAGCTGTTCCTGGAACGCTACGGACAGTTTCGCCGCCACCTGCAGCGCCGCCTGGGCTCGGAAGACCTGGCCAATGACGCGCTGCATGAAACGTATCTGCGGGTGGAACGGATGAATGCGCCCGAGGCGATCAGTTATCCGTCTGCCTACCTGATGCGCATCGCCATCAACATTGCGGAAGATCAACGCCGCGACAATGCGCGCCTGCTCAGCCTGCCCGATATCGACGACTTGTACGAGATGGCCGATGAATTGGCCGACCCGGCCCGCACCTTCAGCGCGCGCGCCGAACTGGAAGAACTGGAGCGGGCCTTGCAGGAGTTGCCGAAACGCCGGCGTGCCATCGTCATCGCTGCCCGCGTCGACCAGTTGCCGCACCGCGATATCGCCGAGCGCTTCGGCATTTCCGCCCGCACGGTAGAGAAAGAATTGCGCGCCGGCCTGGAACATTGTTGTGAGCGCATGGGACGCGATTTCATTCAGCGCTTCGGTCCCGGCGCGGGAAAAACGTCTAAACATCATGATTGAACAAGCGGAAGACGACATGAGTGTCATCCAGAAGGAAGCGCAGGCGTGGGTCGTGCGCCTGGCCTCGGGCCAGGTCAGCGAGCGCGATGCGCAAGTGTTTCGCCACTGGTGCGCGCGCAGCCGCAAGCATGCCAACGCCTTTGCCGAGGCGCGCGCCGTGTGGGGCGCGATGGCGCCGGCCGCGCGCGCCGTCAAGCGGGCGCAGCGGCCCGTGAACACGGCGCGGCGCGCCTGGCTCGGTGGCGCCGTGGCCGCCTCGCTGGGTTTGCTGGTGCTGCGTCCACCGACGGACCTGTGGCCGGCCGTGGCGGGCCTGGGCGCCGATTACGCCACGGGTACGGGCGAGCAGCGCGCAGTGGCGCTCGACGGCGGCGTGCTGGTGCAGATGAATACGCAGACGCGCCTCGATGCGGCGCCGCTGCAGGACGGCGCCGCGGCGCTGGTGCTGCTGGCGGGCGAGGCGGAATTCCAGGCCGGCCTGCGCGGCGCGGCGCGCGTGCGCGTGCAGGCGGGCGACGGCACGGTGTCGGCCGGCAGCGCGCGCTTCAATATCCGCCTGTTCGGCCAGGAAGTGTGCGTGACGTGTCTGGCGGGCCGCCTGCGCGTGGCGCAGGCCGGCAACGATGCGGAACTGGCGGCCGGCCAGCAGCTGCGCTACCGGCCCGAGCATTTCGGCCTCGCCCGCGCGGTGGCCAAAGGCGACGTCAGCGCGTGGCGCCAGCGCTTGCTGGTGTTCAAGCAAAGCACCTTGGCCGAGGTGGTGGACGAGGTGAACCGTTACCGTCCCGGCAAGCTGATCCTCAATGGCGACGCCTTGAAACAGACGCGCGTACAAGCGAGCTTTTCGCTCGACCGCCTCGACGACGTGATCGCCCTGATCCAGGATGCGTATGGCGCGCGCGTGACGCGGCTGCCGGGCGGCATCGTGCTGTTCGGCTGAGCCCCGCCTTGGCGCTCCGCCAATTATGACATTTTCATGACCTTTTGCAGTCCCGGACCTTGTTCCCTGTCAATGCTGCTGGAAGCCGCGAATCAGTGCCTGCCGCCCGCCCCGTGCGTGCCGCGCGCCCTTTCGCGATATCGGTCAGCAACGGAACATGAAAAGGGAATGTCGCCATGCAGCGAAGCAAGTCGGTCACGAAACACGCATCCTCCTCCGCCATGGCGGGCAACCGGACCGGGCGCCCGGTGCGCTTGAAACCGCTGGCGCTGGCCATCGCCCTGCTGTTGCAGGCCGGTGGCGCGCAGGCGCAGCAGCCGTTCAGCGGCGCCTGGTTCTCCGGCAAGGGTGCGCAGCAGGGCACGGCTTCTGCCACGGGACGCTTGCCGAATGGCCAGCCGGCAACCTCGCTGAACAATCCTTTGCTGCAGCAGCAGAAGGCCGAAGGCAAGCTGCAGCAATCGCTGAACAACTTGCTGCTGGCCGCGCGCGGCATCGCCGCCGAGCAGGCGGTGCAGGCAGCCGCGCGCCAGGCCGCGCTGGCGGCCGGCGGCGCCCCCGATGGCCTGGCCAAGGGCGGCTTGCAGGTCGACACCAACAGCCTGACGGCCGGCTGGCTCAATGCCCAGGGCCCTGTGCAGAGCCAGGCCGACGGCAAGACCGTCGTGAAGGTCGTGCAGACGGATGACAAGGCGATCCTGAACTGGGAAAGCTTTAACGTCGGCAAAAACACCACCGTGCAGTTCGACCAGAAATCGAACTGGTCTGTCTTGAACCGCGTGAATGATCCGCTGGCGCGTCCCAGCCAGATCCAGGGCCAGATCAAGGCCGACGGCACGGTGATGATCGTCAACCGCAACGGCATCGTGTTTACGGGCAGCAGCCAGGTCGATACGCGCAACCTGGCGGCCGCCGCCATGGGCATGAGCGACAGTCAGTTCAAGAGCGGCCTGTACGGCAAGGCGCAGGGCGCGGGCGCCGTGCCGACGTTCGCGAATGATTTATTGCTGGGCCAGAATACCTTTACGCATGGCAAGGCCGAGGCCGACGTCGTCGTCGCCGCCGGCGCGCGCATCGACACGCGCAAGCCGCAGACGGTGACGGAAGGCGGCGGCTATGTGCTGCTGGCCGGCCGCAGCGTCGACAATGCGGGCGCCATCACCACGCCGAATGGCCAGACCACCCTGGCCGCTGGCGACGCCATCGTCGTGCGCCCGGGCCAGGGCACGGACAAGAACCAGTATTCGAGCACGCGCGGCAATGAAGTCGAGATGCTGCGCACGGCCGGCAGCAGCGCCGGTGCCGTCGTCAACCGCGGCTTGATCCAGTCGGCCGGCGGCGACATCACGCTGAGCGGCAACACGCTGCGCCAGGACGGCATGCTGCTGTCGAGTACCTCCGTCAACGGACGCGGCGCCATCCACCTGTCGGCGGCGGGCGAGAACGCCGGCGTCACCATGGGACGCCGCAGCGTCAGCGCCATTTTTATCGACGACAACGGCGCCACGGCGCTCGATGTACAGCGCGACACCTTGCTGAAAGACACGGGCAAGGGCACGGATACGCCGCAGGACCGGCGCGACCAGTCGCTGGTGCGCATCGTTTCGGCCGGCAACGTGGAATTCGAAGGCGATTCGCTGACCCTGGCCACGGGCGGCCAGGTGCTGGTCGACGCGGCCCGCCGCAGCCACGTGGCGCGCGACGCCGCCATCGACGTCTCCGGCGCCGTCGGCGTGAAGGTCGACATGAGCAGCAACAATGTGCTGATCAACGTGCAGGGCAACGAACAGCGCGACGCACCCGGCAGCCGCGACGCGAAATACCTGAACAACAGTGACGTGTGGGTCGACCGCCGCGACCTGGTGCTGGTGCCGGCCGGCACGAATGGCTACGCCACGGACCGCTGGTACACGGCCGGCGGCTTGCTGGAAGTGAGCGGCTACCTCAATACCAGCGGCCACGGCATCGGCGAGTGGGCGGCCCAGGGCGGCACCGTCGGCTTTGGCGGCGGCGAAGTGGTGACGCAGGCCGGTTCGCGCATCAATATCGCCGGCGGCTCGCTGGACGTACAGACGGGCATGGTCAGGCAGACGTGGCTGAAAGGTGCCGACGGCGCGATGGTCAAGCTCAGCACTGCCCCCGGCGACAATCTGTACACGGGCTTGTACCGCGGCTATGAAAGCACGCATGCGCGCTGGGGCGCGAACACGACGGAAACGTACGCGAATGCCTTGATCGGTCCGCGCGAGCGCCTGGAAAACGGTTACACGGTGGGCCGCGATGCGGGCCGCCTGATCGTTTCCACGGGCGCGGCCGTGCTGGAAGGCGATATCGACACGTCCGTGTTCCAGGGCGAGCGCCAGCAGCGCAAGCGCGATGAAGGAATGGATAGCTACAAACAGGGGCAGACGTCGGCGGCGCGCGCCGGTCAATTAATCGTCGGAAAAATGACGCCCGTCTTCGATACGAAGACGGGTCAGCTGCGCGACAGCGCGCAAGCCGTGCTGGAAAAAGTCGAGATCGGCAAAGTGGCGCCCATCGCCGATGGCCAGCTGCTCAGTGACGCCTTGCCGGCCGCGCGCAGCAAGACCCTGCAGCTCGATGCGGACTGGCTCAATGGCCTGGAACTGGGCGCCCTGAATATCTACGCCTATGACAAGCTCGACGTCAACGCCGACGTGCGCGTGGCTGATGGCGGCGACATCGCCCTGCACGCCACCGACGTGGCCATCAAGGCGAACGTGAGCGCGCGCGGCGGCAGCATCGCCGCCGGTGACATCATCTCGCGCTATCTGGCGAATGCGGGTGCGGTATGGGTCGAAGGCAAGCTGGTGCCGGACAACCGTCCCACGGGAACGGCCGGCGTGCGCGTGGCGCCCGGCGTGCGCCTCGATGCGCGCGGCCTGTGGAGCAACCTGGAACTCGATCCGGGCGCGGTCGCCGGCTTGCCGTATGTGAATGGCGGCAAGGTCACCTTGAAAAGCTCGGGCGGCATCGAGCTGGCGGGCGGCAGCGTCATCGACGTCTCGTCTGGCGCGGCCCTGATGAGCAATGGCAGCCTGCAGGGCGGGCGCGGCGGCGACATCACCCTGGCGGTCGATCTGCCGACGGAGAAAGCGTCGACGGGCGCCTTGCTCAAGCTTGACGGCGAGTTGCGTGGCCATGGCGTGAGGGGCGGCGGGCGCCTGGTGATCGACAGCGGCACGGCCGTCAGCATCGGCGGCAAGGTGCAGGCTGGCGACGTGCTGCCAGCGGGGAGCAGCGCCCCCGTCGGCCTGCGCCTGAGCGATGAATTTTTGATTGCCAAGGGCGAGAAGGTCCCCTTTGATTTCGCCATCATCACCAGCCTGATCAAGCCGGGCGAGACCCTGGCCAAGCCCGTGACGGCGGATGTGTCGATGCAGAAACCGCTGGTGCTGGGGGCCGACTTGCTGGTGCCGCAGGGCGCGAGCTTCTTCATCAACGGCACGGCGTATGTCTGGGGCGGTTCCATCGTTCCCGCCGGCAGCGTGGTAACGGCCATCAACGGTCTCAATGCGGGATTCGTGGTCTCGGCGGCGGTTTTTCCGAACGGCTTGCCGATTCAGCCAGTGACGACGCAGTATGCGGCTGGCAGCGTCGCCACCGACGACGTGCGCGCGCCGCGCGGCATGCTGCTGCCGGCTGGCATGGTGCTGGGACGCGATGTTGCCGTCCAGCCCATGCTGGCGCTGGGCGCGAGCCTGTTCCAGAGCGGGTTTGCCGACTACGCCATCACGGGCCGCGATGGCGTCGTGGTGGTCAAGGATGCGCAGATCGATGTCGCGATGCCCGTGCTGCGTTTCAATCCCGCCACCGGCCACACGGTGGCGGGCGGTACCGATCCGGCTGCAGCGCTGGAACTGTGGACGCCACAGCTGTACCAGGAAGATGCGCGCAAGGCCCGTCTGACGCAGCGCGCCGGCGCCAACCTGTCGCTGACGGCCGGCAGCTCCTACGTGAAGGGGGCCCTGGCGGTGCAGGAGGGTGCCGCCATCAAGGTCGATCCGGGCCGCCAGATCAGCCTGACGGGCAATGACCAGATCACCATCGACGGCCGCCTCGACGCCTGGGGTGGCAAGATCGCCGTCCTGCCCGGCACGTTTGGCACGGGCAATGATGTGGATGTGCCGAACGGCAAGGGACAAGCCACGTCGATCTGGATCGGCGACAAGGCCGTGCTCGACGTCGCCGGACGCGCCACGGTCGCCACCGACATGCGCGGCGACCGCTATGGCCGCGCCGACAAGGGCGGCAGCATCGAGATCGGTGCCCGCTACAAGGCCGACGCCGCCAGCGTCGACGCGACTGACGCCTTTGTCGTCGTGCGGCCTGGTGCGCTGCTTGACGCCAGCGGCGCGCAAGCCACGCTGGACTTGCCGAACCAGGGCGCCGTCAACGTGGCCGGCAACGGCGGTTTGATTGCGCTCAGTTCGTATAACGGCATCTTTGCCGATGGCACCCTGCGCGCCGTGGCCGGTGGCGCCGGTGCGGCCGGCGGCACCCTGGCGCTGGCGCTCGACACGCCCAATTATGGCAAGGTCAACCGCTACGACTTGCAAGGCGACAACGTGGACAACGCGGTGCGCGTGCCGCGCGAACTGCAGCTAGCGCAGGTGCAGGGCGACAGCACCTTGCCCGAGGACTTGCGCGCCGGCCAGCAGGATGCGGCGCTGCGCTACGGCAGCGCGCGCCTGGGCGCCGACCGCGTGCAGGCGGGCGGTTTCGACAACCTGGCCCTGCATGTGAACGGCATGCTCAGTGTTGACGGCGACGTCAAGCTGTCGCTGGGCCAGAGCCTGCGCCTGAGCGCCACCTCGCTGGGGCTGGCGCAGCAGCCTTTGCCTGATGGCCAGGACAAGGCGGGCAGCCTTGCCAGCCAGGTGCACCTGGCGGCGCCGTACGTGCGCCTGGGTACGGCCGTGCGTGCGCAGAAGGACGATTACATCGTGCCCAATGCCGTGAAAGGCTCGAAGAATCTGGGCAAGGGACGCGGCATGCTGGGCGTGCCGCTGGTGGCCGACGGTTCCCTGCTGCAGATCGATGCGGGCATGCTCGATATCGCGGGCGAGGTCAACATGGGTACGCGCGGCACCATTGCGCAGAGCAGCGGCGCCGACCTGGTGGTCGAGCGCGATGCCTTCGAGCAGCTGATCCTGAACAGCCGTGGCGACATGCGCCTGTCGAACAGCGCCGCCCTGTACCAGCCCGGCAATGCCACGCTGGTGGCCGCGCAAATCTACCCGGCCACGGGCGACAGCGGCATGGTCACGGTGGGCCAGCAGAGCGGCATCGACGAATACGGCAACCTCCGCGTCACGCTCGATCCGCTGCGCACGCTCAATATCGGGCGCAGCGGCGACGGCGCCACGCCAAACCAGCCGTTTTCCGTGTTCGGAACCCTGAGCCTGGTTGCGCCCACCATCAACCAGCACGGCGTGCTGCGCGCGCCGCTGGGCCAGATCACCCTGGGCGCCGAAGGCTTTGAAGCCAATACGGGCCGCGTCAAGCTGTTGCCTGGCAGCCTGACCTCGGTCAGCGCGAAAGGCTTGACGATGCCCTACGGCGGCACGCTCGATGGCTTGAGCTACCTGTATGACGGCAACGATGTCGTCTTCAAGGGCGTGGGCAACGGCCCCGAGATCGCCTTGACGGGCGCCGCCATCGACGTGCAGGCCGGCGCCGTGCTCGACATGTCGGGCGGCGGCACCTTGACGGGCGCGGCCTTCCTGGCCGGACGCGGCGGGTCCACCGACGCGCGCCTCAATCCGCTGGTGCAGATGAAGCCGAACGGCGGCTTTACCTTGCCCGGCCTGAATACCAATCCCGTGTACGCCATCATTCCCGGCGTACAGCCTGACGTGGCGCCTTTGATGGCCGAGCAAGGCGCGGGCCAGCCCGCCGTGGGACGCCAGATCACCATAGCCGCGGGCGTGCCCGGCCTGGCGGCCGGCACCTATACCCTGCTGCCATCGAATTTCGCCCTTCTGCCCGGTGCTTTCCGCGTGGAATTGAATGGCCTGGCCGGCGCCGTCGAGACGGGCGGCACGATCGCCATGCGCAACGGTTCGTTTGCCACCGCGGCGCAGACGGGCGTGGCAGGCACGGCGATCCGCGATGTGGTGGCGCAGCAAGCCATCCTGACGCCGGCCGACGTGCTGCGCAGCTATTCGCAATACAATGAAACGGGCTATGCCGCCTTTGCCGTGGCGCAGGCCACGCGCGACGGCGTGCCGCGCGCCGCGCTCGAGCGCGACGCCAAGGGCGTGCGGGTGCAGCTGATCGCCCCATCCCTGCACAGCGTCAAGGATAACCACACGCCGTTGATGATGGATGGCAGCGCCCTGTACGCGCCGGCCGAGGGCGGCTTCGGCGGCTCCCTGTTGCTGGGCACGGGCAACCATGCGTCGACGCGCTACGAAGTGCTGGCCGACGGCACGGCGCCGCTGGCCGATTTCAATGGCGTCTCCGTGCATGCGTCGCAGATCAATGCCTTCGGCGCCCAGCGCGTGGGCATTGGCGGCTTGCCGCGCGTGACCTACAGCGATTTTGGCACGGGCAGCAACCAGCGCGCCAATATTGCCGCCATCAAGGAATCGGCGGGCGGCATCGTGCTGCGCGACGGCGCCGTGCTGAAGGCGGCCGAAGTGTTTCTGGTGACGGCGAGAAAAGACGACGGCATCATCCTGGAGCAGGGCTCCGGCATCAATACGCTGGGCCGCGGCAAGGCCGCCTGGGATTCGCGCGACGGCTATGTGTACGAGCCCATGGGCAGCGTGCTGGCCGTCTCGAACGGCTGGCTGGACATGCTGCCGGCCGCGCCGCCGTCGTCCGAATCGTATGGCCCCGGCATCATCGATATCGGCGCCTGCCAGAAGGCGGGCGGCGCCTGCAGCGGCAGCACCTCGCTGTATTCCGAGGGCACCATCGCGGCCGTGACGGAGCGCGCGTTTACCCTGCGCGACAACGTGCGCTACGGCACGCGCAACCTGGTGCTGGGCATGGGGGCTATCAATGTCGGCAGCGAGGCGTCCCTGGCGGACGCCAGCGCCCGCGGCGCCCTGCCCGACGGCCTGGCGCTGAACCAGGGCGTGCTCGACCGCCTGCTGCGCGGCGACACCAGCACGGGCGCACCGGCGCTGGAAAGCCTGGGTTTGACGGCGCGCAATTCCTTCAACTTCTATGATTCGTCGCAGCTGTCGACCATCGATGCGGCCACAGGCAAGTCCTCGCTGTCGCGCCTGGTGCTCAATACGCCGGCCATCTACGGCTATGGCGGCACGGACGCGCTGGCGCGCATCCACACGGACACCTTCGTGTGGCAGGGCGCGACGAATGCACCCGGCGCCGTGGTCGCCAATGGCCCCGGCACGGGCAGCGGCCGTTTGCAGGTCGACGCCAGGCGCATCGAGTTCGGCTTCACGCCGGACAGCCGTCCCGACACCATCCATAACCTCGACCGTTTGATGCTGGGCTTCGGCCAGGTGGCGCTCAATGCCAGCGAACAGCTGACGGCCAACAACAAGGGCAGCCTGTCCGTCTACCAGTCGCAAAGCGCGTGGGATACGGCCACTAATGGCTACCGTTACAGCGGCGGCGATCTGCTGATCAACACGCCGCTGTTGACGGGCGCGGCCGGTTCCGTCAACCGCATCACGGCGGGCGGCGCCATCAAGGTGAGCGCGCCGGCCGGTGCCGCCGCCGCCACGCCGACAAATGCGGCGCTGGCCGGCGCCCTGGGCGCCGAAGTGGCCCTCAGCGGCAACAGCGTCAGCGTGGATACGTCGGTGGTCTTGCCGAGCGGAAAATTGACCCTGTCGGCCGAGCGCGATGTATTGCTGGGCGACCAAGCCAAGCTGGATCTGGCGGGCCGCAAGATCGATTTCTACGACACCAGCAAGTACAGCTGGGGCGGCGACGTGATCCTCGACAGCCGCGAGGGCGACGTGCGCCAGGCGGCCGCTTCCGTGATCGACGTGTCGGCCGTGAACAACCGCGCCGGCAAGCTGAGCGTGATCGCCACGGGCGAGGCGGCGGGCACGGCCGACTTGCGCGGCGCCCTGCTGGGCGGCGCCAGCGGCCATTATGACGCGGGCGGCACGCAGGTAGCCTACGCAGCTGGCGGCCTGGAGTTGCGCGCCCGGCAGATCGGCGATTTCGCCGGCCTGAACCAGCGCCTGAATACGGGCAAGGTGTTCGGCAGCCGCAGCTTCCAGCTCAAGCAGGGCAATCTGACCATCGGCGACGAGCTCAAGGCGCGCGAAGTGAGCGTGTCCGTCGATGGCGGCAGCTTGACGGTGAGCGGCCGCATCGACGCCAGCGGCGAGCAGGTGGGCAGCATCCGCCTGGCCGGCCGCGACGGCGTCACCATCGAGTCCGGCGCCGTGCTCGATGCGCACGGCACGCTGCTGCGCACGGACAGCTATGGCCAGGTGATCGAGGCGCCGAACCGCGCCGTGATCGAACTGGCTGCGCCTGGCGGCCGCCTGACCCTGGAAAGCGGCGCGCGTTTCGACTTGCGCAGCGGAGACAAGGGCGGCAACTATGGCAGCATCGACCTGAACGCGCGCCGCCTGGGCGGCGCCACGGGCGACGACATCGACATCGACGCGGCCGGCGCGCTGAACATCACCGGCGCGCGCACCGTCAACGTCAACGCCTTCTGGCAATACAAGGATGCCCCGGCCGGCACGGGCAAGGATGCGGACGGCCGCAGCTACCAGAGCATCAGCCAGGCTTACCTGAACGAGAAACACGCGGACAGCCTGGCCTTCATGGCCAACGCGCTGGCGAACGGCAACTTGATGGACAACAAATTGCGCGGCTTGCGCGGCGATGCCAACGCCTTCCACCTGCGCCCCGGCGTCGAGATCGTCAGCGCCACGCCGGGCGGCGACTTGCACATCGATGGGGATATCGACCTGTCCGGCCACCGCTATGACGGCGTCAATCCGCTGGCGCGCCTGAGCGGCGTGTACGGCTCGGGCGAGGCCGGTGCGCTGGTGCTGCGCGCCGGCGGCAAGCTCAGCGTCTTTGGCAGCATCAGCGATGGTTTCGATACCAGCGCCCTGCCAGTCACGGTCGATGACCAGGGCTGGCAGCTGGTGAAAGGCCGGCTACCGTGGGGCGGCGAGGTTGTCGTGCCGCAAGCTGGTCTGGTGACCCTGGCCGAGGACACGTATTTCAAATCGGGCACGAGCGTCAATTTCGCCGTGCCGATGAAAGCCATGGAGTTGCGCAGCGGCACTTTGCTGGCGGCGCGCGCCACCTTGACGGCGGAGTTGAACCTGCCTGCAGGCAGTGTGCTGGGCGGCGCCGTGCGCAATGCCGACGGCAGCGTGCTGTACGCGGCCGGCACGGTCTTGCCGAAGGCGCTGACCTTGTCGAGCGGCATGCAGCTCGATGCCGGCCTGCGCCTGCCTGGCGCGGCCAGGGTGGCGGCCATGCTGTGGCCGGCGAACGTGGCCCTGCCTTTCCCGGAAGGCAGGCCGTGGGATGTGGCCGATGCCACGAATGCCGTCAATGGCGTGGTGCTGGCCTCGGCGCTGGCGCTGGACAAGGGCAGCGTGCTGCCCGCCGGCACCGTGGTCAGGTTGCCGGGCGACGTCACCATGGTGTCGCTGCGCAGCGCGGATGGCAGCGGCAGCCAGGGCCGCAACCTGGCGCTGGCGCCCATGCTGGCCCAGGGTTCGCAAGCGTGGTCGCTGCGCCTGGTGGGCGGCGCCGATACGGCGGCGGCCGACACGCGCGCGCTGCGCCCGCATGCGCAGGACGCCCATCTGATGCTGGCCGATGCGCATTACGGCATGGGCAAGGTGACTTCCATCAAGCCGGGCACGGGTTTGCCGGCCAAATATATCTACAGCGATGCGGCTATCGCCGAGGGCTACGGACCGGGCGACGTCAATGTCGAAGACTTTGGCGGCGAGGAAATCATGCTGGAGTACTTTGCGCACTTTGTGATCAAGGTGGCGGAGGGCACGCCGCCCGTTGAGGTGATCAGCGTGGAGCCGGCGCGCCAGCCCCTGTTCAGCGTGCTGCGCACGGGCACGGGCGACCTCGATTTGCTCGCTGCGGGCGACTTCGACATGCGTTCGCTGTATGGCGTCTACACGGCGGGCACGCAGTCGGCCTCGCCGCTGGTCGGCGGCAAGGACCTGTTCAATCTGCCGCGCGCGCAGACCGTCAAGGGCCGGCTGCTGGGGGCGGACGGCGATGCCTTCATCCCGTTCATCGACGGCGGCAGCCAGAGCCTGTACCGGGCCTGGTATCCCGAACATGGCGGCAACCTGCTGCTGCGCGCCCAGGGCAACGTCACGGGCGACACGCTGGCCGCTTCCATCAGCCGGCGCGAAGACGCCATCGGCTGGCTGCGTCCACAGCAGGACAGCAGCGACATCGGCACCTGGCTGTGGCGCCAGGGCAGCGGCAGCACCGGCGGCGGCGTGCCGACGGCATGGTGGATCAACTTCGGCACCTATATTCCGGGCACCGAAGGGGCGGACCTGTATTCGGGCATGCCTTTCCTGTCGGGCTTTACGGGCATCGGCACCCTCGGTGGCGGCAATCTGCTGCTGCAGGCAGGCGGCGACGCCGGCATGCTGGCCTCGCGCGCCGATCCGGGCGGCGAGTTCGCGCCGCGCAGCCAGGGCCTGAATGTGGCCGTGGGCAGCACGGGCAGGGTGACGCCGGACGGCAAACTGCTGCTGACGGGCGGCGGCGATCTCGATATCCGCATCGGCGGCGGGCTGAACCCCGTGGCCGAGGTGCGCAGCTTCGACACCAATAGCGACTGGCCGAACCCGAACACGCGTTTCGAACGCCAGCTGCCTGGCCTGAACAGCACGCTCACCAACCTGCGCGGCGCGCTGCGCCTGGAGGCGGGCGCCGTGGGCGGCATCGAATTGCGCTTCGACCGCGCCGATCCGAAGGAATCGCGGCCGTATGAAACCTACACGGCGGGCACGGCGATCGCCAGCGGCGGGCCTATCCTGGTGCCGGGCGACAGCGGCGTGCGCATCGATGCGCGCGGCGACGTGGTGCTGGGCGGCGTGGCCGATGCGGGCCGCGTGAAGCAGCTGGCCAACGGCACGCCGTTCAGCTACCAGGGCGTGGAGCGCAAGGGAGAGGGCTGGAGCTGGTTCTCGCTGTGGACGCCGGCCACGGCCATCGACCTGTTCAGCGCGGGCGGCAACCTGACGCCCACCTCGTCCTGGATCAATGCGACGGCCGGCGACAACCACGCGCCGACGGACGGGCGCTTCGTCATGCCGTCCGTGCTGCGCGCCGTGGCCGCCAGCGGCAGCTTGTACTACGGCAATGCCAGCCTGGGCAGGCTGGGTGATGGCGGCAAGGTCGACATGCCGCAAAACGGCGTGATCCTGGCGCCGTCGCCGGTGGCGCCGCAGTTTGTCAGGACGGGCACGGGCCAGCTGGAAATGCTGGCCGCCGACTCCATCCATGCGGCCGGCTATCCGATCACGCAATCGGGCGCCGATCCGCGACTCTTGCCGAGCCCGTTCAATCCCGGTTTCGTCGGCGCCCTGGGCCCGGTGTGGTTCGGCCACTTGCCGCTGCATAACGTCAGCCAGGAGGCGCTGGCGCCTTCAGCGCTGAAATTGCTGGGGGCGACCAGCAACGGCGCCAGCGGTGAGCAGCAGACGTATCCGCTGTTCAGCATGACCCCGCCGACGGTCTCCGACTATGTGCCGGCAGGCCAGTTGCCCGCGCACTTCTATGCCAATAGCGGCGACATCGTCGGCCTGCGCACGGGCGGTATCGTGTACCGGGGCAACCTGAAGGGCGTCAGCGGCGCCCTTGGCCTGTGGTACGAGGGCGGCGGCGCCGTGGCCGTGCGTGCCGGACGCGACATCGTCAACTCCGGCACGCCGCTCGGCAACGTCGAGAGCGTACCGGACGGCGCAGCTGGATGGACCGGCCAGCCCTTTGCCAACAGTCCCGAGCTGCCGGAAAAGCCGGTCGTCTTCGGCAGCTCGTCGGCGCGCGGCAACCTGTTCGTGCACCGCCATGCCGATGACGTTTCCGTCGTCAGCGCCGGCCGCGACATCCGCTACAGCACCTTCTATGTGGCGGGGCCGGGCCAGCTCAATGTGAGCGCCGGGCGCGACCTGTACATGGCCGACAAGGCGGAATTGCGCAGCCTCGGCTCCATCGTCCATGTCGGCCAGGACAAGCGCGGCGATGGCGCCGGCATCAGCGTGGCCGCCGGCGTGGGGCGCAATGGTCCCGACTATGCGGCCTTCGCGGCGCGCTACCTGGACCCGGCCAAGCTGGCCGATCCGGGCCGGCCGCTGGCCGACCAGGCTGGCAGCGCCGTGTACGTCTACGGCGGCAAGCTGACCCTGGCCGACTGGCTGCGCGGCCAGTTCGCCTACAGCGGCGATGAGGCGGGCGCGTCCGCCTTCCTCGGCACGAAGCAGGCGGAACTGGAGAAGGCCGGCCAGGCGACGGGCGGCGTGCGGCGCGACCTGGCGCGCGAATACGCGCAGGTCAGCCAGTTGCACCTGGTGAACTGGCTGACGACGCGCTTTGGCGGCGACAGCGGCCTGGGCATCCGCTACGACCCGGCCACCGATGCGCGCAGCTTCTTTGCGGCCTTGCCGAAGGAACAGCAGCAGGTATACCTGAGCAATGTCTACTTTGCCGAACTGAAGGCGGCCGGGCGCGAGTACAACGATCCGGACGGCATGCGCCGCGGCAGCTACCTGCGCGGCCGGGAAGCCATCGCCACCCTGTTCCCGGCGCTGGACAAGGCGGGCCAGAAGATCGAGTACCAGGGCGACCTGACGATGTTCAGCAGCGCGCTGTACACGGTCAACGGATACGGCGGCGTGTACACCAAGCGGCCCGTTGCGGGCGTGCGCTACCTGAGTCCGCAGGAATGGGCCGAGGCCGGCCGCCCCGACTACAACGTGCCTTACGTGACCGTCAACGATGCGGGCATCCATACGGATGTGGGCGGCGATATCGGCATCACCGTGCCGGGCGGGCGCGCGCTGATCGGCGTCGACGGCGGCTATGCGCCGGGCGAAGGCTCGGGCGTGCTGACGCAGGGTGCGGGCGAGATCCAGATGTATGCGAAAGACAGCATCCTGCTGGGCCAGAGCCGCATCTTCACCACCTTCGGCGGCAACATCCTGGCCTGGTCGGCCACCGGCGACATCAATGCGGGCCGTGGCACCAAGTCCACCGTCGTCTACACGCCGCAGCGCCGCGCGTACGACAGCATCGGCCTGGTCAGCCTGTCGCCAAGCACGCCGGCCACGGGCGCCGGCATCGCCACCCTGAATCCGATCCCGGAGGTGCCGCCTGGCGACATCGACCTGATCGCCCCGCTGGGCAGCATCGACGCGGGCGAGGCGGGCATCCGCGTCTCGGGCAACGTCAACCTGGCCGCGCTGCAGGTGGTGAACGCGGAAAACATCCAGGTGCAGGGCAAGTCGACGGGCATGCCGGTCATTGCCGCAGTGAACGTGGGTGCGCTCAGTAATGCCAGCGCGGCCGCTTCGCAAGCCGTGACGGCGGCGCAGGACGTGCTGCAGCGCGAACGGGCCGCCACGCGCCAGGCGCAGCCTTCGCTGTTCACCGTGAAGGTGCTGGGCTTTGGCAACGAGCAGGCGGACGAGGGCAGTGTCGGCAAGCACCAGGGCGGTGAGCCGCAGGCGTCGAACTACCAGCCGGCCGGCGTGGTGCAGGTGCTGGGCGCGGGACCGTTGACGGCGCCGCAGCTGCAGGCGCTCACGCCAAACGAGCGTCGCGGCTTGCAGCCGTGACCGCTGTACGAGCTTGACGGGAGGCCTTTCCGGCCGCGGCGCCAAGGTCGCGGCCGGAGTTTTATGAACATTTGATGACAAACGTCAGTTCGTGCATGCGGCGTTCGTCTAGGTACTGTCTTGCCGAGCATAGCGTTCGGCGCCGCAATACCGGGTAGGGCAACCGTTTGATTTTAAGGTGAATGGAAGATGCGTGAGATGAAGAAACGAGGTAACGGCGCGCCGCAGGCGCCCGCAACCGCCTTGACGATGCTGTGCCTGGCCATGCTGGCGCTGCCCGGCATGGCGCACGCCCAGGACGCGGTGCCGGCAGCCGCCCCCGTGGCCGCGCCGGAACGGCAAGTGACGATCGAGGAATACCTGGTGCGCGGCAATACCGTGCTCGATGCGCGTGCCATCGAAGAGGCGGTCACGCCGTTCCTGGGGCCGGGCCGCACCCTGAAGGACGTGGAAGGGGCGCGCGACGCGCTCGTTGCGGCCTATCAGGCGCGCGGCTACCAGTCCGTCTACGTCGACTTGCCCGAGCAGCAGGTGGAGCAGGGCGTGGTGGTGCTGCAGGTGAGCGAAACCAAGGTGGGCCGCTTGCGCGTGGTCGGTGCGCAATACAACTCGCCGCTCGACGTGCGCCAGCAAGTGCCGGCACTGACGGAGGGCAAGGTGCCCGACTTTACCCAGGCGCAAGTGGAATTGACGGCCCTGAACCGCGGTCCCAAGCGTCAGGTGATGCCGCTGGTCAAGCAGGGCAGCCTGCCCGGCACCATGGACGTGGACTTGAAAGTGGAAGACAGCAGCCCGTGGCGCGCCAGTGTCGGCTTGAACAACGATTACAGCGCCGATACGAAGAAATTGCGTACCAGCATGTCGCTCGGCCACGACAACCTGTGGCAACTGGGGCATAGCGCCACCCTCAGCTTTTTCGGCACGCCGGGCGACCTGAACCAGACCAAGGTCTGGTCCGCCTCGTATGTGGCACCGATTGGCACGCAGGGCTGGAGCGTGGAAGCGACCGGCTACCAGTCGAACAGCAACGTGGCCAGCACGGGCGGTACCAGCGTGCTGGGCAAGGGCCATGCGCTGGGCATGAAGCTCAATTACACGGTGCCCAACAGCGGCATCTGGTGGCACAGTTTTTCTGCCGGCATCGATTTCAAGGATAACCAGGAAGCGCTGAAACTCAATGGCGCGGGCAGCAGCATTCCGCTCAAGTACGTGCCGCTGAGCGTGTCGTATAACGGCTTTGCGCAGACGGAGGCGGCGACCTATGGCCTGGGCCTGTCGCTGGTGGCCGGCACGCGCGCTTCGTTCGGCTATGGCAGCGACAGCGCCGCCTACGACAACAAGCGCTACAAGGCCTCGCCCAGCTTCCTCGTGCTGAAGGGCGACGCCAACGCCACCACTACCCTGGGCAGCGGCGCGCAGCTGTACGGCAAGCTGGCGGGCCAACTGGCCGACGCGGCGCTGGTGTCGGGCGAACAGATGGCCGCCGGCGGCGCCAATTCCGTGCGCGGCTACCTGTCGGCCGAGGCGACGGGCGACTACGGCGTGTCGGGCACGCTCGAATGGCGCACGCCGCAGCTGACGTATTTCAGCCGCCTGGAAAACTGGCGTCTGTACGCGTTTGCCGATGGCGCGCGCCTGCGCCTGCGCGATCCGATGATCGAGCAGAAAGACCTGTTCGGCCTGGCCTCCGTGGGCCTGGGCAGCAGCTTCCAGTTCCTGCGCTACCTGAATGGCCGCATCGATTTTGCTTACCCGCTGCGCGATGGCCCGCGCACGCACAAACACGTGCGCCGCATCAATTTCAACCTGTCGGCCAGCTACTGACGGGCCAGCTCACCAGCACTGCACTTTTTTAGACTTTTCTTCGGAGAATTACTGTCATGCAACGTCTTCTTTTCTTGCTCACGATCCTGGGCACGCTCGTTCCCGGCCTGGCGCACGCCTGGTGGCAGCCCGACTGGGCTTACCGCAAACCCGTCACCGTTGACGCCGGCCCGAAGGCGGGCGCCGTGGGCGGCGATCCCGGCCGCATTCCCGTGCTGCTGCGCTTGCATTCGGGTAATTTCAACTTCGAAGGCGTCAGCGACAGCGGCGCCGACCTGCGCTTTGTGGCGGGCGACGATAAAACGGTGCTGAACCACCAGATCGAGCAATTCAACCCGCTCCTGGGCATCGCCCTGATCTGGGTCGACGTACCGGCCCTGACGGCCGGCACGCCGCAGCAGCTGTGGATGTACTATGGCAATCCGAAGGCGCCCGCGTCCGGCAACGGTCAGCGCACTTTTGATCCCGACTACAGCCTGGTGTACCACTTCAGCGAGCCAGGCGTGCCCTCGCGCGACAGCACCGCCTACGGCAACCATGCCCAGACGGCCGTGCCGGCGCTGGACGGTTCCGTCATCGGTGCCGGCGCCCGCCTGGGTACGGCACCATTGATGCTGCCCGCCTCGCCGTCGCTGGCGCTGGCCGCCGCTGCGCCATTTACCTTCTCGGCCTGGGTACGCCCGGACAGCCTGGGCGCGCAGCAAGTACTGTATGCACGCCGCGACGGCGCCAATGAATTGCTGATCGGTATCGACCAGGGCGTGCCGTTCGTGCAGGTGAATGGCCAGCGCAGCAAGCCGGGCCAGCCGATCCAGGCCGCGCAATGGTCGCACCTGGCGGTGAAAGCCGACAAAGCCAACGTGGCCCTGTACGTGGGTGGCCGTCCGGCCGTCTCGCTGACCACCGCCTTGCCAGCATTGACGACTGCCGCCTCGGTGGGCGCCGATGTGCCGCCTGTCGCCACCGGCACCGCCACCCTGGCCAACTTCACGGGCGCCATCGACGAGCTGCGCCTGTCGCGCACGGCCCGTCCCGATGCGCTGCTGCTGGCCGATGCCGTCTCGCAAGGTTCCGAATCGCGCCTGGCCGTGTTTGGCGCCGATGAACAGCAGGCCGGCAAAAGCCATTTCGGCTTCATCATCGCCGCCATGCCGCTCGACGCCTGGATCGTCGTCGGCTTGCTGGGCCTGATGATGGTCTTGTCGTGGATCATCATGATCGGCAAGGGCCGCAGCTATGGCGCCATCGCGCGCGCGAATGCGCAATTCATGCAGTCGTTCCACGAAGCGGCCGGCGCGCCGCTCGATCACCTGGCGCGCAACGGCAAGCTGAGCAACACCGTGAAGACGGATTCCTCGCTGTGGCGTTTGTATGACGTGGCCATCGACGAAATGCGCCGCCGCCACGACCGTGGCTACGACCTGAACGCCGTGTCCAACGCGACGATCGGCGCCATCCGCGCCGCCATGGATGGCGTGATGGTGCGCGAAAGCGAACGCATGTCGAAGCGCATGATCTGGCTCTCGACCACCATCGAAGGCGCGCCGTACGTCGGCCTGTTCGGCACCGTGATCGGCATCATGCTGGTGTTCGTCGTGGCGGCCATGGCCGGCGCCGTGGACATCAACTCGGTGGCGCCGGGCATGGCGGCAGCATTGCTGTGTACGGCTGCGGGTCTGGGCGTGGCGATTCCCGCGCTGTTCGGCTACAACTGGCTGTCCTCGCGTTCCGATGCCATCGTCGCCGATATGGCTGTCTTCGTCGACGAATTTGCCACGCGCCTGGCTGAAGAGCAGGGCGACGGACGCCAGATGCGTCCCGTGCTGCAACAGGCGTGAGGGGCACATAACCATGGCCACCTCCGCCAAGTTTACCCCCCGCAAGCGTAGCGGCGGCATCAACATCACGCCCTTCGTCGACGTGCTGCTGGTGGTGCTGGTGATTTTCATCTTGACCAGCAACGCGAGCATTCCCGGCATCAAGGTCGACCTGCCCAAGGCCAGCTCGGCCATGGCGCTGGAAAAACCGAAGACCAAGGCCATCACCATCGACAACGCGGGCCAGGTCTTCCTCGATGCCTATCCCGTCACCCTGCCCGAGCTGGAAGAGCGCTTGCGCACGGAAAAGGCCTTGACGCCCGACTTTCCCGTGATCGTGCGCGGCGATGCTGCCGTGCAGTACGCGAAAGTGGTCGAAGTGCTCGACTTGCTGCGCCGCATCGACCTGAACCAGGTGGGTCTGGTGACCGGCAAGCCGGCATGAGGAGCGCAAGGTGAAGCGTGACGACATGATGAAGACGGCCGCCTCGGAAGCGTCGGGCGCGGCGCAGTGGTGGCGCCGCTGGGGCGGCGTAGCCGGCGGCGCGCTGCTGGCCGCTGCGCTGGCCGCGCTGGTCTGGTATTTGCTGTCGGACACGGCGGCCACCAAGCGCGAAGTGGCGGCGCCGCCGATGCTGATGCTGCCACCGCCGCCACCGCCGCCGCCGGAACCGGAAAAACTGCCGGAACCGACGCCAGACAAGGTAGTGCCGGAAGTGTCGGAACCGGAACCGACGCCGGCCGACAAGCCCATGGATGACGCGCCGGAAAGCCCGTCGCCGGACAAGGGCGACCCCGTCACCATCGACGGTGCGGCGCAGGCCGGCAGCGACGCCTTCGGCATCCAGGCCGGACGCGGCGGCGGCATGAGCGGCAGCGGCGCTGGCGGCGGCCTCGGTGCGGGATCGTATGGCCGCTATGTGGCCAATGCCTTGCAGATGGCGTTCGCCCGCGACCCGCGCACGCGCCAGCTGGCATTCGCCGACATCCGCGTCGACCTGTGGCTCGATACGGAAGGCCGGACGGCTAAGGTCCACCTTGTGCAAGGCACGGGCAATGCGCAGACGGATGAGCAGGTGCTGGCCATGGTGCGCGACTTCCGCGCCGATGAGCGGCCACCGGCGTCGTTGCGTTTCCCGGCGCGCGTATCCATTAAAGGCCGCCGCCCATAGCGTCCTTAATTCATATTAATTTTTACCGAAAGAAGCGATGAACCTCATATTTTCCTCCCCACAGCGCCTGCGCCGCCTTCCGCTGGCGCTCGCTGCCCTGGCCCTGAGCGTGGCGGCAGGCGCGGTACAAGCCCAAGCCCAAACCGTTGCACCGGCCGACAGCACCATGGTCAAACTGATCCGCGGCTTGATCCAGAGCGGCGCCCTGAACAAGGATGCCGGCGAGGCGCTGCTGGCGCAAGCGCAGAGCGAAGCGCTGGCCGCCGCGCAAGCCCGTCCGGCCGCCGCGCCGGCCGCCCTGGCGCAGGTACAGCCAGGCGACGTGCGCGTGCCGTATCTTTCACACACCGTGCGCGAGCAGATCCGCGACGAGATCAAGGGCCAGGTCATGGCCGAAGCGAAGGCGGGCGGCTGGGCGGCGCCGAATGAAACGCCGGCCTGGACCAAGCGCATCCGCGTCGAAGGCGATGTGCGCGCGCGCTACGAATCGCGCTACTACGACATGGCCAACAGCAATATCGAGATCGACTGGCGCTCGCTCAACAGCGGCGGCGGCTATGACGTCAATTCGAACACCAACCTGGCACTGCCGGCGCTGCTCAACACGCGCGAAGACCGCAAGCACTTGCTGCGCGCGCGTGCCCGCCTGGGCATCCTGGCCGACATTTCCGACAGCACGCAAGCGGGCATCCGCCTGGCCAGCGGCAACGACGACAGCCCGGTATCGACCACGCAAACCCTGGGCGGTGGCCTGGGCAAGAAAAACATCTGGCTGGACCAGGCCTGGCTGTCGTACCAGCCCGCTTCCTGGCTGAAACTGACGGCGGGCCGCTTCGATAACCCGTTTGTGTCTGGCGATGAACTGTTTTCCAGCGAACTCAATTTCGACGGTATCGCTGCCAAGCTGCAGCAGCCGGTGGGCGAGAGCAAGGACGTTACCGTGTTCGGTACGCTGGGCCTGATTCCGCTCGAGTATTCGTCCGACAATGCGCCTAGCCGCAGCCAGGCAAAAATGTCCAGCGAAAACAAATGGCTGCTGGGCGCGCAAGTGGGCGCGTCGTGGAAGATCAATAGCGACCACCAGTTGCGTGGCGCCCTGGCCTACTACAACTTCCGCAACATCAGCGGAGAATATTCGCAGCCGTGCGCGCTGTACGCGGGCGCCGATGGCTGCAGCACGGACTGGTCGCGTCCATCGAGCATGCAAAAGGGCAATAGCTTGATGCTGCTGCGCAATATCGCGCTCAATCCGCTCGATCCGGCGAATACGCCGCAGCCGCAATTCGTGGGCCTGGCGTCGAAGTTCCGCCTGGCCAATATCAATGCGCGCTGGGATAGCAAGGTGGCCGGCGGCAAGGACTTGCGCATCGAAGGCGATTATGTGCGCAACATGGCCTACGACAAGAGTCAAATGTGGGCGCGCGCCAAGGGCGGCATCATGAACAACTTCGGCGGCACGGGCGGCGTCTCGCAAGCCGATTTCAGGAGCGGCGGCAATGCCTACATGCTGCAGGCGACTCTGGGCAAGGCGAACACGCAAGCGCGCGGTGACTGGAACGTGCTGCTTGGCTACAAGCGCATCGAACCGGATGCCTTGCCTGACGCCTACAACGATTCCACCTTCCACCTGGGCGGCACGAATGCGCGCGGCTACTACCTGGGTGGCGCGTATGCGCTCGACAAGAATACCTGGCTGAACGGTCGCTGGACGTCGAGCCGCGAAGTGTTCGGTTCGGCGCTGTCGATCGACACCCTGCAAATCGAACTGAACGCGCGTTTTTAAGGAGCCATGATGTTGATATTCAACAAAACGCGCTTGCCGCTCCTGCTGCTGATGTTGCTGGCCGGTGGTGCCGCCCAGGCGCAGGGACAGAAGGGGCAAAGCATGGAAGAGCGTTTGCGGGCCGAGTTGCGCAATGTCACGGCGCAATTGCAGCAGACGCGTGGCGAGCTGGAAGTGCTGAAAGCCAAGGGCGGGCCTGCCGCCAAGGCCGCGCCCGCTGCTGCAGCTGCGCCTGCCAGCGATGGCTTGAAAAAGGAGCTGGCCCGCAGCCAGTCGCAGCTGGCGCAAGAGCGCGCGCAACGGGAAAAACTGGGCGAGCAGCAACAGCACAGCGCGGCCGCCGCGCAAGAGGCAACGGCCAACCTGGCGCAATTGCGCCAGGCCAGCGAGCAGCTGGCCGCTACGGGCAAGCAGATCGAAGCGGAGCGTGCGCGCCTCGACGGCGAAGTGGCGTCGCAGCGCGGCGCGCTGGCGCGCTGCGAAAGCAAGAATGCCCAGCTGTATGCGGCCGGGCAGGAAATCCTGCAAGCGTATGAAGGCCTGGACGTGCTGGGCGTCATGCAGGCGCGCCAGCCATTCGCCGCGCAAAGCCGGGTCAAGCTCGAGCAAATCGCCCAGCAGTATGGCGATCAGTTGTACCAGGGCCGCTTTGACGCGCGTCAGACGGCAACGCCGGCCGCGCCCGCAGCAGCCCCCCAATAATTTTATCTTCTTGAAATGAATGGAATGACGATGGAACACACCAACACCAACTTGCTGACCACCCTGAATGCGGAACAAACGGCCGAGGCCATCAAGGCGGCCGGCTGCGCCGTGACGAGCATCGAACACGACGGCGTCGTGCGTCTGCACAGTGCCAGCCATGGCATCGGCTTTCAAGTGCTGTGGGGCAATGAAACGGCGCCCGGCCAGTACGCGGACCTGACCCTGAGCTGCCCGCTGCGCGTGCAGGGCGGCGACTTGCCGGCCGGCTTGCTGGCCGAATGGCACCGCAGCAAGCGTTTTGCCCGCGTGGCCCAGCATGGCGATTTCGTCGTGCTGGAAATGGATGTGCTGGTCGCCGGTGGCGTCAGCAGCGAGTACCTGAATATCAATCTGCAACTGTGGACGCAGATGATGGGCCAGTTCTTTTTGTTTTTGCGCAACTTTACGCCAGCCGATACGAGCACGGCACCGGTAGTCGAGGCCGCCAGTGTGGCGGAAGAAGAAACTGTGCCGGCCTGACAAGAGCCGTCCACAGGCGGCGAAGATGGCCGGTGACGGGCCACTTTTGCCGCTTGTGGGCCCCAAGTGTCGTATTAAATACTTATTTTTTAGGCATCGCGCATTAAAACTGTTCAAAGAGCGTGTGTGAATCAAGCCAGCAACGCCTGTATGGCGGATAATATTGCCTGTTGCCGATTTGGATACGACCTTTACACAAAAATGCGCCCCATGGATTTTACCCGCGACGAAACCAGTGAAACCCCAGTTGCCCCGGCCAGCGCGCCGGGAGCGCCTTTGCCGTATGCCGTGGCCACCTGGCTGCAGCGGGTGGAGGCTGCCGCCCATCCGAAGGCCGTGCTGAGCATTGCCGAACCGGACCCCAAACTCAACGCGCATCGATTGATTTACGTGCTGGCGCCCACCAGCGGTGGCCGCCATGTGGCCCTGTGCCTGTACAAGGCGCGGCTGCGGCCGAATGGCGACGTGGCGGCGGCTTCCCCCATCAGCGAAATCTTTTCGCTGCTGTCGGCGCCTCCCACGTTTTTGACGCCGTTTGATGAAGACCTCGTGCGTTTCTTCGTGGCCATGCGCAGCGGGCAGAACTCGCAGACGGGCAGCGCCACGGAGCCGAAGGGCAAGGTGGGCGCGGCCCTGCTGAAAATGCTGGCCGAGCAAGATAAACTGTTGTGGGCCAATTCCTGGGCCGATGTCGGCAATGGGCTGGTGTACCCGTTGAAGGAAGGTCCCGTGCGTCCCGCGCGCCTGTTCTGGCGCGACGAAGGCAAGACCATGCGCCTGGGCTGGCAAGTGGACCCGCCGGAAGGTGCGAAGCACCATGGCGCCGACCAGATCGACTACATGCTGCCCACCGATCCGCCGTGGTACATCGACAATCTGTCGTGCGGCGTGCTGGAACTGAATCAGGGCGGCTCCGACATTTCCCTCGCCGATCTGCAGGCGCTGGTGGCACAGGCGCCGCCGTTGAATGCGAACGACAAGGTACGCGTGTCGCAACTGCTGCTGGCGCAAGGCTTGCAGCATTTGATGCCGCTGCCGCAACCGTTGCCGCAGCGCTTGCGCAAGGACGTGCCGGCGCAACCGGTCTTGCTGCTCGACAGCGCCCTGCTGGCCGATGGCAGCGCGCAGCGCTGGAGCGATTTCGCCGTGCTGTCCTACGACTACGATGGCGAGCGCGTCGCGTTCGACCCGTCGCAGCGCGTGGTGCGGCAAGTGGGCGAGGTGACGGAAATTATCCAGAGAAATACGCTCGATGAAGCGCGCGCCCTGGCCACCCTGGCCGAGCTGCAATTCAAGAAGCCGGGCTCGGCCCCCTTGAGCGGCTTGAAGGGTGCCTTGCAACTGCCTTCTCAGGCGGAATGGCTGCGTTTTGCCGAGTCCGGCATCGATGCCTTGCGCAAGCAGGGCTGGATCGTGGAAAAGACGGCCAAGTACCGCTACGACGTGAGCGAAGCCGGTGACTGGTACGCGGAGATCGACGACCAGGACCCGGACAGCGGCAACGCCTGGTTCGAGCTGGAACTGGGCATCGTTGTCAACCAGGAAAGAGTGCCGCTGCTGCCCGTGCTGGTGCAGCTGATCCGCAACGCGCCCAACGATTTCAACCCGAAAGTCATCGAGGCGCATGCCGACGATGACCAGATGCTGGCGACCTTGCCGGACGGCACGCGCGTCGCGCTGCCGTGGGGCCGGGTGCGCCCCATCCTCAACACCTTGGGGGAACTGTACTTCAGCGACAAGATCAAACATGCGGTGCGCATGTCGACCCTCGACGCGGCGCGCCTGGAAGAGCTGGCGCGGGGGCTGGAACTGCGCTGGACGGGCGGCGAGCAATTGCGCGCCATGGGCCGCAAGCTGAGCCAGTTCGGCTCCGTGCAAAAAGTGGCGGCGCCAGCCGGGCTGCAGGCCACCCTGCGCGATTACCAGGCCGATGGCCTGGCGTGGATGCAATTCCTGCGCGACCATGACCTGGCCGGTATTTTGGCCGATGACATGGGCCTCGGTAAAACCGTGCAAACCCTTGCGCATATCCTGGTGGAAAAGGAAGCGGGCCGTTTGACGCATCCGGCGCTGGTGATTGCACCGACCAGCCTGATGGGCAACTGGCAGGACGAGGCGGCCAAGTTTGCGCCCAGCCTGAAAGTGTTGCTGCTGCAGGGCAAGGACCGCGCCCAGCAATTCGACCAGATCGACCAATGCGACCTGGTGCTGACCACCTACGCGCTGTTGCCGCGCGACGAGGAAACCTTGCGCGAGCACGATTTCCACCTGGTCATCCTGGACGAATCGCACTACATCAAGAATACGCGCAGCAAGGCGGCGCAAAGCGCGGGCCTGCTGCGCGCGCGCCACCGTCTGTGCTTGTCCGGCACGCCGCTGGAAAATCATTTGGGCGAATTGTGGTCGCAATTCCACTTCCTGCTGCCGGGCTTGCTGGGCGACGAGAAGACGTTCAACACCCAGTTCCGCCATCCGATCGAGCGGCAGGACGATCCGCTGCGCCGCATGCTGCTGAACCGCCGCATCAAACCGTTCCTGTTGCGCCGCACGAAGGACAATGTGGCCAAGGAACTGCCGCCGAAGACGGAAATGGTACGCAAGGTGGAGCTGACGGGACCGCAGCGCGACCTGTATGAAACCGTGCGTCTGGCGATGGATCAAAAAGTCCGCGAAGAAATCGACAAGAAGGGCGTGGCGCGCAGCCAGATCGTCATCCTCGAAGCGCTGCTGAAACTGCGGCAGGTTTGCTGCGATCCCCGTCTGGTGAAATCCTTGCCGGCGAAGAAGCAGTCGGCCGGTTCGGCCAAGCTGATTGATTTGATGCAGATGGTGGAAGACTTGCTCGACGAAGGGCGCAAGATTCTCGTTTTCTCGCAATTTACCAGCATGCTGGAATTGATCGAGGAAGAGCTCGAATCGCGCGACATTCCCTACGCCTTGCTGACGGGCGAGACGAAGGACCGGGGCGCGCAAGTGGCGGCCTTCCAGCAGGGCGCCGTGCCCATCTTCCTGATCAGCCTGAAGGCGGGTGGCGTGGGCCTGAACCTGACGGCGGCCGACACGGTCATCCACTACGATCCGTGGTGGAATCCGGCGGCGGAAAACCAGGCCACGGACCGCGCCTGGCGCATCGGCCAGGACAAGCCCGTGTTCGTCTACAAATTGATCGCAAAGGGCACGCTGGAAGAAAAAATCCAGTTGCTGCAGCAAAAGAAATCGGAGCTGGCGCAATCGATCCTGGCCGAAGGCGAAGCGCAGAAGATGGCGCTCACGCAGGAAGACTTGCAGCAGATTTTCGCTCCACTGGAAGATTAAGGGCGCCGCACGCTTATACTTGGCGCATTCAATTCTCGCCAGGCATAAAGCATGCTGACCTTCCTGCCCTTTTTCCTCTTGCTGCTTGCCGGCGCCATCCTCATGGCGCTGCGTTTCGTCCAGTTGCGCCGCGCCCTGTTGCGCGCGCGGGCGGGCGAAGCGCGGTTCCGCCTGCTGGCCGACCACGGCCGCGACGCGGCCTTCCTGCTCGACGCCACTACCCTCGAATTACTCTACATCAGCCCCACCGCGCAGCGCCTGACGGGCCATGACTTGCCCGTCTTGCGCGAGCACGCGGCGCGCCTGGCGCAAGACGTGCCGGCCCGCTTGCAGCGCTGGCGCGCTGGCGACACCAGCCGTTTGTCCCTGCTGCGCGAAGTGGAACTGCCGCACGCCGACGGGCATCTGCTGGCGCTGGAAATCAGCTCGACCATCGTGCCTGCCGCACCGGGTCGGGGCGAAACCGTCGTGGGCACGCTGCGCGATGTCAGCGCCATCCAGGCGCAGGAAGCCGAGCGGGAAAAGGAGCAGAAGCGCTTCGCCTCGATGCTGTCGCATGAGTTCCGCACGCCGCTGGCGACCATCGACGGCGCCATCCAGCGCCTCGTCTCGACGTCGAAAGACGCCGACGAGGCCACGCGCAAGCGCTATGTGAAAATCCAGACGGCCGTCGACCGTTTGTTGGCCATGATCGACGACTATCTGTCGCCCGAACGCATGGCGGCGCTGGGCCGCGAGCGGGCCGCCGACGGCATCGCGCCGCTGGCCTTGCTGCAGCAGGCGGCCGCCACCGTGCCCTTCAGCCACACCGTGCAGCTGGAACTGGACGAGGACTTGCCGGCCCGGCTGCGCTGCGACGTGCCCGGCATGGCCCTGTGCCTGAAGATCCTGCTGGACAATGCCGTCAAGTTCAGCCCGCCTGGGAGCAGCATCACCGTGTCGGCCAGGCTGGTGCCCGAGGGCGGCGTGGCCCTGTGCGTGCGCGATGCGGGAGCCGGCTTGCGGGAAGAAGAACTGGCCCAGTTGTTCGCAAAAGGTTTCCGTGGAATCGATGCCACGCATCCCGGTGCGGGCCTGGGCCTGTACATGGCGCGCGCCGTAGTGGACGTGCATGGGGGGAGTTTGCAAGGGCATAATCTGCCCGAAGGCGGGGCGCTTTTCCGCATTTGGTTGCCGCTTCCTGTCTAGACAAGGAAAAGCCTTGCTTCCGCTGAAGGCAACCGTGATAATTCCTTGACGTAAACCTATTGTGCCGTCCATCATGGTGCAGAAGTGAATGGCATGGTTTGCCCACGGTAGCTCACTAACGGAAGAATGGCGTTGCAATGACGAAAATACTGATCGTCGAAGACAATCTGGAGTACGCCGAAGACATGGCGGAGTTTCTCGTTGAGCTCGAGCATGAAGTCCATATCACCAGCTCCGCTGGCGGGATGTGGACGGCGTTGAGCCATGGCAATGTCGGCGTGGTGGTGCTGGACCTGGGCTTGCCTGACGAGGACGGCTTCAACGTCATCCCTCGCATGCGCCAGCTGTATCCGCAAATTGGCGTGCTGGTGCTGACGGGGCGTGTCGCTTTCGACAGCCGCATCCTGGGTTTGCGCCTGGGCGCCGACCATTATCTCACCAAGCCGATCAAGTTTCCCGAACTGGCCGCCCACATCGAGGCGCTCGACCGCCGCGTGGGGCCGCAAGACCCTGTGCCCGAGCCGGGCAAGTGGACCTTGAAAGTGAGCGCGCGCCAACTTGAGCTGATGGGCGCCGTCATCGCCCTGACGGAAAAGGAATTCAACTTTCTGCACTTGCTGACCATCAATACCCGCCCCGTGCCGCGCGACGTCATCGTGGCCGGCATGGGCGGCGAAGATCCCGATGCGGGCCGCCGGGTCGACATGCTCGTGTACCGCCTGCGCAAGAAAGCCAAGACGGGTCTGGGGCAGGACTTGCCGCTGCGCAGTGCGTATGGCGAAGGCTACAGCCTGTCGGCCAGTTTTAATCTGTCCTGATCGTCCCTATTGCACCGCCCGCAAGCGGGCGGTGGCATAAAAGGGACAGAGTCCAGCGTTTTTCGGCGTATTTTCAATAAAACAGGGTCAGAGTCGTGCCTTGTATGCACAAGTGTGTAAAATCAAGGCCTTAGCCTTCATTTTATGACTTTGCCATGGCCCGTTTGCCCCGCCTCATCATTCCAGCACTGCCCCATTACGTGATCCAGCGCGGCAGCAATCGCCAGCCGGTGTTCCAGGACGCGGCTGACTACGCGCAATGCTTGTCCTGGCTGAAAGCGGGCGCGAAAATGTTCAAGGTGGCGATTCACGCCTACGTTTTATTGCCTGATCAGCTACATTTGTTGGCCACGCCCAGCGATGCCACCGGGCTGGGACAGCTGATGCAGTGGCTGGGGCGCTATTACGTGCCGTATTTCAATCAAAAATACGGCCGCGAAGGTGCTTTGTGGCAGGGACGCTACAAAACGGCCGTCATCGATGCCGACAATTTCTTCCTGACTTGCTGCCGCTACCTGGAATGCGTGCCCGTGCAAACGGGCCTGGCGGCCCAGGCATTGGACCATGCATGGTCCAGCTATGCCCACCATGCCGGCGTGCGCCCCGATCCCCTCATCACTGACCATGCGCTGTACTGGGCGCTGGGCAATACGCCGTTCGACCGCGAGGCCGCCTATCTGCGCCTGTTCGAGCAAGGCCTGGGCAGCAGCCAGGTGAAAGTGGTGGAAGAGGCTGTATTGAAGGGCTGGCCGCTGGGTTCCGACGCTTTCAAGCAGGCGCTGGAGCAGAAAATGCAGCGGCAAGTGCTGCCTGCCAAGCGGGGCCGTCCCCGCAAAATCGTGGCTAACGCGGACACCAATTGAAAAGCATTCGCATTTAAAACAAAAAATGGTTTCTTTCTGACGTTTTATTGAAATGGTGGTGACTATGTCCCTATTAAATTTTTAGAGCGGCAGAATCACATTTAATTCGACTCCGACCCTAATTGTTGTAGTTGAGTTTTTTGTTGCGTTGCACTACTCTAGGTTTTCGATACTCATATGCAGCGGAGAAGCCCATGAAAGCGCAAGGCCTGTACGACCCAGCCAATGAACACGATGCCTGCGGCGTCGGTTTCGTCGCCCATATCAAGGGCAACAAGACCCATTCGATCGTCGAACAGGGTTTGCTGATACTGAAAAATCTCGATCACCGGGGTGCCGTGGGCGCCGATGCGCTGATGGGCGATGGCGCCGGCATCCTGATCCAGATTCCTGACCAGTACTACCGCGAAGAAATGGCCAAGCAGGGCGTGGAATTGCCGCCGCCTGGCGAATACGGCGTGGGCATGGTCTTCCTGCCGAAGGAACACGCGTCGCGCATCGCTTGCGAACAGGAAATCGAACGCGCCGTGCGCATCGAGGGACAAGTCGTGCTGGGCTGGCGCAACGTGCCCATCGATACGGACATGCCGATGTCGCCCACCGTGCGCGCCAAGGAACCGGTCATTCGCCAGATCTTCATCGGCCGCGGCCCGGACATCATGGTCACCGATGCGCTTGAGCGCAAACTGTATGTGATCCGCAAATCGTCGGGCCATGCCATCCAGGCCTTGAAGCTGCTGCATGGCAAGGAATTCTTCGTGCCGTCGATGTCGGCCCGTACCATTGTGTACAAGGGCTTGCTGCTGGCCGACCAGGTGGGCGTGTATTACAAGGACTTGCAGGATGCGCGCTGCATTTCGGCCCTGGCCCTGGTGCACCAGCGTTTCTCGACGAATACTTTCCCCGAATGGCCGCTGGCCCACCCGTACCGCTTGATCGCGCACAATGGCGAGATCAACACGGTGAAAGGCAACTTCAACTGGATGCGCGCGCGCGAAGGCGTGATGAAGTCGGCCGTGCTGGGCGACGACCTGCAGAAACTCTTTCCGTTGATCTATGAAGGCCAGTCCGATACGGCGTGCTTCGACAATGCGCTGGAACTGCTGTTGATGGCCGGTTATCCGATCGCCCAGGCGATGATGATGATGATCCCGGAAGCGTGGGAAAACCACACGACCATGGATGACAACCGCCGTGCCTTCTATGAGTACCACGCGGCCATGATGGAACCGTGGGACGGCCCTGCCGCCATGGCGTTTACGGATGGCCGCCACATCGGTGGCACGCTGGACCGCAATGGCTTGCGTCCGGCCCGTTACATCGTCACGGACGACGACCTGGTGGTGATGGCGTCGGAATCGGGCGTGCTGCCGATCCCCGAGTCGAAAATCATCCAGAAATGGCGCTTGCAGCCTGGCAAAATGTTCCTGATCGACCTGGAAGCGGGCCGCATCATCGACGACCAGGAACTGAAAAACACCTACGCCAACGCCAAGCCGTATAAAGCGTGGATCAACTCGGTGCGCATCAAGCTCGACGAGATCAAGCTGGCCGAAGGACAAGCCAAGCAAGACCGCGCCCAGGGTGAAAAAGAGCAGCCATCGCTGCTCGATCGCCAGCAGGCGTTCGGCTATACGCAGGAAGACTTGAAATTCCTCATGGCGCCGATGGCCGTGGCCGGCGAAGAGGCGACGGGCTCGATGGGCAATGACTCGCCGCTGGCCGTCATGTCGAACAAATTGAAACCGCTGTATAACTACTTCAAGCAACTGTTCGCGCAAGTGACGAACCCGCCGATCGACCCGATCCGCGAAGCGATGGTGATGTCGCTGGTGTCGTTCATCGGCCCGAAACCGAACTTGCTCGATACCAACAACGTCAACCCGCCGATGCGCCTGGAAGTGGCACAGCCCGTGCTGGGCTTTGACGACATGGCGCGTTTGCGCAACATCAGCGCCCACACGGGTGGCAAGTTCAAGTCGTACGAGCTGGACATCTGCTACCCGCTGGCCTGGGGCAAGGAAGGCGTGGAAGCGTGCCTGGCCTCGCTGTGTGCGGAAGCCGTCGACGCCGTCAAATCCGGCCACAACATCCTGATCGTCTCGGACCGCGCCATTTGCGCCGACCAGGTGGCGATCCCCGCGCTGCTGGCCACCTCGACCGTGCACCAGCACCTGGTGAGCAAGGGCTTGCGTGCCTCCACCGGCCTCGTCGTGGAAACGGGCTCGGCCCGCGAAACGCACCACTTCGCCTTGCTGGCAGGCTATGGCGCGGAAGCCGTCCACCCGTATCTGGCCATGGAAACCCTGGCCGAGATGGCGCACGGCTTGCCCGGCGATTTGTCGGCCGAGAAAGCCATCTACAACTACACCAAGGCGGTGGGCAAAGGCTTGATGAAGGTCATGTCGAAGATGGGCATTTCGACGTACATGTCGTACTGCGGCGCGCAAATCTTCGAAGCCATCGGCTTGAACAAGTCGCTGGTGGACAAATACTTCAAGGGCACGGCCTCGAACGTGGAAGGCATCGGCGTGTTTGAAGTGGCGGAAGAAGCGCTGCGCCTGCACGCGCTGGCCTTCGGCAACGATCCCGTGCTGATGGATAAGCTCGACGCGGGCGGCGAGTATGCATTCCGCGTGCGTGGCGAAGACCACATGTGGACGCCGGATGCGATTGCGAAGTTGCAGCATTCCACGCGCAGCAACAATTTCTCCAGCTATAAAGAGTACGCGCAAATCATCAACGACCAGAGCCGTCGCCACCTGACCCTGCGCGGCCTGTTCGAGTTCAAGCTCGATCCGACCAAGGCGATTCCGCTCGACGAAGTGGAGCCGGCCAAGGAAATCGTCAAGCGCTTCGCTACCGGCGCCATGTCGCTCGGTTCCATCAGCACGGAAGCGCACGCGACCCTGGCAGTGGCCATGAACCGCATCGGCGGCAAGTCGAACACGGGCGAGGGCGGCGAAGATCCGAACCGCTACGTGCAGGAATTGAAGGGCATCCCGATCCGCCAGGGCGACACCATGGCATCCATCGTGGGCGCCGAGCAGATCGTCGTCGATATTCCGCTGCAGGAAGGCGATTCCATGCGTTCGCGCATCAAGCAGGTGGCGTCGGGACGTTTCGGCGTCACGGCCGCCTACCTGAACTCGGCCGACC
The DNA here is from genome assembly GCF_002754575.1 of Janthinobacterium sp. 35. Classification (NCBI taxonomy): domain Bacteria; kingdom Pseudomonadati; phylum Pseudomonadota; class Betaproteobacteria; order Burkholderiales; family Oxalobacteraceae; genus Janthinobacterium; species Janthinobacterium sp. 35. The sequence continues at coordinate 2,771,604 of NZ_PEFN01000001.1, forward strand.
AGATCCAGATCAAGATGGCACAAGGCGCGAAACCGGGCGAAGGCGGCCAGTTGCCGGGCCATAAAGTGTCCGAATACATCGCCAGCCTGCGCTTTTCCGTGCCGGGCGTGGGCCTGATTTCGCCGCCGCCGCACCACGACATCTATTCGATCGAAGATCTGGCGCAGCTGATCCATGACTTGAAGAATGCCAATCCGCGCGCCTCGATTTCCGTGAAACTGGTGTCGGAAGTGGGCATCGGCACGGTCGCTGCCGGCGTCACCAAGGCCAAGGCCGACCACGTGGTGGTCGCCGGCCACGACGGCGGCACGGGTGCCTCGCCATTGTCGTCCGTGAAGCATGCGGGCACGCCATGGGAGCTGGGTCTGGCAGAAACGCAACAAACGCTGGTCTTGAATGGCTTGCGCAGCCGTATTCGCGTGCAGGCCGACGGCCAGATGAAGACGGGTCGCGACGTGGTCATCGCCGCCCTGCTGGGCGCCGACGAGATCGGTTTCGCCACGGCACCGCTGGTGGTCGAAGGCTGCATCATGATGCGCAAATGCCATTTGAACACGTGTCCTGTGGGCGTGGCCACGCAAGACCCCGTGCTGCGCGCCAAGTTTTCCGGCAAGCCCGAGTATGTCGTCAATTACTTCTTCTTCGTTGCCGAAGAAGCCCGTCAATTGATGGCGCAGCTGGGTATCCGCACGTATGACGAATTGATCGGCCGCGTCGACTTGCTCGACAAATCGAAGGCGATTTCGCACTGGAAGGCGCAGGGCCTGGACTTCTCGGCCATCTTCTACAAGCCGGAAACACCAAGCGGCCAAGCCTGCCGCCATGTGGAATTCCAGGACCATGCGCTGGAGAAAGCACTGGACCACAAGCTGATCGCGCAAGCGCGCGCGGCGCTGGAGAAGGGCGAACGCGTCTCCTTCATCTCGCCCGTGCGCAACGTCAACCGCACGGTGGGCACCATGCTGTCCGGCGAAGTGGCGAAGAAATATGGCCACGCCGGCTTGCCGGACGACACCATCCACATCCAGCTGCAAGGCACGGCGGGCCAGTCGGCCTGCGCCTTCCTGGCGCACGGCATTACGATCGACCTGGTGGGCGAGGGCAACGATTACGTGGGTAAAGGCTTGTCGGGCGGACGCATTATCGTGCGGCCGAATACGGAATTCCGCGGCTGGGCCGTGGATAACATCATCATCGGCAACACGGTGCTGTACGGCGCGATTGCCGGCGAAGCCTTCTTCAATGGCGTGGCCGGTGAACGTTTTGCCGTGCGCAACTCGGGCGCCACCACGGTCGTCGAGGGCCTGGGCGACCATGGCTGCGAATACATGACGGGCGGCACCGTCGTGGTGCTGGGCAACACGGGACGCAACTTTGCGGCCGGTATGTCGGGCGGCATCGCCTATGTGTATGACCCGGCCGGCGACTTTGCTACCAAATGCAACACGGCCATGGTCAGCCTGGACAAGGTCGTGTCGGCAGCGGAACAGCATCTCGACCGCGATGCCTGGCATACCCAGCACCGCGACGGCGTGCCGGAAGCCGACGAGGTCATCCTCAAGCGCCTGATCGAGCGTCACTTCAAGCACACGGGCAGCACCCGCGCCCGCGTCCTGCTGGACGATTGGGCTGCGGCGCGCGGCAAGTTCGTGAAAGTCTTCCCGAACGAATACAAGCGCGCGCTGATTGAAATGGCAGCTGACGCCGCCATGGAAGTGCAAGCCGTCGCCGCCTGAGCCAGCCGAGATGAATGTGAAGGGAGCGGCCGCGCCGCTCCCGCCAGCTAAAAATACAAAGGAACTATCGTGGGTAAAATTACCGGCTTCATGGAATTCAAGCGCCAGGACGAGCACTATCTGGAGCCTGCCGCGCGCCTGAAGAACTACAAGGAATTCGTGCTGCACCTGTCGGATGCGCAAGCCACCGTGCAAGGCGCGCGCTGCATGGATTGCGGCATTCCCTTCTGCACCACGGGTTGCCCCGTGAATAACATCATTCCTGACTGGAATGACCTGGTGTACCGCGGCGCTTATCGCGAAGCGCTCGACATCTTGCATTCGACTAACAACTTCCCGGAATTTACGGGCCGCATCTGCCCGGCGCCGTGCGAATCGGCCTGCACCCTGGGCATTCACGAAGATCCGGTCGGCATCAAGTCGATCGAGCATAAAATTATCGACATGGGCTGGGAGCACGGCTGGGTCACGCCGCAGCCGGCCTCTTTCAGCACGGGCAAGAAAGTGGCCATCGTCGGTTCCGGCCCTGCCGGCCTGGCGGCGGCGCAGCAGCTGGCGCGCGCCGGCCATGCCGTCACCGTGTTCGAGAAGAGCGACCGGGTCGGTGGTTTGTTGCGTTATGGCATCCCTGACTTCAAGATGGAAAAATCGCACATCGACTTGCGCGTGAAACAGATGGAAGCCGAAGGCGTGGTCTTCCGCACCAGCGTGCTGGTCGGCAAGGATTTCCCTGCCCACGTCAACAACTGGGCCAAGGAAACCATTTTCCCGGAAGACCTGGAAAAAGAATTTGACGCCGTCATCATGGCCGGCGGCGCCGAGCAGCCGCGCGACTTGCCCGTGCCGGGCCGCGAACTGAAAGGCGTGCACTTCGCCATGGATTTCCTGCCGCTGCAAAACAAGGTCAACGCGGGCGACAAGCTCAAGGACCAGATCAAGGCGACGGGCAAGCACGTGGTGGTGATCGGCGGCGGCGACACGGGGTCCGACTGCGTGGGCACCTCGAACCGCCATGGCGCCGCCTCGGTGGCCCAGTTCGAACTGATGCCGCAGCCGCCGGAACAGGAAAACAAGCCGCTGGTCTGGCCGTACTGGCCGACCAAGCTGCGCACCTCGTCTTCGCACGAGGAAGGCTGCGAGCGCGACTGGGCCGTGGCCACCAAGCGTTTCGAAGGCAAGGGCGGCAAGGTGGAAAAGCTGATCGCCTGCCGCGTGGAGTGGAAAGACGGCAAGATGAGCGAAGTGCCGAACTCGGAATTCGAGATGAAGGCCGATCTGGTCTTCCTGGCCATGGGTTTTGTTTCCCCTGTGCAGCAAGTGCTGCAAGCGTTCGGTGTCGATACGGATGCGCGCGGCAACGTCAAGGCGACAACGGATGGCGCCGGCTGCTACCAGACTTCGGTGGCCAAGGTGTTTGCCGCCGGCGACATGCGCCGTGGCCAGTCGCTGGTGGTCTGGGCCATCCGCGAAGGGCGCCAGTGTGCGCGCGCCGTCGATGAGTTCCTGATGGGTGCATCGCTGCTGCCACGCTAAGATTTGAGCTGGATCAAGCCAGGGCCACGGCGCGCGATGCGTCGTGGCCCTTGTTCTTTTACTCATGCCGCCGTGTGTGGCGGTGGCGCACGTGCAGGCTCGGGCTTTTTACAATAAAATATCTGACTTTCGATTCATTAGTGTTGTATTCTCCCCCTGTCCCGGGCCGTGCCAGGGGGTGTCTCAGCAGAGGTTGGCGTTTCTGCACTACAATACGCCATTAAAATAGTGAGCTTCGTCGTGCCAAATCTTGTTGAGATCCGTGATTTACACTTTGCCTATGGAGAACGTTCGATTTTATCGGGCCTTCAAATGGATTTCCCACGTGGAAAAGTTGTGGCCGTCATGGGTGGCTCCGGCAGTGGCAAGACGACCGTATTGCGCCTGATCGGCGGGCAGTTGCGCCCCAGTTCCGGCTCCGTGAATATCGACGGCCAGATCGTGCATACGCTCAAAACCGACGAGTTATATCAAATGCGCCGCAAGATGGGCATGCTGTTCCAGCACGGCGCCCTGTTTACGGATTTGACGGCGTTCGAGAACGTGGCGTTCCCCCTGCGCGAACACACGGATCTGAATGAAGAGCTGATCCGCACCCTGGTGCTGATGAAGCTGCACGCCGTGGGGCTGCGCAACGCGGCGCAATTGAAGCCGGCCGAGATCTCGGGCGGCATGGGCCGCCGCGTCGCGCTGGCGCGTGCCATCGCGCTCGACCCCGAACTGATCATGTACGACGAGCCGTTCGCCGGCCTCGACCCGATTTCCATGGGTGTGACGGCCAATTTGATCCGCAATCTGAACGATGCGCTGGGTTCCACGTCTATCCTGGTATCGCACGACGTGAAGGAGTGTTTCGCCATCGCTGATTATGTGTATTTTCTATCATCGGGCAAGATCGTGGCGCACGGCACGCCGGCCCAGATGGCCGTGTCGACGCATCCGTACGTCAAGCAGTTCGTCAATGCCGAAGCGGATGGCCCCGTACCGTTCCACTATCCGGGCAAGTCGCTGGCCGACGACCTGGGCTTGCACGCGGGAGCAGGCCGATGATCGCGCGTTTCCTGGCGGCGATCGGAGCATGGTTGCGGCGGTCAGTACAAGACCTCGGCTTTGCCGTGCGTTCGTTTTTTATCATCATCGCTTCCTCGGGGGGGCTGTGGCGCCGTCCGGGCCTGGTAATCGAGCAACTGTTTTATCTCGGCAGCCGGTCGGTGGTGATCATCGCCGTGTCCGGCCTGTTTGTCGGCATGGTGCTGGGTTTGCAAGGCTATTACACACTGAGTACCTTTGGCGCGACGCAGTCACTGGGGCAGTTGGTGGCGCTGTCCTTGATGCGTGAACTGGGTCCGGTCGTCACGGCGCTGCTGTTCGCGGGCCGCGCCGGCACCTCGCTGACGGCGGAAATCGGCTTGATGAAGGCGGGCGAGCAATTGTCGGCCATGGAAATGATGGCCGTCAACCCGATCCAGCGCGTGCTGGCACCCCGTTTCTGGGCTGGCGTGATCGCCATGCCTATCCTGGGTGGCATCTTCACGGCCGTCGGTGTCATCGGCAGTTATCTGGTCGGCGTCGTGCTGATCGGCGTCGATGAAGGCTCGTTCTGGTCGCAGATGCAGGGCGGTGTGGATGTCTGGAAAGATATCGGCAATGGTACCTATGTCAAAAGCATGGTCTTCGGTATCGCGGTGACGTTCATCGCGCTGTTCCAGGGATATCAGGCACAGCCGACACCGGAAGACGTCTCCGGCGCCACCACGCGCACGGTGGTGATTTCGTCGTTGATGGTGTGGTGGCTCGATTTCATGATGACGGCGTTGATGTTTAGCAAGTAATTACCGATCAGCCAACAATAGCTGGCCTGGGCAGGATGTTGCGCAGGCGGCAGCAAGTAAAAATTATTTAGGATTGTTTATGCAACGTAAATCTATAGATGTCTGGGTCGGCTTGTTCGTCTTGCTGGGTGTGGCGGCATTGATGTTTCTTGCGCTCAAGGCCGGCAATATGAGCTCGCTGTCTTTCAGCAAGACGTATACCATTACTGCCAAGTTCGACAATATTGGCGGTCTCAAGCCTCAGGCGCCTGTCAAGGGCGCTGGCGTGGTGGTGGGGCGCGTGGCGGAGATCCGCTTTGACGACAAGACGTATCAGGCGCTGGTGAAACTCGACATCGAAGATGGCTACAAATTTCCGAAAGACAGCTCGGCCAAGATTTTGACGGCCGGTTTGCTGGGTGAGCAGTATATCGGCCTGGAAGCAGGCGGCGATCTGACGAACCTGGCAGAGGGCGACAAGATAGCCCGTACTCAATCGGCCACAGTGCTGGAAGACCTGATCAATCAGTTCATCTACAGCAAGGCAGCGGAAGGAAAGGACAGCAAATGAGCGAGTCGACCAAACAATCCCAAGGCAGCCTGGCGCGTATCGGCCTGGCCCTGGCCATCGCCGCCAGCGTGAGCGCTTGCGCCACCGGCACCAATCCGCGCGACCCGCTGGAAGGGTATAACCGCGCCATGTTCAAGTTCAACGACACCGTCGACCAGGCGGCCCTGAAACCGGTCGCTACGGCCTACAAGAAAGTCACGCCATCGTTCGTGCAAACGGGCGTGGGCAACTTCTTCGGCAACTTGTCCGATGTGTGGAGCGCCGTAAACAACTTGCTGCAAGGCAAAGGTGAAGCGGGTTTGCAAGACGTCGTGCGCGTCAGCATGAACTCGACCTTCGGTATTCTCGGCCTGATCGACATCGCTTCGCAGGCGGGCATTCCGAAGCATAACGAAGACTTTGGCCAGACCCTGGGCTGGTATGGCATCCAGCCAGGTCCGTACGTGATGCTGCCGCTGCTGGGCCCATCGACCGTGCGTGACACGGTGGCCCTGCCGCTCGATATGACGGGCGACCCATGGCGCTACAAGGATCCGGTCAATGTGCGCAATATCGGTACGGTGACGCGCATCGTCGACAAGCGCGCTGCGCTGCTCGACGCGACCAACCTGATGGAAGCGGCCGCGCTGGACCGCTATGAATTCATCCGCGACGGCTTCCTGCAGGCGCGCGAAAGCAAGGTGTTCGATGGCGATACGGACCGCCGCGACCGCAAAGTGCCAAAAAACGACAGCAGCGATTATGCGCCGGAGTACGATGCGAAACCCCAGGCGGCCCCTGTGGAAGTCCCATCAGCGACCGCTGCGGCCGATGTGGCGCCGGCGGACCTTGTAACATCTGGTAGCAATACCGTGGCTTCCGAGGCCAGGCCCCAGGAGTAAACTCCGGTACAGAAACACCACGGCTGCGATCAACGCCAGCCGGTGCATAGCAACACCATGAAAGGTAGAACCATGAAATTGATGAAACAACTGCTGGCGATGGCGACCATCGCCTTTGCCACCGCCGCCCAGGCTGCCCCCGCGACGGAAGCACCGGACGTGTTGGTCAAACGCATCAGCCAGGACGTGATCGAGACGGCCAAGGCCGACAAGGCGATCCAGGCGGGCGATATCAAGCGCGTCACCGAATTGGTGGAAAGCAAGATCTTGCCGTACGTGGATTTCCAGCGCATGACGGCCCTGGCCGCCGGCCGCTTCTGGCGCGACGCCACGCCGGAGCAGCAAAAGCAGCTGGCCGCGGAATTTCGCACCTTGCTGATCTATACGTATTCGGGCGCCCTGTCGCAGATCAAGAATGAAACCGTGGAATTCAAGCCGCTGCGCGCCGAGCCTGGCGATACGGACGTGGAAGTGCGCTCGCAGGTCAACGTGGCGCGCGGCGAACCCATGCTCCTGAACTACCGCGTGGCGAAAACCCCGTCCGGCTGGAAAATCTATGACATCAACGTGCTGGGCGCGTGGCTGGTGGAAACGTACAAAAGCAGCTTCGCCAGCGAGATCAGCAAGGGCGGCATCGATGGCTTGATCAAGACCTTGCAGGCAAAAAACAAGGCCCTGGCCAGCCGTCCGACCGTCAAAGCCAAATAATCGGCTATCATATAGCTCCTGAACCAGCTCCAGACCAGCGCAGCCCGACGCCATGCCCGACTCTCTCGACACCTTGCAATCCCTGACTTCCCTGACCGTGCACAATGCCACTGTGGCATTGGAGCAGGGTCTGGATGCCATCCGCTCGGGTCAGACCAAGTTCGACTTGCGCAACATCAAGGCTGTCGATTCGGCCGCCGTTTCCGTCATGCTGACGTGGCAGCGCGCCGCGCAGGATGCGGGCGGCGTGCTGGAACTGAAAAACCTGCCGAACAACCTGAAAAACCTCACCAAGCTGTATGGCGTCTGCTCGCTCGTCTCGAGCACTTTGAGCGCCGACGACTGCGGCAGCGCCGACGGCCACGCCGAACGCAGCCCGTCCGACCTGCATCATCATTGATCCTGTCCCACTCCCCGCATCAGCAGTAGCTTTCAAGCCGGCAGGCCAGCAGCGCCGCCGGATTGATCTCCAAGTGTTCCACGAATTTTCCAACTATAATTGACTGTTGCGCCGCCCTCGTCTGAAGGGGGCGCCCTGCACCGGCCAGCCGGCCTGGATGTCTCCGGCAACTGGCGCATCACAACAGACGCATTACACTTGAAACAAGCACATGACCGCAATTCAAATCACGAATGTAGAAAAGAGCTATAAATCGCTCAAGGCGCTGGGCGGCGTGTCGCTGGCCATCGAAGAAGGCGAGTTTTTCGGCCTGCTCGGCCCCAACGGCGCCGGCAAGACCACCCTCATTTCCATCATCGCCGGCCTGATACGCCCCGACGCGGGCAGCGTCAAGATCCATGGCCACGATGTGGTCAAGGACTTCCGCAATGCGCGCCGCAACCTGGGCGTGGTGCCGCAGGAGCTGGTGTTCGACCCGTTTTTCACCGTGCGCGAAACCCTGCGTCTGCAGTCCGGCTATTTCGGCCTGCCGAACAACGACAAGTGGATCGACGAGGTCATGGAAAACCTTGACCTGACCGGTAAGGCCGACACGAATATGCGCGCGCTGTCCGGCGGCATGAAGCGCCGCGTGCTCGTGGCGCAAGCGCTGGTGCACAAGCCGCCCGTCATCGTGCTCGATGAGCCGACGGCCGGCGTCGACGTGGAACTGCGCCAGACCCTGTGGAAGTTCATCTCGCGCCTGAACCGCGAAGGCGGCCACACGGTCGTCTTGACCACCCACTACCTGGAAGAGGCGCAAGCCATGTGCCAGCGCGTGGCCATGCTGAAAACCGGCAAGGTGGTGGCGCTCGATACCATGTCGGCCCTGATCCGCCGCATCGCCGGCTCGCAACTGCAGCTGCACCTGAAACACGGCAGCCTGCCGGCCGACCTGCAGCACCTGGTGCTGCACCCGGAAGAACAGCAGGCGCCAAACAAGTTCAGCTTGCGCGTCAACGAATACAGCGAAGTCGAGAAAATCCTCGCCCGCCTGCGCGAAGCGGGCGTCGAAATCGATGAAATGCAATTGCAACAAGCCGACCTGGAAGATATCTTCTTGCAGATCATGGATAAAGGTACCGTATGATTTCGACAGGATTTCGCACCCTCGTCTACAAAGAGACGCTGCGCTTCTGGAAAGTGGCGACGCAAACCGTGGCCGCGCCCGTGCTCACGTCGATGCTGTATCTGCTGGTGTTCGGCCATGTGCTCGACGGCCGCGTCGAGCCGAGCCCCGGCGTCAGCTACACGGCCTTTCTGATTCCCGGCCTGGTGATGATGAGCGTGCTGCAAAACGCGTTTGCCAATTCCTCGTCCTCGCTGATCCAGTCGAAGATTACGGGCAACCTGGTGTTCGTACTGCTGACGCCCCTGTCGCACTGGGAAATCTTCTCGGCGTATGTACTCGCTTCCGTCGCGCGCGGCCTGGCCGTGGGCTTTGGCGTGTTTGCCATCACTTGCTGGTTCGCCGACCTGTCGTTTGTCGCACCGCTGTGGATCGTCACCTTCGCGTTTCTCGGCGCCGCCATGCTGGGCACCATGGGCCTGATCGCCGGCATCTGGGCGGAGAAATTCGACCAGCTGGCCGCCTTCCAGAACTTCCTGATCATGCCGGCCACCTTTTTGTCGGGCGTGTTCTATTCGATCCATTCACTGCCACCGTTCTGGCAGACGGTATCGCATTTGAACCCCTTCTTTTACATGATCGACGGTTTTCGCTACGGCTTCTTCGGCGTGTCCGACGTCAGCCCGTGGCTCAGTCTTTCCATCGTCGCCGGTTTCCTCGTGATCCTGGCGCTGGCCTCGATCCGCCTGCTGAAAAGCGGCTATCGTTTGCGTCATTAATTACGCCACTGATTGCGGCACATCCCATTACTACCTTATTCAATATCAAGGACTTATCGTGACCACCACTCCAGAACTGATCCACGGCTACCTGTCGGCCGGCCTCGAATGCACGCACCTCGAAGTGGAGGGCGATGGCCAGCACTTCCAGGCCGTGATCGTCTCGCCCGCGTTTGCCGGCAAGCGCCTGATCGCCCGCCACCAGATCGTCTACGCGGCGCTGGGCGACCGCATGCGCGAGGAAATCCACGCGTTGTCGATGAAAACCCTGACACCTGAAGAATTCCAAGGATAAGCACATGGACAAACTCCTCATCAACGGCGGCAACCGCCTGAACGGCGACATCGCCATCTCCGGCGCGAAAAACGCCGCGCTGCCGATTTTGTGCGCCGGCCTGCTGACCGCGGGCGACCTGGACCTGACCAACGTGCCGCACTTGCACGACGTCGCCACCATGCTCAAACTGCTGGGCCAGACGGGCCTGAAGGTACAGCAGGACGGTGACCGCGTGGTCCTCAACGGCAGCGCCATCGACACCCTGGAAGCGCCGTATGAACTGGTGAAAACCATGCGTGCCTCGATCCTGGTGCTGGGCCCCATGCTGGCGCGCTTCGGCGAAGCCAAGGTCTCGCTGCCGGGCGGCTGCGCCATCGGTTCGCGCCCCGTCGACCAGCACATCAAGGGACTGGAAGCGCTGGGCGCCGAGATCCGCATCGAGGCCGGCTACATCTACGCCAAGTGCGCCAAGCTGAAAGGCGCGCGCATCGTCACCGACATGATCACCGTCACCGGTACCGAGAATCTGCTGATGGCCGCGACCCTGGCCGAAGGCGAAACCATCCTGGAAAACGCCGCCTGCGAACCGGAAGTGACCGACCTGGCCCACCTGCTGGTGGCCATGGGCGCGAAGATCGACGGCATCGGCACCAGCCGCCTGGTGATCCAGGGCGTCGACGCCTTGCACGGCGCCTCGCACGCGGTGATCGCCGACCGTATCGAGACGGGCACCTTCCTGTGCGCCGTGGCGGCCACCGGCGGCGACATCACGCTGCGCAATGTACGCACCGATATCCTTGACGCGGCGCTCGACAAGCTGCGCGCCATGGGCCTGACGATGACCTTCGGCGCCGACTGGATCCGCGCCGAGATGTCGGCCCGTCCAAACCCCGTCAGCTTCCGCACCACCGAATACCCTGGCTTCCCGACCGACATGCAGGCGCAGTTCATGGCCGTCAACACGATTGCCAACGGCGCCAGCCGCGTCACCGAGACGATCTTCGAGAACCGTTTCATGCACGTGCAGGAAATGAACCGCCTGGGCGCCGACATCACGATCGAGGGCAACACGGCCATCATCGCCGGCGTCAAGCACCTGCGCGGCGCGCCCGTGATGGCGACCGACCTGCGCGCCTCGGCCTCGCTGGTGATCGCCGCCCTGGCGGCCGATGGCGAAACCCTGATCGACCGCATCTATCACCTCGACCGCGGCTACGACCGCATGGAAGTGAAGTTGTCGGCCGTGGGCGCCAATATCGTGCGCATCAAGTAAAAACAAGAAAAGGAACGAGCATGAACGGATCGAACAACGGTGACAGCTCCCAGCTGATTCTGGCGCTGTCAAAAGGCCGCATTTTTGAGGACACCATGCCGCTGCTGGAAGCGGCCGGCATCAAGGTGCTGGAAAACCCGGAGACCTCGCGCAAGCTGATTTTGGCCACCAACGATCCGAACGTGCGCGTCATCATCGTGCGCGCCAGCGACGTGCCGACCTACGTGCAGTACGGCGCGGCCGATTTCGGCGTGGCGGGCAAGGACGTGCTGCTGGAACACGGCGGCGAAGGCCTGTACCAGCCGATCGACCTGAATATCGCTTCTTGCCGCATGTCGGTGGCGGTGCAGGCCGGCTTTGACTATGAAAAGGCCGTGCATCAGGGCGCGCGCTTGCGCGTGGCCACCAAGTTCGTGCACACGGCGCGCGAGCATTTCGCCGCCAAGGGTGTGCACGTCGACCTGATCAAGCTGTATGGCTCGATGGAGCTGGCGCCTCTGGTGGGCCTGTCCGACGCCATCGTCGACCTGGTCAGCACGGGCAGCACTTTGCGCGCGAATAACCTGGTCGAAGTCGAGCACATCATGGAAATTTCGTCGCGCCTGGTGGTCAACCAGGCTGCGCTCAAGCTCAAGCGCGAGCGCTTGCAGCCGATTATCGAGGCGTTTGAACGCGCTTCGCAAACTAATTCGCAAGCCTAGACACCTTCAGTAGCAGAAAGCCGATTATGCCGATACAGATACGCAAGCTCGATTCAAGCCAGGATGGTTTCCAACAATCGCTCGATACGCTGCTGGCGTTCGAGGCGGGCACCGATGCAGCGATTGAAACGTCGGTCGCGAAAATCCTGGCCGACGTGAAAACGCGCGGCGACGCCGCCGTCCTGGAATACACCAACCGTTTCGACCGTATCCCGCATGGCGGCGCGGCGGAAATGGCGGCTTTTGATATTTCGCAAGCCGAATTGCAGGCGGCCCTGAACGGCTTGCCGTCGGCCCAGCGCGAAGCGCTGCAGATCGCCGCGCAGCGCATCCGCGCCTTCCACGAACGCCAGCGCGAGGAATTGCGTGGTTTTAGCTACACCGAACCCGATGGCACGGTGCTGGGCCAGAAGATCACGCCGCTGGACCGGGTCGGCATCTACGTCCCGGGCGGCAAGGCAGCGTATCCGTCGTCCGTGCTGATGAACGCCATTCCCGCGCATGTGGCGGGCGTGGGCGAAATCATCATGGTGGTGCCGACGCCCGATGGCGTGAAAAACCAGATGGTGCTGGCCGCCGCGGCGATTGCCGGCGTGACGCGCGTGATCACCATCGGCGGCGCGCAAGCGGTCGGCGCGCTGGCCTACGGCACGCAGACGATTGCCGCCGTGGATAAAATCGTCGGCCCCGGCAACGCCTATGTGGCCGCCGCCAAGCGCCGCGTGTTCGGCATCGTCGGCATCGACATGATCGCCGGACCGTCCGAAATCCTGGTGCTGTGCGACGGCACGACGGACCCTGACTGGGTCGCGATGGACCTGTTTTCGCAGGCCGAGCACGACGAGCTGGCGCAAGCCATTTTGCTGTGCCCGGACGCCGGCTACATCGCCAAAGTGGAAGAGAGCATCGCCAGGCTGCTGCCGACGATGCCGCGCCAGGCCACCATCAGCACCTCGCTGCAAGACAGGGGCGCGCTGATCAAGGTGCGCAGCATGCAAGAAGCGTGCGAGATCGCCAATTCCATCGCGGCGGAACACCTGGAAATCTCGGCGGACAACCCGCAGCAGTGGGCCGAACAGATTCGCCACGCGGGTGCCATGTTCCTGGGCCGCTTTTCGTCCGAATCGCTGGGCGACTATTGCTGCGGTCCCAATCACGTGCTGCCAACCTCGCGCACGGCGCGCTTTTCGTCGCCGCTGGGCGTGTACGACTTCCAGAAGCGCTCGTCCATCATTCACGTCAGTGAAGCGGGCGCGCAAACCCTGGGCCGTGTCGCCGCCACCCTGGCGTACGGCGAAGGCTTGCAAGCGCACGCGCGCAGCGCCGAACTGCGTTTGAAGCCGCAGCCATGACGCAGGTGGCGGAGCGGCCGGACTGGGTCAACCGGGTCTATTGCGAAGATGCGCTGGCGGGGCTGGCGCGCATTCCCGATGGCTCGGTGGACCTGATCCTGACGGATCCGCCGTACAACCTGGGCAAGGATTACGGCAACGCCTCGGACCAGCAGTCGGTGGCCGACTACCTGCGCTGGACGGAGGCATGGATCGATGCGGCGCTGCCCAAGCTGAAAGCCAACGGCAGCCTGTATATCTTTCTCACCTGGCGCTATTCTCCGGAGATCTTCGTCATGCTGAAACAGCGCATGGCGATGATGAATGAAATCATCTGGGACCGCCGCGTGCCGTCCATGGGCGGCAGCGTGCGCAGCTTTTCATCGGTGCACGACACCATCGGCTTCTTCGTCAAGCGCAAGGATTACTACTTCGATCTTGACGCGGTGCGCATCGCCTACGACGCGGCCACCAAGAAAGCCCGTTCGCGCTCGATCTTCATCGGCGCGAAATGGCTGGAAGTGGGCTACAACCCGAAAGACTTGTGGAGCGTGTCGCGCCTGCACAAGGAACACCCGGAACGGGCCGACCACCCGACGCAAAAGCCGCTCGAAATCATCGAGCGCATGCTCAAGGCTTCGTGCCCGCCCGGCGGCGTGGTGCTCGACCTGTTCATGGGCAGCGGCACCACGGCCCTGGCGGCGAAACGCTGCGGGCGCGATTTCGTCGGCTTTGAATTGAACCCCGATTATTGCGCCATCATCGAACAGCGCCTGGCGGCACTGGCGCAGGAGCTGGCCGCACCGGCTGCTCCCGCACCGAAGGCTGCCAAGGCGGCCGTGAAGAAGCCGGCGGTGGTGAAAAAGCCGGCCACGGCGAAAAAGCCGCCCGCCGTGAAAAAAACGCCCGCCGTGAAAAAAGCGCCGGCCCGCAAGGCGCGCAGCGCCGGCGTGCCGGAAGACGTCGTCATTTAGTCTCCATTTAATTTCATCAGGAGTGTTTGCAGCATGTCTTTCCTCGATCAGTTAATCAGCAACACCGTGCGCTCCGATGTGCGCGCCGTCAACAGCTACCAGGTAGCCGATGCCAGCGGTTACATCAAGCTCGATGCGATGGAAAACCCGTATCCGCTGCCGCCGCAGCTGCGCGAGGAACTGGGCGCGCGCCTGGCCGGCGTGGTGCTGAACCGCTATCCGCCGTCGTACGCCAGCCTGCAGGCGGCCATCTGCGCCAATCTGGGCGTGCCAGCCGGTTACGACGTCATGCTGGGCAACGGTTCCGATGAACTCATTTCCATCCTGGCCATGGCTTGCGCCCGCCAGGAGCCGGGCCAGCGCGCCGTGCTGCTGGCGCCCGTGCCGGCCTTCGTCATGTATGCGCGTTCGGCGCAGTTTGCCGGCATGGATTTCGTCGGCGTGCCGTTGAACCCGGACTTCAGCCTGGACATGCCGGCCATGCTGGCGGCCATCGAACAGCACCGTCCGGCGCTGGTCTTCCTCGCGTATCCGAACAACCCGACGGGCAACCTGTTTGCCAGCGCCGACATCGAACGCATCCTCGCCGCCCTCGGTGACACCGGCATCGCCGTCGTCGACGAAGCGTATGAACCGTTCGCGCAGCACAGCTTCATGGGGCGCCTGCCCGAATTCGAAAACCTGGTGGTGATGCGCACCGTGTCGAAACTGGGCCTGGCGGGCATTCGCCTCGGTTACATGTCGGCTGCGCCGGCCCTGCTGGCGCAATTCGAGAAAGTGCGCCCGCCGTACAATGTCAATGTGCTGACGCAGGCGGCGGCCGAATTCGCGCTCGAGCACCTCGACGTGCTCAATGCGCAGGCGGATCTGCTCAACAGCGCGCGCGACGCGCTGGCGCTGCGCCTGGCGGAACTGCCCGGCGTGACCGTGTTTCCCTCGAAGGCAAATTTTCTTCTGATTCGTGTGGCTGATTCCGACGATGTTTGTGCAAAACTGCTTGCCCGCAGGGTTTTAATTAAAAATATGAGTAAAATGCATGCTGCGCTGGCCAATTGCCTGCGCATCAGCGTCAGCACCCCGGAAGAGAATTCCCTTTTTTACGATGCCTTCAAGGCATCCCTCGTTTAGCCTATCGCCAGAGCCTCCCATGAACCGCACCGCAGAAATCACGCGCAACACCAATGAGACGCAAGTTCGCGTCGCCCTCAACCTGGACGGCACGGGCCAGCAAAAGCTGAACACCGGCGTGCCCTTCCTCGACCATATGCTGGACCAGATCGCCCGCCACGGCTTGATCGACCTCGATATCGAAGCGACGGGCGACGTGCATATCGACAACCACCATACGGTGGAAGACGTGGGCATCACCCTGGGCATGGCCGTGGCCAAGGCCATCGGCGACAAGAAGGGCATCCGCCGCTACGGCCATGCGTATGTGCCGCTGGACGAGGCGCTGTCGCGCGTGGTGCTCGATTTCTCGGGCCGCCCGGGCATCGAATACCACATCCCGTTTACGCGCGCCATGATCGCCGGCTTCGACGTCGACCTGACGCTGGAATTTTTCCGCGGCTTCGTCAACCATGCGGGCGTGACCTTGCATATCGACAACCTGCGCGGCACGAATGCCCACCATCAGTGCGAAACCGTGTTCAAGGCCTTTGGCCGCGCGCTGCGCATGGCTGCCGAGCTCGACGAGCGCGCGGCCGGCATCATTCCATCGACCAAGGGCAGCCTGTAAGCGCCGCTCTCGCTATACTGTAGATTCCGGGATCAAACATGAATAAAATTGTGGTGGTGGATTACGGCATGGGCAATTTGCGCTCGGTGGCGCAGGCGCTGCGTGCCGTGGCGCCGGAAGCCGATGTGCGCATTTCCGGCCTCGCTGCCGATATCGACAGCGCCGACCGCATCGTCTTGCCGGGCCAGGGTGCCATGCCCGACTGCATGCGCAGCCTGCGCGAATCGGGCGTACTGGAGGCGCTGCTGCGCGCCGCCGACAGCAAGCCCGTGCTGGGCGTGTGCATCGGCGAGCAAATGCTGTTCGACGGCAGCGAAGAGGGTGATGCGGCCGGTCTGGGCTTGTTGCCAGGCAAAGTCGTGCGCTTCCAGCTCGACGGCCAGGTGCAGGAAGACGGTTCGCGCTTCAAGGTGCCGCAAATGGGCTGGAACCAAGTGCGGCAAACGGCGTCCCATGCGATGTGGGAGGGCATTGCCGACAACGCCTATTTCTACTTTGTGCACAGCTATTTTGCTCAACCTCAAGAAGCGGCGCACACGGTGGGCGAGACTGTCTATGGCGCGCCGTTCGCTTGCGCCGTCGCGCGTGATAATATTTTCGCGACACAGTTTCATCCTGAAAAAAGTGCTGCCGCTGGCTTGCAGCTGTACAAGAACTTTGTTCACTGGCAACCTTGATGTGAGCTACGTGACCTTTTCAGCTTTTTTTCGCTTCTTCACTCACTTTAAACCACACTGACCATGCTGCTAATTCCCGCCATCGACCTGAAAGACGGTCACTGCGTACGCCTGAAACAAGGCGATATGGAACTTGCCACCGTATTTTCCGAAGACCCGGCCGAGATGGCCCGCCATTGGCTGATGCAAGGCGCGCGCCGGCTGCACCTGGTCGACCTGAACGGCGCCTTTGCCGGCAAGCCGAAGAACGAAGGCGCCGTCAAAGCCATCCTGAAGGCGGTGCAGGATTTCGCACTGGAAAACGACATCGAGGAAATCCCCGTGCAGCTGGGCGGCGGTATCCGTGACCTCGACACCATCGAGCGCTATCTCGACGCCGGCATCACCTACGTCATCATTGGCACGGCGGCCGTGAAAAGCCCCGGCTTCCTGCACGACGCCTGCGGCGCCTTCCCGGGCCATATCATCGTCGGCCTCGATGCCAAGGATGGCAAAGTGGCAACGGATGGCTGGAGCAAGATGTCGGGCCACGAAGTGATCGACCTGGCGAAAAAATTCGAAGCCTACGGCGTCGAATCGATCATCTACACGGACATCGGCCGCGACGGCATGATGGGCGGCATCAATATCGACGCCACCGTCAAGCTGGCGCAAGCCGTCAAGATCCCCGTCATCGCCTCGGGCGGCCTGCACAATATCGGCGACGTGGAAGCGCTGTGCGCGGTCCAGGCCGAAGGTATCGAAGGCGTGATCTGCGGCCGTTCCATCTATGAAGGCACGATCGACCTGGCGCAGGCGCAAGAACGCGCCGACGAACTGACCGACGCCGCCGTTTAAGCCAGCCCGGCCGGGGTGCGCCTGCGCGTGCCCTGGCCTGGCGACAATCTGGAACCCATCATGCTTGCAAAACGTATCATCCCCTGCCTCGACGTGACCAATGGCCGCGTCGTCAAAGGCGTCAACTTCACGCAATTGCGCGACGCCGGCGACCCGGTGGAAATCGCCCGCCGTTATGACGAGCAGGGCGCCGATGAAATCACTTTCCTCGACATTACCGCGTCGAGCGACAATCGCGGCCTGATCTTCGACATCATCGAAGCGGTCGCCTCGCAAGTGTTCATTCCGCTGACCGTGGGCGGCGGCGTGCGCGTGGTGGAAGACGTGCGCCGGCTGCTCAACGCGGGCGCCGACAAGGTCAGCATCAACACCTCGGCCGTGACGAACCCGCAGCTGGTATTTGAGGCATCGCAAAAGCACGGCTCGCAATGCATCGTCGTGGCCATCGACGCCAAGCAGGTGTCGCCCGGCAAGTGGGAAGTGTTTACCCATGGCGGGCGCACTGCCACGGGTCTGGACGCCTTTGCATGGGCCAAAAAGATGGAAAGTCTGGGCGCAGGTGAAATCTTGCTCACCAGCATGGACCGCGATGGCACCAAGGTCGGCTTTGACCTGGGCCTGACGCGCGGCGTGTCCGACGCCGTCAGCATCCCCGTCATCGCTTCGGGCGGCGTGGGCGGCTTGCAAGACCTGGTCGACGGCATCAAGGTGGGCCGCGCGGATGCCGTGCTGGCCGCCAGCATCTTCCACTATGGCCAGCACACGGTACAGGAAGCCAAGCGTTTCATGGCGCAGCAGGGCATTCCCATGCGTCTGGCGTAAACAAAATAGTACCCAGGATATAGAACATGCAAAACGGAACCATCGTAGCAAGCAATGCCAAGTGGCTCAAAAAGGTCAGATGGGACGAGCACGGCCTGGTGCCCGTGATCGCGCAGGAAGCGGGCAGCAATGACGTGCTGATGTTCGCCTGGATGAACCGCGACGCGCTGGCGCGCACGGTGGAACTGGGCGAAGCCGTGTACTGGAGCCGTTCGCGCAAAAAACTCTGGCACAAGGGCGAAGAATCGGGCCACACGCAAAAAGTGCTGGAAATCCGCCTCGATTGCGATGAAGACGTGGTCTTGCTGAAGATCGAGCAGGCCGGCGGCATCGCCTGCCATACGGGCCGCCATTCGTGTTTCTTCCAGAAATTCGAAGGCGATGAAAAAACGGGCGAATGGCAAATCACCGACCCCGTGCTGAAAGACCCTGAGACGATATACGCGGAAAGCAAGAGCAAATGAGTGAAACTTTAAAGCGCCTGGCCGCCGTGATCGAATCGCGCAAGCTGGCCAACGGCGGCGACCCCGCCACCTCGTATGTCGCGCGCCTGTTTGCCAAAGGCGACGATGCCATTTTGAAAAAAATCGGCGAAGAGGCGACGGAAACGGTGATGGCCGCGAAGGATGCGCGCCGCGACAATGACCCGTCGAAGGTCTTGTACGAATGCGCCGACCTGTGGTTTCACTCGCTGGTGATGCTGGCGCAGTTCGACCTGACGCCGCAGCAGGTGCTCGACGAGCTGGCGCGCCGCGAAGGCCTGTCCGGCCTGGAAGAGAAAGCGGCACGCAAGGATGAATTGCGCGACGCCGGCGAAACAGACAAACACTGACCTACTGGAGCGTGCGTGGATAACTGTATTTTCTGCAAGATTGCTGCAAAACAAATTCCCTCGACCATCGTGTATGAGGATGACGACTTGCTGGCCTTCAAGGACATCAACCCGGCCGCCCCCGTGCATCTGCTGCTGATCCCGAAGCGCCACGTGGCCAGCCTGTCCGACTGCGACGATAGCCATGCGGACATGCTGGGCAAGCTGCTGCGCCTGGCGCCGAAACTCGCTGCCGAATTCGGCTGCGCCGTCACGTATGAGGCCGATGGCACGCCCGCCGGCGGCTTCAAGACCATGATCAACAGCGGCCCGAACGGTGGGCAAGAGGTGTATCACCTGCACATGCATGTGTACGGCGGTCCCCGCCCCTGGCGCGGTCAACACTGATTTCGCTGTGCGCCGGGTTCACGTGTATACTACCGGCATTGGTCGACGCTATTCGGGCACCGTCCCGCAAGGAGAATGTGATGGGTTCATTGAGTATTTGGCACTGGGTGATCGTTCTGGTCATTGTCATGCTGGTCTTCGGCACCAAGAAACTGGGCAATATCGGCGGTGATATCGGCAAGGCCGTCAAAGGCTTCAAGGATGGCGTCAAGGGCGACGATGACGCGCCGGCAGCCAACACCCCTCCTGCTGCGCCATCGCAAGTGGCCGACAAAAGCACCATCGACGTCGAGACGAAAGAGAAAAGCAAGTTCTGATAGCGTGGCGGGGCGCTTGCCTCGTCCGGTAACAGCCCTTGTCCGCTTATGATCGATCTCGGTCTCTCTAAAATCGCCATCATCGGCGTGGTTGCGTTGATAGTCATCGGCCCTGAAAAGTTGCCGAGAGTGGCGCGCATGGCCGGTACCCTGTATGGCCGCGCGCAACGCTACCTGAACCAGGTGAAATCCGAAGTCTCGCGCGAAATTGAAATGGAAGAGCTGAAAAACCTGCAGAAGGAAGTGCAGGATGCAGCCCATTCCGTCAAGCAAAGCGTGGAGAAATCCATGCATGGCGTGGAAAACTCGATCTCCGGCAACCTGGCCGAGGTGGAAAACGCGTGGCGCGGCGATTCCAGCGCGTATGATGGACACCACGATGCGCATGAAGCCATGCTGCGCGCCACCAATGAAGACCTGGCCCGCAAGGCGCGCGAATTCCGCCGCAAGAAGCTGGTGCGCAATTCCGCCATCCCTGGCTGGTACAAGCAGCGCCATGGCGGCAAGCTGCACGTGCAGTCGGCGGCCGCCCGCGTGGCGCGCTTCCGTCCGCGCACCAGTTCCTCCTCCTTTTACTCATGAGTAGCAAATCCCCGGTGGAAGAAACCTTTATCTCGCATCTGGTCGAGCTGCGCAACCGCCTGGTCAAGGCCTCGATCGGCATCGCCGTCGTCTGCGCCGTACTGTTCTATTGGCCCGGCCCCTCGCAAATCTACGATTTTATTGCGGAGCCGATGATCGCCTCGCTGCCGGCCGGCTCGAAAATGATCGCCACCGGCGTCATCTCACCGTTCCTGGTGCCGATGAAAGTGACGTTGGTGATCGCCTTCATCGTCGCCTTGCCCTGGGTGCTGTACCAGATGTGGGCGTTCATCGCGCCCGGCCTGTACACGCATGAAAAGCGCCTGATCGCGCCGCTGGTCATTTCCTCGTCGCTGCTGTTTATGGCCGGCGTGGCCTTCTGCTATTTCTTTGTGTTTGGCCGCGTCTTCCACTTCATCAGTGACTTTTCGCCATCGTCGATCGCGGTGACGCCCGATATCGAAAACTACCTCGATTTCGTCATGTCGATGTGCCTGGCCTTTGGCGCGACGTTCGAAGTGCCCGTGGTGGTGGTGATCCTCGTGCGCATGGGCTTGGTTACTATCGCGAAACTCAAGGAAGTGCGTCCCTACATCATCGTCGGCGCCTTCGTGATTGCCGCCATCGTCACGCCGCCGGACGTGGTCAGCCAGTTCTCGCTGGCCATCCCCATGTGCCTGCTGTTCGAGCTGGGCTTGCTGGTGGCGCCCATCTTCGTCAGGGCCACCCAGGCGCCGGAAGAAGCGTCCTAGACGCTCTACAATACTCGCAAGCAAAAGCCGCTGACCTTCTTCGGGAGCAGCGGCTTTTTTATTGCCAGAGGGGTAGGTGAGTGCTTACTGCAGCATCAGTTTGCTGAGGATGCCCAGGTTGAGCAGGATCAAGGTGCTCATCATCCAGTACACGTGTTTCATGTCCGCGCCCTGGCGCAAGTCCAGGCGTTCCAGGCGGGCCTCGAATTTTTGCTCGGAATTATCAAATCTGGCATCGAACTTCTGCTCGGAGTTATCGAATCTGGCATCGAACTTCTGTTCAAGTGCATCTATTCTGCTATCGAACTTCTGTTCCAGTACATCTATTCGGCTATCAAGTTTCAGTTCCAGTGTATCTATTCTGCTGTCGAGTTTCAGTTCCAGCGCATCTATTTTCACATCCAGGGCTCCTACCCTGGTGTCGACTCTTTGCGACACCAGCTTGATTTCCCCCAGCAGATTGCGTTCCAGCGCCGCCAGCTCACCATGCACGACCACGGCCGACCCCAGCACATCACCCAAGGCTGCCGCATGGGTTTCCGCTTGCTGCGTGGGCACGCCGGCCGAGGCGAGGCGTTTGGCGTATTCGAGGGTGTCGAACTGGATGGGCATATGCATGGACGCTCCTGACTACCACCCTAGCAGAAAAATCGGCGATTGCCAGTGAGGAGTGCGGTGGCGCCTGCCTTCCCGTCAGCTTAATGGGCAGGGGCGCTGGCGGTTTGCGGCGGCGCAAACGGATGCAGCGCCGCAGCGCCCTTTGCAAGCTGACGGCGAGCGCCGCTTAGTTCATCAGTTCCTTGATGACTTTCACGGGCGCGCTGCCGTAGCTGAGGAATTGCTCGTGGAAATCCTTCAGCACGAATTTGCTGCCCAGCGCTTGCTTGCGCTGTTCGCGCAAGTCCATGATTTCGCTGTAGCCGCTGAAATAGCTGGTCAGTTGCACCGAGCTCAGCTGCACGCGGCGCCATTTTTCCGTCGCTTCACGCTTGGTCTGGAAGGCCTGGCGCGTCAGCAGGTCCAGCGCCTGCTCTTGCGTCATGCCCTGCACGTGCACGCTGTAGTCGAGGATGGTGTTGGTGACGCTGCGCAAGTTCCACTTCGAATACATCAGCCACATTTCCGGCGCATTGTTGCCATAGCCCGATTCAAGCATCATGCGTTCGCCATACACGGCCCAGCCTTCGATCATGGCGCCGTTGCCGAAGATGGACTTGACCAGCGACGGCGACTTGTTGGCATACACGAGTTGCGTATAGTGGCCAGGGATGGCTTCGTGGATGTTCAGGATCTGCAAGATCCAGTGGTTGTACTCGCGCAAGCTGCTTTCCGCCTGTTCCGCCGTTTCGCCGTCGAGCGGCGTCACGTTGTAATAGGTGCGGTCCTGCGGACGGTAGGGGCCGGGCGCCTCGATGCTGGCGCCAGCCACGCCACGCTGGTAAGCGGGCGTTTCACGCACGACCAGCGGCTTTTTCGGGTCCATCGTCAGCAGGTTGTGGCTGGTCACCCATTCCTGCAACTCGGGGATCTGGCGGCGGATTTCCGGCACGAAATCGGCGGGCGCCACGTGATTGCTGGACAGCTTGTCGATCACCATGCCGATCTTGGCAGTGCGGTCCGCCGGCTTGGCCGTGGCGCCCATGGTTTTCACCCACAGCTCGTCGGACAGGCTATCCATGTGCTCAAGCAACTTTTCGCGCGCGGCCAGGGCTTTCTGGTACATCTGCTCGGCGCTCACGCTGGCCTGGATATCGTAGGCAAATTTCTGTTCGTACAAGTCCTTGCCGATGCGGAAGGAGCGCGCGTTGCCGTTCTGCGCCAGCGCGGCATCCTGCTCCGTCAGCCAGGCCGCATAGCCTTGCACGGCCGAGCGGGCCGCGGCGATGCGCGCGTTGTACAGCTGTTTTTCGAGCGGCGTCAGGATGGACGCCTGTGCCGTTTTGTTCAGGTCGTCAAGCACGCTGAGCACGCCGGCGCTCTGGGCGATGGCCAGTTGCGTGTGTTCGCGCGTGGGGTTGACGATGCTGGCGCGCGCGGCCGCATAGTATTGCGGCACGCTGGCGATGCGCTTGAGCAGGGTGCGCAGGCGCTGCGGCTGCGCCGCGTATTCCGTGTTCAGGATGAAGTCGATGGAGCCGGCCACGTTGTACTGGGCGGGATTCCATTCGAATTCGCGGAAGGTGGTCAGATACCAGCGGTCCGATTGCAGTTTATTCGTCAGCAAGGCCAGGTCGGTACGTTGCTTGTCCGACATTTTGCTGGCATTCAGCTTGCCGAACTTGCCCAGCCATTCTTCGATGAAGGCCAGTTGCTTCTGGCGGCTGGCCGCGTCGGGAATGCTCAGGTTGGCGGCGCCATCGTACTTGCCGACCGAAATCGCGCTTTCCGGGTCCAGGCGCCACAGGGCCGTGAGGAACTGGCCGCTCAGGTTATTCATGGAGCGGTCGCTGCTGTTCTCGCTGGCGACGGCGGCGACCGTGGCTGCCGTGGCGGCACTGACGACGGCCGCTTTCTTGGTGACGGTTTTTTTCTTGCTGCTGCTGGTACTGGCCTTGCCGTTCTTCTGCGGCTTCTTGGCGGCGCTGGCCGGTGTCAGGGTAAAGGCCAGCATCAATGCGGCGAGCGCAACTTTATTTCTTGTCAGCATAGTTTATCTCTTGAATATTTTGTTGTTTGCCCTCATCAGAAAATAATAAACTGATAATATAAGTAACAAACAACTATTGAAAGGTTGGCTTTGCTTGCCAGGGCGGCCAAAGATTAGCATTAATTGCCGCGCTTGCGCAGTTTTTTGCCAGGCCAGCCAGCCCCGCTAGACGACGATGGCGCTGCCTTGCAGCATCTCCTGCTGACGCGCATTGATGGCCGCCACGGCATCCTTGCCGCGCGCCATGCCGGTGGCGTGGATTTCGATGTCTTGCGTGTAACGCTGGCTGACGCGCACCGTATAGGACTGGAACAGCCAGCTCCAGAAATTGGTTTCGTAGACGGCTTCATCCATGTCGCGCCATTTGACACCCATGAGTTTCTTTTTCCACGGCAAGATGCCGGAGGCCAGCCACACGCCCGCCTCATCAATGTACAGCTGATAGCTGCGGATGGTCAGCAGGCGGTAGCCGACGATCAGGGCCGAGCCGATCAGCACCACGAAGGCGGCGCGCGCGTTGTACTTGAAGGCCAGCGGCAGGGCGGCAAAGAACAGCAGCACGGCAATGACGAAAGTGCTGACATAGGCGGTCCAGGATTTGCCGCACAGAAAGGTGGCGCGCTGGCCGGCGCTGGTGGCGATGTAGTCGGTCATGGGGCAAGAAAGAAGAGCGGAAAAACGATCATCGCATGGAACGCGGCTTCGTCGTTCATTTTTTCAACCCCTCTTGCAGCATGCCCAGCATGTCGCTTGCCGACATGCGCGCGGCTGCATCGCTGCCTTCCAATAAACTGTCGGCCAGGTCGCGCTTATGCTGGTGCAATTCGACGATGCCTTCCTCGATCGTGTGTTTCGCCACCAAGCGGTAAATCGTGACGGGCCGCAATTGCCCCATGCGGTGGGCGCGATCCGAGGCCTGGTCTTCCACGGCCGGATTCCACCACGGATCCATGTGGATCACATAGTCGGCCGCCGTCAGGTTGATGCCCATGCCGCCCGCTTTCAGGCTGATCAGGAAAACGTCGCCTTCGCCCGCCTGGAAGGCATCGACGCGGCGCTTGCGCTCCTGCATGGGCGTGCTGCCGTCGAGATACTGGTAACTCACGCCATGCTGTTCCAGGTGCTGGCGGATCAGGCTCAAGTGGTCGACGAACTGGCTGAAGACGAGCACCTTGTGGCGGTTTTCCAGCAAGCCCGACAGCAGCTCGGCGAAGGCCGCCAGCTTGCTGCTGGCCAGGCCCAGTTCCGGCGCCACCAGTTGCGGATTGCAGCAGGCGCGGCGCAGCTTCATGATTTCCGCCAGGATCTGGATGGCCTTCTTCGACGCCGGCCCTTCCACCATGGCCAGCTTTTCCAGCGCTTCGCGGCGCAGGGATTCGTACAGCGCCGCTTCCTGCGGCGACAATGCCACTTCCAGCACGATTTCCGTGCGCGACGGCAATTCGGACAGCACTTGCGTTTTTGTCCTGCGCAAGATGAACGGTGCGATCAGGCGGCGCAGCCGCAAGCGCGCGCCGGCCGCCGCCCGCTTGTCCTGATCCTTTTCTATCGGTCCCGCAAAGCGCAAATTAAACTGGTCGAGAGTGCCCAGCAAACCGGGGTTGATAAAACGGAACAAATTCCACAATTCGCCCAAATGGTTTTCCAGCGGCGTGCCGCTGGCCAGCATGCGGAAATCCCCTTGCAAGGCCATCACGGCTTGCGAGCGCTTGGTGGCGCCATTCTTGATCGCCTGTGCTTCGTCGAGCACGATCGTATGCCAGCGCACGCCGGCAAACAGGGCCGCTTCCTGCTGCAGCAAGCCATAGCTGGCCACCACCAGGTCGAACGGCTGCAAGGTATCGAGCATGTCGGCGCGGTCACCGCTGCCAAACAGTTTGACCTTCAAGGTGGGCGCAAAACGCTGCGCTTCGCTGATCCAGTTCATGCACACGGACGTGGGCGCCACCACCAGGGTGGGGCCGTTCGGCGCGCGCGCCAGGATCAGCGCCAGCGCCTGCAACGTCTTGCCGAGTCCCATGTCGTCGGCCAGGCAGGCGCCCACGCCCCAGTGCGCCAGGCGCGCCAGCCATGCGTAGCCGGCCAGCTGGTAGTCGCGCAAGTCGGCCTGCAGGGTGCTGGGCAGCTGCGGCTGAAAGTCGTCGAGGGCGCGCAGGCGCAGCAAGTGTTCGCGCCAGAGTTTGTCGGCCTTCACGCCGCCCGCATCGTTGGCCAGCTCTTCCAGCGCGAAGGCGGCCAGCGGGTGGATGCGCACGCCATCGGCATGCGCTTCGCCATACGCGGCCAGCTCGGATAGGCGGCGGTGCAATTCGTCGCTGAGGGCGAGGAACTGGTTGTCGCCCAAGGCCACGAAGCGGCTTTTATTGTTCTGCATCAAGTCGAGCAGGGCGCGCAAATCCATCACCTTGTCTTCATCGATCTGCACTTCGCCGCTGGCGGCAAACCAGTCTTTTTCGCTCTTGATATTGAGGCGCATCTGGCCGCTGTCGATGCGTTTCGACACGCGCATGGTTTCGCCTTCGGGCCAGGCCAGCACCATGCCGCCAGGCTCCAGCGCCTGCAGCTCGACCAGCAGTTGCAAGCCCAGGGCAGGCTGGCCCAGCAGCCACTCGCCGTGTTCTTCTTCCGCCTCTTCCAGCACCAGGCATTTACCGATCAGCTGGCGCTGCGCTTCGCGTTCCCCGTTCAGGTCGCGCCGCGCCTGCACGGCCCGGCCCGCCACGTCGGCAAACACGCTTTCGGCGCCGCTGCCCGGTGCGTAATAGGCGCCGTTGTCGAGCAGTGGGCGGACTAAAATCTGCATCTTCAAACCTTGCTGGTAGGGCAGCAGGTGCACGTGCAGGCGGTGGTCGGCCGTGATGACTTCCGCGTCGCCGGCGCCGCCGCCGATGTCCGATTGCACGGTGACCATGGACGAGATGGCGCCGATCGCCTGCATCACCTGTTTTTCCGCATGCAGCGGTACGGACAGGCCCAGGCCCACGATGGCGCCGATGCGCCGGTGCTCGTCGAGAATGTGCACCACGCGCAAGCGCGTCGGCGTTTCGCGCTGCACCACGACGTTGCCGCCGTTGTCGGGCAATGGCGGTTGCATGCCCAGCCACAGCTGCCCCTCGTGCGACTTGATCAGCAGCTCGGGCGCGCCGGCGATCAGTTCCACGCGCGTGTCGGGATGGTCGAGCCAGAACACCAGCGGGTGGCCCACCAGCAAGATGGCGGCCTTGTCCAGCTCGATTTCATAGCGCGGCGCCGACGAATAATACTGTTTGAACGGTGCGATGCTGCCGGCCGCGCGGGCATCCTGCGGCGTGAGGAAGTCGATGTCGCCTGCCTCTTCGGCCAGGCGTTTCAGGCCCATGGCGCGGCCCTTGCTCCAGCCACCGCGTGCGTCGCGTTTCTGCTCGCGCACTTCCACGGCCGTCAGGCCGAAACGCGGGTCGAACGCCACCAGCCACACGAGGCGCGAGACGCTGCCGATGGCTTCGGCGGGCGCGTTTTGCTGCAGGTTGATCAGCGCGCTCAGCTGGCGCTGCCACGCTTCCTGGCGCTCGAACCACGGCGCCATGTCCGTCAAGCCATGTTGCGCCCGCTTTGAGGTGGCATAGCGCTCCTGCTGCGGCTCGCCCAGCAAGCCCAGCAAGCCGGCCGCCTGCGCCGCAATCAAATCATAGCCGGCCGCGTCGGCTTGCTGCACCAGCAAGCGCAATTGATCCTTGCGCTCGTTCAATTGCGGCAGCGCCAGCCAGTAGTACAGCAAGGCCTGGAACAGCTGCGCCTGCAAGCCCGTTTCCCAGCTGCGCGTGGGGATGCTTTCCGCCAGCAGCACGCCGGCACGCACCAGGCGCAAGGTATTGAACTGCTGGTAGACGATGCTGTCGTGGTTCGGCTGCGCGTGCAGCGCGATATCGAGGTAGGTTTCCGCGCTTTTCAGCAGCTTGGCGTCGTTGCCGCGCAGCAGGGCCAGCACGTACAGGTGGCCGCCGATGCCCGTAAAGCACAGCTTGCGCTTGCCCGCCTCCTTGCGCAATCCTTTCAGGGCTGTTTCAAAGCCCGCCACGGCCTGCGCGTGTTCGCCGCGCAACAGGGCGATGCTGCTGTCGACAAACAGCGCCTGCGGCCCCTGCTGGCCTGCCAGGTAGCGCGCAGCGGCGTCGAGTTCGCCGCACAGCAGGGCATCCTCGGCCAAGGCCAGCGGCAGAGCGGCGCCGATATGGTCGCCGGCCGCCGCCTGGCGCGCGTGGTGCGCGCGCGCATAGCTGCGGATGGCGTGCGCCGTGGCCGGCTCGCGCGGGGCGTTGCCCAGCAGCACGGCGAGGATGTCATCCTGCAGTTGCGGCATGACGAAAGACAGCATTTCCGGCTCGAACGGGCGGCCGAAAATCTCGATCAGCGGATGCAGCTGCTGCGCTTCATAGCAGGCCATGCAGGCGGCCAGGATGGCGGCCACCTGGCGCACTTCGTCATTGCGCAACAGGGCGATGCGCAAGCGCGCCACGCCTTGCCGGTAGCTGCGCAATTCCACATAGCCATCCCAGTTGCGGCGCACGGGATTGATGGTTTCGATGGCCTGGCACAGGTCGCGGAACGCCAGGTGCTCGATGGCGGCGCGCATGGCGGGCCAGCGCAGCTTGGCTTCGCAGGCATAGCCGCGTCCCACCACTTCGGACGCCAGCGCGTGCCGCGTCAAATGCTGCAGCATGCCCGTGACGGTGAGCAGGGCAAACGGCGTGCCGTCCGGCTCGACGACATTGGCGCGCTGTAAGTGTTCATACACGGCATGCTTGCCCACCGGCTCGCCCGCAATCGCCAGCAAGGCCAGGATCATCTGTTCGTGCTGCTCCAGGGCGGTGAATTCGGCTAGCAGTTGCTGGTCCAAGTGTGGGTCTGTCATGCGGGCAAATTGGCAATCTGCACGGGAGGCTCGCCGGCCGCCACGGGCAGGCCGAACACGCGCTGGTAGAAATACAGTTCCGCCTCCAGCGTGCGCACGATGTTTTCCGCCTTGCGGAAGCCGTGGCCCTCGCCTTCGAGCGGTACATACGCGACGGGCACGCCGCGCGCCTGCAGGGCGTCAACCATCAGCTGCGACTGCTGCGGCGGCACCACCTTGTCATCGAGGCCCTGGAAGAAGATCATCGGGCGCGACAGTTTATCCGTGTGGTGGATGGGCGAGCGCTCAAGGTACAGCGCTTCGGCTTGCGGCTGGGGGGCGATCAGGTAATCGGTGTAGCGCGATTCGAACTTGTGCGAATCGTCGTCCAGGCCCTTCAGGTCGGACACGCCATAGTAACTGGCGCCGGCCTTGAAAACGTCGTGGAAAGTCAATGCGCACAGGGTCGTCAGGCCGCCCGCGCTGCCGCCGCGCACGATCAGGCGTTCGGGGTCGGCCAGGCCGTTGGCCGCCAGGTAACGCGCGCCGGCGATGCAGTCTTCCACGTCGACGATGCCCCACTGCCCGCGCAGCGCGTCGCGGTATTCGCGGCCGAAGCCGCTGCTGCCGCCATAGTTGACGTCGAGTACGCCGATGCCGCGGCTGGTCCAGTACTGCGTCGCCAGTTTCAAGGTATTGCTGGCCATGCTGGTGGGGCCGCCGTGGCTGATGACGATGACGGGTGGCAAGGTGCCTGCCGGCGCCTGCACGTCGGTATTGTGCGGCGCATAGAAGAAGGCATACGCCGTGCGGCCATTGCTGCTGGTAAAGCTCAAGCTGCGCGGCACGGACAGGTGAGCCAGCGCGGGCAATTGCGCGATCGATTGCGCCAGCACTTCCAGCTCATGGTTCGACAGGTCGATGCGCGCCAGTTCCAGCGCGATGGTGGGGCTGCCGCCGAGCAGCGCGACGAAGCCGGGGCCCACGCGCAGTTCGCGGATTTCTTGGTACGGGTGGGGAATCGGCTCCAGTTTCGCCTCGGCCACATTCAATTGCGCCAGGTAGCTGATGCCGGCCTGGATATACGTGCAGACGATTTCGTCGTCGGACAGAAAACCGTACATGCTGGCGCCGAAGGTCCAGTGCGGCGTGGCAAATTCCGCTTCCATCGGGCACAGCGCCTCGATGTCGGCGCCGTGCAGGCGGTACAGATTCCACCAGCCGCTGCTGTCGGAAACGAAGTGCAGCAAGCCGTTCGGCGACCATTCCGGCTGGCAAATCGACTCGCGCGCGCCGCCGGCGATCAGGCGTGGCGACCCCAGGCTGCCGTCCGCGTGCACGTCGGCCAGCCACAGTTCCGTGCCTTGCCACGGCAGGCGCGGGTGGTCCCAGCTGATCCAGGCCAGCTGGCTGCCGTCCGGCGACAAACGCGGCGCGGCATAAAAGTCGTGGCCGCGCGCCAGCACCGTGTCGCGCCCGTCGAAGCCGACGGCGGCCAGGCAGTTTTCCGGATGCGCGTGACCTTCTGCCGGATGCTGCTCGCGCACGGCGATCAGGCGGGCACGGGCCGCATCGACGACGAAGTCCGCGTGGCGCGTGTTGCCACCCGTGGTCAACGCTTCGGGCGCGGCGTCGCCGGCCACGCGGTACAGGCAATTGTCGGCGAAATGCGAAAAATACACGGTATCGCCGGCCACGGCATACGCGCCGCCGCCGTATTCATGCACGCGTGTGCGCACATTGAAGGGCGCCGGCGTGAGTTCATCGACCCGCGCGCCGCGCTGGCGCAGCAGGGTGTTGCGGCCGGCCTCGCTGGCGCGCCCGGCCAGCCAGAACACGTCGGCGCCATCCGCCCCGCCCAGGGCCAGCTGCGTCAGCGGCGAGGCGCCAGCGGCGACGATGGCCGCGCTGATCGGCGATGGCCAAATGCCATAAGGGGTGCTGGATGCGGTCGAGGTCATGCGGGCTCCGTGTCGTGGTGGAAAGGGGGGGGGCCTCCAGGCGGCGTCAGGCAGCGCGGCGGCGTGCATCATCATAAAGGAAGGGCCGGCACAACGAAAGTCATCGCTGTGCGTGGCAAATGCTGCAAAGCGGCACCTGAATCAATGATTTGCTGGCGATTGGATGCGATAATACCGCTTCTTCCCAAGCTCGATTGCCTGCCATGCCACAATTTGCTCCGCTCCAGAATGATACTTTCCTGCGCGCCCTGTTGCGCCAGCCGACCGAGCACACCCCTGTCTGGCTGATGCGCCAGGCGGGCCGCTACCTGCCCGAATACCGCGCCACGCGCGAGCGGGCCGGCTCCTTCCTGGGCCTGGCAAAGAATCCCGATTACGCCACCGAAGTGACCTTGCAGCCCCTGGAGCGCTTCCCGCTCGACGCGGCCATCCTGTTTTCCGACATCCTGACGGTGCCCGACGCGATGGGTCTGGGCCTGTATTTCGCCGATGGTGAAGGTCCGAAGTTCGAGCGTCCGTTGCGCACGGAGCAGGATGTGAAGGCCTTGCAAGTGCCGGACCTGGAGTCGCTCGACTACGTTTTCAAGGCCGTCACGCAAATCCGCACGGAACTCAATGGCCGCGTGCCGCTGATCGGTTTTTCCGGCAGCCCGTGGACCCTGGCGTGCTACATGGTGGAAGGCAGCGGCTCGAAAGAGTTCCATACCATCAAGAAGATGCTGTACAACCGCCCGGACCTGATGCACCACATCCTGGCGATTAACGCCACGTCCGTGGCGCAGTACCTGAATGCGCAAATCGATGCCGGCGCGCAAGCCGTGATGATTTTCGACTCGTGGGGCGGTGCGCTGGCCGATGGCGCCTACCAGGAATTCTCGCTGGCCTACATGCAGCAAGTGGTGGCGCAGCTGAAACGCGACAAGGATGGCGTGAAGATTCCCGCCATCGTGTTTACCAAGGGCGGCGGCCAGTGGATCGAACAGATCGCCGACATCGGCGCCGATGCCGTGGGCCTGGACTGGACCGTCAACCTGACGCGCGCGCGCCAGCTGGTCGGGCATAAAGTGGGCTTGCAGGGCAATCTCGACCCGGCCATCCTGTTCGCCAGCCCCGAGCAGATCCGCGCCGAAGTGGCGAAAGTGCTCAACGCCTTTGGCGCGCCGTCGGCAGGCACGGGTCACGTGTTCAACCTGGGCCATGGCATTTCCCAGTTCACGCCGCCGGAATCGGTGGCAGCCATGGTGGAAGCCGTGCACAGCATGAGCCGCGCCATGCGCAGCGGCCAGTAAGCAAGCGCATTGCCCTGGCACAGGGGTAGAGAGGCAGGCTTTCCAGCGAAAGCCTGCCTTTTTCTTTGCTGCGCCTTAGCAAGAAATACCGACTTATGCACAATTTTTTTTGCTGCGGAAATAAGAGGCAGTCGAAAATCCATGCCCGGGGATGCTCTGCAAGTGCTTGATTATTAAGAAATAAAAAATGCCTTGCCCGGCGGACTTTGTTGCAATTGATAAGGTTATTCTTCCGTTCGCCAGCCTTATTCCTTCATTGTCCACAAAGTTATCAACAGATTCTGTGGATAAAATTGAAAAGTATTTTGTTAACCGATACTTAGCGTCGATGTTCAGATTTCACCTGAAGTGCATGTTGCACTGCATGATCATTCAACAATGTTTCGCCGCGCGCCAGGCAAAACCGAACGCTTGCCCGGCAATTGTCAACTTTGCCGCCTATGGTGGAGATTTTTGCGCAAGGCATGCATCAAAACGGTGCTTATTCCTGTATAAAAAAATCAGAAATGGTTCAGTTATGCACAGCGGCGGAAATGCCCCACGGATTTATCGCCTTCCGGGGATCAATTTTTAAGTCATTGATTTTAAATAGTTAATTTTTCTTGCGTGCCCCTCTTGACGGCGATCAAAATTTTCTGTCCACATTTTTATGAAAGTTAATTTTGCTTTGTCCACAAAGTTATCCACAGAATTTTCTTCAGGCATGATGACACGCTGTGCTGCCTGCGGTTAGGCGTTTGACGGACGAAACAAGTATCATGGCCCGCTGGCTTGATGCCTGACCTCCCGCCGCGCGATGGACCCTGCCGCGCGCTTTTTTATAAGATAGGCCAACTCCCCATGTCGCAGTGCCTTTTGACGTCGTGCATCCTGAAAATCGCGCTCGACACGCCCCTGAACGCCCTGTTCGACTACCGCTGGAACGCGGCGGCGGACGTGCCGCTACCGCAAGTGGGGCAGCTGGCGCTGGTGCCGTTTGGCCGGCGCGAAGTGATGGGGCTGATCGTCGGCATCTCAAGCAGCACCGACGTGCCCGCCGCGAAATTGAAGGACGTGCTGGCCGTGCGCAGCCAGCTGGCGCCGCTGTCGGAACAGTGGCTGGCGCTGGCCGCCTTTGCCGCCGATTACTACCAGCGCCCGCTGGGCGAGGTGGCGCTGCCGGGTTTGCCGAAGAATCTGCGCGTGCTGACCACCGTGGCACTGGACCGCGCCATCAAGAAGCTGGCCAAGCTGGCCGATGCGCACGACGGCACGCCGCTGAACATGCCGGCCCTGAATGCCGCCCAGCAAGAAGCGGCCGACGCCATCGGCGGCGCACAGGGTTTCAAGCCGACCTTGCTGTACGGCGTAACGGGCAGCGGCAAGACGGAAGTGTATCTGCAAGCCTGCGCCCAGGTGCTGGCGCGCGACGAGGCGGCGCAAATCCTCATCCTGGTGCCGGAAATTAACCTGACACCCCAGCTGGAAGGCAATATCCGCGCGCGCTTTCCCGGCGTCATGCTGGCCACCTTGCACAGCAGCCTGTCCGAGGGCGAACGCATGCTGCACTGGCTGGCCGCCCACCAGGGCCAGGCGCGCATCGTGCTCGGCACGCGGCTGGCCATCCTGGCGTCCTTGCCGAAACTCAAACTGATCGTCATCGACGAGGAACACGACCCGTCCTACAAGCAGCAGGAAGGCTTGCGCTATTCCGCGCGCGACCTGGCCGTGTGGCGCGCCTGGCAATTGCAGATTCCCATCGTGCTCGGTTCGGCCACGCCCTCGCTGGAAAGCTGGCACCACGCGCAGACGGG
Source organism: Janthinobacterium sp. 35 (assembly GCF_002754575.1). Lineage (NCBI taxonomy): Bacteria > Pseudomonadati > Pseudomonadota > Betaproteobacteria > Burkholderiales > Oxalobacteraceae > Janthinobacterium > Janthinobacterium sp. 35. The sequence goes on from NZ_PEFN01000001.1 coordinate 2,805,191, forward strand.
GCGCTACCGCAAGCTGGAACTGCGCGAGCGGGCGGTGAAAAATGCCGTCTTGCCGCGCGTCAAGATCCTCGACATGGAGCGCGACAAGCCGAAAGATGGCCTGACCTCGCATCTGGTGGCCGCCTTGAAACTGCGCATGGAGCGCGGTGAGCAGTCGCTGCTGTTTTTGAACCGGCGCGGCTATTCGCCCGTGATCTGTTGTGAATCGTGCGGCTGGATCAGCAATTGCACGCGCTGCACCTCGTTCATGGTGCTGCACAAGCCCGAGCACCGGCTGCGCTGCCACCATTGCAGCCTGGAATTGCGCATTCCCCGCCATTGCCCCACCTGCGGCAACGTCGACTTGCAGCCGCTGGGACGCGGCACGCAGCGGGTGGAAGAAGGTTTGCAGCAATTGTTTCCCGAGGCGCGCATCTTGCGCATCGATGCCGATTCCACGCGCAAGAAGGGCAGCGCGCAGGAAGCGTTCGACACCGTGCACCGGGGCGAAGTGGATATTCTGATCGGCACGCAGATGGTGGCCAAGGGCCACGATTTCAAAAAGCTGACCTTGGTCGGCATTTTGAATCCGGACACGGCCCTGTTTTCCCAGGATTACCGGGCCAGCGAACGGCTGTTCGCCCAGCTGATGCAAGTGGCGGGCCGGGCCGGGCGCGCCGCGCAGACGGAAGGGGGCAGCGTCAGTGAGGTGCTGATCCAGACGCGCTATGCGCGCCATCCGCTGTACGACGCCGTCGTCAACCACGACTACGACCATTTCGCCACGACCTTGCTGGAAGAGCGGGCGCAGGCGGCGTTGCCACCGTACCTGTTCCAGGCCCTGCTGCGCGCCGAGGCGCCCGAGCTGGCCACGGCCATCGAATTCCTGCAGGCGGCCAAGGAGTGTATGGCGCACCCGCAAGTGACCATCAATGACCCGATTCCCATGAGCATGACGCGCGTTTACAACGTGGACCGCGCCCAGCTGCTGCTGGAATCGCCCTCGCGGCCGGCCCTGCAGGCGTTTTTAAAAGAATGGTTAAGTGAGCTGCGCGCCATGAAGTCGCGCGTGAAATGGTCGCTGGAAGTGGACCCGCTGGATATTTAAATTACTGCAGGTAATCGCGCGCCGATTTGACGATCTGCTCGGACAGCAGCTTGGTAAACGGCGTGTCCAGAGTCCACGCATGCCAGCTCAGCGGCATATCCAGGGTGCTGCCCGGCAGCAGATCCACGAGGCGGTCCGTTGCCAGCGCTGGCGCGGCCAGGCGCTGCGGCATCAGGCCGTAAGCCAGTCCATCCTGGACGCAGCCGCGGCGCGCCGCTTCCACGGGTAAAGTATGGTGCGGAAACGGTTCACGCATGCTCAATTTTTCAGCAAGGAAACGTGCCAGCAAGCCGTGCTGACCCACCACGGCGGGCGCCAGCTGCACCGCCTCGGCACTGAAACCATCGCCGAACCAGTGGCCCGCAAACACGGGTGTGGCCACGCAGACATAGCGCAGGGTGCCCAGCGGCGTGACGCTGGTGGCCGCCGCCGCGTCCAGTGCTGTGCCGGACTCGGCCGCCACGCAGCCGAACACGGAGCCGTCGCGCACCATTTGCAAGGCGCTGTCGCTGTCGGCCAGGCGCACGTCGAGCTGGCAGCGCGGCGGCGCCAGCAGGGCGGATAAAGTGTCGGGGAACCACGTGGCCAGGCTGTCGGCATCGATGGCGATGGCGATTTCCGGCATGCTGACGCTGTTGCCCAGGTCGATGTCGAGCGAGGCTTCCATCAGCTTGACGTTGCGGTGATGCACGATCAGGCGCTGACCCAGGCCCGTCGGCACGGCCGGCTGGCCACGGATGATCAGCAGGCGCCCGCTGGCGTCTTCCAGCGCCTTGATGCGCTGCGAGACGGCTGACTGGGTGATGCCCAGCGCCAGGGCGGCCTTGTCGAAACTGCCATGGCTGGCCACGGCGTCCAGCACGGCCAGCGCGCGATAATCGAGTGATCCCATTAGCTCAGCTTATAAATTCTAAAAATGATTAGTTATACTAATACATATATTGCAGCAAAGTAAAACCTTATTTTCGGCAAACGGGTAGTATCGAACGCTGTGAGCAACCTCAGTGGGATGGACAGCACGATGAAAACACTACAAGTGGATGTGGCCGTGATCGGCAGCGGCACGGCCGGCATGACGGCGCACAAGGCGGCGCGCATGCAGGGCAAGCGCGTGCTGATGATCGAAAGCGGGCCGTACGGCACGACCTGCGCGCGCGTGGGCTGCATGCCCAGCAAACTCTTGATCGCGGCGGCCGAGGCGGCCCATGCGGTGGCTGCCGCGCCCGCTTTTGGCGTGCATCCGGGCCCCGTGCGCATCGATGGCCAGCAAGTGATGGCCAGGGTGCGTAGCGAGCGCGACCGCTTTGTCGGTTTCGTCCTCGATGGCGTCAATGCCATCCCCGAGGAAGAAAAACTGCGCGGCCATGCGCGCTTTATTTCCCCCGGCACATTGCAGGTGGATGAACACACGCTGGTGGAAGCGGCCAGCGTGGTGATTGCCACCGGTTCCACGTCCATCGTGCCGCCCGAGTGGCGGGCGGCGGGCGACAGAGTCATCACCAGCGACGCCGTGTTCGAATGGACGGACTTGCCGCAATCGGTGGCCGTGGTCGGCGGCGGCGTCATCGGCCTGGAACTGGGCCAGGCGCTGGCCCGCCTGGGCGTGCGCGTGACCCTGTTTGCGCGCGGCAACAAAGTCGCGCAGCTGACGGACCCGCTGGTGCTGCGCGAGGCGGGCGCCGTGCTGGCGCGCGAACTCGACATCCGCTTCCAGACCACGGTGGCGCACGTGGAAAAAACATCGGATGGCAGCGGCATCGTGCTCACCAGCCGCGATGGCGCGGGCGCGGAAAAAACCGAGCAGTTCGAGTATCTGCTGGCCGCCATCGGCCGCCGTCCGAACGTGGACCAGATCGGGCTGGACACGGCGCAAATCGAGCTCGACCGCCACGGCATTCCCCTGCATGACCCGCACACCATGCAGTGCGGCAAGAGCGCCATCTTTATCGCCGGCGATGCCGACAACGCCTTGCCGCTGCTGCCCGAAGCTGCCGACGAGGGCCGCATCGCGGGCGAGAATGCGGCGCGCTTTCCTGACGTCAAACCTGGCTTGCGCCGCACGCCGCTGGCGATCGCCTTCACGGAGCCGCAAATCGCCACCCTGGGCGCCACCTACCAGCAACTGTGCGTGAGCCACGCGGGCCGCTTTGCCGTCGGTGCCGTGTCGTTCGGCAACCAGGGCCGCAGCCGCGTGATGCTGCAAAACCAGGGCTTGCTGCGCGTGTATGCAGAGTTTGGCAGCAAGCGCTTTCTCGGCGCCGAACTGATCGGCCCACGGGCGGAACACCTGGGCCACTTGCTGGCCTGGGCATGCCAGGCACAGCTGACGGTGCCGGCCATGCTCGACATGCCGTTTTACCACCCCGTCATCGAGGAAGGCGTGCGCACGGCCTTGCGCGAGCTGGCGCTGCACCTGGAAAAAGACCCGGAACACGCACCGGGCTGCGCCGATTGCTCGCCTGGCGTCTGATGCAATTTTTGTATTTAAACAATTTTGTAGACAAGCGCACATGATTGCGCGATCATCGTTGCCACATTGGAATATTGACTAAAAGCAAAAAATATTTCAATTGGTTCATGCCCACGACTTCCTGATGGTAAAAAGGGTGGCGGCTAGCGATGACGGAGACGATGTGAAAATTCGGCGCATTTATGCGGGAGAACTCGCCCTGGGCGTGGCCCTGCCCTGGGACGTGCATGATGAGACGGGCAGCTTGCTGGCCAGGCTGGGCCATGTCATCAGCAGCGAGAACCAGATCGCATTGCTGCTGGCGCGTGGCGTCATCGCCGATACCAGCGCGGACGTGCCGCGCACGGCCACGGAAGCGCCGTCGGCCCTGCGCATGCTGAACCTCGTCACGGCGGGCCTGGCCCTCGTCTTGCCGGCGATTGCCGCCGGGCAGGCGGGCAGCCACGCGTCCTTGGTGCCGCTGGCGCAGCTGGTGGAAGAGGCGGTGGCACTGGACGCCGACGTGGCGCTGGCCTGCATCCTGCACAACCAGGGTGCGGGCGACTTTGCCGTGCGCCACAGCGTCGACACGGCCGTCATCACGGCCTTGCTGGCGCGTGCCCTGAAACTCGATGACGGGGTAATCCGCAGCGTGCTGCTCGCTGCGCTGAGCATGAATGTGGGCATGCTGGAACGCCATGCGGATTTCCAGCACAAGGCGGGCCCGCTGGACGCGCAGGAACGCGCCTATTTGCGCGCCCATCCGCAAGCGGGTGTCGACTTGCTGCGCGCGGCCGGCGTCACGGATGCCGTCTGGCTGCAAGCCGTGCTGCAGCACCATGAAAATATCGATGGCAGCGGTTATCCGCTGGGCACGCAAGGCGAGGCGATCGGCATCGGCGCGCGCCTGATCATGCTGGCCGACCGCTATTGCGCGCGCGTGTCAAGGCGCAGCTATCGCCAGCCCCTGCTGCCGAACGTGGCCCTGCGTGAAATGCTGATGGCCGACAAGGCTACCCTGGATGCGCCGCTGGCCTCGCTGCTGGTGCGCGAGCTGGGCATCTACCCGGTCGGCACCTTCGTCAAATTACTCAATGGGGAAATCGGCGTCGTCACGCGCAAGGGCTTGAATGCCACCACGCCCCACGTGCAGTCGCTGATCGGCCCGCGTGGCGCGCGCCTGGACGTGCCGCTGCGCCGCGATACGCGCGTGGACTTGCACGCGATTCGCGAAGTGCTCAGCGCGGAGCAGGCGGGGCTGCAGTTTCGCCCCGACCAGCTGTGGGGCAGCAGCGCCAGGGCGTGATTGCTGTGTCATTTATGTCACTGTATTTGCAAAAATAATAATTGATTAATTGCAATTACTGCAAAAGATTATTACCATTAGTTTCCTGATGGTTACAAATACAGCGTTGGCCGATAGCGGCGAGAGGTCGTCAAACTCCCGTTGCAGATCTCAGCCATGACCACATGATCCGTATCTACACTGGAGCTTAGCGATGAAAAAACTGATCTGCCTGATGGCCCTGTCCGGCGCCGCCCTGTTGTCCAATGCGCACGCCGCCACGGTGTTTTCCGACAACCACAGTGGTTTGGGCGCCTTGGCCAGCCCTGGCCAGATTACCGATACTTTTACCGCCTCGGCCGGCGCGGCATTGCTGAGTTTCGAGATTCAAGGATATGCCAGTCTGGATGGCGCGAATGATTATGCGGACCTCTTCAAGCTGAGCGTCAACGGCACGACGCTGCTGACGGGCAGCTGGGACCTGGGCGGCGGCGGCGCCAACGTGATTTACCTGAACCCCAACAATGCCACCGTCAATGCCCAGACGAACGGCGCTTTCAGCGGCGGCAAAGCCAGCGTCTACATTCCCATTGCCTTGTTGAGCGGCCTCAACTCGATCACGTACTCCTACTCGGGCAATGCGCAAGGCCTCGGTGACGAAGGCTGGGGCATCAACGCCGTGAACGTGTCGGCCGTGCCGGAACCCGGCACCTACGCCATGATGCTGGCCGGCCTGGGCCTGGTGGGTTTTATGACGCGGCGCAAGGCAGCGAAAAAAGCGGCGTAACGGTCAGTTCAACAGACCCGCATCGAGGCGGCCCTCGGCCGCCAGCTCGCGCATGATGCGCACCGTGTCGATGTCGGATTCCTTGTAGGCGGAGCGGCGGAAGTCGTCGTACAGGGCGTTGGCCGCATCGGTGGCCGCGTCGTGGCCGTCGTCATACTGGAAGCGCACCCACAGGCTCGCTTCATCGGGCATTTCGATGGTCATCACCAGCGAGGACGCGCTGATATCCTGTTGCGCCGGCACGTCGTAGCGCACCTGCAGTTGGGGTATCAGCACCACCTTGTCGTTGATGACCAGCTCGCCATAGCGCAGGCTGCGCGCGAAACCGGCGTCGCTGCGCTCGCTGATCTGGCACTCGTCCAGGTGCGGTACGAACAGCCTAGGCGACTCGGCGCGCAAGACCAGGCCGCGCCAGACTTGTTCCAGGCTCAGGGTGTCGATCAGCGGGTTCAGCGGATCGTTGATTTCAATCAGGTGTTCAAATTTCATGGGACTGTCATTCGGTAAGTGGGCGCGCACGCGCGATACAGGCGGAATGGTACTCCAGGCTTGACATCGCCGCACGCATGGCATGGGCCAAGATGGCGGCAATTGGCGAGATATCAATGCCATTGCCTGTTTTTCACGCAGATCTTGCCGTGCAAATGGGGCGCGCGACGCTGTTACAATGGGCTGCTGTTCCCTGCGGAAATACCCTGATGTCCAAAGCACCACAGTTCGGTCTGAATGCGCCCCAAAGCGAAGCGGTTACCTACCTCGACGGCCCTTGCCTGGTGCTGGCGGGCGCCGGCTCGGGCAAGACGCGCGTGATCACGCAAAAGATCGCCCATCTGATCGAAGACCGCGGCTATGACCCGCGCACCATCGCCGCGCTGACCTTCACCAACAAGGCGGCGCTGGAAATGCAGGAACGCATCGCCAAACTCTTGAAGCAACCGCGCCAGGCCAAGCAGCTGACGGTGTCGACTTTCCACTCGCTGGGTGTGAAAATCCTGCGCCAGGAAGCCAATGGCGTCGGATTGAAAGACCGCTTTTCCATCATGGACAGCGACGACTGTTTTTCCCTCGTGCAAGACCTCGCCATTACCACCGATAAACAGGTGATACGCGGCATCCAGAACGCCATGTCCTTGTGGAAAAACGGCCTGATCGACCCGGACATGGCGCTGGCACAAGCCAAGGAAGAGGATGAAGCGAACGCGGCGCGCATCTACCGCAGCTATGTAGCAACGCTCTCCGCCTACCAGGCCGTCGATTTCGACGATCTGATCCGCTTGCCGGTGGAACTGTTCCGCAACAACGGTCCCGTGCGCGACAAGTGGCAGCGCCGCCTGCGCTACCTGCTGGTCGATGAATACCAGGATACGAATACGTGCCAGTACGAACTGGTGAAACTGATGGTGACGGGCATCGGCAAGAAGCCGATGTTTACGGCCGTGGGCGACGACGACCAGGCCATTTATGCCTGGCGCGGCGCCACCGTGGAAAACCTGAAGACCCTGGAAACGGATTTCCCCGATTTGCGGGTGATCAAGCTCGAGCAGAATTATCGCTCCACCATGCGCGTGCTGAACGCGGCCAATGCCGTCATTGGCAACAACCCGAAACTGTTTGAAAAGTCGCTGTGGTCGGAGCACGGCCTGGGCGAGCCGATCAAGGTGCTGGGCATGCAGACGGACGAGCAGGAGGCGGAGCAGGTCGCCATCATGATTTCGGCCGACCATTTTGAGCGCAAGAACAAGTTTTCCGACTATGCGATTTTGTACCGGGGCAACCACCAGGCGCGCATCATCGAGCAGTGTCTGCGCAAGGAACGCATCCCGTACACGATTTCGGGCGGCCAGAGCTTCTTCGACAAGGCCGAGATCAAGGACATCATCAGCTATCTGCGCCTGCTGGCGAACGAAGACGATGACCCGGCCTTCATCCGCGCCGTGACGACGCCGCGCCGTGGCGTGGGACAGTCGACTTTGGAAGTGCTGGGCGCGTTTTCGGGGCAGTGGCAGTGCTCGCTGTTCCAGGCCGTTTTTAAAGGCGGCATCGAGGCCAAGCTGACGGACCGGCAACTGGGGCCATTGCGCGATTTCTGCAACTTCATCAACGATCTCGAATCGCGCGCCAGCCGTCCCGGCGCGGCCGGCAGCGGCGACAACGCGGCCGAAGTGCTGGACGACATGATGAAGGAAATCCACTACGAATCGTATCTGTACGATGCCTTCGAGGAACGGCAAGCGCAAAGCAAGTGGCAGAACGTGCTGGAATTCGTCAACTGGCTCAAGGAACGGGGCAGGGGCGGCAAGGATCGCGACGGCGAAGAAAAGAACGTGCTGGAACTGACGCAGATGGTGGCCCTGATGACCATGCTCGAAGGCAAGGACGAAGAGCAGGACGCCGTGCGCATGTCGACCCTGCACGCGTCCAAGGGTCTGGAATTCCCGCACGTGTTTCTGGTCGGTGTGGAAGAGGGCATCTTGCCGCACAAGGGCGACCCTGACGCGCCGGCTGAAACCATCGCCGCGCGCATCCAGGAAGAGCGCCGCCTGATGTATGTGGGCATCACGCGCGCCCAGCGCACCTTGCACGTGACCTGGTGCAAGAAGCGCAAGCGGGCGGGCGAGCAAGTCCATTGTGACCCGTCGCGTTTCATCAAGGAAATGCAACTCGACGTGGGCGACGCCGTGCCGACGGAGTCGGAAATCATTTCGCCGAAAGAACGGCTGGCGCGCATGAAGGCCTTGCTGGCCACGCCGAAAGTGTAAGCGGCGTTCAGGCTTCCACGGCGCCGTCCGGCGTGGTTTTTGGCACGATGGCCAGCTGCATGCCCAGCGCATCGAGCATCTTCAAAATGGTTTCGAAGCGCGGCTTGCTGCCTTCGCGCAAGGCTTTATAGGCGCCTTCGCGCGTGATGTCGGCCCGCGCCGCCACCTTGCCCATGCCGTAGGCACGCACCACGTCGTTCATGGCGGCCTGGAACAGCTCGGCGTTGCCGGTGGCGACGATTTCGCTCATGTAGGCGGCCACGGCGGCTTTGCTGGTCAGGTGTTGCGTCGGGTCAAATTTGCTCAGGCCTAATGCTTCCAGGTCGTCGAGATCGAAGGTGTCACTGTGTATGTCCTGGTTCATTTTTTTCGTACTCCTGTCGATGGGCCTGCCGCCGCTTTCCGGATGGCTGACTGCCGGGCTTTCAAGTCCTTGAGGATCGCTTGCGCCTGCTTGATGTCGCGTTGCTGGCTCGATTTGTTTCCACCCAGCAGCAACAAGATCAGGGTGCCCCGATTCGTTTCGTGAAAATACACGCGCCAGCCAGGTCCCGTCTGTAAAAAACGCAGCTCGCACACGCCTTCACCCACTGGCCGCCAGTCGCCCTTTTTTCCGTGCTGCAAATGCTTGATGCGCGCATCGATGGCGGCCGCCGCCACGTCGTGCAGGGAATCTTCCCAGCGCCGGTATTCGGCCGTCTTGCGCGTATCGATCAGGTCAGGCAAGGTGGATACGTCCATTGTAATCGTTTGTTCTCATTCGTCAAGCGGTTTGATTCAGCCATCAGGGAAGAATAGGCAGAAATGGCCGCCTGACCGATGGGGAATGGACGAGGTTTGTGCTGGCTCACGCCGCTGCGGCGGTAGAATGCCGCTTTCAGTCAGGAATCACCGAGAGCACCATGGACAATGCAGAACAGATGGAAACACGTTTCGTCGATATCGAAATCAAGCTGGCGCAGCAGGAAGACCTGGTCGAGTCGCTGAACCAGATGGTGTACCAGCAAGGCAAGCGCATCGACCAGCTCGAAGCGATGCTGCACAAGCTGGGCGAACACGTGCGCGACGGGGCGCAGCAGGCAAACGGCGGACTGGTCAACGAACGTCCGCCGCATTACTGAATCGGCATCGTGGCGCGGAGCGCATGAAAACCGTTCCTTACCGGCAGGCGCGCTACCATCGGTAGCGGCGGGTGACGCAAGTGTGTCAGGCTGTTATTATTTCAGGCTGGCCCGCGACACAATCGCGGCTCTCTTGCGTTTCTTGAAAGAAGACATGACCCGTCCTACAATGCTCGTCATCGCCGCCAGCCTGATGCTGGCACCAGCCGCCGCCGCTTTTGCCGCCACCACCGTGCCCACCACTGCCGCTACCGCGGCCGCAGCCTTGCCCGCCTCGAACCCGTTTGCGCAAGCGAGCAGCCTGCCATTCCACTATCCGCCGTTCGACAAGGTGCAGGACGCCGACTACGCGCCCGCCTTTACGGCCGGCATGGCCGCCAACCTGGCGGAAATCAACGCGATTGCGAATAATCCGAAAGCGGCCACGTTCGACAACACCATCGTCGCCATGGAACGCTCGGGTCAGCTGCTGAGCCGTGTGCGCACCGTGTTTTCCGTGATGTCCGGCTCGAACACGAATGAGACGATCCAGGGCCTGGAACGCGAGCTGGCGCCGAAAATGGCCGCCCACAGCGACGCGGTCATGCTCAACGACAAATTGTTCAAGCGCATCGACAGCCTGTACGCCAAGCGCGCCAAGCTGGGCCTCGATGCCGAATCGAAGCGTTTGCTGGAACGCTATCACACGGATTTTGTACGCGCGGGCGCCAAGCTGTCGGCGGCGGACAAACAAAAGCTGCGTGCCTACAACGGCCAACTGGCGGCCCTGTCGACCAAGTTCGCGCAAAATGTCTTGAAAGAATTGAACGCCTCGGCCGTCGTCGTCGATACGCGCGAAGAACTCGACGGCCTGTCGCCGGCCGCCATCGAAGTGGCTGCCGGCCTGGCCAAGAAGCGCGGCCTGGATGGCAAATACGTGATCGCCCTCGTCAATACGACGGGCCAGGCGCCGCTGTCGCTGCTGACCAATCGCGCCGTGCGCGAACGCATCATGGCCGCTTCGCAAGCGCGCGGCAGCCGTGGCGGCGAGTTCGACAATACCGCCGAAGTGCTGGAACTGGCGAAACTGCGCGCTGAACGTGCCGCGCTGATGGGCTACCCGAACTATGCGGCCTATTCGCTGGAAGACCAGACGGCGCATGACACCACCGCCGTGAACGCCCTGCTGGGCGAGCTGGCGAAGCCGGCCGTCGTCAATGCGCGGCGTGAAGCGGACGATATCCAGAAGGTCATCGATGCAGGCAAAGGCGGCTTCAAGGTGGGCGCTGCCGACTGGGCTTTCTATAGCGACAAGGTACGCGCCGAACGCTACAACTTTGATGAAACGCAACTCAAACCGTACTTTGAAATGCACAGCGTGCTGACCAAGGGCGTGTTCTTTGCCGCAGGCAAGTTGTACGGCCTCACCTTCAAGCAGCGCACCGACTTGCCCGTCTACACGTCCGACATGCTGGTGTACGACGTCTTCAATGAAGACGGCACGCAGCTGGCCATCTTTACGCTGGACCCTTACGCGCGCAGCAACAAGCGCGGCGGCGCCTGGGCGAATGCCTACGTGGGCCAGTCGGGCTTGCTGAACCGCAAGCCGGTGATTGCGAATAACCTCAACATTCCAAAGCCGGAAGCGGGCCAGCCGACCCTGATGACGTTTGACGAAGTCAACACCATGTTCCACGAATTCGGCCATGCGCTGCACGGCATGTTTTCGAACGTGAAATACCCGCGCTTCGCCGGCACCAGCGTGCCGCGCGACTTCGTCGAATACCCGTCGCAAGTCAATGAAATGTGGGCGCTGTGGCCGGAAGTGCTGCAAAACTATGCCAAGCACTACCAGACGGGCGCGGCCATCCCGGCCGAGCTGCTGGCCAAAGTGACGGCGGCCGACAATTTCAACCAGGGCTATAAAACCACGGAATACCTGGCATCGGCCTTGCTGGACCAGCGCTGGCACCAGCTGACCCCGGCACAGATCCCCACCGACGTGCTCGCCTTTGAAAAGGCCGCCTTGAGCGACGCGGGCGTCGATTTCGCCCCGGCGCCGCCGCGCTACCGCACCACGTATTTCTCGCACGCATTCGCGGGAGGCTATTCGGCCGGCTACTACGCGTATCTGTGGTCGGAAAAGCTCGATGCCGACACGGTCGAGTGGTTCAAGGAAAACGGCGGCCTGACGCGCAAGAATGGCGACTGGTTCAGAGCCAAGTTGCTGTCACGCGGCGGCAGCGCCGATGCGCTCGACATCTATCGCAACTTCCGTGGCCGCGATGCGAAGATCGAGCCGCTGCTGCAACGCCGTGGCTTGAACGGTAAGTAAGTCGTCTGATTCCGGCGTCAAAGCCGGGTGCATGAAAAAGGCTGCCAAGCGATTGGCAGCCTTTTTTATTTGGCGATGTTGATTGCAGACCGTGGTAAACCGCGCATTTGGCGTGATGCACCACAGGATCGCCCATGTTGGATGACGCCTGTGTGACAGGCTGCTATGATCTGCCACTGGCCCGCGACGCGATCGCGGTTCTTCCCCGCGCTTCCTGAAAGATGTCATGATCCGTCCACAACTGCTCGTCATCGCCGCCAGCGTCATGCTGGCCCACGCCGCTCCATCCGCCTTGGCCGCCACCGCTGCCAACTCCGCACCCGCCGCCATCAGCGCCCAAAATCCCCTGTTGAAAGTCAGCCCGCTGCCATTCCAGATGCCGCAGTTTGGTCTGATCAAGGATGGTCACTACGCGCCGGCGTTTGCCGAAGGCATGAAACGCCAGCTGGCTGAAGTCAATGCGATTGCCAACAACCGCCAGGCGCCCACGTTTGAAAACACCATCGTGGCCCTCGAGCGCACGGGACAGCTGCTGCACCGCGTGCAAAGCATCTTCAGCAACATGACCTCGACCAATACCAATGCCGTGCTGGAAGCGGTGGAAGTGGATGTGTCGCCCAAGCTGGCCGCGCATGGCGACGCGATCACCCTGAATCCGAAACTGTTTGCCCGCATCGACACCCTGTACGCCAAGCGCGACAAGCTGGGCCTCGATGCCGAATCCTTGCGCCTCTTGGCCCGTTATCACACCGATTTCGTGCGCGCCGGCGCCAAGCTGTCCGATGCGGACAAGGAAAAACTGAAAGCCTACAACGCCGAGCAGGCGGGCCTGGAAACGGCCTTCGCGCAAAACGTGCTGAAGGAAACGAATGCCAAGAGCATCGTCGTCGACACGCGCGCCGAACTGGCCGGCATGACGGACAGCGATATCGACACGGCAGCCGCTGCCGCCAAGGAACGCGGCTTGAACGGCAAGTTCCTCATCGCCCTCGTCAACACCAGCGGCCAGCCGCCATTGGCCGTATTGACGGATCGCAAGACGCGTCAGCGTTTGATGGAGGCGTCGCTGAACCGGGGCAGCCAGGGCGGCGAGTTCGACAACCGCGCCATCGTGCTGAAGCTGGCCAAACTGCGCGCCGAACGGGCCACCTTGCTCGGTTACGCCAATTACGCCGCGTATTCGCTGGAAGACCAGACGGCCAAGACGACGACCGCCGTCAACACCCTGCTGTCGGAACTGGCGAAACCGGCCGTCGCGAATGCGCGCCGCGAAGCGGCCGACCTGCAGCAAGTGGTCGATGCGGAAAAGGGCGGTTTCCAGGTGGCAGCGGCCGACTGGGCCATCTACACGGACAAGCTGCGCAAGCAACGTTTCAACTTTGATGAAAACGAGCTGAAACCGTACCTGGAACTCAACAGCGTGCTGAACAACGGCGTCTTCTTTGCCGCCAATAAACTGTACGGCATCAGCTTCAAGCAACGTACTGATTTACCGGTGTACAACCCGGACGTGCGCGTCTACGACGTGCTGGACGCCAACGGCAAGCCGCTGGCCCTGTTCATCGCCGACTTTTATGCGCGCGGCAACAAGCATGGCGGCGCGTGGATGAATGAATACGTGTCGCAATCGTCGTTGATGGGCACGCATCCCGTCGTCGCCAACCAATTGAATATTCCGAAGCCACCGGCCGGTCAGCCGACGCTATTGACGTTCGATGAAGTGACGACCATGTTCCACGAATTCGGCCATGCGCTGCACGGCATGTTCTCGAACGTGAAATACCCGCGCTTTGCCGGCACCAGCGTGCCGAGCGACTTCGTCGAATATCCATCGCAAGTCAATGAAATGTGGGCCGTCTGGCCGGAAGTGCTGCAAAACTATGCCAAGCACTACCAGAGCGGCGCGGCCATGCCGCAGGAATTGCTCGATAAAGTCACGGCAGCGAAGAAATTCAACCAGGGCTTCATGACCACGGAATACCTGTCGGCGGCCCTGCTGGACCAGCGCTGGCACCAGTTGGCGCCAGCGCAGATTCCGACCGACGTGCTGGCCTTTGAAGCGGCATCGCTGAAAGACGCGGGCGTCGACTACGCACCCGTGCCGCCGCGCTACCGCACCAGCTACTTCTCGCACAGCTTCTCGGGCGGCTACTCGGCGGCATATTATGCCTACCTGTGGTCGGAAAAGCTGGACGCGGAATCGGTCAACTGGTTCAAGGAAAACGGCGGCTTGACGCGCAAGAATGGCGACTGGTTCCGCAGCAAATTGCTGTCGCGCGGCGGCAGCGTCGATGCGCTGCAACTGTTCCGTGACTTCCGCGGCCGCGACGCTACCGTGGAACCGCTGCTGGAACGCCGCGGCTTGAACGCCAAGTAAGCCATCCTCATCTGAAGCTTGCGTTGCGTTGACATGGCGCACGCAAGCTTTCTGTGCCGGCGGCGTAGAATTGAGTAAGATGTAAATAAGTAGGCAGTCGAAAGAGTATATGAGTCAGCAAGATTTGAATGGCATTACCCTGGAAGGTATCGTGACGCGCCTGCACGCCCACTACGGTTGGGACGGCTTGGCCAAGCACATCGATATCAATTGCTTTATCAGCGATCCCAGCATCAAGTCGAGCCTGAAGTTTTTGCGCAAGACCCCGTGGGCCAGGAGCAAGGTGGAACAATTGTTCCTGGACACGCAATTTACTGACTGACAGGAAAAAGATATGGATAGCAAACTCAAGGAATCGTTGCAACAGCTGCAATCGACCATCGCATCTGGCGATCCTGTGGATGAAGAAACGCATGGTTTGCTGCAAAAGCTCAATGGTGATATTCAGCAACTGCTGGAAAAGCGCGCCGCGCAGGAACCGGACGAAGAGTCGACCACCTATGGCCTGGCCGAGCGCAGCCAGGAATTGTCGGCCAAGTTCGCCGTCAAGCATCCGAAACTGGAGCCGGCGCTGCGGGAACTTGGTGAGATTTTGGCGAATATGGGGATCTGATGTAACCCGGGGAAAAGCTGGGGTCAGACCCCTGAAGGGTCTGACCCCAAGGGCCACATTTCCCCAAGTGATTGAAAAATAAACGTTTTTTATACGAAAATCCAACAGTAAAAAGCAGGCCGTCAGGTTGGAAATGGCCAATTCCGGTACAATCCGTACCCTATGAGCTCCCCTACCAATTTATTTGCGACCGTTCCCAAGCGGTCTGCCCGCGCTGCCGTGGCGCCTTTCCTGCCAATGTCGCGTGCCGAGATGGACGCGCTGGGCTGGGACCAGTGCGACGTCATCCTCGTCACGGGCGACGCCTACATCGACCATCCGAGTTTCGGCATGGCCCTGGTGGGCCGCCTGCTCGAAGCGCAAGGTTACCGCGTCGGCATCATCAGCCAGCCCGACTGGCTGTCGGCCGACGCCTTCCGCATCCTCGGCAAGCCGCGTCTGTATTACGGCATTACGGCCGGCAACATGGATTCCATGGTCAACCAGTACACGGCCGACCGCAAGATCCGCTCCGACGACGCCTACACGGCGAATGCCGAACCGAATAAACGCCCGGACCGCGCCGTCACCGTGTACGCCCAGCGCGCGCGCGAAGCATATCCCGACGTGCCGGTGGTCATCGGCAGCATCGAAGCGTCCTTGCGCCGCATCGCCCATTATGATTACTGGTCGGACAAGGTCCGCCGTTCCGTCTTGCCCGATTCCAAGGCCGATCTGCTGATCTTCGGCAATGCCGAACGGGCGCTGGTCGACTTGACGCACCGTCTGGCTGCCGGCGAAGCCATCAAGGATATCCGCGACTTGCGCGGCACGGCCTTCATGGTGCCGGCCGGCTGGCTGCCCGGCGACGACTGGGGTGTGCACAATTCCACCCGCGTCGACGTCCCCGGCAAGGTCGATCCGCACTACAGCCCGTATGAGATGGTGCAGGAAGACAAGACCGCCTGCGCCACGGAAAATGCCTCAAAATCGGCCGAAGTCATCAAGCCGATCCGCATCATGAGCCGCGAAGAGCGCCTGGCCATGGCCAAGGAAAAGCACGACAAGACCGTCGTGCGCCTGCCCGCCTACGATGTCGTCAAGGATGACCCGGTGATGTATGCGCACGCCTCGCGCGTGTTCCACCTGGAATCGAATCCCGGCAATGCGCGTGCCATGGTGCAGGCGCACGGCGAACGCGACGTGTGGCTCAATCCGCCGCCGCTGCCGCTGGCCATGGACGAGATGGATGGCGTGTACGACATGAATTACGCGCGCGCGCCGCACCCGAGCTATGGCAAGGCGCACATTCCCGCCTGGGAAATGATCCGCTTTTCCGTCAATATCATGCGCGGCTGCTTCGGCGGCTGCACCTTCTGTTCGATCACCGAGCATGAGGGCCGCATCATCCAGAGCCGTTCGGAACCGTCGATCTTGCGCGAAATCGAGCATATCCGCGATAAAACCAAGGGCTTCACGGGCACCATTTCCGATATGGGTGGCCCGACGGCGAATATGTACCGCCTCGCTTGCAAAGACAAAGAGATCGAAGTGTCGTGCCGCCGCCTGTCCTGCGTGTACCCGTCCATCTGCGTGAATCTGGGCACGGACCACAGCAAGCTCATTTCCCTGTACCGCAAGGCGCGCGCCATTCCCGGCATCAAGAAAGTGCTGATCAGCTCGGGCTTGCGCTACGACCTGGCCGTGCGTTCGCCCGAATACGTCAAAGAGTTGGTGACGCACCACGTCGGCGGCCTCTTGAAAATTGCGCCCGAGCACACGGAAGAGGGCACTTTGTCGAAGATGATGAAGCCCGGCATCGGCGCGTATGACGAGTTCAAGGAAATGTTCGACCGTTTCTCGCTGGAAGCGGGCAAGAAGCAGTATTTGATCCCGTACTTCATCGCGGCCCATCCGGGCACGACGGACCTGGACATGCTCAATTTGGCCCTGTGGCTGAAGAAAAACAATTTCAAGCTGGACCAGGTGCAAACCTTCATGCCCACGCCGATGGCCATGGCCACGACCATGTATCACACACGCAAGAATCCTTTGCGCAAGGTTACGGCAGACTCGGAAGTGGTGGAAACGGCGCGCAGCGGCAAGATCCGCCGCACGCACAAGGCTTTCCTGCGCTACCAGGACCCGGCCAACTGGCCGATTTTGCGCGAAGCGCTGGTCAACATGGGGCGTGGCGACTTGATCGGCAATGGCGACAAGCACTTGATTCCTGCCTGGACGTCGTCCGAGTCGGGCGGCCTGGCCGCAGGCGAACGCAGCCGCCAGACGCATGGTGCCGGCACGCCGGACAAGTTCAAGGTCACGCCGGGCAAGAACCGCATCGCCCTGGGCGGCACGGCAGCGGCGCCGAAAGCATCGGCTGCCGAGTCGAAAGTGCGGCCCTCGATCTTGTCGACCATCAAAACGAAGGCCAAGCCGGCCGCCGTGCCGATGGGCCGTGGCAGCAAGCCGCCTGCCAAGGGCGGCCATGCCGCGCCAGCACGCGGCGGGCGCAAGTAAGCTACCTTCGGCCCTCGGGCATCGCCTGAAAACCCGGCAACGCACACTGCGTTGCCGGGTTTTTTGCTTTCCGAGCACCAAGATGGTGCGCGACACCTGCTTGGCGGCAGGATTTTTACCAATATTTAAAAATTGAATAGAGCAAAAGGCAATTTTCTCTTGTGGCAACTTGCTGTTTGAAAATATACTCGTTGCATATTTAGCCGTACGGCAACAAAGCTGCCATTCTGGCAAGCGATACAGGCGTATGGCGTCAGCGTTGATATGAAAAGAGATGCCAATTGAAATGCCTTTCCTGCCAGGCCGAGAATAAACCGGGTGCAAAATTCTGTTCTTCCTGCGGCACGACGTTTGCCGTTGCCGCCACCATTGCCGCCCCGCTGCCAGGCAAATCCTGTGGCCAGTGCGGCCATGATTGCAAGGCCGATGCCAGATTCTGCCCCAAGTGCGCGTTCAGCTTTGCCGTGGCGCCCGTGGCGGCAGCGGTGCCGCCGCCTCTGCCGGAACCGGTCATTGCGCCCGCCATCGAGCCCGTGCCTGAACCTCTCCCGACGCCAGTGGTGAAACCTGTCGCGGTACCACCGCCACCGCCCGTGCTGGAAAAGCGCCAGCCTGAAGCCGCACCCGCACCCGCACCCGCACCCGCTCCCGCTCCCGCTCCCGCTCCCGCGCCAGAACCTGCTGCCTCAGCCGCCAGCGTGCCCAAAGCGCCAGATGACAAGCGACCGGATGGCCTCCCCCTCAAGCTGATTGCCGCAGTCGTCGCAGCGGTAGTGCTGCTGGGCGGTGCAGGTGGGTATTATTTCCTGTCAAGCAAGCCGCCAGCGTCGCAGCCGGCACCCGTGCCACCTGTGCCGCCGGAACCTGCGCCTGCTGCCGAGAAGCCGCTGGCCATCAGCGACCCTGTGTTCGATGGCGCCAAGGCGGCCGAGCCTGCCGTGACGCCAGCGGTACCCGCCCCGACGCCCACCCCGGCACCCGCACCGGTTGCCAGTCCTGCGCCCGCGCCCGAGCCGGCACCGGCACCGGCACCTGTCGTGGAAAAGCCGGCCAAGCCCGTCAAGGTGACACCGCCGGCCGCGCCTGTCAACAAGGCTGCCGGACTGGAAAGTGTGATCACGGAGAGCCTGTCGGAAGCGAGCCACTGCATGAGCCAGCGCAAATACGACTGTGCCATTGCCAACGCGAATGCCGTGTTGCGCATGGACAAGGGCAACCGCTACGCGCTCGACATCAAGCGCAAGGCGAAAGACGCGCAAGACAAGGCGCTGTCGCAAATCCAGATCGAGTAAGCCGCGCTGCTTGCCTTCCCCCTATTTTGTTCCTCCCGGAGAATAACGTGAAAAACTTGAAACAAATTGCCAAGCCCATGGTAGCGCTGCTGGTTGTGTCCTCGATGCTGGCCGGTTGCGCCGCGCCGGGTGGCCCTGGCGCCACCGGCACCACCACCGCAGGCACGGAAGCGGCCAGCGGTGAATGCAATACGGCCATGCTGGCCGGCATCGGCGCTGTCGTGGGCGGCTTGCTGGGCGGTGGCACGAATACCGTGCGCGGCGCGGCCCTGGGCGCCAGCCTGGGCGCACTCGCCTGCGTGGCCTTGAACTATCAAAGCCAGCAAGTCAAGACGGCGCAGCAAGTGCAGGCCGACTACAAGGTGGCCAACAAGGGCAAGCTGCCCGAGCAGTCGACCTTGGTAAAGTATGAGACGGCCTTTACGCCATCTTCCGTACGTCCGGGCCAGAAGGCGCAGACCAATTCGTATATCGAAGTGGCAGCCGGCACGCGCGATCCGAACCCGCTGGTGGAAGAAGAGTTGAGCCTGTACAAGCCAAATGGCGACCTGATCAAAACTGTGCGCAAGGTGGTCAGCAGCAACAACGGCAGCGGCGCCTACAAGGGCGGCTTCTCGATTCCCATGCCCGAAGGCGTGCCGCAGGGCATTTACCCCGTGCGTACCGCCTTGTACCTGAATAGCAAGCGTGTCGGCGGCCAGGACGTCAAACTGCAGATCGTCCAGCGCCAGGCGCCTGCGAGCGAGCTGCAACTGGCGCTGGCTTACTGACACAGCAATACCACGGGGCGGCCAGGCAGGCCGTCCCATCCCGATTTCCCCCTTCCAGGCTAGACATGACCATTTCCACAGAAGCACATAAACCGTTTCCCTTTTCCTCCGCCGTGGGATCGCTGATCGAAGCGACCGATGCCATCAAGAATTTCCGCGCGATTGCCCTGCTGGCCCTGACCTTCATCGGCGCGGTGCTCGTCGGCGGCGTGCTGACGATGCTCGCCGGCAGCATGAGCAGTGTCGTGCTGGCCTTCCTGGGCGGCCTGATGGCCTTCCTCGTGATGTTTTACGGTTCCAACGCCGTGGGCATCCTGCTGATGCGCGATGCGCAGGGCCAGCCTGGCATGAGCCTGGTTGATGCCGTGCTCGTCTCGCTGTACACCAGCCACCGCCTGATCGCGGTCGTCTTCCTGGAATTTTTGATCGTGCTGGCGGCCATGATCGCCATCGCCATCATCTTGTTCGTCTGCAAAATCCCCGTGCTGGGCCCCGTGCTGTACGCGGTGGTCTTCCCCTTGTCGGCCATCGTGCTGGGCGTGCTGGTGTTCGCGCTGTTCTACGTGATGCTGCCGCTGGCCGGCCCTGCTGCCTGGTCGGGCGCCAGCGTGTTCCAGATCATTGCCCGCCTGAACCAGATCGTGCGCACCAAGCTGGTGTCGGTGATCCTGCTGGAAGTGCTGTTGTTCCTGATCACGTCGTTTACCGCGCTGCTGATCTTTGGCGTGCTGGGCACGGGCGTGTCGCTGACCACGGGCATGTCGGCTGGCATCCTGGGCCTAGGCGGCGGCCAGATGAACATGTACGCGCTGGCCTCGGGTCTGGGTGGCGGCAGCGGTTCCGGCTATATCATCGCTGCCGGCCTGGGCGGCGGCTTGCTGATGGCGGCCGCGGCCGTTGTGCCTGGCCTGATCTTCACCAAGGGCGTGTGCATCATTTACCTGAACGCCACGCGCAATGTCGATTTCAGCGCCTCGGAAGCGAGCCTGAACGACGGCCTGGCCGTGGTCAAGAAAAAGGCCGAGGAAGCGCGTGAACGTGCGCGCGCCCTGGCCGAGCAGGCGACGGCCCCAGCCGCTCCAGCCGCTCCAGCCGCCCCGGCAGCGCCAGCCGCTGCACCGGCAGACAGCCTGCAATGCCCGAGCTGCAAGGCACCGGTCGCGTCCGATGACGTGTTCTGCGGCGAATGCGCGCATAAACTCAAGTAAGGCAGACCATGGCTCACTTCTGTACCAAATGCGGCACGGCCTATGCCCCGGGCGCGCGCTTTTGCGATGAATGCGGCAATACCTTGCCTGCCACGGCAGCGGCAGCACCGGCGCCGGCACCGGCCAGTCCGGCCGGGGCTGGCGTGCAGCGGCGCCACGTCATGATTGCCGGCGGCGTGCTGGCGGTAGTCATCGTGGCTGGCGGCGCCCTGGCGTGGCTGCTGGCGCCCGAAGCGGCCTCGGCCAGCAGTTTCAGCCGCGCCATCGATGCCCACCTGACGGCCGACGAGGCGGCGCGCGACAAGTTGCTGTGCTTGACCAACTTGCCGTACCAGAAGGAAGAAATCCGCGTAGCCTCGTACGACAGTTCCACGCGGCAATGGCTCGATATCCTCGTGCGTAGCGGGCTGTACGCAGCTCCCGTCGAGCAAAGCAGCGGTGGCTGGCTTGCGCAATCGCAATTTGTCTACGCGCTGGCCGCCCCGGGCAAGGCGGCCTTGCGCGGCGACAAGCTGTGCGTGGCCAAGGGCGTGAAAGTGGCCAAGGTCAGCGGCTACGAGCAGGTGCGCGAGATGGGCGGTCAGCAGGTAGCGATGGCCACTGCCACGCTGGCCTTGACCGATGAGGCGACGTGGCTGGCCAAATCGGCGGACCGGGCACTGATCCTGCAACGCTTGCCGCACGGTGACCTGGAAGTGGAATTGCCGCTGGCGCTGGTCGACAAGCAATGGCAAGTCACCGACCGCGCGCAACTGCAGCAGGCCGCCATGAGCATGGCCATGGCAGGGGCCTTGGGTAATGCGTCGGCCACCCAGGGACCGGGCATGCTGGATAAACTGAAAGGCCTGTTCAGCTTTGGCGGCCACCCGCTGGTGGGCAAATGGAAGGCACCAATGGGCGGTGTGCTGGAATTTACGCGTGACAGCGTCATCGAGAACACCAAGGCAAGCAAAGGCACCTTTACCACCGAGGGCAATGTCGTGACGTTCGCGCCGGAAGGCGCAGGCGGCATGGCCATGCAAATCAGCCTGAGCAATAGCAACAACACGGCTACGCTCAGCATCGGCGGCATGCCGATCACGGTGCTGCAGCGCGTGCGCGATTAAGCATCCGGCGGGTGGCGCAGCGTGCCGCCTTGCATCATTCCAGAAGCCCGGCCATGCCGGGTTTTTTTACGCCCGCCAGGCAGCGGCGCGCCCGTCAATTTATCTTGACATTAAGATAGTACGCGTCCACACTGGGCTTTTATCTTAATGTCGAGATAGTTGCATGAGCTCTTCTTCTGCCCGTCCCGTCTGGGGCGACATTCTGCTCACGGCGCTGGCACCCCTGATCTGGGGTTCCACATATATCGTCACATCCGAACTGTTGCCGCCAGACCGGCCTTTCACGGCGGCCCTGATCCGCGTGTTGCCGGCCGGCTTGCTGTTGCTGCTGCTGATGCGGCGCCTGCCCGCGCGGCGCGAGTGGGGCCGCGTGCTGATTCTTTCCGCACTCAATATCGGCGTGTTCCAGGCGCTGCTGTTCGTCGCCGCCTACCGCTTGCCGGGTGGCCTGGCGGCTGTGGTGGGGGCCATCCAGCCGCTGCTGGTGATGGGGCTGGCATGGGGCGTGGAAGGACGCCGTCCGGCCCGCCTGGCCTTGGGGGCCAGCGTGCTGGGCGTGGCCGGCATGGGCGTCTTGTTATTGTCGCCGCGCACCGTGTGGGAACCCGTCGGCATCGCCGCCGCGCTGGGCGGCACGGCTTGCATGGCGGCCGGCACGTATCTGACGCGGCGCTGGAAGCCGGATTTGCCCGTGCTGGCGTTGACGGGCTGGCAATTGCTGCTCGGCGGCCTGATGCTGGCGCCCGTCGCCTGGCTGGCCGATGCCCCGTTGCCGGCCTTGTCGCTGCAGCAAGTGCTGGCCTACGCCTACCTGTGCCTGGCCGGCGCCCTGCTGGCGTATGCGCTATGGTTTCGCGGCATCGCCAGGCTGTCTCCCGTGGCCGTGTCATCGCTGGGCTTGCTCAGCCCCCTGATGGCCGTCCTGCTGGGCTGGGCCTTGCTGGGCCAGGCCATGACGGGCTGGTCAATGCTGGGCTTGCTGCTGGTGCTGGCCAGCGTGCTGGCGGTGCAGTGGGCCAGCGCCCGTCCCGCAGCAAACAGCTGACTGCCGCGCATTTCCCCTCGGCAGGCTGATCGCATCGGCCTGCCTGTTTCCCTCTGAACGTTCCCTTTTTGCTGCACCGCACATACTGTTTTGCTTGCACTGATGTGTGGCATTGAGGCACTATTCGCTTCGCGCAAACGTTTGCGCGCAATGAAATTCCATAAAAGCATGCTCTACACGTGCTTGACCAATAACTCTGGAGACGCTCATGACATCCCGTATTCGCCTGAAAATGATTGCCGCCGCTGTCCTGGTGTGTGCCTTGCCCGCCGTGCCGGCGATGGCGCAGACACCTGCCAAACCGAAGGTGGCGCTGGTGATGAAGTCGCTCGCCAATGAATTTTTCCTGACCATGGAAAATGGCGCCAAGGCGCATCAGAAGGCGAATGCCGCCAAGTACGACTTGCTGTCGAACGGCATCAAGGATGAAACGGATACGTCGAGCCAGATCAAGCTGGTCGAGCAAATGATCGTCTCGCGCGTCAACGCGCTGGTGATCGCGCCGGCCGACTCGAAAGCGCTGGTGCCGGTGCTGAAAAAGGCCATCGACGCGGGCATCATCGTCGTCAATATCGACAACAAGCTCGACGAGGGCGCCCTGAAAGAAAAGGGCATCACCGTACCGTTCGTCGGTCCGGACAACCGCAAGGGCGCCAAGGTCGTCGGCGACTACCTGGCCAAGCAGATCAAAAAGGGCGATCCCGTCGGCATCATCGAAGGCGTGTCCACCACCTACAACGCGCAGCAGCGCACCCTGGGTTTCCAGGACGCCATGAACGCGGCCGGCGCCAAGGTCGTCAGTGTGCAGTCGGGCCAGTGGGAAATCGCCCCTGCCAACACGGTGGCGGCCGCCATGCTGAACGCCAACCCGAATATCAAGGCCTTGCTGTGCGGTAACGACAACATGGCCATCGGCGCCATTTCCGCCATCAAGGCAGCCGGCAAGACGGGCAAAGTGCTGGTCGTCGGCTATGACAACATCAACGCCATCAAGCCGATGCTGGCCGATGGCCGCGTGCTGGCCACCGCCGACCAGTTCGGTTCGCAGCAAGCCGTGTTCGGCATTGAGACCGTGCTGAAAGCGCTGGCGCAGAAGAAGAAACAGGCCGAGCTCGGTGGCGTCATCGAAACCAAGGTCGAACTGGTCGCCAAGGGCGCCAAGTCCTGATCGCCTGATCGTTTGATCCCGCCGGGGCCGGCGGCGCTTGCTCATCGAGCAGGCGCCGCCGGCCCCGCCGCCACTACCGCGGAGTTTTATCATGCCTACCGACATCCCCCCGGCGCCATCAGCGGCCACCCCTCTATTGACCCTGGATAACATTGGCAAGTCCTATGTCGGCCCCGTGCTGGGCGGCGTCGGCTTGCGCTTCGCCGCTGGCCAGGTGCTGGCGCTGACGGGCGAAAACGGTGCCGGCAAAAGCACGCTGTCGAAGATCATCTGCGGCCTGGAGCAAGCCACGACGGGCACCATGCTGCTCGACGGCAAGCCTTACCAGCCCGCCTCGCGCGGCGCTGCCGAGGCGCTGGGCATCCGCATGGTGATGCAGGAACTCAATCTGATTCCCACCCTGTCGATCGCGGAAAACCTGTACCTGAAAAATCTGCCGCAGCGTTTCGGCTTCATCGACCGCGGCCGTCTGGAGCGCGACGCGCGCGAACAGATGGAGAAAGTGGGCCTGGGCGGCCTCGACCCGTGGACCCTGGTTGGCGAGCTGGGTATCGGCCACCAGCAAATGATCGAGATCGCGCGTAACCTGATCGGTTCCTGCCGCCTGCTGGTGCTCGACGAGCCGACGGCCATGCTGACGCACCGCGAAGTGGAATTGCTGTTCCTGCAAATCGAGCGCCTGAAGGCCGAAGGCGTGTGCATCATCTATATTTCGCACCGCCTGGAAGAACTCAAGCGCGTGGCCGACCGCATCGCCGTGCTGCGCGACGGCCAGCTCGTGTGCGATGACGCTATCGCGGGCCACTCCGCCGCCGACCTGGTCAGCCTGATGGTGGGCCGTTCGGCCGACGATGCGGTGGACCTGAGCGGACGCACCATCGGCGCGCCGCTGCTGCGCGTGCGTGGCCTGGCGCGCGGCAAGGTGGTCAACCCGACCTCGTTCGACTTGCGCGCCGGCGAAATCCTCGGCATCGCCGGCCTGATCGGCTCGGGCCGCACGGAATTGCTGCGCCTGATCTTTGGCGCCGACCGCGCCGACGCCGGCGACGTGTTCCTCGGCGACAGCGAGGTACCCGCCGCCTTGCACTCGCCGCAGGCCGCCGTGAAAGCGGGCATCGCCATGATCACGGAAGACCGCAAGGGACAAGGCTTGTTGCTGCGCCAGTCCATCGCCGTCAACACGACCCTGGCCGCGCTCGACACCGTCAGTGGCGCCGGTTGGCTCAACGAGGCGGCCGAAGCATCGGTGGCCGACGATTACATTCAGCGCCTGGGCATCCGCTCGCGCAACAGCGCGCAAACGGTGGCCGAACTCTCTGGCGGCAACCAGCAAAAAGTCGTGATCGCCCGCTGGCTGTACCGCGACTGCCCCGTGATGCTGTTCGACGAGCCCACGCGCGGCATCGATATCGGCGCCAAGTTTGATATTTATCAGGTGCTGGCCGAACAGGCGCGCCAGGGCAAGGGCCTCGTCATTGTATCGAGCGACTTGCGCGAGCTGATGCTGATCTGCGACCGCATCGCCGTCATGAGCGCCGGCAGCATCGTCGACACCTTCGAGCGCGGTGCCTGGAGCCAGGACGCGCTGCTGTCGGCCGCCTTCTCCGGCTATTTGACCCCTACTTCCACTCCAGCTGCGGCCTGATCCGCCGGAAAGATTCCCATGACCACCCATTCCTCTCCTTCGTATCTGCAGCGCAGCCTGGCCGACCTGAAAAACTATGCGGGCCTGATCGGCGCCTTGCTCGCCATGTGCGTGCTGTTTTCGTTTGCCAGCGAAAATTTCTTCACGCTCGCGACCCTCAGCACCCTGTCGAACAACATCCCGACCCTGGTCGTGATGGCCGTCGGCATGACCTTTGTATTGATCATCGGCGGCATCGATTTGTCCGTCGGCTCCGTCATGGCGCTGGCCGCTTCCGTGCTGTCGCTGGCCGTCGTGCACTGGGGCTGGCCCGTGTGGAGCGCGGCCCTGCTGGGCATGTTCGTCGCCGCCCTGTGCGGCGCGACGACCGGCCTGATTTCCGTCGGCTGGCGCATCCCCTCGTTCATCGTTTCGCTGGGCGTGCTGGAAATGGCGCGCGGCCTGGCCTATCAGGTGACCAATTCGCGCACGGAATACATCGGCAGCGCCGTGGACGGCATCAGCTCGCCGATCGCCTTTGGCCTGTCGCCGGCCTTCATTGCCTCGATCGCCATCGTCGTCATCGGCCACCTGGTGCTGACGCGCACGGTGCTGGGACGCCACTGGATCGGCATCGGCACGAATGAAGAAGCCGTGCGTTTGTCCGGCATCAACACAAAACCGTCGAAAGTGCTGGTGTTTGCCTTGATGGGTTTTCTGGCCGGCGTGGGCGCGCTGTTCCAGGTGTCGCGCCTGGAAGCGGCCGACCCGAACGGCGGCGTGGGCATGGAATTGCAAGTGATCGCCGCCGTCGTGATCGGCGGCACGAGCCTGATGGGCGGGCGCGGTTCCGTCATCAGTACGTTTATCGGCGTGTTGATCATTTCCGTGCTGGAAGCGGGCCTGGCGCAAGTGGGCGTGTCCGAACCCGTGAAACGCATCGTCACGGGTCTGGTGATTGTCGCCGCCGTGGTGCTCGACACTTACCGCCGCCGCGGCGAGCGTTCATAATACTGGCCCATGGCAACCATCAAACAAGTGGCGCAGGTGGCGGGGGTGTCGTTTACCACCGTGTCGCACGTCCTCAACAATACCCGCCCCGTCAGCGACGCGGCGCGCCGCGCCGTGCTGGCGGCCGTGGAGCAATTGCATTACGTGCCCAGCGCGCTGGCGCGCTCGCTGCGCAGCCGCAGCACGGGCACGATCGGCCTGATCATTCCGAATAATACGAATCCGTATTTTTCGGAAGTGGCGCGCGGCATCGAGGACCGCTGCTACGCGGCCGGTTACAGCGTGATTTTGTGCAATTCCGATGACGACCCCGTCAAGCAGCGCGAGTACCTGAACGTGCTGCTGACCAAGCGCTGCGACGGCCTGATCCTGTCCGCGCTGGCCGACAGCGATGGCGAACTGCTGCGCAAGATGAAGGTGCCGGCCGTGCTGCTCGACCGCGCGCCCAGCGACCTGTCCATCGATGCCGTGGCCGTCGACAACCGCGCTGGCGGTGCCCTGGCCGCGCGCCATTTGCTGGGCCTGGGACGCCGACGCCTCGCCTGCATCGCCGGACCCCGCGAAGTGAGCATTTCCAACGAGCGCATCGACGGTGCGCGCAGTGCCATGGCGGACGCGGGCGTGGTCCTGGCCGACGCCCTGTGCTGCCACGCGGACTTTACCAGTGCGGGCGGCTATGCGGCCGCGCTGGATTTGCTGGCGCTGCCGCCAGGCCAGCGCCCCGACGCCTTGTTCTGCTGCAATGATTTGATGGCCTTTGGCGCCCTGCGCGCCGCCGCCGAGCGGGGCATTGCCGTGCCGGCCGAACTGGCCGTGGTCGGCTTCGACGATATCGACCTGGCCAGCTTCGTGCATCCGGCCTTGAGCAGCGTGGCGCAAAACACGCGCGAGCTGGGTCACATCACGGCCGCCTGCCTGCTGGCGCGCATTGCCGACCCCGCCTTGCCGCGCCAGCAGCGCAGCATCGCACCCGAGCTGCACGTGCGCGGCTCCAGCGTGGCCGCCACGGTAACTTCTGCTGTACCTACTTCTTCACCTGCAACTGAACTGATGGGAATGACATCATGATCGTGGTTATCGGCAGCATCAATATGGACCTGGTTTTGCGCGTGCCGCGCATGCCCCTCCCCGGCGAAACCCTGACGGGCGGCGCGTTTCGCACCATTCCTGGCGGCAAGGGCGCCAACCAGGCCGTAGCCTGCGCGCGCCTGAGCGGCAAAGTGGCCGCCGGTGGCCAGCAAGTGGCCATGGTCGGCTGCGTGGGCGATGACGCGTTCGGCGCGACCTTGCGCGCGGCCCTCGTGGGCGACGGCATCATCGACAGCCACATCACCACCTTGCCCGGTGTCGCGTCCGGCATCGCTTCCATCCTGGTCGACGACAACGGCCAGAACAGCATCGTGATTGCCGGCGGCGCCAACGACCTGTTGAGCCCCGCGCATATCGACGCGGCAAAAGAGCTGATCGACCAGGCCGATATCGTCGTGCTGCAGCTGGAAACGCCGATGGCCACCGTCGTGCACGCGATCAAACTGGCCCGCTCCTTGGGCAAGACGGTGGTGCTGAACCCGGCCCCGGCGGCCAGCCTGCCCGAAGGCGTGCTGGAACTGGTCGACTACCTGATTCCGAATGAAATCGAAGCGGCCATGCTGGCCGGCGTCAGCCCGCAAGGCGCGGACGTCCAGGCGCTGGCGGCCGCGCTGCAAAAGCTGGGCAGCGACAACGTCATCATCACGCTCGGCTCCAAGGGCGTGCACGCGGCCCTGTATGGCGGCGATTTCACCTTCCCGGCCGAGGTGGTGCAAGCCGTCGACACGACGGCCGCCGGCGACACCTTCATCGGCGGCTTTGTCGCCGGCCTGGCGTCCGGCATGGACGAGGCCGAAGCGATCCAGCAAGGCCAGCGCGCGGCCGCCTGGAGCGTCACCAAGCCCGGCGCGCAAACCTCGATTCCCCACTTGCACGAGCTGTTCTGATGAAAAAAACACCGCTGCTTAATATTGCGCTGTCGCAAATGATCGCATCGCTCGGTCATGGCGACATGCTCGTCATCGGCGACGCGGGCTTGCCCTCGCAGCCGGGCGTGCCCCTGATCGACCTGGCCCTGACGCGCGGCATCCCCGGCTTCATCGATACCGTCAATACGGTATTGACTGAAATGCAAGTGGAATACCATTTGCTCGCCAGCGAGTTGCCGCAGCACAATCCGGCCATGGCGGCGCAGGTGGCGGCCCTGGCTGTGCCCGATGCGCGCCAGGTGACGCACGAGGAGTTCAAGCAATTGAGCAAGGGCGCGCGCGCCATCGTGCGTACAGGGGAGTGCAGTCCGTATGCCAACATCATTTTGGTGGCAGGCGTCGTGTTCTAGCGCAAACAAACGTCAGATTGTTTGCTAAAAACATCAACGTTATTGTTCCTAGTGAAATAATTATCCATCTGCAAAAGGGGGCGGCTACAATAGTCGTACCCTGCCAGCTCGGCAGTTTCCAGTGGTGTCCTGCCATGCCGATGACAGCATTCGACGCTTTCCGCTGCTGTTTCATTCTGCTGCTGTGCCTGACCACGCCCGCCCGCGCGCTGGAACCTATCTCCCTGCAGCTCAATTTCACGCACCAGTTCCAGTTTGCCGGCTATTACGCGGCCATCGAGCAAGGCTATTACCGCGAGGCGGGGCTGGAAGTCAAACTGGTCGAAGGCAGCGGCGTGCCGCTTGCCGAGGCGGCCGTGCTGACGGGCCAGGCCGAGTATGGCGTGGGTAACAGTACCTTGTTGCTCAGCCGTATGGCGGGCAAGCCCCTGGTGGTGCTGGCCGTGGTGTTCCAGCATTCGCCCAGCGTGCTGCTGATGCGCCAGCATGGCGGCGCGCCCGACGTGCACCGGCTGGTGGGGGCGCCCGTGATGATCGGTGCGGCCACCGATGTGGCAGCCGCATCCGATGAAGTCTCGCTGTTCCTGCAGAAAATGGGCGTCGCACCGGAACAGATGCGCCACTTGCCGCCCAGCTACCGGATCGAGGATTTGATCGCTGGCAAGGTCGACGCCATTGCCGCGTATTCCACCAACGAAGCCGATTACCTGGACCGGGCGGGCTTTCCCTACTACCAGTTTACGCCGCGCACGGCCGGCATCGATTTCTACGGCGACAACCTGTTTACCAGCGAGTATGAACTGCGCCGCCATCCCGAGCGCGTCAAAGCGTTTCGCGCGGCCAGCCTGCGCGGCTGGCAATACGCGATGGCGCACCGCGAGGAAATGGCGCGTCTGATCCATGCCAAATACAGCCAGCGCCATGACCAGGCGCACCTGCTGTACGAGGCGCAGCAGATGGAATTGCTGCTGCAGCCCGTGCTGGTGGAACTCGGCTACATGAATCCCCAGCGCTGGCAGCACATCGCCGACACCTACGCCGCCATGGGCGTGCTGCCGCGCAATGCCACGGACAGCCGCGCCTACCAGGGCTTTTTGTATCGCCCCGTGCCGGGCGCCGACCTGGGCTGGCTGTACCTGTCGCTGGGCGTGGCGGGCAGCTTGCTGGCCGTGTCGGCGGCCTTTCACTTCAGCAACCTGGCGCGCGAGCGCCGCCGCACGGAAGAAACCATCCGGCAAGGGGAATTGCGCTTTCGCACCATGTTCGAGGAAGCACCGATGGGCATCGCCCTGATCGATACCGTGAGCGGACAGTTTCTGGATATCAATCCGCGCTATCTGGCCATCGCCGGGCGCAGCCTGGAGCATATGAAGCGCTCGAACTGGATGGAGATCAGTCATCCCGACGACGTGGCGGGTGAGCAGGCGCACGTGGCGCAGCTGCTGGCGCGGCGCATGCCGGGCTTTCGCCACGCCAAGCGCATCGTGCGTCCCGATGGCGACGTGGTGTGGGTCGATGCCTCGGTGACGGCCATCGCCACGGCGTGCCACGGCGGCCCGCACCACCTGTGCATGCTGGAAGATGTGACGGACAAGCGGCAAACGGAAGCGCTGATCTGGCAGCAAGCCAATTTCGATACCTTGACGCAATTGCCGAACCGCCGCATGTTCCACGAGCGCCTGCGCCAGGCGCTGGCCCAGGGACGGCGCGATACGAGCCGCGTGGCCATCCTGTTCATCGACCTCGACCATTTCAAGGAAGTCAACGACACCCTCGGCCACCACCAGGGCGATATCCTGCTGATCGAAGCGGCGCGGCGCATCCGCGTGGGCGTGCGCGAAACGGACACGGTGGCGCGCCTGGGCGGTGATGAATTCACGGTGATCCTGTCCGACCTCGATGATCTGCAGCAAGTTGACCGCATCGCGCGGCAGATACTCGACGGCTTGCTGGCGCCGTTCCTGCTGGGGCAGGAGCAGGCCTTCGTCTCGGCCTCGATCGGCATCACCCTGTATCCGGACGACGCGGGCACGATCGAGGACTTGCTCAAGCATGCGGACCAGGCCATGTATGTGTCGAAAGGCGCGGGGCGCAACCGCTACAGTTATTTCACGCCCGCCATGCAGGTAGCGGCCGTCAACCGCATGCGCATGGGGGCGGACTTGCGCACGGCCTTGCGCGAACAGCAGATGCAGCTGTATTACCAGCCCATCGTCGAACTGCATGGCTGCACGATTGTCAAAGTGGAAGCTTTGCTGCGCTGGCACCATCCGCAGCGCGGTGTGGTATGTCCGCCGGATTTTCTGGCGCTGGCCGAGAGCAGCGGCTTGATCGTCGACATCGGCGACTGGGTGCTGCGCACGGCGGCCGCGCAACTGCTGCGCTGGCGCGCGCAGGGCCAGGCCATCGGCTTGCCGGGGCTGCAACTGTGCCTGAACCAGTCGCCGCTGGAGCTGCAGCGCGAAGTCGAGGCGCCGGGCACCTGGCTGCGCCAGCTGATGGCGCTCGATGTGCCGGCTTCGGCTATCGTGCTCGACATGCGCGAAGATGCGCTGCTGGGCAGCGGCAGCGGCAGCGGCAGCGGCATGGCGCAGCGGCTGCAGCACTTGCGCGAGGCAGGCTTGCAGATCGCCCTGGACAACTTCGGCAGCGGCCCCGCCTCGCTGACGCAATTGCAGCAATGCGGCATCGACTACCTGAAGCTCGACGGCATGCTGGTGCGCAAGCTGGCGCCCGGTGCCAGCGAACTGGTGTTGTGCGAAGCCATCGTCACCATGGCGCACAAGCTGGGTTTGCAAGTCATCGCCGAAGGGGTGGAGACCGAAGAGCAGCGCGCGCGGCTGCTGGAAATCGGCTGCGATTTTGCGCAAGGCGAGCTGTTTGCGCCGCCGCTGGCCATCGACGCATTCGATGCGCTGCTGCACGCGCGGCGGCCCTTGCACCCTTGAAACCGGCGCGCCCTGCCACCAGATGTCCCCTGGCCCTGCGGGACAGGGCTCCCGGCCTGAACGGGCTTATACTCGACAGGCTGGCGCCTGCGCCCGGCTCCAGCTGTCACCGGTTCGCGTCATGAACCGGGCGCGCAGGCAAACCTTCTTCCATTCACTCAACTCGAGGTGACCTCATGGGCATTTTCAGCAATATCTATAACAAAATCTTCCACCATGCGTCCGACGCCGCTCCGGCAGCCACGCCAGCGGCCGCTACCGACGCGCCAGCGGCGGCACCGGCAGCCGCCGCTGCACCAGCGGTTGTCGTGCCGGTGGTGGACGTGGAAGTGGTGCTGGTCGGCCTGGCCAGCAAGAACGCGGAAACACTCAATTGGCGCACGTCCATCGTCGACCTGATGAAATTGCTTCAACTCGATAGCAGCCTGGCTTCGCGCAAGGAACTGGCGCAAGAGCTGCACTTCACGGGCGATACCAATGATTCGGCCAGCATGAACATCTGGCTGCACCGCCAGGTGATGATCAAGCTGGCGGAAAACGGCGGCAAGGTGCCGGAAGAACTCAAGAACTAAACACCTGGCGGCGGCAGGGGTATCCACTGTCACCGCTATCCAATCCCGTGGGAACTGCCTATCATGGAGTTCCCATGGCGTCGCGATAGCTAAAACTAATTGAAACTATTGTGACAATCAATTTTGCATATGGGTTAAAACCCCTTACACTAGAGTCTTACTGATTCACCACACGAGAGGAAATGATTATGTCGCTCATCAATACCCAAGTTAAACCATTCAAGGCAACCGCATTCCACAATGGCAAATTCGTCGACCTGACGGAAGCGTCGCTGAAAGGCAAGTGGTCGGTATTCGTGTTCTACCCAGCCGACTTCACCTTCGTTTGCCCAACCGAACTGGAAGACCTGGCCGATCACCACGCCGAATTCCAAAAGCTGGGCGTCGATGTCTACGGCATCTCGACCGACTCGCATTTCGCGCACAAAGCATGGCACGATACCTCGGACGCGATTAAGAAAGTGCAATACGCACTGATCGGCGACCCGACCGGTACCCTGTCGCGCAATTTCGAAGTCATGATCGAAGAAGAAGGCATGGCACTGCGCGGTACCTTCGTCATCAATCCAGACGGCTTCATCAAAGTGCTGGAAGTGCATGACAACGGCATCGGCCGTGACGCATCGGAACTGTTGCGCAAAGTCAAGGCAGCGCAATACGTTGCCGCTCACCCAGGCGAAGTGTGCCCAGCCAAATGGACGGAAGGCGCCGCAACGCTGACCCCATCGCTGGACCTGGTTGGCAAGATCTAAGTTTCGATGCACCACGTAGCAAACAAGTAGTTACCGCGATGCCGGACCGGGCGTCCGGCCCGGCATACGCCTAAATATTTGTAAAGGAAGAAAAAATCATGTTAGATGCAACCCTCAAAACCCAACTGAAATCCTACCTGGAAAAAGTGGTGTATCCGCTTGAGCTGGTCGCTTCTCTCGATGACAGCGCAAAAGCCCGCGAGATGAAGGAATTGCTCCAGGAGATAGTCCTGTTGAGCGACAAGATCACGCTGGTCGAGCGCCTTGACGCTGGCGTACGGGTGCCGTCGTTCAGTATCAACCGTACCGGCTCCGACATCGGCGTGCGTTTCGCCGGTGTGCCGCTGGGCCACGAATTTACCTCGCTGGTGCTGGCACTGCTGCAAGTGGGCGGCCACACCATCAAGTTCGACGACGCCGTGATCGAGCAGATCCGCAACCTCGACGGCGATTACGAGTTTGAAACGTTTATTTCTCTCTCCTGCCATAACTGCCCGGAAGTGGTGCAGGCATTGAATGCCATGGCGGTGATCAACCCGCGCATCAAGGTCACCACCATCGATGGCGGCGTGTTCCCGCAAGAAGTGGAAGAGCGCCAGATCATGGCCGTGCCGATGATGTTCCTGAATGGCCAGCATTTTGGCCAGGGACGCACGAATGTCGAGGAAATCCTCGCCAAGCTCGACACCAACGCCGGCGCCCGCCAGGCGGCAGCGTTGTCGAAAAAAGATGTGTTTGATGTACTGATCGTCGGCGGTGGTCCTGCCGGCGCGGCAGCGGCCATTTACGCGGCCCGCAAAGGCATCAAGACGGGCGTGCTGGCCGAGCGTTTCGGCGGCCAGACCCTCGACACCATGGCCATCGAGAATTTTATTTCCGTCAAGGAAACCGATGGTCCGAAGTTTGCCATGGCGCTGGAACAGCACGTCAAGACCTATGACGTCGACATCATGAACACCCAGCGTGCCAGCAAGCTGACGCCAGGCAAGCTGATCGAGATTGAAACGGCGAATGGCGCCATCCTGAAAGCCAAGACCGTCATCCTGGCCACCGGTGCCCGCTGGCGCGAAATCAACGTGCCGGGCGAGAAGGAATACCGCAACCACGGTGTCGCCTACTGCCCGCACTGCGATGGCCCCTTGTTCAAGGGTAAGCGCGTGGCCGTGATCGGCGGCGGCAACTCGGGTGTGGAAGCGGCGATCGACCTGGCCGGCCTGGTAAAGCACGTGACCCTGATCGAGTTCGGCGCGGAACTGCGTGCCGATGCGGTGCTGCAACGCAAGCTGCACAGCCTGCCTAACGTGACCGTGATCACCTCGGCGCAAACCACCGAGATCCACGGCGACGGCAAGATCGTCAATGGCCTGAGCTACACGGACCGGGTCAGCGGCGAGTCGAAAAAGGTCGAGCTGGAAGGCGTCTTCGTGCAAATCGGCCTGGTGCCGAACACGGAGTGGCTGAAAGGCACAGTAGCGTTGTCGCGCCACGGTGAAATCGAAGTCGATGCCCGCGGCCAGACCTCGATCCCCGGCGTGTTTGCGGCCGGCGACGTCACCACGGTGCCGTACAAGCAGATCATCATCGCCACCGGCGAAGGCGCCAAGGCTGCCCTGTCCGCCTTTGACCACCTGATCCGCTCGGACGACGAGGAAGTGGTCGAAGAGTCCGCAGTCAAGGAAGCACTGACGGCGTAACTATTCGCCGTATCAAGAAAAACCGGAACGGCCGCGAGGCCCTTCCGGTTTTTTTATGCGTAGAGGAAACTTAGCTGCCCGTGTACAGCGGGTTGGCGGCCACATACACCTCAATACCATCGACGGGCATGTCCTGCGGCGCGATCTCGCTCAGGGCGAATTTCGTTTGATGGTTAAAAGTTTGCACGTGCCAGGTAAAACGCTGGCCGGCGCGCGCGATGGTGACGGTTTCGCCGCGCGTGACGTTGATGTGGCGGGTGTCGGGCTGCAGCTCGATGCTGCGCTGGGCGGCGGCGTGCGGGGCGCTGCTGCCATAGTCGGCGGGCGTGCCCGTGGGACCGGCGGCAATGGCCGAGGTGGCAAAGGCGGCAAGGGCGGCGCACAAAATCGCCACGGCGCTGCGCTGGGTGTTCAACATAGTCATCTCCAGGAATAAGCCCGGCGCAGTGAATAACCGTGCCGTGTTGTCGTCGTCGCTGCACCGGGATCGCCGGTTTTTGCAGCACGGCATCGTAAGCGTTTCTTGGCCGATTTGCAAAGCTGTATTTCCTGTCTATATTTCCACCGTCGCCGCCAGCGGCACGTCTGGCGCCAGGTGGCTGGTCAGCACGATGCACTGGCGCGCCAGGCGGGCCGGGTCGGACAGGCGCTGGCGCAAGTACGCCATGGCGGATGCGTCGAGGCCATTGAACGGTTCATCGATCAGCAGCAGACGCACGGGCAAGGCCAGGGCCAGGGCCAGTTGCAGTTTTTTGTGCTGGCCCAGCGAGAGGGCGGTGATGCTTTGCTGCAAGGTGGATGTCAGGGCAAACGCGCTCAACTCGTCGCTCAGCAGCGACTGGTCACTGCCCGGGTACAGGGCCAGGTGCAGGTCGAGAAATTCATGCACTTGCAGCCAGGGCAGGGCGGGCGCGTCGCCGCCGCAATAGAAAGCGTGCGCACGGTAGGCCAGCGGCATGCGGACGCTGTCGACGTCATCGAGGCGGATGGTGCCGCGCGCGGGCAGCATGGCGCCGCCCGCCAGTTTCAGCAAGGTTGTCTTGCCGGCCCCGTTCGCACCGCGCAGCCAGTTGATGCCGGGGCCGAATTGCAGATTGCAGCCCTGGAAGACGCTGTGCGTGGGGAAGTGAAAATCGAGGTGCTCGATGTGCAGCACGGGAGAAGAGGCATTCAATTCCATAATTCGCTTCCGATGGCGCTCAAGGCAAGGATAGAGAAAACGACGAGGACGACACGCCCGCGCGCCGTGAGGCGGGGCAGGCCGACGATGGCCAGCAGGGCCACGCTGGCCGTGAGGGCGTAGACCGTGGTCACGCGCTGCTGCAAGGCGGCGGGATTGATGGCGTACAGCAAGACCGCGCCCGCCAGCAACACGGCAAACGGCGGCAGCAGACTGGCGGCGCAAGCCAGGCGCGTCAAGCCCGTGCTGGCCAGGGGCCAGGCGTTCAGCGATGGACGCAGCACGGCGATCTGCTCGCGCACGGCCTTGTCGCCGCGGTCCGTCACAATGATCAGGCTGGCGCTGGCCAGCAAACCCAGCAGTGGGGCGGGCACGAGCGGTGCGCGCAGCAGCCAGGCCAGCATGCTGGCGCCAGCCGTGACCAGCAGCACGCTTTGCTGGATGCCAATCACATTGTCATTGCGCCAGAATGGCAGCCAGAACAACTGGCGCCACAGGAACACAGTGCGCCAGCGGGGAGGCTGCGGCACATAGGCCGTCATCGTGGGCGGGCGCGCCCTGTGTGCGGGGCGCGGGGCGCGCAGGCGCTGCGCCACGATGAGTGTCGTCAGCAGCCAGGCCAGCAGCCAGGCGGCGATGGTGGCGGCCATGCCGGGCACGACAACCGGGCGCAACCAGGGCGGCGACTGCAGCAGCCAGATGCTGGTCGAGACGGCATAGGCGAGGCCCAGCGGCAGCATCAGCACACCGGCCACGGCGATATCGGCTTGCCAGCGCACACGCGTCGGCAAGGGCAGCTGGCGCAGCCAGGCGGCGGTATTTGCCGGCAACAGGCGCTTGCGCAGCAGCCAGGCGGGCAGGCAGGTCAGCAGGACTTGCGCGCCGACCACGCCCAGGGCGGCGGGCCAGGGCAGGGTGACGGCGAGAAAGCCGGGCAGGGCGATGACGCTGAGTAAACCCAGCAAGACAGGACCGGCCAGGAACACGAGGATTTCCATGGAACTGGCCAGGCTGGCGGCAAATTGCAGCAAAGCATGACGGGCCAGGCGCAAGCGCAGGACGAGGTAGGGGGAAAGACTGTGTGGCAGGCGCATCAGGCAGGAGCGGCAGAGTCAGGAGGAGCACTGATTCTAACAGCCGGGGTCAGCCCCCACCCGGACAAGTTAGCGTTGAGCTTGACGTTGGCGGTGTTGAGGATCTGACCCCAGAATGGGAAAAGCCCTTCGGTTCAGAGAACCAAAGGGCTTTTCTTTTATTGGCGGAGCGGACGGGACTCGAACCCGCGACCCCCGACGTGACAGGCCGGTATTCTAACCAACTGAACTACCACTCCAAGCTCGTATGATCTGTGTTGCTGATCCATGAAGCACTGGATAATTTTCTGTATTGGTGGTGGGTGCTGAGAGGCTCGAACTCCCGACCTACGCCTTGTAAGGGCGCCGCTCTACCAACTGAGCTAAGCACCCGCATACCCAGAAAACTATCCCGACGTTTGTCACCACGTCTGGAAGAGGCACTATTATAGGGGGCGCTTTCGTGCTTGTGCAACTATTCTTGAGGGGGAAAAGCAGTTTTTTTGCTGAAAAGCGCAAAAATATTCAAGCAAGGGAGTAATGGCGTGTTTTTGGCTGCTGAAATGGGAAAAGCCCTTCGGTTCAGAGAACCAAAGGGCTTTTCTTTTATTGGCGGAGCGGACGGGACTCGAACCCGCGACCCCCGACGTGACAGGCCGGTATTCTAACCAACTGAACTACCACTCCAAGCTCGTATGATCTGTATTGCTGATCCATGAAGCACTGGACAGTTTTCTGATTTGGTGGGTGCTGAGAGGCTCGAACTCCCGACCTACGCCTTGTAAGGGCGCCGCTCTACCAACTGAGCTAAGCACCCGTTGCTTGTCTCAGAAAACCATCCCGACGTTTGTCACCACGTCTGGAAGAGGCGCTATTATAGGATGGCTAAAATCCTTCTGCAAGCGCTTTTTTCACTTTACTCTGTAATGCCCCACTGCGACAGCATCCACGCCATATTGAATGCATTCTCGGCAATCGCGTTATAGCGGCCCGACGCACCGCCGTGGCCGGCGCCCATATTCGTTTTCAGCAGCAGGGGATTGCCGTCAGTTTTATACGCGCGCAGCTTGGCCACATACTTGGCCGGTTCCCAGTACATGACCTGGCTGTCGTTCAGGCCCGTCGTCACCAGCATGGCGGGATAATTCTTGCGCGCAATGTTGTCGTAGGGCGAGTAGCTGAGCATGTAGTCGTAGGCCGCCTTCTGGTTCGGGTCGCCCCATTCCAGGTATTCGCCCGTCGTCAGGGGCAGGCTGGCATCCATCATGGTGTTCATCACGTCGACGAACGGTACGGCCGCGTGCACGGCGTGGAACAGTTCGGGACGCATGTTGACGACGGCGCCCATCAGCAAGCCGCCGGCGCTGCCGCCCTGGATGATCAGGCGGTTCGGGCTGGTCCATTTTTCGCGCACCAGGTAGTCGGCGCTGTCGATGAAGTCATTGAAGGTGTTTTTCTTCTTCATCAGCATGCCGTCTTCATGCCACGCCTCGCCCATGTCCGTGCCGCCGCGGATATGCGCCTGGGCATAGATGACGCCCCGCTCCAGCAGGCTGATGCGGCTGATGGCAAAACTGGCTTCCGTGGAAATGCCATACGAGCCATACGAGTACAGCAGCAGCGGCGCGGAACCGTCGAGCTTGACGCCTTTCTTGTAGACGATCCACAGCGGCACTTGCACGCCATCGCGCGCGGTCACCCACAGGCGCTGCGTGGTGTAGCGGCTGCCGTCAAAGCCGCCGACGATTTCCTGCTGTTTCAGCACCGTGCGCTTGCCATCCTGCATGCTGACGTCGATGACGGTGGGCGGCGTGACGGGCGACTGGTAGGACATGCGAAATTGCGTGGCGGAAAATTCGGGCGTGCCGGCCGCCGTGGCCAGGTAGACGGGGTCGTCGAACTGCACCGTCTTCCAGTTTTTATGCGCAAAATCAAAGATGCGCGCGCGGTTCAGGGCGCGCGCCTTTTCCATCACCACCAGGTAGCCCTGGAACACGTCGATGGACTGGATCACGGCGTCCTTGTTGTGCGGCACGACGGGTTTCCAGTTCTTTTGCTGCGGGGCAGTGACTGGCGCGCTGACGACGCGGAAATTCTTCGCGTCCTTGTTGGTCAGAATATACAGCTGGCCGTCGCGGTGTTCGATGCCGTAGCGGTGGCCTTTTTCGCGTTTCAGCACGGACTGGAAGCTGCCTTCCGGCTTGCTCGTTGGCAGCAGCAGCACTTCGCTCGTATCCGTGCTGCGCGCGGTGAGCATAAAGTAGCGATGATCGCGCGTGCGGCTCACGCCGATGGCGAATTGTTCCACTGGCTCGTGGTAGACCTGCTGCGGCGTGCCGCCCAGGGCCAGGCGGAACAAGCGGTCCGCGCGCTTGGTGGTGGCGTCTTCCTGCGTCAGCATCAGCGTGGCATTGTCCGCCGCCCAGGCCAAGGACGTGACTCTAGGCATGGTGTCGCCCAGCAACTTGCCCGTCTTCAAATCCTTGACATGCAGTTCGTACTGGCGGAAACCCGTCGTGTCGGTGGTGTAGGCCAGCAATTGCTCATTCGGGCTGATGGCAAACGCACGCACGGCAAAGAATTTGTGGCCTTCAGCCAATTGATTCTGGTCCAGCAGGATTTCCTCAGCTGCCTGCGCATCGTAGGCGCCATGTGCGCCGACAGGGCGGCGGCAATGCAGCGGGTATTGCTTGCCCGCTTCCGTGCGCGTGTAATAGTAAAAGTTACCCTGGCGCGCAGGCACGGACAGGTCCACTTCCTGCATGCGGCCCTTGATCTCCGCAGTCACCTTGTCGGCCAGCGGCTGGATGGGGGCCGTGACGGCCGCCGTGTAGGCGTTTTCCGCATTCAGGTAGTCGATCACGGCAGGATCGGTCTTCTTTTGCAGCCAGCGGTAGTCGTCCGTGACGAGCGTGCCGTGGCGCGTTTCCTGCCAGGCTGTCTTGGCGGCGACCGGCGCGGTGGGCGTGGCAACGGTGGTGGTGGTGTCGGCCAGCGCGGATGGCGCCAGGGTGGACAACAGCAGGGCCGGCAGGATGGATGACCAGGCGGACCGGCGGCGCGCAGCGTGATGGGTAATGGACAAGGCGACTCCTTTGAATAGTTGTGTCAGGATTGTAATCTTGCCATTGAGAAAAGCAACTGCCAGGCACCACCAATGCGTGCGTTTCAACTTGCATCCACGGGCATTTCCAGCGATACTGTATATAACTACAGTATCCTGCCGCGAGGTGTCCTTGACCACATCTGCCTGCCCACTTCCCGAGCCACCCGCCCGCCGCTGGATAGCCCACCTGGACATGGATGCCTTCTTTGCCTCCGTGGAACTGCTGAAATATCCCGAATTGCGCGGCGAAGCCGTCGTCATTGGCGGCGGGCGCCTGCAGCAACCCATGCTGCTGGAAGATGGCACGCGGCAGTTTGCGCGCATGCGCGACTACGTGGGGCGCGGCGTCGTCACCACTTCCACCTATGCGGCGCGCAAGTTTGGCGTGTTTTCCGCCATGGGCATCATGAAGGCGGCGAAATTGGCGCCCGACAGCATCCTGTTGCCCGCCGACTTCGAGGCCTACCGTGAATACTCCGCCCGCTTCAAGCAAGCCGTGGCCCAGTTGTGTCCCATCATCCAGAACGTGGGCATCGATGAAATCTATGTCGACCTGACGGAATACGGCGAGCAGGCGCCGGCCATGGCGGCGCGCCTGAAGGCGGCCGTGTTCGAGGCGACGGGCCTGTCGTGCTCGGTCGGCCTGGCGCCCAACAAATTGCTGGCAAAAATCTGTTCCGACCTGGAAAAGCCCGATGGCTTGACCATTTTGTCGCCCGAGGATATCGAAACCAGGGTCTGGCCCTTGCCGGCAAAAAAGATCAACGGCATCGGCCCGAAGGCGACGGCCAAGCTGGAAGCGCTGGGCATAGTGACCATCGGCGAGCTGGCGCGGGCCGATCTCACCATGCTGCGCACGCAGTTCGGCGACCTGTACACGGGCTGGCTGCGCCAGGCGGCGCTGGGCATCGACGAGCGGCCCGTGCAGACGAGCCGGGAAACCAAGTCCGTCAGCCGCGAGACGACGTTCGAGCGCGACTTGCAGGTGGTGCGCGACCGCGCCACCCTGTCGGAAAAGCTGGAAAGCCTGTGCACGCGCGTGGCGGGCGACCTGGATAAACAATCGCTGGCGGGGCGCACGGTGGGCATCAAGCTGCGCTTCGAGGATTTCAGCACCGTTACGCGCGACATCACCTTGCCCAGCGCCACGGCGGACGCCGCCGCCATCCTGCGCGCCAGCCGCGATTGTCTGCGGCGCGTGCCCTTTGACAAGAAAATCCGCCTGCTGGGCGTGCGCATCTCGACCTTGTCCGATCCGGCCATCGTGACGCGGCAGGCGCCAGCCCAGGCGGAGCTGTTTCCCAGGCTCTAGCGGCGTTTCCTGCAAGATACATACCGCGCCGGACCGCGCTTTTGACGGCATTTTCACGTCGAAAGTGTAGAATGGCGTTCCCCTGGCACTACTGAAACAAACGGAAGACAAAAACTATGTGGTTCAAGAATCTTCAGATTTACCGCCTGCCCGCACCATGGGCTTATACGCCAGAACAACTGGAAGAGGCCTTGTCCTCGAACAAATTTACGCCGGCGACCAGCATGGATCTGATGCGCCAGGGCTGGGATACGCCACGCCCGAATGGCGGTCTGGTGCATGTGGTCAACAAGCAGATGCTGATCTTGCTGGGCACGGAAAAGAAACTGCTGCCAGCCACCGTCATCAACCAGGTGGCCAAGGCCCGCGCTGCCGAGATGGAAGAAGCGCAAGGCTTTGCGCCGGGTAAAAAAGCCATGAAAGAATTGAAGGAGCGCGTGGCCGACGAGTTGCTGCCGCGCGCCTTCAGCATCCGTAGCAATGTCTGGACCTGGATCGACCCCGTCAATGGTTGGCTGGTGGTCGATGCGGCCAGCCCGGCCAAAGCTGATGAAGTCATCAAGCTGTTGCTGAAAGCCGTGGATAAACTGCCGCTGGAAAGCTTGCGCGTGCAGCGCTCGCCCGTGGCGGTGATGACGGAATGGCTGCAGGCCGACGATGCGCCTGCCGGCTTCACGGTCGACATGGACACGGAATTGCGCGCCACGGGCGAAAGCAAGGCCACCGTGCGCTACGTGCGCCACACGCTGGAAGCGGACGACGTGCGCCGCCACATCGCGGCCGGCAAGCAGTGCACGCGCCTGGCCATGACGTGGAACGACAAGATCTCGTTCGTGCTGACGGAGTCCCTGGCCATCAAGAGCGTCAAGCCGCTGGACGTGATCAAGGAAACGGAATCGAGCACGAAGAACGACGACGAGCGTTTCGACGGCGACCTGATGCTGATGACGGGCGAGCTCTCCAAGCTGATGGCCGACGTGGTCGAAGCATTGGGCGGCGAAGCGACTGCATAAACGCAGTCATATCGGTACGAAAAAGGAGCTTCGGCTCCTTTTTTTCGTCTGTGCTGTTAGCCCTGTCCTGGCATCGGCTTACAAGGGCTGGAACACGCCGGCGGCGCGGTTCTTTTGCACATTGTCCCAGGCGAAGATCTGGCCATTCATGGCCACGTACACGCCGGCTGGCAAGGTTTGCGCCACGCCGCAGGCAAAGCCCAGGTTGAACAGGGCATCGGAGTTGTCGATTTCGTAGGGAATCATGGCGCCCGTCAAAATCACCGTTTGCTGCAGGTTCGCCGCGCCCAGCACTTGCGCCGTTTCGCGCATGGTGTCGGTGCCGTGGATGATGACGATGGCTTTCTCCTGTGCTGCGCGGCACGAGGCCAGCACGCGCTGGCGGTCCGCATCCTGCATGTCGAGCGAATCGAGCAGGGGCAGTTGCTCCAATGCGACGGGTGCCGTCATGCGTGCGCGGGCAATCGCTGCCGGCAAATGACTGTCGGAAAAGCCCAGGGTACCGTTCAATTCGTTGTAGTGTTTGTCGAAAGTGCCGCCGGTGGCGAGTATGCGCAAAGTCATGATGTGGTCACGATGTCAGTGGAGAATGACGCGCATGATAGCGTGGATTGTGTGCCTTGCGTGAATG
Source organism: Janthinobacterium sp. 35 (assembly GCF_002754575.1). Taxonomy (NCBI): domain Bacteria; kingdom Pseudomonadati; phylum Pseudomonadota; class Betaproteobacteria; order Burkholderiales; family Oxalobacteraceae; genus Janthinobacterium; species Janthinobacterium sp. 35. Next base: position 2,848,355 of record NZ_PEFN01000001.1, read on the forward strand.
GCGGGCCCGTTGCGGGCCGTTGCGGATCGCATCTGGAAAATTTGGCCATCTGTGAGTACACTGGTTTCTTTGTTTGCCTGCCACTCCGACTCCGTATGAAAGCGCTCGCTCCCGGCACCGTCATTTTTCACCGCCACCGCGGCTATGGCGTCATCACGTCCGTGAATCTGCTGACGGGCTGGATCGCCGCCCGTTTCGGCAGCGAAGCGCGCACCCTGGACCTGAACCTGTCGACCGACGACGTGCAGTTTGCCGATGGCGAAGCGATTTTGTTTCGCCGCGCGCCGCCCGACCGCATGCCGCATGCGCGTCTGATGGCCATGGTGCGCGAGCTGCACCAGGCCGGCTATCAAAAACTGTATCTGTATTCCTGGCCCAAGCCGTCCGGCCTGCACTGGCGCTGGCATTTGTTTACGGGGCCGCGCGACTGGATGCAGCGGCCCTGGCGCGAAGGCTGGTACGGTTCGGGCGCCGATTACAACGTCAACCCCGTGATGGGCTGGGGCGATACGCCCGGTGCCACCACCGGCGAGTTGATCGATGCCCTGGCCCGTTTCGATCCGCAAGGCCTGGCGCAGGCGCTGGGGCGCGACGACGACCATAGCGCGTGGTTTGGCCGCGTCTGCGACGCCTTGTTGCCCAATTACATGTACAGCCTGGACATGCAGCGCACCCCCGGCGAGCCCTTGCAGGACATGCCGCCCGTGCCGGTCGTGGCCGTGCGCGCCGGCGTGGCGCCGTATGCCGGGCCGGACATCGCCTGGCCGCCCGGCTGGGCCGGCCTGTGGCGCGGCCGGCACGCGCTGGCCGCGCCCGCCATCCGCATCACGGGTGAGCCTGACCTTCTCAAGGGGTTTCAGCGCTCCTGAGGGGCTTGCCGCGCATGCTGCAAGACCTCGGGATTGAGCAGACGCGTGCATTGACCCTGCGTAAAATCGACGATGTTTTGCAAGGCGTAGCGGAAATACAGTTCATAGCTGTCACGCTCGACGTAGCCCAGGTGTGGCGTGGCCAGCACGTTCGGCAGCAGCAGCAATGGCGCGCCTGGGGGCAGCGGCTCGTCCGTAAACACGTCAAGCGCGGCGGCGCCCGGGCGCCCCTGCTGCAGCGCCGCTTCCAGCGCACCCTCGGCCACCAGCTCGGCGCGGCTGGTGTTGACGAACAGGGACGTCGGCTTCATGCGCGCCAGATCCTCGCTTGTGACCAGGCCGCGCGTCGTCTCGGACAGGCGCAGGTGCAAGCTCAATACGTCGGCTTGTTCAAAGAACGCTGCGCGCGATGTCGCCACCGTGTCGCCAGCGGCCACGGCGGCCGCGCGGCTCGCTTCGCTGCCCCACACGAGAATGGTCATGCCAAAGGCGCGGCCATAGCCGGCGATCAATTGACCGATCTTGCCGTAGCCCCAGATCGCCAGGGTGCGCCCTTTCAATACCGTGCCGAGCGTGTTGCGCGCCGGCTCGATGGAGGACGTTTGCCACAGCCCTTCCTGTAAATGTTGCGCGTATGGCACGATCTTGCGCTGCGCCGCCATGATCAGCGCCCACGTCAGTTCGGCCGGCGCCGTGGGCGAGCCGATACCTTCCGCGATGGCGATGCCCAGTTCCGTGGCGGCCGCCACATCGATGTGGCCGCTGACCTTGCCCGTTTGCGAAATCAGTTTCAAATTCGGCAGTTTCGACAGCAAGGCGCGGTTGAAACTGCTGCGTTCGCGGATCAGCACCAGCGCGTCGAACGGCGCCAGGCGGATGGCCAGCTGACCCAGGCCCCGCGCCGTATTGCTGAACACTTTGACCTCGTGGCCATCGAGCAATTTGAAGCAATCGAGGCCGCGCACGGCATCCTGGTAATCATCGAGTATGGCAATTTTCATGGTGGATGGCCGATTTTAGTAAGGATTTGGTAGGGAAATAACAGGATACGGGAAATGCTGAATAGCCTACTACATTAGTCAAGCTATTCTCCTACATTTTTGCGAGAATAGCTGATTGGCGGGTGTACAATCGCCGGCACTTTTGAAGCTTCCTGAGTATAGTTATAACGCAAACTGTTCCCGCAGCCTGGGCGCATGATCCAGGTAACCGACACCAGAGCCCTGCCCGCGTGAAGACGCCGCCTGCAGTGAGCCGCAGCCACCTCTCAACGATGCTGCCTGTCTTGCCGGAATGACCAGAATTTCTTTTATTGGTATTGGAGGTAATATGAATCAGCCCGTCATGGGTGGCGTCGCCGCACTCAACGTCCCAGCTTATATTAAACAACAGAAACTGATCAACTGGGTGGCCGACATTGCCGCGCTGACCAAGCCGGACCGCATCTACTGGTGCGACGGCTCGCAGGAAGAGTACGAGCGCCTGTGCGCCGAAATGGTTGCCAGCGGCACCATGAAAAAACTGAATGCCGAAAAGCGCCCGAATTCTTATCTGGCCTGCTCGGACCCGAGCGACGTGGCCCGCGTCGAAGACCGCACATATATCTGCTCGACAACGAAAGAGGCGGCCGGCCCGACGAATAACTGGACCGAGCCTGGCGAAATGCGCCACACCCTGAACGGCCTGTTCGACGGCTGCATGCGCGGCCGTACCATGTACGTCGTGCCCTTCTCGATGGGCCCGCTGGGTTCGCCCATCGCGCACATCGGCGTGGAACTGTCCGATTCGCCGTATGTCGCCGTCAACATGAAGGTCATGACCCGCATGGGCCGTGCCGTGTACGACGTGCTGGGCACCGATGGCGCCTTCGTGCCGTGCGTGCACAGCGTGGGCGCGCCGCTGGCTGCCGGCCAGCAAGACGTGAAATGGCCGTGCAACAGCACCAAATACATCGTGCATTTCCCGGAAACGCGCGAAATCTGGTCTTTCGGTTCGGGCTACGGCGGCAACGCCTTGCTGGGCAAGAAATGCTTCGCCCTGCGCATCGCCTCGAACATGGGCTACCAGGAAGCGCAAGCGGCCGACAACAACCCGGGCTGGCTGGCCGAACACATGCTGATCCTCGGCGTGGAATCGCCGGAAGGCAAGAAGCATTACGTCGCGGCAGCGTTCCCATCGGCTTGCGGCAAGACCAACTTCGCCATGCTGATCCCGCCGGCAAGTTTTAACGGCTGGAAAGTGACCACCATCGGCGACGATATCGCCTGGATCAAGCCCGGTGCCGATGGCCGTTTATATGCCATCAACCCGGAAGCCGGTTATTTTGGCGTGGCGCCGGGCACCAACGAAAAAACCAATTACAACTGCATGGCGTCCATGCGCGACAACACGATCTTCACCAACGTGGCGCTGACGGACGACGGCGACGTCTGGTGGGAAGGCTTGACGAAGGAAGCACCAAGCCACCTGATCGACTGGCAGGGCAAGGACTGGACGCCAGCGTCCGGCACCAAGGCGGCGCATCCGAACGCACGCTTCACTGTTGCTGCCACGCAAAATCCGGTGATCGACGCCGCCTGGGACGATCCGGCCGGCGTGCCGATCTCGGCCTTCATCTTCGGCGGCCGCCGCTCGACTACCGTGCCGCTGGTGACCGAAGCGCGCAACTGGGTCGAAGGTGTCTACATGGCGGCCACCATGGGTTCCGAAACGACGGCCGCGGCCGTGGGCCAGATGGGCGTCGTGCGCCGCGATCCATTTGCCATGTTGCCGTTTATCGGCTATAACATGAGCGATTACTTCCAGCACTGGCTGGACATGGGCGTCAAGGTGGGTAAAGTGAACCCGGCGGCCCTGCCGAAGATCTACTGCGTCAACTGGTTCCGTACGGACGAGGCAGGCAAGTTCGTCTGGCCTGGCTTTGGCGACAATATGCGCGTGCTGAAGTGGATGCTCGAGCGTATCGAAGGCACGGCGGGCGGCGTGGAAAACCTGTTCGGCACGACGCCGCAGTATGGCGACTTGAACTGGGATGGCTTGCCATTCACGCAAGAACAGTTCGACACCATCACGTCGATCGACAAGGCGGCGTGGCGGGACGAATTGAAATTGCATACGGAGCTGTTTGAAAAACTCGCGTATCATCTGCCGCAAGAATTGACAGATCACAAGGCAGCGCTGGAAAAGCGTTTGGCTGAGTAAGCGTTAGTAGTGGGGGAGAAACACGCCGGCAAAGACTGGCGTGCGATAAATGACACGCCGGCAATGACTGGGGTGCTAGCAAAAAGAGAAACGGCGCGGATTGCATGAGCAATCCGCGCCGTTTTTTATTGCGCTGCCGTCCTTATTGCTTGAGCAGCGGCCCCAGGTATTTACCCGTCACGCTGGCCGGGTTCAGCGCCACGTCTTCCGGCGTGCCGGTGGCGATGATCTGTCCGCCGCCGGCACCGCCTTCAGGGCCCAGGTCGACCAGCCAGTCGGCCGTCTTGATGACGTCCAGGTTGTGCTCGATGATCACCAAAGTGTTACCCTGGTCGCGCAGGCGGTGGATGACTTTCAGCAGCAAATCGATGTCGTGGAAGTGCAAGCCCGTGGTCGGTTCATCGAGGATGTACAGGGTGCGTCCCGTATCGCGCTTCGACAGTTCCAGCGACAGTTTGACGCGCTGCGCTTCGCCGCCGGACAGGGTAGTAGCGCTCTGGCCCAGCTTGATGTAGCCCAGGCCCACGTCGAGCAGGGTTTGCAGCTTGCGCGCGATCAAGGGCACGGGCTTGAAGAATTCATGCGCCTCTTCCACCGTCATGCCCAGCACTTCCGTGATGCTCTTGCCCTTGTAGTGCACCTCCAGGGTTTCGCGGTTGTAGCGTTTGCCGTGGCACACGTCGCACGGCACGTAGACGTCGGGCAGGAAGTGCATCTCGACCTTGATCACGCCATCGCCTTGGCATGCTTCGCAGCGGCCGCCTTTCACGTTGAACGAGAAGCGGCCTGCGCTGTAGCCGCGTTCCTTGGCGGTCGGCACGGTGGCGAACAGATCGCGGATCGGCGTAAACAAGCCCGTGTAGGTGGCGGGGTTCGAGCGCGGCGTGCGGCCGATCGGCGCCTGGTCGACGGAAATGACTTTGTCGAAGTGCTCCAGGCCGCTGATCGATTCGTGCGGCGCCGGTTCCGTCTGCGAACCGTACAGATGGCGCGACAGCGCCGGATACAGGGTATCGTTGACCAGCGACGATTTGCCCGAGCCGGAGACGCCCGTCACGCACGTCATCAAGCCTACCGGCAAGCTGAGCGACACTTTTTTCAGGTTGTTGCCCGTCGCACCAGTAATGACCAATTGCTTTTCCGGATTGCTGACATGGCGCTTGTTTGGTACGGCGATTTTCAGCTTGCCGTTCAGGTATTGCGCCGTCAGCGATTTCTTGTTCTTGAGAATGTCTTGCAGGGTGCCTTCGGCGATGATTTCGCCGCCGTGCACGCCCGCGCCGATGCCCATGTCGACGATGTAGTCGGCCGTGCGGATGGCGTCTTCATCGTGCTCGACGACCAGCACGCTGTTGCCGATGTCGCGCAAGTGTTTCAGCGTTTCGATCAGGCGGTCATTATCGCGCTGATGCAAGCCGATCGACGGTTCGTCGAGCACATACATGACGCCCGTCAAACCGGAGCCGATTTGCGACGCGAGGCGGATGCGCTGTGCTTCACCGCCTGACAGCGTGTCGGCGCTGCGGTCCAGTGACAGGTAGTCGAGGCCCACATTGTTGAGGAACTTCAGGCGCGAAATGATTTCTTTCACGACCCTGTCGGCGATCTCTTTCTTGGCACCCGTCAGTTTCAGCTTTTCAAAAAATTCCAGCGTCTCACGCAGCGGTTTTCCCGCCACTTCATAGATGGCGCGCTGCTGCTTGCCGGTGCCGACCTTGACGAAGCGCGCTTCCACGCGCAGGCGCGCGCCATCGCATGAGGGGCAGCATTTTTCATTGATGAACTTGGCCAGCTCTTCCTTGACGGCCATCGAATCCGTCTCGCGGTAGCGGCGCTGCAGATTGTTGACCACGCCTTCAAACGTGTGTTCCTTGATGACGGTGCGGCCCCGTTCGTTGACATAGGTAAACGGAATCACTTGCTTGCCGGAACCGTACAGCACGGCTTGCTGGGCATTCAGTGCCAGCTGCTCGAACGGCATGTCCAGGTCGAATTCATAGTAAGCGGCCAGGTTCGACAGCATCTGGAAATAAAACTGGTTGCGGCGGTCCCAGCCCTTGACGGCGCCCGATGCCAGCGACAGGTTCGGGAACGCGACGATGCGTTTCGGGTCAAAGAATTCGATGTGCCCCAGGCCGTCGCATTCGGGGCAGGCGCCCATGGGGTTGTTGAACGAGAACAAACGCGGTTCCAGTTCCTGCAGGGAATAGCCACACACATTGCAGGCGAACTTGTTGGAGTACACGTGTTCTTGCGCGGTATCCATTTCGTAGGCAATCGCGCGGCCGTCGGCCAGGCGCAGGGCCGTCTCGAAACTTTCCGCCAGGCGTTGCTTGATTTCCTGGTTGACCTTGACCCGGTCGATGACGACGTCGATCGTGTGTTTTTCCGTCTTCTTCAATTTCGGCAGGTCATCGACTTCATAGATCTTCGCCGCATGCGTGCCGCTCTGTACGCGAAAGCGCACGAAGCCCTGCGCCTGCATCTGTTCGAACAGGTCGACGTGTTCGCCCTTGCGATTCGCGACGACGGGCGCGAGTATCATCAGCTTGGTGTCTTCCGGCATGGCCAGCACAGCATCGACCATTTGCGATACGGACTGGGCGGCCAGCGCGTTTTCCGGGTGGTCGGGGCAGTACGGCGTACCGACGCGCGCGTACAGCAGGCGCAAATAATCGTGGATTTCCGTCACGGTGCCCACCGTCGAACGCGGGTTATGCGACGTTGCCTTCTGTTCGATGGAGATGGCCGGTGATAAGCCTTCGATCAGGTCGACGTCCGGTTTTTCCATCAACTGCAAAAATTGGCGCGCGTAGGCCGACAGCGACTCGACATAGCGGCGCTGGCCCTCCGCGTACAGGGTGTCGAAGGCCAGCGAAGACTTGCCGGAGCCGGACAAGCCGGTAATCACGATCAGCTTATTGCGCGGCAAATCGAGATTGATATTCTTGAGGTTATGCGTGCGAGCGCCGCGAATGCGGATCTGTTCCATGTGATTGCCTTGCTTTCAGTGAGTGGTGCGGTCGGCGCATTGTGCCTGGGTGCAGATGAGGAGCCACAACGGGTCAACCTGTAACTATAGCCGGGTTTTGCTCTGCATGCCTGAGGCGTCCATGGGCGGATTGCGCCGCCGGGCGAACGTGCCCCGACAAAGTTTGATACAGATGCGTGCAGACGTTTAAGCACTGTATATAATACCAGTATTCAAGTTTCTTGTTTTCACCTGCCGTGAAAAAAACGTGCTGCCGCACGGGAGAGGGCGTCCGCCAGAAAGCGGGTGCTTTGCGCCGCGTGGTCGCTTATAATCCTCGTTTAGTACACTAAACTACCGCGCGGGACACCGGCTCCCGCTGCAGTTCATCAGGAGTTATTCATGGCATCAGTCAACAAAGTCATCATCGTCGGCAATCTGGGCCGTGACCCGGAAATCCGCTACATGCCTAGCGGCGACGCGATCGCCAACATCGCCGTGGCCACTTCGTACAAATCGAAGGACCGCAATACGGGCGAACAAAAAGAATTGACAGAGTGGCACCGTATCTCGTTCTTCGGCCGCCTGGCGGAAATCGTCGGCCAATACCTGAAAAAAGGCTCGTCCGTCTACGTCGAAGGCCGTCTGCAAACGCGTAAATACACGGACAAGGACGGCGTCGAGAAGTACGCAACCGACATCATCGCGGAACAGATGCAAATGCTGGGCGGTCGCTCCGGCATGGGCGGCGACGCCGGCGGTGGCGATGACAGCTACGGCGGTGGTGGCGGCTACGACGCCCCGGCCCCGCGCCAGGCACCCGCTCCGCGTCCAGCCCCGGCCCCGGCACCACGCCCGGCACCGAAGCCAGCCCCGAACTTCTCGGATATGGATGACGATATTCCGTTCTAATTCGGTCAAGGTCGTTTTTTGTTGCCTGAAGCCTGTTTTCCGAGAGGAAAACAGGCTTTTTGCGTTATGGAGAGAGTAACGCTTACCTTGCAAGCGCTTCCAGGCGCGGCATCCCGATCCAGCCAATCTGGCCCCGGCAGTGCCCGCTCATCACGCGTACATGGGCAAGGGCTATGCCTGTAGCCCCGGGTGTATCATTTTTGATTTCAAGGATGGCAACCGTGTCCCCTTTCAGCGGCTGGCAGGCATGCATGGCATCGCCTTCGATGGTTGCTTCCCTCAACAACACGTTGCTCTCGGTGAGCTTTGCCATGCGTTCGGGCGTTTGCGCTCCTGCCAGGCTGCAGTTGAGTGCCAGGACGATGGCAATGAATTTGGCTTGTTGCATATCTCCTCCATTGAGTCAGTCAGAAAAACCAGCAATGGATAAGATCATCGGCAGGCGCAAAAATTCAATGCCGCTGGCCTGGAGGACAGGTGCGCATGCTGAATCACGCAAACCTCAATCGCGCAGCCGCATCTCCAGGCTGTAATTCGCCACCGCATTCCTGCGCGCCGCGTTGCGCATCAAATACACCTGCACCGTGTACTCGCCATCGGCCGGCAGTTTCGCCTGGTAACTGTTGCCGCTGGTCGAGCCGATGAACAGGGCTTCGACCTGGCCTGGCTGGCGGATGTTGAAGTAATTCGATGGCTGATTGGTCTTGAGCTTGACGCTGAGGGTCTGGCCGGCCTTGCCAGTGAGCGTGTATTCGGCCGTGGCGTAGCCCTTGATCTTGCCTTTCACGCTGCGCGCGTTCTTGCTTGCCGTCAATTCGACGGTTTCCTTGTGGACTGGATCGGCGCTCCAGGCGGGCGTGGTGAAAACGAGGGCCGCCAGCAGCAGGCTGGCGCGGAGGGGCAGTGGACGACGCAGCATATAAAATTTCCTTTGAACGTGGATAAAAACCGGGCGATGGTGATGCCGCCCATCTTACGCCAGCGGCTGCCAGGCGCCTGTACGGCAGCGCGCGCATGGCCAGTTCGAGGATGGTTTTTTTCCCCTTTCTTGATCCAGGTACTTTTTTTGGCTGCGCACGTTTCAAGCTGCGGAAAAATTTCAATTTCAGGTAGGCTGAAGTGTCACTACGCTGCGGAACCGGCCGTGGGCGCTGCTGCGCCGGACCGGTTTTTTGCTGCTCTACTTCCCTGTACTGAAAGGAACGCAAATGGGTATTTCCGGAAAAGTCGCGCTGGTCACGGGTGCCGCGCAAGGTATCGGCAAGGCCATCGCCTTGCGCCTGGCCAAGGATGGCGCCGATATTGCGCTGGTGGATTTGAACCAGGACAAGCTGGACACGGCTGCCGCCGAAGTGCGCGCGCTGGGGCGCCGCGCCGTCACCTTCATTGCCGACGTGTCGCAGCTCGATCAGGTGAGCGCCGCCGTGGCGTTTGCGGAACAAGAATTGGGCGGCTTCGACATCATCGTCAACAATGCCGGCATCGCGCAAGTACAGCCCTTGCTCGACGTCACGCCGGAAGAAGTCGACCGCATCATGCGCATCAATGTGCAAGGGACGCTGTGGGGCATCCAGGCGGCCGCCAAGACGTTCAAGAAACGCCAGCAGAAGGGCAAGATCATCAATGCCTGTTCCATCGCCGGGCATGACGGCTTCGCCCTGCTGGGCGTGTATTCGGCCACCAAGTTTGCCGTGCGCGCGCTGACGCAGGCGGCGGCCAAGGAACTGGCGGCCGACGGCATCACCGTCAACGCGTATTGCCCCGGCGTTGTCGGTACCGACATGTGGGTCGAAATCGACAAGCGCATGGCCGAGCTGACTGGCGCCGAACTGGGTGCGACGTACAAGAAATATGTGGACGGCATCGCGCTGGGACGTGCCGAGACGCCGGAAGACGTGGCGGGGCTGGTTTCCTTCCTGGCGGGGCCGGACTCGGACTACATGACGGGCCAGGCGCCGCTGATCGATGGTGGTCTCGTGTACCGTTAAAACACTGACGGCATAAAAAACAGGCCACGCTGTCGGTGACGGCGTGGCCTGTTTGCGTTGGTTCAAGCTAGCCTTAATTGAAAGTGATTTCCTTGCGGTTATCGCGCGGGACGCGGTCGATCATCTTGTTGTACGGATCAACACCCACTTCGAACGGTTTGTCCTTCACGGTGATGGTGATCACCGGGTCGCTGCCCGACACGCTGCGCTTGTCCGTGAACAGGACTGTTTCATCCTTTTCCTTGGCGTCAGGGGCGCGCGCGAAGATGGCGATTTCCACCGGCTCGTCATAGGCGCGCGCGCTTTCCTTGCCCTTGCCGTCGGATTCCAGCTTGGCCAGGTGCAACTGCATGGTGACATCCCACTGGCCATCCTTGCGCTGTACGGCTGACGCTTGCGTCACGCGGTTGTCGTAGAAAACGATCTTCTCGAACAGGTCCGTGATCAGCGCCTGCTTGTCCTGCGGCGCTTCGGCGCGGATGTAGGCCAGCAGCTCCAGGGTGGTGGTGAACGGTGCCTGCTGGTAACCCTTGTCCTGCAGATAGCGTTTCAGGGCACGGTTCAGGGCTTCCTCGCCGAGCTCGTCGCGCAGGCGGTAGAACACCAGGCTGCCTTTGTTGTAGTGGATGTATTGCTGTCCTTCCACGCGCGCCAGCGGCTGTTCCTCGATGGCTTCGCCGCCGCGCCCGCTCAGGTAGCGGTCCAGTTCATAGCGCAGGAAGCGGCGCATTTTTTCGCGCCCATATTCCTTTTCCATCACCATCAGCGCCGAGTACTGCGACAGCGATTCCATCAGCATGGTGGCGCCCTGTACGTTGGCGCCGATCACCTGGTGGCCCCACCACTGGTGCGCCATTTCGTGCGCCGTGACGTAGAACACGTAGTCGATGTCATCCTTGTCGCGCAGGTCGGCGATGAAGCCGATGCCTTCCGAATACGGAATCGTATTGGCAAACGACTGCGCGAAGCTCTGGTAGCCGGGAAACTCCAGGATGCGTACCTGCTTGTGCTGGTAGGGCGTGAACTGGGTGCTGTAGTAATCGAGCGACTTTTGCACGGAGGTAATCATGCGCTGCGTGTTGTAGCCGTGCTTCTTGTCGAAATAAATTTCGATCGGTACGCCATGCCAGTCGCCTTTCTTTACCTCCCAGCGGGCCGACAGGTAGGCAAAGAACGGCAGCATCGGCTGGTCCATCTTGTAGTGGTAATAGCGGCGGCCATCCTTTTCCCAGCTTGCCTGCAGGTAACCAGGCGCCAGCGCGATCTGCTCGCCGCTGGTGGAGACGGTGGTGTCGAAATTGATCCAGTCCGCCTCATTGCCAAAGACGGTGTTGCCGTAGGCCGACTTGTCTTCCAGCTTGGCCATGCGCTGCGGTTCGCCCAGGCCCCGTTTGCGGCGCTCATTGCGGTCCGTCAATTCCATTTCCTTCGCGTAGCCGAAGTGGGGGAAGAAGGCCTGGTTGTTGAAGAAGCTGCCGTTCAGGTTGACCTGGTCCGGCGCGCCGTCGTTGGTGAAACCCTGATGCGTGACGGCCACCGTGAAGTCGAGCGGCAGGGAGGCGCCCGGCGCCAGGGGTTGGGCCAGCTTGAGGATGCTGAAGCCGAGTTCCTTGTCATCGAGCACGACCTTGTGCTCAGGCAAATTCAACCAGTGCGTTTCCAGATCCGGGTTGAGCTGGATGCGCAGGGTGTCGAGCGGCTGCTGCGTCTTGTTTTGCAGCACGTAGTGGCCCTTGATCAACACCTTGCGTTGCTCAGGATAGATAGCCACATCGGCCTGGACGTCGGTGATCTTCAGCTGCGGCAAGCCCTTGTATTGCTTGTACAGTTTCTCGTAGCGGGCCTGCTTGTCCATGCCGATGTCCGACGTCTCGTACTTGTTCAGCACGTTCGTGTTGTAGAAGATCCAGCCGCCCGTGCCTGCCCAGCACAGCACGACTACGGCCAGGGCGGCGCCGGCGCGGCCTTGCAGGCGCTGGCGGGCCAGGCGCACGCGCGCGCGCCAGTCGACGGACAGGCCGCGCACCCAGAAGGCCCGTGCCAGCATGATGAGCGCCACGGTAAACAGGCTCCAGTACAGGGAGAACCAGGCCCAGCCCGTCAGGAAGTGGCCATAGCCATTCATGTCCGAATACTTGATGGCGGGCGTGCCGCCGAAGGCGTACAGATTGTGTTCCAGATGCAGCATGCCCAGCACGGCTTGCGCCACCATCAGCAGGATCACCAGCAGGTAGCCGATGAACTTGTTATTCGACAGCACTTGCAGGGTGAGGGCGCACAAGCCCATCAGCACGAAGAAGAGGGAGCCGAGCAGGGTGCCTTTCAGGTACAGGCCCAGTTCCACGGGCGCGCCGCCCTTGACGAGCTGGAAACCGATGGCGGTGATGACGCCCACTAACAGGTAGCCGGCGATGACGCCGACCAGGGCCGTGCATTTGGCCAGCAGGGGCACCCAGCCGGGTACGGGCATGGCATCGCTGACGTCGGCGATCTTGACCTGGCGCTCCTTGAAGATCAGCTCACCCGCATAAAAGGTGACGATGATGATCAACAGGAAGCTGAAGCTGTTGTTGATGCTTTGCAGCATCAAATGGGTCATCGGATACACGGCCGTGCCGTACATGTTCTTGCCCACGCTGGAGCCGGCGATCAGGTTGATGATGCCGAACAGCAGCATGACGAGGAAGGGCACGCTCTTGAAGACGCCGGCGGCATCGAAGCGCAGGATCTGCCACCACTGGCGCCAGGCCGTTGCCGGGGTAAAGGTGGGCATGCTGCGCGGCAGGTGCAGCGGCGCGCTGGCGGCCGGTGCGGCCGCTGGCGCCTTGTGCTTGCCGAACAGGCGCTTGCCCGTGCCCGTGCGCTGCGGCTTGAAGAGGATCACGGTGGCGGCAAACAGCACGACGGTGATGCCCAGCCACAGCAAGCGGTTGGCCAGCAGGAAGCCGGACAGTGGCGGCAGGCTGGCATTCGACTCGGCGGCCGTGAAGTAGCGCGTCATGCGGCCAAAGGCGCGCACGCCGAAGGGGTCGAGCAGGACGGCATACCATTCATTGTTGATGTCGCGCGTAAACACCCCTGCCATGGCCCACAGCACGAAAAAGCCCAGCACGCCCACGTAGACGAGCATCATCGAACGCGTGGTGGCCGCCAGCAGCATCAGCAGGGCGCCGATGAAGAGCAGGTTGGGGATCACGATGACGGCGAAGCTCCAGGCATACGCCTGCAGCGAGAACGCGCCCACGCGCTGCGCATCGACCCAGGGCATGACGGGGCCGAGCATGGTGGCCAGGGCAATGGCGACGAAGATCACCAGGCAGGCGACAAAGCCGGCGGCGAAGCGGCCGAACAGGTAATCCCATTTGCGCATGGGCGTGGCGAACAGCATGTCGGCCATGCCCACTTCGCTGTCGCGCAGCACGGCGCCGGCGATGAAGACGGTGACGAGCAACATCGCCAGCAGGCTGAAGATGCCCAGCATCTGCGCCACCACGGTGGGAGCGTTGCGGTTGATGTTGCCGATGGCGCCACCGATCTGCACCGAGTCGCTGGTGGTGGCGCCAAAGGCCATCAGGGCCATGATGATCGCAAAGACCCACAGCAGCGGCTGTTTCAGCTGGTAGACGAGGTCAAACTTGAAAAATTCCTTCCACATGGCGGCCCCTTACGCTGCTACGGCGGCCGAGGTGGCCGGTGCGGCAGCGTGAGCAGCGGCGCCGTGGCGGGCAGCGTTGCGCACATGCAGGAAGTACACGTCTTCCAGATCTGCGGCGATCTGCACGAAGCCGCTGTCGGGCTGGCTGTCGGCATACACATTGATTTGCGGCTTGCCACCCACCAGGCGCGTCGACAGCACGTTCAGGGTTTGCTGGTACTGCGCCAGTTCTTCCGTCGTGACACTGCGGCGCCAGACCTTGCCGTGCAAGGTATCGATGGCCGCCTGCGGCTCGCCCTGCACCAGCACCTGTCCCTTGACGATCATGGCCATGCGCGGGCACAGGTCCGTCACGTCGTCGACGATGTGCGTCGACAGAATCACCACCACTTGTTCGCCGATCTTCGCCAGCAGGTTCAGGAAGCGGTTGCGTTCGTCCGGGTCCAGACCGGCAGTGGGCTCATCGACGATCACCAGGCGCGGTGCACCGAGCAGGGCCTGGGCGATGCCGAAGCGCTGGCGCATGCCGCCCGAATACGTGCCCAGGTTGCGCTTGCGCGCTTCCCACAGATTGGTTTGCTGCAGCAAGGCTTCCACGGCTTCCTTGCGCGGGCCCTTTTCCGTCAACCCTTTCAAGACGGCAAAGTGGTTGAGCAAGGTTTCCGCGCTCACCTTCGGATACACGCCGAAATCCTGCGGCAAGTAGCCGAGCTGGCGGCGCAAGCCAGCCTTGTCCTTGAGCACATCGAGGCCATCGAAATGGATGCTGCCGCTGTCGGGATCTTGCAAGGTGGCAATGGTGCGCATCAGCGAGGACTTGCCTGCGCCATTCGGTCCCAGCAAGCCGAACATTCCGTTGGGAATCTCCAGGCTGACATCATTGATGGCCTTGACGCCATTGGCATACGTTTTGTTCAGCTGTTTGATCGATAGCATGTGCAGCACTCTCCAGAGCTTGGGTCTAAAAAAGCCGGCAGATACCTGTCTGCCGGTCTGTGCAAGGGGATCGCCCTTGTTTTCTATCAACCGCGATGGCGGATGTTACTTAAAGGAAATAATATATAAGCAATTGGGAAAAAAGTAATCTTTTTGCGACCGGAGGCGGAAAGACGGGCATGAAATGCCCCAGGCGGCGATCAGTGACGGTGATACCATCGCGCACTGGATCGACGCCACTGCGGAGCAAATCTTTTCATGCATGCCATACACAAGATCATCGCCTTGCGCGCCATTGCCCCGGGCGAAGAGGAGGCACTGGCGCGGCTGTTTCAACTGTACTGTTATGACAATGCCGCCTGGAGCGGTGAGGCACTGCTGGCCGACGGCCGCTACGACGTGTGCGATGCGGGGCTGGCGTCGTATGTGCATGCAGCCGGCCACACGGCCAGCTGGATCGAGGTCGATGGCGAACTGGCGGGCTTTTTCGTCACGGAGCCTGGCATGGCGGGCGGGCTGGCGGTGCAGGAGTTCAGCGACTTTTTTATTCTGAAGCCGTACCGGCGCCGCGGCGTGGCGCTGGAAGTGGTGCGCAGAGTGCTGCTGGACAGCGCTCAGACATGGCTGGTGGCAACGTTTCGCGCCGATGCCGCTGCCTGCGCGTTCTGGCAGCAGGCGTTCGCGCGCCTGCCGTTTGCCAGGGTCGAGGCGTACGACGATGCGGCCTTGCCGCAGTTTCAGCTAACTCTGCTGAAACCGGCGGCCTGAGGCGGTTTAGAAGCGCACTTTCACATACGCCGACGGTCCCGTCAGGCGAATGTTCAGGTCCGCATCGCGTTCGCTGTCGCGGTGCAGCTTGATTTTCGAGATGCCGTAATCGGCCACGAAACCGATGTTCTTGAACGGAAACCATTCCACGCCGACATTCCCGCCGTAGATATGACCGTTGATGCGTCCGCCATTTTTCTTGATGCCCGACGCTTCCGCATACATGCGCAAGTCCGGCGTGAAGGCGTGGCGCCAGCCCACTTCCAGCAGCGGTGCAAACGCATGCTCGCCGATGGAATCGCGCGCCGTGGCCGTTTCGCCATTGACGACGCCGGTGGCCGTGCCGTTCAGGTTGGCATGGTAGTAGGCGGCACCCAGGCCGATGCCGAAGGTGTCGTTGCCGCTGCCCAGCCACCATTTATAGGCCAGCTTGGCCAGGTCCAGCTTCAGATCCGCATTCGCTGTGGCCGTGCCCGTGACGGGCTGGCCATTGATGATGGTTTCGCCCGTCAGGCTTGGCGTGTAGGATTTGTCGTAGCGGTAGTAGTCGAATGCCAGGCCGTGGCGGTCGCCGATCAGCACATCCGCCTTGATGCGCGGGATGGTGGTATGGCTGGGCTTTGATTCGGGGGCGTCGATGCGGCCAAACTGCGTGTCGGCGCCGATATTGATGCGCGGATCGGCGGAAAACGCTCCCACCGAAATACTGACACGGTCCAGCGTGGGCGATGGCTCGGCCCGCGCCGTGGCGGCCGCCGTGGCCATGCCCAGCACGCCCAGCATCATGGCGCCGCGCAAGGCGAGGTGGTGCGGACGGGGTGGGGACAGGCGGGCGGGGACGGACGTAACAACCATGGGACAACTCCTCAGGATAAAGTGAAACTGTCGCGATGCTTGGGCGGCCCACGCTGGGCAACAGTGCAATGAGGAAATGGTAGCAACTGTTACATTTAGATCACGTAGCCGCACGGCGCAAGTGGTCGTCGGATTTGTCCTACCGTGTGTAACAGCCGGTACCCACACCGGCATTGCCTGCAACGCAGGACGCGGGCAGAATGGTGTGCAAGAAGAGGAGACACTGCATGAAAATCGCCGCCATTTCCGATATCCACGGCAACCTCGATGCGCTTGAGGCCGTGCTGGCCGACATCGCCCGGCGTGGCGTCGACGTGACCGTCAACCTGGGCGATATCGTCTCGGGCCATCTGCAGCCGCGCGCCACGGCGGCGTATCTGATGGGGCTCGGCTTGCCCACCATCCGCGGCAACCACGAGCGCCAACTGCTGGGCGACCCGGCCCGCATGGGCGTGTCCGACGCTTTTGCGCGCGCGCAACTGCTGCCCGAGCAACTCGCGTGGATCAATGCGCTGCCCGCCACCTTGCGCTTGCGCCACGATGTGCTGCTGGTGCACGGCACCCCGACAAGCGACCTCGTGTATTTTCTCGACAGCGTCACGCCGCAGGGCAGCCGCGCCGCCACGCCGCAAGAGGTGGCCGACCGCGCGGGCGCGGCCGACGCGGCCCTGATCCTGTGCGGCCACACGCACATGCCGCGCCAGGTGCGCCTGGCCGATGGGCGGCTGATCGTCAACCCGGGCAGCGTCGGTTTGCAAGCCTACGACGACGATCATGCTTATCCGCACGTGATGGAAAACGGCACGCCGCATGCGCGCTATGCGATTGTCGAACAGGCGATGGACGGCGCCTGGACGGCGCAGTTGCACGCCGTGGAATATGACTGGGAGCAGGCGGCGCGGCTGGCGCTGGCGAATGGCCGGCCCGACTGGGTGGCGCCGCTGCGCACGGGCCGGGTCGGCCTGCTTACCTGAACTCTTCCGCCACTAGGTTGTACTTTTGCATCTTGTGATACAAGGTCTGTTTCGGCAAGCCGAGCACTGTGCTCACTTCGCTGACGTTGCCGGAATATGCGCGTAGTTCCTGTTCGATCAGTGCGCGTTCGAAGCCGTTCACCTGCTCCGCCAGAGACAGGGGGCTGGCCTGATTGCCCGCCAGCAGGCTCGAAGCACCGCCGGCGATGCCCAGCACGAAGCGGTCGGCGATATTGCGCAGTTCGCGCACATTGCCGGGCCAGGAATGGGCCATCAGATTGCGCATCTGCGCGCTGGAGACCACGGGCGCGGCGCGGTTGTAGCGGGCGGCCGCCGCCAGCACGAAGTGCTCGAACAGGATGGGAATGTCTTCGCGCCGTTCGCGCAAGGGCGGCAAATGCAGCACGATCAGATTCAATCGGTAGTACAGGTCGCTGCGGAATTTCTGCTGCTGCGACAAGTCTTCCAGGTCCAGCTTGGCCGCCGCGATGACGCGCACGTCGACGGGCGTGGGCACGTTGGAGCCGAGCCGTTCGATATAGCGTTCCTGCAGCACGCGCAGCAATTTCACTTGCAGGGACAGGGGCAGGCTTTCGATTTCGTCGAGGAAAAAAGTGCCGTGGTCCGCGTGCTCGATCTTGCCCACCTGCCGCTTGGCCGCGCCCGTGAAGGCGCCCGGTTCGTGACCGAAGACTTCGCTTTCAAATATGCTTTCGGGAATCGCGCCGCAGTTGACGGCGACGAAGTTATGCTTGCGGCGATGGCTGAAGTCGTGCAGGCAGCGGGCCACCATTTCCTTGCCCGTGCCCGTGTCGCCATAGATCAGGACGTCGGCCGGTTCGTCGGCAACGTCGAGTATCAAGCGCCGTATGTCGCGCATCGCCACGGAATTTCCCAGCAGGCGTGATTCGATGCCGCCGCCGTCCTCGAGCTGGCGGCGCAGGCTGTGCACTTCCAGCGTGAGTCGCCGCGTTTCCAGCGCGCGCAGGATGACGTCGACCAGTTGCTCGGACGAATACGGCTTTTCGATGAAATCGTAGGCTCCCGTGCGCATGGCGTGCACGGCCATGGTGATGTCGCCGTGGCCGGTGACGAGGATCACGGGCAGGTTGGCATCGAGCGCCTTGACCGCTTGCAGCAATTCCAGGCCGCTCATGCCGGGCAGGCGCACGTCGCTGACGACGATGCCGGGAAAATCCGGCGTCAGCAGTTTATAGGCCAGTTCGGCCGAGTGGAAGGCCAGCACGTCCAGGCCGGCCAGCTGCAGTGCCTGCTCGCTGCCTTCGCGTACGGTGGGGTCGTCTTCGACCAGCAAGACCTTCAAGCCGTCAAACATGTTTTTCCTCCTGCGTTGCAATCTGTAGTTCGATGGTGAAGATGGCGCCGCCGCCGGGGGCGTTTTCGGCGCGCAGCACGCCGCCGAACTGGCGCGTGATCTGTTCGGAAATGGCCAGGCCCAGTCCCAGGCCCAGTCCTTGCGGTTTTGTTGTGAAGAACGGTTCGAACAGGTGTTCGTACACTTCCGTCGACAGGCCGGGCCCCGTGTCGGCCACATGGATCAGCACGTGTTCGGGCGTGCATGCGACGGACACGCGCAGGCTGCGCACGTCGCTGCCGTTCATGGCGTCGAGCGCGTTCGCGTACAGGTTCACCAGCACCTGCTCCAGGCGGTTGCTTTCGCACATGGCGAAGATGTCTTCAGGCGGCAGTTGCAGGGTGAAACGCACATTTTCCACCTGCAGCCGGCGCTCGACCAGGAACAGCGCATTGCTGATCGCCGTGGGGATCGAGACGGAAGTCAGGCTGGTTGTCGATTTGCGCGCAAAAATCTTCAATTGACCCGTAATAGTCCCCATCCTGGCCGCAATTTGCGAGATCTTCGCCAGGTTGCGCCGCGCATCGTCGAGCCGTCCGCGCTCGAGCAGGATCACGGCATTGTCGGACATGGTGCGCAGCGCCGTCAGCGGCTGGTTGAGTTCATGCGTGATGCTGGCCGACATTTGCCCCAGCACGGCCATCTTACCGGCTTGAAACAATTCGTTTTGCGTGATGTGGAGTTTTTGCTCGGCCTTGCTGCGCACCTCGATTTCCTGGCTCAGGCTTTGCGTCATGGCATTGAGTTCCGAGGTGCGTTCCTCGACCATGGCTTCCAGGTTGTCGTAGGCATGTTGCAAGTCTTCGCGGGCGCGCAATTTTTGCGCCACGGCTGCGCGGCGCTGGCGCAGGTAAAAGAACAGCAGCATGAAAAAACCCAGCAGCACGCAAGAGAAGGCGGCCGCCGCGCGCGCGCTGGCTTTTGCCTGTGCCAGGTCGGACAGGTAGATAAAAGTCCAGCCTTGCGGCGATTTGAGCTTGATCTGCGTCATGACGCTGGAGCTGATCTTTGGTGGCGTGTCGGCGTGTTCCTGCTCGCGCACGCTGATCACGCGCGCGCCATTGCCCAGCTGGCGGTCCGAGATGAAGGGGATGGCTTCGAGCTGCTTCGAGTAATACTGGCGCGTGCGGTTGAGTTCTTCGACGATGGCGGGCGACAGCGGCGCCAGGGTCTTGTATTTCCAGTCCGCCATGGAACTGAGAAAGATCACGCCGTGCTCATCGGCCAGCATGACCTTGTCCGCGCCTTGCACCCAGCGTTTTTCCAGGGTTTCCAGGTTCACCTTGACCGTTGCCAGGCCCAGCATGTGGCCATTCTGGTAGATGCCATGGGCAAAGAAGTAGCCGGGTTCGAGCCGCGTCGTACCGACGCCATAAAAACGCCCCGGCGTGCCCCGCAGGGCGTCCTGGGCGTAGGGGCGGAACGAGATATTGTCGCCAATAAAGCTGTCGGGCTGCTGCCAGTTGCTGGCGGCCCGCGTGTTGCCGTCGAGGTTGCTGATGAAAATGGTCGACGATTTCGCCTGGGCATTCATCTGCTCCAGGTAATGGTTGACCGTATCGACCAGCACCGGGTCTTCCGGATGTTGCAGCAGGCGGATCACGTCGCGGTTCAGTTCCAGCGTCTTGGGCAGGAAATCGTATTTCTCCAGCGCGTTTTCCAGGCTGCTGACATACACCTCGAGGCGCTGCGCGCCACTCGCCTGCAACTTGCCGATGGCGATGCGTTCGGTCCAGAAATACACGAGCCAGACGGTCGTCAGGCACGCTGCCAGCACCACGCCCCAGGCCAGCGTTTCACGGCCCGAGCGTTGCGCCAGACGCTGGCGCCAGGAAAGGGAGGGTTTGTTACTGCTATTCATAAAATCAGCTGCCAACTTGCAAGAACCTACAGTATCGCATTTAAATATTGCGTAAAAAGAAAAAGCCGCCGGATATGCATCCGGCGGCTCACGCTTTTATTTTACGGACAGCTCAACGTCCTTAGAACGTGTGGCGCATGCCCAGGTTGAAACCGCTGTTACCGGTGCCATCGTCGGTGGCATTGCCAACCTTGTAGGTAGCGCCGTTCTTGTTGCTGATGTGGCCGTAACCTGTGTACAGGTCGCTGCGCTTGGACAGCGCATAGAAGGCGCCGATGGCCCACTGCTGGGCATCACGGTTGGCAATGCTCTTGTCGTTGTGGCGGATGTACGACGCGACCAGCTTGGTGGCGCCGAACGGAGCGCTGAAGCCGACGAGGATGTCATTGCTCTTGCTGTCGTTGCTCTTGTTGTCGTCGATGGCGCGGTTGTCTGCATAGCCGAAGTTGCCTTGCAGCACGCCGAAGTCGTAGCGCGTGGCCAGCAGGGTGTTGCGCGTTTGGATGGTCGCCAGCGCATTTTCCAGGCGGTGGTGCGTCAGGGTCACGTTCAGCGGACCGTCGATGTAGTGCACGGCGCCGCCCATGCTGCGGCTTTTCGCATTGTCGCCGGCCACTTCGCCAAAGCCATACGCCAGGTCGGCCGACAGGCGGCTATAGGTCGGCGTGCTGTATTGCACCATATTATCGACGCGGTAATTCGTCGTCGACATAATGTTCGACGCTGTGCCGGCCAGGCCGATGACGAACGGATCGGCCACGTCGCGCAGGGCCAGGTAGTACGGCGTGTATTGGCGGCCCAAGGTGACGGCGCCGGCGCTGCCGGTCAGGCCGACGTACGACTGGCGGCCGAACAGCCGGCCGCCCTGGCCCGAGGTGCCGGTATCGATGTTGAAGCCACTTTCCAGCACGAAAATGGCGGCCAGGCCAGCACCGAGGTCTTCCTTGCCTTTGAAGCCGATGCGCGAGCCGGAGGCGATGCCGGAGGCGACGCGGTTCAGGCGGTCGCCGGCCGCATCCTTGTCGAACACCAGGCCGGCGTCAGCCACGCCATACATGGTCACGCTCGATTGCGCCAATGCGCCGCCGGAAGCTGCGCCAAGGGCCAGCAGGGTAAACAGGACTTTTTTCATGAAAATCTCTCTAATAAGTTGGAATGACTACTGATCGCACTACCTGACTGCTTGTTACTCAACATGGACAACAAATAAATGGCCCGCTTGTGGCGGGCCATGGCGCTATCAGGCTTTGCTAGCGTGGTCAGCTTCGCCCCAATGGCTTTCCGTGTTCTGGTTGGCGGCGTTGGCCGCAGCGGCTTCTTCCTCGGTGGCCAGGCCACCCTCCCACTTGGCGACGACGGCCGTGGCGACGGCATTGCCGACCGCGTTGGTGGCCGAGCGACCCATGTCGAGGAATTGGTCGACGCCCATCAGCAGCAGCAAGCCCGCTTCCGGGATATTGAACTGGTTCAGGGTCGCGGCAATCACCACCAGCGAGGCGCGCGGCACGCCGGCCATGCCTTTCGAGGTCAGCATCAGCAGCAGCAGCATGGTGATCTGCGTGCCGATCGACAGGTCGATACCGTAGGCTTGTGCAATGAACAGCACGGCGAAGGTGCAGTACATCATCGAGCCGTCGAGGTTGAAGGAGTAGCCCATTGGCAACACAAAACTGGAAATCTTGCGGTCCACGCCGAACTGGTCGAGCGCCGTCAGCAGTTTTGGATACGCCGCTTCCGAGCTGGCCGTCGAGAAGGCCAGCAGGAATGGTTCGCGGATCAGGCCGACGAGCTTGAAGATGCGCGGGCCGATGACGACGAAGCCAGCGCCGATCAGCAGGGCCCACAGGCACAGCAGGCCTATGTAGAAGCCGCCCATGAACTTGGCGAACGTGACCAGCACGCCCAGGCCGTGGGTGGTGATGACGGAGGCCATGGCGGCGAACACGGCCAGCGGGGCCAGGTTCATGATGGTGCCGGTGATGCGCAGCATGACTTGTGCCAGCTGGTCGACAACGGCCGTCAGGGTCTTGCCCGATTCGCCCAGGCCGGCCAGTGCGCCGCCGAAGAAGATCGAGAACACCAGCACTTGCAGGATTTCATTGTTGGCCATGGCCTCGATCGGCGACTTCGGCACCAGGTGCGTGAAGAAATCTTTCAAGGTGAAGGCGGCCGTTTTCAAATTGGTCGACGCGTGTACGTCCGGCAGCGGCAGGCCCAGGTTGGTACCCAGCTGCATCAGGTTCGACAGCACCATGCCCAGCGCCAGCGAGACCAGCGAGGCAACCACGAACCAGCACATGGCTTTCAAGCCGATGCGGCCCGCCGTCTTGCCGTCGCCCATGTGGGCGATACCGACTGTCAGCGTGGAAAATACCAGCAGCGCAATGATCATCTTGATCAGGCGCAAGAAGACGTCGGTGACGATGGAAATATTGCCAGCGATCTGAGCGCTGAGCTTGGCATCAGGGAAGGCGGTGTTGCATCCATAACCGACGGCAATGCCGAGGATCATGGCAATCAGGATGTACAGGGTTAATGGCCGTTTCTTTTTCATTTTGACTCCTCCGGTGAAACGCCGCTGTGAGCGGATTATTGATAGCGAGCAACTCAAGCTTGGAGTCAGTATTTCTCAAAAACAAGCCTTTGCGTGCCAGCGATTATTTGCAGCAAAACCTGTACATAGCAAAGGATATGCCTGAAATGGGAATTTGCGACCTAACTTCTTAAGTTGTTGATTTAAGGAAGCTTTTTTGTTGCTTAGATGTCGCAATTTGGCGTGCTTGCGCGAAATATTGGACGCGAAGGGTGATCGCTGTATGACTTTTCATACGCTAGTCGCGGCAGGGTGGTGGTGCGGCAAAAAGACAAGATTATCAGGACAATAAAAAAGCCCCTCCGAAGAGGGGCCCGATGTGGCGCAGTTTCTATGCTATTGATTTCAGAACTTGATATTTGCCGTCAGGCTGAACGAACGGGGCTGACTTGGCGTGTAGCGGAAGCCGGACTTGTTGATGGCCGCCACATAGGTCTTGTCGGCCAGGTTGTAGGCGTTCAACTGCACGTCGAGGTTTTTGTTGACGGTATAGGTTGCCATGGCGTCGACAACCCAGTACGCATCCACGCGGGCTGGCGTGCCGACGGCGCCATCGGTACCGCGCAGCATTTCACCCACGTAACGCGCGCCGCCGCCGATCTTCAGGCCAAACGGCAGGGTGTACGAAGTCCAGCTGGTGAACGCCTGTTTTGGCGTGTAGCTGAGGTTATTGATGCCGCTGGCCGTGACGACCTTGCCCGACTCGACCTTGGTATTCATGCGCGTGTAGCCAGCGCTGACCAGCCAGTTCGGCATGACTTCGCCGACCACGCCGATTTCGATGCCTTCCACGCGCTTCTTGCCGGTCTGGTAATAAATGGTCGGGATCACAGGATCCTGTTCCACCTCATTCTTGACGGTGGTCTGGTAGACGGCGGCCGACAGCGACAGTTTTTGCTTCAGGAAGTCCCACTTGGTACCGATTTCCTTGGTGATGGTTTCCTGCGGGTCATATTTCGGGTTTTGCGCGCTGCTGGCGCCGGTGCTCAGCGCAAAATTGGTGCCTGGCGGCGCCTTCGACGTGGCCAGCAAGGCGTATACGCTGCTGTCCGGCGTCGGCTTGTACATGGCCGAGATCTTGCCGTTGGCGAAGGTGTCGTTCAGGGTGATGTGAGCAGGAATTGGCGTGCCCACTGGCAATGGCTGTACCGCTGGCGCCTTGACGGCCGTTTGCAGGGTGACGGCGTCATAGCTGGTGTTGAAATGGTCGAAGCGCACGCCGCCGTTGAAGATCCACTTGTCGCCGAACTTGATGGTGTCGAACACATACAGGCTTTGCGTGTTGACTTCGCCTTCCGTGAAGGCGCCGCTGCGCACGGGGTTGTGGCCGGTGACGGTGTCACGCGGATTCGGATGGTACAGATTGGCATCCGGCAAGGTACCCAGGCTGGCAGGCACATAGCTGTAGTTGGTCTGCTTTTCGCTGGTGAACTCGGCGCCGGCCACTACGGAGTGCTTCAGCACGCCCGTGTCGAACTGTGCGCTGACCACGGTCTGGTTGGTCAGAATCGTGTTTTCCTGATCCTTCACGGTGCGCAGCGAGCGCGCCATGGTCCAGGTCGACGGATCGGTCGGGACCGGTGTCTTCAGGTTGGCCATGCTGCCCATGAAGGCCGTCAGCAGGTAATCCTGCTTGGTCTTGCCGTAGCGCGTGGTGTTCTGGAGCTGCACGTTGGGCGAGAAATCATGGTCGATGCGCAAGGTGCCCATGTCGGCCTTGACCTTGTCGTAGTCCGCGGTGGAACCGTAGAAATTCTTCGTGTCGACCCTGGCGGCGCCGTTCAGGAAGGTGCGGATGACCGGTTGTTCCTTCGTGGCGACGTCCGGCGTCGAGTAGCCAGGCAAGCCGATGGTCGGCACGCCGCCGTCGGGCACGTTGTTTTGGTCCACGTGCAGGTAGCTGGCCGTGATGCGCGTCGGTTTGCCGATGCCGAAGGTGACGGTGGGCGCGAAGGCCCAGCGCTTATTGGTGACTTCATCGCGCGCCGGGTTGCCGCTGTCCTGCGTCATCAGGTTCAGGCGCATGGCCGTGCCAGAATCGCTGTCGAGGACGCGGTTCCAGTCGGCCGTGGCGCGTTTCTGCTTGCCGCTGCCCGCCGTCAGCAGGGAATTGAACTTGTTTTCCATGCTGGCCGTCTTGCTGACCAGATTGATCGAACCGGTGGGCGAGCCGCGGCCGCTGTCCGTGCCCGCCGGGCCCTTCAGCACATCGATCTGTTCGATGTTGAAGACGTCGCGCGAAATGGAGCCCACATCGCGTACGCCATCGACATAGATGCTGCCGGACGAATCGAAACCGCGCATGTAGACGGCGTCGCCCGTGTTCGTGTTGCCGTTTTCGCCGAGGAAGAAAGTGCCGACGCCTGGCGTGTTGCGCAGTGCGTCCGTCAGGGTCAGCGCGCCTTGCTGTTCGATCAATTCCTTCTTGATTACGACGATGGTTTGCGGCGTATTGACCAGCTCTTCTGTGTATTTCGGCGACGAGGCTTTTTCGGCCTTGAAATCATTTTCCTTGGAGCCCACGACCTTGATTTCGTTCAGGGTTTGCTGCGATGCCGGGGCACTCTGGCCGGCCGGGTCGGCCGCCTGGGCGGCGACGGGCAGCAGCATCACGGCCAGGGCGGCGCCGATGTGCTGGTTGAAACGGGTTGCGGCGTGTTTGCGGCTCTTGATTGCCATCTTGCTCTCTCGATAAGTTCAGGTTGGTAGTTCCTGGCTGGCTCTGCGCCGCGGTGCTTGGGCACGCGGGCAAGTGGCTGGCGATGGAGACGGAATAGGCGGTATTGTAATAACTGGGCGCTATTTCGTAAATGAGAATCGTTATCAGTATCGTTTACGCAACGGATTGGATGTACCGCAAAAAAAACACTGTCATGGCGCATGAATCCTTGCTTTGCAGCTTCGCCGCTGCTATGCGCGCAAGCGTCCGGCAGCGGGAGTATGATGAGCAACCTTTACAAATTTCCGCCCAGCATGCTGCAGACTCCTGATGCCTTTGTCCCCCTGATCGACCCACCCGAACCGGCTCCGGCCGCCACCGAGACGCTGACGTTTGTCTTTCACCGCGGGCGTTTATTGTTGCGCTCGCCTGAGCTGACCCTGCCCACGGCCGCCGAGGCGGCCGCGCTCGATATCGACCTGAGCCGCGCCCAGCCCGTGGGCCTGTGGCAGGGCCGCTATTGCCAGACCGTCTGGACGGATGCGGAGCTGCTGCCCGCCGATAGCGCCCTGGCCTGGCACGCCATGCGCTCGCTCTTTAATGCCGTCGATGATGGCTTTCTGGGCCTGGCCAGCCGCGCCGTGCAACTGGCCGAGTGGGCGCGCACGCACCGCCATTGCGGCGTGTGCGCCACGCCCATGCAGCGCACGCGCGGCGAACGTTGTTTTACTTGCGCCGCCTGCGGCATGCTGGCGTATCCGCGCATCTCACCGGCCATGATGGTGCTGATCCGCAAGGGCGATTCCGTGCTGCTGGCCATGCACAAGCATTCGCCATCGCAGCGCTTCAGTCCGCTGGCCGGTTTCCTGGAAGCGGGCGAATCGATCGAGGAAGCCGTGCACCGCGAAGTGATGGAAGAGGTGGGCTTGCGCGTGCATAACTTGCAGTACTTCATGAGCCAGTCCTGGCCGTTTCCCCACTCGCTGATGATTGCGTTTACGGCCGATTACCTCGACGGCGAGATCCGTCTGGACGAGAACGAGATCGCCGAGGCGCGCTGGTTCGGCCCCGGCGATACCTGGCCGGAAGCCAGTTCCAGCGTGTCGATTTCGGCGTTGCTGGTGCGGGCGCACCGCCCGCCGGCAGTATCGTAAAGCGGGGGCTGCTCAGGCAGCTTGCCGCATTTTCTATATACTGGCGGCAATTGAAAATTTTAGGGTGGTGTAGCATGTCTCAAGAAGAATTCTCCGAAAACGACTGGCGTCGGCTGATCAGCAGCTTTGGCGAAGATCCGCAGCGTCCCGGCTTGCTGGAAACGCCGGCGCGCGTGGCCAAGGCGTGGAAGCACTGGACGTCCGGCTATGGCCAGGACCCGGTGGACTTGCTGAAAGCCTTTGAAGATGGCGCGGAACAGTATAACGAGCTGATCGTCGTACGCGGCATCCCCGTCTACAGCCATTGCGAACACCATCTGGCGCCGTTCTTTGGCAAGGCCACCATCGGCTACGTGCCCAATGGCAAGATCGTCGGCCTGTCGAAACTGACGCGCCTGGTCGATTGCTTCTCCAAGCGCCTGCAAGTGCAGGAACGCATGACGATGCAGATCGCCAATGCCCTGATGGAAGTGCTGGAACCGAAATCGGTGGGCGTGGTCGTACGCTGCCGCCACCTGTGCATGGAAAGCCGCGGCATCCGTACGCCGGGCGAAGAAACCATCACCTCGGCGATGCTGGGCGAGATGCAGCCGAACCTGGCGCTGCGCACGGAATTTTTGGCCCTGGCGCGCGAAGTCTGATTATTTGGGCGACGATGCAGGACGAAGGCGGCTGATGCCGCCTTTTTTTATATTCTTCCGGATTCCCGTTGCGCCAGATACCGCGCTGGTGGCTTGCCCACCGCCTTGCGGAACATGGTGACAAAACCGCTGGTGTTTTCATAACCGAGTTCGAGCGCCACGGCTTTCACGCTGCGCCCTTGCGCCAGCCCTTGCAAGGCCAGGATGACGTGCAATTGCCGGCGCCAGCGGCCCACGCTCATGCCCATTTCCTCCAATGACTGGCGGGTCATGCTGCGCTCGCTCATGCCGATGCGCCTGGCCCATTCGGCCAGGGTGCTTTTATCGGCTGGTTGCGCGAGCAGCAGGGCGGCCAGGCGGCGCAGGCGCGCATCGCGCGGTATCGGCAAATGCAAGTCTTCCACCGGCGCCGAGGCCAACTCATCGAGCAGGGTGGCCACCAGGCGTTCCTGCGCGCCGTGCAGCGCGGTCAGGGTGGGAAAGCAGGCCGCCTTGGCGATCAGTTCGCGCAGCAAGGGCGAGACGGCTACGGTGCAGCAGACGGTGGGTAAGGCCGGTGCCATGGCCGGCTCGACAAACAGGCAATAGCATTGCGCCTCGCCCACGCCCTGCGCGGCATGCATCAGGCCGCCCGGTATCCACACGGCGCACTGGGGCGGCACGATCCACACGCCGCTTTCCACCTCGCAATGAATCACGCCCCGCGTGGCATACAGCAGCTGCCCCTTGCGGTGCTGGTGCGGCGCCTGTTCCGCATCCTCGGGCACGCTGGCCAGGCCCACGGCCAACAAGGGACGCAGCACGCCATCGACGTCGAAATCGATGATGGAGGCGCCGGTGTCCAGGCCCAGGTGGGCCATCAGCATGCTGGGCAAGAGGGGATGGGGCATGGGAAGACTTTGGCTGGATTGAATAATATTGTGGCCATTTTATGCAATGACGCGCCATGCCGCCAACGCTATCGTATGGGCATCCGCCGCCCCGCTTCAACGGTAACCGCCGCCGCCCGTGTTCTGATGAAGGTAAGGAGGAACGGCCACCCCTTGAAGGAGTCTCCCATGCAACTCGATATCACCGATTTCCCCCTCGTCTGGATGCGCCGCGACGGCGCCTCCAGCAGCCCCGACGATGCCTTGTTCGCCCAGTTCGAGAACTTGCTGGCGCGCCAGCAGGCGTTTGTCATCCTCAGCGAAGAGGGCCTGGACGAAGAGGGGCATGCGCATCCGCAGGAAGAGCGCAAGCGCGCCGTACTGTGGATGAAGCGGCACAAGGCCGCCCTGCGCGCGTATATCCAGGGCATGGTGCTGGTCGAACCGAGCGCCGCGAAGCGCCTGGCCGGCAAGGCCTTCGCCGTCCTGTTCGGCCAGTTCTGGGGCTATCCCCTGCATTTCGGTACCAGCCGCGACGACGCGCTCGACATCGCGCAGCATTTGCTGAAGGCCTGGCTGCCGCCGCAACTGCCGTCAGGCAACACGGCTATGCATCAGTAGCGATAATCGTTGACGAAGTGTTTTGTAAAATTGTACTTGCTGCCGCCATCGAGCAAGTCGACCAGGCGTTTCGGCGCCGAGGCCGACATGAAGGCGTCGGCGGCGCCGCCCGTGCTGCGGAACCTCATGCCGGGGCTGAGGATCTGGCTGGCGCCGATTTTCAGGTGCTGGAAGCTTTTCGTTTTCTCATTGTTGAGGATGAAGTGCAATTCCTGCTTGAAGGTGAGAAAAGGGATCTTCAGCCACCAGCCTTCGTCTGTGCCATAGCTGGCGACGCTGGCAAAATGCGTGTTCTTGTCCGTCAGGGTGGGTTTGCCCAGGCGGTCGTTGATGCGTTTCATGGCTTCATTCTTGGTCATGCTGTGCTTTCGTGATTCATCGTGATTCGTCAAGTATACGGCGTGCATTTTGACACACGCACGCCACCCCCGCCTGCCTTGCCTGCGCCTATCTGCATGCTTTTTTGCCGCAATGCAGCATCAATTCTCATCAATTGTCTCAACGCTTTAACAACACCAGGCCAAAATCATTGCCTTCTGGCATTGTAAATATCGGTCGTTCGAGCGTATGCTGGAGACGTCTGAACGGTGCCGCCAGAGCACCGTCGCCGCCGCATTCCTGGCCTGCAGAGCTGGAAGCAGGCCACGCCCCTTCGCCGCACAATAGAGAGTTGGAGACACAGCATGAAGAAATTGACGTTCCAGCAGAAGTTATGGATCCCCCTGATTTGCAGCCTGTTATGCATCACCGTTATTTTTGTCTATAACGCGCTGGAAATTCGCAAGATCCGCATCGAAGAGCGCAGCGCCGACCTGAGCAATGCCGCCGATCTGGGCCTGGGCGCCGTCAAGATGTTCGGCGACCTGGCCGCCAGCGGCGCCCTGACGCCGGAAGAAGCGCAGAAGCAGGCCACGGCCGTCATCAAGAGCATGCGCTTTGGCGAGACTGGTTATTTGTCCATCATCAACCTCGATGCCGTTGTCGTGATGAATCCCGCCGCGCCGCAAACCAACGGCAAGAACATGTCGGATTTTAAAGATGCCAACGGCACCTATCTGTACCGCGACATCGTTGCCGTCGGCAAGAGCGATGCGGGCAAGGGCTTCGTCCACTATTACTTCCCCCGTCCCGGCCAGAAGAACGCCGAACCGAAGATGAGCCGCGTGGTGGCCTACAAGCCGTGGAGCTGGACCATCGTGGTGGGCGTGTACATGGACGATATCGACGCGGCCTTCCGCCAGTCGCTGATCACCTCGCTGGGCGTACTGCTGCTGGTGTGCGGCTTGCTGGCCGCCGTCGTCGTGGCGATCAACCGCAGCCTGCGCCATGCGCTGGGCGGCGATCCCGAATATGCGGCCGACGTGGCTGCCCAGATCGCGAATAACGACTTGAGCGGCGTCGTGCGCACGCATGCCAACGACCGGCACAGCGTGCTGTATGCGATGAAAACCATGCAGGCCAACCTGGTCGACGCGATCAGCGAGATACGTCACAGCGCCGAAACGATCGCCACGGCATCGAGCGAGATTGCCAGCGGCAATATGGACTTGTCGGCACGCACGGAAATGCAGGCCAGTTCGCTGGAAGAAACGGCGGCTTCGATGGAGGAATTGACCTCGACCGTGACGCAAAACGCGGGCAATGCCGTGCAGGCAAATGAACTGGCGCAGTCCGCCTCGGCCGTGGCGCGCCAGGGCGGCGCCGTGGTGGCGCAAGTGATCGGCACCATGGACACTATCAACGCCTCGTCGCGCAAGATCGTCGACATCATCGGCGTCATCGATGGCATCGCCTTCCAGACAAATATCCTGGCCTTGAATGCGGCGGTGGAAGCGGCACGCGCCGGCGAGCAGGGCCGCGGCTTTGCCGTGGTGGCGTCGGAAGTGCGCAACCTGGCGCAGCGCTCGGCGGGCGCGGCGAAGGAAATCAAGGAACTCATCGGCGCTTCCGTCGACAGCATCGCGGCCGGCAGCGCCCTCGTCGCACAAGCGGGCACGACCATGGATCAGGTGGTGGCTTCCGTGTCGCGCGTGACCGACATCATGGCTGACATCACGGCCGCCTCGCACGAGCAAAGCACGGGCATCGGCCACGTCAACCAGGCGATCACGGAAATGGATAGCGTGACGCAGCAAAATGCGGCACTGGTGGAAGAGGCGGCGGCAGCGGCGGCCAGCATGCAGGACCAGGCGGCCGTGCTGGCGCAACTGGTGACGCGCTTCAAGCTGTCGGCGCAGGAGCCGGCGACGGCGTCGCGCCTGGCGGGCAGTTCGGCTGGCGCGCCACGCGCCGTGGCGAAAAAGCCGCTGCGCAGCCTGGCGGCGCGCTGATTTACTGGGCTGGCGCCGCCGCTGGCGGCGCCGGCTCGAATTCCAGCTTGTCATCGACGACCACGAATTGCCCGACCGGTTGGCCCAGGTCGGCTTTCGGGTCGTTTTCCATTTCCGTCAGCTCATTGCAGGTGTTCGTTTCCGCCTGCCACAACTGCTTGCCCATGCGGATATTCCACAAGCCATCGCCGGCCGCAAACAGCTCGACGGTGATGTCGGCCGGTGCATCGGTGGACAGGATATGCAGGCGCTGGCATTGCGGCAAATTGGTGGCCATCAGCTGCACTTCCACGCTATCTTGCCAAAAATAACGTTGCTGGCGGCGCACGGTCAGGGAATGCTCTTGCCCATCGAACATGTAGATGGCGAAGTCCTGGACACAGCCTGACAGCAGGACGGACAGCGTGACGATCAGGAGTTTGCGCATGGTCGGCTTTCTTTGTTTGTGCACTGGAATGTCGGGATGCCTGCGTGACGGGGCGAGTGCAAGCTTGCGCCGCCTGGGTGCCGTCTTGTTTTTCGCTTACGTGGCATTATATCCATGCACACCAGTTGCGGCGCGACAATAGTTACGCCCTCCCCATGCCAACGAGCTGAAAGACGACGATGATCGACCTGTATTACTGGACCACGCCCAACGGGCACAAGGTGACGATGTTCCTGGAAGAAGCGGGCATCCCCTATAACATCATTCCCGTACATATCGGCAAGGGCGAGCAGTTCAAGCCCGAGTTTCTTGCCATCGCGCCCAACAACCGCATCCCCGCCATCGTCGACCAGGCCCCGGAAGATGGCGGCGTGCCCCTGTCCCTGTTCGAGTCGGGGGCGATTTTGCAATACCTGGCCGAGAAAAGCGGGCAGTTCCTGCCGGCCGACGTGCGCGGGCGCGCCGAAGTCATGCAATGGCTGTTCTGGCAAATGGGCGGTCTTGGCCCCATGGCCGGACAAAATCACCATTTCGTGCAATATGCGCCCGAGCCCATCGAGTATGCCATCACGCGTTACGTCAATGAAACGAACCGCCTGTACGGCGTGCTGAACAAGCGCCTGGCCGACCGTGCATTCGTGGCCGGCGACACGTATTCCATCGCCGACATGGCGATCTACCCGTGGATCGTGCCGCACGCGCGCCAGCGCCAGAAGCTGGAGGATTTTCCGCACCTGGCACGCTGGTTCGCGGCCATTGCCGCCCGTCCCGCCACCGTGCGCGCGTATGCCCGCGCGGCCGAAATCAACGTGCAGCCCACCGTCAGCGGCGATGCGAAAAGCGTGCTGTTCGGGCAGACGGCCAAGACGCTAGCCTGATCAACGGTCAGTTACCGCGATACGTGGAAAAGCCGAAAGGGCTGAGCAGCAACGGTATGTGATAGTGCTGGTCAGTCTTTTCCACGTGAAATTGCACGGGAATTTCCGGGAAAAAAGTTTCCTGTTTCAGCCGCGCATAGTGTTCGCCTGTTTTAAACACGATGCGGTAATCACCCGCCTGCATGGGCGCATCCACCGGATACATGGCTGCGATGCGCCCCTGCGCATTCGTCACGCCACTGCTTAATTGTTTCCAGTCATGGTCCTTCTTTTGCTCCAGGGTCACCGTCACGCCCGCCGTCGGCTGGCCGCTCTGCAGGTCGAGGATGTGCACGCTCAAGGGATTGGCGGCGGCCAGGGCCATGCCCGACAGGCTGGCGAAGGCCAGGGCGGCGCTGATTTTTTTCAAATAGGTCATCATTGTCTCTTTCAAAGGGTGGGGGAATCGAGTTCGGGAATGGCCGCCAGGGCGGCTTGGGCGCAGGCGCGGTCTTGCAGGGCGCCACCGCCACCGGCGACGCCGATGGCGCCGACCACTTCGCCCCTGGCGCGCAAGGGCAGGCCGCCGCCCAGCAGCAACAGTTCCGGCAGTGTCGTCAAATTGGCCATGTCGGGATTGCCGCGCGCGGCCACGGCCAGTGCCTGGGTATCGTTTTTCGCCGACAGGGCCGTGTAGGCCTTGCGCCGGCTGGCCTCCGTGTTGTGCGGCCCGACGCCATCGGCGCGCTGCACCGTCACGATATTGCCGCCACGGTCCAGTACGGTGACGACGATGTGCCGTCCTTGCGCCTGGCAAGCGGCCATGGCCGCATCGGCCAGCTTGTTGGCCGCTGCCAGAGAAAGCTCATCGACTTTGCGCAATTGAGCGTGGGCGGGACTGGCCAGCAGGCACAGCAGGGTACTGCCGAGTAACAGGGTTTTCATGGGGCGGTCCGTTGAATAAAGTGACGCCAGTATGGCCAGTGTTACCCTACGAGAAGATGATCGCCACATGACATTTTTATCATCCGCGGCCGTCTGCGCGCGGCGTAAAATGGTTTTATATTCTTTTAGAAAGCGGCCATGCGCATCCTCGTGATTGAAGACGAACCAAAGACGGGCGACTATTTGCTGCGTGGCCTGGCCGAGTCCGGCTTCACGGTGAGCCTGGCGCGCAACGGCCGCGACGGCTTGCACATGGCGAGTTCGGACGCGCCCGACTTGATCGTGCTCGACGTCATGCTGCCCATCATGGATGGCTGGCAAGTGCTGCGCGCGCTGCGCTTGCAGGAAGGCGGCGCGGATGTGCCCGTGATTTTCCTCACGGCGCGCGACGAAGTGCAGGACCGTGTGAAAGGGCTGGAACTGGGCGCCGACGATTACCTGGTGAAACCGTTCGCGTTTGCCGAACTGGTGGCGCGCATCCGCACTTTGCTGCGGCGCGGGCCGCCGCGTGAAGATGACGTGATCCGCATCGGCGACATGGAAATCGACGTAATGAAACGCAAGGTCAGCCGGCAAGGGCAGCGCATCACCCTGACGGCCAAGGAATTCGGCTTGCTGCATTTACTGGCGCGGCGCCAGGGCGAGGTCTTGTCGCGCTCCATCATCGCTTCGCAAGTGTGGGACATCAATTTTGAGAGCGACACCAACGTCATCGACGCGGCCATCCGCCGCCTGCGCAGCAAGCTCGACGATCCGTTCGAACCCAAGCTGATCCACACCTTGCGGGGCATGGGCTATGTTTGCGAATTGCGCGCGCCATCCGCTCCAGACAGCGGCGCGGCCGCATGAAGCTGGCAGAACTGCGCCGCTCGCTGACCTTGCGCGTCACGCTCGTCTTCGTGCTGATCGTGGCGCTCGTGTCGGCCGGGCTGGGCATGCATTTGTACCGCTCTTTTGTGGCGGAAATCGAGCGCCGCGACGATATTTTATTGCTGGGAAAATTGCGCCAGATCCAGCAATTGCTGGGCAATGCGGGCACCCTCGACATCATCCGCGAGCGGCCCCAGTATTTCCGCGACACCATGAGCGGGCAAGAAAACTCGCTGGTGCGCATCGTGCGCGCCGATGGCACGCGTTTGATCGATGTCAATCCGCATGGAGAGACGGTGGCGCATGCTGTTCCCGTGGCCGTCGATGCACCCGTGACCAACAGCGACATCGTCAGCTGGACCAGCCGCGACGGCTATCCGGCCAGGGTCGTGGCGGCCAGCGCGCGCATCGGCGACCCGGCGCAGATGGCCGACATTTCCGTGGCCCGCGTCTACGGCGACCGCACGGCCATGTTTGCCGCCTACCGCTGGCAGATCGTCGTGTCGGTTGCCATCAGCGCGCTGGTGGCGGCCTTGCTGGCCAGCGTGATGCTGTTGCGGGGATTGCGTCCGCTGCGCAATATTGCCGCGCATGCGGCCTTGGTGCGGCCCGGCAAGCTGGGCCAGCAACTGGAGGCGCGCGATGCGCCCACGGAATTGCTGCCCCTGATCCAGGCCTTGAACGCCATGCTGGCGCGGCTGCAGGAAGGCTATGCGCGGCTGTCGCAGTTTTCCGCCGACCTGGCGCATGAATTTCGCACGCCCGTCACCAATCTGCTGGGGCAAAGCCAGGTCATGCTGGCTCGCCCCCGTAGTGCGCAAGAGTATGAACAGCTGGTGTCGTCGAATGTGGAAGAGCTGGAACGGCTGTCGCGCATGATCGACAGCATGCTGTTTCTGGCGCGCGCGCAGCAGGATGAAATGGTGCTCGTCAAGCAGACCTTGCCCGTGCAGGACGAGTTTTTGCGCCTGGCCGATTTCTTTGAGGGCCTGGCCGAAGAACGCGAGCTGGCGCTGGCTTGCCACGGCAGCGGCACGGTGATGGCCGAGCCGCAACTGCTGCGCCGCGCGCTGGGCAATCTGCTGTCGAATGCGATCCGCCATGCGGCGCCGGGCAGCACGATACTGTTACGTTCGCATGCGACGAAGGAGGGCGTGGAACTGAGCGTGAGCAACCTCGGCCCCGCCATCCCCGCGCGCCATTTGCCGCACCTGTTCGAGCGTTTTTACCGCGCCGACCCGGCCCGCAGCGACTCGGCCGCCTCCACAGGATTAGGGCTGGCCATCGTCACGGCCATCCTGCAATTGCACGGCGGCAGCGCGACGGTCGCATCCGACGCGGCCGCCACGACATTTACCCTCGTTTTCCCGGCGTAATTGACTGGGGTGGTGTCGGATTACGCTACGCTAATCCGACCTACGCCGCATTCCGGCGCAGGGTAGGTCGGATTAGCGAGGCGAAGCCACGCGTAATCCGACAAGAGCCGCCAATAATATTGTCGGATTACGTGGTTCCGCATGGTCTCGGGGCCGTTACCCCATCTCCACCAAAAACTCATGCATGCCCGTATGCGGCAATTGCGCGCACGCCGGTGCAAAGTGCGGCAACTGTCCCCACAGCAAGGGGTTGCCGACGATGTACACATAGTGTTGCGCGCGCGTCAGGGCGACATTGAGCAGGTTTGGCGTGGCCGCCGCCCATTGTGCGGCACCGGCCGTGCTGTCGTCGGCGCCCAGGACCAGCATCACCACGCTTTGTTCCTTGCCCTGGAAGGTGTGCACGGTGCCCACCATCTGGCTGCTCCATTGGCGCAATTCGCGCGCCGTCGGTGCCTTGCCGTAGCCGAGGCGACGGTCCCAGTCCATATCGACGATGCGCGAGCGCAATTCGTTGCGCACCGCCTTGAACGGCGTAATCACATACATGTCGGGCAATTTGCCGTCGCGGCGATACAGTTTCAGCAGCACTTCCAGCACGAAATCGAGCTGCACGGGCACCACTTGCTTGTAGCTGACGGGACCAAGAGCGTCGATCCAGCGGCTGGGGCCACGCGTCAGGCCGCGTGCACCGTCCGGCGGCGTGCGGTCGCTCAAGCCATAGACCATCTTGTCTTCATAGGCGATGCTGTTGGCCAGTGAAAACATCGGTTCCACGCAGCGGCGGTGCACGCGCAGGGGGCTGCCGATCCACAGCGGCTGGGCGCTGCCGGCGCCGACGACTGCGCCATAACGGTTGGCCTTGTCGGCCAGTGTCTGCACGGAAACGGAAGTTGGCGCGTAACTGCCATCCTGCGTGTGCGGCGACAGGGCGGACAAGGTTTGCACGAGGCGGCCCGGCACCGTGAACACGGGTTCGATCTGCAGCGGGTCGCCCACGACGACGGCACGCTTGGCACGCCACAGGCTGCCCAGCGCCGCTTGCGGCACGGCCTGGCCCGCTTCATCGATGAACAGCCAGCCCAGCGATTCGGGGCCCATGCCCTGGAACTGGCGCGCGAACGAGGCGAACGTGGTCGACACGACAGGCACCACCATGAACAGGCTGTGCCAGACCATGGCGATGTGCGACTGGTCGTAGGCGCGCTTGTTTTTCAGCAATTTCGACACGGCCAGCAAGTTGCCGCCAAAGCCGGGCCCGCCCTTCTTCGCCACTTCCGCCAGCCACGCTTCATGCAGGGCCAGGGCCTTGGCAAACAGGCGCGAGCGCAGGCGCGCCAGCGCCGGTTCATGCCACAGGCCGCCAATTTGCAGCGCGTCGCCGTCCAGCTCGTCCAGGGTGGCCGGGGCGATGATGGTGGGGAAACGCATGCGCGCGCGGCGCAGCAGTTCCGTGCTGTCATCCCATTCGCGCTGGCGCGATTGCGCCGTGCGCAGGGCGATGTGCAGGCTGTTGCGGGCGCGCTCGCAGCGCGGTTCCAGCTCGCCTTTCAGCAGCAGCTTGATGGCGGACACGTCGCGCGCGGCCTGGCGCTGCGCCTCGGCATTGGCGATTACGGCATCTTTGTAGGCGCGCGCCGGGGCCGTGCGGAACAGGCGGGCGAAAAAGCCGGGCTGCGTCAGCGCCACCAGGCGTTCCTCTTCCAGCAATTCCTTCTTGCTGGCCAGCAGGGTGTCCTGCTGCGCCAGCGCGCCGGACAGGGCGCCATTCGCCGCATCCATTTCTTGCTCCGCAGCGATCAGCGCCTGTTGGCTGGCCGCAATGAAGTCGGCTTCCGTGCAAGTGCCCACGGCTTGCCACAGGGCAGCGTACTGGGCGTGCTCGGCCAGGGCCTTTTCCACCACGTGTTCCGTCTCGCGAAACTCGCGCGCCGCCTGGGCGAAGCTGACGCCCTGATAGCTGGCCAGCCATTGGCGGATATTCTGTGCGTTCGGCGTCTTGCGCGCCGTGGTTTTATCCCAGTCGTCGTCATAGAAATTGCTGACGAAGCGGCGGCGGTTCGCGCTATTGCCCAGCGCACAGGACATCAAGCCCCATGGCGCCTCTTGTTCGGCCAGAGCGCGGTTGGCGCCATTGCCGTCGGCCACGACCCGGCGCGCCACGCTTTCAAAGTAACGCGTGCGTGCCCATTCCTTGCCCAGCTGCTTGGGCTTAGGTAAATCACCTGAAATGTTTTCCACCGCCGCATTGTTCGACGAGGCGACGACCATTTCAAAGCCCGTCAGTTCCGGGCGCAAGCGCGCGATGGTGATCGGGTCGCGCACGCCTTCGAAGGCCACGGCCACCTTGCCGATGAAGGCGTCGCCGGCGCGGTCCAGGCAGGACAGCACGCTGGCGCGGCGCACGATGTTGTCAGCGAACAATTCGCGCAACAAGGTCGTCTTGCCCGTGCCCGGCGGGCCATTGACGGAAAAGATGCCGCGTTCGCTCAAGCCCGTGCGCGCGCCATGGATGGCGAACTGCTGCATCAGGCTCATGGCGTAGCTGGCGTCTTCCAGCCAGTGGCCGCGGTTCATATTGCCCGGATTGAGCATGGCGGCCAGCGCCTGGCGTCCAGCCGGGCTGTACAGGTCGATGCGCTCATCCTGCGCCAGCGGCGTCAGGTAGGCGGCGACGGTGGCGGGCAGCTTGCCGCCGCGCACGGCGCGGATGATCTGCTCCAGGTCGTCGAGGTAAAAACTGTTGAGGATATCGATCGATGGTTCCACCGCGTCGCCGAAGTCCAGGCTGCGGTTCTGGCTGGCCTCAGCCAGGTCGGTTTCCGCCACGGCGGCGCGTTTCTTGCGCGTGCGCAATTCGAGCACGGCCAGCGGCTGGCCGGCGGCCGGGTGGAAACCGGCCCAGTCGCGCAGCAGGTCGGCCAGGGCCGCGATTTCCATGCCGGACAGGGGCGATGAGACATTGCCCGCCTCGTCCGTCACTTGCTGCGCGGCGCGGCTTGCCGCGAAATTGCGCAAGCTGTCTTGCAGCGCCAGCTGGCTGTCGCTGAAGGCGTCCAGGCTCAGGCCCGACCAGTCCGGCGTGCGCGCGCGGCCCAGGGCCCACGGCAACGTCGACACGGAAACGGGATCGAATTGCGGCTCGCCCAGCGCATTGAGATTCAGGCGGGCAAAGCACGAGCGTCCCAGCAGCTCTGTTTTTTCTGTGTCGGCGATGTTTTCCGGGCCGTTGGCCGGTGGACAAGCCTTGTTGATTTCCGCCTTGTCGAACACGCCGAGGAACAGCGAGAAGCCGTCGATCTCGCGGTCGGACGGGACTTGCCATTGCGTGGCGAACTGCAGCGGCAATTGCGCCAGCTGTTCGCGGTGCAGGAGACGCACGGTGGACTGGTCTTCAACGTCCGTGATTTGATTCAGGTCAAACGGGATAAAGAATTCGATCTTGTGCCAATACTCCAGGATAGCCAGGAGGCGCTGCTGTTCTGCCTGATTCATGATGACCAATATTTTGTAAAGCGAGCGAGGATTGTAAAGGGTATGCGCGGCGCGTGTTTTGCACTTTCGCCTATTGCGCGGGCTTTGCCGCAAAAAAAGTGGCGATGGCGGACGAAAAAAAGCCAGGCAGCAACTTCCTGCCTGGCTTACATGTCTGGAGCTTGCTGCTATTACTTAAAACTCTTCCCATTCGCTCTCGGCAGCCGCATTGCTGCGGCGTGCCGGTGCGGCTGCCACGGCCTGGCGCGCGGGTGCGGGCTTGGCTGCGGGGCGTGCGATGGCGGCCGCTACCGCTGCTGTGCGCACAGGCGTCAGCCTGGCTGCGCTGGCGACATGGTTGCCTGTCTTGAAGAATCCCACCACGTGCGCCAGCTCGCCCGCCTGTTCCTGCATGCTTTGCGAGGCGGCTGCCGCTTCTTCCACCAGGGCCGCGTTTTGCTGCGTCACTTCATCCATCTGGGCAATGGCCATGTTGATCTGCTCGATGCCGATGGTCTGCTCGTGCGTGGCGGAGGTGATTTCTCCCATGATGTCGGTCACGCGCACGATGCTGTCGACGATGTCGCCCATGGTCTGGCCCGCTTCATTGACGAGGCGCGAACCCGTGTCCACGTTGGCCACCGAGGCGGCGATCAGTTCCTTGATTTCCTTGGCGGCCGAGGCCGAGCGGTGCGCCAGGTTGCGCACCTCTGTTGCCACCACGGCGAAGCCGCGTCCCTGCTCGCCCGCGCGCGCCGCTTCCACGGCCGCGTTCAAGGCAAGAATGTTGGTCTGGAAGGCGATGCCGTCGATGACGCCGATGATGTCGACGATTTTCTTCGACGATTCGTTGATGGTGCCCATGGTGTCGACCACTTGCGAGACGATGCTGCCGCCGCGCACGGCCACTTCCGACGCGCTTTTCGCCAGCTGGTTCGCCTGGCGCGCATTGTCCGCGTTCTGTTTCACGGTCGAGGTCAGTTCTTCCATGGCCGACGCCGTCTCTTCCAGCGAACTGGCTTGCTCTTCCGTGCGGGACGACAGGTCGAGGTTGCCGGCGGCAATTTCGCTCGATGCCGTGGAAATCGCCTCCGTGCCGTGGCGCACTTGCGCCACCACGCCCAGCAGGCTGGTGTTCATGGCTTTCAGGGCACCCAGCAGGCGGCCCGTTTCATCGCTGGAATTGACGACGATGTGCGAAGACAAGTCGCCGGACGCCACGGTTTCGGCCACGCTGACGGCCGCATTGATGGGCTGGGTGATCGAGCGCGTGATGATCCAGGCAACAAAAGCGCCCAGCAACACGGCCACGCTGCCCAGGATGATCATGTAGGCGCGCGCGCTGGCGCTCAGTGTTTCGGCATCCGTCGCCGCTTGCGCCGCCTGCTCGGCTTCATACGCGACCAGGCTGTCGAGCGCGCCCAGCACGATCTTCAGGCTGGGTGCCGCCTGCTGCGTCAAAAAGGCGATCGCCTCTTCCGTCTGGCCCGCATTGCGCAGCTCGATGACCTTGTTGTTCAGCGGCGCGCCCGATTTCAAGGCGGCGTCCAGTTCGGCCATCAGCGCCGTTTCCTTGTCCGTCGAGATTTTCTTTTGCAAGGTTTCCTTGGCGGCGCCGTATTTCTTGCGCGACTCGCCGATTTTCGCCAGTTCCGCCTGTACCAGCGCTTCCGTCGGCGCCACCACCACGCTGGTGATCGCCAGGGTAATGTTGCGCACGTTGTCGCTCATGGTGTTGGCCGCAGCCATCTTGACGTTCTTGTCGGCCACGATGTCGTGGGTGCGTGCGCTCAGTTGGCCCATGGAATACAGGCCGACGAGCAAGACGGCCACCAGCAGGCCGAGGACGACAGCAAATCCGATCCCGAGCCGGGTGCCGATTTTGAATTGTGTGAGTGACATGATTGCTTTCGTATTGCGGAAGTGAGGGAAAACGTCGACAAGCCAGGACTACGGGTTTATACGTAAGGGCGGCGAGTCTGTAATTGTTCCTCAAAATTTCGCACTGCAATATAAAAACTTGTATCAAGTCCGTGAAAAGTTTTAAAAATGGTAGCAATTTAAATAAGTTGTCGTGTGGAAACAACGCGCGCGGCGCTGGATGCGGGCTCAGTTTTCCGGAAACACGTGGG
Organism: Janthinobacterium sp. 35; assembly: GCF_002754575.1. Classification (NCBI taxonomy): domain Bacteria; kingdom Pseudomonadati; phylum Pseudomonadota; class Betaproteobacteria; order Burkholderiales; family Oxalobacteraceae; genus Janthinobacterium; species Janthinobacterium sp. 35. The sequence goes on from NZ_PEFN01000001.1 coordinate 2,889,668, forward strand.
TGGCCAGGAAATCGATGAAGGCGCGCAGTTTCGGCGTCAGGTGGCGGCTGCTGGGCCACAGGATGCGCAAGGCGCCGTCGTGCTGGCGGTGCGCGTCCAGCACCGGCTGCAAGCGGCCTGCGGCGAGCGCCGCGCGCACGGCAAAGTCGGGCAGGGCGGCGATGCCCAGGCCGCTTTCGGCAAAGTGCAGCAGGGTCTCCACATTGTTGCAGTTGAGTAGTGCCGGCAAGCCCGCCGCGTGCAGGGCCGGCCACTCGGGCAGGGGCCAGGCTTCGATCTTGCCGCTGCTGGGAAATTTGTACAGCAGGCAAGTGTGCTGCGCCAGCTCGGCGGGCAAGGCTGGTGTGCCGTGCCGCGCCAGGTAGGCGGGTGCGGCCACCAGCTGCAACTGGAACTGGCCCAGTTGGCGGCTCATCAAACGGCTGTCGGCGCTTTCGCCCGCGCGCACGACGGCGTCGTAGCCTTCCTCGATCACGTCGACCCGGCGGTCGCTGAAATCGAGGTCGAGTTCCACTTGCGGATAGGCGCGCGCAAAGGCCGCCAGCACGGGATTGAGCAAGCTGCCCACCTGTGGCAGGCTGACGCGCAGCCGGCCTTGTGGTGCGCTCTTGCTGTTCGTTAACTCCAGCTCGGCCGCTTCGATCTCGCCCAGGATGCGCCGGCAGCGTTCGAGGAATACCGTGCCTTCGCTGGTCAGCGCAATGCTGCGCGTGCTGCGGTGAAACAGGCGCACGCCCAGGCGTGCTTCCAGCCGCGCGATGCTCTTGCCGATGGCCGAGGCGGAAATACCGAGCACCCGGCCCGCCGCCACGAAACTGCGCGTTTCCGCCGCCTGCACGAAGGCCGTGAATCCCGCCAGGTTATCCATGTCGTCCCTTGTCATCACTGATTGCGGATGCCAACGTCCGCACAGACAGAAACTATAGCCTGTTTTTCTTTGATCGCGCCTGGCTTACCTTGGCAGCCTGATCATTTGAAAGGCTACGCCATGATGTACAACTTCTCTCCCGCGGCCTTGTCCGCCCGCATCGATCCCTTGCTCGATGCCGTCTTGCAGCAGCAGCGCCTGGTGGGCGCCGTGGTGCTGGTGTGCCAGCGTGGCCAGGAAATCTATCGCCGCGCTGCAGGCTACCTGGACCGCGAGGCGGGCACGCCCATGCGCGAGGATGCCGTCTTTCGCCTGGCCTCCGTCAGCAAACCCATCGTTTCCACGGCCGCGCTGGCGCTGGTGGGGCAGCATCGCCTGGGCCTCGACGATCTGGTGGCGCGCTGGCTGCCGTATTTCACGCCGTGCCAGCCGGACGGCGCCGTGGCGGCCATCACCGTGCGGCATTTGCTTACGCACACGGCAGGGCTCGACTATGGCTTTTTCCAGCCGCCGGGCGGCGCGTATGCGCAGGCGGGCGTGTCCGACGGCATGGATGCGTCCCGTATTTCCCTGGCAGACAATCTGCGCCGCCTGGCCACCGTGCCGCTCGCGTATGCGCCCGGCGAGCGCTGGGCGTATTCGATCGCCACCGACGTGCTGGGCGCCGTGATCGAAGCGGTGACTGGTTTGCCGCTGGCGCAAGCCGTGGCGCTGCTCGTGACGGCGCCGCTGGCCATGCGCGACACGGGTTTTATATGCACGGATGCGGCGCGCCTGGCCGTCGCGTATGCGGACCGCGCAGCGGGAGAATTGCAGCCGCGGCGTTTGCGCGACGAGGGCGAAGAGCATCTGCCGTTTCTCGACGGCATGGCAGGTTTTACTTTATCTCCGGCCCGTGCCCGCGATGCGCACGCTTATCCATCGGGTGGCGCCGGCATGCTCGGCTCGGCGCCCGACTTCATGCGCCTGCTGGAAACCTTGCGCCAGGGCGGCGCACCGCTGTTGCCGCCTGCGCTGGCACGCCAGCTGGGAGAAAATCAGACTGCTGCGTTCGACTTGCCGTTCTGGCCCGGTCGTGGCTTCGGCCTGGGATTTACCGTATTGACCGATCCGCAACTGGCCGCCACGCCGGAAGCGGCGGGCACGTGGCGCATGGGCGGCACGTATGGCCACTCGTGGTTTGTCGACCCGGCACGCGAACTGTCGGTGGTGGCGTTCACGAATACGGCGCTGGAAGGCATGGCGGGGCCGTTTGTCACGGAACTGTGCCAGGCAGTGTATGGCGTGGGGCAAGGGCAATGAGGCCTATCGTCTTCCTCGCGCTGGGCCTGTTCGGCGTGTATTGCATCGAGTTTGGCGTGGTCGGCATCTTGCCGATGATTATGCAGCGCTTTGGCGTGACGGCGGCGCAGGCGGGCTCATTGGTGAGCCTGTTCGCACTGGTGATCGCCGTGGGCGGTCCCTTCCTCGTGCTGCTGGCCACGCGCTGGCGCCGCAAACCGGTGCTGATCGTCTCCCTGCTGGTGTTCGCGCTGGCCAGCGTGGCCTCGGCGTATGCACCGCGCTTCGGGTGGCTGCTGGCGTTGCGCGTGGTGCCGGCCCTGTTCCACCCCGTGTATTTCTCGCTGGCCATGGTGGCCGCCGCCGCCCTGTATCCGCCGCAGCAAGCGGCGCGGGCCGGCGCGCATGCGTTCACGGGCACCAGCATGGGCATGGTGCTGGGCATCCCGCTCACCACCTGGATCGCCGCGCAGTCTGGCTATGAGGCATCGTTCCTCGCTTGCGCGCTCGTCAATGCGCTGGCGGCGCTGGGGCTGTACCTGTTCCTGCCCGACACGCCGCAGGAAGCGCCGCTGGCGTATGGCCGTCAATTGGCCGTGCTGCGCAACCCCGCCCTGTGGTTCACCATTGCCGCCGCCGTGTTCGTCTTTGCCGCCATGTTTGCCGTGTATGCATATGCGGCCGCGTACCTGCAGCAGGTGGCGGGCTTGTCGGCGCGCCAGACGGGGCTGGCGCTGGTGGTGTTTGGCGTGGGCGGCGTGGCGGGTAATCTGTTCGCGGGGCGCCAGCTGGGCACGCACGTGCTGCGCACGGTGGTGCTGCAGCCCGTGCTGCTGGGGCTGGCGTACTGGCTGTTGTATGAGTATGCGGGCGGCGATATCGGCTGGGCGGCACTGGCCATGCTGCTGCTGTTCTGGGGCGCCGCGCATACGAGCGGCCTGATCGTGACGCAAGTGTGGCTCAGCAGCGAAGCGCGCGAGGCGCCCGCGTTCGCCATCGGCGTGTATATCGCCGCCATCAACCTGGGTGTGACCGTTGGGGCCGTGGCGGGCGGCCTGGCCATTGCACGCTATGGCATGCAGGGCGTGATCGCCAGCGGCTTGCTGCTGGCCGTGCTGGCGTTGTTGCTCATTGTGCTCAAGGCGTGGCGCTACCGCAGCCACGCAGCTGGCGTGATGGCGGGGTAGAGGACATAGCAGATTGACATTGGCCTTGCCGGCTTGGATGGCGATGGCGGGAGGGCTGGCCTGGCTGTCATTTGTAGGGTATGGCGATGCGAATTCTGGTGCCGCTGATTTGTCTCAGTTGCACCACGGAAATTAAATAAGTTGGATCGAGGTCCATAGTGTCGCCTCACAATAGGCGAGCACGGGACAGGCGCACGACTGCAGAATGGTTATGAATTCTGCTATAGTCTCGGATGTTGTCCGGTACTAACGCTCATTTATACCGGACGGGCTCCTCTTTCGCTGGTCGCCATTTCGCTGTGCGGTGATGCCTAATTAGCCTCCATGTTTCCTTCAATATCGCCTTATATATCCATGCAAAATCGTAAAATTTCAGTAGTTGGCCTTGGCTATGTTGGTTTGCCTGTCGCCGTAGCGTTTGGTCGCAAGATGCGCACCATAGGATTCGATATCAACGAAACGCGGCTAACGGAGTTGCGCGCTGGTCATGATCGCACCAATGAAGTTACCGGTGCCGACCTGGGTGATTCCGATATCCTGTTTACTTCCAGTACTGTGGAACTGGCGCAGGCCGATTTCCATATCGTTGCCGTTCCTACGCCTGTGGACGATGCGCACCAGCCGGATCTGACCCCCGTGGAGCGCGCTTCGGAAACGGTAGGCAAGGCGCTCAAGCACGGTGACATCGTGGTCTACGAGTCGACGGTGTATCCTGGCGTGACCGAAGATGTGTGCGTGCCCATCCTGGAACGCGTATCGGGTTTGAAGTGCGGCGTGGATTTCACCGTCGGCTACAGCCCGGAGCGCATCAATCCAGGTGACAAGGAACATACTTTCACGAAAATTATGAAAGTGGTTTCCGGCCAAGACCAGGCCACCCTCGATATCGTTGCCGACGTGTACGCGTCGGTGGTGACGGCAGGCGTCTACAAGGCCGCCAGCATCAAGGTGGCCGAGGCGGCCAAGGTGATCGAAAACACGCAGCGTGACTTGAACATCGCATTGATGAACGAGCTGTCGCTGATCTTCGAACGCATGGGCATCGACACCAACAGCGTGCTCGAGGCAGCTGGCACCAAGTGGAATTTCCTGAAATTCAAGCCGGGTCTGGTGGGCGGCCATTGCATCGGCGTCGACCCTTACTATCTGACGCACAAGGCTGAAAAGCTTGGCTACCATTCGCAAGTCATTCTTGCCGGACGCCGCATCAACGATGGCATGGGTGCCTACATCGGCCAGCAGACGATCAAGCAGCTGATCCGTGCCGGCCACAATGTCGCGCAAGCCACGGTGACCGTGTTTGGCCTGACCTTCAAGGAAAACTGCCCGGATTTGCGCAACTCGAAGGTCATCGATGTGATCCGCGAACTGCAATCGTTCGGCGTGACGGTGCAAGTGACCGATCCTGAGGCGGATTCGGCCGAAGCGGAACATGAATATGGCATCAGCCTGACGCCGTTGGCGCAGCTGAAACCGGCCCACGCAGCCGTACTGGCTGTGGCGCATCATGAATACGCAGCCTGGAGCGTGACGCAATTCCAGCAGGTGCTGGCGGACGGCGCAGTAGTGATCGACGTCAAGGGCATTTGCAAGCCGGCCGAGTTCGAAAGCGCCGGCATTCCCCTGTGGCGACTGTGAAAGAGATTAATGCAAGCATATGAACAAATCTGCGCCGAGCTGCGCAACCAACCCAAGACCTGGCTGATTACCGGCGTAGCCGGCTTTATTGGCTCGAACCTGCTAGAGGCATTGCTGAAGCTGGGGCAGAACGTGGTGGGCCTGGATAATTTTGAAACCGGCCACCGTCATAATTTTGACCGCGTGCAGGCACTGCTGACGCCGGAGCAATGGCAGCGTTTTCGTTTCCACGAAGGCGATATCCGTGAACTGGCCGACTGCGCACGCGCGGTCGAGGGTGTCGATTACGTCTTGCACGAAGCGGCACTGGGCAGCGTGCCCCGTTCGCTCGAAAATCCGATTCGCACCAATGACACGAATATCTCCGGTTTCCTGAACATGCTGGTGGCGAGCCGCGACGCCAAGGTCAGCCGTTTCGTTTTTGCCGCCTCCAGTTCAACCTATGGCGATCACCCTGGCCTGCCAAAGATCGAAGACCGTATCGGCAAGCCGCTGTCGCCGTACGCAGTGACCAAGTACGTCAATGAGTTGTATGCGGACGTGTTCGGCCGCTGCTATGGCCTGGAAACGATAGGATTGCGCTACTTTAACGTGTTTGGCCCGCGTCAGGACCCGGAAGGCGCGTATGCGGCCGTGATACCCAAGTGGTATGGCGCCTTGCTGCGTTCCGAGCCGATCTACGTGAATGGTGATGGCGAAACGAGCCGCGATTTCTGCTTTATCGCCAATGTCGTCCAGGCCAACATCCTGGCCGCGACGAGCACCAATCCGGAAGCCGTCAATCAGATCTATAACCTGGCCCTGGGTGACCGCACCACGCTCAACGAGTTGTTCGCATTGATACGCGAACGCGTGGCGCGCGGCATGCCTTCGGCGGCGCAGGCCGAAGTCGTGTACCGCGCCTTCCGCGACGGCGACGTGCGTCATTCGCAGGCTGACATCAGCAAGATTTCCACGCTGCTCGGTTATGTGCCGACGCACCGGGTAGCCGAAGGTCTGGACGAAGCCACCGCATATTATGTCGATTCGATAACGACATCGAAGAACTGATTCAATAGCAAGAATGGAAGAATGCCACAGAAAGTCGCCCAGGCGGCATTTGTAGGCGCCTTGGTTTTTTGTCATGCGCGAGCGAGCTTCAGCGTTGTCTGCACCACCACTGTTACAAAAGTCGGTGGCGCATGGCGCTTTCCCCACGTCCATTTCACGAATCCTTCTGGTATCCTTGGAGTGCCGCTTTTCGGCATCGGACTGTGGCGCAGCGTTGGCGCCGCTGGTAATGTGTTTGCCAGTCACCAATCCTGGCGCTGGTGTGCAATGAGTCCCTGAATGATTTCATCCGAGTAAAGTGGTTGCCCATGTAGGTGATCAGTCGCTACGTCACCTGGCCCGGCCGCAGCATCGTGGATGAGCGAATGCTGGCTGTTGACAGCATGGCGCGGCACGATGTGCGTCCCGTGCCCTGTTGGGTATCCTTAGGCATGGAGAAAGTCGGCCGCGCGCGGCAAAAAATTGTGAATGCAGTGGTGCGGATATATTCGGGCACCAATTGAATCAACCTTATCACACAAAAAAGACCAGCATGAAAATGTACTGTAACGTAGCAAAGCCGATCCTCAAGCAACTGATCCTTTCATCGTGCCTGTTTGCTGTGGCGTCGACATCGGCTTGGGCCCAGAGTAACGCACTGGGGGGGCGCGGTGCCAATGCCGCGAATACCGAGCCATCCGGTACCATGCCCCTGCCTAGCCTGACAGGCAACGACACGCGGCAGGCGCAAGCTCCCTTGCTGACGCGACCAGGCAAGACCAGCAGCGATGTGAAGCCGTCGTTCGAGGCCTATGCTGAAACGGTCACTGGCAAGAACCTGAATATCTTTGGCAAGGACTTGTTCAGCGATGTGCCTTCCACCTTTGCACCGTTTGATGGCGCGCAAGTGAACTCGGATTATGTGGTCGGCGCTGGCGACGAATTGCAGATACGCGGCTGGGGTATGGTTGATATCGACATCAGCGCTACGGTCAACCGCAGCGGAGAGATCTATATCCCTCGCGTTGGCGCGGTCAAGGTCAGCGGAGTGGCATACCGCGACCTGCAGGGACACTTGAAAAAAGCGGTGAGCAAAATGTTCACCAATTTTGACCTGACAGTCAGCATTTCGCAGACGCGGGCCGTGCAAATCTATGTCGTCGGCCATGCCATGCGCCCTGGCACATACACACTGGGCGCCATGAGCACCTTGCTGAACGCCTTGTTCACATCGGGCGGACCGAATGCCGCAGGTACGATGCGCAACATCCAGGTCAAGCGCGGCTCCAAAACGGTGACAACGTTCGACTTGTACGATGTACTGGTCAAAGGCGACAAGAGCCACGACATCGCCCTGCAGGATGGCGATGTGATCTATATTCCGGAAGTCGGCCCTCTGGTGGCACTATCCGGCAATGTCAAGAAGCAAGCCATCTTCGAATTGAAGGGCAGCACTTCACTGGCCGATATCGTCGGCTGGGCGGGCGGTGTCGATTCCGCAGCGGAAGCAAAACGCATTCTGATCGAAAAAAACGTCGATAACAATTACCAGACCGTCGTGGATATCACGGCCGAGTCGGAAAACATCAGCAGTCGCCTGGCGGGCATACCGGTGAAGGCAACCGACATCCTGCGCGTCTTTGCTCCTGGCGCGGTACCGGTGCAGATACAGATTCAAAACGAATATGTGCGCGTGTCTGGCGAAGTCAAGCAAAGCGGCGTGTTCCAGCTGAAGAAAGGCGAGACGCTCCGGGAACTGGTGACCCGTCTTGGCGGCACCACCGATAACGGTTACATCTACGCAATGCAGTTGAATCGTGAATCCGTGCGGCGCCTGCAGCAGGCAAAGCTGGACGAGGCGGCAGATCGCTTCGAGCGTGACCTGGAGTCGAATGCAACGCAACGTATCGGCAACTCCAGCGACAAGGATAATGCCGTCAAGATCGCCGTCGAATCGGAACAGCAGCGCAATATTGCGAAACGGTTGCGCGCGATCAAGGCCGAAGGGCGGATCGTGCTGGAGTTGCAAAATGGTAATGCACAAGTGAAAGACTTGCCGGACCTGCCTTTGCAGGACGGTGACAGTGTCTTCATTCCGCGCCGTCCGCATACGATCGATGTCATTGGTTCGGTGTTCCAGCAAAATGCCTTTGTGTACCGCCCTAGCCGTACCGTCAACGATTATCTGGAGCTTGCCGGCGGTCCGACCGTCACGGCGGACAAGTCTGAAATGTATGTAATTCGCGCCGATGGCACAGCCCAAAGCGGCCGCAGCAGCGGCTGGTTCAGCGGCGTGGGTGGTAACCCCATGAGTCCGGGTGATACCGTGGTTGTGCCGGAGAAAATCGAGCGCAGTTCGTTTATGCAGAGCTTCAAGGAATGGACGACGATCTTTTACCAGTTCGGCCTGGGCGCTGCCGGACTTAAAGTGCTGAAAAACTAAATGGCCTTCATGGTATGAGAGTACCTAGCCCGAAACCGATTGAAAGTAAAGACGATGCCAGAACAACAGCACAACAGTAGACAGGCAAATGATATTGCAAATTTGGAGGAGAAAATTCATTCCCTAGACTTGTTAATCGTACTGGTAAGCAAGAAGAAAATGATCGTCGGTATGGCGATAGGTACAGGTTTATTAGCAATGGGCATAAGTTTTCTAATACCGAATACTTTCAGCAGTACTGCAAAAATTATGCCGCCTCAGCAGCAAAACTCTGGTATGGCGGCTATGTTAGGTCAGTTAGGTGGAATTGCCAGTGCTGCGGGAGGCATAGCTGGAATTAAGAATCCGAATGATCTATACGTGGGATTGATGGAAAGTCGTACCGTATCCGATAAATTGATTGACCGTTTTAAGCTCAAGACTCGCTACGGAAAAGAAACAATGGACGATACTCGCAAAGCTTTATCTGGCTTTGCTACTATCTCCAGCGGAAAAAAAGATGGTCTGATATCAATCAGTGTTGAAGATAAAGATCCAAAATTTGCCGCCGAGTTAGCGAATGCTTATGTTGATGAACTGGCGAAGCTTACCCAAACGATGGCAATCACAGAGTCATCGCAACGACGTATGTTTTTTGAGAAACAACTGAAGGATGCAAAAGAGCAGTTGGCCAAAGCTGAAATCGCTTTGCGTGCCACCCAGGAAAAAACCGGCATGATCCAGCTGGATGGGCAAGTGCAAGCCATCATAGCTAATGTTGCCCAATTGAAGGGCAGTATTGCAGCAAAAGAAATCCAGTTGAATGCGATGCGTACCTTTGCCGCGCCACAAAACCCTGAACTGTTACGTTCTCAGGAGGAGTTGCGCGGCATGCAGGCTCAGTTGTCAAAACTGGAACGTAGCCAAGCCGGAAAAGGCGACTTGATGGTGCCAATCGGTAGCCTTCCCGAGGTCGGCGTCGAGTATGTGCGTAGTCTGCGCGATGTGAAATATTACGAAACGGTATTCGAACTACTAGCCAAGCAATTTGAATTGGCGAAAATAGATGAAGCCAAGGATTCATCGCTGATTCAGGTGCTGGACCTAGCAGTTCCTGCGGAGAGAAAATCCAAACCAGCCCGCGGGCTGATTACCTTAATGGCTACCATTGCCGGAGGTCTTATGGGAATTGGATTGGCATTTGCTGGCCTAACTTACCGAGAGTCTCACCGTAATCCAGCAACTAAGGAGCGGTGGGACAAATTGTCAAGGGCATGGAAAAATTCAGCGCACGAAGATAGTCGGCGTAGTTGAGTGATGGAAGCAAAGGTATCAGGTAATTGACAAAAAAATCACCGATACCTGGCCTCGTTTCTCGAGGTGCAAGGAGGGAATAGGATTACCCATTCCCTTTTTTTTAGGTTTCATTTGGAGTATTATGAGCAATACCAAACCTATTTACGTCACCCAACCTTATTTACCTCCCCTTGGGGAGTTCCTGCCATACCTGGAAAAAATATGGGATAGCAAGGTATTGACGAATGGCGGTCCATTTCACCAGCAGCTGGAAAAGGCGCTGTGTGCGTACCTGGGCGTGGAACATCTCGCGCTGTTTTCCAACGGTACCATTGCCTTGATTACCGCCTTGCAGGCGCTGCGGATCACGGGCGAGGTGATTACCACCCCGTATTCCTTCGTCGCGACCGCCCATTCCCTGCTGTGGAACGGCATCAAGCCGGTGTTTGTCGATATCGATCCGGATACGCTCAACCTCGATCCCAAAAAAATCGAGGCGGCCATCACGCCACAAACCACCGCCATCATGCCCGTGCATTGCTATGGCCACCCATGTGACGTGGATGCGATCCAGAAAATTGCCGACAATTACAATTTGCGCGTCATTTACGACGCGGCGCATGCCTTCGGGGTACAAAACAAGGGCGGCAGCATTCTGCGCTGCGGCGACCTGTCCGTGCTCAGTTTCCATGCCACCAAGGTATTTAATACCTTCGAAGGCGGTGCCATCATTTGCCCGGATGCGAAGACGAAATTGCGCATCGACCAGTTGAAGAACTTTGGTTTTGTCGACGAACTGACGGTCGTGGCGCCTGGCATCAATGGCAAGATGAGCGAGATCAATGCGGCCTTCGGCGTATTGCAGCTGCAACATGTCGACCATGCCCTGGCTCGGCGCCGCGAGATCGACGAGACCTACCGCGCCCTGTTGCGTGATGTCAAAGGCATCAGTTGCGTGCAGGATGCCGGCGAAGTGGTAGCCAACTATTCCTATTTCCCGATTTTAATCGATGCCGACTATCCTTTGAGCCGCGATGGCCTGTATGACCGCCTCAAGGAACATGCCGTGTTTGCCCGCCGCTATTTCTACCCGCTCATCACTGATTTCCCGATGTACCGCGGCTTGCCGTCCGCGCACCGCGACAATATTCCCGTTGCCACGGCGGCGGCGCAAAAGGTGTTGTGCCTGCCGATTTATCCTGAGTTGACGGCTGAGCAACAACGGAAGATCGTGGACCTCGTCGTGGCGCCAACCGCATGAAGCTGGCAATCATGCAGCCCTATCTGTTTCCATACATAGGGTATTTTCAGCTTGTTACCGCGGTAGACAAATTTGTCTTTTACGATGACGTGAATTTTATCAAGAATGGCTGGATCAACCGGAACAGGCTGTTTCTGGCCGGTGAGGTACGTTACATCACGGTGCCCCTGGCCGGGGCCAGTCCTTTCCTTAAAATCAACCAGATAGCTGCGCAAGGCGGTGGCATCTGGCAGAAAAAAATGGCCGAATCCTTGCGCCATTCCTATCGAAAAGCTCCGTTTTTTTCCGAAGTTAACGGCATTTTTTCCGAAGTTATTTTTTCGGATGATCTGAATATCGCCGAGATGGCCAAGAAGAGCGTTGTACTGATCGCCGATTACCTGCAATTGCAGACCGATTTTGTCATGTCGTCTGTCGAATATGAGAATGCGCATCTGCACAGCGCCGAGCGCGTCATTGATATTTGTGAAAAAGAGAAGGCGAAGCAATACTACAACCTGCCAGGTGGGCGGGACCTGTATGATGCGGCGGCATTTTCCAGCCATGGCATCGATCTGCATTTTCTCGATACAAAAATAGAACCCTATGCTCAGGGTTCTGCCGATTTCCACCCTGGTTTATCGATGCTGGATGTGCTGATGTTTAATGATCGCGCCGCAGCAAAGCAAATGCTAACTGGCAACCCGGTGATTTGATGAACAGCGCTATTGGCGGGTATTTTGAGCTGGAATTTCCCAAGGCTAAGCCATTCTTGTATCCGGCGGCTTATGAGTTCCAGTCCGCGCGGGCGGCTTTCCTGGCTTTGTTACGGACGGGGAAACCGTCCAGGGTCTACATGCCGCATTACATCTGCGATTCAATGGTTGCACCGCTTGAAAATGCCGGAGTGGAATGCCTGTTCTATTCCATTGATGGCGAGTTCAACATCATCGGCGATGTCGAGCTTGGCGAAGCGGATTGGTTATTCTATGTGAATTATTTTGGCGTCTGTGAAAAAAATATAGATGGCTTGTTCCATCGCTACAACCCTCGCCAGCTCATCCTGGACCATTCGCAGGCATTTTATTCGCCTCCCCGCGATTGTCTGGCCACGATCTATTCTGCACGCAAGTTCTTTGGCGTGCCGGATGGCGGTTTATTGCTCACCGGTCTGCCAATTGCTGAGCCGCAGGAGAGCGATCAGGAATCGTTGTCGCGCGCAATATCCGGCTTAACACGTCTGGCGAAAACGCCGGAGGCTGGCTATGCAGACTACCAGAAGGCGGAACATTCGCTGGAACAGTGCGAGCCGCTAAAGATGTCGCAACTGACCCGGCGCATATTGCATGGTATCGATTTTGAAGCTGCAAAAACCAGGCGTAACGAGAATTTCGACTTCCTGCACAGGCACTTGGGCAGTCTGAATCAAATTGAATTGGATTTGCAGAACATGGATGGTCCGCTTTGCTATCCTTTTCTTGTAGATTCTGTAGAGTTACGGTCACATTTAATACGCGAGAGAGTCTTTGTGGCTACCTATTGGCCGGAGACGATAGCACGTGTCAGCAATAACAGTCATGAGTCGAAATTTGTGAAGAGTTTACTTCCATTGCCATGTGATCAACGTTATGGTGTAGATGCAATGCTGCGTGTGGCGGAAATATGCCTGGATTTTCTTTCTCGAAAAAAATTACTTTAGTTGGAGCCTAAGATGAATATTAATGGAAAAGTTGTTACCTTGCGCGCCCCTGAACTTGCGGATATTCCGCAGTTACATAAATGGAGTAATGATCCGGAAATTTGGAAAATGCTTGGTGGCTGGCATTTTCCTTTCTCGAGTCGCTCCACGGAGGAGTGGGTCCGTAGCCGGAAGGACAATAATCTTACCGATCATGTTTTTTGTATAGACACACCTGAACATGGTCTGATTGGAACTGCCAATATTGTAAATATTGACTGGAAAAATAAAACAGCATTCCATGGAATGATGATCGGCCAGGAAAATATTAGAGGCAAAGGTTATGCACTGGATGCTTTATTCTCCATCATGCGCTATGCCTTCATGGAACTGGGATTAAATCGTCTCGATGGGGATATGATTGCGTATAACGAAAGATCGATAAAATTCTATATCGAAAAAGGTGGTTGGAAACATGAAGGCGTACGTCGTGATTGGTTTTATAAAGACGGTACATATCATGACAAAGTTATTGTCGGTGTGACTAAATATGATTATGCTGAAATTTTGGAAAAAAATAACTATTGGGGTTGATTTTTCAATCTGAATCGAAAGTGCCACCTTGTCTTTGAAGAAAAATATACTTGCTAATTATGTGGGTCAAATATATGTGACCCTAATTGGTATTTTATTAGTGCCGCTGTATGTTAAGTATATGGGAGCCGAAGCATATGGTTTGGTTGGTTTTTATGCCATGTTGCAAGGTTGGTTTCAATTACTCGATATCGGATTAACACCAACCATGGCACGCGAAACTTCGCGTTTTCGTGGTGGGGCAATTGATGCTTTAAGCTTGCGGCGACTGCTCCGTGCCTTGGAAGGATTTTTTGCGTTAATTGCAATAATTTGTGGCGGCGCAATGATGCTAGGTGCCAATTTTATTGCAAGCACGTGGTTGAATGTGCAGGAATTGCCGCTGCATGAAGTCAGAAATGCAGTATTGTTGATTGGTATGATAGTGGCTTTAAGATGGATCTGTGGACTTTACCGCGGAGCCATCAATGGATTTGAGCGTTTAGTGTGGTTAAACGGTTTCAATATTTCAATTGCTACATTACGCTTTGCTTTTATTATTCCATTTTTGATTTATGTGGGTGCAAGTCCCACTTATTTCTTTTCCTATCAACTAGTGGTCGCAGTAATTGAAGTTTTCATATTGGTAGTGCAAACCTATCGCATTTTTCCGAAGAGTAATGTTGCCAGACGGTTGCCATGGCAATGGGAACCATTACGTTCGGTGCTGAAATTTTCGCTGACAGTTGCTTTTACAAGTGCAGTTTGGATTTTTATAACCCAGACAGATAAATTGATTTTATCAAAATTATTATTACTTTCGGATTATGCTTACTTTACCTTGGGAGTGTTGGTCGCAAGTGGTGTATCGGTAATTAGTGGACCGATTAGTGGAGCGCTGTTGCCCCGACTGACCAAGTTGAATGCAGCCGGTGACGATAATGGTACTCTGCAGCTTTACCGAAACGCGACACAGATGGTTTGCGCAATAGCCATCCCGACAGCTCTTACATTGGCTTTCTTTTCCGAACAGGTGCTGTGGGCCTGGACCGGTAATGCGACAGTTGTAAGTAAAGCGGCACCTATATTGACCCTATATGCGTTGGGAAATGGCATATTGGCATTGGCCGCATTCCCCTATTATTTGCAATACGCGAAGGGTGATTTAAAGTTACATCTGGTTGGCAACGCATTGTTCGTTGTATTTTTAATACCGATGTTGATTTGGTCTACATTAAATTTTGGTGCTATTGGCGCTGGCTATGCCTGGGTAACAGCAAATGCCCTATATTTCTTTGCCTGGATACCTAAAGTGCATAATAGATTTGCAAGTGGTTTGCATATGAAATGGTTATTAAAGGACATTTCCGGAATAGTATGTCTGACAACAGTTTGTGCAGCATTTTTGCGGCTATGTCTTGTTTTCCCCGAGGATCGTTTACAGATCGGTTTTCTCCTGGCTGGGATTGGATTACTCATATTGTCAGTCGCTGTGGCTGCCTCCCCATTTTTGAGAGATAAGATGCATGATGCATGGCGTATGCGATTTTCAAAATTCAATTAAAGAAATTATGGCTGATAAAACCCCTAAGGTCTCCGTTTGCGTGGTGACCTACAATCAGGAAAAATTTATTAGACAATGTTTGCAAAGCATTGTTGATCAAGTAGTGAATTTTGATATTGAAGTCATTGTTGCAGACGATTGTTCTACGGATGGTACGCGAGACATTATTAAGGAGTTTTTTAATAAATATCCAAAATTAATAAAACCTGTGCTTAGAGATAAAAATATAGGCCCAGGTGAAAATTATATAGATGTACACCAGCGAGCCTGTGGTCAGTACATTTCACATGTAGATGCCGACGATTATTTTTTGCCTAATAAGCTGCAGTTGCAAGCTGACTATTTGGATGAAAATAGTCAATGTAATTTTGTTTGGCACAGAATGCAGGTTATGAATGATGCAACTGGAATCATTGTAGATGATTTAATTGATGTTTCTCAGTTTCCTCAACATGGTTTTGATCGTGGAGATATTTTGCAGTTAATGGCGATTGGAATGAACAGTTCAAAGATGTATCGATCTGCTGTTAGAGATTTTGATTTGCCAAGCTTTCCGGTCATGGATTTTTTTGCAAATGTGGAGCAGGTCGGACAAGGAGTAGCGAATTTTGTTGGCGATACTCCGCTTGGAGTCTATAGAGCTGGTATCGGAGTCGCATCAGCAGGGAATAAAACAAAAATTATTTTGCAGAAGAGTTTTTTATACTTTACTGAAAAATATCCCGAATATAAGAAGGATATTTGCTCTGCGGTAATTTTGATCTTGGCCTCGGCGATCAAGAACAGGCGCTGGTCTATTTTTTCTCTGTATCTGCCATTGTTGTTGAAAACATTTTCCATCGGCGTTTTTTTCAAAATATGGAAATGGCGGAAAATAATTCCAATGTTGAAAATTCCGGCAGCTGTTCGCTCAGTTTAACGGAGTATTCTTGAACAATAGTCGGGTTCGATTGGCTATTGTTTTCAATATTTTCCAATATTCCGTTTATTAATTGAAATAAAATATTATGAAAAATATAATTTATTTTTCACTCTGTAGCAGGTTGATTATATGAATAAAATGAGTTTGCCAACTGGCTGTTTTGCATTCTTCTTGCTTTTTATTATGATAATGCATCCCTATACAATTTATGGGAAGCCAGGTGTTTTTGCTGTTTTCTTTTTTGTGATTGTTGCTTTAAGAGATGGTATCGAGCGTGGTTTTTTTCAGGACTTCGTGCTCCCATCTTTTTTCCTTTTTATTTTGGGACTTATTGGAGCAATATCTTCAGTTGCTAATGGTATACCTCAAATAAATCACCCTTTTGCAGTATTTTCTTTTTTGATTATGCTTTTTGCGGCGAAAGGTGTCTTTGTATTTTTTAAGAAAAGAAATGTTGAACTGGACGACTTTGTTTTTCTAATTTTAATGGTTGTGGCATTAAATTCGGTTATTGTGTTAATTGAACTTCAGTTTGATGGCGTTAGGCAAATTATTGAACAGAATCTGGATCAACTGACTGAGGCATCGATTAATTATTCGGAGGGATTTCGTTTAAGAGGGGTCGCGTCATCAGGTGGCGCAGGACTATCGATTTCAGTACCAGCAGCAGTAATTATTGCATTGTATCTTTTCGATAGAGGCCGTATCGGTATTTTTTTATTGATCGTTTTGTTCATATTGTTTTTCACCTCGGTGATGGTTATTGGTAGGTCTGGTATCGTATTGTTGGCTGTCCCTGCTGTTTGTTACATAACTCTTCTATTGTTAAAAAAAGGCGGAGTTAAATCCCTATTAAAGGGTTTTTTCTTGGTTTTTCTATTTTCAATTCTTGTCGTCCCAATATTTTATCAATACATTTCCGACTTCTTTACGGAAATGTTCGGTGACGCATTTATGAAATATGCTTTTGGATTCCTCCTTGACGGTGGCGACGGAATTCAAGAAGAAGGCACTGTTGGCGCAGTCGCCGAGTTTCTTACCGTATTGCCATTGCAATTCCCTCAAGCGCTGGTGGGTTATGGATTTTACGGTGGTAGTGCATTTTATCCCTGGAGTGATTCAGGTATTAGCCGGATGTTCTTGTCCATTGGCTTTGTCTTTGGAACTATGTTTTATTTTATTCTATTAAAAATATATTTTTTACCTTTTAAGAAGAATAAATTTTTGATAGGGGCGATGGTGCTTTTGTTGCTTGCGGCGGAAGCAAAGGAAGTTTTGCTATACAGTGGTGTCGCATCTCGAATGTTTATTCTTCTGCTTGTGTATTGTTATTATGACGGACGTTTAGATAAAAAAGTTCTTCGAGAGAAATAGTTTGACTTTTGGAAATTGAAACGTATGAAAATTCTGCACATTATTATTGGGCTCAACGTTGGTGGCGCGGAGTTGATGCTCAGGCGTTTGATCGAAACGCATCAGGGGAGTGTGGACTATCTTCACAGAGTGATCTCACTGACTAATTTGGGCGTCGTCGGTGAGCAATTGAAAGAACTGGGTGTGGATGTGCGTGTTTTGAATATGCGTTCATTGCTGGATGTGCCGCGTATCATTTCTCAATTGAAGGAAATTATTCGTATCGATAGACCGCAAATTGTGCAGACCTGGATGTATCATGCCGACCTGCTCGGCGGTATTGCTGCGCGCTTGGCGGGTAACAGAAACATTATCTGGGGTATACGAACCACCGATGTGCAGGCTGGCGGTTCACGCGCCACAACCCTGGTCAGAAAGGTATGTGCCTGGCTGTCCAGCAAGATTCCACATACTATCGTGTGTGCAGCCGATGCCTCGCGCCGTGCCCATATTACGGTTGGCTACGATGCCACGCGCATGACGGTGGTGCCGAATGGCTTTGATCTGACGCGACTGGTCGCCACGCCGGAGCAGCGTGTCGGATTGCGTCAGATGTGCGGCTTTGACGATACGCACGTTGTCGTTGGCACGCTGGGACGTTTCAATCCTGCCAAGGATCACGCTAATTTCGTGCGCGCTGCTGGCTTGGTGGCGCAGGACCACCCCGAGGTGCGCTTCCTGATGGTGGGCCGTGAACTCACCAGCGACAATGCTGTCCTGATGCACTGGATTCAGCAGACCGGCTGCGCAGATCGCTTTGTGTTGCTCGGTGAGCGCGCCGACGTGGCTGTCTGCCTGTCGGCAATGGATATATTTGGCCTGTCGTCCCGTACCGAAGGCTTCCCGAATGTCGTGGGCGAGGCCATGGCGATGGGCGTGCCCTGTGTCGTGACCGACGTGGGGGATGCGGCCATGCTGGTGGCGGATACCGGTGTTGTTGTTCCTAAGGAAGATTCTTCAGCCTTGGCACTTGGGCTGGGGCAGTTGCTGACGCTGGAAGCCGATGTTCTGCATGCGCAGGGACAGATGGCTAGGCAAAGAATTGTTGCAGAGTTTACAATAATGCGCGCCCGGGATCGTTTCGAGGCAGTCTATCAACGCGTTGCAAATGAAAGTATTCACTGATGTGTGGATTTGTAGGTTTCTTCGGCTCTCCTGTTTCTCACGATGGTGGCGTATATGTTCCCCTGCTTAAGCGCATGGCGGACACCATTGCCCTTCGCGGCCCGGATGATGAAGGCTATTGGAGCGATGCAGAGCAGGGTATCGGCCTCGGGCACCGTCGCCTGGCCATCGTCGACTTGTCGCCGGCCGGCCATCAGCCCATGCCGTCGGCCGCCGGCCGTTATGTGGTCGCTTTCAATGGCGAAATATACAACCATCTGTTGCTGCGCCAGGAGCTGGAAAAAAGTGGGGTGGCGCCAGCTTGGCGCGGCCATTCGGATACGGAAACCTTGCTGGCGGGCTTCGATGCCTGGGGCATCCGCGAAACGCTGGTGCGCGCCATCGGCATGTTCGCCATGGCGATATGGGACCGGCAGACTGCCACCTTGACCCTGGCGCGCGACCGCATCGGCGAAAAGCCGCTGTATTACGGCTGGCAGGGGCAGGGTAGCGGCGCGGTCTTCATGTTTGGCTCCGAACTGAAGGCCTTGCGCGTGCATCCGGCGTTCGAAAACCGCGTCAACCGCGGCGCACTCTGTCTGCAGCTGCGGCACAACTATATTCCCGCGCCCTACTCGATTTATGAAGGTATCGCCAAACTGCCGCCAGGTTGCTTGCTGACAATATCATTGAAGCAACGTGAACCGCAGTTAAGTACGTATTGGTCCGGTGCCGGGATAGCCGAGGCTGGCGTCGCTGCGCCGTTCAAAGGTACGCCGGAGCAAGGTGTCGATGCGCTGGAAGTCTTGCTCAAGGATGCTATCCGGCAGCAAATGATGGCCGATGTGCCATTGGGCGCCTTTCTTTCCGGTGGTGTCGATTCGTCCACCGTAGTGGCACTGATGCAGGCGCAATCGGCGCGGCCAGTCAAGACTTTTACCATCGGCTTTCACGAGGCAGGCTACAACGAGGCTGAGCATGCAAAAGCGGTAGCCCGGCATCTGGGGACCGACCATACCGAACTGTATGTGACGGCAGAGCAAGCCATGGCCGTAATTCCACGGCTGCCGCAGTTGTATGACGAACCGTTTTCCGATTCGTCGCAGATTCCGACCTTCCTCGTCTCGCAACTGGCCAAGGAGCATGTGACGGTGGCCTTGTCCGGCGATGCCGGTGATGAGTTACTGTGCGGCTATAACCGCTATCAGTTGACGAATAGACTGTGGGGCAAGCTTTCCGCCGCTCCTGTTCCATTGCGTCGCCTGGCGGCGAAGGGCTTGACGGCAGTGTCGCCGGCGGCCTGGAACAAGGTCGCCGGCGCGGTCCGTCGTGTCGTGCCTGGCGCCGTGCCATTCGCCAACGTCGGCGACAAGCTGCACAAGGGCGCCGGCGTATTGGCCAGCGCTTCTTGCGACGCGCTGTATTTGAACCTGGTATCGCATTGGCTCGACCCGGCGGCTGTCGTCATCGGCGGCAGCGAGCCGGCTACCCTGCTGACCGGCGCCGCGCCTTCTCTCGACGGCCTGGACCGGGTACAGCGCATGATGGCGCTCGATATGCTCAGCTATCTGCCGGACGATATCATGGCCAAGGTCGACCGTGCCGCGATGGGTGTTTCATTGGAAACGCGCGTACCGTTCCTCGACCATAGGGTGGTGGAGTTTGCCTGGAGCCTGCCGCAATCGATGAAGCTGCGCGATGGCCAGACCAAGTGGGCCTTGCGCGAGGTGTTGTACCGGCACGTGCCAAGGGCCTTGATCGAGCGGCCGAAAATGGGTTTTGGCGTACCAATCGGCAAGTGGCTGCGCGGTCCCTTGCGCGACTGGGCCGAGGCGTTGCTGGACGAGTCCCGGCTGCGTCGCGAGGGTTTTTTCGATCCCTTGCCAATTCGACAAAAATGGGCCGACCATCTGTCGGGGCAGCGCAATTGGGAAGCCCATCTGTGGGATGTGTTGATGTTCCAGGCCTGGCTGGAAGCGCAGTGAAAATGAATAGAGTATTGGCATTCAATGAATTGCCAGAAAGCATGCTGAAACCGTGTCGCCATAGGCGCAGACGGGATCGGCAGATTGATGGAATAGATAATGATAGATGAACAAGCGAAGCCCGCGTCTGCCGAGGGCGCCAGGAAATTTCTTGATGGGGATGGTACCTCGCCCCGTCAATCCGGGCAGGCGAGCTGGCAGGTGAAGGCGCCACATGCCGCCACGCGGACCAAGCTGTTGTTTGTGGTGACCGAAGATTGGTATTTTGTTTCGCATCGACTGCCGCTCGCTGTCGCGGCCATTGCCGCCGGCATGGAGGTGTCGATCGCCACCAACGTCAGTAGCCATGCCGAGGTGATTCGCCAGGCTGGCATCAAGCTGTATCCGTGGAAACTGAATCGGGGTTCGACGGGCTTGCTGGCCGAGTTCAAGGCCCTGTGCGGCTTGTTGAAAATTTATTGGCAGGTGCGTCCGGATATCGTGCATCAGGTTGCCATCAAGCCCGTCCTCTACGGTAGCCTGCTGGCAAAATTGCTGCGCATTCCACGAGTCGTCAACGCGCTTGGCGGCATGGGGGCCATTTTCAGCGATACGTCAGGCAAGCGCGGCCGTTTGCGTGCCGGCGTCCTGGCAGGTTTCCGCTCCTTGTTGAACCGCCGAGGCAGTTTGCTGATCCTGCAAAATCCCGACGATTGTGAACTCATGGTCAATGGCGCGGCGATCGCGCGTGAGAATATCCGCCTGATACGCGGCGCCGGCGTTGACGTGCGGGTATTTGACGTCGTGCCGGAGCCGGAGGGTACGCCGCTGGTAGTGCTACCGGCTCGTATGTTGACGGACAAGGGAGTCGTCGAGTTCGTCGAGGCCGCCAGGCTGCTCAAGGCGCAGGGCGTGCAGGCACGCTTTGCGCTGGTGGGGGGGACCGATGAATGCAATCCGGCCTCCGTGCCACCTGCCAGCTTGAAGGATTGGGTCGATAGCGGCACGGTGGAGTGGCATGGCCGTCGCGACGACATGCCTGCCGTATACCGCAGCGCTACCCTGGTGTGCCTGCCTTCGTACCGCGAGGGTTTGCCCAAGGCCTTGCTCGAGGCGGCCGCTTGCGGACGCGCAATTGTTGCCACCGACGTTCCCGGCTGCCGTGAAATCGTGCGCCATGGCGAAAATGGCTTGCTGGTCGAGGTGCGCGATGTTGCTGCATTGGCCAAGGCGATGGCGACATTGCTGTCCGATACCGCCACGCGCCAGGCCATGGGCGCGGCCGGTAGACAAATGGTATTACAGGAGTTTTCTGAGGAGAAGGTTGTGGCGGACACGCTGGAGATTTATCAGGAATTGATGATGGTGGCAGACTGATGGCAAAAGTATTGGTAACAGGGGCTGCTGGCTTTGTCGGCGTCGCTTTGTGCAAGGCGCTGCGCGCGCGCGGCGACGAGGTCATCGCTGCCGTGCGCAGCGGGGCGCAAGCGGGACAGATGAACGTGGGCGATATCGGTCCCGATACCGACTGGAGCACCGCGCTGCAGGGCTGTGATGCTGTCATCCATCTGGCCGCGCGCGTACACGTGATGGCGGACCGCGAGCAGGATCCCATGCGCGCGTATCGCAGCGTGAATGTCGATGCTACCCTGAATCTGGCGGCACAGGCGATGCGACACGGAGTCAGGCGCTTTGTCTTCGTCAGCAGCGTCAAAGTGAATGGCGAGGCGACCACGGACCGGCCGTTCAGCGCGGCCGATGTGCCCATGCCGTGCGACCCGTATGGCCAGTCGAAGCTGGAAGCCGAGCGCGGCCTGGCGGCTCTGGCGGCGACAGGTTGCCTGGAGGTGGCGATCGTGCGTCCTCCGCTGGTTTATGGGCCTGGCGTCAAGGCGAATTTCCTCAATTTGATGCGCCTGGTCGAACGGGGCTTGCCTTTGCCTTTTGGGCGGGTTCGCAATGCGCGCAGCATGGTCGCGCTGGATAACCTGGTGGACTTGCTCATTGTGTGTACGCACCACGCGCGTGCTCCAGGCGGTACATTCATGGTGTCTGACGGCGCGGATCTGGGGATCGCCGAGTTGGCCAAGATGATCGCTACGGCGATGGGCAAGACAGCGTTGCTGCTGCCCGTACCGCCGGCCTGGATGCGCCTCGGCGCTGCCTTGCTGGGCAAGCGCGCCGTGGCAGACCGTTTGCTTGACTCCTTGCAAGTCGACATCGGCGCGACGCAGGCAACTTTGGACTGGCATCCGCTTGTTAGCCAGCAGGCAGCCATTGCCGAAAGTGTCGCCTATTTCAAAGCCTTTGATCGTAGTGGTAAAAAATGAAACGTTTCCTGGATTTACTTTGTGTCGGCATGGCGATGCTGGTTTTCGCCGTGCCGTTTGCGCTTCTCGTCATCGTGGTGAAGCTGACTTCGAAGGGTCCCGCCCTGTATTGGTCAAACCGTGTCGGACGTAATAACGCGCTTTTTTCCATGCCCAAGTTGCGTACGATGCGTGTCGATACGCCTGTCGTGGCGACGCATCTGCTGAATGATCCCGATCAATTCCTGACGCCGGTCGGTGGTTTTCTGCGCAAGAGCAGCCTCGATGAATTGCCACAGCTATGGTGTATCCTGCGTGGCGACATGAGTGTCGTTGGACCAAGGCCGGCGCTGTATAACCAGCACGATTTGATCGCCCTGCGTACGGCCCAGGGCGTGCACAGCATTCCGCCCGGACTGACTGGCTGGGCCCAGGTCAATGGCCGTGATGAGTTGCCGCTGGACGTGAAGGTGCAACTCGACGCCTATTATTTGAAGCAGCGCTCGCTCTGGCTGGATATCAAAATTGTTTTCCTGACGGTCTTGAAAGTCGTACGCCGGGACGGTATTACTCATTAACTTGTCAGACAGATCATGTCATATTTTAACTTATTATGTTTTTAGTCCATTAAGTAGATTATCGCGACGAAAATATTTTCGAAATGCAACTTGATACGCACGCATATTTCTGAAAAAGGGTGTGAATGAATAAAAATCAATATCGGCCAGACATTGATGGTCTTCGCGCCATTGCTGTGTTGTCTGTGCTCCTTCATCATTTGAGTCCTACCATTTTACCTGGTGGATTTGTGGGAGTGGACATATTTTTCGTTATTTCTGGTTATTTGATTACTTTGCAAATTTACAAAGAGGTTTGCGAAAAATCTTTTTCTGTTAAGAATTTCTATAAGAGAAGAATTAACCGAATTATCCCTGTATTAATTGCGGTAATTTCCGCCACATTTATTGCGGGAATGTTTCTGCTCGCCCCCGTAGATCTGATTAAACTCGGGAAAAGCACGATTTATGCGATGCTTGGATTATCCAATATATTCTTTTGGCGAGAATATGGTAATTACTTTGCAGGAAATTCCAGTGAGGCCCCACTTCTCCACACATGGTCTCTTGGTGTTGAAGAGCAGTTCTATCTTATCTGGCCATTAATCATAATTCTGCTATCAAGGTTGAGTAGAGCGTGGATGGCAAGTGTACTTTTATTTCTTGCAATTGGTGCTGTGGTTGTTTCTGAGATGGGAGTCAATATTGCAGCATCTGCTTCTTATTATCTATTGCCATCTAGAATATTTGAGTTGATGATGGGGGGGCTATTGGCATTTTTTGTTGCAAATAAGCGGAGTGCCTCTCAGGGTTTTGCGATTTTTTGGTTCCTAATTGGAATTTTATTAATTCTTTACTCAATATTGTCGCTTGATAAGTCCTCTAGTTTTCCTGGCCTAAATGCAATAACACCATGTTTGGGAGCTGCATTAATTATTTGGTCTGGTACTAATCAGCAACCTGTACATTGGATTTTGACAAATAGGGTCATGGTTTCTATCGGATTAATTTCATATTCTTTATATCTTTGGCATTGGCCGATTATTGCTTATTTAAATTATGTAAATATAAATATTTCTGTTGCTGTTGTTGTTTTTGTAGTTTTTTCATCATTTTTCTTGGCATGGCTGACTTGGAAATTTATCGAAATTCCAATGAGGATGACTGGTGTTTCCTTATCTTTTTCTAACGTATTTATTCGACGATTTGCTATACCCGTTTTAGTGGTATTTTCAATGGGTTTGGCAATGGTTTACACTAGTGGATTACCAAAACGATTTTCTCCTCGTGTGGCAGAATTCGAGAAAGCGATAGAGACTAAACCAGATGTCTTGCGTAATGGGTGTCATGTTCCGACGGCTATGTACGGCACACCGCCAAACGATAAATGTAGGCTGGGGATAAAAAAGGTTGAACTTGATGGAGTTTTGATTGGAGATTCTTTTGCAAATCATTTCAGTGGGATGATAGACTTGATGGCCAAGGCAGAGGGGAAATCTTTCATGGATTATACGATGGATGGATGTCCTCCTATTTTGGGATTCGACACAGGTAAAGGAGCTGCTTATTCTGGTCGTTGCATAAAAAGAAATGATGCTGTTTACTCTCTACTTACAAGTAATCGTTATGCCCATGTAATTTTAGCTAGTAGTTGGCCAAGAGATGAAAAGGCTGGCGGGCAACTTGTAGAGTCTATTGAGACAATTTTAAAGGTTGGATCAAAGTTAACTGTAATATTAGCCAACGAAAGTATAGATCGGGCTAGTAGTTGTCCAATTCGTAGGCTTATGAGTGGCTCCGTAGAGCTCTGTCAAGGTCCGAGAAATGGCTACCCATTATATTTCAATGAAATTAAATCTCGTTTCCCTAGTGTCCATTTCCTCGATCCAAATCGCGTAATTTGTCGTGGCGATTTTTGTGATCCAGTACTTGATGACATTCCACTATATAGAGACGATGTACACCTTAATGATATGGGCGCGAGACTTGTTGGAAAGTATTTGATAGATATGGGCGAGAAAATCTGAATTACCAATAGCGGCCAATTTTTTGGCCGTTATTTTTACATCACCGTCACGTTTGAGGGTAAATATCCAACCTCGTTTTATCAAGTAATCCCCCCCCAGCAAATGATCGCGTTTAAAAGCGGAATTTTCTAAATTCAGATTTTTGAAAGGTCCGCATGAAAATGTCCTATTTTACCGATAGCCAGATCATCGCCATCCTCAAACAAGCCGAGGGCGGCTCACCAGTCCCTGAGCTTTGCCGCGAGCACGGCATCAGCAACGCCACGATCTACAAATGGCGCTCCAAGTTCGGCGGCATGGACGCCTCGCGGATGGCCGCATGAAGAAACTTGAGGACGAAAACCGGCGCCTGAAGAAGATGTATGCCGAGGAGCGCTTGAAAGCCGAGATCGTCGCGGAGGCCCTGACAAAAAAATGGTAGCGCCATCTCAGCGGCAGGAGATGGCGCAATGGGCCGTGGCCCAGCGCTCAGCCACCATAGGACTGGCCTGCCAAGCGTTCGGCATCAGCCAGACCTGCTATCGCTATCGCGCCAAGCTCGACGCGGAAAACGCTGTCGTGGCTGACTGGCTGGTACGCCTGACCAACAACCAGCGCAACTGGGGCTTCGGTCTGTGCTTCCTGTATTTGCGCAATGCGAAGGGGTTTAAATGGAACCACAAGCGCGCCTACAGGATCTATCGCGAACTGGAACTGAACCTGCGGATCAAGCCGCGACATCGCCTGGTGCGGAAAAAGCCGCTGCCGCTGGCCGTGCCTGCGCAGATCAACGACACCTGGTCGATGGACTTCATGCATGACCAACTGGCCGACGGCAGAAGCATTCGATTGTTCAATGTGTTCGACGACTACAACCGTGAGGGACTCGGCATCGAGGTCGATTTCTCCTTGCCCTCCGAACGCGTCATCCGCTCCCTCGACAGGATCATCGAATGGCGTGGCAAACCCCAGGTCATTCGCTGCGATAACGGCCCCGAGTACATCAGCGCCGTGACGCTGGCCTGGGCCGCCAAACGCGGCATTCGCATCGACTTCATCCAGCCTGGCCAGCCGCAGCAGAATGCTTATGTCGAGCACTATAACCGCACTGTGCGCTACGATTGGTTGGCCCATCACCTGTTTGAAACGCTCGATGAGATCCAGGATTTCGCAACCCGCTGGCTGTGGACTTACAATCACGACCGGCCCAACATGGCACTTGGCGGCATCACACCAAAACAGAAGCTTGCCTTGGCCGCTTGTCCTCTACTTTTAGCGCCATCAAAAAATGCGGGGATTACCCGTCTAACCGACAGTGTGTAGTGGAAGGTAATGGGTATAAAGCATCAGATAGACAAGCAAGATCGTTTCCAACAGTAATTGAAAGCTGATGCGAGACTTATTAATATACTAATATATGGTTTTTAATAAAAACCCCAAACATGGTAGCCATGTCTGGGGTTCAGTGCACTACCAAGCACTCTCAGGTTTCACCCGCTTAGCTTGATATGGTCACGTTATTCCTGATCTTGATTTCGTCCACCTGAACCTGTTGCCAGATGGTATCGGCGATCTCCGATGCGGGCCGGTATTCGCTGACCATTTTCAGCAACTGGGCACGGATTGCCGCGTGGTCGAAGCGCTGGCAGGCGTCGTTGAGTTGCTTGAGCATGATGTCGAGGAAGGGCCAGTCGATTTCCGATTCCTGGGCGCGCATGATCAAGGGATGTTCGGTACCGGTTACGTTGTTTCCTATGAGTAATTCTTCGTACAGTTTTTCACCGGGACGCAGGCCGACATAGCGGATTTCGATCTTGCCGTCCGGCGTGGAAGGGCTGAGCACTTCCTGGCCACTCAGGTGCACCATGCGTACCGCCAGGTCGACGATGCGCACCGGTTCGCCCATGTCGAGCACGAAGACGTCGCCACCGGTGCCCATCGAGCCGGCTTGCAGCACCAGTTGTGCCGCCTCCGGAATGGTCATGAAGTAACGGGTGATATCCGGATGGGTCAGGGTAATCGGGCCGCCGCCGGCGATTTGCCTGCGGAACAGCGGCACCACGGAACCCGAGGAGCCAAGCACATTGCCGAAACGTACCATCGAGAAGCGCGTGCCGCCGCCCTGGCGGGCGAATGCCTGCAGCACCAGTTCGGCCAGGCGCTTGGTGGCGCCCATTACGTTGGTTGGGCGCACGGCCTTGTCGGTTGATACCAGGACGAAACACTTGACGCGGGCGGCAACGGCCGCCTTGGCCAGGCTGAGCGTGCCGAAGACATTGTTCTGGATGCCTTCGATGGGATTGTGTTCGACCAGCGGCACGTGCTTGTAGGCTGCCGCATGGTACACCGTGTGGATCTCGAACGTGTGCATCAGGCGCTGGCATTTTTCCGTGTCGAGCACGGAACCGATGCAGGCGACCAGTTCGATGTCGAGTTCATGGCTGGCGCAGTAGCCGCGCAATTCCTGTTCGATTGTATACAGCGCATATTCTGAAATATCGAGCAATACCAGTCGCTTCGGATTCAGGGCAACGATCTGACGGCACAGTTCGGAGCCGATCGAGCCGCCGGCGCCGCTGACCAGGACGGCCTTGCCGTGGATGCATACCGATAAGAGCTTCGGATCGGGCGCGACCGGGTCGCGGCTGAGCAAGTCTTCGATTTCGATTTGGCGCACGTCTTCGACGCGGGCAATACCCTTGACCAGGCTGGTGATCGATGGCGTGACCTTGATCTTCAGTTGCAGGGTCGACAGGCGGTCGAGGATTTTGCGTTGCTCGCGACGCGAGATCGACGGTAGTGCCAGCAGCACGGTGCTGATGCGCATGCTTTTTGCCAATTGTTCAATCTGCTTCGCCGGATAGACCTTAATGCCGTGGATGGTGGTATTTTGCCGTTGTGCGGAATCATCGATAAAGATGACGGGCAGGTATTCGCTGCTTGGCTTCAAGGCATTGGCCAGCATGCTGCCTGCCTTGCCTGCGCCATAGATGGCAACGCGGGTCTTGTTGGAGCGCTCGCGCAAACCGACGAAATAGCCGCGCGCGGTATAGCGACTGGCCAGTACGTAGATGATGGAGGTGACCCAGTAGATCAGGAAAGGGGGCAGCGATAAATGCCCCGGCTGCAGGATATGTACGATGATGGCCAACATGAGTACCGACAGCGTGCTACCCAGCACCACTGTGGAAATGATCTTCTGGTCGATATAGCGCACTACGGCGCGGTACAGGCCCAGTTTGATAAAGATTGGCACGGCGGTGATGGCCGCGGCAAAAGCCGGCCATTTGTATTCGATGAGGAGTGCCATGCTCAGGCTGTCGAAATGCAGGAACAGCGCAAAGTAGAACATTATTGGCAGGCAGACGAGGTCGGCACCAGCCGCTATCATCTGTTTGTGCCGGCGGGATAACTTCAAAAATTTGTTTTTCATACGTCAAAGAATCCATTCTTTGCAAACAAAGCGGACACCAATCTGCTTATGGAAAGTTTGCTTCGCCGAACGTCGTTCGGATTGGCCCGGGAGAGGGCTTGATCAGGTACTGTCGCCATACTGCCGGGACGAGGCTGCTGGGTTGGCTTTCCTGTCCACTGGTCACCAAATTGGCAGGCAAACAGGTCGCCGAGTGGGATAAAGATTGCTGCCGATGGGGAACAAACGTCATGGTAACGCATTCGATGAGGAATTGATATCGCGCACGCTACGAATTCACCGCACTATTGCCTTAAAGTGCTTGCAAAGTTCGAATGATTCATGTAATCCGAAAATATATTTTATAACCGGATATTTCTGTTAACTTGCCTGATTTTTATCAGGTATCAACATATATATAATACTTTCCCGGAATTCCTCAGAGATGGTTGGGAATGCGGAACAGCAGGTCGGTATCGCCCAGGTCGACACCGGTTTGCGACAGCAGGGTGCTGGCCTGGCCCCGGTGGTGCGTCTGGTGATTGAAGAAATGCATGAGCAGGCTGAAGAATTCGCGCCGGTTCGGCCCCTTGCTGTTGCGGTAATCGAGCAAATGGTCCAGGTCTTCTTCGCGGATGGAGGCGGCCCAGTCGATGATGAGCTGGTCCAGCCACAGCCGGTGCGCATGCATGGCGGCAAAATCCTCGGCCGCGAACAGCGGGTGCGTGAGCGAGGCGGGCGGCGTGATGGCGCGGATGGGGTCGAGCAGGGGAAAGCCGGCCGGATGTTTTGCATAGCGCTGCAGCCACAGGGTGTCGCCCACCATCACGTGGTTCAGGGTGGCCAGCAGGGAGCCAAAAAAGGCGCCCCGCTCGCGCTGCAGCTCGCCGGGCGGCAGGCTGGCCGCCGCCGCGTAGACCTTGGCATTCATCCACTGGTTGTAATCGGCCATCAGGCAAATGTGGGCGCAACGGCTCATGGACAAACCTCCGTGAATGAATGAAAGGCTATTTTATACAGACTTCAAAAATGCGCGTATGCCGGCCAACAACATTTCAATGGCCATCGCCGTCAGGATCAAGCCCATCAGGCGTTCGAACGCCGTCATGACCCGTGGACCGAGCGCCCGCTGCAAGCGTTCGGCGCACAGGAAGACGGCCAGCCAGACGACGGCCACGGCCGTCAGCCCCGCGACGTGGGCGATCACTTCATTGACTTCATGCGAGGAAAACAGCAGCACGGTGGCCAGGGCCGACGGGCCGGCCAGCGCGGGGATGGCCAGCGGCACGATGAACGGTTCGCCGGCCATCTCGTGGTCGCTATTGCCCGCGTTCGGTTGTGGGAACACCATGCGCATGGCGATCAGGAACAAAATCACACCGCCGCCGATGCGCAGCGCCACTTCCGACAATTGCAAGGCGTTCAGGAAGTGGCGGCCGAAGAACATGAATAGCAGCAAGATGCCGAAGGCGATCATGCATTCGCGCACCACGACTTTCCAGCGCCGCTCGATGGGTACCCGCTTCAGGGCATTGACGAACAGGGAAACGTTGCCGAACGGATCGGTGACGAGCAAGAGCAGGATAAATGTCTGGAAGAAATTCTGTGTCATGGTGGTGTGATTGAGGTCAACATCGCTGCCAGGATGGGCGCGCTGCGATAAGGCTTGCGATGATAACAAGAGAGGTGACTCTCGCCCATGATTATTGATGCATAGCAGCATTTTTTTTTATGCAGCGATGACTTTAGCCTGGTAAAACGCGGTGGGCGTGGTGCCGAAATGTTTCTTGAACATGGCCGTAAACGCACTCTGGCTGGTGTAGCCGTTGTCCATGGCCACGTCGATGACCTTGCTGCCGTGCGCCAATTGTTCCAGCGCTCGCAGCAAACGGGCTTGCTGGCGCCACTGGCCAAAGCGCATGCCCGTCTGTTTCTGGAACAGCCGGTGCAGGCTGCGCTCGGTGATCGCCAGTTCCTGCGCCCAGTGCGCCACCGTCACTTGTTCTCCCGGTTGTGCCATCAGCCGCGCGCAAATGCCGCGCAGGCGCGCGTCCAAGGGCAGCGGCAGATGCAGGGGCAGCACGGGCAGGCTGTTTAGCTCGTGCAACAGCAGTTGCAGCAGATGCCAGTCGCGGCTGCCTTGCGTGAAATCGGGCGCGATGTCGACGGCTGCCACGATCAGTTGCCGCAGCAGGGGGCT
Source organism: Janthinobacterium sp. 35 (assembly GCF_002754575.1). Lineage (NCBI taxonomy): Bacteria > Pseudomonadati > Pseudomonadota > Betaproteobacteria > Burkholderiales > Oxalobacteraceae > Janthinobacterium > Janthinobacterium sp. 35. The sequence continues at coordinate 2,920,331 of NZ_PEFN01000001.1, forward strand.
GATGTCGAGCACGCAACTGTGGCGCGGCAGCAATGGTGAACTGGCGCAATCGATGAAGACGGTGCGCATTTTGACCGCGCCGCTCATGCGCACCTGGTGCGCGATGCCGGGCTGCAGCCATACGCCGCGCGTGGGCGGCACCACCCAGCGCCCGCCTTGCGCTTCGATGGTCATCACGCCCTCGATGGCGTACAGCAATTGCGCATGCGTGTGGCGGTGCACGGAAATCACGTGGCCATGCGCATAGTCGACGGCCAGCGCCATGGCGCGCGCCGTCACGGGCAGCAATTCCTGAAAGGTGGGGGAGGAACAATCCATAAAAATAAGGTCAGTTTTGCGATAGGAATGGACATTTTAGCGCGAGAAGACGCGACGTGCCTGCGGCATGATGGTTCCCCCGCAATGATTTATGGAGCCTCGCATGCCTGTGCGCGCCTATCTGTATCCGTTTCTGGCCATGCTGCTGTGGGCCGGCAACGTCGTCGTCTCGAAGCTGGCTGCGTCCAGCATCGCCCCCACGGCCATTACCTTTTATCGCCTGGTGCTGGTCTTGCTGGTGATGACGCCGTTTATCGCCCGCTCCCTGTGGCGCAACCGCGCCGCCATCCGGCGCCAGTGGTGGCAGCTGGCCCTGTGCGGCGTGATGTCGATGGCGCTGTTCCAGAGCCTGTCTTATCGCGCCGCCGAATCGACGACGGCGACGAACATGGCCATCGTCACGGCGCTGGCGCCGCTGATGACGGCCCTGCTCAGCGTGCTGCTGCTGGGCGAGCGCCTGACGCTGGGCATGGCGGCCGGCGGCGTGCTGTCGTTTGGCGGCTTGCTGTACCTGGTAGGGCGCGGCGATATGCTGGCCTTGCTGCAGCAGGGCGTGCATGCGGGTGACGCGCTGATGCTGCTGGCCTGCCTGATCTTCGCCCTGTACGGCGTGCTGCTGCGCCGTTGGCGTTTAACGATTCCCGCCTGGCAAGCCATTTATTGCCAGGCGCTGGCGGCCCTGGCGTGCATGCTGCCGCTGTTCCTGCTGTTGCCGCCCGGTAGCGCCAGGCTGGACGCCACCACCTTGCCCCTGATCGGCTATGCGGGCATCGGCTCGTCCATCGTGCTGTCTTACCTGTGGATCGAAGGCGTCAAACTGCTGGGGCCGAACCGCTGCAGCATCTACGTCAACCTGTTGCCTTTGTTGACGGCCTTGCTGGCCATCGCCTGGCTGCACGAAAGCATGCATATGTATCACCTGGTTGGCGGCGGTATCTCGCTGCTGGGCGTGCTGCTGGCGCAGACGGTGCAGCGACCGTTGTTTGGCCGCTACCGTCCTGGGGTGTCCGGTACTGCCTGAATGGCCATGCATAATGGCGCTTTTGGGCAGTGGAGTTGGCATGCGGAAAACATTTGGGATGAGCACGATGGCGGCGCTGCTGGCGCTGGGCACCCTGGCGCCAGCGCAAGCGGCGCGGTTTTACGAGGGTAAGCTGATGGCCACCGCCAGCACCGTCGAACGCGGCGCGAAAACCATGGACGAGGCGCAGGTGCGCACGGCGCTGGCCCATGTGCCGCTGATCGACCACAGCATAGCCTACGCACCCACGGGCGTGGCCGAGTTCGACGCCATCGAGCATGCGCATGGCACGCTGGTCGGCTATTTCAATATCGACGGCGAGTTACTGCCGGACAAACCGGCCGACGCGCCCGCGTTTGCCTATAAAAAAACCTTCCAGGAAAAAGAGGGCCATTTTCTGACCGTCACGTATCTGCTGGGCAAGGGCTGGCAAGGGAGCCGCGCACCCAGTTACCACGTCAAGTGGATCACCTGGGAAACGCAGCCGCAGCGCTTTGCCGCCAGCCAGGATGGCGTATTTATCGAATACGACGTGAATTGCTGCGTGGGCAGCGTGTTTGCCCGTGGCCTGTATGCGCAGGGCAAGCGTACGGGCGTATGGCACTTCGAGGAGCCGGACACCATCCGCTCGTCTGGCGCCTTTGTCGACGACAAGGCCGAGGGGCCGTGGACGTATGAGAGCGGCGATGAAACCACCACGGGCATGATGCAGCGGGGCCAGCGCACGGGCCGCTGGGAAGTGAGCCCGGGCGTGGCCGAATGGCGCGCAGCGGACATGCACAGTTTCACCGGTTATGACCATTTTGTGAAAGACCGCTTGAACGGCCCCAGCGAGCGCCGCATCGATGGCGTGGTGCAATGGCAGGGCAACTATGTGAATGGCAAGAAGCAGGGCCAGTGGGTCGAACCTGGCGGTGGCGGCTTGTATGTCGACGACGTGAAACAGGGGCAGTGAAAGAAGGCGATGCCGGGGCAAATACTGACTATGCTCGACGGCAAGCTCATTACGGAAACCATGTATTAACATACCTGGCATTCCCACGCGGCCGCGCACGATTGCGACATGCCAGTTCTGCGCAAAAAACATCATCCGCTTGTTACAAAGCGTGAAAATCCCGGCTGCATATTGCTACAGCTAATCTTTCCCTGTATCTTGCGATCAGGAAATTAAAAGTACAGGAAACCTCAACCCTGTTGCCCCGTATTTCACTCCTGACGATGATGAGCGGGCCGCCTTCCCCCAGCCGCCAGTCACGCTCCATCGACCGAATTTTGTCCTGAACAATTAAGAATTGCCCCGCCCATCTGGTGCTTGCCGTTATCCGTCCGGCATGCGCAAGCATGGTTGCGCCCTTACCAAGGAAAATTGCATGCTGTCGAATATAACAATAAAAATGCGCCTGATTGCCACCATGAGTGTGCTGGGCGTGCTGATCGCCTTGCTGGGCGTGATGAGTATCATCAGCCTGAAATCGGCCAACAACAGCCTCAACGAGGTCTACAGCAACCAGCTAGCCTCGACGCAGGCGATCGGCGAATCGCAAATCGCCCTGGGCCGCGCCCGTTTTACGATGGACCGCGTGATGGTGCACCCGGATGCGGCCGATGCCAAGGATATCCTGGCGCGCTCCGAGCAATTCATCGAGGCTTCCAACAAGTCCTGGAAGGTGTACCTGGCCTTGCCGCAAAGCGCGGAAGAAAAGCGCCTGTCCGACGACATGGACAAGAAGCGCAACGACTATATTAACAATGGCATGCTGGCCATGAGCAAGGCTTTGCGCGAAAACAATATCGAGCAGGCGGACAAGCTGATGATGACGGGCTTGTCGGTTCTCTACCGTACCTTGGACCAGGCTGCCGAAACATTGACGCAATTCCAGGCCACCTCGGCCGCCGCGATGTATGCGGAAAGCCAGGCCAGTTACCGCACGCAAGTGACCATGGCCATCATCGGCATGATCGTCGGCGCTTTGCTGACGATTATTTCCAGCTTCTTGCTGCTGCGCGCCATCTTCGGCCCGCTGGACCAGGCTCTGCGCCATTTCGGTGCCATTTCGGACGGCAACCTGGCCAACGACATCGTCATCACGCGCAACGATGAAATGGGCGCTCTGCTGACGGGCTTGCAGAAAATGCAGGAACGCCTGTCGACCACCGTGCGCGGCGTGCGCGACGGCAGCGGCGCCATCGCCACGGCCAGCAATGAAATCGCCTCGGGCAACCTGGACCTTTCCAGCCGCACGGAGCAGCAAGCGTCCAGCCTGGAAGAAACGGCCTCCTCGCTGGAAGAGCTGACCTCGACCGTCAAGCAGAATTCCGACAATGCGCGCCAGGCGAACCAGCTGGCCGTCTCCGCCTCGGACGTGGCCGTCAAGGGTGGCGCGCTGGTGGCGCAAGTGGTCGATACCATGGGCTCCATCAGCGAATCGTCGAAAAAGATTGCCGACATTATCGGCGTGATCGATGGCATCGCTTTCCAGACCAACATCCTGGCCTTGAACGCGGCCGTGGAAGCGGCCCGTGCGGGCGAGCAAGGCCGTGGCTTTGCCGTCGTCGCCACAGAAGTGCGCAACCTGGCGCACCGCTCGGCCAGCGCCGCCAAGGATATCAAGATGCTCATCGAAGCGTCGGTGCAGAATGTGGGTGCCGGCAGCGCGCTGGTCAGCCAGACGGGTACGACGATGGACGAAATCGTGGCCAGCATTCGCCGCGTGACGGACATCATGGGCGAAATCAGCGCCGCCGGCCACGAGCAGGAACTGGGCATCGGCCAGATCAATCAAGCGGTGGCGGAAATGGATACCGTGACGCAACAAAATGCGGCATTGGTGGAAGAAGCGGCAGCCGCTTCGGAAGCGATGCAGGAGCAGGCGGCGGCGCTGGCCGAAATGGTCAGCATTTTCAAACTCGACGCCGCCCACAGCGGCCCGGCAGCGGCCAAGCCTGCCTTGCGCAAGCCTGTCGTGGCCGCCGCCAGCACGGCCTTGAAACGTCCGGCAGTGCGCCTGGCGCCGGCCCGCGCTGCGGCAGCACCTGTTGCCGCCGCCAAGCCGCGTCCAGCCAAGCCCGCCGCGGATAGCAGCGGCGAGTGGGAAGAGTTCTAAGTGACTGCTTAAATTACTGCGCTTACAGGGCCACCTTGCTGCCCTGTTCCTGCAGCAGCGCCGCCTCGGCCAGGGCCTGGGCGCGCGCTTCCTCTGCCGCCTGTTCCGCTTTCTCATGCGCATCATGGCGCGCCTGCAAGGCCGCCCGTGCGCGCACGAAGACGATCTTGATGGCCGCCATCACGGGCACGGACAGGAAGATGCCCACCACGCCCCCCAACTGGTCGCCGGCCAGCAAGCCGACGATCACCATCAGCGGGCTCACTTCCACGCCTTCGCTCATCAGGTACGGATTGACCACGTAATCCTGGAACAAACGGTAGGCGGCGATAAAGCCGATCAGCCAGAATACGTGATCGAAGCCGCTGAAACCGGCCACGACCACAGCGATGATGGCGGCCGCCAGCGGACCGGCAAACGGGATGAATTCCAGCAAGGCGGCGGCGCCCGCCAGCAGCAGGCTGTACGGCACGCCCATCAGGGAAAAGGCGATGCTGTAAGACACAAACGTGGCGATCGACAACAGCAGCAGCGCGCGTACATAGCGCGACAGCAAGATGTCGAGGTCATCGATGATGGCGCCCCAGAGCTTCTTGTTCGGGCGGTTCAGCAAGGACAGCAAGCCGTCGCGCATGTCCGGCCCTTCCTTGATCAGCAAAAAGCTCAGCACGGGCACCAGCACCAGATAGATCAGGTTGCTGGCCGCATGCATGACGGTCAAGCCCAGTTCCTTCGCCAGCGGCATGGCTTGTCCCGTACCGCTGCTCAGCTGCGTCTGCATGAATGACAGCAGGCGCGCGCGCAAGGGTTCCATGAATTCCGGCAAGGGGATGCGCTCGGCAAAATTATTGCCTTTAAGCAGTGTTGGCAATTGATCGCTGAGCTTGATAGCCTCTTCCTCGATGCGCGCCCCGAAGATGGAGCTCAGTATCGCCACCAGCAAGATCACCACCAGGAAGACGATGCCGATATTGGCCGTGCGCGGCAGGCGCTTCGGCCCATGGCGCTCCAGCAGTCCGATCAGCGGATACACGAGATAGCTGAAGAAAACGGCAAACACCACCACGATCAGGGTCGACGAGACCTTGTAGGTGAGAAATAACAAGAAGGCGATGAGGAAAGCCGTCCACACCATCTTGGCAACGCGCAAGTTAAAACCGAACATATGATTCCTTAGGGCAGGATGCGACGCAAGCGTGGCAGGCTTGAAGGGCAGGGTGGGCGAGGCAGGGAGTGGGCCGCGCCGCACGGCCGGAAATCATACCGCAAAATGCCAAAATGCCATGCTCCTGTGCGTGATGGCAATGTTTCCCCTGCGCTCACGCTTATTTTGTCTGCCAGCTGGCTACGGTGATGAAGACGCTGTCTTTCTTGCCCTGTTCGCGCAAGGTCACCGTGTAGCGGCCGCTGGCATCGTTGCCCGTCAACACGACCTTGTCGTCATGCCCCTTCACTTGCGCGCCCTTGGCCAGCTTGGCGTAGGTGTTGAGCACCCAGTGGAAATCGGCATAGCTGCGCAGGGTGATGCTGGCATCGGGCATGGGCTCGTCGCCGGCCTCGGCCGCTTCCGTGGGCGTGCCGGTCAATTCCGCGTTCGGCAACAGCAGGTGCAGCAAGCTGGCGGGAAAGCCGGGCGGCACGTCGCGCGCTTCCCAGCCGGGCTGGCCGGGGCGGGTGGTAATGTATTCCACCACAGCAATGCTTTGCCGCTGCTCCGGCGCAGCCTGTGCCAGCATCGGTGGCCGCTGCCGCGCCCACACCAGCAGCGGCGCGGCCATCTCGTCCTCTGCACCTGGTGGCAGGAACAGTGTCAGCACGGCATGCGTGGACGGCAGGCAGGCGGGCGCACAATGGCCATTGACGAGGCCCAGCGCCAACAGCTTGCGTTGCGGGTCGAACAGCATGGCGGCGCGCCATGCACCGCGCGTGCCGGCATCGATGGAGGCCAGCACCGAGCGCCCGTCGGGCAACATGGTGCGCGTGATGTCGTCCAGTGACTGCATGCTGTCGAGTACCTGGAGCGCGACCAGGGTGTCGTCCTGCGTATAGCTGCCACGCGCATAGCCGAGCAGCCTGAAGACGTCGGCGCGGATCTCGGGATGCTCGTTCAGGCTGAGCGGCGGCGACGGCACGGAGACGGGCACGGTGGCGGCCACGAAGGCGGCATCCTCGGCAGAAATGGCTTGCGCCATGCTGGAAAGCGGCAGGCACAGGGTGGCGCACAGCGACAGCATGCGCAGAGTGAATTTTCCTGGGGTGTTCAATGGCAATCCTTGTCGAGACGCCATACCGATCCGCTTGCCGGCATGCGCGCGCCGCGATCTTAGCATTTCAGGAATGAAACGCTTTCTGCTAAGCTTGGCTATTGAATCACTGTCCCCCGTTGTCATGGCCAAGATCACCATTTCCTGCAGTATTCCCGTCGACGATGAGGTCGTGACCGAGTTCCTGCTTAAGTACGTGCTCCAATCGCGTCTCGGCGCGGCCAGGAGATTGCGCATGGGAGAGAAGGGCTGTTTCTATACCTGTTCCTTGTACACGGACGAGCACGCCAAGGTGAGCCGTTTGATCCGCCGCATGCTGGCCTTCTTTGAGAGCAAGGACATCCCCTTGACCATCCTCAAGATCGGCGCCCTGGACAGCTGGTACGAGGTGGACCCGGAGCAGCGCGACCCATGGAAAATTTCACCGCAAGCCTTGCTGGCGCTGCTCGACGCCACGCCCAACGGTGATGTTCAGGCGGCGTTGAGCACGTAGCGGTTCTTGCCGCTTTTCTTGGCCTGATACAAGGATTCATCGGCACGCCGGTAGCTGTGCGACAAGTCCGCTTCCTTGAGCATTTCCGCCATGCCGATGCTGACGGACACCTTGCGTTCCGGCACGAAAGCCGCCTCGACGCTATCGACCAGTTGCGCGGCAAAGGCGCAGGCCGCGTTCTTTTCGCCCAGGTAAATGATGGCGAATTCCTCGCCGCCCAGGCGGCCGCACAGGTGCTCGCCACACAGCCCCGCGATGACGTCGGCGATCTTTTTCAGCACCTCGTCGCCCGCGTCATGGCCGTACACGTCGTTGATTTGCTTGAAGTCGTCGATGTCGATCATCAGGAAAAACGCGGGTGTGTGCGCCGTACGCTGCAGGATGCGGGCGCTTTGTGTAAACATGCGTCGGTTGTTGAGTCCGGTCAAGCCATCCTTGTAGGCCATCGTCGCCAGTTCGCGCTGGGAACGGTAGTTATGGATGCGCAAGACGAGAAAATAGATATTCAGCGCCAGGCCGATGATCACGCTGATGGTGACGGCCAGCACGGGCCAATGCTGGTCGGCCTGGCCCGCATGCACGGGAAACTGCCCCAGCCCCAGGATGGCCCACACGCCCAGTGATACGCCCAGGTAATACGCGATGCCGCTAAAGATGGGGGCCGTCGTCAGGGTGATCATCACGCCCAGCGGCAACACCCAGAAAGCGGGGTCTTCCGTGCCCAGCATCAGTGCGCGAAAGCCGAAAGCGATGAACAGCACGCTGATGGTGCCGCTGACGATGATGGCCTGCAGCGACCTGGCATAAACGGTCAGCAGCAGCCCCACCAGCATACCCGCCACGCCCAGCGCCGCCTGCGCATGATCGAGCGAAGCGCGCGACAAGGTCAGGCTGAACGTGACCAGCCAGCAAGCCAGGCCAAACGTCAGGATCGCTATCGAAATGAAATGCAGTTCCTTGAAAAAGCGCTGCTGCTGCTCCCGTTCTCCTGAAAAGAACAGGTAATAGAAGGCAGGAGACAGGCTGCGCGAAGTGAACATTGCATTTGTCCAGGCAGACAACACGCCTTGCGGCAGGGAAGCCTCCCGGCAACGGCAGGCGGCATGGCGCGCGTACAAAAGTAGTTGCGCTCTGGAACTAGTGTACTGGTTTCTGGGACGGGATGGTGAGACGGGCGTGGAAAACGATGAGCACTGTCCTGCTGCCGCCACAGTATGAAGGAAGTGCGCTTATTGTTCGATCAACATTGCTATAGCGACGCCATGCCGCAAACCGTCTGGCGCAGCAAGACCAATCAGGATATCGCCGCCAGGATCGTCGGCGTCTTGACGCGATGTTGGATGGCAAGTTGGAGCCAATGTTGCAAACCTTTGGCGAAGTGCTTTGGCCGAAGGCGGCTTGATAGCGCCAGCATAAAATAAGGATTTCATTATTTCATTTTTCTCCTTAAGTTAAAGTAAGGCCTCCATTCATGTTAACTTCAGCGAATCTATGCAACGTGGACTCACAGGGAACGGATACGGCAAGGGCAGCCCATCAGTTTTCGATTGCAGACGGAAGTGCATCAAGTGCTGATGACGTCGGGCAGGGGCGTGCAGCGCAGCCATGGCGAATTTCGCCGCAATCAAGTGTGGATCGGTGGCCATCGTGCCGACGAGGCAACGTTCGTGCCGCAGTCAGCCAGCCAGCTCGCTGACTGCTGGACGGCACTGGAAAACTTCATCAACGACGTGCCGCAGCCGACTGCCGCCATCATCAAGGCGGCACTTTCGCATGTGCAATTTGAAACCATCCATCCATCCTTCCTTCCATCCCTTCCTGGATGGCAATGGCCGCCTCGGCCGCATGCTGATACCGCTGATACTGGTGGAAGCCCGTATTTTGCAGGAATCGCTGCTGTATTTTTCCGTGTTTTTCAAACAGCATCGTGAAACCTACTACAGCTTGCTGCAACAGGTACGTATCAGCGGCAACTGGGAAGCATGGCTGCTGTTCTTTGCCGATGCCATCGCCGCCACCGCTAATCAGGCCGCCAGCACGGCCTAGGCGCTGACGCAGCTGCTGGCGCAAGACAAGGCACGGCTGGCGGAACTGGGGCGCTTGGCGGGTTCGGCCAGGCAAATCCTCAATGCGCTGATTCTCATCCCATCTTGAATATTGCCGCCTTGAGCAAGACCACCGGCTTGACCGCCGCGACGGTGGGCAAGGCGCTCGATGCCATGGCAAGTACGCTAGGCATGGTGCTGGAAGTGATCGGCAAAAAACGCAACCGCGTGTATGCCTACGCCGAGGCCGTGCGCATAGGCATGCCCGCCAAGCCGGCTGGCGCGATGATCTTGCCACCGCTGGAACTGCTGTTAAATTCGCTTTCCGGCAGCAGCAAGGGCTTTAGGATGGCAGGAAAACGCGGCGGCATATCACGCACTTGCCAGCCCGGCTTGCTTGGTTCGCCAACGAAGTACTCCACCTTCGCAATCTTCTGCTGCTCTTCCGGTTCGGCCAGGTCCAGCGGGGACGGCAACTGCCGCGCCCACACCAGCAGCGGCGCTGCCACGTCTTGCTGTACGCCGGCCGGCAAAAACACCGTCAGCACCCCTTGGGTATCTGGCAGGCAAACTGGTACCGCATCGCCAACGGCTGGCTTGCAATGCTCATTGACCAGGCCGACCGCCTGCATCTTGCGCTGCGCATCGAACAGCACGGCGGCGCGCTGCGCACCGCGCTGGTCCGGATTGATGGAAGTGAGCACCATGCGCCCGTCCGGCAACATGGTGCGCGTGATATCGAACTGCGAGCGCAGGCTGTCGAACACCTGGCGCGCGATCAGCGTGCCGCCCGCCGTGTAATTGCCGCGCGCATAGCCCACCATCTTGATCATCTCGGCGCGCAACACCGCATGCTCGCTCAGGCGCCCCGGCGGCGACTGCAGCGTCTTGGTCGCGGCCACGAAAGCGGCATCATCCAACGGCGCATCTTGCGCCATCGCCAACATGGGAGCAGACAGGGCCGCGCACAGCGACAGCATGAGGACAGTGGTTTTTGCGGGAAAGTTCAATGATGCTCCTGTTCGTGAGGCCATGCCGGTCCATATGCCGGCATTTGCGGGGGAGTATATTATCATTTCAGAAACAATTTTCTTTTGATAAGCTTTGCTAATGAATCACCAGGAAGCTATGCCGGCCCGGACCGTCACGGCTTCATCGCGGCCGCGAAACGTCCAGGTATTCATCCATGGTGATTCACCATTTGCCCAGCGCAGGCCGCGCTTTGCAGCTTCTTCGCTGATCTTGCCACCTGACAGCTCAACATTCGCCCGCGCAAAGTCGAGCGCCTCATGGCGCTTGCGTTGTTCTTCGCTCATCCCGGACCGTTCTAGGCGCCTTTGTTCTTGCACCTCCTCGTAGGCAGGGATGCTCGCTGCATACTGCTCGCGCATGCGCTGGAACGCGGCAGCGTCGCTTTCTTTGACCAGCCGCAGCTCTTCGCGCTCCTGCGCCGTGATGAAGTACTGACGAGCATGAGTGGCAAGCAGCGCACTTTCTTCTTTGGTAGTGGACATTATTTTTCCTTTCGCTATTAGCGTTCACGCTGCTATAGACCGGGTATGGGCAAAGAAGCCAACTAGCCACGTAGTTACCGGCCACTATACTGCCGGTCCGAACCAAGTCTGGTGCTGGGATATTACATGGATGGCAGCCCCAGTGAAGGGTGCAATATTATTACTGGTATATTGTGTTCGACATATTCAGCTGCAAAATCGTCGGCCAAGAGGTACATGTGGTCGAATCGGTGGAACTGGCTCCGCTGCTGGTGCGCCGTACCAACTTCGCTGAAGAGTTGGCGGGTCGGTCGCCCACTAGTGCGCTATTCTGAAAATGGTACCGCCATGAAAAGTTCGACCATGCTCGTCATGCTGGAGCAACAGTCGGCAGCGTGTGAGCAACGACGATGCCTACGCAGAGTCGCTGTTCAGGATATGTAAGTACCGCCATGAATACCCGCGCAAATCGTTTGGGACTATAGAAGAAGCGCGGGAATGGACGCAAAAATGCGTGCGCTGGTACAACCACGAACATAAGCACAGCAGCTTGAAGTTCGTAACACCGTCGCAGCGCCACGCACGTTTGGATGCGCTGATTCTGCAACGTCGTGATGAGGTCTATCGCGCGGCTAAAAACCACAATTCTCGGCGCTAGTCGCAAAACACGAGGAATTGGAAACGGGACGATCAGGTCTGGTTGAATCCAGAACGGATTTAGCCAGAAGCACTACAGTAAGCAACTTTGACATGACGTGACAACTACGTTGACAAACACGGTTATTTCATATGGAAATCGTCAAATTACTTTACTTATCTGGGTCAAATAAGTGATAATGCATCACAAATTTGACCCAGAAAGCAAGAAGGACATGGCACCAGACAATGATGGATTTAAACTCCTGAAAAAAGCTCTTGAGAGTTATGATCAGAAATATATTGCTGAGTATCTGAACAGAGAATCGCCTGACTCCTGGAGTCGGGAAAAGATTAACCGCTGGCTCAGCGGCAAGGCCAGCCCGCGGCTTAGCCATCACGAATATGAGCACCTTGAAGCGCTTTTGCCAAAAGCACCGGCGTCCCATCCACATTATGATTTCGATTTCATCGATCTATTCGCCGGTATCGGCGGCATCAGGCGTGGTTTTGAGGAGATCGGTGGGCGTTGTGTTTTCACTAGCGAATGGAACCCCTTCGCGGTGCGCACCTATAAGGCAAATCACTACTCCGACCCGCAACACCACACCTTCAACGATGACATTCGTAAAGTAACGTGGAGTGACAGACCAGAAAAAAGCGAAGCTGAAGCCTATAAATACATCAACGAAGAAGGGGTGCCGGATCACGATGTACTGCTCGCTGGCTTTCCATGTCAGCCATTTTCCATCGCCGGCGTCTCAAAGAAAAACTCCTTGGGTCGGAAGCACGGTTTCGAAGATGAGACGCAGGGCACGCTGTTCTTCGATGTAGCCCGCATTATTGCTGCTAAACAGCCAGCTGCGTTTGTCCTTGAAAACGTTAAGAACCTCAAGAGCCATGACAAAGGTAATACCTTCCGTACCATCATGAAGGCACTCGACGAACTGGGCTACTGGGTGGCGGACTCGGAACAGATCGGCACGAACGACTATAAGGTCATCGACGGCAGCCACTTCGTCCCCCAGCACCGTGAGCGTATCGTTCTCGTGGGTTTCCGGAAAGATCTGAATATTCATGATGGTTTCACACTGAAAGATATCAGTCAGCACTACCCGTCAGACAGGCCTAATCTGAGTGAGATCCTTGAGGATGAAAAGAAGGTCGACCCGAAATATATCCTTACCGAAAACCTCTGGCGCTATCTGTTTAACTACTCCATCAAACACAAGGCCAAGGGAAACGGCTTTGGGTACGGACTGGTAAAGCCAGAAAAACTAAACGAGGTGACGCGTACGCTGTCCGCGCGCTACCATAAGGATGGCTCGGAAATTCTGATCGACCGCGGCTTCAACTCGGACCTCGAGTTTGACCACAAGAAGAACATCAAGAACCGGCCGCGCCGCCTTACGCCATCTGAGTGCGCGCGATTGATGGGCTACGACCGCCCGGGCGAATCTAACTTCAAGATTCCCGTGTCGGATACTCAGGCCTACAGGCAATTCGGCAATTCCGTTGTCGTTGGCGTCTTTGCAGCCGTCGCCAAACTGATGAAAAGCCGAATTCTTCAAGCAAAGAGCTTGCAGGAACAGCGGAAGAAGTTGACGGCCTGAACAATGACCGACGTGCATACCCCGGAACGCCGTAGTAGGAATATGAAGGCTATCCGGAGCAAAAATACCGGCCCTGAAGTACTGCTCAGAAAGCTACTGTTTTCACGCGGGTTCCGCTATCGCCTGCACGTCAGCAGCCTCCCAGGAAAGCCTGATATAGTGCTGCCGAAATACCGCACCGTGATCTTCATGCACGGATGCTTCTGGCATGGACACGACTGCCATCTCTTCACTCTTCCGCAGACTAGGCAAGAGTTCTGGATGAAAAAAATCAGCGCCAATCAACAACGCGATCAGCGTGATATTTTTGCGCTGCGAAGCGCTGGCTGGCGAGTCATTTCTGTATGGGAGTGTGCTCTTCGGGGGTGGTTGAAATGGGATGCAGAGATGCTTGGCGATCACCTTACGCAGTTAATCACGAAAATCCACACTGACATGGGCAGTTTAGAGGTAAGACACCGTTAGAAATCAATGTATGTCGTCTGCCATCGTCAAGAGTGGCGACTCCTGATCGAACCATGGAGACACATAGCGCTTGATCAGCGCTGCAGCCGGTGGTGGCATTACCCATGCAACCTGCATCGGGAAGCAAGTTCTCGGGGCGTACGTGGGCAGCTATCGCCCGCCACAGAGAGGAGAGGACGAACCGCGCTGCTTTTCCAAAATCCAGCAAGCAGGCTGCGACGTCACTTAGTGGTCTACGGCACGAGCAACGCCAACAGCAAACGATTTAGAACGTCTCTTTTCCAGAGTGAAGCATGCGCGCTTTTGCAAAATCTAAGCACTGGGCAAGATGTGTCCGAATTTCTTCCTCCATCATTGCTTCAAACACAATACCGCCACTTCGGTTGTTTACCTCTAGCATGAAGTGAGCTACCGCTTTGTCGTGGGTGGCGAACCAGTCAATGACTTCAGGCATGTGGAAAATTTCACGGATTAGCGGTTGCCGGTTGGCAGTATCGGCACGATCAATAATTTGCATCCGAATATTGGCCCTTGCCAGAAGGCAGTGTAAACCGTATTCGACATCTTCAGGATACGCGAGTGCGGCGATGTGACCATTCCACCAAAGACGTCCGATTGCGTTATCGTCGCGACAAGCAGGAAGACCTGCTGCGAAAAAATGGATACGTACGGCGTTAATGAGATCACTCTTCTTAATTAGCCAACGTTGCCGTGCATAGTCCAGACATTCGACGTGACAAAGCCGCGCCCAGAGGCGCTCTTCTCTAGCCAAGGCGGCTGTCATGCCAGTCATTCCCGTGTAAATAAGGAGTGAGTTATTTATCTCTGCTTCAGGAGTATTTGCAGCATCCAGTTTTGCGGCGATAGCAGGGTCCCACCGTGCGATCGTTGTCTCAATCGACCAACCGTTCTGCATTGAAAGATCAGCAAAGCCGTTGGATTGGTACCTATCGAAATTAATTTGCAAGTCATTTGAAAGCCGGTCAACAACGGAGGCCGAAAGTAATTTAAGCGGTTCAGTCACAGTGCATCCTCTTTTGATTCGATCAGTTGATTCAGCGCGGAAAAGGGCATTGCCAGCAACCGTTGCGCGTGGTTTAGCAAATCGGGCTTCTCAACATCAATGCCTTCAAGCTCGCACCTCCCCCTGAACGGATGGAGCCATCGGTATTGTTCAAATTGCTCATATCCGTCAGCGAGCTGGTCAAGGACCTGCATAACGACTGGGATGTAGAGAGAGTTCATAATGACGTTACGGGTAATTTCGTTCTCTTCCCTGAGACTCTGAACAAGCAGATAGGTCTTTTCGTTCATGTGTACCGTAATTTTTTCAGATTCGGTATCAATATCGAATCGCCCTTCTGGAACCTGATCCGAAGCGATTATTTCGAAAATCGACTCAATTGATGCCAGTGGTGGTCGGGTGACGTCGATGGTTTGCTCATCGTCAAGCGCGAGAATCTGCCCTCGCTCGATGTCACAACCATTACCAAATTCGGCATGCGCGCCTTCCGGACTGTAGCCGTCGATGCGCTTGATGGACCAAACCATCGGCCTCAGTTGAACCCGTCCTAACAGTGCGCCGGGTGCAAAATGAAATAGCCCTGTCGGAAATCCGAGCCGCTGAAGGCGTCGTAATCCTGT
Organism: Janthinobacterium sp. 35; assembly: GCF_002754575.1. Taxonomy (NCBI): domain Bacteria; kingdom Pseudomonadati; phylum Pseudomonadota; class Betaproteobacteria; order Burkholderiales; family Oxalobacteraceae; genus Janthinobacterium; species Janthinobacterium sp. 35. Next base: position 2,935,427 of record NZ_PEFN01000001.1, read on the forward strand.
TTCTTGGCACCTAATCAAACAGCCAAATGTAGCGTCACCCTCCTGTATCAGTTGTACAATATTCGGATGCTCCAGCTTCGCCGAAAAGTAGATTGACACTTGGCTTCCTTCGTCTTTTTCGCGGAAAGTGATTTCAGTATCAATGCTCGCACCGGCAATATCTTCCGACCACGGCGCGAGAACTGGGTGCGGATAGCTAGTCGTTTCTGAAATTTTCATCTTAGATGACCTCATGTACCGACGCTGGCACCAGCGCGAGCGCGCTTAGTTCGATCGGTCCGCCAAACGGCGCTTCGAACGTCAGGTCTACGATGATGCGCTGTCCGGCTTTCGCGCTTGTCCTGATTCGACCGTTCAAGACCTTGCCCACTGATGCATTAACAACAGTAAGCATGACATCCTCTTTGAGACCGAATGCTGCGATTGTGAGTTCGATTTCGCAATCCGACTCAGGGGTGAGGAATACGCGCCGCTTGCTCGCGTCCTTTGGATCCGTAAGCCTTGACCGAATTCCGTGTAGCGGTATGGTCTTTCGGAGCCTAGGAAGCGGGCCACCCGTGTCCCCCTCAGATTTAGTTTTTCCACTCTTCCCACTACCGGTGCCCCTGCCCCCGCCTGTACCCGGTCCCGGCATTCCCGGATTTCGCTTTCGGCTTCCCTTTTGCGCTTTGCCGTATTTAAAAGCCTCAGGGTCCTTTTCGTCATTACCAACTCCGCCGCTAGTCGCAGACGCGCCTTCGGCAAATAAATGAGAAAGTTCATTGAGCTGGCTGCGGTGCGTGTCATCGATTTTGGCAGCTGAACGAATAATTACCCGCACTTGCTTGATCAGGTTCTTTATTGCTTTCCGTGCGACTTCCCGTTCTTGGTTATCAATAATACGCTCCGGCTCAAACGCGTCATGAGCCGGATTCTCCAGCTGCTTCAACAAGCTGCTTGGCGCGTATCCCGCCGGGGTCTGCGCCGGTTCAAGGACCGCTATGAATTCTCTCGTTGCAGGAAATCGCTTCATTGGTTCCGCGAACTTTGAAAAATTATCAGCGATATAGATGCCGTTTCTCAGCACATGTACCTCACGTGGCAAGTCCTTTTCAATCAGCAGACTGAGCGTGAAATCACCGAGGTCAGGCACGCTGATGGTGTGTTTTGAAGCAGCATCGGATCTTGTGCAATCGAGAAGACGACGAGCTCGATTCAACTCGTCTGACTCATCGGCATCAATTGCAATCTGCTGCAATTCTAATGACGCCAGAATACTGTCTAGTGATGCTTGGTTCATACGCTTCGAGTCGCCTACAGTGAATTCAATTTCGCTGCGGTCAATGGCAAGGAAAAAATTGGTCACCAGTGAGAGCGTAACCCGGCCGTCCCAGTTTTCGGTTTCCCTGAAACCGACGGAAAAAATGGAGGTTCCGATCTCATCGCGGGACAACCATGAGGGAACTTCGGATTTGTCCTCGATCGCTGAGAAGTCCGTATTTCCCCAATATCCTTCCGCAGAAAATTTATTTTCGCCGTCAGTATGAGAGATTAGCCGCAATCGTCCCTGCGCAGCGAATTTCTTTTCTTCTGTTGAGCTATCTCGGTAGCAGCTCGTGTAGATGACCGTCTGGAGATCCGATACCGCATAGGCGGCGTTTTTGCCGATACCAAAGGAGCCAGCAGACGTGACGTCAGATTTGTTTGTCACGCCATCTCCTTTCACCAGCGCAGCGAAGACTGAGGTCGGATCGGTGGTGGGGCCTGTAAGACCAGTGGTATTCCTGTCAGAAATCTCAAGTATTTTGATGCGCGGCGCATTAATCGTTGCGTAAGCACGTTCCAGATGTAGCTTTGTTTTTCCGTCTACGGGAGCGGCGAGGCAGCTCGTGATCGACTTCTGGAGCTCGTCGGCAAACGGAACTTTCGCACGGTCAATCGACAGGAGCCTGAAGCAGACATGAACGGGCCCGTTGCCAGCGGCTGCGTCACGGCTGTTCTGACCGGTCTCGCGGGCGCAGCTTCGATAGGGCGAGCCGCGAAAAGTCTCGAATCCTGCGTAGGCGAGCCCCTCGATCTTCGAAGCCTCGTTTTTCAGGAACCTGATTTCAGCCATGTAAATACCTTTATTAGTAATTGAGCGGACACGCACTTTTATAATTGAAATGTTGCGCGGTAGTCTGTATCGTCAGTGCTGTGGTAATACTTTGCGCATTCCGCAGCGCTGATTTTACATCTACAGAAAGTGATGTGTGACTACTGGCAACTTATTTCAGGACGATGTCGTTGACAACAGCGCAGAGCTGATCATTCGGCTGACCAAATGTGCGAACAGCATATTTCTCAAGAAACTTGCTCTCAACGACTGGCAGTGGACAGAGGATCCAGACAAGCATCAGGACGGTGCTTACATTTTCAAGACTGAAAGAGACAGCGGTTTTTTCCCTCCGCTGACACCTGCTAAGATTAAGCCTGGCGGTAAACCCATCTTTGAGGCATTGTTTAATATATCTTGGCCTGCGCTCGACTGTCCGATCGTCAAAGAAGCCAGACTCGTCAACTGGCGCAGCAAAGATGAGGAAACTCATCTAACAAGAGTTGCCCGTGAGGCATTCGCCGGGCTGAATCCTGCTTCTTTGCTCCTGATCGCAAAAACCGGGGTCGGAGCTGATGCCCAGTACAGCGCTACTACTGTCGATTCATCCTCCTCTGGTTATCGATACATTGTGGACCTGTTCGATCTTCCCCCGCAGTTTTGTTCCGGAATTTTCGAACCTGAACGCGTAATACGGACGCAGCAGGAAAAACTGTTTGAGTTTATCGGTAAGGCGCTTTCTGCCTTTCAAGCTGGTGAAATCCGCGCTTTTGCTTTGTCTCATTTATCCATACCCAAGCCACGCGAAATGGCGCGACTCGCTCAAGAGGAGTACCAAGCCCTTCACGGAAACATCGACTTCAACCCCTTCAAAATGAAGGCCCCAGGTGATGCCGTGCTCGATATCAGCAGGGGGCTTGAATACGAGATCTTCAAATCATTTGAGATACGGCGTCGGTCAATGGAACTGGTTCAACTCATTCTGGGGACGGATCCTGACGCAATCAGTATCAATCAGGTCCTGATGAACATTGTCACCGAATTCTCTCAAATTGATGGAATTCTTCTTTCTGCAGCTCAGACTCGAAAGTCACGTGCCGGAGCGTCGTTCGAACTGCACATTGAACGTATGCTGGCCGACGGCGGCATCCCACATGAAGTGCAAGTTGTTGCCGACGCGAAGAAACGACCCGACTTCGTTCTGCCATCGTTTGCAAAGTACATAGACCCACTACGCGACCGAGATGGTGCCTTGGTCCTCAGTGCGAAAACGACTCTGCGGGAGCGGTGGAAACAAGTCCACGGGGAGATGAGGAACTGCGACCTTTTCCTTGCCACCGTCGACGAGAGTATCGCGGAAAATGCAATAAAAGATATGGCACGGCAGGGTATCATTCTGGTGGTGCCGGAATCGCTCAAGAAGTCAGACACAACGGTATATAAGTTGCAGCCCAATGTAATTTCATTCAAAACATTTTTCGAGGAAGAACTCCGGTCAAAAAGGATGGGTATCTGGCGAGGTGACCAAGTGGTCTCATAGGTGTTGATCTTCAGTTCGCGTACGATCATCAACATCAACATCAACATCAACATCAACATCAACTACCAGTGCGCGCGCCATGGCTGCACGCTTGGCGGTGGCAATTCAGTGCAATAGTCAACATTAATGCCAGCCTCGCCCATCGGAATATTTATAAAAATTTAACACAATAAGGAAAAATTAGCAAGAAGAATTGTGCGTAATTGCTGGCTTGACGTTTAGCTAGATTGGTCCGGGTAATGTCGAGATGTTCGTCTGGCGCTTTTTTCATCCTAATCAAAATAGCTAACAAAGTCCCTTTGGGGAAATTTTGTGTAACAATAGGTACAAAGGTCTTTCAATATATCTGAGGAGTTGGGATGTCAAGTAATCCATTGATTTTAAAGCCTGCCTGTTTGAAAACTTTATCAGCAGTCGAGGCAAGGCCGGAACGCTCAAGACAACACGAATTTAATGGCGTGTCGCAATTGAAAGACATGTTCGGCCTCGAAAAATTTGAAAAAAATGCTGTGTTTCATCTTCGTGGTAAAGCGCTATCAGACAATGCAAAAGTCACGTGGTATGACGCTAGGGCGGATCATCCGACGCGTACAGAGCACCGTCTGTATTTCCAAAGAAACGCGGTCATGGACCAAGCTCAGGAGGGTGACAATATCTTGATCGGCTTTGATCGTGCTGGAGTTTTGAACTGTGTCCTAATCAAGACAGGGGCTGAGGGATACAAAGCAAATATCCCTTCTTGGCAAGCAGTCTAAACACTATCCCGAGTTTGCTGGGCGCCCTTAGACCAAAATACCACCCTCAGGGTGGTTTTTTTATGTGCGCCAGTATGGGCGCACTCTTGCGGGTGCAAATCCCGTCGTTAGCTGGTGACATATAACGAAGTGAAGCGCAACTGCTGGAGGGCGACTGACTGTGGGGAGGAAGCGTGAAGCGAAACCGCGAGCCGATGTACAAGAACCGGATAGAAGGTGCTGCTGAGCAGGAGAGCGGGCATGAAACCGCGAAGCTCTCGTGGCCAAAGCGAAGTGGCGTAAATCCGGTGGTTGCGCAGCGAAGGAGTGCGTCCTTACTTGGAGAGATCTCGCCTCACGTCTGAAAGGGCGAAGGTGGAAGCGGAAGCGAGATGTCAGCAGAGGTCACAGTAGTTTCTTTTTTCGAGGTTACTGGCCGAATGACAAGGAGCGTAAACACTATGTCGATGGGAAAAGCACTGCATCAGATATCCGCGTCAGCGGAGCACTGTATGACAGGCAATAATGGATCGCTTACCGACATATTCACATTGGCGGTGTTACTAAAGAAGTGAAAGGCGTTTTGGTCGTAGTAGTTAAAAGTTGATGTCATCGTCGCGAGTATCAATATGATCAAAAAAAAGGCGACACATCGTGTCGCCCCCTCTATCAACAATACCACTTAAACGTCGATGTTACCAGCGCGCAGCGCATTATTCTCAATAAACGCCCTGCGTGGTTCCACGTCGTCGCCCATCAGCGTCGTGAAGATTTGATCTGCCGCAATGGCGTCTTCGATCTGCACTTTCAACAAGCGGCGTACGGTCGGGTCCATCGTGGTTTCCCACAGCTGGTCCGGGTTCATCTCGCCCAGACCTTTGTAGCGCTGTTTCGAGACGGTGCGTTCGGCTTCGTCGCGCAGCCATTGCATGGCTTGGTGGAAGTCGACCACGGCGATTTCCTTCATGCGCTCGCCTTCGCCGCGGCGCACGAAGGCGCCTTCGCCGATCAGGCCTTCGAAGGTGGCGGCGCCGCTGCTCAGCACGGCGTAGTCCGGGCCTTGCACGAAGTCGGCGTCGATGGCCGTCACTTTGATGTTGCCGTGGTGCATGCGCTCGACGCGCAGCATGTGTTTTTCCGACAAGTCGTCGGACCGCACGTGCACGCGCACGGCGCTGTCGTTGATGGCTGTCTGCAGGGCCCGGGCGGAGGTTTCCGCCAGGTCCAGCGTCGACAGGTCCAGCTGCACGCCCGTCATGATGGCCGTCAGGGCGGCGCGGTCGATGACGCGCGTCAGACGCGTCATGATGGTGTTCGACAGGTTGAACTTGCGCACCAGTTCCGTCAGCGTTTCGCCGGAAATGCCTTCCGCGCCGGTGCGCGGCACCAGCACGGCCGTGTTCAGCGCCACCGTCATCATGTAGCTCGCTTCTTCGGCGTCATCTTTCAGATAGCGCTCGTCGCGGCCCGATTTCACTTTGTACAGCGGCGGTTGCGCGATGTAGATGTGGCCGCGCTCGACCAGTTGCGGCATCTGGCGGTAGAACAGGGTCAGCAGCAGGGTACGGATGTGGGCGCCGTCGACGTCCGCATCGGTCATGATGATGATGCGGTGGTAGCGCAGCTTTTCGACGTTGAATTCGTCCGGTCCGATCGAGGTGCCGAGGGTGGCGATCAGGGTGGTGATCTGCTCGGACGACAGCATTTTCTCGAAACGGGCTTTTTCCACGTTCAAGACTTTACCGCGCAGCGGCAGAATCGCCTGGAACTTGCGGTCGCGTCCTTGTTTTGCCGAGCCACCTGCCGAGTCACCCTCGACGATGTACAGTTCGCACAGGGCGGGGTCTTTTTCCTGGCAGTCGGCCAGCTTGGCCGACAGGCCCAGGCCATCCATGATGCCTTTGCGGCGCGTCAAGTCGCGGGCCTTGCGGGCCGCTTCACGGGCGCGCGCCGCTTCGACGATCTTGCCGCAAATGATCTTGGCGTCGTTCGGTTTTTCTTGCAGGTAATCGGCCAGGGTCTTGGCGACGATCTCTTCGACGGGGCCGCGCACTTCCGACGACACCAGCTTGTCTTTCGTCTGCGACGAGAATTTCGGTTCCGGCACTTTCACGGACAGCACGCAGGTCAGGCCTTCGCGCATGTCGTCGCCGCTGATTTCCACTTTCGCCTTTTTGGCGAACTCGTGTTCATCGATGTATTTGTTGATCACGCGCGTCATGGCCGCGCGCAAGCCAGTCAGGTGGGTGCCGCCGTCGCGTTGCGGGATGTTATTCGTAAAGCACAGCACCTGTTCGTTGTAGGCATCGTTCCACTGCATCGACACGTCGACCGAGATGTTCGTGCCCTGGTCCGACAGACGCTCGCCCGTGGCCTGGAAAATGGTCGGGTGCAAGACCGACTTGGCCTTGTTGATGTACTCGACGAAACCGCGCGTGCCGCCTTCGAAGGCGAAGATTTCTTCCTTGCCCGTGCGCTGGTCGGACAATTTGATCTTGACGCCATTGTTCAGGAAGGACAGTTCGCGGATGCGCTTGGCCAGGATTTCGTAGTGGAATTCCACGTGCGTGAAAATCTCTTCGTCGGCCCAGAAATGCACGTCGGTGCCGCGCTTGTCCGTCTCGCCGATGACCTTGATCGGCGAGGTGGCGATGTCGCCCACCATGACGATCTGGCGGTCTTGCGGCACGCCGCGCACGAATTCCATGTGATGCACTTTGCCATCGCGGCGGATAGTCAGTTTCAGCAATTTCGACAGGCCATTGACGCAAGACACACCCACGCCGTGCAGACCGCCCGATACCTTGTACGAGTTCTGGTCGAACTTGCCGCCTGCATGCAGCTCGGTCATGACGATTTCCGCCGCCGAACGCTTCGGATCGTGCTTGTCGTCCATTTTCAGGCCGGTCGGCACGCCGCGGCCATTGTCGGTGATCGAGATCGAATTGTCGCTGTGGATGGTGACGTGGATGTCGGTGCAGTGGCCGGCCAGCGATTCATCGATGGAGTTATCCAGCACTTCGAATACCAGATGGTGCAAGCCGGTGCCGTCCGAGGTGTCGCCAATGTACATGCCCGGGCGTTTGCGCACGGCTTCCAGGCCTTCCAGGATCTGGATGGAGGAGGCGCCGTATTCTTCCGTGATGGCCTGGATCGGGGTGTCTTGTGGATTCTCGGACATGGACTGCTTTCTCAAATAACGATTGCTGATTGATTCGGGGCTGCTGGCTGATGACCGTAGGTCGGGTTAGCCGGAACGGCGTAACCCGACAGACGGCGCTCAGCATGTCGGATTACGCTACGCTAATCCGACCTACGTCACTGCTGTGGTCTTTAGATCCGCATCGGCATGACGACATACTTGAAGTCGGCATTGTCAGGGATGGAGATCAGGGCGGACGAGTTCGAATCACCGAGCGCGATGTTGACGTATTCGCATTTCAGGTTGTTCAGCACGTCCAGCAGATACGTCACGTTGAAGCCGATGTCGACGGAATCGCCGCCGTAGTCGATTTCCAGCTCTTCGACGGCTTCTTCCTGGTCCGCATTGGTCGAGCTGATCTTCATGCTGCCCGGGGTGATGATGCAGCGCACGCCCTTGAACTTGTCGCTGGTCATGATGGCGGCACGTTGCAGCGAGCGCAGCAGTTCATCGCGGCCGATGGTGAAGTCGTTTTTGTAGCCTTTTGGAATCACGCGCGTGTAGTCGGGGAACTTGCCTTCCACCAGCTTCGAGATCAGCTCGATGTCGGCAAAGGTCAGTTTCACCTGATTGGCGGCGATGTCCAGCTGCACCGGCTCATCGTTCTCTTCCAGCAGGCGCTGCAGTTCGATGATGGTCTTGCGCGGAATAATCACTTCCTGGCGCGCAAACGTCTGCTCGGTGGCGACCTGGCAAAACGCCAGGCGGTGGCCATCGGTGGCCACGGCGATGACATTATTGCCATCCAGAACCAGCAGCAAGCCGTTCAGGTAATAGCGGATGTCTTGCTGCGCCATCGAGAAATGCACCATGTTGAACAGGTGCTTCAGCGTTTTTTGCGGCAGGGTGACGGACGCGTTGTAGCTTTCCGCCTGTTGCACGGTTGGAAACTCTTCCGCCGCCAGGGTTTGCAGGGCGAAGCGCGACTTGCCCGTTTGCACGGTCAGGCGCTTGTTCAGCAGGGTCATCGTGACGTCGCCCGATTCGGGCAGGGCGCGCAAAATGTCCAGCAGTTTGCGCGCGGCCACGGTGGTGCCGGTGACGTCCGCGCCGGAACCGATTTCCGCGTGCGTGGTGATCTGCACTTCGGTGTCGGTCGACAGGAAGGAGACATTTTCACCGTCTTTGCGGATGAGGATATTGGCCAGAATCGGCATAGTGTGCCGACGCTCGACAATACCGCTCACGATCTGCAGTGGCCGGAGAAGGGTATCTCGGGTGGTTTTGACCAATTGCATATTTATCCTCAATGTATAGGTTGAACAGTACGATGTTTAACGTATTAATTTAACAATTGTTGCCATAGGGAGCCCCGACAGACCGGCTGCGGCGCCCTCCCAGATGATAAGGGTAAAGCACGTTTTGAGCCAGTCTTGCCAAATGGTGCTTAGCCCTTCAACGTTTGCTCCAGTACATGCAATTCGTGGTTGCATTCCGGGTTCTTGGTGCGGTCCAGCGCGATCTTGCGCACGGCATGCAGCACCGTGGTGTGGTCGCGGCCGCCGAACAGCTCGCCGATTTCCGGCAGGCTCTTCTGTGTCAATTCCTTGGCCAGGTACATGGCGATCTGGCGCGGCCGGGCGATATTCGCGGGCCGGCGCTTGGAATACATGTCGGCGACCTTGATATTGAAGAAGTCGGCCACCGTTTTCTGGATGTTTTCCACGGAAATCTGGCGGTTCTGCACCGACAGCAAGTCCTTCAGGGCTTCCTTGACGATATCGATAGTTATATCTTTGCCATGGAAACGCGAGTACGCCAGAATTTTGCGCAGCGCGCCTTCGAGCTCGCGCACGTTCGAGCGCAAGTGCTTGGCGACAAAGAAGGCCACGTCGTCGGAGAAGGTCACGCCTTCCTGCTTGGCTTTTTTCAACAGAATCGCCACGCGCATTTCCAGTTCCGGCGGCTCGATGGCCACCGTCAGGCCCGAGTCGAAGCGCGAAATCAGGCGGTCGTCCATGCCCGTGATTTCTTTCGGATAGGTATCCGAGGTGATGATGATCTGTTTCTTTGCGGCAATTAATGCCTCGAACGCATAGAAAAACTCTTCCTGCGTACGGCTCTTGCCGCCAAAGAACTGGATATCATCGATCAGCAGCATGTCGAGCGAGTGATAGTAGTGCTTGAAGTCGTCGAAACCCTTGCGCTGGTAAGCGGTCACTACGTCGCGAACGTACTGTTCTGCGTGGATGTAGCGGATCTTTGCGCCCGGATTGTCGGCCATTACCTGGTTGCCGATGGCGTGGATCAAGTGGGTTTTACCCAGGCCGACGCCGCCGTAGAAGAACAGCGGGTTATACGACACGCCCGGGTTGTTCGCCACCTGGATGGCGGCGGCGCGCGCCAACTGGTTGGCCTTACCCGTCACGAAGCTGTCGAAGGTCAGGTCGGTGTTGATGCGGCTCTGCTCGCGGCGCGGCGCCGCGCCGATGCTCAGTTCCGGCACGCTGGGCTGCGGTTCCGCGGCGCGCGCGCTGGGCGCGCCGCCATTCGGATCGCTGGCCGGGGTGCTGGCGGTGACGGGCTTCTTCGGCAGGGCCAGGCGCGGGTCGAGCACGAACTGCACTTCCGTGGGCGCTTCGAAGTACTGTATGGCCAGGGCAGTGATGCGGCTGGCGAACTGGGTCTTGACCCAATCGAGCTTGAAGCGATTGGGCGCAGCAATGCGCAGCTTGCCCTCTTCGTAATCGAGAGGGATAAGCGGTTTGATCCACGCACTGAATTGTTGCGGTGTCAGCTCCAGTTCCAACTGCGCGGAACAGGCCTGCCAGAAATTATCCATGTATGTCTATGTGAAAAGGTGTGGGAGGGCGTATCGATTCTGCCCTGCGTTCACCGTGTTGCAAGGCCGGCGTCGCGCGAGGGCTCGCCACACGTAACGCGCTATTCTACTCCCGACTGCCAAAGTTATCCACAGGCACGGCTGTTATTTTTCTGTGGCGGGGTGGGGCGCCGTGTGTATAAGAGGCGACTTATCCCCCGGTTATCCCGATGCAGGCAGTGCTGGCGCGGCCTGTGGCGGGGGCGTGCCGGTGGATGGGGTTCGGCGCGAAAATTTCCGGGCGATCACTGCAATCCTTGACAAGAGGGGGGCATATGCTGAATAATTCAGGGTTCCCCGCCCGTATTCCGTGTTTATTCATTTGGAACGACAATATGGACTAAGCGTGGATTAAGCGGGCGATGAGATTGGCCAGCTTGTGCCTTGGCATAAGTGCGCGATTGTCATTGGCACCAAAAACTGACGGGACGTCAGACCCGATTTTGCATTTTTTTTGTTTTTAGCGAGACCAACATGAAACGTACTTACCAACCTTCCGTCGTTCGCCGCAAGCGTACGCACGGCTTCCGCGCTCGTATGGCTACCCGTGGTGGCCGTGATGTGCTCAACGCACGTCGCGCAAAGGGCCGCAAACGTCTGGCCGTATAGGCTTGTCGTTGACAGCTGATCGCGTGGCTAGCTGTACTCCAGTCGGCAATCAACGCGAAGGTTCACACGACTTCGCGCGCGTTCGGCGTATCGTTAAAACGGATGAATTTTCATCCGTTTTTCGTTTGCGCCCTTCGCAAAAAACAGCGCATTTTGTGCTGTACACCCGACACAATCAATTGCCGCATGCGCGGCTGGGGGTCGTTGTGGCGAAGCGTTTCGCGCCACGCGCGGCGACCCGCAACACGATCAAGCGCGTCACGCGCGAGCTGTTTCGCAACAGCGCGATGCCGCCGGTCGACTGCGTGGTGCGTTTATCGCGCGCCGTCAACAGCAAGGATGGCCCGGCCACCACGACCAAGCTCAAAGCCGAGCTGCGTGAAGAATTGAGCCGCCTGTTCGCGGCGCAAATCGCCGCCCAGGCCCGCTCTGTTGCTGCGCCACCACCGTCCGCGCCATGAAAACCCTGCTGCTGTTCCTGCTGCGCGCTTATCAGTTGCTGATCAGCCCCATGCTGGGACAGAATTGTCGTTTCTATCCGAGTTGTTCGCATTACGCGATGGAAGCGCTGCGCGTGCACGGTACTGCCAAGGGCAGCCTGCTGGCTGCCAAGCGGCTGTGCCGTTGCCACCCCTGGAATGAAGGGGGCGTCGACCCGGTGCCGCCGGCCGACCCTAAACAATCTTCAACGACCGCTTGCGGTTGCAACCACTCCTGACAAATACCCTAATGGATATCAATAAACGTACCATCCTGTGGATCGTGTTTTCCGTCTCGCTGGTAATTCTCTGGAACGAATGGATGATCTCGAACGGCAAGCCGTCGATGTTCTCCGCGAACACGGAACAAACCGCCAAGGCGCCTGCGACCCCTGCCAAGACGGCTGCCCTGCCAGCTGCGGCAGGCGTGCCTGCCCTGCCGGGTGAGGCTGTCGATCCCGCCGCGTTCAAGCGCGAAGTGATTACCATCACCACCGACGTCATCAAGGTCGACATCGACACCCTGGGCGGCCAGGTCAAGCGTCTGGAATTGCTGAAGTTCAAGGGCGCGGGCAATCCGGGCTGGTTTGGCGGTTGCTTCGGCCTGTTCAAGGTATGCCAGCCTGATGACGGCAAGCAAAACGAAGTGCTGTTCGACGAAGGCGCGAACCATACTTACCTGGCGCAATCGGGCCTGGTCGGCGGTCCATTCCCTACCCATGCGAGCGGTTTCACCGTGCAGCCTGGCGTACGTACCCTGACCGATGGCAAGCAAATTCAACTGGTGATGGAAGCGGTCGAAGGCGGCGTCAAGCTGACCAAGACGTTCACGTTCAAGCGCGGCGACTACGTCATCGACGTGCGCCACGACGTCGCCAACGTGGGCGCGGCACCTGTCACGCCACAGCTGTATCTGCAACTGACGCATGACGGCAACAAGCCGGTCGGCGATTCGTTCTTCAACAGCAGCTTCACGGGCCCGACCCTGTACACGCCACAGGACAAGTACCAGAAGCTGACGTTCGAGAAAATCGAAAAAGCCGCAGTGGAAGACGAGAAGAAGGGCAACGACAACGCCATGAAGGGCTTGCACCCGGCCACGGCGAATGGCGGCTGGTTTGCGATTTCGCAACACTTCTTCGTGTCGGCTTTCGTTCCGCCAGAAAACGTCAAGCGCGACATCTTCACCAAGAAGGTCGGCCCCAACCTGTACGCCATCGGCAACGTGCTGCCCCTGCCTACCCTGGCGCCAGGCGCCACGGCCAGCATGGACAGCAAGCTGTACTCGGGTCCGCAAATCGCGCATCTGCTGGAAAACGTCTCGCCTGGCCTGGAACTGGTCAAGGATTACGGCTGGCTGACCATCATCGCCAAGCCGATGTTCTGGGTCATGGAACAGATCCACAGCGTGCTGGGTAACTGGGGCTGGACCATCATCGCCTTCACGATCCTGATCAAGCTGGCGTTCTTCCCCTTGTCGGCTGCCGGCTACCGCAGCATGGCCAAGATGAAACTGGTCACGCCGAAGATGCAAGCGATCCGCGAACGCTTCAAAGGCGATCCGCAAAAGATGAACCAGGCCACGATGGAGCTGTACAAGACGGAAAAGATCAATCCGCTGGGCGGCTGCCTGCCGATCCTGATCCAGATGCCCGTGTTTATCGCGCTGTACTGGGTACTGAACGCGTCCGTGGAAATCCGCGGCGCGCCATGGATCGGCTGGATCACCGACCTGGCCCAGCATGACCCATGGTGCATCCTGCCCGTGCTGTATGCGATTTCGATGTACATCACGACCAAGCTGAACCCGGCTCCGGCCGATCCGATGCAAGCGAAGATGATGCTGTTCATGCCTTTGGCATTCTCGGTGATGTTCTTCTTCTTCCCGTCGGGCTTGGTACTCTACTGGGTCGTCAACAACGTTCTGTCGATCGGCCAGCAATGGGTGATCACCAAGAAATACGCGCCTGCCGCCAAGTAATTCCGGCCAGCGAACAGAAAGCCCGCCTAGTGCGGGCTTTTTAATTCTTGTAGGTCGGATTAGCGTGGCAAGGCCACGCGTAATCCGACACTATCGCCAGCGTGTGCTGCGTCGGCTTACGCGCTGCGCGCTAAGCCGACCTACGTTGCTGCACCTTCCCTTGCCGTACCTATTACAATATCCCCATGAAACTCGACTCTTCCCCTATCGCCGCCATCGCCACCGCCCCAGGGCGCGGCGGCATCGGCGTGGTACGCGCCTCCGGCAAAAACCTCGCACCGCTGATGACGGCCCTGTTCGGCGCGCAGCAACTCAAACCGCGCCACGCCACCTATTTACCGTTCACGGAAAGTGACGGCAGCATCATCGACCAGGGCATCGCCATCCACTTCAAGGGCCCGCATTCGTACACGGGCGAAGACGTGCTGGAATTGCAGGGCCATGGCGGTCCCATCGTGTTGCAGCTGCTGCTGGCGCGCGTGCTCGAAGCGGGCAAGGACAACGGCTTGCGCCTGGCCGAGCCGGGCGAATTCACGCGCCGCGCCTTTTTGAATGACAAGCTGGATCTGGCGCAAGCCGAAGCCGTGGCCGACCTGATCGACGCGTCCACGGAAGCGGCCGCCAAGTCCGCCTCGCAATCGCTGTCGGGCGCGTTCTCGAAGACGATCCACGCGCTGGTGGAACAGGTGACGGGTTTACGGATGCTGGTCGAGGCGACGCTGGACTTCCCGGAAGAAGAAATCGATTTCCTGGAAAAATCGAACGCGCGCGGCCAATTGAAAGCCGTCATCGAAGCGCTGCATAAAGTGTTTGCGCAGGCGGCGCAGGGCGCGCTGCTGCGCGAAGGTCTCAATGTCGTGCTGGCGGGCCAGCCGAACGTGGGCAAATCGTCGCTGTTGAACGCGCTGGCGGGCGCCGACGTGGCGATTGTGACGCCGATTGCCGGCACCACGCGCGACAAGGTCAGCGAAACCATCCAGATCGAAGGCATTCCGCTCAACATCATCGACACAGCCGGCATCCGCAGCGCGGGCGACACCGTCGATGCCGTCGAGCGCATCGGCATCGAGCGCACCTGGGGCGAAATCGGCAAGGCCGACGTCATCCTGCACCTGCTCGATGCCGACCATGGCCCCACCCTGGCCGATGAAACCATCGTCGCCGCCTTCCCCGAAGGCGTGCCCGTGGTGCGCGTGTGGAACAAGATTGATCTCTCTGGCCACAAGCCCGGCGTCGACAGCTTGCCGGACGCCACGCACGTGTATCTGTCGGCGCACGAGCACATCGGCATCGACTTGCTGCGCGCCGAGCTGTTGCGCATCGCGGGCTGGCAGCAGACGGGCGAATCGCTGTACCTGGCGCGCGAGCGCCATCTGATCGCCTTGAAATCGGCCGGCAAGCACCTGGACATCGCCGCCGCGCACGCGGCGCAGGATGACCAGTCGCTGGACCTGTTCGCCGAAGAGCTGCGCCTGGCGCAGGTGCAGCTGTCGAGCATCACGGGCGAGTTTTCGCCTGACGATTTGCTGGGCGTGATCTTCAGCCGTTTCTGCATCGGCAAATAAGGAGGTTCGATGAAGCTGCTGCCTGTTCTGCTGTTCAGTTGTCTGCCCTTGCTGGCTGGTGCGCAGGAAAAATTGCCGAAGGACGTGGCGCAGTTTGTCAATAACGCCCAGATGTGCGAGCATTTCGCCGGCGAGTGGGATGACAACGACAAGGCGCGCCAGCGCGAGATCACGCAAGCCGTGGCCAGCTCGTGCGGGCAGGCGCAGCGGCAGTGGAAGCGGCTGCGCGTGAAATATGCAGGGCAGCCGGAAATTCACAAAGTCATCGACGAGCATGCGAATGATGCGGTCAGGAGCTTTCGGAAATAAGTCCGAACCGTGAAAGGCCGGGGTCAGACCCTCAACACCGCTAACACAAAGATCATCGCTAACGTGCGAGGGGGGGCTGACCCCAGGTTTTGTTACCCCTTCTTTCCTTTTACCTGTTCTTCCCTGAACTTCTGGAACGTCTCGATATGCTCGGCGCGGCGCAGCACGCGTGAGCGCGGGTCGAGCGTGTACGTGGTGCCGGCCGGCAGGGGCAGTTCGCCAAAGCCCAGCGACATGGAAACGGTATGGATTTCCTTGCCGATACGCACTTCCACCGGCATCGGAAAGGCGATGTCAGCCGGCGTCTTCCATACCAGGCGCAAGGTGTCGCCGTCACGCACGGCGGACAGTTCCGGCAGCGCGGCCTGGTACAGATAGGTCTGGAAGAACCAGTCGTAGTTGCTGCCCGTGACTTTGTAGACGATGTCCATGAATTCCTTGGTGCTGCCATAGCGCGGCTGGAACTGGCCCGGCTGCGGCTGTTCCGTGCCGTAGACGAGCAGGCGCACGGCGCGGAAGAAGGCGTCGTCGCCGATCAGGCCGCGCAAGGTGTGCAGCACCAGCGCCCCTTTCACATAAATATCGCCGCCCGGTCCGCCCTTTTTCAGGTCATACACTTCTTCCTCGGTTTTCGGCTTGCCCGAGACCATGGGTGCCTTGTTGACGATGCCTGCGCGCATTTGCTGCAACGAAGCAAAATACTCCTGTTCTCCCCGCAGATATTGCATGTACAGCGGCTGCATATATGTGCCGAAGCCTTCGTGCAGCCACATGTCGTCCCAGTTGCTGTTGGTGAGCTGGTTGCCGAACCATTCATGCGCAAACTCATGTTGCAGCAGATCATCGTAGCCATAGCTGGTCCTGGCGAATTTGTTGCCATAGGCATTGATGGTCTGGTGTTCCATGCCCTTGTGCGGCGTTTCGGCGACACCGACTTTTTCATCGCCAAACGGGTAGGGGCCGATGACGCTTTCAAAAAAATCTAGCATGGGCGGCAATTCCGCGAACAGGGCGCCCGCCTTGGCCTCGCTTTCCGGCAGATACCAGAATTGCAGGGGGATGCGGTTGCCGTAGCGGCTAGCATACTCGCCCTGCAGGCTGCGGTAGGGCGCCACGTTGAGGGCGATGCCATAGGTGCTCGGGTGTTTGGCGCGCCAGTGCCAGGTGCGCCAGCCGTCGGCCTCATCCATGCCAAGCGCGATGCCGTTGCCGGCCGCCACCAGCGGCGCCGGCACGATGATGTGCTGGTCGATCAGCTGTGCCTTGCCCATCGGATGGTCGATACACGGCCAGAACAGGTCGCAGCCTTCGCCTTGCACGGCGCTGGCGATCCATGGCGCGCCATCGGCCGTGCTCGACCACACCATACCGCCATCCCACGGCGCTTTCACGGCGACGTGCGGCACGCCGTGGTAGACGATGCGGATGGTGGTGCGCGCGCCGGCCGCGAGGGTGGCAGGCAAGGTCATGCTCAGGCGTCCGTCCGGGTTGGCATAATCCTGTGGCTGCAGCGCCTTGCCGTCGATTTCGATGGCATCGACGGGCAAGTTGCGGTCCAGGTCCAGCGCGAAACGCGAGATCGGCTGCGTCGCCAGGAAGGTCAGGCGCGCATCGCCGGCGATGCTGCGGCTGGCCGGGTCGATGCGCAAGGTCAGGTCGGCGTGTTCGAACACCACCGCCAATTGCTCCGGCGTGCGTTCGGCGCCCGAATTGAGGGTGTAGGCGGTGGGCGCGCGCGTGGCGCAGGCGCTAAGTAGCAAGCAGGAGAGCAGCAGGGGGATGTGTTTCATGGCGAAGGCGCAAGTGAACGGAACACTGATTGTAGTGTGAAGTGATAACGTTGTCGTTTGGAAATTTCAAGACGCCGAGGGGGCAAGCGTGGCCGCCGTTGAGAAATGTCATGGGCTTCAAACTGTGCTGACGTAATCTTGCTGAGCGGCCTTGAAGTGCCGCTAGGAAAGGAAGCGCCATGGACAGCAAACAGCCGGATGTCGTGGAATGCGAGGATGAGGTAGTGGCGCGCCCACTGCCCGCCATGCCGGAATTGATCGCCTCCTTGCCGCCGAAAGGCGCATGTTGGTACTGCGACAAGCCGCTTGATGCCGTGCGCCGTTTCTGTTGCAAGAGTTGTGGCGTGGCGTATGCGGAAGAGGCGCAGTACAACAGCTGAGCGCTATCGCCGCCGCAGCAGCGCTGCCAGCGCGCCATCGAAATCGAATTCGTGCGCAGCGGCCGCCACTTCCTGGTAGACGTTGACGCCCAGGCTGGCGGCCAGCAGGCTGGCCGAGTTTTCCAGGATGTCGATGGCCGCGCCATCGCCTTCGCGCAGATGGCTGGCCAGGCGCGCCAGCAGCAGCTGGATGGCCGGTGCGGCCGGGTCGGGCGCCATGTCTTGCGCCGCCGTGTGGGTGCTCTCCGGCGTGCCCAGCATGCTGCTGACCGCGCCGAGCAATTGATCCTGCGCCAGTTCCAGCTGCAGCATTTGCCGGGCCAGGTCGGGCGCCTGCGCACGCAGTGCCGACTCCAGGGTTGTCGCCAGGCCGTGCACGTGGCGTGCACCGATCATGCCGGCGGCGCCTTTCAGGGTATGCGCCTTCAGGCGCGCGGAAGCATAGTTGCCCGTGTCGAATTCGGCGCGGATCTGGCACGGCGTGGTGCCGTGGTCATGCAGGAAGCGGCGCAGGATTTTCAGGTACAGGATGCGGTCGCCCATGATGCGGCCCAGTCCGTTCTCGACGTCGAGAATACGGACCATGTCGGATGCCGCCAGGGCGGCATCATCATCGCAAGTGGCGTGTGGTTTCAGCATGCTGTGCAGAGAGCCCCAAAACGTGTCACTGTCGTAAAGCAGAAAGTACTATTTTACATCCTGTCGTGCTCAACACCGCGCCCGCTTGCCACGCTAGCGCGTGCTGAATGACCAGCTGCGCGTGATGTCCGCGCCATTGACTTTGCCGATGAAACTCACGTCATAGGTGGTGGCCGCCAGCAGGGGCGCCAGCGGAATGATGGATGCGGCCGAGACCGGCGTATGCGCATCGTTGCCGCTGGTGAGCAGGCGTACCGCCAGGTCCGCGCCGGCGCCGCGCTGGCGCACGCTGAACGCCGTCACGCTGACTGGCGTGCCGTAGTTGGCATGCACACTGATCGGGTAGCCGACCACATCCTGGTTCGGCACGGGATCGGGCGCTTCGTTATCGCTGGAGAAACTGACGGCCACTTTTTGCTGCCCGCTGAAGGGATAGGTGATGATCTGTCCCGCCGCGAGCCCGGTACCATAGTTGCGGTTGCCTGCCAGGTCGGTGGTGAAATACGCGTAGCCGGCGCCACTGACAGCCGCGCCCGCGCCGCCTTCTTTGAAGAGCGGCTCGAAAATGACGAAGCGGTGATAGATGGCCGTGACCAGTTCTTCCGCCAGGTAAAAGCCGGACGTGTTGCTGGCGCCGGCGATGACTTCGCCCTGCAGCGACGTGACGACGTAGCTGGCCTTGGCCAGGCGGTCGCCCAGTGTGACGCCGGTAAAGCCGGGCTTGCCCTGCACCTGTTCGTGCGCCACCGTATTGTTGAGGTTCAGATAGCTGGAATGGCCCAGGGCGGCGCTGTCGATCAAGCCGTTGCGTACCAGTGGCGACAGGCCGATCTGGCTGCGCCGGTAGTTGAACCAGTTGAAGCCATCGGTGGCAATATTGTTGCTGAGCGCGGGAGCGCCCGGTTCCTGTACCAGCTGCCCTGCCGGGGTCGAGGTGTTTTGCGCAACATTGCTGCTGTCGCTGCTGCCTCCGCCACAGGCGCTCAACAGGGCTGCGCTCAGCAGGGCGGGTATCCAGCGTTTCCAACGCAGTGACGAGACAATCAAGTTGACTCCTGTATAGGTGGGCGGACAGAGGTGGGGGCCGGCGTGCTGCCCGGTGAAACGATTCTAAGGTATTTTGATAGCGCGTAGAGCATCCATGAAAAGATATGTCGTGCGCTCGTGCGCGGACGCTCCCGCAGCTGCGCAGGGTAGAATGAGCGCAGCGCAGCGTTTGCCGCTGCATTGCCTCATTCCCGCTACTTAGATTGCCCATAATTTGAACACCTTGCCCAAGTCGCGCCTGCAGCGCGCCAAATACGCCTTGCCCAGCATGGTGACTTTGCTGTCGATAGCCTGCGGCTTTGCCAGCATCGTCATTTCCGTCGATAACGCCCCGGTGGGCGACGCGGATGCCTACCGCCTGGCGGCAGCGCTGCTGGTGCTGGCCGGCGTGTTCGATGCACTCGACGGCTATGTGGCGCGCCTGACGAACACCAGTTCGCAGTTCGGCGTGCAGCTCGATTCCATCGCCGACGTGATGAATTTCGGCTGTGCCCCCGCCGTCTTGTTGTACTGCTATGGTTTTGTGCAGATGGGCGTGCACGATCCGCTGCTGCTGCGCTTTGGCGGCATGGCCAGCTTCTTCTTCGTCGCCTGCGGCGCCATGCGTCTGGCGCGCTTCAATGTGAATGTGGGGCGCACCGACCCGCTGTATTTCGTCGGCATGCCGATCACGGCTGGCGCCGCCTGCGTGGCGGCCGTGGTGGTGGCCTGGCCGGCGCCCATCGACTCCATGCTGCACAGCTATCTGCTGATGCTGCTGCTCGTCGGCGTGGGCAGCCTGATGGTGTCGACCTTGCGATTCCCCAGCTCCAAGCAAAAGAAAAGCCTGGCCGCGCTGCTGGTGCTGATCCTTGCCGTCGCCCTGCTGGTGTGGCTGAAGACCAGTTTCTTTGCGCTGTTCTTCGCCGTCTACATCGCCGCCACCCTGGCGCTGAACCTGGCGTGGTATCTGGGTTGGCGCGGTATTGCGCTTCCCCAGGTTTTCAACGACCCGGATGAAATAGACTAAGCCACCTCGTGCCCGCGCGCGGCGCGCAGGATGGCGAACCAGTCGCTGCGGCTGAGTGTGAACTGCGTGCCTTCCACAGCCACGCCGACCGCTTCGATGCGGCCCGTGCCCGTCAGCGGCAGGGGCCGGCAAGGCAATTGCATGATCCACGCAAACACCACGCTGGCAAACGGCCGCTGCAGCTGGTCGGCGATCTGCTTGATGACATTGCGCAAATTTTCCACATTCGCATCGCCGCCCTGGAACAGCCGGCCGCCGGCCAGCGGCGACCAGATCATCGGCGCCACTCCCACGTCTTGCAAGCCGTCGAAGGTTTCGTCGAACAGGGGTGCCACGTGCAGCGGCGAAAACTCCACCTGGTTCGTCACCAGCGGGAAACGCCGGTGCAGGCACTCGAACTGGTGGCGGCTGAAATTCGATACACCAAAGTGCAGCACCTTGCCCGCTTGCTTGAGCTGGGTGAACGCGCCGGCGATCTCGTCGAAATCCATCAGCGGGTCGGGACGGTGGATCAGCAGCAAGTCCAGGCGGTCCGTGTGCAGCTGGCGCAAGGTCTGTTCCACGGAGCTGGTGATATGCGCCGCGCTCGTGTCGTAATGCTGGATGGCATGACCGGGGCGGTGCGGCGAGAGCAGCTTGATGCCGCACTTGCTGACCAGCTCCATCTTGTCGCGCAAGCCCGGCTGCAAGGCCAGCGCTTCGCCAAATAGCCCTTCGGCGCTGTAATCGCCATAGATATCGGCATGGTCGAAACTCGATACGCCCAGCGCCAGGCATTGCTCGATGAAGGCCAGGCGCTGCTGCGCCGACATATTCCACTCGCCGATGCGCCACATGCCGGCGACGATGCGCGACAGTTCGGGGCCGTTGGCACTCAAACGGCTGCGCGGTGCTTGCAGGCTGGCGGGAAATACATGGCTCATGGGCTGGCTTTCTGATGGTGGCGTGAAGGGATACCCTATGATTATAGCCAGCTACGCTACAGCATGCTGTGGAGACAGCGGCGGCGAGACAGGCGAAAAAAATGCCCGCAGCATCTGCGGGCATTTTTTATGGAATACGAGAAAAAATTACTTCATCCACAGACGCATCGAATCCCAGGCGCGGCCGAAGATCGTGGCCTGGTTGATGGTTTCCAGCGCCACGACAGGCAGTTCCAGCAGGACTTTATCGTCGACCATCATTTTCAGTTTGCCGACAGGAGCGTTCTCGGCCAGAGGCGCGACCAGCGGGTCCTTGCGTTCCAGCACAGGTTTCATCTTGGCAGCCATGCCTTTAGGCACGGTGACGAGCACGTCGCGGGCAAAACCGATTTTCACGGTGCCTTTCGAGCCCTTCCACACTTCCGGCGTGGCCACGGCCTGGCCTTTCGAGTACAGCTTGACCGTATCGAAGTTCTGGAAGCCCCAGTTCAGCAGCTTCTGGCTTTCCTGCGTACGCGCCTGGTCGGAGGTGGTGCCCAGCACCACGGAAATCAGGCGGCGCTCGCCGGTGCCGCCCGGACGGCGGGCCGAGGCGATCATGCAATAGCCGGCCGCTTCCGTGTGGCCCGTCTTCATGCCATCGACGGTCGGGTCCAGCCACAGCAGGCGGTTGCGGTTAGGCTGGGTGATCTTGTTGTACGTAAAGCTTTTCACGGAATCGATTTTGTAGAATTCCGGGTAATCGGCGATCACGCGCTTGGCCAGCACGGACAAGTCTTGTGCGGTGGAATAGTTATCGGGGCTAGGCAAGCCATGCGGATTGCCAAAACGCGTGTTTTTCAGGCCCATGCGCTGTGCTTCGCGGTTCATCAGCACGACGAACGTACCTTCATCGCCGGCAACGGCTTCAGCCAGCGCCACGGCGGCGTCGTTACCCGATTGAATCATCAGGCCGTGCAGCAAGTCGTCGATCGAGACGGGCGTGGCCGGGTCGATGAACATCTTCGAGCTGCTCGAATCGACTTTCCAGGCGCGCACGGAGACATTTACTTTTTGGTCCAGCGCCAGTTTCTTTTCGCGGATGGCGGCAAACGTCAGGTAGGCCGTCATGATCTTGGTCAACGATGCCGGCTCGATGCGCGCGTCCGGATCTTGCGAAGCAATGATCTGGCCACTCGTGGCATCAAGCAACAGCCAGGACTTGGCGGCGATGGTCGGGGCTGGAACGCTCTGGGCGAAGGCGGCGGATAGGAAAAGTACACTGGAGGCCAGTGCCGCTAAGAGTTTTTTCATGGAGGCTGGTCTGCGAAAAAGATGAAGGCTGAGGGCCATGCCGTTGCAACTTACATGGCCGCGTGGAAAAAACGGATCAATTATAGCCGTGGAGGCGGTAGTAAGCCCACACTTCAATGATCATCGGCTGCGATTGCGGGTTTGTCACCATGCCACAGCGCAATCACGAGGTTCTTGATGTGGTTGAGCTTGCGGTGGAAAAAGTGGTCGGCGCCGGGGATCACGATCACGGGAATGTCCTGTGGACGGGCCCAGTCGAAGACGGCGGACAGGGGAATCGTGTCGTCCAGTTCGCCGTGGATCAAAATGCTGTCGGCGGGAATGTCGGCCATGGCCCATTTGCCGGCCGCACTGCCGATCAGCGCCAGGCGCTCGACGGGCGTGCCGGCGGCGGCCAGGCGTTCCTGCAGTTTCGATTGCACGAAGGTGCCAAACGAGAAGCCGGACAAGGCCACGGGCAAGCCCGGATACAGGCCGACCATGTGTTGATACAGCAATTGCATGTCGTCCGTCTCGCCCGCGCCATGGTCGTGTACGCCTTCCGAGGCGCCCACGCCGCGGAAGTTGATGCGCGCCACTACGTAGCCGAGGGCGACAAACGCGCGCGCCAGGGTTTGCGTGACCTTGTTATCCATCGTGCCGCCGTACAACGGGTGCGGATGGGCAACGAGGGCGATGCCGCGCGGGGTGTCTGCCGGGAAATCGAGCAAGCCTTCCATGCTGCCTGCATGGCCGGCGAGGGTAAATTTTTCCGAATTTCTGTTCATGATGCTCATACTGGTGGCGTAGGCTTAAATTAGGATTAAAGATGGGGCTTAGATTTTCAGGCGTTCTACGATCTTGCCGCCCACCAGGTGCGTATCGATGATTTCATCGATATCGCTGGTGTCGACATAGGTGTACCAGGTCGCTTCCGGGTAGATGACCAGCAGCGGGCCTTCTTCGCAGCGGTCCATGCAGCCGGCCTGGTTGATGCGGATCTTGCCCGCGCCATTCATGTCGAGTTCCTTGATGCGGCGCTTGCAATGCTTTTGCGCCGCTTCCGCGCCATGGTCGCCGCAACTGTTGCGGCCGTCTTCACGTTTGTTCATGCAGAAAAAAACGTGGCGTTCAAAATACGGTGCGTCGCTCATACTGTGCTCCTGCTGAATCGTCAATGCGCCATGATAACGCTTATGGGTGGTCTTCGCGACGCTGGCGCTGCACATCATCCTGCCGGTTCAAACGGTGCGAGGGCAGGCACAGGAACCACAGGGCCATGAAGGGCCACAGCAAGGCCAAAAATTGCGCCGCGCCATTGAAGTTCAGGAACTTGCCTTGCACCCAGCCTTGCAAGGTGGACATGAAGTATGGGTTGATCGGCGTCGTATTCACCATCACCAGGCTCAGCAGCAAGGTGGCGGCCGCGATGCGGCGCTGCGCCACATGGGGCGCGAAGGCCAGGCCGCCCAGCATGATCAGGCCGATCAAAAAGCCGCCCTGGGCACCCGGCGTGATCCAGACGAAGGCGTTTTCGGGCGAAAACAGCAGCGCGCTGGCCATCGAACGCACGATCAAGGCGGCGGCGATGAGGAGCAGCATCAGCGCGGCACGCGGCGCGGCGCGGCGTAGCAGGCATAGCAAGGTGAGCACGGCGCCCGTCATGCCGCAGGCCGTGATGATGGTTTCTGATAGCCAATATTGCTCGACCGTCAATATCACATCGGGCCGCAGATATGCGGCCAGGTCGATCTCCATGCCCATCAGACTGGAGGCCCAGTCCGACAGGATGGGCAGCAATTGGCCCAGGCCGAACAGATAGCCTTGCGGATAGATTTGCGCCAGCGGCCACAAGGCCAGCAGCACCAGGCCCTGGCTGGCGTGCTGGGCAAACCAGCGCTGGCGCACGCGGTACAGATGGCTATGGTCGAGCAGTTTGCGCGCCGTCAGGGCGCCGATGATGGAACCGATCAGGCAGCCGGCCGAGTTCGTATAAAAGTCGAGATTCGACGATACGCGGCTGGGCAAATAGGTTTGCACGGCCTCCATGCTGCCGGAAATCAACATACCGCACAGGCTGGCGATCACGACGGCAAAGAAACCAGTAATCCTTGGAAACAGCGAATACACGATCAATGCGCCCAGCGGGATGTAGCCGACGACGTTGATGCCCACGTCAAAGCCCGTCCAGTAACGGGGCATGCGCGTGTTTTCCAGGAAAGTCAGCGGCGACAGGCCATTGCTGTGCCAACCCGTGAACGGGAACCAGCTGGCGTACACGATCAGGAAGACGTAGGCGAGCAGGGTCGCGCGCGATACGGGCGACGAGCGTGCGGGCGGCAGTGGCGCGGGCGGGCTGGCGGAGGCTGCGGGGTCGGTCATCGTGCTGCGGTCACTCTTTCGGCAGGTTCAGTGTGCCCAGCCATGCCAGCAGGTCGGCGGCGATGGCGTCCGAGGCCGCCGCCAGCGCCTGTGCGCCGCCCTGCGCGTCGGCACTGCCGGCCGGTCCGCTGCGGCTGAAGGTTTTCTGGTCGATCAGGCGGTGGCCGCGGAACAGCGAGGCGCGCAGCGACACATGGCCGCTGCTGCGCGTCTGCGTATCAAAGTTTTGCGAAAAATCATCGACATCGATGCGCAGCAGGGGCATGCCGGCGGCCGCGTCCGTGGTCGACAGCACTTTCACGCCGCTTTGCGCGATGCGCGTTTTCAGGCGCTGGCTCAGCAGTTGCAGCGGCGGCGTGTTCCAGCGGTTGTAGGCGTACGGGCGCGACTGCTGCGCATCGGCATACAGCAGCCGGTAATACATGCGCTGGCTGTCCAGCCAGGAAGGGCCGTTGGCGTCGGCGATCACCAGCACGGGCACGGCTGGCGCCGCCGCCTGCACGGCCGCCTGCGGCGCGGCAGGGCCGAAATCATAAAACGTGGGCACGGGGCCGCGGCTGGCGCAGCCGCCCAGCAGGAAGGCGGCGGCCAGGATCAGTGCGCTGAGATTGCGTGGGATAGGCATGCGGTGTTCTCCTTATTTGCCCGGTGCCGAAAAACCGGGCTCGCCCGGGCCGGGCGGGATGTCTGGGGCGCCGAACAAGATGCTCTGCGGCTGTTCATTGAGCGTGCTCATGGTGGTTTTCAGGGCGCGCATCGAGGAGCGCGCCTCGCCGCTCAGCTCGATTACTTGCGGCAGCACTTCCAGCGATACGCCATTGGCCACCGTTTCCACCGAATTGCCGACCCGGTCGACCGTGCCATTGACCTTGTCGAGCACGCCGCCTGGCGCCTGGATGTCGTTGCCCAGCTTTTTCCACGTGGCCGTCAAATCCGACACGTTCTTGCTGGCCGTGCTGACGGCCGTCAAGGTTTGGCGTGTTTGTTCCGTCAACTGCGGCAATTGCGTCAGGGTCGGTTCCAGCTGCTGCGGAATGGCGCCAAAGGCCTTGGCTGCCTTGCCCACTTCATTGAAGGCGCCCAGCATGGCGGCCTGGTTGTCGGGGCTGAGCAGATTATTCACCTTGTTGGTGATCTGCTCGGCCTGGTCCAGGATGCGCTTGCCGCGCTTTTCCAGCTGGTCGAGCAAGCCGGCGCGCAGGGGGATCAGCGAAGGCTTGTCCTTGCTGGTGCCCAGCAGTTTCGAACCCACGTGCTCGTCGTCGAGCTGGATGTAGGCGATGCCCGTCACGCCCTGGTAACCGAGGCTGGCAAAGGTGGTGTTGGTGACGGGGGTGTCGGGCGCCACGCTGATGTGCACGAGGATTTGCCCCGCCTTTTGCGTGTCGAAATCGATGGCGTCGACCTTGCCCACTTCCAGGCCCCGGTAACGCACGGTCGCCTGCGGGTTCAGGCCCGGCACGGACAGGGTGGTGGCGAGCAAATACGGCACTCTTTCCACACGGTCGCGGTTGAACCAGACGCCGAACAGAATGGCCGCCACCAGCAGGGTGAGTGTAAAAAATCCCGTCATCAGGGCATGTGATCTGTTTTCCATTACTTCTCCGCTTTCTTGTCTGTGCCGGCATCGTCGCCTGGCTGCGCCGCCTTGCCTGCCGCCGCCTGTTTTTCATCGAGGACGGCCAGTGCGCGCTTGCCGCGGTCGCCGAGGAAAAATTGCTTGATGAACGGGTGGTCCACTTCGATCACCTCGCGCGTGGGGCCGATGGCGATCACGTGTTTTTCCGCCAGCACGGCGATGCGCGTGGACAGGGCGAACAGGGTGTCGAGGTCATGCGTGACCATCACCACCGTCAAGCCCAGTTCGCGGTGCAGCGACTGGATCAGGGCGACAAAACTTTCCGACAGATCCGGGTCCAGGCCCGCCGTCGGTTCGTCGAGGAACAGCAGCTTCGGTTCCAGCGCCAGCGCGCGCGCCAGGGCCACGCGCTTGATCATGCCGCCCGACAAGTCCGACGGCATTTTCAGCGCATGTTCCGGACCCAGTCCCACCATGTTCATCTTTAATAATACCGCGTCGTGCACCAGTGCCTCGGGCAGCACGCGCAATTCGCGCATCGGTTGCGCCACGTTGTCGAACACGGTCAGGGCCGAATACAGGGCGCCTTGCTGGAACAGCATGCCCCAGTGGTTGCGCAATTGCTGCAACTGGTCGGAACTTGCCTTGTTGATATCTTCGCCAAAGACTTTGACGCAGCCCCGTGCCGGATGTTCCAGACCCAGCATCTGGCGCAGCAGCACCGTCTTGCCCGTGCCGGAGCCACCCACGATGGACAGGATTTCACCCCGTTCGATTTCCAGGTTCAAGTCCTGGTGCACGACGGTGCGGCCGAACTTGGTCCACAGGTTGGTGATTTCCACCACGGGCGCGCTGCCATGCAGGTTGAACTGGCCATCCTTGCCCCCGCTCACCTTGCAAGCGATATCGGTGTCGTCCGCCATCAGTAGCCCACTCCATTGAAGACGATGGCGAACACGGCGTCGGCCAGGATCACCACGGTGATGGCCGTGACGACGGCGGTGGTGGTGCCGTGCCCCAGACTTTCCGTATTGGCCTTGATGCGCAGGCCGAAGTGGCAGGAGACAAGCGCGATCAGCATGCCGAAAATCACGCCCTTGCCCAGGCCGATCATGTAGTTGGCCAGCGGCACGGCGTCCGGCAGCTTCTGGATGAAGTAGCGCGCCGACAGATTCAATTCCACCTTGGCCGCCACCATGCCGCCGATCAGCGCGGCCGTATCCGTCCAGATGACGAGCAGGGGCATGGAAATGGCCAGGGCCAGCACTTTCGGCATGATCAGGCGGAAACCGTGCGAAATGCCCATCACCAGCATGGCGTCGAGCTCTTCCGTGACGCGCATGACGCCCAGCTGGGCCGTGATGGACGAGCCCGAGCGGCCGGCCACCAGGATGGCCGCCAATAACGGCCCCAGTTCGCGGATGACGCTCATGCCCAGCAGGTTGACCAGATAAATATCGCCGCCAAAGGCGCGCAGCTGCTGCGCCGACAGATAGGACAGCACGACGCCGATCAGAAAGCCGACCAGGGCCGTGATGCCCAGCGCCTGGAAGCCCGCATGGAAGATATTGGCGGAAATTTCACGCCACGGCCCGCGCATGGGATGGCGCGCAAAGCGGCCGATATCCTGCGTCACCTGGCCGACAAGGGCAATAAAACCCTTCAAATGTTCGAAAAACAGCAGGATGGTCATGCCCAGCTTCATCACGGGCGTGAGGCGGTTGGCGCGCGAAGGCGGCGTCTCCAGGGGGCCCGTCTCTTCGATGCGCCGGAAAAACTCTTCCTGCGACGGCGCCAGGGTCAGCTGCGCGGGGCGCTGCTTGCCCCAGGCATTCCAGAACAGCTGGGCGCCGATATGGTCCATGCTGTCGATCTGCGACAGGTCCCATTGCACCTTGGTGTCGCCCTGCAAGGGCTTGAGCTGGGCGTCGATGGCCTTGATGGCATTGTCATGCGCGAGCGCGTGCACCTGCCAGGTGCCGCTGGCAGTGACAAGGGCTCCCTGTTGGGAGCTGGTCTGGGAGAGGGTCAGTTTCGGCGATTGTACAGTCGGCATCGTGCCAGTTTAAGGGAGAATGGCGCAGACCGCCACCGATGTTCAATCGTCACGCTTTCAGGAGGCCAGATGGCGCGCCTGCCGCTGCGGTATTGCCGCCTCCAGGTGCGCCTTCGGCTGGTCGCTGGTCTTGGCGTGGTTTGCCGCTTGCGCGCCGCCCGCATAGTCGCTGGCCACGAGGGCATTGGCCTCGACCGCACTCATGCCGCGCGTCTGCAGCCATTGCGCCACCAGCTTGGCCAGGCGTTCCATGGCGATGCGGTGCGTGGCGTCCGTATGGGCGTACAGCCAGTTCGAAAAGTCCATGAAGTTTTCAAACGGCGACTCGCCCAGCATCCATTGCACCGTATTGGCGAAGCGGCCCGAGTTGGCCACCAGGTCCCAGTAGCGGGCGAAGCGCACCAGGCGCTGCATGCTCATGAAATCGAGCTGTTTATTCGCCAGGATGGTATACGGCGGGTGCGGGTCGAACACCATGCCGTAATTTTCCGTATGGCGGATGATGGGCGTGCCGCGCAGCCGTTTTAGTATGCCG
Source organism: Janthinobacterium sp. 35 (assembly GCF_002754575.1). Classification (NCBI taxonomy): domain Bacteria; kingdom Pseudomonadati; phylum Pseudomonadota; class Betaproteobacteria; order Burkholderiales; family Oxalobacteraceae; genus Janthinobacterium; species Janthinobacterium sp. 35. Next base: position 2,964,353 of record NZ_PEFN01000001.1, read on the forward strand.
AACTGGATTTCATGCGGTTTCAAGGCCACCAGCTTGTTGAAACCGGCCGCGAAGCTCGCTTCATCCTCGCCCGGCAAGCCGGCGATCAAGTCCACGTGCAAGTGGGCGTTCGATTCTTCGCACAGCCAGCGGATATTGTCGGCCGCCTTTTGATTATCCTGCTTGCGGCTGACCAGCGCTTGCACCTCCGGATTGAAACTCTGGATGCCGATCTCGAACTGCAGTGCGCCGGGCGGGAACTTGCTGATGCCTTCTTTCAAGGCATCGGGCAGATGGTCGGGCACCAGCTCGAAGTGGGCATAGATCGGATCGTCTGGATTCGCCTCGATCTTGTCCAGAAAGAACTGCATGATCTTCAGGCTGGTCTTGATATTCAGGTTGAAGGTACGGTCGACGAACTTGAACAGTCGGGCGCCGCGCGCATGCAGTGATTCCATCTCGGCCAGGAAGTTCTCCAGGGCGAAGGGCCAGGCCGTCTTGTCCAGCGCCGACAGGCAAAATTCGCACTTGAACGGGCAGCCGCGCGACGCTTCCACGTAAATCGTGCGGTGGCGGATATCGTCGTCTGTATACAAGGAGTAGGGCAGTTGCAGTTCCGCCAGAGGCGCTTGCACGCCGGCATGGATCTTCATCAGCGGTTTCGGGCCGTTGAGGATCTCGCCGCACAGCTTGGGGAAGGTGACGTCGCCCCAGCCCGTGATCAGGTAATCGGCCAGCTTGACGATCTCTTGCTCACCCGCCTCGTGCGACACTTCCGGCCCGCCCAGCACGATGATGACGTCGGGCGCCACGCGCTTGAGCATGGCCACCAGTTTGGTGGTTTCCTCGACGTTCCATATATACACGCCAAAACCGATGATGCGCGGCTTGTTCGTCAGGATGCGCTCGACCAGTTCCGTTGTCTTGGTGCCGATGACGAATTCCTGCAACCGCGTCTGCGCTTGCAACGGCCCCATATTGGCCAGCAGATAGCGCAATCCCAGCGAAGCGTGGGTGTAGCGGGCGTTCAGGGTGGAAAGCAGGATGGTCATGGCAGCGATGGAAACGGCGAAACCGCTATTTTACGCTGTCGCGTCACCGGTGCGCTGCGGCCACAAATGCCATGTTACCATTTGTCAATAATTACTAACTTGGCAATGCTTCGGCAGGGCAACAGGGGATACACGGTGCTGGTGAAAAAAGTACTCAATAACAAGGTCCTGCTCGGCTCACTTGCTGGCGTGGCGCTGGTGGCGGCTGCACTGGTCGGCTACCGCGCGTTTGGCTGGGGCGCGATGGGGCCGGTCAACGGCCTGAAGCTGGATTTATCCAGGCCCGATGCGCTGGTCCGCACGAAAAGCCTGTCGGCCTTGCCGCGCGACCTGCTGACGGTGCCGCTGGCGCGCGACGTGCTGCGCGAGGATTTCCTGTTCTATTACGAGCAAAGCGAAGACCGGCTGGGGCTCAAGGGCAGCCTGCGCCGCATCGCCTACGAACATGAACTGGGCTGGGGCGACCAGTTGCTGCGCATGGTGCTGGACCAGCCTGCGGAAGTGGCCTTGTGGCGCGATGCAGACGGCTCGCTCAAGCACTTTTCGATTGCCGTGTCGCGCAGCCAGCTCACGCGTTTGCTCGAGGAGGCGGGCAAGATCGCCTTGAAGGATACGCAAATGCGCGTGGCCGGCAGCTTGCGCGTCGATGGCGACAGCGTGCCCGTCTACGCGCTCAATTACGCCTGGCAGCGCACCTTGCTGTTTGCCGCGCATGGCCAGCGTCTGGTCATCCTGTCCCATCCCGGCATGCTGTATGGCGGCAGTGAAGGCAAGCATGGCGATGGCACGGCCGAGAAAACCGTGGCCAGCCTGCTGGCGCCGGAGCCGGCCAAACAAAACGTCTTTCACGCGCAATTCCATCTCGATCCAGCCGCGCCCGAGGGCCACAGCATCGCCGTCAAGGCGGATTTCCTGTCATTCGGCTACCAGCCTTTCTTCGGCGCGTTAGAGGCGCTGCGCTTCGATTTTCAACACGGCGCCTGGCAATCGAAGGTGCTGCTTAATGCCGATAAATTGAAAAACGGCGGCTACGACAGCAGCGCCCTGTGGCCGCAGTTGCCGCACAACCCGAGCGCCTGCTTCAGCGTGCCGGTCGACTGGACCGCGCTGCAGCCCGTGCTCAAGCGCCTGGGCAGCAAGACCTCGGAACCGGTGGCGCCGCTGGCCGGGCACTTGCAAGGCCCGGCCGCCGCCTGCTGGTACGGCACTTCACGCCTGCATACGCCCGTGTTCGTGGCCACGCGCAGTGCGCAGGCCGGCGATGACGCTGTCTATGGCAGCCTGTTCGAGGCGGCCATCGGCGGCAAGGACCCCGTGCGCAAAACGACCGGTAAAGATGGCGCCGTTCGTTGGGAACGCAGTGTCGCCACGGCCCTGGGCCAGTCCACACCGGCGCTGGCCGTGGCCGGCAATACGGTGGTCTTCTCGGCCGACGGCAAGCTGGTGGACCAGGTACTGGCCGTGCGCCGCAAGCAGGCGCCGGCGGCCAGCGACCTGCTGCCCGATGCTTCCCGTACCATCGGCCTGATCGCGCCGGCGTCGCTGGCCCGGCTGATCCAGCTGGAAGCCTTCGATACCCTGCCGGCGAATAATGAACCGGTACTGCGCGCAGCCGCCAATGAACACCTGGTGCCGCGCCTGAACGCCTTGAAAAAATACCCGCCGCTGCGCATGGTGCTCAAGCGGCAGCCCGCCAGCGGTATTTCGTGGGAAACGCTGGAATGGCAAGAGGCCGCGCGATGACGCTGTGGCATGGGCGGCATGCGCGCCGTGCCGCCTTGCGCTGGATCGCGGCCTGCGCCACCACCGTGGCAATGCCCGCCTGGGCCCTGCGCACAGCCGCCGAACCGCAAGTGCAGCTGTCGCAGGCGCAGAGCCGCGCCTTCCAGGCTTGGATGCTGCGCATCGTCAACGCGCAGATCGAACGGGGACCGTCGCCGCGCTGGACGCACCGCGATTGCGCCGGCCTGGTGCGCTTTGCCGTCAACGAGGCATTGAGCGTGCATGACGCGAAGTGGCTGCATGCGAACGGTATTGCCAGCGACCGGCGCCTGCCGCCCGAGCTGGAACTGGACGCGAAGCAGGCCGCCTTGCGCAACCGCTGGGTGCAAACGGGCGGCAAGGTCGGCCATTTCGTCACGGCGCTGGCGCTGGTACAGCACAACAGCCGTTTCATCGCCCGCGAAATCAGCCAGGCGCTACCCGGCGACCTGCTGTTTTTCGACCAGGGCGACGAACAGCACCTGATGGTCTGGATGGGGGCGCGCATCGCTTACCACACCGGCACCGTCACCCCCGACGACAATGGTCTGCGGACCGTCGATATCAAAGAACTCACGAGCTGGAAGGACACGCGGTGGCAACCTGTGGTCAACAATCCCAATTTCGCCGGGGTGTTCCGGCTGGCGTTCCTGTCATGAAGCTGCTATTTATAGGCCTGCTGGCGCTGCTCATGCTGGGCAACGCCTCCGCGCAGCAGCGCGAGTCCAGCAACGAGTCTAGCAACTACGCCACCTTCAAGGGCGAACCCTTCTTCCTGCTCTCGGACGCCAGTTACGGCAGTCTTGATGAAGCGCGCGTGCGTCTGGAAGTGCCGGGCCGTGACATGGGACGCATGAACCTGGAAGCGTATTCGGGCGCCGACATCGTCATCTACCGTGTGCCCGAACCGATGGAATTCCTGAAAAAACAGCGCAATCTGCACCGTATCCAGGTGGAAGGCAATTACCAGGGCGAAGGCCTGGCCAACACCTTGAGCTTTCTGTGGGATCGCTGGTGGAAACAGTCGCGCCTGGCCTGGCGCAAGCTGTTTTCCGGCGAGGCGCGCCGCGCGGTAACGAAGGAACAGCCGCAGCTGGCGACGAATGACGCCATCCGCCGGCCGACCGTGTTCGCCAACCATCCGCAGTACAAACCGATCAAGGGCATGGAGCTGGTCGACAGCTTCCGCTATCCGATCTGGCAGGCCAAGGCCATCGCACCGCCGAAGGGCGTCAAGCTCGATGGATCGAGCAGCGACTTCATCGTCGCCGGCGCCGGCAATGTGATGATCCCGCTAGGCAAGCGCAAGCCGGGCTTGTACCTGGTCGAAGCGATCATCGGCGAGCACCGCGCCACCACGTTGGTATTCGTGTCCGATACGGTGGCCGTCACCAAGGTATCGTCAGGCCAGATGCTGGTCTGGACGGCGCGGCGCGACAACAGCGCCGCCGTGGCCGGCGCCAGTGTGGCGTGGACGGACGGCACGGGCGTGCTGCAGTCAGCGATCACCGGCGCCGACGGTGTCGCGTCGCTCGAACGCGGCAGTCCCGAACATACGTATGTGCTGGGCCAGGACCGCGCCGGCGGCGTGTTCGTGTCCGAGAATTTTTACTATGACAGCGAAATCTATAACACCAAGATTTATGCGGTGACCGACCGGCCCCTGTACCGGCCCGGCGATGAAGTCAACGTCAAGTTCCTGGGTCGTGAATTTACGTCCGCGCGCGCATCGCAGGCTGCGGCCAGCGCGCCTGTCAGTCTCACCGTGCTCAATCCGAACGGCACACCGCTGCTGACGCAAACGCTGCAGCTGTCCGGTGACACGGGCGCCGACACGCGCTTCCGTCTGCCCACGGAAGCCACCGCCGGCGGTTATGAACTGCGCTTCAATTACAAGGATGGCGTATATGGCGCGGCCTTCCGTGTGGCCGAATACGTCAAGCCGCACTTTGAAATCAACGTCCAGCCATCGAAGCCGGAATTCAAGACGGGCGAGGTGGTCAAGGGCAGCATCGCGCTGCGCTACCCCGATGGCAAACCCGTGAAAAACGCGAAGATGACCCTGTCGCTGCGCGGCCAGCAAAACACCATGGTCGAGGGGGAGCTGCGTTACAGTGGCCTGTTCCCCGTGGCCTTGAAGACCGAGGAAGTGACGAGCGATGGCGGCGGCAATGTGGACTTCACCTTGCCGCCGGCCGCCGATCCCTCGCGCTACATATTGACCGTGCTGGCGACCGATGGCGCGGCCTACCGCGTCAAGGCGACGCGCGAGCTGATGATAGAACGCTCGAGCAGCAGCTACCAGTTGAAGGCCACGCGCCAGTTTTCCGATCCGGGACAAAACGTGCATTTCGACTTGCTGGCCGATGGTCAGGGCGCGGCCAAGCCCGTGCGCTGGCAGATGGTGCAGCTGGAAAAACAGAGCAAGACCGAAGGCGCGTTCGACCCCAACGCCAAGGGCTGGGATGTGACATTCCCGGCCTCGGGTTCGTATCAGCTGACGCTGCGCGACGAGCGCGGCAACCTGCTGGCCGCCGCCAGCCACTGGGTGTCGGGTGATGGCGTGCAGACGACGCCGGGCAGCATCGAGATCGTGCTGGACCGCGCCCGTTATCGTCCGGGCGACACGGCCGAGGCCTTGATCACCTTCTCCGACAAGGTCGACCAGGCGCTGTTCACGCTCGAACGCGACAAGGTAGAACACCATGGCTTGATGGCCGGCGCAGCTGATTGGTATCAGGCGAAGCGCGTGGCGCCGCGCCAGTGGAGAGTGCGCATCCCGGTAAAAGAAGAGCATGGCCCGAACATGACGTTCTCGGTGGCGTACACGCGCAATGGCGATTTCGTCTTCGAGAACGCCGGCCTGCAAGTGATCGAGCCGCGCATCGCGCTGCAGTTCAAGAGTGACAAGGAAGTCTACCAGCCGGGCGAGAAGGTGACGCTGGATGTCAAGGCCACCCTCGATGGCAAGCCATTGAGCACCCTGGTGGCGCTGGGCGTGGTCGATGAAATGATCTATGTGCTGCAGCCGGAAATCGCGCCGGACATCGGCGACTTCTTCTACCATCCGCGCCGCAACAACGTGCGCACCACGGCCAGCCTGTCCTTCATCAGCTACGACATGGCACAGGGGCGCACTGCCGGTGCGCCCGCGCGCCACAACTACAACGAGCGCGGCGTCAAGGTGCTGGAACGTCCGCGCCGCGACAATATCGACACGGCTTACTGGGCGCCATCGCTCAAAACCGACGCGAATGGCAATGCACGCGTGAGTTTTACCATGCCCGACGCGCTGACCCGCTGGAGGATCACCGGCCGCGCGATGGATGAACAGGGGCGCGTCGGCCAGCGCACTGCCTATCTGCGTTCCGATAAAAACTTCTATGCCAAGTGGACGGCGCCCGACTGGATGCGCGCCGGCGATGCGCCGCGCGCTTCGGTAGCCGTGTTCAACCAGACGGGCAAGGAGCAGGCGCTCGACGTCGTCCTCTCCGGCGGGGCACAGCCGAAGACGGAAAAACTGACTGCCAAACCGGGTGTCAACTACGTTGAGTTCCCGCTCGCGGCAGGCAGCGGACCGCTGCGCCTGGAGCTGAAACAGAATGGCAAACTGGTCGATGCGTTAGAGACGGCCATGCAAACCTTGCCCACCGCCTGGAGCAGCCCGCGCTCCTTGGCGTTGCCGCTCGATGGCGCCACCGCGGATATTCCACTCAAGCTGCCAGCGGATGCGCGCAATATCCGCGTCTCGTTCGCGCAGGGCGCGGCCAGCCACTTCGCGCGCATCGCCGACGACCTGATCGACTATCCGTATGGCTGCGTGGAGCAGACGGCGAGCCGCTTGATTCCGCTGGCGCTGGCCACGCAAAGCCTGGGGCCGGACACCGGCGCGGCAAGCGAACGGCTGCAAACGCTGCTCACGGCGCAGCGCCTGCGCCTGGTCTCCATGGCTGGTCCGAATGCCGTCTTCGGCTGGTGGGGCAATGCCACGGCCGGCAATGCCTTGATGACGGCCTACGCCTATTACGCCGACTGGTACGCGGCGCGCGCGCTGCACATCGAGTTGCCGCCCGAGCACTGGAACAAGCTGCTGGCCGTCTACAGCGAACATGGTTTGAAGGATGCGATGGGCGACCGCGCGCTGGTGTTGTGGATGGCGCGCGAGATGGGCCTGCCCACCCAGACGCTGGCAGCCGGCCTGGTGGACGACAGCGGCATCGCCGTCCTGGGCGGCAAGCCGCGCCAGGCGGGCGACAGCGGCAGCCTGCTGCTGGGCGGCGCCTCTGACCGCGAGGCGCAAGCGATGGCGCTGGGTCTGGTGGCGCTGGTCGCCAGCCAGAATGGCATCGCCTTGCCGCATGGGCTGCAGCTGCAAGTGGCCAGCGCCTGGCAAGTCTTGCGCGAATCGAAAGCGCCGGTGGCGCAGGCCTTGCTGATGCTGGCTGGCGAAGTGCCCCCATCGCAGGCCGACGCGGTACTGGCCGGCGTGCGCGCCGAAATGCCGACCCTCGACCGTGCGATGACGTTGATGTGGGTGCAAAAGAAGCTGGGTGGCGCATCGTTCGGCAAGGGGCCTGCCGTGGCGCTGGACGGCGCCTGGCAAAAACGCGACAGCCGCAGCGGCCAGCCGCTCTGGCGCTGGCTTGACGCCAAGGGCTTGCCTGACAAACTGCGTCTCGCTGCATCGACCGCAGCGCCGGCCGGTACGGTGGCCGTGCTGCAGTACGACAGTCACGCGGCCGAAGCGCAAACCTTGCCGGTCGCCGTCGAACGGCGCATCCTGCGCATGAAGGCGGGCAAGGGAGGCTATACGACAGAACTGGTCAAGCCGGGCGAGGCGTTCAGTACGGACGCGCTGTACCTCGATGAAATCACCTTGAAAGCGGCACCGGGTGCGAAGCACCGCTTTGGCTTGCTGGAAGTGGCGCTGCCGCCAGGCGCCATGGTCGAATCGACCACCTGGGGCATGGTCATGGCGGGCGACAAGCCGACTGCGCTGGAACGTGCACGCCACACGGAGCGCCGCGACGGCTATGGCGTGCCGATCGAGCCTTTGGCCGGCGAGGTGACGGTGCGCCATTTGCTGCGCTTCGCGCAAAAGGGCAGTTACGTGCTGCCGCCGGCGCGCTTTTACCGCATGTATCAGCCGGAGCTGAAAGCGTTCGAGGGCGGCGGCAAGACCATGCGCGCGCTGAAGGTCGAGTGATGCGCGCAGCCCTTCCTGCATTGATGGCGACCCTGCTGCTGGCCGCACCTGCCTGGTCGCAGTCATTGTCAAAATCGCTGGATGTCGCCTGGTGGAAGGATGGCAAGACGGAAGTGCGGCAGCTGCGCCAGGGCGGCGTGGCGCTGCCACTCTCGCCGCCGTTTGACGGCACGCGGCAAGTGCCGCTGGCCAGCCTGTGGAAGCTGTTTGTGTATGTATATGCGACCGATAACAAGGTGGCGATGCCGGACTACCGCTGCGGTGGCCGCGATCCGGAAGAAGTGTATTGCTGCGATGCGGGTCAGAGCATTGGCCACGACGCGGCGCTGGCGCAGTCCTGTGGTCCATTTTTTTCGCCGAAACGCCTGATGATTGCGCCGGCGTCATGGCGCCAGTACTGGACCGGCCGCCTGGGTAGCGCACCGGCAGGCGACTTTGCCTGGCTGGCCAATCCCGCGCAGCTGGCACCAAATCGCATGGTGCGCCTGGACAGCCTGCTGCGCGCGCTGGACAGCATACCGGCAGCCAGCCGCCAGGAAGCCGAAGCGGCCCTGCTGCGTGTGGTGCTGGACGGGCGCGGGGCCGGGACGGCGCGCTGGTTCGGCAGCCAGTTACGCGTAAAAACGTATTCCTGGCACCAGGCGGGTGGGCGGATAGGTGGCGCGGCAGGCTGGCTGTCCGATGGCACGCCGATCTGGTTTGGCGGCGCGGGCGGCAGCAGCAATGTCTTTGAGCAGTGGGCGCCCAGGCTAGCCGCCAGCTTGCCGCCAGTGGGTGCGGCCGACGATGGCGGCTGCGTGGTGGTCGATTACTTCAAGCGCTATCCGATCCGTGCCGTGCGCGGCGAGGGTGGCATGGCCGTACCCGGGCCGCTGAATGGCCGCTACCATGTGCAATTCGAGAATGGCCAGAACCTCGCCTTGCGTAGCAACGGTGAGCTGATGCTATTGCAGGAGAAGGGCGGCCGCCCGCAATTGCGCGGCCGCTTCGGCGTCAATGAATATGTGGCGCGTGTGCTCGACCGCGAAGCGAATGCTGGCGAGCCGGAAGCGGCCAAGGCGCTGGCAATCGCCGCGCGCACGTACCTGCAGCAGAACGCGATGACTGTGGCGGGCTGCCAGCAGATCGCCGACAGCAGCGCAACCCAGCGCGTCAGCCCCAGCCCCGCCACGCCGGCGGCGCTGGCGATTGCGCGCTGGACCGACCAGCTGATCGTCGATGGCGTCACCGTGCGCTATCACAGCACCTTGCCATCCGAGGGCACGATGGCGTGGAGCGAGGCGGTGCGCCAGGCCAGACAAGGCAAGCACTATGATGAATTGCTGGCGACGGCCTATCCCGGCGGCGCGCTGAGCACCTTTGGCAATACCGGCGCGCGTTGCCGGCGCCTGGTGCAGAATGAGGATTGGCTGGCGCGCTCCGTGCCGCGCTGGCAGCGCGTGCTGCTGCGCGAGGCCGGCTACGAAGCGCCGCCGCAAGCGCCGCTGGTCTGTGCCCTGTCCAGCGGCGCGCCGTATTCGGAGCAGTCGCGTAACCGCATCTTCATGCGGCCGCTTGCCTCGCGCGAAGACCGCATCACCTTGGCCCATGAATATTTACACCTTGGCCTGCGCCGTCATCCGCGTGGCCAGGACGAAGAATATGTCGAGCGGCTGGCCCGCCGGCTGGTCGACCTTAACCTGGAGTCGATATGAATGTATTCGTCCTGATCGCGGGCGCAGCTGTGCTGGCCCTGGCCGGGCCTTGTGTGCAGGCCGCCGACAAGAGCATGACCACCCCCGTCGGAGGCTGGAACCGCGCGGGATTGACGGACAAATCCAATGAGCTGGCGGTCAATTATCCCTACTCGCTGATTGATCGTGGCGCGCAGAGTGGCCGGCGCATGATACGCGGCGAGCTTGAGAAGGCGGGCAAAAGCCGGCCTGTCCACAAGCTGGTGGTCAATGGCAATCCGACGCCGCTGTACACGGACGATGATGGCCGCTACGCGCGCGCCTATTCTTTCGGCTCCGGCTCGAACAGCATCGAGATCCGCTCGCCCGACGGCAAGCCGGTCAAGCGCGTGCAGTTTTATGAGGCGCACCGCAGCCGGCCGCAGCCCATGATCCGGATTATCGCGGCCTGGGACGACAGTCAGGCCGAGGTCGACCTGCATGTGGTCACGCCCGATGGCCAGCATGCATTCTGGTCGCACCCGACCCTGAGCAACGGTGGCGGGCTCGATGCCGATACCGTCGACGGCCCGGGGCCGGAAAATTTCATGATGACGTCGCCGATGCGCGGGCTATACCAGGTATGGATCAATTACTGGGGTAATTTCAGCGGTGAGGGCTATCACTTTGACGAGAACACGCGCCAGCGGCCCGTCATTACCAGCCGCATTACGCTGGTATTCAACGAAAACACTGCGCGCGAGCGGCGCGAGGAGTTTGTCGTGCCCTTGCGCGGTATCGGCGAACTTACGCTGGTCAAGACTTTCAAGTATTGAGACGATGAAGACACTACCTCTTTACCCTTTGTGCTCTCTGTTGCTGCTGCCATTGTGGGCGCAGGCCCAGGTCACCATCGACGCCCCAAGGAGTGGCTGGCGCAATTCGGCCGGCGCTAGCGAGGAATACACGCAAGCGGTCAACTACCCCGCCGCGTCGGTCAACCTGCAGCCGGGCCAGGCCGAGACGGCGCAGATACGGGGGCGTATCGCGGGCGCTATCAAGGGCAAGCCCGCCACCCTGGTGGTCAACGGCGTGGCGATGCCGATGGAAGTGGGCGAGGACGGCAGCTATGGGCGACCGTATGGCTTCGGCAGCGGCTCGAATAGCGTGGAAGTGCGCTCGCCCGATGGCCGGAGCCGCGCACGCACCCAGTTTGTAGACAGCTACCAGGGCAAGACGCAGGCGCGCCTGCGTATCGTGCTGTCGTGGGACAGCCCCGGCACCGACCTCGATCTGCATGTGGTCACGCCGGACGGTGGCCACGCCTGGTATGGCAATCGCGTCTTGAAAGATGGCGGCGCGCTGGATGTGGATGTGACTACCGGCTATGGCCCGGAAATCTTTTCCAGTGCCGCGCCCCTGAAGGGCAACTATCACGCCTATGTCAATTACTACGGCAGCGGCGAGAACACCGCCATGTTGACGGTTGCCCGCTTATCGATCATCACCAACGAAGGCACGCCGCGTGAAAAGCTGCAGAGCTTCCAGGTGCCGATGCGGGCCGCCGGCGAGCTGACCTTGGTGAAATCGTTTGTCTTGCCATAAAAATGGCCGCAAATAGCCCTTGCCGGGTGCGTGGGGCAGGGCTATAATTCGCCCCCTCGCTGAACGATGCATGCAAATGCCGAGTGAAGCGGGCAAAAAAGAAGGTTGACGAAATAGCCGAAACGCTTCATACTCTTCCTTCTTCGCAGCTGACAAACACAACGCTTTGTCGATAGCGCGAGAGTAGTAAATAAGCAGTACCGAATACCGTTCTTTAACAATTAACAGTCGATAAGTGTGGGCATTTGATGTAAGTGCAGCGTCAATCTTCGGATTGGCGTCTAACTTAAAATATCAAATGTTCACAAGAAATAATGAAATAGGATACTTCTTCGGAAGTAGCCTGTCAGTTTTTTGAGTGAGCAAATCTTTTGCAATGCAAAAGATTTGGATGGTAGTGATACTGTCCGACCTGTCAGAAATGACATTAAACAGAGATTAAACTGAAGAGTTTGATCCTGGCTCAGATTGAACGCTGGCGGCATGCCTTACACATGCAAGTCGAACGGCAGCACGGAGCTTGCTCTGGTGGCGAGTGGCGAACGGGTGAGTAATATATCGGAACGTACCCTAGAGTGGGGGATAACGTAGCGAAAGTTACGCTAATACCGCATACGATCTAAGGATGAAAGTGGGGGATCGCAAGACCTCATGCTCGTGGAGCGGCCGATATCTGATTAGCTAGTTGGTAGGGTAAAAGCCTACCAAGGCATCGATCAGTAGCTGGTCTGAGAGGACGACCAGCCACACTGGAACTGAGACACGGTCCAGACTCCTACGGGAGGCAGCAGTGGGGAATTTTGGACAATGGGCGAAAGCCTGATCCAGCAATGCCGCGTGAGTGAAGAAGGCCTTCGGGTTGTAAAGCTCTTTTGTCAGGGAAGAAACGGTGAGAGCTAATATCTTTTGCTAATGACGGTACCTGAAGAATAAGCACCGGCTAACTACGTGCCAGCAGCCGCGGTAATACGTAGGGTGCAAGCGTTAATCGGAATTACTGGGCGTAAAGCGTGCGCAGGCGGTTTTGTAAGTCTGATGTGAAATCCCCGGGCTCAACCTGGGAATTGCATTGGAGACTGCAAGGCTAGAATCTGGCAGAGGGGGGTAGAATTCCACGTGTAGCAGTGAAATGCGTAGATATGTGGAGGAACACCGATGGCGAAGGCAGCCCCCTGGGTTAAGATTGACGCTCATGCACGAAAGCGTGGGGAGCAAACAGGATTAGATACCCTGGTAGTCCACGCCCTAAACGATGTCTACTAGTTGTCGGGTCTTAATTGACTTGGTAACGCAGCTAACGCGTGAAGTAGACCGCCTGGGGAGTACGGTCGCAAGATTAAAACTCAAAGGAATTGACGGGGACCCGCACAAGCGGTGGATGATGTGGATTAATTCGATGCAACGCGAAAAACCTTACCTACCCTTGACATGGCTGGAATCCTTGAGAGATCAGGGAGTGCTCGAAAGAGAGCCAGTACACAGGTGCTGCATGGCTGTCGTCAGCTCGTGTCGTGAGATGTTGGGTTAAGTCCCGCAACGAGCGCAACCCTTGTCATTAGTTGCTACGAAAGGGCACTCTAATGAGACTGCCGGTGACAAACCGGAGGAAGGTGGGGATGACGTCAAGTCCTCATGGCCCTTATGGGTAGGGCTTCACACGTCATACAATGGTACATACAGAGCGCCGCCAACCCGCGAGGGGGAGCTAATCGCAGAAAGTGTATCGTAGTCCGGATTGTAGTCTGCAACTCGACTGCATGAAGTTGGAATCGCTAGTAATCGCGGATCAGCATGTCGCGGTGAATACGTTCCCGGGTCTTGTACACACCGCCCGTCACACCATGGGAGCGGGTTTTACCAGAAGTAGGTAGCTTAACCGCAAGGAGGGCGCTTACCACGGTAGGATTCGTGACTGGGGTGAAGTCGTAACAAGGTAGCCGTATCGGAAGGTGCGGCTGGATCACCTCCTTTCTAGAGTTTGCACGAATCAGGTAACTGGTTCACGCATCAAATGTTCACACTTATCGGCTGTTAATATAAAGAACAGCATTTGGGGCTGTAGCTCAGCTGGTTAGAGCACCGTGTTGATAACGCGGGGGTCGTTGGTTCGAGTCCAACCAGCCCTACCAGTTTCTGTAGTCTGGAAATACCCTAGGGGGATTAGCTCAGCTGGGAGAGCACCTGCTTTGCAAGCAGGGGGTCGTCGGTTCGATCCCGTCATCCTCCACCAAAAGTTCAAACGTAAATCAGTGCTGATAAGTGCACCGGGATTTAGGTTTGGTCTTTTCGAGATCAAGTGCTGTATGTTCTTTAACAATCTGGAAGAAGTAAAGATTATTTATTGATCAAGTCTATGCGTGCAGCAATGCATGAGGCGACTTGATGGGTAATGATTGTATGTATCAACAAACAAGCAACAACGTTGTACTTTCTTATCCCTGTAGCGCTCTTTCCTCATGCAAATGATGAGAGGCTAACGTTATAGGGACAAGCGAATAAGTGCACATGGTGGATGCCTTGGCGATTACAGGCGATGAAGGACGTAGTAGCTTGCGATAAGCTGCGGGGAGTGAGCAAACACACTTTGATCCGCAGATTTCCGAATGGGGCAACCCACCCTTTTAGGGTATTGCATACTGAATACATAGGTATGCAAGGCGAACGCGGCGAACTGAAACATCTAAGTAGCTGCAGGAAAAGAAATCAACCGAGATTCCCAAAGTAGCGGCGAGCGAAATGGGAAGAGCCTGTACGTGATAGTCGGACCGATAACAGAATCCTCTGGAAATAGGAGCCATAGTGGGTGATAGCCCCGTATGTGAAATTGGACCGGTGATACTAAGCGTACGACAAGTAGGGCGGGACACGTGACATCCTGTCTGAATATGGGGGGACCATCCTCCAAGGCTAAATACTCGTAATCGACCGATAGTGAACCAGTACCGTGAGGGAAAGGCGAAAAGAACCCCGGAAGGGGAGTGAAATAGATCCTGAAACCGTGTGCATACAAACAGTAGGAGCGGACTTGTTCCGTGACTGCGTACCTTTTGTATAATGGGTCAGCGACTTACATTCAGTGGCAAGGTTAACCATATAGGGAAGCCGTAGAGAAATCGAGTCCGAATAGGGCGATCAGTCGCTGGGTGTAGACCCGAAACCAAGTGATCTACTCATGGCCAGGATGAAGGTGCGGTAACACGCCCTGGAGGTCCGAACCCACTAATGTTGAAAAATTAGGGGATGAGCTGTGGGTAGGGGTGAAAGGCTAAACAAACTTGGAAATAGCTGGTTCTCTCCGAAAACTATTTAGGTAGTGCCTCAAGTATCACCATCGGGGGTAGAGCACTGTTATGGCTAGGGGGTCATTGCGACTTACCAAACCATTGCAAACTCCGAATACCGATGAGTGCGAGCTTGGGAGACAGACGTCGGGTGCTAACGTCCGGCGTCAAGAGGGAAACAACCCAGACCGCCAGCTAAGGTCCCAAAGATTGGCTAAGTGGAAAACGAAGTGGGAAGGCTAAAACAGTCAGGATGTTGGCTTAGAAGCAGCCATCATTTAAAGAAAGCGTAATAGCTCACTGATCGAGTCGTCCTGCGCGGAAGATGTAACGGGGCTAAGCCAGTCACCGAAGCTGCGGATATCCTTTATTGGATATGGTAGGAGAGCGTTCTGTAAGCCTGCGAAGGTGTCTTGTAAAGGATGCTGGAGGTATCAGAAGTGCGAATGCTGACATGAGTAGCGATAATGGGGGTGAAAAGCCTCCACGCCGTAAGCCCAAGGTTTCCTGTTCAACGTTCATCGGAGCAGGGTGAGTCGGCCCCTAAGGCGAGGCAGAGATGCGTAGCTGATGGGAAGCAGGTTAATATTCCTGCACCGTCGTATGATGCGATGGGGGGACGGATCGCGGAAGGTTGTCCAACTGTTGGAATAGTTGGTTTTTGGCTCATAGAAGGCACTTAGGCAAATCCGGGTGCGCAATTCAAGGGGTTGAGACGAGTGCACTTGTGCATGAAGCAATCGGAAGTGGTTCCAAGAAAAGCCTCTAAGCTTCAGTCATACGAGACCGTACCGCAAACCGACACAGGTGGGCGAGATGAGTATTCTAAGGCGCTTGAGAGAACTCGGGAGAAGGAACTCGGCAAATTGGTACCGTAACTTCGGGAAAAGGTACGCCCCGGTAGCTTGATTGGTTTACTCCATGAGGGTGAAAGGGTTGCAATAAACTGGTGGCTGCGACTGTTTAATAAAAACACAGCACTCTGCAAACACGAAAGTGGACGTATAGGGTGTGACGCCTGCCCGGTGCTGGAAGATTAAATGATGGGGTGCAAGCTCTTGATTGAAGTCCCAGTAAACGGCGGCCGTAACTATAACGGTCCTAAGGTAGCGAAATTCCTTGTCGGGTAAGTTCCGACCTGCACGAATGGCGTAACGATGGCCACACTGTCTCCTCCCGAGACTCAGCGAAGTTGAAATGTTTGTGATGATGCAATCTACCCGCGGCTAGACGGAAAGACCCCATGAACCTTTACTGTAGCTTTGCATTGGACTTTGAACCAATCTGTGTAGGATAGGTGGGAGGCTTTGAAGCGGGGACGCTAGTTCTCGTGGAGCCAACCTTGAAATACCACCCTGGTTTGTTTGAGGTTCTAACCTTGGTCCGTTATCCGGATCGGGGACAGTGCATGGTAGGCAGTTTGACTGGGGCGGTCTCCTCCTAAAGTGTAACGGAGGAGTTCGAAGGTACGCTAGATACGGTCGGACATCGTGTTGATAGTGCAATGGCATAAGCGTGCTTAACTGCGAGACTGACAAGTCGAGCAGGTACGAAAGTAGGACATAGTGATCCGGTGGTTCTGTATGGAAGGGCCATCGCTCAACGGATAAAAGGTACTCTGGGGATAACAGGCTGATTCCTCCCAAGAGTTCATATCGACGGGGGAGTTTGGCACCTCGATGTCGGCTCATCACATCCTGGGGCTGTAGCCGGTCCCAAGGGTATGGCTGTTCGCCATTTAAAGTGGTACGTGAGCTGGGTTTAAAACGTCGTGAGACAGTTTGGTCCCTATCTGCCGTGGGCGTTGGAAATTTGAAGGGGGCTGCTCCTAGTACGAGAGGACCGGAGTGGACGTATCTCTGGTGTACCGGTTGTCACGCCAGTGGCATTGCCGGGTAGCTAAATACGGAAGAGATAACCGCTGAAAGCATCTAAGCGGGAAACTTGCCTTGAGATGAGATTTCCCAGAGCCTTGAGCTCTTTGAAGGGTCGTTCGAGACCAGGACGTTGATAGGCTGGGTGTGGAAGTGCAGTAATGCATTAAGCTAACCAGTACTAATTGCCCGTACGGCTTGTCCCTATAACCTTAGCAGGTACAGAGGATAAGACGGTACAACGTTGTGCGTTTGTTGATACTACTATTCATTACCCAATCTTTGCTTCTTCCAGATTCAGGCTTTGTCGCTCCACTGAGGACAAATGCCAGTACAAGTTATGCCTGATGACCATAGCAAGTTGGTCCCACCCCTTCCCATCCCGAACAGGACCGTGAAACAACTTTGCGCCGATGATAGTGCTGCAACCAGTGTGAAAGTAGGTTATCGTCAGGCTTGTTATTCGCAGTAGAGAAAAACCCCGCCAGCAATGGTGGGGTTTTTTTTCGTCTGGCGCTTTATTCCCCAGGCATGACTGAAAATGCAGTCGTCAGCCCGTACGAATCTCCGCATTGATGCTCCTGCAGTCACCAGGCCGGCGCCGAGCTGGTACAGCTGCATGTGGATCAGCCCGTTAATATGCAAGCTTCAATGGGCACCAGGGCATTCAGAATAGTGTTACCTGGTCAATTTGATGGCGATATGGCATCGCACCATTAAATTTCACATTTTCTTAGAATAAACCTTGCTGCCTGCGTATAGCTTTGCTATAGTTCGCCTCCCCAATGAGACGCAGCAGTTTGCGAAACAACGGGATCGCTGGAAACGGTGAGGGTAGTAAAAAAGAAGGTTGACGAATTAGCCGAAACGCTTCATACTCTTCCTTCTTCGCAGCTGACAAACACAACGCTTTGTCGATAGCGCGAGAGTAGTAAATAAGCAGTACCGAATACCGTTCTTTAACAATTAACAGTCGATAAGTGTGGGCATTTGATGTAAGTGCAGCGTCAATCTTCGGATTGGCGTCTAACTTAAAATATCAAATGTTCACAAGAAATAATGAAATAGGATACTTCTTCGGAAGTAGCCTGTCAGTTTTTTGAGTGAGCAAATCTTTTGCAATGCAAAAGATTTGGATGGTAGTGATACTGTCCGACCTGTCAGAAATGACATTAAACAGAGATTAAACTGAAGAGTTTGATCCTGGCTCAGATTGAACGCTGGCGGCATGCCTTACACATGCAAGTCGAACGGCAGCACGGAGCTTGCTCTGGTGGCGAGTGGCGAACGGGTGAGTAATATATCGGAACGTACCCTAGAGTGGGGGATAACGTAGCGAAAGTTACGCTAATACCGCATACGATCTAAGGATGAAAGTGGGGGATCGCAAGACCTCATGCTCGTGGAGCGGCCGATATCTGATTAGCTAGTTGGTAGGGTAAAAGCCTACCAAGGCATCGATCAGTAGCTGGTCTGAGAGGACGACCAGCCACACTGGAACTGAGACACGGTCCAGACTCCTACGGGAGGCAGCAGTGGGGAATTTTGGACAATGGGCGAAAGCCTGATCCAGCAATGCCGCGTGAGTGAAGAAGGCCTTCGGGTTGTAAAGCTCTTTTGTCAGGGAAGAAACGGTGAGAGCTAATATCTTTTGCTAATGACGGTACCTGAAGAATAAGCACCGGCTAACTACGTGCCAGCAGCCGCGGTAATACGTAGGGTGCAAGCGTTAATCGGAATTACTGGGCGTAAAGCGTGCGCAGGCGGTTTTGTAAGTCTGATGTGAAATCCCCGGGCTCAACCTGGGAATTGCATTGGAGACTGCAAGGCTAGAATCTGGCAGAGGGGGGTAGAATTCCACGTGTAGCAGTGAAATGCGTAGATATGTGGAGGAACACCGATGGCGAAGGCAGCCCCCTGGGTTAAGATTGACGCTCATGCACGAAAGCGTGGGGAGCAAACAGGATTAGATACCCTGGTAGTCCACGCCCTAAACGATGTCTACTAGTTGTCGGGTCTTAATTGACTTGGTAACGCAGCTAACGCGTGAAGTAGACCGCCTGGGGAGTACGGTCGCAAGATTAAAACTCAAAGGAATTGACGGGGACCCGCACAAGCGGTGGATGATGTGGATTAATTCGATGCAACGCGAAAAACCTTACCTACCCTTGACATGGCTGGAATCCTTGAGAGATCAGGGAGTGCTCGAAAGAGAACCAGTACACAGGTGCTGCATGGCTGTCGTCAGCTCGTGTCGTGAGATGTTGGGTTAAGTCCCGCAACGAGCGCAACCCTTGTCATTAGTTGCTACGAAAGGGCACTCTAATGAGACTGCCGGTGACAAACCGGAGGAAGGTGGGGATGACGTCAAGTCCTCATGGCCCTTATGGGTAGGGCTTCACACGTCATACAATGGTACATACAGAGCGCCGCCAACCCGCGAGGGGGAGCTAATCGCAGAAAGTGTATCGTAGTCCGGATTGTAGTCTGCAACTCGACTGCATGAAGTTGGAATCGCTAGTAATCGCGGATCAGCATGTCGCGGTGAATACGTTCCCGGGTCTTGTACACACCGCCCGTCACACCATGGGAGCGGGTTTTACCAGAAGTAGGTAGCTTAACCGCAAGGAGGGCGCTTACCACGGTAGGATTCGTGACTGGGGTGAAGTCGTAACAAGGTAGCCGTATCGGAAGGTGCGGCTGGATCACCTCCTTTCTAGAGTTTGCACGAATCAGAAATGATTCACGCATCAAATGTTCACACTTATCGGCTGTTAATATAAAGAACAGCATTTGGGGCTGTAGCTCAGCTGGTTAGAGCACCGTGTTGATAACGCGGGGGTCGTTGGTTCGAGTCCAACCAGCCCTACCAGTTTCTGTAGTCTGGAAATACCCTAGGGGGATTAGCTCAGCTGGGAGAGCACCTGCTTTGCAAGCAGGGGGTCGTCGGTTCGATCCCGTCATCCTCCACCAAAAGTTCAAACGTAAATCAGTGCTGATAAGTGCACCGGGATTTAGGTTTGGTCTTTTCGAGATCAAGTGCTGTATGTTCTTTAACAATCTGGAAGAAGTAAAGATTATTTATTGATTGGTTTGCCGTAAAAAGCAAATCGATGGGTAATGATTGTATGTATCAACAAACAAGCAACAACGTTGTACTTTCTTATTCCTGTAACGCTCTTTCATCATGTAAATGATGAGAGGCTAACGTTATAGGGACAAGCGAATAAGTGCACATGGTGGATGCCTTGGCGATTACAGGCGATGAAGGACGTAGTAGCTTGCGATAAGCTGCGGGGAGTGAGCAAACACACTTTGATCCGCAGATTTCCGAATGGGGCAACCCACCCTTTTAGGGTATTGCATACTGAATACATAGGTATGCAAGGCGAACGCGGCGAACTGAAACATCTAAGTAGCTGCAGGAAAAGAAATCAACCGAGATTCCCAAAGTAGCGGCGAGCGAAATGGGAAGAGCCTGTACGTGATAGTCGGACCGATAACAGAATCCCCTGGAAATGGGAGCCATAGTGGGTGATAGCCCCGTATGTGAAATTGGACCGGTGATACTAAGCGTACGACAAGTAGGGCGGGACACGTGACATCCTGTCTGAATATGGGGGGACCATCCTCCAAGGCTAAATACTCGTAATCGACCGATAGTGAACCAGTACCGTGAGGGAAAGGCGAAAAGAACCCCGGAAGGGGAGTGAAATAGATCCTGAAACCGTGTGCATACAAACAGTAGGAGCGGACTTGTTCCGTGACTGCGTACCTTTTGTATAATGGGTCAGCGACTTACATTCAGTGGCAAGGTTAACCGCATAGGGAAGCCGTAGAGAAATCGAGTCCGAATAGGGCGATCAGTCGCTGGGTGTAGACCCGAAACCAAGTGATCTACTCATGGCCAGGATGAAGGTGCGGTAACACGCCCTGGAGGTCCGAACCCACTAATGTTGAAAAATTAGGGGATGAGCTGTGGGTAGGGGTGAAAGGCTAAACAAACTTGGAAATAGCTGGTTCTCTCCGAAAACTATTTAGGTAGTGCCTCAAGTATCACCATCGGGGGTAGAGCACTGTTATGGCTAGGGGGTCATTGCGACTTACCAAACCATTGCAAACTCCGAATACCGATGAGTGCGAGCTTGGGAGACAGACGTCGGGTGCTAACGTCCGGCGTCAAGAGGGAAACAACCCAGACCGCCAGCTAAGGTCCCAAAGATTGGCTAAGTGGAAAACGAAGTGGGAAGGCTAAAACAGTCAGGATGTTGGCTTAGAAGCAGCCATCATTTAAAGAAAGCGTAATAGCTCACTGATCGAGTCGTCCTGCGCGGAAGATGTAACGGGGCTAAGCCAGTCACCGAAGCTGCGGATATATAGCAATATATATGGTAGGAGAGCGTTCTGTAAGCCTGCGAAGGTGTCTTGTAAAGGATGCTGGAGGTATCAGAAGTGCGAATGCTGACATGAGTAGCGATAATGGGGGTGAAAAGCCTCCACGCCGTAAGCCCAAGGTTTCCTGTTCAACGTTCATCGGAGCAGGGTGAGTCGGCCCCTAAGGCGAGGCAGAGATGCGTAGCTGATGGGAAGCAGGTTAATATTCCTGCACCGTCGTATGATGCGATGGGGGGACGGATCGCGGAAGGTTGTCCAACTGTTGGAATAGTTGGTTTTTGGCTCATAGAAGGTACTTAGGCAAATCCGGGTACGGAATTCAAGGGGTTGAGACGAGTGAATTTATTCATGAAGCAATCGGAAGTGGTTCCAAGAAAAGCCTCTAAGCTTCAGTCATACGAGACCGTACCGCAAACCGACACAGGTGGGCGAGATGAGTATTCTAAGGCGCTTGAGAGAACTCGGGAGAAGGAACTCGGCAAATTGGTACCGTAACTTCGGGAAAAGGTACGCCCCGGTAGCTTGACTGGTTTACTCCAGAAGGGTGAAAGGGTTGCAATAAACTGGTGGCTGCGACTGTTTAATAAAAACACAGCACTCTGCAAACACGAAAGTGGACGTATAGGGTGTGACGCCTGCCCGGTGCTGGAAGATTAAATGATGGGGTGCAAGCTCTTGATTGAAGTCCCAGTAAACGGCGGCCGTAACTATAACGGTCCTAAGGTAGCGAAATTCCTTGTCGGGTAAGTTCCGACCTGCACGAATGGCGTAACGATGGCCACACTGTCTCCTCCCGAGACTCAGCGAAGTTGAAATGTTTGTGATGATGCAATCTACCCGCGGCTAGACGGAAAGACCCCATGAACCTTTACTGTAGCTTTGCATTGGACTTTGAACCAATCTGTGTAGGATAGGTGGGAGGCTTTGAAGCGGGGACGCTAGTTCTCGTGGAGCCAACCTTGAAATACCACCCTGGTTTGTTTGAGGTTCTAACCTTGGTCCGTTATCCGGATCGGGGACAGTGCATGGTAGGCAGTTTGACTGGGGCGGTCTCCTCCTAAAGTGTAACGGAGGAGTTCGAAGGTACGCTAGATACGGTCGGACATCGTGTTGATAGTGCAATGGCATAAGCGTGCTTAACTGCGAGACTGACAAGTCGAGCAGGTACGAAAGTAGGACATAGTGATCCGGTGGTTCTGTATGGAAGGGCCATCGCTCAACGGATAAAAGGTACTCTGGGGATAACAGGCTGATTCCTCCCAAGAGTTCATATCGACGGGGGAGTTTGGCACCTCGATGTCGGCTCATCACATCCTGGGGCTGTAGCCGGTCCCAAGGGTATGGCTGTTCGCCATTTAAAGTGGTACGTGAGCTGGGTTTAAAACGTCGTGAGACAGTTTGGTCCCTATCTGCCGTGGGCGTTGGAAATTTGAAGGGGGCTGCTCCTAGTACGAGAGGACCGGAGTGGACGTATCTCTGGTGTACCGGTTGTCACGCCAGTGGCATTGCCGGGTAGCTAAATACGGAAGAGATAACCGCTGAAAGCATCTAAGCGGGAAACTTGCCTTGAGATGAGATTTCCCAGAGCCTTGAGCTCTTTGAAGGGTCGTTCGAGACCAGGACGTTGATAGGCTGGGTGTGGAAGTGCAGTAATGCATTAAGCTAACCAGTACTAATTGCCCGTACGGCTTGTCCCTATAACCTTAGCAGGTACAGAGGATAAGACGGTACAACGTTGTGCGTTTGTTGATACTACTATTCATTACCCAATCTTTGCTTCTTCCAGATTCAGGCTTTGTCGCTCCACTGAGGACAAATGCCAGTACAAGTTATGCCTGATGACCATAGCAAGTTGGTCCCACCCCTTCCCATGCCGAACAGGACCGTGAAACAACTTTGCGCCGATGATAGTGCTGCAACCAGTGTGAAAGTAGGTTATCGTCAGGCTTGTTATACGCAGTAGAGAAAAACCCCGATCAGCAATGGTCGGGTTTTTTTTCGTTTGGCGCTTTGGCAGGTTTTACAGCGTACAGGCGTAAAAAAAGGCAGCGCTACGCGCTGCCTTTGTCATTTATTAAACCCATTAAAAGTGATAAGCGACTTTGACGTTCATGTAATTGACGCCACTGTTAGGCTTCTTGTAGCCGCCATTCGAGAAATGCTGGATCTTCGCAGCGACTTCCCATTTGTTATTGAAGATATAGCCGACGCCGATATGGTCGCCGAACTGGAAGTGGGTCGACAGACGGTTATCGTCGTTGTCGTACAGCTTCGACAGCATGTGTACGCCAATGCCGCCTTCCGCATAGAAGCCCAGCTTGTTTGTGTTTTCAAAGCGGAACACGGGAGTAAAGCCCAGATCCCACAGTTTTTGATGCTGGCCAGGGACGTTGCGATAGCTCTTGCCATCCCAGCCGCCGATGCTGGCATCCCAGTAACCGCTCAGCTGCGTGCCATTCGATACAAACCAGGCCTTATCCCAGTTCGAGGTCACGCCAGCGCGTACCATTTGTACCTTCACGCCCTTGGCATATTCGCCGTAGACGGAGTCGATCAGTTTGTCGTCGGCGGCAAAGCCGGCGTTGGCCGCCATCAGCGCGGCAACGGCGGCGATGGATTTGAGGAGATTCTTCTTGAAGAACATAGAGACTTTCATCGTAAAATTGGCCGATAGGCTATTGTTGTACAGGCACCTTGCTTTGATGCCGCTCTCGCCACTTGTTGATCTCAGGGGTTCAATTGACATTCTCTACAAAAATCGCATTTCTCGGTATCGGTCTGATGGGGGATCCGATGGTCCGGTGCCTGCTGCGCGCTGGATATTCTGTCACAATTTGGAATCGCACGCACAGCAAGGCCCAAGTGCTGCGTGCGGCAGGGGCGCAGCCGGCCGTATCCGTGGCTGAGGCGGTCAGTGGCGCGGACGTGGTTATCTCGATGCTGGAAGCCGGTCCCATCGTGGCGCAGGTGTTGCAAAAGGCGCTGCCGGCCCTGCCCGCAGGTGCGCTGTGGATCGATATGAGTTCCACCAAGCAATCAGAGGCCCAACAATTTCATGCCACCTTGCACGCGGCAGGCCATGCCTTCATCGATGCGCCCGTGTCGGGCGGCGTCGGCGGCGCGCAGGCGGGCACCCTGGCCATCATGGCCGGCGCCAGCACCAGCGATTACGCGCGGGTTGAATCGATTCTGGCGGCCATGGGCCGTCCGACTTTGGTGGGCCCGCCCGGCAGTGGCCAGGTGGCCAAGCTGTGCAATCAGCTGATCGTCGGCGCGACCCTGAATATCGTGGCCGAAGCGCTGTTGCTGGCCCAGGCGGCGGGCGCCGATGCCGCCGCCGTACGGGCAGCCATCCGCGGCGGTTTTGCCGAGAGCAAGATTTTGGAGGTGCATGGCCAGCGCATGCTGGAACGTAACTTTGTTGCTGGTGGCCAGGTGAAGAGCCAGATCAAGGACATGCACAACATCCTCGCGGCGGCCGAGGCGGCGCACGTCACCTTGCCGGTGACGCAACTGGTAACGCAGCGCTACGAAACCATTGCTGAAACGTACCCGACAGCCGACCATGCGGCTGCCTTGCTGGCCCTGGAAGCGTTGAATCCGGGTCAGCGCCTTGGTGACGGCCCGGACAAGCTCAGTTAAGCTCAGTTAAGCGATGGGCAGGCTCGCTTCGGCCAGCTTGACCCAGAAACTGGCGCCAATCGGTAACAGATTGTCGTTGAAGTCGTAGCTGCCATTGTGCAGAACGCATGGCCCCAGGCCGTGGCCGCCATCGCGGTGCTCGCCATCGCCATTGCCGATGAAGATGTAGCAGCCGGCTTTTTCTTGCAGGAAGAAGGCGAAATCTTCCGCGCCCATGGTCGGTTCGACATTCGCGTTGACCTTGTCGGCCCCCACCACGCTTTTCATCACGTCGACGGCAAACGCCGTTTCCTTCGCGTGGTTGACCAGCGGCGGATAGTTG
Organism: Janthinobacterium sp. 35; assembly: GCF_002754575.1. Classification (NCBI taxonomy): domain Bacteria; kingdom Pseudomonadati; phylum Pseudomonadota; class Betaproteobacteria; order Burkholderiales; family Oxalobacteraceae; genus Janthinobacterium; species Janthinobacterium sp. 35. Next base: position 2,989,122 of record NZ_PEFN01000001.1, read on the forward strand.
CGCTTGAAGTGGAACTCGACTTCGGCGCCAAAGGCGGCCGCCGTATGCACGGCGATCTCGCGCATGCGCTCTTCGATCAGGTCCAGCACGGGCGTGGTAAAGGTGCGTACGGTGCCAACCAGGCTGGCGTCATCAGGGATCACATTGGTGGCGCTGCCCGCATGGATCTGCGTGATCGACAGCACGGCCGTATCGAGCGGGCTCTTGTTGCGCGTGATGACGGTTTGCCAGCTTTGCGCGATTTGCACGGCCACCATCACGGGATCGATGCCCTTGTGGGGCTGGGCCGCATGCGCGCCCTTGCCTTTGACGGTGACGTGGAATTCATTGCTGGACGCCATCATCGGCCCTTCCACCACGCTCAGCGTGCCTGTTTCGGCGCCCGGCCAGTTGTGCATGCCGTAGATGGCATCCATGGGAAAGCGGGTAAACAAGCCATCTTCGATCATTTCGCGCGCGCCGGCGCCGCCTTCTTCGGCCGGCTGGAAGATCAGGTACACGGTGCCGTCGAAATGGCGGTGCTGCGCCAGGTAATGGGCGGCACCGAGCAGCATGGCCGTGTGGCCGTCGTGGCCGCAGGCGTGCATCTTGCCCGGGTGGCGTGAAGCATGCTCGAAGGTATTCATTTCCTGCATCGGCAAGGCATCCATGTCGGCGCGCAGGCCGATGGCGCGTGTCGAAGTGCCATGCTGGATGATGCCGACCACGCCAGTGCGGCCCAGGCCGCGTACCACGGGAATGCCCCATTGCGTCAGTTTGGCGGCGACCACGTCCGAGGTGCGCTGTTCTTCGTAGCACAGTTCGGGGTGCGCATGCAGGTCGCGGCGGATACCTTGCAGCTCGGATTGAAACGCCAAGATCGGATCAACTAGTTTCATGGAACTCTCCTGTGGATGCTGGCACGCAGCAATGTATGGCGCGCCGGACCGCGCTGTTTGATCAAAAACAGACGCGGCTAATGGTGCATTGTAGCCCTTGTTTGCCGGGTAAATCCAGCGCACGGACCAGCTTGCCATGGCGCCAACAGCAAGCACGCGGAATGGTTTACAGTATCGCCTTCCCCCAACGTTTTTGGATTGCACCATGACCACCACCCAAGTGCGCGCCGCCTGCCCGCTCGACTGCCCCGATACCTGCGCCCTTCTGGTCACGGTGACCGATGGGGTGGCAACCGCCGTCAAGGGCGATCCTGATCACCCGACCACGGCGGGCGTGCTGTGCACCAAGGTGTCGCGCTTCACGGAACGCACCTACCATGCGGACCGGCTGCTGCATCCGCTGCGCCGCGTGGGCAAGAAGGGGGAGGGAAAGTTCGAACGCATCAGCTGGGAAGAAGCATTGCAGACCATCGCGGCCCGCTTGAAACCGATCGCCGCGCGCGATCCGCAGGCGATCTTGCCGTACAGCTACTGCGGCACCATGGGCCTGGTGCAGGGCGAGTCGATGTCGTCGCGCTTTTTCAACCAGCTCGGTGCTTCCCTGCTGGACCGCACCATTTGCGCCTCGGCCGGCGCCACCGGCTACCGGTACACGGTGGGCGCCAGCATCGGCACGGACCTGGAGCAATTCCAGAACGCAAAATTGATCATCATCTGGGGCGGCAACCCGATCGCCTCGAACCTGCACTTCTGGATGCGCGCGCAAGAGGCCAAGCGCAATGGCGCCACCCTGATCGCCATCGACCCGTATCGCTCGCTGACGGCCGAAAAATGCCACCAGCATATCGCCTTGCTGCCCGGCACCGATGCGGCCCTGGCGCTGGGCTTGATGCATGTCCTGATCACGGAAAACCTGGTTGACCAGGACTATATCGACCGCTACACCGTGGGCTATGCGGAACTCAAACAGCGCGCGCTGGCATGGCCGCCCGAGCGCGTGGCCGAGGTATGCGGCATCACCACGACGGAAGTGGTGGAACTGGCGCGCCTGTACGGCCAGGCATGCCGTTCTGGCGAGGGCGCCGCCATCCGTACCAACTACGGCGTGCAGCGCGTGCATGGCGGCGGCATGGCCGTGCGCAATATCGCTTGCCTGCCAGCCCTGACGGGCGCCTGGCGCCATCCTGCCGGCGGCATGCAGCTGTCGAGCTCGGGTTCGTTCCCCGTCAACCGCAAGGCCTTGCAGCGCCCGGATTTACTCAAGGGCACGCCGCGCACCATCAACATGAGCACCATCGGCGACGATCTGCTGAAAACCAGCTCGCCCGAGTTCGGCCCGCAAGTGGAAGCCGTGATCGTCTACAACTCGAATCCCCTGGCGGTGGCGCCCGATTCCTCGAAAGTGGCGCAGGGCTTTGCCCGCGAAGACTTGTTTACGGTCGTGCTCGAACAGTTCCAGACCGATACCGTCGATTACGCCGACATCGTGCTGCCCGCCACCACGCAGCTCGAACATGTCGATGCGCATTCCACTTATGGCCATTTATACATGATGGCGAACAATGCGGCCGTGGCGCCGCTGGGCGAAGCGAAGGCGAATACGGAAATCTTCCGCCTGCTGGCCCAATACATGGGCTTTGATGATCCGTGCTTCCAGGAAAGCGACGATGCGCTGGCGGCCAAGGCCTTCGATGCGACGGATGCGCGCGCCGTGCATTTCGACTGGGAATCGCTGAAACGCACGGGCTGGCAAAAGCTGGCCATGCCCGAGGCGCCATTTGCCGAGGGTGGTTTCCCCACGCCATCGGGCAAGTGCGAGTTTTATTCCAGCGCCATGGCGCAGGCGGGACTCGATCCCTTGCCGACGTATATCGCGCCGCACGAATCGTTGGCCAGCAATCCCGCATTGGCGGCGCGTTTCCCGCTGGCCATGATTTCCCCGCCGGCACGCAATTTCCTCAATTCCACGTTCGTCAACGTGAAAAGCCTGCGCGCGGCCGAAGGCGAGCCACACCTCGATATTCATCCCGATGATGGCGCCGCGCGCGGCATCGTGGCCGGCGATATGGTGCGCATCTTCAACGACCGTGGCAGCTTTGTTGCCAAGGCCAGGGTCACGGACAAGGCGAGAAAAGGCCTGGTGGTGGGCTTGTCCGTGTGGTGGAAGAAACTCGCCAGCGATGGCAAGAACGCCAATGAAGTGACCAGCCAGCGCCTGACGGACATGGGCCGCGCGCCGACCTTCTACGATACGCTGGTCGAAGTGGAAAAGGTTGCCTGACATGCTGCGCTGGCCGGCCTGCTTGCTTGTCGGCACGGTGTGCCTGCTGCTGGGTGGCTGCACGCAGCTGCGCTATTACACGCAAGCGGCGCAGGGACAATATGCCTTGTGGTCGGGCGCGCGGCCCATCGGTGCCTGGCTCGACGACCCGGCCACCGAGCCGCGCCTGAAAGTGCGCCTGGCCAGGGCGCAGCAAATTCGCCGCTTTGCCGTCAGCGAGCTGGACTTGCCCGACAATGGCAGCTACAAGAACTACGCCACCCTGCGGCGTCCATTTGTGCTGTGGAACGTGGTGGCCACGCCGGAACTGTCGCTGCAGCCGCTGCAATGGTGTTTCCCCATCGCCGGCTGCGTCAGCTATCGTGGCTATTACAGCAAGGACGAGGCGCTCGCATATGCCGACGAGTTGCGCGCCCAGCATTACGACGTGCAGGTGAGCGGCGTGCCCGCGTATTCCACCCTGGGCTGGTTCGATGATCCCCTGCTGTCGACCTTTATCAATTACAACGATGCGGAACTGGCGCGCCTGATCTTCCATGAGCTGGCGCACCAGGTGGTGTACGTGCCCGGTGATTCGGCCTTCAACGAATCGTTTGCCAGTGCCGTGGAAGAGGCGGGCGTGCAGCGCTGGCTGGCGCGCGAGGGCAATGACGCCATGCGTGCGTCATACGCCCAGTATGCGGCGCGGCGCCAGGATTTTCTGGCCTTGCTGCTGGCATACCGGGGCAAGCTGGAGACCGTGTATGCGAGCGACGCCAGCGAGGCGGACAAGCGCGCGCGCAAGGCGCAGGTGTTTGCGGCGCTGCAAGACGCGTATCAGGTATTGAAGCAAGACTGGGGCGGTTTTACCGGTTACGACCGCTGGTTCGAGCAGCCATTGAGCAATGCGCACCTCGCTTCCGTGTCGACCTACAATGAATTTTTGCCTGCCTTCAAAAAATTGCTGGAAGAAAAAAAGAACTTTCGTGCTTTTTATGCTGCAGTGCACACAATGGCCCAGATCAAGAAGCCTGAGCGCAGGCATGCGCTGGAACAATTGTCCAGCCCCTGACCCGTAAAGATTGTCCCGTACGGTGAGGCAAGCGATTCGGTAACAGTGTATTTATCATGCTGCAGTGCAGCACAAAATGCGCTTAGAGTTGCTGCTCGAATACTGTTGAAAGCGCTTGCATGGAAGCGCGGCGCCCGATAGCATCGCATTAGTAGCATAGAGCAATTGCTCGTCAGAATGCTCAAACTGACTGCAGGACGACAGAATCCGCAGCAATGATCCGCGCCGGCAGGCTGCGCCGGCTCCCCCACGATTATTCGAGACAAGAGGCACAGGATGGAAAAAATTTGGCTGAAGTCATACCCTCCCGGCGTTCCCGCCGACATCGATCCTGATCAATATCGTTCGCTGGTGCATTTGCTGGAAGAGGCGTTTCAAAAATATGCGGACCGCAATGCCTATGTCTGTATGGACAAATTTCTCACCTATGCCGAGCTCGACACCTATTCGCGCCAGCTCGGTGCCTGGCTGCAAAGCCGTGGCCTGAAGAAGGGCGCCCGGGTCGCCCTGATGATGCCGAACGTGCTGCAGTATCCGGTGGCGATCGCTGCCGTGCTGCGCGCCGGTTACACGGTGGTCAACGTCAACCCGCTGTACACGCCGCGCGAACTCGAGCACCAGCTCAATGATTCGGGCAGCGAAGCCATCATCGTGCTGGAAAACTTTGCCCATACGCTGGAACAAGTGTTGAGCAAGACGGCCGTCAAGCACATCGTCGTCGCCAGCATGGGCGAGATGCTGGGCGGTTTGAAGGGCATGCTCGTCAATTTTGTCGTGCGCAACGTCAAGAAGATGGTGCCCGCGTATTCCTTGCCGAACGCCATGCGTTTCAAGCAGGCGCTGGCGCTGGGCAGCCGCATGAAACTCACGCCCGTCGAGCTGAGCATCAACGACCCTGCTTTCCTGCAATACACGGGTGGCACGACGGGCGTGTCGAAAGGTGCGACCTTGAGCCACCGCAACGTGATCGCCAATGTGCTGCAGAGCGAAGCGTGGTCGGGCGCGGCGCTCGATCCGAACAGCCGCGAGCAGCTGATCATCGTTTGCGCCTTGCCGCTGTACCATATCTTTGCCCTGACGGCGTGCGCGATGTGGGGCACGCGCGTGGGTGCGCTGAATATCCTGATCCCGAATCCGCGCGATATCCCTGGGCTGATCAAGGAACTGGGCAAGTACAAGTTCAACCTGCTGCCGGCGGTCAATACGCTGTATAACGCGCTGGTGAATCACCCCGACTTTGCCAAGCTCGACTTCTCTGGCTTGAAGATCGCCAATGGCGGCGGCATGGCGGTGCAGCAAGCCGTCAATGACAAGTGGCTGCAGGCGACGGGCGTGTCCATCATCGAGGGTTATGGCCTGTCGGAAACGTCGCCCGTCGCCACGTGCAACCGCGCCGACAGCACGGTGTTTTCCGGCACCATCGGCTTGCCGATTCCGTCGACCGAGATCACGATTCTCGACGATGACGGCAAGGAAGTGCCGCTGGGGCAGACGGGCGAGATCGCCATCCGTGGCCCGCAAGTGATGACGGGCTACTGGAACCGTCCCGATGAAACGGCCAAGGTCATGACGGCCGACGGCTATTTCAAGTCCGGCGACGTTGGCATCATGGATGAGCGCGGCTACGTGAAGATTGTGGACCGCAAGAAAGACATGATTCTCGTCTCCGGCTTCAACGTGTATCCGAACGAAGTCGAAGCCGTTATCGCAGCCCATCCGGGCGTGCTCGAGTGCGCCTGCGTGGGCGTGCCCGACGAGCATTCGGGCGAAGCCGTGAAAGTGTTTGTGGTACGCAAGGACCCGAACCTGACCCAGGCCGTGCTGGCCGCGTATTGCAAGGAACAATTCACGGGTTACAAGCGGCCGAAATACATCGAGTTCCGCGATGAACTGCCGAAAACCAACGTCGGCAAGATTTTGCGTCGCGCCCTGCGTGACGAGAAAAAGATAGCAGCATAAACAATGTGGATGCGCCAGGAGGCGCATCCCTTTTACAGATAAAGATGAGGCGAGATGGACAAGATTTGGTTGAAGTCATACCCGGACGGCGTTCCCGCAGAGATAGATTGCACGCAATACCGTTCCGTAACACATTTGCTGGAAGAGTCGTTCCAGAAATATGCGGACCGCAACGCCTTCGTGTGCATGGATAAATTCATGACCTATCGCGAGCTCGATCAACTGTCGCGGCAGATGGGTGCCTGGCTGCAAAGCAAGGGCCTGCAACGCGGTGCGCGCGTGGCGATCATGCTGCCGAACGTGCTGCAATATCCGGTGGCCATGGCGGCGATTTTGCGCGCCGGCTATACGGTGGTGAACGTCAACCCGCTGTACACGCCCCGTGAATTGCAGCACCAGCTGATCGATTCGGGCAGTGAAGCGATCATCGTGCTGGAAAACTTCGCCACCACGGTGGAGCAGGTGTTGCCGCATACCCAGGTCAAGCATGTGATCGTGGCCACCATGGGCGACTTGCTGGGCGGACTGAAAGGCACCATCGTCAACTTCGTCGTGCGCAAGATCAAAAAAATGGTGCCCGCGTTTTCCTTGCCGGGCGCCATCAGTTTCAACAAGATGCTGGCCGAAGGTGCGCGTCTGACCTTGCAGCCGGTGCAGCAGGGGCATGACGATATCGTCTTCCTGCAATACACGGGTGGCACGACGGGCGTCTCAAAAGGCGCGATGCTGTTGCACCGTAACGTGATCGCCAACGTATTGCAAAACGAGGCGTGGATGTCGCCCGTGATGACGCCTGAAATGCGCGCCACCTCGATGGGCTTCATGTGCGCCTTGCCCCTGTATCACATCTATTCGCTGACGGTCAGTGCCCTGATGGGCATGCGCCTGGGCGGCATGAGCGTACTGATCCCCAACCCGCGCGACATCCCCGGTTTCGTCAAGGAATTGGCCAAGCACAAGATCGTCGTCTTTCCGGCCGTCAATACCCTGTACAACGCGCTGCTGAACAATGCCGAGTTTGCCAAGCTCGATTTCTCCAGCTACAAGGTGTGCAATGGCGGCGGCATGGCCCTGCAGCGCAACGTGGCCGAACGCTGGCTGAAACTGACGGGCTGCCCGCTGATCGAAGGCTATGGCATGTCGGAAACATCGCCCGTGGTGACGGGCAACCGCGTCGACATCACGGAATTCACGGGTACCATCGGCTTGCCATTCCCGTCGACGGAAGTGGCGATCTTGAACGATGACGGCGTGGAAGTGCCGCTGGGCGAACCGGGCGAGATCGCCGTGCGCGGCCCGCAAGTGATGGCCGGCTACTGGCAGCGTCCGGATGAAACGGCCAAGTCGATGACGGCCGACGGCTACTTCAAGACGGGCGACGTGGGTGTCATGGACGAGCGCGGCTACGTGAAGATCGTGGACCGCAAGAAAGACATGATCATCGTCTCCGGCTTCAACGTGTATCCGAATGAAGTGGAAGACGTGGTTTCATCGTGCCCGGGCGTGCTGGAATGCGCGTGCATCGGCGTGCCGGACGCCAACGCGGGCGAAGCCGTGAAAGTGTTTGTTGTGCGCAAGGATCCGAACCTGACGGTGGAACAGATCCGCGAGCATTGCAAGCATGAATTGACGGCCTACAAGAAACCGAAATACATCGAGTTCCGCGATGAATTGCCGAAAACCAACGTCGGCAAGATCTTGCGCCGTCAATTGCGCGACGAGAAGAAGGTAGCTTAGTTCGCCGCCATGGCTGTGTCCGCCGCCAGGTTCCGCCCTGGGCGGGCGGGCAAGCCGAAGCAGGGGCGCAGCCAGTTCACCTTGCTGATCAGCAGCGAGGTTCCCAGCCAGCAGGTCGCCAGCGTGCCAGCCAATATCAGCAGCGGTTCGAGCACGGGGCCCAGCTTCAGGGGCACCAGCCAGTAGGCCAGCAGCACGATCGCGCTCTGGTGCAGTATGTACCAGGGAAAGACGGCCTGGCGCGCCCAAGGCAGCCAGGAAAAGGGGCGGTTCAATAACGTATGCGACCAGCCCAGGATGGCGCAGATGGCCAGCCACATGTACAGGTTGCGCATGGGCCAGGAGCCGGCCGAGGCCCAGGTCAGCAGGTTTTCCGAATACATCTGGTCAAATACCATGTACACGGCAAACGCGCCCAGACCCAGCCATAGCGTCTGCCAGCGCAGGCGCGTCAGTTCTGCCCACAATCCCTTGTCATTACCCAGCCACCAGCCATACACGAACATGGTGAAATAGATGCTGTGCGCATACCAGTCGTGCACCACCGCATGGGTTTCCGGATAGCGCATTTTCAGGAACACCGTGGCGGCAAGGGTGGGTAGCGCCGGCAAGACCAGCAAGCGCCAGCCGCGCAAGTGCTGGAACAGGGGGCGCAGCGCCGCCAGCAGCGGCTGCAGCGCCACCAGCACGATGATGTACAGCAGCAAGTACACCAGATACCACAAGTGATTCCACGTAAAACCATATTGCCAGCCTGCGAAGGCGCCGGCCGGCCAGGCATGGCCGCCAAAGTAATGCAGCAGGAACTGTCCATAGCCGGGTTCGACCAGGCCGTTGCTGACCCCTTCGCAATACGGCTGGAGGGGAATGATGATGGCCATGCCGAACAGCAGCGGCAGCAGCAAGCGCTTGATCCTGCGCCAGAGGAAGGCCCCGCGTGAGGTCTGCGTCATCATGGCGCACGACACGCCGGAGATGAGAAAGACGATTTCCATGCGCCAGCGGTTAATGAAGACCAGCGGCATGTTCAAGGCATCCGTGGTGTAGCTGCTGTGCATGTGAAAGTTCCATCCATCCATGTACAGCAAGGCAGTGTGATAGACAATCAGCAAGCTGAAGACGAGAAAGCGCAAGGCGTCGATATCGTGGCGGCGGGTGTGATGGCTCATGATCGGTGGGCAAATGGTGAAGGAAGCCCCAGCATAGGCAGCGGCGGGGCTGGCAGCCAGCGCGAAGTGACCAGCGGACGGCTGGCTGGGACGAATGGATCGCCTGGGATGGGTGTGGGACGTTACAATCGTGCAACTAATTTACCTACTGAAGTCATGCGCGTCTCTTCCACCGACATGTTGCAACGTTATCAACGCTGGCGCCGCGTGGCCGAGCCGGGATTCTGGATCGTGCTGACTCTGCTGCAGGCCAGCGTCAACAGCTGGCTGGCCTGGCTTGACCTGCGGCGCGCCGGGCTCGCTACGCCATACTGGGAAGTGGCCGTGTGGGAGTGGAGCAGCAATCTGGTGCTGCTGGCGCTGGTGCCCGTGGTCGTGCTGGCGGGACAGTACCGGCCGCTACACCTGGTGTTCCAGCGCCAGAACCTGCGCTGGCACCTGGCTGCGTCGGTCGTCTACAGCCTGGTGCATGTGGCGGCCATGGTGGCCTTGCGCAAAATTGCCTATTGGAGCCAGGGCAGCCACTATGATTTTGGCGACTGGTGGCGCGAGTTGCCGTATGAATACCTGAAAGATGTGCGTGCTTACTTCCTCGTCTTGTTGGCGGTGGGGTTTTACCAGTTGCTGCTGATGCGCTGGCAAGGCGAGGCGACACTGCTAGGCGAACCCGATGAAGGCCCAGCCGTGGAGCCGGTGCAGCAGCCGGAACGCTTCCTGGTACGCAAGCTGGGTAAGGATTTTCTGTTGCCGGCTGCCGATATCGAGTGGATACAGGCCTGGGGCAATTATGTGAACCTGCACGTGCGCGGCCACGATTATCCGCTGCGCTCGACCATGGCCGCCATCGAGCGCCGCCTCGACGGCAAGCGCTTTGTGCGCGTGCACCGCAGCTATATCGTCAACCTTGATTTCGTACAGAGCATCGTGCCGCTGGAATCGGGCGATGCGCGTGCCGTGCTATCCACGGGCGGGGAGGTACCTGTCAGCCGGCGCTACCGCGATGCCTTGAAAAGTACCTGCTAAGTGGGCTGCAGGCCCGCCTTGCCGTCCTGGACGGTAAAGCGGGCCAGTGTCGCGATGGTAGAAGTGCTGTCGCGCACATTCTCCAGGCCCTGGAACAGGGTCGTCGTTTTCTTTGGCGTGATTTCCATCAACATATAGCCGCGCTTGTCGCTGCGTCCGTAGCGGATGTGCGGGTTCATCGCCACATACTGCTCGGTGCGCGCCTGCGGGCGGGAGCTCGACGTGATGGACGTGCCGCAAAACTCGGTCGCCAGCACGGGATTATCCTTGCCGGTGGGGCGCATGGCGTTGCGGCTCAGTTCCGTCGCATAAAAGGTATGTACGTCGCCGGACAGCACCAGCGGGTTGCTGGCCTTGCTGCTGCGCAAGGCGTCGAGCAGGTGCTGGCGCGCCAGCGGATAGCCATCCCAGCCATCGGTCCAGATGCGCTCGTCGCCGGGGCGCAGGATGGGCACCTGGCTCGATTGCGCCATCAGCGTTTGCTGGGCCAGGATATTCCAGCGCGCCGGAGACGTATCGAGACCGGTTTGCAGCCAGCGCTGCTGCTCCTCGCCCAGCATGCTGCGGCCGGGTTTGCGCAAGTCGGGGCAGTTGCGCGTGGTGACGGAATTGGAGCCACCGCGGCCCGGCCTGGCGCACGCGTGGTAGGCGCGGTATTGCCGGTCGTCCAGTACGTGGAAGCGCGCCAGGCGGCCCCAGTCATAGCGCTGGTAGATGCGCATGTCGACGAAGCCGCGTCGCCCCAGCGGTAGCAACCGCAGCGGCATGTGTTCATAAAATGCCTGGTAGGCGGCCGCGCGGCGCTGCAAAAAGGTGGGTGTGAGCAATTCGTCGCGGTCGTTGCCGTAATCGTTGGCCACTTCATGGTCATCCCAGGTGACGATCCACGGCGCGGCCAGGTGCGCGCCCTGCAAATCCTGGTCGCTCTTGTATTGCGCATAGCGGGCGCGGTACTCGTCCAGGCTAAAGCTTTCGTGCGTGCGCATGGCCCGGCTCGGGTGCTGCAGCTGGTACGGTCCCCACTCATAAATGTAATCACCGAGAAAGGCCACCAGGTCGGGCGCGGCCGCCGCGATGTGCCGGTGCGCCGCATACGCGCCGAATTCCCAGTGCTGGCACGAAGCGACGGCCAGTTTCAGCGAGGCAGGCATGGCGCCGGGCTCGGGCGCCGTGCGCGTGCGGCCCACGGGACTGACGGCGTCGCCAAAGATAAAACGGTACCAGTACCATCGCCCGGGCGCCAGGCCCGCCACATCGACGTGCACGCTGTGTGCGAGGGCGGGCGTGGCCGTGGTTTGCCCCTTGGCGACGATGCGCCGAAAACCTTCATCGGCGGCCACTTCCCAGCGCACATTCAGGGCGATGGCGGGCGTGGTGTCTGCCTGCAGCGGGTCGTAACAGATGCGTGTCCACAGCACGACGGCGTCCGGCAAGGGCGAGCCGGAGGCGACACCGAGCGCAAACGGATAGCCGTTGCCGTTCAGGCGCGTGGCGGCGCTCGCGCTGGAACCCGACAGCACGCTGCCGGCGGCGGCCAGCGAGACGATGCGCGCAGCCCTCTGCAGGAAGATGCGGCGCTGGCTATCCATGCCGTCTGAAAATAAAACGTAGGATTATTGCGACAATAAGGTCTCGATCGGCGGCACCTTGCGCGGCTTGCGGTCGGAGTCCGTCGCCACATAGATCAGGGTCGCTTCCGTGACTTTCACGATGCACGCCTGCAGGCGGTTGCGCTCGGCATACACCTCGACATTGACGGTGATCGAGGTATTGCCAACCTTGACGATTTCGGCGTAGAAGGAGAGAAGATCGCCGACGAAGACAGGGTTTTTGAAGATGAAGGAATTGACGGCGATGGTGGCGACACGGCCGTTGGCGCGCCGCGTGGCCGGCAGGGAACCGGCGATATCGACTTGCGCCATGATCCAGCCGCCGAAGACGTCGCCGTACACATTGGCGTCGGATGGCGCGGGCATCATGCGCAATTCCGGCATTTTTCCGGCGGGCAAGCCGGAGGCGAGGCAGTTATCAGGACGGTCGGGGGAGGTGCTCATCTTTTATTCTCATGAAAGGCTACAATTGCCCCGATTGAACCATAAAAAGCCGACCTTCGCCATGCGCCGTTCCCAGACTCCCCCTCCGCCCCGCTCGCCAGCCTCCGCCAGCCACAGCGATTTCGCCACCATCAAGACCTTGCTGCCGTATCTATGGGTCTACAAATGGAGAGTATTGCTGGCGCTGCTATGCCTGGTGGGCGCCAAGCTGGCCAACGTGGGCGTGCCCCTGATCCTGAAAAAACTCGTCGACGCCATGACGATCACGGCGGCGCATCCGCAAGCGCTGCTGGTGTTACCGGTCGGCTTGCTGGTGGCGTATGGCTTGCTGCGCCTGTCGACCACCTTGTTTACGGAATTGCGCGAATTCCTGTTTGCCAGGGTCACGCAGCGGGCCGTGCGCACCATCGCGCTGCAAGTGTTCCGCCACCTGCATGCCTTGTCCTTGCGCTTTCACCTGAACCGCCAGACGGGCGGCATGACGCGCGATATCGAACGGGGCACGCGCAGTGTCGGCTCGCTCATTTCCTATACCTTGTTCAACATCTTGCCGACCCTGGTGGAAATCACCCTCGTGCTCGGCTATCTGGTCTTGCATTACGACATCTGGTTCAGCGTGATCACGGCGGTGGCGCTGGTGTCCTACATCGCGTTTACCGTCTTGGTGACGAACTGGCGCACGCATTTCCGCCGCACCATGAACGACCTCGATTCAAAAGCCAATACCAAGGCCATCGATTCGTTGATCAACTATGAAACCGTGAAATATTTCGGCAACGAGGATTACGAGGCGAAGCGCTACGACGAAGGCTTGCAGCGCTATGAATCGGCGGCCGTGAAATCGCAGACTTCATTGTCCCTGCTCAATACGGGCCAGTCCTTGATCATCGCCACGGCCGTCACCTTGATCCTGTGGCGCGCCACCGTGGGCGTGATCAACGGCAGCATGACCTTGGGCGACCTGGTGCTGGTGAACGCCTTCATGATCCAGCTGTATATCCCGCTCAATTTCCTGGGCGTCATCTACCGCGAAATCAAGCAAAGCCTGGCTGACATGGAGCGCCTGTTTTCCTTGTTGAACGAAAACCGCGAAATCGCCGATACGCCGGAGGCAAAACCGCTCGTCACGCGGGGCGCGGCCGTGCGCTTTGCGCATGTGAATTTCAGCTATGAAGCCAAGCGGCAAATCCTGTTCGACGTGGATTTCCAGATTCCGGCCGGCACCACCACCGCCGTGGTGGGCCACAGCGGCTCGGGCAAGTCGACCCTGTCGCGCTTGCTGTTCCGCTTCTACGAAGTCGATGGCGGCAGCATCACCATCGATGGCCAGGACTTGCGGGCAATCACACAGGATTCCCTGCGCGCCGCCATCGGCATCGTGCCGCAGGACACGGTGCTGTTCAACGACACCATCGAATACAACATCGCCTACGGCAAGCCGGGCGCCAGCAAGGACGCCATCGTGGCGGCGGCGAAAGCGGCGTCGATCCATGATTTTATTGAAAGCTTGCCAGATGGCTACAACTCCATGGTGGGCGAGCGGGGCTTGAAGCTGTCGGGCGGCGAAAAGCAGCGCGTGGCCATTGCCCGCACCTTGCTGAAGGACCCGGCCATCCTGATCTTCGACGAAGCGACGTCGGCGCTCGACTCCAAGGCCGAGCAGGCGATCCAGGCGCAATTGAAGGACATCGCCAAAAACCGCACCACCCTGGTGATTGCGCACCGGCTGTCGACGGTGGCCGACGCCCAGCAAATCCTGGTGCTCGACCATGGCCGCATCGTCGAGCGGGGCACGCATCCGCAATTGCTGGCCGCGAATGGCTTGTATGCGCAGATGTGGCAACGCCAGCAGGCGAATATGGATGATGAGGCGCAAGAGGAGGCGTTGGCGGGGCTGGCGCCGGCAAAATAAATCGGCGGGGGACAATCAGTAGGAAAAATGCTACAGCCGCGCTGATTCCGGCGCGCGTATAGCGCCTATTTGACGGCAATCGCAGAAAACGGCTGGTTCGGCGCTGAAAATGAAATAAAATTAATTCCATTGGTGGCGTTTGCACCACAGTTGTTTCGTCCGGCTTTGTATCCGGTTTGTCCGTCCAGGAGAATTTATGAAATTGACCAAAATCATCGCCACGCTGCTCAGCGTCGGCGTCATCAGCAGCATGTCGCCAGTCCAGGCTCAGGAATTGACCGGCACCTTGGCCAAGATCAAGAAAGCCGGTTCCGTCACCCTCGGCGTGCGCGACGGCTCCGTGCCCTTCTCCTATCTCGATGACAAGCAGCAATACCAGGGTTATTCGATCGACCTGTGCATGAAAGTCGTCACGGCCCTGCAAAAGCATCTGGGCCTGACCGAACTGAAAGTGGTGATGAGCCCCGTCACCTCGGCCAACCGCATCCCGCTGATGGCCAACGGTACCATCGACCTCGAATGCGGCTCGACCACGAACAACCTGGAGCGCCAGCAGCAGGTGGCATTCGCGCCCACCATGTTCGTCATCGGCAACCGCGTGCTGTCGAAAAAAACCTCGAACATCAAGACCCTGGAAGACTTGCGCGGCAAGACCCTGGTGGCCACGGCAGGCACCTCGACCATCAAGCAGATGACGATTTTGAACAAGGAAAAAAACCTGGGCATGACCATTGCCGTCGGCAAGGATCATCCTGAATCGTTCCTGATGCTGGAAACGGGCCGCGCGGTGGCCGAAGCCAACGACGACATCCTGCTGGCATCGCAAGTGGCCAACTCGAAAAACCCGAACGACTACGAAATCACCAAGGAAGCGCTGTCGGTCGAGCCGTACGGCATCATGCTGCGCAAGGGCGATCCAGCCTTCAAGAAAGTGGTCGACGAAGCGCTGATCCGCCTGTACAAGAGCGACGACATCAACCGCATTTACGCGAAATGGTTTACCTCGCCAATCCCGCCGAAAAACATCAACCTGAAATTCCCCATGCCGGCGCAATTGAAGGCCGTGTTTGCGAATCCGACCGACTCCGGTGACCCGGCCGCGTATGCGGCCGTGCCCGAAGCGCAGAAGACTTCGGACAAGCGGAAAAAGTAACAAGAGTGCGTAACAAATCGGGGGGCGCAAGCCTCCCGGTTTTATTTGCGGGGTAGGCGGCTGGCCGCTTTCCTCGAGCTGCATGGGAAGGATGATCATGAATTACAACTGGAATTGGCGCATCTTCTGGGAGATGTCCCCCGATGGCGTGGGCACGTATATGGATACCCTGTGGTCCGGCCTGGTGTGGACCCTGGCCACGGCCGGTGCGGCCTGGATCATGGCCTTGATCCTGGGCCTGGTGATCGGCACCGTCCGCACCCTGCCGAACAAATGGCTGGTGGGCCTGGCCAATGCGTATGTGGAATTGTTCCGCAACGTGCCGCTGCTGGTGCAGATGTTCCTGTGGTATTTCGTCATGCCGGAATTGCTGCCGCCGGACCTGGGCGCCTGGGTCAAGTCGCTGCCGAACGCGCCGTTCATCACGGCTGTGCTGTGCCTGGGATTCTTTACCTCCTCGCGCGTGGCCGTGCAGGTCACGACGGGTATCGAGGCGCTGCCGCGCGGGCAGAAACTGGCAGGCACGGCGCTGGGCCTGACCCTGCCGCAAACCTACCGTTTCATCTTGCTGCCGATGGCCGCGCGCGTCATCATGCCGCCGCTGACCAGCGAATTTTTGAACATCATCAAGAACAGCTCCGTGGCATTGACCATCGGCCTGATCGAACTGACGGCCAGTGCGCGCGCCATCCAGGAGTTTTCCTTCCAGGTGTTCGAGGCGTTTTCGGCTGCCACCATCATTTACGTCGTCGTCAATCTGCTGGTGGTGGTGCTGATGCACCTGATTGAGAAAAAGGTCGCCATCCCGGGCTTCATCGTCGCCGGCGCCAAGACGGGAGGACACTGACATGTTAGGTAACTTCGATTTCGATGTCATCTCCCGCTCGTGGGTTTACCTGTTCCAGACCGGCATGGTCTTCACCCTGAAACTGACGGCGCTGGCCATGGTGGGCGGCATCGTGCTGGGCACCCTGCTGGCGCTGATGCGCCTGTCCAGCAACCGCCTCATCTCGGGCGTGGCATCGAGCTACGTCAACCTGATACGCTCGATCCCGCTGGTGCTGGTGATCTTCTGGTTCTACTTCCTGGTGCCGTACATCGCCGCCTGGGTCATCGGTGCGAACGAACCCGTGAAAGTGGGCGCATTTTCTTCTGCGCTGATCACCTTCATCATGTTCGAGGCGGCCTACTATTGCGAGATCATGCGCAGTGGCATACAGTCGATTCCCCGCGGCCAGGTATGGGCCGGCCAGGCGCTGGGCATGAATTACCGGCAGACCATGGGCAGCATCGTGTTGCCGCAAGCGTTCCGCAACATGATCCCCGTGCTACTGACGCAGACCATCGTGCTGTTCCAGGACGTGTCGCTCGTGTACGTGCTGTCGATCCCCGATTTCGTCGGCGCCGCCTCGAAAATCGCGCAGCGCGATGGCCGCCTGGTGGAAATGTATGTGTTTGTCGCCGTCGTGTATTTCGTGTTGTGCTATGCCTTGTCGTTCCTGGTAAAACGCCTGCAGAAACGCGTCGCCATCATTCGCTAACCGTAAAAGAAAGAACAAGATGATCGAACTCAATAACGTCAGCAAATGGTATGGCCAGTTCCAGGTACTGACCGACTGCACCACCGAGGTCGCCAAGGGCGACGTGATGGTCATTTGCGGCCCGTCCGGCTCCGGCAAGTCGACCCTGATCAAGACCGTCAACGGCCTCGAACCGATACAGCAGGGGCAGATCATCGTCGACGGCATCAGCGTCAACGACCCGAAGACGAATTTGTCGAAACTGCGCGCGCGCATCGGCATGGTGTTCCAGAATTTCGAGCTGTTTCCGCACCTGTCCATCCGCGAAAACCTGACCATCGGCCAGATCAAGGTGCTCGGTCGCAGCGCCGACGAAGCCAATGCCAAGGGCTTGAAATACCTGGACCGCGTGGGCCTGCTGTCGCAGCAGGATAAATTCCCCGGCCAGCTGTCGGGCGGCCAGCAGCAGCGCGTGGCGATCGCCCGCGCGCTGTCGATGGACCCGATCGCCATGCTGTTCGACGAGCCCACTTCGGCGCTCGATCCGGAAATGATCAACGAGGTGCTCGACGTGATGGTGGGCCTGGCGCAGGAAGGCATGACGATGATGGTCGTCACGCATGAAATGGGCTTTGCCAGGCGCGTGGCCAACCGCATCGTCTTCATGGACCAGGGCAAGATCATCGAGGATTGCAGCAAGGATGACTTCTTCAACACCACGCGCTCGGACCGCGCGCGTGATTTCCTGGCAAAGATCATTCATTAGCCGATTGAGCCAGGTCCGCTACCGGCGGCCCTGATCGCACCTGCGTTTCTTCTGTCCGTCGCTGGAGATATGTCTCCAGCGACACATCTTGTCGTATCCCCATGTTAAATTAGTTGCATTGAAGAAATTTCAATGTGCGCGTCATGCCGCGCTACTTTTTTCATTTCATCTGAACGGGATCATTACATGTTTTCACCGCAAATCCATCTTCTTGAGGTACTGCCGGCCATCAGGCAATTGTTCCAGACTTATCAGCAGCCGCAAGAGTGGTTGGCCGGCGTGGAACAGCAAACGCGCCATTTCCTGGTGCGTGTACCTTTCGTGGGGGCGTTCAGTAGCGGAAAATCGAGCTTGTTGAATGCCTTGATGGGGGAAAGCTTGCTGTCGACGAATGTCGATCCGCAAACCTCGATTCCTGCGGAGCTCGCATACGGCAAGCCGGAACGTTTTACCTTATGTCTTCCTGATGACACAGTCAGGCCATTGGCGCGCAGCCAGGTATTGGAACTGCAAGCTGGCCAGGCACCGGCAGGCGCCTGGCTGGACTTGCATGTGGAATGCGATACCTTGGCTCGGCTGCCCCATTTGAAACTGGTCGACATGCCAGGCTGGGACTCGGGCAATGGCCAGCACGGACGCGCCATCGACGATTACGTCGAGCGCAGCCTGGCTTATTGCATCGTGGTCAGCGCGGAGGAGGGTGGTCTGCATGCAAGTATCCGTGCTGCCCTGGCGGAGTTGCAGCTGCACGACATGCCGGTGATCGCGGTCATCAGCAAGGCCGATAAAAAATCGCCTGACGATGTGCAGGAGGTGGCGCGCCAGGTGGCCCGGGAGATTGAGGGCATTTCTGGACGGGCACCTTTGCGGGTAGTGACAGTTTCTGCGCGCACGCATATGGTGCGCGAGCTCGATGATGCGCTGCAGGAACTCGAAGCGTTGGCCGAGCCATTGTTCCTGCATTCGGTCACCAGGCCCTTCGTTGCCCGCCTGCGCCCATTGGTCCAGTATCTGGATGTATTGCTCAATCGAGAAGATCTGGACCGGGAAAAAATCGTTCTCGAAAAGATGCGTGTTGCAGAGGAAATAAAACTGTTTGAAACGCGGCTGGGGCAAGAAACCGCACAGCTCGACGCCAGCTTGCCGGCCGTCCTGGAAGCCATCCTCCTGCATGTGCGCAATCGTTTGCACGAGCAGCTCGAGGCATGGACGGTTGCCGCATTGGGCGGTCGTGACGTGAGCGCGCAGATTGACCAGGCCATCCGTCTGGGCATGACCAGTGGCATCCAGGCCGAATTTGATGTGGTCATGCGCCGCTATTTTGACCGAGTCGGCGATTTTACGCCGGCTGTACTGGATATAGACCTGCGTATTCCTGGCGGTGCTTCGGTGGCGAAAGACAGCGATGCGGGCATTGATCGCGCGATGATACACATGGTGGCGGATCAAGCCATCGATTTGCTTGCCAGCCGGTTTCCGGTTGCAAAAGTGCTCAAGCCCTTGTTGCTGGGTTTGATAGACATCTTGCAGCGGATCTTTGCCAATCGCGGCAAGGCTGAAGTTGCTCAAGCGCAGCGTCATGAGGAAATCCGCATGCATCTGCTCAACCAGGTCTTTCCGCAAATACAGCAGGCCGCGCGCACCGCCTTGCAAACGACGTTGCAGGCACATGTGCAGCAGGCCAAAGCCGGTATTGTTGCAGCAGCAGAACAGCAACTGGCCCAGCGCCAGGCAGCGCTGGCCAAGCTTGATGCCGACCTGGCGCAAGGCGATACGGCGTTCCAGCAGAAGCGCCGGCAGTATGAGATTGATCGCCACGCGGTCCAGTCCATTATCGACGCCTGCGAGCAGCCATGAGCGTGCTGTTGTCTCCGGACGAGATCGAAGCGCGATATCGTCTGTTATGCCGCGTCACCGCTGGTGAGCCAGCCGCCGCAGGCGCGGCCGCCATCAATGACGAGTTCGATGCGCTGCAGCAGCTTGTCCGGTACGATTTGATGGAACTGGCGCGGCATGGCGCGCCGGCTGATTTCAGCCAGATCGTCGCGGCACTGGAAGAAGGCTTGGGACAGTTGCAACAATTGTGCAGCTTTCCCATGCTGACCGGGAAAAAGACCGTCGGCGTCGGTGGTGCGTTCAGCGCCGGCAAATCCAGCCTGATCAACGCCCTGCTTGGCCAGCAATTGCTGGCCGTCGAGGTCGACCCGACCACCGCGCTGCCGACCTATCTGTTGCGACATCAGCAAAGCGTGATTCTTGGGCTCAATCGCCTGTTGCAGAAGGTCGAACTGAGCAAGTCCGAGTTTCTCAGCCTGACGCATGGTGAGCAGGAAGCGTACGGCAGCAATGCAGGGGCGATGTTGCAAAGCGCCCTGTATGCGCTACCGGAATTTCCATGGCCTGCGCTGGCCCTGATCGACGTGCCTGGCTATTCCAAACCCGATGGCAACGTCCTCAAGGCGCGTACCGATGCCAGGATCGCCCACGCACAACTGAGTGCGGTGCAGGCCGTGATCTGGGTCGTGTCGGTCGAAGCTGGCGGCATCTCGGAACAAGACCTGGTGTTCCTGGCGTCGCTGCCCCGTGAGATGGCATGCCTGATTGTCGTCAGCCGTGCCGACAAGCGCGACCCGCAGTCCGTGGCGGCGGTCGTGAAGGGTATTGGCGAGGCCGTATCGGCACGCGGCATTGCGGTGCTCGCCGTGGTGCCTGTGTCCACGCGAGACAGTCAGGCTTATCCCTTGTCAGCCGTGCGCGAACAATTGCAGCTCTGGAATGATGAGCTGCCGGCAATAGGTCCTGCCGAGCGCTTCAAAAGCCAGTTTTTTCGTTATGAGCGTTACCTTGCGCATGAAGCACAGCAGCGCCGCCGCCAGCTGGGCCTGATGAAGCGGATACTGGCTTTGTCCACCGAGGTGGAAGCGCAGCACGATGCCGGCGAGCTGCTTGCCGAGATGCAGCTCGCGCTGGAATGGGCGCTCAGGCAGGCGGCGGACCTGCAGGCGTTCCAGCAGCGCTTCTTTGCTCACTTGCATACGCTGGTGCAGGCCAGCGGCATGGCGGTGCCGGCCGGTGCCGGTGCGGGACAGGGCTGCCTTCCCCCGCTCGACTTGCTGTCGCTGTTGCGTGCATTGCATGCACCGGGCCATGCATCGCAAGTGCATCGCCGCCATCTTGCCTTGCTCAGCCGTCCGGCTGACGCGACACGGCGGCCGTCGCTGTTGCGGCGTACATCGCAGCGCTACCTGCCACTGCTGCAGCCTTACTCGGCGGCTGCTGAAGCCAGCAATGCCGCGCGCTTGCTGCACCAGGGAAGCCGCCCGGCCACCGTGCGCATCCTGTCTTTTTAATACGTTACACCCTCAGGAAAAATCATGAATTCCCATCATTTTGACTTGCCGCGATTGCTGCGCGATACCGATGCCCTCAAAGTAGAAATGTTTCCCTTGCCGCCGCATTTTGCAATTGCCTGCGATGAATATACGCGCTTGTGCCATGCCAGCGCCGTGGCCGCGACGCTGTTGGCCGATCAACCCATCAGCGAGATGGCAGGCCGCTTGTTCGACATGTTGCTGACCTCGCTGGGGCTGGCTGAGCGGCGAAATACCGTCTGGCAGATGGCCGCCGATCTGAACCGGGATAGCCTGCGCGAATTCTTGCAGGCGGTCCAGCAGCACCAACTGGCGTCCAGCTTCATGCTCGACGTCCTGGTCCTGTGCCGGCTGGACGGCCCGCTGTCGCAACCGCAGCTGACTTTGCTGTCAGAGCTGGCCGAATTGTTGCAGCTGCCCGAGGATGAATTGCTGGTGCTGACTTTCTGGGCCGCGAAAGTATTGGGCCTGCCGTTAGATACGGCGTTGCCTGAGAGCTGCTTGGTTTCCGTTTTTGTCACTATGTACAGCAGGCAAAAAAAGCATGTTTCCGGCGGATCTGGCAGCATGATTTTTCATGGGTTTGAGGTTGAAAAGCAATTTGCTCAACCCGGCGAAATGCTGGCCGAGGAGCAACTGATTTTGATCTCCAATGAGATTGCTCAAGGTGAAAAAATGCTTGTTCGAGAAGCGAGCAGCGGGCTGGCGGGCTACTTGCACAAAGTACTATTGAAAAAGGGTGACTTCTTGAAAGGCGGCGAGCTCGCTGCCTCATTCCTGCCTTTTCCGCCAGCCTATGCGGTGTGGCGCGAGGCCGTGGGGATACCCGCAGTCGCACCGTAAGGTGCCGCATCAGCATTCCCCCATACTTATCATCGCAGGAAGAATTGAATGAATCATCAATTGATGGATTTCGAGCGCCAGCTCAACGGCCTGTGCGCAGCGCTGGAAGCCTGGCGCAGCACGCATTTTCAGCACGAAATCAGTGCGCTTGGCGTGCAGCGCCAGGATTTCCTGACGCAAATGACACGCTTCGACCAGGCACGGCAGCATTTAAGCATCGGCATCATCGGCCAGGTCAAGGCGGGGAAAAGCAGCTTTCTGAATGCCTTGCTGTTTGATGGTCGCCCCGTGTTGCCCGAAGCTGCCACGCCGAAGACGGCCAACCTGACGCGCATCGCGCATGGCCCGGCGCCGGTGCTGACGGTGGAGTACTACAGCCCGCAGGAATGGGCCGGTATCGTTGACATGGCGGCAGGCGTGGCACAAGACGATGGCGCCAGGGTCGCGCGTGAACTGGTCAACATGGCCCGTGACAGAGGTGTCGATATCGCCGCCACCCTGGCCAAGGGCAGCGAGCGGCTGGTCGCCACGCATGCAGAACAGCTGCCGCTCAATGACTACGCAGGCGAGAACGGCCGCTATACGGCCCTGGTCAAGGCCACCAGCCTTGAACTGCCCATGGAGGAACTGCGCGGGCTTGATCTTGTCGACACGCCGGGCATGAATGATCCGGTGATCAGCCGCACGCAAAAGACCAAGGAATACATGGCGCAGTGCGACGTGGTGTTTTTCCTGTCCCGCTGCAGCCAGTTCCTGGATCAATCCGATACCGATCTGCTGCATCTGCAATTGCCAGGCAAAGGCGTCAAGCGCATCGTACTGGTCGCCGGGCAGTACGATTCCGTGCTGCTCGATGATGGTTATGACCGAAGCTCGCTCGCCGCCACCGAAGATAATATCAAGTCGCGGCTGTCGCGGCGTGCGGCGCAGGCGATGGACAAGCTTGCCAATGAACGCCAGGCGCAAGGCCGTGGTGAACTGGCGGCCATGCTCCATGGCCTGCGTGCGCCCGTCTTTGCCAGTACCTTTGCGCATGGCTTTGCCAGTTGGCCCGAGCATCGCTGGAACAAGAACATGCATCATGTGCATGGCCAGATGCAGGCGATGGCAAGGCAATGCTGGAATGGCGCAGTCATCAGCAACGAAGACTGGGCCCGGCTGGCCAACTTTGATGCGCTCAAGGCCGCATATGAGCAGGCACGGCTGGACAAGCACGACCTGCTGGAGCAGCAGCGCCAGGACGTCTTGCCGCGCGCACGGCGTGAACTCGGCCTGTGTTTGCGTGAATTGACGGATGCGGCGCAACGGCGCGCCCAGCAACTGCAAACAGGCGATCTTGCCACCCTGGAGCGCCAGCGCCAGGCCTGTGAGCACCGTATCGCCGATATCGTCACCTGCCTGACACAGGAAATTGACAAGCATACACAGGCCGCACGGCGCACCAGAGATACCATGCTGGCGCAATTGAAAGGCGCCATGGCCGACTTTTCCAACCTGAAAGAAAAATCGGGAACGGAAACCCATACCTCATCGCATGAAGTGAGCACCTCGCGCTGGTATAACCCCTTTTCCTGGGGCAATACCGAGACCGTTTATCGCAGCTATACCAGCAGCTATACATATATGGCTGCGGCCGATGCTGTGGAGCAAGTGTTGACGTATGGCCGCACCAGCGCCGCCGATATCGAGCACGCTTTCGCCCGCGTCGTCAACCGCGGGGAACTGCTGGCGGCCTTGCGCAGCGCATTGTTGCGCGCCCTCGATACCGATGATGCCGCTTTCGATCCAGGTCACTTTCGCCGGACCTTGCAAGCATCGATGGAGCGCCTGGTGTTACCCGAGCTGCAACTGGAGGTCAGCGGTATCGGTGCCGGTATCGGTAGCCGTTTCAAGGGTGAAATACGTGACCCCGAGCACATGGCGCGCTTGAGGGCGTCGCTGACCCAAGCCTTGCAGGATGTCTTCCAGGATATTGGTAGTGCTTTTGAGCTTGGCGTAGCGCAGTTGTGTCAGCAACTCGATGGCGTTCGTGCCTCGCTGGAGCAGCAAATGGTGGCGGATCTGCGGCAGGAGTTGTCGTCCTTGCAGCAGGCGTTTGCAGACAAGGAAAATGACCTCGCGATTGGCGCCAGGATTGCCGTGCTCGCGGCCGGCGTGCTTGCCACCCTTGAGACTCAAGCCTGACAATCAAGCGATCAGGCACCTGAAACTGCTTATCGCCCAGGCGGGTGACTGGCCTGCAAAGGCTGCCCCGCGGCTGGTAAAATGGCGTTATTCGCAATGACCGCCTGAGAGCAGCCGCCATGTCCACACTCGATCACACCCCAGCCGCCGTCCCATCCTCCATCACCATCACCCGTCCTGACGACTGGCATCTGCACCTGCGCGACGGCGCCGTCATGGCCAGCGTGCTGCCGCACAGCGCGCGCCAGTTCGGCCGCGCCATCGTCATGCCGAACCTGAAGCCGCCCGTCACCACCACGGCGGACGCCAGCGCCTACCGCGAGCGCATCCTGGCCGCCGTGCCCGAAGGCGTGAACTTCGATCCGCTGATGGTGCTGTACCTGACGAACAACACCTCGCCCGACGAAATCCGCCGCGCGCAGGACAGCGGCATCGTGCAAGCCGTCAAATTGTATCCGGCCGGCGCGACGACGAATTCCGACCTGGGCGTGACGGATTTGAAGAATTGCTACAAGGTGCTCGAAGTGATGCAGGAAGTGGGCATGCCCTTCCTCGTGCACGGCGAAGTGACGGACCCGGAAATCGACATCTTCGACCGCGAAGCCGTCTTCATCGAGCGCGTGATGCGTCCGCTGCGCAGCGCCTTCCCGGCCCTGTCCGTGGTGTTCGAACACATCACCACCAAGGATGCGGCGCAGTATGTGGCTGAAGCGGAAGGCCCGATCGCCGCCACCATCACGGCGCACCATCTGCTGTACAACCGCAACGAGATTTTCAAGGGCGGCATCCGTCCGCATTACTACTGCCTGCCCATCCTCAAGCGCGAAGAGCACCGCCTGGCGCTGATGACGGCCGCCGCCAGCGGCGACGAGCGTTTCTTCCTCGGCACCGACTCGGCGCCGCATGCGCAAGGCGCCAAGGAAATGGCTTGCGGCTGCGCCGGTTGCTACACGGCCCTGCACGCGATGGAAATGTATGCCGAAGCGTTCGAACGGGCCGGCGCGCTGGATAAACTGGAAGCGTTCGC
Source organism: Janthinobacterium sp. 35 (assembly GCF_002754575.1). Lineage (NCBI taxonomy): Bacteria > Pseudomonadati > Pseudomonadota > Betaproteobacteria > Burkholderiales > Oxalobacteraceae > Janthinobacterium > Janthinobacterium sp. 35. The sequence continues at coordinate 3,014,050 of NZ_PEFN01000001.1, forward strand.
CAGCTTCCACGGCCCGGCCTTCTACGGCGTGCCGCGCAACACGGACAGCATCACCCTGAAGCGTGAAAGCTGGACCTTGCCAGCCTCGCTGCCGCTGGGCGACAGCCATGTGATTCCGCTCAACGCGGGCGAGCAGATCAACTGGAAAATGGTCTAAGCGCTTCATGCTCCCATCGATAGACTGGACCCGCCCCTGGTTTGCCACGGTGCTGCCGGCGCGACGGCAGCTGGACCTGCAGCGCGACACGGTGATCGTCGCGCTGAACGGCCGGGCGCGGGCGCTGGACTTGCGCAATCCCACCGGCCTGCCGCTGGCCTTCGTGCCGCAAGCGGACTTGCCCGAAGGCGTGGCCTATGAAGAGTTCATCGGCGCGACGGGCGGCGTGCCCACGCGCGACAATCTGCACGATTTTTTCAACGCGCTCGTGTGGCTCACTTTCCCCCGCATCAAGCGGCAATTGAATGCGCTGCAGGCGGCGCAGATTGCCCTGTCCGGCGTCGGCAAGTCGCGCGGTCCGGCACGCGACGGCGCGACGATTTTCGATGAGAATTCCGCCTTGCTGGTGCTGCGCGACAGCGATGCCGGACGCGCGCTGGAAGCGGCGCTGCGCGGGCACGACTGGCGCAGCGCGTTCATTGCGCAGCGTGAGAAATTTGGCGCTGGCGGCGACGCCGATGTCTGGCTGTTCGGCCACGCGCTGATGGAAAAACTGGTGGCGCCGCGCAAGGCCATCACGGCGCACACGCGCGTGATCTTTGCCGGCGACGCCTACTTCGCACTCGATGATGCGGCACGCCGCGCCTGGCTCGACGAGCGCGTGGCGCAAGACCTGGCCCGTGATGGCTTGACGACAGCCGACTTCACGCCGCTACCCGTGCTCGGTTTACCCGGCTGGTGCGAGGGCCAGGACGACGATTTTTACAATGACGCGGCGGTGTTCCGCCCGAAGCGCAAGGCAGCAGGCGCAGAAAGAGATCAATAGCATGGAAAACACCGTCCGCTGGGGCATCCTCGGCACCGGCAAGATCGCCCGCGCGATGGCCCAGGGCTTGCGCGATGCGCCCGGCGCGCAACTGGTGGCGGTCGCTTCGCGCAGCGATGCCGGCGCACAGGCCTTTGGCGCCGAATTCGGCATCGAACGTTGCCACGGTTCCTACCAGGCGCTGGCCATGGACCCCGGCGTGGACGTGATCTACATCGCCACGCCGCACACCCTGCATGCGGAAAACGCTTTGCTGTGCCTGGCCGCAGGCAAGCACGTCGTGTGCGAAAAACCGTTCACCATGAACGCGCGCGAAGCGCAGGCCGTGGTCGATATGGCACGCGATAAAAAACTGTTTTTGATGGAAGCCATGTGGAGCCGCTTCCTGCCAGCCGTGCAGGAAGCGCAGCGCATCATCGCCAGCGGCGAAATCGGCGTGCTGCAGCAGGTGCAGGCCGATATCGGCTTTGTCGCCGATTTCCCGCCCGAGCACCGCATGTTCAACCCCGAACTGGGCGGCGGCGCGCTGCTCGACGTGGGCATCTATCCGCTGTCGATGGCGGCGTTTTTCCTCGGCGCGGTATCGCAGGTGCAGGCGCTCGCTGAAATGGGCGCCACCGGCGTCGATGAGCAGGTCGTGTTTTCCCTGCTGCACGCGGGTGGTGGCACCTCGTCCTGCGCCTGCAGCCTGCGCGCGCAAACGCCGACGGAAATGACCATTTCCGGCAGCCTGGGGCGGATTCGCCTGCCCAACCGTTTTTACAAACCCGATCATCTGATCGTCGAAACGATGGATGGCGCACGCCGCGTCGTCGCCATGCCCCACCTGGGCAATGGCTACGCGCATGAGGCCATCGAAGCGATGCGATGCATCCGCGCCGGCCTGCTGGAAAGCCCCGTCATGCCGCACGCGGACAGCGTGGCCCTGATGCACAACCTTGACACCATGCGTGGCCAGATCGGCCTCGTCTACCAAGCCGACCAGGCGTAATCAGGAACCCCATGACATTGCCCTCATCGCGTCCCAGCCTGAAAACCGTCCTCATCGCCAGCGGCGTCGTGCTGACCCTGGCGATGGGTGTGCGCCATGGGCTGGGCTTCTGGATGCAGCCGATCTCGCAAGCGAATGGCTGGACGCGCGAAACGTATTCGCTGGCGCTGGCCATGCAAAACCTGATGTGGGGCGTCTTCGGTCCGTTCGCCGGCATGGCGGCCGACCGATTCGGCACCATGCGCGTCGTCATCGTCGGCGCCATCAGCTACATGGCGGGCCTGGTGTGGATGGCGCTCGTGACGCAGCCCACCCTGTTCATTGTCGGCTCCGGCATCTTCATCGGCCTGGCGCTGGCCTGCACTGCCTTTGGCGCCATCAGCGGCATCATCGGGCGCAGCGCGCCGCCCGAGCAGCGCTCGTGGGCCTTCGGCATTTCGTCGGCGGCCGGCTCGTTCGGCCAGTTCCTGATGATGCCGGTGGAGCAGCAGCTGATTTCCGCCGTGGGCTGGCAAAACGCCTTTTATGTGCTGGCTGCGCTGGTGCTGCTGGCCATGATCCCGATGGCCTTCTACCTGCGCGAGCCGCCCGTGACGCACGCCAGCGGCCCGCAGCAAAGCGTGGGCGCGGCCTTCAGCGAAGCCATCGCCAGCCGCTCGTTCTGGCTGCTGCTGGCAGGGTATTTTGTCTGTGGTTTCCAGCTGGTTTTCATCGGTGTGCATTTACCGGCCTACCTGAAGGACCAGGGCCTGATGAATCCGAACATCGCCGTCACGGCGCTGGCGCTGATCGGCCTGTTCAATATCGTCGGCTCCTATTACGCGGGCAAACTCGGTGGCAAGATCGCCAAGCGCTATCTGCTGTCGGCCATCTACGTGACGCGCGCCGTGGTCATCACCGTGTTCCTGCTGGCGCCATTGTCGGCGTGGTCGGTGTACCTGTTTGCCGCCGGCATGGGCGTGCTGTGGCTGTCGACGGTGCCGCTGACGAACGGCATCATCGCCGGCATCTTCGGCGTCAAGCACCTGTCGATGCTGGCCGGGATGGTGTTCTTCTCGCACCAGGTGGGCAGTTTCCTGGGCGCGTGGCTGGGCGGCTATCTGTACGAGCACCAGGGCAGTTACCACATCGTCTGGATGATCACCATCGGCCTGGGCTTGCTGGCCGCGCTGATCAACCTGCCCATCGACGAGCGCGCCGTCAAGCGCGTGGCGGTGGCCGCGTAGTGGCCAGCTGGCGCACATGGCTGTGGCGCCTGGCTGGCGCCGCGCTGCTGGCCGTCGTCTTCCTGGCCTATCTGCGGCCGGACTTCATGCTCGACCTGGCGAACCGCTTCTGGATGTGCATGTAGGCTGCGCGGGCGCAAGGTAGTTTGCGAAAAGTCGGATTACGCTGGAAGTCGGATTACGCTGGAAGTCGGATTACGCTACGCTAATCCGACCTACCCGACCTACCCGACCTGCCGTCAGCGTATTTGCGTAGGTCGGATTAGGCCGCAGGCCGTAATCCGACAACATCGGGAAATAAGCAATATCGATGGCGCTTAGGCCGCAGGCCGTAATCCGACAACACCCGAAATCATGCGATACCGACGCGCATACCAGCCAGGCGGCAGCTTTTTCTTCACGGTGGTGACTGCCCGTCGCCGGCCCGTTTTTGCTACCGCCACTGCCGTGGACGTGCTGCGGGATGCTTTTCGCGCCGTGCGCCAGAAACGGCCATTCGACATCGAGGCCATTGTCATCCTGCCCGATCACCTGCACTGCATCTGGACCTTGCCTGCCGTCGATACCGATTTCATGACGCGCTGGCGCTTGATCAAGATATGGTTCAGCAAGCATGCAGGATTGAAAGACGTTTGGCAGCATCGCTACTGGGAGCATGTGCTACGCGACGAACGCGACTTGATAAATCATGTCGATTACATCCAATACAACCCTGTCAAACATGGTTTAGTGGGCAAAGTTATCGATTGGCCGTATTCCAGTTTTCACAGGTATGTCAAGCACGGCTTGTGTGCAGAGGATTGGGGTGGGGACGGTGTGGCGATTGAGGGTGTTGGACGGGAGTGAATGTTGTCGGATTACGTCAGAAGTCGGATTACGCTACGCTAATCCGACCTACCCGACCTACCCGACTTGCCGCCACGTCTATCGCGTAATCCGACAACACCTAAAAGCCAGCAATACCAGATTTACACCTTTAAAAACTCTTCCTTGCCACCCAGCCAGCGCGCCAGATGCGCTTCCACGGTGGCCGCCGCCGCTGCGGTGGTGGCGTGCAGCAGATCGTGCGCCACGTCGCGCGCCTGATCGACCAGCCATTGATCCGTCTCCAGGTCGGCGAAGCGCAGCATGGCCTGGCCGGACTGGCGCGCGCCAAGGAATTCGCCTGGGCCGCGGATTTCCAGGTCGCGGCGGGCGATTTCAAAACCGTCCGTCGTCTCGCGCATGGTCATCAGGCGCTGGCGCGCCACGCCTCCCAGCGGGCCCTGGTACAGCAGCAGGCAGACGCTGGCCGCCGTGCCGCGCCCCACGCGGCCACGCAACTGATGCAGCTGCGACAAGCCAAAACGCTCGGCGTGCTCGATCACCATCAGCGAGGCGTTCGGCACGTCGACGCCCACCTCGATGACGGTGGTGGCCACCAGCACGTGGATCTGGCCGGCGATGAATGCATCCATCACTGCCTGTTTTTCCGCCGGCTTCAGGCGGCCGTGCACCAGGCCCACCTGCAGCGCGGGCAGGGCTTCGGCCAGCATCATGTAGGTGTCGGTGGCCGTCTGCAGCTGCAGCGCTTCCGATTCCTCGATCAGCGGGCAGACCCAGTACACTTGCCTCCCTTCCAGCGCGGCCGCATACACGCGGGCGATGACTTCGTCGCGCCGGTTCTGGTCGATGGCGCGCGTGACGATGGGACTGCGTCCCGGCGGCAGCTCGTCGATCACCGACACTTCCAGGTCGGCGTAATACGTCATGGCCAGGGTGCGCGGGATCGGCGTGGCCGACATCATCAGCTGGTGCGGCACGGCCGCGCTGTCGCCCTTGTTGCGCAGGGTCAGGCGCTGGCCCACGCCGAAGCGGTGCTGCTCATCGACGATCACCAGGCCCAGTTTGGCAAACAGCACGTTGTCCTGGATCAGCGCATGCGTGCCGATCACCAGCTGCGCTTCACCCGATTCGATCAGGGCCAGCGCGGCCGTCTTTTCCTTTTTCTTCAGGCTACCCGTCAGCCAGGCCACTTTCACGCCCAGCGGCTCCATCCAGGCGGCGATCTTGCGGAAGTGCTGCTCGGCCAGGATCTCGGTGGGGGCCATCAGCGCGGCCTGGTAGCCGCTGTCGATCGCTTGCGTGGCGGACAAGGCGGCGACGACCGTCTTGCCGCTGCCGACGTCGCCTTGCAGCAGGCGCTGCATCGGATACGGCTGGTGCAGGTCGGCGCGGATTTCCGCGAGCACGCGCGCCTGCGCGCCCGTCAGCTTGAAGGGCAGGGCGGCGGCAAAGGATGCCGAGAGTTTGCCGACGATGGGCAAGGACGCCGCGCCTTTCGAGCGGCGCGCGCGCTGGGCGCGTTTCAGCGACAGCTGCTGCGCCAGCAGCTCATCGAATTTCATGCGCACCCAGGCCGGGTGCGAGCGGTCCATCAGCGCGCTTTCATCGATGTCCTGCGGCGGATAGTGCAGCAGGTGCACGGCGGCGCGGAACGGCGACAGCTGCATCTGGCGTAACAGCTCGTCAGGCAAGGTATCGTGCCAGTCGATGCGGCGCATGGCGTCGGCGATCTCGCGCCGCAGCACGTGCTGCGACAAGCCTTCGCCGGACGGATACACGGGCGTCAGCGCCGTGGGCAGGGGTGCGCCCTCGTTGACCACTTTATACGTCGGGTGCACCATCTCGGCGCCAAAAAATCCGTGTTTGAGTTCGGCACGCGCACGTACCCGCGTGCCTTCGGCCAACTGCTTGACCTGGCTGCCGTAGAAATTCATGAAACGCAGCAGCAAATTGCCCGTTTCGTCGGCGATCGTCACCAGCAATTGCTTGCGCGGCTTGAAATTGACTTCGCAGTTGGTGACGACGCCTTCCACCTGCCACGACTCGCCGCCGCGCAGGCAGGCGTCGCGTATCGTGTAGACCTTGGTCTCGTCCTCGTAGCGCATCGGCAAGTGCAGCACCAGGTCCATATCCGTGCGCAAGCCCAGTTTGGCCAGCCGGCTTTCCGTGCTGACCACTTTTTTGGCGGCTTTCGGCTTGGCGGCCGGCTTGGCTGTGGGAGGAAGATCGGGCTTGGGTTCGGACATATCGGAGATTTTTGTGCCGCTAGCGTAAAATAGAGGGTTGTCCGGCACACCCTGTGCGTACCGCAGTCGGAAATTGTTGCGGCGGATTATTGTAATGCCTGTATAGGCGCACAGTATAGTGCCAGATGTTCCATTGCGCACTCCTAATCATTTTTGACGTACTTTTGAAGCAAAACGCATGTATTCGCTTTCCGATTTCGATTTTAATTTGCCGCAAGAAAACATTGCGCAAACTCCGTTGGCCGAGCGCAGCGCCTCGCGCCTGTTGCATCTGGACGGCGACGCCCTGGTCGACCGCCAGTTCGCCGACATTGTCGGGCTGTTGCAGGCGGGCGACCTGCTGGTGATGAACGATACGCGCGTACTCAAGGCGCGCTTCTTTGGCGTGAAGGAAAGCGGCGGCAAGATCGAGGCACTGGTCGAGCGCGTGCTCGACGAGCGCACCGTGCTGGCCCAGGTGCGCGCCTCGAAGTCGCCGCCGCCCGGCTGCCGCATCCGCCTGGCCGACGCCTTCGACGTGACGGTGGGCCAGCGCGCCGGCGAATTCTTTACCCTGCATTTCGAGGCCGACGTATTTGAGCTGATCGAGGCGCATGGCCGCTTGCCGCTGCCGCCCTACATCGAGCACGATGCCGACGAGTTCGATGAAACGCGCTACCAGACCGTCTTCAACAAGGTGCCGGGCGCTGTCGCCGCGCCGACGGCGGGCCTGCATTTCGACCAGGCCCTGCTCGATCAATTGAAGGCCAAGGGCGTCAACTTTGCCTATGTGACCCTGCACGTGGGCGCCGGCACCTTCCAGCCCGTGCGCACGGAAGTACTGGCCGAACACAAGATGCACACCGAGTGGTACACCATGCCGCAGGACACCGTCGATGCCGTGCGCGCCGCCCAACTTGCCGGGCGCGACGTGGTGGCCGTCGGCACGACCAGCTTGCGCGCGCTGGAGTCGGCTTCGCAAAGCGGTCAGCTGGTGGCGGGCAGCGCCGATACGGCCCTGTTCATCACGCCCGGCTATGCCTTCAAAACGGTGACGCGGCTGATCACCAACTTCCATTTGCCGAAGTCGACCCTGCTGATGCTGGTGTCGGCCTTTGCCGGCTATGCGCCGATCCGCAACGCCTACGCGCATGCGATCGCGCAGAACTACCGTTTCTTCAGCTATGGCGATGCGATGCTGCTGACCACGCAATCGCGCGCTGCACTGAACCTTGATACTCCCGTGAAAGACTGACCATGCTGGAATTTACACTACTCAAGACCGACACGAGCGGCCTGACCAAGGCACGCCGCGGCACCTTGAAACTCAACCATGGCGTCGTGCAGACGCCGATCTTCATGCCAGTGGGCACTTACGGCACCGTCAAGGCGATGTCGCCGCTGGAACTGAACGAGATCGACGCGCAGATCATCCTGGGCAACACGTTCCATTTGTGGTTGCGTCCTGGTAACACCGTCATGGAGAAGTTCGGCGGTTTGCACGGTTTCATGGGCTGGAACAAGCCGATCTTGACCGATTCGGGCGGATTCCAGGTGTTTTCGCTGGGCGCCATGCGCAAGATCACGGAAGAGGGCGTGCATTTTAATTCGCCCATCAACGGCGATAAACTGTTCCTCTCGCCGGAAGTGTCGATGCAGGTGCAGCGCGTCCTCAATTCCGACATCGTGATGCAGTTCGACGAATGCACGCCGTACGAGATTGAAGGGCGTCCGGCCACCATCGAGGAAGCGGCCAAGTCGATGCGCATGTCCTTGCGCTGGGCGCAGCGCTCGAAGGACGAGTTCCACCGCGGTGAAAACCCGAATGCGCTGTTCGGCATTGTGCAGGGCGGCATGTTCGAAATGCTGCGCGACGAGTCGCTGGCCAAGCTCGAAGAGATCGATTTCCCCGGCATCGCCATCGGCGGCCTGTCCGTCGGCGAGCCGAAGGAAGACATGATGCGCATGCTGGCCCACGTGGGCCCGCGCCTGCCGGCCAACAAGCCGCATTACCTGATGGGCGTGGGCACGCCGGAAGACCTGGTCGCGGGCGTGTCGAACGGTATCGACATGTTCGACTGCGTCATGCCGACGCGTAACGCCCGCAATGGCTGGCTGTTCACCCGTTTTGGCGACATCAAGATCAAGAACGCCAAATACAAGGAAGACCAGGCGCCGCTCGACGAAACATGCAGCTGCTACGCCTGCCGCAATTTCTCGCGCGCCTACCTGCACCATTTGCACCGTTCCAAGGAAATCCTCGGCGCGCGCCTGAACACCATCCACAACCTGCATTACTACCTGGACTTGATGCGCCAGATGCGTGAAGCGCTCGATGAAGACCGTTTCCACGCGTTTACCCTGCAATTCCATGCGGAACGCGCACGCGGAACTTAAGAAAAGCTTAGCTTGCGCCCTGGCGGCAGCCAGGCTGGAAGTTTTGTGTATTGGTGCTTGGACTGGGGCGATAAAGCATTGCATAATGCCTTTTTAGCCCCACTTAAAGTTGCCATGCCTGCAATTCGGGTTGCGGCGTATAGCCAATGCTAGAATACAGCGCTATTTTTTCAAACTGATTAGAACTGGAGTCACCGTGTTTTTCATTTCCAACGCTTATGCGCAAGCCCCAACCGACGCCCTGGGCTTCGGCGGCAACCTGACCAGCTTCCTGCCGCTGGTATTGATGTTCGTGGTCATGTATTTCCTGATGATCCGTCCACAGCAAAAACGCGCCAAAGAACAACGGGCGATGATGGATGCGCTGGCCAAGGGTGACGAAGTCGTCACCGCTGGCGGCATGCTGGGCCGTGTTGTCAAGGTAGTGGACGCTTACGTCACCATCGAAGTGGCGACCGGCACCGAAATCACGGTGCAAAAGAGCTCCATCACCACCTTGCTGCCTAAAGGCACCCTGAAGGCGCTGTAATTCCTCGCTGTCATTGCCTAGGCAATGATGACCGGGGCGGCTATCCGCCGCCCCTCGCGACGCCTCCGACGCTCAACACTGAACGCTGAATCAATATGAATCGCTATCCTGCCTGGAAATACATCATCATCGTCGTCGCCTTATTGCTGGGCGCACTCTATACGGCGCCCAATTATTTCGGTGAATCACCGGCGCTGCAAGTAACCAGCGGCAAGTCGACCGTCAAAGTGACGAGCGAGCTGATGACGCAAGTCGCGGAAATATTGACGAAAGAAAACGTCAAGTCGGAAGGTGTCACCATGGATGGCGCTGGCAACCTCGCCTCCGTGCGCGTGCGTTTCGCCGATCCCGATACCCAGTTCAAGGCGAAACTGGTGCTGGAAAAGGACCTGAATACGGATGCCAGCGACCCTGCGTACATCGTGACGGTCAACCTGCAAGCCAATACCCCATTGTGGATGCAAAAATTGCATGCCTTGCCCATGTTCCTGGGCCTGGACTTGCGCGGTGGCGTGCACTTCCTGATGCAGGTCGATGCGAAAGCCGTACTGAACAAGAAAGTCCAGGGCGTCCAGTCCGCCGCGCGTAGCGTGTTGCGCGACAAGAATATCCGTCACGCCGGCATCGAGCGCGTGGGTGACAGCGTGCAGATCAACTTCCGTGACGCCGATACGCGCCTGAAGGCCAAAAATGTGCTGTCCGACCAGATGACGGAACTGGCTTTCGCCGATGCGGGCGAAGGCAGCGATTTGAAACTGAACATCACCCTGAAACCGGCGGCCCTGAAGGCGACCATCGACGAAGGCGTGAAACAGAATATCTCCACCCTGTCCAAGCGCGTCAACGAGCTGGGCGTGGCCGAGCCGCTGATCCAGCAACAAGGTCCTGACCGTATCGTGGTGCAATTGCCTGGCGTACAGGACGTGGCCCGCGCGAAAGCCATCATCGGCCGCACGGCGACGCTGGAAGTGCGCCTGGTCGACGAAGGCATCGTGCCTGGCACGGAACTGTCGAGCGCCATTCCGTTCAACTCGGAATTGTTTACCGTTGGCAAGGGCGTGCCTGTCGTCCTGTCGAAAGACGTGATCCTGACGGGCGACTATATCTCCAGCGCGACGGCCAGCTTCGACCAGAATCAGCAAGCGGCCGTGTCGATCGACCTGAACGGCGACGGTGGCCGCAAGATGCGCGAAGCGACGCGTGAGCGCGTGGGCAAGCGCATGGCCATCGTGCTGTTTGAAAAGGGCAAGCCGGAAGTGCTGTCGGTGGCGACCATTCAGCAGGAACTCGGTTCGCGCTTCCAGATCACCGGCATGGGCGGCGCGGAAAACGCGAATGAACTGGCGCTGCTGCTGCGCTCGGGCGCCTTGTCCGCACCGATGACCGTCATCGAGGAACGCACGATCGGACCGCAACTGGGTGCGGAAAACATCGCCAAGGGCTTCCACTCGACCCTGTATGGCTTCATCGCCATCGCCATCTTCATGATCGCCTACTACATGCTGTTCGGCGCCTTCAGCGTGCTGGCCCTGGCCACCAACCTGCTGTTGCTGGTCGGCCTGCTGTCGATGATCCAGGTGACCCTGACACTGCCAGGTATCGCCGCGATCGCGCTGGCGCTGGGCATGGCGATTGACGCCAACGTGCTGATCAATGAACGTATCCGTGAAGAGTTACGTGCCGGCAGTACGCCACAAGCGGCGATCTCCGCCGGCTTCGACCGTGCATGGGCCACGATTCTCGACTCGAACGTGACCACCCTGATCGTCGGCCTGGCGTTGCTGGCCTTCGGCAGCGGTCCCGTGCGCGGCTTTGCCGTCGTGCATTGCCTGGGCATCCTGACGTCGATGTTCTCCTCCGTGTTCGTGTCGCGCGGCGTGGTCAACCTCTGGTATGGCCGCAAGAAAAAGCTGACGACCTTGTCGATCGGCACGGTGTGGGTGCCGGGCACGAGCAAATAAGCGGCGGCCCCGACTCACCCAATAGCGACAACAGCGATCGCGTCCGGTGGCACAACCGCCGGACGCACAGAATAGAACTCAGAGGATTTCATGGAATTTTTCCGGATCAAAAAAGATATTCCCTTCATGCGCCATGCGTTGATTTTCAACGTCATCTCGGCCGTGACCTTCCTTGCCGCCGTCTTCTTCCTGTTCCACAAGGGCTTGCACCTGTCCGTGGAATTCAAGGGCGGCACCGTGCTGGAGGTGAAGTACCCGAAAGCGGCCAACCTTGAAGGCATACGCGGCACCCTGATAGGCATGGGCTACGAAGAGCCTGGCGTGACCAGCTTCGATACGGCGCGCGACGTGATGATCCGCCTGCCGGTGGAAAAGGGCGTGACTGCCGCGAATACCTCGCAGCGCGTGTTCGAAACCCTGTGCAAGGTCGAGCAAGGCACGACCAAGGGCATCGATACCGTCACCGACAAGGGCGAGCACGTCATCAAGACCGCCTGTATGGACGCCGCCGGCAACGAAGCGCTGGTGCTGCAGAAAGTCGAATTCGTCGGTCCGCAAGTGGGCGACGAATTGACGCAGAACGGCTTGAACGCGCTGGTGATGGTGATCCTGGGCGTGATGATCTACCTGGCCATCCGCTTCGAATGGAAATACGCGGTCTCGGCGATTATCGCCAACTTGCATGACGTGGTGATCATCCTGGGCTTCTTTGCCTTCTTCCAGTGGGAATTCTCGCTGACGGTGCTGGCGGCGATCCTGGCGGTGCTCGGCTACTCGGTCAACGAATCGGTGGTGATCTTTGACCGTATCCGCGAAAACTTCCGCAAGCAGCGCAAGGCGACCGTGCATGAAGTGATCGACAGCGCGATCACCAGCACCATTTCGCGTACCATCATCACCCACGGTTCAACCCAGATGATGGTGCTGTCGATGCTGGTCTTCGGCGGCCAGACCCTGCACCACTTCGCACTGGCGCTGACCATCGGTATCTGCTTCGGTATTTACTCGTCCGTGTTCGTCGCGGCCTCGATCGCCATGTGGCTGGGCGTCAAGCGCGAAGACTTGATCAAGCCGGTCAAGGAAAAAGACGAAACCGACGGCGCCGTGGTGTAAGCGCAGTTTCTTGCATGACGAATTCAAGAACGATCACCCGCGCGGTGGTCGTTTTTTTTTGTAACGGATGACGATGAAGCGTTTGATAGTGATGGGCCTCATGGCTGGCATCGGCACGCTGGGCAGTGCCGCGGAATTGCGCCGCGTAGGCAGCGATACCATCGCCCTGCGCGGCGCCATCGCCGAGGGCGACGTGGATCAGTTGCGGCAGCTGGCCACGCCAGCGACCACGGTGCTGCGCATCAATAGCGATGGCGGCGACCCGCAGGCGGCCATGCTGCTGGGGCGCTACCTGCGCCAGCAGCAATGGCGCCTCGCCATCGACACCGTGTGTGCCGGCAGCTGTGCTCTGTACGTTTTCCCGGCCGCGCACCATACAAGCATTCCAGACATCGCCGTGCTGGCACTGCAGGAGTCAGCCTTTCTGCGCGCGCAGGAAGGCCCGCAGCACATGCGCCGCAGCCTGCTCGAGGCGGGCGTACCGGCCGATGAGCTGGAGCGTGAAACTGCGGCGCTGGCCGTGCAACTGGCGCAGGTGGCGGCGCTGGAAGCGGCGTTTGCCGCGGAGCTGGGCATCGCCCCCGCCTTCTACCGCGATTTCCGGCAGGTGGCGGCGCAGGCCGATGGCGTGCGCCAGCGCTTTCCCGACCAGGATGCCGCCGTCCACTGGTGGCCGGCCGCCGCCCGCCTGCAGCGCTGCTACGGCATCGCCGGCGTGGACGAAGGCCTGCGCGCGGCCCGCCTGGCGCCAGACGGCTATCTGTACGTGCCGGCCCTGTCGGCCCTGGTGATGGGCGACCAGGCTTTGCAGGCTTGTCCATGAGCCGCAGCGGCCGTTTGTTCCTGCTGATGGACGCCATGCGCGCCAAGCGCGTGCCCGTCACGGCGGCCCAGCTGGCGCAGCAGCTGGGGGTATCGGAGCGCACGATTTACCGCGATATCCAGACCCTGGCCGAACTGGGCGCACCCCTGCAGGGTGAGGCCGGCATCGGCTATGTGCTGCGCCGCGGCGCCTTTCTGCCGCCACTGATGTTCGGACCCGATGAACTGGAAGCGCTGGTGCTGGGCGCGCGCTGGGTGCGCCGCCAGGGTGATGCGGGCCTGGCGCAGGCGGCCAGCAATGCCCTGGCGAAGATCGCGGCCGCCTCGCCGCGCGACCTGCGCGACAGCATGGCCGAGACCAGCCTGTGGGTGCCGCTGGGCCGTCCCGCCGATGGCACGCAGCCGGCCGACCGCTACGTGCAGCCGGTGCGCGAGGCCATCCGCTATGAACAGAAGCTCACGCTGGCCTATCAGGATGAGCACGGCAGCGCCACCTCGCGCACGGTGTGGCCGTTTGCCCTGGCCTTTTTTGAAGGCAAGCGCCTGCTGGCCGCCTGGTGCGAGCTGCGTGGCGATTACCGGCATTTCCGCATCGACCGTATCGCCGACGTGCAGCAGCATGAGGAGCGCTATCCCACGCGGCGCCATGTGCTGTTGGATACCTGGCGCAAGGCGCATGAGATTGATCCGGAATCGTGAGATGCGCTCCTGACAAAAACTGTCAGTGACTGGTTCTACGATAGTGGCTTCTTCACTCACCGGAGCCATCCACCATGCGCCTGTACCACCACCCCATGTCTTCGAATGCCCGCCGTGCCCTGATGACGGCGATCCACCTTGGCCTGCCTCTGGAACTGGCCGAAGTCGACCTGATGAATGCGGACGACCGCCGTCGCCTGGCCGAACTGAACCCGAACGGCAAGGTACCCGTGCTGGCCGATGGCGATTTCCTGCTGTGGGAATCGTGCGCCATCATGCAATACCTGGCCGAGCAGGTGCCGGGCCAGACGATTTATCCGCAGGCGCCGCAAGCGCGCGCCGACGTCAACCGCTGGCTATTCTGGGCTGCGCAGCACTTCGCGCCGGCCATCAGCGTGCTGGCCTGGGAACGCGCCTGGAAGGGCATGACGGGCAATGGTCCGGCGGACCCGCTGGAAGAGGCGCGCGGCGAGCGCGATCTGCATGAGTGCGCCGTGGTGCTGGACGCGCATCTGGCGCAGCGCGACTGGCTCAGCGGCGACGCCCTGACCCTGAGCGACTTTGCCGTGGCCGCGCCGTTGATGTACAGCGAGGCGGTGCGGCTGCCGCTGGCGCAGTACCAGCATATCGAGGCGTGGTTTGCCCGCGTGCGGCAGCTGCGCGCCTGGCAGGAAACGGATGTGCAGCTGTTGCTGGGATAATCTGCCCGCTAAGTGTGCCAGCGCACGGAGCCGGTGCGGCGCACCACATAAGATAGGGCTGTCTCTTTCAGGACATCCCTAGCTTTGGACTTTACCCGCTTTCGAGCGGGTTTTTTTTGGGCATAGCGGCTTGATAAATTGATCATCGCTGCACAGATGCGGCGTCTCCCACTGTCAGCAGGTACGCCATGTTCATGCCACGCCATCCGAAGCCACTCTTGAGTACCCGGGCGGTCGCCACGCAAGTCGCCCAGCAGAAGCAGGGAACGCAGGCCATGGACAAGCATGTGCTGATCGTCGACGTGAAGAAGCCGGCGCCGGGCGTGCCGATCATGCCGCCGGTGCCGGTAAAACAGGATTAATGCACGAGCACCTTCAGCAGCGACTGCACTTCATCGTCCGATTCTTCCATGATGCTCGACAGGGTCGCATCGCCGATCACGCAATCGATGCTGCCGGCGGCGCGGGCGGCGCGCACGGCGATGGCGGCCGGGCTTTCGTTGAGGGGCGACGAGACGGGCGCCAGGTCATTCGCCAGCAGCAAGGTGTCGCCCAGCGATTCGGGCGGGATGGCGCGCAAGCCTTCCCACAGCGCAGCGATGGCGCCCATCACGGCTTCCGGCACCTTCAGTTTGGTCAATACGCCATGGCCGATGGCTTGTTCGCCATGTTCGACCCAGTCCTCCGGTTCGCCGTCGAGGATGCCGGGGAATTCGGCTGCGCGTGACAGCAGATAAAAGCCGCCCACTTCATGCATGATGCCGGCAAACAGGGCCGTATCGGGGTCCACCCTGGTGACGCGGCGAGCCAGTACCTGCGACAGGGCCGCCACGTGGGCCGTATGTTCCCACAACTGCTTGGCCTTCGCCTGCAGCACGGGATCGGTAATGGTGCTGCCCAGCTGGCGCACGATCAGCGACGCTACCACCGACTGCAGGGTACGCACGCCGAGCCGTTGCACGGCATTGCGCACGCTGGTGATTTCGTTGCCGGAACGGTTGAACGCCACCGAATTGGCGATGGCCACCGTGCGCGCGGCCAGCAGCGGGTCGGCTTGCACCAGCTTGGCAGCGGCCTCGATATGGCAGTCGGGATCGGCCAGCGCCTCTTGCAGCTTGAGCGAAGCGTTCACATTGGCAGGAAAGGTCAGCTCGCCACGAGCGGCTTGTGCGGCGATGCTTTTAAAGGCGTCGAGTCTGTTCATTGAAAAAATTATACTCGCAATATTTCCGTACGGAACTTTTTAAGCGTGATCTTTTCGCAAACAAGCGAGTAAAAGGCAAGTAAACCCCCGTAAACGGAAAAAGGGCAGGCCACTGGATCAGCGGCATGCCCTTTTTGGATTATGCGAGCGCTATCAGTCAGATTCGCTGAAGATCGCGTCGCAGCCTTCAACGAGCTCGTCGCTGTCTTCCAGCTCATCCGTCAAGCCCAGGTCGAAGAGTTCCTCGACGGCATTCATGAAGCTGTTGTGCTTGGTGGCGCCGATCAGGCGGTAGATTTCGCCGTCTTCGTTGCGCACGCCGATGATCAGTTTTTCCTGGCGTACCAGTTCCGGCGTGCTGGCGTTGAGCAGCAGGTTGCCGATGATGTGTTTATCGAAATGAGCGGGCTTTTTGCCGTCGAGCAGTGTGGTTTTCAACTTGGTTTCCTTTGTCTTGTTTGAATGTCTGTGCTTGGTGAATGATCAACTGTGGCCGTTGGCGATGGCGTGTTTCAGGCTTGCCAGGGTGGTTTCCAAGCGCATGAAATCGTCTTCGGTATAGCCGTCAAACAAGCGCTGTCCCTGCTTTGTCAGCTTGGGGAACACGTCATGGAACACCTGTTCACCCTCGCAGCTCAAGCGCACGAAGTAGGAGCGCTTGTCTTTGTTGCAACGTTCGCGTACCACCAGCCCCTTTTGCTCCAGCCGGTCCACCACGCCCGTCAAGGTACCCTTGGTAATCAGGGTTTTCTGCCCCAGTTCCTTGTAGGACATGCCGCAGGTGTTGCCGAGCGTGGCAATGATGTCGAATTGTGCATGCGTCAAGCCGTACTGGCGCACGAAGTCGCCTGAAAACCGCTCGAAGCCTTGCATGCATTCGGCCAGCAGCCGGATACTTTTTAAATATCGTTCACCCATGGGGTGTGATTATATCCTTCCATCCCGCTTTTTTCCGCCGGGGCAGCGGCGTTATTGCATCAAGGGTTCGATGGGGCGGAAGTCCGGTATCATGTGGGCAACTCAGCCCTTGCCCCTGGTCCGTCCCGCCGATGTCTTTCGCTAATCTTTCCCGTATCGGCCTCGACAAACCGCTGCGCCTGCTATTGGTCCATGCCGGCGATGCCGAGTCGATTACCTGGGCGGGCCTGGTGCAGCCGCTGCGCCTGTGCGCGCGGGCACTGGGGCCGGACGCGCTGCAACTGGACGTGCGCACGCCCGAGCAAGTGGCCGCGCAGGGCGGCAACTGGCATATCGCGCTGCTGGTGGCCGATGAAACGGAGGCGCCGCTGCGCGCCGAGCTGTGCCGGGCCGTGATCGAGCGCTGCCGTTCGGCGCCATTCTGGGGTGGCGTGGGCGCAGCCGTGCTGTGGCTGGCCGACGCGGGCGTCATGGATGGCGTGCGCATCGCCTTGCCCTGGGCCCTGTACGCCGATGCGGAAGCGAAGGCCGAACGCGCCATCCTGACGCCGCACCTGTTCGACATCGACGGCCCGCACATTACCTGCTGCGGCGGCGCGGCCAGCATCGACTTTTCGCTGACCCTGATCGAAACCATCTTTGGCGCCGACGTGCAGGCGCTCGTCAAGGAAGCGTTGTGCGTGGACAAGGTACGCGGCAAGGAAGAACGCCAGCGCGTGGCCTTGCAGGCGCGTTTCGGCGTGCTGCAGCCGAAATTGTCCGAAGCGGTCACCTTGATGGAAGCCAATATCGAGGAGCCGCTGTCGACCGATGACATCGCCAGCCTGGTGGGCCTGTCGCGGCGCCAGCTGGAACGGCTGTTCAAGCAATACCTGGGCAGCTTGCCGTCGCGCTACTATCTGGAGCTGCGCCTGCAGCGCTCGCGGCAACTATTGCTCGATACACATTATTCCATCGTGCAAGTAGGCCTGATGTGCGGCTTTTCCTCCGGTTCGCACTTTTCCACGGCGTTTGGCACCCTGTTTGGCAATACCCCGCGCGAAGAGCGGCAAAGAAAGCTCATGCCACCAGCTTAGAGCCTATCCCAGTAGGGAGCGTCTTCTGCTGGCAGCGCATCAGGAGCGCGGACAAGGCGTGAGGAGGACGCGTGGCGAGCCACGCAACGACGATCAACGCAGTCCCCGCTTCTGAGGGGCGCCAGCAGGGGATGTATTCATCTACTGGGATAGGCTCTTAGTCAGCGGCAAGGAAGCTGTGATGAATTGTGAAAATCCTTGTCGCAGATTCAAAAGAGTTTTAGCATCCCGCTTTTTATAATGCAGTACACACGTAGCTGTCGTAGCTGCGGAGTACCTAACATATTGATGGGGAAATGCTATGAATGCCAAGCTTGATTCGACCGTAACGGCTCGTCCAGTCACCCGGGATACCTTTGACCAGGTCCTCGTTCCTACCTACGCCCCTGCAGCCATGGTTCCCGTGCGCGGTTCCGGACTGGATCTGTGGGATCAGACCGGCAAGCATTACCTCGATTTCACCTCCGGCATCGCCGTCAACAGCCTGGGCCACTGCCATCCTGTGCTGGTCGACGTGCTGACCAAGCAAATCAATAATTTGTGGCATTTGGGCAACGGCTACACCAACGAACCGGTGCTGCGCCTGGCGCTGGCCCTGACGGAAGCGACTTTCGCCGACCGCGCTTTCTTCTGCAACTCGGGCGCGGAAGCCAACGAAGCGGCCCTGAAACTGGCGCGCAAGTACGCGCACACCAAATTCGGCGCGCACAAGTCGCGCATCATCTCGTGCTTGAGCTCCTTCCACGGCCGCACTTTGTTTACCGTCTCCGTCGGCGGCCAGGCCAAGTACACGGAAGGCTTCGAGCCGCTGCCACCGTCGATCGACCACATCGCCTACAACGACATCGAAGCGGCGCGCGCCGCCATCGGCGATGACGTGTGCGCCGTGATCGTCGAGCCGGTACAAGGCGAAGGCGGCGTGGTGCCGGGCAATCCTGAATTCCTCAAAGAGCTGCGCGCCCTGTGCGACAAGACGGGTGCTTTGCTGATTTTCGACGAAGTCCAGAGCGGCATGGGCCGCACTGGCGCGTTGTTCGCCTACATGGGCTATGGCGTCACGCCGGACATCCTGACGGCCGCCAAGGCGCTGGGCAACGGCTACCCGATCGGCGCCATGCTGACCACGAATGAACTGGCGCAAACCCTGTCCGTCGGTACCCACGGCACCACCTACGGCGGCAACCCGCTGGCCGCTACTGTGGCCTTGAGCGTACTGGAAACGATCAACACGCCAGCGTTCCTGGCGCGTGTGAAGGAAGCGAGCGTCAGCACCATCGCCATGCTGCAAGGCTTGATCACGGATTACCCGCAAGTGTTCTCCATCGTGCGCGGCAGCGGTTTGCTGCTGGGCCTGGTAGTCAGCGATGCCTGGAAGGGCCGCGCGAAAGACATCCAGAAGGCGGCCGAAGCGCAAGGCTTGATGGTGCTGATCGCCGGCATGGACGTGGTGCGCCTGGCGCCGGCCCTGATCGTCTCGGACGAGCAGATTGCCGAAGCGGGCCGTCTGCTGCGCGTCGCCATCGACGGCATGCTGAAAGCCTGAGGCTAGCCTCGCTCCCTGTTTGATCACCGGCCCGCCGCTTTGCTGCGGGCCGGCTTGGTTCTACCCGGGTATTGAGCCCAAGTATCGTCAGCATTGAAGGAGTACCCATGTATGTTGTCCGTCCGGTAGAAATTGCGGATATCGCAGCCCTCGAAGCGCTGGCCGCGGTAACCATGCCGGGTGTCCATACCCTGCCGAAGACGCGCGAAAAAATCGCCGCCTCCGTCGAGCGCTCCATCGCCTCGTTTGCCGCCCATGTCGACATCCCCAGCGAAGAGTCGTATCTCTTCGTGCTTGAATCCCTGCTCGACAAGAGCATCTTTGGTACCGCCGCCATCTTCGCCTCGGCCGGCTCGAACGGCACCTATTTTTCCTTTCGCAACGACGTCATCCAGCAAGTCTCGCGCGACCTGAACATCAGCCACAGCGTGCATGCGCTGACCCTGTGCTCCGAGCTGACGGCGTATTCGCAGCTGTCCGGCTTTTACGTGCGCAATATGGAGCAGGCGGGCCTGGAAGCGGCCCTGCTGTCGCGCGCGCGGCTGCTGTTTGCCGTGCTGGCGCCGCACCGTTTCGGCGACCGCTTTTTCGTGCCGCTGGCCGGCATCACGGACGCCAACGGCCAGTCGCCGTTCTGGGATGCGCTGGGCCGCAAGTTCTTCCAGATGGATTTCCTCGATGCCGAAAAAGTCATCGGCGGCGCGCGCAACCGCACCCTGATCGTCGAGCTGATGCCGCATTACCCCGTGTACGTACCGCTGCTGCCAGGCGACGCGCAGGCGGCCATGGGCCAGATCCACCCGAGTGGCGAACTGGCGTTCAATTTGCTGACGGAAGAAGGCTTTGAGGCTGACGATTACATCGACATCTTCGATGGCGGTCCGATCCTGCAGGCGCACAAGCATGCGCTGCGCTCGTTTACGGGCTCGCTCACGCGCCGCGTCGTCGCAGGCGTCACGCCCAGCCGCACGGGCCTGAAAGTGCATTACGCGGTCGCGTCGGGCGCGGAGCGCAACTTCCGCGCCGTCACCTTTACCTGCGATGCGCTTGAAGCGCAGGACACCGTCGGCTTGCCGCCCGAGCTGCTCGAAGCGCTGGCCGTGGCCGAAGGCGACAGCGTCATTTGCGTGCGTATTTAACCGAGAGAACATTATGCTAGTAGTACGCGCCATCAACGCTTCTGACCTGGACGCCCTGTACGGCTTGGCCAGCCAGGTCGGCACCGGCATGACCACCCTCAAGCCGGACATGAAAATGCTGGGCGACCGCCTGGCCATTGCCTGCGCCTCGTTCGCCGAAACCATCGCGCCCGAAAAGCGCGACTACATGTTCGTCATGGAGGATACGGATACGGGCCGCCTGGCCGGCGTGTGCGCCATCAAGGGCGCCGTGGGCCTGGAAGAGCCGTTCTATAACTATCGCATCGGCACCCTCGTGCATTCGAGCCGCGAGCTCGACGTGTTTACGCGCATGGAAACGCTGTACCTGTCGAATGACCTGACGGGCAGCACGGAGCTGTGCTCGCTGTTTTTGCACCCCGATTACCGCAGCGGCAACAACGGCAAGTTGCTGTCGAAAAGCCGCTTCCTGTTCATCGCCCAGTTCCCGCACCTGTTCACAGAAAAGCTGATCGCCGAAATGCGCGGCTACCAGGCGCCGGACGGCAGCTCGCCGTTCTATGAAGGCCTGGGCCGCCACTTCTTCAAGATGGATTTCCACCACGTCGACGACTTGACGAGCCTGGGCAAAAAATCCTTCATCGCCGAACTGATGCCGCGCCAGCCCATGTACGTGGCCTACCTGCCCGACGAAGCGCAGGAAGTCATCGGCAAGGTGCATCTGAGCACGGCGCCCGCGCGCCGCCTGCTGGAACAGGAAGGCTTGCACTTCGAAGGTTATGTCGACATTTTCGACGCTGGTCCCGTGCTGCAGGCGCGCGTGTCAGAACTGCGCGCCATGCGCGACAGCATGCCGGCCATACTCGACGCAGAGGCCGCGCCTGAAGTGTGCGGCGACCTCGCCCAGGCCGAGCCTTACCTGGTGTCGAACACCGACTTGAAAGATTTCCGCATGATCGTCACCAGCGCCAATCCGCATAGCGGCAAGATCGCGCTCGATGACGATGAATTGCACCTGCTGCGTTGCCATCACGGCGACACCGTGCGTACCTTGTCACTCAACCCGAGGAAGCATCCCCATGTCTAATGTGAATACCATGCAATCGAACTTCATCAACGGCGCCTGGCTGCCAGGCACGGGCCGTGAACTGCTGACCATCGACCCGTCGAACGGCAAGCAAACCTGGGCCAGCCTGGAAGCGACGCCAACGCAGGTCGAAGAGGCTTGCCAGGCCGCCCGCGCCGCCTTTGAAGCGTGGGCCGATACGCCCGTCGAAGAACGCATCGCCATCTGCGTGCGCTTTCGCGAACTGCTGAAGGAGCATGCGGAAGCGCTGGCGCTGCTGATCTCGGAAGAAGTGGGTAAACCCTTGTGGGAGTCGCGCACGGAAGTGGCCACCATGGCCAACAAGATCGATATCTCGGTGCAGTCCTACCACGCGCGCACGGGCATCACGCAAAGCAAGATCGCCGATGGCGACGCCGTGCTGCGCCACCGCCCGCATGGCGTGTTCGGCGTCTTTGGCCCGTACAATTTCCCTGGTCACCTGCCGAATGGCCACATCGTGCCAGCCCTGATCGCCGGTAACACCATCGTTTTCAAACCCAGCGAATATGCGCCGCGCACTGCCATCAAAACCGTGCAGCTGTGGCAGCAGGCCGGCTTGCCGAATGGCGTCGTCAACCTCGTCAACGGCGGGCGCGACACGGGCGTGGCCCTGGGCGCGAATGCGCACCTCGACGGCGTGCTGTTTACGGGTTCGTGCCAGACGGGCATCAGCCTGCACCGCCAGTTCGGCGGTCAGCCGGGCAAGATGCTGGCGCTGGAAATGGGTGGCAACAATGCCCTGGTCGTATGGGATGTGCAGGATGTCGACGCCGCCGTGCACCACGCGATCTTCTCCGCTTTTGTGTCGGCCGGCCAGCGCTGCACCTGCGCGCGCCGTCTGGTAGTGCAAGATAACGCCGCCGGCGCAGCGTTTGTGGCGCGTCTGGTGGAAGTGGCGGCGAAACTGGGCATCGGCGCGTCCGACGCGCAGCCGCAGCCTTTCATGGGGCCTGTCGTGTCGAGCGCCGTGGCCGCGCGCCTGGTACAGGCGCAGGCGGACATGGTTGCCAAGGGCGGCACCACCCTGCTGCAGATGCGCCAGTTGAACCCCGCGGCGGGTTTTGTGACGGCCGGCATCGTCGACGTTACCAACGCTGTCGGCATCCCCGACGAAGAGTGGTTCGGTCCACTGCTGCAAGTGATCCGCGTGGCCGATTTCAACGCTGCCCTGAAGGCTGCCAACGCCACCGAATTCGGCCTGGCCGCCGCGCTCCTGTCCGACGATGCGGCGCTGTGGCAGCTGTTTCAAACGCGCGCGCGCGCCGGCATCATCAACTGGAACCGCCCGACCACGGGCGCGGCCAGCACGGCGCCGTTCGGCGGCATCGGCAAGTCGGGCAACCACCGTCCGAGCGCCTATTACGCGGCCGATTACTGCGCCTACCCGGTCGCCTCGATCGAAAACAGCGCGCTGGAAATGCCGGCCAAGCTGTCGCCCGGCCTGAATTTTTAAGGAGTTCCCATGCACAGCACGCGCGAATACAATTTTGACGGCCTGGTCGGGCCATCGCATAACTATGCCGGCCTGTCGTTCGGCAATGTGGCCTCGTTCAGCAATGTGAAAAGCGCTTCGAATCCGAAGCAGGCCGCCTTGCAGGGTCTGGCCAAGATGCGTGCGCTGGCCGCGCGCGGCTTTGCGCAAGCCTTGCTGCCGCCGCAGGACCGGCCCAATTTCCGCCTGCTGCGCAGTATCGGTTTCACGGGCACGGACGCCGAGGTGCTGGCGCGCGCCTGCAAGGAATCCCCTGTGATTCTGGCCTGCGCCTATTCGGCCTCGCCCATGTGGACGGCGAACGCCGCCACGGTCAG
This sequence comes from Janthinobacterium sp. 35, assembly GCF_002754575.1. Taxonomy (NCBI): domain Bacteria; kingdom Pseudomonadati; phylum Pseudomonadota; class Betaproteobacteria; order Burkholderiales; family Oxalobacteraceae; genus Janthinobacterium; species Janthinobacterium sp. 35. Next base: position 3,037,298 of record NZ_PEFN01000001.1, read on the forward strand.
CCCGTCGGCCGACACGCAGGATGGCCGCGTGCATTTTACGGCCGCCAACCTGAATAACAAGCTGCACCGCGCCTTCGAGCACGCGCAGTCGGCGCGCAGCTTGCGCGCCATCTTCAGTGACGAAAAACACTTTGCCGTGCACGACGCGCTGCCGTCCACGCCCGCCTTTGGCGACGAGGGCGCGGCCAACCACACACGTTTGGGCGCCAGCCACGGCGCGCCATCGGTGGAGTTGTTCGTGTATGGCCGGGTGGAGTTCGATCCTTCCGCGCCGTCGCCGAAGCGCTATCCGGCGCGCCAGACCCTGGAAGCGTCGCAAGCCGTGGCGCGCCTGCATGGCCTCGATGCAAAACGCACCGTGTACGTGCAGCAGAATCCCGAGGTGATCGACCAGGGCGTGTTCCATAACGACGTCATCGCCGTCGGCAATGGCAATGTGCTGTTCTATCACGAGCAGGCGTTTGCCGATGAAGAGGCGAGCCTGTCGCAGCTGCACCGCGCCGTCGCCGCCACCGGTGCGCAACTGGATGCTCTGCGCGTGGACACGGGCCAGGTACCGATCCAGGATGCGGTGACCAGCTATCTGTTCAACAGCCAGTTGCTGACGAAAGAGGGCGGCAAGATGGCGCTGGTGATACCGCAAGAGTGCCAGGAAAACCGCGCTGTGTCGCGCTACCTGGAAGGCCTGGTGGCCAGCGGTGGACCCATCGATGAACTGATTCATTTCGACCTGCGCCAGAGCATGCGCAACGGCGGCGGGCCCGCCTGCCTGCGTTTGCGCGTGGCCCTGACGCAAACCGAAGCGCGCGCCATGCACCAGGGCGTGATCATGACGGAAACGCTGTACCATCGGCTGGTGCAGTGGGTGGAGAAGCACTACCGCGACCATCTGGAGCCGGGCGACCTGGCTGACCCGCAGCTGGCGCTGGAAGTGCATGCGGCGCTTGAAGAATTGACGATCATCCTCAACTTACCTGGATTGTACGACTTGTAGGCGATAGAAAAAACACAGAAAAAATCCGAGACAGACTATCCGCAACACAGACAGAATTGGACGGGCGACCCCCGTCTCTTGACACCGCTGCCGCCCAGCCACAAGCCCGAACGACAGCGTTGGACATTCACATTACCGTAATGGAGATGCAAGATGAATCACACGCCACAAGATTTGCGCACACAAACGCTGGAGCTGATTAACGCGGCCGGCAATGCGAACAAGGCGGCAGCGCCTGTCGTACAACTGGTGCAGGCATGGCTCGACTCGCTCGACGCCGAAGACCTGGCCGATATCGCGCCCGACAGCCTGGCGCCCGTGCTGGTCGACGGTTTTACGCAAGCGGCCAAGCGCACCGGCAGCGGCTGCCAAATCGCCACCCTGCGTTATGCGGATGGCCGTGGCGGCATGGCGAGCGCCTTGCTGATCCTGAACGAAGACATGCCTTACCTGGTCGACTCCATCGTCATGGCCATGCGCCGCCAGCACCTGGCCGTGCGCGGCGTGATGAACACCGTGTTGCCCGTGCGCCGCGCCGCTGACGGCAGCGTCGAAGCGGTGCGCCAGCCTGGCGACCCGCTCGAATCGTATGTGCTGGTACTGCTCGACGAAGAGCTGGCGCCGGAAGCCCTGGCTGCGCTGGTCGCCGCCCTGGAGATGGTCGCGCGTGACGCCGCCGTCGTGCGCCGCGATGCTGCCGCCATGGGCGAGCGCCTGGCCTCCGTCGCCGTGGCTGCTGTCCAGCATGGCGAAGAAGGCGCGGAAGTCGCCGCCTTCCTGGAATGGGCCCGCAGCGGCGGCTTTGAAGTGTTCGGCTATGCGTACTACCGCGTCAAGCCGGGCGTGCGCGAACTCGAACGCGACATCCCGAGCCGCGTCGGCGTGCTGCAGGATACGGCCCACCCCGTCTACAGCACCTGCCTGGCGAATATTCCCGGCGACTTCGACACCCTGGCCAAGCGCGAATCGGCGCTGTCCATCGTCAAGGCCGACGTGGCGGGCACTTTGCACCGCGACCAGCAGCTCGATTTCATCGGCGTGCGCGACATGGATGCGCAAGGCGCGATCCTGGGCGAGCATTGCTTTGTCGGCCTGTTCACCCGCGCCGGCAATTCCACCCCGCTGGCGGCGCTGCCGTTTGCGCGCGGCCGCGTGGCCAAGGTACTGAGCCTGGCCGGCGTACGCCAGCAAGGCTTCCGCGCCGAGAAATTCCGCGAAATCCTCGAATCCCTGCCGCGCACCGAAGCGCTGGAAGCGGATCTCGACTGGCTGGCGCAAGTGTGCGGCGCCGTCGTGTCGCTGTACAAGCAGCCGCGCACCAAGGTCTTTGCGCGCCGCGACGTGTACGCGCGCCACCTGAACGTGCTGGTCTACCTGCCGCGCGAGCGCTACAGCGCCAGCGTGGCATCGAGCCTGGCAAAAGCCCTGCAAGCCAGTTCCGGCGCCACGCACGTGAGCACGCAAACCCTGGTGGCCGACGGTCCCCTGGCGCGCGTCTACCTGATCGCGCATGCCGCCCGTTACCCGCTGGACCTGGAAACGGATATCGAACAGCCGCTCCTTAGCGTGCTCGATGGCTGGCATAACGGCTTTGCCGCCGTGGCCGACGCCGTGCCCGACGTGGCCCTGCGCACCAGCCTGCGCAAACTCTGTGCCACCTTGCCGCTCGATTACGTTGCCGCCACCGCGCCGGCCGTCGCCTTCCGCGATCTCGACACCATCCTGCGCAACACCGACCCATCGCATGTGGCCGTGCGCATCGAGACGGGTGCCGTCACCACCATCCGCCTGCATTCGGCCAACAAGGTGCCGCCGCTGTCGGCCATCCTGCCGGCCCTGCACAATGCGGGCGTGGCCATCGACCGCGAGCAGGCCTTCTCGATTTCGCCACCGGACGGCACGCGCTATTTCGTCACCAGCCTGACGGTCGATGCCGCCAGCGCGGCGAAACTGGCACAGCCATCCGTCGTCGCCGTGGCGCAGGAACTGTTTGCTGCCCTGTTCAATGATGAAGCTGAAGATGGCCGCCTGAATGGCCTGGTCATCGAAGGCGGTTTGTCGACGCGCGAAGTGCAGCTGGTGCGCGCCTACACCAGCTACTGGCGCCAGACGGGCAGCCGCTTCTCGGTGCGCTACATTGCCGAAAGCCTGCGCAAGCAGCCGGCCCACGTGAAAGCCCTGGTTGACGCCTTCCTGCAACGCTTCGATCCCGCGCTGTCCGACGCGCAGCACGCGGCCGCCCTGGAGGCGATCGCCACCATCAAGGCCGGCCTGCCATCCGTGAACCACGCCGATACCGAGGAAATTCTCGGTGCGCTGGCCGACCTGATGGCCGCCACCCTGCGCACCAGCTATTTCCAGAACAATCAAGCCGGCGACAAGATCATCTTCAAGTTCGACACCAGCAGCCTGGCGCTGGTGCCGGAACCGCGTCCTTACCGCGAGATTTTTGTCTTCTCGCGCCGCTTTGAAGGCGTGCACCTGCGCGGCGGCCCTGTCGCCCGTGGCGGCTTGCGCTGGTCCGACCGCATGGAAGACTACCGCACCGAAGTGCTGGGCCTGGTGAAAGCCCAGATGGTCAAAAACGCCGTCATCGTGCCGGCCGGCGCGAAGGGCGGTTTTGTCTGCAAGATGATGCCGAAGGACGCCGTGCGCGAAACCATCGCGGCCGAAGGCGAAGCCGTGTATCGCCTGTTCATTTCCAGCCTGCTGGAAGTGACGGACAACCGTTCGCTGGGCAATATCGTGCCGCCGGTCGATACCGTCTGCTTCGATGAAGCCGATCCTTACCTGGTGGTCGCCGCCGACAAGGGCACGGCCACGTTCTCGGACATCGCCAACGGCATCGCCGTGCAGCGCGGTTTCTGGCTCGGCGACGCGTTCGCCTCGGGCGGCTCGAACGGTTATGACCACAAGAAGCTGGGCATCACGGCCAAGGGCGCATTCGAAGCCGTGAAGCGCCACTTCTATGAAATGGACCACGACTTGAACACCACGCCGATCACCATGGTCGGCGTGGGCGACATGTCCGGCGACGTGTTCGGTAACGGCGTATTGCTGTCGCGCCAGCTGAAACTGGTGGCCGCATTCGACCACCGCCACATCTTCCTCGACCCGACACCGGACGTCGCCGTCTCGTTCGACGAACGCGCGCGCCTGTTCGCCTTGCCGCGCTCTTCGTGGGACGACTACAACAAGGAATTGATCTCGGCAGGCGGCGGCGTGTATCCGCGTTCCGCGCGCACCATCGAGCTGTCGCCGCAAATCCGCGCCGCGCTCGATATCGCGGAAACCTCGCTGGCGCCGGAAGAACTGATGCACCGCATCCTGAAGTCGCCGGTGGATCTGTTCTACAACGGCGGCATCGGCACCTATATCAAGGCATCGACCGAGACGCACGCCCAGGTGAAGGACCGCGCCAACGACCATATCCGCGTCAGCGGCAATGAGCTGCGCGTGAAAGTGGTGGCCGAAGGCGGCAACCTGGGTGCGACGCAGGCAGGCCGCATCGAGTTCGCGCTGACGGGTGGGCGCATCTTCACCGATGCGATCGACAATTCGGCCGGCGTGGATTGCTCGGACCATGAAGTGAACGTGAAAATCTGGCTGGACGTGGAAGTCAATGCGGGCAAGCTGACGGAAGCGGAACGCAATCGCGAGCTGTATGCGATGACGGACGACGTCGAGCGCCTGGTCTTGCGCGACAACACGCAGCAGACGCATTTGCTGTTGCGCGAGTTGCAGGCGCAAAGCGAAAGCGCGGTGCAGGATGGCTATGCCGCGCTGATCGCCAGCCTGGAAGAAGAGGGTGCCCTGTCGCGCGAGCTGGAGCAACTGCCTTCGGTGGCCGAACTGGCGCGCCGCAAGCTGGATAACCGTGGCCTGACCACGCCGGAACTGGCGGTGGTGATCGCCAACGTGAAGAACCGCTTCAAGCGCATCTTGTCCGCGCTGCCGTTGACGGATGAAACCTGGGCCGAACCGGTCTTGAAACCGTACTTCCCGTCGCTGCTGGTGGAAACCCGTTCGGCGCTCGACCACCCGCTGGCCAACGCTATCCTGGCGACCGTGCTGGCCAATGAAGTGATCAACCGCTGCGGCCCGCTGATGATCCGCAACCTGGCGGCAGAACATGGCGTGGACGAGTCGGCCGTGATCCTGGCCTGGGGCCAGGCCTGGGTGGCGCTGAATCTGGCGCCCGTCTTCGACGCGCTCGATGCGGATGCCTTGACGATTCCGCGTGCCGTGTCGATCAAGGTCGACGCGCAAACGCGCGTGCTGCAGCAGACCATGATCGCGGGCGTCTTGTCCGTGCCGGCCGAGCAATTGCGTGGCGCCGGCCTGGCCGAACTGACGCGTTTGTTTGGTGCGGAATCGAAGCGCGAACTGCTGCAAGCCGTTGGCATCAAGTCCGAAGCGGCGCTGGTGCCGGGTTTGACGCCGGCCTTCGTGCAAGCGTGGGATGCGGTCGACGCGCTGGAAGTCGTCGCCGGCTTCCTGTTCCCGGCCCTGTCCGTGCCGCGTCCTGCGGCGATGGACCTGGCGGCCTTCCTGCAAGTGGGCCTGGCCCTGCGCAGCCAGGCGGGCATCGATACGCTGGAGCGTGGCCTGAAGCTGGCCGCGCAAGGCAAATCGCAGGAACAGTTGCGCAACTACGCGCAGCAAGCGCTGCGCCGCACGCAACAGCGTCTGCTGACGCAGGTGCTGGCGCGTGCCGGGCAAGGCAATGCGGGCCAGGCCGTCGATGCGGTGACGGGCGCGCTGGGCTTGTCGGCGTATGTGGCGGCGACGGAACTGGAGCAAGCCATGCTGGACGTGTGGACGCTCTCCGAGGCTGTGAATAAAGTGACAGTGGAAGCGGCGGTGTAATGACGCAAGCAGTACGACAAGTTGGACCGGGCGCTGGCGGCTTGCCGCCAGCCGTGCAGGCGCTGGCGCAGGCCGATTTCAGCGGCGTGGCGCAGTTGTTTGCCAACGCCGGTTTCACGGTGGCCTTGCCGGCGCCGGGCATGCTGCAAGTCGTCAAGCCGCAAGCCGATGCGGGGCGCGCCAGCGTGGCCGTCTCGGTGGGCGTGCATGGCGATGAGACGGGGCCGATCGAAGTGCTGGCGCATCTGCTCGACGCGCTGTCGCGCGATGCGTCGATGCTGGCCGTCGACCTGCTCGTCTGTGTGGGCAATGTCGATGCGATCCGGGCCGGCAAGCGTTTCATCGACGCCGACCTGAATCGCATGTTCCGCCCCGTGCGGGGGAGTTTGGCGCAAGCGGCGGAAAGCGCGCGCGCCGATGAAATGATCGCTGCGACAACAGCGTTCTTTGCAGCGGCCGGTCCCGTGCGCTGGCACCTGGATTTGCACACGGCCATCCGGCCTTCCGTGTACCCCACGTTTGCCATCGTGCCGGACCTGGTGGCCGACGACGCCAAGGCGCAGCTGATAGCCTGGCTGGGCCAGGCGGCCATCGGCGCCATCATCATGAACCCGCAGTCGGCCGGCACGTATAGTTATTATTCGGCCGAACATTGCGGTGCGGCCGCCAGCACGGTGGAGCTGGGCCGCGTGGGCACTCTGGGGCAGAACGATTTATCGCTGTTCGACGACGTGTCGCGGGCGCTCGATGGCTTGCTGCGTGGGCTGCCTGCGCAGCCCGTCAAGGCGCAACCGCACGTGTTCAAGGTGGCGCAGGAAATCATCAAGCACAGCGATGAATTCCGCATGGCGTTTGACCGCAGCACGCAAAACTTTACGTCGCTGCCGCAGCACGCCGTGATCGCCAGCGATGGCGAGCACGTCTACACGGTGCGGCACGCAGAAGAGCTGGTGGTATTCCCGAACCCGGACGTGCGCGTGGGCTTGCGCGCCGGCTTGATGGTGGTGCGCGTGGCCTGATCGTCCAGCCTTCACACAGCATTTGGCGCCAGCCGGGGAAACCCGTTTGGCGCCATTTTTTTGCCTGGCGTTCGGTGCGCACCCGCAGGCGGCGCCTCGGGTACACTGGCTCATCGTTCACTATCAGGAGTTCGCCATGTCCGTGTCTATGTATCAGGCAACCATTCCCGTCTTCATCCGCGGCTTGCGGGTCGTTTCGGCCCTGCTGGAAAAAGCGCAAGCGCACGTGGAGGAAGATGGCATCGTGCCCGAGATTTTACTGGGCGCGCAGCTGGCGCCCGACATGCTGGACTTGACGGCGCAGGTGCAGCGCGCCAGCGATACGTCGAAGATGTCGGTCGAGCGCCTGAGCGGCGTGCCGGCGCCGAAGTTCGAGGATAACGAAGCGTCGTTCGAGCAGCTGCAAGAGCGCATCGCCAACACCATCGCCTACATCGACAGCGTCAACGCGGGCCAGATGGCTGGCAGCGCGCAGAAGGAAGTCGTGCTGAACTGGACAGACGAGGGCAAGAAATTCTCGGGCGACGATTACCTGCTCGGCTTTGCCTTGCCGAACTTCTATTTTCACGTCTCCATGGTCCACGCCATTCTCAGAAACAATGGCGTGGCCGTGGGCAAGCTCGACTATCTGGGACCTTACGATTAACGTTGCGGTTGCTGCTCAACCTGGTTCTGCACCGCATTGCCCAGCATGCCGCCGCCGATCACGCCGGCCACCGTCGCCAGCGCCTTGCCGCGGCCGCCACCGACCTGATTGCCGATCAAGCCGCCGATAACGGCACCCGTGCCGATGCCCACGTAGTTCGGTTGTGCCGGTGCCGGCGCAGGCACTGGCTGCTGCTGGCGCACCGGTTCGCGGTAGGCCGTGTCGCGGTAGCCATCGTTGTTGTTATTGTAGGCAGGACGCGCCTGTGCCACTGGCGTGTGGTGCACGACGCGCTTGTGCACGACGGGTGCTGGGGCTGGCGCCGGGGCAGCTTGTGCGACGACGGGCGCGGCAACCGGTGCGGCCACAGGCGCTGCCAGGGCCGCCACGTCGGCAGGTGCGGCCGCTGCGGCCGGCACATTCGCCCGCGAATTGGGCAGGATGCCGGCGATGGACGCCGCGCCGACCAGGCACAGGACCGTCACGGAAATGGCGGCGCCGGCCATCAAGGGGTGGATGCGGCTGGCGGTGGTCGTCGTGTTCATGTGTTCTCCTGGGGTGGTATTGCCGGTGTTATTGATGTGTCCAGATTAGCGGCCGCGCCTGCCCAAGGCTAGCCCTTGCGCTGTATCAAACGTAAGCAGGTGTAAGCCCTGCTGTCCAAAGCGCAGTAGAATCGGTGCTTCCCCCTTTCCGAAAGTCCGCCATGAGCCAGCTATTCACGCCGTATGCACTGGGGCCGCTGCAGGTGGCCAACCGCATCGCCATTGCGCCCATGTGCCAGTACTCGGCCGACAATGGCAACGCCACCGACTGGCACATGATCCACCTGGGCCACCTGGCCCTGTCCGGCGCGGGCTTGCTGATGACGGAAGCGACGGCCGTCTCGCCCGAGGGACGCATCTCGGCCGATGACCTGGGCCTGTGGTCGGATGCGAATCAAACGGCGCTGGCCAAGGTGGTGCAGGCGATCCGCCATCATTCTCCGATTCCATTGGTGGTGCAACTGGGCCACGCGGGACGCAAGGCGTCGAGCCGCGCGCCATGGGACGGCGGCGCCTGCGTGCACCTGGCCGACGGCGGCTGGCAAACGGTGGCGCCGTCCGCCATTGCCCACGCACCGGGCGAAACGGTGCCGCTCGCCCTCGACGAGATGGGCTTGTTGCAAATCAAGGGCGCCTTTGTCGCGGCCGCCCAGCGCGTGCATGCGCTCGGTATTGAGGGCATCGAACTGCACGCGGCGCACGGCTATCTGCTGCACCAGTTCCTGTCGCCCCTGTCGAATCACCGCACCGATGCGTATGGCGGCAGCCTGGACAACCGCATGCGCTTTCCGCTGGAAATCTATGAAGCCGTGCGCGCCGCCGTGCCGGCCACGGTGGCCGTGGGCGTGCGCCTTTCCGCCACCGACTGGGTCGAGGGCGGCTGGGAAATCGAGCAAAGCGTGCGCTTTGCGCAGGAACTCAAGCAACTGGGCGCCGATTTCATCCACGTCTCCAGTGGCGGCATTTCGCCACAGCAGCAGATTCCTGTGGGACCGGGTTACCAGGTGGCGTTTGCCGAACGCATCAAGCGCGACAGCGGCTTGCCTACGATTAGCGTGGGCTTGATCACGGAAGCGCAGCAGGCGGAAGATATCATCGCCAATGGCCAGTCCGACATGGTGGCGCTGGCGCGCGCCATCCTGTTCGACCCGCGCTGGCCCTGGCATGCGGCGGCCCAGCTGGGTGCGCAAGTGTCGGCGCCACCGCAGTACTGGCGCTCGCAGCCGCGCGAGTACAAGAACCTGTTCGGCGACACCACCCTGGGCCAGCGCTAAGAGACCTGCTCTGCTACACTGACGCTTCTTCCCCATTTCTCCAGGACGCTTCGACATGCGCCATTGATACTGCCGTGCTGTGCACGGCCTCGCCCTTCCCGCCAGCGCAGCATTGCGCCGCGCGGGTTCGCCAGCCTTGCTCAAGGAGTATCCATGCCTGCATTACTACAACTCGACCGTCTTTCCTTTGTGCTGCCCGATGGACGCACCCTGTTTTCTGATTTGCAATTTGCCTTTGCCCCGCAACGTATCGGCCTCGTCGGCGATAACGGCGTGGGCAAGAGCGTGCTGGCGCGCCTGCTGGCGGGCCAGGCGCAGCCGTCTTCTGGCGCCGTGCGCTGCGACGGCAGCGTGCATTACGTGGCGCAGGAGCTCGATCCGCAACGCTACCCCAGCGTGGCGGCGCTCGCCGGCATGCAGGAGGTGCTGGCCGCGCTGGCACGCATCGCCGCCGGCAGCATCGACGAGGTCGACTACGCCCTGGTGGGCGAGCGCTGGGATGCCCACGCCCGTTTGCGCCAGGCGCTCGATGCGCTCGATTTAGGCCATGTCGATGCCGACACGCCGACGAGTCGCCTCAGCGGTGGCGAACGCCAGCGCATCGCCTTGCAGGGTGCCTGGCTGTCGCAGGCGGACTGGCTGGTGCTCGATGAACCGAGCAACCACCTTGATGCTCAGCAGCGCGCCCGCCTGGTGGCGCAGATGGCGCGCTGGCCCGGCGGCTTGCTGTTGATCAGCCATGACCGCGCCTTGCTGCAGCACGTCGATGCCATCGTCGAGCTGTCGCCGCAGGGCTTGCGCAGCTATGGCGGCAATTACGCCTGGTATGCGCAGCAGCGGGAACTGGAGCAGGCCGGCTACGTTGCCGCCCTGCTAGCGGAAAAGGCCGGTGCCAGACGCGAACAGCGCGAGGCGCAGCAGCAGGCCGAACGCCAGCAGAAAAGGGTGGTGCGTGGTGAACGGGATGGCCGCGAAGGCAATCAAAGCAAGCTGCTGCTCGACGCGCGCAAGGAGAAAAGCCAGGATAGCCAGGGCAAGCTGCGCCTGCGCGCGCAAGAGGCGCAGCAGGCGCGCCAGCAAAGGGTGATGGACGCCAGCGCGCGCTGTGCGCCCGAGGTCGAACGGCTGCTGCTGGCGCCCGAGAGCCTGGTGCCGAATGGCAAATTGCTGCTGGAATTGCGCGATGTGGTCTTGCCGCATGGCCAGGCGCACGCGATCAACCTGGTACTCAGCGGGCCGCGCCGCCTGGCCGTGACGGGCGACAATGGCAGCGGCAAGTCGACCCTGCTGCGCGTGATCGCCGGACAGCTGGCACCGGCCAGCGGCGCGCTGCGCTGCCATGCGCAGGTGGCCTGGCTGGATCAGCACGCGGGCCTGCGGGAAGGCGAGCGGAGCGCCGTGCAGCGCTTGCAAGCACGCAACAGCGTTGTGCCGGAAGGCGAGCTGCGCACGCGGCTGGCGCTGCTGGGCATTGCCGGCGCGCGCGCCACCATGCCCAGCCGTTTGCTCAGCGGCGGCGAGCGCATGAAGGTGGCGCTGGCGGCCGAACTGTATGCGCAGGCGCCGCCGCAACTGCTGTTGCTCGATGAACCCGACAATCATCTGGACCTGGCCAGCCTGCAGGCGCTCGAGCAGATGCTGCTGCAATTTCAGGGGGCGTTACTTGTGGTTTCGCACGACCAGGCATTTCTAAAGGCCATAAACCTTGACCCGGAGGGCTTGACATTGCACAAGTGACAATTTAATGAAAAAAGTCACGCTCGATGCCTGTAGAGCATGCTTCATGAACCAATGCTGAATTTTGTTTGATTGTCGGTATAATCCACTGAATAACCGGGCCTATTTGTGAACTAAAACTGCTCGTTCACCAATATGATGACGTTTAATCTGGCACTGTTGTCGGTCACTACCGCGCTGCCAGGGCGTCCTCCTCCGTGCCCTGCCGTGCATGAATTTTGGTTTCGCTTATATTGTTTTCTTGGAGAAATAGCATGTCGTTTTACGAAAAACTCAAAGCCCTCAACATTGAACTGCCAGTCGTTGCCGCGCCAGCTGCTGCCTACGTGATGCATGCCCGCACGGGCAATACCGTCTTCCTGTCCGGCCACCTGGCCAAGAAGGATGGCAAGGTCTGGGTTGGACAACTAGGCAAGGACGTCACCACGGAAGAAGGCAAGATCGCTGCGCGCGGCATCGCCATCGAACTGATCGCCACCTTGCAAGACGCCTGTGGCGGCGACTTGAACAAGGTCAAACGCATCGTCAAGGTCATGAGCCTGGTCAATTCCACCTCCACCTTCACGGAACAGCACCTGGTGACCAATGGCGCCTCGGAACTGTTCGTCGAAGTCTTCGGCGACAGCGGCAAGCATGCCCGCTCGGCCTTCGGCGTGGCGCAAATCCCGCTGGGTGCTTGCGTCGAGATCGAACTGATCGCCGAACTGGCCTGATCATCTGCACATGCCGGCGCTTGTCGCCGGCGCACCGTTTCCTCCTTTCCAGCAAGAGCGGAACCGCCATTGGAGGCAGGGATCGGTGTATTCAAGAAAAAAACGGAGACACGTAATGAAAACGAGTGAACAAGGCTTGCACCGCGGCCTGGGCGAGCGGCAAATCCGCCTGATGGCGCTGGGCGCCGCGATTGGCGTGGGCCTCTTTTTGGGTTCCGGCAACGCCATCAAGATGGCCGGTCCCGGCATCATGCTGTCGTACATCATCGGTGGCGCGGTCATCTTCATGATCATGCGCGCGCTGGGCGAAATGGCCGTGCACAATCCCGTGGCCGGTTCTTTCAGCCGCTATGCCCAGGATTACCTGGGTCCCCTGCAAGGCTATCTGACGGGCTGGAACTACTGGTTCCTGTGGCTCGTCACCTGTGTGGCGGAAATTACCGCCGTCGCCATCTACATGGGCATCTGGTTCCCCGACGTGCCGCGCTGGATCTGGGCCCTGGCGGCCTTGGGCTCCATGGGCGCGATCAACCTGCTGGCCGTGAAAGCTTACGGCGAGTTTGAATTCTGGTTCGCCCTGATCAAGGTGGTCACCATCATCCTGATGATCATCGGCGGCACGGGCATGATCGTCTTCGGTCTGGGCAACGATGGCGTGGCCATCGGCATCTCGAACCTGTGGACGCATGGCGGTTTCTTCCCGAATGGCGCGCAAGGCGTGCTGATGTCGCTGCAGATGGTGATGTTTGCCTATCTGGGCGTGGAAATGATCGGCCTGACGGCCGGCGAAGCGGCCAACCCGAAGAAATCGATTCCGGACGCTATCAATTCGGTGTTCTGGCGCATCCTGATTTTCTATGTCGGCGCGCTGTTCGTCATCCTGTCGATTTACCCATGGAATGAAATCGGCACCACCGGCAGTCCCTTTGTGATGACGTTCGAACGCCTGGGCATCAAGACGGCCGCCGGCATCATCAACTTCGTCGTGCTGACGGCGGCCTTGTCGTCGTGCAATGGCGGCATCTTCAGCACCGGTCGCATGCTGTACAACCTGGCGCTGCAAGGCCAGGCGCCGAAGGCGTTTGCGGAAACCACGGCCAGCGGCGTGCCGCGCCGCGCCATCCTGGTGTCCGTCTTCGCGCTGTTGCTGGGCGTGCTGCTGAACTACCTGGTGCCGGAAAAAGTGTTTATCTGGGTCACCTCGATTTCTACCTTCGGCGCCGTCTGGACCTGGGGCGTGATCCTGGTCACGCAGATCCAGTTCCGCAAGACCTTGACGCCGCTGGAAATCAAGAACCTGGCCTTCCGCATGCCGTTCGCACCGTACGGTTCCTGGATTTCGCTGGCCTTCCTGGCGCTGGTGATCGGCCTGATGGCGTATTTCCCTGATACGCGCATCGCCCTGATGGTCGGACCAGCCTGGCTGATCCTGCTGACGGTGCTGTACTACGTGCTGGGTCTGGCGCCGAAAGACCGCCGCGACGACGTGCCGCAAGGCTACGAAGCAGGCTGGCCACCGGCCGATGCGCCACACGTCAAGAAGTAAGCCAGCGTAGTTGAGCTGAGTCAAAAGCGCGCCCCTGCTCCTGCAGCGGCGCGCTTTTTCTTTCATACAAGCAATTTCTTCTTCGCCAGCACTCCTGCGACTTTACTGGCGCACGCCTGGCGTTGTTTCCTTGCATCAAAGTTCTGTTTAGCTGAGCCGATGAAAGCCCTATAATCGCTTAGTTTTGAAAATGGACGCGATCTTTCCGGTTTTTTGCCAGGTAGGGCCGGAGCGCCGTTTCAAGTCTTTTTACCCGTCGTACGAAAATACGTATGCCTCATAAAGGAATGCTAGTGAGCCAAACCCTGGTCCAGAAACTTTGCCGCACCAAGCCGATCGATACCACGGTCGACTATGGTGAAGGCCTCAGCAGCAGCGGCTTGAGCCGGTCCATCGGCCTGTTTTCCCTCACCATGATCGGCGTCGGCGCCACCATCGGCACGGGCATTTTCTTTACCATGGTCGAAGCCGTCCCCAAGGCGGGCCCTTCGGTCGTCCTGTCTTTCCTGATCGCCGCCATCACGGCCGGCTTGACGGCCTTGTGCTACGCGGAGCTGTCGTTCCGCATTCCCGCCTCCGGCTCCTCGTATTCGTTTGCCTACGCCACCGTGGGTGAGTTTCTTGCCTTCATCATGGCCGCCTGCTTGCTGCTCGAATACGGGTTGGCGGGCAGTGCCGTGGCCATCGGCTGGTCGTCCTACCTGAACAACTTCCTGGAAAATGCCTTCGGCTGGCACATTCCCGAGATGCTGCGCACGCCGATGATCGTTTCTGGCCCGCATGGCATGGAGTTTCATGCCGGCCACATCAACCTGCCGCCGATCTTTTTGATCTGCATGTGCGGCTTCTTGCTGCTGCGCGGCGCCAAGGAATCGGCCCTGATGAATGCCATCATGGTCATCATCAAGCTGGCGATCCTGGTGTTTTTTGTCGTCATCGCGTTTTCCGGATTCAATGCCGACAACTTTTTCCCCTTCTTTAATACTGACAATAGCAAGGGCTTTGCCGGCATGACGGGCGTCACCGCCGCGGCCGGCACCGTGTTCTTCTCCTTCATCGGCCTCGATACGGTGGCCACCGCAGGCGACGAAGTGAAAAATCCCACGCGCAATGTGCCGCGCGGCATCCTCGGTGCCTTGCTTATCGTCACCGTGTTTTACCTGCTGGTGGCCGTGGCCGCGCTCGGTGCGCAACAGGCAAAATTGTTCGAAGGCCAGGAAGCGGGCCTGGCGGTGATCCTGCAAAACGTCACGGGCAAGACCTGGCCCGCCCTCGTGCTGTCGGCCGGCGCCGTCATTTCCGTCTTCAGCGTGACCCTGGTGACGATTTACGGCCAGACGCGTATCCTGTTTGCCGTCAGCCGCGACGGCCTGATCCCGAAGTCGTTCCAGAAGATCCACCCGCGCACGCTGGTGCCAGTCAGCAATACCATCATCGTCTGCCTGGTGGTGGCCGTGGTGGCCGGCTCCATCGATGCCACTTATTTGTGGGACATGGTCAGCATCGGCACCCTGACCGCCTTCATGGTCGTCTCGGTTGCCGTGCCCGTGCTGCGCCACAAGCAGGGCGCCAACCGCATCGAAGGCTTCAGCGTGCCGTTCGGCCCGTATGTGATTCCCGGCATGAGCATCCTGGCGTGCCTGTACATCATGCGCGATTTGCCGCATACGACGTTTGTCGTGTTCAGCGTGTGGATGGCGGTAACGGTGGCCATTTACTTCCTGTACAGCATGCGGCATTCGCACCTGGGCAAGAAGGCCCGCTAATGCAGCCTGTTCCAGCCAAAACCGCCGCGCTTGCCGGCGGTTTTTTTTATTTCTAACCGGAATTTACATGATGAAAATAACTGATCTGGCCGCCTGCGGCTTGCTGGCTAGCAGCCTTCTGGCGAGCCTGGCGCAGGCCGCCCCTGCAACCGAGCCGGCATTGCGCGATTACCGCGCCGTGGCCCTGTCGGCCAATGGCCAGCACATCGCCGCCATCGAATCGAGCAAGGCGGCGGAACAGCCGCAGCCGCAGCCGCAGCGCCCGCATGCAGTCATCGTCGTGCGCGATGCCGCCAACGGCGCCATCGTGCAGCAATTCGATCCTTGCACCGTGTGTTCGTACGACAAGCCCAGCTGGTCGCCGGACGGCAGGCAGCTGGCCTTCGTCGGCTACGACGCCAAGGCGGGCACGGCGCAGCTGTACCTGGCCACCCTGTCGCAGGCGCCGGTGCGGATGTTAACCAGTATCAAGGGCGTGGCCAACACGGCGCGCTGGTCGCCCGATGGCAAGCAGGTCGCCTTGCTCGCCACGGTGGGCGCGCGCAAGCTGGCCGGCGCCGCGGAGGCAGGCGCGCGCCAGGTGGGTGAAGTGGGCAGCGAAGACGATGCCCAGCGCATCGCCGTGGTGTCTGCCAGCGGCGGTGAGCCGCGTTTGCTGTCACCAGGCGACACCTATGTGTATGAATACAGCTGGACGCCCGATGGCCGCGGCTTCGTCGCCACCAGCGCGCAAGGTAATGGCGACAGCAACTGGTGGGTCGCCAAGCTCAGCCATATCGATGCGGCCACGGGCGCCCTGCGCGTGATCGCTTCACCGGCCATGCAGCTGAACCTGCCATCGGTTTCGCCGGATGGCAAGACGGTGGTCTTCATCGGCGGCCTGATGAGCGATTTCGGCTCCATCGGCGGCGATATCTACACGGTGCCGCTGGCCGGCGGCACGCCGCGCAATCTGACGCAAGATTATCGCGGTACCTTCAATGGCGTCGTCTGGCGCGGTACCGGTTTGCTGGCAACGGCCCTGATCGATTCGCAGCTGGCGCTGGTGCCCCTCGATGCGCAAAGCGGTCCGGCCCAGCCGCTGCTGCTCGGTGAGATCAGCAGCAGCGGCAGCGATGGCCGTCTGTCGTTCAGCGCCGATGGCCGGCAAGCCGCTGCCGTACAGGAAGATTTTACGCACCCTTCTTACCTGGTGGCGGGACCGGTGGGCCAGCTGAAAAAGATCACGCGCGACAATGACGGCTTTGCGCCGCAACTGACGGTGCGGAACGTGGGCTGGAACAACGAGCAATACAAGGTGCAGGGCTGGCTGCTGGGACCGTTGTCGGTGGAGGCTGGCAAGCGCTACCCGATGATCGTCAACGTGCATGGCGGCCCAGGCGCTGCCGCCTCGCCCCGTTATGTGGCAGCGAGCACCGTGATCGAGGAATTGACGCAAAAAGGCTATTTCGTCTTCCTGCCGAATCCACGCGGCAGCTTTGGCCAGGGCCAGGCGTTTACGCGCGCCAATATGGCCGACTTTGGCGGCGGCGACTGGCGCGACATCCTGGCCGGTATCGATGCGGTGGAAAAAGTGGCACCCGTCGACGGCCAGCGCCTGGGCCTGATCGGCCATTCGTATGGCGGCTTCATGACCATGTGGGGCGTCACGCACAGCGACCGCTTCAAGGCGGCCGTGGCGGGCGCGGGCGTATCGAACTGGATCAGTTATTACGGCCAGAACGGCATCAACCAGTGGATGATCCCCTTCTTCGGCGCCTCCGCCTATGACAAGCCCGAGGTCTACCGCCGTGCCTCGCCGATCGAATCGATCAAGGCGGCCAAGACGCCGACCCTGATCTATGTGGGCGAGCGCGACGTGGAAACGCCGGCCGCCCAGTCGCTGGAATTCTGGCACGGCTTGCGCGCCATGGGCGTGCCGTCCAGCCTGTTCATCTACGACGGCGAAGGCCATTCCTTCCGCAAGCCCGAACACCAGCGCGACTTGCAGAAACGCACCATCGGCTGGTTTGAACGGTATTTGAAGTAGTGATCAGTGGCCTGCCGCAGGCAGGCCAGCCTGGATAACGCGGCTGACAAAATGTTCAGGGCTAGGCGCCGTGCCGAAGGCAGTACGAATGTACGACGAGGCGCGGCAACAACGCCATGGACTTTTTGTCAGGCGCGCGGTGAAACGATATGCACGATCGCGGCGCTATGTACCACAATCTTGTCCGCATCTGCCTGCAACAACCGGATGCGTCGCTTGACCAGCGGCCAGCCGGACCAGGCTACGTCGCTGACGGGCGGCGCGGCAGGAGCGGCCAGCGGCGCGCTGATGGCCGCCTTGTCGTCGAGTTGCTCCAGCGCGCGCGACAGGGTCAGGCACACTTGCGTGTGGCTGTGGCCAAGCAGGGCGTTGACGGGCGCGACAGGCAGCTGGCTGGCGTGGCGCCCCAGGATCGAGCGCAGCGCCGCCACGTGGGCCACCAGCAAGTAATTTTGCACGATGAACAGGTTGATGTCTTCCACGGCCCGCTGCTTGCTGGCCGGTTCGTCGAGCATGCGCACCAGTGCCGAGCTGAGGGTGGCCAGGCTGTCCATCAAACGCTTGCGCTCGATGCGGTAGGCGAAATCATCGAAGCATTTCCCCTGCAGCAGCGCGAAGCTGGCCTGCATATAGCCGAGGTTCACGTTGAGCACCTGGCGCACGAGGCGTGGCAGGCTCTGGTATTCCCAGTTGGCCAGCACAAAGCTGAACACGCTGGCCACCGCCGCGCCGATCAGGGTGTCGATCAGGCGTTCGCTGACGAGGTTCGGATTGCTGGGCGCCACCAGGTGCATTTGCAGCAAGATCATCAGGCTGACGGCGATGGCCGTGTAGCGGTAGCGCAGATAAATGAAGGTGGGCGTGGCCACGATGGAGAGAAATAAAATGGCCATCAGCACGATATTGCTGTGCACAAAGCGGATCACGATGGCCGTGACCACGCAGCCGATGATGGTGCCGATGATGCGGTCGGCGCGGCGCTGGCGCGTCATGCTGAACGTGGGGCGCAAAATGATGACGATGGTGAGCACGATCCAGTAGCTGTGCGCCGCGTACGGCAGCCAGTGGCCGATCAGCAAACCTACAGAGATGGCCATCGAGACGCGCAGGGCGAAGCGGAACACGGGCGAATCGAGGCGCAAATTCGACAGCAGGGTTTTCAGCTCGTATTTCTGCTGCGACAAGAACGGCGCCATGTCGGCGCCGCTCCAGAACGGCACGTCGGCATAGACTTTTTGCGTGGCCAGGTGCAGCTCGGCTATCATTTTTAAAATGGCGCGGATCTTGTTGCGCTGCGCGCGCAGGGTCGCCAGCGCTTCCTGCGCAGCGTCGCCTTGTGCGTGCAGACGGGCAATTTCCGCTTCGATATCGGCCCATTCCTTGTCATAGCTGATCTGCGCATACGAGGCGCGCTTGCGCGTGACGGCATACGCCACGGCTTCGATATCGCGCGCCGCCTTGTAGGCGAGGTCATGCAAGGATTGCAGTACCTCGGAGTCGGTCAGGTGCTGGCGCAGCAGCGCGTAATCGGTGTGCGTGGAAAGGATCAGTTCATATAAATCGAGCATGCACACGTGCACCTGCACCACGATGGCATCCTTGCTGTTCTTGTGGCTGCGCAAAATCAGGTCGCGCGACGCTTGCTGGCGGTCGGCCAAAATGCTTTGATGGCGCACCAGCTTGTTGAATTGCTCCGTCAGATTGAAACGCGTATCGTAGAAATCGGCCTTGATGTCGATGTAGGCGGCTAACTCGAACAGGGCTTCGGCCAGCACTTGCTGTTTGATGCGGTGGCGCAAGACCCAGGCGATGGCCATGGCATAGGCCAGATAGATGAGGCCACCGAGCATGAACAGGCCCGCGTGGTGAAACGATTGCTGCCACGTCATCTCGTGCTCCATCGACATGGTCATGATGAACAGGGCGGCCAGCTGCAAGGGCATGGATTTCTTGCCGTACACCACCATCATGCTGGCGAGAAAACTCACCAGCACGAGCACCGTCATCAACAGCCACTGCACGGGCCCGCACAGGCTGATCAGCAAGGTGACGGCGCTGCACAGCAGCACGGAAGCCAGCATTTCGTTGAACTTGTGGCGCAGCGGGCTGGGCATGTCCATCAGGGTCGTGCACAGGGCGCCGATGCATACCGTCATGGCGGTGGCACTGTCGCTGATTTCCTGGACCAGCAAGGCTAAGCCCACCAGGCCGACGGCCACGCGCAAGCCCAGGTAAAAATAATGACTGTAAATAAAGGTGCGCAGGTTCAGTGCGTAGTGCATGGGATTACCTTGTGGGCAGGGCACAGAAAGAGGCGCCGCACCGGGATCTCCGATGCGGCGCCAGGATGTTGCAGTTGCTGCAGCCTTGATTTACATCAGGGCAATGACGGGGTAGCGCCGCCATTCAGGTTCGGCAAAGCGCTGGCAGTGCTCAAAGATGAAATCGAGCACGGCTTCCTGGTTGCTCAGCAGGGCCGGGTTGGCTGCTTTCCACTCGGCAAACTTGGCCGCCAGCGCCGGTTCGTCGCGCAACAGTTCGGATGCCATGTCTTCAAACACGTAATCGGAAAACGCTTCTTTCTTCTCCAGCACGCTGTTGAAGAAGCCCCAGCGGAAGAAACTGTCGTGCGCCTGCGGTTCCAGCGTTTCCACGGCGTAGCGCGCGTTGTCCTGCGCCAGGCTGATGACATAATCGCCCGCCTGCACGGTGAACTGGTCCGTGCGCGCTTCCACTTCCACCATATCGTGGAACATATGGCCTTCGTAGGCGGTGGCGCGCGTACCGACGGATGCGATGTGGTAATAGCGTGCCGTTAGCGTCTGTTCGGCGGTGATGCGGCTCATTTCCACGCCGTTCCAGCGCAGGCGCTCGATGACTTCGCGCCAGGCTTGCGGCACCACATAGGCTTTCGGCGCGGCGATGGTGACGTCCGCATCGAAGCGGTTGTAATACTTGATATCGCGTTCCCACGGCTGCGAGCGGTCGTAGGACAGGCGCTGGTAGTCGCCCAGGAGACTCGGCGTGTATTGCGCCGCGTAACCCTTGAAGGGGAAGGTCGACGGCTGCTCTTCGTTCATGGCCCAGTGGATCGGCCATTCCGCTTGCGTGCGGCCCGCCGCCTTGGCTTGCGCGCGCAATTGGCGGATTGTCTCGCCATGTTCGATGGTAAACGCCATCGTGATGTCGAGCAGGGCGCGCATGGAAGCGTAGCGGTCGGCAAACGGTTTCAACATATGCGTTTCCGGCATGAAACCGATGACGTGATGCAGGGCCGCAAAACCGGTCGAGAAACGCGGCACTTCGAGGAATTCGGCGATGCCGTGGTCCGGGCTATCCTTGACGGGATTCACATACGGGCAGGTGGGCCAGCCGGCGCTTTCCATGGCCGCAAAGATGTGCGGCAGCATGGTGTCTTGCAGGAAGGGGCCGAGGCCATTGCCCAGCTTATCCGTCTGCGTGTGGATCAGGGTCATCGTGTACGGGTAGTCGGCGCCGTTCGACGTATGCGTGTCGACCATCACGTCCGGGTCCCAGCTGGCCAGCAGGCGGTTGAACACTTGCGCGTTCAGGCTGTCGCACTTGATGAAATCGCGGTTCAGGTCCAGGTGGCGGCTATTGCCGCGGAAACCGAATTGCTCCGGGCCATCCTGGTTTACGCGCGAGGTGTTGGCGCGGTTCAGGCTGCCATCGACGTTGTAGATCGGAATGAACAGCAGCACGGTGCTGCCCAGCGCCGCCAGGCGCTCGGGTTGCGTGCAAAGGTCGCGCACGATGGCCATGCAGGCGTCGATGCCTTCCGGTTCGCCCGGGTGGATGCCGTTGTTATTGAAGAAAACGGTGCGCCCTGCGCGCTTGATTTGCTCGCGGTCGAACACGCCGTCCGCGCTGACGACGCCAGCGTGGATGGGCACGCCCGAGTCGGACAGGCCGATCTGTTCGAAATGCAGCACGTGCGGATAGCGTGCGGCGAGATCCTTGTAGAAGGTGATGCATTCCAGCCAGGTCGTGGTCTGGTTGTGGTTACCGAGTTCGTAGGTCGTGCGCAAGTCTGGTGGCATAGCGGTCTGAGTCTGGGAGGGGGAAGGCGCGCTGGGTAAGTGCGCCCGCTAGGGGCCAATTGTAGCACCGGCGCTCCTGCCTTGATGCGCCGCAGGGGCTTGCTGCAGTCCCTGTGCTATGAATACCTTTCACGTGTAAGGGAGGCGGCATGGGCAAGATGGCGATGGCGGCGCTGGTGTCGTGGATTTGCGTGGCGGCACAGGCGGCGCCGTTGCGGTTGCCGGCAAGCAAGGGGCCGGTGGCGCAGGGCGGGGCCGTGACGGCCGCCGCCCGGGGCGCGCTGATACGCTACCGGGGCTGGCTGCTGGCCGTCGATGGGGCAGTCTCGGAAGAACGGCCTGACGTCTTGCTGACGTCGGCCGACGCGGGCCAGGCGCCGCAGTTGCAGATCGGCGCCATGCAGCGCAGCTTGCCCCTGTGGTCAGTCTTTGAGCTCGTCAAGGGAGGCACGCGCTTGCGCATCACCGCGCTGCCGGGACCTGAGGCGCCCGCGCTGCTGCTCGATTTTGGCGAGGCCGATTATCGCATCGTGATTCCCGCCGCTGCCATTGCCTGGCCGGTGTATCGGCTGCTGGCGCAGCGCTTTCCCGGCGCCGACCTGGCCTTGCTGCTGCAGGATGGCCGGCGGGTCATGTTGCCGCTGGGAAGAGGTCGCGCGCCAGTGTTTGGCGCGGAGCAAGCTGTGCCTTACCGTTTCACCAAAGTAAAACGTTAGGCGAAAAAAAGCCACTCCCGCAGGAGTGGCTCAGGCTAAAGCGCCCGTTGCCGGGTTATGGCTTTTTGTTATTCAGCGCCCATTTCTTTCAGCAGGTTGTCGGCGTGGTCGATGTGTTTCATGTTCCACAGCATGTAGCGCAGGTCGACCTGGATCGAACGGGTGTTGGCCTTGTTGTAGTCCCAATCGGAAATGATCGAGTCCAGCGTGCCGTCGAAGGCCAGGCCGATGAATTCACCTTTCGAGTTCAAGGCAGCCGAACCGGAGTTGCCGCCGGTGATATCCAGGGTGGCCAGGTAGTCGACCGGCACGGTTTTCAGCTTCGGATCGACAAATTTGCCGAAGTCCTTGGCTTTGATTGCGGCCAGTTGTTTCGCTGGTGCATTGAACTCGCCTTCGCCCGTGGCTTTGGCGGCGACGCCATTGACGGTGGTGAAAGCGGTCCAGGTGGTGCCATCGGCGCCATGGTCACGGCCGGCAACTTTGCCGAACGTGACGCGCAAGGTGCTGTTGGCGTCAGGGTAGACGGCTTGCCCCTTGCTCTTCATGAAGGCAATTTTTGCTTTCATGTAGTTGGCGTAGGCTTGCTGGATCTTGCCTGCCAGTTCTTCGTCTTCCGCTTCGTTTTTCAGCGAATCCGGATACATGGCGACGGCTGCCTGGATGAAGCTGTCCTTGCTGGCCTGGAATTCGGCTGGCGTGCGTTTCAGCCATGCTGCGCGTTCTTCCTTGTCGGCCAGTTTGCTGCCGGCATACAGTTTGTCCAGGGCGGCGGACAGCTCGGCTGGCGACATGCCGTCCTTGATGCCGATGGCGGCGTCGAAGCTGGCGCGGCGCTGTGCTGCCGGTTGCGCGGCGTACTTGGTCAGGCTGTTCAGTACCAGCGCCTTGTCGACTTTTTCATCGTAGGTGCGCTCGACCGATGTGACGCCCGAGGTCAGGCGCGGCAAATCGCGCGTCTGGTAGCCGGACTTGCGTTCCGTATCGGCCTTGGTGCTTTCGTTGGACAAACGATACAGGCTGCGTGCCGTGTTCAGCAGGCGTGGCTGTGCGTAGCCCAGGAAGAAGTCGCGCTTGGTGTCGGCATCGCGCTCGGCGATCAGCTTTTCCACCTGCTCGATGTCGCCGGCAAATTCCGCCTTGCGTGCTGGCGTGGCGTTGACCCAGGTTTTCAGCGCGTCGTGTTCCGTCGTCTTGCGCGCCAGGAAGTCGCTGCCGGCGTAGGAATCGAGCATGCCTTGGCGGTTCTTGTAGTAATTGTTGACGCCAGCGACCTGACCCGCGTATTTCAGCGCGACATCCTTGTTGTCCTTGGTTTCGCGCGCGATGATGGCCAGGGTTTCGCCCGAGGCTTTCACGAAGGCCGGGTAGTTCCAGTCAAACGTGTACGCCACTTCCGATGGCAGGCGGTGACGGTTGGTGCGGCCAGGGTAGCCCAGGACCATCACGAAATCGCCTTCTTTCAAGCCATCCTTGGCCAGTTTCAGCACGTGTTTTGGCTGGTAAGGCACGTTGTCCTTGCTGAAGTCGGCAGCCTTGCCATCGCGGCTGACATAGGCGCGGTAGAAACCGTAGTCGCCCGTGTGGCGTGGCCACATCCAGTTGTCGGTGTCGCCGCCGAATTTGCCCACGCCCGCTGGAGGCGCGTGTACCAGGCGCACGTCGCGGATTTCCAGTTGCTTGATCAGGTAGAACTCCAGGCCGCCGTAGTAGGCCGACACGGTGCAGCGGAAGCCGGCTTCTTTTTCGCATTCGGCGACCAGTTTTTTCTGGTTTTTCTCGATCGCGTCGATGCGTGCCTTGCCTTGCAGCTTGGCCACGTCGGCGGTGATGATCTTGTCGCTGACATTCGTCACGGCCGAGGTGACGAAGATGCGGCTGCCCGGAGCGGCCGGCAATTCTTCAGCGAAGGTCTTGGCCAGGAAGCCGTTGGCCAGCAAATCGCGTTCCTTGGTCGAATTGACCGCCACGCTGTTGTAGACGCAATGGTGGTTGGTGGCAACCAGGCCTTGCGGCGAGACGAACGAGGCCGAGCAACCGCCCAGGCTGACGATGGCGCCCATCGGGAACTCGGTCAGTTTGGTCAGGGTGGTCGGATCGAGTTTCAGTCCGGCCGCTTTCAGTTCCTTGGCTACTTGTGGCAGCTGTTGGGGCATCCACATGCCTTCGTCGGCGTGTGCGAAATTGCTCAGGATGGCGAGCGCGATTAAAGATTTTTTCATTCGAGTTCTAGTCTTTTTACATGGTGGGAAGTCGGAACCAACGTGTACCCAGTGTTTTTCTCAGCGGGCGACCTAGAGTATCCGTATCGAACTCGCACTAGTCAATCACATTTTCCGGGGTGCATGTTTATGTCGAATTACTTAAATTGCATTATTTGTGCTGGCATGGGGGAGAAAATCGCCTGCCAGCGCGCATTTTTCCGTACGGCGGCTGTGGTATTTTTTCCATACTTGTCTTGGCGGCAAGGAAATGTCCGGGAGCTTGCGCGGCCCGGACATGTGGTGAACGATGGCGTGTCGCCGGTCTAGCGGATTTTGCCGCGGCGCAAAAGATTCACGATGCCCAGCAGAATCACGGCGCCCAGGAACGAGACCAGCAGCGAAGACAGGCTGAAATTGTCGCTGTTGATGGTGCCCGTGCCGAACAGCGGCGCCAGCAGCCAGCCACCGAGAAAGGCGCCGACGATGCCGACGACGATATTGAGGAAGATGCCCTGTTGCGCATCGGTTTTCATGACCATGCTGGCCAGCCAGCCGATGACGCCGCCAATAACGATCCAGATAATGAAATTCATGTAGTCCTCCGCGCGATGGGTGAGTGGTTTTCATGTTAGAAAAACATCATGCCAGGTGATACTGATGCCGCACGATAGAAAAGTCCAGCGGATTTGCGTCGCGCATGCAAAAGCCCGCCTGGCTGCGGGCAGCGAGGCGGGCTTGTCATGCGGCAAGGCCGTGTTTAGTCGGCCTTGATCGCTTCGACCTGGATGGCCAGCTTGACTTCCGGCGAGAATGCCGGCATGCCGTAGTTCAGGCCAAAGTCGCTGCGCTTGAATTCCGCGCTGGCATCGGCGCCGCACACTTCGCGCTTGTAGCGCGGGTGCATGATGCACTTGAATTTGCTCACGTTCAATTTGACGGGCTTGGTCACGCCCAGCAGGGTCAGTTCGCCATCGACTTCCACCAGCTGATCGCCATTGAACTTGAACGACTTGCTCTTGTAGGTGATTGCCGGGAATTTTTCCACATTGAACATGTCCGCTTTTTTCGCGTGCGTGTTCATGGCGTCGAGGCCGAAATCGATCGAATCGGCATCGATGACCAGGTCCAGGCTACCCGTCTTGGCGGCACGGTCCAGGGTCACGGTTCCCTTGGTCTTGTTGAACTTGCCGCGCCAGACGGACATGCCCATGTGATCGGCTTCAAAGCTGGGGAAAGTGTGCGTCGGGTCGAGGTTGTAGGTGTCGGTAGCGGCCATGGCCGAACCCGCGCCGGCGGTTGCCAGCAGGGCGATCATCAAGTGCTTGAATTTCATTGAGTTCCTAGAGTTAAACAACGAGAAATAAAACGATTATTGGGCTGCGACGTGGAATTTTATTGTGACTTCATCCGCGACCATGCTCGTGTCTTTCCACTCGCCTTCGCCGATGTTGTAGGTCAGGCGCTTGATCGGCAGGGCGCCGTCGAACGCATATTTACCGCCGTCGGCTTTCACCGACAGGGGGAAGGTCACGTCGGTGGTCTTGCCTTTGATGCTCAGCTTGCCGCTTACCGTCAGTTTGCCCGCGCCGGCGGCCTTGATGCTGCTTGAGACAAAGGTGGCTTTCGGGAACTGGGCCGAGTTGAACCATTCTTTCTTGGCCACTTCCTTGTTGTACTCGGGGTCGCCGATATCGATGCTGGCCGTCTCGATCTCCACCGACGCCTTCGAAGCGTCCGGCGTGGCCGGGTTGTAATCGATGGCGATAGTGAATTTCTTGAACTTCGCTTCCACGGGCACGTTCATTTGCTTGAACACGGCCGACACGCTGGTCTTGGCGGGATCGACTTTCAGCAGGGTGGCGGCGGTGGCGGCCACGGACAGGCCCAGCAGGGAAGCGAGGACGAGGCGTTGGGTGGTTTTCATCTTATTTTTCCTGGAGTTTCAGTGAGCAAGGGAAGTCGGTGTTACGGCAACATGCGCTTGAGGACGCCGTCGCGGTCGATGAACTGGTGTTTCAGCGCCGCCAGCACATGGGCGGCCACGGCGGCGGCCATTGTCATGTTCAGAACATAATGAATTTCTTTTAAGAGCGGCTTAAGTTCCGGGTTCGGCGCCATGATGACCGGCAACTGGAACAGGCCCAGATAGACCACCGGCACGCCGGCTGCCAGGGTGTACAGGTAGCCGGAGATGGGCACGGCGAAGATCAGGATATACAGCAGCACGTGCATGGCGTCGGCCGCCTTCTTTTGCCAGGCAACCATGCTGGCCGGGTGCGGTGGCGGCACGTTGGCCTTGCGCCACAGCAGGCGGATGGCGGCGATGGCCAGCACGGTCACACCGAGCCACTTGTGCCAGGAGAAATATTTGAGTTTGGTCGGCGTCAGGCCGGGAATGTCCGTCATGACCAGGCCCATGACGAAGGCGCTGATGATCAGCAGGGCGGTCAGCCAGTGCAGGATGATGGCGGTGGTGGTGTAGCGTTGCATCGGAGGCTTTCTTGAATGTAGTACGCATTAGGACTAATTCGGCCTAATATACCAAAGAAAAGCAAATTGCGCAGTGTGCTGCCGATTCTACAAGAAAGATTGCCGGAAAAACCGCGGGGCGGGCAGCATTTGTATGCTGGCCGCCCCGCGGGAGTGGATCTGCCTGATCTGGGGTGCGATGGTCGCCTAGATTGCCTTGGCCAATTGCGCCGCGATACCGATGTAGTTACCCGGCGTCATGGTCAGCAGCACGTCCTTGGCATCCTGCGGAATGGCCAGGCCATTGACGAAGGTTTGCAGCGCTTCTTTCGAGATGCCCTTGCCGCGCGTCAGCTCTTTCAGCTGCTCGTACGGGTTTTCGATGCCATAGCGGCGCATCACGGTTTGTACGGGCTCGGCCAGCACTTCCCAGGTGGCGTCCAGGTCTTGCGCCAGGCGCGCGTGGTTCACTTCCAGCTTGTTCAGGCCGCGCAGGCAGCTGTCATAGGCCAGCAGGGTGTAGCCCAGGCCCACGCCGATATTGCGCAGCACGGTCGAATCGGTCAGGTCGCGCTGCATGCGCGAGACGGGCAGTTTTTCCGACAGGTGTTTCAGGATGGCGTTGGCCAGGCCCAGGTTGCCTTCCGAGTTCTCGAAGTCGATCGGGTTGACCTTGTGCGGCATGGTCGACGAACCGATTTCGCCCGCTTTCAGCTTCTGCTTGAAATATCCCAGCGAGACATACGTCCAGATGTCGCGGTTCAGGTCCAGCAAGATCGTGTTGGCGCGCGCGAAGGCGTCGAACAGCTCGGCCATGTAATCGTGCGGCTCGATCTGGATGGTGTACGGGTTGAAGACCAGGCCCAGGCGCTGTTCGATGACGGCTTGCGAGAATGCCGGCCAGTCAAAGCCGGGGTAGGCGGACAAATGGGCGTTGTAGTTGCCGACTGCGCCATTCATCTTGCCGAGGATTTCCACTTGCTCGATGCGTTTCACGGCGCGCTGCAAGCGGGCCACGACGTTGGCCATTTCCTTGCCCAGGGTGGTCGGGCTGGCCGTCTGGCCATGCGTGCGCGACAGCATCGGCACGTCCGCATTGTCGTGCGCGATCTGCGTCAGCTTGGTCACCAGGCCTTGCAGGGCCGGCAGCATCACGCCATCGCGCGCGGCTTTCAGCATCATGCCGTGCGAGGTGTTGTTGATGTCTTCCGAGGTGCAGGCGAAATGGATGAATTCCGACGCCGCCACCAGTTCCGGCACGTCCGCTACTTGTTCCTTCAGCCAGTACTCGACCGCCTTGACGTCATGGTTGGTGACCGCTTCGATGGCCTTGATGCGGGCCGCGTCGGCTTCCGAAAAGTCGGCTGCCATCTTGTCGAGCAGGGCGGTTGCTTCCGCCGAGAACGGCTTGATTTCAGCGAAACCGGCTTGCGACAGCGCTTGCAGCCAGGAGATTTCCACTTTCACGCGGTGGTGCATGAAACCGGCTTCGGACAGGATCGGGCGCAGCAGATCGGTCTTGCTGGCGTAGCGGCCATCGAGCGGAGACAGGGCCGACAGCGTGGAATACGGAGTAGTAGAAGTCATGAGAGCGGACGCAAGTTAAAGAAACGGTTGGCGTGTGGCGCGCGGGGAGGGCAGGGCTATCGCAATACAGCAACACTGACGGCGCCACAGTAAAGGGCGATTTTACCACCGCTGGCCGCTGGCCAGCCGTCAGTCGGGCTCCAGCGCACCGCAATCTGGCCAAATCCGGCCCCGATGCGGCATGCCTGCCACACTGCGGCGAGCGCCGGGCGCGTGCTGCCAAACGCCGCTGCCGCCGATGCTATACTGCTTGCTGCTCCTTTACCTTAAAGTACCTATGAAACTGATCGGCTCCCTTGCCAGCCCGTATGTCCGCAAAGCCCGTATCGTGCTGGCGGAAAAAAAGCTCGACTATGTCTTTGAGCTGGAAAACGTGTGGGCGCCGGAAACCCGCATCGCCCAGGCCAATCCGCTGGGCAAGGTGCCCTGCCTGGTGATGGAGGATGGCAGCACGCTGATCGATTCGAAAGTCATCGTCGAATACCTCGACACGCTCACGCCTGTGTGCAAGCTGCTGCCGGCCGGCGGCAATGGCCGCGAGCGGGCCGATATCAAGAACTGGGAAGCGCTGGCCGACGGCATCCTCGACGCGGGCGTGCTGGTGCGCCTGGAGCGCACGCAGCGCCCGCCCGAGCAGCAAAGCGCGGCCTGGATCGCGCGCCAGCTCGACAAAATCACCTTGGGCCTGGCCGCGCTGGAAGCGCGCCTGGGCGAGAGCGCGTATTGCGCCGGCAAGAACTACACCCTGGCCGACGTGGCCGTGGGCTGCGCGCTGGGCTGGCTCAGCTTCCGTTTCCCGGAAATCGACTGGCGCGCCGAGCATCCCGCGCTGGCGCGCCTGTTCGACAAACTGTCCGAGCGGCCATCGTTCAAGGACACCGTGCCGCAGTGAGCGCACGATGACCGGTACCGATTCGAAGGCGCAGCAACGCCTGCAGATGGCCGATATCGCGCGCCTGGCCGGCGTGTCCACGTCCACCGTGTCGCGCGCGCTGAGCGGCAGTTCGCTGGTCAATGAAGAGACGCGCACGCGCGTCATCGCGCTGGCCCGTTCGCTCAAGTATTCCATCAATATCGGCGCGCAAAACCTGCGCCTGAAACAGAACCGCACGGTCGGCGTGGTGGTGCCGTATGACGCGGCCACGCGCCAGCACCTGTCCGACCCTTTTTTCCTCAGCATGCTGGGCAGCCTGGCCGATGCGCTGACGGAGCAGGGCTTCGACATGCTCATTTCGCGCGTCGATGCCGAAACGCTCGATGCGGCCGCCCAGTCCTTCGATAGCGGCCGCGTGATCGGCATCATCTTGATCGGCCAGTGGCGCCACCATGAACAACTGAACCAGCTGGCCGCGCGCCAGGTGCCCATCGTCGTGTGGGGCGCGCAATTGCCGCAGCAGCTGTATTGCACCGTTGGCGGCGATAACGTCGCTGGCGGCAGGCTGGCCACGGAACACTTGCTGGCGGCGGGGCGCACGCGCATCGCCTTCTTTGGCGACGCCAAGCTGCCCGAAGTGGCGCAGCGCCACCAGGGCTATGCGCAGGCGCTGGCCGCGCAGGGACTGGCGCCCGACCCGCAACTGTACGTGGCCGGCTCCTTCCTGCCGCAGGGTGGCGCGACGGACGTGCAGGAACTGCTGGATCGCCAGATCCCGTTCGACGCCATCTTTGCCTGCAGCGACTTGCTGGCCATGAGCGCCATCAGCGCCCTGCGCGCGCGCGGCGTGGCCGTGCCGGAACAGGTGGCCGTGGTCGGTTACGACGATATCGAACTGGCCGCGTATTTCCACCCGCCGCTGACCACCGTGCGCCAGCCGATCCGCGCCGCCGGGCGCGCGCTGGTGGCCTCGCTGCTGGCGCTGGTCGACGGCGCGCCTGCGCCATCGCGGCAATTACCAACCGAGCTGATCGTACGCGCCTCGGGCCGCTGAGGCGCGCATCTCCTATCGATTGCAACCGATTGCAATAATTTCAGATTTTTCCGTTAATTTTCATGCTGCATGGCAGCATGAAAAACCCTGTATTCGTTTCAAACCCCGCCTGTTTCCCTCTGTATTGCCCGTGATATTCCCTTAAAAACAACATAAATTCCATGTTGCAGCGCTCGATTGCAATCGATTGCAATAAATTCTTATTCGTTGAATAATGACGTACCGGCTCAGCCAGCGCGCCACGGCATGCAGCGGCCAGGACTCATAACAAGCCGATACCTCGATGTATCGGCATACAACACTGGAGACAAGATGAAGACACGTACTGCTCAACGCGGCTGCATGGCCGCCGCCGTCGCCCTGGCCATGCTGCAACTGGGTGCCGCCCAGGCACAATCGGCCGGCGACACCGCCAGCGCCGCTCCCGCCGATGGCCTGAACCTGGAACGCATCGTGGTCACGGGCACCACCGGCGGCACGTCGAAAATGAAATCGAGCAATTCCGTCAGCAGCATGGAACTCGACACCATCCTGCACAACGCGCCCACCAGCGCCGCCGAAGTCCTGCGTTCGGTACCGGGCTTGCGGGCCGAATCCTCGGGCGGCGAAGGCAATGCCAACATCACCGTGCGTGGCTTGCCCATTTCCGCCGGCGGCGCGCGCTATGTGCAGATCCAGGAAGACGGCTTGCCGGTGCTGCAGTTCGGCGACTTCAACTTCACCACGCCCGACAGCTTCGTGAAAATCGATTCCACGCTGGACCACCTGGAAGTGGTGCGCGGCGGTTCGGCCTCCACCCTGGCCACCAATTCGCCGGGCGGCATCATCAATTTCATCAGCAAGAATGGCAAGGAGCAGGGTGGCAGCGTGGCCATCAGCCGTGGCCTGGGCTACGACCAGACGCGCGTGGACTTCGACTATGGCGCGCCGGTTTCGGAGCGCACGCGCTTCTTCATCGGCGGCTCCTGGCGCACGGGCGAAGGCATCCGCCACAGTGGCGTCAACAGCGAAAAAGGCGGCCAGATCCGCGGCAATGTCACGCATGAATTCGACAGCGGCTTCGTGCGGCTGTCGTTCAAGCACCTCGACGACCAGTCGCCCACGGCCCTGCCGGTGCCGGTCAGCGTGCGCAATGGCCGCATCACGGAAATCGCCGGCATCGACCCGCGCAAGGCGAGTTTCTATTCGCCGTACTGGGTGCCCGACATGGTGCTGAACAAGGATAACCAGCGCGTGGCCACCCGCGTCAACGACGGCTTGCACGTCAAAAGCGATAGCGTGGGATTGGAAGCCTCGTTCAAGCTGGGCCAGGGCTGGAGCGTGAGCGAAAACTTCCGCTACGCCGACAATGCGGGCCGCTTCACGGGCGTGTTCCCGTCGAATAACGGCAGCGACGGCAGCTATGTATTTGCCAGCGGCCCGAATCAGGGCAAGCCCTACACGGGCCGCGCGTTTTCCGCCGTGGTGTTCAATACCTCGATCGACGACGCCAGCAATACCCTGAGCGATACCAAGCTGGCCAAGACGTTTGTTCTCGACAGCGGCAAGCTGACCACCACGGCCGGCCTGTACCTGTCGCAGCAAAAGCTGGGCCTGACCTGGAACTTCAATGAATACCTGATGCAGGCCACGGGCGACCAGCCGGCGCTGCTGCAGACGGCCAGCAGCACGCTAGGCTACATCGGCCCGGCCTTCGGCGCCTGCTGCTCGCGCGCCGTCGACATGGAGTACCGCACGACGTCGCCCTACCTGAACCTGGCCTGGGAAAGCGGCGCGCTGAACCTCGACGGCGGCCTGCGGCGCGACCGCCAGCATGCCAGCGGCACGGCCAATATCGCCACCGGTGCGCAAGCCTACCTGCCATCGACGGTGCAGCAGGTCGATTACACGCTGGGCCACACCTCGTACTCGCTGGGCGCGAACTACAAGCTGCAAGCCAACCTGGCCGTGTTTGCCCGCGTCAGCGAAGGCGTGGCCTTCAATGCGGACCGCATCCTGTTCGGCACGCCGCTCGATGGCAGCGTGCCCGTGGCGATGAATACCGTGCGCCAGCTCGAAGGGGGCGTGAAATGGCGGCGCGGTCCCCTGAGCACTTTTGTGACCGTGTTCCAGGCCAAGACCAAGGAAAGCAATTACGAGGCGACCACCCAGCTGCGCACGGCCAACAGCTATGAAGCCAAGGGTGTGGAACTGGAGGCGGCTTACAGCAACGGCGACTTCCGCATCAATGGCGGCCTGACGTTCACGGATGCCGAAATCACGGGCACGGCGGCGGCCGACGTGGCGCTGATCGGCAACACGCCGCGGCGCCAGGCGCGTGTCGTGTACCAGATCGCGCCCACCTATGAATGGGGACCGGCCACCTTCGGCGCCAGCCTGGTCGGCACGGGCAAGTCGTGGGGCGATGACGCGCACACGATCACCTTGCCCGCCTACCAGGTGCTCAATGCCTTCGTCAATTACCAGCTGACGCCGCAAATGCAGGTGGCGCTGACGGCGAACAATCTGCTCAACAAGATCGGCTATACGGAAGTCGAGGGCGATGGCCATGCGGCCCGCTCGATCACGGGGCGCGCCGTCAAGGTCAGTCTGAAATACGCATTTTAAGCAAGGATAGGATTCATGATGTCGATACGCAGCCCCCTGGCGCGCCTGCTGGCGCCGCTCCCCACGCACTTGCGCGACGATGCGGCGCGCCGCTATGCGCGCCAGGAGGCGGTCTTGCTGGACCGCCTGGGCAGCCTGTATGGCCAGCGGCCGGACTTCCTGCCCTGGCTGGGCGACCTGATGGAAAGCGTGGGGCGGCTGTCCGCGGCGCGCGCGCCCGAACTGCGGCGGCAAGATGCGCAGCGCGAAGCGCAGCCGGACTGGTTTGCCAGCCAGTCCATGCTGGGCTACAGCGCGTATGTGCAGCGCTTCGGCGGCAACTTGCAAGGCGTGGCTGAACGCATTGCCCACCTGCGCGAACTGGGCGTGACGTATCTGCACCTGCTGCCGTTTTTGCGTGCGCGCGCCGGTGAAAGCGATGGCGGTTTTGCCGTCGCCAGCTTCGAGGAAGTCGACCCCGCACTGGGCAGCAATGCCGACTTGCTGGCGCTGACGGCGCAGCTGCGCACGGCCGGCATCAGCCTGTGCTCGGATCTGATCCTCAACCACGTGGCCGACGACCATGCATGGGCGCTGGGCGCCAAGGCGGGCGATCCGCTGCTGCGCGATTTTTTCCACACCTATCCCGACCGTGTGCAGCCGGACCGCTACGAGCGCACCGTGGGCCAGGTTTTCCCGCAGGCGGCGCCTGGCAATTTCACCTTCGTTCCGGAGCTCCAGCGCTGGGTCTGGACCACGTTTTATCCCTACCAGTGGGATTTGAATTACGCCAATCCGGCCGTCTTCGCGGCCATGGCCGGCGCCATGCTGGGCCTGGCCAACAAGGGCATCGAGGTGTTCCGCCTCGATTCGACGGCCTTCCTGTGGAAGCGCGAAGGTAGCGATTGCATGAACCAGCCTGAAGCCCACAGCCTGCTGCAAGCCTTGCGGGCGATTGCCGCCATCGTCGCGCCGGGCGTGCTGCTCAAGGCCGAAGCCATCGTGCCCACGCCCAAGCTGCCCGCCTACTTTGGCAGCGATGCCGCGCCCGAGTGCCATATCGCCTATCACAGCAGCCTGATGGCCGCCGGCTGGGGCGCGCTGGCCGAGGAAAGCACGGACTTGCTGCAGCAGGTGATTGCCGCCACGCCGCCGCTGCCGCCAGCCGCCAGTTGGCTCAGTTACGTGCGCTGCCACGACGACATCGGCTGGAACGTGCTGCTCAATGAAGCGGGCGCGAACGGGCCGGCGCGCCTGGCGCGCATCGCCCGCTTCTTTGCCGGTGCCCCTGGCAGCTATGCGCGCGGCGCCGCCTTCCAGAGCAGCAGCGCCGACAAGGCGCATGGCAGCAACGGCATGGCCGCTTCGCTGGCCGGCCTGGAAAGCGCCACTACGGTGCAGGAGCAGGAATACGCGTTGCGCCGCCTGCTGCTGCTGCATGGCCTGGCCTTGAGCTTTGGCGCCTTGCCGGTGCTGTACATGGGCGATGAACTGGGCATGACCAACGATGACAGCTACACGCAGTACGCCGAGCGGGCGATGGACAGCCGCTGGCTGCAGCGCCCCGCGTTCGACGACAGCCTGCTGGCATGGCGCCACGATGGCGTGAGCGCCAGCGGCCGGCTGTATCCGGCGCTGCGCCAGCTGATCGACGTGCGCAGGCGCTTGCCGGCCCTGGCCGCCGCTGCGCCGCGCAGCGTGCTGCCCGCCGACACGCCGGCCGTGCTGGCGCTGCTGCGTGGCGACGCCTTCCTCAACCTGAGCAATTTCAGCGGCGCCAGCCAGCGTTTCACCTTGCCCGCAGGCGAGTGGCGCAACAGCCTCGATGGCAGCGTGCTGGCCGGCACGGTAGGCTTGCAGCCATGGCATATGCTATGGCTGGAAAGGGAACAGTCATGAGCGACGCCAGCACGCACCGCCCGCATCTGTCGTTCTGGCAGATCGTCAACATGAATGTCGGTTTTTTCGGCATCCAGTTCAGCTTTGGGCTGCAGCAAAGCAGCATGAGCCCCATCTACAAATACCTGGGCGCCGACGAGGCGAGCCTGCCATATTTGTGGCTGGCCGGTCCCATGACGGGGCTGCTCGTGCAACCGCTGATTGGCGCCATGAGCGACCGCACGGTGACGCGCTGGGGCCGCCGCACGCCCTACTTTCTGATCGGCGCCATCCTGTGCAGCCTGGGCCTGCTGGCCATGCCCTTCAGTCCCACCCTGTGGATGGCCGCCAGCCTGCTGTGGATACTCGACGCGGCCAACAATGTGACGATGGAGCCATACCGCGCCTTCGTCAGCGACAAGCTCGACAAGAAGCAGCACTCGCTGGGTTTTCTCACGCAAAGCGCGTTTACGGGGCTGGGGCAAACGCTGGCCTACCTGACGCCATCGCTGCTGGTCATGCTGGGCATGAACAAGGATGCCGTCAATGGCAGCCATATTCCGCACATCGTCATCGCCGCCTTCCTGATCGGCGCCGTGTTCTCGCTGGCCTCGGTGCTGTGGACCCTGAAGACGACGCCGGAAAACCCGCTCACGGCGGCCGAGCTGGCGGCCATCCGCAGCCGCCCGCCGGGCTGGCGCCATACGCTGGCCGATATCGGCGCGGCCCTGCGCGAGATGCCGCCGACGATGAAGCAGCTGGCCCTCGTCAACCTGTTCCAGTGGTACGCCATGTTCTGCTACTGGCAGTACATCGCGCTGTCGCTGGCGGCCACCCTGTTTCACACGACGGACCCCGCATCACAGGGCTTTCGCGACGCGGGCCTGCTGAACGGGCAGGTGGGCGCCTTCTACAATTTCGTCGCCTTTATCGCCGCCTTTGCGCTGGTCCCGTTCACGCGCCGCTTCGGCCCCAAGCGCATGCACAGCCTGTGCCTGTGCGCAGCCGGTGTGGGCATGCTGAGCATCCCGCTGATCCACAGCCCGGTGCTGCTGTTGCTGCCGATGCTGGGCGTGGGCCTGGCCTGGGCCAGCATCATGGGCAATCCCTACATCATGCTGGCCGGCTGCATCCCGCCCGCGCGCACGGGCGTCTACATGGGCATCTTCAACATGTTCATCGTCATCCCGATGATCATCCAGATATTTACTCTGCCGCTGTACTACCGCAGCTGGCTGGGCGGCAATCCGGAAAACGTCATCCGGCTGGCCGGCGCCCTGTTGCTGTGCGCGGCGGTGGCGGTGCTGTTCGTCAAGCTGCGCCCACCGCAGGCCACAAAGACTTGAGGACGGACGTAAAAAAACCGGCAATTGCCGGTTTTTTTACGATGCTGCGAAACGGTTACTCTTCAATCGCCATCTGACTTTGCAGATAATTTTGAATACCAACTTTGGCGATCAGGTCGATCTGCGTTTCGAGCCAGTCGATATGCTCTTCCGTGTCTTCCAGGATCATCAGGAACAGGTCGCGCGACACGTAGTCGCCCGCTTTTTCGCTGATGGCGATGCCTTCCTTGACGGTGGCGTGCGCGGCGCGCTCCAGCTTCAAGTCGCATTCCAGCATTTCCGGCGTGTTCTCGCCGATCAGCAGCTTGTGCAGCGCTTGCAGGTTAGGCAGGCCGTCGAGCATCAGGATGCGGTCGATCAGCTTGTCGGCATGTTTCATTTCGCCGATCGATTCTTCGTATTCTTTCTTGCCCAGCTTTTCCAGGCCCCAGTGCTTGTACATGCGCGCATGCAGGAAGTACTGGTTGATGGCCGACAGTTCGTTGGTGAGCTGTGCGTTGAGCATGCGGATGACTTCTTTATCGCCCTTCATGGGAATTCCTTTGTTCTGTGTCGCGTTCGATGATGAAACCGCAGGCCGCTGGCGTTCACTGCCGGGTGGCGCAGGGCTGCCTGGTGGCGCGCAGGTTGCCGGTTTCGCTATGCCCGCATGATAGCGCAAAATAGGGGCGTTTTTTGCTGCGAAACGGTGTCTTTCCGTCTTTTTAACGTAAATATCGTGCGAATAAAACCCATTCTCAAATGGATTGCCACATTTTCCCGTTTTTTATTTGTTAAGGAAAATGCAGGCCATTCTCATTCGCGTTCATGCTGCTATTTGGCTGCGCTGAAAAGGCGGGAAATGTTGCTCCGTTCTTGCTTTTGTGCCTTCTTGGCCGCTGCCGGCGATGCGATAATCAGGCAGCGATTTTACTGAAAAAGGATAGCAAGATGATGCTGCATATACCCGGCGTGCTGACGCCGGAACAGGTGACGCAGTTTCGCCAGCGCCTGGCGCAAACGGACTGGGTCGATGGGCGCGCCAGCGTCGGGGCGCAAGGGGCGCAGGTCAAGCGCAACCGCCAGTTGGCCGAAGGTTCGCCGCTGGCGCTGGAGCTGGGCGAGATCGTCAGCCGCGCGCTGATGGCCAATCCGCTGTTCTTCGCCGCCGTGCTGCCGCTGCGCATCCTGCCGCCGTTCTTCAACAGCTATGCGGGCGGCGAGCACTATGGCCTGCATATCGACGGCGCTATCCGCACGCCGAAAAACGGCATGCAGTCGATGCGCGCCGACGTCTCCTCGACCGTGTTCCTGAGCGAGCCGGACGAGTACGAAGGCGGCGAGCTGGTGGTGGTCGATGCCTACGGCACGCATGAGGTAAAACTGCCGGCCGGCGACGTGATCGTGTATCCGTCGAGCAGCGTGCATCAGGTGCTGCCCGTCATCAGCGGCGAGCGTATCTGCTCCTTCCTGTGGACGCAAAGCATGGTGCGCGAGGACTGGAAGCGCAGCATGCTGTTTGAGCTCGATCAGAACATCCAGAGCGTGCGCGGCGAGCATGGCGATTCGCCGGCGACGGTGGGCTTGACGGGGCATTATCACAACCTGTTGCGGATGTGGGCGGAGATGTGATCGTGGCGGTGTCGGATTACGCGTGGCCTTTGGCCGCGCTAATCCGACCTACGATACTGCGTGAGGCACCGGCAAAAAAAAGTCTGCCTGGCCCGGGGATGTAGGCTGGCAGACTGAAACAAGCAGTTGCTTGACTGGTACAGAAAACAGGGCGCAAAAAAGCAAGCAGGGCACACGGTGCGGTGCTTGCGGGCTGGCAGCGGCCCAAGGGCCGCCGGAAGGCTAGCTCAGTTGGAAGGTCAGTGGTACTAAAACGTAGACGGGCACGGGCTTGCCGTTTTCGATCATCGGCTTGAACAGCGCGCGTTGCGCGGCCTGGCGGCCCGCTTCATCGAGGTTGTTGTAGCCGGTCGATTTCTGGATCAGGATTTGCTCCGGCAAACCCTTTTCATTGATCAGGATGCGCAACACCACGGTGCCACTTTCGCCCAGGCGGCGCGACAGATTCGGGTAGATCAGTTGCGGTGCCTTGATGTATTCGACGCTGCTGACGGTGCGTGGTGTGGACGGCGCCGGTGGCGTCGGCGATGGTGCCGCTGGCGCAGTCGGCGCGGCGGTGGCCACGGGGGCTGCTTCGGCGCGCGTCGGCTGCGGCGGCGTGATCGTCGGTTCGCTCGGTGCCACGGCGATCAGCGGCAGCGGCGGGATGACGGCGCGCGGCACGGGAGCACTCAGTTCCACGGTTTTCGGCACCGACGGTGCCGGCGGCTTGGGTGGCGCCGGCGGGGCGATGATGCTGATGGTGGTGATGGTCGGCATGGCCGCCGTGACGACGCGGCTCAGCAAGCCGCTCTGGATGGCGTAAAAGCCGGCGAGATGCAGGACGACGATGGCCATCAGCGGCGCGAACTTGTTGCGCTTCTTGTCGAAGTCGGCAAATTGTTGCACGGCCTGCACCGTTACGGGCGGGGGCATCATCGTCATGGCGTTCATCGCTTTCTTTAGTTTGTCAGTACAGCTCGCATCAATACGGTTTCTTGCAGCACTACGGTGGCGCTCAGGTGATCGTTCAGCACCTCCCGCGCGCAGGTATGGCATTTGCCGCAGCAGGTGGCCACGCCCAGGTCGCGGCGCAGTTCGGCCATGCTGGACAGGCCAAGATCGACGGCTTGACGGATTTCACGATCAGATATGTTGTTGCAGACACATACAATCATTGATACACCTTCTGGCTGGAGGATGAACAGACACTAGTGCTCTGAAGCATTGTTGCTAGTGTTTTAATGAGAATCATTATCATTACGTTTCATTGTCGCGCAAAGTGCAGGACAATGCAAGCGATTTTGCTCAAGTGTGCGGCGCCTGGCGGCGGGGCGCGGCGTGTGGATATGGCCTGCGTGCGCATGGCGCAGCCCTTGATAGGGGCCACTCTCCGGGCTAAATAAAAACAATTCGCATTCATGTTTATAATGCTGGTATTGTCTCGGACGGTCGCCGTCTGGACTGATTGAAAGGCCGCTTGTCGGTAATGCGCAACAGTGGCGTTTTACCTCACAAACCTGGGAGCAGTGCAAGGCGCCCCGCGCCGCAGCCTGTATCAGGTGTTCTTAATTTGAACGGAATTTGCTCATGACTCTAGTTCCACCCTTGATGACGCTCGATGCGCTGGCAGTCGGCCAGAGCGGCACGGTGTTGCATATCACGCCCCACACGGCAGGACAGACGGAAGATGGCGTGGACCTCGCCCGCCGCTTGATGGAGCTGGGATTCGTTCCTGGCGAACATATCCGCATGCTCAAGCGCGGTATTCCCGGCGGCGACCCGCTGGCCATCAA
This sequence comes from Janthinobacterium sp. 35, assembly GCF_002754575.1. NCBI lineage: Bacteria > Pseudomonadati > Pseudomonadota > Betaproteobacteria > Burkholderiales > Oxalobacteraceae > Janthinobacterium > Janthinobacterium sp. 35. Next base: position 3,076,597 of record NZ_PEFN01000001.1, read on the forward strand.
GGTCGGCAATGCCACGTTCGCACTGCGCCGCTTCGAAGCGGCGCTGATCACGATTCAACCGCTGCTTCAACCGGAATAAATATGGGTGCTGTCGAAACTATCGTGGAAGCGGGCGCGCACAAGCCGCCGCATCAGCCACAAATCGCCTTGCTGGGCAATCCGAACTGCGGCAAGACCGCCCTGTTCAACCGTTTGACGGGCGCGCGCCAGAAAGTGGCGAACTACGCCGGCGTGACCATCGAGCGCAAGGAAGGCCATTTCACTTCGCCCGCCGGCACGCCCGTGCGCCTGCTCGATCTGCCGGGCGCCTACAGCCTGTCGGCCACCACGCCCGACGAAGCCATCACGCGCGACGTGGTGGGGGGCATGCGCCGCGGCGAGCCGCGCCCGGACGCCATCATCTGCGTGGTCGATGCCACCAATCTGCGCCTGAACTTGCGCCTGGTGCTGGAAGTCAAACGCCTGGGCTTGCCCATGCTGCTGGCGCTGAACATGACGGACGTGGCGCGCAAGCGCGGCATGCTGATCGATACGGCCAGGCTGTCGCAGGAACTGGGCATGCCCGTGGTGGAAACCGTCGCGGTACAGCACGATGGCGAAAAAGCCCTGTTGAACGCCATCGACGCGATGCTGCCCCTGCCTGTCGTGGAAGCGAAACCGCTGGCGGCCATCGATGCCGTCACGGTCGAAGAAACCCAGCGCGAAGTACGCCGCATCCTGGCTGCCGTCAGCAATGACAGCAGCGATACGGGCAACCTGACGGAAAAGATCGACGACGTGGTGCTGCACCCCGTGTTCGGCCCCCTCATCCTGGCCGTGCTGATGTTCCTGATCTTTCAGGCCGTGTTTGCCTGGGCCGCCACGCCGATGGAAATGATTACCGATGGCGTGGGCCACCTGGGTGCCCTGCTGACGGCGAACATGCCCGATGGCCACCTGAAGAGCTTGCTGGTGGAAGGCATCATCGGCGGCGTCGGCAGCGTGCTGGTCTTCCTGCCGCAAATCCTGATCCTGTTCTTCTTTATCCTGAGCCTGGAAGACTGCGGCTACCTGCCGCGCGCGGCCTTTTTGCTGGACCGCCTGATGGGCGGCGTGGGCCTGTCGGGCCGTGCCTTCATCCCGCTGCTGTCGAGCTTTGCCTGCGCCATTCCCGGCGTGATGGCGGCGCGCACCATCCAGAACCCGCGCGACCGCCTGGTCACCATCATGATCGCGCCGCTGATGACGTGCTCGGCGCGCCTGCCCGTGTATGCGCTGATCATCGCCGCCTTCATCCCGCAGCGCGAAGTGTGGGGCTATCTGAGCCTGCAAGGCCTGGTGCTGTTCGTGCTGTACTTTGCCGGCATCATCTCGGCCATGGCCGTGGCCTGGGTCATGAAGCGCGGCATGGGCGTGCGCGGCAACCAGCCGCTGATGCTGGAACTGCCGGCCTACCACTGGCCGCACCTGCGCAACCTGGCCGTCAGCCTGTGGGAGCGCGCGAAGATCTTCCTGACGCGCGTCGGTACCATCATCCTGAGCCTGATGATCATCCTGTGGTTCCTCAGCACCTTCCCCGGCGCGCCGGACAATGCGATCCATCCGCCGATCTACTACAGCCTGGCGGGCATCCTGGGCCGCGGCCTGGAAGTGATCTTCGCGCCCATCGGTTTCAACTGGCAGATCTGCATCGCGCTGGTGCCCGGCATGGCGGCCCGTGAAGTGGCTGTCGGCGCCCTGGGCACCGTGTATGCGCTGTCGCAAACGGGCGACGCGCTGGCCACCACGCTCGAGCCGCTGATCGCCCATTCGTGGTCGATGGCCACCGCGCTGTCCTTGCTGGCCTGGTATGTGTTCGCGCCGCAGTGCCTGTCGACGCTCTCCGTGGTGAAGCGCGAGACGGGCGGCTGGCGCTATCCGCTGCTGATGGCCGGCTACATGTTCGCGCTGGCGTATGGCGCCTCGTTTATCACGTATCGCGTCGCCCTGATACTGGGCGCTTAGGAGAAAAGCATGTGGCAAACCCTCATCGTCGCCCTGATCGTCGCAGCCGCGCTGCTGCATTTTTCGACCAAGTACCTGCCGGCGGGCGTGCGCCGCGCCATCGTGCGTGGCCTGGTGCGCTGCGGCCTCGATGAGGCGAAAATGTCAGCCTTCTTCAAGGTGGCGCCCGGCTGCGGCAGTGGCTGCGGTTCCTGCGGCTCCTGCGACAGTCCGCCGCCGCCATCGGCCACGCCGCCGGTCGACGGCAGCAGCAAGCGCGTGATCCTGATGCAGGTACAGCGCTAGATCTGATATACGTCTAGGCACGGGTGCGCCCGTGGGCTACACTGGGCTTTCCACATGGCAAGGAGTGGCAATGGCGATACTGTTGATCTTCATGTTTTTGTTTGCGATCGCCTCCTGGCTGCTGGCCAGCCGGCGCGGCCGCCACGGGGGACTCTGGTTCGGCATCGGCCTGTTCCTCGGGCCGTTCGCCTTGCTGGCGGTGGCGGTGCTGCCGCCCGTTGCGCCAAGCTGAATGAAAAAAAACCCGCGCATGCGGGTTTTTTTACGTCTGCAGTACTGCGCTTTACGCCTTGCCGGCCAACTTGTCGACGACCGGTACCAGCGCGGCCGGGCGGCAGCCGAAGGCGGCCAGGCGGCCTTGCGCGTGGGGCGCCAGGTCCAGGTCATACGGCAAACGGCCCGCTACCAGCCACAGTTTATTCTGCGGCAGGGCCTCGACCAGGCGGCGCTGGCCCTCGACGAACATGGCGTTATACGTTTGCAGCACGATCTGCTGCGCGCCTTGCGCAAAGGCGATGGCGGCATCAACCTCTTCGTCCAGCGCTTCGGCCGACAAGGCGTATTCGCGCACGTCCAGGCCCGCCGCCAGGAGCGCCGGCAGCATCGAGCTGCGCGCTTCCTTGTTGCGACCGAGCGCCACTTCGTCGATCTCGCTGCGCGAACGCACTTCCACCGTCAGCAGGGTCACGGGCAGGCTGGCGTCGAGCGCGCGGTACGCGCCCTGCACGCGCAAGGCGGCCTTTTGCAGCAGCTGCGACAGGGCCATGGCGGCCGGCTGCATCAGCGCTGGCGGGGCGATGGGGCGCTTGCGCCAGTCGCGCACGGCGCGGTTGCGCTTGAGTTCAGCCACGCGCGCACAAGCCGCGTCGATGCGCGAGACCGCAATGTCACCGCGCTCCACGGCGGCGATGACGGCGTCGATGGCTGCCGTCTGCTGCGCTTCGCGGTGCGAGATGAGGACGATGTCGGCACCTGCCTGCAAGGTGGCGATGGCGCCCTGGGCGATGCCGATGCCGTCGGCAATCGCCGCCATTTCCAGGCAGTCGGTAATGACCACGCCCTGGTATTGCATTTCACCTCGCAGCAGGTCCGTCAGCACGCCTTTCGACAGGGTGGCCGGCACGCTGGTGTCGGCTTCGAAGGCGGGAAAGACCACGTGCGCCGTCATGATGGCGTCGACGCCGCCGGCAATGGCCGCGCGGAACGGCGCCAGTTCCACGGCGCGCAGGCGCTCTTTGTCATGTGGCACCAGGGCCATCGCGTAATGCGTGTCGGTGGCCGTGTCGCCGTGGCCGGGGAAGTGCTTGGCGGTCACGGCCATGCCGCTGGCGTGCTGGCCGCGCATGGCGGCCATGCCGTAGGCGATGACGGTGGCGGCATCCTCGCCATACGCGCGCACGCCGATGACGGGGTTGTTGCGGTTGTTGTTCACATCCAGTACGGGCGCGAGCAGCAGGTTGATGCCGACCTGGCGCATTTCATCGCCGCTGATCTGGTTCATGCGTTCGCAATCTTCAACCGAGCCGGCTGCCTGGAAGGCCATCGCTGCGGGAATTGGCGTGACGCCCTGCTCGATGCGCATCACCATGCCGCCTTCCTGATCGATGGAGATCAGCAGTGGAATGTCGGACACTTCCGCATTGATTTCCTGCAGTTCGCGGCACAGCGCGGACACTTGCGCAGGCGTGTGCACGTTGCGGCGGAACAGGATCACACCGCCCACCTTCTTTTCGCGTATCAAGGTCTTGATATGCTCGTCCGCCTGCAGGGCGTCGAAGCCCACCATGAACAACTGTCCTACTTTTTCGCGCAAACCCTGCTCCATGCTGCAACTCCTCCGGTATTGATTGTGACGACGACATATGTATTCTGGCACCGTGGTGGCGCGTCGTGGCGGTCACCGGAAAAGCTGCCTTAGTTTTGTACTTGTTTTGGTATTGTATTGGATTTGGATATTTGCGCAAGTGGTTATTAATTGGTATTGCTTCACTTGCGCAAACGCCGTATCAATCGAGGCGCTGGAACGATACCGCCTGGGCCTTGGGCCAGTACAGGCCGAACACGGGCGGCAGCTGCGGCAGCTGGCTCGGGTCGAGCAGCTGGCCCGCTTCCAGGAAGGGCAGCAGGGCCGAGGCCAGTTTCACCTGGTTCGGCGAGATGCGCCGCACCAGGTGGTGCGGGCGCAGGTCCTGCGGGTGCGCCAGGCCGGCGGCGGCGATCAGTTCGGCCAGCGCCTTCATGGTGTTCTGGTGGAAGTGCGCCACGCGGGCAATCTTGTCGGACACCACCAGCGCGCGCTGGCGCTGCGGGTCTTGCGTGGCCACGCCCGTGGGGCAGCGGTCCGTGTGGCAGCTTTGCGACTGGATGCAGCCCAGCGCGAACATGAAGCCGCGCGCCGAATTGCACCAGTCGGCGCCCAGCGCCAGCAAGCGGGCGATGTCGAAGGCCGTGATGATCTTGCCCGAGCAGCCGATCTTGATCTTCGCGCGCAGGTTGGCGCCCACCAGGGTGTTATGCACCAGCACCAGCGCTTCCTGCAGCGGCGTGCCCACATGGTCCGTGAATTCCAGCGGTGCCGCGCCCGTGCCGCCTTCGCTGCCGTCGACGACGATGAAGTCGGGCGTGATGCCCGTGGCCAGCATGGCCTTGACGATGGCGAAAAACTCCCACGGATGGCCGATGGCCAGCTTGAAGCCCGTCGGCTTGCCGCCCGACAGGGTGCGCAGGCGGTCGATAAAGTGCAGCATTTCCAGTGGTGTGGAAAAGGCGCTGTGCGCCGCTGGCGAGACGCAATCCTCGCCCACCATCACGCCGCGCGTGGTAGCGATTTCGATGGTGACTTTCGGGCCGGGCAGCACGCCGCCGTGGCCGGGTTTCGCGCCCTGCGACATTTTCAGCTCGATCATTTTGACTTGCTCGGAGCTGGCGTTGGCGATGAAGCGTTCTTCCGAAAACGTGCCGTCCTGGTTGCGGCAGCCGAAATAGCCGGAGCCGATTTCCCACACCAGGTCGCCGCCGTTTTCGCGGTGATAGGGGCTGATGCTGCCTTCGCCCGTGTCGTGCATGAAGCCGCCGCTGCGCGCGCCGCCGTTCAGGGCCAGGATGGCGTTGGCCGACAGGGCGCCAAAGCTCATCGCCGAGATATTGAAGACGCTGGCCGAATACGGCTTTGTGCGCGGGCAGTCCGGGTGGTTGCCGATCTCGATGCGGAAATCGTGGCCCGTCACCTTGGCGGGGGCGATGGAGTGGTTGATCCATTCATAGCCCGCCTGGTACACGTCGAGCTGGGTGCCGAACGGGCGCTTGTCCGTCTGCTCCTTGGCGCGCTGGTAGACGATGCTGCGCTGGCTGCGCGAAAACGGCGTCGCCTCGCTGTCGCTTTCCAGGAAGTACTGGCGGATTTCGGGGCGGATGCTCTCAAAAAAGAAGCGGAAATGCGCGAGGATGGGGTAGTTGCGGCGCAGGGCGCGCTTGGTCTGCAGCAGGTCGCTGATGCCGACCAGGGTCAAGGCACCGGCCAGCAGGGGCAGCCAGTAATGATCGTAGTAAAACAGGGACAGGACAAAGATGGCGGCCGTCGCAATGAAGGTCAGGTAGCGAAATGGTACTAGGTGCATGGGCACTCCGGTGAAGTCAGACTGATAACTGTCGAGTCTACCTTCGATTCGCGGAACGTGCTGGAGGGAAAGAACGCGGCGCCCGGAGGACGCCGCGTGGGGATTAACGCTGTGCCGCGCGGATGCGGGCCACTCTTTCGGCGCTGGCCGGATGGCTCGACAAATACGGCGTGCCCTCGTCCAGCTTGCCCAGGGCGACAAACACTTGCGCCAGGTGTTCCAGCGCGATGCCATTCTGGCGCAGCATGGCGATCGCGTAGTCGTCCGCCTCGCGCTCGACGTCGCGCGAATACTTCAAGTCCAGCAGCAGCGGCGGCAAGGTCGCCACCACGGTCGACACGTCACCGAACAGCAGCGCCGCGCCGGCGCCCACGGCCGAGGTCTGGATCAGGCGGCGCGTCAGGTGGCGCTGCTGCAGATGGCCCAGTTCATGCGCCAGCACGCCCATGATGGCCAGGTCATCGGGCATCAGTTCCACCATTTCATCGGTCAGCACGATGTCGCCGGATGGCAGGGCAAACGCGTTCGGACCGATCTTGCTCTTGCGGAACACGATGCGGTGCTCGGGCGTGCTGTCGCCAGGCGTGGCCAGGCGGGCGAACTGGCTGCGCAAGGCTTGCTGGCGCGCACCGTCGAGTTTGCTCGCTTCAAACACGTGGCTGTCGAGGAAATCGAGCACGCCCTGGCCCAGTTGCCGCTCGACGGACTGGGGAATCGCATACGCGACGCCCTTCGCCACCACGGGCAGCAGGTACTGATAGCTGAGCCATAGGGCCAGCACGGTGGCGACCGTGGCCAGCAGGGCGCCGCGCCAGCTTTGCTGCAGCCGCACCACCCAGCCGTCGCGGTGGCCCGTGTCATGCAGCATGGCGTTGAAGGCCGCCTGGTCGGCGATCTCCAGGTAGGCGCCGTCGGGAAAGCTGACCTTGCGCACGGCGTGGCTGCTGCGTTCGGACACGTGCAGCTCGGCCAGCGGGCAGCTGCGTTCGATGTCGCCGGCCAGCACGGCCTGGCCATCGTGCACGCTGAGCGTGACGTGGTACAGGCGCGAGGTCTGGCCGTCGAAATAGCGTGCGGCCAGCGGCGCATTCGCCGTCGGGCTGTCGTTTTGCATCTTACAGCGACAGGTCGAAGTCCAGCAGGTCGACCATGCCTTCGCCCGTGGCCGATACCTGCTCTCCGGTGGCGGCGACAAAGGCGTCCAGGCTGCCGTGCACCAGCATGGACGTCGCTTCCAGGCGGTACTTCAGCCAGCGCACGTGGGCGAATGGTGAAAAAAGGCCCAGGGTGACGACGATACCGAGCAGGTTGGTCAGCATGATGAAGGTGGTGCGGCCCCAGGTCAGCTGCGACTGGAACTGGTGCTGCTGCAAGCGCGTATGGTTCCAGATCAGGTTCTGGATCATGGTCAGGAACAGCGGCAGCACGATAAACGCCCACGCATACAGGGCGGCCACGGCGCCGAAGATGCTGCCGGCCTTGGTGACATCGTTGGCATCGCTGGCAAACGTGGCGAAGACGCTGGCAAAGACGACAAAGATCAGCACCAGGAAACCGGCCAGCAGCAGGGCGAAGAACAGCAAATAGGTTTTGTAGAAGCTGCCGACGCTGGCGTCGAAGCTGAAGTTGCTGCTGCCGAAGCGACTCTGCGTGTGCTGGAAGCGCTTCAGGCGCTGGTGCAGGAATGGCGTCATCAGGCCAGCCGTGAAGGTGTTCAGGATGGGTAGCCACAGGAAGTATTTGTAGGCTTCTTTGGCGCTGCCGTCAAAGCCGAAGCGGATGCCGCGGTAACTGGTGTTGTACAGCTTGAATTGCAGGCTTTTCCAGACCAGCCATGGCAGCACGGCCATCATCAGTACGAGCATGATCAGGCCGACGATGGGCGAGATCTGGAAGGCGATGTTGTAGCCGCCGATCAAAACCACGGCCGCGATGCGGCCTTTCAGGATGGCCACGGCATTGCCATGGTATTCGAAGCTGCTGCCGGCCAGGTGGGTGCTGGAATAGAAATAGCGGTTGCGGCGTACCTTGGCCCAGGCGGAATAAATGCCCAGGGTGACGATGCTCAGCAGCAGGTTGACGATCCAGATACGGAAGTATTCGCTGCCGGTGGCGCTGAAGGTGATGGCTTCTTGCCTGGGAGTAGTGTTGTTTGTGTCGAAATCCACAGGGGTTTCCTTACTTATTGGAAACAAAACAAGATAAGGCAAGATTGAAAAGTTATCAATTGAAAATGCTGTTTTTAGCAATTTCTTTTGGTGTGCCGCCCCTGCCGCCGCGATTTTCCCGTCCCGGCTATACTGGAACCCACCATCGCCTAACGGGAAACACCATGATCGTCGTCCATCATCTGAACAATTCGCGCTCGCAGCGCGTGCTCTGGCTACTCGAGGAACTGGGCCTGGAATATGAGGTCAAGCGTTACCAGCGCGACCCGAAAACCATGCTGGCGCCCGCTTCGCTGAAAGCCGTCCATCCGCTGGGCAAGTCGCCCGTGATCACCGATGGCGCCCACACCGTCGCCGAATCGGGCGCCATCATCGAGTACCTGATCGAGCGCTACGGCAATGGCCGATTGATACCGGCAGCGGGCACGCCGGAGAAGCTGCGCTGGACTTACTGGCTGCATTTCGCGGAAGGCTCGGCCATGCCGCCGCTGCTGATGAAGCTGGTGTTCGACAAGGTCGAAGCGTCGCCCATGCCGTTTTTCGTCAAGCCGATCGCGCGCGGCATCGCCAGCAAGGTCAAGAACAGCTTCATCCTGCCGAATATCCACAGCCAGCTGGCTTACATGGAAGCGGAACTGGAGAACACCAAATGGTTTGCCGGCAATGAATTCACAGCGGCCGACATCCAGATGAGCTTTCCGCTGGAAGCGGCCGCCATGCGCGGCGGACTCGACGAGCGCCTGCCGAAGCTGACGGCGTTCCTGCAGCGCATCCACGCGCGACCTGCCTACCAGCGGGCGCTGGAAAGAGGCGGGCCTTATGATTTTTCGAAGTGACTAGATGGCGCCTGGAAGATGGTGTGTAAAGAAAGTAATATTACTTTTTCACATTCTTTTGCTATAAAATATTTTCTTTTTGTAACCATCTGACCGCGCTGCGATGCGCTCTTCCCCATGTTCAAAAGAATCACGCTTGTCTCCGCCCTGCTGCTGTTCACGGGATGCGCCATTAAGCAGACAGTCAAGCCGGTAGAGAGCTTTACCAGCAAAGAAGTCTGTATTCTGAATAACCCCGATGTACGCGTCGGTTTTATGGCTGCATACAAGCGCGCGCTGGAAGGCAAGGGCTATGCTGCGCGTCAATTGCCAGCCTCGGCATCGATCATCGAATGCCCGCTGACGTCCACCTACACGGCGAATTGGCGCTGGGATCTGGCGACGTATATGAACTATGCCAATATCAAGGTGTACAACAATGGCAAGGTGGTGGGCGAGGCCGTGTATGACGCGAAGCGCGCCGGCATGAATACGGCCAAGTTTATTGATGCGGATAAGAAAATTGGCGAGTTGGTCAATCAGCTGTTCCCGGGCGGCGCGGGGATCTGAAACTGCTTTCGGTGCGGTCCATACGGTAAAATGCCCGATTCAACCAGTATCCACTTACCGCATGGCCAGACTCCTCGCTATCGACGGCTTGAATATCGTACGCCGCGTCTACGAAGCCAGTCCTGAACCCGATTCCGACCTGAAGGCGGAGATCGCGCTGCGCCACGCGCTGTCGTCGTTCCGCACGCTCATCAACGACCACGAGCCGACGCACATCCTGCCGGCCTTCGACTTTGGCGGCCGGACCTGGCGCCACGCCCTGTATGCCGGCTACCGCGAGGGGCGCCAGCCCATGCCGCAGGTGCTGCGCGACGCCTTGCCCGGCTTTTACGCCACCCTGGCCAGCTTCGGCATGCACGTGGTCAGCATTCCCGAGGTCGAGGCCGACGACGTGATCGGCACGGCCGTCATGCGCTGGCTGCACGAGGGGCGCGGCGCGGCCGTCATCGCCACCACCGACAAGGATTTGCATGGCCTGATCGCGCACGGCGCGCTGGTGTGGGACCATTTCAAGGGCATCTGGCACGACCGCGCCTGGGTCGAGAAAAAGTTCGGCGTGCCGCCGGAACTGCTGCCCGACTTGCTGGCGCTGATGGGCGACGTCACCGACAGCATCCCCGGGGTGTCGAAGATCGGCCTGAAAACGGGGGCGAAACTGTTGCGCGGTTACGGCAATATCGACGCCGTGATGGCCGGCGCGGGGATTTTGCCCGGTGCGCTGGGCGAAAGCCTGCGAAAAGAGCGGGAAATACTGTATCTTTCAAGAAAGTTGGTGGAACTCAAGACCGACGTAGTTTTAGGCGTGACCTGGAACAAGCTCGCGTGGGAAAAGTAGAACGCCAGGCAAGAACAATCAAGCAAGGAAAGCAATCATGATGTTAAAAACAGTCCTGATCGATAGCAGCGCCGTGGCGCGCGGTCTGCTGAACTCGGTCCTGATCGATGGCGGCTACGATGTCTGCGGGCAGACGCATACCAGCGCGCTGGGACTGGCGCTGCTGGTCAAGCACCATCCGCATTTCGTGTGCATCGCGCGCGAGCAGGTAGAAGACGGCAGCAATGTGGTGCAAACCATCCGCGCCCAGTATCCGAAAACGCTCATTTTCATGGTCTCGGGCGGCATCGACGCCGCCTCGCTGCAGGCGGCGCACGCCATGGGCGTATCGGGCTTCATCGTCAAACCCTTCATGGCCGACACGGTCCTGAAAACCGTGCGCAATACGGTCATTGCCATGGTGCGCAAGCAGCAGCAGGCGCTTGCCGCCGCTGCGCAAGGCAATACTTAAACGCCGGCCAGGCCCGTCGCGCTGGCGATAATCCCGCCACCGAGGCACACGTCGCCGTCGTACAGCACGGCCGACTGGCCCGGCGTGACGGCCCATTGTGCCTGGTCAAACGCCAGGCTGAAGTGTTCATTTCCCTCCGGCAGCAGCTGGCAAGCCACGTCGGCCTGGCGGTAGCGCGTCTTGGCGGACAGGGCGCCTGCCTGCGGCGCCACGCCCGCGACCCAGCTGGCCTGGTCCGCCGTCAAGGCCGGCGACAGCAGCCACGGATGGTCATGGCCCTGCACCACCCACAGAGTGTTATTGGCGATATCCTTGCGCGCCACATACCAGGCGTCGCTGCTGCCATCGGCATTCTGGTACGACTTCACGCCGCCGATGCCGATGCCCTTGCGCTGGCCCAGCGTATAAAAACTCAGGCCCACGTGTTCGCCCACGGTCTTGCCGTCGGCCGTTTTCATCGGGCCCGGTTTGTAGGACAGGTAGCGGTTCAAAAATTCGCGGAACGGGCGTTCGCCGATAAAACAGATGCCCGTCGAATCCTTCTTCTGCGCGTTCGGCAGCGCCAGCTGTTCGGCGATCTTGCGCACTTGCGTCTTCGGGATTTCACCGAGTGGAAACAGGGTTTTCGACAATTGCGCCTGGTTCAGCCGGTGCAGGAAGTAGCTTTGGTCCTTGCTGGCGTCGACGGCTTTCAGCAGTTCATAGCGTCCAGCGTCCGCCGGCGCCTGGCGCACGCGCGCGTAGTGGCCGGTGGCGATCAGGTCGGCACCCAGGGTCATGGCGTGGTCGAGGAAGGCCTTGAACTTGATTTCAGCGTTGCACAGCACGTCCGGGTTCGGCGTGCGGCCGGCCTGGTATTCGCGCAAAAAATCGGCGAACACGCGGTCCTTGTATTCGGAGGCGAAATTGACGGCTTCGATATCGACGCCGATGACGTCGGCCACGCTGGCCGCGTCGATCCAGTCCTGGCGCGTGGAGCAGTATTCCGAATCGTCGTCATCTTCCCAGTTTTTCATGAACAGGCCGATGACTTCATAGCCTTGTTCCTTCAGCATCCACGCCGCGACCGAGGAATCGACCCCGCCGGACATGCCGATAACGACTTTCTTCTTGCTCATCTTGCTTTCCAGTTACTTTTAAATGATTGCCATGCGCGGGTCTATGCACTATTAAAGACGGACACATGCGTGTGCAGCAGGGCCAGCGGCGCGCGCCGGCCAGCCAGGTATTCGTCCACGCACTGCAGCACCAGAGGACTGCGGTGGCGCTCCTGGCATGCCGCCAGCTCGTCGCGCGTCATCCACAGGGTGCGGATGATGCCTTCGTCCAGCGGGCGGTCATGCTCGGCGCCGGCCGTGCCGCAAAAGGTGAAGCGCAAATAGGTCACATCTTCGCCCGTGCGCAGTGACTGATAGCGCGACATGTACATGCCGACCAGTGCCGTGGGGATGAAATCGTAGGCCGCTTCTTCCAGCGTCTCGCGGATCACCGCCTGTTCCAGCGACTCGAACGGGTCGAGATGACCGGCCGGCTGGTTGAGCTTGATGCCTTCGCTGGTTTCTTCTTCAATCAGTAAAAACAGGCCGTCGCGCTCGACGATGGCGGCAACGGTGACAGAGGGTTTCCAGATTCTCGGCATGATTCCATCCTTGAAAGAGCCGACATTTTATCTTGTTCTGCGCGCGCGGTTTGAACCCGGCCTTCTGTTGCGCGGACATATTGATAAATGACAACGTTTTAGCAAATAGCGGTGGGAGGTACTTACGTCTTTCCCGGGGCGCGCACTAGCATGGGGGCTTAGTCGGCAAGATGGCAGGAAACGCCCGCTAATATAGGCTTTCCCTGTGGTCAAAACAAGCGCGCACGCAGGCTCGACTGTGGTGAGATTGACACACATTTCCACAATATGGTCGCCGCGCCGCATGGTGAAACGAATCGGGGGATGCGGGTGAAATTAGTGTCGTACAACTAGAAGTTGCTGGTTCACAAACGTTTAACGCGCTGCTTTCCGTGTTAGATTCTAGTCAGTTTATCAATTAGCGGAGGCATCATGAGGATAGGCATACCGGCCGAAACACGGCCTGGTGAAACGCGGGTGGCAGCCACGCCCGAGACAGTCAAGAAGCTGGCAGCCAAGCATCAGGTCATCGTGCAGGCGGGAGCGGGCTTGCAAGCGTCGATTCCCGACGCCGCGTATGCCGCCGCCGGCGCGCAGATCGGCACCGCCCAGGAAGCCTATGCTTGCGCCATCGTGCTCAAGGTACGCGCACCGGACGCTAGCGAACGGGCCCTGATGGCCAGCGGCACGGTGCTGATCGGCATGCTCAACCCGTTTGACGCCGACAATATCGCCGCCATGGCCACGGCCGGCCTGTCCGCCTTCGCGCTGGAAGCCGTGCCGCGCATCACGCGCGCGCAGTCGATGGACGTGCTGTCCTCGCAGGCGAATATCGCCGGCTACAAGGCGGTGCTGGTGGCCGCGAATACCTACCAGCGCTTCATGCCGATGCTGATGACGGCAGCCGGCACCGTCAAGGCAGCCCGCGTGCTGATCATGGGCGTGGGCGTGGCGGGCTTGCAGGCGATCGCCACGGCCAAGCGCCTGGGCGCCGTCATCGAAGCGTCCGACGTGCGCCCGCCCGTTAAGGAACAAGTGGAGTCGCTGGGCGCGAAGTTCCTCGACGTGCCTTTCTTGACCGAGGAAGAACAGGAAATCGCCAAGGGCTCGGGCGGCTATGCGCGCGCCATGCCGGCCGACTGGATGCGCCGCCAGGCCGAACTGGTGCATGAACGGGCGAAACTGGCCGACATCATCATCACCACGGCATTGATTCCCGGCCGCGCCGCGCCCGTGCTGATCTCCGAAGAAACGGTGAAGGCCATGAAGCCCGGCTCCGTCATCGTCGACCTGGCCGTCGAGCAGGGCGGCAACTGCCCCCTGTCAGAACTGGGCAAGACGGTCATCAAGCACGGCGTCTACATCGTGGGCGAGCCGAACCTGGCGACCCTGGTGGCGGCCGACGCCTCGGCCCTGTATGCGCGCAACGTGCTGGACTTCTTGAAGCTCATCATCGACAAGGACGATCAATTGCTGATCGACCGCGAGGATGAAATCATCAAGGCCAGCCTGGTTTGCGCGGGCAATGACATCCTCAGAAAATAACGCGGCGCCGGAGAGAACTACATCATGGAAATCAGTCACACCATCACCAATCTGATCATCTTCGTGCTGGCCATTTATGTCGGCTACCACGTCGTCTGGACTGTCACGCCAGCGCTGCACACGCCGCTGATGGCCGTTACCAATGCCATTTCCGCCATCATCATCGTCGGCGCCATGCTGGCGGCCGGCCTGACGCAAGGCCCGCTGGCGCAGGCGGCCGGCACCCTGGCCGTGGCGCTGGCCGCCGTCAACGTGTTCGGCGGCTTCCTCGTCACGCAGCGCATGCTCGAGATGTTCCGCAAAAAAGAACCGAAGGCCAAGCAAGGAGCAAAAGAATGAGTCACGCCATGAGCTTCGTCACCATGAATCTGGTGACGATGATGTACCTGATCGCCTCGGTGTGCTTCATCCAGGCCTTGAAAGGCCTGTCGTCGCCCTCGACGGCGCGCCGCGGCAATGCCTTCGGCATGAGCGGCATGGCCATTGCCGCCGTCACCACCGTGGCGCTGATCCTGAAACTGAAGGAGCAGCAAACGGGCGGCATGGGCCTGACCCTCGTCATCATCGGCATCGTCACGGGCGGCGCCATCGGCGCCTACCTGGCAAAAACCGTGGAAATGACGAAGATGCCGGAACTGGTGGCGGCCATGCATTCGCTGATCGGCCTGGCGGCCGTGTGCATCGCCGTGGCGGCGGTGTCCGAGCCGTGGGCCTTCAACATCGCCCAGCAAGGCCAGGCGCTGCCCATCGGTAACCGCTTCGAGCTGTTCATCGGCACCTTTGTCGGCGCCATCACGTTCTCCGGTTCGGTGATTGCCTTCGGCAAGCTGTCGGGCAAATACAAGTTCCGCCTGTTCCAGGGCGCGCCCGTCAGCTTCAAGGGCCAGCACATGCTCAACCTGGTGCTGGCGCTGGTGATGGTCGGCCTGGGCCTGGCGTTCTGTTTCGCCGACGCGGTGGAGCCGGCCTGGACGCCGTTCGTCATCATGACCCTGATCGCCTTTGCGCTGGGCGTGCTGATCATCATTCCCATCGGTGGTGCCGATATGCCGGTGGTGGTGTCGATGCTCAACAGTTACTCGGGCTGGGCTGCGGCCGGCATCGGTTTTTCGCTGAATAACTCGATGCTGATCATCGCGGGGTCATTGGTCGGTTCTTCCGGCGCGATCCTGTCGTACATCATGTGCAAGGCCATGAACCGCTCGTTCTTCAACGTCATCCTCGGTGGCTTCGGCGGCGCTGCGCCGGCGGCGGGCGTGGCTGGCGCACAGGAACAACGTCCCGTGAAATCGGGTTCGGCCGACGACGCCGCCTTCATCATGAGCAATGCGGAAACCGTCATCATCGTGCCCGGCTACGGCCTGGCCGTGGCGCGCGCGCAGCACTCGCTGAAGGAACTGGTGGAAAAGCTCACGCACAAGGGCATCACCGTCAAGTATGCGATCCACCCCGTGGCAGGGCGCATGCCGGGCCACATGAACGTGCTGCTGGCCGAGGCGGAAGTCCCGTACGACCAGGTCTTCGAGATGGAAGACATCAACGGCGAATTCGGCCAGACGGACGTGGTGCTGGTGCTGGGCGCGAACGACGTCGTCAACCCGGCGGCGAAAGACCCGACATCGCCGATCGCCGGCATGCCGATCCTGGAAGCCTACAAGGCCAAGAGCATCATCGTCAACAAGCGCTCGATGGCTTCCGGCTATGCGGGCCTGGACAATGAACTGTTCTACCAGCCGAACACGATGATGGTGTTTGGCGACGCCAAGAAGGTGATCGAGGATATGCTGAAAGCGATCGAATAAATGCCGCTTGCGGCGACCTGACGGCCCGCCTTGCGCGGGCCGTTTTTATTGGCCGGCCGCTGCCGCGACGACTTTGTTGCGTCCCTGATGCTTGGCCGCGTACAGGGCCTTGTCGGCATCCGATATGGCGGCGTCCAGGCTGGCGCCTTGCACCAGCGACGCCACGCCGATGCTGATGGTGACGTGCAACGGGCTGCCATCCGGCAGCACGGTGACCGCCGCTGCCACGGCCGCGCGGATGCGTTCAGCTACCTGGTAGGCCTGCTGCAGGCTGGCGTCCGGGAAGAGCAGGCCGAATTCCTCGCCACCGAGGCGCGCCGCCACGTCGGTGATGCGTCCCGTGTCGCGCAGCACCTGCGCCACCGTGCGCAGCACGGCGTCGCCCACGGCATGGCCGTAGCGGTCGTTGATCTTTTTAAAGTGGTCGAGGTCGGCCACGCCCACGCTCAGGGCGGCGCCGCTGCGCGCCGCGCGCGCCATCGCCTGTTCTGCCTGCGCTTCATAGGCGCGCCGGTTGGGCAGCGACGTCAGCGCATCGTACAGCGCCTGCTGTTCCAGCTGCGCCAGCAGGCTGGCGTTTTTTGCCGCCAGTTCGCGCCGTTCGCGCACATCGAGCAAAAAGGCGCCGAAATAGCGCATGCCGTCGACCACGCCCAGGTCCAGCGCCTTCATTTCGATGGGGATCATTTGCGCATCGCGGTGGCGAATGGCGAATTCGCGTATCTTGCCCAGCACGCTGGAGCTGCGTGAGCTGCGGATGTAGTTGAGCACGAGGTTGTCATGCTGCGCGCCGACGGCGTCGGGCAGCAGGCCGTTCAGTGTCTGGCCCAGCAATTCTCCGCTGGCATAGCCCGACAGCGCCCGCATGGCGCCATTGATATAGCGGATGCGGCACTGCTCGTCGATGATGATGACGGCGTCGAGGGCATCTTCCAGCAGACGGAAAAAAAGTACTTCGGGAAGAGCTGCAGGCGGTGCTGCGGGCAAAGCATCTGTCATGGAACGGTCGCCGAAAACCAGGTGACAGCCATTGTCGCATCCGCGGGCGGTTTACTCCATGCCGGATATCTCGCCTGTTTCTTTTTCGCCCGTGCCTTGATCACCGAGGCTCAGCGCCGGCCGTACATCATCAGCTGGGCCAGACTTCTGCGCGCGGGCGGGAAGGCGTCCAGCAAGCCCAGCGCCAGGCCCAGCAAGCCTTGCGTGGGGGCGCTGCCCGTGAAGATGCGCGCCATGGTGTCGGTGACGCGCACGGTCAGCCCCCGGTCAGCCTGGCGCAGGCTGGCGTAGCGTTCCAGTCCGGCCGGGCTGCTGTCCTGCGCCAGCATGCGGGCCAGCACGGCGGCGTCGCGCAAGCCCAGGTTCAAGCCTTGCCCCGCCACCGGGTGCAGGGTTTGCGCCGCATTGCCGATGGCGACCGTGCGCGCCGTGCCGCCCGCCTGCGCGTTCAGGCCCAGCGGATAGGCCAGGCGCGCCGTCGTGTGGCTAAAGCGTCCCAGGCGGCTGCCGAAGGCGGCGCCCAGGCGCGCCAGGAAGGCTGCGTCGTCCAGGGCCAGCAATTGTTCGGCGCGCGTCGGCGGCACGCACCATACCAGCGCATAGCCGTCGTCCTGCGGCAGCAGGGCCAGCGGGCCTTCGTCGGTGAAGCGTTCATACGCGCGGTGGGCGATGGGGCTACTTGTGCGCACATGGGC
Source organism: Janthinobacterium sp. 35 (assembly GCF_002754575.1). Classification (NCBI taxonomy): domain Bacteria; kingdom Pseudomonadati; phylum Pseudomonadota; class Betaproteobacteria; order Burkholderiales; family Oxalobacteraceae; genus Janthinobacterium; species Janthinobacterium sp. 35. The sequence continues at coordinate 3,093,980 of NZ_PEFN01000001.1, forward strand.
GATGATGGCGCTTTGGCCATAATCGCGGCTGACGGCGCGCTCCGGCTGCTGGCCGAACAGGCCGCCCTCGGCCTGCACCAGCAGGCTGGCGCGCAAGCTCGATGCGGCGCCCGCCTGGTCGATCTGCACGCTGACGCTGTCGGCATCTTCCTCAGTGCCCGTCACCAGCGCCGGGCGCAAGCTGGCCACGCCCAGGCGCTCGCATACATCGGCCAGCGCGCTGACGACGGCGCCGTAACGCGCCACATAACCGAGCGCCTCGACGCCATGCTCGCTGCGGTCCATCAGGCTGCGCCCGAACTGGCCGCGGCGCGAAACGTGAATCTGATGAATCGGGGTCGCTGCCACGGGCCAGGCGCCCGCTTCCTCGAGAATCTGGCGGCTGCCGTGCGACAGGGCGATGGTGCGCGGGTCGCGCCTGGCTTGTTCGAGCGATTTGGCGTCGAGCAGGACGATGCCGGCGGCGCGGCTGCCGCGCTGCACCAGCAGGGCGGCCAGCGCCATGCCGACGGGGCCGGCGCCGCAGATGGCGAGATCGAAAGTGGACGGTGTATGCATGCGGCGGCGTTAATCCTGTGACATCAGTTGTTCGATTTCAGCGACGCTCTTGGGCGCCGTGCTGAAGACTTCATGGCCTTGTGGCGTGACCAGCACATCGTCTTCGATGCGGATGCCGGTATACCAGAACTGCTCCGGCACGCCCGCGCCGGGGCGCACATAGATGCCCGGTTCCACCGTCAGCACCATGCCCGGTGCCAAAGCGCGCCACGGCTTGCCGGGCGCGCCCGTGTCGCGGTAGGCGCCCACGTCGTGCACGTCCATGCCCAGCCAGTGGCTGGTGCCGTGCATGTAGAAGGGCATATACGCCTTGTCGGCGACGACGTCCTGCGCGCTGCCGCTTTTCTGCAGGTCCAGCAAACCCAGGTCCAGCATGCCCTGCGCCAGCACCTGCACGGCCGCCTCGTGGATGGCGCTGTGCGGCAAGCCGGGGCGAACCATGTCCAGCGCTGCCTGCTGCGCGGCCAGCACCAGTTCATACAGCGCCCGCTGCGGGCCGCTGAAGCGGCCGTTGACAGGATACGTGCGCGTGATGTCGGAGGCGTAGCCATCGAGTTCGCAGCCGGCGTCGATCAGCACCAGTTCGCCGTCCTGTAATACCGCGTTGTTGGCGCTGTAATGCAGGATGCAGGCGTTGTCGCCGCTGGCGACGATGGAGGAATACGCGGGGAACTGCGCGCCGCTGCGGCGAAATTCGTACAGCAGCTCCGCTTCCAGCGCGTATTCATGCATGCCGGGCCGCGTGGCGCGCATGGCGCGCACGTGCGCCGCGCTGGAAATGGCGGCCGCGCGGCGCATCAGCTGCTGTTCCTGCGTGTCTTTCAGCAGGCGCATGGCGTCGAGCATGTCATTGATGTCATGCGCCATGGCGGGCGCCGTGACGCCGCTGCGGGCCTTTTGCCGTACGTTGTGCCGCCAGAGCTTGACCTGTGCATCGAGGCTGCCGCCAAGCGCATAGTAAATGGCAGGGGAGTCGGCCAGCAGGCGCGTCATCTCCACGTCGAGTTCCTCGATGGGGAAGGCGCTGTCAAAACCGAAGCTGGCGCGCGCCGCCTCGGGGCCATGCCGGAAACCGTCCCAGATTTCGCGCTCGGTGTTCTTGGCGCGGCAAAACAGGATGGCGCGCGCGGGCGCCGTGGCGCTGGCGGCCACCAGCGCCACGGCACTGTCGGGTTCCGTGAAACCGCTGAGGTAGTAAAAATAGCTGTCGTGGCGGTACGGATAATCGCAATCGCTGTTGCGCGGCACTTCGGGCGCCGTGGCGAGGATGGCCACGCTACCGGGCAGCATCTGCGTCAGCAGCGCCGCGCGCCGTGCCGCATAATTGGCCATCATGTTGCGCTGGCCTTGGCCGTGACGCCATTGAGCGCGTCGAGTTGCTGTGGCGTGCCCACATTCGTCCACTCGCCAGGATAGACTTCGCCGCCCACGCGGCCCTGGTCCGCGTAGCTGCGCAGCAGGTCGCCCAGCCTGGCGTGGCTGCCCGGCGCGATGCCGTCGAACATCTCGGGACGGTACACGCCGATATTGGCGAAGGTCCACTTGGTGTCGTCGGTATTGTTGATCGCGAACAAGGTCAGGCCGAAGTCGCCCTTGGGATGGAAGTCGGGATTGGGCACCAGGTACGTCCAGGCGATGTCGCGCTGGTCGGCCGGGTACGGCGTGCCCAGCACGTCTTTGTCGGCCAGCACGTCGAGTACTTGCTTGAAGTCAAAGTAGGGGCAATAGATGTCGCCGGAAATGGCGAGAAATGGTTCATCGCCCAGCAAGTGGCGCGCCTGGGCGATGCCGCCCGCCGTTTCCAGCGGCGTGCTTTCCGGCGAATACGCGATGCGCGCGCCATACGCGCTGCCGTCGCCCAGGGTTTCCTCGATCAGGTGGCCCAGGTGGGAATGGTTGATGACGATGTCCGTGATGCCGGCGCGCACCAGGTTCAGCACATGCCAGACGATCAGCGGGCGGCCGCGCACTTTCAGCAGCGGTTTGGGACAGGTATCGGTAAGCGGACGCATCCGTTCACCGCGGCCTGCGGCAAAGATCATGGCTTTCATGGATATTCTTTTCTGATTCGGTAAGTCGGCTGCGCGGTCGGGCCGCGCAGCGGGAAAGTGCCTAGAAGGTATAACCGACTTGCGGTGCCTTGTTTTCGAGGGCGTCCAGTAAACGCACCAGCGGCTTGAGTTCCGTGTAGCGGTTGGCCGTCTTGCGCACGTAGTCGAGTACGGTTGGCAGGTCGCCCATGTACAGATCCTTGCCGTCGCGGTAATTCAGGCGCGCGAACAGGCCGAGGATTTTCAGGTGGCGCTGCAGGGCCGTGAATTCGAAATCGCGGTAGAAGGCGTCGATATCGGGATTGACTGGCAAGCCCAGCTGCTTGGCGCGCTGCCAGTAGCGGATCACCCAGTCGAGCACCAGTTCTTCATCCCACTGGATGTAGGCGTCGCGCAGCAGCGAGGCGATGTCATAGGTGACGGGACCGAAAACGGCGTCCTGGAAATCGAGGATGCCGGGATTCGGAATCGAACCATCGTTGATGTGCATCAAATTGCGCGAATGGTAGTCGCGGTGCATGAATACTTGTTGTTGCGACAATATATTTGCGGCGATGGCTTCGAAAACCTTGTCCAGCTGGGTTTGTTGCACATCCGTCAAGGTGGCGCCCAGATGCTTGCCGATAAACCATTCCGGGAACAGATTCATTTCGCGCAGGATGAAGGCGCGGTCGAACTCGGGCAAGACGTCCGGCTGGCTGGCCAGTTGGATTTTCATCAACGATTCCAGCGCTTCGGCATACAGCACGCTGGCATTGTCGTGGTTCAATGCGTCGAGGTAGGTGGTCGTGCCCAGGTCGGAGAGCAGCAGGAAGCCGTTGTCCAGGTCTTGCGCGATGATCTCGGGCACGGACACGCCGGCACCCTTCAGCAAGCCGGCCACCTTGACAAAGGCGGGCACGTTTTCGCGCTCGGGCGGTGCATCCATGGCAATCAGTGTACTTCCTGGCAATGTTGTATTGCCTGGCAGCATATCGAGACGGTAGTAGCGGCGGAAGCTGGCATCGCTGGAAGCGGGGCGGGCGGAATCGGGCGCGACGAGGTTAAGCGAGGTCAACCAGGCTTTCAACAGGGTCAGGCGAGCGTCGGCGGAGGCCGGCGCGGTGGAGGAATTGGAAGAGAATGACATTAAGCGGCCTGTGGAATCGGGTTGATGATGCGTATTCCCATATAATAAGGGATTCAAATCAAAAAATCGCCTGTCATGGTGCTTGCCCCTTCCAATTCATGAGCTGGTTTTCGGCCTCCCCCCCTTCGCAGCGCTGGGCTTTCGCCATCAGCGCGCTCGTCGCCGCCACGACGGTGCCTGCCCACGCCCAGAAAGCACCACGTCCGGTGCATGTGGAAGATCCCGACGCGCCCACCGTCATGACGGCGAACAGCATGAATGGCCGCCCCGAAAGGGAGATCAATCTCGATAAAAATGTCGTGATTGAACGCGGAAAAACCACAAAAATGACGGCAGATACAGCTTGTTACAAACAAGTTGAAGATCAGTTCGACGCCGAGGGCCATATCAAGATGTGGCGTTTCGGCGATTACTACACGGGCGATGTCCTGAAGCTGAACATGGAGACCGGCAAGGGTTTCCTGCTCAATCCGACGTACCGCTTCGAAGTGGGCGGCGGCCAGGGCAAGGCCGAGCGCGTCGACTTCATCAACCCCGACGAAGCCACTGTCATCGACGGCACGTACAGTACCTGCGAAGGGCCGAATCCGGACTGGTACCTGAAATCGAGCACCTTGAACCTCGATACGGGCCGCGATGTGGGCACCGGCAGCAAGACCATCATTTATTTCAAGGACGTGCCGATCCTGGGCACGCCGGGCATCTCGTTTTCGTTGTCGGGCGCGCGCCGCTCGGGCTGGCTGGCGCCCACGCCGGGCTTTGCCTCGAAGAACGGTTTCGAGCTGCTGATGCCGTATTACGTGAACATCGCGCCGAACCGCGACCTGACCCTGTTCCCGCGCTACATACAGCGGCGCGGCATCCAGCTCGGTGCGACGGGCCGCTACATGGGCGAGACGGATGCAGGCCTGTACCAGGGCGAAACGTCGTTTGAGTTCTTGCCTAACGACAAGCAGACCAAGACCAACCGCTACATGATCAAGTCCAAGCATGAGCAGGCGCTGGCCAAGGGCTGGAGTTACAGCTGGGATCTGCGCGAGGCGTCCGACAATAATTACCCGAACGATTTTTCGAAAACCGTCGCCACCGCCACCGAGCGCCAGTTGCTGCGCGAATTGCGCACCGATTACCGCACCGAGGACTGGAGCCTGACGGCGCGCGTGCAGAATTATCAGGTGCTGCAGGATCCCGATCCCAGCGTGACCGTGCCGCGCCCGTATGACCGCTTGCCGGCGGTGAACTTCCACGCTGGCAAATACGATGTCTGGGGCGGCTTCGACTGGACTTTCGATGCGGAAGCGACGCGCTTCGCCCACCCGACCGAGGTGCAAGGGTCGCGCCTGGTGGCCGTGCCGCAGGTGAGTTTCCCTATTGTGCGCCCTGGCTACTTCGTCACACCCAAGCTGATGCTCAATGCCAGTGCGTATCAGCTTGATAATGACGTCAGGACCAAGGCGCTGCAGTTCACGACGACATCGTTTACGCGCGCCGTGCCCACCTTCTCGGTCGACAGCGGCCTGGTGTTTGAACGCGACACGAATCTGTTTGGCGCCAAGGGCGGCACGCAAACCCTGGAGCCGCGCCTGTTCTACGTCTACACGCCGTACCGCGACCAATCGCAGTTTCCGAAATTCGATACGGCCGACGGCACCTTCAACCTGACGCAGATCTTCACGGAAAACCGTTTTGTCGGCAGCGACCGCATCGGCGACGCCAACCAGGTTACGGCCGCCTTGGTATCGCGTTTCCTGCAGTCCGATGGCACGGAACGCATGCGCCTGACCTTCGGCCAGCGTTTCTACTTTGCCGACCAGCGCGTGCAGCTCAATTCGACCACGCCCGTCAACCAGTCGCGTTCGGATATCCTGCTGGCGGCAACGGGCCGCGTGTCCGAGACTTGGACCGCCGACAGCCTGGTGCAGTACAATCCCAGCGACCGCCAGCTGGTCAGCTACAACTACACCTTGCAATATCAGCCTGGTGCCAAGAAAGTATTGAATTTTGGCAGTCGTTTCCAGCGTGGAGATACCGGTTGGCGCAATGTTGAAGTGTCGACGCAATGGCCGTTGACGGACCGCCTGTATGGCGTGGGCCGCATCAGTTATTCCGTGAAGGATCGCAGCATGCTGGAAAGCCTGGTCGGCCTGGAATACAAGGGCGACTGCTGGGTGTTCCGCATGGGCGCGCAACGTTTCGTGACGACGGCCAAGACTGTCTCGACGCCGATCTTCTTCCAGCTGGAATTGACGGGTTTGTCGAATGGCCTGGGTCTGGGCGCGAATGGATTGGAAACGTTTACAAAAACCATCCCCGGTTACCAGACACTGAGCCAGCCACTCCGTTAAGATAGGCTCCGTTGCCGCCGTCGGTGTTCCCGGCGCTGGCACAAACCGGTTTTTTTATTCACCTGAACTCATGAGCGCTCTACACATTATGCGTAATGCCAGTATGCACCAACTCAAAATTGCAACGGTTTTGTTGTGCGCCATTTCCGGCGCCACGACCAGTAGTGTCTGGGCGCAACAGGCTGCGTCAGCGCCTGCGAGCAAGCCCGCTGCCGCTGCCGCTGCGCCAGCACCGGTCAAGGGCTTCACCCCACCGGCCTCGAGCAGTGGCCAGAGCATCGACTCCATCGCTGTCGTCGTCAATGACGATGTGATCACGCGCAATGAAGTGGCGGCCCGCATCAAGAGCGTCGAGCAGCGCATGAAGGCACAGAATATTCCCGTGCCCGATCCCGCCGACCTGCGCCGCCAATTACTGGAGCGCATGATCGTTGAGCGTGCACAAATGCAGCTGGCCAAGGAAATGGGCGTGCGCGTGGATGACCTGACCCTGGACCGTGCGATTGGCCGTATTGCTGAACAGCAAAAGATGACGGTGCAAGAACTGCGCAACCAGATGGAAAAAGAAGGCACGCCGTTTGCGACTTTCCGCGAAGAAATCCGCGATGAAATCATCATGCAGCGCTTGCGCGAGCATGAAGTCGACGCCAAGATCCAGATTTCCGATTCTGAGGTGGATAACTTCCTGGCAGCGGAAAAAGCGGCGGCCAGCGAACAGGTGGAGCTGAACCTGGCGCAGATTCTCGTGCGCATTCCGGAAAACTCCAGCCCTGAACAGATCGCCGCGCGCCGCGCGCGCGCCGAAGAAGTCAGCCGCCAATTGCGCACGGGCGGCGATTTTGCCAAGATGGCCGCCACCTATTCCGACGCCAGCGATGCGCTGAGCGGCGGCGATATCGGCTGGCGCAATAGCGACCGTTTGCCGCCTTTGTTCACGGAACAGTTGCTGAAGTTGAAGCCAGGCCAGATCACGCCCATCATCAAGAGCAATACCGGTTTCCACATCCTGAAGCTGGTGGATCGCCGCAGCGCGGCCGAAGCACAAGCCGTTGCTGCCGTGCAGCAGACGCATGCGCGCCACATCTTGCTGAAAATTACGCCGACCCTGTCGGCTGCCGAAGCCAAGCGCAAATTGTCGGAATTGAAAGAGCGTCTGGATAACAAGGCCGCCAAGTTCGAAGACCTGGCCCGCTTGTTCTCGAACGACGGTTCGGCCGCCAAGGGAGGCGACCTGGGCTGGCTGTATCCAGGCGACACCGTGCCGGAATTTGAAACGGCGATGAATGCGCTGAAACCGGGCGAAGTGAGCGAGCCGATCGAATCGAGCTTTGGCTTCCACCTGATCGAAGTGCTGGAACGCAAGAGCGACGACGTCTCGAAAGAGAAGCAGCGCAGCGCCGCGCGCAACGCCTTGCGCGAACGCAAGCTGGAAGAAGCGACGGAAAACTGGGCGCGCGAAGTACGTGACCGTGCCTACGTCGAATTCCGCGCGGACGACCAGTAATGCTGTCGACTATTTGCGTATGAGTAACTTGCCTGCATCACGCCGCCCGGCCATCGCCATTACCTGTGGCGAACCGGCCGGTGTCGGCCCGGAAATCTCCATACGCGCGGCCTGGGCCATGCGCAATGAAGTCAACTGCATCCTGCTGGGCGACGCTGCCTTCCTGGCGCTGACGGCCAGCCTGATCGATCCGGAGATCCGCCTGGCGGCGCTGTCGCTGCAAGCCGTGCGCAACAACGGCCTGCCGCATTTCGGCCCCGGCCGCCTGGCTGTGATCGATATCCCGACTGTCAACAATGTCATTCCTGGCGTACTCGACAAGGAAAACGGGCGCTCCGTGCTGGCGACCCTGGACGCGGCCGTGGAAGGTGTCGCCGCCGGCTGGTTTGGCGCCATGGTCACGGCGCCCTTGCAAAAGAGCACGATCAACGACGCCGGCGTGGCGTTTAGCGGTCACACGGAATACCTGGCAGAAAAAACCAACACAGCGCAAGTGGTGATGATGCTGGCCGGCGAACCCGGCCATGGCGAACCGACCCTGCGCGTGGCGCTGGCCACCACGCATTTGCCATTGAAAGATGTGTCCGCTGCCATCACCCTGGACAGCCTGGCCGTCACCCTCGATATCATTCAGACGGACTTGCAACAGAAATTCGGCATCGCCGCGCCGCGCATCCTGGTGACCGGCCTGAACCCGCATGCGGGCGAGGGCGGTTATCTGGGACGCGAGGAAATCGATGTCATCGCCCCGGCGATTGCCGCGGCGCAAGCGCGCGGCATCGATGCGCGCGGACCATACCCGGCCGACACCCTGTTTCAGCACAAATACCTGATGGATGCCGATTGCGTGCTGGCCATGTACCACGACCAGGGCTTGCCCGTGCTGAAATACGCGACCTTCGGGCGCGGCATCAATATCACGCTGGGCTTGCCGCTGATCCGCACCTCGGTCGACCATGGCACGGCGCTGGACCTGGCCGCGCAAGGGCTGGGGCTGGCCGATTGCCACAGCATGGAGCAGGCCCTGCAAACGGCGCTCGACATGCTGCGCGCGAGTACCCCGACCAGAGCATAGAGCGTAGGTCGGGTTAGCCAGCACGGCGTAACCCGACGCTGCCTGCTCAACGATCCCGCCGGCCTGTGCCGGCTTTACCGCATTGATAGAAAACACATTATGAAACACGTTGCCCGCAAACGCTTTGGCCAGAACTTCCTGCACGACCGCTTCGTCCTCAACGACATCACGGCCGCCATCGCGCCGCAGGAGGACGATGCCATGGTCGAGATCGGCCCCGGCCTGGGCGCCATGACGGAGCAGTTGCTGCGCCACCTGAAGCACATGCATGTGGTGGAACTGGACCGCGACCTGATCGTGCGCCTGGAAAAAACGTTTAATCCGGCGAAGCTGACGATCCATTCGGGCGACGCGCTGAAATTCGATTTTGCGCAAATTCCCGTGCCGGCCGGCCAGAAGTTGCGCATCGTGGGCAACTTGCCGTACAACATTTCCAGTCCCCTGCTGTTCCACCTGGCGGACTTCGCACCGCTGGTGAAAGACCAGCATTTCATGCTGCAAAAGGAAGTCGTCGAACGCATGGTGGCTGAACCGGGCAGCAAGGCGTTTGGCCGCCTGTCCGTGATGCTGCAATGGCGCTACGACATGACCTTGATGTTCATCGTGCCGCCGACGGCGTTTGATCCGCCGCCGAAGGTGGAATCGGCCATCGTGCGCATGATCCCCGTGGCCGAGCGCCTGGCGTGCGACCAGGCGACGCTGGAAGCGGTCGTCATGAAGGCCTTCTCGCAGCGCCGCAAGGTGATCCGCAACTGCCTGGCCGGCATGTTTACGGAAGAGCAGATCAAGGCGGCCGGCATCGACCCGACCAAGCGCCCGGAAACCGTAGGCCTGGAGCAGTATGTTGCTTTGGCGAATTTGCTGAAGGCACCCGCCTAAGCCCTTGGTTTAACTTAAAACCATTGGTCGACCTGTTGCAAATCCTGCCGCAACGCTGAAAAACAGTCATCCACATGGTGGTTGCGGCTGATTTCATTGCGCCGCATCAAGGCGATCTTGCGCTTGCACGTAGGCTGGCGCAAGGGCGCCACGTGCAGTTCCTCGTCGTTGAGGAACGTCGTGTACAGGCTGGGCATGATGCCCACGGCGATGCCGGCGCGCACCACGCCGTACAGCGACTCGCTGTGTATCATCTGGTACAGGCTCGACGGGCTCAAGCCATGCTGGCGCAGCGCGCTCGAAGCGAATTCCCAGATGCTGCCCTTGGTAAACACGACGATTTCCTGCCCCGCCAATTGCTCCCAGCGCACTTCCTTGAGCGGCGCCAGCGCATGGCGTCCCGCCGTCACCAGCACCAGCTCGTCTTCGAACAGGCCCACGCTTTCCAGCGAGACGGAGCCGGGCACCTCGATGCCCACGCAAAAGTCCAACTGGCCCGAATGCAGCGCGTGCAGCAAGCCATCGTTGGGCATGTCCGACAGGACGATTTCCACTTCATCGCCATGCCGCTCGCTGTAGCGCGCCACCACCACGGCCGTCATCGCCATGGCCGACGGGATCGCGCCGATGCGGATGCGGTGGCGGCCGCTGCCGATGGCGCGCTGGATATCGGCAAAAGTGTTGCTCGCCGTATTCAATAAATGCGTGGCGTAATCGAGCGCCAGCTTGCCTTCGCGCGTCAGTTCCAGCTGGTGGGTTGTGCGGTTAAACAACTTTTTTCCCAGTTGATTTTCCAGCAGCTTGATCGAGGCGCTGAGGGCCGGCTGGGTCACGCACAATTCCTGTGCAGCCTTGCTGAAGCTGTTTACCCGGGCCAGGGTGGCAAACGCTTGCAAATGTCGTAAGGAAATCTTCTTGCTCAGTTCATGCATGGGCGTTGCTTATTAGAAAAAGTAATGGATTTATAAAAATAAACAAATTTTCTTATCCCGCAATTTACCATATTCTGGACTGGTCTTTACTTGTCTTGAAAGCAATAGTATTCAGGAGAAGCGCCTGGAATGCGGCGTCGGCACGCGCGGCGGTGGGCCAGGCAAGGGACGCATGAATACAATAATTCCAAAAAAACTCAGGGTTTATTCTTTTTAGGGTGGCGGCGATGAACAAATGGATGACGGGAACGATGGTGGTGGGTGGCTTGCTGGCGGCGCAGGGTGCGGCGCAGGCGCAAAGCAGCGTGCAAGTGTATGGCTTGCTGTCGGCCGGTATCGGCTATGTGTCGGATGAGGGTAACGGCAGCCGCACGCATGCGCTGAGCGGCACGAATCAGAATCCCCGCATCGGTTTCCGCGGCCAGGAAGACCTGGGCGACGGCACCAAGGCCATCTTCGTGCTGGAAAACGGTTTTAATGTGATGACGGGCGCGGCGTCGCAGAGCGGCCGTTTGTTCGGCCGCCAGTCGTACGTGGGCCTGTCGAGCAACGACAAGGGCACCCTGACCCTGGGGCGCCAGTATGAAGCCGTCAAGGATCTGCTGGGCCCGGTGGTCATCGCCAGTAACGGCGTGCATATCGGCGACAACGACAATGGCTACAACAACCTGCGCGTGCAAAATGCCGTCAAGTATGTCAGCCCGAACATCAGCAACCTGTCGTTCACGGGCTTGTACGGTTTCAGCGAAAACCCGGCAGACTCCAATCGCAACCGCGTCTACAGCATGGGCGCCGGCTACAAGGTCGATGCCTTCAGCTGGGCCGTTGCCTACACGAAGATGGATCGTCCGAACAGCCCGGACGCGCCGAATGGCGCCATCGGCAACGACTACGGCAGTTCCCTGTTGATCTTCAACAAGAGCGCCGTCAAGGGCGCCGGCGTGGACAACCAGGCCATCGCCGGCACGGGAGGCTTTTATAATGTGGGCAGGACCAAGTTTGGCGCGCTGTACACCAACGTGCGCTACCACTACCTGGATCAAAGCAATCTGACCCTGCAAAACGTGGACCTGAACGTAAACCACAAGCTGACGGAAGCGCTGAACCTGGGCGCGTCGTATTTCTTTACCACCGGTAAATATGACGTGATCAACAAGACGCCGAAATGGCATCAGGTCAACTTCCAGGCCGATTACTTCCTGTCCAAGCGCACCGATGTCGCCATCACCTGGAGCTACCAGAAAGCGGCCGGCGACGCGACGTTCGCCCGCGTGTTCGGCTTCGGCGCCTCGGGCGGCAAGACGCAGAGCGTCCTGATCGTTGGCATGCGACATTATTTCTGAGTCTGATACATCTTTACAGGCGCTGTCCCGCAGCGCCGTCCCCTGAAAGGAAGCATCTTGAAAAAGCACCTCATGTTGGCGTTGAGCCTAGGCTTGCTGGCCAACGCCGCCCACGCGGAAAAACGCGAGCTGGTCATTTCGGCCTATCCGATTGCCCAGCCCTTGTTCATGAAGTATGTGTACGAGCCGTTCAAGGCCAAATGCGGTTGCGACATCAAGGTGGAAACGGGGAATAACGCGGACCGCATCGCCAAGCTGGTGGTGCACGCCAAGAATCCGGTGATCGACCTGGTGCTGCTGTCCGATTCCGGCATGCTGGAAGCGGCGCAAAAGGGCGTCATCCAGCCCATGGATTACGCCAAGCTGAGCAATTACAAAGCCCTGTACGACGTGGCGAAAAACCCCATCGGCGGCAACTACGCCGTCGGCTATACCTTGTACTCGGTCGGCCTGGTGTACCGCAGCGACAAGATCGCCCCGCTGACGTCGTGGAAAGACCTGTGGCGCCCTGAACTGAAAGGCCGCGTGGCCTTCCCCGACGTGAGCACCACGCAGGGCCCGCTGATGCTGCGCATGGCCGATGCGGCCTGGGGCGGCAAGACGGACGACTACGCCACCGGTTTTGCCAAGATCGTCGGCATGAAGGGCAACGTCGTCACGTTCTCGAAAAACAGCGCGCAGTTGGCGGCATTGTTTGCCCAGGATGAAATCTGGGCCGCGCCCGTGGCGCGCTTTACGTGGTCGCAAATGCTCAAGACGGGCTTGCCCCTGAAGTGGAGCATCCCGGCCGAAGGCCAGGCGGCCGGCATGAACGTGATGGGCATCGTGGCCGGTTCGAAGAATGCGGACCTGGCCTACCAGCTGATGGATTTCTGGCTGTCCAAGGAAGTGCAGACGCAGCTGGCGACCAACCTGGTCGACTCGCCCGTCAACAAGGACGTGCGCCTGTCGGTGGCCGCTGCGCAATTCAATACCTATGGCGCCGACCAGATCAATTCGCTGAAATTCGTCAAGCCGGAAACCATCATCAAGCAGCGCAGCAACTGGATGACGCAGTGGAACAAGGCCATGAGCAAATAGTGGTGACGAGGAGAAAACACCATGTTTGCTGATCCAAAAAAGCGCCTGGGACTGCTGCTGGTCCTGCCGGCGCTGATCTTTATCGTCGTCTGCTTCCTGCTGCCCGTGCTGGCCTTGCTGGTCGACGCCTTCCGTGTCGGCGACGGCATGCAGTGGGGCTTTGACCGCTTCATTGAATTCTTTTCGCAGGAATTCAACCGCACCATCTTCTGGCGCACCCTGCGCATCGCCGCGCTGGTGACGCTGGCGGCCATCCTCCTCGGCTACCCGGCCGCGCAAGCCGTGGCGCGCGTGTCGCCGAAGTGGCGCGGCCTGGTGGTGGGCATGATGATTTTGCCGCTGATGGTCTCGCCGATTGCGCGTACCTATGCCTGGATCGTGCTGCTGGGGCGTAACGGCGCCCTCAACGCGGCGCTGGTCAACATGGGTTTCACGGACGAGCCCCTGCGTTTGCTGTTCAGCGAGTTCGCCGTGTTTGTCGGCTTGCTGCAATTGCTGCTGCCCTTGATGCTGATGTCGCTGGCGGGTGCGCTGGAAAACCTGCCGCGCGACGTGGAACCGGCTGCGGCGACTTTGGGCGCGAATCCCTGGCAAGTGTTTTGCAAGGTCACCCTGCCGCTGACGCAGGAAGGCCTGGTGGTCGGCGGCACGCTGGTGTTTACGGGCTGCGTGACGGCTTACGTGACGCCGGCCCTCCTGGGCGGCACCAAGGTGCTGATGCTGGAAACGCTGCTGTACCAGAAGGTCAGCGTGGAGAGCGATTTCGGCGCCGCGAATGTGATCGCCGTCATCCTCGTCTGCATGACCCTGCTGGTCAACGCCGGCCTTAAACGTATTTCCTCGAGCCGGAGCTCCGTATGAAAGAAAGCCTGTTTTCGCGCGCCGTCCTGTGGCTGGTGTTTTTGTTCTTGCTGGGGCCTTTCGCCATCGTCGTGCTGGCCGGTTTTTCCGGTGGTGAAACGCTGGCGTTCCCGCCCGAGTCGTATTCGCTGCGCTGGATTCTGGAAGTATGGTCGGCGCCCGAGTTCCGCCGCGCTTTCCAGACCAGCCTGGAAATCGGCCTGATCGCGACCGTCATCGCGCTGTTGCTGGGCATTCCCGTCGCGTATGCGTTTTCGCGCATGCCGCCACCGGGCATCGGCGCCATCCGCCAGATCCTGACGTCGCCGCTGATCATCCCCGCCATCCTCGTCGGCCTGGGCTTGCTGCATCACCTGGTGCTGACGATCAACGCGCCCGTGTACGTGGGCCTGCTGATCGGTCATATCGCGCTGTTGATTCCCTACTCGGTGCGCGTGGTGTACGCCAGCCTGGTGAATTTGCGCGTGGATATCGAGGATGCCGCCATCACGCTGGGCGCGTCGCGCCTGCGCGCCTTCTTCATGATCGTGCTGCCGAACATCCGCAACGCCGTGATCGCCGCCTTCTTCCTCGCCTTCGTCACCTCGTTCAACCAGGTGCCCGTGTCGCTGTTCCTCACGGGACCGGGCATCAGCACCTTGCCCATCGAGATGCTGGGGCATATGGAAAACAGCTTCGATCCATCGATCGCTGCCCTGTCGACCTTGCTGGTCTTGTTCACCATGGCCTTCGTGATGGTGACCGAGAAGGTGCTGGGCATTTCTAAATACATGTAAGAGGCAACACACGATGAGTTATCTGGAACTGCACAAGCTGAACCTCGGCTACGCCAAGAACACGACGTCCGTGAAAGACCTGGACTTGCACGTCGAGCAGGGCGAACTGATTTCCCTGCTGGGCCCCAGCGGCTGCGGCAAGACCACCACCATGCGCGCGATTGCCGGCCTGATGCCGCTGCAGTCGGGCCGCATCGTGCTCGATGGGCGCGAAATCGGCAAGCTGGCGCCGAACAAGCGCAATATCGGCATGGTGTTCCAGTCGTACGCGCTGTTCCCGCACCTGAATGTGTACGACAACATCGCTTTTGGTTTGCGCCTGCGCAAGGTCGCGCCGGCCCTGCTGAAAACGAAAGTGGAAGCCGTGATCGCCGCCGTGGGACTGACCGGATTTGAAACCCGCTTGCCGGCGCAGATGTCCGGCGGCCAGCAGCAGCGCGTGGCGCTGGCGCGCGCCATCGTCGTCGAGCCGGCCCTGCTGCTGCTCGATGAACCGCTGTCGAACCTGGACGCCAAGCTGCGCGTGCAGATGCGCGCCGAGCTGCGCCGCATCCAGCGCGAACTGGGCATCACCATGCTGTACGTGACGCATGACCAGGAAGAAGCGCTGGCCCTGTCCGACCGTATCGTCGTCATGAACGGCGGGCGCATCGAGCAGCTGGCCACGCCGGAAACCGTCTTCAATACACCGTCGACGCGTTTCGTCGCCAACTTCATGGGCTTTGAAAACCTGTTCGACTACCGCGACGGCGCGCTGCACCACGCGGGCGCCAGCCTGCCGTACACCTCCCTCGTCGCGGCCGGCACCACGGTGCTGGGCTGGCGTCCGGACAAGGTTCGCGTCTGCGCGCCTGACGACGCAGCGGGCCAGTATCCGGGCACCGTGCTGGCGCGGGGCTTCCTGGGCGACACCGTCGAATACCTGCTGCAAACGCCGCTGGGCCAGGTCAAGGGCATTTGCGCGGCCGGTGGCGCCACCTGGCGCGAAGGCACGGCCGTGTCCTTCGTGCTGCCGTCCGACAGCGCCCTGTGGCTGGGCGCGTGATGTCTGAATGGAGTGCAGCATGACACAAGCCTTGAAAAAAATCTGGCTCGACACCGATCCCGGTTTCGACGACTGGCTGACG
The DNA here is from genome assembly GCF_002754575.1 of Janthinobacterium sp. 35. Taxonomy (NCBI): domain Bacteria; kingdom Pseudomonadati; phylum Pseudomonadota; class Betaproteobacteria; order Burkholderiales; family Oxalobacteraceae; genus Janthinobacterium; species Janthinobacterium sp. 35. Next base: position 3,109,640 of record NZ_PEFN01000001.1, read on the forward strand.
ATGTTGCTGCTTGGCAGCAATCCCGATATCGAGTGGTTGGGCGTGAGCGTGGTGGCGGGCAATGCGCCCGTCGACATCACCTACGACAATGCCTTGCGCATCAAGGCGCATGACGGTTTGACGGTGCCCATTTATCGCGGCTGCGAAGAACCGCTGGCCGGCGTCATTGAAACGGCGCAGCGCATCCTCGGCGACAGCGGCATGCCGACCACGGGCGAGATCCTGCCTCCGGGCGCGGCCAGTGACGCTGCCGGCCACGCCGTCGACGCGCTGATCGCCGCCGTGCGCAAGTATCCTGGCCAGATCACCATCATGGCGATCGCGCCGATGACCAATATCGCAACCGCGCTGGCCAAGGCGCCCGACATCGCCGAGAAAATCGTTGAAATCATTTTGATGGGCGGCTCGACCGACCAGGGCAACCACACGGCGGCGGCCGAATTCAATATCTATGCGGACCCGGAAGCGGCTGCCCAGGTGTTCAAGTCCGGCATTGCGCTACGCATGTTCGGCTTGAACCTGTGCCGCCAACTGCTGGTGACGAATGGGGAAGTGCAGCGTCTGCGCGCCATCGGCACGCCGCGCGCGCAGCGTCTGGCCGGCTACCTGGAAGCGTATGTGCGCATCCGCAGCGCCGACGGTTCCGTGCCCATGCCCATGTACGACCCGGTGGTGGCGCTGTACCTGGAAGCGCCGCAGCTGTTCCAGTTCCAGAGCGCCCACGTGGCCATCGAGTTGACGGGCGAACTGACGCGCGGCATGACGGTGTGCGAATTTCGCGTGCCGCGCCGCGCCCCCATCAACACGCAAGTGGCGATGCTGGCCGATGGCCCGGCCGCCATCGAGCGCCTGATGCGCCGCCTGGCCGCCATTCTCGTCTGACCCACTTCACTACGAAATGAGCTTCATGTCTAATTCCCCCCTGAGCATCGAACAGTTTTTACGCGCCATGCCGAAGGTGGAGCTGCATTGCCACCTGTTTGGCACGGTGCGCCAGGCAACTTTCCGCGCGCTGGCTGCGAAGACGGGCAATGTCGTCACGCCCGAGGAAATCGACGCGTTCTATACGCGCGGCGACAAACCGGTGGGCGTGCTGCGCGTGCTGCGCGCGCTCGACGCGCACCTGATCGTTTCGCCCACCGACCTGTATTGCCTCGCGTATGAATACCTGGAAGACGTGCATGGCCACGGCGTGCGCTACGCGGAGTTCTTCTGGAACCCGACCGGCACGGTGCGCGTGTCGGGCATCCGCTATGACGCGGCGCAAGACGCCATCGTGGCCGCCATCCGCGACGCGCAGCGCGATTTTGGCGTGATCGGCCGTCTGATCCCCAGCATCGACCGCGAAGCCGCTCCCGCGGAAGCCGTGCAGATGGTGGAATGGATGAAGGCGCACCGCGCGCCGGAAGTCATCGGCATCGGCATCGACTACCGCGAAAACGACCGCCCGCCGGAACTCTTCATCGACGCCTACCGCGCCGCGCGCGAGGCAGGCTTCAAATGCACGGCGCACGCGGGCGAATTTGGCATGCCGTGGATGAACGTGGCGACGGCCATCGAGCAATTGCAGGTGGATCGGGTCGACCATGGCTACACGATTGTCGATAACCCGGAACTGGCGCAGCGCTGCGTGCAGCGTGGCCTGGTGTTTACGGTCGTGCCGACCAATTCGTATTATCTGCGCACCTTGGCGCCCGAACGCTGGGCGCTCGATCACCCGATTCGCGCCATGGCCAAGCTGGGTTTGAAACTGCATCCGAACACGGACGACCCGACCCTGCACCACGTGACGCCGACGGGCGCCTGGATGATGATGCGCGAATTCGGGTTCGGCCTCGACGACATGCGCGGCTTCATGATCAATGGCCTCGATGCGGCCTGGATCGATGAGAGTACGCGGCGCGACTGGCGCGTGGAATTTACGCGTGAATTCGACGCGCTGCGCGCCCGCGTGGTTGACGCCTCCTAAGCTGAAACGGGCGGCGGCAGCAGCAAGGACGGAAACGCCCGCTGCGGGCAGCTTTGGCGCTCGCACACCTTGCAGCCCGTGCCGATGGGCGTGGCGCTGGACGGGTCGTGCAAATCGAGCCCCTTCGAATAGATCAGCCGGTGCGCCTGCGAGATGTCGCAGCCCAGCGCCACGGCAAAGGTCTTGCCCGGCGCGCGAAAGCCTGGCGACGCCGTGCTGACCTGGCGCGCGATCCATAAATAGGTGCAGCCGTCGGGCATGCTGGCCACTTGCGTCAGCACCTGGCCCGGATGGCTGAAAGCGTCGTAGACGATCCACAGCGGGCAGGTGCCGCCCACCCGCGAAAAGTGAAAGTCCGTCGCCGACTGGCGTTTTGACACATTCCCCGCGCGGTCGACTCTGACAAAGAAAAACGGCAGTCCCGCCGCCTCGGGGCGCTGCATGGTGCTCAAACGGTGGCACACGGCTTCGAAACCCACGCCGAACTGGTGCGCCAGGCGCTCGATATCGTAGGCGCGCGTTTCCGCCGCCTGCAAAAATCGTTGATACGGCATCAGCAGGGCGCCGGCAAAGTAATTCGAGAATGCCAGGCGCGCGCTCGTTTGCGCGGCCGCGCCGGAGAGTCCCGCCGCCAGCACCAGCGCATCGATCAGCTCGCTGTGTTCGAGCAGGCTGATTTGCGCCGCCATCTGGAAGGCGCGCTGGCCGCCCGTCAAGGTGTCGGGCAGCCACAATATGTGTTGCTGGGCGTCAAAGCGGTGCTTGCGCACCATGCCCGCGTCGCCATCGGATAGTTGCACTTTGACGCCGTGGCGCTCCAGCAAGCGGCTTTGCAGCGCGTCGAGCGCGCGCAGCTGCGGATCGAGTTCGCCGGCCACCAGCTCCGCCGCCCGGTCCAGTTCATCGATATAGTTTTGCCGCCGGTTCAGGTATTCGCGCACTTCCTCGTCCGTGGAGGGCGCCGCCGAGCTGGCGCCGCGGCTGCCGTCGTCGAGGCGCGCGGCCAGCGTGTCAGCCCGTTCCGCCATCACGCGGTAGCGCCGCTGCAGCAGCAAGATCGAGCGCGCCAGTTCCGGCATGTTTTCCACCAGCATTTTGAGCTCGGCCATCGAGGTGGGCGGCGCGTCGGGCAATTCGCCGAACACGTCGCGCACGTCGGCCACCAGGCTGGCGCTGTCGTGTTCGGAGAAAATTTGCGGATCGACCCCCAGTACCGTGCCGATGCGCAACAGAATCGGCACCGTCAGCGGGCGCTGGTTGCGCTCCATCTGGTTCAGGTAGCTGGGCGAGATGCCCAGGGACTTGGCCAGCGCCACCTGCGTCATGCGCCGTTCCTCGCGCAGCCGCTGCAGGCGCACGCCCATGAAAACCTTTGCCATCGCGCTTCCTCTTCCCCGATTTGTGGAATCTGCAAATTTACAATATTTGCAGATTAACAGATTCAGCTTTGCATTATCTCGCATTTTCACGCCTTGTTTGCGGCGGCGATTGTGCGAATAATGCAAACAGACCTATACCCACACCAGGAGACACCGAGTGACCACGCAAACTACTATTCCGACCGTTCCACTGTTGATCAACGGCGAGTGGGTTGAATCCCAGACCACCGTCTGGCGCGACGTCGTCAATCCGGCCACGCAGGAAGTGCTGGCGCGTGTGCCGTTTGCCACGCCCGATGAAGTCAATGCCGCCATCGCCTCGGCCCAGCGCGCCTTCAAAACCTGGCGCAAGACGCCGATCGGCGCGCGCGCGCGCATTTTCCTCAAATTGCAGCAACTGATCCGCGAAAACATGGCCGACCTGGCCGCCACCTTGACGATGGAACAGGGCAAGACCCTGCTCGACGCGGAAGGCGACGTGTTCCGTGGCCTGGAAGTGGTTGAGCATGCCGCCAATATCGGCACCCTGCAGATGGGCGAATACGCGCAAAACGTGGCCGGTGGCGTCGATACCTACAGCGTGATGCAGCCGCTGGGCGTGTGCGCCGGCATTACCCCGTTCAACTTCCCCGCCATGATCCCCCTGTGGATGTTCCCGATGGCGATTGCCTGCGGCAATACCTTCGTGTTGAAGCCATCGGAGCAAGATCCGCTCGTGACGGAAAAACTCGTGCGCCTGGCCTTGCAGGCGGGCATCCCGGCTGGCGTGCTGAACGTGATTCACGGCGGCGAAGACGTGGTTAACGCCCTGTGCGACCACCCGGACATCAAGGCCATCTCGTTCGTGGGCTCGAGCAAGGTGGGCACGCATGTGTACCAGCGCGCCAGCCTGAACGGCAAGCGCGCGCAATGCATGATGGGCGCGAAGAACCACGCCGTCGTCTTGCCTGACGCAAATAAAGAACAGACGCTGAACCAGCTGCTGGGCGCAGGTTTCGGCGCGGCCGGCCAGCGCTGCATGGCCGCGTCTGTCGCCGTGCTGGTGGGCGCGGCGCGCGAGTGGCTGCCGGAACTGTCGGCCAAGGCGCAAACCCTGACGGTGGGCGCGGGCAAGGACAATCCAGACCTGGGTCCCGTGATTTCCTGCGCGGCGAAAGAGCGCGTCTTCAGCCTGGTCGCCAAGGGCATCGAACAGGGCGCCGTCTTGACCCTCGATGGCCGCGACGTGAAGGTCGATGGCTATCCGAACGGTAACTTCGTCGGCCCGACGATTCTGTCCGGCGTGAAACCCGGCATGGTCGTGTATGACCAGGAAATCTTTGGCCCCGTCTTGATCGTCGTCGAAGTCGATACCCTCGATGAAGCGATCGCCCTGGTGAATGCGAATCCGAACGGTAACGGCACGGCGCTGTTCACGCAAAGCGGCGCGGCGGCGCGCTACTTCCAGGAAGAAATCGACGTGGGGCAAGTCGGCATCAACGTGCCCATTCCCGTGCCCGTCCCGCTGTTCAGCTTTACGGGCTCGCGCGGCTCCAAGCTGGGCGACCTGGGTCCGTTCGGCAAGCAGGTCGTGCTGTTCTACACGCAGACGCAGACGATTACCCAGCGCTGGTTCACGGACGCGGCCTCGGTGGGCAAGGTCAACACCACCATCAGCCTCAAGTAAGGAGCTGGCATGGACTTTGAATTGAGCGACGAGCAGCGCGAGTTTCAGCAGGCGGCGCGTGCGTTTGCCGAAGGCGAACTGGCGCCGCACGCGGCGCATTGGGATGCGGAATCGATCTTCCCCGTGGAAACGATTGCCAAGGCAGGCGAGATGGGCTTTTGCGGCCTGTACACGCCGCAGCGCTGGGGCGGCCTGGGCCTGTCCCGCCAGGATGCGGCCATCGTGTTTGAAGAGCTGGCCGGCGGCTGCACCTCGACCACGGCCTACATCACGATCCACAACATGGCCACCTGGATGCTGTCGCGCTGGGGCCAGGAAGCCCTGTGCGACGAGTGGGTACCGGCTTTGGCAGCCGGCCAGAAGCTGGCCAGCTATTGCCTGACGGAACCGCAGTCCGGTTCCGACGCGGCGTCCTTGCGCACCAAAGCCGTCAAGGATGGCGATTTTTATGTGCTCGACGGCACGAAAGCGTTTATCTCGGGCGCGGGCCAGACGGACATGCTGATTGTCATGGCGCGCACGGGCGGCGAAGGCGCGGCCGGTATTTCCGCGTTTGCCGTGCCGGCGAACTTGCCCGGCATCGTGTATGGCAAGAAAGAAGAAAAGATGGGCTGGAACAGCCAGCCCACGCGCATCATCAGCTTCGATCAGGTGAAAGTGCCTGTTGGCAACTTGCTGGGTGCGGAAGGCGAAGGCTTTGCCATCGCCATGAAGGGTATCGATGGCGGGCGCATCAACATTGCCGTGTGCTCGGTGGGCACGGCGCAAGCGGCCCTCACGCGGGCGCAGGCGTACATGAAGGAGCGCACGCAGTTCGGCCGCGAACTGGCGCAGTTCCAGGCCTTGCAATTCAAGCTGGCTGACATGCTGACGGAACTGGTGGCGGCGCGCCAGATGGTGCGCCTGGCGGCCTGGAAACTGGACCAGGAAAGCCCGGACGCCACCGCGTATTGCGCCATGGCCAAGCGTTTCGCCACGGATGCGGGTTTTAATGTCGCCAATGATGCGTTGCAATTGCACGGCGGCTACGGCTACATCCGCGAGTACCCGCTCGAGCGCCACGTGCGCGATACGCGCGTGCATCAAATCCTGGAAGGAACGAATGAAATCATGCGCCTGATCGTCGCGCGAGCGATTTTGAAAGACGGCGCCACGGAGACCTTACGATGACTAAAGTGTATACCAATCTGTTGCTGGAACGCCGTGGCCACACGGCCCTGGTGACCCTCGACAACCCGCCCGCCCACACGTGGACCCTGGCCAGCCTGAATGCGCTGACGCAGCTGGTGGCCGACCTGAATGCCGATCCGGACGTGTATGCGCTGGTGATCACGGGCGGCGGCGCCAAGTTCTTCTCGGCGGGTGCCGACTTGAAAGTATTTGCCGACGGTAACAAGGACACGGCATTCGCCATGGCCGCCGCGTTTGGCGAGGCGTTCGAGGCGCTGTCCGCGTTTCGCGGCGTCAGCATCGCCGCCATCAATGGCTATGCCATGGGCGGCGGGCTCGAATGCGCGCTCGCTTGCGACATCCGCATCGCCGAAGAACACGCACAGATGGCCTTGCCGGAAGCGTCCGTCGGCCTGCTGCCGTGCGCGGGCGGCACACAGCACTTGCCGTGGCTGGTGGGCGAAGGCTGGGCCAAGCGCATGATTTTGTGCGGCGAGCGCGTCGATGCGGCCAAGGCCCTGGCCATCGGCCTGGTCGAGGAAGTCGTGCCTACCGGCAAGGCTGCCGCCACGGCGCTGGCGCTGGCCGCCAAGGTGGCACGCCAGAGCCCCAGCAGCGTGACGGCGTGCAAGACCCTGATCCAGGGCGCGCGCAGCCATCCGCTGGTCAATTCCCTGCCCGACGAACGCACCCTGTTCCTGGGCTTGTTCGATACGCAAGACCAGAAAGAGGGCGTGCAAGCGTTCCTGGAAAAACGTCCGGCGGAGTGGAAGAATGGCTGAAAGTACCCTGATTGAGACCGTCAAGATAGAAGTACGCGACTGTCCCGGCGGCATGAAGCTGGGCGTCATCACCCTCGATGCACCGAAGTCCCTGCACGCGCTGACGCTGGAGATGATCCGCGCCATCGATGGCGCCCTCGTGCGCTGGGCGGACGATGCACAGATCGCCTGCGTGGTGCTGCAGTCGTCGACCGACAAGGCTTTTTGCGCGGGCGGCGATGTGCGCAGCCTGCGTTCGGCCGTGGTCGAGCAGCCCGGCGTCGTGCCGAATCCGCAGGCGCTGGCCTTCTTTGCCGAGGAATACCGGCTCGACCACCGCATCCATACGTATGCAAAGCCGCTGCTGGTGTGGGGCGGCGGCATCGTCATGGGCGGCGGTCTGGGCCTGATGGCCGGTGCCAGCCACCGCGTGGTGACGGAAAGTACGCGCATCGCCATGCCGGAAATCACCATCGGCCTGTTTCCCGACGTGGGCGGCAGCTGGTTCCTGGGCCGCATGCCGGGGCGCAGCGGCCTGTTCCTGGGCTTGACGGGCGCACCGATGAACGCGGCCGACGCGCTGTTTGCGGGCCTCGGTGATTATTTCCTGCGCCAGGAAGAGCGCGCCATGGTGCTCGACGCGCTGGCGCTGGCGCAATGGCAAGTGGATGCGCCCGCGAACCATCAGCAGCTGAGCCGTTTGCTGCGCGGCTTTTCGGCGCCGGTATCCATGCTGCCTGTCTCGGAAGTGCGCGCCAACTTCGACGCCATTGCCGCGCTGACGCAAGCGCCCACCTTGCCCGAAGTGGTGGCCGCCATTGCCGCGTATGAGGGCGACTCGGCCTGGCTGCAAAAGGCGGCCCATACACTGGGCAAGGGCACGCCCACTTCGGCCGCCCTGGTGTGGGCCATGCGCGAACGCACTCTTCACATGAGTCTGGCGCAAGTGTTCCAGCTGGAACTGATCGTTGCCGTGCAATGCTGTGCCCACGCAGACTTCAGCGAAGGCGTGCGCGCCTTGTTGATCGACAAGGACAACGCGCCGCAATGGCAGCCGGCCAGCCTGGCCGACGTCGGCGATGCGTATCTTAATGAATACTTCACGGCGCCGTGGGATAGCCATCCTTTGCGCGACCTGCAGTAAAAGAATAACAGGAGATTTTTACCATGCAACATATCGCTTTTATCGGCTTGGGCAACATGGGCGCGCCGATGGCCCGCAACCTGGTGGCCGCCGGCTTCCATGTGTCCGTGTTCGACCTGGCGCCAGCGGCAGTGGCGTCGCTGGTCGAAGCAGGCGCCACGGCGGCCGCATCCGCCAGCGCAGCCGTGCAGACGGCCGACGCCGTCATCACCATGCTGCCAGCCAACAAGCACGTGCAGGAACTGTACTTGGGCGCCGGCGGCGTGCTCGACTCGGCCAAGCCCGGTGCCCTGTTCATCGATTGCAGCACCATCGCGGCCGACGTGGCACGTCAGGTAGCGCAGGCGGCCAGTGAGCGGGGCTTTGCCATGCTCGATGCGCCCGTCTCGGGCGGCACGGCGGGCGCGGCGGCCGGCACCCTGACCTTCATCGTCGGTGGCAGCGTGGCGGCCTTGCAGCAGGCGCGTCCCTTGCTGGAAAAGATGGGCAAGAACATCTTCCATGCGGGCGAGGCGGGCGCTGGCCAGGTGGCGAAGATTTGCAACAACATGCTGCTGGGTATTCTGATGGCCGGTACGGCCGAGGCGCTGAACCTGGGCGTGGCGCATGGCCTCGATCCGAAAGTGTTGTCCGACATCATGGCCAAGAGTTCTGGCCGCAACTGGACCCTGGAAGTGTACAACCCGTGGCCCGGTGTCATGGACGGCACGCCCGCGTCGCGCAATTACACGGGCGGCTTCGGCACGGCGCTGATGCTGAAAGACCTGGGCCTGGCGCAGCAGTCGGCATTGTCGGCAAACGCGCCCACGCCCTTGGGCGGCCTGGTGCGCCAGCTGTACCAGATGCATGCGCAAGCCGGTTATGCGCAGCAGGATTTCTCCAGCATCGTGCACATGCTGCAGCCTGGTTTGCAAACGCCTGCCGCCTGAGAAATTTTGGGCAAAAAAAAAGCCCGCTGGTAAAAGCGGGCTAAATCCAATTCTTGGAAGAGTTGGAGGAGACAGATGCATTATGCTGCATCGCCACATATAACTCCAATTTATCTTTGTAATATCAATTATATATTTACGTGATATCTCTTCCGGGTAGCCGCATGGCGGCTACCGTTCCCGCACCTCAGGCCGGATTACAGGCGATCTGTACGGTGGTGACGTTGGCGCTGCCCATGGTGCCAGCGCCTGTGCCTGGCTGTACGACGCACAGCAGCCCCTTCGGCTGGGTGGAGACGCCGACGCCATAGGTAGTACCATCGGCGACAGCGCCGACCATGGTAAAGGTCTTGGCATCCTTGGCCACCGTGGTTGTTACATTACCGTTAATCAGCACCAAGCCGTCTACCGTCAGGCCGGAAATCGTGCCGCTCACGCTATACGTATTTTGTGAACAAGAAACAGCGGCGCTGATGTTGACGTAATGGCCAGCCGAACCGGAGCCATTACTGATGCCGCAAGTCATATGGGCCGGTTGTTGCTTGAAGGTGATGTTGTAGTCGGTGCCATAGTCGATGCGCTTTTTAAAGGTAAACGAGGTCTGGCCGGCTGCAATCGGCAGCTCTTCTCCGCCATTGGCCAGGATCAGGCCATTGTTGTTCAAGTTGCTGACGGTGCCGCTGACATCATACGAGGCCTTGCCGCCGCAAGCGGCCAGTCCCAGGGTCAGCAGCAGCGCGGCGAGTGGGCGCAGGCAGGATAACTTCATGTATTTCTCCAAAATTAGGTGACGGATCGCAAGGATTACTGCGGCGTGCAGTCGAGTGTGGCCGCGGTCGTGGGGGCAGAGCCCATCGTGCCGACCGTATCGCTGCCGTCGGCACTGGTGGAACCCTGGAAGCGGCACGTCAGGCCCGTTGGCTGTGGAGGCAGTATGGAAATACTGTATGGGGCGCCGTCAGCGACCTTTTCGAATGTGTAGGAGTCGGCGCCAGCCAGGGGGCTGATGCCGTTGGGGCCCATCACCAGGTGCAAGCCGCCGGCGGTCAGGCCCGTGATCGTGCCGGTCAGCGGGTAGGTATTGGTCACGCAGCTCACCACGGCCGTGCTTGCGGAATAGCTCGTTGCCTTGCCGCTACCATTGGTAATCGTGCACACGGCGCCCTTTGGCTGCTGCGCGATGCTGATGTCGTAGCGGTCATCGGTCTTGACCAGCTTGGTGAATACAAACTGGGACTGGCCTGCAGGAACGGACAAACGTTCGCCATCATTCAGCAGAATCAGGCCATCTTTTGCCAGATTGGAGACTTGGCCACTCAGATACAGGTTGCCGCCGCTGCCGCCGCAAGCTGCCAGTGTGACGGCGCAAGCCGCCGCCAGCATCGAGCGCAGGTACAATTTTTTCATACATTCTCCAAAACGAATCAGGTTGGGTAGCGCAACGCGGACGCTGGCGCCGCATTGGAATGGCGCCTATTTTAGTCTATCTGGCAAGCCGAATGATCTTGCCTTGTATCACCCTGTAACAATTTTTCGCCGGGAAGCGCTGGCCCGGCCCCATTTCACGGAGGCGCAGCCAAGCCGGCGGCGGCGATCGGTGCGACAATAGCTACACTCTGCGCAGCGTGACGCAGCATCCCATTGTGAGTCCCATGTCTCTTGCCCCTGTCAAACCCGCCGTGCCGCCCAAGGCCATCCTGTTCGATCTCGACGATACCTTGTGGCCCATCGCGCCCGTGATTGCCGCTGCCGAAACCCTGCTGCACGACTGGCTGGCCACGCATGCGCCCCGGGTGGCGCAGCAGTTTTCCATCGATGTGCTGCGCCAGCACCGCCTGGCCATGCTCAATGCGCAACCGCATTTCCATGGCAATTTGATCGAGTTGCGCCGCGCCGGCCTGCTGTCGGCCTTCGAAGCTGCCGGCGAGGATCCCGCCCTGGTCGATGGGGCCATCGTGCACTTTTTGGCCGCGCGCAACCGCGTCCAGCCGTATGACGACGTTTTGCCTGGCCTGGCCTGGATGCGCCAGCGCATGCTGCTCGGCTCCATCTCGAATGGCAATGCAGACCTTGAAATTATCGGTTTGGCGCAGCATTTCAAGGTATCGATCGCCGCCAGCGATTTTGGTGTGGCCAAGCCCGACGCCAGCATCTTCCTGGCCGCCTGCGCGGCGCTGGACGTGGCGCCGCATGAAGCCGTGTATGTGGGCGACGACCTGTATTTCGACGTGACGGGAGCGCAGGGGGCGGGCATGCGTGCCGTCTGGATGAACCGCAAGGGCAGCGATGCCCACCTGGCCGCCGGCGTGCAGCCTGACGCCATCTGCGGCAACTTTGACGAGTTGCTGCTGTGGCTGCAGGGGCAACTGGAAGATTGATCGCCGCAGGGCGGGCGAACGTGCATAATAGGTGCTGTTACTGCACGTTCGGCCACTGTTGTTGCCGCTTGATCAACAATGTGTTTGTTTAAAGAATATTTGCTTACCTGAGACACCATGCAACTCGATACACGTGCCCAAACACTGCTGAAAGCCCTGGTCGAGCGATATATCGCCGACGGCCTGCCGGTCGGTTCGCGCGCCTTGTCGAAAATTTCCGGCCTGGACCTGTCGCCGGCCACCATCCGCAACATCATGGCCGATCTGGAAGAGCTCGGTTATGTGTCCAGTCCGCACACCTCGGCCGGACGCATCCCCACGCCGCGCGGCTACCGCATTTTTGTCGACACCTTGCTGACCGTCCGGCATCTGGATGAGCACCTGGTGGAGTCGCGCATGCGCCTGCAGACGCCGCAGCCGCAAAAAACCATCGCCAACGCGGCGCAGATGCTGTCGTCGCTGTCGCAGTTTGCCGGTGTCGTGCTCAGTCCGCGCCGCGAATCCGTGTTCCAGCAAATCGAATTCCTGCGCCTGTCCGAAAAGCGCATCCTGCTCGTCATCGTTGCCCCCGGCGGCGACGTGCAGAACCGTTTATTGCTGACGGAGGCTGATTACACGCCGGCGCAACTGGTGCAATCGGCCAACTATATCAACCAGAATTATGGCGGCCTGTCATTCGACGCCGTGCGCGTACGCCTGCAGGGCGAACTGCGCCAGTTGCGCGACGACATGGGCAGCCTGATGCAGGCGGCCGTGGAAGCGGGCAGCGAAGCGATGGCCGACCATAGCGACGACATGGTGATTTCCGGCGAACGCAACTTGCTCAGCGTGAGCGATCTGTCATCGAATATGCATTCGCTGCGCCAGATGTTCGACATGTTCGAGCAAAAAACGGGCTTGATGCAGTTGCTCGACGTGTCGAGCAAGGCGACGGGAGTACAGATTTTCATCGGCGGCGAATCGAACCTGGTGCCGATGGATGAGATGAGCGTGGTGACGGCGCCGTATGAAGTCAACGGCAAGATCGTGGGAACGTTGGGGGTGATCGGACCGACGCGCATGGCCTACGAGCGCGTCATTCCGATCGTCGACATCACGGCTAAATTACTGTCGAGCGCACTCAGCCATCATTAATCGTACTGCCAGCCGCCCCGTGGGAGCGGCAAGCGTGGGTCAGGCGGTTTTATGCGGGCAAGCCGTCTTGATGCAGTTACCGTAGATGGCCAAAGCGTGTTCGGCGATCTTGAAGCCGCGCTCTTCAGCCACTTTTTGCTGGCGGATTTCGATCTCTTCGTCGAAGAATTCTTCGACCCGGCCACAGTCGAGGCACACCAGATGGTCGTGGTGGGAACCTTCGTTGAGTTCGAAAATCGCCTTGCCGGTTTCAAAATGGTTGCGGTTCAGCAAGCCTGCCTGTTCAAACTGGGTCAGGACACGGTAGACAGTTGCCAAACCGACATCCATATTGTCGGCCAGCAGAATTTTATAGACGTCTTCTGCTGTCAGGTGGCGTACCGGGCTACTCTGGAAGATATCGAGTATCTTCAGGCGTGGCAAGGTGGCTTTCAGGCCGCTTGCCTTGAGATCACTAGGATTGTTACTCATGTTTGTTGCTCGTATGTGGGTCAGGTGCTTTATCATATAGCGTTTTGTCGGGGAGTGCCAAAATATGCATTTTTTGGCAGGCCGGTCACTCCTGGCGTTTTGTTCATCCAATTGAGGTCATTTATGCGCGTAACACCGGCTGTATTGCCATCTCTCTGGCACCGTATTTCATTTCGAGCACCAGTCGTGGCAGGCATGGTCTGTGTCGCGCTGGCCATGTCCGGCTGCGCCAGCCGTGGCATCCTTGGCGAAAAGCCGGCAGCCAGCCAAAAAGAAGGCAAGGAAGTGGTTCCTGAACAGGGCGCACAAACGACTACCATTACGCCGTTGCAAAAATTCATGTGGTTTTTCTCGCCGTATCGTCCTGATATTCAACAAGGCAACTTTGTCTCCGAAGAGATGCTGGCCCAGTTGAAAGTGGGCATGACGCGCGATCAGGTACGTTTCGTCCTCGGCACCTCGTTGCTGACCGACATTTTCCATGCCGACCGTTGGGATTATCCATTCCGCCTGGCCCGGGGCAGTGGCGAAACCACGAGCAGCCGCGTGGTTGTGTTCTTTGATAAAGAAGGCAAGGTGGCACGTTTCGAAGGCGGCAACTTGCCGACCGAGAAAGAATACATCGACCGCATCGCCGGTCCGTCGCCGTTCGCCAAGCTCGCCAAGGCCGATGTGCCTGCCACCGCCGTGCCGTCGCCCGTGGCGCCGAGCGCCGTGCCCGTGCCGGCCGATGCCGCTCCTGCCATTCCTGTGAGCAAGCCTGACGTTGCACCTGCAACGGCGCCTGCCGCCGAGCCTGCACCTGCTGCCGAACCCACCAAATAAGTTGTTGTAAGAGAATAAAATGACTGAACTGAAAATCGCCATCGCTGGCGCCAGTGGCCGCATGGGCCATATCCTGATCGAAGCCGTCAGCAACGCCCCCGACGCCGTGCTGGCCGGTGCGCTCGACCGCGCTGGTTCACCGTCCGTCGGCCAGGACGCCGCCGCTTTCCTGGGCAAGCCGGCTGGCGTGCTGATCGAGTCCGACCTGGCCACCGGCCTGGCCGGCGCCGATTACCTGATCGACTTCACGCGTCCCGAAGGCACTTTGCAGCATCTGGCGTATTGCGCCGAGCATGGCATCAAGATGATCATCGGCACCACCGGTTTCGATGACGCGGGCAAGGCGGCCATTGCCGCCGCCGCTGAAAAGACGGCCATCATGTTCGCGCCGAACATGAGCGTGGGCGTGAATGTCACCATGAAGTTGCTGGAACTGGCGGCGAAAAGCCTGTCCGAAGGCTACGACATTGAAATCATCGAAGCGCATCACCGCCACAAGGTCGACGCGCCATCGGGCACCGCCCTGCAAATGGGTGAAGTGGTGGCCGGCGCCCTGGGCCGCGACTTGAAAGAATGCGCCGTGTACGGCCGCGAAGGCGTGACGGGCGAACGCGATCCGTCGACCATCGGCTTTGCCACCATCCGCGGCGGCGATATCGTCGGCGACCATACGGTGCTGTTTGCCGGTATCGGCGAGCGCATCGAGATCAGCCACAAGTCGAGCAGCCGCGTCACCTACGCCCACGGCGCGCTGCGCGCCGCGCGTTTCCTGGCCGACAAGCCGACCGGCCTGTTCGACATGCAGGATGTGCTGTCGCTGAAGAACTGAGGAAGATCATGGCCACTGCCATCCTGAATGGAAAAGACATCACCGACGAAGCGAGCTTTCACGCCCAATGCGTGCCAGCCTTCGGTTTCCCCGCGTTTTACGGCAACAGCATGGATGCCTGGGTCGATTGCCTCAGCTATCTGCGTGACGACGAAAACATGACGCAGTTCCGTTTGAAACCGAACGAAGTGCTGGACATCGTCGTGCAAGACGCGGAGGCAATGAAGGCGCAAGTGCCGGACTTGCTGGAAGAAATCACCTTCTGTATCGCTGGCATCAATGAACGCTATGAAGACTATGGCGAAAAGCCGGCGTTGAAGCTGGTACTCAAGTGAATAGAATCGTAGGTCGGATTAGGCCCTGCGGGCCGTAATCCGACAACATTGTTGGCTGTGCAAGTCGGATTACGCGCAAGCGCTAATCCGACCTACGTCCAGACGACCAACATTTACACCACCTTGCGCTCGCGCAAGCCGTCAATCTCCGCACTGTCCAATCCCAGCCACTGCTGCAGCACCTCCTGCGTATGCTGCCCCAGCAGCGGCGGCGGCAAACGGTATTGCACGGGCGAGGCCGACAGGCGCACGGGATTGGCCACCAGCGCAACAGTCCCCGCCGTCGGATGCGGCATCTCCACTTTCAAGCCACGCGCGACCACTTGCGGGTCGGCAAACACCTGGTCGATGCGGTTGACGGGACCGCACGGCACGGCTTGCGCCTCGAAGGCGCTGATCCACTCGGCCGTCGTGCGCATGACCGTGGTCTGGCGCATCAAGGGAATCAGGATCGCCCGGTGCGCCACGCGCTGCGGATTGGTGGCGAAGCGTTCATCCTGTGCCCATTCGGGGTGGCCGGCGACGGCGCAAAAGCGCGAGAATTGCCCATCGTTGCCGATCGCCAGAATCATGTCGCCATCGGCCGTCGGGAAGTCTTGATACGGCACGATGTTCGGATGCGCATTGCCCATGCGTTGCGGCACTTTGCCGCCGCACAAGTAATTGGCCGCCTGGTTGCCCAGCGCCGCCACTTGCACGTCGAGCAAGGCCAGGTCGATATGCTGGCCCAGGCCCGAGCGCTCGCGTTCGGCCAGCGCCGCCTGCACGGCGATGGTGGCATATAAACCCGTCAGGATGTCCGTCTGCGCCACGCCCACTTTTTGCGGCCCGGCGCCCGGCTGGCCATCGGGCACGCCCGTGATGCTCATCAGGCCGCCCATGCCCTGGATCAGGAAGTCATAGCCGGCGCGCGCCGCGTACGGTCCATCCTGGCCGAAGCCCGTGATCGAGCAGTACACGAGGCGCGGATTGAGTGCCAGCAAGCTGGCCGCATCCAAACCATATTGCTTCAAGCCATCGAGCTTGAAATTTTCCAGCAGCACGTCCGATTCAGCCGCCAGCTGGCGCACCAGCGCCTGGCCTTCAGGGGCGGCCAGGTCGATGCACAAGGAGCGCTTGTTGCGGTTGGCGCACTGGAAATAGGCCGCCTCGGCGGTGTCGCGGCCATCCTCGTCTTTCAGGTACGGCGGACCCCAGGAGCGCGTGTCGTCGCCGCGGCCCGGCTGTTCGACCTTGACCACGTCGGCGCCGAGGTCAGCCAGCATTTGCCCGGCCCACGGGCCGGCCAGCACGCGCGACAGGTCCAGCACGCGCAAACCGGTCAGCGGTGCGGGCCGCAGGGTGGAAGCCAAGGTGTCCATCAGTTGTTGAAGGCGGCGATGCCGGTGATGGCGCGGCCGATGATCAGCGCGTGCACATCGTGCGTGCCTTCATAGGTGTTGACCACTTCCAGGTTGACCAGGTGGCGGATCACGCCGAACTCGTCGGAAATACCGTTGCCGCCCATCATGTCGCGCGCCACGCGGGCGATATCGAGCGCCTTGCCGCAGCTGTTGCGTTTCATGATCGACGTGATTTCCACGGCGGGCGAACCCTCATCCTTCATGCGGCCCAGGCGCAAACAGCCTTGCAAGCCCATGGTGATTTCCGTCAGCATATCGGCCAGTTTCTTTTGGACCAGCTGGTTCGCTGCCAGTGGACGGCCGAATTGCTGGCGGTCCATCGTGTACTGGCGTGCCTTCAGATAGCAGTCTTCCGCCGCGCCCAGCGCGCCCCAGGCGATGCCGTAGCGGGCGCTGTTCAGGCAAGTAAATGGACCCTTCAAGCCGCGCACGTCGGGGAAGGCGTTTTCTTCCGGGCAAAACACTTCATCCATGACGATTTCACCGGTGATGCTGGTGCGCAAGCCGACCTTGCCGTGGATTTCCGGCGCCGACAAGCCTTTCCAGCCTTTTTCCAGCACGAAGCCGCGGATCGCGCCTTCATCATCCTTGGCCCAGACGACGAACACGTCGGCAATCGGGCTGTTGGTGATCCACATCTTCGCGCCGGACAGGCTGTAGCCGCCCGGCACCTTGCGCGCACGCGTGACCATGCTGCCCGGATCGGAGCCGTGGTTCGGTTCCGTCAGGCCGAAGCAGCCGATGAATTCGCCCGTCGCCAGTTTCGGCAGGTATTTCTGTTTCGTTTCTTCGTTGCCGAAGGCATGGATCGGCACCATCACCAGCGACGATTGCACGCTCATCATCGAGCGGTAGCCGGAATCGACACGCTCGACTTCGCGCGCGGCCAGGCCGTAGCAGACGTAGTTCAGGCCGGCGCCGCCGTATTCTTCGGGGATGGTCGTGCCCAGCAAGCCCAGCTCGCCCATTTCGCGGAAGATGGCTGCGTCCGTGCGGCCATGGCGGAACGATTCGAGCACGCGCGGCACCAGGCTGCCCTGGCAATAGTCGCGGGCAGCTTCCAGCACGGCGCGTTCGTCGCCCGTCAGTTGTTCTTCCAGCAGCAGGGGGGAATTCCAGTCGAATACGGTTTTGCTCATCACAGGCCTCGCAGGTGAGCGCCGGTGATCGGCGCAAGATTGAATATGGCTCATGGTAGGTTCTTGCCTGGCCTTGCGCAAACGATTTTTTTGCACCCAGACATGCGTGTTGCGCATATCTTGCGGCATACTAGGGGTCTTTCACCGGCCCGATACCCCCATGTCACGCAAAATCCCGATGCTGCAGGCGCTCAATTGTTTCGAGGCGGCCGCGCGGCACCAGAGCTACACGCACGCGGCGCGCGAACTGTCGCTGACGCAAAGCGCCGTGTCGCGGCAGATTTCATCACTGGAAAGTTTTCTTGGTGTGCAACTATTCCAGCGCACGCGCCATGGCGTGTTGCTGACCAGCGCCGGCGCCGCGTATGCGCGCCAGATCGCGGCCCGCCTCGATGGCCTGGAGCGCGACACGCTCGACACCATGGCGCGCCAGGGCGGCGGCGGGGCATTGCAGCTCGCTTCCGTGCCCACGTTTGCCACGCGCTGGCTGATGCCGCGCCTGGGATCGCTGGCAGGGCGGCACCCCGACATCGTCGTGCATATCGACGCGTATACAAAACCGTTCATGTTTGCCGATACGGAATACGACGGCGCCCTATACGCGGGCACGCCCGAGCAGCTGGCGCGCTGGCCCGGCACGCGCGCCACCTTGCTGATGCATGAAGAGATCGTGCCCGTCGCCAGCCCGCGCCTGCTGGCGGCGCGCAGCGAATGGCAGCCGCAAGACATATTGGAATTGACGCTATTGCAGCAAAGCACGCGTCCGGGCGCCTGGCGCCAGTGGTTTGATGCCATGCAGGTCGATGGCGCACTGGCACACTACGGCGCCCGCTACGAACTGTTTTCCATGCTGGCCATGGCGGCCGTGCAGGGGCAAGGCGTGGTCTTGCTGCCGCGTATGCTGGTCGAAGCGGAACTGGCGCGTGGCGAACTGCGCATCGTTTGCGAGCGCCCACTGCGCGGCCAGCGCGCGTATTACCTGATCACGCCCGAAACGGCGCATGAAAAAACAGCCTTGCAGCAGTTCCGCGTCTGGCTGCAAGGTGAAGCCGCTTAGACGACTTTGCCGGTCTCGAAATGGGGATTGTCGATCAGGCCGATCTGGTTGCCGAACGGGTCGAGCAATTCCACCGTGCGAATGCCGTCGCCCACGTCCGTGATCGGATGGTGCAGTGTGCCGCCCAGCGCAACGATGCGCTCGACTTCCTGCTCGATGCCGTCCACGCCCCAGTACGTCACGCTGCCTTGCGTGCCTGGCTCGCCGCCTGGCAGCAGCCCAAGTTCGAAGCCGCCGATGGCAAAACCCACATAAAACGGCTGGTCGAAATACGGCGCCGCGTTAAATACCTGGCTGTACCAGGCTTTGGCCTGGTCCAGGTCGGGGACGGGATAGGTGACGGTGCGTAAGCCCTTGATCATGTTCTGCTCCTGGTGAATGAAGAATAACGCCATCATGCCACCGGCGCGTGCGGGGCGATTGGAAAAATGGAAGGTGCTCAGGCGCGCCGGCCCGTCAGCCACGCCTCGGGCGAACTGTGGGCGAAATCCTGGAAGTCGTGGATCAGGTGCGACTGGTCGAAATAGCCAAATTGCAAGGCCACTTGCGCCCAGTCCGGCTGCCCCGCCAGGCCTTGCATGCCGGCGCTGGCGGCGCGGAAACGGCAGATGCGGGCAAACAATTTCGGGCTGATGCCGACGTGCTGGCGAAATTGCAGCGCCAGGTGCTGGCGCGACACGCCCAGTTGCGCGGCCAGTCCGTCCACGCGCACCTGGCCGCATGCGCGTTCGATGGCCGCGATGGCATGTGCGGCCGCACCGGCCTGGCGCCGTGGCGGCGCGCTGCGCAGGCGCAGCAGCAGATAATCTTGCAAAACAGAAACTCTTTGTGCATTCGACAAGGGATCGCTCCACAGCGCGTCACCGAGGCGTGCCGCCAGCTCGCGGCCCCACAGTTGCTGCAGTCCCGTGCGGCCATCGCTCAGTTCGCACAAGGGCAGCTGGAAGAAGCGCGCCGCCGCGCCCGGCTTGAAGCGGGCCGCCACCGTCTGCACGAGACCCAGGCTGGCGACGGCAATCGGCGCCGTCATCATGCCCACGGCAAAGCTGGCATCTTGCTGGTCCTGGCACAGGATGTCGATGCAATTGTCGGGCAAGACCTGGTGCGTGACCGGTGTGGCGCCCGTCTGCACGCGGCAGGTCCAGACGCAGTCGAGCCAGGGCCGCAGGGCGGGAATGGGTAGATATTCCTGGTAGACGATCATGGCCGGCTTTGATGCAAAGAACAAGATTGCCCATATATTACACAGCATAATTGTGCGCCGGCCAAAATTTGCCAGGCCGGGCCGCCAGCGCGCCGCGCTATCGGGCGGCGACAACCAGTATAATGCTCGGTTCATATCCACTATTGGCCGCACATCATGCAAGATAAATATAGTCCCGCCGACGTCGAACAAGCCGCCCAATCGCACTGGAAGGCGATCGACGCCTACAAAGCCGTCGAACACGACCCGCGTTTCCCTAAAGGCAAGTATTTTGCCTGCTCGATGCTGCCTTACCCTTCGGGCAAGCTGCACATGGGTCACGTGCGCAACTATACGATCAATGATGTGATGTACCGCTACCTGCGCATGAACGGCTACAACGTGCTCATGCCGATGGGCTGGGATGCGTTCGGCATGCCGGCGGAAAACGCGGCCATGGCCAACAACGTGCCGCCCGCGCAATGGACGTATTCGAACATCGCCCACATGAAGCAGCAGATGGAATCGATGGGCCTGGCCATCGACTGGTCGCGCGAAATGACCGCCTGCAAGCCCGAATACTACAAATGGAACCAGTGGATGTTCCTGAAGATGCTGGAAAAAGGCATCATCTACAAAAAGACCGGCACCGTGAACTGGGACCCGATCGACCAGACCGTGCTGGCCAACGAGCAAGTCGTCGATGGCAAGGGCTGGCGTTCGGGCGCGCTGATCGAAAAGCGCGAAATCCCCATGTACTACGCGCGCATCACCGACTACGCGGAAGAATTGCTGGCGTATGTCGACGACAAGCTGCCGGGCTGGCCCGAGCGTGTGCGCACCATGCAGACCAACTGGATCGGCAAGTCGACGGGCGTGCGCTTCGCCTTCCCGCACCAGATCAAGGATGCCGAAGGCGCCCTGATTGGCGACGGCAAGCTGTATGTCTTCACCACCCGCCCCGACACCGTCATGGGCGTGACCTTCTGCGCCGTGGCCGCCGAGCACCCGCTGGCCCTCCACGCCGCGCAAAGCAATCCCGCACTGGCCGCCTTCAACGCCGAATGTAAACTCGGTTCCGTGATCGAAGCGGACATGGCAACGATGGAGAAGAAGGGCATGCCGACCGGCCTGTTCGTCACCCATCCGTTGACGGGCGCGCAAGTGGAAGTATGGGTCGGCAATTACGTGCTGATGACCTACGGCGATGGCGCCGTGATGGGCGTGCCGGCGCATGACGAACGCGATTTCGGCTTCGCCAAGAAATACAATCTGCCGATCAAGCAAGTGATCGAAGTCAAGGGTCAGGAATTTTCGACGGACGCCTGGCAGGAATCGTATGGCAGCAAGGACGGCGTCTGTGTCGCCTCCGGCAAATACGATGGCCTGCATTTCGCTTCCGCCGTCGATGCGGTGGCCGCCGACCTGGCAGAACTTGGCCTGGGCGAAAAGAAAACCACCTTCCGCCTGCGCGACTGGGGCATTTCGCGCCAGCGCTACTGGGGCACGCCGATCCCGATGATCCATTGCCTTGACTGCGGCGTGGTGCCGGTACCGGAAAAAGATCTGCCGGTGGTGCTGCCGGAAGACTGCGTGCCGGACGGCACGGGCAATCCGCTGAACAAGTACGAAGCCTTCCTGCAGTGCGACTGCCCGCAGTGCGGCAAGCCGGCGCGCCGCGAGACGGACACCATGGATACCTTCGTCGATTCGTCGTGGTATTACATGCGCTATACCTCGCCAGGCTCGAACGACGCCATGGTCGACGCGCGCAACGATTACTGGATGCCGATGGACCAGTACATCGGCGGCATCGAACACGCCGTCATGCACTTGCTGTACGCGCGCTTCTGGACCAAGATCATGCGCGACTTCGGCCTGGTCAAGTTCGACGAGCCGTTCGTCAATCTGCTGACGCAAGGCATGGTGCTCAACGAAACGTACTTCCGCAAGGACGCGGTGGGCAAGACCACCTGGTTCAACCCGGACGACGTGCGCCTGTCGCTCGATGACAAGGGCCGTCCGCAAAGCGCCGTCCTGGTGGCCGATGGCCAGCCGGTGGAAATCGGCGGCACGGAAAAAATGTCGAAGTCGAAGAACAACGGCATCGACCCGCAAGCGCAGATCGAGCAGTACGGCGCCGACACGGCCCGTCTGTTTACCATGTTTGCCTCGCCGCCGGAACAGACGCTGGAATGGTCGGGCAGCGGTGTCGAAGGCGCGAACCGCTTCCTGCGCCGCGTGTGGAACTTCGGCTACGCCCAGTCGGCCACGATCCAAGCCGCACTGGCTGGCGGCGCCGCACCGGCCACGGGCGACGCGCAGAAAAACCTGCGCCGCGAATTGCACAAGCTGCTGCAGCAAGCCGATTACGACTTGAAGCGCATCCAGTACAACACCGTGGTGTCGGCCTGCATGAAGATGCTCAATACGCTGGAATCGGCCAAGCTGGACGATAGCGCGCAGTCGAAGGCCCTGATCGCCGAAGGCTTCTCCATCTTCCTGCGTCTGTTGAACCCTGTCGCGCCGCACATCACCCACGTGCTGTGGCAGGAACTGGGCTACGCCGGCGTGCACGGCGACCTGCTGAACGTCGCCTGGCCGCAAGTTGACCCGGCCGCATTGGAACAGTCCGAGATCGAGATGATGATCCAGGTGAACGGCAAGCTGCGCGGCTCGATCACGGTGTCCAAGGATGCGGACAAGGCCAGCATCGAAGCGGCTGCGCTGGCATGCGAAAGTGTGCAAAAGTACGTCGAAACCACGCCGAAGAAGATCATCGTCGTGCCAGGCAAGTTAATCAGCATCGTGGTGTAATCATGACGACTTCCTCTCAAGTATCGCTGTTGGGCCGCCGTGCCGCGCTGGCGTTGGGGCTGACTGTTCTGCTGTCGGCCTGCGGCTTTCATTTGCGCGGTTCGAACGGCAGTTTCATGCTGCCGTTCGCGACGATGTACATCGGCTTGCCCGATACATCGCCGCTGGCGATTGGCCTGAAGCGCTATATCCGCGCCATCGGCAGCACGGAGGTGGTGGGCACCAAGGATGGCGCCGACGCTGTCCTTGAAGTGCTCAGCGACCCGGAGAGGAATCGTACCAAGACCATTTTGTCGCTGAACAAAAATGGCCGCGTACAAGAGTATCAACTTGGTTATTCGATCAATTTCCGCGTGCTGGACAAGGCCGGCAACCAGTTGCTGGCACCGACGACCATCAGCCTGGTGCGTCCGATTACCTTCGACGAGTCGCAGGTACTGGCCAAGGAAACCGAGGAGGCGGCGCTGTACCGCGACATGCGCAACGACCTGGTGCAGCAGATCATGCGCCGCCTGGCCGCCATCAAGCCGGTGCTGCCGGCCATGTCGGTGGCGCCCGTGACACCGGTCGCGCCGGCAGCCCCGCAGCAGTAACGGGGACGCCATGCAATTGCGGATAGACGCGCTCGACGGGCATGTGGCCAAGCCGCTGGCGCAGCTGTATGTGATCACCAGCGACGAACACTTGCTGGCGCTGGAAGCGGCCGACAAGATCCGCCGCGCGGCGCGCGCGCAAGGGTTTTCCGAACGCGACGTACTGACGGTGGAGCGCAGCTTCAAGTGGGGCGAACTGCTGGCGGCGAACCAGGAGCTGTCGCTGTTCGGCGATAAAAAGCTGATCGAGCTGCGCATCCCCACCGGCAAGCCGGGCAAGGATGGCGGGGCGGCGCTGCAAAGCTATGCGAAAAACCTCAGCCCCGATAACCTGACCCTGATCACCTTGCCCAAGCTGGACTGGGCCACGCAGAAGGCGGCCTGGGTCGCCAGCCTGCAGCAGGCGGCCGTGTATATCGAGATTCCGAATGTGGAACGGGCGCAGTTGCCGGCCTGGATATCGCAGCGCCTGGCCGCGCAGGGCCAGAGCGCGGAGCGCGCCAGCATCGACTTCATCGCCGAACGGGTGGAGGGCAATTTGCTGGCGGCGCACCAGGAGATCCAGAAACTGGGTTTGCTGCACGCGGCGGGCAAGCTGACGTATGAGCAAGTGCAGGACGCGGTGCTGAACGTGGCCCGCTACGATGTCTTCAAGCTGTCCGAAGCCATGCTGGCCGGCGATCCGGCGCGCCTGGTGCGCATGCTCGAAGGCTTGAAAGGCGAGGGCGAGGCGCTGCCGCTGGTGTTATGGGCCGTCTCCGAGGAAATCCGCACGCTGTTAAAATTGAAGGCCGGCATGGCGCAAGGGCGTCCATTGGGCGCGCTGCTGAAGGAATACCGCATCTGGGGTCCGCGCGAGCGGATGATGGAACCGGCCCTGCGGCGCATTTCGCTGCCCGTGCTGGAAGCGGCGCTGCAGCAGGCGGCGCAGGTGGACAAGATGATCAAGGGCTTGCGCGCCAAGGGCTACGCGGGCGATGCCTGGGATGCCATGCTGCAACTGGGCCTGAAGATCGCCAAGGGTTAACTTTTATGGATACGAGCATGGACATCACAGAATATATGCAGGACGTGGGCACGCGCGCGCGCGCCGCTTCGCGCGCCATGGCGCGTGCCGACAGCGCCACGCGCAACCGCGCCTTGACCCTGATCGCCGCCGCCATCGTGCGCGACGCGGACCTGCTGCGCGCGGCCAACCAGCGCGACCTCGATGCGGCTGCTGCCGCCGGCCTGGCCCCGGCCATGCTGGACCGTCTGACCCTGTCCGACGCCGCCATCGCCACCATGGTCGAAGGCTTGACGCAAATCGTCGCGCTGGCCGATCCGATCGGCGAAATCTCGAACATGAAGTTCCGCCCGACGGGCATCCAGGTGGGGCAGATGCGCGTGCCGCTGGGCGTCATCGGCATCATCTATGAAGCGCGTCCGAACGTGACGGTGGACGCGGCCGGCCTGTGCATCAAGAGCGGCAACGCGACGATTCTGCGCGGCGGCTCGGAAGCGATTCATTGCAACCGCGCGCTGGCCAAGCTGGTGGCCGAGGGCTTGCTGGGAGCAGGCCTGCCGGCCGATGCCGTGCAAGTGATCGATACCACCGACCGCGCCGCCGTCGGCGCCCTCATCACCATGCCGCAATTCGTCGACGTCATCGTGCCGCGCGGCGGCAAGGGCCTGATCGCGCGCCTGATGGCCGAGGCCACCGTGCCGATGATCAAGCACCTCGATGGCATCTGCCATGTGTACATCGACGCCAAGGCCGATATCAAAAAGGCGATCGATATCGGCTTCAACGCGAAGTGCCACCGCTACGGCACCTGCAACACCATGGAAACCCTGCTGGTGTCGCGCGCCATTGCCGCTACCGTGCTGCCGCAGCTGGCCGAACTGTACCTGACCAAGCAGGTCGAACTGCGTGCCGATCCGGAAAGCCATGCGATCCTGGCCGCCGCCGCTTATCCGCACCTGGTGCCCGCCACCGAGGAAGACTGGTCCACCGAGTACCTGGCGGCGATTCTGTCGATCAAGGTCGTCGACGGCATCGATGAAGCGATGGACCACATCAACCGGTATTCGTCCAAGCACACGGAGTCCATCATTACGGAAGACTACAGCGATGCGCTGCGCTTCCTGCGCGAAGTCGATTCCGCCTCGGTGATGGTAAACGCGTCGACGCGTTTTGCCGATGGCTTCGAGTATGGCCTGGGCGCCGAGATCGGTATCTCGAACGACAAGCTGCACGCGCGTGGCCCGGTGGGACTGGAAGGCCTGACATCGCTCAAGTACGTGGTCTTTGGCCACGGCGAAGTCCGTAAATAGTCTCTTCGCGGGTTGCCCACAAGGCGGCCCGCGCTCGCATTTTTCTCCACCTCTGACACTGGGAACCCCATGCTCTTTCTCTGGACCAAAGCCTTCCACATCATCTTCGTCATGTCCTGGTTTGCCGGCCTGTTTTATTTGCCGCGTATTTTCGTGAACCTGGCGATGGAGACGGAAACGGTGGCCACCGAGCGACTGTTGCTGATGGCGCGCAAGCTGTACCGCTTCATGTCCCTGCTGGCGCTGCCGGCGATGGTGCTGGGACTGGCGTTGATGTGGATGCTGTACGGTGGGGGCGAAGGCCGCATGAAGATGCCGGGCTGGATGCATGCCAAGCTGACGTTCGTGGTGCTGCTGCTCGGCTACCACCACGCCTGCGGTGCCATCCTGCGCAAGTTTGAAAAAGGTCTTAACAAGCGCAGCCACACCTGGTTCCGCTGGTTTAATGAAGTGCCGGTGGTGATGCTGCTGGTCGTCGTGGTGCTGGTCGTGGTCAAGCCTTTCTAAGGGAATCGAGATGAGTGCAAGCCAGAACAAAGTCGTGCAGTATTTCTTCGCGCCTCACTCGCCATGGACCTACCTGGGTCACGCGCGCCTGATGGCCATCGCCGCCAAGACGGGCGCTCAGATCGACGTGCGTCCCTTCGACCTGGGCAAGGTTTTCAGCGTGTCGGGCGGCCTGCCGCTGGCCAAGCGCGCACCGCAGCGCCAGGCGTATCGCCTGGCCGAACTGGCGCGCTGGTCGGCCTTTTTGCAAGTGCCATTGACCTTGCAGCCAAAGTTCTTCCCCGTCTCGCCGGAAGCGTCGGCCAAGCTGATCATCGCCACGCGCCTGGCGCACGGCGTGGAAGCATCGCTGAACCTGGCGCACGCCATCATGCGCGGCCTGTGGGCCGAAGAGCGCAATATCGGCGATGAAGAGACACTGGTGCAGATCGCCGTCGATGCGGGCTTCGAAGGCCGCCAGTTGCTGAAAACGTCGGAGACGGCCAGCGTGCAAGCCGAATACGATGCCAACACGGAAGCGGCGACTGCCGCCAGCGTCTTCGGCTCGCCGTGGTACATCGTCGATGGCGAAGGTTACTGGGGTCAGGACAGGCTCGATTTTGTCGAGCGGGCGCTGGAGACGTTGTAGGTCGGATTAGCGCTGCGCGCGTAATCCGACAAGCGCAGTCGGCGGCGGTGCATGTCGGCTTACGCCCTGGCGGGCTAATCCGACCTGCGCCGACCTGCGCAAGATATTGGATGTAGGTCGGATTAGCGCTGTGCGCGTAATCCGACAAGTTTTGAAATTTTTAGTTAATTGTTTTTCAACGGATAAAAGGTACACCATGGCTTCATATTTTTGCCCATGCCCGCGCGGCATGGAAGCGGCGCTGGCCGAGGAACTGGGCGAGATTGCCCAGGATAGTTCGACCATGAAGGTCCACAACCAGGTGCCGGGCGGCGTACATTGCTCGGGCGACCTGCTCGATTCCTACCGCATCAACCTGCATTCGCGTATTGCTTCGCGCGTGCTGATGCGCATGGCCCATTCCGGCTACAAGACGGAAAACGATATCTATGACCTGACCCTGGCGCAATCGTGGGAAGACTGGTTCGGCGTGCACCACACGATCCGCGTCGACGTCACGGCCGTGAAGTCGCCGCTGCGCAGCCTGGAATTCACGACATTGAAAATCAAGGATGCGATCTGCGACCGCTTCCGCGACCAGTTCAACGAGCGCCCATCGGTCAACACCAAGGCACCGGACATGCGCATCGTCGGCTTCCTCGACGCGCACACGTTTACCGTGTATCTCGACACCTCGGGCGAAGCCCTGTTCAAGCGCGGCTGGCGCGAAGAGACGGGCGACGCGCCGCTGCGCGAAAACCTGGCCGCCGGCCTGCTGCGCGTGTCGGGCTGGAAGCCGGGCATGGTGCTGTTCGACCCGATGTGCGGTTCCGGCACCATCCTGGCCGAAGCGGCGCAGATGCTGCAGGGGATTCCACCGGGCGCCACGCGCCAGTTCGCCTTTGAAAACTTCCACGACTTCGATCCGGCGCCGTGGAATGCCATGAAAAACGCCATCAAGGTCAATCCGCTGCCAGCCGAACCGACCATTTTCGGCAGCGATATCTCGGGCGACATGGTGGCCATGACGCGCCATAACCTGCGTTGCGCCGGCGTGCGTTTCGACGTGCCCTTGAAACAGATCGAGGCGCAGGAAGTCAAACCGCCAAGCGACGTGCCAGGCATCATGCTGACCAACCCGCCGTACGGCGAGCGTATCGGCGTGCGCGGCGACAGCACCATCCCGGAAGATGAATTGTCGACCTCCTTCTATTCGGCCATGGGCACGACCCTGAAGCAGCGTTTCGCCGGCTGGACGGTGTTCCTCTTCACGGCCGACCTGGGCTTGCCCAAGCTGCTGCGGTTGAAGGAAGCGCGCAAGACGCCATTCTTCAACGGCGCGCTGGAATGCCGTTTGTTCCGCTTCGATATGGTCGCAGGATACAACCGCCGCGAAGAGGCGAAGCCCAAGCCACAGCAGTAAGCGTTCACCGTAATACACCCGCAGTAACCCCGCGCGCGGACCGGAATCGGTCCGCGCGCCACTTTGGAACCGCCATGTTTCCCATCCCTCCGGCGAGTGTGCCGCCCGACCCGGTCACGCCCGTTCCGCCTCCCACCCCGAGCCACATGGCGCCGCTGAGCCGCGGTGCGCTGGCCATGCTGCTGGCGGGCCTGTCAATGCTGGGGCCTTTGTCGATCGACACCTATCTGCCCGCCTTTGGCGCGATCCAGGGTTCGCTGCAGGCGTCGCCGCTGGAAGTGCAGCAGTCGCTGACGTTCTACATGCTGGCCTTTGCCGGCATGGTGCTGTGGCATGGCGCGATCTCGGACACCTTTGGCCGGCGCAACGTGGTGCTGGTATCGCTGCTGATGTTTGCCATCGGCTCGCTCGGCTGCGCTTCGGCGCACACGGTGCATTATTTATGGTTTTTCCGCATCCTGCAGGGCGTCTCGGCTGGCGCCGGCGTGGTGATCAGCCGCGCCATCATCCGCGACCTGTATGCCGATGCGGCGGCGGCGCGTTTGCTGTCGCTGGTGACGATGATCTTTTCCATCGCCCCGGCCGTGGCGCCCATCCTCGGTGGCTGGATCGTCATCTGGTTCGACTGGCGCTCGATTTTCCTGTTCCTTGCCTTTTACACGGTGGTGCTGCTGGCGTTCTGCTACTGGCGCCTGCCTGAAACCCTGCCTTTGGCCAAACGCCAGCCCTTCAATCCCCGTTTCCTGGCATCGAGCTATGGCCAGATCCTGCGCTCGCCCCTGTTCCACATCAAGGCCGGCATCGTCGCCCTCAATTTCGCGGGCCTGTTCCTGTTCATCACGGCCGCGCCGGAAATGCTGCCCAAGCAGCTGGGCCTGGGGCCATCGCAATTCGCCTGGCTGTTCATTCCTTGCGTGAGCGGGATTTTCATGGGTGCCCTGGCGGCCAACCGCATCGCCGGCAAGGTCACGTTCGCGCGCCAGATCGGCATCGGCTTTGCCTTCCTGCTGTGCGCTGCCAGCGTCAATGTCGTGTACCACCTGTTCCTGCCGCCATCACTGCCCTGGTCGGTGCTGCCGCTGTTCTTCTACACCTTCGGCATGTCGCTGGTGGGGCCGGGCGCGACCCTGCTGGCGCTGGACCTGTTCCCGCATATCCGCGGCACTGTCGCCTCGTGCCAGTCGTTCGCCAGCACCTTGCTCGGTGCCGTGGTGGCCGGCGTGATCTCGCCGCTGCTGTCCGGTTCCGTGCTGTGGCTGGCCTCGGGCCAGCTGGCATTTACAGCGCTGGCGCTGGCGCTGTGGCTGATCTCGCGGCGCTTCCGCCACCGTTTGCTGGGTTCCTTCAAGGCATAAGTTTCCACGACAGAACGCTGGGTTTATTTCAACTTAATTTTCTATATTGCAATTAATACAGGATGCTATGATAAGATGACTTTTTCCCCGGCATCCTCTCAGGCAGTTTGTTTTTGGGTTACAGGAGTGGAGGATTGCTCTGGACGTGGCCGCGCTTCGCTGCTGAGCGCTCATCCTTTTCGAACCGGCAATGCCTGATACGATGCAAGAATCTGATCAAGATATTCGCAATCGCCTGCTGATTGCCCGCCTGCCGGCCATGCCGCAGATCCTCATCAAACTGATCGCCCACCTGCAGGCCGACGATGCCGGCATGCCGGAGCTGGCCGCCCTGATCGCCAAGGATGCGGGCATGAGCAGCAAGATCCTCGGCGTGGCCAACAGCTCGGCCTACCATCGCCAGGGCAAGGTCGTCAGCCTGGAACAGTCGCTCGTGTCGCTAGGCACGGACATGATCAAGACCCTGGTCATCAGTGAATCCGTCTTCCAGACCTTCAACAGCTTTCCCCATTCCGGCAGTACGGATTTGCGCGCCTTCTGGAAAAGCTCGCTGTCGGTCGCCGTCATGGCGCGCGCGCTGGCCAAGGCCATGGCCTATCCGCACGTCGAGGAAGCGTATCTGGCAGGCTTGCTGCACAACGTGGGCCGCCTGGCCTTGTTGGCCACGGCGCCGAAGGAATACGCGTTCAATTTCACGGCGCGCGACGATGCCGCCCTGTGCGCGGTGGAGCAGCGCACCTTGCAGATCACGCATGCCGAAGCGGGCGCCTGGCTGATCGAGCGCTGGCAGCTCGATTCCTTCCTGGCCGACAGCGTGCTGTATCACCATGAACCGCTGGCGCGCCTGGAGGCCAGTCATCCCTTGATCCGCATCGTGCGCCTGGCGCACCTGCTGTGCTGCCATGCCGACGATGCGGAATCGATTGCGCAGGCGGCGCAATTCTGCGCGCTGGAGCTGGAGGTACTGGACAAGCTGGCCGGCAGCGTCGCGCGCCAGGTGCAGCAGACGGCTCAGCATCTGGGCATCGACCTGGCCGGCGCGGACGATATCGCCACCCCGCCCGCGTATGCGCCGCCATCCGTCGATCCGGTGCAGCAGCGCCTGTCCGACGAAGTGCGCAACATGGTGCTGGTATCCGAAGTGGGCCAGACCTTTGCCCGGCAGCAGGGCGAGAGCAGCCTGCTCGAAGCCATCACCCGCTCGGCGCGCATCCTGTTCGATTTCGACACCGCCATCATCCTGCTGCAAAACCCCACCGGCCATGCGCTGGTGGGCGTGGCGGCGGGCGAACATCAGCAGCGCCTGGCCGGCTTCTCGATCCCGCTGGCCAAGGGCGGGCCCCTGGCCGCCGCGGCGCTGGAAGGCAAGCAGGCGTTCTTGAAACGCGACATGCCGGCGCTGGGCATCGTCGAGGAGCAGATGTTTCGCATTCTTGGTACCGATAGCCTGGTCTGCGTGCCTTTGGTGGCGGGCCAGCGCAGTCTTGGGGTGCTGATCGGCGGCGTGGCGGCGTGGCAGATTGCCGCTTGCCAGAAGCGCGAGGGTTTCCTGCGCGCGTATGCCAACCAGGCCGCCATGGCGCTGGAAACGGCCGTCAGTGCGCGCGGCCTGGCACGGCGCCAGCTCGATCACGTGGCCGAGGAGTACCGCACCGCCTCGCGCCGCGTCGTGCATGAAGTGAATAACCCGCTATCCATCATCAAGAACTATCTGAGCGTGCTCGATCACAAGCTGGAGAAACAGCAACCGGTCAGCAGCGAGATGGCTATCCTGAACGAAGAGATCGACAGGGTCGGGCAGTTGATCGGCGGCCTGGCCGATCTGCAGCCGGTGGCGTCTAGTGGTGTGACCGATTGCGCGCGCGTGGTCGACGATGTGCTGCGATTGTTCCGCGCCACCGACTTCCTGCCGCCGAAGATCGAGGTGGTCACGCGCATGCAGGACGCGCCATGCGAGGTGGAGGCCGATGCCGGCATGCTCAAGCAAATCCTGCTCAACCTGCTGAAAAACGCCGTCGAAGCCTTGCCCGATGGCGGGTGCATCGAAGTGGCGAACCGTGGCCACGTCAACCGCGACCGTCGCCTGTATCTGGAACTGTGCGTCAGCGACAATGGCGCCGGCCTGGCGCCGGAGGTGCTGGCCAATCTGTTCTCGCCCGTACGCAGCAACAAGGAAGGGGCGCATCATGGCCTGGGCCTGTCCATCGTGCACGATTTGGTCACGCGCCTGCATGGCGTGATCGGCTGCCGCAGCAGCAAGTCCGGCACCTCGTTTGAAATCATGCTGCCCATTCCCTTGCCGGCGAGCGCTGCAGCCGCGCTGCCCGGGCCCGGCAATACCGCCCTGTCTTTGTAACGTCCATGAACTCCTCCGCCATTCCATTTGACCTGGAAAACAGCCCGCGCATCCTGCTGGTCGATGATGAGCCCCGGCTGCTCGCTTCCCTCCACGAATTGCTGAAGGACCGCGGCTACCAGCTGTACACGGCCACCTGCGGCAGCGAGGCGCTGGCGCAGTTGTCGAAACTGCGCTTCGACCTGATCCTGCTCGACTTGCGCCTGCCCGACATGAGCGGCCATGAAATCATGGACCACATCAACCGGCGCGGCATCGAGGGCGACGTGATCGTCATGAGCGGCGACGTCGGCATCGAGGCGGCCATCGGCGCCCTGAAACGTGGCGCCTACGATTATCTGCGCAAGCCTTACAGCCGCGAGGAGCTGCTCAAGACGGTGGAGAACGCGCTGCAAAAGCGCAAGCTGGCGCTGGAAAACGAGCGTATCGCGCTGCAGCTGGAAAACTCGGAAAAGATGTATCGCTACCTGGTCGACAGCTCGCCCGATATCATCTATACCCTGAACCACGAAGGCCGTATCACCTTCATCAATGATCGGGTGCACCAGTTGCTGGGCTTTAGCCGCGAAGAGCTGATCGGCAGCCATTATTCCATCCTCGTGCACGACGAAGACCAGGAGCGGGCGCGCTATGCCTTCAATGAGCGCCGCCTCGACGAGCGCGCCTCGCGCAATGTGGAGCTGCGCCTGAAGTGCCATAGCGGCAGTGGCAGCGACCGTACCTTCAACAACACGCTGATGACGATTCCGCTCAATTCGATCGGCATGCACGGCCTCGATCACGACGCCAGGAAGCAGGAATATTTCGGCACGTATGGCGTGGCGCGCGACATCACCGACCGCAAACGGGCCGAGGAAGTCATCTCCTACCAGGCTTACCACGATATCCTGACGGACCTGCCGAACCGCATGCTGTTCAAGGATCGCCTGGGCCTGGCCGTGATCCAGGCGCGGCGCAAGCTGACGGAACTGGCCGTGATGTTCATCGACCTCGATCGTTTTAAACTGGTCAACGATACCCTGGGCCACGTGAAGGGCGACGAGTTGCTGCAGCAGGTGGCGTTGCGCCTGAAGGATTGTTTGCGCCGCGGCGATACCCTGGCGCGCCAGGGCGGCGATGAATTCACCATCGTGCTGCCGGAACTGCGCGACCGCCAGGATGCGCGCCTGATCGCCGACAAGTTCCTCGAATGCCTGCACCAGCCCTTCGACCTCGATGGCAACCAGGTGCATATTTCGGCCTCCATCGGCATCGCCATCTATCCGGGTGACGGCGAGACCATCGACGAGTTGCTGCGCCACGCCGACATCGCCATGTACCAGGTCAAGGCGCTGGGCAAGAACGGCCACAGTTTTTATCACGAGTCCATGCTCGACGTGTCGCACCAGAAGATCGCGCTCGAGCAGAGCCTGCGCAAGGCACTGGAGCTGAATCAGCTGGAAATGTATTACCAGCCGCAGGTGGACGTGATGACGGGCCGCATCGTCGGCGCCGAAGGGCTGATGCGCTGGAACCACCCGCAGCGGGGCTTGCTGACGGCCGGCGAATTCCTGCCGTTCGCCGAGGAAAACGGCTTGATGCTGCCGATCTCGGACTGGATGCTGGGCGCCCTGTGCCGCGACCTGGTGCAGTGGAACGCGGCCGGCGGCGAAGCCGTGCGCCTGTCGCTGAATCTGTCGCCGCAATACCTGGACCGGGGCGACTTTTTCGAAAAGATGCGCGGCGCGCTGACGCGCTACGGCATCGCGCCGGAAAAGATCGAAGTGGAAATCACTGAAAACATCTGCATCCGCAATCCGCAATATGCGATCGAGCAGTTGAACAAACTGTGCCAGCTGGGCGTGTCGGTCGCCATCGACGATTTCGGCACCGGCTATTCCTCGCTGTCGTATCTGCACCGCTTCCCCATCCACACCATCAAGATCGACCAGTCGTTTGTGAAGGAAATCCACGACGAGCATGGACACTATCCCGTGATCCTGGCCATCATCTCGATTGCGCGCGGCCTGGGCCTGCACCTTATCGCCGAAGGCGTGGAAACGGAAGGCCAGGCGCGCTATCTGCAGGACAAGGGTTGCACCACGATGCAGGGCTATCTGTACCACCGGCCCATTTCGCTGGGCAGCTTCATCGGCGTGCTGCAGGAGCAGAACCGCCTGATCGTCGATGCCGCCCCCGCGCTGTCGCAGACGCTGGCCATCGAGGCCTGAGCCATGCCGCCTGCCGCTCCCCGCTCCGCGCCCGTTCATTCCACGGCCGCGCATTCCACAGCTGCTCATTACACGGCTGCTCATTACACAGCCGATTACCTGCGCCTGAAAGGGCAGGCCGAGAAGGGCAATGCGAATGCCCAGCACAGCCTGGGCTTCATGTATTTCAACGGCCAGGGTATCGAGCAAAGCTATGCGCTGGCGCTGCACTGGTATGGCCTGGCTGCCGCGCAGGGACTCGAGCACGCCCAATACAACCTGG
Source organism: Janthinobacterium sp. 35 (assembly GCF_002754575.1). NCBI lineage: Bacteria > Pseudomonadati > Pseudomonadota > Betaproteobacteria > Burkholderiales > Oxalobacteraceae > Janthinobacterium > Janthinobacterium sp. 35. The sequence continues at coordinate 3,143,858 of NZ_PEFN01000001.1, forward strand.
GCGTGATGTGCCAGAAGGGACAGGGCGTGGCGCAGGATTTCGTGCAGGCCGCGCACTGGTACCAGCAGGCGGCCGAGCAGGGTTACGCGGCGGCGCAGTACAACCTGGGCTGGCTGTATGCCAAGGGCCAGGGACTGGCGCAAGATAGCGGGCAAGCCATGCTGTGGTTCAGCCGCGCGGCCGAGCAGGGCGACGCGGGCGCGCAAAACAATCTGGGCATGATGTATGACAATGGCAAGGGCGTGCCGCAGGATTTCGTGCAAGCCATCAATTGGTATCGCAAGGCGGCCGAACAGGGCTATGCGCGCGCCCAGTTCAACCTGGGCCTGCACTACGACAATGGCCAGGGCGTGCGGCAGGACCGCCAGCAGGCGACCGCCTGGATGCGCAAGGCGGCCGAGCAGGGCTATGCGCCGGCCCAGTTCAGCCTGGCGCTGCGCTATGAAAACGGCGACGTGCTGCCGCAGGACAGCGGGCAGGCGATCAGCTGGTACCGGCGCGCGGCCGGGCAGGGCCACGCCAGTTCGCAGTTCAACCTGGGCCTGATCTACGACAATGGCCAGGGCGTGCCCTGCGATAAACAGGCGGCGCTGGCGTGGTACGTGAAGGCGGCAGGGCAGGGCCACGCGGCGGCCCAGCACAACCTGGGCCTGCACCATGAACATGGCGCGCAGGACTATACCCGCGCGCAGGTGTTCTACCGCCAGGCGGCCGGGCAGGGTTTTCCCGCCGCGCAGTATCAGCTGGGACTCCTGCATGAGCATGGACAGGGCATGCCTGCCGATGCGCAGGAAGCCATCTTCTGGTATCGCAAGGCGGCCGACCAGGGACATGTGCGGGCGCAATTCGACCTGGGCCTGCGTTATGAACATGGCCAGGGCGTACCGCAGGACCTTTCGCTGGCGCTGGAGTGGTACCGCCGCGCCGCCGAGCAGGACTACGCGCCGGCGCAATACATGCAGGGTGTCTTGCACGACCGCGACGATGGCCCTGCACCCGACAGCCAGCAGGCCTGCGCCTGTTACTGCCGCGCCGCCGCGCAGGGTCACAGCCTGGCCCAGTTTGCGCTGGGCCTGCGGCACGACAATGGCCAGGATGTGCCGCAGGATTATGCTGCCGCCTGGGACTGGTACGCGCTGGCCGCGCGCCAGGGCCATGCGCGGGCGCAACTGAATCTGGGCTTGATGGCGGCCAGCGGCCAGGGTGGCCCGCTCGATTTGCAGCAGGCGTATATCTGGCTGTCGATGGCCGTGGCGGCCGGCGTGGCCGGTGCGGAAAAATCCTTGCGCCAGACAGCGGCGCGCATGCGCGAGACAGATCTGGTGCGGGTGCGCGAACATCTGGCGGCGATAGCAGGCTGAGCTGCGCCGCCGGCGTTAGCGTGCGCGGATACAACAGCAGGTGCTGTATAGTCCTTTCCCTCCGCCATCTGCGGCCCCCTTGTTTGCCCCGGACACAACAAATTGCTGCAGTATTTGCAGTTTTGATGTGCTAATGTTCCAGCAGAAGGTGGTCTGACTAGTCTTTAGAAAAGGAAAACCATGCGCCTGAACCCTTTCCCTGGCCGTCCGGCCGCCATCCTGTGCGCGCTGGCGCTGCTGTCGTCCGGCGCAGGCGCCGCCAGTCCCCTCGATGCCCTCAGCAACCAGGATGCCAGCAATGGTTTGAAAGCGGCGCTGCAAGCCGGTTCCGCTGCCGCCGTATCGAAACTGGGTGTCGAGAATGGTTTCCTGAACAACGACAAGGTCAAAATCAAGCTGCCCGGCATCCTGGAGCAAGCCCAGCCTTTGCTGAAAATGACGGGCCGCGGCCAGCAACTGGACGATCTGGTGGTGGCGATGAACCGTGCCGCCGAATCGGCCGTGCCCATGGCCAAGCCCTTGCTGCTCGATGCGGTCAAGTCGATGAGCGTGACCGATGCGAAAAATATCCTGTCCGGTGGCGATACCTCCGTGACGGATTTCTTCCGCCAGAAGACCTCGGCGCCGCTGGCCGTCAAATTCCTGCCCATCGTGAAATCCGTGACCGACCGTTCCGGCCTGGCCGGAAAATACAACAGCACCATGAGCCAGATCGGCAAGACGGGACTGGTGCCGCAGCAACAATCGACCGTGGAAGGCTATGTCACGGACCGGGCGCTTGACGGCCTGTATCTGATGATAGGCGAGGAAGAGAAAGCCATCCGCAGTAATCCGCTCGCGTATGGCAGCAAGATTATCGGCAAAGTATTTGGCAGTTTGAAGTGAGTATAGAGGCGTGCTGCGAAGCCGCAGGCGGCGTTTGCGCCGCACTGACAGGTGTCGCGCAAGGGAAACAAGTTAAGCATTTGCTACAAGAAAATAATGTTAAAATTCCGCGACATACATTCCAGGGGCATGCTTAAGCAACGCTCAACTGCCCGGAAGTGCCGAATTTAGTGGCGAACTGATGCGTGGTATTGCGAGATGCCCGTCGGTTGGCCTTTTTTCGTTTTATTCACGTCCCCCAAGCTCATTGATTTTCTGAAGACATCGTCAGGAATTCCAGGTGCAGGATATTTTAGGTAGCCGGATTTGTTAAGCGTACTCAGAAAATCAATTAAATATACCTGGTGTGGCTGCCTGGTGCTTGGCGCGCCTTCGGCGATGGCCGCGACGCCGAATCACGGTGGTCAATCCGGGTATATCAATATGCCCAGCGCCGTGGTGGAAACGGACGGTACCTTCAGCGTCGGCTATAGCTACGACAGCCCGTACGGTCAGTTGTGGGTCACGTCGGATATCCTGCCTTTCCTGCAAATGACGGGACGTTATGTGTCGATCACGGGCATTGCTGGTTTTACCAATGTGCCCGGTGAGTATGGCAGTGGCTATGGCCGCTACAAGGATAAAGTCGTCGACGGAAAATTGCGCCTGTGGACGGAAACAGAGTGGATGCCATCGGTCGCCGTCGGCATGACGGACCTGTTCGGTACCGAGCTGTTCAAGGGGCAATATGTGGTTGCCACTAAGACTTTTGGCGCCCGCAAGAATATCGAAGCGAGCCTGGGCTATGCGCATAAACGCCCAGACGGCGTGTTTGCCGGCGCGCGCTGGACCCCGGCCTCGCTGCCGCGCTGGTCGGTGGTGGCCGAGTACGATGCAACGAATTACGTGCGCGACTTCCGCGCCAGCGAAACGACTGCCGGCAAGCGCCGCAAGGGCGCCTCCGTGGGCCTTGAGTACCGCTGGGGCTGGCTTGCCCTGCAAGCGGCACGCAGCCGCGACCAGTTCAGCCTGAACGCCTATGTCAGCATTCCGTTTGGCGAGCGCGAGTTCGTCCCCAAGGTGTATGAGCCAGCGTATTTCGTCGACGACAAGAATCCACCGCCACTGCCGAGCAAGGAAGAATGGCACCGCGACGCCGTGTACGGCGCCGATCTGGTAAAGGCGCTGGTAAAGCAGGACTACAAGAATATCCGTGTCGAGCAGGAAGGCAATACCCTCAGCCTGAGCCTGACCAACAGCCGTATTTCGACCATGGGCCGCGCCGTTGGCCGTGCCGCGCGCACTGCCGTCGCCTTCACGCCGAAGGGCGTGACGACCCTGCGCATCACGTACACCAAGCTGGACCAGCCGATCGCCACCTACGAATTCTTTGATTTGCCAAAACTGAACGACTATTTGGCAGGCAAGATCGACCGCAAGGCTTTCCTCGACGTCGTGCTGCTGCGCTATCCGGAGAAAAGCGATGTCATCCGGGATGATCAGCAAAGCTGGCTGAAAGAATTCCTCGACACGCCGGCGCCCGTCGTGGCCGCTGCACCGGTACCGGCTGCGGTACCTGCCGCCGCATCGGCTCTGGCCATTGCGCCCACTGCGCCTGTCGTTGCGCCGGCAGCGCCCGCGCCCGCAGCCGTCAAGCCAGCCGATGTCCTCAAGGATGATGGCAAGCTGGCCGTCGGTGTCGGCGTCGATGGCGACGTGGTGCAAATCAAATCGCTGGACCGGGAAGCGAACCGTTTCAAAATCGCTCCCAAGGTGGGCTTCTTCTTCAATGATCCGAGCGGCGCTTTCCGCTATTCGATTTCGGCCGTGGCCAACTATGATCGCCGCCTGGGCGATGGCCTGTACCTGAATAGCGCGGCCAGCCTGCAGTTGCTGGAAACGGTATCGGGCGTCAAGCAGCCATCGAACAGCAACTTGCCGCATGTGCGCACGGATGTGGCGGAATATTTGCGCGGCGGACGTTTCTCGTTGAGCCGCGTCTTGCTGAACAAATATGACAATCCCGCCGAGCGCGTGTATACCCGCCTGTCGGCCGGCTTGTATGAAGACATGTTCCGCGGTGTGGGCGGCCAGGTGCTGTACCTGCCGAAGGACAGCCGCTGGGCGGCCGACGTGGCCGTCGATGCCTTACAGCAGCGTGGCTACAAAGGCTTGCTCGACTCGCTCGACTACAAGACGGTGACGGCAATCGGCTCCCTGCACTACCGCTTGCCGCACGACATTACCGTCACGGCGCGTGCCGGCCGCTTCCTGGCGAAAGACACGGGCGTGCGCGTGGAATTCAAGCGCCGCTTCCAGTCCGGCATCGAAGTGGGCGCCTGGTACACGCATACGAACGGCAACGATATCACCAGTCCTGGCACGCCATCGAAGCCCTATCAGGACCGTGGCATCTTCCTGTCCGTGCCCTTGAACAGTATGTTGCCGATGGATACGCAGTCGACGGCCGGCTTCTCTATTTCCCCGTGGACACGCGACGTGGGGCAGATGGTAGCCTCGCCGGGTGACCTGTACGATATGCTGGAGCGCCCGCGCGCCGATATGCACAGTTACGATGGCCTCGGTAATTTTGCCGAGCGTCCCGACGAGCAGAACCTGCCTGCGGTGAATCCACCAGACCGGCCATTTGTCAGCCCGTGGCCCGCCATGCGCGCGCGCCTGCAGCAATCCGCATCTGCTACGCCGAGCGCCCCTGAATGGCTCAAGGCGACGGCGGTGGTCGGCGGCGTGGTACTGGCATCAGCCCTCAGCGACAAGCCCGTCGACCGTTTCGTCAAGAAACATGAAGATTCCAGGGTGTACCGCAACTGGGACAAGCTGGGCAAGGCCATGCCATACGCGGTAGTGGGAGCGGCGGCCGCCGCCTTCGCCCTGGGCGATGAGCGCATGCAAAATACGGGACTCATTTCCCTGCAATCGGTTGCCGCGGCCACGGGCGTGGCGGTGGCCGGCAAATATGCGTTTGGCCGTGCCCGTCCGGAGGAAGACCTCGGAGCGTGGAGCCGTGTCGGCAGCGGCAGTTCCCGTTCGAACTCATCCTTCCCTTCAGCGCATGCCGCCATCGGCTTTGCCGCCGTGACGCCGTTTGCCAAGGAATACGATGCGCCATGGCTGTACAGTGTGGCTGCCGTGGGTTCCGCCGGCCGCGTATTTGGCCGCAAGCACTGGGTGTCCGACACGGTCGCCGGCGGCATCGTCGGCTACGCCATGGGCAGCTGGCTGTGGCACGCGCAGCGCGACCAGAGCAAATCGGGTTTGTCGATCAACCCTGGCCCGAAAGAAATCAGCGTGACCTGGCGGAGTAAATACTAAGTCCTGTGGTATTGGGGAATCCCTCCGTCCGGCTTAAGCCGGACATAGGTCTACCGGCTCGACATTCATCAACGTTACGCCACCCGGGCAGACGCGAAAGCCGCAATACAGGAATACATCGAAAGCTTTTACAGCCGCCAGCGGCGCCACTCGCGCCTCGGCAATGTTCCGCCCGCGTTGTTCGCTGAAAAATTCAGCAAACAGCCACGGGCGGCTTGAAACAAGAGTGTCCGCTATTGACAGTACACCTCAGACCGCTGGCATCGTGTTCGATGTGGCTATCGACTTGCGCAAGAGTTCGCCAACGTTTGGCTGCTGGGTAGGTGTCGAGTTATCGGCGTCCAACAAACGCCAGTTGTGGATGGTGGAAGGTTTTGCCCGCGGTTTCGTGATGACCAGCAACAGTGCCGAGTTCCTGTACAAGACCACGGACTAATGGGTGCGGGAACTCGAGCGCAGCATCCTGCGGGATGATCCGGCGATCAGGATCGACTGGTCGCTCGAAGCAGAGCTATTGTTATCCTGCAAGGACAAAGCGGGCACCTTACCGGACGACGCCGACGTCTTTGCCGGACCGCGGACGCCAGCATGGCGTGACGTGTTCAGTACGCCAATGTTTCAACTAAGAAAGCGACAAAGACGCCCACGGCGCTCAGGCTGAGGACGAGGACCGCTCCTGCGGCGCAATCCTTGGCAATTTTGATACTGGGATGCAAGGCCGGGTGCAAATGGTCGCTCAGCTGCTCAAGTGCCGTATTGAAGAGTTCCGCCGCGAGGACCATGCCGCAGTTGAGCAGCAGCAGCGCCCACCAGATCATGGCTGGTTTGCTCCAGGCAAGCACCAGCACTACCAGGAAGGTGGCAAGGCATTGCAGCCGAAAGCTCGATTCCAGGTGGATGGCGGTAGCTATGCCTTCCAGCGCGTATTTCATGCGCTTGAAAAAAGGCTGGTTCTTCATGGACATGGCAGTAGGGTCTTGATGTGGGAAGATTCGGTTATCGCGGGCATATGGCAAGACTCATGCTTTTGCAACCGAGCAGGCCAGCTGATAGCAATTATTCTTGAGGAAGCAAAAATAAAAGCCCATTTTCAAATGACATGAAAAAGGGCTTTTATTGTGACGCTGGACATATCGCTAGGACATGTCAGCTATCTGTGCTGCAGGTCCACCACCCTTTGGCTCGACATCAAGCCGAGGGGGCGATCTTGGCTGCCTGGGCAGCCAGGTATTAATGGTGGGTTGGGGTGGTGTGCGTGGTGGTCGAATCCGAGCTTGCTGCACCGGCCACAACGGCAACTGCTGCGCCGATGGCGATCAGGGCGCTGGTGCTCAGGCCGGCAGCAGCGCCAATACCGGCAGCAGCGCCAGCGCCAGCGCCAGCGCCAGCGCCAGCAGCACCAGCAGCGGGTGCTGGAACAGGTGCGCCACCAACTGGTGCCGTCGTTTGAGCCATGGCTTGTGCGGAAGCGAAGCACAGGATTGCCGAAGCGATCAGAATTTTCTTCATGGGATATCCTTTTAGGTTGAACAGCGGGAATGCTAAACTGTCACGCGATTGTAGCAACATTTCTCCCGCTAGTCTGCGCCACACCGTTCAAGGCAACAACATTTTATTGTATTCTCGGCATATTCCAGGCTATTCACCGTATCTCGCTGCCCGAAATGTTGCTCTGAATCAACAAAAACGGCGCCATGCAGATACGGTAGTCGATGTTTTTTGTCAAATATCGCGAGAATTCCTGATGAATTCGAAAGCGATCCACAAGTTTGCCAAGTCCTTGCCATCCCGCGTAAAATGCAGGCTTCGCGGGTGTAGCTCAATGGTAGAGCAGAAGCTTCCCAAGCTTACGACGAGGGTTCGATTCCCTTCACCCGCTCCATTTTTCGCTGGCGCCTGGTTTTATGCGGCGCGGCCACTTATTTCTTCATTCCCATGTCTTCTGATACCCCAGCAAACGGCCCGGCGCGGCCGATGATGTACGATCCGACCGAACACCGCATCCGCAGCTTCGTGACCCGCGCGGGACGGCTGTCTGTCGCGCAGGCGCGCGCGCTTGAGACCCTGGGGCCGCGGTTCCTGGTGCCTTTCGCCAAGGAACCGCTGGACTTCGAACAGGTGTTCGGCCGCAAGGCACCGGTCATCCTGGAAATCGGTTTTGGCATGGGGGCGACGACGGCGCATATCGCCAAGGCCATGCCGGAGAAGGATTTTATCGGCGTCGAAGTGCATACGCCCGGTGTCGGCAGTCTGTTGAAACTGATCGGCGAAGAATCGCTGACGAATCTGCGCCTGTTGCAGCACGATGCCGTGGAAGTGCTGACGCACATGATTCCTGCCAATTCGCTGGCCGGCATCCACGTGTTTTTCCCCGATCCATGGCACAAGGCGCGCCACAACAAGCGCCGCCTGATCCAGTCGCCATTCGTCAAGCAGCTGACCGATCGCCTGGCGCTGGGCGGCTATCTGCATTGCGCCACCGATTGGGAAGATTACGCGGTGCAAATGCTCGATGTGCTGGGCGCGGAGCCGCAGTTGCGCAATAGCGCCGATGCTTATGCGCCGCAGCCGGCGTATCGCCCGCTGACCAAGTTTGAAAACCGTGGCTTGAAGCTGGGCCATGGCGTGTGGGATCTGGTGTTCATCAAGAAATAAATTCTCTTTGGCGGCTTGCCCACCGGTGCTGTTTGCACGAGAACCAGCCTGCCGCAGCGACGCCGCAGGCTTTTTCATGCGCGTGAGGAGATCCTGGCCGATGTCGTGCATGCCGACGCCCAGCGGCTTGATCGGTGAAAATCCGGCTGGTATTCCGAACAACCTGATACAAAAAATCCCGCTCACACGCAAGTGTGGCGGGATTTTTTTGGAGCGCCATTAAACCAATAGCGTCAAAGGTAGCAATGGCGCCTGAAAAATGTCGGGGGCTAGGCACGGCAACAACGCCCCAGGCATTTTCTCAGGCAGCCATTATGGGTAGAGGCCGCGCACTTCGCGCGCTTGCAGGACGCGCGTGCATGCCAGGATGAAGGTGGCGGTACGCATCGACACTTTCTTCTCTTGCGACACTTGCCATACCGCGTCGAACGCTTCGCGCATGATGCGGGTCAGGCGGCTGTTGATTTCCTCTTCGGTCCAGAAGAAGCTCGAGAAGTTCTGTGCCCACTCGAAGTAGCTGACGGTCACGCCGCCGGCGTTGGCCAGCACGTCCGGCACGATCAATACGCCACGGTCGGTCAGGATGTCGTCCGCTGCCGGCAGGGTCGGGCCATTGGCGCCTTCCAGGATGATCTTGGCGCGGATGACTTGTGCGCGTTCAGCCGTGATCTGCTGTTCCAGCGCGGCCGGGATCAGGATGTCGCAATCGATGCCCCAGAAATCTTCGCGCGGCACGAATGCCTCGGCGCCCGGGAAACCTTCGACGCTGCCCACTTCGGCCACGTGTGCCAGCAATTGCGGGATGTTCAAGCCGCCGGCATGCACCACGGTGGTCTTGTGGTCTTGTACCGCGACGATTTTCGAACCGGCTTCCGCGAACATGCGTGCGGCGACGCCGCCCACGTTGCCGAAACCTTGCACGATGACTTTCGCGCCTTCGAGCGACATGCCGACCTTCGCGGCCGCATCGCAACCGACGACGAACACGCCGCGGCCCGTCGCATCGCGGCGACCCAGGCTGCCGCCCAGCGAGATTGGTTTGCCCGTCACCACGCCGGTCGACATGTTACCGCCGATCATGGCGTAGCTGTCCATCATCCACGCCATGACTTGTTCATTCGTGTTGACGTCCGGCGCCGGGATATCCTTGTTCGGTCCGATGATCATGCTGATCTCGCTCGTGTAGCGGCGGGTCAGGCGTTGCAGTTCATTGCGCGACAGGGTCTTCGGATCGACACGGATACCGCCCTTGGCGCCGCCGTATGGCACGTTGACCGCTGCATTCTTGACCGTCATCCAGGCCGACAGCGCCATCACTTCCGACAGGGTCACGTCCTGGTGGAAGCGCACGCCGCCCTTGCCGGGGCCGCGCGACAGATTGTGCTGCACGCGGTAGCCTTCGTAGTGGGCAATGCTGCCGTCATCGCGCTCGATAGGCACGTCGACCGTCAGGATGCGCTTGGGACGCTTCAGCGTTTCCACCCAGCGCGACAGGTTGCCCAGGTACGGCGTAACGCGGTCGATCTGCTCGAGGTAGACGCCCCATGGGCCCAGGTCTTCAGGATTGAGGTAGGAAGGAAGTGCGTGCTTGCTGGTCATGCTTGATAAGCTCCTGGACAAAACGGTGGTGTAATGCCGAAAAATCTACTGCGCGTCGTGCTTTGCGGCCGGCGATGCTCGCTGTACCTTCGTACAGCTGCGCTTCTCGGCCACAAATCACTGCCGCTCGCTACGATTTTTCCTGGCATTCAAAAATGCTGTGGTAGGCGCAATCAATTGAGTTGCGCGCAGCGGAACCGCATCGTAGGCGATAGCCTCATGCCCCGGCCAATGCTTTGTGCGCATCCGGTTATGCATTTATTGCATAGTTAGGAGATCAGGATGGAATTGCGGTGAGGGCTGCGCGCCGGCGTTTTTTTCCGCCGCGCGCGGTGCTTTCCTGCGCCTGCACCAGGTACTGCCACAGGCTTTCGACGATCTGCTTGCCGGGACGCAGGCTTGACGGGCGTTCGCGGTACAAACGGATTTCCAGCTCGATTTCCCAGCCTGGCGCACCGCCGTCGGCGCGCGCCAGGTGCTTGTATTTGACGTCGCGCATGACTGCCGATTCGGGCAGGAAGGCGATGCCGCGCCCTTCCAGCGCCATCATTTTGAGGCCTTCTGCCATGTCCGTTTCGTAGCAGGTTTCCAGGAACAGGGGGGCCTTGGCATCGGCCACCAGCAATTCGACCATGCGTCCCAGGTAGGCATTGCTGGTGTAGGAGAGGAAGGGCAGCGGTTCCTTGGCGCTGCCGGGCAGGACGAAGTCCGGCACCTTGTCCTGGCCGCAGCGCGCATACGCGCGCACGGTTTCGCGGCCCATCACCAGCATATCGTAGCGGCCCGGGTCGAGCTGCACCGGCTGGCGCGGATGGTGGTAGCACAGCAGCAGGTCGCAGCCGCCATCGACCAGCTGCAGCACGGCGTCGTGCACGTTGAGGGCCATCAAACGGCTGTTGATCGGTGCAAAACCGTCTTCCAGCGCCGTCAGCCACTTCGGCATGAAGGTTAGCGACAGGGTATGCGGCACGGCGAAGTCGACGCTCGTTTGCGTGGCCGCCCGCTTGCCGCGCAACAGGGCGCGCACGCCGTTGATCTGCACCAGCATTTCCAGCGCCTGCTCATAAAACACGGCGCCGGCCGGCGTCAGGCGCGTGGGGTAGGAGGTGCGGTCGACCAGGTCGATGCCGAGCCAGTTTTCCAGCGACTGGATGCGCCGCGAGAAGGCTGGCTGGGTGACGTGGCGCAGGGCCGCGGAACGGCTGAAATTATGCGTTTCAGCGAGCGAGATGAAGTCTTCCAGCCATTTGGTTTCCATCGCGGCAGCGTTCCGTTATCAAGGGCAGGGGCAAAGTAAAGTGGTCAGGGCGTATCGGGCGATACCGGCGCCTGGTACAGCGCAGCGGGCAGGCCGAAGAAGGACGGCGGGCCAAGCGTCGTGCCATCGAGCGAGCCGCCCGCGTTCAGTCCCTTGTTGATGGCCGACAGCAAAGAGCTGCGGTCGGCCAGGTTCTGCATCAGCGCGCGCGGGCCGTTGTGAAAGGTGTGCTGGGCGATGTCCAGGGCGACGACAAAGATCGGTTCGCGGCGCAGGGGGAATTCCACCCACTCGCCATCCTCGTCCTGGGCGCAGAAAGTGTCGGGCAAGGTCATGTTTTCGGCGCCGGTAAGGTGCGACGCCAGTACCAGGCCGAAGGCTTCCGGCACCACGTCGGCCAGGCGGCGCACGGTAAGGTCGTCGCCGACCAGGATACGGACTTGCGCTTCCGCCGCGTCGTCGGCATCGGGCTGGGCGCCAAGGATTTTCACGGCCTGATAGATCAGGTCGGACGAGAGTGCTTTCATCACATCATCTCCAGGATCATGGCGACGATTTCGTCGCCGTACGAGGCCAGTTTTTTCTCGCCCACGCCGCTCACGCCGCGCATCTGCTCGAGCGAAGTAGGCTTGGCCTTGGCGATTTCGCGCAGGGTGGCGTCGACGAAGATGACGTAGGCCGGCACGTTGTGCGTGCGCGCCGTCTCCACGCGCCACCAGCGCAGCTTGTCGAAAATCGCCTGTTCGCTGGTCGACAGGTCCGTCTCGACATAGCCTTTCGCCACGCTGGTGCTGCGCTTGCTGGTTTTGACCGGTTTCTGGTACTGGCGCAGCTGCACCTTCTGGCCGCCCTTGAGCACGGGGCGCGAAGCGTCCGTCAGTTTCAGCGAGCTGTATTGTTCATGGTCGACCGAGACGAGGCCCAGCGCGATGGCCTGGCGCAGGATGGCTTTCCATTCCGCTTCGCCCAGGTCCGAGCCGATGCCGAAGACGGACAGCGAATCGTGGTGCCAGGTCTTGATGCGTTCCGATTCCACGCCGCGCAGCACGTCGATCACGTGGCCGCCGGCGAAGCGCTGGTCGACGCGGTAGATGGCCGACAGCAGTTTTTGCACGGGCACGGTGCCGTCGAAGGACACGGGCGGCACTAAACACGTGTCGCAATTGCCGCACGGCGAAGCCGGTTCGCCAAAGTATTCGAGCAATCGCATGCGGCGGCAGCTGAGCGTTTCGCATAGGCCCAGCATGGCGTCGAGTTTGACGCCCAGCACGCGCTTGAAGGTGTCGTCCGCTTCCGATTCGTCGATCATGCGCCGCTGCAGCACCACGTCCTGCAAGCCGTACGCCATCCAGGCGTTGGCGGCCATGCCGTCGCGGCCCGCGCGCCCCGTTTCCTGATAATAGCCCTCGATGCTTTTCGGCAGATCCAGATGCGCCACGAAGCGCACATCGGGCTTGTCGATGCCCATGCCGAAGGCGATGGTGGCGACCATGACGATGTTTTCTTCGCGCAGGAAGCGCGCCTGGTTGGCGCTGCGCTTGGCGTACTCCATGCCGGCGTGATACGGCAGGGCGCGGATGCCGCTCTGGTTCAAAAATTCCGCCGTCTCTTCTACCTTCTTGCGCGACAGGCAGTAGACGATGCCGCAGTCGCCCGTGTGTTCCGTGTTGATGAAGTCGAGCAACTGCTTGCGGCCATTCGCCTTTTCCACGATCTGGTAGCGGATGTTCGGACGGTCGAAGGACGAGACGAACTGGCGCGCATCTTCCAGTTGCAGGCGCATGGCGATTTCGGCGCGCGTCTGCGGGTCGGCCGTGGCGGTCAGCGCGATGCGCGGCACGTCCGGGAACTGCTCGTGCAGCACCGACAGCTTGATGTATTCGGGACGGAAGTCATGGCCCCACTGGGCCACGCAATGCGCCTCGTCGATGGCGAACAGGGAGATCTTCGACGCCTGGAACAGGTCCAGGCAACGCTGCGTCATCAGGCGCTCGGGCGCCACGTAGACGACGTCGATGCCGCCCGTGCGCACCAGGCGCTCGATGCGGCTCGCCTCTTCGTAGGTTTGCGTGGAATTGAGGAAGGCGGCGCGCACGCCGACTTCGGCCAAAGCGTCCACCTGGTCCTGCATCAGCGCGATCAGCGGCGAGACGACGACGCCCACGCCATCGCGCAGCAGCGCGGGAATCTGGTAGCACAGCGACTTGCCGCCGCCCGTGGGCATCAGCACCAGCGCGTCGCCGCCATGGCTGACGTGATCGACGATGTCGGCTTGCTGGCCACGGAAGGCCGGATAGCCGAAAACGGTTTGCAGCAGGTGCAGCGCGCGCTGCTCAAGATCTTGATTCATAGTGCCTTATTCTGCCCAAACAACCCAGCCGTAGTGGGCGCTGGCCAGGACCAGCAAGCCAAACACAATGCGGTACCAGGCAAAAAACGTGAAGTCGTGCGAGCTGATGTAACGCAGCAGCCAGCGCACGCACAGGAAGGCGGAGATGAAGGCGGCCACGGTGCCCAGGCCGAACAGGGGCACGTCGGTGGCCGACAGGATGTCGCGCGCTTTGTACAGAGAATAGGCGGTGGCGGCCAGCAGCGTGGGGATGGCCAGGAAGAACGAGAATTCGGTAGCCGTCTTGCGCGACAGGCCCAGCAGCATGCCGCCGATGATGGTCGAGCCGGAACGGCTGGTGCCGGGAATCAGTGCAAACGCCTGCGCGCAGCCCACTTTCAAGGCGTCGAGCGCGGTCATTTCATCGACCGAGTTGACGCGCACGGTGACGGGATTGATGCGCGCGCGGCGCTCCACCAGCAGGATGATGATGCCGCCGATGATGAAGGCCATGGCGACGGGCACGGGCTTGAACAGCGCATGCTTGATCATCTTGCCAATCGCCAGTCCGATGACGGCCAGCGGGAGGAAGGCGATGGCCACGTTCAGCACGAACTTGCGCGATTTGACCTCGGTGCTGAAGGTGGACAGCACACTGCCGATGCGCTGGCGGTATTCCCAGCACACGGCCAGGATGGCGCCGGCCTGGATGGCGATTTCGAAGACATCCATGACTTCTTTCGATACATCCTTGGTAAAGTCGAGCAGGCTGCCGGCCAGGATCAGATGTCCGGTGGACGAAATCGGCAAGAATTCGGTAAAACCTTCGACCAGCCCCATGATGATGGCTTTTAACGCAAGAATGAGATCCATAGATGTATAAAAGAGTATAAGTACGGGTATAAGTGGCAGGATGGGGTGAGCGCGTGGCGCCAGCAATGCGCGCGGGGTCGAAGCTTACCACGACAGAGGCTTGCTGACCTTATTTGGGCGCTGACGGACGGTGCTTTTTAGTGCCGTCCGCCAGGCAAGAGGGAGGATCAGGATACCTGTTTTGCCGGCGCCACCAGGCGCGCGCTGGCCGCCACCAGCAGCAGGGCGGCGCCCAGCATGGCGAAGGCGATATTCAGGCTGGTGGCGTGCGCCACGAAACCGATGACGGCCGGACCGGCCAGGATGCCGGCATAGCCGATGGTGGTGATGGCCGCCACCGCCAGGCTGGCCGGCATGGCGCGCTGGTTGCCGGCGGCCGTGAACAGGATGGGCACGATGTTCGCCGCGCCCAGGCCGATCAGCACGAAGCCAAGCATGGCCAGGCTGGCGTGCGGCGCCAGCACGGCCAGGAAGAAGCCTGCCGCTGCGCACAGCCCGCCAACAGTAAGCACCCGCTTGCCGCCAAAGCGGCTGACTACCTTGTCGCCCGTAAAGCGGCCCACCGTCATGGCGATGGCGAAGGCGGCGTAGCCGAGGCCGCCCTTGGCTTCCTCCACGCCGCGCGTGGTGGTGAGGAACAGGGCGCTCCAGTCGAGAATCGCGCCTTCGGCCAGGAAGACGATAAAACACAGCAGGCCGATGAAAATGACGGCGCCATGCGGCATGACGAACAGCGGCGTCTTTTCGCCCGAGGCGGACGCCGTCGGCAGCAGATGGCCTTGCGCCGCGCCCAGCACGCCAAACAGCAGCAGCATCACCACCACGCAGGACCAGGCCGGTGTCAGGCCCAGCCACAGCAGCAGGGCCATGCAAGCCGCGCCGGCGAAGCCGCCCACGCTGAACAGCGCATGAAAGCCCGACATCATGGCGCCGCCGTTGGCCTTTTCGATGATCACGGCCTGGATGTTGATGGCCACGTCGAACGTGCCCATGGCCGCGCCGAACACCAGCAGCACCAGGCCCAGTTGCAGCGGCGTGGCGGCCAGCGCCAGGCCGGGCAGGATGGCGATCAACACCAGGCCGGCGCCAACGATGACCTTGCGGCAGCCGAAGCGGCTTGACAGCATGCCCGTAAACGGCATGGCGCACAGCGAGCCGGCGCCCAGGCACAGCAGCAAGATGCCGAGGGTGGCTTCATCGAGGCCCAGGCGCGACTTGGCGTAGGGAACCAGCGGTGCCCAGGCGGCCATGCCGAGGCCGGCGGCAAAAAAGACCAGGCGGGTGGCGCGTTGTTGCAGGGTACCGGTGAGATGCATGGGAGAGCTTTTCAAGAGTCGGGTGGATAACATCAGGCGTGGGCGCGCAGCACTTGCACGCCCAGCCGTTGAAAGGCGGCCACATGGGCCGCGTCGGCATCGGCTTCGAGCACCAGGTGCTGCAGCAAGCCCGTGGCCAGCACGCCGAAGGGGGCGGCCGTGCCCAGCTTGTCGCTGGTGACGGCGACCACGACGGCCTTGCTGGCGCCGGCGATGCTGCGCTTGAATTCGGCCTCGTCATAATTAAAGGCCGTTACGCCTGCGTCCGCATCGGCGCCGCAGGCACCGAGGAAGCACAGGTCGGGATGCATGCGCTCGACCGTGCGTAATGCCTGCGGTCCGAGGCTGGCACCCGCGCGGCGGTCGACCCTGCCGCCAGCCATGATCAGCTCGATTTCCGGGCGTTCCATCAGGGCCATGGCAATCGAGGGGGCGTTGGTGATGACAGTGAGCGCCAACTCTGGCAAGGCGCCGGCGATGGCCAGGTTGGTCGATCCCGCATCAAGGAACAGCACCTGGCCCGCGCGCACGAGGGACACGGCGGCCTGCGCCAGGCGCGCCTTGCGTTCCGGCGCTTCCTGCTTGCGCTGGGTCAGGGTGCCGCCATCGGGCGCCAGCGGCAGGGCGCCGCCATACACGCGCTGGCACAGGCCGGCCGCCGCCATCTCGCGCAGGTCGCGCCGTATCGTATCTTCGGACACGTCGAGCTGGCGCGCCAGGTCCAGCGCCAGCACGCGGCCGTCGGCGTGCAATTGTTGCTGGATCAGCGCATGGCGTTGTTTGAGGAGCAGGGTGGCGGACATGGGTCTATTTCTAAAACGTGCAGGAATGCGCATGAATATACGAAAACGTGCAAAACTCGTCAACGTTTACCTGATGTAGGTATCTTCCTCAGGATTGGCGCGGGCAGGGACTGCCCACGGCAACCCTGTTGCAAATGAATTTGCAAAAAAGATAAATTTACGTTTATGCTCATCGCCGATATCTTGATGCACCTTGGTGTTTGCTTGCCGAGGAATAAGGGAAACAGACGGATGAGTGACATTAAACTTTTCAAGTTGGCCAATGGCCAAGCCCAGGAACTGCAAGGTAGCGCATCGGATCTGGAAAAACCATTACAGACCCTGATCGAGGCAAACCTCGAAACTTTGCTGAGTATTCGTTTCCTGGCGAGCGAGTATTCGACCGGCAAGACGCATGCTGGCCGCATCGATTCCCTTGGATTGGATGAGAATAATTGCCCTGTCATTCTTGAGTACAAACGGTCGGTTGGTGAAAATGTCATCAATCAAGGTTTGTACTACCTGGACTGGTTGATGGACCATCAGGCCGACTTTAAACTGCTGGTCCTCGATAAGCTGGGCAAGCTGGCATCGGAGGCAATCGACTGGAGCGCGCCGCGGGTGATTTGCATTGCCGCCGACTTTACCAAGTTTGATAGCCATGCCGTCCAGCAGATAGGCCGGACGATTGAACTTATCCGCTACCGCCGATTTGCAGAGGATCTGCTTCTGCTTGAGTCCGCAAGCGCTGGCATGGATACAACAACAAAGAAAAGCCCTGCCAAGCGGCAGACGTCGGTGCCAGCCAGGTTGGAAACAATGGCTGCTGGGTCCGCAGATGGGGGCACGAACAGGTCGACAGGACCAGACAAGGCATTTGTGGAAATACTGACAGGTCTGTCGGAGCCCATGCGTCAGTTGCTGACCTCGCTGGAGGATTACACGATGTCGTTGGGGGATGACGTTGAGCGTAAGGAACTGCGCTTGTACTTGGCGTTCAAACGGCTGAAGAACTTTGCCACCGTGGTGATACACAAGAAGAATTGCCTCGCGCTGTACTTGCACGTCGACCCGGCGCCCGTATTGCAGGTCCTGCCAAAAGCGCGCGATGTGACCGCCATCGGGCATTGGGGCACGGGTAACCTGGAGATCAGCATCAGCACACTCGCCGAACTTGATGCGGCAAAGCCGTTCATTTTTGCCGCGTATGCAGGTCAGCGTGGCGTGAAAATGTAGCGGACGGTGATCTGTGCGCGTGTCAGTTGTGGGGTGTCGTTGCCTGTTCCAGTTCGTCCAGCCAGCGGATGGCATGTTCGCGGCTGGTACCGCACATGTCTGCCGATGGTTGCAAGCCGCCGCAAAACGCGGGCCGCTGCGGCTGGCCAAAGATCTTGCAGCGGTTGTCGTCGGCCAGCTGCACGCAGCGCACGCCCGCAGGTTTTCCATCCGGCATGCCGGGAATCGGGCTGGTGATGGACGGTGCGGTGCAGCAGGCGCCGCAGGATGGGCGGCATGCCAGGGAAACGGCGGGGGACGGCATGGCGATGAGTGAAAAGGGATAGGGGCCGACAGTATAGCAAGCCGGCCCGCGTGCTTCGCCAGAGCGCGTTTAGCGCACGATGCTGACGCGCTTGCCCGACAGGGTGCGGCGGGCCGGATCGCCATGCACGGTGATGCGGCCGGAACCGCTGGCGCGGGCATTGACTTCATTCTGGACGGTGACATCGATGTCGCCGGAACCGTTGCTCGCCAGATAGGCAACGTCGCTGCGCAGGGCCGCCAGGTTGATGTCGCCCGAGCCATTCACGTTGGCGTCGAGGCGCTGCACGGTGCCGCTGGCGCTGATGCTGCCCGAGCCGTTAAGGGCCACATTGATGCGTTCGCCGCGCAGGCTGCCCAGCTGGATATTGCCCGAACCGTTCTGCACCGCGTCGGTGTTGCCGCTGGCGAGGGCCGCCGCGTTGATGTTGCCCGAGCCATTGTTGGCCACGTCGAAGCGTCCCACCGTGCCCGACAATTCGCTCTTCATCGAACCGCGCTGCTCCAGGCTGAAATCTTCGCCATTGAAACCGCTGGCCACCAAGCGGCCAGAGCCGGAAATGCGGATCTTCTTCAATTGCGGCGTCGTATAGATGACGTGGATGCCATTGCTGCTGCGAATGTTCGTATCGCTCCAGATGCGCAGGGTATTGCCGCTCACTTCACTATGGATGCGCGGCTGCAGATTGCTGTCCGCCTCGATCACCAGCGATGTTGCCGGGCCGACGCGCACGTCAATCTTCATATCGATGCGCTTCATGCTGTCGATGTCGAGCGTGTTGATGGTGCTGACCTGGCGCACATCGCGGCTCACTTGCTCGTTGCCCTGGATGGCATTGCCGCCCGTGTCGGCATAGCGCACTTCGCCATCGTTGGGGTTGATGACGATGGCGCAACCGCCAAGGGCAACGGCACAGCACAGGGCCAGCAAGGTACGCATGGTGTTTCCTTTATGATAGTTCAGGACAAGAAAAAAGCCGGCTGCCGCGCCGCGGCTGCCGTGCTGTCGATAACAAGATAGCAAAGCGCCTATCTTTACTGAACGCAAATGCGATGAACTGCGTAAAACGCGGCGTGAACTGCTGGCGCGTGTACCTGATGCGGTGCCGTCGGCTTAAAAGCTGAGCAGGAAACATGCGCCGGCAGCGACCGGGCGCGCATGGCGCAAGGTGCCGCCGTTGGCATGGGCCAGGTGGCGCACCAGCGCCAGGCCGATGCCGCGCCCCTGTTTCCTGGTCGAGAAAAACGGCATGAAAATGTGCGCGGCCAGCGTATCGGGCACGCCATGGCCGTTATCGCGCACCTCGATGCGCAGACGCGCGCCCCGGCTCAGGCGGGCGCTGACCGTCACGCGCGGCGCGGCAATATCCTGCGTGGCCTCGGCCGCATTTGTGAGCAGATTGATCAGCGCCTGTTCCAGCTGGCCTGCATCGATCCGCACTTCCAGCGATGCCGGTTCGACGGAAAATGTCGCCGTGCCGCCGCGCGCCTGCCAGGCCGGTACCAGCAGGGCTTCCAGGCGCTGGAACAGGTGTTCGAGGCGCACCGTTTCGGGCTGCGGCGCGGGTACGCTGGACAGGCTGCGGTAGCTGGCCACGAAATCGGCCAGGCTGGCGGCGCGGCGGGCGATGGCGTCGAGCGCTGTCGCCAGGTCGGCATGGATCTCGTGCGGCAGCAGGGGGCGCACGTCCGCCAGCAGGTCGCAGGCCGTGCGCGACAGCGAGGCGACGGGCGTGAGCGAATTCATGATTTCATGCGTCAGCACTTGCACCAGTTCGCGCCAGGCATTGAGCGCCTCGGCTTCCAGTTCGCTTTCCACCGGCATCAGCGCGGCCAGGTGTTGCGGCGCGCCTTGCAAGGTCAGCGCCGCCACGGCCACCAGCGCCCGTTCCACGCCCCGTTCCGTGTCAAAACTGAGCAGGCGGCGCTGGCCGGGAGGCTGCGCCGCCAGCAGTTGCTGCCACCGCTGTGGCTCGCTCGCATGCCCGGGCGCCAGCTGGCGCCGGGCGCTGGCGTTGAGTGGCGTCACCTTGTGTTCCACGGCGCCGCTCTGGATACGGAACAGGGCAATGGGCGCGTGTTCGAGACAGGCTTCGAGCGCCCTCAGCGATTCTTCATCGGGCGTTGGCGACGCTGCCGCCGCCATGGCCGCTGTCATTGTCGACTCCTGGCGCGACACCCGCAGCGCCAGGCGGTTCAGGCAGCGGCACAGCAGCCACGCCGGCGGCATCGCCAGCAGCAGGCACAGCACGCTCAGGCGCGGCGACGCGAGTGCGAAAAAATACCCGGCGGCGCTGGCCAGCGCCAGCATGGCGGCGATGCTGGCGCTTGCCGTCGTCTTGAGGTTGCGCTCAGATGCCATGTTTGTTCAGCTTGCGGTACAGCGCGGCGCGGCTGATGCCCAGGGCCTTGGCTGCATGGCTGATATTGCCGTCGACCTGTTCCAGCGTGCGATGGATGGCGTCGCGTTCCAGCGCGCCGAGCGTCTGGCGTGCGTGGGCAGGTGTCGCGGGCACCGCTGCCGCCTGGGCGTGGCTGTCGAACAGGCCGAAGTCGCTGCGCGTGTAGTGCGCCTCGCCCCCCAGGATCACGGCACGTTCGCAGGCATGGCGCAGCGCGCGCACATTGCCCGGCCAGTCATGCTGTTGCAGGTAATCGAGCGCCTCCGCTGCGGGCGTGCGCGGCGTGCGCTGGTACTGGCTTTCGTAGTGCGCCAGGTAATGCCGCAGCAGCATGGCGATATCATCGCGGCGCGCGCGCAGCGGCGGCACGCGCAGCACGATGGTATTCAGGCGGAACAGCAGGTCGGGCCGGAACACGGCCGGATCGAACAGCCGCGCTTCATCGACATTGGTGGCGCTGAGGATGCGCACGTCGATCGCTTCCGGACGGTCCGCGCCCAGCGGCGTCACTTCGCGCCGTTCCAGCGCCGTCAACAGCTTGGCTTGCGCCGCCAGCGGCAGGTTGCCGATTTCATCGAGAAAGAGCGAGCCGCCGCGCGCCGCCTGGAAGCGCCCCGCGCGTTCCTGTCTGGCATCGGTGAACGCGCCTTTGCGATGGCCGAACAATTCGCTTTCAAAGGTAGCCTCCGGCACGGCGCCCATGTCCACCGCCAGCATGGGACCGGCGGCGCGGCGCGAGGCCTGGTGCAGGGCGCGCGCCACGAGTTCCTTGCCGACGCCGTTTTCACCGAGCACCATCACATTCGCCTCCGTGGGGCCGACGCTGGCGACCATCGCGCGCAGCTCGCGCATGGCCGGAGAGTCGCCCATCAGGTCTGGCGCGGCAGTGGCTGTGGCGGCCGTACCGGCGCGGCGCGCCAGCGCATGTTCGACGGTGGCGGCCAGGCGCGCGTTGTCCCAGGGCTTGGTGATGAAGTCGCCCGCGCCGCGCTGCAGCGCCGCCACCGCCAGCGGCACATCGGCATACGCCGTCATGGCGATCACGCAAGGCGGCCGTGGCAGCGCGCGCAGCAGGTCGAGCAAGGCCAGGCCTTGTGCGCCATCGGTCTGGCCGGGCTGGAAATTGAGGTCGAGCAGCACCACCTCCGGCACCGCCCTGGCCAGCAGTGCGGGCAGTCCTGCAGGGTCGCACAGCGTATCGATTTTGCCGTCGCGATAGCGCCGCCGCAGCAGCAGCTGTGCGGCGCAGGCGACATCGATATCGTCGTCGAGGATCAGGACGTGGGCTGCGGTGTTGGCCATGGAGAGCATAGTGAGCGTCGGTCGGTGGCGCATTCTAGCAGCCGTGCTGGTATCGTGGCGGCCGCTGCGGGCATGCCTGTTTGCCGGCGCTGTGCGCTTGCGAACAGTCGCTGTCCGGAAATGGACACTGCGGGATACCGCGTCGTGCCAGCATGCTTGGCGAACGGCTGCGGGGCGCATGTCCGCGTGGCGTCCGCTGCTGGCACGCTGCTTGCTGATAGATGGCGAATACTTGTGCCAAAGACGTGAAAATAAATATGCGTGCTCCTCCATCTGCCATGCCCCATTTGCCGTCCAGCGGCGCCGCCATGGATACGCGCGTGCCGCGCAGCCGGCGAAAATTTGTCGTTGCCGGCCTGGCGGGCATGCTGTTGCTGGCCGCGCTGGCCGCCGCTGGCTGGTGGGCCATGCCACGCGGCTTGCAGGTGCCTGTCGCCGAATTGCGCATCGGCGCCGTGGCGCGCGGTATTTTCCTCGATGAAGTGGTGGTGCGCGCCAGCGCCGAGCCGCTGCATTCCGTGCTCCTCGATTCGGTCGAGTCGGGCCGCATCGAAGAGGTGCTTGCCAGTGATGGCGCACTGGTGAGCAAGGGCCAGCTGCTGTTCCGTATCTCCAATCCGCAGCGCAACCTGGAACTGCTGGCCCGCAAGGCCGAACATGCGCAGCAGATTTTCAACTTGTCCAATTTGCGCGTGGCGCAGCAGGCCAGCACCAGCGAGCATCAACGCCGCCTGGATGACCTGGCGTTCGCGCTGCAGCAGGGTGGCAAGCAGCATGCGCGCAATGTCAGGCTGGCGGCGCAGGGCTTCATTTCCAGCGTGGCGCTGGAGGAATCGGCCGACACGCTGCTGCAGCAGCAGCGCGCGCTGGCGCAGGAACAGCAGGCGGCGCAGGCGGAGTCGCGGGTGCGCCGCGATGCGGCCAGCCAGCTTGGCGCGTCCATCGCCGGCCTCAGTTCGGGCTTGCTGCTGGTCGGTGCCACGGTCGACGCCCTGGCCGTGCGCGCGCCGTCCGCCGGCCGGCTGACGGACTTCCGGCTGCAGGTGGGCGAGTCTATCGCGACGGGCAAGAATGTGGGCCGCATCGACGACCCTGTGCGCTACAAGCTGTCGGCCAGGGTGGACGAGTTTTACCTGAACCGCATGGCGGCGGGACGGCAGGCCAGCATCGTCCAGGCTGGGCAAAATTACGCGCTGAGCGTGCAGACGATTTATCCGCAGATCAAGGAGGGCCGCTTCACGGTGGAACTGGTGTTCACGCACGGCCAGCCGCCCGTGCTCAATCCTGGGCAAAGCCTCGATGCGCAGATTACCCTGGGCGAGCCGGCCGCCGCGCTGCTGCTGCCGAACGGCGCCTTCATCAACGACAGCGGCGGCGCCTGGGTCTACGTGCTCGATGCATCCGGCGGCCAGGCGCAGCGGCGCGCGGTGCGTATCGGCCGGCGCAACAACAGCCAGCTCGAAGTGCTGCAAGGGCTGCAGGCAGGCGAGCGCGTGATCTTGTCGGCCTACGCTGCCTATGGAAATTCCCCCAGATTGCACATAAGCCGGTAAATTCCCCTCATCCTCCATAAAGGTAGCACCCATGCTCAAACTAGTCGGCGTCAGCAAGATGCATCAGTCAGGCGATATCCAGACCAAGGCCCTGGATCGCATCGACCTCGAGATCGAGGCGGGCGAATATGTGGCCATCACCGGCCCCTCGGGCTGCGGTAAATCGACCCTGCTGGGTCTGCTGGGATTGCTCGATATTCCCAGCCATGGCGAATACTGGTTCGAGGGCCAGAATGTGGCAGGATGGAGCGAGGCAAAGCTCAATGCGCTGCGCCGCGGGCGCATCGGCTTCATCTTCCAGAGCTTCAACCTGATCGAGGAACTGAGCGTGTTCGAGAACGTGGAGCTGGCGCTCGAGTACAACGGCACTCCGGCGCGCGAACGGCGCCAGCGCGTGGCCGCCATGCTCGACAAGCTGGGCGTGGCGCACCGCGCCGGACACCGGCCGTCGCAACTGTCGGGCGGCCAGCAGCAGCGCGTGGCGATCGCGCGCGCGCTGGTGGCCGGGCCGGCCGTCTTGCTGGCCGATGAACCGACGGGCAACCTCGATACGGCGCACGGCAATGAAGTCATGCGCCTGCTGCGCAGCATCAATGCGCAGGGCACGACGGTGGTGATGGTGACGCACTCGCCCGACCATGCGGCGCAGGCGTCGCGCACCCTGCATTTGCTGGACGGGCGCGTCATGGTCGACGCCTTGCAAGCCGCATGAAGGCGGCCGATTTTCGCATCGGCTGGCGCCTGATGGCGCAGCAGCGGGGCGCCTCGGCGGCCGTCATCCTGGGTCTGGCGGTCGGTTTCGCCGCCTGCTTCCTGCTGCTGGGCTTTGTCGGCTACAGCCTGGGCTACGATAGCCAGGTGCCGCAGCGCGAGCGCGTGCTGCTGGTCAAGCAGCGCATCAATCTGTTCATCCGCCCCGAGTGGCAGAACTTTGCCTATTTGTCGCTGCGCGACGTGGCGCGGCGCAGCGGCGCTGTCGGCATGGCGAGCATCGTCAAGGAACTGGATGTGCCGGTGCAGCGCGGCGAGCGCCCGTATGCGCTGAACGTGCAAGCGGTCGATGCGGATTTCGCCAGCCTGTTCGGCGTCACGGCGCTGCAGGGCGATCTGCGTTCGGCGCTGGCGCAGCCCGATGCCGTGGCGCTGACACAGACGGCGGCGCGCAAGCTGTTTGCCGACGCATCCGCGCTGGGCCAGCTGCTGCAGATCGGCGGCGTCACGCTGAAGGTGCGCGCCATCCTGCCTGACCATCAGCGCAACACCAGCGTGCCGTATGAAGTGCTGGTGGGCACGCTCAGCAGTGCCTGGCCGGCGGCGCAGCGCGAGGCCGCTTTTGCCGGCACGGGGCGCGGCGCCATCTACCTGCAGCTGCGCCCAGGCGCAGACCCCGGTGCGCTGGCGGCGCTGCTGCAGCAGGCCATCAACGACTCGCCGCAAGACCGGCACGTGCGCGGCGCCTCCATGGGCCGTGCGCTCGCGGGGCGCAACGTCACCGATATCGCGCTGCTGCCGCTGGCGCAGGCTTACTTCGATGCGGACCTGTACCACAGCCGCGCGGCGGCGCGTCACGGGCAGCGCGCCAGCGTGGTGGGACTGGCCGTGCTGGCGCTGCTGATACTTGCCCTGGCCGTCATCAATTACGTGAATCTGGCCACCGTGCGCACCTTGCGCCGCCAGCGCGAGATCGGCGTGCGCAAGCTGCTCGGCGCCGGTGCGGCGCGCCTGGTGCAGCAGTTCCTGGCCGAGTCGGTGCTGACGGCGTTGCTGGCCGCCGCCGCGGGCTTGCTGCTGGCCTGGCTGGCGCTGCCGCTCTTCGCCGAGCTGGTACAGCGGCCGCTGGACGATATGTTCACCGCCTGGCGCTGTGCCGGCGCCTTGCTGTTTGGCGTGCTCACGGGCTTGTGTGCGGGTGCCTATCCCGCCTGGTGTGCGCTGCGCGTGCGACCCGGTCCCGCGCTGGCGGGCCGCGGCAACAGCGAAACAGCGGCTGGTCTGTGGCTGCGCCGCGTGCTGACGGTATTGCAGTTCGGCGCCGCCATGGCGCTGTGCGCCGCGACCCTGGCGGTCGGCTGGCAATCCTGGTATGGCAGCCACGCCTCGCCGGGCTTCATGCCGGACGGCTTGCTGGTGCTGGATTTGCCGCCCGGGAGCGAAGACAGCCCGCAGGCGCGCGCCTTCGAAGAGGCGCTGGCGCGCCTGCCCGGCATCGGCGGCGTGGCGGGCATCGCGGAAGCGGTCGGGCGCGATGGCAGCAAGGTCGTCGGCAGCGTCAGGACGCGCGCCGGGCGCGACGTGCGCCTGGAATACAAACCCATGACGCCGGGCTGGTTTGCCCTGCACCGCATCGTGCCCTTGCACGGGCGATTGTTCGATGCGGCGCAGGACCGGATCGGCAGCCAGGTAGTGGTGCTCAATGCGGCGGCGGCGCTGGCGCTGGGCTATCCCACGCCGCAGGCCGCCGTGGGGCAGGCGATGCCGGATGGGCAGGTGATTATCGGCATCGCGCCGCCGATCCGTTTCCAGGACATGCGCCAGGCGGCCCAGCCGATGCTGTTCGATTTGCGCCACGGCGGCGCACTGTCCTTGCGCAGCAATGATGATGTGGCAGCGGCGCATGCACGCATCGAGCCGCTGTGGCGGCGCTATTTTCCGCAGCGGATGCTGGAACTGCGCACGGCGCAAAGCCTGTTGGCGCAGATGTATGCCGAGGATCTGCGTCTGGCGCGCATGCTCGGCCTGGCCAGTCTGATCGCCATGTTGCTCGCCGCCTTCGGCATCTACGTGCTGTCGGCCTACAGCGTGCAGCGCCGCAGCCGTGAAATTGTGCTGCGCAAGTTGCATGGCGCAGGCCGCGCCGCCATCGCCCGCCTCGTGGGGCGCGAGTTCATGCTGCTGCTGGCCGCCGGTGCCGTACTGGGCTTGCCGCTGGCGGCCCTGGGTATCGCGCGCTACCTGGCCGGCTTTGTCGAACGCGCGCCGGTGGGCGCCTGGCCACTGGCGGCGGCATTGCTGCTGGCCATGCTGGTGGCGCTACTGGCCACCGTGCGGCACACTTGGTCGGCCATGCGCATGGCGCCGGCGCAAGCCTTGCGCGATTGAGATGCGCTGGCGGCATGGGATCAGTGTCGGACACTCCCTGCCGATGGCCGTCCTGCAACTGCGACGCGTTACAATGGCGAGCGTGCACGTCAGCCAGCAGGATGGGCCTGGCAGCCTGCGCTTGACCTCGGCGGTAGACAGGTCTACTATTAATGACTCAAAAGTAAGTTACTTGGAAAGATACATGCAAGCCCCGATTGATACCAAGCCCCGCTGGGAGCGGCGCAAGGATGCCCGCCCGCAGGAATTGCTCGCCGCCGCCCTCGACCTGTTTGTCGAACGGGGCTTCGCATCGACGCGCCTGGAGGATGTGGCCAAGCGGGCCGGCGTGTCGAAAGGCACCCTGTACCTGTACTTTGAGAATAAACAAGAGTTGTTCAAGGCCGTGGTGCGCGACAATATCGTGCAGTCGATCGGCGAGGCGGAAGACAGCATGGCCGCCTCGGATAGCAGCAGCGCCGAGTTGTTGCGCAAGGTGATGATGCAGTGGTGGGAAGAGTTCGGCGCCACGAAACTGGCCGGCTTGACCAAGCTGATGCTGGCCGAAGCGAACAATTTCCCGGAACTGGCGCAGTTTTACAACGAAGAAGTCGTCACGCGCGGCAATGCGCTGATCGTCAGCTTGCTGGAACGGGGCATGCAGCGGGGCGAATTTCGCCAGGTCGATGCCGTGCTGGTCAGCACCATCCTCAGCGCGCCCGTCACCATGCTGATGATGTGGACGCACTCCTACCTGCCGTGCGAGGTCAAGAATATCGATCCGCTCGCCTACATGGATGCGTTCATCGACATGAGCGTGCGCAGCCTGCAGGTGGAGGCGCCCGGAAAAAGCTGATGCGCCGGGCCTGGCTACAACCGTTCAGTTGCCCCTATCCAAGGTTCGCCCCCCCAAATCTGCAGATCGTCGCAAATTTCCTCCATTCCCCGCCTTTATGGTTAACATGTGCTTTCAGCCAGTTCAACGATAAAATGGCGGATTATTACTTCACTTACCGAGTCCAAAGATGAATATCGAACAAGCCCGCTTCAATATGATCGAACAGCAGATCCGTCCATGGGACGTACTGGATCTCGACGTGCTGGAGCTGTTGAACGTGGTCAAGCGTGAAGATTTCGTGCCGGCCGCCTATAAAAACCTGGCCTTCGTCGATACGGAAATTCCACTGGGCGGCGGCGAATGCATGTTGACGCCGAAGCTGGAAGCGCGCATTTTGCAAGACGTAGCCGTCAAGAAGCATGAAAATGTGCTGGAGATCGGCACCGGTAGCGGCTATATGGCCGCTTTGCTGGCGCACAAGGCCCGCCATGTGACGAGCGTGGAAATCGTTCCCCAATTGAAAACCCTGGCCGAGCAGAACCTGGCCGCCAACGGCGTGACGAACGTCACCGTGGAACTGGGCGACGGCGCCCAGGGCTGGAGCAAGGGTGCACCGTACGACGTGATCGTCGTGTCCGGCTCCCTGGCCGTGTTGCCGGAAGCACTGTTGCAACAAGTGAAAGTCGGCGGCCGTATCCTGGCCATCATCGGCGAAGCGCCGATCATGTCGGCGCACCTGATCACGCGCAGCTCGGACAAGGCTTACGACACGCGCAAGCTGTTTGAAACCAATGTCACGCCGCTGCAAGCGGTGGCACCGTCGCATTTCCAGTTCTGAGGCGACCGATTCGATGGAGCATTTGAGTGCACCGCAGCTGGCCGCCTGGCTGGCTGACCCTTCCCGTCCGCGCCCGTTGTTGCTGGACGTGCGGGAACAGTGGGAGTTCGACCTGTGCCACCTCGAAGGTGCCACCTTGATGCAGATGAACTCGATTCCTGCGCGCATCGATGACCTCGATGAAGATGCCGAGATCGTCTGCATCTGCCATCACGGCATGCGCAGCATGCAAGTGGCTGCCTTCCTGGAGCGCAATGGTTTTGGCAAGATCAGTAATTTGACGGGCGGCGTGCATGCCTGGGCGCTGCAAGTCGACAGCGCGATGCCTACATACTAAGAGCCTATCTCAGTAGATGAATACATCCTCTGATGGCGCTCCTCAGAAGCGGGGACTGCGTTGATCGTCGTTG
This sequence comes from Janthinobacterium sp. 35, assembly GCF_002754575.1. Taxonomy (NCBI): domain Bacteria; kingdom Pseudomonadati; phylum Pseudomonadota; class Betaproteobacteria; order Burkholderiales; family Oxalobacteraceae; genus Janthinobacterium; species Janthinobacterium sp. 35. The sequence continues at coordinate 3,172,188 of NZ_PEFN01000001.1, forward strand.
CGTGGCTCGCCACGCGTCCTCCTCACGCCTTGTCCGCGCTCCTGATGCGCTGCCAGCAGAAGACGCTCCCTACTGGGATAGGCTCTAAGTTATATTGCAGTAGATGCACCCAGGCATGTTTTCCTGCATGCCTGTGGAGGCCTGTACCCCGCTCATCCGGCGGGCGCAAGGCAAGCGGTAGCAGATTTTTGATTCCATCAACTTTTGACGACTCCAACGGAGAAATGCAATGCGGAAACCCCTAATCGCCGTGCTGATGACCAGCGCCTTTGTCTCGATGACATGCTCGCTGCAAGCGCAGGCGGCCGATCTCATCCAAGTGTACCAGCAGGCGCTGGCCAATGACGCGCAGTACGCCAGTGCGCGCGCGGCCCTGTCGGCCGGGATGGAGCGGGTTCCGCAGGGGATGGCAGGCTTGCTGCCGCAAATTTCCGCTTCGGGCAGCAATACGCGCGGCAATCAGGAGCAAATCGTCCAGAACAATGGCGGCAACAAGATCACCTCTCCGTCCGTCAACGTGCGCACGAACAGCTACAACCTGACCCTGGCGCAACCGCTGTTCCGCTGGGACCGTTGGGAAACCTACCAGCAAAGCAAGCTGGCGCAAGCGATTGCTGAAGCGCAATTTGCGCAAGTCCAGCAAGACCTGATCACGCGCGTGGCGCAGGCGTATTTCGACGTGCTCAGCGCGCAAGACAACCTGGGCGCGACCCAGGCGCAAAAGGTCGCCACGACGGAACAGCTGGCATCGGCCAAGCGCAATTTTGAAGTCGGCACGCAAACGATCACCGACACGCACGAAGCGCAAGCGGCCTACGACCTGGTGGTGGCGCAGGAATTTGCCGCCATCAATGACCTGGCCAACAAGCGCAGTGCCTTGCAAACCATCATCGGCGAAGCGCCAACGTCGCTGGCGCCGATGCGCACGGGCGTGGTCATCAGCGCGCCCGAACCGGCTGCCGTCGAGCCGTGGGTGGCGTCCGCCGAAGAGCAGAACTATGGCGTCGTCACGGCGCAGTTCAATGTGGAATCGGCCAAGCGCGACATCGGCCGCAACCGCGCCGGCCACTACCCGACCCTGGACCTGATCGCCAACGCTGGCCATACCTATTCCTCGGGTGGCGGCAATGGCAACGGCAACAACAATAATGCCATCGGCGTGCAGTGGAGCATCCCGATCTTCAGCGGCTTTGCCGTCACCAGCAAGGTGCGCGAATCGATCGCGCTGGAAAACAAGGCCCGCAACGACCTGGAAACGGCACGCCGCACGGCATCGCAGGGCGCGCGCCAGGCTTTCCTCGGCGTCAACAGCGGCCTGGCGCAAGTCAAGGCGCTGGAAGCGGCGGAAGTGTCGAGCAAATCGGCGCTGGAATCGAACCAGCTCGGTTATCAAGTGGGCGTGCGCATCAATATCGACGTCTTGAATGCGCAGAAACAATTGTTCTCGACGCAAAAAGACTTGTCGAAGGCGCGCTACGACACCATCATGAATGGCTTGCGCCTGAAGGCCGCGGCCGGCACCCTGAAGGAAACGGATTTGATGCCCGTCAACGCCTTGCTCGACAAGTAAGCGCGATCTTGCTCTGAATGAAAACCGGCACCGGCAACGGCGCTGGTTTTTTTTTCGTCCCGCGCCCAGCGTCAAGCGGCGCGGCTGTTGGCGACTTGGGTGAGGATCACGCCGGCCACCACCAGGCCCGCGCCGGCCCAGTGCAGCGGAGAAATATGCTTGACGGCAAAGCACAGCAAGCCGTAGCGGTCGATGGCCAGCGCGGCCAGCATTTGTCCGCCGATGACGGCCGCCATGAAAGGGCCGGACCCCATGCGCGGCGCCAGCATCAGCGCGGCCGTAATATAAAACACGCCGGCCGCGCCACCCAGCCACGACCAGCCGGGCCCGCGCACGGCGAGCTGGAAATCGGGCGCCGGCACTCTCCAGACCAGCATCACCAGCGAGGCGAGTACGGCGCTGACGGCCAGCGAGGCGAGGGTGGCCCACAGCGGGTGGCCCAGGTTGCGGCCCAGCGCAGCATTCGCGCCCGCCTGGAAGGGAACGACGGCGCCGGCCAGCATGGCCAGCGGGGCAAATAAGGTAATCCATGCATGCATGGGTGACTCCTGCAGTTGAGTTGATGGCGTCATCGTATTATGCTGTCGTGATTAAATCCAATTCGTATTTTGTCATCCAACTATGCGCGAAATGAATAATCTGCGGTCCGTCGATTTGAATTTGCTGGTGATCCTGGAAGCGCTGCTCAGCGAGCGCCACCTGTCGCGCGCGGCCGAACGCTTGCACATGAGCCAGCCTGCCGTCAGCCATGCGCTGGCGCGCCTGCGCCATCTGCTCGACGATCCACTGTTGCTGCGCGGCAAGGGCGGCTTCCAGCCGACGGCGCGCGCACTGGCATTGGCGCGGCCGCTGGCCGAGGCGCTGCAAAGCGTACGCTCCGTGCTCGGAGGCGCCGTTTTCGAGGCGGCCACGGCGCAGCGCGTGTTTCGTCTGGCCATGTCGGATTACGGCGCGGCCTTGCTCTTGCCGCGCTTGTTGCGCCGCTTGCGCGTGGAAGCGCCCGGCATCGACCTGGCCGTCAGCTATGCCAGCCGTCCTGCCGTGATCGCTGGCGTGCAGGATGGCGAGATCGACCTGGCGCTGGGCGTGTTCCCGCAACTGCCCGAGCAGTTACATCGAGAAACCCTATTCGAGGAAACGTTCGTGTGCGCGCTCGATCCGGCCAGCCTGGCGCCGGGCGAAACATTGAGTCTGGAGACTTATCTGGCGCGCCCGCACGTGCTGGTGGCATCCGGCGAAGGTGGCATGGCGGCCGAAGTGGACGCAGCGCTGGCACAGCTGGGCCAGGCGCGCCGCATCGCCGTGCGCGTGCCGTACTGGACGGTCGCAGCCGATGTCGTGCTGGGGACGGACGTGATTTTGACGGTGGCGCAGCGCGCCTTGCGCGGCAGCGCGGCGCAAGGGCTGGCACAATATTCTGTGCCGTTTGCCATCGCGCCGTTTGCGTTTGAAGCGATACGGCACCGTCGCACGGACGGTGATGCGGGCATCGCCTGGCTGCGCGCGGCCGTTGCAACGGCCGCCGGGCCAGGCTGAGCAATTACAGGCCGCCGCCCTGGCCGTCGAACTTGCGCTCGATCAATTCGATCTTGTAGCCGTCCGGGTCGGTGATGAAGGCGATGACCGTGTTGCCGCCTTTCACGGGGCCCGGTTCGCGCGTGACGTTGCCGCCATTCGCGCGTGCCGCGTCGCAGGCGGCGACGATGTCGTCGGCCGAGATGGCGATGTGGCCATACGCCGTGCCCAGCTCGTAGCTGGTGGTGCCATAGTTATACGTCAGTTCCAGTTCCGCGTGGTCGGGGTTCGAGCCATAGCCGACGAAGGCCAGCGTGTACTGGTATTCGGGATTGTCGCTGGTGCGCAGCAACTTCATGCCCAGGACCTTGGTGTAAAAATCGATGGAGCGCTGCAGGTCGCCGACCCGTAACATGGTGTGCAAAATACGCATCGTAAATCCTTGAGGGTGATAGGGGAATGGCAGGATTTTATGCGCTTTATGGCTTTCTTGCCGAGACCGCCCCGGCCGCCCTGGTGCAGGACAGCCGCAGACGGTGACGTTAGTGCCTGTGGATTTACTCCAGACGGGCGTCCAGCGTGATTTCCGTGGCCAGCAATTTGGACACGGGGCAACCGAGCTTGGCGCGCAGGGCCACATCCTGGAACGCTGCGTCGGTGGCGCCGGGAATGGTCGCCACCAGGGTCAGGTGCACGGCCGTGATGGCATAGCTGCCATCGATTTTTTCCAGGCTGACATCGGCCGTGGTTTTCAGGGCCGTGGCGCGCAAGCCTGCCTCGCCCAGTTGGCCGGACAGGGCCATGGTAAAGCAGGCGGCATGGGCGGCGCCGATCAATTCTTCCGGATTGCTGCCGGGACCGTCTTCGAAGCGCGTATTGAAGCCATATGCCACATTGTCGAGCGCGCCGCTTTCGGTGGAAATAAACCCTTTGCCATCTTTAAGGCCGCCACTCCAGACGGCTGATCCTGTTTTTTTCATGATGTACTCCTTGCGTGGTTCGAACGTCCATCATGCGCGCCCTGCCTTTGCGCTTCCGTTCGTTGCGTCACACAGGGGGCGCATGCGCGGCGTCAACGCACTCATGGCGCGGTGCCTGACAGTTCGACTCAGCGCGCCTTCTTTGGTTCCAGTTGCGCATCGGGGCGGGCTTGCTGCGGCGCGGCTGGCTTGACCTTTTCCACGCCGGGCTGGGCATGGCGGTCCGTGTCGACCAGGCCGCGTTCCAGGTCGCTGGCCGCCTGTTGCATGATTTTGCGCGGGCGCACGTCTTGCGCATCGGGCGATTCGTCACGCTCGTGCGGCAGGCGGTCGACGCCGTCATTTTTGACCTTTTCATCGGTATTGATCTTGCGTTCGCTATGCTGGCTAACCATATGGCCTCCTGACAGTAAAGTGCTACCAGTGTCCTGCCGCGCCAGGCCGTCTGCAAGCGGATTTGTCCGTGCTGGGAGCGCTGGCGCACGCATGGACGATTCTTTTTCTGCGCTACACTGCGTGCAACACCAAGAACGCCCCTTGCAGGCACACGACAGGCACACTATACTGTGCATATATACAGTATCATGCGATGCCGGCGTGCGACGCGACAGCCTGGGGCGGTTTGCCACCGAATTCACTACCGAGATTCTTATGCCCGTCGATACACACGCCGAACAACGTGCCGAACAGCCAGCCGCGACCTTGCCAGCCCCGGGCGAGCGCTTCAACCTGGGCGCCAAGACCATCGCCCTGGTCGTGCGCCAGAATACGGATGGCATTGCCGAGCCCGTCAAAAGCATCGTCGATTTCCTGCAGGTGCTGGGCCACACGGTGGTCTTCGAGGCGGAGACGGCCGTGCATCTGAACCTGGCGTTTCCCGGCGTGCGCGCCATGTCGCCGGCCGAGATCGGCGCCGCCGCCGATTGCGCCATCGTCATGGGCGGCGACGGCACCATGCTGGGCATTGCGCGCCAGCTGGCGCCATTCGACGTCCCCTTGATCGGTATCAATCAGGGGCGCCTGGGTTTCATGACGGACATTCCACTTGAGCGCATGCTGCCCGTGCTGGCGCAAATTCTCGGCGGCCGCTTCAAGGCCGAACGCCGCACCTTGCTCGAAGGCAGCGTGCTGCGCGACGGTGAGTCGATTCACGTGGGCATGGCCGTCAACGATGTCGTCGTCTCGCGCGGCGCCGGCGCCGGCATGGCCGAATTGCGCGTTGAAGTCGACGGCCACTTCATGTACAACCAGCGCTCAGACGGCTTGATCATTTCCACGCCCACGGGCTCGACCGCGTACTCGCTGTCGGCCGGCGGCCCTTTGCTGCATCCGACTCTGGGCGGCATCGTGCTCGTGCCGATTGCCCCGCATGCGCTGTCGAACCGCCCCATCGTCTTGCCCGACTCCAGCCAGATCGTGGTGGAAATCGTGCGCGGGCGCGATATCAGCGTCAATTTCGACATGCAGACCTTTGCCAGCCTGGTGCAGCAAGACCGCATCCTCATCCGCCGTTCGCCGCATACGATTACCTTCCTGCATCCGGAAGGGTGGAGTTACTACAACACCCTGCGTGAAAAACTGCACTGGAATGAGTACCCGTCGGGCGAGGGCAAGCTCAGCTAACATTTTCTCCACGCTAACCCGCGGTGCGCCGCCTAACCACAGAAGCCATGCTCCATACACTGTCCATTCGCGATTTTGTCATTGTCGATACCATTGAACTGGAATTTTCCGCCGGCTTCAGCGTGCTGACGGGTGAGACGGGCGCCGGCAAGTCCATCCTCATCGATGCGCTGACCCTGGCCCTGGGCGGGCGCGGCGATGCCAGCGTGGTGCGCGAAGGCGCGGCCAAGGCCGACATCACGGCCGATTTTTCCGTCAGCGAGGTGGCGCAGGCCTGGCTGGTGGCCAACGAATTCGCCAACGATGATGGCGGCGCCCTGTTGCGCCGGGTGATCGACAATGCGGGCCGTTCGAAGGCGTACATCAACGGCATTCCCGCCACGGCCGCGCAGTTGCGCGAACTGGGCGACATGCTGGTCGATATCCACGGCCAGCACGCGCACCAGTCCTTGCTGAAAAGCGAGGCGCAGCGCGCCTTGCTCGATGGCCAGGCGACGGCGCGCGAAGCGGGCGTGGAGCAGGATGCGCGGCAGGTGGCGGCGCTGCACAAGCGCTGGCGCGCCCTCGTGCGCCAGCGCGAAGAATTCGAAACCAACGCCGCCAACGTGCTGTACGAGCGCGAACGCCTGGAATGGCAAGTGGGCGAACTGGAAAAACTGGCTGCCAAGCCCGGCGAGTGGACCGAGATCACGAACGAGCACAGCCGCCTGTCGCACGCGGCCAGCCTGCTGGAAGGGGCGCAGGAAGCCCTGTCCCTCATTTCCGAGTCGGAAGACCACCCGATCGTGTCGCAACTGTCTGCCCTGAACCAGAAGCTGGGCAAGCTGGTGTCCGTCGATGCGGAATTGCAGCCGATCGTCGACCTGATCGAATCGTCGCGCATCCAGCTGCAGGAATCCGTGTACGCGCTGAACAACTACCTGGACCGCGTGGAACTGGACCCGGAGCGCCTGCACCAGCTCGACGCGCGCATGGAAGCCATGCATAGCACGGCCCGCAAATTTCGCGTCACGCCCGAAGAGCTACCCGAGGAACACGCCAAGCTGTCGGAAAAGCTGCAGCACCTGGCCGACGCTTCCGATATCGACGGCTTGCTGCGCCAGGAAGCGAAGATCGAAGCCGAGTACCGCAGTGTTGCCGAGCGCTTGTCCGACACGCGCCGCGCCGCCGCCCTGGAGCTGGGGCACGCCGTCACGCGCGCCATGCAGGAACTGAGCATGACGGGCGGCAGCTTTGAGATCGCCCTGCACCCGTGCGCACCGGCCGCGCACGGCCTCGAGCAAGTGGAATTCCTCGTCGCCGGCCATGCGGGCACGGCGCCACGCTCCTTGGCCAAGGTGGCGTCCGGCGGCGAACTGGCGCGCATCGCGCTGGCCATTTCCGTCATAACCTCGCACGCTACCACCACGCCGACCCTGATCTTCGACGAAGTCGACAGCGGCATCGGCGGCGCCGTCGCCGAAGTCGTGGGGCGGCTGCTGAAACGCCTGGGGCAGGGACGGCAAGTGCTGTGCGTGACCCATTTGCCGCAAGTGGCGAGCCAGGCGAATCAGCATTTTCAGGTGGCAAAAAGCACCCTGGACAATGGCAAGACGGCGTCGCGCATCGACATGCTCGATGCCAAGGCCCGCGTGGAAGAAGTGGCGCGCATGCTGGGCGGCCTGGAAATCACGGCCACCACGCGCAAGCATGCACGTGAATTACTCGCGATTTAATTCGTGGCTGGCGGGCAGACCGGGGTCAGACCCGCCGGGGCAATGCGTTCCAGTGGAGCGCATTGCGATCACGCAGTGACTGACCCCAGCCTTTGCTTGTGGGTGAATTGCATCAACATCCATCTTTCCCGATGTTGACGCAATGTAACTATAATGGTCAGCTAATCCATCCAACGCCTTCGAAGAGCCTTCATGTCATTTCAAACAGAACCGTCGTACACGCATGGCAGCATTGACCGCAGCGCCGTGGTGCTGGTCAACCTGGGCACGCCCGATGCGCCGACCTCGTCGGCCGTGCGGCGCTACCTGAAGCAATTTTTGTCCGACCCGCGCGTGGTGGAGATTCCCCGCCTGGTCTGGTGGTTCATTTTGAACCTGATCATCTTGCCATTCCGCTCCGGCCAGTCGGCCAAGAAATATGCATCGATCTGGACGCGCGAGGGCTCGCCCCTGAAAGTGCATACGCAAAAGCAGGCGAAATTGCTGGCCGGTGCCCTGGCCGAGCGGGGCCACGACGGCGTGACGGTGGCCATGGCCATGCGTTACGGCTCGCCTTCCCTGCCCGAAGTACTGGCCAGGCTGAAAAGCGAAGGCTGCGAGCGCATCGCCATCCTGCCAGCCTATCCGCAATACTCGGGCACGACGACCGGTTCCATCTACGACGCCGTGTTTGCCCATTACGCCACGGTGCGCAATGTGCCGGAATTGCGCTTTATCAAGCAATATCACGAGCACGACACGTATATCGACGCCCTGCGCGATTCCGTGCTGAATCACTGGGAAGCGCATGGCCGTCCGGAAAAACTGGTGATGAGTTTTCATGGCGTGCCCAAGCGCACCTTGCTGCTGGGCGACCCCTACCACTGCCAATGCCTGAAAACGGCGCGGCTGCTGGCGGAAAAGTTAAAATTAACAAAGGATCAATATGTGGTGACCTTTCAGTCGCGCTTCGGCAAGGCCGAATGGCTGCAGCCATACACGGCACCGACCCTCGTGGCGCTGGCGCAACAGGGCGTCAAGCGTGTCGACCTGCTGTGTCCGGGCTTTACCAGCGATTGCCTGGAAACGCTGGAAGAGATCGCCATGGAAGCGAAGCATGATTTCGAAACGGCCGGCGGCCAGCAGTTTCATTACATCGCTTGCCTGAACGAAACGCCAGCCTGGATCGCGGGCATGGCGGAAATTGCCGAACAACACATGATCGGCTGGCCGACGATGAAGACGGCGCCGCAGCGCGAGGCGGACAAGAAAACGGGCGAGCAGGCGCGCACGGCGGCGCTGGCCCTGGGCGCGGCGAATTAAGGATAGTAAATTTTTTGACAATCAAAAGCCGCGCTTGCGCGGCTTTGTCATGTCTGGCGCGACAAAAGTACTATCCAAATAGCAACGCCGCCAGTGGCGATGGCGGCGGCGCGGCTGGTAGAATGCCCGCTTCACGGTGGGAAGCCTGGGAAATCAAGGGGGGCGCGCACGGATCGCTGGCCGAAATGGGTAGCGTTTTGTAAATAGCTGTAACATGGATCGATGTAAATCTGGTTTTGCCATGCATACCCCTTGAAACAATAGGATATAGCCCCATCTGCCCGTTAGTGTTGTAAAGATAATTAGACTAACTCATTTAAGTCATTGATTGTAGGAGCTTTCTAGATGCAAGATCAGGAAAACCAAGCTGTACCTAATCCGCAAGCGGACGCCGCGGCTCCCGCAGAGCCTACTTTGGAAGAACAGTTGGCGAGTACCGAAGCGCGTCTTGCAGAGATGCATGATGCCTTCATGCGCGCCAAGGCCGATGGCGAAAATATTCGCCGCCGTGCGCAGGAAGATGTTGCTAAAGCGCATAAATTCGCAGTGGAAAGCTTTGCCGAAGCCATGGTGCCGGTGAAAGACAGCCTGGAAACGGCGCTGACGGTGGAAGCACCGACCATCGAATCGCTGAAAGAAGGCGTCGAGATGACCCTGAAGCAACTGAACGCCGCGTTCGAGCGCAACCGCCTGGTGGAAGTGTTGCCGGTGCAGGGTGAAAAGCTCGATCCGATGAAACACCAGGCTGTTGCCGTGGTGCCAGCGGAGCAGGAAGCCAATACCATCGTATCCGTCCTGCAAAAGGGCTATATGATTGCGGACCGCCTGTTGCGTCCAGCCATTGTCACGACCGCGCAAGCAAAATAATCAGAGGGCGGCATCAAGCAAGCCTTGAAACCATGCCGCTTTGCCACATATAAGAACCATCTGAAATCTAGCAAATAAAAGGAAAAAAATCATGGGTAGAATTATCGGTATCGATCTGGGAACCACGAATTCCTGCGTTTCCATCATGGAAAACGGTCAACCAAAGGTAATCGAAAACGCTGAAGGCGCACGCACGACGCCGTCGATTATTGCTTATCAAGAAGATGGCGAAATTCTCGTCGGCGCGCCGGCGAAACGCCAGGCCGTGACCAATCCGAAAAACACGCTGTACGCAGTCAAGCGTTTGATCGGTCGCAAGTTCGACGAAAAAGAAGTACAAAAAGACATCTCGCTGATGCCGTACCAAATCATGAAAGCCGACAACGGCGATGCATGGATCGGCGTACGCGACAAAAAACTGGCGCCGCCACAAATTTCCGCTGAAGTGCTGCGCAAGATGAAGAAAACGGCAGAAGACTACCTCGGTGAAGAAGTCACCGAAGCCGTCATTACCGTGCCTGCTTACTTCAACGACTCGCAGCGTCAAGCGACCAAGGATGCCGGCCGTATCGCTGGTCTGGACGTCAAGCGCATCATCAACGAGCCAACCGCAGCAGCGCTGGCGTTCGGCCTGGACAAGACCGAAAAAGGCGACCGTAAAATCGCCGTGTATGACTTGGGTGGCGGTACGTTCGACGTGTCGATCATCGAAATCGCAGATGTTGATGGCGAGAAACAATTTGAAGTACTGTCGACCAACGGCGACACCTTCCTGGGTGGCGAAGACTTCGACCAGCGCATCATCGATTACATCATCGACGAGTTCAAGAAGATCAACGGCATCGACCTGAAAAAAGATCCGATCGCTCTGCAGCGCATCAAGGCTTCGGCCGAGCGCGCGAAGATCGAATTGTCGTCGTCGCAACAAACCGAGATCAACGAGCCGTACATCGCCATGGCCAATGGCGCACCGGTTCACCTGAACCTGAAGATGACCCGCGCCAAGCTGGAGTCCCTGGTCGAAGAACTGATCATCGCGACGATGGAACCGTGCCGCATCGCCATCAAAGATGCTGGCGTGAAAGTGTCGGACATCGATGACATCATCCTGGTCGGCGGCATGACGCGTATGCCGAAGGTACAGGAAAAAGTGAAGGAATTCTTCGGCAAAGATCCACGCAAAGACGTGAATCCGGACGAAGCCGTGGCCGTGGGCGCAGCGATTCAAGGTTCGGTCCTGTCGGGCGAACGCAAAGACTTGCTGTTGCTGGACGTCACCCCTCTGTCCCTGGGTATCGAAACCCTGGGCGGCGTGATGACCAAGATGATCCACAAAAACACGACGATTCCGACCAAGTTCAGCCAGGTGTTCTCGACGGCCGACGACAATCAGCCTGCGGTGACCATCAAGGTCTTCCAGGGTGAGCGCGAAATCGCCGCCGGCAACAAAGGCCTGGGTGAATTCAATCTGGAAGGCATTCCGCCATCGTCGCGCGGTACGCCGCAGATCGAAGTGACCTTCGACATCGACGCCAACGGCATCTTGCATGTCGGCGCGAAAGACAAGGCCACCGGCAAGGAAAACAAGATCACGATCAAGGCCAATTCCGGCTTGACCGAGGCTGAAATCCAGAAGATGGTGAAAGACGCCGAGTTGAACGCGGAAGAAGACAAGAAGGTCAAAGAATTGGCCGAGTCGCGCAACCAGGCCGATGCTCTGGTACACTCGACCCGGAAATCCTTGACCGAATACGGCGACAAGCTCGATGCGGGCGAGAAAGAGAAGATCGAAGCGGCGATCACCGACCTGGAAGCAAGCATCAAGGCGGGTGACAAGGCTGAGATCGACGCCAAGGTGGCTGCACTGTCGAGCGCATCGCAGAAACTGGGCGAAAAAATGTATGCCGACATGCAAGCGCAGCAAGCTGCCGGCGGCGCGGAAGGTGCACAGCAAGCTGCTGGCGCATCGGACGCAGGCGCCAAGCAAGACGACGTTGTTGACGCTGACTTCAAAGAAGTCAAAGACAGCAAGTAATGTCTTGCGCTCCCATGAACTGGGGGCAGCCGGGCTGAACGCTACATCGCGGGATTAGCCGCGAAGACCGGCCGAGCCGAGTCGTTGCCCAGTGCAGCACTCGACTCGGCTTTTTCGTGTAATTTTTACATCAGTAGATAGACTGCAAGGTGCCGACAACATGGCAAAGCGTGATTTTTACGAGACACTCGGTGTCGCAAAAAATGCTTCGGAAGAAGAGATCAAAAAGTCTTACCGTAAACTGGCGATGAAATACCATCCGGACCGCAATCCGGATAGCAAGGAATCGGAAGAAAAGTTTAAGGAAGTCAAAGAAGCCTACGAAATGCTGACCAATCCGGAAAAGCGCGAAGCGTATGACCGCTATGGTCACGCTGGCGTGGACCCGAACATGGGCGGCGGTGGCGGCTTCGGCGGCGGTGCTGGCGGCTTTGCCGACAGCTTCGGCGATATCTTCGGCGACATCTTTGGCGGTGGCGGTGGTCGCAGCCGCAATGCGGGGCCACAGGTGTACCGTGGCGCCGACTTGCGCTACAACCTGGAAATTACACTGGAGCAAGCTGCGCACGGCTTCGACACGACCATCCGCGTGCCGAGCTGGGACAAGTGCGACACTTGCCACGGCAGCGGCGCCAAGCCGGGCACGTCGCCAACCACCTGCGGTACTTGCGGTGGCCACGGCCAGGTGCGCATGCAGCAAGGTTTCTTCAGCATCCAGCAAACCTGCCCGAAATGCCATGGCAGCGGCAAGGTCATCACCGACCCCTGCACGCCATGCGGCGGCGCCGGTCGCATCAAGCGCAACAAGACCCTGGAAGTCAAAATTCCAGTCGGTATCGACAACGGCATGCGTATCCGTTCGTCCGGCAACGGCGAACCGGGCACGAATGGCGGTCCGTCGGGCGACCTGTATGTGGAAATCCACATCAAGCCGCACGCCGTGTTCCAGCGCGAAGGCGACGACCTGCATTGCGAAATGCCGATCTCGTTCACCAAGGCGGCCCTGGGCGGCGAAATCGAAGTGCCTACCCTGAACGGCAAAGTGTCGTTCACGATTCCTGAGGGCACCCAGTCGGGCAAGACCTTCCGCCTGAAAGGCAAGGGCATCAAGGGCGTGCGCTCCGGTTACGCGGGCGACCTGTTCTGCCACGTGGCGATCGAAACACCGGTGAAGCTGACGGAAAAACAGAAAGACCTGCTGCGCGACTTTGAAAAGTCGACCACCGAGGGCGGTGCCAAGCACAGTCCGCAAAGCAAGACCTGGAAAGACAAGGTCAAGGACTTCTTTGAGTAAGCACACGTAATACCATGCGCCGGGATGCTTCAACATCCCGGCGTTTTTTTCACTACGACTGAGCAATGTGCGCACATCGCCGGCCTATGGGCGCGATCTGCAGCCCTCAGTCGTACTTACACAATGGGAGCGATATGACCGAACCGAAAAATGGCATGGCCCTGGCGGAACTGCTGCAGCGTAACCGCCGCTGGGCCGACTCGATGGTGGCGAAAGACCCGAACTTCTTCAAGAACCTGGAAGCGCAAACGTCGCCCGAATACCTGTGGATCGGCTGCTCCGACAGCCGCGTGCCCGCCAACGAACTGCTGGGCATGGCGCCTGGCGACGTGTTTGTGCACCGCAATATTGCCAACGTGGTCGTGCATTCCGACCTGAATTGCCTGTCCGTGCTGCAATTTGCCGTGGACGTGCTGAAAGTCAAACATGTCATCATCGTCGGCCATTACGGCTGCAAGGGCGTGCATGCGGCCATGACGGGCACGCGCATCGGCCTGGTCGACAACTGGTTGCGTCACGTGCAGGACGTGGGCCAGAAGCACGAACGCTACCTGGGCGACGTGCTGACGAGCCGCCAGCGCGGTGACCGGCTGTGCGAACTGAACGTGGTCGAACAAGTCTTGAACGTGTGCCAGACCACCATCGTGCAAGATGCGTGGGAACGGGGCCAGGAACTCAGCGTCCATGGCTGGGTCTACGGCTTGAAGGATGGCTTGCTGAACGACCTGGAAGTGACGGTAACGGCCGGCCACGAGCTGGCGCCGCGCATGGCGACCCGCCTGGCTCGCTACGAAGCAACGGCGTAAGCCAGCAATGCTGGCGCGGCGCTAAGGTGCCGCGCCCTCCAGGCGGCCCAGATACTCGGCCGCCTCCGGCACACCTTCTTGCGCCGCCTGCCGCAGCCAGGTCTTGGCCTGGGCAATATCCTGCGGCGTGCCTCGGCCTTCGGCCAGCGCCACGCCATAGTGATAGCGCGCCAGCCGCGCATAGGCGGCGTCATCGTTCGTCTGCGCACCACGCCGCATCAGCGCCGTCGCCTGCACCAGGTCCTTCGGCACGCCGATGCCCGTTTCATACAGCTGTGCCAGCCAAATCATCGAATACACATCGTTCCAGCGCCGGATGCAATCTTCAAAGATGGCGACGGCGGCCGCATGGTCGCCCGTCTTGTCGGCCGCATAGCCGTACAAGCACTTGATGCGCTTGTCGCTGTGCACATAGGCTTTGTAGCTGAGATCGCCTTCATCCTGGCTATCCTGGCCGTGGACGGGAACAGCGAACAGAACGGCGAGCAGCAGGGCGTAGGTGCGCATGGTTTTCCTGGTCGATGGTTGAAGATTGGCAGACAAGCAAGTTGCGTGCTAGCTCCCTTTCCGGGCAAAGCCGGTGCCGCTGTGCCATTGCGTGACAGCCGCTGTTGCAGCCTGGCGCAACGCGCCGCGCATATCCATATCAGAAATGCTTCGTTTGCAGGATGGGCGAGCCGGCTTACAGTGGACTTCCCCTGACTCTAGTCGAGTTCCCATGTCGGCCGTCCTGAAACCTAAGTACTCCACCAGCCATTTCCGTATCGAGACGTTCGATGCACCGCTCGGCGCGCAAGTGCTGGGACTGGACCTGGCGCAGCCGCTGTCGCTGGGCGACTTCCAGCGCCTGCACCACGCCCATCTCGACCATCACGTGCTGGTGTTCCGCGAGCAGCACATCACGCCGCAGCAGCAGGTCGATTTCAGCCGCCGCTTCGGCCCGTTGCAAATCCACGTGCTGCGCCAGTTCCAGCTGCCAACGCAGCCGGAAGTGCTGATCATCTCGAACATCGTCGAGGATGGCCAGCCCATCGGCCTGGGCGACGCTGGCCATTTCTGGCATTCCGATCTGTCGTACAAGGAAGTGCCCAGCCTCGGTTCCATGTTGCACGCGCAAGAGTTGCCGGACGAGGGCGGCGATACCGTGTTTGCGAACATGCACCTGGCCTGGGAAAGCTTGCCGGCCGCGCTGCGCCACGCCGTGCGCGGCGCCCGCGCCGAACACAGTTACCTGAGCCAGTATGAGGAATTGCGCCGCCGCAATCCCTGGCGCCCCGCGCTGACACAGGCGCAGATCGATGAAGTCACACCCGTGACGCACCCCGTGGTGCGCGTGCATCCGGAAACGGGGCGCCGCGCCCTGTTTGTCAGCGAACATTTCACCACGCGTATCGTCGGCTTGCCCGAGGATGAAAGCCGCGCCCTGCTCGATGAATTGTTCGTGCACAGCGTGCGCCCCGAACATTTATATGTGCACCGCTGGCAGCCGTACGACCTGGTGTTCTGGGACAACCGCTCGCTGATGCACCTGGCGACGGGCTGCCCGCCCGAGCAGCGCCGCAAGTTGTATCGCACTACCATCGAAGGCGATGCGCCGTACTGATTTTTCCCTGTAAGCCTGACCCAAGGAGTGTCCATGTTGCCGATCTTTAGCTTTTCCCGCCGCCTGCTCGCCACCATTGCCCTGCTGTGCATGGCCATGCCCATGGCCCGGGCCGAAGGCCAGATCCGCATCGCGGGCCAGCATGGCATTACCTTTTTGTTGCTCAATATTGCGCAGGAACAAAAGCTGATCGAAAAGCATGCCAAGCAGCAGGGCGTCGATGTGAAGGTCGAATGGATCACCCTGTCTGGCGGCCCCGCCATCAACGACGCCTTGTTGTCCGGCAATATCGATATCGCGGGGGCCGGACTGGGGCCGCTGTTGACGATCTGGGACCGCACCAAGGGAAGGCAGAACGTGCGCGGCGTGGCTTCGCTCGGCAATTTTCCCTACTATTTGATCAGCAATAATCCGAAGGTGAAAACCCTGGCGGACTTGACGGACAAGGACCGCATCGCCTTGCCGGCCGTGTCCGTCTCGGTGCAGGCGCGCATCTTGCAAATGGCCGTGGCAAAACAGTGGGGCGACAAGGAATTTGCCCGCCTCGACAAGATCACGCAAACCCTGCCGCACCCGGATGCGGCCGCCGCCATCATCGCCGGCGGCACGGAGTTGAGCGGCCACTTCGGCAATTCACCGTTCCAGGAGCAGGAACTGGCGCAAAACCCGAACGCCCACATCCTCCTCAATTCCTACGATGTGCAAGGCGGGCCCAGCTCGTCGACCCTGCTGTATGCGACAGAAAAATACCGCAAGGACAATCCGAAGACGTACCGCGCCTTCATCGCCGCGCTGGCCGAAGCGGCGCAGTATGCGAGCAGCAACCCGCAAGGCGCGGCCGACATCTATATCAAGGTCAACAAGAGCAAGGTGGACCGCAATCTGCTCTTGAAAATCTTTGCCAACCCGCAAGTGCAATTCAAGATCGCGCCGCAAAACACCTATGCCCTGGCGCAATTCCTGCACCGCGTCAGCGCCATCCGCAATCTGCCCGACAGCTGGCGCGATTATTTTTTTGACGACCCTGCCATCACGCAAGGAGGCTGAGATGCACGCACCCGCTTTTCACCTGGTCCGTCCTCCGGTTGCGCTACAACCCTTGCTCAGCGTCAAGAATGTCAGCCTGGAATACCGCACGGAGCAGCGCACCGTGCGCGCCACGCACGACGTCAGTTTCGACGTGTTCCGCGGCGACCGTTTCGTCTTGCTGGGGCCATCGGGCTGCGGCAAGTCGTCCTTGCTGAAAGCCGTGGCCGGTTTCATCGCGCCGCGCACTGGCAGCATCGCCATGCACGGCCAGCCGATTCATCAACCGGGGCCGGACCGTGTCGTCGTGTTCCAGGAATTCGACCAGTTGCCGCCGTGGAAAACGGTGCTGGAAAACGTCATGTTCCCCTTGCTGGCCAGCAAGCGTCTCGACAAGCAGGCGGCGCGCGAGCGTGCCCATCACTGGATCGCCAAGGTGGGCCTGGCCGGCTTCGAGGATGCCCATCCGCATACCTTGTCGGGCGGCATGAAGCAGCGCGTGGCCATCGCGCGCGCCCTGGCCATGCAGCCGGAAGTGCTGCTGATGGACGAGCCGTTTGCCGCGCTCGACGCCTTGACGCGGCGCAAGATGCAGGAAGAGCTGAGCCGATTGTGGGAAGAGTTGCGTTTTACCCTCGTCTTCGTCACGCATTCGATCGAGGAAGCCTTGGTCGTGGGCAACCGCATCCTGCTGCTGTCGCCCCATCCGGGCAGGGTGCGCGCCGAACTCAACAGCCATCAGTTCGGCTTGCACAGCGCGGGCAGCGCGGAATTCCAGGCCGCCAGCAGCCGCATCCACGGCCTGCTATTCGATGAGGAAAACGCTCCCGTCGCGCGGGTAGAGCCTGTTCACCGGGAGGCCGTATGAACGTGTTGCTGGAGCCACCCATTCGCCAGGAGGTCGTGTATGCGGCGCCGCCGCCGGCCGGCGTCACCGTCGAGCAGCCGCTGTCGCGCTGGCAACGGCTGAGCCAGCACGCGCTGTGGCGCAAGGCTTTCATTTTGCTCAGCCTGGCCCTGCTGTGGGAAGGCGCGGCGCGCTGGACAAACAACGATTTACTCTTGCCCAGTTTTCTGCAGACGGCGCAGGCGTTTATCGGCGGCATCGCCAGCGGAGAATTGCTGACGCGCACGGCCGCCTCCCTGGTCGTCTTGCTGCAAGGCTATGCGGTGGGCGTGCTGGCCGCCTTCGTGCTGACCCTGCTGGCCGTGTCCAGCCGCCTCGGGCGCGACCTGCTGGAAACCCTGACGGCCATGTTGAATCCCTTGCCGGCGATTGCCCTGCTGCCGCTGGCCCTGCTGTGGTTCGGCCTGGGCCGCGCCAGTTTAATCTTTGTCATCGTCCATTCCGTGATGTGGCCGCTGGCCTTGAACACCTATGCGGGCTTCCAGGGCGTGCCGGAAACCCTGCGCATGGCGGGCCGCAATTACGGGCTGAACGGCTTGCGCCTGGTGCTGCACATCCTCGTGCCGGGCGCCTTGCCCTCCATCGTCTCGGGCTTGAAAATCGGCTGGGCGTTTGCCTGGCGCACACTGATCGCGGCCGAACTGGTCTTCGGCACCACCTCGGGACAGGGCGGCCTGGGCTGGTACATTTTCCAGAACCGCAACGAGCTGTACACGGACAAGGTGTTCGCCGGCCTGGCGGCCGTCATCGTCATCGGTCTAATCGTGGAAAACCTTGGCTTTCGCAGCCTGGAGCGCGTGACTCTGAAACGCTGGGGCATGCAGCGATAGCTATTTCAAGATTTTACGCGCCGCCGCGATGATTTGCCGCGACAGCTGCTCCATGCGCGGCGACTGCACCTTCCACGTGTGCCAGTACAGGACCACGTCGGCCGGGGTCTTGGGCGTGAGCATTTCCACCAGCGCGCCATCCGTGTTCGCCTTCAGCAGCAGCTCGGGCACCATGCCGTAGCCGAGGCCATAGCGGATGGCGTTGAAGTGCGAGGTGGCGCCCGGCACGTAATGGCAGGGATAAGCCCCTTCGGGCAGCCCCAGCGCCTCTTGCAGGAACGACGATTGCAAGGTGTCCTTGCGCGTGTAGGCGACCACGGGCGCCGTGCGCGCCGCCTTGCGCGTCAGGCCGTGCGCGAACCACTGCTGGCGAAACGCGGGCGTGGCCACCAGCCAGTAGCGCATCACGCCCAGCGGCTCGGCCGTGCAGCCGCGCATGGGCTTGGCTTCCGTGCTGATGCAGCCGATCGCCATGCCCGTCTCCAGCAAGGTGTAGGTATGGTCCTGGTCTTCCACCGTCAGGTCCAGCAGCACGCGCTCGCGTATCAGCACTTCCGACAGGGCGGGGAAAAACCAGGTGCCCATCGAATCGGCGTTCAGCGCCAGCACCAGGGTCAGCGGGGCGTCCTGCTGCACCGCCAGCTCCGCCTGCAGGTCCGCTTCCAGCAGCTTGGCGCGTTTCAGGTACTGCATCAGGCGCTGGCCCATGCGCGTGGCGCGCGCGGGACGGCTGCGCACGATCAGCGCGTTGCCCAGCTGACTTTCCAGTGCCCGCACGCGTTGGGAAATGGCCGGGGAGGTCAAGTGCAGCCGCAGCGCCGCCTGCTCGAAGCTGCCCGTTTCGACGACGGCGCGGAACGCTTCCGTGTGCTTGGGATTCAGATCCATGGTGCGTGCCTAACATAAGAAAAATTTATCAATACTAAATAATACTTACTTTTGATAAGGATAGGTGTGTTGCAGTGCACAATGCCTCTTTGATGGAATGCCACGCGCCTGCGCGCGGCCTCCTGGCAGCAAGGAAATACCACCATGGAAGCACAAGCGAACGAAACACCTACCCGCAAGCCGCAATCTAAACTGGCGCGCAATCTGAAATTCGGCCTGGGATTGACCCTGGGCCTGGGCTTGTCCGTAGCCCTGGCGGGCGGCTGGTGGCTGCGCCAGGCATGGCAGGATTTGCCGGCCGTCGAGCACCTGGCCCAGTACAAGCCCGCGCTGCCGCTGCGCATTTTCTCCAGCGAAGGCGAGCTGCTGGCCGAATACGGCGAAGAGCGCCGCGAATTCCTGCCGCTGAAGGAGATCCCGCTGCGCATGCGCCAGGCCTTGCTGGCCATCGAGGATGCGCGCTTTTATGAACACGGCGCCGTCGACTTTTATGGCTTGACGCGCGCCACCCTGGCCAACATCGTCACGGGCCACCACGTACAGGGCGCCAGCACCATCACCATGCAGGTGGCGCGCGACTTTTTCCTGTCGCGCGAAAAGACCGTGCAGCGCAAGCTGACGGAGATGCTGCTCGCCTACAAGCTGGAACAGCATTACGGCAAGGACAAGCTGCTGGAACTGTATATGAACCAGATTTACCTGGGCGAGCGCTCCTACGGCTTTTCCGCCGCCTCGAACATTTATTTTGACAAACCGCTGGCGGAAGTGAGCATCGCCGAAGCAGCCATGCTGGCCGGCTTGCCGAAGGCACCGTCGGCCTACAACCCCGTCGCCAATCCGCAGCGCGCCACCGTGCGCCAGCATTACATCCTGCAGCGCATGCGCGAACTCGGCTACATCACGCCAGCCGAATACGCCGCCGCCGTGGCGGAAAAACTGGCCCTGAACAAGGACCGCAACAGCTCCGTGCACGCGGCCGCGTATGCGGTCGAGGAAGCGCGTCAATTGATCTTGCAAAGCTATCCCGAAGGCGCCTACAGCATTGGCCTGGACGTGACGACGACCATCCGCATGGCGCCGCAAATCGCGGCCGACAAGTCGCTGCGCGATGGGCTGTTAAACGCACAGGCGCGGCGCGGCTACCGTGGCCCGGAAGCACGCCTGGCTCCCTCCGCAGACAGCGTGGCGCGCCAGCTGGCCGCCTATCCGGACAGCGGAGAATTGCGCGCCGCGCTGGTGCGCAAGGTCGAGACGGGCGGCAAGCGCCAGCTGACGGCGCAGCTGCGCAATGGCGACGACATCGTGCTCACCGCCTCGGATGCGCGCCTGGGCGGCAAGCTGCAGTGGGATGGCAAGCGCGCCATCGTCGCGGGCAGCGTGATCCGCGTGGTGCACGATGCGGCGAAAAAGCGCTGGCTGGTGAGCCAGCTGCCCGAGATGGAAGGCGCGCTCATTTCCGTCGAGGCGCATAGCGGCGAAATCGTCGCCATGGCCGGCGGCTTCGATTTTTACCGCAACCACTACAACCACGCCATGCAGGCTTACCGCCAGCCCGGTTCCAGCTTCAAGCCTTTCGTGTATTCGGCGGCGCTGGAAAAGGGATATTTTCCCGGCACGGCCGTCGATGACACGCAGCGTTTGCTGCTGCCGCAGGAAACGGGCGCGCGGCAGTGGCGTCCGCGCAATTACGGCAACAACTATGAAGGTTTCATCAGCGTGCGGCGTGGCCTCGTGCGCTCGAAAAACCTGGTGGCCGTGAGCCTGATGCAGGCGGCCGGTCCCGGCTACGTGCAGCACTACGCCACGCGCTTCGGCTTCGAGGGCGCGCGCAATCCCGTCTCCCTGCCGCTGGCGCTGGGTGCGGGTGCCGTCACGCCGCTGCAGCTGGCGCAATCGTATGCGGTGTTCGCCAACGGCGGCATGCAGATGCCGCCGAAACTGATCAAGGAAGTGCGCAGCCGCAGCGGCGAAGTGCTGTTCAGCGATGCGGCGCCACGCGCCAAGGGCGCGCCGGCACGCGGCACACAAGTCATCTCCACGCGCAATGCCTACGTCATGGACAGCATGCTGCGCGACGTCGTCAAGAGCGGCACGGGACGCGGCGCGCTGGCGCTGGGGCGCGGCGACGCGGCCGGCAAGACGGGCACGTCGAATAACGCGTATGACGCCTGGTTCGCCGGCTACTCCTCGGGCCTGGTGTCCGTCGTCTGGCTCGGCTACGACCAGCCGAAAAGCCTGGGCAACGCCACCGGGGGGACGTTGGCGCTGCCCGTCTGGCGCGACTACATGCAGGTGGCCGTGCAGGGCCGGCGCGAGCAGGTGCTGGCCGAGCCGCCCGGCCTGGCCCTGCTCGATGGCGATTACGTGTATGCCGAATACCTGGCCGGCGACTGTCTGAAGGATAACTTTGCCTTTATCCACAGCAGTGTCAGCTGCGGCAGCGGTGATGCGGACACGCGCATGGCGCACGGTGACACTGGCGATGGCGGTAATGGCGGCTCCGGCACGGGTACGAATGAAGCGCGCGCCCTGAGCGAAGCGCGCGAACGCGAACAAATTCTCAAATCATTTTCGGAAGAGTAAGAGCATGCTGTTATATACGATTTACCTGGTGGCGATCGTCGCCGAAGCGATGTCCGGTGCCATCATGGGCATGCGGCGCGGCATGGATTTGTTCGGCATCTGCATGATCGGCACCGTCACGGCGCTCGGTGGCGGCACCGTGCGCGACGTGCTGCTGGGGCACTATCCGCTGGGCTGGATCGCGCATCCTGAATACCTGCTGTTTACCATCGGCGCGGCCGTCGTCACGGCCTTTGTCGCGCGCTACCTGCACCATCTGCGCGCCATCTTTTTGCTGGTCGATGGACTGGGCCTGGTGGCGTTTTGCGTGATCGGCTGCGACATCGCCATGTCGGCCAAGATGCATCCGGCCATCGTCGTGCTGGCGGGGATGATCACGGGCGTCTTCGGCGGCCTGCTGCGCGATATCCTGTGCAACCAGATTCCCCTCGTGCTGCAGCGCGAAGTGTATGCCACCGTGGCCCTGTTCACGGGCGCCCTGTATGTCGGCCTGCTGCACTTCAAGGTCGACAGCGCGGTGGCGCAGCTGGCGTCCATCGGTGCGGGCTTTTTGTTCCGCTTCCTGGCGCTGCATTTCGAGTGGCGCCTGCCGAATTTCAACGGCGACCGCATACGGGGTTTTGAATAAGGTAAAACGCTGCGTGACTATTTTCACGCGCGTTTAACCCCTTTTTCTGCGCCGCTGCGTTTCATGTTGGACACCCCAGCCAACCGGAGAAGAAGCGATGTCCTGCGCCCTCAAGATCACATTGATACTGTCCCTGCTGCTGTCGGCAGGCAGCCATGCCGCCGACACGGCGCCAGGGAAAACCCTGGCGCCGTTCGCCAGCGAGCAAGCCTTGAGCAGCTACCTGCAGCAACTGCAGGCGCGCCAGGCGACACTGCAGAAGGAGCAGCAGAAACTGCAGCGCGCCACGGCGCAGTCCATGTCGGCGCTGCCGGCCCCTCCCGCGCCGATGCTGGCCAGGGCTGCGCCAGCAGCATCGGCAGAAGCGGCGGAATCGGTCACCAATGTGCAGACGGCGGGCGTGGACGAAGGCGGCATCGTCAAGCTGCATGGCAAACACCTGGTGATGCTGCGGCGCGGCAAGCTGTTCACCGTGCAGGTGGGGGGCAATGCCTTGCAGCCGGTGTCCTCGCTCGATGCGTACGCGCCGGGCAGCGATCCGTCGGGCAGCTGGTATGACGAGATGCTGATCGACGGCGATACGCTGGTGGTGATCGGCTACAGCTACAGCCGTGGCGGTACGGAGATCGGCCTGTTCGATATCGATGCGAACGGCAAGCTGGCCTATCGCGCCACGTATCATTTGCGCTCCAACGATTATTACTCATCGCGTAATTACGCCAGCCGCCTGATCGGCAGCAAACTGGTGTTCTATTCGCCTCTGTCGCTGAACTTGCGCCGGGGCGACCCGTTCGGCGGCTTTCCCGCGCTGCGCCGCTGGCGCCCCGACGCCGTGCCATCCGACTTCAAGCGCATCGCTCCGGCCACGCGCATCTACCGCACCGATGAAGAGCCGGAACCGGGCTTTGGTCTGACCCTGCACACGGTCACCGTGTGCGACCTGGCGCAGCGCGACATGCGCTGCGAAGCGACCGCCGTGATGGGGCCGCAGGGGCGCGTGTTTTATGTGTCGGGCGAATCCGTTTTCGTGTGGACCACACGGCGCGGCAGCGACTCGGGCGTGTTCCGCATTCCCCTCGATGGTTCGGCGCCCAGCGCCCTGAAGGTGGCGGGCGCGCCCGTCGACCAATTCTCGTTCCTGGAAAGCGCTGACGGCCACCTGAACGTCCTGCTGCGCGCCGAGGGCCAGGGCGACGCCATGTGGGATGGTGCGCGCGGGCGGGGCGGCATGGCCCTGCTGCGCGTGCCATTGGCGTCGTTTTCCGATGGCCGCGACAGCGCGCCCGCCAGCAGCTACCAGGCGCTGCCAGGTGGCGGCGGCTACGGGCTGCAGAACCGCTATGTGGGGCCGTATCTGTTGTACGGCCATCCCGGCAATGGCGGCCGGCGGCAGGCGGACCAGGCCTGGCCACGCCAGCCCCTGTATGCCGTGCGCTGGGCCGATGCGGGCAGCGTGCAAGCCTTGTCCCTGCCGCACGGCGTGGAGCGCATCGAGGCGCTGGGCAATGACGCCGTGGTGATCGGCGCGCAGGGCAAGGATCTGCACTTCAGCAGCATCCGCCTGGGGGCGCAGGCGGCGATTGCCACGCGCTATATCCGCGCCGATGCGGCGCAGGGCGAGTCGCGCAGCCACGGCTTTTTCTACAAGCCGCACACGGCCAGCGAGGGTGTGATCGGCCTGCCCATCCTGGGTGCGGACGAGCGGCCAGGATCAAGCCGGCCGGCCGCCTCCGTCCTGTACCTGCGCAACAGTGGTTTGACATTGACGGAACTCGGTGCGCTGGCCGCGCGTCCGGTCCAATTATCAGCGGCGGACGATGGCTGCCGCGCATCCTGCGTGGACTGGTATGGCAATGCGCGCCCCCTGTTCCTGCAGGGGCGCGTCTTCGCCCTGCTCGGCTATGAAGTGGTGGAAGGGGCGCTCAGGGAGGGACAGATCCGTGAAGTACGCCGCATCAGCTATGCGCCCATTTCGTCCACTGTACGCTGAAGGCGTAGGGAAATTGTCGCTGCCGCGCAGTTCGGCTACACTGCTTCGCATGCCCGACACATTAATCACTGCCACGGATGAAGAGCTGATGCTGCGCTACAGCGCTGGCGACCTGCCGTCGTTTCGCGAATTGTACCGGCGTCATAGCCAGGGCCTGTACCGCTTCGTGGCCTGGCGTGCGCCGCGCCGCGCGTGGGTCGACGAGATCGTGCAGGATGCGTGGGCCAGCCTGCATGCGGCGCGCACGGGCTACCAGCCGCAGGCGGCGTTTCGCACCTATCTGTACCAGATCGCGCGCAACCGCCTGATCGACCTCCTGCGCCAGCGGGAAGGCCAGGAACACGACGACGTGAGCGAACTGGCCGACGAGGGTGCATCGCCGCCGCAATCGCTGGAGCAGAAACAGCAGCATGCGCTGCTGCATGCGGCCATCGCGGCGCTGCCCACCGAGCAAAAAGAGGCGCTGGTGCTGCAGCAGTTCAGCGGCATGAGTATCCAGGATATCGCCGTGGTGACGGGGGCGGAAGCGGAAACCGTCAAGAGCCGGCTGCGCTACGCCATGCAGAAATTGCGCGCGGGCTTGGACAGCGCGGGAGGACAGGCATGAATACGCACGATCAAGATAACGACGATTTGCATGACGAGGAATTGAAGGCGCTGCTGGCCAGCCTGCCGCAGCCCGTGCCTTCCAGCGCGCTCGATGCAGCCATTCTGGCCGACGCGGAAAAAGCCTTGCCGCAACCGGTCGCCGCGAACGACAGCGCCGATGGCGTGCTGCGCACCTTGCCCGTCAAGAAGGCGCCCGATTACCTGCAGCGCTGGCGCATTCCGCTGGGATTGGCGGCGGCCGTGCTGCTGACGGTCAACCTGATCGGCGTCGACTGGTTCGGCTCGAAGCCGGCGCAATTTCCCGTGGTCGGGGAACCGGTCACGCAGGAGGTGATGCAGGCAGCCGCACCGGTCATTGCACCGGCGGCTGTACCTGCAACTGAGTTTGCGCCACTACCGGCAGCACCCGTGTCCGTACCCGCGCCAGCGCCACCGGCCCCGCCACCGCCTCCGGCAATGCGGGAGGCGATGGAGCAGCAAGCGGCCATGCAAGCCGAAGCCAGCCTGCAGCGCCAGGCACCGGTGCAGCGCGCGCTGCCCATGCCCGCTCCCGTCGCGGCAAAGTCGGCGCCGCTGCCGCTGCCGCCGCCGGCAAAGCTTGACGCTTCCGTGTGGCTGGTGAAGATCGACGCGCTGCTCAAGGCAGGTGAGGGCACGCTGGCGCAGGAGGAGTGGGCCGCGTTCCGGCAGGCCTATCCCGACTATCCGGTGGACGAGGAGCTGCGACAGCGGCTGGAGAGTAAGTAAAAAACGCTAGACGATCCCCTTCCTGCGTTCCCACACGGCGCTGCCGACGAAAATGGCGCAGCACACCCACATCACGGCCGGCAGGGCGTTCACGCCGACCGATTGCATCAGCACGCCGGTCAGCAGGGGGCCGCCGCCGCTGGTCACGCCCCAGGTGGCGTTGACGATGGCGCTGGCGCTGGTCAGCGACAGTCCCGTAAAGCGCTCGCCGCAGGCCACCAGCGCCAGCATGTAGATGCCGCCCGCCGCCGCGCCCAGCAACAGCAGCAAGGTCCACCACAGCCACGGCGTGCCGACGGCAAATGGCAGCAGCGGCAGCAGCAGGCACACGGCCACGCCGCAGGCTGCGTGCACTTTGGCGCGGCCGAAGCGGTCGGCCATCCATCCCAGCGCGAATTGCAAGCCCGTGTCGCCCACCAGCACCACGGTGGCCGACAGCAGGGCCAGGTCCGTGCTGATGCCGTGCTCCATCGCATACAGGGGCAGGAGGCTCAAGGCCAGGGTGTCGAACAGGGCAAAGAAGGCGGCGCCCAGCACGATCATCGGCATGCGCGGCAGAATCAAGGTCCACTTCACGCCGTGTTCTTCCGGTTCGCGTGCTGGACCACTGTTCGAGATCAGCATCAGCCCCGGCACGGCCAGCAAAAACAGCAGGCCGCAGGCGGCGAAGCTCCAGCTGATCTTGTCGTTGAACAGCGCCACGAGGGCCGGGCCGATCAGCTGGAAGAAGGTAAAACTGGTGGTGTACATGGCCACCACTCTTCCGCGCGAATTGTCGGGCGCCAGGCGGTTCACCCACGCCTCGCCGATGGTAAACAGCACGCCCATGGCGCCGCCGAACAGGAAGCGCAGCACGCTCCACGCCAGCAGGTGGTCGGTGAACTGCATGGCGATCGTCGCCAGCGACGCCACCCACACGGCGCCCAGCATGGTGGCGCGCGCGCCGAAGCGCCCCACCCAGCGCGAGACGAACGGCGAGGCGGCCAGGATGCCGAGCGCGCTGACGGCCGTGATCATGCCGATGATGTCCGTGCCCACGCCGCGCTGGTGCAGCGTCAAGGCCGTCAACGGCATGGTCGCGCCCAGGCCCAGGCCGACCACGCCGATGCTGACCACGAGGGCAAAGAAGTCGCGCCATGGCATGTGCTTCATGATTGCCCCCGCAGGGTGAAAAAGGAGTGTCGTAAGGCTGGAAAGCGGTATGGGTGCATGGGAAAGTAAGGGAACTTGGCCGGTGGCGCTGGTGTTTGGCGCCGGACGGGCATATGATGATTTTAATAAAGGCAAGATTGCAAGGCCGTAGTGTAGGCGATGTGTGCCGCCGCTGGCCACGCCCATCAGTGTGGTCGCCTCCACCGGCTCTGCTGTACAGTGTAGCGAGCGGCAGCGCTGTCATGGCGCTGTCATTGGATCGTCACGCCAGCGAGGTAGCACTCTATGCGCCGTCCCATCGTTCTCGTCCCCGCCTGCCAGCGCCAGCTTGGCAGTCACGTTTGGCACATGGCGCAGGACAAATACCTGCACGCCGTGCTGCACGGCGCCGGCTGCATGCCGCTGCTGTTGCCCGCGCTGGGCCTGGACGCCGACCTGGAAGCGGCGCTGCGGATCGCCGATGGCGTCATGCTGACCGGTTCCGCCTCGAACGTCGACGCTCGCCTGTATGGCGAAGCAATTCTCCACCCCGACCTGCCGCAAGACCCCGCGCGCGACGCCACTACCTTGCCCCTGATCCGCGCCGCGCTGGCGCGCCAGCTGCCCTTGCTCGCCATCTGCCGCGGCTTCCAGGAAGTCAATGTGGCCCTGGGCGGCAGCCTGCACCAGGCCGTGCACGCCGTGCCGGGCATGATGGAGCATCGCGAGAATGTGCTCGATCCCCTGGCGCGCCAGTACGCGCCCGCGCACCGCATCAAGTTGATGCCGGACGGCTTGCTGTCACGGCTGCTGGGCGGCGAGAGCGAAATGATGGTCAATTCCCTGCATGGCCAGGGCATCGCCCGGCTGGCCGATGGCTTGCTGGTGGACGCCCTGGCCGACGACGGCCTGGTGGAAGCCTATACGGTGGCCAGCGCCGCCGGTTTTACGCTGGCCGTGCAATGGCACCCGGAATGGCAGGTGGAAGACAATCCGCAGTCGATGCGCCTGTTCGGCGCCTTTGGCCAGGCGTGCCGCGATTACCAGGAACAGCAGCACAGAAAGAATGACAGGACAGGATGACAGCACGGGTGCGCCGCACCAGCAGCATGCGGCGCCTGATCAAGACCAGCGAGAGGGAAACATGGCAATACGCGAAAATTTCACCTATACGGATATGGATTTGTGGCTCAATGAAAAGCGCGTCACGGAAATCGAATGCCTGGTGCCCGACTTGACGGGCGTGGCGCGCGGGAAGATCCTGCCGCGCGGGAAATTCACCCAGGAGCGCGGCATGCGCATCCCGGAAGCGGTGCTGGGCATGACCGTGACGGGCAATTACCCGGTCGACGATGGCGGCTATGACCGCGCCATTTCCAGCACCGACCGCGACATGATCTTGAAGGCCGATCCCACCACCATCACCATGGTGCCGTGGGCTACCGATCCCACCGCGCAAGTCATCCACGACTGCTATTTTTCGGATGGCGCGCTGGTCGATTTTGCTCCAAGATCCGTGCTGCGGCGCGTGCTGAAACTGTATGCGGACAAGGGCTGGAAGCCCGTGGTGGCGCCGGAGCTGGAGTTCTACCTGACGGCGAAAAACACGGACCCCGACTTGCCGCTGAAGCCGCCCATCGGCCGCAGCGGCCGGGCCGAGACCAGCCGCCAGGTGTACAGCATCGACGCCGTCAACGAGTTCGACCCGCTGTTCGAAGATATCTACGATTATTGCGAACTGATGAATCTTGACGTCGACACTTTGATCCACGAAATCGGCGCCGGGCAGATGGAAATCAACTTCCTGCACGGTGACCCGCTGGGCCTGGCCGACAAGGTCTTCTTCTTCAAGCGCACCCTGCGTGAAGCGGCTTTGAAGCACGATATGTACGCCACCTTCATGGCCAAGCCCATGGCCGGCGAACCAGGGTCCGCCATGCATGTGCACCAGAGCGTCGTCGACGCGAAGACGGGCTTGAATATCTTCAGCAACGACGACGGTTCGGCCGCGCCCATCTTCAAGCATTACATCGCGGGGCTGCAGCGCTACATGCCGTCGGCCATGGCCATCGTCGCGCCCTACGTGAATTCCTACCGCCGCATCGTGCGCCATACGGCCGCACCGATCAATATTCAATGGGGGCTGGACAACCGCACCGTGGGTTTCCGCGTGCCCGAGTCGGGCGTGCAGGACCGCCGCGTGGAAAACCGCATCATCGGCGCCGATGCGAATCCCTACCTGGCGCTGGCCGTGACGCTGGCCTGCGGCTATCTGGGCATGACGGAGCAGCTGGAAGCGACGCCGATGATGGTGGGCAGCGCCTACGACATGAAGTTTGAACTGCCGCAAGGCTTGCCCGAAGCCCTGCAACTGCTGCGCGCGGAAGACAAGCTGCGCACGGTGCTGGGCGAGCGCTTCATCGACGTGTATGCGGCCATCAAGGACCTGGAGCACCAGGAATTCATGACGGTCATCAGTCCGTGGGAGCGCGAACACCTGTTATTACACGTTTAAAAGGAACACGCATGAGCACAACCAACAATCCGCTGGCGCCGAGCGCCGCTTTGGTCTCCTCCGTGGCGCAAAGGAATGCGGCGCCGCAGGTATATGACACGGCCGCCATTCAGAAAATGGATACGGCCCATTACCTGCACCCGTTCACCGATTTCCAGGACCTGGCAAGCAAGGGCGCCAGGGTGATCGTGCGCGGCGATGGCGTCTACCTGTGGGATAGCCAGGGCAAGAAAATCGTCGACGGCATGTCGGGCCTGTGGTGCGTGAATGTGGGCTATGGCCGCAGCTCGATCTCGCAAGCCGTCTACCAGCAGATGGAAACGCTGCCCTTCTATAACAGCTTCTTTGGCACGACCAACGTGCCGGCAGCGCAGCTGGCCGCCAAGCTGGCGCAAATATCGCCGCCGCAGTTCCAGCACGTGTTTTTCACCAGCTCCGGCTCGGAAGGCAACGACACGAATTTGCGCATGGTGCGCCGCTACTGGGATATCCTCGGCTACAAGGAACGCCACACCATCATCAGCCGCCACAATGCGTATCACGGCAGCACGGTGGCGGGAGCGTCCCTGGGCGGCATGGATGGCATGCATGCGCAGGGTGGCTTGCCGATACCCGGTATCGCGCATATCGGCCAGCCCAATTACCTGGAAGCGGGGCATGGCTTGACACCGGAAGCCTTCGGCTTGAAGGCGGCCGGCTGGCTGGAAGACAAAATCCTCGAGATCGGCGCCGACAAGGTGGCCGCCTTCATCGGCGAACCGGTGCAGGGCGCCGGTGGCGTCATCATCCCTCCAGGTACCTACTGGCCCGAGATCCAGCGCATCTGCGACAAGTACGGCATTTTGCTGATCGCCGATGAAGTCATCTGCGGCTTCGGCCGCCTGGGGCGCTGGTTCGGCTCCGAGCTGTTCGGCATCAAGCCCGACCTGATCACCTTTGCCAAGGGCGTCACTTCGGGCTATGTGCCGCTGGGCGGGGTGCTGGTGGGCGACAGGGTGGCCAAGGTGCTGATCGAGCAGGGCGGCGAATTCACGCATGGTTTCACGTATTCGGGTCATCCCGTGGCTTGCGCGGCGGCGCTGGAAAACATCCGCATCATCGAGGAAGAGCAGCTGGTGGCGAAGGTGGCCGACGATACGGGACCGTACCTGCATCAGTGCTTCGCCAGCCTGGGCGAACATCCGCTGGTCGGCTACGCGGACAGCTGCGGCCTGGTCGCGGGACTGAACCTGGTGCGCAAGAAGGGCGCCACCGTGCACGAGAACGAGTTGTTCGACGAGGACCAGGGCGTGGGCATGCTCTGCCGTGGCCACATGTTCGACAATGGCGTCATCATGCGCGCCGTGGGCGAGCGCATGATCGTCGCCCCACCGCTGGTCATGACGCGCGCGCAGATCGATGAAATGGTGGCGCTGATACGGCTGTGCCTGGACAAGACGTATGACGAGGTGAAAGCGAAGGGCTGGGTGTAGGTTCTGGCTGAACCCAAACGCAAGGGCCGGGGTCGTACCCTCAGGGTACGACCCCGGGGTTTGCTCTTGGGTTGGTGTCAGTTTTTCACCCAAATAGACGCTAACTCAAGTTTTTTTGGACCAGAATCGCGGCAGTTCCGCTAAACTTCCATCTTGGCCGCTCCTTCAGCGGCCAGTTTTTCATTTTGACACCCTTTTATCCAGAAGCTACCCACACATGACGATAGCAACACCTGCCGCGTCGGCCAGCGACGCCCCAGCGCCTTTCTTGCTGATTGATCAGCTGGTCAAGGAATTCGATGGCGTGCGCGCCGTCAATGATATTTCCGTGACGATCAACCAGGGCGAGATCTTCGCCCTGCTCGGCAGTTCAGGTTGCGGCAAGTCGACCCTGCTGCGCATGCTGGCTGGCTTCGAGACGCCGACCTCGGGCAGGATCGCCTTGGCGGGCAACAGCATCGTCGATGTGCCACCGCACCAGCGTCCCATCAACATGATGTTCCAGTCGTATGCGCTGTTCCCCCATCTGTCCGTGTGGGACAACATCGCCTTCGGCCTGCGCCGCGACGGCTTGCCGAAAGCGGAAGTGGCGGCGCGGGTCGAGCAGATGCTGGCGCTGGTGCAGCTGGGCCAATACGCGAAGCGCAAGCCGCACCAGCTGTCGGGCGGGCAGCAGCAGCGCGTGGCGCTGGCGCGCAGCCTGGCCAAGCGGCCGCAGTTGCTGCTGCTCGACGAGCCGCTGGG
The DNA here is from genome assembly GCF_002754575.1 of Janthinobacterium sp. 35. Taxonomy (NCBI): domain Bacteria; kingdom Pseudomonadati; phylum Pseudomonadota; class Betaproteobacteria; order Burkholderiales; family Oxalobacteraceae; genus Janthinobacterium; species Janthinobacterium sp. 35. The sequence continues at coordinate 3,203,568 of NZ_PEFN01000001.1, forward strand.
CGCGCTGGATAAAAAACTGCGCGAACGCACGCAGATGGAACTGGTCAACATCATCGAGCAGGTGGGCGTCACCTGCGTGATGGTCACGCATGACCAGGATGAAGCGATGAGCATGGCCACGCGCATCGCCGTCATGAGCGAAGGGCGCATCCTGCAGGTGGGCGCACCGGGGGAAATCTACGAAACGCCGAACTGCCGTTTCGTCGCCGACTTCATCGGCAGCGTGAACCTGTTCGACGGCCGTATCACGGAAGATGAACCCGATCACGTGGTGATCGCCACGCCCGATGGCGAGCACTATGTTTCGCATGGCATCACGGGTAACCTGGGCATGGATGTCTCGGTGGCCGTGCGCCCCGAAAAGATCGGCATCCAGATCGCGCCACCGACATTGGAAGAGCGCGCGTCGCCGGCCGAACACGGCTATAACTGCGCCCAGGGCGTGATCGTCGCCATGGCGTATTTTGGCAATGAAACCAGCTACCATGTGCGCCTCGACAGCGGCACGCTGGTGAAAGTCTCGCGTACCAACGCGGCCCGCCACGACGCCGCGCGCCTCGAACGTGAACAGCGCGTGTGGGTCTGGTGGGATGGCGCCGACATCGTCGTGCTGACCAGCTGAGGCCCGTGATGACTTCCCTCCTGCAATCGCTGCGCAGCCTGGTCACGCTGCGTTGGCTCACCGGGCGCAACGCCGTCATCGCCGTGCCGTCGCTGTTCCTCGCGGCCGCCTTCTTGGTACCGTTCCTGATCGTGCTGCGTATCAGCCTGTCCGACATGGACACGGCGGGCAGCCCGTTCGGCGGCTTGCTGTCGTACGTCGACGGCATCGTCGTGCTGAAGGTCAAAATCGCCAACTACCTGTTCATCGCCGCCGATGAACTGTATCTGCTCACCTACCTCAGTTCCATCAAGTACGCGGCGATTACCACGGCCATCTGTCTGTTCATCGGCTACCCGTTCGCCTACTTCATGGCGCGCGCCAAACCGTCGATCCGTCCCGTGCTGATGCTGCTGGTGATGCTGCCGTTCTGGACCTCCTTCCTGCTGCGCGTGTATGCGTGGAAGGGCATCCTGGCCAACCACGGCTTGCTCAACGACCTCTTGATCGCCCTGGGCGTAGTCAGCGAACCGCTGCACATGATGAATACTTCATTCTCGCTGGTGGTCGGCATGGTGTACGCCTACCTGCCGTTCATGATCCTGCCCCTGTATGCGAATCTGGTCAAAATGGACGTGCGCTACCTGGAAGCGGCGGCCGACCTGGGCGCCACGCCGTTGCAGGCGTTCTGGCGCATCACCGTGCCCCTGTCGAAATCGGGCATCATCGCCGGCGCCATGCTGGTGTTCATCCCGTCCGTGGGCGAATACGTGATTCCCGAACTGCTGGGCGGACCGGAAACACTGATGATCGGCCGCGTGCTGTGGGATGAATATTTCACGAATAATGACTGGGCCATGGCTTCGTCGGTGACGGTGCTGGTGGTCTTGCTGATCCTCGTGCCGATGGCCATTTTTAACAAATACAAGACGGACCAGGACGCGGAGGAGCGCACATGAACGGACGTAATTTCCTGCAGCGCTGGTTCGGGCGCGGCTGGCTTTCGCTCGGCTATCTGTTCCTCTACCTGCCCATCATCGTGCTGATCGTCTTCTCGTTCAACAGCTCGCGCCAGGACATGGTGTGGAGCGGCTTTTCGCTACGCTGGTACAGCGAGTTGATGAGCGATACGCAGATCATCTCGGGTTTCGGTTTGTCATTGAAAATCGCCTTCATGTCGGCCACTTCGTCCGTCATCCTCGGCACGTTTGCCGCCTTCGCGCTGACCAATTACCAGCGCTTCCGCGGCCGCACCCTGTTTTCATCCATGGTCAGCGCGCCTTTGGTGATGCCGGAAGTGATCATCGGCCTCTCCCTGCTGCTGATGCTGGTGTCCATGCAAAAGGTCTTTGGTTTTCCCGAGCGGGGCGTGCTGACGATGTGGTTCGGTCACACCCTGCTGGGCATGGCGTATGCGGCCGTGGTGGTGCAGTCGCGCCTGCAGGAGATGAGTAAATCGTTGGCCGAAGCGGCGATGGACCTGGGCTGCCGCGCGCACCAGGTATTCTTCCTCGTGACCCTGCCGAACATCACGCAGGCGCTGGCGTCGGCCTGGCTGCTGACGTTCACCCTGTCGCTCGACGACGTGGTGCTGTCGGCCTTTTTGTCCGGACCCGGTTCGACGACCATGCCGCTGGTGATCTTCTCGCGCGCGCGCCTGGGGCTCGATCCGCGCGTCAATGCCATCGCCGCGCTGACGATTCTGGTGGTGACGCTCGCCGTCATCGTGTATGCCGTGCTGCTGGCGCGCGCCGACCGGCAGCGGCGCAAGCAACTGTCTGCGGCCTATTTGGCAGACCAGGAGTAAGCTGCTCTTACACTGACACAGGAGATGACCATGACGGAAAACACCAGCTGGCATGCACGGGCCGCAGCGCTCACGATCGATGGACGCGCCTTCATCAACGGCGAGCGGGTCGCGGCCAGGTCCGGCCAGGCTTTCGACAATCTGTCGCCCATCGATGGGCGCTTGCTGGGACCGGTGGCCCGCTGCGACACTGCCGACGTGGACGCGGCCGTGCTGGCCGCGCGCGCCGCCTTCGAGGACCGCCGCTGGGCCGGCAAGTCGCCCGCGCAGCGCAAGCGGATATTGATCAAGTTCGCCGACCTGGTGCAGCAGAACGGCCCCGAACTGGCCTTGCTGGAAACGCTGGACATGGGCAAACCGATCAAGTACAGCCAGAGCGTGGACGTGGGCGCGACGGCCAATTGCCTGCGCTGGTATGGCGAGGCGATCGACAAGGTCTACGATGAAATCGCCCCGACCCCTGCCAACAGCCTGGCCCTGATCACGCGCGAACCGGTGGGTGTCGTCGCCGCCATCGTGCCGTGGAATTACCCGATGATCATGGCTGCCTGGAAGATCGCGCCGGCCCTTGCGGCCGGCAACAGCGTGATATTGAAACCGTCTGAAAAATCGCCATTGACGGCGCTGCGCCTGGCCGACATCGCGCTCGAAGCGGGCGTGCCGGCCGGTGTTTTTAATGTGCTGCCAGGTTACGGTAATGAGGCCGGCGCCGCGCTGGCGCTGCACATGGATGTCGATTGCATCGGCTTTACGGGTTCCACGCGCACAGGCAAGTTGATCGTGCAGATGGCGGGCCAGTCGAATTTGAAACGGGCGTGGACGGAACTGGGCGGCAAGTCCGCCAACATCGTCTGCGCCGATTGCCCGGACCTCGACAAGGCCGTGGCGGCCGCCGTCGGTTCCATCTTCTTCAACCAGGGCGAAAGCTGCAATGCGCCCTCGCGCCTGTTCGTCGAAGAATCGATCAAGGAAGAATTTATCGCCAAGGCGCTGGCCATGCTGCCCCGCTTCCAGCCCGGCGATCCGCTCGATGACGCCACCGTCATGGGCGCGATCGTCGACGCCACGCAGATGAACACGGTGATGGGCTATATCGCGGCCGGCAAGAAGGAAGGCGCGCAGCTGCTCGGTGGCGGCGAGGCCGTGCGCCTTGATACGGGTGGCTATTACGTGCAGCCGACCATCTTCGGCGTGGAGGCCGGCATGACGATCGCGCGCGAAGAGATCTTCGGCCCCGTGTTGTCCGTGCTGGGCTTTACGGATATCGCCGAAGCGGTGAAGCAGGCCAACGCCACGCCATACGGCTTGCAGGCGGCCGTATGGACCTCGGACATCACCAAGGCCATCCAGACGGCGCGTGCCCTGCGCGCGGGCACCGTGCACGTCAACCAGTACGACGGCGACGACATCACCGTGCCGTTCGGCGGCTACAAGCAGTCGGGCAACGGGCGTGACAAGTCGCTGCATGCGCTGGACAAGTACACGGAATTGAAGACGACTTGGATACAGGTGGGGTAGGGGTTTGCGCCTGGGGTATTGTCGGATTACGGCCTGCGGCCTAATCCGACCTACGGCGTTGATGGTTGCGTAGGTCGGCTTAGCGCGCAGCGCGTAAGCCGACATAAAACAAACTACATCAGAAGCAGTGTTCCAGCGCCGGGAAACTGCCATCCTTGACGGCGTTCACATAGCCGGTGACGGCCTCGTCGATGCTGGCCGCGCCTTCCATGAAGTTGCGCACGAAGCGCGCTTTGCGGCCTGGGAACACGCCCAGCATGTCGTGCATGACGAGCACCTGGCCCGAGCAGTCGGGACCTGCGCCGATGCCGATGGTGGGGATGGTCAGCATGTCGGTCACTTCCTTGCCCAGCTGCGACGGCATGGCTTCCATCAGCACGATGGCGGCGCCCGCGTTTTGCAGCGCCAGCGCGTCGTTCTTCAGCTCTGTGGCGCTTTCCGTGCTCTTGCCCTGGACCTTGTAGCCGCCCAGCTGGTGCACCGATTGCGGCGTCAAGCCGATGTGGGCGCAGATGGGGATGCCGCGCTGCGTGAGGAAACGGACGGTCTCGGCCAGCCAGGCGCCGCCTTCGATCTTGATCATGTGCGCGCCAGCCTGCATCAGGATGACGGCGTTGGCATACGCTGTTTCGGGCGTGCCGTACGCGCCGAACGGCAGGTCGGCCATGATCATGGCCGACTTGGCGCCGCGCGCCACGGCAGCCGTGTGATAGGCCAGTTCGGCCACGGTGACGGGCAGGGTGGAGTTGTGGCCGTTGCAGACCATGCCGAGCGAATCGCCGATCAGCAGGATCTCCACGCCGCAGCGGTCCATCAGCGACGCGAAGCTGGCGTCATAGCAGGTCAGCATGGTGATCTTTTCGCGGGCGGCGCGCAGCGTGGCCAGGGTATGGATGGTCACGGCCTTGTTGGCGACAGGCTTGGATGGCGCCGGCGCCGGTGTGGCGGCCTTGTCTTTTGCGGCCAGATCTGTTCCTTGCAAATAAGCGGACATAGGTATTCTCTAGAGTGAAAGGGGGGTGATGCTATTGCGACGCCGCTAGTGTAGTACTTTATATGGCGGCGTGCAGGGGCGGCATTGTAGAGCAATGCCGCGTGGCGCTCAGAGTTGGCTGATGGCCTGCTCAGCGACGCTTGCCAGGTAGTCCTGCGCCGCCCCGAGGCCCGGCACGACGATGGCGGGCGCCAGTTCGAGCAGCGGCACCAGCACGAAGGCGCGCTCGGTGATGCGTGGATGTGGCACCGTCAGGCTGGCGCTGGCGATGCGTTCATCGCCGTACAGCAGCAAGTCCAGGTCCAGCGTGCGTGGGGCGTTGCGGTAAGGCCGCTCGCGCCCGTGCGCCGCTTCGATGGCGTGCAGCGCCAGCAGCAGCTCTTCGGCCGGCAGGGTGGTCGTGATGCGCGCCACAGCGTTGATATAGTCGTCACCGCTGGAAGCTATGGGCGCCGTGCGGTAGCTGGACGAGGCGTCCACGAGGGATGCGCCGGGCAGGTGCGCTAGGCGCGCAATCGCATCCTGCACATTCGCGCGCGCGTCGCCCAGGTTGGCACCGATACCGATGTAAGCAATGACGACCATTACTCGTCGCTGCTGCTGCCGGTGGTCGAGCCACCTGTACTCGTCTTGCTGCGCGTGCTGCGGCGTGGCGGGCGCTTCTTCTTGACGGCGCCCGGCGCTGCATTCGCGCTGACGAGCAGCGCTTCGCGCGTTTCCTCGTCGCCCTCATAAAAGGCGGTCCACCATTCGCCGATTTCCATGTCGATCTCGCCCGAGGCGCAGCGCAGCAGCAGGAAGTCGTAGCCGGCGCGGAAGCGCAGGTGTTCCAGCAGTTTATGCGGCGCCTTGCCGACCCGGCGCTCGAAGCGCGGCTGCATCGACCAGATGTCGCGCATGTCGGAGCCGATCTTGCGCTGCAGGGCAAGTTTTTCCGTCTGCGAATCGAGCACGTCGTCGGCCGCCAGGTGCAGCGCGGGGATGGTCGATTCGCCGGCGGCGCGGTAGGCCGTCCATTTTTCCAGCACCTGGTGCCACAGCAGCGAGGCAAACAGGAAGCCCGGCGAGACGGTCTTGCCGGCGGCGATGCGTTGATCCGTGGCGTCCAGCGCCAGGGTGACGAATTTCGCGCCCAGCGGCTGCTCCAGCACCACGTCGAGCAGCGGCAGCAAGCCATGATGCAAGCCTTCCTTGCGCAACTGCTGCAGGCATGCCAGCGCGTGGCCGCTCATCAGCAGTTTCAGCATTTCATCGAACACGCGCGGCGCGGGCACGTTGTTGATCAGCGGCGCCATGATGGGGATCGGCGCGGCCGTATGCGGCTCGATGGTGAATTTCAGCTTGGCGGCGAAGCGCACCACGCGCAGCATGCGCACGGGGTCTTCGCGGTAGCGCTCTTCTGGCTTGCCGATCATGCGCAAGGTCTGGGCGCGGATATCTTCCACGCCGCCGTGGTAATCGAGTACTTCCTGCGTGGCCGGGTTGTAGTACATGGCGTTGATGGTGAAGTCGCGGCGCAGCGCATCTTCGTGCTGCAAGCCGAAGGTGTTGTCGCGCAGGACGCGGCCATGTTCATCCTTGGGCGCGGAGTCGGCGCCGGCGCCGCGGAAGGTCGTCACTTCCAGCAAATCCTGGCCAAACATCACGTGCACGATCTGGAAGCGCTTGCCGATGATGAAGGCGCGGCGGAACAATCGCTTGACCTGTTCCGGCGTGGCGTTGGTGGCGATGTCGAAGTCTTTGGGTTTGACGCCCAGCAGCAGGTCGCGCACTGCGCCGCCGACGACAAAGGCCTCAAAACCGGCTTCCTGCAGGCTGCTGGTGACGCGGATGGCATTCGACGACACCAGTTTCGGGTCGATTCCGTGTTGCGCGGGACCGAACACGATGGGTGTCGTGGTGTCGCGCGCTGCCTCTTTTTTAACGCCGAGGATCTTGCGGATGAATTTTTTAATCATTGAATAAGTGGAGTGATGGCCAGCCGTGGAGGGATGCGTGTGCGCTCAAAGCGGTGTTGGGATTGGTCGCGACAGGGTGGGTCACGACCGACAGCAAGGGAATGTCGTTGTGCGAATCGCTGTAAAAATAGCTGCGCTCGAACTGCCCCAGTTCCTTGCCCATCTTTTCCAGCCAGGCGTGGGTGTGGGTCAGCTTGCCCGCGCCCAGGGTCGGCGTACCCAGCAGCTTGCCCGTGACGTTGCCTGCAGCGTCATATTCGGGCATGGCTGCCAGCAGGTGCTCGACGCCCAGCGCATCGGCGATGGGTTTGGTGATGAAATGGTTGGTGGCCGTGACGATGGCCAGCAAATCGCCTGCGTCCTGGTGCTGCTTGAGCAGGGCCACGACTTCGGGGCGGATCGCCGGCATGACCACTTCGGCCATGAATTGCCGGTGCAGCGCTTCCAGGCGTTCGCGCGGAAACTGCGCCAGCGTGCCGAGCGAGAATTCCAGGTATTCCACCGGGTCCAGGGTGCCGGCCTGGTACTGCGCGAAGAATTCGTCGTTGCGACGGGTGAATTCGGCGGCGTCCACGGCACCGATGCGTACCAGGAATTCGCCCCACTCGTGATCCGAGTCGATGGGCAGCAGGGTGTGGTCGAGGTCAAACAGGGCCAGATTCATCATTCTTTCGCTTCCGCCTGCAGCAACTCGCGCAACAATGGCAAGGTGATCGGGCGTTGGGTTTCAAGGGAGTAGAGGTCGAGAGAGTCCAGCATCGTCGACAGCGAACGCATGTCGCGCCGGAAATGGGACAGCAGATAGGGTAACACGCCCGGCGACAAGGTCAAGCCGCGGGTGGTGGCCGCCTGGGTCAGGGCGGCGATTTTTTCATCGTCGGTCAAGCCGTGGATCTGATAGATCAGGCCCCAGCCCATGCGCGTGCGCAAGTCTTCGCGCACGGGCAGCACGGCCGGCGGCACGGCGCCGCTGCACACCATGAACGCCTTGTTGGCGCGGATTTCATTGAACAGGGCAAAGGCGTCGATCTGCGCCAGCGGCGAGAGCTTTTCGCAGTCGTCGAGCAGGTACAGGTCGACGTCGGGCGAATACACGAATTCGGACTCGATCGAGAACGGCGAAATGTAGCGCGCGCGCTCGGTGCTGGCCAGGGCCTTGAGCAGATGGCTCTTGCCGGCGGCCAGTTCGCCCCACAGGTAGGCAAAATGTTCGCGCGACGTGCGCGCGGCGAACTGGCGCATCAGCTGCGCCACTTCGGCATTCTGTCCCACCTCGAAGGTATCGAGGCTGTGCGCCTGGTCTGTGCCTAAATCGAGCACCAGTTGTTTCATGGCGTACGCCTTGTCCTGTTTTTCATTACTGCTTGAGCGTCGTCGTCGCTGTTATTGGATTTTTATTAATTTAACATTGTAGTCGTATCGAGTGCCTGACAGAAGCGTAGCGAGCGGCAGCGATTTGTGGCCGAGAAGCGCAACCGTACTTTAGTACGGTGAGCATCGCCGGCCGCAAAGTGCGACGCGCAGTAGCTTATGTCAGTCACCTTGTCACGCATTATAGAAGCTGCTGGACAGGTAGTGGCGTCTTAGATGCTTAAAAGCGACCATCAGGACGGCAGAAGCGGGTAAAGCGAGCAAAACGCCGACGAAACCGAACAGTTGTCCGAAGGCCAATAAAGCGAAGATCACGGCCAGCGGGTTCAGACCGATGCGCTCGCCCACCAGGCGCGGCGTGAGGAAAAAGCCTTCGATCACCTGGCCGCAGCCGTAGATGACGGCCACGGCGATCACGCCGCTCCAGTCGGCAAACTGCAGCAGGGCGGCGATCAGGGCCAGCATCAGCCCCAGGCCGAAGCCCAGGTAGGGGATGAACACCAGCAAGCCCGTGATGATGCCCACAGGCAATGCCACTTCAAAACCGGCGATGGCCAGCGCCACCGAGTAATACGTGGCCAGCACCAGCATGACGAGCAACTGGCCGCGCAGGTATTGCGCCAGCAGGGTGTCGACTTCCTGCGCCATGCCCACCGTGCGGCCGACCCAGCGGCGCGGCACGGCGCCGGCGATGCGTGCCAGCATCGGATGCCAGTCCAGCAACAGGTAGAACAACACGACGGGAATCAGCACCACGGTGGCCAGCCAGCCCAGCACGGCCGTGCCGCCGATGCGCGCCGAGGCCAGCACGGTGCTCCAGATTTCATCGCCACTGGTAGCCATCTGCTGGCCCAGCATGCGCTTGATGCCCGTGCCGTCGAGGCGCACGCGGATGCCCAGGTCGCGCAGTTTTGGCGCCAGGAAATCATTCGCCTTGTTCAGGAACTGCGGGATCTGCGCTTGCAGCAAGGGGATTTCCTTTTGCAATACCGGCACGACGATCAGCACCAGCGCGGTAATGGCGAGGAAAAACAACACCACGACGACCAGCACGGCCAGCGGACGGGGCACGTAAAAACGCTGGTAATGCAGGCGTTGCAAGCGGTCCACGCCCGGATTGAGCACGTAGGCGAGGATGGCGGCGGCCAGGAAGGGCGTCAGGATGGGGCCCAGGCTGACGAGCAGCAGCAGGAATGCCAGCCAGACCGCGATCCAAAATGCTGTTTGCTTCTGCTCGGCGGTGATGGCGAATGGCATGTAGTTTGTGCTGTTGCGTTAAAAAAAGGCAGTTAATTACGAAATGGCGGGGCAGTTTGATAAAATAGCGACTTGATCGACCGAATTCACCCGCTGGCGTCCTGCCGCACGATGTTGAAAAACATACTTGCGCGCGCGTACCGGCGGGTATCCGCCTTCTATTTTACCGCCTCCGCTGCCACCACACCATGAACCAGACTTCTAATGTTTCCCTTTCCTACCGTGACGCTGGCGTCGATATCGACGCAGGCGACGCTTTAGTCGAAGCAATCAAGCCGTTTGCCAAGCGCACCCTGCGCGAAGGCGTGATGGGCGGCCTGGGCGGTTTTGGCGCCATGTTTGAAATCAGCAAGAAGTACAAGGAACCGGTGCTGGTCTCGGGCACCGACGGCGTCGGCACCAAATTGCGCCTGGCGTTCGAACTGAACCGCCATGACACGGTCGGCATCGACCTGGTCGCCATGAGCGTCAACGACATCCTGGTGCAGGGCGCCGAACCGCTGTTCTTCCTCGACTACTTTGCCTGCGGCAAACTGGATGTGGCGATTGCCACCGACGTCATCAAGGGCATCGCCCAGGGTTGCGAACAAGCGGGTTGCGCGCTGATCGGCGGCGAAACGGCGGAAATGCCGAGCATGTACCCGGCCGGCGAATACGATCTGGCAGGTTTTGCCGTCGGGGCCGTGGAAAAATCGAAAATCATCGACGGCACCAAGATCGCCCCGGGCGACGTGGTGCTGGGCCTGGCCTCGTCGGGCGTGCACTCGAACGGTTACTCGCTGGTGCGCAAGATCATCGAAGTGGCGAAACCGGACCTGGAAGGCGACTTCCATGGCCGTAAACTGGCCGACGTGCTGATGCAGCCGACGCGCATCTACGTCAAGCCGCTGCTGGCGCTGATGGATGCCATGGAAGTCAAAGGCATGGTGCACATCACCGGTGGCGGCCTGGTGGAAAACATCCCGCGCGTGCTGCAGCCAGGCCTGGTGGCCGAGCTGGACTCGAAGGCATGGACCATGCCGCCGCTGTTCACGTGGCTGCAACAGCACGGCGGCGTGGCTGACGCCGAAATGCACCGCGTCTTCAACTGCGGCATCGGCATGACCGTCATCGTTTCGCAGGAAAACGCGGACGCCGCCATCGCGCAACTGCAAGCGGCTGGCGAAACTGTCTCGCGCATCGGTACCATTCGTGCGCAGGTGGGCGACGAGCACCAGACGATTGTCATCTAAGTTTCAGCTCGCATGAAAATGGCAGGCGCTCGCAAGAGGCCTGCCTTTTTTTACGCCCGGATGTCTACCGCGCGTGCGCCGGCTTCATGTGGCCATCCGGTTGCGCGCCGCCCTTGCCGATCATGGCCACGCTGACGGCCGAGACGAGGGAGGCGAACAGGATGTAGCCGACGATGTGCCACGGTTCGCCATTGCCCGTTTTCAGCAGGTAGGTGGCGATGATGGGCGTCAGGCCGCTGGCGAAGATGCCGGAGAACTGGTACACGAAGGAGATGCCCGTGTAGCGCACCTTGGCGTCGAACAGGTCGCAGAACAGGGCCGCTTCCGGGCCGTACACGGCCGAATACAGCACGCCCAGAGGGATGATCACGGAACACCACAGCAGCAGCGGATTGTCGGCGTGATGCAGCATGATCCAGAAGGCGGGAATCGACGACACGCCCGTGATCAATGCGCCCCAGAAGAACACCTTGCTGCGCCCGATGCGGTCGGACAGGCGGCCGAAGAAGGGGATGCAAAAGCACATCACGACGGCCGACGCCATCACGCCCATCAGCGCTTCGGTGCGGTCGATCTTGATGGTGTTGGTCAGATAAGTGATGGAAAACACGCCGAAGATATTGAAGAACACGCCGTCGATATAGCGCGCGCCCATGCCTTTCAATACATTGCCCGGATAGCGTTTCAGCAGGTCGAAAAATGGAATCTGCGTCTCCGCGTTCTTCTCTTTCACCGCCTGGAATTCCGGCGTTTCCATCACGTTCAGGCGTATCCACATGCCGATGAAGACCAGGGCCGCCGATAAAATGAAGGCGACGCGCCAGCCCCATGACAAGAATTGCGCATCCGTCAGACTGTACGACAGGATCGCCACTACGCCCGAAGCGAGGCACAGGCCGATGGCCAGGCCGATCTGCGGCAGGCTGGCATAGAAGCCGCGTTCTTTCGGCGGCGCATATTCATACGCCATCAGCACGGCGCCGCCCCATTCGCCACCGAGGCCGATGCCCTGCAGCACGCGCAGGAACAGCAGCAGGCCCGGCGCCCAGTAGCCGATATGGTCGTAGGTCGGCAGCACGCCGATCAGGAAGGTGGAGACACCCATGATCATCAGGGTCATCACCAGCATGCTCTTGCGGCCGATCTTGTCGCCGAAATGGCCGAAGATCACGCCGCCGATGGGGCGCGACAAAAAGCCCACGGCGAAGGTGCCGTAGGCCAGCATGGTCGAGACGAGCGGATCGCCGCCCGGGAAATACAGCTTGCTGAACACGATGCCGGCGACGACGCCGTATAAAAAGAAGTCGTACCACTCGATGGTGGCGCCGATCACGCTGGCCATCACGACTTTCCGTAGCTCTTTGGCTTTTTTCGGATGGTTCGGATTGTTATCCATAATATCTAGTCTCCAATCGATATCGATTATGTGTGTTTTTTTGATGCCTGGCTTGTCGCCGGGTCATTGAGGGGCGGGGCCGTCTGCCCGCCGCTGACATCCTCCTTGCCGGGAATGGAATGGGTGGGTCAGGCCGCCCGCGGCAGGCGCACGGCGTCCGCCAGGATCATGTCGGCGGCTTTTTCGGCGATCATGATGGTGGGCGCATTCGTGTTGCCCGAGACGATTTCCGGCATGATCGACGCGTCGACCACGCGCAGGTTCTGCATGCCGTGCACGCGCAGGCGGTCATCGACGACGGCCATGGCGTCATGCCCCATCTTGCAGGTGCCGCTGGGGTGGTAGATCGACTGGCTGAAGCGGCGCGCAGCGTCCAGCAGCTGCGCATCCGTCTCGAATTGCGGGCCGGGCACGAACTCGGAAATGATGTGCGGCGCCAGCGACGGGGCGGCGGCGATTTTTCGGGCCACGCGCAGGGCGGCGATTGCCGTGCGCTGGTCGCGCGGGTCGGACAGGTAATTCGGATAAATGCCCGGATAGGCGAGGGGATCGGCGGACTTGATCGAGACGTGACCACGGCTGTGCGGGCGCAGCTGGCACACGGACGACGTAAAGGCGGAAAACGGATGCGCGCCTTCGCCCGGCTTGTCGGCGCTCAGCGGCTGCATGTGGAACTGGATGTCGGGCCGCTCCACCTCGGGCGAGGATTTGGTAAACACCGTCACCTGGCTGGCCGCCAACGTCAGTGGCCCCGAGCGGGAAAACACATATTGCATGCCCACCCACAGCTTGCCCCACAGGCTGTTGACTTCATCGTTCAGGGTTTTTAATCGCGTCTTGAAGACCAGGCGGATTTGCAAATGGTCTTGCAGGTTCTGCCCCACGCCGGGCAAGTCGTGCACGAGCGGCACGCCGACTGCACCGAGCAGGGCGCGCGGCCCCACGCCCGAGCATTGCAGGATGTGCGGCGAGCCGATGGCGCCCGCGCATAAAATCACTTCACCCCTGGTGTGCGCCTGGCGCAGCTGGCCATCTTGCCGGTACTCGATGCCGACGGCGCGCTTGCCCTCGAACAGCACGCGCATGATGTGCGCGCGCACTTCCACGCGCAGGTTGCTGCGCTTGCGGGCGGGCCGCAAAAAGGCTTTCGCCGTACTCCAGCGCAAGCCCTTGCTGGCCGTTTGCTGGAAGTAGCCCACGCCCTCCTGCGTGGCGCCGTTGTAATCGGCATTGAAGGGGATGCCGCTTTCCGTGGCGCCGGCAATAAAATGTTCGGCGATGGGGCGGCGCAGGCGCAGGTCCGACACCTTCAAGGGACCGCCCACGCCATGGTAGTCGCTGGCGCCGCGTTCCTGGTCTTCCGATTTTTTAAAATAGGGCAGCACCTCGGCATAGCTCCAGCCTGCGTTGCCCAGTTCGGCCCAGCGGTCGTAGTCTTCTTTCTGGCCGCGTACATACAGCAAGCCGTTGAGTGAACTGGAGCCGCCCAGGACCTTGCCGCGCGGCCATTGCAACTGGCGCCCGGCGATGCCGGCGTCCGCTTCCGTGCGGTAGCACCAGTCCAGCTTGGGATCGTGCATGGTCTTGAAATAGCCGACCGGCACGTGTATCCATGGATTGTTGTCCTTGCCGCCCGCTTCCAGCAGCAATACCTGGTTGTTGCTGTCGTGCGACAGGCGGTTGGCCAGCACGCAGCCGGCCGAACCGGCGCCGACGACGATGTAATCGTAGTGTGTTTGTAACATTGCCCTGGTCTCCTGCGTTGGCGGCATCGCTTGCCTTTGCGGGCGATTTTTGCGATACACTGGTCTTTTATTTGATGTTTTGGAACGTCTGGTTCCATTTATAAAAGACGAGCAGCGCCGGGACAAGCGGAAACAGCCGCATACGCGAGAGGTGAAACAGAACATGCAGGATGCGTTTCAAAAACGGCCAGCCGAGGCCGAAGAAGACAGTTCGGCGGGCGGCGCGGTGGCTGCCAGCGCGGCGGCCAGCCATGGCGACGAGGCGCGCGGCTTGCGCGTGCTGCGCCTGATCGAGCACCTGGCCAGCGCCAGCCAGCCCTTGACCCTGTCGCAGCTGGCGGCGCGCATGCAGGTGCCCAAGGCCAGCATGATGCGCCTGCTCGATACGCTGGAACAGCACGGCTATGTGCTGCGCACGCCCGTGGGACGCGGCTACGTGCCCGGTGCCGCTTCGACCAACCTGGCGCTGGCGACCTTGCGCAACAATGCCCTGATCCGCGTGAGCCGCAGCATCCTGGGCAGCCTGGTGGCGGCCACGGGCGAGACGTGCAACCTGGCCATTCCCGAGGGCAACGCGATCGTGTATGTGGACCGGGTGGAAACGCAGGAACCGCTGCGCCTGCACCTGGTGCTCGGTACGCGCGCGCCCATGCATTGCACGGCGAGCGGAAAATTATTCCTGGCACACATGACCTTGCTGGAGCGGCGCGAGTTGCTGGCCATGCTGACCTTGCAGGCGCGCACGCCGAAAAGCATCACCGACCCCGTGCTGCTTGAGCGCGAGATCGTGCGCATCGCCCGCCTGGGCATCGGCATCGATGACGAGGAATTCGTGCACGGCATGGTGGCCGTGGCCGTACCCATCTGCGCGGCCGACGGGCGCATCGTGGCGGCCGTCGCCTGCCACGCGCCCGTGGCGAGAAAGTCCGTGGAGCAGCTGCTGCAGCACGTGCCGCAGTTGAAGGACGCGGCCGTGAAACTACGGCCGCTGTTGCTGGCAGAAAACAGCTAAGGTTTCAAGACCTTTGCCACCTTGGCTGCACGCAGGCGGAACGCATCGGGCATGCCTGAACCCAGCAGCGGGCGCAGATACAGCCGGAAAGCATCGGTCACGTCCGTGCCGCTGGCGCTGATGAACTCGTCTTCCATGGTGCGCGTCTTGCCTGCCACTTCCGTCAGGGGCAGCAGCTCGTAGTCGACGGAATAAAAGCCCGTGCGCTTGATGGCGACGGAACCGTCGCGGTCGCCCCACATGGCGAACTGCACCGCCTTTTCTCCCACTTCGCGCGCTTCGCGTTGATCGACGTCGGAGACGCAGCCGATGAAGGAGCGTTGCAAATAGCCGAAGGTATCGCCGCGCACGCGCTTGATGCCCAGTTTGGTCTTGATTTCGTCGCACAGCAGGTCGGCCAGCGCGCCCGTGCCCGACAATTGCACATTGCCGTGCGCATCGCGTTCCACCTCATTGCCCACCTGTTGCGCCAGCAGGCTGGCGATCGGTTCGCCCGAGGCATCGTGGATGCCTTCCGAGACGGCGATCACGCAGCGGCCGTATTTCTCATACGTGGCTTTCACGTCGGCGAGAAAATTCTCCAGCACGAAGACTCTTTCCGGCACGTAGATCAGGTGCGGGCCATCGTCGGGGAACTTCTTGCCCAGCGCCGAGGCGGCCGTCAAGAAGCCCGCGTGGCGGCCCATCACCACGCCCACGTAGACGCCGGGCAAGGCCGCATTGTCGAGGTTGGCGCCAGCGAACGCTTGCGCGACGAAGCGCGCGGCCGAGGGAAAGCCGGGCGTGTGGTCGCTGCCGACCAGGTCGTTGTCGATGGTTTTCGGGATGTGGATGCAGCGCAGCGGATAGCCGGCCTTGTGCGCTTCCTCGCTGACGATGCGCACCGTGTCGGACGAATCGTTGCCGCCGATGTAAAAGAAATGCTCGATTTCGTGCGCGCGCAAGACTTCAAAGATTTGCTGGCAGTAGGCAATATCGGGCTTGTCGCGCGTGGAGCCGAGGGCAGAGGACGGCGTGGCGGCCACCAGTTCCAGGTTGTGGCTGGTTTCCTGCGTCAGATCGACGAATTCTTCATTGATAATGCCGCGCACGCCGTGCAGCGCGCCATACACGCGCGTGACATGCTGAAAGCGCCGCGATTCGAGCACCACGCCCACCAGCGACTGGTTGATGACGGCGGTGGGGCCGCCTCCCTGGGCAACAAGAATTTTTCCAGACGGCATGGGATTTCCTCGTAAATGGAGCGGCCCTCCAGCCTACTCCTTTTTTGCCGGGGCGCTGTCTTTTCCGATCGTTCTGTCGAGGAATTTCTCCACGCCACTCCCAGGCCTTGATGCGCTTTTATTCCGGCGCCCGGATATGTTCCACCAGCCCCGTGCTGCGGCGCCCCGGCGCCGGTGTCAGCCAGCTGACCAGGATGGCGGCGGCCAGGCCGGTCGGCACGCCGAAGATGCCGGCGGAAATGGGCGCGATATGCAGCCATTGGCCGTCCGGGGTGCCACCCAGCATGGTGCTGGTGTGCAGCATGTAGTAGAGACAGACGCCAAAGCCCGTGAACATGCCGGCCAGCGCCCCCTGGTAATTGGCGCGTTTCCAGAACACGCCCAGCACCAGCGGCGGGAACAGGGTCGAGGCGGCCAGGGAAAAGGCCACGCCCACCAGCGACAAAATGTCCGCTGGCTTTTGCGAAGCCGCATAGGCGGCGATGAAGGCCACGGCCAGCAGCAGCAATTTGGAAATCGTCACGCGCTTTTGCGTCGAGGCGCTGGGATCGACCACCTTGTAATAGATATCGTGTGACAGGGCATTTGAAATGGCCAGCAGCAAGCCGTCCGCCGTCGACAGGGCGGCGGCCAGGCCGCCGGCCGCCACCAGGCCGGAAATCACGTAGGGCAGGCCGGCGATCTCGGGCGTGGCCAGTACCAGCACGTCGGCATCGATGGAAATTTCCGCCAGTTGCACGATGCCGTCGCGGTTGACGTCGACGATGCTGATCAGGGGACTGAGCTTGTCCACATTGGCCCAGTACGACACCCAGGTGGGCAGGTTCGTGTATTGCGTGCCTACCAGTGCCGAATAAATATCGTACTTGACCAGCACGGCCAGCGCAGGAATCGTGAGATAGATCAACAGGATGAAAAACAGGGCCCAGAAGACGGAGACGCGCGTTTCGTGCACGGAGGGCGTGGTGTAGGATCGCATGAGGATATGCGGCAGGGCGGCCGTGCCCAGCATCATGCAAAACACGAGGGCCAGGAAATTGTTGCGCTTGATGTCCGATTGCTCGCGATCGGCGGCGGGAAACGGCTGCGCGTGCGGAATGATGGGTTCGGCGCGTTTCTGGTTTTGCGCCTGCGCCGCCTGCCACAGCACGCGTGCCTCGTCCGGGCTTTTCGGATAGGCGATCAGGTAGCGCTCCGCGTTGCGGATATCGAACAGCGAGGTATTGCGCTGGCGTAAATGATCGAGCTGGCGCTGGGCCGCCAGCCGGCCTTGCTCCCAGGAACCGGGCAAGCCGGCGATGCGCTCCTGGTAGCTCTGTGCGCGCTGGCGGAAGATGGCCCGCACTTCGTTTTCCTTCGGGTCCGTTTCCAGCACGTGTTCGCGCGCGCTCAGTTGCGGCAGCACCTTGCCGTAGGCGATCTGCGGCACGGGATTGTCCGCATGCTTGACCGACAGCCACATGGCGGGAATCAGAAAGGCGACCAGGATGATGATGTACTGCGCTACCTGCGTCCAGGTGATGGCGCGCATGCCGCCCAGAAAGGAGCAAACGAGGATGCTGGCCAGGCCCAGGAAGATACCGACGGAAAAATCGACGCCCGTGAAGCGCGAGGCGATCAGGCCGACGGCGTAAATCTGCGCCACCACATACGTAAACGAGACGATGATGGTGGCGGCCACGGCCACCACGCGCACGCTGGCGCCCCGTTTGTCGGTGCCGCTGCCGTAGCGGGCGGCGAGGAAGTCGGGAATCGTGTACTGGCTGAACTTGCGCAGGTAGGGCGCGATCAATAGCGCCACCAGGCAGTAGCCACCCGTCCAGCCCATGATGAAGGCCAGACCGTCGAAGCCGTTCAGGTACAGGCCGCCGGCCAGGCTGATGAAGCTGGCGGCCGAAATCCAGTCGGCGGCCGTGGCCATGCCGTTGAACATGGCCGGCACCCTGCGCCCCGCCACATAGTATTCGGTGACGTTCGAGGTGCGGCTGATGACGCCGATGGTGGCGTACAGGGTGATGGTGACCAGCATGAACAGGTAGCCGATCCAGGCGCGCGGCATGCCTTCCTGTTCCAGCACCGACAGGGCCAGCAGGAAGGCGGCGAAACCGGCGGTAAACAGCAAATAGTAGCGGCACAGCCGCGCAAAGAAGCTGCGCTGGCCGCTCATGTTTGCTCCTCGGCATGAAAATCGCGGTCCAGGCGTCGCATGCGCCAGGCATACAAGGCGATGATGGCCAGATACACCAGCGAGGCGCCCTGGGCCGCCATATAGAAGGGCAGCGGCCAGCCGAACAGGTTCAGGTGCAACAGTTCACGCGCATAAAACACGGTCAGGAAGCCCGTCAGCAGCCAGATCAGCAGCAGGATGGCCGTCAGGCGCCGCGTCTTGTGCCAGTGCACGTCGCGGCGCGCCTGCAGCTCGGGGCTGGGCGTGCGCGCCGGCCGCAGCGCCGCCGCGGGAAGGCTGGGCTTATCCATACGTGATGTCATCCTCTTCTGGCGCGTCCGGCAACAGCAGGGCGATGCTCAGGCGCAGCAGGGTGCCCGGCAGCTTCGGCGACTGCGCGCGCGGATTGTTAAAAATATCGACTTCGGCGCCATGCTGCTGGGCAATTTCGCGCACGATGGCCAGGCCCAGGCCGCTGCCATCGACATTGCTGCCGAGAATGCGGTAAAAGCGTTCGAACACGTGCGCCCGCTCGCCCTGCGGTATGCCGGGGCCCGTATCCTCCACTTCCAGGATGGCCAGTTCCAGGGTGCTGCGCACGCGCACCGTGACGCTGCCGCCAGCGGGCGTGTAGCGCAGGGCATTGTCGATCAGATTACTCAGCAGTTCACGCAGCATCATGGGATTGCCGGAAATCATGATCGAATACGCGGGTTGTTCGAAGCCCAGGTCGATATGCTGGGCAAACGACGCTTGCACCCAGTCCTGCACCACGCCGCGCGCCAGTTCGCTCAGCTCGATCGGCTCGAACGCCGTGCCCGCCTGCGGCTGGTTTTCCGCGCGCGCCAGGGCCAGCAGCTGGTTCACCAGGCGCGTGGCCGCTTCCGAACTTTTCGCCAGCTGCAGCAGCGAGCGGTGAATCTCGTCGTGGTCGGTCTGGCGCAGGGCCAGCTCCGATTGCATGCGCATGCCGGCCAGCGGCGTTTTCATCTGGTGCGCGGCATCGGCGATGAAGCGTTTCTGCATGTCGATCGACAGCGATAGCCGCGCCAGCATCTCGTTGAGCGAACCGACCAATGGCGTGATTTCCTCGGGCACCTGGCCCGATTCGATGGGAGAGAGGTCGTCGGGCGGCCGGGCGCGTATGCGCTCCTGCAATTGTGCCAGCGGCGACAGGCCGCGCGCCAGGGCAAACCAGACCAGGGCCAGGATCACGGGCAGGATGATGAACTGCGGCAAGATCACGCCCTTGATGATTTCATTGGCCAACTGGGCGCGCTTTTCCAGCGTCTCTGCCACTTGCACCAGCGTGCGGCGCGGTTCGTCGTCGCTGCCGGACGGCATGTCGAGATAGGTAAACGCCACGCGCACGGGCGTGCCGTGGATGGTGTCGTTGCGAAACAGCACCATGCCGCTGCGGTATTTGTCGGGCTCTTGCGGCGGCGGCAAGTCGCGGTCGCCATCGAGGTATTCGCCGCGCCCGCCCACCACCAGGTAATACAGGGTGTCGACATCGTCGGCGCGCAGGAAGTCGCGGCCGCTGCGATTCTTGTCCGGCACGCGGCGCAGCAGCGCGCCGTCGGCCTGCTTGACTTGCTGCGTCAGCACCGTCACGCTGTCTTCCAGCGCATGGTCGAACGGTTGATTGGCGATACCCTTGGCCACCAAGTAGGTGATGGCGATGCTCATCGGCCACAGCAGCAGCAAGGGCGCCAGCATCCAGTCGAGGATTTCGCCAAACAGCGAATGCTCGATGGTGTCATCCTGCTCCGTGGTGGGCGGCTCGAACCAGTCGTCGTCGTCCACCTCGTCCGCTGGCGCTTCGCGCGCCTTCACTTGCTGGCGGGGCCGCTGGCCGGGCCTGCCGCTTCGCTCGCTTCGGCGTTCAGGCGCGCCGCTTCCGAGTATTTTTCCAGGCAATAGCCGAGGCCGCGCACGGTGGCGATGCGCACCCCGCCCACCTCGATCTTCTTGCGCAGCCGGTGCACATACACCTCGATGGCGTTGTTCGACACTTCTTCACCCCATTCGCACAGGTGGTCGACCAGTTGCTCTTTCGAGACGAGGCGGCCGGTGCGGCCCAGCAGGATTTCCAGCAAGCCCAGTTCGCGCGCCGACAGGTCGAGCATCTGGTCGTTGATGTAGGCGCTGCGCCCCACCTGGTCGTAGCTGAGGGGGCCGTGCTTGATGACGGTGGCGCCGCCACCGGCGCCGCGGCGTGTCAGGGCGCGCACTCTTGCCTCCAGTTCCGACAGGGCGAACGGCTTGGCCATATAATCATCGGCACCGAGGTCGAGGCCATTCACGCGTTGTTCGATGGAATCGGCAGCCGTCAGGATCAGCACCGGCAGCAGCGAGGCGCGCGCGCGCAGGCGGCGCAGCACCTCCAGGCCGGACATCTTCGGCAGGCCCAAATCGAGGATCAGCAGGTCGAATTCCTGGGTGGACAGGGCCGTATCGGCCTCCTGGCCGGTCTTCACGTAGTCGATGGCATAACCGGACTGGCGCAGCGAGCGGGTCAGGCCATCGGCCAGCACGCTGTCATCTTCGGCAAGTAAAATACGCATGGTGCACTTCCTATGCTTGCAACATCAGGACATCTGAAGTGTGTATTGTGTTTCATTTTCCGCAAGGTGGATAGTTTTTGTGAAAAACCAGGGTTGTATTGATCTGTTTCAAAACAAATCCACGTTCCGCTTGCATTGATCACTGTTTTTTTATACAGTACTGTCTGTGTAAAGAATTTAACCCACTGGCGCTATCGCAGGCTGCAGGATTCAACTGGATTCGCAACTGTAGAACGGCTGAAAGAACATATGGACGATAAAAAAGCTGTAGTACCCGCATCGGAAAAAGCCAAGGCGCTCGCCGCCGCACTGGCGCAGATCGAGAAGCAGTTTGGCAAAGGTTCGGTCATGCGCATGGATGCCAGCGCGGTGATCGAAGAAGTGCAAGTCGTGTCGACCGGTTCGCTCGGCCTCGATATCGCGCTGGGCGTAGGCGGCTTGCCGCGCGGCCGCGTGGTGGAAATCTACGGTCCTGAATCGTCGGGTAAAACCACCTTGACCCTGCAAACCATTGCTGAAATGCAAAAACTCGGCGGCACGTGCGCCTTTATCGATGCCGAGCACGCGCTCGACGTCGGTTACGCGCAAAAGCTGGGTGTTAACCTGCACGAATTGCTGATCTCGCAACCGGACACGGGCGAGCAGGCACTGGAAATCTGCGACGCCCTCGTGCGTTCGGGCAGCGTCGACCTGGTCGTCATCGACTCCGTGGCCGCACTGACGCCACGCGCCGAGATCGAAGGCGACATGGGCGACTCGCTGCCAGGCTTGCAAGCGCGTCTGATGTCGCAAGCCCTGCGTAAATTGACCGGTTCCATCAACCGCACCAATACCCTGGTCATCTTCATCAACCAGATCCGCATGAAGATCGGCGTGATGTTCGGCAGCCCTGAAACCACCACCGGCGGCAATGCGCTGAAATTCTACGCCTCCGTGCGCCTCGATATCCGCCGCACCGGCTCGATCAAGTCCGGCGATGAAGTGATTGGCAACGAAACCAAGGTCAAGGTCGTCAAGAACAAGATCGCGCCACCGTTCAAGGAAGCGCACTTCGACATCCTGTACGGCGCCGGCACCTCGCGCGAAGGCGAAATCCTGGACCTGGGCTCGGATGCCAAGATCGTGGAAAAATCCGGTTCGTGGTACAGCTACAACGGCGAACGCATCGGCCAGGGCAAGGACAACGCCCGCGCCTTCCTGCAAGAGCGTCCGGCGCTGGCCCGCGAAATCGAAAACAAGGTCCGCGCGTCGCTGGGCGTGCGCGAACTGCCACCGCTGGCTGCTGAAAAGCCGGAAAAAGCGGATAAAGCCGCCGACAAGGCTGCCAAGGCGGAAGCCAAGGCAGAGTAGGTCGGATTGGCGCGGCAAAGCCGTGCGTAATCCGACAACACCACAGACGTCAACAATGTTGTCGGATTACGGCCCAAGGGGCCTGATCCGACCTACGCATGGCTTGCCGCAAGGTAGGACCCTGATCGCCGTCCCGCGCTGTTGCGCCGGGCGGCGATTGTGTTTGGGTGCTGTGATCGTGGAATGAAAGACAAGGTGGGTGTATGGCTGCAGTACAACTAAGCCTGAAGGGCAGGGCGCTCCGCTTTCTGTCGATGCGCGAGCATAGCCGCATGGAATTGCGGCGCAAGCTGCAGCGCCATGCGCAGGAAGGCGATGATGTGGAAGCCTTGCTCGACAGCCTGGAGCAAGCCAACTGGCTGTCGCAGGAGCGCTTTTCCGAATCGCTGATCCATCGCCGCTCGGCCCGTTTCGGCAATAGCCGCATCATGGCGGAATTGCAAAGCCATGGCATAGGCGGTGAGGCGCTGCAGGAACTCAAGGCGGGCCTGGCCGAAGGCGAGACCGCGCGCGCCTGCGAAGTGTGGCGCCGCAAATTCGGTGAAGTGGCGCAGGATGCCGAACAGCGCAACAAGCAGGTGCGCTTCCTGATGCAACGCGGCTTTTCGCAGCGCGCCGTGCAGGTGGCCTTGAAAGGCCTGGAGCCCGACGATGAGTAATATTTATTAACTTGACAGCAAGGATCAGTTATTCTGCCTAATTGCTGCTGCGCATGTTGCGTCCCAGCTTTTTTACTTGATATACGGGACACCTGATGAGCGCTTGGCATGCCGGCTACACGGCCGAAACCGCATACACTTACGGCTATTACACGGAATTGAACCCCTTGCGCATACAGTTGTTGCTGCTGAGCTGGGGCATACAGCCGCCGAAGGTCAGCACCGCATGCGAACTGGGCTTTGGCCAGGGCATGACCGTCAATATCCATGCCGCAGCGTCCGGCACACGCTGGTATGGCACCGATTTCAATCCGGCCCAGACTGCCTTTGCGCAGGAACTGGCCGAGGTCTCCGGCAATGGCGCCGTGCTGTCGGAACAATCGTTCCAGGATTTTTGCGCCCGCAGCGACCTGCCTGACTTCGATTTCATCGCCCTGCACGGTATCTGGAGCTGGATCTCGCCGGAAAACCAGGCGCATATCAGCGACTTCCTGGCGCGCAAGCTCAAGCCGGGCGGCGTGCTGTACATCAGCTACAACACGCAGGCGGGCTGGGCGGCGATGGCGCCGATCCGCGACCTGATGGAGCAGCACAGCCGCGTGCTGAGTGCGCCGGGGCAGGACTCCCTGACGCGCGTGGGCAGCGCGCTATCCTTCGTCAACCGCATGATGGAGACCAAGCCGCGCTACCTGCTGGCCAATCCCACCATTGCGCTAAGGTTGCAGCAGCTCAGCGAGCAGGATCCGAATTATCTGTCCCACGAATACTTCAATCATTACTGGCAACCGGTATCGTTTTCGGCCATCAAGCCGGTGCTGGCAGGGGGCAAGCTCGAGTTTGCCGGTTCGGCTGCCTACTCCGATCATGTTGCCCCGCTCAATTTCTCGCCCGAACACCTGGCTTTCCTGGCGCAGATTCCGGATGCCACTTTCCGCGAAAACACCGCCGATTTTCTGCTGAACCGGCAGTTTCGCCAGGATTACTGGGTCAAGGGCAGTCGCAAGCTGAGCGCCCATGAACAGGCTGCCGCACTGCGCGCCATACGCATCCTGCTGGTGGCGCCGGTCGAGCAGATCACCATGAAGGTGACGGGCGCCTTGGGCGAGGCCGACCTGGACCCGGCCGTGTATGGCCCCCTGCTGGAACTGCTCGGTGACGGCAAGCCGCATACCATAGCCGAACTGCAACAGCGTTTGCCCGCCGGCCTGGCTGACCTGGGCAGCCTGCTGCAGATGCTGCTGGTGCTGGCGCATAAAGCCTGCATCTCGCCGGTACAGGATGACGCCGTGATCGCATTGGCGCGGCCGGCCACGGCCAGGCTGAACCGGCATCTGCTGGAAAAGGCCCTGGGCCGCACCGACCTGGCCGCATTGGCCAGCCCGGTGACGGGCGGTGGTGTCGGTGTGTTGCATCTGCAACAGTTGTTCCTGCTGGCCAGACTGGAAGGGCATCTGGAGGCCGACGCCTGGGCGGCATTTGCCTGGCAGGCTTTGCGCGCACTGCAGCAAACCATGGTACGCAATGGCACAGTGCTGACGACGGACGAAGACAACCTGGCTGAATTGGACGTGCAGGCGGAAAGCTTCCGCGTCACCGTACTGCCCATCCTGCAGGCGCTGGGCGTGGCCGATTGATGCTGAGGCCGAAACACCTCGCGGCATGACGATGGTAGTGATTTTTATGATATCAATCATTTGTTTCGTGAATGACTTCATGAAAATCACTGTTTTCTATTTATAATTTGAAATGTTTTTAACGATGCAATGAAAAATTATGTTGCGGCGCAACCTGCGCGCAATGTGCTACACTTTTAGGGTTTTTGCGGCGCCGCAGGTGCGGTTGCTGTTCGTAGAAGCTGCGAACGGCGTGCTTTATGCACATGGCTGCTTACTAAATTTTGGCCGCGCAAGCGGCATCGGTCTTATGCCCCTGTCAACTCCCGTATCCCGGCGCGCCCTACGGCACTCCCGCGTTATCGACGTCCAAGCGTATGTGCGCGACGACGGCCTGTGGGATATTGACGCCCGTATCACTGATATCAAAAGCTATGACGCGACCCTGGCCTCTGGCCCCCGTCCCGCCGGCACTCCCCTGCATGACCTCCATTTACGCATTACCGTCGATCGCGAACTGACCATCGTCGAGGCCGAAGCCGCCTCCGATGCCGTGCCCTATCCCGGTTTTTGCGATACCATCGGCCCCGCTTACAGTGCGCTGATCGGTTTGAATTTATTGAAGAATTTCCGCCGCGACTTGAAACAGCGCCTGGCGGGAATCGCTGGCTGTACCCATTTGACGGAACTGGCGCAAGTCTTGCCGACTGCGACGGTTCAGGCATTTGCCGGCGATGTCTGGTCGACCCGTGACGGTGAGAATGCTGATTTGTCGCATGAAAAGCCGTTTCAACTCGACAAGTGTCACGCCTTGCGCACCGATGGCGGGGCAGTTGCACAGTACTACCCGCGCTGGGTAGCCAAAGCGTGACCCCGGCGCTGTATTTCCTGTTTTTTTGCACCACTAACCGTATTTTTACAAATCAGTATCAGAAGGGAAGCCAGCATGAAAATCCATGAGTATCAAGCCAAAGAAATCCTCCGGCAATTCGGAGTGACGGTACCACGCGGCATTCCGTGCATGTCCGTCGACGAGGCAGTCAAGGCCGCGGAAACCCTGGGCGGCCCGGTATGGGTCGTCAAGGCGCAGATCCACGCAGGTGGCCGCGGCAAGGGCGGCGGCGTGAAAGTGGCAAAATCGATCGAACAGGTCAAAGAATACGCTGACCAGATCATGGGCATGCAGCTGATCACGCACCAGACCAGCGCCGAAGGCCAGAAAGTCAACCGCCTGCTGGTGGAAGAAGGCGCCGACATCAAACAAGAACTGTACGTTTCGCTGGTCACCGACCGCGTTACCCAGAAAATCGTCCTGATGGCTTCGTCCGAAGGCGGCATGGACATCGAAGAAGTGGCCGAGAGCCACCCTGAGAAGATCCACCACGTCACCATCGAGCCTAGCGTCGGCCTGACCGATGCCCAGGCAGACGACATCGCCGCCAAAATCGGCGTGCCTGCCGGTTCGATCGCTGACGCCCGCGTCAACCTGCAAGGCCTGTACAAAGCCTACTGGGAAACCGATTGCTCGCTGGCCGAGATCAACCCGCTGATCGTCACCGGCAGCGGCAAAGTCATCGCCCTGGACGCCAAGTTCAACTTTGACCCGAACGCCCTGTTCCGTCACCCGGAAATCATCGCCCTGCGCGATCTGGACGAAGAAGATCCAGCTGAAATCGAAGCGTCGAAATTCGACCTCGCCTACATCTCGCTCGACGGCAACATCGGTTGCCTGGTGAACGGCGCCGGCCTGGCCATGGCCACCATGGACACGATCAAACTGTTCGGCGGCGAGCCAGCCAACTTCCTCGACGTCGGCGGCGGTGCCACGGCAGAAAAAGTGACCGAAGCGTTCAAGATCATGCTGAAAAACCCAGGCCTGAAAGCCATCCTGGTGAACATTTTCGGCGGCATCATGCGTTGCGACGTGATCGCCGAAGGCGTCATCGCCGCGGTGAAAGCCGTTTCGCTGAACGTACCGCTGGTGGTGCGCATGAAGGGCACCAACGAAGATCTGGGCAAAAAGATGCTGGCCGATTCCGGTCTGCCTATCATCGCAGCCGACACCATGGAAGATGCAGCCAAGAGCGTCGTTGCCGCTGCTGCCGGTCAAGCTTAATTAAGGAATCAACATGTCCATTCTGATCAATAAAGATACCAAAGTCGTTACCCAAGGGATCACCGGCAAGACCGGCCAGTTCCACACCCGCGGTTGCCGCGACTACGCGAACGGCAAAGCTGCCTTCGTGGCAGGCGTGAACCCGAAGAAAGCCGGCGAAGACTTCGAAGGCATTCCTATTTTCGCTAGCGTCACCGAAGCGAAACAAGAAACCGGCGCCAACGTTTCCGTGATCTACGTGCCGCCAGCAGGCGCGGCAGCGGCGATCTGGGAAGCTGTCGAAGCTGAAATGGATCTGGCCATTTGCATCACCGAAGGCATTCCTGTACGTGACATGATGGCCTTGAAAGACCGCATGGCCAAGTCGGGCAGCAAAACGCTGCTGCTGGGCCCTAACTGCCCAGGCTTGATCACGCCAGACGAAATCAAGATCGGCATCATGCCAGGTCACATCCATAAAAAGGGCCGCATCGGCGTGGTATCGCGTTCGGGTACCCTGACCTATGAAGCAGTCGGTCAATTGACCGCACTGGGCCTGGGCCAATCGTCGGCAGTCGGCATCGGCGGCGACCCGATCAACGGTCTGAAGCACATCGACATCATGAAGATGTTCAATGATGATCCAGATACCGACGCGGTCATCATGATCGGCGAAATCGGCGGTCCGGACGAAGCCAATGCGGCGTATTGGATCAAAGACAACATGAAAAAACCGGTCGTCGGCTTCATCGCTGGCGTGACCGCTCCTCCAGGCAAGCGCATGGGCCACGCCGGCGCGCTGATCTCGGGCGGTGCCGATACGGCACAAGCCAAGCTGGAAATCATGGAAGCTTGCGGCATCACCGTGACCAAAAACCCGTCGGAAATGGCGCGTCTGCTGAAAGCCATGCTGTAATTTCAGCCTGGTCACCGCAGTACCAAAAAGGAGCTTCGGCTCCTTTTTTTTGTCCGCAAGACAGGCCGCTGCCCGGCCTGGGCCGACGCAACTGGTCCGAAGCTGCCCAAAAGTGTCGCTTTTCTTTCCACGGATGCCGCCGCTGCCCGGGCGCGCCGCTGGCATGGCGCTTGCACCGTACCCGCCGTGAGCAATGCACCATGGGAGGCGACGATGCGCGCGCAGAGCGGATTTACCCTGATAGAACTGATGATCGTGGTGGCCATCGCCGGCATCCTGGCGGCCGTGGCCATTCCCCAGTACGGCGACTATACGATGCGGGCCAAGGTCGGTAACGTGCTGGCGGCGGCCGCACCGCTGAAGACCGCCGTGGCCCTGTGCGTGCAGGAAAACGGAGGCTTGGCGACCGCCTGCAGCACGCCCACCGAGGCCGTGCCCAGTGCCATTCCCCTATTTAGCCCGACGCGCGAAGTGGCCAGCGCCAAGGTCGACAAGGGCGATATCGAGCTGACCCTGGCGGGCGACCTGGGCAGCGGCTTGGGCGGCCAGACGGTGAACATGGCGTTGCAGCTCGGCACCAGCAGCCTGACCTGGTTCAACAGCACCAGCGTGACGAATGCGGCGGCGAAGGAAGCCCTTACCAGGAACAATATTCCCAAGGTGGTGGCGACGCAGTGAGCGGCGCCTGGCGCGCCCGTGTCAGACGATTTTTTGCCGGTCCGCGATCAGCGCTTCATAGGTGAGGTTTTGCAGCAAGGTGTAGTGGGTCGGTTCCAGGTCGATGAATTGCACGCCATACGTATAGATTTCGGCGACCTCGGCCGCCTTGCCATTTGACGGCTTGCCCACGCTGACGTTCTGGATGCGCGCGCGCGTATTGACGCGCATCTGATGCTTGTTCGGCTGCACCAGCAGGGTAAAACTGAGCGCGACGCCCTCGTCGTCCGGCGTGAGCATGCTGGGCGCCTCGATCAGCGCCCCCGAGACGCTGAGGTTGACGATGAACACGGGCACGGCCGCCACGTCGCGGTAGCTCAGCTGCGCCGGAATGTCCACCTTCACGCGCATGGCCGTGCGCAGGCTGGTGCCCTGGATGGCGTCGGGAAAGCTCAGGTGCACATAATTGAGGGGGCGGCCAAAGATGCGCAGCACGCTGCAGGCAAACGAACACACGGTGACGCCGGAAAACACGCGGATGGTCAGCTTGTCGCCCTCGTTGAGCACGATGGACGCACCGTTTTCCATGGGGATCTTGACGATCAGGTACTCGTCTTTCACGTAGCCGATCAGGGTCGAGAAATGCTGGATCGGTTTGATGGTGCGATGCGTGATGAACTGGATGCGTCCCCCCACCTGCAGATTCATCGCCTCGAATTCGAAGTCCTGGAGCTTGCTTTCCGCGGCGGGCTTGTTGCTAGTCATGCGATGCTCATCTCGATATTGTCGAATCGCAGTATGCATGATTTCTTGATGAAAAAGCACTTATATCAATGAAATTCATATTCGCATAGAAAAATCCCCTGTGCGCGTGCCGGCGCGCGGCTCTGGCTTTACAATTGCATTAATATTGACGAATGTAAATCTTATGCCACGCAGCTACTTCTGGACCATGTTGTTCCTGATCCTGCATCAAATCGACGCTGCCTACTGGAAAGAGTGGGAAATGTTTCATGTGCCGGGCGGCGTGCAGGGTTTCCTGGTGTTTAACCTGGCAGCGATTGCCCTGGTATTGGTCGGTTACCGGCACGTGCTGCTGGCCACCCCGCGGGCGGTCCTGTACGCTTGTGTGTGCGCCGTGCTGGGCGTGGGAACGTGTCTGATCCACGCCGGCTTTGCGCTGGCGGGGATGGAACAATTCCACTTGCCCCTGTCCGTGGCCATCATCGTGCTGTGCCTGGCCAGTGCCTTCTGGCTGTTGTGCGACGTGCGCCGCGTCCTGGGCCCGCGGGCGCGCCAGGCAGCATAGTTACACCTCGGCGTGCCAATCGCCCGACTTGCCGCCATGTTTTTCCAGCACGCGCACGTTGGTCATGACCATGCCCCGGTCGACTGCCTTGCACATGTCATAAATCGTCAGCAAACCGATCTGCACGGAAGTGAGCGCTTCCATTTCCACGCCCGTCTTGCCGGTCGTGTCGACTTGGGCGCGGCAGTGCACGCTGTTGGCTGCTTCATCCACTTCGAAGTCAACGGTGACGCGGGTGAGCGCCAGCGGGTGGCACAGCGGAATCAGGTCGCTGGTGCGCTTGGCGCCCATGATGGCGGCGATGCGGGCGATGCCCAGCACGTCGCCCTTTTTCGCATTGCCGGAAATGATCAAGGCAAGGGTGGCGGGCTGCATGCGGATGGTGCCGGCGGCCACGGCGCTGCGGCGCGTGTCTTCCTTGCTGCCCACGTCGACCATATGGGCCTGGCCCGTGGCGTCGAAATGGGTCAGTTCTCCGGCGGGGGCTTGCTTGTCTGCTGTTGTCATGGCGTCAAAATAGGTGAGGAGTGGGGCGCGGCACGCGTGGGAATGGGCGCCGCTAACAAGGTATGATAGCACCCGTGAATTCAAAAACTCCCCTTCCGATCGTCCGTGAAAACACCGCTGCGGCATGGCGGTGCCGCTCCCGCTCCCGCTCCCGGTGCGCATCCATGCTCGCTGCATTGTGGCTGGCCGCGCCGTTTGCGCTGGCGCAAACCTATACGTCTGCACCGGTGGTGGCGGCGGCCAGCACGCCGGCCAAGCCGGCCGGCAGCTGGACGCCGCTGGCCGTGCCGCCAGCGCCGAACTTGCCGAATCTGGGCGATACCTCGCGCGAAGACCTGTCGCCGGCGATGGAGCGCAAGATCGGCGAGGAGATCATGCGTGGCATCCGCGGCGACCGCGACTACCTCGACGATGCCCCGCTGCTGGAATACCTGAATACTTTCGGCAACGCCCTC
This sequence comes from Janthinobacterium sp. 35, assembly GCF_002754575.1. Taxonomy (NCBI): domain Bacteria; kingdom Pseudomonadati; phylum Pseudomonadota; class Betaproteobacteria; order Burkholderiales; family Oxalobacteraceae; genus Janthinobacterium; species Janthinobacterium sp. 35. Next base: position 3,233,977 of record NZ_PEFN01000001.1, read on the forward strand.
GTGGCGGCGCGCCCCAGCGTGCGCGGCGAAACGAATTACGACTATTTCTTCTTTGCCGTGCGCGATCCCCAGTTGAACGCGTTTGCCTTGCCCGGCGGCTTCATCGGCGTGCATTCGGCGCTGGTGCTGGCGGCGCAAACGGAGGCGGAACTGGCGTCCGTGCTGTCGCACGAGATCGGCCACGTGGCGCAGCGCCACATCGCGCGCATGCTGGGCCAGCAGCGCCAGGATGCCCTGATGCCGCTGGCGGCCATGCTGCTGGCGGCGCTCGCGTCGCGCGCGGGCGGCGACGTGGCCATGGGCGTGTTTGCTGCCGGCCAGGGCCTGGCCATCCAGCGCCAGCTCAACTTCGGCCGCGACGCCGAACGCGAGGCCGACCGCATCGGTTTCCAGATCATGGGCGAAGCCGGTTTCGACACCACCGGCATGGTGGCCTTCTTTGGCCGCATGCAGGCGGCCAGCCGCTCATACAGCGACCTGATGCCCGCCTATCTGCAGACCCACCCGCTGACGACGGAGCGCATCGCCGACATCCAGGCGCGCATCCGCGAGCAGCCCTACAAGCAGCGTCCGGACAGCCTGAGTTTCCACCTGGCCCGTGCGCGTGCCCGCGTGCTGCAGGATGAAAACGTGCAAGGCCTGTTGAATGCCAAGGCCGTCTTCAAGACGCAGCTGGAACAGCAAAGCCGCTTCCAGGTGGTGGCAGCCCATTACGGCTTGTCCTTTGTCGCCGTCAAGCAGGGCAAGCCGCTTGATGCGCAGAAGGAACTCGACGCCGCCAATGCGGCACTGCACCAGCCGGCCGGGCCGAATGTGTTTACCTCGGGCGGCACGCAGGCGCCGAACTCGCTGCTGGCGGCGATGGGGCTGGAAGTGCTGTTGATGCCGGCGCAGAAGAAGGAAGTGGCGCAGCAAGCGTTGACGGCAGCCGATGCGGCGCGCCAGCAGTTTCCCCTCTCGCGCGGCATTGCCCATCAGTATGCGGAAGCGCTGATGGCTGCCGGCAAGCTGGAACAGGCTACCTTGTATCTGCGTGACCAGGTGCAGCTCTACAAGGAAGAGCCGGAACTGTACGATTTATTGGCGAAAGCCTATGCGGACCAGGGCAAGATGACCTTGCAGCACATGGCGCTGGCCGAATCCTACGTGCTGCAGGGCGCCACCATGGCCGCGCTTGACCAGCTGACCATCGCCCGCAAATCGACGGACGCGACCTTTTATGACCAGGCCGTGATCGATGCGCGCGAGCGCGAACTGCAGGAAAAGCGCCGCGAACAGATCAAGGACCAGAAGGGGTAGCCCTTATTCGGCTTGCGGCAGCGGCTGGAAGCCGAAGGTGGGCGGTACGCTGGCATAGGCCAGCGGCTGCACGGCAATCTCCTTGCCGTCATGCAATAACATCAAGTTGCCCTGCCCCTTTTCCAGCCAGGCCAGCAAGGCCTCGTCGCCGGCCGCCTGTCCGTCGACGCGCAGCGCTGGCAGCACGTGCGCCATGTCGCGGTCGTCGACCTGTGCCACGATATGATCGTTGCGCAAGATCAGCGCGCCGTTGTCGCACAGATACGCCGCCTCGATGGCCGCCAGCGGCGCGCCCGTCTGCAAGACAAAACCGTGCTGCGGATCGCTGCGGGCGATGTACGGCGTCGCTTCCAGGTTCACGTACACGCGCTGCGGGCCATTCTGGAAAAACCAGCAGCCCCGGTCGTCATGGTCGTAATTGCGGTTGATAAATCCCAGCAGCGCTGCATGAGCGATCTTGTCGCCGGGCAGTTGTTGCTGTTGCGCCTGCTGGTCGCGCATGCGCCAGTGGCCGCGCGCGTCCAGGCCCAGCCAGCCGTAGCAGTGGGGCACGTTCGGCCATTTGGCCAGCGCCTGTTTGACGAGTTCATCCATGTGGTGCGTTTTCCATGTGAGTGCGTGCCCCGCCAGCCTGACAGCTTTGCGGGGAAGAGGGCGCCGTGTTGCCGCCTTCAAAAAAATGGATCAGGCGCTGCGGCAGCCAGCGTGTGCTTCCCGGCAACTTGCCAGCGGCAAAGCCGACATGGCCGCCGTGGCGCGGATATTCGAGCGTGACCTGCGGCGCGGCGCTGCGCGGCAGGAAGCGCCCGGGCAGGAAAGGGTCGTTCTGGGCATTGAGCACCAGGGTCGGCACGGTGATGTCCTGCAAGACGTGCTTGGCGCTGGCGCGGTGCCAGTAATCGTCGGCGTCGCGGTAGCCGTGCAGCGGCGCCGTGACGACATTGTCGAAGGCGTGCAAGTCGCGCGCGGCCAGCATGGCATCGCGCGCAAACAGGCCGGGAAATTGTTCCAGCTTGGCCAGGCACTTGGGTTTGAGTGTGTTCAAAAACATGCGCGTGTAGAGCCGGTTGGCGCCGCGTGACAATGCCTTGCCCCCTTGCGCCAGGTCCAGCGGCGCGGACACGGCCGCGGCCGCATCGATGAAATCGGCCTGGTGCTGCGACTGGCCCAGCCAGCACAGCAAGGCGTTGCCGCCCAGCGACACGCCGGCCGCGTAAAACTTGCCCGTGGCACGAGGACGCAGCTGGCGCAGTACCCAGTCGACTTCCTGCGCATCGCCTGAATGGTAGAAGCGCGGCGCCAGGTTGGCTTCGCCCGAGCAGCCGCGAAAATGCGGCACGGCGCCCGACCAGCCGCGCGCCGCCACTTCGCTCATCAGGGCGCGCGCGTAATGGCTGTTCGACGAGCCTTCCAGGCCGTGGAACAGCACCACAAAGGGCTGGCCCGGCTGGCCGTCGACCAGGTCGACGTCGACGAAGTCGCCATCGGGCGCTTGCCAGCGTTCGCGGCGGAAGGCCACGGCCGGCTTGGCGAGGCACACGGCGGGATAAATCGTCTGCGCATGGCCGCCAGGCAGCCACAGCGGGGCGGTATAGGAAAGAAGCAAGGACATCAGTGCAAGATCTGCGTTCCCGTGGCGTCGGCCGGCGCGCCGCCGGGGGCGACGGAGGCGTGGTGCAGCACGATGCGCCAGCCGCGCGGCGTCTTGACGTACACATTTGTCGCCAGCAGATGCGCCGGGCCGCCTTCTTCGGCGGTGATGCCTTCGATCACCGTGTGCACCGAGCTCATCAAATTGTGCGTTTCATGCAGCTGCGCCGGTACGATGTGCAGGCCGCCGGCCGTCAAAATGGTTTCCCACGAGGCGCGGATGGCGGCATGGCCGATCAGGCGTGTGCCGCCCGGGTGGATGCAGACGATTTCTTCATCGTCGGCCCATAGCGCCATCAGCGCTTCGAGGTCGGCGCGGTGCAAGGCATCGTAGAAAGCCGCTTCGACTTCGGCGGCGCTGCCATTGAGTTCTTTCAGACGTTTCATGACGACTCCTGGCTGGTACAAATAAAAACGGCGCGCTGGGGGCGCGCCGCTGGGCAGTTTAGTGATGGCCGGCGCTGGCGCCTTCCTTCAGGGTATACGCCGTGCCGCAGTAGGGGCACTTGGCGATACCGTCTTTGTTGAATTCCAGAAACACGCGCGGATGCGACGACCACAGCGGCATGGCCGGGTTAGGGCAGTGGGCTGGCAAGTCTTTACCGTCGAGTTCGACCGCTGGCTGGGTGGTTTTTGTCATCTTGTCATGCTCCGTGAGGCTGTATGGAAGGAAGTCGGCTGCTGCCAAAAGCACGATTTTAACGGATTCAGGCAGACAGCAAAAATCATGGCTAAAATGGCGGCTCGATCATCTGCGGCTGCGGCGCGGTTTTTTTGCGGAAAGATGGCAGCTGCAGCGCCACACTGACTGGATTTGCCTTGCCGGTATCACCGTTGCCGCCCTTGTCGCCATGCACCATTGTTGTGCAGTTACCACACTCAGCCTGCCGGAGGGGCGCATGAACACCCGCGTTAACGCCGTCCCGGCCGCCAAGGATGACGCCTTGCTGAAAGACGCCTGGCGCGCCGGCCTGAACCTGGGCGCGCCCACCCTGCTGGGCATCGCCGCCTGGGGCATGGTGGTGGGCGTGGCCATGGTGAAAAGCGGTCTGACGGTAGCGCAGGCGGGGGCGATGACCCTGTTCGTGTTTGCCGGCTCGGCCCAGCTCGCCTCCCTGCCGCTACTGGCCGCGCAGGCGCCCGTGTGGGTGATCTTCGCCACGGCGCTCGTCGTCAATTTGCGTTTTGTCATCTTTTCCGTGCTGCTGGCCCCGCATTTTTCCCATCTGCCGTGGCGCCAGCGCTTTGCGCTCGGCTATGTGGCGGGCGACATCACGGTGGGCCTGTTCCTGCAGCGCTACCCCCATGAAACGCCGGACCCGGCCAAGCTGCCCTTCCTCAAGGGACTGATTTACCCCAACTGGCTGGCCTGGCAAATCGGTTCCTTCATCGGCATCGTGCTGGGCGCCGTCGTGCCGGCCGAATGGGGGCTGGGTTTTGCCGGCACCCTGGCGATCCTGTGCGTGACGGTGCCGCTGATCCTCAGCCGCGCCGCCCTGTGCGGCGTGCTGGTGGCGGGCACGGTGGCCGTGCTGGCGTTTGGCTTGCCATACAAGCTGGGCTTGCTGGTGGCCGTCGTGGTGGGCATGGTCAGCGCCATGGCCGTGGAAGAATTGACCGAGAAATGGAACAAACGCCATGTTTGACGGCATCGATTGGGGCAGGGCCGATGTGTGGATCGCCATCGCCGTGCTGGTGGTGGCCACGGCCGCTACGCGCAGCACCTTCTGGCTGGTCGGCCACCACATCACCATTCCGCGCCGCGTGGGCGAGATGCTGCGCTATGCGCCGGCCTGCGCGCTGGCGGCCATCATCGCGCCCGACATGCTGATGGAGGGGCAGCAAGTGTACTTCGAATTGTCGAATTTGAAACTCTTGTCGGGTATTGCCGCCACGCTCTTTTTCGTGATTCGCCGCAATATGCTGCAAACCATCGTGTTTGGCATGCTGGTTTTCACGGGCTTGCGACTGTTGCATGTTTTTCAGTAAAGCAGGACAAATCGGGGATTTGGTCTGGTCATTGCGGTAAAATAGCGCACTTCCTTCCACTCGTCATCTGGATCGCCATGTCAGCTGTTCTCAACTTCATCCGTCTGCAAGATTTGATCGCCCGAAATGCACTGCAAGGCAAGCGCGTGTTTATCCGCGCCGACCTGAATGTCCCGCAAGATGACAGTGGCAAGATCACTGAAGATACGCGCATCCGCGCTTCGGTGCCGGCCATCCGCGCCGCGCTCGACGCTGGCGCCGCCGTCATGGTGACTTCGCACCTGGGCCGTCCGACGGAAGGCGAGTTCAAGCCTGCCGACAGCCTGGCGCCCGTGGCCGCCCGCTTGTCCGAGTTGCTGGGCCAGGAAGTGGCACTGAAACAAAACTGGATCGATGGCGCCGGCCTGGAAAACCTGGCCGCCGGCCAAGTCGTCCTGCTGGAAAACGTGCGCGTCAACAAGGGCGAAAAGAAAAACAGCGATGAACTGGCGCAAAAAATGGCCAAGCTGTGCGATATCTATGTGAACGATGCGTTCGGCACGGCCCACCGCGCCGAAGCGTCCACGCACGGCATCGCCAAGTTCGCCCCTGTCGCCTGCGCCGGCCCGCTGCTGGCCGCCGAACTCGATGCGCTGGGCAAAGCCTTGCACGCGCCAGCCCGTCCATTGCTGGCCATCGTTGCCGGTTCGAAAGTATCGAGCAAGCTGACCATTTTGAAAGCCCTGTCTGACAAGGTCGATAATCTGATCGTTGGCGGCGGCATTGCCAACACCTTCATGAAAGCTGTTGGCTTGAACGTCGGCAAGTCGCTGGTGGAAGCGGAACTCGTCGAAGAAGCCAAGGCCATCATCGAGATCATGGCCAAGCGCGGCGCGCAAGTGCCGATTCCCGTCGATGTCGTGTGTGCCAAGGAGTTTTCGCCTGCGGCCGCCGCTACCGTCAAGGACGTGGCCGACGTGGCGGACGACGACATGATCCTCGATATCGGCCCGAAAACGGCGGCCCTGCTGGCGCAGCAGATCGCCGCTGCCGGCACCATCGTGTGGAACGGCCCGGTCGGCGTGTTTGAATTCGACCAGTTCGGTCACGGCACCAAGACCCTGGCGCTGGCCATTGCCGAATCGAAAGCGTTCTCGATTGCCGGTGGTGGCGACACCCTGGCGGCGATTGCCAAATACGACATTACCGATAAAATCAGCTATATCTCGACGGGCGGCGGCGCTTTCCTGGAATTCCTGGAAGGCAAGACTTTGCCAGCAGTTGAGATACTGATGCAACGCGCAGGCTGATCCAGCCTGACTGTAGTGCCACCAAGCGCAGCCTGATCGCTGCGCTTTTACCTTGCCGGCTGCTGTCTCAAACCGGCCTTGCTCACCTTCGCTCGCGCACAAGGACTCCTATGCCACGTGGTACAAAAATCGTAGCAACAATCGGCCCCGCCTCCACGGACTTCGATATCCTGGTCAAAATGATACGTGCGGGCGTCGATGTGGTGCGCTTGAATTTTTCCCACGGCAAGGCGCAAGACCATATCGACCGCGCCGCGCTGGTACGCCTGGCGGCAGCTGAATGCGGCCGCGAAGTGGCCATCATGGCCGACATGCAAGGTCCGAAAATTCGTGTCGGCAAGTTTGAAAACACGCGCATTCAGCTCGAAGCGGGCGAGCGCTTCATCCTCGACGCCAAGTGGGGCGAAAACGGCGAACTGGGCAACCAGGAGCGGGTCGGCCTCGACTACAAGGCCTTGCCGCGCGACTTGCACAAGGGCGACGTGCTGCTGCTGAACGATGGCCTCATCGTGCTGATCGTCGAGCGCATCCACGGCAGCGAAATCCACACCACCGTCAAGATTGGCGGCGAGTTGTCGAACAACAAGGGCATCAACCGCCAGGGTGGCGGCCTGTCCGCGCCCGCGCTGACGGCCAAGGATATGGAAGACATCAAGACGGCCATGAGTTTCCAGGCCGATTATCTGGCCATTTCCTTCCCGAAATGCGCGACCGACATGGAAATGGCGCGCCAGCTGGCCAATATCGCGGGTGAAGCGTACCACCACAAGCCGATGATGATCGCCAAGATCGAACGGGCCGAAGCCATTCCTGCCTTGCAGGAAATTCTCGACGCCTCCGACGGCATCATGGTGGCGCGCGGCGACCTGGCGGTCGAGGTGGGCAATGCGGCCGTGCCGGCTTTGCAGAAGCGCATGATCAAGATGGCGCGCGCGTCGAACAAGCTGGCCATTACTGCCACGCAGATGATGGAATCGATGATCGTCAACGCCGTGCCCACGCGCGCGGAAGTGTCCGACGTGGCCAATGCCGTGCTCGATGGCACGGATGCCGTCATGACGTCAGCCGAAACGGCCTCGGGCAAGTACCCGATCGAGACGGTGGAAATGATGGCCGCCATCTGCGTCGAAGCGGAACAGTCCGAATACAACAAGCTCGACGCCGATTTCCTCAACGTCACGTTTACCCGCATCGACCAGTCGATCGCGTATGGCGCGCTGTTCACGGCCCACCATTTGCGCGTGAAAGCCATCGTGGCGCTGACGGAATCCGGTTCCACCGCCTTGTGGATGAGCCGCCACAGCATCGACACGCCGATCTACGCGCTCACGCCCAGCGTGACCACTTTGCGCAAAGCCGCGCTGTACCGCAATGTTCGGGCGTATCATCTGATGCAGAACGCCCCCAGCGCGCAAGTGCTGAAGCAGGCGGAAGAGCTGCTGGTGGCGCAGGGCATCGTCAAGAAGGGGGACATGATCGTCGTCACCTGGGGCGAGCCGATGGGGCAGGTGGGCGGTACCAACGCCCTGAAGATTGTCACAGTCGGCGAATTCGATTAAACGTAAAAATTCAGGCGCCAGCGCGGCAGTTAGCCGCGAAGCGCTGCAACGGTTTCTATTGTTATCTGGAGTATTACCATGTCTCTCGTATCCATGCGTCAACTGCTGGACCATGCCGCCGAAAACGGTTATGGCATTCCTGCTTTCAACGTCAATAACCTGGAGCAAGTGCAAGCCATCATGGCTGCCGCCGATGCGCTCAACAGCCCGGTGATCATGCAAGCGTCCGCTGGCGCGCGCAAGTACGCCGGTGAAGCCTTCCTGCGCCACCTGATCGACGCCGCCGTCGAAGCGTATCCGCACATTCCCGTCGTCATGCACCAGGATCACGGCCAGTCGCCGGCCGTCTGCATGGCCGCCATCCGCTCGGGTTTTACTTCCGTGATGATGGACGGTTCGCTGGAAGCGGACGGCAAGTCGGTCGCTTCCTACGAATACAATGTGGAAGTGTCGCGTGAAGTGGTGAAATTCTCGCACGCCATCGGCGTGACGGTGGAAGCGGAACTGGGCGTGCTCGGTTCGCTGGAAACCATGAAGGGCGACAAGGAAGACGGCCACGGCGCCGACGGCACCATGACGCGCGAGCAACTGCTGACGGACGTGGCGCAAGCGGCCGACTTCGTGCAGCGCACCCAGTGCGACGCCCTGGCGATCGCCATCGGCACCTCGCACGGCGCGTATAAATTCACGCGCAAGCCGACGGGCGACATCCTGGCCATCGACCGCATCAAGGAAATCCACGCGCGCATCCCGAACACCCATCTGGTGATGCACGGTTCTTCGTCGGTACCGCAGGAATTGCTGGCCATCATCCGCGAATTCGGCGGCGACATGAAGGAAACCTACGGCGTGCCAGTCGAAGAAATTCAGGAAGGCATCCGTCACGGCGTGCGCAAGATCAACATCGACACCGATATCCGCCTGGCGATGACGGCCGCGATCCGCAAGTACCTGTTTGAAAACCCGTCGAAATTCGACCCGCGCGACTTCCTCAAGCCAGCCCGCACCGCCGCCGAGCAAATCGTGCGTGCGCGCATGCAGGCTTTCGGCTGCGAAGGCCAGGCGTCGAAAATCAAGGTCATCACGATGGAAAAAATGGCCGAGCGCTACAAGGCCGGCGAGCTGTCGCAAATTGTGAAGTAAAATTCTGTCTGGAACGGGCCGGAAGCTGCATCTCCGTGCCCGATTTTCTCGACCGGCGGGCGCCTTCCCTGCCTGCCGGTTTCGTTTCATCCAACTATTCCCCCCGCTATGAACAGCCTCTATCAGACTTCCATCCACTCCCTGCCATTGCTGGGCCACGGCAAGGTCCGCGACAATTACGCCGTCGGCGACGACAAGATCCTGATCGTCACCACGGACCGCCTGTCGGCCTTCGATGTCGTCATGAACGAGCCTATCCCCGGCAAGGGCAAGGTCCTCAACCAGATGAGTGACTTCTGGTTCGAGAAACTGGGCCATATCGTGCCGAATCACCTGACCGGCGTGGCGCCGGAATCGGTGGTGGCGCCCGATGAAGTGGAGCAGGTCAAGGGCCGCGCCGTCGTGGCCAAGCGCTTGAAACCCATCATGGTCGAGGCGGTCGTGCGCGGCTACATCATCGGTTCGGGCTGGAAAGACTATCAAGAGACAGGCAGCATCTGCGGCATCGCGTTGCCAGCCGGCCTGCAACAGGCGGAAAAGCTGCCGCAACCGATTTTTACACCGGCGGCCAAGGCCGAGCTGGGCGAGCATGACGAAAACATCAGCTTTGCTGAAATGGAAGAGCGCATCGGCGCGGAACTGGCTGCCAAGATGCGCGACGTCGCCATCGCCCTGTACAAGGCTGCTGCCGAGTACGCCGCCACGCGTGGCATCATCATCGCCGACACCAAGTTCGAATTCGGCCTGGACGACAATGGCGTCATGCATTTGATGGATGAAGTGCTGACGGCCGACTCGTCGCGCTTCTGGCCTGCCGATTCCTACCAGCCTGGCATCTCGCCACCGTCGTTCGACAAGCAATTCGTGCGCGACTACCTGGAAACACTGACTTGGGGCAAGACCGCACCGGCGCCTGCGCTGCCGGCCGACGTCATCGAAAAAACCCAGGCCAAGTACTTTGAAGCCATCGAACGCCTGACGGGCGAGAAGCTGAAGGCCTGAGATGAGTGAGCACAAGTTGAACCCCAAGCCGCTGGTCGGCGTCATCATGGGCTCGTCCTCGGACTGGGAAGTGATGCAGAACGCGGTTGCCATCCTGAAACAGTTTGGCGTGCCGTACGAAGCGCAAGTCATTTCCGCGCACCGCATGCCCGACGAGATGTATGCGTACGCGAAAAGCGCGCGCGCGCGCGGCTTGCGCGCCATCATCGCCGGCGCCGGCGGCGCCGCCCACCTGCCTGGCATGGTGGCGGCGATGACCATCGTGCCCGTGCTGGGCGTGCCCGTGCCGTCGAAATACTTGCGCGGCGAAGATTCCATGCTGTCGATTTTGCAAATGCCCAAGGGCGTGCCGGTGGCCACCTTCGCCATCGGCGAAGCGGGTGCGGCGAATGCGGCGCTGACGGCGGTGGCGATGCTTGCCGCCAATGACGACGCCCTGGCCGACCAGCTCGAAGCCTTCCGTACCACGCAAACGGCCGCCGCCAAGGCCATGGTCTTGCCTGAATAATGTGTTTGAAAAATAATGAATAGTAAATCGACTTCCCCCTTGCTGCCCGCCGCCAACCCACCGGCGTGGCTGGGCGTGATGGGCGGCGGCCAGCTCGGCCGCATGTTTGCCCAGGCCGCCCAGAGCATGGGCTATCAGGTGGCTGTACTGGAACCGTCGGACGCCTGCCCTGCGGGGCAGGTGGCGCAGCGCCTGGTCAATGCCGGCTACAACGATGCAGCCGGGCTCGACGCCCTGGCGGCGCAATGCCTGGCCGTCACCACGGAATTTGAAAACGTGCCGGCCGACAGCCTGTCGCGCCTGGCCGAACGCGTGTTTGTTGCCCCCAACGCCCACGGCGTGTCGGTGGCGCAAGACCGCATCGCGGAAAAACGTTTCTTCGTCGCTTGCGCCTCGACATCCGGCGTGCTGCCGGCGCCGCATACGGTCATCGCCACGCAGCTGGATATTGATGCCATCGCCGACGACTTGCTGCCTGGCATTTTGAAAACCGTGCGCATGGGCTATGACGGCAAGGGCCAGTTCCGTGTGCGCACGCGCGAAGACGTGCGTGCTGCCTTTGCCGAAATGGGCGAAGTAACTTGCCTGTTGGAAAAGATGCTGCCGCTGGCGTATGAAGTGTCGGTGCTGACGGCGCGCGGCGTGGACGGCGAATCGGTCGTGTATCCGATCGCTGAAAACGTGCACCGCGACGGCGTGCTGTTTACCACCACCGTGCCGGGCCCGAACGTGTCGGATGACTGCGCCGCCAGGGCGCAGCGCGCGGCGCAAGCGATGGTTGCCGAGCTTGGTTATGTCGGCGTGCTGTGCATCGAATTTTTCGTTCTTGACGATGGCAGCCTGGTAGTCAATGAAATGGCGCCGCGTCCGCACAACAGCGGCCACTACACGATGGATGCCTGCGTCACCAGCCAGTTCGCGCAGCAGGTGCGGGCCATGGCGCGCTTGCCGCTGGGCGACGTGCGCCAGCATTCGCCGGCCGTGATGCTCAACATCCTCGGCGACGCCTGGTTTGCCGACGGCAGCGATGCCGCCTGCGAACCGGCCTGGAATCAGGTGCTGGCGCTGCCGGGCGCCTGCCTGCATCTGTATGGCAAGGACGATCCGCGCCGTGGCCGCAAGATGGGCCACCTGACCTTCATCGCGGCCACCTTGCCAGAGGCGCAGCAGCGCCTGCGCGACGCTTGCCTGATCCTGGGAATCGCGCCGTGAGCGTGCCCGCGCAAGACCTGGCAGCGGCGGCGGCCGTGCTGGAAGCGGGCGGCCTCGTCGCTTTCCCGACGGAAACCGTGTATGGCCTGGGCGCCGATGCGGAAAACCCGGCCGCCGTGGCGCGCATCTACGAAGCCAAGGGCCGTCCCTCGGACCACCCCGTGATCGTGCACGTGGCACCCGGTGCCGACCTGGGACACTGGTCCGATGATATTCCCGCCGAGGCGCAGCAATTGGTGGCCGCCTTCTGGCCCGGCCCGCTGACCCTGATCGTCAAGCGCGCCGCGCATATTCCCGACGCCGTTTCCGGCGGCCAGGACACGGTGGGCCTGCGCTGCCCGTCGCATCCGGTGGCTATCGCATTGCTGCGCACCTTCAAGGGTGGCAAGGGCGGCCTGGCGGCGCCGTCGGCGAACAAATTTGGCAACGTCAGCCCCACCACGGCGCAGCATGTGCGCGATGAATTCGCGGCGGAACTGGACAGCGGCTTGCTGGGCCAGGTCCTCGATGGCGGCCAGAGCGAGGTCGGTATCGAGTCGACCATCGTCGACCTGTCGCGCCTGGCCACGCACGGTCCCGTGCTGTTGCGTCCCGGCCATATCAGCAGCGAACAGATCGCCGCCGTGATTGGCCGCGCACCGGCCGTGGCGGACGCGGCCGCGCCGCGCGCCTCGGGCACGCTGGAATCGCACTACGCACCGCACACGCCTGTTGCGATGCAGCACAGCGACGACGTGTGCGCCACCTTGAACCGCCTGCTCAACGACGGGCGCCGCGTGGCCCTGATCCATTACTCGGACTTGCCACCGGCCAGCGCCAGCGTGCGCCTGGCGGCCAACCCGGAAAACTATGCACACGCGCTGTATGCCTCGCTGCGCACGATGGACCAGGTCGGCGCCGAGCTGATACTCGTCGAAGCACCGCCCACCGGCCCCGCGTGGCTGGGCGTGAATGACCGTTTGCGGCGCGCCGCCTTCGGCTCAAGTGGTATCTTGCAGCAGTTTCTATCCGCATCATAAAAAGCCCCGCAAGGGGCTTTTTCTTGATGCAGCGCAATAGCGATGCTTGCCCCGAAACATCTTATATCCTCCATAATTCATGCGATCGCCCGCTCGTGACAGGGCGCCGGTGGTGTTGTTATTTCGTTGATTTTTAAAACATATTTTCTATACAAGCCCGAGGAACGATGGCATATTAGTTGGGTAGCGAATAGCACGCCCGTTCGTTTAGAAACCAGAAAAAAGACCGAGGAGACAAAATGCATCAAACAAAATTCGCGCTGGCCGTGCTGGCTGCGGCTGTCCTGGCAGGTTGCGGCGGCGCCAGTGGCGGTGATCAAACCTTGAAAGTCAAATACACGGCGCAGGTGTCGTTCGGCGACAGCCTGTCCGATGTCGGTTCGTATGCCGTCGGCACGGTGGCGGCGAAAGGTGGCGGCAAGTTCACCATCAATGGCGACAATACCAAGATCAATCCTGAACTGACGGGCAAGAACTGGACCGAGCACCTGGCCGCGCAATTCAGCCTGGCCGCGCCATGCGCCGCCGAGACTGGCCTGGAAGGCAATGCCTTGAAGGGCTTGGCCGTGCCGCGCGTCAAGCATGCTGGTTGCTACGGCTACGCCATGGGCGGCTCGCGCGTGACCAATCCTGTCGGCCCGAACAACAAGTTGACCGGCAGCGAGCTGGGCGCCCTGACCGTGCCCGTGGTGACGCAGATCGCGAACCACCTGGCCGTGTCCGGCGGCAAGTTCAGCGGCACGGAAGCCGTGTTCGTGATGGCGGGCGGTAATGACGTGCTGTATCAGCTGGGCGTATTGCAGGCGGGGGCGGCGGCTGCTGGCAAGGCGGCTGGCGCCACCGCTGGCGCGAAGGCCTTTGCCACCAACCTGATCACCGTCTTGGTGGCCAGCTCGACCAATCCCGTCACGGCGGCGCAAGCCATCGGCGCGGCGGTAGCGACCGCCAGTGCGGCGCCAGGCGCCACATCGACATCGATCGTGCAGGCCGCTATCCCCGTCGCTGCCACTCAGCCGGGTAATTCCGCAGTGGGTAGCCCTGCCGTGTATGGCCCGCTGGTGGCCAAGGCACAAGCCGATGCGACGGTGACGGGCAATGCTGCCGGCGCCAAGGCCGGTGCCGATTACGCTGCGGCCCAGGGTCCGTTGCTGGTTGCCTCGATGAAACAAGCTGGTACCGAACTGGTAGCGCTGGTCAAGGACCAGATCATTGCCAAGGGTGCCAACTATGTCATCGTCAACAACCTGCCGGACGTGGCTGGTACGCCATCGGGCCTGAGCAAGGATGCCAACACCAAGGCGCTCATCAATGCCATGGTCGGCGCCTTCAATGGCGAACTGAGCGGCGGCTTGAACGGCAATGCGAAAGTCTTGCTGGTCGACGTGTTTGCCGTCAGCCATGACCAGGGCGCCAACCCTGGCCCGTATGGCTTGACCAATGTCAGCGAGACGGCATGCGACCTGAGCGCACCAGGCAATATCCTGGGCAGCTCGCTGGTGTGCAATGGCACGAACCTGAAAGCGGGCGACGTCAGCCACTACTCGTATGCCGACGATGTGCACCCTACGCCTTTCAATAACCTGTTGCTGGCCCGTTATGTGGCCAAGGATATGGTCGTGCGGGGCTGGCTGTAAGGGATGGCCGTACCGGCTGTGCCTGGGAGGCGCGGCCGGTACCGGCAGCGACAAGACTCGATAGCGGAACACTCCGCATATACTGAATCAGGAGACAAGATGAAGAATCATTTGAATACCGCCGTGCGCGTACTGGCCGCAGTTGCCGCGATGACCGTGGCGACGGGCGCCTCGGCGCAAAGCGCCGGCACCTGGATGGCCAAGGTTGGCCTCAACAAGATCACGCCGCACGTGGACAGTGGCGACATTTCCGCACCGGCACTGCCGGGCACGAAAGCCGACGTCAAGGCCGATACCAAGCCCATCCTGACCTTTGCCTACATGATCACGGACAATATTTCTGCTGAAATGATCCTGGGCGTGCCGTACAAGCACGACCTGATGGGCGACGGCTCGATCAAGGGCACGGGCAAACTGGGGACGGCCGAAGCCTTGCCGCCAACGGCCTTCGTCCAGTATCGTTTCTTCCAGCCCAATGCGATGATCCGCCCTTACGTGGGCGCTGGCTTGACGTATGCCTATTTCCAGAAAGAAAAAGGCTCGGGTCAGATGACGGCCTTGCTCGATCCGGGTGGAAAACCAGTCACCTACCGCATGGACAACAAGCTGACGGGCAGCCTGGTGGTCGGCAGCACCCTGGCCATCAACGAGCGCTGGTTTGCTGACGTGGCCGTGGTCAAGACCTACCTGAAAACCAAGGCGAAATTCTCGACGGGGCAGACGCAGGACATCAAGCTCGATCCGGTTGCCGTGAGTATCAGCATCGGGTACAACTTTACGCTGTAAAACAAAAAATCCGCCTCGGCGGATTTTTTTTGGCCCGCTCAGGCTGGCGGTGTATTGAACTTTCCATTGTGGAAGATCAAGGGCGGCTGCGCGGCAAATGCGCATTGTTCCACTTCGCCCACGAAAATGACGTGGTCGCCTTCCGGATAGCGGCTGCGGTTATGGCATTCGAACCACGCCGACGCGCCTTTCAGGATGGGCTGGCCCGTGCGCGACAATTCGTATTCGACGTCGTCGAAGGGATTCGGCGTGCGGCGCGCGAAGCGCTGCGCCAGTTCCGCCTGCTCGGCGCCCAGCACATTGATGACGTAATGCGAGTTGCCGCTGAAGATGGGCATGCTGTTCGCCACGGAACCGAGGCTCCACAGCACCAGGGGCGGCGACAGCGAGACGGAATTGAAGGAACTGGCCGTCAAACCGCGGAAACTGCCGTCGGCCAGGCGCGTGGTGATGACCGTCACGCCGGTGGCAAACTGCGACAATGCCTGACGGAAATGTGTCGTATCAAATTCTTGCGCTGGCGCGCGGGGGGAGCGTGTGTTCATGGTTGACCTGTCTATTTGCTGACATTATGCCAAAAATCGGCCGCGCCAGCGCAATCGTGGCTGGCATGCCTCTTATGTGCGGTGCACCACGCGCCGTTTCAAGCGGCACTGCAGGCCATGGCGCTTTGCGCTACAGTAATGAAATGATACGTCGAACAGGCGTTGCGGGAGGACATCATGCATCAACAGATGGAAGTGGCGGTATTCGGCGGCGGCTGTTTCTGGTGCCACGCTGCCGTGTACGCGGAAGTGCGCGGCGTGACGCGCGTCGAGCCCGGCTACACGGGCGGCAGCGTGCCCGACCCCACGTATGAACAGGTGTGCACGGGCGATACGGGCCACGCGGAAGTGGTGCGCCTGGAATTCGATCCCGCCGTCATCGCTTACCACGACTTGCTGGAAATCTTTTTCACGCTGCACGACCCCACCACACCGAACCGGCAGGGCAACGATGTCGGCACGCAATTTCGCTCCGTCATCTATTACCAGTCGGCCGAACAGGAAAGCGTGGCGCGCAAGGTGCTGGCCGAGATGGCCGGCGTGTGGGATGCGCCCATCGTCACGCAACTGGCGCCGGCGCAAGTGTTTTACCCGGCCGAGGACTACCACCAGAATTATGTCGCGCGGCATCCCTTGCAGGGCTATTGCGCGCTGGTCGTCGCGCCCAAGGTGGAGAAATTCCGTGCCATGTATGCGGGGCGTCTGAAGTGAGGCAGTCCCCGGCGCCGCGCGCGCCTGTCAGGGCGTGAGGGCCGGCGCGGGTCTGGCATCGTGCGCATACATGTAGTTGCGCGACCAGGGCAGGGTGGCGGAGCGCCGGCCTGCCTTCACGCAGACGATCTGGTACAGGCTGATCAAATCTTGCTCGAAGGCATAGGCGCAGCCGGCCAGGTAGACGTGCCAGATGCGGAAGCGCCGCTCGCCCGCGAGCGGACGAATTTGCTCGGCATGGGCTTCGAAATTCTCCGTCCACAGGGCGCAGGTGCGCGCATAGTGGCGCCGCAGGTTTTCCACGTCGAGCACTTCCAGTCCCCCTTGCTGCATGGTTTTCAGTACGTTGCCGATGTGCGCCAGTTCGCCGTGCGGAAACACATATTTTTCGATGAATTCGCCGCCGCCATATGGCGTTTCGCCATTCTCCGGGTCGGTAGAGGTGATGCCGTGGTTCATCGCCATGCCGTCCGGCGCCAGCAGCTTGTGGATAATGGAAAAGTAGTCGGGTAAATGTTTCAATCCCACGTGCTCGAACATGCCCACGCTGGTGATGCGGTCGAACTGGCCCGTGACGTCACGGTAGTCTTGCAGGCGGATCTCGATCAGGTGTGAGAGTCCGGCCGCCGCCACGCGCTGGCGCGCCAGCGCATACTGGTTTTCCGACAGGGTCACGCCCACGCAGCGGGCGCCATATTGCTGCGCGGCACGGATGACGAGCGCGCCCCAGCCGCAGCCGATGTCGAGCAGGGTCTGGCCCGGCTGCAACTGGATTTTCTTCAGGATATGGTCGATCTTCTTGACTTGCGCCTGCGCCAGCGTTTCATCGCCATGTTCGAAATAGGCACAGGAATACACGAGAGCGGGGTCGAGAAACTGTTCATAAAACGCGTTCGACACATCGTAGTGGTAGCGGATGGCTTCCGCATCTTTGCGCTTGTCGTGCGTAAAGCTGCGCACGATGCGGGCCAGCTTGCCTTCCGGCTTCAAGGTATTGCGGGCCAGGGCATTGCAGATGGCAATCATGTCCATCGCCGTGCCCTTGACCTCGATATTGCCTTCCACGTAGGCCGAGCCCAGATTGGCCAGCGAGGGGTTCAGCAGATAGCGGGCCGAGGCGACAGTCGGCAGGCGGATCGTGACTCTGGGCGCTTCGCTGGACAGGTCGACATGCTGGCCGTTCCACAATTCGATGCGCAGCGGCAGGGCGGTCTTGCTGCGGATGCCGGCGATCCAGGACTTGAGTTGGTTTTGTACAAACAAAATGGCCTCCAATGCAGCGACCCCAGCTGGGGCCGCAAATTGAGAAACAATGTCATTTAGTAACTTCTACCCTCATAGCCTACACCTATATTGACCAGCTTGCTTTGCGCCGCCTTGACCAGCTTGCTCAGGGTTGCAAGCGTTGCATGCTCCATTGCCCGTCAGCACCGCGCGTAAACACGATGCGGTCGTGGAAGCGCGAACGGCGTCCCTGCCAGAATTCGATGCGCTCCGGCTGCAGACGGTAGCCGCCCCAGTGGGCCGGGCGCGGCGGCTGGGCGTCGCCGAGGGCGGCGGCCACGGCCTCGTAATGGCTTTCCAGCGTGGCCCGGCTTTCGATGGGCGCGCTTTGCTGCGAGGCAATCGCCGACAAGCGGCTTTGCAGGGGGCGCACATTGAAATACTCGTCGCTCTCGGCCGCCGTGGTTTTCACCACCGTGCCTTCGATGCGCACTTGCCGTTCCAGCTCGCGCCAGAAGAACAGCAGGGCGGCGTTGGGATTGTGCTCGAGCTGCTGGCCCTTGTCGCTGTGGTAATTCGTGTACCAGGTAAAGCCCCGCTCGTCGAACTGCTTGATCAGCACGATGCGCGAGCTGGGCTTGCCATCAGGAGTGACGGTGGACAAGTCCATCGCGTTCGGCTCCATCACCTGGGCCTTGACGGCTTCGGCAAACCATTTCTGGAACATGGCGATGGGATCTGCCAGCACATCCGTCTCGCTCAGGCTCGATTGCACGTAATCGGTGCGCATGGCTGCCAGCGCGGCGGCCGCGTCCGGCACTGCAGGCGCTTCCGGCGCATCGGGCGCGATGCCGCGGCGGCGCTGCATGGCCGTGCCCAGCTGCTCCATCTGCTGCGCGCTGAACAGGCGCTTGGCCATCGGCGCCAGCTGACCCTCTTCCTTGGCCATGTGGGCCTGGTAGGCGGCGACATAGTCGCGCACGCCATCGTGCGACAGCTGCGAGTCCGTACCGGCGGCAATGGCATCCAGTTCCGGGCGCAGGGTCAGCCAGGCCTGGTCCATGCGCTGGTGGTCGGCCAGGATTTCCGGCACCAGGGTGGCCAGCAGGGCTGCGTCCTCGCCCGTGGCCGTCACCTGCAGCATGGGCATCAGGTCTTGCTCTTCATCATCATGGTGCAGATGGGCGGCTTTATTGAAATACTGCAACACCGCCTTGGCCGCCTGCTGCGCTTCCGGCGTGTTGCCGTTCTGTCCCAGGTGGCCCAGCAGATTTTGCAGGGTCGTCAGCTGCTTGCGGATCTTGTCGTGGCAATGCTTGAGCACGGCGATGGGCTGGTCAAAGCCGGGAACGGAGTCGAACAGGGGAGAGGTCATGGCGAGTTCTCGTGGTGGGCGGTGTGGGGGCGCGGCGACAATGCGGCTTGTCGCTGTGTCAATTTGGCTATTTTAGAATATCTGCCAGCGCAGTGTCCGTTAAAATGGCGCCATGCATACCTCCACCAATGAACTAATTTCCATGGACTTGACCGAGATCGATTTTGAACGGCGTTTCGGCGGCATTGCCCGCCTGTACGGCGCCCCCGCGTTGCAACGCTTCCGTGCCGCCCATGTGTGTGTGATCGGCGTGGGCGGCGTCGGTTCCTGGATCGTCGAAGCGCTGGCGCGTAGCGCCATCGGCCGCCTGACCCTGATCGACCTCGACAATGTTGCCGAATCGAACATCAATCGCCAGATCCAGGCCATGAGCGACACCATCGGCAAGGCCAAGATCACGGCCCTGGCCGAACGTATCGAGCTGATCAACCCCTTGTGCCAGGTCACGCAGATCGAGGATTTTATTGCCCCCGATAACCTGGAGCAGTTGCTGGGCGGGCGCGATTTCGACTATCTGGTCGACGCCATCGACAATGCCAAGGCCAAGGCGGCCGTGATCGCGTACTGCCGTGCGCGCAACATTCCCATGCTGACCATCGGCAGCGCGGGCGGGCAGACGGACCCGACCCTGATCGCCGTGCGCGATTTGTCGAAAACGGAGCAGGAACCGCTGCTCAAGCGTGTACGCAAACTGTTGCGTACCGAATATGGTTTCCCCCGTGGCGTGAAAAACAAATTCAATGTCGACGCCGTGTTTTCCATGGAACCGCTGAGCACGCCCGAGAGCGCCGAAGCATGCGCCATCGATGGCAGCGCGCCGGCCGGCGTCACGGGCCTGAACTGTGCCGGCTTCGGTTCCAGCGTGGTGGTGACGGCCAGCTTCGGCATGGTGGCGGCCGCTCATGTGTTGAAAAGCTTGCGCCAGCCTGGTGCCTCGGCCTTGCCGGACCTCTAAGTCCATTCCGGCAGCGGGCGTGGAAAGTGTAAGTCTTGTGACAGGGTTTTCAACTTCGGGCAGCGGTTTGCTATTATTGTTGTCCCTGCGCTATCTGGACTGCAGGGATCTTACCGAAACTCACTGAAAGAAACCATCATGACGCGTAGCTCCGTTTTGTTTGCCCTGATCTGCTCCGTCGCCGCGTCGCTGGCGCAGGCACAGGCACCAGCGCCTGTTCCCGCCTCCGCCGTCTCGCTGAGCCCCGGCCCTGTCGCCGATAAACTGATCGTGATCGACAACAAGGTCGGCACCGGCAAGGAAGCGTCCGCCGGCAACAACGTCACCGTGCACTACACGGGCTGGCTGTACCGTCCCCTGGCGAAAGATTCGCGCGGCAAGAAGTTCGACAGCTCCGTGGGCCGTGGCCCGTTTGACTTCCCGCTCGGCAAGGGTATGGTCATCAAGGGCTGGGACCAGGGCGTGGCCGGCATGAAAGTGGGCGGCAAGCGTACCCTGATCATTCCAGGCGAACTGGCCTACGGCCCGCGCGGCGCCGGCAATGGCGACATTCCGCCGAACTCGGCACTGATCTTCGACGTGGAATTGCTGGACGTGAAGTAATTGTTCAGTTTCGGCAGCGCACCGCGTGCGCTGCCGTGAAAAAGCGGTAGACTGGATTCTTCTGTAATTGCTGTGGAGACTCCCATGAACATCGCCAACGACGTCACTGAACTGATCGGCAACACCCCCCTGGTGCGCATCAACCGCATCGCCGCCGGCAGCGTGGCTACCATCCTGGCCAAACTCGAATTCTACAATCCTGCGCACAGCGTCAAGGACCGCATCGGCCTGTCCATGATCGTCGCTGCTGAAGCGGCAGGCAAGATCCATGCCGATACTGTCATCGTCGAGCCTACCAGTGGCAACACGGGCATCGCGCTGGCCATGGTCTGCGCCGCGCGCGGCTACCGTTGCACCCTCGTCATGCCCGATACCATGAGCCGCGAACGGCGCATCCTGCTGCGCGCCTACGGCGCCGAGCTGGTGCTCACGCCGGGCAGCGAAGGCATGCTGGGGGCCATCCGTAAGGCCGAGGAAATGGTGGCGGCCGCGCCGCACTACCTGATGCTGCAGCAATTTAACAATCCTGCCAATCCCGCCATCCACCGCGCCACGACGGCCGAGGAAATCTGGCGCGATACGGATGGACAAGTCGACATCGTCATCGCCGGCGTCGGCACGGGCGGCACGATCACCGGCATCGGCGAAGTGTTGAAGGAACGCAAGCCCGGTCTGCAAGTGATTGCCGTGGAACCGGAAGCGTCGCCGATGCTGTCGAAAGGCACCAAGGGCCCGCACCCGATCCAGGGCATCGGCGCCGGTTTCGTACCGCAGATTTTGAACACGGCCATCTACGATGAAATCATCTGCGTGAAGAACGACGACGCCTTCGCCACGGCGCGCCTGGCCGCCAGCGACGAAGGTTTATTGGTCGGCATCTCGTCGGGCGCCGCCCTGTGGGCCGCCCTGCAAGTGGCGCGCCGCCCGGAAAACGCGGGCAAGACCATCGTCACCATCATCCCGTCGTTTGGCGAGCGCTACCTGAGCACGGCGCTGTATGCGGGCTTGGGCGACTGAGAACCTATCCGTCCGCCGGGGCTGCGCAGGTGGCCCCGCTTGAACTTGTCATAGCGAAATAGGCGCCAGGCAGGCAGGGCAGGCGCAGTACAATATCGGACGGGCCGCAATGGTTCGGCCCGAATTGTGTCTTTGAATGGAAATATGTTCCTGGTAAAACCTGAACGCCGCCGCCTGCTGCAGGTGGGCGCAACCGTGGCTGTCATCGCGCTGGGCCTGGCCTCGCGCGCTTATCCCCAATATCTTCCCGCCGCGCTCGGCAAGTATCCGGGCGACGCCCTGTGGGCCATGATGATCGTCTTTGCGCTGGGCATCATCGCCACGCGCATGCGCACGTGGCAGCTGGCATTGTGGTCTTTGCTGATCTGCTTTGCCGTGGAATTCGGCCAGCTGGTCCAGGCGCCCTGGCTCGTCGAGTTGCGTGCGCATCCGCTGGGGCACCTGGTGCTCGGCTCCACCTTCGGCTGGGCCGACTTGATCGCCTACACGGCCGGTGTGGCGATCGCGGCGCTGGTGGATAAAGCGGCGCTGTTCAAGCGCCGCTAGCAATGGGGTCAGACCCGACGGGTCTGACCCCAGAACTTACTTTACTGCCCCCTCCGCATCGCGCAATTCCACGGGCGCCAGCTTCAGCTTCGACAATTGCGGGGCGATCTTCGCCTTGTCGCCCACGCCGATGACGATCAGCTTTTCCGGCTGCAGGTATTTCTTTGCCACCTGTTGCACCTGCTTGTCCGTCACGCCCGCAAAGCGCTGCGGCAAGGTCGCGTAGTAGTCGAGGCCCAGGCCGTAGATATACACGTTGGCCATGCTGGCGCTGATGCTGGCATTCGTCTCGAACTGGCCCGGCAGCGACAGCACCTGCGAATTGCGCGCATTCGACAATTCCCTGGCCGTTAACGGCTTGGCGATCATGGCGCGGATTTCCTTGAAGGTTTCCGACACGGCCGGACCCGTCACATCGGTGCGCACGCCTGCCGCGATCGAGAATGGGCCTGGCTGGCTGCGGTACTGGAATTGCGAGCGCACGCCATACGTGTAGCCCTTTTCTTCGCGCAGATTATTGCTCAGCCGACTCGTAAACAAGCCGCCCAGCGCCGCATTCATTACTTGCAGCGGCGCATAATCGGGCGTCGTGCGGGCCACGGCGATGGTCGACAGGCGCACGGCCGTCTGCGGCGCGCCCGGCTTGTCGACCAGGATCAGCCTGGCTTTCGTCGTGGCCGGCGCCGCCGTCACGGAAGGCGCCACGGCGCCCGCCTTCCAGCTGCCGAACTTGGCTTCGGCCAGGCTCTTCAATTCCGCGGCGCCGATATCGCCCGAGACGATCAGGGCCGCATTGTTGGGCACGTAATGCTGCTGCCAGAACGCCTGCAGGTCGGCGCGGCTGGTGGCTTTCAGGGCCGCTTCCGTGCCCAGCTGGATAGTGCCGTACGGATGTTGCGGGCCATACAGGGCGGCCGCTTCCACGCGGGCCGCCACGGCCCCCGCGTTTTCGCGCTGCTGCGCCAGTTCGCCGATGCGGCTGGCGCGCTGGCGTTCCACCTCGGCCGAGGGGAATTGCGGGTGCTGCACCACGTCGGCCAGCACGTCGAGCGCTTGCGGGAAGGTGGTTTTCAGCGACGTCAGCTGGGCGAACGAGGCATCCGCACCGGAACCCGTGCCCAGGAAGGCACCCAGTTGCGCCACGTCGTCGGCGATCTGCGGCGCGCTGCGCGTGGCCGTGCCTTCCGGCAGCAGTTGCGCCGTAAAGCTGGACAAGCCCGGCTGCGCCAGCGGATTCGCGCCCGAACCGCTTTTTACCACCAGTTGGCTGGAAATCAGCGGCACGGCCGGGTTGAAATTGTGGATCACGGTCAAGCCATTGCTCAGCGTGAAGGACGTCGCTTGCGGCAGCACAATCTTCGGCGCGGGACCGGCGGCCGGCACCTTGTTACGCCACGGCTCGTCCGCATTGATGGCCGTGCCCGGCGCCGCCTTGACCTTGCCCGGTGCCGGCGTCGCCACTTCCGGACCCAGGTCCGGCGTGCCCGGCACGCCATACACGACCACGCGCGCCTGGTTTTTCAGGTAAGTGTCGACGGCGCGCTGCACGCCGGCCGCCGTCACCTGGCGGTAGCGTTCGATATCCTTAGCCAGGTAGCCGGGGTCGCCCAGGTACTGGTTGTACTGGTTCATCAGGTTGGCGTTGCCGCCCACTTTTTCCACCTGGCTCAGCATGCTCGTCTCGATGCTGTTGCGGGCCCGCTCGAGTTCTTTCTCGCTGGGTCCCTTGGCGCGCAATTGCTCCAGCTCCGCCTGCATGGCTTGCTCGATTTCCTCGGGCTGGTGGCCAGGGCGGGCCGTCACGTCCACGCTGAACACCGAGGTGAGGGCGTTCGAGCTCTGGTTCGCGCCCACGTCCTGCGCGATCTGCTTGTCGTACACCAGCGATTTATACAGGCGGCTGGACTTGCCGCCGGCCAGGATGTGCGCGGCCATCGACAGTTCCGCATCATCCTTGGCGTAGGCGGACGGCGTCAGCCAGGCCATGAAGACGCGCGGCAACTCGACCCGGTCCTGCACCACGATGCGGCGTTCCTGCGTGATGGGTGGCGTCACGACATCGGGTTTCGGCACGGCGGGGCCGCTCTTGAAGCTGCCGAAGTATTTGTTGACCAGTTGCTTGGTTTTCGCCTTGTCGATGTCGCCGGCGATCACCAGGCTGGCGTTGTTGGGACCATAGTATTTGGTAAAGAATTCCTTGATATCGGCCAGCTTCGCGTTCTGGATGTCCGCATGCGAACCGATGACGCTGGCGTAATACGGGTGGGTCTTCGGGAACAGCTGGTGGTACAGGGCTTCCTGCACGATGCCATACGGTGCGTTTTCCACGCTCTGGCGGCGTTCGTTGCGCACCACGTCTTGCTGGTTCGTCAGCGCCGTCTGGTCGAGTACGTCCAGCAGATAGCCCATGCGGTCGGAATGGGCCCACAAGGCCAGTTCCAGCTGGTTCGACGGCACCGTGTCGAAATAATTGGTGCGGTCGAAATCCGTGCTGCCGTTCGAATCGGTGGCGCCCGCGCCTTCCAGCAACTGGTCGGCCATGCCGCGCGGCACGTGCTTGGTGGCGGCAAACATCATGTGTTCGAACAAGTGCGCAAAGCCCGTCAGGCCCGGCGCTTCATTGGCCGGCCCCACGTGATACCAGACGTTGACGGCCGTGACGGGCAATTTATGGTCTTCCACGAGGATCACGTCGAGGCCATTCGGCAGCGTGTATTTTTCGTACGCAACATTTGGCACGCTCGTGGCTGCCGTCGCGACGGCCGCAGCGGCGGCATGGGCGAGGCTCAGGGGGGCGCCGTACAGCGACAGCAACAGGGCGGGTATGGCCAGCAATTTGATCGGTTTCATGCATGCTTCCAGGCTAGGGTGGGGGGAAGACGCTGCGCTTCGCTCGTGGCTGGCGCAGCGCGACAGTGCTACGCTCGGTGCTACAGTTTATACAGCAGGGCCGCGCCGCCCAGCACCAGCAGCGCGCAGGCGACGGAGACGATGGCGGCCGCGCCCAGCAAACGCCATTCGCGCGGCGTAAAGCCGGCGGCTGGCGCCGCCGCATTATCGGCAGGGCTGGCCAGGCTGGCCAAGGACGCGGGCGGCAGCTCAGGCAAGCCGCCCGCCGCGCGCGCTTGCGCCGCCAGCGCCTGCGTGGCGGCGTCCAGCAGAGCCAGCTGGCGCTCGACGGTTTCCGCCAGCACCGCTTCGTTCAGCGCCACCAGGGCGAATATCGGGTCATCGACGTCGATCTTGATGCCCGTCTTGTCGAACACATGGCTGCGCAGTTTGTGCTGGTCCATCTACCACTGCACCTTGTCGAGCTGTTCGAAGATGTCGCGGTAGACGACCTTGATGCGCTGTTTTTCCATGATGTTGAACTTGTCGTTCTGCATCACTTCCTGCATCGTCAGGCGTGCCGTATTCATTTTCTTGACATCCGCGCCGAAGGTGTCGGGATTGCGCTGGCTCAAGGTGATGCTGCCCTTGACGCGCGCGCGGTTGTCGGCATACGACTGCGATTCGATAAACTGCTTGCCGGACGCCGATTGCAGCAGGCCGAAGTGTTCGTTTTGCCACAGCACCAGCGGCACTTTCGTCGCTTGCGCCGTGGCGACAAAACCCGTGGCCGTATCGTGCAAGGTGTCGCCGCCGCCGACGATGGTGTGGATGTACACCTTGCGGCCCGATTCTTCCAGCAGCGAGAAACAATCGTTTTCCAGCAGATAGCCCATCAGCGGCGAAAAGGTATTCGCGCCATTGTCGATCACGCAGTTGCCATCTGTGTCGAGGATGTCGATCATCAGCGCGTCAAAGCGTTTCGGGTCGATGTTGCGCGCATCCGTCATCACGGGCACGTGCTTGACCTGCATCGCCTTGTAGCGCGAGAACGTGGCGTTTTCCTGATCGGTGTCATAGCAGCGCAAGGGCGTGTCGTCCTTGCCGCCTATCCATTGGGCCAGCAGGGTCGATACCAGGGTCTTGCCGATGCCGCCCTTGCCCTGCAGGATGAAATGTACCGTGTTTTGCATTGCGACTACTCCAAGTTGTTGCGTCAGTGACAATCAAAGATTCGTGACAGCGGCGCGGGCGCCAGGCCAGGCCACGACTGGCATTTTTACCACAATCGTTTGCGAATATGCCATGCGGAACAGCGAATCTGGTTATGATGTTAATCAGGATACCATTGATATAGAGCAAGTTTTGTGTGAAAAATCCACCCCCAGAGTGTGAACGAGGACGCAGTGCCGATCTCCAGTCTCGATAAAGCCGACATTGACCGTTTGAATCAGCAAGCCCTGTCTTGCCTGGTCGGCAACCGCCGCCAGGCGCGCCGGCTGGCGCAGATGGCGCT
Organism: Janthinobacterium sp. 35; assembly: GCF_002754575.1. Lineage (NCBI taxonomy): Bacteria > Pseudomonadati > Pseudomonadota > Betaproteobacteria > Burkholderiales > Oxalobacteraceae > Janthinobacterium > Janthinobacterium sp. 35. The sequence goes on from NZ_PEFN01000001.1 coordinate 3,260,388, forward strand.
GGCGGCGGCGCAACGACAACAGTATGCGCGCGGCGGCGCGTATGCGGAACTGAATCATTGCTGGCTGGCGTATTACGCTGGCGAGGCTGAACCGTCGTGCGAGCGCCTGCGCGCGTATTTCCAGCACAGCGGCGACCTGGAAGGGGGCATGGAAGTGGCCGCCCTGCAGGGCGCGTATGCGAGCCGGCGCGGCGACTTTGCCGATGCCGAGCAGCATTTCCTGCAAGCGCGCAGCCAGGCCGCGCAGATACCTGACTCGCTGCACAAGTTCATGCTATATGCGCGCCTGGGCGTCGATGCCCTGAACCGTGGCGATACGCAGGACGGCCCGCGCAATTTTTTGCTGGCGCTGGACATCGCCGAACGCTTCGGCAGCCCCGCGCACCGGGTCAACAGCCTGTCGAACCTGGCGTCGTCGCAGCATGACCTGGGCAACGATGAAGATGCGATTCCCCTGCTGGTCGAGGCGCTCGGGATCATCGGCACGCAAAAGCTCAAATACCAGCAAACCATCGTCTCGGCCAACCTGGCCATGTGTTTATTGGCGACGGGCAAGCCGGCCGAGGCGCTGGCGCTGGTGGAGCCGTTTTACGAGTGGCCGGAAGAAGACCTGGCCGTGCGCGCCTTTTTATTCTGCGTTGCCGCGCACGCCGCCATCTTGCTGCAGCAGCCTGCCAGCGCGCTGCAACTGCTGCTGCGCGCCGAAGAATATGCGCGCCGCGGCCAGGACCTGGAAGAGCAGATGCATGCGTGGCTGGTGCGCGGCAAGCTGGACCTGCACGCGGGCCAGACGGCGCAGGCGCTGGCCTCGCTGACGCAGGCGCACAGCCTGCTGAGCTGGACGCGCAACCCGTTTCACCAGCAGCAGATTTTGCGGGGGTTGGCCGAGATCAATGCCCAGCTGGGCGAATGGCAAATCGCCTATGGTTTCCTGCAGCAATACCAGGCCGCCTACGAGGCCAGCAGCAAGTCGGCGCGCGCCTCGCGCAGCCTGATGCGCAACCTGGAAAAGGAAATGCACAGCCTGAAAGCCGAGCGCGACAAGGCGCTGGAGCTGCAGGCGGCGCGCGAGACGGAGAACGTCAAGCTCGAGCACCTGAACCGCGAACTGGCGCACCAGATCCTGCACGTCAATGCGCTGCAGGACAGCCTGAAGGAACAGGCCATGCGCGACCACTTGACGGGCCTGTACAACCGCCGCCATTTTGAAACTTGCCTCAATGCCATTTTGCACGAGGCCGATGCGGATGCGCCGGTGGCCATCGCCATCATCGACCTGGATTTTTTCAAGCGCGTCAACGATACGTATGGCCACAACTTTGGCGATGCAGTGCTGATCCAGTTCGCGCGCCTGGTGGAGAGCCAGCTGCGCGGCAGCGACATGGTGTGCCGCTATGGCGGCGAGGAATTCTGCCTGCTGTTGCGCGAAGCCGACAGCGTCATCGCCGCGCACAAGATCGACGATATCGCCGCGCGCTACCGCCAGTTGCTGATCCGCCAGGCGCCACACAGCTTGACGGGCTGCACCTTTTCGGCCGGCATCGCCGAGTATCCGCGCCACGGCGCCGGCCGCCACGACTTGCTGCTGCGCGCCGACAGCGCCCTGTATGCGGCCAAGCAGGCGGGCCGCGACCGCGCTTGCATCGCCGACGCTACTGGATAAAGCGCAAGAGCCCCTGCAGCGCATGGAGGACGGCCTGCTCGCGCACGGCTTGCCGGTCGCCCGCAAACACCAGCCGCTGCGTCTGCACGCGACCGTCCATGGCCCAGCCGAAGCAGACGGTGCCGACGGGCTTGCCGGGCACGCCGCCCGTGGGGCCGGCGATGCCGGTGGTCGAGACGGCCACCTGGGCCTCGCTGTGCGCCAGCGTTCCCTGTGCCATGGCGGCGGCCACTTCCTCGCTGACGGCGCCGTGTGCGGCGATCAGCTCGGCGGGCACGCCCAGCATGCTGCTTTTGGCCCCGTTGGAATAGGTGACGAAGCCCCGTTCGAACCAGGCGCTCGACCCGCTGATGTCGGTGACAGCCTGGGCCACGCCGCCGCCCGTGCACGATTCGGCCGTGGCCAGCAGCAGGCCCTTCGCCTGCAAGGCCAGGCCGACGGCGGAGGAGAGGGGGGCGAGTGCGTTGCTCATGGAGGACTCCTGCATGCGGTGGTAAGGGTGGCGAGACTGTAGCATGCTCAACGGTAAAAGAAACTTTCCCCGGTACCAGCGAAAATGCGTACACTCTTTTATACATTTGCTACCACTTTGGGCCGGCAGGCGCTGTGTCGCTGCGCCACCCTGGTGTGCATCGCCCGAACCGGCAAGCGGCATGGTGCCGCGCCTTCGTATGCATTCTCTTTACTCGGTAGTCATGGCAATTCTGAACTGGTCCTGGTGGCGTCATCCTGGCCCCCTGCGCCGCCCCGTGCGCGGCGCCGGCCGCCGCTCCCTGCGCTTGGGCTGGCTATTGCTGCTCCTGGGCGTGCTGTGCGCCGATGCGCGATCGCAGGTGCCGGGGGAGCTGGAACGCCAGGTCAAGGCCGGGTATCTGTACAAGTTTGCCGGTTATGTCGAGTGGCCAGACGGCAGTTTTGTCCGGCCCGACTCTCCGCTGGTGATCGGCGTGGCGGGCGCCGATGCGCTGGCCGAGCAGCTCGAACAGAGCGTGGCCGGGCATAGCGTCAACGGCCGCGCCGTGCAGGTGAAAAAAGTGCGCCGCGGCGAAGCGCTGGCCGGCCTGCACGTGCTGTACCTGGGCGCGCTGGAAAAAACGGCGCTGCAGGAGATGCTGGCCGCCAGCCGTGGCCTGGCGTTGTTGACGGTGTCCGATTCGGATGAGGTCTACGCGATGGGCAGCATGATCAATTTTGTGATGGCCGACGACAAGGTGCGCTTCGACGTGGCCTTAAAACCCGTGGCGCAGGCGCATATCCGCATCAGCGCGCGCATGCTGCTGGCGGCCTATCGCGTGCAGACGGGGGGCGCCTGACCATGCTGCGACTGCGTTCCATCCGCCACAAGCTGATGTCGGTGGTCTTACTGACCACCCTGGTGGCGCTCGTCATCTCGCTGGGCACCATCGTCGTCTACGACTTGCGCGCCTATCACCGCAACCTGGTGGCCGATATCAGTACCCAGGCCGAGCTGCTCGGGCACATGAGTTCGGCCGCGCTGGCCTTCGACGACGAACGCCTGGCGCAGGAAAACCTCAACCTGATGCGCATCCGCCCGCGCGTGACGGCCGGCGCCCTGTACAAGGCCGACGGCAGCCTGTTTGCCAGCTATCGCGCGAACGAGCGCGTGGGCGCGCTGCCGGCGAAGGTGGGCAAGGAAGGCGAAAGTATCGCCGGCAGCTCGGTGGAATTGTTCAAGCCCATCGTCGACAATGGCGAGCTGCTGGGCACCGTGTATCTGCGCGCCGATTATGAGCTGTCCGGCCGCACGGCCGATTACCTGGCCATCGCGCTGGGCGTGACGGTGCTGGCGCTGCTGGTGGCCTTGCTGCTGCTGCGCCGCCTCGATTTCGTCATCACGCAGCCCATCCTCGATATCGCCGATGTGGCGCGCGAAGTGATCGAGACGGGCGACTACTCGCGCCGCGCGCGCAAGCTCAGCGACGACGAAGTGGCGCAGCTGGTCGATTCCTTCAACAAGATGCTGGCCGAGATCGAGCTGCGCACGCACGCGCTGGAACGCTCGAACGGCGAACTGGCGCGCGAGGGCGAGCAGCGCACCGAGGCGCAGCAGGAAGTCATGCGCCTGAACCAGGAACTGGAAGTGCGCGTGCACGAGCGCACGATGCAGCTGGAAATGACGAATGGCGAACTGGCCATGGCGATGGAAGAGGCGCGCAGCGCCAACTATGCCAAGTCGGCCTTCCTGTCGTCGATGAGCCATGAATTGCGCACGCCGCTGAACGCCATCCTGGGCTTCGCGCAAATTCTCAGTTCCGACCGCCTGCCGTCGACCCTGGAGCAAAAGAAGGAATTCGCCGGCCATATCCTCAAATCGGGGCGCCATTTGTTGACCTTGATCAATGAAATCCTCGACTTGGCGAAGGTGGAGTCGGGCACGGTCAGCCTGTCGCTGGAACCGGTGGGCCTGGACGCCATCTTGCAGGAATGCCGCGACATGATCGCGCCGCTGGCCAGCCAGCGCGGCATCGGCATGGCCTTCCCCGATGCCTGCCCCCTCAACGTGCTGGCCGACCGCACGCGCCTCAAGCAAATTCTGTTGAACCTGCTGTCGAATGCGCTCAAGTACAACCGCGAGCAGGGGCAGGTGGCCATCGAGTGCGTGCCGCACGCGGGCGGACGCGTGCGCATCAGCGTGCGCGACACGGGCGTGGGTCTCGATGCCGAACAGCTGGCGCTGCTGTTTCAGCCCTTCAACCGGCTGGGGCAGGAGGGCGGCACGGAAGAAGGCAGCGGCATCGGCCTGGTGGTCACCAAGCGCCTGGTGGAATTGATGGATGGCAACATCGGCGTCTCCAGCGCGCCCGGCGAGGGCAGCATTTTCTGGATCGAGCTGCGCGTGGTCGACGCCGTGCCCCTTCCCGCCGCTCCGGCGTTGCCGCGGCCGGACCTGGCCGGCGCGCTGCTCGAGCACAGCGCCCCCGTGACCTTGCTATATGTGGAAGACAATCCCGCCAACCTGACCCTGGTCGAGGAAATCGTGCGCTACTGCCCGCAATTGCAGCTGCTGACGGCCACGGATGGCCGCCTGGGTGTGGAGATGGCGCGCACGCATTTGCCGCAGCTGATCTTGATGGATATCAACCTGCCGCATGTGAACGGCACGGACGCGCTGAAACTGCTGCGCGCCGATCCGCGTACGGCGCACATTCCCGTCATCGCCCTGACGGCCAACGCCATGCCGGGCGACGTCGAGCGCAGCATGGCGCTGGGCTTTTATCGCTATCTGACCAAGCCGATCAACCTCGATGAATTTACCGAGGCGATCAACAGCACCCTGGCCTATGTGGCGCAGCAGCGCCGGCAAAAGGGAGCAGGCACGCCATGATCAGCCAGGCCGATATCTATGCGGCGAAAATTCTCATCGTCGACGACCAGGACGTCAATCTGCGCCTGCTCGAGCACCTGCTGGGCAGCGGCGGCTACTCGGCCATCAGCAGCACCCTCGACGCGCGCGCCGTGGCCGGCCTGCACCAGCGCCACCAGTTTGACCTGATCATTCTCGACCTGGTGATGCCCGGCATGAGCGGCTACGACGTGATGGATGCCTTGCGCCCGCTGGAGCTGGAAGGCTACCTGCCCGTGCTGGTGATCGCCGCCGACCCGGACGCCAAGCTGGCGGCGCTGGAAGCGGGCGCGCGCGACTTCATCAGCAAGCCCTTCGACGCGCTCGAAGTGCTCACGCGTATCCGCAACATGCTCGAAGTGCGGTTGCTGCACCGCGCCGCGCGCCACTACAACACCTTGCTCGAACGCACGGTGGGCCAGCGCACGGCCGAATTGCAGCGCTTTCGCGGCGCCATGGACGCCACCACCGACGCCATCTTCCTCGTTGACGTGCTGGGCATGACCCTGGTCGACGTCAACGATGGCGCGTGCCGCCTGCTCGGCTATGCGCGCGCCGAACTGCTGGCGCTGGCGCCCGGTACCCTGCTGCCGCCACCGCCGGCCCCGCCCCTGGCCGCGCTGCCGGGCGGCGCGGCCCACCTGGCCACGGAAGTGACGGAATGCGAACTGCTGCGGCGCGACCTGAGCCCGGTGCCCGTGGAACTGGGCTGGCACTGGTATGCGCAGGCGCCCGTGGCCGGCGGCCATGCCACGGGTGGCCTGCTGCTGATCGCCGTGGCGCGCGACATCAGCGAGCGGCGCCAGGCGCAGGAGCGCCTGAAGCACCTGGCCCATTACGATGGCTTGACGGGGCTGCCGAACCGCAGCCTGTTCTACCAGACGCTGGCCCAGGCCGTCGAACTGGCGCAAGAGAAAAGCTGGCGCATCGTGGTGCTGTTCATCGCGCTGGACCGCTTCAAAAGCATCAACGACACCCTGGGCGCGGCGCTGGGCGACGAGCTGCTGCGCCAGTTCAGCAACCGCCTGGTCGAATGCGTGCGCCTGCGCGACACGGTGGGGCGCCTGGGCAACGATGAATTCGCGCTCATATTGACCATGAGCCGCAACCAGCAGGAAGCCGTGGCGGTAGCGAACCAGGTGCGCGAAGCCTTGCGCGCGCCGTTCGACTTGCGCGGCCACGCGGCCACCCTGACGGCCAGCATCGGCATCGCCATGTATCCGGACGACGCCACCGACCCGGAAACGCTGATCAAATACGCGAATACGGCCATGGGCGGCGCCAAGCAGGCGGGGCGCGACGGTTACCGCTTTTTCACGGCCGGCATGAACGTGCAGGTGCTGGCGCGCCTGGACCTGGAACTGGCGCTGCGCCATGCGCTCGAACACGAGCAGTTCATCCTCTACTACCAGCCCAAGGTGGACTTGCGCACGGGCCGCATCAGCGGCGTGGAAGCGCTGCTGCGCTGGCGCCGTCCCGGCTACGGCCTGGTGGCGCCGGCCGAATTCGTGCCGGTGCTGGAAGACACGGGCCTGATCGTGCGCGTGGGCGCCTGGGTGATCCAGGCCGCCTGCCGCCAGATCGCCGAGTGGCGCGACAGCGAAGTGGGGCCCGTGCGCGTGGCCGTGAACGTGTCGAGCCGCCAGTTTGCCGAAGGCGACCTGGAAGGCGAAGTGACGCGCGCGCTGGCGCAGTACGGCGTGGCGGCGGAACTGCTGGAGCTGGAGCTGACGGAAACGGCGCTGATGTCGAACGCCGAGCGCACCATCGTCGTGCTGGGGAAATTGAAAAAAATCGGCGTCAAGGTGGCCATCGACGATTTCGGCACCGGCTACTCGAGCCTCGCGTATTTGCAGCGCTTCCCCATCGACAAGCTGAAAATCGACATCGCCTTCGTGCGCAACATCACCAGCAACCCGAACGACGCGGCCATCGCGCTGGCTATCGTCAGCATGGCGCACAGTCTGAAACTGAGCGTGGTGGCCGAGGGCGTGGAGTCGCGCCCGCAGCTCGAATACCTGCGGCGCAACCGCTGCGACGAGATCCAGGGCTTTTATTTCAGCCGCGCCCTGCCGGCGCTGGAACTGGGGCAGATGATCGCCGCCGGCGCGGGCCTGCCGCCTGGCCACGATCCCGCCGCCCAGCCGGCGCAAACCCTGCTCATCGTCGACGACGACGTCAACGTGCTGTCCTCGCTGCACCGTTTGTTCCGCCCCGAGGGCTATCAGATTCTCACGGCCAGCACGCCGGCCGAAGGGTTTGAAATGCTGGCCCTGCACAGGGTCCACGTGATCGTCTGCGACCAGCGCATGCCCAGCATGAGCGGCACGGAATTCTTGAGCAAAGTCAAAGAGCTGTACCCGGAAACCATCCGCATCATCCTGTCCGGCTACACGGGTCTGGAAGCCGTGCTCGACTCGATCAACCGGGGCGCCATCTACCGTTTTTATACGAAGCCGTGGGATGACACCCAGCTGCGCGACAACATCCGCCTGGCCTTCCAGCACTACTGGATGGTGAACCAGCCGGGGCTGGCGCGGGCTGCGGTGCGGTAGGGGTGACATCATCACGAACAATTAAGACCGGGATAGGGGCTTGTTAATTGTAGATGTCTAAGTGGTAATTTTCCTCATTCTTGCATTCCGATAGCGTCCGGGGTGAGCCGTTTGGCTGTTAGAATCGATGTTTGCCTTCTGCTGTTTTCTGGCATGCACTGATCGGTTCGCTTCAATATATGACACTTGTACATCAACGTAAAAATTCCCACCAGCAACTCTCCCTTTCCGGCTTTGGGGCAAGCACAGCGATGTTTCACGGAACAAGTGATGCTCGGAGTATCGACGAACGAGGTGCCATTTTTACGCGGCGGGTCGTGGTCGACTTTATTCTCGACCTTGTCGGCTACACAGCTAATCTTGATCTCTACACGATGTCTCTTCTGGAGCCATCTTTCGGTGATGGGGATTTTCTTCTGCCAGCAATCGAGCGGCTGCTGGCAGCGCGTCATCGTGGTTTGCAGGCTGGCGAGGACATTGGCTCAATTGATCATTGCATCCAGGCGGTCGAGTTGCACGCTGAAAGCTATACTGTTACCAAAAATAAAATTATTGCTTTGCTGGAAAGCTCCAGTTTTCACAAAGATGAAGCGACCCGTATTGCCGGTATATGGCTCGTGCAGGGCGACTATCTTTTGGAAGAGCTTCGTCCGGAGTTTGACTTCATAGTTGGCAATCCCCCTTACGTGCGACAGGAGCTCATTCCCGGACCTTTGCTTGAAGAGTACCGCCGTCGCTTCACAACACTCTACGATAGAGCTGACTTGTATATACCTTTCATCGAACGTTCACTTTACCTGTTAAAGGATAGGGGACAGTTGAGTTTTATCTGCTCTGATCGCTGGATGAAGAACAAGTACGGTGGGCCGCTGAGGGCTATGGTATCGAATGGTTTTCAATTGCGGGCATACGTAGATATGGTGGATGCGGATGCGTTTCATTCGGAAGTGAGCGCATACCCGGCTATCACTGTTATTGCGAGAAATCGCCCTGGTCCTACTCGAATTGCAGAGCGGCCGGAACTGAATGAGAAGTTCTTGCGGAGTCTGGCACTTGCTTTCTGCGATCAAGGCGAAGTGAGTGACCTAGTCAGAGAAATAGTTGGAATTGTCTCGGGTAGTGCTCCATGGATACTTGATTCGTCGGATAAAACGTTACTCATTCGGCGACTTGAGGAGTCTTATCCTGCACTTGAGGAGGTTGGCTGCAAAGTTGGAATCGGTGTTGCTACTGGGGCAGACAAGGTTTTCATCGGGAAATTTGATGAACTGGATGTCGAAGTGGATAGAAAACTGCCTTTGGCTATGGCCAAGGATTTAGCTAGCGGTCATGTTGTTTGGCGCGGCTTTGGTGTGATTAATCCGTTTAACGATGAGGGGGGACTGGTTGATCTCGATAAATATCCAAAACTTCGTCGTTATCTCGACAATCATCGTGAGAAAATCCTTGGCAGGCATGTAGCCAAAAAAAATCCTGGAAGTTGGTACAGAACAATTGACCGCATTACTCCATCTTTGTCGCATCGCCCCAAACTCCTTATTCCGGATATCCGGGGAGATGCTCAAGTGGCATTTGAAGAAGGCCATCTCTACCCCCATCACAATTTGTATTTTATTGTGTCGGATACATGGGATTTGAAAGCGTTGCAAGCAGTACTTTTATCGAATGTGGCACGCTTATTCATAGCTACTTATTCCACAAAAATGCGAGGTGGATATTTGAGGTTTCAAGCGCAATATCTACGCAGGATACGTTTGCCTCGTTGGGAGAATGTACCTGGCCAAACGAGGGAACGTTTGATCAAGGCTGCCACTGAATTGAACTTTGAAGCATGTAACGAAATTACCGCAGATCTTTATTTGTTAACCGAGCAGGAGCGTTCCGCCCTTGCTCACTGAATGAAAAATTATGGCTCTTGATCTCGCAAATTATGAACAAAAAGCAATAGATTCAATCAAGGCATTTTGGGGGAATCGGGAGAAGGCCAGGCAGAAACAGGTCGAGGCGGGTGTCATTGATCAGGGTGAGCGCGCGGGTGTGACTGGCGGCAAGAATCTTGATGGTTTTGTGTCGCTTATCCTGGATTTGGTGAACGCTAACGGACTTTCTCATGCCGAAATCCATCAAGCCTCTTCCCTGGTTACGCTGCCAGGTTACTTTCGTCCAACCAAAAAATGGGATCTCCTGGTCATTCATAAAAAACGCCTTATCGCTGCCATTGAATTAAAGAGCCAGGTCGGGCCTTCATTTGGGAATAATTTCAATAATCGGACTGAGGAGGCAATAGGGACAGCTCACGATATCTGGACAGCCTATCGAGAAAATGCTTTTGGACTGCAACCCAAACCCTTTGTCGGGTGGCTGATGGTTGTCGAGGACGCACCCAAATCGCGCTCGCCAGTGCGGGACAAGTCGCTGCACTTCCCTGTTTTCGCAGAGTTTCAAGGCGCCTCCTATCTGAAACGATATGATGTGTTGTGTCAGCGTCTGGTACAAGAGCAGCTCTACACAGCTGCGTCAGTTATCGCTACGCCAAGGGATGCTATTGATAGTGGAGCGTATGTCGAGCTTTCCCAGTTGACAGGCCTGAAGAATTTCATCACATCTTTTGCTGGATATATTGCAATGGAAGCGGCAAACGACGCGCAGTAACATAAATCTGTCAATCGCTGAAGTGGTCGAACGAACTCACCGCCAGATCGAGCGGCAAGCCGGCCGCATCGACCAGCCGCAAGCCTGATTGGGCCTCGATGCGTCCCACCCGCGTGACAGGCGTGCCGCAGCTGGTCGCCAGCGCGGCGATGGCTTCGCGCGAGGAAGCGCTCGCCGTGAAGCACAGCTCATAATCGTCGCCGCCGGCGGCCGTGTAGCGGCGGCGCAGGCTGGTTTCCTGCCGCGCCAGCACGGGGCCGGCCGGCAGGGCGTCGACGTTCAGGGTGGCGCCCACTTGCGACGCTTTCAAGATGTGCCCGAGGTCCCCCACCAGGCCGTCCGAAATGTCGATGGCCGCATGCGCGAGGCCCGCTTCGGCCAGCGCGCAACCGAGCGCCACGCGTGGTGTGGGCGTGTGCATGCGCACGCCAGCCATCAGCAGGTCGGCTGGCGCCAGTTCCTGTTCCACGCGGTAGCCGGCCAGCGCCAGGCGCGCGTCGCCCAGCGTGCCGCTGACCCAGATGTCGTCGTCCGCCACGGCCGCGCTGCGGCGCAGGGCCTGGCCCGGTGCCAGTTCGCCGAATACGGTGATGCAGATATTCAACGGCCCCTTGGTGGTGTCGCCGCCGATGAGTTCGCAATTAAACGCGTCGGCCAGCGCAAACAAGCCTTCGGCAAAGCCGGCCAGCCAGGCGCGCTCGGCTTGCGGCAGGGCCAGGGCGAGGGTAAAGGCTACGGGACGCGCGCCCATGGCGGCCAGGTCGGACAGGTTCACGGCCAGGCTTTTATGACCGAGCATGCGGGCGTCGGCGCCGGCAAAGAAGTGCCGGTTCTCGACCAGCATGTCCGACGAGATGGCGATCTGCTTGCCCGCCGCTGGCGTAATCAGCGCGCAATCGTCGCCGATGCCCAGGGTGGCGCGGCCGGGGCGCTGGCGCACAAAATAGTGTTTGATCAGGTCGAATTCGGAAAGCGCGTCGTGTGGGGCCATGGCGTAGTCTGTGCGTTGAGTGATGGTGTGGCCCGGCTATTATAGGCTGGCCTACAATACGGGTCTTTTCCACTGCCGAGCAACCTGCCATGCCCATTCTCGATATTCACGACCTGCTGCAATCCTGGCTCGACCATGGCTGGTTGCGCGACCCGCAAGCCGTCGGCCTGGCCTCCTTCGAGGCACAGGAACTGGTGGCGTGGGGCTTCGACGCCATCAGCGATGGCGGCCAGCTGTGCCTGTACGAGGACGAGCGCCTGTTCCGCAGGGGCAAGCGGCAGGTGCAGGCGTCGTTCAAGGCGTATCTGCAGCGCGGCCAGCTGGGCGCGAATGGCCTGGACCTCGGTTATCAGGTGCACCTGGCCGGTTTCCTGCGCGCGGCGCGGCAGCCCTTGCCGGCGTTTCGCGTGCTGCTGGAACAGGGTGGCCGCAGCGGCGCCCTGCTGTTCGACAGTGGCCTGGTGCTGCAGTTTGCCGCCAACTTGCGCGGCAAGCCCCGTCATTACTATCTGACCCTGGTCGAGGGCCACGTGGCCGACGCCCAGCTTGCGGACCGCGACAGCGATATCGACTTGCACGCGGCCAGCGTGGGCCATGTCCAGGCCCTGTACGACAGCCGCGACCCTGCCGAACTGCAGCGCCTGGCCCGGCGCGGCAATGCGGCGCTGCGCGAACTGGCGCAGCTGCTCGCTCCTTAAACTTTCTTCGCCTGCGCCATGCCCTGCAGCAGCTTGGCCAGCAACTGGTCGAGCTGGCGCTGCTCGTCCGCGCTCAGGGGCGAGAGCATGGCGCGTTCGTTCTCCACGTGCAGCAGCACCAGCTGGTCAATCAGTGCCAATCCCTTCGGCGTCAGGGCCACCAGCACGCCGCGCCGGTCCGTCGGGTGCTTCTGGCGTGCGATCAGGCCGGCCGCTTCCAGCCGGTCGATGCGGTTGGTCATGCCGCCCGAGGACAGCATGGCCGCTTCGTACAAGGCCGTCGGCGTCAGGCTGTAGGGCGCCCCCGAGCGGCGCAAGGTCGCCAGCACGTCGAATTCGCCCGGTTGCAAGCCATGTTCGGCAAACAGCGGGTTGAGCCAGTCGCGCGCCATCAGCTGCGCCACCGTGCCCAGCTGGCCCACCAGTTGCATGGCATGCGTATCCATCTGCGGTAATTCGCGCTGCCATTGTGCTGCGGCAAATTGCGCGCGCGTGTGTTCTTGCGGGGTAGTTGTCATGGGGTGTCCATTTATCTCGATATCAAGATAGATTTCTATCTTTATGTTAAGATACTTTTCATCGAGTCATAATTGATGACGCATTAAACCATGTGCCTCCCAGCGAGGCAAGGACTATCCCATGCCATCCGCACGACCTGCCGCCTCCCCTTCTTCTTCCGCTTCCTCGGCCCTGCTGGTGGCCGCCATCATCCTGCTGGGCTTGAACTTGCGGCCCATCCTGGCCGCCATCGGCCCCTTGCTCGACAGCATCCAGGCCAGCACGGGCATCAGCAATGCCGACGCGGGCTTGCTGACCACCGTGCCCGTGTTCGCCATGGGCGTGTGCGCGCTGGCGGGTGCGCAGCTGCAGCGCCGCTTGGGCGTGGCGCGTGGCATCGGTATCGGCATCGCCATCATCGCTGCCGCCTGCGCGCTGCGCTGGCCCTTGCATGACAGCGGCGGCCTGATCGCCACGGCGGCCCTGGGCGGCCTGGGCATCGCACTGGTGCAAGCCTTGCTGCCAGCCTTCATCAAGCGCCATTTCCCCGCGCGGGCGGGCCAGTTGATGGGCTTTTATACGACCGGCATCATGGGTGGCGCGGCCATTGCCGCCGCGTCCGCTTCACCGCTGGCGCAAAGCTGGGGCTGGAACGCGCTGCTGGCCTTGTGGGCGCTGCCCGCCGTGGCCGCCGCGCTGCTGTGGCGCCGCGCTGCCGCTACGCGCGTGGACGTGGCCAGCGGGGCGGGCGCCAGCCTGCCCGTGGGCAGTGGCCGCGCCTGGCTGTTGATGGTGTTTTTCGGTATCGGCACGGGCGCCTACACGCTGGTGCTGGCCTGGCTGCCGCCGTTTTACACGGAACTGGGCTGGAGCGCGGCCGACAGCGGCTTGCTGCTCGGTGCCCTGACCCTGGTGGAAGTGCTGGCGGGACTGGTCATTTCCAGCATCATCCACCGCTTTCCCGACCGCCGCATCCTGCTGCTGTCCGTCTTGTTGTCCGTGCTGGGCGGCCTGGCTTGCCTGATCGTGGCGCCGGCGCAACTGGCGCTGCCCGCCGTGATCCTGCTTGGCTGCGGCATCGGCGCGCTGTTCCCCCTGTCGCTGATCGTCAGCATGGACCACGTGACGGACCCGGCCGGCGCCGGCGCCCTGCTGGGCTTTGTGCAGGGCGGCGGCTACATCATCGCCAGCAGCATGCCCTTCATTGCCGGCCTGATCCGCCAGCATTCGTCCAGCCTGGCCCAGGCGTGGATGGTGATGGCGGGCGGCGTGGTGTTGCTGCTGCTGATCGCCGTGCGCTTCGCGCCCGGTGCGCGGCTGGCGTCGCCGGCAGGAAAAATCGCGTAGGCTATCGGTTTTTCCCCGCGAGAAAGATGTACCACCATGGCTGATGATATGGCTGCGCCACCTTCCCTGTTGCCCGCCAACCGCCGCATCGTGCTGTCCGGCGAGGATGCGCTGCGCATCCTGCGCGAGATCGAATTCCTGCTGCAGTCGCTGCATCACATCGGCCGCCATTATTATCCCGACGGCGACGATGACGGCGCCGATGCCTTGCGGCGCGCACAGTATTGCGCGGAGACGACGCGCTTCATCGACGAGGAGCAAGCGACGACGCGCCTGGCGCTGATGCGCAGCATCCTGTCCGCAGCGTTCGACACCACCCTGGGCGCGGATGAGATGGACGATCTTGAGCGCGCCGTCGAGGCCTTGCCGCTGTGGCGTGCCCCTGGTCGTCTATCATAAAAACTAATTGAAATCTAAAATTTGATAGTTTTTCCTGCTCAGCACGTTTGTGCCGCCGGACGGCCTTACAATGCTAGGTTATGCGTTTTCGTGATATCAGACTGTGGCTAGCGGAAAATACCTAGCTAATTGAAAGAATCGGTCTGATAAAATCCGGAACACCCGATCGACCAAACAGGAAGGCTGCACAGCATGGATTCGTCATCTGATAAAAAAGAAGAATTGCGTCAACAATTGCGCTTGGCCGCACTCGAATATCACGAGTGCCCGCGCCCCGGCAAAATCAGCGTGACGCCCACCAAACAACTGACCAACCAGCGCGACCTGGCGCTGGCCTACTCGCCAGGCGTAGCAGCTCCGTGCGAAGAAATCGTCATCGATCCGGCGAATGCCTATAAATATACGGCGCGCGGCAACCTGGTGGCCGTCATTACCAACGGCACGGCCGTGCTGGGACTGGGCAATATCGGCCCGCTGGCCGCCAAGCCGGTGATGGAAGGCAAGGGCGTGCTGTTCAAGAAATTCGCCGGCATCGACGTCTTCGACATCGAAATCAACGAGATGGACCCGGACAAGCTGGTCGACATCATCGCTTCGCTGGAACCGACCTTCGGCGGCGTGAACCTGGAAGACATCAAGGCGCCCGAGTGCTTCTACATCGAGCGCCAGTTGCGCAGCCGCATGAAGATTCCTGTCTTCCATGACGACCAGCACGGCACCGCCATCATCGTCGGCGCGGCCATCCTGAACGGCCTGAAAGCCGTCGGCAAGAAAATCGAAGAGTGCAAGCTGGTCGTGTCGGGCGCGGGCGCCGCGGCGCTGGCCTGCCTGGACCTGATCGTCGACCTGGGCTTCCCGCTGAAAAATATCTACGTCACCGACCTGGCCGGCGTGGTCTACAAGGGCCGCACGGAACTGATGGACCCGGACAAGGAACGCTTCGCGCAAGACACGCCGCTGCGCACCCTGGCCGAGATCATCCCGGATGCCGACATTTTCCTCGGCGTGTCCGCCGGCGGCGTGCTGAAGCAAGACATGGTGCGCAAGATGGCGCCGAACCCGCTGATCCTGGCGCTGGCCAATCCGAATCCGGAAATCCTGCCGGAAGAAGTCAAGGCCGTGCGCAGCGACGCCATCATCGCCACGGGCCGTTCGGACTATCCGAACCAGGTCAACAACGTGCTGTGCTTCCCGTACATCTTCCGCGGCGCCCTCGATTGCGGCGCGACGACGATCACGCGCGAAATGGAAATTGCCGTGGTGCACGCGATCGCCGACCTGGCGCATGCCGAGCAGTCCGACATCGTCGCCACCACCTACGGCATCAGCAACCTGTCGTTCGGTCCTGAATACCTGATCCCGATGCCGTTCGACCCGCGCCTCCTGATCAAGATCGCGCCAGCGGTGGCCAAGGCAGCCGAGGAATCGGGCGTCGCCACGCGTCCGATCAAGGACTTGCAAGCGTACGCGGACAGCCTGCAGCAATTTGTCTACCGCAGCGGCACTTTCATGAAGCCGCTGTTCCTGATGGCCAAATCGACGCCGGCCGAACTCAAACGCATCGTCTACGCCGAAGGCGAAGAAGAGCGCGTGCTGCGCGCCGTGCAAGTGGTGGTCGATGAAAAACTGGCGCGTCCTATCCTGGTGGGTCGTCCACCCGTGCTCGAAGCGCGCATCCAGAAGTTTGGCCTGCGTCTCAAGCAAGGCGTCGATTTCGACGTCATCAACCCTGACTTCGACGAGCGCTATCGCGATTACTGGAACACGTATTACGCGATGACCAGCCGCAAGGGTGTCACCGAGGAATACGCGAAGCTGGAAATGCGCCGCCGCCATACCCTGATCGGTTCGATGATGATCCACAAGGGCGACGCCGACGGCATGATCTGCGGCACCTTCGGCACCACCCAGCTGCACCTGAAATACATCGACCAGGTGCTGGGCAAGCGCGCCGGCAGCAATGTCTACGCGGCCATGAACGTCTTGATCATGCCGGAGCGCCAGCTGGTGATGGTCGATACGCACGTCAACGAAAACCCGGACGCCGGGCAATTGGCCGAGATCACCATCATGGCTGCCGAAGAGATGACCCGCTTCGGCCTGTCGCCGCGCGCGGCCCTGTTGTCGCATTCGAACTTCGGTTCCAGCGACAGCGCCTCGGCGCAAAAGATGCGCGCCGCGCTGGCCATCATCAAGGAACGTGCGCCGGACCTGGAAATCGACGGCGAAATGCACGGCGATACGGCCCTCGACAGCAAGCTGCGTGAAAAAATCATGCCAAACTCGGCACTGAAGCACGATGCCAACCTGCTGGTCATGCCGAATATCGAATCGGCCAACATCGCCTACAACCTGGTGAAAACGGCCGCCGGCAACGGCATCGCCGTCGGCCCGATCCTGCTCGGCTGCGCCAAACCCGTGCACATTTTGACGCCATCGGCCACCGTGCGCCGCATCGTCAACATGACGGCCTTGTGCGTCGTGGATGCGGTGGCGCAACGTAAAGTCTAAGCGCTAGCTGTTCTTCGGTAAAAGCCGCGCCATCCGTCAGGGTGGCGCGGCTTTTTGACGTCAGTGCGCCATCAACACGGGCAAGGTCATCTGGCGCAGCACGGTTTCCGTGACGCCTCCCAATAAAATTTCGCGGAAGCGCGCGTGGCCGTAGCCGCCCATCACCAGCAGGTTCGCATGCACTTCGGCGGCCATGGCCAGCAGCGCCGTGCCGATGTCGCCCGTGGCGATGGCGGGACGCACTTCCACGGGCACGCCATGGCGGCTCAGGTAGGCGGCGATGTCGGCGCCCGGATGGCGGGCCGGCTGTGCATGGCCAGCCGGCGGGTGCAGCAGGGCCAGCACCACCAGGCGCGCCGCGCGCAAGAGCGGCAGGGCGTGGCCGATGGCGCGCGTCGCTTCCATGCTGCCATCCCAGGCCACCACCACGGTGTTGTTGACCTCCGCAAACTGGCCGCTGCGCGGCACGATCAGCACGGGGCGGGCCGCGTTGAGCATCACATACGGCACCAGGTCGCTCATGGCGCCGGGCAGCGCTTCGCTGTCGTCGTGCTGGCTGAGCACCGTCAGGTCGCTGTAGCGGGCGCTGACGGCCATGCCGCCATCCTCATCGTCTTCGATCAGGCGCCGTTCGAGCGAGACGGCGCCGGCCTGGCGCGCCAGCGTTTCGAACTGGTCGAGTGCCTGTTCCGCCTGGCCGTGCAGTGCTGAAATCTGCGCCGCGACGGCGCCGCCGCGCATGCCGCGGTTGTTTTCCAGGGTAAAGCGCGACAGGCCCGTCATCGCCGCGCCGATCAGGTGCGCCTGGTGCGCGTGCGCCAGCCGCGCCGCAATGGCGATGCGCTGCGGCGCATGGCGCGACAGGTCGGCGTGGACGAGGATGGATTTGTAAGCCATGGTGTCACTCGGTAGTCAGGATGGCAACAAGGCTAGAACGGCAACACGGGCAAGTCCAGCATTGCCGTGCCGGACGGCGGTTTTCTTATGCTGGACTTGATGTGGGTCAAAAAAACACGGGCCATGGCCTTCCGCAAGGTCACGGCCAGGAAATTGCGAGCTGTTTGATGTGCATCAAAATGCCGATCCCCCTGCTGGCGATAATGGCATCGAACTCCTTGCCCTTCCAGTGGTCTGCATCGGCGCCGGCGCCATCTGTCCGGCACTTCTTTGTGTGACGCAACAACGCTGGCCGTGGCGGGAGTTCACTTAATTGTAGGGCTGCAAGTCCAGCCAGACGGCATACGACAGGCGCTTGCCGTTCCACAGGCCGCCGCCACGGATGACGGCGTCGCACGAGGTCAGCTGGCCGACCAGGTCCATGCGGCCCAGGTTGCGGCGCAGGCGCAGGGCGTCGTTGTGCGACAGGTAGCCGACCAGTTGGCCATCGATGAAGACGGCGATGGCCTTGTCCTGGAACGGATTGGCGTCGTCGCAGACGAGCAGGGCCAGGCATTTTTCTTCCGCGTTGCCGGGACCGTGTTCGCCGGCCAGTGTGGCGATGGCGCTCTGGTACATCGCTTCGTTTTCCACTTCCGCCGCAAAGCGCCCCTCGTCGTTCCAGTGGTGCGCGGGGGCGCCTGCGGGAATTGCCGGCACGTACTGGCGTACCGAAACGAGCGGCTTGTGCAGCGGTTTGACGGGCGTGCGGCCGCTGAAGACGTAGTACAGCAGGGCGATGACGATCACGATGGCAAGCAGGTAAAGCATGGTATCTCTCTGATTTCTAAGGGGGGAGCCGGGAACGCGGGCGCGCCGCGCGGCGTTGCCGCTACTATAGCAAGTTCGCCGCCGGCTTCCCGGTAAATCTGGCCATCAGATGGCGGCGCCGGCGCAGTGCGCGCGGATCGCCCAGCACGATGGGGGCGGCGCCCGTCAAGCCCGAGTAATACTGGCCGTGCCGACGCAGCACCGTGGCATAGTCGCGCAACGCGTGGCCGTGCGCCAGCATGCGCGTGTCGCAATCGACTTCGATGGCAAAGCGCAGCCGGTGCAGCTGCCACCACAGGGGCAGGTTCCAGGGCATGAGCACGATCAAGGCGTAGGCCAGGGCCAGCAATTGCGGGTCGCGCGCGGCCAGCCGGCATTGCGCGTGCGCCAGCAGCAGCGCCTGCTGCCGGGGTGGAATCAGTTGCAGCCAGACGGGCATTACGATGCGCGGCCGCAGCAGCCCCGCCACGCAAGGGCCTATGCCGCCACTCAAGTACACGGGCGTGCCCAGTAACGATGTTTTCTGCCAGCGGCGCTGGTGCGACAGCAGCCAGACGCTGCGCAGTACCAATAGCATCAGCATGCCGCTGGATAAGACAAACCAGCCCAGTTTCAGCTGCGATTGTGTCGCAGGCATGGCTGCCAGCACGCCGGGTAGCCATGCCAGGGGCAAGATGGCGGACGCGGCGATGGCCGCCAGCCACAGCCAGCGCGTCGTGCGCCTGCGGCGCTGCAGCAGGCGCTCGGCGCGCCAGGCGGCGGCGCTCAACAGCAGCGCCAGCGCCATGCTGGCAGCCAGCCAGGCCGGCACTAGCGTACCAGCGCCATGCCGACGGAGACGGGCGCCGTATGCTTGAAACCGAATTGCGCATACAGCTCTTGCGCCTGGCCATCGGCGATCAGGCTGACATACGCGCTTTGCGGGACGTCCGTCTCGATGAATTGCATGATCTCGCCCATGATGCGCTTGCCCAGGCCCTTGCCCTGGTGCGCGGGCAGCACGGCGATATCGGTCACCTGGAAGAAGCAGCCGCCATCGCCGATGATGCGGCCCATGCCCACCACTTCGTCGCCCAGCAGCACTTGCACGGCAAACAGGGAGTTCGGTAAACCCTTGGCCGCCGCCGCCGTGCTTTTTGCGCTCATGCCGGCGGCCACGCGCAGCAGCTGGTAGGTGGCGATGGCGGGGATGGCCCGGCGGATGGTGTAGGGCGATGCTGCGGTCAAGGCGCTCTCCTGTGCAATATGGGTGGGATGACCATTATAGGCGGCACGCTTTATTCGCCGCGCACCATGTTGTTTGCACCGCTTTTGCGCTATGGTGGCGTCATTCATTTATTTGTTGAAAGCACGCCATGTCCGCAGGATTTACCGCCACCGAGTTGTCCGTCATTCATGAAGACGACGCCCTGATCACCACCCTGGCCGCACCGGCCGGCAAAGGCGAGCCCGTCTACCTGATGCTGCAGCGTGCAGACGAGTATGACGAGCAGGACGTCGCCATGGGCATGGACGAACCCTATATTGAATACTGCGGCCAGGAATTTGCCTGGTATGGCCACATGCACGCCGTGATCTTGCATCCGAACCGCCTGTCCGTGCAGATGGATGCCGAGGCGGCCATGCAGATGGATGACGACGGCCAGATCGACGTGCGTTTCAACCTGACGCCCGAGCGCTACGCCCAGCTGCAGCAGGCGCTGCGCACCACGTTCGAGGGCTGCGACTACTATCGCGAGGAACGTTGATCTGCGCGGACGACGCCGGCCATGGCGTCGTCTATGCTCCTTAGCTGCTTTTGACTGGGAGGGAAGACGATGACGGTGCTGATACTCGGTTTGCTGCTGTTCCTGGGCTTGCACTCGGTGCGCATCGTCGCCGACGGCTGGCGCAGCGCCCAGCTGGCGCGCCTCGGCGAAAAGCGCTGGAAGGGGCTGTATTCGCTTGTGGCGTTTGCCGGGCTGGGCCTGATCATCTGGGGCTACGCCCTGGCGCGCCAGCAGCCGCAGGTGCTGTGGGCGCCACCCATGGGCTTGCGCCACGCCAGCGGCCTGCTGATGCTGTTCTCGCTGATTTTACTGGCGGCGGCCAATGTGCCGCGCAACCGCATCAAAACCTGGGTGCACCACCCCATGCTGCTGGGCACGCAACTCTGGGCCGTGGCGCATCTGCTGGCCAACGGCGGCGTGGCCGACGTGCTGCTGTTCGGCGGCTTCCTCGCCTGGTCGTCAGTGGATCTGTATGTCGCCGTGCGGCGCGACCGCGCGGCCGGCGTGGCGTACGAGGGCGGCACCATGCCAGGCACCTTGATTGCCATCGGCGCCGGGGGCGCGCTGTGGCTGCTGCTGGCGTTCTGGCTGCATGGCGTGCTGTTTGGCGTGCGGCCGTTTGGCTAGTCGGATGCGGCAGCTTCCTTGCTGCTGTGCCCGCTCCCTCGTTCCCGGCCAATCACGGCAAGCAGATAGCCAAATGATCATCTTGCATGGTTTTCAACTGGGACATTTTGTCTCGATGTATGGAAATTGTTTTGAAGTAGTATGCTTCAGAACGTACTGCAGCATCCTTGCATGGCAGACGCTGACGTTGTCTCCTCTCTCATCCGTATTCGGCCCATCACTGCGCCCGATGCCATTGTTATTTCATAGGTGGCTATAATGAAAGAGTCAAACAGGATGTCTGGGGGATGGTTTGAACAGAAGCTGCTGAAGCAGCGTTTTGAGGTAGTGCTCCTCACGATAGATAGTGTCAAGTAATAGACTGGAAATACGCAAAATGATCGATTGGACCCCCATAGTCTTAGTTACCTTCAAGGCTCTCGTGCTCGGCACGGGCATGTTCTTCGCCATCAAGTGGCATTACGATCAAGGGAAGAAGGATCAGGATAAGGCGAAGCAGAACCGCGCGGTGCTGCGCGCCAGCGGCAAGGTGGTCGCAGTCTTCATGCTATCGCTCCTGGCCTTGGGGATCGTCACCTTCTTCGTTGTCAGGGTGGCCGGACTGGAAATGAGCTACTGATGATGGCAAGGAATCGTCGGCCGCTATTCAGTGATGCGGCCGTACTTCCCCGCTGCGGCTAGGGCAGCAGCGGCAGGCGGTTCATGGCGGCCTCGCTGCAGCGCTATCGGGAATAATCGCTGGTGTTCGGAATGATCAGACAAGAAAAAAGCCACTAAATCCTTGATTACATTGGATTTAATGGCTTTATCGGTACTTCTTTGATGTGTTCTGTGGTGCCGGGAGCCGGAATCGAACCGGCACGCTGTTTCCAGCGCGGGATTTTGAGTCCCGTGCGTCTACCTATTCCGCCATCCCGGCAACGCGAGACGCATTATCACTGATTTGTCACAATCTGGCAAGTTTTATGCTTTACGTGTGTTTTACACCAGCATTGAGCATCCTTGAAGGCGCCGATTCCAGCGTGCGGACAACAACGCGGTGCCGGAAACGCCGACGGCCCGGGGATGAGCCGGGCCGTCGGTGTGGTGCAGCTTGCCTTACGCTACATCAAGCTCAGTTGTGAACCGAGTTCAGCTGGCGCGCGATGATGTCGTGGTTGAGCCAGATGACGGGGGCCTGCGGCTCCGACATGGCGTGGAACATCAGCGGGCCCGTGCCTTCCAGTACCAGCGAGCTCAGGTGGTCGGTGATCAGTTCCTTGCGGTCCTTGTGCAGCTTGGTGATGTCGTCCGAGGTGCCGATCATGACGTCGGCCAGTTCTGGCGTGTTGTCCATCGGCCAGGCGGCGAAGTTGCGGAACTGCACGCTGGTGGCGTCGCCGTTGTAGGTGGCGATACGGTCGAGCAAGTCTTGCAGCGAGACGCCGTCTTCCAGCAAGCCCTGGCAGATTTTCCATTGCTCTTCGGCCCAGGCTGCGCCGCCTTCTTTTTTCAGTGCGACGAGCAGGGGGAACAAGGACAGTTCCACGCCGACAAAAATGTCGGACGAATTCGTGCGGATTTCCGGGCAGTTGAAGACGGTCGCTTTGATGCCTTTTTCCCACGCGGCCTTGGCCACGTTTTCCAGGCGCATCTTGGCCAGGCCTTGCGTGTAGTTGCTATACGTTTGCCACTGGTATTTGCCGTCGATCAAGATCTCGGTACCGTGGTAGCCGTAGGCGCTGTAGCGCACCTGGCCGCCTGTTTGCTCGATGCGCGCGCGGATGGCGGCGCTGCCGTCGATCAGGTGTTGCAGGGTGTTGGCCGTGACTTCGTCGAAGTTCATCAGGATCAATTTACCCAGGTCGCTGTCGAGCAGGGCGCGCGAGGACATGAAGCGCTCGCCGCGGCCTTTGTAGATGCGGTTGGCAATCGCCAGGAAGACTTTGACTTTCGGAATGCCGCCCGCCATGGTGTGGGCGAAATACACATTGCTGCCGTCAGGAATCAGGCTGTCCAGTTCCGCCATGGCTTTCGCCACGGAAGCGCTGAAGCGGGCGATGCCGGCTTCGCGGCAGCGTTCGATCTGCGCCCAGTCCAGCTTGTCTTCTTGCCAGCTTTTCAGGGTCATGTCGGCCAGCAGGGCCGTCGGCGTCGGTTCGCCGGCTGGCGCATCGAGGTCGAAACCGGCCATCAGCGGCACATTGATGATGCGGCCGCCCAGGTTGGCTTCCGCTTCGGCCAGCTCTTCCGCGTTCAGCGGGCGCAGCGCCATGTTTTCATCGCGGCGGCCGACCGTCATGCCGACGATATTCATGCCCGCCTTGCGCGCTTCGTCCAGCAAGCCATTCACATAGCCGCGGCCGAACAGCTCGCCGAACAGCACAAAGGTGTCGCCCTTGCGGAAGATATTTTTTTGCGGGATGTCTCTTAAGGACGTGATCTCGGTCATGGTGTCAATTCATTCAAAAATTAGCAGGGCAGATGGCTGGTGCGACTGCCCGCTGGTTCAACATAGTGTTAAATGATGCGCCATTTCAGCTGGGAAAATCATGTTGCGAACGATTCTCGTCTGGAATGGCATCTTCTTCATGCAGCTCTTATTCTTTCGCCATGGCGTATTTTACGCTGCCCCGGCGCACAGCGCCTGCGGACTGGCCTGGCAGGCGCCGATATTACCTCAGCTTGGCCATGCCGGTCAGTAAAAATGGCCTAAAACAAATTCTGCTGCCCCGACACGAGGCGCGAAAAATCGTCGCCCAGGAAGGGCAGGATCGCGTCGGCCACCGGCTGCAGCTGGCGCGTCAGGTAGTGATGGTAGTCGATGGGCGAGCGCTGTGTTTCCAGTGGTTCCGGCCCCGCCACCGTGATGACATAACTGATCCAGCCACCGTTCTGGTATTGCAGCGGCCGGCCCTGCGCCAGGTTGTAGGCGTCGGCCGTGCGCGCCGCGCGCACATGGGGCGGCACATTGCGCTGGTAATCGCCGAGGGGGCGGCGCAATCGCTTGCGGTAGACCAATAAAGCATCGCATTCGCCGCGCACGGTGCGCGCCACGTAGTCGCGCACGTAATCCTGGTAGGCGGCGCGCTGGAAGATGCGCCGGTATAACTCTTGCTGGAATTGCTGCGCCAGCGGCGTCCAGTCGCTGCGCACCGTTTCCAGGCCCTTGTAGACCATCTGTTCGCTACCGTCCGGCTTGCCCACCAGGCCCGCATAGCGCTTCTTGCTGCCTTCTTCCGAGCCGCGGATGGTGGGCATCAGGAAACGCCGGTAATGCGTCTCGAATTCCAGCTCCAGCGCGTTGTCGAGGCCGAATTCTTCGCGCAGGTGCCGCTCCCACCAGGCGTTGACGTGCGTCACCAGGGCGCGGCCGATCTTGCCCGCTTCTTCATCCGTATGCGCTGTTTTCAGCCAGACGAAGGTGGAATCCGTGTCGCCGTAGATGACCTGGTAGCCTTGTTCGGTGATCAGCTCGCGCGTGCGGTGCATGATGTCGTGGCCACGCAGGGTGATCGACGAGGCCAGGCGCGGATCGAAAAAGCGGCAGCCACTCGACCCCAGCACGCCATAAAACGCATTCATGATGATTTTTAACGCTTGCGACAGCGGGGCGTTGCGCTCGCGCTTGGCAGTCTCGCGCCCTTGCCACACTTGTTCCACGATGGTGGGCAGGCAATGTTTTACACGCGAAAACTGCGCGCCCCGGTAGCCGGGCACGGTATCGGCTTCGTCGCCGCTGGTGCCGACCACCAGTCCCACGGGATCGATCAGGAAGGTGCGGATGATGGACGGGTACAGGCTTTTGTAGTCGAGCACCAGCACGGAGTCGTACAGGCCCGACTGGGAATCCATGACGAAGCCGCCGGGGCTGTTTTCGCCCGAGATATCGCCCAGGTTGGGCGCCACATAACCCTGGCGGTGCATCAGCGGCAAGTACAAATGTTCGAAGGCGGCCACGGAGCCGCCGCTGCGGTCGGCCGCCAGGCCCGTCACGCTGGCCCGTTCCAGCAAAAACGTCAGCAACTCGGTTTTCGCGAAGATGCGCGTGACCAGTTCGCAATCCTTGAGGTTGTAGCGCGCCAGTGCCGGTTTATCCTCACGGAAACGCCGGTCGATCTCGGCCATGCGCTGGTAGGGATTGTCGATGGACTTGCCTTCGCCCAACAGCGTTTGCGCCACGTTTTCCAGGCTGAACGAGGAAAAATTCCACGTCGCCGATTTTAATGCTTCGATGCCGTCGATGATCAGCCGTCCCGCCGCGGCGGCAAAATAGTGTTCCTGCTTGCCGCCATGTTCGCGCCACTCCATCACGGCGCCGCCGCGTCCCAGCCGCAAGGGAACTTGATAGCGCTCGGCATGTTCCTTGAGCACGCGCAAGTCGAACTGCACCAGGTTCCAGCCGATGATGGCGTCCGGATCGTGGCGCGCCATCCAGCTGTTCAGGCGTTCGAGGATTTGTGCGCGGCTGTCGCAGTATGCGAGGTCGAAATCGAGTGTCTCGTCGCCGCCGTTTGGCGGCCCCAGCATGTAGACCTGGCGCTGGCCGCAACCTTCCAGGGCCAGCGAATACAGCTCGCCATGGGCCGTCGTCTCGATATCGAGCGATGCCAGTTTCAAGCTGGGCCGGTAGCCTGGCGCCGGTTTCAGCTGTACTTCCTGTCCTGTTTCCCCGCTGAACGTCACCGGTGCCGTAATGAAACGCTCCATCAGGTAGCGCTCGGGCGGGCGGATGTCGGCTTCGTAGACGTCGACGCCGTGGGCGCGCAACTGCTTTTCCAGCTTCAGCAAATGCCGGTATTGCTTGCAATATAAGCCCAGCACGGGGCGCTGGTGAAAATCGCACAGCGACAGGGGCCGCAATTCGGCATGGCGCTCGCCGCGCAGCAGCAGTTCCGCCTGCTCACGCTGCTCCATGGGAAGGAAGGCGACGGCCGTCTGCACGGGCAGGCGCACGTGGCGTGGTCCGGTGTCTGTTGCCAGCCAGAAATCGACTTCCGTGCCGGCGGACGTGTCGCGCCAGTGGCGGGTCAAAATAAAGCCCTGTTCGGGCGGGTGCTGCGCGTTGCCTGTCATGGTGCCGTGAATGTCTGGTGTGCTGGCCTGCACATTACAGCAAGCCGGTGCAGGGCGGGGGCGGTTGCGGCTATAATTTTCAGCATCGAAGACGATAACAAGAGCGCGTCGCGCCACACACCCTGGAGACAGCATGCAAGCAATGAGTTATGTACATGGCGCCCACGAGACGCCGTTGA
This sequence comes from Janthinobacterium sp. 35, assembly GCF_002754575.1. NCBI lineage: Bacteria > Pseudomonadati > Pseudomonadota > Betaproteobacteria > Burkholderiales > Oxalobacteraceae > Janthinobacterium > Janthinobacterium sp. 35. Next base: position 3,286,403 of record NZ_PEFN01000001.1, read on the forward strand.
TCGGCGAAACCATAGGCGCTTACCTGGACGGCGTCGCCGCCCGCTACGGCCAGCACGATGCCCTGATCGTGGCGCACCAGAACGTGCGCTGGACGTATGCCGAATTCCAGCGGCGCGTGCACCGCCTGGCCGCCGGCTTGCTGAAGCTGGGCTTGCAGCCGGGCGACCGGGTCGGCATCTGGTCGCAAAACTGTGCCGAATGGGTGCTGACCCAGTTCGCCACGGCGAAAGCCGGTTTGATCATGGTCAACATCAACCCCGCCTACCGGCGTTCGGAACTCGAATACGTGCTCGACAAGGTGCAATGCAGCGCGCTGATCCTGTCGCCCAGCTTCAAGTCCAGCGATTACCTGGCCATCGTGCAAGACGTGGTGCCGGAGATCGCCCGTTCGCGCGCGGGCGCCCTGCAGTCGCCGCGCCTGCCGCAATTGCGCCACGTCATCCGCCTGGGCGCGGCCGCCACGCCAGGCATGCACAACTTCGACGCGGTGATGGAGGGCATCACGGAGGCCGACCTGGCGCACCTGGAAGACGTCAGCGCCACCTTGCAGTTTGACGACGCCGTCAACATTCAGTTCACGTCCGGCACCACGGGCGCGCCGAAGGGCGCCACCTTGACGCACCACAATATCCTGAACAACGGCTTTTTCATTGGCGAAGCCATGCGCCTGACGGAACGCGACCGCTTGTGCATTCCCGTGCCCCTGTATCACTGTTTCGGCATGGTGCTGGGCAACCTGGCTTGCGTCACGCATGGCGCGGCCATGGTGTTTCCGGGCGAAGGTTTCGACCCGAAGGCCGTGCTGGAAACGGTGCAGGCCGAGCGTTGCACGGGGCTGCATGGCGTGCCCACCATGTTCATCGCCATCCTCGACCATCCAGATTTCAAACAATATGATCTGTCGAATTTGCGCACCGGCATCATGGCCGGCTCGCCCTGCCCGATGGAAGTCATGGCGAGGGTCATCGAATTGATGCACATGGCGGAAATCACGATTGCGTATGGCATGACGGAAACGTCGCCCGTCAGCTTCCAGACGGCGATCGAAGACCCGCGCGAAATGCGCGTGTCCTCGATTGGCCGTGTCCACCCGCACTTGGAAGTGAAAATCGTCGATGCGGAAGGGCGGATCGTGCCGCGCGGCGAGAAGGGCGAATTGCTCACGCGCGGCTATTCCGTGATGCAGGGCTACTGGGGCGACCCGGAAAAAACAAATGAGGCCATCGACACGGCGCGCTGGATGCACACGGGCGACCTGGCCGTCATCGATGCCAACGGCTTTTGCAGCATCGTCGGCCGCTCGAAAGACATGGTCATCCGTGGTGGCGAAAACATCTATCCGCGCGAAGTCGAGGAATTCCTGTACCGCCACCCGAGCGTGCTCGATGTGCAATGTGTGGGCGTGCCGGATGCCAAGTATGGAGAGGAGTTGTGCGCCTGCATCATTCTGCGGCCGGGCACGCAGGCCACCAGCGAGGATATCCGCGCCTTTTGCGACGGGCAGATCGCCTATTACAAGATTCCCCGCTATGTGCGCTTCGTCGAGGAATTTCCCATGACGGTGACGGGCAAGATCCAGAAATATTTGTTGCGCCAGCAGGTGGCCACGGATCTGGGGCTGAGCGCGGAATAATCCTTTCGCCAGCACATAAAAAAACACCGGGACGCTCGCGCGGCCCGGTGTTTTTTTGATGGCTGCAGCGTGAAGCTCAGGCCAGTTGCGCTTGCGGTGCGCGCGCTGGCGTGCGGCGGCGCATGAAGGCGAGCAAGCCCAGGCCGGCCAGCAGCATGGCCCAGGTGCCTGGTTCCGGCACGGCCGAGACGTTGACCGTGTTGAAGCCGGAGCCGTTCATCGAGACGTGGCCATAATTGATCGAGCTGACCGAATTGGCGACCAGCGTGCCATTCATGCTGCCCGAACCGGAAAACGCGCTGTTCGGCGCCAGGATGCTGCCGTTGATGCCGACGTTCTGCAGGCTGGTGGTGGTGGCATTGGCGAAGTTGAGCAGCGTACGGTTGGCGAAACTGGCGAAATTGTCGAAGCCGCCGCTCATGGTGATGTTGGTGGCCGTGCCGTTGATGATGATGCTGGCCGTGCTTTTCAGCGACGATACGTCCAGGATCAGGTTATGCAGGTTGTCCGCATTGATCGTGAAGACATTCACGTCGGCATTGACGTCGCCCACCAGCTTGAAGCCGCCGTATTGGGAGATCACGGTGCCGTTCGATTGCAGCTTGGCCACGTCGCCCGACAAGGTCGTCAGTTGTTGCTGGGCGGCCGCAAAGTCCAGGGTGGAGGCATTGCCCTTGCTGAAGGTGCCCGCTGGGTAGTCAGATCGTGCCGTCACGCTGCCGTTGGCATTGCTGACGCCGTACACGGCCGTACCCTTGATGCCGCCTTCGCCGATATTCAGGCTGTCACCGGCAACCAGCGTGTTGGCGGCGCTGCCGGGCTTCTTGTTCGTGCCGACACTGTAGTGATCCAGGTAGATATTGCCGCCAGCGGCCAGGCTGCCACCGACGCTGGTAAAGCCGCTGGCATTGCTGCTGCCGATGTTGCCGAAGATGAAGGCCGAGTAGCCGTTGGCGACGCCGAGGTCAATCACGGTCGCCTGGGCCGAGGCGCTGAAGGAGAAAGCGAACAGGGCGGCGCTGATGAGCGGCAAGGTGCGTGAGGCAAAAAATGTCATAAATATTCTCGAGTAATAGGGACGGAAGGGCGGGAAAGCAAGTACACCGCCATCGCGCTGGCCGACATTATAATATAAAAAGCAATTGTCGTTCATTTTAGCTAATTGACTATACTTTAAAGCAATATTTTATCTATGCTCGAAGCTGGCCTGGCGGGCAAGAAAAAACCGGGACATGCCCGGTTTTTTCGTGTGTTACCTGATGCGCTGGTACAGGCGGAAACGCTCCACATTGTCGGTGGGGCGGCGGCCCTCCCATAGCTTGATCCAGTCCGCGCCGTGATGCTCGGGCAGCTGTTCCTTGCTGTCAGGAACCTTGATGCTGTCTTGTAACAAGAACACATCGCATTGCTGCTGTTCCACGCTGGCAAACGGCAGGTGGCCGTAGTAGGCGAACGAGGCGCGCTGGGCGGCGCCAACGTTGCTGTTGATGCACTTGCTGCCTGGCGGCAGGTGGATGGAAATCTGGTGCGCCACGCTGGCGTAGCTCTTGCTGTAGTTCAGCGGCGGCAGGAACAAGGTCATGATCAGGACCCAGATCAGGATCAGGCCGCCGGACGACAGCACCACGGCACGCCACAGCACGGCAGGCTGGCGCGAGATGCGCCAGTGCACCAGGGCGATCCAGCCGGCCGTGACGCCGGCGGCCACGAAGAAGGCCACCAGTTCCAGCTCGGGCTTGAATCCTGGCACGAGTTTCAGTGCATTGTGGGCCTGTTGCGGCGGCCAGCCCGTCAGGATGGCGAACCAGAACAGCCACAGTACCAGGGCGCAGATGGTCAGCACCATCACGGAGAACCAGTCGATGGCGTTGATGGCGCCCCGTTTCATGGTCAGCAGGCCAAACGCGGCCATCACGGCCAGCGGCGGCAGCAGGGGCAACAGCTGGCTCGGTTCGGGATCGGGGTGGCACAGGCCCAGGATGGCCAGCATGGCGACAAAGGTCAGCGGCACGACGATGTGCAGCACGTGGCGCTGGCGGCGCCAGGCGTACACGGCCCAGGCGGCGAACGGCCACGCGGGCCAGAAGAACCAGATACCGACACGCAAGAAATATTGCAGGCTTTTCAGGCTCGGGGCGCTGAACTGGCGGCCATTCCACTCTATCCATGCCTGCAGCGGCGAATGGCCGTATGGTTGCAGCAGTTCGCCCGGCAACAGCCAGACCAGGGCCAGTGCGATGGCCACGAGCACGGCCAGCGCCAGGTGGCGCACGCTGCGCAGCAGCGGCAGGCGCAGGAAGACGGTGCACAGCAGCAGGGCGATGCATAGTGCCGCCGGCGTGATCCAGCCGCGCGTGAGGGTCAGGCCGCCCAGCGCCAGGCCCAGCAGGGCGGCATTGCGCATGGATGGGCCTTCCACATAACGCACGGCGCGGTATAGCAAATAGGCCATCAGCGCCACATGCAGCGCTTCGGCCGTGATGTCGTGGCTGTGCTGCAGCAAGCCCAGGCAGCCCAGGTAGATCAGCACGGCGGCATCGGCCAGGGTGCGGCCGAAATCGTCCGGCTCGGGCTGGCCGCCGAAGGCCAGGCGCAGGGGCTGGGCGTCATTGCGGCGGCCCAGGTTGAAGGCGGTGTACCAGACGGACAGGGTGCTGACGACGAAGATGCCGATGGTCGACATGCGTGCGCCGAAGACGTCGCCGTCGATCCAGCCGAACAGCTTGATGAAAATGGCGCCCAGCCAGAAGGCCAGCGGGCCTTCCTCGGGCCAGGACAGGCCGGCCACGTTGGGCCACAGCCAGTCGTTCAGGCCGCCATGCGCCATGGTCCACATGATGCCGAAACTGGCGGCATCATCGTTCTTCCACGGTTCGCGGCCGATCAGGCCAGGCAGGATGTACAGCAGGCCAAGCGCAAACAAGGCCCATCGTGGCAGCGCGAGTGTGGCAGCGGCAGGAAGGCGGACTGGCTTCATCGATAATCGGTATCAGAATAGTGGCAAGACGCGACGAATGGCGTCGGGTATGCGCGAGTATAAAGTAAAGCGGCCAAAGACAAAAAAGGCAGCCGTGGCTGCCTTTTCTCTGGGAGCCGAAGCTGCCCTTTTTTGCCGCCAAGCGGCAAAAATCAGCCTGCTGCGACTGCGGTTTTCGAACCAACGGTACCGAACTTCTGACGGAACTTCTCGACGCGACCAGCGGTATCGACGATTTTGTGCTTGCCCGTGAAGAATGGGTGCGATTCAGCCGAAACCTCGATCTTCACCAGTGGGTATTCTTTACCGTCGTGGGTGATTTTTTCGCGGGTTTGGATGGTCGAGCGGGTAACGAATTTGAAATCGCACGACAGATCGTGGAAAACAACTTCGCGGTATTCTGGATGGGTATCGACTTTCATGGGATTCTCTCTAAGTAGGTAGCCAAACAGCACTTCGTCGGTCGTCTTGCTTCTTGACCCGATTGCCGATCACTTGCCAGGGTTTAAAATAATGCAACCGTCGATTATATAGCGCTTTCGGGCCGCAGGCAATAAAAAAGCCGCTCATTGAGCGGCTTTGCATGATCGCGAATGGTCGGCGTGGCGCAACGTAGGTCGGATTAGCGCGCAAGCGCGTAATCCGACCTACGATACTGCCACGATTGGCACCGGGGAGGGAGAAACCGTAGCGAGCAGGCCACAGTTGCGATTGAGTAGCGCAACCGTACAAAAAGTACGGTGAGCAACGGAAATCGCAAATGTGGCCGCGCAGTAGGTTTATCCGCCGCGGCGCATCATGTCGAAGAATTCGGCGTTGTTTTTGGTCGCCTTCATCTTGTCCAAAATGAACTCCATCGCCTCGATCTCGTCCATCGAGTACAGCAACTTGCGCAGGATCCAGATTTTTTGCAGTTCGTTCGGCTTGATCAGCAGTTCTTCGCGGCGGGTACCCGATTTGTTCAGGTTAATTGCCGGATAGACGCGTTTTTCAGCCAGACGGCGTTCCAGATGCACTTCCATGTTGCCGGTACCCTTGAATTCTTCAAAGATCACGTCATCCATGCGCGAACCCGTTTCGATCAGCGCCGTGGCGATGATGGTCAGCGAGCCGCCTTCTTCGATATTGCGCGCGGCGCCGAAGAAGCGTTTTGGACGTTGCAGCGCGTTGGCGTCGACACCACCGGTCAGGACCTTGCCCGAGGCAGGGATGACGGTGTTGTAGGCACGGGCCAGACGGGTGATCGAGTCGAGCAGGATGACCACGTCTTTTTTCATTTCGACCAGGCGCTTGGCTTTTTCCAGCACCATCTCGGCCACTTGCACGTGGCGCGTGGCCGGCTCGTCGAAGGTCGAGGCGACGACTTCGCCGCGCACGGAGCGTTGCATTTCGGTAACTTCTTCCGGACGTTCGTCGATCAGCAGCACGATCAGCGTGATGTCCGGGTGATTGGCCGTGATCGCATGCGCGATGTGCTGCAGGATCACGGATTTACCGGATTTCGGCGATGCCACCAGCAAGCCGCGCTGGCCTTTGCCGATCGGGGCGATCAGGTCGATGATACGGCCGGTGATGTTTTCCTGGCCATTCATTTCACGTTCCAGGCGCAGCGGCTCGTTCGGGTGCAGCGGCGTCAGGTTTTCAAACAGGATGCGGTGTTTCGACATCTCTGGCGATTCGCCGTTGACCTTGTCGACTTTGACCAATGCGAAATAGCGTTCGCCATCTTTCGGGGTCCGTACCTCGCCCTCGATCGAATCGCCGGTGTGCAGATTGAAGCGGCGGATTTGCGAAGGGGAGATGTAAATGTCGTCGGTGGACGCCATGTAGCTGGCGTCAGGCGAGCGCAGGAAGCCGAAGCCGTCTGGCAGCACTTCCAGGGCGCCGTCGCCAAAAATCTGTTCGCCGGACTTGGCGCGTTTTTTCAGGATAGCGAACATCAGCTCCTGTTTGCGCAAGCGGGCTGCGTTGTCAATGTCAAGACCGATCGCCATCTCAAGCAGGGCGGATACGTGTAGGGCCTTTAGTTCGGATAAATGCATATGTGTTGAGTGTCCCGAGACGGGATGTAAAGGTAGGGGAGGGGACTGCGTGGCGTCGATTAATTATTTGGGGAGGCTGTGCACGAATGATGGCAAAGCCGCTTCCCGGTGGTTCCAGTCAGGCGGCGCTGCGGGCGCAGCGCTGCCTATCATACATTAAATGTTGCTGTCGACGAAAGCGGTCAACTGGCCCTTGGCCATGGCGCCCACTTTTTGCGCAGCAGCGACACCATCCTTGAACAGGATCAGGGTCGGGATGCCGCGGATGCCGAACTTGGCAGGCACTGCCTGGTTGGCGTCCACGTCCATCTTGGCGATCACGATGCGGCCGGCGTATTCCTTGGCCACTTCTTCCAGGATCGGGGCGATGGCCTTGCAGGGACCGCACCACTCAGCCCAGAAGTCGACCAGCACTGGCAACTCGGATTTCAGGACGTCTGCTTCAAAAGATGCATCGCTAATGTGTTTGATATTTTCGCTCATATTTTCCTCAAATGAGGGTGGGATCAATAATGCCTGGGATTAACCATACGCTGGTTCGCCATCCATGCTTCCTGGAATGCAGCTAGCAGATGGGGGCAATGGGCACAAATTCAATATTCTTGGAAGGTGCGACCAGAGGTATGCAGGCGGGGATGGCTGAAATAATAACCCATTTTTTCAAAGCGTGGCGATTATTGCAGAAAAACTTGAGGCATATCGCCACCGCGCGTGCCGGCAGGGCGGCAAAGCCGCATGCCTGCTGGCCCGCAGCGCCGTACCCGCCCTCCGGCCATCCTCCGCGCTCAGGCATGTACGCTGGCCAGACGCGCCGTGTGCTGCAGTTGCAAGTTCACCATGAGCTGCAATTCCGCGCTTTCCATCGGCTTGCGGAAGGTGCCTAATATATGCAGGCCATTGGCCACGGCCAGGCGTTCAGCCGCCAGGCGCACGGCCGAATGCAGGCCCGACAGCAACACTACGCCGCCGCGGAAGCCATTCTCCGCCGCCATGCGCAGAAATTCGATGCCGTCGATGTCGGGCATGGACAGGTCGCAGATCAGCAGGTCGGGCTGGTGCTGCTTCAGGGCCGACAGCGCCTGTTCGCTGTGCGATTCGCAGCGGATGTCGAACGGGCCCATTTGTTCGAGCATGTCGCTCAGCACGTCGAGCATGAAAACGTCGTCGTCCAGCAGCAGCACGCGCAACGGCGCCAGGCCTGCTTCGTTGTGTTCCCGGCTTGCTTGGTTTGATACAGTATTCATCGTTCTGTCTTCCTATTGATATGCTGCATCGTTGTCGATGCCGATACCTTGCCGTAAGGTGATTTGGCGGTAGCTAATCGTCATTGGCAAAGCTGGTGTTATTCATGATTTGTTCGGTAATCAGTTCCAGCAGGGGCCACAGGCGCGCCACGATGCGTTGTGCCCGCTCAGCTTCGTCGGCCGGTTCGCCCGGCGCCAGGGTTTCCAGGTTCTGGCACAGTTCGGCCAGCCCCAGGGCCCCCACGGTGCGCGCCGACGACTTGATGCGGTGCCCCAGTTCGCGTACCTGGTGCACGTCGCCGCGCGCCAGGGCCGCATCGATGTCGCCAAAGCCATCCTGCGTCGTCTGCAGGAACTTGAAGGCAAATTTGCGCACTTTTTCCGGGTTGTAACCCAGCAACTTGGCCAGGATGGACAGGTCGATCACTTGCGGGTCGCCGGCCAGGGTGGTCTTGAAGGCGGGCGCGGCGCGGCTGCGCGCGGGCGGTGGCGGCGGTGTCTCGCGCGCCGGCAGCCAGCTGGCGATGGTCTGGTACATCATGGCCGGCTGGATCGGTTTGGAAATGAAATCGTCCATGCCCGCCTCCAGGCAGCGCACGCGGTCTTCACTGGTGGCCGTGGCCGTCATGGCCAGCACGCGCAGATGCGCCAGCTGCGGGTCGGCGCGGATGTGGCGCGTCGCTTGCAAGCCATCCATCAGCGGCATCTGCACGTCCATCAGCACGCAGTCGAACTGCGTCTGGCGCAGCAGGTCAAGCGCCTCTTCGCCATTGTTGGCCAGGCAGACGGAGGCGCCCGCTTCTTCCAGCAATTCCAGCGCCACTTGCTGGTTGAAGGTGTTGTCTTCCACCAGCAGGATGCGCGCATGCTTGAGCGTGCGCATGACCAGGGCGGCGTCGGCGCTGGCGCGCATGGCCGCTGCCGTCTGCGCCATGCTGTCGAGCATGGCCGGCGCCGCCTGGTCGGAAATACCCAGGTTGGCCGTGAACCAGAAGGTGCTGCCGGCGCCGGGACGGCTGTCGACGCCCACGTCGCCACCCATCAGCTGTGCCAGCTGCTTGCAGATGGCCAGGCCCAGGCCCGTGCCGCCATATTCGCGCGTGGTGGAGGTATCGGCTTGCTGGAAGGACTGGAACAGTTTACTCATTTCATCCTGCGACAGGCCGATGCCGTGGTCGCACACTTCGAAGCGTACCAGGCAGTGCTTGGCGTCCGCCACCACCTTGCGCACTTTCACGGTAATGCTGCCCTGTTCGCTGAACTTGATGGCGTTATTGGCGTAGTTGATCAGTACTTGCCCCAGGCGCAGCGGGTCGCCCACCAGCACGGCCGGCAATTGCGGGTCGATCTCGAACAGCAGTTCCAGGTTCTTGCTGGCGGCGCGCGGCGCCACCACCGTCATCAGGGTTTGCACCACGTGGTCGAAACTGAAGTTGACGCGCTCGATTTCCAGCTTGCCTGCCTCGATTTTCGAGATGTCGAGAATATCGTCGATGATGCCCAGCAAATGCTCGCCGGCGAAGCGGATTTTTTCCAGGTAATCGCGCTGGCGCGGTTCCAGGTCTGTCTTGAGGGCCAGATACGCCATGCCGATCACGCCATTCATCGGCGTGCGGATTTCATGGCTCATGTTGGCCAGGAATTGGCCCTTCGCCTGGCTCGCCTCTTCGGCCACCTGCTTGGCCTGGTCCAGCTGCTCCGTGCGCTGCGCCACGCGCTCTTCCAGATGTTCATTGAGTTCGCGCAAGGCGCTCTCGCTGCGCTTGTGATACGTGATGTCCGTCAGGCTGGCCACCACCATGCCCACCTTGCCGTATTCATCGCGGATGGCCTCGGTATTTACGGACAGCCATGACAGGCTGCCGTCGGGCTGCTGCACGCCCATCAGCACGTCGCGCATGGCGACACCCGTCGACAGGGTGATGTGCACGGGATGGCTGCGCTGGTCGAAGGCGGAACCGTCTTCGTGGATGGCTTGCCACAGGCTATTGCCGGCTGGACTGGCCGCCAGCATGCGCTCGGCGGCGGCGTTGCTTTCCAGGATGTGGCCGTGGCTGTCCTGCACCACCAGGCCATTCGTCACGGCGCCGAACACGGAGGCCATGCGCTGGCTGGAATTGGACAGCGCGATGGATGCCTGGCGCCGTTCCGTGATGTCGGTAATCATCGCCAGCGTGCCGCCCGGCTCGCCATTGTCCGATTGGATACTGGTGCTCGACAGCAAGCCCCACAGGCTGGACAAGTCCTTGCGGAAGAAGCGGAAGTCGACCTGGTCCGGCTGGCTGGCGAAGCTGCCGTGGCTGGCCAGGCGCCGCTGCATCAGCAACTGGCTGTCGCGATCCATGAAGTCGAGCATGGGACGACCCAGCATTTCCTGCACCGTATAGCCCAGCATGTGCGCCATCTTCGGGTTGACGAAGGTGGTTTTGCCGTCCGCATCCGTCATCCAGATGCCTTCGGCCGCCGTCTGCACGATCAGGCGGTAGCGTTCCGAACTGGCGTGCAACGCTTCTTCGGCGCGCTGGCGCTGCGTCATGTCGCGCAGCGAGACGATGGAAAACACTTGCCCGGCCATGCGCAGCGGCGACAGGCTGACCTTGGCGGGGAAGTGCGTGCCGTCGCGGCGGCGCGCCATCATCACCCGGCCTGGCAGGCTGTGCCGCGCTTGCGGGTCGCCCACGGAGTGGTTGGCCGTGCTTTCTGGCACCAGTTGCTCCAGCGACATGCCCGTCAACTCGGCCAGCGGATAGCCGAAACAGCGCGCGCCGATCTGATTCGCGTAGTGCACCTTGCCCTCGACGTCGGCTACCAGCATGGCTTCGGGCGCCGCTTCCAGCATGGAACGCATGCGTGATTGCTCGTCCTGCTTGCGCTCGCTGATATCGCAGACGATGCCGCTGGCATGGGTGGCGGCCCCATCCGAGGCGCGTGCCAGCACGGCGCCGCGCGCCAGCAGCCAGCGCCAGTGGCCGTCGCTGTGGCGCAAACGGAATTCGCAATTGAAGGTGCCGTGCGCCTGGCCATCCAGATGTTGTCGAAATGTAAGACTCAGGCGCGCGCGGTCGTCGCGGTGCACTTCGGCCAGCCAGTCGGCCAGTGTATGGTCGAGCCTGGCGCTCTTGTCGCCCAGCACGTCCTGGTACTGGGGCGCAAATTGCAAGCGGTCGGACTGGCGCCGCCAGGTCCAGCCAGTCAGGGCCGCGCCGCGCAAGGCTTGCCCCGCATCCTGTTCGCTCAGGGCATGTGCAGGCAGGAGCCGGTGGCGCAGTTGTTGCCGCAACCGCCAGGCTTGCCAGCAAGCCAGTCCCGCCAGGGCGGTGGCGCTGGCGGCAGCGTACGGCCACAGCAGTGTCGGCGCCATGCCGTGTACCGCTGCCTGCACCGGCAGCGAGAATGCCATGCCTGCCGCCAGTATCATGCGAGCGAGCCGACGCAGCGCAGGGCGCCGTCGGCGCGGTGCGCTGAAACTCGTGTGGCTGCAATACGACAAATGCATCCCTTTCTGGGGCATGATTGAACTGGGCTGACAGGGCATGATGCGCGCTCAAATAAACGCCTGCGGCGCTTTCTGGCGGCAACTATAGCATCGAATATTTAGTCGCAGTAGTTAAGTTCAGAAACGGCCAAAACGGGATTTTTTTTGCCCCGGAATGGCCGTTTTTTTTACGATTTGGTGAGAATTCGTGAGAAAGTTGGCGCGAAATCGTGCTATTCAATCGCGGCGATAGCCTTACGCGAAGCTTCCCGCAAACTGATAGCGGTGTCCGGGATGCCACATGGTGGCGATCGAGGCGATCTTGCCGCCCGAGCGCGTCTGGCGGCGCAGCACCAGGCATGGCTGTTTGGTGTCGATGGCCAGCATTTCGGCGATGTCGCGCGGCGCCGACAGCGCTTCGATGCTGTAGGTGGCGCCTTGCAGGGGCGCGGCGGCCATCAGGTATTCGTTCGGCGTGATGCTGGAAAAATCCTGCGTCATGTAGTCGGGCGCGCACTCGGGATTGACCCAGCGGTCTTCCACCTGGATCGGTACGCCGTTTTCAAAATGCACGATCAGCGAATGAAACAGCGGGTGTTCCGGCGGCAAGCCGAAGTGCTTGGCCAGCAAATCGGACGCCTTGGTGCGTTCCAGCAATTGCAAGCTGCTGCGGTGGATATGCCCGCGCGCGCGCACTTCATCGGCGATACTTTTGATTTCCAACAAGGTCGCCTGGTATTTTTGCTGCGCCACATAGGTGCCGGAACCCTGGCGCCGCGTCAGTATTTGCTCGCTGGTCAGTTCGCGCACGGCGCGGTTGACCGTCATGCGCGAGACGCCGAATTGTTTTACCAGGGCTTGCTCGGAGGGAATCACGTCGCCTTCCTTCCAGCGTCCGGCGGCGATGCCGGCCAGCAGAAAATCCTTGATGCGCTGGAAAATGGGCGTATTTTCCTGGGTAGTATGATCGTCCAATGCGGTTTCTCCGGGGGGCGCGGGCAGGGCGCGCCGCCGGCTGGAGGCGCGATGGCCGATTTTAGCACCGAGCACGCTGCCTGCCGCCAGCCTTTTTTGAATTCAAAAGCAAGCGCCGGAGTGTGGCGCGCGCAGGTGCTGGCTATGCTGCGGACTTACTATGACTTGCCATTGACCTGCACGGAGTTCGCCATGGAACACGCTTACCTGACTGACGATGAACGCTGGGATGCCCTGCAACGGCGCGCGCCCGACGCCGACGGCGTCTTTTACTATTCGGTGCGCACGACGGGCGTGTATTGCCGCCCTTCCTGCGCCGCGCGCCCTGCCTTGCGCCGCAACGTGGCTTTTCACGCCACGTGCGAGCAGGCGGAGGCGGCCGGTTTTCGCCCCTGCCTGCGCTGCAAACCGAACTTGCCGCCGCTGGCCCAGCGCCAGGCGGCCATCGTGGCCGACATCTGTCGCCTGATCGACGCCAGCGACGAGCTGCCTGACCTGGACAGCCTTGCCAGTGCCGCCGGCATGAGCCGCTTTCACTTTCACCGCGTCTTCAAGGCGCACACGGGCATCACGCCAAAAGCCTATGCGGCGGCGCGGCGCGGCGAGCGCCTGAAGGCCGGCTTGCAGGGCGCGGCGAATGTCACGGAAACGTTATATGCGGCCGGCTTCAATTCCAGCGGCCGCCTGTACGCCGCCACGCCGGGCTTGCTTGGCATGACGCCGGGCGCATTTCGCGCTGGCGGCAGCGGCGCCGTGATCCGCTTCGCCATCGGCGCCTGTTCGCTGGGCGCCATCCTGGTGGCCAGCACGGAGAAGGGCATTTGCGCCATTTTGATCGATGACGACCCGGAAGTGCTGCTGCGCGACTTGCAGGACCGTTTTCCGCAAGCCGAGCTGCGCGGCGCGGAAGCGGACTATGAACGGACGGTGGCACAGGTGGTCGGCCTGGTCGAGGCGCCGGGCCTGGGGCTGGACTTGCCGCTCGACGTGCGCGGCACCGTGTTCCAGCAGCGCGTGTGGCAAGCCTTGCGCGAGATTCCCGCCGGCAGCACGGTCAGCTATGCCGAGCTGGCGCGGCGCATCGGTGCCCCGCACGGCGCGCGGGCCGTGGCGGGCGCCTGCGCCGCAAATGCCCTGGCCGTCGCCATCCCCTGCCACCGCGTGGTGCGCAACGATGGCGCCTTGTCCGGCTACCGCTGGGGCGTGGAGCGCAAGCAGGCGCTGCTGGAACGCGAGGGCGAGCGGTGAGGTCGCTGGACTGGCGCCAGATCGAGGATGCGCTGAATGCCCATGGCTATGCCATCGTGCCGGGCTTGCTCGATGCGGCCGCCTGCGCCGCGCTGGCGGCGCAGTACGACGAGGCGCCGCGCTTTCGCAGCAAGGTCGTGATGCAGCGCCACGGCTTTGGCCAGGGTGAGTACCAGTATTGGGCGTATCCGCTGCCGGATGTGGTGGCCGCCTTGCGCGACCAGTTGTACGGGCCGCTGGCGGCGATTGCCAACCGCTGGCATGCCAGCATGGGCCTGGAGGCGCGCTTTCCGCCCAGTCACGCCGATTTCCTGGCGCGCTGCCACGCGGCCGGACAGACGCGGCCCACGCCCTTGCTCTTGCGCTACCGCGAAGGCGATTACAACTGCCTGCACCAGGACCTGTATGGAGAGCACGTGTTTCCGCTGCAACTGGCCGTGCTGCTGTCGCGCCCGCAAGACGATTTCACGGGCGGCGAGTTCGTGCTGACGGAGCAGCGCCCGCGCATGCAGTCGCGCGCCGAGGTGGTACCGCTGGCGCAGGGTGACGCCGTGCTCTTTCCCGTGGCGCAGCGCCCCGTCAACGGCACGCGCGGCAGTTACCGCGTCAACATGCGCCATGGCGTATCGCGCCTGCGTGCGGGCTTGCGCCACACCCTGGGCATCATTTTCCATGATGCGAGCTGAAGAGTAGCTGCGGCGCTTGAGTTTCCAGGATTACATGGCATGATGGCTATTCTTGTCACTCTTTCATTTCTGCCATGTCCGCGTTGCTCCGCCTGCTGTGCCTGTTGACCATGTTCCTGTTTTCCGCAGCCCACGCGGACGATGGCGTGCCCGCGCTCGTTGCGCAGGCCGCATCCGTCGTGGCGCCGTCGCAGCTTGCTGCGGCCAGGACGGCGCCGCTGATGTTTGCCAACCGCAAGGTATTCGTCTTCCGCGCCGCGCTGGCCGGCTATCCGCCCGATGAACGCGCCATCGGCGCGCAGCGCCGCCTGGAAGGCGTGCTGGCGAAAAACGGTCCCTTGCAGACGAGCACGCGCATGATTCCCGAAGGCACGCAAGTGCTGCTCGATGGCGTGCAGCTGTTCGTCGTCGTGCCCGGCGACGTCAACCAGCTGGCCGGCGACACGACGGAAAGCGTGGCGAAAACGGCAGCCGAGGAATTGCGCAAGGCCGTGTTTGACTATCGCGAGCAAAGCAGCTGGCGCTACCTGGCGATCGCCGCCGCCGTGTGCGCGTTTGCTACCCTGGTGTTCTGGCTGGTGTGGCTGGGCTTGACGCGCTTTTACCGCTGGGCCAAGCGCCGCAGCGGCATCCTGCTGGCCTCGCGCCTGCGCGACGTACGCCTGAAAAACGTGCGCGTGCTCGACGCTGAACACTACATCGCCTTCGCGTATCAACTACTGAGCGCCGTGCTGTGGGGCTTGCGCCTGATGGCCACCTATCTGTGGGCCGCCTTCGTGCTGGGCCGCCTGCCCTACACGCGTTCCTGGGGCGAAAGCCTGAGCGGCTATTTGTTCGACGTGGCCGCCGACGTCTTTCATGCCATCATCGGCGCCTTGCCGGGGCTGGTGCTGGTGTGCGTGATCTTTGCCATCGCGCGCCTGATCGCCGCCACGGCCGCCTCGCTGTTCAAGCGCGTGGAAAGCGGCGAATTGCAAATCGGCTGGCTCGACAAGGACACGGCCCTGCCGACGCGCCGCATCGCCAGCGTGGTGATCTGGCTGTTCGCGCTGGCCATGGCCTATCCGTATCTGCCCGGTTCGCACACGGCGGCCTTCCAGGGCCTGTCCGTGCTGGTGGGCCTGATGGTGTCGATTGGCGCGTCGAGCATCGTCGGCCAGGGCGCCAGCGGTCTGATCCTGATGTACACGCGCGCCCTGCGCAAGGGAGAATATGTGCGCGTGGGCGACAGCGAAGGCACGGTGGTCGACGTGGGCATGTTCGAGACGCGCCTGCGCACGGGCCTGGGCGAGGAAGTCGCCTTGCCGAACGCCTGGGTCATGTCGCAAACGACGAAAAACTATTCGCGCGCCCAGCCCGGCGGCGGCTTCGTGCTCGACTCCACCGTCACCATCGGCTACGCCACGCCGTGGCGGCAAGTGCACGCCATGCTGGAACTGGCCGCCTCGCGCACGCCGGAACTGTCGACCACGCCAAAACCGTACGTGATGCAGCTGGCCCTGCAAGACTATTATGTGCAATACCGCCTGGTCGCCTACGCCAGCGCCGAAGTCCCCCGCCAACGCGCCGAAGTGCTGAACCGCTTGCACCAGAACATCATCGACGTCTTCAACGAGTTCGACGTGCAGATCACGTCGCCGCACTACATCGATGACCCGAAAGAGTCGCACGTGGTGCCGCCTGGTGAATGGTTCAGGGCGCCGGCGAAGCGGGGGGAGGAATCGATTGAGGCGGTTCCGCCCAAGCCTTGAACGCCAGGAGTGGTCTGATCGAGATGGGGGAAATCACACGTGCTATCTTGGTTTTTCCTCTGGAGCGCAGGTATTCTTGCCATTTGTCAGCTGAACCACCTGGAAACCCCCGGCGGGGGTCGTGAGCAGGCAAAAGTCTGCCGAGTAGCGCGAAGTGGGATCGGACGCGGATGGTGGCCTTCCCAGGAAAGATACGCCATACACTTTTCCCGCCACCAGCGGCGCGGCATCGCTGCTCTCGGCCCCCTTGGGAGCCTTGCCGTAGCGCACGCATCCCCTGTCTGGCAGACGATAGCTGGGATCGCCAAACGAGGCATTGGGAAACATGACCGTCCATACATTGTTCCAGCCATTTGGCCCAGGTGTGCTGATCGTCAGCATCTTCAGGCTGACTGGCCCCCTTGAGCGTTCCTCTTCGTTGGCAATCTTGAAGCAGGGAAGGCCAGCCTCAGTCATGACGGCGGCTGTGCCCATGCGCGACCATGCAGAGGCATTGACGTTCGTCAAGGCGGCAAGCAGGAATAACAGTGTGTGACGATATGGCATGGCGATCCTTGCACTATCTGATGAGAGAATGCTCCGGGCAACTATCCTGTTTCCACGCTGGCGTGTCGCTGCCAATGGCGATGATTTTTCGTTCACCAGTGGCCGTGGCTACTATGCAAAATTTTCCCATGTAGCCATAGGTGGGATCTGAAGGATCATTTGGTCTTCCATTGAGGA
Source organism: Janthinobacterium sp. 35 (assembly GCF_002754575.1). Lineage (NCBI taxonomy): Bacteria > Pseudomonadati > Pseudomonadota > Betaproteobacteria > Burkholderiales > Oxalobacteraceae > Janthinobacterium > Janthinobacterium sp. 35. Next base: position 3,303,158 of record NZ_PEFN01000001.1, read on the forward strand.
AAATGCTGTAGACCCGTCCTGTTTGCAGTTCAGGGGCGGGCATGCCGTTCGCTCCCTGAGGAAGATCACCATACCGAAGGCAGCTTTTTGACGAGAGCGGTACTTTTTTCCACCAGTCATATAAAAACTCCACACGCCAACGGCGGGCTTTTCTGACAGGTCTGAAATGCTGAGTGCTCCCAGGAGTGGCTGGCCGTTGCGATTTTCTTCCGTTAGCGAGATTGTGAAGCAGGGTATGCCATTCACTGAACTGATTTCAGCATCGGCGATGCGCGATGTCGCACAGGCATGCAGGCCGAGGGACATGAGCAGTATGAACAGAGCATTCTGCTGCAAGGACATCATGTTTTCCCTATTTCTGAACGGGACAGATTTCGTCTATCCAGGCTTGGCTATCGCTGTCGATACGAAGAATCTTGCGCTCCCCGGAGATGCCGCTGATTAAGCAAAACTTGCCCACGTAACCGCGAGTAGGGTCCGATGGATCGGCTGGCCCACCGTTCAGGAAGACGTCATACATCCGTCCCGTTTTCAGCGGCGGGGCTTTGGGCGGCTTGACCTCTGCTGTTGCTGGTGCAACTCCATACAGAAGACAGGACTTGGCATGCACAGGAATAGTCGCTGCGCCTGGTAAAAGAAAAGACCAGACTTTGACTGCAGGCTTGACGGATACATCTGTCAGTACGATCGCACTAATCCGAGGAAGCCCGTTGCGTGCCTCTTCTTTTTGCGAAATGGTGAAACAAGGAGTGCCATTTTTTAGCTGTACTTCTGCGTATGCCATGCGGGAGGTGGCCGAGGCACTCATGCAGGTCATCAAGGCGAGTACCAATAGGCTCTTGTGGCAGATGGGCATTATTGGCCCTTTTGTGCTTGGATGTTTACTGGACAAACTTCATCGATCCAGGCCTGCATGTCGCGCTTGATGGGAATGACCTGTTGACCACCGTTAGCTGTCGCGATGAGACAGAATTTCCCTTTATAGCCACGGGTCGAGTCAGACGGGTCATCCGGCCTGCCATTCAAAAAGACGCTGTACATCCTGCCTGTTTTTAACATCGTCGCGGCAGTCGATTCGGCTCCTGTCGGTACTTGGCGATACAAATAGCAGGTTTTTGCATGCATTGGGAGGGTCGTCGCTCCAGGGAGAATGAAGGACCAGACCTCTACAGGCGGCTTTATGGAGATATCGTAAACCATGAGTGCGCCCAGCATTGGCGTTCCATTGCGGCGTTCTTCTTTTTTTGAAATGGTAAAGCATGGTATGCCTTTGAATGAGCTAATCTCGGCTTCGGCCATGCGGGACCATGCCGAGGCATCCATGCTCGTCAAGGTCGCCAGCAGACAAAGAGTACGGTGACGATGATTCATGGCATGCCTTCTATGGGACAGGATTTTTGGCTGGGCACGTATCATTCATCCAGGCCTGTGTATCGCTTTGGATGACGACAAGACGTGGCTTGGCAGAGACCTGCTGGACTAGGCAGAATTTCGCCACGTACCCATAGGTTGGATCGGCAGGATCGGCTGGCCTGCCATTCAGAAATACCTCGTACACCCTGCCGGTCTTCAATTCAGGCGCCGGCGCAGCGTCGGCATGCGCTGGAATATTTCCATAAGGAATGCAACTTGTTGAAGACAGCGGAATTTTCTTACCGTCCGACATGAGAAACCCCCATATTTCCGTCGTTGGCTTGACCGTCACGTCTGACACGCTCAAGGCGCCGAGGAAGGGCTGGCCGTTACGCCTCTCTTCCTTTTTTGAAATGCTAAAGCAGGGCACGCCATTGATCGAGGTGACTTCGGCATCGGCCATGCGTGATCGCGCATCGCTGTTCATGCTCGAGAACGCGAGCAGTATGAACAGCGTTTGATGACGCAAGGGCATGTGGCTAAGGAGGCGTTGGGCAGACTTCATCGATCCATGCCTGCATGTCGCTGTTAATAGGAATGACTTGCTGACCGCCAGCAGCCGTAGCTCTCACGCAGAATTTTCCTTGATAGCCATAGGTTGGATCGGACGGATCTTTGGGGCTGCCATTCAGGAACACATGATAAAAATGCCCGGGTATCAGTTTTTCAGCGCGTATGCCCGTCGCGCCGGTAGGCAGGTTTCCATAGCGGATGCATGTGCTGGCACGGATGGGTAACGCCATGTCTGGCGGTAGGGAGAATCCCCATACTTCTTTTACTGGTTGCACGGACATGTCTGAAACCATGAGTGCGCCAAGAAATGGTATGCCATTGCGCGTCTCTTCCTTTTTTGTAATCGAGAAGCAGGGTATGCCCTGCGCCGACTGGATAACTGCTTCTGCCATGCGGGAATATGCCCATGTGTCAGGGAATATCGAATATAGGCTCATGGTCAATATCGTTGCCAGGCAAGTTTTTCGGGCTCTTACGGTCGTTAAAAAAATCATTGAGTACCTTTTTAAACAGTTCTCCGGAGTTTTTATAGCGCTGTTGGCGCATGGCGCGAGTGGAAGTTAAAAACCTCAGCACAAAGTAGTCCGCCAATAAATCACCTTGCGCTTCCATGTCATGGCTGGATAATTTCTGATTGGGGAGCAAGGTATATTTGTAGTCCAGCCCCAGGCGAATGGCTCCCCGCAGTTTTACTGAATATCCGAGTTGGTACTGCCAAACATGAACCATTTCGTGCATAAACCAGTGTTTCAGACTATCTTTTTCTTTGGAAAAGTCCTCTTTGTAATCCGACTCATGAAAGTAAATCTCCCCAACCGGCGTCATGGCCACGTTCTTTGGCTGCCAGTTAAACCATAGATACGGCTCCCCATGCACCTTGACCTTGCCGTAGTCGATCGCATCCTGGAACAGCATCCACGCCATGTCGATCTCGCCCTTGGTCAGCGGACGAACCTTGTCTTTCACTTTGACCTGTTTGACGGACGAACCGACGTCCTTGTCGGTCGTCTTGATGCCTTCCAGTTGGACGACCTTGATGGCTGGCGCAGCATGTTTTGGCGCGGCGGCGCAGCATGGCGATTTGTCCGCCTGCGGCAGGAATTCGGCCTGGGTGATTTGCGCTTCCTGCTTGCTGGCGATGCGCCCCGTGCGCCCCTTTGCATCCGTCGTCCCCGTCCACGTTTCGCCATTGCTCAAGGTGAGCCGGTAGTCGGCGTGCGCCAGCGGCACCTTGTTTTGCGAGATGAATTCCAGCTGCTCGTCGTAGCCGCAGCACCAGCATTCGTCGGGCTGGCCGGCCAGGCGGTGCAGTTCGCAGCCGCTTGTCGCGTTGCGCAGGGTGGCGCCCTGCACGGGCCGGCCGTCGGCGCTGAAGGTGACGATCATGCTGTCGAAGTGCGCGCCCAGGCTTTTCTTCTGGTGGGCCACGAGCTTGAAGAACACGTCGCACGCGGTGGTGCTGATGACATGGTGCCTGGCCATGGGGCCTCCCCGTTAAAACGCCAGCGTAGGACAGCGGCGGCGGGGAAGTATTGACCAGGCGCAAGGCCTGCGCGCCTGTGTCTGATTGATTGACCATTTTGCCAATTTCTATACACTCGTCTTTTCGTTCATTGACTTAACAGACCTGGAGATGGAAATGCCGACCCTGCCCTTGCGCCGTACCCTGCTCACGCTCGCCTGCCTGGGCGCCCTTGGCCACGTGCATGCCGATACCGTCATCGACAACGCCAACGGCTACACGCTCAATGCTGCCGGCAAGGTGGTCCGTTTCACGGCGCTGGCGTTTGACGACGCTGGCAAGCTGCTCGCCGTCGGCAGTGCCGCGCAGGTGAAGCGCAAGGCGGCCAAGGGCGCTACCCACGTCGACGTGCAGGGAAAAACCGTGTTGCCGGGCCTGATCGACGCGCATGGCCACGTGTTCGGCCTGGGGACGATCGCCAGCGGCGTGATGCTGTACGGTTCCACATCGCTGCCGGCCGCCGTACAGGCCGTGGGCGACTTCGCGCGCGCGCATCCGGAACGCAGCTGGATCATCGGCAATGGCTGGAACCAGGAAATCTGGAAGCTGGGGCGCTTTCCCACGGCGTTGGAGCTCGATGCGGCGGAGAGCGCGCGGCCCGTGTGGCTGCGCCGGGTCGATGGTCACGCGGGCTGGGCCAACAGCCGCGCGCTGGCGCTGGCCGGCATCACGCGTGCCACGCCGGATCCGGCGGGCGGCAAGATAGTCCGCGATGCGGACGGCAATGCCACCGGTGTGCTGGTCGATAACGCCATGGACTTGATGGATGCCGTGCTGCCCAAGCCCGGCGACGTGGAAAACCGGGCCGCCCTCGATGGCGCGCTGGCGCAGCTGTCGCAAGTGGGACTGACCAGCGTGCACGATGCGGGCATCGGCCAGATGCAGGACCGATTGTTCCGCGATTATGCGGACCACGGCAAGCTGACGGTGCGCGTGTACGGCATGATTGCCGACACGATGGAAGACTTCGACGCGCTGTCAAAAAATGGCCCATTGAATAGCTATGCGCGTGACATGTACGCCTTGCGCGCCGTGAAACTGCTGTCCGACGGCGCCCTGGGCAGCCGCGGCGCGGCCCTGCTGGCGCCGTACAGCGACGATCCTTCTACCCGCGGCCTGCTGTTCTTCAAAGATGACGCCATGCGCGCGAAGATGGAAAAAGCCATGCGCGCCGGCTATCAGGTGAACGTGCACGCCATCGGCGACGCGGGAAATCATCAGATCCTCGACGGCTATGCAGCCTTGAGCGCGCAATACCGCAGCGCGGGCCTGCGCCACCGCATGGAGCACGCGCAGGTGGTGCAATTGAGCGACATCCCCCGTTTCAAGGTGCTGGGCATCGTGCCATCGATGCAGCCGACGCACGCGACGTCCGACCAGAACATGGCGGAGCAGCGCGTGGGCCATGAGCGCATCAAGGGCGCATATGCGTGGCGCACCTTCCTTGCGCAAGGTTCGCGCATCGCCTGCGGCTCGGACTTCCCCATCGAGTCGCCGAACCCGTTCGAGGGCATTCACGCAGCCGTCACGCGTCAAAACAGCGACGGTTTCCCGGCCGGCGGCTGGTATCCGCAGCAGGCCATGACGGTGACGCAGGCGCTGCGCTGCTTCACCCTCGACGCGGCCTGGGCGGCGCACCAGGAAAAGGTCATCGGCACGCTGGAAGCGGGAAAATGGGCGGACTTCATCGTCGTCGACCAGGACCTGTTCACCGTGGCGCCGACGGCGATTGGCAAGACGCAGGTGCTGCAGACGTGGGTGGCGGGCAAGCGCGTGTTCGAGAAAAAATAAAGGCTGGGGTCAGACCCGCCGGGTCTGACCCCAAAGAAAACCTGTTGACTTGGTTGTATAGACAACCTATGCTGGGAGCACCAGAGCGGACCACGCATGTCCGCTCGCACCCTACGAGGAGACAGCATGAACAGCACAATGGACACCGATCCACGCTTTGATGCCAGCCGTACCATCCGCGCCCCGCGCGGCACGGTCATGGCTTGCAAGAGTTGGCAGGCCGAGGCAGCCTACCGCATGTTGCAAAATAATCTGGACCCGGAAGTGGCGGAAAATCCGCAGCATCTGGTCGTCTACGGCGGCATCGGCCGCGCCGCCCGCAACTGGGCCTGTTTCGACCAGATCCTCGCCTCGCTGCGCGAACTGGAAGACGACCAGACCTTGCTGATCCAGTCCGGCAAACCGGTGGGCGTATTCCAGACGCACGCCGACGCGCCGCGCGTGCTGATCGCCAACTCCAACCTGGTGCCGAAATGGGCCAACTGGGAACACTTCAACGAACTCGATCGGCAAGGCCTGTTCATGTACGGCCAGATGACGGCCGGCAGCTGGATCTACATCGGCACGCAGGGCATCGTGCAGGGCACGTATGAAACCTTCGCCGAAGCGGGCCGCCAGCATTTTGGCGGCGACTGGGGCGGGCGCTGGATTCTGACGGCGGGCCTGGGCGGCATGGGCGGCGCGCAGCCGCTGGCCGCCACCATGGCCGGCGCCGTGTCGCTCAATATCGAATGCCAGCAAAGCAGCATCGACTTCCGCTTGCGCACGCGCTACCTGGACAAGCAGGCGGCCAGTCTGGACGAAGCCCTGGAACTGGTCAAATACCACACTGAACGCAAGGAAGCCATTTCCATTGGCCTCCTGGGCAACGCGGCCGAAGTGCTGCCAGAACTGGTGCGCCGCGCGAAAGCGGGCGGCATGCTGCCTGACCTGGTGACGGACCAGACGTCCGCGCATGACCTGGTCAACGGCTATCTGCCACGCGGCTGGAGCGTGTCGGACTGGAAGGCGGCGCAGCAAGACCCGCAGCGCCACGCGCGCCTGACGGTGGCTGCCGCCGATTCCTGCGCCGCCCACGTGCAAGCCATGCTCGATTTCCACGCCATGGGCGTGCACACTGTCGATTACGGCAACAACATCCGCCAGGTGGCGTTCGACCAGGGCGTGCAGAATGCCTTCGATTTCCCCGGCTTCGTACCCGCCTACATCCGCCCGCAATTTTGCGAAGGACGCGGGCCATTCCGCTGGGTGGCCCTGTCGGGCGACCCGGAAGACATCTATAAAACAGATGCGAAGATCAAGGAATTGTTCCCGCACCACACGCAGGTGCACCACTGGCTGGACATGGCGCGCGAGCGCATCGCCTTCCAGGGCCTGCCGGCGCGCATCTGCTGGCTGGGACTGGGCGAGCGCCACATCGCCGGCCTGGCCTTCAACGAGATGGTGCGCACGGGCGAGCTGAAGGCGCCCATCGTCATCGGCCGCGACCACCTCGATACGGGTTCCGTCGCCAGCCCGAACCGCGAGACGGAAAGCATGAAGGACGGCACCGACGCCGTCTCCGACTGGCCGCTGCTGAACGCCATGCTGAACACGGCCGGCGGCGCCACCTGGGTCTCGCTGCACCATGGCGGCGGCGTGGGAATGGGGTATTCTCAGCATGCGGGCATGGTCATCGTGGCCGATGGCAGCGAAGCGGCGGCGAAACGCCTGGCGCGCGTGCTGGTCAACGACAGCGGTTCCGGCGTGATGCGCCATGCCGATGCCGGCTACGAAACCGCGGCCGCCTGCGCCAAGCGCAACGGCCTGATTCTTCCCATGCTACCTTGAGACCTTGATGCGAATGACTATGACACAGCATGCCAAAAGTTGGACCCTGAAACCGGGCGCGATGACCCTGGGCGACCTGCGCGCCGTCTGGGCCGCACCCGCCAAACTGATTCTCGCCGCCGAGGCGTATCCCGTCATCGAGGCGTCGGCCGCGGCCGTGCAAGCCATCGTCGCCAAGGGCGATGCCGCCTACGGCATCAACACGGGCTTCGGCCTGCTCGCCAAGACGCGCATCCCCGATGAAAAGCTGGAGCAATTGCAGCGCAACCTGATCCTGTCGCATTCCGTCGGCACGGGTGAACTGCTGTCGGACGCCGTCGTGCGCCTGATCATGCTGATGAAGATTGGCAGCCTGGCGCGCGGCTATTCCGGCGTGCGCCCGCTGATCGTCGACACCCTGATCGCGCTGTACAACGCGGGCATCATGCCGGCCATTCCTGCCAAAGGTTCCGTCGGCGCCTCGGGCGACCTGGCGCCCCTGTCGCACATGACCCTGGCCATGCTGGGCGTGGGCGACGTGCGCGTCAACGGCGAATTGATGCCGGCCCCCGAGGCACTGGCGCAGGCGGGCATCGCGCCCGTCGTGCTGGCGGCAAAAGAGGGCCTGGCGCTGATCAACGGCACGCAAGTGTCGAACGCGCTGACGCTGCATGGCCTGTTCATGGCCGAACGCCTGCTGGAAGCGGCCATGGTCACGGGCGCGCTGTCGCTCGATGCGGCCAAGGGCAGTGATGCGCCATTCGACGCGCGCGTGCACGCCGTGCGCGGCCAGCCGGGGCAAATCCTGGCCGCGCAGATGTACCGCCAACTGGTGGCCAACAGCGCGATCCGCGCCTCGCACCTGGAAGGCGACGAGCGCGTGCAAGACCCGTACAGCCTGCGCTGCCAGCCGCAAGTCATGGGCGCCTGCCTGGACCTGATTGGTAATGTCGGCCGCACCCTGCTGATCGAAGCCAACGCCGTCACGGACAATCCGCTGATCTTCCAGGACGGTCCCGGCGGGCAGGCGGAAATCGTCTCGGGCGGCAATTTTCATGCCGAGCCGGTGGCGTTTGCCGCCGACACGCTGGCGCTGGCGATCGCCGAAATCGGCGCGCTGGCCGAACGCCGCATCGCGCTGCTGATCGACGCCACGCTTTCCGGCTTGCCACCGTTCCTGGTGCGCGATCCGGGCGTCAATTCCGGCTTCATGATCGCCCACGTGACGGCCGCCGCGCTGGCGTCGGAAAACAAGTCGCTCGCGCATCCGGCCAGCGTCGACAGCCTGCCGACGTCCGCCAACCAGGAAGACCATGTGAGCATGGCCACGTTCGCCGGGCGCCGCCTGGACGACATGGCGCACAACACGGCCGTCATCGTTGGCATCGAGCTGCTGGCCGCCGCGCAGGGCATCGATTTCCACCGCCCCCTGAAAACCTCGCCGCACCTGGAACACGTGCATCACCAGTTGCGCCAGAAGGTGCCGTTCTTCGACGCCGACCGCTTCTTCGCGCCCGATATCGAAGCGGCCAAGCAGATGGTGCTGCAGGGTGAATTGAGCAGCACCTGCAAGAATTTGTTCGCCCCGTTGTACGCCTGAGCGGGCGCAAGGAGACTAGCATGGATTTCCGCTTCAACGAAGGCAGCATTCCGCTGCTGGTATCGATGCCCCACGTGGGCACCGACATACCCGACGATATCGCCGCGCGCATGACGCCGCAGGCCTTGATCAAGGCCGACACGGACTGGCATTTGCGCGAGCTGTATGGCTTTTTGCAGGAGATGGACGCGTCCGTGCTGTCGGCGCGCTGGTCGCGCTACACGATCGACTTGAACCGCCCGCAGGAAGACACGAATCTGTATCCGGGCCAGGATACGACGGGCTTGCTGCCCAACGATACCTTTCATCGCGAGCCGCTGTACCTGGCCGGCAAAGAGCCCGATGCGGCTGATGTGCAGCGCCGTCTGCAGCGCTACTGGGCGCCGTATCATGCGCAGCTGCGCGGGGAACTGGACCGCCTGCTGCGCGTGCATGGCGCGGTGGTGCTGTGGGATGCCCATTCCATCGCCTCGCACGTGCCGCGATTTTTTGAGGGCAAGCTGCCCGACCTGAACTTCGGCACGGCCGATGGCGCCAGTTGCGATAGCGGCCTGACCTCCGCCGTGGTCGATATCGCACGCGCGCAGGAGCAATTTACGGTTGCCCTGAATGGCCGCTTCAAGGGCGGTCATATCACGCGCCATTACGGCCAGCCGGCAGGCCGCGTGCATGCGATCCAGCTGGAGATGTGCCAGTGCCTGTACATGAATGAACCTGGCATGGACGACGCGGCGCCGTTCGGCTACCGGCCCGATCTGGCGGCGCGGGTGCAGCCGCTGCTGCGCCAGATGATGGACGCGGCCGTGGCGTGGGTGGCGCGTTGAGCGGCTGCTTGTTTGCGCGCCATGCGCTGCTGCCGCAGGGCTGGTGCCGCGACGTGCTGCTGGAATGGGATGCGGCCGGCGATTTGACGGCGGTGACGGACAATGCCGTAGCGCTGAACGGCGTGGAAGTGGCCGAATATGTCTTGCCCGGCATGGTCAACCTGCATTCGCATGCGTTCCAGCGCGCGCTGGGCGGCATGACGGAAGTGGCCGGTGATGAGGTTAATCATGTAGCGGATAGTTTCTGGACCTGGCGCGACCTGATGTACCGTTTCGCGCGTCACATCACGCCAGAGCAGATGCAAAGCATCGCCGCGCAGCTGTTTGCGGAATGCCTGCGCCATGGCTACACGGCCGTGTGCGAATTCCATTATCTGCAGCGCGATGCGGCCGGCGCGCTGTATGCGCGTCCCGCAGAAATGGCCGAACGGGTGCTAGCCGCTGCGCGCAGCAGCGGCATCGGCCTGACCATGCTGCCTGTGCTGTACAGCCATGCGGGCTTCGGCGCACAACTCCTCAAACCCGAGCAGGCGCGCTTCCGCACCGATGCGGATGATGTCTTGCGCATCATCGAGGCGCTGGCGCCGCAGCGCGGCGGGCAGGTGGAGGTGGGCTTCGCGCCGCACTCGCTGCGCGCGGCCGACGTGGCGCAGATCCGCGCAGTGGCGCAAGCGTTGCCGCCACTGCGCCCCATTCACATTCACATCGCCGAGCAGCAGGGCGAGGTGCGCCAATGTGTTGACTACAGCGGCCGGCGCCCGGTGCAGTATCTGTATGATCAGGTCGATGTCGACGCGCGCTGGTGCCTCGTGCATGCCACGCATGTGCAGCCAGACGAGGTGGCGCTGATGACCGCCAGCGGCGCCGTGGCGGGCCTGTGTCCGACGACGGAAGCGAACCTGGGCGACGGCCTGTTCCCGCTGGCCGAATTCATCGCCGCCGGCGGGCGCTTCGGCGTCGGCAGCGACAGCCATGTATCGCAGTCGCCGGTGGAAGAATTGCGCTGGCTTGAATATGGCCAGCGGTTGCAGCGCCAGCAGCGCAATGTCGCCGCCACACCCGATGAACGGCATGTGGGCGACTACCTGTGGCAGGCCGCCTTGCGCGGCGGCGCGCAGGCGTCCGGACGCAAGCTCGGTGCCCTGGCGCCGGGCTGCCGCGCCGACTTGCTGGTGCTCGACGAGGCGCATGTGAACCTGTGCGGCGTGGCCATCGCAGATGTGCTGGGCAGCGTACTCTTTTGCGGTAACGACAATCTGGTGCGCGACGTGCTGTGCGGTGGCCAGTGGCAGGTGCGCGATGGGCGCCACGTGGCGCAGGATGCCATCGCCACCGCCTACAAGCGCACCCTGGCGCAACTGAGAGCGCTCTGATGGCGACCTTCATCCCGCAGGAATGCCTGCGCGCCGCGCCGTGGAAAAACGGCGGCGGCAGCACGATGGAAATCGCCATTTCGCCAGCGGGCGCCAGCCTGATGGAATTCGACTGGCGTATCAGCCTGGCGACGATCACGGCCAGCGGGCCGTTTTCCAGCTTTCCCGGCATCGACCGCAGCCTGATGCTGGTCGATGGCGACAGCGTGCAATTGACGCTCGATGGCACGCGCAAGGTGACCTTGAGCGCGGCGCAACCGATGCTGTGGTTTCCCGGCGAGGCGGTCGTGTCCGCGCAAGTCAAAGGGACGACGACGGATTTCAATGTGATGACGCGGCGCGACCGCTGCCGCCACCAGCTGGAAAAAATCACGGCGCCGGGCAAGTTGGCGCGGCGCAGCGCAGCCACCTTGCTGTTCGTCGCCGGCGAGGGGCCCGTGCTGGCGCGCGCAAGTGACCAGCAGTTCGCGCTGGCCCGCCATGACGCGCTGCTGCTCGATGCCGACGATGCGCAGGAATGGCGGCTGGAAGCTCTGCAGCGCACGGCCGTGTTCCGCGTCGACCTGTTCATCTAACGAGGAAAACACCATGCAAGACTGGGATCTGGTCATCCACAACGTCCATCTGGCCACCATGGAACACGGTTATGGCGAGCTGCTGGACGCGGCCATCGCCGTCAAGGATGGCCGCATCGCCTGGTTCGGCCCCGGCGACGAGCTGCCGGCCAGCAGCGCGGTGCTGCAGGATGGCCAGGGCTGCTGGCTGACGCCCGGGCTGATCGACTGCCATACGCACATCGTCCACGCGGGCAACCGCAGCGACGAATTCGAGGCGCGCCTGAATGGCGCCAGCTATGAAGACATCAGCCGCGCCGGCGGCGGCATCATGTCCACCGTGCGCGCCACGCGCGCGGCCAGCGACGACGAGTTGCTGCGGCAAAGCTTGCCCCGCGTGCTGGCGCTGCTGGCCGAGGGCGTGACCACGCTGGAGATCAAGTCCGGCTATGGCCTGACTGCGGACAGCGAGGCGAAGATGCTGCGCGTGGCGCGCAGGATAGGCGAACAGCTGCCCGTATCCGTGCGCACCACCTTCCTCGGCGCGCACGCGCTGCCGCCCGAGTATGCGGGCCAGGCCGATGCGTATATCGAGCTGCTGTGCGCGCAGATGCTGCCTCGGCTCGCGGGCGATGGCCTGGTCGACGCCGTCGACGCGTTTTGCGAACGCATCGGCTTTACGCCGGCGCAAACCGAAAGGGTGTTCGCGGCGGCGCGCGCCTTGAACCTGCCCGTGAAACTGCATGCGGAGCAGCTCTCGGACCTGGGCGGCGCGGCCCTGGTGGCCAAGTACGGCGGCCTGTCGGCTGACCACCTGGAATTTTTGTCGGACGAGGGCATCGCCGCCATGGCGCAGCATGGCACGGTGGCCGTGCTGCTGCCGGGCGCGTATTACTTTTTGCGCGAGACGCAGCAGCCACCCGTCGCGGCCTTGCGCGCGGCCGGCGTGCCGATGGCCGTGTCCACCGATTGCAATCCGGGCACCTCGCCCATGACGTCCTTGCTGCTGGCGATGAACATGGCGTGCACCTTGTGGCGGCTGACGCCGCAGGAAGCGCTGGCCGGTGCTACCTGTCATGCGGCGCGCGCGCTGGGCCTGCAGCATGAAACGGGCAGCCTGGTGGTGGGCAAGCGCGCCGATTTCGCCCTGTGGCGCATCGCGCGCCCGGCCGACCTGGCGTATGCGCTGGGCCTGAACCCGTGCGCGGGCGTGGTGCACGGCGGTGTCTGGCGCACGCCGGTGGTAAGCTTGCCGGATTGATCACTCATCCCGGAGCGCCGCGTGCGTGCTGCTTATTTGCCGTTTTATTTGCTGTTCTTGCTTGTCTTCGCCGCCGCGCCCATGTCCTCCCTTGCCATGGACGGCGGCACCCTGAAGGTGGGCTCGAAGCGCTTCACGGAATCGTATATTCTCGGCGAAATCGTCCAGCAGAGCGCCGCGCCGCACGTCAAGGCGGAGCACCGCCAGGGACTGGGCAATACGGCCATCGTGCTCGCTGCGCTGCAGGCGGGCAGCATCGACGTGTATGCCGAATACATGGGTACCATCGCCAGCGAAATCCTCAAGCACGAGAAAGCCATCGATCTGGAACAGATGCGGCGCGAACTGGCGGCACTGGGGCTGGGCGTGGCCGTGCCGCTGGGCTTTAACAATACCTATGCGCTGGCCATGCGCGGTGATGAACAATCCATCGCCAGCCTGGCGCAACTGGCGCAGCACCCGGCCCTGAAGTTTGGCCTGTCGCATGAATTCATCGGCCGTGTCGATGGCTGGCCGGGCCTGGCCGCGCGCCATGGCTTGCCGCAGCGCCCGCGCGGGCTCGATCATGGCATCGCCTATGAAGCGCTGGCGCAGCGCCAGGTGGACGTGATCGACATCTATTCGACGGATGCGAAGATACGCCAGTACGGCTTGCGCGTGCTGGCCGACACGCGGCAGTACTTTCCCCGCTACGACGCCATGCTCCTGTACCGCCTCGACCTGCCGCCGCGCTTTCCCGCTGCCTGGCAAGCCTTGCAAGGGCTGCAGGGGCGCATCAGCGAGAGCGACATGATCGCCATGAATGCGGCCGTGGAAATCGATGGCAAGCGTTTTTCTGACGTGGCGCACCAGTGGCTGGCCTCCGGCACGCAGGCGAACAAACCGGCCGCCGCGCGCAGCAAGCTGCTCGATAAAATCATCGGTGACGATCTGTGGACACTGACGCGCCAGCATGTGACCCTGGTGCTGCTGTCGGTGGCGCTGGCCTGCCTGATCGGCATTCCGCTGGGCGTGCTGGCGGCGTTTTCGGCGCCGCTGCGGCAAACGGTGCTGGCCTTTGTCGGCGTGCTGCAGACGGTGCCGTCGCTGGCCCTGCTGGCGATCTTGATCCCCGTGCTGGGCATGATCGGCACCGTGCCGGCGCTGGTGGCGCTATTCGTGTATGCCTTGCTGCCCATCGTGCGCAACACGTGCACGGGCATCTTGCAGGTGCCGCAAGGCTTGCGCATGGCGGCGCTGGCGCTGGGCTTGAGCCGGCGCGACCGCCTGCTGCACGTGGACTTGCCGCTGGCCTTGCCGGTGCTGCTGGCGGGCGTGAAAACGGCGGCCGTGATGAGCGTGGGCACGGCCACCATCGCCGCCTTCATCGGCGCGGGCGGCTATGGGGAACGCATCACCATCGGCCTGGCGCTGAACGACAACGACATGCTGCTGGCCGGCGCGATCCCTGCAGCCGTGCTGGCCCTGCTGACGCAAGGCTTGTTCGAGCTGGTGGAGCGCTGGGCCGTGGCCGGCCGGCAGCGCTGACGGCATCACGCTTACAGCGAGTGCAGTTTCGAGCGCACCGAGACGACGGCCTGGTGCAGGATGCGTTCGGCCTGGAAGTCGTTCTCGCGTTGTTCGGCGATGGCTTGCAAGTCGCGCGTGTAGCGTTCCAGGCGGGAACGCAGGTAGGCGCGGTAGATTTTCATGACGAGCGGTTTGGCAGAGACATTCATGATGTGGCTCCCGTATGCGATTCGTTCATTGATTCGTTCATTGTGTGTGAGCGCATTGCCGCCATTTTGCGTCGCATCAAACGCCAGCGCGCCGTCACGTTGACGCGTTTGATATTGCGCAATGCCCCACCAGCAGAAGATGCCACACTGAATCTTCCCTGTTTGGCCATCATCGGCCGCAGGCTCTGTTTTCCCTGATACCTATAAAAAACTCAAGGAGCGTCGCATGGTCATTTTTGCCGTGGTAGCTGGCTGCATCGCCTGCCTGACAGTGTACCAAATCTATCAAAATGCGCAGGGTGGCAGTGGGGTTGCGCAACAACATATCGGCTTGCATGGCACGTTGATTGAACCACGGAAATAATCAGTGTCCTCCGAGCGACACTTGGTTAGCGGACTTAAGTCAAATGTAAGGCCCGGTAAGCAAATGTAAAGGTCGACGCGTTGGCAAGTCGTAGCGTTTATATTGATAACCGTTGATTGCATTCTCCCCCTCCCACTTGACAATGGGTTCACCCCGCGGTGCCGCTAGCCCGCGGGGATTTTTTTGGGAACTTACTGCGCGGCGCGCCTTGCGGCCTGCGATGCTCACTGTACCTAGCGTACAGTTCCGCTTCTCGGCCACAAATCGCATCCGCTCGCTACAGTTCCCCCTTCTTACCGTTTCCCCTCTAATCAGGCCGCTTTCGGCGTGCACGCCGACAATTGCGTCAAGGCATCACCAGCCACGCGGCAGATGCGCCAGTCCGGCATCACGTCCGCGCCCATGCCCTTGTAGAAGTTGATCGCGTTTTCATTCCAGTCCAGCACCGACCATTCGAAGCGGCCGCAATCGCGTTCGACGGCCAGTTGCGCCAGCGCCACCAGCATCTGCTTGCCATAGCCCTTGCCGCGCACCGATTGCTTCACATACAGGTCTTCCAGGTATAGCCCCTTGCGGCACAGGAAGGTGGAAAAATTATGGAAGAACAGGGCGAATGTCACCACCTCGCCATCTTCCTCGCCGACCAGCGCTTCGCACGCGGGGTGCTTGCCGAACAGGCTGTCGTGCAGCATGGATTCTTTGGCGATCATCATGTGTTCCAGTTTTTCAAACACGGCCAGTTCATGGATCATGCCGAAGATGGCGGCCACGTCGGTTTCCTGGGCGGGACGGATGGCGAGGGAGGAATAGGTGCTCATGTTGCCTTTGCTGATGGAGTGGTGGAAAGGGATGCAATGGTATTCGTCTTGCGCGCGCCCGAGGTCAGGGCCCAGGCCACGCTGGACAGGCATAGCAGCATGCCCACCCATTCGATGGGGGCGGGCCGGTAATGTTCGAATTGCACCGACAGCAGCACGGAAATGACGGGCGTGACGACGCCGATGTACACGGTCTTTTGCGTGCCGATGCGGGCGATTAACGTGAAATACGCACTGAAGGCGATCACCGAGCCGAAGATGGCCAGGTACACCAATCCCATCCAGTAACTGGGGCGCGTGGGCAACTGCCAGGACTGGCCCGTGGCGATGGCCCAGGCGGCCACCATCAAGGTGCCCCACAGCATGGCCCAGGCCATGGTCAGCATCACGTTGCCCGAATGTTCGCGCACTTTCATGACCAGGGCATTGCCGGCCGTGCTGGAAATGGTGGCCACCAGCGCCAGCATGAAACCGAGCAGAAAGTGGCCATTGCCGCCGCCTAGAATATCGTGCAGCGCCGCGCCGATGGACTGGTAAAACAGCAGCACGATGCCGCAGATGGCGACAAACGCCGCGCAGCAGGTGCTCCAGGTAATCGGCGTGCCGAAGGCGATGCGGTTGAGCAAGGGCGTCCAGAACACCATCAGCGCGAACAGCACGCTGACGAGGGCCGAGACCAGGTATTGCTCCGAGCTGTAGGTGCACACATAGCTGAGGGCAAACGAGGCCAGGCCTTGCAGCAGCATCCATTTTTGCGCGCGCCAGGGCAGGCGCAGGGTGTCGCCGCGCAGGGCGCACCAGGCAAACAGGGTGGCGGAAGCCAGGCCGAAGCGGTAGACCACGGAAACGGCGGGGGCGACATCGCCCAGCTGCAATGTGATGGCCCAGAAGGTGGAGCCCCAGATCAGGCAGGCAATGATGAACAGGATAGGAGAGGACATCGCGCAAGTATACGGGCATCGCGCGGGGATGGCGAGTCTTGGTCGAGCTTGCTCACAGAACGGTCAGGAGACACCCGGGCATTGAGCCAGCGCAGTGCTTCTGAAAAATGTTGAATTTATGAAAATATTTACTTTATTATCAAGTAAATATTTTCTGAATTGCCTCTTTGAAAGGGAGCCGCCATGCCAGCCTCACTGCAGATCAAAGTCTGGAGCCTGCTTGTGTATGTCGTTGTGACCGCTGTGATTGCCATCTGGCTGCACCCGTCTGCCTTGCTCGCTGCCGGCGCATTCGGCTGAGCGCATGCGCCGACAAGCAGATCAATGCGTGACGCGGGTCTTGCGGCCATCGGACAGCAAGCGCACGCGCTCGCCCGGGCGGAACAGTTCGTCCGCGTCCTGCACGATGGCGCGCATGTCGCCATTGTCCAGGCGCACGGTGATTTCCAGGCCGGCTTTGTTCGAGGCATTCGCTTCGATGCTCTTGCCGGCCATGCCGCCGGCAACCGCGCCGAGGATGGTGGCCGCGATGGCGCCCTTGCCGCCGCCCACTGCGGAACCGGCCACGCCGCCCAGTGCCGCACCAGCCAGCACGCCCGTGCCCGTTTCTCCCTTGTCGATGCTTACCTGGCGCACGGATTCAACCGTACCCATGCGAACCGATTGTTCATTCTGCGCCTGGCGTGCGTTGTACACGTTCGCCGAGTTCGGTTGTACGGCGCAGCCGGCCAGGGTGGCGAGCAATGCCACTGCAATAATTGGTGCTTTCATGTAGGACTCCCTTGGACAAAAGTTAGTTGCCGATTGCGTCGACCGGCAGTAAAGATGCTGACTTATCATAAGGACACTTGCCTCAGATAACTAGTTGCGAATAGTAAAAATCTGTTACCGGTTCCGCGTGACCAAGGGGCCACCTGCTGCTCAATACGCCAGCCGCAGGCGCCGGTATAAAAATCCCAGCACGAACAGCGGACCCACGAGTAAAAAGCGCACATCGTCGAGAAACGACGGTTTCTTGCCTTCGATCTGGTGGCCGATGAACTGGCCTATCCAGGCCAGCACGAACAGCGCCAGCGACACGGGCAGGATGGTCAGCGCCGGCATCAGCAGCAGCAGGCCCAGCATGATGGCCAGGATCGCCAGCATGCCCGCCGCAAACGGACGCGACAGCTTGTAATAATAGTATAAGGCGAGAATACTGGCGAGCAGCGCCACGCTGGGATGCGCGCTCCACAGCAGCCCCAGCAGACTGAAAACGATCAAGGGCACGCACACGATGTGCACCCATTCATTGACGTGGTTGCGGTGGCTTTCGCCATACTGGGCCAGCAGGGTGTCGATGGTGCGCATGGGCGGTCTCTTGTGTGGGGTTGTCCGGGAATTCTACACCGTCGCGTGGCCGGGTAAAATGGCCCTTCATTTCCCCTTCCGGACATCTCATTTGAATAGCCCAGTCTTCTTGCCAGACGATGCCGCCGCCCCGCGCAAGCGCTGTTTCGATCCCGTCGTCGACGCCAATACGCGCTTGCTGATACTGGGCAGCCTGCCCGGCGAAAAATCGCTGGCGCACAGTCAGTACTATGCGCACCCGCAAAACAAGTTCTGGATGCTGCTGGGTGAAGTGCTGGGCGTGGAGTTGAAGGGCCTGCCCTATGTAGAGCGCCTGGCAACCTTGCTGGCGCACGGCGTGGGCCTGTGGGACGTGGTGGCGCAGGCGCAGCGCACGGGCAGCCTGGACAGCAATATCCGCGCCCGCGACGATAACGACCTGGTGGCCCTGGCCGCCAGCCTGCCGCAGCTGCAGACGATCGCTTTCAACGGCGGCACGGCCGCGAAGCTGGGCATCAAGGTGCTGGGCGAGCACGCGCAGCGTTACCGCATCGTCAGCTTGCCGTCGAGTAGCCCCGCCTACACCTTGGCGTATGTGCAGAAATTGCAGGCTTGGCGGGCCTTGCGTAACTGATATGGGATGTCAGACAGCGGCCCTGTGCATGAGGCGGCGTGCCTGTTCCTGCCGGTACTGGCGGCGCCAGAACCAGGCGATGCAGATCAAGCCCAGCAGGGATGGCGCCAGCTGCGTCCAGGGCTGGCCCATGCGCAGCAGGTTGCCCGCGGCGGCCGAGAGCATGGCGAACAGCGAGGCGAGCAGCTTGTAGATGTGTTCATAGCGCCACAACACGCCATGCCAGCGGCGGGGAAAGGCCCAGCGCGCGCCGTCGTAGACGAGGATGGCGGCCAGGCCGCCCAGCGATGACAGCACGACGATGGCTTGCTGACCGGAAGCATCGTGCTGCAGGCGCAGCAGGATCAGCCCGCCCGCCACCAGCGCCGCTGCCGTCATGGCGCCATCGACGGCTTGCGGACCGGCCTCGCGCGTGTAGACGGTGCGCCAGCCGCTCAGCAACTGGTACAGCACCAGCACGGTCAGCACGGCAAAGACGGGGCGATAGTCAAACAGCAGATTGCCGATGGCAGCCGTGGCGCAGACCAGCAAGGTCAGCCAGGCGAACAGCCTGCCGCGGCGGCGATGCTGCGGCGTGCCCTTGGCAGTCGCCACCAGGAATAGCCCCAAGCCGATGGCGGCGCTGCCGGCCAGCACATGGGTGGTGATATTGATCAGTTGCGGCTGGGGCATGCGCATCTCCGGACGGTGCGCCTGGCTGGTCGCACGTTAACGGGATATGGTATCTTGATAACTGCCGCCTGTCGAGATGGCGGGCGGCAGGGCGAATTCAGGCAGGCGCGTACGGCTGCGCTTCCAGCGGCTGTCCCTTGGCATCGAACTTCAGCGCCACGGACAATTGCGTCACGCCGATGGTGGCCAGCGCATCGCAGATGTCGTCGACTTCGTCCTGCAGGTCGGCAGCCAGGTCGAGCGGCTTGTCGGCGCTGTGCAGCAGCTCGCCGCCCGCCGTGCTGACATTGACGCGCAGCAGCATTTCGCCGTGCTCATCGGCCGGGCCGACGACGACTGATACATCGCCGGCGTCTACCTTGTTTTCCGCCAGCGCGTGGTTGATGCCGGACATCATCTGCAGCATCGCATACTCGCTCATGCCTTGTTCCTTGCCACCGTGGAACAGATCCTGGTAGAGGAAGCTCACTTCCAGCGCGCTGCCGGCCGGCGCCAGGCAGCGTTTCACCAGGTCGCCCACTTCCGTCGTCCACTGCTGGTAGCGGGCCATGCGCGCGTCGAACCAGGCGTCGAGCGCCGCTTCGTCTTTTGGTTCCGCATAGAACGGGTCGTCCACGCGCTTGAGGGCAAAGCCCAGCAGGAAGCGCAGTTCGATGGCCGTGTCTTGCGGGCCGAAGGCCGTCTCGCTCCAGCCGACGATGCTGCTTTCCAGGCCCGGCGTGGCGACGATTTTCTTGTCCGTCATCGATGAGTACGCATCGCGCACCATCTCGTGCAAATGGCTATACGTGATGCGGTCGATTTCATCGAGGTCGTAGGCATGGCTCATCAAGACCACCTTGGCCTTGGCGCTTTCCAGTTGTGCCTGTTGAACACTCTTGACCAGCGCTTCGAATGCGTCCTGGTCCTGGAAGCTGTCCGCTTCCTTCAAGCCACCCGTGCTTTGCACCAGCAGCGGTACGACGAAGGCGTTGATTTCCATGGTGGGGGCATTCTCGCGGCGGATCGTCACGACGGACGCGGCTTCCTCGATATGGCTGCGCAGGTATTGATAGGCGCCCACGTCTTCGTACTTGGCGCGCTCGATGGCGTCGTACAGGATTTCATCCTTCTTTTGATTCAAGGCCTTGCGGATCAGGCGGCCGAACTCGACGGCTTGCTCGGCCAGCACCGTGCCCTGCGATTCGCTGTCTTCCTGCTCCGCCAGGTTAAGGGCCATCGTGCACAGCATGCGCGTGACGGACTCATCCTTGTCTTCAGGCGTGTTGGCGGATTTACGGGGGACAGGGCGCTTATTTTTGGGCATGGCGATCAACAGGTTAAGAAATACGGGTCGGGCAAACGGAAACGGGCGCCAAGGCTTCGCCAGGGCGCCGGCACAGATCATACAGGCGGACGCGGCCGCCTGATACCTCAATGGTCGGTATCGAACATCTCGTGCAGCTCGTCGAGCAGGTCGGCGGCTTCTTCCTGCGACAGGCCGAGATGTTGGCAGGCAAGTTCGCCGCCCTTGTCCCACTCCAGCGAGGTACTGTTGCCATGGTAGCGCTGAATGCCCTTTTCGGCCAGCAGCGACAGGGCGACGAGCGAGCGGATGGCGTCGTCCGTGGACGGGTCGGCCAGCACCGTGTAGTCGTGGTGGTGCAAAATGGCCCAGGAGACATCGGAAGACAGGCCCCAGTTGCGCGCCAGCAAGCAGCCGATGGCCGCGTGGTTGGTCTGGTGGCGCGCGTCTTCCAGGCGGGTAAAGCAATTGTGCGCATCGTTGGCCGCCGCCGCGTAGGTCTTGACGTAGTCGGGGAATCGGTTCATCAGCAGGGGCACGCCGATATCGCAGAACAGGCCGAAGGTGTGGGCGATGTCGGGCGGGGCGATACGCAGCTTGCGCGAGGTAAATACCAGGGCGCGCGCGCGCTTGGCCGACACATCCCAGAAGTTGGTCAGTTCCACGCCTTCCGCTTCCAGCGCCTGGCGCGCCAGCAAGCCCGTCATCAGGGCGCTGCACTGGTTGATGCCGAGAAAGTTGATGCCTTGCTCGACCGATTTGGCCTTGCGCGCGGCGCCATAGAACGGTGAATTCGCCAGTTTCAGCAGGGCGCCGGACATACCGACATCGTCGGCGATGATGCGCGCGATGCGCCGCGGCGACGGGTCGCCTTCGGCCAGTTCGCGCTGCAAGTCGACCAGCAGGCTGGGACGCGGCGGGATACGGATGGAACGCATCAAGGCGTCAACCGGATCTTCCTGCACTACCTGCTTTTGCGCTGCCGCTCTCATCATCACGCTTTCATCATCATTTTGTGCCCGGTGCTTATTCTGTCGCACGCTGCCGCTGCCCGCTTCATGAGCGTCTGGCGCAGTGCCCAACGATTATCGCTGTTTATGCGCGGCAATAGTTCATCTCGACAATATATTCTGGAAAAAATCCCCATTTTGCTCTGGTCCCTACGCTATTTTCGTCATTTTACGACGCTGTCCTTCCCGGATTAGGTGACCAAACAATCAAGTTTTACTTGTTTTTAAGATGGGGCAAGACGCGCGGCGGGAAGCGCGGCAGTACAATTGCCGCATGAAAAAACTCCTGGCCGGTATCGATTTTGCGGACGATTCCAGCAGCGTGGCGCGCCAGCTGATCGGCGTGATCGTGCTGGTCGACGGCGTGGGCGGACGCATCGTGGAAACGGAAGCGTATGACCGGCTGGACCCAGCTTCGCACACGTATGCCGGCATGACGCCACGCAACGCCGCCATGTTCGGCCCGCCCGCGCACGCCTATGTCTACCGTTCCTACGGCATCCACTGGTGTTTGAATTTTGTGTGCCGCGAAGCGGGCCATGGGGCGGGCGTGCTGATCCGCGCCATCGAGCCGCTGGCGGGCATCGATGCCATGCGCGAGCGGCGTGGCGTCGAGGAACTGCGGCGGCTGTGTTCGGGGCCTGGCAAGGTATGCCAGGCGCTCGGTATCACGCAGAGGCATAACCGGCTGGCGCTCGATGCGCCGCCGTTCATGCTGCTGGCCCGCGAGGATGACGTGACGGTGCAAGCGGGGCCGCGCATCGGCATTTCCAGGGCGATGGACACGCCGTGGCGTTTCGTCCTGGCCGGCTCGCCGTATTTAAGCAAACCGATGCGCGCGCCAGCCGCTTAGCTGTGGCGGCGCTGCGGCGTCGTGTCTGCGCCGCGCACGGCGGACTTGCCGCGCAGCGGGCTGTGCAGTGCGCGCCGCTCCTGTTGCGCACTGGCCGGATGCCAGAACGCCTCTGCTTCGGTAGGGCCGCTCGGCGCTGCCGGGCGCTCGTCCAGGGTGAACACGCTGACTGCCGCCGACAACTTGACGGCCTGGTCCTGCAAACTGGCCGCCGCTGCCGCCGCTTGCTCCACCAGGGCCGCATTTTGCTGGGTGACGTCATCCATTTGCGTGACGGCCTGGTTCACTTCCGTGATACCCGAGGCCTGCTCGGCGCTGGCCTCTTTGACGCGCTGGATGATGGCATTGACTTGCTGCACCGAGGCCACGATGGCGCCCATGCTGTCGCCCGCTTGCTGCACGGCCACGCTGCCGCCATCGATGGTAGTGACCGAGGTGGCGATCAGGGTCTTGATTTCCCTGGCCGCCTGTGCCGAGCGTTGCGCCAGGGTGCGCACTTCGGACGCCACCACGGCAAAGCCGCGGCCTTGCTCGCCCGCGCGCGCCGCTTCCACCGCGGCATTCAGCGCGAGGATATTGGTCTGGAAGGAAATACCATCGATCACGCCGATAATATCCACGATCTGGCGCGAATTGGCACGTATCGTCGCCATCGTCGCCACCGCCTGCTGCATCGACGCCCCCCCTTGCACGGCCAGGGTGGACGCTTGCCCCGCCAGCTCGCAGGCCAGTTGGGCGTTGTCGGCGTTGTCATTGACGGCTTGCGTCAGCGCTTCCATGGCGCTCGACGTTTCTTCCAGCGAACTGGCTTGCATTTCCGTGCGCGCCGACAGATCCAGATTGCCGGTGGCAATTTCACGCGACGCCGTATCGATCGATTGCACGGCGCCCATGATGGTGCGCAAGGTCTGGTTCAGGTGGGCGATGGTCTGGTCCAGCACGCGCGAGGTGGAGGCGATCTCGTCATTGCCTTGCTTGGGCGCACCGGCGATCAGCTTGCCCGCCGCCAGGTCTTGCACGGCGTCGGCGATGCCGCGGATTTCCAGCAGCATGGCGCGCCGCACCAGCATGGTCACCACGATGGAGGCCAGGATGGAGAGCATGACGGTCAGCAACAGGCTCCAGCCCAGGTTGCGAAACTCGGCGCTGGCCGTCGCATGGGCCTGGCTGCTGAGCGTCGTTTCCAGGGCCGACAGCTGCGCCAGCTGCGTATTGAACTGGCCGAATTGCGTTTCCGCCTTGAGCATGGAATTGGTGGCGATCGACTGGTCCATCTGCGCCATTTCCATGGTTTCCAGCACGGCCTTGCGGTAGCCGGCCAGGGCCGTGATGGCGGCATCGACCAGGTTGCGTTCGGCGCCCGTGGCCGTGGCGCGCAGCGTGGCCAGCTGGGTGCCGATGGCCGCGTGACGCGCCTTGATCTGTTGCTCCAGTGTATCGAGGCGAGCCTTGGCGAAGCTGCCATTCGTCCACGACAGCAACTGGTACATATTGCCGTGGACGTGCTTGGCCTCGCCGAGTATGTCGGCGGCCGCTTTCAGATGCGTGATGCGCACGCGTACCATGTTTTCCAGCGAGGTATTTTGCCGCACCATGCCATACCAGGCGCCGCTCGAGCTGAGGATCAGCAGCAGCAAGACCAGGGCGGGCGCCAGCAATAATTTTGGTCCGATGCGTAATTGATTGAGCATGCTTGACTCCTGGCTATGGCTGTTCCAGGCACTGGCGGCGCACAGCGTGCGTGTACGCCGCCGCTGCCTTATTTTTTGTAGATGCCCGCTTCCAGCACCACGTCGTTGACGCGCAGGATGTACGTGGTCTTCGGCTCGATCTTGCCGCTGGTGGGGTTCTTGTACTGGTAGTCGACCCAGCCCTTGCCCTGCTTTTGCGCCAGCTCAATGATTTCACGGCGATATTTCTTGCCATTCGCATCAGGCACATCCGTCAAATCCTTGCCCACGATGGAAGGATTGATGGGGTGGGCCAGCACGATGCCCGTCTTGATGTCACGCATGTCCACATACAGCGAGCCCTGCACGAAGTCGGAGTCTTTCGCCGTGATTTTCTTCATCATTTCTTCCTTGCCATGCGCCTTCATGAAGGCGGCGCCCCGTTCGGCCATGGCGATGGCGTCTTTTTCCGTTGGTTCGACGGCGGCATTGGCGCTGCCGCCGGCAAATGCCAGGCACAGCAGGCTACCCGTGAATATGCGTTTCATGACAGCTCCTTGTGAGAATCGAGGGATGTATTGCCAAGCCGTAATTTACGTCGTCGAGGGTTCCATCAAATTGCGATGGAACAAACTAAGGTGTTGCTTGTAGGCAGCGAACAACGTATCGGAATGCTTGTTGATGTGTAGCAATTTGGTTCCAGATGGCAAGAATTATGATGACTTTCACAGCATGCCGAGCTGGCATGGCCTGTGGGAGAAAGAGGCTGTAATTGGCCGACATAGGGTCAATTTCATGAAAGTTATCGCTATTTATTGGCAAGGAGACTATCGTGTCCGTACTCATTACCGAGCCGTTTTCACCCAAGTTCAAGCCGTATACGCGGCAAACCATTCATCAGGCGCGGCAGTGGGAATGGCTGCCGGAAGAGCAACGCGAAGCCGTGCAAGTGGTGTCGCACGTCTTGCCGTTTCGCACCAATGCCTATGTGCTAGACCAGCTGATCGACTGGAACAACATCCCTGACGACCCCATCTACCGCCTCGTCTTTCCCCACCGCGACATGCTGCCGCCCGAGCAGTACGCGCACTTGCGCGACCTGGTGCTGGTGCAGCGTGACAAGGCTGCCACCGATGCCTATGTGCATGGTATCCGCCTGGGCATGAATCCCCATCCGGCCGGGCAGATGACGCATAACGTGCCGAAAGTCAACGATGCACCCGTGCGCGGCTTGCAGCACAAATATGTGCAGACGGTGCTGTTTTTCCCCAGCGCGGGCCAGACGTGCCACGCGTATTGCACCTTCTGCTTCCGCTGGCCCCAGTTCGTCGGCATGGACGACATGAAGTTCGATGCGCGCGAGTCGCATGAGCTGGCCGCCTACCTGACACTGCATCCGGAAGTGACGGATGTGCTGATCACGGGCGGCGACCCGATGATCATGAACACGCGGCAACTGGCCGCTTACCTGGAGCCGCTGCTGGCGCCGGGACTGGAACACATCCAGAACATTCGCATCGGCACCAAGGCGGTGGCGTATTGGCCGCAGCGTTTTGTTTCCGACCGCGATGCGG
Source organism: Janthinobacterium sp. 35 (assembly GCF_002754575.1). NCBI lineage: Bacteria > Pseudomonadati > Pseudomonadota > Betaproteobacteria > Burkholderiales > Oxalobacteraceae > Janthinobacterium > Janthinobacterium sp. 35. The sequence continues at coordinate 3,328,686 of NZ_PEFN01000001.1, forward strand.
ATGATTTGCTGCGCCTGTTCGAACGCATCGTCAAGGCGGGCAAGAACCTGGCCGTGATGGGCCATTACAGCCACGCCGTCGAGTTGCGCCAGGATATTGCGCAGCAAGCGGTGAAACGCATCATCTCCACGGGCGCCACCTTGCGCATGCAGGGGCCGCTGATCCGCCATATCAATGAAGATCCGGCTAGCTGGGCCGAGCTGTGGCAGACGGGCACGCGCCTGGGAGCGATTCCGTACTACATGTTTGTCGAACGGGACACGGGGCCGCGCGGCTATTTCGAATTGCCGCTGGCGAAGGCACATGAAATCTTCCAGGCCGCCTACCAGATGGTGTCCGGCCTGTCGCGCACGGTGCGCGGGCCCTCCATGAGTGCGTTCCCCGGCAAGATCGTCATCGATGGCATCGTCACCATCCATGGCGAAAAACTGTTTGCTCTGCAATTTTTGCAGGCGCGCAATCCGGATTGGGTGCGCCGGCCGTTTTATGCGAAGTTCGATGCGGAAGCGACGTGGATGGACGATTTAAAGCCCGCATTCGGCCACGACAAGTTTTTCTTTGAAACGGATGAGCCTATGCCGCAGGTGCCGCATAAAATCATCCGCCTGGCACAGGCCGCCTGAGCATGCACGCCGCCGGCGCCTCTTCGCGTTGCGGGGTGGCCGTGTTTTGCCTGGTGTTCCTGCCGTTCGCTCTCGGGCATTACCTGTCGTGCCTGCTGCGCGGCGTGAATGCCGTGCTGACGGCGGAATTGCTGGGCGCCATCGCCCTGACGCCAGCGCAGCTGGGCTTGCTGACCAGCGCCTTTTTTCTCGCCTTTGCGCTGGTGCAACTGCCGATCGGCATGGCGCTCGATCGTTACGGCCCCCGCACGGTGCAACTGTGGCTGCTGGGGCTGGCGGCCCTGGGTGTGTGGCTGTTCAGCCGGGGCCACAGCTTTGCCGAGCTGATGTGGGCGCGCGCCCTGATGGGGGCAGGCCTGGGCGGCTGTTTCATGGCCGCCGTGAAAGCGATCTCGTGCGCCATTGCACCAGCGCGTCTGCCTTCCGTGCATGGTTACCTGATCGCCGTGGGTGGCCTGGGCGCGGCCACGGCCACCATGCCCGTCAAGCTGGCCCTGCACTACACGGACTGGCGCGGCGTGTTTCTGGGCCTGGCGCTGGCGGCGCTGGCCATCGGCCTGCTGATCCGCCTGCTGTCGCCGGCCATGCCCAGGCCCGCCACCGCGCACCCGGTGAGCAAGGTCAGCGTCTGGAGCGTGTACCGCGATCCCGGCTTTCGCCGCACCATCGCGCTGATCCTGCTACCGCACACGGTGTTCTTTGGCGTGCAGGGCTTGTGGGTGGGGCGCTGGCTGGCCGACGTGGGCGGCTTGTCCGATGACAATGTCGCGTATCTGCTGTACCTGGGCATGGCGGCCGTCATCTTTGGCGCCATCGGCATGGGCATGCTAACGGAGTGGGCGGGGCGGCGCGGCATTGCGCCCATGCAAGTGGCGGCCGCCGGCATCGTCCTGTTTGTCGCCGTGCAAGTGGCGATGGCGTGTAACGTCGTGCCCAGCCTGCCCATGCTGTCCGTGCTGTTTACCATGCTGGGCACGGTGACGGGCCTCGAGTATGCGATCGTCGCGCAAAGCATGCCGGCCAGCCTGACGGGCAGGGCGGCCACCTGCCTCAATCTGCTCATTTTCACGGGCGCCTTTCTGGTGCAGGCGGGCTTTGGCCTGATCCTCGGCTGCTGGCCCCTGGACAGCTTGCAGCAGTATCCGCCGCAAGCGTATCAGGTGGCGTTTGGCGTGCTGGCGGCTTTGCAACTGCCGGGACTTGCGATGTTTTTCATTCGCCGCTACAGGCGTGCCGGGCCATCCGGTAAAATGGCAGCCTGCACAGCGGCAATGATCAACTCCAAGGAAGACTATGAAACTCGTTCGTTATGGACGTCCAGGCAAGGAAAAACCGGGCCTGATCGATGAAGAAGGCAAACTGCGCGACCTGTCCGGCGTGATTGCCGATATTGACGGCGCACAACTGTCCGACAAGGCCTTGCGCAAGCTGGCCAAGCTCGACGAAAAGACGCTGCCCCTGGTGCGCGGCAATCCCCGCTTCGGCGTGCCGCTGGCGAAAGTCGGCAAATTCATCGGCATCGGCCTCAATTACGCGGACCACGCAGCCGAATCGGGCATGCCGATTCCCGCCGAACCCATCGTCTTCATGAAGGCGATCACTTGCCTGAATGGCCCGGACGACAATGTCGTGTTGCCGAAAGGCTCGAAAAAGACGGATTGGGAAGTGGAACTGGGCGTCGTCATCGGCACACGCGCACAGTACGTGAGCGAAGAGGATGCGCTGAAATACGTGGCCGGCTACTGCGTCGTCAACGATATTTCCGAGCGCTCGTTCCAGCTGGAGCGGGGCGGCCAATGGGATAAGGGCAAGGGCTGCGACACCTTCGGCCCCATCGGCCCGTGGCTGGTGACGCGCGATGAAGTCATCGACGAGCAAGACCTGGACCTGTACCTGGAAGTCAATGGCAAGCGCATGCAGACCGGCAATACGCAAACCATGATTTTCACGGTGGCGCAGATCGTCAGCTACCTGTCGCAATTCATGACCCTGGAACCGGGCGACGTCATCGCCACAGGCACGCCGCCGGGCGTGGGCCAGGGCCGCAAGCCGCAGCGTTTCCTCAAAAAAGGCGACAGCATGCGCCTGGGCATCCCCGGCCTTGGTGAACAGCAGCAGGACGTGGTCGCCTGGACTGCCTGATGGCAGGGGGCGATATCGACCGTTTGCCCGCGCTGCCGCTGGACCGGCTCGACGCCCAGCAGCGCGCGGCCGCGCAAGCCATCATCGATGGTCCGCGCGGGGCCCTGTACGGCCCCTTCGTGCCGCTGATCCGCAGCCCCGAGCTGATGGAAACGGCGCAGCGCATGGGCGAGTATCTGCGCTACCGCAGCGCCATCGGCACGCGCCTGTCCGAACTGGCGATCCTGGTGACGGCGCGCCAGTGGAACCAGCAAGTCGAGTGGGCCATCCACGCGCCGCTGGCCGTGCAGAACGGTATCGCGCAGGCGGCCGTGGACGCCATCGCCGCGCGGCGCGCGCCGCTTGCCCTGAAGGAAGACGAGCAAGCCGTGCATGACTTTTGCATCGAATTGCAGCAGAACAAGCGCGTCAGCGATGCCACGTATGCGCGCGCGCTGGCGCTGTTCGGCGAGCATGGCGTGGTCGACTTGATGGGGATCAATGGCTACTACACTTTCCTGGCCATGGTCATGAACGGGGCGCAGACGGCCGTGCCAGCCTTGGGCGTCACGCCTTTGGCCGATTAGAATAGTTCTTCGGGCAAAGATGGACAAAGTGTAATGAAGTTGAAATTATTCAATATATAATTTTGCTTCCCTTCCATTGCTAAAAAGCTCAATGAAAACTCGTCCGTGCTTCACCCTGATGGGCCGCGCCTTCCTGGCGTTGGCCCTTTCTTTTTCCCCCTTGATGACGGTACGGGCGCTGGCCGCCGAGACCGCCGCTAGCGCTAGCCCCAGCGCTTCCGCCCTGGAAAATTCCGTCGTCAAGGTGTTTTCCACCCTGCGCGGACCGGACCCCTATAAACCCTGGAGCAAGGCCGCTCCGCAAGAGGTGACGGGCTCCGGCGTCGTCATCGAAGGCCGCCGCATTCTCACCAATGCGCACGTGGTCGGCTATGCCAGCCAGGTGCGGATCCAGGCCAATGGCGCCGGCGACAAGATACCGGCGACCGTGCTGGCCATCTCGCGCGGCATGGACCTGGCTTTGCTGAAGATCGACGATGACAGTTTTTTCGCCAGCCATAAAGCGGTGCCGCGCGCCAATGTCTTGCCCGACGTGCGCGATGCCGTGCTGGCGTATGGCTATCCGACGGGCGGCACGTCGCTGTCGATCACCAAGGGCATCGTTTCGCGCATCGAATTCGTGCGCTATAACTTCCCCGTGTCCGGCTTGCGCATCCAGATCGATGCAGCCATCAACCCGGGAAATAGCGGCGGCCCCGTGATTGCCGGCGAGAAGATGATCGGCCTGGCCTTTGCCGGCATGCTCAATGCGCAAAGCATCGGCTACATCATCCCCAACGAGGAAATCGAGCTGTTCCTGCGCGACCAGGAAAGTGGCGCGCCCCAGGGCAAGCCGGCCATGCGCGACGTGACGCAAACGCTGGAAAATCCCGCACTGCGCACCTACCTGAAGCTGGCCAAGGGCGTCGAGGGCGCCGTCGTGATGACGCCGGCCAGCAAGGACGCCGCCTATCCGCTCAAGGAATGGGATGTCATCACGCATATCGGCGATTTTCCCATCGACAACCAGAGCATGGTCAAGCTGAATGCCAACAGCCGCGTGCGCTTCCAGTACCGGGTGCAGCAGCTGGCGAAAGACGGCGAATTGCCGTTGACGGTGGTGCGCCAGGGCGCGCCCCTGAAAATCAAGATACCCGTCTCGGCGGCGCACCCGATGCTCATCAGCGGCCTGCAAGGCAATTACCCATCCTATTTCATTTTCGGCCCGATGGTGTTTTCGCGCGCCAGCACGGAATTCATGGCCGCGCCCAATGGCAACCCGGCTATGTTGGGCGGCATGAGTTTTGCCGGCAATCCGCTGGCCACGCGGCGCGGCGATGCACCCGACAGCGAGCGCGAAGAGCTGGTGGTGATCGCCGCGCCGTTCTTCCCGCACAAGCTGATGAATGGCTACAGCACGCGTTTCTTTTCGGTCGTCGATTCCGTCAATGGCGTGCGCGTGCGCAGCCTGGCGCACCTGGTGGCCTTGCTGCGCGACCAGACGGATGAATTGCTGACGTTCCGCTTCCAGCAGCGCGATGCGGAAATGGTCGTCGTGCCGCGCAAGGAGATGCTGGCAGCGACGGAATCGGTGCTGACGGACAACGGCATCCGCTCGGAAGCGTCGCCAGACATGTTGAAGGTCTGGAATGAAAAAACGCCGGCGAACTGATCGTTCCCGGCGTTCCATACGACAGCAGGCGCGGCATACACCGCGCCTGTTTTACTTTAAGCCAATACTTTTTTCAGCCACGCGCCGATGGCGTCGATCTCTTCCTGGCACAGCGAGTGCTGCATCATGTAGTCATGCCATTCCACCTTGTAGCCCATGCCGGTGAGCAAGTCGCGCGACTGCTGGGCGCGAGTGATCGGCACCACGGGGTCGGCCGTGCCGTGCGCCATGAAGATCGGTGTGTCCAGGCTGGCCGGCGTGCGCTCAAGCGCCGTCTTGTCGGCCAGCGGCAGGTAGCCGGACAGGCACATCAGGCCGGCCAGCGGTTCCGCATGGCGCAAGCCCGTTTGCAGGGTCATGGCGCAGCCTTGCGAGAAGCCGGCCAGGATGATGCGGCTGGCGGGAATGCCGCGCGCCTTTTCGCGCGCGATCAGCGCCTCAATTTGGGCTTGCGAGGCGCGCAGTCCACCCTCATCTTCGCGGCGCACCAGGTCATTTTCGCGGATGTCGTACCAGGCGCGCATCACGTAGCCGTTGTTGATGGTGACGGGCATGGTGCCGGCGCTGGGGAAAATGAAGCGGATGGCGGGGCAGCCGCGCAGGTCGAGTTCCTTCACCAGGGGCACGAAGTCATTGCCGTCGGCGCCCAGGCCGTGCATCCAGATGATGGAGACGGTGGGGTTCGGTGCGCTGTCGAGTTCGATGGTTTCCAGCAAGGTGCTCATGTATTTTCCTCTGGTATTGGTTGCGCCGGACGCAGCGCCGATTTGGGACGGAAGGCCTTGCAGATGGCCGGGTCGGTTTCCATGTAGGGACCTTTGATCAGATCGATGCAATATGGCACGGCGGCAAAGATGCCGTTGACCAGTTGCATGCCCTCGGCATCTTTCAAGCCTTCCAGGGTTTCCTTGATGGCTTTCGGCTGGCCCGGCAAGTTCATGATCAGGCAAGCGCGCTCGGGCGTCTCGCGGATCACGGCCACCTGGCGCGACAGAATCGCCGTCGGCACGAATTGCAGGCTGATCTGGCGCATCTGTTCGCCGAAACCGGGCATTTCCTTGGTCCCGACGGACAAGGTCGCGTCCGGCGTCACATCGCGCCGCGCCGGGCCCGTGCCGCCCGTCGTCAGGATCAAATGGCAGTGGCTCAGGTCGACCATGTCGATCAGGGTGTTTTCAATCTGCGAGCGTTCGTCCGGGATCAGGCGTTTTTCCAGGCGAAACGGCGTGCGGATGGCGGCGGACAGCCAGCTTTCCAGCGCCGGGATGCCCAGGTCTTCATACACCCCGCCGCTGGCGCGGTCCGAGATCGACACGAGGCCGATAATCAATTCGTCTTCTATCGTGGTCATGCGGCACCTGTTATGTCGTAAAAACCAAAAAACCGGGTTGGCTCCCGGTTTTTTCCCAACCCTAAGCAAAGACTGGGGTCGGACCCTGAGGGTCCGACCCCGGCTTTTGCATGTGGGGTTTATTCGTCTTCGTCGCCTTCAACGTCATCTTCGTCGGCATCTTTCTTGCCTCCGTTTTTCTTCTTGGCGATCTCTTTCAAGATCTGGAAGATTTCACGGTAGGCTTTTGGCGGCTTGTTCTCGGCCTGCTCCTTGCGGGCATTGCGGATCAGGGTGCGCAGGTGCTGCACGTCCAGTTCCGGGTTTTCCGACAGCAAGACGGTCAGCGCCTTGTCGTCCGTCAAGAGTTTGTCGCGGCGGCGTTCCATCGCATGCATATTGGCCGTGTCGGCTTTCGACAAGCCTTTCCAGCTATCGATGGTGCGTTGGATGGCGGCAACTTCTTCTTCATCCAGGGTGCGCATTTTCTTGCCCACGTATTGCAGCTGGCGGCGGCGGCCTTCGTGATCCCTGATTTGCTGGCATTCGAGAATGGCGTCGCGCACGTCTTCCGGCATCGGGACGCGCTTGACGCGGTCGCGTGCTTCATTGACGAGTTCTTCGCCCAGCTTTTGCAGGACGGTCATCTGGCGCTTGAGTTCCGACTTCGACGGACGTTCATATTCCTGTTCGAATTCGGTGGATTGGAAGCCGCAAGCTCCCCGGTTTGGATTTGGCATGATAAGGCGGGATTGGCCGCGTAGGCCGCACCTGTAAACTGTAAACGACTGCTATGATACCCTTTTTAGCGGCTTTCCGAAGAAAACAGCGCATGAACGACTCCGTATTTACCCATAGTCAAGAGCAATTGCAGCAACTGGCCCGTGATGTGTTGTCTTTTGCGCGGGAAGCGGGCGGCACCGACGCTGCCGTTGAAGTCAGCGAGGGCGGCGGCCTGTCCGTTTCTGTACGAAAAGGCAAGATCGAGACGATCGAGCAAAACAAGGACAAGGGCATGGGCGTGACCGTGTTTGTCGGCAAGAAGCGCGGCAATGCCAGCACCTCCGATTTCTCGCCAGCGGCCCTGCGCGCCACGGTGGACGCCGCCTACAACATCGCCCGTTTCACGGCCGAGGACGATTGCGCGGGCCTGGCCGACGCGGACATGCTGGAAATGTCCCCCCGCGACTTGCAACTGTTCTATCCCTGGCTGATTTCCGCCGAGGAAGCCGTCGTGCTGGCCCAGCGGGCCGAAGCGGCCGCGTTTGCCGTCGACCCGCGCATCACGAATAGCGAAGGCGCGGGCGTGCACGTGCAGCAATCGCACTTTGTGTCCGCCAATTCGCGCGGCTTCATCGGCGGCTACCCATTCTCTCGCCACAGCCTGTCCGTGGCGCCCATCGCCGGCAAGGGCGCCAGGATGCAGCGCGACGACTGGTATTCGTCCGTGCGCGACGCCGCCAAAATGTCGAGTCCGGAAGCCATCGGCCGCTACGCCGCCGAACGCGCCCTGTCGCGCCTGAATGCGCGCAAGCTGGGCACGCGCACCTGTCCCGTGCTGTTCGAGGCGCCATTGGCGGCCGGTTTGCTGGGTACTTATGTGCAAGCGACCTCGGGTGGCGCTCTGTATCGCAAGTCCACTTTCCTGAACGATTCCCTGGGCACGCAAGTGCTGCCGTCGCACGTGCAGATCTTTGAAGACCCGCACGTGATCGGCGGCGTCGGTTCCGCGCCGTTCGACGAAGAAGGCGTGAAAACCGTCTGCCGCGACGTCGTCAAGGATGGCGTGGTGCAAGGCTATTTTCTGTCGACTTACACGGCCCGCAAGCTGGGCATGCAGACGACGGGCAACGCGGGCGGCTCGCACAATCTGTACCTGACGTCCAGCCAGACGGCCGCCACCGATGATTTCGTTGCCATGCTGAAAAAGCTGGGCACGGGCTTGCTGGTGACGGAACTGATGGGGCAAGGAACCAATTACGTGACGGGCGACTATTCGCGCGGCGCGTCCGGTTTTTGGGTGGAAAATGGCGTGATTCAGTATCCGGTGGAAGAAATCACCATCGCCGGCAACATGAAAGACATGCTGCGCAACATCGTCGCCGTGGGCGCCGACGTGCTGCGCCGCGGCACCAAAGAGACCGGTTCCATCCTCATCGAGAGCATGGTGGTGGCGGGCGGCTGAGGCGCAGGCCTATGGCGGTGTCTCAGTACTCTTCCCACTCGGTCTCGGCGACCGCGGCCTGTGCGACCACCTTGTCTGCTTTCCTGGCCGGTGCGGCAGCGGCCTTGGTCGTGACGCGTGGTGCGGCCGCAGGTTTCGCTGGCGCGCGGATGGCTGGAACCGTAACCGGTGGCAGCGCTTGCGTGCCGTCGAGCTTGAACACGCTGACGGCTTCGGCCAGAATGCCGGCCTGATCCTGCAACGCTTCGGACGCGGCTGCCGCCTCTTCCACGAGGGCGGCATTTTGCTGTGTCACGGCATCCATTTCCGTGATGGCCTGGTTGATCTGTTCAATCCCCGTTTCCTGCTCGTTGCTGGCGGACGTGATCTCGGCCATGATGTCCGTAACGCGGCGCACGCTGCTGACGATCTCTTGCATGGTGCTGCCGGCCTGGTTCACCAGGTTGCTGCCGAGATTGACTTGCTGCACGGAGTCGTCGATGAGGATCTTGATTTCCTTGGCGGCGGCGGCGGAGCGGTGCGCCAGGTTGCGCACCTCCGTGGCCACCACGGCAAAGCCGCGGCCCTGTTCGCCCGCCCTGGCCGCTTCCACTGCCGCATTCAGGGCGAGGATATTGGTCTGGAAGGCAATACCGTCGATAACGCCGATGATGTCGACGATTTTCTTCGACGAGGCATTGATCGAATCCATGGTCGTGATGACTTCCGCCACCACCTGCCCGCCCTTGCTGGCCACGCTGGAGGCTGATTGCGCCATCTGGTTGGCCTGGCGTGCGTTTTCGCCATTCTGCTTGACGGTCGACGTCAGTTCTTCCATCGACGATGCCGTTTCTTCCAGCGAGCTGGCTTGTTGTTCCGTGCGCGAGGACAAGTCCATATTGCCGGAGGCGATTTCACGCGAGCCATGGGCGATGGCATCCGTGCCATGGCGCACGCGGGCCACGATGCCTTGCAGATTGTCGTTCATTTCTTTCAGGGCGCGCAGCAGCAAGCCCGTTTCATCGGTGCCGCGCGCGTCGATGCTGCCCGACAGGTCGCCGGATGCCACGCGTTGCGCCACCTTGACGGCTTCGGCTATGGGCCGGCTGATGGAGCGGCTGATCAGAATGGCCAGCACGATGGCGATGGCCGTCGCGGCGAGCGACAGCGACAGGGTCAGGATGATGGCCAGACGCCCGTCGGCGGCGGCTTGCTTGCCTTCGCTTTCCATCAGCGATTCCTGGAAACCCGCCATGGCCGCCAATGCCGTCAGGAATTTTTCTTGCGGATAGCGCAGCTGTGTCAGCAGGAAAATGCCGGCCGTTTCCGATTTGCCTTCTTGTAACAGCTTGATATTCGCGTCGCGCGTCTTGCCATACGTTTCGCGGCTGCTCATCACGGCCTGGAGCAGTTCCTGGCCCTTGGGCGTATTGACCAGGGTTTTCAGGCGCGCCAGCAGTTCCACGTTCTTTTTGATCGACGCCTGAATCTTGGTTATGGCACTGCTGACTTCGTCGGCATCGTTGGCGCCGATGATGGCAAGGCTCAAGAGGCGGGCCTGGATATTGACCTCGGACTGGATGGTGTTTGACAGCATGACCTTGACATAGCGGTCATTGACAATTTTTTCCGTCGAGGCATTGATGTTGCGGATGCGGCTCACGGAAACAAATGCCACCATGGCAAGCAGGACAATGATCAGGCCGAAACTGAAGGCCAGGCGGGTACTGATGTTAAGCTTGGACATAGGGTATTCATCCTCGACGTAAAGCGGAAAGCGTGCGCTTGGCATGGTCCTGCGGACAAGCGGCGCCTGTGCATGACGATGTTGATGCGGTCAGTTTGCGTTACAGAAAGCTGATTCGGCGGGGATAGGGCCGTGGATGCGTATTTCGGTGGCGGGAAGTCGTGGCGACTTGCCCGGCCGTATATTCTTGCGGGGCCGCGCAGCGTGGCACGGCCTGATTCTGTTGAATAGTGTAGGACGATAATTTCTGACAGGCAAGATGTTTGCGAAAAAAACCATTCGTCCAGCAACGCTTGCCGTGCGGTCAAAAAAAATGCCCCGGCGTACGGGGCATGGGGCTTACGCGGGCCGGTCCGGCCCTGATACTCAGGCGCGCAAGGTGGACAGGATCGGCTGCAGTACGGCCGCGCCCAGGGCAGCGCTGCGGGCGCCGCTCCAGCCCGTTTGTGGGTCGGGATCGTTGGCATTGTCCTTGAACGGCAGTTCCAGAGTCAGTGCCAGGCAGCCGAAGGCGTGCGTGATGTGAGGCGAACCCATGGTCAGTACTTCCGGCGTGAACGGGCCGTCTTCATAGCCGTGCTCATCCTGGAAGTCGGGGCTGGCCACCTTGAAGTCGGCGATGAAGCGGTCTTGCTCGGCTTTTTGTGCTGGCGTGAAATTTTCCAGCGCATCGCTGCCGGCCACGAATACATACGGCAGACCTTCGTCGCCATGCACGTCGAGGAACAGATCGCAGCCGATTTCATGCATCTTCTGTTTCACCAGGAATACTTCCGGGCTGCGTTCCATCGTCGGCGTCATCCATTCACGGTTCAGGTTGGCGCCGGCCGCGTTGGTGCGCAGGTTGCCATGCACGGAACCGTCCGGGTTCATGTTCGGCACCACGTAGAAGACAGCGTCTTGCAGGCACTGGCGGGCAAACGGGTTGGCCTGGTCCAGCAAGGCGTCGAGCATGCCCTCGACAAACCATTCCGCCATCGTTTCACCGGGATGCTGGCGCGCGATGACCCAGACTTTTTTCTCGGCATCGGCGTCACCGACCACCAGCAGATTCATGTCGCGTCCTTCCACGGTGCTGCCCAGGTCGATCAGGCGCACCAGCGGCGACGCTTGCGCGCTGTCGATCAGGGCCAGATGGCGATCCCATGGGTACGGCTCGAAGTAGGCGTAGTACACGCTTTCTTCTTCCGGCGTGTGTTCGATGGTCATCACCGTGCCGTCGAAGCTGGTGGGCACGCGGAACCAGGTTTCGCGGTCATAGCTGGCCACGGCCTGGTAATCTTTCCAGCCGTCCGGGTAGGCCGACTTGCCTGCATTCATGAAGCGGATCGTGCACGCCTCGCCTTGCGCGCCTTGCAGGCGGAAATAAAACCACTGCGTGATGTCGGCGTGGGAATCCTTGCGGATGTTCAGCTCGATGGATTGGGCATCGTCGGCGCGCAGCACCTCGATCGCGCCGGCGTCGAATTGCTGGCTGATTTTAATGGTCATGAGTGTTCCTGATAAAAACATATGGGTTTTGCATCGTGTGCAATGGCGCGATGATACCCGTTTTAGCCGCGCCTTTGTGCTGGCGCAAACGACGCGGGAGATGCTTTGCTAACGTGGAAGCTCCGACAACGGGGAGAGCATCATGGACGACAACGGCAAGCACATACGCGAACTGGAAAAGAAAGTCAGCGCCCTCAGCGACGCCCTGGCGCACCTGGGCAAGGGCACGACTTTGCAGGAATTGCTGCGCATTCTGCGTTTTCCCGGCTATACGACGCCGGCCGAATTTACCTTCAATGCCGCCATCCTCGACACCATGCTGGTGCAGGCCAATGCGCTGGAAAAGCTGGGGCAGGATTTGTTGGCGGGGGCCAAGCAGGTAGTTGTCAAACAATGAACGTTGGATAAGAGGCGCTTGCTGAACGCCTGAAAAATGTTCAGGGCAAGGCGCGGGGCCGCAGGCAGTACGAACGTACGCCCAGGCCCTGCAACGCCGCCATGGACGTTTTGTCAGGTGTTCAGGCCGCCAAAACGTTCAAAAAACCATGGCTCGACGTCCGGCGCATGCTCATCCTCGCGCCGCAGGGTGGCCAGGATATGCTCCTCGGCCGCCGCATGGGTGATGCGGTACAGGTCGCGCGCCAGTGCATACGCCTGCGTGCCGGGCCACGGCTCGGGCAGCAGTTCGACGGGCAACTGCGGGTCGTGCAACTGCACGCGGCGGTAGGCGTGTGTCAGTAGTGAGCGGATGACGAAGGCTTGCTCGGCATCGAACACGGGCGCTTCTTGCAGCAAGGTCAGCAGCGGCTGGAAGCTGGCGATGAATTTTTCGTAGCCGGCCATCACTTCCGACAAGTCCCAGCATTCGCCCACCATGTCGCGCAGCGGGCGTGTGCTGACATCCGGCAACTCCGTAGTGTGGCAGACATACAACTTGCCCTGTACCTCGTTGCGCACCAGGATGTCTTCCAGCGCCTCCGCATTGCTGGCCGGATGGCCAAAGATGCCAGGAGAGATCAAGCCATAGCCAGCCCACAATAATTCCTTGCGCAGCGCCCCCCGTTCGGCGGCGCCGATGCTGCCGGCCGGCCCGATCACCAGAGTCCAGCTGCCATCCCAGTGCACGACCAGTGGCGCATAGATGCGGCGATACGCGCGCTCGAAGCGGGCCAGCGCCTCCGGGCGTATCGTATAGGCGCTGCGGCGGCCGTCGCGTTGCGAGCTGAGCCAGCCCTCCTGCGCCAGGCGGAACACGCTGGTGCGCAGCAAGCGGTCATTCACGCCAAACGGTGCCAGCAGTTCGATCAGGCTGCCCAGCCAGATGGCACCGCCGCGCGGCACGATGGCGTCGCCGAAAATCGTCATCACCAGGGACTTTGAGCGCGGTGGGTCGCTTTCCAGGAAATCGGCTATCCATGTCGTGCAGCGGGTGTTCTTCATGTGGTTCCGGTCTGGCCGTGGTGCGGTCGATTCAATAAAAGCAGCAGTTTACTTGGCTGCGCGGGTAGCGCGTCAATAATTTGCAGGAAGCGCTGGTGGCACTTCGCAGTGTTTTCTCATCAGCAATATCATACGCACAAAAAAGCCGCACAAGATACGAATTTTTAAAATGACTCACATCAAGTGTATGCAAATCGTTTTTTGTATCGTATTATCTGTTGATCGCACCGCGTTGCTGCGCAAAATCAAAGACATGGGAGACAGATCATGTACGCACAAATGGTTGAAACCGGCCTCAAGAACGTCCGTTCCATCGACGACATGGGCCAGGAAGAGCGCGCTTTTCAGGCGCGCATCGACGAAGGCATCAAGATCGAGGCCAAGGACTGGATGCCGGACGCTTACCGCAAGACCCTGATCCGCCAGATTTCGCAGCATGCGCATTCGGAAATCGTCGGTCAATTGCCCGAAGGTAACTGGGTCACGCGCGCACCGACCTTGAAACGCAAGTCCATCCTGCTGGCGAAGATCCAGGACGAAGCCGGTCACGGCCTGTACCTGTACAGCGCCGCCGAAACCCTGGGCGTGTCGCGCGACGATCTGCTCGCTGCCTTGCACTCGGGCAAAGCCAAGTATTCCAGCATCTTTAACTATCCCACCCTGTCGTGGGCCGACATGGGCGCCATCGGCTGGCTGGTTGACGGCTCGGCCATCATCAACCAGATTCCCCTGTGCCGCTGCTCGTATGGCCCGTATGCACGCGCCATGATCCGCGTCTGCAAGGAAGAATCATTCCATGCACGCCAGGGCTACGACATCATGATGTCGCTGTGCAAGGGTACGCCGGAGCAGAAAGCCATGGCGCAGGATGCGCTGAACCGCTGGTGGTGGCCTTCCTTGATGATGTTCGGCCCGTCCGACGCCGCCTCCGTCAACAGCGCCCAGTCGGCACAATGGCGCATCAAGCTGTTTTCGAATGACGAATTGCGCCAGCGCATGGTTGACCAGACCGTGCCGCAAATCGAGTACCTGGGCTTGACCGTGCCCGATCCCGACCTGAAGTTCAATGCGGAAACGGGCCATTATGCATTCGGCGAGATCGACTGGTCCGAGTTCAACAATGTCCTGAAGGGCAATGGCCCGTGCAACCGCGAGCGCCTGCAAACGCGGGTGAAAGCGTATGCAGACGGCGAGTGGTTCCGCGATGCCTTGCTCGCGTATGCAGACAAGCAAGCCGCTAATAAAGCAGCAGCGTAAATACATAAGACAGATAGGGGAGAGCAACATGAGCAAAGAATGGCCATTGTGGGAAGTTTTCATCCGCAGCCAGCACGGCCTGGCGCACAAGCATGTGGGCAGCCTGCACGCCTCCGACGCCACCATGGCGGTCAACCATGCGCGCGACGTCTACACGCGCCGCAATGAAGGCGTGAGCATCTGGGTGGTGCGCGCGGCCGATATCGTCGCCAGCAGCCCTGGTGACAAGGGCGCCCTGTTCGAACCGTCGAACAGCAAGGTGTACCGCCATCCCACCTTCTTCCCGATGCCGGAAGAAGTCAAGAACCTGTGATGGGAGCGCCTGCAATGGATGACAAAGTCAATTACCTCCTGCGCCTGGGCGACAACGCCCTGATCCTCAGCCAGCAGCTGTCGCAGCTGTGCGGCAAGGGTCCCGCGCTGGAAGAAGACATGGCGCTGACCAACGTGGCGCTCGACCTGCTGGGCCAGACGCGTTTGTGGTTCAGCTATGCGGCCGAACTGGAAAACGCGGGCCGCGACGAGGATGACATCGCCTTTTTGCGCGACGCCCACGACTTCAAGAATTGCCTGCTGCTGGAGCAGCCGAACGGTAATTACGCCGACACCATGATGCGCCAGTTCTTCTTCGACACCTGGCACTACTTCCAGCTGCTGGAACTGGCGAAATGCAGCGATCCACGCATCGTCGAAGTGGCGCAGAAGTCGGTCAAGGAAGTGACGTATCACTTGCGCCGCAGCGGCGACCTGATCGTGCGTCTCGGCGACGGTACGGCGGACAGCCACGCGAAGACGCAGGCGGCCGCCGACAAGCTGTGGATGTACACGGGCGAGATGTTCACGTACGACGCCGTCGACCAGGCCATGCTTGCCGCCGGCATCGCGCCGCCATCGGACGTGCTGCGCCGGGCCTTCCTCGAACACGTGGCCGAGATCTTCGCCGAAGCGACGCTGGTCATGCCGGCGCCCGACGCCTGGATGCAAAAGGGCGGCAAGCAGGGCACGCACACGGAACACCTGGGATTTATCCTGGCCGAGATGCAGTTCCTGCAGCGCGCCTATCCCGGGGCGGAGTGGTAATGAACACGCCCTTGGCAGCGCTGGACGCGGCCCAGGTCTGGGCCTGGCTGGGCGACGTGCCGGACCCGGAAATTCCCGTCATTTCGGTGGTGGACCTGGGCATCGTGCGCGCCGTCGATGTGGTCAGCAGCGAAGAGTGCATCGTGACGATCACGCCCACCTATTCGGGCTGCCCGGCCATGCAGGTGATCGCCGATGCCGTCACGGATGCCTTGCGCAGCCATGGCGTGGCCAAGGTGACGCTGGTAAACCAGCTGGCACCCGCCTGGACCACGGACTGGATGAGCGAAGCGGGCAAAGCCAAGCTGAAAGGCTATGGCATCGCCCCGCCGCAGCAGCAGGTGATCGACATCAGCGGCCTTCGTGGCGGCACAGCGGGTGGCGTCAAGCGCCAGCCCATGCCGACGCTGGAGGTGATCTGCCCGAACTGCGGTTCCACGCATACGCAGCTGACCAGCCAGTTCGGCTCCACGCCGTGCAAGGCCCTGTACAAATGCCTGGCTTGCCGCGAACCGTTTGACTACTTCAAGTGCCACTAAAAAAATCAGGCACACGTTCCGAAGAAACTGGAGATGAAGCATGAGTAAATTTTATCCGCTGTGCGTATCGAACGTGCGCAATGAAACGCGCGACACCATCGCCGTCACGTTCGACGTGCCAGCGGAACTGCAGCAGCAGTTCCGCTTCCAGCAGGGCCAGCACCTGACCCTGCGCGCCAATATCAATGCGGAAGACGTGCGCCGCTCGTATTCCATCTGTTCGGCGGTGCAGGACGGCACGCTGCGCGTGGCCATCAAGCGCACGCCGGGCGGCGCCTTTTCCACCTGGGCGAACGACACCCTGAAAGCCGGCGCCACCATCGAGGTGATGCCGCCCATGGGCCACTTCAACGTGCCGCTCGACTGCGTCAACCGCAAGCACTACCTGGCGTTCGCGGCCGGCAGCGGCATCACGCCCATCCTCTCCATCATCAAGACGACACTGCTGACGGAACCATTGAGCCGTTTCACTCTGTTCTACGGCAACCGCGCTTCGTCGTCCGTCATCTTCAAGGAAGAATTGACGGACTTGAAGGATGTGTACCTGGAGCGTTTGAACCTGGTGTACGTGATGAGCCGCGAGCAGCAGGATATCGAATTGTTCAACGGCCGCATCACGCAGGAAAAATGCGAGCAGTTCCTGCAGCACTGGATCCGCGTGGAAGACTACGACAACGCCTTCATCTGCGGCCCGGAAGACATGATGCTGGGCGTCTCCGCCGCCCTGCAGGCGGCCGGCATGCCCAAGCAGAACATCAAGATCGAACTGTTCGCCGCCAGCATCCCGAAAAATGCCCACAAGCCGCGCGCCCAGTTCGACGCGGGTGCCGTGCAGGAAACGGAAGTGACCGTCATCATGGATGGCAACCACACCACCTTCACGATGGACAAGGACAAGGAATCGATTCTCGACGCGGGCCTGCGCGCCGGGCTGGACATGCGCTACTCGTGCAAGGGCGGCGTGTGCTCGACCTGCCGCTGCAAGATCCTCGACGGCAAGGTCGAAATGGACGTCAACTACGCGCTGGAAGACTACGAAGTGGCGCGCGGCTTCGTCCTCAGTTGCCAGAGTTTTCCGCTGACCGACAAGGTGGTGGTGGACTTCGATCAGGCTGAATAACATCAGACCCCAAGCGAAGACTGGGGTCGGACCCTCAGGGTCCGACCCCGGCACTTGCATCTGGGTTTAAAAAATTGAAGCGAGACGCCATGACCTACCAAAACATCCTCTTCACCATCGAGCAGGGCATCGCCACCCTGACCCTGAACCGTCCCGACAAGCTCAATAGTTTTACGCAAGCCATGCACGAGGAAGTGCGCGATGCGCTTGCGAAAGTGAACGCCGACAGCGCCGTGCGCGTGTTCGTGCTGACGGGCGCGGGGCGCGGTTTTTGCGCGGGCCAGGATTTGTCCGACCGCGCCGTCGAACCAGGCTCGAAGGGCGTGGACCTGGGCGAGTCGGTGGAAAAGAACTATGCGCCGCTGGTGCTGGCCTTGAAAGCCTTGCCGATGCCCGTGATTTGCGCCGTCAATGGCGTGGCTGCCGGCGCGGGCGCCAATCTGGCGCTGGCCTGCGACATCGTCATCGCCGGCAAATCGGCCAGCTTCGTCGAAGTGTTCTGCAAGCTGGGTCTGATCCCGGACACGGGCGGCACCTTCTTCCTGCCGCGCCTGATCGGTTCGGCGCGCGCCATGGGCCTGGCCATGCTCGGCGAAAAACTGACGGCGGAAAAGGCCGAGGACTGGGGCCTGATCTGGAAATGCGTCGAGGATGCTGAACTGGCGCAGGAAACGCGCAAGCTGGCCGTGCACTTTTCCACGGCGCCGACCAAGGGCCTGGCGTACACCAAGCAGGCGCTGGCTCTCAGTGGCGCCAATACCCTGCCGCAGCAACTGGCGCTGGAAGCGCGCATGATGAGCGAACTCGGTCACAGCGACGATTACCGCGAAGGCGTGGCCGCCTTCATGGAAAAGCGCGCACCGCAATTCAAGGGACACTGATATGACCGAATTGGCAAACAAACTGGCAAACAACAGTATCGTCGCCGTCATCGGCAGCGGCGCCATGGGCGCCGGCATCGCGCAGGTGGCCGCGGCTGCCGGTTACACAGTCAAACTGTACGACACGCGCGCGGAAGCGGTGAGCAAGGCCTTGCTCGATATTGGCAAGATGTACGCGAAGCTGGCCGAGAAGGGCTGCATGACGGCTGACGAAGCCACGGCCGCCACGGCGCGCCTGCAGGCGGCCGGCAGCCTGGCCGACGTGAGCGATTGCGCCCTGGTGGTGGAAGCCATCGTGGAAAACCTCGACGTCAAGCGCGGCCTGTTCGCCGAACTCGAAGCGTTAGTCAGCGACGACTGCATCCTGGCGACGAATACGTCGTCGATTTCCGTGACGGCCATCGCCGCCAAGCTGCGCCGCCCGGAACGCCTGGTCGGCATGCATTTCTTTAATCCCGTGCCCCTGATGGCGCTGGTCGAAGTGATCAGTGGCCTGGCCACCAGCGAGCAGGTCGCCGCCACCGTCTACGACACCTCGATCGCCTGGGGCAAGAACCCCGTGCATGCGAAATCGACGCCCGGCTTCATCGTCAACCGTGTCGCCCGTCCGTTTTACGCGGAAGGCTGGCGCCTGTTGAACGAACAGGCGGGTGATGCCGCCACCATCGATTGCGTACTGCGCGAAGCGGGCGGTTTCCGCATGGGCCCATTCGAGTTGATGGACCTGATCGGCCACGACGTCAATTTCTCCGTCACCCAATCCGTGTTCGGCGCCTATTTCAACGACCCGCGCTTCACGCCATCCGTGCTGCAGCAGGAAATGGTCAACGCCGGTTTCCTCGGCCGCAAATCGGGCCGTGGTTTTTACCTGTACGGCGAAGGCGCGCCGGCCCCCGTGGCGCAGGCGGAAAGCGCGCAAGCGACCCCGGAATTCGTTGCCCTGTCGGCCGCCATCGGCGGCGATGGCCGTGGCCACAGCGGCGTCATTCGCAGCCTGGTGCAACGCCTGGAGCAGGCCGGCATCACCGTCAGCCGCCGCGTCACGCAGGAAGGCCAGGCGATGGACGAAGCGCCGGCCCTGCATTGCAACGGTGCCGCGATCTATCTCACGGACGGACGCAGCGCCACCCAGCGCGCGCATGACAACCAGCATCCGGACACGGTGCTGTTCGACCTGGCGCTTGATTACGCCGGAGCCAAACGCATTGCCGTGGCGCGTGCCGACCAGTGCAGCGATGCCGCCTACGCCGCTGTCGTGGGCCTGTTCCAGGCAGCCGGCTTTACCGTCACGCGCCTGGACGACGTGCCTGGCCTGGCCGTCATGCGCACGGTCGCCATGCTGGCCAACGAGGCGGCCGACGCCGTCAACCAGGGTGTGTGCACGGTGGCTGCCGTCGATATCGCCATGCAGAAGGGCGTCAACTATCCGCGCGGACCGCTGGCCTGGGCCGATGCGGTGGGCGTCCAGCAGATCGTGACCGTGCTGCACCACCTGGCGCAAGGCTATGGCGAAGACCGCTACCGTGTCTCGCCGCTGCTGCGCCGCAAACTTGCCACTGGAGCGACGTTTCATGCCGAATGATATGTCAAATAAGGATCACAACATGACCGCACAAGCCCTGGCCGAAGCGGCCGCCGCCTCGATGCTGTCGCGCGATAACGCCACCGCTGCCATGGGCATCGCCCTGGCTGACGTGGGCCCCGGCCATGCGCGTATGACGATGACGGTGCGCGCCGACATGCTCAACGGCCACCAGACCTGCCACGGCGGCTTTATCTTTGCCCTGGCCGACAGCGCCTTCGCGTTTGCCTGCAACAGCTACAACATGAATACCGTGGGCGCCGGCTGCACCATCGATTACCTGGCGCCGGGACGCGAAGGCGACGTGCTTACGGCGCATGCCGTCGAACAGGCGCTGGCTGGCAAGAGCGGCGTCTACGACGTCAAGGTCAGCAACCAGGATGGCCGCGCCGTCGCGCTGTTTCGTGGCAAGTCGATCCGCGTGGCGGGCGAAGTCATCAGCAATTGAAGTGATAAGAGCAGGCTTGAACTGCCGCTGCAGCTTTAAATAGTTAAAGAACCAATTAGGAGACAATGATGGTCCAACGAATTCCCGCCCCCAATGACCTCGAACCGATCGAGCGCGCCAGCAAGGATGAATTGCAGGCGCTGCAGCTCGAACGCATGAAATGGACGCTCAAGCACGCGTATGACAACGTGCCCCATTACCGCGCCGCTTTTGACGCAGCGGGCGTGCATCCGGACGACCTGAAGTCGCTGTCCGACTTGTCGAAATTTCCGTTCACGGACAAGAAGGTCTTGCGCGACAATTATCCGTTCGGCCTGTTTGCCGTGCCGCGCGAGCAAGTGGTGCGCATCCACGCGTCGAGTGGCACCACGGGCAAGGCCACGGTAGTTGGCTACACGCAGAACGACATCGATACCTGGGCCAACGTGGTGGCGCGCTCGATCCGTGCCGGCGGCGGCCGTGCGGGCGACATGGTGCATATCTCCTACGGCTACGGCCTGTTCACGGGCGGCCTGGGCGCGCATTACGGCGCCGAACGCCTGGGCTGCACCGTCATCCCGATGTCGGGCGGTCAGACGGAAAAGCAGGTGCAACTGATCCAGGACTTCAAGCCATCGATCATCATGGTCACGCCGTCGTATATGCTCAACATCATCGAGGAATTCACGCGCCAGGGTCTCGATCCGGCTGAATCGTCGCTGAAGGTGGGCATCTTCGGCGCCGAGCCGTGGACGGACGCCATGCGTGCGGAAATCGAAGCGCGCGCCGGCATCGACGCCGTCGACATCTATGGCCTGTCCGAAGTAATGGGGCCTGGCGTGGCGTCGGAATGCATTGAAAGCAAGGACGGTCCCGTCATATGGGAAGATCATTTCTACCCCGAGATCATCGATCCGGAAACGGGCGAAGTGCTGCCGGATGGCGAGGAGGGCGAACTGGTCTTCACCTCGTTGTCGAAGGAGGCGCTGCCCGTCATCCGCTACCGCACGCGCGACCTGACCCGCTTGCTGCCGCCCACCTCGCGCTCGATGCGCCGCATCGGCAAGATCACGGGCCGCTCGGACGACATGCTGATCATCCGCGGCGTGAACGTCTTCCCCACCCAGATCGAAGAGCTGATTTTGAAGATGCCGAAGCTGGCGCCGCAATACCAGTTGGTGGTCACGCGCGACGGCCACCTCGACAAGCTCGAAGTGATCGCCGAGCTGCGTATCGATCTCACCGCCACCATCTCGGCCAGCGAGACCGATGGCCTGGCGCGCGAACTGGAACACCGCATCAAGACGCATGTGGGCGTGAGCACGCGTGTGCGTCTGGTGGCCGCCGCCGGCATCGAACGCACCTTGACGGGCAAGGCCCGCCGCGTGGTCGACCAGCGCCCGAAGCTTTTCCCCTGATAGCCCGAACAAGGAAGCAAACATGAACGAAGCCTTTATCTGTGATGCCGTGCGCACTCCCTTTGGCCGCTATGGCGGGGCACTCTCCAGCGTGCGCGCCGACGACCTGGGCGCGCTGCCGATTGCCGCGCTGATCGCCCGCAATCCTTCCGTCGACTGGTCCGCCATCGACGACGTGTTCTACGGCTGCGCCAACCAGGCGGGCGAAGACAACCGTAACGTGGGCCGCATGGCTGCGCTGCTGGCCGGTTTGCCGGCTGCAGTACCGGCCAATACCATCAACCGCCTGTGCGGCTCCAGCCTGGACGCCGTCGGCATGGCGGCCCGCTCCATCAAGGCGGGCGAGGCGGAGCTGATCATTGCCGGTGGCGTGGAAAGCATGACGCGCGCGCCTTTCGTGATGGGCAAGGCTGACGGCGCATTCTCGCGCGCTGCGAAAATCGAAGACACGACCCTGGGCTGGCGCTTCGTCAATGGCAAGATGAAAACGCAGTACGGCATCGACACCATGCCGGAAACGGCGGAAAACGTGGCCGTGGAATTTGGCATCAGCCGTGCCGACCAGGATGGTCTGGCCTTTCGCAGCCAGCAGCGCTGGGCTGCCGCCAACGCGGCTGGCGTCTTCGATCGCGAAATCGTTCCCGTCGCCGTGCCGCAGAAAAAAGGCGAGCCGAAGATGGTCACCAGCGACGAACATCCGCGTCCCGATACCTCGATCGAGATGCTGGCAAAGCTCAAGGGCGTGGTCAAGCCGGATGGCACGGTCACGGCCGGCAATGCCTCTGGCTTGAACGACGGCGCCTGCGCGATTTTGCTGGCGTCCGCCGCCGCCGTGGATAAATACCAATTGACGCCGCGCGCCAAAGTGCTGGGCATGGCCACGGCTGGTCTGGCGCCGCGCATCATGGGTTTTGGCCCGTCGCCCGCCTCGCGCAAGGTGCTGGCGCAGACAGGACTCACCATCGAGCAGATGGATGTCATCGAGCTCAATGAAGCGTTTGCGGCGCAGGCGCTGGCCGTCACGCGCGACCTGGGCCTGGCGGACGACGCGGCCCACGTGAACCCGAATGGCGGCGCGATTGCCATCGGCCATCCGCTGGGCGCATCGGGTGCGCGCCTGGTGATGGCGGCCCTGAACCAGCTGGAACGCACGGGCGGGCGTTATGCGCTGTGCACCATGTGCATCGGCGTGGGGCAGGGTATTGCTGTAGTAATTGAACGCGTATAAAAAAGTAAAAAAAGGCGCAGGCTGGTAAAAAAAGCGCCAACCATACATTGACCGTAGTGCCAACCTGGTGGAGACCACAATGATTGCCAATATTTTCAAGAAAACCCTGATCGCCGGCGTGCTGGCCATGTCCGCCGCAGGCGCGTATGCGGCCGAGAACATCAAGATCGGATCCGTGCTGTCCGTCACGGGACCTGCCGCCTTCCTGGGCGACCCTGAACTGAAAACCCTGCAGCTGTATATCGAGAAAATCAATGCGGCCGGCGGCGTGCTGGGGCGCAAGCTGGAACTGGTGCACTACGACGACGGCAGCGATGCGGCCAAGGCCAACGGTTTCACCAAACGCCTGATCGAGTCCGACAAGGTCGATGTGCTGATCGGTGGCACCACCACCGGTGCGACGATGGCGATGGCGCCGCTGGTGGAGCGTGCCAGCATGCCGTTCATTTCGCTGGCAGGCGCCGTGGTGATCATCGATCCCGTGAAAAAATGGGTGTTCAAGACGCCGCATACGGATCGCATGGCGGCCGAGAAGGTGTTCGAGGACATGAAGAAGCGTGGCATCAGCAAAGTGGGCCTGCTGTCGGAAACGAGCGGCTTCGGCGCCTCGGGCCGCAAGGAATCGCAGATCGTCGCCTCCAAATATGGCATCACCCTGGTGGCCGATGAAACCTACGGCCCGAAAGACACGGACATCACGGCGCAGCTCACGCGCATCAAGAACACAAATGGCGTGCAAGCCGTCTTCGTCTTTGGCCTGGGCCAGGGTCCGGCCGTGGTGACCAAGAACTACGGCCAGCTGGGCATGTCCGCGCTGCCGCTGTACCAGTCGCACGGGGTGGCGTCGGACGAGTATCTGAAGCTGTCGGGCAAGGCCGCCGAAGGCGTGCGCCTGCCAACGCCAGCGCTCTTGATCGGCGCCATGCTGCCGGACAGCGACGCGCAGAAGGCCATCGTGGTCGGTTACGACAAGACGTATAAAGAGCGCTACAAGATCGATCCGTCGACCTTTGGCGGCTATGCACTCGATGCCCTGAACCTGTCGGTCGACGCCATCAAGCGCGCCGGCGGCACGGACCGCGAAAAAGTGCGGGCGGCGCTGGAAACGACCAAGGGTTTTGTCGGCACCACCGGCGTCTTCAACATGTCGGCGAAAGACCACATGGGCCTGGACCTGTCGGCGTTCCGCATGGTGGAAGTGAAGAACGGCGAATGGCAATTGTCGAAGTAATGTAAGCCAGAAGTACCTGCGCGGGCTGCCCTCGAAGGCGGTCCGCGCGCAGCCGAACATAATGGAGACACCATGGAAGTCGCTCAATTTCTACAATTTCTGTATTCCGGGATGACGGTCGGTTCCGCCTACGCACTGGCGGCGCTGGGCTTTACCATCATCTATAACACCAGCGGCGTGATCAACTTCGCCCAGGGCGAATTCATCATGCTGGGCGGGATGCTGGCCGCCGTGATGTCGGCCGCCGGCGTGCCGCTGCCGTTGGCCATCATTCTGGCCGTTATCGCCACGGGCCTGGTTGGCCTGCTGATGGAAAAAACCGTGATCGAACCGGCGCAAAATGCGCAGGTCATTACCCTCTTGATCATCACCATCGGCGCCTCGCTGGTGCTGCGCGGCCTGGTGCAAATCTGGCTGGGCAAGGATACGCATACACTGCCGGCTTTTTCCGGCGACGCGCCGATCGAGTTTTTGGGCGCCAGCCTGCTGCCGCAAAGCCTGTGGGTGCTGGGCGTGACGGTCGTCATCGTGCTGGTGCTGGGCTGGTTCTTCGGCCGCACCCTGATGGGCAAGGCCATGCTGGCCACCTCGCACAACAAGCTGGCGGCGCAACTGGTGGGCATCAACACGCGCAAGGTGCTGCTGTTTTCGTTCGGCCTGTCGGCACTCTTGGGAGCTGCGGGCGGCATTCTCGTCGCGCCGATTACGTATACCTCGTATGACGCGGGCATCATGCTGGGGCTGAAAGGCTTTGTCGCCGCCGTACTCGGTGGCCTCGGTGGCGGCGCCGGTGCGATTGCCGGTGGCCTGATCCTCGGCATCGCCGAAGCCATGACGGCCGGCTACATCTCCTCGGCCTACAAGGACGCCGTGCCGTTCGTGCTGATCTTGTTGATCCTGTTCTTCCTGCCGCAAGGCTTGTTTGGCGCTAAAAATTCGGAGCGTGTATGACCAACTTCTTTACACGTTTCTTTACACGTTCACGCCATGGTGGCCTCTTGGTGCTGGCACTCGTGCTGGCCATCCTGCCGCTGTTCCTCACCAATGCGTTCTACTATGACGTGGCGATCCGCATTGCCCTGAACGCCATCGTCGTCATCGGCCTGAACCTGTTGATGGGTTACACGGGCCAGATCAGCCTGGGTCACGCGGGTTTCTATGGCCTGGGCGCCTATGCGTCGGCCGTGCTGACCACGCACTACGGTTGGCCGCCGCTCGCTGCCCTGGCCGCCGGCGCCGTCGCCACGGGCTTGCTGGCATTGCTGCTGGCCCGCCCCGTGTTGAAACTCAAGGGCCATACCCTGGCCATGGCCACCCTGGGCCTGGGCATCATCATTTCCATCGTCATCAACAACGAAACGCAATGGACGGGCGGCCCCGATGGCATCGGCGTGTCCGCCTTCAGTGTCGCCGGACTGGAAATCGCCGGTGAAAAATCGTGGTACCTGGTGTGCGCCGTGCTGCTGTTGCTCGTCACCTGGCTGGCGCTGAACCTGATCGATTCGCCCGTCGGCCGCGCGCTGCAGGCGATCCACGGTTCGGAAGTGGCGGCCCGCGTGGTCGGCGTCGATACGACCCGCTTCAAGGTGCGCGTGTTCGTGCTGTCGGCCGTCATTGCCAGTATCGCGGGCAGCATCAGCGCCCATTACATCGGTTTCATCACCCCCAACCTGGCCGGCTTCTTCCACTCGATCGAGCTGGTGACGATGGTGGTGGTGGGCGGCATGGCATCGATCTTCGGCTCCATCATCGGTGCGGCCCTGCTGACGATCCTGCCGCAGTTGCTGTCCAGTTTTGAAGGCTGGGAAACGGTGGTGTTCGGCGTGATTTTGATGGCCACCATGATTTTCATGCCCAAAGGTCTCGTACCGAGCCTGGCCAGCCGTTCGCGCAAGCGGGCAGCGGTGCCCAAGGCGCCCGCCGCATCAAATAAACCACCGGCACAGGAGGTGTGAGATGCTGACGATTAACAATCTGAGCAAGAGCTTCGGCGGCGTGCACGCGGTGCAGGACGTGAGCTTCACCGTCAAGGAAGGCAATATCCACTCCGTGATCGGGCCGAACGGCGCTGGCAAGACGACGCTGTTCAACCTGATTACGGGTGTGTACACGCCGACCCGGGGCGAAATTTTGCTGAATGGCGAAAACGTGGCCGCCATGCCGCCCGATGCGCTGGCGCGGCGCGGCATGAGCCGCACCTTCCAGAATCTGCAAGTGTGCATGAACATGACGGCCATCGATAACGTGATGGTGGGTGCGCACCTGCGCCTGAACCAGAACCTGTTCGCCTCCATGCTGCGTTTGCCGTCCGTGCGCCGTGCCGACGCGGCTTGCCGCGACGAGGCGGCGGGCCTGATGGAGTTTGTCGGCGTGGGTCGGCATATCGACGACGAGGCGGGGCAGATGTCGTATGGCGCATTAAAACGCCTGGAAATCGCGCGCGCGCTGGCGGCCAAGCCGAAGGTGCTGCTGCTCGATGAGCCGGCGGCGGGTCTGAATCATACCGAGACGGGCGAGATCGAAGCCTTGATACGCAAGGTGGCGCAATCTGGCGTGACGGTGGTGCTGGTCGAGCATGACATGAAACTGGTGATGAATCTGTCGGATCATATTCTGGTGCTCGACTATGGCAAGAAGCTGGCCGAGGGAACCGCCGCCGAAGTGCGCGCGAACCCCGACGTGGTGGCCGCGTATCTGGGAGTGGCGGCATGATGAAGATGGAAAAACCTCAA
Source organism: Janthinobacterium sp. 35 (assembly GCF_002754575.1). NCBI lineage: Bacteria > Pseudomonadati > Pseudomonadota > Betaproteobacteria > Burkholderiales > Oxalobacteraceae > Janthinobacterium > Janthinobacterium sp. 35. The sequence goes on from NZ_PEFN01000001.1 coordinate 3,355,335, forward strand.
ACTCCGCTGGTGCTCGATATCGCCGGCCTGACCAGCCATTACGGCCGCATCCAGGCCCTGCACGGCATCGACCTGCAGGTACGCCAGGGGCAACTGGTGGCGCTGGTGGGCGCGAATGGCGCCGGCAAGACGACCCTGCTGCGGGCGATTTCCGGCGTGCAGCCGATCAGCGCCGGCAGCATCGTTTTCGCCGGCCAGGACGTCAGCCGCATGAGTGCCGACAAGCGCGTGCGCGCCGGCATTTGCCAGGTGCCGGAAGGGCGCCAAGTGTTCGGCCCCATGACGGTGGAAGACAATCTGCGCCTGGGCGCCTTTACGCGCCCCGCGCAGGACGTGGCGGGCGACATGGAGCGCATGTATGGGCTGTTCCCCATCCTGAAGGAAAAGCGCTTGCTGCTGGCCGGGACCTTGTCCGGTGGACAGCAGCAGATGCTGGCCATGGCGCGCGCGCTGATGGGCCGTCCGCAGCTGCTGCTGCTCGACGAACCGAGCATGGGCCTGGCGCCGCTCCTGATCGCGGAAATCTTCCGCATCGTCGCCGAGTTGCGCGACCAGGGCATCACCATCTTCCTCGTCGAGCAAAACGCGCACGCGGCCCTGTCGATTGCCGACGTGGGTTACGTGATCGAGACGGGCGCCATCACCTTGTCCGGCCCCGGTCCCGAATTGCTGCATAACGAGCAAGTACAGAGCGCGTACCTGGGCATGTAACCCAAGAGCAGAGACTGGGGTCGGACCCTGAGGGTCCGACCCCGGCAGTTGAGGTCTTGGGCTGAAAGCACGCTTTATCTCAAGGCATATAGGAGTTTTTTATGGTCAAAGTCTACGAAATCAACGGCGTCACCCCCGTCGTCCACCCCAGCGCCTATGTGCATCCGAGCGCGGTATTGATCGGCGACGTGATCGTCGGCCCGCGCTGCTATATCGGTCCGCTGGCCTCGATCCGCGGCGACTTCGGCCGATTGATCCTGGAAGAGGGCGCCAATCTGCAGGATACCTGCGTCATGCACGGTTTCCCCGGTTGCGACACGGTGGTCGAAGTCGACGGCCATATCGGCCATGGCGCCGTGCTGCATGGCTGCCGCATCGGTCGCAATGCGCTGGTCGGCATGAATGCGGTGGTGATGGACAACGCCATCATCGGCGCGGAATCCATCGTCGCGGCCATGAGTTTCGTCAAGGCTGGCATGATCGTCGCGCCGCGCAGCATGGTGGTGGGCACGCCCGCCAAGGTGATACGGTCGTTGACCGACGATGAAATCAAATGGAAAAGCTCGGGCACGGGCCAGTACCACGAACTGGCCGTGCGCTCGATGCAGACGATGCGCGAGGTGGACGCTCTGACGCAAGTCGAGGCGAATCGCCAGCGCCTCAATTTCGAATCCGCCTTGCCGCTGCATTTGCACAAGAACGCAGCAGCGCAGTAAGCACGCAGTAAACCAACATAGGAGTAAACCACATGGCTCACATATCCACCCTGCAAAGCCTGATCGCTGGCCGCTGGCTGGGCGAAAGCGCCGCCGTGCCCCTGCATAGCGCCTTGAACAACCGCGTCATCTATCACACGCATGCCGAGAAGATCGACTTCGACGAAGCCGTCACGTATGCGCGCAAGACGGGCGTGCCGGGCCTGATGGCGCTGGACTTCCAGCAGCGCGCCGCGCGCCTCAAGGCGTTGGCCCTGTACCTGGTCGAGCGCAAGGAAGAACTGTATGCGATCTCGCACCTGTCGGGCGCCACGCGCACCGATAGCTGGGTCGATATCGAAGGCGGCACGGGTACCCTGTTCGCCTACGCCAGCATGGGCAGCAACGAGCTGCCGTCGTCGAACGTGCTGCACGAAGGCCCGGCCATCGCGCTCGGTAAAAAAGGCGGCTTCGCCGGCACGCACATCCTGGTGCCGCGCGGCGGCCTGGCCGTGCACATCAACGCCTTCAATTTCCCCATCTGGGGTCTGCTGGAAAAATTCGCGCCAAGTTTTCTCGCCGCCATGCCCTGCATCGCCAAGCCGGCCACGGCGACGAGCTACCTGACGCAGGCCGTCGTGCGCATGATGCATGAATCGGGCTTGCTGCCGGCCGGCAGTTTGCAACTGGTGATCGGCTCCACGGGCGACTTGCTGGACCGTTTGAATGGCCAGGATTTCGTCACGTTTACAGGGTCGGCTGCCACGGCCGCCAAGCTGCGCACCAACCCGAACCTGATCGCCAATTCGGTACCGTTCAACGGCGAAGCCGATTCGCTCAATTGCGCCATCCTGGCGCCGGACGTCACGCCCGACGATGTGGAATTCGATCTGTTCGTCAAGGAAGTGGTGCGCGAAATGACGGGCAAGTCGGGCCAGAAGTGCACGGCGATTCGCCGCATCATCGTGCCCGAGCACCTGATGGATGCCGTTGGCACGCGCCTGCGCGAACGCCTGGCCAAGGTGGTGGTGGGCGATCCGTCCATCGAAGGCGTGCGCATGGGCGCTCTGGCATCGAAGGAACAGCAAAGCGATGTGGCGGAGCGGGTTGCCACCCTGTCGCAGGGGAACGAGGTGGTATTTGGCGCGGCCGACGGTTTCAGTCCCCTGGGTGATGGGGCACAGGATGGCAGCTTCTTCTCGCCGACCCTGCTGCTGTGCCGCGACGCCTTCGGCAACGACGCCGTGCATGACGTGGAAGCATTCGGCCCCGTCAGCACCATGATGGGCTACAAGGATATCGATGAAGCGCTGGCCCTGGCCGCGCGCGGCAAGGGCAGTCTGGTGAGTACCCTGGTGACGCGCGATCCGAAGATCGCCGCGCGCGTGGTGCCGCAAGTGGCGGCCACGCATGGCCGGGTACACGTGCTTGAGCGCGTGGCTTCCGTCGATTCGACCGGTCATGGCTCGCCCCTGCCGCAACTGAAGCACGGCGGCCCTGGCCGCGCGGGCGGCGGCGAGGAACTGGGTGGCGTGCGCGCCGTGCGCCACTACTTGCAACGGGCGGCCGTGCAAGGCTCGCCGACCATGCTGGCGGCGATCACCGGCGAATACGTGCGCGGCGCGGACGTCAACGAAAGCCCGATCCACCCGTTCCGCAAGCACTTCGAAGACTTGAAGACGGGCGACTCGCTGCTCACGCACCGCCGCACCGTCAGCGAAGCGGACATCGTCGCCTTTGGCGGCATTTCGGGCGATTTCTTCTACATGCACTTCGATGAAATCGCGGCGAAAGAGTCGCAATTTGGCAAGCGCATCGCCCATGGCTACTTCGTGCTGTCGGCCGCCGCCGGTCTGTTCGTCTCGCCTGGCGTCGGTCCCGTGCTGGCCAACTATGGCCTGGACAACCTGCGCTTCGTCGCGCCCGTCGCCATTGGCGACACCATCCGCGCGCGCCTGACGTGCAAGCGCAAGGTCGACCGCAACCGCAAAGACGTCTTTGGCGTGGGCCAGGGCGTGGTGGCGTGGGACGTGCAGGTGACCAACCAGAACGAGGAGCTGGTAGCCAGCTACGACATCCTGACCCTGGTGTCGAAGCGCGAGTAAGCGTTTTCGCAGCACGGCATCGACCGGCGCCATCCGCGATCTTTGCGCGGGTGGCGCTTTTTTTATCCGAGTTATTTTTGTCTTGAATTATCCATAAGTGTATGAAAAGTATACCGAAAGTGTGGTTTTTCCCATCTGCTCATTAGATAAAATCCTCTAGAAACCATGTTTTTTCCATGAAAAATGGCAAAATCGGTAATTGCCTTAGGAAAACTTTTCAAAGCAGACTTTTTCTCTGTAGCATGGTTCTACTCACTGGTCACACCGTCATTCACGCCATGCAAGGCGACGGCGGCGCAAAAAAGGACCCGGCCTGTTATGGCCGGTGAACCATCGACCTCGAGCCCAACTCCACGATTAACGTTCACCGCTACGGGTATTTAATTACTATGAATAAACACGTCCTGATTTTTCTGCTGGCCATGCCCCTGGCCATCAGCCACGCCTACGCCGACGATGTCGCCAGTGGCCCGACCGTCAAGATCAGCGGTTTCGGCACGGCCGCGCTGACTGTGGCCGATACCGACAAGGCGCAGTTCGCGCGTCCGAACCAGGCTGCCGGCGCCGGCAAGACAGCCCGTACGGGCGTCGATTCGAACCTGGGCCTGCAGGCCAATGTCACCGTTAATCCCTGGTTGTCGGCCACCGTGCAAGGCCTGGCGCGCAAGGATGGCGAAGATGATTTCGGCGCCGAGCTGGCATGGGCCTTCGCCAAGGCCAAGGTGTCGGACAGCTTCAGTGTGCGGGTTGGCCGCATGGGTCTGCCCGTCTTCATGATTTCCGATTACCGTAACGTGGGCTATGCCAACACCATGCTGCGCCCACCGGGCGAAATGTATTCGCAGGTGCCCCTGAACAGCATCGATGGCATCGATGGCACTTACCAGTTCAGCTTGGGCGACACCAGCATCACCACGCAGCTGGCGCTGGGCCGCACCAAGGCCACCCTGGCAACGGGACCCGATTCGACCGTGCATGTGGAAGGCAAGTCCATCGTTGCGCTGAACATGGTGGCCGAACATGGTCCCCTGACCCTGCGTTTCGGCCGTGCCGAGACCAAGCTGACGATCAATGATTCGCCCAGCCTGAATACCTTGATGGGCAGCTTGCGCGCGGCCGGCAGCGGCTACCGGATCGCCCAGCTGGGCGCCCTGGCTGATGCGCTGGAAGTCAAGGACAAGAAGGCGTCCTTCACGTCCGTGGGCCTGGGCCTGGACTGGAACAATGTCCTGGTGCAGTCCGAGTATGCCAAGCGCAAGACGGACAGCTATATCAGCGACAGCACCTCGTGGTACGTGATGGGCGGCTACCGCATCGGCGCTTTTTTGCCGTATTACAGCCATGCCAGCCTGAAGGCCGATGATCGCGTGAATAACACCGTGCCGGCTGCCTGCCCGCCAGGTTATCCAGCCGCCTGCACGCCGACCTTGCGCGCGCTGTCGGCCGGCGTCAATACCATGGCCAACACGCGCAACCAGCTGGAGCAATCGACGGACAGCATCGGCGTGCGTTGGGACTTCCACCGTTCGGCCGCCTTGAAGGTGCAGATCGACCGCATCAAGCCGAAGAATGGCCAGGGCCTGTTCGTGCAAGCCAAGCCGGGTTTCAGCGGCCCCGTCACGGTGGTGGCTGCCGCCATCGATTTCGTTTTCTAAGGAGCGCCACATGAAACCATTTATTTTGCATATGGCTGCCTTGCTGGCCTTGTCGATGAGCGTTCCCGCCATGGCCGAAGTGGTCGTGGTGGTCAATCCAAAAAGCGCCGCCGGCGCGATGACGAATGAACAGGTGGCGCAATTTTTCCTCGGGAAATCGACGGCCATGACGCCGATCGACCAGCCGGAAAGCGCCCCCGTGCGCGCCGAGTTCTACAAGAAGGTGACGGACAAGGAACCGTCGCAGGCGAAGGCCCTGTGGTCCAAGCTGGTCTTCACGGGCAAGGCGACCTTGCCGAAAGAGGTGGCCAATAGCGCCGACGTGAAAAAGGCCGTGGCGGCCGATCCGAAAGCCATCGGCTATATCGAAAAGAGTGCCGTCGACGCCAGCGTCAAAGTAGTGCTGACGGCGCCATAAGGCCGGCTCGGGCCGCGCGCCATGCGGCGGCCCGATAATTCATCAGAATCAGGAGACAGCAATGAGCATCAAACGCAAGATATGGGCGCTGCCCGTCGTCTCGGCCGTGATCTTCGGCCTGGGACTGGCCGTCAGTGCCTACCTGTCTACGGCCGCGCTCAATTCCATTCACGCCACCGAAAGCGCCGACTATCCCGTGCTCGACCTGGCCAAGTCGCTGACGCTGGACGTGGCCGCCGTCGGCGACGCCCTGCGCGATGCCGTCAGCGAAGGCGACAAGGAGCGTATCGGGCAAGTCGATGGCCAGGCCGTCAAGCTGCGCGCCAAGCTGGCCGCCTTTGCCGCCATTCCCGGCCAGCGCGAGCACGGCATGCAACTGGCGAAGGAGTTTGACGCCTACTATGCGCCGGCCATGAGTGCGGCGCGCATCATGCTGGAAATGGAAGAGGGCGACCCGCAAGCGACCGTGGCGCGCATGCAGGGCGCGCTGGCGGTGCTCAATACGGACCTGGCCAAGACCAACGAACAAGCGCAAGCGCAATTCAAGCAGGGCATCGAGCGCAGCGCGGCGAATGTGCGTCATGCGCTCAATACCAGCATAGCCGTGGCGCTGGCCGTCATTGTTTGCCTGGCGGCCGTGTCGCACTTTGTCGTGCGCGCCATCTGGCAGCAACTGGGCGGCGAACCGGAATATGCGCGCCAGATCGCGCGCGCCGTGGCCGATGGCGACCTCTCGATGGAGATCGCCACCGAAGCGGGCGACCAGGCCAGTTTGCTGGCGGCGCTGAAGGAGATGCGCGGCCGGCTGGCCGGCATGGTGTCCGGTATCAAGGCATCGGCCGAAACCATCCAGGTGGCCAGCGCGGAAATCGCGCAAGGCAATGCGGACCTGGCCGCGCGCACGGAGTCGCAGGCGGGCAGCCTGGATCAGACGGCGCGCAGCATGGATAGCCTTACAAGCACCGTGCGCGACAACGCAGCCAATGCGGGCCAGGCGCATGCACTGGTGGTGTCGGCGTCTTCCGTCGCCGTGAAAGGCGGGCAAGTGGTCAGCCAGGTGGTCACCACCATGGGCGAGATCAACGACTCATCGAAACGCATTGTCGACATCATCGGCGTCATCGACGGCATCGCCTTCCAGACGAATATCCTGGCCTTGAATGCGGCCGTGGAAGCGGCGCGCGCGGGCGAGCAGGGACGCGGCTTTGCCGTGGTGGCATCCGAAGTGCGCAACCTGGCGCAGCGCAGCGCGGCTGCGGCGCGCGAGATCAAGCAATTGATCGGCGATTCGGTGGACAGGGTGAATGTCGGCTCGAAGCTGGTCGACGAGGCGGGGCTGACCATGGGCCAGATCGTCGAGTCGGTGAAAAAGGTGGCCGACATCATGGCCGAGATCAGCGCCGCCAGCCAGGCGCAGAGCGCCGGCATCGGCGATATCGGCGTGGCCATCGGCAGCATGGACCAGATGACGCAGCAAAACTCCGCGCTGGTGGAAGAGGCCTCGGCGGCGGCCGAATCGCTGCAGGAGCAGGCCGTGCAACTGGGCACGGCGCTGGCCGTGTTCAAGCTGGCGCAGGGGGGCGCGTCGGATTACGCGCTGCGCGCTAATCCGACCTACTTGGCGTTGCGGTGATGTCGGATTACGCGCAAGGCGCCTCGGCGGCCCCGCTAATCCGACCTACCTGGCAGTGCGGTAGGTTGGATTAGCGCAGCGTAATCCAACACCCGGCTTAAGCCCGCAGCCCGAACGGATCGTCGATGCTGTGCGCCGGTTGCGTGAACCAGCGCGGACCGTCTTGCGTCATGTAGAAATGGTCTTCGTGGCGGATGCCGAATTCGCCGGGGATGCAGATCATCGGCTCGTTCGAGAAGCACATGCCCACGTCGAGCGGCGTCGTGTCGTTGCCCACCAGGTAAGGCCACTCGTGGATATCGAGGCCGATGCCGTGGCCGGTGCGGTGCGGCAGGCCCGGCAGCTTGTAGCCGGGGCCAAAGCCGTCTGCCTCCAGGGAGACGCGCGCGGCGCGGTCCACGTCGCCGCAGGGTACACCCAACTGGGCGGCCGCGAAAGCCGCAGCCTGCGCCGCCTTTTCGCTGTTCCACACGCTGCGCTGGCGCGCGCTGATCGTACCAAACACATAGGTGCGCGTGATGTCGGAGATGTAGTTCATCACCTGGCAACCCGTGTCGATCAGCACCGTGTCGCCCGCCTTCAGGGTCTGCACGTAATTCACGCCATGCGGATAGGCGGTTGCTTCGCCGAACAGCACGATGCAAAAATATGAGCGGGGCGCCCCCACCTTGCGGTGCGCGCGCTGGATAAATTCTTCCACTTCCACCGTCGTGATGCCTTCGACCAGCATGCTGGCCGTGGCCACGTGCACGGCCAGGGTCATGTCCATCACGCGCTGCATCAGGGCGATTTCCGCCGCTGACTTGCGGCTGCGGCAGTACGCCGTGACGGCGCGTGCGTTTTCCAGCGCGTAGCCGGGAGCGGCCGGCCGGATGCCGTCATAGATGAAGAAGGCGGCGCTTTCGCAGATGCCCACGCGTGGCGGGGCAGCCGCATCCTGGGCTATCCCCATGCGCGCCAGCACGTCGACGAACAGCTGGTACGGGCTTGCATGCTCTTCCCAGCAATTGACCTTGCCCTCGATGAGCATGAAGCCCGTCAAGGTGCTTTCCTCGAAGGCGGGGGCGATGTATTCGATCTCGCCGCTGGCAGGCAGGATGGCGCCCACCATGCGTTCGCTGGCATACCATTTGGTACCCGTAAAATAGGTGAGGTTGGCGCCTGCGTTCAGGTAGATCGCGGCGATGCCCTGTTCGCGCATGAAGTCCTGCGCCCTGGCGATGCGTTGCGCATGTTCGTCCTTGCCGATGGCGACCATGCCGTCCGTCATGTCCGACAGCGATGCCAATGCCTGTTCGATGGAAGTGCCACCTATGCTCATGCCTGCTCCTTTGCTCGATGCTGAATATGGAATGCGGGCATGATATCAGTTTGCGCCTTTCGGCTTGAGTCCCGGCGCTGCCTTTTCTGGATTGTCGACAATCGTCGCGCAATGAAAAACGCCCCGCTGCAGCGATGCAGCGGGGCGCTTGAGCGCGCAAGCGCGGTTTATTTTTCCAGTTGCGTGCGCACGCGGGCGATGGCGGCGCGCACCTGGCGCGGCGCGGTGCCGCCCACGTGGTCGCGCGCGGCGACGGAGCCTTCCAGGGTCAGCACTTCAAACACGTCTTCACCGGTCAGCGGGGAAAACGCGCGCAGCTGCTCCAGCGACAGGTCGGCCAGGTCGCAACCGGCATCGACGCAGGCGCGCACGGCCAGGGCCACCGCTTCATGGGCGTCGCGGAACGGCAAGCCCTTCTTGACCAGGTAGTCGGCCAGGTCGGTCGCCGTGGCATAACCCTGCAGGGCAGCCGCGCGCATCGCTTCCGGTTTCACCGTGATGCCGCAGGCCATGTCGGCGAAGATGCGCAAGGTGTCGATGACGGTGTCGACGGTATCAAACAGCGGTTCCTTGTCTTCCTGGTTATCCTTGTTGTAGGCCAGCGGCTGGCCTTTCATCAGGGTCAAGAGGCCAATCAGGTGGCCATACACGCGGCCCGTCTTGCCACGGGCGAGCTCGGGCACATCCGGGTTCTTCTTTTGCGGCATGATCGACGAGCCGGTGCAGAAGCGGTCGGCGATGTCGATGAAGCCGATGCGTGGGCTCATCCAGATCACCAGTTCCTCGGCCATGCGCGATACGTGCATCATCAGCACGGCGGCTGCGGCGCAAAATTCGATGGCGAAATCACGGTCCGACACGGCGTCGAGCGAGTTGTGGCAGACGTCGTCGAAGCCCAGCGTCTTGGCCACGCGCAGGCGATCGATGGGGAAGGTGGTGCCGGCCAGGGCAGCGGCGCCCAGCGGCAGGCGGTTGACGCGCTTGCGGCAATCGGCCATGCGCTCGGCATCGCGGCCGAACATCTCGACATACGCCAGCATGTGATGGCCGAAGGTGATCGGCTGGGCCACCTGCATGTGGGTAAAGCCCGGCATGATGGTGTCGGCATGCTGTTCGGCCAAGTCCGTCAGCGCGCTGCGGAACGTCGCCAGCAGGGCGGTGATGTCGTCGATGGCGGAGCGCACGTACAGGCGGATGTCGGTCGCCACCTGGTCGTTGCGTGAACGACCGGTGTGCAATCGCTTGCCCGCATCGCCTACCAGTTCGGTCAGACGTTTTTCAATATTCAGGTGGACGTCTTCCAGGTCCAGCAGCCATTCGAACTGGCCAGCGGCGATTTCCTGCGAAATTTGCGCCATGCCGCGCACGATTTCCGCGTAGTCGGCCGGGCTGATGATGGCTTGCGCATGCAGCATTTCCGCATGGGCCAGCGAACCTTCGATGTCGAACAGCGCCAGGCGCTTGTCAAAAAATACAGAAGCTGTGTAGCGCTTGACGAGGTCCGAGACCGGTTCGGAAAACCGGGCCGACCAGGCTTCGCCCTTTTTGGAGAATTGATCAGTCATGAAAGAAGTCCTTTAGTGTAGGGCGATTATAAACAAGGTTGGCCTGCGTTAGGGCTTTTAGGGCCTTGCCGGGCGCTGAAATGGCCGGGAATGGGGCTGGCACGCGTCAAATGCCACGCGGCGGACGCTGTTCTGCGTTCCATCCGGGCTTTTTGTATTCTGTCCCGCGAATCGTGCGTTTGGTCGCAATCCGATGGCAGTTCAGGGGCGATCGGCCTACAGTTCAATCATCGCAACACACAACCAGCCACTCAAAGGACACCATCATGAACATCGCTAAAAACATGGAAGCCATCTTCGTTGCCATCATCGCCGTCGCCGCCGCCACCAGCCTGGCCACCGCCGCCGTGCCGAAATTGCGCGCCGCGCCCGCCCCCATCGCCGCCAGCGCCGATCAAGCCACCATGCACACCGTGTATGTCAGCGCCAAGCGTCTGAGCGCGGAAGAAAAAGCCGCCCTGTAAGCGCGGCGATGGCATTGCCTGCAGTACCAGCAGCATCCGCAGCAAACAGCAACACCGCATCACGGACAGGCAGAACGGGCGGCGCCCCCGGTTCTATCCAGGCTTGGTGACAGCCGCAGCAAAAAGGCAGATGATCGTGTTTTTCAACGCTAGCAGGGCCTGCGCGATGTCACATTTGATGATCAGCACCGACAAGGCGGAACTCGACGTTCCAGCCATCCACCATTTTCTCAGCACGCAATCGACATGGGCCACCACCAGCGTTGATTGATTACCATGCGAGTCGGGCGCAAAAAGGCCATGGGGACAGGATGTCGCCATGGCGGGGTTTTTACTGCCAGTGCATCAGGCACGGCGGAATCAATAGCAGCAGCGCGAGCACCAGGTAAATCAGCTGCAGCGGAATCATCCACTTGGCCCACGTAATCCAGGGCACGCGCGCCAGTGCCAGCACGCCGACGGTGATGCCGGATGTGGGGATCATCGGCGTGGTGAATTCGCCGAACTGGAAAGCCAGGATGGCGGTCTGGCGCGTCACGCCCACCAGGTCGGCCAGCGGCGCCATGATCGGCATGGTCAGCGCCGCTTGGCCGCTGCCGGAATGGATGAAGAAGTTGATCACCGACTGCATGAAGAACATCTTTTGCGCGGCGAAGACGGGGCTCGACGACGCCACCAGGGGCGTCAATGCATGCAGCATGGTGTCGATGATCTGCGCATCGCGCGCCAGGATCATGGTGCCGCGCGCCAGCGCGATGACGAGCGCCACGGTGACCATGTCGCGCGCGCCCTGCACGAAGGACGCCACCAGGCTGTCCATGTCGAGCCGGCCGACCAGGCCGACGACGATGGCCATCACCAGGAACAGGGCGGCGATTTCATCGATGAACCAGTCGTACTTGACGACGCCGACGACCATCGTCAGCAAGGTCGCCATGAAAATCCACAGCACCGCGCGATGCGTGCGCGTCATGCCGGCAAAGCTGCTCAGGTCCAGTGTGTGCTCGCTGCGCTTTTCGATGTCGAGCAGGTAGGTCGGGCTTTTTTCCGGATGGCGCTTGATGCGTGCCGCATACCACATCAAAAATACGATGCTGACGGCCGTGGCGATGGCCCACACGATCAGGCGGTAGCCGATGCCGGAAAAAATCGGCACGCCGGCAATGCCCTGCGCTATGCCGACGTTGAACGGATTTAAAAAGGCGGCGGAAAAGCCCACCTGCGAGCCGATGAAGGGAATCGACACGCCCGTGATGGTGTCATAGCCCAGCGCCAGCGCCAGCGGCACGAAGATCAGGATGAAGGGAATGGCTTCCTCGTTCATGCCGAAAGTGGCGCCGCCCAGCGAGAACATGGTGAAAAACACGGGGATGATGGCGGCGCGCACGAAGCGCGAACTGGTGTGCGCTTTGGCGATGGCCTTGATCAGCGAATCGAAGGCTTCGGTTTTTTGCAGCACGGCGAAGGCGCCGCCGACGATCAGGATAAAGCCGATGATCAGGCTGGCGTCGACGAAGCCCTTGATGGGCGCCATCATCAGCGCGGCCAGTCCCTGCGGCTTGTTGTCCACGTAGTGAAACGTGCCGGGAATGATCAGCTGCTTGCCGTTCACCAGTTGCGTATCGAATTTCCCGCCCGGCACCAGCCAGGTCGCCAGCGCGATCATGGCCAGGATGCCGCACAGCAGGACGAAGGTATTGGGCAGTTTGAATTTTTTCATGGCGTCATTGGCTCAGCAGGCTGCCGCCGCGGAAGGCGATGGCGCCGGCGACCTTGCCGACGTTCATGCCGCGCAAGACGTGGCGGTGGGCGCTGCGCGCAAAGAAGACACCGGCGACGCTGCAGCGCAAGGTCGTCGTCTCGCCGCTGACCGGATCGATCAGGTCGGCCAGCGCATCGCCGGCGGCCAGCATGTCACCCATTTCGCGCAGATACACCAGTACGCCGTGATGCGGCGCGAGGATCGGTTCCACGCCGGCCAGCGGCGTGGGCTGGCATTGCGGCGCGGGCAGGTCGTCGCCGGCGCCGGCGATCTCCAGTACGCCCTCGATGGCAAGAAAGCGCAGCAGGGCGGTGGCGTCGCGCTCTGCCAGGGCGTAGCTCACTTCCACTTCGCCGCGCAGTTCGACGGTGGTCGACAGGCAGGCGGCGGGAATCGGATAGCGGCCGCCGAAGTGCGCGTCGAGGTCCCACCACAGGCGGCTGCAGGCTTCGTCGAACGGCTCTTCGCCAGCCGCCAGTTCCAGCAGCACGGCGCGCGCACCCAGCAGTGCGGACAGGGGCGCGATCTGCGCCGCCAGCGGCGTGCCCGTATAGATGTGCAGGGCCGCCTCGTTATCGCAATGCAGGTCGAGCACGATGTCGGCATCGATGGCCATGCCCAGCAAGGTTTTCTTCAAGGTCTCCGCATCCGTGGACGGCCGCCAGGCGGCGACGGCGGCGCGCGCATGCTCGCGTATCAGCGCCACGTTGGCTTGCGCATCCTGTCCCAGCAGGCCAGCCAGCGTGGTTTTCAGTTCATCGGCCACGTGGCGGTATGCACGGTTGAAGTTGATGCCGGTGGTCAGGTCGAAGCGGCCGAACGGCGCGCCATGGATGGCTTGCGCCAGGCCGATGGGATTGGCGGCCGGCACCAGGATCACTTCGCCGTGGATCTTGCCCGCCGCCTCCAGCGCCAGCAGTTCGCGGCGCAAAAATTGCGACACCAGCATGCCCGGCACTTCGTCCGCGTGCAGCGCCGCCTGGATATACACCTTCTTGCCGCTGCGGCTGCCTGCCGCCGCCGTGCCAAAGTGAAAGCTGCTCAACTGGCACGCTACGCTGGCGTGCGCACTGGAGATGGGATGCTGTTGTACTTGCATGGTAATTCGCCCCAAAACGGGGCGCGGTTGATGGTTTTCGGTCGATTATGTAGCATTATTTTCACGAAGTAAATCAATGAAAATCCTTTTACAAATATTTGTTGAGTTTTCTTTTTGATATGAGTAAAGTGGGTTCCAGCGACCCGTTTTCGTCTTTTTATCCGTCATCCGCCATGCACAAGAACACAGGCCGCCAGTGATATGAAATCATCCGCCAGTCCTGCCCGTAACAGCTTCCGCTCGCCAGTGGCCGCCGCCCTGTCGTCGCCCGATGCCGCCTTCGCGCAATCGCCGTTGGGGCAAACGCTGATGCACGTGCTGGCCAGCGGCTCGGCCTCGCAGCGGCAGATCGCCGATTACCTGCTGCGCAACCAGATGCGCGTGACGGCGCTGGGCATCGAGGAACTGGCCGACAGTTGCCAGGTCTCGACGGCGACCATCAGCCGCTTCGCGCGCGACATCGGGCAAAAGAATTATTCGGCCATGCGCAGCGCCATGGCCGAAACCCTGCAATCGCTGCTGCAGCCAGTCGACAAATTGCGCCGTACGATACAGCGGCGTGCGCGCGCCACATCACCGATCACGGAAAGTCTGGAGTATGCGGCCGCGAATATCGCCGCCACGTCCGATGCCCTGTCGCCGCCCGCCATGCAGACCGTGGTGCGGCGCCTGACGCGCGCCAAGGTCGTGTATGTGATGGGTTTTGGCCTGTCGGCCAATCTGGCGGGCATGCTGGTGCAGCATCTGCAGCCGTTTTGCCCGCATGTGGTGGAAGTGGTGGGCATCGGCGGCTCGGAAGTGGCGGCCGGGCACCTGGTCAACCTGACGGCGCACGACGTGCTGGTGGTGATCTCGTTCCCCCGCTATACGCTCGACTGCATCGGCCTGGCCAGCTTTGCGCGCGACCGCGGCGCCTGCATCGTGGCGCTCACCGACTCTCCCGCGTCCCCCCTGGCCGAACTGGCCGATCACGCGCTGTATGCGCAAAGCACGCATCCCGTCCTGCCCAGCAGCGCCAGCACGGCGCTGGCCATGATCGAGGCGCTGGCCGTGGCGCTGATGGTGTCGAACAAGAAGAACGTTGAAAAAGCGGCCCGTCTGAGCGAAGTCATCGCCGCCTATCTGTACGGCGGCGAGCATGGCGTGCCAGGGCCCCGGAAAGCAGTATCCAGGCAGCGCAAGGCAGTACAAAAATCATGATAAAAATCAGACATACACCATTGGGGAGAGATGCAATGCACATGAAAAGACAGAACGGTGGTTCCGTATTGCCACGCGAGTCGGTGCCGTCGCAAGGCGTGCGCCTCGCGCTGGGTGCCTTGAGCGTGTCGGCGGTGCTGGGCATGCTGGCCAGCGGCGCACAGGCGCAAGAGCAAGATGGCGAGCCGGCGCCGAAAAAAATGCAGCGCGTGGAGATCACGGGGTCGGCCATCAAGCGCCTGGAATCGGAGACGGCGCTGCCGGTGCAGATCATCACGCGCGCCGAGATCGAGAAGGCGGGTGTGACGACGGCGGCCGAGCTGATGGCGCGCGTGTCGGCCAACGTGGGCGGCCTGACCGATGGCGTCAGCATCAATGTGGGCGGCGACCAGCGCGGCTTCAACAGCGCCAACCTGCGCGGCGTGGGCACCTCATCGACCCTGGTGCTGCTCAATGGCCGGCGCATGGCGAACTTTGCCTCGCCCGGCGACGATGCGGGCGTGGACCTGAATAACATTCCCGCCGCCGCCCTGCAGCGCGTGGAAGTATTGCTCGACGGTGCTTCGGCCCTGTACGGCACGGACGCCATCGGCGGCGTCATCAATTTTATTACGCGCAAGGATTACCAGGGCGTGGAGCTGAACGTCTACGGCAGCCGCACCGATGAAGGGGGCGCCGGCAAGCGCACGGCCAGCATCACGGCCGGCACCGGCGACCTGGCGGCGGATGGCTACAATATCTTTGCCGTGGTCGACCTGCAAAAAACCGACCGCCTGAGCACTTCGCAGCGCAAGTTCATTCCGAACCTGCACGTGGCGGAACGCCTCGGCCATTTGTTGTCCAGCTATACCAGTCCGGCGAATATCCGCTTGAGCAGCGACCAGCGCGACTACCTGCAGGAACAGGGCTTCCTGCTCAATGGGAAGCCGATCACGAATCGCCTGATCAACCTGTCGATTCCCGGCTGCAGCGGCCCTGCCAATGTGTACCTGCCGGGGGGCACGGGCGGCGTCGATGCGTGTACCTATAACTACATGGGCGACACCGAGCTGTATCCGAAGACGGACAAGCAGAACCTGCTGACGCGCGGCGTCCTCAAATTGAACAATGATCACCAGCTGTATGCCGAGGTGGCGTTGAGCCGTTCGCGCAGCTATTACGTGGGATCGACAGCGCGGCCGGATGGCGAAATCGACGCCAGCATGGTGCCGCAGCTGAGCGCGGCCGGGCTGACTGACACGCTGGCCCTGCGCATCCGCCTGAACGAAGCGGGCATGCGCACCAGCGAATTGACCAGCGAAAGCCAGCGTTACGTGGTGGGTGCCACGGGCACCGTCGGCGGCTGGGATTACGACGTGGGCTTGAATCACAGCGTCAATGTGGTCAGGGACAAGGACACGCACGGCTACCTCTTGGCCGATCAGCTACAAAAGGGCATCACGGATGGCACCATCAATCCCTTCGGCCCGTCCAGCGCGGCGGGCAAGGCACTGCTCGATAGCATCCAGGTCAACGACGAAGTGCGGCATGCGCGCGGCGTCATGGACTCGCTCGATTTCAAGGTGTCGCGCGCGCTGATGGCACTGGGCGGCGGCGACCTGGCGCTGGCCGTGGGCGGCGAAGTGCGGCGCGAGCGCACGGACTTCCGGCCATCCGCATTGTTGATGAGTGGCAACATCACCAACGACGAAGCGCCCGAAGGGGGCATGGCCACCAGCGACAGCCGCAATGTGCAGGCCATCTACAGCGAACTGCTGCTGCCATTTACCAAGCAGTGGCAGGCGCAGCTCTCGGGCCGCTATGACCATTACCAGCAGGTGGGCGGCGCCTTGAGTCCTAAAATCGGCCTGACCTACATGCCCAGCAAGCAGGTGCTGCTGCGCGCCTCGGCCGGCAAGGGCTTCCGCGCGCCATCGATGTCGGACCTGCACCGGCCCACCGTCTACAGCCAGACGGCGACCCTGCCCGATCCCGTGTACTGCGAAGCCGAGGACAACGACTACTCTGTCTGCGCCGACAACTGGCGTACGCGCCGCTACAGCAACGACAAGCTGAAACCGGAACGCAGCCGCCAGTTCACGGCCGGCCTGGTGCTCGAACCGAGCCAGCACTGGACCTTCAGTGCCGACTACTGGAACATCAAGCGCACGGACCTGATCAGCGAAATCGGCGACGACATCATCCTCGGTAACCTGGCCAAGTATGGCGATCTGGTGCACCGCGACGAAGACAATGAAATCGACTACATCGAGCTGCGCAAGGAAAACCGCGGCGCGCAAAAGGCTGCGGGCATCGATATCACGGCCGACCTGCATGGCGTGAAAACGGCGTGGGGGCGTTTTGGCGGACACCTGAGTGGCACATATGTGCTCGACTCGAAAATCCAGACCAGCCCTGGCGACGATTTCATCAGCAACCTGAACAAGTTCGTCACTGACGGCGTGGTGCAGCGCTGGCGCCATACGATCACGCTGGACTGGGATAACGGCCCGTATTCGGCCAGCCTGTCGAACACGTATTCGAGCGGCTATGCTGACCAGAATTCGGCCATCAACACGGACGACGGCAGCGTCGTCAAGCCGAACCGGGTCAAGGCCTACACGCTGTGGGACATGTCGGCTGCGTATGCGGTCAGCAAGCAGTTCAAGCTGCGCGCGGGCATACAGAATCTGTTCAATACCAGCCCGCCGTACTCGAACCAGGCGTATTACTTCCTGTCCGGCTATGACCCTACTTATTCGGACCCGCGTGGCCGGCGCTTCTATGCCAGCGCCAATTACAGCTTCAAATAAGGCGGCAAAGCAGGAGATACCGCAATACGGCTGTCACACGCAGCGGGTAGTATCGTAGTCCGATGGTGTTGGGTTGCAAGCAGCAGTTTTGGCAGCAAGGGCGCGCGCCTGTATCAACAAGCGCGTGCCCCTTTCCATGTATTCGAGAGGCACCATGAAATCATCTTCAAGCCTGTATCACTCCTTCCGCGCCGCGCTGCTGTTCGCGCTGGCATTGTGCAGCTTCCATGCCGTGGCGGCGCCTGGCGGCAGTGCCATCGGCAGCGCTCCGCAGGGCACCCTCGTCATCATCGGCGGCGGCCTGCGCGCCGACAATGCCGAAGTCTGGCAGCGCATCGTCAAGTTGTCGGGCGGGCCGGGCGCGCGGATCGCCGTGCTGGCCTCGGCTGCGATGAATCCGGAAAAGTCGGGTGAAAGCATCATCCAAAAACTCAATCAATATGGTGCCGATGCCTTTTTCGTGCCGCTGGCCGTCAAGCTGCCCAATCGCGATTACCGCAAGGCGGCCGAAGATCCGGCCATCGTCACGCAGATCAAGTCGGCCAGCGGCATCTATTTTGCCGGCGGCGACCAGGGCCGCATCACGCAAGCCTTGCTGCGCCCGGACGGCAGCCGCACGGCCGCGCTGGAAGCCATCTGGTCGGTCTACCGCAACGGCGGCGTGATCGCCGGTTCCAGCGCCGGCGCGGCCATCATGAGCACCACCATGTTCTACGATGCCAAGCCCGTGCTCGACATGCTCAAGATGGGCGTCACGGACGGGCGCGAGATCGCGCCGGGGCTGGGCTTCATCGGCAGCGATGTCTTCGTCGACCAGCATCTGCTGGTACGCGGGCGTTTTGCGCGCATGATTCCCGTGATGCTGAAAAAAGGCTATCACCTGGGACTGGGGATCGATGAAAACAGCGCCATGGTGGTCGACGCCATGCGCGATGTGGAAGTCATCGGCTACAGCGGCGCCTTGCTGATCGACCTGTCGGGCGCCATCAGCGACCGTGGCGTGAAAAATTTCAATATCAGCAACGCTGCCATCAGCTATCTGGACCGGGGCGACAAGTTCAACCTCGTCACGCGCGTGTTTACGCCGTCGCCGGACAAGGCCGACAACAAGCTCGATCCGAACCAGCCAGACATGCGCGAACCCGTGTTTACCAACGATATCCTCGGCAATAACGCCGTGCTCGACCTGATGGGCAACCTGATCGACAACGCCCAGCAGGAAGCCATCGGCATCGCCTTCGGCAACCCGCGCGACCCGTACCCGGACCTGGGTTTTGAATTCAGGTTCAGCAAGACCGTCAACAGCGTCGGCTACAGTTCGACCGAGGCGGAAGCGTATTCGGTGCTGAAACTGCGCCTCGATATCCGCCCGATCCAGCTGCGCCAGCCCCTGTACCGCTACAAATAGGCGGCGCGCGATCGCCGCCAGCGCGGCCATGCGGCGATCGTCAATGCCCTGAGCAGCCACTCGACGGGGCCATATGCGTGGCCGCGCAGCCACCAGCGGCTCAGTGGCAGCTGCAGGCAGAAGATGATGGCGGCCAGCGCCAGCGCACCGAGCGGCGAGACGCTGCCCATCAGCCGCGCGCCATACGCGAGGAACAGCCAGGCACAGATGGCTGACTGCAGCAGGTAGTTCGACAGCGCCATGCGGCCCGTATCGGCCAGCAGCGCAAACAGCGTGCCGTCGCGCAGGCGCTCGAACAGGGCCAGCGCCAGTGCCAGGTAGGCGCCCGCCAGCAGCGGCGCGGTGGCCAGGCCCACGGCCAGTCCCGCCACCTGCCATGCCTGGCTTTGCGCATACACGGACGTCCACGCGTAGAAGGCAGCGCCGGGCAGGCCCACCAGCGCCCCGGCCCACAGCAGGCGGCGGCGCAGCGGCAGGTATGCGCTGGCGTGCAGCAGCATCTCGCGCTTGCCGGCGGCCAGGCCGCACAGGAACATGGCCAGCGCGCACGGTGCCTGTACCAGCAGCAGGACGAGCCAGATGTCACTCAGTTCGCGCAGGTGCTGATGGACGACGGCCGCTGGCGTGGCGCGGTAGGCGGCCAGGGCGCTTGCCGCTTTCTGCGCCATCGCCACGGCGTTGTCCGCCGCGTCGCCCGCCGGCTGCAGGCTTTGCAGCCAGGCCATCGATGCCCAGAACGCCACGCAGACGGTGACGAGCATCAAGGCCAGGGACAGTGCCTGGCGTTCGCCGCAGCGGTGCAGCGCCAGCAGCACGATGCCCAGCACGGCGTAGGTGGTGAGTATGTCGCCATGAAACAGCAACACGGCATGCAGGGCGCCGATCAGCCACAGGCCCGCTTGCCGGCGCAGCATGCGCGGCACGAACGGCGCGTCGGCGCGCGCGGCCGCCTGCATCTGCAAGGTGAAGCTGTAGCCGAACAGGAAGGAAAACAGCAGATAGAACTTGGTTTCGAACAGCAGGGCGACGAGAAAATGCGTGGCGCGGTCCACGCCGCCGTGAAAGGCCGGATCGGTCAATCCCAGGCCGAACCACGGCGTGGCGAAGGCGCCGATATTGACGACCAAAATGCCGAACAGGGCGCAGCCGCGCAGGGCGTCGACGTCGGCGATGCGCGCCGGCGGGGTTTGCATGGCGGCGCTCATGCCAGGGCAGGGCGCAGGAAGCGCGCCAATAACAGGTGCAGGCTGGCGCGCTGCGCCGGCGGTGCGTAAGCGGGATCGACGGCGACCCGGTTGAAGATGCCGTCGATCAGCGCAGCGATCCAGCCTGCCGTTTGCGCAGGGTCGAGCGCGGCGTCGACCTGGCCTCGCGCCGCAGCGCTTTCCAGCAGCGCCTGCACGCCGGCGCGCAGCACGGCATCGTTGCGCGCCACCCTGGCCGCGATATCCGGATCGCGCATCGCTTCGGCGGAAATGTCCAGCGCCAGCCCCGCAAAATCCCCGTCGGCCGCCAGCGCCAGCACCAGGTCCATGAAATCGAGCAGGGCGCCGTAGGCATCGGCTCCGCCTTGTACGCTGGCGAAATAGGCGGCCGTCTCGCTGCCTTCCTGGTCGACGATGGCGGCGATGATGGCTTGCTTTGTGGGGAAGTAATGAAACAGGTTGCCGGGACTCATGCCCGCTTGCGCGCAGATGGCGGCGGTGCTGGTCTGGTGAAAGCCCTTGCGTGCGAAGCAGCTGCGCGCGGCGGCGAGAATGGCGTCGCGACGGGCCGCGTGTTTGCCGGGATCGATGGTGCGCATGGCGGTTGGCTCTCCTTTTAATTGATCGACTAGTCAGTCTAATATAAAGCGATTGCGTGGCGCGGTCAAGCGGGTGCGTGAAATAGGTGCTTTGCAGTGCGTATTCCTGTCGCTACAATGTGCCGCACCGGATTTTTCCATGCCCGCCGCTGGCGCCGCTGTTTGTTTGGAAAACCGCTTCTTTTACCCGTTTTTCTACCGTGTCAGGAATGAGATGCAGCAGACCCCGATTCGATCCTTCCTCTGCGCGCTGGCGCTGGCCGCCGGCATCGTCCCAGCCGCGCAGGCTGCCAGTGCCGCCCAGCCGGCCACCATGCGCCTCGATTACCAGCACAGCGGCAATGCGCTGGGCGAGCATTATGCGGTCGAGCGCGTGCTGGTCGAACCCTTGCCATGGCCGGGCAATCTGGCGCGTCCCATCGACGACAGCAACCGTGGCAACAACCTGCTGGAAGTGGTCGATATCAAGTCGGGCAAGGTGCTGTATTCGCGCGGCTTCTCCACCATTTTCGGTGAATGGGCCAGTACCGACGAAGCGAAAACCACCACGCGCGCGTTTCAGGAGTCCGTGCGTTTCCCGCAGCCCGAGCACCCCGTGCGCGTGCGCATCCTCAAGCGCGACGAGCGCGGCCTGTTTTCCGTTGTGTGGAGCACCGACGTCGACCCGGCCGCGCAGGACGTGATCCGCAAGCAGCCACCGGCACCCGTCAAGCCGATACCTATCCGCATCAGTGGCCCCTCGTCCGGGAAGGTCGACCTGCTGATCATGGGCGACGGCTATACGGCCGCCGAAATGGGCAAATTCGAAGCGACGGCGCGCAAACTGGCCGAGCACCTGTTTACGGTGTCGCCGTTCCGCGAGCGGGCCAATGACTTCAACGTGTGGGCCATGGCCGCGCCGACGCAGGAATCGGGCGTGTCGCGTCCATCGACGGGCGTGCACCATGCGTCGCCGCTGGGTACGCGCTACGATATTTTCGGCAGCGAGCGTTATGTGCTGACCACCGACAACCGCGCCCTGCGCGACCTGGCGCAGTATGCGCCGTATGAATTCATCGAAATCCTCGTCAACAACGATACCTACGGCGGTGGCGGCATCTTCGGCCAGTTCAGCACGGCCGCAGCCAACAACGACTGGGCCAATTACCTGTTCGTGCATGAATTCGGCCACCATTTCGCCGGCCTGGCCGACGAGTACTACACTTCGCCCGTGGCCTACCAATCGAATGGCGAGCGGCAGGAACCGTGGGAGCCGAACGCCACGGCCCTGCGCGATCCGGCCAGGCTGAAATGGCAGAACCACGTCAAGGCCGGCACGCCGCTGCCGACGCCATGGCCGAAGGAAGCGTACGACAGCCATGCGCGCGAGTACCAGAAGCAGCGCGCCGCCCTGCGCGCGGCCAACCGCCCGGAAAGCGAGATGAGCGACTTGTTCAAGGCCGACCTGGCGTACACGCAGCAGCTGTTCTCGAAGGCGCCGCAGCGCCATGCGGTGGGCGCCTTCGAAGGCGCGAACTATGAGTCGTCCGGCTACTACCGGCCCGAGATGCAGTGCATCATGTTCGACCGCAGCGAGACGTTCTGCTCCGTATGCCAGGATGGCATCAGCACCATCATCGACCTGTATTCGCGTCCCGCAGCGGCGCCGCGCCAATAAGGCCGTTCAGCGCTGTTCCGCAAGGCATGGGGGCCATGTTGCAATGCAATAGCATGGCCCCCCCCTTCCATCTCTCCCCCAGCACCTGCCATCCGCCGCCACCCGGCGCTGCTTGTTTTTACAGCAATGCCCATCTGCGCCGGCAACGTCCCTTTTCTTCCTGCCAGCCCGGCAGTGTTATTAAATATGCATTCCCGCACGCTTGCCTGAAAAATATTTCATTTAGTTAATATTGAGGTAAAATTTGATTTACATCAATGCTGCATTGCCGCAATCGCACTTATAGTTGACCTAGCTCAAAGCGTCATGGAATGCGGATCGAACTCATCACGAATCACGCTTCTAAATGCTGTAGAGTAATTTCGCCCCGTACCAGTTCCCCGAGAATGCACTGGTGCTGGCCTCGAATTTCAGTGACGGAAGCCCGATTCATGAAGATGCCGATCCCCGCGCCTGACGCGTGCAGTACCTTACACCCCCACACTCCCATTGCTTTGCCGTATGCGCGCGCCGGCGGCGTGACGCTGGCCATGTGCGCCGCTGCCATGCGTGCCGGCGCAGTGCGCTGCGTGAACGCGGCCACGCCCTGGCCCGCCCTGCGTCCAGTTCAGGCATGACGGCCGCCTTGCAGCAGTACTTGCCTTTGCAGGGCAAGCGTGGGCTGGTGGTGGGTATCGCCAATACGCAAAGCATCGCCTGGGGCTGCGCCAGCGCCTTGCGCGCGGCTGGCGCCGAACTGGCCGTGACCTGGCTCAATGACAAGGCGCGTCCACATGTGGAACCGCTGGCGCAGCAAGTGCAGGCGGCCATCATGGCACCGCTCGACGTGGCCGTGCCAGGCCAGCTCGAAGCGCTGTTTGCGCAGATCGAGCGGCAGTGGGGGCGGCTCGATTTCGTCGTCCATTCCATCGCTTACGCGCCCAAACAAGACTTGCATGGCCGCGTGACGGACAGTTCGGCTGACGGCTTCGCACAGGCGATGGATATCTCGTGCCACTCCTTCATGCGCATGGCGAAGCTGGCCGAACCGCTGATGCCGGACGGCGGCAGCCTGATGACCATGAGTTACCTGGGCGCCGAGGAAGTCATCGCCGACTATGGCCTGATGGGTCCTGTAAAAGCGGCGCTGGAAGCGTCGGTGCGCTACCTGGCGGCGGAACTGGGGCCGCAAGGCATCCGCGTCAATGCCATCTCGCCGGGGCCCCTGGAAACGCGGGCCGCTTCCGGCATTGCCCATTTCGACCGCCTGATGGCCGACGCCATCGAACGCTCGCCCATGCGCTGCCTGGCCACCATCGAGGACGTGGGCGCGCTGTGCGCCTTCCTCGCCGGCGACGGCGCGCGCGCCATCACCGGCGGCACCTTGTATGTCGACGGCGGCTACAACATTCTGAATTGACTGGAAGAAGATGATCATGCCTGTTCCCGCTTTATCTGCGTGCGCCAGGACGGCCGCGCTGGCCGCCACGCTGGCCCTGGCCGGCTGCGCCTCGATGGCACCGCCGTATGCGCCACCGCCGCTGCCCGTGGCGGCGCAGTATCCGGAAACCGATCCCGCCGGCGCGCACGCGGCGGACATCGCCTGGCAAGCCTATTTTGCGGACGCGCGCCTGCAGGCGACCATTGCGCAGGCGCTGGCCAGCAACCGCGATATGCGCATCGCCGCCCTGCGCGTGGAAGAGGCGCGCGCCGCGTATGGCATCGTGCGCGCGGAACAATTCCCCACCATTGCGCTGGGCGCTTCCGGCAGCCGTGCGCGCGTGCCCGGTGACCTGAGCGTGACGGGCCGTCCCATGACGAGCGCGCAGTATCAAACGGGTTTGAACGTGAGCGCCTGGGAGCTCGATTTCTGGGGCCGCGTGCGCAGCCTGAAGGACAGCGCGCTGCAAACCCTGCTGGCCAGCGACGAGGCGCGCCGCGCCGTCGGCGTGGCCCTGGTGGCACAGGTGGCCAATGGCTATCTGAGCTTGCGCGAACTCGATGAACGGGTGGCGCTGGCGCGCGCCACGGTCGACAGCCGCGCCGAGTCGCTGCGCATCTTTACGCGCCGCTTCGAGGTAGGGTCGATTTCCAAGCTGGACCTGACGCAGGTGGAAACCCTGCTCAGCCAGGCCCTCTCGCTGTCGGCGCAGCTGGAGCAGGCGCGCGCCGTGCAGGCGCATGCGCTGGCCCAGCTGGTGGGCGGCCCGGTCGACCTGACGCCGGTGGCGGGTGAGGTGCGCCGCTTCGACGACGCCAGCGTGCTGCAGCCGCTGCATGCGGGCCTGCCCTCGGCTTTACTCACGCAGCGTCCCGACCTGATGGCGGCCGAGCATCAGCTGCGCGCCGCGCAAGCCAATATCGGCGCCGCGCGCGCCGCCTTCTTCCCGACCATTTCGCTGACGGCCGCCTACGGCACGGCCAGCGCGGAATTGAGCGGCCTGTTCGATTCTGGCAGCGGCGCCTGGAATTTTGCACCGCGCCTGGTGCTGCCGATCTTTGACGCGGGCCGCATCCGCGCCAACATGGACCTGGCCGAGGTACGCCGCGACGTGGCCGTGGCCAATTATGAAAAGAGCGTGCAGGGCGCGTTTCGCGAAGTGGCCGACGCATTGTCGAACCGGCGCTGGCTGGCGCTGCAGGTCGACATCGGCAAGACCACCCTGGCCGCGCAGAGCGAACGCGCGCGCCTGGCCAAGCTGCGCTATGACAATGGCGCCGCGCCCTACCTGGAAGTGCTCGATGCGCAGCGCGACCTGCTGACGGTCGAGCAGCAACTGGTGCAGACGCGCCGCGCGCTGCTATCCAGCCAGGTCAGCCTGTATGCGGCCCTGGGCGGCGGCGCGCCTGTCGCCGCCGCCGCTTCCACCCACTAATTTGATCGCCCCGATACCATGAATGCTCAACTGAAGAAAAAAATCATCCCCGCCGCACTGGTCGTGGCCGTTCTCGTGCTGGGCTATGTGGCCTGGCAAAAAATGCGTCCCACCGGCCCTGGCGAAGGTTTTGTCAGCGGCAATGGCCGCATCGAAGCGACCGAAATCGACGTCGCCACCAAGCTGGCGGGGCGGGTCAAGGAGATCCTCGTGCGCGAGGGCGACTTCGTCAAGGCGGGCCAGCCGCTGGCCACCATGCAGGTGGACTCGCTGACTGCCCAGCGCGATGAAGCGCGCGCGCGCCAGCAGCAGGCCTCCGACGCGGTGGTCGGTGCGCAGGCGCAGGTGGCCGTGCGCGAGAGCGACAAGGCGGCCGCGCTGGCCCTGGTGGCGCAGCGTGAAAGCGAACTCGATGCGGCCCGCCGCCGCCTGGCCCGCTCGGAAACCCTGTCGAAGGAGGGCGCTTCCTCGGTGCAGGAACTCGACGATGACCGCGCCCGCGTGCGCAGCGTGGCCGCCGCCCTGAATGCATCCAAGGCGCAGGTCACGGCGGCGCAGGCGGCCATCGACGCGGCAAAAGCGCAAGTGGTCGGTTCGCGTTCCGCCGTGACGGCCGCCGAAGCGACCACCGCGCGCATCGATGCCGACCTGGCCGATGGCCAGCTGGCGGCGCCGCGCGACGGCCGCGTGCAATACCTGGTGGCGCAGCAGGGCGAAGTGCTGGCCGGTGGCGGCAAGGTGCTCAACCTGGTCGACCTGTCGGACGTCTACATGACCTTCTTCCTGCCCGAGACGGCGGCCGGCAAGGTGGCGATGGGCGGCGAAGTGCGCATCATCCTCGATGCGGCGCCCAATTACGTGATTCCGGCGACGATCTCGTTTGTCGCTGCCAGCGCGCAGTTCACGCCGAAGACGGTGGAAACGGCCAGCGAGCGCCAGAAGCTGATGTTCCGCGTGAAAGCGCAGATCAGCCGCGAGCTGCTGCAAAAACATCTGGCTTTGGTAAAAGTGGGCTTGCCCGGCGTGGCGTGGGTGCGTCTCGATGCAAAGCAGGCATGGCCCGCTGAACTGACGAGCAAGGTTCCGCAGTGAGCATGGACGTGACCCCATTTGTCGTCAGCATCAAGGGCGTCAGCCAGCATTACGGCAAGACGGTGGCGCTCGATGCCATCGACCTCGATGTGCCGGCCGGCCGCATGGTCGGCTTGATCGGGCCCGATGGCGTGGGCAAATCGAGTCTGCTGTCGCTGGTGGCCGGCGCGCGCGCCGTGCAGCAGGGCAGCGTCATGGCGCTGGGCGGCGACATGCGCGATGCGCGCCATCGCGACGATGTCTGTCCGCGCATCGCCTACATGCCGCAAGGCCTGGGCAAGAATCTGTATCCGACCCTGTCTGTCGAGGAAAACCTGCAGTTTTTCGCGCGCCTGTTCGGCCACGATGCCGCTGAACGCCGGCGCCGCATCGACCAGCTGACCCGCAGCACGGGCTTGCATCCCTTCCTGGCGCGCCCGGCGGGCAAGCTGTCGGGCGGCATGAAGCAGAAACTGGGCCTGTGCTGCGCGCTGATCCACGATCCCGACCTGCTCATTCTCGATGAACCGACGACCGGCGTCGATCCGCTGGCGCGGGCCCAGTTCTGGGACCTGATCGCCGGCATTCGCGTGCAGCGCCCGCAAATGAGCGTGATGGTCGCCACCGCCTACATGGACGAGGCGCAGCGCTTCGACTGGCTGGTGGCCATGGATGACGGCAAGGTACTCGATACGGGCACGCCGGCCGAACTGCTGGCGCGCACGCAAAGCGACAACCTGGAAGCGGCCTTCATCAAGCTGCTGCCCGAAGCCAAGCGCGCGGGCCACCAGCCTGTGGTGATCACGCCGCTGGACGCTGCCAGTGCGCAGGACGTCGCCATCGAGGCGCAAGACCTGACCATGCGCTTCGGCGATTTCACGGCCGTCGACCATGTGAATTTCCGCATCGGCCGCGGCGAAATTTTTGGTTTTCTCGGCTCGAACGGCTGCGGCAAATCGACCACCATGAAGATGCTCACGGGCCTGCTGCCGGCAACGGAAGGCAAGGCCTGGCTGTTCGGCAAGGAAGTCGATTCCAACGATATCGACACGCGCCGCAGGGTCGGCTACATGTCGCAGGCGTTCTCGCTGTACAGCGAACTGACGGTGCGCCAGAATCTGCTGCTGCATGCGCGCCTGTTCCACGTGCCGGAAGCGCAAATCGCTGCCCGCATCGACGAAATGGCGCAGCGCTTCGACTTGCTCGAGGTGATGGACGACCTGCCCGACAGCCTGCCGCTGGGCATACGCCAGCGTTTGTCGCTGGCCGTGGCCATGGTGCACAAGCCGGAGATGCTGATCCTCGACGAGCCCACGTCCGGCGTCGACCCGATCGCGCGCGACAATTTCTGGCGCCTGATGATCGAGCTGGCGCGGCGCGACCGCGTCACCATTTTCATTTCCACCCACTTCATGAACGAGGCCGAGCGCTGCGATCGCATCTCGCTGATGCATGCCGGTAAAGTGCTGGTCAGCGATGCGCCGGCCGAACTGGTACGCAAGAAGGGCGCGCCATCGCTGGAAGCGGCCTTCATCGCCTACCTGGAAGAGGCGGGCGGCGGCACGGCAGCGGCCGAAGCGCAGGAAAGCGAGGCGCCGGGGCAAAAGGCGGCAGTGCAGGCGCCGCAGCAGAAGCAGCAGCGCAGCCGCTTCAGTCTGGGGCGCATGCTCAGCTACATGTGGCGCGAAACGCTGGAATTGCGCCGCGACCCCGTGCGCCTGACTCTGGCGCTGGGCGGCTCGGTGCTGCTGTTGTTCGTCATCGGCTTCGGTATCAGCCTCGATGTGGAGGACCTCAGTTATGCGGTGCTCGACCACGACCAGACCACCCTGAGCCAGAATTACACGAACAACCTGGCCGGTTCGCGCTACTTCGTCGAGCGAGCGCCGCTGCGCGACTATGCCGATATCGACAAGCGCATGCGCAGCGGCGAACTGTCGCTGGCCATCGAGATTCCGCCCGGCTTTGCGCGCGACGTGCAGCGCGGCGCGCCAGCCCAGGTGGGCGCCTGGATCGACGGCGCCATGCCGATGCGCGCCGAAACCGTGCAGGGCTACGTGCAGGGCATGCATCAGCTGTGGCTGGCCGACCAGGCCCTGCACCGCTATGGCATCACGATGAGCAATCCCGTCGCCATCCAGACGCGCTACCGCTACAACCCCGACGTGAAAAGCCTGCCGGCCATGGTGCCGGCCGTGATTCCCCTGCTGCTGTTGATGCTGCCGGCCATGCTGGCGGCGCTGTCCGTGGTGCGTGAAAAGGAACTCGGCTCCATCATCAACCTGTACGTGACGCCCGTCACGCGCCTGGAATTCTTGCTCGGCAAGCAGGTGCCGTACGTCGTGCTGGCCATGTTCAACTTCGCCCTCATGGCGCTGCTGGCGGTCACCGCCTTCGGTGTGCCGATCAAGGGCAGTCTGCTGACCCTGATCGGCGCCACGTTCATCTTCAACATCTGCGCCACCGGCATCGGCCTGTTCGCTTCGACGTTTACGCGCAGCCAGATCGCGGCCCTGTTCGTGACCATGATCGGCACCATGATCCCGGCCATCCAGTTTTCCGGCCTGCTCAATCCCGTCTCGTCGATGGAAGGCGTGGGCAAGGCGATCGGCCTGATGTATCCGGCCACGCACATGCTTAATATCAGCCGCGGCGTGTTCAACAAGGCGCTGGGCTTTGGCGACCTGCACGCCTCGTTCTGGCCCCTGATCGTGGCGATCCCCGTGATCCTCGGCGTGACGGTGGCGCTGCTGAAGAAACAGGAGAGCTGATATGCGGCATCTTGAAAATATCTACCGCCTGGGCGTGAAGGAAATCTGGAGCCTGATCCGCGATCCGATGATGCTGATCCTGATCCTCTACACCTTCACTTTGGCCATCTACGTGGCCGCCACGGCCAAGCCGGAAACCCTGCACATGGCCTCGATCGCCATCGTCGACGAGGATGGTTCGCCGCTGTCCGGGCGCATCGCCTCGGCCTTCTTTGCGCCGCAGTTCACGCCGCCGGCCATGATCAACCAGAGCCAGGTCGATGCGGGCCTGGACGCGGGCCAGTACACCTTCGTGCTGACGATCCCGCCCAAGCTGCAGGCGGACGTGCTCGGTGGGCGCCAGGCGGAGCTGCAGCTGAACGTGGACGCCACGCGCATGAGCCAGGCCTTCAGCGGCAGCGGCTACATCCAGCAGATCGTCGCCGGCGAAATATCCGAATTCGCCAAGCGCTATCGCGGCGCGACGGTCTCGCCGGTGGAGCTGGTGATGCGTGCGCGCTTCAATCCTTCGCTGAGCCAGGCGTGGTTTGGCTCGCTGATGGAACTCATCAACCAGGTGACGATGCTGTCGATCATTTTGACGGGTGCGGCGCTGATCCGCGAGCGCGAACACGGCACCATCGAGCACTTGCTGGTGATGCCCGTGACGCCGGCCGAAATCATGCTGGGCAAGGTCTGGTCGATGGGCCTGGTGGTGCTGCTGGCCGCCGCCCTGTCGCTGAACCTGGTGGTGCGCGGCATGCTGCATGTGCCCATCGAAGGCTCGATCGCGCTGTTCCTGTGCGGCGCAGCCCTGCACTTGTTTGCCACCACCTCGATGGGCATTTTCCTGGCCACCGTGGCGCGCAGCATGCCGCAGTTCGGCATGCTGCTGATCCTCGTGCTGCTGCCGCTGCAGATGCTTTCGGGCGGCAGCACGCCGCGCGAAAGCATGCCCGAACTGGTGCAGAACATCATGCTGATCGCTCCGACCACGCATTTCGTCGAACTGAGCCAGGCGATCCTGTACCGGGGCGCCGGCATCGACGTAGTGTGGAAACCGTTCCTGGCCTTGCTGGCCATCGGCACGGCCTTGTTTACCTTCGCGCTGGCGCGCTTTCGCAAGACCATCAGCCAGATGGCGTAGCCCCCGCGCCGGAATGTTCCGGCGTTTGTTTGCATGAAAAGGATAGCCATGAAGATCGAAACTGCTCCATTTTTCTCCACCGGCGGCTTGCCGCCGCTGGGCGTGCTGGGCGACTATGCGCGCGACTCGTGGCAGCGCATCGTGCTGTACGCGGACGTGATGCGCCGGCGCGGCAACCAGTACCAGGAGCATCTGGCCGAGGAAGTGCCGAACGTACTGGACTTCCCCGCCGAACTGGTGATGTCCGGCCTGGAGCTGGCGCGTCCCGTCAACTACGGCCTGGCGCGCATATTGACGCCCGATGCACCGGAGCCAGATCCGGGCAAGCGGCCGTTCGTCGTCGTCGATCCGCGCGCCGGCCACGGTCCCGGCATCGGCGGCTTCAAGGCCGAGAGTGAAATCGGCGTGGCCCTGCGCGCCGGCCATCCGTGCTACTTCGTCGGCTTCCTGCCCGATCCCGTGCCGGGACAGACGGTGGAAGACGTGATGCACGCCGAGGCGGCCTTCCTGGAAAAAGTCATCGCCCTGCATCCGCTCAGCGAAGGCAAGCCCGTCGTCATCGGCAATTGCCAGGCGGGCTGGCAAATCCTCATGACGGCGGCCATGCGTCCGGAGCTGTTCGGCCCCATCATCGTGGCTGGCGCGCCCGTGTCGTACTGGGCCGGCTGGCATGGCCGCAATCCGATGCGCTATGCGGGTGGCCTGATGGGCGGCAGCTGGGCCACGGCCCTGGCGGGCGACCTGGGCAAGGGCCGTTTCGACGGCGCCAGCCTGGTGCAGAATTTCGAGAAGCTGAACCCGGCCAATACCCTGTGGGGCAAGCAGTACAACCTGTACGCGAACATCGATACGGAAGCGCCCCGTTATCTGGAATTTGAAAAATACTGGGGCGGCCACGTGTTCCTCAACGACGTCGAGATGCAGTACATCGTTGACAATCTGTTCATCGGCAACCGCCTGGCCACTGCCGAGCTGATCACCTCCGACGGCGTGCGCCTGGACTTGCGCAATATCCGTTCGCCCATCGTCGTGTTCTGCTCGAACGGCGACAACATCACGCCGCCGCCGCAGGCGCTGGGCTGGATCACGGACCTGTACCGCGACGACAATGATGTGCTGCTGCACGACCAGACCATCGTGTATGCCGTACATGACAGCATCGGCCACCTGGGCATTTTCGTCTCGGCCAAGGTAGGCCACAAGGAACACCAGAAATTCGCCAGCAATATCGACCTGATCAACCTGCTGCCGGCCGGCATTTACGAAGCGCGGATCGTCGACAAGACGCCCGATACGCCGAACGCGGACCTGGCCAGCGGCGACTACGTGCTGCAGGTCGAACACCGCGGCATCGAGGATGTGCGCGCCATCGTGCAGCCAAGCGTGGAAAATGACCGCAAATTCGCCGCCGCCGCGCGCGTGTCCGAAGTGAACCTGGCGTTGTACCGCACGTTTGCGCAGCCGTGGGTGCGCGCCATGGTCACGCCGCAGTCGGCGCGCTTCCTGCAGCTCACGCATCCGCTGCGCGTCTCGTACGAGCGCTGGACGGACCACAATCCGCTGGCCAAACTGGTGGCCAAGGAGGCGGAAAAAGTGCGTGCCCAGCGCCAACCGGTGGCGCCGGACAACCCGCTGCTGGCCATGCAGGAAGCCTTCTCCGACGCCATCACGGCCGGCTTGAACAGCTGGCGCGACTGGCGCGATACGGTGCAGGAAACGACCTTCGACCTGGTGTACGGTTCACCCCTGGTGCAGGCGCTGACGGGACAAGCCATCGGCGACACCTCGCCGCCGCGCCCGCATCCCGGTATCTCGCCCGAGCATTGCGAATACGTGCGTTGCGAAACGCTCAAGATGGACGCGGACATGCAGCATGGCGGCCTGGTGGAAGCGGCCGTGCGCGCGCTGTTCTACATCTACCGCTTCCGCATGATCGCCGACGAGCGCCGCGTCAACCTGGCGCTCAAATTGGTCAAGCCGCAGTACACGCAGGGCTTCAGCATGGAAGAATTCCGCGGCATCGTGCGCCAGCAGGCGCGTTTGATGCTGCATGATTTCGATGCCGCCATCGCCGCCTTGCCGACTTTGCTGGCACGCGCCGAACCGGATGCCATCGGCGCGCTGGGCGAATGGATGCAGCAAGTGCTGCAAGTGCCCGAAGCGCCGACGCCGGACGAGGAAGCGAGCCTGCAGCAAATGCTGGAGGTATTCGAGCGTGCGATCAAGGCGCACGCGAAGGCGCTGCCACCGGCCGCGCATGCATCTCAAACTGCGTCCCAGCCTGCTGTCCAGGCCAAACCTGCCAAAAACACTACCTCTGCCTAGAAGACCATGATGACTACCACCCAAGACGATGATTTGCATATCGTGCGTAACCGCACCTTCGACCAGATCGCCATCGGCGACACCGCCAGCATCACGCGCACCCTGAGCATGGACGATATCGCCCTGTTCGCGGTGATGTCGGGCGATGACAACCCGCAGCACCTGGATGCCGAATTTGCCGCTTCCAGCCGCTACCAGGGCGTCATCGCGCACGGCATGTGGGGCGCCGCCCTCATTTCGGCCGTGCTGGGCACGCGCCTGCCCGGCGCCGGCACCGTCTACACGGGCCAGACCCTGCGTTTCCTGCAGCCCGTGCGCGTCGGCGATACGCTGGCCATCAGCGTCACCGTCACCGCGCGCGAGCCGCGCAACCGCCACGTGACTCTGGCCTGCCGCTGCGTCAACCAGCATGGCGCCGTGGTGCTCGACGGCGAAGCGCAGGTGATCGCGCCCGCTGAACAGATTGAAAGAGTGCGCGCCACCTTGCCCGAAGTACGCCTGCATAACGGCGACGGCACGCGGCGCCTGCTGGAACACGCGCGCACGCTGGGCCCGATCCGGGTAGCCGTGATCCACCCGTGCGATGAACTGAGCCTGGCGGGCGCGCTCGATGCGCATGCGGCCGGCCTGATCACGCCCGTGCTGGTGGCGCCGCGCGCGCGCCTGGAAGCGGTGGCCCTGGAAGCGGGCCTGAGTCTGGCCGGTATCGCCATCGAGGATGTCGAGCATAGCCATGCTGCCGCCGCGCGCGGCGCCGAAATGGCGGGCAAGGGCGAAGTCGAGGCGCTGATGAAGGGCAGTCTGCACACGGATGAACTGATGTCGGCCGTGCTGGCCGCCAGCGCCGGCCTGCGCACCAAGCGCCGCATCAGCCACTGCTTCCTGATGCAGACGCCTGCCTATCCGCGTCCTTTCATCATCACCGATGCAGCCATCAATATCGCGCCGAACCTGGCCATGAAGGCCGACATCGTGCGCAACGCCATCGACCTGGCGCACGTGATCGGCGTGGCCTGCCCGCGCGTGGCCATCCTGGCCGCCGTGGAAACGGTGAACGCGGACATGCCGGCCACCTTGGACGCGGCCGCCCTGTGCAAGATGGCCGACCGTGGCCAGATCACCGGGGCGATCCTCGATGGCCCGCTGGCCTTCGACAACGCCGTGTCGATTGCCGCCGCCACCGTCAAGGGCATCGTCTCGGAAGTGGCGGGCCGCGCCGATATTTTGCTGGTGCCCGACCTGGAAAGCGGCAACATGCTGGCCAAGCAGCTTGAATACATGGGCGACGCGGACAGCGCCGGCATCGTGCTGGGCGCGAAAATCCCCATCATCCTCACCAGCCGCGCCGATTCGCGCGCCAGCCGCATCGCCTCGTGCGCCATCGCCGTGATGCTGGCCAATCATTACCGGAGCACGCCGCCATGAACGCACCCGTCCAACATGCCGACGGCGCCCTGATCCTGGTGCTCAATTGCGGCTCGTCGAGCATCAAGTTCGCCCTGTTCGAGCAGGCCGACGGCGTGCTGCCGCAGCAGGCGCAATGGAGCGGCAAGGTGGAAGGCATCGGCCGTGAAAACGCCACTTACCGCGCTGGCGGCCTGCCGGCAGTCGCCTTGCAGCTCGATGCGCAGCAGCCGCACCACGCGGCCCTTGAATACATCCGCGCGCAAGTCGTGGCCCAGCTGGCCGGGCGCCCGCTGCGCGCCGTGGCGCATCGCGTGGTGCATGGCGGCAGCAAGTATTTCGCCCCCGTGCGCATCGATGCCAAGGTGCTGGCGGACCTGAAAAGTTATGTGCCGCTCGCACCGCTGCACCAGCCGTTCGCGCTGGAGGCGATCGAGGTGCTGCTCGAATCGCGGCCCGATATCGCCCAGGTGGCGTGCTTCGACACGGCCTTCCACCACACGGTGCCGCAGGTCGAGCAGATGCTGGCCCTGCCTTACGATGCGTGGGAGCGGGGCTTGCGCCGCTACGGCTTCCACGGCCTGTCGTACGAATACCAGTCGCTGGTGCTGGAGCAGCGCTTTGGTGCTGTCGCGCGCGGCAAGGTCATCGTCGCCCACCTGGGCAGCGGCGCCAGCCTGTGCGCCATGGAGAATTTGCACAGCGTGGCCACCACCATGGGCTTTTCCGCGCTCGATGGCCTGATGATGGGCACGCGCTGCGGTTCGCTCGATCCTGGCGCCGTGATCTACCTGATGGAAATCGAAAAACTGTCGCTGGAAAAAGTGGCGCATGTGCTGTATCACGAGTCGGGCTTGCTGGGCGTGTCGGGCGTGTCGGCCGATCCGCCGGTGCTGCTGGCGCAGCAGGACCGGCAAGATGCCACGGGCGAGCGCATCCGCGCCGCGCTGGCCCTGTATATCCGCCGCATCGTGCGTGAAATCGGCGCCCTGACGGCCGTGCTGGGTGGGCTGGACATGCTGGTATTTACGGCCGGTATCGGCGAGCATAGCGCCGAACTGCGCCAGCGCATCTGCGCCGAACTCGGTTTCATCGGCCCTGTGCTCGATGCGCAGGCCAATGCGCGCAACGCCAGCCGTATTTCCAGCGATGCCAGCCGCATCGTGGTGGGCGTGGAGCCAGCCAACGAGGAGTGGGTAGCTGCCCGCCATGCGGCGCTGGCCGTGGGCGCCTGAGGATCTGAAGCGTCAGGCCGCGCTCAATGGGAAATTTGCCGAATTGCACATATTTTCCGTTGAGTGCGCTAACGCACTGTGTGGTTTGCCAGTTATCTTTACTATGAAGTCATGCCATTGCGCTCTATCCAGAAACAGCGCGATGCCTGGCAAATTTTGAACATTTTGCCCGCCTTTAGTAAGAATAAAATTAAACCATATTGAAAGGTCTCATCATGAACAAATTACTCGCCGCACTGATCGCCACCCTGTTTGCTACCGCTGCCTTCGCTCAAACCGCACCGGCTACCGAAGCTGTCGTGAAAGCCCAGGCTTCCGCGCAAAAAGACGTCAACAAGGCTGTCGCTTCGGAAGCCAAAGTCGATGCCAAGGCTGACGCCAACGTCGCCAAGGCTGAAATGAAGGCCGACGACAAGAAAGCCGACGCCCATCACAAGGCCAACAAAACCAAAGCCAAGGCCCACGACAAAGTCGTCAGCGCCGATGCGGAAGACAAGCTGAAAGCGGAAGCCAAGGCCGATAAAACCGATGCCAAAGCCGATGCGAAAGCCACCAAAACGGCCGTGAAAGCCAACGCCAAGGTCGCCAAGGAAAAAGTGGAAGCGAACGCCGATAAAGCTCTCGCCGCCACCAAGACGGCAGAAGTCAAGGCCAAGGCCGACGCTGAAGTCAAGGCCGCCGCCGCCAAGTAATTCCCCGTTTTCGGGCCACGGCCTGCAAGCCCCAAAGACAGCTTCGGCTGTCTTTTTTTTCGTCCTCCACTTTTCTTGGCCACCGCTTGCCAGTCTTGATCTGGCGCAAATGCTCCTCTTTTCGCCGTGCCATAGTGAACTGGCAAACAGACGAAGGGAGACATCATGAGCACCGTTAAAACGAAAAAATCACCGGCCACCGGTTCGGCGGAAGACATGCCTGCCATGTCTTCCATGCAGGCGATGCCGGTCGAGGGCGACGTACGGGCCGACGCTGGCGCGGCAGGCAGCGACGATGCCATGTCCGGGACCCGCCTGGGCATGTCGTATGCGGACCAGGCGGCGCTCACCCAGGGCACGGCCGCCGCAGATGCCAGCGCCATGCCGGGTGGCGGCATGCAGCAGGCATCGCAGGGCATGGCGGGCGCCAGTTGCATGCACGTGGGCGATGGCGGTGGCATGGGAAGTGGCGGCGCTGCGGGTGGCGGCGGCATGGGCGGCGGTAGTGGTGGCAGCGGCGGTGATGGGGGGCAGGGCGGCGGTACGCCGCAGACGCGCACCTGCGCCACGATGGACGTGCATCGCCGCCTGCTGAGCGAAGATCCCTCGTATGCGAACGTGCGCGCCGATATCGAAAACCTGGCCGGACTCTACGAGGGTGACAGCAGCATTGCCGGCCGTTCCGGCGTGACGCAGATACCGGTGGTGGTGCACGTGGTGTGGAATACGGCCGCGCAGAATATTTCGGATGCGCAGATCGCCAGCCAGATCGATGTGTTGAACCGCGATTTCCGGCGCGTCAACCCGGATGTGAGCAGCACGCCGGCGCCGTTCCTGCCGCTGACGGCCGATGCGCGCGTGGAGTTCGTGCTGGCCACGATCGATCCGCATGGCGCGGCCACCAGCGGCATCGAGCGGCGCCAGACGACGGTGGCCTCGTTTGGCGCCGACGATGCCGTCAAGTCGCAGGCGACGGGCGGCATGGACGCCTGGCCGGCCGACAGTTACCTCAATATCTGGGCGTGCCAGCTCGGCGGCGGCTTGCTGGGCTACGCGCAGTTCCCCGGTGGCCCGGCCGCCACCGACGGCGTGGTGATCCTGCAATCGGCCTTCGGCACGACCGGCACGGCGGCGCCACCGTTCCACCTGGGACGCACGGCCACGCATGAAATCGGCCACTGGCTGAACCTGAACCATATCTGGGGTGATGACGGCACGGGCTGCTCGGGCACGGACAACGTGTCCGACACGCCGAACCAGGGCGGGCCGAACACGGGCCAGCCTTCGTTCCCGCATGTTTCCTGCAGCAACGGACCGAATGGCGACATGTTCATGAATTACATGGATTATGTCGACGATCCCGCCATGTTCATGTTCACGGCGGGCCAGGTGGCGCGCATGCAGGCCTGCCTCGATGGTCCGCGCGCCAGCATCGGCACGGGGACGGGCGGCACGGGCGCCACGCCGCGCCAGAGCTCATCGCCCGTCGTGGCCTGGGGCGCGAATCGCCTCGACGTCTTCGTGCTGGGCACGGACCGCGCGCTGTATCACAAGGCCTGGAATGGCTCGGCCTGGGTGCCATCCGTCACCGGCTACGAAGGCCAGGGCGGCATTTGTACCAGTGCGCCGCAAGTGGTCTCGTGGGCGCCGAACCGACTCGATGTGTTCGTCACGGGGACCGACAGTGGCTTGTTCCACAAATGGTGGAACGGCACGGCGTGGGGGCCGTCCCTGACCGGCTATGAAGCGATGGGTGGCTTGTGCGTGGGCGACCCGCGCGCCGTGGCGTGGGGGCCGAACCGTCTCGACGTGTTTGTCGTCGGCACGGACCGTGGCCTGTATCACAAGTGGTGGAACGGGTCCGTCTGGGGGCCATCCCTGACGGGTTATGAAGCCATGGGCGGCATCTGCCTGGGCCAGCCGGAAGCGGTGGCGTGGGGACCGAACCGCCTGGACGTGTTCGTCATCGGTTCCGACCATGCGCTGTACCACAAGTGGTGGAACGGCACGGCCTGGGGACCGTCGCTGACGGGCTACGAGCGCCTGGGGGGCATCTGCACCTCGTCGCCGAAGGCCGTGGCGTGGGGACCGAACCGGCTCGATGTGTTTGTCACGGGCACCGATGGCGCGCTGTACCACAAGTGGTGGGATGGCGCGAAATGGGGGCCGTCCATCGACGGCTTCGAACGCCTGGGCGGCATCTGCGTGGGCGAGGTGGAAGCCGTGTCGTGGGCAGCCAACCGGCTCGACCTGTTCGTCATCGGCACCGACAGCGCCCTGTACCACAAGGCCTGGAACGGCACTGCCTGGTCGCCATCCCTGACGGGATTTGAAAGCCTGGGCGGTGTGTGTACCTCGCGTCCGCGCGCCACGGCCTGGGCAGCCAACCGCCTCGACGTGTTTGTCACGGGCACGAATGGCGCCCTGTTCCACAAGGCGTGGAACGGTACGGCCTGGTCGCCTTCCGTGAGCGGCTATGAAAGCCTGGGCGGCGTGGTATCGTGCTTCTGACGTCAAAGTGATCAAGGGGAGGCGGCATGCACGGCATGACAACGGCACTGCCCAGCGGTAGCTGGACGCATTCCTTCGAGGAGGATGCAGACGGTATCGAGGTGTACCGGCCCACGGCCACCTTCGTCTTTCCGCCCAGCCGCAAGGGGCGCAAGGTGCTGGAGTTTGGCGCTGGAACAGGGAGCATGGAAGGAGGAGAGGCGACGTTGACCTCCATGGCGCCCGGCCCCGATGACCGTCCCCGCGCCGGTCCCGTGACCCGGCTGGTGCCCCTGGGCATGGGCCGCTATGCCCTGGGGGATGCCAGCGGGGCGCAGGACGTGATCGATATCGTCGAGGCGACGCCCGGCGTGTTGCGCCTGGCGCGGCATCAGGGGTGACCGCGCAGCTTGTGCGCAAGCGCCGTACGGTTGCCCACGCCGAGTTTCTGGTAAATCGCATGCAGCTGGTTGCGCACGGTGGCCGGCGACTTGCCCAGTTCTCTGGCGATGCTTTTATACGGCAAGCCTTCGGCCGCCCTGGCCGCTACCAGCCGCTCGGCCGGGGTCAGGCGCTG
This sequence comes from Janthinobacterium sp. 35, assembly GCF_002754575.1. Taxonomy (NCBI): domain Bacteria; kingdom Pseudomonadati; phylum Pseudomonadota; class Betaproteobacteria; order Burkholderiales; family Oxalobacteraceae; genus Janthinobacterium; species Janthinobacterium sp. 35. Next base: position 3,394,170 of record NZ_PEFN01000001.1, read on the forward strand.
CATGGCAACCTTCCTGTATCGTTGTTTGTCATCCTGGTTCTCCTGTCCGTGGGCGGCATGCCGGTGGCGTGCCTGCAGGAGTAACGGGAACGGGGGACGTATTTGCAAAACTATTTTTCCCGCTGCGATGGGCGAAAAAAAAGACAGGCGAACCTGTCTTTTCGTGTGAACCGATGGCGCTTAGCCGATGGCCGCCATCGAGACCGGTTTCAGCTTGGCCGCCAGCGCTTTGCCCTTCTTCGCGCGCTTGCCGAAGTGCTCGGCCAGGGCCGTGGCACCGAGCGACGCATCTTGCGGTTTCGCGGCCCGGCCGATACCCGAGACCACCACGCCGCGCTGGGTGATCGGCTGCACGGCCAGCAGCTTGTCCTTGGCATCGAGGTCGATCAGCTTGACACCGGTGCCGCCCTTGGTCAGGGTTTTCATTTCATCGAGGCCGAACACCAGCAGGCGTGCGCCTTCCGTCAGGCAGGCCAGGGCGCTGGCCGCCTCAGGGATGACTTTCGGGGCCAGAGGCACGTCGCCATCGTCCAGGGTGATGAAGGCCTTGCCGCCTTTCAGGCGGCTGCTCATGTCGCCGGCCTTGGCGATGAAGCCGTAGCCGGCGCTCGACGCCAGCAGCAAGTTGGTCGCGCCATTGCCCGCAAAGTAGTGCAGGATGCGCACGGCGTTGCCCGGTGTGCCGCCGCTCAGGTCGCACAAGGTCGTGATCGGTACGCCGTCGCCGCGCGCGTTGGGCAGCGCCGAGACGGGAACCGAGTAAATCTTGCCGTTGTTACCAAAGCCCAGCAGCGTATCGACCGTGCGGCATTCGAAGGCGCCATGCAGGGTGTCGCCCGCCTTGAAGGTGAATTGCGCCGCGTCGTGGCCGATGCCGGTGCGTGCGCGCACCCAGCCTTTTTCCGAAATGATGACGGTGACCGGTTCATCGACCACCTTCTGTTCGGCCACGGCTTTTTGCGCTTCCTCGATCAGGGTGCGGCGCGCGTCGCCGAACTGCTTGGCGTCCGCTTCGATTTCTCGGATAATGGCGCGCTTCATCGAGCCCGGGTTGTCGAGCAGGTCTTGCAGTGACTTTTCTTCCTTGCGCAGCTCGGCCAGCTCCTGCTGGATCTTGATCGTTTCCAGGCGCGCCAGTTGGCGCAAGCGGATTTCCAGGATGTCGTCGGCCTGGCGTTCGGACAGTTTGAACGCTTCGATCAGGGCCGCCTTCGGTTCATCCGAATTGCGGATGATCTGGATCACCTTGTCGATATTGAGCAGGATCGCTTCGCGTCCTTCCAGGATATGGATGCGGTCCTTGACCTTGCCCAGTTTGTAGCCGGTGCGGCGCGTGACGGTCTCGAAGCGGAAATCGATCCACTCGCGCAGGATGTCGCCCAGTCCTTTCTGGCGCGGACGACCATCACCGCCGATCATCACCAGATTGATCGAGGTCGACGATTCCAGCGAGGTGTGCGCCAGCAGCATCAGCATGAATTCCGTCTGGTCCTGGTTCTTCGACTTCGGTTCGAACACCAGGCGCACGGGCGCGGCGCGGCCCGATTCGTCGCGGATGGTGTCGAGCGAATTGAGGATCAGCGCCTTCAGGGCCACCTGGTCCGGCGACAGCGCCTTCTTGCCCAGCTTGATCTTCGGATTGGTCAGTTCCTCGATTTCTTCCAGTACCTTTTGCGACGAGGTACCGGGCGGCAGTTCCGTCACCACGGCTTGCCATTGGCCGCGCGCCAGCTCTTCGATCTTCCAGCGCGCGCGCACCTTCATGCTGCCACGTCCGCTCGCATACATGTCGGCGATCTGCGATGGCGGCGTGATGATCTGGCCGCCGCCGGGGAAGTCCGGGCCGGGAATGAAGGCCATCAGCTCGGCGTGCGTCATCTTCGGATCGCGGATCATGGCGACGGCCGCTTTCGCCACTTCCGCCAGGTTGTGCGACGGGATTTCCGTCGCCAGGCCCACGGCGATGCCGGAGGCGCCGTTCAGCAGCACCATCGGCAGCCGTGCTGGCAGCAGCTTCGGTTCCTCCGTCGAACCGTCGTAGTTGGGCTGGAAGTCTACCGTGCCCATGCCGATTTCATCCATCAGCAGCTTGGCGATCGGCGTCAGGCGCGCTTCCGTGTAACGCATGGCCGCCGCGCCATCGCCATCGCGCGAGCCGAAGTTGCCCTGGCCATCGATCAGCGGGTAGCGCAGCGAGAAATCCTGCGCCATGCGCACCAGCGCGTCGTACACGGACTGGTCGCCGTGCGGATGCAATTTACCGAGCACGTCGCCGACCACGGCCGCCGATTTGCGTGGCTTCGCTGTGGAATTCAAACCCAGCTCATTCATCGCATACAGGATGCGGCGCTGCACGGGTTTCTGGCCGTCGCACACGTCGGGCAGGGCGCGGCCCTTGACGACGGAGATGGCGTAATCGAGATAGGCGCGCTCGGCAAAGGTGGACAGGGTCAGCGCTTCGCCGTCGAATACCGGTTCATCCGGCAGGGTCGGATCAGGCTGGGCATCGTCAAATAAATTGGTTTGTGTGGACATGGCGCTTGTTTCAGTATGAAGTAGTTGCGTTTGAATTCATGGGGCCGATTATGACAGCCCGGTTGCTTGTGCGGATCTGCGCTGCTGCAGATAAAGATGACGCACGGTGAAATACAGGACGGACAGCGCCAGTACGGCGCTCAGCTTGACGATGGCCTGGTCTGGCGGGCCACCGAGCTGACTGGCGAGCAAGAAGGTGGCGGCTGCGGGCGTGATGGCAATTGGCCAGGCTGCGCGCCAGTTCAGCTCGAAAGGAGCAAACAGCATGCCGATGCAGGACCAGACAAACAGCACGGCACCTAGCACATGCGCTGGCGCTGCATGCAGATGTATGGCCAGGAACGCGATGGTGCAACCGATCATCCAGACAGCGCGCAGGCGCGGCAGGAGATGCGCTGGTCCGCCGCTATCTACATACAGTCCCGTCATCGAGCGCAGTGCCAGTACCTGCACGCAGAAAAGCAGCATGATGCCGTCGCTCAGTGCCAGGCCGGTATCGGTCCTGTCCAGCGTGAAAACCATGGTTGCCGTAAAGGCGATCAGGATGCAAGCCAGCAGGCGTCCGCGCAGCAGTGCGTAGTTGGCTTTCGCGGCCAGCAGCGCCGTGATGCACAGTCCTAACGAGGTGGTAATGCGCAGTGGAGCAGCAGGCGCTGGTATGAATAGCAGCAGCGCCAGGCACAGGAACGGCACGATCCAGCCCAATTGCCCCAGGCCGGGGTGCCTGCGCAGCGCTGGCAGGCAGGCGTGCAGTTCCTCTCGCAAGGAGGCCATCCATGCATATGCCGGCGCCGGCTTTTGCCATGCGTTCATGGCCAACAGCAGGAATGCCAGCACCTGAAATCCGATCAGGCTGGCATAGCCGCCCGCGTTGCTCAGTTCCAAGCCTGCTACGCTGATCACGCCCGAAAGCATGAAATGCAGCACGAAACCCAGGCCGCACGAAGCCAGCGCCGTCTGCTTGAAGTAGCGCTTGGAAAAGACCGCCTGTTCCCATTGCTCGAACAGGTCGGCATCGAGTTTATAGGCCAGCATCTCGCCGTGCTGCCAGCGTATCGCCTGCAGCAGTTCGCGCAATTGCAGCGTGAATTTTTGGTCGAACAGCTGGCGCGCGTAGGCGCTTGGCGGCTGTTGCGACATGATGCAGTCCAGGCCGGGGTAGCTGTCCCGGTTGTCGCTGAAATGGGCGAACGAGCGGTCTGCCCGGTAGCGCTGCACGGCGCTGCGCACCAGATCCGCATGGCTGCGCGCCAGGTAGGAAAAGTCGTGGTCCCAGCCTAGCTGCTCGAACAGGGCCTGGCGCAGCGCCAGGTCATAGCCGGCGCCGGCGCAATAGCGCAGCGCGCACAGCTCGAATTCCTCGCGCACGTCGAGATTCAGCATGGCGTCGTCCTGCAGCATGCGGGCCAGCACGTCGCTGGCATTCGCTTGCCGCGTCAGCGCCAGGCAGCCTTGCCAAAGGCTGGCCGCTTCCTGCGCCGGGTCAATGGCAACCACGCCCCACAATTCGGGTGGCGGCATCTGTTCCTGTGCAATGACGCCCCACAGTTCTGCGGGCAGCTTCTGCGCTTCCTGCGCGGCGTCGTCGATGACACCCCACAGGTCGGCCGGTTCCATGGGCGGCGCTGCCATCGCTGCCGCTTCGGCCTCGGCCGCTTGCGCTTCCGGCCGCTCCTCGGCAAACAGGTGCGCATGGCGCAGCGCGTATTCATACGCTTCGCGCAGCTCCTGGAAGGCGGCAGGATCGTCTTCGGGACGCGTCACCTTCAGGCGCTTCGCATACGCGCGCTTGAGGGCGCGCTCGTCACCCGTCGGCTCCGTGCCCAGGATGGCCCACAGGCTGCGCTGTCCGTTGTGCATGCCGCCGTCCATTTACAGGAAGCTCTCGCTCTCGACCTGGCGCAACACTTCGTCGAGCGCCTGGCGCGCCTTGCGGATGGTGTTCGGGTCCTGCGTTTCCAGCGCGGCCTGGAAGTTCGCCGTGTGCGCCGCCAGGTACTGGCGCACGTCGCCCAGCGACTGTTCGTACAGACGGTCGGCGCGCGTGACCAGGGTGCGGTTTTCCATCTGCTCGCGCGGGTGGATCTTCAGGTCGGCCAGTTCCGCAAAGCGCTGCTCGATCTGTTCCGGCGTCATCACGCCCGCGTTGTCGCTGATGATCATCTTGTGGCGTTCCTGCGTGGCCAGCACCGTCACTTCCGCTTCCAGCACGCCGCTGACATCGTAGGTGAAGCGCACGTCGATGCCGATCTCGCCCGCTTTTTTGGCGGGGATCGGGAAGCTGATCTTGCCGAGGAAAACGTTGTCGGCTACCAGGCGCGACTCGCCCTGGAAGATCGCCACGTTGATTTCCTTCTGGTTGTCGTGGATGGTGGTGATGTTTTCCGTGCGCGAGACGGGCACCACGGAGTTGCGCTCGATGATGGGCAGGTAATGCCCGCCTTCATACTGGTTTGCGCCGACCTGGCGCGAAATCGAAATACCCAGCGAATACGGTGCCACGTCCGTCATGACCACTTCGTCGAGGGCCGCATCGCGCATCTTCAGGCCCGCCTGCACGGCGGCGCCCAGCGCCACGGCTTCGTCCGGGTCCAGGTGGATGGCGGGGAAGCGGCCGAACATGCGCGAGACCAGTTTGCGCACCAGCGGCATGCGCGTGGCGCCGCCGGCCAGTACCACTTCATTCAATTCCGCAGCGCGGATGGTGGCGTCGCGCAGCGCCCGTTCCACGGGCAGGCGCAGGCGCGCCAGCAGCGGTTCGCACAACTGCGCCAGTCTGTCTTCGCTGATCTCCCAGCTGTATTCCTTGTCCTGGTAGCGCGTGGCCATGCGCACCGATGGCTGCTCCGACAGCAGGCGCTTGACGCGTTCGGCTTCATCGCGCAGCAACTGCTGCTGGCGCGGATCGAACAAACGGCTGCCGGCCGCGTCGCGCAAGCCGCTGCCTTCCAGGAAGGCGTCGACCAGCACCGTGACGAAGTCTTCGCCGCCCAAAAAATTGTCGCCGGCCGAGGCGCGCACTTCCATCACGCCTTCGAACAGCTCCAGGATCGACACGTCGAACGTGCCGCCGCCCAGGTCGAAGACGAGAAATTTGCTTTCCTGATCCTTGTCGCGGATGCCGTAGGCCAGCGCGGCGGCCGTTGGCTCGTTCAGCAGGCGCTCCACGCGCAAGCCCGCCAGCTGGCCGGCGATGCGCGTGGCCTTGCGCTGCGCATCGCTGAAATACGCGGGCACGGTGATGATGGCTTCCTCGACCTTGTGGCCCAAAAAGGCTTCGGCATCTTCCTTCAGCGCGCGCAGCACCATCGACGACAGCTCTTCCGGACGGAATTGCTGCGTGCCGAGGGTGATCTTCTTTTCGCTGCCCATGTAGCGCTTGAAAACGGCCGCCGTCAGTTGCGGGTGCGTCTGCAGGCGCTCGCGCGCGGCGCGGCCCACCAGCACGCTGCCGTCGTCGTCGATGCTGACGCACGACGGCGTCAGGTGCTCTCCCAGTGCATTCGGGATGATGGCAGCCTTGCCGTCGCGCCAGATGGCGACCAGGCTGTTGGTGGTGCCCAGGTCGATGCCGATGATCATCAGATATCCGCCTCCGCCTCATTGCCGTGTTCTTCGATCCAGGCGCGCCGTCCTGCCGCTTCGCCCTTGCCCATCAACATATTGAAGCGCGCGGCGGAAGTCATGTGGTCGATTTCGCCCAGAGTCACGGGCAGCAAACGGCGCGTGTCCGGGTTCATCGTGGTTTCCCACAGCTGCTCGGCGTTCATCTCGCCCAGGCCCTTGAAGCGCGAGATCGACCAGGCGCCCTGTTTCACGCCTTCCTTGCGCAGCTTGTCCTCGATGGCGACCAGTTCGCCGTCGTCGAGCGCATAGATTTTCTGCATCGGCTTCTTGCCGCGCGCCGGCGCGTCGACGCGGTACAGGGGCGGTCGGGCGATGCAGATGTGGCCCTTGTTGATCAGGGCCGGGAAGTGCTTGAAGAACAGGGTCAGCAGCAGTACCTGGATGTGCGAGCCGTCCACGTCCGCATCCGAGAGGATGCAGATCTTGCCGTAGCGCAGGCCGGACAGGTCGGGCGAGTCGCCCACGCCGTGCGGATCGACGCCGATGGCCACCGCGATGTCGTGGATCTCGTTATTCGCAAACAGGCGGTCGCGGTCCGTCTCCCACGAGTTCAGGACCTTGCCGCGCAGGGGCAAAATCGCCTGGAATTCCTTGTCGCGGCCCATCTTGGCCGAACCGCCCGCCGAATCGCCCTCGACTAGGAACAGTTCATTGCGCGTGATGTCCGACGATTCGCAGTCGGTCAGCTTGCCCGGCAGGACGGCCACGCCCGAGGATTTTTTCTTTTCCACTTTTTGCAGCGAGCGCTGACGCGACTGCGCCTGCTTGATCACCAGGTCGGCCAGCTTCTTGCCGTAGTCGACGTGCTGGTTCAGCCACAGTTCCAGCGGCGGCTTGGTGAAGGTCGAGACCAGGCGCACGGCGTCGCGCGAGTTCAGGCGTTCCTTGATCTGGCCCTGGAATTGCGGGTCCAGCACCTTGGCCGACAGCACGAAAGAGGCGCGCGCAAACACGTCTTCGGGCAGCAATTTGACGCCTTTCGGCAGCAGCGAGTGCATTTCGACGAAGTTTTTCACGGCGCCGAACAGGCCGTCGCGCAAGCCCGATTCGTGCGTGCCGCCATTCGAGGTGGGAATCAGGTTGACATACGATTCGCGCACGATGGCGCCTTCTTCCGTCCACGCCACCACCCAGGCCGCGCCTTCGCCTTCGGCAAAACCTTCCGAATCCGGGCCCGCGTACTGCGCGCCTTCGAACAGGGGAATCAGGGTTTCGCCATTCGATACCTGCGCCAGCGATTCGGTCAGGTAGCCGCGCAAGCCTTCCGCGTACTGCCAGGTTTGCGTATCGCCCGTCTTGGCGTTGGTCAAGGTGACGATCACGCCGGGCAGCAGCACGGCTTTCGAGCGCAGCAGGCGCTGCAGTTCGGTTTGCGAGATGTTCGGCGAATCAAAATACTTCACATCGGGCCAGGCGGTGACGCGCGTGCCCGACTTCTTGCCGTCGCGCGGGGCGGGGCGGGAACTCAGGGGCTCGATCACGTCGCCATTCGCAAACACCATGTGATGCAAGCCATTGCCGTCGCTTTCCTTGCGCCAGACGGTGATTTCCAGGCGCGTCGACAGCGCATTGGTGACGGACACGCCGACGCCGTGCAAGCCGCCCGAGAACGCGTAGGCGCCGCCCGAACCCTTGTCGAACTTGCCGCCCGCGTGCAGCCGTGTAAACACGATTTCCACCGTCGGCACGCCTTCTTCAGGGTGGATACCGACGGGAATACCGCGGCCATTGTCTTCGACGGTGATGCTGCCATCCGTATTTTGCGTGACGGCGATATGCGTGCAATGACCGCCCAGCGCCTCGTCGGAGGCATTGTCGATCACTTCCTGAATGATGTGCAGCGGATTTTCAGTGCGGGTGTACATCCCCGGGCGCTGCTTGACGGGTTCCAGTCCTTTCAGGACACGGATGGATGATTCGCTGTAGTCGGATGCTGGTTTTTTAGTGGCCATACGTGTTCAAGCTAAGTAAAGACAGTGGTTGGAACGCCAGGCCGGGGCACTGCAGGGCGCAGTGACAACGGCGGCGATAACTGTATGAATATACAGTATATTCCGTCCAGCGTCACTGGCAGAGGGCAGCGCGGCAGGCTTGGCGTCCTTGTGCGGACGCTCGCGCATTCTATCTTGTCCAGCGAGCAATAGCGCTACTCCAGAGCAACAACAGTGCACCGTGCGCGTGGTTTGGCGCCCATTGTGAAGGATTTTATGCGGCAAAGCCGCCGTTTTTACATCTTGTTTACAAGCACCTCTCCAGTCTTTACGAAATTTTTAGACCCTTTTGGCTAATCTGCTCACTATCAAAACAAACCTGAATGAGGGTGGGAATGGATATCGTGTATCTCGGCTTGATTGCCGTTTTTTTCGTCGTGGTGGCCGGCTTTGCCGTCGCCTGCGACAAACTAGGGAGCGTCAAATGAACGCGTTTTATGTGCTGGGCGCCGTGGTCTCGGCTGGCCTGCTCGTGTACCTGCTGGTGGCGCTGCTGAAAGCGGAGGAACTGTGATGACGACGCAATCGATATTGCTGCTGGTGGCCTTCCTGGCCGTACTGCTGGCCGCCGGCTATCCGCTGGGCCTGTACATGTCCAAGGTGGCCGGCGATGGCCCCGTGCGCGGCCTGGGCTGGCTGCAAAAGCTGGAAAACCTGCTGTACCGCTGGTCCGGCCTGCCCGCCGACAAGGCCATGGGCTGGAAAAGCTATGCCATCGCCCTGATCGTATTCAACGCGCTCGGCGCCGTCTTCGTGTACGGCCTGCAGCGCCTGCAAGGCGTCTTGCCTTTGAATCCACAGGGCATGGGCGCCGTCAGCCCTGATTCTTCGTTCAATACCACCGTCAGCTTTGTCACCAATACCAACTGGCAGGGCTACGGCGGCGAACAGACCATGAGTTACCTGACCCAGATGCTGGGCATGACGTGCCAGAACTTCTTTTCGGCGGCCACCGGCATTACCGTGATCTTCGCGCTGGTGCGCGGCTTCGCCTCGCGCTCGGGCAAATCGATCGGCAATTTCTGGGTCGACCTGGTGCGCTCCACGCTGTACATCCTGCTGCCGCTGTCGCTGGCCCTGTCCGTCGCTTTCATGGGCGAAGGCATGATCCAGAATTTTTCCGCCTACAAGGAAGTGACCCTGCTCGACCACGTGGCGTATGAAACGCCGAAAGTGACGGCCGACGGCCAGCCCGTGCTCGATACGGCCGGTAAGCCCGTAATGGAAGCGCAAGTGGCAACCACGCAGACGATCGCCATGGGCCCCGTCGCTTCGCAGGAATCGATCAAGCTGCTGGGCACGAATGGCGGCGGTTTCTTCAATGCCAATTCCTCGCATCCGTACGAAAACCCGACCGTGCTGTCGAACTTCCTGCAGATGCTGGCTATTTTCATCATTCCCGCCGGCCTGTGCTTCACCTTTGGCCGCATGGTGGGCGACCTGCGCCAGGGCTGGGCAGTGCTGGCCGCGATGACCATGATCTTCGTCGTCATGACGGTCGGCGTGATGAGCGCCGAGCAGCAAGCCAATCCCGCCTTGCAAGCCTTGGGCGTGGACCAGCAGGCCAGCAGCCTGCAATCGGGCGGCAATATGGAAGGCAAGGAAACGCGCTTCGGCATCAGCTCCTCGACCCTGTTCGCGGCGGTGACGACGGGGGCATCGTGCGGTGCAGTCAATTCCATGCACGACTCCTACATGCCCCTGGGCGGCATGGTGCCGCTGCTGCTGATGCAATTCGGCGAAGTGATTTTCGGCGGCGTGGGCACGGGCCTGTACGGCATGCTGATGTTTGCCATCCTGGCTGTCTTCATCGCCGGCCTGATGATAGGCCGCACGCCTGAATACCTGGGCAAGAAAATTCAGGCCTATGAAATGAAGATGGTGTCGCTGGCCATCCTGGTCACGCCAGCCCTGGTATTGACGGGTACGGCGATCGCCGTAATGGTCGAACCAGGCAAGATCGGCGTCGCCAATCCGGGCGCACACGGTTTCTCGGAGATCCTGTACGCCTTCACGTCGGCGGCCAACAACAACGGCAGCGCGTTTGCCGGCCTGTCCGCCAACACGCCGTTCTACAACGTGATGCTGGCGATCGCCATGTGGTTCGGCCGCTTCGGCGTGATTGTGCCCGTGCTGGCAGTGGCCGGTTCGCTGGCGGCCAAGCAGCGCCTGTCGGCCAATGCCGGCACCATGCCCACGCACGGCCCCATGTTCATCGGCCTGCTGATCGGCGTGGTGGTGCTGGTCGGTGTGCTCAATTACGTTCCCGCGCTGGCCCTGGGCCCGATCGTCGAACACCTGCAACTTTTTACAAAATAAGAGGCTACCATGTCACGCACAAGCCTGACCTTGTTCGATTCCGCATTGATTGGCCCTGCCATCGTCGATGCGTTCAAAAAGCTTGACCCCCGCACGCAGTGGCGCAGCCCCGTGATGTTCGTCGTGTATGTCGGCAGCATCATCACGACCCTGCTGGCCATCCAGGCCCTGAATGGCCAGGGTGAAGCGCCGTTCGGCTTCATTGCCGCCGTCGCCGTGTGGCTGTGGTTTACCGTGCTGTTTGCGAACTTCGCCGAAGCGCTGGCCGAAGGCCGCAGCAAGGCCCAGGCGGCCTCGCTGCGCGCCCTGAAGCAGACGGTGATGGCAAAGAAAATGCAAACGCCGAAATACGGCACCTCCTGGCTGCCTACGCCGGCGACCGACCTGCGCAAGGGCATGACGGTGCTGGTCGAGGCGGGTGACGTGATTCCCGCCGACGGCGAAGTGACGGCCGGCGTGGCCTCCGTCGACGAGAGCGCCATCACGGGCGAATCGGCGCCCGTCATCCGCGAATCGGGCGGCGACTTTTCGGCCGTGACGGGCGGCACCCGCGTGCTGTCGGACTGGCTGCTGGTGCGCGTTTCCGTCAATCCCGGCGAAGCCTTCATCGACCGCATGATCGCCATGGTTGAGGGCGCCAAGCGCCAGAAGACGCCGAATGAAATCGCCCTGACGATTTTATTGGTGGCCCTGTCGATCGTGTTCCTGATCGTCACCGTGACCTTGCTGCCGTATTCGCTGTTTTCCGTGGCGGCGGCCGGCACTGGCACGCCCGTCACCATCACCGTGCTGATCGCACTGCTGGTGTGTTTGATTCCGACCACCATCGGCGGTTTGTTGTCCGCCATCGGCGTGGCCGGCATGAGCCGCATGATGCGGGCTAATGTGATCGCCACCTCGGGCCGCGCCGTGGAAGCGGCCGGCGACGTGGACGTGCTGCTGCTCGATAAAACGGGCACCATCACCCTGGGCAATCGCCAGGCCTCGACCTTTGTGCCGGCCCCCGGCGTGACGGAGCAGCAGCTGGCCGACGCGGCGCAACTGGCCTCGCTGGCCGATGAAACGCCGGAAGGTCGCAGCATCGTCGTGCTAGCCAAGCAGAAGTTCAACATCCGCGAACGCGAGATGGCCAGCCTGCACGCTACCTTCGTGCCCTTCACGGCGCAAACGCGCATGAGCGGCGTGGATATTCCGGGCGAGCAGCAGTTGCGCCAGTTGCGCAAGGGCGCGGCCGATTCCATGAAAAAGTACGTGGAAGCGCTGGGCCAGCCGTATCCGCTCGAGGTGTCGCGCGCCGTCGACGATATCGCGCGCCGTGGCAGCACGCCGCTGGTAGTGGTCGACGACGGCCGCGTCATGGGGGTCGTGGAACTGAAGGATATCGTCAAGGGCGGCATCAAGGAGCGTTTTGCGGAACTGCGCCGCATGGGCATCAAGACCGTCATGATCACGGGCGACAACAAGCTGACGGCGGCGGCGATTGCCGCCGAGGCGGGCGTGGATGATTTTCTTGCCGAAGCGACGCCGGAAGACAAGCTCAAGCTGATTCGCAGCTACCAGTCCGAAGGCCGCCTGGTGGCGATGACGGGCGACGGCACCAACGATGCCCCGGCGCTGGCGCAGGCCGACGTGGCCGTGGCCATGAACTCGGGCACGCAGGCGGCAAAAGAGGCGGGCAATATGGTCGACCTCGATTCGAATCCGACCAAGCTGCTGGAAATCGTTGAAATCGGAAAGCAGATGCTGATGACGCGCGGTTCGCTGACGACGTTCTCGATTTCGAACGATATCGCCAAGTACTTCGCCATCATCCCGGCGGCGTTCGTGGGTACCTATCCGCAGTTGAAGGCGCTCGACATCATGCACTTGTCCAGTCCGGCGTCGGCCATCATGTCGGCCGTGATCTTCAATGCCTTGATCATCGTCGTGCTGATTCCCCTGGCGCTGAAAGGCGTGCAATACCGGGCCATCGGCGCGGCCAGCCTGTTGCGCCGCAATCTGCTGATCTACGGCCTGGGCGGCATCATCCTGCCCTTCATCGGGATCAAGCTGATCGACATGCTGCTGTCCGCACTCAATTTAGTCTAAAGGAACCATCATGAGCACTATCGTACGTCCCGCCCTGGTCCTGTTTGCCGCGCTGACCGTGATCTGCGGCGTGGTCTATCCGTTTGCCACGGCCGGCATCGGGCAGCTGGCTTTCAACGATGAAGTCAACGGCAGCATCGTCGAGCGTGGTGGCAAGCCCATCGGCTCGATGCTGATCGGCCAGTCCTTCACCTCGCCCAAGTATTTCTGGGGCCGGCCATCGGCCACCGCGCCGATGGCCAATAACGGCGCCGGTTCGAGCGGCTCGAACCAGGGACCGAGCAATCCGGCGCTGGTGGACGCCGTCAAGGCGCGCATCGCCGCCCTGAAGGAAGCTGACCCCGGCAATACGCGCGCCATTCCCGTCGACCTGGTGACGGCGTCGAGCAGTGGCCTGGATCCGGAAATCAGCCTGGCGGCAGCCTTGTACCAGGCGCCGCGCGTGGCCCGCGTGCGCGCCGTGCCGCTGGCGCAGGTGGAAAACGCCATCGCCAAGGTGCAGAAAACCGCGTATATCGGCTTTTTCGGCGAACCACGCGTGAATGTGCTGGAACTGAATCTGGCGCTTGATGCCATGGCAAAGTAAGCTGGCAACGGTGCGTAGGTCGGCGTAGGTCGGCTTAGCGCAGCGTAAGCCGACACCACCACCAGCCAGGCCAACAATGTTGTCGGATTACGCGCGCCCTTCGGACGCGCTAATCCGACCTACAATGCCCAAGAAGATTAAAATACAACATGCTCCCCAACGACAGCCAACGCCCCGACCCTGATGCCCTGCTGGCGCAAGTGCAGGCGCAGGAAAAGAAAGCCGCGCGCGGCCGGCTGCGCATTTATTTCGGCGCCTCGGCCGGCGTCGGCAAGACCTATGCGATGCTGGCCGCCGCCCGCAAACTGCTGGCCGATGGCCAGGACTTGCTGGTGGGCGTGGTGGAGACGCATGGGCGCCTGGATACGGCGGCCCAGCTTGACGGCTTGCCTGTGCTTCCCCTGAAGGCCATCGAGTACCGGGGCAAGACCTTGTTCGAGTTCGACCTGGACGAGGCCCTGCGGCGCGCGCCGTCGCTGATACTGATGGATGAACTGGCCCATTCGAACGTGGCCGGATCGCGCCATCCGAAGCGCTGGCAGGACGTTGAGGAATTGCTGGCGGCCGGCATCGACGTGCTGTCGACCGTGAATGTGCAGCACCTGGAAAGCCTCAATGATGTGGTGGGGGGGATTACCGGCGTGCGCGTGGCAGAAACCCTGCCCGACACGGTGTTCGACCGCGCCGATGAAGTGGTGCTGGTCGATATCCCCGCCGACGAACTGCTGCGCCGCCTGAAGCAGGGCAAGGTATACCAGCCGCAGCAGGCCGAGCGGGCATCGCAGCATTTTTTCCGCAAGGGTAACCTGATCGCCTTGCGCGAACTGGCCTTGCGCCGCACGGCGGACCGGGTGCAGGACGACGTGCAGGCATACCGCGTCGAGAAATCCATCAATCCCGTGTGGAAGACGGGCGCTGCGCTGCTGGCCTGCGTGGGACCGCACGCGGGGGGCGAACACGTGATCCGCAGCACGGCGCGCCTGGCCAGCCAGCTGAATGCGGAATGGCACGCACTGTACGTGGAAACGCCACGCCTGCAGCGCCTGCCGGCAGGCGAGCGCGAACGCATCCTGAAAACGCTGAAACTGGCGCAGGACCTGGGCGCGCGCACGGCCATTGTGCCGTCCGCCGACATCGCCGGCGCCGTGGTCGAGTATGCGCGCAATGCGAATATCTCGAAAGTCATCGTGGGCCGTCGCCGCGCTGGCGAATTGGCTGGCGCATTGGCGCGCCTGTGGCATGCGCCGCCGGCCGTGCGCATGGCCAGCCTGGCGCCCGATATCGATTTGATCGAGGTCGGCTTGCCGCCTGCCGATGCGGCGCTGCGGCGCGCGGCGGGCGACGATGCGCCGGCGCCGCGCAGGCCATCGCGCCATTTGCGCTACCTGCTGGCCGCCGGTACCAGCCTGGGTACGGCCCTCGCCTCGGTGCCCCTGCAACCCTACCTGGACCTGGCCAATATCGCCATGCTGTCGTTGTTGACGGTGGTGCTGGTGGCCGTGCGGCTGGGGCGCGGACCGGCGGCGCTGGCCAGCCTGCTGGGCGTGGCCAGCTTCGATTTCATCTTCGTGCCGCCGCGTTTTTCGTTTGCCGTGGGTGATTTTCAGTACGTAATCACCTTTGGCGTGATGCTGGCCGTGGGCCTGATCACGGGCCACCTGACGGCCGGCCTGCGCTTCCAGGCGCGCGTGGCATCGCACCGTGAAGCGCGTGCCCGCGCCCTGTACGAGTTTTCGCGTGAATTGTCCGGGGTGCTGCAGACGGAGCAGATTTTCGATATCACGAAAAGCGCCATCGAGCGGGCTTTCCGCGCGCGTGCCACCTTGCTTTTACCTGATGACGAGGGCAGCTTGCAGACGCCGAACGGCGGCGAGCCGCTGGACATGGGCATTGCGCAGTGGGCCTTCGACCATGCGCAGGCGGCGGGGACGGGCACGGATACCTTGCCGGCTTCGCCCATTTTCTACCTGCCGCTGATTGCGCCGATGCGCACGCGGGGCGTGCTGGCGCTGTTGCCGCTGGAGGCTGCCCAGCACGGGCGCTGGCTGCTGGTGCCGGAACAGCGCCAGCACCTCGATACCTTTGCCGCCCTGGCGGCCATCGCCCTCGAACGCGTGCACTACATCGACGTGGCCCAGGGCGCGCTGCTGCAGATGGAGTCCGAGCGGCTGCGCAATTCGCTGCTGGCGGCCCTGTCGCACGATTTGCGCACGCCATTGACGTCACTGGTGGGCCTGGCCGAATCGCTGGCGCTGTCCAGGCCTGCGTTGTCACCCGCGCAGCTGGACATGGCGCGCTCGCTGCAGTCCGAAACCGTGCGCATGAGCGCCCTGGTGGCGAACTTGCTGGACATGGCGCGCATCGAAAGCGGGCAGGTGCGCCTGAACCTGCAATGGCAGGCGCTGGAAGAAGTGGTGGGCAGCGCGCTGCGCGCCAGCGGCCCGCAATTGCTGCAGCATGCCGTGCAGACGCAGCTGGCGCCGGATTTGCCGCTGGTGCGCTACGACGCCGTGCTGATCGAACGCGTGCTGTGTAACCTGCTGGAAAACGCGGCCAAGTACACGCCGCCCGGCAGCACCATCACGGTCGCGGCCGGGGTGCACGGCCAGTTCCTGCAGGTGAGGGTGTTTGACGATGGCCCGGGCCTGCCGCCCGGCCGCGAAGAGGCCATCTTTGAAAAATTCACGCGCGGCGAACGCGAATCGAACAAGCCGGGCGTCGGACTGGGGCTGGCCATTTGCCGCGCCATCGTCGAAGCCCACGGCGGCACCATCCACGCGCAGCCGCACACGCCGGGACAGGGCGCTGCCATCGTCTTCAGCCTGCCGCTGGGCACGCCGCCTGCGCCGCCAGAGATCGAACTCGATGACGCCAACGATTATGAAACAGGAAAACCATCATGAACGAACCTTCCGCCACCGCCTTGCTGGTCGAGGATGAACCGCAAATCCGCCGCTTCGTGCGCGCCGCGCTGGAAGACGAGGGCTGGCAGATTTTCGAGTCCGCCACCATGCAGCGGGGCCTGATCGATGCCGGCACGCGCCGGCCCGACCTGATCGTGCTGGACCTGGGCCTGCCTGACGGCGACGGCATCGACTTCATCGCCGACATCCGCAAATGGTCGGCCGTGCCCATCATCGTGCTGTCGGCGCGGGTCGACGAAGAGGACAAGATACGCGCGCTGGACGCGGGCGCCGACGATTACCTGACCAAGCCGTTTGGCGTGGGCGAGCTGCTGGCCCGCGTACGGGCCACCCTGCGCCGCCAGCGCCAGCCCGCCGCCAGCGACGATGGCGTGGTGCAGTTCGGCGACGTGCGGGTCGACCTGAAAGACCGCCTGGTGACGCGCAACAAGCAACTGGTGCACATGACGCCGACGGAATTTCGCTTGCTCTCGGTGCTGGTGAAGAACGCCGGCAGGGTGGTCACCAATCCGCAGCTGCTGCGCGAAGTGTGGGGGCCGTCGAATAGCGAAAACGGCCATTACCTGCGCATCTACATGGGGCATCTGCGCCAGAAGCTGGAAGCCGATCCGGCCCAGCCGCAGTATCTGCTGACGGAGACGGCCGTCGGCTACCGGCTGCTGCTGCCGCTCTAACACCTGTGAATCCCCTGTTTGAAAACGGGCGCCGCGCGCGCCGGGGGGACGCTTTACTTTAAATTTTTGCAGCGAATTTTTGCAGCGGCGGGCCAGCTGCGCCATGTTGGCAAAGGCCCATACCACCCATGAAGAAGAAGAAACCATGAATAAAATGATACTTGCACTTGCCGTCGCCACCGCCTTTACGGGCAGCCTGGCCCACGCGGAAGAGGCCAAGCCCGACAACGAAGTCAGCTTCAACGTGGCCGGCGTGTCCGACTACCGTTATCGCGGCATTTCGCAGACGCGCTTGAAACCTGCGCTGCAGGGCGGCGTCGACTACGTCAACAATCCGACCGGCCTGTATGCGGGCGCCTGGGCTTCCACCATCAAGTGGACCAAGGATGCGGGCGGCAGCGGCGACGTGGAATTGGATCTGTATGCAGGCAAGCGCGGCCAGCTGACCAGCGATATCGGCTACGACGTGGGCGTACTGGCGTATGTGTATGCGGACAACGGCTTGAACCATATCGACGGCCTGGCCAACGCGGACACCCAGGAAGTCTACGGCCAGCTGTCGTACGGACCTGCCTATATCAAGTATTCGCACGCCGTCTCCAATCTGTTCGGCATCGTCAACAGCAAGAACAGCGGCTACCTGGACATCGGCGCGAATATCGATCTGACGAACGGCTGGACCGGTAACCTGCACGCGGGCCACCAGAAGGTCAAAAACAATGATGCGGCTAGCTACACGGACTGGAAAGTGGGCGTCACGCGCGATTTCGGTATCGTGACGGGCGCGCTGGCCGTGATCGGCACGAACGCGGGCAAGTCGGCCTATGCCTCGCCAGTGAATGGCAAATTCATGGGCAAGACGGCGCTGCTGCTGACGGTCAGCAAAACGTTTTAATTAACGGAGATGAAAGAAGAGGCGGCGCATGCGCCGCCTTTTTTTGCGTGTCCAGCCAGGCTAGGCAGTCAGATTGAAAACGGCGCAATACAGCTGTCCCAGGCTGACCACGCGGGCGGCCGGAATCTGTGCGGCCAGTGCATGGGCGGGGGCCGCTTGTGTATCCGTTGCCAGCAGGACGCGCAGGTCCGGATTGACGCTGCGCGCGTGCGCGATGCGGCGCGCCAGGCCAGCCTGCGCGTCGCCGTCCACGACGCCGTCGAGCGGCACCACCAGTACGCGCGCGGCGATCAGGGCCGAACGGCTGCCCATGGAGTCGCGGCCTTCGCTGTCGATGACGATGTCGTGGTAGCAGTTCACCAGGTGTTCCAGCTCCGGCTGCAAGCCCTTGGCGCTGATGGCGCGCGCCATCAGGCGCGGCTGCGTCAGGCTACCATGCCTGGCCCCATCTTGCATATTCCTGGCCTGCTCCATGGCGCCCTGGCGCGGATCGGCATCGAGCAGCAATACCTTGCGTCCGGCCAGTGCACGCGAGGCGGCCAGGCGCCCGGCCAGGATGGATTTCTCCATCCCCCCGCGTTCATCCGTGATGGCGATGATCATCTTGGCGCACGGCTGGCATGATGTTGGAAGCGGAGACCAGCTGCAGCAAACAGCCTTCGCGCGGCGCGTCCCTGTCGCTGGCGGTCCATACGGGCAGTTCCATCAGGGGCTCGAGTGCTTCGGCCAGCTTGTGCTGGCCGGCGGACGACATCGGCGTCATCGGCAGGCGCAGCTCGTCGCGCACCTTGCCCTGCATGGCCAGTGCCGCCTTCACGGGGCCAGGATTGGGTTCGGCAAACAGCAGGCGGATGACGGGCAGCATGACCTTGAACAGGGCGCCGGCGGCGCCGTGGCGGCCTTGCCTGACCAGGTGGTACAGCTGCGCATACAGGTCGGGGCGTACCTGGGCGGCGGCCGACATGGCGCCGTGGCCGCCCATGGACAGGCTGGCCAGCAGCAGCGCATCGTCGCCGCACAGCACATCGAGGCGCGTGTCGAGCAGCAGTTCGCCCAGTTGTTGCAGTTTGCCGCCCGCTTCCTTGATGGCGACGAAGTGCGAGTCGCGCGCCAGCAGCGCCGCTGTCTGCGGTTCGAGATTGACGCCCGTGCGTGCCGGCACGTTGTACAGCACGATGGACTGGTCGGTGGCGGCGGCGATGGCCTCGAAGTGGCGCACGATGCCGTCCTGCGAAGGGCGTACATAGGACGGTGCCGAGATCAGCAGGCCGGCCAGCGGATGGTCGTGATAGCGCTGTACCGTGGCGACGACGCTGCGCGTATCGCTGCCGCCGATCCCCATCACGACGGGGAAGCGGGGACCGATGGCTTCGAGCACGCTATCGAGCAGCATGGTGTGTTCCGCGGCGCTCAGCATGGCCGCTTCGCCCGTGGTGCCGCACACCACCAGGCCATCGACGCCGCTGGTGGCCAGCTCGCTGGCCAGCTGCTGGGCGGCGTCGAAGTCGATCTCGCCGTCACGGAATGGCGTGACCATCGGCACCCAGATACCCTGGAAGTGCGCGGTGATGCGCGATGAAGACATCGCCTGCTCGCAGGCATACTGGTTCATAGCGATTTCCCCTGGCTGATGCGGCCAAATTCCGCCGCCGGCAGCAGGCGCATGACGGCATCCATGGTCAGGCGCAGGGCCGGCTCCGTCACGCACAGCCAGACCTTCATGCGTTCGGCGTGGTCGACCGCCTCGACGCGCATGAACGACAGCATGCCGCCGCACGTCCTGACGACCAGCTGGCGCAGCTCGGCCAGGCAGGACTTGTCGACCGTGATATGCATGAGGAAAGTGGGCAGGCGGGGATGGCGGTGGGGCAGTGCTTGATGCGCTTGATGCGTTTGCAGGCGTGAATGGGGTTCCATGGTGGCTTTGCAGCGGTGGTTGAGGTACGTTCAAGATTAGCAGCGGGAGCGTAAAGATTCTCTAAAAAGCGGGGCCGCCAGCGTAAACGGACTGTATGCAGTTTTATTGCCGGCGTGTTGCGTGGATGCGCCGCACATGTGCTTTTGTTACAAAATTGAATCGTGCTTTGGGAGGCAGGGGTTTATATTGAAAGTGTCCCCGCTTTCAGTCAGCCTTGCCATGTCAGACGAAAAAGATCCCCAGCATCCCCCTTCCACCGATCCCGCAGCACCAGCGCCGTCAAGGCCTGACCGCGTGGGCCGCCGGGCGCCCGATGATGAGCACCGCGCGCGCGATGCGGCCCCCCGCTACCTGAAGGATAACGATACGCCGCTGGCGCTGGCCTGGCGCGTGATCTCGTCGCGCTACCGCTCCATGCGCGACAAGGCCAGCCGCGATTTCATGCGGCGCACCCTGCGCATCGGCATCTCGGCGCGCATTTTCCACCCGGAGCCGGGCGCCACTGGCCTGCGCAGCAAGAATCTGCAATACCTGGAAGAGTCGATCGCGCAGTGGGTCATGTCGCGCGATGTGCTGGTGTTCATGATCCCGACCGTCAATACCAGCGGCCAGCTACACCCGAGCAATATCACCTTGCGCCACTATGCGCGCCACCTGGACGGCCTGGTGCTGCAGGGCGGCGCCGACGTCTCGCCGCAGACGTATTCCGAGGCGGCCACGCGGCCGGAATGGAACGGCGACCGGGCGCGCGATCTGTACGAACTGGAACTGCTGCACGAATTCGTCGATGCGGGCAAACCCGTGCTGGGCATATGCCGCGGCTGCCAACTGATCAATGTGGGCTTTGGCGGCACCCTGTACCAGGACATCGCTTCGGACGTGGAAGGTGCGACTTCCCACGTCAACGACCTGTATGACCGTCACCGCCACACCATCGTCTTCCCGAAAGGCTCGTCGCTGGCGGGCATGTTCCCGAAGGCAGGCGAGGCGCTCGTCAATTCCATCCACCACCAGTCGGTCAAGGACCTGGGGCGCGACGTCACCGTGGAAGCGTATTCGCAGGGCGACAATATCGTCGAAGCCATCCGCTACCAGCGGGCGCGCTTCGTCATGGGCTTGCAATGGCACCCGGAATTCCATTCGGCGGGCGGCGTCGAACTGCTCGATTGCACGCCCATCCTCGATAACTTTTTGCGCGCAGCGCGGGAGACGCGGTTTTGAACACGCATCTGATGCGCCGGCGCATTGTGCTGGCCGGCCTGCTGGCGCTGCCCCTGACAGGCTTGCGCGCCGCGCCGCGCCCGCATGAGGGGGCGCTGCCGTTTGCGCTGACGTCCGCCGCGCGCGCCCGCACGCTCAAGGCGCGGGTGGCGCCGGCCATTGCCGAGCAGGTGGTCAAGGCGGCGCGCAAGGATGCGGCGCGGCCCGTGCACCTGATGGCCGAAGTGCGCACGGGCGGCTTGCTGAAGGGAGAAGGCGGACGCGAGACCAGCCAGCAGGCGCAGGAAGACTGGCGCCAGGTGCGCCTGCAGGCGCTGGCCTGGCGGCTGTCGGGAGAGATGGCGCATTTCGAGGCGGCGCGCCAGTTGCTGCTGGCCTGGAGCGGTACTTATCAGCCATCGTTCAGTCCCGTCGACGAGACGGAGCTGGCCAGCCTGCTGATGGGCTTTGACCTGGTACAGGAGCGCTTGAACGGTGTTGAGCGCGAGCAGGTGCAGGCGTTTTGCCGCACCCTGGCGCAAGGGTATCTGAGTGATCCCATCAAGGTGGGCGGCCCGTCCACGGCGCGCAACAACTGGCATAGCCACCGCATCAAGATCGGCACGGCCGCCGCGTATGTCACGGGCGACGCCTTGCTGATCGCGCGCGCGAAGGAGCGCTTCCTGGCGCACGTGCCGCGCAATATCGGTGCCGGCGGCGTGCCCTTCGACTTCGAGCAGCGCGACGCCCTGCATTACACCACCTACAGCCTGGAGCCGCTGCTGACGACAGCGCTGATGGCGCAGGCGCATGGCGACGACTGGTATGGCGCGCCGGAAGCGCGGCGCCTGGCCGAGGCGCTGGCCTGGCTGGCGCCGTATGCGCAGGGCCGAAAGACGCACGAGGAGTTCGCGAAAAGCGCCGTGCCTTTCGACCGCAAGCGCGTGGCGGCCGGTGAAAAGGGTTTTACGGGGAATTGGGAGCCCAGGGGCGCCGCCAATGTGTACCTGCTGGCGGCGCGCTTCGACCCTGCTTACCTGTCGCTGGCGCTGGAACTGCGTCCGCCAGCCTGGGCGCTGGCGCTGTATGGAACTTAGTTAGAACTTCGCGTTAAAATTTCGTCCGTACGGTGAACATCACATTGCGCGGTTCGCCGTAGAAGCCCGTCTGGAACAGACCCAGTCCCGTGAAGTACTTCTTGTCGAGCAGGTTGTTCACGTTGAGGCTGGCCGTGACGTTCTTGCTGATCTCGTAGCGCGCCATCAGGTTGACCAGCGCATAGCCGCCCTGCTTGATGCGGGAATAGTCCACGATGGCGGGGTTCCAGATATTGCCGTCGTAGCTGCTTTGCCAGTTGATGCCGCCACCGACGGTCAGCTTGTCCAGGCTGGCTGGCAGGCGCCACGTGCCCTGTACGCGCACCAGGTGGGCAGGCTGCGTGGTTTGCATCATGGTGGAAAACACGTCCTTGCCATCCGCGTCGCGCACATGCGCATAGGTATAGCCGGCGCTCAGCTTCACGTCCTTCATCACTTCGCCCGTCACTTCCATTTCCACGCCGCGGCTGGTGACGCCATCGATGGCCTTGAACACGGCCTCACCGTTGACTTCGCCCGCAGGACCGGCCACGTTGCTTTGACGGATCTGGAACAGGGCGGCGCTGGCATTGACCTTGCCATCCAAATATCCTGCCTTCACGCCTGCTTCAAAACCCTTGCCGCGCACGGGCGACAGAAAATTACGGTTCACGTCGCGGTTGCTCTGCGGCGCAAAGATGCTGGTGTAGCTGCCGAACACGGAGTACGTTTTGTCGAGGTCATACACGACGCCCGCATACGGCGTGATGACGTTGTTTTCTTCGATGCGCGAGGTGATGCGCGCGGTCTTGGGGTCGAAGAAGTACGGTGAGCATCGCAGGCCGCCTATACCGACGCGCAGCAGGTTTGGCCAGGCATCCTCAGTAATTCATCGGTTCGCCACGGAAGCAGCGGATCGCCGAATCGACCATGCCCTCGGCGCTGCCCTGCAAGTTGTGCTGCTTGCGCAGGTATTGCGCATCGCTCCACTGCTTGGCCACGTCCGACAGGTGTTTCAGGGCTGGCGTGCTGCCCAGCGCTTCGGCGTGCGGTTCCATCTTGCGCAGGGTGGTCATGATGTCTTCGCGCAGCGACATCGTCTCGTAGGTTTTCGGATGCGTGATGGCGCCATCGAGGCCGAAGCGGCAAGCCTGGAAGCGGTTGTAGTTATACACGAGGTAATCGTCTTCCACCGGCGGCACCTCCTTGCGTTCGAGCAGGTAGCGGCACAGTGCCTGCAGGTAGGCGGCCAGCGCGGCGGCCCGTTCCACCGTCAGCGGCGTATCGCACACGCGCAGTTCGATGGTGCCGAATTCCGGCTTGGGACGGATGTCCCAGTAAAAATCCTTCATGCTCTTGATGATGCCCGTGTTCTCCATCTTGGCAAAATACTCGTTGGAGAACTGCTCCCAGCTCAGCGTAAACGGCGCGCGCCCGCTCATGGGAAAGGCGAACACGGAGTTCAGACGGGCCGAATCGAACAGGGTGTCGCGTCCCTGCACATAGGGCGAGGAAGCCGACAGGGCGATGAAGTGGGGGATGTAGCGGTTCAGCGAATGCAGCAGGAACATGGCGTCGTCGCCCGAGGCGCAGCCGATGTGCACGTGCTGGCCGAAGATGGTGAATTGCTTGGCCAGGTAGCCGTACAGTTCCGAAATCTCCTGGAAGCGGGGCTTGGAAAAGATCTTTTGCGACGACCATTGCTGGAACGGGTGCGTGCCGCCACCGGCGATGCCGATATTGAGCTTGTCGCCGGCCGTGATCAAGGTGTCGCGGATTTCCTGCAACTGTTCCAGCAGGGGGCCGTGATGCGTGTGCACGCTCGAGTTAATCTCGATCATGCTTTCGGTGATTTCCGGCGTGACGTTGCCGGGGAACGGTTTTTTGTTCAGCAGATGCAGCAGGTCTGGGCTGGCAGCCGTCAAGTCGTAGTCCGACAGGTTCACCAGTTGCAGTTCGAGTTCGACGCCGAAGGTCAGCGCGGCCGATTGGCCAAAGGGTTCCAGCGGCATTTAGCGCTCCTTGATTTCGTGGGTTTCTTTGGCCAGCATCAGCACGCGCTGCACCAGCACGGGGCCGACCAGTTCCAGGCCCAGGGTGATGGCGGCCAGGGCGTTCAATTCGTCGCCGAAGTTCACGCCATGCTGGCGCGCGTGCTCGAGCAGCAGGATGATGAAGACGGAGACGGGCGTCAGCGCCACGCCCGTCAGCACGCCCTTGCGCCAGGAAATGCCGCTGACATGCGAGAACGCGGCCACGCCGGCGACTTTCGTCAGCAATCGCCCGCCGACGACGGCCAGGGCCAGGCCCGCGCCGGCCGTCACGCTGGCCCATTCCAGGGTCGAGGCGGCATACACGAACAGCAGCACCGTCAGCAGCTCGCCCAACGCGCCGAAATTGCGCTGCGCCTGGCTGAAGGCCACGCGGCGGTGGCGTGCCACCAGGCCGAAGGTGAGCGTGGCCAGCAGCGGCGACAGGCTGGTGGTGTAGGTCAGGGCGACGAGCAGCATCACCGACAGCGCGAACGCCACGGTGGCGTCCTGCGCCATATTGCCCAGGCGGCGCAGCATGGCCGGCACGACGATGCCGAAGACGGTGCCGGCGGCCACCGAGGCGGCCAGCACGGCGGCGCTGCTGCTGCTCGCCTCGATCAAGTCGGTGGAGCTCTGGAACATCCAGAAGCCGACGATGATGTTGAACGTGAAGACGGCCAGCACGCAATTCAAGGCAGTGAGGTGGACGATGCGTTCCGTCACCTGGCCCGAGCTGCGTTCCTCGTTGATGACGCGCATGATGGTGGCCGGCGAGGTGGACATGGCCAAGGACGCCAGCAGCAGCGCCGTCATCGAGGTGCTGCCGAATTCGATGCCGATGAAGTAGACGACGGCAAAGGTCAGCAGGGATTCGACCAGGCCCGTGACGGCGATCCATGGGTTGTTCTTCAGCCAGCGCAGGTTGATGCGGTAGCCCACCTCGAACAGGATCAGGCCGAAGGCCACGTCGGCCAGCACCAGCATGGGGCCGGCGTCCGTCTGCGGCAGCACGCCTACCTGCGTCTGCGCGAGGACGAAACCGATCACGCCGTAAAAACTGATGCGCGGCAGGCCCGTCCAGCGGTGACCGAATTCGCCCACCACCCAGGCCAGGGTAATGGCGAATGGCCAGGACAGGTCGGCGGCGATCGAGATCAGACTTTGCATGCTCATTCCTTTGAAAATGGCGCTGGCACCGGCCGGCAGCACGGAGGCTGGCGCGGCAAGGTCGTGGTGCAGCGATGGTGCATGGTTTGCGCAGAGCGATACGCCGATTCTACCGGAGCAGAAGGCGCGCACGATGTGCGCAATCGAACAGTGTCGCGGCCATGGCGGCCGCGCACAGGATGCAGCAGGATGGGGCAGGGCTGGTGTCAGCGTATGGTACCCGCCCGCAGCGGAGATGCTCCGCACGGTAGTTTTGTACCGCAGTGTACGGCATGGCGGCGGCATGCCGCCATGGACTTTTTGTTGCGAGCTTTTATTTACTGAGCAGACGCATGCCCCGTTCCAGCCCGTCGATCGACAGGGGGAACATGCGGTTGTTCATCAATTGCCGCATCACGCCGATCGACTGGCGGTACTGCCACAATCCCTCCGCCTCGGGATTGAGCCAGATGAATTTCGGGAACGCCTGGGTAAAGCGCGCCAGCCACGTCGATCCCGCTTCCTCGTTGTTGTATTCGACGCTGCCGCCCGGCTGCAGGATTTCATAGGGACTCATGGTGGCGTCGCCGACGAAAATCAGCTTGGTGTCGGGCGGGTATTTGCGCAGCACGTCCCAGGTGGAAAAACGTTCGGCATTGCGGCGTCGGTTGTTCTTCCACAAGGTGTCGTAGACGCAGTTATGGAAGTAAAAGAACTCCATGTTCTTGAATTCCGTCTTCGCCGCCGAAAACAACTCCTCGGTGCGCTCGATATGGTCGTCCATGCTGCCGCCCACGTCGAACAGCATCAGCACCTTGATGCGGTTCTTGCGTTCGGGCCGCATCCGGATGTCCAGATAACCGGCGTTATTGGCCGTAGCGGCGATGGTGGCGTCGAGCGCCAGTTCGTCTTCCGCGCCTTCGCGCGCGAACTTGCGCAGGCGGCGCAGGGCCACCTT
This sequence comes from Janthinobacterium sp. 35, assembly GCF_002754575.1. Lineage (NCBI taxonomy): Bacteria > Pseudomonadati > Pseudomonadota > Betaproteobacteria > Burkholderiales > Oxalobacteraceae > Janthinobacterium > Janthinobacterium sp. 35. Next base: position 3,420,140 of record NZ_PEFN01000001.1, read on the forward strand.
GATGTTGCGCGTGCCCAGTTCGCGCTCGGTGTCGTAATCCTTGTAGCTGCGCGCTTCCCAGACCTTGACGGCCGTGCGGTTGCCGCCCTTGCCGCCGATGCGGATGCCTTCCGGATTCGTGCCGCCATTGCCGAATGGCGAGGTGCCGCCCGTGCCGATCCACTTGCTGCCGCCCTCGTGGCGCTCCTTCTGCTCCTTCAGCAGCTCATTGAGGCGGTCCATCAGCTTGTCGTAGCCGAATTTTTCCAGCTGCGCCTTCTGCTCTTCGGACAGCTCGCGCTGCATGCGTTTCAGCAGCCAGTCGAGCGGAATCGCCGCGTTCGTCTCGAAGGCCGCATTGACCCCTTTGAAGTACTGCGCAAACGCGCGGTCGAACTTGTCGAAATGGGCTTCATCCTTGACCAGGGTCAGGCGCGCCAGATAGTAGAAATCGTCCATCGAGGCGCCGATGACGTTCTTTTGCAGCGCCTCAAGCAGCGTCAGAAATTCCTTGATCGAGACGGGAATCTTCGCATCCTTGAGCGTGAAGAAGAAATCGATCAGCATGGCACTTCCTGTCGCGCGGGAGGCAGTGCGGCGATGGGGCGCTGCGCCAGCTTGTAGCGCAGATGGGCGGCTATTTCCGGCCACTCGCCGCGCGTGATGCTGTACATGACCGTGTCGCGCACGGTGCCGTCGCGGCGCAGCGCATGGTGGCGCAGCACGCCATCCTTTTTCGCGCCCAGGCGTTCGATGGCCGCCTGCGAGGCGTGGTTGAAATTATCGGTGCGAAAACCCACCAGCGCGCAGCCGAGCGTGTCGAAGGCGTGCGCCAGCAGCAGCAATTTGCAGGTGGTGTTGACGTGGCTGCGCTGGCAGCGCTGCGCATACCAGGTGTAGCCGATTTCCAGGCGGCCAATGGCTGGCAGAACGTCGTGGTAGCTGGTGGTGCCGAGCACCTCGCCGCTGGCCACGTCGATGACGGCAAAGGCGAAGCGCGCCGGGCGCATTTCGATGCCCTTGAAAATATACTGGTCCACCTGCTCCGGCTCGGGCACGGAGGTGACGCGCAGATTCCATAGCTCGCCATCCGTGGCTGCCGCACGCAGGCCTTGCGCGTGGTGCGGCGCCAGCGCTTCGAGGCGGATGCCGTGCAGTTCCAGGGGCACGAAGACCTTGTCCGGGCTGATGTCGTTCACCGGCGCTCCTTAGCGGTTGGTGCGCGACATGAACATCAGGCGCTCGAACAGGTGCACGTCCTGCTCGTTTTTCAGCAGCGCGCCGTGCAGCGGCGGCACCACGGCTTTATTATCCTTGCTGCGCAGTGCCTCGGCCGGGATGTCTTCGGCCAGCAGGAGCTTGAGCCAGTCGAGAAATTCCGAGGTCGACGGTTTTTTCTTCAGTCCCGGCACGTCGCGCACTTCGTAGAAGGTTTGCAGCGCCTGGGCCAGCAATTCCTGTTTCAGGTGCGGGTAGTGGACGGCGACGATCTGCTCCATCGTGTCCTTGTCCGGGAATTTGATGTAATGGAAGAAGCAGCGGCGCAGGAAGGCGTCCGGCAATTCCTTCTCGTTGTTCGAGGTGATGATGACCAGCGGACGATGGCGCGCCGTGACCATTTCGCGCGTTTCGTACACATAGAATTCCATGCGATCGAGTTCGCGCAGCAGGTCGTTCGGGAATTCGATGTCGGCCTTGTCGATCTCGTCGATCAGCAGTACCACCGGTTCGGGCGCCGTGAACGCCTGCCACAGCACGCCCTTGACGATGTAGTTCTGGATGTCGCGCACGCGCTCGTCGCCCAGCTGCGAATCGCGCAAGCGCGACACGGCGTCGTACTCGTACAAGCCCTGCTGGGCTTTGGTGGTCGATTTGATATGCCATTGCATCAGCGGCATGTTCAGCGCGGCCGCCACTTCCTCGGCCAGCATGGTCTTGCCCGTGCCCGGTTCGCCCTTGATCAGCAGCGGGCGCTGCAGGGTCAGCGCCGCGTTCACGGCCAGTTTCAGGTCGGCGGTGGCGACATAGCTGTCGGAACCTTCGAAGCGTTGGCCTTGCTGGGAGTGCTGTGCTTGCATGAGCGGTCTGCCAAAGTAGGGAAATGGAGAGTATAAACAGAACTGTGGCGCACCGCCACGCGGACGGGCTGTGCCCGCCCGCCTACAATGCGGGTTTTATAGGTGGACTTGCAAGAATATCTTGGCTAGAATCGGCAAGCAGCAGATTAATTGTCAACCTTAATTGTCAACACATAAGATCAAAAAAAACCAGCTCTGGCGTTTCTCCGATTACCTTTGTTCACATTGCCACTATGAAAAAAATATTTGCACTTCTCGTGCTTGCCGGCATAGCAAATGCCGTCACAGCGGCTGACATTGTAGGAAACGCCAAGGCAGCGACTGCCAAGGTGGAAATGTGTATCGGTTGCCACGGCATCCCCGGTTACAAGGCGACCTTCCCCGAAGTGTTCCAGGTGCCGATGATCGGCGGCCAGCCGGCCAAATATATCGAAAATGCGCTGCAAGCCTACAAGAAGGGCGATCGCAAGCACCCCAGCATGAAGGGCATCGCCAGCAGCCTGTCGGACCAGGATATCGCCGATGTCGCCGCGTATTATGCGCAACAAGCCAAGCCGAACTGAGGATCAGCCAGATGAAAACACTACTCGCCGCCCTCGTTTGCGCCACCGTCTCGTTCGGCGCCAGCGCCGCCGGCAATATCAATACGGGCAAGGCCCTGGCCGAAAAATACAGCTGCGCCACCTGCCACGGCAAGGATTATGGTTCGCCCATCGACCCGTCGTACCCGAAACTGGCGGGCCAGCACAAGGATTACCTGGAACACGCCTTGACGGCGTATAAACGGGGCGACAAGGCCAATGGCCGCAACAACGCCATCATGACGGGCCAGGTGAAACCGCTGAGCAACCAGGACATCAAGGACCTGGCCGCCTACCTGCACAGCCTGCCGACCACCCTGGTCATTCGCCGCTGAGCGGCACCGCCGCGTCAGGCTTTCAGTCCGACGCGGCGCGCCAGTTTATGTAGATTGCTGGCGTCCAGTCCCAGCTGACGCGCCGCAGCGGCCCAGTTATCCTGATGCAGGACCAGCGCTTGCCGGATGGCCTGGCGCTGGCTCGCTTCGACGATCTGATGCATCGACAGCAGCGGCGCCGCCGGCGTGCCGCACGCGCCTGGCACTGGCGGCAGCGCATCCGTGCCGGCCGGCGCTTCCAGCGCATCGAGGTCGAGCATATCCGTTTCCAGGGTCACGATGTCCTTGCGGTTCACGCCGCGGATCACCGCTTTCAGCGCGGCCCGGCTGATCACATGTTCGAGTTCGCGCACGTTGCCCGGCCAGCGGTAGTGGCAGAGCGCGTTTTCCGCCGCGGCGGACAGGCGCAGGCTGCGCAGGCCCAGGCGCGCGCGGTTCAGTTCCAGGAAACCACCGGCCAGCAGCAGCACGTCATTGCCCCGTTCGCGCAGCGGCGGAATCGGCACGGGATACACGGATAAACGGTGATACAGGTCGGCGCGGAACGTGCCGTCGCGCACATGCTCGCGCAAGCTGCGGTTGGTGGCGGCGATCACGCGCACGTTGACCCGGCGCGGCCGGTCCGCGCCCAGGCGCTGGATTTCGCCATTTTGCAGGGTGCGCAGCAGCTTGGCCTGGATGGACAATGGCAATTCCCCCACTTCATCGAGAAACAAGGTGCCCCCTTCGGCCGCTTCGAAGCGGCCAGGCCGGTCGCTGACGGCGCCGGAAAACGCGCCGCGCACATGGCCGAACAATTCGCTTTCGGCCAGGGATTCGGGCAAGGCCGCGCAATTGACGTGAATCAGCGGCTTGCCCGCGCGGCGCGACAGCCGGTGCAGGCGGTGCGCGCACAGTTCCTTGCCCACGCCCGTCTCTCCCAGCAACAGCACGGGCAGGTCCGATTCGGCCACCACCTGCAGCTCGTGCAGCAGCTGCATGATGGCGCTGCTCTGGCCGACGAAGTCGTGTTCCTCGCGCGGCGCCTGCGCATCGGCCAGCATGGCGCCGCCCGACAGGCGCAGGGCGCGGATTTCCGTTTCCAGGCGGGTCACGCGCACGGCCGCCTCGATGGCGCAGGCCAGTTCGCCCAGGTCGCGCTGCGCGCGCGCGTCGAAGGTACCCACCTGCAGCGCATCGAGCGTGATCACGCCCCAGCGTTCGCCTTCCAGGTCCAGCGCCATGCCCATGCAGTCGTGCACGGGCAGCGGCTCGCCGGCACGCTCGGCGATCAGGCCATCGTAGGGATCGGGCAGGGAGCTGTCGTGATGGAAGCACAGCACACCGCGCCGCTGCAGGATGGCGGCCAGGCGCGGGTGGTCGGCGATGGCGAAGCGGCGTCCCAGCGCATCGCTGGCCAGGCCGGCCATCGCCACGGGGCGCAGGTGTTCGCCATCGATTTTCAGCAAGGCCACGGCCTCGCAGCCGAAGTGCGCGCGCAGGCTGCCCACCAGGCGCTGCAGGCGCACGGCCACGGGCAGGTCGGCGACCAGGTCGGTAAGTAACAGCAGGTGGATGGCGGTGGTGGTCATAAGTACCATGCAGGGTACAACGGACCACGCCTAAACAGGGTCATGCCGACCCTGCATTTTTCAAATCGTTGATTTAAAACAAGTTTTTCCTGGCACACGGTTTGCCTAGGTAAGGGTGCCGAACCGGCATACAAGACCAAGGAAAGCTTGATGAAAACGACTCCCTCCCTCCGCGCCATTGCCGCCGCCGTCTGTGTCCTGGCCATGCCCCTGTCCGTGCAAGCCCAGGCGAGCCTGCCGGCCAGCGCCGCCGCCACTGCCGTCAAACCCGCCGCTGCGACGCTCAAGCGCTATGAACTGCAAACCAATATCGTCGACGGCAAGATGGTGTTCATCGACGCCAAGGGCCAGGTCAACCCGGTGCTGGCGGCCAAGGTGGGCGATACGGTGGAACTGGTGCTGAAAAGCGGCGAAGGCGCCGAGCACGATCTGTTGATCCCGGAACTCAACGTCGCATCCGCCAAGTTCAGCGCCAACAGTGGCAGCACCAGCGTGCGCTTCAAGGTCACGCGCGCCGGCACGTTCACCTATTACTGCTCGATCCCCGGCCACCGCCAGATCGGCATGGAAGGCAAGCTGGAAGTGACCGGCACGTCGCTGGCCGAAGCCGGGGCACCGAAGGCTGCCGCCGCCGGCAGCGCAGCGGGCGAATCGAGCCAGGCCGCCGCGCTGGCCCTGTACACACCCGCGCCGTCGCCGATGCGCGGCCCCGATCCGTCCGCCGTCAGCGTGGCGGCCAACCCGGCGCAGGTGCCGGCCGCCATCGGCGCGCGCGCGCCGCAGTTGCTCAAGTACCGCATGGAGACGGTGGAATTGCCGGGCAAGCTCGATGACGGCACCACTTTTACCTACTGGACCTTCAACCGGCAAGTGCCCGGCCCGATGCTGCGCGCGAAGGTGGGCGACACGGTGGAACTGACCCTGTTCAATGCGAAAGACAGCAAGATGATCCACTCGATCGATTTGCACGCCGTGACGGGCGGCCATGGCGGCGGACAGCACACGCAGGTCGCGCCGGGGCAGGAAAAAACCGTCACCTTCAAGGCGCTCAATCCGGGCCTGTTCGTCTACCACTGTGCCACGCCGCTGGTGCCGCAGCATATCGCGGCCGGCATGTACGGCATGATCCTGGTCGAACCGGAAGGCGGCTTGTCGAAGGTGGACCGCGAGTATTACGTGATGCAGGGCGAGATGTATACGGGCCGTCCGCACGGCGCACCCGTGCACCAGGAACCGAACCTGGAAAAAATGGCCAATGAGCTGCCCGACTACTACGTCTTCAACGGCGAAGTGGGCGCCCTGAGCAAGACGCATAAATTGCAGGCGAAAGTCGGCGAGACGGTGCGCATCTATTTCGGCGTCGGTGGCCCGAACAAGATTTCGTCGTTCCACATCATCGGCGAGATCTTCGACAAGGTGTATAGCGAAGGCTCGATCAGCAGCCCGAAACACGACGTGCAAACCACCCTGGTGGCGCCGGGCGGCGCGACCATCGTCGAACTCAAGGTGCAGCACCCTGGCAGCTATCTGCTGGTCGACCATGCGCTGTCGCGCGCCGGCAAGGGCGCCGTGGGCGTGCTGGAAGTGACGGGCGAAGCCGTGCCCGGCGTCTACCACGCGGGCGCCGTGCATTAAATCTACCTATTCATCCTCAAGGAACTGTTATGGAAATGATCGAGTTATCCCTGGGCCAGCTGGCCCGCCGCATCCCTGGCGCCACGCGCCTGTTCGATGCGCACCGCCTGGATTTCTGCTGCGGCGGCAACAAGACCCTGCGCGCGGCGGCCGCAGCGGCCGGCGTGGACACGGCGCCCATCGTCGAGGAACTGCGGCTGCTGGCAGAGCGTGCGGATACCAGCGGCGAGCGTGACTGGCAGGACGCCCCGGCCACCGAGCTGGTGGAACACATCCTGGCGCGCTACCACGCCGTGCACCGCGAGCAGCTGCCCGAGCTGATACGCCTGGCGCGCAAGGTCGAGCAGGTACATGGCGACCGCGCCGACTGTCCGCACGGGCTGGCGGAACACCTGTCGGCCATGGCGCAGGAGCTGGAAAGCCATATGCGCAAGGAAGAAGACGTGCTGTTCCCGATGATCGTGCGCGGCCAGGGCCCCCGGGCCGGCGCACCCATCAACGTGATGCGCATGGAGCACGACGACCATGGCGTGGCCCTGCGCGCGATGGAGGCGATGACGAACGATATCACCGCGCCGGCCGGCGCCTGCACCACCTGGCGCGCGCTGTACACGGGCTTGCGCACCTTCCGTGCCGACCTGATGGCGCACATCCATACTGAAAACAATATCCTGTTCGAGCGCTTTGCGCCGGCCGTGGTGCACTGACAAAGGAAAGACCCATGGGTCCCTATAAAAAACTCTGGTTCACCCTGATCGGTGTGCTGATCGTGACGTTTTCGCTGCTCGGCTACTACGGCACGGAAGTCTACCGGCAGGCGCCGCCCATTCCCGCGCAAGTGCTGGCGCAAGATGGCCGGCAACTGTTCGACCGCGAGGGCATCCTTGACGGTCAGACGGCCTGGCAATCGGTGGGCGGCATGCAGCTGGGCTCCATCTGGGGCCACGGCGCCTACCAGGCGCCCGACTGGACGGCCGACTGGCTGCACCGCGAACTGACGGCCTGGCTGGAACTGGCCGCGCAAGAGCAGCATGGCAAGGCGTACGCAGCGCTCGACGGCCCCGCGCAGGCGGCGCTGCGCGAAGCGCTCAAGATGGAATACCGCGCCAACCGGGTCGATGAAGAACAAGTACTGCACCTGTCGGCGCGCCGCGTGCAAGCGATTGCCAACACGGCGCACTATTACGATCAGCTGTTCTCCGACGCGCCTGCGCTGCACGCCAGCCGCGAGCATTTCGCCATGAAGGAAAACACCCTGCCCAGTGCCGAGCGGCGCGCGCAGATGACGCAGTTCTTCTTCTGGACGGCGTGGGCCGCCGCCACCGAACGTCCGGGCCAGAAAGTGACCTATACGAACAACTGGCCGCATGAACCGCTGATCGGCAACCAGCCCAGCGGCGAAAACCTCGTCTGGTCGGTCGCCAGCGTGGTGGTGCTGCTGGCCGGCGTGGGCTTCCTCGTCTGGGGCTGGGCCTTTTTGCGCGACCACGATGAAGCGCTGCCGACGCCCGGCGCGCGCGATCCTTTGACGACGTTTGCGCTCACGCCTTCGCAGCGGGGACTGGGAAAATATCTGTTCCTGGTGGTGGCGCTGTTCATCTTCCAGGTCTTCATCGGCGGCTTCACGGCGCACTACACGGTGGAAGGGCAGCAGTTCTACGGCATCGACGTGTCGCGCTGGTTCCCGTATGCGCTCACGCGCACCTGGCATATCCAGGCCGCGCTGTTCTGGATCGCCACGGGCTTCCTGGCCGCAGGCCTGTTCCTGGCGCCCCTGATCAATGGCGGCAAGGATCCGAAGTGGCAGCGCCTGGGCGTCGACGTGCTGTTCTGGGCCCTGGTCGCTGTCGTCGTCGGCTCGTTTATCGGCAATTACCTGGCGATTGCGCAAGTGATGCCGCCCGAGTGGAATTTCTGGCTCGGCCACCAGGGCTATGAATATGTGGACCTGGGACGCTTGTGGCAGATCGGCAAGTTTGTCGGTATCTTGCTGTGGCTCGTGCTGATGCTGCGCGGCGTCGTACCAGCCCTGCGCCAGCCGGGCGGCGACAGGAACCTGCTGGCGCTGCTGACCGCGTCCGTGGGTGCCATCGGCCTGTTCTATGGCGCCGGCCTGTTCTACGGCGAACGCACGCACCTGTCGGTGATGGAATACTGGCGCTGGTGGGTGGTGCACCTGTGGGTGGAAGGCTTCTTTGAAGTGTTCGCCACCACGGCGCTGGCCTTCATCTTCTCGACCCTGGGCCTGGTGTCGGTGCGCATGGCCACGACGGCCAGCCTGGCGTCGGCCTCGCTGTTCATGCTGGGCGGCATACCCGGCACCTTCCACCATCTGTACTTTTCCGGCACCACCACGCCCGTGATGGCCATCGGCGCGAGCTTCAGCGCGCTGGAAGTGGTGCCGCTGATCGTGCTGGGCCACGAAGCCTGGGAGAACTGGCGCCTGAAAGCGCGCGCGCCGTGGATGGAGCAGTTGCGCTGGCCGATGATGTGCTTTGTCGCCGTCGCCTTCTGGAACATGCTGGGCGCCGGTGTCTTCGGCTTCATGATCAACCCGCCCGTGGCGCTGTATTACATCCAGGGACTCAACACCACCGCGACGCATGCGCATGCCGCGCTGTTCGGCGTGTACGGTTTCCTGGCGCTGGGCTTTACCTTGCTGGTGCTGCGCTACTTGCGGCCCGACTACCGTTTCAGCCCTGCCTTGATGAAGACGGCGTTCTGGGGCTTGAACGGGGGCCTGGTGCTGATGCTCTTTACCAGCCTGCTGCCGATTGGCATCATCCAGTTTCACGCCAGCGTGACGGAAGGCCTGTGGTATGCGCGCAGCGAGGCATTCATGCAGCAGCCGCTGTTGCAGAATCTGCGCTGGATACGCACCTTCGGCGACGTGGTGTTCATCGTCGGCGCGGTGGCCATGGCGCTGCAGGTGGTGCTGGGGTTGATGGGAAGAGGGCCTGCACAGGCCTTGCCTCAGCGCATGAAGGAGGCAGTAAAACCGATGTGAGGTAGTACTGGCACAACACCTGGCAAAACCGTAGCGAGCGGCAGCGATTTGTGGCTAAGAAGCGCAACCGTACTCTAGTACGGTGAGCATCGCAGGCCGCAAAGCGCGACGCGCAGTAGGTTTTGACAGGTGTTCCTACCGGCGCCGCACGCAGTCGATATACGCGTCCGTATCGGGCGGCAAGCCCGAGCGCTGCGAAGCCCAGATCATCTGGCCCAGGCATTCCATCACTTCGTGCTGGGCTGCATGGGCCGAATCGAGGCGCTGCGTGAGTTGCTGCACGGCCGGGCGGATGCCGCGCGGCTGGTCCACCTGCACCTGTTCCGTGATCGACAGATGCATGGACAGGTGCAGGAAAGGATTGGCTTGTCCCCCTTCGACGGAATAGTCGCGCGCCAGCGCCGCTTCGACGTCGGAGAGCTCGTTTTCATACTCGGGATGTTCGAGGATCCAGTCGAGCGCGATGGCTTCCATCGGCGTGAGGATCTCATGGGCGCGGTGCTTGCGCAAAGTGTCGCAAAAGAAGCGGCGCACATCGTCGGAAGAGGGGTTGAACATGGCTGAAGGACTATGGCTAAAGGGCAGCCGGCATTGTACCGCGTAGATACGCAAAGGGCATCGAGGATGCCCTTTTTTGCCGTCTGGCACCCGCTGGCATGACCCGATAGTCACCGCAATTTAATACCCTGCAGTAAGTATTATCCACTACCGCCGCAGGCTGGCGGTGCCAAATAACGGTGATAAAATCGCCGCTCTTGATATTTGCTCTGGACATGACGGCGATTTTGTTGCCACTCCGTGCTTCCATTGCCCGCACCTTTGCCACCAGATCTCGCTCCTGGCGTATCCCGGAGCGCGGCAGCATGCCTATCACCATCGACCTTGACCTGTCCGGCCGCCCTGGCGTTCCGGCTGGCTGGCTGTTTGCATTCCATGCAGCGATGGTGCCGCCACGGTGGCGCGCAAGAATCATCCTTCAGAATCCAAAAATGGAGTTACGAATGCGTAAATCGCTATTACTTTTGATGTCGTGCCTGATCCTGGCGGCATGTGACAAGACCCCTCCGGCCTCGTCCGAAAAACCGGTCGACGTGCTGTTGATCGGCGCCGGCACCATGAGCGCCACCCTGGGCAGCATGCTCAAGGAACTCGATCCCTCGCTGACGATGGAAATGGTCGAGCGCCTCGATTCCGTGGCCGCCGAAAGCTCGGATGCGATGAACAACGCAGGCACGGGCCACTCGGCGTTTGCCGAACTGAACTACACGCCGGAAGCGGCCGATGGCAGCATCGAGACCAAGAAAGCCGTTGCGATCAACGAGCAATTCGAAATTTCCAAGCAATTCTGGGCTTATCAGGTAGCTAACAAGCACCTGGGCGCGCCGCAAACCTTCATCAACAATGTGCCGCACATGGCCTTTGTCTGGGGTGACGACAATATTGCCTTTTTGAAGAAGCGCTACGCCGCGCTGCAAAAGGAAAACCTGTTCAAGGGCATGCTGTTCTCGGAAGACCCGGCGCAGATCGCGCAATGGGCGCCGCTGGTCATGCAAGGGCGCGACCAGGGCCAGAAAGTGGCGGCGACGCGCATGGACATCGGTACCGACGTCAATTTCGGCAACCTCACGCGCGGCCTCGTGAAATACCTGACGGATAGCCACGGCATGGTCCTGCACCTGCGCCACCAGGTGGAAGACATCCAGCGCGGCGCCGATGGCGTGTGGAACGTGACGGTGAAAGACTTGAACGCCGGCAAGGAAAAAATCGTGCGCGCCAAGTTTGTCTTCATCGGCGCCGGTGGTGGTTCGCTGCCGCTGCTGGAGAAATCGGGCATTCCTGAAGCCAAGGGCTATGGCGGCGTGCCGGTGGGCGGCCAATGGCTGGTCACGACCAACCAGGAACTGGTGGCGGCGCATGCGGCCAAGGTCTACGGTAAGGCATCCGTCGGTTCGCCGCCGATGTCCGTGCCGCATCTCGATACGCGCATCATCGATGGCAAGAAAGCCCTGCTGTTTGGCCCGTTTGCCACCTTCTCGACCAAGTTCCTGAAAAACGGTTCATGGATCGACTTGCCTGCCTCGATCGGCACGGGCAATGTGAAACCGATGCTGCAGGCCGGCTACGACAATATTCCGCTGACCAAATACCTGGTCGAGCAAGTCATGAACACGCCGGAAGACCGCTTGAAGACCCTGCGCGAATACTTGCCGAACGCCAAGATGGAAGACTGGACCTTGCAAAACGCGGGCCAGCGCGTGCAGATCGTCAAGGATGACCCGGTCAAGGGCGGCTTGCTGCAGTTCGGCACGGAAGTCGTCGGCGCCGCCGATGGCAGCATCGTTGCCCTGCTGGGCGCCTCGCCTGGCGCCTCGACCGCGCCGCCGATCATGATCAAGGTGCTGCAAACGGCATTCAAGAGCCGTCTGGCCACGCCGGAATGGCAAGCGAAAATGGTGGAAATGGTGCCGTCGTATGGTCAAAAGCTGAACAATGACCCGGCCCTGGCCAACAAGATTCGCCACTACAGCAGCAATATCCTCGGTCTCAAAGCGATTACCCTGGACGTTTCCGCCGCTGCGCCAGCGCCGGCAGCAAACTAAGTCAGCCTGACCGGCAGGGGAGTTTCCTGCCGGCATGAAAAAAGGGGCAGCCTGGTCAGGCTGCCCCTTTTGCGTGGGAAGTGCGTGCATTGCGGCGGACTACCCCTTGCCCGGCAAGATCAGCTCCGGTGTACACCCTTCGGCGGCAATGCCGTCGCAAGGCTTGCCCAGTACCGCACCGTCCTGCGGGCGTGGCGCATGCGGTTGGCGCAGGTAGCGCGAGGTGTGGCGCTGCGCTTGCTGTGCGTTGCCATGCACGGGCCAGGTCAGGAAGCGGGACAGCTCCTGCAAGGCACGCTGGTACACATCGCGTTTAAATTCAATGACGACATCGAGCGGGACCCAATATTCATGCCAGCGCCAGGCGTCGAACTCGGGATGGTCGGTCAGGCGCAGATTGACGTCGTTATCGCGCGCGCACATTCTCAGCAGAAACCAAATCTGCTTCTGGCCACGGTAATGGCCGCGAATCTCGCGCTTGATGAAGTGGTCTGGCACTTCATAGCGCAGCCAGTCGCGGGTGCGGCCGACAATTTTGACGTGTTCCTGTCTGAGTCCGATTTCCTCTTCAAGTTCGCGAAACATGGCTTGTTCCGGTGTTTCGCCATATTTGATACCGCCTTGTGGAAACTGCCATGAGTGCTCGCGCACCCGCTTGCCCCACCACACCTCGTTCTGGGCGTTTAGCAGGATGATGCCGACGTTGGGCCGAAACCCTTCACGGTCGAGCATAATGCACCTCAAACTTTCTGCGACCGAGCGTCCTTTTTTACATAATTACCCACAACTTCGCAAGCCGGTGACCTTTTCGGGGTGCGAAAAGCGCCGGAATCGCACCAATTGAGCGCATTTGTGTAAAGTATGGACGCATCAGCCAGCTAATCCTTTAAAATTAGGTTGATTATAACCCTCTCTTTTTAAAAAGAATTCACCGTTATGCGCGCCTCCCGTTTTTTTATTTCCACACTTAAAGATGCACCTTCTGACGCGGAAATCGTCAGCCACCAATTGATGATGCGTGCAGGCATGATCAAACGCCTCGGTTCCGGCATCTATACCTACATGCCGATGGGCTTGCGCGTGATCCGCAAGGTGGAAGCCATCATCCGTGACGAGATGAACAAAGCCGCCGGTATCGAACTGCTGATGCCGCTCGTGCAGCCGGCCGAACTGTGGCAGGAGACGGGCCGCTGGACCAAGATGGGCGATGAACTGATGCGCGTGAAAGACCGCCACGGCCGCGAATACGCGATCCAGCCGACATCGGAAGAAGTCATCACCGACGTCGTGCGCACGGAAATCAAGTCCTACCGCCAGTTGCCGCTGAACTTCTATCATATCCAGACCAAGTTCCGCGACGAGCGCCGTCCCCGCTTCGGCCTGATGCGCGGCCGCGAATTCACCATGAAGGACGCGTACTCGTTCGACCGCGACCTGGCCGGCATGCAAGCGTCGTACAAGGTCATGTTTGACGCCTACACGCGCATCTTTACCCGTTTCGGCCTGAAATTCCGCGCCGTGGCAGCCGACAACGGCGCCATCGGCGGTTCCGGTTCGCATGAATTCCACGTCATCGCCCACACGGGTGAAGATGCGCTCGTGTACTGCCCGACGTCCGACTACGCGGCCAACATGGAAGCGGCCGAAGCGCTGCCGCCAGCGGGCGAGCGCCCGGCCGCAGCCCAGGCGCTGACGAAAACGGCCACGCCGGACACCGTCAAGTGCGAAACCGTGGCCGCCTTGCTGGGCCTGGAGCTGTCGCAAACCGTGAAAACCATCGCCCTGACGGTCGATACGACGGGCAAGGATGACAAAGTCACGCAACAGCATTTCATGCTGCTGCTGCGCGGCGACCATGAATTGAACGAGATCAAGGTGGGCAAGGTTGCCGGCCTGGCCGGTCACCGTTTCTCGACGGAAGCGGAAATCCTGGAAGTCTACGGCACCATTCCTGGCTACCTGGGCCCGATCGGTACCAAAGCACCGGTCACCGTGGTGGCGGACCGCACGGTCGCCCACATGAGCGACTTCGTCTGCGGCGCGAATGACGCCGGTTTCCACTACACGGGCGCCAACTGGGGCCGTGACGTGGCCGAGCCAGCCATCGTGGCCGACTTGCGCAATGTCGTCGCCGGCGATGCTTCGCCGGATGGCCAGGGTGCGTTGGCGATTGAGCGCGGCATCGAAGTGGGCCACGTGTTCCAGTTGGGTACGGCGTACTCGGAAAGCATGAAAGCCACCTTCCTCGACGAAAACGGCAAGCCTGCGCCGCTGCAGATGGGGTGCTACGGTATCGGCGTGACGCGCATCCTGGGCGCCGCCATCGAACAGAACTTCGATGACAAGGGCATCATCTGGCCCGCCTCGATCGCGCCGTTTGAAGTCGTGCTGTGCCCGATGGGCATGGACCGCAGCGAACTGGTCAAGGAAGAGACTGAGAAGCTGTACGCGGCCCTGCAAGGCGCTGGCGTGGACGTCATCGTCGACGACCGTGGCTTGCGCCCTGGCGCCATGTTTGCTGACTGGGAACTGATTGGCGTGCCGCACCGCATCGTCATCGGCGAGCGTGGCCTGAAAGAAGGCAAGCTGGAATACCAGGGCCGCCGCGACGCGGAAGCCACTGGTGTGGCGCCGGACGAGATCGTCGCCTTCATCCAGGGCAAAATGGCGCAGTGAAGCGTCCATCCGTAAGCAAGGTGGCTGGCGCGCTCGCGCTGGCCGCCGGCCTGGCCTGCGCTTTCCCGGCGCAGGCCGGCAACCAGAAAGAGGAGGCGCTGGCCGACTCCGTCCGCCTGGCCCTGTCGCACGCGATCCGCGACGAACGCCCGCCGCAACCCAAATTTGCCACCCCCATCGAACTGCAGCGCTACCAGCAATGGCTGGCGCAGATGTCGCAACGCCTGCAACGCAAGCTGCCGGACGCGCAGCTGCGCACGGAATTTCTGGAGACGGTCTGGTACGAAGCGCGCCGCGCGGGCCTGGAGCCGGCCCTGGTGCTGGGCCTGATCCAGGTGGAGTCGGCCTACCGAAAATATGCCGTCTCGCTGGCCGGTGCACGCGGCTACATGCAGGTGATGCCGTTCTGGACGGGCGTCATCGGCGACCATGACCGCAGCAAGCTATTCCACATGCAAACGAATTTGCGCTATGGCTGCGCGATCTTGCGCATGTACCTGGATATGGAACGCGGGGATTTGTACCTGGCGCTGGGGCGGTATAACGGCAGCCGGGGGCGGGCCGAGTATCCGAATGCGGTAAGGGCGGCTTGGAAGCAGTGGGAGTTCAAGCCAGCAGGGTAGGTCGGACGTAGGTCGGATTAGGTCTGCAAGACCGTAATCCGATAACATTGTTGGCGCTTACAGCCAAAAAAATGCCCCGCTCGCTGAATCAGCTGCGGGGCACTCGCTCGGTGTTGGGCCGGCGCGTATCTGATTATTTCAAATGATCGGAGATCAGTTTCGTCATTTCAAACATGGAGACTTGGGCTTTGCCGCCGAAAACAGCTTTCAGCTTGTCGTCCGCATTGATCATGCGGCGGTTGGCCGGATCTTGCAGATCGAGTTTCTTGATGTAATCCCATACCTTCTTGGTCACTTCCGTGCGCGGCAGTGGTGCTGCGCCAACAACGGCAGCCAGATCTTTCGATGGCGTCATTGCTTTCATGAATGCTGCGTTTGGCTTGCGTGGTGTTGCCGGTGCTGCCGCTTTCTTCACCGCTGCTGGTTTAGCTGCTGCTTTGGCTGCGGGTGCTGCTTTTTTGGCGGCTGCAGGCTTGGCTGCTGCTGCTTTGGCTGGCGCTGCTACTGGGGTTTTTTTGGCTGTTGCCATCTTCGAGCCTCCTTAACAAACACATGGGAAATTGCGCAATTAATCGCACGGCTAATATTGGTGTGGATTTACCTTGTATGCAAGTGTTTTTCACGTTTTCACGAGGAAAAGGCAGGGAAATGGCGATGCTGTCGCCCGGGCGCACCGCTTGGGAGTGCGGAAGCGTGTTTTTGCCCGTAAATGGCATGCTTGCTGGCTATGCGGGGAGGAGCACTGCGGGGGGAGGGAAGAGTGATGCCGGACACATGAAAATGCAATCCAGCATTATTTGGAACGGTGTTTTTTGACTTTCAAACGGAAATCCCGCAGCGTCATGAAGGCCTTCAAAATCACAGCGAGCGGGGATGATTTGTGGCCGAGAAGCGCAACCGTACTTTAGTACGGTGAGCATCGCCGGCCGCAAAGCGCCCCGCGCAGCGGATTTTGAAGCCTTACCTCATTCCCGGCATCATGCCCTTCATGGAACGCATCATCTTCATCATGCCGCCGCCCGACAATTTCTTCATCATCGTCTGCATTTGCTCGAATTGCGTCAGCATGCGGTTCACTTCCTGCACCTGCACGCCGGCACCGGCGGCGATGCGGCGCTTGCGCGTGGCCTTGATCAGTTCAGGCTTGGCGCGCTCCTGCGGCGTCATCGAGTCGATGATGCCGCACATGCGGCGCACCTGTTTATCGGCTTGATCCATGTTCTTGCCGCCCGCCGCCTGCTGGAACTGGGCCGGCAGCTTGTCCATCAGGTTGGCCATGCCGCCCATTTTCTTCATTTGCCCCAGTTGCGCCTTGAAGTCGTTCATGTCGAACTTGCCGCCGACCTTGATCTTTTGCGCCAGGTCGGCCGCCGCCTTGCTGTCGACGCCCTTGCGCGCTTCTTCCACCAGCGCGAGGATGTCGCCCATGCCGAGGATGCGGTTGGCCATGCGGGTCGGGTCGAATGCTTCCAGGCCGTCGAGTTTTTCCGAGACACCGGCAAACTTGATCGGCTTGCCCGTGATGTGGCGCACCGACAGGGCTGCACCACCGCGCGCATCGCCATCGAGCTTGGTCAGCACGATACCGGTCAGCGGCAGCGCATCGTTGAAGGCTTTCGCCGTATTGATGGCGTCCTGGCCCAGCATGGCGTCGACGACAAACAGGGTTTCGATCGGTTTCACGGCGCCGTGGATGGCGGCGATTTCGCGCATCATCTCTTCGTCGATACCGAGGCGACCTGCCGTATCGATGATCAGCACGTCGTGGTAATGCTTTTTCGCCCAGTCCAGCGCGGCCAGCGCGATATCGACCGGCTTGTCGGTGCTGGCGGACGGGAAGAAGTCGGCGCCCACCTGGGCGGTGACCGATTGCAGCTGGGCGATCGCGGCAGGGCGGTACACGTCGGCCGAAACGGTCAGTACTTTCTTCTTCTTTTCTTCTTTCAGGTACTTTGCCAGCTTGCCGACGGTGGTGGTCTTGCCCACACCCTGCAGACCGGCCATCAGGATGATGGCGGGCGGTTGCTGCGCAAAGCTGATCTGCGACGCTTCCGGTCCCAGGTCGGCGCCCATCAGGGCGGCCAGCTCGCGCTGCACCACGCCGACCAGGGCCTGGCCTGGCGTGAGCGAGGAAATGACATCCTCGCCCATGGCTTTTTCTTTGACTTTGGCGATGAATTCGCGCACGGCGGGCAGGGCGACGTCGGCTTCGAGCAGCGCCAGGCGCACTTCGCGCAGCATGTCGGCGGTGTTCGCTTCGGTCAGGCGCGCCTCGCCGCGCATGGTCTTGACGACTTTGGCAAGCCGTTGGGTGAGATTATCTAGCATGATGAACCTGCAATGAAAAGCTTGGGAGTGGGCGGCGCAAGCCGGACGATGGGCGCCATTTTACCCCATCGCGGGTGGCGGGCGGTCCTGCGCTGCAGCGCCTGGCGGTTGGCCGGCTTTTGAATTAGTTGGTATTTCTGCCAACGCCACGATTGCATGAAAGCCAAAAACACGGTTAAAATGAGAATAATTCTTATTTACATTCTCGGGTGACGCACGCCTGAGCGGAAAGGGATGCCATGTCGGCCGCCGATTTTGCCCAGCAACAAGACCTGCACGCGCTCTACAGCAGCCATCACGGCTGGCTGCAGGGCTGGCTGCGGCATAAGCTGGGCAATGCGGGCGAAGCGGCGGACCTGGCGCAAGACACCTTTGTCAGCGTGCTGACCAATGGCACGGCGCCGCAGATCCGCGAAGCGCGACCTTTTCTCGCCACCATCGCGCGGCGCCTGGTGGCGCACCGCTACCGCCGGCAAGTGCTGGAAGACGCGTATCTGCAGGCGCTGGCTTGCCTGCCGCCCGAGGTGGCGCCCGCGCCGGAAGAACGGCTGCTGGCGCTGGAAGCCTTGCAGGAAATCGATGCCGCCCTCGATGGCTTGCCGGGTCCCGTACGCACGGCGTTTTTGCTGGCGCAGCTCGAAGGCCTCAGCTATGCCGAGATCGCCGTGCGCCTGAACGTGTCGGCCAGCTCGGTCAAGCAGTACCTGACGCGTGCCAACCGCCAGGTGTTTTTCTCCCTGCCGGGATGAGCGCGGTGGCAGAATCCGCGGCCCCGGCGGCCATAGCCGAGGAAGTGCAGCAGCAGGCGGCCGAGTGGCTGACCGTGCTGATGTCGGACGAGGCCAGCGAAGCGGAGTACGCCGCCTGGCAACGCTGGCGCGGGGCCGACCCGGAACATGAACGGGCCTGGCAGCATATCGACGCGGTGTCGCGGCGCTTCAATGGCTTGCACCGCAGTGCGGCCGCGCAGGCGCTGGCCGGCACGCAACAGCAAGCCGTCAATGGCAAGCGGCGCCAGCTGCTGGCATGGCTGGGCGTGGCCGCTGGCGGCGGCATGCTGGCTGCGCAGACGGGCGCCTGGGATGGCGTGCGTGCCCTGCGCGCCGACTACCGCACGGCCACGGGCGAGCGGCGCGAGGTGGTGCTGGACGATGGCAGTGTGCTCAGCCTGAATACGGGATCGGCCGTGAACGTGCGTTTCGATGGCAACCGCCGCCTGATCGAGCTGCTGGCCGGCGAGATCCTCGTCAGCAGCGGCCACGGTGCCGGCAGCGCCGCGCCGCTGGTGGTGGCCACGCGCGAAGGCCTGGTGCGTGCGCTGGGCACACGCTTCGTCGTGCGCCAGCAGGATGGCGTCAGCACCGTGGAGGTGTTTGAAAGCGCCGTTGAAATCCGCCCGCGCGACAGCGCTGGCGCGCCCCTGCTGCTGGCGGCCGGGCGCGGCGTGGCGTTTTCCCGCCATGCGCCGGACGCGCCGCACGCCATCGACGCGTATGCGGATGCCTGGTCGCGCGGGCAACTGATCGTCGACGATGTGACCCTGGGTGACTTCCTGGCCGACCTGGCCCGCTACCGCCCCGGCGTGATCGACTGCGCGCCGGCAGTGGCCCAGCTGCGCCTGTCGGGGGTATTCCCGCTGGCCGATACCCAGCGCATCCTGAACATGCTGCCCAACTCGCTGCCGGTGCAGGTGCGCAGCCGCACGCGTTACTGGGTGACGGTGGAGCCGGCCGCGTAGCCCGCCTCGATAAAAATATTTTTCAATCGGACTGCCCGTTTTCGATTCTCGCGGCACCTGTATTTGAGAGACGTAATTTCAAGTACCCATTCAAGGCGCCACGTTGCGCGGTTTCATGCCGCTGCGTGCCGCCGCCATAATCAATTTTGATGGAAGGACGCAGTGTGATGCATCTGATGTATATGGTCTGCCACCCGGCGCAACAGCCGTTGTCTGGGGTGCCGCAACGATGAAATCCGCCAATATGCTGTTGTTCTCGCGCGTGCTCGCCGCCGTCTTTGGCGGCTATGCCCTCACGTCCGGCGTGGCCGTGCTGTTGTCGGCCGTGCTGCCGCTGTCGCGCGCCGAAGCCGTGCTGACGGCCACTCTGAGCGCCTTCGTCGTCTACACCTGCGCCGTGGTCTGGGTCTTTGCCGTGCAAGACCTGCGCCGCGCCTGGCTCGGCATGCTGCTGCCGGCGATTCTGTGCGGCGGCCTTGGCCTGCTGCTGTCGCGAGGTGCCGCATGAACGCCGTCAAGGTAGACAAAGTGGTGAAAACGCCGCAACAGGGCGGCTTGCGCCAGGCCATGGCCTGGCTGCATACGTGGAGCGGGCTGTGGATTTCCTGGCTGCTGTTCGCCATTTTCCTGACCGGCACCCTGGCCGTCTTCGACGACCCGATCGGCCACTGGATGACGCCCGAACACGCTCTGGAAGAGGCGGCGCATGCGAACGATCCGCCGCTGCCGAAGGTCACGGACCGCGCGCACCGCCTGGAACTGGCGCTCGACTTCATGGCCAAAGAACACCCGAAGGCGGACATGTGGGAAATCTGGCCGGTGCAGCGTCCCGACCACGGCTTGTCCGCCTACTGGTTCCAGCCCAGCGGCGGCTACGGCTCGGCGGACCTCGATCCGCTGACGGGCGCCGTCATTGAGCATGCGCGCGAGGAAAATGCGCGCGAGACCATCGGCGGCCACCATTTCGTCGATTTCCATTACGAGCTGCACGCGGGACGCATCGGCGTCTGGATCGTCGCCATCACCACCATGATCATGCTGGTGGCGCTGGTGAGCGGCGTCATCACGCACAAGCGCATCTTCAAGGATTTCTTTACCTTCCGCCCGGCCAAGGGCCAGCGTTCGTGGCTCGACGCGCACAACGCGGTGGCCGTGCTGACCTTGCCGTTCCAGTTCATGATCGCCTACACGGGCCTGGCATTTTTCAGCGATGACTATGTGCAGGCCCCCGTGGTGGCGCAATACGGCATGGACAATCCCAAGAAAGCCTTCCTGGCCGACTGGAACGATGCGGGCAAGCCTGCGCGCTCGGGCCAGCCGCTGGCCATTCCCGCGCTGGAATCGTTTGCGCTGCGCGCTGAGCAGGCCATCGGCCAGGAAATCCGCGCCGTGGTGCTGGACAATCCGAACGACGCCTCCATGCGCGTGTGCATGTATGGCTGGAACGAGGATACGGAACTGCTCACGCGCATCAGCGCCAATACGGGCAGGGCCTGCTATGCGCTGGCCACGGGCGAGCAGGTTGCCGTGCGGCTGCCGGGCGAGTCGGACACGGGCGGCGCGGGCCTGACGCGCTCCGTCATGTCGAACCTGCACATGGTGGGTTTCGGCGGCACGCCGATGCGCTGGCTGTACTTCTTTTGCGGCCTGGCCGGCACGGCCATGATGGGCACGGGCGCGATCATGTTCATGGTCAAGCGGCGCCAGAAGTCGGGCGGCGAGTTCGGCGCCTATACGCAGCGCGTGTACCGCGTCATCGCCTGCCTGAACGTGGCGGCGATTGCCGGCCTGTCGATCGCTTGCGTGGGCTTCCTGTGGGCCAACCGTTTGATCCCCGTCGGCATCGAGCACCGGGCAGGTTGGGAAGTGCGTGCCTTCTTCGGCGTGTGGTTTTTGATGCTGGTGCACGCCTGCCTGCGCGCGGAAAAGCGCGCGTGGATCGAACAACTGGGCTTGCTGGCCGCCATGTGCCTGCTGCTGCCCGTCCTGAATGTCCTGAGCACGGGCGACAATCTGGTGGCGCAGGTGGCACGTGGCGACTGGGAAAGCGCGGGCGTGGAACTGTGCAGCATGGCCTTCGGCCTGCTGGCCGCCTGGGGCGCGTGGAAAGTCCGGAAGCGCAAGGAAAAGCCGCTTGAAAAAGCCGCCGCCAGAGAAAACGCTGCGCCCGCAGCCAGCCTGCAAGTTAATCCGGAAGGACAGTCATGATCAACACCATCCTGTGCGCGCTGGGCCTGTCGTATGCGGGCATGGCCAGCCTGTCGCTGGCGATGGACCGCCACCATGGCCAGGTCTGGGGCAGGGACGTGGCGCCGAACGTGCGGCGCGCGCTGCAACTGGCGGGCGCCATCCTGCTGGCGCTGGCCATCTGGCCTTGCGTGGCCGGCTGGAGCGCTACCGTCGGCGTGGTCGCCTGGCTGGGATTCATCGGCGCGGGAGCGCTGCTGGTGGCCCTGCTGCTGCCGTATGCCCCCCGCTTGCTGTTTCGTAGTTCCCTGCTGGCAGCCGTCGCCGCGCTGGCAGGGCTTGTGACGTTCCTGCGGTGATGACCACCGCCATTTTCAAGGATAGACCGATGTATTTTTCACGCCTGGCGACACCGATTGATGTTTTGAATGTACTGAAGGCGGCTTCCTGATGGCGGCCCGCCTGCCTTCCCGCCGCGCCCGCATCCTCGGTGGCGCGGTCTTGCTGGCGCTGTTTGGCGCCGGTGCCCTGTGGGCCACGCGTGGCCCGGCCACCGTGTTCGACACGGCGCCCGTCAAGCGCGGCAATATCGAGGCCAGCGTCACGGCCATCGGCACCTTGCAGCCGCAAACCTATGTCGACGTGGGCGCGCAGGTGTCGGGCCAGATCACGCGCCTGCACGTGCAGCCCGGCAGCGCCGTGGAAAAGGGCCAGTTGCTGGCCGAGATCGACCCCAGCGTGCAGCAAGCCACGGTCGACGCGGGCCGCGCCGCCCTGGCGGGCTTGCGCGCGCAGCTGGCCGACCAGCAGGCGCAGCACCGGCTGGCCGGCCAGCAGCATGGCCGCCAGAAGCAGATGGCCAAGTTCGACTCGACGCCTTTGGCCGACCTGGAAACGGCCGAAGCCACGCTGGCCTCGGCCGGCGCCAAGATCGACCACCTGAAGGCGCAGATAGCCCAGACCCAGGCCAGCCTGAAGGCGGACGAAGCGCGCCTCGGCTATACGCGCATCTACGCGCCCATGGCTGGCAAGGTGGTGGGCCTGGACGCCAAGGAAGGGCAGACCCTGAACGCCACGTACCAGACACCGAACATCCTGCGCATCGCCGACCTGTCGGCCATGACGGTATGGACGGAAGTGTCGGAAGCGGACGTGCGCCGCGTGCGCCCGGACATGCCCGTGTACTTCACCACCCTCGGCGGCGACCAGCGGCGCTGGAGCGGCAAGGTGCGCCAAGTGCTGCCGGCCCCGCCGGTGCCCGGTGGTTCCGCTGCCGGCACGGCCCTGGCGCCATCGACCAGCAAGGTGATTTTATATACCGTGCTGTTCGACGTGGATAACGCCGATGGTGAACTGATGCCGCAGATGACGGCGCAGGTGGTGTTTGTCACGGCAGCGGCAAACAATGTGCTGGCCGTGCCCTTGCCGGCCCTGAAACCGTCGACGGAAGAAGGCGCCAAGCCGGGGCAGTTCACGGCCCGCGTGATGGATGCGGACGGCAAGGTCGATACGCGCGCCGTCACCGTGGGCGTGCGCAACCGCCTCAGCGCGGAAGTGCTGCAAGGCTTGCGCGAAGGTGAATTGCTGGTCACGGGCGAGCAGCCGGCCAGCAGCGGCGCCAGCAGGTTCCAGTTATGAGTGCCATGAGCGAGGCCGCGTCACTGGGGCAACCTGGAGAACCTGGCCAGCCGGCGCCACTGATTGAACTTGCCGGCATCCGCAAGCGCTACGGCGGCCACGACGGCGCGCCGGCCGTGGAAGTGCTGCGCGGCCTGACCTTGTCCATTGGCGCCGGTGAATTCGTCGCCATCGTGGGCGCGTCCGGTTCCGGCAAATCGACTCTGATGCATTTGCTCGGCTGCCTTGACCGCCCCAGCGACGGCACCTACCGCTTCGCCGGCCAGGACGTGGCCAGCCTGAATCCCGATGAACTGGCGTGGCTGCGGCGCGAAGCGTTCGGCTTCGTCTTCCAGGGCTATCACCTGATCGCCACCGAATCGGCGCGCGAGAACGTGGAAGTTCCGGCCCTGTACGCGGGCATGCCGGCCGCGGCCCGCCACGCCCGCTCGGAAGCGCTGCTCAAGCGCCTGGGCCTGGGTGACCGGCTCGACCACCGGCCGAATCAATTATCGGGCGGGCAGCAGCAGCGCGTGTCGATCGCGCGCGCGCTGATGAATGGCGGGCGCATCATCCTTGCCGATGAACCGACGGGGGCGCTAGATAGCAGCAGCGGCGCCGAAGTCATGGCCCTGCTGGGCGAACTGGCCGACGCGGGCCACACCATCATCCTCATTACGCATGACCGCAAGGTGGCGGCCCAGGCGCGCCGCGTGATCGAGATCAGCGATGGCGAAATCATCGCAGATTCGGGCGCCATTGCCATCCCCGCTACGTCGACGGCCCTGCCGCCGCTGGACATGTCGCGCGCCGCCCACGATACAGGCGCGTCGCTGGGCACGGAATTGCTCGACGCGGCGCGCGCCGCCTGGCGCGTGCTGTGGATCAACCGCTTCCGCACGGGATTGACCCTGCTGGGCATCGTCATCGGCGTCGCTTCCGTGATCGTCATGCTGGCCATCGGCCTGGGCACGCGCCAGCAAGTGATGGCCCAATTGGGCGCGTTCGGCTCGAACCTGCTGTACATGGCGTCGCGCGGCGAAAGTTCGCGCATCCCCGGGCGCAGCATCACCCTGGCCGACCTCGATGCGCTCAAGGATGTACCGGGCATCACCCACGTGCTGCCGAATGTCACGGGCAACAAGGTGATACGCCACGGCAACCTCGACGTGCAGACGTATGTGCGCGGTACGGGCCCGGCCCTGCCGCAGATCCAGACCTGGCCGGTGGCCAAGGGCGGCTTCTTTACCGAAGAAGACGAGCGCGAGATGGCCACCGTGGCCGTGCTGGGCGCGCACCTGGCCGAAAAGCTGATGCCCGACGTGGCCAATCCCGTGGGGCAGAGCATCCTGATCGGCAATGTGCCTTTCCAGGTGATCGGCGTGATGAGCGCGAAGGGCGCGCTGACGGGCGAGAAGGATGAAGACGACGTGCTGCTGCTGCCGTTTTCCACGGCCGGCATCCGCGTCTTCGGCCAGCGCGAGCCGACCTACACCGTCATGGCGGTGGCCGACGTCAAGCGCGTGACGGAAGTGGAGGCGGCGGTCGACGCCACGATGTTCGAACGCCACCGCATCCGCGACTATGGCATCAGCAACGCGGCCGCGTCGATCGCCGCCGAAGCCAAGACGCAGGACAACATGACCATGATGCTCAGCCTGATCGCTGCCGTGTCGCTGGTGGTGGGCGGCATCGGCGTCATGAACGTGATGCTGATGACGGTGCGTGAGCGCACGCGCGAAATCGGCATCCGCATGGCGACGGGCGCGCGCCGGCGCGACATCCTGCGCCAGTTCCTCACCGAAGCCGTGCTGGTGTCGGTGGTGGGCGGCGTGGCCGGCATCGTGGTCGGCGTGACGGTGGCCGGCCTGCTGCTGGTATGGGACGTGCCGGTGATCTTTTCGCTGAGCGCCATCGCCGGCGCGTTTGCCTGCGCCGTGGTGACGGGGCTGGTGTTTGGCTTCATGCCGGCGCGCAAGGCGTCGGGACTCGATCCGGTGGTGGCGCTGGCCGGACAGTAGGTGTTGTAAAAACGGTTGTAAAAACGCCGGCGCCATGCCTGCCATCGCGGCCAGGCATTGCGCCGGCGTTGTTGTTTCGGCTAAAATGAGAATAATTCTTATTTGCATTGGTGCCAGGCGCCTGACAGGAAAGGATGCCCATGTCGGCCGCCGACTTCGCCCTACAGCAAGACCACTCTTCTCCCACGCATGCCGCCCAGGCGCTGTACCAGCAGCACCACGGCTGGCTGCATGGCTGGTTGCGCTACAAGCTGGGCAATGCCTTTGACGCGGCCGATCTGGCGCACGATACCTTCGTGCGCATCCTGGCCGGGCGCGACATCGTCGCTATCAGCCAGCCGCGCGCCTACCTGACGACGGTGGCGCGGGGCATCCTGATCAACTGGTATCAGCGCCAGGCGCTCGAACGCGCCTATCTCGACGCCATCGCCCTGTTGCCCGAACTGCAAGCGCCATCGTGTGAAGAGCAATTGCTGATCCTGGAAACCCTGCACCAGGTCGACGCCATGCTCGATTCCCTGCCGGCTGTCGTGCGGCGTGCCTTTTTGCTGTCGCAGCTGGAAGGGCTCACGTATGACGCCATCGCCGTGCGGCTGGACGTGTCGCTGGCCAGCGTTAAGCGCTATATGAAGCAGGCGTTCCTGGCATGCCTGCAGCTCGATGGCGACTAGCGTGGGCGCCCGTGTTCCGATTGATCCACGCGTGCTCGAGCAGGCGGCCGACTGGCTGATGCAGCTGCACTCGGGCGCGGCCAGCGCGCAGCAGCGGCTTGCCTGTGAGCGCTGGCGCGCCAGCGACCCGGAACATGCGCGTGCCTGGCAGCGTGCCGAAGCGTTGCTGGGAAAACTGGGCGGCCTGCCGCCGGAGCTGGCCATGCCGGCGCTGGACCGCTCGCGCGAATTGGACCGCAGCTCGGCGCGCCGCGCCGCGCTGCTGAAACTGGCCGCCTTGCTGGCGGTGGTGCCCGGCGCCTGGCTGCTGATGGAGCAGCAGGGCTGGCGCCACGATTACCGCACGGCCACCGGCGAGCGGCGCGACATCGTGCTGGCCGATGGCAGCCGCATCAGCCTCAATACGGCTACCACCCTGGACGTGCAATTCGATGGCGCGCAGCGCCTGCTGACCCTGCGGCGCGGCGAAATCGCCGTGCAGACTGCCGCCGATGCGCAGCGCCGTCCCTTCCTTGTCGTCACGGCCGAAGGCCGGCTCGAAGCGCTGGGCACGCAGTTTTCCGTGCGCCAGGATGATGGCCGGACGCGGCTGGCGGTGCGGGAAAGCCGAGTGCGCGTGCAGGCGCGCAGCGGTGCGCAGCACATCATTCCAGCGGGACGGCAGGTGGCCTTCACGGCGGCGGCCATCGGCGAACCGGCTGCGCTGGACGGCGGCGCGCTGGCGTGGCAGCGCGGCATGCTGCTGGCCGACGACATGCGCCTGCACGATTTTACGCTGGAACTGGGCCGCTACCGGCCCGGCATCGTGCGCTGCGATCCCCGCGTGGCCGGCGTGCGCGTCTCGGGCGCCTTTCCCATCACGGACACGGATGCGGCGCTGGTGATGCTGGTATCGACCTATCCTGTGGCGGCGCGCACGCGCCTTGGCGGCTATTGGGTGACCCTGGATGCGGCCGAATAAATAGGTGGAAAAACCTGACACTTTTTTCGCGCCGGGCTGGCAAGGGAAAGAAGATCCCATTGCCATGTAAAGGAAACGTCATGCCTGCAACTCCCCTCCGTTCCATCGTTTTTCTCGCCGTCCACCTGGCCGTGCTGGCCATGGCGGCGCCCGCCCATGCCGCATCGCCGGACGCGCCCGCCGCGCGCAGCATCGCGCTGCCGTCAGGACCCCTGGGCCGCAACCTGTCCACCCTGGCCGTCGAGACGGGCATCGCCCTGTCGTTCGATCCGGCCCTGACGGCGGGCCTGAGCAGCCCGGCCCTGAGCGGCAGCTATACGCCGCGCGAGGCGCTGGCGCGCCTGCTGGCCGGCAGCGGCCTGGAACTCGTCGGCCGCAGCGACGGCAGTTATACCTTGCAAAAAGCGGCGCCCGCAGCCGCCGCCGCTGCCAGCGCCGCTGATGAGCAAACCCTGGCCGCGATCCGCGTGCGCGCGCGCCGCGCCGCCGACGGCAGCACGGAAGGCACGGGTTCGTACACCAGCCGCGTCACCAGCATCGCGTCGAAGACGGACCAGTCGTTTCGCGAAATTCCCCAGTCAGTATCGGTGGTGACGCGCCAGCAGCTCGATGACCAGGACGTCAAGGATATCGGTGGCGCCATGGCGCTGACGCCGGGCATCACCTTGCAGCGCGTAAACGGCCATGCCTACAATTTCTATTCGCGGGGCTTCCAGATCGACAGCATGCAGATCGATGGCGGCGCGCCCTTCAATATCGGCAGCTACACCGCGACGGCGATCCAGGACATGGCGATGTACGACCGGGTCGAGGTGATGCGCGGCGCGTCCGGTCTGCTGTCCGGCGCCGGTGATCCGGGCGGCATCATCAATCTGGCGCGCAAGAAACCGCTGGAGCAGCGGCAACTGGCGGCCGCGCTGTCGGCGGGTAGCTGGAGCAATTATCGCGCCGATATCGACGCCACGGGCCCGCTCACTGACGATGGACGGCTGCGCGGGCGGGTGGTGGCCATGTATGAAAATGATGGCTCCTTCATGCGCCACTTCCGTACGGAAAAGGCACTCGTGTACGCGGTGCTGGAAGCGGACCTGCCCACGGGATCGCTGTTGACAGTGGGTGGTTCGCACAGCAAGCGCGATACGAATGGCAGTGGTTCCGGTCTGCCCCGTTATGCCGATGGCACGGATTTGCAGCTGCCGCGCTCGACCAATCTGAGCCAGCCCTGGGGGTATGTCGACAATGCGGTCACGGAACTGTTTGCCCAGCTTGAACACCGCTTTGCCACTGGCTGGAAACTGAAATTGAATGCCAGCCACGTCGAGCAGAGCGCCAAGGGACGCGGCACGTTTACCACCGGCGCCGTGCAGCCTGGCGGCAGCGATGGCGTGGTGTGGGCCGGTACGCGCAACAATGCCTGGAATCACCAGAATGTGCTGGACCTGAATCTGACGGGCAATTTCAAGTTGCTGGGACGCACGCACGAGTTGCTGCTGGGAGCCGACCGGCAGAAGGTCACGAGCTACTGGGATTCGGCCCGGCAGACGGGGGCCGGCAGTACGCCGGCCAATCCTTTCAATCCCGATGCCACGCCATGGGCCGGTGGCGACAATGGCCCTGTCTGGTACCGTTTTCATCCATGGGAGCAGGAACAGTATGGCGCGTATGGCACCGTGCGCCTGCATCCCAGCGACCAGCTGCACGTGGTGCTGGGCGCGCGCCTGGCCCGTTACAAATTCAAGCAATACGTGGCATCCCTCGATGGCGACACGGGCGTGTGGGCGCCCGACTCGGACAGCCGCTTCAGCGAGCCGACCAAGCTGACGCCGTATGGCGGCATCATTTACGACCTCAATGCACAGTGGTCGGCATATGCCAGCTATTCCGCCATCTTCAAGCCGCAGGCGCTGTACAAGGCGGGGCCGATGCCGGGCACCTCGCTCAAGCCAATCACGGGCAAGAGCTATGAAGGCGGCTTCAAGGGTGAACTGCTCGACGGGCGCTTGAATGCCACCTTCAGCCTGTTCCATGTCGAACGCAATGGCGAGGCTGTGCTCGACCCCAGTTATCCGGAAGAAACCGATCTGTATGCGGGCAATTGCTGCTATCTGCCGCAAGGCAAGGTGACCAGCCGTGGCGTGGATATGGAAGTGGGCGGCGAACTCTTGCCTGGCTTGCAGGCCGCCGCCGGCTATACTTTTAACCACAGCAAGAATGACAGCACGGGCTTGCCTTTCAGCAGCATCACGCCCAAGCATCTGTTCAAGCTGTCGACGGCGTATACCTTGCCTGGCGCCTGGTCTGCCTGGAAAGTGGGCGGCAACGTCGCCATCCAGAGCGCCAGCTACACGAGTGGCACGGTGCTCACGCGCGCCGGCGCCGTGCAGGACTTCCAGTTTACGCAGGGCGGCTATGCCGTCTGGAGCGCGCTGGCGCAATACCGCATCGATCCCCGCTGGTCGCTGGCCCTGAACGTCAATAATCTCTTTGACAAGCGCTACTATGAAAAGACGGGCTACTCAGGCGGCGGCAACTGGTATGGCGCGCCACGCAATGCGAGCGTGACCCTGCGCGCCACGTTTTAAACAGGGCGGGCTGGCCAGGGCAAAAAAATGTTGCCCTGCCCCCAACACGCGGTACTATCTCCCATAATAAAAAAAGCTGTGTTTAATGCCCTTGCGGGCACACACCAACCACCACAGGAGAACCCGATGCAGAAGAAATCAACCTTGAAGACCGGTATCGCCGCCGCCCTCATGCTGGCGTTCGGCATGGGCGCCGTGCAGGCCCAGGCACAGGAAGTCGTGCGCCTGGGTAATTTGAAATTCGCCCACTACGGCGCCGTGTCGTACATCAAGGAAATTGCGCCCAAGTGCGGCATCAAGGTCGAAGAGCATATCTTCGCCAAGGGCCTCGATGTGATGCAGGCGATTATCGCCGGCGAGCTGGACGTGGGTGCGACGGCGTCCGAAGCGGCCATTTCCGGCCGTGCCGGCGGCGCGCCCATCTATGTGGTGGCCGGCTTTGCCAAAGGCGGAGCGCGGCTGGTGGGGGGCGCCGGGCAAAAGATTGCCAGCGTCAAGGATTTGAAGGGCAAGCGCGTGGGCGTGACGCGCGGCGGCATCCAGGAAGTGCTGCTGCTGGCCGAGCTGGCGCAAGCGGGCCTGACGTATGCCGACACCAAGGGCAAGGATGTGCAACTGGTGTTCCTGGCCTACGCCGACTTGAACCAGGCGCTGATGGGCAAGAATATCGACGCCATGATGCAGTCGGAACCGCAATCGTCGCAGGCGATCAACAAAGGTTTTGGTACGGAAATCCTGAAACCGTACGACACGCCGATCGGCGAACCCGTGCGGACCATGGTGATGACGGAAAAGTTCTACAAAGAACGCCGTCCGGTGGCGGAAAAATTCATGCGCTGCTTCGTCGAAGCGACCAAGACCTTTATCGACAACAAGGCGACGGCGGAAAAGTATGTGCGCGAAGTCGTGTTCCGCGGCCAGATCACGAAGGATGACTTCGACGATGCGATCAGCAATTCGCCGTATTCGTACGACATCTCGCCCGAGCATATCCAGGTGACCACCGATGTGATGGTGAAAACGGGCGTGGGCCGCATGACGAAGCCGCCCGTGGCCAAGGAGTGGGTCAAGACGGACTTGCTGGAGCAGGCGAAAAAGAGCTTGAATGTAAAGTAAGCCGGAGATTGGCAGTGCCCGATGGCCCGCTTGAGCGGGCCATCATTTTTTGCGGCACACTGATATATAGGCAGGTGGTGCGAAAGATTGCCAAAATCTTGAGGGTGCGCTACCCCGTTGCGCCTCAGGCGCGATATCATGGCAGGCTTGCAGCATTGGCTGGCGGCGGAATGCCTGTCACCCTGGCTGTCGCTTGAATCGCGCTTGTCGGCTATGGTGTAAACTTAAACTATGCAGATCTATTTCTTTCTTATCGCCGCCCTGTTGTACGCGGCGTGCGCGGTGCTTCCCTCGTCCCGTGCCCGGCTCATTGCCGGCCTGACCGGCGTCGCCTGGCTGGCGCACGCCGCCACCCTGTGGTTCGACCTGATGGCGCCGGGCACCTTGCGCTTCGGCTTTTCCGCCATGCTGTCGGCCGCGCTGTGGGTATCGGTGGGCGCCTACTGGATAGAGAACCGCAATTTCAGTCTGGATGGACTGCGCCGCATGGTCATGCCCAGCGCCGTCATCGCCATCGGCCTGGCCTGGGCCTTTCCTGGCAGTCAGGTCAGCATGGAAGGCAAGTCGGCCGTCTTCGGCTGGCATATTGCCGTGGCCGTGCTCGCCTATAGCACCCTGACGATTGCCGCCTTTCACGCCGTGCTGATGGCGCTGCAGGAATCGCGTTTGCATACGCGCAGCGAAAGCCGCGGCTTCATCGGCAGCGCGCTGGACCAGTTGCCAGCCCTGCTGACGATGGAAAAGTTGCTGTTTCGCATGATCGGTCTGGGCTTCATTCTGCTGAGCCTGACCGTGCTGTCGGGCATCGTGTTTTCCGAACAATTATTTGGCAAGGCCTTGACCTGGGATCACAAGTCGGTGTTTACCATGTTGTCGTGGCTGTTGTTTGCCTCGCTGCTGGCAGGCCGGCGCTTCCGCGGTTGGCGCGGCAAGACGGCCCTGAGCTTTACCCTGGCCGGTTTCGCCACCTTGCTGCTGGCCTATGTCGGCAGCCGTTTTGTACTGGAAGTGGTTTTACACCGAGGATTCGCATGACACGTGTTTTATTCTGGCTGGCGCTGGTGTTCCTGGTGCTGTTTGCTATCCGCAGCAAGATCCGGGGCATGCAGCAACGCGCCCGCGCGCAGCAGCAGCAACAGCAGCCGAACCCGTTTGCGCCGCCTGGCCGGCCGCAGGAATTGCCTGATGCCGAACTGATGCTGTGCTGCGCCCACTGCGGCGTGTACTACCCGGCCTCGGAAAACGTGCAGGCCAAGGGCCACGATTACTGCAGCCACGCGCACGCCACCTTGTAAGGGCGGGCCCGCGCGCGTTGCTCATCCGTATCGTAACGTCCTCCGGCATCCATCCGGCGTAGCATCTGCAGCAGGCGCTTCGTTGCCGCCATTGCAGAAAGGCGCGTCCCATGTCCATTCCCCGCCCCAGCCCGCATAGCGTGACCGCCGCCGGCATGCCACCGGCGCCGCAACTGAGCGGCAATTCGCTGCCCATGCAGGCGCTGCGCGCGCAGATCGGCCGCATCGCCCGCTGTGGCGCGCCGGTGGCCATCCGCGGCGAATCGGGCACAGGCAAGGAATTGGCGGCGCGCGCCATCCATGCGCAGGGTGCGCGCGCCAGCTTCCCTTTTATTGCCGTCAACTGCGGCGCGATTCCCGAAGCGTTGATGGAGGCCGAATTCTTCGGCTGCCGCCAGGGCGCCTATACGGGGGCGCATGAGCGCCAGGGATTGTTCCAGGCGGCCCATGGCGGCAGTTTGCTGCTCGATGAAGTCGACGATCTGCCGCTGGCCATGCAGGTCAAGCTGTTGCGCGTGCTGCAGGAGCGGCGCGTGCGCAAGCTGGGCGGTAGTACTGACGAGGCCGTCGACGTGCGCATCCTGTGCGCCAGTCAGCATGGCCTGGCGCGCGGTGTGGCCGCCGGCACGTTTCGCCAGGATCTGTTTTACCGCCTCCATGTGATCGAGCTGGCGCTGCCGCCATTGCGCGAGCGGCGCGGCGATCTGCAGGTATTATGTGAGGTGATCCTGGCGCGTCTGGCACCACGCCAGGCCGTGAGCCTGGCGCCGCCGGTGCTGGCGGCTTTGGCCGCGTATGCGTTTCCCGGCAATGTGCGCGAACTGGAAAATATACTGGAGCGGGCGCTGGCCTTTGCCGACGGCGGCGTGATCGCGCTCGACGCGCTGGCCTTGCCGTCAGTGGCGGGCAGCATGCCGCTGCAGGCGCCGGCGGCATTGCCGGACTTGCCGGAGCGGCAACTGTGCCTGCCCGGCATGGCGGCATATGGCGTGCCGCCCGCCTTGCCGCTGGACATGTATTTACGCCAGGCCGAGCGCGACATGATCATGCAGGCGCTGGTGCAGGCGCGCTATCACCGCGCACGGGCGGCGCGCCAGCTGGGCCTGAGCGTGCGCCAGTTGCGGTACCGCATGCAGAAATTGACGATACAGGAAGCGTTATCTTGATGACAGCATGGACGATAGATGAAGACGGCTGGTGCGACGGCGCGCTGCGCTATGACTCCCAATACCACGATGCGCGCCCGGACGGTGCGCAAGTCGATTTGCTGGTGATCCATAACATCAGCTTGCCGGGCGGCCACTTTGGCGGACCGCATGTGTCGGACTTGTTTACCGGCCGGGTAGACTATAATGCCGATCCTTCTTTCGCCGACCTGCGTGGCTTGCAGGTGTCGGCGCACTTTTTTGTGCGGCGCGATGGTGCTCTGTTGCAATATGTTTCTACTGATCAACGTGCCTGGCATGCCGGTGCGTCCACGTTCGAAGGGCGCCCGCAGTGCAATGGCTATTCCATCGGTGTCGAAATGGAGGGCACGGACTTTGTCCCCTTCCAGCCGCAGCAATACCGCGTGCTGGCGGCGCTGACGGCGGCGCTGGTGGCGCGCTATGACTTGTCCCAGGTGCGCGGCCACGCGCATATTGCGCCGGGGCGGAAGACGGATCCGGGGCCGTTTTTTGACTGGCATTTTTATCAAGTATGCTGGCTGGAAACTATGCGCGGGCAGCCTGCGTTAGCGCTTACTACGCGGGGATTGGGCTTTCCATCCGTGCCCTGAAAAGTCAACCGAAATCGTATATGAAAATACAAAAAATTACGCTGGCGGATGCCGGAAAACTATTGCATCGCCTTTCGATGGGCACTACAATTAGTGCATAACTTGGATTTAAAGACTATATGTAGTGCCATCACAGACATTTTCAGAATTATTACCAAAGCTACCCTGTTTGTTGATATGGCAACGGGAACTGGCGTTTCATCACCCTTGATCGTGTTTCGCGCCAGCCGGGCTGTACAGGTTGGCCGTCTGATTTTCGGCTGTATATTATTTATTATCTAGCAACAAATACCTGAAGAAACCCTGACCATCGGGCGTTCTATTCAACAACACACGCGGCAGCAAAACTGCAGGCTGACTTTAGCTGACAACGGGAGCTTCAATGCAATCACCACAAGATATTTCCATCCATCCAACGCCAGTATCGCCAGCGCCAGGCGCGGCCAATAGTGTGGCGAGCACCGGCGCGGCATTGGGCGACTATCGCATCATCCGCCGCAACGGCGCGGTGGTGGCATTTGAGCCTTCGAAGATCGCCATCGCCATGACCAAGGCGTTTTTGGCCGTTAACGGCGGCCAGGGCGCCGCTTCGGCACGCGTCCGCGAACTGGTGGAGCAACTGACCGACGGCGTCGTCGCCGCGCTGGTGCGCCGCCATCCGGGTGGCGGCACCTTCCATATCGAAGACGTGCAAGACCAGGTGGAACTGTCGCTGATGCGTTCGGGCGAGCACGATGTGGCGCGTGCCTACGTGCTGTACCGCGCCAAGCACATGGAAGAGCGCCGCTTGCAGAAGGAGGCGCTGGGCGCTTCCGCGCAAGTGACCGCACCCCAGCTGAACGTCACTGACAACGGCGTGCGCCGCCTGCTGAACATGCAGGAAGTGCGCGACCTGATCAACGCCGCCTGCGCCGGCCTGGAAAAGCACGTCGATGCCGACGCCATCCTGGCGGAAACGGTGAAGAACCTGTACGACGGCGTGCCCGTCGAAGAGCTGCACAAGTCGGCCATCCTGGCGGCGCGCGCGCTGATGGAAAAAGATCCGGCATACAGCCAGGTCACGGCCCGCATCCTGCTGCACACGGTGCGCAAGGAAGTGTTCGGCAAGGAAGTGCCGCAAGCGGCCGCTGCCGCCGAGTACCTGACGTATTTCCCGCAATATATCGCCAAGGGCATCGCCAATGACCTGCTGAACCCGGTACTTGCCAGTTTCGACCTGGAACGCCTGGCCAAGGCCATCGTTGCCGACCGCGACTTGCAATTCGGCTACATCGGCCTGCAAACGCTGTATGACCGCTACTTCCTGCACATCCATGACGTGCGCATCGAAATGCCGCAGGCGTTCTACATGCGCGTGGCCATGGGCCTGTCGCTGAACGAAGCGGACCGCGAAGCGCGCACCATCGAGTTCTACAATCTGCTGTCCTCGTTCGACTTCATGAGCTCGACGCCGACCCTGTTCAACTCGGGCACCCTGCGCTCGCAGCTGTCGTCGTGCTACCTGAGCACCGTCTCGGACGACCTGGAAGGCATCTACGACGCCATCAAGGACAACGCGCTGCTGGCCAAGTACGCCGGCGGCCTGGGTAACGACTGGACGCCAGTGCGCGCCCTGGGCGCCCACATCAAGGGCACCAACGGCAAGTCGCAAGGCGTGGTGCCGTTCCTGAAAGTGGTCAACGACACGGCCGTGGCAGTCAACCAGGGCGGCAAGCGCAAGGGCGCCGTCTGCGCCTACCTGGAAACCTGGCACATGGACATCGAGGAATTCCTCGACCTGCGCAAGAACACGGGCGACGACCGCCGCCGCACGCACGACATGAACACGGCGAACTGGATTCCCGACATGTTCATGAAGCGCGTCATGGAAAAAGGCGAGTGGACCCTGTTCTCGCCATCCGAAACGCCAGATTTGCACGACCTGGTCGGCAAGGCCTTTGAAAAGGCTTACCTGGGCTACGAAGCCAAGGCAGCCGCCGGCGAAATCCGCTCGTTCAAGAAGATCGCCGCGCTGGACCTGTGGCGCAAGATGCTGTCGATGCTGTTTGAAACGGGCCACCCATGGATCACGTTCAAGGATCCTTGCAACATCCGCAGCCCGCAGTCGCACGTCGGCGTCGTCCACAGCTCGAACCTGTGCACGGAAATCACGCTGAATACGGGCCCTGACGAAATCGCCGTCTGCAACCTCGGTTCCGTGAACATGCCGGCGCACATGAAGGAAGGCAAGCTCGATCACGTCAAGCTGGCCAAGACCGTGCGCACCGCCATGCGCATGCTCGACAACGTCATCGACATCAATTACTACGCGGTCGAGAAGGCGCGCAATTCGAACATGCGCCACCGTCCGGTCGGCATGGGCGTGATGGGCTTCCAGGACTGCCTGCACATGATGCGCATCCCGTTCGCTTCGGACGCCGCCGTCAGCTTCGCCGACACCTCGATGGAAGCGGTGTGCTACTACGCCTACCTGGCGTCGACGGAACTGGCCGAAGAACGCGGCCGCTATGAATCGTATGCCGGTTCGCTGTGGGATCGTGGCATCTTGCCGCAGGACTCGGTCAAACTGTTGGCCGAAGAGCGCGGCGGCTACCTGGAAGTCGACTCCTCGTCGGCCATGGACTGGACCCCGGTGCGCGAACGCATCGCCAAGTTCGGCATGCGCAACTCGAACTGCGTGGCGATCGCCCCGACGGCGACGATTTCGAACATCATCGGCGTATCGGCCTGTATCGAGCCGACGTTCCAGAACCTGTATGTGAAATCGAACCTGTCGGGTGAATTCACCGAGATCAACGGCTACCTGGTACGCGACCTGAAGGCGCGCGACCTGTGGGATGAAGTCATGATCTCCGACCTGAAGTATTTCGACGGCTCGCTGGTGAAGATCGACCGCATCCCGCAAGACTTGCGCGACATCTACGCCACCGCCTTTGAAGTGTCGCCAAGCTGGCTGGTGGAAGCGGCTTCGCGTCGCCAGAAGTGGATCGACCAGGCCCAGTCGCTGAACATCTATATGGCTGGCGCATCGGGCAAGAAGCTCGACGAGACCTACAAGCTGGCATGGCTGCGTGGCCTGAAAACCACCTACTACCTGCGTACCATCGCCGCTACCCACATGGAGAAATCGACCTCCAAGACGGGTGCCCTGAACGCCGTGGCAGTCGATGGCGGCATGTCGGCCAGCGCCCAGAGCGCACAGGCAGCGATCGTGGCGGCAGCCGCTGCCGCCGTGGTGGTACCCGTGGTGGCAGCTGCAGCGGACGACGCCGATGGCGAAGCCTGCTACCTGCGTCCGGGGGATGACGGCTTTGAAGAATGCGAAGCCTGCCAGTAAAATTTTAGTTGTCAGCCCAGCGCTGCTGGGCTGATTCAATGTTGTTAATGTCCGCATTGTCCGATTCAACGGGCCTGTTGCGGATCGCCGGCTCGCCGGCATGGAAAGGAAGAAGATTATGTCGTTGTCCTGGGATGATGAAACCACGTCGGCAGCTGTGCCGCGTCCGGCGCAGCAAGCGCCATTGGGAAATACCGAATTGAACCTGCCGGCCGGTGCCGAACCGTCCGAAGCGAACGCCGAGCAAGTGGCGCGCCGCGTGAATGCCGACGACAAGCGCATCATCAACGGCAAGACGGACGTCAACCAGCTGGTGCCGTTCAAGTACAAGTGGGCGTGGGACAAATACCTGGCCGGCTGCGCCAACCACTGGATGCCGCAGGAAGTGAACATGCAGCGTGATATCGAGCTGTGGAAAAACCCGAACGGCCTGACGGACGACGAGCGCCGCCTGGTCAAGCGCAACCTGGGCTTCTTCGTGACGGCCGACTCGCTGGCCGCCAACAACATCGTGCTGGGCACCTACCGCCACATCACGGCGCCGGAATGCCGCCAGTACCTGCTGCGTCAGGCGTTCGAGGAAGCGATCCACACGCACGCCTACCAGTACATCGTGGAATCCCTGGGCCTGGACGAAGGCGAGATCTTCAACGCCTACAACGAAGTCAAGTCGATCCGCGACAAGGATGAATTCCTGATCCCGTTCATCAACACCCTGACCGACCCGGCATTTACCACCGGCACAGTGGAAAACGACCAGAAGCTGCTGAAATCCCTGATCGTGTTTGCCTGCCTGATGGAAGGCCTGTTCTTCTACGTCGGCTTCACGCAGATCCTGGCGCTGGGCCGCCAGAACAAGATGATGGGCGCTGCCGAGCAGTACCAGTACATCCTGCGCGATGAATCGATGCACTGCAACTTCGGCATCGACTTGATCAACACGATCAAGATGGAAAACCCGCAGCTGTGGACGGCCGAATTCCGCGAAGAGATCAAAGTGCTGTTCATGCAAGCCGTGGAGCTGGAATACGCGTACGCGGAAGACACCATGCCACGCGGCGTGCTGGGTCTGAACGCACCGATGTTCAAGGGCTATCTGCGCTTCATCGCCAACCGCCGCGCGCAGCAGATCGGCCTCGAGCCGCTGTTCGCGCAAGAGGAAAATCCATTCCCGTGGATGAGCGAAATGATCGACATGAAGAAGGAACGCAACTTCTTCGAGACGCGCGTGACGGAATACCAGACCGGCGGCGCGCTGAACTGGGAATAAGCCATAATTTAAATATATATTAACCCCGCAATTAGCGGGGTTTTTTTGTTGGTTAGATGAAAATTTAAATTTATCTGATAAAATAAAAATGCAAAATTAATCATAATTAATTTTATTTCAATAAAATTTAAGCTTTTTAATGTATTTATATTAGATTGCACAGAGAGTAAGTTAAATGGTTATTTATATTGGATTTTATATTTAAAATGGCGAATTCGACCCCATTACGGTACCCTGGTGGAAAAGCAAGGCTAAGACCTTATGTAGAGCAGTTGCTATTAAGTAATGATATTGCTGACGCTCACTATGTCGAACCTTTTTGCGGAGGTGCGGGACTTGCTTTGGAGTTATTGTTCAGATCCATTGTGAATACAATTCATTTAAATGATTTCGATCGTGCCATTTATGCATTTTGGAAAACGGCTGTATATGATACAGAGAATTTATGTCGATTGATCAGGGATACTGAGTGCAGTATGAAAACTTGGTATGCTATGAGAGAAATATGGCGTAATAAAAATAATGAAGATATTCTAAATCTTGGTTTTGCAACTTTTTTTCTGAACCGTACTAATCGATCTGGTATTCTTGCTGCTGGAGTTATTGGCGGGAAAGAACAAGACGGAAAATGGAAGATTGATGCTAGGTATAATCGAGAGGATCTCATCAAGCGTATCGAATTATTGGGTATGAACCGTGAAAAAATAAAGATATATAATTTGGATGCAAAAGATTTTCTATTGTATATGAAGCCGCTATTGCCAAATAATTCTCTTATTTATTTGGACCCGCCATATGTTGAAAAAGGGCCAGGTTTATATTTAAATCATTACAGTGAGAACGATCATCGAGATTTGGCAAATTTAGTTAAAAATAAGTTAAATTTCTCTTGGATGGTATCTTATGATGATCACCCACTAGTGCGAGAATGTTATGGGGAGAGTGCTGAGGTGGAAATGAATTTTCCATATAGTGCTTATGGAAATGCTCGTCGTGGAAATGAGTTGGTATATTTTTCGAAAAACTTAAAATCTCCCGAAATGATGCAGAAGAACAGAAGATATCAGCAACCGTGGGATGGAAATTAATAATATTGCGGAATTATTTTATAAATATCTGGAGACTATATGGCACGCAAGGCAGAGGTTGCAAATACTGAACTTAAGATAATAAAAATTAATAGTTTTCGTGGTTTGAAAAATATAAATATTGAATTTGGGAAAAGAATTTCTGTAATTTGTGGGAAAAACGGAACATCTAAATCTACTATACTTGGTGTGGTTGCACAAATGTTTAGTTTCCGTAAAGATTATACTAAAATTCCAAATGTTGATCTTCATTCAAAATATAGAACCCTATCAGGTGATAATTTCGAATCTGTTTTTTCAGATCACTTTCGCTTTTCCCCGGCTCATGATCATTCTGGATCAATGGACGTAGATATAAAAATATTTGATGCTGCTGAAAATAAAGATTTGTCCCTAAAGTTGGCGCTTTATAAATCCAAGGATCGCGTTAATCCTAGACCTATTGTCCGTGGTAATACTGAAACAAACGGTGCGAGTTCTAGCCGTAATGTCACGCATCCAGTCATTTATCTTAGTTTAAAAAGACTAATGCCGATTGCAGATCGTCTTGAATATAAACAGCACGATATTGATTTTTTGACGAAAAATTTAACCGAATTTAAAGGGATGAGTAATCAACTTTTGAATCGCGCAAACAGAGGTGAAGTAACAGCTACAAGAGGAACAATAAATTCTGTCGTGGTTCACGGATCAACATATGATCAAGACTCTGTTTCTGCCGGAGAGGATAATGTAGGGCAGATTTTGCAAGCTATATTTTCCTTCAGGAAATTAAAGTCTGAATATTCTCAATATCGTGGAGGAATTCTTCTCATTGATGAAGCGGATGCTGGTCTCTTCCCAGCTGCACAAACTGCATTTATTGAAATGTTGGCAAGGGAATGTAAGAATTTAAATTTGCAGGTTATCATGACGTCACATTCTCCGACTATGATAGAAAAAATATATTCTTTAAGTGAAAAAGATCCATCGTTATATAAAACTTTATATTTGACTGATACATATGGTGAAATTACTCTATGTGAAAATTATTCTTGGCCTGATATTTTTGCTGATTTGCATGTTCAAACTATTGCAATAGATGACGAAGTATCATTTCCAAAAATAAATGTATATTTTGAAGATCGTGAAGGTGTTGATTTTTATGACGCTTTAATAACTAATAGAAAATTAAAGAAAATAGTAAATTGCTTGCGGGATGTGACTTTGGGTTGTAAGAATTACGTTCAATTAGTTCAGAAGAAAATACCTGAATTTTCAAAAAAGAGTTTAATAATTTTGGACGCTGATGTGGAGGGTGTCGAGAATTATAGTAATATTGTATTGTTGCCTGGCGTGCTTCCTCCTGATCAATTGTTGTATGAATTTCTTTTTAATTTGCCTGCTAATCATTCATTTTGGAAGAACGATAAAAAATTCACTAAGCCAGTGTTTTCTAGAATATCTGCGGATTTAACTAATCGCCTTGAGATAGAGTTGGCGGATGGTGAAAGTTTAGATCTTTTGCCAATTATTATTGAGCTTCGAAAGACGCCGAATGAAGATGGTGCAATCCGTACTAAGTTTAAAGATTTTTATAAAACTAAAGAAATTCAAGCAATGATAAAAGGTAGTGTAAAAAATAATCCTTTTCGATTATGGATTGCGATGAATGAGGAAATTGCGAATGAGTTCCAAACGCTATATATATCAGCGATAAAAAATGTTGCAATATTTGGGCATGGGATTGAATCTGCATTAATACATTCGTATATTGAATCATGAAAAATATTCGGAATCTAATATGTTTTTTGAAATGCATGGCCGGGTAGAATTTATTGATTCAAAGAGAGCTTGAGAATTTCTTGAGAAATTTTTCCTATTCTGCTGTTTATTTTTTGTATTTGGAAAATTTAGTTGTTATGCGCCGTCATAGTCGCGGCGTATCTTTGTGCACTTTCCATTTTCTATAACTGGAAAATTGCTGGCCTTCAACAACATCGCGCTGGGCAGTCTCCCTTTACGACGCCACATCACGGCGCCGGAATGCCGCCAGTACCTGCTGCGCCAGGCGTTCGAGGAAGCGATCCACACGCACGCCTACCAGTACATCGTGGAATCCCTGGGCCTGGATGAAGGCGAGATCTTCAACGCCTACAACGAAGTCAAGTCGATCCGCGACAAGGATGAATTCCTGATCCCGTTCATCAACACCCTGACCGACCCGGCATTTACCACCGGCACAGTGGAAAACGACCAGAAGCTGCTGAAATCGCTGATCGTGTTTGCCTGCCTGATGGAAGGCCTGTTCTTCTACGTCGGCTTCACGCAGATCCTGGCGCTGGGCCGCCAGAACAAGATGATGGGCGCTGCCGAGCAGTACCAGTACATCCTGCGCGATGAATCGATGCACTGCAACTTCGGCATCGACTTGATCAACACGATCAAGATGGAAAATCCGCTGCTGTGGACGGCCGAATTCCGCGAAGAGATCAAAGTGCTGTTCATGCAAGC
This sequence comes from Janthinobacterium sp. 35, assembly GCF_002754575.1. Lineage (NCBI taxonomy): Bacteria > Pseudomonadati > Pseudomonadota > Betaproteobacteria > Burkholderiales > Oxalobacteraceae > Janthinobacterium > Janthinobacterium sp. 35. The sequence continues at coordinate 3,461,706 of NZ_PEFN01000001.1, forward strand.
CGTGGAGCTGGAATACGCGTACGCGGAAGACACCATGCCACGCGGCGTGCTGGGTCTGAACGCACCGATGTTCAAGGGCTATCTGCGCTTCATCGCCAACCGCCGCGCGCAGCAGATCGGCCTCGAGCCGCTGTTCGCCCAGGAAGAAAATCCATTCCCGTGGATGAGCGAAATGATCGACATGAAGAAGGAACGCAACTTCTTCGAGACGCGCGTGACCGAGTACCAAACGGGTGGTGCGCTGAACTGGGAATAGTCCTTTTTCAGGCTACACCAAGAAGCGCCGTCCTCGTGACGGCGCTTTTTTTTTCGCGTGCATGGCGGTGGAAAAATGCATGCTTTATTCAGCGCTGCGACGAGGCTTGCGCGAGGAATTTCGCCTGCCGCGAAGGGGCGCATGGCGGGTCCCAAAAATCATTTCAGGAGACGCTGGCGGCGGCATTTGCCGCGCGATTGTGCGATAGCACGCGTAACGTGCAAAAAAGCGGGTGAAAACGTGTCGTGCCGGTTGCGCATTGACAAGGTTTTCGTGTACTTTATGAGATTGCAAATGCGAGCGTTAGAATGCGGGGTTTTTTAACCAGCGCGGTAGCAAAAAAAGCTCGCAAAACAGGGATACAGATTTACACGGATATGCACAAAACCACACCGTTTTCGTCTGCCGCCGTGCCCGAATTTTTTCAGGCATGGCGGTTTTTTATTTGACGCATGGGTGTTGTGGCGAGCGCGATGCGAGGAGCGAAAAAACGCACGGCATCGAAAACGAATGACCGAATTCAGACTTTGCCACCAGCTGCGAGATAAAGCAGGGTGGCACCGACGATGGCTGAAGTGCTGCAAACGTGAGGAGTTGCAGCAGTTCAGCTGGTGCCGAATTCATTAGCGCAAACGACCGTTTGTGCCGATGAATAATTCGCCTGGCCTATCCCTGTGGTGGGTCGGACGGGTTTAAATCTTGTAGCTTAAATTTCTCATCTCAGATGAAGGAGAGACAAATGGCAACAGCCGCTAAGAAATCAGAAGTAAAGAAACCAGCCGTCAAGGCTGCTCCTGCCGCGAAGAAGCCGGCAGCCGCAGCCAAGACGGTTGCCGCTAAACCAGCTGCCAAAGCCGCAGCGAAACCAGCCGCCAAACCAGTCGCCAAAGCCGCAGCCAAGCCTGCAGCAAAAGTGGCTGCCAAGCCGGTAGCAAAAGTGGCAGCCAAGCCAGTAGCAAAAGCCGCAGCGAAACCAGCGGCCAAGGCAGCAGCAAAGCCGGCAACCAAGCCGGCAGCCAAGCCAGCCGCGAAAGTGGCAGCGAAACCTGCCGCCAAGGCAGCAGCCAAGCCAGTGGCGAAAAAAGCCGTTGCCAAGCCAGCAGCAAAAGCTGCAGCAAAACCAGCAGCCAAGCCAGCAGTGAAAAAAGCCGCAGCGAAACCTGCCGCCAAACCGGTCGCCAAGGCAGCAGCCAAGCCTGCAGCGAAAAAAGTCGTCGCCAAGGCAGCAGCCAAGCCGGCCGCCAAAGCAGCAGCGAAGCCAGCAGCAAAAGCGGCAGCCAAGCCAGCGGCCAAGGTAGCAGCCAAGCCCGCAGCAAAAGCGGCAGCCAAGCCAGCTGCCAAGGCAGCAGCGAAAAAAGCCGTTGCCAAGCCGGTAGCCAAAGCAGCAGCTAAGCCAGCAGCTAAGCCAGCAGCGAAAGCCGCAGCGAAACCTGCCGCCAAAGCAGCAGCCAAGCCTGCAGCGAAAAAAGTCGTCGCCAAGGCGGCAGCCAAGCCAGCCGCCAAAGCAGCAGCGAAGCCGGCAGCCAAAGCGGCCGCCAAGCCAGCGGCCAAGGTAGCAGCCAAGCCGGTAGCGAAAGTTGCCGCCAAGCCAGCAGCTAAAGTAGCCGCCAAAGTAGCCGCCAAACCGGTCGCCAAAGCAGCAGCGAAACCTGCCGCCAAGGTCGCAGCGAAACCTGCAGCCAAGCCAGCGGCCAAGGTAGCAGCGAAGCCAGCAGCGAAAGCCGCAGCGAAACCTGCCGCCAAGCCAGCCGCAGCGCCAGTCGTGGCAGCAGCAGCTCCAGCGGCACCAGCCGCCGTGGTCGCCAAGCCAGCCGCCAAGAAGGCCGCGCCTAAAAAGGCCGCACCGAAGAAGGCAGCGCCTGTCGCCAAGCCATCGGCGCCTATCGCACCTGTAGCAAAAACCGTGTTGGCACCGGCTGCAGCCTGGCCATTCCCAACCAGCACCCGCCCATCGTAATTCTTGCGATACGGGTGCCTGGATGAGGCAACACGCCGCTGTGTGACTCAATCACACAGCGGTTTTTTTTTGGAGAATTAGTCGTGCTGATCGTTATCCTTACATTGATCGTTGATACCATTGCCACCTTGCTGGGCGGCGTATTGCTGCTGCGCTTCTGGATGCAGGCGGTACGCGTGCGGCCCCCTTCATCGGTGGCGCAATTCACGTTTCAATTGTCCGACTGGCTGGTGCGCCCCCTGCGCCGCGTGGTGCCGGGCGTGGGCGGGTATGACTGGGCCAGCCTGATCGGCGCCTTCCTGATCGTGCTGCTGGCCAGCTCGGTGCTGTTTATTGACCGCGCTCCCGTCGAGGTGGTGCTGCTCAAGTCGCTGCAACGCTTCCTGCAATGGATACTCTACGGTTTCATGGCCTTGCTGATCATCGAAGCCATCTTCAGCTGGGTCAACCCGCATGCGCCGCTGGCGCCGTTTATACGGGCCCTGAACGAGCCGCTGCTGCGTCCGCTCCGCAAGGTCGTGCCGCTGGTCGGCAGCCTGGACCTGTCGCTGCTGGTGGCGCTGATCCTGTTGCAGATCGCGCAAGTGCTGGTGGGGATGATTATTGTGCTGCGATGACGGTGATGGTGGTGTAGGTCGGGTTAGCCTGGCGTAACCCGACATCACCCGCGATGCCAATGATGTTGTCGGATTACGCGTGGCTGCGCCCCGCTAATCCGACCTACGACCTACATATTAATAGCGGTAACCAAATGCCGCTTCGAACTGCTCGGCGATGCTTTCTGGCGTAAACACATGGTTTTGCGCGCCCTGCGTGGCGATTTTAATCGCACCCAGCAGGCTGGCCAGGCGGCCGCTGGTTTCCCAGCCCAGGTCGTTGGTGATGCCGAACAGCAAGCCAGCACGGTAGGCGTCGCCGCAACCGGTCGGGTCCAGCACTTCCTTGGCGGCCACGACAGGAATGTCGATGCGCTTGCCGTCCGTATAGATCTCCGACCCTTTTTCGCCACGCGTGACGATCAGCGCGTCCAGGCGGCTGGCGATGTCCGGCAGGGTCAAGCCCGTACGTTCCATCAACATTTCCATTTCATAGTCGTTGGCCGACACATACGTGGCTTTGTTGATGAAGTCGATCAATTGTTCGCCATTGAAGCGTGGCAACTGTTGGCCCGGATCGAACATGAAGGGGATGCCCAGCTCGGCCAGGTCGGCGGCGTGCTTGAGCATGCCCTGGTCGCCGTCGGGCGAAATGATGGCAACCTTGGCCGGGCCCGCATTGGCGATCGGGTTTTCATGTGCAAACGACATGGCACCCGGGTGGAAGGCATTGATCTGGTTATTGTCCGCATCGGCCGTGACGAAGCACTGCGCGTTGTAGCTGTCGGCCTTGATCAGGATGTTGGCGGTGGAAATGTCCAGCTTTTGCAGGCGTTCCAGGTAGGCGGCGCTGTCCTGGCCCATGACGCCGACGATGCGCGGGTCGCCGCCCAGCATCTTCAGGCTGTAGGCGATGTTGCCCGAGCAACCGCCGAACTCCGTGCGCATGGTGGGCACGAGGAAGGACACGTTCACCTTGTGCAACTGGTCGGCCAGCAGCGATTCGCCGAAGCGGCCGGGGAATTGCATGATGGTGTCGGTGGCGAGCGAGCCGCAGATCAGCGATGTTTTGGTCATGATAGTGTCGGTTAAGGGTAAAAGATGGCGATATGGTAACCAGACGCCGTGAGCTGGTCTAATGCAAAGTACAGTTTGATGGTTTGTTCCGAGCGCGGCGCAAAGCCCTGGCTCACATCGATCGTGGCCGGCAGGTAGTCGCGCGGCGCGATGACACGGCGCAAGAGCGGCTTGTCGTTGGCATCGTTGAGTATCAGTTCGATGCTGGGCCAGGCTTGCACGCTGCGGCTCTGGTTGCGCAGCAGCGAGACGTAGGAAAAGGTTTGTTCCTTGATGGTTTGCAATTCACCCTGTTCGATCGACAGCGCCTCGATCTGCGCCGGCAAGTCGACCTGGCAGCCACTGAGCTTGCACAGCGCGACCAGGGTCGGCTTCCACTGCGGAAACTGCGCCGCCAGCGGATTGCGGAAGGTGGTCATTACTTGCAGCAATAACAAAAGCAACAGCACTACCGAGCCGATGGCCATGGCCGCGCGCAAGGCCTTGCCGCTCTGTTCGCGGCGCCGGCCCTGGATCACAAAGGCCGGCTCGTCGTCGGCTGGCGGCAGGACGGGTTCGTCCTGCTCTTCGGCTGGCTCCGGCGCAACGGTGGCGGCAGGCAGCGCTTCGAAAGAGTGGTCGGCCAGCGTCGGTTCCCGGCGCGCGGGGGTGGGCTTGTCCAGGCTGACTTTTTCGGCTGGGACTACTGGGGCTGCCACCGTTTCCAGGCTCGGTTCGCGGCGGCTGTCGCGCAAATACGTGGCGAAGGCGGGCGCGTCATCGACCTGGCGGCGCTTGAAGGGCGCCATTGGGCGGGGTAGCGGTGGTTCAGGCAGCTCTGCCGGTGTTTCTACTGGTAGTTCGAGCGGCGCGTCATCCAGCGCCTCGTCGGGCAGGCTGACGTCGAGGTCCAGCTCGATGTGCTCGCCATCGTCTTCATCGTCCTTGAGCTGCGCCGTTGGCGGCAAGATGCCGAACGGGTCGAACGAGGTGTCGAAGTCGAGAGAATAGATGGGTTCGTCGTCCGTGGCGGACGGCAGGCTGTGGTTCGCAGGATCGGTGGTCGACAGCGGGACGGCAGCGCCGGGGCCGGATGTTAAAAACGGCGATGCCGCGGCTGGATCGACCAGCGCGGCATTGCCGTCAAACACTTCCCTGCACGTGCCACAGCGTACGATGCCCCCACGTAACTTCAACTGGTCAGCAGCGACCCGAAATATCGTGTTGCAATGGGGGCATTTGGTGGCGAGGGCCATTGCTGTGCTTATGCACCTTCCGCGCGGGGCGCAGGCGCTTGCGTGCTGCCCAGGCGGCCATGCAGGGCCACCCAGCCGTCTTGCTCGGCCCAGACACCCAGTTCGATGAACGGTGCGTAGGCGGCAGCCACTTCTTCGGCCTGGTGTGCCAGCACGCCGGACAGGATCAGCGCGCCGCCGTCGGCGACTCTGCCCGACAGCATCGGCGCCATCAGTTTCAATGGGCTCGACAGGATGTTGGCGACGACGATGTCAAACTTGGCCGTGGCGTGTGCCGACGTGGCAAACGTGTCTGGCAAGAAATATTCGATCTCGCACTGGTTGCGTTCGGCATTCAAGCCAGCCGATTCGATCGCTTGCGGGTCGATATCGACGCCGACCACGGTTTGCGCACCGAGTTTCTTGGCCACCATGGCCAGGATGCCGGAACCGCAACCGTAGTCGAGCACGCTCTTGCCAGGGGCGGGATTGGCTTCCAGCCACTCCATGCACAAACGCGTGGTCGGATGGCTGCCCGTGCCGAAGGCCAGGCCCGGGTCCAGTTCCAGGATCAGGCCGTCAGGATCCGGTGCCTCGTGCCAGCTGGGCACGACCCAGATATTCTTGCCGATGTGAATCGGGGCGAATTGCGACTGGGTCAGGCGCACCCAGTCCTGCTCTTCCACGGGGCGCATGGTAAACGCCGGTACCGTTGCCATGCTGACAGCGGCGGCGGCGGTCGCCACGATGGCGGCCTGGTCGGCGTCGACGTCGGTCAGCGCCACCACGCGGCTGCGTTCCCACGCCGCTTCCTTCGGTTCCATGCCGGGCTCGCCAAACAGGGGCTGCTCGGCATCCGTGCCTTCATCGGCGTCTTCCACCGAGACCGACAGGGCACCCGCTTCCATCAACGCGTCGGACATGGCCTCGGCGTTGTCGCGGGCGATTTCGATGACGATTTCTGTCCAGCTCATGCGTCCGCCTTGATTTCGGATTTCTTGGCGATGCTGGGGCTGCCGCCATTCAGGTTCTTGCCCAGGTCCGGCATGTCGGCCAGTTTCTGTTCCAGATAGTGAATGTTGGTGCCGCCTTCGATGAAGCGCGCGTCGATCATCAGTTCGCGGTGCAGGGCGATATTCGTGTTGATGCCTTCGACCACCATTTCGGACAGCGCGATCTGCATGCGGCGGATCGCTTGCTCGCGCGTGGCGCCGTAAGCGATCACTTTGCCGATCATCGAGTCGTAGTGCGGCGGCACGTAGTAACCGGCGTAGGCGTGCGAGTCGACGCGGATGCCCGGGCCACCCGGCGCATGCCACGACACGATCTTGCCTGGCGATGGCGTGAACTTGAACGGATCTTCGGCATTGATGCGGCACTCGATGGCGTGGCCCGACAGCAAGACGTCGCGCTGGCGGAAACGCAGTTTTTCGCCGGCGGCGATGCGGATCTGCTCTTGCACGATGTCGATGCCGGTGATCATCTCGGTGACGGGATGTTCCACTTGCACGCGGGTATTCATTTCAATGAAATAGAACTCGCCGTTTTCGTACAGGAATTCAAACGTGCCGGCGCCGCGGTAGCCGATCTTGCGGCAGGCTTCGGCGCAACGGTCGCCGATTTTCTCGATGAGTTTGCGCGGGATGCCCGGCGCTGGTGCTTCTTCGATGACTTTCTGGTGGCGGCGCTGCATGGAGCAGTCGCGCTCGCCCAGCCAGACGGCGTTCTTGTGTTCGTCGGCGAGGATCTGGATTTCCACGTGGCGCGGATTTTCCAGGTACTTCTCCATATACACTTCAGGGTTGCCGAACGCCGTGCCGGCTTCCGTCTTGGTCATCGACACGGCGTTGATCAGGGCAGCTTCCGTGTGCACCACGCGCATGCCGCGTCCGCCACCGCCGCCAGCGGCCTTGATGATGACCGGATAGCCGACCTTGCGGGCAATTTGCACGATCGCTTTCGGATCGTCCGGCAATGCACCTTCCGAGCCGGGCACGCAAGGCACGCCGGCCTTGATCATGGTTTGCTTGGCCGACACTTTGTCGCCCATCAAACGGATCGATTCGGAGCGCGGGCCGATGAAGACGAAGCCCGATTTCTCGACGCGTTCGGCAAAGTCGGCGTTTTCCGACAGGAAGCCATAGCCTGGGTGAATCGCTTGTGCATCCGTCACTTCAGCGGCGCTGATAATGGCGGGCATGTTCAGGTAGCTCAGGGCCGACTGTGCCGGGCCGATACAAACGGATTCGTCGGCCAGCTTGACGTATTTTGCGTCCTTGTCGGCTTCGGAGTGGACTACAACCGTTTTGATGCCCATTTCGCGGCAGGCGCGCTGAATACGGAGGGCAATTTCACCACGGTTGGCAATCAGGATTTTTTCAAACATGGTAGGTTCGCGTATGTCTGTGAGAGCCGGCGAGCCGGCGAAACAACAAGTGTGAGGGGCTAAAACTGCAAACGGCCGTTGCCGGCCGTGTGGACTGGGTTTTAGCCGATCACAAACAAGGGTTGACCGAATTCGACCGGCTGGCCGTTTTCGACCAGGATCTGGGTCACGACACCGGCTTTATCGGAGTCGATTTCATTGAGCAGCTTCATCGCTTCGATGATGCACAGGGTATCACCTTCCTTGACGGTCGAGCCCACCTCAACATAGGCGGCGCTGCCAGGAGCGGAGGAGCGGTAGAAGGTGCCAACCATCGGCGACTTGACCACATAGCCCGTAGGCTCGGCGGCGACGACTGCGGCCGCTGGCGCAGGCGCGGCTGGCGCGCCTGGCTGGTAGTGGGCTTGCATGCCTTGCGGCTGCATCATGACCATCTGGTTTTGCGGCATGGCCGACGATTTGACGATGCGAACCTTGCTTTCGCCTTCGGTCACTTCCAGCTCTGCGATGTCCGATTCGGCGACCAGGTCGATCAAGGTCTTGAGTTTTCGTAGATCCATGTAAAACCCCTAGGAATGTAGTTTGTTTTATGAGTGATGCGGTGATGTCCAGAACCTATCGCCGCGCTAAATACGTGCAGATCGCGTAGATTAACGTTTTTTAAGCGCAAAGTCGATGGCAAGCCGATATCCATCGATACCTAGCCCGCAGATCGTCCCCTGCGCGATCGCGCTGAGAAATGAGTGATGTCGAAACGTTTCGCGTTGATAAATATTCGAGATATGGACTTCCACGAACGGGATGGCGACCCCGGCCAGCGCATCGCGCAAGGCAACGCTGGTATGGGTCAGGCCGCCCGGATTGATGACGATGGCATCGATCCCTTCCGCTCGCGCGGCATGGATACGGTCGATCAGTGCGCCTTCATGGTTGCTTTGAAAGCAGATCAGGTCGGCACCGGCCGCCATGGCTTGCGCCATTGCTGCCTGCTCGATATCGGCCAAGGTGCTGGCGCCGTAGACCTCTGGCTCGCGCGTTCCCAGCAAATTCAGGTTGGGACCGTTGAGCAGAAGGAGGTTTTTTGCCATGTATGGAAGACCGTTTTAGCGAAAGTTCCGCATTTTGCCGCCAAAGATACGCATTGGCAAGAGAAAAAAGCACGCTCCGAATTTACAATTTATCCAGATCGGCGCGCAACTGATCAAATTTCAAGCGGCCCAGATAGGTCTTTTTGACTTCGCCATCGGCGCCGATCAGCACCGTAAAGGGCAAACCGCCGGTGGCATTGCCAAAATGACGCGACAGGTCGGTGCCGCTCAAACCGGACACATACACAGGATAGGCGATCTTGACCTTGCTGGCAAAAGTGGCAATATTGCTGGCCGAATCGATACCGATACCGATCACTTGCAGGTTTTTCGCCGAATAGTGGCCTTGTACTTCGGATAACTCCGGCATTTCTTCCACGCAAGGAGGACACCACGGCGCCCAGAAATTCACCAGCAGGTTTTTTCCTTTCCATTGCGACAAGGCTTGCGTGGCGCCCGCCGCGTCCGGCAGGGACAGCGCATACAGTTCGTTGACGGGACCGGTCGCGCCGGGCGCGATGGTGGTCGTCAGCGGTCCCGCTGCTTTCGCTTTTTCCTTGCTCAAGCCCACGTAGGCGCCCATGGCGCCGAACATCAGCGCCACGATGGCGCAGCCGATCCAATTCTTTTTTGTCATAACTTTATCTATATCAATGTTAGTCGGCAGCCGGCACGCCATCGGCGAGGCTGGTTGCCAGCAGGCTGCGCAGCCCGGCGATGTCGGTGCGCAGCACTTTGCCGTCCGCCTTGGCTTTCAGTGCGCCGCGCATATCGTCGAGCTCATACATGGCTGCGTGCACGCCTTCGTTTTTCCACAAGAAACTGGCTGTCTCGACCGCATCATAACGCGCCCCCTTGAAATGCGGGCTTTCCGACATGTCGAGCACGACATTTTTATTCAGCAGAAAGATGTGGATATCCTTGGCGCTCTCGGCAAACAGCTGCAAATAGATCTCGTCGTGGGGGCCGGCCGTGCCATTGAGCACGGGGCCGCTGAGCAGGGGATGAAACTGTTGCAACGCTTCCATGACCTGCAGCGTGATCGTGCGCAGCTGGAACAGGCGCGCCGGCTGGCTGTCGGCCAGGAACAGGGCATTGTATTGCCGCACCTGTTCCTCGATCATGTCGTTATCGGGCAGTACGTTGGGCGGGCTGGGCGCGTCGCCCAGGACCTGCCGCGCCGCCTTGCGCTTGGCGCTGCCATAGTCGGCGCCATCCTGCGCCACGAGGCGCGCGGCAGCGGCGGCGATTTCCTGGCGCAACTGCGCGCTATCGTCAAATGCATCGTTCGTCATGAGCGAGATGATACTCCGAAGCGGAAAAAGTCATGGCGTCAGGTAAAATCCCACACTTGCTCTTTTTTATCTCACCGTCTTACTTACTTAAGCGTGCACCTTTCGCACTGATCACATGCATATTCATATTCTCGGCATTTGCGGTACCTTCATGGGCGGCCTGGCCGTGCTGGCCAAGGAAGCCGGCCATAAAGTCACCGGTTGCGATGCCAACGTGTATCCGCCGATGAGCACCCAGCTGGAATCGCAGGGAATCGAACTGATCCAGGGCTTTGATCCCGAACAAACCAAGCTGAACCCGGATTTGTATGTGATTGGCAATGTCGTCTCGCGCGGCAACCCGCTGGTGGAAGAAATCCTCAACCGCAGCCTGCCGTATGTGTCCGGCCCGCAGTGGATCGGCGAACATATCTTGCACAACAAGTGGGTACTGGCCGTGGCCGGCACGCATGGCAAGACGACCACCTCGGCCATGCTGGCCTGGATACTCGAAGACGCGGGCTATGCGCCGGGCTTCCTGATCGGTGGCGTGCCGATGAACTTTGGCATTTCTGCCCGTCTCAGCGGCAAGATCGACGGCAAGAGCGCCGATTCGGACTTCTTCGTCATCGAAGCCGATGAATACGACACGGCCTTCTTCGACAAGCGCAGCAAGTTCGTGCATTACCACGCGAAGACGGCCATCATGAATAACCTGGAATATGATCACGCCGACATCTTCCCCGATCTGCACGCGATCGAGACGCAATTCCACCACCTGGTGCGCACGGTGCCCGGCATCGGCCGCCTGGTGTTCAACGGCGACGAAGCGTCGCTGCAGCGCGTGCTGGCGCGTGGTTGCTGGAGTGAAAAGGAAAGTTTTGGCCAAGATGCCAACTGGCAACTGCAAGAGCAGGCCGATGGCAGCTTCGACGTGTATTTCAATGGCCAGCAGGAAGGCCATGTGGCGTGGGCGCTGACGGGCAAGCACAACCGCAGCAATGCGCTGGCGGCCATCGCCGCCGCGCGCCATGTGGGCGTGCCCATTGCCCAGGCATGCGCGTCGCTGGCCACGTTCGAGAGCGTCAAGCGCCGCATGGAAGTGCGTGGCGTGGTCAACGCCATCACCGTGTACGACGATTTCGCGCATCACCCGACGGCCATTGCCACCACCGTGGGCGGCCTGCGCCAGAAGATAGGCAGCAGTGCCCGCATCCTGGCCGTGCTGGAGCCGCGTTCGAACACCATGAAGCTGGGCGCCATGAAAGATGCGCTGCCGGGCAGCCTGAAGGATGCCGACCTGGTCTTCGGTTACGGCAGCCATGCCGCACTGGGCTGGAGCCTGGGCGACGCGCTGGCGCCGCTGGGCAAGATTGCCAGCGCGTATGAAGACATCGATACCCTGGTGGCCGCCGTGGCCGCGGCCGCCCGTCCCGGCGACCAGATCGTGGTCATGAGCAATGGCGGCTTTGGCGGCGTGCACCAGAAGTTGCTGGAGGCGCTAGGCCGATGATTCTGTACCTGCATGGATTTCGCTCGTCGCCCCTGTCGATGAAGTCGCGCCTGCTGGCCGCGCAGATGCAGGCGCTGGGCCGCGAGGCAGAGTGGCTGTGTCCGCAATTGCCGGCTTCGCCCAAGCTGGCCATCGCATTGGCCCTGTCGCTGCTCAAGGACGTGGCGCCCGCCGAACTGACCATCATCGGCTCGTCCTTGGGCGGCTATTACGCCACCTGGCTGGCCGAGCAGCTCGGTTGCCGCGCCGTGTTGTTGAACCCCGCGATTGTTCCCCTGATCGACCTGGAACAGCATGTGGGCGTGACGACCGAGTTCCATTCGGACCAGCCATTCGAGTTCAAGCGCGAATACATCGATGAACTGCGCGCGTTTGCCGTAGAGAAAATTACTGAGCCGCAACGTTACTTCCTGATTGCCGCCACCGGCGATGAAGTGCTCGACTACCGTGACATGCTGGCGCATTATCAGGGGGCGCAACAGTGCGTCATCGACGGCAGCGACCATGGCATCAGCGAATTTGCCGATTACCTGGCGCCCGTGCTGGCCTTTTGCGGCATCGATGCGGACGCCGCCCGGTGAGGCCGGGTTCGCTGCGCCAGGCGCAATGGCATGCGCACGTGAATGCCGTCAATGCGCCACCCACCCTGCGCCACTGGCTCACGGGCGGCGGCTCGCTGACGGCCAAGCTGAAAGCGCATAGCCAGGCATTTCGCGTGCAATGTTTGCATCAGGAAACGGCGCGCTGTTTGAGCGACGAGGCGGCCATCATTGGTTTGCACCGCGCGGGCCGGGTATGGGAACGCGAAGTGCTGTTGCGCTGTGATGACAAACCGGCCGTGTTTGGCCATACCGTCGTGCCCATGCAGGCGACGGCCACGGACTGGCCCTTGTTTTCCGCGCTGGGCGAGCGTTCGCTGGGCACGACCCTGTTTGGCGACCGCATGGTACGGCGCGGTGCACTGGAATTTGCCCGTTTGCGCGCCGGCCACCCGCTGGTGCAGCGGGTGCAGGCGGCGCTGGCACGGGAAGGGCAGCGCGTCGACGATACGGCGCTGTTTTTTGCCCGCCGCTGCCTGTATCAGCGTCACCAGGGCTTGCTGCTGGTAACCGAAGTATTTTTGCCGGCGGTGCTGGAGTTGACGTCCCTCACTCGCACCGTTACAACCGACACATTAATAAACAAAGCATAACAATGAATCTATTTTTTGAAGAATCCGGCGATTTCAAGGTCGGCACGGTCCTGTCGCAAGCGGGTGAAGCGTATCAAGTGGAAATGGCCAGCGGCAAGCGCACCAAGGTCAAGGTCAAGGATGTGCTGCTGCAGTATGAAAAGCCGGCCCCGGCCGAGCTGCTGGAACAGGCCAAGAGCATTGCCGCCGAGATCGACCTCGATTTCCTGTGGGAAGTGGCGGGCGAAGACGAGTTCGGCTTTGCCGAGCTGGGCGCCGAGTATTTCGGCCACGCCCCGTTGCCGCCAGAAGCGGCCGGCCTGATCCTGGCCCTGCATTCGGCGCCCGTGTATTTCTACAAGAAGGGCCGTGGCCGCTACAAGGCGGCGCCGGAAGCATCGCTGAAGGCGGCTCTGGCCGGCATCGAAAAGAAAAAGCAGCAGGCGCTGGTGCAGGCAGGCTATGTGGAAGAGCTGAAACAGAACCGCTTGCCTGCCTCGATGCAGCCCATGGTGCTGCAACTGCTGTTCAAGCCGGACAAGAACACCATCGAATACAAGGCGCTCGAAGCGGCGTGCACGCAATTGCATACGACGCCGCCGCGCCTGATGCTGGCCGTCGGCGGTATTGCTTCGCCGAAAGACTTGCACCTGTCGAAATTCCTGTTTGAAAATTTCCCGAAAGGCGCCGGCTTCCCGAGCGTGCCCGTTCCCGCCGTGACGGCCAAGCTGCCGCTGGCCGAGGTGGCCGCCTTCTCGATCGACGACGTGACCACCACCGAGATCGACGATGCCTTCTCGGTGCAGCCGCTGCCCGATGGCACCGTGAAAGTGGGTATACACATCGCCGCGCCGGGCCTGGGCATCCGCCCGGAAGACGTGATCGACAAGATGGCGCGCCAGCGCATGTCGACCGTCTACATGCCGGGTGACAAGATCACCATGCTGCCGGACGAAATCGTCAACGCGTTTACCCTGGCGGAAGGCACGACGTGCCCGGCCCTGTCGCTGTACGCCACGCTGGACCCGAAAGCCGACTGGGCCGTGGTCAGCACGCAGACGCGCGCCGAGCTGGTGCCGATTGCCAGCAATTTGCGGCATAACCAGTTGGACGATCTGGTCAACGAGGAAACCCTGGCCAGTGGGGAAGGTGAGTATCCGCACAAGGCCGATTTTGCCGTGCTGTGGCAATGGGCGCAGCAGCTGGAGCAGGGCCGCATGAAGAAGCGCGAAGCGTTCGGCCTGAAGCCGGAACAGAATAACCGCGTCGATTTCAACTTTTATGTGGAAAACGATATCGTCACCGTGGCGCGCCGCAAGCGTGGCGCGCCGCTCGACAAGATCGTCGCTGAACTGATGATCTTTGCCAACAGTACCTGGGGCAAGATGCTGCACGACCATGGCGTGCCGGGCATTTACCGCAGCCAGGGCGGCGGCAGCGGCAATAGCTGGGCGGCAAAGATGCAGGTGCGCATGGTGACCCATGCGGCGCCGCACCAGGGCCTGGGCGTGGATCAATATGCGTGGAGCACCTCGCCTTTGCGCCGCTATACGGATCTGGTGAACCAGTGGCAAATCATCGCCTGCGCCGAGCATGGCGTGACGGCCCCCTTGGTGGCCCCGTTCAAGCCCCGCGATGCGAATTTGTTCGCCATCGTTTCGGCGTTCGACGCCGCGTATGCCGCGTATGGCGATTTCCAGTCGAACATGGAACGCTACTGGTGCTTGCGCTGGCTGCACCAGGAAAACGCGCGCCAGGTCGATGCCGTCGTCTTGAAAGACGAGATTTTGCGCCTGGTCGACATTCCGCTGGTCATCAAGCTGCCGGGCATGCCATCGGTGGCGCGCGGTGCGCAGGTCAAGCTGGATCTCTTGCGCTGGGATGAAGTCGACCTGAGCATTGAGGCGCGCCTGCTGGAAATCGCCGCCGTGCCCGATGCGGCGGCCGATGCCGAGCTCGACTATGAAGAAGACGCGGGCGACGAAGACGCGCAGGAAGCAGCGCCGGAAGCGGCCAACCAGGTCAGCGATGCCGATGCGGAAGTGGCGGAACTGGCCAGCGAAGACGTGGTCAGCGAACCCGAGGTCAAGTAAGGTCCCAGGCAGACCACCAGGGCGGTGCTGAAAACTGTTGCCGGCATCGCCCTTTGACGTAGAATTCAGCCATCTTGTATCGTGTGTTGTAAGGAACTGGGTTGCGCGTGAAGTCTTTCCGAGAGTATCGTTTCCTGATGATAGCCGTGGCGGTATCGCTGCTGGCGCACGGCGCCTTGCTGGCGATGCATTTTGTCGCCCCGGCGCCGCAGCGCGCCGTCGCCACCGATCCCGGTCTGGAAGTGATCCTGGTCAACGCCAAGCATGCGAACAAACCGCTGAAGGCCGATGCCCTGGCGCAAGCCAACCTCGATGGCGGTGGCCAGGCCGACAAGGGCCGCGCCAAGTCGCCCTTGCCCGACATGCGCAAGGTGGAAGAGGGCGACAGCGTCAAGGCCAGCGCCCGGCGCATTGCCGAACTGGAACAAAAACAGCAGGAATTGCTGACGCAGGCGGCCAGGCCGACGCCCTACAGCGCCGCGCCCGTCACGGAACAGGACAAGCCCAATCCTTTGGCCTCCGGTTCGGACTTGATGGAAAGCAGCAAGGCCATCGCGCGCATGGCGGCCGAGATCAGCCAGACCGTGGAAGACCAGAATAAACGTCCGCGCAAGACGTTTATTACGCCCAGCACGCAGGAGGTCGGCTATGCCATGTATTACAAGACCCTGCAAAAGCGCATCGAGGAAATCGGCACCCTGAATTTCCCGCAAAAGAATGGCCGCAAGATATATGGCGAACTGGTCGTCTACATCCCCATCTTCCAGGACGGCACGATTTACCAGAAGGAGGGCGGCGCCCGCGTGGAGAAAAGCTCGGGCAACCCCGTGCTCGATGCGGCGGCCCTGGCCATCGTGCGCCGTGCGGCGCCGTTCGGCCGTTTTCCACCGAATATGTTGTCGAGTGACAAGGACGACCTGTGGGTGGTGATCACCCGCTTCAAATTTACGCGCGAAGAAAAAATGGAAGCTAACCTGACTGGCGGCAGCAATTGAACAAGCAAGCAATGAATCCTGATCAATATTGTGTCTTCGGCAATCCCATCGCCCATAGCAAGTCCCCCCTGATCCACGCCGCGTTTGCCCTGCAGACGGGCGAGCCCATCGTCTACGAACGCCGGCTGGCGCCGCTCGATGGCTTTGCCCTGGCGGCCCGCACGTTTGCCGCCGAGGGCGGCAAGGGCGCGAACGTGACGGTGCCCTTCAAACTCGATGCGTGTGCGCTGGCCACCATCCTGACGCCGCGGGCCAAGGCGGCCGGCGCCGTGAATACCCTGCGTTTCGATGGCGACACCATTCTTGGCGACAATACCGATGGCGCGGGCCTGGTGGCTGACATCGTGCGCAACGCGGGCGTGGCCATCGCCGGCAAGCGCGTCCTGCTGCTGGGCGCGGGCGGCGCGGCGCGCGGCGTGGTGCTGCCCTTGCTGGAACAAGGGCCGCAGGAAATCTTCATTGCCAACCGCACCGTGGCCACGGCCGAGGCGCTGATGGCGCAGTTTGCCGACGCGTTGGCGCACTCCGGTCAGCTGCGCGCTGGCGGCTTTGCGCAGCCCGAGGGCGTCTTCGATATCGTCATCAATGCCACTTCGGCCAGCCTGGCGGGCGACTTGCCGCCCGTGCCACCGGGTATCTTCGGCAGCCACACGCTGGCGCTGGACATGATGTACGGCGCCCAGCCCACCGTCTTCATGGACTTTGCCGCGCAGCATGGCGCGCAGGTGCGCGATGGCCTGGGCATGCTGGTGGAGCAGGCGGCCGAAGCGTTTGAGGTGTGGCGCGGCGTGCGGCCGCAGACGCAGGATTTGCTGGCGCAATTGCGGGGCAGCCTGTGAGCGGCGGCAAGAAGGGCGCGCGCCGGAACGGTAGTCGCTACGGCTGGATCAAGTGGCTGTTCATCGTGCCCATCCTGGCCTTTGTCGTCGTGCAACTGTATTTCTTCCTGCAAATCTGGTGGTGGATCGACCACAACCCGTCCAGCACGGCCTTCATGCGCGAACAGTTGTCTGTCTTGCAGGACAAGAATCCGAATGCCACGATCAAGCAGACGTGGGTGCCGTACAACCGCATCTCGAACAACCTGAAACGGGCCATCATCGCCTCGGAAGATGCGAATTTCTCCGAGCACGAAGGCGTGGACTGGGAAGCCTTGCAAAAGGCGTATGAAAAAAACAGCAAGAAGCAGAAAGTCGTGGCCGGTGGCTCCACCATCACGCAGCAGCTGGCGAAGAATCTGTTCCTCTCCGGTTCGCGCAGCTATGTGCGCAAGGGCCAGGAACTGATCATCACGTATATGCTGGAAAACCTGATGGAAAAAGAGCGTATTTTCGAGATTTATCTGAACGTGGTGGAGTTTGGCACGGGCACCTTCGGCGCCGAAGCGGCCGCGCGCCACTATTACAAGGTCAGCGCGGCGGGCCTGAGTACGGCGCAGGCGGCGAAACTGGCCGTGATGCTGCCGAATCCCCGCTTTTACGACCGTCACCGTGACACGGGCTACCTGAACCGGCGTACCAGTGTCATCCTGCGCCGCATGGGCGCGGCGGAATTGCCTTGATGGCAGCCGGCTTTATTTGCATAAAATCAAAGCTGCCTGATTGGCACTATTGCGACGCAGCATCTTAATCGTCACCCTTGGTGCAACGCCGCACTTTTTCCGTGAAAAAGCGCTGCCGGGGGTGGTCGTGAAAAGGCCTTTGCGGGTACACTTGCGCTGTTTTCATTTTTGGCGCCAGCGCCAGCACATCACGATAACCCAACATCCGGCTGAGAGCGCGCATGATCAATGTCTTTGTATTACAGAATGGCCGGCTCAACCAGGTGCCGATCGACAGCCGCGCAGACCTCGAAAATGCCGAACCGGTGTGGGTCGACCTGACCGACCCCACCGATGATGAACGGGCCTGGGTCAAGGCCATCTACAACGTCACCCTGCCGGGCGAAGACGAAGTCAAGGATATTGAAGCGTCGGCCCGCTATTACGAAGCGGAAAACGGCGACTTGCATCTGCGCACCGACTTCTTGCGTGAAGAAGACGACGGTCCCTCGCGCGTCATCACCGTGGCGTTCATTCTGGCGCGCAAGATTCTGTTTTCCATGCATACGGACGACCTGCCCGTGTTCCGCCTGGTGCGCATGCGCGCCCGTTCGCGGCCAGGCTCGATCGCCGACTACATGGACGTGCTGCTCGACCTGTACGCCACCGATGCCGAATATTCGGCCGATGTGCTCGAAGGCATCTACCAGAACCTGGAAGAAGTCAGCACGCGCGTGCTGCAAAAGGAATTTACCGATGCGCACGCGGCCGAAGCGCTGAACGCGATTGCGCACGAGGAAGATTTGAATGGCCGTATCCGCCGCAACATGATGGATACGCGCCGCGCCGTGAGCTTTCTGATGCGCGGCCGCTTATTGAATTCCGAGCAGTTCGAGGAAGCGCGGCAGATTTTGCGCGATATCGAATCGCTCGACGGCCATACCTCTTTCCTGTTCGATAAGATCAACTTCCTGATGGATGCCACCGTCGGTTTCATCAACATCAACCAGAACAAGATCATCAAGATCTTCTCGGTGGCCAGCGTGGCCTTCTTGCCGCCAACGCTGATCGCCAGCGTGTACGGCATGAACTTCAAGCTGATGCCGGAACTGGAATGGACCTTCGGCTATCCGTGGGCCTGGGGCTTGATGATCACCAGCGCCATCGCACCGTTCCTGTACTTCCGCCACCGTGGCTGGCTGAAATAACCGTCTCGCCGGGACGCTGCCGCGTCCCGGATTTCAAGGCGAGCGCAGCAATTTCAAAAATCAGCGATAATCATTGGTATTGCGTGGTATTGAATTGGTATTTGCGCGTAGCCGCTTGCCTGGCGCCCCATTCTTTCCCCCGTAGTCTGCTTTTTGCAGAAAAGTATCGTCATGCAGACGTTTTCTGCGTGGTAGCGTCCGCCTGTTCCACCTATGCTCGTTGCGATGCCAGCCTTGGCCGGCTGGCCGCCGCATTTCCCGTCACCGTTGTCTTCTGGAGAGTCCATGCCTGATACCGCCACCACCCCACTGCGCTATACCCATCTGATCAGCGACTGCGATGGCGTGCTGATCGACAGCGAAGCCGTGGCGCTGCAAGCGCTGCTGGAATTGCTGGCACCGCGCCTGCCGAACCTGCCCCAGGGCGTCACCCTGCAAGGCTTGATCGAGCCGCGCCTGGGCCAGCGCCTGGTGCCGCTGATGCAGGATATCTACAAGGAGCTGGGCTTGCCGCAATTGCCGGCCGACGAGATCATGGCCATCGGCAACGCCGTCGATGCGGCCTGCGATGCGCAATTGCGCGCCGTACCGGGCGTGGCCCAGGCGCTGGCCGCCATTGCGCTGCCCAAGGCCGTGGCTTCGAACAGCGTCAGCGCGCGCGTGCTGTCGGCGCTCGAGCGCACTGGCATGGCGCCGCTGTTCCATCAACGCGTGTTTACGCCCGACCTGGTGGGTCACGCCAAGCCGCATCCGGGCGTGTACCTGGCGGCAGCCGCCGCTTTCGGCGTGCCGCCAGGCCAGTGCCTGGTGCTGGAAGACAGCGTCACGGGTGTGACGGCCGCCGTGGCGGCGGGCATGACGGTATTGGGATTCATCGGCGGCGGGCATATCGCCGCAGGCCAGGAAGATAGGTTGAAAGCGGCCGGCGCGCATGTCGTGTTCAACGACATGGCCAAGCTGCCGGCGCTGGTGGCCGCGGTGCTGGACACCGCGACCGTCTGACTACGCTTAAGCTAACTTGGCAAACACCTTGCGCGCAGCGGCGATGGTGGCGTCGATGACGGCATCATCGTGCTGTGCCGAGACGAAGCCGGCTTCGAAGGCGGCGGGCGCAAAGTACACGCCTTCGTCCAGCATGGCGTGGAAGAAGGCGTTGAACTTGCTGCGGTCGCCCGCCATCATTTCCGCGTAGCTGGTCGGTGGCGTGGCGCTGAAATAGATGCCGAACATGCCGCCGATGTAGTCGGCGCAGAAGACCACGCCCGCTTCTTTGGCGGCGGCGGTCAGGCCTTCGGCCAGGCGCTTGGCGGTGGCGCCCAGCTGCTCGTAGAAGCCCGGCTGCTGGATCAGTTTCAAGGTGGCCATGCCGGCCGCCACGGCGACCGGGTTGCCGGACAACGTACCTGCCTGGTAGACGGCGCCCAGCGGCGCCATGTGGTGCATCAGCGCCGCGCTGCCGCCGAAGGCCGCCACCGGCATGCCGCCGCCGATCACCTTGCCCAGCGCCGTGAGGTCGGGCTTGATGCCGTACAGCGCCTGCGCGCCGCCCAGGGCCACGCGCAAGCCGCACATGACTTCATCGAAAATGAGCAGGGCGCCGTGCTGCGTGCACAGCTCGCGCATCGCCTGCAGGAATTCTGGCGTGGCTTTGACCAGGTTCATGTTGCCGGCCACCGGTTCGACGATCACGCAGGCGATCTCCGCGCCGAAGCTGTCGAAGGCATCCTTCAGCTGCTCCACGTTGTTATAGTCGAGCACCAGGGTGTGTTTCACGAAATCTTCCGGCACGCCGGCCGAGGTCGGGTTGCCGAAGGTGAGCAGGCCGCTGCCCGCTTTCACCAGCAGCGAATCGGCGTGGCCGTGGTAGCAGCCTTCGAACTTGACGATCTTGTCGCGTCCCGTGGCGCCGCGCGCCAGGCGCAGGGCGCTCATGGTCGCTTCCGTGCCCGACGACACCAGACGCACCTGCTCGATCGACGGCACCAGGCGCGTGATTTCCTCGGCCATCAGCACTTCGCCTTCGGTCGGCGCGCCGAACGACAGGCCCAGCGCGGCCGCATCCTGCACCGCTTTCACCACTTCCGGATGGGCGTGGCCGACGATGGCCGGGCCCCACGAGCCGATGTAGTCGATGTAGCGCTTGCCGTCCGCATCCCAGAAGTACGGGCCTTCGGCGCGCGTGATAAAGCGCGGCGTGCCGCCGACGGAGCGGAAGGCGCGCACGGGCGAATTGACGCCGCCTGGCGTGGTTTTTTGTGCGCGGGCAAACAGGATGTCGTTCTGTGAAGTCGTCGTCATGATAATCGTGCCTTGAAAGTGGATCGTTGTCTGTGTCGTCTGTCTGGTCTGCTACAGAATTATTGGGCGTCGCGCTGGCGCTGCTGCCGGAACAGCCGGTTCGGCACCAGCTTGCCCATGCCGTGGCGCTGCGCGTGGGCCAGCGCGCCGGTGGTAAATTCCTGCGCCGCCACGACCACCTGCGGCACATCGTCTTCGTTTTGCGCCAGGGCCAGCAGGGCGGTGGCGGCGGCCGACAGGGTGCTGCCGGCGCCGTTGAAGATGCCCGGCAGGTGCTGCCATACGTCGTGGCGCACCACGCCGTCTTCGCCGAACAGGGTATTGGCGCGCAACTTGCCTTCGCCCGTGCCGGACTTGCTGGCGTCGGCCGGCATGCCCGTGACGAGCACGTATTCGCAGCCCAGCGCCACCAGGTAATCGACATCGTTTTGCAAGGTGTCGTCCGGGTCGGCGTCGCGCCAGGTCTCGGCCAGGCGCTCCAGTTCCACCGGCGAGAGCACCAGCAGGGTCGTTTGCGGGATCAGCAACTGGCGCACGGCGGTGAGGATGTCTTCGTCGTCCATGCCCTGTTCCGGCAGCGCCGAAATGAAGGGATCGAGGATCAGCGGCACGTTCGGATAGTCGGAGACGATTTCGGCGATGGCCGTGACGTTTTCCACGCTGCCCAGGGCGCCGATCTTGATGGCAGAGACGGACATGTCTTCCAGCAGCACGCGCGCCTGGTCGGAAACCCAGTCCGGGTCGACCGCTTGCACGTCTTCCACGCGCGCCGTATCGCTGATCAAGAGGCCCGTGGTGACCGACAGGCCATGGCAGCCGAAGGCTGAAAATGTGGCCAGGTCGGCCTGGATGCCGATCGCGCCGACCGGATCGGACACGCCGAAGCTTAATATGAGGGGAGAAGTTTGGTTTTGCACGGCGGGTAGATTAAGATACCTAATTCAGCATTTTACTTGATTGAAGGGTGGCAGAACGTGAGTAGCAACGAAACAACGCAGCAATTCCAAACGTGGATGTGTCTTATTTGCGGCTGGGTTTATGATGAAGCGGCCGGCCTTCCCGACGAAGACATCGCTCCCGGCACGCGTTGGGCCGATGTTCCGATGAACTGGACCTGTCCTGAATGCGGTGCGCGCAAGGATGATTTCGAGATGGTGGCGCTTTAATTTATCCCGATCCCCGGGATGGTACTGCCGCACGCAGCTATCGCGGCAGCCTGTGCTATGGTATGAAAGATTGTCGAATAATCACATGACGCGTCCCTTTTTGCCCGAGGCGCCGTCCGATGCCGTGGGCGCCAGCGCCACAATACTGGTCATCGATGACAGCGCCACCAGCCGCAGCGCGGCCGAAAAGGTCTTGCGCGAGGCAGGGTATCGCGTGGTGGTGGCGGAAAACGGCTTCGAGGCCCTGGCCAAGATCGCCGATTGCCAGCCGGCGCTGATCGTGTGCGACATTCTGATGCCGCGCCTGGACGGCTACCGCACCTGTGCGCTGATCAAGGCCAGTGCGGCGCATCACGCCACGCCGGTGCTGATGCTGTCGTCGAAGGAGGGCTTGTTCGACCGCGCGCGCGGCGCCATGGCAGGCGCCAGCGCCTGCCTGGCCAAGCCGCTGGCGCGCGAGGCGCTGCTGGAGGCCGTGCGGCTGCACCTGGCCAGGCATTTTGAGTAGTGATTTATTGATTGACAACGCAGCAAGGAAGCAGATGGCCATACACACAATTCTGATCGTCGATGACTCGGCGACAGAACGCTATTACCTGAGCGAGATGCTGGTGCGTGCCGGTTATGCCGTCTTTACGGCGCAGGACGGCGCCGACGCGCTGGCGCAACTGAAGCAGGCCAGGCCCGACCTGATCCTGATGGACGTGGTGATGCCCGGTGCGAATGGCTTCCAGATCACGCGCGCGATTGCGCGCGATCCCGAACTGCAGGACGTGCCGGTGATTATCTGCTCCAGCAAGAGCCAGGAAACGGACCGCATCTGGGGCTTGCGCCAGGGCGCGCGCGATTACCTGGTCAAGCCGGTAGTCGAAGCCGAGCTGCTGGCCAAGATCGCTGCGCTTTCCTGAGCATGCAGACGATGCCAGGTAACGGCGTGTCCACCGCAGCCTTTTCGCCTGCCGCTGCCGCCATGCCATCGTTCGAGACGGGCGCGCGGCAGGGGCGCCTGCGCCAGTATCAGCTGCAATTGATCGAGCGGATACAGGCCGCGCGCAGCGGCGCGCTGGCCGCGCGCAAGGAATTGGGCGTGATGCTCGGTGGCCGGCCGTGCCTGCTCGACCTGACGCAGCTCGGTGAAATCGTCATCGCTGCCGGGGTGCAGATCCAGGGCGTGCCGCTGGCGCAGGATTGGTATCTGGGCCTGGCGGCCATGCGCGGACGCCTGACGGGGGTCGTCGACCTGGCCCGCTACATGGGCGAACCGGCTTGCGCGGCAGGCAGTCACTGCCGCATCATCACCTTTTCTCCGCGGCTGGGCCTCAATTGCGCCGTGCTGGTTGAACGCGTGCTGGGCTTGCGCCAGCTGCGCACGCTGCAGTCCGTGCGCGTGCACGATGCGGCGCAGGGTGTGCTCCCATCGTGGGCGGCGCAAACGCTGCGCGACAGCGAAGGGCAGCAGTGGCTGCGCCTGGACCTGGCGCAGCTGGCGCAAGCGGAGCGCTTCCTCGATGCCGGTTTTGGCGCCTTCCCCGCACTCCACAAGGATATTTGCTGATGGGCGCTCATTCCCCCATTCTGGCGGCCGGCATGTCCGAGGCGGAGCACGCCGCTGGCGAGCCGGCAGCGGCGGCCGACCTGCCGCTGCGCCTGCGCGACGCGCTGGGACGGCGCAAGTCGCTGGCCAGCGCGCCGGCCGGGGACTGGAAGCTGCCGCTGATCGGCCATTTGCCGCTGCAAAAACAGCTGAGCATCCTCTCGACGGTGATGGCCCTGAGCCTGGCCGCCAGCCTGCTGTTCGTTGGCCTCAACACGCGCAGCGGCAATATCGCCTCGGCGCAGACGCAGCTGGCCAGCGATGCGCTGATGCATTCGCAGCGCCTCGGCAAGGCCGCGCCGAACGCCGTGCAAGGCAATCCGGAAGCCTTCCGCCAGCTCGAGGAAAGCCGCAATGAACTGAACCAGGATTTCCGCCTGATGCTGCGCGGCGGGACGTATCACGGCCGCGATATCGGCGAGTCGCGTTCCGCCCTGCTGGCGGCGGTGGCCGACGCGCGCAAGAAGTGGGCCAGCAGCGACCGCGCGGCCAGCACCATCCTGCGCCTGAAAACGGAGCTCGGTGAATTCGACAAGACCTTGCAGCAATTGAACGCGCTGTCGCCGGCGCTGCTGGCGCAGACCGAGGAAATCGCGGCGCTCAAGGTGCAGCGCGGCGGCAACGCGCGCGACCTGGCCGTCATCGGCCGTCTGATGATGCTGAGCCAGCGCATGAGCCGCAGTGCCAGCGAGTTCCTGTCGTCGGGCAGCATCAGCTCGGAAACGGCATTTTCGCTGGGGCGCGACACGACGTATTTCCGCACTGCCGTCGAAGGTTTGCTCAATGGCAGCGTGGCGCTGCAATTGGCGCCCACGCGCGACGCCGAACTGCGCGACCGGCTCGTCGCGCTGAAGGGCAGTTTCGACACTTACCAGAAGCTGGTCTCGTCGATACTCGACCGGCTGGATAAATTCAGTGCGGCGAAAAGCGCCGAACAGCTGATCTTCAACGAGAACGAAGACCTGCGCCAGCGTCTGACCCTGCTGCAGCAGATGTACCACGTGAACCAGGAAACGCTGGGCATGGCCTTCTGGATGATGGTCGGCGGCGTGTTGCTGACCCTGATCGCGGCGGCCGGTATCGGCCGCGTGCTGCTGCAGGACTCCGTCAACCGCACGCGCGACGCCGAGCGGCGGCGCCAGGAAGCGGAAATCCTGCGCCTGCAGTCGCAGGAAAAAGAGGAAGTGGCGAAGGCCCGGAATGAGCAGAACCAGGCGGCCATCCTGCGCCTGATGAACGAATTGCAGAAGGTCGCCGACGGCGACCTGACGGTGCAGGCCACCGTGTCGGAAGACATCACGGGCGCCATCGCCGATTCCGTCAACTACACGGTCGAGGAATTGCGCGGTCTGGTGGGCAGGGTGACGGCGACGGCCGAACAGGTCAACCGCGCCTCGACGCAGGCGCAAAGCATCTCCAGCAAGCTGCTGATCGCTTCGCAGCAGCAGTCGCGCGAAATCCAGGGCGTCAGCGCCACCGTGGTCAAGATGGCCAATGCGATTACCGACGTATCGAAGTCGGCCAGCGTCTCGGCCGACGTGGCGCGCCAGTCGGTGGCGGCGGCGCAGCAGGGGGCGACGGCGGTGGAAAACGCCATCAAGGGCATGCATGAAATCCGCGAGCAGATCCAGGATACCTCCAAGCGCATCAAGCGCCTGGGCGAATCGTCGCAGGAAATCGGCGAAATCACCGAGCTCATTTCCGACATCACCGAGCAGACCAACGTGCTGGCGCTGAACGCCGCCATCCAGGCTGCATCGGCCGGCGAAGCGGGGCGCGGCTTTTCCGTCGTCGCCGAGGAAGTGCAGCGCCTGGCCGAACGCTCGGCTGCCGCCGCCAAGCAGATCGGCGCGCTGGTGCGCACCATCCAGGCCGATACCCAGGACGCGACGCGCGCGATGGAAAAATCCACGCAGGGCGTGGTCGAGGGCGCACACCTGTCCGACGCGGCCGGTGCTGCCTTGAACGACATCAGCCAGGTGTCGAAGCACCTGGCTGAACTGATCCAGGGCATCTCGTTCGCCACCGGCACGCAGGCCGGTTCGGCCAGCGGCGTGGCCTTGAATATCCAGCATATCCTGAGCGTGACGGAGCAGACCCAGGATGGCACGCAGCAAACAGCGCAGTCGATCCACAAGTTGTCGATGCTGGCGCAGGAACTGAAAAATTCGGTGTCGCGCTTCCGCGTCGCCGCCTGAACGCCGCGCCAGTCCAGGCGATTTCCTTACCGAGGCATGCATGAGCACACCTGATAGTCCGCAGCAGTCCAAGCCGTTCGACAGCGAGCCCTTGTCGTGGGTGATGGTGGAAATCCGCGAAGCGCTGGGCCGCTCGAAAACGGCGCTGTTCGAAGCCGGTGGCCGTCAGCGCGAGGAGCGCGCCACGGCCCTGCAGCATGCGCGCTCGCACCTGCACCAGGCGCATGGCGCGCTGGTGATGGTGGACGTGGCCGGCGCCAGCCTGCTGACGGATGGCGCGGAACAGGCACTGGCGCGCTTTCGCGACGGCAGCCTGGAATATACGCTCGACCATGCGCAGGTCGTCGCCGGGCTGTATCAGGCCCTGACCGAATACCTGGAAGACCTGGTGGCCGGCACGCCGCCGCAGCCGACGCGTTTATTCCCCTACTACCGCGACCTGCAAACCATGCTGGGCGCCGAGCGCATCCACCCGGCCGACCTGTTTTTTCCGCCTGCATCGATGCTGGAAGGGCATGCCATCGCGCTGGCGCAATCGCCGCCGGTGGCCGATTATCCGGCCTGGCGCGGGCGCTTTGAAAAGTCTTTGCTGCCCTTTCTGAAAGCGCAGGATGAGGCGGCGCGGCGCCAGCACGCCAGCGACTTGCACGCCACCTTGACCCTGGTGGCCGACGCGCAGCAGGCAGCGCCGGCGCGTACCTTCTGGTTCGCCATGCAGGCGTTTGCGGGACTGGCGGCCAGCGGAGAGGGCATGGGCACGCTCAACGTCAAACAGTTGTTCGGCCTGATCAATCTGCAATTGCGCCGCCTGGCGCAGGGCACGGCCAGCCTGCCCGAAGCGATGCTGCGCGACGCCCTGTACTTCATTGCCGCCGCCGCCGAGCCCACATCTGAGGCACGCCAGCTGCGTGCCGCCTTCGCGCTGGAGGGCATGGTTCCCGCCGACGTGGAAGCGCGGCGTTACGGCCAGGTCGACCAGGAAGCCTTGCACGGTGCACGCGCGGCCCTGGCGCAGGCGCGCGCGAGCTGGAGCCGTCTGGCGCAAGCCGATCTCGATCCGGCACTGAGCACGGACTTTGACGAGTCGCTGCAAGAGGTGGCAGTGCATGTGGAGACCTTGAAGCAGCCAGCTCTGGCCAGCCTGCTGCGCGAATGCGCGGCCGTGGCGCGGCTCGCCGTGGCCAGCGGGCGCAGTGCGGCGCTGGAGAATGAAATCGGCATGGCGCTGCTGTTTGCCGACACGGGACTGGAGCAGGTGCGCCGCCTGCCCGACGATTTTGCCGGCAATGCGGAAACCATCGCCGCGCGCCTGCAGGCGCTGCTCGCTGGCGAAGCGCCGCCGCCCGTCACGGCGGGCGAGCTGTCGCGCCAGATCGAGCAGGGCCAGACCGTCGCCGCGCTGGCCGAGGACATGAAGACGGGCTTGCGCCAGGTGGAAAAGGTGCTCAACGCGTATTACGCGGATGCCTCGCGCGGCGCGGTGGGGGCCCTCGATGGCGTTGCCCACGTGCTGGAACAGTTGCAGCAGCAGCTGGCCGGGCTGGGACAGGAAGACGCGCGCGCCGCCGTGCTGCAGGTCGATGCGGCCGTGCGGCAGCTGGCCGCTGGCGACACCAACGCGGACGCCAAGGCAGACGCGCACGCCGGGGCGCTCGACGAGATCGCGCAAAATGTCAGCGCGCTGGGATTTTTTGCCGATATGCTGGGCCGCAACGCGCAAGCGGCCAGCGGACGTTTCCATTTCGATGCCGCCGCCGGCACCTTCCGCGCGCTGCCATTTGAAAAAGTCGCCGCCGCCGGCGCCGTGCCGGTGCCCTTGCTCGACCAGGCCCTGGCGCCCGCTGCGCCTGCCGGCATGGATGCCGCACCGGCAGTGACCGATGTCGACGCGGAGATGCTCGATATCTTCATTGCCGAAGCGCGCGAAGTGCTGGCCTTTATCGATGCCACGCTGGCCCTGCCGCGCGAGCAGGCCGCCAGCGGCGACCACCTGGCCATGCTGCGCCGCTGGTTCCATACCTTGAAAGGCAGCAGCCGCATGATCGGCCTGGCGCAGTTTGCCGAGGCGGCCGACGCCATCGAACGTGTCATGAATACCTGGCTGGCCGAAGCGCGCCCTGTCAGCGATGATCTGTTTACCCTGCTCAATTACGGCTGGTACCAGCTCAGCGAATGGGTAGCCGAACTGGAAGGCGGCGCAGGGCGCGAGCGCGAGGCTGGCATGCTGCTGGCGGCGGCCGAGCGCGTGCGCGAAGGCGGTCCGTTCGAATTGCGCAAGCCTCGCCCGGCATCGGCCGCACCGGTGGCTGGCAACGGCAATGTGATCGGCTTTCCGTCGGCCACGGCGCCCGCTGCCCACGAAGCGCCTGACGATAACCTCAAGCACGTCGGCGACCTGCGCGTCAGCCTGCCCTTGTACAATATCTACCTGGCCGAGACGGATGAATTGCTGCGCGTGCTGACGCGCGACTTCGGCGAATGGCGCCATGAACAGCGTGCGGTCAGCGCGGAGGCGCTGCAAGCCGTGCATACCCTGGCGGGAACGTCGGGCACGGTGGGTTTCCAGTCCCTGCGCGACCTGGCGCATGCGCTCGAAACGGTGATCGAAACGGTGGTGCCGCCGCTGGCCGGCCTGCGCGCCGAACAGCACGACGTGCTGGAGCAAGCCACGCAGCGCATCGGGCAAATGCTGCAGGCGTTTGCGCTGGGCGACCTGGCGCCAACGCAGCCGGACATGATCGAAGCGCTCAACACCCTGTGGCGCGCCCTGACGGCGCCGCCCGGAGCGAGTCAGGAAGAGCGGCTCGACGCCCTGTTTGCGGCCGCCTACGCCAGCATCGTCGGCGCGCCGGCGCAAGCTGACGAGCCACTCGCCGAAGTCCCGCTGCCGCAGCTCGAGACCTTGTTCGAGGCGGCGTATGCGAGCATCGTCGCCGATGCGCTGCAGCCCGCTGCGGCTGAAGTGCCGGCGCCCATGCAGGACAGCGGTGCCAGCGACGACCTGTTCGACGCCGGTTTCGAGCACGCACCGCCGCTGGAACACGCGGCGCCGGAAGCGCCGGTGTCCGCCATCATGCCGGCCGATGCGGCTGCGCTGCTGGCGGCCAGCGCCGGCATCAGCGATGAACTCGACCTCGATTTATTGTCCGTCTTCCTGGAAGAGGGCGCCGACCTGCTGCCGCAGATCGGCGAGGCGCTGCGCAGCTGGCAGCAACAGCCGCACGACAGCGGCCAGGCGCAGATGCTGCTGCGCACCCTGCATACGGTCAAGGGCAGCGCACGCATGGCCGGCGCCATGCGCCTGGGCCAGCATGCGCATGAAATCGAGACGCATATCGAAAACATGCTGCACGCTGGCACCGCCACGCCGCAAGCCTTCGAGGAATTGCTGGCCCATTACGACCATGCGCTGCACCTGTTCGAACAGCTGCAGCAACCGTTGCTGCCCTTGCCGGGCATGGAAGATACGCCGGCCGCCGAACCGAAGGCGGCGCTGGTGCGCGTGCGCGCCGACATCCTCGACCGCCTGGTGAACCAGGCCGGCGAAGTGTCGATCACGCGCTCCAAAATGGAAAATGAAGTCGGCGTGCTGGGCGCTTCGCTATCCGAGTTTTCCGACAACCTGGCGCGCTTGCGGCGCCAGCTGCGCGAAGTGGAAATGCAGGCTGAATCGCAGATCGCCTCGCGCATGGCCGTCGGCAGCGAGCGCGAATTCGACCCGCTCGAATTCGATCGCTTTACGCGCCTGCAGGAACTCACGCGCATGATGGCCGAAAGCGTCAACGACGTGGCCTCGTTCCATGAAAACCTCAGCCTCAGTGTCGACGCGGTGACGGACGACCTGATACTGCAGGCGCGCCTGACGCGCGAGCTGCAGCGCGACCTGATGCAGATCCGCATGGTGCCGTTTGCCAGCATCGCCGAACGGCTGTTCCGCGTGGCGCGGCAAAGCGCCAAGGAAGTCGACAAGCGCGTCAACCTCGATATCCGCGGCGGCGGCGTGGAAATCGACCGCAGCGTGCTCGAACGCATGGCGGCACCGTTTGAGCACCTGCTGCGCAACGCCATCGTGCACGGCGTCGAGCCGCGCGAGGCGCGCCTGGCAGCAGGCAAGAGCGAGACGGGCGAGCTGCTGGTACAGGTCAGCCAGCAGGGCAATGAAGTGGCAATCGCCTTTTCCGACGACGGCGCGGGGCTGGATCTGGAACGCATCCGCGCCAAGGCGCACGGCGCAGGCCTGGTGGCGACGTATGCGCCTTTGACCGACGCGCAGGCCGCCGAACTGATTTTCACGCCCGGTTTTTCTACCGCCGACAGCCTGACGGAACTGGCAGGACGCGGTTTTGGCATGGACATCGTGCGCTCCGAAGCGCTGGCCCTGGGCGGACGTGTGGAAACGCTGACGCAGGCGGGCCTGGGCATGCGCTTCACCATCCACTTGCCGCTGACCCTGGCCGTCACGCAAGTAGTGCTGCTGGCGGCCAACGGCAAGACGTATGCCTTGCCATCGGTGCTGGTGGAGCAGGTGCTGCACCTGAAAGGCGAGCAGCTGCAGCAGGTGCGGGCGGCCGGGCGCATCGAGTCGCACGGGCAGTCGCTGGCGCTGCACCACCTGTCGGCCATGCTGGGCGAGACGCCGGCGGCGCAGGCCACGCAGCGCCATGCGCCCGTGCTGCTGCTGAGGAATGGCAATGACAGGCTGGCGCTGCAGGTCGATGACGTGGTGGGCAACCGCGAAGTCGTGGTCAAGCATGTGGGCCCGCAACTGGCGCGCATGCCGGGCATCGCTGGCGCCACGGTGCTGGGCACGGGCGACATCGTGCTGATCCTCAATCCGGTGGCGCTGGCGCAGCACCTCGAGCATCACCCGGAGCTGCTGTCGCAATACGCGCTGGCCAGCAGCGAACAGCATGCCGCTTCCAGCGCACTGGCCGTGCCAGCCGTGCGCGTGATGGTGGTCGACGATTCGCTGACGGTGCGCCGCGTGATGCAGCGTTTGTTCGAGCGCGAAGGCTATCAGGTGCTGCTGGCCAAGGATGGTCTCGATGCGCTGGAGCAGCTGCATGCGCTGGAACCGGCCGCCATGCCGGCCCTGCTGCTGGTCGACGTGGAAATGCCGCGCATGGACGGTTTCGACCTGACGCGCAATGTGCGCAGCGACGACAAGACACGTGCCATCCCCGTCATCATGGTCACCTCGCGCAGCGCCGACAAGCACCGCGCGCACGCGTTCGAGCTGGGCGTGAATGCGTATTTTGGCAAGCCGTTCCAGGAAGAGGAATTGCTGGCGGAGGTGGGGCGCTTGCTTGCCGACGGCGTGGCGTAACCCGGCGCCACCACCGGCCAAAACAACAATATCGTCGGATTACGCGAGGCCTTGCCCCGCTAATCCGACCTACGCCACCACTTTCACCACCGCATAGCGCTCCAGGGTTTCCTTGCGCGCCGCTATTGCTGGCGGAAGTGGGGCGTTTGCTGGGCGGTGACGTGGCGTAGGTCGGGTTAGCGCACAGCGCGTAACCCGACACCACCACCGGCCAAAGCAACAATATCGTCGGATTACGCGAGGCCTTGCCCCGCTAATCCGACCTACGCCACCACCTTCACCACGGCATAGCGCTCCAGCGTCTCCTTGCGCGCCGCATCGTGCTGCACCAGCGGCTCCGGATAATCGCGTCCCAGCACGATGTTTTTTTGCTCGAGCAGCATGCGCGGCACCAGCCAGGGCGCGTGGATTTCCTTGTCGCCCAGCGCCTTCAGCTGCGGCAGGTAGCGGCGGATGAAGCGTCCGTTCGCATCGAATTTTTCCGACTGCGTGATGGGGTTGAAAATGCGGAAGTAGGGTTGCGCATCGCAGCCGGACGACGACGCCCATTGCCAGCCGCCGTTGTTCGACGCCAGGTCGAAGTCATTCAGGTGCAGCGCGAAATACGCTTCGCCGCGGCGCCAGTCGATGCCCAGATCCTTGATCAGAAAGCAGGCCGTGACCATGCGCAGCCGGTTGTGCATATAGCCCGTCTGGTTCAGCTGTGCCATGGCCGCGTCCACCAGCGGATAGCCGGTGCGTCCCTCGCACCAGGCGGCAAAGGCGGCATCGGCCTCGGGTCCTGTTTCCCAGGCGATGGCGTCGTAGGCCGGCTTGAAGGCGCCGCCTTCCACATGCGGGTTCTGGTACAAAATCATGGCGTAGAAATCGCGCCAGATCAGTTCGGCCAGCCATACGGGCGCGCCGTCGCCGCCACCGCCCCGGTCCATCAGGTCGACGATGGTGCGTACCAGGTAGCGCAGCGACACGGTACCGAAGCGCAGATGCATGGACAAATACGACGGCCCCTTCAGGGCAGGAAAATCGCGCGCCACGTCATAGCGGGCCAGGCGCGGCAGGAAATCCTCGAACAGCGTGCTGGCGCCCGACATGCCGGTGGGAATGGCAAGTTCGGCCAGGTTGCTGGCCTCGAAACCCAGCTCGCCCAAGGTCGGCAGCGGGGCCGGCGTGCTGGCGCGCGGCGGCGCCAGGCTGGCCGCATGCGGTTCGATATCGAGCGGCGCCAGGCAGCCCGGTTCGGCGCGCATTTTCTTCAGCCAGGCATTCTTGTACGGCGTGTAGACCGTGTACGGCCTGGCCGAAAGCGTCAGCACTTCGTCCTTTTCAAAGATCACCTGGTCCTTGAAACTGAACCACAGGCGCGTCGCGTGCGTGAGCGCGGCCGCTACCTTGCGGTCGCGGGCGGTCGCTTGCGGCTCGTAGTCGTGGTTGGCAAACACGGCGTCGGCGTTCAGCTCGGCGGCCAGGCGCGGGATGGCTTCGGCGGCGTCCGCGTGCAGCACGATCAGGTCGCCACCCAGCTGGCGCAGCTCGCCGGCCAGTTCGGCCACGCTGGCATGGATGAAATCGACCCGCCGGTCGCGGCGCGGCAGCGCGGCCAGGATGGCGGTGTCGTAGACGAAGACACAATGCACGGCCTGGCTCTGGCGCAGGGCGTGATGCAACGCAGCATGGTCAAATGCGCGCAGATCGCGCCGGAACCACACCAGGGAAGTCTTGATTGTCATTATTTTGCGTGTTCAGGGTCAAAGATAGGCCATTTTTTGCCGCCAACAGGGCTTTATGGCCGCGCGCGTCGTGCCTTTGGCGTCGCTGCGGCGGCAATTCAGTGTAAACTAGCAGGTATGTTCGTGGTGGTTTATATGCGACAGCGATTGTGCCAGTTGCAAAGCGTGCATGGCGCAGTCGCAAGGCCAGGCGAATTGATAATTAATTTACAATAAATTTACAACATAACAAGAATAGCGCCTGGCATCACGGTGCGTGCCGCCCAGCATTCGCGGCAGCTTGCGCCAGGCGTACGATAGCGGGGTAAGCGAGACTTGCCAGCAAGCCCACAGAGAGAGCATCGCGTATGAAAAAGAGTAAAATCGACCAGACTCTACCAGGACATCGTTTGATGCAGGGTGTGGGAGAGCCGGCCGCGACCGGTTCCTCCACCTTGAATCTGGCCAACCATTTCCTGATCGCGATGCCGGCCATGCAAGATCCGGTCTTCGGCGGCACGGTCGTGTACGTCTGCGAGCACAATGAGAACGGCGTGCTGGGCGTCGTCATCAACAAACCCACCGACATGACCATGGAAGTGCTGTTCGATCGCATCGACCTGAAACTGGCGGCCGGCAGCGACACGCCCATCATCAACGAACCGATCATGTTCGGCGGCCCCGTGCAGGACGACCGCGGCTTCGTGCTGCATACGCCGGGCGCGCACTATTCCTCGTCGCTGACGGTGACCGATGAAATCGCGTTTACCACCTCGATAGACGTGCTCGAAGCCGTCGCCAAGGGCGATGGTCCCGAGCGCATGCTGGTGTCGATCGGCTATTCGGGCTGGAGCCCGGGTCAGCTGGAAGACGAGATCGGCCGCAACGGCTGGCTGACGGTGGGTGCCTCGGCCGACATCCTGTTCGACTTCCCCATCGAGCAGCGTTACGTGGCGGCCATCAAATTGCTCGGTATCGACCCTCTCATGCTGGCGAGTGAGGCTGGCCACGCATGAGCGGTGACGCCATCGACACCATCCTCGCCTTCGATTTCGGCTTGAAACGCATCGGCGTGGCCATCGGCAATAGCATGATTTGCCAGGCCAAGCCGCTCAGCGTGATCACGGCCACGGCGAACGAGCCGAAGTTTGCCGCCATCGATAGCCTGATCAAGGAGTGGGGCGCGAGCCGCATCGTGGTGGGCTTGCCCAGCCATCCGGATGGCACCGAACACGAGATGAGCGCGCGTTGCCGCCGTTTCGCCAACCAGGTGCATGGCCGCTTCAACCTGCCGGTGGAACTGGTCGACGAACGTTATTCCTCGGCCGTCATCGCTGCCAAACGCGGCGAAGTCATCGATGACCGCGCCGCCGCCATCATCCTGCAACAGTATTTCGACGCGAATTATTAATCTGACCTTAGACTCCCTCCCTGAATGATTAAGAACTCTATGCCGCATCCTACGAATCCTTCCCAACTCGACGCCGAGGCCCTGTACGCGGTCTTGCTGCAGCAGGTGCAGAGCGGCCTGGCGGGCATCCCCAACGTGGCCATCGTCGGCATCCATTCGGGCGGCGCCTGGCTGGCCGAACGCCTGGCGCGCGACCTGAACCTGCTCGATCGCCTGGGCGTGCTCGACGTGTCGTTCTATCGCGACGACTTCGCCCAGAAAGGCCTGCATGCCGACGTCAAGCCGACGCAGATCGCCTTCGACGTGGCCGGCGCCACCATCCTGCTGGTCGACGACGTGCTGTACACGGGCCGCACCACGCGCGCGGCCATCAATGAATTGTTCGACTATGGCCGTCCGGCCAAGATCATGCTGGCCGCCCTGGTCGACCGCGGCGAGCGCCAGCTGCCGGTGGCCGCCGATTTCGTGGCGGCCTTCACTGCCGTGCCGGCGGGCCAGGCCCTGGTCCTGAAGCAAGCCGACGATGGAAAATTCACGCTCACCCTAGATACCCACCATGCTTAATCCGCAACTGAATAAACACGGCGAACTGCAACATCTGCTGACGATTGAAGGCCTGCCGAAGTCTATCGTCAACCACATCCTCGATACCGCTTCCTCGTTCGTCGGCATTTCTGACCGCGATGTGAAAAAGGTGCCGCTGATGCGCGGCAAGAGCGTTTTCAATCTGTTCTTTGAAAACTCCACGCGCACCCGCACCACCTTCGAGATCGCCTCGAAGCGCCTGTCGGCCGATGTCATCAACCTCAATATCCAGGCCTCGTCGGCCAGCAAGGGCGAGTCCCTGCTCGACACCATCGACAACCTGTCGGCCATGCATGCCGACATGTTCGTCGTGCGCCACGCGCAGTCGGGCGCGCCCTACCTGATCGCCAAGCACCTGATCGACACCAAGCAGCCGCACGTCCACGTCGTCAACGCGGGCGACGGACGCCACGCGCACCCGACCCAGGGCTTGCTCGACATGTACACGATCCGCCACTACAAGAAGGATTTCACCAACCTGACGGTGGCCATCGTGGGCGACATCCTGCACAGCCGCGTGGCGCGTTCCGACATCCACGCGCTGACCACCCTGGGCGTGCCGGAAGTGCGCGCCATCGGCCCGCACACTTTGCTGCCGGGCGGCCTGGAGCAAATGGGCGTGCGCACCTTCACCAACATGGATGAAGGCCTCAAGGGCGTGGACGTGATCATCATGCTGCGCCTGCAGAATGAACGCATGAGCGGCGCGTTGCTGCCCTCGGCGCAGGAATATTTCAAGAGCTACGGCCTGACGCCCGAGCGCCTGGCGCTGGCGAAACCGGACGCCATCGTCATGCATCCGGGCCCGATGAACCGTGGCGTGGAAATCGATTCGGCCGTGGCCGACGGTCCGCAGGCGGTGATCCTGCCGCAGGTGACGTTCGGTATCGCCGTGCGCATGGCGGTGATGAGTATTTTGGCTGGTAATCAGGGCTGATAGCCCAAGGACGAGTAAGCGAGCATGACGACACTACATATCAAGAACGGCCACCTGATCGACCCTGCCAACGGCATCGATGGCTTGCAAGACCTGTTTATCGCCGATGGCAAAGTGCTGGCCGTGGGCAGCGCCCCGGCCGGTTTCAAGGCCGATACCACCTTTGACGCGGCCGGCCTGGTGGTGTCCCCCGGCCTGGTCGACCTGTCCGCGCGCCTGCGCGAGCCGGGCTACGAATACAAGGCGACGCTGGAATCGGAATTGCAGGCGGCGCTGCAAGGTGGCGTCACGAGCCTGGTGTGCCCGCCCGACACCGATCCGGTGTTAGATGAGCCGGGCCTGGTGGAGATGCTGAAATACCGCGCCAAGACGCAGAACAAGGCCCACGTGCACCCGCTGGGTGCGCTGACCATGGGCTTGAAAGGTAAGTCGCTGACGGAAATGGCGGAACTGACGGAAGCGGGCTGCATCGGCTTCGCGCAGGCGGAGGAGCCGATCGAAGACACCACCGTGCTGCTGCGCGCGATGCAGTACGCGAATACCTTCGGCTACACGGTCTGGCTGCGCCCGCAGGATCCGCATATCGGTCGCGGCGGCATCGCCCACAGCGGTCCGCTGGCCTCGCGCCTGGGTCTGTCGGGCGTACCCGTGATGTCCGAAACCATCGCCCTGCACACGATCTTTGAATTGATGCGCGCCAGCCGCGCGCGCGTGCACCTGTGCCGTATCTCGTCGGCGGCGGGCCTGGAACTGATCCGCGCCGCCAAGGCCGAAGGCTTGCCCGTCACCTGCGACGTGGGCGTGCACCACGTGCATCTGACGGATGCCGACATCGGCTTTTTCGATTCGAACGCGCGCGTCACGCCGCCGTTCCGCAGCCAGCGCGACCGCGATGCGATCCGCGCCGGTCTGCTCGATGGCACGGTGGACGCAATGTGCTCGGACCACACGCCCGTCGACGACGATGAAAAGCTGCTGCCGTTCGGCGAAGCGTCGCCCGGTGCCACGGGCCTGGAACTGCTGCTGTCGCTGGCCCTGAAATGGGCCGACGACTATGCCTTGAACCAGCCGCAAGCGGGCGCGCGTCCGCTGGCGCGCGCCGTGGCCAAGGTCACGTCCGATGCGGCCCGTGTCGCCGGTATTCCGGCCGGCAGCCTGGCCGTGGGCGAAGCGGCCGACATCTGCGTCTTCGATCCCGCCGCGCGCTGGACCGTGTCGTCGGCGTCGCTGGCCAGCCAGGGCAAGCACACGCCTTTCCTCGGCTATGAGCTGAGCGGCATCGTCAAGGCGACCATCGTGGCCGGACGGGTGGCGTTTCAGCGTTAATTATTTGTATCGGAGCCGTAGGTCGGATTAGCGGTACGCGTAATCCGACAAGTCCATGGCGGCTCCTGTCGGCTTACGCAGCGCCTTACCGGCGCAGCTAAGCCGACCTACGCGGCTGCATGGATTTGCTTCCAACCTTGGTGTCATTTGAAACTTCTGCTTACCTACCGCCTCGCGCGTATCGCCATTCACCTGGGCTGCGGCATGGCCAAGAGCGCCGTGCTGTTCCCCTGGCTGGACCTGGAGGGGCGCAACCGGCGCATCCGCCGCTGGTCGACGCAGTTGCTCGACATCTGCGGCGTGCACGTGGCGCAGCCGGCCGACAGCGTGCCGGCACTCGAGCATGCGATGGTGGTGGCGAACCACGTTTCGTGGCTCGACATCTTCGTCATCAATGCCGTCCATCCCTGCCGTTTCGTCGCCAAGGCGGAAATCCGCGCCTGGCCTATCCTCGGCTGGCTGGCGGGTCGCGCCGGCACCATCTTCATTTCGCGCGGCAGCAAGCGTGACCTGCGCCTGATCTTCCAGGGCCTGGTGGATAAATTGACGGCGGGCGAGCGCATTGCGTTCTTCCCCGAGGGTACCACCGCTGCGCAAGGGCAGATTTTGCCGTTTCACGCCAACCTGTTCGAGGCGGCCATCGACGCGCAAGTGCCGGTGCAGCCGTTCGCGCTCGTGTATGTGGATGACAAGGGGGCCTTGCATCACGCCGTCGACTTCATCGGCGACATGAGCTTTGCGCAAAGCATGGTGGCGATCCTGAGCGGGCCGCCCATCACGGCGCGCCTGACCTGCCTGGCGCCGGAAGCCACGGCTGGCGCGCACCGGCGTGAACTGGCGGCGGCAACGCAGGCGGCGGTGGCCGCCGCGCTGCCGCTGGAACAGCTTAGTTCTTGACGTGCAGCCAGCGCGCATGCGCGGCGCGGGCCAGGTAGTCAAGCATAAACCCTAGAATCCCGATCAGCACGATGGCGGCCATCAGCTCCGAATACGCGAGGCGGTCGCGCGTGTCGAGGATGAAGTAGCCAAGGCCGGCCGACACGCCCAGCATTTCCGCTGGCACCAGCACGATCCAGATGATGCCGATGGCCAGGCGCACGCCCGTCAGAATATCGGCCGTAATGCCCGGCAAAATCACCTTGAAGACGATCTCGCTGCGCGTGGCCGACAGGCTGCGCGCCAGCAGCAGCCAGTTCGGATCGAGCCGCGCCACGCCGGCCGCCGTATTGAGCAGGATCGGCCAGACGGCCGCAAACGCCAGCAGGAAGTACACGGGCGCGTCGCCCACCCCCAGCACCATCACGGCAATCGGCATCCACGACAACGGCGAAATCATGCGCAGCAGCTGGAACAGCGGCATGGCCGCGCCGGAAAAGCTTTTCGACATGGCCACCAGCACGCCCAGCGGCACGCCGATGATGATCGCCAGCCCCAGGCCGACAGCCACCCTTTGCAGGCTCAGTACCACGTGCAGCCAGATATCCGAGCCGCCCAGCATTTCCCGGAACGCCAGCGCCGTTGGCAAGGGCGCGAAGGCGGTGGCGATGGGCGTGGATTTCTCCAGCGCCGTCACGCCCATGGACCACAACAGCACGGCACAGGCCAATCCCACCAGGGGCAGGCCGAACTTCGTCAACAACTTCTGTGCCATCGTCAGACCGCCACGGTTTCGCTGCGCAGCAGGTTGGCCGGCAAGCCGAAGGCGGCGGGGCCACCGACTGCGGTGATTGCCTTGCGCACGAAGCGGTCATCGACCAGGTCGCGTGCGGCGAATTTCGGATCGAGATTGGCCAGGAAGCGCGTATCGCCTTCGACCTTGGTGCGGCCGATGGCGCGCACCAGTTCTTCCGTGTACGAGGCGAACGGATACGGCTGGAAGTCGATGCGGCGCTGC
Organism: Janthinobacterium sp. 35; assembly: GCF_002754575.1. NCBI lineage: Bacteria > Pseudomonadati > Pseudomonadota > Betaproteobacteria > Burkholderiales > Oxalobacteraceae > Janthinobacterium > Janthinobacterium sp. 35. The sequence continues at coordinate 3,500,515 of NZ_PEFN01000001.1, forward strand.
TGCCAGTTCTTGTGCACGATCAGGCCCTGTTTTTCGTAGCTCGCGTAATCGGTGGTGGCCAGCACCTTGGTCAGCACCTGCAGCGGATGCGGCGTGTAGCGGTGCTCGCCCACGTTCGACAGCAGCTTGGCCGTGTCGACCTGGTTCGAGCGCGTCCACAGCTGCGCCTTGACGATGGCGTTGGTGACCTTCTGCGCCCATTCGGGACGCGTGTTGATGTCGCGCTCGGACAGGAAGGTGACGCAGCACGCATGGTTTTTCCACACGTCGCCTGAGAAGCGCAGGATCTTGCCGATGCCGGCGTTTTCCGCCGCCGCATTGAACGGCTCGGCCACGATGTAGCCGGCAATCGACTTGCTGGCCAGGGCCGAGACCATTTCAGCCGGCGCCAGCACGATCAGGTTCACTTCATTCGATTTAATGGTGGCGTTGCGCGCGCGCGTGACCGGGGTCAGGCCATTCGAGGACAGGATTTGCTGCAGCAGGATGTTGTGGATCGAGTACCAGAACGGGATGGCGACCGTGCGCCCGCCCAGCTCGGAGACCTTGTTGATCTCGTTGGCCACCGTCAGCGCGGAGCCGTTGACGTGGTTCCAGGCGACGACCTTCGCCGGGAACTTGGCGCCGTAGCGCACCCACAGGGTGGCCGGCGACAGCAAATGGATGACGTTGACCTGGCCGGCGACGAAGGCTTCGATGATCTGTGCCCAGCTGCGGAACAGGCGCGGTGTTTCCGCCTGCAAGCCTTCCGCTTCGAACAGTTTGCGGGCGTGGGCGACCAGCAGCGGGGTGGCGTCGGTGATCGGCAGGTAGCCGATTTTCACGGGCTGGTCGTCGCCTTTCGGGCCTTGCTGGGCCATGGCGTCGCCGGCGAACAGCAGCGGCGAAGCGACGCTGGCCGTGGCCAGGGCCGACATGCGCAGGAAGTCGCGCCGCGTCAGGCCGCAGTCGCAATCGGACGAGGCGCAGATGTGCAGGGGTTTGTTTTGATCTTCGAATGTCATGGGAAAGTTCCGGTCGTTTAATTGGGGGCGAAGGCGGGCGTTTGATCCTGCTTTTGCAGCGCCTGCAGCGCGTCGAGGATGTCCATTTTCAGGGCGATGACGTCGGCGCTGTGGCCGATGCGCGGCTGGGCGATGGCAACGGGCCATTCGCGCACGATGTTGCCGGGTTTGCCGCCCATCAGCAAGATGCGGTCGGCCACGAGGATCGCTTCATCGATATCGTGCGTGACGAGCAGCACGGCCGTATGCCAGCGGTGTACCACGTCGACCAGCAGCGACTGCATCTCGGCGCGCGTGATGGCGTCGAGGGCGGAAAACGGCTCATCGGCGAACAGCAGTTCCGGTTCGCGCGCCAGCGCACGGGCCAGGGCCACGCGCTGCGCCATGCCGCCCGACAGCGCGGATGGATACAGCTTTTCGCGGCCTTTCAAACCCACCGCTTCGATGGCTTGCGCCACGCGCGCCTGATGCGCTTCGCGCGTGAGCTGCGGCTGGTGCTTGAAATCCAGGCCGAAGCCGGCGTTGCCAGTGACGTTCAGCCACGGCAACAGGCTCGCCTGCTGGAAGACGAGGGCGCTGCGCGGGTCCGGTTCGCGCATGGGCGCGTCGAGAAACTGGATATCTCCCGTCGATGGCGGCTGCAAGCCGGCCAGCACGCGCAGCAGGCTCGATTTGCCGCAGCCGCTGCCGCCCAGCAGACAGACGATTTCGCGCTTGCGCACGCCCAGCGAGACATGCTGGAACACGGGTGCCGTGCCCGGATAGGCGTAGCTCAGATCCTGCGCCTGCAAGGCCCAATCAGCAACGCTCATGCCGACGCTCCCGCAGCCGCCTGCTGGCTGTCGAACAGCTGTAAGGCTGCCTGCAATTGCGTCAGGCTCGGGGTGACGATGGGGATGAACGACGACTCGCGCCAGCGGCGCGCAAAGCCCTGCTGCTCCGCGTTCAGGTAGGCACGCCCGCCCATCGCCTGCAGTTCCAGCATCAGCGCCTGCTGCAGCACGTCGGCCAGCTGTATGCGCAGGCGGAACATGGCCGGCGCCTGCGTCTTGAAGCGGCCATCGTGCACGCCGGCCAGCAAGGTGTCGACAGCTGCCTCCAGGGTCGCTTGCAGCGCTTCGATGCGTGGCGTGAGCGCGTTGCGCGAGCCGGCCGAGATCTGCGCCGCCTTTGCCAGGCTGGCGCGCGCCAGGCCGATCGACAGGCCGCACTGCATGCCGAGGAACGAGGGGCGCACCTGCGGCAGCCAGGCTGGCGCGTTGTCGCTGATGATGTCCGCAGCGGGGATGTGCACCTGCGTCAGCTTGACGGAGGCCGTATTGCTGCCGCGCAGGGCGATCAGGTCCAGGTCGTCGCTGCGCTGCACGCCTGGCGTGCCGCTGTCGAAGGCGACGATGGCCGGTGGCGCACCGTCGTTGGGCGCCACGGCGGCCGCCGCGACAAAGCCCGCCTTGCGCAAGTTCGTCACCCAGGCCAGGCCGCCGTCGACCAGCAAGCCGTCATTGTGGCGCACGCCCGTGATTTGCAGCTGCTCGATGCCGGACAAGAATTTCATGGCGTTCGACAGGCCGCTGGCGCCTGCCTGCGTGCCAGCCAGCAGGCCGGGCAAGCGGCGCTCGGCCAGCGCGCGGTTCTCGCTTTGCAGCAGGAATTCGATGAAGCAGCGCTGGCCCCAGAAGACAAAGGCCGCCGTGACCGATTGCTCGGCGACGTTGGCGATGGCGTCGATGGCGTCGCGCACGTCACCGCCCGCGCCGCCGTGCTCCTGCGGCACGCCGATGGTCAGCAGCTGGTCGCCGGCCAGCGCGGGAAGTACGGTTTCTGCCAGTTCCGACGATTGGTCGAGCTGGTCGGCATGCATGTGCAGCCAGTGATGGAGGTGGCCCATGTCAGACGGCGCCAGGCAGGTAGGGCGTCAATTGCGGATTGACGGGCGTGCCGGCCAGGCTGTTGGAAAAATTGCACAGGGTGGCCAGGCTGATGCCCAGCACGACTTCCAGCGCCTGCTGCTCGTTGTAGCCGGCGGCCAGGAAGGCTTGATATTCGGCGTCGCTGACGGCGCCGCGCGTGGCGATGACGGCCGTGGCGAAGGCGGCGACGGCGTCGAGTTTGACGTCGCCCGTCTGCTGGCCGTGCTGCAGCGCGCGCACGATGTCGGGCGTCTGGCCCGCTTTTTTCAGCGAGATGGCGCTATGGCCGGCGATGCAAAAATCGCAGCCGTGGATGCGCGCGGCCGTAATTTGCACCACTTCGCGTTCCATTAACGTCAGGCTGGCGCGCGCATTGATGCCGGAGACGGTCAGGTAGGTTTCCAGCGCCAGCGGGGCATTGGCCAGCACGCCGATCAGGTTGGGCAGGAAGCCATTGTTGGCGATGGCCTTTTCCACGAAGGGGCGGCTATCGGCCGGGGCGGTATCGAGAGTGTGCAGCGTCAGACGGGACATGGGGTACCTTGCTAAGTTGGTAAGTCACCCGGGCATTATATCGGCCATATCGCGCACGCAACAGACGTCAGCGTCGTCCTTTTGTGCTCGTTCGTCTGCGATTGTGTGATCCTTGATTCCGGCAGGCTCTTAGCTGGCCAGCTGGCGCAATCGCTGGTCGCGCCGGTAGGCACCCGGTTGCTCGCCCGTGACCCGCTTGAAGGCGCGCGTAAAGGCGGCGTGCGAGCGGTAACCCACCAGTTCGGCCGCGCGTTCGACGGAGACGCCGTCGTGCAGCCGGCGTGCCGCGATCTTCATGCGCAGCAGGAGCAGGAATTGGGCCGGCGAATGGCCGCTGGCGCTGGCGAAATGCTTGCAGAAGCTGGCGCGCGACATGCACGCTGCCTTGGCCATGTTCTCGATCGACCAGTCGTCGGCGGGGGCGTCGAGCATGCGTTCGAGCAGCGGCGAAAATGCGGGCTGGTGCAGCAGCGACAGCAGGCCGGCCGCCACCTGCTCGCCCTGCGCCACGTGGCGGATCAGGTAAAAGAACAGCAGTTCGACCAGGCGTGCGATGAGCGGCGACGGTTGCTCCGGATCGCCGCCCGCTTCAAGCAGAATCAGGTCGAACAGCGCGGCGGCGGCGCTGAAGGCGGGTGCGTCGCCGCGTATCAGCAGATATGGCGGGAAGGAGTCGACGATCAGCGCGGAAAGGGCGCCGCGAAATTGAAAGAAGCCGCAGGCCAGCGCCGTCGCCGGCTGCTGCGTGGGTGTTTGCAGCGGCAGCATGGCTTGCGCGCTGACTGCCTGCAGCGGATCGCTGTGCGGGCTGAGGAAATGCGGCAAGTCGCGCAGCAGGAAGACGCCGTCGCGCGGGCCGAGCGCTATCGGCGCGGCGCCATCGAGGTGCAAATAGCAGTGGCCATCGAGCACCAGGTGAAAGCTGCCCAGTTCCCGGCCCGCCGTGGAAGCGCGCCAGCGGCCGCAGTACTGGCCCACATGCAGGACGGCGGTGTCGAGTTCCAGGCTGCCGAGCAGCCAGCGCGCCAGTCTGTCGGTATCAGGATGCATGGGATGGCACAGGCAAAAGCTGCATCATACGGCGCCGGCGCGCCAGGGCCAACGACCGATTTCGATTAAGCATATGCGCGCCATGCGTAGCACTTACCGCTTGCCACTGTGCTGCTGAAAGGCGGGACAGTCGACTTGCAGCAGCGAGCGATCTTCCAGGCACACGGCCGACAGTTTCCCGCCCCAGACGCAGCCGCTATCGAGGCCGATCAGGTCGGGTCGCAACTGCAGTCCCAGCGCCGACCAGTGGCCGAAGACGACAGTGTCGCCCGCGCTGCGCCGGCCCGGCACGTCGAACCACGGCAGCAGACCGGAGCCCGGTGGCGCGCTGCCGCTCTCCTTCATCTTGAAGTCCATCACGCCGTCCGGCGTACAAAAGCGCAGCCGCGTCATGGCGTTGACGATACAGCGCAGCCGGTCGGCGCCCTGCAGATCGTCGCGCCAGGCGGCCGGCTCGTTGCCGTACATGCTGTGCAGGAACGCCACCCAGCCATCGCTGCGCAGCATGCTCGACACTTCCTCGCTCAGGGACAAAGCCTGGGTCGCGCTCCATTGCGGCAGCAAGCCCGCATGCACGAGCACATGTCCCTGGTGCTGCAAGGCGAGCGGCCGCTGGCGCAGCCAGGTGATCAACTCGTCGCGATCGGGCGCGTCGAGGATCTCGGCCAGCGTATCGGACGCATGCTCGGGCCGGATGCCGTTGGCCACGGCCAGCAAATGCAAGTCATGGTTGCCCAGGACACTGTCGGCCAGGCCTTGCTGCGCCAACGCGTAAATGTGGCGCAGGGTGGCCAGCGAGGCCGGGCCGCGGTTGATCAAGTCGCCCGCGAACAGCAGCCGGTACGGGCCATCCGCTGCCTCCTGGATCCGTTCGATCAGTTCGACGGTTTGTGCATGGCAGCCTTGCAGATCGCCGATAAAGTAAGTTTTCATAGGTACCAGGGTGAAGTGAACTACGCGCATGCATTATAAACATGGCTGCCCTTGGTCGTCGGGAGCTTTTCTGGCTGATGCCGGATTGCGCGCATGGCCGGTCGGAAGGGAAAGGCCGGACACGATTATTTTATATGGGCATTTACTTTAGCTGAATATTTCGCTGCTTTATCGCGATTATCGCGATAATCATTGCCTGGCATATTTTCTGGAATCGATGACCGTGCCATACCAGCCAGAATGTCATTTTATTCATGTTTATTCATGTTTCCGCACGTGGTTTCGACATATTCTTCATTTAATCTTAATGTTGAACCGGTAAATGAATCGCGGTCTGTCATTCAGGCAACGAGGAATTACGTTACCGTGCGCGGATTTTTATGCAATGTAGTATATTCCACGTGATTTTATTATTTAATTGAATATAAAGGATATACAGGATGGATCTGTCAATGATGACGATGCTGGAATTGCGCAAGCTGGAAGATAATGTGAAGCAGGAATTGAACAGCCGCGAGCGTGAAGATTTGAACAAGGCGCGCGAACAGATCATGGCCATCGCGCAGCAAGCGGGTATTCCGCTGAAACAGCTGATACTCGACGGCTTGCACCCGCGCACGGGCAAAGTCGCGGTACGTTATCGCCATCCTGACAATGCTACTCAACAATGGACAGGTCGTGGTCGCCAGCCGCTGTGGGTCAGGCAGTGGGTGGAATCGGGCAAGTCCATCGATCTGCTGCGCGTATAATTCGGTATACTCTTGGCGCAGTGGCAAGCTGCCAGCCACGCGCTGTACCTTGCCAGGCACCTTATCGATACCCTTACTTATACTGATAGCGCCCACACCATGCTTCCATTGTCCAGAACGATCTTCAAGGCCTACGATATTCGCGGCATCATCGCTAAAACCCTCGATGCCAGCGTGGCCTACAAGATCGGTCAGGCATTTGGCCAGGCCGCCCTGGCCAAAGGTGAGCAGCGGGTCGTGATCGGCCGCGATGGCCGCCTGTCGGGACCGGAACTGACGGCGGCGCTGGCGCAAGGCTTGCAAGCGGCAGGCGTCGACGTGATCGACCTGGGCGTGGTGGCCACGCCGATGGTGTACTTCGGCACGAATGTGCTCGACACGCGTTCCGGCATCATGGTCACGGGCAGTCACAATCCGCCTGACTACAATGGTTTCAAGATGGTGCTGGCGGGCGAAGCGATCCACGGCGAAGCGATCCAGGCGCTGTACCACAGCATCGTCGCCCACGACGGCAGCGCCAGCGCCAAGGACGTTGCCAACCCGGGAGCCTATGCGACCCACGATATCCGCGCCGCCTACCTGCAGCGCATCCTGGGCGACGTCAAGCTGGCGCGCCCGATCAAGATCGCCGTCGATTGCGGCAATGGCGTGGCCGGCGCCTTCGCGGGCGACCTGTTCCGCGGCATGGGCTGCGAAGTCATCGAACTGTTCTGCGACGTCGATGGCAATTTCCCGAACCACCATCCGGACCCGGCGCATCCGGAAAACCTGCAAGACCTGATCCGCTGCCTGGCCGAGACGGATGCGGAGATCGGCATCGCCTTCGATGGCGATGGCGACCGTCTGGGCGTGGTCACCAAGGATGGCCAGATCATCTACCCTGACCGCCAGATGATGCTGTTTGCCGCCGACGTGCTGACCCGCCATCCGGGCGCGCAAATCCTGTATGACGTGAAATGCACGCGCCACCTGGCGCCGTGGATCAGCAAGCATGGCGGCGTGCCGCTGATGTACAAGACCGGTCACTCGCTGGTAAAAGCCAAGCTGCGTGAGACGGGTGCGCCGCTGGGCGGCGAAATGAGCGGCCATATCTTCTTCAAGGACCGCTGGTACGGTTTCGACGACGGCATGTATTCGGCCGCGCGCCTGCTGGAAATCCTGACGCGCGAGGCAGATCCATCGGCCTTGTTGAATTCCCTGCCGCAGTCCGACAGCACGCCGGAACTGCACCTGGAATTGCAGGAAGGCGAGAACGTCGCGCTGATGGACATGCTGCGCCGCGACGCCGTCTTCCCGGGTAACGAACAGATCATCACCATCGACGGCTTGCGCGTGGAGTACGCGGACGGCTTCGGCCTGGCCCGTTCGTCCAACACCACGCCGGTGATCGTCATGCGTTTTGAAGCGGAAACGCCGGCAGCGCTGGCGCGCATCCAGGGACAGTTCAAGAGCGTGATCCTGGCCGCCAAGCCTGACGCCGTACTGCCGTTCTGACAGCATGGCCGGTCAATCTGGCGCACAGGCGCCCTTGAAAATCCTGCTGGTGAGGGTATCTTCGCTGGGTGACGTGCTGCATAACCTGCCGATGGTGGCGGACATCGCCCGCCATTATCCGCATGCGACCATCGACTGGGTGGTCGAGGAAGGCTACACCAGCCTGGTGCGCCTGAACCCGCGCGTGGGTACCATCTTCCCGTTCGCGCTGCGGCGCTGGCGCAAGGGCCTGGGCAAGAAGGAGACGCGGGCGGAAATCGCCGCCTTCTTCCGCAGCCTGCGCCAGACGCGCTACGATTACGTGTTCGATACCCAGGGCTTGCTCAAGACGGGCGTCATCATGGGCGCCGCGCGCCTGGCGCCGGGCGGGCAGAAGGTCGGCCTGGCGAATGGCAGCGAAGGCTCGGGCTACGAAGGTATCTCGCGCATCTTTCACACGAAAAGCATTCCGCTCGATCCACGCACGCATGCGGTAGCGCGCGGCCGCCTGGTGGCCGCCGCGGCACTCGGCTACACGCTCGACACGCCGGCCGATTTCGGCTTGCCGGAAGTGTCAGCCAGCGAGCCGCGCCCGGACTGGATGGGTGCGGCGCCATACTGCGTGTATTTCCACGGCACCGCGCGTGACGCCAAGAAATGGGCGCCGGAGCACTGGATCGCCCTGGGCCAGGCGCTCGCGCCCATGCCGATTTTGCTGCCCTGGGGTTCGCCCAAGGAAAAGGCCGAAGCAGAAGTGCTGGCGGCCAGCCTGCCACATGCGCGCGTGCTGCCGAAGCTGTCGATGGGCGAGGCCACGCTGCTGGCGCGCCACGCGGCCCTGGTGGTCGGCGTCGACACGGGCCTGACGCATATCGCTGCCGCCTTTGTGCGTCCGACGGTGGAAATCTATGCTGATTCGCCGCTGTGGAAAACGGAAGGCAACTGGTCGCCGAAAATCATCAACCTGGGCGACAAGGGTTCGCCGCCCGGCGTGCCGGAAGTGCTGGCCGCGGCACAGCGCCTGCTGGCCGACTATCCTCCCGCCTGACTTCAACGTTACCTATCATGCGACTTCTTTATACCCTTGCCTGGTGGCTGGCCTTGCCCCTGGTGCTGGCGCGGCTGTGGCTGCGCGGACGCCAGGAACCCGGCTACCGGCAGCACTGGGGCGAGCGCCTGGGCTTTTACCCTCGCCAGCTGGCACCTGCACCAGCCACGCTCTGGCTGCACGCCGTCTCCGTCGGCGAGACGCGCGCGGCCGAGCCGCTGATCGATGCGTTGCTTGCCGCATGGCCCGCGTGCCGCATCGTCCTCACGCATATGACGCCTACAGGGCGCGCGACCGGTAAAACCTTGTTTGCCAAACATGGTGCGCGCCTCGTGCAAAGCTATCTGCCGTACGACACGGGCGCCATGCCGGCCCGTTTCATCCGTCACTTTGCGCCGCGCATCTGCATCCTGATGGAGACGGAAGTGTGGCCGAACCTGATCCATCAATGCAATCGCTACAAAGTGCCGGTGGTGCTGGCCAACGCGCGCTTGTCGCAGCGTTCGCTGGGCAAGGCGCAGCGCCTGGGCAAACTCATTGCGGACGCGGCGCGCGGCATCACCCTGGTGGCGGCGCAGACGCAGGACGATGCCGAGCGCGTGCGCGTGCTGGGCGTGCAGAACGTGGTTGTCACGGGCAGCATCAAGTTCGATGTCGTCGTGCCCGCGGCGGCCCTGACGACGGGGGCGGCGCTGCGCGCCGCCATCGGTGCGCGTCCCGTGCTGCTGTGCGCCAGCACGCGCGAAGGCGAAGAGCCATTGATTCTCGATGCCTTTGCCCGCGCCAGCTTGCCCGATGGTGTTCTGCTGCTGATCGTGCCACGCCATCCGCAGCGCTTCGACGAGGTGGAAAAACTGATCGCGGCGCAGGGCCTGGCCGTGCAGCGCAGGTCCGGCCTGGCGCAGGACGATTTTGTGGCGGCGGACACGCAGGTGCTGCTGGGCGACTCGATGGGCGAGATGTTTGCGTACTACGCGGCCTGCGATTGCGCCTTTGTCGGCGGCAGCTTGCTGCCACTGGGCGGGCAAAACCTGATCGAGCCGGCGGCCCTGGGCAAGCCCGTGCTGATCGGCCCGCACACCTTCAATTTCGCGCTGGTGACCGAACAGGCGATCACCGCCGGCGGCGCCGCGCGGGTGGCGGACGCCGATGCGCTGATGGCGCAAGCGTCAGTCCTGCTGCAAGACCCCGCGCAGCTGGCATCGATGGGACAAAAGGCGCTGGCCTTCGCGGCCCAGCACCGGGGTGCCACGCCGAGGACCATTGCGGCCATCCAACCGCTGCTGCCGTGATGGATGCACGGCCAACAATGGCGTCGGATTACGGCCTGCGGCCTAATCCGACCTACGCGACCTACTACCGTGATCAAGGTAGGTCGGATTAGCGCTTGCGCGTAATCCGACAGGCGCCGCCAACAATGTTGTTTACGCGAACAGAACGGGCAGCTCCTGCGAACGTTTTCTCAGCGCCTGCTTGGCCCCATCATAATCGGGATAAATCGATTCCACGGTGGCCCAGAAGCGGGGGCTGTGGTTCATTTCCAGCAGGTGCGACAGTTCATGCGCCACCACGTAGTCGATCAGCGGCAGGGCGAAGTGGATCAAACGCCAGTTCAGGCGGATCTTGCGCTCGATGGTGCAGCTGCCCCAGCGCGTGCCGGCCGAGGATAGCGATAATGAATCGTAGCGCACACCCAGCTTGTCCGCATACAGGTCCAGGCGCGCTTCGAACAGCTGGCGCGCTTCATGCTGGAACCAACCCTTCACTTTTTCCTTCAACTGCTGTTCGCTGCCCGTGGGCGTGACCCATACGTGCAATTCATTCGTCTCGCGCTGGAAGCTGGCGCGGTGGCGCGGCGCCTGGTGCAATCGCAAGGTGATTTCGCCACCGAGGTAGGGCAGCGCGGCGCCATCGACCCATGCCACGGGCGGGCGCTGCTGGCGCTGCACCTTGCGCTCGCCCCGTTCCAGCAGCTTCGAGACGATCCAGCCCTGCTTGGCGCGGATGGCATTGTCGATCTCGGCCAGGGTGACGCGCTTGGGCGCGGTCACGCGCAAGCCGTTATCGTCGATCATGAAGCCGATGGAACGGCGCGTGGAGCGGCGCAGGGCGAATTCGACCAGGTGGCTGCCCAGTTGCAGCTGGCGCAGCGGAGGGCCATCGGCAGGGCGTGGCGGGGAAGGCAGGGGCGACGGGGCGGGGCGAACGATGGGAGGCGCGGGTGCCACTAGCGGTGGTGCCACGGGCGGCGCTGGCGGTGCCGTGGGGCGCACCGCCGGGGGCGTGCTGGTCGAGACGTCATGCGCGAACAGATCCAGTTGCTGGTCGCCGACCTTGATGGTCTTCATCTGCTGGCGCAGGGTCGGCTCCTGGATGACCGCGCTGATGCCGTCTAGCCAGCGTTGTAGGCGTGAGGCGAAATGACGCGCATTTCTGATTCTATCCAATTTTCCACCTGTTGCATCATGCTGTCCGGGGTGTGCCCTTCCGGCGAAATCGGTTTGCCTATCGAGACGGTGATCAGTCCCGGGCGTTTGAGGAATGACTGCTTGGGCCAGCATTCGCCTGAGTTATGCGCAATGGGCACCACCACGGCGCCCGTGGCAATGGCCAGGCGCGTGCCACCGCTCTTGTACTTGCCCGCCTGGCCCACGGGGATGCGGGTGCCTTCCGGGAACATGATAATCCATTGGCCATCGGCCAGGCGGCGTTTGCCATGCGCGACCACGCTCTTGAACGCATGCTTGCCCTGTTTGCGGTCGATGGGAATCATGCGCAGCAGCGCCATGGCCCAGCCAAAGAACGGGATGTACAGGATCTCCTTCTTGAACACATACACCAGCGGACGAGGAAGGCTGGGCAGCAGGAAGATGGTTTCCCAGGCCGACTGGTGCTTTGACAGCACGATGGCCGGCGCATCCGGGAAGTTCTCGGCGCCCTTGACTTCATAGCGGATGCCGCAAATGACCTTGGCGCACCACAGGATAAACACGTTCCAGCGCGAGGTGACCCAATAGCGCTTGTTGTAGCTCAATGGCGCGGCAAAAAAGCACACGCAGGCCCAGACGATGGTGGCCACGATCATGATGGTCATGAACAGCAGGGATCGCAGGAACAGGGAAGTATTACGCAATGCGGTTCTCCGAAAATTAGATACTGAATGCCACGCTGGGCGCAGATGCTGCTGGCGCCTTGAGCAGGTGGCTGACCACGGCAGCCAGGTCGGGGAAGACCTGGGTACCGGGCGGCAGGCCACCCGTTTCATTGGTTTTTTCGCCCTTGCCCGTCAGGACCAGGTAGGGCACGCAGCCGCTGATGAAACCTGCCTGCAGGTCGCGCAGCGAATCGCCAACGGTGGGCACGCCTTTCAGGCTCGTGTTGTAGCGCTTCGAGATTTCATGGAACATGCCCGGTTTCGGCTTGCGGCAGTCGCAATTGTCCGCGCCCGCGTGCGGGCAGAAGAAGATGGCGTCGATATCGGCGCCCACCTGCTGCGCCAGGGTGTGCATCTTCTGGTGGATCGCGTTCAGCACCGTCATGTCGAAGTACTCGCGCGCGATGCCCGACTGGTTCGAGGCGACGACGACGCGATAGCCGGCCTGGTTCAGGCGGGCGATCGCTTCGAGCGAACCGGGAATCGGCAGCCATTCGGCCGGCGACTTGATGAAGTCCGGCGAGTCATGATTAATGACGCCGTCGCGGTCGAGAATAATCAGTTTCAGCGCCGGCATGCCCATCATGCCGCCAGCTTGGAAATGTCGGCCACGCGGTTCATCATGCCGTGCAGCGACGACAGCAAGGCCAGGCGGTTGTTGCGCAGGGCGACATCTTCGGCCATCACCATCACGTCGTTGAAGAAACCGTCGACGTCGTCGCGTAGCTGCGCCAGTGTTTGCAGGGTGCTGGTGAAGTCGCCCTTGGCGAAGGCCGCGTCGACTTCCGGCTGCACGCGCGAGACGGCGGCGGCGAGTTTTTTCTCCGCGTCGTCCTGCAGCAGGGCCACGTTGACGCCACTGTCGGCAACCAGCTTGAGCGCTTCCTCGTTCTTTTTCAGGATGTTGGTGATGCGCTTGTTCGCGGCGGCCAGCGAGGCGCTTTCCGGCAGGGCGGCAAACGCCTGCACGGCTTCCAGGCGCTGCACGATGTCGTCCAGGCGGTCCGGGTTTTGCGCCACGACGGCTTCGATTTCATTCGGCGAGAAACCGCGTTCGCGCAAGATGCCGCGCAGGCGCTCGAGCATGAAGGTGGTCACATCCGCGACCGGGTCCTTGAAGCCGGGCACGGCTGCGAACTGCGCGGCGGCGTCCGCCAGCAAGCCATGGATCGACAATGGCAAACGCTTTTCCAGCAGCATGCGCAGCACGCCCAGCGCATGGCGGCGCAGCGCGAACGGGTCCTTGTCGCCCGTGGGCGCCAGGCCGATAGCCCAGATGCCGACCAGGGTTTCGAGCTTGTCGGCCAGGGCCACGGCGATGCCGGTGGCGGTCGATGGCAGGCTGTCGCCGGCAAAGCGCGGCTGGTAGTGTTCGGAGGCGGCCAGCGCCACTTCTTCCGGCTCGCCGTCATGGCGCGCGTAGTACGTGCCCATGATGCCTTGCAGTTCGGGGAATTCACCCACCATGTCGGTCAGCAGATCGGCCTTGGCCAGCAGGGCGCCGCGTTCGGCCAGGGCCACGTCGCCACCCAGTTTTGCCGCGATGGCGCCGGCCAGCGATTTGACGCGCTCTGTGCGCGCAGCTTGGGTGCCCAGCTTGTTGTGGTAGACCACGTTGGCCAGCAGCGGCAAACGCGATGCCAGGGTCTTCTTCTTGTCTTGCTCGAAGAAGAACTTGGCGTCGGACAGGCGCGGGCGCACGACGCGCTCGTTGCCGCCGATGATGTGTTCTGGCGTGTCCGTCTCGATGTTGGAGACGATCAAAAAGCGCGAGCGCAGCTTGCCTTCGCTGTCCGTCAGCGCGAAATACTTCTGGTTCGTCTGCATGGTGAGGATCAGGCATTCCTGCGGCACGGCCAGGAATTCTTCCTCGAAGTGGCACTCATACACGACCGGCCATTCGACCAGGGCCGTCACTTCATCGAGCAGCGCTTCGGGCATCAGCACCTGGTCGGCACCGGCCTTGTCCAGCAGCTGGGCGCGGATGCGCTCCTTGCGTTCCTCGTTGCTGGCGATGACGCTGGCGTTGAGGATCAGCGAGGCCGCATAGTTTTCCGCGTGCGCGATGGTGATCGGTTCGCCATCGGTCAGGAAGCGGTGGCCCAGAGTGGTGCGGCCGGCCGTCAAGCCCAGCAGGGTCAGGGGCAGCACGTTGATGCCATGCAGGGCGAGCAGGCTGTGGGCCGGGCGCACGAATTGCACGGTGGTGCCGTCCGGGCGCTGATAGCTCATCAGTTTTGGAATCGGCAGCTTGGCGCAAGACTCCGTCAATGCCGCCTGCGCGCCGGTGGCGAGCTGGCTGCCCGGCGCCGTGTAGGTGTAGAAGAAGCTTTCAGCCTTGCCGTCGACGGCGCGTTCCAGGTCCGCTAGCGTCAGGTCGGGGAAGCCCAGCGCGGCCAGTTTCTTGGCCAGCGGCGGCGTGCCGTTGCCGTTCGCGTCCAGCGCCACGGAGACGGGCAAGACTTTTTCACGGATGGATTTATCGGGCGAGACTTCGCGCACGTTGGTGATGGAGACGGCCAGGCGGCGCGGCGAGGCGTAGCTGGTGGCGACGCTGTCGGCTTCCAGGAAGTCGCGCGCTTTGAGGCCATTGACGATGCCGGCGGTGAAGGCGGCGCCCAGTTTGGCCAGCGCTTTCGGCGGCAGTTCTTCGGTCAGCAGTTCGATGAGCAGTGTTTGGTTCATGGTGTTCTTGTCTGGTACGGCGGTGTATGAGCTAGGCGATCAAGCGGCGGCGGGTTGGTCTGCGGCGGGCAGCATCGGGAAACCGAGGCGCTCGCGCGAGTCGTAATACGCTTGCGCCACCAGGCGCGACAGGGTGCGCACGCGGCCGATATAGGCGGCGCGTTCCGTCACCGATATGGCGCCACGCGCATCGAGCATATTGAAGCTGTGCGAAGCCTTCATGATCTTCTCGTAGGCGGGCAGGGTCAGTTGCAGCTCGATCAGGCGCTTCGCTTCCGCTTCGTAGTTGCCGAACTGTTCGAACAGCAGGTCCGTGTTCGCGTGCTCGAAGTTGTAGGTCGATTGCTCCACCTCGTTCTGGTGGAACACGTCGCCGTAGGTCAGTTTTTTCGTGACACCGTTTTCTTCCCACTCGGTCCAGACCAGGTCATACACGTTTTCCACGCCCTGCAGATACATGGCCAGGCGTTCGATGCCGTAGGTGATTTCGCCCAGCACAGGCTTGCAATCGAGGCCGCCGACTTGCTGGAAGTAGGTAAATTGGGTCACTTCCATGCCGTTCAGCCAGACTTCCCAGCCCAGGCCCCAGGCGCCCAGGGTCGGGCTTTCCCAGTCGTCTTCGACGAAGCGCACGTCATTCTGCTGCAAGTCCAGGCCCAGGGCGGCCAGCGAACCCAGATACAGGTCGAGGATGTTTTCCGGCGCGGGCTTCAAGACCACCTGGTACTGGTAGTAGTGCTGCATGCGGTTCGGATTTTCGCCATAGCGGCCATCCTTCGGACGGCGCGACGGCTGCACATACGCGGCGCGCCAGGGTTCCGGGCCGATCGCGCGCAGGAAGGTGCCGGTGTGGAAAGTGCCGGCGCCGACTTCCATGTCGTAAGGCTGGAGCAGGGCGCAACCTTGCTTGTCCCAATAGGTTTGCAAGGTCAGGATAATTTGTTGAAATGTGAGCATCGTATGAGTTCGCCGCGCGCGAGGCTGCGCTTTGTTAAGGTTTGCTTGAAGCCCGCACGCTGCTAACAAGCGCGTCCGGGCCGGGATTTTGCTAATTTTAGCGGTTTTTACGGGCCCACTGTGACTCTTCGGGCAATATCGGCCGCTTATTGCTGCGTGGCGCGGCCACGGCGCGCGGCGCGCGACAGCAGGAAGGCCGTCAGCAAGGCCAGCGCGGCCAGGGCCAGCACCAGTTTATTGCCATACAGAATGTATGGCGTCATGCCGCCCATGCCTTGCACCTTGGCCGCCAGCGTGGCTTGCTGTTCCGGCGGCAGCAGGCTTTGCACCACGCCCTTGCCGTCGATGACGGCGGTGGCGCCCGTATTCGTCGAGCGCAGCATCGGGCGGCCCGTTTCCAGGCTGCGCATCTGCGAAATCTGCAGATGCTGCGGGATGGCGATCGAGTCGCCAAACCAGGCCAGGTTCGAGATATTGAGCAGCACCGAGGCCGACTGCTTGCCGCTGCGGTGGGCGCTGGCCAGCTGTCCCGCGATTTCTTCGCCAAACAGGTCTTCGTAGCAGATATTCGGCAGCACCAGCTGGTCGCGCACGGGCAAAGGCGCTTGTACCTCGGCGCCGCGGCCCATGTCGCCCAGCGGGATGGCCATCATGGCGACAAACCAGTGCAGGCCGGGCGGCACGAATTCGCCGAACGGTACCAGATGGTGCTTGCGGTACTGGTAGTACGGTCCCGGCGTGCCGGTGGGCGTGATCCCCACAGCCGCATTGTAGAAGCGCTGCTGTTCGTCGAGCACGGGCATGCCGAGCAAAATCGTGCTGCCCGTCTGCTGCGAATACGTCGCCAGGCTATCCAGATAGCCGGGCGGCAACTGGTGCGGCAGCACCGTGACGGCCGTTTCCGGCGTGGCGATCAGGTCGGCCGGCGCGCTGGTGATGGCATTCTGGTACATCTGCAGGGCGCCCAGCACGAAGCCGGGGTCGAATTTCTGCTGTTGCGGCACATTGCCCTGCAACAGGCGCACCGTGATCGCGCGTCCGACCGGATGGGTCCAGTTCACGTATTGCAAGCCAACGCCGGCCGCGTACAGAGCGATGACGCCGCCCAGCGCGCTCCAGCGCGTGCGGCGCAGGGGATGGACTAGCAGCAGCAGGGCGCCGGCCGACAGCGCCGCCAGCCAGCCCAGACCGTACGATCCGACGATAGGGGCAAAGCCGCCCAGCGGGCTGGCATTGTGGGCGTAGCCCGTGGCCAGCCACGGGAAACCCGTAAACAGCCAGCCGCGCGTCCATTCGAACAAGGTCCAGGTGGCGGGCAATACCAGCAAGGTCATGGCGGGCAGCGAGAGCACCCAGCGCTGGCGCAGCCAGGCGGCCGCGCCCATGGCCAGGGCCACGTAAATGGCCATCAAGAGGGCCAGCAAGGCCACGGCGATGGCGGCGATCGGTGCGGCCATGTCGCCATAGCGGTGCATCGAGATATACAGCCAGTGCGTGCCGGCCGCGCACCAGCCGAAGCCATAGGCCCAGCCGATCAGCGCGCCGGCCTTGACGTTCGATGCGCGCAGCACCTGGTAGAACAGCACGCCCAGGCTGAGGATTTGCAATGGCCAGTAGCCGAACGGGGCGAACGCCAGCACCGCGACGGCGCCGGCGATGGCGGCAGTCAGCATGCGCGCCCACGTGCTGCGGGGCGGTTTGGCGGGGGCGTTGGGGTCAGCGCGTCTGAAACGCATTTACAGCACGCGCATGTCAGAGTTCCAGTTCCGGCACGTTGGGCAGGCGCTCGACGAGCAGCACGTGCACCTGGCGCGCATCGGCGCGCAGCACCTCGAAGCGCAGATTGCCCAGGTCGAAGATGTCGCCCTTGTGCGCCATGCGGCCCAGGTACTTCGAGACCAGGCCGCCGATGGTGTCGACGTCGTCGTCCACCAGGTGGCTGCCCACTTCTTCGTTGAACTGTTCGATCTCGGTCAGTGCCTTGACGCGCCAGCGGGGGCCGAACTGGCCTTCCTTGAGCGAGAGGATGTTGTCCTCGGCTTCGTCGAAGTCGTATTCGTCCTCGATGTCGCCGACGATCTGTTCCAGCACGTCTTCGATGGTGATCAGGCCGGCGACGCCGCTGTATTCATCGACGACGATGGCCATGTGATTGTGGTTGGCGCGGAAATCGCGCAGCAGCACATTCAGGCGTTTCGATTCGGGGATGAAGATGGCGGGGCGCAGCATGTCGCGCACGTCGAAAGTCTCTTCTGCGTAATAACGCAGCAAGTCTTTCGCCAGCAGGATGCCGATGACCTTGTCGCGCTCGCCTTCGATCGCGGGGAAGCGCGAGTGGGCGGTGGACAGGACTTCCGGCATCCATTCCTCGATCGGCTTGCTGATGTCGATGACATCCATTTGCGAACGGGGAATCATGATGTCGCGCGCACAGAGATCCGATACCTGAAACACGCCTTCGATCATCGACAGGGCGTCGGCGTCGATCAGCTTGCGTTCATGCGCATCGTGTAGAACATCGAGCAATTCTGCACGGTTCTCTGGCTCGGGGGAGATGAGTGCGGTCAGGCGTTCAAACAGTGACCGGTGGGGCTTGACGTCAGTTCTGACGCCACTAGGGTGCTCGGGCATAGGAGGCGTGAGCCGTTGTTGCGAAGGGATATAGGATACACCAAAAGTGGGGGAATACCGGATTTCCCCGCTTTTGATGCAAATTTAATACGTTGAAGTGCGCCGTTGCCCGATGTTTCAGGCGTCCTGGCCCAGCACACGGGCGCGCAGGGCCGCCACGTCCGCCTGCCAGTCCGTAAAATGCTCGCTGTCCTGCCACAGCTGGCGCAGTTCCGACGACTCGGCCATGATGCGCTCGAACGCCAGGCGTGCTTTTTCCAGCAGCGGCGGCGTGACTTTCTTCTTGCAGGCGGCCACCCATTCGTCCACTTCCGCCGTGGCCGGGTCGTTTTCTCCCGGCTGGCCTTGCAGGCGCGCGATCACTTCCAGCGCGGCCAGCGCTTCGGCGGCGAACGGCGCTTCGAGTTCCGCCTCCTGGCTGTCGATGACGTTGTCGAGCGTCGTCTCGACCAGTTCCAGGGTTTTGTATTCGTGCAGATCCTGCGCCCAATCCATGGCGTAGTCGTTGCCGAAGGCGTCCAGTGCCCAGGTTCCCATGTGCTTACTCCTTGTACGGGTCGGTAATGCCGAGTTTTGCGAGGATCTCCGTTTCCAGGCCCTCCATCTCGGCCGCTTCCTCGTCATCCATGTGATCGTAGCCCTGCGCATGCAGCACGCCGTGCACGATCAGGTGGGCCGTGTGCTCTTCCACGCTTTTCTTTTGTTCCGCCGCTTCCTTTTCCAGCACGTCCGTGCACAGGATGATGTCGGCGCGCGTCGGCTCGTCGTCGCTTAACTCTTCGCCTTCGTTGTAGGCAAACGTCAGCACATTGGTGGCGTAATCTTTTTCGCGGTAGTCGCGGTTCAAGGTACGGCCTTCTTCCGCGTCGACGAAGCGGATGGTCAATTCGGCGGGCGCGAACAGGGCCGCTTTGACCCAGCGGCGCACTTTGGGCCGCGTGATCAGGGTTTCCAGGCGGGCGTCCGGGTATTGCACGGACAAGGACAGTTTATTTTTTTCGGACATTTTTGGCGGCAGCTGGTGTCAATAAGGGAAGTAACTGGGCGGCGCTGGCGCCGGCCGCTTGCGCCGTTTCATACGCATCGACGATGCGCGCGACGAGCGGGTGGCGCACCACGTCGCTGCTGTTAAATTGTGTGAAGCCGATGCCGCGTACGTCTTTCAACACGTGCACGGCGTCGATCAGGCCGCTCGTCTGGCTCTTGTGCAGGTCGACTTGCGTCACGTCGCCCGTCACCACGGCCTTGCTGCCAAAGCCGATGCGCGTCAAAAACATCTTCATCTGTTCGACGGTGGTGTTTTGCGCTTCATCGAGGATGACGAAGGCGTGGTTCAGGGTGCGTCCGCGCATGTAGGCCAGCGGGGCGATCTCGATCACCTGTTTTTCAAACAGCTTTTGTGTGCGGTCAAAACCCAGCAAATCGTACAGCGCGTCGTACAGGGGCCGCAGATACGGGTCGACCTTTTGCGCCAGGTCGCCCGGCAAAAAGCCCAGGCGCTCGCCCGCTTCGACGGCGGGGCGCGTCAGGATGATGCGCTTGACGGCGTCGCGTTCGAGCGCGTCGACGGCGCAGGCGACGGCCAGATAGGTTTTGCCGGTGCCGGCCGGACCCACGCCGAAGCTGATGTCGTGTTCGAGGATGTCGCGCAGGTAGGCGATCTGGTGCGGCGTGCGCCCGCGCAGGTCGCTGCGCCGCGTTTTCAGCACGGGGCTGGCGATGTCCGGCTCGACGAAGGTGCTGGCAGGCGCGTTGACGTGGTGTTCCGAAGCGGCGGACAGTCCCGCGCGCTGCTCCACCAGGGCCAGCTGCACTTCTTCCAGCGGCACGACCTTGTTGGCGATGGCGTAGAACTGGTCGAGGATTTCCACGGCCCGTTCGGCATTGCTGCCGCCGACGATGAATTTCTCGCCGCGGCGGAAGATCGTCACGTCGAGGGCGGCGGAAATCTGGCGCAGGTTTTCATCGAGCGGCCCGCACAGGTGCGCCAGGCGCGTGTTGTCCAGCGGCTCGGGGATGAAGTAATGCGGCTGTATCGGGGCTTTGGTTTTCAACTGGCTCTTTTCAATGCGGAAGCGCCGGCGACGAGTTCGCCGCGCAGGGTGTAGGAATGGCTTTCGGTGATGCGCACGTCGACCAGCTGGCCGATCAGGTGCAAGCCGTCCGGGCCGGCGTCGAAATTGACGACGCGGTTGTTTTCCGTGCGGCCTTGCAGTTCACTGTCATCGGTGTCCTTCTTCGAACGGCCTTCGACGAGGATGGTTTGCACGCTGCCCACCATGGCCAGGCTGTATTTGCGCGTGTTGGCGTCGATGGCCGCCTGTAGCTGCTGCAAACGGGCCAGCTTGACTTCATGCGGCGTATCGTCTGCCAGGCTGGCAGCCGGCGTGCCGGGACGCTTGCTGAAGATGAAGCTGTAGCTGTTGTCAAAGCCCACGTCGGCGATCAGTTTCATCATGGCGTCGAAGTCGGCCTGCGTCTCGCCGGGGAAGCCGACGATGAAGTCGGACGAAATGGCCATGTTCGGGCGCACGGCGCGGATGCGGCGGATGATGGACTTGTATTCGAGGCCCGTGTAGCCGCGTTTCATGGCGCCCAGGATCTTGTCGGAACCGTGCTGCGCCGGCAGGTACAGATGGTCGACCAGCTGCGGGATCTTCGCATAGGCGTCGATCAGGCGCTGCGTGAATTCCTTCGGGTGGCTGGTGACGAAGCGCATGCGCGCGATGCCGGGAATGTCGGCCACGTATTCGAGCAGCAGGGCGAAGTCGGCAATGTCTCCGCCTTCCATCACGCCACGGTAGGCGTTCACGTTCTGCCCCAGCAGGGTGATTTCCTTGACGCCCTGGGCGGCCAGGCCCGCCACTTCCGTCAGCACGTCTTCGAAGCGGCGCGACACTTCCTCGCCGCGCGTGTAGGGCACGACGCAATAGCTGCAATATTTGCTGCAGCCTTCCATGATGGAAACAAACGCCGACGCGCCGTCCACCTTGGCCGGCGGCATGTGGTCGAACTTTTCGATTTCCGGGAAGCTGATGTCGACCTGCGAAGCGCCGCTGGAGCGGCGCAACTCGATCATTTGCGGCAGGCGGTGCAGGGTTTGCGGGCCGAAGACCATGTCGACATATGGCGCGCGCTTGACGATGGCGTCGCCTTCCTGCGAGGCCACGCAGCCGCCCACGCCGATCAGCAGGTGCGGCTTGGCCAGTTTCAGCTCGCGCAGACGGCCCAGGTCGGAAAACACTTTTTCCTGCGCCTTTTCGCGCACGGAGCAAGTGTTGAGCAGGATCACATCGGCATCTTCCGGCGTGTCGGTGCGCACCAGGCCGTCGGAAGCGCCCAGCACGTCGGCCATCTTGTCCGAGTCGTACTCGTTCATCTGGCAGCCGAAGGTTTTAATGAATACTTTTTTCTGCATGGAGTCGGATGCTTATCGGTAAATGTGGCGGCAAACAAGTGGGACAAATAAGTGTGGCGGCAAGTAAGCCGGGCAGGGAGCTTGCGCCGTGCGCCGCTCGGGGCGGGAGGCGCTGGATCACCGGCCGGGCGCCTCTGGCTGCCCGCTGGCAGGCTCGCTGCAAGTTCAGGCCATAGTTTAGCGTAAATCGCCGGGACGGGCCATGTTGTGCTGAGCATGCCGACAAGATTGCAGCGTGAATACGGCGCCCGGCACGGCGATGCCGTAAAGCATTTATTGCCGTGCGACACCATTGATTTGTAACAAGTTGCTGCAAAGCCTTGTGTGCGGCCGCTGGCATCCTAATGTGTTGAAATAGCATCGTTGGCAAGCCAACTAGCAGCTTGATTGATATTTAACAATCAGGAAGTTTGCGCGAGGCGCAGATGCCGCCTGTTTGGACTAGTATATTGCTTTATATGCAATTCATTTCGGTGGGTTGCAGTGCATTTACTCACGCGGCAAGCTGCGCACGTTGGCTGTGCGAGTCCTGTGCAGGCAGTGCGACAAGGAGGGAAGGCGGAGGGGAGGCTGAGTCCGATGGAAAGACGTTTATTTAAACACTCTAAGCCAGCCTTAAGTTCGTATCTGCATTCTTTGAACATTCACTAGACGAGGAAAAATCATGGCACATCATGCATTAGCATCGCAAGAGAGTTACAACCCGAATCACCTGCTGGATATTCTGCTGAGCAAGATGCAGCTGAAAAACGACGCAGCCCTGTCGCGCTTGCTCGAAGTGGCGCCACCCGTCATCAGCAAGATCCGCCATCACCGCTTGCCGGTCGGCGCCTCGTTGCTGATCCGCATGCACGAAGTGACGGGCATGAGCATCCGTGACCTGCGCGATTTGATGGGCGACCGCCGCACCAAATATCGTCTGTCCGACGCCCAGGGCCGTCCAAAAGCGGAAGACCGCGGCGATGCGCAAGAATCGAATTACGCGCACTGATGTGGCGGTTGCACGCTGACTGTGCCGCTTGCGTCACTGCTGGCGGCAACAGGCTGGTGTGGACCGGGCAGCATGGATACACCGCAGTACCCATAACGGCTTTCGCTTCGCGGCGAGAGCCGTTGGCATGTGGCGCGGCGTTTAGCTCAGCAGTGCCGAGGTAATTTCGTCGTAGCGCAACTCCGTTTCGCGGAACAGTTGCAGATACGTCTCTTCGCTCAGGCCCAGCGCATCCCAGGCCACCGGCGAGACGCGCGGCACCATGTCGTCGCCCGCCTGCGCCAGGTCCAGCGCGCACACAATCGCATTGGCAACGTGGATCAGCGCTGCCAGGAAACCTGCGCCCGGCGTTTCCGGCTGCAGGTAGTTGGCCAGCGCCAGGCGCATGGTGTCGGAAAAATTCCAGTGTTCGGCCAGTGCCACGCCCGCCTGCACATGGTCCACGCCCAGCACGGCCTGCTCCGCTTCGAGCAGGCTGCAATCGTGCGCTGCCTGGTACACGATGACTTGCGCGTAGTGTGCGGGAAAGCTGCTGACCAGCACCAGGCGACCGATATTATGCAGCAAGCCGGCCGTGAAGGCGTAATCCTGGTTGAAGCGGATCTGCCGCGCCAGCACCTTGGCGCAGCCGGCCGTCGCTACCGAATGGCGCCAGAAGGCCTTGTCGTCGAAGCCGGGGCAGCGCCCTTCCGGGAAGCAACCCGTGATGGCGGCCGAGGTGATCAGGCTGCGCGTGGTCTGGAAACCCAGGTAGGTGATCGCCTGCTGGATGGTGGTGGCCTTGACCTGCAAGCCATATTGCGAGGAGTTGGCCAGGCGCAGGGTTTTTGCCGTCAGCGCCTGGTCGTAGGAGACTTTTTTCGCCAGCACGGAAATATCGACGTCTTCCTGGTCGATGCTATTCAACAGTTCCATGACGACGGCAGGCAAGGAAGGCAGGTCATCGAGGTGGGCGACGATATCGTCGAGCGTCAGCTGGGTGCTCATGCTGGCTCTCCCGTACCCAGGCGGTATTGCGTGACATAGTTGCGCAGCAAGGTCGTGGCGGTGTCCTCGGGATCGTCCGGATCATGCTTGCGGAACAGGTAGGCCAGCCGCGCGCTATCGGCCGCCTGCTGCGCGGCCACTTCCTCTGGCGAAGGGGGCGGCGCCTGGATCGGCAGCATGGCGATGCCGTGGCGCGGCATCAGGGACAGCATGTTTTCCGTCAGTACCGCGCCTTGCGGCAACAGCACTTGTCCATGCGCGTCGAGCAAGACATCCGACAAGACCATGCCAGGACGCACTTGTTCCAGGGGTAGATGTTGATGTATGACCGCCATGACGACTCCTTAGATGATTGCGGGATATTACCATTGCCATGACGCAATGTCTCAACCTGTATCAATGCCCTGTCGAAAACGGGGTCGCTGTAAATCTTGCCAATCAGCATGTCATACCGTACATTTGATACAGGCAGTTGCATTGCTGACGTATCTGCGCCCGCGCCGCGGGCCGGCGGCTGGCCTGGCCCGGGGAGTGTTGATCGATGGTGAGTATCCAAGTCCGGCTGACCCTGCTTTTTGTCGTGATCGTCACCCTGGTGCTGGGCATTTCTGGCAGCTATACCCAATATACACTGAGCCAGGAACTTGAATCGGGCAGCGCGCGCCTGCGCAGCGGCGTGCTCACGCGCTTGCAGACCAGCTTGCCTTCGGCCCTGTGGGATCTCGACAAATCCAAGGTCGACAGCATTGTCGCTGCCGAAATGCTGCCGCCGGAACTGGTCGGCATCCGCGTCTACGACGCTTCCGTGGGCCTGTTCGCCGGTGAAGTGCGCGACGCGGCCGGCACCCTGGTGCCTTTGACCTCCGACGTGGCCATGGGCGGCACGCCCGTTGAGGCGCCGCTGGTGTTCCGCGACGCCGTGGCCCTGGCCTCCGGCGGCAAGCCGGTGATCGTCGGCAAGGTCATCGTCAATTTCAGCCGCGCGCAGATCGATGCGGCCCTGCGCGGCGAAGTGTGGCGCAAGGTACTGGAAGTATTACTGCTTGACATCATCCTGGTGGGCGCCCTGGCGCTGAGCCTGCGCATCGTCTTCGATCCCTTGAAACAGTTGCGCGACGGCTTGATCGACCTGGCCACGCGCGGCAGCGACGAGGTCGAAGAATTGCCGGAAAACCGGCGCGACGAACTGGGCGACGTGATCCGCGGCTTCAATGCCGTGCAGCGCAAGCTCAAGTCCATCATCGAGGGCAGCCGCGAGGCGGAAGACATGGCGCGTCGTTCGCAGCAGGAGACGGCGCAGGCGATGGACGAGCTGCGCCGCGCGCAGGAATCGTTGCTGCAGTCGGAGCGCCTGGCTTCGCTGGGCAGCCTGGTCGCCGGCGTGGCGCATGAAATCAATACGCCGGTCGGCATTGCGCTGACCAGTGCCTCGGTGCTGAAGGAAGCCACCGATCACATCAGCGCAGCGGTGGCCGGCGGCAGCGTGAAGAAAACCGATATCGTGCGCTACCTGGAAACGGCCGGCGAGAGCGCGCGGCTGATCATGAACAACGCGTATCGCGCCGCGCACCTGATCCACAGCTTCAAGCAGATCGCCGTCGACCAGGTCAGCGAGGCGCGCCGCTTGTTCGAATTGCGCGACTATATCGGGGAAGTGATCTCGAGCCTGCAGCCGACCCTGAAAAAGACGCGCATCCGCATCGAAATCGATTGCCCGCCTGACATCATGCTCGACAGCTATCCGGGTGCGCTGGCGCAGGTGCTGACCAACCTGGTCTTGAACTGTGTCGAGCATGCCTTCGATGCGGACACGGCCGGCAACATCCATATCGGCGTGCGCCGCGACGGCGAGTGGATCGCCATGCAGGTGCGCGATAACGGCCGCGGCATCGCGCCCGACATGCTTGACCGCGTGTTTGACCCGTTTGTCACCACGCGGCGGGGGCAGGGCGGCACGGGCCTGGGCTTGAATATCGTGTTCAACTTGATTGCCAAGCAGTTTGGCGGCACCATCACGGTCAGCAGCACGCTGGGACAGGGCGCAACATTCCTGCTGCGCCTGCCCACGGTGACGCCGTTGCCGGACAGCACCAGCAGCCCGGCATAGGCAAGGAGAACAGACATGGCACAGCCAGAAAACAGTCAGCAAGTGGCGCTTTTGCGCGGGATCAATGTGGGCCGCGCCAAGCGCGTGGCCATGGCCGACCTGCGCAAGCTGCTGGGCGACCTGGGTTTTGCGCAGGTACGCACAGTACTCAACAGCGGCAACGTCGTGTATGAGGGGGGCGCGGTGGCGCCGGCCGAGGCCGCTGCCCGCATCGAGGAAGCGCTGGTGCTGAAACTGGGCGTCGCGGCCCGGGTGACGGTGCTGTCGGCTGGCCAGTTTGCCGAACTGATCGAACAAAACACCCTGGCGCCGGCGGCCGATGCGGCCCGTCTGCTGACCTTGGTGCTGAACAATCCGGCCGACGTGCAGCGCCTGGCGCCGCTCTTGCAGCGGCCGTGGCAGCCGGAAGCGCTGGCGCTGGGGCAATGGGCAGCGTATGCCTGGTGTCCCGATGGCGTGCTGGCCAGCAAGGTGGTGGCGGCGCTGGGCGTGCTGCTGGGCGATGGCGTCACCTCGCGCAACTGGGCCACCATGCAAAAATTACATGCGCTGCTGAACGGGCCCGAGGCGGTAGCCACCTCAGCCAAGGAGCACTGATGCCGGCCATCGAGACGCCATGAACTGGGATATCGTCAAGGGCGTGCTGATCCTGCTGCTCGCCGTCAGCGCCCTGGGCACGGCCTTCGTGCTCATGTCCGCCTCGGGCCCTGACAAGGCGGGCTGCATCGCGCGCGCCCTGAAGTCGGGTATTCCGGTGGGCAATATCGAAAGGGTGTGCCGCTTGCTGGACAAGTAAAAAAAATTCCGCGCAAGGCGGAATTTTTTTAATGCAAGGGCATCCGCCGCCGAAGTAAAGTCAGCCATCGAATTTTTCCTGTTTTTCACCGTGCATGCTCAAGGCCAGCAAACCCAGTCCCACCAGCAACATCGAGACCATGCTCGCTTCGGGCACGGGCGGCGGCACGTTCGGCTGTTGTACGGCAGGCGTGGCGGCGGCGGTGGTGGGGGGCGCCAGTGCGCTTTGGCGCGTACCGGCGTTGAGCCAGCGAGGGGTCGCATTGTGCGTCGAGTGCTGCGTCAGCAGGCGTGCATACGGCAAGTCCGGCGTTTCCCAGGCGGGATAGTCCGTCATGTTGTTGAAAGCGAGACTGTCGTCGCTCACGGCAGGCGCGCTGGCGGCCACATTGCCGGCATACGCCGACAGCGCCAGCACGGCCACGCATAGCGGCTGAAAGATCTTCATCGTTGACTCCCTGGTTCACCGTGCGGCGTGGCCGAAACCGGCCTGCGCCTGGACGGAAAATGCGCCTGTACGGGGGCGTATCACAATTTTTCTGATGAGGTCTTATTACAGCACAAGTCGTGGCAATTTTGCTACGTATATTTGCTTTAAATTACGAATATTTATCATTTTGATAGCATGATGGCTATCGCTGCCGCACACTTGGCATGAGCACGCTATCACTGAAAAATACTGTTGTTTTTTTGTACGAATCGCCAGCAGGAAAACAATATATTGATTAGTATATTGTTTATCGCATGATGATGAATATGACCGCCTGTGGGAGGGCAAGATGGAGACAGTTACACCACAACACGCCGAGTACAACCTCGACGCCATGCGTGGCTCGGCCTATAAGGCCAGCTCGCTGCTCAAGGCCATGGGCAATGCCGACCGTTTGATGCTGCTGTGCCAGCTATCGCAGGGCGAACATTGCGTCAGCGACCTCGAACAAAAAGTGGGCATCGGCCAGCCGACCCTGTCGCAGCAACTGGGCGTGCTGCGCGAAGAGATGCTGGTGGCCACGCGGCGCGATGGCAAGCAGATTTATTATCGCGTCGCCAGCGCGCCCGTGCTGGCCGTGCTGCAAGTGCTGTACGCGCAGTTCTGTGCGCCGCGTCTGCCGTTCAACGACGAAGCGGACTGAGGCCGACCATGACTATTGCTTGGCAGCACTTCACACCGTGGGCCTCGCTGGCGGGCGGCATGCTGATCGGCCTGGCGGCTGCGCTATTGATCCTGTTCAATGGGCGCATCGCCGGCATCAGCGGCATCCTCGGCGGCTTGCTGCGCCCGCGCCAGGGCGACCTGGGCTGGCGCATCGCCTTTCTTGCCGGCCTGGTCGGCACGCCCCTGCTGTATTCGCAGTGGCAAGCCTTGCCGCCCGTGCAGATCGAGGCGGGCACGTTGGCCCTGACCGTGGCGGGCTTGCTGGTGGGCGTGGGCGTGCGCTATGGCGCCGGCTGCACCAGCGGCCACGGCGTGTGCGGCCTGTCGCGCCTGTCACCGCGTTCGCTGGCGGCCACTTGTGTCTTCATGGCGGCCGGTTTCCTCACCGTCTATCTGTTGCGCCACCTATGAGTAAACTACTCCTTTCCCTGTTGAGCGGCCTCGTCTTTGGCCTGGGCCTGATCGTCTCCGGCATGAGCAACCCGGCCAAGGTGCTCGGGTTCCTCGACCTGGCCGGCGCCTGGGATCCGTCCCTGGCGCTGGTGATGGGCGGCGCCATCGCCGTGGCCATGCCCGCCTTCTGGCTGGCAGGACGGCGCAGCACGGCGCTGTTGGGCGAACCCATGCAATTGCCGGCGTCGCGGCGCATCGACCGGCGCTTGCTGCTGGGCAGCCTGGCCTTTGGCGCAGGCTGGGGCATCGCCGGTTTCTGTCCCGGTCCCGCCCTCGTCTCCCTGCTGGCGGGCCAGCCGAAGGCCTGGCTGTTTGTCGGTGCGATGCTGGCCGGCATGCTTCTGTTTGAAGTGCTGGAGCGCCGCAAGCTACCCGCGCCGGCCTGAGACGGTACAATCTGGCGCATCGCCACTTTGGATACCGCTTACATGACAACCGTGATTTTCCGCGTCGGCGCGCGCGCCGCCCTGCTGTGCAGCGTGCTGGCATTGGCCGCCTGCGGCAGCTTGCTGAAGAAGGAAGCCCCGCCCGCTCCCGCACCCGCGGCCGACACCTTTCCCAATCCGCAAGTGTTGCTGCTGGGGGAAGTGCATGACAATGCACAAGGCCAGCGCTTGCGCGTCGCCGAGTTGCAGCGCCGCCTGGCGGCCGGCTGGCGTCCCGTGATTGTCATGGAACAATTCGACCGCGAAAACCAGGCCTTGCTGACGCGCGCCGCGCGCGATTGCGCCGACCCCGATTGCATCATCCGCGTGATGGAACAGCCGCGCTGGGACTGGAGCTTGTACCGGCCCGTGCTGGACCTCGTCATCAGCTATCAATTGTCCCTGGTCGCCGGCAATCTGTCGCCGGCCGATGCCTCGCGCATCGTGCGCGACGGCATCCAGTGGTCGATGCCGCCCGCCATGGTGGCCACCTACCTGGCCGCGCCCGTGCCGGCCGATATTCTGGAAGGGCAACAGAAGGAAGTGCAGGCGGCCCGCTGCAATATGCTGCCTGAGATGATGATCAAGGGCGTCGTCAACGCCCAGGTGGCGCGCGATATCTGGATGGCCAAGCTGATCCGTGACCAGGCGCCGCGCGACGTGGTGCTGATCGCCGGCAATGACCATGTGCGCAAGGATATCGGCGTGCCCCGCTGGCTGAAGCTGGCTGACCCGCAACTGAACCTGCGCAGCATCGGCTACCTGGAGCAGGGCGGCAGCGGCTACAAGGGGACGTTCGACCTGACGCAAACGATGCCGGCGCAGCCGCGCCCGGACCCGTGCGCCAAGTTCAAGAAATAAGGTTCAAGAAATAAGCCTACTGCTGCACCCGCACCAGGGCGCTGACCCGGCTTGCCGTATCGAGCAGTTTCGGCAAGCTGTGTTCCAGCAAATGCGCCACGGATGGCCCCGCCGTCTGGCCGCTGACATTGATCCCCGCCACCACCTTGCCGGCCCGGTCGAACACGGGGGCGGCCAGGGCGATCAAGCCCTGTTCCAGCTCTTCCTGCACCAGGCACCAGCCCTGGCGCCGCACTTGCGCAATCTCTTCCATCAAGATCTCGATATCGACCTTGGTCGCCGGCGTGACTTTCAGCAGCGCCATTGTCGACAGCCGTTCGCGCAGCACCTCGGGCGCCAGGCCCGACAGCAAGACACGTCCCATCGAGGTGCAGTAGGCGGGCAGGCGGCTGCCGATGCCCAGGTTGATCGACATGGTGCGGTGCGCTGACAGGCGCACGACATACACGATGTCGTCGCCGTCGAGCACGGTGGCCGAGCACGACTGGCGCAAGGTCTGCATCAATTCTTCCAGCAGCGGCTGCGCCTGCGTCCACACGGGCAAGGACGACAGATAGGCGTAGCCGAGGTCGAGCACCTTGGGCGTCAGGCGGAACAGCCGTCCATCCGCTTCCACATAACCGAGATGCAGCAAGGTGTGCAGGATGCGCCGCGCGCCCGCGCGCGTCAGCTGCGCCCGCTCCGCCACTTCGCTCAGGGTCTGCTGCGGCGCCTGCGCGCCAAAGCTGCGCAGCACGGCCAGGCCCCGCGCGAACGATTGCACATAGCTGTCGCCGGGACGGGGGGCGCCGTCGGTATCCAGGCTTGCTTCGGCGGAAAGGGGCGTGCTGCGGCGGTCGGTCATGGCAATTCCAATGGGGCAAGGTGGCAATTATAGCCATGGAGGTGGTGAAAACGGCAAATTGACAAGCGCGCCGATCAGGCATATTCTCACGAATAAGTTCTAAATGCGAATATTTGTTCGTTATGCGAACAAATGAATTGTAGGTTTGATTTGGAGGAGACAGCAATGATCGACAAACTGCGTTCCAGCGTGCTTGATGCGCTGGCCGATATCCACGATGGCGCCACCGTCATGATTGGCGGCTTCGGCGGCGCGGGCCAGCCGGCCGAGCTGATCGACGGCTTGATCGCCCAGGGCGCGCGCGACCTCGTCATCGTCAACAACAATGCGGGCAATGGCGACACGGGCCTGGCCGCCCTGCTGAAAAACGGGCAGGTGCGCAAGATCATCTGCTCGTTTCCGCGCCAGGCCGATTCCCACGTCTTCGACGCGCTGTACCGCGCGGGCAAGCTGGAGCTGGAATTGGTGCCGCAGGGCAATCTGGCCGAGCGCATCCGCGCCGCCGGCGCCGGCATCGGCGGCTTTTTCACGCCCACGGGCTATGGCACGGACTTGGCCAAGGGCAAGGAAACACGCGAGATCGATGGCCGCATGTATGTGTTCGAGTCACCGATCCACGCCGATTTCGCGCTGATCAAGGCGGAGCAGGGCGACCGCTGGGGTAACCTGACCTACCGCAAGACGGCGCGCAACTTCGGCCCGATCATGGCCATGGCCGCGACAGTCAGCATTGCTTCCGTGCACGAGGTGCTTGACTTGGGCAGCATCGACCCCGAACACGTCATCACGCCGGGCCTGTTCGTGCAGCGCATCGTGCAAGTGCCGCGCACGGCCACCGGCCCCGCCGGCTTCAAAGCTGCCTGAGGAGTATCAAGTGAATAAATGGAATCGAGATCAAATGGCGGCCAGGGTGGCGGCCGACATCCATGAAGGTAGTGTCGTCAACCTGGGCATCGGCTTGCCGACCCTGGTGGCGAACCACTTGCCGGCCGGCGCGGACATCATCCTGCACAGCGAAAACGGCGTGATCGGCATGGGCCCCGCGCCGGTGCCGGGCGAGGAAGACTACGACCTGATCAATGCAGGCAAGCAGCCCGTCACCTTGCTGCCCGGCGGCAGCTATTTTCACCATGCCGACAGCTTCGCCATGATGCGCGGCGGCCATCTGGACATCTGCGTGCTGGGGGCGTTTCAAGTCTCTGCCACGGGCGACCTGGCCAACTGGCACACGGGCGCTCCGGACGCCATTCCCGCCGTGGGCGGGGCCATGGACCTGGCCATCGGCGCGAAAAAAACCTGGGTCATGATGGAATTGCTGACCAAGACGGGTGAAAGCAAGCTGGTGCAGGCGTGCACCTATCCGCTCACGGGCATCGCTTGCGTCAGCCGCATCTACAGCGACCTGGCCGTGCTCGATCTGGGACCAAACGGCGCCACGGTGGTCGAACTGGCCGATGGCTTGAGCTTTGAACAGCTGCAAGCGTTGACGGCCGTACCGCTGACGGATGCCCGCTAATTCAACATCAAACAACTTTCTTGGAGGAAAGAACATGACCCACGCATACATTTGCGACGCCCAGCGCACGCCCTTTGGCCGCTACGGCGGCAGCCTGTCCGGCGTGCGCGCCGACGACCTGGGCGCCGTGCCCATCCGTGCCTTGATGGCGCGCAATCCGAACGTGGACTGGAGCGCCGTTACCGACGTGCTGTACGGCTGCGCCAACCAGGCGGGCGAAGACAACCGCAATGTGGCGCGCATGGCGGCCCTGCTGGCCGGCTTGCCCGACAGCGTGCCGGGCGCCACCCTGAACCGTTTGTGCGGCTCGGGTCTGGACGCCATTGGCAGCGCCGCGCGCTTCATCAAGAGCGGCGAAGCGGGATTGATGATTGCCGGCGGCGTGGAAAGCATGAGCCGTGCACCGTTTGTCATGGGCAAGGCGGACAGCGCCTTTGCGCGCGGCATGAAAATGGAAGACACGACCATCGGCTGGCGCTTCATCAACCCCTTGATGAAGGCGCAGTACGGCGTCGATTCGATGCCGGAAACGGCGGAAAACGTGGCCAGCGATTTTGGCATCAGCCGCGCGGACCAGGATGCGTTCGCCCTGGCCAGCCAGGTCAAGGCGCTGGCAGCGCAGCAGGCGGGCATGTTCGACAGCGAAATCTGTCCCGTCAGCATCGCGCAAAAGAAAGGCGAGGCCATCGTCGTTTCCCGCGACGAGCATCCACGCGCCACCACGCTGGACACCCTGGCCAAATTGAAACCCGTCGTGCGCGCCGATGGCACGATCACGGCCGGCAACGCATCCGGCGTCAACGATGGCGCGGCGGCGCTGCTGCTGGCCGACGAGGCGAACGCGGCCCGTTTTGGCCTGACGCCGCGCGCCCGCGTCGTGGCCATGGCGACGGCCGGCGTGGCGCCGCGCATCATGGGCATCGGCCCTGCGCCCGCCACCCTGAAAGTGCTGGCCATGACGGGTTTGAGCCTGGCCGACTTCGACGTCATCGAACTGAACGAAGCGTTTGCCGCGCAAGGCCTGGCCGTGCTGCGCCAGCTGGGCTTACCCGACGACGATGCGCGCGTCAACCCGAACGGCGGCGCCATCGCCCTCGGCCATCCGCTGGGCGCCTCGGGTGCGCGCCTGGCCATGACGGCTGTCAACCAGCTGCACCGCACGGGCGGGCGTTATGCGCTGTGTACCATGTGCATCGGCGTGGGGCAGGGCATTGCGCTGGTGCTGGAACGCGTCTGACCCTGCTGAAATAAAGTTACCGTAAAATGGGGGACACTGCGGTGTCCCTTTTTCATCACCGCCTTTTTGTCGTGCCGATCAGGAGTCTTCATGTCGTATGTCATTCCCGCAGCCATCCAGCCCAGCGTTCCCGTCACCGGCAGCGTTGACACGTTTCCGGTGCACCGTATCTATTGCGTGGGCCGCAACTATGTCGAGCACGCCAAGGAAATGGGACACACGGGCCGCGAGGCACCGTTTTTCTTCATGAAACCAAACGACGCCGTGCTACCCGTGCCAGTCGGCACGACGGGCGAGTTGCCGTATCCGGCGCAAACGCAGGATTTCCAGCACGAGATGGAACTGGTGGTGGCCATCGGCAAGGGCGGCAGTGATATCGGCGTGGCCGATGCGCTGAGCCATGTCTGGGGTTATGCGCTTGGCCTGGACATGACGCGCCGCGATGTGCAGGGCGCGGCGAAAAAGCAGGGCCGTCCGTGGGAAACGGGCAAGGCGTTCGAGCACTCGGCGCCCATCGGCCCCATCACCCCGGCCGCGCTGGCGGGCGACGTCAGCCATGCTGCCATCACCCTGCACGTGAACGGCGAACTGCGTCAAAGCAGCAGCGTCGACATGCTGATCTGGAACGTGGCCGAAACCATCGCCGACCTGTCGACCTATTTCAGCTTGCAGCCCGGCGACCTGATCTACACGGGCACGCCGGCCGGCGTGGCGGCCGTGCAGCGCGGCGACGAACTGCTGGGCGCCATCGATGGCCTGGGCACTTTGCGCGTGAAAGTGGCCTAAGCTGTCAAGGAGACTGGCATGATGAACGACACGTATTCTGTAGCACAACCCACGCGCGCCGAGATCGACACCCTGGCGGGGCCGGCCCTGCTGGAATTTGGCACGGGCTGGTGCGGCCACTGCCGCGCCACCCAGGCGCCGCTGGCCACCGCGTTTGCGCAGCACCCCGGGGTGCCGCATCTCCGCGTCGAAGACGGCCCCGGCCGCGCGCTGGGGCGCCACTTCCGGGTCAAGCTGTGGCCGACCCTGATCTTTTTGAAAGATGGCCAGGAAGTGGCGCGCCTCGTGCGTCCGCTCGATAGCAGTGAAATTGAGCGGAGTTTTGCATTGATTGATGCATAGGTCGTTTTAAACCCAACGGCAGATGCCGGGGTCGGACCCTCAGGGTCCGACCCCAGTCCTTGCTGTTGGGGTTTGCACTGCATCATTTCTTGCCGCACTGCACCACTGCGCGTATGATAAGCCGCTTACAGCAAGATCAACCGCATCCTTCGTGATGCAGCGCGATCATCGCCGGCCCGCTCCACCCGGAGGGGCCGCAGGCAAGGATTCACCACAAATGACCGATGCCGCGATGCCGACGCGCGGGTCTGGTACGGAATGCCTGGCGATACGCCGGGCCTGATACACGTCGCCCATCCCCTGACGCCTTTCCTGCCGTGCCCCGGGTAACCGGATGGCGCACGACCGTTGTTTCTCTAAATCAGCACTGATCACGGCGCGTTGGCGCGCGTTGCCGGTAGTTCGCTACGGCAACAAAAACCGTTGTTTTTTTGTTTGCAAATTGAATAGAAAATGCGCGGCAAATGCATGCACGCAAGGCTATGATATGCGAACGACACGGAGACAACGTGCTGTGCTGCTGCCTGAAAAAACATCCAGAGAATGGCCTTTAGACACCCTCCCCAAGGAGCGCAGTAAATGAGCAAGCCCCCGAGCACCCCCCCCAAGAAAAATTCCCCCGGCACGGTGCTGTTCGCCAGCCTGATCGGCACCACCATCGAGTTCTTCGACTTTTATATCTACGCCACCGCTGCCGTGCTGGTGTTCCCGAAACTGTTCTTCCCCGCCGGCGACCCGTCGGCCGCCGTGCTGCAGTCGCTGGCCACGTTTGCCATCGCCTTCTTCGCCCGCCCCATCGGTTCGGCCGTGTTCGGCCACTTCGGCGACCGCATCGGCCGCAAGGCCACTCTCGTGGCGGCCTTGCTGACCATGGGTATCTCGACCGTCATCATCGGCTTGCTGCCGACGTATGCCGCCATCGGTACCCTGGCGCCGTTGCTGCTGGCGCTGTGCCGTTTCGGCCAGGGCCTGGGTCTGGGCGGAGAATGGGGCGGCGCGGTGCTGCTGGCCACGGAAAACGCGCCACCGGGCAAACGCGCCTGGTACGGCATGTTCCCGCAGCTGGGCGCACCGATCGGCTTCTTCCTGTCGGGCGGCATCTTCCTGCTGCTCAGCGAAACCCTGACCGATGAACAATTC
This sequence comes from Janthinobacterium sp. 35, assembly GCF_002754575.1. Classification (NCBI taxonomy): domain Bacteria; kingdom Pseudomonadati; phylum Pseudomonadota; class Betaproteobacteria; order Burkholderiales; family Oxalobacteraceae; genus Janthinobacterium; species Janthinobacterium sp. 35. The sequence continues at coordinate 3,535,701 of NZ_PEFN01000001.1, forward strand.
TTCAGCTACGGCTGGCGCATCCCCTTCCTGGCCAGCGCGCTGCTGGTCATCGTCGGCCTGTATGTGCGTCTGAAGATCACGGAAACACCGGACTTCCAGAAAGTCATCGAGAAGAACGAAGTCGTCAAGCTGCCCGTCGCCACCGTGTTCCGCCAGCATGGCCGCATGCTGTTCCTGGGCACCATCATCGCCCTGGCCACCTTCGTGCTGTTCTACCTGATGACGGTGTTTGCCTTGAGCTGGGGCACGACCAAGCTGGGCTTCACGCGCAAGGAATTCCTCGTCGTGCAGCTGTTTGCCGTGCTGTTCTTTGCGCTGACGATTCCGTTTTCGGCCGTGCTGGCCGACCGCCGCGGCCGCCGCGCCACCATGATCTGGGTTTCCGTCGCCATCGCCATTTTCGGCCTGGTGCTGGCACCCATGTTCGGCTCCGGCGTGACCTGGGAAGTGACGCTCTTCATGGCTGTCGGCCTGGGCCTGATGGGCATGACCTACGGACCGCTGGGCACCATGCTGTCCGAGCTGTTCCCGCCCGAAGTGCGCTACACGGGCGCCTCGCTGACGTTCAACCTGGCCGGTATCCTCGGCGCCTCGCTGGCGCCGTACATCGCCACCTGGCTGGCCACCAACCATGGCTTGCAATACGTGGGCTATTACCTGTCGCTGGCCGCCGTGCTGACCCTGGGCGCACTGCTGATGGTGGGCAAGCCGAGGGCAGGCAAGGAAGCGTGGGAATAAACGCCCGCGCTAGCTAATCCCCCGAAGCCGCCAGCTGCATACAGCTGGCGGCTTTTTTTGTCGGTAAAACACCACGCCGCACGCCTGCCGAAATTCTTGTTGACAGTCAAAATCGGCTGGTGGTAAGGTGTGCACACGTGTGCAATGCAGTGCAAGCCCCTGGAAAGCACATCCCGGGACAGTGACACCGCAAGATAGCGGTGCGGTCTGAAGTACCACAACGACAACAAACTTGGAGTGAGACGATGAAGATGCGCAATGTTGCGATTGTTATTAGCCTGGCCCTGCCGATGACGGCCATGGCCGCCGATGAGCGCCTGTCCGTGCTGTGTTCGGCCGACATGGAATGGTGCCAGCTGATGAAGAACCGCTTTGAGGCGGAAAGCAAGATCAAGGTATCGATGATCAGGAAGAGCGCGGGCGAGGCGTACGCGAAGATCCGCGCCGAAGCGTCGAACCCGAAATCGGACATCTGGTGGGGCGGCACGGGCGACCCGCACCTGCAAGCCGCCGCCGAAGGCTATACGGAAGAATACAAGTCACCCACTCTGCCCAAGCTGCAGCCGTGGGCGCTCAAGCAGGCCGAGACGGCCAAGTACCGCACCGTCGGCATCTACATCGGCATCCTGGGGCTGGCCTACAATGAAAACGTGCTGAAGAAGAAAAACCTGCCGCCGCCCCAATGCTGGAAAGACCTCGTCAAGCCCGCCTACAAGGGCGAGATCGAGATGGCCAACCCGAATTCCTCTGGCGCCGCCTACAACGCGCTGGCCACCGTGGTGCAGCTGTTCGGCGAAGAGGAAGCCTTCGATTTCCTGGCGAAAATGGGCCAGAACGTCAGCAAGTATCCGAACGCGGGCGTGGCGCCCGGCGAAGACGTGGGCCGCGGCGAAGCGGGCGTGGCCATTGGCTTCATGCATGACCTGATGAAACTCACCGTGGCCGGCTTTCCCGTGAAAGTCTTGCCGCCCTGCGAGGGCACGGGTTACGAGATCGGTTCGATGAGCATCGTCAAGGGCGCGAAAAACATGGAGCAGGCAAAAAAATTCTATGAATTCGCCCTGCGTCCCGACGTGCAGAGCGAAGCCGTGAAAGCGCTGGCCTTCCAGATCCCGTCCAACGTGGCCGCCACCATTCCCGCCGCCTCGCCGCGCATGGAAAACATCAAAACCATCAACTACGACTTCGCCAAGTATGGCGCCTCGGACACGCGCAAGCGCCTATTACAACGCTGGACGACACAGATTTATTCTGCCGGCAATTAACGCGCGCCAAAACTTACTGCGCGTCGCGATTTGCAGCCTGCGATGCTCACTGTGCTAGCGCACAGCTGCGCGTCTCGGCCGCAACTCACTGCCGCTCGCTACAGTTTTGGCAGGCGTTAAACCTATATAAATTGTTCAAAACGTCTGGAAAACAGAGCGCACCGCGCAACAGAATTTCAGACGTTCATAGTTGGATGAAACTCATGAAAAAGATATTTTACGGCTGGCTGCTGGCCGCCCTGGCAGCGTTGTGCCTGTTGCCCTGGCAGCAGCAGGAAGCGGGACTGTTCGCCGGCGAATGGCTGCGCGACGGCCAGTTCTTCAGTGACCGTGGCGCACCGGCCGTGCTGCACGTGCTGTCGTTCGGTGCCTGGCCGCTGGGCGTGTTCTTCGCCCTGATCGCTGCCAGCGCCGCGCTGGTGGCCGGCAATCCCCACCGCAAGACCCTGGGCTTGGGCCAGATCGCCATCGGCGCCACCGGCTTGCTGTGGCTGGCATGGCTGGGCTGGGGGCCGCTTGCCGCCAGCACCGGCCTGGGCTTCGGCGCGCTGCTGCTGGCGCTGTGCCTGCTGTTCCTCCTCACGTCGGGCGCAGCCGCCTGCGGCGTGTGCCGCGGCGACGCCTTTGTGGCCGGTGCCATCGGCCTCATCATTTGCCTGATTTCCCTGTTCGTGCTGTTCCCCGTCGCGCTGATCCTGGTCAGCGCCGGCCAGCCCATGGATGATGGCGGCACGGGCGCTGCCGCCCTGGCGCGCCGCCTGGCGGACCCCGGTATCTGGAGCCTCAATTGCGTGGCCGGTCCCGGCCGCTGCGGCGTGGCCTGGAATACCCTGGCGCTGGCCTTGCTGACGGGCGTGTCGGCCACCTTCCTCGGGCTCGTATTTGCCCTGCTGGTGACGCGCACCAATGGCCGCTGGGTACGCCCCATGCGTGCCATCACCATCTTGCCGATCGTCACGCCGCCCTTCGTGCTGGGTCTGGCCCTGATCCTGCTGTTCGGCCGCAACGGTGCCATCACGGGCCTGGTCGGCGATCTGTTTGGCATCGAGCAAAGCCGCTGGCTGTACGGCATGACGGGCGTGTGGCTGTCGCAGATGCTGGCCTTTGCGCCGATCGCCTTCATGACATTAATTGGTGTGGTGGAAGGCGTCAGTCCCTCGCTGGAAGAAGCGTCGGGCACCCTGGGTGCCAGCAGCTGGCAAACCTTCGTCAAGGTGTCGCTGCCCTTGATGCGTCCCGGCATCGCCAACGCCTTCCTGCTGTGCTTTATCGAAAGCATGGCCGACTTCGGCAACCCGATGGTCTTGGGCGGCAACTTCCACGTGCTGTCGACGGAAATCTTCTTTTCCGTGGTGGGCGCTTCGAACGATCAGGGCCGCGCCGCCACCCTGGCCATCGTCCTGCTCACCTTTGCCGTGGGCGCCTTCTTCATCCAGAACCTGTGGCTGGGCAAAAAGTCGTATGTGACGGTGACGGGCAAGGCCGACCACGGCGGCCATGCCTCGCTCAACCCGCGCCTGAAAACCATGCTGTGGACCATCGCCCTGCCATGGTTCGCCTTCACGGCCCTGATCTACGGCACGGTGGTGGCGGGCGGCTTCGTGAATAACTGGGGCCAGGACAATGCCTTTACCTTGCGCCATTACATCGACGCCTTCGGCATCACGGCGGGCGCTTCCGGCTGGCACTGGACGGGCCAGGCCTGGCCATCGCTGTTTACCACGTTGACGATTTCGGCCATCGCTGCGCCCTTGACGGCCTTTGTCGGCATCCTCTCGGCCTGGCTGCTGGTGCGCCAGCAATTCGCCCTGAAAAGCGCTTTCGAGTTCGGCACCATGCTCAGCTTTGCCATTCCAGGCACCGTCATCGGCATCAGCTACATCCTGGCGTTCAACTCGGCACCGATCGAGTTGACGGGCACGGCGACGATTCTGATCCTGTGCTTTGTTTTTCGCAACATGCCGATGGGCTTGCGCACGGGCATCGCCGCCATGCGCCAGCTCGACGGCAGCCTGGACGAGGCCTCGATCACCCTGGGCGCCAGCAGCTGGACCACCATGCGCAAGGTCATCTTGCCGCTGCTGCGCCCGGCCATTGCCTCGGCCCTCGTGTATGGCTTCGTGCGCTCGATCACGTCGATCTCGGCCGTCGTCTTCCTCGTCAGCGCCGATTACGACATGGCCACGTCCTACATCATCGGCCTGGTGTCGAACGGCAACTACGGCACGGCGATTGCCTACGCCACGGTCCTGATCGTCGTCATCCTGCTGTGCATCCAATTGATCCATTTGCTGGTCGGCAAGCGCCGCCTTCGCCGCGTCAGCGCCGAAAAAACGCTGCCGGCCACCGTTCCCAACCTGGAAAAGAGCTACGCATGAACCACTTTACTACCCACGCAACAGAGATTGCCGCGCTGGAATTCGATGGCGTTACCAAGCGCTACGGCAAGGCCCTGGCCGTGAACGATGTCTCGTTCACGATCGCGCCGCGCACCATGGTCACCCTGCTGGGGCCCAGCGGCTGCGGCAAGACCTCGACCCTGCGTCTGATCGCCGGCCTGGAACGCGTCAGCGCCGGGCGCATCCTGCTGGCCGGCGAGGACGTCACATTGACCTCCGCCGCCGAGCGCGACGTCAGCATGGTGTTCCAGTCCTATGCGCTGTTTCCGCACATGACGGTGCTCGACAACGTGTGCTACGGCCTCATCGTGTCCGGCGAGACCAAGCCGCGCGCCGTGGAACGGGCGCAGGAAAGCCTGCGCCTGGTGGGCCTGGCCGATTTTGCCGCGCGCTTTCCGAACGAGTTGTCGGGTGGCCAGCAGCAGAGGGTGGCCGTGGCCCGTTCGCTGGTGCTGCAGCCCAAGGTGCTGCTGCTGGACGAGCCGCTGTCCAACCTCGACACGAAACTGCGCCGCCGCGTGCGCGACGAGATCCGCGACATCCAGGTCAAGCTGGGCCTGACTGCCGTGTATGTCACGCATGACCAGGAAGAGGCGCTGGCCATTTCCGACCAGATCATCGTCATGAACCGGCAGGTGATCGCGCAAAAGGGCACGCCGCACGAACTGTTCGAGTCGCCAGCCGACAAGTTCGTCGCCGACTTCATCTGCAACGCGAACATCGTCGATGGCGTGATCGAATCGGTGGCCGACGGCAAGGCCGTCTGCGTCATGGGCAAATTGCGGCTGCGCCTGCCATGCCGCAGCCAGCGCAGCGGCGAAGCGAGTTTCGCCGTGCGTCCGGAAGCGATCCTGCTGTCGCCCGCGCAGCCCGACAGCGCCATGGTGGTGCGCGTGGCGCGCGCCACCTATCTGGGGCGCGAAATGCAATACACGCTCGATACGCCGGTCGGCGAACTGTTTGCCGTCTCGCACGACTTGAGCCAGGTTTTCACGCAAGGCACATCGGTCGCCATGACCGTACACGAACATGGCGCAGCCATCATTGGAGGACAAGCATGACAGATATGACACAGGCAGCGGTACTGGCCGACGCGGCCACCCTGGAACGCTATGCCTACGCCCGGCACATCATCGGCCAGGCGGGCGAGATTGCGCTGGGCATGTTTCAGCGCCGCACGGAACTGGTGATCGAGGAAAAGGGCTTGCAGGATATGGTCAGCATCGCCGACCGCATGGTGGAGGATTTCCTGCGCGCGCAGATCGCCGAGCGCTTCCCCGAAGACGCCGTGGTGGGCGAGGAGCGGGGCGGCGGGGCCTCCGATGCGCGCTGCGTGTGGGTCATCGATCCCATCGATGGCACGGCCTGTTTCGTCAACGGCATGCTGGCCTGGTGCGTGTCGATCGGCGTGCTGGTCGACGGTCAGCCCGCCATCGGCGCCGTGTACGACCCGAATGCGGACGAGCTGTTCCACGCCTGCCTGGGGCAGGGGGCGTACGTGGCAGCAAAGGCGGGCGAAACGCGGCTGCGCGTCAACGACGTGGCCAGCCTGCAGGGTGGCGTGCTGGGCGTGGGCTTTTCGCACCGCGTCGGTACCGATACCTTTTTGCCGTTCCTGCTCGACGTGCTGGAAGAGGGCGGCATGTTCATCCGCAACGGTTCCGGCGCCTTGATGATCGCCTACGTGGCGGCCGGGCGCCTGATCGGTTATTTCGAGCCGCACATCAATTCCTGGGATTGCCTGGCGGGCATCGTGCTTGTCAATGAAGCGGGCGGGCGCTGCAATGATTTCCTGGCCGATAACGGCCTGGAAAAAGGCAACCCCATCCTGGTAGGCGGTCCCCGTTTGTATCCGCAACTGGAAGCACTGGCATTGCCGCGCTGCCAATAAATCATCTTCTTGAAAGGGGGGGGCAAGGGCGGCCCGCGGTGGGCGCGCGCAGGGAAACACACTGTTGAGCATCATGAGTAATCCACCACCATAAAAACAAGCAGGAGACAAAATGAAAAACGGGATGAACACCATGCAGTTGAACAAGATCGCCGCGGTATTGCTGCTGGTCGTACCAGGCTGCGTGCTGGCCGAATCGAGCGTCGTCGTGTACGGCCGCATTCATGCCGGCCTCGACCGTATCGAAACGTCGAGCTCGGCCACTGCGCCGAATGGCGAGTCGATTTCGCGCGTATCGGACAATTCCTCGAAGATCGGTTTCCGGGGAAGAGAAGACTTGGGCAATGGCAACACGGCCTTCTTCCAGATCGAGGGCAACGCCAAGCTTGACGATGGTACGGGCGCCATCAATAGCAAGGATACCTTTGTCGGGCTGGAAAACCCCGCCTATGGTCGCATCGCGCTGGGCCGCTTCGCCACGCCGATCCGCCAGATCAACGGTTACACCAACCGTTTCGTGGGCGAAGGCATCCAGGATGACGCCAACATTTCCCAGCTGGGCGGCGAAGGCTTCAACCGCCGCAGTTCGAACGCCGTCAGCTATCGCACGCCCGTAGTTCAAGGCTTCAGCGCCACTATTTACCGCGCCAGCGAAAACGAGGCATCGAATGGCGACCGCATCTATTCGGGCATCGTGCAATACGTGAACGGTCCCGTCAAGGGTGCCGTCGGCTATGAAAAGCACAAGGATTTGCGTCCCGGCTTCAGCGAAAAGATGTTCCGCGCCGTGGGCAATTACAACTTCGGCGGCGGCGACGTGGGCGTGGCCTGGAACCGCATGGTGTATGACGTGGCCGGCGGCGACTTGCAGCGCGACTACTTCACCATCACGGGCGCCTACAAGGCGGGCGGCGGTTCCTTCATCGGCCGCTTCGGCGTGGCAGGCGATGTCTCGGGCAGTGCGCCCAAGGGCAGCAGCGTGACCATCAAGGCGACCACCCTGGTGCGCGGCGACGACAGCGGCGCCAAGCAGGCGACCCTGGGCTACGAGTATTACTTGTCCAAGCGCAGCACCGTCTACGCCTACTACACGCAGACGAATAACGACAAGAATGCCAACTACACGTTTGGCGGCAATGCCTTCGCCGCCACCAAGAAGGGGGCCAAGCTCAGCGGCGTAATGCTGGGCGTCATCCACTTGTTTTAACCTTTTTTGCCCGGATTTGCACACGTGTGCATTTCCGGGTGGTGTACTACCGACTATCAAGGAGATGGAAATGATTCAAGTGGCATTGTTCGGCGCCGGGCGCATCGGCCGCATTCATGCCGGCAATCTGGTGCGCCAGCCTGGCGTGCGCCTGAAATACGTGGTCGACGTGCATGCGGGGGCGGCGGCGGAAGTGGCGGCCCTGCACGGCGCCAGCGTCGCCAGCGTGGAGGCAGTACTGGCCGACCCTGAAGTCAAAGCCGTGCTGATCGCGTCGAGCACGGATACGCATGCGGACCTGATCGTGCGCGCGGCAGCCGCCGGCAAGGCCATCTTTTGCGAAAAACCCGTCGACCTGACCCTGGCGCGCGCGCGCGCCGCCGCGGCTGCCGTGAAGGATGCTGGCGTGCTGTGCATGATCGGCTTCCAGCGCCGCTACGACCCCACGTTTGCCGCCGTCAAGCAGCGCATCGCAGCGGGCGAGATCGGCACGCCGGAAGTACTCATCGTCACCAGCCGCGATCCGGGCCCGCCGCCCGTCAGCTATATCCAGGTCTCGGGCGGCATCTTCAAGGATATGCTGATCCACGATTTCGACATCTTCCGCTGGATACTCGACGATGAAGCCGTCAGCGTGCACGCCACAGGCAGCTGCCTCGTCGACCCGGCCATCGGCGCGGCGGGCGACCTCGATTGCACGGCCGTCACCATCCGCACGGCAAAAGGCCGCTTGTGCCAGATCAACACGACGCGCCGCGCCGCCTACGGCTACGACCAGCGCTTCGAAGTGCTGGGCAGCCTGGGCATGCTGCAGGCGGGCAATCACAAGCCGACGGAAGTGACGGCCTATGGCGCCATCAACGTCAGCGTGGACAAGCCGGAAGACTTTTTCCTGGAACGCTACCGCGCCGCCTACGCCAGCGAAATGGCGCACTTTTTCGATGCCTTTGCCCATGGCGCTCCCCTGCGCACCACCGTCAACGATGGCTTGAAAGCCCTGGAACTGGCCGAAGCGGCCACCGTGTCGTGGCGCGAGCAGCGCATCGTGCAACTGTCATAAGGAAACAATGTCATGAAGAATACGATTGAATTTGCCCAGGACCGGGCGCTCGACGTGATCTGCGTGGGCCGCCTGGCCGTGGACCTGTACGCGCAGCAGATCGGCAGCACCCTGGAAGACGCGACCAGCTTTGCCAAGTACCTGGGCGGCTCGTCGGCGAATATCGCCTTCGGCACGGCCCGCCTGGGCCTGAAATCGGCCATGCTGTCGAAAGTGGGCGACGACCACATGGGCCGTTTCCTCACCGACACTTTGTCGAAAGAGGGCTGCGATGTCAGCCACGTGGGCATCGACCGCGACCGTCTCACCGCCCTCGTCATGCTGGGCATCAAGGATAAAAACACCTTTCCCCTGATTTTTTACCGTGAAAATTGCGCCGACATGGCCATCGAAGCATCCGCAGTCGACGCCGCCTTTATCGCTTCCAGCAAAGCCTTGCTGATCACCGGCACGCATTTCTCTACCGCTGCCATGCACGCCGTCAGCACGCAAGCATTGAAATTGGCCCGCGCCAACAACGTGCGCACGGTGCTCGACATCGATTACCGGCCCGTGCTGTGGGGCTTGTCGGGCAAGGCGGATGGCGAAACGCGTTTCGTTTCGAACGAAGGCGTCACCCGCCACTTGCAGGCGATCCTGCCGCAGTTCGACTTGATCGTCGGCACGGAAGAGGAATTCATGATCGCCGGCGGCGGCGCCGACATCATGGCGTCCTTGCGCGCCGTGCGGGCGGTGAGCGGCGCGACCCTCGTCGTCAAGCGAGGACCGCTGGGCTGCGCCGTCATTGAGGCGGCCATTCCTGCTGGTCTCGATGAGGCGTTCAACTATCAGGGTGTGCGCGTGGAAGTCTTGAATGTGCTGGGCGCAGGCGACGCATTTCTGTCCGGTTTTTTGAAAGGCTGGCTGCGCGGCGAGGATTACGAGGCGTGCTGCCGCTACGCGAATGGCTGCGGCGCTTTGGTCGTGTCGCGCCACGGTTGCGCACCAGCCATGCCTTCGCCCGTCGAGCTCGACTATTTCCTCGCCAACGCGGCCAAGCTGACCCGTCCTGATCAGGACGCCACCCTGGCGCGGCTGCATCGTACGACGGTGGCGCGCAAGGAGTGGAATGAGCTGTGCGTGTTCGCGTTTGACCACCGCACGCAATTTTTCGAGTTGGCCCAGCAGGGAGCTAGCGATGAAGCGCGGATTTCACAGCTGAAACAACTGTTCGTGCAAGCGGTGGGCCAGACGGAAGCGGCGCGCGGCTTGCAGGGCGGCACGGGCGTACTGATCGATGACCGTTATGGCGTCGATGCGCTCAACGATGCGACGGGGCGCGGCTGGTGGATCGGCCGTCCAGTCGAGATGCCGGGCTCGAATCCCTTGCAATTTGACTGGGGCCGCTCACTGGCCTCCCGGTTGACGCAGTGGCCCAAGGAACACGTGATCAAGTGCCTGGTGCAGTTGCATCCGGACGCTACGCCGGAAAACCGGCTGGAACAGGAAGCGCAAATCAAGGGTTTGTACGACGCAGCGCAGATCACGGGCCATGAATTGCTGCTGGAAATTATTCCTGCCAAGTCCCTGCCGCAGCACGACGATACCGTGTACCGCGCCGTCAAGCGCCTGTACAACCTGGGCATTTACCCGGAATGGTGGAAGCTGGAAAGCATGTCGGCCAAGCAATGGCAAGCCATCGATGCCCTGGTGCACGAGCGCGATCCGTATTGCCGTGGCGTCGTCTTGCTGGGCTTGAATGCGCCGATCGAGAAACTGGCTGCCAGTTTTGAGCAGGCCAGTGCCAGCACGACGTGCCGTGGCTTCATGGTGGGCCGCACCATTTTCCAGGAACCGAGCCGTCGCTGGCTGGCCGGCGACCTCGACGATGCGGGCCTGATCGCCGCCGTGCGCGCCAACTTCGAACAGCTGATCAGCTTGTGGCAGCGTACGCGCAACCGTCTGGAGCGTGCGGCATGAGCGCCACTGTTCGTTTGACCATGGCGCAGGCGCTGGTGCGCTATCTGTCGGTATTGCGTACCGATGACGGCCACCCCCTGTTCGGCGGCGCCTTCGCCATCTTCGGCCACGGCAACGTGGCGGGCCTGGGCGAGGCGCTGTACCAGTACCGGGACAGTTTTCCCACGTACCGCGCCCACAACGAGCAGGCGATGGCGCACGCGGCGATTGCCTATGCGAAAGCGCACATGCGCCGGCGCATGATGGCCGTCACCAGTTCCATCGGTCCCGGTGCCACCAATTTGCTGACGGCTGCCGCCCTGGCGCACGTGAATCGCTTGCCCGTGCTCTTGCTGCCGGGCGACGTCTTCGTGTCGCGTGCGCCGGACCCGGTGCTGCAGCAGCTGGAAGATGGTAGCGATGGCAGCGTCTCGGTCAACGATGCGTTCAAGCCGCTGTCGCGTTACTTTGACCGCATCGTGTATCCGGAGCAATTGCTGACGGCCTTGCCACGCGCCATTGCCGCCTTGACGGACCCGGCCGCCTGCGGCCCCGTCACCTTGTCGCTGCCGCAAGACGTGCAAACGATGGCGTATGACTATCCGGCCGACTTTTTCGAACCGCGCATCGTGCGTTTCCGCGCCGTGCCGCCCGTCGAGCAGGAGCTGGAAGATGCGGCGCTGCTATTGAAAAATGCGAAACAGCCGCTGATCGTGGCCGGTGGCGGCGTGCTGTACGGCAAGGCCAGCGCTGCCTTGCAGGCGTTTGCCGAGCGGCATGGCATCCCCGTGGCGGAAACCCAAGCGGGCAAGAGTGCCTTGCCGTGGGACCATCCTTTGCAACTGGGCGCCATCGGCGTGACGGGTTCGCCTGCGGCGAATGCCCTGGCGTTTGATGCGGACGTGGTGCTGGCCGTCGGCACGCGCCTGCAGGATTTCACCACGGGCTCGAACTCCCTGTTTGCGCAGGCGCAACTGGTCAGCCTGAACGTCAACAGTTTTGACGCCTTGAAACGCCGGGGCATGGGGCTGCAGGCGGATGCGACGCTTGGCTTGCAGGGCCTGTCGCGGCTACTGGGCAGCTGGAACAGCGCGGGCCACTGGCTGGACCGGGCGCAGCAGGCGGGCAATGCCTGGCGCGCGACGGTGGTGTCCATCACCGGGAAAAGGGAAGTGGCCGGCTTGCCGTATGACGGCGAAGTCATCGGCGCCGTGCAGCGTTCATCCGAGGACTCCACCACCCGCGACATCGTCGTCTGCGCGGCAGGCACCTTGCCGGCCGAACTGCACAAGCTGTGGCGCACGGAAACACCGGGCGGCTACCACATGGAATACGGCTATTCGTGCATGGGCTATGAAATCGCCGGCGGCCTCGGTGTCAAGATGGCGAAACCGGATGCCGAGGTGATCGTCATGGTGGGCGATGGCAGTTACCTGATGATGAATTCGGAAATCGCCACTTCCGTCATGCTGGACAAAAAGCTGATTATTGTCGTGCTCGACAACCGCGGCTATGGCTGCATCAACCGATTGCAGCAGGCGTGCGGCAATGCCTCGTTCAACAATATGTTGCCCGACAGCGCCCCCGTGATCGACTTTGCCCTGCATGCGCAGTCGCTGAGCGCGCTCTCCGAACACGTTGGCAATATCTCCGAACTGGAACAGGCCATGCTGCGCGCCCGCGCCGCACCGCGTACGTATCTGATCTGCATCAATACGGACGACACGCGCACGACAGAAGAGGGTGGTTGCTGGTGGGAAGTGGCCGTGCCCGAGGTTTCCACCCAGCCCGGCGTGCAAGCTGCGCGCGCCCGTTATGAACTTGACCGTCTGAAACAAAGGAATTGAGATGACTACCTGGAATGTCAAGATCGGCATCAACCCGATCTCGTGGATGAACGACGATTTGCCCAGCCTGGGCGGCGAGACGCCCCTGGAGACAGCGCTGAAAGAGGGCGCCGAGATCGGCTACGTGGGTTTCGAGCTGGGCAACAAGTTTCCGAAAGATGCCCCGGCCCTGAACGCCGTGCTGGGAAAATATAATCTTGCCTGTGTTTCCGGCTGGTATTCGGGACGGTTGGCCCATCGGTCTGTGGAAGAAGAAATCGCCTCCGTGGCATCGCACTTGCGTCTGCTGGCCGACAGCGGCGCGACCGTCATGGTGTACGGCGAAGTGGCCGACGCCATCCAGGGCGAAGCGCGCCCCCTGTACAAACGCCCGCGTTTCCAGTCGCAGCAGCAATGGCAGGCCTATGCCGACAAATTGACGGCGTTTGCCAAACACTTGCTGGCGCACGGCGTAAGGCTGGCGTATCACCATCACATGGGCGCCTATGTGGAAACCCCGGCTGACGTGGATCAACTGATGGCCCTGACCGGGCCGGAAGTGGGCTTGCTGTTCGACACGGGGCATATCACGTTTGCCGGTGGCGATGCGCTGGCCGTTTTGAACAAGCATATCGATCGCATCTGCCACGTGCATTGCAAGGATGTGCGCCCGAACGTGGTGAAACTGGCCCGCAATGGCCACTGGAGTTTCTTGCAAGCCGTCATCAATGGCGCCTTCAGCGTGCCCGGCGACGGCTGCATCGATTTCCCGGCGATCCTGACGCGTTTGTATCTGCATGGCTATGAAGGCTGGCTGGTGGTGGAAGCGGAGCAAGACCCGGCCGTGGCGCCCAGTTACCAGTATGCAAAGATGGGCCACGATTACCTGGCCAATCTCGTCGAGGCGATTCCCCGTCTGGGCAGGGAAGCGGCATGAGCCCGCTGCTGGTGAAAGCGGGGCAGGGACAGACCATCGTCGAAGTCACGCCCGAGTCGGCCGGCTGGACGCATGTGGGCTTTGCCGCCCACCGCCTGGACGCCGGCGAGCACATCAGTCTGGAGACGGGCCAGCGCGAACTGTGCATCGTCGTGCTGACGGGCACGGTCACCGTGCAGGCGGGCGAGCAGCGCTGGGAAGCCATCGGCAATCGCGCCAGTGTTTTCGAGGACGTCTCGCCCTACGCCGTGTATGTGCCGCTCGATACCCAGGTCAGCATCACGGCCGTGAGCGCCGCCGAAGTGGCCCTGTGCAGCGCCCCGGCCACCACGCACCGTCCGGCGCGTCTGATCGAACCGGCCAGCATGACGCGTTCCGTGCGCGGCAAGGGTGCGAATACCCGCTATGTGTGCGACATCCTGCCGCAGACAGCCGAGGCCGATGGTTTGCTGGTGGTCGAGGTGGTCACGCCGTCCGGCCACTCGTCGAGCTATCCGCCGCATAAACACGATAGCGACAATGTGCCGCTGGAAAGTTCGCTGGAAGAAACGTATTACCACCGCCTCAATCCGGAGCAGGGCTTTGCGTACCAACGAGTCTACACGGATGACCGTTCCATCGACGAAGCCATGGCCGTGGAAAACCACGACGTGGTGATGGTGCCCAGGGGTTACCACCCCGTCACCGTGCCGTATGGCTATGACGGCTATTACCTGAATGTGATGGCGGGCCCGAAACGCGTGTGGCATTTTAAAAACGACCCGGCCCATGAGTGGCTGATGCATACCAAATAATTTAGCAAACAAGCGAGGATTCAAGATGACAACGCAACAGATCGGCCACTTTATCGGTGGCAACCCCATGGCTTCGCGCTCCGAGCGCACGAGCGAGGTCTTCAATCCCGCCACGGGCGCCGTTACGGCCAAGGTGTCGCTGGCGACTGCCGCCGAGCTGAACGCGGCCGTGGCCGCCGCCCACGCGGCCTTTCCCGCCTGGTCGCAAACCTCGCCCCTGCGCCGTGCACGCGTCATGTTCAAGTTCAAGGAATTGCTGGAGAAAAACGCCGACAAGCTGGCAGAGCTGATCACGTTTGAGCACGGCAAAGTGTTTACGGATGCCAAGGGAGAAGTGACGCGCGGCATCGAAGTGGTGGAGTTTGCCTGCGGCATTCCGCAAATGATGAAGGGCGAGTACAGCGAGCAAGTGGCCGGCGGCATCGACGCCTGGTCGATCCGCCAGGCGCTCGGTGTCTGCGTCGGCATCACGCCCTTCAATTTCCCTGTGATGGTGCCGATGTGGATGTTCCCGATGGCGATTGCCTGCGGCAATACGTTCGTCCTCAAACCGTCCGAGCGCGACCCGTCGGCCAGCCTGCTGCTGGCGCAGCTGTTGACGGACGCGGGCTTGCCGGACGGCGTCTTCAACGTGGTGCAGGGCGACAAGGAAGCCGTCGACGGCTTGCTGCACCATCCGGACGTACGCGCCGTCAGCTTTGTCGGCTCCACGCCGATCGCCGAATATATCTACGCCACCGGCTGCGCGCAGGGCAAGCGCGTGCAAGCCTTGGGTGGCGCGAAAAACCACATGGTCGTCATGCCCGACGCGGATATCCCGCAGACGGTCGATGCCCTGATGGGCGCTGCCTTCGGTTCGGCGGGCGAGCGCTGCATGGCCATTTCCGTCGTTGTGGCCGTCGGCAATGTGGCGGACCAGCTGGTCGAAGCGTTGGTGCCGCGCATCGCAGCACTCAAGATTACGCAGGGCATGGATTTGTCGGCGGAAATGGGTCCCGTGGTGACGCAAATGCACAAGGATAAAATTACCGCTTACATCGCCACCGGCGTCAAGGAGGGCGCCAAGCTGGTCAGTGATGGACGCGGTTTCGTGCTGCCCGGCCATGAAAACGGCTTTTTCCTTGGCGGCAGCCTGTTCGACCACGTCACGCCCGAGATGACCATCTATAAAGAGGAAATCTTCGGCCCTGTCCTGTGCATCGTGCGCGTGCCCGATTTCACGACGGCGCTGGACCTGGTCAATGCGCATGAGTACGGCAACGGCACGGCAATCTACACGCGCGATGGCAACACGGCGCGCGAATACACGCACCGGGTGCAGGTGGGGATGGTCGGGGTGAATGTGCCGATCCCCGTGCCGATGGCTTTCCACAGCTTCGGCGGCTGGAAGCGCAGCCTGTTCGGCGACCACCACGCGCATGGCCCGGAATCGGTGCGTTTCTACACGAAGCAGAAGGCCGTGACCCAGCGCTGGCCGGCCTCGACGGCCGCCGGCGCCGAGTTTGCCATGCCGACCCTGAAGTAAGGTGCGAGAGCGGCGCGCAGCATCAGCGCGCCGCCACGTGTCCGTAGCAGGTTTTCAGTTTTGCATAGTCGTAGAAGACGCTGCCCGGCGCGATGCGGGCGCCGTCGCAAGCGGCCTGGAAGTCCGTTTCCTTTTCGTTGTACAGCAGGCGCACGATGAGCTGGCCCTCGCCATTGCGGTACACATCCCACTGCATGTTGGCCGCCAGCGGCGAGACGCTCTGGCCACGCCACGGATTACTCTCATCACTGTAGCTGGCCGATGCCGGCAGCGGCGCCAGCGCCTGCTGCAAGCCCATGGCCGACGCGAGCGGAATGATCATCTCGGCGTGCGTGAAGCGCAGCTTGGCAGCATGGCGCAAGTCGCCCTGGGCCAGCGCATCGACTTCCTTGAAAAAATCGTCGCGCAAGGCCAGCGCAAAGCGCCAGGTCACGCCTGCGCTGGCCGCGGTACCCGGCCCTTTCTGGTAAAAATCCTCGTGGTCGGCGACATAGGCGTAGTAGCGCGCATCCTCGGCGGGCATGTAGCGGCTGAAATCGGCCTGCACTTCATGCCGCATGCCAGCGGCGATCGCATACAGCGCATACAGTTTCGTGGCGGCCGCATTCAGGCTGCGGATGACGGTCTTGCCGCTGCCCGTCATGGTGCGCGTGAGCTTGCCGTCCGCGCTGGTGAAGGTGTAGCTGCCCCTGTCCGCATAGTTGGCGGCGCCGCGCTCCAGCTGGTCGAGGAAGGCGGGCGCAAATAGCCGTTCGAGCACGTGGCGCGCATGCGCGGCCGCTTCCGGTTTTCTGGCCGGGGCGTCCATCAGTGCATGCAGCTGCTTGCTTCTTTCATAGTACTGGTAGGCCCGGCTGGCGGCATAGGTGGCGTAATGCGGGTTGGCGCGATCGGCGACAAGATCCGTCTGCGGCGCCAGCTTGTGCGCATATAGCAGGAAGCGGTTGACGCCATCCGCCTGCAATATCGGCTGCACCGCGGGCTTGCGTCCCTGCGGATACGGCGCCGGCGCGGGCGGCAGGTATAGCAAGGGCGCCAGCGCGGGCGCGTGCTCGAGCAGCGACTGTGTGAAAAAGCGCGCGCTGTCGCGCGCGCGGTCCACGCCGGAATGGATGGTGACGATCTGGCGCGGCGCGCTGGCGGCGTTCGCGCCCACTTGCGCAAACAGGGCGGGCAGGCGCGCCAGCATGCGCGCGGCCAGTTGCCGGTGTTCTTCGATGCCCGTCTGCGACAGATTGCCGTAGCCAGGCGCCGTGATGCCGTCCACGCCGTAGCCGAGCAAGGCATTCGCCTGCATCAGGGCCAGGATATCGGGACCCAGTTCGCGTCCCAAAGGCGTGAGCGCATCCTGCGCGGCGGCCTGCTGCCACATCGCATACAGGGCAGCGTCATTCTTCATGCCGCTTAATCCGCGCGCACCGTGGCGCGCCACCAGTTGCGTGTAGATGGGCTGGAAGCCGGCCGGTGGCGCGGCATACGTGGCCGGGTCCTGCTGCGGCGCATACGGCGTCTTGGTCTGGTAATGGCCTTCGACGGCCAGGGCGGGACTGGCGCACATGGAGAAGGCCAGGGCCAGCAGCATGCTGGACAAGGGAAGCGGTGGGGGCATGGTTGTCCGTAAGTGACGTGATTGGTTCTTGCGTGCAAGCCTAGCAGCAAACGTCAAACAGGCGGGCACGGCTGCCCGCCTGCACTTCATGACTATTGCGCCACGTGGCCGTAGCAGGTCTTCAGCTTCGCATATACATAGAAATGGCTGCCGGCAGCAAAGCGGGCGCCATCGCAGGCTGCCTGGAAGTCGGTTTCCTTTTCGTTGTATAGCATTTTTACCAGCACATTGCCGCCGGCGTCGCGGTACACATCCCATTGCATGTTGGCCGCCATCGGCGCCACGTACAGGCCACGCCAGCTGCTGTCGTCATAGCTGTAGGTCTGCGCCGCCGGCAGCGCGCCGACGACGCTCTTCAGACCCATGGCAGTGGCCAGCGGAATGATGGCTTCCGCATGCGTGAAGCGCAGCGTGGCGCCGTGCGACAGGTCGCCGCGCGCGATGGCGTCCACTTCGGTGAAGAAGTCGTCGCGCAGCGCGCGCACGTAGTTCCATGTGACGCCGGCGCTTTCCGTGGTGCCGGGTCCCTTGTTGTAAAAGTCCTGGTAATCCTGTACGAAGGCCTGGTACTTGGCCGCGTCCGACGGCATGTACTGCACGAAGTCGGCTTTTACTTCGTTCGTCATGCCGGCCATGATGGCGTACAGGTTGTACAGCACCGAGGCGGCATCTGCCAGGCCCTTGATGGTGGTGCCGCCATCGCCCGTGACGGTGTTGGTGAACTTGCCGTCATCGCTGGTGAAACTGTACGTGCCCGTGTTGGCGAAGCGGTAGGTACCGTTGTCGATCTTGTCGACGAAGGTTTTTGTAAACAAGCGTTCCAGCACTTCGCGGCCGAGGGTGCGCGCCGTGGCATCCGTGTCGATGGCCGTGTACTTGGCAAGGAAGCCGGGGCTTTCCAGGTAGGCCTGATAGGCCTGGCTATCCTGGTAAGTCTGGTAATGGCGGTCGAGGGCATCGGTGACGAGGTCTGTCTTCGGTATCAGTTTGTGCGCATACAGCAGAAAGCGGTTGGTGCCATTGGGCTGCACCACGGGCTTGCCGGCCGGGTAGCCGGCGGGTGCGGGCGGCAGGGTAATCAGCGGCGCGACGTTTGGTGCCGTGGCGGCCAGCGACTGCGCAAAATACGCGGCGCTGTCCTTGGCGCGGTCCACGCCGGAACTGATGGTGACGATCTGGCGCGGCGCACTGGTGGCGTTCGCGCCCAGTTGCGCAAACAGGGCGGGCAGGCGCGCCAGCATGCGCACGGCCAGCTGCTTGTGCTCATTGATGCCCGTCTGCGACAGGTTGCCGTAGCCAGGTGCCGTGATGCCGTCCACGCCGTAGCCGAGCAGCGCGTTGGCCTTCATCAGTTTCAGGATGTCGGCGCCCAGCTTTTGTCCCAGCGGCGTGAGCGCATCGTCGGCGGCCGCCCTTTGCCAGACGTTGTAGAAGGCGGCGTCATACTTCATGCTCGACAGCCCGCGCGAGCCGTGGCGCGCCACCAGCTCGGTGAACACGGGCGCATAGCCGGCCGGCGCGGCTTCATACGTGGCGGCGTCCTGCTGCGGCGTGTATGGCGTCTTGGTCTGGTAGTAGGTGGCGGGCGGGGCAGGCGTGACGGGCGGGGTTGGCGGTGGCGTGACCGGGACAGGTGGCGTATCGTCGCCGCCGCCACAGGCGGCCAGGGCGAGCATCAGGAGGGACAGGGGAAGATGGCGTGCGTGCAGCATGGCGTTTCCTTCAGGTGTGGTTAGCCTGGGCGCGCCGCGCAGGACGGCGCACCCGGGACAGCAGTTGGCAGGACGGTGGAGGAGGCTTAGAGCTTGAGTGCCTTGGCCAGGCTGTTGGCGCGCGCATCACGCTCGCTCAAGGGTGCCAGCCCGTGGCGTTCCTCGATGAACTTCAGGATCGACACGGTTTCATACTCGGTATGGTCGATATGCCCGCCTTCGCTGAAGGGCGAGATGACCAGCGCGGGGATGCGCGTGGCCGGGCCGAAGCGGTCGCCTTTCGGTGGCGCCACGTGGTCCCAGAAGCCGCCGTTTTCATCGGTGGTGACGATGATGACGGTATCCTTCCATTGCGGGCCTTCCATGATGGCGCTGATGATGGCCACGCCCTCGTCGTCGCCAGCCGCGACGCTCGATTTATCCATCCCCGGATGCATGTTCTTCTTGCCCATGGGCTTGTAGAACGAGACGGGCGGCAGCTTGCCCGCCTGGACGTCGGCGATCATGTCGGAGCGGTCCTTCAGATGCGTGGCGCGCTGCTGCGGGCTGTCGATGAAGCGCTTGAAGTAGGTGAACGGCTGGTGATGATACGAGAAATCGTCGGCCTTCTTGCCAGATTTGGTCGAGGCGACGGCGATGTCGTAGCCGTCCGCATAATAGACCCAGGAGATACCCTTGTCCGTCAGGCGGTCGCCGATGGTGGGCATGGTTTGCGGCGGCAGGAAAGTCTGTTTCTTGGTCGGATCGAACAGCAGCGGTCCCTGCATGGTGTTGACGGCGTAGCCGTCCTGCGTCACTTCCGCTTCCTCGCCCTTCTTGTGGCCCGTGCCGCGCTCATCCTGGGCGACGATGGACTTGGGCGCGTTCGGGAACACGGGCGTGCAGGCGCAGGTCAGCCACATGTGGTTGAGGAAGGAGCCGCCATAGGCGGACTGGAAAAAGCGGTCGGCCAGAGTGTAGCGCTGTGCCAGCGCCCACAGTTTGAGCTTGCTGCCGTCGAAATAGCCCATGGGCAGGGCGCCCGTGTTGCCCTCGACGACGAAGCGGTCGTTCTTGCCACCGTTGATCTGGCGCTTGTGCGTCCAGAACGCATGCACGGGACTGGCCGTCTTGTCGCCCAGCGAGACGCTCGGTTCCATGTGGAAGGGCGCGTTGTCGATGCCGGCCTTGAAGCGTGTGTCCAGGCCGCCCTTGTCGAGCGCCACGGCGGGCAGCATGGCATAGGGCTTGCCATCGGGGCCGGTCTGCGTGGTGGTATCGGGCGCGCGGCCATTGGCGATGCCGTCGGCGCCGGGGAAGGTGCCGAACAGGTGGTCGAAGCTGCGGTTTTCCATGTACACGACGACGATCTGGCCGATCTTCGCCAGCTTCGGATCGGCGGCGACTGCGGCGGCAATATTTTGCTGCGTGCCGGCGGGAGTGGTGCAGGCCGCAAGGCCAAGCGCTCCGGCGCCGTACAGGGCGATTCTTAGAACGTGGTTCAACATAACAGTCTCCTTGATGGCGCCTCCGTGGACGGGGCGCTTTTTTTTAGTGGTATGGCCAGAACTGGCCTGTTTGAAGAAATTGCACACGTGTGCAGCACGCGTGTGCAAACAGTAACCCGGATTTTTTTTGATGTCAACAAGTACAGGAGGAGGATGAAAAAGTGTGGAAAACGGGGAACGGCGGTCGGTGGCGGGCAGGCAGATGGCATTGCGCCATCTGCTGTGCTTGAATCGATTAGCGTGTCGTGCCGCGCCGCACCAGGGTGACGGGCACTTCCTTCAGGCGGCCCGGCATGGCAAATTTTTCCATGCGCTCGACCAGGCTCTTGACGGCGCGGCGTGCCAGTTCGCCCGCATCCTGGCGGATGGTGGTCAGCTGGTAGGCGTCCAGCGCCGCCATGGGAATGTCGTCGAAGCCGATCACCTGCAGTTGCGCGGGCACGTCGATGCCGTACTTGCTGCGCGCCGCGTCGATGAAGCCGCAGGCGATCAGGTCGGTGGCGCAAAAGACGCCGTCAGGCAGCTTGCCCGAGGCGAGCAGGGCGTCGGCCGCTTCCTGGCCTGCCTGGTAGCCGATGGCGTCAGCCAGGTATTCGCCAGCCGTGCAGCGTTTCTTTGCCACGGCCGGCGCCAGGTGTTCGAGGAAGGCCTTGCCGCGCGCGATGCCGCTGAAACTGCTGGCGCGCGTGTTGATGAAGGCCAGCCGTTTGGCGCCGCTGTCGAGCAGGGTGCTGGCGGCCAGTTCGCCGCCATGGCGGTTGTCGCTGTTGACCACGTCCACGCCTTTCAGGTCGCGCGCGCGGTTGATCATGGCCACCGGTACTTGCCGCTGCAGGTATTCTGTCGCCACGGCGGACGGCGGCGAGCCGGACGTCATGATGACGCCGGAAATCTTGTAGCTGAGGAGGATGCGCAGCAATTCGCTGAGGCGTTCGGGATCTTCCGCATTCATCAGCAGCGGCACGAGCGCATGTTCGCTCAGGCTGCGCGTGACTTCGCCCAGCAGGGCCACGCGGAACGGGTCCGTGAAGCCCGTGATGACGACGCCCACCAGGTTGCTTTGTCCCTGGTTCATGCTGCGCGCCAGGATGTTGACCTGGTAGCCCAGCGACTGCGCCGCTTCCATCACGCGGGCCCGCGTTTCGGGCGCCACGCTGGCGCCCGGTGTGAACGTGCGCGAGACGGCGGAGCGCGAGACGCCGGCCCGTTTGGCGACGTCCACCGAAGTGACCCAAGACTTGTCTTTTTGTTCCATTGACGGTGTAGATGAATGAGAGGCCGATGCACGATGCGGTGCGGCGCAATGCCGCGCCATCATCTTAGCCGAAAATCCCGGCCGCGGCGCGAACTGAATGCCAGTCTCAAGGCCAGTCACGCAGCGCGGCCATCGTGCCGGTGCTCAGCTTCTCAATCGTCTTCCCACTTCGGCGTGTACTTCAGGGTGAGTTGCACGTTGCGCGGGTCGCCATAGTAGTTGTTCGAACCGGTGGTGTTGTAGGCCGGGATGATATAGCGCTTGTCGAAGACGTTGTTGACGTTGACCGACAGGGCCACCTGCGGCGTGGCTTGCCAGGCCAGGCGCGCATTCCAGATCGAGAAGCCGGCAACCTTGAACTTGTACGCGGTATCGACCGTATGGCTTTGCGTGTTGACGCCGGCGCCCACGCTGAACTTGTCCCATGCACCGGGCAGGGTATAGCTGGACCAAACACGCAGCATGTGTTTCGGCGTCCAGGTGGAAAAGACCTTGCCCTGATTGTCCGGGTCGTTCAGATAGGTCGTCGTCGTATAGGCGTAGCCGGCCGACAGCTGCAAGCCGCGCGCCACCTCGCCCGACACTTCCGCTTCCAGGCCCTGGCTGCGCACCTTGCCCGAGGCACGCGAGCAGTACCCGTCGGGGCACACCATGCCCCCATCATAGTCGGTGACGGCACGGTTCTTGTGGTCGTAGCGGAACACGGCCAGCGAGGTGTTGACCTTGCCATCCATCAGTTCCCCCTTGATGCCCGCCTCGTAGTTGCTGCCCGTGATGGGCTTGAGAACCTTGTCTTGCGCATCGCGGATGCTTTGTGGCGTGAAGATGTCGGCATAGCTGGCGTAGGCCGACCATTGCGGATCGAGTGCGTAGATCAGTGCCGCCGAGGGCGTGAACCTGGCGCTGGCGTTGAGCTGCTCTTCGGGACCTGTGGGCGTCGCGTACACGAAGTCATACCAGCTGAAACGTCCGCCCAGCACGGCTTTCAGCTTGCCGGTCAACTGGCCGTTCCAGCTGCCATACAGGCCCTTCTGGCGTATTTCGTAGGTGCTGACGGGCCGCACGCCGCGCGCGGCGATGCTGTCGAGGTCTTGCCATGGGCGGTTGTGCCTGATGTTGAAGACGTCCGCGCCGGATTCCCAGGCGCGGGCATAGACGTCGTCCGACGCCAGCGTGACATAGCTGGCGCCCACGAGGACCTCCTGCGCCATGCCCAGGCCGTCGAATTTGCCGCGTACGTAGGCATCGATGCCGCGCTTGCGGTTGTCGAAATCCATGCCAAAGTCGCCATAGCGCGCGCCGCTGCCGTCGGGATTGATGGGCATGGCCACGCGCTGGTGCACGGAACTGGTGTTTTCTTTCATGCTCACGGCCGATGCCTTCAGGCTCCACTGGCTGTTGAAATGGTGTTCCAGGTCGAGATACACGTTGGTTTGCCTGGCTTCGCTGCGGTTCCAGTCGGCGCCCGTGAAGGTGGAGCGGGGCAGGTTCAGCGCGCTGCCGTCCGCGTAGCGGGGCAGGCCGATGAAGGTGGGGCGGCCGTGGTCGTTGACGTTGCTGATGGCCAGGCCCAGGGTGGTGGCCGGTCCCAGGTCATAGTCGAGCGCCGCGTACAGGGTGCGGTTCTTGCTCCACACCTGGTCGACGAAGGAGTGGGTATCGTCTTCATCGACAATAACGCGTCCGCGCAGGCTGGCGTCCGCGTTCAAGGGGCTGCTGACGTCGAGTTGGGCACCAACATGGTCCCACGAGCCGGCGCGCGCCGTCATGCTGACGCTGCGCGTGGCGGTCGGGCGCTTGCGTACCAGGCTGACGGAACCGCCGGGGCTGCCCGTGCCGACCAGCATGCCGGAAGCGCCGCGCAGCACTTCCAGGCGGTCGTAGATGACCATGTTTTCCTGGCCCCAGTTACCCAGCGCATAGGTGTTGCGGTCGATCGGCACGCCGTCGTACTGCCACTGGTCGATCTGGAAGCCGCGCGCCGTGATGACCACGCCCGGTCCCACGCCATGCACGCCCACCACGCCGGTGACGTTATTGACGGCTTCGCGCAAGTCCGTGATGCCCTGGTCGTCCAGGCGCTGGCGCGTCAGCACGCTCACCGATTGGGGAATGTCCTTCATCGCTTGCTCGCCCTTGCCGATGCTGATCTTGCGCGCCGTGTAGGAACCGCTGCCTTCCGTGGTGGCGCCTTGCTCGGCCTGGCCGACGATGGTAATCGAGGGCATGGTGCGCTCGGCTGCCGAGGCGGCGCTGGCCGCTGCCGTGGGGGCGGACGCCGGCGCGGCCACCAGCACATAGCCGGTCGCCGTCTTGCCGATGGCGTAGCCGCTGCCGCGCAGCAGTACGGCAAAGCCGTCCTCGATGGCGTGGCTGCCCTGCAGCCCGGCACTGGTCAAGCCCTGGACCTTGGATGCATCGATGACGATGGACACGCCCGCCTGCTGGGCATAGCGATTCAGGGCGCCGGCCAGCGGACCGGCGGGGATGGCGTAGCTGGCGACCGCCGGCGCGGCCTGGGCCAGCACCTGGGTGTGCAGGCCGGCGCCGGCCAGCAGCAGGGCAGCCAGGGCGAATGGATGCAGCCGCGTGCGCAGCGCGCGCGGTGAGGAAACGTTAACGATTCGAGCGGACATGGTGACAGCCTTTTTTGATTGATCTCAGCTGCCTTGACGCACGAGATGCGCAAAGTGGAACCACGCACGCGAAATAATGCGCATTATTTTTTGGCCGGAGCGTCCACCATCACCAGATAGCGCGTCAGCATGCGGATGCGCAACTGCGGAAAATTGTCGATGAGCAGCTGCAGCGCCTTGTCCGTGTCGTCCAGCGGCAGCACGGCGGCCACGCGGATGCCCGCGATCTGCGCGCGGTCGTAATGCAGCTGGCCGGGGCGGTGACGGGCCAGCTCGTCGAGCACCTCGGTCAGCGGCAAGTCGTCGACCACCAACTGGCGCGCGCGCCACGCGTCCTGCACGCTGGCCGCATCGATGCTGGTCAGTGGTCCGACGCCATCGTCCGTGATGCGCGTGCGCTGGCCCGCCTGGACCACGACGGCCGGATGTTGCGGCACCTGCGCCAGCACCTTGGATTCCAGCATGCTCAGGATGGTGGCGCCGTCTTCGCTGCGCACGCTAAAACGCGTGCCCAGCGCGCGGATCGCCGCCTGCTTGCTGTCGACGATGAAGGGGCGCTGCGCATCCTTGGCCACGTCGACGAGGATGTCGCCACGCACCAGCTCCACATGCCGCTCGCCCGCGTTGAAACGCACGTTGACGGCGCTGCCGCCGGCCAGGGTGAGGCGGCTGCCATCGGCCAGGGTATGCGCGGACCATTGCCCGGTGGGGCTGCGCAGGTCGGCCAGCAGGTAGGCGGGGCGCTCGCCGATGAGCAGCGCACCGGTCAGCAGCACGGCCACGGCGCTGGCGGCGGCCAGCTGGCGGGAACGCTGACGGGGACGCTTTGGCGCGATGGCGGCCAGGGCGGCGCGCGCCGGCCGATGGTCGCCGCCGGCCGGCTCGCGCACGGCGCTCAATTGACGCAGCAGGTTTTCCATGCCGGCGGCCGCGCTCGCGTGCCGCGGGTCGGCCGCCTTCCACGCGGCGAAGCCGGCCTGTGCGGTGTCGCGCTCGGCCGGGTCGTCGGCGCTCAGGCGCACGATCCAGCGCGCGGCCAGTTCGGCGGCGATATCCGCGCGGGGGCTATTCATGCCGCCATGGCCGGGCAGGCGTGGCGGCAGGCCAGCAAGGCTTGCACCAGGTATTTTTGCACCATGCGCGTGGAGACGTTCAGTTGCGCGGCGACGGCGGCCTGCGGCAGCTCTTCCAGGTAGTGCAGCAAAAAGGCGTCGCGTGCCTTGCTGGACAAACCATCCAGCGCCGTGGCGATCTGCCCGAGCGCCTGCACGGCCATCAGGATCTCGTCCGGCGACGGTGCGCCGGGCAGGCTGTCGGCCAGCAGGGCCAGTTCCGCCAGATAGCTGCGCTCGAGTAGTTGCCGGCGCGCGCGGTCGAGCAGCAAGCGCTTCGCCGTGGTGGACAAGTAGGCGCGCGGCTCGCGCATGCCGAACAGCGCGTCGCGCGAGGCGATGATGCGTAAAAAGGTATCTTGCGCCACATCGGCTGCGCCATGCGGGCAGCTGAGTTTTTTGCGCAGCCAGCCGACCAGCCAGCCGTGATGCTCGCTGTAGAGCGTGTGCACTTGCTGCTGCAGGCTGGGCTGGATGGCGGACATGAGAGGCATTAATATGAATGAGAATTATTCTCATTGTAAGCGCCAGTGGCGGCTTGCCACAATCCCCGATTGCATGCGGATGGGGGAGGTGTTGCGCGCAGGCCGCATGCGTGGTGCTGCCGGAAATGAAAAAACCCGCCGCTGCACGGGGCAGGGGCGGGTTTATCAATACTGCAAATTCTTGGTGGTGATAGGTGGACTTGAACCACCGACCCCAGCATTATGAATGCTGTGCTCTAACCAACTGAGCTATATCACCAAACAGACCGGTCAGACCGGATGCTGGTTTTGATCAGTAAAAAACCTGATCGATGTTCTTTGGTGGTGATAGGTGGACTTGAACCACCGACCCCAGCATTATGAATGCTGTGCTCTAACCAACTGAGCTATATCACCCAACAGCCGAGCATTATCCAGTCTTCCGATTTCCTTGTCAATGCCGGTGCAAAAAAATGTGCGGATTTTTCTGCGTGCGCATCGGTGGTGGTTACTTTAGCAATGGCTGGATTTGTGCCAGCATGGACGAGGCTGGATCAGTGCCCAGGCAATCGATGACGCTGCGTTCCGGCATCGAGCGCAGCCAGGTCAGCTGCCGTTTGGCCAGCTGGCGCGTGGCGATGATGCCCGTCTCGCGCAAGGTGGCGCGGTCGATGCGGCCATCGAGGTATTCCCAGGCCTGGCGGTAGCCCACGCAGCGCATCGAGGGCAGGCCTGGATGCAGGTCGCCGCGCCGGCGCAGCTGTTCCACTTCATCGAGCAGGGCATCGTCTTTCAGCATGAGGTCGAAGCGCGTGGCGATGCGCGCGTGCAGCACGGCGCGGTCCGACGGTTCCAGCGCGAACGATTGCAACTGAAATGGCAGCACGGTCTTTTCGCGCCGGGCCAGCAGGGCCGACATGGGCTGGCCGGACAGGGCGATGATTTCCAGCGCGCGGCCGATGCGCTGCGCGTCCTGCGGCGCCAGGCGCGCGGCCGTGACGGGGTCTTGCTGCGCCAGACGCGCATGCATGGCGGGCCAGCCGATGGCGGCTGCATCTTCCTCCAACTGGGCGCGCAAGGCAGGATCGGCGCCGGGCAAGTCGTCGAGGCCATCGGCCAGGCCCTTGAAGTACAGCATGGTGCCGCCGACCAGCAGTGGCAGCTTGCCGCGCGCGCAGATTTCGCTCACCAGGCGCAGCGTATCGTTGCGGAACTGTGCCACGGAATACGCATCGAGCGGATCGATGATGTCGATCAAATGATGCGGTACCTGGGCCAGTTCTTCCTGCGACGGCTTGGCCGTGCCAATATCCATGCCCCGGTAAACGAGGGCGGAATCGACGGAAATGATCTCGGACGGGATGGCTTGCGCGATGGCCAGCGCACTGGCCGTCTTGCCGCTGGCCGTGGGGCCCATGATGGCGACGGCCAGGGGGAGGTGTGGAGTGTTTTTCATGGTGCTCTATGTTTTGTGTGATGCACACCCCAACGTCAAAATACCGGGGTCGGACCCTGAGGGTCCGACCCCAGCCCTTGCCGTTCGGGGTGAAAGTTATTGCCCGCGCAGGAACAGTTTATCGAGCGCGTTGATCTCGACCTGCACCCACGTCGGCCGGCCATGGTTGCACTGGTCGGCGCGCTCCGTGCTCTCCATCTGGCGTAAGAGGGCGTTCATCTCCTGCACCGACAGAATGCGGTTGGCGCGCACGGCGGTGTGGCAGGCCAGGGTGCCCAGCAATTCGTTCTGGCGCTCGATGAGCACGCGCGAGCCGCCATATTCGCGCACGTCGCGCAGCACGTCGCGCGCCAGGGTTTGCGCGTCGGCGTTTTTGAGCAGGGTCGGCACGGAGCGCACGGCCAGGGTGGTGGGCGACAGGGCGGCGATGTCGAAGCCCAGCGCTTTTAATGTGTCCTGGTTTTCATTTGCCGTCGACACTTCGATGGCATCGGCATAGAACGTCACGGGGATCAGCAAGGATTGCACCTGCATGTCCTGGCCCGACACCTGTGCCTGCAGCGCGTTCTTCAACTGCTCGTACAGGATGCGCTCGTGCGCGGCGTGCATGTCGACCAGCACCAGGCCCTTGGTGTTTTGCGCCAGGATGTAGATGCCGTGCAGCTGGGCCAGGGCAAAGCCCAGCGGATATTCTTCGCGCGCCATCGCTTCGGGCGAGGCGATGTAGGGCTCCACCTGCGTGATCGGCGAACTGGCGGCGCTGCCGCCGAACAGGGCACCGTAGGCCGCCGTGTCTTGCCCCACGCCTGGCGCGTCGGCAAAGAAGGGGCGGGCCGCGCCGGGTGCCGCTGGTGCGAAGGTATTCGTGAATTGTGTGCCGAACGAGGTTTGCGTCTGCTCGCGGCGCCAGATGCCTGGGCCGCCCGTGCCCGAGCCGCTGTCGCCACTCAGGGTGGAGGCGGCCGGCAGGGGCGCCGGCACGCTGCCAAACGCCGTGGCCGACGTTTGCGCCAGCGCGCGCTGCACCGCATGGAAGACGAATTGGTGCACGGAGCGGCTGTCGCGGAAGCGCACTTCGATCTTCGACGGGTGCACGTTGACGTCGACCAGGGCCGGGTCGAGGTCGAGCGCCAGCACGTAGGAGGGAAAACGGTCGCCATGCAGCACGTCCTGGTAGGCCATGCGCACGGCATGCACCAGCAGCTTGTCGCGCACGAAGCGCCCGTTGACATAAAAGAACTGGCCATCGGCGCGCGCCTTCGATGCCGTCGGCAAGCCGGCAAAGCCGTGGATGCGCAGGGTGCCGGCCGACTCGTCCAGCGCCAGGCGCGCTTCGGCGAAGTCATTGCCCAGGATGTGGGCGCTGCGCTTGGCCAGTTCGCTGATATTCCACTGGTCGATGGTGCGCCCGTTGTGCGACAGCGAGAACGACACGTCGGGGCGCGCCAGGGCGATGCGGCGCACGACTTCGGCGCAGTGGCCGTATTCCGTTTGCTCCGATTTGAGGAATTTGCGCCGCGCGGGCGTGTTGAAATACAGGTCTTGCACGTCGACCGTAGTGCCGTGCGCGCCCGACGACGGCGAGACGCTGCCATTGTGCGAGCCGACGATTTCCCACGCATGGGCGGCGTCCGCCGTGCGCGAGGTCACGGTGACGGCGGCCACCGAGGCGATCGAGGCCAGCGCCTCGCCGCGAAAGCCCAGGGTGCCCACGTTTTCCAGGTCGTGCAGCGAAGCGATCTTCGAGGTGGCGTGGCGCGCCAGGGCCAGCGGCAACTGATCTTTATCGATGCCGCGCCCGTTGTCGGTAATGGCGATGCGTTTCACGCCCCCTTCTTCCAGCCGTACCGTGATCTGCGTGGCGCCCGAGTCGAGCGCGTTTTCCAGCAATTCCTTGACGACAGCCGACGGCCGCTCGACCACCTCGCCAGCGGCGATTTGCGAAATCAACTGGTCAGGCAGGGCCTGGATCGGGCGGTGGGGCGTAATGGGAGCGTTCATGCCCTGATTATAACGGGTTCGCAAGGGGAGGCGCTGCTGTGCTGATGCCCGAAACCCAAAACGAAGGCCGGGGTCGTACCCTGAGGGTACGACCCCGGAATTTGCCTTTCGGGTCGCTTTACTTCCCCACCTCCCGCACCGGTATCGGCGCATTGCACAGGTCGACGTGGCCGGCCGTGACCTTGCTCCACGGGCCGCCGCGGTGGCGCTGGGCTTCCAGCACGGCCTGGTAGGCGGCGCTGTCGGTGCGCATCACTTCCAGGTTCACGCGCTGTGCCAAAGGCACGCTGGCGGCCAGGCGGACGGCCTTGATCGGCACGTTTTTCTCGGGGCTGTCATAAAAGCCCATGGGCGCCGTGCCGCGCGGCAGGGTCGACAGCAATGGCATGCCGGAGACGACTCTGCCGACGACGGTGATGTCGCGGTCCAGGTGGCGCGGCGACTGGCCGATGACGGCGTACAGCTCGGTGCCGCCGCCGCTGTCGCTGGCGCTGTCGCGGCCCACGCCGACGGTGGCATAGCAATGCGTGAGCCAGGCCGTGCCGGTTTTCGGATCGCGCGCGGACGGGAAACCGTTCGAATGACCCACTTGCGGCGCATAGCCATCGACGTCAGGCAGGCGCGTGAAGCTCTTGATGTTTTTCAAAGGGACCGTGAATTCGCCGGGCAGGGTGCGCCGGGCATGCTGGATCGGCTTGGGATTTTTCTCGTTCGGATCGCCCCACTGCGCCACCCAGTTGTCCTGCGCGCGCGTGATGGCCAGGCCGTCGTAATACTGTTCGGCGACCAGTGCCTTGATATTGGCCACGTGCCTGGGTGCGAAGTCGGGCGCCAGTTCGATCACCACGCGGCCGGCGGGAATGTCCATGTACAGGGTGTTGTCCGGGTCCAGCGCACGCCAGTCGGACGGTTTCGAAGCCTTGATCACGTCGGCCAAGGTCGCCTTGGCGGGCAGTTCGGCGGGTGCCTTGATCTGGACGGGCGCCGCGTGGGCGGACAACTGGGCAAGGCCCAGCACGCTGGCCATGCTCAGGCCGCTCAGTGTATGCAGATACATATTCTCTCCTGGTCGGCGCGGATTGCACCGGTCAGAAAGTGTATACCGGAATGGCAATATTTCGTTGGAAAAACATTGCAGATAGCAATACTGAGAGTGGCCTGCCGAGGCGGCGTTTCCTTAACCTTTACTTAAATTGCCACACGCGCAAGGGCAGCACATAATTAATCCTGAAATATCGGGCAGGGGACTGCCGTTGCGCTGGCCGGGTGGTGTATGATTCCGCCGCTACCTTTAGGGAAAAATATATGGATTTTGTGCAATTCCTCGACATGATCGTGCATGTCGACAAGACGCTGGGTCTCTTGATCGAGCAGTACGGTACCCTCGTGTATGCAGTGCTGTTTGCCATTATTTTTTGCGAGACAGGCCTCGTGGTGCTGTTCTTCTTCCCTGGGGATACTTTACTATTTATCGCCGGCGCGTTTTGCGCGACGGGACAGATGCACCTGGGCTTGCTGATTGCCTTGCTGGTGACGGCTGCCGTCACGGGCAACACGCTCAATTACTGGATAGGCGAGGCCATCGGGCAAAGGGTGTTTACCCACGATTACCGCTGGATTAACAAGGATGCCATGCGCCGCACGCATGAATTTTTTGAAAAGCACGGCGGCAAGACCATCATCCTGGCCCGTTTCGTGCCGGTGGTGCGCACCTTCGCGCCGTTCGTGGCCGGCATTTCCGACATGACGCATGCGCGCTTCCAGATGTACAACGTGACGGGCGCCCTGTTGTGGGTGGTCGGTCTGGTGACGGCGGGCTACTTCTTCGGCAATATCCCGTGGATCCGCGACCACCTGACCTTGATCGT
The DNA here is from genome assembly GCF_002754575.1 of Janthinobacterium sp. 35. Taxonomy (NCBI): domain Bacteria; kingdom Pseudomonadati; phylum Pseudomonadota; class Betaproteobacteria; order Burkholderiales; family Oxalobacteraceae; genus Janthinobacterium; species Janthinobacterium sp. 35. The sequence continues at coordinate 3,566,881 of NZ_PEFN01000001.1, forward strand.
GCTGATCGGTGTCGGCGCCGCCGTGGTGCCGGTGGTACTGGGCGGCATGTGGAAACTCTACAAGCGCATGGTCGGCAAGTCGGCGTAAGGCCGCATGGATACGGGGCAAGCGCGCTGCGGCACAGTCCGCAGCCGGCCCCGGATCCCGTTTTTCTCTGCCTCGTTTCTGTTTTACTCCCCCGCTGATTCAAGTTTTGTTGCTTTCCAGCCGTAAACCAGAGGGTGTTCTCTCTTTCTGGATTTCCATGCGACATTTGAGCGCCCTGTTAGCTTGCAGCCTTGCCGCGATGGCGGTCATGGCAAGCGCCAAAGATGCCCCCGCTGCGGCGAGCGCCAGCGCGTCCGCGCCGATGTCGGCGTCGGCGCGCGCGGCCGCCATGAAAACCCTGACCGAATCGGTGAAGGGCAAGGAGGGCAAGAAGGAGGTCAAGGCGCCTGTCGTGGTCGCGCCCACGGCGCGCGAGAAGGAAGAAGCGGCCGAAGTCGACCTGTCCGAACGTATCGCGGCGCGCCTGGCGGAAATGCGCGCCACCCAGGCGGCCCGCGCCGCCGCCCGCGCCAGGCGCGCTGCCGTGGTGAAAGCGGCGCCACCGCCACCACCTCCCGTGGCGCGCGGCACGCACTGGTCGTACGAGGGCGACAGCGGCCCGGCCAACTGGAGCAAGATCAATGTCGACTGGGCCAAGTGCGGCAATGGCAGCCGCCAGTCGCCGATCGATATCCGCGATGGCATGAAAGTGGAACTCGAGCAGATCAGCTTTGACTACCACCCGTCATCGTTCAATGTGGTCGACAATGGCCACACGGTACAGGTGGGCGTGAGCGGCGGCAATTACATCACGGTGCAGAACCGCATGTTCGAGCTGCAGCAATTCCATTTCCACCGCCCGTCCGAAGAGCGCATCAATGGCAAGGCGTTTGAAATGGTGGTGCACCTGGTGCACCGCGATGCGGAAGGCCGGCTGGCCGTGCTGGCCCTGCTGCTGGAACGCGGTGCGCCGCAAGCGACCATCCAGACGGTGTGGAATAACCTGCCGCTGGAAAAACTCGAGACCATGCAGCCGACCATCCTGCTCGATCCGGCCGAGATGCTGCCGGTGCGGCGCGATTACTACACCTACATGGGATCGATGACGGAGCCGCCGTGCAGCGAAGGCGTGTTGTGGCTGGTGATGAAGCAGCCGGTGCAGGCGTCGCCGGCGCAGATGGCGCTGTTCAGCCGTTTGTATCCGTTAAATGCGCGTCCGATTCAACCAGCCAACGGACGCATCATCAAGGAATCGAATTAAACGAATTCGAGGTGCTGGCGGCCGGTCCATTGCGCCCCAGCAGCGAGCGTATCGGGCTGGATCAGGGCCGGCTCGATGCAGATGAAGCGCTGGTATTCGTCGTCGGCCAGGTCGGGCAGGGCGGCCGCGTCTTGCGCGCCCGGGTTCCATACGACGGCATCGGTAAAGCCCTGCTGCTCCAGGCGCAGGGTGTGGTTGCCAGACTGCAGGGTCAAGGCGCCCGGCAACTGGTAGTAGATGCGATCGAGCTTGTCCGCGAATTGCAACAGCTCTTCCGCCTGCAAGGCATCTTGCGGCGTCTCGTCCGAATAGCGCACGCGCTGCAGGCCGCCTATGCGCGCCTCGCTCAATTGATCGATCGAAAAATAGCTGTGCAGGGCGGCCGAGAACGGAAACGCCTGCTCGCCCGTGTTGTGCACGGACAGACTCAGCTCCAGCGCCTGCGCCTTGACGGCCACGCGCAGGCGCAGGGTGAAGGCCCAGGGCCAGGTGGTGGCGATTGCGTCCGGCAGGTCCGTGTGCTGCAAGGTAAATACCGCATGGGCGGCGCCATCGGCGTCGCCGGTCGATTCCAGCTGCCAGGTCGCCACGCGCGCAAAACCGTGGCGCATGCCCGTGCCGCGCGCGCCGAACTGAGGGAAGATCACGGGTACGCCGCCACGGATGGCGCGGCTGCCGTCGAGGGCGGAATCGCGGCTGCAGAACAGGCGCTCCTGGCCATCGCTGGTCCGCCATGACACCAGGTGGCCGCCGTACAGGGTGACGGTAGCCTGTGCGCCATCGGCGGCGCGGATGGTCACCGCAGGCAATTGGCCAAAAGTACTCTTGTTCATGCGGGTGTCCATGTCAGGTCAATCGGCTTTTCGCCAGCGGCGGATTCTTGGCAAAGTAATTCTTGATGCCCGTGACGATGGCGTCGGCCATCTGGTCCTGGTAGCCGTTGTCGGTCAGCTTGGCTTCTTCTTCCGGATTCGAGATGAAGGCCGTCTCGATCAGGATGGAAGGGATGTCCGGCGCTTTCAGCACGGCGAAGCCGGCTTGCTCGACGGAGCCCTTGTGCAGGCGGTTGATGCCGCCGATTTCGCGCAGCACGGCCTTGCCCAGCTTCATGCTGTCATTGATCTGCGCCGTCGTCGACAGGTCGAGCAGCACGCTGGCCAGCTGCTTGTCGTGGTTTTTCACGTTCACGCCGCCGATCAGGTCGGCCTGGTTTTCCTTGTTGGCCAGCCAGCGCGCAGCCGTCGAGGTGGCGCCCTTTTCGGACAGCACGAAGACGGACGAGCCGCGCGCCGTCGGCTGGATGAACGCGTCGGCGTGGATCGAGACGAACAGGTCGGCCTGCACCTTGCGCGCCTTTTCCACGCGCATGCCCAGCGGGACGAAGAAATCGGCGTCGCGCGTGAGCATGACGCGCATGTTCGGTTGCAGTTCCAGCTTGGTTTTCAGGCGCTTGGCGATGGCCAGCACCACGTCTTTTTCGCGGCTGCCGCGGCTGCCCATGGCGCCCGGGTCTTCACCGCCGTGGCCGGGGTCGAGCGCAATGGTAATCATGCGCACCACTTTCTGGCCCGGCAGGGGGCGCGCTTCGGGGCGCTGTTCCGGGCGGATATCGGGCACGGGCGGCACGATGGTCGCCACCGGCGGCGCGATGGCCACGGGCGGCTTGCCGCTGTCGGGCAGGGGCAGCGCGGGTGGCGGCGTATGCGTGCCGGCCATCGGTGGCTTGGCCGGGTCGCTCGACCAGTCGCCCTTTTCGATCATCTGCGCGATCAGGTCCGGCTCGTGCACGGGATACAGGTCGAAGATCAGGCGGTGGTTGTAGGAGCCGGCCGGCGGCAGGGTAAACAGCTGCGGCGTGACTTCCTCTTTCAGGTCGAACACCAGGCGCACGACGTTTGGCCGATTCTGGCCCACGCGCACCTGCTTGATGTACGGGTCGTTCGACTGGATCTTCGCCACCAGGCCCTTCAAGGTGGGATTGAGCTCCAGTCCTTCGATGTCGACCACCAGCCGTTCCGGGTCCTTGACGATGAAGTGGGTCGCCTTCAGGATGCTGTCGTTTTCCAGCGTGACGCGGGTGTAGTCCTCGGCCGGCCAGACGCGCACGGCGAGAATTTGCGCCGCCATCGCCGACATGGGCGCGAACACGGACAACAGCAGGGTGCCGCCGGCCTTGAGTACCGTGCGCCGGGTGATGGGCGAGGAGATCAAAGGTTCGGGGCGAATTTGAGACGGTGAAGGCATGACAGACCCAATTCAGAAGACGCTTGCAATTCTACATCACGTCCTGTACCCGCAACGTTCAAATAAATATTCAGGTCGGCCGGCGGCAGCACCGGTTCGGCTTTCTCGGGCCATTCGACGATGCAGATATTGCGGCCGTCGAAGTCTTCGCGAAAACCGGCGTCGAGAAATTCCTCGGCGCTGCCCATGCGGTACAGGTCGAAGTGGATGACATTGACGCTCTGGCCATCGAGTTGCACCGTGTACGGTTCGGACAGCGTATAGGTGGGGCTTTTCACGTGGCCCGCATGGCCGGCCGCGTGCAGCAGGGCGCGCGTGAGGGCCGTCTTGCCGGCACCCAGGTCGCCGTGCAGGTAGATCGCCAGGCCGGGCGCCAGTGCGCGCGCCAGCGCGGCGCCCAGCGCGGCGGTGCCGGCTTCATCGTGGAGGTGGGCTTTGAAGTGTTCGGTCATTATCTTCGGTATCGCATAAAATGGAGGCTGCTGTCATTGTAACCGCCCGCGCGCCTGCCGTTTTCCGTAAAGTCCCCTATGTCTGCCACCGTCACCGATCTCGCCGCCCTGGCGCGCACCATCAAAGAATGGGGGCGCGAGCTCGGTTTTGCCGAGGTGCGCATCGCCGACGTGGACCTGTCGCACATGGAAGCGCCCTTGCAAGCCTGGCTCGATGCAGGGTACCACGGCGAAATGGAGTACATGGCCAGCCACGGCATGAAGCGCGCGCGCCCGGCCGAACTGGTGCCGGGCACGGTGCGCGCCATCAGCGCGCGCATGAATTATCTGCCGCCGGCGCTGGATCCCGACTGGCGCACGCACGAGGCGGCGCGCGACGCCGATCCGTCGGCGGCCGTCATTTCCGTGTATGCGCGGGGCCGCGACTACCACAAGGTGATGCGTTCGCGCCTGCAGCAGCTGGCCGAGCTTATCCGCGGCGAGATCGGCGACTTCGGCTACCGCGTCTTCAGCGATTCGGCGCCCGTGATGGAAGTGGCGCTGGCGCAAAAGGGCGGCCTGGGCTGGCGCGGCAAGCACACCTTGCTGATCAACCGCCAGGGCGGCTCCTTCTTTTTTCTCGGCGAGATCCTCATCGACGTGCCGCTGCCCGTCGACCCGCCGGAGACTCCGCGCTGCGGCCAGTGCTCGGCGTGCATCACGGTGTGCCCGACGCAAGCCATCCTGGGGCCGTACCAGCTCGACGCGCGCCGCTGCATTTCCTACCTGACCATCGAATTGAAGGGCGCCATTCCCGTCGAGATGCGCCCCTTGATCGGCAACAAGGTGTACGGCTGTGACGATTGCCAGACCGTCTGCCCGTGGAACAAGTTCGCCCAGCGTGCCGTGGTACCCGACTTCGACGAGCGCCACAGCCTGGGCAGCGCCGGCATGGTGCAGCTGTTCGCCTGGACGGAAGAGGAATTCAACCGCCGCATGGAAGGCAGCGCGATCCGCCGCATCGGCCACGAACGCTGGCTGCGCAACCTGGCCGTCGGCATGGGCAACGCGGCCGCCAAGGCCCGGGGCCAGGCCGACATCGTCGCGGCCCTGCTGTCGCGCCGCGAGCACCCGTCGGCCATCGTGCGCGAGCACGTCGAATGGGCGCTGGCACTGCACGGCGTCGCCTGACCTGCGTTTAAACTTGTTTCAGGCGCAGCGCCGACCACTCACTATCGATGGCGACCATCGCCACGCTGTCGAGCCCTATCGTTTGCGCAAAACTGCGGATATCGTCGCGGTGGATGTCGCTGCCCGCTTTCGCGCCGCCCTTGCGGTACGCCACCCAGACCGCGCCGCCGGGCGCCAGGCGCGCCTGCGCCAGCGGCAGATACTGCTCCAGTTCCGCACGGCTGCGCGCGAACAGCAATAGCCAGTCGGCATTTTCACCATCCCGTGCCAGCCGCTCCGCCGGCAACTGCGCCAGCAGGGCCGCATGCTCGCTGCCGTCATTGAGCACGGCCAGGGCCTTGGCATTTTTCACAACCATTTTCTCAAAGGCGGTTTTGTCAGGCATGGCATGGGCGTTTGGAGTGGGAAAAGGAGAGCATAACAAATTTCTCCTTGACTTATCGATATATCGTTATAAAATGGCGATACCTACTAACGATATATCTTTAAAGAGAAAACATGAGAAACTCACAGCACGCAGAACACGGCCATTGCGGCCAACATCACCACCACCATCATGGCGAGCATCGCCACGAATACTTCATGCACGGCCGTGGTCCGCGCGGTTTCGACGAGCGCGGCGACGGCATGGGCCATGGCGGCCCCGGTGGCCCAGGTGGACGAGGGCGCGGTGAGCGGGCCGAGCGCGTCTTCGGCCGCGGCGACCTGCCGCTGATCGTGCTGGCGCTGATCGAAATCAGCCCCCGCCACGGCTATGAAATCATCAAGGCCATCGAAGAGCGTTGCGGCGGCGCCTACGCCCCCAGTCCGGGCGCCGTGTATCCGACCCTGACCTTGCTGGAAGAGCAGGACCATGTGACGTCCTCCGAAAGCGCCAGCGGCAAGAAGCTCTATACGATCACGGAGCTGGGGCGCGCGTATCTCGACGAGAACCGTGCCCAGGTGGACGGCATCCTGGCCCGCCTCGACATGTTTGCCCGCGTCCAGGCGAAAAACGCCTTGCCCGAGCGCGTGCGCCAGGCCATGCACACGCTCAAGCATGCGCTGTTGCTGAACAAGAGCAGCTGGAGCGAGGCGGAAGCCGAGCGCGTCTCCGCCGTGCTGGAACAGGCGGCGAACGCCATCGTCGACGGCCACTGAGCCCACTTTACAAGGACAAGCAATGACTAACGCATCACCTGCAACGCCACGCCCGCACGCCATCGAGCGCGTGCGGCATGACTTGACACTGCGCGTGCTCACCGTCGTGCGCACCGAGCAACTGACGCCGCACATGCGCCGCATCACCCTGGCGGGCGACGACCTGGACGGTTTTGTCTCGCCGGCGCACGACGATCACGTAAAACTGTTCTTCCCCGCCCCGGGGCAGACTACTCCCGTGTTCCCCGTGCTGGGCAATGGCGCCAACCCGATCCAGTATGCGCCAGGCGCGCGTCCCATCGCCCGCAACTACACGCCGCGCCGCTATGACGCCGAGCGGCGCGAGCTGGAAATCGATTTTGTACTGCATGGCGATGGCCCTGCATCGCTGTGGGCGGCGCAAGCCGCGCCCGGCCAGACTCTGGGCGTGGGCGGACCGCGCGGCTCGATGCTGGTGCCGCTTGATTTCGACTGGTATGTGCTGGTGGGCGACCAGACGGCCTTGCCGGCGATTGCCCGTCGCCTGGAGCAGTTGCCGGCCACAGCACGGGCGATGGCCGTGATTGAAATCGTCGAAGACGGCGAACAGATCACGCTCGAGTGCGCCGCGCAGCTGGACCTGCGCTGGGTGGCGCGCAATGGCCGCAGCGGCCCCTTGTTACTGGAAGAATTGGCGAAGGTCGCGCTGCCATCTGAGGGCGACGGCTATGTGTGGGTGGCGTGCGAGCATGCGCAGGTGCAGGGCTTGCGCGGGCATTTTATCGACGCCGGGGTGCCGAAGCAGCACCTGCATGTGGCCAGTTACTGGAAGCATGGGGCGGCGGAGCATCACGAGCATCATGATGAGTGATGGCGGTGGCGGTGGTGATTGTGGTGGTGTCGGGTTACGCGCGTTGCGCTAACCCGACCTACATTGCAATGTAGGTTGGATTAGCGGCGCGTCAGCGCCGCGTAATCCAACATCACCTAACCCGACCTACGCTGCGAATGAGATCGTAGGTCGGATTAGCGCCGCGTAATCCGACATCACCCGCAGCATCACTTCAACAACCCCGCCAGCTCCACCGCCGTCTTGACCTGCATTTTGTCGAAGATATGCGCGCGGTGGACTTCCACGGTGCGCATGCTGATGCCCAGCTTGTCGGCCACCACCTTGTTCATCTTGCCCGCCAAAATCAGGTCCAGCACTTCGCGTTCGCGCGATGACAGGGTGGCCAGGCGCGCGTGTACGGCGGCCAGCTCGCCCGCCTGGCGCGAGTTGGCCAGGCCCTGCTGCACGCGGTCCATCAGGTCGTTGTCGTTGAACGGCTTTTCAAAGAAATCGAAGGCGCCCCGTTTCAGGCTGTCGACGGCCATCGGCACGTCGCCGTGGCCGGTGAGGAAAATCACCGGCAGGCGCGCCGTCAGGTCGCGCTTGACCAGCTGGTCGAACAGGGCGATGCCGTTCATGTCGGGCATGCGCACGTCGAGCAGCACGCAGTCGCCGGCGGCGTCGAAGTTGCCGTCGAGGCTATCGAGGAATTGCTGGGCGCTGGCGTAGATGCGCGCGTCGATGCTGCGCGAGGCGGCCAGCCAGGACAGCGAGTCGCGTACGACCTCTTCGTCGTCGATGATGTGTAGCATGGTGTCTCCGGCTCGTCGTTATTGGTTATCGGTTAGTGCTTGGTGCTGAATGCGCGGCGCGGCCGGCACGCTGAAGGTAAAGATCGTACCGCCAGCGGGGTTGGCGCCGAAGGTCAGCGCGCCGCCGTGAAATTCAATCGCGGTGCGGCAGATGTTCAGGCCCATGCCCATGCCTTCGGACTTGGTCGAGAAAAACGGCGAAAACAGCCGCTCGGCCACGTCTTGCGCAATGCCGTGGCCATGGTCGATCACGTCCACCGTCACCATGCCCTGCTGCGCGTCGTGGCTGGCCCGCAGGCGCATGATACGCCGTCCGGGCGCCGCGTCCTGCATCGCCTCGATGGCGTTGCGCGTCAGGTTCAGCAGTACTTGTTCGATCATCACGGGGTCGGCGCGCAGCAGCGGCAGGTCCGGCGGCAGCTCTTCCTGGATGGTGACATAATATTTGCGTGCCTGCAGCTCGATCAGCGCACGGATGCCGTCGATCACGGTGCGGATGGCGATATCCTGGCGCTGCGGTTCGCTCTTGCGCACGAAATCATGCACGCTGCGGATGATCTGGCCGGCCCGCTGCGCCTGCGCGCTGGCCTGTTCCAGCGCCGGCTTCAGGGTGTTCGGATCGACGGGGGCGTCGTGCTCGATGGCGCGGCGGATCAAATTCAGGGCCCCTGTCGTGTAGCTGGAAATGGCCGCCAGCGGCTGGTTCAGTTCATGTGCCAGCATCGAGGCCAGCTCGCCCATGGTGGCCAGGCGCGAACTGGTTTGCAGTTTTTCCTGCTGCTGGCGATTCAGTTCCTCGACCCGTTTGCGGTCCGAGATGTCGAGCACGGAGCCCATCCAGCCTGTCTGCTTGCCGTTCTTGTCCACCAGCGGCGCTTCGAAGATCAGCACGGCCACGCGCGTGCCGTCGGGGCGCTGGAAATAGGTTTCGAACTGCGGCGTGGGATTGCCGGCCAGCGCCTTGACGAAGCGCTGCTGGTACTCCTCCAGTGCTTCCGGCACCCAGTAGGGCATGGGTGGCAAACGGCCCAGGATTTCCTCGGCCGGATAACCGACGATCTGGCAGAAGGCGGGATTCACGTAGGTGACTCTTCCTTCCAGGTCGCGCGCGCGCATGCCCGTCACCAGCGAGTTTTCCATCGCCGTGCGAAACAGCATCTGCTGGCGCAGCGCCCCTTCAGCCACCAGGCGGCGCGAAATATGCCGCCACAGTGCCAGCAAGCTCCACAGCAAACCCAGCGACAGGGCGATGACGGAGCCGACCAGCAAATTGGGCAGCAGCTTGGGCTGGCTTTTCACGCTGTCGGTAAACAGGATGATGGTGGCGCCGGGCACGTCGAGCGCGCGCTTGTGCGTGTACACGCCGTGGCCGGGACCGGCGGCGGCGCGCCGCGCCAGCACCTTGTCGTCGCGGTCGATCAGCGAAATCTGGTTATCCTGGGCAAACCACCACGGTACCATTTCATCGAGCAGGCTGCTGATCTGGTAGGTGGCCACCAGGCTGCCCACATAGCGCTGGCCATCGAACAGGGGCTGGTGGTAATCCATCAGCATGGCGCCCGGCGGCGCGTCGGGAAAACCGCTTTGCTGCGAAGGCTGGGCGTACTGGCCCCGGTGCAGGCGGCGTGCATTGTCGGCCGCCGTCAGTGAAGCCGGTGAAAACGCCAGCGCGTGCGGCAGATTGCTGTCGCTGCTGGCCAGCACCTTGCCGCTGGTGTCGAGCCACAGCACGCGCTGCAATTCGCGGCCATTGCGCAACATCTGCTGCAGCCGTTCGTGCACTTTTTCCGCGCCCAGCGAGGCGCTGGCGATGTCCACACCCAGGTTGAACAGGCTTTCCTCGTTGCGCGCCAGCTGGAAGCGGATGGTTTGCTCCACCCACAGGGTGTCGGCGATCAGCTGCTCCTGGCGCTCGTTGCTTTCCATCTGGCGCGCCTGCCAGGGCAGCCAGAACAGGATGGACAGGAACAGCAGCAGCAGGATGACGGGCAGTAGCCAGCGCATCGGGCTCGATAGCTTGAAGCGGCGTGCAAGGGTGGGGGGAGTCGGCATGGCTGGCAGGGTAGCGGCTTATCGGGAGCTGGCTATTGTGGTTAACCACAATAGCCGGGACAGTTTCTTTGGCACAATATTGAAGTAGACAAATAATAAAGTTTTTTTCAAAAACCATCCAGGAGACAAAAATGCAGATGAAAACCATGTTCGTCGCGCTGTGCGCAGCCATCGGCGCCACTGCCGGCGTCCACGCTTATGCGCAAGCCCCCATCGTCATCAAGTTCAGCCACGTCGTGGCGACCGACACGCCGAAAGGCCAGGCCGCCGAGCGCTTCAAGCAGCTGGCCGAAAAAGCCACGAATGGCAAGGTCAAGGTCGAACTGTACCCGAACAGCCAGCTCTACAAGGACAAGGAAGAACTCGAAGCGCTGCAACTGGGCGCCGTGCAGATGCTGGCGCCGTCGCTGGCCAAGTTCGGCCCGCTGGGCGTGAAGGAATTCGAAGCCTTCGACCTGCCTTACATCTTCCCCACCAAGACGGCGCTGTACAACGTCACCGAAGGCGAAATCGGCAAGAGCCTGCTGAAGAAGCTGGAACCCAAGGGTATCACGGGCCTGGCTTACTGGGACAATGGCTTCAAGGTGATGTCGGCCAACAAGCCGCTGCACAACCCGGCCGACTTCAAGGGCTTGAAGTTGCGCATCCAGTCGTCGAAGGTGCTCGACGCGCAAATGCGCGCGCTGGGCGCCAATCCGCAGGTACTGGCCTTCTCGGAAGTGTATCAGGCGCTGCAGACGGGCGTGGTCGACGGCACGGAAAATCCGCCATCGAATATGTACACGCAAAAGATGCATGAAGTGCAAAAGCACGTGACCATATCGAACCACGGTTACCTGGGCTATGCCGTCATCGTCAACAAGAAATTCTGGGATGGCTTGCCGCCCGATATCCGCGGCCAGCTGGAAAAAGCCATGCGCGAAGCGACCACGTTTGAAAAAGCCATCGCCCAGCGTGACAACGACCAGGCCCTCGAGGCCATCAAGAAATCGGGCAAGACGCAGATCTATACCTTGACGGTGCAGGAACAGGCCGAGTGGCGCAAGGCTCTGGCGCCCGTGCAGAAGGCCATGGAAGGGCGCATCGGCAAGGATCTGATCTCGGCCATCAACAAGGAAAGCGCGAAGTAATCGCGCTGGCCGCGCCACCCGGCGCGGCTGTCAGGGACATCCTGTCTTTCTGTAGCAACGGCACCTGCGCGTCCTGCGCGGGTGCCAGCGTACCCGCATTCTTTGAAAGTCCACCATGAAATTTCTGGATCACCTGGAAGAGTGGCTGATCGCGTCCCTGATGGGCGCAGCTACCTTCATCATCTTCGTCGCGGTCGTGCACCGCTACCTGGCAGGCTTGCCGATACCGGTCGTGCAAGACTTCCTGATTCAAATCAATACCAGCTGGGCCCAGGAACTGTGCATCTACATGTTCGTCTGGATGGCCAAGTTCGGCGCCGCGTATGGTGTGCGCACGGGCATCCACGTGGGCGTCGACGTCTTGATCAACCGCATGAACCCGCGCTGGCGCGACCGTTTCGTCGTCTTCGGCCTCGGTGCCGGTGCCCTGTTTACGGGTATCGTCGGTACCCTGGGCGCCAGCTTCGTGTGGTCGATCGGCCACACGGACCAGACTTCGGCCGACATGGAAGTGCCGATGTGGCTGGTCTACCTGGCCGTGCCGCTCGGTTCTTACCTGATGTGCTTCCGCTTCCTGCAGGTGATGGTGCATTTCATCAAGACGGGCACCTTGCCCAAACATGACCACTCGCATGTCGAGGGGCTGGAAGAGGAATTGACGGCGGAAGAAAAAGGAGCCAAGGCATGAACGCGCTGATTATTTTTGTGTTGCTGCTGGCGCTGATGCTGACCGGCATGCCGATTTCCATTTCGCTGGGCCTGACGGTACTGACGTTCCTGTTTACCATGACCAGCGTGCCCATCGAATCGGTAGCCCTGAAGATTTTCACGGGCATCGAGAAGTTCGAGATCATGGCCATTCCGTTCTTCATTTTGGCGGGCAACTTCCTCACGCATGGCGGGGTGGCGCGGCGCATGATCAACTTCGCCAGTTCCATGGTGGGCCACTGGCATGGCGGCCTGGCGCTGGCCGGCGTGATGGCGTGCGCGCTGTTTGCCGCCGTTTCCGGCTCCAGTCCCGCCACGGTCGTGGCGATCGGCTCCATCATCCTGCCGGCCATGGTCAAGCAGGGCTATCCGCGCGGCTTCGGCGCCGGCGTCATCACCACCTCGGGCGCGCTGGGCATTCTGATACCGCCGTCGATCGTGATGGTGATGTATTCGGTCAGCACCAACACCTCGGTGGGCAAGCTGTTCATGGCGGGCGTGATTCCCGGCATGATGCTGGCCATGCTGCTGGGCCTGACCACGTGGTTCTTGGCGCGCAAGCACAACTATCCGCGCATGAAGAAGGCCAGCTGGGGCGAACGCTTCATCACCTTCAAGAAAAGCGCCTGGGGCCTGCTGCTGATCGTCATCGTCATGGGCGGCATCTACTCGGGCGCGTTTACGCCCACGGAAGCGGCCGCCATGGCTGCCGTGTACGCCTTCATCATCGCCGTCTTCGTCTACAAGGACTTGAAGATCAAGCAAGTGGGCAAGGTCTTGCTCGATTCGGCCGCCATGTCGGCGATGCTGTTGTACATCATCACGAACGCCGTGCTGTTCTCGTTCCTGATGACCAGCGAAAACATCCCGCAAGCGATGGCCGAGTGGATCACGGGCAAGGGCCTGGGCGTGATCAGCTTCCTGCTGGTGGTCAACGTGCTGTTGTTGTTGGCGGGTAACGTCATGGAGCCGTCATCGATCGTGCTGATCATGGCGCCGATTTTGTTCCCCGTCGCCATGAAGCTGGGCATCGATCCTGTGCACTTCGGCATCTTGATCGTGGTCAATATGGAGGTGGGCATGTGCCATCCGCCCGTGGGCCTGAATCTGTACGTGGCGTCCGGCATCACCAAGATGGGCATTTCCGAATTGACCGTGGCCGTGATGCCATGGCTGCTGACGATGCTGGCCTTCCTGATGCTGATTACCTACGTACCACAAATCTCGCTGTGGCTGCCAAATTTAATTTACAACTAAAACAGTTGTCCCCGTCATGGTGCAAAAAAAGTCGATCCGGCCGAATAAATGCGCTATGATGGGCAGCCTTAAGGGGGAAAACGTAGTTGCTTATACGCCCTGGTAGCAAGGCTGAAATACAGAATTGGCAACAAGGTTGGTGGGGGAGTAGTCTATAAAAACGGTATTGATACCGGGGATATATTGAGGAGACACACGTTTCACAGAAGTTGTTGAGTCATCGCTGTCTGCCGCCACAAGCCGGCACCGGCGGACCCAAACGACCGGGAACGTGAAGCAATATTTGAAGCGCACCGATTGGTGCGCTTTTTTTTCGTGCGCGGGAAACGTCCGCCCACCTGTCCGAAGACGGTGCATAATCGCCAGAGTGCACCATCGTGTGCCTGCAGGTTGTATATTTGCCACACTTGAATAATGATCAGCAGATGAAAAAACAACAGGACAGTGAACTGTTCAGTGCCATTGTGGCCGCGCCGTTCGGTGCCATGGGGGTGTGCGCGCGGGATGGCCAGTTGCGTGAACTGGTCTACCTGCCGCCGCACTTCGCCGAAAAGGCGGCGCAGGATGCCGTCTCCGAGCGCGCGTGCGTGCAACTGGCGCGCTATTTCCGCGACCCCGATGCGCCGTTCGACTTGCCGCTGGCCGAACTGGGCAGCGCCTACCAGCAACGCGTATGGGCGGCGATTGCCGGCATCCCGCGCGGCCGGGTGCGCACGTATGGCGACGTGGCGCGCCTGATCGGCTCGGCGCCGCGCGCCGTGGGCCAGGCCTGCGGCGCCAACTGGTATCCCGTGCTCATTCCGTGTCACCGCGTCACGGCCGCTGGCGGCCTGGGCGGCTTTGCCCACCATGACGATGCCAGCGGTTTTCACCTGGGCGTGAAGCGCTGGCTGCTGGCGCATGAAGGCGTGGCGGCTTACCTATGATGAACAGCCTGCTGGCGCCCGATAACGCCACCCTGATCGATGAATTCTGCGACAGCCTGTGGCTGGAAGACGGCCTGTCGAAAAACTCGCTCGATGCCTACCGGCGCGACATGCGTCTGTTCGCGCGCTGGCTGGAAGTGGCGCGGCCAGGGCGTGAGGGCCTGTACGAAGTGTCCACGGCCGACATCGAAGCGTATTTCGCCGCCCGCCACGACGAGAGCAAGGCGACGTCGTCGAACCGGCGCCTGTCCGTGCTCAAGCGCTTTTACCAGCTGGCCTTGCGGCACAGGCATATCGCCGCTGACCCGTGCCTGAAGATGGTCTCGGCCAGGCAGCCAGCGCGCTTCGTGCACACGCTGAGCGAAGCGCAGGTGGAAGCGCTGCTGGCGGCGCCCGACTTGAGCACGCCGCTGGGCCTGCGCGAGCGCACCATGCTGGAACTCATGTATGCGAGCGGCTTGCGCGTGTCGGAACTGGTGGACTTGAAATCCGTCGAACTGAGCCTGAACGATGGCGTGCTGCGCATCACGGGCAAGGGCAGCAAGACGCGGCTGGTGCCGTTCGGTGAGCAGGCGCGGCTGTGGATCGAGCGCTACCTGAAGGAAGCGCGCGGCATCATCCTCGACGGGCAGATGGACGATGCGCTGTTCGTCACGCGGCGCGGGGGCGCCATGACGCGGCAAATGTTCTGGGTCATCATCAAGAAACATGCGCTGAACGCCGGCCTCACGGCGCCGCTGTCGCCGCACACCCTGCGCCACGCGTTCGCCACGCATTTGCTGAACCATGGCGCGGACTTGCGTGTTGTGCAATTGTTACTGGGACACTCCGATATTTCCACCACGCAGATTTACACGCATGTGGCGCGCGAACGGCTGAAACTGCTGCATGCGCAGCATCATCCGCGAGGCTAAACATTTGGTGTTTGGTCCAATTACGTCATAATGTGTCTTATGTGCTTATCTGTAACATCTAAAAACTAAAGAGGTAGTAAATGGCCAAGACAAATTTCCAATACGAAAAACGGCAAAAAGAGCTGGAAAAGAAGAAGAAAGCCGAGGAAAAAGCCAGGCGCAAGCTGGAAGCGAAAAACAATCCCAAGGCTGCCGATGGCAGCGAGGGCGATGAGCCGGAAGCGGACGACGCCGACGCCGACGTTGACGCTGATCCGGCCGCCGAAGGCGACGCTCCTGCCCAGCCGCAGTAATTGCCCGTTCCTGACGACCGGTGCGGCACCGCCGCGCCGGCATCTCTTCGTTCTACCTTTCCCCCTCCCGCTATAAGCGCGCCTGCAATCTGCCCTGGCAGGTAGCGTCGCCACTGCCCGCAGCTCCGGCGTGACACCGTTTCTGGTCGACAACATATCGTCTCGCTCGCGCTGCTGCCAGTTGGAAGGCAGGATGAGGCGCATGGACAACAGTTATCCAATTTATAATCAATCGGACATGTTGTAATGTTACCATCCGTGTACTATATTTTAATAAGATGCACGGCTAATGAATAATCGCACCCAGCTTAATCCCCGTCATGTCATCGGACTCGATGCGCTGCGCTTCATTGCCGCCATGCTGGTGGTGGCCTACCACTACGGTTTCTGGTTCTGGGTCAATCCGTCGCCCGTTTCCTCGCCCGGCCTGCAGCATCTGATTTCCTTCCCTGAACTGTTTTCCTCTACCCATTTCGGCTGGGTCGGCGTGCAAATATTCTTTGTCATTTCCGGCTTTGTGATCGCGTTTTCCGGCGAGCGGGCAGGCGCGTATGCGTTTCTGGTCAGTCGTGTGGTGCGCCTCGGGCCCGGCGTATGGATATGCGCTAGCGCGACCCTTGTAGCTGTGCTGATCGGCGGCGAATTGAGTGTCTACCACACGCTGCGGGCTTATTTGCATAGCGTATTGTTTATCCCGGTCGCGCCGTGGATCGATTACGCCTATTGGACATTGGGCATCGAAATCGTCTTTTACTCGCTCGTTTTCCTGCTGGTCTTGCGCGGGAAATTTGTCTGGATCAACCGCCTCGCCATTGTTGTCGGCCTGGTCAGCGCCATGTTCTGGCTAATTGCATGGATGGCGAGCGTCGGGGATGCAGGGCCATTCGCCCAGCTGATGCAGCAATTGCGCCGCTCCAGAATCCTGGCATTGTTGCTGGTACATCACGGTATCTTCTTTGCGCTCGGCATTTTTCTGTGGCTGGCGCTGGTCAAGCACCGCAGCCGCGAAAACCAGCTGTGGTGCGTATTCTTTTGCGTCGCCGGCTGCCTGCAGATTGCCCTCACTGCGGCGGCGACGAACCAGACGACGGGCAGTGTCTTTTCAGCCTGGACGCCAGTGCTGTTCTGGCTGGGGGCGGTGGTCTGGGTGGTGCTTTCCGTGCGCAAGAATCATCGCGTGCACGCGCTGTCGCAGTGGTTTTTGCGTTTGTTGAAAACGGCCGGCATGATGACATTTCCCTTGTACCTGCTGCACCAGGTGGCGGGCGCGCAACTGATGAGCAGCCTGGTGCAAGCCGGTGCCGGGCGCTGGGTCGCGCTGGGCGGCGCGCTGCTCTTTTCCCTGTGTGGCGCATGGCTGGTGGCCGTGCATGCCGAGCCGACCCTGCAGCGTCTGACGAAGCAGGTGCTGCTGCGCGTCGGGACGCGTTTCAGTTTTGGCTAGGACGGCGATTTGCACGATGTCATCACACCCCCCGCTCGGCGACAAATTCCGCGTTATTCACCAACGAACTGACGCGAGATGGTGCGAGAGGCACGCGACGGCGTGCGCTGGTGCGAGGCTGTCATACTTACCTCCCGCTACAGGGTGGGCCGCTGGCCGATGGCCAGTTGCAGCTGCGTGCTGGCGATAGCCACGTCGGCGCGCGCCTGCAGATAGCCCTGCCAGGCGTCGTCGGCCGAGTGCTGCGCGGCCAGCCATTCCAGCAGCGAGGCATTACCACTGAAGTAGGACAGGCCGATGCCGTCAACGACCTTTTGCGCATCGAGCAGCACGCCGTCGCGATAGCGCGCCAGCCGCTCCTGCGCCGTGCGCAGATGCAGCTGCGCCGCGCGCACGTCCGTTTCCGCTTTCAACTCGGCCTGGCGCAAGGCCAGCATCGCTTGCGTGACGTCGGCCTCGGCCTGCACCACGTCGCCCTTGTCGCGCCGCGACAGCACGATGGGGATGGCCAGCGAGAGGGACAGCGCGCGCGAACGGGGCGATCCTTCCACCGGTGCGCCATGGGCATCGATGCCGTCGTGGTAGCCGCGGACGGCGGCCAGGCCCAGCGTCACGGTGGGATCGACGGAGCGGTTGGCGCGCACCAGCGCCGCGCCATCGCGCAGATTGTCCAAGGTGGCGCGGGCGATGCGCACATCGCTGCGTTCGCGCAGCGCCTGCGGCACGAGGGTGCCGCTTTCGCCGCCCGCAAAGGCGGTGAAGTCGCAGGCCAGCTGCGCGTCGGGAAACAGCGCATCGAGCTGGCGCCCCAGCGGCGGCGACAGTTCCAGCATGGCGCCCTGCGCCTCGCTGCGTGCCTGCGCCAGTTCGGCCTGGAACTGGTCGCGTTCCACGCGCGACTGCAGCAGCTCGATGCCGCCCACGTCGCCTGCCTTGCGCCGCACCAGGTTCGCCTCGACCACTTTCGACAGGGCCGCCATGGTGTGCTCCTTGCGCGCCAGTACCTCGCGCGTGCGGCACGCTTCCGTGAACGCGGCCGCGACCGTGCCATACAGTTCGCTCCTGAAGCCGGCTACCGTTTCCTCGGCGACGGTGACATTGCTGCGCGCCGCCTTCAAGCGCGCGGCGCGCTTGCCGCCTGTCTCGATGGTCATGCTGATGGCCGGGTTCCAGGTGACGGGACGGTGCTCGACGCTGCGCACGGTCTCTCGCGTGGCGCCCAGGGTCAATTCCGGATCGGGGCGCAGGCCGGCGATGCCGATGCCGGCCCTGGCCGAGCCGATGCTCTCGTTCTGCGCTTTCAGCTCCAGGCTGTGCGTTTCCACGGCGCTCAGGTAGGTCTCGAAGGTCAGGGGCGCGGCGAAGGCGCAGGGGGCGATCAGCCAGGCTGCCAGCATTAGATTAAAACGTGTCATGGGTTTCTCCTTCGGTATCGGTCTGGCGTTTTTGCAGATGCGCTTCGATCAGGTAATACAGGGCCGGCAACAGCAGCAGGGTCAGTGCGGTGGCCGTCACCAGGCCGCCCACCACCACGGTGGCCAGCGGGCGCTGCACGTCGCTGCCCAGGCCGGTGGCCAGCATGGCCGGCGTCAGGCCCAGCGCGGCCACGGTGGCCGTCATCAGCACGGGGCGCATGCGGTCGCGCGCGCCTTCGAGCACGGCATCGCGCAAACTGCGGCCTTCGTCGGCGCGCAGGCGGTTGATCTGCGCCAGCATCAGCACGGCATTCAGCACGGCCACGCCGAACAGGGCGATGAAGCCGACGGCGCTCGACACGTTCAATGTCATGCCGCGCAGGTGCAGCGCGGCCAGGCCACCCAGCATGGCCAGCGGCACGGCCAGCAAGACCAGTGCCGGCTGGCGCAGGTTGCGGAACTGGCCGAACAGCAGCAAAAACATGGCGCCCAGGGTCATCGGCAAGATGATGGCCAGGCGGCTTTGCGCGCGCTGCAGGTTTTCAAACTGGCCGCCCCATTCGACGCCGATGCGCTGGTGCTCGTTGGCCACGGCTTGCGCCACCAGCGGGCGCGCTTCGGCCAGGAAGCCGGCCAGGTCGCGTCCGCGGGCGTTCAGGCGCACGATGATGTGGCGCCGTCCCATCTCGCGCACGATCACGCTTTCGCCCGAGGTGGTGCTGATGTTTGCCACCTGCGCCAGCGGCACCCTGGCGCCGTTGGCGGCCGTCAGCATCAGGCTGGCGATGGCGTCCGGACTGGAACGTACCTCGGCGGGGAAGCGCACGGCGATGTCGTAGCTTTTCTCGCCCACGTAGACCTGGCCGATGGGCGCGCCGCCGATACCGGTGGCAATCAGGTCGGCCACGTCGGCCGCGTTGATGCCGTAGCGGGCCGCCTTGGCCCTGTCCAGTTCCACTTTCAGATTGGGCAGCGGCGGCTCCACGTCCACCGCCACGTCGGAGGCGCCAGGGACAGTCTTCAGGACATTGGCCACCCTGCCGGCGATGGCGCGCACTTCGTCGAGGTCGTCGCCGAAGATCTTCACCGTCAGGTCGCTGTGCGCGCCCGACAATTTATCCTGCACGCCGTCGATCATCGGTTGCATGAAGGCCACCGTGACACCGGGCATGCGGGCGAAGCGCTCGCTCATTTTGGCGATCAGCTGCTGCTTGTTCATGCCCGACTTCCAGCTTTTATAGGGATGCAGGCCCACGCTGGCTTCGATGTGCGACGGCGTCCAGTAGTCGGTGCCGTCGTCGTTGCGCCCCGTTTGCGTGACGATAGTCGACACTTCGGGGAACTCCAGCGCAGCGCGGCGCAGTTCACTGGCCATCTCGGATGCCTTGTCCAGGGTGATCCCGGGCGGCATCTGCACTTGCAGCCACAAGGAACCCTCATCGAGGTACGGTAAAAAGTCGCGCCCGATGCCCCCGCCCAGGATGGCAAGCGCTGCGAGCGATCCTGCGCACACCATCGCCACCCAGCGCTTCTTGCCCACCATGCGCTCGAGGAAGCGGCCATAGGTTGCCGCCAGCTGTTCCAGCACGCGGTTATGGAAGGTGCGGCGCGGCTTGCGCAAGGCCAGCCAGGCCAGGCCCGGAATCAGCACCAGCGCCACCACCAGCGCGCCCACGAGTGCCGCACCGACCGCATACGCCATCGGCGAGAACAGCTTGTATTCGATGCGCTGGAAGGCGAACAGGGGCAGGTAGGCGGCGATGATGACGGCCATGCCGAACATGATGGGACGCGCCACTTGCAGGGTGGCCTCGATCGCGTCCTGCACGGTGAGGGGCCGCTCCTGCTCGCGCTCACGGCGGCGCAGCATGTTTTCCAGCACTACCACGGAGCCGTCGACGAGGATGCCGAAGTCGATCGCGCCCAGCGACAGCAGGTTGGCGGGAATTTTAAAATGATGCATGAAGATGAAGGCGATCAGCAGCGCCAGCGGAATCGTCAGCGCGACGATGGCGGCCGCGCGCGGGCTGCCCAGGAACAGCAGCAGCACCAGGGCGACCAGCAGCATGCCTTCGCCCAAGGTGTAGCCCACCGTGTGCAGGGTGGCGTCGATCAGCGCGCTGCGATCCAGGTAGGCGACCACCTTGACGTCTTTCGGCAGCAGATTGTCATTCAGATCGTCCACGGCCGCATGGATGCCCGCCAGCGCCTCGGACGGGTTGAAATCCTTCAGCAGCAGGGTGATACCTTCGATGGTGTCGGGATTGTTGTCCTTGCCGAGGATGCCGCGCCGCTCCACGTTGCCGTAAGCGAGCTTGCCCAGGTCCTGCACCAGCACGGGTACGCCATCCTTGCTGCTGACGACGACGTTGCCCATGTCGTCCAGCGAATGCAGCAAGCCCACGCCGCGCACCACGTACGATTGCTGGCCGCGGTCGATGACGCTGCCGCCGCCACTGATGTTGTTGGCGTTGATGGCGTCCTTCACCTGCGCCAGCGAGAGGCCGTAGCTGTCCAGTTTTGCGGGATCGAGTTCCAGCATGAATTGCGTCGTCAGGCCGCCGAAATTGCTGACGTCGGCCACGCCGCGTACTTTTTGCAGGCGCGGGATCACGGTCCAGAACTGCAGCTCCGACAGTTCGCGCAGGGAGCGTGTTGTTGATTCCAGCGTGTAGCGGTAGATCTCGCCCGTCGGCGAAGTGTAGGGGTCGAGCCCCGGCTTGGCCTCGTACGGCAGGTTCACGCTGGCCAGGCGCTCCTGCAAGCGCTCGCGCGTGAAGTAGCCATCGCTGCCATCTTCGAACACCACCGTGATCAGCGACAGCGCGAACAGGCTGCGCGTGCGCAGCACATGCATGCCGGGCGTGCCCAGCAGGGCGCGCTCCAGCGGTATCGTGATCTGCTGTTCGATTTCCTCGGCGCCCAGGCCCGGCACCTGCGTGACGATCTGCGAGGTGACGTCGGCGATGTCGGGATAGGCTTCGATGGGCAGCTGCTTCCAGCAATACACGCCGTAGGCGGCAACGAACAGCAGCACGAGCCAGACGATGCCGCGCCGCTGGCAGCAGGTGGCGATGAAACGATCAACCATTGAGCAGCACTCCTTCCTTGACGACGATGCGTTCGCCCGCCTTCAGGCCGGAGACGATTTCCACCTGGTCGCCCCGGCTGGCGCCCACCTGCACCACGCGCGCCTCGAAACGCAGCGGGCCGCGTTCGACCATCACGCGCGTCACCAGGCCGCTTTGCAGCAGCGCCGCCGCAGGCACCATCAGGCCGCGCCGCGTGGCGCCGGCGAAACCGGCGTGGGCGAACATGCCCGGCTTGAAAATGCCGCTGCGGTTGTCGATGGCCACGCGTACCTTGACGGTGCGCGTCTCGCTATCGAGCACGGCGCCCACATAGGCCACCTTGCCTTCGAATGACTTGCCGGGCCAGGCGTCGAGCGTGATGCGGGCCGCCTGTCCGACGGCCACCTGCGCCAGGTCCCTTTCGGCCACGTTGGCCGACAGCCACACGGTGGAGAGATCCGCCACCGTCATGACGGGCGCGTTGATATCGTTCCAGTAGCCGCCCTGGGCGCCTTCCATGGCGATCACGGTGCCGGCGATCGGCGAGCGCAGGACGTAGTCGCGGCGCGAACTGCTGGCGCTGGCGCCGTACTGGGCCAGCTTGTCGGCAGTGGCCTGCGCATCGCTATTGGCCTGCTCGAAGGCCGCCTGGGCTGCCTCGTAATCCTTGCGCGCGGCGATTTCCGCCTCGAACAGGGTTTTTTGGCGCTGCAGTTCCTGGCGCGCCTGCAGCAGGGCGGATTTCGCCTTGCTATCGTCCGCGTGCGCGGCGCTCAGCTCCGCCGAATCCAGGGTGAACAGGGCATCGCCGGCCTTGACGCTGTCGCCCTGGGCGCGCTGCAGGCGCGTGATGCGGCCCGACAGGGGCGGCGTGATTTTCACCAGCTTTTCCGGCATGGCTTCGATGCTGCCCGGCGCCTCCGTCTGCGTGGCGATTTCCTGTTCCTGCACGGGCGCGATCTGCAGGCGCTGGCGCAGCGGCGACATCTTGTCGACGGTGATGCTGCCGTCGTCCAGATGCATCGATTGGGCGGGCGGCGTGGCCGCCGCCGTCGGTTTGGCGCAGCCGGCCAGGGCCGAGCAGGCGAGAGCGAGGGCGCAGCTGGCGCCCAGGGCGTTGCGGGTGGTCGTGTTCATCCCGTGTTTCCTTGTTATTGATGGTGAGGGGGCATGCGTGGATGCCGTGCCCAGGCGGGCGGTCAGAGGGGAGCGCGGGCAGTATCACTACAGCGCCGGGAAAGCATAGCAATGTGCTCCTGAAGAAGCGCCCAAGAACGCCTGAATCATTCTTCAGGTTCGGTGTGCGCACGCTGCGGCGCGGTAAAATGCCAGCATGGAAAACAAGGCGCGACGCGAAGGGCAGGCATGAGAATCCTCCTGGTGGAAGACGACCGCAAGGCGGCGCGCCTGCTGGCGCGCGGCTTGCAGGAAGAGGGCTTCGTCGTCGACGTGGCGCACAGCGCGGAAGAGGGCGAGGACGAAAGCTATGCCGTCGCTTACGACGTGATCGTGCTCGACTGGATGCTGCCGGGCAAGCAGGGCATCGATTTTTGCCGCGATTTGCGCGCGCGCGCCATCCAGACGCCCGTGCTGATGCTGACCGCGCGCGATGCCACGGCCGACCGCGTGGCGGGCCTGAACATGGGCGCCGACGACTATCTGACCAAACCGTTCGAGTTCGAGGAACTGCTGGCGCGCATCCGCGCGCTGCTGCGCCGCTCCGACATCAGCCGCCCGCTGGTGCTGGCGCTGGCCGACCTGACGCTCGATCCCGTCAGCCACCAGGCGACGCGGGCCGGCGCGCCGCTGGTGCTGACACCCAAGGAATATGCGATTCTGTTGATCCTGCTGCGCCAGGCGGGCGAGGTGGTCAGCCGCGCGCGCCTGGCCGAGCAGATCTGGCAGGCGGACCTGATCGGCATCGATAACCTGATCGACGTCCATGTGCGCAATTTGCGCGGCAAGGTCGATGTGCCCGGTCTGCCGCCCTTGATCCACACGGTGCGCGGACGCGGTTTCCGCCTGGCGGACAACGACGGTGGCTAGCTTTCGCAAACGCCTGCTGCGAGTGCACCTGGCCGTCATCCTTGTCATCGTTGCCTGTACGGCGCTGGCCGGCTACTGGGGCCTGTCGCGCGCCGTGCATGGCCAGCTCGATGCGGCCCTGCTGGCGCTGGCCGAGACGGAAATGGCCATGCTGCCGGCCGCGCCGCGCCAGCCCGTGCAGGTGCACGAGGTGGCGCCGGGCCTGGCGCCGCCTTCCCTGACGCGGCTCGACCGCCTGGTGCAGATCATCGATGGCGAAGGCCGCGTGCTGGCGCGCAGCCGCAACCTGGAGGCGGCGCAACTGCCGGCGCCGCCCATCCTGCTGGCGCGCCTGGCCGCTGGCGAGACCGTCTTCGAAACCCTGCCCAAGTTCGGCGAGGAGCCGCTGCGCATGGTGTCCATCCCCGTACCTGCGTCCGGCTTGCACCTGGCGGTGCAGGTGGCCGGTTCGCTCGATGACGTCAACCACGTGCTGGCTGCGGCCACCGTGCTGTTTGGTGCCATGGCGCTGGCCTTGCTGGCCGCCGTCGGGTTGGCTGGCGAAATGCTCACGCGCCGCGTGCTGGGCGCCATCGACGATGTGGTGGACCAGGCGCATTCGATCGGCGAAGCCAGCCTGCACCAGCGCCTGCCCCATCCCGGCACGCCCGATGAAATCGGCCGCCTGGTCGATACCCTGAACGCCATGCTGGAGCGCCTGGAACACGGCTATGATGCGCAGCGGCGCTTCACGGCCGACGCCTCGCATGAATTGCGCTCGCCCCTGTCGCGCCTGCGCACGGAAATCGAAATCACCCTGCGCCGCCCGCGCGAGGCAGCTGAATATGTCGAGGCGCTGGCGTCCTGCCTCGATGAAGTGCAGCGCCTGACGACCCTGGTGGAAGAATTGCTGATGCTCACACGCCTGGACGTGGGGCAGGAGCGCAATGCCGTGGAAACCATCGCACTCAATCCGCTCGTGCAGGCGGCCGCGCAGCGCCTGGAAAAGGCGGCAGCGCAGCGCGGCATCCGCATCGTCTTCGATGCAGGCGTGGTCGTGCACGCGCGGGTGGCGGCCGGCCCGGTGGACCTGGTGCTGGCCAATCTGCTTGATAACGCCGTGAAGTTTTCGCCGCCCGGCAGCAGCATCAGCGTGCATGTGGCGCGCGAGGGCGCGCATGCGCTGGTGGGTGTGAGCGACGCTGGACCGGGCATCGGCGTGGAAGACTTGCCGCATTTGTTCGAACGCTTTTACCGTGGCGCCCGGGCGCGCGCGGGCGAGGCGCCCGGCTTCGGCCTGGGCCTGGCCCTGTCGCAAGCGATCGTGCACGCATACGGCGGCAGTATCGAGGCGCAGAACCGCCCGGAGGGTGGCGCGCTGTTCCTCCTGCGCCTGCCCGCTTCAGATTGAGGGCGCGACGCCTTCCCAGCGCACCTGCCGCACTTGCGGCCAGGCGCCCGCGCGGTTGACGAAGCGCACCAGCACGGCGCGCTGCACGGCCTGGCACAGCACCGTGGCGATCAGCTGCACCACCTGCCGGGCCTCGTCCCAGCTGCGCAGCATCTGCGACGGGACCAGGCCAGCACCCTTGAGTTCGGCCAGCAGCAGGCGCACCACGTGGTCGGCCTGCGCCGCAGGGCAGGTGACGGTCAGGCGGTAGGTGGCCATAGCAGGACCGCGCCTGGCAAACCAATGGAAAAGTTTTTTCATCACACTCCCCGTTCGGCGACAAATTCCGCGTTATTCACCAGCGCCCAGCGCACGGCCGAGACGCTGCCTTCCAGGCTGACCTGGCTGACGATCTGTTCCAGCAATCCCAGGCTGGACAAGGGCGTGAGCAGGTCGGCGCGCACTTCGATGCGCCCGGCCTGCGCCGCGTCTTCGCTGTGCAAGGATTGCAGCATCAGCGCCGGCATGCCGCTGATCAGGCGCAGCATCAGCTTGCGCACCTGCACTTCCTGCTCCGCCTCGCACACGGCCGTCACGCGGTAGATGCTTTCCGTCTCGATGCCCGCCTCGCTGCCGTGCGCATTGATGCGTTGCGCCAGGTGGCGCAGCACCAGGTTGGCGACCAGCACGAAGCCCGTGCCGATGGCCGCTTCCAGCGCAAACCCGAGGCCGCACAGCACGCCGATGGCGGCCGAGCACCACAGGGTGGCGGCCGTGTTCAGGCCGCGCACCGTCATGCCTTCACGCATGATGACGCCGGCGCCCAGAAAGCCGATGCCCGACACCACCTGCGCGGCGATGCGCAGGTGGCCGTCGGGATCGCCTTCGAGCACGGAAACCATCACGAACAGCGAGGCGCCGACGGACACCAGCGCGTTCGTGCGCAGGCCCGCCATGCGCTGGCGCAGCTGGCGTTCGGCGCCGATCATGGCGCCCAGGGTCAATGCTGCGGCAACGCGCAGCGCAAAGTCAAATACCACCATCAGTTTCTCCCGGCTGGGGAGGAACAGGCGAGTGCAAGGCGAAGACAATTCGCCCCGAAAGGGGGCAGCAGACGATAACGGTGGAACGATGAGGAGGGAAGTGGCGGCGAATGGACATCGCCGCTGGTAAAACCGCACCTTGCCATGGGCCAGGCGGGCGGAATGCGCGCGTCTTGCCTAAGGCCGATCGCCGATGGTCAATCGACTACTGTCACTGGAACAAGCACCCACGAGTCACTCCATATCATTGATAACGGGGGACAGTCTAGCCAGTGGGGCCGCTTTGGTCAACTGAAGCTCTCTTCAGGAAGCCGCCGCGTCGTCCCCGCCAATGCGGGGACGGTGAAGGCGACCGGTCTGTCAGTGGGCGTGTGCTTTGCCATCGTCGGTGGATTCAGCATGTTCGCCGCCACCAAAAAAGCGCGCGGCGCGCTTGCCCAGGCTATCTAAATAGGTGTAGGCGACGGGCACCACCACCAAGGTCAATAGCGTCGAGGTGATCACGCCGCCGATGACGGCGCGGCCCATCGGCGCTTGCGATTCGCCGCCGTCGCCCATGCCGATGGCCATCGGCAGCATGCCGAAGACCATCGCCAGGGTCGTCATCAGGATGGGACGCAAGCGCACTTGCCCCGCTTCCATCAACGCTTCGAACTGTCCCAGGCCCTCGCGCTGGCGCTGGTTGGTGAAGTCGACCAGCAAGATCGCATTCTTGGTGACCAGGCCCATCAGCATGATGAAGCCGATCACGGAGAAGATGTTCAGGGTGCTGCCCGTCATGAGGAGGGCCAGCAGCACGCCGATCAGGGAGAGCGGCAGCGACACCATGATGGCGATCGGCTGCAAAAAGCTGCCGAACTGCGACGCCAGCACCAGGTAGATGAAGATCACGGCGATCCCCAGCGCCATCATCGCGCCGCCCATGGTCTCGGCCATCTGCTGCGCATTGCCGGCCACGTCGAAGCGCACGCCCGGTGGCAGGTCGATGGACTTGATGGCTTTCTGCACGTCGGCGTCGACGTCGCCGGCAGGACGGCCCTGCACGCCCGCATAGATGGCGACGCGGCGCTGCAAGGCCTGGCGTTTCAGCACTTGCGGGCTGGACGAGGGCACGAACTCGACTACCTGGCGCAGCGGAATCATGACCGGCTTGCCGTTCGCATCGAGCTTGCTCGACGCCAGCGACAGGTCGGCCAGGTCGGCCACTTTCTGGCGGCCCGATTTCGGCAACTGCACGTTGACGTCATAGTTTTGCCCGTCGCTGGCTAACCAGTGGCTGACCGTGTCGCCCGCAACAAAAGGCCTCAGGGCATTGCCGATCTGCTGCACCGACAATCCCAGGTCGCTGGCCAGCTCGTTGTTGATCTTCACCGTGGTCGACGGGTTGGCGCCTTCCTGGCTGTATTCCATGTCGGCCAGGCCCTTGATGGTGCGCATCTTGTCCATCAGGCGGTGCGCCACCGCATCGAGCTTGCCTTCGTCCGTGCCCAGGATGGCGATGAAGATGGGGCGGTTGCCGACCGACAGGGTGATGCCGGCAATCGGCGCCAGGCGTTCGCGGATCAGCTTTTCCAGTTCCTGCTGCGAGCGGCGCTTGTGCGTCTTGATGTCCGTCAGCTTCAGGTTCACCTCGGCCGCGTTGCGTCCATCGGGCGTGCCGATATTGGCCACCAGGCTGTCGATCTCGGGAAATTCCTTCAGCGCCGTTTCGATCTGGCGCACCTTGCTATCCGTGTATTCGAGGCTGGAGCCGACGGGCGTCTTGAAGCGCAGGTTGACCCAGCCCTGGTCCGTCTCGGGGAACATCTCGCCGCCGATCATCGGCACGAGCATCAGGCTGCCCGCGAACAGGGCGAAGGCGGTGGCCAGCGTGGTCTTGCGCCAGCGCAGGGCCACTTTCAATACCTTGCCGTACCAGACATGCAGGCGGTCGATGCCCGTCTCGATCCAGGCCATGAAGCGGCCCAGCCACGGCACGTACTTGAAACGGTCCTTGACGGGGTCGCGCCAGACGGACGACAGCATGGGGTCGAGCGTGAAGCTGACGAACAGCGAGACGAGAACGGCGACGGCCACGGTGATGCCGAACTGCAGGAAGAAGCGGCCGATGATGCCGTCCATGAAGGCCACCGGCACGAACACGGCGACGATGGCGAACGTGGTGGCCATCACGGCCAGACCAATTTCATTGGTGCCGTCGTTGGCCGCCTGGTAGTGGTTCTTGCCCATGCCCAGGTGGCGCACGATGTTTTCGCGCACCACGATGGCATCGTCGATCAACAGGCCTATGCACAGGGACAGCGCCATCAGGGTCAGGAAGTTCAGCGTGAAGCCGAACGCCTTCATGGCGATGAAGCTGGCCAGCACGGAGATCGGCAGGGTCAGTCCCGTGATGATGGTCGAGCGCCACGAGTGCAGGAACAGGAAGACGATCACCATGGTCAGCACGGCGCCTTCGATGATGGTGCGCTTGACGTTATTGAGCTGGCTTTGCACGCGCTCCGATTCGTCGTCCAGCACGCGCAGTTTGATATCGGGCGGCAGGGTCTTTTGCAGGTCCGCCGCCACTTTCAGGATGCCGGTGCCCACTTCGACCACGTTGGCGTCCTGCACCTTGGTGATTTCCATGGTCACGGCTTGCTGGCCGTTCATGCGCGAAATCGACAATTCTTCCTGCTCGCCGTCGACCACGGTGGCCACCTGGTCCAGGTAGACGGGGCCGATGGCACGGCGCGCGACGATGATCTTGCCGAATTCGCGCGCATCCTTGATCTTGCCTTCCACGCGCACCAGCTGCTCTGCCGCGCCATGGCTGATGGAGCCGGCCGGCAAGTTGGTATTCGTCGCCTGGATGGCGCGGATGACTTCATCGACGCCGATGCCCTGGGCATTGAGTTCGATCGGCTTCATGCTGATGAGGATCTGGCGCGCGCGCAGGCCGCGCAGCTTGACTTGTCCCACGCCGGCCACGCCCTGGAAGCGCTTGCTGATGATCTGCTCCGTCATGGTCGACAGCGAGCGCAGGTCGTGTCCGGTGGAGGTCAGCACGATGGTGGCGATGGGGCGTTCGTTGTCGCCTTCGGCGCGCGCGATGAACGGGTCCTTGGCTTCTTTCGGGAAGCGCGGGCGCACCAGGGCCACCTTGTCGCGCAAGTCCTGCATGGCCTTGTCCATATTCGTCGACAGCTCGAATTCCAGGTACACGCCGGCGCGTCCTTCCCACGAGTTGGCGCGGATGGTCTTGATGCCGCTGACGGTGTTGACGGCGTCTTCGATGGGGCGCGTGATGTCGTTTTCCACGGCTTCCGGCGAGGCGCCCGGGTAGTTCACTTCAATGGCGGCGAACGGAAACTGCACGCTGGGCATGCTCTCCACGCCCAGGCCCCGGTAGGAGAAGATGCCCAGCACCACCAGCGCCACCATGACCATGGTGGCGAAGACGGGGTTTTGTATGCTGACCTTGGTCATCCACATGGCTTAATCCTTCCGTGCCAGCACGGCCGCCGGCGCGGCGGGCGCGGTGGCGGGCGCGGCGAAGGTCACGCTGTGGCCCGGCTTGACGCCATCGAGTTTGGCGACGATGACTTTGGCGCCCGGCACCAGGCCGGATGTCACTTCCGCATAGCCTTCATCTTCGTTGCGCAGTCCCAGTGTGACGGGCTGGGCGACGACCTTGTTGTTTACCAGCGCATACACGACGGGGCCCTGCTTTTCATGGCGCACGGCCGTCAACGGCACCAGGGGCGCCACGGGCGAGCGTTCGGTGACGATGCTGCCCTTGGCGAACATGCCGCCGCGCAGGGCGCCATCGCCATTGTCGACGGCGATGTAGACGAGCATGGCGCGCGAGCCGCTCTCGGTGGTGGGGTTGATGCGCGTGACCTTGCCGGCAAAGTCGCGCGCGCCGAAGCCGTCGACCTTGAAGTGCACGTCCTGCCCCAGCTTGATGCGCGGAATGTCCGCGCTGGGCACGGGCGCTTCCAGGGTCAGTTGCGCCAGGTTGACGATGGTGTAGACGGGCATGTCGGGCGAGACTTTTTCGCCGGCCTGCAGGTGGCGCTTGCTGACGATGCCGGCCATCGGTGCGCGGATCACCGTGTCGGCCAGCGCGATGCGGGCGATATCGACCATGGCGGCGGCGGACTTGACGCTGGCGCGCGCCAGATCGACCGAGTTTTGCGTGGTGTCGTAGGCTGTCTGCGAAATGTATTTTTGCTTGAGCAGGGCCTGGCTGTTCGCCTCATTCTTGGCCGCCATGGACAGGCGCGCCTGCGCTTCGTCGAGCATGGCTTGCTGCTGCGTCAGGCGGGCGCGCAGGTCGGCCGCATCCAGGCGCACGAGGATTTGCCCGTTGGCCACTTGCTGGCCTTCTTGCAAGGTCGTTTCCTGGATCACGCCGGAAACCTTGGCCTTGATGGTGGCCTGGGTCACGGGTGCCAGCGAGCCGGACAGGGGCAAGCTGATTGCCAGCGCGCGCGCATCGATGGCGGCCACGTCGCCCTGCGCCAGTTCATGCACGGGGGATTTTGCCTGCTGCTTCTTCTTGCTCGCTTGCTGTTCGGCCGCCTTGGCCGCCTGTTGCTTCGACTGCATCACCGTCCAGCCGCCGCCGGCCAGGCCCAGCACGACCAGGATCAGCACGGGGGTGCGCCAGCGCCGGCGGCGCGTGGCGGCAAGGGGGGAGGCGGGGGGCAGGGTCTCGTTTTTCATAGGTTTTTTTCAGGAGCGGCGCAGGGCTTCGGCGCCAGGTCTCGGTGCGGACCCGGCCTGTCGCTGGCCGGGAGGGAATTCGGGTAGCGCATCGCCGTGGCGGCCGCAGGCAGCACGCCTGCCGCTGTGGCCGTTCACGGCGATGCGCATGTTGCCACTTTAGGAAGATTCAAGTCCAGCCGCCATCGCCGTGCGACAGATTGCACAAAATCGGGGCTGAAATGCAAAAAACGGCGACCAAAGACCACTGCCAGCATGCATGCCGTGCACGTCACGATGCTTGCGCATGCTCAAGAAGCCGATTCGCCAGCGCGCAAGAATGGTCGGGATGGTTGCGCCACCGGACAGGCCATACGCCGCCGGTTGTCGCGTCGCCACGCCACGGGGGGCCTGATGTCTGATCGGATTGTCGGAGCCGCGCCGTCGCCGGGGCGCCTGCTTGCCGCGGCCGAACCGCAGGCGGGGCCGGCCGCCAAGGCGCTCGATCTGCTGTCCATCATCGTCGCCGCTGTCGAACAGGCGCCTGGCCTGGCCGTGCGTGGCATCGACCGCGACGGCATAGTGCGCTACTGGAGCACCGGCGCGGCGCGCCTGTATGGCGTGGCGGCCGAGTTGGCGCTGGGCCAGCCGTGGGTCAGGGTGGCCGCCTCGCTGCCGGATGCCGCCAGCCTGGCCGAGGAGGGGACAGGCGAACTGGCGGCCGTGTGGGAGAGTGGCAAGGCACGCAGCACACGCCTGTGGAAGCTGGACGCCGACGGGGCCGCGCCGCGCTGCATCTGTTCCACCGTGTTTCCTGTCATTCAGTCCGGACGTGTGCGGCAAGTGGTGTGCATCGATGTCGACATCACGGCCAGCGGCCAGGATGGCGCCGCGCAAGGCGCCTTGCTGCTGATGGGCGACAATTTTCGCCAGCTGTACGACAAGTCCGCCGACGCCATCGTCTTGCTGCGCGACGAGTACATCGCCGAAGCCAATCCGGCCGCCATTGCCCTGTTTCAATGTGAAGACCGGCCACGGCTGCTGGGGCGCCGCCTCAGCGATTTTTCGCCGCTGCGCCAGCCCGATGGCGCCTTGTCATCGTTGCGCGGCACGCAGCTGGCGGCGCAAGCCCACGCCGACGGCAACTGCCGCTACGACTGGCGCTATCAGACGTGCGCGGGCCAGCTGTTCTGGGGCGAAGTGCTGCTCACGTCCGTCACGCTCGACCACACCTATCTGTTTTACGCCGTGATCCGCGATATTTCCTCGCGCAAACTGGCCGAGCGCGACCTGTACCTCTCGATGCAGGTCATCGAGCATGCCAGTGTGGCCATCGTCGTGATGGACCCGCAGCAGCGCGTCGTCAGCATGAATCCCGCGTACAGCGAAATCAGCGGCTACAGCCTGGACGACATGCTGGGCAAGCCTTTCGTCCAGCATGGCGTGGAGCCGGATGCGCCGGCGTTTTTCGAGCACGTGTGGGACGAAGTCGAGGCCAACGGCTATTGGCAAGGCGATATCGCGGGCCAGCGCAAGGCGGGCGGGCGCTACCCGGCCTGGCTGTCGCTGACGGCCATCCGCGACTCGCAAGGGCAATTGAGCAATTACCTGGCCATCCTCAGCGATATCAGCGAGCGCAAGAAAAACGAGGAGCACACGCGCCACCTGGCCGAGCACGATTTCCTGACCGACTTGCCGAACCGGGTGCTGCTGCTGGACCGGCTGTCGCAGGCGCTGGCGGCCGCGCGGCGCAAGCTGAGCATGCTGGCCATCCTGTACCTGGACCTGGACCACTTCAAGCACATCAATGACAGCATGGGCCACCACGTGGGCGATTTGCTGCTCAAGGAAGTGGCGCGGCGCCTGGTGCGCTGCGTGCGCGGCGTCGACACCGTCAGCCGGCATGGCGGCGATGAGTTCGTCATCATCCTGGCCGAGGTGGGCGGCATCGACCAGGTGGCCCATGTCGCGTCCAGCCTGCTGCATGCCGTCACGCAGCCTTATCAGCTGGGCGAATATGAGCTGCAGGTATCGACCTCGATCGGCGTGGCCATCTTTCCCAGCGATGGCGACAGCATCGAGACCCTCGTGCACAACGCCGATATCGCCATGTACCATGCCAAGGAAAGCGGGCGTAACAATTTCCAGTTTTTCAATGCCGAGATGAATGCGCAAATCATCGAGCGGGCCAGCCTGGAGCAGGGCTTGCGCGCCGCGCTGGGCCGCGATGAATTCGTGCTGGAGTTCCAGCCCGCGCTCGATGTCGCCAGCGGGCAGATCGTCGGCGCCGAAGCGCTGTTGCGCTGGCGCCACCCGCAACTGGGCATGTTGCCGCCCGAGCGCTTCATCGCCGTGGCCGAGGAGTGTGGCTTGATGGTGTCGATCGGCAACTGGGTGCTGCAGCAAGCTTGCCGGCGCGCACGCGCCTGGCATGACGCTGGCCAGGCCTGGAGAGTGGCCGTGAACCTGTCGCCGGCGCAATGCCTGCACAATAATTTATTGCTCAGCGTGCAAGAAGCGCTGGCCGCGTCGGGTTTGCCCGCCGCCAGCCTGGAACTGGAAGTGACGGAGTCCTTGCTGATGAAGGGCGGTGCGCGCCTGGCCGGTGTGCTGGCGCAGTTGCGCGCGCTGGGTGCCAGGCTGGCCATCGACGACTTCGGCACCGGCTATTCGCGCCTGGCCAATCTGCGCCATTACCCGGTGGATAAACTCAAGATCGACCCGTCGTTCCTGCCCGCCGTGGCGGACGACGCTGCGGGCGAGTCCGACACGATGGTCGCCGCCACCATCATCGCCATGGCGCGCGAACTGCAATTGACGGTGATTGCCGAAGGCGTGGAAACGGCGCAGCAGCTGGCCTATCTGCGGGGGCAGGGCTGCCAGCAATACCAGGGGCGCTATGCCAGCGCGCAAGTCGCGGGCAGTGTTCTGGCGAAGTTATTGAACTAGGTAACGTTTCCCAGCAGCTTGATGCGCGCCAGCACCTGGCCATGGTCGGAGGCGTGCGGCAGGCCCAGCAGCAAATGGTCGTTGAGATAAGTCACTTCCTGCAGCACGCCGATGGCGCGCGGCGAGGCGGCATGAAAATGCTCGGATACGAGGATGTGGTCGATCGTCATGTAGGCGCTGTCGTGGATATTCGTGTAGCCCGCGTGGCGCGCCGCATCCTGGCGCAGGGCGATGGCATTGGCATCGTACAGGCGTTCTCGCATTTCCATGCCGGGTTCGCACGGTGCGCCCGCGCCCATGACGATGGCCGTGGTGACGGCATTGGCGATGTCGTTGAAGTCACCGAGCACGATGCGCGGACGGCTGCTGTGGCCCAGTTCACTTGCCAGCACGCGCAGGGCCACCGCTTCCGCGCCGCGCCGCTGCAGCGAGCGCAGGTTGGCCAGCGCGTAGCTGGCCGCATCGTAGCCGTCGCCATGGCGGTAATCGGGCCGGCGTGATTTCAAGTGCACCACGACGACGTCGGTGAGTTGTCCGCCCGGCAAGATGACCTGCACGTGCAGCGGCGCGCGGGCGAAGCGGCAGGTGTTGTCGTCGGCCGACACGCTCACGCCGGCCGGAAAATTTGTCCAGGCAACGCCGGCGCCGGCCAGCGGCAGGCGCGACACCAGCGCCACGGTGGGCAGCATGCGTCCGGCGGCGTCCATCGCATCGTGGCCGGCCAGGGCGGCTGTGCGGTAATGGCGCGTGCGCGACAGCACGTCGCGCAAGGCCGCTTGCGAGAAAATTTCCTGGAAACCGATCACGTCGGCGTCGAGCAAGTCGATTTGCCGCGCCGTCCATTCCGCCTTGGCTTCGTATTGCGCCGGGCTCAATGGGTCCAGGTTGTCATACAATTTCGCCCCGGCGGGGGCAAGGTTGCAGACATTGAATGTGGCAAAGCGGATTTCTTGCTGCATAATTAGCACTCCTCACTGAACGATCAGCGTATCACGCATGGCTAAAAAAGAGCATATTTCCGAAACCCAGGCGACGCAGCTGCTGCGCAAGCATCACGTTTCCTTCGATGAACACCCGTATCCGTACGAGGAGCACGGCGGCACCAGCGTCTCGGCGCGCGAGCTGGGAGTGCCCGAACATGCGGTGATCAAGACCCTGGTGATGCAGGACGAGGCGGCCAAGCCGTTGATCGTGCTCATGCATGGCGATTGCAAGGTGTCGACCAAGAACCTGGCGCGTGGCATCGGCTGCAAGTCCGTCGAGCCGTGCAAGCCCGAAGTGGCGCAGCGCCATTCCGGCTACATGATCGGCGGCACCTCGCCGTTCGGCACCAAAAAAGCGATGCCCGTGTACGTGGAGCAATCCATCCTGGACTTGCCGCGCATCTATATCAATGGCGGGCGGCGCGGTTTTCTCGTCTCGCTGGCGCCGCAGGTACTCATGGATTTGCTCAAGGCCAAGCCGGTGCAGTGCGCGCTGCAGGATTAAGGAAATCGTCCAAAGCCTGTTGCGGGGCATCGAGCATGGTGTATATTCTGCTGCGCCAGCCTTGATGCTGGTGCAATAAACATAACAAAGGGAAGAAATGAATCCAGTAATCACAACCGTGGCAATGACAGTGGCCGCTTACTTGCTCGGCTCGATATCGTTTGCCGTGGTGATGAGCAAGGTCTACGGCATTGCCGATCCGCGCACTTATGGCTCGAAAAATCCGGGCGCCACCAACGTGCTGCGCAGCGGCAACAAGGGCGCCGCCGTCATGACCTTGCTGGGCGACGGCGCCAAGGGCTGGCTGGCCGTGTTCCTGGCCGACCATTTTGCCAGCGCCCTGGGCGTGGGCGACACGGCCGTGGCCCTGGTGGCCATCGCCGTCTTCCTCGGCCATCTGTGGCCCGTGTTCTTCCGCTTTGTCGGCGGCAAGGGCGTGGCCACGGCCCTCGGTGTGCTGCTGGGCATCAATCCATGGCTGGGCCTGGCGACCCTGGCCACCTGGCTGATCATCGCCTACGCGTTTCGCTATTCTTCGCTGGCAGCGCTGGTGGCGGCCCTGTTCGCGCCGTTTTACTATGGCTTGCTGTTCGGCGTCGATCCTATCTTGCTGTCTGTCATCGTCATGAGCGTGCTGCTGGCCTACCGCCACAGCCAGAACATCGCTAACCTGCTCTCTGGCAAGGAAAGCAAGATCGGCGGCAAGAAGGATGCGGCCAAGGCCGCTGGCAAGAAGAAGTAAGCGCTTGATTTCCCGCGGCCCGCACGCATATGCTGTGCTTGCGGCGCCGCGCGGTGCGGCCGCCACCGACTCGCGCAAAGGCTGCCCACCATGACTCTTTCCACCTCCTCCACCTCCTCCGCCACACCCGTTCCCATCCGTATCGATTTCGTTTCCGACGTTTCCTGCCCCTGGTGCGTGATCGGCCTGAAATCGCTGGAGCAAGCCTTGGACAAGCTGGACGGCACCGTCCAGGCCGAGATCCACTTCCAGCCCTTCGAGCTGAACGCCAACATGCCGGCCGAAGGCGAGGATATCGGCGAACACATCGCCCGCAAATACGGTTCCACCCCGGAACAGATGGCGCAGTCGCGCGAAGCGATCCGCGCGCGCGGCGAGCAGCTGGGCTTTACCTTCGCCATGGACAAGCGCGGCCGCATCTACAACACGTTTGATGCGCACCGGCTGCTGCACTGGGCTGGGCTCGAAGGGCGCCAGAAGGCACTCAAGATGGCGCTGTTCGATGCGTATTTCACGCAGGGCCAGAATCCGTCCTCGCACGAGGTGCTGCTGGCCGTGGCCGGCAAGGTGGGCCTCGATAGCGCGAAAGCGGCCGCAGTGCTGGCCTCCGATGCCTATGCGGACGAGGTGCGCGCGCAAGAGCAGTTCTACCAGCAGAACGGCATCAACTCGGTGCCGGCCGTCATCATCAACGAGCGCCACCTGATTTCCGGCGGCCAGCCTCCTGAAGTGTTTGAGCAAGCCTTGCGCCAGATCATCGCTGGCGCTTGAGCGGGGCGCCAATGGCGCGCGCCATGGCGGACTTTTTGCGCTACACTCGGCGCAGAGGAGGATAGTCAAATGCCAACAGCCAGCTGGAATGGCGCCGTCATCGCGCAAGCCACCGATGCGCAGGTGCAAGTCGTTGAAAACAATGTGTATTTTCCTTTAACGGCCGTGACGCAGGCCTACCTGCGGCCCAGCAGCCACACCAGCATCTGCCCATGGAAGGGCACGGCCAGCTATTACGACCTCGTCGTCGATGGACAGACAAATGCCGACGCCGCCTGGTATTACCCCCAGCCCAAGGATGCCGCCATGCAAATTGCCGGCCACGTTGCCTTCTGGCGCGGCGTGAGCGTCGAGCGCTGACCTGACTCCCCCTATTTCCTGACAAAGAAAGCAGACGATGGACTTACGCCTCGCCGTGTACCAACTCGCCTCGGCCCATGCGCTCGATGCCCAACAAACCCGGCAGTTGCAGGAAGTGGCCGGCTTCCAGCGCGAACCCGCGCGCCTGGCCTACTGGCTGCCGCGCGGCGTGGCCGTGCTGGGCGCCGCGCTGCTGGGCATGGGATTGATCTGCTGGGTGGCCGCCAACTGGGAAGACCTGGGTCGCATGGGCCGTTTTGCCCTGCTGCAAGGCGTGTTGGCCGCCACCTGCGTGGGTGCGTTTGCCGTACCCAAGGCGAGAGTCCCTTTGTTGCTGCTGGCCTTGCTGGCCATCGGCGGCCTGTTCGCGTATTTCGGTCAGACGTACCAGACGGGCGCCGATCCGTGGCAGCTGTTCGCCGTGTGGGCCGCGCTGGCCTTGCCCCTGTGCCTGGTGGCGCGCAGCGATGTGCTGTGGACACCGTGGATGCTGATTTTTTCGACGGCCGCCGCCTTGTGGATGCAGGCGCATGCGCACCACAGCTGGCGCATCGCTTCGGCCGATCTGAGCATTTTCGTCAGCGGCTGGCTGGCCGTGCTGCTGGCCTGTGCGTTTGTCTCGCCCCTGCTGGCGCGCTGGACGGGCGCGGGCAGCTGGGCCTTGCGCCTGGGCCTGGTGCTCGTCACCATCCTCATCACGGGCACGGCCGTCAGCGCCCTGTTCGGCAGCGAAGTCGAGTCGCCGTACTGGGCCGGGCTGGGCTTGCTGGCCGTCGCTGGCGTCCTGCTGGCCACGCGCCGCTTGTTTGACGTGTTCGGCCTGAGCGCCGTCGCGCTGGGCCTGAACACCCTGCTGGTGTGGGGGCTGGGATACATGCTGTTCAATGGTGGTGGCAATGGCGATGGCATCGGCAGGCTGGTGATGCTGGGCTTGTTTGCGGCCGTGCTGCTGGCGCTGACCGTGCAAGGCATTTTGTGGCGCACGCGCCAGGAGGCGGCATGAGCAATATCAACAGTCAGCGAGCCGATGCGCTCGCCACCCTGATCGACGACGCCACGCGCGCCGGTTTGTTGCCGTCGGGTACCAGCCGTCCCGTGCAGGATGTCCGGCCGTGGCCGCTGGTGCTGATGACGGCCTTCGGCGCCTGGCTGGCCGCCATCCCCCTGGTCCTGGCGCTGGGTGTGGGCCTGGAAAGCGTGGTGCGCCATGGTCCCGGCGCGTACATCGTGGCCGCCATCGTGCTGGTGGTGTCTGTGCTGCTGATCCGCATGCGCGGCGTGCCGCTGTTTGTCGAGCAGCTTGCCGTGCCCTGCCTGCTGGTGGGCGGCAGCTTGCTCGGCTATGCCCTGTACCGCGATTGTTCCACGCAGACGGCATCGCTGCTGCTGTGCCTGGCTTGCCTGGCGGTGGCCGCCGCCTTGCCGCGCGATTGGCTGCGTGTACTGCTGGGGCTGGTCGCCTGCGGCTTGCTGGGACTGGGCATCATCGATAGCACGCGCGACTGGATTTTCGAGAACGACCCCACGGAGCTGTATTTTGCCTGGATGCTGGCCCTGGCCATCTGGCTGGGCGCGCACTGGCTGCAAAAGCAGGCCTTCAACGATGGCCGCGGCGCGCCCGTCGCCGCCTTCCTGGAATCGCTGTCGACGGGGTGGGTATTGGCCATCTTGCTGGGACTGGTCTTCTGGTCCGGCATGACTTTCATGCTGGGCGGTGCGCTGGGCAATGGTGTTGCCGGCGACGTGGCGCGCGAAGTCACCCGGCACCAGGCCAGCGCCTGGTATGCGCAGGCGTTGAACGGCGTCTCGCTCGTGCTGGCCGCGGTCGCCGCTGCCTGGACGGGATGGCGCTGGCCGGCGCTGCGCCAGTTGCCCGCCATCGGCGTGGCGCTGGTGCTGGTGGTGCTGGCGTGGTTCATGCCGGCGCTCGGTCCCGTGCTGCTGATCCTCGCATATTGCGTGACGAGCGGGCGCACGCGCGTGGCCGTGGCGGCCGCGCTGGCGGCGGCGTGGATCATCGGCAGCTTTTATTACCAGCTGGCCTGGCCGCTGGCCAGCAAGGCGGCGCTGCTGGCCGTGGCCGGCGCCGTGCTGTGCGCCCTGTCGTGGCTGGCTACGCGCGGCGCCGTGCTGCACCTGGTGGAAAGCAAACCATCGGGCGTGGCGGCCGGACATCGCGCCGTGCGCCTGGGCGTGCTGGGGGGCTTGCTGCTGGTGCTGCTGGTCGCCAATGGCGGCATCTGGCAGAAAGAGCAGCTGATCGCCAAGGGGCAAGCCATCTTCGTGGCGCTGGAACCCGTCGATCCCCGTTCGCTGATGCAGGGCGACTACATGCGCCTCAATTTCGTCAACCTTGGCGTGCTGAGCACCCTGGCCAGCGTGGACAGGGCGCCAGGCCGGCCCCTCGTGGTGGCCAGACGCGATGCGCGCGGCGTGGCCGAGCTGCTGCGCCCGTACACCAAAGAGGCGCTGGCGCCCGGCGAATTCCTGCTCGAGCTGACGCCGAAGGATGGCAACTGGGTGCTGGTCAGCGATGCCTGGTTCTTCAAGGAAGGCGAGGCGGCGCGCTGGGAAAAGGCCCGCTATGGCGAGTTCCGCGTGCTGCCAGATGGCCGCGCCTTGCTGGTGGGCATGCGCGGGGAAGATTTACAGGCGCTGTAGCCGCTTGATTGAACAAACCCAATGGCAGAATCCGGGGTCGTACCCTGAGGGTACGACCCCAGCCTTTGCTCTTGGGGTGGCCGCATCCTGTAAAATTGCCCGATGGATAATATTACGCATTCGGTCATCGGCCTCGGGGTCGGTGAACTGCTACACCGCAGCCTGCCGCCCGAGCCGCACCCCCCCGCTCAGCGCACCCGGCGTGCGCTGTTTCTGTTTACGGCCTGGTTTGCCAGCAACGCGCCCGACCTGGACCTGGTACTGACCAAGCTGCTGCCGCGCCCGTTCGGCTACATGTTGCACCACCGTGGCCACACGCATACCTTGCTGCTGGCCTTGCCGCAGGCGCTGCTGTTGCTGGCCTTGCTGTGGCTGCTGTGGCCCGGCGCACGCCGCTTGCTGAAAAGCAGTGTGCCCGCCCGCGTGGGCCTGGCGGCCTGTCTGTTGCTGGGATTTTGCTTGCACATGGGTATGGATTTCCTCAATTCCTATGGCTTGCACCCGTTTTATCCGTTCGACAGCCGCTGGCTGTATGGCGACATGGTCTTCATTGTCGAACCCATGTTCTGGGTGCTGCTGGGCGTGCCCGTGATCATGTCCTTGCGCTACGGCATCGTCAAAAGCGTGCTGCTGGCCGCGCTGGCGGCGGCCCTGTGTTTCTTCACCTATCAATCCTACCTGGCGCCTGCCTCGCTGGCCGTGCTGCTGGGGCTGGGCGTGGTGCTGGCCGTGCTGCAAGGGCGGGCCGGCGAGCGGGGACGGGGAGCGCTGCTGCTGGCCTTCGCGCTGGCGGCCACCTTCATCGGCACGCAGGGCGTGGCCTCGGCCATTGGCCGTACGCGCATCGAGGCGGCCGTGCAGCGCCTCGATCCCGGCACGCGCGTGTGGGACGTGGCGATGACGGCGTTTCCCAGCAACCCGCTGTGCTGGATCTATGTCTCGCTCGACAGCAAGACCGACGTGTACACCCTGCGGCGCGGCACTTTGAGCCTGCTGCCCGAGTCGCTGGCGCCCGCCGCCTGCCCGGCCGGGCTGGCCGAAACCAGCAAGCAAGGGCGGCAACTGGCGCCCGGCATCGCCGTCTCCGCGCAGGCGGCGGGCAGCCTGGCCGCCTTGCGCGCGCTGCAGGAAGACAATTGCTATGTCGACGCCTGGTTCCGCTTTGCCCGCATGCCCCGGTTGCATGCGGACAAGCTGACGGATGTGCGTTTCAATCCTGGCATGCTGCCCAATTTTACGAGCGTGGAACTGGCGCAGTTCCGCAGCCGCCCGTGTCCCGCCTACGTGCCGGGCTGGGACCGCCCCCGTGCCGACATGCTGGCGCCGCCGAAATAGAGAACGGATGTGTTGCTTTTAGGAAAAAATATCGCGGGTGGGCCTGCTTCGCCGTGGCCCAGCATGCGACACTACCAATTCAGCAAGAATGATATTTAGTTAGGACTATTTTGGAAGAGCAACACGCCTTACCTTACTTGCGAGAAACCCTGCTGTTTCTCGCCCTGGCCGGGATTTTCATTCCGCTATTGCAACGCCTGAAAGTTAACCAGGTGCTCGGTTTCCTGGCCGTTGGCGCCCTGTTCGGCCCGTTCGGCTTCGGCTTGTGGGCCGGTGATTTCACGTGGCTGACGTATTTTTCGTTCGTGCGTGCCGAGCAGGTCAGCGGCCTGGCCGAGCTGGGCGTGATGTTTTTGATGTTCATGATCGGCCTGGAACTGTCGACGGAACGGCTGTGGGCGTTGCGGCGCTGGGTGTTTGGCGCGGGCGTGGGGCAGGTGGCCGTCAGTGCCTGCCTGATCGGCGGCGTCGCGTATTACTTCGGCTTGTCGCTGGAAGCGTCCATCGTGCTGGGCCTGGTGCTGTCGCTGTCGTCCACGGCCGTGGTGATGCAGCTGCTGACCGACCAGCGCTCGCTGCAGACCCCAAGCGGCCAGGCGGGCTTTTCCATTTTGATGTTCCAGGATCTGATGGTGGTGCCGCTGTTCA
Source organism: Janthinobacterium sp. 35 (assembly GCF_002754575.1). Classification (NCBI taxonomy): domain Bacteria; kingdom Pseudomonadati; phylum Pseudomonadota; class Betaproteobacteria; order Burkholderiales; family Oxalobacteraceae; genus Janthinobacterium; species Janthinobacterium sp. 35. The sequence continues at coordinate 3,608,110 of NZ_PEFN01000001.1, forward strand.
TCCTGATCGACGTGTTCGCCAGCGGGCGCAGCGACGACCTGGCGTATCTGCTCAGCTTTGCGGCCGTGAAATCGGCGGGTGCCATCCTGCTGATCTATCTGTTGGGGCGCCGCGTGATTCGCCCCCTGTTCCAGTTTTTCGTCAAGAAGCGCCAGCCGGACGTGTTCATGGCCCTGACCTTGCTCAGCACCCTGGGCATCGCGGGCCTGACGTATCTGGCGGGCCTGTCGATGGCGCTGGGCGCCTTGCTGGCCGGCTTGCTGCTGGCGGAGACGGAATTTCGCCACGAAGTCGAAGTGACGATCGAGCCATTTAAAGGTTTGTTGATGGGCTTGTTCTTCATGTCCGTGGGCATGCAGATCGACGTGCGCGAAATCTTCAAGTCCCCGGTCTTGATTCCGCTAGCCGTGCTGAGCCTGTTTGCCTTGAAAACCCTGGTCATCAGCGTGATCTTCCGCATTGGCGGCTTTCACTGGGGGCGCGCCGTGGAAACGGGCGTGCTGCTGGGGCAGGGTGGCGAATTCGCCTTCATCGTCGTCGCGTATGCGCTGGGTACCAAGCTGATCGGCCCGCATGTGGCGCAGTTCGTCATGCTGGTGGTGGGCCTGAGCCTGTTTGCCACGCCGGCGCTGGCCAAGGCGGCGCGCGCGTTCGGCAACTGGTGGGAACGGCGCCACCACCATCAACTGGCCGACCTGGCGCACGGCGCGCCGCCGCCGCAGGGCAGCACCGTCATCATCGCCGGTTTTGGCCGTGTGGGGCAGTTGCTGGCGAAGGTGCTGACGGAACAGGATATCGCCTATGTGGCGATTGAAAATGATGCGCGCCTGGTGACAACCCTGCATCCGCGCGGTTTCCCCGTGTATTTCGGCGATGCGTCGCGCGCGGAACTGTTGCAAAAAGTCAATGCCGACCGGGCTGCTGCCGTGGTGCTGACCATGGACCATGCGGCCTCCGTGCTGCATGCCGTGAAATCGATCCGCCGCGAATATCCGCTGCTGCCCGTGTATGCGCGGGCCCGCGACGAGGCGCATGCGGTGGCCTTGATACAGGCGGGCGCCACCCTGGTCGTACCCGAGGCGCTGGAGTCTGCGCTGCAATTGACGGCCACCGTGCTGCACACGGTGGGCCTCTCGGAAGCGCGCACGACGGACATCGTGCAAGCCGAACGCGACCGGCGTAATGCCGTGTTGCTGGCGAAAAAGCTGTCGTAGCGTTGTTGTAGTGAAAGCTGTAGCGCAAGCGTGCGTGTCGCCGTGCTTTGTAAATTATCTATACAATAATAGTATATGAGCACACTACCCACATGAAAGCCGCGACGAAGAGCGCGGCGGCACCCTTGACTCCGCAGCAATTGGCGGCGCAGGAAACGCAGCAAAAATTTGGCAAGCCCGAGCGGGGCTGGCGCGAGCAGGTGTACACCGTCATTTTCGAGGCGGAAACGCGCACGGGCCGCGCTTTTGATTTGCTGCTGATCGCCGCCATCCTGATCAGCGTGACAGTGGTCGTGCTCAGCAGCGTCGCCTCCGTGGCCGAGCGCTATGGCACCTGGCTGACGGCGCTGGAATGGTTTTTCACCATTTTATTTACCATCGAATATTGTGCCCGCCTGGCGTGCCTGCAGCATCCGGTGCGCTACGCCAAGAGTTTTTTTGGCGTCATCGACTTGCTGGCCATCGTGCCGACCTACATCGGCTTGCTGTTGCCGGGCGCGCACGTGCTGATCGACGTGCGTATTTTGCGCCTGCTGCGCATGTTCCGTATCCTCAAGCTCACGTCGTATGTGCATGAATACACGGTGCTGGGGCGGGCCTTGCTGGCCAGCCGGCGCAAGATCCTCATTTTCTTGTCTTTTGTCATGATGGTGGTCTTTCTGTTGGGTACTGTGATGTATGTCGTGGAAGGGCCGGATCACGGTTTCAGCAGCATCCCCACGTCGATATACTGGGCCATCAGCACCATGACCACGGTGGGTTTTGGCGATATCACGCCGCGCACCGACATCGGGCGCACCATCGCTTCGCTGATGATGCTGCTCGGCTGGGGCATCCTGGCAGTGCCTACCGGCATTATCAGTGCCGAAATGACGGTACAGCGCAGTTCCAAGCTGGTCACCACGCGTACCTGTCCCACGTGCCTGAAAGAAGGGCTCGATGATGATGCCAATTTCTGCAAGAACTGCGGTGTCGATTTGCCGCCGCTGGCACGTGATTAATTCATAACCATATTTACTTTGTTAAGGCCAACATGATTCCAGTTCGCCTGATCGCGACGGGCAAAGCCGTGCCGTCGCATAGCGTTACTTCCGCCAGCCTGGACCTGAAATTGGGCCATCCGCCCGGCTACACCCTGCGCAAGAGCGGCGTGCTGTCGCGCTTTGTCGCCGCACCCGATGAATCGCAAAGCCAACTGGGCGCCGCCGCTCTGCTCGACGCGCTGAAGAACGCCAGTCTGCGTCCGGCCGACATCGACTTGCTGATCTGCGCCTGCGGCGTGCCCGAGCAAGCCTTGCCGAACACGGCCTGCTTCGTTGCCGAACACGCAGGCTTGCCACCCGGCACGCAAAGCTTCGACGTCAACGCCAGCTGCCTCAGTTTCATGGCCGCCTTCCGCGTGGCCGCGTCGATGCTGGCCGGCGGCGGCTACCGGCGCATCGCCATCGTCTCGTCCGACCTCGCCTCGCGCGGGGTCGACTGGAGCGAGCCGGAAGCGTCGATGATCTTTGGCGACGGCGCCGCCGCCGTCATCGTCGAGCGCGGTGACGGCAGCGCCGGCATCCGCGCCTACAAGATGGGCACGTATCCGGAAGGGCGGCGCTACTGCGAAATTCGCGGCGGCGGCACCGAGCGCAATCCGCGCAACGGCTGCGAACCGGGCGATTACCTGTTCCGCATGGATGGCAAGGCCGTATTCCGCCTGGCCGTCAAGGTGATGCCGGATTTCCTCGCGGAATTGATGGCCGAATCGGGCGCCGGCCTGGAGAAAGTCGATGTGGTCGTGCCGCACCAGGCCAGCCCGCTGGGGCTCGCGCATGCGGCGCGCATCCTCGACGTTCCCGATGCTAAAATCATCAAGATCTTTGAAACGCACGGCAACCAGGTGGCTGCCTCCTTGCCCACCGCCCTGCACGAGGCGGTGATGACGGGGCGGGCCGTGGCCGGCCAGCGTTTGCTGATGATGGGCACGGCCGCAGGCCTGACCATCGGCGGCATGATTCTTGATCTGTGAAGGTGGTGCGATGAGGCGGATACTGGTCACGGGAGCGACGGGGGGCTTGGGGCGCAATGCCGTGCGCACCCTGCTGGCGCAGGGCGTGGAAGTGCGCGCCACGGGCCGCAACGCCGCCGTGGGCCGTGAACTCGAGCGCATGGGCGCGCAATTCGTGGCGCTCGATCTGGCGCAAGCCTCGCCGCGCCAGGTCGACGAGCTGGTGCGCGGCATGGATACCGTCTGGCACTGCGCCGCGCTATCCTCGCCATGGGGCGCCGAGCGTGACTTCATCGCCGCCAACGTCACGGCCACGGGCCAGCTGCTGCGCGCGGCCGCCAGCTTGCACGTGGCGCGCTTCGTGCACATCTCCACGCCGGCCATGTATTTCGATTACCGCAACCGCTACGACGTGCCGGAAACCTTCCGTCCCGATGCTTTCGTCAACGCCTATGCGCGTTCCAAGGCGATGGCGGAAAAGCTGGTGCAGGAGTCGGTCGACCGCCAGCGCGGCATGACGTGCGTGATCCTGCGCCCGCGCGCCATCTTCGGTCCGTACGACCAGGTACTGATCCCGCGCCTGGCGCGCGTGCTGCAGGAGCGCGGCGGCAAGCTGCCGCTGCCCAATGGCGGCGCGGTCAGCATCGACATCACCTATGTCGACAACGTCGTGCACGCGATGTGGCTGGCCACCGTGCACAAGACCATCGCTTCCGGCGCCGCCTTCAACATCACGAATGGCGAACCGGCGCGCCTGTGCGACATCTTGCGCACGCTGTTTTGCGAGCACCTGCAGCAGCCGTTCCAGATCGTCAGCGTGCCCTACCGCGTGCTGGCGCTGCTTGCCCGCCTGATGCAGTTCGCTTCGCGTTTTACGGGGCGCGAGCCATCGCTCACGCCCTACAGCATCGGCGCGCTCAGTTTCGACATGACGCTCGATAATGCCAAGGCGCGCAAGGTGCTCGGCTACCGTCCCATCGTCAGCCTGCAGGAAGGCATCGCCCTGACGGCGCAGTGGATGCGCCAGGAAGCGGCGGCGCACAAGGTGGGCAAGGAGCGAAATGGCTAGCATCACCGCGTTTCGCGTCGGCCATTGCACGCATCCCTCGTGCATGGTCTTGAAAGGCAGCGGGCTGGCCAGCCGCTGCTTCCCCTCGCGCGCCTATCTGATCGAAACGCGCGCGGGCCTGTACTTGTGGGACACCGGCTACGCCGAACACTTCCGCGCCGCCACGTCGAAAGGCGTGTACCGCCTGTATGCGTGGGTGACGCCGATTTCGTTTGACGAGAATGAATCGCTGCGGGGCCAGCTGCGCGCGCAGGGCGTATCGCCCGGCGATATCCACACCTTGCTGCTGTCGCACTTCCACGCCGACCATATCGCCGGCCTGCGCGACTTTCCCGGCGCGCGGCTGATGGCCTCCCAAACGGGCTGGGACGCCGTGCGCGGCCTGTCCGGCGTGGCCGCCGTGCGCCAGGCCTTCGTGCCCGAGCTGCTGCCGCCCGATATTGCCGACCACCTGGCTTTTGTCGAAAGCGTGCCCGAGACGGCCTTGCCGGCGGCCCTGCTGCCATTCACGCACGGGCGCGACGTCAGCGGCACGGGCGAGATTTACATCGTCGACCTGCCCGGCCACGCGATCGGCCATCTGGGTGCCTTCGTGCTGCAGGACAGCGGCTGGACCTTGCTGGCGTCGGACGCGGCCTGGGTGCCGGAGAGTTTTCAGCAGCTGCGCGGGCCGTCGGAATTGTCGTTCCTCATCCAGCACAAGCGCGCGCCGTACTATGAAACTTTGAACCGGCTGCACCAGTTGCACCAGTCGGGCAATGCGCAGATCCGCATCACGCATGAAGACACCAACGATTATTTGCCAGTGGCGGGCCGCCCGTGAAGCGTATTGTCTGGTTATTGCTGTCGTACTGGCGCACGCGCCGCCTGCGTTTTACAAACCGCGCGCAGTTGGACGCCTACCAGCAGGAGCAGCTGGCGCGTTTCATCGATGTGCTGTGCGCGCGCAGCCGCTATTTCGCACCGTACCGCAAGCTGCCGCTGGCGCAGTGGCCCACCATGAACAAGGCGCTGATGCTCGAGCATTTCGATGCAATGAACACCGAGGGCGTCACCCTGGCGCAGGCGATGGACGCGGCCATGGCGGCCGAGCAGAGCCGCGACTTTACGCCCGCCGTGGGCGACATCACCGTAGGCCTGTCGTCGGGCACCTCGTCGCGGCGCGCCGTGTTTACCGTCAGCCCCCGCGAAAAGGCCCAATGGGCAGGCGTGATGCTGGCCAAGGCGCTGCCCGACGGCCTGTTTTCCGGCGAAAGAGTCGCCCTGTTCCTGCGCGCGAACAGCAATCTGTACACGGCCGTGCGCTCGCCGTGGCTCACCTTTGCCTTCTACGATCTGTTCGAACCGTTCGACAGCCTGTGCGCCCAGCTGGCGCGCTATCAACCAACTGTAATCGTCGCGCCGGCCCAGGTGCTGCGCCAGCTGGCCTTGCGCGTCATCGACGGCAGCCTGGCGCTGGCGCCGAAAAAAGTCATCTCGGTGGCCGAAGTGCTGGAAGCGCAGGACCGCGCGCTGATCGTGCAGGCGTTCGGCGCCGTGCATGAAATCTACCAGGCCACCGAGGGTTTTCTTGCCAGCAGCTGCGAACACGGCGTGCTGCACCTGAACGAGGAATACGTGCACATCGAGCCGCAGTGGCTCGACGCTGAAGAACGTCGTTTTGTGCCCGTGATTACGGACTTCACGCGCATCACGCAACCCATCGTGCGCTACCGCCTCGACGATATTTTGCTTGCGCGCGCCACGCCATGCCCGTGCGGCCGCGCCACGCGCGCCATCGATGGCATCGAAGGGCGCTGCGACGACATGCTGCTGCTTCCCTCTGAACGCGGCGGCGCCCCCATCGCCGTGTTTGCCGACGTGCTGACGCGCGCCTTCGCGCAAGCCTTGCCGCCGGATGCAGACTACCGCCTGGTGCAGTCGGGCGACAGCGCCTTGCAGCTGCATGCTGCCCTGGACGACGCTGGCCTGGCGGCCTTGCGCGCACATCTGGCAGTGGTGCTGCGCGGGCTGGGCGTGGCCGTCGATGGCCTGGCCTGGACGGTGAGCGGCGAACTGCCTCCCTTTGACCCCACCATGAAACGGCGCCGTATCCGGCGCCTTGCGACTGCATGAATCCTTCTTCCATGACCGTACGCTGCCGCCTGCTGCATCTGCTGGCTGGCTGGGGCAGCGTCGGCCTCGTGTATTTTTCCAGCGATGTGCTGCAAGGGCAGGGCGTGCTGCTGCCGGAAACGGCATTGGATCGCGCCATTCCCTACAGCGACGCCGCCATCTGGCTGTATCTGTCCTTCTTCATCCTGATCCCGTACGCCTACCTGGTGGCCGATGCAGCGCGCGTGCGCTGGCTGGCGCGCGCCATGGCGCTCTCCGCGCTGGCGTGCGGCGTGGTCTTCCTGCTGTACCCGACCACGCTCGCGTATCCGCCCGTGGGTGACGGCAGTGCCTGGAGCACGCAGGCGCTGCGCATGCTGCAGGCGGCGGACTCCGCGCAAAACTGCCTGCCGTCGCTGCATGGCGCACTGACATTGCTGTGCGTGTGGGCCTTGTGCGACAAACGCCACCTGCTGCGCTCCGCGCTGTCCCTGGTGCTGGGCGTGGCCATCTGCTACGCCATCATCGCGCTGCGCCGGCATGTCAGCATCGACCTGGCCGCCGGCCTGGCCGTGGGCGTGGCGGGCGGCATGTTGGCGAAAATGCAGGTATTCTGGGCAGCCCGCCGCGCTATTTCCATCAAAACCGCATCATGATGAACCCATTTGCCCTCTCTTTCCTTGTCATGCTGGCCTTCGTGCTGGCCGAGCTGCTGATCCTGAAATGGGTGCGCAAGACCCCGGTGCCGTGGAAAGACGTCATTTTCAACCTCAATTCCGGCCATATCCTGATGTGGGTGTTCCGCGGCGTGGAAGTGGCCGCGTTTGCCCTGCTGCTGCGCCATGTGAACCTGCACATCGTCGACCAGTGGCCCGTGGCCGTGCAATGGGTCTTCGCTTTTTTTGCCTGGGACCTGTGCTTTTACTGGATGCACCGGCTGCACCATAAAATCCCCCTGCTGTGGGCCGTGCACGTGGTGCACCACCAGGGCGAGCATTTCAACCTGTCGCTGGGCGTGCGCAATTCCTGGTATTCGTCGCTGACGAATTTCCCCTTCATCGCCATCCTGGCCGTGCTGGGCGTGCCGCTGGAAATCTTCCTCGTCGTCTCGTCGCTGCATTACACGGTGCAGCTCTATAACCACAATGCGCTGGTGAACAAGTCCGGCATCCTCGATCGTTTCATGATCACCCCCTCGCACCACCGCGTGCACCACGGCACGGATAAACGCTACATCAACCGCAATTTCGGCGGCACCCTGCTGCTGTGGGACAGGCTGTTCGGCAGCTTCCAGCCGGAACTCGAGGGCGTGGAAATGCGCTATGGCGTGAAGGGCATGACACCCACGCACAACCCTCTGTTGGCCAGCAACGGCAAATTATTTACATCGCTGCGCGCGCGCTTTCCCCACTGGCAGTCGCGCGGCACTTTCGAGGTGCCCGAGCTGTTCATCGGCATCGGCGGCGTGATCCTGTTTGGCCTGGTGATTTATTACGTCAACCACGAAGCGGCGCTGGCCGGCGCGCAGCAGGCGATCTTGTTCGCGCTGATCTTTGGCGGTACGCTGGCGCTGGGCGGCCTGTCCGATGCGCGGCGCTGGGGCGCCATCGCCTGGGTCGCCATCGCGTTCGCCACGCCGGTCCTGTATCTGGGCTGGTATGGTGCGCGCGACGCCTGGGGCATGGTGTTTTTGGCCGCGCTGCTGGCGCATGGCCTCGACGGCGCGCGCCGCCTGTGGTGGCCGGCTACGGCAGGGACGCGCGCGTGACGCCTGTGCCTTCCTTGCCGCCGCTGCGCTTCCAGCCCGCGCGCGATTCCGCCTTCCGCCGCGAACTGCGCGCGCGCGCTGACGCCTATCTCGCCAGCGAAGGAAAGCACCGCTTCGGCGACGCGCGCCTGCATGCGAAAGCCGTGTTCCTGGCCGCGCTGACGGCGGGGCTGTATGCGCTGGCCTTGAACGCCGACAGCACCTGGCCGTTTGTCGCCAGCTATGTCGCCTGCCTGGTCGCGGCCATGACGCTGGCCATGAATACCCTGCACGATGCGGCCCACAGCGCCGTCTTCCGCCAGGGACGCCTGAACCGCATCCTGATCCGCCTGGTGGGCTTGCCCGTGGGCGTGGACACGGATTTCTGGACCATCCGCCACGTGCACTTCCATCACACGTATGCCAACGTGGAAGGCTATGACCTCGACACGGAACCGAACCCCTTCCTGCGCCAGACGCCGTTCCAACGCTGGTCGCCGCAGTACCGCTATCAATACCTGTACTGGCCCGTGGTGGCGGCCCTGTCGCTGCCGTATCTGAACTGGTATGGCGACTGGCTCGATCGCTTTGGCAAGACGCCCGTGGCCGCGCACAGCCGCTTGCAGGGCTGGCGCGGCTGGCTGTCGTTCCTGGGCTGGAAGCTGGGCCATGTGGCACTGGTGCTGGCGCTGCCCATGTGGGTGCTGCAGCAGCATGGCATAGGCTGGGGCGTGGTGCTGGGCGCGTATTTCGTGGGCCAGATGATCGCCTCGTGCGCGCTGGTGGCGCTGATCCTCGGCACGCACTGGGCCGAGGTGGAGTTTTTCCAGCCGGGCGCGGACGGTACCCTGCCGCACGACTGGTACCAGCACACGTTTTACACGGCCTGCGACTGGACGCCGCAACCGCGCCGCCTGCGCTGGCTCGGCTACTGGCTCGGCGGCTTGAATTTGCACCTCACGCATCATCTGTTTCCCACCTGGAGCCACCGCCACTACCCGGCGCTGGCGCGCATCCTGGCCGAACTGGCGCCCCGTCACGGCCTGGTCTACCGCGAACTCGGTTATGGCCAGCTGCACGCCTCGCAGCAAGCCTTCCTGCGCGCCATGGGCCAGCCGCCCGTCCACACCTGACGAATCGCGCTTGACTCGATTTCTGTTTCGTCTTACATTTCTGTAACGACAGAAATAAGAGAAATCATGGAACTGAGTCCGACCACGCAAAAGTACATTCTCCATTGGGGCGAAATGGGCACGCGCTGGGGCGTCAACCGCACGGTGGCGCAAATCCATGCGCTGCTGTTCCTGGCCAACGAACCGCTGACGGCGGAAGACATCGCGGCCAGCCTGAACGTGGCCCGCTCGAATGTCAGCAACAGCCTGAAGGAATTGCAAAGCTGGGGCCTGGCGCGCATCACGCACGTGATGGGGGACCGGCGCGACCACTTTGTCGCCCTGCAGGATGTGTGGGAAATCTTCAGGGTCATCATGGAAGAGCGCAAGCGGCGCGAGATCGACCCCACCCTGACGGTGCTGCGCGAATGCGCGATCGAGGGCGAGCAGGATGCGGCGATACCGCCGGAAACGCTGGGGCGCATGGGCGAGGTGTTGGCCTTCCTGGAAATGCTCAGCAGCACCTACAGCGACTATAAAAACCTGCCGCCGGCCACCCTGCAGCGCATGCTGTCGATGGGCGGCAAGGTGGCCAAGTTCCTCAGCCCGGACGACAAGCCTGGCAAGCCGGGCAAGCCAGGTAAAAAACCATGAACGGCCCGTCCGAAGGAGAGCTGTTCAGGAAGGTCATGGGCGAGCAGTGGCTGACGCTGCACCCGGACATCCGCCGCCGCTTCGAGAAAAATCCCGCGCCGGGCCAGCCCCTGTACTACCGGGGCGAGCTCAGCGAGCTGACCAGTTCGCGCCTGGGCAAGGTACTGGGCTGGCTCACGCGCCCCTTCATCGACGGCGCCCTGATTCCGTATGACGACCACGATTTCCCCGTGGATATCGAAGTCTATTCGCGCCCCGCTTGCCCCTTCATCTTCAAGCAGCGCACCTACCGCCTGCATGGCCGCGCGCCGATCCGCTTCACGTCCTACATGGCCGAGAGCGCAAAAGGCGAAGTGCTCGAATACGTGGGCCTGGGCCTGGGCATGAAGCTGCTGTTGCACGTCGAGGATGGCAACCTGCATTTCACCAGCGACGGCTATTTTTGGGATCTTTTCGGCTGGCGCATGCCGCTGCCTGGCGTGCTCACGCCTGGCAAGACCTATCTGTGCCACCGCAATGACACGCCGCAGCAGTTCAACATCCGCATCGAAATTCGCCACGCCCTGTTCGGCACCACGTTTACCCAGGTCGGCGTGTTCCGCGAAAGCGCGGCGCCCGCCCTACACAAGGAGACACCATGAATACGCATCTGCTGGCCCTGCAACTGATGGCGGCGCAAGGCTGCCTGGGCGCCTTCGACACCATCTACCACCATGAAATCACGGAAGCGCTGCCGCAAAAGGCCTCGGCGCGCCTGGAATTGACCATCCACGCCACGCGTGCGCTGATCTACAGCCTGCTGTTCGTCGGCCTGGCCGCCTGGGAATGGCATGGCGCCTGGGCCTGGGTGCTGGTCATCGTCTTCGGCGTGGAAATCGTGCTGACCCTGTGGGATTTCGTGGTGGAAGACCAGACCCGCCTCTTGCCTGCCACGGAGCGGGTCACGCACACGGTGCTGGCGATCAATGCCGGCGCCTTCATCGCCCTGCTGGCCCTGAACAGCAGCGAGTGGGCGACCTTGCCGACAGCCCTCGTGTGGCAGCCGTATGGATGGCTCAGCGTCTTCCTCGCCCTGTGCGGCGTGGGCGTGGGCCTGTCCGGCCTGCGCGACGCGTATGCCGTGTGGCAGCTGGGACGGCGCAAAGAGATGGCGGAAAAAGAGACGGAGGATTTGCAGTTTGCCAGTACACCGCAGTCCGTGCTGGTGACGGGCGCCACGGGTTTCATCGGCCAGCAGTTGGTCAGCGCCTTGCTGGCCGATGGCCATGCGGTAACGGTGCTGACGCGCCAGCCGAAGCAGGCCGCGTGGACCTTCGACGGCCAGGTGCGCTGCATTCGGTCGCTGGATGAATTATCGGATGCGCAGCGCATCGACATGGTGGTCAACCTGGCCGGCGCGCGCGTCGTCGGCAAGCGCTGGACGGACGCGCGCAAGGCCGCCTTGCGCCGCAGCCGCGTGGCGCTGACGCAGGAACTGGTGGCGTGGATCGCCCGCGCGCAGCACAAGCCGCGCGTGTTGCTGTCGGCGTCGGCCATCGGCTATTACGGTGTGCAGCCGCAGGGCGACGCGACGGAACTGGCTGAAGACGACGCGCCGCAAGCCATCTTCATGTCGCAGCTGTGCCAGGAATGGGAAGCGGCCGCGCGCCAGGCGGAGAAATTTGGCGTGCAGGTGGGCTGCATGCGCTTTGGCCTCGTCTTCGGCCACCAGGGTTCGCTGCCGCAGATGCTGCTGCCGATCCGCTTCGGCGCGGGCGGCCCGCTCGGTAGCGGCAAGCAATGGGTCTCGTGGGTGCATGTGCGTGACGTGATCCGCGGCATCGCCCATCTGGCGCGCCGCAGCGAAGAAGGTGCGGTGAACGGCGCGTTTAACTTCTGTGCGCCCGAAGCCATCGAGCAGCGCCGCTTCGCCCAGGTGGCGGGCGCGGTGCTGCACCGCCCCAGCATCATGCCCACGCCGGCCTTCGTCATGCGCGCCTTGCTGGGCGAGCAGGCCGACTTGCTGGTGGAAGGCCAGCGGGTCGCCCCGCGCCGTCTGCTGGCCGACGGCTTTGTCTTCCGCCATCCGCAACTGGAAGGCGCACTGCGCAGCCTGTAGCCTGGCGTAGAATGGGGCATGGGAGGAACCGAACCATGTCCTGCTTCAGCCATACGATAGACAGCCATGTTTACCAGTTCGCCAGCCTGAAGGAGCTGCTGGCCAAGGCCACGCCGCCCCGTTCGGGCGACGTGCTGGCTGGTGTGGCGGCATCGAGCGCGCGCGAGCGGGTGGCGGCGCAGCTGGCGCTGGCGGAAGTGCCGCTATTGACCTTCCTCAATGAGGCGCTGGTGCCGTACGAAGACGATGAAGTCACGCGCCTGATTTTTGACTCCCACGAGCGCGCCGCGTTTGCGCCGATTTCCCACCTGTGCGTGGGCGATTTCCGCGACTGGCTGCTCGATGACGCAACGGATACGCCAACGCTGGCGCGCGTCGCCGCCGGCATCACGCCCGAGATGGCGGCCGCCGTCTCGAAAATCATGCGCCTGCAGGACCTGGTGCTGGTGGCCAGAAAATGTAAAGTCGTCACGGCCTTTCGCAATACCCTGGGCCTCGAAAACCGTTTATCTACGCGATTGCAGCCGAACCACCCGACGGATGACGCCACGGGCATCGCGGCGTCGATCCTTGACGGTCTGCTGCTGGGCAGCGGCGACGCCGTGATCGGCATCAATCCCGCCACCGACAATGTGGCGCAGGTGGTCTCGCTGCTGCACCTGCTCGATGCCGTCATCGACCAGTACCAAATCCCCACCCAGTCCTGCGTGCTCACGCACATTACCAACACCATCGAAGCGATACGTCGCGGCGCGCCCGTCGACCTGGTGTTCCAGTCGGTGGCCGGCACGCAGGCGGCCAACCGCAGCTTCGGCATCGACTTGTCGCTGCTGGCCGAGGGACAGGCTGCGGCCCTGTCGCTGGGCCGCGGCACGGTAGGGAACAATGTCATGTATTTCGAGACGGGGCAGGGCAGCGCCCTGTCGGCCGGCGCGCATCACGGCATGGACCAGCAAACGTGCGAAGCGCGCGCGTATGCGGTGGCGCGCGTGTATCAGCCGCTGCTGGTCAATTCGGTGGTGGGTTTCATCGGCCCCGAGTATCTGTATGACGGCAAGCAGATCATGCGCGCGGGGCTGGAAGACCATTTCTGCGCCAAGTTGTTGGGACTGCCCATGGGCTGCGACGTGTGCTACACCAACCATGCGGAGGCGGACCAGGACGACATGGACGCCTTGCTGACCATGCTGGGCGTGGCCGGCTGCAATTTCATCATGGGCGTGCCGGGCGCGGACGACATCATGCTGGGCTACCAGAGCACCTCGTTCCACGACGCCCTGTATGCGCGGCGCGTGCTGGGCCTGCGTCCGGCACCCGAATTCGCGGCCTGGCTGGCGCGCATGCAGATCACCGATGCACAGGGCCTTTTGCACACGGCGCTGGCGCCGGCCTTCCAGGCGGCCCTGCATCGCCTGGGGTCGCCAGTGTAAATTGACGCCCTGCGCCGCTGCGCTGGTGCGATAATCGTTGCATCTCCCCATCCGACGCTAACATGCTGCCACCCGACCCCGATTCCCTCGATCCACAGGACTGGGACGCCTTTCGCGCGCAAAGCCACCAGATGCTCGACGATATGCTCGACTATCAGCAGCAGATCCGCCAGCGGCCCGTGTGGCAGCCGGCGCCCGACAGCGCGCGTGCCCGCTTCGCGCAGCCGCTGCCACGCGCGCCGGGCGCACTGGCCGACGCCCACGCCAGCTTCCTGCAGGACGTGCTGCCGTATGCCGTTGGCAACGTGCATCCCGGCTTCATGGGCTGGGTGCATGGCGGCGGCACGCCAGTGGGCATGCTGGCCGAGATGCTGGCGGCGGGCCTGAATGCGAATGTGGGTGGACGCAATCAGATGCCGGTCGAGGTGGAGCGTCAGATTTCGCGCTGGATGGCCGAACTGTTCGGCTTTCCAGAGACGGCCAGCGGCATTTTCGTGACGGGCACCTCGATGGCCAATCTGATGGGCGTGCTGGTGGCGCGCACGCAGACGCTGGGCGTGGCCGCGCGCCAGCAAGGCTTGCAAGGCGCGCCTCTGGTGGCCTACACCTCGGCCGCCGCGCATGGCTGCATCGCGCAGGCCATGGACCTGTCGGGCCTGGGCACGGCCGCCTTGCGCCGCGTCGCCGTCAATGCGCGCCAGCAGATCGACGTCGCTGCCTTGGCCCATGCCATCGCCACGGACCGCGCGGCGGGCTTGCGTCCCTTCTTCATCGCCGGCACGGCCGGCACCGTCGACACGGGCGCCATCGACGATTTATCGGCGCTGGCCGCGCTGGCCGCGCGCGAACAGCTATGGTTCCACGTGGATGGCGCGTATGGCGCTCTGGGCATGCTCTCGCCCCAGATAGCACCCCTGCTGGCCGGGATCGAACTGGCCGATTCGCTGGCCTTCGATTTTCACAAGTGGGGACAGGTGCCGTATGACGCGGGCTTTTTCCTGGTGCGCGATGGCGCGCGGCACATGGCCGCCTTTGCCGCGCCGGCCGCGTACCTGCGGCGCGAGGCGCGTGGACTGGCCGGCGGTTCGCCATGGCCCTGCGACTTCGGCCCCGATCTGTCGCGCGGTTTCCGTGCCCTGAAAACCTGGTTCACCTTCAAGGTGCATGGCGCCGAGCGCATGGGCGCGGCGATCGCCCACACCTGCGCGCTGGCGCGCTACCTGGCAGAACGCGTGCAAGCCACGCCGGAACTGGAACTGCTGGCGCCCGTGACGTTAAATATCGTGTGCTTCCGCCATCGCGGCGTGGTCAACGGCGATGACGACGCCTTCAATGGCGAGATCGTCGCCGACCTGCACGAGTCGGGCATCGCTGCGCCATCGACCACCACCATCGGCGGCAAGCTGGCCATACGCGCCGCCATCGTCAATCACCGCACGCGTGCCGAGGATATCGACGCGCTGCTTGCGGGCGTGCTGCGCTTCGGCGCGGCGCGCCTGTCTTGAAGGGAATGTCCATGTACGATTTGATGCAACACGCGGCCACGCCGTATGCGCCGCTGATCGGGCTGGCGCCGTTGATGCGCCACGCCTTTCTGCGGCACGACCTGGCGCCGCTGGGGGAAGCGCTGCTGGCGCGCGCGCAGGCGCATCCCGAGGACGCGCATGCCTATATGGATTTTTCCATCGTGCTGCAGCTGAAAGGCCAGCGTGAGATGGCGCTGGCCGTACAGGCGCAGGCGATCGAACTGCAGCAGTTGTATGCACTGCCCGCGCAAGCGCCGGCATCCGGGCCGGGCATCAAGGTGCTGATGCTGACGGGGCCGGGAGACCTGATGTCAAATACGCCGATTGAATTTCTCGTCGAGCAGTCTGACGTGACGCTCGAACTGCTGTATGTCACGGCAGAGGGGACCTGGCCGGACGAAGTGCCGCAGCATGACGTGCTGCTGGTCGGTGTGGCTGAATCGGATGCGAACCAGCCCTTGCTGGCGCGCCTGGCGCAGTTCGTGCGGGACTGGCCGCGCCCCGTCGTCAACCTGCCGCAGCATATCGCGCATACTTCGCGTGATGGCCTGTGCGACAAATTGCAGGGGCTGGCCGGCGTGGCCATGCCGCGCACGGCGCGTATCAGCCGCGAACAGCTGGCAGCGCTTGCATCCGGACAAATGCCGCTCGACGCGGTGCTTCCCGGCGACGCCTTTCCCCTGATTGTGCGTCCTCTCGGTTCGCATGCCGGCCATGACCTTGAAAAGATGACGCAGGCGAGTGACTTGCTCGCGTATCTGCAAAGCGTCGACGCCGAACGTTTTTATATTTCCCGCTTTGTCGACTATCGCAGCGAGGATGGGCAGTTCCGCAAGTACCGCATCGTGCTGATCGACGGCTTGCCATATATCTGCCACTTCGCCGTCTCGTCGCACTGGATGATTCACTACCTGAACGCGGGCATGGATGAAAGCGCGGCCAAGCGCGCCGAGGAAGCGCAGTGCATGCTGAACTTCGAACATGCGTTCGCGCTGCGCCACGCTGCCGCACTGCGCGCCATCGATGCGCGCATGGGCATGCCCTACCTGGGTATCGACTGTGCCGAAACCCGCGACGGCGAGTTGCTGGTCTTTGAGGCCGACAACGCCATGATCGTGCATGCCATGGATGCCGAAGAGATGTATCCGTACAAGCGCCCGGCCATGCACAAGGTATTCACTGCTTTTCGCGCCATGCTGGCGCGGGCGGCGGCCGGTAACTGATCAGCTGCCGAGCAGCTGCTCCAGCAGCCGGCGCTTGGCCGCGCTGCGCCCGGCTTCCCAGTAGTTGTCGAACTGCAGCAGCAGTTTGCCATCGCGGTGAATGCGGATGCACTGCGGTTTGCCCAGCATGATGGCGTGCACGTAGCTGGCGAATGATTCGGCAAAGTCTTCATGCATGCTGGTGGCCGCATACAGGGTGGCGAAGTTCGCGCTGCGCAGCTGCGCGTAGGCGTCCGGCATCTGGCTGGCGGCCAGGCGAGGCGCCTGGTAGTACGCGATATCGCCACGTAGCGGGAAGTCGTTTCCGGACAGGGGCACGACCTGCTTCTCTGGCGTGATGCGCCAGGCCAGGGGCAGGTAAAGGTAGTCGTCCGTCTCGCGCATGGCCTGCGCATCGTTCCACCATTCTGGCAGCAAGCCCCTGCCCGCTGCCAGCACATGGCCGAATTCATGCAGCAGCAGGTATTGCAGCGCGCCTTGGCGGTGATCGTCCTGCGGCGCGGCGATCTGCGCTTCCAGGCGGTAGCCGTGCACTGGCGTGAACGGCGTATTTTCTTTCCAGCTCGCCCAGGCATTCGCCGTGCGCGCCTCGAACGCATCCACATCGAGCGCCACCACCACACCCAGGATCACCCCTTCGGCGCTGGCGACGATATCGCTGATGGCCGAGGAACCCAGTTGCCGCGCAAAACGCACGCCCAGCAGCACGCCGTCGAGCAGGGCCAGCACGCAAGCTGGCATGCCGGCCATCGCCGCGCGCACGTCGGCGTGAAAGTCGGCGTGCACTTCTGTCGAGGCAGGCTTCGCGGCCACGCCGATGGACGCATTGACTTGCGCCACATGGGCGATGATTTCATCCTGGGCGGGACCGAGACGCTCAAGCAGGGGCAAGTCGTATTGCTGGTCCCACAGCGCAGCATCGGCTGCAACAATCATGGCACTCCTCGAATGGATAGGGACGGTGATAACATGCTTAGCGGCGCAGTGTAGCAAGGATACGCATGCGCGGGGAGGATGACATGGCTGACAAGCACACCTTTGGCGACAGTTACTGGCAAGCCCTGCGCCGGCATACGGCGGCGCGCATCGCGCTCGGGCGCCACGGCGTGAGCGTGCCGACCAGCGCGCAGCTGGCGTTCCAGCTGGCCCACGCACAGGCGCGCGACGCCGTGCACCTGGCGCTCGATGGCGAAGCCCTGGCACGCGCCCTGGCAGCGCAAGGGCAAGACTGCGTGCAGCTGCACAGCGCTGCCGCCACGCGCACCGAGTATCTGCAGCGCCCCGACCTGGGACGCCGGCTTGACGACGTTTCACGCGCGCGGCTGGCGGCCGGTGCTACGCGAGTCGACCTGGCGCTGGTGGCGGCCGATGGCCTGTCGGCGCTGGCGATACAACGCCACGCGGCGCCATTCCTCGCTGCCCTGCACGCACGACTGGCGGCAGAAGCGTGGACGCTGTCGCCGCTACACATCGTGGCGCAGGGGCGGGTGGCCATCGGCGACGAGGTGGGGCAATTGCTGCAGGCGAAGGCTGTGCTGGTGCTGATCGGCGAGCGGCCTGGCCTGAGTTCCCCGGACAGCCTGGGCCTGTACCTGACGTGGGCGCCAAGAGTGGGGCTGCTGGACGAGCGCCGCAACTGCATCTCGAACGTGCGTCCCGAGGGCTTGGCGTATGCGCCGGCCGCGTACCGGCTGCACTACCTGCTGTCGCAGGCATTTACCAGACAGCTGTCGGGCGTGGCATTGAAGGATGAAACGGTGGCGGAGGGTAGCGTGGTATTGAGACGGAATTTTTTGCTGGCGGAGTAAAACCCCATAGCAACGACCGGGGTCAGACCCTCAGGGGGGATGTACCCCAATGGGGTACATCCCGATCCTGAAGGTCTGACCCCAGCCCTTCGCTTTAGGGGGTCTAGATTAAATTTCCCGGATTTCGTCCAGCGGCCAGCGCGGGCGCACGTTGAACGAGTAATCGTACTTGGCGGCCTGCGGGTTGATCTGCAGGCGCATGGCGCCGGCAAAGGCGATCATGGCGCCGTTATCGGTACAGAATTCCAGCTCCGGGTAATACACCTTGAAACGCTTCTTGGCGGCCGCCGCGTTGAGCGATGCGCGCAGCTGCGCGTTGGCGCCCACGCCGCCGGCGATCACCAGGCGTTTCAAGCCCGTGTGCTTGAGGGCAGCCACGCATTTGGCCGTCAGCACGTCGACGATGGCGTCGACGAAGCCGCGCGCGATATTCGCCTTGTCCTGTTCGCAGATATTGGCGATGACTTTTTCTTCATGGTTCTTCACCACCGTCAGCACGGCCGTCTTCAGGCCGGAAAAGCTGAAATTGAAATCCTTCGAGTGCAGCATCGGGCGCGGCAGCTTGTACGCCAGTGGGTCGCCGAATTCAGCCAGGCGCGAAATGGCGGGGCCGCCCGGATAACCGAGGCCCAGCAGCTTGGCCGACTTGTCGAACGCCTCGCCGGCCGCATCATCGAGCGTTTCGCCCAGCATGGTGTACTGGCCCACGCCATCGACGCGCATCAGCTGCGTGTGGCCGCCCGACACCAGCAGCGCGATGAAGGGGAACTCCGGCGGCTCGGACGCCAGCAATGGCGACAGCAGATGGCCTTCCAGGTGGTGGATGCCCAGCACCGGCTTGTTGATGGCCAGGCCCAGGCTGCAGGCGACGGAGGAACCAACCAGCAGCGCGCCGGCCAGGCCAGGACCCTGCGTGTAGGCGATGGCGTCGATCTCGGGCAGGGTGATGCCGGCCTTCGTCAGCGTCTCTTCCAGCAGCGGGATGGCGCGGCGGATATGGTCGCGCGACGCCAGTTCGGGCACCACGCCGCCATATTGCTCGTGCATGGCGACTTGCGAATAGAGGGCGTGCGACAGCAGGCCGCGCTGCGTGTCGTACAAGGCCAGACCGGTTTCGTCACAGGAGGATTCGACGCCAAGAACAATCATGAAGGTGCTAAATAGAGGGAGAGGAAGCCGCCATTGTAAAGGAAAGCCGGGCAGTCCAGCGTGTGGCCGGCGCACCATTTCGGCGGCAGTGTGCACTTGCGCAGTGCGCCGCACTGCTGTTTTGCTCCCGATCCCCCCTTTCTTTGCCTGTCTTGGCACTGGCACCGCTCTTGCTTAGGCAAGCGTGTGCCTTTTTCAAGGAGCTAGCAATGCCGGAACAATGGAAAATGATTTGCCGTCTGAAGGACATGCCGCAGGCGGGCGCGCGCATGGTGCAGCGGGGACTGGCGTGGCAGGATTTGCCGGGCGTGGCGCTGTTTCGCGCAGCGGACGACACGGTGTACGCGCTGCTCGACACGGTGCCGTGCCTGGGCGGCCCGCTGGCGCATGGGGTGCTGATGGAGAAAAATCTGATGGGGCCGAAGAACAGCTGGATCATCGAGCTCGATTCGGGCCGCCTGGTGGCGCCCGTGCAGGGCATGGCGCGCCTGTACGCCGTGCGCATCATGGACGGGCGCATCTACCTGGACGTCAATGAACTCAATATCCCGGCCAGCAAGGCCGAACAGGCGCTGGCGGGATCGTTCGCCGTGCTGCCGCATGTGCAGATGGCGTGATATGCCTGGTGGTGGTGTCGGCTTGCGCGCTGCGCGCTAAGCCGACCTATGGCTGTCCGGGTAGGTCGGATTAGGCCCACAGGGCCGTAATCCGACAACATTGTTGGCCGTAATATTTTACGCCGGGCGATTGAGCAAATGCGCATGCGCATCGCGCAGCATGGTCGCCGTCGTGTCCCAGTCGATGCAGCCGTCGGTGACGGAGCAGCCGTAGGTCAGTTGCGACAGGTCTTGCGGGATCTTCTGGTTGCCGCCAACGATGTTCGATTCGATCATCACGCCCACCAGCGAGTGGTTGCCCTGGCGGATCTGGTTGACCACGTCGGCCATCACCAGCGGCTGCAGTTCGGGCTTTTTATAGCTGTTCGCGTGCGAGCAGTCGACCACCAGGTTGGCCGGCAGCTTGGCTTTGGCCAGCGCCTGTTCGGCGATGGCGATCGAGACCGAATCGTAGTTCGGGCGGCCGTCGCCGCCGCGCAGCACCACGTGGCCGTACGCGTTGCCGCGCGTGCGCACGATGGCCACATTGCCTTCGGCGTTGATGCCCAGGAAGGAGTGCGGGTGCGCCGACGACAGGATCGCGTTCACCGCAATGCTGATGTCGCCATCGGTGCCGTTCTTGAAGCCGACTGGCGTCGACAGGCCGGACGACATTTCGCGGTGCGTCTGCGATTCGGTGGTGCGCGCGCCGATGGCCGTCCAGGCGATCAGGTCGCCCAGGTACTGCGGCGAGATCGGGTCCAGCGCTTCGGTGGCGGTCGGCATGCCCAGTTCGCACACGTCGAGCAGGAACTGGCGCGCCTTTTCCATGCCTTCGTTGACCTTGAACGAATCGTCCATGTACGGGTCGTTGATATAGCCTTTCCAGCCCGTGGTGGTACGCGGTTTTTCGAAATATACGCGCATCACCAGCAGCATCGTGTCCTTGACTTCCTCTTGCAGCGCTTTCAGGCGGCGTGCGTAATCGAGGCCGGCGACGGGGTCGTGGATCGAGCACGGACCGACGACGACGAACAGGCGCTGGTCCTTGCGGTCGATGATGTTGCGCAGCGCTTCGCGGCCGCGGCTGACGGTGTCGAAGGCACTCTCCGACAGCGGCAGTTTGGCGTGCAATTCGGCCGGTGTCGGCATGGGCGCGAAGGAAGTGACGTTGATATTTTCGATGTCTGGCGTATTCATGATTCTGGCTCGGCTTTCGCTATTGCGTTCTTTAAGAGGCAATAGTGTAGCGGAAATGCGGCCTGGCGGCGTGGCTGGCCGCCAAATGGCAGCGGATGAGTTGTTATTGTGGCAGGCTGGCCGCTTCCGCGCCCGCCACACCCCGCTTCCGCTTGCCCGGCTGTTGCATCTGCGCCAATCCGTGTAAGCTGGCGCCATGACGACTGTTTCCATCCCCCATACCGATGTGGCCGGTGAGCCATTCCCCGCTGCACGTTTCATCAAAGAAATAGGACGCGGCAAGAACGGCGCGCGCAGCATGACGCGCATGGATGCCCGCGCCCTGTACCGCGCCATGCTTGAGGGCCGCGTGTCGGACCTGGAGCTGGGCGGTATTTTGCTGTCCATGCGCATCAAGGGTGAGTCGGTGGACGAGATCGCCGGTTTCCTCGACGCTGCCGAAGCCTCGTTCGCCCCGCTGGCCGCGCCGGCCGGTGAATTCGCCCCGATCATCATTCCCAGCTACAACGGCGCGCGCAAGATGGCCAATCTGACGGCCTTGCTGGCGCTGCTGCTGGCGCGTGCGGGCGCCCCCGTGCTCGTGCATGGCGTGACGAGCGACCCGGGCCGCATTACCACGGCCGAAGTACTGGCCGCGCTGGGCGTGCCGGCCTCGGCGGACCATGCGCAGGCCGAGGCCGCCATGATGCGCGGGGAAGTCGCCTTTTTGTCCATCGAAGCGCTGGCGCCGCGCCTGGCACACATGCTGTCGCTGCGGCGCGTGCTGGGCGTGCGCAATTCCACGCATACCCTGGTGAAGATCATGCAGCCGTTCACCGGGCCGGCCCTGCGCCTGGTGTCGTACACGCATCCGGAATACCTGGAAATGCTCGGTGAATATTTCCTGACGGCTTCTGATCCTGCGCGCGGCGATGCTTTCCTGATGCGCGGTACGGAAGGCGAGACGGTGGCCAACGCCAATAAGGCGCAGCAGATCGACTGGTTTCATGGCGCAGAGCGCACGGTGCTGGTGGAAAAGCAATTGCTGGTGGAACAGTTGCCACATTTGCCCGCCGAGCGCGATGCGGCCACCACGGCCGCCTGGATCGCTGCCGTGCTGCGCGGCGAGGTGCCCGTGCCGCCGTCGATCGCCGGGCAAGTGGAGCAATGCCTGATGGCATCGCGGCAGATTGCTGCACGGCCACGCTAGCCGCGTCGCCGCAGTTTACAATGGCGTCTTTGTAATCAGCGGTGAGCGGAATTCTTATGGCAAAACAATTTGATGTGGCAGTGATCGGCGCGGGCGCGGCCGGCATGATGTGTGCGGCTGTTGCCGCCCAGCAAGGCAAGCGCGTGGTGTTGATCGATCACGCGGCCAAGCTGGCCGAAAAGATCCGCATCTCGGGTGGTGGGCGGTGTAATTTCACCAATATTAACGCCACCCCGCAAAATTTTCTCTCGGAGAATCCGCATTTCTGCAAGAGCGCGCTGTCGCGCTACACGCCGCAGGATTTCCTCGCGCTGGTGAAAAAATACCGGATCGGCTACCACGAGAAGCACAAGGGCCAGCAATTCTGCAATGAATCGGCCGAGCAGATCATCGACATGCTCAAGGACGAGTGCGCCTCTGGCGGCGTGCACTGGCGCATGCCGTGCAAGATCGACAATGTTATCCAGCAAGCTGATGGTGGCTTCGTGCTGCAGACCGATGGCGGCGACATCGAGACGGCCAGCATCGTCATCGCCACGGGCGGGCTGTCGATCCCGAAGATCGGCGCCACGGATTTTGCCTACCGCATCGCCAAGCAATTCGATCTGATGATGGTCGAGCCGCGTCCGGCCCTGGTGCCGCTGACATTCGATGCGGACAGCTGGGCGCCGTTCGCGGAACTGTCCGGCATCGCGCTGGAAGTGGATGTGGAAACTGGTAGCCTGAAAGGCCGCAAAGCAACGGGTGCGCGTTTCCGCGAAGATTTGTTATTTACCCATCGCGGCCTGTCCGGTCCGGCGATTTTGCAAATTTCCAGCTACTGGCTGCCGGGCGAGCCCATCGTCATCAACCTGTTGCCGGAAGTGGACGTGGCGCAGACCCTCATCGAAGGCAAGGGCACCCTGAAGAAGCAGTTGGGCAATATCGTGGCGCAATGGCTGCCGCAGCGCCTGGCTGACTGCTTGCTGGCCGTCAACGGCCTGGCGCCCGATGCGCGCATCGCCGACATGCCCGACGCCCAGCTGCGCAAGCTGGGACAGGCCATCAATGCCTGGTCCATCGTGCCGAACGGTTCCGAAGGCTACCGCAAGGCCGAAGTGACACGCGGTGGCATCGATACGCGCGAACTGTCGCAGCAGACCATGATGGCCAACAAGGTGCCGGGCCTGTATTTCATCGGCGAAGCGGTCGACGTGACGGGCTGGCTGGGCGGCTACAACTTCCAGTGGGCCTGGGCATCGGGCGTGGCGGCAGGAATTGCCCTGCAGTAATACTTGGTTGTTGCGTGGCCGCAGTTTGTGACCGCAGGTGATAATTTTCTTGACTTCAATGAAACGATGTTGAATACTTGGCATGTAAATTGACTTCCAGACATTTTTTGTGTCTGATGGCAATTAAATAAACATTACCCTGGAGTCACCATGAAACGCCTGATCGCCGCCGCTGCAGTTGCCTTGCTCAGCACCAGCGCCTTTGCCAGCACGCCCGTGCTGAGCAATGGCGGTTTTGAAAACAATACCGTCGGTGGCGGCTATGTCTATGGTGACGTGGCGCCGGGCTGGAGCTTCACGGGCAGAGCCGGCGTGTCGGCCAGCAACACGGCCTGGAATGGTGTGGCGCAAGAGGGAAATGCCTTTGCCTTCCTGCAAAATACGGCATCGGTCTCGCAAAGCTTCGTCAGCACGGGTGCGGCCAATTACACCTTCGCCTTCAATCTGGCGCTGCGCCCTGGTTACGACCAGGGCCAGTCCGTGACGGTTAGCCTGGATGGCACGCAGCTGGGCCAGTATGGCGTGAGCAGCACGGGCTGGACCAGCTTCAATGTGAACGCACTCAATATCGGCGCAGGCAGCCATACCCTGAGCTTTGCCGGCACCAATCCGGGCAATGCCCACGATACATCGGCCTTCCTGGACGGTGTCAGCATGAATGTCAGTGCCGTGCCGGAACCGGGCACGTATGCCATGCTGCTGGCTGGCCTGGGTTTGCTGGGTTTCATGGCGCGCCGTCGCAAGATGGCCGTTTAAGCGATGTTGCCGTCCGCATGCGTGGTTTACGCCACAACCGGGCGGCAATCTCAGGCTGCATGCCGCACGCAAGTGGGGGAGGGGCTTCCCTTTCCGAATAAAAGCTGCTACTATCTATCTCTTCCTATACACCACCTCAACGGTTTGAATTTTACATGACCACTATTCGCCTTAAAGAAAACGAGCCGTTCGAAGTCGCAATGCGTCGCTTCAAACGCACCATCGAAAAAACGGGTCTGCTGACCGAATTGCGCGCACGCGAATTCTACGAAAAGCCAACAGCTGAGCGCAAGCGCAAGCTGGCAGCTGCTGTAAAGCGTCATTACAAACGCATCCGCAGCCAACAACTGCCGAAAAAATTATTCTAAGACTGTTCAGTCAGAACCAACCCGGGTAGTTCGGCGCATTGTTCGCCACGGGTTTTGTTTTGATTCGCCTGGAGTGATACTTCAGATGAGTCGCATACCCGCTCCGGTTCGCCGCAGCGGGTTTTCGCTTTTGTGGCTGCCTGCTTGGAGTGCACATGAGTATCGACCCTACTTACCAACACGAGGATTGCCATGAGCTTGAAAGAACAAATTACCGAAGACATGAAAAACGCCATGCGCGCCAAGGAAGCGGGCAAGCTGGGCACGATTCGCCTGTTGCTGGCGGAAATCAAGCGCAAGGAAGTCGACGAGCGCATCGAATTGACGGATGCCCACGTGACGGCCATCGTGGAAAAAATGATCAAGCAGCGCAAGGATTCGATCACCCAGTTCGAAGCCGGTGGCCGTGCCGACCTGGCTGACATCGAAAAAGCCGAGCTGGTGCACCTGGCCGGCTACATGCCTGCCGGACTGTCGGATGAAGAAGTGGTGGCTGAAGTGGCTGCCGCCGTGGCCGCCTCGGGCGCCGCCGGTCCGCAAGACATGGGCAAGGTCATGGCCATCGTCAAGCCGAAGCTGGCCGGTCGCGCCGACATGACGGTGGTGTCCGCCCTGGTCAAGAAAGCCCTGACGCCGGCCGCGTAAGCAGTCATCGTAGTCATCGGCTGCCGGCCCATGCTGGCAGCCGCTCAAATCGCCCACACGTTGACCTGGCTCAACCTCAGGCCACGTGCGGTAGTATAGTCTGACCTATAACAAGACCCGCCCTAGCCAGTGATACCTCAATCCTTCATTTCCGATTTGCTCAACCGCGTCGATATCGTCGATGTCGTGGGCCGCTATGTGCAACTGAAAAAAGGTGGCGCCAATTTCATGGGCTTGTGCCCGTTCCACAGTGAAAAATCGCCCAGCTTTACCGTCAGCCCCACCAAGCAGTTCTACCACTGCTTCGGTTGTGGCGCGCATGGCACCTCGATCGGTTTCCTGATCGAATACTCGGGCATGGGCTTTGTCGACGCCGTCAAGGACCTGGCGCAGAACGTGGGCATGGTCGTGCCGGAAGCCGATGACAAGATCCCGCCGGCCCAGCGCGCGCAGATCCAGGCGCAAAGCATGGCCCTGTCCGACGCCATGACGCAGGCTTGCGATTACTACCGCGGGCAGTTGCGCCACGCGCCGGAAGCCATCGCCTACCTGAAGAACCGGGGCTTGACGGGCGAAGTGGCCGCTCGCTTCGGCATGGGTTTTGCGCCCGGCGGCTGGGACAATTTACGTTCCGTCTTCCCCGATTACGACGTGACGGCCCTGGCCGAGGCCGGTCTCGTGATCGACAAGGTCGATGAAGAGGGCAATAACCGCAAGCGCTATGATCGTTTCCGCGAGCGCATCATGTTTCCTATCCGCAATACCAAGGGCCAGGTCATCGCCTTTGGTGGCCGCGTGCTCGACCATGGCGAACCGAAATACCTGAACTCGCCGGAAACCCCCTTGTTTTCCAAGGGTTTCGAACTATATGGGCTGTTCGAGGCGCGTCAGGCCATCCGCGATGCCGGCTATGTGCTGGTGACAGAGGGTTACATGGACGTGGTGGCGCTGGCGCAGATGGGTTTCCCGCAGGCGGTGGCGACCCTGGGCACGGCGTGCACGCCCACCCACGTGCAAAAACTGCTGCGCCAGACCGATAACGTGATTTTCAGCTTTGACGGCGACAAGGCTGGCCGCCGCGCCGCGCGCCGCGCGCTGGAAGCGAGCCTGGCCCACGTGTCGGACAATAAAACGATCAAATTTCTGTTCTTGCCGTCGGAACACGATCCGGACAGCTATATCCGCGAATTCGGCACCGAGGGTTTTGAGCAGCAAGTGCATGAAGCCATGCCGCTGTCGCAATTCTTGCTGAAAGAAGTGTCGGGCGAGCATGATTTGTCGGAGCCGGAAGGGCGTGCCCGCGTGCAGTTCGACGCCAAGCCCCTGCTGCAACTGATGGCGCCGTCGTCCTTGCGCCTGCAAATCGTGCGCGGCCTGGCGCAGCTGACGCAATCCACGCCGGCCGAGATCGAAGCCCTGTTCGAGCTGGCGAAACCCGTTGCCGTGGCGCGCCGCGCGCCGCCGAAATCGGGCCGCCCTGTGCCCGTGGGCCTGGAATTGAAGATCATGCGCATGCTGGTGGCGCATCCGCCCCTGAGCCTGCGCATCGACGAGGCGGCGCTGACCGCTTTCCAGCACCTGGGGCCGGATGCAGCCCACAGCCTGGGGCAGCTGGTGGCCGTGGGCCAGGCGCTGGGCGAGCACGGCAGTTTTGCCGCGCTGGCGCAGCAATTGAAGGAGCTGGGCAGCGAATACGACGAGATCATCGGCGAGATCGCGGCCGGCACGGAATCCGATTACGACAGCGAATTGTCGTGGCTGGTGAGCACCATCCGCGAGATCAAATTGAATGCCTTGAAGGCGGAATTGCAGCAATTGTTTGCGTCGGGTTTGCCATCGGAGAAAATTGGTGTACGCTACCGCGAAATCACGCAGGAGCAAGGCGAGTTGGAGCGTGAGCGCGATGCCGAGTTGGTGAATCGCTAATCTTGCTCTGAGGGTATGGCGCGCACTGGAAAAACATTTTTCGCGTGCTATAATTAAATGCTAAGTATTGTGTGCTTTGGCAAGCTAGTTCTGTTTCGTAAATAGTATTTGTTTTCAGTAAGTTAGGCTCTTGATCGGCGCGGTGGATCGTGTCGGCAGCCAGGGCCAACTGGCGTTTTCGGCGTTGCGGGCAAGGCTCGCAGACGCTGGCAAGCCGCGCCAGGCTCTCGCTCCCAACGCGGTCGATGCAGGAATTTTTGCCGAGACGGCTGGCAACAGCCGGTGGACAGGAATTGCTGCGCTTCCCGCGGATCGTGGCCGATGAGGTGTAAGTAACGTAACAGTGTCGGATTTGCGTTGTCGGCAGGTTCGAAGATGGTGGTTCCCGCAGGTAGACAGGGAACTGGCAGCAAACTTTATCCTAATCCACCGTAAAGCAAGTCGTTGTGTAATCGAAAGCGCCTGTGCCAATCAAGAAACCCGAATCCAAAGCGGCTGTAAAGCCCACTAAAGTTACCACGAAAGCCGAAAAGGCGCTCGACCGGCCAGAAGCGCGCGTGACCAGCGCGCCCGTGGTCAGCCAGACCACCGACGCTGCCACCCTGGCGGCCATCGATACGTCCGGGTATGTCTTGCCGTCGGTAAAAGTACCAGGCCGCCGCGGCCGCAAGCCAAAAGAATTCCAGCCAGAAAATGATGAAGTCGCCGCCCTGAACGCCGTCGAGCGGGCCGAACTGAAGGCCGTCGACAAGGCCAAGGCCAAGGACCGCAAGGCGAAGGAGCGCGCGCTGCTGAAAGACGCCTTCTCGTCCGATACGGAAGCGAGCGAGGAAGAACTCGAGCGCCGGCGCCAGAAACTCAAGACACTGATCAAATTCGGCAAGGAACGCGGTTTCCTGACCTACGCGGAAATCAACGATCACTTGCCTGAAAACATCGTCGATCCGGAAGCCATCGAAGGCATCATCGGTACCTTCAATGACATGGGCATCGCCGTCTACGAACACGCGCCTGATGCGGAAACGTTGTTGCTGTCCGATAACGTTGCCGTCGTCACCAGCGATGACGAGGCGGAAGCGGCGGCCGAGGCCGCATTATCGACCGTCGATTCCGACTTTGGCCGCACCACCGACCCCGTGCGCATGTACATGCGCGAAATGGGCTCGGTCGAGCTGCTGACGCGCGAAGGCGAGATCGAGATTGCCAAGCGCATCGAAGATGGCTTGAAAGACATGATCCAGGCCATTTCCGCCTGTCCCGTGACGATCGCCGAGATCATCGCCGCCGCCGACCGCATCGCCAACGAAGAGATCAAGATCGACGAAATCGTCGACGGCCTCGTCGATGAAAGCGAACCGGTCGCCGCCGCGCCTGTCGTGGCCGCTCCCGTCGAAGAAGACGAGGAAGAAGGCGAAGCGGAAGAAGAGGAAGTCGAAGAAGAGGAAGAGGCGAACGCTTCCGGCGCGGCCGGCTTCTCTGCCGAGCAGCTGGAAACGCTGAAACGCACGGCGCTGGAAAAATTCGCCGTCATTTCGCAGCAGTTCGACAAGATGCGCCGCGCTTTCGAGAAAGAAGGCTACAACTCCAAGCCCTACGCCAAGGCGCAGGATGCCATTTCGCAAGAGTTGCTGGGCATCCGCTTCACGGCCAAGGTGGTGGAAAAGCTGTGCGATACCCTGCGCGGCCAGGTCGACGAAGTGCGCCATATCGAGAAGCAGATCCTTGACGTGGCCGTGAACCGCTGCGGCATGCCGCGCGCCCACTTCATCAAGGTCTTCCCCGGCAATGAAACCAACCTCGACTGGGTCGATGGCGAAGTCAACGCAGGACACGCGTACAGCGCCATACTGGGCCGCAACATTCCGACCGTCAAGGAACTGCAGCAGCGCCTGATCGACCTGCAGGCGCGGGTTGTATTGCCGCTGCCGGACTTGCGCAACATCAACCGCCAGATGGCGGCCGGTGAAATGAAGGCGCGCAAGGCCAAGCGCGAAATGACGGAGGCCAACTTGCGCCTGGTCATTTCGATCGCCAAGAAATACACGAACCGCGGCCTGCAATTCCTCGATCTGATCCAGGAAGGCAATATCGGCTTGATGAAGGCCGTCGACAAGTTCGAGTACCGCCGCGGCTATAAGTTCTCGACCTATGCGACCTGGTGGATCCGCCAGGCCATCACGCGTTCGATCGCCGACCAGGCGCGCACGATCCGCATTCCCGTGCACATGATCGAGACGATCAACAAGATGAACCGGATCTCGCGCCAGATCCTGCAGGAAACGGGCGCGGAACCCGATCCGGCCACCCTGGCGATCAAGATGGAAATGCCAGAGGACAAGATCCGCAAGATCATGAAAATCGCCAAGGAACCGATCTCGATGGAAACGCCGATCGGCGACGACGACGATTCCCACTTGGGTGACTTCATCGAGGACAACAACACCCTGGCACCTGCCGACGCAGCGCTGCACGCGTCCATGCGGGGCGTGGTCAAGGACGTGCTCGATTCCCTGACACCACGCGAAGCCAAAGTGCTGCGCATGCGTTTCGGCATCGAGATGTCCACCGACCACACGCTGGAAGAAGTAGGCAAGCAATTTGACGTGACGCGCGAGCGCATCCGCCAGATCGAAGCCAAGGCGCTGCGCAAGCTGCGCCACCCATCGCGCTCCGACAAGCTGAAAAGCTTCTTGGAAGGCAACTAGAAGCCAATAGGGCTTGACGTGCGCCCCTGATACCCCTATCCTCGCGTGTCCGTTTCCAAAACGGCCGCGCGAGGCGGGCATCAACAGCGCCGCCACGCCGCAGTCCCCCTTGGGCCTCTAGCTCATGCTTGGTTAGAGCAGCGGACTCATAATCCGTTGGTGCCGTGTTCGACTCACGGGAGGCCCACCAGAATTTGCAGCAATAGAATGAGCCCCGGCGGGTGACTGCCGGGGCTTTTTTTGCGCGTGACAATCAGCGCAAGGTTTGGTCTGTGTCAGAACCAGTCTTACCGCTTTTTCCCGAAGCTCCGGTGTATAGGTTTTTGAGCGTGTCATCAGTTCTCCAGTTGGTGAAGTTTACCAAACTAGAGTGTCCGAAAAAGTCAGGGTGCCTCAGCCAGCACAGCGCTGACCCTTGCAATGTATCAGACAGTTACGCGGGCCGTGGGTGTTGTTGGGGATTTTCCTCTTGCTTTACGTCGTGATAAGGCGCTGTCGTATCCAGTCGGCCGTCTGCGGCTCCGTCAAATTGCCGGCGGCGACGGCCAGCATGAAATTGATGGCATCGATCTCACTGAACACAAGCGTCTCCCCATTGATGGCAAGGAACAGTCGACCGATCACCCAGGCAGTACGCTTGTTGCCGTCACTAAACCCGTGGCTGGTTGCGATGGCGTAGATGTAAGCTGCTGCAAGGTCGGCAGCATCCGGGGGCGGATTGCCATAGACGTCGAGGTTCGGTGCCCGATTGAGCGCCGACTCTACGGTGTTGAGGTCGCGTACGCCGGCCAATCCACCGTGCACTGCGAGCTGCTTGTCGTGGACCGCAAAAACGGTGTCTCGCTGCACCCATTGCCAGCTCATTTAGCGAGCACCCGCAGGATCTCGCGGTCGTCGTGCATGATCGACTCTGCCAAGGCCATCTGGCGCTCAAATTCAGGGTTGTACGGCGTGATACGCATCGCGCCGTCCGGGGCCTCGGTCAAATACAGGGTATCGCCTTTCTGCACGTTCAGGATGCGCTTGGCCTCCTTGTTCAAGATCAGCCCCTCAGATCCACCTACAGTTGTTACTTTGAATGCAAGCATGATGCCCTCCTTTTTCTATATAAGTTTTATTATATACTTGGTCTTGGGCGTGTCAAGCAGAGCGATCAGGCCGAAATTGTGTTTGCATGTTTTTGGGCGTTTCACGACATCTTGCTAAAGTTGATTTTTTTTTACTCATTCTATGCAATAATTCTTTCTGGCAACATTAATTTGAGGAGTCAATTTTGCAATATTTCGCAGCGATTTTCTTGTTTGTGAGTGCCGCAGCTGGCGCTCAAAGTATCCAGTCCGATGCGGTCAATCCAGCCGGAGTCGAGAAATCGAAGATTTCGAAGTCCGATACTCGATATTGTGTGTACGATGACAAAAAGTATACTGAAGGTGCAGTCAAGAGCGTCGATGGGCAGATGCTGATTTGCATGGTAAGGAGTGGTCTATCTGTCTCACTTGAGGGTGGCGTCCGGGAGCCGCGCGAGCTTGTTTGGGAATTGGGGAGTTCATTACGTGGCAAGACTGCTCTCAAGACCCCGGCCAGCGTATTTAAATGACAGTACCCCACGAGGGGCAACGAAGGTTCAACGGCATAGTCATGCAATGACAGGATATAGTTACGGTTCCGGCTCTAAGTCATTGTAATGTAAGGTATTGTTGGATGATGTTACACGTTGAGAAGGACTCATAATCCGTTGGTACCGTGTTCGACTCACGGGAGGCCCACCAGAATTCAGCAAGAATAGAACGAGCCCCGGCGGGTGACTGCCGGGGCTTTTTGCATGCTGCCGTACAATCGCGGCATGACGATTGACGAAGGATGAAACGAGATGACGGCTGAAGTGAAGATTGACGATATCGTCGTGGGTGACGGCAAGGCGGCGGCGCGTGGCGCGCTGGTGACGGCGCATTACCGGGGCTGGCTGGAAGATGGCACGGAGTTTGACTCGTCGCATAAGCGGGGCGAGCCTTTTCGCTGCGTGCTGAGCAACAACAAGGTTATCCAGGGCTGGATTCTGGGTTTGTATGGCATGCAGGTCGGCGGCACGCGCAAGCTGTGGGTGCCGGCGCATCTGGCGTATGGCGAGCGGCAGGTGGGATTGATACCGCCGCATTCCAATTTGATCTTCCAGATTGAGTTGCTGGAAGTGCTGACGCGTGACTGATCTCTTGACGCGTAATCAGGCGGGCAGGGTACTTGCCGTCACTCGTGCTTTTGCACGAGCAGTTGCTCGACACCGGTGCGCTTGTGGAAGATCAAGCCTGTTTCAGCTTGACTTGCATCATGCCCAGCGCTGGCACGATGTCGTGCAGGCTGGCCACCTCACAAGTGGGAATGGCCGCCGAGGTGTTGGCCATGCTGTCCGGATTGAACCAGCAGCTGGCTATGCCGTAGCGGTTGGCGCCGAGGATGTCGGCGTCCAGGCGGTCGCCGATGATGATGGTTGTATCTTTGCGGAATGCGCGCGCCATGTTGGCGGCGTATTCGAAGAAGCGCACGTCCGGCTTGGCGTGGCCGCACGCTTCTGAGGTGGCGACGAAGGAGATGTAGTCGCTCAGGCCGGAGGCGGCGATGCGGCGGTTCTGGATGGATTCGACGCCGTTGGTGATGATGCCCACTTCGCCGATACGCGACAGCGTTTCGCACACTTGCTTGGCGCCATCGATGAGTACGACCGTATCCGGCAGCGATTCCAGATACAAACGGCTGGCCAGGTCCGGGTCGATGGCGATGCCGTTCAGCGCAAACGTCTTGCGGAAGCGCTCCACCTTCAGGAAGTCCTTGCTCACGGTGCCCATTTCGAAACGTTTCCACAGCTCGACGTTGATCGCCTGGTACTGGGTGAACAGGCTGTCGATGTCATCGCGCAAGCCCAGTTCGTGCATGGTGTGCAGGAACGAGCGTTTTTCGGACGCCCTGAAATCGAGCAGGGTATCGTCCAGGTCAAACAGGAATAGCTGGTAGGTCATGGTATGTATTGATAGCGTGGAACTTGTCTTGCATCGTAGCACGTAGCGCCGAGTTCGGTTGGCGGTGCCCCGAGCGGGCGATCCGCTACAATCGCTGCCACACCCGTCACCCTCACGCCATTTCCGCCATGACCCAGCTCTCCGTCAACGTCAATAAAATCGCCCTGTTGCGCAATTCGCGCGGCCGTAATTTCCCCGACCTGCTCGCGTTTTCCGCGCGCTTTCTCGATCTGGGCGCCGCTGGCATCACCTTGCATCCGCGTCCGGACCAGCGCCATGCGCGCTACGATGATGTTGCTCCATTGCAGCGCCTGTGCGCGGAACGCGGACGCGAGCTGAATGTGGAGGGCTATCCGGCGGCGGATTTTTTGGATGTGGTGAAAAAGGTCCGCCCCGCGCAATGCACGCTGGTGCCCGATATGCCGGGGCAATTGACGTCCGATCACGGCTGGGACATCGAGCAGCATGCAGCGTTGTTGCATCCCGCCATTGCGCAATTGAACGACCTGGGCATCCGCGTCAGCCTGTTTGTCGATGCCGATTATCCGGCGCTGGAATGGGCGCGCGAAGTGGGGGCGGCGCGCGTTGAACTGTACACGGAACGGTTTGCGGAAAGCCATGGCCGCGCGCAGGGCGATGCCGTGTTTGAGACGTATCTGCAGGCGGCGCGGCGGGCACAGGCGCTGGGCCTGGGCGTGAATGCCGGGCACGATCTCGATTTGCACAATCTGGCGCGTTTCCTGGACATTCCCGGCATCCTGGAAGTGTCGATCGGCCATGCGCTGGTGGTCGAATGTCTTGAACTGGGCATGGATAAGGTGCTGGGCCGCTACCTTGAAATATGTCAACCTTCGCATTCTTGAACGGCTACGGCAGCCCTCCGCTGCAAGCTGAGCGGGACTGGGCCTTCTTCGACGCCGATTTCGCTATCTCGGCAGAAACGCTGGCGCAGGTGCAGGCGCTGACGCCCGATGCGGCGGCGCAACTGTGGACGCGCCATGTGTCGGTCCATGCCGATGAAATACACCCTATGCAGTTGCGCGAGGGACACCGCTTGCAGCCGACAGTATCGGGGCCGGACTGGCTGGCCGAGTTCGATTCCGTTTCCAGCGAGGGTCAGGTGCAGGCGGGTCGCATGGCAAGGTTTCTCTCTTCCCATTTTCATGCTGCAGAAGCCGCACCCGTTTTTTTCATGGCCAGTCGCACGCTTGCTTATGCGCTGACACCGGCCGCGCTTGCAGCATGCTGGCCTTGCTTGTTGGCCATTTCTGACGAGGGGCCTTTGCTGTACCAGCCAGTCACGGGCAGGTTCGTCTGGTGCCGGCCACCGGGGGCGCTGGCGGGCGGTGAGGATGGGCGGGCGCCCTCTCCGTGACTGCTTGAGCAGCGATTACCTATCCACCCACCACTTGAGCAATGTTTCATCATCGTCGTCATCGAGGTTGGCGTAGATATTGGCGAAGTACCATTCCACGCCCGTTGCCGTGCGGAAGGCGTCGAAGGGACCGTTGACGTTGTAGATGCCGTGGTGTCCCGGCACGCTGAAGGTGAGATTGCCCTTGTACTGGCCATCCATGGTGCCGCCCAGCTGCTCCTGCACGTCGCGCTCAAGCTGGTCGACTGCTTCTTGCGGCACGTCGTCGGCATAGATTTGGATGCAGAAGTTGCCGCCGCGCTTTAAGACTTCGGCGGGGGCGAGCGGGTCGGCGATGCTGACGATGTCGCCGCGTGCCAGGTTCAGGGTCAGGCCGGGCGAGGCCAGCAGTTCGTAGACGTGTTCGTCGATCTGGCGCGCCGGCAGGGATTCATACACGGGGCCGTCGGTGTTTTCGCCTGCCAGTACGCGGATGTGCGGCAAGCCTTCGCAATTGATGTCTTCCATTTATTCTTTCATAGTGCCGGCGCGCTGCGTTGCGGGTCGCGCCAGAGAGGGTTTCATGGCAATATTGTACCGGGATCGTGCCAGCTGGCGGGGTACGCAACGGTGCAAACGAGGAGACGCAATGGAAAATGCGGTGCAGGCAGGCGGTTGTTTATGTGGCGCCGTGCGCTTCGAAGTAACAGGCGAGGGCAGCAATCCGCACAGCTGCTCGTGCCGAAATTGCCAGCAGCACACGGGCGTGCCGACGGTGGCGTGGGTGGAGTTTGCGCGCGATCAAGTACGCTGGACGGGCACGGCCGGCGCACCTGCCACTTACCGCTCTTCCGACTATTCCAGCCGGGCCTTTTGCGCTGCTTGCGGCAGTTCCATCGGCGCCATCGACGATGCGCCGACGGTAGCCTTGCTGGTGGGCAGTTTTGATGATCCAGGCCAGGCCGCGTTTGCGCCTGAATACCACTCGTTTGACGATGCCAGGCCGGGCTGGTGGCCGGTCGCCACCGTTGCCGCCGGTTAGACGCGGCGTGCCGCAGTGCCTGGCCCGCAATGCTTTTCAAGTGCCAGGGATATAAAAAAGGCACGCCGCAGCGTGCCTCGATATCGTGCCTGGCGGATTGGTGCCAGCTTAGAAGCGGTAGCTGGCACTGATGCGCAGCACCGGATACGCCTTGAAATCCTTGACCTTGTCGGCCAGTTTGTCGTTTTCAGCGGCCACGTCCGTTTTCAGGGCAGCACACACCAGCGGGTCGCAGCCAGTATTGCGCAGCGCGGTTTTCGGCGCACCCTGGAACAATACGCCGATGTCGCTGGAAATGCCCCAGCCGGCTTCTTTCACAGGGTTGCCCCAGCCGATGCCGATGTAGGGCGCGACCTTGCGGAAATCGATGGTGCCGTCCAGCTGGCCAGCGCTGGCTGCCGTATAGGTGTTGCCGTTCAGTGTATAGCTGCCGTTTTTGTTCGGCTTGCCTTTGGCATCGATTTTGTTGCCGTTGTACACGACGCCGGCGCTCACGCGGAACGCGCCGTCCATGGGGAAGTAGTCGAGCAGGGCGTCGAAGGTGCGCAGCTTGAGTTTCAGCTTGTAGTCGACGTCGTCGGTGCTGGAGTCGTAGGAGTAATTCAGGAAGCCGACGCCAAAACGGGCATTCAGATTCGATTGCAGCGGCACGCTCAGGTGCGCGCCGACGCCAGTCGTACCCAGGTCAGCCGCGATGGCTATATCTGCCTGGGCTTGGCTAGCGCAGAACATGCCTGCCAGCAAGGCGGCGATCAGGTGGTGCTGTTTCATGCTTACGGACTCCAGTTGTTAGTCAAACACCGCGTCAAGTGCACCCATGGAAACTAGGGTTTCCATGGGGAAATTTCTACGAGGATGATAGGGGCTGGGGAGACGCAAGGCAAGACTGGCGGTGCAAGGTGTTGCTTTCCTGTCGCAACGCCCTGCACTTGTTTACTTCTGGCTACTTAGTTATGTGCGCTGATGCCGCTACGGAATTGTTCGAAACCGGCGCGCGCGGCCTTGTAGCAATTGCCGGCGGCCGCTTCCAGGCCTTCGCGGTCGAGTACTTCGACGGTGCCGCGGCGGTACTGGATCAAGCCTTCGTCCTGCAGTTTGCGCGCCGTGACGGTGACGCTTTCGCGGCGCACGCCCAGCATGTTGGCCATGGTGTCTTGCGTCACCTTCAGCTCGTTCGACAACGAACGGTCGAGGCGGTCCAGCAGCCAGCGGCACAGTTTCTGTTCGATGCTGCAATGACGGCCGCCCACCACATTCTGTGCCATTTGCGCAAACATGGCGCTGGTGTAGCGCATCAGCAATTGCGCCAGCGCGCCGCCTTCATTGAATACTTCACGCAGGAAGGCCGTTTTCAGGCGGTAGCCGTAGCCGGCCGTCTGCACGATGGCGGTGCAGGTGGCGCGCTCGGCTTCGTACAGCACCACGCCGGCGACGCCTTCACGGCCGATGACGGCGATCTCGGTGGTGGCGCCGTCTTCCATCACATACAGCAGGGAAACGATGGCGTTGGTGGGGAAGTACGTGTATTCAATCTTGCCGCCGCAATCGAACAGGTGCTTGCCGGCAGGCAAAGCGACCAGTTCCAACTGGCAAAACAGGCGCTCCAGATCGGCGCGCGACAAGGCGCGCAGCAATTCGTTCTGTTGCGCGCCCGTGATGCTGATCATGGGTGTTGCCGGCGCGGCTTGCCAGTTGTGCTGGGCGGCGGCGTGGCTATTCGTTGCTGGGGTCAGGTTGCTATAAGCTTTGTACATGGTAGGGCCTCGTCTTCTGATTTTGTTGGATGGCGCTGCTTTTCTGGCTTGCTAGCGTTGTGCTGAATCTTGTATCCACTATAGGACCAGGGGGCGTGGGTGTGCATCGGATGAGCCGACGCGCTTATGTAGGCTAGGAACATTGCCTCGTGTCATCCGACTCCTACGCCTGCTTGTGTATTTTCCCTGCGGAAACAACGGTGTCTGGGAAATAATGCGACACGGGGCCCGCTACACGCGAACTTTGGACGCAGGCAGCGGTCAAACCACTCTGCGTGGCAGCACGACGGTGATAAAATGTTGCCTTGCGGAAATTTGATGCGCGTTTCCATAGAAGTTGCTGCGCTTGCTCTTCAACCCTGGTCACTTCCGCTTCACCCTGCCCTCATTGCCCGCGCCGTGCATGTGCCGGTGCGCGCACCTGTCTTGTCCCGTTTACCCGTTTAATGAAGGAAAGCAACGCATGAAATGGTTTTTTGATTTGAAAATTGCCACCAAGCTGATCTTGTCGTTTGGCGCTGTGCTGTTGTTGACGGCGGCGCTGGGCGTGTCAGCGATCTTTTCCATGGCGCGTATCAATACCGCGTCGACGGACCTGTCCACCAACTGGATGCCCAGCGTGCTGGCGGCGATGTCCATGCGCAGCGATGTCAGCGATTTCCGCCGCTGGGAACTGGCGCACATGCTGGCCGCGCAGGATGCCGACATGGCGCTGAACGAAACGCGCATGACGGAAACGCAGACCAAGCTGAAGGCCGATGGGGACAACTACCGTCGCCTGATTTCCGAACCGGGTGAGCAGGAAGCCTTCGAGCGCTTCCTGACGCTCAACGATGAATTCATGCGCCTGCACGCAACCATGCTGAGCCTGTCGCGCGAGATGAAGAAGGAAG
The DNA here is from genome assembly GCF_002754575.1 of Janthinobacterium sp. 35. Lineage (NCBI taxonomy): Bacteria > Pseudomonadati > Pseudomonadota > Betaproteobacteria > Burkholderiales > Oxalobacteraceae > Janthinobacterium > Janthinobacterium sp. 35. The sequence continues at coordinate 3,645,937 of NZ_PEFN01000001.1, forward strand.
AGGCGCGCGCGCTGGCCGTGGGAGCGTCGGCCAAGGTCATGGCGGACATGATGGTGGCCCTGGATAAACTGGTGTCGATTAACACAGAAGGCGGCGTGCGCTCGAGTGCCAGCGCCGATGCGACGTATGCGGCTTCGCGCGCCAGCTTGATCGGCTTGCTGGTGGGCATCGTCGTCATCGGCATGCTGCTGGCGCTGTGGGTGGCGCGCAGCGTGGCGCGTCCGCTGATCGCGGCCGTTGGCGTGGCGCGCCAGGTGGCGGCCGGCGATTTGACTGCGCATATCGTTGTGCAATCGCAAGACGAAACGGGGCAATTGATGCAGGCCCTGAAAGACATGAATGCCAGCCTGCAGAATCTGGTGGGCCAGGTGCGCAGCGGCACCGATACCATCGCTACGGCGTCGAGCCAGATTGCCGCCGGCAACCAGGATTTGTCGTCGCGCACGGAAGAGCAGGCCAGTTCGCTGGAAGAAACGGCTTCCTCGATGGAAGAGCTGACCTCGACCGTCAAACAGAATGCGGACAATGCGCGCCAGGCCAACACCATGGCGCTGACCTCGTCGAGCATCGCCATCGAGGGCGGCAAGGTCGTCAGCGAAGTGGTGGGCACGATGGCGTCGATCAATGCCTCGTCGCGCAAAATCGTCGACATCATCGCCGTCATCGACGGCATTGCCTTCCAGACCAATATCCTGGCCCTGAATGCCGCCGTCGAGGCCGCGCGTGCGGGCGAGCAGGGGCGCGGCTTTGCCGTCGTGGCCACCGAAGTGCGCAACCTGGCGCAGCGCTCGGCCGCGGCGGCCAAGGATATCAAGGTCCTGATCGGGGATTCGGTCGAGAAAGTCGAGGCGGGATCCGTACTGGTGGACCAGGCGGGCCGCACGATGGATGACATCGTTGCCAGCATCACCCGCGTGACGGACATCATGAGCGAGATCACTGCCGCCAGCAGCGAGCAGAGCGCCGGTATCGAGCAAGTCAACCAGGCCATCGCCCAGATGGACCAGGTGACGCAGCAAAATGCGGCCCTGGTGGAAGAGGCGGCCGCGGCGGCTGAATCGATGCAGGAGCAGGCCGCCAGCCTGAGCGAAGTGGTCAGCATCTTCAAGCTCGATGTGGCCAGCACCGCCGTGAGCCGGCCGCGCGCGCCAGTCAAGGCGCAGGCAGTCGTCGCGCCCGCACCGGTGTCGCGTCAGTTGGCCAGCACGGCGCGTCGCACGGCGCCAGTGGATGAGTGGGAAAGCTTTTAATTAAGAAATTAGGCGCGCTTGCGCGGTTTCTTGATGCCTGGGGTGGCGGGGGCGGCAGCGGTTTGCTGGCGCCCCCGCCACGCCCTCAGGGCCTCTTCGTAGGCGGCCAGGTCTTCCTGGTACATTTCCAGCACGCAAAAGGTGCAACCGCTGTGGCAACACTCGTCATTGCCCGGCTTGCTGGGCGCTTGCGGTTGCGGATCGTGGGGGAAAGGCGGGGTGGGCATGGTGAGGGCAGGCGACGGCGGAGCTGGTATCGGAGCGGGCATAGGAGTTGGCATAGGAGCAGGCATGATACGGCATTCCGGCGTGCCATTGCTGGAACGCTTTTTGCTCAAAAATCACGGTTTCCGTGTACAGTTGCGGTGAATTAGGGTATCGTTTACAGCACTGATATTGTATCTTCTGCGCGCGATGTTCCGCCGGCGCGATCTCCGCCGCCATCGCAGCACATCTCTTCGACGCTCCCGCATACGCCATACAGCATGTCCCGGAGCACGGAGGTGCCGCAAGAACGATGATCCATGGCTTGCAAGACGGAGCTGCCTGTGCCCCGAAATGTTGTTTATTGAGAAAGCATGGCTTCCGCAGTGCGGAGGCACACCAGAAAATTTATGTCTGAAACCGAATCGACTCCTACGCCCAGCCCGGCGATTGCCCCTGAAGCGGCGCCCGCCGCTGCACCTGCACCTGCACCTGCAGCATCCGCTGCCCCCACCCTGACTTTCGCCGACTTTGGCCTTGCGCCTGAAATCCAGCGCGCACTGACCGATCAGGGCTACACCCGTCCGACACCGATCCAGGAGCAAGCCATTCCCGTGGTGCTGCAAGGGCGCGATGTGATGGGCGCTGCGCAAACGGGTACCGGCAAGACAGCCGGTTTTTCCTTGCCGATCATCCAGTTGCTGATGGCGCATGCCAGCAGCAGCATGTCGCCCGCGCGCCACCCGGTACGCGCGCTGATCCTGACCCCGACCCGCGAACTGGCGGTGCAGGTGGCAGAAAATGTCAAGGCCTACGCCAAGCACACGCCGCTGCGTTCGACGGTCGTTTTCGGCGGCATGGACATGAAGCCGCAAACGGTCATCTTGCGCGGCGGCGTGGAAATTGTCATCGCCACGCCGGGCCGTTTGCTCGACCATATCGAGCAAAAGAATATCAGTCTGAGCCAGGTGCAGATGCTGGTCATGGATGAAGCCGACCGCATGCTGGACATGGGCTTCCTGCCGGACTTGCAGCGCATCATCAACTTGCTGCCGAAGCAGCGCCAGAACCTGATGTTCTCGGCCACGTTCTCGCCAGAAATCAAGAAGCTGGCCGCCACCTTCCTCAACGATCCGCTGACGATCGAAGTGGCGCGCAGCAACCAGACGGCCGACAAGGTCACGCAAGTGGTCTACAAGGTGACGGAAGACCAGAAGCATGCCCTGGTCGCCCATCTGCTGCGCCAGCGCGACCTGAAACAGGTCATCGTCTTCTCGAACACCAAGATCGGCGCCTCGCGCCTGGCCCGCGTGCTGGAGCAGGAAGGCATGAGCGCCACGGCGATTCATGGCGACAAGAGCCAGCAAGAGCGCATGGCGGCGCTGGAAGCGTTCAAGAAGGGCGAGATCGACGTGCTGGTGGCGACCGACGTGGCGGCGCGCGGCCTGGATATTTCCGACTTGCCTTGCGTGATCAACTTCGACTTGCCGTACAACGCGGAAGACTATGTGCACCGCATCGGCCGTACGGGCCGCGCCGGCGCCTCGGGCGACGCCATTTCGATCTATTCGGATAAAGACGAGCGCTTGCTGGTCGATATCGAGAAACTCATCAAGCAAAGCATCAAGCGCGGCGAATTGACGGGTTTCAATCCGGCTCCTGCCCGCAGCAGCAGCAGCAGCGACAGCGAGCGCCGTCCGCCGCGCCGCACCGAAGGTAGCGAGGCGCGCCCCGCGCGCGCGCCAGAGAGCCGCCATGCTGGCGACAGCAGCCGCGACAGCCGCTCCGCCGAGCGCGGTGCACGTCCCGCCTTTGGACCTGGCGCCCGCCGCGAAAAGGCCGATCCCTGGTTCCTGAAGCCGTATGAGCCAGCCAAGGCAGCGGCTCCCGCTGCTGCCAGCATGGCGCCAGTCGCGGCCAAGCCGAAGCAGAAGGTGGCAGCGTTGTTGGGTGGCTTGCTGAAGCAATAGGGACTGATGGTGCCTGTACGTCGGGTATAGGCAATATCCTGTATGGAAATGCAGAATATTGTCGAACGGGAATAAACTGATGCGGGGTAACGATGAACGGCCTGATCGCCTTGTGCGATCAGGCCGTTTTTCATTCAGTATCACATGCAGCATGCCGGCGCTGCAGTGTGCGAGGAGCGTAATGCCAGCACGATGCGCGATCTCCTGATGAAGACCTTGTAATGGCCAGATATGTCGCCGTGCGCGCCAGGGAGCGGTGCTGGAGAAGGGGCATGGTATCGCCAGGGACCGGTGCGCCGCGAGCACGAGCGAGCGAGGTCGTGGCGTAGAGTGGTTTCTAGCAAAGAAAATGCCGCTTAGTTTTTACTGAGCGGCATCTCGGAATGCTGGTCGGGCAGTTTGATACCAGACTCAGGTCTTGCTAAACATTTTGCGTCCGAAGATGACGGCCAGGGACAGAATGAAACCGGCAAACAGGCTGAACAAAATGGTGACCGACAGACGCAAGGACAGATTTTCTGGCAAGCTAGGACCTGCAATGAAGCGGCTTTTTTCCAGGTACTGGCTGATCGCTGTTTGATTGTCGATAGTGATCTGATTAAAGACCTCCTTGACTGTATCGTCTTCCATGTTCTTGTTTTTGAAGACTTCAACCTTTACCGGTTCCAGGCCGCGCAAGATATCTTCGCCGGATTTCGTATTGTCGACCAGGATTTTTGCCTTGTCGTAATACTCGCGCAACAGCAAGTTCTGCTGCTGTTCGCGGCGTGCCTTATGTATTTTTTCGGTCGCTTCCGACGCCAGTACTTCTGTGGTCATCAATTGCGTGACTGGCGGCAGATAGCGCGCGGTTTCATCATTGACCGAAACGATCTGACGCGAAGCCTGGCCAGCTATTTCTGGATAGCGCGATACAATTTTCTTTAAATCATCACCGCTGCGACGGAAGTAAGCAAGGCGCTCATTATTTACAATAATTTCATTTTCCAGCGCCGTGATCTTGGCCGTCATTTCGACATGCTTGAAGCGCAGGATATCTGTGTAAATGATATACACGATGGTATCCATCGTGTAGCGGCCCAGTAGTCCAACGATGTTTTGTGCTACTTTTGGATCCTTATCGTCATAGCTGATGCGTAAGCCAATGACGTTGTTGTTGCCATCCTTGGGATCTTCCAGTAATTCCTTGGCATCAAGTTTGGTAAACGGGAATACCGGATCGATCCACTTCGAAACGCCTTCGCGCGAGGCAAAGGACCGGCGTAATGACTCGGTGCTGGCGCTTTGTTCCAGTTTGTGTTGAGCGAGGAAGTCCGTAAAGCGCTCGTTCGATTTGAACGCCGCAGCATAGCGTTTGTAGTCAGCCAGTTTGATGCCAGGGCTTGGTTCCTTTTCCTTTTCTTTTTCCTTGTCAGCGTTTTTCTTGACCATGGGAATAGCCCCGCCAAACTGGAAGAAGCCTTCACTCTTGTAGTCGGAAAATAACATCCGGCCTGCCAGGCCCGCGGCCACAGCAAGCAAGGTAATCGCCAGTAAAGTCCGGCGTCCCTGCCATACGGTCGTCAGCAAATCGGTGACGGGAAGAATATTTTCATCGATCTCATCCCCTTCAATCATTTTTACTTCTTTATACATAATTTCTCATTTTAATAAATGCTTGCTGCAGGAGTTTCAAGTATGTGGTTTATATCTGGGGCGAGGCGCATGGTGCTGATTCCACCTGAGCTTGCCTTTGTTAGGTCGATGTCTGCCAGGCGAAGAGTAACGTTGTCATGATGGCTAAACAACGCGCAATTCTTTATATTATAGCGTTTCAATTCTGCTGCGCCGTGCCTAATTGTGACAGTTTGTATAGCCTCACTGTCTGGCGCGATCCGGAGTTTGCGCCAGCCAGCCTTGCCAGTGTTACAACATGACGGATGCGCCAGGGGTTTCCTGCAATGGACGAGACTGTTGCGTACGCTGCTCCAGCCAGATAAAGTCTTCAATGCCACATTGCGGGCTGTATTCCTTGATGATGGTGCGTAGTGAGGTACGGACCCCTTCGTAGTCGAACTGGCTGCAGGCGCGATCCATTTCTTTCAGCATGGCGTGCAATTCGGCCCAGGCAATTTCAGATTCCTGGGCCCGCATGATCAGCGGGTGGCTGGTTCCTTCGACATTGTCGCCGATCAGCAATTCCTCATATAGTTTTTCACCTGGACGCAAGCCTACATGTTCAATGGCAATGCCATCCGGCGCTGTCTTGCTGCGCACTTCCAGGCCGCTGAGATGGATCATCCGTTCCGCAAGGTCGATGATCTTGACCGGTTCGCCCATGTCCAGCACGAAGACATCGCCGCCTTCTCCCATGGCGCCCGCCTGCAATACCAGTTGCGCCGCTTCAGGGATGGTCATGAAGTAGCGCGTGATTTCAGGATGCGTCAGGGTAATGGGGCCACCCGCTTCGATCTGTTTGCGGAAGAGGGGCACGACGGAGCCGGACGATCCCAGGACGTTGCCGAAGCGAACCATGCAGAAGCGGGTGTGCTTCTGGTTGCGGGCGAATGCCTGCAAAATCAGCTCGGCCAGACGCTTGGTCGAGCCCATGACATTGGTCGGTCGCACGGCCTTGTCCGTGGAAATGAGCACGAAGCATTTGACGCCGCTGGCAATGGCCGCGTTGGCGATGCTTAAGGTTCCGAACACATTGTTGCGCACGCCTTCGATCGGATTATGCTCGACCAGCGGCACGTGCTTGTAGGCAGCCGCGTGGTACACCGTATCGACGACGTAGGTCGTCATGATTTTTTTGCATTTTTCAGTGTCGAGCACGCTACCGAGAAAAGGCAGTAAATCAAAATGCAATCCTTGGGACGACTTTATTCCCAGCAATTCCTGTTTGATGGAATATAGGGCAAATTCCGACATCTCCAGCAGGATCAGGCGTGTCGGACGCAAGGTAACGATCTGACGGCACAGCTCGGAACCGATCGAGCCCCCCGCACCGCTGACCATGACGCATTTGCCGGTAATGCAGGCGGCAATCAGCCCGGCGTCTGGCGTGACCTGGTCGCGTCCCAGCAAGTCTTCAATTTCGATGTTGCGGATATCCTGGAGGCGCAGCTCGCCGCTGACCAGACTTTCCACCGGAGGCGTGACTTTGATATGCACTTTTAAAGGCTCGAGCTTGTCGAGGATGCGCTTTTGCCGGTTTTTTGAAATGGACGGCATGGCCAGCAGGATTTCGCTGATGCTGGTACGGGCGATCACATCGGACAAGTCGGCGGTGCCGTACACCTTCATGCCAGAAATGGTAATGCCATTCAGTTCGCTGTTGTCGTCAATGAAGGCCACGGGCAGGTAGTCATGGCCGGCACGCAAGGCGCTGGCCAGTTGCGTGCCAGCCCTGCCGGCCCCATAGATGGCCACCCGCACCATGCCCTGGCGTTTGCTTGGGTGTAACAGGAAGCCGCGCGCCAGGAAGCGGCTGGCCACCACGTAAGCGATGGCACTGATCCAGTAAATGCCGAACACGCCGCGCGACATGCCGACCATGTGGGTCATGAAGGCCGCCAGCGCGACCAGCAGGGCCACTGAAATCGTGACGCCGAGAATGACCGAGAAAATGATTTTCTGATCGATGAAGCGTATCACCGCCCGGTATAGGCCCAGTCGTATAAATATGGGCAGAGAAATGAGCGGCACAGCGACGATCAGGTACAGATAACTCATGAACAGAGCCGTATTGACCGAATCGTAGCGTAGCAGGATGGCGATGCAGAACGTAATCGGCAGAAGAATTAAATCTGCCGTTGCCGCGATCATCTGCTTATGGAACCGAGATAAATCAAGAATGGATTTCATTGTTTGGCTAAAAATTATTGTGATTCGACTCGATAAGCCTGTTTTTTTCTGCGCAATATCCGCGCATGGCATATGTCAGAAGTATTATCGATGTAAACATCAAGGTAAGAAAGGGTGGATTTGATACGCTTGATGTTAAAAAACTTTCGATGAATATTCTTCACCGGATAAATTCAAAAAAAGTATGGTGATTGTCAAACCAGGCAAGGAAAAATTCTTGCGGTATTTGCAATCACACTGGCGTGCATGTTAATGGAATGGCTGAAAACATGGCGCGCCTGCCTGCTAAGTAGGTCGTGGGAAATTATTGTGAAGTTATGACGAACAGAGCCGGATGCTCTGCAAGGCGCCCGCTGCGACGCAGTGCGAGCACTGCTAGCAGCGGGCAACACCACAGAGCGCCGGTTATGGAAGTCAGAAATCACAATAATTTATTGCAACCTACTTAGCCTGGCGCCTGGCTGCGCACCTTGGCCAGCAGCTTGGAGGTCGAGCGGTCATGCTGGAAGTCGATTGCCACCGCCTGCCCTCCATAGGCGAGCACTGCCTGCCCTTCTGGAATGGCCTCCATCTGGTAATCCCCGCCCTTGACGTAAATATCGGGATGGGCCTCGCAGACGACTTGTAACGCGGTATCGTCCTCGAATGCCACGACCAGGCTGACCGATTCGAGCGCTGCCAGCACCGCCATGCGGTCCGGGCAGGCATTCAGCGGGCGGTCATCTCCCTTGTTCAGGCGCTTGACGGAGGCGTCGGTATTTGCCGCCACGACCAGCGAGCCGCCCAAGGCCCGTGCCTGTGCCAGATAGGTTACATGCCCGCGGTGCAGGATGTCGAACACGCCGTTGGTCATGACGACTGGCTTGGGAAGGGCCGCAACGCGTTGTTTCAGCTGTTCCAGGGAGGCGATTTTTTTTTCGAATTCAGGCATGGTAGACAGAGAGAGCTAGGTTAAATACACCTGCCGCGCAGAGGCGCGGCAGGTCGTGTCAGTGTGTGACGCCGTCGCGTTTGATCACTTTCAGGAACGTCAAAAAGATGATTTTGATATCCAGTGCCAGGGACTGCTGTTTCAGGTATGCCAGATCGAGTTGCACTTTTTGTGGTATGGGCAAGTCGTCGCGGCCATTGATCTGGGCCCAGCCCGTCAAGCCCGGCAGCAACCGGTCGACGCCGTGTTCCGTGCGCAAGGCGATCAGGTCATCCTGATTGAACAGGGCAGGCCGCGGTCCGACAAAACTCATGTCGTTGACAAGGATGCTCCACAGTTGCGGCAGTTCATCGAGGCTCGACTTGCGCAGGAAGGAGCCGACGGGCGTGAGAAATTGCGCGGGATTCTGCAGCAGGTGGGTGGCTACTGCCGGTGTGCCGATACGCATCGTGCGAAATTTTGGCATCTTGAAAATACGGTTGCGTTGGCCCACGCGATCCGACCAATACAGGACAGGACCTGGGGAGGTCAGGCGTACTGTCAGGGCGACGATGAGCAGCGGCAATGCGAGGATGACGGTCGCCATCAGGGCCAGCAGGAGGTCGAATAGTCGTTTCATGATGTGTGTGTGTATTCCTTACCAGTTTTAATCAGGGCCTCGGCCGTTGTGTAGGGCGCTTGCCATCCCAGTTGCCGTTGTGCCTTGGCGATATCGACAGTCAATCCGGCGTCGAGCTTGTCAAGCATCTGACGCTTGCCAACCAAGGTGCAGGCCAGCACAAGCAATGACCTGGGAATGGCCAGCAGGCGCGCGGTCTTGCCCATGCCGATGGCCAGATGGCGGAAAATTTCGGGCAGGGTCACCGTTTGCGCATCCGCCGCCAGAAAAACGTCGTGCAGCGCTTGCGGGCAAGTTGCGCAGGTGCGCAGGAAATCGGCCAGGTTCCACACGCTGATCAGGTTGCGTTTCGACTGCAGGCGCCCGAACGGCAGCGGCCAGCCTTTTGCGGCGAGCCTGAGCAGGATGCCGAAGTTGCCGGGGGCTTCCGGTCCGTAGACCAGTACTGGCCGTACGATGGCATACTCCATGCCGCATTGTTGTGCCATGTCTTGCACCAGCTGTTCGGCTTCCAGCTTGCTGATGGCATACAGGTCATGCGGCGCCAGCGTGTCTTGTTCCGAAAAGGGCGTGATATTGCGGTTTCCATTGACGCCGATCGAACTGACAAAGACAAAGCGCTTGACGCGCGCATCGGCTGCGCGTTCCAGCAAGCGCCTGGTCAGCCCGACATTCACGCGGCGAAATTCGCCAAGCGGATCGGCGGCGGTATCGTGCATCACGTGGGCGCGGCCGGCCAGGTGGATCACGACATCGCACTGTGGCAGCACCGTGTCGAGCGCGTCGAGGTTGGCGAAATCGGCGATGCGCACTTCCTGCGCCACGCCAGGGATGGCGCGGCCGCCGTCACGCACCAGGGCGACCACGCGGTGGCCATGCCCGGCCAGGTGGCTGCAGAGCCGGCGTCCCACAAAACCCGTGGCGCCGGTCACCAGGATGGTCTGGCTGGTACTCATGGCGCCACCGAAAACACGTCGCGCAGCCAGCCGTCGATCGAGTATTTGTCATACAGCGCGGCAGGCAGGTCGACATACGGCGTGGTCAGGAATGCCGGATCGATCTGGGGCGTTTCCCTGTCGATCACGGCGATGTTTTCCGGCCGATAAAAATCGTACTTCCTGACATTTTGATTCGTCGTGATCAATTTCTTTCGGGCGCCCACCATTTCGATGGTGCGCATCGTCAGGCCGATCTGATTCGGATGCTGGAAATCAAGAATGACATTCGACTTGGCGATGGCTGCCATCACCTGCGCCTTGTTCATCGGCGCAAAGGAAAATTCGGAGATTTTCGATTTGAAGAAAGCTGGCACGAACAGCTTTTTCAAGCGATAGATCACGATGCTGGGAATGAACAGGAAAAAGAAATTCGGCTTGCCATTGGGTGGTAGCGCGGCGCTGATCTTCTTCACCAGCGCATAGCGGTCGCTGTGCGCCGTGCCGATAAAGGTGACGTTATAGCCGATCTCCGTGCGCGGCAGGTCGCGGTATTCGTTCAGGAAAAACAGCGGCCGCAGGCGGATGCCGGGAATCGTCTGGGCATCCTGGTCATCGAAGGTAAACGCGCTGTCGAACTGACCGACGGATTGCCGGAAATTGCCATTGTTTTTCACCGAGTCATACGAATAGTAAATGAACTTGGCCTTCGCATTTTTTTCGCGCAAGGCTTGCAGGATATCGGCCGGCATGCATTCCATCTTGATGATGAACACAAAGTCGTAATTGCCGTGGTTGCTATCGAGCAGAACTGAAAAATAGCGGTGAATCGCCTGCTGTTGCGTACGCGGCATGACACGGATGGCGAACTTCGACCAGGCGCTGGTGGACGGACGATCGTCGTGATAGTCGACGTGCGCTCCCAGCTCTTCGAGCCGTTTCTTTATTTCGCGTTCATACCCAAAAAAAGCCGGGGCGATAAACAGGATTTTTTTCCCGTTAAAAAAATTTTCCACTGTACTTAATCAATCAATTATTTAGATGGGTGCGGCGGGAATGCCGACCACGGTCAAGCCAGATGCCACATCCTTGAGAACCACCGCGTTGGCGCCGACGCGTACGTTGTCACCGAGGACGACGGCACCGAGTACCTTGGCGCCGGAGCCGACGATCACATTGTCGCCGACCACCGGGCGCGAAGTGTCGTGGTAGCCGATATCGATCTCGCGGGCGCCAAACGTGACGTTATGGTAAATCGTTGCATTCATGCCGATGCGCAGGGCGCCGATGACCGTGCCCTGCGTATGCGGGAAATACAGGCCTGGTCCGATTTCGCAGCGGACGGCAATTTCCAGGCCGAAGACGACGAAATTAATCAGGGACGCCAGCTTTGCCAGCGGCGACAAACGCTTCTGGAAAAACCAGTGAGACAGCCGAAACAGCACCACCGGCATGAAACGCGGCGAGAAAGACGTCAGCAGCAGGCGTCCGAAAGTCGGTTGCCGGTCCGGCTGGCCGGCATAGAAATATTGCCTGGCCAGATCGGCATACAAGGTGGTGCGCAGACTCATGACATCATCTTACGTTTTTTCAGCTCTTCATTTGCCTTGTCCAGGCCGTCTTCCGGCAAGGGCTGGGAGCTGACCCAGGCAGCGAATTCCTCGATACCGCGCGCCAGCGACACCTGCGGCGTGAAGTTCAAGGTCGCCTTGATCTGGCTCAAATCGGCGTAGCAATGGCGGATGTCGCCCAGGCGATACTGGCCGGTCACTTCCGGACGGACGGTGCCGCCCAAGGCATCGACGAGCAGATTGGCGATGTCGAGCACCGAGGTCGGTTCGCCGGCGCCGACGTTGAGCGTGGCGCCGCTGGCGGCGTCGCTTTCCATGGCCAGCTGAATCGCTTGCACGATGTCGTTGACGTGCACGAAATCGCGGCTTTCCAGGCCGTCCTCGAAAATAGGCAAGCTCATGCCGCGCCTGATGCGGGTCGAGAAAATGGACAGGATGCCGGTGTACGGATTGTTCAGCGACTGCCCTGCGCCGTAGACGTTCTGGAAGCGCAGGATGGCGGTGCTGATGCCGAGCGAGTCGCCAGCAATACGGATCAGGTCTTCTTGCGCGTACTTGGTTGCGGCATAGATGGACGCCGGGCTGGGGCGCGCTGTTTCCGGCGTCGGAATGGCGCGCAATGGGCCCTTGCAGGCGGGGCAGAGCGGATCCCATTGGTGGTTTTTCAGCTGTGCCGCACTGCGGGCACCCGGATAGACCGTGCCATGGGTCGGGCAGGCATACGCGCCTTCGCCATAAATCGAGCGCGACGAAGCGAGAACGATCTTTTTCACCGTATTCGGTTTGTTCGCCAGGATGTCGAGCAATTGCGCGGTCGCCTGCGTATTGACTTCATTGTAGTGGGCGATCTGGTACATCGATTGCGCGGTACCTGTTTCGGCCGCCAGATGGACGACCGTGTCGACCGTTTGCAAGGCTTGCTCGAGCACGCCGGACTGGCGCACATCGGCGCGAATGAAATGGATGCGGCCGTCGCGCAGCATGGCTTCATCGAGTTGCGGGTAGGGGCCGTGAATTTGCGGCGACAGATTGTCCAGCACGGAGATGCGATAGCCGTCGGCCAGCAATTTGCGGCTCAGATTGGTGCCAATGAAGCCGGCGCCACCGGTGATCAAGATATGTTTGTTCATGCGGACTCCCATTTGCCGTAACCCAGGTTTTTTTCGATCATGGCACAGATGGTGTGCCCGATGAAGATATGTGCTTCTTGAATGCGTGCCGTGACATTGCTTGGCACGATCATCGGAATATCGACCATGCCGGCCAGTTTGCCGCCATCTTTGCCAAGCCAGCCGGCGGTTTCAATGCCCATCGTCTTTGCCATGTCGACCGCATTCATGATGTTTTGCGAATTACCCGACGTGGAAATAGCGATCAGCACATCACCGGGCTGACCTACGCCGGCCAGTTGCCGTGAAAATACGTGATCATAGCCATAGTCATTGGCGATACAAGTGAGGGCAGAGGTATCCGTCGTCAGCGAAATTGCCGCCAGCGCACGGCGGTCGTCCACCAGACGACCGACCAGCTCGGCGGAAATGTGCTGCGCGTCGGCAGCGGAACCACCGTTGCCACAGAAAATGACTTTGCGCTTGTTGCTGATTGCGGTGCTGCAGACGTCGGCAATCTTGATAATTTCATTCTCAATTTGCGGCAGGCGCTGGAATAGTTCGATATGTTCTGTTATGAATTTTTGTAACATTTTATTTGAAAAATTTCTTTTGAATTGAATAGAGAATAAAAGGAATCAGGAAAGAATTTTCGAAAATATTCTTCACGATTGATACGGAAAATGGATCGCGGTTGAACGTGAATGTCATGCAGGCACAGATCAGGCTATAGATTACTATTTTCTGAGTGCTGACGGTTTTCCGGTAATTTCCCATCAAATAGCCAACCGCCGCAAAAAATACGGCAGCGCCAGTGATGCCAAAATTAATCAGTAGTGATACGAAAACATGCAGGCCGCCGAGCGGCATGGCGAAGTCATAGCCAAAATTTAGCGGATTGAGCAGATAGTTAATCTTCCCCGGAAAGATGACCGAAGGAATCAGGTTAATGAAATCACTGATCAGAAACGATGGGAAATTGATTAATGGAAGCTTTCCGCTGGTTAAGAACGAAAAAGATGAAATAGAGGTGAGCAACGGTTCCTGCGCAAGATTCAACGCCATGTTGAACAGCGAAAAATCGCTGCCTGCCCTCAATACCCCCCACATTGCCGCACTGCCGATACCTGCCAACCCCAACACGAAAAATTCGCTGAGCTTTACTCGCCAGGAAAAGTAGGTCGAGAAGAAGATAATTACAGTGAGCATATTGGTTGCAAAATACAGGCGTCCACCCAAAGAGAGCGCCAGAATCGCAAAGAAATAGTACGCAAGCATGAATGGATCGGTCAATACAGGCAATATCTTTTGCATATGTCCATGCTTCATGACCGCGCGCATGAATGCCATGGAAAACAGAATCGAGGTGGACGCGATGAACGTTCCACGTGGCAAAGCATCCTGCACCACGCCATCCTGGTAATTTTCAAATAATGCAGCGTCATAGCCTGTAAAGAAATAATGCTTGATGGGGATGGCCATCAACGCTGCCAAGCCAATGCCAAGGCAGCTCATGACTGACCAGAAACGTATGGCCCGTTCCGATTTTTGAGTGATCGGCTTGCGCGGCGACTTGCCATTGAAGCTGACGTAATAAAAAAACGTGAAGATGGCATAAAACAGAAAGGACAATACCAGGTATCTCAGGCTGGTTTCATCGGTAATCGAAACAAAGCGCTCAATGACTATCTGCAATTCTTCCGGCGCCGTCGAACCTAACAAAGACGATAGGAAATAAGGCGTCAGCCAATAGTAGGCATAGCCGACGGAAAAGAAGAAAAATCCGTTCAGGCTGATGGTCCCATTTTTAACGCAAAAAATGTAAACTGAAAACAGGATCAACAGATAATTTATCAGGCACAGGAATATGATCATTTGTATATCGCCTTCATGATCGCCAGTGGCAATAAATCATCCATGCATTTTGGTGAAGCATAAATGCAGGTATTGCAACGATCTATTATGTGGCCACGCCCGCAGGGGCCGCACTCCAGTTCCAGCGAGACTGACTGGCAGCGTTGTCCCCAAGCACTGAAACGATGATGGCAGCTTGAGCCAAATATGCCGGTGACATTGATGTTTGACGCTGCCGCGATGTGCATGGCGCCAGAATCATTGCCGATGAAGCGATCACAGTGCCTGAGCAAGGCCGCCATCTGCGCGATGCTGGTCTTTGCGATCATATTGACGACTTTGCCGGGGAAATTCGCTTCGAATTGCGCGCCCAAAGCCGTGTCATCCTTGCCGCCGACGAGCAAAATGGTGAGTTCCCGCTCCGTGTGTTTTTCTTGTAACAGGCTAGCCAGTTCCACATAATACTGCAGGGGCCAGCGCTTCAGGATGGAATAGCCGCCGGACAGGCCCAGGCCGATGAGCATGCTGCCAGCGGGGACGTGCTCCTTGAGGAGCTGTTGTGCATAGGCATCGTCCTGTGCGGCACCCCAGAATTCCAGTGCCGTATCGGCCGGCTGAAAACCCAGGTGGCGCACGATATCGAGATTGCGTTCGACTTCATGCTTCAGGCCAAGCGCAGGCAGGATATCAGTGTACAACCTGTCAAAGCCGGCATTGAGCACCTGCTTGCGTTGCGTCGCTTTTTCCGTATAGGCGATGCGCCGCTTTGCCCCGCTGAAGAGGGCGATGAAGCCCGCATGATGATCTTCGTCAAAGCGCGGGACGATGGCAATATCCGGCTGTTGCAAACGGAAGTGGGTCCAGCAGAACTTGAGGCTCAACCAGTGCCGTATCAACAAGCTTTTCGGCAGCGAACTGCCCCAGTCGTACGTCGTGATATGGTTGACGTACGGACAATGCTGGACCATCGCCTGGATGCGCGGATGTACGATCAGCGTGATGTCGGCATCCGGATAGGCACGCCTCAGTTCGCGCAGCAAGGGCGAATTCATGGCACTGTCGCCCAAGGTCTGGTCCAGGCGCACGACGAGCAGGCGCAAGCCGGCATGGGGCTGCCGGCGCGTCAGCAGCGCCAGGATGCGCGCGCAGAGCAGGCCCAGGAGGACGCTCAAGACCATGAAAGTACGGATAGCGGTATTTTTAATCATCTCTATTATTGCTCTTTTGTAATTTTCTTAAAAGAATATTTTGAATAAGAAAATTAAGCGATTCCATTGCCAGTATCGAAAACAAGGCGCCATAAGCACCGAAGCGGGGTACCAGCAGCAGCATCGCAACGGACAGGAAGGTAAAGTTCCAGACCGCGACCGAGGTGATGAATTTATACTTCCCATGCGCCTGGATGGCAGCGGTACTGATCAAGTTGCCGCACTTGAAAATCAAGATACATCCGATCACATTCAGCATCGCTTGCGCGGCAGCATATTGTTTAAACGTATACAGCAACAGGACATTCGCCAACAGCAGTACTGCCAACAGGGCCAAGCCAGCGTACAGGGCCATGACTTTGCGGTAACGGGCATTTACTGCCGATGCCGCCGCCACCGAGGTTTTCAACGAGCTGGCGATATGGCCATAGGCATTGACGGCCAATGCGCCTGCAATAAATTGAAACGGTTCCACCAGACGCACGGCAAACGCATAGAGTCCCAGTTCTTCAGCGCTACGGAATTTCTCCAGGAAAAACACATCCATGCGTCCATAGGTGATGCCCAGGATGGTCGCGGCGGCAATCGGCAAGGTCATTTTCAGCAGTTTCAGCATGCCCGGGAAATTCAGGCAGGCCAGGCTACCGCGCATGACGGGCACCTTCGCAATCAGGAACAGGCCAACCAGGGCTTCGGCCGCAGGAATGGAAAAGAATGCCAGCGCCGGATTGCTGGCAAACGTGAACAAACCATAAAAAACACCGAGTGACAACAAGCCCGCCATGGCCACGAACGGCGCGATATGGCGCCCGCGCATCTTGGCGATAAAAAAATTGATCGGCAAGTTCATCAGCAGCGGCGACATGACCATGAGCGCAAAGGGCAAGGTCGAGCCAAGCTCGCCAGGCCGCAAATGCAGCATGACGACCGTGCTGGCGATGGCCACCAGCAAGCCCAGCACCAGCTTGGCGCTCATCGCCGCACCTATCGTCTGACGCAGCACCGCCTTGTTGCGATGCGATGCATACTCGCGCATGGTGTACGTATCGATGCCGAAATCGGCCAGCAGGCGTCCAATTTCGGCAACCGTAAAGAACAGGGCAATCGTGGCAAAATATGCCGGTTCCGAATAGCGCGCCGCAATCAGGAGAGCGAATATCCGCACGCCAAATGAGGCACCCCGTATTAATGCTGTGAGTATCGAGTTCTTTAGTATGTTCTTTAGCAAGATAATCTCATCGGGCGTGCAGCCAGTTCCGGATGTACCTGCTCACTCCCTCCGAGACGGAGTAGAACGGTGCGTCATAGCCGGCTGCCCGCAGGCGCGAGATATCTGCCTGGGTAAAGGATTGATACTTGCCGATCAATGCATCGGGAAACTTGATGTATTCCAACATGCCTTGTGCCACCATGTCTTCACGGGTCAGTGGCGCCAGCGCATCGAGTTCGCGGCAAGTGTTGACGGCAGCGACGGCGATGTCATTGAACGGCTGCGATTGTCCGGTACCCAGATTGAAAATGCCGGACTGTTGCGGGTGATCCAGGAACCACAGATTCACCTTGACGACATCCTCGACGGAAACGAAGTCGCGCAACTGCCCGCCATCGGCATAGCCATCGCGGCCTTCAAACAGCTTGACCTTGCCATGTTCGCGGTATTGATGGTAGTGGTGGAATGCCACCGATGCCATGCGTTGCTTGTGCTCCTCGCGGGGGCCATAGACGTTAAAGTAGCGGAATCCGACCACCTGGGAAGTCAGGTCGGCCATGCGTTCGCGTACGATCTGGTCGAACAGGAATTTCGAATAGCCATAGATATTCAATGGCTTTTCAAACTCGCGCTCTTCCTTGAAGATGCTGCCCGTGCCATACACCGAAGCGCTGGATGCATACAGGAAGGGAACTTTATTTTCTTGGCAGTAATCGAGCAAGGCCAGCGAATAACGGAAATTGTTTTCCATCATGTATTTGCCATCCGTCTCCATGGTGTCGGAACAGGCACCCTGGTGAAAGACGGCGCTGATCTTTCCTGCGTATGCAGGGCTGGCCAGCTTGCTCAAGAACTCCGTCTTGTCGATGTAGTCGCTGATATCGCAATCGACCAGATTGCGGAATTTATCGCCGCGCGTCAAGTTGTCAACTGCGATGATTTGGCGATGGCCACGCGCATTGAGCGCTTTGACGATATTGGAACCAATGAGTCCTGCAGCACCTGTTACAACGATATACATACTTTCTCCTAGCAGAACAGTTCTTCTTGGCTTACCACTGCCGTGCCCAGCTTGCCGACAACGATGCCGGCCGCGCGGTTGGCGATGCTGATAGCTTCTTCATAGCCATACCCGGCCGCCAGCATCAGGCCGAGCGTGCCGATCACGGTATCTCCGGCGCCGGAGACGTCAAAAACCTGGCGCGCAACCGTGGGCTGGTGCAAGACCTCGTCCTTCTGGTAAAGGGACATGCCTTCTTCGCTGCGCGTTACCAGCAGCGCGTCGAGCTGGAGCTCCTGGCGCAGCGCCTGGGCTTTTTGGGTCAGCGCGGCTTCGTCGGACCAGTTGCCCGCCACGGCCTGGAATTCCATGCGGTTAGGTGTGAGCAGCGTCGCTCCCTTGTAATGGCTATAATCGCTACCCTTGGGGTCGACGAGGACCGGCTTGCCCAGCGCACGCGCGGCAACAATCATTTTTTCCGCATAGCGCAGGCATCCCTTGCCATAGTCGGACAGAATCACCAGATCATGTTCGCTGACCAGCTTGGAGTAGATTTCGAGCTTGTTCGTCAAAATCTCGTCCGTAGGAATTTCCTCGAAATCAATGCGCAGCAATTGCTGTTGACGAGACAGCACGCGCAATTTCACAGTCGTGGAAATATTGCTATCTCGATATAGCTGTGTATTGACGTCATTTTCTTTGAGTAAGCTTTCCAGAGTATCGCCTGCCTCGTCCTGGCCTATGACTGAAAGTAACGTCGCCTGGCCGCCCAGGCTGGAAATATTACGCGCCACGTTGGCCGCGCCGCCCGCGCGGTCTTCGCGATGGGAAATCTTCGCGATGGGAACCGGTGCTTCCGGGGAAATGCGATTGACTTGTCCAAACCAGTAGCGGTCGAGCATAACATCGCCGACGACCAGAATCTTTGCTTTGGATAAAGTATCTTTATAGCTATGGTTAACCATGATATGAGTAATTGGAGTATGCGATGCCGGAGGCCGCTGAGCCGACGAGCGTTAGGCAGGGGCAGAGTCAGGATTGACACAACCTTAAAGCGGCGTCCCATTGTGGTAAGGGACCAAAGCGGTCGATCAGCTTGGCGCAAGAGAGCAGAGAATACATGGGGCGCCTGGCGGGCAAGGGATAATCGGTCGTGGCGATGGCTTGAACGTGTACAGGTGCGGCCGGCGGGGTGTTGCGCAGGATTTCTTCCGTGAAGCCGGCCCAGGAGGTGCTGCCTTGCGACGTCAGGTGATACAGTCCGCCATTTTCCCGCCACCAGCCATGGTCGCCGGTGCGCGACTGGCTGACGATGTGCGCCGTCACGTCGGCAATCGTGCGGCACCAAGTGGGCGAACCGGTCTGGTCGCCGACAATGCGCAGTTCGCTGCGGTCCTGCGCCAGACGTTGCACGGTCAACAGGAAGTTCTTGCCGCGCGTGCCATATACCCAACTGGTACGCAAGATCAGGTGCGCTGCACCCGAGGCGGCGATGGCTTGTTCGCCTGCCAGCTTGCTCTTGCCATAGATGTTGAGCGGATTGGTGGCGGCCGTTTCCACGTAGGGTGTCGTGGCCGTGCCGTCAAACACATAATCGGTGCTGTAATGGATGAGGGCTGCGCCCAGCCGTGCGGCTTCCTCCGCCATGATGCCCGGCGCCTGCGCGTTCACACGCATGGCCAGTTCCTCGTCGGTCTCGGCCTTGTCGACAGCCGTGTAGGCGGCAGGATTGATGATCAGGTTTGGCTGGATTTTGCGGATAACGTCGCGTACCTGATCCAGGTCGCTCAAGTCCATCTCGCTGCGGTCGACAGCGATAATATGACCGATGCCCTGCAGGCTGCGTTCCAGCTCATAGCCGACCTGGCCATTTTTTCCGGTGATGAGGATTTTCACGCGAACACCTCGGCGTCCGCCAGCAGTTTGCCCAGCTGGTCTTTGCTCGACAGCATGGGCTCGCCATCGCCTGGCCAGGTGATGCCTAGAGCCGGGTCGTTCCAGAGTATGCTGCGTTCGAATTCAGGCGCCCAGTAATCGGTCGTTTTATAGAGGAACTCGGCCGACTCGCTCAGGACGATGAAACCATGCGCAAAGCCTTCCGGAATCCAGAGCTGGCGCTTGTTCTCGGCCGACAGCGTGACACCGACCCATTGCCCGAATGTGGCCGAGCTGGCGCGCAAGTCCACCGCGACGTCAAAGACTGCGCCTGCGGTAACGCGCACTAGCTTGCCTTGCGGTTGCTGGATCTGATAGTGCAGGCCGCGCAGGACATTCTTGCTGGACTTGGAGTGGTTATCCTGGACGAAATTGTCTGCAATACCCGTCAAGTCGGCAAAGCGCTGCTGGTTGAAGCTTTCGTAAAAAAAGCCCCGGTCATCGCCAAATACGTTGGGTTCGAGAATCAATACGTCGGGAATGGCAGTGGTTTGAATTTGCATAGCTTAAAAAATCGTATCATTCAACAGGCGTAACAAGTATTGTCCGTAACCGTTCTTTTTCAGCGGTTGGGCCAGTTGTTCCAACTGGGTGGCAGTAATGTAGCCTTTGCGGTAAGCAATTTCCTCAGGGCAGGCAACTTTCAAGCCCTGGCGATGTTCGATGGTGGCAATAAACTGGCCCGCTTCGAGCAGTGACTCGTGCGTCCCCGTATCGAGCCAAGCCATGCCGCGGCCCATGCGTTCCACCTTGAGCGTGCCGCGCTTCAAATAGACGCGGTTGACATCGGTAATTTCAAGTTCGCCCCGGGCGGACGGCTTGATCGATGCAGCGATATCGGCAATGTCCTTGTCGTAAAAATACAGGCCGGTGACGGCATAATTCGACTTTGGCTGCAAAGGCTTTTCTTCGATGCTGATGGCTTGCTGATTGGCGTCGAATTCCACCACGCCATAGCGCTCCGGATCTTGCACATGATAGGCAAATACGGTCGCGCCGTCGGTGCGCTCGGAAGCGGCAGACAAGCTCGATTCGAAATCATGGCCATAATAAATATTGTCGCCCAGGATTAATGCCGAGGGCGCATCGCCCAGGAACTCGCGGCCGATGATGAACGCCTGTGCCAGACCATCGGGTGATGGCTGTACCGCATAGCTCAGGTTAATCCCCCATTGGCTGCCGTCACCAAGCAACTCCCGGAAACGGGGCGTATCGGCGGGCGTGGAAATGATCAGGATGTCGCGTATTCCCGCCAGCATCAACGTTGTCAGCGGATAGTAAATCATCGGCTTGTCGTACACGGGCAACAGTTGTTTCGAGACCGACATGGTCACGGGATACAGGCGTGTGCCGGACCCCCCAGCCAGGATAATGCCCTTGCGAGCCAGTTTGGCTTCCATCAAGCCTCCGTATTCTGTTCGGCGCGGGCCGTATAATTTTTTTCAAGCCACGTCAGGTAGGCGCCGGACTGGACGTCGCGCACCCATGCATCGTTGTCCAGATACCACTGCACCGTCTTGCGGATGCCCGTATCGAAGGTTTCTGAAGGCTTCCAGCCCAGTTCGCGCTCAATTTTGCGCGCATCGATGGCATAGCGGCGATCATGACCTGGCCTGTCGGCAACATAGCTGATTTGTTCGCGATAGCTGCCGCCAGTTGTCTTCGGTTGCAGTTCATCGAGGATGTCGCACAGGGTATGGACGACGTCGAGATTGGCTTTTTCGTTCCAGCCGCCGATATTGTAGGTCTCTCCCGTGCGTCCGCTTTCCAGTACCCGTCGAATGGCCGTGCAGTGATCGCTGACATACAACCAGTCGCGCACCTGCTGGCCATCGCCATAGATAGGCAAGGACTTGCCTGCGCGTGCGTTGGCAATAATCAGGGGAATCAGCTTTTCCGGGAAGTGGTAAGAGCCATAATTATTCGAGCAATTGGTGGTCAGCGTCGGCAAGCCATAGGTGTGATGATAGGAGCGCACCAAATGGTCCGAGGCTGCCTTTGTTGCCGAGTAAGGGCTGTTGGGCGCATAAGGCGTGGTTTCTGTAAACGGCGCATCGTCCGGGCCCAGTGTTCCGTATACCTCATCGGTCGAGACATGCAGGAAGCGGAATGCCGCGCGTTCTGCTTCAGGCAGTGCTTGCCAATGGACTCGCACTGCTTCCAGCAGGCTGAAGGTGCCATTGATATTGGTGCTGATGAATTCTGCTGGTCCATGAATCGAACGATCGACATGGCTCTCCGCCGCGAAATGCACGATGGCGCGTGGCTTATGCTGTGCCAATAACTGCGCCAGCAAGGCGCTGTCATTGATGTCGCCTTTGACAAACATGTGACGCGGGTCGTTTTGTACCGCCAGCAAGTTATTCAGATTTCCTGCATACGTCAGCTTATCCAGATTAATTACCGGTTCATTACTTTGCGCGAGCCAATCCAGAACAAAATTCGATCCGATAAAGCCCGCACCACCTGTCACTAAAATCATCTGAGCTTCCTGTGCAAAAAAATACAAATAAGAGGTACTGCTTAATTCATTTCTTTAAAAATAATAGGCAACGAGAATCTGTCTATCCAAGATGCGTATATTTCATGATGTTAATAACTGAAAAAATCAATCAATCCTTAACTCTTGATTATAATTCAGAACCCCCTAAATTGCCATGTTTGCAGTAGTTTGGGCACGTCCTGGTCAACGCTTTCCGCAAGGTATGTTGTTCTTTTTCCATAGGCAAGCCGCATGGGGGCAGGTCGGCACGAAGCCGCCGCCGGTTGAATCTTTCGCATGACTCACAGAGGCAGGGGACGCCAGTGTTTATGAGAATGGCAAACAAATCCAATATTGTTACATTTGTTTGCTTTTTGAGCCGCCTGGACACTGCCAAGCCTGGCAGAAAAAATGCTGATCAATTGCCATTGTGAAATTGATTTTTTAAGGATGTCGCCTGGGAAATGGCGACATCAGAAGCACATTACGGCATCGTTTTATCGTGGCAATGCGGGCAAGACACCTCATACACGTATTCCGGCGCCAGTTGCTGGCGCGGCGTGACGACGGCGCGGCAGACGAAACATTGCACCGTTTCCGTCGGTTCCAGTTTCGGGTTCAGGGCCGTGCGGTAGTCGAACACGAAACAGTCGCCCGTATAGTGCTCGCCGCCCACTTCCTCGAAATACTTCAGGATGCCGCCGTCGAGCTGGTACACGCTGTCGTAGCCGATTTCCTTCATGTGGATGGCGGCCTTTTCGCAGCGGATGCCGCCCGTGCAGAAGGTGACGACGGTCTTGCCTTCCAGTTCTTCCTTGTGCGCGGCGGCAACGGCCGGGAATTCCGTAAACTTGTCGATACGGTAATCGAGCGTGTTGTTGAACGTGCCCACGTCCACCTCGAAGGCGTTGCGCGTTTCCATCATCACCACGGGTTTGCCCGCGTCGTCGACGCCGGCGTCGAGCCAGCGCTTGAGCGTGTGCGCATCGACGGACGGGGCGCGGCCCAGTTCCGGCTTGATCAGCGGCATGCGCATGGTGATGATTTCTTTTTTCAGCTTGACCAGCATGCGCTTGTGCGATTGCTCGTTCGACAAGCTTTCCTTCCATTCCAGATCGGCCAGACGCTCGTCGCTGCGGACCCAGGCGAGGAAGCTGTCGATATGCTCACGCGTGCCCGACAGGAACATATTGATGCCTTCCGGTGTCAGCAGGATGGTGCCCTTCAGTTCCAGCGCCAGGCATTGCTCCTGATACAGGGGACGCATGGCTTCCGTATCGTCGAGCGTGATGAATTTATACGCGGCGATATTGACAAACGTGACGGCCAGCGGGTTGACAGCGGCGGAAACGGCGGGTGTTGCTGTGGTGATGGCTTGCATGATGGCGATCGGCTTAGACTGAACAGCCGATATTATAAGCCCGACGGGCCAGGCCGGATACCCGGTCCGCACGCGCGACGCGGTAGAATAGACCCCATTGAATTTTGCACGAAACGGTACACAGGATGGAAATGGTAATGCAAGAGGCCGGCGCTCCGGCGGGTTCACAGCAAGCGGTGCAGGCCGGTCCCGCCTTCGTCCACTTGCGCGTGCACTCGGAGTACTCGATCGTCGATGGCCTGGTGCGCATCGACGACGTGGTCAAGGCGGCGGCGAAGGACAAGCAGGTGGCGCTGGCCGTCACCGACTTGTCGAACCTGTTTGGCATGGTCAAGTTCTACAAGGAAGCGCGCGGCAAGGGCATCAAGCCCATCGTCGGGGTCGACGTGTGGATCACGAATGACGACAACCGCGAAAAACCGTCGCGGCTGCTGTTGCTGGCGAAGAATCGCATGGGCTATTTGCAACTGTGCGAACTGCTGTCGATGGCCTGGCTGACCAACCAGTACAAGGGACGCGCGGAACTGCGCACCGAGTGGCTGCAGGCGCTGGCGACGAATACCTATGACCTGTACCCGGGCGAAAGCGCGGCGAATGGCTTGATCGCCCTGTCCGGCGCGCATTTCGGCGATGTTGGCATTGCTATCGAGAATGGCAACCTGGCCTTGGCCGAACGCAACGCCCAGCGCTGGGCCGAGATTTTCCCCGGCCACTTCTATGTCGAAATCCAGCGCGGCGGCCAGGCCAACCAGGAAGCGCAGGTGCGCCATGCGGTGGCGCTGGCGGCCAAGCTCGGTTTACCCGTGGTGGCCACGCATCCCGTCCAATTTATTTCCCCAGAGGAATTTATTGCCCACGAAGCCCGCACCTGTATCGCCGAAGGCGAAATGCTGGCCAACGCCAAGCGCGTGAAGCGCTTCAACGACAGCCAGCGCTTCCTGTCGCAGGCGGACATGGCGGAATTGTTCGCCGACTTGCCGGTCGCATTGGCCAATTCCGTGGAAATCGCCAAGCGCTGCAACCTGACCTTGACCCTGGGCAAGCCACAACTGCCGAACTTCCCCACGCCGCCCGGCATGACGATCGACGAGTTCCTCGTTGCCGAATCGCAGGCGGGCCTGGAAAAACGGCTATTGCAGCTGTATCCCGATCCCGAGCGCCGTGAAAAGGAGCGCCCGCGCTACGAGTCGCGCTTGAAATTCGAGACGGACACGATTTGCAACATGAAATTCCCCGGCTACTTCCTCATCGTGGCCGAGTTTATCCAGTGGGCCAAGGAAAACGGCGTACCCGTCGGCCCGGGCCGCGGTTCGGGTGCCGGTTCGCTGGTGGCGTATTCGCTGCTCATTACCGATCTGGATCCATTGCAATACAACCTGCTGTTCGAGCGTTTTCTCAATCCCGAACGCGTCTCGATGCCCGACTTCGATATCGACTTTTGCCAGGAAGGGCGCGACCGCGTCATCCAGCACGTCAAGGATTTGTATGGCAAGGAGGCCGTCTCGCAGATCGCCACCTTCGGTACCATGGCCGCCAAGGGCGCGATCCGCGACGTGGGCCGCGTGATGGACTTCGGCTACAACTTCTGCGACGGCATCTCGAAGCTGATCCCGTTCAAGCCGGGCAAGCCCGTGTCGATCGCCGACGCCATCGAGGAAGAGCCGCTGCTCAAGGAGCGGCTGGAGAACGAGGAAGAGGTCAAGCAGTTGCTGGAGCTGGCGCAGCAAGTCGAAGGCATCACGCGCAATATCGGCATGCACGCGGGGGGCGTGCTGATCGCCCCCGGCAAGCTGACAGACTTTTGCCCGCTGTACACGCAGGGTGGCGACTCGGGCGTCGTGTCGCAGTACGACAAGGATGACGTGGAGGCCGTCGGCCTGGTGAAGTTCGACTTTTTGGGTCTGACTACGCTCACCATCCTCGACCGCGCCGTACGCTACATCAAGCAGCTCGATCCCGCGCAAGCCGATTTCGACCTGGCCACCTTGCCGCTGAACGACAAGCCGTCCTACGACTTGCTGACCAAGGCCAAGACCGTGGCCGTGTTCCAGCTCGAGTCGCGCGGCATGCAGGGCATGCTGAAAGACGCGCGTCCCGACCGTTTCGAAGACATTATCGCGCTCGTGGCCCTGTACCGTCCGGGCCCGATGGACCTGATCCCCGACTTCTGCAAGCGCAAGCACGGCGAACGCTTCGATTACCCCGATCCGCGCACGGAAGCGATTCTGTCCGAAACCTACGGCATCATGGTGTATCAGGAGCAGGTGATGCAGATGGCGCAGATCGTCGGCGGCTACTCGCTGGGCGGCGCCGACATGCTGCGCCGCGCCATGGGTAAAAAGAAGGCCGAAGAGATGGCCGAGCACCGCGAGATCTTCCGTGCCGGTGCGGCCAAGGATGGCTTGACGGCCGCCAAGGCCGACGAGATCTTCGACTTGATGGAAAAGTTCGCCGGTTACGGTTTCAACAAATCGCACGCCGCCGCCTACGCCTTGCTGTCGTACCACACGGCGTATTTGAAGGCGCACCACACGGCCGCCTTCATGGCCGCCAACTTGTCGCTGGCCATGGATGACACGGACAAGATCAAGATCCTGGTGGAAGACTCGCTGGAAATCTGCAAGCTGACCTTGTTGCCGCCGGATATCAACGAATCGGACTACCGCTTCACGCCGAGCGGCGCGGCGCCGTCCGTGAGCGGCAAGAAAGTCACGCAGATCCGCTATGGCCTCGGCGCCGTGAAGGGTTCCGGCCAGAACGCCATCGAAGCCATCATCGCCGCGCGCGAAGCGGGCGGACCCTTCACCAGCCTGTTCGATTTCTGCAAGCGCGTGGATAAAAAGCAAATTAACCGCCGCACCATCGAGTCCCTGATACGCAGCGGTGCCTTCGACTGTCTGAAGGTCGACCGCGCCATCCTGCTCGCATCCGTGGCGTTCGCCATGGAATGCGCCGATCAGGCCGCCAAGGCGGCGAATCAGGTGAGCCTGTTCGGCGGCGACGACAGCGACATGGTGGCGCCGCCCGAGTACGTCAAAGTGCCCGTGTGGAGTGACAAGCAGCGCCTGACGGAAGAAAAGATCGCCCTGGGCTTTTACCTGTCCGGCCACCTGTTCGATTCGTATGCGCCCGAGGCGCGCCGTTTTGCGCGCACGAAACTGTCTGAATTGTCGCCGTCGCGCGAACCGCGCATGATGGCGGGCGTCATCACGGGCTTGCGCACGCAGATGACGCAGCGCGGCAAGATACTCATCGTCACCCTGGACGACAAGAGCGGTACGGTGGAAGTGACCGTGTATGGCGAATTGTTCGATGCCAACCGGAAAATCTTCAAGGAAGATGAATTCCTCGCCGTCGTGGGCAAGGTGTCGGAAGACCGTTTTTCGGGTGGCTTGCGGATTACGGCCGAGAGCGCCTTCGACATCATCGCCGCGCGCGTGCAGTATGGCCGCCAGTTGGGCCTGACCTTGCCGGCCACGCTGGATGCCAAGCGTATCCGTGACGTGATCCTGCCGCACCGGGCCGAGACGGGCTTGCCGATCGCTGCGCGGGTCAGCCCGCAAGGCGTCAGTTGCGTGCTGCAGTTCGGGGACGAGTGGAAAGTGGCGCCATCGGATGAATTGCAGATGGCACTCGAGCAAATGCTGGGTGCGCAAGAGGTGGCGGTCGAATACTGACCGGCACCGCCCGGCGCAGACAACAAAGCCAAACTGCAGACATGCTGGTTTGGCTTTTTTCGTTTACATGTCTTTCAGGCCCGTGATCGCGTAACCCTTGGCGGCGATCTGCTGGTGCGGCTGTTCGATATGGTAGTCGGGCAAGATCTCGGCATCGTCGGCCACTTCGCTGGCGCGTACTTCGAGTTGCCAGTCGGTATTGGTCACCTCTTCAGGAATGATCTTTCCTTCCGGCACGGCGAGGTAGGAAAAAATGCCGTCGTGCTCGGCCCGGCGGTAGATGTCTACGCGCATGAATGCCTCCTAGTAAACGTTGGGGGAACCGGCGCACCGCAGTGCGTGCCGATAGTGCTAGCGTAACAGGATTGTGCCGTGCGCGGGTTGAAGCGTGTGCCGCAGGGGGGCTCAGGCCGCAGCGTCAGCGTAGTCGTTGTCTTCCAGGTCGGTCGCTTGCCGTGCCTCGTTGGCGGCTGCCGCAGTGCCTGCCGTGGCGACCTGCACCGGGCTGCGATGGGCGTCGAGGCCGCTACGCAGACTGCCGATCATGGCCAGCGTCAGTTCGTGGCGTTTGCGTGCTTCCGAGCGTTTTTTTGACGGAATGTCTTCCAGGGCAGGCAGGGGCAGGTTTTCGCATGGCAGCTCAAAATCGCCATCCTTGCGTGCCTGGGCGCCAAGTTCTTGCCAAAGGGAATTGTAGTCGGCGAACAGCCGGCCCTTTTTGGCGGAATGGTGGACGGCGCGGTTGGCGTTGCCTACAAGCACCATGTTGCGGCAGCCATGTTCATGTCCCAACTGGCGCACCAGGCGTACCATCAGGGCCTTGGGGCGCATGCCATGCAGGTCGCGCGTGGCTTCGCGCACGCGGCGCAAGCCTTCCGCGCCGCGCGGACCCTGGATGCAGCCGATGCCCACGCCCATGCTGGCGCGTGCGCGGGAACCGAAAAAGGAAAACGCGACCGAGTAGATCACATCATCGCCATGCGCCAGTTGCAGGACCATCTCGCCTTCGCGGTCCATCGGTTGTAGCGAGCACAGCTGCAGGTGGTAGGGCGCACCCGATTTTCCCAGTACGGTACCCAGACGCACGGGCGCGCGCGCCGCCTGCGTCATCAACTTGCCCCAGCCTTGTTGCAGGATGAAATGATAGTGCTCGACCAGCAAGGCGACGCGCTGGCGGCATGACAGGTTCGTGCTCAGGTAATGGCGGTACACCTTGTGCATCATGCGCGGATAGGCTTGCAGCAAGTCCTTGAACACGGGATGGGAATTGAGCAGCTGTAACCAGATGCGCGTCTGCCGGCGCTGAAGCTGCGCCCGCAATTGCAGCTTGAGCAGTTCGCGCACGCGTGACATGCCCGGCTGCATATTGCTCAGGCCCGCATGCAGGGTAATAGTTTGTGTCATCAAAGAGTTTCCATGTGTGTGTATGGCGGGCGCCGGCGGCGCTTCAGGCAGGCGGCGGCCCGCTCATGCCGTCGGTATCGGCCAGCAAGACCGTGGCGCTGCGCGTGGCGCGCGCCAGCTTGCGTGCCAGCGCGCCGGCAAAGCGGCGCTGCCAGGGACCGTGCCGCAGGGCCGGCGGGACGATTTCGTGGCAACCGAGCAATTCAGCCGTATCGAGGATCGTAAACAGCAGCTCGCCGGCGACAATATGCGTGCTGAAGGCGAGCTGCGAACGGTCTTGCCGCCCGCGCCTGCGGCGCTGTCCCGGGCGCGGTGCATGCATGGAAGGGATGGCCATAGTCGGAAAACCATGCCATCTTATCCATGCTGTTCCCCTCTGTAAATTAGCGAAACAGCGTACGGGTTCCCCTTATGTCGCCCCGGTTTTAATAGCGGTAGGTGACATACACGGCGCCGATCGGGGATGTCTTGCGCTGCACGATGGGGCTCTTGGCCGCGTCGCCCATGCGGTGCTCGACGCCGACCAGGGTATTGATGCCCCAGCGCGCATCGAAGCGGTGCTCCCAGTTGACGGTGGCCTGTGCTTCATAGAAACCGCCCTTGGGCGTGTATTGCTTGAACGAAGTATTTGCGGCCTGGGTGGCCGTTACGCCATACATGGTCTGCACGTACTTGCGCTCGCCCCAGCCCAGCTGGCCACCAATGCTCACGCTGTCCTGCTGCACACCCTTGGCATCGGCGCGGCCGTAGATCTGGCCTGTTGCGCCGAAATGCACGTTCGCGCCATTTTCGCGATTCGACAGGGGAATGTCGCTCGACACGCTCAGCGACAGGCCCGGCAATGGCGAATAGCCTGCGCTGAGCAAGGCGCTGGCGTTGCCCTTGACCTCTCCCATGCCCTTCAGATAATCGCTGCCACCCCAGCCGTTGACGCCCGTGCGCTTGTGGTCTTCGCGCTTGCCGCGGTAGCCCAGCGCGGCGCCATAACTGAAGGACCCAGCCTGGCCGCCATAGCCGATGCCGCGCGAGGTGCTGATGAACAGGCCATTGGCCATGGCATAGTCGAGGATGATCAGCGGCGAAGCCGACAGTTTGTCGGAGCCGGAATAGCTGGATACGGCGGCGACGCCGCCACCGATGGTGAAGACGTTTTCCGCAGGCGGTTCGGCCGCCACGGCGGCCAGGGGGGTGAAGATCATGCCGCTGGCAAGTGCCAGCGAGGTCAGCAGGGTTGTGGGTGCGTGCATGGGTTTTCCGTCAGGTGGAGAACCGAGTCCGGAGTGGCTCGATTGACTGCTGACAGTATCGGCCTGTGCCATGAAGGAAAAATGAGCCTTTTATTAAGATTGCATGAAGAGCGTGTCTTTACCCATTCTTCAGCTTGTGATGGTTTAATACTCACCATGAAGATACTGCTGATTGAAGACGACATGGACCTGGGCAACGGCGTGCGCATCGCCTTGCGCGACCAGGGCATGCAAGTGGTGTGGGTGCGCAGCCTGGAGGATGCTGCGCGCAGCATCGAACACGACAGCTGCGAACTGGTGCTGCTGGACCTGGGCTTGCCGGACGGCGATGGCCTCGACTTGCTGGCCCGGCTGCGCGCAGCCCGCCTGCCGGTGCTGATCCTCAGCGCCCGCGATACGCTGGAACAGCGCCTGCGGGGTCTGGACGGCGGCGCCGACGATTACCTGGTGAAGCCGTTTGTGCTGGCCGAACTGCTGTCGCGCGTGCGCGCGCTGGCACGCCGCAGCTATGGCTTCGATGGCGACACCATCGAGTTGCGCGGCCTGTTGCTGCAAGTGCCCACGCGCCGTGTCAGCGTGCACGGCCGGCCGGTGGAGCTCACCGCCAGTGAATATGCCTTGCTGAAGACCTTGCTGATGCGCGCCAACCGCGTCATTACGCGCCGCGTGCTGGAGGAACATATCCTGCCCGGCGGGCTGGCCAATGCCAGCAATACCCTCGATGTGCATATGGGTAACCTGCGCCGCAAGATAGGCGAAGGCTATATCCGTACCGTGCGCGGCGTTGGCTATGTCATCGACCAGCAAGGCGAAACATCCACTCCGCCGGGTGCCGGCGCATGATGGGGCGTTTCTGGGCCATGCTGCGCCGGCCTACCCTGGTGCGCCGCCTGATGCTGGCGCAGATGCTGATGCTGACCGTGCTGTGGAGCCTGGCGGTCGCGTATGTGCTGATCGAGGGTACGGGCGAAGCGAGCAATGTGGGCCGTGGCGTCTTGCACGCCATTATCAGCGTGGCCGATAACCTGGCCGAGCAGCCGCCGCGACAGGAGCAAAGCTTGCGCGCCATCGACGAAGCCTTGCGCGAAGAGTTTGAAATGGGGAAAGTGCCGGAACTGGCGCCGCGCATCCTGGTCTGGCGCGAGGGCACGCTGGTCTACAAATCCCCCGCAGCACCCAGCGGTATTCGCAGCGCCGGCCCCGAGCAGATGGAAGTGATCTACATCAAGGGACAGGCCTGGCGCAGCCGTAGCCTGACTGAGGGGACCACGCGCGTGACGGTGCTGGAAGTGGGCGGGCCCTGGCAGTTTTTTATCACGATCAATTCACATGGCTATTACCTGTTGCCGCTGCTGATCAGCCTGCCGTTCTTGCTGGTGCCGGCCTGGCTGTCGATCCGCCTTGCCATGCGCCCGTGGCGCAAGGTGGCGCAGGAGGTAGCGGCGCGCGGGCCGCAGGATTTGCGTCCGCTGGCGTTCAAGCCGCCGCATGGCGAACTGGCGGCATTGGTCGACAATATCAACGCTCTGCTGCAACGGGTCGATGCCAGTGCCGCGCGTGAACGTAGCTTCATCGCCGACGCTACGCATGAGCTGCGCACGCCGCTGGCGGCCATGCGCGTGAATGTCGAGGCCTTGCAGGGCCAGGCACATGACGCACGCCAGCAAGAGTTGCTGGACGGTATCTTGAACAGTGGTAACCGTGCCGCGCGCCTGGTGGGGCAGTTGCTGCAACTGACGCGCAGCGAAGTGCAGGCAGGTGCTGGCGAGCTGCCGCGGCGGCAGGCGCTCGATACCTTGCTGCAAGATCGGCTGGCGGCCCTGTCCGGCCTGGCCCAGGCGGGCGATATCGAGCTCGAGTTGCAGGCCAGCGTTTCGCTCAGCGTGCCCGGACAGCGCGAGAGCCTGGTGTCGCTGATCGACAATCTGGTGGAAAACGCCATCAAGTACAGTCCGCGCGGCAGCAGCGTGACGGTGTCGCTGCATGCGGAGCGGGGCCAGGCCGTGTTGCATGTGGCCGATCAGGGGCCGGGTATCGCGCCGGCGCTGTATGCGCGCGTGTTCGATCGCTTTTTCCGCGCGCCGCAGCAGGTACAGCCGGGCAGTGGCCTGGGCTTGTCCATCGTCGCTTCTGTCGTGCGCCAGCACGGCGGCACGATTCAGTTACATAGCGGTAATGGCGGTATGGGCTTGCTGGTGGAGGTCAGGTTGCCCTTGGCCGATGCCTGAGTGCGCTGGGGAGCTTTGTGATATGGCATGAAGATTATTGCATGTGCTTGTAACGCAAGATGACATGGCGTGGCGCGCGCCTGCGATGCATAATGCGGGACAGTTAAAAAAACACCGTTATGCGCCCATTCCTGTCCCGCTACCTGCCGTATCCGTCCTTTGTCGGCCTGTATCTGCTGTTTGACTGGGCCACGTATATCGACCCGATGTAAGGGCTGAACATCACCCCCTGGAATCCCGATCCCGCGCTGGGCCTGGTGTTTTGGCTGATCCACGGCCGCAAGGCGGCTCTGCCGTGGTTTATTGCCTTGCTGGCTGGCGAGGTGCTGGTGCGCGGCATGCCGGCAGGTCTGCCCCTGACCTTGCTCTGTTCGGCGTGGCTGGTGCTCGGCTATGGCGGTATCGGCGCTGCTTTGCGCCGCAGTTTCAGCAGCGGCGATATCTTCGACAACCGGCGCCGCCTGGGTACCTGGGTCGCCATCGTGCTGTTGGGCACCGTGCTCAATGCGCTCGGCTATATTTCATTGCTGTCGCTCACGGGACGCATACCGGCCGGCGAGTGGGGCACGGCCGTATGGCGTTTCGGCATCGGCGACACGGTCGGGATGCTGGTGTCGATGCCGCTGATCTGGGTACTGTTCAGCGAGCGCGGGCGGGAGCGCCTGCATGCCGCCGTCTGGCGCTGGGAAACCCTGGCGTATCTGGCCCTGGCCAGCTTTGTGCTGTGGAGTGTCTTCGGTTCCATCGTGCGTTCCGAATACAAGCATTTCTATTTCCTGTTTCTTCCCGTGATCTGGGCCGCCTCGCGCCAGGGCTTGCATGGCGCCGTGCTGGCCGTGTTTGTATTGCAACTATGCATCATCACCCTGGTGAAATGGACGCATGCGGTCGATATTCAGTTTTATGAATTGCAACTGCTCGATGCTGTGCTGGCCCTGGTGGGATTTTTTATCGGCATCGTCGTCGATGAAATGCGCCAGGTGGCTGACGAACTGAAACACACGATGCGGCTGGCGGCTGCCGGCGAGATGGCAGCCGCGATCGCGCATGAGCTGAACCAGCCGTTGACGGCCTTGTCCACTTACGGCAAGGCGTGTGAATACCTGCTGGAACGGGGCGAGAACGGCGCCTTGCTGCAGAGCGCCATCGGGCACATGATCGTTGAATCGGGACGCGCCGCGGACGTGGTGCGCCGCCTGCGCGACTTTTTCCGTACCGGCGCGATGCAGCTCGAGGCGGTGGAGGCAAGCGCCTTGATCGAAGGCTTGGCGCGCCAGTTCACGCCGCTGTTCCATGAACATGGCATCGAGCTGCTGCTGGCGCCTCCGTCGCCGCTGGCCGTCAATGCGGACCGCCTGCAAATCGAGCTGGTACTGCGTAACTTGCTGGCCAATGCACAGGATGCGGTGATGGGCCAGCCGCGCGGCCAGCGCCGCATCACGGTCTCGGCCGAGCCCCTCGACGGCGGTCGGCTGCGCCTGTCCGTGGAAGATAGCGGGCCCGGCATTTCCAACAGCCTGGCCGCACGCCTGTTCGAACCGTTTGTCTCGACCAAGGCCAGCGGCCTGGGGCTGGGGCTGGTGCTCAGCCGTAGCATCGTCGAAGCGCATGGCGGCCAGCTATGGGCCGAAGTGGGCAAGCATGGGAT
This sequence comes from Janthinobacterium sp. 35, assembly GCF_002754575.1. Lineage (NCBI taxonomy): Bacteria > Pseudomonadati > Pseudomonadota > Betaproteobacteria > Burkholderiales > Oxalobacteraceae > Janthinobacterium > Janthinobacterium sp. 35. The sequence goes on from NZ_PEFN01000001.1 coordinate 3,679,646, forward strand.
TTTTCGTTTTATCCTGCCCTTGGCGCACGCCAGTGCAGCCGCGACGGGAGAGTGTGGTGACAAGTAATTTGACGGTATTTATCGTGGACGACGATCCCGCCGTGCGCGATGCGCTGGGTTTGCTGTTGGGTATACGCGGCTATCGCACGGCCCTGTTTTCCTGTGGCGAGGATTTCCTGCACAGCTGGCGGCCCGAGTGGGCCGGTTGCCTGCTGATCGATATCCGCATGTCGGGCATGGATGGCCTGAGTCTGCAGCGCCGCCTGCTGGAGCTCAACTGCATGCTGCCCGTCATTATCATCACGGGGCACGGCGACGTGGCGCTGGCACGTCAGGCATTCAAGGCGCAGGCCAGCGATTTCCTGGAAAAACCATTTGACCACGACAAGCTGCTGGCCGCCATCGATGAAGCGTTTTCGCGCGAGGCGCACGCACGCGGCCAGTTGCAGCGTCAGGTGGAGGGCCAAGCTTTGCTGCGCGCCTTGACGCCGCGCGAGCGCGAGGTGATGCAGTTGGTGGTGACGGGTCAGCACAACCGCGATATCGCCCCGGCGCTCGGCATTTCCGTGCGTACGGTGGAAGTGCACAAGGCGCGCCTGATGGACAAGCTCGGTGTCGATAATGTGGCCGACCTGGTGCGCATCAGCATGCTGGGCACCGGTTAGCCGCTGCGGCGTTGTCTAGGCGATGGTCTGCAATACCTGATCGACCGAGATCGCCTTGACCCAGTCGCTGCGTCGCGCCACCGTGATGACGGTGCTGTTGGCGCTGTCGAACGGGGCCCATTCGGGATTTTTCTTGCGCATCAGCGCCACCACGGGCACATGCACGGCGTTCGCCAGATGCATGATCGACGTTTCCACCGAAATAATCAGGTCACATTGCGCCAGCATGGCCGGCAGCTGGAAAAAGTTGTCGACGGCGCTGAAGGCTTGCGTGCGCGGCAAGCCATGCGCTTGCACCACGGCATTCACCTTGGCCAGTTCCTGCGGCATGGCATTGATCAGGAAGCAGGCATTTGCCCACTTCGGCATCGCCTGCATGCGTGCGATCAGCTCGGCAATGCGCTCCAGCGGCCAGCCGCGCTTGTGCGATTTGGCGAACGGATTCAGGAGTACGAGCGGACCCTGGCGCGGGGCGAAGCCCCAGGCGTTCAACTGTTCCTGCGCCTGCTGCAGCGCGAGTTCGGGAACGTGCACGAAGGGATAGCGTTCTGCCACGGGAATGTCGAGTCCCGTCAATTGATGGAACCAGTCCGCATACACGCTGCTGATATGGTGCTCGCCGGCATCCTGCCCCGCATACGACGCCAGCACGGCATCGATCTTGCGGTAGGCCAGGTAATGCCAGGGGCGTAGCGGGCTGAACGGTTTGCGCGTGCCGATCACCAGCCCACGCGGGCTGATCGCGCGGGCAAGATCCGCGTACTGCTGCGGCCGTACGTGGGCCAGCGACACGACGACAGGATAGTGCTCCGCCTGTGCTTCGCGCAAGGATTCTTCGTAGAGCGCGGGGCTGTAGGTCTTGCGGTACACCTTGGCGAACAGGCCCGACTGTTCTACCCAGTCATACAGCGAATAGGTGCGCAAGCCTTCCCATTGCCTGGCGTCGGACGTGCGGCGGACTTCGTCGACCCACAGGTGGATCTGGATATGGGGATAGGCCGCAGCAAAGGCGCGGAAACCGTTTTGCAGGTAGGTAAAGTCTCCCAGCGCCAGATGGGCGATGAAAAGAATTTTGTCCGTCTTTTGTAGAAGTTCGGCGGGAATCAGAGGCGTCATGTATCAGTACGATTTCAGGTATTCATTCGATGGTGTCAAATTACTGCTGGGAAAATTGCAGGCGATGCAGATTGGCATACGCGCCGTTGGCATCCAATAATTGCTGGTGACAGCCGGTTTCCATTATTTTCCCATGTGACAATACCACGATACGGTCCGCACGTTCAATTGTTGATAGCCGATGAGCAATAACTAAGGTGGTTTTACCTTGCATCAGGTATTCCAGTGCCGCTTGCACGGCCCGTTCCGCCTCCGTATCCAGTGCCGAGGTGGCTTCATCAAGGATCAGGATGGGCGCATCTTTGTAGATGGCGCGGGCGATGGCCACGCGCTGGCGCTGGCCGCCGGACAGGCGCGAGCCGTTGTCGCCCAAGCGTGTTTCCAGGCCATCGGGCAAGCCGTCGATGACGTCCGACAGGAAGGCGGCCGTGGCGGCCGCTTCGATGCGCTGCCGGTCCGGGGCCGCATCGCCATACGCGATATTCGCGGCCAGGGTATCGTCGAACAGTACCACCTGCTGGCTGACCATGGCGATCTGGCTGCGCAGGCTGGTCAGGGTGATGGCGTCGATATTCTGACCATCGAGCAAGATCTCGCCACTGCTGGCCGAGTAAAAGCCGGGCAGCAGGCTGACCAGAGTCGATTTGCCGCCGCCGGACATGCCGACAAAGGCGACCGTTTGTCCTGGCGCGATGCTCAGATCGATGTGCCGCAGGGCAGGCTCCTGATGTCCAGGGTAGGCAAAGCTCACGTCCTTGAATTCGATGCGGCCTTTGCTGCGGTCAGCGAGCGGCTTGCCACCCGTGCGTTCCGGCGTCTTGTCGATCAGCTGGAAGACTTCCTCGGCGGCGGCCATGCCGCGCTGCAGGGGGCCATTGACTTCGGCCAGCTGTTTTAACGGTGTCAGCAGCATCAGCATGGCCGTGATGAAGGAGACGAAGCCGCCGACCGTGATTTGGCCCTGTTCCGACTGAAACAGGGCCATCACGATGACCAGGGCCACGGCGGCGGCCGTGATCACCTGGGTGATGGGCACGGTGGCGGAAAAGGTCGTCGTCATGCGCATGCTGTAGCGGCGCAATTGCTCGGCACGCTCTTCGAAGCGCGATTTTTCGTAGTCCTGGCCGCCAAAGATCTTGATCACTTGCTGGGCGCGCGTGGTTTCCTCGATGACCTGGGTCAGCTCGGCATTGACGGCCAGCGAGTCGCGGTTGAGTTTTTTCAGGCGCTTGCCCGTGGTGCGCACGACGACGGTCAGCAGGGGCAGCAGCACCAGGGTCACCAGGGTCAGCACCCAGTTCAGGTACAGCAGCCACGCCAGCAGGCCCAGCACGGTCAGCGAGGAGCGCACGATCGACGTAAACACCTTGGTCACCATTTCGATGATCTGCTGCACTTCAAACATGATGGAGTTGATGACTTTGCCCACCGTGTGCGTGTTATAGAAGTCGATGGGCAAGTTCAGCATGCTGGCAAACATCCTGCGCCGCAGTTCGTTGAGGATGCGTGTGGAGACATAGCTCATCAGGTAACTGCTGGCAAACGTCGATGCGCCGCGGATGGCAAAGATACCGATGACGATCAGCGGCACCAGCCAGAAGGAAAAATTCACCTTGCCGCCAAAGCCATTGTCGAGCAGCAGCTTGAGCGCATACGGCAACAGCGGCTCCGTGGCCGCCGTGGCGACCATCGCCAGCAAGGCCAGGGCCAGATGTTTCTTATAGGGCGCGTGCAGCGCGGTGAGGCGCTTCAGGTCGGGCGTGAGCATCGGTATGGTTCCTTGCAGGGGACAGCAAAAACGGTCAGGCGGAAAACGAGCTCAGGGAGTGCGTTCTTGCTGGCGCAGCATGGACCACAATATCACCATCGGGAAAACCAGCATGATGATGCCGATATTTAAGGTGAGCGAGCTCGTTGTCAGGCCAAAAATCATGTAGCACGTGCATAGCACCACGCCGGCCAGCGCATAGGGCTGGGCCGCAGCGCTGTCGCGCCGCAAGGAGCGCGCGAAGAGCGCCAGCGGCACCAGGAACAGGGTCAGCAGGGCCAGTACGCCGGTGATGCCGCGCTTGACCAGCACATCCAGGTAATCGTTATGGGCATTTGTATAGTTACGGATCACTGCAGTCATTTTCCCCTCGTCCGCCAGCGCATATTTTCGCGCCAGGTAGCCCGTGCGTCCCATGCCTGTCCATATATTATGCGCGTCGACCATTTGCAGGGTCATGCGCCACATTTCCAGGCGTTCTCCGATGGAAGTGTTGATATTGTCATTGTTGTCGAACTTTTCCAGCTCGCTCATGGCGGTGGTTGTACGTTCGCGTAATGTCGAGTTCGGCATGAGATAGGCTGCGGCCCCTATGGCGAACAGGAGCGCCAAGGCGCCGCCAAGGTAACGTTGTCCATGTGCCTTGGCGTAGTGGACGGCGATGCAGCAGATACATATGGGTAGGGCGAGCCAGCCACTACGACTGCCGCTGATAAGGGAACCAAGGATGCCTGCCAGGCCGCCAGCGAGCAATAGAAGCGTCCAGGCCGTGCGCTGGCTCTGCGCGCGCGCCCAGCCCAGGCCGCATAGTGCAAGCATACCGAACAGCATGCTGACATTCCCGTAATGGATGGCATTGCTGGTTGCGGCCAGAGGACGTTCCATCTGCAGCGCGAGCAGTTGCCAGGTCGCCAGCATGACGCCAGCGATGGCACCGATGGACAGGCCGCCCCACCAGGCAGCGGGCGCAGGCGGATATGCAAGCAGCAGCAGCAGTACCGGCACGGCCAGCAGCGCCCTTAATGGTATGTCGAATTCGCGTCCAGGATCGCCGTGATACAGCATATTGGCGGTGAAAATAAGGAAATAGGCCAGCATCACGCCCATCAGCAGATAGTCCCGTCGCTGCAGATGCAGACGGGGGCGTTTCCAAAGCAGCCAGCTGCTGGCCAGCAACAGCACCAGCGCGCCAAGGGAGTATCCGCTGTTGACAGCCAGCGCCAATGCCGAAAAGAGAAAAACACAAACAGAGGTCAGGCCGAGCATGAAAATCCTTGGTAACGCACGTCATCGCCATTCTGGCAACTGTAGCAACATAAAGTAGGCGTCATTGTAATCGAAGGTGGCTGCAAAAACGCCTCCACGGAATTTGCTTTTTGATAACTATGTGCGCAATCTCAAGGGCGAAATGAAAAAACCATGGTTTTCAGCCATGGTTTTTTTGTAAGCAATGGTAACTTGCTGCTATTTTGCCAAGCCCGGCAGACCGCTCATGCGTTTCAGGCGCTGGCCGGCACGCGCGTGGCCACGCCGGTGGCGATGGCCGCTTGCGACACGGCAGGCGCGACCCAGCTGCGCAGGCGCTCGTCGAACGGCGACGGTATCAGTTGCAGCGGGCTCAAGGCGCTGGTTTCGTGGCCCGGCAATGGTTCTTTTGCCAGCGCGGCGATGGCGCGCACGCAGGCCAGCTTCATCTCTTCGTTGATGGTGGTGGCGCCCACGTCGAGCGCGCCACGGAAGATGTACGGGAAGCACAGCACGTTGTTGATCTGGTTCGGGTAATCCGAGCGCCCCGTGGCCACGATGGCGTCGTCGCGCACGGCATGCACCTTTTCCGGGGCGATTTCCGGATGCGGATTGGCCAGGGCGAAGATCAGCGGCTTGGCGGCCATCGATTCGACCATCTGCGCGCTGACCACGCCGCCCTTCGAGACGCCGATGAAGATGTCGGCGCCGAGCATGGCGTCGGCCAGGTCGCGGTCGCTCGTGTCGTTCGCGTAGCGCGCCTTGTTCTCCTCCATATTGGCATCGCGGCCCGGGTAGATCACGCCCTGGCTGTCGCACACTTTCAGCAGCGACTTGTTCAGGCCTAGCGAGACGAGCAGGTCGAGGCAGGCGATCGAGGCGGCGCCGGCGCCAGAGACGGCCACTTTCACATTGCCGATATCCTTGCCCACCAGTTCCAGGCCGTTCAGGATGCCGGCTGCGACGATGATGGCCGTGCCGTGCTGGTCGTCGTGGAAGACGGGAATGTTCATGCGCTTGCGCAATTGCTGCTCGATATAGAAGCAATCGGGCGCCTTGATGTCTTCCAGGTTGATGCCGCCGAAGGTCGGCTCCATGCGCACCACGGTGTCGATGAACAGGTCGGGATCGTTCTCGGCCAGTTCGATGTCGAACACGTCGACGTCGGCAAATTGCTTGAACAGGCAAGCCTTGCCTTCCATCACCGGTTTACTGGCCAGCGGGCCGATATCGCCCAGGCCCAGCACCGCCGTGCCATTCGTGATCACGGCCACCAGGTTGCTGCGCGAGGTGTAGATGCCGGCCGTGCGCGGATCTTCCACGATGGCTTCGCAGGCGAAGGCCACGCCTGGCGAGTATGCCAGGGTCAGGGCGCGGGCGTCGCCCAGCGGTTTGGTTGGCGTCACGGAAATCTTGCCTGCGCGGGGTTCCGCGTGATAGGCGAGGGCGGCTTCTTTCAGGTTGAAGGTTTCGCCGTTCTGTTCGGCGTGCTTGCTGTGGGAAGTAGACATAAGAATTCTGGGAAGGGCAACCAGGCCCGAGTGGTCAATCCGGGCCATGTTATGCAAGCGTTTGCACGCTGTCAAGGCTGGATTGTACTTAACAGTCTCAAAACCGCTTTGGGCAACGGCATTATTTCAATGCAAGCGTTTGCTCGGTTTTTGACGGCATGGGCATTTTTTGCGATAAAATCAGCGTATTGCGATCCGGGAAGCCCATGACAAACAAGAACCCCACCTTAAGCGACGTCGCGCGGGCCAGCGGCGTGCACTTTTCCACCGTCTCGCGCGTGATGAACCCGGCAACGCGGCAAATGGTCAGCGCCGAGGTGGCGACGCGCGTGCTGGCCGAAGCGGGCCGGCTCGGTTACCGGCCCAACCGCGCCGCCTCCACCCTGGTCACGCGCAAGTCGCGCATCATCGGCGTAGTCTTGCCCGACATAACCAACGCGGTATTCCCGCCTATCCTGCTGGGCATCGAGGAAGGCTTGCGCAAGCATGGCTACCTGGCCATCGTCGCCAACGTGGGTGCCGACGAGCAAGAGCAGCTGTTCGTCATCAACCGCCTGCTTGGGCAGCAGGTCGACGGCCTGATTTTGGCTACGGCACGGCGCCACGATCCCGTCATCAAGATGTGCATCGACCAGAATGTGCCTGTCGTCACCGTCAACCGCAGCGACGAGACGGGCGTCGCTTCCTGCGTCGTCAGCGACGACGTGGTCGGCATGCGCCTGGCCGTCGAACACTTGCTGGCGCTGGGCCACCGCCATATCGCGCACATTGCCGGCCCGGAAAACCTGTCCACGGGGCATGTGCGCCGGCTCGGTTTCCTGGCCGCCATCCAGGCCAGCGAACTCGATCCCTCGCAAGCGTTCGTGTTTGAAAGCAGCGGCTATTCGCGCGAATGCGGCAAGGCGGCCCTGCTGGCGCTGTTGCGCCAGTCGCCGCAGACGACGGCCGTGGTGACGGGCAGTGACCTGGTGGCCATCGGCTGCTACGATGCCATCCGCGAACTGGGCTTGAGCTGCCCGGAAGATATTTCCGTGGTGGGCCACAACGACATGCCGTACATGGACATGATCCGTCCACCGCTCACCACTATCCGCATCCGCCACCACGGCATCGGCACGGAAGCGGCGCGGCTGATCCTGCAAACCATCGCCTCGCCCGATTCCGCGGTGCTCGACGTGCGCCTGAAACCCGAGCTGGTGGTGCGCGAATCGACGGCGCCGCCGCGCGCTTGAACCGCCTCCGTTCCCCGGCTTGCCATTCCACTGGCGAACACCTGCTGACATGCAGGATCGTCCTGCGCCATCTGCTATAGTGAAATGCCAGACGCTATCGTTGGCCTGGCATTGCCGGCTGTGTTGGCCGGCTCAACGATGGTCATCTGTGCTCAATCTCACTTGACTAAGGAACTACATTGAAAACACCTTCTCCCCGTAAGATGCGCATGGCGCTCCTCGTGTTCAGCGTCGCCAACTTGCTGATGCTGTCAGGCTGCACTTGGCCGATCTTTAGAAACTGAGCCATCGGCGCCTGGCACGCGCACCAAAGGTGTCGCACCGTCCTGCTCCCGCCTGGCATGGCATGAAAGCGGCCGCAAGGTGTGCCGCTGCTGCCGCATGGTGTTAAACTGGCGGCCCTCATTGTTTCCCTTGCCCTCCATCGCCATGACAAAAACCACCACGCCTTCCCCGAAACGCCGCGAAGAGGGCGTCGCCAAGCTGACCGTCAATCCCTTCCTCGACGCCGAGTTTTACGCACGCATGCGCGATTACACGGAGCGCGATGCGGCCATCATCAAGGAATTGAAGGCGATCGCCGAAATTCGCGCTGGCAACAAGCAGCCCGATCCCCGCCTGGCGCCGTCGCTGCAAGCCCTGCGCGATACCGTCAAGAAAGGATTGAGCTTTGGCGAGATGCTGGAGCGCATGGCCGCCGGCAAGGAAAAAGGCCTGTGGGAACCGTGGATGACGACCTTCGGCATCGAGATCCGTGCCGTCAACTACGGCGCCGGCCCGCGCAACGCCTGCCTGGTGCTGGACCTGGCTGCAAATGCCCCCGCGCACGCGATGTTCGCCAAGGCCGGCATCCAGAACTGGCGCAGCCTGGCCGCCGACGACTGCTCCGTCGTGCGTTCGGAAAAAGCCACGGAAACGTCGCCACTGAAAGTGTACGCCGTGTTTTACCTGGATCCATTGCCGGCCTGATCCGCCAACAGCACCACCGCCAGCACGATCAGCATCACGCCCGACAGCCGCTCCAGCAGCGGCAGCGCGCGCGCAAAGCGCTGCCGCAGGGCGCTGCTGCCGATGGCCAGCGCCACCGCCATATCCCACGCCAGCACGGCAACGATCATCCACGCGCCATACGCCACCATCGCCACGGGACTCGTCTGCCTGGCGGCCAGCACGGTGGCCAGGCTGACGTAGAACAGCGCATTCTTCGGGTTCAGGATGGCGGAGACAAACCCCATCGCGACACCGCCGGGCCAGCGCGCCTTGCCGGTGGCGGGCTTGGCATCCAGGCGGCTCTTGCCCGCATGGCGCAGGAACAGCCAGCCCAGGTACAGCAGATAGGCGCATCCGGCCAGCCGCACCAGCATGAATGCCGTACTGCCTGCCTTGAGCACCGATAGTCCCGCAAACGCCGCCACGATAAACACCGCATTGGCCAGCGTAATGCCCACGCATGTGCCGGCTGCGCCGCGCCAGCCGTGGGCCAGCGAGGTGCGTGCGATCAGGAAAAAATCGGGACCGGGCGACAGCAGGGAAAGAAAGTGGGCGGCGGCGATGAAGAGGAAATCGTGCATGGAGGTTGGCTCCGGCAATGGCGATGCGCGAGTATGCAGGGGCTGACGACAGCCTGTATTGAAGAAAATTGCGGGCGCCTCAGCCGCGATAGCGCCCCGGCGTGATGCCCGCATGCGCCTTGAAGACGCGCTGCAGATGGCTCTGATCCGCAAAGCCGAGGTCGCAGGCGATATCGGCCAGCGCCGCGCCTGCATGCAAGCGATGGCGCGCGCGGTTCACGCTCAGGTTCAGCTGGTACGCATGCGGTGTCATGCCGGTGGCGGTATGGAAGGCTCGGATCAGCTGGTAGCGGCTCATGCCGGCCAGTTGCGACAGGTGTTCCAGGCTGACCGGCAGCTGACCCTGCAGTCGCTGCAGGACGGGGCGCAGCCGTGCAGGAATGACCTCCCTCCCGGAGGGAAGGGGCGTCATCTCGCTGGCGTTGACGCAAGCGTGCAGGAACGTCAGCAGTGCGGCGTTTTTCGCGTGTGTACCGGTGCTGGAAAACAGTAGCGCATTCATGGTGCAGAATTGCGCGTACAGGGCGGGAACATGCAGCACGCTGGCGTTGTCCATGCACAGTTGCGGCACGTTAGCCTGTAACCATACTGCATCGAGATGCAGCATCTGGTAGCTCCAGAAGGTGTCAGGCAGGGGATTGCAGGCGTGCACGCAGCCGGCCGGCACCAGCACCAGGCTGCCATTGCCGAGGGCGACCTTGCCGTCTTTGCTGCCCGTAAAGATGCTGCCGCCAGCGTCGACGGCGCCAATCGAAAACGTGGGATGGCTGTGCGGCTTGTAGCACGCCCGGCTGTGGCAGGCGCGCCGGCTCTCCACGTGGGGCAGCGCCGGGTCGCGCCAGAAGGCGGTGGTAGTATTCATGTATGAATCAAGACCATATCGTATGGTTTAGTTGCCTTGTATATATACATCTATTAAAAAGCTACTCATGAAGTATCTTTTGCGATAGCTACTCTTGAACGAAGTATTTCGTTGGTAAATCAGAAGAGCAAGTAGCGCCGCAGAGCCATCCTACAGGGAGATGTGATTTGTCGACAAGAGCTGGATCTCACGCGGGAAGAGGATTCCGATACCAGGACGCTGTGGCGGTCCATTTCTCAGTACAGGGGTTTGTTGGTCAATCAGAGTATGCGGTGGTCGTGCCAGAAGGTGGCGACGATCTCGAACTGCGAGCAAGTGGCTCTCGTGTATTGGCGCAGGTAAAGTCGCGTCGTGACCACCTCGGCCCGTTCACTGTATATGCAGCTGCCGCCTTCATTAAGAAGATGTGGGATGCGAAGGATGTGACTAACGATGACCACTTCATATTGGTGCTTGAGAGTAATGTTGGCGAACGTCGCAGCTCAGTAGCGCAGTTTCAGGAATTGTCCGCCTACCCAGCTGTCGTCGCGAAGCTGAAAGGCCACAAGTCGCTAGCGGCTATAGTCGCTAGAACCAAGATCCTCGTTTTGCCTGATCCTCGCTCCAGTGCAATTGACCTTATCTCAGCTTGGCAAAGCTGCACGCCCTTTGAGGCGGAAATTTACGTTGCAGACCTTCTGGGTTTGGTTGGACGAATCTCTGATGATAACGGCATGCGTGCGCCTGGAACATTCAGGGACATAGCACGATCCGACGTCCAGCAACGGTTAGATGCGCTGCAGCCTCTATTGACCTCTACGATCGTCGAAGAGGCGCTATTGGCAGGTTACTGCGAGGCGGTCGATTTCCTAACACCAGACGAAGACCCTCTCTTTTATCTTGGAGTCGACGCACAAGCTTCGCACGTTGCTGCTGGTCTTGTTGTTGAGCGACCAGAGCTGCGTTCAGCGGTACTGGCTGGCTTGGAAGGGCGACATAACGTGCTCATTCACGGTGCGTCTGGCTCCGGAAAGTCTGCGGTGCTCTGGGAGGCCGCCTATGCCAGCCGTCATGCGGTCCGTTGGTTTCAAATTCGTCACCTCCCGATGTCAGCAATGCAGCCGCTGTTGCAACTGGCCCGTTCAAGGCGCGCAACAGCCGATGCGCCGGTAGGTTTCATTATTGACGATGTGGGACGAGGATTCTCTGATGGCTGGACAGCTATGGCTTTTGAGGTGGGCCGTACTCCTGGGCTGTTGCTCCTCGCGTCCGTTAGAGAAGAGGACAAGTATCCACTGGCGGATAGTCGTCGTGCCATTCAAGTTAAGGTTCAGGGTGACAATGTTTTGGCGGAACGAGTGTGGCGGGAGCTACGCGATAGAGGACAAACATCCTGGCAGGGCTGGAAAGAGCCTTGGAAGCTGTCCAAGGGCCACCTGCTCGAGTACACGCACGCGTTGACTCAGGGGCGCCGACTTAGCGAGACGTTGCACGCCCAAATTTCTACCCGGATGAATAATGTTACACGACACGATGAACTTGATGTCCTTAGGGCCGTTGCATGCGCAAACGCGACAGGTTGCAGTGCCGAAATCGCGCAGTTACCTCAGATATTGGGCAAGCTCCCGTCAGTGATTTCGCATGCACTCACCAGATTGAAAGATGAGCACTTGGTGCAAGACACAAGTGACGGCAGGATTGTTGGACTGCATGAATTAAGGTCAACAGAACTGCTTCGCCTAGCTCATGAGTTCCCGCCGCCATTGTTGTCAGCGACTGCCGCAACCACGGTATGGCTTGTACCTGTAGGTGAGTTAGCCCGGTTCCTTGCGCGCATCCTTTCAAAGCATGATAAGTGCGACGAGGCGGTTCTCCAATCGCTTGCGCTTCGCTTGGAAGCAAATCCCTCTGCTGCGTTGTTCAATTCAATCATTACAGGTTTGGATCATGCAAACGCATATCGGATCATTTTTTTATGGCGGGGTACTCCTGAAGCACAGGCCGTGGCGAAGTCAGTGCAAGGGACGCCTGCCAGTTTAGCAATTGGAGACATTGAGCCACCAGATATTGGACCGACTGTACCGGCAACCCGTCGCTTCACCGAGATCCGGTCTGAAGTACTCGCTACAGGCTTGACAGCCTGTTTCCTGGCGTTGTTGTCCCAGATCGTTCTGCGACGGGTCCTGGAGAGTTCCAGTAAGATTGGAGACTTAACTTCATGCCTTGTTGCAATGCTGGGGCAGACCATGCCGCCGAAACATCGGGCGGAATTCGTTCGGCTTACTCCGCCGCTCGTTAATGCTAATTTTCAGGATGTAGTTGCGTTGCTCGAAGTTGCCGCACGAGTCGACCGATCATTGGCAATAGGTTGGGTCGATGCGGTTGGACAGCACGCTATGTTCCAGCGGTTCTCTGAACATGTTGCATGGGCCGACGCCCCGAGCATGTCGCCCTGTGAGGAAGGGCTCGAAGTTAGGGCAAACGTTTGGTACGTAGCCTCGTCTGTTCAGACTGACCTCAATATGGAGGTAGTGCGTACATGTGAAATGTTGTTGGCACTAGCACCCACAGCAGATGTAGTGTCTAGCGTCGCGTTGGGTGCTGACGGGATCGTCATTAGTTTCATGACTGGGGGGCATCCCCTTGTACAAAAGCGTATGTCCAGGAAAAACGTTCCTTGTCTAGCGCAGGTAGTGCGCAACCGTGCATGGATTGCCATACTCAACGCACAGCTTGCCACAGAGAGCTATACAGCGTATTTGGCAGAGTGCCTTGAACTTGTTCGCCTCGTCAATCGCAACTTGAAGCTGCTTCTGGATGGACGGCTCAGGGGGAAGACAGACACAGCAGCCGTTGAAGCCTTAGGTCATATCTATGACAGCAGCCAAGCTTTGTTTGCACCACAAGAGCCGCAGTCGGTAAGCCAGTCGGAGAGATGGTCGAGGTTGCAGTCGATTCTGTCCAGTTGCTCCTTAGATCTTATTGTTAGGTTCTTCGCGCTTCCTGACGGAGCACTCGCTTATCTGGGGTGGATCAAGGACCTTCTAAAGAGCATCTCGGTTGCTCAGGTAGAAGAGTCTTGGGAAGTTTTGTCTCTCGAATCACCAAAGGAACTGGATGAGCTGTTTCGCATTATTGAGGCATTGCAGGCTTTGGCGGGTGAAGCTTATGTAAGAGGGCGATCCCCATTTTTGACGCACCTCAGAAAAACAGCTGCCAAGGGTAGCTCGTTTGACAAGGCCGGACATGCTGCGCGCCAGTATCACGACACGGAGTTCAAGGCTTTGGAGGCAAAGCTTAGGACAAAACTGTGCAGTGTCAGTGAGGGGATAGGGGTATATCTGTTGGCTGACGCTGAGATCTCCACTCTATGGCCACCAGCAGACGTACTGATTACTGTTCCAGTGACTGCTGATGGCACGACTGTCGTTCTGGTTGATAGTTGGCCTGTGTGGCGCGCGTCTGTGGATCAGGGACGCAAGATTTGCATCCTGCCTGTTATGCAGAGTTTTGGGCTGACAAACCTCGCCATATCCGGTTTCGATACGCTCATGCCTGTACTTACTCCTGAGAAGGTACAGGTGTGGTGTTCCACTGCCGGAGTGGGAGTGGCGCCGTTGGACTCGGTAAATGCATTCACTCGCCTTACGAACTCTTTAGTAGAGCTTCAAAATATCCATGCTTACTGGAAGGGTAAAGATGGAAGAACGCCTGAAGAAAAGCAAATTTATCAGACGCTCTTGGGGGCACTCGACAATGCTCGTGCGGACTGGAGCAACCTAGGGCTTCCCGATGGTTTGAAGGACGCTGTGCTGACTCTCATCGAAGCGGGTCTGCACGGTGAATTTCCTCTTGCAGATGCCACCGCAAAGTTACTGCACGGTGAGCGTACTTCCACTATTGAAATGCTTGAGATGATCTTGGTAAACCTCACCGAGTTTGACTACTTCCTTGGCGTGCCTTCGCCTCATAATTATCCTGATTAAGTTTATGATTTTTTAATAATGTAATTACATCAGAATGACGTCGTACTGCTCCTGGTGGTAGGCATTTTCCACCTGCAGCGAGATTTTCTTGCCGATGAAATCACCGAGCATGGCCAGGTGCTGCGATTCTTCTTCCAGGAATAAATCGACGACTTCCTGCGAGGCGAGGATGCGGAATTCGCGCGGGTTGAACTGTTTTGCTTCGCGCAGCAGTTCGCGCAGGATTTCATAGCAGATGGTGCGCGAGGTCTTGACTTGTCCCTTGCCGGCGCAGGCGGGGCACGGTTCGCACAGGATGTGGGCGAGCGATTCGCGCGTGCGCTTGCGCGTCATTTCCACCAGGCCCAGCGGCGAGAAATTGCTCACCGATACCTTGGTGCGGTCGCGCGACAAGGTGCGTTTCAGCTCGGCCAGCACGGCGTTGCGGTGCTCGGCATTGTCCATGTCGATGAAGTCGAGGATGATGATGCCGCCCAGGTTGCGCAAGCGCAGCTGGCGTGCGATGGCGTGCGCCGCTTCCAGGTTGGTCTTGAAAATCGTGTCGGCGAAATTGCGCCCGCCCACAAAACCGCCCGTGTTGACGTCGATGGTGGTCATCGCTTCCGTCTGGTCGACGATCAGGTAGCCGCCCGATTTCAGGTCGACCCGGCGCCCCAGTGCGCGCAAAATTTCTTCTTCCACGCCATATAGATCGAACAGCGGGCGCTCGCCCGTGTAGTGCTGCAGGCGCGTCAGTTCGCTGGGCGTGTAGATTTCCGCGAATTCGCGCAATTTCACATAGTTTTCGCGCGAGTCGACCTGGATGGTGGCCGTTTCATCGCCGACGAAGTCGCGCAGCACGCGCTGCGCCAGGCTCAAGTCCTGGTGCAGCAGGCTGGTGGCGGGACGCGTGCGCGCACCGTGCGTGATGGTGCTCCAGGTCTTGCGCAGGTAGTCGACGTCCGCCTTCAGGTCCGCGTCGGACGCGTCTTCGGCCATGGTGCGCACGATGTAGCCGCCCTTTTCATCGGGCGGCAGCAGGCTTTGCAGGCGCACGCGCAATTGCTCGCGTTCCGCTTCCTTCTCGATTTTCTGCGAGATACCGATGTGCTTGTCTTGCGGCAGGTACACCAGCATGCGCCCGGCGATGGAGATCTGCGTCGACAGGCGCGCACCCTTGGTGCCGATCGGGTCCTTGATCACCTGCACCGTCAGCACCTGGCCGTCAAAGAGGATTTTTTCAATGGGAGCGGGCGTGGTGTTCTGGCCATCGTGGCCGCGCGCTTCCCAGATATCGGCCACGTGCAAAAACGCGGCGCGCTCCAGGCCGATGTCGATGAAGGCCGATTGCATGCCCGGCAACACCCGCACCACTTTGCCGGAATACACATTGCCGGCCAGGCCGCGCGTGAGCGTGCGCTCGATGTGCAATTCCTGCACGGCGCCCTGGAGGATGAGGGCGACGCGGGTTTCTTGCGGCGTGATATTGATCAGGATGTCTTCGTTCATGGAGGCGGGGAAGTGGAGGCAACGAATGACATCATACCCGGGATCAGGGCAGGGGCAAACCTGCTTCACGCAGCAATTGCGCCGTCTCGTACAGGGGCAGGCCCATGATGCCGGAATGGCTGCCTTCGATATGCTCGACGAACAGCGCGGCGCTGCCCTGGATGCCGTAGCCGCCGGCCTTGTCGTACGGTTCCGGCGTGGCGCAATACGCGGCGATGGACGCGGGCGAGAGCACGCCGAAGCGCACTTGCGACACCTGCGTACGCTGCTCGGCGAAGTTTTTGTAGTGCACGGCGATCGAGGTGAGTACCTGATGCGTGCGGCCCGACAGTTGCTGCAGCATCGCCACGGCTTCCGCGCGGTCGGCCGGCTTGCCGAGGATGATGCCGTCGATGGTGACGGTGGTGTCGGCCGCCAGCACGGGGCGCGCTGTCAGGTGGCGACGGCGCACCAGGTCCCAGGCGAAGGCGGCTTTTTCATTCGACACGCGGGCGACATAGTCGAGCGCCGACTCGCCGGGAAGGACTTCCTCGGTGACGTCGGCGCCGCGCGGGCCGTCGCTGCGCAGTAGCAGCAATTCGAAATCGATGCCGATCTGACGCAGCAGTTCGCGCCGGCGCGGACTTTTGGAAGCGAGGTAGATCTTGTGATCAGCCGTTTTCATGGGGGAGTTCAGACGCGGTGATAGGGGTGGTTTTGCGTGATCGACCAGGCACGATACAGCTGCTCGGCGAGGATCACGCGCACCACGCCGTGCGGCAGGGTCATGCTGGAAATGCGCAGCATGCCTTCGGCACGCGCCTTGAGCTGCGGATCGAGGCCGTCGGCACCGCCGATCAAAAAGGCGGTGTCGCGGCCATCCTGCTGCCACGCCATCAACTGCTGCGACAGGCCGACGCTGGTCAGGTCCTTGCCGCGTTCGTCGAGGGCGATGATGCGCACGCCCTTGGGCAGGACGGCTTCGATACGTTCGCGTTCCAGCGCCATCGCCGTAGCGGCGGTCTTGCTGCCGGAACGCTCCACCGGCTTGATTTCTTTCAGCACGATGCGCAGTTCCGGCGGCATGCGCTTCGCGTATTCCGCGAAGCCCGTCTCTATCCAGGCCGGCATTTTATGGCCGACCGCAGCGATGATGAGCTGCATCGACGCTTACGCTTCGACTTTTTTGATACGCTTGATCACGGTTTTTGCCGGTGCAGCATCGGCTGCCGGTTTGGCCGCGCGCGGGGTGCGCACTTTTTTCTCTGGCAGCGCTTTCAAGGCTTTCACGGCAGCCGCTTCGGTCTTGGTCGGCGCGATTTTCACGGTCTTGCCGACAGCTTTCGAGGCGGCTTTTTTCGCCGGGGCTTTCTTGGCGGCGGTGGCTGCCGTGGCTTTCTTCGCTGGTGTTTTCTTTTCGATCACGGGCGAAACTTCGACCTTGGCCTTGCTCGCTGCCAGATGGCCGCTGATTTTCTTCGGCTCGTCGTCGCCGGCTTTTTTCGGCGCGCGCTTGGCGGCACCGAGCTTGATCGGGGTATCGCCCCAGATTTCTTCCAGGCGGTAGTAGGCGCGGATAGGAGCTTGCATGATGTGAACGATCATGTCGCCCAGATCGACCAGCACCCATTCACCCGTTTCCTCGCCTTCCATGCCGATGATCTGGCCGCCGGCGTCCTTGACCTTGTCGCGCACCGAGGCGGCCAGCGCCTTGGTTTGACGGTTCGAGGTACCGGAGACGATCGCGATGCGGTCGAACAGGCTGGTCAGGTGACTCGTTTCGAAGACGGCGATGTCTTGGCCTTTGACGTCTTCAAGGGCGTCAACGACGAGGGTTTGCAGTTTTTTGATGTCCATTTAGCTTTTGTATAAATTATGTTGTTCAATATAGTCTAGCACTAGCGGGGAAACAAGCGAGTTTGCCCGATTCCCCCGTTGTAATGCCGCACGTATTTCGGTGGCGGAGATATCCACCGCGAAGTCCTGTGCCAGATAAGTCAGACCGTGCGGCGTGTTGCGGATGCTGTCCAGCGACCCCAGGCGGCGCGAAAACTCGTCGGCGACCACTTGCGGTACTGCTGTGTCATTCAGCGCGAAGCCGGGGCGGGCCGCGACGCAGATATGCGCGTATTCAAATAATTGCTGCCATTCGCGCCATGTCGCGAGCCGCTGCAGCTGGTCGGCGCCCATCAGGAAAACGATGCAAGCGCGCGCTCCCAGCTCGGCGCGTACCTGGCGCAAGGTATCGATGGTGTAGCTGGCCTGGCCATGTTCGCTGCGCTCGATTTCCTGGCGGTCGATCACCACGGGCAGGGGCAGGCCGGCAAAAGCCAGGCCGGCCATCTCGGCGCGCTGCAGGCCGGTGGCGCCCAGCTTGCTCTTTTGCCAGGGCGCGCCCGCCGGAATCACGCGCAGCTCATCGGCGTGCAGCAGGCTGGAAAAATGCGTGCCCAGCGCGACATGGCCCATGTGCACCGGATCGTAGCTGCCGCCCAGCAGCGCCACGCATGCCGTACTGCTCGCAGTACTACCGTCGTTCACGCCTGCAGCCAGTCGCGATGCACGAGGAAGTCAGTATACAACGCCGCTTCGGGACTGCCCGCTTCCGGGTGCCAGTCGTAGCGCCACTTGACCACTGGCGGCATCGACATCAGGATTGCCTCGGTGCGTCCGCCCGACTGCAGGCCGAACAGGGTGCCGCGGTCAAACACCAGGTTGAACTCGACATAGCGTCCGCGCCGGTAGCACTGGAAATCGCGTTCGCGTTCGCCGTAGGGCGTGTCCTTGCGCCGCGCCAGGATCGGCACATAGGCGTCGATGAAGGCGTCGCCGGCGCTGCGCAGCATCGCGAAACTGTCTTCAAAGCCCAGGGCATTGAAGTCGTCGAAGAAGATGCCGCCGGCGCCGCGCGCTTCGCGCCGGTGCTTCAGGTAGAAATAATCATCGCACCACTGCTTGAACTTCGGATGCAGCTGCGCGCCAAACGGCGCCAGCGCATCATGGCACACCTGGTGAAAGTGCTTCACGTCGCCCGCGTCGCCGTAGTACGGCGTCAGGTCCATGCCGCCGCCGAACCACCATACGGGAGCGCCATCGGCATTCACGGTGCTGAAAAAACGCACGTTCATGTGCACCGTTGGCGCGTAGGGATTGCGCGGATGCAGCACCAGCGACACGCCCATCGCTTCCCACGCCTTGCCACCGAGTTCAGGGCGCGCGGCCGCTGCCGATGGCGGCAGTGCGGCGCCGGTGACGTGCGAAAAATTCACGCCGCCACGCTCGAACACATTGCCTTCCTCGATCAGCCGCGAAATGCCGCCACCGCCCTCGGGGCGCTGCCAGGCATCGGTCAGGAAAGGCTTGCCGTCCTGCGCTTCGAGCGCCTGCACGATACGGCTTTGCAAATCGAGCAAATAGGCTTTGACGGCCGAAGGAGAGGGAGTTGACGACATCGCGTGGGCCGACGAGGCCGAAATAAAAAAGTAAGGACGGATTGTACCCTGTAACGGATTTTTGTGATAGCAAAACCGGCGATGCTGTTGCCGGCCCTGCTTTACTGAGGCGGCTTGTCCTGTATGACCTGCACCTCGAATTGGGGCGCATCCGCGCCTGGCTGGCGGGCGCCCTCCAGCATGCTTGCCGCGCGCTGTTGCAGGTCCGTGCGTTCGATCGTGTCGGCCGGCTGCGCCAGCGGTGCCACAGGCACTGCTTGCTCGCGCTTGAACCATGCGCGTCCTGCATACGTCAGCATCGTCAGTATCGCCAGCAGCAGTGCCGCAGCCATGATGGTGGAAGGGCGCGGGCGGGGCCGGCCATATTGAGTCGGCGGTTTGCCTGCGGCGTCGACGATCAAGCGCGCCAGTTGCGAGCCGTTCGCGCGCGTGCGCGCTTGCAGCTCCTTGTATTGCAGCGGCGATAGCGTGCCCTGTTTCAGCATGTGGCGCAAGGCCGTGACGGGCGTGGCGGCAAGGTGATCGGCAGGCAGGCTGTCGTGGGCGGCGTCGCGCTGCCAGGCGTTGATCAGGTTCTGCTGGTGCAGCGCATCGACGGCTTGCCGGTTCACCTGCCGCAGCGCGGCGCTGGCCAGTTCCCGGCGTGGTTCATCGGCGGGCAGCTTGCGTAGCATCCTGAAAAAACGCTCCTCGGGCACCAGTTCGGCGCCCAGCAGCCAGGCCAGCGTCTTGATCTGGTCGGCACTCATCGCCAGTTCGGGCACATCGATGTCTTCGGCGGCGTTGTGCGCGCGCTGGATCTCAATGATCTGCAGTTCGGCCAGCGTATCGTCGTATTCGTCGCTGGTGATCAGGTCCAGTTGCCGCAGTTCGCCGAGCGGTTTGAGGCGCGGATCGGTGCTCATGGCCGCAGGCCTCCGGTCACAACACCGTAAAGCACGGACATCACCAGGATCATGCCCAGCACGATCAAGGCGCCTTTCCAGGCCGGTGGCCGCTTGTACGGGATGCGGTCGTGACCATGACGCAGCCTGGACGCTTCCATGATTTCGCGCGCCAGTGCACTGCCATGTTCACGCACGTGCGCTTCAAGTGCCTCGAACTGCGCCGTGGGCAGGATGTCGTTTACCACCAGCCAGCGCATGGCGATCCACGGCGTATACAACATGCGGTCGGCCGGCACCGCCGCATGTGCAGCATCGCGCTGGAACTGGTTCAGCAAATCGAGCTCGTACAAGGCGTCGACCTCGCGGCGGTTGTAGTACCGCACCCCCTCTGCTGCCAGCGCCTGTTGCCGGGGTGGCAGTGTGGCCGCGCGCTTGTCGAAGTCATTCTTGGGCAGCAGATCGGTCAGCAGCAGCCAGCCCAGGGTGGTGGCTAGGTCGGCGTCCTGCGCCAGTTCCGGCATGTCGACCGGCTCCTCTGGCGGGTGCAGGCGCTCATGGGCGGCGACATCGCGTTCCGAGTTGGCCTCGTCGAGTTCCTGCGCGGTGATCAGGCCCAGCTGGTGCAGCTGGTCCAGCGATGCGTGGGGCGGTTCGGTATGCATGAATTTACTCTTTTATTTTGGCCTGGCGCAGCTCCAGGGCAAATTGTGGCGTGACCGACCAGCCATTGCCGGCAGCGTCGCGTTGGAAGGTAAACTCGCCTTCCTGCATCACTGCCGTGCCGCCGTTGAGCATGCCCAGCAAGGCGTCATTGCGTTCGATCAGCAGGCGGCAGGAATAGACGCCCGGCGAGATTTCCTTGCATGGTGCCAGCGGTTCGATTTCGGCGATTTCGCGCGTGCGCTCCATCGATTGCGTCAGCGAAAACGCTTGCCGTGGCTGGGGCATGATGCGCGCACCATCCATGCCGTCGCGGAAAGCCTTTTCCAGCGCCTCGCGCCCCAGGGGCTTGGCTTGCTGGGCAAAGTCGCCATCGCGGATGGTGCCAAAGCGCGCCTGGACCAGCAACGGTTGCGCACCCGTATAGCTGATGCGGCTCTTGCTGCCGCTGTCGTCGCGCGCGACGGTATAGGCATAGCCCATCTTCCTGCCATCGAGTGCTATCGTGGCCAGGCAGCCACGGATATGTTGTGACGAGGCGTAACCGGCTTCTTTCACATCGTGCAGGCTTGCTTTGCCCGTGCCTTCCGGCGCCGCCTTGTTGAGCATGCGTGTCATGGTGGTGAGCGTGTCGGTGGAGTCGCACTCGGGCACGGAATTGCCGCTCATCACATACCAGACCATGCCGGCCAGCGCCAGCGGCGCGCCGATCAGCCAGGCCAGGCGCGAGCCGGGAAACAAACCGTCGAGGACCACGCCGCGTACCGCCTTTTTATGCTCATCCTGGCGCGCTTGCGCATGCCGGACCACGCGCTTTGCATCGTCGCTGCCGCCGGCCTCGATGCGCTGCACCGTGGTCTTGAACTGCGCGCGCGGCAGCAGCCCCACATGCAGCATCCAGTTCAGCGCTTCGCCCGGCGTGGGCAGCAGAACGTCGCCGGGCAGGTGCGGCAGCGCCTGTTGATAAAGCTCTGGCGTAATGATCGCTTCGTCGCGCAGATGATCGAGCGATTCGCGATTGAGCACCTCCACCACCTGCTGCAAGATCGACAAGCGCAGTGCCAGCTCGTCGCCGCTGAAGTGGCGCGCCACGCTCGACGACAGGCTCGTCACATCCTCGGACGTAACGATCTGGCGCCGGTACAACCACAGCAAGGTGTCGGGTAGCGGCGTACCGATGGCAAGCTGCGGCAAGTCGGGATGCGCCAGCGCCTGCTCACGCTGGCGGCGCGTGAGCAGCTTCAGCACATGCAGCGCCTCGACGGAAGTATGCGGGGACACGGGGAGATTGCTTGTCATCGGGAGTGGGTTGATCAGGAATTAAGATGATAAACTTTACAATGCAATCTCGTTTCCCTAGCGCACTATTGAATCTGTGCCTGATCCAGTTCTGTCCTGAACTGCGGGATTACTGGCCAGTTCTTGCCATTTCACCGCCTCGCGCCCGATGGGCTGGCCCTGCTGCGCAAAGCCTCCATACCAGGCGAGGTGGCCAAAACGCGTTTGCACGATACCCGGATGCGCGTGGTCATACGCCAGGCGGCTTTTGCGGCGGCCCTCCACGCGCGTAGTGGTCCATGCGAATTGCAGCAGCTTGCCGTCCGCGGTGACGGTGGCCTGGCAGCCAAGGGTTCTTTCCGACCAGGCATACCTGCTGAACCAGTACCAGGCCAGGCCGGCAGCGAGCAAGGAAGTGAGGATCAGCCAGATCAGGGGACTCAGCGGGGCGTCCTTATCAGGTGCGGCAAGGCCGGCAGCAGTGGTCAAGGAGAGGGATGGGCAATGACAATCAAAATGAAAACGGGCCGGGGCGGATGATTCCGCGCCGGCCCGCCGTGTGATCACTATGGGGTGATCAATGCTTCAAACCGCGCCAGCCGATGTCGCGGCGGTACTGTGCGCCGTCGAAATGGATTTTTTCCACGGTTTCATACGCCTGCTTTTGCGCCATCTTGATGCTGTCGCCCAGACCGACCACGCACAACACGCGCCCGCCGTTGGTGACCAGGCGCTCGCCCTCGATGCGGGTGCCCGCATGGAAGGTGACGGAGTCGACGGTTTCGGCCGGGATGTCGCCAATCGGCGTACCCTTGACGGGATCGTCCGGATAGCCGGCGGCGGCCATGACGACGCCGACAGCCGTGCGGCGGTCCCATTCCAGTTCCACCGCGTCGAGCGTGCCGTTGACGGCGTGCTCCATGACGGTGACCAGGTCGGTCTTCAGGCGCGCCATGATCGGTTGCGTTTCCGGGTCGCCCATGCGGCAGTTGAATTCCAGCGTCTTCGGCGTGCCCTTGTCGTCGATCATCAGGCCGGCGTACAGGAAGCCCGTGAACGTGATGCCATCCTTGGCCATGCCCTGGATGGTCGGTACGATGATTTCGCGCATGACGCGCGCATGCATGGCCGGCGTGACGATGGGTGCCGGCGAGTACGCGCCCATGCCGCCCGTGTTCGGGCCCTGGTCGTGATCCTTCAGGCGTTTATGGTCCTGGCTGGTGGCCAGCGGCAGGATGTTTTTGCCGTCGCACATGACGATGAAGCTCGCTTCTTCGCCGGCGAGGAATTCCTCGATGACGATGCGCGCGCCGGCGTCGCCGAACTGGTTATCGGACAGCATCATGTCGACCGCCTGATGCGCTTCTTCCAGGGTCATGGCAACGACGACGCCCTTGCCGGCGGCCAGGCCGTCGGCCTTGATGACAATCGGCGCACCCATGGCGTCGATGTAGGCATGCGCGGGGGCGACGTCGGAAAACGTCTGATAGGCGGCCGTCGGGATGCCGTGGCGCTGCATGAAGGCCTTGGCGAAGTCTTTCGACGATTCCAGCTGCGCCGCTTCTTTCGTCGGGCCGAAGATTTTCAGGCCGCGCGAGCGGAACAGGTTGACGATGCCTGCCGCCAGTGGCACTTCCGGGCCGACGACGGTGAGGCTGATGTGTTCCTGCTGAACGAAGTCGGCCAGCAATTGCGGGTCGCTGATGTCGAGATTGACCAGGCGCGCGTCGCGCGCGGTGCCGCCGTTGCCCGGCGCGACATACACCATCTGTATGCGTTCGGACTGGGCCAGTTTCCAGGCCAGGGCGTGTTCGCGGCCGCCAGAGCCGACTACCAGAATTTTCATAGGGACCGTTCGTTCAAGGTGGGTTGCAGGGCGGCGGTGCCGCCCTTGTGTGCAGAGTGATTAATTCTCGATGAGGGCGTTGGTAAACACTTCCTGGACATCGTCCAGCAGCTCCAGCGCATCGATCAGCTTTTGCATCTTGATGGCGTCGTCGCCCGCGTAGACGGTTTCCGTCGCCGGCTTCATGATGACTTCGGCCACTTCGGCCTTGAAACCGGCCGCTTCCAGCGCTTCCTTGACGGTGGCGAAATCGTGCACGGGAGTGAGCACTTCGAAGCCGCCTTCTTCATCGGCGATGACGTCGTCGGCGCCCGCTTCCAGGGCCGCTTCCATCAGCTTGTCTTCGTCGGTGCCCGGCGCGAACAGCAATTGGCCGCAATGCTGGAACATGAAGGCGACGGAGCCTTCGTTGCCCATGTTGCCGCCATTCTTGTTGAAGGCGTTACGCACTTCGGCTACCGTGCGCACCTTGTTGTCGGTCATGCATTCGACGATGACGGCCGCGCCGCCCACGCCGTAGCCTTCGTAGCGCACTTCTTCATAGTTGGCGCCATCGACACCGCCGCTGCCGCGGTTGATCGCGCGCTGGACGTTGTCTTTCGGCATGTTCGCGTCAGCCGCCTTGTCGACCGCCAGGCGCAGGCGCGGATTGGTGATGGCGTCGGCACCGCCCATGCGGGCCGCGACCGTGATTTCCTTGATCAGGCGCGTCCAGATTTTGCCGCGCTTGGCATCGGTGGCAGCCTTTTTATGCTTGATATTGGCCCATTTGCTATGTCCTGCCATGTCGAATCTTCCTTAGACTAGGTGTTCAATTGTGGCCGACATTTTAGCATATCGGCCCCCGGCCAAGCGGCATGGCCCCGTCATCAGGATGACACAATCTGTTGCTAAAGTGACGCGCTTTCACCATATCGAGGGCGCGACATCATGGCAAGTCAAATGGACAGGCGGCAATTTCTGAAATTGGGTGGCTTTATTACCGTGTCGGTGGCCACCGTCGGCCTCGCCGCCTGCGGCAGCACCGATTACAGCGATCCTGGCGTGCCGCTGGCCTCGGGCAGCGACTGGAAATTCCCGCAAAGCGTGGCCTCGGGCGATCCGCGCGCCGACAGCGCCATGCTGTGGACGCGCGTCGTGCCCGCCAGTTTCGACGCCGTCGCGCCCGCCGTGGCCGGCAAGTCCGACGTGGCCGTGCGCCTGATCGTCAGCGCCACCGATAATACGGCCGCCCTGGGCGGCAACACGGCCCTGGCCGGCACGCCCATCGTCGACGCCAAGTTGCCGCTGAAAGCCGATTTCGACAACACTTTGCGCCACAAGGTGACGGGCTTGCAGCCGGGCCAGGTGTATTTTTACCAGTTCATCGCCGGCGACGTGCGCTCGAACGTGGGCCGCTTCAAGACGGCGCCTGCCGCCACGGCCGACGTAGCGCAGCTGCAGTTCGCCTACCTGACGTGCCAGGACTGGAGCATCAACCACTGGGGCGCGCTGTCGCACATCGCCGCCAATGAAAGCCTGGATTTCATCGTCCACCTGGGTGATTACATCTATGAAACGGTGGGCGAGGCCTTCCAGAGCGGCGCCGTGGAAAGCCGCCACGACCAGCTGAAATTGCCCGATGGCACGTTCAAGAGCGGCAGCGCGGGCGCCAAGTACGCCACCACGGTGGCCGACTACCGCTACCTGTACAAGAAATACCGCACCGATACGCGCCTGCAAGCCGTGCACGAGCGCTTCGCCTTCATCGCCATCTGGGACGACCACGAATTCACGGACGACGCCTGGCAGGACGCTTCTACCTATGAAGGCATCGTGGCCGCCGACGGCAGCGATTTGCACCAGCCGGCGCGCCGCCGCAGCGCCAACCAGGCCTGGTTCGAATACATGCCGGCCGACGTCACCTTCGATGCCGCCGCGACGACGTTCCAGAATATCCAGATTTACCGCGATTTCCAGTTCGGCAAACTGATGCAGCTGGTGATGACGGACGAGCGCCTGTACCGCGCCGACCACGCGATTGCCGAATCGACCATCAACCCGGCCACGGGCAAGCCGCTGGGCAGCATCGGCAGCCGCTACCTGGTGCCGCAAGCGCTGTTCGACAGCGTGGAAGGGCAGAAGATGGCGGCCGCCACCAAGGCCGGCGCCGATCCGCTGGCCGCCGTCGGCATGCTGGGCCCGACCCAGCGTGACTGGTGGAAAAGCAAGATGAAGGCGGCCACGTCGACCTGGAAGCTGTGGGGCAATGAAGTGTCCTTGCTGCGCATGGGCCTGAATGGCACGGATGCGATTGCCACCTTGCTGGCCTTGAGCGCCATGGCTAACGTGGGCAAGGCCATTGCCAGCACCCTGCCACTGGTGGGCGGCAGCGTGCCGCTGGCCTCGGCCATCGTGGCCGCCTCGACGGCAGGCGCATCGTCTGGCGTGGCGCAGGCTGCGGCCATGGCGATTGCCGGTGCGGCAGCGAACGCCAGCGCGCAGGGCGCCGCCGCCGTGGGCGCCGGCTTGAGCGCGGCCCAGGCCGGCATCACGGTGGCCGCCTACAACAGCGGCTCGCCGGCCGCCGCCGCGCAAGTGATCGCCTTCGGCTGGATCAAGCCCGACGTGCAGGCCAAGGGCGCCGCCTCGAGCTTTGTCGCCGCTTCCGGTCAACAAGCGGCGCTGGCGCCGTTCTTCACGCGTTTCCTGCTCAATTGCGACCAGTGGGATGGCTACAACAGCGAGCGCAAGCATCTGATGGCACACCTGAAAAACAATGCCATCGGCAACGTGGTGGCGCTGACCGGCGATATCCACTCCTTCTTTGCCGGCACCGTCAGCGATGATTTCGACGCCGCCGGTGGTGGCACGCCCGTGATGGTCGACCTGGTGTCGGCCGGCGTCAGCTCGGATTCCTTCTTCAGCTACCTGAAGTCGGCCGCCGGCACGATGGGCGACATCGGCACTCTCGTCAGCTACCCGCTGGCCATTCCCGTCACGGGCCTGGGCACGGTCAATCTCGACGTCAACCTGCTCGACTACACCATGGGCAAGGTCGCGCCCACCGTCGACAGCCTGCTGGAGCAACTGCGCGTGCAGCTGCGCGGCGCGCTGGCCGCCAAGGGCGTGCCGGAAGCGCAGCTCGACGCGACGGTAGCGGCCGTGCAGGCGGGCTTGAAAGCAAGCACCGACTTCAGCACGACCTTGCTGGGCCTGGCGCAGCAATTGTCCGGCCTGGGCAACAATCCGTGGATCAAGCATCTGAATACGGATGCGCAGGGTTATACGGTGGTGACCTTGACGCCTGGCAAGCTGGTGGCGCAGTTCAAGCAGGTGAATAAACTGATCGGCACGGCGGCGCCAAGCAGCGTGATTGCGCGGGTGACGACGGCGACGGTCAATGCAGGGGCGGCGGCGGTGGTTATTTCCTAACCCAAAATGCAAGGGCTGGGGTCGGACCCTCAGGGTCCGACCCCGGTATTTGCCGTTGGGGTTATCAGCTTGCTTTCGCTTTTGCCATTACAATCTGGGCATGAGCTCCAGTTCCCCGCAAGCATCCCCATCTTCGCTTCCCCGTTCCGTCTACCTCGGTGGCCTGGCCATCGCCGTGGGCGGGGCGGTGCTGTTTTCCACCAAGGCCATCGTCGCCAAGCTGCTGTACCGCTACCAGATCGACGCCGTCACCCTGATCGCCTTCAGGATGATTTTCTCTCTGCCCGTGTTCGCCGTCATCGCCTGGTGGAAGATGCGTACGCAGCCGCCGTTATCAAACAGCGACCGCTGGCGCCTGGTCGGGCTGGGCCTCGTCGGCTACTACCTGTCCAGCTATCTGGACTTCCTGGGATTGCAATATATTTCCGTGGGCCTGGAGCGGCTGATCCTGTTTCTCACGCCCACCTTCGTGCTGCTGATTACCACCGTGTACTTCAAACAGAGCATCAGCCGCTTGCAGTGGCTGGCCTTGCTCACCTCGTATTGCGGCATCGTGCTGGTGTTCGTGCACGACTTGCAGGGCGGCGCCAGCAATGTGGCGCTGGGGTCGACCCTGGTGCTGGGCTCGGCCTGTTCGTATGCCGTGTATCTGCTCGGTTCCGGTGAGCTGGTGAAACGCATCGGCTCCATGCGCCTGGTCAGCTACGCGATGTGCGTGGCCAGCTTTGCCTGCATCGCCCAATTCTTCATCTTGCGCCCCGTCGAGTTGCTGATCCAGCCCATGCCCGTGTATGGTTTGTCCTTGCTCAATGGTATCTTTTGCACGGTGATGCCCGTCTTCATGACGATGATCGCCGTCGAACGCATCGGCGCGCCCGTCGCCTCACAGGCGGGCATGATCGGCCCCGTGTCGACCCTGTTCCTGGGCGCCATGATTCTCGATGAACCGATCACCAACTGGCAACTGGCTGGCACCAGCCTGGTATTGGCCGGGATTTACTTGCTGTCGAAAAAGAAATAATTCCCCCACCCACTGAAAATGCTCTCAACATGAAAACACGCATCGCCCTGATTGCCCACGACAAGAAAAAAGATGACATGATTACCCTGGCGGGCGAATACCTGGACTTTTTGAAGGGTTGCGACCTGTCGGCCACGGGTACCACGGGTGGCCGCCTGATCAACGAGCTGGGCTTGCAAGTGGAGCGCAAGCATTCCGGCCCCTTCGGCGGCGACTTGCAGATCGGCTCGCTGCTGGTAGAAGGCATGATCGATTGCGTGATCTTCCTGCGCGACCCGATGACGCCGCAGCCGCACGAGCCCGACATCAATGCCCTGGTGCGCGCCTGCGACGTGCACAACGTGGCGTGCGCGACGAATCTGTCGTCGGCGCACCTGGTGCTGTCGCAGCTGCAGGCGCTGGCCGTTGCTGCCGCCTGATTCACCCAGACAAGGAGATGAGCATGAGCGCAACGATTACCACCAAGGCCATCCGCGTACAGCGCGTGGGCGGCCCGGAAGTGATGGAATACGTGGATGTGGAACTGCCGCCGCCCGGTCCCGGCGAGGCGCGCGTGAAACACGAGGCCATCGGCCTCAATTTCATCGACGTGTATTTCCGCACGGGCCTGTATCCGCAGCCGCTGCCCAATGGCCTCGGCGTCGAGGGCGCGGGTATCGTCGAGGCGGTGGGCGAGGGCGTCACGGAAGTCAAGGTCGGCGACCGCGTGGCCTACGCGGCGCGCATCAATGGCGCGTATGCGCAGCAGCGCAACTTGCCGGCGGCCCTGCTGCTGGCGCTGCCCGAGCGCATCGCTTTCGACACGGCCGCCGCCATGATGCTGCAAGGCTTGACGGTGCAATACCTGTTCCACCGCACGGTGGCGCTGAAGGCGGGCGATACCATCCTGTTCCACGCGGCCGCGGGCGGCGTGGGCCTGATCGCCTGCCAGTGGGCCAAGGTGCTGGGCGTGAACCTGATCGGCACGGCCGGCTCCGATGAAAAGGCGGCGCTGGCCAAGGCGCACGGCGCGGCCCACGTCATCAACTACAACACGGAAAACTTCGTCGAGCGCGTGCGCGAGATCACGGGCGGCAAAGGCGTCTCCGTGGTCTACGATTCCATCGGCAAGGATACGTTTACGGGCTCGCTCGACTGCCTGGCGCCGCTGGGCATGATGGTCAGCTTCGGCAACGCTTCCGGCCCCGTGCCGGCGTTCACCCTCAGTGAACTGGCGTCGCGCGGTTCGCTCTTCATCACGCGCCCCGCCTTGTTCAGCTATGCGTCGAACCGCGCGAACCTGGAAGAGATGGCTGCCTCGCTGTTCGGCGTCGTCAGCAGCGGCGAAGTCAAAATCGAGATCAACCAGCGCTACAATCTGGCCCATATCGCCCAGGCGCACACGGACCTGGAAGGGCGCAAGACGACTGGCTCGACCATCATCGTGCCATGAGCCGCGGCAGCGGAAACGACGGCGCGCCGAAATTCGGCCGCCTGCTGATCGTGCTGGCGCTGGCCGTGGCGCTGATCGGCGCGCTCACCTTTGCCGCCGAGGCGTATTACTCATAGGCATAAAACGCAGACATAAAAAAACCGGCTGGCGCATTGCTGCACCAGCCGGTTTTTTAGTGTTGCCACGTAATTATTCCACCTTGACTTCGACTTTACGGGGCACGCCGCTCTGACCGGGGAAGTCGGCAAAAGCGCTCGCTACCATGGCCGGCATCACTTGCGACGTGGCGCGCTTGTTGCTGGTCGATTGCACGGTCACGTCATACAGTTTCTTGCCGCTGCGGTCATTGATCGTCACGCGCAGTTCGCGTTCGTATTTATGGCGCACGCTTTCTTCGACATCCATCGGACCATACCAGTAAGGGTTATAGCCAAAGCGGCCATAGCCTGGCCATGCGCCGTAGCGATAGCCGTAGCGGCCAGGCCAGTAGCCGGGGCCATACCAGAATGGATCGGTGGCTTGCAGCACGCGCTCAGGATAGTCGACGGTGGAAAACTGCATCGCCACGCGCAAATTGGCTGCGGCAGGGCCGGAAGCTTCGCCGAAGCCGTGCTTGGCCAGTTCTGCGCGCACCAGATTCTGGTAGCTGCGGTATTCCAGCGTGTCGTTTTCCGCCGCTGGCGCTTCAAACGCATACGATTTGTCCTGCAATTGCGCAGGCCACTCGTGGAAGACGGTCACATCGCTGCGTATGGTGGTGGCGCATCCGGTCAGCAACACGGTCAATGCGGCCATCATGATGGTGAGATATCGTTTCATTGCATGATCTCCTGTTAGTAGACGCAATTCATCGCTTGGTATTATAAGAATAGTTCTATTTGTTTCCATGCATTATTACAGAATGTTACCTGGTATGTCGGCGTGTAAGGGAATCCAACATTCCTGCGCCGAATCGCGACTATCGGGGGGCTGGTGTTGGTAAAATAGGCTTTTGCCTCCGCTCCCACCCATTCCCTATGCGCACAGACAGCCCTCAGACGATTTACCGCAAAGATTACACGCCGCCCAGCTTCCTGGTCGACAGCGTCGAACTTGGTTTCGATCTTGATCCCGCCCGCACAGTGGTGGCGAGCCGGATCCTCATGCGCCACAACCCCGCCAGTACCAGTCGCAGCATCGAATTGCACGGCGAACACATCGAACTGGTGATGGTGCGCCTGAATGGCAAGGTATTGAAGTCGTCGCAGTACAAGCTGACGGCCGGCATGCTGACCATTCCCAAGGCGCCGGACGAGGTGCTGCTCGAGATCGAGACCGTACTGGCGCCACAGGACAACACCTCGCTGTCCGGCCTGTATGTGTCGAACCATAATTTCTTCACGCAGTGCGAAGCCGAAGGCTTCCGCCGCATCACCTTCTTCCCGGACCGCCCGGACGTGATGGCCAGGTACACCGTCATGCTGCGCGCCGACAAGGACAAGTATCCGGTGCTGTTATCGAACGGCAACCTGATCGAAGAGGGCGACCTCGGTGACGGCCGCCATTACGCCAAGTGGGAAGACCCGTTCAAGAAGCCATCCTACCTGTTCGCGCTGGTGGCGGCGCGCCTGGTGTGCCAGGAAGAGCGCTACACCTTGAAGTCCGGCCGCGAAGTGCTGCTGCAGGTGTGGGTGGAAGAGGGCAACCTCGATAAAACCGACTACGCCATGCAGTCGCTGGAAAACTCGATCCGCTGGGACGAGGAGCGCTTCGGCCTGGAGCTGGACCTGGACCGCTTCATGATCGTCGCCGTGGGCGATTTCAACATGGGCGCCATGGAAAACAAGGGCTTGAACATCTTCAATACCAAGTATGTGCTGGCCAATTCGCGCGTGGCGACCGACGTCGATTACGCCGGCATCGAGGCGGTGGTGGGCCACGAGTACTTCCACAACTGGACCGGTAACCGCGTGACGTGCCGCGACTGGTTTCAGCTGTCGCTGAAGGAAGGCTTGACGGTGTTCCGCGACCAGGAATTCTCGGCCGACATGATCGGCACGGACACGGGCCGCGCCGTCACGCGCATCGACCAGGTGCGCACCTTGCGCCAGGCGCAATTTCCCGAAGACGCGGGCCCGATGGCGCATCCCGTGCGTCCCGATTCCTTCGTCGAGATCAATAACTTTTATACGGTCACCATCTACGAAAAAGGCGCCGAAGTGGTGCGCATGTATCAGACCCTGGTGGGCCGCGACGGTTTCCGCAAGGGCATGGACCTGTACTTCGCGCGTCACGATGGCCAGGCGGTGCAGTGCGACGACTTCCGCGCCGCCATGGCGGACGCGAATGGCCGCGATTTCACCCAGTTCGAGCGCTGGTACAGCCAGGCCGGCACGCCTATCGTGAAAGCATCCACGCGCTATGACGCTGCCAGCCAGACGTTTGAACTGACGCTGGCGCAAAGCTGCCCCGCTACGCCGGGCCAGCCGAAAAAACTGCCATTCCACATTCCCGTCACCGTCGGCTTGCTGGGCGCGGATGGCCGCGACCTGCCGCTGCACGTGGACGGCGTGGCGTCGCATGGCGCCACCAGCGTCGTGCTGGAATTGACCGAGGCGTCGCAAACCTTCTGCTTCACCCAGGTGGCGGAAGTGCCCGTGCCATCGCTGCTGCGCGACTTTTCCGCGCCCGTGGTGCTGGAGTACGACTATACCGATGCGCAGCTGCTGCACCTGTTCCGTCACGACAGCGATCCTGTCAACCGCTGGGAAGCGGGCCAGCGCCTGGCCATGGAGCGTCTGCTGAAACTCACGGGCGCCGTCGCCGCCGGCGAGCCCCTGGTGCTGGACGAGACCTTTATCGCCGCGCAGCGCGCCTTGCTGGCCGATGACACGCTCGATCCTGCCTTCCGCGAGCTGGCCCTGATCCTGCCGTCGGAAACCATCATCGCCGAGCGCATGGCGCAAGTCGATCCGCAGGCGATCCATGCGGCGCGCCAGTTCATGCGCACGACCATCGCGGCAGCCTTGAAGCCCGAATTGCTGGCGCAGTACCACGCCAACCAGACGCCGGGCGAGTACAGCCCTGACGCCCTGTCGGCCGGCAAGCGGGCGTTGAAAAACCTGGCCCTGTCGTATCTGTTGATCGCGCCCGGGGCTGCGGAGCTGGACCTGGCGCGGCTGCAGTTCGACAATGCCGGCAACATGACCGACCGCGCCGCGGCGCTGGCCGCGCTGATTCATTCCGGCTCGCAGCCGCATGCGCAGGCGGCGCTGACCAGCTTCTATGCCGATTTCGAGAACGAAGCGCTGGTGGTCGACAAGTGGTTCGCCATGCAGGCGGCCGCGCCAACGACCGATGTGCAAGCCGTGCGCCAACTGATGACGCACCCGGCCTTCACCTTGAAAAATCCGAACCGCGCGCGCAGCCTGATCTTCAATTTCACCAACGGCAATCCATCGCAGTTCCATGCGGCGGATGGCAGCGGCTACGCTTTCTGGGCCGAGCAAGTCATCGCGCTCGACGCCCTGAACCCGCAAGTGGCCGCCCGCCTGGCGCGCTCGATGGACCGCTGGCGCCGTTACGTGCCCGCACTGCAAAGCCACATGCGCGACGCGCTGGAACAAGTCGCCGGCCAGGCCAGCTTGTCGAATGACGTGATGGAAGTCGTTTCCAAGGCATTGGCGAACTAGGCGCAGATTATTTACACCCCCAGGCAGAGACTGGGGTCGGACCCTCAGGGACTAGGCGTCCCCGTCCGACCCCGGCCTTTCTTTTTGGGGCAATGGTTAATCATTAAAACAAAAGGGAATTCATGAAACGCATCAGTCTTACGCAATACCTGGTTGAAGAGCAGCGCTCGAACAACAGCATCCCGGCCGAACTGCGCCTGCTGATCGAAGTCGTCGCGCGTGCCTGCAAGACCATCAGCCACGCCGTCGGCAAGGGTGCGCTCGGTGAAGTGCTGGGCACGGCCGACACGGAAAACGTGCAGGGCGAAGTACAGAAAAAACTCGACATCATCTCCAACGAGATCCTGCTCGAAGCGAACGAATGGGGTGGCCATCTGGCGGCCATGGCGTCGGAAGAGATGGAATCGATCCACCCGATCCCGAACCGCTATCCGAAGGGCGAATACATGCTGCTGTTCGACCCACTCGATGGCTCGTCGAACATCGACGTCAACGTCTCGATCGGCACCATTTTTTCGGTACTGAAAGCGCCGGAAGGCATGGGGCAGCCGACCGAGCAGGACTTCATGCAGGCGGGCACCAAGCAGGTCGCCGCCGGCTACGCCGTGTACGGTCCGCAAACCATGCTGGTGCTGACCTTCGGCAATGGCGTGAACTGCTTTACCCTGGACCGGGAAATGGGTTCGTGGGTCCTCACGCAAAGCAATATGCAGATTCCGCCAACGACGAAGGAGTTCGCCATCAACATGTCGAACGCGCGCCACTGGCATCCACCCGTGAAACGCTATGTCGACGAACTGCTGGCCGGCGACACGGGCCCGCGCGGCACCAATTTCAATATGCGCTGGATCGCCTCGATGGTAGCCGACGTGCACCGCATCCTGAACCGCGGCGGCATCTTCATGTACCCGGCCGACCTGCGCGACACCTCGATGCCGGGCAAGCTGCGCCTGATGTATGAAGCGAACCCGATGGCCTTCATCGTCGAGCAAGCCGGCGGCGCGGCCACCGACGGCCAGCAGCGCATCATGGACATCGCCCCGCACAAGCTGCACCAGCGCGTGCCCGTGTTCCTTGGCTCGAAAGACGAAGTGGCCCGCGTCACGGCCTACCACGCGGAGTAAAAAGCCGCACTTTCCCGCGATTTTCCGCGGCCCGCAGCCGGGCCGCGAAAAAAATGCAAAAAAGTTCGCGTTGACACTAGCAAATTTTGTGCATTGTTTGTAGAATGTGGGTCTTCGCCGTTGTAGCTCAGTTGGTAGAGCAGCACATTCGTAATGTGAAGGTCGCCAGTTCGATTCCGGCCAACGGCACCAAGTATTCGCAGTAGAAAAAAACCACCGCACAAACGGTGGTTTTTTTTCGTCTGAAGCTTTGTTCCCCGCCCGCCTGCGCCGACGCGCGCATCTACCGCCTAAATGACGAACTCCTGGTGCACCACCGGCTTGTGCGCCAGCAGCAGCGACAGTTTTTTTAATGCGCTGGCCAGGCGTGCGCGGTCGCGGATGCTGCCCAGGGAGATGCGGATGGCGTTCGGTGGTTTGCTGGCGTGGAAGGCGTCCGAGGCCGTCACGGCCACACCCTGGGCGCGGGCGGTGGCAGCCAGTTCGCGCGAGGTCCAGTAGCTGGGCAGTGAAAACCAGACGTGGATGCCGTCGCTGCGCGGGTGGCTGGTGCCCGTCAGAATCGTGCGGATGACGTCCTGCCGGGCATCTGCTTCGCTGCGCACGCCGGCCAGCAGTGCGTGCGCGGAGCCGTCGTGTATCCATTGCGTCGCCAGCGCCGTCGTCAGCGGCGTGGCCATCAGGGAAAACGAGCGCAGGGCTTGCACGAAGCGTTCGCGCAGCTGCGCGTCGGGAACCAGCGCGTAGGCCATGCGCAAGCCGGGCGCCAGGCATTTCGACAGTGTGGCGATATACGACACGTTGCCCGGCGCGTAATGGGCCAGCGGCGGCGGCGCGTCGGAGGCCAGCAGCCAGTACGGGTCGTCCTCGATGATATGCATGCCGCAGCGTATGGCCACCTGCGTGATGGCCAGGCGCCGCGCGGCCGGCATGGTGTGTGCGGTGGGGTTTTGCAGCGTGGGATTGAGGTAGACCAGGCGCGCACGGTGCTTGCGGCCGGCTTTTTCCAGCGCATCGGGCAGCATGCCCTCCGCGTCCGTTTCCACGACGATGGTCTTGCGATTGAGCAGTCCCGCTGCCGAGCGCAAGCCCGGATACACGGCTGGCTCCGTCAATATGCTGTCGCCGGGCCGGCTCAGGGTCAGTATCAGCGCTGCCAGCGCCGCCTGCGCGCCGGGGCAGGCTACCACCTGCTCGGCCTCGACGTGGTCGAAC
This sequence comes from Janthinobacterium sp. 35, assembly GCF_002754575.1. NCBI lineage: Bacteria > Pseudomonadati > Pseudomonadota > Betaproteobacteria > Burkholderiales > Oxalobacteraceae > Janthinobacterium > Janthinobacterium sp. 35. The sequence continues at coordinate 3,715,048 of NZ_PEFN01000001.1, forward strand.
ATGGGCGCGAGCCAGACGGCGCCCGCCGCGCGGTCGGCCTTGCCGCCGCCGCCCAGGTGATAACTCATCAACAGATCGCTGTCCGTGCGCATCAGCACCTGTGCCACGCCCTGTTTCAGCAGGTCGTCGAAATCCACGCCTGCGGGCGGCGGCGGGATGTTCATGCTCAGGTCCAGCATCTGCGTCAATTCCACTTTTGGCGCAGCCACATAGGTGCCGCGCGCGCCGTGCCCTTCCAGCAGATTGCGGCGCTTGGCCTCGTCGTAGGCGCGCGTCACCGTCGTCAGGTCGATCTGGAACAGGGCGGCCAGGCGGCGCTGCGGCGGCAGGCGGTCACCAGGGCGCAGGCTGCCGTCGGACAGCGCGCGCTCGAGCATGTCGGCGATCTGCAGGTAGCGCGGGCCGCCGTGCTGCACGAATGGCGTGATCCACGCACTGGCCTGGCTTTCTTCTTGTATGGCTTTTGATTTGGACATTCTGTCTATATGTATGGATATTGCCTCTCGCAATTATGCGGAAAATCCCGTTAAATATCCATACATGTTTGTATTCCCCGCTGGCCTCACCAGGCCGGCGGAGATTGTTATTTCCATCAGGCATTTAAGTCTGGGTCACAAGGTGTGGCAGCGCACGGTGGCGCACGGCGGGCGCGGTTAAAGTAGTGCCAACAGCTTGCTGCTGATCCTGTATTTGATATGGCTCAGCCCGGCAGCGTTTAGCCGCTTCTTTTTCCCTGAAGCGAGGAGAATCATGATTCGGTCACGGCATCGAGCATGGTTGAAATTATTCACTGTTAAAGGAAACCACCATGAACGCGATTGAAAAAACCAGCTCCGATATGAACGGCACCACCCAGGACACGCGCCAGGACTTGCACCGCACCATCGACAAGGTGGCTAGCCAGGCCCAGCCCCTGGCCGACAAGATGGCCACGCGCGCCCATGACGGCGTGGACCAGGTGGGCGACCGCATCGGCCAGGTCAGCGATACCGTCAGCAAGGCTTCAGAAACCCTGATGGTGCGCGGCAAGCAATTGGGTGCCGCCTGCCAGCGCGCTGGCGAGACGGGACGCGGTTATGTGCGCGAGCGCCCGGCCATGTCGCTGCTGATTGCGGCCGCGGCCGGCTATGGCCTGTCGAAATTGCTGGGTTCGCGTAAATAAGTTTTACGCCTTCCTGAAAGTATTTGTCGTGGGCGCTGTTCCCTTCGCCGTCATGGCGGGGCGGGCCGGCGCCCACGCGCACAAGGTACAAGGTAGTAGCAGGCAGTAAAGGAGCGTGATGATGCGCTCCGTTTTGTTGTGGTTGATCGGCATACCTATTCCCATCATTGTTTTGATTGCCCTGTTCGTGCGCTCAATGAGCGAGTTGTAGCGTTGCTTCCCGGGGCAAACTACTCACAGGAGATGTCATGGCTAGCAACAAGAAAACGCCGTCCACGGACGGTGCGGGTTCCATCTTGAGCAGCATGTCCGGCCCATCCGACAGCACTGCGCCGCACAGTCTGGGTGCGGACAATGATGTGACGCGCGCGCTGCTGCAAAAAACCGCTGCCAGCCAGCAACTGGCTGCCGCCATGGCCGTCAATCCCAAGGAGGACGGCCAGTACGGCGAGGCAGCGCGCACGCCGGTCGAAGGCGTGCATGTGGCCACCGGCGAAGCGCTGGCCACGGCCAGCACTGCGGGCGAAACGATAGCTTCTGCGAAGACGGGCGCTGGCCAGCCCGCGCTGGGCGAGAACGCGCGCAGCGCTTCCCTCGATGGCGCCCGCAGCGACGACAGCGGCTGCGTGCTGACGACCAACCAGGGCGTGCCTGTGGGCGACAACCAGAATTCGCTGAAGGCGGGCTTGCGCGGTCCCACCCTGATGGAAGATTTTATCTTGCGTGAAAAGCTCACGCATTTCGACCATGAGCGCATCCCCGAGCGCGTCGTGCATGCGCGCGGTTCGGCCGCCCACGGTTACTTCGAATGCTACAAGGAGCAAAGCAAGCTGACGCGCGCGGCGCTGTTCGCCAAGGCAGGCAAGCGCACGCCCGTCTTCGTGCGCTTTTCCACCGTGGCCGGTGAACGCGGTTCGACCGATACGGCGCGCGATGTGCGCGGCTTCGCCGTGAAGTTTTATACGGACGAGGGCAACTGGGATTTGGTCGGCAATAACATCCCCGTCTTCTTCATCCAGGATGCGATGAAATTCCCTGACCTGATCCACGCCGTCAAGCCCGAGCCGCACCATGGCATGCCGCAGGCGGCCAGCGCGCACGACACCTTCTGGGATTTCGCTTCGCTGTCGCCGGAAATTACGCACATGCTGATGTGGGCCATGTCCGACCGCGCCATCCCGCGCAGTTATCGCATGATGCAGGGCTTCGGCGTGCATACCTTCCGTCTCGTGAATGCCAAGGGCCAGTCCGTGTTCTGCAAATTCCACTGGTCGCCCATGGCCGGCACGCATTCCCTCGTGTGGGACGAAGCCGTCAAGATCAGCGGCGCCGATTCCGACTTCCACCGGCGCGACCTGTGGGAAGCCATCGAGTGCGGTGAGTATCCCGAGTACGAGCTGGCCTTCCAGATCTTCACGGAAGCGCAGGCGGAAGCGTTTCCCTTCGACGTGCTCGATCCCACCAAACTGATTCCCGAAGAACTGGTGCCGCTGGTCCCCGTCGGGAAAATGGTCTTGAACCGCAATCCTGACAATTTTTTCGCCGAGACGGAGCAGGTGGCCTTTTGCACGGCGCACATCGTGCCCGGCATCGATTTCAGTAACGACCCGCTGCTGCAGGGGCGCATCCACTCGTACGTCGACACGCAGATCACGCGCCTGGGCGGCGCCAATTTTCATGAAATCCCCATCAATGCGCCGCTGGCGCCACTGCACAACAACCAGCGCGACGGCATCCACCGCCAGGCCATCAACCGTGGCCGGGTCGCGTACGAACCCAATTCGCTGGCGGGCGGCTGTCCGTTCCAGGCGGGGGCGCAAGGTTTCAACAGTTTTCCCGCCTCCGCCGAAGGCGACAAGGTGCGCGGCAAGCCCGAGAAATTCGCCGAGCATTATGGTCAGGCGCGCCTGTTCTGGATCAGCCAGACGCCCGTCGAGCAAGATCACATTGTGCACGCGTTCCGCTTTGAGCTGAGCAAGGTGCAGACGGTGGCGATTCGCCAGCGCATCGTCGCCATGCTGCGCAATGTCGACGAAGACCTGGCGCAGGACCTGGCCGATGCCTTGGGCCTGGCGCTGCCGCCGGCCATGCCGCGCGCCTCCCTGCAGCCGCTGCCCGCGTATGCGCCGTCGCCAGCGCTGTCGCTCTTTTTCCGGCCCGGCAAGACGGGCATCCATACCCTCCGCGTGGCCATCCTGGCGGGGCCGGGCAGCGATGGCGCGCAGGTGCGCAATATCTATGCCGCGTTGCTGTCCGATGGCGCCGTGCCGCGCCTGGTGGGCAGCCTCCTGGGGAAAGTCGACACCAGCGGCGGCGCGCCGCTCGATGTGGAAATCTCGCTCGAAGCGGGACCGTCCGTGCTGTTCGACGCCGTCGTCGTGCCCGACGGTCAGGGCGCCGTGCAGCAACTGGGCGAGGACGCCAACGCGCTCGACTTCCTGCGCCTGCAATACCGCCACTGCAAGCCGCTGCTGGCCATCGGCGCGGGCAAGGGCTTGCTGGACAAGGCTGGCGTGCCGGCGACCCTGCCCGACGGCAAGCCGGATCCCGCCGTCATCGTCGCGCCGTCCGGCGACGTGGTGAAAGCCGTGGCGGCCTTTAAAAAGGCGCTGGCGGCGCACCGGGCGTTCGCGCGCGAAACGGACCCGCCGCGCGTGTAAGTGTCTGCATCCGCGCAGGGGCGGGATCGGCCGGCCCCTGCCGGTCCCGTTGCCTACCCTGTTTTCGCCGCACGCGCAACGCCATGCAACAATGTAAACAATAAAAACGTTCTGCGGTGATATGCTGCTGACTAGAACTGTTCATTTGCAACTATTTCTATAACACCAGCAAAGAACGGCTTCAGCAAACCGGATCGCGATTACCGCATGGACAAGTACACACCTCGCACCTGGGGGCCGGGCGAACGCCCGACCTTGCCCGGGTCGCCATCGATGCCCGAACATTCGACGCCCAAGCGTGTCGCGTATTTCATCGTCGGCCTGATCGTCGCGCTGACGGGGGGACTGGGCAACGGCCTGGTGACGGCCAATCTGCTGAACCTGCAAGGTTCGCTGGCCGCCTATGCCTACCAGATGCAATGGCTGCCGGCCGCCTACGTGATGACCATCGTCTCCATGAATCTGCTGCTGGTGAAGTTCCGCCAGCAATTCGGCCTGCGCCTGTTTACGGAAGCGTTCCTGGTGCTGTATGCGCTCGTCACCTTCGCCCACTTGTATGCGAATACCTTGCCGTCGGCGATCGCCGTGCGCGCCGCGCATGGCATGGTGGGCGGCGCGCTGGGCGTGCTGGGGCTGTACTACACCCTGCAGGCGTTTCCCGCGCGCCACCGCCTCAAAGGCGTGGTGCTGGGCCTGGGCTTTGCCCAGTTGGCGCTGCCCCTGGCGCGCATCTTCACTTCCGAACTGCTGCAGATCGGCGAATGGCATGGCCTGTACCTGTTCGAACTGGGACTGGCGCTGCTGGCGCTGGGCTGCGTGCTGGCCCTGAAACTGCCACCCGGCGACCGCGTGCAAACGTTCGAGCCGCTCGACTTCCTCACCTTTATTTTGTTCGCGCCCGGCGTGGCCCTGCTGTGCGCCGTGCTGGCGCAGGGGCGTACGGCGTGGTGGATGGAGTCCGAGTGGGTGGGTGTGTGCCTGGCGTGTTCCATCGTGCTGATCGCCGCCTCGCTGGCCATCGAGCATAACCGCGCGCGCCCGCTGCTCAATACGCGCTGGCTCACCACGGGCAAGATCGCCAAGCTGTTTTTATCGGTGCTGCTGTTTCGCATCGTGCTGTCCGAATCGACGGGGGCCGTCGGCTTCCTGCAGGCGCTGGGCCTGAACACGGACCAGATGCAGCACCTGTTCATCGTGGTGCTCCTGGGCAGCGTGGCAGGGTTGGTGGTCAGCGCGCTGACGATCAATCCGAAGACGCTGAACCGCTCGCTGATGTTCGCGCTGCTGCTGATCGCTGCCGGGGCGCTCATCGACGCGCACGCCACCAGCCAGACGCGCCCCGTCAACATGTATGTCAGCCAGTTCCTGCTGGCCTTTGGCGGCACGTATTTCCTCGGCCCCACCATGGTGGCCGGCATGGGCGCCGTGATCGCCGAACCGCGCAATCTGGTGAGTTTTTCCGTGATGTTTACCATGACGCAGAACCTGGGCGGCCTGCTTGGTTCGGCCATCGTCGGCACCATCCAGACGGCGCGCGAAAAATACCATTCCAGCTACCTGGTCGAGCATCTCACCATGCTCGACCCGCAGGTGGCCGCGCGCGTGCAGTCGGGCGCCGCAAGCTACGGCGGCGTGCTGACGGATCCCGCCTTGCGCAGCGCCCAGGGCGTGGCGCGCCTGGGCGCCATCGCCACGCGCGAAGCCAATGTGCTGGCCTACAACGACGTCTTTCTGATGATCGCCGGCGTCGCCATCGCCACCTTGCTGTGGATGCTGGTCAGCCAGTCCTGGACCCGCATCACCATCGGCGCACGCCGCCTGGCCGGCCCCGTGCGCGATGCGCAGACGGCCATGGCCATCGTCCCCATTACCAATTCGGAACCAAGCAATGACAGAAAATAACAGCACACCGCCAATACCGCCCACCGCACCCGCACCCGCCGCTCCTTCCATGGCGCAGCCGGACCGGCGCCACCAGTGGCTGTCCGCGCTGGCCTTTGCCGCCGTGGCTCTGGTGGGCGTGCTGATCGTGCTGTACGCGTGGCGTTTGCCACCGTTCACCAGTCCCATCGTGACGACGGAAAACGCCACCGTGCGCGGTCAGGTGACCATCATCGGCACGCAGCTGTCCGGCTACGTGGTGGAAGTGACGGTGCAGGATTTCATGGATGTGAAGGAAGGGCAGCTGCTGGTGCGCATCGATGACCGCATCTACCAGCAGCGCTACGAGCAGGCGCAGGCCCAGCTGGCGGCGCAGCAGGCGGCGCTGTCGAACTGGGCGCAGCAAAAGGCCAGCGCGCAGGCGGGCATTTCCGTCAGCGAGGCCGTGATGGCGAATGCGGAAGCGCAGGCGCGCAAGGCCAGCGCCGATTTGAATCGCGTGGAGCAGCTGGTGGCTGACGGTTCGCTGTCGCAGCGCGAACACGATCAGTCGCGCGCCACGCAGGCGCAGATGGCAGCCGCGCTGGCGCAGGCGCGCGCCAATCTCGACATCGCCCAGCAAAGCGTGCATAGCGTGGTGGTCAACAAGCAGGCTTTGGAAGCGGCCGTGGCGAACGCGCAGGCGGCCGTCAAGGCGGCGAAGATCGACCTCGATAACACGCGCATCGTGGCGCCATCCGACGGCCAGCTGGGCCAGGTGACGGTGCGTCAGGGCGCGTACGTGAATTCGGGCGCGCAGCTGATGGCGCTGGTGCCGCGCCAGATGTGGGTGATCGCCAATTTCAAGGAAACGCAGATGAACGGCGTGCAGGAAGGGCAGAGCGCCACCTTCCACGTCGACGCGCTCGACGGCGCCGTGCTGACGGGCCAGGTGGAGCGCATTTCGCCGGCCACCGGTTCCGAATTTTCCGTGCTGCCGGCCGATAACGCGACGGGCAACTACCTCAAAATTGCCCAGCGCATTCCCGTGCGCATCCGCATCGATGCGGGGCAGGCGAATGCGCGCCGGCTCGTGCCGGGCATGTCGGTGGTGGTCAGCGTCGACACGTCCGCCGTGCTGAATGACTCGGCGGACAATCCCGCGCCTCCGCCTGCGCCAAAGAAAGCCAAGCCATGAAGCGCCGCGTATGGCTGATGGCCGGCGTGCTGGCGCTGGCCGGCTGCGCCGCCAATGCGCCACCGCAGCCCGCATCGGCATTACAGTTGCCGTCCGGCTGGCGCGCGCAGGCGGCTGGTGCGCCTGCGGCGACCGAGGCCCAAGTCGAGCAGTTGTGGTGGCAAACCTTCGGCGACCCGGTACTGAGCGATCTGGTTGGCGAAGCGCTGGCGCGCAATGGCGACTTGCGCGTGGCGCGCGCCCGCGTGCAGGAATACCGCGCCCGCCTGGCGCAGGCCGATGCGAACCGCGCGCCGAACCTGGCGTTCGATGGCTCGCCGACGCGCACGCGCACCCTGGCGTCGAGCGGCAATCCGTATGTGACGAATATCTTCCAGGCCGAACTGCAGGCCAGCTATGAAATCGACGTGTGGGGCCGGCTGGGCAATCTGAGTGACGCGGCCGGCGAGAGTTACCGCGCCGAACAGGCCAGCCTCGATGCGGCGGCCCTGTCGATCGCCGCCAGCGTGGCGACGAGTTACCTGAATCTGCGCGGACTCGACGCGCAGCTGGCGCTGACGCAATCGACCTTGCAGCTGCGCGCACAGTCGCGCGAGCTGGCGCGCAAGCAGTTCGAGGTGGGCTACAGTTCGCGGCTGGAATGGCTGCAGGCGCAATCGGAATACCATGCGGCGGCCGAGCAGGTGCCGCAGCTGCAGCGGCAGATCTTTGAACAGGAAAACGCACTGGCGATCCTCGTCGGCGGCAATCCTGGTGCCATCGCGCGCGGCTTGCCGCTGGCCGAGCTGGCGGCGCCGGGCGTGCCTGCCGGCCTGCCGTCCGAACTGCTGCGCCGGCGGCCCGACATCGCGCGCGCGGAACACAATCTGGCGGCCGCCAACGCCAGCCTGGCCGCCACGCGCGACCAGCTGCTGCCCTCGTTCAAGCTGACGGCCATCGGCGGCGGGCAAGCGACGACCCTCACCGATTTCCTGCATGCGCCGACGGCCCTGTGGCGCCTGACGGCGCTGGCGGCCGGCCCCCTGTTCGACGGCGGGCGCGTGCAGGCGCAGACGGATGCGGCCGGCGCGCAGCGCGACCAGCTCGTGTACACGTATGAAAACGTGGTGCGCAATGCCTTCGCCGAAACGGAGAACAGCCTGGGCGCCATCTACCGGCTGCAGCAGCAAGCCGTGGAAAACGACGCGCGCCGCGCCACGGCGGCGGACACCTTGCGCATCGCGCACAACCGCTACCGCAATGGCTATGCATCCTACCTGGAAGAACTTGACGCCCAGCGTACCCTGTACAGCGCCGACGTGGGCTTGCTGCAGCTGAAGACGCGCATCCTCGTCGCCTCGGTGGACCTGTACCGGGCCATGGGCGGCGGCTGGTCGGCCAAGGTGCAATAGGCCAGCGTGCCTGGCGTGGCCGTTTGCCGCGGCCAGTGTAATATTCTGAGCAGGGAAAGCGGCGGCATGGTGCCAGCCGCTCCCATCACGAACGAACGAGGTCGCAGCATGACGATTTTTGGCATAGGCATCCACATTCTGATCGCGGTATTTTTTGCGATTCACGTGGTGCGCAACGGGCAGCAGCTGTACTGGCTGCTCATTTTATTCATGTTCCCGCTGCTGGGCAGCGTGGTGTATTTCTTCGCCATCTACCTGCCCAATTCGCGCCTGCCGCAAGGCGCGCGCAAGGTCGCTTCGGTGGCCGTGCAGGTGCTCGATCCGAATCGGGAATTGCGTGAGGCGAAGGCCGCCTTCGAGTACACGCCGACGGCGCAAAACCAGATGCGCCTGGCCAGCGCGCTGCTCGAAGCGGGCGATGCGCAGGAAGCGGCATCGACGTATGAAGCCTGCTTGCGGGGAGCGTTTTCATCGGACCTGGAAATTCGCCTGGGCGCGGCACGCGCCTACCTGGAATGCGCGCGTGGCGCCGAGGCCTTGACGCACCTGGAATTCATTCGCCGCACGGATATGCATTTCCGTCCCGAGATGGTGTCGCTGCTGACGGCGCGCGCGCTGGCGCAAAGCGGGCGCCAGGTGGAGGCGAAGGCGGAATTCGACGACGCGCTGACGCGCTACAACAGCTTCGACTGCCGCGCCGAGTGTGCGATCTGGGCGCTGCAGCAGGGCGACAAGGTGTTGTCGGAACGCCTGCTGCTCGACATCGACAGCGCCATGGCCCGCTGGAGCAGCCATACGCGGGCTATGTATGCGCCGCTGCTGGCGCGCCTGGAAGCGGCGCGCAAGTAGCTCGCTTGCGTGGGGTCAGACTGAGCTAGCCCGGATTTGATGGAGGGTCACTAATTTGAGAAAATAGTGACATCCAAAGGAATCCATCATGACCAAGAAGCCATCGCTTGCCGTATCAGACGCTGTTCCCGCTACGCAAGTGCGGCGGGAACGCACCGTTTTCTCCAGGCAGTTCAAACTCACTGCTGTAGAGCGCATGCAGGAACCTGACTGCAGCCCGGCCGCCTTGGCGCTGGAACTGGGCATCCGCCGCAATCAGCTGTACAAGTGGGCTGCCGCGCTCAAGCAAGCTGGCGAACTGCCGGCGCCGAAAGTGGTAACGCCTGTCTCGACCACGGATCTGGCCAAAGAGAATGTCCGTTTAAAGCGTGCACTGCAGGCTTCGCTGGAGGAGAACGCCATCTTAAAAAAGCTCGATGCGTACTTAACGCGGCGTTAAAGCACAAGTACGCTTTCATTACCGCGCACCAAGCCGAGTTTCGGCTCGCCGCGATGTGCCGGGTACTGCAGGTCAGTCCCAGCAGTTATTATGCGGCCGCGAAACGGTTGCCCAGCTTGCATGACACTGTCGATCTGGCGCTGCGCGAGGACATCAAGCGCCTCCATGCAGAACATCGCTGTGCGCCGGGCGCGGTCAAGACCTGGCGGCTGTTGCATGCGCAGGGAATCATCTGCGGCAAGCACCGCGTGGCACGCCTGCGCAAGCTCGATGGCATTACGTCGATGCGCCGGCAGCGCTTTCGTGTCATGCAGACACATCAACACACCGAGCCTCCAGCGCCTGATTTGTTGCAACGGAAGTTCAATGTTGCCGCGCCCAATACGGCCTGGGTGGGCGATATCACGTCGATACGTACGCGTGAAGGATGGCTGCATCTGGCCATCGTGCTCGACCTGTTTGCACGCCGGGTGGTGGGATGGTCGATGGATACGTCGCAGCCTGCCATGCTACCCATCGCGGCCTTGAGGATGGCCATTGCGCAGCGCAAGCCGCCTGCCAATCTGATCTGTCATACCGATCAGGGCAGTGTGTACGGATCGGCGGCCTATCGCAGCGTGCTGCAGGAACATCAGTTGCGGCCCAGCATGAGCCGGCGTGGTAACTGCCACGATAACGCCGTGGCCGAGAGCTTCTTCTCGCAGCTGAAAAACGAAATCACGCACAATACGACGTATGCCACACGCGAAGAGGCCAAGGCTGCTATCGTCGATTACATCGAGGTGTATTACAATCGGATGCGCTTGCATCAAAGCTTGAAATACCGCACCCCAATCGAGGTTGAGGTGCATTACGCATCGATTAAAAATCCCCCGCACCGCGAGGGAGTGACTCTCCATTAAAACCGGGACACCTCAGACCCGGCGGGTCTGACCCCGGTGCTGATCTCATTAAACGCCAGGCACCGTATTTTTCCCTTCAATTAATTTATATCCCTTGCCATCGAAGCCATAACGCGCATGGCCATTCAAGGGCGTGGCGATGCGCGGCGGGTCCTGGTCCGGTTTGACCGTAACGCCTGGCTTGATCTTTTCTGATGCGCCCGTGAAATCGATCAGCAAGTCGTCGTAGGCGCCGCCATTGCGCGCCGGGGCGAAGCGCCACTTGCCGTCGACCATCCAGCACTCGTCCATGTCCGGCGTGCAGGCGCCCATATTGTCCGAGTACAGGTCCATGCCGCCATCGAGCGAGGTCACTTTGCCGTCGCCGATTTCAAACAGGGCCAGTTGCGTGATGGTGTAACCCTGGCCCGTATAGCCGTGGCGGATTGCCAGCCCAGGCTTGTTCGCACCCAGCATGATCCAGTGGACTTCGCCGAGTTGTCCCGACGAACCCAGGGCGGCGATGTTTTCCAGCCGTTTCACGACTTGCCACTGGCCGTCTTCCGGCTGACCCTTGGGTGCCAGGAAAAACACGTTCAACAGCCCCGGCGAGGCGTGCGCCGATTCTGCCGTGCCTTCCGTGTTGGCCGTTTCCGCATTTGCCACCAGGATGGCGCGGCCATCGGGCAGCAGCCTGTGGCTGACGGCACTGACGACATAACTGAGTTTGTCGACGTGGTTGTCCGGATCGGGCAGGTCGGCCAGCGCATCGTCGCTGTCGCCGCGGTAGTCCTTGCCAAAGACGGCACGCATCATGCCCGCCTCGCGCTTGCGCGCCTGCGGCGTGTTCATCTCTTCCGTCTTGGGCGCGGTGGCGGCCGGTGGCGGCACGTGTTCGGCCGATGCGGCATCGTCAGCGGCAGCGGCGGCGGGGACATCGGCTACCACGTCAGCTGCCAGGTCGGCGCTGGCGGGAGTGGTCTTGTCCGAACAGGCGCCGAGCAGTGCGGATACCATTAGCAGGACGAGCGGAGTGCGGTAATTCATAGGCAGGGCAGATTGCGTTCATGGAGAATGGGCGCAGTATGCCAGATAGATGGAAGCGAGGGAGCGCGGCCTGGCGGCCGGTCCCTCGCTTCCTTGCCCGCAGGGGGCGATTTTGCAAACAATGGCGGTGCTTATTTTTCCAGCGCCGCCCTGTCATCGCGCCGCAGCGGGGCCTTCTGGCGGCGCAGTTTCGCCATGCCGCGCTTGAGCAGGTGCTCGAGGTCGTCGATATAGGTGAACACGGCCGGCACCACCAGCAGGCTCAATAAAGTCGAGGTGATCAAGCCGCCGATGACGGTAATCGCCATCGGCGAACGGAAGCTGGGATCGGCGCCCCAGCCCAGCGCCAGCGGCATCATGCCGGCGCCCATGGCAATCGTCGTCATCAGGATGGGCCGGCTGCGCTTGTGGCAGGCGTCGACCAGTGCATCGAAGCGGTTCATGCCGGCCTGGCGCGCCAGGATCGCATAGTCGACCAGCAGGATCGAGTTTTTCGTGACGATCCCCATCAGCATGATCAGGCCTATCATCGACGGCATCGACAGGGCGCTGCCCGTGATCAGCAGCGCCACGAAGGCGCCGCCGATCGACAGCGGTAGCGCCGCCAGGATCGTCACCGGCTGCATGAAGTCCTTGAACAGCAGCACCAGCACGCAGTAGATGCACAGCACGCCGATCAGCATGGCCAGGCCGAAGCTGGCAAACAGCGAAGCCATTTCCTGCGCGTCGCCCAGTTCGGCGATCTTCACGGAAGGCGGCAAATTTTTCATCGACGGCAGTGCGCGCGCTTCTTCATTCAATTCGCCGAGGGTGCGCGAACCGAGTTCCACGTCGAGCGTCACGTTGCGGCTGCGGTTCAAACGGTCGATCTGTGCCGGGCCGCTTTCCATCGTCACGCTGGCCACGTTCGCCAGGCGCACGGGACCATTCTTGCCGGGTACGCTCAGGCGCTCGATGGCGGCCAGGTCGGCGCGCACGCTGTTGGGCAGCTTGACGCGGATCGGCACTTGCCGCTCGGGCAGGTTCATTTTCGTCAGGTCCGTATCGTAGTCGCCGGCCGTGGCCACGCGCACCGTCTCGCCGATGGCTGCCGCCGTCACACCCAGGTCTGCCGCCTTGGCAAAATCGGGACGCACGATGATTTCCGGGCGTACCAGCGAGGCGCTGGAATTGACGTTGCCGATGCCTTTCAGGCCGCGCAGCTCGCGCTCGACCTTTTGCGCCGCCGCCATCAATGCCACCGGGTCTTCCGAACGCAGCACCAGCTGCATCTTGACGCCCGTGTCGGGCGGCCCCACCGTGAAGCGGGCGCCGGGGATCGTATCGAGCTTGTGGCGCAACTGCGTTTCCAGGCCCGCCATCGATTCCTTGCGTTCGGTGCGGTGCACGGTGGTCAGGGTCAGCACGGCGCGGCGCGCCTCGGCCGCCGCGCCGGGGGCGAAGGCGTCGCCGCTGGAGCCGCCGCCAATCGAACTGAAGACGCCCTTGATGCCAGGCGTCTGCATGGCCGCGTCGCGCGCCATGGCTGCCACGGCCTGCGTTTCGGCCAGGGTGGAACCGGGCGGCAGTTCCAGGTTGATCTGCGTCTGTGCGCGGTCGGCGGCCGGCACGAAGCCCGTCGGCAGCAGCGGTACCAGCAGGATGGCGCCGACAAAGAACAGGGCCGCAGCGATGGCCGTGACGCCGCGGTGGTTCAGGCACCAGCGCATCACGTGCAGGTAGCGCGTCATCAGCCAGCCATCCTGTTCTTCCTTGTGCGGCAGCGGTTTCAATATGTAGGCGGCCATCATCGGCGTGAGCAGGCGCGCCACCACCAGGGAAGCCAGCACGGCCAGCACGGCTGTCCAGCCGAACTGCTTGAAGAACAGGCCGGGAATGCCGCTCATGAAGGCCGTCGGCAGGAATACGGCCACCAGCGCGAAGGTAGTGGCGATCACCGCCATGCCGATTTCGTCGGCCGCTTCCATGGCCGCTTGCATGGGCGACTTGCCCATGCGCAGATGGCGCTCGATGTTCTCGATTTCCACGATGGCGTCGTCGACCAGCACGCCGACGACCAGCGCCAGCGACAGCAGGGTGACGGTATTGAGCGTGTAGCCGAACCAGTAGATGCCGAGGAAAGCCGGCATCACCGACAGGGGCAGGGCGGCCGCGGCCACCAGCGTGGCGCGCCAGTCGCGCAGGAACCACCACACCACCAGCACGGCCAGCAGCGCGCCTTCGTACAGCAGTTCCATCGAGCCTTCGAAGTTTTCCTCGACGGGGAAGGCATTGTCGATCGACTGCTGCAGCACCACGTTGGGGTTTTCCTTCTGCAGGTCGGCGATGGCGTCGCGTGCGCCCTTGGCGACGGCCACTTCGCTGGCGCCCTTGGTGCGGAACACCTCGAAAGCGACGACCGTCTTGCCATCCTGCTCGGCCAGCGCGCGCGGTTCGGCGATGGTGTCGCGCACCGTGGCCACCTGGTCCAGGCGCACATGGCGTCCATCCGGCAGCGGCACTTCCACGCGCGACAGTTCATCGGCCGTCTTGACGGTGGCGATGGTGCGCACCGACTGCTCGGCGCCGCTGATGTCGCCCCGGCCACCTGGCGCTTCGCGCTGCACCAGACGCAGCTGGCGCGAGACGTCGAGGGCCGACACTTTCAATGCGGCCATGCGTGCCTCGTCGAGCTCCACCTGGATCTCGCGGTAGACGCCGCCCACGCGGGTAACAGCGCCCACGCCGGGCACTGTCAATAGGCGCTTGGCCACCGTGTTGTCGACGAACCAGGACAGGTCGGGTGAGTCGAGCGGATTATCGACACCGGGTTTCGCCGTGGCGATAAAGGTCAGCACCACGCGTCCGGCGGTGGACGCCTTGGTGACGGTGGGGTCGCGCAGCTCGGCCGGCATGTCCGCCTTGACGCGGGCGACGGCGTCGCGCACATCGTTGACGGCTTCGGCGATCTGCTTTTCCAGGATGAATTCGACGGTCACCGTAACGACGCCATCGAGCACCTTGGTGTAGATGTTTTTCACGCCTTGCAAGGTGGCGACGGAGTCTTCGATCTTGCGCGCCACTTCCGTTTCCAGCTGGGCCGGCGCGGCGCCGGGCAGCACCGCGCTGACGGTGACGATAGGCAGTTCGATGTCAGGGAAATCCTGCACCGGATTGGCTTTGTAGGCCAGCAGGCCGGCCAGGGTCAGCAGCGCGAACAGCATGATGGCCGGGATCGGGTTCTTGATCGAGAGGGAGGAAAAGTTCATGGCCTCTCCTTACTTTTTCGCTGCCGGTGCAGCCACCGGCGTCTGAGCCGGGGTTTTTACATTACGCACCAAATCGCCGTCATTGAGGAAGCCGGCGCCGCTGACGACAATCGTCGTGTCGGCCGTGATGCCGCCTACAATCTCGATGCGGTCGCTCAGGCGCCGTCCGGCCTGCACCTTGATCTGGCTGACCCGCTGGTCGGCATTCAGACGGAAGACATAGCTGAAGCCATCGCGCACGGCAATGGCCTGCTGCGGCACCGTCAGCGCGCCCGAGGTACCCAGTTCAAATTCGCCGCTGGCGTACATGCCGGCCTTGAACGGCGCATTGTTGCCGCTGCTGGCCGGCAGGTCCACATACACGAGGGCGGAACGCGTCTGCGGATCGACGGTAGGGGCGATCATGCGCACCTTGCCCGTCAAAACGCTGCCATTGGCTGCCTTCACTTGCGCCAGGGTGCCCGGTTTCAGGTTCAGCAGCTCGGTAGCCGTCACTTCGGCGCGCCATTCGAGGCGGCCCTGGCGGATCATGCGGAACAGCTCCGTACCGGCACCCACCACCGACCCGACGGTGGCCGAGCGCGAAGAGATGATGCCGCTGTCCGGCGCCACCACCTGCGTGTATTTCAGGCGCAGCTGCTGCGACGCCAGCTGCGCCTTGGCGGACGCAATGCGCGCGTTGGCCGTCTGTTCGGCCGTCAGGTACTGGCTGATCTGCTGCGCGCTGATGGCGCCCGTGCTTTGCAGCGAGCGGGCGCGCTGGGCGTTGGCGGCGGCTTCCGCCGCATTCGCTTCCGCTTCCAGCACGGCAGCCTTCGCCTGCGCCACGTCGGCATTGACCGTGTCGTTCGAGAACACGGCCAGCACCTGGCCGGCGCGCACCACGTCGCCGACATTCACGCGTACGTCGGTGAGGCGCAAGCCGTTCGATTCGCTGCCGATGACGGCTTCCTGCCAGGCGGCTACGTTGCCGTTGGCCTTCAGCTTGATGGGCAGGCTGGCCGTTTGCGGCCTGGCCGTGGTGACGGTCAGCGCAGGCTTTGGTGCCGCGTTCTTGTCCTTGGCATCGTCGGCCGCCGTGGAGGAAGGGGAGTACAGGGCCACGCCGGCGCCCAGCACCACGCAAAGGGCGGCCAGCGCGAGCGCCATCGGTTTCAAGGTCATTTTTTTCATGTTGTCGTATCCGTCAGGGGGCATTGTTGGCGATGGCGTTGGCGCTGCTGCTGTTCCAGCCGCCACCGGCGGCGCGGTACAGCGCTACCCAGGCGGCACTGCGTTCGCGCTCCAGGTTGACCACCGTGTTTTCGGCGGCCAGGCGCGTGCGGCGCGCGTCTTCCAGTTCGATCAGGCTGGCCAGGCCATTCTTGTAACGGTCTTCGGTGGCGACGAACGACACGCGGTAGCCTTCCAGGGCCGTTTTCGCGTGGCCGCTGCGCTCGTCCGTGCTGGCCAGGTTGACCAATGCTTCTTCCACTTCGCGCACGGCCTGGCGCACGCCGGCGCGGTACTTCACCACCGCTTCGTCATAGCGCGCCGTGGCCGCATCGACCTGGGCGCGGCGGGTGCCGCCGTCGAAGATGGGCAGGCTGACGGCCAGCGGACCGATGCTCCAGGTGCTGGCCGTGATGCTGGTGCCGCCAGCGCGGATATTGCCCTTGCCGATGGAGCCGGCCAGGCTCAGACGCGGGTAGCGCTGCGCCTGGGCGCCGCGTACTTCGAAGCTGGCGGCCGCCACTTCGCGTTCGGCGCTGTAAATGTCGGGACGCTGGCCCAGGGTTTGCGCCGGCAGTTGCGCAATCGCCACGGGCGAGGGCGCAACAAAGGGGCTGGCCGCCAGCTTCTGGCGCAGCGTCTCTTCCGGCAGGGCCGACAGGGCCACCAGCGCCTTGATGTTCACGTCGCAGGCGGCGCGCTGTTCGATGGCGCGGCTGGCGCCTTCGGCGGCGCTGGCGCGGGCCAGGGCGGCGTTGGCGGGCGGCTGGAAGCCGGCGCCGGCGCTCAGTTCCGTCAGGCGTGCCGAGTCGCGGCGCGAGACGGCATCCTGTTCGGCCACGGCCTGCAGTTGCTGGCAGGTGCGCAAGGCGTAGTACTGGTTCGCCACTTCGGCGGCGACCGAGACGCGGGCCTCATGCCAACCGGCCCGGGCGCTGTCGTAGCGCTCCTGCGCCGCATCGCGCGTGGCACGATTGGCGCCAAACACATCGATTTCCCACGACGCTTGCAAGGCCGCCTGCGAGGTGGTGCCGCCGGGCTGCGCCGATTGCTGGCTGGTGCGCACCACGCTGCCCGTCGCATCGAGCTTGGGCGCCAGCGCGGCGCCGCTGGCGATGCTGTCCGCGCGCGCCTGCACGATGCGCGTGCCGGCGGCGGCGATGGTCGGGCTGACCTGCTGCGCATCGGTGATCAATTCCACCAGCAGGCGATCGCCCTGGCCCTGCCACCAGCTGGCCAGGTCCGTCAGTTTGCCGTTATGCGGCAGCGGCGCCTGCCATTGCGCGGGTGCGCTGGCGGCCACGGCTGCGGGCGGCCCCTGCAGGGCGCAGCCGCCCAGCGCCAGCACGATGCTGGCGGCCAGGGCGCGTTGAACGGTGCATCGAATAGTCGTCATGCTGGTCCTTCTGCTTGTCGTTGAGCGGTGGGGGGAGAGGGAGGCGTGGCCAGGCGCCGGCGCTCCACGTCGGCCATGGCCAGCGCGTAGTCGGTCATGCGCGCCAGCCAGGTGTCGATGGCGTGCGGCGATTCCAGCAATTGCGGACGCAAGGTTTGCAGCACTTCGGTGCCCACCATGTGCTGCAGGGCCAGCGAAGCGATGGAAAACGCCAGGCGGTGCATGTCGTCGCTGTTGTCGGGCGCGCCCAGGTGGCGTGCCAGCACGCGCGTCAGTGCCTCGTGCTCGGGGCGGATGTTCTGGTCGATCTCGCGTGCCCACAGACCCGTCGGTTCGAGCATTTCGCGGCACCACAGGCGCATGCAGTCGCGCGCGATCTCGCCCTGCTGCATGGGCGCGAGCAATTGCGCATAAAAGCCTTCCAGGCTTTGGCGCAGGGTGAAATGGGGCTGCTCGTACAGGGCGATATTGTCTTGCGGGTCCGACGATTGCTGCGCGAAGGCGGCGCGGTACAGGCCCGCCTTGTCGCCAAAATAGTAGCGGATGGCGGCTGCGTTGGTGCCGGCCGCCTGCGCCAGTTCGCGCGTGGAGGTCTTGGCGTAGCCTTGTTCGGCAAACAGGCGGATGGCGCTATGCAGCAGCCGCTCGCGCGACTGTTCGCCATCGGAACGGGGCTTGCGTCCGTCGTCGGCAGCTGATGTAGGGGAAATGTATTTTTCAATCATGCCGGAGATTTAATCATATATCTCAAGCGATTGATATAACTAAGCCGGTTGATTTAGTTAAGGAATGATGAAGATGCGTGGAAAACGCAGGCAAAAAAAAGCCCGCGTACTAGCGCGGGCTGAATCCAATGTTCAGGGAACGAATTGGAGGAGACAGTTCCACTATAGCGCTGAAAATGGTGCGGTGCAATACCGTAGAACTACGGTATCGATCTACGTTAGATGGCAAAGTATCCAGAATCTATGCTGCGGCGCACCCGAATCAGGGCTTGCTGCGCAGGGCCAGCGTAAACGTGCTGCCGGAGCCGTAGTCGCTATTGAAGAACAGCGCTCCGCCGATGGCGTTGGCCAGGTTCTGGCACAGGTACAGGCCCAGTCCCGCGCCTTCCACGTGGCGCGTGGAGGTGGAATCGAGCTGCGAGAAGGCCTGGAACAGCTTGGCCTGGTCTTCTTCCTTGATGCCGGCGCCACTGTCGGCGATGCTCATTTCCGTCACCAGTCCGCCGTCTTCTTCGCGCTGGGACAGGCTGATGCGCACCGTGCCCTGTTCCGTGAATTTGATGGCGTTGTTGAGCAGATTGATGAGGATTTGCGTCAGCGCGCGGCGGTCCGTGTCGATGATGGCGGGCGGCTGGCCCGCTTCGCCCAGTGCCATTTCCAGCGCCAGGCCCTTTTGCTGGGCCAGGGGGCGCAAGGTGTCGGCCACTTCGGCCATCAGCTCCTGGCAGTGCACGGGCTCGATCGACAGGGTCAGCTTGCCCGCTTCGATCTTGGCCACGTCGAGGATGTCGTTGATCAAGGAGAGCAGGTGGCGCGCGCTGGCGCGGATGGTATTGAGTTGTTTGTCCTGGTCGGACGTCAGGGGGCCGGGCAGTTTCATCAGCAGTGCGCCGGTAAAGCCGATGATGGCGTTGAGCGGCGTGCGCAGTTCATGCGACATATTCGCGATGAAGGCGGACTTCATGCGGCTCGCCTCGGCCAGTTCCAGGTTTTTCAGGGCGATTTCGCGGTTGATGGTTTCCAGTTCGGCCGCATGGTGCGCCAGGCGCATGTTCAATTCGATCACCTGGCGTTCACGCGCCTGCAGTTCGCCGTTGACCTGCACTGCCTGTTCATACGTGGAAATGAGCAAATCGAGGATTTGCTGGCGCTCCGCATTGATGAAGTGCTTCTGGTCGCCCAGGTACAGGGCGATGCCGATTTCCACATTCTGGTTCTTGCGCAGCTTCTGGTTCATCAGCATGTGGCTGATGCGGTTGAGCAGGTAGTCTTCCGCATACGGCTTGCGGATGAAATTGTCGGCGCCGCATTCGATGCCGCGGATGATGTCCTTCGGGTCGTTGAGCGAGGTGACGAGGATCACGGGAATGTCGCGCAGGGTCGGATCGGACTTGATGGCGCGGCACAGGTCGTAGCCATTCATTTCAGGCATGACGATATCGGACAGCACCAGGTGCGGCTTGCGCTCGCGGATGGCGGCCAGGGCCAGCTGGCCATTCGCCGCCACGCGCGCGTTGTAGTGCAGCGACTGGATCAGGCGGCGCAATCGCTCCGCCTGGGTCGGGCTGTCCTCGACGATCAGGATCTCGATTTCGTCAGGCTTGATTTGGTTGTTGGAGTCCACAGACCTCTCCTAGAATTTCAGTGTGGTGATGCTGGGCGCGGTGAGCGCGCAATATCGACATCGTACGACTATATCGGATTTAGGTCTGCAAAAGTAACTTCCAGGTAACTATTTTGGCCACAGGGAATGCTGTGGCCGCCTGTCAGTTTTCGCCCTGGAACTGGCCTGCGCGATACGTCAGCACCAGCGTATCGCGGTGGCCATGCTCGCCAATGGGCTGGATCGGTGTCGATTCGTGGATCACCGCCGCATCGTCGAGCAGCAGCAGCGACCATGGCTCGGTCAAGGTAAAACGCTTGCCGTTGGGACCATTGGCTTCGAAGATGCGCGTCTCGCCGCCCTTCACCTGTTCCCGCCCGATCAACAGGACGGCGACGAAATCGACGCCGTCGCGGTGCGCGCCTTCCGGCGTGGGGCGGCCGATGCCATCGGTCGTATCGATGCGGAACTGGTGCGCCTCGATGAACCACGGCTGGCTGCCCTTCACCTGCGAGCAGGCGTCACCCAGCGCGCGGATCAGCTGTTGCCAGGCTGGCTGCGCGACGATGGCCGGCTCGACCGGCTCGAACAGGCGGTGCATGCCGCCATGCAGGGCGTTGTATTCCACCGGTTGCCAGTGCGGTCGGTGCGCCGTCTGCGTCAGGCGCGCTCCATCCTGCACGAAGCACGAGTGGCGCCGGCGGCGATAGCGGCCGCCATCCTTCAGGTAATTGTCCAGCGCCAGGGTATTCCAGCTCGGTTCGAGCGCGCGCAGCGCGGCCAGCGGGCAGCCGGCCAGCGCGGCCACATCCTGCGGGCGCAGGACGGCATAGCCGTCATCGCGCAAGGCGTCCTTGACGTGGGACGGGTCGGTAAAGATCGGTGCGGAAGTGCTCATGGCGGTGCGGGCCGGAACGCGGCCTGTCTCAGTTTATCCAGCCTGGCATTCTACGACTTCGCGGCGACTCGTGTGTTACGTCCGCCAGGAATTATGCTTGCCGAGTTAAAAATTCTTTACCAGGGTCAGGCGCAGCGAGCGCGATTCCACCGGATGGAAGTGGATATCGTCGACCGGCTGCGCCTCGCCGGGCAGGCGCGAGGCATAGTAGTAATCGATGGCCGAGTCGCGCCGGTTGGCCAGGTTGTAGCCTTCGAGCTCCACGCGCAAGGTCTTGTCGATCTGGTAGGCGAGGCGCCCGTTCAAGCCCACGCTGGCCGCGGAGCGCACGCTGTTGTCTTCCGTCAGGGGGCGCGGGCCGAAGTAGCGCAGGCGCAAAGAGCCTGACCATGGCCCGCGCGGCGTCAGCGTCATGGCCAGCTGGGCCACGCCTTCGATGGCGCCGGGAATGAAGTCGCCGGCCGGGTCGCTGCCGCGCGAGCGCGCCCGCGCATACGCCAGGTCCAGGTCCAGCGACAGCCAGCTGGCCGCCTTGTAGTAGCTGGAAAACTCGATGCCGTAGCGGCGGCTGGGGCGGCCCGCCTCGGTGGCGCCGGCGTCGCCGATGAACAGCAGCTCGGAATCGAAGTCCAGGCGGTACAGCGACAGCGAAGTTTGCAGGCCGGCGATGGCGGCGCTGCGCAGGCCCAGTTCCAGGGCGCGCGAGCGCACCAGGGGCGTGACCTTGTCGGCCGCCTCGCCCGTCTTCGGGTCGAGCGTGATCGTCGTGCCGCGCGCGTCGTTGCTGTGAAAGCCATTTCCGATGTTGATATACGCTTCCGTGTCGCGCCATGGCCCTGCGATCACGCTCAGGCTGGGGCTGAACAAATGGTCGCTGGCCGTGCCCGAATTGGCGGCGCGGTCGCTGCGCACGTCGAAGCGGTAGGCGTCCGCGCGCAGGCCGGCCACTGTGCGCAGCGACCGCGACCAGCGCGTGCTGTTTTCGCCATACACGCCGATACTGGTTTCGACGATATGGTCTTGCCGCGTGGTCGACACGATCTGGCGCTGGCGCGTGTGGTACAGGCCATTGTGGATATTGTCGTTCTGTAGCTGCACGCCGATGGTGGTGTCGCTGCTGCCCCTGTCCGTGTGGCGGTGCCAGGTGTGGCTGGCATCGAGGCCGGCCGTCACGCGCCGGTCGGGCTGGGCGAACTGGTCGCCGTTGACCGGATCTTCCATCGCATACGTGAAATTCGAGAACAGGGCCAGGCGGTTGGCGATCACATACGCGCTGACCCTGGACGATATGTCGTCCGTCGTCTGGCGCCAGGCGCCCGACAGGCTGTAGCGCTGCGCCTTGCCGCCGTCGCTGGCATCGATGGCGTCGAAGCGGCCCAAGGTACCGTCCTGCACGGCGCGCAGCGGAATCTGGTCGGTGGCATGCCAGCTGGCGTCGTACGCCATGGCCGTGACGTTGAAGCCATTGTTGGCATAGCCTTGACTGTAGCGCAGCACGCCATTGAGTTTGCGGTAGCGGTCCGGCTGCGTGAACGGGCCATCGTTATGCTGCGCTTCGAGCGCGTACAGCAGGCTGCCGTCGCCCGCATCAAACGAATCGGCCAGCAGGGCGCGGCGAAAGCCGTTTTGTCCGATCCCCGCGCTGGCGATGCCCTGCGTCAGGCGGTTCGCATAGATGATGGAGGCCGCTCCCGCCGAGGAAAAATCTCCTTGCGCCGCCGCATACGGGCCCTTTTTGTAATCGAGGCGCATGGCCAGTTCGGGGATCAGGAAGTTCAGGTCCGTCCAGCCCTGGCCGTGGCCATGGCTGCGCTGGTTGACGGGCATCTCGTCGACGCTGGTGCGCAAGTCCGTGCCGTGATCGAGGTTGAAGCCGCGCAGGTAGAACTGGTTGGCCTTGCCCTCGCCGCTATGCTGGCTGACGATCAGCCCCGGCACGGCTTCGAGCAATTCGCCGGGCCGGTAGCTGGTGCGCGCGTCGAGCTGTTGTTGCGTGACGCTGCCCGCGTTGGCCGAATCGGCCACGCCCAGCTGGTTCAGGCGCGAACCGTCGACCAGCACGCGCTGGAAGATGTCGTCGGCGTGGGCGGCGGTGGCGGAAAACAGGGCGGCGAGGAAGAGGGGAAGAGAGCGTGGCGTCATGGGTGTATGGGGGAAGCGGGGATTAGCGGATCGGCAGTTCCGTGTTCTGGTGGTCGAATATCAGCGTCTGGATGGTGCCGCTATCCTGCACGTTGAGGGTATTGCGCTGGCTGGGCAGGAAGTCGGTCAGCAACTGGTTATGGATGCGCGTGGCCGGCGCCAGGCGCGTGTGCTCGATCTCCTGGAAGATCACCACGTTGTCGGCATTGACCTTCATGCCGACCCAGTTCAGGCGCAATCGCTTGCCGTCCGGCGCCACGAGATAAAACTGTTTTTCCACATAGCGGCGCAGGGCCGCTTCGCTGTCTTCCTGGCCCAGGTCGAAGCGGCGCTGGTACAGATTTGTCAGCAGCGCCTCGACGTCATGGCCCGTGTAGGTGTGCACCACTTCCGTGCTGCCGCTGGCCGCGTTGTAGCTGATGTCGGCGATCCCCATGTGGAAATTGTGGGCGCCGGCGGCCATGCTGGCGCAGGCCAGCATGGCGGCAACCAGTGCGCGCCAGCGCGTCACGCCTCGTCGCCCTTCGCCGAGCCGCTGCCTTTCAATGGTGTATGAAAGTCGCGCATCAGGTTATCCTTGGGCGATTTTTCGCTCTTGAACAGTTCCAGGCGCGATGGCGTGATCTTTCTCGGCCAGGCATTGTTGCTGGTGTCGATGTCGGCCGTTTCCCAGTACGGGTCCTGCACCAGGCCCACCATCGGTTCATCGGTGATGACGACCTTGGTGATTTTTTTCGGCGAGTAGCGCCACACTTCGGCCGGCACGCGCTCGACGTATTTTTTGCCGCTTTTCAGTTCGATTTCCAGGATCAGGGGCATGACCATGCCGCCCAGGTTCGACAGGTCGACCAGGTACAAGTGCTTGCCCTGTTTCAGCAAGTCCTTTTCCCACGGTTCCAGAGCGGCCAGCGCTTCGGCGTAGGCGTTGCGGTCCTTGTTGGTCACCGTGAAGTCGTCGTGCTGGTTGTAGAAATCCTTCAGTTCCGGATGCGCATCGACGCGGCGCGGCATGCCCTTGTTGGCGCGGCTCGTGACCGATTCCGGCTGGGCGTCCTTCTGCGCCTTTTTCCAGGCTTTTTCCGTTTCCGGATTTTTGGAACTCACGCCGTATTCGCTGATGCCGTCGATGCTGATGTCGACCGGATCGGTGGTATAAAACCAGCCGCGCCAGAACCAGTCCAGGTCCGTGCCGGAGGCGTCTTCCATGGTGCGGAAAAAATCGGCCGGCGTGGGGCGCTTGAATTTCCAGCGCTGCGCATATTCCTTGAACGCGTAGTCGAACAGTTCGCGTCCGAGGATGGTTTCGCGCAGGATGTTCAGGCCCGCCGCCGGCTTGGCGTAGGCGTTGTTACCGAACTGCAGCAAGGATTCTGAATTGGTCATGATGGGTACCTGGTCGCGGCTACGCATGTAGTCGACGATTTCACGCGGTTCGCCGCGTGAGGCCGGGTAGTTCTCTTCCCACGCCTGCTGCGCCAGGTACTGCACGAAGGTGTTGAGGCCTTCGTCCATCCAGGTCCATTGGCGCTCGTCCGAGTTGATGATCATCGGATAGTAGTTGTGGCCCACTTCGTGGATGATGACGCCGATCAGCCCATATTTCGTGCGCTTCGAATAGGTCAGCTCGCCCGTCTTTTTGTCTTTCACCGGACGGGGACCGTTGAACGAGATCATCGGATACTCCATGCCGCCCACGGGGCCGTTGACGGAAATGGCCGTCGGGTACGGGTAGTCGATGCTGTACTTGTTGTACTGTTCGATCGTGTGCACGATGGCTTGCGTGCTGTATTTTTCCCACAGCGGATTGCCCTCTTTCGGATAGTAGGACATGGCCATCACATCGCTGCCGCCCTTCTTGTAGCCTTGCGCATCCCAGATGAACTTGCGGCTCGATGCCCAGGCGAAGTCGCGCACGTTGGCCGCCTTGAAGTGCCAGGTCTTTTGCGCGCGGCTCAGCGTTTTCTCGGCCGCTTCCGCCTCTTTTTGCGTGACGATGACGACGGGCTTGTCGCTGCCGCGGGCCTGTTCCAAACGCTCGCGCTGCGCGGAAGACAGCACGTCCTGCGGGTTTTGCAGCGCGCCCGTGGCGGCGACGATATGGTCGGCAGGCACCGTCAGCTGCACGTCGTAGTCGCCAAATTCCAGCGTGAATTCTCCCGAGCCGAGGAACTGCTTGTGCTGCCAGCCAGCCGCGTCGTAATAGGCCGCCATGCGCGGGAACCACTGCGCCACTTCGAACAGGGCGTTCTTGTCGTCGAAGACTTCATAGCCGGCGCGCCCGCCCAGCACCTTCTGTTCATTGATGCGGTAATCCCAGTCGATCTGGAAGACAAAGTCCTGGCCCGGTTTCAAGGGCTGTGGCAGGTCGATGCGCATCATGGTGCGGTTGATAACGTACTTCAGCGGCTGGCCGTCCGCGCCTTTTAACGCGCGGATATGGAAGCCGCCCTGGAAGTCGCCGCGCGCGAGGATGCCGCGCAAGCCTTCGAACTTCATCGTCTCGTCGCCCGCCGTTTTGGCCCACGCCTGGCGCGACGGTGCCGTGGCCATGCGGCGCGCGTCGGAATCGGGCTTGTAGATATTCTGGTCCAGCTGCAGCCACAGGTAGCCGAGCGTGTCGGGCGACTGGTTATGGTAGGTGATGCTGCCGCTGCCGGCGATCTCGCGCTTGGCTTCATCGAGGGTGGCGCGGATGGTGTAGTCGGCGCGCTGCTGCCAGTAAGCGTGGCCCGGCGCGCCGGAGGCGGTGCGGTAGGTATTCGGGGTGGGCAGCACTTCTTCGAGCTGGCGGAACTTGTCGTCGAATGGTTCGGCGGCGAAAGCCGACACGGTAAAGCACAGAGCCAACGAGGCTACGGAGCCGAAAGGTATGCGCATGGTCACCCTGATGTTGTTGTAAGGAAATAGTGGCAACTATTCTATACGCAGGGTGGGGCCATCCTTGTATCGATTTGTAATAAAGAAAGGCAGATTTTGCGCCAGCTTTTGCCTGGCGCTGCCAGGGCGATGCTTTACCTTATTTTGCTCGGAAAAGCAGCGTTTTTACTCACTTTTCATCAGGCTGTCGCGCAACTGGTTCAGTTGTTGTTTCATGTCCACAACCTGCTCCACGCTGCAGTGGCTGGCCGTCAGGATGGCTTCGGGCAGCAGGGCCGCTTCATGGCGCAACTGGTCGCCCTGTGCGGTCAGGGAAATGATGACCTGGCGCTCGTCGCTGGCGGCGCGCGTGCGCGTCAACAGGCCCGACTGCTCCATGCGTTTGAGCAAGGGCGTCAGAGTGGCCGAATCGAGGAACAGGCGCTCGCCCACTTCCGACACCGTCAAGCCGTCGCGCTCCCACAGCACCATCATCACCAGGTATTGCGAATAGGTGAGGCCGAGTTTACGCAGCAGCTTGCGGTACAGCTTGTTCATGGCGAGTGAGGTCGAGTACAGCGCAAAGCACAGCTGGCTGTCCAGGCGCGGCACCTGGTGCAGCGGGTTGGGGGAAGTGGTGGTATCCATGGGCACAGTATATATAGTGCACTACTTAGTTGCAAGCGACCTCACCGCCTGGCGCTGCTACATGGTGTTCAAAGCTGCCAGTGCCTGCGCGTCGAGCCTGAGCGCGCCCGCCGCGACGTTCTCGCGCAGATGCGCCACCGACGAGGTGCCGGGAATGACCAGCATATTCGGCGCGCGCTGCAGCAGCCAGGCCAGCGCCACCTGCATCGGCGTCGCTTGCATGGCGGCCGCCACCTGGTTCAGGGTATCGGACTGCAGCGGCGAAAAGCCGCCCAGGGGGAAGAAGGGCACATAGGCGATGCCTTGCGCGGCCAAGGTGTCGATCAGCGCATCGTCCGCGCGGTGCGCCAGGTTGTAGTGGTTCTGCACGCAGGCGATGGGGCTGAGCCGCTGTGCCTCGGCCACCTGGCCGGCATCGACATTGGACAGGCCGATATGGCGCACCAGGCCTTCGCGCTGCAACTGCACCAATGCGGCCAGCGGCTCGGCAAGCGACGAGCCGTCCGGGCCGGCCATGCCCGGTGCGCGCAGGTTGACCACGTCGAGCACGTCCAGGCCCAGGTTGCGCAGGTTGTCGTGCACGGCGTCGCGCAATTGTTGTGGCGATGCGGCCGGCAGCCAGGACTGGTCGGCGCCGCGCACGAAGCCGATCTTGGTGACGATGCTCAAGCCGTCGCGGTAGGGATGCAGCGCTTCGCGGATGATCTGGTTGGTGACGTGCGGACCGTAAAAATCCGACGTGTCGATATGGTTGACGCCCAGTTCGATGGCCTCGCGCAGCACGGCGACGGCGGCGGCGCGGTCCTTCGGCGGCCCCCAGACGTGCGGGCCGGCCAGTTGCATGGCGCCGTAGCCGAGGCGGTTGAATGCGATGTCGCAGCGGGCGGGCGTGAATTGGTCGCTGGCGGGGGAATATGCGTGCATGGTAGCTCCTGTGTGGTGGTCGAGTAGGGAGCAGCCATCGTAAGGCCGATTGCGCTGTATGATAATCGGGTCAATCCGGCACAGGCTGTACTCATTTACGCACAATAAAAGCTTTCCTCATGCATGCAGACATCCCTTCCATGGCCGACTTGTCCGCCTTTGCCCTGGTGGCCCGGCACCAGGGTTTTCGCCAGGCCGCGCGCGCCAGCGGACAATCCGCGTCCGCCTTGAGCGAGGCGCTGCGGCGGCTGGAGCAGCAACTGGGCATCCGCCTGCTGGAACGCACGACGCGCAGCGTCACGCCAACGGCAGCCGGTGCGCTGCTGCTGACGCGCTTGCGCCCGGCGCTCGATGAAGTGAGTAGTGCGCTCGATGTGCTGAACGACTTGCGCGACAGCCCGCGCGGCACCTTGCGCCTGAACGTGCCGGTCAACGCGGCGCGCTTCTTCCTGCAGCCTATGGTCGACCAGTTCCTGCGCGCCTATCCACAGATCAGGGTCGAGCTGGTGGTCGATAATAATTTTGTCGATGTCGTCGCCAGCGGCTGCGACGCGGGCATCCGTTATGGCGAAAGGCTGGAGCAGGACATGATCGCCATCCCGATCGGGCCGCGCACGCAGCGCTTCGCGGTGGCGGGCGCGCCGTCCTATCTGGCGCAGCGCGGCGTACCCGTGCATCCGCGCGACCTGTTGCAGCACGCCTGCCTGCTGGGAAAATTCCTCAGTGGCGCGATTCCGCCGTGGGAGTTCGAGCGCGACGGGCAAAAAGTGAGCGTCGAGCCGGACGGCCCCATGATCGTCACGCCGACGGCGGCCGATTTCGCGGTCAGCATGGCCATTGCCGGCCATGGACTGGTCTATCTGTTTGAAGAATGGCTGCAGCCGCATATCGATGCAGGCCAGCTGCAGCCCGTGCTGGAAGACTGGGCGATGCCCTTTCCTGGTCCGTTTTTATACTATGCGGGCCGGCGCCACCTGCCCGCGCCGCTGCGCGTCTTCATCGATTTCGTGCAGGCCAATTTTGCGCAGCTTCCGCCGCTTGCTCAATCCGCCGGATAGCGCTGGCGTAAAAGCTGCAGCATGGCGACGTTCTGTTCCCATGCGTCGCTCACCGGCTGTTGCGTCCAGGGCAGCGTTTGCGTGTACGGCGCGGGGCCGAATTCCGGCGTGAACGTCATGCGCTCGGCGCCGGCCGCGCGGCGCAGGGTGACGATGGCATCCCACCACGCCAGGTGGGCGTCGAGCGCCGCCTTCGCTTCCGGCGCGCGGAAGTCGGCCACCTGCGGCCCCTGCGCGTGGCCCACGCGCGCGTGCACATGGCGCACCAGCGGCAGCACCTGCGCCAGGGTCTGCGGCTGGTCTTCCAGCAAGGACTCGCAGGCGCAGCACCAGTGCGACAGGTCGGCCGTCAAGGGCAAATCCGGATACTGCTGCAGATACGGCAGCAGCAGCATCGGGTGGCCGCTGAAACGGCTGCGGTGAATTTCATGCACGATGGGCACGCCGTGCCTGGCCGAGATGGCGGCGGCCAGGTCGAGCAACTGCGCGTTTTGCGCCTGGCTGTAGTAATCCTTGCCCGTGTGCGTGTTGACCAGCACGGGGCGCGCCAGGCAGGCATTCTCCAGCAGCTCGGCCAGGGCGGCGCGGTGCAGATCGAAGTCGCTGTGGAACACGGTTTCCCACTGCGCTGCGATCAGTTGCAGTCCCGCCTTGGCGATGCGGTCCGTCCATTCCTCGCGCAGGGCCGCGTCCAGCGGCAGCGACATCTCGATGCCGTCAAAGCCGGCTGCCAGAACCTTGTCGATGAAGACCTCGGGCGCCAGGTCGTTATTGCCCCAGTGGGCGGCGAAGACGTCGATGCGCATCAGACGAAGCCCCGCACGGGGAACGCCGCGTCGCGCTGGATCCAGTTGTGCGCCGCGTATTGCGTCTGGCCATCGGTGGCGTGCAAGGTGTAGGCGTGGCGCGAGACGGGCGAGCGGTTCGGCGCGCTGTAATGGGGCAGCAAGCCGTGGAAGCAGACGAGCGCGCCCGCCTTCACTTCGAGTGGCACGGCCGTGCTGTCGTCGGGCCAGGGCATGGCGTCGAGCTTTTCCACGCGCACGGCGTCGCCGTTGCGGATGAAGCGTTCGCGCAGGGGGCCGCGGTGGCCGCCCGGTTCGGCCCACAGGCAGCCGTTGTCCAGGGTCGCGTCTTCCAGCGCGAACCAGAACGTGGTCACGCTGATCGGCGTGGTTTCGAAGTAGGTGGCGTCCTGGTGCCAGCGCACTTCGCCGCCGATGCCGGGCTGTTTAAATATGTACATCGATTGCCAGACCTGAGCGTCCGCCAGGCCCAGGTCGCGCGCCACCTCGGCCAGTTTCGGGTCGGCCGAAAAAGCGCGGAAGACGGGGTCCAGGTCATGCATGGCATGGCCGATCTTGTTGATCGACAGGGATTTCGCCTGCTTTAATTGACCGTCCGCGCCGAACGCCTCTTCCTCGAAGAAGCAGCGGATCGTGTTGTCGGAGGCGAGAAAATAATCGTTGGTGTTCTTCGCCTGGTCGCGCGTGGTGAAGATGGACTGGCTGACGCTGGGATCGAATTCGTTGACAATCTGCTCGGCGCGCGCGCGCAAGGCGGCGATGTCGTCCGCTCCCTTGAAATCGGGCAGGATGAGGTAGCCGTCGCGTTGGTATTGTTCTTGTTGTGAGATTGTCAGCATGGCGGCGGCTCCGGAAGGTCTATGGAAAGCGCCATTGTAGGATGGGCGAGGGCGGCAAACAATCGCCCAGCGGTTGACAGATTGTCGTCAAAACGCAGACAATCTTTGACATGGATCAACTAAAAGCGATGGAAATCTTTGTCGAAGTGGCGCGCCAGCGCAGCTTCACCGTGGCCGGGCAGCGCCTGGGCCTGACGCGGGCCATGGTCAGCAAGACCATCATGCAGCTGGAAGAACGCCTGCATGCGCGCCTGCTGCACCGTTCCACGCGCGAAGTGAGTCTGACGGATGCGGGGCGCGCCTACCTGGCGCCGTGCATGGCCACCGTCAGTCAGGCGCAGGAAGCGGCGCGCATGGTGGCGCACGTGGCGCAGACGGGAGCGGGGGCGGAGCTGGCCGGACCGCTGCGCATCCAGGCGCCGTCGAGTTTCGGCAGCGCGTGGCTGGCCGATGCCGTCGCCCGTTTCAGCCTGCTGCACCCGCAGGTGCGGGCCGAGTTGTTTGTCGACGATGCCCTGCTCGACCCGATACGCCACGGTTTTGATTTGACGATACGCGTGGGCGGCATCCCGGACAGCAGCGCGCTGGCCATGCGCCCGCTGGCGCCGTGCCGCGCCGTGCTGTGCGCCAGTCCCGCCTATCTGGCGCAATGGGGCGTGCCGCAGACGCCACAAGATTTATTGCAGCACCAGTGCCTGCATTTCAGCCACCTGACCGATGGCACGCATTGGCGTTTCCAGCGGGGAGAGGGAGAACAGCGCGAGGAAGTGGGCGTGCGCGTGCAGGCGGGCTTCACGGCGAACAATGGCCTTGTGCTGCACCAGGCGGCGCTGCGGGGACTGGGCATCGTCTACAGCACCACCTTCCTCGCCTGGCGCAATCTGCTCGATGGCAGCCTGCTGCCCGTGCTGCCCGGCTGGGAGCTGCCGCTGAATCATTTGAGCGCGCTGTATCCGGCCAGCCGGCAAATGTCGCCGAAGGTGCGCGCGCTGATCGATTTCCTGGTGGCCGAATACCAGCCCGTGCCGCCATGGGACCGCGAGCTGGCAGCGGCCGGATTTTTTAGTTGAAGGTGACGGGTTCCAGCGTCCATGCGCCATCGGCGTACACGCGCTCGTCGTCGAGGTAAACGGCCTCGGTGACGGCGAAGATATCGACGTGGTAGCGCGCATCCTTGCGCTTGAACTGCGGCTTGGTGTAGACGCCGTGCTTGGCGCCCAGCGACAAATGGATGCCGCACATGCGTTCATACGTGCCGATATCGTTGACCAGCTGCTCGCGCGAAAAGGCGCGGTTCATGCCGAAGCCCAGTTCGCGCACCCACACCTCGCCTTCATGCGCGCGGATGATCTCCAGCATGGCGGTAAATTCTGGCGTGGCGTTTTCCGTGCCCGTCACGCGGCCCTTGTCGATGATCAGGGTGATCGGCGTGTCGGGGCGGTTGACCATGAACTGCGTGTCGCCAAAGACGAAGATGCGCACGCGCCCGTTCACCGCTTCCAGGTCCTGCGCTTCCGTAAACACTTCGCCCAGGGGGAACTGGCCGCCGATATTGTTCATCCCCGCATAATCGCCGATATTGAGTTTGGCCGATTCGAACGGCGAGGCGAAGACCAGCTGCTCGCCGCCGCTGTCGATCATGCCATGATGGGCGCGATCGATGCGCGCTTTCAGTGCATGGCCCACGCCGCGATAATAGGCGGGATCGTAGGCCAGCGAAGCGATGTAGTGCAATCCCTGCACGCCGGGCATGCGCGACAGATGCACGTGTTCGATCACTTTCAGGCCCCGCTTGAACAGCTCGATGCGGATGCGGAACGCTTCCAGGCGGAAGCTGGTCGACTGGATCAGCACGACGAGACTGCCGGCGGGCAGTTCGGCAAACGCGGCCAGCACGGCGTCCGGCGTGACCTCGTCGAAATCGATGAAGCTCGCGTCCGGCAAGGCCTGGCGATATGCTTGCGTCAGTACCACGTTGAGCCAGCTGCGCTTGTCGCAGACGATCAGGGCCGGTTCGTCCGGGCGGTGACAGATGGCCATGGCCAGCAGGTCGGCCACGTTTTGCGCGGCCACTTCGGTGGCGGCGGCGCTGATGGCGTCGAGCCGGCTGGTGTCATTCTCGGGAAGCGTCATGGTGCGGAGGTGTCTGGCGTGAAGGAATCGCAGCATTATAAGGCGATTGCGGCTGGGCATACCATTCCCCGTCCGGCGGAGGACCTGTGGTTGCCGCGCCCTGATTATCTTGTGTAGTGCTTTATGGCAATGTATTATTTGATAAATGGTATGAAAAGGTATGGCAGCGAGCCTGGACGCGCATCGGCGCAGCGGCAAAGCCGCGCATGCGTACGGTGACACGCTTTCAGTGATGCAGGGACAACAAGCCAACAGGCGATGACTAAGAGTGTGATGTGATGAGCATAATCGGACAAGATATTCCCATGGAGCGGCCAGATACGGATGGGCGCGCTGCCGTATTCGTTCCCGTTACGGGCGTCAAGGAAGATGTCTTGCTGACCATACGCAAGGGGGCGGCGATCGTCGGCTTTGCCAATCACGACCGCACGATCACCGTGTATTTTGAAAGCAACCGCTTTGACGACCCCGTGCTGGCCAAGTGGGAGCACAAGGCGCGCAAGGCCTACGACCGCCTGGTCGACAATGCGCCCACCGTGTCGAAGCTGACCACCAGCCCCGTCAATTTCGAGCAGATTGGCTATATCAATGGCAAGGGCATCACCATTCGCCGCATGGAAAGCTTGCAGCGCTGGCTCGCGTATTCGGACGCGATGGAGACTTGCCCGGTAACGGATATCATTCCGCGCACGCTTCTCGCGAAGTCTGAAAGCGTCAAGGTGTAGGTGTGCATACGGGAGCCAACAATGGCGCCAACAATGTGTCGGATTACGCGCGGCTTTGCCGCGCTAATCCGACCTACGCGACCTACGCCTGACCTTGCTTATTCCTACACCACGACGATATTTGCCTGCGCCTTGAGCGGGCAGGGCAGGGTGTCGTCGAAGGTGATTTCGATGGCGCTGGCGACGAACATGCCGCCGATGTGCTGGGCGGCGATTTCCGGCGGCGTGCCCGGCTTGGTCAGGTTGACGTCTTGCGCGAAGACGAAGACTCTCCAGGTGCCGTAGACTTTTTGATCATATTGCAGCAAGGTGCGGTAAGCCCGTTTCAAGTCCAGGCTGCCTGCGTACACGCCGTCGTTGGCGCCCGGGTCGAAGCCCAGGCCATCGTCGGTCAGCGATGCGACGAAATACAGGCCCTGCGGCGCCTGGAACAGCACGAAGGCATACAGCTCCGTGCCGCGGAACACATTGCCATTGTCTCGCTGGAAGCTGGCGCGTATCCACAGCGGTTCGTACGCTTGCACGACGGCGGGCGTATCCGTTTCCACGGGCCCCGCCACGTGGATGTTGACTTGCGTTTCGGTCACCGCATGCTGGTAGGTGGCGCCCGTGGTGAAACGTTGATACTCCCAGCTGATGTCGGCCGTGTAGGGCAGGCCCGCGTTCGGCGCTTCCGGCAGCACCCATTTCGCCACGACGCGCTCGGCCAGGGTCAGTTCGCCGACGGCCGGTGGTGTTGCTTCCTGGCCACGCCAGAACGGGTCCGCGATATCGGAGCAGGCGACGGCGATGGCGCCCGAGGCGATGGCCGAGGCCACGCCCGCCACCGTGAATTCGGGCTGGCCCGAGCCGGCCCCTTCGAGCGAACAGCAATCGACGCTGGGATCGGTTTCCTCGAAGCTGCCGCCCACGCTGAAACTGGCCTTGCCGGAACCGAGTGCGGCGGCAATGATGGCGACCAGCGCGGCGATGATGGCGATGATGATGGCGAGTATCTTCCACCACGGGTCGGAAAACGGCAGCTCGCCATGCGTGCCCGCATAGGCGGGGTTCGGCGTCCAGACGAGGGTCATGCCGGTCGGCACGATGGGGCCCAGGCCGGGCGGGCAGCGGCACGCATTTGCCCCACCTTTGCCATCCGTGCCCGTGCTGCCCCAGCGCTTGCCGGGCATGTGGCCTTGTGGTTTTGACAGTTCCAGCGTGCCTTCCTCGACCGTGCAGGTATAGGTATTGGTGGCGCTGTCGAAGCGCGTCTGCGAGACGAAGATTTGCTGGATCGAGCGGCGCGGCGCATAGCCGTCCGCCTTGGCGACAAAGCTGACGAGTCTCTTGCCGGGCGCCGCATGCTGGAAGTCGGCGTCCCACATCACCAGCATGGCCGCGCCGGCCGGAATGCTGGCAAAGAAAAAGGTGCGCGCCACGGGCACGATGCCGGGGTCGCCCACGCTTTCCAGGTATACGGTGACATTCGTCAGCGCGCTGCTGGACATGTTGGTGACGTGGGCGGCGATGCGCAAGCCATAGATGGCATTGTCAAAGATGCCATCGGGCAGCATGATGTTGGTGACGGGCTCGATCGCGAACGGCCGCGTCAGCACCTGCATGGGGGTGTCGCTCATGATGCTTGCTCCTCGGGGCTGTGCTGCGCCTGCTCGTGCGCTTGTTCTTGCTCCGGAGTGGTGACGAGATACGTGACGCCGCCCAGTACCTTGCCATCCTGACTCTCCAGCACGCGCAGCAGCGCATACTGGCGTGGCGGCAAGGCTTCGGCGCGCAGGCTCAGGTACGCGGCCTGCGCCTGGCCACGCGGCACTTCCAGCGCCAGTTTTTGCTCGCCGGGCACATCGCCATTGCAGTGGGGCGTGCGTGCCAGGCCCGCGATCAGGCGCGCTTCCCTGGCCGGCTGCCATTTTTCCAGGCCCAGGGTGGCCAGCAGGCGCGGCGGCAGTTCGCCGCCCTGTTCAATGTGCAATGCCACTTTCCTGGCTGCACGGGGCAGGGCCGCCACCGTGATGGTCAGCAATTGCGCGCGCCGCGCCGCCAGCACCACGGTGACGTTGCGCTGGGCGATCTGCTCGTGCTGTTTGGGCTGGAAGGGGAAACCGTTGGGCAGCGGGTCGGGCAGCGGGTTGATGTCGCCCGCGCCGTGGGCCACGGCCAGCAGGCATTCGTGGCCACCATTGACGATGACGGGCACCCAGGGCACGAGGCACA
Source organism: Janthinobacterium sp. 35 (assembly GCF_002754575.1). Lineage (NCBI taxonomy): Bacteria > Pseudomonadati > Pseudomonadota > Betaproteobacteria > Burkholderiales > Oxalobacteraceae > Janthinobacterium > Janthinobacterium sp. 35. The sequence goes on from NZ_PEFN01000001.1 coordinate 3,749,962, forward strand.
GCACTTCCTGCGTGGCGCCGGGCGGCAAGTCGGCAAACGCGGAACCGATCTGCGTGGCGGCGCCGACGGCGATCTGGCCGGACGGGTCGGCCCAGTAAAAGTCCACGCGCACGCCGTTCGAGGCGCTGTTGCCCGTGTTGTGCACGCGGCCCCACAGGTAATTGCTGGTGCCGGCAATGGGCGCGCCGGGCGGGCCATTCGGATCATTGCCCGGCACGACCCAGATATCGGCGCTGTCCCACCACCAGGGCTGGCCGTCTTCGATGATCAGGTGGGCTGGCATGGCGTTCTCCTTGTCCTGGGCCTTGTCTGTAGCTTAGGCCGCGGTGGCGCTGGCCACTTGATCGGTATCAAGGCCATGGAACACGGCGCCGGTGCGCCGTTGGCGTGCTTGCGTGGGGTAATATTGCGGCAGAATGCAGCTGAGTAAATCCAGGAAAAGGTTGGAACGTGTCTGAAACAGTGAATGAAGTTTGCATCAACGCCGCTTGCGGCCGAACCTTGCCGCTGCGCGTGGCGCATTGCCCGTTTTGCGGCGCGCGCCAGGTGGCTGCAGCGCCGGTTCTGGAGAAACTGCCAGCGCCGCCCCCGCTGCCGCGCATGCCGCCGCCGGTGCCCGTCGCCCCGTCCGTTCCTGCACCGCAAGCCGCGCCTCAGCCCGCTCCTGCTCCCCAGCCCGTCCTGCCACCGGCTGCCGCACCTGCACCCGCAGCTGCAACTGCGCCGGCCAAGGCGCCGCCCGCCAAGCCTGCCATCAAGGGGTCGGTGCCGCCGCCACGCCCACCCGTGCGCTTGCGCACCTGGATCGCGGCGGCCGTGGTGCTGACCGGTATCTGGTTCTTCAACAAGCCGGCCGACAAGCCGGCCAGCGTGGCGGAACAGGTCGAAGCCGCCACTGCGCTGGCGGCGCAGTGCGACCTGGACGGGGCGCGCAGTGCGCTGGCCGTGCTGAAAAGCGCCAGGGCGCCCGCCGTGCAGGTCAAACGCTTGCAGGCGAACATCACCAAATCCGCCGCTACTTGCGACCGGCAACAGCAGCGGGCGCAGGCGTGGACGGCGCTGCAGGACAGCGTCAACCAGGCCCTCGATGCGGGCAAGCCGGACGTGGCCGCATCGCGCCTGGCCATCTACGTGAAACGCTGGGGCGATGATCCCGACACGCTGGAACTCGATGCCAAGGTCAAAGTGGCGCAAGCGAGCGCCCAGCTCGACCTGGCCGACGCTTGCCTGGCGAAAAGCGACCGCGTCTGCCTGGAAAACAGCCTGATCGCCGCCGAGCGCTACAAGCGGCCGGAACTGGCGGCGCGCACGCAGGCGCTGCGCACGGCGTTGTCGCAATTGCTCGAACGTTCGCTGCTGGACGCTGCGCCGGGCCAGTAGCGCACAGCTACATGGTGCCCATCGGAAAAGGCACCGTAAAAAATATCAAGATACCATTGCTTACAACTACGCCACAAAAGCCTGTTTTTATGTGCGTTAGCGCACGCTAGAAAATTTTAGGCAGGTGTATATTGCGAACTGATCTGTGTCTTTTGATAATAATGAAAGGGAATATCATGAAAGTAAGCAAAAATTGGATGACCGTGTGCGCCGCCGGAATGATGGTTGTGGCACTGGCTGCCTGCCAGAAGAAGGATGATGTCGCTGCCGGTCCTGCAGAACAAGCTGGCCAGAAGATCGATGCGGCCGCTGCCAAGGCTGAAGCCGACATCAAGGCCGCCGCTAGCAAAGCCGATGCCGCCGTGAGCCAGGCCGCTTCCGAGACGGGCGCCAAGATGGACCAGGTCGCCGCTGACGCCGACAAGAAAATGAGCGAAGCGGCCGATGCCGTCGGCAAGAAAGTGGAAAAAGCCGGCGAAAAGATGCAGGACGCCGCGCACAAGTAATACTTGCAATAAGCGCGCCAGCCCGCGGCAGCCGTCAGGTGATGGCAGCTGCCGCGACGCCATCGCTGGCGCCTGCCTGCTTGCCATGCGCCGCTGTCCCTGTATTGCTACTATCCATTCCGTCCGTTCCCCCCAGCACCACGCTCAAATCGACAAAGCCGTCGCGCCACGCGCGTTCCAGGTCTTGCTCCACCGCTTCCAGGGTCGTTCTTTCCACCTGCTGAAAACCGCGCAAGCCATACGCCCGGTTGCGCCCGTGCGCCTTGGCCAGGTATAGCGCCATGTCGATCAGGTTGACGCTGCGTTCCCACGTGAGCGGCCGTCCCAGCGGCGTCAGCGGGTAGGGCGCAAAGCCCACGGACACGTGTACCTGGATGGCCTGTCCCTGGTAGCGGATGACTTGCGCCGCCATGCCGTTGAGGATGCGCCGCGCGATATCGTCGAGTCCGTCCCGCGCGACGGCGGGCAGGAAGGCGAGGAATTCCTCGCCGCCCCAGCGCACGATCATGTCCGTTTCGCGCAGCACGTCGTGCAAGGTTTCGGCGATCGTCGTCAGCACCAGGTCACCCGCCGCGTGGCCGTAACGGTCGTTGATGTGCTTGAAATGGTCGACATCGAGCAGGAACATTGCCCCCACGACATCGCCGCCGCAGGACGGCTGCGGCTTGCCCGCATGGCTGCGCATGAATTCCTGGAAGTGGCGGCGGTTGTACAGGGCCGTCAGCGGGTCGCGCGAGCTCTGGCGCTTGAGTTCCTGGTTCTTCACCTTCAGCTGCACGTTCGCGTGGCGCACCTTGCGGTACAGCAAGCTGACGATGACGGACGCCATGGCCAGCACCAGCGCCAGCAGCCACCACACGCGCTGCTGCAGGCGGCGGTTGTCGATCTCCGTGCTCTTCAGCTGATTTTCGCGGCTGAGCAGCTCGATCTGGCGCTGCTTCTTTTCCGCCTCATATTTTTCTTGTAATTCATACACGGCCTTTTGCCGCTGCTTTTCGAACAGCTGGTTGGAAATGCTCCGCTCGCGGTGGTAGGCCGTGACGGCGCCGCGCATGTCGCCCGCCTTTTCCAGCGCCATGCCGTACTCCAGCAGCACGGCCTGCATGTCCGGCTGGTTGGCCGTGCGCTCGTAGTAGGCCAGGCCCGTGGCCACGCTTTGCTTGCCTTCCTGCAAGCGTCCCTGGCCGATCAGCGCCTGGCCGATGTTCAGGCGTGCCGTCGCCTCCACCTGTTCATCGTTGACCAGGCGCGCCGCCGTGATGGCTTCGTTCGCAAAGCGCAGGGCGCGCGCATAATCGCTTTCTTTCAGATAGCTGTCCGACAGATTGACGAGGGTCACGGCCACCATGCCGCTGGCGCCCAGCTGGCGTTCCAGCGCCAGAGCCGCCAGCAGGGCGCGCTGGCCCCGTTGCGGCTGCTGCGCGTCGAGCGCCAGCCCGTATTCCGTATTCTTCGCCTGCGCCATGCGGCCCGGCGATGCCAGGGTGGCGCAGACGGCGAGCAGCTCGTCGAGCACTTCGAAGCCCTTGTCGTATTCGCGCATCTGCGTGTGCAGCAGGGTGAGGGCATTCAGGGCGGCGGCCAGGCTGGAGGGGGAATTGCTCTGGCGCGCCAGGTCGACGGCCGCTTGCAGCTTGGCCAGCGCAAACGGGAAATTGCCTTCCTCGGCCCACGACTGGCCCGCGCTGATGGTGGCCTGCACGCGCACGGGCAGGTCGTCCGTGCGGTTGGCGATCTTTTCCGCTTCGAAGGCCAGCAGATGCGAAGCGCGGCCTTCGTTCCTGGCAAACGTGATGTAGGCCTTGCTGAGCATGCCTTTCGCCAGCGCCACGTCGCTCTTGTTCATGCGGGCGTAGGCGATCAGCTCTTCGGCCAGCTGCATGGCGATATCGTTCTGCCCCAGGCGCATGCGGGCGTTGCTCAGCTGGGCAAGGAATTCCGCACGCACGGGCATGGGCGCGCTGCGCGCCTGCGTTTCCACCTCTTGCAGGCGCTGCAGGGCGCGCGCGGGCACGAAACGGCCATCTTCGCGCACGGCGGCGATATGCTGCTCAAGGTTGTCGATCTGTGCCTGGACGGCAGGCGGCAGCAGGCAGGCCAGTACCAGCAGCCAATGCGCCCTTCGCCACGATGCCCGTGTGTGTCTGCCTGCCAACTTCCCGCCCCCGCAATGACCATGCCTGTTTGCAACGATTATATGATGTTGCAATCAAGAAATATCATGCTGTGTGCAGATTTTTGCGAAAGTGCACACTTTGGCTGCACGTCAGCGCAGGGCCAGGGCGGCCGTGGCCGGCGGGCTGCCCTTCAGGCGGAAGATGGCGACGGCCTCGATCAGGGCTTGCGCCTGTTCCTGCAGGCTTTCGGCAGCGGCCGCCGCCTGCTCGACCAGGGCCGCGTTCTGTTGCGTGATGTTGTCCATCTGCGTGACCGCTTGGTTGACCTCGCTGATCCCCGCGCTTTGCTCGTGGCTGGCGCTGGTGATCTCGCTCATGATGGCGGCCACCTTCTGGATCGATTCCACTACCAGCGCCATGGTGCGCCCCGCCTCGTCGACCAGTTTGCTGCCGGCGTCGACCCGTTCCACGGAGGCGCCGATCAGGGTCTTGATTTCCTGGGCGGCGGCAGCGCTGCGGTGGGCCAGGCTGCGCACCTCGCCGGCGACGACGGCGAAGCCGCGTCCCTGTTCGCCCGCCCGCGCCGCCTCGACGGCGGCGTTCAAGGCCAGGATGTTGGTCTGGAAGGCGATGCCGTCGATGACGCCGATGATGTCGGCGATCTGGCTCGAACTTTCCTTGATGGCGCCCATCGTGTTGACCACCTGGGCGACGACGGCGCCGCCCTGCACGGCGACGGCCGAGGCGGTGGCGGCCAGCTGGTTTGCCTCGCCGGCGTTGCTGGCGTTTTGCCGCACCGTCGCCGTCAGCGTTTCCATCGAACTGGCCGTTTCTTCGAGGGAACTGGCTTGCGCTTCAGTACGCGCCGACAGGTCGGCATTGCCCAGCGCGATTTCGTGCGTGGCGACCGACATTTCGCCGGTGCTGCTGCGGATGTCGCCGATCAGCCCCGTCAGGTTGGCGTTGATGGTGTTCATCGCGTGTAGCAGCACGCCGATTTCGTCGGCCCGTTCGATGACGGCATCGATGCTCAGGTCGCCGCCGGCGATCAATTGCGCCGTGGCGATCGCCTGGTCCAGGTTGCGCTTGATGTGGCGGTACACGAGGAACAGGCACAGCAGCGAAACCATGACCGACACCAGCAGCACGCCGACGGTGACGGAATAGGCCGCCATGGTGCCGCCCGTCGCCGTCTGCACGGCCGCGCTCGTGCGCTGGTCTAGCAGCGTGAGAAATTCATTCACCGGCTGCATGATCTTGCCCTTGTTGCGGTGGTATTGGGCATCGTGCATGATGGTGCGGGCCATTTCCAGGTCGGGCGGACCCTTCTTGGTAAAGTTGCCGCTGCCGTCGTCGAACAAGCCCTTGACGGCGTTCATGGCGATCACCTCGGTCTTCACCAGGCCGTCGGAATTGGTCTGGGCCTCTTGCAGTTTGGCGAATTCCTGCTCGCTGAAGCCGGCTTTGCGCATCAGCTCGGCCAGTGGCACGCTGGGGCCCGTCGACGCCGGCACCGGCATGCCCGCCGCCACGAAGTCCCAGTAGATGCGCTCGTAGTGGGCGGGGCGCGGCTTCTTGCCGTTGCGGATGTCGAGGATATCCATGTATTGCTGCTCGTAGCTGGCGTCGCCCGTGACGACGTAGGTACGGGCCAGCCGGGTCAGGTCGTCCGAGCTTTGCCGCAATTCATCGGCCAGCAGATAGGATTGGAAGCGCGTTTCAGTGACCTGGTTCGCTTCGGCCTGTTTGGTGGCGACGCGGAACAGGGCCAGCAGGCTGACGATGGAGAGCGCCAGGCTAAGCAGGAAGATGGCGGCAAAGATATTCCTGATCGACAGTTTGCTGCGCATGGCGTCCCCCGGAAGTATGGTTGGGGCCGTCGGTGCTGCCCGCCAGATGAATATACTCCCGTCTGTACGGCATTTTTAATGCCGTACAGAAAAAAAGTAGCGCCGCGCAACGGCGCCCGTGCCTATCACACTGCCAGTTGCTGCAGCAGGTACAGGCGCTGGTACAAACCGCCCTCGATCTGCATCAGTTCCTCGTGCGGTCCCGCTTCCGTGATGCGGCCGTGATTGAGCACGATGATACGGTCGGCTTCGCGGATGGTCGACAGGCGGTGGGCGATGGCGATGATGGTGACCTTGCCGCGCAATTCATTGAGGGCCAGCTGCACGATCTGTTCGGTCTGGCTATCGATGCGCGAGGTTGCCTCGTCCAGCAGCAAGATGCGCGGCTGGCCGGCCAGCGCGCGGGCAATCGCGATCAGCTGCTTCTGTCCCGACGACAGGCGCGAGCCGCCTTCGCCCAGCGGCGTATCGTAGCCGTGTTCCAGCGCGGCGATGAAGTCGTGCGCATGCGCGGCGCGCGCGGCCGTCTCGATCTGCGCCTGCGTGTAGCCGCGGCCCATGTCGATGTTTTCGCGCGCCGAGGCGGCCAGCAGGAAGGGGTCTTGCGGCACCAGGCCCACGTCGGCGCGGAAGTGCTCGTTGTCGATGCTGTCGAGGGCGACGCCATTGATGGCGATGCTGCCCTGCGTGACGGGGTAAAAGCGCAGCAGCAGCGAGAGCAAAGTCGACTTGCCGCTGCCCGTGTGGCCGACGATGCCAAAAAACGCGCCCTGCGGAATGCTCAGCGACAGGTCGTGCAGCACGGGCTGGTTTTCCACGTAGGCGAAGGTCAGGCGCGCGATATCCACGGCGGGCACGTCGCTGTCCGCTGTCGCCTGCCGCAGGGCCGGTGTTTGTCTTCCCTGCGCGTGTTCCAGCGCCTGCGCTTCGTCCAGCAGGGCCGAGACGCGCGCCGTCGCCACCACCGATTGCTGCAGCTGGCTGAATTGCATCGTGATCTGGATCAGCGGCTCGATCACGCGCGCGATATAGCTGATGAATGCATACAGCACGCCCACTTCCAGGGCGCCCATCTCGCGCTGGCCGAAGCTGAAGATGACGACGGCCAGCAGCACGATGTTGAGCATGTCGAGCGCGGGGCGCAGCAGCCAGGCGTTGGCGCGCAATTCCTGCATGCGCGCCGTGTAGTGGTCCTGGTTGATGCCCGTGAAGCGCGCGCCGAAGCGCTTTTCCGCGTTATTCGCCTGCAGCACGCTCATGCCGCCGATCGATTCGGCGATCTGCCCGTTGATCTCGCTGCGCAGCGCGCGCGCGCGCGTGACGGCCGGCGCGCTCCAGCGCTGGTACAAAAAGACGATCACCAGCACGGCCGGCAGCAGGGCCAGCACGATCAGCATCAGCCGCCAGTCGAGGAAGGCCATGGCGGCCATGGTGCCGACCAGCACGATGGAGCTGTCGAGGATGACGAACAGCACCTGCACGTACAGCGATTTCACCGCTTCCGTATCGTTGGTGACGCGGCTGACCAGCTGGCCCGTGATGGCGCGGTCGAAAAAGGCCATGGGCAGGCGCAGCACGTGTTGATACACGGTTTCGCGCAGGCGCTGCACCGAGCGCATGGCCAGGCCGGACAGGCGCACCAGCTGCAAATAGCGCAGGCCGGAAGCGACCCAGCCCGTCAGCAGGCAGCCACCCAGCAGCAGCGACATGCGCGTCCAGTCCAGGTGGCGCGGCAGCAGATGCTGGTCGATCAGGGCCTTGCCCAGAATCGGCCCCGTCACTTCCAGCGCGGCGGCGAGGATCAGCCAGAAGGTGGCCCAATATAAATGGCGCAGATCGGGCGCGGCGGCGCGGCGCAGCAGGCCGATGGCTTGCGCGGCCTGGCGGCGCACGGATGGCGTGGCGGTGCTGGCTTGGTCGGTCTTAGATGGCATCGAGGCTGGCTTCCAGTTGTTGATAGCGCCACTGGCTGGCATACCAGCCGTCGCGCTGCATCAGCGTGTCGTGGCTGCCCGTTTCCGTCACATGGCCATCGCGCAGCACCAGAATCAGGTCGGCGTTGACGACGGCGCTCAGGCGGTGGCTGGCGATGATGGCGCTGCGCTCGGGGCGCTTGCGGCGCAGTTCTTCCAGGTGTTGCAGGATGCGCGTCTCCGTGCCCGTGTCGACGGCGGATAAGGCATCGTCGAGCAGCAGCAAGTCGTTGTCGGCCAGGAGGGCGCGGGCAATCGCCACGCGCTGGCGCTGGCCACCGGACAGGGTGATGCCCTTTTCGCCCACGTGGGTGGCATAGCCTTCGGGGAATTGCAGGATATCGTCGTGGATGTCGGCCAGCTGCGCCGCCCGTTCCACGTCCTCGCGCGTGGCGCCGGGACGGGCCAGGGCGATATTGTCGGCGATGCTGGCGGAGAACAGGAACGATTCCTGCGGCACCCAGCTGATGGCCGCGCGCAGCGCATGCAGCGTGTACGCATCGAGCGGCTGGCCGCTCCAGGTGGCCGTGCCTGATTGCGGCGTGACCTGGCGCAGCAGCACGCGCAGCAGGGTCGACTTGCCGCTGCCGGTAGGGCCCACTAAACCCAGAGTCTGGCCCGGCTGCAACAGCAGCGAAATGCCGGACAGGGCCGGCGCCGTCTGGCCTGCGTAGGCGAAGCCGATGTCCGTCAGTTGCAATGGGCCGGGCGTCAGCGTATCGATCGTTCCGTGGTCGTCGATGGCCAGCGGCGCATCCAACATGGGTTGCAATCGCTGCCAGGCGGCGCGGCCACGTTCGATCAACGAGAGCACCCAGCCGGCGGCGAACATGGGCCAGATCAGCTGTCCCAGGTACATGGAAAAGCTCGTCAGAGCGCCGATGGTCAGCTGGTCTTGCCACACGAGGTAGCCGCCCAGGCCCAGGGTCAGCGCGGTGGCGGCCGTCAGGGTCAGGCCGACGGCCGGTTCATACGCCGCTTCCCAGCGCTGCGCCGTCAGGCTGGCGTTGGCTGCATGGCCGGCCAGGGTGGAGAACTGCTTGCTGCTGCGCTCTTCCAGACCCAGCGCGCGCAGGGTGCGCACGCCCGACAGCGATTCCTGCACATGGTCGTTCAGCGCGGAAAAGCGTTGCAGCGAATCGGTCGACGCCGTGTGGATATGGCTGGAAATGCGCCAGAAGGCCAGTCCCATCAGCGGGAAGGGCAGCAAGGCGATGCAGGCCAGGCGCCAGTCCACGCCCAGCAGCATGATGCCCAGCACCATCAGCAAGGTCAAGGTGCCGTCGAAGCCGGCCAGCATGGCTTCGCCGGCGGCCATTTCGATGGCGTCGATGTCGTTCGTCGCCAGCGCCATCAGGTCGCCCGTGCGCTGGTTCTGGTAAAAGGATGCGCCCTGCTGCGACATGCGCGTATAGAAGCGCGTGCGCAGCATCACGCCTAGCTGGTAGGCGGCCTTGAACAGGGTGATGCGCCAGCCCACGCGCAGAAAGTAAATGACGACGCCGACGGCGAGCAGGGTCAGCAGCTCCAGCCACAGTTCGGCAGCCGTCATGCGGTGCGCGGCCAGCGCGTCGATGATGGCGCCCACGCGGCGCGGGATCCAGACGGTCAGTGTCGCCACGCCAGTCAGCATGACGGCGGCGGCGGCATACGCCGGCCAATGCTGACGCACGAAGCCGGCGATGAGCCTCGATAAACTCATGGTTACCTTTTGTTTTGAGTAATGGGGTGTCGCGGGGCGGAAGGACGGGCACGCGGACGGAAAGTACGCGTAGGATACAACAAGGCGGAAAAGCGCGCTGTGGACGGGCACGCAAAAAACGGGCCGTAGCCCGTTGTTTTGCTGCGTCAGTGGCGTGCGCGGAGCTTGCAACGCGTAACAAAACCGTAGCGAGCGGAAGGAAGTTGTGGCCGAGAAGCGCAACTGTACGAAGGTACAGTGAGCATCGCAGGCCGCAAATTACGACGCGCAGTAGGTTTTGATAGGCGTTCTTATTTGCGGCCGCTGCCTTTGCCGTTGCCCAGCATGTCGAGCTGTTTCGATGGCGCGCCCTTGGGGGCTGCCTTGGCCACCGGCTTGGCGGCCGGCGCAGGAGCGTGCTTCACGGCAACCTTGGCCACGGTCTTGCCGGCGGCGCTGGCCGGCTTGGCGACTTGTTTGCTGGAAGGAAATGGTTTCGCGGCAGGCTTGACTGGCGCTGGCGCGGCGGTTTTTACTGGCGCGGCGGCGGCGGCGGCGGGTACAGGTGCGGGTGCGGGCTTGGCCACTGGCTTGGCTTCGACGGTTTTCACGGCGGGCTTGTCGGCGGCCTTCTCGGCAACCTTGGCCGGTGCTGCCGCTGGCTTGGCTGCCGGCGCTGCAACAGGGGCGGGTGCTGCCTTGGCGACAGGCTTGGCCACTTCGACCGGCTTGGCTGGCGCAGGCTTGGCGGCGGGCGCAGGTGCTGCTGCCACTGGCGACGGTGCTGGTGCGGCGGCCGGCTTGGGCGCAGGCGCCGCAGTAGCCGGTACAGCGGCCAGCGCCGGCTTGGCCGCTGCCGGGGCAGGGACGGCAGCAGGTGCGGCGGCATCGAGGCGGGCCTTGGCCGAGGCCAGCAATTCCGCCTGGGTGCTCGAGGCGATGCCGAACAGCTGGCGGCTATACGCCAGCACGCTTTCGATATTCGGTTGCGCCTGGCTGGTGCTGTAGCTGAAGAAGTCGCGCGGGTCTTGCGTTGCCAGCAGGTGCTGCGCCGTCTCTGCCGTGTGCGACAGGGCGGCCTTGCCTGCGTTCAGGTTCAGGGCGATGATTTTCTCGGCGCTTTCGAAGACTTTGCTGGTCAGGGTGCTGAAGATTTGCAGCTGGCTTTCCAGTTGCGACTTGGCGGCGCTGGAAATGTGTTCTGGAAGCGGAAACATATTTACTCCTTTGTACGGATTAAAATGCTGGCAAAACGCTCTGCAAAATCCCGAAAACCAGAGTTGGCCGCGTTTTGTAAAGTGGGTAGCGTGCTGAACAGCTAGTCATGGACTTTTTATGATGCAACGCAATATGAATATTCTAGCGGTGATTCGAGTTAGTTGAAAGTTATTTTATTCAGGCCGTGTGGCGTGTCTTTGCCCCAATTTACGTGCCTGGCAGCATTTGTGGGAAGTTTGCGCACGCGCAAGGTGTTGTCAGCGAATCTATGGCCAGGTTTTTGCCAGCGAGTATATTCGTGCACTGCAACATCCTTGAGCGAGAAGATGGCAATGCACTGGAAGCAACAGATACCGTAGTCAACCGAAGGAGTGTCCGCATGGACTTAGTCATCCGCAATGCCAGCCTGCCCGACGGGCGCCGCGCCATCGATATCGCCATCGAGGACGGCCGCATCGCCGCCGTCGGCCCCGCCTTGCCCGTGCAGGGCGCGCAGGAGATCGACGCCGCTGGCGACCTGGTCACGCCGCCGTTCGTCGACGCCCACTTCCACATGGACGCCACGCTCAGCTACGGCTTGCCGCGCGTGAATGCCTCCGGCACCCTGCTCGAAGGCATCGCCCTGTGGGGCGAGCTGAAACCGCAGCTGACGCAGGACGCCCTGGTGCAACGCGCCTTGCAGTATTGCGACTGGGCCGTGGCGCGCGGCTTGCTGGCCATCCGCTCGCACGTCGATATCTGCGACCCGCGCCTGCTGGCCGTGGAAGCGCTGCTCGACGTCAAGCGGCAAGTGGCGCCGTATCTCGACCTGCAACTGGTGGCGTTCCCGCAGGACGGCATCTTGCGCAGTCCCGGCGCCTTCGACAATTTAAAGCGGTCGATTGCCATGGGCGTCGACGTGGTGGGCGGCATTCCGCATTTCGAGCGCAGCATGGCCGACGGCGCCGAATCGGTGCGCCTGCTGTGCGAATTCGCCTGCGAGCGGGGGCTGATGGTGGACATGCACTGCGACGAGTCGGACGACCCGCTGTCGCGCCACATCGAAACCCTGGCCTTCCATAGCCAGCGCCTTGGCATGCAGGGCAGGGTGACGGGCTCGCACCTGACGTCCATGCATTCGATGGACAATTATTATGTGAGCAAACTGCTGCCGCTGATCCGCGAGGCGGGCGTGGCGGCGATTGCCAACCCCCTCATCAACATCACCCTGCAGGCGCGCCAAGATACGTATCCGAAGCGGCGTGGCATGACGCGCGTGCCCGAGATGCTGGCCGCCGGCATTCCCGTCGCCTTTGGCCACGACTGCGTGATGGACCCGTGGTACAGCCTCGGCTCGGGCGACATGCTGGAAGTGGCGCACATGGGACTGCACGTGGCGCAGATGACGGGCCAGCAAGCGATGCACGACTGCTTTTTGGCCGTGACCGAGACGCCGGCGCGCATCCTGGGCCTGGACGGCTATGGCATCGCGCCCGGCTGCCATGCGGACTTGCTGATCCTCGATTGCGGCTCCACGGTCGAAGCGCTGCGGCTGCGCGCGGCACGGCGCCTGGTACTGCGGCGCGGGAAAATTGTCAGCGAGGCGCCGCGCGCGCAATCGCGTCTGCACCTGCCGGGGCGGCCCGATAGTGTGAACTTCCGCCTGGGGCGCTGATACAATCGGCCATCACTTGTTATCGGGAGCAGCGCCTTGAAAGAAATTGATATCCGCCCGGCCCAGGAAGCCGACTTCGACGCCATGTGGCCGATTTTCCAGACCCTGGTGGCCGCTGGCGACACCTATACCTTCCCGGCCGATACCACGCGTGAAGCGTGCCACGCCTACTGGTTCGGCCCCGGCGTGCAAAGCTATGTGGCCGTGATGGGCAGCGAGCGCTTGCTGGGCATGTACAAGCTGGTGGCGAACCAGCCGGGTCATGGATCGCACGTGGCCAATGCCTCGTTCATGGTCGACCCGGCCGCGCAGGGCGTGGGCGTGGGGCGCATGATGGGCGTGCACTGCATGGAAGAAGCGCGCCGCGCGGGCTACCTGGCGATGCAGTTCAACTTCGTCGTCAGCACCAACCTGGGCGCCGTCACCCTGTGGAAAAAGCTGGGCTTTTCCATCGTCGCTACCCTGCCGCTGGCCTACCGCCACGCGCACCTGGGTTATGTCGACGCCTACGTGATGTACCAGCTGCTGACCGATCCGATGCAGTGGCCGGCATGAGCGGCGCCGTGACAGAATCGGTGATCGTCATCGAGACGCCCCGCCTGCGCCTGCGCACCTTCACGCCCGAAGACGCGCCGTTCTACCTGGCACTGATCAATGAGCCGTCGTGGATCGCCAATATCGGCGACCGCAACATCCATACCGTGGATGCGGCGCGCGCGGCGCTGGAAGCCGGTCCGATCGCGCAGTTCCGCGAGCATGGCTATTGCTTTTACATTATCGAACGCCGCAGCGACGGCGTGGCCATCGGCATGGGTGGCATGATACGCCGCGACAGCCTGCCCGGTCCCGACATCGGCTACGCCATGCTGCCCGCCTACTGGGGCCAGGGTTATGCCTGGGAGGCGACGGCGGCCATCGTGCGGCATGCCCGGTACACGCTGCGCATCCCCACCCTGTACGGCATCACCTCGCCGCGGAACCAGGCGTCGATCAATCTGCTCAATAAACTGGGGCTGCGCTTCGAGCGGTTTACGCGCATGCCGCCATCGGGCAAGGATACGAATGTCTACCGCAAGGATTTTCGCCAGCATGGTTGAACGCGCTGGCTGGCGCGTATCGGCAAAGTGTGAAAAAGTATGCGGAAAGGCGTGCTGCTGGCGCCGCCGGGCGATTACCATAACGTGAAATCGCCGCCGTGCGCGGGCGCCCATCCACTTTTCATGGAACCATCGTGACCTATCTCGGTATCGATATCGGCACTTCCGAAGTCAAGGCCATCCTGACCGACGACGCGCAAACCATCCTCGCCAGCAGCGGCGTGACCCTGCGCGTGTCGAGCCCCCATCCCGGCTGGTCGGAGCAGAACCCGGAGGACTGGTGGCACGCCACGCTGGACGTGATCGCGGCCATCCGCAGCGCCCAGCCGGTGGCGTTTTCCGGCTTGCGCGGCATCGCGCTGTCGGGCCAGATGCATGGCGCCACGCTGCTCGACAAGCAGCAGCACGTGCTGCGCGCGGCCATGTTGTGGAACGATACGCGCGCCTTTGCCGAGTGCGTGGAACTCGAAGCGCTGGTGCCCGAGTCGCGCGCCATCACGGGCAACCAGGCCATGCCCGGCTTCACGGCGCCCAAGCTGCTGTGGCTGCAAAAGTACGAGCCGTCGCTGTTTCGCGCCATCAGTAAAGTCCTGCTGCCCAAGGATTACGTGGCGCTGCGCCTGACGGGCGACTGCATCTCCGACATGTCCGACGCCTCCGGCACCCTGTGGCTGGACGTGGCCAAACGCGACTGGTCCGAGCGCATGCTGGCGGCCACCGGTTTGACGCGCGAGCACATGCCGCGCCTGGTCGAAGGCAGCCATGCCGCCGCGCAGGTGCGCCCGGCGCTGTGCCAGGAATGGGGCATCGCGCATGCGGTGGTGCTGGCCGGCGGCGCGGGCGACAATGCTGCCGCCGCCGTGGGCCTGGGCGTGGTGGAGCCGGGCGCCGGCCTGCTGTCGCTGGGCACCTCGGGCGTGCTGTTCGCCGGCAGCGATGGCTACGCACCCAATCCTGGCCAGGGCGTACACGCGTTCTGCCATTGCCTGCCCGGGCGCTGGCACCAGATGAGCGTGATCCTCAGCGCCGCGTCCAGCCTGAATTGGGTGGCGCGGCTGACGCAGTCGTCCGCCATCGGAGAGTTGGTGACGCTGGCCGAAGGCGTGGAAGCGCGCACGGCGCCGATCTTTTTGCCCTACCTGAGCGGCGAGCGCACGCCGCACAACGACGCCACGGCGCGCGGCGTGTTTTTTGGCCTGTCGACGGAACATGGGCGCGCCGAACTGGCCTACAGCGTGATGGAAGGCGTGGCCTTTGCCATGGCCGACGGCAATGCGGCCCTGCGCAGCGCCGGCACGCAGCTGGAAGAAGCGTCGTTCGTCGGTGGCGGTTCGCGCAGCCGCTTCTGGGCCCAGCTATGCGCGAATGCCTCGGGCCTGAACGTGCTGCGGCACGACCATGGCGTGGCTGGCGGCACCCTCGGTGCGGCGCGCCTGGCGCAGATGGCGGTGACGGGCTTGTCGCCCGCGCAGGTGTGCACGCGTCCGCCCGTGCAGGAGACGATCGCGCCGCAAGCGTGCGCCATGCTGGAAGAGCGGCTGGCGCGCTACCGGCGTTTGTATCCGCTGCTGCGCGAAGAGTTTGCGGGCGCGGCCGCGGCGGCGCGCTGAGGCGACCGGCAAGATTGCCGGCCCGACCATGCTGCGATCCCGGCAATATGGCCAGACAGTCAACCTTCCCGTGTAATTTGTTGTTTCTGTGTTGAAAGTGTTTCTCTAGCGAAAGCACCGCTTGGTTTTTCACGGGGTGCGCGGCATGATTTCCTCATTTGGTGGGAATTGGATAGTTTTGGTGGCGCCTTTGTTGCCATCCTGTTCTTACTGCCGGGAGAAATACATGCAACTCGCGAATCTGAAAATCTCCATCCGCCTGGGTCTGTTGGGCGCCTTCTTCTTTCTTGCGCTGGTGTTCGTTGGCGTGCGCGGCTGGAGTGCGCTCGATGCGGCCAGCGCACGCAGCGCCGAGGCCATGCAGCGCTCCGTGGCCCTGACGGAAGCGGTCGACGCGGCGCGCAGCGCGCAGGTGGAATTCAAGATCCAGGTGCAGGAATGGAAAAACATCCTGCTGCGCGGCGGCGATGCGGCCGCCTTCCGGCGCTACCGCGAAGCGTTTGTCGCCAGCGGCGCGCAGACGCGCAAGGAGTTGGCCGGCTTGCAGGCCATGATGGCCGCGTTGAAACTCGATACGGCGCCCGTGGCGCAAGCGCTGCAGGCGCACGACGCGCTGGGCGTGAGCTACCTGGCGGCGCTGCAGCAGTACGACGGCGCGCGCCCCGACAGCGCCCACACGGTCGATGCGCTGGTCAAGGGCATGGACCGCGAACCGACGCGCCAGATCGACGCCATCGTCGCCACTATCGGCAAGCAGTCGCACAGCCTGATGGCGCAGATGAAGGAGCAGGACGCCACCGCGCACCGCAGCGCCAGCATCGCCATGCTGGCCACCGTGCTGGTGACCCTGGTCGTCGGGTCTATCACCGTGTGGTGGCTGATCCGCAGTATCACGGTGCCGCTGGGTGCGGCCGTCGGCATCGCCCAGCAAGTGGCGGCCGGCGACTTGCGCGCCGTGGTGGCCGACAGCAGCCGCGATGAAATCGGCGACCTGCTGCGCGCCTTGAAGGCGATGAGCGGCAACCTGGCCGACATCGTGGGACGGGTGCGCGCCGGCACGGACGCCATCGCCACGGCGTCGGGCGAAATTGCCAACGGCAACATGGATCTGTCTTCGCGCACGGAGGAGCAGGCCAGCTCGCTGGAAGAAACGGCTGCAGCGATGACCGAGCTGACCTCCACCGTACGGCAGAATAACGACAACGCGGACCAGGCGCGCCAGCTGGCCGGCGGCGCGTCCGACGTGGCGCAGCGCGGTGGCGAGGCAGTGGCGCAGGTGGTGCAGACCATGAGCCATATCAATGCTTCGTCGAAGCGTATCGTCGACATCATCGCCGTCATCGACGGCATCGCCTTCCAGACGAATATCCTGGCCCTGAACGCGGCCGTGGAAGCGGCGCGCGCGGGCGAGCAGGGACGCGGCTTTGCCGTCGTGGCCACCGAAGTGCGCAGCCTGGCGCACAGGTCGGCCGCGGCGGCCATGGAAATCAAGCAGCTGATCGGCGAATCCGTGCGCACGGTGGAAGAGGGCAGCGTGCTGGCGGGCCAGGCGGGGCGCACGATGGACGATGTGGTCAGCAGCGTGCAGCGCGTGAACGCCATCATCGGCGAGATCGCCGTGGCCAGCGTGGAGCAGCGCGATGGCATCGAGCAGATCAGCATCGCCATCAGCCAGATGGATGGCGTGACGCAGCAGAATGCGGCCCTGGTGGAGCAGGCCGCCGCCGCCGCGGACGCGCTGCAGCAGCAGGCGGCCAGCCTGGCCGACGCCGTCAGCATCTTCAAACTGCACGCCGTTCCCGGCGTGGCCGCGCCGTCCCGGAGACTGTCGCTGACCTGACGCAGGCCCGCCCCGCGCCGCTTGATGCCAGTCAAGCGGCGTCCGATCAGGCAAATATCGCGCCGAAATTCTTATACTATTTCCTTTCCGCATGGATCTGCGCCCGGCCGCATGGCGCGCGTTGCAAAGGAAAACCATGTTCTTCACTTTCCGCCTGCCGGGTGATGCATGACGGCGCTGCTGCTGGCGCTGTGCCTGTCCCTGGCCGTGGTGCTCGCCGTGCTGCTGGCCTGCCAGTGGCAGGCGGCGCGCATGTGGCGCATGCGCCATGCGACGGGCGTGGTGCTGCAGGCGGCGCAGGCGCAGCGCATGGCAGATGCGCTGGCGCTGCTGCACGCGCTGCCGGCAGCCGTCGTCGGCACCGACCACGATGGCGTGGTGCAGTACATGAATCCCCGCGCCAGCAGCATGGGTGGCTTGCTGGGCGACGATGGCCTGGGCCAGCCTGTGACCGAGCTGCTGCCGCTGTTCCATGACGGCGCGCCCGTCGATGCGGCGCGCCAGGTGCGCGACTGCGTGGCGCGGCAAGAAGTGCTGGAAGTGGCGCGCGGCGCCGTGCTGCTGCGCCATCTCGATGGCAAGCGCATCGACGTGCAGTACAGCTGCGCGCCGCTGGCGCAGGGCGGTGCGGTGCTGCTGCTGCACGATGTATCGGCCCGCCGGCGCGCCGAGCAGCAGCTGGAATTCATCGCCCATCACGATGGCTTGACGGGGCTGCCGAACCGCCTGCATTTCCAGATCCGCTTCGAGCACGGCATCGCCTACGCGCGCCGCCACCAGGCTTTGCTGGCCGTGCTGTTCGTCGATATCGACCGCTTCAAGTCGATCAACGACAGCCTGGGACACGACGTGGGCGACCAGGTGCTGACGGAGTTCGCGCGCAGGGTGCAGCAGTGCGTGCGCAAGGTCGACACGGTGGCGCGCCAGGGCGGCGATGAATTCATCATCCTGCTGACGGAACTGCGCACGGCGCACGATGCCGAGCGGGTGGCCGAAAAAATCGTCGCCGCCATCGCCGCGCCCTTCGTCATCGGCGAATACAGCCTGTCGGTGGCGGCCAGCGTGGGCGTGGCCCTGTACCCGGACGATGACGACGACGTCAATGCACTGATCGAAAAGGCCGACCTGGCCATGTATGCGGCCAAGCGCCACGCGCCGGGCACTTGTTTGCGTTACGCCGCGCGCATGCAGACGCAGTCGTATTCGCGCACCATCCTCGAGACGGCCCTGCGCCATGCGCTCGAACGCAACGAATTCGCCCTGTTCTACCAGCCGCGCATGGACCTGAAGACGCGCACGATCACGGGCGTGAAGGCGCTGCTGCGCTGGAAGCACCCGGAACTGGGACTGATGATGCCGCTCGACTTTTTACCGGTGCTGGAAGAAAGCGCCTTGATCCTGCCGGTGGGCGCCTGGGTGCTGGCCACGGCGGTGGAACAGGCACGCAGCTGGATCGCGCAGGGGCAGAGGCTGACGGTGTCCGTCAGCCTGTCGGCGCGCCAGTTCTACCAGCGCGATATCGCGCGCAATTTCGCCGCCGCGCTGGAGGCGGCCGGCGTGCCGGGGCATTGCATCGAGCTGGAAATCGCCGCCGGCATCCTGATCGACCACAACCAGAACTGCGAACTGATACTGCGCCAGTTCCGCCAGCTGGGCATGGCGATTGCCATCAGCGATTTCGGCACGGGCGACGCCTCGCTCACATACCTGAAACGCTTTCCCACGGATGCCGTGAAGATCGAAAAGTGCTTCGTCGACGACCTGGGCAAGCCCGGTGGCGACGGCGCCATGGTGCGCGCCATCGTGGCAATGGCGCGCACGCTCGGACTGCGCACCATTGCCGGCGGCGTGGAAAGCGGCGCGCAGCTGGAACTGCTCGCCGAGATGGGCTGCGACGAGGCGTTTGGCTACTACCTGGGCCGCGCCATGGCACCCGAGGGCATCGAGGTGCTGCTCAAAAGTAGTGCAGTTCTTCAGAACTGATAGCGCAGCGACAGCATGGCGTTGCGCGGATCGCCGTAGTAGCCGCCCATGCCCGTCGAGTAGTAGCGTTTGTCGAAGACGTTGTTGACGTTCAGGGTCGCCAGCAACTGCTTGCTGACCTGATACTGCGCCATCAGTCCCGCCACCGCATACGCTTTCTGCGTGAAGCGTTCGCCGTTCGGCCCGCGGTCATCCATGTAGATATTGCTCTGCCAGTTCACGCCGCCGCCCAGCACCAGGCCCGGCACGCCCTGCGCCAGGCGCCAGGTGCTCCACAGCTTGGCCATGGCTTGCGGCTGGTTGGTCTGGATGCGTGCGCCAGCCGCGTTGCGGATGCGGCTGTAGGCATAGCTGGCCGTCAGTTGCCAGTCGGGGCGCAGCTGGCCCGAGACTTCCGCCTCGACGCCGCGCGTGGTGGCGCCCTTGACCGTGTGATAGGCGTAGGAACCGCCGCCCGTGCCGATGATCCAGACATTGCCCGGATCGGCTTCGGCCAGGTTTTCCTGCTTCAGCTGGAAGACGGCGGCGCTGGTGGTGAGCTTGCCGCCGAAGAATTCGCCCTTGGCGCCCACTTCATAGTTCTTGCCTTCGAGCGGCGCCAGGAAGCGGCTGTTGACGTCGCGCTGGCTTTGCGGCGTGAATATGCTGGTGTAGCTGGCGTAGGCCGACCAGTGCCGGCCCAGGTCGTAGACGAGGCCCGCATACGGCGTGATCTTGCCGTTTTCTCGCATCGCGTCGTACAGGTCCGTGTCATTGGCATAGTCGCTGCGGATGTCGCGCTTCCAGTACGACAGGCGCGCGCCAATAATCACCGACAGCGCATCCGTCGGGCGCAGGCGCAGGGTCGAATACAGGCCGCTTTCCCGTTCCTTGTCGTACGAACTGCCCAGGCGCGTGCCGCTGTAGTCGGGCACCGGCATAGCGCCATTCCAGGCGTGGATATTTGGTACCGTGTAGTCATAGCCATCGAGGCGCCAGCCCGGATAGATGGGGCTGTTCGTCTTGAGTTCCGAGGCGCTCACGCCCAGCACCAGTTCATGCTGGCGGCCAAAGGCCTGGAACGGGCCGCTGACATAGGCGTCGAGCGAGGTCTGTTGCGGCTTGCTGTGCCAGTTGGCCAGCCACAGCCGCATGCCGCCGCCCGTCACGCGGTCAGGGTAGCCATTGCCGGAAAAGCCCTGCAAGGCGTCGTACTGGTTGCTGCTGCGGCTGACGGCCAGCTTGGCGATCCAGTCGTTGTCGAAATAGTGGTCGAGCGTGGCGAACAGCATGCTCTGTTCGCGCTCGTACGTGCTCCACGCGGCCGTGCCGTTCATCGAGCGTGGGAAGCGCGTCTGCGAGCCGTCGGCATAAAACATGGGGAAGTCGCGTCCTGCACCCTTGAGCTTTTCCTTCTGGTAGTTGATGCCGGCGCTGAGCACCGTCGATGGCGTCAGGTCCGCTTCGACGATGGCGTACAGCACGTCCTTTTTTTGCTGGTAGCGGTCGATGAACGAGCGCTGGTCTTCATGCGTGGCGACGACGCGCGCGCGCACCTTGCCGTCCGCCGTCAAGGGCGTCGAGACGTCGCCTTCGATGCGGTAGCGGTCCCATGATCCCAGTTGCGCGCCGGCCGTGGCGGCAAAGCTGCGACCCGGGCGCTTGCGCACCAGGTTGACGGCCGCCGACGGGCTGCCCGTGCCGCTGATCAGACCCGTCGCGCCGCGGATGATTTCGACCCTGTCGTAGATGGCCATGTCGTAGGTGCGCGCTTCCAGGTTCTTGCTGGTCGGGATGCCGTCGAACATGTACGACGTCACTTCAAATCCCCGTGAAAATACCTGGTCGTATTCGCGCGTGCTCGACGAATGGTCGACCGTGATGCCGGGCGCCTGGACCAGCACGTCTTGCAAGGTACGCAAACCCTGGTCGTCGATCTGCTGGCGCGTGATGACGCTGACCGCCTGCGGCGTTTCCCGCAGCGACAGGTTCAAACGCGTGGCGCTGGTCAGGCCTGCGTAGCCGCGCTTGCCCTCCGTGGTGCCGTCGCGCAGGGCGCTGGAGCTGACGGCGACTTCACCCAGCGTGGCGGCGATCGGCGCGCCGGGCGATGCAGTGCCAGCCTTGCGCAGCACGTAGCTGCGCTCTCCGCTGGGCTGCGCTTCCAGGCCCGTGCCGGCCAGCAGGCGGGCCAGTGCCTGCGGCACCGAGTAGCTGCCGCTCAAGCCTGGCGTGCGCACGCCTTGCAGCAGTTCGGCAGCCGCGCCCACGCTCACTTTTGCTTCGATGGCAAAGCTGGCGATGGCGGCCGATAGCTCGCCCGGCGGCACGCTGAAACTGATTTGCGTGCTGGCTGGGGCGGTGGCGGAAGCTGCCGCCAGGGCCGGCGCTTGCGCCAGCGACAGCAGGATCACGGCGCTGCCGATGGCGCGCGCGAGGGGAGTCAAACGGGGTGGGTGCATGGTGTGGCCTTTCTGGTGGAGTGTCGTTGTCGTACTTACAGGACAGGCCATGCCGAAAAAAGGGGCCAACTTTTCACGATTATTTTTTGCGGGCCACGAGAGTGACCCAGTATTGGGTGCGGTACAGCACGTCGACGGGCAGCATGCGCGCCAGGCTGTCCAGCACGGCGTCCGTGTCGTCGAGCTGGAAGGCGCCCGTCAGGCGCAAGCCCGCCACCTGCGGTTCCACGCGCAGCAGGCCGGGGCGGTAGCGTGACAGCTCCAAGGCGAAGGCGTCGAGGCGCATGTCCTGCGCCACCAGCATGCCGCGCGCCCAGGCATCGGCTTGCAGCGGCGCCGGCGCGGGCAGGCCAGCGTGGCTGGCGTCGAAGCGGCTTTGTTGTCCCGCCATGAGCGTGCGCACGGTGGCCGAGGGCGCGCGCGGCGTGATTTCCACCGCGTGTTCGAGCACTGTCACGCGGCTGCTATCGTCGTCGACGCGCACGGTAAAGCGCGTGCCCAGCGCGCGGATGCGGCCATGGCCGGTGGCGACGATGAAGGGGCGGCTGCCTGCGTGGTCGGGGTGCGTCTGTATCAGTACCTCGCCGCGGCGCAGCGTCAGCAAACGTTCATCGGCGCCATACGCCAGGTCGACGGCGCTGTCCGTGTTGAGCACCAGGGTGCCGCCATCGGGCAAGGACACCTCGCGCCGTTCGCCCACGCCGCTGCGGTAGTCGGCCAGCAGTTCGTGGCGCACCAGCAGCCAGGCGGCGGGCGCCGCCATCAGCGCCAGCAGTACCTGCACTGCCACGCGGCGCTGCGGCCGGCGCAGCACGGGCGCGGCCAGCTCCGGCGGCAGCCGGCTGGCCGTTTGGCCAACCTGCTGCACCCTGCTCCAGGCGCGTGCATGTTCCGGGTCGCGCGCGCGCCATTGCGCCGACGCCGCCAAATCATCCTGTGTGGCCTGGCCCGATTGCTCCAGCAAATACCATTCGACGGCCTGGCGCGCCACCTTGCGCGACAGCGGGGGAGACAGGGGAGCGGCGCTGCTCATGGCGCCCAGTCCGGCGCCTGCAGCACGCATTCGGTCAGCGCCTCGGCCATGTAGCGTTTCACGGAGCGTTCGCCGATGCCCAGCTGCGTGGCGATTTCCGCATACGTATAGCCTTCGATCTGCGCCAGGATGAAGACGGCGCGCACCTTCGGTTTCAAGCCATCAAGCATGGCATCGACCGCTTGCAGCGCCTGCAGGATTTGCGCGCGCTGCTCGACGGAGGGCTGGTACTGCTCTGGCTGCGCGGCCAGCGCATCGGCCCACGCGCGTTCCAGCGACTGGCGGCGTAAATGATTGATCAGCAAATGCTTGGCGACGGTGGCCAGGTAAGCCTTCGGCGCGCGCAGGGCCGGCGTTTGCGGCTGTGCGGGGACACTGACCAGCAGGCGGATGAAAGTGTCCTGCATCAGGTCGGCGGCATCAAAAGCATTGCCCAGGCGCCGCTGCAGCCAGTGCACCAGCCAGCCGTGGTGCGCGCGGTAGTGGCTTTCCAGCTGCGTGTGCAGCAGGGGTGGCATGGCCATGATCGTTACAGCACTGCCAGCGCGACGGCGGCCAGCATGGCCGCGCCGCCGATGACGCGCGCCAGGCGCATGGCCTGGTGCGGTGCATAGGGCAGCAGCCAGATCAGCAGCAAGCCGCAGCCCGTCAGGCTGCCGACCCAGTAGACGAGGCCATAGCCGCCGCCGGCAATGTGCATGGCCCAGGCCAGTCCGGCTGCCAGCGCCAGCCAGCCGGCCCACTGCAAACGACGGCGCAGCGGCGCCGGCGGTTCGGCGCCACGTCCGTGCAGGTCGGCGTAGTGGCGGTCCATGGCCAGGCACAGCGAAGACAGGCCCGCATAGCACAGGGCGAAGACGAGGAAATTGGCCAGCAGCTCCATTACGCGGCCTCCATCGTCGTTGCCGGCTTGGCTGCGGGTGTGGTTTTGGCCGCCTTCACGGGCAGCGGTTTTAACTTGTACGCCGCATACGCGAGGCTCAGGCCCAGCACCAGCACCACCAGGTCGAAGGCGGCCACCGCCACGGGGCCGCGGCCCAGGAACAGGGTCACGCCCAGGTGCGAATTGGTGGTGAAGACGTTCAGCACGGGCAATGACGCCAGCAGGAAGGCGCCCACGGCCAGCTGCATGCGCCACATGGCGCGCGAGGGGCGCAGCTGGGCGATGATGGCGGCCAGGGCCCAGGCGCCGAAGAAGCAGGCGATTTCTTCCTTCGAGCGCTCTTCCATCGTCACCGGCAGCAGGCGGTTGGCCCAGAAGTAGGCGCCGAAGGCGATCGGGATGCCGGCGATGGCGCCGATGTTGAGCGCTTCGACCAGGCGCAGGCCGAAGCTGGCGCGCTTGCCGGCGGCCAGTGCCTTGGCTTGCTTCTGGCGCGTCTTGACGGCCCACAGCAGGGCGCCCGTGGCGACCATGGCGCAGCCGGCCAGGCCGGAGAGGAAGAACAGCGCGCGCAGCAGCGGTCCGCCGAAATGCGCGACGTGCAGTCCGACCATCACGCCTTGCGTGGCGGCGGCGCCGGGTTGCGCGTCGCCATCGGTCGACAGCAGCTTGCCGCTGACGCCATCGAATTCCATCGACGGCTGCTTCGACGACATGTCGCGTCCGCCGGCGCGCGTGAGCGAAATGGTGGCGTTGACGTCGCCCGGGTGATTCACGGAGATGCGTTCGACCTTGCCGCCCCAGTGTTGTTCCGCCTGGCGCACGAGCGGTGCGATCGGCGTCAGCGGCGCGGCCACGCCGGCCGGCTTGCTGTCGCCCGAGCGGCCGGGAAACGCCTCGGCGAAGAAGGCATCCTGGTCGCCCTTGTAGGCGGCCGTGGCGCCGGACGGCATGTACAGGAACATCAGGGTGACCAGCCCCGTGTAGGTGATCATGATGTGGTAGGGCAGTGCCAGCACGGCCGTCACGTTGTGCGCGTCGAGCCACGAGCGCTGGCCCTTCTTCGGACGGAAAGTAAACAGGTCCTTGAAGATGCGCTTGTGCGTGACGATGCCGCTGATGATGGAGATGAACATGAACATGGCGCAGAAACCCACGATCCAGCGGCCCCAGATGGCCGACATGTAGTGCAGGTCGAAATGCAGGCGGTAGAGAAATTCGCCGCCGCGCGTCTCGCGCGGCTTCGACAGTACCTCGCCCGTGGCCGGGTCGGCTTTTTCGCTATGAAAATTGCCGCGCCGTCCGCGTTTCTTTTCGCCGGGCTTCGACGGTTTGCTCCAGCCCAGTTGCGTGGCAGGATTGCGCTCGCCGGGCAGGCTGATGAACCAGCGCGTGGCACCCGTGGCGCGCTCCTGCATCGCTTGTTGCGCGACCTTGGCCGCTTCCTCGGTGCTTACCTGGCTGGCGGCGGCGCCGTGCAATTCGGGCTGCATCCACAGGGTGATTTCATTGCGGTAGTAGCTGGCCGTGCCGGCGCAAAACACCAGCAGCAAAATCCAGCAGACGAGCAGGCCGGACCAGGTGTGCAGCCATGCCATCGACTGGCGGAAACCTTCTTTCATGCGAGACTCCAGGATAGGGCGTCCATCCATTGCAGGATGGCGGCGATGACGGCGGCGGGAATCAACAGGCCCAGCCAGGCGCGCAGGGCGCTGTGCGTGGCGAAGACCCACAGCACGGCGCAGGTGTAGATGGCAAACGACAGCAGGGTGGCCGTCATGACGGCTTCGGAACGGGCCATGGGCAGGCTGACCGATAGCAGCATGGTGACCAGCGCTGCCAGCACGTAGCCGCCAACGATGGCGGCCACGCTGCGCGAGGCCACGCCGAGGCGGTAGACGGCGCCAGCGGAGAGCCGCAGGCGCGCGATTTTAATGATGGCTGGCGCTTGCATGGTCAGTCGTGATCCTTGCTCGGTGGCTGGGCCGGGCCGGCCGGCAGCGGCGTCACGCCGTGCGGCTGCAGCAGGCTCAGGGTGGTCACGAACATGGCCTTGTCATAGGCTTGCGCACCGCGCTGGCCGGCCGTCTTGTCCGTGTGCTGCACTTCCAGTACATAGCTGCCCTTCCATGGCAGCGGGAAGCTGACCAGGCCTTGCGCATCGCTCCACGCTTCCTTGCCCCAGCCCGATTGCACCACGGCGTTGACCTTGGCTTGCGCCAGCGGCTTGCCCTGGTAGCTGACCTGGAACTGGCCTGGTTGGCCGGTCGGCACCAGGTCCAGGGTCAGCGCGGGCGCTTGCGCCTTGCCGTCGGCGACCAGGCGCGCGGCGGGAATCCACACGGTGCGCGTGCTCTTGCCATCCTTTTTCTCTTCCCACGACGGGTAGTTGTCTTCCTCGACGATGATGCTTTCGCCGGCGCCCACCTTGCCATTCAGGATGAACGCGCCGGCCGTCTTGCTCGCCTGCAGCGGCTGCGCGCCCTTGGCCGACACCCATGTCACGTTCTTGATGCTGAACTTGTCCAGCAGGCCGGGCGACGCTTCGCGCAGGTTGTCGCCAAATTCACCGAAGTACACGCTGGCTGCCTTGCCGTTCTGCTGCAGCCAGATCTGGTGCGCGCTGGCCGTGCCGGAAGCGAGGGCCGCGCCCAGCAGGGCGGTGGCGAGGACGCCGAGGCGCGCGATGGAAGTGAGGTGCATGGTGTATCCCTTATCTTCTTATGTGAAATGGAAAAAGCGGCCGCGCTCCCGGGGGGACAGCGGCCTGCGATGCATCAGTACTGGTAGCGCAGGTTCAGCGCCACGTTGCGCGGTTCGCCGTAATAGCCGCCGTTATAGAAACCCACGCGGCGGAAATACGTCTTGTCGAACAGGTTGTTGACATTCAGGCTGGCCGAGAGTTTCGGGCTGATCTGGTAGCGCGCCATCAGGTTGGCCAGCACGTAGCTGCCCTGGCTGACCCGGATTTTGCTTTTGTTCGGCAGGGTGGCCATCGTCCAGATTTCGTTCTGCCAGTTCAAGCCGCCGCCGATGGTGAGATTTTGCAGCTCGCCCGGCAGGCGGTAGGTGGTCGAGACGCGCAGCATGTTGGTCGGCTGGATGGTGTTGGTCACCACGCCCTTGCCCGTCTTGGATTTGCTGTGCGTGTAGCCGGCGAACAGCTGCCAGCCGCTCAAGGGACTGCCCGACACTTCCGCCTCGTAGCCGCGGCTTTTCGTGCCCTTGCCCGTCGAGACATAGGGGCGGCTGCCGTCCGGCAGCACAAAGGTCAGCGGCACCGATCTGTCTTCCTCGCCCAGGTTGTCCTGCTTGGCTTCATACACGGCGAACGAGGCATTCACGGCGCCGTCGAAGAAGTCGCTCTTCACGCCCGCTTCCACGTTGCTGCCCGTGATCGGGTCGAGGAAGGCGTTGTTCTTGTCCTTCAGGTTTTGCGGCTTGAACAGGTCCGTATAGCTGGCGTACAGCGACGTGCTCTTGCTCACATCGAGCACCATGCCCGCATATGGCGTGACGACATCGTCGGTCTTGTAGGCGGAACTGCGTTTCACAAAACGGCCCTGGGTATCGTAGCGGTCGTTATAGGTTTCCCACCTGGAAACGCGCGCGCCGGCCAGCACCTTGAAGTTGTCCGTGACATTGATGCGCGTGGCGATGAAGGCACCCGACTGTTTGGTGGTGGCGACGTCGCGCGCACCCGTGCGCGTGAGCGCCGGCTCGGGTACGTCGCCCGTCCAGTTGCGGAAGTCGGGGATGGTGGTGGCAAATGGCAGCGGATCGGGCAGCAAGGTTTCATTCGTCGTGCCGACGCGCTTCCAGCCGTTCACGCCCAGCACCAGGTCGTGCTGGCGGCCGAACAGGGGGAAGGTGCCGTTGGCCGACAGGTCGAAGTTGTCCTGCTTTTCATCGTAGGGGAAGGCGCCGCTCCAGACTTCCAGGCCGCTGCCATCGCGTTTCGGATAGCCGCTGCCGCCGTAAAACAGTTTGCCGTTCGAGGAGCTGTCCAGGCGCCCGTAGGCGGCCTTGATCTTCCAGTCGTTGGCGAAGCGGTGTTCGAGATAGACATAGCTGTTCTGGAACTCGCGCTCCCAGCTGCTCCACTTGGCCGCCATGTTGAACGAGCGGGGCATGTTGGCGGGCGTGCCATCAGAGAAGAACAGGGGCGTGGTGCCCCAGCTCGTGCCTTTCGGTGTGTTTTTCTGGTAGTCGATGCCGGCCGTCAGCAACGTTGCAGGCGTCAGGTCCGCCTCGACGATGACGGCGCCCACCAGCTTGCGTTCCTTGTACAGGTCCATGTAGGAATGGCGGTTCTGGCCTGCCACCACGACGCGCCCGCGGATGCTGCCGTCCGCATTCAATGGCGAGCTGATGTCGCCTTCCAGACGGACCTTGTTCCAGGAACCCACGGTCAGGCCGGCCGAGGCGGCGAACTCCTTGCCAGGGCGTTTGTGCAGCATGTTGATGGTAGCCGACGGATCGCCATTGCCGCTGACCAGGCCCGTGGCGCCGCGCACGATTTCGATGCGGTCATAGATGGCCGTGTCGAACAGCGCATTGGAGCCGGAATTGACGGCCACGCCATCGATCTGGTAATTGCCGATGGAAAAGCCGCGCGCCGAAAAGTTCGTGCGTTCGCTGTCGTTTTCCTGGACCGTCACGCCCGTCGACTGCACCAGCACCTCGGCCAGGCTGTTCAAGCCCATGTCGTCCATGCGCTGGCGCGTCACCACCGAGATCGATTGCGGCGTTTCGCGGATCGACAGGCCCATGCGCGTGGCCGTGGCCATCTGCTTTGTCGTGTAGGAACCCGTGTGCTCGGTCGATGCCTGGTCTTGCTGGCCCACTACCTTGATCTCGCTCAAGGTGGCTTCATCGGGCTTGGCCGGCGCCTCGGCAGCCAGGGCCGCGCCGGCGCCCAGCGCTGCCGTCAGCAAGGCGGAATGCACGGCGACGGCCAGCGGACGCAGGGCGATGTGGCCAACGGGTGGGGAAAACGGGCCGGTAGCGATACCGGCCAGCGAACGTGCTCGCGCCATGAAACATCCTTCTTCTCGTGTGCCACCGTCGAGCGGCTGGCGTTGTTGGTATGGGAGGCTTGCTTGGCGGTGGTGCCTGGCTGGCGCAGTCTGTCATCCAGCCGCGCATCAGTCAGGCGACTGTGTGCAGGCTCCGGTGGGAGTCGTAAATGTGAATGAGAACTATTCTTATTATAGTGTGGGGTTGCGAGACATGCAAGAGTACGATGTTGTAAACGAGCACGGCCGCCCCATTGCTGGCGGCGGCCGTGTATGCGCAGGAGCGCGGGCGTTTACAGCTGGCCGCGCAGGGTCAGCATGGCATTGCGTGGTTCGCCGTAGAAGTTGGAACCGTAGGCGGCCCACACGCGCGTGTAGTATTTTTTGTCGAACAGGTTGTTCACCGTCAGCGACAGCTCCAGCTTGGGACTGAGGCGGTAGCCAGCCTGCAAGCCCACCGTGGTGACGGGCCCCTGCGCAAATTTCACAGGGCCGTTCAGGCGGTACATGCTGCTGACGCTGCGCAAGCCGCCGCCCACGCTGATCTTGTCGAGCGCGCCGGCCAGCCGGTAGTTGGTCCACAGATTGACATTGTGGCGCGGCGCGATGAAGGTGTACAGCTGCGCCTTCTGGTCGTCGCTGCCTTCGAGGGTGCGCGTGCTGGTGTAGGAATAGCCGCTCGTGATGTTCCAGCCCGGCAGGGGGCTGCCGCTCAGTTCGGCTTCCATGCCCTGGCTGCGCATCTTGCCGGCGCCGATGGAAAACAGCGGGTTGGCCGGATCGGGCATGACGCGGTTTTCATCTTCCATGCGGAACAGGGCCGCATGCGCATTGACGTTCTTGTCGAACAGCTCCGCCTTCAGTCCCAGTTCGAATTGCTGGCCCGTGCGCGGTTTCAGGGTCTGGCCGGCAGCGTCCGTGGTGCTCTGGGGCGAGAAGATGCGCGTGTAGCTGGCGTAGGCCGAGACCTGCTTGTCGAGTTCATAGACCAGGCCCGCGTATGGCGTGAATTTCGCCTTGATGGTGTTGCTGACATCGGTGAACTGGTTGAAATAGGCATTGCGGTTGACGGTATGGTTGTCCCAGTGCGTCAGGCGCCCGCCCAGGTTGACGGCCAGACGCTCGGTGGCTTGCAGGCGGGTGCGCGCGTACAGGCCGAACTGCTTCGTGCGGTTGTCATTGCCGTTGGAAAAGGTGTAGCTGGGCCGGGCGATATTATTGTCAGGATGGAAGATATTGATCGGTGCATTGTCGCCGCCGCCATACTGGAAATGCTTGTGCACCTGACGGTAGTCGGCGCCCACGATCAGGTCATGGCTGCGGCCAAAGGCCTGGAACGGCGTGGCCAGGTAAGCGTCCAGGCCCTGCGTCTTCCAGTGGCTGCGGTAGTTCCAGCTGATCAGGCAGCTGTCGCCCGTGACGGGGTCGGCCGAACAGTCGGACCAGCCGAAATTGCGCGACGGTTCATCCTGCTCACGGTACAGGGCGGTGACCTTGAACTGGCCGCCGTTGTCCAGTTTATGGTCGAGTTCGGCAAAATACTCGGTGACCTTTTCCGTGATGTGGTTCCAGGCGGGGTCCAGGTAGGTGGAGCGGGGCACGTCGAGCAGGCGCCCGTCTTCATACGCGGGCAAGCCGAAGGCGGGACGGCCCTTGTATTCCTGCCAGGTGACGCCGCCCGTCAGCACGGTGCCCGGCGCCACGTCGATGGCAACGGTGCCGTACAGCAGCGGTTTTTCCGCATACACGTGGTCGACGAAGGAGCGCCGGTG
This sequence comes from Janthinobacterium sp. 35, assembly GCF_002754575.1. NCBI lineage: Bacteria > Pseudomonadati > Pseudomonadota > Betaproteobacteria > Burkholderiales > Oxalobacteraceae > Janthinobacterium > Janthinobacterium sp. 35. The sequence continues at coordinate 3,780,018 of NZ_PEFN01000001.1, forward strand.
TTCATACGCGGCCACCAGGCGGCCGCGCACCTTGCCATCCGCGCTCAGGGGACCCGTGACGTCCGCTTCCGCATAGTAACGGTCCCAGGAACCGGCGCTGAGCACGCCGCTGGCGGCAAAGGTGTCGCGCGCCCGCTTGCGCACCAGGTTGATGGTGCCGCCCGGGTCGCCCGCGCCCTGGAACAGGCCGGCCGGGCCGCGCAGCACTTCCACGCGGTCATAGATGGCCAGGCCGAAGCCGGCCGACAGGTCATTGCCCGTGCTGGCCGGCGTCATCACGCCATCGACCTGCACCGCATCGAGCGCATAGCCACGTGAGTAAAAATTGCCGTGGTTGCCGCCCGTGCTGCTCGCTTCGACGGTGATGCCCGTCACGCCGCGCATGGCGTCGTCCAGGCTCAGCAAATTCTGGTCGTTCAATTGCTGGCGCGTCAGCACGGAGACGGACTGGGGAATTTCGCGCAGGCTTTGCCGGCCCTTGCCGATGCTCACCGCCTGCGCCGCATACGACTTGGTCAGCTCGGTATCCGTCGTCGCCTCCTGGCGCGCGCTGACGGTGATTTCCGCCAGGGTCGCCACCTTGCCCGTGGCGGCGGGCACCGGACGGATGATGACGCTGTTGCCGTCGATGCTGGCGGCCAGGCCGCTGCCGGCCAGCAGGCGTTCCAGGCTGTCGGCCACGCTCAGCGTGCCGCTGACGGCGGGCGCCGTCTTGCCGGCCACCAGTTCGGGCGCGAACAGCAGTTGCAGATTGGCTTGCCGCGCCAGTTCATTCAGTGCCTGGCCCAGCGGCTGGGCGGCGATGGCCAGCTTGACGGTGGGCGCCGTTTGCGCCTGTGCCAGGGGGATGCTGCCCAGGGCCAGCATGGCGGCCAGGGCGAGGGGAGCGGGTGTCAGATTGAGGCGGGGGGACCACATGTTGCATTTCTCCAGGTTAATTTGTTGTCGATTAACTTGGTAGACGCGGCAGTGCGCCAAATCCTCACCTGCGAATGCGAACTATTTGCATTTATTTTTCAGGCCGCCGCATCGCAGGGGCTTGCGCCGGCATTTTTGCCGCCATGCGGATCTCGCTGACGGCACCATCGCGTACGACGTGGACGGGCAGCAGCTGCGGCAAGGCAGCGGCGAAGCGGTCGAGCTGGGCCAGGCTGAAACTGCCGCCGATGCGCAGCCTGGCCACAGCGGGATCGCGCACGACCAGGCCCGTGTCGCCATAGCGCTCGAATTCGGCCAGCGCCGCGCCCAGCGGCACGTTGTCGAAGGTGATTCTGCCGCTGCGCCAGGGCGCCACGCTGCCTGGGGCCAGGCTGGCGATGGCCGACAGGCGACCACCGGCATCGCTGCTGACGCCCTGGCCGGCCCGCAGGTCGACCAGGTCTTGCCGCGCGCCCGCCACGCGCACCTGGCCATGTTGCACGGCCACGCGCAGCTGGCCGTCGTGTTCGAGCGTGTTACGCACGGAAAACTGCGTGCCCACCACCGTCACTGTCAAGGGGCCGCTGAGCACGTTGAACGGTTGTCCTTGCTTCGCTTGCACCTGGAACAGCGCTTCGCCGTGTGCCAGACGCACTTCGCGGCGCTTGCGGTACACGGTGACGTGCAACTGCGTGGCCGTATCGAGCTGCATGCTGCTGCCGTCGGGCAGGGCAACGGCCAGGTGCTGGCCGCGCGCGGTGGCATACGCCTGGCTGAACGTGGGTTGCTGTTGCCACCACTGGTAGCCGCCCGCGCCCACGCTGAGCAGCAGCATGGCGGCGGCCGCATACGGCAGCACGCGCAGGGAGCGCAGAAGCGGGCGGCGGGGGGATGGCGCTGGCACGGTCCAGCGGGCGGCCATGTGCGCGGGAACCCGGCGCGCCGCGCGATAGCTGTCTTGCAACTGGGCATACGCGTGCGCGTGCTGCGCATCGGCCGCCAGCCAGGCGGCAAACTCGGCCTGCGCATCAAGGCTGCCGCGCCGGCTGAACCAGGTGGCGGCCGCCAGCGCCACGCCATCTTGTGTGGCGGCAAAGTCGGCGTACTCGCGCAAGTCCGCCTGCTCCTGGGCGGAGGGACCGAAAGCATGGCGGGGCGGGTGGGCGGTCATGGGCGCCATTATGTGGCTTCCCGCAAAGAATGCAACTGCGCCTGGCAACTGAGCATGCCGCGCGCGATATGTTTTTCCACCATGCTCACGGAAATGCCCATGCGCGCGGCGATTTGCGCGTGCGGCAATTGCTCGAAGATGTGCAGCACGAAGGCGTCGCGGCAGCGGGGCGGCAAGGCGTCGATGGCGGCCACGCAGGCTTGCCAGTCCTGGCTGCTTTCCAGCGCCTGCTCCGGCTGCAAATGGCGCGGTGCGGCCGGATGCGCGGTTTCCGGCAGGGCGTCGAGTTCCTCGTGCTGGCGCAAGGCGGCGCGCCTGTGCTGGTCGATCAGCAGGTTGCGCGCCGTGTGGTACAGCAGCGCGCGCGGTTCGCGCACGGCCGCTTCGCCCAGCACGCGCGCATAGCTTTCCTGCACCAGGTCGGCAGCGGCTTCGCGGTTGCGCAAGCTGCGCCAGCAAAAGTTCAACAGTTCTTGGTAATAGCGTGCAACCACGGCGTCCGATGTATGAGTCCGCAGCCAGGAATGCCGCATATGAGAATGATTCTCATTATATTGCATGCCGCGATGTCGCGCTAAGCGGCTTGCCGCACCGTGGCAGGCGTACAACGCTTTGCCCCGCAGCCAGCATCGGTTAACATGGGAAGTTAATAAGGAGGCAAGATGGCTATTCAAATTATCAATACGGCGCCGGTGGCTGGCCAGCGGCCCGGCACCTCGGGTTTGCGCAAGAAGGTGGCGGTCTTCAGCGCACCGCAATACCTGGAAAACTTCGTGCAAAGCGTGTTCGACACGCTCGGCGACTGCCATGGCCAGACGCTGGTGCTGGGCGGCGACGGGCGTTACTACAACCGCGCGGCCATCCAGACGGTGCTGCGCATGGCGGCCGCGCACGGCTATGCGCGCGTGCTGCTGGGGCAGGGCGGCATTTTGTCGACGCCGGCCGTCAGCTGCGTGATCCGCAAGCATGGCGCCAGCGGCGGCCTCATCCTGTCGGCCAGCCATAATCCGGGCGGTCCCGATGGCGATTTCGGCATCAAATACAACATCGCCAATGGCGGCCCGGCACCGGAAAAGGTCACCGAAGCCATGTTTGCGCGCACGCAAACCATCACCGAGTACCGCATCAGCGATGCGGCCGACATCGACCTCGATGCGCCGGGATTGACGCGCATCGAGCAGATGACGGTCGAAGTGATCGACCCGGTTCTCGATTACGCGGAACTGATGCAGCAACTGTTCGACTTCGACGCCATCCGCGCCCTGTTCGCGGGCGGCCTGCGCATCTGCTTTGACGGCATGCACGCCGTTTCCGGCCCGTATGCGACGGCCATCCTGGAGGGCATGCTGGGCGCGCCGAAGGGCAGCGTCATCAATGGCGTGCCTTTGGCCGACTTCGGCGGCGGCCACCCGGACCCGAATCCCGTCAACGCGCAGGAATTGATTGCCATCATGGCATCCGACGATGCCCCCGACTTCGGCGCCGCCTCGGACGGCGACGGCGACCGCAACATGATCGTCGGGCGGCGCTTCGACGTGACGCCCTCGGACAGCCTGGCGATTTTGGCCGCCAACGCCAGCGTGGCGCCCGGCTATCGCGCCGGCTTGAAGGGTATCGCCCGCTCCATGCCCACGTCGGGCGCGGCCGACCGGGTCGCCAGCGCGCTGGGCATTCCGTGCTACGAGACGCCGACGGGCTGGAAATTCTTCGGCACCCTGCTCGACGCCGGCATGGCCACCCTGTGCGGCGAGGAAAGCTATGGCACGGGATCGAACCACGTGCGCGAAAAGGATGGCCTGTGGGCCGTGCTGTTCTGGCTCAACCTGCTGGCAGAGAAAAAACAATCGGTGGAAGACATCGTGCGCGCGCACTGGGCCACGTATGGCCGCAATTACTACTCGCGCCACGATTACGAAGACATCGACAGCGCCGGTGCGCAGCAGCTGATGGACGCCGTGCGCGGCCAGCTGGCCGCCTTGCCGGGCCAGGTGTTCGATGGCTACACGGTGGCGCTGGCCGACGATTTCAGCTACACCGACCCGGTCGACGGCTCGGTGGCGACGCAGCAGGGCATCCGCATCATCATGACGGATGGCGCGCGCATCGTGCTGCGCCTGTCCGGCACGGGCACCGAGGGCGCCACCCTGCGCCTGTACCTGGAGCGCTATGAGGCCGATCCGGCGCAACATGGCATCCCGACGCAGCAAGCGCTGGCGGGGCTGATCGCCGTGGCCGAGCAGCTGGCGCAGATCCGCGCCCGCACGGGGCGCGACGCACCGACGGTGACGACGTAAAAAAAGGGCGCCCTCGGGCGCCCTTCTTGATTGCGGCAAATCAAACCGGCATCATGCTTTCGCCGGCACGGCCGCCTGGCGGTAGTTGTCGACCATCTTGTAGTTGCGTGCATACAGGCCGAAGGCCAGCATGGCCACCGCTGCAAAGGCGGCGAAGAAGAACATCTGGAAGGCCGTCACGCTGATGCCGCTCTCGGCGATCTTGCCGATCACGCCTTCGTTCATGACGCTGCGGTTGACGATCAGCACCCACAGGTTGCCCACCGTGGTCGACAGATTCCAGAAGCTCATGATGGCGCCCTTCATGGAGACGGGTGCCTGGCTGTAGGCAAACTCCAGGCCAGTGGCCGAGACCAGCACTTCGCCGAAGGTCAGTAGGGCGTATGGCAGGATTTGCCACATGATGGAGACGGCGTTGCCGCTGTCGAGGGCCAGCTGCAAGAGGCCAATGACGATCCACGCCAGCGAGGAAAAGCCGATACCGGCCGTCATGCGGCGCAGGGCCGTCGCTTCCAGGCCGAAGCGGTTCAGCATCGGGTACAGCACCAGGTTGTTGAACGGGATCAGCAGCATCACCAGCATCGGGTTCAGCGCCTGCATCTGCGCCGGCAGGAACCAGCTTGGTTTTTCCATGGTGTTCGCCTGCACGATCCACGTCGAAGCCTTCTGGTCGAACAGCGAGAAGAACGGCGTGACGAGGGCGAAGATGACGAGGATGCGCAGCACGGCGCGCACGCCTTCGACGGCTTCGTCGGGGTGGATGCCGCGCGCGCGTTCCAGCTGCATGGCCGTGCCGATGCTGCCGAAGGCCAGCAGCAAGACCAGCGCCGTACATGCGGAAATGACGAAGCCCCATTCTGGAATGCTGTAGAACGCGTACAGGGCGCCGATCACGCCCACGTAGGCGACGTACAGGCCAGGACGCGAACCGCCATCGACGCGCGCCAGCAGGGCCGTGCGGGCCACGCGGGTGAACGAGTCGGGATTCGGCGGCGCCGGCGGCACGTGCACGTATTTCTTGGCGCCCATCCAGAAGACGAGGGTGGCGGCCAGCATCATCAGGCCCGGGATGCCGAAGGCGATCGAGGGACCGAAGTCGCGCAGGAACATCGGCATCAGCAAGGACGCGAAGAAGGAGCCGAAGTTGATGATCCAGTAAAACAGGTCGAAGACCAGCTTGGCCTTGTGCTTGTTGGTCTGGTCGAACTGGTCGCCGACAAACGAGGCGACAAGGGGCTTGATGCCGCCGGAACCGAAGGCGATCAGGAACAGGCCGAAATAGAAGCCGTTGACGCTGTTTTCAAACAGGGCCAGGCAGGCATGGCCGGCGCAATACACGAGGCTGAGCCAGAAGATGGTGTTGTACTTGCCGAAGAAGCGGTCGGCCAGCCAGCCGCCCAGCAGCGGGAAGAAATACACGCCGATGACGAAGGTGTGGAACACGTGCTTGGCTTCGCCCGTGCGTTGGTCGATCGGGATCATCAGCAGCAAGGTGCTGATGAGGAACGGCGTCAGGATATTGCGCATGCCGTAAAAGCTGAAGCGTTCACAGCCTTCGTTGGCGATGATGTACGGTATTTGCCGCGGCATTTTGCCCGTGGCGGTTTGTGTCTCGGCCGATGACATTGGCTCTCCCCCAAGTTTTTTTTGTAAGCCGCGATGCTAAGGCCTGCCGCGTTTGCTTGCAACAGAAAAAACGGCCTGTCCGCTATTTCGCAGGGATTTGTAAGGTATTGATTTTCATAAAGACATTACTTTCGGCACTTGGGCTTGCACTTGCACTGGCACTGGCACGAGCGGGGCGGGGCAGCAACAGCTGCAGTGGCAGCATGCCCTCCGCTGCGGGACCGTCCGCCAGGGTAAAACCGCAGCCCAGGTACAGGCTCAACGCCGCGTGGTTGTCCTGCGCCACGGCCAGGCGAACGCGGGCCAGCTCGGGAATGGCGCAGGCATGGTCGATGGCGGCCTGCACCAGTTGCCGTCCCGCGCCGCGTCCACGCGCCTGCGGCGCCACATACACGCCCCACAGACTGGCCTTGTCATGCACGACGGCGATCGGTTCGCGGCGCAGGCCGGCAATGGCGATCAATTGTTCTTCGTTGAAAGCGCCAAATATAATTTGGTGCGAGGTGGCGCGCAAGCGCTGGGCGATCTGTGCCAGCGGCAAACCGCTTTCCGCTGCGTGCGTGGTGCAGAAGGCGGCGGGCAGTTCGGCGATGCCGGCCAGGCGCAGCGCGCGGTAGGCGCTGGCGTCGTCTGGTGCAAGGGGGCGGACAGAGGTGGCGGGCATGTGGACGAGTATCGCGCTTCGATGCCAGAAAGTAAACCTTGCCGTCCACCGCCGCCATCCTTAAGATCTGCCGCATGAAACCTGTACCGAACCCTTCCCCTGATATGTCCGCTGGCGCGGCCCTGACGCCGGCGCGCGAACGCGCGATGCTGTGGCTGCTGGCGCTGACGCAATTTACCGTCATCATGGATTTCATGGTGATGATGCCGCTGGCGCCCCAGCTGATGCAGGCGTTCCACATCGGTCCGGCGGCCGTCTCGGGCGCCGTGTCCGCGTATGCCTGGTGCGCGGGCCTGTCCGGCTTGCTGGCGGCCACGTATATCGACCGCTTCGACCGCAAGCAGCTGCTGTTGACCATGTTTTGCCTGTTTACCGTGTCGAACCTGGCTTGCGCGCTGGCGCCGAATTTTCATGTGCTGCTGTGGTCGCGCGCGTTTGCGGGGCTGACGGGCGGCGTGCTGGGCGCCATCGTCATGGCCATCATCGGCGACGTGATCCCCGCCGAGCGGCGCGGCGCGGCCACGGGTATCGTCATGACCTCGTTTGCCATGGCGGCCGTGGGCGGCGTGCCCATCGGCGTGGTGCTGGCCGCACACTTTGGCTGGGCCTCGCCGTTTTTCCTGCTGGTCGTGCTGTCGCTGCTGATCTGGCTGGGTGCGGCGCGCGTGCTGCCCACGCTGACGGCGCACATGGGAGCGGCGCCCACGCCGCTGCGCCAGGTGCTGCCGAAGTTGCTGGCGCTGTTCCGGGAACGGCGCCACCTGGAAGCGTTTGCCTTGTCCATCGTTAACATGACGGCCGGCATGCTGGTCATTCCCTTCATCTCGCCTGTGCTGGTGGGCAATCTGGGGCTGGCGCCGGCCGACGTCACCTGGGTGTATCTGGCGGGCGGCTGCGCCACGATCTTCACGGCGCGCCTGATCGGCCGCTGGGCGGACCGGGCCGGCAAGCAGCAGGTGTACCGCTGGGTCTCCCTGATGTCGATCGCGCCGCTGCTGCTCATGACCCACTTGCCCCAGTTGCCGCTGCTGGCGCTGATGCTGGTGTTTCCGTTTTTTATGGCTCTCGTCTCGGGACGCACGATACCGCTGCAGGCGCTGCTGACGACGATCCCGGAGCCGCACAAGCGCGGCGCGTTTCTGAGTGCCAATTCGGCCTTGCAAAGCCTGGGCAGCGGCCTCGGTGCCTGGCTGGGCGGCCTGACCCTGCAGACGGACGCGGCCGGCCATATCAGCGGCTATGGCATCAATGGCTGGCTTGCGGCAGGTTTGTCGCTGTGGACGGTGTGGTGGGTGGCGCGCGTGCGCGGCGCGGCGCCGGCCTAGGGCGTTATTGCGTGGCGATGCGCTGCATGGGCGCGCTGTCCTTGCGCCATTGTTCCAGGCTGATCAGGTCACCTGTGACGATGTCGTCGACGAGGATGCGCTTGCCATCGGGCGTGACGACAAAGCTTTCCCAGCGGTGGGCTGCGTCCGGCGTGCTTTCGAAAAAGCTCAGCTGATAGCTGGCGACGCCATCGACGAGGCGCGTCTCGGGCGACGTTTCCATCACGGCGCCATGGGCGCGGCCGCCCGATGCCTTTTCGATATGCGCCGACCACGCCTTGATTTCCGGCAACGCCAGCAGCGCATCGACGGCGCGCGCATTCTGCTCCTGCGCCGCCTGGCTGTTCGCGGCCGGGGCATTGCTTGCGTGCGGCGCGCCCTGCTGGTGCACGTAGAAAGCGACTAGCCCGGCGGCCAGCAAGCCGGCCAGGATGCCGGCAATGATGGTGGTTTTGGAAGAAGAGGCGCGTGGCGGCATGATGGTGGCATGGGAAAGAAGGACGATGGCGGCCATGCTAAAGCAAAAAGTGCAGGCGGGCAATCGCCGGGCTTGCCAAATGGTATGGCCAAACGGGTTTGCCAAACGGGTTTGCCAAATACATCGGCGAAAAAAAAGCTACCTTCCGTAGAAGATAGCTTTCGGGGCTGCCGGGCAGGCGCTGGCAGCTTTTGGTCTGCCTGTCCTGTCCCGGCGATGCATCCCCGCGTGCCGTCGCCTGCGCGCGGGGATGCCGGACATTACATCATGCCGTCCATGCCGCCCATGCCGCCCATACCACCCATGCCGCCGCCCATGCCGCCGCCTGCTTTGTCGTCAGCGATTTCGCAGACCATGCAGTCGGTTGTCAGCATCAGCGAAGCGATCGAAGCGGCGTTTTGCAGCGCCGAACGGGTCACTTTGGCTGGATCCAGAACACCCATTTCCACCATGTCGCCATACGTGCCGTTGGCAGCGTTGTAGCCGTAGTTGCCCGTGCCAGCCAGTACGGCTGCCACGACGACCGAAGCTTCTTCGCCAGCGTTTTGCACGATCATGCGCAGTGGCTCTTCCATTGCGCGCAGGACGATCTTGATACCGGCATCTTGATCAGGATTGTCGCCCTTGACCGTGATGTTGGCGCGTGCGCGCAGCAGGGCTACGCCGCCGCCTGGCACGATGCCTTCTTCCACGGCAGCGCGGGTCGCGTGCAGTGCATCTTCAACGCGGGCTTTCTTTTCTTTCATTTCGACTTCGGTGGCTGCGCCAACCTTGATCACGGCAACGCCGCCAGCCAGTTTGGCTACGCGCTCTTGCAGTTTTTCACGGTCGTAGTCCGAGGTCGCTTCTTCGATCTGTACACGCACTTGTTTTACGCGTGCTTCGATCGATGCTGCTTCGCCGGCGCCATCGATGACGATGGTGTTTTCCTTGCCCACTTCGATGCGTTTCGCCTGGCCCAGTTCGGCCAAGGTCACTTTTTCCAGGGTCAGGCCGACTTCTTCAGCGATAACCTGGCCGCCGGTCAGGACAGCGATGTCTTCCAGCATGGCTTTGCGGCGGTCGCCGAAGCCAGGTGCTTTCACTGCGCACGTTTTCAGGATGCCGCGGATGTTGTTCACAACCAGGGTGGCCAGCGCTTCGCCTTCGATGTCTTCTGCGATGATCAGCAGTGGACGGCCAGCTTTGGCGACTTGTTCCAGTACCGGCAGCAGGTCACGGATGTTCGAGATTTTCTTGTCGCACAGCAGGACGAATGGGCTGTCCAGTACGGCAACTTGTTTCTCTGGGTTGTTGATGAAGTATGGCGACAGGTAGCCGCGGTCGAACTGCATGCCTTCAACGATGTCCAGCTCGTCGTTCAGCGACTTGCCGTCTTCTACGGTGATGACGCCTTCTTTGCCGACTTTTTCCATCGCTTCAGCGATACGCTCGCCGATCGAGTAGTCCGAGTTCGCCGAGATCGCGCCAACTTGGGCGATTTCTTTGGTCGTGGTGCAAGGACGGGCGATTTTCGCCAGTTCTTCGACGGTCGCAGCAACTGCTTTGTCGATACCGCGCTTCAGGTCCATCGGGTTCATGCCGGCGGCAACGAACTTCATGCCTTCGCGCACGATGGCTTGTGCCAGCACGGTGGCGGTGGTGGTGCCGTCGCCGGCGTTGTCGCTGGTGCGGGAAGCAACTTCCTTGACCATTTGCGCGCCCATGTTCATGAGCTTGTCTTTGAGTTCAACTTCTTTCGCTACCGACACACCATCCTTGGTGACGGTAGGGGCGCCGAACGAGCGCTCCAGTACGACGTTGCGGCCTTTCGGGCCCAGCGTTACTTTGACTGCGTTGGCGAGGATATTGACGCCTTCGACCATCTTGGCGCGCGCTGCGTCGCCGAATACTACTTCTTTAGCTGCCATGTTCAATTCTCCTGAGTTTCGGGATGTATCTGTCTACAACGTGGAAACAATTACTTGACGACGATCGCCATGATGTCTTCTTCGCGCATGACCAGCAGCTCATCGCCGTCAACTTTGACGGTTTGGCCGGCGTACTTGCCGAACAGGACGCGGTCGCCCACTTTGACATCCAGAGGACGGACTTTGCCGTCGTCGAGAATCTTGCCATTGCCTACGGCAAGGACTTCGCCTTGATCCGGTTTTTCAGCAGCTGCATCAGGAATGATGAGGCCGGACGCAGTTTTGGTTTCCTGGTCGAGGCGTTTGACGATGACGCGATCGTTCAATGGGCGCAGATTCATACAAAACTCCTTAAAGTTCAATGGATAAGTGTTGCTAAATGAATACATGTCCGGCACAGCGCCAGACGTGCTTTCAGTGACCGCCGTTGAAAGCAGCCCGCAACGGTCAAGCAAACCCCATGGCATCGGTGCGTGTCGGCTTGAGCAGTGGTGCATCGCGGCGTCGCCCGCCGCGTAGCGTTCCCTGCTGTTGTCCGGCATGCACCATCAGTCCTGAGGATTGCTACGAAAGAGTTTGTTAGCACTCTCTACTAACGAGTGCTAATTATAGGGACGGTAGGGGGCTTATTCAAGGGCTTATTCTCCGGGAAGATAAGCTTAGACGTTCCGCGCAGCCTGCATTTACGCAGGGTTTGCGCAAACGCAAGCCTCGCTCCCGGGCGTCAGCAACATCAGCGACTCTAGCATGCCCTCCGGGCGGACGGCGTTCCTGTACGCACAGGAAACAGAGTTTTACTATGGACTTTGATAAGATGATTAGAATTGCATATCAATATCGCCATTCGCACCTGAAAGCTCACTCACCATGCCATCGACTCTTTCCCGTCCCGCCCTGCGCCTGCTGGGCGCCACCGTCCTCGGTTTTGCCTGCCTGGGCAATGCCGCCGCGCACACGCCCAGCATCGCCGACGAGATCACCGTGGCCACCCTGACGCCGCAGGAAAAAGAGAGGCTGCTGGGCGATTTGTTCAACGACCTCAACAAGGATGACGACGATCAGGAAGCACATGTGTGGGACAACGGCGGCGACAGTGGCGTGCTGGTGAAAGTCACGTATAACTTCAGCAACTCCGGCATGACGGAACACAGCCTGAAGGCACACATCTGCCGCGACCTGAAATTCGTCGTCACGGCGGGCGGCAAGTCGCAAGACCTGAGCCGGCGCACCTGTTCGCAAAACAGCGGCAAGTGGGACGTGCAGGGCAAGGACCCGGCGCCCGCCGTGTATCCGCCTTTCCTGTCCGACGTGACCATCGCCAAGCTGAATGCGAAGGAACAGCAAGCCTTGCTGACGGCCGCCGTGCGCACTTTGAAAGATGAAGAGGATGGCAAGACGCGCCAGTGGAGCAACAAGGGGTTGGGCAATGCAGTACCGCTGGCAGTGCGCCTGACGCCCTCGGGGACGGACGCCAAACCTGGCAGCTACCGCCGTACTTGCCGCGACTTGACGATGGTGCTTGATGGCAAGGGCGGACAACAGACGCTGGTGCGCCGCTCGTGCGAAAACCGCTATGGCGGACTCGATATCGAAGCCGATTACGTCGACGAGTAAAACGCTGCCATCGCGGCGCCGGCAGATGCGCGCACTTGGCGAAAAGCGCCGGAAAAAGCCTGTATTGTCCGCCAACTGCCCTGCATTGATGTAAATATGTGTGACAGCGGCGTGATTCGATTGACGCCCATGGAGCGTCCGCCCTATAGTGGCGGGATGATTTCCGAATTCAATGAATTATCCGACAAAATAGGCCTGCTGGCCGAAATGACCCATGCGCTGCGCCGTGAAAACGCGCAACTGCGCAAGGACAATGCCGCGCTGGCCGCTGAGAACGCCCTGTATGTGCAGCGCATGCGCGAGGCGCAGGAGCGGGTGGAAGCGTTGCTGGAAAAAATTCCCGAACTGGTGCAAGCTGGCCTGGAGCAAGCCGCTTCGGAAGCGGGTGCCTATATTGCCGAGAACGAGAAGGAAGCGTAATGCCGCGTGTCGATGTCAATATCATGGGCCAGTCCTACAGCATGGTGTGCCGCGACGGTGAAGAGCGCGCACTGCGCGAAGCGGCAATCTATCTCGATAGTAAAATGAAAGCCATTCGCGACGCGGGCAAGGTCAAGGGCAATGACCGCATCGCCGTGCTGGCCGCCCTGGGCGTGGCCGCCGAATTCCTCTCCGTGAAGTCGCCGCAAGGTCCGCTGTCGGAATTGACGATACTCGAAGTGAAGCAAAAGATCTCGGCCATGCACACTGTCCTGGATAGTGCACTGACGCCCCAGGAAAACCTTTTTTAAGCGTGCACGCGACGATTTGTCTTTGCGATGCGCGGCCAAAGGAGTAAACTTGGGTCTACCCTGCGGTGTTCGCGATTGCCATATATTCCTTGAACCATTTATGCGCATCGGTTGCGAATTTTGTTTGATGGGAGTGAGCGTCGCTCGTTCGACGAACCCGAAATTGAACTAACGTGACCACCTTGAACCGTTTGGTTCGGGATGCCGGCATAGCGGCACAGGCGGGGCCTAATTTGCATTACATTTGTAAGTACAACTGAAAACGGTTGCCGCATCATGCGCAACCGTTTTTTTACGTCTGTCGCTTTCACACGGAGTCTAGATGAAACAATATTGGCTGATGAAATCCGAACCCGATGAAGTAAGCATCGACGACCTGATGGCCGCGCCGCAGCACACCATGCCGTGGTTCGGCGTGCGCAACTACCAGGCGCGCAACTTCATGCGCGATGGCATGCGGCCTGGCGATGGCGTGCTGTTTTATCATTCCAGCTGCCCGCAACCGGGCGTGGCGGGCGTGGCCGAAGTGGCCAGCGGCGCGTATCCCGATCACAGCCAGTTTGAAGAGGGGGGCAAGTATTTCGACCCGAAGGCGACGCTTGAACAGCCGCGCTGGATCAGCGTCGACGTGCGCGGCGTGAAGAAGACGGCACTGCTACCCCTGTCCGAAATGCGCCAGATGCCGGAACTGGAAGACATGCTGTTGTTGAAGAAGGGCAGCCGTTTGTCCATCACGCCGGTGACGCCGGCGCAATGGAAAGTGATTACAAGCAGGTTGAAGGCCTAGGGCAGCCGATCAGGCGTCCGCCACGCGGGCCTTGGTGGGCGGCGTGCCCATCACCTGGCTTTTATACGCCCACACCAGCAGCGCGATGGCGCCGACGATCATCGGCAGCGACAGCATCTGGCCCGAGGTGATCGGCACGCCCAGCCAGACGACTTCCCAGTCCGGCGTGCGGAAGTATTCCGTGAAGAAGCGCGCGCAGCCGTACAGCAGGGTGAACATGGCGCCCACGGCCATGCGCGGACGCTGCTTGCGCGCAAACAGCCACAGGATGATGAACACCAAAATACCGTCGACCAGCATCTGGTAGAGGGGCGACGGGTGCACGGGATACGGGATGCCCGGCCACTGCATGGCCCATGGCAGGCTGTCCGGCGCAATGCGGCCCGGCAGTTCTGCATTGATGAAGTTGCCCAGGCGGCCGGCCGCATAACCGAGCGGCACCAGCGGCGCGATGAAGTCGAGCACGTCGAACAGGTTGCGTCCCGCCTTGCGGCTCCACAGATACATGGCCAGGATGACGCCGAGGAAGCCGCCATGGAAGGACATGCCGCCATGCCAGACCATGAAGATCTCGAGCGGATTGTGCATGAAGTATGCGGGGCGGTAGAACAGCACTTCGCCCAGACGCCCGCCGATCACCACGCCCAGCATGCCGTAGAACAGCATGTCATCGAGGTCTTCCTTCTTCCAGCCCAGCACGGCGATGTGCGGCTGCTTGATGCGCACTCTGCCCAGGATAATGAACAGGGCGAAGGCCAGCACGTACATCAGGCCGTACCAGTGCACGGCGAGCGGGCCGATTTGTATGGCGATCGGGTCGGGCATCGGGTGGATCAGCATGGGGTTTCTTTCTTTGTTTAAAGCCAAGGTTGCGTAGTATGGGGGCGCTTGCGGTTTTTTGCCTTAGCGGCCACTTAATTTAATCGGCAGTCGCGCTGATCTGCTTGCGCAGCAGCGCCAGGAAACCTTGCAGCACGGCGGACGGATTGTCGCGGCGCCAGGCCAGGCCCGTTTCCACCAGCGGCGTGGCGTCCTGCAGCGGCCTGTATTCTACGCCCGGGCGCATCAGATTCGATACCGATTGTGGCACAAGCGCGATGCCCATGCCAGCCGAGACGAGGCTGACGATGGTTTGCATCTGGATCGCTTCCTGGCCGATCTGCGGCGTGATGCCGGCCGCGCGGAACACGCCGAGGATGGCGTCGTGCAGGGCGGGCGATATCGCGCGCGGGAAAATGATCAAAGGCAGGGGCGGCAAGTCGCGCAGGCGCACGGGGCCGGGCGTAGTCAATATGGCGAGGCCGGACGGCGCGGCCAGCACCAGCGCTTCGGCCAGCACGGGCAGGTAATCGAGCTCTCCCTTCGCCTTCTCGGGCAGGGGCGGGATCAACAGGCCTGCATCCGTGCGCCCGGCCAGCAATTCGTCAAGCTGCAAGTCGGAGGTGGCTTCCTGCAGCGCGATCTGCACTTGCGGATAGGCCGTCTGGTAGGCGCGCAGCAAGGGCGGCAGCACGCTGTAGTCGGCCGAGGAAACGAAAGCCAGGCTCAGACGCCCCGCCTCGCCCTGCGCGGCCCGCCGTACCAGCGCGGGCAAATCGAGCGCCTGCGCCAGCAGCCGGCGCGCCTCGGGCAGCAGGGCGCTGCCGGCCGGCGTCAGCTGCACTTCGCGCCGGGTGCGCACGAACAGGGGCGCGCCCAGCAGCTCTTCCAGCGCCATGATGGTTTGCGACAGGGGCGGCTGCGTCATGTGCAGGCGCGCGGCGGCGCGGCCGAAGTGCAATTCCTCGGCAACGGTAACAAAATAGCGCAGCTGGCGCAGTTCAAGGTTCATATGCGTTTCCATGCGGATTGATTGCTGTGATATGCAAAACGACTCACAGACATGTGCATCATATATTTGACAGTGGGGCGCGCACAAGGCAATCTGACGTACCCCCACTGCATGCAGGGTTTTGTTGAAAATCCGCGCAGTCAGGCATCAATCATCCTTGGAAGGACCCCATCATGCCGCAATACCGCTCCCGCACCACCACCCACGGCCGCAACATGGCTGGCGCCCGCGCCCTGTGGCGCGCCACCGGCATGAAGGATGGCGACTTCGACAAGCCGATCATCGCCGTCGTCAACTCGTTCACGCAATTCGTGCCCGGTCATGTGCATCTGAAAGACCTGGGGCAGATGGTGGCGCGCGAGATCGAGGCGGCCGGCGGCGTGGCCAAGGAATTCAATACCATCGCCGTCGATGACGGCATCGCCATGGGTCACGGCGGCATGCTGTATTCGCTGCCCTCGCGCGACCTGATCGCCGACTCCGTCGAATACATGGTCAATGCCCACTGCGCCGACGCCATGGTGTGCATCTCGAACTGCGACAAGATCACGCCGGGCATGCTGATGGCCGCCATGCGCATCAACATCCCCGTCGTGTTTATTTCCGGCGGGCCGATGGAAGCGGGTAAGGTCGTCAAGGTGGTCAACGGCACGCAGAAGATCATCAAGCTCGATCTGGTCGACGCCATGATCAAGGCGGGCGACAGCAGCGTGTCCGACGCCGACGTGGCGGAAATCGAACGTTCGGCCTGTCCGACCTGCGGTTCCTGCTCCGGCATGTTTACGGCCAACTCGATGAACTGTCTGACCGAAGCGCTGGGCCTGGCCCTGCCCGGCAACGGCACGATTCTGGCCACGCACTCGGACCGCCAGCAGCTGTTCCTGCGTGCGGGTCGTCTGATCGTCGAACTGGCCAAGCGCCATTACGAGCAGGACGATTACTCGGTGCTGCCGCGCTCGATCGCCACCAAGGCCGCGTTTGAAAATGCCATGGCGCTTGACGTCTCCATGGGCGGCTCGACGAATACCGTGCTGCACCTTCTGGCCGCCGCGCACGAGGCGGAAGTGGAATTCACCATGGCCGACATCGACCGCATCTCGCGCAAGGTACCGTGCCTGTGCAAGGTAGCGCCGATGACGGACAAATACCATATCGAAGACGTGCACCGCGCGGGCGGCATCGTGGGCATTTTGGGCGAACTGGCGCGCGCCGGCCTGCTCAACACCACTTTACCGACCATCCACGCGCCGACCCTGGCCGACGCCATCGCGCAAAACGACATCATGTGCACGGACAATCCGGCCGTGCATGAACTGTTCCGTGCCGCCCCGGGCGGCGTGCCGACGCAGACGGCGTTCTCGCAGTCGGAGCGTTTTGCGGCCGTCGACAAGGACCGCGCCACCGGCTGCATCCGCGACAAGGCGCATGCGTATTCGCAGGATGGCGGCCTGGCCGTCCTGTACGGCAACCTGGCCGAAAAGGGCTGCATCGTCAAGACGGCCGGCGTCGATGAAAGCATTTTGAAATTTTCGGGCAAGGCGCGCGTGTTCGAAAGCCAGGATACCGCTGTTGCAGCGATTCTGGCCGATACCGTGCATGAGGGCGACGTCGTCATCATCCGCTACGAAGGCCCGAAAGGCGGTCCCGGCATGCAGGAAATGCTGTATCCGACCTCGTACATCAAATCCAAGGGCCTGGGCAAGGCGTGCGCGCTGTTCACGGACGGGCGCTTCTCGGGCGGCTCCTCGGGCCTGGTGATCGGCCACGCTTCGCCGGAAGCGGCCGAAGGCGGCGCCATCGGCCTGGTGGAAGAGGGCGACTTCATCGACATCGATATCCCCGAGCGCAGCATCAACCTGCGCGTCACCGATACCGAGCTGGCCGCGCGCCGCGCCGCCATGGAAGCGAAGGGCGACGATGCCTGGCTGCCCGTCAAGCGCGAGCGCTACGTGTCGCAGGCGCTGCAGGCGTATGCGGCGCTGACGACGTCGGCCGACCGCGGCGCCGTGCGCGACCTGTCGCAGCTGAAAAAGCAGAAACGCTGATTTGTTGTATATGTGCGACGGCCGGCCCCGTTTGACTGTGCGGGGCTGTCTGTCGTTACATCGCCTTACAAACAACATGGTCATGCGTGCGCAGATGGGGCAGAATATGAGTGCCTAATCGCTACTACATTGCGTTACTACATTGAAACGCTTGATCTGGGCTCGTGGTGCATCTGCGGAAACACAGTAAAATGCCGCAGGAAGTAACTTTGGAGAAAAGACAAATGAAACGTTTTATGTTGGTGAGTGTATTGACCGTATCGGCTCTGGCATCGCAAGCAGCGTTGGCCAATCCGGACCTGGCAAAAGCAAAAAACTGCATGGCTTGCCATGCGGTGAGCACGAAACTGGTGGGTCCTGCGTATAAAGACGTGGCGGCCAAATATGCCGGTCAAAAAGACGCGGAAGCCAAGCTCGTGGCGAAAGTCATGAAGGGCGGTTCCGGCACCTGGGGCGCGATCCCGATGCCAGCCAATCCGCAAGTGAGCGATGCGGAAGCCCGCACCCTGGTTAAATGGGTACTGGCACAGAAATAATCTGTGCCGCAGTACCTGCAATTAGCGCGCCGGCAATCCCGGCGCATTTTTTTTTGCCTGCCGTCTTGTGCAGATTAGCCATGCTCGCCAATGTCGTTCGCACCGCCTCGTCGAGCGGCGTATGCGGCTCCTGGCCCAGCACGGCCAGCAGTTGCGCGTTGTCCATCTGTAGCGGAGTTTGCCACAGATAGCGCATCTCGCGCATTTCGCGCAGAGTCGCCACAAACGGCGACGCCAATGCCACCTGCCACCATGGAAAGCGCCGGATGGCGGGCGTGGCTCCCGTGGCCTGTTTCACCACGCGGGCAATCGCCCCCGTCATTTGCCGGCCGTCGTGGTCCCAGTGGCCGGCCATGTGAAAGCGCGAAAACGCGGGCAAGGTGGCGCGCATGGCCAGCAATTGCAGCATGGTGCGCGCCACGTCGGGCAGGTAGGACCATTGATGGCCAACGCCGGGCGCACCCGGATACAGCACGCTGCGCACGCTCTGGCCAGGCTTGACGAGGCCCTGCGAAAACCAGTTATTGCCGGCGCGGGGACCGAAGAAGTCGCCCGCGCGCACGATCAGGACCCTGGCGCCCTGGGTACTGGCCCGTTCCAGCCGTGCTTCCAGTTCCACGCGGATGGCGCCCTTGCGCGTCTGCGGGTGCTGCGGCGCGTCCTCTGCCAGCACGGGAAACGCGTCGGGGCCAAAGTTGTACACGGTGCCGGGTAGCACGATGGTGGCGCCTTCGGCAATCGCCGCGGCGATGGTGTTGTCGAGCATGGGCAGCACCAGCCGGCCCCAGTGGCGGTAGCCGGGCGGGTTGACGGCGTGCACGATGACGGCGCAGCCTTTGGCGGCCGCCAGCACGTCCGCGCGCGACAGCGCATCGCCGCGCAGCCATGCAACACGGTCGCAATGCTCCGGCTGCGTTTCTCTCCGCGTCAAGGCGCGTACCTGCCAGCCCGCCGCCAGGAGCTGGCGCAGCATCTCGCCGCCGATGCCGCCCGTGGCGCCCAGTACCAATACTGTTTTGTCCATATTGTCCTCCGTGTGGTTGATGGCGCCAGTATCTGCCGCGCAAGGCTAATTGAGAATTGACGAACATCGAGCAGAGGCTATACATTTATGTATGACTACCACCATTGCCTGGGAATACTATCGTTCGCTGCTGGCCGTGCTGCAGCACGGCTCACTGTCTGGCGCGGCCCGCGCGCTGGGCATCACGCAGCCCACCGTCGGCCGGCACATCGCCGCGCTCGAGCAGGCGCTGGGCGCGACCCTGTTTACGCGTTCCCAGCAGGGCTTGCTGCCCACGGAAGTGGCGCTGGCGCTGCGGCCCCATGCGGAAACGATGGAGCACACGGCGGCCCTGATGCAGCGCGCCGCCAGCAGCCAGGGGCAGGGCGTGGCCGGCGTCGTGCGCATTGCGGCCAGCGAAGTGGTGGGCGTGGAGGTGCTGCCGCCCATCCTGGCGCGCCTGCGCGAACGCCATCCGGAACTGGTCATTGAACTGGTGCTGAGCAACAAGGTGCAGGATTTGCTGCGCCGCGAGGCAGATATCGCCGTGCGCATGCTGCGCCCGCGCCAGGAACAGCTGGTGGCGCGCAAGGTGGGCGATATCGAACTGGGCCTGTACGCGCACGCGGATTACCTGGCGCGCCATGGCGTGCCGGCGGGTTTGCCGGATCTGGCGCAACACGCCGTCATCGGCTACGACGAGGCGAGTCCCTTCGTGCGCAATGCGGGCGCTGCCTTTGAGGATTTTTCGCGGGAAAACTTTGCCTGGCGCAGCGACAGCGACCTGGCGCAACTGGCCCTGATACGCGCGGGCGCCGGCATCGGCGTGTGCCAGGCGGGGCTGGCGGCGCGTGATCCGGCCTTGCGGCGCGTGTTGCCGCAAGCGTTTGCGCTACCGATGGAAACCTGGGTCACCATGCATGCAGACTTGCGCGGCAGCCTGCGCTGCCGCGCCACCTTCGACGCGCTGGCCGAAGGTTTACTCGCTTATGTGGCTGAACAGCCGCTTACTTGATGACTTCCATCTTGGTTTTCTTGCCATCCCGATAGGTGAACAACGTCAGCGCGCCATCCTTGATGTCGCCGTTGGCATCGAACGAGATCGGGCCCGTCACGCCCTGGTAGTGCACCTTGGCCAGGAATGGCAGGTAGACGGACGGTTTCGACGATTTGGCGTCGGCCATGGCGGTGGCCATGGTCATCACGGCATCGTAGACGTACGGCGCGTACAGCTGCACTTCCATATTGTATTTCTGCTTGTAGCGGGCGCGGAAATCGTCCATGCCTTTTTGCTGCGTGCCCGTCACGCCGCCCGCTTCCGCGCAGGTGACCATGTCTTCGCCCACGGCGTCGCCGGCCAGCTTGCCCAGCGGTTCCGTGCACAAGCCATCGCCACCCATGAACTTGGCCTTGATGCCCAGTGCCTTCATCTGGCGCAGCATGGGGCCGCCCACGGAATCCATGCCGCCAAAGAAGATCAGGTCGGGACTCTTCGACTTGATGCTGGTCAGGATGGCATTGAAGTCGGTCGCGTTGGCATTCGTAAATTCCTTGCCAACGATTTGCACGCCAGGTGCCGCCTTCTTGGCGCCCTTGACGAACTGTTCTGCCACGCCCTGGCCGTAGGCCGTGCGGTCATCGATGACGGCGATTTTCTTCGCCTGCAGCTTGCCCACGGCATACGCGCCCAGCGTTCCCCCCAGCTTGTTGTCATTGGCCACGACGCGGAAGGCCGTGTTGAATTTCTGCTGCGTGTACGTCGGGTTGGTGGCGGCCGGCGAAATCTGTGGAATGCCGGCATTGAAGTAAATGCGCGAGGCGGGAATCGTCGTGCCCGAGTTCAGGTGGCCGACGACGCCGTTGACCTTGGCATCGACCAGCTTTTGCGCCACGGCCGTGCCCTGCTTGGGATCGGCTGCGTCATCTTCGGGCACCAGCACGAATTTGACGGCTTTGCCGTCGATCTTGAAGCCTTTGGCGTTCAAATCCTCGATGGCCATCTTGGCCGCGTTCTCGTTATCCTTGCCCAGGTGGGAGCTGGCGCCAGAGACCGGGGCGACGTGGCCTATCTTGATGATTTCCTGCGCGCCCGCATGGCCGGCAAAAGCGAGGGCGAGGGCGAGAGGAAGGACTTTGGTCTTGAGCAGCATAAACATTCTCCAATGGATAAAGATACGGCGGCGTCTCGTGAAACCGCTACGACTGGCGGTACGTGTGAAGAAAGGTACAACAAAAAACAGGCGGCGCAAAGCCGCATTTGGGGCTTTTTGCATTTTGTCGTCACAATCACCAAACTGAGGCGCGATGCACCGGTTTTGCAGGCGCGAGCGCACCAAAGAATGGCGTTGGAGGAAAGAATAGGATAGGTCGGGTAGGTCGGGTTAGCGCGCAGCGCGTAACCCGACATTGCGCGGCATGCTCATAACCCAACGGCAAGGACTGGGGTCGGACCCTCAGGGTCCGACCCCGGCAATTCGCTGTCAGGGGTAAAAGTGGCTTGATTGCTGTGCAGGCGGGTGCAGGTGTCCCAGCTCATGGCTGACGGCATGCGCCACGATCTGTTCCAGCGACTGCTGCAAGTCTGCGCGCAGGGCGCCGCGCATGCCGATCAGGGCGTTTTGCAGGGCCGTCTGCAGGACGTGGGCGATGCGTTCTTCCAGCAGATGGTCGATCTTGCCCTGCACCTGGTGCAGGATGCGCTGCGTCAGCCGCTGTTCGATGGCATCCCAGTCCGGCTGCACGGCGCTTGGTGGCAACGCCGACGCTTCCTCGACAGCCGCCGCGACGGGCGCCGCCTCCGACACTTCCGGCCCCAGCAGCACCTCCGTCAGCAGGGGAATGCCCTGGTCGAATGGCTGTTGGTTCATTGTTTGTCCGCTGAGTTACCCGCCACGAAGTGCGTCAGCTGCACGTCTTGCTGGCGGTAGTGCAGGAAACGCTGGCGGCCCGCCTGCGCATCTTGCTCATCCATGGAAACGATTTCAAAGACGCGCTGGAATTGCGCGTAATTGGTGGGCGGCAACTGCGACAGGTTGACGAGGATGTCGTGGTGCGGCAGCTCCGCCGCTTCGTCATCGGTCAGGATGATGGGCGTTTGCGCCGCCAGCGGGTCGCCGGCCAGCACATGCGGCAGGAAATCCGTGGCGGAAATGGTCCACATGGCGCTGTTCAAGGCGTCGAGCTGTGCGCTGTCGGCCGCCAGCACGACGACCTTGTTGCCAGCCATATACGCCTTGCGTGCCAGGCGGCAGGCGTAAGCCAGCTTGTCCGGCACGTTGCTGTGAAAATCGACGCGGCTCATGGTGTTGCTCATATTACCCTTCAGGCGGCCATGCCGCTATGGCGCAGCAGGGCATCGATCGACGGTTCGCGGCCACGGAAGGCCGTGAACGATTCGAGCGCCGGGCGCGAGCCGCCGACGGACAGGATTTCTTGCAGGTAGCGCTTGCCCGCTGCCGTGGTGGCGGCCGGTCCCAGCGCGCGGGCTTCTTCAAACGCCGCATAGGCGTCGGCAGATAGCACCTCGGCCCACTTGTAGCTGTAGTAGCCGGCCGCGTAGCCGCCAGCGAAGATATGCCCGAAGGCATTCTGGAAGCGGTTGAACGGGGGCGGGATGATCAGCGCGAACTTGGCGCGCACGCCGTCGATCAGCTGCTGCACGCTCTGGCCCGTGCTGGCATCGTAGTCATAGTGCAAATGCATGTCGAGCAAGGAAAATTCCACCTGGCGCAGGGTTTGCAAGCCGGACTGGAAATTCTTGGCCGCCAGCATCTTGTCGTACAGCGCGCGCGGCAGCGGCTCGCCCGTGACGGCATGCGCCGTCATGTGCTCGAGCACTTCCCATTCCCAGCAGAAGTTTTCCATGAATTGCGATGGCAGTTCCACGGCATCCCATTCGACGCCGGCAATGCCCGACACGCCCAGCTCGTCGACGACCGTCAGCATATGGTGCAGGCCGTGGCCGAATTCGTGGAACAGGGTGATCACTTCATCGTGCGTAAACAGCGCTGGCTGGACGTTACCGTCAAGCACGGCCGGCTGCGTGAAGTTACAGGTCAGATAAGCGATCGGCGTTTGCACGTGCTGTGCATCGGCGCGTCGGCCGCGCGCGTCGTCCATCCAGGCGCCGCCGCTTTTGCCCGCGCGCGCATACAGGTCTAGATAAAACTGGCCGACCAGCTGGCCGTCGCGCTCGATGCGGTAAAAGCGCACGTCCGGGTGCCAGACGGGCGCCGTATCGGGTTTGATCTCGACGGCGAACAGGTTCTGGATCTGGCGGAACAAGCCGTCGATCACCTTGTGTTCAGGGAAATACTGTTTGACTTCCTGGGCCGAGAACGCGTAGCGGCGTTCCTGCAGCTTTTCGGAAGCGTACGGCACGTCCCACGCTTGCAGTTCGGCGATGCCCAGTTCTTCGCGGGCGAACTGTTGCAGTTCCGCCAGGTCCTTTTCGGCGAACGGGCGCGCGCGTTGGGCCAGGTCTTCCAGGAAAGCGATGACTTGTGCGGGCGAGGTGGCCATTTTGGAAACCAGCGACACTTCGGCGAAATTGGCGTAGCCGAGCAGTTGTGCCTCTTCGTTGCGCAGGCGCAACAAGGTGACGATGTTGTGCGTGTTGTCCCAGTCCTCTTTCTTGCTGAAGACCTCGCCCTGGTCCGAGGCCTTGGTGGCGTTGGCGCGGTAGATGGTTTCGCGCAGCGCGCGATTGTCGGCAAATTGCAGGATCGGGTAATACGACGGGAAGTGCAGCGAGAATTCGTACCCTTGCTTGCCCGCTTTTTCGGCGGCGGCGCGCGCGGCGGCCTTCACGTCGTCGGGCAAGCCGGCCAGATCGCTTTCGTTCTCGACCAGCAACTTGTAGTCATTCGTGGCGTCGAGCACGTTTTCGGAAAAACGCGTACCGACGGCCGCATGTTCTTCCTGGATGGCGCCAAAGCGCTCTTTCTTGTCTTCGGGCAACTCGGCGCCGCCCAGGCGGAAGTCGCGTACGGCATTCTCGACGATGCGCCGGCGCGCCGGCGACAGGCTGGCGAAATCGGCACGGGCTTGCAATTGCTTGTATTTACCGAAGAGGATTTCGTTCTGGCCCAGCTCGGTCAAGAACTCCGTCACCTTGGGCAGGTTCGCATTGTAGGCGGCGCGCAGTTCCGGCGTATCGATCACGCTATTCAAGTGGTTGACGATGCTCCAGGCGCGGCCCAGGGTTTCGGCGATCTGGTCCTGGGGCGCGACGAAGTTGTCCCAGCTCACTTCTTCCATGGGCGCTTCCAGCTGCGCCACCGTGGCGCGTGCCTGTTCCAGGAGGGTATCGATGGCAGGCGTGACATGCTCGTGCGTGATCGCGTCGAAGCGTGGCAGGCCGGAAAAATCAAGCAGGGGGTTGGTATTCATCGTCGGTTCCATATATTAAAAGGGGCGGTCATGCCGCCCCCGGTGTCTTACACGCGCTCGGCAGCTTCGACCGTGTTCATCAACAACATCGTGATCGTCATCGGACCCACGCCACCCGGCACGGGCGTGATGTGCGAGGCGACTTCTTTCACGCCGGCAAAATCCACGTCACCGCACAGCTTGCCGTCATCGTCGCGGTTCATGCCCACGTCGATGACGATGGCGCCCGGCTTGACCATGTCTGCCGTCAGGGTGTTGCGGCGGCCGACGGCGGCCACGACCACGTCCGCCTGGCGCGTGTACAGGCCCAGGTCCGGGGTCGCACTATGGCAGATGGTGACGGTAGCGTTCGCTTGCAAGAGCAGCAGGGCCATCGGCTTGCCGACGGTGTTGCTGCGGCCGATGACGACGGCGTGCTTGCCGCGCAGGTCCACGCCCGTGCTTTCGATCAATTTCATGCAACCATACGGCGTGCACGGGCGAAAGCCCGGCAAGCCCGTCATCAGTTCGCCGGCGCTCAGGACGGAATAGCCATCCACGTCTTTCGTCGTGGAGATCGCTTCGATGACCTTGTGCGGGTTGATGTGCTTGGGCAAGGGCATTTGTACGAGGATGCCGTGGATGGCGGGGTCCGCGTTCAGGCTGGCGATGCGTGTCAGCAAGTCCGCTTCGGACAGGTCCGCTTCATATTTTTCCAGCACCGAGTGGAAACCCACGTCGCCGCACGCCTTGACCTTGTTGCGGACATACACCTGGCTGGCCGGGTCTTCGCCGACGAGTATCACGGCCAGGCCGGGCTGGGTGCCCTTGGCCGTGAGGGCGGCGGCGCGCGTGGCGATCTCGCTGCGCAGTTTTTGGGAGAGGGCGATTCCGTCGATCAGTTGTGCTGGCATGGTAGGGAGGCTGTGTGGGAGGGAAAAGACAGATTATAAAGCCGGGCGGCGCAAAGGGGCGGTTTTGGCGTAACAACAGCGGGCCAGAGACGCGGGCCTGAGAAAATGCCGATGGCGGCGTTGCAGCTCCTTGCCGTACTGGCGTACTGTCTGTGTCGCCGCGCCTTGCCCTCGACATTTTTCAGGCCCGCTTGGCCCGGCATAAAAGCGGGCCAGAGACGCGGGCCTGAGAAAATGCCGATGGCGGCGTTGCAGCTCCTTGCCGTACTGGCGTACTGTCTGTGTCGCCGCGCCTTGCCCTCGACATTTTTCAGGCCCGCTTGGCCCGGTATGCCTGTGCGGGCGACCGGGGTGTACATTCGTTTTTGGCACTTTGATCACCCTAATTTCCGGGCAGAATTTGCGGCAGTGCAGCATAAATTTCATAGGGTAATTTCATAATATGAAATGCTATATCGTAATTTGAAAAATAGTAAATACGCTGTTAGAATCCCCACACTAAACCGACTTAATAGTAAATAATCAGCGAAATACCGTCCGACAGCGATCCGGAAAATCGGGGTGGGGCGTTCACAAAGGAGACTCAACAGATGTCAGCTCAACTGAACCAGGTAACGACACAGATCGGCACCGACCCGGATATGCAGGAAACCAAGGAGTGGCTGGACGCGCTCGAAGCCGTTCTGGAAAATGAAGGTCCGGAACGCGCGCATTACCTGATGGAGCGCATGGTTGACCTGGCCCGCCGCCGTGGCGCCCAGATCCCGTTCTCCAGCACCACCGCCTACGTCAATACCATCCCCACCAAGCAAGAAGCACACTGTCCCGGCAACCTGGAATACGAAGAGCGCCTGCGCTCGTGGATGCGCTGGAACGCCATGGCCATGGTGGTCAAGGCGAATCGCGCCGACGGCGACCTGGGTGGCCACTTGTCCTCGTTCGCTTCGCTGGCGAACATGCTGGGCATCGGTTTCAACCACTTCTGGCACGCGCCAACGGCCGACCACGGCGGCGACCTGCTGTACATCCAGGGCCACTCCTCGCCTGGCGTCTACGCGCGCGCTTTCCTCGAAGGCCGCCTGACGGAAGAGCAAATGCTGAACTTCCGCAAGGAAGTCGACGGCAAGGGCCTGTCTTCGTACCCGCATCCTAAACTGATGCCGGATTTCTGGCAGTTCCCGACCGTGTCGATGGGCCTGGGCCCGCACATGGCGATCTACCAGGCGCGCTTCCTGAAATACCTGCACGCACGCGGCATCGCCAAGACCGACAACCGCAAGATCTGGGCCTTCTGTGGCGATGGCGAGATGGACGAGCCGGAATCCCTGGGCGCGATCGGCCTGGCCGCACGCGACATGCTCGACAACCTGGTCATCGTGGTCAACTGCAACCTGCAGCGCCTGGACGGCCCTGTGCGCGGCAACACCAAGATCATCCAGGAACTCGAAGGCGAATTCCGTGGCGCCGGCTGGAACGTCGTCAAGGTCATCTGGGGTCCGGGCTGGGATGCCCTGCTGGCGCAAGACAAGGAAGGCATCCTGCAGCGCGTGATGATGGAAACCGTCGACGGCGAATACCAGAACTACAAGGCCAAGGACGGCGCCTACGTGCGCAAGCACTTCTTCGGCAAGCATCCGAAGCTGCTGGAAATGGTTGCCAACATGACGGACGACGACATCTGGCGCCTGACCCGTGGCGGCCACGATCCGCACAAGATCTACGCGGCCTTCAAGATCGCCCAGGAACACAAGGGCCAGCCGACCGTCCTGCTGGTGAAAACCGTCAAGGGCTACGGCATGGGCAAGTCCGGCGAAGCGCGCAACACGGCGCACCAGACGAAAAAACTCGACGACGAAGCCATCCGCGAAATGCGCGACCGCTTCTCGCTGCCTATCCCTGACGACAAGCTGGCCGATATTCCGTTCTTCAAGCCAGCCGACGACGCGCCGGAAATGGTCTACCTGCACGAGCGCCGCAAGGCCCTCGGTGGCTACCTGCCGCAGCGCCGCCAGAAGTCGGAAGAAACCCTGCCCGTGCCTGGCCTGGACGCGTTCAAGAACGTGCTCGATGCCACGCCGGAAGGCCGCGAAATCTCGACCACGCAAGCGTTCGTGCGCGTCATTTCGACCCTGCTGAAAGACCCGAACCTGGGCCAGCGCGTGGTGCCTATCCTGGTCGATGAATCGCGTACCTTCGGCATGGAAGGCCTGTTCCGCCAGATCGGCATCTACAACCCGAAAGGCCAGTTGTACGAGCCGGTCGACAAAGACCAGGTCATGTACTACCGCGAAGACAAGGCCGGCCAGATCCTGCAAGAGGGCATCAACGAAGCGGGCGGCATGAGCTCGTGGATCGCTGCGGCGACGTCGTATTCGACCAACGACCGCATCATGATCCCGTTCTACACCTTCTACTCGATGTTCGGCTTCCAGCGCATCGGCGACCAGGTGTGGGCTTCGGCCGACATGCGCGCCCGCGGCTTCCTGATGGGCGGCACGGCCGGCCGCACGACCCTGAACGGCGAAGGCTTGCAGCACGAAGATGGCCACAGCCATATCTTCGCCGCGACCATCCCGACCTGCATGCCGTACGATCCGACCTTCAGCCATGAAGTCGCCGTCATCATCCAGGACGGCCTGCGCCGCATGATCGCCAACCAGGAAGATGTGTTCTACTACATCACGATCATGAACGAGAACTACGCCCAGCCAGGCATCAAGCCAGGCCAGGAAGAAGGCATCCTGAAAGGCATGTACAAGCTGCAGGAAGGCCAGGCGGACGCCAAGCTGCGCGTACAACTGATCGGCTGCGGCACCATCCTGCGCGAATCGATCTTCGCCGCCGAACTGTTGCAAAACGACTGGGGCGTGGCCGCCGACGTGTGGTCGGCGCCGTCGCTGACCCTGGTGGCCCGCGATGGCCAGGATGCGGAACGCTGGAACATGGTCAACCCGTCGAAACAGCAGCGCGTGCCTTACGTGACGTCGCTGATGCAGGACACGGACGGCCCGATCGTCGCCACGACCGACTACATGCGCGCGTTTGCAGAACAGATCCGCGCCTTCATGCCGAAGGGCCGCACCTACAAAGTGTTGGGCACCGATGGCTTTGGCCGCTCGGACAGCCGCGCCAAGCTGCGCGAGTTCTTCGAAGTGAACCGTTATTATGTCACCGTGGCCGCGCTCAAATCGCTGGCTGACGAAGGCAAGATCGACGTGTCGGTGGTGGAGCAGGCGATCGCCAAGTACGGCATCGACGCGAACAAACCGAATCCGGTGACCCAGTAATCGTTGTGCGGACCCGATGATGCCAGGGCGGTGCGAAAGTGCCGCCCTGGCGTGTGTGCGGGTCCATCTGACAAATAAAATAACGGAGCAAGCTATGAGCATTGTGGAAGTCAAAGTCCCGGATATCGGCGATTTCAAGGAAGTCGAGATCATTGAACTGATGGTCAAGCCAGGCGACACGGTCAAGGTTGACCAGTCCCTGATCACGGTCGAATCGGACAAGGCCAGCATGGAAATTCCATCGAGCCACGCCGGTGTCGTCAAGGAATTGAAAGTCAACGTGGGCGACAAGATCGCCGAAGGTTCGCTGGTGCTGCTGCTGGAAGTGGCGGATGACGCCTCGGCGCCTGCGCCTGCCGCCGCCGCACCAGTTGCCGCACCTGCCGCTGAAGCCGCCCCCGCCGCTGCCGCGCCAGCTGCCGCCGCCCCTGCCGGCGCGCCGGCTCTGGTGGAAGTGACCGTGCCCGATATCGGCGACTTCAAGGAAGTCGAAGTCATCGAACTGATGGTCAAGGTCGGCGACGCGATCAAGGTGGACCAGTCGCTGCTGACGGTCGAATCGGACAAGGCCAGCATGGAAATTCCATCGAGCCACGCTGGTATCGTCAAGGAATTGAAAGTCAAGGTCGGCGACAAGGTCGCCAAGGGTAGTCTGGTACTGGTGGTGGAAACGACGGGCGCCGCTGCCGCTGCTGCCCCAGCCGCTGCGCCAGCGCAAGCTGCCGCCGCACCAGCCGCTGCCGTCGCTTCGGCACCGGTCGCCGCCGCAGCACCAGCACCTGCCGCCGCGCCTGCCGTCAACGGCAAGCTGGCGCACGCGTCGCCATCGATCCGCAAGTTCGCACGCGAACTGGGCGTGGAGCTGGCCAGCGTGGGCGGTTCCGGTCCGAAGGGCCGCATCACCCAGGAAGACGTGCAGAACTTCGTCAAGGGCGTGATGTCGGGCGCTGTTGCCGCGCCAGGTGCTGCCAATGCACCGGTCGCCAAGGCCGGTTCCGGCGTGGGCCTGGACTTGCTGCCATGGCCGTCGCTGGACTTCAGCAAGTTCGGCACGACCGAACTGCTGCCGCTGTCGCGCATCAAGAAAATCTCGGGTCCGAATTTGCACCGCAACTGGGTCATGATCCCGCACGTCACGCAGTTCGACGAAGCGGATGTGACGGACCTGGAAGCGTTCCGCGTCGACACCAACGCCGCCAATGCGAAGAACAAGGATGCGGCCAAGCTGACCATGCTGGCCTTCGTCATCAAGGCGTCCGTTGCCGCGCTGAAGAAATTCCCCGCGTTTAACGCCTCGCTCGACGCCAAGGGCGAAAACCTGATCCTCAAGCAGTACTACAACATCGGCTTCGCGGCCGACACGCCGAATGGCCTGGTGGTACCCGTGATCAAGGGTGCGGACCAGAAGTCGGTCTCGCAGATCGCCCGCGAAATGACGGAACTGTCCTTGCAGGCGCGCGAAGGCAAGCTGAAACCGGCCGACATGCAGGGCGCCAGCTTCACGATTTCGTCCCTGGGCGGCATCGGCGGCACGCACTTCACACCTATCGTGAATGCGCCGGAAGTGGCGATTCTCGGTCTGTCGAAAGCCTCGATCAAGCCGGTATGGGATGGCAAGGCCTTCCAGCCACGTTTGATGATGGGCACTTCGCTGTCGTACGACCACCGTGTGGTCGATGGCGCGATGGGCGCGCGATTCTCCGTGTACCTCGGCGAAGTCCTGGCCGACATGCGCAAAATTCTGCTGTAAGGAGCGATTGATGAGCACAGTAGAGGTAAAAGTACCGAATATCGGCGACTTCAAGGAAGTCGAAGTCATCGAACTGATGGTCAAGGTGGGCGACACCATCAAGGTGGACCAGTCGCTGATCACGGTTGAATCGGACAAGGCCAGCATGGAGATTCCATCGACCCACGCCGGTGTCGTCAAGGAAATCAAGGTCAAGGTCGGCGACAAGATCGCCGAAGGCAGCGCGCTGCTGGTGGTGGAAGCGGCTGAAGGCGCCGCTGCTGCCCCAGTAGCCGCTGCTGCGCCTGCCGCAGCCGCTCCGGTAACTGCTGCAGCCCCTGTCGCCGCCATCCCGGCCGGCAGTTACAGCGGCCAGGTCGACATCGACGTCGACATGATGGTACTGGGCGGCGGTCCTGGCGGTTACTCGGCGGCGTTCCGCGCGGCCGATCTGGGCCTGAGCACCGTCATCGTCGAGCGCTACGCCACCCTGGGTGGCGTGTGCCTGAACGTGGGCTGCATCCCGTCGAAGGCGCTGCTGCACGTCGCTTCCGTCATCGATGAAACGGCGCACATGGGCAATACCGGCGTGACGTTTGCCAAACCGACGATCGACATCGACCAGGTACGCAAGTACAAGGAAGGCGTGATCTCGAACATGACGGGCGGTCTGGCCGGCATGGCCAAGGCGCGCAAGACGCAAGTGGTGACGGGCGTAGGCCAGTTCCTGTCCGCGAATCACATTGAAGTGACGGCAGGCGACGGCTCGAAAAAAGTCGTGCAGTTCAAGCAAGCCATCATCGCGGCCGGTTCGTCCGTGGTGAAACTGCCCTTCGTGCCGGAAGACCCGCGCATCGTCGATTCAACGGGCGCGCTGGAATTGCGCCAGATCCCGAAACGCATGCTGGTCATCGGCGGCGGCATCATCGGCCTGGAAATGGCGACCGTGTATTCCACGTTCGGTGCGCGCATCGACGTGGTCGAAATGATGGATGGCCTGATGCAGGGCGCGGACCGCGATGCGGTCAAGGTGTGGCAGAAGTTCAATGAAAAACGCTTCGACAACATCATGACCAAGACCAAGACGGTCGCGGTGGAAGCGCTGCCGGAAGGCATCAAGGTCACGTTCGAAGCAGCTGAAGCGGGTGCCACGGCGCCGGCGCCGCAAGTCTACGACCTGGTATTGGTGGCCGTGGGCCGCAGCCCGAACGGCAAGAAGCTCGCTGCCGACAAGGCCGGCGTCACTGTCACCGACCGTGGCTTCATCGAAGTCGACAGCCAGATGCGCACCAATGTGCCAAACATCTTCGCCATCGGCGATCTGGTGGGCCAGCCGATGCTGGCGCACAAGGCCGTGCATGAAGCCCACGTGGCAGCGGAAGCTGCCGCCGGCCAGAAGTCGCACTTCGACGTCAAAGTGATCCCTTCGGTCGCCTACACGGACCCGGAAGTGGCATGGGCCGGCATCACGGAAGACGAAGCGAAAGCCAAGGGTATCAAGGTCGAGAAGGGCCACTTCCCGTGGGCCGCCTCGGGCCGCGCCGTGGCCAATGGCCGCGCCGAAGGCTTCACCAAGCTGCTGTTCGATGCGGAAACGCACCGCATCATCGGCGGCACCATCGTCGGCACGCATGCGGGCGACATGATTGGTGAAATCGCGCTGGCCATCGAAATGGGCTGCGACGGCACCGACATCGGCAAGACCATCCACCCGCACCCGACGCTGGGCGAGTCGATCGGGATGGCTGCTGAAGTGTACGAAGGCGTGTGCACGGACTTACCGCCGCCGCGCAAGCGCTGATAAAGAGTTAACTTTCAGTACAAGAAACCGGGACATGTTCCCGGTTTTTTTATTTCCATTGACCTGCGGCATAGTAAAACGTGGCGCGGCGGCGTCTTGTGAAAATTGGTGAGTATTGCCGTGTGGAAAAAGTGGCAGAATGGAGGTCTGTCACCATGTTCTGCTTCAATTGAAACGCGTGATTTTTCCAGGAATGTTGCCAGTGTGGGGTTCGGTCAAATTCCGCTGTACTGAAAGAGTTTTGCAACGATGAAAAAATTTACCGCCCTTCATATTGCCGATGTCCGGTTGCGTCGGGCTGATGAGCAAGAGCAAGCCGTGATGCTGCATGCCTTGTGCCAGGATGTGGCCGCTATCCTGGCGGCGGGCAAGCAGATCGATGCGATTTTCTTCACGGGCCAGCTGGTGGCGCCCGACGCCTGTGCCGGCACGACACCCGTGTATGTCTACGAATACTTCCTGCGCCCCCTGCTGCAGGCGGCCAGCTTGCCCGGTGCGCGTTACTACCTGGTGCCGGGCAGCCGACAGCAGGGTGTCGCGGCGGCGGCGCTGGGCAATGCGGGCTTCAGTTTTTTCTCCGCAGATGAGCACGCCAGCGCCGAGCAGCGCGCGCACTACAAGAATATCCACGCCGTGTTCCATGGCCACCAGCATACGGGTGATGCCAGTTCACTGATGAAGTCGCTGGGCATCCTGTTCAAGAGCAATCCCGGTAGCCTGTACGGTGCGCATGGCCAGATGGCGGCGTTTTCCGTGCTCGAGTTCGGTACAAGCGAGGCTGCGGCCGATGGCGGCGCGGCAGGCACGCAGTGGACGGTGTCGCTGCGCGAGTTCGACGACGTGAGCAAGAACTTCGCTCTGTCGGTGTTGTACACGCCGAATGGCCAGGAAACGGGGCAGATGGATGCCGAGCATGTGTTTGCCACCTTGCTGCCGCAGCTGGCAGGCGAACGCGCTTATCTCGATGGTTTGCTGGGTCAGGCGGGCGTGCAGCAGCGCGCGGCTGCCGGCGCGGCGGCCGATGCGCGCGAATTCCTGATCGAGCTGGCGTTCGTGATGTTCGAAGCCAAGAGCGTATTCCTCGGCGAAGCGGAACTGCAGCGTTTTGCCAGCGACTATTGTGCTGTGAAGGGCTGGAACATAGCCGCCGGGGACTGGCTGGCACCGCTGTATGCGCAGGGCTTGCTGCTGCGGACCGATGGCCAGGTGGCGTTTTCCTTCGATTATTTCCGCACCTATTTCCTTGCGCAGCGCTTTGAAACCTCGTTCGACCTGATGCGTTATGGCCCGGAACGGCATGATGGAAGTGAGTCTTCACTTGGCTTGGATGCTGCGTCGGCAGCCCAGCCTTTCCTGCGTGCGCTGGGCTTGAACGAGGAGCATGCCGCAGCGGCGATGCAGGAAGAGGGCGGCCGCCCTGGCTGACCTTCGCGGCCAGCCTTCCCGCGTCAGTTCGCCAGCGGCTGGCGCAAGGTGCCGCGCAAGAACAGGTCCAGGCTGAGCGCTACCTTGGCGCGCAATTGCGCCACGTCCGGTTGGGCTTGCGGCGGAAACAGCAGGCGCGACATCTGATCTCCCAGCAGGCAATTGAGCAGGTGCAGCGTCAGGATGGAGGGCGTCAATTCCGCGCGAAACAGCGGCGCGATGTCGGGACGGCTGAAAAACCTGGTCAGCATCTCGCGCGTCTGTCCCGGTCCCACCTTGTAAAACGTTTCCGCCAGTTCCGGGTGCGTGGCCGCTTCGGCCACCACCATGCGATTCAGGCGGATGGCCGCCGGCATGGTAACGAGCTGCACGAACAGCAGGCCGAATTCGCCCAGGATGGTGGGCAGGGGCCGCATATCCGTTTCCAGCGCCGGCATGGTCGAGAAGTAGGCGGCACGGCGCAATTCCACCACGGCATTGAACAAGCCAGCCTTGCCGCCAAACTTCACGTAAATCGTGCGCACGGCCACATGGGCTTCGCGGGCGATCATTTCCAGGCTCACCTTCCCATACCCTTTTTCCAGAAACAGGCAGCCGGCCGTGTGCAGCAGGTTTTCCATGCGCGCCTCCATGTCGGCCGCGCGCGGCCGGCCGGCCGGCTTGCCGCAGCAGGAAAGCTCCTGGGCGGCGTCGGATTCTGTCGTGGTGGGCAAGGTATCGCTGAGGCCGGGATCGGACATGGTCTGGGTCTCTTTATAAGGTGGAAGGTAAGTGATGGCTCACACTGTAGTGCAAATTAAAATGAAATGCAATCGTTTCATTTCTTGACTTTGGTTTTTCTTTGCCCAATAATGAACCTATATCATTTCATTTTCGGAGCGAGTATGTCCAACCAGCCAGGCCAGGCAGAGCACAAGGTGCTGAGCGCCGTCCCACCCGCGGCCCCTGCCGCACCTTCCACGCCCGCTGCTTCCGCCAGCTCCGCCCCACCCAACAACCGCGTCAAAATCATCGCCGGCCTGATTGTCCTCGTCGCGCTGGGCGCCGGCGCGCGCATGTGGTACCGCAGCCACTATTTCGTGGAAACGGAAAACGCCTATGTGTCCGGCCACGTGCACCCTGTCTCGGCGCGCATTTCCGGCGTCGTCACCAAGGTCTTCATCGACGACAATCAAATGGTGAAAGAGGGTGACGTGATCGCTGAACTCGATCCATTCGACCAGCGTGTGAAAACCGAGCAGATCGCCGCGCAGATCGCCAGCGCCGAGCAGCAAGTGCTGCAAGCGGACGCGCAGATCGCGCAAGTGCAGGCGCAGGCCAGCGCCGCCCAGGCGCAAGTGGCGCAAGCCGATGCGCAATTGCTGCGCGCGAAACAGGATGCGGAGCGTTATGGCCAGCTGTACACGAGCCAGATGAAAGCCGTCTCGAAAGCGGAACTGGACGGCGCCAACGCGGCCCGCTCGAGCGCCGTGGCCGACCTGGCCGCCCGCCGCGACAGCGCCTCGGCCGCGAAGGCGCAGATCGGTGCGGCGCAAGCTGCGCGCGACGTGGCCAAGGCACAAGTGGCCGTGCTGCGCGTGCAATTGAAAGACGCGGAACAGCAGCTGCAATACAACCGCATCCTGGCGCCTGTCGCCGGCCGCATCGGCAAGCGCAACGTGGAAACGGGTATGCGCGTGCAGCCTGGCCAGCAATTGACGGCCATCGTGCAGGATAACGTCTGGGTTACCGCCAACTTCAAGGAAACCCAATTGGCCGATCTGCACCGCGGCCAGAGCGTGCACGTGACGATCGACGCCATGCCGGGCAAGAAACTGCTGGGTACCGTGGATAGCTTCGCGCCTGCCTCGGGTGCGCAATTCGCGCTGCTGCCGGCCGATAACGCCACCGGCAATTTCACCAAGATCGTCCAGCGCGTGCCCGTGAAAATCGTCTTCCAGCCGCAAGACATCAAGGCCATGAATGGCCGCCTGGTGCCGGGCATGTCGGTGATCGCCGAAGTGGAAGTCAATCAGCCTGAAACGCAGCCGGCTGCGCGCCACGCCGCAGCTCCTGCCGCTCCTGCCGCCCAGACCACCGCCCGCTAAGCTTCCATGAGCAGCCCCTCCACCACGCTGGCGAAGCCGCCAGCGTTTCCCGTGATCGACGAGCACGTCTCCGGGCGCACCTGGCTGGCGGTCGCCGCCGGCATGCTGGGCGCCTTCATGGCGGTGCTCGACATTCAGATCACCAACTCCTCGCTCAAGGATATCCTTGGCTCGCTGTCGGCCACCCAGGAAGAGGGCTCGTGGATTTCCACGGCCTACCTGGTGGCGGAAATTATCGTCATCCCGCTCACCGCGCTGCTGGCGCGCGTGTTCGGTTTGCGCACCTACATGATCGGCACCACCGCCTTCTTCCTGCTGTTCTCCACCCTGTGCGGGGCGGCCTGGAACCTGGAAAGCATGATCGTCTTCCGCATGCTGCAGGGTTTTACGGGCGGCGCCCTGATCCCCATGGCGTTCACGCTGGTGATGCTCAAGCTGCCGCCGTCGAAGCGCGCCGTCGGCATGGCCATCTTCGGCCTGACGGCGACCTTGGCGCCGGCCATGGGCCCGACCCTGGGCGGGTATCTGAGTGAGCTGTATGGCTGGCCCTCGATCTTCTATATCAACTGGGTGCCGGGCGTGCTGCTGATCGCCGGCATGATCTATGGCCTGGACAAAGAGCCGATGAAGCTGGCGATGTTTTGGAAAGCCGACTGGCTGGGCATTTTCTTCATGGCCCTGGGCCTCGGCTGCCTGACCATCTTCCTGGAAGAGGGCAATTCGAAGGACTGGTTCGACTCCGGTTTCATCATCGCCTTTGCCGCGCTGGCCCTGACGGGCATCCTGGGCTGGGTCGTCACCAGCGCCACGCGCGCCGAGCCGTTCGTCAACCTGGCCTTGTACGGCCAGCGCAATTTTCTGGTCGCCACCGTGCTGTCGGCCGTGACGGGCATGGGCCTGTATGGCTCGGCCTTTTTGCTGCCGCTGTTCCTGGGCCAGATCGCCGGCTACTCGCCGATGCAGATCGGTGAAGTCATCATGTGGGTGGGCTTGCCGCAGCTGTTCATCATGCCCTTCGTCGCCAAGCTGTCGTCCGTGGTGGACAACCGCATCCTGTGCTCGATCGGCCTGCTGCTGTTTGGCGGCTCGTGCATGATGAATGCCTACATGGACGCGTCCACCGGCTACGACCAGCTGCTGTGGTCGCAAGTGGTGCGCGCGCTGGGCCAGCCCTTCGTCATGCTGACGCTGTCGAACTTCGCCATGAAGGGCATCGCGCCGAAGGACATGCCGTCCGCATCGAGCCTGTTCAACATGACGCGCAACCTGGGCGGCTCCATCGGCATCGCCCTGCTGGCCACGGCCCTGAGCACCCGCGAGCACTTCCACTCGCAGCGCCTGGGCGAAGCGATCAATGCGTATTCCAGCGCCACGCAGCTGCGCATCGACCAGCTGACGTCGTCGTTCATGGCCAAGGGCTATGACGCCGTCACGGCCGGCAACCAGGCCTTGCAGGCGATCGACGGCATCGTGCGCCGCGAAGCGTATGTGATGGCCTACAACGATGGCTTCTTCCTGATCGGTGCCATCCTGCTGGCCTGCATCGTGCCCCTGTGGCTGGCCGACAAACTCAAAGCTCCCGGTGGCGGTGGCGGCGGTCATTGACCGCGCACAGCAGCCCCTCAAGAACAAGAAGGTAATCATCATGCAAACCATCATGCAAACAGTATTGACGAAAATCGCGCTGGCCGCTTCCCTTGCCGTGGCGCTGTCCGCTTGCGGCACCGTGGGCCAGGATTTCACGGCCCCGGCAAACGTGGCCGGCGTCGACAACGGCGTCTTTCGCCACGGCGCGGCCGCAGCGGATGCCGCGCAGCTGCCCAAAGAGTGGTGGCGCATCTACGGCGACGCCACCCTGGATCGCCTCGAGCACAGCGCGCTGCAGGACAATCCCGGCGTGAAGGCGGCCGGCGAGCGCTTGCTGCAGGCGCTGGCGCAAAGCGGTACGGCGCGCGCCAACCAGGGCCCGAGCGTCAACGTCAGCACGGGTATTTCGAACTCGCGCACCTCGGCCAACACTTCGCAGGGCCTGGCCCTGGGCAACCGCTCCATCAGCGGTAATAACTTTTCCGTGGGCGGTTCGCTGTCGTATGAAGTCGACTTGCTGGGGCGTGTAAAACGCATGGTCGAAGCGGCGGACTCGCAGGCGCTGGCGGCGCAGGCCGACCGCGACGGGGTGCTGCTGATGCTGTCGGCGCAAGTGGCCAGCAATTACTGGCAGCTGCGCGGACTCGATGCGGAAATGGCGATTTTGAATGGCGCCCTGGACACGCGCCGCGAGTCGGCCGACCTGGTCGAGGCGCGCTTCAATGCGGGCTTGACGAATGAGCTGGACCTGGCGCGCGCGAAAGTCGAACTGTCGAACGCCCAGGCCGACCTGCATGAAGTCAAGCGCCAGCGCAACCAGCTGGAAAACAGCCTGGCCACGCTGACGGGCAAGCCGCCGTCGGCGCTGCAATTGCCGGTGGCCGCCGAGCCATCGAGCCTGCCGCTGCCGCCCGCCATTCCCGTCGGCTTGCCGGCCAGCCTGCTGGCGCACCGTCCTGACCTGGTTTCCAGCGTGGCGGGCCTGCGCGCGGCGAACGCGCAAGTGGGCGTGGCCGAAGGCGCGTTTTATCCGTCGCTGCAATTGACGGGCAATTTCGGCTACGCCTCCGAAAAACTGCGCGACCTGGCGCAGGGCGGTTCGCGCCAGTTCAGCTTTGGCCCGCTGGCCCTGTCCCTGCCGGTCTTCGACGCTGGCCGCAACCAGGCGAATCTGGACTTGTCCAAGGCGCGCTATGCGGAAGCCGTGGCGAATCACGAAACCAAGCTGCTGACGGCCTTGCGCGAAGTGGAAGATGCGCTGTCCGACGTGGAGCAGCGCCAGTTGCAGGGCGACGCCCAGGCCCTGTCGCAGGCAGCCGCCGCGCGCGCCTATCTGGTGGCGCGCACGCGCTATGAGCGCGGTATCTCGACCTATCTGGACGTCACCGATGCCCAGCGCAGTTCGCTGACGGCGGACCGCGCCGCCGCGCAGATCAAGACCCAGCGTCTGCTGGCAACGGTCGCCGTAGCGAGGTCTCTCGGCGCAGGCTGGCAGCCGGACGGCGAGCTGGCGAAGCTGGCGTCGGCGCCCGCCGCAAAAGCAAACTAAGCTCCCCAAGTTACGTGAGCGTGGCCGGTGGCGGTGTCGCCGCCGGCCCGTAGCGTTGCAGCAGAAAATCGATGAAGGTCGTCAGCTTGGGTGTGGGCTGGCGGTCGCGCGCATACACGAGGTGCATGGGGCGCGGCGCCGGCACGTAGCTGGCCAGCAGTGGCACCAGGCGGCCCGCCGCGATATCGTCGGCCAGCAGGATCTCCGCCTGCATGACGATGCCGAAGCCGTGCAGGGCTGCCATGCGCAGCGCTTGCCCATTGTTCGAGCGGAAGCGGCTCTCGGCCGCCGCGCCATCGTGGCGCGCTGCCTTGCCGCTCAGGCGCCAGCGCATGTGGCGCGACCACTGCATGAAATCCACGCATTCGTGCCGCGCCAGGTCGTCCGGCGTGCGCGGCGTGCCATGTTTCGCCAGATAGGCGGGCGAGGCGCAGATCACCATCGCATACGGCCGCAGCACGCGCGCGACCATGCCGGAATCTTCCAGCTTGCCGATGCGGATGGCCGCATCGAATCCTTCTTCCACCAGGTCCACCATCCTGTCGTTCAGATTCAATTCCAGGCTCACGTCCGGGTAGGCCGTCAGGTATTCGGCCATCAGCGGCGCGATGCACTCGCTGCCGAACGATACGGGTGCCGTGATTTTCAGCTTGCCGCGCGGCGTGGCCCGCATCGCTTCCGCGCCCGTTTCGGCCGCGGCGATCTGCGCCAGGATCTGGCGGCACTGCTCCACGTACTGCTGGCCGATTTCCGTCAGGCTTTGCCGGCGCGTGGTGCGCACCAGCAAGCGCGTGCCCAGCCGCTCTTCCAGCTGCTTGATGTGCTTGCCTACCATCACGGGCGATATCTGGAACGCCTCGGCGGCGGCCGTGAAACTGCCCGCATCGACGACGGCGACAAAAATCTCCATGCTGCGCAATTTATCCATACGCCTCGATTGCAAATTGTGGGTTAGTAATCTTGTAAATTCTAGCGTATTTATTCCTTTTTGGAAGCGGCGCATACTGGCTGCATCGTTCAACCCACACAAGGAAGCAACATGAAAATCGTCATCATCGGCGCCAGCGGTACCATCGGCACGGCCGTCGCGGCGCAACTGGCGCAACGCCATGAAATCATCGAAGTGGGCAGCCGCAGCGGCACGCACCAGGCCGACATGGGCGATATCGCGCAAGTGCGCGCCCTGTTCAAGCGCCTCGGCAAGGTCGATGCCGTCGTCGTCACGGCGGGCAAGCTGCATTTCGGCCCCCTGGCCGAATTTACCCCTGAGCAATTCCAGCTGGGCCTGGACAGCAAGCTGATGGGCCAGGTCAACGTGGCGCTGGTGGCGCAGGAATACCTGAACGACGGCGGCTCGATCACCCTCACCAGCGGCATCGTGGCCGAGCAGCCGATCCGCTTCGGCGCGGCCGCCAGCATGACCAACGCGGCCGTGGAAGGCTTCGTGCGGGGCGCCGCCATCGAACTGGCGCGCGGCGTGCGCATCAATGTCGTCAGCCCCACGGTGCTGGCCGAATCGCTGGACGCATATGGCCCGTTCTTCTACGGCTTCGAGCCGGCCGCCGCCAGCCGCGTGGCCCTGGCTTACAGCCGCAGCGTGGAAGGGGCGCAGACGGGGCAGGTGTACCGCGTCTGGTAAGTCCGGCTGGGCCGGGCGGGCATTTTGAGGGGCCGCCAGCGGCCGTGCAACATTCATGATAAATTGATCTTTATTTCCGTAGCTCAATATATCGATGATGCTGGGGTCAATCACTTTCATGAATGGATGGATATGCAAAGCACCAAAATCAGCACACGGCTTTATACGGGATTTGGCCTGGTCCTGTTGCTGCTGATCATCGTTACCGCACTCGGCATCAACCGGGTGCAAAAGATCGACGCCATCCTCACCAATATCAGCGACGTCAACAACGTCAAGCAGCGCCATGCGATCAATTTCCGAGGCAGCGTGCATGACCGCGCGATCGCCCTGCGCGACGTGGTGCTGGCGGCCGACGCGGCGTCGGCCAAGCCGGAAATCGCGCGCATCGAAACGCTGGCCGCCAATTACGCGCAGGCCGCCGCGCCGCTGGACCAGATCATCGGCAGCGGCAAGGATGTGATCGAAGCGGAACGCACGGCCCTGGCCGGCATCAAGGCCAGTGAAGCCAAGGCCCAGCCGATCATCGCCAAGGTGATTCAATTGCGCCTGGCCGACGATGTGGCCGGCGCCACCGCCTTGCTGCAGCAGCAGGGCGCCGCCGCCTTCACGGGCTGGCTCGCGTCGGTCAACCAACTGATCGACCTCGAAGAAAAGATGAGCCGCGAACAGGCCGACAGCGCCAGCACGGTGGCGCGCAGCTTTTTCTTCTTCATGGTGCTGCTGTGCCTGGGCGCGATTGTGATAGGCACGATGGCGGCCTGGCGCATCAGCCACGGCTTGCTGCGCCAGCTCGGCGGCGAGCCCGGCTACGCGGCCGCCATCGCCGGTGAAATTGCCGCTGGTAACCTGGCAGTGACCATCACTACCGAGCCAAACGACCGCAACAGCTTGCTGTACGCCATGCGCGGCATGCGCGACAGCCTGGTGGCCATCGTCAGCCAGGTGCGCTCCGGCACGCAGACCATCGCCACCAACTCGCGCGAAATCGCGGCCGGCAACCTGGACCTGTCGAACCGCACGGAACAGCAAGCCGGTTCGATCGAGGAAACCGCCACGTCGATGGAGCAATTGACGGGCACCGTCAAGCAGAACGCCGAGCACGCGATCGAAGCGAATCAGCTGGCCGTATCGGCCTCGGGTGTGGCCGTCAAGGGCGGCGCCGTCGTGGCGCAGGTGGTGCAGACCATGGCCGCCATCAACGCATCGTCGAAAAAGATAGTCGACATTATCGGCGTGATCGACGGCATCGCTTTCCAGACGAATATTCTGGCGCTCAATGCCGCCGTGGAAGCGGCGCGCGCCGGTGAACAGGGCCGTGGCTTTGCCGTCGTCGCCACCGAAGTGCGCAGCCTGGCCCAGCGTTCCAGCCAGGCCGCCAAGGAAATCAAGGCGCTGATCGACGACTCGGTCGAGCGCGTCGACGCGGGCGCGCGCCTGGTCGATGAAGCGGGTACGACCATGCAAGATATTGTTGACAGCGTCAAGCGCGTGACCGACATCATGGGCGAAATCAGCGTGGCCACGCGCGAGCAGTCGTCCGGCATCGAACAGGTGAACCAGGCGATCGGCCTGATGGACCAGGT
The DNA here is from genome assembly GCF_002754575.1 of Janthinobacterium sp. 35. NCBI lineage: Bacteria > Pseudomonadati > Pseudomonadota > Betaproteobacteria > Burkholderiales > Oxalobacteraceae > Janthinobacterium > Janthinobacterium sp. 35. The sequence continues at coordinate 3,821,925 of NZ_PEFN01000001.1, forward strand.
GGTGCAGCAGAACGCGGCGTTGGTCGAACAATCGGCTTCGGCCGCCGCTTCGCTGGAAGAGCAGGCCGGCAGCCTGTCGCAGGTGGTGAGCATCTTCAAGCTCGACAACTCGCAGGTGCCGCCGCCGGCGCGTGCGCGTCCGGCCGCCAGGCCGCTCGTCAAGGCAGCAGCGAAGCCGGCACCGAAAAAGCTGGCCGCCAAGGCGCCCGCCGATGACGCATGGGAAGAATTTTAAGCGGCGCTCGTTTACAATCGGGACCTTACATTGTTTGCTGAGGTCCCCATGAAACGTATCCTGTTCCCTCTGCTGATGGCCGCCGCCGTCGGCAGCGCCTGCGCCGCAACGCCGGGCACCCCGGCAACCCCGGCCACCGCGCAACAACTGACCAGCATGAGCGCCCGCTATGCGCCCGTCGCGCTGACTGCCGATGTCACGCATCTGTCTGCGGGCGACCGCCAGGCCATCGCCAAGCTGGTCGAGGCGGCCAAGCTGGTCGACGTGCTGCAGCTGCGCCAGCGCTGGTCCGGCAATGAAGCGCTGTGGGCAGCGCTGAAGAAGGACAAATCCAAGCTGGGCCAGGCCCGTCTGAACTATTTCTGGATCAACAAGGGGCCTTGGTCGGTGCTCGACGCGCATGCCTCGTTCATGCCCGCCAGCTATGCCGGTATCGCCATTCCCGCGCACAAGCCGGAAGCGGGCAATTTCTATCCGCAGGGCGCCACCAAGGCCAGCCTGGAAACGTGGATGAATGGCTTGTCGGCGGATGACAAGCAGCAGGCGCAATGGTTCTTCACGACGATTCGCGCGGGCAAGGATGGCAAATACCAGACCGTCAAGTATTCGGACGAATACAAGGTGGAACTGAAGCAGCTGGCCAGGCTGCTCGACGAAGCGGCGGCCGCCACGGACAACGCATCGCTGAAGAAATTTCTGACCCTGCGCGCCAAGGCTTTCCTCGACAACGATTACTTGCCGTCCGACTTCGCCTGGATGGACCTCGATTCGCCCGTCGACATCACCATCGGCCCGTATGAAACGTATAACGACGAGCTGTTCGGCTACAAGGCCGCGTTCGAAGCGTATGTGAACATCCGCGACCAGGCGGAAACGCAAAAGCTGAACTTCTTCGCCAAACACATGCAGGAGCTGGAAGACAACCTGCCGCTCGACGCCCGGTACCGCAACCCGAAAGTAGGCGCGCTGGCGCCGATGGTGGTGGTCAACCAGGTGTATGGCGCCGGCGATGGCAACATGGCCGTGCAGACGGCCGCCTACAACTTGCCCAATGACGAGCGCATCATCAGCGCGCGCGGCTCGAAGCGCGTGATGCTGAAAAACGTGCAGGAAGCCAAGTTCAAGGCCACCCTGACGCCGATCTCGAAACTGGTGCTGAGCGCCGAAGCGCAGCAGGACGTGGATTTCAATTCCTTCTTCACGCACATCCTCGCGCATGAAATCATGCACGGCCTGGGCCCGCACGCCACCGTCGTCGATGGCAAGCCATCGACGCCACGCCAGGACTTGAAGGAAGCATACTCGACCATCGAAGAAGCCAAGGCCGACATCACGGGCCTGTTCGCGCTGCGCTACATGATGGACAAGGGTCAGCTCAACGATACCCTGGGCCAGGGCGACGTGGCCGAGCGCAAGCTGTACAACACCTTCCTTGCCTCCGGTTTCCGCACCCTGCATTTCGGCCTGACCGATTCGCACGCGCGTGGCATGGCCATTCAGATCAATTACATCCTCGACAAGGGCGGCTTTGTCTCGCTGGGCGATGGCAAGTTCGGCGTCGATTTTGCGAAGATCAAGCAAGCCGTGATCGACCTGGACCGTGAATTTCTGACCATCGAGGCGACGGGCGACTATGCGCGCGCGCAAGCGATGATGACCAAATACGTGGTCATCCGCCCTGAAGTGCAGGTGGCGCTCGACAAGATGAAGGCCGTGCCCAACGATATCCGTCCGGAATTCGTCACGGCCCGCGCGCTGGACAAAGCAATGACTGCGAAGAAATAATCCCGACCTTGACTATTGTCAGTGTGAAAAGCCGGTGCACTGCACCGGTTTTTTTTCGTCTTTATTTATGAAAAGTTGCCAGTTTTTCCTTGTGGAAATATTTTCACCGCTTACTCTGCAGTGATAAATCCTCCTTTCTTCCTGTCGATTCCATGTTGAAACCGCTCTTGCTGATGAGCTTGCTCATCGCTTTATCCCCTGTGCCCGCCGTGGCTGCCGCCCAGCTTGCCGATCTGGAAAGCCGCTGGCTGCAGGCGGGCCAGCCCGTCATCGCATTCGCGCGCGCGCAAGGTTTGCCCATCGATATCATCGTGCAGCCGCAGGATGCGTCCGGCGCCGTGCCGCTGGCGCTGGGCTACGAAGGGGGGCGCTGCAAGCTGGTGCTGTCCTTGCGCGGCAATGCGCAGGCGGACAGTGTCTTGCAGGGCGTGCCGGCTGCGCGCCAGGGCCTGATGATCGAAGCGATGACGGCGCATGAAATCGGCCATTGCCAGCGCTATGCGCAGGGCGACTGGCACGCTTTGCCGCGCGGCTTTGTCGAGCCGCCCGGCACGCAGCGCGGCAGGTTGACACCGCTGGCGCAGGAGGTGCGCGAGACGCGTCGCGAAGAGGCCTATGCGGATCTGGTAGCCCTGGCCTGGATGCATGCACGCCACCCCGGGCAATACCGGGAGGTGCTGGCCTGGATGGGCGGCGTGCGCGCGGGGGGCGAGGCTGCAGGCGGGTCGCACGCCACGCAGGCATGGCTGGCGCTGGCAGATGGCGCGGGTGTATTTGATGGGGCCGCTTCACCATTTGAACAGGCGCAAGTATTGTGGCGGAAGGGCTTGAGCGGCGACAAATAAACGCTGATTTTTACGCGGATGACCTGTCAGCGTGTGTTGTCGCACGGAGCTTTGCGTGCGGCAGGGGTCTAATCTGGGCATCAACTAACCAGAGAGGAACCATCATGAACAAAATGATCGCACTCATGCTGGCCGCCAGTGCCAGCGCCCTGCTTGCCGCCGCGCCCGCGTATGCGCAGGATGCCTCGTACAAGAGCTTGACGGACAAGGCAACGGCCGACTACAAGCAGGCCAAGGCTGCCTGCGATGCCCACAGCGGCAACGCGAAAAAAGTCTGCGTGGAAGAAGCCAAGGTGGCGCGCGCCAAGGCCGAATCGGACGCCGTGGCGCAATACCGCAACACGCCGCGCGAACTGGGCAAGGCCCGCAAGGATGTTGCCAATGCCGAGTATGACATGGCCAAGGCCAAGTGCGGCGACCGCACGGGCACCGATAAAACCACGTGCATGAACGATGCCAAGGCGGCGAAAACGGCCGCGCTGGCGGACGCCAACACGGGCGCCAGGGCCGGCTCCAACGTGGCGCAGAATCCCCCCGCCACGATGAAAGAAAATTGCGATGCCATGGATGCGACGGCCAAGGCCGCCTGCATGACGCGCAATGCGGCCAGCAGCACCAAGGTGGCAGTGGAAGACTCCGTCATCACCACCAAGATCAAGGCAGACCTCGTCAAGGACAATGACTTGAAAGCGCTCGACGTGCACGTGGAAACGGTGAATGGCGTCGTCATGCTCAGCGGCTTTGTGCCTTCCCAGGCGCAAGTGAAAAAAGCCGCCGACCTGGCCCGTGGCGTGGAAGGCGTGACGGATGTGAAGAATGGCTTGAAGGTGAAATAAGCGCACTCTGTAATGCGTTAAAGCCGGGACTGGAGCCGCACGCAGCAGTGTGGCTCCAGTTTTTTTTGATTGTATAAATTACGATCATAATATAACATGAGGAAAATCCCATCGGCTGATGCTGACCGGCATCCACTCTTTCTCTTCACTCTTTCTCATGAGGACTGCATGCTTTCCTATCCTGTTTCGCAATGGATGGCGCGGCGCGGCATCCACTTTGCCTGGGTCATCGTCGCCATCACTTTCCTCACCGCCTTGACCTCGTCGGCCGCGCTGGGCTTGCCAGGGGCGCTGATGCAGCCCTTGAGCCGCGAGTTCGGCTGGGATGCCGAGCAGATTTCCTCGGCCCTGGCCGTGCGCTTCGTGCTGTTTGGCCTGATGGGGCCGTTTGCCGCCATCCTGATGGAGCGCTTCGGCTTGCGCAATGTCATCTGTGTGGCGCTGGGCCTGATCGCTTGCGGCATGCTGCTGGCCACGCGCATGACGCAGTTCTGGCATCTGGTGGCCCTGTGGGGCATCCTGCTGGGGCTGGGTTCGGGCATGACGGCGCTGGTCTTGAGTGCGGTGGTGGCGAACCGCTGGTTCGAGACGCACCGGGGCCTGGTGGTGGGCGTGCTGACGGCCAGTTCGGCAACGGGCCAGCTGCTGTTCCTGCCCGTAGGCGCCTGGCTGATCGAGCACTTCGGCTGGCGCACGGCCGTCATGCCTGTGTTTGCCAGCTGCGCCATCGTCGCCGTGCTGGCCTTCCTGTGCATGCGCAACCGCCCGCAGGATGTGGCCTTGCGTCCGTATGGCGCCGACCCGGCCACGCCCCTGATGGCGGCGCCGACAGCGAAGATGACGTTTGCCACACCTTTTTTGATCTTGCGCAGCGTGGCGGCGCACCGCACCTTCTGGATCCTGTTCGGCACGTTTTTCATCTGCGGCCTCAGCACGAATGGCCTGATCCAGACGCACTTTATTTCCCTGTGCGGCGACTCGGGCCTGTCCGCCGTGCCGGCCGCCTCCGTGCTGGCCATGATGGGCGCGTTCGACCTGTTCGGCACGATCTTGTCCGGCTGGCTGTCGGACCGCTACGACAACCGCAAACTGCTGTTCTGGTACTACGGCTTGCGGGGGCTGTCGCTTTTCTGGCTGCCGTATTCGGAATTTACCCTGTACGGCCTGTCGCTGTTCGCCATGTTTTACGGCCTGGACTGGATCGCCACCGTGCCGCCCACCGTGAAACTGGTGGGGGCCACGTTTGGCCGGGAGCGGGCGGGCATGGTGTTCGGCTGGATCTTCGCCGGCCACCAGTTGGGCGCCGCCGTGGCCGCGTACGGTGCGGGCCGCATCCGCACCCTGATGCTGACCTACAACCCGGCCCTGTTCGCCGCTGGCGCCGCCTGCCTCGTCGCCGCGCTGCTGGTGCTGGCGATCGCCCGCCAGAAGGCGGCCGTGAGCGCCGTGCAAGCGGCATGAAAAAAGCCAGGCCCGCGTGTGCGGGGCCTGGCTTCTATTTCACGCTTTCAAGAACGTTTCAGGATTTACTTGAGGTATTTGGCCAGCCATCCCTCGACTTCGCTGTAGAAGAAACGGCTGTTCTCGCCCTTCAAGATCCAGTGGTTTTCGTCCGGGAAGACCAGCAATTTTGCCGGCACGTTCAGGCGTTGTTGCACGGCAAAGTTCATCAAGGCATTGTTAGCCGGCACGCGGTAATCGAGCTCGCCCACGGTGATCAGAATGGGCGTGGTAAAGCCCGTGCCTTTTTCATGGTTGCCCGCTTGCATGACGGGGCTTTGGTCGCGCCACACGGGCAGGTTCGACCAGACGGGGCCGCCCGCATTCGTTTCACGACCGAAACCGCCGTCGCTGGTGCCCCATTGCATGATCAGGTCCATTTCGCCCGCGTGCGAGACGATGGCCTTGTAGCGCGTGGTGGTCGCTTGCAGCCAGTTGGCCAGGTGGCCGCCATAGCTGGCGCCGCCGGCCGCCAGCTTCGTGCTGTCGATAAAGGGATATTTCTTGATGGCCTCATCGACGCCCTGGTTGACTTCATCGCCCGGGCCTTTCAAGGGGTCGAACTGAATCGAGCGCGAGAATTCCTCGCCATAGCCGGTGGAACCCTTGTAGTCGGTCAGCAAGACAACGTAGCCGGGCTTGGCCAGCAGGTGATAGTTCCAGCGCAGCACGAACTGGTCGCGCCACATGCTGGCCGCGCCGCCGTGGATGACGGTCAACAGCGGGTATTTCTTGTTCGGGTCAAAATTGGCCGGCTTGACGAGCATATTGTGGATCTGGCGGCCGTCGGCCGTGGTGAACCAGAAGTGCTCGGGCGCCTGCCAGTCGATTTTATTTGCCTTGTCCGTGTTGAAGGCCGTCAGGCGTTTCGGCTGCTTGCCGTTGAACGCATAGATTTCCGGTGGGTTGATGGACGACTCCCACACGCCGACCAGGGCTTTGCCGCCGCTGCTCAGCGAATTGATGCTGCCCGTCGGCAAGGATGGCTCCTCGTGCACGTCACCGCCCTTGGCATCGATCGAGTACAGCTTTTCCAGGCCCGCGTGTTCATAGCTGAAAATGACGCGCTTGCCGCCTTCGGGCAGCACGAAGCGGGAGATTGAACGGTCCAGCTTGGCCGTGAGTATCGTTGGCGCAGGGTTGCTCATCGGCCAGGCGAAACTGGCCAGGCGCTTCACGTCATACACTTTACCGGGCGTTTGCGCATCGCTGAGGGCGAACAGGGTCTTGCCGTCGGCCGAAAATTTCAGGGAAGCGTAGCTATGTTTGTCTTGTGTCAAACGCTGCGCTTCGCCGCCTGCCACGGGCAGCAGATACAGTTGTGAATACACGGCTTCGCGCTGCGCCGCATCGCGGTTGGTGGCCGCATTGAAGACGACGGCCTTGCCATCGGGCGTCCAGACGGCGTCCAAGGATTGCCCCTCGTCGCCCTGGCCGCCGCCAAAGCCCGGCAGGGTGACCAGTTGCGTGCCCGACAGGATGTCGCGCGCTGTGTTGTCACCTCGTGCTGCTGCGTCGGCGTCGATGACGAACAGGCGCACCTGCTTGTCGGTCAGCCATTTGTCGAAATAGCGGGGTGCCGTCGTTTCATATGAGCGGGCGCTGACTTTGCGCTCCTTGCGCTCCTTCGCGCTTTGCTTGACGTCGGCTTCCGTCTTGTTGCCTGGATAGATGTCGCTGATGAACAGCAATTGCTTGCCATCCGGACTCCATTTCGGCATGCGCGCGCCCAGGGTGAGCGAGGTCAGGCGCTGCGCTTCGCCGCCAGCGGCCACGTCGAGGCGGTAAATCTGGCCCGCTTCATCGCCGTCGCGCCTGGCGATGAAGACCAGCTGGCGGCTGTCCGGCGACCAGGCCACGGCGCTTTCGCCGCTTTTGGAATACGTCAGGCGCCGCGCGGGGCTGTCGTCGCCAAGGGACTTGATCCACAGGTCCGACCACTGCTCCTTGCTGTCGTAGGCGCTGTCGACCACGGAAAACACGGCCCACTTTCCATCCGGGCTGGCGACGGGCGCGCCCACGCGTTTCATCAGCCACACGTCTTCATGCGTGATGGCATGTTTGGCATTGGCTTGCGTGGCGGCAACTGGGGTGGTGGCCTTGGTATCGGCGGCGTGGACGGTCGTTGCCAGCGAGGCGCAGGCCGCTGCGATCAGCAGGGAGCCGAGGGAACGGCGAAGACGGGGTAGGGTCATGGGCGTGGTCCGGGAAGTGAAAAAGAGTACAGCGGGCAACATTATTGCCCATGGTTTCCTGCACTGCCAAGCCGGAGTACCGTTACTTACCAGGCGGGATAGGCGCGTAACGGGCGGGTGCAGCCTGGCTGATCAGTTAAACTTGCCGCTTTACTCACGCTGGCGCTGCCTGAACATGAAAATTTGTCTACCCTCATTGAAAACGCTATTGCTGGGCGCGAGCGCGCTGCTGGCCGCTCAGGGCTTTGCCGCTGCCGCCGCTCCGTACCCGAATACCAGCGCCATGGGCGTGGGCCACGCGGAAAGCACGGCCTGGTATGCGACTTGCCTGAAGGTCAAGGATGCGACGCCGCCGCCCGCCGACCTGCCGGCGCCGTCCGCCGTGGCATCGTTGCAGCAGTGCCAGGCAACAGACCTGTATTACGATACCAAGAGTATGTCTTCGCCCAAGCCGGCCGACTGGCGTCCCGCGCGCCATTGCGCGATGGCCACGCAAAACAGCGCCGTCTTGATGATGCTGTACCAGAATGGACAGGGCGTGCAGAAAGATCCGCTGCTGGCGCTCAAGTATGCGTGCAGCATCGATGCGGCGCCGGCCGAGATGCAGGGCCGCATCGAACACTTGCAGCAGATCAATGCCAGCGGACGCGGCATGATGGACTGGTGCGACGACATCACCAGCGGCTATATGATGGGCGTGTGCAGCGCCATCGATGCGCGCCAGAAACAAAGAGTGCGTACGCAGGCAACAGGCAAAGTCAGCGCAAGCATGCCTGCCGTAGCCCAAGCGTCGCTGCAAAAACTGCAGGCGGCGGCCAGCAAGTTTGCCGACGCGCGCGCAGCGAACGAAACGGACTTGAGCGGCACGGCACGCGCCGCCCTGAGCATCGCCGCCCGCACGGCCGAGCTCGATTTGCTGGCGCACGATGTGCGCGAGTACGAAGCGGGCAAGTTACCGGCCAGCATGTCCAAAGAGCAGGTGGCGGCGCTCGACAAGGAGCTCAACGCCATCTACGGCAAGCTGATGAAGAAGCCGGCCGAGACATACGCGGGTGCCGTGGGCAAGGAGGGCATCCGCGCCACCCAGCGCCTGTGGCTGGCGTACCGCGATGCCTGGATGAATTTCGGTGCCGTGCGCTATCCGTCCGTCACCAGCGAGACCTGGGCCGGCCGGCTGACGGCGCGGCGCAATGCCCAATTACAAGATCTGCTGGAGAATTGAAGCATGCGCGAAGCGTATTACCACGAAGATGATTTTTGCATGATCGAACTGCTGCCGCTGGATAACTTGCAGCACTGTTTGACGCAGATGGGCGAGCAGCAGGTGTTTGCTGACGCGCACCGCAGCGGCGCCGGCTGGACGCAGATGTACGTGCCCGAGGCGCCGCCGTCGCAGATGCGCGCGCTGGGCCTCACGATGGAACAGCTGCGGCTGGCGCTGGCGGACGCCATGCCGCCCTACGATGCCGTCTACACGGGCTACAGCAGTTACCGTGTGGAATGCAAGAACGTGCTGGCCTTTGGCGGCGAGAAAACGGAAACCCTGTTTGCCGGCCTGGGTGACGACGGCATCGTGGTGGATTTGTGGTGCAGCGACGCCATGCCGCAATTGCTGCTGCTGCCCTTGAAAGAGCAGTTGCTGCTGGCCGACTGGGGCGCGGGGTTTGCGTGCCCTCTGGCCGATGGCGACTTGTTTGCCCGTTATTTAGAGGAATACGAACTCGATTAGCGTAGGTAAACTTACTACTCGCAGGCGATGGCGTTAGGTTGCGCCACCTTTATCACCGATTGCAAACGCGCCATGTCGTTGCCGTCGCCTTGCTCGACGTACGGTTGATAGGTGTCGATGACGATGCGCGCACGCGCTTGCCAGCCGCAATTGTCAGCCTGGCGCGCGGGCACGCGCAGCAGCCGGCGCGCCTCGCCATCGTTGCTGAAACAAAACCACGCGGCGTGCGTGGCGGCAGGGCGGGGCAGACGGCCCCACTGCGCCTTGTCGGGCGCGAAGCAGACGCGGTTGCCGATGATCTGCAAGCTCATCTCGTCCGTGCGCGCGCTGTATTGGCCGTCGAGCACGATGGGCGGCTGTACTTGTGCTTGCGCCTGGGCGGACAGGCAGGCGGCCAGGAGGAGGGGGGCGGCAAGTTTCATGCGTTTCTTTCAGGGCTGGCAAGACGAAGAAGCAGTATAACCGTGGAGCATGAAACGAAAAAAGCCCATCCGTGAGGATGGGCTTTTTAGTACTGCGCATTCGTGGTAGGCCGTGCGGGATTCGAACCTGCGACCAACGGATTAAAAGTCCGCTGCTCTACCAGCTGAGCTAACGACCCGAAAGAGGCCGCATTATATATCAGTTGAAAAAGAATGCAAAGCATTCCTGCGAGAAAGTGCAGGCCGGCTAAGGCAGGGCTGCCGTGAGCTTTTGCACTTCGTCGATGCTGGTCGTGCCATCGATGATTTTGCGCGCGCCCGCGATGCGCAGCGGCGTCATGCCGTCGAGGATGCTTTGGCGGCGCAAGGCGTGCAGGTCGGCGCCTGCCTTGACCAGCTGGCCAAACGCTTCCGTCACGCTCAGCACTTCATAAATGCCGGCACGCCCCAGGTAGCCGCTGTGCCGGCACAGGGCGCAGCCGACGGGGCGGTACGTGGCCTGCGGCCGTTCCAGCTGGCCGCCCGTCAGGCGCTGCCATGCGGCGCTGTCCGGGGCGGCGCCCGGCTGCTTGCAGTCCGGACACAGGCAGCGCAGCAGGCGCTGCGCCAGCACGCCGGCCAGGCACGCTTCCAGCAAATAGGGGGGCAAGCCCAGTTCCAGCAGGCGCATGACGGCAGAGGGCGCGTCGTTGGTGTGCAGGGTCGATAGCACCAAATGGCCCGTCAGCGCCGCCTGCATGGCCATCTCGGCCGTGGCCAGGTCGCGAATCTCGCCCACCATGATGATGTCGGGATCTTGCCGCATCAGCGCCCGCACGCCATCGGCAAACGACAGTTCGATGCCGGCCTGGGTTTGCACCTGCATCTGGTTGAAGGCCGGCTCGACCATTTCGATGGGGTCTTCCACCGTGCACACATTGACTTCGCTGCTGGCCAGCGCCTTCAGGGTGCTGTACAGGGTGCTGGTTTTGCCCGAGCCGGTGGGGCCCGTCACCAGCACGATGCCGTGCGTACGCGCCGTCAGCTGGCGCCAGCGTTCGGCGTCTGCGGGCGGAAAGCCCAGCTCAAACAGGCTTTTGACGGCCACTTCCGGATCGAAGATGCGCATGACGAGCTTTTCGCCGAAGGCCGTGGGCAAGGTCGACAGGCGCAGCTCGATTTCCTGGCCCTGCGCATTGCGCGTCTTGATGCGGCCATCCTGGGGGCGGCGCTTTTCCACCACGTCCATGCGCCCGAGCAACTTGATGCGCGCCGTCATGGCCAGCAAGACCACGGGCGGTAATTGATACGCCTGGTGCAGGCGGCCATCGATGCGCAGGCGCACGAGGCCCGCATCGCGCTTCGGTTCCAGATGGATGTCGGAGGCGCGCTGGGCAAACGCGTATTGCCACAGCCAGTCGACGATGCGCACCACGTGCTGGTCGTTGGCGTCGAGGCTGGTCTTGTTGCGCCCCAGCTCCACCAGCTGCTCGACATTCTGGCGCAGCGCCATGTCTTGCGTGGACGCCAGTTTTGCCACCTTGACGGAAGTGGCCAGGCTGAAAAATTGCGCGATGGCGTCGGCGATGTGCAGCGGATTGGCGATGACCAGGCTCAGCTTGCGTGGCGCCAGCGTTCCCAGTTGCGCCTGCCAAGCGAGCGCGTAGGGCTGGGCCGTGGCGATGACGATGCGCTCAAGCGTGCTGTCCACGGGCAGGATGTTGAAGCGGGCCGCATAGCTGGCCGTCATGACGTCGGCCACCTGGCTGAAATCGATGTGCAAGGGATCGATGCGCACATACGGCAAGCCCGAGCGTTGCGCCAGCCAGGCACACAGGGTGTCGAGCGTGAGTGCGCCATGGGCGATGCTGCATAGCGGATGCAAGGGGGGCGCCGGCAGCAGGGTGGCCTGGGCGACGATGGCCGCCGCTTGCGCCGCATCGAGCAAGCCGTCTTCCTGCAGCCAGGCCAGCAGTTGCGGCAGTTGCAGCGGCGTGTTGGGTGATATGGGGGAGGGAGGAGGGGAAGCGGACATGGCCGGTGCCTTTCAGGGCTGCCGGCCTGGCGTGGGTGTACCGGCGCTTACAGGGTGCTGACGATGCCCTTGACCCAGGTCTTGGCGGGCAGCTTGGTCTCGGCGACGATCTGCTTGGCGCGTTCCAGCAGGGCCGCTTGCGCTTCGGCATCGAGCGCCACTTTCGTCTTGAACGCGATCGCCACCACGTTCCCATCATGGACTTCCGGCAGGCAGATCACCTGCGCAAACGCAAACTTCATCGCCTTGATGTTCTTCGCGTAGCTGGGGTGGTCGCCGAACAGGTTGACCGTCATGATGCCGTGCGGCGCCAGGCAGGCACAGCAGGCGGAATAGAAATCGGCGCTGTCGAGCACGGGGCCGCGTGCTGTGGCGTCATACAGATCCACCTGCAGGGCGTCCAGGGTGCCATGGTTGGCGTCGTCGTTGACGTAGTCGAGCGCATCCATCTCGCGCACGTGCAGGCGCTCATCGTTGGGCGGCAGCTTGAACATCGAGGCGCAGATGGTGATGACGGACGGGTTCAGTTCGATGGCTTCGACTTGCGCCTGCGGGAACTGGCGATAGCAGAACTTGGTCAGCGCGCCCGTGCCCAGGCCCAACTGGGCGAGGCGCTGCGGCTGCTCGATCCACAGCATCCACGCCATCATCTGCTGCGCGTATTCGAGTTCCGGCCAGTCCGGTTTGCGGATGCGCATGGCGCCCTGCACCCATTCCGTGCCGAAATGCAGATAGCGCACGCCATCCATTTCCGACAGGGTGACTGGAGCATAGCGGGGCTTGCGCGCGGGGCGCGAGGATTCGACTTGTTCGATGGATTTTCGTTTGATAAGCATAAGGCAGCCTGAAAGTGTGCCGCATTATAGCCCGTGGCAGGGCGCCATAAAAAATGCCAGCCGCTGGGGCTGGCATGGTACGGGCCGCTTGCTGCGCTTATTGCTGAGCGGGTTCGATGGAGACGCGCAGACGGATGCGCTCGCCCGGATCGTAGGACATGATGCTCGTGTAGTTGCGGCCGCGGTAGTCGTAGGTGACCTGGTAGCCGTTGTTGCGCGATTCCCAGTGGTCGACCTGGCGGCATTGCTTGACGGCTTGTTCCTGCATGCCGCCCTGGTAATTGTTCTGGTTGTCGACACGGTCGCCGACGACGGCACCGGCAATCGCGCCGGCAGCAGCGGCGGCCGTGCGGCCATTGCCGCCACCGACCTGGCTACCGAGCAGGGCGCCGGCGATACCGCCGACGATGGAGCCGCCAGCGCTGCGCTGTTGCGGCGGCGCTTGCACTTGCACGTATTCCGTACGGCATTCCTGGCGTGGACGATTGATCTGTTCCACTTGCGGCACGACGCGCACGACTTTGCCGAAATCTTCAAAGTCGGCGGCTTGGGCGAGTGGCAATGCACCGATACAAAGGGCTGACATCGTCAATTTGGCTTGCAAGTTCATTTCTAACCTCATTATGTAGAGAATCTTTCAGGTTTTTTTTTACAACTTGGGACTATAGTAATCCCGCCAGCCCGAGGCAAGTGTTTCGCATGGCAACAAAATGTAACAGCCCAAGCCCCTTGCCCCACAGTCTGTAACATGCACTTTCAATCGATACAAGATGTTGAAGTGCCTTGAAACCAGCGGTTTGTAACAAATCTTGCGTTTGACATCATATTCGGGTTGATTCATACAGGACAACACGTTACCCTAATACGCGTATGGCTTATATAAAATCGCACTGAATCGCATAAAAGTTGATACAGATCGAATCACCGCGTGCGCATTGACCCGCGTGCGGGGATGCAATAAGAAGAGCAGCTAGAAAAAATCCATACATAACAGGTCGATTTGAGGGAAAAATGAGTTTGTTACTAACCGTGCCGCCCAACCTTGTCCAGTCCATCCGTGCCTTTCGCGTGACCGAGTTACAAGACGAGGCGATCCGTCTCGGGCAGCACTTTTTATATGCGCATTGCAACGCTGGACAGACCAAACAACAAGTCATCGGCATTATTGCAGAAGCATTCCTGTTTCCTAAAAACCTGGCCAAGAATTTTGATGCCCTGCGCCTGTGCCTGACGGATACCATGCACAAGGCCGGCACGCAAACAGGCTTCCTGGTGGTGCTCGAGCAATTGCCAAATACGCAAAAATTCGACAAGGAAGCGCGCGAGATCCTGCTCGACGTGTTTCGCGACGCGGCCGACTACTGGGCTGAGAAGAAAGTGCCGTTCCGCGTCTTCTATTCGTTCGAGTAAATACTTACTCTTGCCGCGATGCTCTGAGGCCGGCCTCCCGTGCCGATGGGACTCAGCATCGCCGGGCGGCTGCGGCGCGTCGGCGCTTATGTTGCGCCGCAACAATAATACCGGCCTTTCTAGATTCGCATCGCCATAGCGGGTACAATGCGCGCTATGAAAAATATCGTTATCCTCATTTCCGGACGCGGCAGCAACATGGAAGCGGTCGTCCGCGCGGCGCAAGCCGAGCAATGGCCAGCCCGGATTGCCGCCGTCATCAGTAACCGGGCCGACGCCCAGGGACTGGTTTTTGCCGCGGAACATGGGATAGCGACGGCAGTCGTTGCCAACAAGGATTATGCCAGCCGCGAGCAGTTCGATGCGGCGCTGCAAGCCGTGATCGACGGCTTCGCCCCCGACCTGGTCGTGCTGGCCGGTTTCATGCGCATCCTGACGCCGCCCTTCGTCGAGCATTACGCGGGGCGCATGCTCAATATCCACCCGTCGCTGCTGCCGCTGTTCCCGGGCATGGCGACGCACCGCCAGGCGCTCGAGGCGGGTGTGACGGAACACGGCGCGACCGTGCATTTCGTGACTGCCGAGCTCGATCATGGCCCGGCCGTGGCGAGTGCGGTGGTGCCGGTCTTGCCAGGCGACACAGAAGACAGCTTATCGGCGCGCGTGCTGGTACAGGAACATCTGCTTTACCCGCGCGCCATCCGCCTGTTCATTGACGATAAACTGTCAGTCGAGCATGGCCAGGTCCGCGTGGACCCTCAATAAAATATTACAGGAAGAATAACAATGAGATTGCCACCAGCGATACTTGCCAATGCTGAAGAAGTATTGCGCGAAATTTTACGTTTCACGGCCCCGGCCGACACCACCCTGTCGCGCTATTTCCGCGACCATCCGCGCCTCGGTTCGCGCGAACGCGGCGCCATCGCCGAAGGCATTTATGCCGTGCTGCGCAACAAGTCGTTCTTTACCGATTTCGCCGAAGCGGGCAGTGGTCCGACCATGCGCCGTTTGACCATCCTCGGCCTGGCCGAAGCCGTTGGTGCCGACTCCCTGGGCGGCCTGACGGAAGAAGAAGTGGAATGGCTGGAACGCATCACGCAGATCGACCGCAGCCTGATGCCGTCGAACATGCGCGCCAACATGCCGACCTGGCTGTTCGACAAGCTGATCGCCCAGTTCGGCGAAGCGGAAACCATGAAGCTGGCCGATGCGCTGAACGCACCGGCGCCGCTGGACTTGCGCGTCAACTCGCTCAAGGCCACGCGTGAAGACGTGATGCTGGCCCTGGCCGAAGCGCCTATCCTCAGCACCCCGACGCCTTACGCGCCGCTGGGGCTGCGTGTGATCAAGAAGCCTTCGCTGCAAAACATGCCGTTGTTCCAGAGCGGCGCCATCGAAGTGCAAGATGAAGGCAGCCAGATCCTGTCGCAAATCGTCGGCGCCAAGCGCGGCGAGATGGTGGTCGATTTCTGTGCCGGCGCGGGCGGCAAAACGCTCGCATTGGGCGCGCTGATGCGCAACACGGGCCGTTTGTATGCGTTCGATGTGTCGGAAAAGCGTCTGGCCAAGCTGAAGCCACGCATGGCCCGCAGCGGCCTGTCGAACGTGCATCCGGTGCAGATCGCACATGAACGCGATGCCAAGATCAAGCGCCTGGCCGGCAAGATCGACCGCGTGCTGGTCGACGCCCCGTGCAGCGGCCTGGGTACCCTGCGCCGCAATCCGGACGTGAAATGGCGCCAGCAGCCGAACTCGATCGTCGAACTGCAAGCCAAGCAGGCAGCCATCCTGGCCGGCGCGGCGCGCCTGGTCAAGGGCGGCGGCCGCCTGGTGTACGCCACCTGCAGCTTCCTGAACGAAGAAAACGATTTTATCGCCGAGCAATTCCTGGCGGCCCATCCCGACTTCACCCTGGTGCCGATGAGCAAGGTGCTGGCCGAACAGAAGATCGAGCTGGACATGGGCGACTACCTGAAATTGCTGCCGCATTTGCACCATACCGACGGCTTCTTCGCCGCCGTGTTCGAGCGCAAGGTCATGCCGAAAAAAGTCTACGCCGATGAAAAACCGGCCGACGACGCTGACGCTGAACCAGCCGAATAAGTTGGTCACGGGCCGCCGCTGCAGCATCGCAGCGGTGGCCATGCACTTGCGCCAGCCAGTCTGGCGCAGGCTGTGGGCGCCCCGCCCGGTTATTTCCCTGCACCATCTTCCAGACCATCCGCCATGAACCAAACCCCGCTGCTCAACCTGATCACTGACTTTGTCGACGATTTCCGTCAACCGGCCATCCTGTGGCAGGCATTGGTCATCGTCGCTTGCCTGGCACTGAGCTGGTTGCTGGTGCGGCAGTTGCGCGCATTCCTGCACCAGCGGGCGGAAGCGGCGGCTGTCCCGGCCACGCCGGAAACCTTGCAGCGCACGGACAGTTTCATCCGCATCCTGACGCCCGTGCTGGCGGCCATGTTGCTGGGCATTGCGCAGCATTTCCTGGCCAAGTTCCAATCGGTGAATCTGCTCAGTATCGCCATTCCCCTGTGTACCTCGATGGCGCTGGTGCGCTTCGGTTTTTATGTGTTGCGCCGCATTTTTGCCCGCCATGGCGATATCAGCCCCACCATGTTGTTGCTGGAAAAGATCTTTACGGTGGTGGTGTGGGCGGGCATGGCCCTGTATATCACGGGCCTGTGGCCGGAATTGCATACCTTCCTGGAAGGCATCGTCGTTCCGCTGGGCCGCAATAAAGTATCGGTGGCTGCCATCTTGCAAGCCGCTATTTCCGTGGCCGTGCTGCTGGTGCTGGCCATGTGGGCCGGCACTTCGCTCGACGAGCGCCTGATGAAAATGCAGGGCTTGCACACCTCCTTGCGCGTGGTGCTGTCGCGCATGGGGCGCGCCGTGCTGATCCTTGTTTCCGTGCTGGTCAGCCTGTCGCTGGTGGGCATCGACCTGACGGTGCTGTCCGTGTTTGGCGGCGCTTTCGGCGTGGCGCTGGGCTTCGGCTTGCAAAAGATCGCCGCGAACTTTGTCTCCGGTTTCATCATCCTGCTCGACCGCAGCCTGACCATCGGCGACATGATCACGGTGGGTCAATTTACGGGCAAGGTAACGCAGATCAATACGCGCTATACTGTGTTATTGGGTGGCGATGGGGTTGAATCCATCGTGCCGAATGAAATGCTGATTTCCGGCGGCGTGCAGAATATGTCGCTGAGCAACCGCATGGTCTGGCTGTCGACAGCCGTGTCGGTGGGCTATGAAACGGATATCGATGTCATCTTCCCCTTGCTGGAAGCGGCGACGGCCAAGGTGCCGCGTGTGTCGCAAAGCAATCCACCATCGGCGACCCTCGTGCGTTTCGGCGCCGACGGCCTCGATGTGCAGATCGGCTTCTGGATCGCGGACCCGGAAAACGGCACCGGCGGAGTGAAGTCGAATGTAAACCGCGCCATCTGGCGCACCTTGCAGGAACATAAGGTCACTGTACCGTTTCCGCAACGCGAATTGCGTATTGTTGGTACGCCTCCTGCCCCGCTCGTGGGCGCGGCAGAGGGTGAGTCCGCGCCATCCGGCACCCAGCCTTAACCTCGCTGCCTGCCTCCGATTTTGCCTGATCGCACCCATTAGGGCGTACAATCACGCCTAAAATTAACTCTGCCGGACCTCCAGAGTCACTGGAGCGACCGTGCGCATGCCCTGTCCACTTGGAGTAGCAGTAATGACATTGAGTTCCGTTTTACACGACGTTTTGCAGTTCATGGCCACTGGCATTGCCGATCTGACCGCATGGCAAGTTTTCCTGTACACCATGGTGGTCACGCATATCACGATCGCCAGCGTCACGATTTATCTGCACCGCCACCAGGCCCACCGGGCGCTGGAATTGCACGCCATCCCCAGTCATTTCTTCCGTTTCTGGCTGTGGCTGACGACCGGCCAGGTCACCAAAGAGTGGGCGGCCATCCACCGCAAGCACCATGCCAAGTGCGATACGGAAGAAGATCCGCACAGCCCCGTGACGCGCGGCATCAAGAAAGTGTTCTGGGAAGGCGCCGAGCTGTACCGCGCTGAATCGAAGAACATGGAAACCATGGCCAAGTACGGCCACGGCACGCCGACGGACTGGATCGAGCGCAACCTGTACACCAAGTACAGCTGGCTGGGCGTGGTGTCGCTGTTCGTCATCAATTTCGTGTTGTTCGGCGTGATCGGCATTTCCGTGTGGGCCGTACAAATGATGTGGATCCCCATCACGGCGGCCGGCATCATCAACGGCATCGGCCACTACTGGGGTTACCGCAACTACGATTGTGCCGATGCGGCCACCAACATCATTCCCTTCGGCATCCTGATCGGCGGCGAAGAGTTGCATAACAATCACCATACATATGCGACGTCGGCCAAGCTGTCGTCGAAATGGTATGAAATCGATATCGGCTGGGCGTATATCCGCGCGCTGGAAATGCTGGGCCTGGCCAAGGTGAAAAAGCTGGCGCCGGAACCGAAGTTCTCGCACGGCAAGCTGGAAGCGGACTTCGAGACCTTGCAGTCGGTCATCGCCAACCGCTACGACGTGATGGCCAAGTACGCGAAATCGATCAAGCATGCCTGGAAGGAAGAGCTGGAACACCTGAAGCACAAGGCCGAGCTGGAAAAGCGTTTCCTGAAATCGTCGCGCAAGCTGATGCAGCGCGAGCCGGGCAAGCTGGCCGAGGCGCACCATGAGCAGCTGTCTGAATTGTTCCAGCACAGCAAGGCGCTGGAAACCATGCACCACATGCGCGTGGAACTGGGCGCCATCTGGGAGCGTTCGCACTTTACGCGCGAGCAGTTGCTGCAAAAGCTGCAAGACTGGTGCACGCGCGCCGAAGCGTCGGGCATCCAGTCGCTGCAAGATTTCTCGTTGCGCCTGCGCAGCTATGCCTGATTAGCCTGTTGCGCCATATCAAGGCCCTGGATTCCAGGGCCTTTTTTTCGTCCTGGCAAAGGGGGAGGGCGGCGTCAAAATAAGGACGAAAAAAAACCGCTCATCGGAGCGGCTCTTTTTACAGAACACAAGATCAATTACTTGATTTTGGTTTCTTTGTACGTTACGTGCTTGCGTGCTTTAGGATCAAATTTCATGATCTCCATTTTCGCAGGCGTCGTACGCTTGTTTTTGGTAGTCGTGTAGAAGTGACCCGTACCGGCGGTCGATTCTAACTTGATTTTGTCGCGGCCTGATTTTGCCATGATAGCTCCCTTATTCTGCTAATTAGACTTTTTCGCCACGAGCGCGCATATCGACCAATACGGCGTCGATGCCGACTTTATCGATGACGCGCAGACCGGCGTTGGACAAACGCAGGGAGACCCAGCGGTTTTCAGATTCAACAAAAATACGACGATTCTGCAAGTTAGGCAAAAAACGACGTTTGGTTTTGTTGTTTGCATGGGAAACATTGTTGCCGACCATCGGCTTCTTCCCAGTGACTTGGCAAACACGTGCCATGGCGCACTCCTTAAAGATATTCCAAATTGGAAAAACGAGAGTATATCCAAAATAAGCAGATTTATCAATGACTTGCGAAAAACAATTGTGTCATGTTGTATTGAAATAATTTAACAATTAGACTTTTACCCTTCTTCATAGGGGAAAGCACTGGTAAACAGAACTGTTTACTGTTAGATAAGCGTCCCGCTGCTGTCACGTATGTCCTTGTTTACACATGGTTAACTGTGATCAGGGCGGTGCCGGCCTAGATCTGGCCGTGCTCGGCAAACGAATGTACTTGCCGACCGGCCACGACGAAATGGTCGAGGATGCGCACGTCCACCAGCGACAAGGCTTGCACCAGCGCGCGCGTGAGCAATAAATCCGATTCGCTCGGTTCCGGCGTGCCGGATGGGTGGTTATGCGCCAGCATCACGCTGGCCGCGTTGTGCAGCAGCGCTTGTTTCACCACTTCGCGCGGATACACGCTGGTGTGGGTGAGGGTGCCGCGAAACATTTCCCGGGTCGTGATCAGGCGGTTCTTGACGTCCAAAAACAACACATGAAACGCTTCGTGCGCCAGGTTGCCCAGGGTCAGGCGTAAATAGTCTTTGACGGCGTGCGGCGAATTGAGGGCTTGGCCCGCCTGCAAATCCTCGATGATGGCGCGCCGCGCCAGTTCCATGACTGCTTGCAGCTGGGCAAACTTGGCGCTGCCCATGCCATGCACAGCGGAAAAACTCACGAGGCTGGCACCAAACAGGCCCCGCAGGGAGCCGAAATGCTCGACCGTGTCACGTGCCAGCTCCACGGCACTCTTGCCGCGCACGCCAGTGCGCAGGAACACGGCCAGCAATTCCGCATCCGACAGCGAGTGTGCGCCATCCTCGATCAGGCGTTCGCGTGGCCGTTCGCTGGCCGGCCAGTCCTTGATGCCCATGCTGTTCTCCTGTTTGTCACCGGCGCGCGCCCCAGTGTGGTCTTCTTTGACGAAGCCATGGGGCAGGCGCGGCCAGTGTGGCTTACAATATCGTTTTGCATCAGCTACTTGAAAACTCACTATGTCCAACGAGCAACCAGCAGTCGTCACCGAAGCGGCTTACCTCACCCTGCATTATCGTCTTGCTACTGTTGACGGTACTGATATTGTCACTACCTTTAGCGGAAATCCTGCTACCTTGATGCTGGGACAGGGCCAGCTGGCGCCATTCCTCGAGCAGCGGTTGCTGGGCTTGCCTGAAGGCACGCACCAGACGTTCGAGCTGGCCGCCGGCGAAGGCTTTGGCGAGCGCAATCCCGAGCTGGTGCAGTCCGTCTCGCGCGCGACCCTGGACGAGAACTCGGTGCCGGGCGCCGACTACAAGATAGGCGACCTGGTCGATTTCGCCGCTCCGGGCGGTGGCCGCTTTGCCGGCGTGCTGCGCGAAATGCGCGAGGACTCGGCCCTGTTCGACTTCAATCATCCGCTGGCAGGTCAGCCGCTGCGCTTTGAAGTCAAGCTCATTTCGGTGCTGTGAAGGAATAGCGATGGATAAAGAACTGTTACTGGCCCAGCCCCGCGGTTTCTGCGCGGGCGTCGACCGGGCGATCGAAATCGTCGAACGCGCCTTGCAGCAATTTGGTGCACCGATCTACGTGCGCCATGAAATCGTCCACAACGCCTATGTGGTGGCCGACTTGCGCAACAAGGGTGCCATCTTCATCGACGACCTCGATGACGTGCCTGCTGGCAATACGCTCGTGTTTTCCGCCCATGGCGTGTCGAAAGCCGTGCGCGCCGAGGCGGAATCGCGCGGCCTGAGCATTTTTGACGCCACTTGCCCGCTGGTCACCAAGGTGCACATGGAAGTGGGCAAGATGCGCCGCGAAGGCCGCGAGATCATCATGATCGGCCACGATGGCCATCCCGAGGTGGAAGGCACGATGGGGCAGGCCGACATGGGCATGCATCTGGTGGAAACGCTCGAAGATGTGGCGGCATTGCAGGTCGCCAATCCGGAGAGCCTGGCCTATGTGTCGCAAACAACGTTGTCAGTTGACGACACTCGCGACATTATCGAGGCCTTGAAGCTGAAATATCCGAACATCGCCGAGCCGAAAAAAGGCGACATCTGCTACGCCACCACGAACCGCCAGGAAGCCGTGAAATTCATGGCCCCGCAAGTGGAAGTGGTGATCGTCGTGGGCAGCCCGAACAGCTCGAATTCGAACCGCTTGCGCGAAGTGGCCGAGAAGATGGGCACGCCAGCCTACATGGTCGACAATGCCTCGCAGATCGATCCCGCCTGGCTGGAAGGCAAGCTGCGCGTGGGTGTGACCGCTGGCGCCTCGGCGCCCGAGGTGCTGGTGCAAGCCGTCATCGACCGCTTGAAAGAGTGTGGCGTGAAGAGCGTGCGCCCGCTCGACGGCGTGCAGGAAGCCGTCACCTTTCCGATGCCGAAAGGCCTCGATGGCCTCAAGCGCGACGTGGCCTGAGTCTGCAGGACGATTGAGTATCGATGAAATAGTTACCTTGAAACCGAATTTAATTCGGAAATGATCGATTTATTCCAAGCTTAGTTTTTGCAAAAGATCGTTATGATTGCTTCAAGCTTGAATATGTTGTCGTTATGACTAAGCAAGGTCACGCCCGTTTTAAGTGCGTGCACCATGCTGGTGAGAACGGTCCAAGGATGGCACTGCAGGATTTCTTCCTCCGGTGCCGTTTTTGTATCAGCGACCTATTCTGGCGGAAGTTGTTCCCGAAAAATGCATATTTGATAGGGCAATCATGGATACATTCATCCAGCAGATCATTAACGGCTTGGTGTTGGGCAGCATGTATGCCTTAGTCGCCCTCGGTTACACAATGGTGTACGGCGTCTTGAACCTGATCAACTTCGCCCACGGCGACGTGCTCATGATCGGCGCCATGGTGGGCTTGACCATCCTCAAACTGCTGGGCATTTATGTGCCGGACTGGCCCGGCTATCTGAAACTGGCCACCGCCATCCTCGGCGCCATCCCCATCTGTATTCTGGTCAACATCATCATCGAGCGGGTCGCCTACTGCCGCCTGCGCAACGCCCCCCGCCTCGCCCCCCTGATTACCGCCATCGGCGTCTCCATCCTGCTGCAAACCTTCGCCATGATGATCTGGACGCGTAATCCCTTGCCCTTCCCGCAATTGCTGTCGACCGACCCCATCAACATAGGCGGCGCCGTGATTTCGCAAACGCAAGTGCTGCTGCTGGCCCTGGCCGCGCTGTCGATGGGCGGCTTGGTATTGCTGGTGGAAAAGACGAAAATGGGCCGCGCCATGCGCGCCACGGCGGAAAACCCCCGCGTGGCGGGCCTCATGGGCGTTGATTCCGACAAGGTCATCGTGGCCACCTTTGCCATCGGCGCCGCGCTGGCGGCCGTGGCCGGCGTGATGTGGGGCGCCAACTATGCGTCCATCCAGTTCTCCATGGGCGCCATCCCCGGCTTGAAGGCCTTCTGTGCGGCCGTGCTGGGCGGCATCGGCAATATTTATGGTGCCATGCTGGGCGGTATCTTGCTGGGCATTATCGAGAGCCTGGGCGCCGGCTATATCGGCGACATCACGGGCGGCTTCCTGGGCAGCCACTACCAGGATATCTTTGCCTTCGTCGTGCTGATCATCGTGCTGACCTTGCGCCCGTCCGGCATCATGGGCGAAAGAGTGGCCGACCGTGCCTGATGTGAAACTGGGAGATTAAATCATGGCACTACTCGATTTTGACGCTAAGAAAAATCCGACCAAAGCCTACGCCGGCATGCTGGGCCTGGCCGCGCTGCTGATGGTGTTCCCGTTTTTTGCCGCGCAGTTCGGCAACTCGTGGGTGCGCATCATCGACATGGCCTTGCTGTACATCATGCTGGCCCTGGGCTTGAACATCGTCGTCGGCTTTGCCGGCCTGCTCGACCTGGGCTACATCGCCTTCTATGCCGTGGGCGCTTACCTGACTGCCCTGCTGGCCTCGCCCCAGTTCGCCATCCTGCTCGAATCGGTGGTGAATCAATATCCGCTGCTGGGCGAGACCCTGGTGCAGCTGATGGGGCCGGAAATCCGCGAAAACGGCATCCATTTGTCGATCTGGATCATCGTGCCGCTGGCCGCCTTTGTTGCCGGCCTGTGCGGCGCCTTGCTGGGTGCGCCGACCTTGAAGCTGCGCGGCGATTATCTGGCCATCGTGACCCTGGGCTTTGGCGAGATCATCCGCATCTTCATGAACAATTTGAACGACCCGATCAATTTCACGAACGGGCCGCAAGGCATCAATCTGATCGACCCGATCCGCATCTTCGGCGTCAACCTGGCGGGCGAGGCGGGCACCAACAGCACCGTCATGGTGGCCGGTTTCTCCATGCCGTCCGTGAATGCCTATTACTTTTTGTTCCTCTTCCTGTGCATCGCCGTCGTGTTCGTCACCAAGCGCCTGCAGCATTCGCGCCTGGGCCGCGCCTGGGTCGCCATCCGCGAAGACGAGATCGCCGCCAAGGCCATGGGCATCAATACGCGCAACGTCAAATTGCTGGCCTTTTCTATGGGCGCCTCGTTTGGCGGCGTGGCCGGCGCCATGTTTGCCTCGTTCCAGGGCTTTGTCTCGCCCGAATCGTTCTCGCTGACGGAATCGATCGCCGTGCTGGCCATGGTGGTGCTGGGCGGCATCGGCCATATCCCCGGCGTGATCCTCGGCGGCGTGATCCTCGCCTCGATACCGGAAGTGTTGCGCCACGTGGTGGAGCCGGCTCAGCAGGCGCTGTTCGGCCACGTGGTGATCGAGGCGGAAGTGCTGCGCCAGTTGCTGTACGGCCTGGCCATGGTGTTGATCATGCTCAACCGTCCCGCCGGCCTGTGGCCATCGCCGAAGCACGAAGACCGGCCCGACCACGATGTGGACCAGCCGAATAAATCCACCGGCGTCGTGTCCGCATAAGGGAGCAATACCATGAGCGAACAGATCATTCTCAATATCGCCGGCGTGAACAAGCGTTTCGGCGGCTTGCAGGCGCTGACCGACGTGGGCATCACCATCCGGCAAGGGCAGATTTACGGCTTGATCGGCCCGAACGGCGCCGGCAAGACGACCTTTTTCAATGTCATCACGGGTCTGTACCAGCCCGATACGGGCACCTTCGAGCTGGCCGGCAAGCCGTACTCGCCGTCGGCACCGCACAAGGTGGCGAAGGCGGGCATCGCGCGCACCTTCCAGAATATCCGCCTGTTTGGCGACATGACGGCGTTGGAAAACGTCATGGTGGGGCGCCATGTGCGCTCGCACCAGGGCGTGTTCGGCGCCATCTTCCGCCACAAGGCGGCGCGCGAGGAAGAGGCGTCCATTCGCCAGCGGGCCATGGAGCTGCTCGATTTCGTCGGAATTGCCCAGTTCGCCAGCCGCACGGCGCGCTTCTTGTCGTATGGCGACCAGCGGCGCCTGGAAATTGCCCGCGCGCTGGCCACCGATCCCACGCTGCTGGCCCTCGACGAGCCGGCGGCCGGCATGAATGCGACGGAAAAGCTGGCCTTGCGCGAGTTGCTGGTGAAAATCAAGGCCGAAGGCAAGACCGTGCTGTTGATCGAGCACGACGTGAAACTGATGATGGGATTGTGCGACCGCATCACGGTGCTCGAATATGGCAAGCGCATCGCCGAAGGCTTGCCGGCCGAAATACAACAAAACCCGGCCGTCATCGAGGCTTACCTGGGGGGATCGCACGCATGAGTAACAATGGCTTGAACAAGACTGTATTGAAAGTGGCGGGCCTGCACGTGGCCTACGGCGGCATCAAGGCCGTCAAGGGTATCGACCTGGAAGTCAACGAAGGCGAGCTGATCGCCCTGATCGGCGCGAACGGCGCCGGCAAGACGACGACCTTGAAAGCCATCACGGGCACCCTGCCGGCCTGCAAGGTCGAGGGCACGATCAGTTACCTGGGCGAATCGCTCAAGGGCACGAAGTCGTTTCACCTGGTGGAAAGGAAACTGGCCATGGTGCCGGAAGGGCGGGGCGTGTTTACCCGCATGTCGATCCGCGAAAACCTCATGATGGGCGCTTACACGCGCACGGACAAGGCCGGTGTCGAGGATGACATCGCCAAGTGGTTCGACGTGTTTCCGCGCTTGAAAGAGCGGGCGGCGCAGATGGCCGGCACCCTGTCGGGCGGCGAGCAGCAGATGCTGGCCATGGCGCGCGCGCTGATGAGTCATCCGAAGCTGCTGCTGCTCGACGAGCCATCGATGGGCCTGTCGCCCATCATGGTCGAGAAAATCTTCGAGGTGATCCGCAAGGTGTCGTCCGAAGGCATCACGATCTTGTTGGTCGAACAGAATGCCCGTCTGGCCCTGCAAGCGGCGCATCGCGGCTATGTGATGGATTCCGGCCTGGTCACCATGGGCGGTAATGCGGCCGCCATGCTCGACGACCCGCGCGTGAAGGCGGCGTATTTGGGGGAGTAAGCGCGTTCAGAAAGTGCTCAGGCATAAAAAATGCCCCAGCTGGGCTGGGGCATAATGGCATCCGTCGGAGAAGTGCGGGATGGATGCCTGGAGGAGCTGGTAACAGCGGACCGCCGTAGCGGTCGCGCAATAATTACTTGGCAGCCGTGCGTGGCACGACTTTTTCAGCCGCTTGCGTGAACTGATTCACGGCCGATGTCAGGTTCGCTTCGATGGCTTCGACGGCTTGCTTGCTGGTTTTCGAGAACTGCTCGTAGCCTGCATTGGCGTTGCCGATGGCGCTTTTCAGCATGGCAACAGCGTTTTCCGAACCGGCTGGCGCGTTTTTGGTGACTTCTTCCACCAGCGACAGGACTTTGCGGTTGGTTTCAGCGATTTGCGATTCAGCTGCTTTGCTGAATTCAGCTTGGGTGCCCGACGTGATGGCAGCCAGGTGACGACCGTAAGCGATGGCTTTTTCGGCGCTAGGCTGGGCTTGAGCAGCGCTCAGCGAGAAGAATTCTTGTGGATCTTTTGCCGACAGCAATTGCTTGGCGGCGGCGGTCGATTCTTCCAGCGTTGCCTTGGCAGCGGTCAGGTTCAGTTCGACGATCTTTTCGATGCCTTCGAAGGCTTTGCTCGTCAGCGACGAGAACAGGGCGAATTGGGCTTCCAGGTTGGTTTTGGTAGCGGACGAAAATTGCTCAGGAATTGAAAACATATAAATCTCCAAAAAATCGAAATCTGGTTAATTTGATGCTGCGTGTACCGTTTGGGAAAGCAGGTGAATCTAAATTTTCAAGCTGAACAAGAATTGTGCAACGCAACAAACCCTATTCTACGGCGAAAAAAAATGAAGTCAAGCGATTCTTGTGCAATGCAACAATTGAATAGATTTGCATCAAAAACCATTGTTTCTAAAGAGAAATATTTGATTTCTGGGTGTCAATGGTTTAACCCTAAACTGTTATTTCCCCGCCTTTCAGGACGGGTGCGGCGCAGCATGCTAGACTTTGCCTCCCGCACTGGTGCAGCGCCCCGGTGCCGACCCCGTTTCCCGAGTTGATATCATGTCCAATCTTCCCGCCGCGGCTGGCGCCAGCGGCAAAGCCCCCAAAGCTCCTTTCTTGACGACCCTGGCGCCGATGGCCTTGCCCGGCTTCTTTGTGTTGTTATGGAGCACAGGTTTTATCGTCGCCAAGTTCGGCCTGCCGTACGCGCCGCCGCTGACCTTCTTGCTGCTGCGCTTCCTGGGCGTGCTGGTGATCCTGCTGCCGCTGGTGCTGGTCCTGCGCGCACCGTGGCCCGTGGGACAGTTTCGCCAGATCGCCGTGGCCGGCATCCTGATGCAGGCTGGCTACCTGGCCGGCGTCTGGTGCGCCATCAAGCTGGGCATGCCGGCCGGCCTGTCCGCCCTGATCGTCGGCATGCAGCCCGTGCTGACGGCCTGCGCTGCGCCGCTGATCGGCGAATCCGTGCGCCCGCGTCAGTGGCTGGGCTTGCTCTTTGGCTTGCTCGGCGTGGCCCTGGTCGTGTATGCGAAGATCAATCTCGTGGGCCTGACCGTGGAAAGCGTGCTGCTGTGCGTGTTTGCCTTGCTGTCGATGACGGCCGGCACCATGTACCAAAAACGCCACTGTCCGCAGTTCGACTTGCGCACCGGCACGGTGGTGCAGTTTGCCGCCTCCATCGTGGTCGTGTTGCCATTCGCCCTGTATTACGAGGGGCTGGACCTGCATTTCAGCAACGTGCAATGGACGGCGAATTTCATAGGCGCCTTGCTGTGGTCGGTACTCGTGCTGTCCATCGGCGCCATTTTCCTGCTGTTCGCCCTGATCCGCCGCAGCGATGCGACGAAAGTGACGGGCTTGCTGTACCTGACGCCGCCCACGACGGCCGTGATGGCCTGGCTGATGTTTGGCGAAGCCTTTAATATGCTGGGTATCGCCGGCATGCTGGTGGCCGTGGTTGGCGTGGTGTTTGTTGTCAAGAAATAGAGTGAGCGGGAGAGTAGGGCAGTGAGCAAGCAAGCATCTGAAACAACGCCGGCGCAGCAAGCCGTGGACGCCGTCATTGTGTCGCGCCGTTCGATCCGCGCCTTTTTGCCCACGCCGGTGGCGCAGGACGATATTGCGCGCATCCTGGAAGTGGCGGCGCGCGCCCCCTCTGGCGCCAACATGCAACCGTGGAAAGTGTACGTGCTGTCGGGCGAAGCGCGCCTGCGCCTGTCGCGCCGCATCCTCGACGCCTATGCCGCACCGAAGGCGCCGGACGCCCCCGCGCGCACGGCGTCGTATACCTATTACCCGCGCCAGTGGACGGCGCCGTTCATCGAACGCCGCCGCAAGATCGGCCTGGACCTGTATCAGCTGCTGGGCCTGGAGCGCGGCGACACGGCCGGCATGGCGGCCCAGCATGGACGCAATTTCCAGTTTTTCGATGCGCCCGTGGGCCTGATCTTTACCATTGAACGGGTGCTGGAACAGGGTTCCTGGCTCGACTACGGCATGTTCTTGCAAAACATCATGCTGGCGGCGCGCGCGCGGGGACTCGATACCTGCCCACAAGCGGCCTTCATCCACTACCATGACATCATCCGCGAGGAACTGGGCGTGCCGGCCAGCGAAATGGTGGTGTGCGGCATGGCCCTCGGCTATGCCGACCCGGACAAGATCGAGAACCGCCTGAACACGGAACGCGAGCCGCTGGCCGGCTTTGTTAAATTCATGGATCAATAGACACGCCAGCGATTTGCGCACACAATCAGTTGATTAAGGATGAGTTTGTTTGCTGATCGCCAACGATTTGTATTTCGTTGCTGCAATAAATACTGTCCCAACTGTTAAATAGGCTTGCGATTACTCTGCATTTCGCTACACTGCAATAAGGCAACAGCTTCACGGGGAATTATCGAATGGCTAAGTTTAAACTTGCGCTGGGTGTCCTGGCTTCCCTGCTGTTTGCATTGGCGCCGGCTGCGGCCGTGCACGCCAAGGAAGCGAACAGCAAATCCTCAGCCTCCAAGAAACATAACACCAAGAAAGTCAAAGTCGTGCTGCGCAAGGGCGCGACGGCCGCGCCGCGCGACAAGACCGTGCGCCGGGTCGTCATGGTGCGCGGCAAACGCAAAGTCATCTATCAAAAAGTCAGCAGCGTGGCCGTACCCATGGCCGCACCGATGCCCACCATGGGCGACCTGGCCGGCCTGAACCTCACGCGCGATCCGCTCGACCTCAAATCGAGCGTGGCGCTGGTGCTGGATCAGGCCAACTCGGAAGTGCTGTTTGAAAAGAATTCGAATGTCGCCCTGCCCATCGCCTCCATCACCAAGATGATGACGGGCCTGGTGGTGGTCGAAGCGCGCCAGGACATGGATGAAGTGCTGACGATCATGGACGAGGACGTCGACCGCGCCAAGTTCAGCAGCTCACGCCTGAAAGTGGGCTCGCAATTGACGCGCGCGAATATGCTGCATATCGCCCTGATGAGCTCGGAAAACCGCGCCGCCTCGGCGCTGGGCCGCAATTATCCGGGCGGCTTGCCGGCCTTTGTCGACGCCATGAACAGCAAGGCGCGCCAACTGGGCATGCTCGACACGCATTACGTCGATTCCAGCGGCTTGTCGAAGATGAACGTGGCCAGCGCGCGCGACCTGGGCAAGCTGGCCATGGCCGCCTTCCGCCATCCATTGCTGCGCCAATACTCGACGGACCCGAAAGCCATCGTCGAAGCCAGCGGACAGCCCATGCAATTTGGCAATACGAATCACCTGGTGGCCAACCCGGGCTGGGAAATCGGCTTGCAAAAGACGGGCTTCATCAATGAGGCGGGACGTTGTCTGATGATGCAGGCCGTCATCGAAGGACGGGCCGTGATCATGGTCTTCCTCGATTCCAAGGGAAAACAGTCGCGTACGGCCGATGCGGGACGCATGCGCAAGTGGCTCGAAGCACTCAAACCCGCCAACATGAGCTTGCCTGGTGGATAAAAGAAACAGGGCAGCGTTGCTGCCCTGTTTCTTTAGTCTTGGGGTATAAACCCCAAAGTCACTGAAATCTGGTTCGCCGTTTCGACCAGGTCGACCAGCCACTCATCCTGCAAGCGGTCGGCCGGCGCCGAGATCGACAGGCCGGCGATCAGCTTGCCCGAGTCGTCGCGGATGCCGGCGGCCATGCAGCGCACGCCCAGTTCCAGTTCTTCATTGTCGCGCGCATAGCCGCGCTCGCGCACCAGGCTCAGTTCGCGTTCCAGTTTCAGCAGATCCGTGATGGAATTCTTGTTGTGCCCGGCCAAGCCCGTGCGCGTGGCGTACGCGCGGATGGCTTTCGGCTCGTCGACTGACAGGAACAGCTTGCCGGTCGAGGTCAGGTGCAGCGGGCCGCGGCCACCGATGGCGCGCACCACCTGCATGCCCGAGCGCTCGGAAAAGGCGCGGTCGATGTAGACGATCTCGTCGCCCTGGCGCACGGACAGGTTGATCGTTTGCTGGGTTTTCTTGTGCAGCTGGCGCATGAAGTCCAGCGCCGCTTCGCGCACGCTGAGGCGGCTTTTCACGACATTGCCCAGTTCCAGCAGGCGCATGCCCAGGCGATACGTGCCCGGTTCGATGCGGTCGACAAAGCGCGTCAGCACCATGTCGTTGAGGATGCGGTGCGCCGTCGACGGGTGCAGGCCGGAAACTTTCGACAATTCCTTCAGGCTGACCGGGTCGGAATATTTGGCCAGGGCATCAAGCAGGGCGACCATGCGTTCGATCACCTGGATCGTCGTCTTCGGGGCAGCGACCGGTTCAATTTTCATGATGGATTTGGTGCAATGCAGTATTCATTCTTCTTTATACCATGATGTGAAAAAATAGTGAAATGTTCCGAGATATTCAGCGAATAAATTGTCACAATTCTCATGTTGGCCGTCATAATTGACGGCTGGACGTACTTTGAACCATGGAAAACTATGCAACCTGTCAATGAATTCAAGAGCAAGAGCGGCTTGAAACGGATTTTCTCCGCCTTTTTCTACTCGCTCGACGGCCTGAAGGCGGCCTGGCGCCATGAACATGCGTTCCGCCAGGAACTGGGTTTGTTCGTCGTCGGCACGCTGATCGCCTTGCTGCTGCGCATCTCCGCCTTTGAAAAACTGGTGCTGATCGGCGTGCTGCTGCTGGTCTTGATCGTCGAATTGATCAATTCCGCGCTGGAAGCCGTGGTCGACCGCATCTCGCTTGAGCTTCATCCGCTGTCGAAAAACGCCAAGGACTTCGGCAGCGCCGCCGTGTTGCTGACGTGCATCCTGGCCTTCGCCACCTGGGCCGTCGTATTATTTAATCGTTTTTATTAACTGCTTTATCCCCGTTGCGCGCCGCCCATATGTGAAAAACGCATATCAAACGGCGAAACGCTTCGTTCTCTTTGCGGCCGTTGCGCCGTAATCTGGTGGCTCTGAAAGTTCAACCACACGGGGATCTTAGATGCTGTCGAAAAAAATCATCATTGCCGCCGCCCTCAGCGCGTTTGCCATTCTGCAAACGGCGCAGGCCGCCGATATCACCCTGCTCAACGTGTCGTATGACCCGACGCGCGAGCTGTACCAGGATGTGAACACGGCATTTGCCAAGGAGTGGAAAGGCAAGACGGGCGACAACGTCAAGATCAAGCAATCGCATGGCGGTTCCGGCAAGCAGGCGCGCGCCGTCATCGACGGCCTGGAAGCGGACGTGGTCACGTTGGCCCTGGCCTACGACATCGATGCACTGGCCGAGCACAAGCTGCTGGCCGCCGACTGGCAAAAGCGCCTGGCGCACAACAGCGCGCCTTACACCTCGACCATCGTGTTCCTGGTGCGCAAGGGTAACCCGAAAGGCATCAAGGATTGGAACGACCTGATCAAGCCGGGCGTGTCCGTCATCACGCCGAATCCGAAAACCTCGGGCGGCGCCCGCTGGAACCATCTGGCAGCGTGGGGCTACGCGCTGCGCCAGCCGGGCGGCAACGAAGCCAAGGCCAAGGATTTCCTCGGCAAACTGTATAAAAACGTGCCCGTGCTCGATTCCGGCGCACGCGGCGCCACCACCACCTTCGTTGAACGCGGTATCGGCGACGTGCTGATCGCCTGGGAAAACGAGGCTTACCTGGCCGTCAAGGAACTGGGCCCAACCAAGTTCGACATCATCACCCCGTCCGTCAGCATCCTGGCCGAGCCGCCCGTCGCCGTCGTCGATAAAGTTGCCGACAAGCACGGCACGCGCAAGGTGGCCGAGGCTTACCTGAACTACCTGTACACGGACGAAGCGCAAGACATCATCGCCAAGAATTACTACCGTCCGGCAACGGACAAGGCGGCGAAGAAATACGCGTCGCAGTTTGCCAAGGTCAAGCTGTTCACCATCGAGCAAGTGGCCGGTGGCTGGACGTCGGCCCAGAAGGCGCACTTTGCCGACGGCGGCATCTTCGACCAGATTTATCAGCCGAAGTAATCTTCACCGGCAGGCGGCAACGCTTGCCGGAATCGATCACGCAAGGACACATCATGGCGCTGCGCAGCTTTTCCGATTACCGGGTACTGATCGTGCCGGGCTTGCATAACAGCGGTCCCGAGCACTGGCAGAGCCGCTGGCAGCGCCTGTATCCGCAATTCGAGCGGGTCGAGCAGGATGACTGGAACGAACCCGACCTGGCCACCTGGTCGGCGCGCCTGGACCAGGTGCGGCGGCAAGATGCGCGCCCCACCCTGATCGTCGCCCACAGCTTCGGCTGCCTGGCGACGGCGCACAGCCTGGCGCGCGACCCGCAGGCCGTGGCCGGCGTGCTGCTGGTGGGGCCTGCCGATCCGGACAAGTTTGGCGTGGCGAAAGCCCTGCCGCAAAAGCGCTTGCCTTGCCCCGGCATATTGATCGCCAGCCAGACGGACCCGTGGATGACGGCCGAGCACGCGGCGCAGTGGGCACGGCGCTGGAATTGCAAGTATATTGATGGCGGTGCACTGGGCCATATCAACGCCGAGTCGCGCCTTGGCGATTGGGTCTACGGCCAGGCGCAACTGCAAACGCTGTTTGATCTGGCGCAAAGCGACAAGCGCCACCGTCAGGCAGCCTGATACGACGAACATCCCGCCACACAACTTTTCAAGGAGAGCACGATGACTTTACGCCTGGGCGATGTCGCCCCTGATTTTGAACAAGACAGCTCGATCGGCCCGCTCAAGTTCCACGAGTGGGCTGGCAATTCCTGGGTGGTGCTGTTTTCCCACCCGGCCGACTTTACCCCCGTGTGCACGACGGAGCTGGGCCTGACGGCCAAGCTCAAGCCGGAATTCGACAAGCGCAACGTAAAGGCCATCGCCCTGTCGGTGGACGCGGCGGAGTCGCACAAGAGCTGGATCAAGGATATCGAAGAGACGCAAAACACGGTGGTGGGCTTTCCCATCATCGCCGACGTCGACAAGAAAGTGTCGGTGCTGTACGACATGATCCACCCGGAGCAATCCGTCACGGCCACCGTGCGCTCCGTCTTCATCGTCGACCCGAACAAAAAGGTGCGCCTGATCCTCACGTATCCGCTCAGTACGGGCCGCAACTTCAATGAAATCCTGCGCGTCATCGACGCCCTGCAACTGACGGACGGCTACACGGTGGCCACGCCCGGCAACTGGCAAGATGGCGACGACGTCATCATTCCATTGACCGTGCAAGACCCGGACGTGATCAAGCAGAAGTATCCGAAGGGATTTACGGCGGCGAAACCATACCTTCGTTTGACGCCGCAGCCAAACAAGTAATTCCGGGGTCAGTCGCTGATATACCCCAAAAGCAAGTTCTGGGGTCGGACTGAGCTAGCCCGGATTTGATGGAGGGTCACTAATTTGAGAAAATAGTGACATCCAAAGGAATCCATCATGACCAAGAAGCCATCGCTTGCCGTATCAGACGCTGTTCCCGCTACGCAAGTGCGGCGGGAACGCACCGTTTTCTCCAGGCAGTTCAAACTCACTGCTGTAGAGCGCATGCAGGAACCTGGCTGCAGCCCGGCCGCCTTGGCGCTGGAACTGGGCATCCGCCGCAATCAGCTGTACAAGTGGGCTGCCGCGCTCAAGCAAGCTGGCGAACTGCCGGCGCCGAAAGTGGTAACGCCTGTCTCGACCACGGATCTGGCCAAAGAGAATGTCCGTTTAAAGCGTGCACTGCAGGCTTCGCTGGAGGAGAACGCCATCTTAAAAAAGCTCGATGCGTACTTAACGCGGCGTTAAAGCACAAGTACGCTTTCATTACCGCGCACCAAGCCGAGTTTCGGCTCGCCGCGATGTGCCGGGTACTGCAGGTCAGTCCCAGCAGTTATTATGCGGCCGCGAAACGGTTGCCCAGCTTGCATGACACTGTCGATCTGGCGCTGCGCGAGGACATCAAGCGCCTCCATGCAGAACATCGCTGTGCGCCGGGCGCGGTCAAGACCTGGCGGCTGTTGCATGCGCAGGGAATCATCTGCGGCAAGCACCGCGTGGCACGCCTGCGCAAGCTCGATGGCATTACGTCGATGCGCCGGCAGCGCTTTCGTGTCATGCAGACACATCAACACACCGAGCCTCCAGCGCCTGATTTGTTGCAACGGAAGTTCAATGTTGCCGCGCCCAATACGGCCTGGGTGGGCGATATCACGTCGATACGTACGCGTGAAGGATGGCTGCATCTGGCCATCGTGCTCGACCTGTTTGCACGCCGGGTGGTGGGATGGTCGATGGATACGTCGCAGCCTGCCATGCTGCCCATCGCGGCCTTGAGGATGGCCATTGCGCAGCGCAAGCCGCCTGCCAATCTGATCTGTCATACCGATCAGGGCAGTGTGTACGGATCGGCGGCCTATCGCAGCGTGCTGCAGGAACATCAGTTGCGGCCCAGCATGAGCCGGCGTGGTAACTGCCACGATAACGCCGTGGCCGAGAGCTTCTTCTCGCAGCTGAAAAACGAAATCACGCACAATACGACGTATGCCACACGCGAAGAGGCCAAGGCTGCTATCGTCGATTACATCGAGGTGTATTACAATCGGATGCGCTTGCATCAAAGCTTGAAATACCGCACCCCAATCGAGGTTGAGGTGCATTACGCATCGATTAAAAATCCCCCGCACCGCGAGGGAGTGACTCTCCATTAAAACCGGGACACCTCAGACCCTCAGGGTCCGACCCCGGCATTTCGCAGGGGTTTCTCAAGTGACACTTAAAAAACGCACCTGTCCGGTGCGTTTTTTTTCGCCCAGCACTTTGATAGCGAAGTATGCAAAATCCATCTAAGCAAATGAGAAATGGTTAGTTCTTTTTATAACGATTGCATGTGAATATTGCACCCTATAACTCAAAAATGTAATAAGAAGGGGTTTCTATGTCTGCAGCATCAGCAGCACCGGTCAAGGCGCGCGGCGCGCCGTTTCGGGTCATGCCGGGTTTCAAGCTGTCACTGGGCTTCACGCTCTTTTACCTGGCCTTGATCGTTCTCATTCCGCTCTCGTCGGTGTTCCTGAAAACCTTCACCATGACGTGGGACGCCTTCTTCAGCGCCGTCACGTCCGACCGTGTGATGGCGTCGTACCGGCTGACGTTTGGCGCCTCGCTGATCGCCGCCCTGCTGAACGTGGTGTTTGGCGGCATCCTGGCCTGGGTGCTGGTGCGCTATAAATTCCCCGGCAAGCGCATCATCGACGCGCTGGTCGACTTGCCGTTCGCCTTGCCGACGGCCGTGGCCGGCATCACCCTGACGGCCCTGTATTCCTCGAACGGCTGGTTCGGCCAGTTTATCGAAGGCGTGCTGGGCATCAAGGTGGCGTTTACGCCGCTGGGCGTGGTGGTGGCGCTGACCTTCATCGGCTTGCCGTTTGTCGTGCGCACCGTGCAACCGGTGCTGGAAGACGCGGAAAAGGAACTCGAAGAAGCGGCCGCCAGCCTGGGCGCCAATTCCTGGCAAACGTTTATTCGCGTCATCTTTCCCACGATTTTGCCGTCCTTGCTGACGGGCTTTGCGCTGGCCTTTGCCCGCGCCACGGGCGAGTACGGTTCGGTGATCTTTATCGCCGGCAACATGCCGATGGTGTCGGAAATCACGCCGCTGTTCATTATTACCAAGCTGGAGCAATACGATTACGCGGGCGCCACGGCCATCGCCGTGGTGATGCTGGTGGTGTCCTTCCTGCTGTTGTTAACGATTAACCTGCTGCAAGCATGGACGCGCGGAAAGGCGAAGAAATCATGAGTACGAATATCACTGCCGTGGCGACTGTGGAAGATCCGCTGCCAAAGGCGCGCCGTTTCGAACCGAACGTCGGCCCCGTCGTGCTGGAACCGTTGTGGGTGCGCACGGTATTGATCAGCATCGCCCTGCTGTTCCTGACGGCATTCCTGATCGTGCCCCTGGTGGCCGTGTTTGCCGAAGCGTTCAAGAAGGGCTGGGAAGCGTATATCGCCGCCATCATCGATCCGGATGCGATTTCCGCCATCAAGCTGACCCTGATCACGGCGGCCATCGCCGTGCCGCTGAACCTGGTGTTCGGCGTGGCGGCATCGTGGTGTATCGCCAAGTTCGAGTTCCGCGGCAAGAGCATCCTGCTGACCCTGATCGACTTGCCGTTTTCCGTTTCCCCGGTGATTTCCGGCCTGATCTATGTGCTGATGTTCGGCGCCCAGGGCTGGTTCGGTCCGTGGCTGCAGGAACACGACATCAAGATCCTGTTTGCCGTGCCCGGCATCGTGCTGGCCACCATCTTCATTACCTTCCCCTTCGTGGCGCGCGAACTTATCCCGCTGATGCAGTCGCAGGGCAGCGAAGAGGAAGAGGCCGCCCTCGTGCTGGGCGCGTCGGGCTGGAACACGTTCCGCCGCGTGACTTTGCCAAATATCAAGTGGGGCTTGCTGTACGGCGTGATCCTGTGTAACGCCCGCGCCATGGGCGAGTTCGGCGCCGTGTCCGTGGTCTCCGGCCATATCCGCGGCGAAACCAACACCATGCCGCTGCAGGTGGAAATTTTGTACAACGAGTACAACTTTGCCGCCGCGTTTGCCGTCGCCTCCCTGCTGGCCTTGCTGGCCTTGGTGACCCTGGCCTTGAAAGCTTTTATTGAGTGGCGTTTGAACGAGAGCGACGCCGACGATTCCGCCTTACGTTCTACGGAGCACTGATATGACCATCGCAGTTAAAAACATCAATAAACGTTTCGGTGATTTCGTCGCCCTCGACAATATCTCGCTGGACTTTCCCGCCGGCGAACTGACGGCCCTGCTGGGCCCGTCCGGCTGCGGCAAGACCACCTTGCTGCGCATCATCGCCGGCCTCGAACATCCGGACAGCGGCCAGGTGCTGCTGGACGCGGAAGATGCGTCGAACCGCCATGTGCGCGAGCGGCAAGTGGGTTTCGTCTTTCAACACTATGCGCTGTTCAAGCACATGACCGTGTTTGAAAACGTGGCCTTTGGCCTGCGCGTGAAGTCGCGCAGCGAGCGCCCGTCGGAAGACCAGATCCGCCGCAAAGTCAAAGATTTGCTGGAACTGGTGCAGCTGGACTGGCTGGCCGACCGCTATCCGCCGCAGTTGTCGGGCGGACAACGCCAGCGTATCGCCCTGGCGCGCGCACTGGCCGTCGAACCGCGCGTGCTGCTGCTCGACGAGCCGTTCGGCGCTTTGGATGCCAAGGTGCGCAAGGAATTGCGCCGCTGGCTGCGTCGTCTGCACGACGACTTGCACGTGACCAGCATTTTCGTCACGCATGACCAGGAAGAAGCGCTGGAAGTGGCGGACCAGGTCGTGCTGATGAACAAGGGCACCGTCGAGCAACTGGGTTCGCCGGAGCAGGTGTACAACCATCCCGCGTCGCCGTTTGTGTACGGTTTCCTCGGCAACGTCAACCTGTTCCATGGCCGCGTGCATGACGGCGTGATGGCGACCGGTGACGCCAGCTTCGACGTGCCCGACTATGCGGGTGTGAGCGACAGCAAGGGCACGGCCTATGTGCGTCCGCACGACCTGGAAATCGACCGCTACACGCAGGGTGCCGAAGGCATCGTCGTGAAACTGAGCCGCGCGCATGCGATCGGCCCGCTGGCCCAGCTGGACTTGCAGCGCATCGATAACAGCGAACTGATCGAAGCGGTGATGTCGAACGAGCGTTTTACGCATCTGCAGCTGAAGGAGGGCGAGACGCTGGTTGTGCGCCCGAAACGATTACACGTGTTCGTTGAACCGACAAGAACCTAAGAGGCTGGAACACTATGAATTTTCAACAACTGCGCTCGATCCGCGAAGCGGCCCGCCGCGGCTATAACCTGACGGAAGTGGCCAACGCCCTGTTCACGTCGCAACCGGGCGTGAGCCGGCAAATCCGCGAACTCGAGGACGAGCTGGGCGTGGTGATTTTCGAGCGCAACGGCAAGCGCTTGACGGGCTTGACGGAGCCGGGCAAGGGCATTTTGAAAATCGTCGACCGTCTCTTGATCGAGGCGGAAAACCTGCAGCAGGCCAGCCTCGAATACAGCGGCCAGACCAGCGGCACTCTCTCGGTGGCGGCCACGCACACGCAGGCGCGCTATGCGCTGCCGAAAGTGGTGCAGGGCTTTCGCGCCGCCTATCCCGACGTGCGCATCGCGCTGCAGCAAAGCGCGCCCGAACACATCGCGGAATGGGTGTTGTCGGGCAAGACCGATATCGGCATCGCCACGGAAGGCCTGAGCCAGTTCCCCGACCTGGTGTCGTTCCCGTGCTACCGCTGGAGCCATCTGATCGTCGTGCCGGATGGCCACCCGCTGCTGGAACACTCGCCGATCCGCCTGGAAGACCTGGCCAAATATCCCTTGATTACCTACGACAAGGGTTTCACGGGACGGGGCCATATCGACGATGCGTTCGCCAAGGCGGGCGTGGCGACCGACATCATCCTCACCGCCATGGATTCCGACGTCATCAAGCAATACGTGGCGCTGGGCCTGGGCGTGGGCATCGTGGCCTCGATGGCCTTCGACCATGGCCGCGACAAGGGCTTGCGTGCCGTGGAAGCGTCGCATCTGTTCGCCAGCAACACGACGCGCCTGGCCGTGCGTCGCGGCGCCTACCTGCGCGCCTACGCCTACGAGTTCATCTTGCAACTGGCGCCGGATCTGACGCGCGCAGACATCGACCGCGCCATGGCGGGCGAGGAAGCGCTCTAGGCGATGGCCGCCCTTTGCGCGCGCGTCAGGCTGGCCACGGCGCGCGCGTAGCTATCCTGCACCAGTTGTGCCAGGTAATCGCTGGGGAAACGCGCCACGTCGACGATGGTGACCCAGTGAAAGCGGCCCATGTAGCGGGCCGGTTTCACGCCGGGCATGTCCGTCAGTTCAATAAAGCGCTCCGCGCTGACACGCAGGCTGAAGCGCCACTGCTCCGGTGCGCTGGTCTTAAAGTAGGCAAATTTCTTGCCACTCACTTCAAGCACGAGGATGTTCGACGGCGCACCGTACAGCACGGCTTGCGCGCCGGGCAGGGCCGCGCAAAAATCCTTCAATTCATCAGTTGTCATTCGTCCACCGCCACGAATTGTTGCGAGTTGTGGTCGAAGGCATAGGCCGACCCGGCTGGAGCATCGAGCAGCGCAATAAAACGGTCGTCCACGCTGAGCACGGCACCGAGCGACACCAGGGCCACGTTGGCGCTGTCGTTGATGTAGTCGTCGCTTTCGTCGTTGGCCGTGAAGCGCCAGCCGCTGTCTTCGCCGTTGTCCGGCTCCTCGCGGTACAGATAGCCGACGGGCGCGCCGTCTTCCAGTACGCGTTTTGTCACAAAGCACAGGCCTGCATAGCGGTTGACGAGATTGTCGTCATCGTCGTGCTGGGTATTGATGATGTGGCGCGCTTCGAAGGCGATGGCGTCCTTGGCGTGCAGATCAGCGATGTAGCCGGGCATGTTGTCGAGCTTGCCCGTGAAGTGGCCATTCGCTTCCAGCGTATCAACCAGCACCCACATGCGCTCGGCGCCCGGTGCTTGCGGATCGTCGCTGTGGAAGGCGAAGATCAGCTTGACCACCTCGCCGGGGCGCACCTGGGCGATGGCCTCGGGCGGCGATTTGTAGAAGGTGTAAGGGTGGCGCGCCGCCAGTTCGGCAGCGTCGGTCAGATGCCAGCTGGGCATGGTATTCCGTCGTCAGAGTGGGCGAATGTCCATGGTAGCCTATTGCTGGCCAGGATGGCCACCTGCACGCCAGGGCTGTATTTGCTCGGTCGGAATAAAAAACGGGAGGCAAATGCCTCCCGTGCTGTGTTGCTATTACCAGCTATACCCCGCCTTGGCGTAGTAATAGCGGCCGTTGAAGCCGTTTGGCGCGAAGATGCTGTACGGCTGGATGCCGTTGACGTTCAGGTTGCCGTTGCTCGTCACTTGCGCCGGGTAGCGGTTGGTGACGTTGTCGATGCCGGCCACCAGGCGCCAGTTCTTGCCCAGCCTCACGGAACCGGACACGTCCAGTACCCATTGCGGATCATACGTCTGGTCCAGCTTGGCATCGTTCTGCGGCACGGTGAAGCTGCCGTAGCGCGTCACCAGGCCGTGCACGTTCCAGATGCCGAAGCCATAGTCGGCGGCCAGGCTGAACTTGTCCTTCGGCGACGCCACCGTGGTGCGCGCTATGGTCTGGCGGTCGATCAGTTTCAGGTTGTTGGCCGTCAGGATGGCCGGGTTGTCCGCCACGCGCTCCACTGAACTCTTGTTGTGGTTGTAAGCCACGGTCAAGTCCAGGCGGTTTTTCTCCTGCAGGTCGATGCGGTAGGTGCTGACGATGTCCACGCCTTCGGTGCGCGTGTCGACGGCGTTGGTGAAGTAGCGCGCTGCTGTGACGGGGGCGCCGGGAGCTGAAACGAGTTGTTGCAGCGTGGCGTTCAGTTGCAAGTTACCCGAGAACAGCACGCGGTTATCGATGTCGATGCGGTAGGCGTCGATGGACGCGGTGAAGTTGCGGCTAGGCTGGAATTGCAGGCCCAGGCTGTAGTTGCGGGCCTTTTCCGGTTTCAGGTTTTGCGCACCCAGGGCGCGCGCTTCTGGCGTGTTGACGGCGTAGGTGGCCGTTTCCAGCGGGGTGTTGACGAGATCTTTTACGATGAAGCTTGTGGTGGTGATGGTGTAGTACTGCTGCGCCAGCGACGGCGCGCGGAAGCCGCTCGACACGGTGCCGCGCAGAGACAGCGCATCGCTGAACGAATAGCGGGCCGAACCCTTGGCCGAAGTGGTGCTGCCGAAATCGCTGTAGCGCTCATGGCGCAGGGCCACGCCACCGGACAGGTTTTTCGTCGCTTCCGCTTCCAGGTTGACATAGATCGATTCGTTGTGGCGCGAGTGGCTGCCCGCGTTGGCGGGACGGTAGCCGGAGAAGCTTTGCGAACCGCTGCCGAAATAGGATGCGGGCTCCCCAGCGCCTATCGTGTATTTTTCATGGCGCGCTTCCGCGCCCACGGCCACCGTCAGCGGCCCCGTAAAGTAAGACACGGGAAATTCGCGCGCCGCATCGAGGTTCAATACGGTTTGTTCATTTTTCAGCGAGCCGGCATAAAAGTGTGTGGGGCTGTTCGCGCCTAGCGACTGGTTGACCGTGTTCTCCAGGTCCAGTTCGAACTTGTTGCTGCCGTAATTGATGCTGGCATCCCAGCGCCAGCCGGCCGCCTCGCCGCGCAAGCCGGTGACGATGGATTGGTCGGTCAGGGTACTGTTTTGCAGCGGCAGGAAGCCTTCCGGGAAGAGCGGCGTGCGCTGCGAGTACACCTTGGTGTTGGAGTCCTGTATCAGGGCCGTGCGCCAGGTGGCGGCGGCCGACGTATCGCGCTTGCCATAGTTGCCGAAGGCATACCAGTCCACATTGTCATTGATGTGGTATTCGCTGTTGAGAAAAATCGTCGCCGGTTTGCTTTCCGCGTCGCCGTAGCGCTGGTTGACCTTGCCGTAGCGCGGTTCCAGCGGATTGCGCAAATCGGCGCCGGCACGGTCGGTCGGGTCACGTTCGGCCACTTCCGCCGAGACGCGCACCCAGCCGTCGTCGCCCAGGGCGAAGCCGGCCGAACCCTTGATGGATTTTTGCTTGCCGTCGCGTTCCTGCGTCTGGCCATAGCCCACTTCGATGTCGCCGCCGGCCGCGCCTTTTTTCAGGATGATGTTGATCACGCCGGCTATCGCGTCGGAGCCGTACTGGGCCGCCGCGCCATCGCGCAGCACTTCCACGTGGTCGATGGCGGCCAGCGGGATGGCGTTCAGGTCGACGGGCGCCGAGCCGCGGCCCAGCGAGCCGTTGACGTTGACCACGGCAGACGTATAACGGCGCTTGCCGTTCACCAGCACCAGGGTCTGGTCGGGCGACAGGCCGCGCAACTGGGCCGGACGCACGGCGTCGCTGGCATCGGCGCCTGTGGCGCGGGCAAAGTTCAGCGATGGCAGCAGGCGGCTTAGCACGGTAGCCAGTTCGCCCGAACCCGTGCTTTGCAGGTCGCGCGAGGTGAGGATGTCGATCGGCGATTCGGAATCGATGGTGCGGCGGTTCTTGGCGAAGGTACCGGTGACCACCACCGATTGCAATTCCCCTTCGGCCGGCAGCTCTTGCTGCGCTTGCACATGCAATGGCAGGCTGAAGCAGGCGATCAGGCTGGCGGCGATAACGGTTTTCACGGGGAGGGCGGGATGCTGGGAGCGGGCGGTGCTTGAACTCATCGACAATATCTCTTCGGTTAGTGGTTGCGCGGACCATGGCGGTCCGGTGACGAAATCAGCTTAGCAGCGGGCGAACGGCGTGCTTACGAATTGTTCTGTCTATCGATATGCAATAAATATCTGATACTCGTCAACATGGCGCGAGTAGTGCATATGGCCTTGTCTCCAGCATACGACCGGGCATGGCAGGCTGCAATGCTGCACCGCAGTAAATTGTTGGCTGTTGTATAAATACGACTATCCGCGAGGAGCGTGGGGTATCTGGCGGCGGCATGCTCCGCCAGATGGTGGCGCCTACTGGCCCGGATTGGGCGCGCTGGCGTGGATGGCGTCGACGGCCGCCAGCAGTTCCGGCGACAAGCTGACTTCATGCGCATCGATATTTTGCTGCAGTTGCGCCACGCTGGTGGCGCCGATGATGGTCGAGGCCACGAACCAGCGCGTATAGCAC
Source organism: Janthinobacterium sp. 35 (assembly GCF_002754575.1). Taxonomy (NCBI): domain Bacteria; kingdom Pseudomonadati; phylum Pseudomonadota; class Betaproteobacteria; order Burkholderiales; family Oxalobacteraceae; genus Janthinobacterium; species Janthinobacterium sp. 35. The sequence goes on from NZ_PEFN01000001.1 coordinate 3,864,788, forward strand.
CAGGCCAGCGCCAGCTGTGCCGGCGTCAAGCCGTGCGCGCGGGCCAGCGCCGCATACTGGCTGGCTGCCGCGATGGTGGCAGGGCGCACGTAGCGGGGACTCCAGCCGGCCGGGAAGCGCGTCAGGCGGCCCTTGGCCTGCGGATCGTCGAGGTATTTCGCCGTCAGCTGGCCGAAGGCCAGCGGGCTGTAGGCCAGCAAGCTGACGTTTTCCCTGTGGCAGGTTTCGTCGAGCAGGCTGGTTTCAAAGTGGCGCGCCGTCAGGTTGTACAGGTTCTGGATGGACGCGATGCGCGGCAAGCCTTTCAGCTCGGCCTGCTTGATGAATTCGCACACGCCCCACGACGATTCGTTCGACACGCCGATGTGGCCGATCTTGCCTTCGTCGACCAGCTTGCCCAGCACGGCCAGCGTATCCTCGATGGCCACCGAGGCGTGTTCCTTGCGCGGGTTGTACACGCTGGCGCCGAAGATGGGCAGGTTGCGGCTGGGCCAGTGCAGCTGATACAGGTCGATGTGCTCCGTCTGCAGCCGGCGCAGGCTGTCCTCGACGGCGGCGCGGATGTTGACCGCGTCGTGGTCCGTCTTGCCCTTGCGTATCCAGTGCATGCGCGAGTTTGGCCCGGCTATCTTGCTGGCCAGCACGATGTCGCTGCGCCGGCCGCTTTTCTTCAGCCAGCTGCCGATATGGCGCTCCGTGCTGCCCTGCGTCTGCGCGCTGGCCATCACCGGATACATCTCCGCCGTGTCGATGAAGTTGATACCCCGTTCCAGCGCGTAATCGAGCTGGCTGTGCGCTTCGGCTTCCGAATTCTGTTCGCCGAAGGTCATCGTGCCCAGGCAGATCCGGCTCACTTCCAGGCTGCTGGCGCCCAGCTTGATCTTGTTGATCATTTCGCCTGTTTGCCGTGCAGCGCGCGTGCGCAATCCTTGATCAAGGCGGGACCGGCGTAAATCAGGCCGCTGTACAGCTGCACCAGCTGCGCGCCCGCCTCGAACTTGGCCACGGCATCCTTGCCCTGCATGATGCCGCCCACGCCGATGATGGGCAGGGCGTCGCCCAGTTCCGCCTTCAGCAAACGGATGACATTGTTCGACAGCTCGAACACGGGCGCGCCCGACAGGCCGCCCGCTTCCGCACCGTGCGGCATGCCTTCGACGGCGCTGCGCGACAGGGTCGTGTTGGTGGCGATGACGCCATCGATGCGGTGGCGCGTGAGCGACTCGGCGATGCTTTTCACCTGTTCAGCATCCATGTCCGGCGCGATTTTCAGGGCCAGCGGCACGTAGCGCTTGTGCTTGTCCGCCAGGCGCGCCTGGGCATCCTTGAGCTGCGACAGCAGGGCGTCGAGTTCGGACGCGCCCTGCAACTGGCGCAAATTCTTGGTGTTCGGCGACGAGATGTTCACCGTCACATAGCTGGCGTAGGGGTAGACTTTTTCCAGGCACAGCAGGTAGTCGTCGGCCGCCCGTTCGATGGGCGTGTCGGCGTTCTTGCCGATGTTCAGGCCCAGCACGCCGGCGCGGTTCTGGTAAAACTTCGACGCCTGCACATTGGCCACGAAGGCATCCACGCCGCCATTATTGAAGCCCATGCGGTTGATGATGCCCTGCGCCTGCGGCAGGCGGAACATGCGCGGTTTCGGATTGCCCGCCTGCGCGCGCGGCGTGACGGTGCCCACTTCGATGGAGCCAAAACCCAGGTCGGCCAGCGCGTCGATGTAGGCGCCATCCTTGTCCAGGCCTGCGGCCAGGCCCACCGGGTTCGGGAAGGTGATGCCCATCACCGTGCGCGGATCAAGGGCCGGTTTGCCGGCCAGCTTGGTCAGGCCCAGCGCGCTGGCGCGTTTCAGGGCGGGCAGGGTGAGATGGTGGGCCGCTTCGGCATCCATCGAAAACAGCAGCGGGCGGGCGAGGGAGTACAGGAATTTTTCAGACATGGGGCGCTTTGAGTGGGTGTGCGGGCTACCGGGAAGGGCTGGCGGCCGACTATGTAATTGCCGGTATTTTACCGTGTTCCGCGCCGGCTCCGGTGTATAGTTGTCATTGGCCTCAAGCAACATTGAGTCCAGCCCAGACTGTTGACATCCTCTGCTTCCTTACATAATAAGTGAGACATCGATTGAAAAAGACACGCATCTTGACGGCCATTGCGGCTGCCAGCGCACTGCTGCTGAGCCACCCGGCCCTGGCCCTGCCCAATACGCAAGACACCCGCATGCTGAGCGAACCGGCCGTCTCCAGCCGCCATATCGCCTTCATCTATGCGGGCGACCTGTGGCTGTCGAACCTCGATGGCGGCGGCGCGCGGCGCCTCACGTCCGACCTGGGCGACAAGTCCAATCCCGTCTTCTCGCCCGACGGCAGCCAGATCGCGTATAGCGCCAACATCGACGGCAATGTCGACGTGTATGTGATCGCGGCGGCGGGCGGCGTGCCGCGCCGCCTGACCTTCCACCCGGGCGCGGACCTGGCGCAGTCGTTCACGCCCGATGGCCAGGCCGTGATGTTCACCTCGCCCCGCGCCGCCTTCAACAACCGTTTTCAGAAGCTGTTCACGGTGCCGGTGGCGGGCGGCGTGGAAACCCAGCTGGAGATCCCGAACGCGTCGCGCGCCGCGTATTCGCCGGACGGCCAGCGCATCGCCTACAACCCGCTGATGCCGGCCTTCAAGCAGTGGAAGCGCTACCGGGGCGGCACCAATTCCTGGCTGTGGCTATTTTCCTCGGCCGATAAATCCATCGAAAAAATCCCCCAGCCGACGACGCGCTCGAACGACGTCGATCCCATGTGGATCAAGGACACCGTGTACTTCCGCTCGGACCGCAACGGTGAATTCAACCTGTTCGCGTATGACGTCAAGACCAAAGCCGTGCGCCAGCTGACGCAGCACACGGATTTCCCCGTACTGAACGCGTCGGCGGCGAATGGCACCATCGTCTACGAGCAGGCCGGCTACCTGCACGCGTTTGACATCGCCAGCGGCCAGGCGCACAAACTCGCCATCGGCGTAGCCAGCGACCTGGGGCAGACGCGCCCCCGCTGGGTGAAGAACGCGAAATACATCCGCGACGCGTCGATTTCGCCGTCGGGTGCGCGCATCGCCTTTGAATACCGGGGCGAGATCGTCACCATCCCCGCCGACAAGGGTGACGTGCGCAACCTGACGCAGACGGCTGGTGCCCACGAGCGCACGCCCATCTGGTCGCCCGATGGCCGCTCGGTCGCGTATTTCTCGGACGAGTCGGGAGAATATGAACTGCATGTGCGTGCGCAGGACGGCAAGGGTGCCGTACGCAAGTTCAAGCTGAATGGCAGCGGCTTCTATGACAACGCCGTCTGGTCGCCCGACAGCAAGAAGATCGCGTTTGCCGACAATGGCTGGAGCATGTATGTGATCGACGTCGGCACGGGCAAGGTGCAGAAGGTCGCTACGGAGCCGATGTATGGCGTCGACAAGAGCATGCGCGCCGCGTGGGCGCCCGATTCGCGCTGGCTGGCCTACACGCTCAATTCGCCCACCTACACGCGCAGCGCCTACATCTATTCCGTGGAGCAGAACAAGTCGACGCCGGTGACCGATGGCCTGTCCGACGTGGCCCAGCCCGTGTTCGACAAGAGCGGCAAATATCTGTACTTCTTCGCGTCGACCAACGCAGGCCCCAGCAACAACTGGTTCTCGCAGCAGAACGAAGACAACCTGGTGACGCGCACCGTGTGGATGGCCGTGCTGCGGCGCGACTTGCCGTCGCCGCTGATCAAGGAAAGCGACGAGGAAAAGGCCGCCAGCGCGGAGAGCAAGAAAGACACGGCCAAGGCGGAAGCCGAGCCGAAGAGCGAAGCGAAGGTCGATCCGAAGACGGGCCGCGACGATCCGAAAGTGGTGGTGGCGCCCGTGGCGCCGATTACCATCGATTTCGATGGCATCGCCACGCGCATCGTCGACCTGCCGCTGCCGGCCGCGCAATTCTCCAGCCTGACGGCTGGCGCTGCGGGGCAGATCTTCCTGCTGCGCGAAAGCGATGGCAAGAAGGCCGTGCAGCGCTTCGATCTGAAAGAGCGCAAGGCGGAAACCGTGGTGGCGGAAGCCGATGATTTCGAAGTGTCGGCCGATGGCAAGAAGCTGCTGTACCGGCAGAAGGACAACTGGGCCATGGGCTCCGCCACGGGCAAGTTGCTGGCGCCGGGCGAGGGCAAGATCAAGGTCGACGCCATCGAAGTGAAAGCCGATCCGCGCGCCGAGTGGACGCAGATTTTCAATGAAGTGTGGCGCATCAACCGCGACTATTTCTATGATCCGGGCATGCATGGCGTGGACTGGAAGGCCATGCGCGACAAGTACGCCGTATTCCTGCCCGAGCTGTCCAGCCGCGCGGACCTGAACCGGTTGATTCAATGGATGTGCAGCGAACTGGCCGTGGGCCACCATCGCGGCGGCGGCGGCGACGATTTTATCGAGGCGAAGAAAGTGCCGGGCGGCTTGCTGGGCGCCGATTACGAAGTGCGCGACGGCCATTACCGCTTCAAGAAGGTGTATGGCGGCTTGAACTGGAATCCGGCCCTGCGCGCGCCGCTGACGGAGCCGGGCCTGAACGTCAAGGCGGGCGAATACCTGCTGGCCGTCGACAGTCGTCCTTTGCTGCCGCCGACGAATATCTACAGCGCCTTCGAGAACACGGCAGGCAAGGCCATCGACCTGACCGTGGGGCCATCGGCCGACGGCAAGGGCGCGCGCACGATCACCGTGGTGCCCGTGCCGACCGAGGATGCCCTGCGCAACCGCGACTGGATCGAGGGCAATATGCGCAAGGTCAATGCGGCCACCAATGGCAAGGTGGCGTACGTGTACGTGCCCAATACGGCGGGCCTGGGTCACACTTACTTCAAGCGCTATTTCTTCCCGCAGGCGGACAAGCAGGCCATCATCGTCGACGAGCGTTTCAATGGCGGCGGCAGCGTGGCCGATTACTACATCGAGATCCTGCAGAAGAAGGAAATCGCCTGGTGGACCATGCGCTATGGCGCCGACATGAAGACGCCGTCCGCCTCGATCCAGGGGCCGCGCGCCATGCTGATCGACGAGACGGCCGGCTCGGGCGGCGACCTGCTGCCGTGGATGTTCCGCAAAAACAACATGGGCCCGCTGATCGGCAAGGCGACGTGGGGCGGCCTGGTGGGCATCCTCGGCTTTCCCGTGCTGATGGATGGCGGCACCATCACGGCGCCGAACCTGGCGTTCTGGACACGCGAAAACGGCTGGGGCGTGGAAAACGAAGGCGTGCCGCCCGATATCGAAGTCGAGCAAACGCCGGCCGACGTCATCGCCGGGCGCGATCCGCAGCTGGAAAAAGCGATTGAAGTGATCCAGGCCGAGCTGGCGAAGAACCCGCCCGTGCGGCCGGCACGTCCGGCGTTTCCTGACAAGAGCAAATAAAACGGAAACCCCCGTTGCAAAGACTGGGGTCGGACCCTGAGGGTCCGACCCCGGCCCTTCACCGTTGGGTTTAATTTACAGGATCACCCACTGCCCCTTGATGCGCGCTTCCAGCGGCTTGAAGTTGGTTTTATATGCCATCTTCGGGCTTTGTTCTATCCAGTAGCCCAGGTAGATGTAGGGCAGGTTCAGTTCGCGCGCCTGGGCGATTTGCCACAGCACGTTGTAGGTGCCGTACGAGGCGCCCGGCACGTCGGGATCGAAGAACGTGTAGACGGACGACAGGCCATCGGCCAGCACGTCGATGATGCTGACCATGCGCAGGATGCCGTCGGTATCGCGAAACTCCACCAGGCGGGTGTTGACCCGGCTTTGCAGCAAAAATTGCGCGTACTGGTCGCGGCTGTCCTGGTCCATGCCGCCGCCCGCGTGGCGCGTGCTCTGGTAGCGCAGATACAGCTCGTAATGCTCGTCGAGGAAGGACAGGGTGGCCACGCCCGCCTGCAGGTCGGCGTGCCGGCTCCAGGCGCGGCGCTGGTTGCGGTTGGGCGCGAACGATTGCGCCACCACGCGCACGGGGATGCAGGCCTGGCAGCCGTCGCAATACGGCCGGTAGGTGAAGATGCCGCTGCGGCGAAAGCCGTTGCGCACCAGTTCCGAATACACGTCGCTGTTGATCAGGTGCGAAGGCGTGGCCACCTGCGAGCGGGCCTGGCGGTCGTCCAGGTAGCTGCACGGGTAGGGCGCCGTCGTGTAGAACTGCAGGGTGGCAAACGGTAGTTCGTTCAGGTGCGTCATGCTGATCCTGTCTGGTCTGGCCGCAGCAATGGATGTCTGTGTGAAGCTATCATAGCTTTTTTACGCCGCTGGCGCAGCATGCCAATCGGTGATTTGCGCAGCTTCAATGGCGACGCGCACATGCGCCAGGAAGCGCGCGCGCGAAATGGGCGCCGCGCCCAGCGAGGCCAGGTGTTTTGTTTCTTGCTGGCAGTCAATCATGGTCACGCCGCGCGCTTGCAAAAAGCGCACCAGCTGCGCCAGCGCGATCTTCGAACCATCCGAGACGCGCGCGAACATCGATTCGCCATAGAACATGCGCCCGATCGACACGCCATACGCACCGCCCACCAGTTCGCCGTCCAGCCACAGTTCCGACGAATGCGCGTAGCCGAGCTTGTGCAAGCCCGTGTAGCCGGCAATGATCTCGTCGGAAATCCAGGTGCCGGGGCCATCCTTGCGCGGCGCCGCGCAGGCGCGCATGACGGCGTCGAAATCGCCGTCGAAGCGCAGCTGCCAGCGCCCGTCCGTGGCGGCGCTGCGCTCGACCTTGCGGATGGCCTTGGCCAGGCTGTCGGAGACCTTGAAGTCCTCCGTCATCAGCACCATGCGCGGATCGGTGCTCCACCAGAGTATGGGCTGGCCCTCGGAAAACCAGGGAAAGATGCCGTGCCGGTAGGCGTCGAGCAGGCGCGCGGGCGACAGGTCGGCGCCGGCCGCCAGCAGGCCGGGCGCTTCATCGGTGAGGGCGCGCGAGACGTCGGGAAAGGGGGTGTGGATATCGAGCCAGGGAATCATGCCATCGCAATGGTAATGGGGTGGATGGGCTTACTCGGCATCCGGGCGCGCCATCGGGCGCGTGATGTCGCCCGTATGGACGCCATAGCTGCCGCCTTCGCGGATTTTCACGCGGTCGGCAAAGAACAGTTCCAGGGTGGCGCGGATGGTGGGGAAGGCCAGGTCATCCCAGGGAATCTGCGCTTCCGTAAACAGCTGTACCTCCAGGCTTTCGATGCCCGGTGCGAAATCGAGGTCGCGCAAACGCGCCAGGTAGAACAGGTGCACCTGGTGCACGCGCTGCACGTTGAGCAGTGAAAACAGGGGCCCCAGCTCGATATTGGCGCCTGCTTCCTCCACCGTTTCGCGCTCGGCCGCGTCGGATGTCGATTCATCGTTTTCCATGAAGCCGGCCGGCAGGGTCCAGTAACCGAGGCGCGGCTCGATGGCGCGCTTGCACAGCAAGACCTGCAGCTGGCCATCCTCTTCCCACACGGGAATCGAACCGACCACCATTTTCGGGTTCTGGTAATGGATGGCGTCACAGTTGGCGCAGACATAGCGCGGACGGTTGTCGCCTTCCGGAATGGACAGGCTGACAGGATGGGCGCATTCGGAGCAGAATTTCATGGGCAGGCTTGGAGTAGGGATGGCATCGGGTAAGTCGATAGTGTAACGCTTACTGTACACCGATTGCGTGCGGCGTGGCGTGACAGGCGGACACCATGCCAAGCGGCAATTGGCCGACCTATTTAATTAAATGGCTCTATTGCAGTCTAAGTTGAGATAGTTATTGCCTAAGTCACCCGTTTGCCCTTATAATTCGAGTGCGGGGTGGAGCAGTCTGGCAGCTCGTCGGGCTCATAACCCGAAGGTCACAGGTTCAAATCCTGTCCCCGCAACCAATACCGGAAAGCCGCTGATTCTTGCAAAAGATCAGCGGCTTTTTCCATTGCTGGCCCGCGGCAAGCTCCGGCAGACGGGGCAGGAATGAGATTGTCAATTCTTGCCCTTTACGCGGCGCAACAATCTGGTATATAATTCGAGTGCGGGGTGGAGCAGTCTGGCAGCTCGTCGGGCTCATAACCCGAAGGTCACAGGTTCAAATCCTGTCCCCGCAACCATTTCGAAGCCGCTGGTTCCTCGCAAGAGGGCCAGCGGTTTTTTCGTTGTGCGGTAGTGTTTACTCTTGCACCTGGCGCGCATACACGACCAGCCGCAAGTGGCGCTCCGCATCGATGGTCAGCGAGGTGTGTTCATACGCGACCTGCGCGCCGTCGATTTCCAGGCGGCGCACGCCGTCGCACGGCGCATGCACGTCGTGGCGGCGCCACCACTGCTTGAATTCAGGCGAGACCTTTTCCAGTTCCTCCACCAGCGCGTGGATATCGGCTTCCTGCGTGGCGCGCGCGTAGTCGCGGCGAAAGCTCGACAGCATCAGCGGCGCCTGCTCTTCCCAGCCGGCGAAGCGCGAGCGCAGCAGCGGATCGGTAAACAGCAGCCACAGCAGATTGCGCCGCGCGGCGGCATGCGCGCCGAAGCCAAACAGGGCGTCCGCGCCCGCATTGAACGCCAGCACGTCCCAGCGCAGGTTGAGCACATAGGCCGGATGCGCCAGCTCGTGCATCAGGCGGCGCACCAGCGGCGGCACCACGCAATACGTCTTGCCCTCTTCGGCCGGTGGACGCGCATGCGCCAGCAGGAACAGGTGGCGGCGCTCGCCCCCGTCCAGTTTCAGCACTTCGGCCAGTTTGTCGAGGAAGACGCTGGAGACGCCGATCTCGCGCCCCTGCTCCAGCCAGGTGTACCAGGTCAGTCCCACGCCGGCCAGCGCCGCCACTTCTTCGCGGCGTAAACCCGGCGTACGCCGCCTTCCACCGCCGGGCAAGCCCACGTCTTCGGGCGACAGCCGCGCGCGCCGCGCCTGCAGGTAGGCGGCCAGTTCGTGGCGGGTGCGGGCCAAAGTGCGCATGCTGCGGTCTCTCCTGTGAACCTGTTGCTATCAGTAATAGCATAAACAGTTAAATTGTAATTGTTTATATTGTATTCCAGAATGCCTGCTTTCTTCCCGAAAGCTTGCCCATGTCTGACTATTCTTCCTCCCGTGCCGTTCTTCCCCTCACCGTCTACCTGATCGCCGTGGGCGCGTTCGCGCTGGGCATGGCCTCGTATGTGACGGCGGGCTTGATGCCGCTGATCGCCAGTGCATTTTCCATCTCGCTGGCGATGGCCGCGCAACTGGTGACGGCATTTACCCTGGCCTATGGCCTGGGCTCGCCGCTGGTCGTGGCCTTGCTGCCGGCGCGCGCGCAACGCTCCGGCCTGTTGCTCGCCCTGGCCGTGTTCGTGCTGGCGAACGGGGCCAGCGCGCTGGCGCCTGGATTTGCCAGTTTGCTGGCTTGGCGGGCCATTGCCGGCATCGGGGCCGGTGTCTACCTGGCGCTGGGTATCGCGGCGGCGGCGGGCGTGTCGGCGCCGCAGCAGCGGGGCAAGGCCATCGGCGTGATCATGGGCGGCATGGCGGGCGGTACGGTGCTGGGCGTGCCATTGAGCCTGTTGTTGGCGCAGCAGCTGGGCTGGACGGCGGCCCTGTGGCTGGTCGCCGTCCTCGGTGCGCTGGCGCTGGCGGGCTTGCTGTGGCAGCTGCCTGCGCTGCCGGTGGCGCAGGCCATTTCGCTGCGCCGCAAGCTGGCCTTGCTGGGCGATGGGCGGGTGCTGCTCATTCTGCTGGTGTCCCTGCTGGCGGCCGTCGCCAGTCTGGGCATGTACACGTTTATTGCGCCGCTGCTGGCGTGGTCCGCGCACGGCGCAGCGGTTTCCAGCACGCCGTTCCTGTGGGCGTGGGGCGTGGGCGGCATCGCAGGCAGCGTGCTGGTGGGGCCATGGGCGGACAAGGTGGCGGCGCCGAAACTGAGCTGTTTCATCTTGCTGCTGCTGGCGCTGGCCCTATGCGTGCTGCCGTTGGCGGCTGGCTGGGCGGCCTGGCTGATGCTGGCGCCCATTGCGTTGTGGGGCGCGGCTGGCTGGGCCCTGCAAGTGCCGCAGAACCAGCAGTTGCTGGCCGTGCGCGCGCGGCAGGGCGACGGCAACCTGGCCATCGCCCTCAATGAATCGGCGCTGTACCTGGGCAGCGCCATCGGCGCCGCCACGGGCGGGCTGCTGCTCCTGCTGGACTGGCCCATGTGGCTGCTGGCGGCCGGTGCCGCCTTGGTCGCCGCCATGGCCCTGCTGCTGCAGTTGCCCGCCGCGCGGCGGACTTAAGCCTTTTTCGCCAGCTGCATGCCGACGGGCAGGGCGCGGATGCGCTTGCCCGTGGCGGCGAAGATAGCGTTGCACAGGGCCGGCGCAATGGGCGGCGTGGCCGGCTCGCCCACGCCGCCCAGTTCCATGTCCAGAGTGCCGGGCACCAGGTGCGTGTGGATTACGTGCGGCGCATCGGCGGCCCGCAGCACGGCATAGTCGTGGAAATTGCTTTGCTCGACCCGGCCATTCTTGAAACTGATTTCTCCGCTCATGGCCAGGGACAGGCCCATGATGCAAGCGCCTTCGATCTGCGAACGCACGCGGTCCGGGTTGATCTGCGGGCCGCAATCCATGGCGATATCGACCCTGGGCACGATGACTTCACCGGCCGCGTTGATCTCCACCTCGATCACGGCCGCCACATAGGTGACAAAGCTGTAGGACACGGCCAGGCCCAGTCCCCGGCCCTTGGGCAGCTTGCGGCCCCAGCCCGCCTTGGCTGTCGCCAGCTCGATCACGTGGCGCATGCGGCCTATGTCGACCGGATACTTCGCCGGGTCTTCGCCATAGTTCCAGCCATCGGACAGGTCGGCCGGGTTGATCTTGCGCGCAGGTCCTAGCAGTGCCAGCAGGTAGTCGCGGTGGTCCCGCTTTGCCGCATGCGCCAGTTCGGCCGTAAACGACTGGATGGCAAAGGCGTGCGGGATGTTCGAGACGGAACGGAACCAGCCGATGCGCGTGTGGGCCGGCACTTCCGGCACTTCGACGCGGATGTTCGCAATCGCATACGGCACATTGATGGCCGACATGCCCAGCTCGAATGGTGCCTGCCTGTTCGCGCCGGCGGCAAAGGTCGAGGTGATGGTGGGCGCGGCCGTGCGGTGCAGCCAGGCGGTGGGATGGCCTTTGGCGTCCAGCGACGCTTCCAGCCGCTCGACGGACACCGTGTGCAAGTAGTCGTGTTGCAGGTCGTCGTCGCGCGTCCATGTCAGCTTGACGGGCGCGCCGTCCATGGCCTTCGACAGCAGCGCCGCCTCGACGGCGAAATCGGGTTTCGATTTGCGCCCGAAGCCGCCGCCGAGCAGGGTCACGTGGACGGTCACGTCGTCATACGCCAGCCCCAGGGCCTTGGCCACGTTGCTGCGTGTCGCTTGCGGCGCCTGCACGCAGGCCCACACTTCTGCTTTTCCATCGGCGATGCGCACGGTGGCGGCGGGCGGTTCCATGGTGGCATGGGCCAGGTGGGGCAGATAATACTCAGCACTGAATTTTCGCGCAACGGGAGCGGCGGCCAGGGTGGCCACCGTCTTGCCCTGGTCGCGCGCCGGGCTGGCCGGCTGGCGCACGGCCGCTTCCAGCGTCTTGCGGAAAGCCTTCGAATCGTAGTCGCCGTTCGGGCCATCCTCCCATTCCAGCACCAGCGCTTCGCGGCCCTTGATGGCGGCCCAGGTGTTGCTGGCGATGACGGCCACGCCACCCAGCGGATTGAACATGGCCGGCGGCGGACTGCCCGCCAGTTCGACGATGCGCAGCACGCCAGGCACCTTCAGGGCCGCCGTCTTGTCCACGCTTTTCAGCTTGCCGCCAAATACGGGCGGACGGGCGATGACGGCATACGCCATGCCATCGAGACGCGTGTCGATGCCAAAGTGGGTGTTGCCCGTGACGATGTCGTGCAGGTCGATGCCGCGTGTGCTGGTTTGCCCAATGTAGCGCAGCTCGCCCGCCGTTTTCAGACTGATGCGCGCGCGCGGCGGCACCGGCAATTTGGCCGCTTCTTCGGCCAGGGCGCCGAACGACAGGGAGCGTCCGCTGGCCGCATGCACGACCGCGTGGTTGACGGCTTTGACTTCCGTCACGGGCACGTCCCAGCGCACGGCAGCAGCCGTTTCCAGCATCAAACGCGCCGTGGCGCCCACGTGGCGCATGGCGCGGAACGAGTGGCGCATGCTGCGCGAGCCGTCCGTATCCTGGCTGCCGTAGCGCGCCTCGTCGGCGGGCGCCTGCTGCACGCGCACCTGCGCCCAGTCGGCGCCCAGTTCGTCGGCCGCCACCATGGGCAGGCTGGTGCGGATGCCCTGGCCCATTTCGGAGCGGTGCGCCACGATGGTGACGATGCCGTCGGCGCCGATCGACAGGAATACGAGGGTGTCGTCGACCACGCCGCCGGCCATCTTGTCGCCGCCGTATTTGACGGCGTCGGCTGCCATCACCAGGCCGGAAGGGCCGGCCACCAAAGTCAAACCGGCCAGCGCGCCGGCAGCCTTGAGCCAGTTGCGCCGCGCAGGCGAAGCGGGGGCGGGGATGTTTTCAAGGATGCTCATTTGGCTGCTCCTTTCGCGTTGATGCTGGTCGCGGCCTGCTTGATGGCTGCGTGGATGCGCGTGTAGGTGCCGCAGCGGCAGATATTGCCGCTCATCGCTTCGCGGATTTGCTTGTCGTTCGGCGCCGGCGTCTTGTGCAGCAGGGCCGTGGCCGACATGATTTGGCCAGCCTGGCAATAGCCGCATTGCGGTACGCCGTGTTCCTGCCAGGCTTGCTGTAGCGCAAAGCCGACCTTGTCTTCGCCCACCGCTTCGATGGTGGTGATGCGCTTGCCGGCCGCGGCCGACACGGGCGTCACGCAGGAGCGGATGGCCTCTCCATCGAGGTGCACGGTGCAGGCGCCGCACAGGGCCATGCCGCAACCGAATTTGGTGCCGGTCATGCCCAGTTCGTCGCGCAAGGCCCACAGCAGGGGCGTGTCTTCAGGCAGTGCAAGGTCGTGCTGCTTGCCATTGATGGTCAGGGTCGTCATGTTTATTCCTCTGTGGGGGATGGTGCGGGAAAGCGCGACGGCCATCCGCCATACGGATGAGCGCATCAGTACGGGATGGTAGCACCGCCCGCCCTGCGCTGCAGGACATGGGGCAGGTGGCATACTGCGCTTCTGATAGCGGAGTTTTCATGACATACCTCACAACGGCTCCGGGCTTGCCCGGCATCCTGGCTCCCGGCTTGCAAGTGGTCTTTTGCGGCCTCAATCCCGGTGTGGACGCGGCGGCGGCAGGCCACCATTTTCTCGGCCGCGGCAACCGCTTCTGGCCCGTATTGCACCTGGCCGGCTTCACGCCGCATCTGGTGGCGCCGCAGGACGATGCCAGCGTGCTCGATTTCGGGCTGGGTTTGACGGCGGCCGTCGGGCGCCCGACCAGACGCGCGCCGGCGCGGCAATAGCGGCTATCCGTGGCTCAGCGATGTGCCTCCAGCTGCGCATACACGGCGTCGGCGATCTTGCCCAACGCGGCTTTCGGTAGCCTGGCCGAGAGGGCGTAGCCCATCTGGCCATCGATCCAGTAAAACACGCCCAGGTCCTTTTCCTGCGTGTAGCGGAACGCCGTTTCCTGTTTGCCGGCCCGCTCCCTGGCCACGTACAGGGTCAGGCGCTTGCCAGTGCCCTCTTCGTACATGAATTGCGCGACGGGACCGTCGCCATCGCCGGGCAGCAGGCGTCCGCCGATCAAGTGATAGCCGAGCGGCGACAGCACGGGCGGCTGCAATTTGCTGCCCAGGCGTTTCGACAGCCATTGCACCAGGTGCGCCTCCTGTTCGACCCCCACTTCCACGGGGTGGCGCACCTCGGGCGTGTAGACGGCATGGGCGATGGCGGCGCTGCGCGCCAGGGCCAGGGGGCTGGCGCTGGCGGCCCGCATGTCGCCGCTGTCGCCGCCATCGCCGCGCAGCAGCCAGCCGCCCGCGCCGCCGGCGATGACCAGCACGATGGCCGCTGCTGCCTGCATGGCGTGGCGCTGCCAGGCGCCGTTCGCCGCCGGTGGCGATGCCGCCTGCATAAGGCGCGGCGGCACGGCTTCGTCCAGCACGGGGTCGAACAGCGCGCGCAATTGCCGGTTCTGTTCGCGCCAGGCATCCACCCTGGCGGCGTCCTGCGGATGCGCACGCAGGTGGGCGTCGATGGCCGCGCGCTGCTCTTCCGGCAGGACGCCGTCGGCCAGGGCGTGCAATTGCGCTTCGCTGATGGCTTGCCTTGTCATTTCACGACTTTCAGGGTGGGTGGGCCGCTGTCCTGGCTGCCGGCAGGGCGGCCATCGAGCAGGGCGCGCAGCCGGTCGCGTCCGCGCGACAGGCGCGACATGACGGTGCCGACGGGAATGTCCAGGGTGGCCGCCACCTGCTCGTACGGCAGCTGTTCGAGCGCGACGAGCAGGATCACTTCGCGCTGCCCCAGCGGCAGGCGGGCCAGCGCCGCATCCATTTCGCCGATGGCGATGGCTTGCCCCGGCGTCCGCTCAGGGGCGGGCAGCAGGCTGTCGTCGTCCAGTTCCTGCAGCGCCAGTCCGGGGCGGCGCAGCTGGTCCAGGTGCAGGTTGTGCATGATGGAGAACAGCCAGGGCCGCATCTCGCCGCCGCGCTGCCACTGACCGAGCTTGCGCCAGGCCCGCTCCACGGTATCCTGCACCAGGTCGTCCGCGTGCACGGCGCCCACCAGCGCCCGCGCATAGCGGCGCAGGCCCGGCAGGCAGGCTTGCAGCTGGCGGCTGTCCTCTGGCGTGGTCATCCTGGCGGCGGGAAGGGGCTTAGGGCTTGACGACGTGCCACACGTTCTTGAAGTTGTCGCCGGCGACATCGCCCGGCTTCTTGTCTTCCTTGTACAGGTACAGTGGCTTGCCCTTGTAGGTCAGCTGCATGGCGCCGTTGTCTTCGCGCTTGATGCTGCCATACGGGGCGGCGGGCGCCGCGTCGGTGGCGATGACGGCGGGCCAGGCCACCAGGCAGCCGCCGCTGCAGGCGCTCTTGCCGCTGTCGGCGACATCCTTGTCGAACACATACACGGTCATGCCTGTGGCGTTGACCAGCATGCCGTTGGCGGGCATGACGTCGGCGGCGAAGGCCAGCGGGGTGGACAACAGGGCGGCGAGGGTGGCGATAGCGGTAAGGCGCATGATGGTCTCCTTGAGGTTTTGGGGGCTTGCAAGGGATAGACGCATGCTACTCGCCGTTTATTCCCGCACAGGCAAAATATTTTTTGCCGGCGCATGCAGGCTGGCCCACAGGTGGGCGGCCGCCATGGTGCGGTGCGGCGCATACTGGCGCAGCCACTGCTCCGTGCGCGCCATGTCCGGTTTGCTCTCTTCTCCGAGCAGCTTTTGCAAGGCGGCGCGGATGGCCACGTCGCCGTGCAGCGAGCAGTCGGCATAGCCATAGCCGCGCAGCAGCGCGTAGTTGACGGTCCACGGGCCGATGCCCTTCACGGCCAGCAGCGCCTGCGACATGGCCGCCACGTCGCCGGAGGGGGGCAGCTCCAGTGACAATGCTCCCTCGTCGACCAGGCGCGCCAGGCGCAGCACGGTATCCGCCTTGGCGCGCGAGAATTTGCGGCTGGTCAAATCCTCGACGGACAGGCGCGTCACGTCACGCGCCTCCGGGTAGCACCATAAGCCGCTGCCGTGCCGGCGTCCCGCCTGCAGAATAAACGTGCGGCGCAGGGAAATGGCGAACGGCAGGTTGATCTGCTGGCCGATGATGGCCCAGGTCAGCGCCTCGAAGGGGCTGGCCGATTGCACGATGCGCAAGCCCGGATTGAGGCGGATCAAAGGCGCCAGCAGCGGGTCGGCGGCGGCCAGTTGCGCGAATGGCTGCGGGTCGATGCGCAGGCCGAGGATGTTGAGCAAGGCGCCGTGCAGCGGCGTTTGCATTTCGGCGACGGTATTGTCATTGCCGTCGATCTCGGCGCGGCAGATGGCCGCAGCGTCCGTGAACGCCACATCCAGCACGACGGCGCTGCCACGCAGCAGGATGCCCTTGCGCAGCCCCGTCGGCGTGACTTGCTCCGCCACGGCTTCGCCGTCGCGGCTGTGGAAGGCGATGACATCGTCGCGGCGGTAGCCGGCGGGCAGGGGCAGGGTCCAGTGCAGCAGGGTCATGGTGGCCAAAAATCAGGGAAGGTAGCAGGGGCGCGCCGCTGGCGCATCTTGTTTCTTGCTTTCAGGCTTCAGCGCACGCAGAGGTCCGGGTTGGGCGGCGTCAAGGCGGCCGCGTGCTGGATCTGCAGCGCGTCGGGCACGCCATTTTTGACGGCCGTCAGTTCGGCCAGGATGGAAATGGCGATTTCGGCCGGCGTCTTGCTGCCGATGTACAGGCCGATGGGGCCGTGCAGGCGCGCCAACTGTTCGGCGCTGACGTCGAACTGCAGCAACCGCTCGCGGCGCTTGGCGTTATTCGCGCGCGAACCGATGGCGCCGACATAAAAAGCCGGGGATTTCAACGCTTCCATCAGTGCCAGGTCATCGAGCTTGGGATCGTGCGTGAGGGCGACGACGGCGCTGCGGCTGTCGAGCTTTAAATCCAGTACGAGGTCGTCGGGCATGGCGTGCAGCAGGGGCACGCCGGGCACGTTCCAGCCGCCCCGGTATTCTTCGCGCGGGTCGCAGACGATGACGTGGTAATCCATGGCCGTGGCAATTTGCGCCACGAAGCGCGACAGCTGGCTGGCGCCGATGATCAGCAAGCGCCAGCGCGGGCCGTGCTGCGTGGTGAGCACGGCGTTTTGCAAGGCCAGCACGGCGCCCGGCACGGCGGTGCGCAGGGTGACGGCGCCGCTGTGCAAGTCGAGCTGGCGTTCGACCAGTTCATGCGCTTCCAGGCGCGCCAGCATTTCGGCCACGCGGCTGTCCGCATGCAGCGGTTCGATGGCCAGTTCGATGGTGCCGCCGCAGGGCAGGCCGAAGCGGTGTGCCTCGTCCGCGCTGATGCCGTAGCTGACGATTTCGGGCTGCGTGCGCACGATGCCGTGTGTGCGGACGGTGTCGATCAGGTCATCTTCGATACAGCCGCCGGAGACGGAACCGACCACCGTGCCATCGTCGCAGATGGCCAGCGTGGCGCCCACGGGGCGGGGGCTGGAACCCCAGGTCTTGATGACGGTGACGAGTTCGCAGCGGTGGCCGGCAGCGAGCCAGGCGGCGCTGGTTTTCAGAACTTCAAGGTCGATGCTGTCCATGGGGTGCGCGAGTGATGCCGCATGTTTGCGGCAAAGTATGGAAAAGTATTCAAGATTGTGGATATACTACCTGCTCCACCACCCTGCGGAGAATTTTCATGTCCAATGAAGTCAAGACGCAAGAAGAGGGCATTCCCAAGTTCGGCAAGCTGCTCATCGTCCTGTTTCTGGCCGTGGTGTTCTGCGGCGCCCTGACCTGGATTATGGGCACCTACTTCCCGAACTTCCCGGGCGCCTGAGCAACCCCGGTTTTGTCAGGCGCCTTTGGTATTTAGGGCTTCAGCGGCTTCTTTGCAGCCTGCTTGGCGCGCACGTCGGTGACGGCGCGGTTGATGGCCGCCATGCGTGAGTTGGTACCCGGATGCAGGGCCGTGTAGCCGTTGGCGACTGTCGCCGGCACTTGCGTGGCCAGGCGCTGCCAGAAGCGGGCGGCGTTGTCGACGTTGTAGCCGGCGCGCGCCAGCAGGTAGATGGCCAGGGTATCGGCTTGTACGTCGAGTTCCTGCGGCATGGCCTTGATGCCGGCGGCGCCCGTCAGCATCGATACGTCGGGCTGCACGGCGCCCAGGCTGTCGATGATGCTGCCGGCCGTACCGGCCGTGCGCTGGCTGCGCGCGTGATCGAGGATGTTGTGCGCCATTTCGCGGGCGATCACGAAGGCGATGCCTTCGTCGTTTTGCGCCGCATTGAGCATGCCGCGCGTGAGCATGATGCGCGCGCCGTCCGAATACGCGTTGATATTGTCCGCATTGCCCAGGGCGACGCGGAAGGCGCAGGCGCGCGTGACGGGAATTTTCAGGTCCTGCGGCTGGCCGTCGCGGGCGATGGTCATGTTCAGGCTGGCGCTCTTCGAGGCCAGCGGGCCGACGATGGCGGCGAACGGGCCTTCCGCCTTGGGACCGGCCGGCAGCGGCTTGCCTTCCGCAGCCAGCAAGCCGTCGCCCTTGCGCAAGCCGGCGCGCGCGGCGCCGCTGCCAGGCAGCACGCCCGAGACCTGCATCTGTTCGCCATAGCCGAGGGCTGCCTGCGCCGCATCGGCATAGATGCCAGGGTAGGAATACTTGTTCTGCGCCGTGAAGCCCAGCAGGTTGCGTGCATACGTCTTGCACAGGTCCGCATTGTTGATCAGCAGGGGCGCCGAGACTTTCGACAGGCGGTCCTGCAGCGCCACCATCTTCACCAGTTCTTCCTGCGCTGCCTTTTGCTGCGCCGTCGGCGCGGGCGCATCGGGCGCCGGCACGACGTTGAACGGGCCGCTGACAGTCGTCGTCGGCGTGGTGCAGGCAGAGAGAAGGGCAACGCAGGCCACCAGCAGTGGCGAGGCCAGATGGCGCAGCGAAGTCGGGGCTGAGATCAGATGGCGGAAACCTGGCATAAGAAATTCCTTAATGTTTTCCGGTGCTGCCGAAACCGCCAACACCGCGTTCGCTGTCGCCGAATTCCTCGACGACGTTAAAGCCCACTTGCAGCACCGGCACGATAATCAGCTGCGCCAGGCGTTCCATGGGATTGAGCGTGAAAGCGCTCTGGCCCCGGTTCCAGGTCGATACCATCAGCTGGCCCTGGTAATCGGAATCGATCAAGCCTACCAGATTCCCCAGGACGATGCCGTTTTTATGGCCCATGCCGCTGCGCGGCAAAATCATGGCCGCATACGACGGGTCGCCGATGTGGATGGCCAGGCCGGTGGGAATGAGCACCGTCTGGCCCGCTTCGATGGTGATGGCTTCGTCGATACAGGCGCGCAAATCGAGGCCGGCGCTGCCCGGGGTGGCGTAGGCCGGCAGCAGTTCTTGCATGCGGGCGTCGAGGATCTTGATGTCGATATTTTTCATTAATTTAGAACGTAAGGGGTTACTTGAGGAGCGAGTTTTTTGCCAGCCGCTTCGAGATTTCCGAAATCAGCTGGCGCGCCAGGTTCAGTTTCGAGGCGCGCGGCAGCACGGTATGGCCTTCTTCATCGAACAGGATGATGGTGTTGTCGTCCTGGCCAAACGTGTTGTGGCCGATATTGCCGACCAGCAGAGGAATGCCTTTTTTCTCGCGCTTGGTCGAGCCGAATTCCACCAGGTTTTCCGATTCGGCGGCAAAGCCGACGCAGTAGGGATAGCCAGCCAGGTTGGTGCGTGCCGCCACGGTGGCGAGGATGTCGGGATTTTGCACGAACTGCAGTTCGGGCACGGAGCCGTCGGCCTGCTTTTTCATCTTCTGGTCGCTGGCGTTGGCGACTCGCCAGTCGGCCACGGCGGCCACGGCGACGAAGACATGCTGGCCGTCGACGTGGGCCAGTACCGCATCGTGCATCTGCTGCGCGCTTTGCACGTCGATGCGGCGCACGCCGAAGGGCGCGTCCAGGGCCGTGGGGCCGGAAATGAGCAGCACCTCGGCGCCCGCTTCGCGCGCCGCGCGCGCCACTGCATAGCCCATCTTGCCCGAAGACAGATTGGTGATGCCGCGTACGGGGTCGATGGCTTCAAAAGTCGGGCCGGCCGTGACCAGCACGCGTCTGCCCGCCAGGACTTTCGGCTGGAAGGCGGCGATCAGCTCCGTCAACAGCTGTTCCGGTTCCAGCATGCGGCCCAGGCCAACTTCGCCGCAGGCCTGTTCGCCGGCGGCAGGGCCGAACAGCTTGATGCCGTCGTCGCGCAGCTGCTGCACATTGCGCTGCGTGGCGGGGTTCTGCCACATTTCCACGTTCATGGCCGGCGCCACCAGCAGGGGCAGGTGGGCCGGGCGGGCCAGGCACAGGGTCGACAGCAGATCGTCGCACACGCCGTGCGCGAGTTTACGCATAAAGTCGGCCGAACACGGCGCGATCAGGATGGCATCCGCATGGCGCGTCAAATCGATATGCGCCATGTTGTTATCGATGCGCGCATCCCACTGGCTGGTGTGCACGGGGTGGCCCGACAGGGCCTGCATCGTCACGGCCGTGATGAAGTGGCTGGCCGCATCCGTCATCACCACCTGCACCGAGGCGCCAGACTTGGTCAGGGCGCGGCACAGTTCCGCCGCCTTGTAGCAGGCGACGCCGCCCGAGAGTCCCAGGACGATTTTTTTGCCGGACAATTCCATGCCGTTCTCCTGCGTGTTTATTTGTTTACCCGGCGCAGCTCATCGATGATGAACAGGGCCGCGCCGATGCAGATGGCGCTGTCGGCGATGTTGAAGGCGGGGAAGTGGCCCCAGCTTTTCCAGTGGAAGTCGAGGAAGTCGACCACGTGGCCGTACATCAGGCGGTCGATGGCGTTGCCCAGCGCGCCGCCCAGGATCAGCGCCAGGGCCCAGCAGAACATGCGCTGGCCGGCGTGCTTTTTCAGCAAATAGATGATGTAGACGGCTGCCACGAGGGCGATGGCGGTGAAGAAATAGCGCTGCCAGCCGCCCTGGTCGGACAGGAAGCTGAACGCGGCGCCCTTGTTATACGCGAGCACCAGGTTGAAATACGAGGTGATGACCATTTCCTGCGCATAGCGGAAGGTCTTCAGGATCGTGATCTTGGTGATCTGGTCGAACAGGATGACGATGGCGGCAATGCCCAGCCAGGGCACCAGCGACGCTGAGGAGGACGATTTCGATGAAAAACGGTTTTTAGTGGCCATATTTTTCCAGGGAAGATAAAGCCGCCGCCTGGTGGCAGGCGGCGGTTGGACTCATAACATACAACGACGGGCAAAATCGTAGCGAGCGGCAGCGAGTTGTGGCCGAGACGCGCAGCTGTACTTTAGTACAGCGAGCATCGCAGGCCGCAAATCGCGACGCGCAGTAGATTTTGACGACGTTGTTTAGGCGAAGCGGCGTTTCTCGCCCGCGCCAAACAGGTTGCTGACGCAGCGGCCGCACAGCGTAGCATGCGCGGCGTCCGTGCCCACGTCGCTACGGTAGTGCCAGCAGCGCTCGCACTTCGGCGCCGTCGACGCGGCCACGACCACTTCCTCTGCCGCTTCGTCGCTCACTTCGGCCACGCTGGCCTGCGAGGTGATGAAGACGAATTTCAAGTCCTCGCCCAGGGTGGTTAACAGCTTGTACTTCATCGGCGCGGCCTTGATCGTCAGTTCCGCCTGCAGCGACGAGCCGATGGCGCCCGAGGTGCGCAAGTCTTCCAGCTGTTTTGTGACGTCCGTGCGCACGGCGCGCAGGGCCGTGTATTTCTCCAGCAGGTCGGCCGCATCCGACACTTGCGGCAGCTGCCACCAGGTTTGCGTGAAGATGGTTTCATCGCTGGCGGCATACGCTTCCGCGCCGGCGAAGACGGCCCATGCTTCTTCGGCCGTGAACGACAGGGCCGGGGCCATCAGGCGCAGCAGGCTTTGCGTGATATGCCACAGGGCCGTTTGCGCCGAACGGCGCGCGTGCGACGTCAAACCGGAGGTGTACAAACGGTCTTTCAGGATATCCAGGTAGAAGCCGCCCAGGTCTTCCGAGCAGTACGTCTGCAGCTTCGACACCACCGGCTGGAATTCGTAGCGCGCGTAGTTGTTTTCGATCTGCTGCTGCAGCGAGGCCATGTTGGCCAGCGCATAGCGGTCGATTTCGAACATTTCCGCCACCGGCACGGCATCCGTGGCCGGATTGAAGTCCGAGGTATTGGCCAGCAGGAAGCGCAGGGTGTTGCGGATGCGGCGGTACGCTTCCGTCACGCGTTTCAGGATCTCGTCGGAGATCGACAGCTCGCCCGTGTAGTCGGTCGAGGCGATCCACAGGCGCAGGATGTCGGCGCCCAGGGTGTCCGAGATCTTTTGCGGCGCCAGCGTGTTGCCCAGCGATTTGGACATCTTCTTGCCTTCGCCGTCGACCGTGAAGCCGTGCGTCAGCAGGGCTTTATACGGCGGACGGCCGTTCAGCATCGACGACACCAGCAGGGACGAGTGGAACCAGCCGCGATGCTGGTCCGAGCCTTCCAGGTACAGGTCGGCCGGGAATTGCAGCTGCGTCGAGTGCGAGCCATGGCCTTGCGGGCCGCCCAATACCGTCTGGTGCGTGGCGCCGGAATCGAACCATACGTCGAGCGTGTCCTTGTTCTTGGCGTAGATGGCCGCTTCGTCGCCGATCAGGTCTTTCAAGTCCAGCGCCTGCCATGCCTCGATGCCGTCTTTTTCGATCAGCTTGGCCACTTGCTCCAGCAGTTCCGGCGTGCGCGGATGCAGGTCGCCCGTTTCCTTGTGCACGATGAAAGCCATCGGCACACCCCACTGGCGTTGGCGCGACAGGGTCCAGTCGGGACGGTTGGCGATCATGCCGTGCAGGCGCGCCTGGCCCCAGTCCGGGAAGAACTCGGTCTCGGCGATGCCTTTCAATGCCGTCTCGCGCAGGGTCGGGCCGCCGTCTTTCGGCGTCACGTCCATGCCGGCGAACCACTGCGAGGTGGCGCGGTAGATGACAGGCTTTTTATGACGCCAGCAGTGCATGTAGCTGTGGTCGAACATCTTGACTTCGAACAGGGCGCCCGCTTCTTTCAGGGCGGCGCAGATCGGCTTGGACGCGTCCCAGATGCTCATGCCGCCGAACAGGGGCAAGGTCGAAACGTAATTGCCGTCGCCCATGACGGGCTTGATGATGTCGTCGTCCTTCATGCCGTGCGCCTTGCACGAGATAAAATCGTCCACGCCATACGCGGGCGCCGAGTGCACCACGCCCGTGCCGCTTTCGGCGGTCACGTAGTCGGCCAGGTACATCGGCGACAGGCGGTCGTAGAAAGCATCCGATGCGTGCAGCGGATGGCGGAAGCTGATGCCTTCCAGCGCGGCGCCGTCGCAGGTGGCGATCGTCGTGCCATCGAGCTTGTAGCGCGCCAGGCAGGATTCGACCAGGTCTTGCGCCAGGATCAGCAGCAAAGGCTGGCCGTCGCGCGAGGTTTCGACCAGCGCGTATTTCAATTCAGGATGGACGTTCAGTGCCTGGTTCGACGGGATGGTCCAAGGCGTGGTGGTCCAGATGACGACGAAGCCGTTCTCGGTCGGCAGTGTCGGCAGATTGAAGGCTTTGGCCAGCTTGTCGAATTGGGCGAACTTGAAGCCAACATCGATGGCCGGGTCGCGTTTGTTTTCGTATTCGATTTCAGCTTCCGCCAGCGCCGACTGGCAATCAAAACACCAGTTGACCGGTTTCAGGCCACGGTAGACATAGCCTTTTTCCAGCAGCTTGCCCAGCGCGCGCAACTCGTCGGCTTCATTGCCGTGGGCCATGGTCAGGTACGGGTTATCCCACTCGCCCAGCACGCCCAGGCGAATAAAATCCTTCTTCTGGCGCTCGACCTGCACGTTGGCGTAGGCGCGGGCCTTTTCCAGCACCTCGGCCGTCGGCAGGTTCTTGCCGTGCAGTTTTTCGATCTGGATCTCGATCGGCATGCCGTGGCAATCCCAGCCCGGTACATATGGCGCGTCGAAGCCGGCCAGCGAGCGCGATTTGACGACCATGTCTTTGAGGATCTTGTTGACGGCGTGGCCCAGGTGGATGTCGCCATTCGCGTACGGCGGACCGTCATGCAGGATGAATTTAGGACGGCCGGCTGCTGCCTTGCGCACGCGCTCGTAAATCTTCTTGTCTTGCCATTGCTGTACCCATTGCGGTTCGCGCTTGGCCATGTCGCCGCGCATCGGGAACGGGGTTTCCGTCATGTTGACCGGGTATTTGCTTTCAGGCTTCTTGTTCTGCTTGGGCGTGGCTGGCTTGTTTTGATCGGACATAATCTTCTTTAATGGTATGGAGTCTATTTTTGTAGCGGGTTTGCGGCGGCAGGCGCCGCCAGGCGGCGGAGTTGGCCGGCGTCAAATTCGGTCGGTAGCGGTAATGGCGCCGCTGCGTTGCTCAAAATAGGCGCGCGCCTGGTTCGAGTCGCGCTCGATGGCGGCCGTCAGGGTGGGCAAGTCGTCATACTTTTCTTCGTCGCGCAGTTTTTGCAAAAACTCCACGCGTACCAGCTTGCCGTAACAGGATTGATTGAAATTAAACAGATGCACTTCCAGCAAGACGCGGCCGCTGTCGTCGACGGTAGGGCGCACGCCCAGGCTGGCCACGGCCGGCAGCGGCGTTGAGGCCAGGCCGTGCACTTGCACGATGAAGATGCCGGACAGGGCGGGGCGGTGCGCCACGCGCAGGTTCAGGGTGGGAAAACCCAGGGTGCGGCCCAGCTTCTGGCCGTGGATCACATGGCCGGAAATGGCGTACGGGTGGCCCAGTAACTGCGTGGCCAGCGGGAAATCGCCGGCGGCCAGGGCCAGGCGCACTGCGGACGAGGAGATGCGCGTGCTGCCATTCATGACGGTGGGCAATGTTTCTACGTGGAAACCATGTTCGCGGCCCGCTTCCTGCAGCATGGCGACGTCGCCGGCGCGCCGGGCGCCATAGCAGAAATCGTCGCCGACCATCAGCCATTTCACGTGCAAGCCGTCGACGAGGACTTTTTGCGTGAATTCCTGCGGCGTCAAGGCGGCAAATTGCGCGCTGAAGTGCTCGACGACGACTCTGTCGATGCCGGCGTCGTCCAGCGATTGCAGCTTGTCGCGCAGGTTGGCGATGCGCTGCGGCGCCTTCGACAGGTCGCCCGCGCGCTGCGCGAAGAATTCGCGCGGGTGCGGTTCGAATGTCATCACGGCCGCTTCAATGCCGAGTTCGGTCGCCGCGCCGCGCACGCGCGCCAGCAAGGCTTGATGGCCGATGTGGACACCGTCAAAATTGCCGATGGTCAGAGCGCAAGGCGCTCGTGCCTGGGCATTGGGAAGTCCGCGGAATACCTTCATAGGAATCTGATGAAAACTGTGCCAAAAGGGGGATTATACGGACTGTTTCAGGGATGCACACCCGGCAGGGCTGGCGCAGGGCGAATTTCACTGCTGAAATAACAAAAAGCGTTGCCGGCGGGTGTGCTGGCAACGCTTTTCGGGAACTAACGGCTTGACAACATGTTCAGGGCGAGACGCGGCAACAACGCCCTGGACGTGTTGTCTTACTTGTTCATGAGGGTCCAGTAGCGGGCCAGGTCAGCCGCGCCATCCGTGCCCTTGACGGCCTTGAACGCCGTCGTGGCATTGGACTTCTTGCCGGCGTGCATGTAGGCGATGCCCAGATGCAGCTTGGCTTCTTCCGCGTACTTGGCGGTGCCCAGTTTCACGGCATCATTCATCAAGCCCAGGCCCTTGTCGGCCTGGCCATCGTAGACCAGGGCGAAGCCCAGCTTGCTCAAGCTGTCGGCGTCCTTGTTCTTGACGTATTCCGCTTCCGACTTGGCGGCGCCGGCTTTCAGGTCGGCCTGGGTTTTCAGGGCCAGGTCTTTCAGGCGCTGGTGACGCGGTGCGTCGGCGCCGGTGCCCAGCACGCCTTTTTTGTAGCCCTGCTCGATGATGCTCAATGCTTCACCTGGATTGCCTGCTTGCAAGGCCAGCTGGCTGATTTCCATGTATTCGGACGGCTTGGTGAACAGGCCGTTGGCCAGGCGCAGGCGCTGGACATCCAGGCTCAGGCGTTGCGAGAAGCCAGGTTTGCCCGAAACGCGGTTCAGCAGGTCGGCCCAGTAGCTGGTTTTCGGATAGGCCGAGGCCAGTTTTTCCAGGGTGGCCACATAGCCGGCCTTGTCGTTTTGCTTCAACTGGATGTTGGCCAGCATTTGCAGGCTCGCTTCCGAGTTGCCGCCGCGCGATTGCAGTTCTTTCGCCGCTTCGGCGTAGTTGCCGCTGACGTAGTAGGTCTGGATCAGCAGTTCGCGCATCTGTGGATCTTCGCGGTCTTTCAGCGAGCGTTTGATCCAGGTGATGGTGTTCGGCCAGTCCTTGGCGCGGTAGTACATGCCTGCCAGCGCTTGCGTGAATTTGGGGGCTTCGGCGGCGCTCAGGCGGCCGGAATTGATGACGGCTTCGAAAGCCTTGATGGCGGTGCCGTTATCGCCGGCGGCAGCAGCGGCCGAGGCGCGTACGCGCTCGATCTGGTAGCTTTCAAAGGCGGTCTTGCCGCCGACGCTGTCAGCTTCGCGCAGCTTGGCCAGCGCTTCCTTGTTTTTGCCGCTGCTAGCGAGTTTTTGCGCTTCTTGCAGTGGCTTGCCCACTTCGGCACGCACGGTGTCCGCGGCGTATGCCAGCGAGCCCAGGCCGATTACGGGAGTTGCTGCGGTAAAACCGATAGCGGCCATGACGAGGCCGAGATGAGCGAGACGAAACTTGGACATAAGAAAGTCTTTCAGTAAAAAGCGAATAGGCAGGAAGTCCTGCCTATTCGGATGTAAAGAGAACCTGATTGCTGCAGCTTACTGGAATTGCTCGTTGCCGACCAGACCGATTTTGGTCACGCCCAGACGCTGCGCCGACGCCATCACACCGGCGACGACTTTGTATTCCACCAGCTTGTTCGGACGCAGATGCACTTCCGGCTGGTCTGCTTGCGCAGCAACGTTGCTCAGCTTGGCTTCCAGCGAAGCGCGGTCAGGAACGACCTGATTGTCCCACAAGATCGTACCGTCAAAATCGACATCGATCGTGACGACCACTGGTTCGGTTGTCGGTGGCGGCGGGGTGCCGACCGGCATGTTCAAGTTCACCGAGTGGTTTTGCTTAGGAATCGTGATGATCAACATGATAATCAGCACCAGCATCACGTCGATGAGGGGCGTCATGTTCAGTTCCATCATTGGTTCCGGATCCGCGCCTGGAGCGCTTCCCGAACCGACATTCATACTCATAGTGTTTCCTTTAAGAAGTCCAACGAAGCACCGGGCGAAACTGCCGCCCGGCAAGCTTCCTTCAGCGGCGCCCCTGTGTTGCCGGGGCGCCGCTGTCAGTCGCTATCAGCTCTTGTCAGGTGGTTCGGTGATGAAGCCGACCTTCTGGATCCCGGCACGTTGGGTCGTGTAAATAACCCGGCCGATCGATTCGTAGCGTGTTTCTTGGTCGCCACGAACGTGTACTTCCGGCTGCGGTACTTTCACTGCTTCAACTTTAAGATAATCGAACAGCTCGTTCGTGTCTTTCAGTCTGGTCTGGCCCAGGTAAATCTCGCCGTCCTTGTTAACAACGATGTTAACGTTTTGCGGCTTGGTTTGCAGGGCCTGGTTCGTCTCAATCGGCAGATCGATTTTCTGCAGCTTGAGGACAACCGGACTCGTAATCAAGAAAATGATCAGCAAAACCAACATGATGTCGACAAGCGGCGTCGTGTTGATTTCTGACATTACCTGATCTTGTTCTCCGCTGTCGGAGCCGACGGACATCGACATGACTTATCCGATCTTTTTAGCGCCGGCAGCACGGCCAGCTTCGCTGGTCGACATGGCGCCGGAGATCAGTACCGAGTGAACGTCGGCGCTGAACGAGCGGATGTCTTCCATTGCGGTTTTATTACGACGCACCAGCCAGTTGTAACCCAGAACGGCAGGAACAGCGACCAGCAGACCGAAAGCGGTCATGATCAGTGCTTCACCAACTGGACCTGCCACTTTGTCGATCGATGCGTTACCGGTCATGCCGATAGCGGTCAGTGCGTTGTAAATACCCCAAACGGTACCGAACAGACCGATAAACGGTGCGGTCGAACCAACGGTTGCCAGGAACGACAGGCCATCTTGCAGACGCGATTGGACTTTGTCCGAAGCGCGCTGGATCGACATCGTCACCCAGGTCGACAGATCGATTTGTTCCAGCAGGGCGCCGTCATGGTGTGCTGTTGCCTTGGTGCCCGATTCAGCGATGAAGCGGAATGGCGAACCTTCTTCCAGGGTTGCCGAACCAGCAGCGATCGAAGGTGCTTTCCAGAATTTGGCAGCGGCTTCTTTAGCTTGCTTGAAGATCTTCATTTGATCGATCAGCTTGGTGATGATGATGTACCAGGTACCGATCGACATGATGACCATGATGATCAGGGTGGCGCGTGGCACGAAGCCGCCGTCCCACACTGCTTGCAGGCCGAACGGGTTGTGCACTTCTTCGGTTTTGGCTGGAGCTGCTGCGTCAGCGGCTGGAGCTGCTGCGTCTGCTGCTGGAGCAGCGGCATCTGCTGCAACTGGTGCTGGTGCAGCGTCTGCCGCAGGAGCCGAAGCGGCAGCCGATGCTGGCGCGTCAGCGAATGCCGGAGCTGCTACCAGAGCGGTAGTGGCGGTAACGGACAACAGAACCGCGGCAAAAAATGCGGACAAACGGGTATTCTTAAACATGCTTCCTCCAAAATTAAAAATAACAGATCGCTGAACGTAATGACAACGAAATCATGGTGTGAGACAGGGGATAACTGTCTCGGGTGTTAATCCAGCGACCAAACGTATTGCATTTGCTGCCAGCCTTGTTCCGGCTTGCCGTCAACTGTTGCCGGCTTAAATGTACAGCGGCTGATACCTTGCACTGCAGCTTTGTCCAGGTCTCTGAAGCCGCTGGACTTCACGATCTTCGAATCAGCGACCTTGCCGTCCACACCGATCAGGAACGACAGTGTCACCACACCGGTTTCCTCATTGCGCTGCGACGACTTTGGATAAGCCGGTTTTTCGCAGACACTGAAGTCAACCACGGCCGGTGTACGCACCGATTTGGCTGGTCCAGGAGTTGGCGCAGGCTGTGCAGGCGGCGCTGGCGGTGCCAATACATTCGTCGCTGGCTTCACGGCAGTCGTATTTGCAATCACGTTCTGCTGTGGTGGCGGCTGCTGCACGTTCACCTCGACTGGCGGAATGAATGGCGGCGGTGGCGCTTTCATTTCTGGCGGCGGTGGTGGCGGTGGAAGATCCTTCGGTGGAGGCGGTTTGACTTCCTCGATAATCTTGGTTTCAACCGGTTCCATCATTTTGGTGACCAACCGCTTGCCCAAGCCCGTCACGATCCCGTAAGCCGCGAGAACGTGCAGCAGGACAACGATAGTGATGCCTGTGTAGTTCTTGGGACTTTTCTCGTTCGAAAAATTCATGCCTGCTTTCTCCAAATACCATCTCTTGTCTTGCAACTGAACCCCAAAATGACGACACAAAGCTCCAGCCGTATCCGGGACGTCGCCGAATTATACATACGAATTCTTTATTTTACACAGATTTTTAACGCCTAAAACCGGTTAAATTTTTGGCGCTTTTGCGCCCTGAAAACGTACTTGCTTATGTCATCTTTGCACGCTTTCGGACATAAAAAAAGGCGGTCTTATCGGTTTTTTACAGCCGTTTTGGGCGACTACTGCTAAGTTCTCCGATGTGCCCATATGACGGAATTATATTTCGTGATAATCAATATGGAAACCGCTAAATTTGGAGAAAAATATTTCTCCTAGGAAATATTTTGCCTCTGAACCAGACCACTTCGCCATACGCGCGCACCAATCGGGTGCGAAAGGAACTTCACCCAGGTCAAAAAAGACGCTCCTGGCGGCCGTTTCGACGTCGCCAGGCCATACTGAATTCCTATGGCGGCATAGGATGCGCTTATGTTCTTGCTAAAATGGTTGCCAAGAAGGCTACTTATGGCCTTGCCGGCGCATCGTCGCGCCGGTTGCGCTTCTCGCGCCGGCAATTCAGGGTGCCCAGGACGACACCCTGCGGATCGACCGTATCGAGGTGCACATCGAAGCCCCACAGCCGTGCCACGTGTTTGAGCACTTCGACTGCCTGCTGGTTCAGCGGGCGGCGCTGGAATTGCGTGTGGCGCAGGGTCAATGCACGGTCGTCGCGCGTATTCACGGACCAGACCTGGATGTTCGGCTCGCGGTTACCCAGGTTGTACTGCTCGGCCAGTTGCTGGCGCACGTAGCGGTAGCCGGCATCGTCGTGGATGGCGGAAATGGCCAGTTTTTCATTCTTGTCGTCGTCGAGGACGGCAAAGAAATGGAATTCGCGGATCAGCCGCGGCGACAGATACTGGGCGATGAAGCTTTCATCCTTGAAATTGCGCATGGCAAAGTCCAGGCTCTTGCGCCAGTCGCTGCCGGCAATGTCGGGGAACCAGGCGCGGTCTTCGTCCGTCGGATGCTCGCAGATGCGGCGGATGTCGCTCATCATGGCAAAACCCAGCGCATACGGGTTGATGCCGCTGTAATACGGGCTGTCGATGGGCGGCTGGTAGACCACGTTGGTATGGCTTTTCAGGAATTCCATCATGAAGCCGTCGCCCACCACGCCTTCGTCATACAGCTGGTTCAATATCGTGTAGTGCCAGAAGGTGGCCCAGCCTTCGTTCATGACCTGGGTTTGCCGCTGCGGATAGAAATACTGGGAAATCTTGCGCACGATGCGCACCATCTCGCGCTGCCACGGTTCCAGCAGCGGCGCGTACTTCTCTATAAAGTACAGCAGGTTTTCCTCGGCTTCGGGCGGGAAGCGGGGGGCGGCCTTGCGCTGCTCATCCTCGTCCTCGTCTTCCTCGCGCCGGGGCAGGGTACGCCACAGCTGGTTGATCTGCGACTGCACATAGGCTTCGCGCTCTTTCTGGCGCGCATATTCCTTCTCCATCGACAGTTTCGCCGGGCGCTTGTAGCGGTCCACGCCATAGTTCTGGATGGCGTGGCACGAGTCGAGCAGCAATTCCACCGCATCGACGCCATGGCGCTGCTCGCATTCGGCGATGTAATTCTTGGCAAACACCATATAGTCGATGATGGCGTCCGCATCCGTCCAGGCGCGGAACAGATAGTTGCCCTTGAAGAAGGAGTTGTGGCCGTAGGCCGCATGCGCGATCACCAGCGACTGCATGGTCAGGCTGTTTTCCTCCATTAAATAGGCGATGCACGGGTTCGAGTTGATGACGATCTCGTAGGCCAGGCCCATCTGGCCCCGTTTGTAGCTTTTCTCGGTGGAAAGAAAATGCTTGCCGAACGACCAGTGGTTGTACGAAACAGGCATGCCGACCGAGGTGTAGGCATCCATCATCTGCTCGGCCGTGATGATTTCCAGCTGGTTCGGATAGGTGTCCAGGCCGAACTGCTTCGCCACTCTGCGGATTTCCTCGTGGATTTGCTCGATCAGTTCGAACGTCCATTCCGACTGCTCGGGCAGGGCGTTCGGGTGGCGCAGGCGCACGAACGGTTCGCCCGGAGTGTTGCTGGCGCGGTCAAAGGCTGCACTCATCATTTCACCTGTTTCTTGAACAGTTCGCGGAAGACCGGGTAGATATCGGCCGGCGTGACGATCTTTTGCATGGCGAAATGGGCGTGATGGTCGAGCACGCCCGCATATTGCTCCCACAGGTTTTGCTGCGGGCCGTCGGTGATCTCGACATAGGTGTAGTACTGCACCTTGGGCAGGATGGTGTTGATCAGCAACTGGCGGCACAGCACGGAATCGTTGTCCCAGTTATCGCCGTCGGACGCCTGCGCCACATAGCTGTTCCATTGCCCGGCGCCATAGCGTTCGTCGATGATGGTATTGAGCAAGTTCAGCGCGGACGACACCACGGTGCCGCCCGACTCGCGCGAATTGAAGAATTCATGCTCGTCCACTTCCGCCGCCGCCGTATGGTGGCGGATGAAGACGACCTCGATCTTGTCATAGGCGCGCTTGAGGAACAGATACAAGAGGATGAAGAAGCGCTTGGCCGTGTCCTTGCGCGATTCGTCCATGGAACCGGAGACGTCCATGATGCAGAACATGACGGCTTGCGTCATCGGTTTGGGCACCTTGATGCGATTGCTGTAGCGCAAGTCGAACGGGTCGATGAAGGGGATCGCCAGCAGGCGCGTGTGCAGGTGGTGGATCACGCGGCGCAGTTCCAGCACCAGCGGGTCGTCCTCGGCGGCGCCGTCGAGCAGCAGGGCGGCCAGGTCTTCCTCGGCCTGCGCTAGTTGCTTGCGGGCGCCGCCGCCGACGGCGATGCGCCGGCCCAGCGCGCCGCGCAGGGAACGCAGCACATGGATGTTCGATGGCGTGCCCGACATATTGTAGCCGGCGCGCTGGTTCTTGAATTCTGTGGTGGCCGTCAGCTGGGTTTTCACCATGTGCGGCAATTCCAGGTCCTCGAAGAAATAGTTCATGAATTCTTCGCGCGACAATTCGAAGATGAAGTCGTCTTCCGTCGTCTCGTCGCTATTGCCCGCCTTGCCCCGCCCACTGCCACCGCCGCCTTTCGGCCGGGCGATCTGGTCGCCTTTCAGGTATTCCTTGTTGCCGGGATTGACCACTTCCCATACGCCCCCATGCGCGTGGCCGAACGACGGTTCGCCCACGTCCTTGACGGGGATGCTGACCTTTTCGCCATTCTCGACGTCCGTGATCGAGCGCCCCTTGATGGCGCGCCCCACGGCATCCTTGATCTGGCCCTTGTAACGCCGCAGGAAACGCTCGCGGTTGACGGCGGATTTATTCTTGCTTTGCAAGCGCCTGTCGATGAGGTATGTCAAAGGGTGCCTCCTTGCCTCTCGTCTTGCGCGCCCCGCCAGTCGCCGGGCGGGAGCACGCCTCCGCTGTCCGCGCTAGGATGACTTGCGTACGCGCAAGTACCATTCGCATAACAGGCGTACCTGCTTGGCCGTATAGCCTTTTTCCACCATGCGGGCGACGAAGTCGGCGTGCTTGTTGGCATCGTCGGCGCTGGCCTTGGCATTGAAGGAAATCACGGGCAGCAATTCCTCCGTATTCGAGAACATCTTCTTTTCGATCACGGTGCGGAACTTTTCATAGCTGGTCCAGGCGGGATTCTTGCCGCCGTTCGAGGCCCGCGCGCGTAGCCCGAAGTTCACGATCTCGTTGCGGAAATCCTTCGGATTGGAAATGCCCGCCGGCTTCTCGATCTTTTCCAGTTCATTGTTCAGCGATTCGCGATCAAAACTTTCGCCCGTGTCCGGATCGCGGTATTCCTGGTCCTGTATCCAGAAATCGGCAAACGTCACGTAGCGGTCGAAAATGTTCTGGCCGTATTCCGAATAGCTTTCCAGGTACGCCGTCTGGATCTCCTTGCCGATGAATTCCACATAGCGTTGCGCCAGGTGCTCTTTAATATAGGAGAAGTAGCGCTGTTCGAGTTCCGGCGCGAACTGCTCGCGCTCGACCTGCTGTTCCAGTACATATAGTAGATGCACGGGATTGGCGGCCACTTCGGAATTGTCAAAGTTGAACACCTTCGACAGGATCTTGAAGGCAAAGCGCGTCGACAGGCCGTTCATGCCTTCGTCCACGCCCGCGTAATCGACGTATTCGTGCATGGATTTGGCTTTCGGGTCCGTATCCTTGAGGTTTTCGCCATCGTAGACGAGCATCTTCGAGAAAATGCTGGAGTTTTCCGGGTCTTTCAGGCGTGACAGGATGGCGAACTGCGCCATCATGCGCAGGGTGCCGGGCGCGCACGGGGCCTTGAAGAGCGAGGAATTGGCCACCAGCTTGTCGTAGATCTTGATTTCATCGGTCACGCGCAGGCAGTACGGCACCTTGACGATATAGATACGGTCAAGGAAGGCCTCGTTGTTGCGGTTGTTTTTAAACGTCTTCCATTCCGACTCGTTCGAGTGGGCCAGGATGATGCCGTCGAACGGAATCGCGCCAAAACCTTCCGTGCCCTTGTAATTGCCTTCCTGCGTGGCCGTCAGCAGCGGATGCAGCACCTTGATCGGTGCCTTGAACATTTCCACGAATTCCATCAAGCCCTGGTTGGCCAGGCACAGGCCGCCCGAATAGCTGTAGGCGTCCGGGTCGTCCTGCGCATAGTCTTCCAGCTTGCGGATGTCGACCTTGCCCACCAGCGAGGAAATATCCTGGTTGTTCTCGTCGCCCGGCTCCGTTTTCGAGATGGCGATCTGTTTCAGCACGGAAGGATAGCGCTTGACGACGCGGAACTGGTTGATGTCGCCATTGTATTCATGCAGGCGTTTCACGGCCCACGGGCTGGGGATGTTGCGCAGGTAGCGGCGCGGGATGCCGTAATCCTCTTCCAGGATGGTGCCGTCTTCCTGCTCGTTGAACAGGCCCAGCGGCGATTCGTTGACGGGCGAGCCTTTCAGACAATAGAAGGGCACGTGTTCCATCAGCGACTTGAGTTTTTCCGCAATCGACGACTTGCCGCCACCGACAGGCCCCAGCAGATACAGGATCTGCTTGCGTTCTTCCAGGCCTTGCGCGGCGTGGCGGAAATACGAGACGACTTGCTCGATGACTTCCTCGGTGCCGTAGAACTCGCGGAAGGCGGGATAGATCTTGATGACCTTGTTGGCGAAGATGCGCGACAATCGCGTGTCGTTGCGCGTGTCGACCAGCTGCGGCTCGCCGATGGCGGCCAGCATGCGTTCGGGCGCGCTGGCATACGTCAGCTTGTCCTTCTTGCACAGGGCCAGGTATTCGGTGAGCGACATTTCCTCTTCGCGGGTGCGCTCGTAGCGTGCTGCATAGTTATCAAAAATGGTCATGTCAATGTCCTTTAATGTAAACCTGAACTGCCAGTCACCATGGCCGCCCGCCTGGCACTCGCCTGGGCTCGCCGTCTGAACTTTTCCTGTACCCCGTACCGATTTTTATTGTTGTTTCAAGCCCGGCTGTCTTTGCGAGTCCGGATTGCCCGGACCAAAAAACTGGCGCTTGATGCCGTACGCTGACGTGGCCAGCCGGCTTTTTTTCACTGTTGATAGCGCTTGTTGCACCTACCATTACCCCATGAAATTTATTATTGCTCTAAAGGATCAGGAAGTCAAAAGATATGTCAGCATATCCTTAATACTTGTTTGTAAATTGTTGATTTAATTGGATAAATCATCAAATTTTTCATCGATTTCAATGAACCTTTTTGTACCTTTTAAACCATCATACGACAATTCGCCAGCGCGTGCCGGTGCCGGCCATGGCGCTGCTGTCGCCGGCGCCCCGGCGGCCGCTCGCCGGTGCGGCCGGCCATCTTGCGCTAAGATGCCTGCATGTCTGATGGCCCTGCGCGCCGCGCGTGCGCGTGCGCGAGCCAGCATTGTTATCGTCACCCTATAAGGAACCCCCATGATGAACCCCCAATTGCGCGCGATCGTCCGCGGCATGCCGAAGGCCGAGTTGCATATCCATATCGAAGGCTCGCTGGAGCCAGAACTGATTTTCGCACTGGCCGAGCGCAATGGCGTGCCGCTGGGCTATGAATCGGTAGAACACTTGCGCAGCGCCTATGCTTTTACGGATTTACAGTCTTTTCTCGACATTTATTACGCTGGCGCAAGCGTGCTCTTGAAAGAGCAGGATTTCTATGACATGACGCAAGCCTACCTGCGCCGCGCCGAAGCCGATAACGTGCTGCACACGGAAATCTTCTTCGACCCGCAAACGCACACGGCGCGCGGCGTGCCGATTGCCGACGTGATCAACGGCATTCACCGCGCTTGCCAGGACAGCCCCGTCAGCGCGGCCCTGATCCTGTGTTTCCTGCGTCACCTGAGCGAGGAAGAAGCGTTCGAGACCCTGGAAGACGCGCTGCCGCACCGCGACAAATTCATCGGCATCGGCCTCGATTCGTCGGAAGTGGGCAACCCGCCCGAGAAATTTTCGCGCGTGTTTGCCCGTTGCCGCGAGCTGGGCCTGCACCTGGTGGCCCATGCGGGCGAGGAAGGTCCGCCAGCCTACATCCGCACGGCGCTCGACGACTTGAAAGTCGAACGCATCGACCATGGCGTGCGCTGCCTGGAAGACGCGGAACTGACGGCCCGCCTGGCACGCGAACAGATCGCGCTGACCGTCTGCCCCTTGTCGAACACCAAGCTGCGCGTCTTCGACCAGATGCATGACCATAATCTGGTGCAATTGCTCGACGCCGGCCTGCTCGTGACGGTCAATTCCGACGACCCCGCGTATTTCGGCGGCTACATGAACGATAACTTCGACGCCATCTTCGACGCGTTGCCGCTGGGCCTGTCCCACGCGCAGCGCCTGGCGCGCAACGGTTTTATTGCCGCCTTCCTGCCGCAGGCGCAAAAAGACGCGTTCCTCGCTACCGTCGATGCGTATTTCGCCCAGCACGCGGCCGCCCACGGCGCCGCGCAGTAAACCTGAATAAAGACCCGCCGCCCATGTTCCGCCTCTCCCTGAAAATGACCGGCCGCGACTGGCGCGCCGGGCAACTGCGTTTCCTGCTCGTCGCCCTGATCGTGGCCGTGGCGGCCCTGTCGGCCGTGGGCTTCTTCGTCGACCGTTTGCGCGCGGGCCTGAACCGCGACGCGCACCAGCTGCTGGGGGCCGACCTGGTCATCAGCGCCGACCAGCCCGTCAATGCGGCATGGCGTGCCGAAGCGCAGCAGCGCGGTTTTATCCTGGCCGATACGGTGACGTTTCCCAGCATGGCGCAGGCGGGAGAAGGTGAGCAGTCGAGCTCGCAGCTGGCGTCCATCAAGGCCGTCTCGCCCGGCTACCCGCAGCGGGGCAAGCTGAAAATCACCACCCAACTGAGCGAAGCGCAGGATGCCGTGGGACGGCCAACGGACCAGGTGCCGGCACCGGGCACCCTGTGGGTCGATGCGGCGATTTTGTCCAGCCTGAACGCGAAACTGGGCGACACCTTGAAACTGGGCGACAAGGCATTTACCGTCACGCAACTGATCGCCTCCGAACCGGACCGCGGCGCTTCCTTTTTGAACTTCGCCCCCCGCGTGATGCTGCCCTTGAGCGACCTGGCCGCCACGGCGCTGGTGCAGAACGGCTCGCGCGTGTCGTACCGGCTGCTGCTGTCGGCACCACCCGCCAAGGCGGCCGAGCTTGCGCAATATCAAGCCTGGCTGGAAAGCCAGATCAAGACGCAGGCCATCAAAGGTGTGCGCATCGAGTCGCTGGAATCGGGCAGTCCGCAGATGCAATCGACGCTGGACCGCGCCGACCGTTTTCTCTCGCTCGTCGGCTTGCTGTCGGCCATGCTGGCGGCCGTCGCCGTGGCGATGGCGGCGCGCCGCTTCATGCTGCGGCACCTCGATGCCTGCGCCATGCTGCGCTGCCTGGGACTGACGCAAAACCAGGTCACGGCCATGTACGTGATCGAATTTTTACTGGTGGGCCTGGTGGGCAGCCTGATCGGCGTGATGGTGGGCTTCGGCGGCCATCTGGTGCTGCTGGAGCTGCTGGGCAAACTGGTGCAGAGCGACTTGCCGCCCGTCTCCCTGCTGCCCGCGCTGCAGGGCGTGGCCACCGGCATGCTGCTGTTGCTGGGCTTTGCCCTGCCGCCGATTTTGCAGTTGCGCAATGTTCCCCATAACCGCGTGATTCGCCGCGAGCAGGAGCCGCCACAGGCGCTGGCCCTGGCCACCTATGGCCTGGGCATCGCCGCCTTCGTCGTGCTGCTCTTGTGGCAGGCGGGCGACGTGAGACTGGCGCTGCTGACGGCGGCCGGTTTCCTCGGCGGCTTCGCCCTGTTCGGCCTGGCTGGCTGGCTCGGCATCAAATCGCTGAAAACCCTGCGCGGCGCCTTCAATCACCAGGGCTGGCGCTTCGCCGTCACGTCCTTGCAGCGCCGTCCGGGCGCCACCGTGATCCAGGTGGTGTCGCTGGCGCTGGGCCTGATGGCCCTGCTGCTGCTGACGGTGGTGCGCGGCGACTTGATGGTGGCCTGGCGCAACGCCACGCCGCCGGACGCGCCGAACCGCTTCATGATCAATATCCTGCCGGAACAGAAAGACCCCATCGCCGCGCGCCTGGCGCAGGCCGGCGTGGCCAACGCACCTTTGTATCCGATGATACGCGGGCGCCTGGTGGCCGTGAATGGCAACGCCATCACGGAAACCACCTACGAGGATGACCGCGCCAAGGGCCTGGCCGAGCGCGAATTCAACCTGTCGACGATGGCCACGATGCAGGAAGAAAACAAGCTGGTCGCCGGCAAGTGGTTCGCCAATGCGCCGGGTGCGCCGGCTGAAGCGTCGGTGGAAGAGGGCATCGCCAAGACATTGAAACTGAAACTGGGCGACAAGCTGCGCTTCGACATCGCCGGCCAGCCCGTCGAAGCGGCCATTACCAGCTTGCGCAAGCTGGAATGGGGTTCGATGCGCGTCAACTTCTTTGTCATCATCAACCCGGCCGCCATGGCGGACACGCCGCAGACGTGGATCACGGCGTTCCACCTGCCGCCTGCGCAGGCGGACCTGGGTAACGCCTTGCTGCGCGACTATCCGAATTTGACGGTGGTCGACGTGGGTGGCGTGCTGAAGCAGATCCAGGGCGTGCTGGACCAGGTGGTCACGGCCGTCGAATTCCTCTTCGCGTTTACGCTGGCCTCGGGCTTGCTGGTGCTGTATGCGGCCCTGATGGGTTCGCAGGACGAGCGCACGCGCGAAGCGGGCCTGCTGCGCGCGCTGGGCGCCACGCGGCGCCAGCTGGCGCAGGCGCAGTTGATCGAATTTTCGCTCGTCGGCGCGCTGGCCGGCTTGCTGGCGGCCACGGGCGCAGCCGCCATGGGCTGGGCCCTGGCCACGTACCAGTTCAAGTTCGCCTGGAGCTTTGCACCGGGCGTGTGGGCGTTTGGTTTACTGGCCGGCGCCCTGTGCGCGATTGCCGGCGGCTGGCTGGGCTTGCGTAACGTGCTCAAGCATCCGCCCCTGCAAACCTTGCGCGAAGGCTAAGTTGCCAACTACGCGCTGACGCTGTCGCCCGCGCCCGCGCGCAAAAATTTCGCATAGGACATGACCGGCTGTCCCAGCTGGTGCGGCGGCACGTCGAACAGGGCCCAGAAATACGTCACCCGGCCCAGGCAGATGGTGGGCGCGGCGCAGTAGCGGAACCAGTTTTCGCCGATGTGCGCCGCATACATGCCGTCGCTGTCGGCGTCGGAAAAGTACGGGATCACGCGCATTTCCAGCAGGGCAAGCAGCAGGGATTGCGGTGCGTCGCTGTCGCGCGCCATTTCATATTGCGTGTGCAGGCTGCGCTCGGTCTCGATGATCATAAGCCTGGCGTGGCCGTCGCGCGTGAAGAACAGGATGCCGCAGGGATTGGGAAAGATGTAGAACTCGACGAAGCCATGACGCTGGCACAGCTCGTACACGACGGCGGCCATGGCTTCGTCTTGCAGGAAAGCATAGTCGTGCAGCAATAGCAAGTCGCGCACGGTGTCCGATTGCTGCAGGAAGAATTCGCGTTGCAGGGCAACGATTTCCAGTTCCAGGATGTCGAGCGCATCGTCGTCGCTCTTCTTGATGTAGCGGTCGATCAAGCCCCGGTTGAAGGCCGTCACGGCTACTTTTTCATCGGCCGCCCCTGTAAATAAAATCTTCTTGCACGGCAAGTCGCGCACGGCCTGGCAGAATTCCAGGCCATTCATCTGCGGCATCGAATAATCGACCACCAGCACGGAGGGCACGGCAAAGCGCTGCGCCTGGCCGCTGATGCGCCAGATGCGTTCGAGATCGAGCGCCACGTTGCGCTGGTCGGGCGGCAAGTTTTGCGTGTCGAAATTGACGTGCAGCGGTGTCTCGCCCAGTTGCGTGCTGTGGCGCAGCCAGTGCAAGGCGCTGCTGGTGTCGTGGAAAGTCTTGCGCGCCAGGCCGGGATCGAGCTGGAATGCCAGGCTTTTCAGGAAGGAATCGCTGTCGTCGATCAATACGGTCAGGGTCGGATGGGTGTAGACGGGCAGTTGCATGCGTCACCTCGCGCGGTGGATGGATGGAAAACGGGTGTGCGTGGGCACGGGCAGGGGCTGGGGAAATTCCAGCACGAAGATGGCATAGGCGCCTTCGCGCGCCACGCAGCGGATGCGCGCCTGCCAGGCTTGCATGATTTGCCGGCACAGGGCCAGGCCGATGCCGCTGCCGTTGTGCGCAGGATACGAATAGAAGCGGTCGAAGATCAGCGGCAGGCGGTTGGCCGCGATGCCGCAGCCCGTGTCGATGAACAGCAGGCGCGGCACGGGATGGGCGCCATCGATGATGATGCGCACGCGGCCCTTGCCGGCGCGGTGGATGCTTTTCAAGGCATTGCGCAGCAGGTTCAGCAGGATCACCACGCACAGTTCCGACTGGCCGGGAAACGTGAAATCGGCGCGTACCTCGACCTTGACGATCTCGCGCTGGGCCGTGCTGGTAAATGGATAGCGGCGCAGCACGGCCGCCACGCTGTCGTGCATGACCACCGCTTCGTTCGCTTCGAGCTTGCGATTGACGGCGCTGGCGCTGAGCAGGAACAAATCGATCATGTGGTGCATGTGGCGTACTTCGAACTGGATGCGCGCCAGCGCTTCCAGGCTGGCCGCGTCGGGCGGCTGGTCTTGCAGCTTGCGCTGCAGTCCGCGCACGTTCGCCTCGACGCTGACGAGGGGCGTGCGCAATTCGTGCGCCACGCTGCCCAGTCCGGCTGCCAGCCCGGCCAGTTTCTCTTGTGCGCCCACATGGCGCCCCACCTTGACCACCGACAGCACGGCAATCGTGAACCAGTGCACGGGCAATTGCTGCAAGACGTCGCCGCTGAGCAAAAAGGCGGGATCACCAAACACGGCAAACGCCAGGCAGGCCAGCAGGGTGCCGCTCAGGTAGGCCAGCACGGCGATGCGCGTATCGAAGTGAAACAGCACGATCAGCGCCACCAGCAGTGAATGCATCCACAGCGCCGAGGCGTGGTTCATCAGGAACATGTACGTGAAGAAAAACGGCAGTTCGAAGGTCAGCCCCAGGAACAGGTACACGCTGAACCAGGTATTGCTGAAGCGGTCAGGCCACAGCGCGGGCAGGAACAGCAGGGCGGAGATGGTGCGCAGCAGCGGCGATTCGTATTCTTGCGGAAAAAAATAATGCCACAGCGCGTAGTACAGGGGCATCCCCAGCGCGCCGATGAGCGCCAGCGTCCGCACCTGCGCGCGTCGCACGGGTGTGTGTTCGATGGCGTCGTGGAAATGCAGGAAAGGCTGGAGCAGCTTGCCTTGCCACCGTTTTCCGGAAGGGGACTGCACGTGCATCATGATCAGGGGACGTGTTCGTTGAGGCGTGTCAATGCAACATGATCGGCGGGTTCCTTCCTTATCAGCAGAATATCGGCATAACTGTTGAGCTGTATCAAACTCTTGCCGGATGGCTCGCGCATGTTGGACGCGGTAGTTCCCCCCGCAACCAATCAGGAGTGCCCTATGTCACACGCCCTTTTTCCCCTGTCGTCCCGCGCCATCCATGCCGAACAACAGATGCCTGCCTTCGTGCGCGCACGCATGGATGAACATTACGTCGAGCGCATCGAGAAGCTGCTCGGTGGCGAACACCTGCATGAATGGCAAGCCATGCCCGCGCGTGCGGTCATGCTGGCAGGTAATGATTACCTGAACATCGCCGGCGAGACCGTGCTGCTGGCGGCCCAGGCGCGCGTCTTGCAAGGCGGCGGCGCCATGCTGATGTCGTCCGTGTTCCTGCAGGAAGGCAGCCGCCAGCACCGGCTCGAACAAAAATTTGCGGACTATCTCGGCAGCGAAGCCTGTGTGCTGGCGCAGTCGGGCTGGGCCGCCAACGTGGGTTTGCTGCAAAGCCTGGCCGGGCCCGGCATCCCCGTCTACCTGGACATGCAGGCGCACGCCTCGCTGTGGGAAGGGGTGCAATCGGCGCAAGCCGTGCCCGTGGCCTTCCTGCATAACGATGGCGCCCACCTGCAGCGCCAGCTCGACAAGCATGGCCCCGGCATCATCGTCGTCGATGCGCTGTACAGCACGAATGGCAGCGTGGCGCCGCTGCTGGAAATGGTGGAAATCGCCGAGCGCAGCGGCAGCATGCTGATCGTCGACGAGTCGCACTCGCTGGGCACGCACGGCCCGCAGGGCGCGGGCCTGGTGGCCGAGCTGGGCCTGGCCGGGCGCGTGCATTTCCGCACGGCGTCGCTGGCCAAGGCGTTTGCGGGGCGCGCGGGGCTGATCACCTGTTCGGCCCGCTTCAAGGGCTATTTCCTGTCCGCTTCGCGGCCCGCCATCTTCAGCTCCTGCCTGCTGGAACACGAGCTGGCGTGGTTCGATGCGGCGCTCGATTTCATCCGCGCCGCCGATGCCCGCCGCGCCGCCCTGCGCCGCCACAGCGTGCAGCTGCGCCAGGGTCTGGCTGAGCTTGGCTACAACGTCAGCGACGGCACCGAGCAAATCATCGCGCTGGAAGCGGGCACTGAACCCGACACCCTGATCCTGCGCAAGGCGCTGGAGCGGCACGGCATCTACGGCGCCGTGTTCTGCGCGCCGGCCACGCCGAAGAACCGCTCGCTGGTGCGCCTGACCCTGAATGCGGGCTTGCGCGAGGACGAGTGCGCCAGAGTGCTGGCCGCCTGCGCCGCCATCCGCGACGAGACGGGCATGGCGCGCTGGCCGTCGACGCGGCGTTTGCGCAAGCTGGCGCTGGTGTAAGGAGCGGGCGTCAGCCGTTGCCGGGCTGGCTGCCGGCGATGCCGGCCAGCAGCAGGGACAGCGGTGCCAGCTGCTCCGCGCTGGCGCTGCCCAGCAATTCCTGGCCCAGCGCCTGCGCCGTCGCATCG
The DNA here is from genome assembly GCF_002754575.1 of Janthinobacterium sp. 35. Taxonomy (NCBI): domain Bacteria; kingdom Pseudomonadati; phylum Pseudomonadota; class Betaproteobacteria; order Burkholderiales; family Oxalobacteraceae; genus Janthinobacterium; species Janthinobacterium sp. 35. Next base: position 3,907,324 of record NZ_PEFN01000001.1, read on the forward strand.
GCGTGGATCAGCAGGGCTTGCCCCGCCGCGGTGATGACGGCATAGCCGACGCGGGCATCGCGCGCATCGGCCTGGCGCGCCACCAGGCCGATTTTTTCCAGCGGCATCAGCGAGCGCGTGATGCCGGACGCCGTCAGCGCCAGGCGCTCGGCCAGGTCGATGCGGCGCAGGCGGCCACCGGGCGCACGCTGCAAGTGGTACAGCAATTGATAATCGCCAAAGCTCAGGCCGTGCAGATTGCCCAGGATGCTGTCGAAGCGGCGCACGATGAGTGCCTGGGCACGCGCCAGGCGCAGGCAAAAGTCCAGCGCACCGGCGCCGTCCAGCAGCGGGGAAGTGTGATCGGTCATGGTTTTCTTTATGTTGGCTGCGCAGTGCTTGAGTGCGCAAGTGTAAAGCAATATTGCTCAATACAGTGGCTGCCCCTGTTCCAGCCACTGTGCGCGGTGCAGCGCCAGCAGGGCATCGAGTTCGGCCTCGGCATCGAAGGCGGGATCGTCGGGTAGCTTGACGCTGTCGATGATATCGAAGCGGAAGGCTGCCGTGCCATCGCGCCGCCAATCCGCCTGCAAGCGGGCGTTGCGGTGCGTGCCCAGGTTCAGCTCGAAGCGGTGGCGGTTCAGCGCGCCAGGGGCGTTGCGGCTGCGTTCGAGCAGGGCGTATCCGCTGGGCAGGTGGCGCAGGGCGATGATGCCCAATGCTGGCGCTTGTTGCCGGTAAGCCGCTTTCAGGGCCGTTTGTCGTGTTTTATCCATGCTGGAACTCTCTCAAGGTGATGATACGGAAGCGCTGCCCGCGATGCGCGCAATGTCGCTCCACAGGGCGGCCGCTACGGCGGCCGCCAGCAGCAAGGCGCCGCCGGCGCAGAACAGTTCGCCCACGCTCAGGTGGCGCAGCAGCGCGCCCGTGGCCGCCGCCGACAGGGGCGCCAGGCCCAGGAAGATGCCCATGAACACGGCCATCGCCCGGCCCAGCATGGCGGGCGCCACGCGCCGCTGTATCCACGTAAAGATGGCCACCTGCACATAGCCGCCCAGCAGCCCAGTCACGGCCAGCAATGCCGCGCCTTGCCAGGCCGTGCTGATTTGTCCCAGCGCCATCAGCAGGCAGCCCACGATGGCGTCGACGAGCAGCAGGGTGGCGCCGAAACGCTGGCGCAGCCAGGCGCCGCCCAGGCTGGACGCCAGCATGCCGGCCAGGGTGCCGGCGCCGTGCGCGCCCATCAGCAGTCCTAGCGCCGCGGCACCGTGCAGGCGTTCGCTGGCCAGCACGGGCAAGGCCACTTGCAGCGGGCCCATGACGAAGAAGGCCACCACCGCCCAGTAGACATAGCAGCTGCGCAAGGCAACGTCGCGCCACACCATGGCCAGGCCCGCCGCCATGTCGCGCCACATGCCCTGCGCCACCGCCACGCCCAGGGGCCGCAGCGTGACTTGCCGCAAGGTCCAGGCGGAAAACAGAAACGTCAGCGCATCGATGGCAAAGGCGGCGGCCAGCGCCGCCATGGGGGTTTTCTGCGCGCCCTCGTGGGCGCCGAGCACGAGCGCCGCCAGCAGGGGGCCGGCCAGCAGCGACAACTGGCGCGTGCCCATCTGCAAGCCATTGGCGTTCTGCAGCACTTGCGGCGGCACGGCTTGCGGCAGGATGGCCGTGCCGGCCGGGATAGCGAAGGCGGACGCGATGCCCAGCGCCAGCGCGGCCGCATACGCGAGTGCCAGGCTGGCCTGGTCCAGCATCAGCAGCCCCGCCAGTGCCAGCAGGATGGCAGCGTTCGCATATTTGCTCAGCAGCAGCACGCGCCGGGGCGAGTAACGGTCGGCGACGGTGCCGCCCAGCAAGATGAGTACGGCGCGCGGGGCGCCCATCAGGGCCACGGCGATGCCCAGGCTGAGGCTATCGCCCGTCAGGCTCAGCACCAGCCACGGCAGGGCCAGCATGCTGAACTGGTCGCCCAGCATGGAAATGAGGCCGCCGCCCAGAAGCCAGCGGAAGTTGCTATTGCGTAGCAAGCGGGGTTGGGTGGTGGCTGACATGCTGTTCTTGTCCTTGGTTTAAAATTGCATGGTAGTTGATATAAGCTTGAGTAGTCAAGTATATTGCCATTTATTGTGGCAGAGAGAGCTAGTGGCGCATGGAGCGCCGATGCTTGCGCTATCATGGTGGCCATGACTGATACTACTGCCCCCACCCTGTACGAGACCATCGGCGGCGCCCCTGTGCTGCGTGAAATGGTCGACCGCTTTTATGATCTGATGGAACTCGAGCCCGAGTTCGCCGGCATCCGCGTCATGCATCCGCCCTCGACGGACGGTTCGCGCGACAAGCTGTATTTCTTCCTGACGGGCTGGATGGGCGGGCCGGATTTGTATATCGAGAAATTCGGCCACCCGCGCCTGCGTGCCCGTCACTTGCCTTATGCCATCGGCACCAGCGAGCGCGACCAGTGGTTGCGCGCCATGGCCTGGGCCATGGAAGACACGGGCATCGAAGAGTCCCTGCGCGTGCGCCTGATGGAATCGTTCTATCAGACGGCCGACTGGATGCGCAACAAACCTGACTGATCCCATGAGCCCTATCGAGTTTTACAGCCTGCTGGGCGCCGCCGCCGTCGCCATCGTCCTGTTGCTCTTGCTGTTGCTGCGCCCGCGTGGCGCGGCCGGCGATGGCGCCACCACCCTGGCGCTGGTGCAGCAGCACCAGCAGCAAAGCCTGGAACGCATCGACCGGGTCGAGCGCGAAGTGCGGCTGCAACTGCAGGCGTCGGCGCAAGCGACGCGGCAAGACCTGGCGGCCGGACTGGCGCAATTCCAGGCTGCAACCCTGCAACAGCTCGACAGCTTGCGCACGCAGATGCAGGCGCAGGGGAAAGTCGGGCGCGAGGAGCAGGCGCAAAGCCTGGCGCGCTTTGCCGAGAGCACGAATCAGACGTTGGCCCAGCTGACCGAATCGAATGCGCAGCGCATGCTGGAAGTGCGCGCCACCCTGGAAAACAAGATCCGCGACTTGCAGGCCGATAACGGCGCGCGCCTGGAAGAGATGCGCAAGACGGTCGATGAAAAACTGCATGCCACGCTGGAAACGCGTTTGAGTGCCTCGTTCCAGCAAGTGTCGGAGCGGCTGGAAAAAGTCCACCAGGGCCTCGGTGAAATGCAGCAGCTGGCACTGGGCGTGGGCGATCTGAAGCGGGTGCTTACTAATGTGAAGACGCGCGGCACCTGGGGCGAAGTGCAGCTGGAAATGCTGCTGGAGCAGGTACTCACTGTCGACCAGTATGCGAAGAACGTGGAAACGCTGCCAGGCAGCGGCGCGCGCGTGGAATTCGCCCTGAAGTTGCCGGGCATGGTCGACGGTGGGCCGCCCGTGTGGATGCCCATCGATGCGAAGTTTCCCAAGGAACAGTACGAGCGCCTGGTCGACGCGGCCGAGCGGGCCGATGCGGACGGCGTGGCCGTCGCCGGCCGCGAGCTGGAACGGGCCGTGCGGGGCGAGGCGAAAACCATCGCCGAGAAATACCTGGCGCCGCCGCTGACCACCGACTTTGCCATCCTGTTCCTGCCCACGGAAGGCTTGTATGCGGAAGTGCTGCGCCGGCCGGGACTGGCCGACGAATTGCAGCGCGTACACAGGGTCAGCATTGCCGGACCGTCGACCCTGACGGCCTTGCTCAACAGCTTGCAGATGGGTTTCCGCACGCTGGCGCTGGAAAAGCGCTCGTCGGAAGTGTGGCAAGTGCTGGGCGCCGTCAAGACGGAATTCGGCAAGTTCGGCGATGTGCTGTCGCAAACCCGGCTGACCCTGGAAAAGGCGGCGAAAAATATCGAAAGCGCGGAAGTGCGCAGCCGGCAGATGGCGCGCAAATTGAAATCCGTGGAAGCCTTGCCGGGCGAGGCGGCCGCCTTGCTGCTGGGCGCGGCGGACGCGGGGCTGTCCGCCGAGGCCGACGGCGAATAGCGCCCTCGGCGTTCAGGCCGCCGCTGGCCGGCGGCGCAGCGTGGCGCAGGCCAGCAGCGCCAATCCCGCCAGCAGCATGGCCCATGTTTGCGGCTCGGGCACGGCCGGCAAGACTGTCGGGCCGGTGGGTGGCAGGGTCGGCAGGATCACGGTGGGCGGCACGATGATGCTGCTGCCCTGGTCCGGCCGCAGGCTTCCACCGCCAGCACCACCACCGCCGCCGCCGCCCATGCCGGCTGGCGGCGTGATACCGCCGACGGTACGCACATAATCGAAGGGCAGGAAGGGCGTGCTCGCCACGGCCGGCGGCGCGCCGGCGCCCGTGAATGAACCGCCGCGCAAGGCGTCGGGATTATCGATCACGGGCACGCCTGCTGCTTCCGGTGCGGCGGGCGCGGCGGCAACGGGCACGGTGCCACCGGGAGCGGCTCCGGCGGCTGGCGCCGCTGACGCTGGCACCCGCGTGATGCGGCTGACATTGCGGCACACGGTGGGCACGAGGATGCAAACGCCCTGCACGCAGTACACGAGTCCCCTTTCCTGCATCTGCTCGCTCCAGCCTGAGCGCGTGACATTGCGGCAGACGCGGCCCGGCCCGAAATGCATGTCGCTGATGCGCGCATTGTAATTGCCTTTGCCGCGGATGGCGTCGCGGCTGATGACGACGATTTCATCGTACTGGCGCGCGCGCATGCGCGCCTTCAATTCTTCGCGCACCTGCGGCGCGATGTCCGGGTACCTGTCCACTGCGGCAACGACATCTCCCATGAACGGGTCAGCGCCCGGGCGGTTCCAGCTGCAATGCTCGAGCACGTCCGCCCGTGGTGCCCCTTTGGCATAGGCGGGCAGCGGCGCCAGGGACAACATGCCAAGCAGGCAAGCCACTCCCAGCATGCCGGCGCCCGCGATCCATGAATGGTGTCTCATTATTAGTTTCCTCGTGAAAACAATATCAAAATTGAATTTTTATGTGAGGTTGGATGTTATCACCGAAGAAACTGTAGTATCAACAAATAAATAAAATAATTACAATTAGTGTTGTGTTTATTTATATGTTCTTTTGGGAAATAATTAATATTTTAATCTCGATAGGCGAACGCTTGCCGCGCAGGTCAATTGATTGCGAAGGGGCAATGAGAGCGGCCCGCGCTGGGCGGGCCGGTTGAGAGGGCAGTGGGGTGTTGAAGGATGCGCCGCCGGCAGGCGGCGGTAAGGTCAGGAACGCGAGTTAGATGCTGCCCGGACAGGCTTGCGTATCGAAGGCGGGATAGCCGATGGCGGGCAGCTTGTGCAGCCACGTGCGCATCAAGGTGCGCGCGCTTTGCGTATCGTACTGTTCGTACTGCCGTCCCTGCTGCAAGTCGGCGGCGAGCGTGGCCAGCTCTGCACAGATGGATTGTTTGCCAGCCTGGGCCGCCAGCAGGGAGGCCAGCAATTCCGGCAGTACGTCCGCCGCTGGCGCCGCCTTGCGCGTGGCGCGATAGTGCTGCCAGTAGCGCTCGGCGGCATCGCCACCAAAGCTGGGGATGAAACCGAAGGTGGCGTCATCGTGGTGCAAACGGTACACGGTGGGAAAGTAATGCGGACCCGTCAGTTCGCCAGGGAAGCGGTCGCGCCGCAGGACGTCGATGGCCAGCGATCCATCGCGCCCCACGCGCACGGCACTCGGTGAATCGAACTGGTCCACGCTCACCATGCTGGGCGAGTTGCCTTGCATGAAGATGATCTTGTGCGTGTAATGGCGACCGCCCAGGTGGCCGCACAGGGCCACATAGCTGTCGTTGAGGACGGTGATGGCCGCAATGGCGCCGCAGCCCGGCTGCAAGGGCGTGTTTTCCTGCCACGCGAGACCTTGATCGGCGGCGCGCACGATGCTGATGCGGCCCACGGTGGCGCCATGCAAGTCGCCCGGCGCCGTTTCGATGCGCTCGTCGAAGCGCACCGTGTAGCCATTGCTGTGGACTTCGCCAGCGTACGCCGCCATGCCCTGCAGCAGGGTCAGCGCCAGAAGTAGATGTTTCATCAGGTCAATCCATGGAACAGCACGATATCGACCAGGTCGCCCGTGGCCACGTTGCCTTGCGCTTCATGCAGCACGATCATGCAATTGGCTTGCGTCATCGAGCGCAGGATGCCGGAGCCTTGCGCCCCCGTCACGCGCACGTGCTGGCGGCCGTTCGCGTCCCGCTCGACGATGCCGCGCTGGTATTCCGTGCGGCCCCGCTTCTTGCGGATCGGTGCCTGCGCCGCCACTTGCAGCAGCGGCAGGGTGGCCGTGTCCGCATCGGCGCCCATCAGGCGCAGCAGGGTGGGGCGGGCGAGGAAGTAAAACGCCGCCATCACGGCCACGGGGTTGCCGGGCAGGCCCAGCAGCAAGGCCGTGTCGCCCTCGCTGGCAATCCGGCCAAAGGCCATGGGGCGGCCCGGGCGCATGTTAATTTGCCAGAAGGCCACCTCACCGAGGCGTGCCAGGATCTCGCGCGTAAAATCGGCCGCGCCGCTGGACACGCCACCCGAGGTGATGATGACGTCGGCCGAGGCGCAGGCGCCGCGCAGCGCCGCTTCCAGCGCTTGCGGATCATCCTTGACGATGCCCATGTCGAGCACTTCGCAGCCCAAACGGCTCAGCATGCCCAGCAGGGTGTAGCGGTTGCTGTCGTAGATGCAGCCCGCGTCGAGTGGCTCGCCGATCGAGCGCAATTCGTCGCCGGTGGAAAAGAATGCCACGCGCAGGCGCCGGCGCACGGGCACCGTGGCGATGCCCAGCGAGGCGAGCAGCCCCAGTTCGGCCGGACCCAGGCGTTTGCCCTGCAGCAGGGCCGGTTGGCCCTGCATCAAGTCTTCCCCCTTGAAACGGCGGTTGTCGCCGGGGCGGATGCAATCGGGCGCCAGCGTGATGCTGCTTGCGCTGGCCTGCTGCAGCAGTTCCTGTGGTACCACGCTGTCGCAGCCGTCCGGCATGACGGCGCCCGTCATGATGCGCGCGCATTCGCCGCGTCCGACGTTGACCGTGCCGGGACGCCCGGCCAGGATGGTGTCGACCACGGCCAGGGTCAGCGGCACACTGCCACCGAGGTCGGCCCCATGCAGCGCATAGCCATCCATGGCGGAATTGTCGTGCGCGGGCACGCTGATGGGCGAGATGATGTCGGCCGCCAGGATGCGCTCGAACGCTTGCGGCAACGGCAGTTGTTCCACGTCGGCGACGGGCGCGACGGCGTCGGCCAGGATGGCTTGCGCCATCGGCACGGACAGGCCCTGCGCCTGCAGGGCGGCCAGCTCGTCCGGGGTATTCATGTTGCCGAACGCGCCGCCATCCTCGAACACTACCTCGGCCAGCTTCAGGGGACCATGCCAGGTGCGCATGCGGCGCTCGCCGGCGCGCAGATACGAGTCCAGCTGGGGCAGGGCGGCAGTTTTGACGAGGCAGAAAACGGGATGCGGGCGGCGTACCGTCGATCCCGTCGCCGGGTCGATCTCTTCGGTGACGGCGATGGCCAGGTCGGCATTGTTGTCGACCAGGCCGGTGGCCAGGCGCGCCGCCAGGTCGGGCGGCAGCAGGGGCGAGTCGCACGGCACCGTCAGCAGGTAGGGCGTGCCGGCGTGTTGCATGCCGCTATGCAAGCCGGCCAGCGGGCCCAGCTGGCCCGGCAGTACGTCCGGCCAGACGGGCAGGCCGAAGCGCGCGTAATCTCCGGCATCGGCGTGGACGCTGATGGCCAGCTGGCCCACTTGTGGCGCCAGGCGCTGCAGCACGTGGCGCGCCAGAGGCTGGCCATGCAGGGGCAGCATGCCCTTGTCGCGCTGGCCCATGCGCGTGCCGAGGCCGCCGGCCAGGATCAGGCCGGTAATGTCGTGTGTGTTAATCATGTCAGGTAGGAAGTGGGTGCATGCGCCATGGTAGCAGCGGCGGGCGCGCGCCGCGCCCGATTCAGCCGCCGATGTACGACATTTCCACTTTCTTTTTACCGTGCTCAAGCGTGGTGCCCGTCAAATCTGTCTGGCTGGTGCGCAATTGCGAATAGCGGTCGGCGCGGCCGCGCCACAGCTGCGCCACGGCCGAGGAAATTTCCGCGTCGCTGCGGCCGCCGCGCAGCAGGCTGCGCAAGTCGTGGCCGCTGCTGGCGAACAGGCACGTGTACAGCTTGCCCTCGGTCGAGAGGCGGGCACGGCTGCAATCGGCGCAGAACGCTTGCGTGACGCTGGAAATGAGGCCGATTTCGCCGCTGCCATCGGCATAGCGCCAGCGCGCCGCTGTCTCGCCCGTGTAGTTGGGGTTGATGGGCAGCAAGGGCATGTGTGCACCGATGCGGCGCACCACTTCTGCGGACGGGATGACTTCCTGCAAGTTCCAGCCGTTCGAGGCGCCCACGTCCATGTATTCGATGAAGCGCAAGATGTAGGGCGTGCCCTTGAAGTGGCGCGCCATGGGCACGATTTCCTGCTCGTTCATGCCAGCCTTGACGACCATGTTGATCTTGATGGGGCCTAGGCCGGCTGCATGCGCCGCATCGATGCCGTGCAGCACGTCGGCCACGGCGAAATCGACGTCGTTCATGCGCTTGAAGGTGGCGTCGTCGAGCGAATCGAGCGAGACGGTGACCCTGTTCAGGCCCGCATCCTTCAAGGCTTGGGCCTTTCTGGCGAGCAAGGAGCCGTTGGTCGTCAGGGTCAGGTCCAGCGGCTGGCCCGACGGCGTGCGCAGCGCGGCCAGCATGGCGATGAGTTTTTCGATATTTTTGCGCAGCAGCGGTTCGCCGCCCGTCAGGCGGATCTTTTCCACGCCGTGTTCAACGAAAAGGCGCGCCACGCGCGTGATTTCCTCGAACGACAGCAAATCCGTGTGCGGCAGGTACACGTGATTCTTGTCGAACACGTCTTTCGGCATGCAATACACGCAACGGAAATTGCAGCGGTCGGTAATCGAGATGCGCAAGTCGTGCAGGGGCCGGCCCAGGCTGTCGGCCACATTACCGCTGGGACTTTCCAGCCGCGCGGGGATCACCAAGGCCCCATTGCGGGCCTCGGCGAGGTAGATAATCTTGTCAGCCATGAAAGGTGATACCACTTACGTTAAATCGGTCAAGGCAGATACGATAGCACGAGGCCGAAGATGGCACAGGCGAGCAGCAATTTGATGGTGCCCACTTGAAACCTGAGCAGCGCCACGCCGGCCGCCAGCGCGATGAACATCGCCAGCCAATCCCAGTGCGGCAACGGGTTTGCTTGCCAGAAGACATGGCGGCCAAAGAACAGGGCCAGGCTGGCGATGACGCCCACCACGGCCGCCGAAATGGCCGTCAGGGGCGCGCTCAGGCGCAAATTGCCGCGCGACGCTTCCACCAGCGGCGCGCCGGCCAGGATGAAGATGAACGAGGGCAGGAAAGTAAACCAGCTGGCGACGAGCGCGCCGCAGACGCCCGCCAGCCACAGGTGCTCGCCTGCCACGGCATGGCTCCAGCCGCCGACAAAACCGATGAAGGCGACGATCATGATCAAGGGGCCGGGCGTCGTTTCGCCCAGCGCCAGGCCATCCATCATCTGCGCGCTGTTGATCCAGTGGTAGTGGTCGGCGGCGCCCTGCACCAGGTAGGGCAGCACGGCATACGCGCCGCCGAACGTCAGCAGGGCGGCCTTGCTGAAAAACACGCCCATCTGCGCCAGAGGCTGGTCCGCACCGCCCGCCAGCGCCAGGCCCAGCCAGGCGAAGAAGGCCAGCGCCAGGCCCAGTGCGCAAGTGGCCAGCAGGCGCGGCCATTTGAGCTGCGCGTGCTCCGGCGTGGGCGTGTCGTCATCGATCAGGGCGGCGCCGTAGCGGGCCGCGCCGCCATGGTGCGTGCCGCCAATATGAAAATGGCTCGGCAGCCAGCGCCCGCCAGCCATGCCCAGCAGGGCGGCGGCGAGCACGATCAGCGGAAATGGCAGCTGTAGCGCGGCGATGGCGACAAATGCTGCCGCTGCGATGGTGATCAGGCCGGGGCTGCGCAAGGTGCGCCGGCCCAGGCGCCAGGCGGCCGCCAGCACGATGGCGACGACGGCCGGCTTGATGCCGTACAGGATGCCGGCGATGGCGGCCACGTGGCCGTAGGCCATGTAGAGCCAGGACAGGACGATCAGCACCCCCAGCGAGGGCAGCAGGAACAGCAGGCCCGCCATCAGGGCGCCGCGCGTGCGGTGCATCAGCCAGCCGATGTAGATGGCCAGCTGGGTCGCTTCGGGTCCTGGCAGCAGCATGCAGTAGTTCAGGGCGTGCAGGAAGCGTTGTTCGGAAATCCAGCGCCGCTTTTCCACCAGTTCCGCATGCATCATGGCGATTTGCCCGGCCGGGCCGCCAAAGCTGACGCAGCCCAGCTTGAGCCAGTACCAGAAGGCGCTGCGCAGGCTGACGGTAGAAGGAGTGGCGTGCTCGTGCATGGCGGCTGGCTGGCAAAAAAGTGGACATAAAAAAGGGGAAGCCTGAGCTCCCCCTTTCATCATTGGCGGCTGGGCGAACCCGGCGCGCTTATGGACGTTGCGTGTTGACCTGGATCAACGGCTCATCCGATTGCGGCGGCAATGGCTTGCGTTCGCGCGGCTTGCGCACGGGAGCGACTGCCTTGGCGGCCGCTTCCTGCGCCAGGCGCAGTTTTTCCGGATCGGTGGCAGCCAGGGTCAGGCCGGCCGAACCGAGCACTGCGCTCAAGTCCAGCGGCGCAGGCGCCGGCGCTGCAGCGACGACAGGTGCTGGAGCAGGAGCAGGAGCAGGAGCGGGAGCAACTTCGGCAACCACCGGGGCGGCTTCCACCACGGCAGGTGCCGTTTCAGCCACTGGCGCTGGTGCTTCCTCGATCACGGCGATGGCTTCGACCAAAGGCGCAGCTTCCACCACTGGCACGGCTTCGACGATGATTTCCGCTGGCACCGGTGCAGCTTCCGTTTTCTCGGCAAAGCTGTACTTGGCAACGGGTGCCGGTTCGGCAGCGGCTGGTTCAGCTTGCACTGCAGCCGCTTCGACAGGGGCTGCCGGCACGATCACTTCAGCAACTGGTGCAGCTTCTGCGGCAGGAGCGGCTTCTTCGACCTTGGCCACTTCCACCACTTCGACCACGTCGATCACTTCCACGACGGCAGCTTCCACTGGCGCCGCGACGGCGACGACAGCGGTGGCAGCCACGACGGCGACCGGGGAAGCATCAGCGGCGGCTTCCGGCGCCGGGGCGACCGTAAAGCTGATCGCTGGCGCGTCCTGGCCTTCGTTCTCGCCGTTTGCCGATTCGATCAGCTCGCCCGTTTCGCGGTCGCGGCGGTTGCGGTTGCGGCCACCACGACGACGACGGCGGCGCGGTTCTTCGCCTTCCACGTCGTTTTCCGTTTCTTCGCCTTCAGGACCGGCATTGACCGGCGCTTTCAGCAAGCTCATTGGTGCTGCATCAGCGTCCGGACCGCTTGACGCCACGACCACATTGATCGCGCTGGCGCTGGCGCCAACCAATGCCAGCTCGTCAGCTTTCACTTCAGCAACAATAGCCTTGTCGGCGCGTGGTTCGCGGCCTTCGCGTGGCTGGCGTGGCGGACGTTCGGCGCGTTCCGGGCGCTCTGCGCGCTCAGGACGTTCCGCGCGTTCCGGGCGCTCACCGCGTTCGCGTGGTGCTGCCGTTGCCTCGCCCGCTTCACGCGGTTCGCGTGGCGGACGCGGTGGGCGTGGCGGACGGGCCGCCTTTTCCAGTGCTTCCGCTTCTTTCGCTGCATCGTCCAGGGCAGGACGGGCCTGGCCTGGTTCGCGTTCTTCGCGGCCAGGCTTGCCGTTGCGGCCACGGCCACGTGGGCCACGGCTGTTGCGGTCGCCGCGGTCGGCGCCGGCCGGCTTGGCTGGTGCGACAGGGGCGGGCGCTGGCGCCACCGGTGCCGGGGCGCCGGTGAAGAAGCTGATGATCTTGGCGATCAGGCCCTGTGGTGCGGCAGGCGCGGCCACCGGTGCTGGTTTCGCTTCGACAGGCTTGCGCTCGACCAGCGGTGCCGGCTGGTCAGGGGTGATCGTCTTGACGACGGCTTCCTGGCGCGGCTTGGCTTCTTCCTTCTGGCGCTTGCTGTAAGCCATGTCGGTTTCAGCGCTTTCGGCCAGGTTGTAGCTGGCCTGGCTGTCTTCCAGACGCGGATCGTCATGCTTGATGCGTTCCAGCTTGTAGTGCGGCGTTTCCAGATGCTTGTTCGGGATCAGGATCACGGCGATGCGGTGGCGGTTTTCGATCTTCAGTACTTCGCCGCGCTTTTCGTTCAGCAGGAAGGCGCCCACGTCCACGGGCACTTGCACGTGGATGGTGGCCGAGTTTTCCTTCATCGCCTCTTCCTGGATGATGCGCAGCACCTGCAGGGCGGACGATTCCGTGTCGCGGATGTGGCCGGTGCCGGAGCAGCGCGGGCACGTCACGTGCGAGCCTTCGGACAGCGAAGGGCGCAGGCGCTGACGCGACAGTTCCATCAGGCCGAAGCGGGAAATCTTGCCCATTTGTACACGGGCACGGTCATGGTGCAGCGCATCTTTCAAACGCTGTTCCACTTCGCGTTGATTTTTTGCCACTTCCATGTCGATGAAGTCGATGACGATCAAGCCACCCAAATCGCGCAGACGCAGCTGGCGGGCCACTTCTTCGGCCGCTTCGCAGTTGGTGTTGAAGGCGGTCGTCTCGATGTCCGAACCGCGCGTGGCGCGGGCCGAGTTGACGTCGACGGAGACCAGCGCTTCGGTGTGGTCGATAACAATAGCGCCGCCCGATGGCAGCGGCACGGTGCGGCTGTACGCCGTTTCAATCTGGTGTTCGATCTGGAAGCGCGAGAACAGCGGCACGTCGTCGCTGTAGCGTTTTACGCGGTGCACCATGTCGGGCATCACGTGGCTCATGAACTGGTGCGCCTGGTCGTAGATCTCGTCGGTGTCGATCAGGATCTCGCCGATGTCGGGCTGGAAGTAGTCGCGGATGGCGCGGATGACGAGCGACGATTCCTGGTAGATCAGGAAAGCGCCGTTGGCCGACTTGCCGGCGCCTTCGATGGCGCGCCACAGTTGCATCAGGTAATTCAAGTCCCACTGCAGTTCATCGACGTTGCGGCCGATGCCGGCGGTGCGGGCAATGACGGACATGCCAGCTGGCAAGTCCAGTTTATCCATGGTTTCGCGCAATTCCTGGCGCTCTTCACCTTCCACGCGGCGCGATACGCCACCGCCACGCGGGTTGTTCGGCATCAAAACCAGGTAACGGCCGGCCAGCGAAACGAACGAGGTCAGGGCAGCGCCCTTGTTGCCGCGCTCTTCCTTTTCGACCTGGACCATGATTTCCTGGCCTTCGCGCAGCGCTTCCTTGACGGAAGCGTTACGCACATCGACGCCTTCGCGGAAATATGTGCGGGCAACTTCCTTGAAAGGCAGGAAGCCGTGGCGGTCTTCGCCATAGCTGACGAAGCACGCTTCGAGCGATGGCTCGATGCGCGTGATGACGCCCTTGTAGATGTTGGATTTGCGCTGTTCGCGCCCGGCTGTCTCGATATCGATGTCGATCAGTTTCTGTCCGTCGACAATCGCTACGCGCAGTTCTTCTTGCTGCGTGGCATTAAACAACATGCGTTTCATTTTTATAACTCCGCGACCCGTAGGCCATCTCAAAGCCGCTTCCGGGGAAGCGGCGAAAGTACAGGGATATATGCGAGAACGGGAGTGTTGGCGGGGGAAATGCCCAGGCGTGCGGAGCAACAACGCGTACGAGATATGCGTTACGGCCGCAACAGGCGCGGTGAGGTCAATCGTCATGCCGAGTGCACAGGACACTTGCAACTCATCTGAAACAGCCCGGATGAGAATGAACTGCATCGGGGGCAGAGAATGCAAGTGGTCAGCAAATTCAGAGCCAAAATCGTTAGCCGGCTCATTACAGGGATCGCGATGGCGAGGCTTGGCCTCAGCCTATCATCGACAACCCTCAGTATTTGGCCACATACGGGGTTTGGCGAAAACGGCAAGCGTTATCAACTTCATCAACCCGCGAGCCCGACTCGATAAGTCGCGCTAACGGGTACTTATCCTTATAATCCCACACTCACTTCAGCATCTCCACGCGTTATCCGATTACAACTACGGTGCAACCTTGATTCGCGCAGGGATGGTGCATATACATTTTTTTCCACCGAATTTGCAATTTGGCGAGGCCGGTGGAGACGCCCCTGTGTAAAATGTGCTTTTATTCTTACACTCGCAGCAGCCAGGGCCGCAGCAAAAACAATTATATATTCAAAATGAAGGACTTAGAGAGATTTCTGGGAAGACATAGTAAATGAAGAGTCAAAAAGATGTTGTTCCCCCTTCAACACCCCCGGTTCAGCCGCAAGCCCAATTCGTAACGATCGCCGAGGAAGAAGCAGGCCAGCGCATCGACAACTACTTATTAAGAGTGTGCAAGGGAGTGCCTAAAAGCCACATCTACCGGATCTTGCGATCGGGAGAAGTGCGGGTTAATAAAGGCCGTATCGATCAACTGTACCGTCTCGTCGCCGGCGACGTGGTGCGCATTCCACCCGTGCGCGTGGCCGAAAAGGCGCCCACGGGCGCGCCGGCCGCCGAATTTTCGATCATCTTCGAAGATGCGCAGCTGCTCGTCATCGACAAGCCGGCCGGCGTGGCCGTGCATGGCGGCTCGGGCGTCTCGTTCGGCGTGATCGAGCAATTGCGCGCCTCGCGCCCCGACGCCAAGTTCCTGGAACTGGTGCACCGCCTGGACCGCGACACGTCCGGCTTGCTGTTGCTGGCAAAGAAGCGCACGGCGTTGACGAATTTGCACGAGCAGATGCGCGACGGCCTCACGGACAAGCGCTACCTGGTACTGGTGGCCGGTGACTGGAAGAATGCGCGCCAGCATATCAAGCTGCCGCTGCATAAATATACGACGGCCGAAGGCGAGCGCCGCGTGGCCGTGCAGGCCGATGGCCTGGCGTCGCACACGGTGTTTTCACTGTTGCATAAATATCACAACTTCGCCTTGCTGGAAGCGGAATTGAAGACGGGACGCACGCACCAGATCCGCGTGCATCTGTCTTCGTCCGGTTTCCCCATCGCGGGCGACGATAAATATGGCGACTTTGCCCTCAACCGTGCCCTGTTGAAAGCCGACAGCACGCGCGGCGCCCTGAAGCGCATGTTCCTGCACGCGCACCAGATCACGTTTACGCATCCGGAGACGGGCAAGACGGTGACCCTGAATGCGCCACTGGCTGCCGAATGCGAGCGTTTCTTGGTAAGCTTGGGCAAACCATTGGCCGTTGCCGCACGATAGCTCTCCATCGCGTGCGGGGACACTACTCACAAGGTAGTCAGTCGCCATCATTCATTCTCAAGGAGCCGGCGGCTTTGCCGTCGGGAAACATGGCAAGAAAGCAATTTGATCTGATCGTCTTCGATTGGGACGGTACCCTGATAGACAGTACCTCGACCATCGTCAAGTGCATCCAGGCGTCGGCGAAAGACCTGGGCTTGCCAATTCCCACCGAGTTGCTGGCCTCGCATGTGATCGGCCTGGGCTTGCAGGAAGCGATGCAGCTGGTGATGCCCGATGTCGAGCCGAAATACCATGCGCGCATGGCGGAACGCTATCGCTATCACTATCTGTCGCGCGACCATGAGCTGACCCTGTTTCCCGGCGTGCAAGAAATGCTGCTGGAATTGTCGCAGCAAGCGTACTTTCTGGCCGTCGCCACGGGCAAGAGCCGTGTCGGCCTGAACCGTTCGCTGAATGCCGTCAAGCTGCTGTCGCTGTTCGATGCGACGCGCTGCGCCGATGAAACGTTTTCCAAACCCCAT
This sequence comes from Janthinobacterium sp. 35, assembly GCF_002754575.1. Lineage (NCBI taxonomy): Bacteria > Pseudomonadati > Pseudomonadota > Betaproteobacteria > Burkholderiales > Oxalobacteraceae > Janthinobacterium > Janthinobacterium sp. 35. Next base: position 3,923,096 of record NZ_PEFN01000001.1, read on the forward strand.
CCGGCCATGCTGCAAGAGCTGACGCGCGAACTGGGGCAGGATATGCGCCGCACCGTGATGATCGGCGACACCAGTCATGATTTGTTGATGGCAAGCAATGCAGGCGCTGCCGGTATTGCCGTAGAGTATGGGGCGCATCCGGTGGCGCAGTTGCAGGCTTGCAACCCCCTGTATTCGGCCGCCACGGTGGCCGATCTGCACCAATGGCTGAGCGAGCACGCATGATGAGCGATGTGGTGGAAGTGTTGATTTGTGCCGCCGATGCGGTGGCCGATGGCGGCAAGGGCGTGCGCTTTCCCGTCTCGGCCGGTGGTGAAGCGACCACCGGCTTTGTCGTGCGCCACGGCGGCAAAGCGTATGGTTATCTGAACCGCTGCGCCCACGTACCGATCGAACTGGACTGGGCCGAGGGCGAGTTTTTCGAGTCCAGCGGCTTGTACCTGATGTGTTCGACGCATGGCGCCATCTATGTGCCGGAGAGCGGCCTGTGCGCGGGCGGTCCCTGCAAGGGCGGCCGTTTGCGCCCGATTCCCGTGAGCGAGCGCGATGGCCAGCTGTACTGGCAACCCGATGAGTATGTCCAGCCGCTGCCGGCCTGAAGACTGGCACAGGCATTATTGCAATTTAAACAAAGTGAACCATGAGCGATAACACGAATGACAAGCTGGACAGCAGCGCGCCAGCCGCCGGTCACGGCGCCCCTGCGGGGAACTGGGAGCGCGCCGTGCTGGAAAAGCTGGTATTTGCCACCTTGCAAGAGCAGCGCGCGCACCGCCGCTGGAGCATCTTTTTCAAGATCTTCGGCTTGCTGATCGTGCTGTTCGCCCTGTGGGTATTTTATGACTACAACACGGCCGACGACAGCGAGACCCTGGGCCGCCACACGGCCCTGATCGACATCAGCGGCAGCATCGAGTCCGAAGGCAGCGGCTCGGCCGCCGTCGTCATCCCCGCGCTGGACAAGGCGTTTTCCGATGCCGGTTCCGTGGCTGTGGTGCTGCACATTAATAGTCCGGGCGGCAGTCCCGTGCAGGCCGGCATGATCGTCGACGAGATGCAGCGCCTGCGCAAGGGCTATCCGGACAAGCCCTTGTATGTGGTGGTCGATGAAATGTGCGCCTCGGGCGGCTATTACATCGCCGCCGCCGCCGACCGCATCTACGTCAACAAGGCCAGCGTGGTCGGCTCCATCGGCGTGCTGATGGATGGCTTCGGCTTTACGGGCGTGATGGACAAGGTGGGCGTCGAGCGCCGGCTGCTGACGGCGGGCGAGAACAAGGGCTTCATGGACCCGTTCAGTCCCCTGACGGAAAAGCACAAGGCGTATGCGCAAGGCATGCTCAATGAAATCCACCAGCAATTCATCGACGTGGTGCGCACGGGACGGGGCAAGCGCCTGAAGGAAACACCGGATACCTTCTCGGGCCTGTACTGGACGGGCGCGAAAGCCGTGGAAATGGGTCTGGCCGACGATTTCGGCACGGTCGACAGCGTGGCGCGCGATGTCGTCAAGGCGGAAGACATCGTCGACTACACGCAGCATGAAGGCTTGCCGGAGCGGGTGCTGAAGAAATTTGGCGCCGCCATGGGCGCAGGCGCCATGAAGGCGGCCGTGCAGCAGTCACAACCGGCGTTGCGATAAGGATATCACTGTTGGCTGGCAGGCAAGCCAGTCGAGAATGATTTTCAATAAGATAGTAATTTGGCTTGAAAAAGGGGCTGTTTGGGCTATAGTGAAAGCGTAGTTCTTTTCAAGGAGGGGCGATATATCAACTATGTTGTCAGTACTAACTTGATTGGCAGGTCTTGGAACTACTCGCCGCATCGCAGATGTGGTTTTGAGTGAATTTACATTCCTCACTGAAGTCCCGATGGGGCTTGGGAACGGCGGCGCAATGCCGCCGTTTCCTTTTGTGCGTCGTCCGTGCCGGGTGGGCTGGCATCGTGCAATGCGTGATCTGGTCTGGCTGGCAAGACAGGCATGCGGGGGCAGGGCATGGCGGGTCTGATGGCGGCGCGCTCAGGCGGCGCAGCCGTTACAGTGCGCGGGCAGGGGGAGCGGTGCCGCTGCTGTGTTGCTGCCGGAGTTGGCGCTGCTGGCGCTGATGTCGGACGGCGTATCGGCCATGGCGGATGCGCTCACGTTGTCGGTTGCCGCATCCGCATGCGCAAAACCGCCCAGTTCCAGCCAGCACATGAACTGGCATTGCGCCTCGGCATGCCAGTGCGTCTGGCTCGCTGGCGATGGTGGCGCGTCCGCATCCTGCGGCGCAGGGGTGTTGCGCCAGCGCGCCACGCCGAGTCTGACCTTGTGCATGGCCGCCTGTTCCGCGGCGATGCGCTGGCGCATGTCGGCGATGCTGCCTTGTAAGGTGACGGTATCGGTATGCTTCATACGATGTCCTTATGAGGGGTGGCGACTGCCACAATTCCTAAAGTACATTAGGCGGATTCCTAACGAAGTTTCAGTCTATCAATGCGATATTCCGAGCGCTTGATATATCTCAAAGGATTGGGCCATTTATATCGAAATCTCACCTTGTGCTTTGCCTTATCTATGTCAGCGCAAGGCTGGCGCGCGCTCCACCGCCACGCGCAGGCCCCGCGCGGCGCCGCTTCCCGCTGTCAGCCGCTTCTGGTAAAGTCACGCCCATGAGTAAATTATCCCTAGACCGCATCCTGCAATCGCAGGGTTTTGGCACCCGTAAATATTGTCGTTCCCTCATCGAAGATGGCGATGTCGTCATCGATGGCGTCACCCAGACCACTTACCGCACCACCGTCGAGACCGAAGGCCTGGTGCTGCACGTGTTTGAAGAAGAGTGGGTATACCGCGCGCACCTGTACCTGGCGCTGAACAAGCCCGCCAACTTCGAATGCTCGCGCAAGCCCAGCCATCACCCTGGCGTGCTGACCCTGCTGCCGGAACAGTTCACCTGGCGCGAAGTCCAGCCCGTCGGCCGGCTCGACCACGATACGACCGGCATGCTGCTGATGTCCGACGATGGCCCCTTTATCCATGCACAATCGTCGCCGAAGCGTCACGTTCCCAAGATTTACCAGGCTACCACGCAAGAGCCCGTGACCGATGAACTGGTGGCGCAGCTCTTGGCAGGCGTGCAATTGCACGATGAACCGGCCGCGCTGGCGGCCCTCGTCTGCATCAAACGGGGAGAGCATCAGCTGGAAATCGTGCTCGAACAAGGCAAATACCACCAGGTCAAGCGCATGCTGGCCGCCGCCGGCAACCATTGCAGCGCGCTGCACCGTTCCGCCATCGGCAGCCTGACGCTGGAATCGCTGGGCATCGCCGAAGGCGAGTGGTGCTATCTGACTCCCGAGCAGATCGCGCTGCTGGCATAAATCCCTCCTGACCGCCAAAGCCGGGAATGTCCCGGCTTTTTGGCGTCTTTGGTCCCTAATTGCCCGCATTTGACGAAGTTTCCCGTACATGAAATTAGCAACTTTGAAAGACGGCACGCGCGACGGCCAGCTGGCTGTCGTCTCGCGCGACCTGAAAACGGCCCACCTGGCCGATGGCATCGCCTCGACCTTGCAAAAGGCGCTCGACGACTGGAGTTTCATCGCGCCCCAGCTCGATTTGCTGTACCAGACCATCAATAGCGGCCGCGGTCACCGCGCCTTCGACTTCGACCCTGCCAACTGCATGGCGCCCTTGCCGCGCAGTAGCTTGCGCGTGGCCGGCGCCTCGTACCTGCAGCAGATCGAGCGGGCCTGCAAGGCGGCGGGCGTAGACGCGCCCGCCAATCTGCGCGAGGCGCCGCGCCTGTACCAGGGCGCCAGCGACGATTTCCTCGGCGCCCACGACGACATCACTCTGGCGCACGAACAGTGGGGCATCGATTACGAGGCGGGCATCGCCGCCATCACGGACGACGTGGCCATGGGCTCGACGCCGGACCAGGCGCACCTGAACATCAAGCTGTTGATGCTGGTCAACGACATCAGCTTGCGCAACCTGGCGCCCGAGGAGCAGGCCAGCGGCTACGGCTACCTGCAAGCGAAGCCGGCCATGGCCTGCTCGCCGGTGGCCATCACGCCCGACGAGCTGGGCGACGCCTGGCGCGGCGGCAAGGTGCATTACGCCTTGCGCTGCAGCCTGAACGGCAAATTGACGGGCCAGCCCCACGCGGGCGCCGACATGGCCTTCAATTACCCGCAATTGCTTGCGCATCTGTGCCGGACGCGCAACGCGCGCGCCGGCAGCGTGGTCAGCGCGGGCGGCGTCGCCAACAAAGAGATTAAAAAGGGTTTTTCCAGCATCGTTGAGCGACGTAACCAGGAGATGATCGCCGATGGCGTCGCCAGTACGCCCTATTTGCTGTTCGGTGATGTTGTTCGACTGGAAATGCTGGGCGATGACGGCAAGTCGCTGTTTGGCGCCATCGAGCAGACCGTCAAGCAGGCAGAGGCCAGGAAGTCCCGCTAAGGTTTCTGGAGAGCAAAGGAAAAGCAGGGGATTCGCCCTCCTTTTCCCTTGATGGCGTTGCGCTAATTAAACCGATAATGCGTCATGCCCAGTCCGTATTGCGCCTAACCAGGCTGCAGGACTTCACCGGAGTTGATTGATGTCGGAAGACAGCGACGCAGAAAAGACCGAAGCCGCGTCACCGAAGCGCCTCGAGCAGGCGCGTGAGGAAGGCGACGTTCCGCGATCGCGTGAAGTGGCCACGTTTACGGTGTTGATGGCGTCCGGCTGCTGCCTGTGGTTTGCCGGCGACGCCATCGTGCGCCGGCTGACGGCCGTCATGGTCTCCGGCCTGACCCTGGACCGCGAGCAAATCCTCAATCCCGACGCGATGATGTTGCGCATCGGCTACGACGTGGGCTCCGTCTTGCTGACTTGCCTGCCGTACGCCGCAGCCATCATGCTCGTCGCGCTGGCCTCGCCCGTGCTGGTGGGTGGCTGGCTGTTCAGTTCCAAGGCGTTCACCCCCAATTTTGGCAAGCTCAACCCGATTCGCGGCCTGGGCAATATGTTTTCGAAGAATGCGCTGGTGGAATTGCTCAAGGCCATCGCCAAGACGCTCGTCGTCGGCGTCGTCGCCTGGATGGTGATGCAGCACCAGAAAGACGCCGTGCTGGGCCTGTCGGTCGAATCCTTGCGCGCCGGTTCGGCCCATCTGATCAGCCTGCTGATCACGGCCTTTTTGCTGATCGTCGGCGCGCTGGGCCTGATCGCCGCCATCGACGGCCCGTACCAGATGTGGCACTACGCTAACAAGATGAAAATGTCCTTGCAGGAAGTCAAGCAAGAGGCGAAGGAGTCGGACGGCAATCCGCAGATCAAGGCGAAGATACGCCAGATGCAGCATGAAATGTCGCGCCGCCGCATGATGGCCGACGTGCCGACGGCCGACGTGGTGGTGACCAATCCTACCCATTACGCGGTGGCCTTGAAGTATGGCGAGAATTCGCGCGGCGCGCCGCAGGTGGTGGCCAAGGGCATCGACGAGGTGGCGGCGAAGATCCGCGAACTGGCCGGCGAACACAAGGTCGCCATCCTCGAAGCGCCGGCCCTGGCGCGTGCGCTGTACCAGCACACGGACATCGGCGACGAGATCCCCGAGGCCTTGTATGGCGCCGTGGCCGAAGTGCTGGCCTACGTGTTCCAGCTGCGCAGCTACGGCAGCGGCCATGGCCAGCGTCCCGACAAGCCGAAGAAACTCGACGTGCCGCCCGAGCTCGATCCGCTCGACCCCGCATCGCAGATCAAGGCCGCAGCCGACGCGGCAGACAAGAATAAAGGAAGTACACCATGAACGGCCTGAGATTGCCAGCCTGGCTCAGCGGTATGAGCAGCAACGCCAGCAAGGGCATCGCCGCGCCGGTCATCATCATCATGCTGCTGGCGATGATGGTGCTGCCGCTGCCGGCCTTCATCCTCGACATCTTTTTCAGTTTCAATATCGCGCTGTCCATCATCGTGCTGCTGACGGCGCTGTACACGGTCAAGCCGCTCGACTTCATGGCCTTCCCGACCATTTTGCTGGTGTCGACCATGCTGCGCCTGTCGCTGAACGTGGCGTCCACGCGCGTGGTGCTGACGGAAGGCCATACGGGCGCGGACGCGGCCGGTAAAGTGATCGAGGCGTTCGGCCACTTCCTGATCGGCGGCAACTACACGGTCGGTATCGTGGTGTTTATCATCTTGACCATCATCAACTTTACCGTCGTGACCAAGGGTGCGGGCCGTATCGCCGAGGTGGGCGCCCGCTTCGCGCTGGACGCCATGCCTGGTAAACAGATGGCCATCGATGCCGACCTGAACGCCGGCCTGATCGGCGAAGACGAAGCGCGCCGCCGCCGCACGGAAGTGGCGCAGGAAGCGGAATTCTATGGCGCCATGGACGGTGCCAGCAAATACGTGCGCGGCGACGCCATCGCCGGCATCATGGTTACCGTCATCAATATCGTCGGCGGCTTGCTGGTGGGCTTGTTGCAGCATGACATGGGCTTTGCCGATGCACTCAAGAACTACACCCTGCTGGCCATCGGTGACGGCCTGGTGGCGCAGATTCCTTCGCTGATCATTTCCACGGCGGCCGGTATCGTCGTCTCGCGCGTGGCCAGCGACCAGGACATCGGCACCCAGCTGGTCGGTCAATTGTTTGCGAAACCGCAAGTACTGTATATCACCGCCGGCATCATCGGCGGCATGGGCCTGATTCCGGGCATGCCGAACATGGTCTTCCTGCTGCTGGCCTCCGCGCTGGCCGGCTCCGCCTATCTGATCAGCAAGAAGCGCACGCAGGAAAAAGAAGCGGCCGAGAGGCCGGCCGACGTGCCGCCGGCCACCGTGGCGCCCGAGCAGGAAGAAGCCAGCTGGCAAGACATCATGCCCGTCGATACCCTGGGCCTGGAAGTGGGCTACCGCCTGATCCCCCTGGTCGACAAGACGCAGGGCGGCGAATTACTCAAGCGCATCAAGGGCATCCGCAAGAAATTTGCCCAGGAAGTGGGTTTCCTGGCGCCACCCGTGCATATCCGCGACAACCTGGAGCTCAAACCGTCCGCCTACCGCATCACCCTCAAGGGCGTGGAAGTGGGCGTGGGCGAAGCGTTCAACGGGCAGTTCCTGGCGATTAATCCCGGCATGGCCAGCGGCACCTTGCCGGGCGTGGCCACCAGCGACCCCGCGTTCGGCTTGCCCGCCACCTGGATCGACGCCAGCTTGCGCGACCAGGCGCAATCGATGGGCTACACGGTCGTCGATGCGGGCACCGTGGTGGCCACGCACTTGAACCACCTGATCACCTCGCACGCTTCCGAACTGCTGGGCCGCGCGGAAGTGCAGTCGCTGCTCGATCACCTGGGCAAGGATGCGCCGCGCCTGGTGGAAGACCTGGTGCCGAAGATGCTGTCGCTGTCGACCCTGCAAAAAGTGCTGCAGAACCTGCTGGCCGAGGGCGTGCACATCCGCGACATGCGCAGCATCATCGAAACCCTGGCCGAGCATACGGTCAATACGCAAGACCCGAACGAGCTGACGGCGCTGGTGCGCGTCTCCCTCGGTCGCGCCATCGTGCAGCAACTGTTCCCCGGTGCGGCCGAATTGTCCGTGATGACCCTCGACAGCCGCCTGGAGCGCCTGCTGATGCAAGCGATGGGCAACGGCGGCGACGGCGCCGGCATCGAGCCGGGCCTGGCCGATACCATCGCCCACCAGGCAGGCCTGGCCGCGCAGCAGCAGGAGGCGCTGGGCCTGACGCCGGTGCTGCTGGTGCCGGCGCCGCTGCGCGCCTTGCTGTCGCGCTTCCTGCGCCGCGCCTTGCCGCAGCTGAAGGTACTGTCGCATGCGGAAGTGCCGGAAACCAAGACCATCCGCGTCACGGCGCTGGTGGGGGCGCAATAGTCGGCTTTGCTAAGACCGCAAACCCTAAGCGAAGGGCCGGGGTCGAACCCTCAGGGTTCGACCCCAGTTGCCGCCTTGGGGTTTTGAATGGGGGATGTTGATCACCTGATGACAATCCCTGTCACCTTTTTGCTTATTTTTTCATCAATTTCCTGCTGGCAAATTGAATAACGGGTACTTTCCCGTCCTGTTCCTTCGATCATTTCCTCCAAGCATCGCTAATAATGGAAACTGTCCGGGTGATCTGTGTCCATGTGGAAGACAGCACCCAAGCAACAGGAGTCGACGATGGTCACACAGTTCAGCCTATATTGCGCCCCCCCCGCCTTGGGAGGCCGGTCATGAATGTGAAGAAATTTACGGGTGCCTCGTCGCGCGATGCGCTGCGCAAGGTGCGCGAAGCGCTGGGCCCCGATGCCGTGATCCTGTCGAACCGCCAGGCCGATGGCGTGGTGGAAATCCTCGCGCTGGCCAATGACGATGCCGCTTCGCTGGCGTCGCCGCCGGCCGCGTCCGAAATGTCCCAGCCCCGTCCCCAGTTGCAGACCCAGTTCGCCACGCCGCAGCGTCCGGCCGCCCCGGCCCAGCGCCCGGCTGCGCCACGTCCTGCCGCACCGCGCCAGGCAGCCGGCGAGCCAGTGGACATGGCCCGCATGCAGCAGATGATGGCCAGCGCGCTGGCGCACGTCAAAGAGAACGCCGCCGCCGAGATGAGCGGCATGATGAATGAAATCCGCGCCATGCGCGGCATGATGGAAACCCAGCTGGCGGAAATCTCGTGGGGCTCGACGCAGCAGCGCGAGCCGCAAAAAGCCGTGGTGCTGCGCGAAATGCTGGCCGCCGGTTTCTCGGCCAGCCTGGCGCGCTACCTGATCGATAAGCTGCCCGCCGGCCTCGATGGCGCGCAAAGCATGCGCTGGATCAAGACCGTCCTCAGCCGTAACCTGAATACCGTCGCCAATGAAGACGCCATGCTGGAGCAGGGCGGCGTGTTTGCGCTGGTCGGCCCGACCGGTGTCGGCAAGACCACCAGCACGGCCAAGCTGGCGGCCCGCTGCGTGATGCGCCACGGCCCGGAAAAGCTGGCCCTGATTACCACGGACGCCTATCGTATCGGCGCGCACGAACAGTTGCGCATCTACGGCAAGATCCTCGGCGTGATGGTGCATTCGGTGAAGGATGAAGCGGACTTGCGCATCGCCCTGAAAGAATTGAAGAACAAGCACACGGTGCTGATCGATACGGTGGGCGTGAGCCAGCGCGACCAGATGGTGACGGAGCAGGTGGCCATGCTGTCGGGCGCGGGCGCCGACGTGAAACGTTTGCTGTGCCTGAACTCCACGGCGACGCAGGAAACCTTGAACGAAGTGGTGCGCGCCTACCAGGGCAGCGGCCTGGCCGGCTGCATCATGACCAAGCTCGATGAAGCGGCCTCGATCGGCAATGTGCTCGACGTGGTGATCCGCCAGAAACTCAATCTGTTTTATGTGTCGAATGGCCAGCGCGTGCCGGAAGACCTGTACCTGGCCGACCGCGGCTACCTGATCGACCGCGCCTTCAAGCTCAAGCGCGATGCGGCGGCGACGCAGTTTTCCGATGCCGAACTGCCGCTCCTGATGGCGCAAGCGGCCGCCCGCAACAATGAAGCGCGCGGGGTGCGCCTTGGCTAATTTCGATTTCGACCAGGCCGAAGGCTTGCGCCGCATGCTGGCTGGTCCGCAGCCGCGCGTGATGACATTTTTATCGGCCACGCCGCAGGACGACAAGGGCGCCATGCTGGTCAACCTGGGCGCTTCGCTGGTCTACGGCGGCAATGACGTGCTGCTGCTCGACGCCAGCGGCGGCAGCGACGGCGTCGCCGCGCGCCTGGGACTGGCGCACGGCGCCAGCCTGCGCGACGTGGCGCGCCAGCAGTGCGCCCTGAACCAGGTCATCCACCAGGTGCCGCAAGGCTTCGGCGTGGCCAGCCTGGGCGCGCGCAACCACCTGATGGACAGCATGGACTATGCGGGTGCGGAAGAACTGCGCCGCCTGGGCAAGACCTTCGAGGTGCTGGCGCGCCAGAGCGGCATCGTGTTGGTCGACGGCGTCGTCGCCGACGCGGGCGATTGCTTCCCCGTGCCGCTGATGGCCTCGTCCGATATCGTGGTGCAAGTGTCGACCAGCGCCACCTCGATCAAGGCGGCGTACTGCCTGATCAAGCGCCTGAGCCAGGAGCTGGGACGCCGTCCGTTCGGCATTCTCGTCACCGGCGCTTCCGAATCCGAGGCAAAAGTGGTATACGATAATATGGCGCAGGCGGCGAGCCGCTACCTGGCCGTGAAACTGACCTCGATGGGATCGGTGCCTGCCGATGAGTATCTGCACCGCGCGGCGCGTCTGGGCCGCAGCGTGGTCGATGCCTTTCCGCTGGCGGGAGCCTCGGTGGCGTTTCGCGGACTGGCCGAGCGGCTGGCCCGTTCGGCGGCGCCGGTGCTCGGTGGCACCTTGTACCAGACGGGGAGCCCGCACCAGTTCAGCGTCTGAATCCATCATCAGCACACGATAGCAGTTAAAACAATAAGCAGCCTATGTACACGGTCAAAGGGAAATCGAACAAGGACTATTTGCTGACGGAGCACATTCCGCTGGTGAAGCGTCTGGCGCACCATATGAAGGCGAAATTGCCGCCTTCGGTCGAGGTCGATGACCTGATCCAGGCGGGCATGATCGGCCTGCTCGACGCCATCAGCCGCTATGAAGAGACGCATGGCGCGCAGTTCGAGACGTATGCCGTGCTGCGTATCCGCGGCGCCATGCTCGACGAATTGCGCACCAGCGACTGGCTGCCGCGCAGCATGCGCCAGAACATGCGCAAGATCGAAGAGGCGATGAGCATCTTGCAGCAGCGCCTCGGACACCCGCCGACGGAGTCGGAAGTGGCGAAATTGCTGAAAATGTCGCTCGTCGATTACCAGGAAATGCTGGGCGACGGCGGCGGCCACCAGTTGCTGTACTACGAAGACTTTCATGACCCGGACGGCAATGACAGCTTTCTCGACCGCCATTGCGTGGACGAGGACAGCGACCCCTTGCGGTCCCTGCTCGATACCGATTTCCGGCAATCCGTGATCGATGCCATCGACGCGCTGCCGCCACGCGAGAAAATGCTCATGGGCCTGTACTACGAAGAAGAGCTGAACCTGAAGGAGATCGGCGCGGTGATGGGTGTATCCGAATCGCGCGTCTCGCAGCTGCATACCCAGGCCGTCGCGCGCCTGCGCGCAACCTTGAGGGAGCTGGCGTGGACTGGTCCAGCGTAATCGGGCTGGCGCTGGCGCTGGCCGGCCTCTTGGTCGGCCAGGCACTGGAAGGCGGTAAGATGGCCTCCCTGCTGCAGCCGGCCGCCTTTGCCATCGTGGTCATTGGTACCTTCGGCGCCGTGCTGCTGCAAACGCGGCTGCGCACTTTCGTGCGCGGCCTGGAAATGCTGCGCTGGGTCTTCCTGCCGCCAGCCGACACGCGTGCCGCGCTGGCGCGCGACATCGGGCAATGGAGCTTGACGGCGCGCCGCGACGGCCCGCTGGCGCTCGAACGCCTGATGGAAAACACGGCCGACCGCTTCAATGCCAAGGGCTTGCGCATGATCGTCGATGGCATCGCGCCCGACAAGCTGCGCCAGCTGCTCGACGTGGAAATCTCCGCCTATGAAATGGCCGAACGCCAGGCCGTCAAGGTGTGGGAATCGGCGGCCGGCTATTCGCCCACCATCGGCATCCTGGGCGCCGTGCTGGGCCTGATCCACGTGATGGAAAACCTCACCGACCCGAGCAAATTGGGTAGCGGCATTGCCGTGGCGTTTGTCTCGACCATTTATGGCGTCGGCCTGGCCAATCTGCTGTTCCTGCCGGTGGCGAACAAGCTCAAGGCCATCGTCTCGCGCCGCGTGCTGCAGTATGAAATCACGGCCGCCGTGCTGTACGACATCGCCACGGGCGACCACACGCGCATCATCGAAGAGCGCGTGGCCAGCCTGCTGCACGAGCACTGAGCATGATGCGGCGCGCGCGCAGGAAGTATGACGAGGAACCGGATAACCAGGACCGCTGGCTGATCTCGTACGCCGACTTCATCACCTTGCTGTTCGCCTTTTTCGTCGTCATGTATGCGATTTCGCAAGTCAACGAAGGCAAATACCGCGTCTTCCAGAATGCCATCGGCCAGGCCTTCAGCCTGGAAAAGGGCGCGCCGCCCATCATCATGGAAGCGCCGCAAGCCATTGCGCTGCCGAACCCCGCCCTGAAACGCCGCACGGAAGCCATCCGCCGCGAGCGCGAACACATGACGCGCCTGGCGCAGGACCTGACGTCCACCCTGGCGCCGCTGGTCAAGGAAGGCAAGGTGCGGGTGACGCAGACGAGCCGCGGCGTGAGCGTGGAAATCAATGCCAGCGTGCTGTTCGACCCGGGCGCCGCAGGGCTGACGATGGAGTCGGACCAGGCGCTGCGCGCCGTGGCCGTGCTGCTCAAGGACGACCCCCACGCGGTGCAGGTGGAAGGGCATACGGACGTGCAGCCGATCAGCAATTCGACCTTTGCCTCGAACTGGGAATTATCGGCCGCGCGCGCCAGCGCCGTGGTGCGCCTGTTCATCGCCAGCGGCGTGCAAGCGTCGCGCCTGACGGCCGTGGGCCACGCCGACAACATCCCCGTGGCGCCGAACGAAACGCCGGAAGGGCGCGCGCGCAACCGCAGGGTCGCCGTGACGATTTTGTCGGGCATCCCCGAGACGGTGACGGAAGTGCCGACGCCGCCCGTCGCACCTGCTCCGGCTCCCGCCAACTGAACCCCGGCGCTTGGTACAATCGCACCTTCTCCCTTTTTATCTCTCCATCATGAAAAGCAGTTCCCTGGGCGGTCTCGTGTATTCCACCGAAACGGGCCGCATGTGTCCCGCCTGCCGCCAGCCGCTGGCGCAATGCGCGTGCAAGGCACAAGCCAAGGCGGCGCCGGCTGGCGATGGCGTGGTACGCGTGTCGCGCCAGACCAAGGGTCGCGGCGGCAAGAGCGTCAGCGTGGTAAAAGGCCTGGCGCTGGACGCCATCGCGCTGGCCCTGCTGGGCAAGCAGCTGCGCACGCAGTGCGGCTCGGGCGGTACCGTCAAGGATGGCGTGATCGAGGTGCAGGGCGACCACGTGGACACCATCGTGGCCGCGCTGGCCAAGCTGGGGCACCAGGCGAAAAAAGCCGGCGGTTGAGCGTGCCGAGGCGTGCGGCCCGCTGCCGTGCGCCTGTGGTAACGTGCGCTTCCCATCCACGCGCATCCTCACCATGAACGTCAAATTCACCAGTATCGCCATCGCCGCTGCCATTGCGGCAGCACTGGCGCTGGCGTACTGGTCCGCACCCGACGGCGGCGCGCCGCAATCTGTGGCGATCGCTGCCGCCAGTGCACCAGCGGGGCGCAGCCTGGAATCGTATTTGCATATCGATGCTTCCGTCCCTGCGGCTGAAGCGCCCGTTGTCGTTTCCCTGGCGCAGCGGCTCGAACGCCTGGCCGCCAGCGGCAGGGCGGAAGATGCGTATGCGGCCTACAACCTGCTCGACGACTGCATCGTCTTCCAGCGCGAGAGCCGCTTGCCGGGGCTGGAATTCGAGCTGGGACGCGAGATGACGGCGGCAGAAAAAGCCGCCCAGCAGCAGCTGTGCGCGGGCCTGACGCAGCGCCAGCGCGAGGACCGCCTCGGCTACCTGGCCGCTGCCGCCAAGGCGGGCGTGCCGGGCGCGGCCACCCTGTTCCTGTCGGAAGGGCCGTTCGGCGACCGCAGCGCGCTGCGCAACCGTCCCGACGATCCGCTGGTGCAGGCATGGAAGCGGCAAGCCATCGCCCAGCTGACGGCGCAGGCGGATGAAGCCGAGCTCTCCAGCGTGGCTACCCTGATGATGGCCTACCTGCGCGATGGCGAGGTGGTGCAGAAAGATGCGCCGCAAGCGTATGGCTACCTGCTGGCCCTGCGCCTCGTCTACGACGACATCCTCGCGCCCGGCGTCACCAATCCGTATCAGGATGAATACTGGCACTGGCTGCGGGATGAGCTGACCCCGGCGCAGCAGGCCGCCGCCGCAGCGAAGGGGCAAGCCATCGCGGCGAAATTTCGCCAGCACACGGGGCGTCCCGTGCACGGTTGAGCTGGCAAGGCGGCTGCGCCTTGCCGGGGTGCTGGTAACGAGGGAGAATTAACCGATGACGACGCGCCGGCTGGCCGTGTTGGTCATCGGTTGGCCGCTGGGGCCGTAGAAATTGCCGCTCTGGGCCGTGGGGCGCATGGCGTTCAGGGCGCCTTGCGTGTGCAGCATGTGCTTGTTGACCAGCATGCTGTTGAGCCGGTTCTGTTCTTTCGCTTCGCGCGTGGTGTCGAGCAGGGCGTTCCACAGGGGCGCCGCTTCGGCTTCGCTGGCGCCGGCCAGCCAGTCTTCCATGCCCGCTTCGGCGGCCGTGAAACCGGCTGCCGCCAGCGCCTGGTGGCGTTGCGCCGCCAACTGGCTCAATTGTCCGACGAGTGCCGTCTTGCGCACCGTGAGCTCCGTGATTGCATCGATGTCAGCCGCAACCAGATGCCGCTGTTCTTCTTTCATCAATGCCAGCAATGTGGTCATGAGCTGTTGCTCGTCGCGCAGGCTGGAAAACGGAGTCACTGATTGCATGAGGGAACCTATCTATTTCGTGAGTGCAGCAAGTCCTTGACTGTGTCGAGGAGACCGTCCGCCACTTTTTCAGAGTTGACCTGGAACTGGCCGTCGGCGATCGCCAGTTTGATGCGTTCGACTTTTTTCGTGTCGAACACGGCGCCGCTGCCGGCAGTTGCACTGGCCGCTAATGCCTGTCCTTGTGGCGACAGGCGTACATTGTCCGACGTCGTCGGTGTTGCCTGGGCTTTCTCGGCATTCCGGGCGCCGGAGGTATTCGCGGGCGCCACCGGCAGGCCGGGATTGCTTTTAATGGTGTTATCGGTAATTTTCACAGCGTGATCCTCGTCTGGTCGAAGTCAAAAAACTCCGGGATATGACATCTTATCGGCATCTTATCCAGGAACTTTAGTGCGCCAGACTACAATATCGCTATCTATTCGCGTTAAAAGGCGACCTCCACCATGCCACCCGCGCGCGCCACGCCGCTGATCTGCTGGCCGCTCTGCGTGCGTACCTGCACCGTCTGGCCATCGCCGGCGCTGCCGATGGCGCGTCCTTCTGATGCCACCTGGAAGCCGTTGCCACTGGAAACGACGCGCACCAGCTGGCCTTGCATGACCACCGGCTTGCGGCGCAGGGTGTCGAGGCGCATCGGCGTGCCTGGTGGCAATGAAATATTCGTGCTGGCGCCCACTACCTGGGCCATGTCGGTGGCGATGCCTGCGGGCAATGCCGCCAGGTCACCCTGCATCGTCACCAGCTGGCTGGCGTCGATGGCTTGCCCTTGTGCCAGCGGCACGGCGCTGGCCACGTAGTCGCCCACGACGGCCACGTTGGCTTGCAAATAGATGGTCCAGTTGGAAGGTGCCGTGCAGCGCACGCCCACGGTGGTCTTGCCCCAGGCGCGCGCGCCTGGCGCCATGAACGCTTGCGGCGCGGGGCAGGCGGTCAGGTTCAGGCGCGGATCGACGGCGCCGACGCTGATCGTCACCTTGCCTGGCAAGCCGTTGCTTTGTACCTGCAGGAATTGTTCCACGCTGTTGCGCAGCGCTTCCGGGGTCTGCCGGCCGGCGTTTTGCGCCTGCGCCAGCAGTGGCAGGGCGGCAAGAGCGAGAAGGAGTGCAAGCGGTGTTTTCATGGTGATAGGCCTCTGGAATATTGCCATGATAGTGCGCGCAGCCCTGATCGAAGCGCCGATTAAGGGGTAAAAGTACGGTCTGATCCGGCGATGGTCTTGCCGGTGGGCACCGTACTATGTTTCCTGTCATCACTATACCGCCATCCTTCCGCCATCTCGGGCGCCAGTGGCAGATCTTTCCGGAGCCTGACATGATAGGGAAACTCGACGATTACATGCGCTTCAACGAGACGGCGCTGAGCCTGCGCTCGACGCGCCAGGAATTGCTCGCCTCGAATATCGCGAATGCCGATACGCCCAACTACAAGGCGCGCGATGTCGATTTCGCCTCCGCGCTGAAGGGGGCGATGGCGCGCAAGGATGGCGTGCCGCCAGCCCTGAGGGGCACGGCGCCGCAGCATCTGCCGGGCAAGGGCGTGGCAGCAGCAGCGGGCGCAACCGGTGGCGGCAAGGTCGAGACCCTGGCCGACGGCACGCCGCTGCTGTACCGCGCGCCGGCCCAGGGCGCCGTCGACGGCAATACGGTGGACATGGATCTTGAACGCAACGCCTTTGCCGACAACGCCATCCGCTACGAGGCGGCCGTGACGTTCCTCAACTCGCAGATCAAGGGCATGCTGACGGCCATCCAGGGAGGACAATAATCATGTCGCTGTTTAATATCTTTAATGTCTCCGGTTCGGCCATGAGCGCCCAGGCGCAGCGCCTGAACACGGTGGCCAGCAACCTGGCCAATGCCGACAGCGCCACCAGCGCCACGGGCGAAGCCTACCGCGCCAAGCAGGTGGTGTTCGAGGCCGTGCCCATGGCCAACGGCGCCACGGCCGTCAAGGTGCAGAAGGTGATCGAGGACCCGTCGCCGATGAAGCTGGTCTACGACCCGAAGAACCCGCTGGCCGACGAGAAGGGCTACGTCACCATGCCCAACGTGAATACGGTCGATGAGATGGTCAACATGCTGTCGGCCTCGCGCTCGTACCAGACCAATGTGGAAACCATGAACGCGGCCAAGTCGCTGCTCCTGAAAACCCTCACCATCGGCCAATAAGGCTGACTGACTATTATGGCAACCATCGATACCAGCACCGCCACCGTCACCGACCTGATGGCGACGATGAATCCGAAGAAGACGACGGCCGCGAAGGGCAGCGTCGAGGAAGAAACGAACAAATTCCTGACCCTGCTGGTGACCCAGCTGCAAAATCAGGACCCGATGAATCCGCTGGACAATGCGCAGCTGACGAGCCAGCTGGCCCAGCTGTCCACGGTGACCGGCGTCAACAAGCTCAATACCACGCTGGAAACGCTGAAAACCAGCTACCAGCAGGCCGAATCCATGCAGGCGGCCAATATCATCGGCCACGGCGTGCTGACGGCAGGCAAGAACGTCACCCTGAGCAAGAGCGCAGCCCTGCTGGGCGTGGAGCTGGCGACACCGGCCGACAGCGTCAAGGTCATCATCTACAACAGCACGGGCAAGGAAGTCCATTCCATCGACCTGGGCCCGCAGGATGCGGGTACCTTGCCGCTGGGCTGGAACGGTTCCACCGCCGAGCTCGACAAGGATGGCAAGCCGATCGTGCTGGCCGACGGCGCGTATACCTTTTCGGTGGAAGCGACGCGCGGCGGCGCCAAGCTCACGGATGCAGCGGCGCTGATGTTCGGCTCGGTCGCCAGCGTGTCGACGGGCGCCGGTGGCGTGAAGTTGAACGTGCCGGGCGTGGGCAGCATCACCATGGCCGATGTGAAACAGATTTTGTAAGCCGCTCGTTTGTAGCGTAGACCCTCTACCCCTAATTTCTACCAGGAGAACACAATGTCTTTCCAACAAGGCCTGAGCGGCTTGAATGGCGCCGCCAAATCGCTGGACGTCATCGGCAACAATATCGCCAACTCGGCCACCGTGGGTTTCAAGCAATCGCAGGCGCAGTTTGCCGACATCTATGCCAACTCGCTGTATGGCGTGGGCGGCAACCAGCCCGGCATCGGTGTGGCCGTGTCGCAAGTGGCGCAGCTGTTCAACCAGGGTAACCTGGAAAGCTCGTCGAATCCGCTCGACATCGCCATCAATGGCGGCGGTTTCTTCCGCACCAGCGTGAACGGTGCCATCCAGTATTCGCGCAACGGCCAGTTCCAGGTCGACAAGAGCGGCTTCATCATCAATGCCCAGAAAGCCCAGCTGACGGGCTATCCGGCCGATGTGAACGGCAAGATCCTGGCCGGCGCCGTCGTACCGCTGCAGATCGACCCGTCCGACATGGCGCCGCAGGCGACCACCAAGGTCGATACCCAGGTCAACCTCGATTCCAACTCGGCCATGCCGACCGTGGTGCCGTTCAGCGTGGGCGAGCAAAAGTCGTGGACCAAACAATTCCCCGTGCCGGTTTTTGATTCGCTGGGCAATGCCCACACCATGTCCAATTTCTATGTCAAGACGGGCACCAATAGCTGGGATGTCTACTCGGCTACTGACGGCAAGGAAATTACCAGCGCGAAAGTGGCTGCCGCGGCGCAGACCGATACCGCCTCGCTGGCCGCGCGCACCGCCTACCAGTCCGCCGTCACTGCCGTACCGCTGGTACCGGCGGCTATCACGGCTGCCGCCGTCGCCTATGGCAATGCGGCCGGCGCCGCCGTGCGCGCCGCCGCCGTGCTGGCCGGCGCCAGCACCGCCCAGTTGAATGCCATCAGCGCCACCTATGGCAGCGCCGTGCCTAACGGCATCAATTCCAGCCTGACGCCAGATCAGATCGACAAGAATATCGCCGCCGTGACGGAAGTGCCCGCCGTGAGGTCGGCTTCGCTGGTGTTCAACAGCGTCGGCAGCCTGGACAAGGCCGCCATGCTGGGCCTGACGCCGCCGCAAACCTTGCCGGTGACGGTCAACCTGCCCGTCTTCCCCGCCACGGGCGCGAACGCGAACCTGGCGATCAAGGTCGACTTCACCAATTCCACTCAGCTCAGCTCGTCCACCAGCGAAAAGCGCACCGTGGCCGATGGTTATGCGGCCGGTCAGCTGAGCCGTTTCGTCGTGGGTAGCGATGGCGTGATCCAGGGCCAGTACAACAATGGCAAGACACGCGACCTGGGCCAGGTGGTGTTGACCAAGTTTGCCAATCCGAATGGCCTCGAACCGCTGGGCAACAATGCCTGGGCAGAAAGCTCGACCTCGGGCAGCCCCATGACGGGCGAGCCGAGCTCGGCCGGCCTGGGCGACTTGCGCGCCTCGGCCGTGGAAGTGTCGAACGTGGACCTGACGGCGGAGCTGGTCAACATGATCACGGCCCAGCGCGCCTACCAGGCGAATGCGCAGACCATCAAGACGCAGGATTCTGTTCTGCAAACCCTGGTGAACTTGCGCTAATGGATTGACCCCCTAGCGGCGAAAGGCCGGGGTCGGACCCTCAGGGACTTGGCGTCCCCGTCCGACCCCAGTTTTTGCCTTGGGTTTCAGGCAACAGGAGAAATAAAAAATGGACCGTCTCATCTACACCGCCGGCTCGGGCGCCAAGCACATCCTGGACAAGCAGGCGACCACGGCGAATAACCTGGCGAATGCCACCAGCACGGGTTTCCGTGCCCAGCTCGACTCGTTTCGCGCCGTGCCCGTGGTGGCTGACGGCATGATGCCGACGCGCGCCTTTGTCGTCGATTCGACGGTCGGCTCCGATTTCACGCAAGGACCCATGCAGCACACGGGC
Organism: Janthinobacterium sp. 35; assembly: GCF_002754575.1. Classification (NCBI taxonomy): domain Bacteria; kingdom Pseudomonadati; phylum Pseudomonadota; class Betaproteobacteria; order Burkholderiales; family Oxalobacteraceae; genus Janthinobacterium; species Janthinobacterium sp. 35. Next base: position 3,942,479 of record NZ_PEFN01000001.1, read on the forward strand.
CGCGCGCTCGACGTGGCCGTGGAAAATGGCGGCTGGATCGCGGTGCAGTCGGCCGACGGTTCCGAAGCCTATACGCGCAACGGTGCCTTCAAACTCAATGAAAACGGCATGTTGCAGACACAATCGGGCCTGATGGTGCAGGGCGATACGGGTCCGCTGGCGATTCCGCCGGGCGTGACGGTGTCCATCGCCAGCGATGGCACGGTGGGCACGATTTCCACCGATGTGCCGCCGGGCCCGTCCACGGTGCTGGGACGCATCAAGCTGGTCAACCCGTCCGAGCAGCAACTGGTGCGCGGCGACGACGGCCTGTTCCGCCTGAAGGATGGCACGCTGGCGCAAGCCGACCAGGCCGTCAAATTGACGACGGGCGCGCTCGAAGGCAGCAATGTCAGCCCCGTCGACTCGATGGTCAGCATGATCGCCCTGGCGCGCCAGTTCGAAACACAAATGAGCTTGTTGAAGAATGCCGAGAATAACGCGGCGAAAGCCACCCAGATCCTCGCTTTGAATTGATAGAGCCGGTCGCATAATGGTCACATAGAAATAGTCTACAGGGCTGATGAGCGCTGTTATTGGAGAAAAATCATGATTCGTTCCCTTTGGATAGCCAAGACCGGCCTGGAAGCGCAGCAGACGCAGATGGACGTGATTGCCAATAACCTGGCCAACGTCAGTACCACTGGCTTCAAGAAGTCGCGCGCCGTGTTTGAAGACTTGCTGTATCAAAATGTGCGCCAGCCGGGTGCGCAATCGTCGCAGCAAACCCAATTGCCGTCGGGCTTGCAGATCGGCACGGGCGTGCGCACCGTGGCTACCGAACGCATCCATACCCAGGGCAACCCCCAGGCATCCGGTAATTCGCGCGACGTGATGGTCAACGGCACCGGTTTCTTCCAGGTGCTGCTGCCCGATGGCGCCACCGCCTACACGCGCGACGGCTCCTTCCAGACCGATGCCAATGGCCAGTTGGTGACTTCCGAAGGCTTCGTCATCCAGCCTGCCATCACCGTGCCGACCAATGCGCTGAGCCTGACCGTGGCGCGCGACGGCACCGTCTCCGTGACCTTGCCCAATACCGTGGCGCCATCGCAGATCGGCTCGCTGCAGCTGACCACCTTCGTCAATCCGGCCGGCCTGGAATCGAAGGGCGAAAACCTGTACATGGAAACGGGCGCCTCCGGCGTGGCGCAAACCAACACCCCGGGCACGAATGGCGCCGGCGTGCTGATGCAGGGCTACATCGAGAGCTCGAACGTCAACGTGGCCGAGGAAATGGTCAACATGATCCAGACGCAGCGCGCCTACGAAATCAACAGCAAGGCCATCACCACATCCGATCAAATGCTGCAGAAATTGTCGCAACTTTAATTTTCATAGTCGTCATGCCATCCGCCGCCGGATGGCAGCGGAGGTTCGCCATGCAATACCCCATCATCGCCCTGTTGTCCGCAGTCCTGTTGTCCGGCTGCGCCATCACGCCTACGTCCATCGTGCAATACCCGACCACCACGCGCGCGCCGATGCCGGAACCGGTGGTCGTCAACAACGGTTCCATCTACCAGCCGTCGACCTACCGTCCCGCCTTCGAAGACCGCCGCGCGCGTCACGTGGGCGACACCATGACGATCGCCATCACCGAGCGCACGAACGCCGTCAAGGCGGGCGCCAGTTCCGGCAACAAGTCGGGCAGCGTGGGCTTCAGTACGCCAGGTTTTGCCCAGGGCCGTTTAGGCGGCAGCGTCTCGGCGAATGGCGCAACGAAATTTGCCGATGGCGACAACCAGTCCGCCAGCAACACCTTTTCCGGCACGATCGGCGTGACGGTGATCGAAGTATTGCCAAACGGAAATCTTATCGTCGCCGGCGAAAAACAGATCGCCATGAACAAGGGCACGGAATTCATCCGTTTCTCGGGCATGGTCAATCCGGACACCATCGGCACGGGCAACGTCGTGGCCTCGACCCAGGTGGCCGACGCGCGCGTCGAATACCGCACCAACAGCCAGATCGACCGCGCCGAAATGGCCTCGATGGCCTCGCGCTTCTTCCTCAGCCTGTTGCCGTTCTGATCATGGCCACTTTTACTTTTCCCCGCTGTTTGGCCATTGCCGGCCTGGCTTGCGCCCTGCTGGCGCCGATGGCGCAAGCCGAGCGCATCAAGGACCTGGCCAGCATCGCCGGCGTGCGCCAGAATCAGCTGATGGGCTATGGCCTCGTCGTCGGCCTCGACGGCAGCGGCGACCAGACCACGCAAACGCCGTTCACCATCCAGAGCGTGGCGGCGATGCTGCAGCAGCAAGGCATCAACTTGCCGCAAGGCACCAGTTTGCAGCTGAAAAACGTGGCCGCCGTGATGGTGACGACGTCCTTGCCCGCGTTTGCCCAGCCGGGCCAGATGCTCGACGTGACCGTGTCGTCGATGGGCAATGCGAAAAGCTTGCGCGGCGGCACCTTATTGATGACGCCATTGAAGGGCGCCGACGGCCAGGTGTACGGCATGGCGCAGGGCAATGTACTGGTGGGCGGCGTGGGCGCGCAGGCGGCCGGCAGCTCCATCGTCATCAATCACCTGAGCGTGGGACGCATCTCGGGCGGTGCTACCGTCGAGCGCACAGTGCCCTCGGTGCTGGGCGCCAACAACACCATACGCCTGGAATTGAATGCCACCGATTTCGCCACCGCCAGCCGCGTGGTCGACGCCATCAACAGCCGCTACGGCGCCGGCACGGCCGCCGCGCTGGACGGGCGCGTGATTCAGGTGCAGTCGCCGGGCAGCAGCGACCAGCGCGTGACCTTCCTGGGCCAGCTGGAAAGCATCGAAGTCAATCCGGCCCGCCTGGCGGCCAAGGTCATCATGAATGCGCGCACCGGTTCCGTTGTGATGAACCAGTCCGTGACGCTGGAAACCTGCGCCATTTCGCACGGCAACCTGTCCGTCACCATCAATGTCGAGCCGCAGGTGAGCCAGCCGGCGCCCTTGTCGGGCGGGCGCACGGTGGTCACGCAGACGGCACAGATCGATATCAAGAAGGAACCGGGCAAGGTCATGCTGGTCAAGGGTGGCGCTTCGCTGTCCGATGTGGTGAAAGCCTTGAACGCCATCGGCGCCTCGCCGCAAGACTTGCTGGCCATCCTGCAGGCGATGAAGGCGGCCGGTTCGCTGCGCGCCGAACTTGAAATCATTTGATGGACACGCCATGATCAGCCAAACCGACCTCAGCAATACCGCCGCCTACGACGTCAAGGGCATGGATGGCTTGCGCCAGTCCGCCAAGGCGAAGGATCCTGCCGCCCTGAAAGAGGCGGCCACGCAATTTGAAGCCATGTTCATCAACATGATGATGAAAAGCATGCGTGAAGCCTCGCCGCAGGACGGCATCATGGATAGCCAGCAAAGCAAGATGTATACCTCGATGCTGGACCAGCAGACGAGCCAGAACCTGGCCAAGCGGGGTACGGGCCTGGCGGACGTGCTGATTCGCCAGCTGTCGTCCTCGAACCAGGCGCTGGCCGCCGATGGCGCCGAAGCGCCGTCGCCACGCTCGTCGAGCATGGCCCAGGCGCTGGCCGCGTTCCGCCAGCAGCAGGGCGCCCTCGCCGACGGTGCAAGCAGTGTCAGCGGCAGTGGCAAGACCCTGAGCGAGAAGGCCAATGCCACGCAGGCGCCGCATGTGCGCGCGTTCCAGGAAAAGCTGGGTGTGCATGCGGAAGAAGCCAGCCGCGCCACCGGCATCCCGGCCAAGTTCATGCTGGGCCAGGCGGCGCTGGAAACGGGCTGGGGCAAGCGCGAAATCATCGCCCGCGACGGCAGCAGCAGCCACAACCTGTTCGGCATCAAGGCCACGGGCGACTGGAAAGGCAAGGTCACGGAAGCCGTCACCACGGAATATGTGAATGGCAAGGCGCAGCGCAAGGTGGAAAAATTCCGTGCCTATGACAGCTACGCGGACAGCTTCAAGGATTATGCGCAGTTAATTACCAACAACAAGCGCTACGAGAAAGTGCTCGCCAGCGCGGGCGACGCCAGCACGTTTGCCCAGGGCTTGCAAAAGGCCGGCTACGCGACGGACCCGAATTACGCTGCCAAATTGACAAAAATCATCAAGCATTCGCTGGTCGGTTAACCCCTGCCGTACCCCTGTGCAAGCCGCGCGCTTCAAGTTTTCGCCGCGGCTGCCGTAAATACATGTGACGGTAACCAATAAGACACCATGACTTCGAATCTACTCAGCATCGGTAAGAGCGGTTTGCTTGCAGCGCAGGTGGGCCTGTCGACGACCGGGCATAACATCACCAATGCGAATGTCCCCGGCTACAATCGCCAGACGGTGCTGCAGCAGACTTCGCAGTCGAACTTTGCCGGCTATGGCTTCGTCGGCACGGGCACGGAAGTGTCGCAGATCAAGCGCCAGTACGACAGCTTCATGGGCACCCAGGTCAATGCCGCACAAAGCGCCACCAGCGCGCTCGATAGCTATTACACGCAGATCAGCCAGATCGACAACTTGCTGGCCGACCCCACGGCGGGCTTGTCGCCCGCCCTGCAAGACTTCTTCAAGGGCGTGCAGGACTTCAGCGCCAATCCGTCTTCGGTCGCTTCGCGCCAGGCGTTGCTGTCGAGCGCCGGCTCGCTCGCTTCCCGTTTCCAGGGCTTGAGCGCGCGCCTGACGGAGATCGGCGACGGCGTCAATTCGCAGATCACGTCGAATGTGACGGTGATTAATACCTACGCCAAGCAGCTCGCCGAGCTGAACAAGTCGATTTCCCAGTTGTCGGTCGATGCCAGCAACCAGCCCAACGATCTGCTGGACCAGCGCGATCAGCTGATCACGGAATTGAATAAATATGTCAAGGCGACGGTGCAGCCCGCTGCCAACAATACCGTCACCATTTCCATCGGCGCGGGCCAGCCGCTGGTGGTGGCGGATCGCAGCTTCGCGCTGGCGGCCACGCCTTCGCGGACGGACCCGAACCGCATCGAGGTGGGCTATGTCACTGGCAACACCGTCAGCGTGCTGCCGGACAGCTCCCTGACCGGCGGCTCGCTGGGCGGCTTGCTGGAATTTCGCAGCGGCACCCTGGACAATGTGCAGAACTCGCTGGGCAAGGTGGCCATCGCGCTGGCGAGTACCTTCAACGACCAGCACAAGCTGGGCCAGGACTTGAATGGCGTCATGGGCGGCGACTTTTTCAAGATACCCGACCCCGTGATCGGCGCCGACCGCGGCAACAACGCCAGCAGCACCACCGTGCTGTCGGCCAAGGTCAGCGACCCCACCAAGCTGACGGCCAGCGATTACAGCCTGAATTACGATGGCACCAACTATGTGGTGACGCGTGAATCGGACGGCGCGCACACCATCATCAATCCGTATCCGCAAACGGCGCCGCAAACCATCGACGGCGTCGATTTCTCGATCTCGGGCACGGCCGCCCAAGGCGACAACTACGTCATCAAACCGACGGCGAATGGCGCGGCGGGCCTGGCCGTGCTGATCACCGACCGCAACAAGATTGCCGCTGGGGCCCCCATCGCCACCTCGGCGCCGGTGGCCAATACGGGCACGGGCAAGCTCAGCGCCGGCTCAGTCGACAAGGCCTACCTGACCCCCGGCAATACCCTGACGGGTCCCGTGACCTTGACCTACGACAAGGCGACTACCTCGCTGACGGGTTTCCCGGCTGGCCAGGCGGTGACGGTCAAGGGCGTGAATGGCGCCACCACGACCTATCCGGCCGGCACGGCGAGCATCCCGTATGCGGAAGGCGACAACTTCAGCTTTGGCGGCATCAATGTCAGCATGACGGGCACGCCGGCGCAGGGCGATACCTTCACGATCAAGCCCAATACGGGCGGCGTGGGCGACAATCGCAATGCCGCGCTGCTGGCGGGCTTGCAGACGAAGAACATCCTCGATGGCGGCAATACCACGTTCCAGGGTTCGTATGCGCAAACCGTCAGCTTCGTGGGCAACAAGACACGCGAAGTGCAGGTCAGCGGCCTGGCCAGCCTGGCCTTGCTGCAGCAGGTCAGCACCCAGCAGCAGGCCGTCTCCGGCGTCAACCTCGATGAAGAGGCGGCCAACCTGCTGCGTTACCAGCAGTCTTACCAGGCGTGCGGCAAGGTCATGCAGATCGCCAGCACCCTGTTCGACGTGGTCATCGGCCTGGGACGTTAATCAATTTTTGCCGCGACATAGCGCGCGGCGGCTTTCTGGAAGGGCAGCATCATGCGCATCAGCACACGAATGATTTATGACCAGGGCAGTTCGCAGCTGAACAATCTGCAGGGCGCCCTGAACCGTACGCAGATGCAGCTGTCGGCGAACCGCCGCAACCTGACGCCTGCCGACGATCCGATCGCCTCGGCGCGCGCGCTGGAAGTGACGCAGTCGCAATCGATCAATACGCAGTTCGTGACGAACCGTTCGAATGCGAAGAATTTCCTGTCACAGGAAGAGCTGGCGCTGGCCAGCACGGGTTCACTGATTGCGGACGTGAAAGACCTGGTCGTCAAGGCCGGCAATCCCGCGCTGAAAGACGTCGACCGCGACACCCTGGCGAAGGAACTGGAAGGGCGGCTGACCGACTTGCTGGGCATCGCCAACACGGCCGACGGCGCCGGCGGCTACCTGTTTTCCGGCTATAAATCCACTACCCAGCCATTCAGCCAGACGCCGACGGGCGCCACCTATGTGGGCGACCAGGGCCAGCGTGAATTGCAGGTGGGCTCGGCGCGCTACCTGGCGACCAGCGATTCCGGCGCCACCGTCTTTGAAAACAACCTGACCGGCAACGGCAAGTTCACCACGGCCGCCGCCGCCGGCAACTTCGCGCGCGGCGGTTCCGGCATCGTTTCCAGCGGCACGGTGACGGACGCGACGGCATTGACGGGACATAAATATTCCATCGACTTCAAGGTCGCGGGCACGGGTACCGCTGCCGTCACCACGTACACCATCACCGACGCGACCTTGGGCCAGACGGTGCCGAATCCCGCCGTGCCCATCCCCTACAAGAGCGGCGACACCATCTCCTTCGCCGGCCAGCAAGTCAACATCACGGGTGCGCCGGCCGACCAGGACAGCTTTACGCTGGAGCCGAGCGCCAAGGAATCGCTGTTTACCACCGTGAAAAACCTGATCGGCGTGCTGCGCCAGACGACCACTGGCGACGCGGGCCAGGCGCGCCTGGCGAATGGCTTGAGCGCGGCCCACAATATACTCGACACGGCTTACGACAATGTGCTGTCGGTGCGCACCGAAGTGGGCGCGCGCATGAAGGAGCTCGATTATCTTGACAGCGCAGGCGACGATCTCGACCTCCAGTACGCCACCACCCTGTCGGACCTGCAGGACCTGGACATGGTGAAAGCCATTTCCACCTTCACCCAGCAGCAGGTGACCCTGCAGGCGGCGCAGAAAACGTTCACCTCGATCTCGGGCCTGTCGCTGTTCAATTACATCAACTAAGCGCTCGATATCGGCTCGATGACCGGCAAGCCGGGGCAGGGAGAATACCTCCCGCCCCGGCTTTTTTACGTGCGCAAAATGGCCGTCTTGATAAGATGGACAGGCAAACTGTGCAGTCTACCTGCCTATCTGTTATACTGATGGCCGTTGAACCACCCCACGGCTACCATGAGCACCCCACAAGAAGAACACCACGATCACGATCACGTGCTGCAACTGGCCGGCGAATTGCGCATCCTGGTCGGCAAGCTGCGCCGCCGCCTGCGCGAAGAAGCGCATCTGGGCGATGTCAGCATGTCGCAGGCATCCGTGCTGAGCCGCCTCGAGCGCGATGGCCCGGCCACGGCCAGCAGCCTGGCGCGCGCCGAAGGCATGCGGCCCCAGTCGATGGCCGCCACCGTGCAAGCGTTGACGCAAGCGCGCATGGTGACGGGCTCGCCCGACCCGGCGGATGGCCGGCAGACGCTATTGACCCTGACGGACAGTTGCCGTACCTGGATCGCGGCCAGCCGCGCCGCGCGCGAAGACTGGCTGGCGCGCACCATTGAAACCCGGCTCACGCCGGACGAAGTTACCGAACTGAACCATGCAGTGGCCTTACTCAAACGCTTGGCGGAATGATCCGCTGATGTATCCCACAACCTGGCAAGGAGCCCGCACGCCCAGATGAACAACACTTTCCGTTCGCTACGCATTCCCAATTACCGTATCTGGGCCGGTGGCGCCCTGGTGTCGAATATCGGCACCTGGATGCAGCGCACGGCGCAGGATTGGCTGGTGCTGAGCGAATTGACGCAGCACAATGCCAGCGCCGTCGGTATCGTGATGGCCTTGCAATTCGGCCCGCAACTGCTGTTGCTGCCCCTGACGGGCATGGCAGCCGACTTGCTCGACCGCAGGAAATTGCTGCTGTGCACGCAGGCGGCCATGGGCTTGCTGGCGCTGGGACTCGGGATCTTGTGCATCAGCGGCCTGGTACAACTGTGGCATGTATACGTGTTTGCTTTCCTGCTGGGCTGCGTGACGGCCTTCGATTCGCCCGTGCGCCAGACGTTTGTTGCCGAAATCGTCGGCGAGGAAGATTTAACGAACGCCGTGGCGCTCAATTCCACCTCGTTCAATGCGGCGCGCATGCTGGGCCCCGCGGTAGCTGGGCTGCTGATCAGCAGCGTCGGCAGCGGCTGGGTCTTCATCATCAACGCCGCCTCGTTTGCGGCCGTGATCGGTTCGTTGTTGCTGCTGCGCGTGCAATTGCTGCGCCGCGCACCGCGTATCAAGGCCACGCGCGCCAGCCTGGGCGAGGGTTTCCGCTACGTGCGCCAGCGGCCCGACCTGATGGCCATCCTGCTGATGCTGTTCCTGATCGGCACCTTCGGCTTGAATTTCCCGATTTTCCTCTCGACCATGTCGGTCACGGCCTTCCATGCGGGCGCCGGTCAGTATGGCGTGCTCAGTTCCATCATGGCGTGCGGCTCCGTGGCCGGCGCGCTGCTGGCGGCGGGCCGTGGCCAGCCTACGCTGGCCTTGCTGCTGGGGGCGGCGGCGCTGTTCGGCCTGGCCTGCGCGCTGGCCGCCGTGATGCCCAATTATTGGCTGTTCGGCATGATGCTGGTAGTCATCGGCATCGCCGCGCAAACGTTTACCACCAGCGTCAACAGCAGTGTGCAATTGTCGACGGCGCCCGCCATGCGGGGCCGCGTGATGGCGATCCTGCTGGCCATCTCGGCGGGCGGCACGCCGCTGGGCGCACCCGTCGTGGGCTGGGTGGCCGATACCTTCGGCCCGCGCTGGGCGCTGGGCATCGCCGCCCTGTCGGGACTGGCGGCGGCGCTGGTCGGCGTGCGCTACCTGGTCAAACATCACCAGTTGCGGCTGAATGTCGATGTGCGGCACTGGCGTTTCGCGCTCAGCAGCGACCAGCCCTGAGCCTGGCAATCAGGGCGGCAGCAGGCCCGTGCTGGCGGCGGCCAGGATGGCTGCGCTCAAACCGTCGAGCAGGCCGGACGCGGCGCGTGCCGTGTGCCAGTGCAGGGGCACATCCAGGGGCGTAGCGGGCAGCAGTTCGACCAGGCTGCCATTGTCAAGATGAGGCTGGATCAGCGCCTGCGGATGCAAGCCCCAGCCCATGCCGGCCAGGCCGGCCGTGACGAAGGCGTGCGGCGAGGGCAGGGTATGGCGCGGCAATTCCACATGCCGGTGGCACAGGCGCCGCACCCAGCGCGATTGCAGCTCGTCCTTGGCATTGAAGACGAGGCTGGGCGCCAGGGCCAGGCTGGCGGCACCCACGCCATGGGCAAAATGCCGCTGCAGGAAGGCGGGACTGGCAGCCGCCAGGTAGCGCATGTCGCCCAGCGGGCGGCTGTTGCAGCCCGATGCGGGCCGGGCCGTGGCGCTGACGGCGGCCAGCACGGCGCCGCTGCGCAGCCACTCGGCCGTATGGTCCTGGTCGTCGACGGCCACTTGCAGCAGCACCGGGTGCCCGGCCGCGAAGGCGGCGATGGCGGGCGCCAGCCAAGTGGCCAGGCTGTCGGCATTCACGGCGACGGGCAGCGTGGCGCGCGACACGCCCAGTGCTGCCTGCGCCAGCGCCGGCACGGTCCCCTGCAAATCCTGCTCGAGCAGTTGTACCTGGTCCACGTGCTGGCACAGGCGCCGGCCCGTTTCCGTAGCGCGGCAAGGCTGATCGCGTATCACCAGCGCGCAACCGACGCGCTCTTCCAGCAGGCGGATGCGCTGCGAAATGGCCGATGGCGTCACGTGCAAGGCGCGTGCCGCACGCTCGAAACTGCCTTCGCGGATGACGGCGGCCAGGGCGCCCAGGGCGGCATAATCGAGCATGGATGAAGTTTTCCTTAACTTGCTGTAGAAAAGGTAGTTTGCCTTCATTGCGTGCGGCTGGCAAGATCGCCGCATGACACTCTCCGCCACCACCCCACTCGTTTTTTCCGTCTTTTTCCAGGGCATGACCCTGGGTCTGGGACTCATCGTTGCCATCGGCTCGCAAAATGCCTTTGTCTTGCGGCAAGGCTTGCGCCGCGAACATGTGGGCGCCATCGTGCTGTTTTGCGCGCTGGCCGATGCGGCGCTGATTGGCGCCGGCGTGCTGGGCATGGCCCGTGCGCTGGGACAGCGCCCCTTGCTGGCCAGCGCACTGGCGCTGGGCGGCGCCGTTTTCCTTGCCGTCTACGGTTGGCAAGCGCTGCGGCGCGCCCGCCGGCCGCAGCAGCTGCGCGCCGCCGAGGGCGGTGCCGGACTGGGCCTGGGCGCCATCCTGGCCCAGGCGGCGGCATTTACCTTGCTCAATCCGCATGTGTATCTGGATACGGTATTGCTGGTGGGCAGTATTGGCGCCCAGCAGCCGGGTGCGCTGCGCGGCTGGTTTATCGCCGGCGCCAGCGCTGCCAGTCTGCTGTGGTTTGCTGCGCTGGGCTATGGCGCGCGCCGGCTGGCGCCGTGGTTTGCGCGGCCCCGCGCCTGGCAAGTGCTCGATGGCTTGATCGGCGTCACCATGTTCGTGCTGTCGGCGCTGCTGCTGCGCCACGCGCTGGGCGGCTAGCCCTGATCAGCGCGCCGCCGGCAGCGCTGCCGGCGCAGGCGGCGCCGGGCGCAGGGGATTCGACGGCGCGGGCGGCGGTGGCCGGTCGCGCGTGGCGAAGCCGCGCGGCAGCAAACGCGCCGTTTCTATGCCGCGCAGGAACATATTCTGGAAGGGCGTGGCCAGGTAGGGCAGGACCATGCTGATCACCAGCAAGCCCACGCCCAGGGTCACGGGAAAACCGATACCGAAAATGTTCAGCTGCGGCGCGGCCCGCGTCAAAATGCCCAGCGCCACGTTGGTCAGCAGCAGGGCGGCGATGATGGGCAGCGAAATCTGCAGGCCGGAGCGGAAGATTTCCCCGCCCCAGGCCGCCAATTGCTGGAAACCGCCGCCGCTGATGGGACTCGATGAAATGGGCAGGCTGACAAAGCTTTCCGCCAGCGCCGCCAGCAAGACCAGGTGGCCGTTGACTGTCAAGAACATCAAGGTGGCCAGCATGACGAGGAACTGGCTGATGGCGGAAGACCTGCCCTTGGTTTGCGGGTCGAAGAACGAGGCGAAGCCCAGGCCCATGGTGAGACTGCTGAGCTCGCCGGCCATTTCGACGGCGGAAAACACGATGCGGATGGAGAAGCCCATGGCCAGGCCCACCAGCATCTCTTGCGTCAGGATCAGCAAACCGGGCAAGGACATCGGGTTGACGGCCGGCAAGGCCGGCACGGTGGGAGCGATGATCATGGCCAGCAGCGCGCCCAGGGTCACCTTGACGCTGGCCGGCACGGCCGCATTGCCGAACAGGGGCGCGGCCGCGATCAGGCCGAGGATGCGGCTAAGCGGCCACAGCAGTGCTGCGATCCACGTGTTCAGTTCGATGCTCGACAGGGTCAGCATGGCAATGGTGGCTGCACTAACCCACCAGGTTCGGAATGCCGGTAAATACCTGGCGCATGTAGTCGAGCATGACGGACAGCATCCACGGACCGGCCACGACGAGGGCGACAAAGATGCCGACCAGCTTGGGGATGAAAGACAGGGTCGATTCGTTGATCTGCGTGGCCGCCTGGAAAATACTCACGATCAAGCCGATGATGAGGGCGACGAGCAGCATGGGCGCGGCCACCATCAGGGTGATTTCCATCGCATGGCGGCCCAGGGTCATGACGCTTTCGGGTGTCATCGTACTTCCCCTAGTAAAAACTCTGAGACAAGGAGCCCAGCAGCAATTGCCAGCCATCGACCAGCACGAACAGCATCAGCTTGAACGGCAGCGAGATCGTCGCCGGCGACATCATCATCATCCCCATCGACATCAGCACGCTGGCGACCACCATGTCGATGATCAAAAACGGGATGAAGATGGCAAAGCCGATCTGGAATGCCGTTTTCAGTTCGCTGGTGACGAAGGCGGGCACGAGGATGCGCAGCGGCACGTCTTCCGGGCCTTGCAGGGCCGGCGAGCGCGACATCTTGGCAAACAGGGCCAGGTCGGCCTGGCGCGTCTGCTTGAGCATGAAGGTTTTCAGGGGATCGACGCCCTTGTCCATCGCCTGCTGCATGCTGATCTTGTTTTCCTGGTAAGGAAGATAGGCATCCGTATAAATCTTGTCGAACACGGGGCCCATGACGAACAGGGTCAGGAACAGGGCCAGTCCCACCAGCACCTGGTTCGGCGGCGCCGATTGCGTGCCAATGGCCTGGCGCAGCAGGGACAGAACGATGATGATGCGCGTAAAGCAGGTCATCATCAAGAGGGCCGCCGGCAGGAAGGTGAGCGACGTCATCAGGATGAGCGTCTGCACCGGCAGCGAGTAATTCTGTCCGCCGCCCGGCGCCGGCGTACTGTTGAAGGCCGGGATACCCGGCTGGGCCATGGCCCACAGCGGCAAGGCCAGGGCGGCGGCCGCCAGCAGCCAGATCAGGGGAGTCTTTACGTGGGACCACGCCATCTGCTGCTTATTTCCCATTGCGTTTTTCGATGGTCTGTTTCAGCCACTCGGAAAAATTGGCGGCCGCGGGGCCGTTTTGCGTCGTTGCCAGTTGCGGCAACTCGCCTTCCTGGCGCGGCATGGTGGCCAGCGCGTTGATACGGCCGGGCGAGGCGCCGACGACGATCCACTGGTCGGCCACTTCGACGAGGACGATGCGTTCGCGTCCGCCCAGATTGAGCGAGCTGACGACGCGCATCTTGTTGTTGCCGCCCATGACTTTGGGGCCATAGCGCTTCATGAACCAGGCCAGGCCGATCAGCAGGGCCAGCACGAACACCAGCGCCAGGATGGTTTGCAGCAAGCTGCCGGCCGAGCTCGTCGGCGCCATCGTCATGGGCGCGCCCGCCGGCATGGCGGGCAGGGCAGGTGCGGGTGCCGCTGCAGCGGCGGGTTTTTCAGATGCCACTTCGGCAGCTGCGCTGGGCGCCGCCGTTTCGGCCGGGACCGAAGCTAGTACGGGCGCCGAAGCGGGCGCCGCCAGCGCAATGCTGCATGCCGCCATGAGCGGCAGCACGGTGGAAATCAACAGGCCAGGCTTCATTTATTCAATTTTCGGATGCGTTCGGAAGGCGTGATGATGTCGGTCAGGCGGATACCAAACTTGTCATTCACCACCACCACTTCGCCCTGGGCGATCAGGCAGCCGTTCACCAGCACGTCCATCGGTTCGCCCGCCAGGCCGTCGAGTTCGACCACGGAACCCTGTGCCAGTTGCAGCAGGTTCTTGATGGCGATCTTGGTACGGCCCAGTTCGACCGTCAGTTGCACGGGGATATCGAGGATGAAATCGATATCGTTGTGCGTTTCCGACTTCGACGCCTGCTTGGAAAAGTCCTTGAACACGGCCGCGCTGGCCGCGCTGGCCGTATTGGCGGCCTGATTTTGCAGCGCTTCGGCTTCCGCCTTGGCCTGCTCGGCAATGGCCGCGCCCCAATCGTCTTCCGCGCTTTGGTCGTCTTGGTTGTCAGACATGTGTTTCTCCTGTTGTACAGATACGGACCGCAACGCGGCCCGGGTAGGTATTTAGTGATTATTCATGTTATCGGAATTTGCCAATAACTTTTCAACCTTCAGCGCATATTGTCCGTTCAACACGCCATATGTGCAATCCATCACGGGCACGCCGTCGACGGTGGCGGCGATCAGTTCGGGAATATTGAGCGGAATGATGTCGCCCACCTTCATGTTCAAAATCTCGTCGAACGAGACGCGCGCCGTGCCCAGCGACGCCACCAGTTCGACTTCGGCGATCTGGATCTGCTGTGTCATCAGGCGGATCCAGCGCTTGTCCACTTCCAGCGCTTCGCCTTGCAGGCTCGAGGTCAGCGAATCGCGGATCGGTTCGATCATCGAATACGGCATGCAGAAGTGGATTTGTCCGGAAACGGAGCCCAGTTCCACCGTAAACGTCGAGGCGACGACGACCTCGTTCGGCGTGGCGATGTTGGCGAACTGCGTGTTCATTTCCGAGCGGATATATTCGAACTCGACGGGGAAGACCGGTTCCCACGACTTGGTATAGGCTTCAAAGACGATGTCGAGGATGCGCAAGATGATGCGCTGCTCCGTCTGCGTAAAGTCGCGTCCTTCGACACGCGTATGAAAACGTCCGTCGCCGCCAAACAGATTGTCGACCAGCAGGAACACCAGGCCCGGATCGAAGACCATCAGGGCCGTGCCGCGCAGCGGCTTCATGTGCACCAGGTTCAGATTGGTCGGCACCACCAGGTTGCGGATGAACTCGCTGTACTTCGAGACGCGCACGGAACCCACCGACACTTCGGCACTGCGGCGCAGGAAGTTGAACAGGCCCACGCGCAGCAGGCGGGCGAAACGCTCGTTGATAATTTCCAACGTTGGCATCCGGCCGCGCACGATGCGCTCCTGGGTTGCCAGGTTGTAGGTACGAACTCCCGTGACATCTTCCGGCGCCTGCGCGTCGTCCTGGTCTCCGTTGACGCCCTTCAGAAGGGCATCGACTTCTTCCTGGGAGAGGAAATTATCGGCCATGGCTGCTTATTGAATGATGAATGCGGTAAATAATACGTCCGTCACGTCCTGCTCCGGCCCTTTGTCCTCGAACGGCTGGTTCACCTGATTGATGATTTCGGCCGCCAGTTGCTGCTTGCCTTCCACGGTATTGAGTTCGGATGCCTTCTTGCCGGACAGCAGCAGCAGCAAGCGGCTGCGCACTTTCGGCATGTTGACCTTGATCAAGTCCATTTCTTCCGCGCTGCTCGCCTGCAAGGTGAAGGCGATCTGCAGGTATTGCTCGCCATTTTCCGGCTGCAAGTTGACGGTGAAGGAGTCGATGGGCACGAAGACGGGAGGGCCTGCCTTGGAAGCGGCATGTTTTTTCTTGCTGGGCGCCGCTTCTTCTTTATCGGCCTTGCCATGCAGGAAGTACCAGGCTGCACCACCACCGATGCCGCCAGCCACCAGCACCGAGGCCAGTACGATGATCAGAAGCTTCTTTTTCGAGGCGCCGGGGGGGGCCAGGCCTGCATCTGCTTTCGGATCTGCTTTCATTTTTGGATTTGCTTTCAATGGTACTCGAGTGCATGGAAGTGGATCACGACGCCATTATGTCATTATCGGCAAATTCTGCGCAGAAGGATGCAGTGAAAAGAGGGCGGAAGCGCCCTCAACTCGCTGTTTTTAGACGAAAAGTTACTCTCTGGGAGGCGCCTGAGGCCTGCGGCCGACGAATTGGCCTCAGGCAAAGGTATCCACTGCACTCAGGCTGGGGCGGCTGCGTCCGCCTGCAGCCGGCGCGATGGCGATCTCGCCACCGGAGACGCCGCCGCCCTGGCCATTGCCGCGGCGTTCGCCCGAGGCGGCACGCTCGCCATTGTGTTGCTGTTCCGGCGTGCCGGCCGAGACGGTGGCGCTGCCGAAGGCGATGCCCGCTTCGCTCATCATCTCGCGTAGGCGCGGCATGGCCGCTTCCAGCGCCTGGCGTACTTCGGGCTGGGCCGACATGAAGGCGGCATCGGCCTGGTCATTGGTGACCGTCAGGACCACTTGCACAGGTCCCAGGTCGGGTGGATTCAGGGTCAGGGTGGCGCTCTGGTCGCCACCGGCCGCCATCCACACGACTTTCTGTCCCAGCTGCTGGTCCCAGGCCGGCGTGCCGACCCGGCCCGTCAGCTTGTCTGCCGGCACGGCCACAGCGGCGGCGGCCTGCTGCAGCGCGCCTGGCTGCAACTGGGCCGCCAGGCGGCTCAGGTCGGCAGGTGCTTCCTTGATGCTCGCGTCGCTCACGGCGCTGCCAGCCTTGGCCGTGGCCGCCAGCTGCGCATCGATGGCCAGCTTGCCCGGCTCGGCCTTGCCGCTCGGCACGCTGGTGCCTGGCGTGGCGCTTGTCTTGCCTTGGGCCAGGCCCAGGCTGTCGGCAAAGTCGCCGCTGTCGGCTTGCGCGATGACTGTGGCGGCGGCCTTGCCGCTGCCCTGGCCGGCTGCCAGCAAGGCCCCTGTTGCCAGGTTCTTGCCCTCGGTCTTGACGCTGGAGCGCACGGGCAGTTCCGGCGCGGCCTTGGCCGCTGGCGGCTGGATTGCCAGCTGGATGCTGCCCACCAGGGCCAGCATCTCGGCGGCCGGATCGGCAGGCGGCGGGACTGTCGCGGCGGGCACGCTGGCCTCGGCCTCGGCCGTGGCGCTGTCGCTGGTAGCGGGCGCGGATGGCTGTTCCTTGTTGGTGGCCGGTTCGGTGGTGTCCGCGTGCGCCGGCGTCGTGTCCTTGGCCGGCGCCTGCATGGCAGCATGGCTGGCGGGGCGGGCTGCCGCCGACGCTTGTACTTGCGCTTGCTCCATATTGCGGCTGGCCTGGCGTTGCTCGATCTGGCGGTTCAGGGTGCGCTGGAAGTCGCCCGCCGTGCTGCTGGTGGGCGCCTGGCTGCGGTTGGCGGTGCCCGGCGTGGCGTTTGGCGAGATAATCTGGGAAATCGGTGTTGGCTGGGTTTGCATGATGCTGCCTCAGTGTTGCTTAGCGTTTGTAATAGGCTTGTCGCGCCGCGTGCTCATCCATTGCTTTCTGGTCGCGCTTGTTTTCCAGCTTCAGCGCCTGTTCCTGCGCCCGATTGTTCAGGGTGGTGTACGACATGCGCTTGCGTTCGGCCAGTTGCCAGCGCATCTTTTCATTCTCGCTGCGTGCTTGCGCATGTTCGACCACCTGCTGCTGGCCCTGGATGGCGCTGTCGAGCTTGACCATGAAGGCCTGGAAATTGCGGTAAGCCATGGGCGTGATGCCGTTGCTCATGCTCGCCTCGAAGCGCTGGGCATAGTCGTCGCGGTAGCCGGACAGCATGTCGAGCTTCTGGCGGCAATCGTCGAGCGCTTTCAGGGCCGCGCCCAGGCGCTTGGCGCAATCGTCCGTTTCGCGCTGGGCAAGGTCGATCAGGGTTGCAAGTTGGGAAGGAGAAGCCATGCCTGATTATATTCCCGCCATGCAAGCCCTAATCAGTCGAATAGAGCGGTAAGTTGCCCCAAGCTCTCGTCCATGCTGACCCGCTCGGTGATTTGCTGTTGCAAAAACGCCTCGATCTTTTCATGCAGGGCGATGGCCTGGTCCAGTACGGGGTCGGTGCCGGCGCTGTAGGCGCCCACGCTGATCAGGTCGCGGCTGCGTTCATAGCGCGAATACAGCTGTTTCAGCTTGCGCGCCTGCTGCTGGTGTTCATGCGTGGTGATCGAGTGGGCGGCGCGCGAAATCGATTGCTCGATGTCAATGGCGGGATAATGGCCCGCCTCGGCCAGGCGCCGGTTCAGCACGATGTGGCCATCGAGAATCGCGCGCGCCGAGTCGGCGATCGGGTCTTGCTGGTCATCGCCCTCGGTCAGCACGGTGTAGAAGGCGGTGATCGAGCCGCCGCCTTCCTCGCCATTGCCGGCCCGCTCCACCAGCACGGGCAGCTTGGCGAAGACGGACGGCGGATACCCCTTGGTAGCGGGCGGTTCGCCGATGGCCAGGGCGATTTCGCGCTGCGCCATGGCGTAGCGGGTCAGCGAATCCATGATCAACAGCACGTTTTGCCCCTGGTCGCGGAAATACTCGGCAATGGCCGTCGCATACGCGGCGCCCTGCAGGCGCATCAGCGGCGGCGTGTCGGCCGGCGCCGCCACGACGACGGAGCGGGCCAGGCCTTCCGCACCGAGGATTTGCTCGATGAATTCCTTGACTTCGCGTCCCCGTTCGCCGATCAGGCCGACGACGATCACGTCCGCCTCCGTGTAGCGGGCCATCATGCCCAGCAGCACGCTCTTGCCCACGCCGGAACCGGCGAACAGGCCCATGCGCTGGCCCCGGCCCACGGTCAGCATGGCATTGATCGAGCGCACGCCCACGTCCAGCGTGGTCACGATGGGCGCGCGGCCCAGCGGATTGGCGGGGCGAACGTTGATGGGGGCGCTGTCCGTCGTGAGCAGGGGGCCGAGCTGGTCGAGCGGACGGCCCGCGCCGTCGAGCACGCGGCCCAGCAGTTGCGGTCCCACGGGCAGGTGGCGCGCGCGGTCGCTGGGGCGGCGGCGCGGATGCGCCACGCTGCCGGGACGGGGGATGGCCGGTTCGACGGAAAACACGCGCGTGCCGGGCACGATGCCTTCGACATCGCTTTGCGGCATCAAAAACAGGCGCTCGCCTTCAAAGCCCACGACTTCCGCCTCGACCCTGCCGCCATTGGGCAGCGGCACGGTGCAGGCGGCGCCGACGGCCAGGCGCAGGCCCACCGCTTCCATCACCAGGCCGGCCACGCGCGTGACCCGGCCCGATATTTGCATTGGTTCCACAAAGCCGACCACGGCCGAACAGTCGCTCAGGTAGGCGCGCCAGCGCGCCGCATGGGCAGTTGGGCCTTTGACGGGCTCGCTCACGGCGCCAGCCAGTCCAGGTCCTTGCCCAGCGCATGCGTCAGGCGCTGCCAGCGGGTGGAGCTTTGCGCATCGATCTGGTTGCTGGCCGTGTCGATCTTGCAGCCGCCGCGTTCCACGGACGGGTCTTCGATGACCCTCCAGCCACCCTTGTCGAGTTCATCGCCGATGCCGTCGCGCACCACTTGCGCATCTTCCGGATTGAGCATCAGCAAGGCCGGTTGTTGCAGCACAGGCAAATACTCGATGGCTTCGCGCACCAGCGGCAGCATCAGCTCGGGGCGCACGGGCAAGGCCGTCTTCAGCATGGCCTTGGCCAGTTGCAAGGCCAGTTCCATGACGTCGTTGGCGATCAGTTCATCGGCCTGGTGCACGGCCGTGCCGAAGTCGACGGCGATGCTTTGCAGATGCGCCAACTCGATGGCGGAAGCGGCCTTGCCTTGCGCATATGACTCGGCATGGCCATCGGCATGCCCGGCCGCGTGGCCTTCCGCATAGCCGGCGGCGCGGCCCTCATCGAAGGCGGTGGCGCGCGCTTCCTCGCGGATGGCGTCGAGTTCTTCCTGCGTCGGGTATTCCAGCGGCGCGGCCGGCTCTGCTTCCGACAGCTCGCCGTATGGATCCATTTCCGGGTCGAATTCGGGTTCAGGATCGGGTTCGAGCAGCTTGCGCGCCGCCACCACGCTGGGACGCTCGTCGCCAAACGAGGTCATTTCCCAGCGCTGGTAAGCGGTTTGCTGCTCTTTGGGTATTAAATTAGACAAACGAATCCTCGCCTTTTCCACCCAGGACTATCTGCCCTTCGTCCGCCAGGCGGCGCACGATTTGCAGGATCTGTTTCTGCTGCGACTCCACTTCCGACAGGCGCACGGGGCCTTTCGACTCCAGGTCTTCGCGCATCATCTCGCCGGCACGCTGCGACATGTTCTTGAAGATCTTGTCGCGCAGCTCTTGCGAGGCACCTTTCAGGGCGATGATCAGCATTTCCGACTGTACTTCGCGCAGCAGCAACTGGATGCCGCGGTCGTCGATGTCGATCACGTTGTCGAACACGAACATTTCGTCCATGATCTTTTGCGCCATGTCGTTGTCGTAGTTCTTGATATTGTCCATGACGGAGCCTTCTTGCTCGCCGCTCATGAAGTTAAGGATCTCGGCCGCCGCGCGCACACCGCCCAGCGACGATTTCTTGATGTTTTCGTTACCCGACAGCAGTTTCGTCAGCACATCGTTGAGTTCGCGCAAGGCGGCCGGCTGCACGCCGTCCAGGGTGGCGATGCGCAGCACCACGTCGTTGCGCAGGCGGTCCGTGAAATGGCCGAGGATTTCGCACGCCTGGTCGCGTTCCAGGTGGACCAGGATGGTGGCGATGATCTGCGGGTGTTCGTTGCGGATCAGTTCGGACACGGATTGCGAATCCATCCATTTCAGCGATTCGATGCCGGACGCATCCTTGCCGCCCAGGATGCGCGACAGCAGCACCGACGCCTTGTCGTCGCCCAGCGCCTTGGTCAGCACTTGCCGGATGTATTCGTCCGAATCGAGGCCGACGGTGGAATTGAGTTCCGTCTGCGCGCGGAAGTCGTCGAGCACCTCGACCACCTGTTCGTGCGCAATGCCCTTCATGGTGGCCATGGCGGCGCCCAGTTTCAGCACTTCGCGCGGGCCGAGGAATTTCATGACCTCGGCCGCTTCGCTCTCGCCCAGTGCCAGCATCAGGATCGATGCTTTTTGCAGTCCCGTTGTCTCACTCATTATTGCCTATCCATGCTTTGATTACGTTGGCCACCACGCGTGGGTCGTCCTGTGCCAGTTTCCTCGCCATCGCCAGGTTTTCGCGATAACCGCGGGCCGTATCTTCTTCCAGTTCTTCCAGCTCCGCTTCGCTGAGCAGGACTTCGTTTTCTGCGCCGTCCTTGGCCAGTTCCGGCTCGATGACGGGTGGTGGCGCGCCGAAATCGTCGATCTTGCGCATCACGGGGCGCAGCATCGGGCGCACGATCTTGATGAAGATATACAACAGGATCAGGGCCGTGATGAGGAATTTCGCCAGTTCCTTGGCCAGCGGCAGGTTGGCCGGGTCGCGCCACCACTCCAGCTTGCCTTCCGGCGCGCGGTCGATGCCGTCGAACGGCGAGTTGGCCACGCTGAAGCTGTCGCCCCGCTCCTTGTTGTAGCCCATCGCTTCCTTGACCAGGTTATTGATCTGCACCATTTCGGCAGGCGAAATCGGCTTGACCGTGACCTTGCCATCCTTGTCGAAGCTGCGGCGGTAGTTGACGACGACGGCCACCGACAGGCGGCGCAGGCCGCCCATGGATTTCTGCTCGTAGCGCACGGTCTTGTCAACTTCGTAATTTGTCGTCGATTCCTTCTGGCTCGGTGCCGTCGCTGCACCGGCCGGTGCGCCTGGCGCTTCCGCCGTCAACGGCGCCGTGGCCACGCCCGGCGGCTGGTTCGACAGCGCACCCGGCACGCCGGACGGGTTGGCATTGCCGGCGCCCGTCGATTCGCTCGTTTGCTGGCTGCGGATGGTGGATGCTTCCGGCGGCGAGTTCGGCTTGTAGGTTTCGGCCGCCTGCTCGCTTTGCGAGAAATCCACGTCGGCCGTCGCTTCGGCGCGCACATTGCCTTCGCCGACGATGGGCAGCAAGATCGATTCGACTTGCTTGATCACGCTTTGCTGCAATTGCTGCACGTACTTTAACTGGTTCGGGTCCAGGCTCTTGATGCCGTTGGCGCGGTCCTTGTCCTTTTCCTGGTTCGACAGCAAGCTGCCGGCCTGGTCGACCACGGTGACATTGACTGGAAGCAATTCCGGCACGCTGGACGCCACCAGGTGCACGATGGCGCTGACCTGTAACTGGTCCAGGCCGCGGCCCGGATGCAGGTTCAGCAGCACGGAAGCCGTCGGTTTTTGCTGTTCGCGCACGAAGACGGACGGTTTGGGCAGGGCCAGGTGGACTCTTGCCGTGTCGACGGCGGACACCGATTCGATCGATTTCGCCAGTTCGCCTTCGAGGGCGCGCTGGAAATTGACCTGTTCCAGGAATTGCGAGACGCCCAGCTTCTGGTTTTCCATCAGCTCGAAACCCACGTTGCCGCCCTTCGGCAAGCCTTGCGCCGCCAGTTTCAGGCGCGCATCGTGGACTTGCTCGGTGGGCACGAGAATGGCGCCGCCGCCTTCGGAAAACTTGTGCTTGATGCCCAGCTGGTCCAGCGATGCGGTGATGGCACCGCCGTCGCGGTCCGTATAGTTGGAGAACAGGACCTTGTATTCGGGGGGCTGGTTCCACATGTACAGGGCCACGCCGATGGCGATCAGTGCCGCCACACCCAGGCCGCGCAAGAAATTCTTGCCCATCGGCGTCTTGGCGAACGCTTGCACGGACTCCACGGGCGAGCGGGCAGGCGCCGGTTCCGGCGGTATGCGGTTCACATCGATTTCTTCGGCTACAGCCATGATTGCCTTCCAGGGCGTGTGGTTTGACGGGTGTTGGGTGGTGCGTGGGGGCCGCTTCCTCGGGAGGAGGGGCGATATGCAGAATTATCCGCCACTGTCACGCGCTTCAATCGTCCAAACAGAAGGCGCTTTTGCCGCCTGCTCGGCCGAGCGGCTGGCGTTGGCGCTGGTATTGTGGAACCCTGGCAACATGTGACGGAAGTTATTGTACCCGTCGTTGCCTTGCAAGCCAGGGTTTTGTTCTCTGGGTGCAACAGGCATGGAACAGATATGAAGCAGACCAGAATCGGGAGGCAAAGTGAAAACAGGCGGTATCGATAGCAGCAGGATCGAGGCGATGATCGCGCAACTGAAGTCGGCGGCCACGCGGCCGGAGGCGAAAATACCGGCGATCCAGACTGAAATGCCGGCAGCGAAGGTGAATTTTGCCGATGCCTTCAAGAGCGCGCTCGATTCCGTGAGCGGCGCGCAAAAGGCGTCGTCGGCGATGGGCCAGCGCTTTACCATGGGTGACGAAAAGGTCAGCCTGTCGGATGTGATGGTGTCGATGCAAAAATCGAGCATCGAATTCCAGGCGACGGTGCAGGTGAGAAACAAGCTCGTATCGGCGTATCACGAGATCATGAATATGCAGGTTTGATACAGGCAAGTGTATTGCTATGTCACGAACGCCTTACAAACCGTAGCGAGCGGAAGCCAGTTGTGGCCGAGAAGCGGAACTGTACTCTAGTACAGTGAGCATCGCAGGCCGCAAATGGCGACGCGCAGTAGGTTTGTAAGGTGTTAACCTAACCCCGCCATGCGCGCATTCCTCTCACGCTCCAGCCGCGTGATATAGCGCTGCACGTGCGCCAGCATGCTGCGCGGCAGGTCGACGAACTGGCAGCCCAGGCGGCGGTTCAGCTTGTTGTTCAGCAGGGTCATGTCCAGCGAATTGCGAATTTGCAAGGTGGCGGTGACGATGCCGACGTCAGGCAAGTCGATGCGGCAACCGGGATAGTCCCTGCCGATGGTCTCGCCCAGTATCAGTTTATTGTCCAGGATGGCGATGCCGCCGCAGCTGATGTCGGCCAGCGGAAACAGGGTGTCGGTGCCGCCCAGCGAGGGTGGCAGGGGAATCGAGACGCGCACGGGATTGCTCACGGGCGTGGTCATGCGGTAATACTCGCGCCGCTGCAGGCGGATCAATGTTTCTGGAATGGCAATTTTCAAGGCGGGTGTGCCGCCGTAATTGCACTCTTGCACCTGGGCACTGGCAAACAGGATGCGGATCTTGTCTAGCGACGTTTCAAACGAGATGCCCTTGGCGGCCAGCATGCGCCGGTTCTGGTCGTTGTTCACGGAACGGTCGAGGATGACGGTATTGTGGTCGGCATCGACTTCCAGGATGGAGGTGACGCACACATCGGATTCACCATGGATCAGCATGCGGATTAGCTGGTTCTTTTCGCT
Organism: Janthinobacterium sp. 35; assembly: GCF_002754575.1. Lineage (NCBI taxonomy): Bacteria > Pseudomonadati > Pseudomonadota > Betaproteobacteria > Burkholderiales > Oxalobacteraceae > Janthinobacterium > Janthinobacterium sp. 35. The sequence continues at coordinate 3,966,260 of NZ_PEFN01000001.1, forward strand.
GATGCTGCGCAGCAAGGCGACGATTTCCCGCCGCGATTCCACTTCAAAGTCATGCCAGTTTTCGAGGCCGGAATCCATAATATGTGCTTGCATTGATGCCTGTCTATGTATCGGTGAGGTGGACGCTGGTGTCGGGCGGCGGCGGGATCGGTCCGCCATTCGCAGATTCAATATGATATAACCAGGCCAGCAGTTCCGCAATCGCCCGATACAGGCCGGGTGGAATCTGGCGGTCCAGGTCGACATCCATCAACAGCGCCACCAATTCCTTCGATTCATGCACGAAGACGCCGTGTTCGCGCGCCGTGCTGATGATCTGGTCCGCGATCAGGCCGCTGCCCTTGGCCACCACCTTGGGCGCCGGCGTGCCGCTCTGGTAGGCCAGGGCGACGGCCGTCTGCGGCACCTTGCGCTTGGTGTCGTCAAGCATCATCTGCTTCCGCTGGCCCGGCCGCCTCCGGCGTGCCGGCGATCGTCAATGACGACAGCGGCCAGCCGGCGGCGTCCAGCGACGCTTCCAGGCGCGCCGCATGCTGGCGCAAGGTATCGGCGCTGGCGTCGCTGCCGGCCTGCAGCTGGATGGCCACCCGGCCGCCCTGCAAGACCACGTGCGCGGCCAGGTCGCCCAGCAGGGGGAACTGGAAGCGCACATTGCTGCGCCAGGCCGTCGCTTCCTCGTCGTCCTGCGTGCCAGCGTGCTGCTGTCCTTCCGGCGTATCCTGGCTGATATCCCACTGCATCTTCTGGCCGGGCCAGGCTTCGCCCTGCCACTGCACGCGCGCCTGTTCGTGCGTATGCAGCTGTAAATTGATCAGTTGCGCCGAGGCCAGGTCGGTGCCCGTCCTGGGCGTCTCGCCCGGCGCGGCCTTTTGCATTTGCGGTTCCAGCAGCAGCGAGGCCAGCGGGCGCTTGCCTTCGGCCCATTCGGCCACGTGCGATTCATAGAACAGGCCGCTGCTGCCGACCGTGTCGCGCAGCTTTTGTGCCACCTGGGCGGGATCGGCTCCCGGCGCGGCCATCAACGGCGTCTTGCCGACCAGCGCCAGGGGCGCGCCGGGCACGCTTTCAGCCTGGCTGAGTACGCTGCTGATGGCGCGCGCGGTGGTGCTCAGTTCCGGCGCCGGCGTATCGCCTGCCAGGGCGGGCAGCAAGTTGGCCGGCGTCAGGGGCGCGCGGCTGAGCAGGGTGGCGGCCGTGCTGCTGGCGCGCGTGCCCGCCTGGGCGGCGCCGGTGTGGGGACCGCGCGCTTCAAGGGCGTCGGGTTCGGCCTCCGCGTCGGCATACGTCAGCAGGGCGCTGGCGGGCTGGTCGCGGTGAGTGCCGATTTGAAACGAGGGGCGGGGATTGATGCCGATCAGGGTCAGGGGAATTTCGGTGCCCGGCTGGGCGCCGGCGGGCAGCTGCATGCGGGCCGGCGTGCCGGCCACCCGCACCAGGTAGCTGCCATCGCCCATGCGCGCCAGCACCTGGCCCTGCATGGATTTGCCGATCAGTCCCTGCAGCGAGCGCTGGAACTCGGCCTGGCGCGGGTCGGCGACGGCGTCGGCCGGGCGCGCGCCCTTGACCGGTGTCAGGGGCGGCATGCCGATGGCATCCATCTTCGGCAACATGGCGCCCCCGCTTGCGTTTAGACGCCGTAGGCGTTGGCCAGGCGCCGTTCGGTGCCCGTGCTGTTGATCAGCTTGGACAAATGCGCCATCCACGGCATGGTCAGGTCGCGGATCTTGCGGTCGTCTTCCAGTATCTGCTTGATCAGGGCGACCTTGCGCTGGCGGCCGGCGCTTTCCAGCACGACTTTTGCTTCATTCGCTTTCAGCGCTTCTACATGCGCGCTCACTTGCTGCTCCAGCGCTTCGAACGCGTCCCAGTCGGCGTTGCTGGCGGCCGTCACCATCCGGCCCGTCAGGGTCTGCATGGTTTCATACGTGGTCAGGACTTCTTGATTGGTCATCATGGTTCAGGCGCTCGCATAGTTGGAGATGCTGGTAACAGATGCATCGCTAGCGGCAATATTCATGCCGGAAGGCGTGCCTATGGCGTTCCAGGTGTCGCGCAGGTCGGTCAGAAGGCGCTGTATCTCTTCGAGGATGCTCAGGTCATTTTTCAGGTTGGCCGTCAGCAATCGCGCGCCCATGTATTCATACAGCGCATCGAGGTTTTCGGCGATCTGGCCGCCCGCATTCTTGTCCAGGCTGGCGCGCAGTCCCTGGTCGATCAGTTGCATGGCGCGTGAAATGGACTTGCCCTTTTCCGGGATATTGCCAGCTTTCATGTGCATCTGCGCGCTCAGCACGGCTACCAGGGCGCCGTCGTACAGCATGGCGATCAGCTTGTGCGGGGAAGCGGCGCCTATGCCCGTTTCCAGGCCAACCTTGGCGTAGGATTGCGCGCCTTTGTTTGATGATCCAAACATTCGTTTTCCTCTAGTAGATATGCGTTAACTCTAAGACAGCTTCGCCAGTTGCTGAGTCAAATAATTGGTGGTGCTGTTCATCGAACTGAGCTTCACGTCGAGCGAACTGTATTGTTTGCGCAGCCTCGCCTCGGTCAGGGTCAGGCGGCTATTGAGCGCATCGCGCTGCTTGGTGATATCGGCAATGCTCTTGTTCAAGCCGTCATTCTTGTTTTGAATCAGGCCGGCCGTGCCCAGGTAGCTGTCGGTCGTGCTGGCAAACAGCGCGCTGACGCCTTTCGAAATATTTACCGTGCCCCGGCCGCCCAACTGGCCGCCGTTGATCAGCACCGCAATGCCGGCGCTGCCCGAGCCGGGCGCACCGGTCAGGGTCTGACCGCTGCCAACGGCCACGGCGCCGTCGATGGTGCCCGCTACGTCCACGCCGGTGGTCATGGTCGGGCTGCCAAACAGCCCATCGGCGCCGTTGCCGGTAATTTCCAGCTTCGACGCGGAACCATATTTGTTCGAGGTAATACTGATGATGCCGTTTTCCTGCTTGACCGTCACGCCGACAGTTTTGTCGGTGCTGCCGGAGGCGCCATTGATCAGCGACTGCAGATGGCTGACCAGGCTGTCCGCCGTGTAGTTGCCCGGCACCAGCGTGGCCTTGCTGCTGACGCCATTGATCGTCATCGAGAGGTTGTCGTTGACGCCAGCGATGATGTTCAGAGCCGCTGGCGCGCTGCCCGCCAGGGTGCCTTGCGTGGCCAGCTTGGAAATCGAGATGGCCTTGGTGCCGACCGTCGAGTTACTGGTCGAGCTGACGAAGCTGACCAGGCTGTCGCTGGTCGAACCGGAGGTGGCCAGCAGCTTGATCACGTCGTCCGGACTCTTGTCGATGGCCGTTTGCAGCTTGCCCGTATCGAGCTTGAGCGTGCCATCCTTTTGGAAGGCGACGCCCAGCTGGCTCAGGCTCGTCACGCTGCCTGACAAGCCAGGCACGTTGCTGGAAAACATCTTGCGCAAGCTCGCCTGCAGGCTCAGCGTGGTCGAGTCGCCCACCAGCGGGCCGCCCGTGCGCGCCGCACCCTTTTTCAGGTCGGGCGTGACGGCCGTCAGACCGTTGACGGTGGTATTGAGATCATTGTAGGCCTTGACGAAGTTGCTCAGGGCCGTCTTGATGCCGGAGGTATCCATGCTGACGCCGACATTGCTGGTGCCGATCTTCAGTACCGACATCGTCACGCCAGGCACGGCGTTGTCGACGTTATTGGTCGGGCTGGTGATGGCCACGCCATTGACGGTCAGTTTGGCATTTTGGCCAGCATTGCTTTGCTTCATGTTCTGCGTGCCGTTTGGCGCGTAGGACAATAAATCGCTCAAGTCCTGGTCGCCAGCGACGGAAACGCGCATGCTCGACGTTTCGCCGCTCTTGTCCGAGGTCAGCACCAGGCGGTTCGGCGTGCTGCTACCGTCGGAAATAATGCTGGCGGTCACGCCGACGCCAGCCTTGTTGATGGCGTCGCGGATGCCTTGCAGCGAGTTGTTGCTGCTGTCGATGGTGACGGTGCGGGCCGTGCGCGTCGCATCGAGATCGAAAGTGGCCCCCGTATACTTGCCGTCGGCCAGGGTGCCGCCCGTGACGCTGCCGAAGTCAAAAGTGAGCACGGTGCTGGCGCCAGAACCGATCAGCGCGCTGGTGCTGACCTGTCCGGCGGCGCTGATGGTTTGCGCCTGCGCCAGTTGGCCCACGTTGACACTGTAGTTACCCTTGACGGTGTCCTTGCCGGCGGTGGCAGTCAGGACCTTGTCGTCCGAGGTGGTGGCGTTGGCCACCTTGTATTTCGAGGCATCGGCCAGCGCGGTGACGGTGGTCTGGAATGCGCCGACGGCGCCGCTCAGGGTGCCATAGGCGGATAATTGGGTGGTGATGGCCTTCTCTTTGTTCTGCATGGCGACAAAGGGGCGGCTTTCCACGGTCATCAGTTGACTGACCAGGCTATTTACGTCGAGGACGCCACCAGTACTGAGGGATGAGACAGCCACAATGACCTCCTAGAGAATGCATGAATATAACTGGTTAACGGCATATTTCATCCATACTTTAGAGGGGTATTTGGTCGCCTGTTTATCCTATGCCCAAGGCGGTGACACGGGGGCGGCTTACGCCGTTTGCCGGATCAGCAAGCCTTGCACTTTTTCCAGTGCCTTGCCGATTTCCAGCGCTTCCTTGGTGGGCATCTGGCGGATGACTTCGCGCGTTTGCTGGTCGATCACCTTGACGACGGTGCGCTCGCTGTCGGTGTCGACCGAAAACTCCAGTTCGCGCGACATGAACTGCATGGCCTTGTTGATGTCGCTGACGGCCTGCTTGACCTCTCTCAGCTCGGACTGCGCGTCTTCCTTGCTGGCGGCCTTGTCGGTGGGCTTGCTGTCCGTGGCCGCCGGCGCCGCAGGCTTGGCGGTAGTGGTGGTGCCTGACGTGACCGCGGTACGCTGCTGCAGTGCGGCTGGGACGCCGCCTGTTGCCTGGATATCCATGATGTTGTCCTCTAAAGAAAAATCCCCGGCAGATCAAGATGCGTCATCTGACCGGCCGGGGAGGGCTAAGCTACGGTACTGCCTGGCGGTGATTAACCGCGCAGCAGCGACAGCACGCCGTTAGGCAGCGAGTTGGCCTGGGCCAGCATCGCGGTACCAGCTTGTTGCAGGATCTGGCCGCGCGTCAGCTTGGCTGTTTCCGATGCGAAGTCGGTATCCTGGATGCGGCTACGGGAAGCCGACAGGTTTTCCGAGGTCGATTCCAGGTTGCTGACAGCCGTTTCAAAACGCGACTGCAAGGCACCGAAGGAAGCGCGCTGGCTGTTGACCTTCGACAGGGCTGCGTCAAGAATCTTCAACGCATCGGTCGATCCCTTGACGGTCGATACGTCGATGTCAGCGACCGCTTTCAGACTGGCGGCGCCTGCTGAAATGCCGTTGTTGGCCGTTACCGTGCCACCGATCGAGAAGCCCTTGTCGGAGTTCATCGAAATATAGCCCATCGTGACGGCCGAACCACCACTGGCGGCGATCGATGCGGTCGTGCCAACGGTGCCAGCTTCATTGATCGATGCTGCAGTGATCAGCGAGGTAGCATCGGTGCTGTTGTTTGTCAGCGTAATGTTGTTGCCTGAAGCATTGGTCAAAACCAGACCGTCGTTGTTGGAGTTCAGCTTGGCAGTCACGCCGGTGGTCGATGATACATCGTTAAACGCGCTGACAGCCGAAGCCAGGCCAGATGCGTTCAGTGCTGCGCCCACGGTGAAGGTCACGTTGGCTGCCGTGGTGGCATTGTCGGATTTGACGGCCAGCGAGTAGACCTTGCCAGCAACAAACGCTGCTGACTCGTTGGTGGTGGCAGATGCCGTGACACCAGTTGCGTCAGTCGAACCATTGATGGTTGCGGCCAGCGATTGTGCCGTGTCCGTTACTTTGACGTTGACGGTCTTGGACTGCAAGCCTTGAATGTCGAACGTGCCTGCTGAGTACGCCGTACCAGTTGTTATCGTGGCGGGGGCCGTGGTTGATACCTGATTGTTGCCGTAGTTACTCGTGCGGAAGTTGGCGGTCGTGGCCTGGATGGTCTGCCCAGCATTGGCGCCCACCTGGAACGATGCCGTGCCGAACGAGCCGTCGAGCAGTTTCAGGCCGTTGAATTCCGACGTTTGCGAGATGCGGTCAGCTTCCGACAGCAGCTGGCCTACCTCGGCCTGGATGGCCTTGCGGTCGCCAGCCGAGTTGGTGGCGTTTGACGACTGTACCGACAATTCGCGTACGCGTTGCAGAATGTCGCCCGTCGAAGCCAGCGAGCCCTCGGCCGTTTGCAGCAGCGACACGCCATCGTTGGCGTTGCGCTTGGCTTGATCGAGACCGCGGATTTGCGAGGTGAAGCGCTCGGAAATCGCCAGGCCAGCAGCATCGTCTTTTGCGCTATTGATGCGCAAACCCGAAGACAGGCGTTGCAATGACGTGGACAGGGCCGACTGCGATGTGCTCAGGTTGCGTTGCGCATTCAGTGACGCGGTATTGGTATTGATGACTGAGGCCATTTTGAAGCTCCTTGCTATATGTTTTGGCTATGTGCCTTGTACCTTGGTCTGCCCCTGCCTTCCGGGACACTCACACCGCAGTTATATTCATTAACGGAGTGGGCCTTGGAAAGTTTAGGGAAATACAGCGAGTATATTTTTTGTTTTGCCCCTCAAGTTGCCATAGGCGAGGACGCATATACGGCACGCTTTGAAGAAACTTTAGGGTTGTAAATAATTAAATATGAGAAATAATATTCAGTATCTTCAGATTGCCACAGGGGGCGCATGTCGGCCGCTGCAGCGCCGCCGTACGCCCGTGCCGGGCGCAGGCCAAAAAAAACCCACCGTAAGGTGGGCATGATGTGCGACAGCCTGCAAGTTGCCGTTCAGTCGGCCACCACCACGCGATTCTTGCCTGTCTGCTTGGCCTGGTACATGGCACGGTCGGCGCGCTTGACCAGCTCGGCCTGGTCTTCGTTGGGCAGGCGCAGGGCCACGCCGGCGGAAAAGGTGATCAAGACTTTCTCGTTGTCGTGCAGGAAGAAATGCCGGGTCAGCTCGCGCTGCAAGCGCGTCATCGTCGACGAAGCGGCTTCGACCGTGGTTTCCGGCAGCAGGATGAGGAACTCCTCGCCGCCGAAGCGGGCGATGACGTCCATCGAGCGCAGGGTTTCCTTGACGATTTTCACCAGGTGTTTCAAGGCGGCATCGCCGGCCAGGTGGCCATAGGTGTCGTTCAGGCGCTTGAAATCGTCCAGGTCCAGCATGGCGATGCACAGCGGCGTGCCGCGGCGGTCGGAGCGGGCCGTCTCGCGCTCGAACACATCGTCCAGGCCACGGCGGTTCAGGCTGCCCGTCAGCTGGTCTTCCCGCACCAGTTCGCTCATATGCTGGAGCTTCGCTTCCAGGGTGTGGATGCGCTGTTCCGCATCCTGTACTTCCTGGCGCGCCAGCACCATCTTGTCGCGTGCGCGCAGGGCTTCGTTCTGCACCATGCGCGTTTCGCGCAAGACTTCGTCGAGAACACTGTTCAATTCGCTGATATTTTCTGCCTGGCTGATCTTTTCCGAATAGCCGCCGATCTTTTCATGGAAGTCGCCCGTGCTGGCCGCCACTTGCCCCAGGCGGTCGATGAAGGTCATCATCATGTTCTTCACCGTCAGTTTGACGTCGGACAGGCTGTGCTTGAGCTGGCTTTGCTTGTAGATGACTTCCTTCAGGCTGCGCGTGGCGTCTTCCAGCGCGCGCTGGTCGAGCGGGCCGGCGATCAGGTTTTGCACGGCATCGACCTGGCCGCGCAGCCAGCTGTCGTCGTCGAGCAATTGGCTGACGTTGTCCAGCAGCAACTTGAACAGGCGCAGCAGCAATTCCTGCTGCTCGGCCGTATCGCCGCTTTTGAGTTCGATCTGGTAGCACAGCTGCTTCAGGCGCAGCGCCGCTTCGTTCAGTGCCTCTTCCGTGTGCGCCAGCTTGATGGCCGCGCCCAGCGATTCGGCTTCTTCCACCAGCGCGGGCGTGCCCGTCAGCAAGGTGGCGACGGCAAAGCCCAGGGTGCGGCTGAGCAATTCACGCAGGGTGCGCGTCTGTTCGCCGTCCGGCAGGGGCGGCAATTCGATGCCGCCGCCCTTCTTGACTTGTTTTTCCGCCAGCTGCGCCAGGGTGCGCGCATAGCTGTCCCAGTCGCGCGCCTTCAGTGCCCGCTGGAAACGGCGGCCAAAGTCGCCCAGTTCGCCCGCCGATTCGCTCATCTTGGCGGCAAACTGTGTCAGGACGTTTTCCGCGCCGCTCTCCGTGGGAGCGCTGGCGGCCAGCACGGCTGCCGGGGCGGCAGGCGTATCGGCCGGTTCGCTGATGCCGGCGATTTCATTGTAGATATCGCGGTAGGCGCTGGGCGTGGGGGCGATGCGGCGCGTGGCCAGGCGGCGAAACGCTTCGCGGGCGATATCGGCCGGATTCATCGCCGCGGCGGCGGCGGTGTGCGTGGCGCCAGCGGGAGCGCTTGCTGGTGAAGATGGCAATTTACTGGACATGTAGACACAGCCTTTTCAGATATTTCTCATTATCCCCATGATAGGCGAGTTGGCAAAGAACTTATTGTGCGAGAAGCAAGGAGAAGTCCTGTCAATTCGCCCGATGCCAGCGGGCATGCCGCTTTGGCGTCAATCCACCAACTGGTTGCGGATGGCGTAATGCGTCAGTTCGGCGCTGTTCTTGAGTTTCATCTTGACCAGCAAGCGCGCGCGGTATTCGCTGACGGTTTTCACGGACAATTTGAGTTCTTCGGCAATGGCACCCACCGCCTTGCCTGAGGCGATCATGACCAGGGTCTGGTATTCGCGGTCCGACAGGGTGTCGTGCAAGGCTGTCTCGTGGTCTTCGCCCACCGTGTTGGCGAGTTCCTGCGCCAGCGAGGCACTGATGTATTTCAAGCCTTGCGCCACCTGGCGGATGGCCGTGACCAGTTCGCGCGGCGCACTCTGTTTCGTCAGGTAGCCGGCCGCGCCCGCCTTGAGCGAACGGATGGCGTACTGGTCCTCGCGGTGCATGGAGAGCATCAGCACGGCCAGTTCCGGCTTTTCCTTCTTGATTTGCTTGAGCACTTCTATGCCGCTGCGGTCGGGCAGGGAGATGTCGAGCAGCAACACCTGGCATTTCGAGCCGCGGAACAGTTTGATGGCGTCGTGGCCATTTTCAGCCTCGCCGGCCACGATGATGTCCTTCGTGTCGGCGAGGATTTGCTTCAAGCCCTCGCGCACGATCGCATGATCGTCGGCGATGAATACCCGGATGGTGGCTTTTTCTTTCATGACTGCGTTGTTTCCTATCTAATTCACCCACTAGGCCGCTTCTGGCGGCGGCCCGCTGTGCGCGGGCGCACTGGCTGCAGCCGCTATTATCGCCTCTCGCGGCGTGGTCAGCCGGATTTTTATGCTCAGGAGAGTGCCGCCATCGGGCCCATCGACCAGGCTCAGGGTGCCGCCCAGCGCGCTGGCGCGTTCGGCCATGCCGCGGATGCCGAACGACTGCGGCTTGGCGCGGTCGGACAGGCGCATGCCGACGCCATTGTCGGCGATCGACAGGCTCAGATGCTGGCGCTGCCGGGCTAGGCGCACGCTGACCTTGCTGGCCTGCGCATGCTTGGCGATATTCGTCAGCGCTTCCTGGGCGATGCGGAACAGGCTGGTCGCCTGGTCCAGTTCCAGTTCAATATGCTGGCGGTTGGAAATGAATTCGCATTCGATGCCGGCCTGGCGCGCGAATTCCTTCACCTGCCAGTCCAGCGCGGCAACCAGGCCCAGGTCCAGCATGGAGGGGCGCAAGTCCAGCGAAATGCGGTGCACGGCGTCGATGCTGCGGTCGACCAGGGCATCGACATAGTCGGCCTTTTCCTGCAGCAGCGGGTCGTCCGGCGGCAGGCGGCGCGCCAGCATGGCCAGCGCCATCTTGATCGCCGTCAAATTGCCGCCCAGGTCATCGTGCAGTTCGCGCGCCAGGCGCGTGCGTTCGTGTTCCTTGACCTTGTCGATATGCGCAGTCAGCTCGGCCAGGCGGGCGCGCGATTGGCGCACTTCGATCTGTTCCAGCCGGCTTTCCGTGATATTCGTCATGATGCCTTCCCACTGCACCGTGCCGTCGGCCAGCGCGCGCGGCGTGGAGCGCAAGTTGATCCATTTGACATCCTTCCAGGCATCGATCCAGATGCGGCCTTCCCAGTTCCAGCTCCACAAGGCGTTTTTTGAGGCCTGCATCGACTCCAGATACGAGGCGCGGTCGTCGGCCAGGATCAGCTGGTAGAACAGTTCCGGGCGCGCGTGCAGCTGTGCCGGCTCCAGGCCCAGCAAGGCCTGGCAGCCATCGCTCAGGTAAGGGAAGGCGGCGCGCCCATCGGCGTGCAGGCAGAACTGGTACACCAGGCCCGGCGTATTCGAGACGATGGCGTTGAAGCGCGACTGGACCTGCGCCAGGGCGGCGGCCGTCGCCTGCGGCGTGCGCAAGTCTTCGCCCTCGGCCAGCAGCAAGGCGCGGCCCTGGCGGCTGGCGCGCGACAGGTGCAGGCTGAGCGAATACAGGCTGCCATCGCGGCGGCGCTGCTGCACATGCAGCAAGGCTTGCGCGCCGATGCTGTCGTCCAGCGCGGCCAGCACGGCGGCCAGTTGCTGCGCGTCGAGCTGCGGCGCCAGGGTGAAGGGCGTCATCGCCAGTAACTCCTTGCGTACATACTGCAAGTTGTCGCAGGCGGCATCGTTAGCGTCCAGCAATTGCAAGCTGGCCGCGTCGTACAGGTAGATTTCCCGCGCCGCCGCGCGCAGGGCGGGGGCGAGCCGGGCAGTATCGTGCATGGGGTGGCCTTTCTTCATCAGCGGCGGGCGCGCCACAAGGCGGCGAAGCGGCGCAGCACTCTGGCCGGGCGGGAATGATGACGGCCTGGCGTGCCCTTGCGCAAGCGCTGCCACCAGGCGCGGCGGGCACGGCCCAGCGCGGCCGACAGGCGGCTGACCCGGCGCCATGGACGCGTGGCGCGCAGGCGGGCGATCCAGCGGTCCTTGGTTTCCATGAAGCGGCCATGCCAATGGGCAAACCACGGCAAACTGAGCAGGGTAGGGCGCGTCAGCTTGTACAGGCGCGCCACGGCGGCCGCGCCGCCCAGCTTGGCGATGACGATCACGCCGATGCCGGAAAACGCATGGCCGCGCGCGATCGCCAGCAGGGCCAGCAGCTTGACGGGAAACAGCAGCACGGCCGGCAGCACGAAGATGGCCAGCGCCCAGTACGGCGGCAGGCGCTTGATCCACGCTTCGAGCGCATGCAGGGGCGGAAATTGCGCCACCACCTGCATGATGCGCGCGCCCGTCGCCCACAGCCATTCCTCGATCAGCAGGCAGATGGCGGCCAGGTAGACCAGCGGCGCGAACAGCCAGCGCCTGACTCTGTAGAATTTTTTCATCCGTCTCCGTGTGCGGCGCGGGTTTGCCGCGATTGCCACGATGATACGTCAAAAAAGCCCGGCTGCCCCCGCATCCGGTGTGCCCGTGGCTCCCTGGCGGGGCTACAATAGGCGGATGAATAAAGCCTTTGTAAAAGAATCCGACAACGACGACGATGAAGAAGCGGCCGCGCTGGCGCTGGCCATTCCCGCCGGCGCCAAGAACTACATCACGCCGGCCGGCTACCAGCGCATCAAGGAAGAGCTGCTGCAGCTGATCGACGTCGACCGTCCGGAAGTGGTGCGCATCGTGCATTGGGCGGCGTCGAATGGCGACCGTTCGGAAAATGGCGACTATATCTATGGTAAACGCCGGCTGCGCGAAATCGACCGCCGCATCCGCTTCCTGACCAAGCGCATGGACCTGGCCGCCATCGTCGACCCCAGCGTGCACCATGGCAACGACCAGGTATTTTTCGGCGCCACGGTAACGTATCGCACCAGCGACGGCGAAACGCATACCATCACCATCGTCGGCATCGATGAATTCGACCCCCTGAACGGCAAGATCAGCTGGGTCTCGCCGATGGCGCGCACCATCACCAAGGCGCGCGAAGGCGACCTCATCACCCTCAACACGCCGCAGGGCGAGCAAGAGCTGGAGTTGCTGGAAGTGACGTATCCGGCGCCGGGGGAGGGGTAGTTTGCGGTGACGCAGGGTTAGTCTTGATAAGTCTGTCACGCTGGGACTATTCTTTACTGGAGAGCGACCATGGCACGCTTCCAGCGTTTGTTTATGCCTGGCATGCCCTTGCATGTGGTGCAGCGTGGGGCGGACAGGCAAATCTGTTTTTTTGAACCGGCTGATTTTCTTTGGTATTTGCAGCAACTGCAGCGGCACTCCAGTGCCCGGGGTTGCTTGCTGCATGCCTATGTATTGATGACCAATCATGTGCATTTGCTGCTGTTTGCGGCGAAAGTCGAGGCCGTTTCTCAGTTGATGAAGTCGTTGGGACAGGAATATGCGCATTACATCAACTGGCGCCGCCATCGTTCCGGCCCCTTGTGGGATGGGCGCTACAAATCCTGTGTGGTACAGGATGCGACTTATCTGCTGGTTTGCCAGCGTTATATAGAGCTCAATCCGGTTCGCGCCGGCATGGTGCAGTATCCGGGCAATTACAAGTGGTCCAGCTACCGTTGCAATGCTGAAGGGCGAATCGATCCGTTGATTGAGCCGCATCCGCTTTATCTTGATCTTGGCAACAGTCCGGGTGACAGACAGCAGGCGTATGCTGCTTTGTTCCAGGTAGAAGATTCGCTTGCGTTCCAAGCATTGCGTGACGCTAGTCGTGGCAATGCTGTTGTCGGAAGTAGCGCCTTCGTGCAAGAAAATCAAACCCGCAAAGCGTAAAGGCCGGGGTCGGACCCTGAGGGTCCGACCCCAGTCTCTGCTCTTGGGTTAGCTCTTAATTCCGCTCGCGCAGGATGCGATTCACGCCGGCGACGCGACGCACATTGCGCAGCAGGGCGGCCAGGTGGACGCGGTCCTTGACTTGTACGGTGAAGCGCAGCTGGTCGAGGACGTTGTCCTTGTCTTCGTCCATGCCCACATAGATGATGTTGGCGTCGGACTCGCCGATTTCGGCGGCGACTCTGGCCAGGATGCCCCGTTCGCTGTTGATCAGCACCTTGATGCGGCAGTCGAAGCGGCGGTTCAGTTCGGTTCCCCAGCGCACCGCGATCCAGCGGTCCGGTTCCTTGGCGCGCTGGCGCTTCGCTTGCGAGCAGTCGCTCGTGTGCACGAGCAGCCCCTGGTCGCGCCGCAGCTGGCCGATGATCTGGTCGCCCGGGATCGGCAAACAGCACGGCGCCAGCTGCACCGAGACGCCTTCGCTGCCGCAGATGGTGACCGGGTCGAGTTCGCTGCCGCTATTGTGTTCCACCGGCATGCTGGCCGCTTCGCCGCCGATCAAGCCAAAGATGTGGCGCGCCACCAGGGTGGCCATGCGCTTGCCGATGCCGATGTCCGCGTACAGCTCGTCCATGGAATTGGCGCTCGATTCGTTGAGCAGGCGTTCGACCAGCGGCGCCGGCAGGTCGGCGTCGATGTTCAGGGCGTGCAGCGCCTGCGACAGCAGTTGCTGGCCCAGGGCGATCGATTCGGGCAGGTTGATCGTGCGCAAATGGTGGCGGATGGCCGAACGGGCCTTGCCGGTGCGCACGAACGACAGCCAGGTGGGGCTGGGGCGCGACGAGGAATCGGTGATGATTTCGACGATGTCGCCATTGTGCAGTTCGGTGCGCAGCGGCGAGGTTTCGTTGTTGATCTTGACGGCCACGGTCTGGTCGCCGATACCCGTATGGATCGAATAGGCAAAGTCGATGGCCGTGGCGCCGCGCGGCAGGGCGATGATCTTCGACTTCGGCGTAAACACGTAGACGGAATCGGGGAACAGGTCGACCTTGACGTGTTCGAGGAATTCGGCCGAGTCGCCCGTCTGCTGCTGGATGTCGAGCAGCGATTGCAGCCACGCATGGGTGCGCTGCTGCAGGTCGGACGGGTTCGATTCGCCGCTCTTGTAGAGCCAGTGCGCCGCCACGCCAGACTCGGCCGTGCGGTGCATTTCCTGCGTGCGGATCTGGAATTCGACGGGTGTGCCGTACGGGCCGATGACGGTCGTGTGCAGCGACTGATAGCCGTTCAGCTTGCGAATCGCGATGTAATCCTTGAACTTGCCCGGCATGGGCTTGTACAGGCTGTGCAGGGTGCCCAGGGTCACGTAGCAGTCGGCAAAGCTGCCCACCACCACGCGGAAGCCGTACACGTCGAGCACTTGCGAGAACGACAAATGCTTGCTGCGCATCTTTTTATAGATGTCGTACAGGGTCTTTTCGCGGCCCGTGACGTCGGCTTCGAGTTCGGCCATGGACAAGGTGCTTTTCACCGCTTCCATGATCTTGTTGACCACTTCGCGCCGGTTGCCGCGCGCTGCCTTGACGGCTTTCGCCAGGGTGCGGTAGCGCATCGGATACAGGTGCGAGAACGACAGATCCTGCAGCTCGTGGTAAATATTGTTCAGGCCGAGGCGGTGCGCGATCGGCACATACACTTCCATGGTCTCGCTGGCGATGCGGCGTTTTTTTGCCGCCGTCATGAAGTCCAGGGTGCGCATATTGTGCAGACGGTCGGCCAGTTTGATCAGGATCACGCGCACGTCGGACGCCATGGCCAGCAGCATCTTGCGGAAGTTTTCCGCCTGCGCTTCGATCTGGCTCTGGAATTCGATCTTTTCCAGCTTCGACAGGCCGTCGACCAGGTGCGCCACGGGCGCGCCGAAGCGTTCGATCAATTCTTCCTTCTTGACGTCCTGGTCTTCCATGACGTCATGCAGCAGGGCGGCCATGATGGCTTGCGCGTCGAGTTTCCAGTCGGCGCAGATTTCGGCGACGGCGATCGGATGCGAGATATACGGCTCGCCCGAGCGGCGCATCTGACCCAGGTGCATTTCGTCGGAGAAGCGGTAGGCTTCCTTGACTTTTTTCAGGTCGGCGGGGGACAGGTATTCGGCCAGCTTGTCGGCCAGGTGGCTGACGGAGGCCACGCCTAGGGCGGGCGCTGGCGGTGTCGTGGAGGCGGTCCCGGCGGACGTGCCAGCACCGGACGCGGAAGCGCCCTGTGATTTTGCCGCCTGGCGCGGGGCCAGGGGCGGCAGTGCTGCAGAAGTCGTGTCGGCTGGAGTCAGACTCATAAAACGTCGCGTTGCTTTACAGTGTGAATAAACGATACGGTAGAACCAGGGGTCAGCACTGTTCCGGCACGCGGCTTCCCAATTACATCGGGACTTTTTTCAGCATTTCGATGCCAACTTTACCGGCAGCGATTTCACGCAGTGCGACAACGGTAGGTTTGTCCTTGGCTTCCACCTTTGGGGTGTGACCTTGCAACAACTGACGTGCGCGGTACGTTGCAGCCAGGGTCAGCTGGAAACGGTTAGGGATCTGCTTCAGGCAATCTTCGATTGTGATACGGGCCATAGTAACTCCTAA
The DNA here is from genome assembly GCF_002754575.1 of Janthinobacterium sp. 35. Lineage (NCBI taxonomy): Bacteria > Pseudomonadati > Pseudomonadota > Betaproteobacteria > Burkholderiales > Oxalobacteraceae > Janthinobacterium > Janthinobacterium sp. 35. Next base: position 3,981,702 of record NZ_PEFN01000001.1, read on the forward strand.
ATTTTATGCGTGGTGCGTGGCGCTGTGTGAACTGGCGTGCAGACGAATTACTCTGCGTGCAGGCCCAGTTGGGCGAATAGCGATGCGTTGCGGGCCGCTTGTTGCGCAAACCGGCAACGGGCCGCTCTCACGATCGCGCTCAGTTCGGACAAAGCGACCGTAAACTCTTCATTGATAATAACATACTCGAACTCGGGAGCGTGTGCGATTTCGCCGCCGGCCGCCAGCAGGCGGCGCGTGATCACGTGCTGCTCGTCCTGGCCGCGCTTGTTCAGGCGCTCTTCGAGCGCATCGATCGATGGCGGCAGGATGAAAATACCGGCCGCGCGGGGGAATTGCTTGCGCACCTGGCGCGCGCCCTGCCAGTCGATTTCCAGCAGGATGTCGGTGCCGGCCAGCATTTGCTGTTCCACCATGATGCGCGAGGTGCCATAGTAATTGCCATGCACTTCCGCCCATTCCAGGAACTCGCCCTGGTCGGCGCGCGCGACAAAGTCTTCCGCTGTCGTGAAGTAGTATTCGCGGCCGTGCTGCTCGCCCGGACGGGGCGCGCGCGTGGTGGTCGAAATCGACAGTTTGATGCCGGGCTCTTGCGCCAGCAATGCATTGACCAGTGTCGATTTGCCGGCGCCCGAAGGTGCGGCGACCACGAACAGGCTGCCGGAGAAGGCGGTAGGGTGGCTCATGCGGATCTTTCCATATGCGTGTGATGGCGGCGTGTGCGCTTGCGTGCGCACCGCCCAATTCAGTATTTTACCAAGAGGCAAGGCGACCAGCCAGTCCCCCGATGCGCCTTGCCGCCGCGTTTACACATATTTTGCTTGTTATCTTGAGGGAATAGTTATTTAATTTGGAATGGTTTTTTCTTGATAACTATTCCAGCGACAGGATGCAAGCATGAAAAATTTCCCGTTTCTCAGTGTTGCCCAGGCCATGTTGCTGCTGCGCGTGGCCATCGCCGTGATGTTCATGGCCCACGCCATCGTGCGCATCGCCAATGGCACCATTCCACGCTTTGCCGGTTTCCTGGAAGACAAGGGATTCATCTACGGCCTGGCCGTGGTGTGGGCGATTACCGTGGTCGAGATCGTTTGCGGCAGTTTGCTCATCGTCGGCAAATACACGCGCTGGGCGGCGGCCGGGCTGATGGTGATCTGCGTCGGCGGCATCGCCATCGTGCATGCGGCCAAGGGCTGGTTCGTGGGCGAACATGGCGCCGGCGGCGTGGAATACAGCATCGTGCTGTTTGTCGCCTGCGTCGTCATCGCCGCCAGCGACAGGGGGCGCGCCGCAACGCGCCTGGCCTGAAGGTCTATTCCAGGTTCTGCACCTGTTCGCGCATCTGCTCGATCAGCAGCTTCAAGTCCATCGAGGCGTCGGCCAGTTCCTTGACGGACGCCTTGGCGCCCAGCGTGTTGGCTTCGCGATTGAGTTCCTGCATCATGAAGTCGAGGCGCTTGCCCACTTGCCCGCCCTTGGTGAGGATGTGGCGCGTTTCGCCCAGGTGGGCCGACAGGCGCGCCAGTTCTTCCGACACATCGATGCGTATGCCGTACAAAATGACTTCCTGGCGGATGCGCTCCATGGCGTCCTGGCGCGACAGGGCTGAATTCGAGCCCTGGCTGGCCAGGCCCAGCGCATCCTGCATGCGCTCGATGGCTTTTTGCTGGAAGGCCGCCACTACCTGCGGAATCAAGGGCGTGATGCGCTTGACGATGGCTTCCATCGCTTCGATGCGCGACACCAGCACCGCTTCGAGCGCCGCGCCTTCGCGCTTGCGGCTGTCGACGAAGGCCGCCACGGTGCGTTTGGTCAGCGCGCCCACGTCCGCCTGCAAGGACTCTTGCCCCACTTGCGCTTCTTCGATGATGCCCGGCCAGCGCAGCAGTTCGGCCACCGTCATGACGGGGGCGGAGACAAAATGCTGGCCCACTTCGTTTTGCAGACGCGCCAGTTCGGCCAGCAGGGGCAGGTTCAGCGCCTGCGTGCCGGCGGTCGCGGCCTTGCGGCCAAAGCTCAGGCGTACCTCGACTTTGCCGCGCGTGATGGCGGACATGACGGCGGCGCGCAGGTCAGGCTCCAGCGCCCGCAGATCGTCGTTGATGCGAAATTGCAGGTCGAGAAAGCGCGAGTTGACGCTCTTGATTTCAATTGTCAGTGTGCCTGCAGCACCTTCGCTGGTGGCAACCGCGTAGCCTGTCATGCTTGAAATGCTCAAAGGATTCCCCGATTTGGTCTTGTATACAGTCACTTATACACTTAATCAGCCAGCGCAGGCAATACCGCCCGCGCCGCAAAACAGGACTGACGTGCGCGATGGCCTGAAAATTGCTGAATAGTGTGCGTTTTACGGCATTGTAAAGAAAATTGTGTTTGGCGGGGCAGGATTGTAGGGATCTTGTGCGCGGGCCGCCCTGCGCCGTGGCATGGCGCCGCGGTGGTAAAATCGCCGCCGCAACCCCAATCACACAGGACACCCCATGACATTTGAATCCCGCCCGAGCGGCCGCGCCGTCGACGCGCTGCGCGCCATCCGCATCACCCGCCAGTACACCAAGCATGCCGAAGGCTCGGTGCTGATCGAGTGCGGCGACACCAAGGTCATCTGCACCGCCAGCATCGAAGACAAGGTGCCGGGTTTCCTGAAGGGCAAGGGTCAGGGCTGGTTGACGGCCGAGTACGGCATGCTGCCGCGCTCGACGCACACGCGCATGGACCGCGAAGCGGCGCGCGGCAAGCAGTCCGGCCGCACGCAGGAAATCCAGCGCCTGATCGGCCGCTCGCTGCGCGCCGCCTTCGATCTGCAGGCGTTCGGCGAACGCACCTTGCATCTCGATTGCGACGTCATCCAGGCCGATGGCGGCACGCGCACGGCCTCGATCACGGGTGCCATGGTGGCTGCGTATGACGCGTTTTCCCAGCTGCAGGCACGCGGCGCGATCACCTCCATCCCCGTGAAAAGCTTTGTCGCCGCCATCTCGGTGGGCGTCTACCAGGGCATGCCGGTGCTGGACCTGGACTATGTGGAAGACTCGGGCTGCGACACGGACATGAACGTCGTGATGACGGAAGCGGGCCACTTCATCGAAGTGCAGGGCACGGCCGAAGGCGCCGCCTTCGACCGCGCCGGCATGAACCGCTTGCTGGACCTGGCGCAGGGCGGCATCGCCGACCTGATCGCCATGCAGAAGCAAGCCCTCGGCATGTAATCTTTACATAGATTTACATCCGCTGGCCCGCCGCGCCGGGTAAAAAGCCCACACTCGCCGCCGTTGAGCGCGGCGGCCGGGCGAGGTGAGGGGAGCGCAAAAGGTTTACAATGTCGGCACTTCAACCGGACTACTGACATGACCCAACGCCTCATTCTCGCCTCCAACAACGCCGGCAAGCTCAAGGAATTCAACGAGCTGCTCTCGAGCATCGGTTTTTCCGTTCACGCCCAGGGCGAGTACGCCGTGCCGGAAAGCGACGAACCATTCCACACCTTCGTTGAAAACGCGCTGCAAAAGGCGCGCCACGCGTCCCGCCTGACGGGCTTGCCCGCGCTGGCCGACGATTCGGGCGTGTGCGTCAATGCGCTCGGCGGCGCACCGGGCGTGTATTCGGCCCGCTATGCGGGCGAGCCGAAATCGGATGCCGCCAACAGCGCCAAACTGATCGCCGACCTGGAGGCGCATGCCGACAAGTCCGCGTATTACTACTGCGTGCTGGTGTACGTGCGCCATGCGGACGACCCGCAGCCGGTGATCGCCGACGGCCGCTGGCATGGCGAAATGATCGCCACGCCGCGCGGTGCGGGCGGCTTCGGCTATGACCCGCATTTCTACCTTCCCGCGCTGGGCAAGTGCGCGGCCGAACTGACGGCCGATGAAAAGAACGCGCTGTCGCACCGTGGCCAGGCCCTGCGCGCGCTGGTGGAAAAGCTGCGATGATCCCGATCAAACTGGTGGGCGCTGTCGCCAAGCCCGCGTCCCGGCCTGGCGCGGCTCCGGCGCCGCAGGAAGGCATTTCCGGCGCGGCCGGGGCGGCCCTGAAATACCTGCAGCCGGGCGCGCTGAACCTGACGGCCTTGCCGCCGCTGTCGCTGTACATCCATTTCCCGTGGTGCGTGAAAAAATGCCCGTATTGCGATTTCAATTCGCACGAGGTGCGCGGTGACTTGCCGGAAGCGGAATACCTGGCAGCCCTGCGGCTGGACCTGGAAATGGCGCTGCCGCTGATCTGGGGCCGCAAGATCCACACCATTTTCATCGGTGGCGGCACGCCCAGCCTGATGTCGGCGGCGGGGCTGGACCGGCTGATGTCGGACGTGCGCACCCTGCTGCCACTGGAGCCCGATTGCGAAATCACCATGGAAGCCAATCCGGGTACCTTTGAAGCGGAAAAATTCAAATCCTACCGGGCCAGCGGCATCAACCGCCTGTCGATCGGCATCCAGAGCTTCAATGGCCGTCACCTGCAGGCGCTGGGGCGCATCCACGACGACAACGAAGCGCGCCGCGCGGTGGACATCGCGCACGCCAATTTCGACAATTTCAATCTCGACCTGATGTACGCGCTGCCCACGCAAACCCTGGCCGAGGCGCAGCAGGACCTGGAAACGGCGCTGTCGTTCGCGCCGCCGCATTTGTCGCTGTATCACCTGACGCTGGAACCGAACACCCTGTTCGCCAAGTATCCGCCCGCGCTGCCGGACGACGACGCAAGTGCCGACATCGCCGACATGGTGGCTGAGCGCGCGGCGCAGGCCGGTTACGGCCGCTACGAAGTGTCGGCCTATGCGCAGCCGGGCCGCCAGGCCAGGCACAACCGCAATTACTGGGAATTCGGCGACTACCTGGGCATCGGCGCGGGCGCGCACAGTAAAATCTCGTTCCCGCACCGCGTCTTGCGTCAGGCCCGCTACAAGCAGCCGCGCGCCTACATGGACGCGGTACTGGCCGGCGTGCCGGTGCAGGAAGAGCGCGAGCTGGCGCGCGAGGAGATGGGGTTTGAATTCATGCTCAATACCCTGCGCCTGACGCAGGGTTTCTCGCCGAACCTGTTCGCCGAGCGCACGGGTCTGGCCATCAACGCCATCGAGCAGCCGCTGAATGCGGCCGAAGCGAAAGGCTTGCTGTACCGCGACCACCAGCTCATCCGCCCGACGGAACGGGGATTGTGCTTCCTGAATGACCTGCAGCAGATGTTCCTGGAAGACTGACGCGACCTAATGGGCGGTGGCGGCGCGCAGCCGTTGCAGCTTGGCCGCGTACAGCCCATGTTCGCCGCGCGTGGTGCTGTTGTCCATCGCCAGTTCCAGCTGCCGGTCCGCCAGCGAGAGTTGTCCCATGCGCGCATACGCCTGCGCCAGCCAGAAGTGGAATTCATGGTAATACGGGTCGCGCGCGATCTCGCGCTTGAACAGGCGTGCCGCTTCCTGGTAGTCGGCCGTTTCCATGGCGCGCTGGCCCAGGTTGAAAAAGTGGAAGGGCGGCTCCGGCTGCAGGGCCAGCAATTTGCGCCGCAGCAGTTGCGCTTCGTCCGTACGTCCCAGTCCGTCGAGTGCCTGCGCCATATTGGACAGCAGCACGGTGTTCGATGGCGAGCGTTCCAGTGCGTAAGCGAGCGTGCGCCGCGCCGGCTCGATGTCGCCGTGGCGCAGCTGGATGATGCCCAGGGTATTGAAGGCGCCTGAAAACGTGGGGTCTTGCAGGATGGCGGCGCGGGCATACCAGTAGGCTTGATCGAGCTCGCCGCTGGCCATGGTTTCGGCGGCGCGATTGTTGAGGTACATTGCCAGGATGGTCGCCTCGCCGATTTGCAGCGTGCGCTGGCCGGCGAGGTCTTCGCCAGGCAGGAAGTCGATGAGCAGGATGGCGTCGGAATCGTAGCCGACCCCATTGCTGAGGGGGCGGCGTTCCAGCGCGAGATTGACGTGGCCGGCGACGAAATACATGCCACCACTGCGGCTCCAGCTTTCCTCTCCCAAGACCAGCTGGTAGTGCACATCGAGTCCCATGTCCTTGGCCAGCGCGGCCGTCATCAGCACCAGCGACAGGCAATTGCCACTGCGCGCATCGAATGTCTGTGCCGCCGTGCGCGTCATGGCGGCATCATATTCCAGTTGCAGCCCAGCCCGGTTGCGCAGGGCATCGGCCAGCGCGCGGCGGGGATTCTTGCCGCGTGCCTCGCGCGCGATATCGACACGTACGTAAAGCCGCATGGCCTCGCTCATGGCAAACGCCTGCTGCGGGTCGACCGGTACGGCCGGCGCGGCAAAGCTGGCATCGTTGAACAGCTCAGGTGGAGGTGGTGTGGCGGGCGCCGTTGCGCAGCCGGCAAGGGCTGCGCACAGCAGCAAGGAGGACAGGAAGCCCAGGCGCAGCTGTTCGCTGATGCCGCGGATACATTTCATGTTCGTGCTCCCGCAGAACGATGTCAGGCGCAACACGTATTGCTGCCGGTGGTGCGCCCTGCCACCTGAAACAAGTATCCTCGCGCGTCAGGGCGCTGTCAAACCCTTTTGACGGCCCCTGTTGCCCTCCTTAAAACTCTTCCCAATCTTGCTCGCCAGCCACCTGCGCCTGGGGCTTGCGCGCAGCAGACGCGCTCCTTGCCGCGATGCCTGGCTGCCTGGCGGTGGTGCTTTTTGCCGCCGGCTTGGCCAGCCGGGTGGCAGCCGGCCGCGCGGGGCGTACCGGCGCCACTGCTGGCGTCACGTGTTCGAGCTGGAAGCCGGCTGCCACTTGCGCCAGGCGGGCCGCCTGGTCCTGCATGCTTTCGGCCGCCGCCGCTGCTTCCTCCACCAGGGCAGCATTTTGCTGCGTTACCTGGTCCATTTGCGCGATGGCCTGGTTGACCTGGTCGATGCCCATGCTTTGCTCGGCGCTGGCGGCGGTGATCTCGGCCATGATGTCGGTGACGTGGCGCACGCTGTCGACCACTTCGCTCATGGTGCTGCCGGCCTGTTGCACCAGCCGTGTGCCGTTGTTGACCTGTTCCACCGAGTCGCCAATCAGGGTCTTGATTTCGCGCGCCGCTGCCGCCGAGCGCTGCGCCAGGCTGCGCACTTCCGTGGCCACGACGGCAAAGCCGCGCCCCTGTTCGCCGGCGCGCGCCGCTTCGACGGCCGCGTTCAAGGCCAGGATATTCGTCTGGAAGGCGATGCCGTCGATGACGCCGATGATGTCGACGATTTTCGTCGACGCCGTGTCGATGGCACCCATGGTGTTCACCACCTGGCTGACGATGTCGCCGCCCCGTTCGGCCACGCTGGACGCGGCGACCGCCATCTGGTTGGCCTGGCGCGCATTGTCCGCATTCTGCTTCACGGTACTGGTCAATTCTTCCATCGACGACGCCGTCTCTTCCAGCGAACTGGCCTGCTGCTCCGTGCGCGCCGACAGATCCTGGTTGCCGGCGGCGATTTCGCCCGATGCCGTGGCTATCGCGTTGGTACCCGTCTGCACTTCCGACACCACCTTGCGCAGTGCTTCGTTCATGCCGTGCAGCGCGCGCATCAGGTCGCCGATTTCATCGCTGGCCGGCGTGCCGAAATGCGTGCGCAAGTCGCCCGCAGCGACCGTCTCGGCCACCTTCACGGCCGCCTGCAGGGGCGCGGTGATCGAGCGCGTGATCAGCCAGGCGCAGATGCTGCCCAGGGCCACCACCAGCGCGCACAGCAGCAGCAACAGGGTGAAGCTGCGCCCGTTGGCAGCCTCGATCGCGCGCGCCGTGGCGTCGATGGCCTGGCGCTGCTGCGCCAGCAGGGCCTTGACGTTGTTCTGGTATTTGGTGGCGGCGGGCGCGAAGCTGTCGCGGTAAGTACTTTCCGCCAGGGCCGCGTTGCCGTCCTTGCGCGCGTTCATCACCAGGTTTTTGGCATCCTGGTATTTGACGCGTTCCGCGATGGAGGCCTTGAAGATGGCCTTTTCTTCCTCGCTGACGAGCAGCGTTTCGATTTTCTTCAGCAGCTCGCTGCCTTGTTTGGTGCTGTCGGCGATGGTCTCGGCAAACACGCCCGACAGGGTTTCATCCGTGCTTTTGGCGATCATCGAGGTGCGCGCGATGGCCGAGTAAATCAGCACATACCAGTCCGATACCAGACGTTCCTTGGCCAGCGGTTTTTCCATCATTTGCCGCGTCGCTTCGGCATTCACGTGGGCGCTGTACAGCGCGTATGAGGTGGAGATCACGGACAGCAGCAGTACCAGCGCGAAGCCTGTGGCCAGGCGGGTGCCGATACGAAGGTGGGAGAGGGCATGCATGGTTAGACTCCTGTCGCAGAGGGATTAAAGTTGCCTGTGCGACATAGTATGCACTGATAAGTGACCAAGAGGTAAACGAAAAAATGGTCTGTTTTTGCTCACTGTTGCAGCCACGCCCGTGCTGCAGATCGCCCGCCTGGCGTTCGCTTTCACGAAGGCGGGTGAGGGCGAGACGAAAAAAAAGCGGCGCCGTGCAGTGCACGCACGCCGCTTTTTGCGGAGGCATAGGCGATTAACGCAGCGCCGCAATCATCTGTTTCAGCTTGCCGGAATCGACGCAGAAGGCGCGGATGCCTTCGGCCAGCTTCTCCGTCGCCATCGCGTCTTCATTCATCATGAAACGGAAGGCTTCTTCGTTGAGCGACATGTGCACGATGTTGGTCGATGGCGCCGCTTCGGCGCTCAGCTTGCGCTCCACGGGGGCATCGCTGTCGGCCAGCTTTTGCAGCAGGTCGGGGCTGATGGTGAGCAGGTCGCAGCCGGCCAGTTCGAGGATTTGCGAGGTGTTGCGGAAGCTCGCGCCCATCACCTCGGTCTTGTAGCCGAACTTGCGGTAGTAGTTGTAGATGCGCCGGACCGACTGCACGCCCGGGTCTTCCGCGCCCATGTAATCGATGCCCGTCGATTTCTTGTACCAGTCGTAGATGCGGCCGACGAAGGGCGAAATGAGCTGCGCGCCCGCTTCGGCGCAGGCGATGGCCTGCGCCAGCGAGAACAGCAGGGTCATGTTGCAGCGGATGCCTTCCTTTTCCAGGATGGCGGCGGCGCGGATGCCTTCCCAGGTGGAGGCGATCTTGATCAGCACGCGCTCGCGGGCAATGCCGGCGTTCGAATACAGGGCGATCAGGTCGCGGCCCTTGGCCACCGTGCCATCCGTGTCGAACGACAGGCGCGCATCGACTTCGGTCGAGACGCGGCCGGGGATGATTTGCAGGATTTCCTCGCCAAACGCGATCAGCAGGCGGTCGATGATTTCGGCGTTGGAGGCATTCGGATGATCGCGCACGGCCTTTTCCAGCAGCGGCTTGTACTCATCCTTCTGCACGGCCTTCAGGATCAGCGACGGATTCGTCGTCGCGTCGCGCGGCGTGTAGGCCTGGATCGATTGGAAGTCGCCGGTGTCGGCCACCACGGTAGTAAATTGCTTCAGTTGTTCGAGTTGGTTCATGGCTGCACGGGAAAGAGTGAATGGGCTTGCCGGACTATTGTACCGAATGCGGGACGGTGGCGGCGCTTTTAACCCAAGGGCTAAAGTGCCGGGGTCGGACCCTCAGGGTCCGACCCCAGTTGTGGCTTTTGGGGTAAAGCAGGCGGTATCCGTGGCGGGAGGGAATGCTTGTCTTGAACCCCAAAATTGAGAGCCGGGGAATGACCCCGGATTTCTGCTGCCTAGCCAATAAAAGAATCGAACTGCATGTCGAATTCCTGCAAGGCTTTCTGTGCATTCTGCATCTTCTTGCGGAATTCAGGCCCGCGCTGCAGGGCCAGGCCCACGGCCAGCACGTCGATCACCACCAGGTAGGCCAGGCGCGCTGAAATCGGGGTGTAGGGGTCGGTGTTGAAGACCAGGTCGATCGGGATCAGCACGGTGGCCAGGTCGGCCAGCGGCGTGCCCGATGGGGCCAGCACGACGACGTCGGCGCCGCCGCGACGCGCCAGTTTCACGGAGCGCACCAGGGCGGGACTGTTGCCGCGCTGCGAGATGGCCACCAGGCAGTCGCCGCCGCGCAGCAGGGCCGCCGCGATGCTGTGGATGTTCGGATCGCTGTAGGCGACCGTCGGCACGCCCGAGCGGAAGAACTTGTGCTGCGCATCGGCCGCCACGATACCGGAGGTGCCCTGGCCATAGAATTCGATCTTGCTGGCGCGCGACAGGATGTCGAGCGCGCGCTGGATCGCTTCCGGGTTCAGGTTGTTGCGCAGGTCGAGCAGGGTGTTGATCGAGCGGCTGCAAATCTTGTTGACCAGGTCGGCCGCCAGGTCGTCCTGCGCCGGCTGCTCGTTCGCGCCCGGCATGGCCAGGGCCAGGCCCTGCGCCAGTTTCAGCTTGAATTCATGCCAGCCGTCATAGCCCAGCGTGCGGCAAAAGCGCACCACGGTCGGTTCCGACACCTGCGCGCTTTTCGCCAGCGCCGTGATGTTCTGGCTGACCGTCTGGTTCGGCTGGTCAAGCACGGCCAGCGCGACCTTCTTCTCCGACTTGGAGAGCGAATCGAGCTGGGTGCGGATGGAATCGAGTAGCATTGATTAATCTTCTGGCAGTAATGCCGTAAGTTAGCGTCCTTGTCACCCCAAAAGCAAAGTCCCGGGGTCGGACCCTCAGGGTCCGACCCCAGTACTTCGCCGTTCAGGGTTAAGCCAAATCTTAACGGCTTCAGCCGTCGGGCAAAGGTGAAGCAGGGAATTCGCGGAGCAAAGCTCTGCGCCTGCGTAACGGCCTGCCCATGCATGGGCAGGCTCCTTGCGTTGCCAAACTAGTCTTCTGGCAGGGGTGGAGCAGGGGTTTCGTGGAGCACCGCTCCACGCCTGCGTAACGGTCTGGCCTTGCAAGGCCAGACTCCTTGCGCTTCCAAACTAGTCTTCAGGAAGCGCTTCTTCACGCCACTGCAAGCCATCGCGGCCGATCAGGGCGCTGGCCGCGGCCGGGCCCCAGGTGCCGGCCGTATACGGAATCGGCGCGCTGTCGTTCTGTTCCCAGTTGTCGAGAATCGGCTCGACCCATTCCCAGGCCGCTTCCAGTTCGTCGCCGCGCATGAACAGGGTCAGCTGGCCGCGCAAGACGTCAAGCAGCAGGCGCTCGTAGGCGTCCATGCGCGGCGTCTTGAACGATTCGCGGAAATCGAGTTCCAGTTCCGCCGGTTTCAAGCGCATGCCGTCGCCGGGGGTTTTCGCCATCAGGTTCATGCGCAAGCCTTCGTCCGGCTGCAAACGGATCACCAGGCAATTCGGCTGGAAGCTCGACGTGGGCTGGTTGAAGATCGAGTGCGGGATCTGCTTGAAGCGCACGACGATTTCGGCCAGGCTGTCGGCCATGCGCTTGCCTGTGCGCAGGTAGAATGGCACGCCGGCCCAGCGCCAGGTGTCGATTTCCGCTTTCAGCGCAACGAAGGTTTCGGTGCGCGAATGTTCCGGGGCGTCCGGCTCGTCGCGGTAGCTCGGCACGGTGGCGCCATCGACGTGGCCGGCGCGATACTGGCCGCGCACGATGTTTTGCGCCAGGGTGGTGGGCGTGAATTTTTTCAGCGAGCGCAGCACTTGCAGCTTTTCATCGCGCACGGCGTCCGGCGCGATCGAGGTCGGCGGTTCCATGGCGACGATGCACAGCAGTTGCAGCAAGTGGTTCTGCAGCATGTCGCGCAGCGCGCCCGAGGTGTCGTAGTAACCCATGCGGTTGCCCACGCCCAGCTTTTCCGCGATGGTGATCTGCACGTCAGAAATCCATTCGCGGCGCCACAGCGGTTCGAACAGGATATTGCCGAAGCGCAGGGCCAGCAAGTTCTGCACGGTTTCCTTGCCCAGGTAATGGTCGATACGGTAGATCTGCGATTCCTGGAAGACCTTGCCCACTTCGGCATTGATCTGCTTGGCGCTGGCCAGGTCGCGGCCCAGCGGCTTTTCCAGCACCACGCGCGAATTCGGCGTGACCAGGCCATTGTCTTCCAGGTTGTCGCAGATCAAGGCAAACAAGTGCGGCGGCGTGGCCAGGTAGTACACGCGGGTCAGCTCGGCATCGCCGCGCAGCGCTTCGACCAGCGGCCCGTACGTGGCCGCATCGCTGGCGTTGAGCGACACATACACGATGCGCGCGCAGAATTTGCTCCAGGTGGCGGCATTCAGGGTGCTGGCCTTGATGTGGGGACGCGAGTTGGTCTCTACCATCTTCAGGAAGGCATCCTGGCCGCTGTCCTGGCGGCCCACACAGATGATGCGCGCCGTCGGCGGCAAATCGTTCGCGACGTCGCGCGCATACATTGCAGGCAGCAACTTGCGCATTGCTAAATCGCCGCTGCCGCCAAACAGGACCAGGTCAAAATCGGTAAGTGCCATAAGTGAGTGTCGTCGCAAAAGTAAAAGAGCCGGAGCGGGGAGGAGGCCGACCGGAAGTGCCAGTCTGTCGTTACTATATTCCGTGGTGTAAATTTACTACGTAGAACAGGCAATTGCAAGAAATTTTACTACATTCCATGCATTGGCGTCGCCATTTTGCCCGGTATGCTGGCAGGCGGCGCTGGCAGGGCCATTATATGCCGTTCGCTGGCGCAGGTGCGCCGTCACGCCTGGCGCAGGGCTTTTCAAAGCAACCATGGTTGCCAGGGAAATTTTCGGTTCTCTCCGTCATCATTTGCGCTGTAGCAACAAGCTAATCAAGAAATGCTGTCAGGATCGCCGATAGCAGCGTAAAGTAGCTTTAAGGAAAGTAAAAAAACGTATAATTCCAGCTGAAATCGATAGCAACTATTGGTTGTACTGCACTGCACCGTTAGCGCCGGCCATGCCCCGAACCCGCCATCCGACGTCTGTGCGACGTGCAGTCCGCACTGTTCGCAGCATCACGGGTAGGCAGACTTAACTTTACAAGACGGCTTAAGGGGACACAATGAATTCAATGCAGCAAGATGTCGATGAACGCACCAGCCTGACAGGCAATAACAAATTCGAACTGTTCCTGTTCAAGCTGGGCACCAGCGATCACTCGACCAGCCGCGAACTGTTCGGCATCAATGTGTTCAAGGTACGTGAAATCATGGAAATGCCGGTCATTACGGCGGTGGCCGGGTCGCACCCGCACATGCTGGGCGTGGTCAATATCCGTGGCCAGATCGTGCCCGTGATCGACTTGCCGATGGCCGTCGGTTGCAAGAGCAGCGGCTTGAAGATCCTGATGGTGACCGAATTTGCCCGCTCGACACAGGCGTTTGCCGTGGAAGAGGTCGATGAGATCGTGCGCCTGGAATGGAATCAGGTGCTGTCGGCCGAATCGAGCGTCGGTGGCGGCCTCGTCACCAGCATCGCGCGCCTCGATGGCGACACGGACAAGACGCGCCTGGCGCAAGTGCTCGACGTGGAGCAAATCCTGCGCGACGTGCTGCCGTCGGGCGACCCGGACGTGGACAAGAACAGTATCGGCCCGCAAGTGCGCTTGCCTGCCGGCGCCGTGATCCTCGCGGCCGACGATTCCTCGCTGGCCCGTTCGCTGATCGAGAAGGGCCTCGAAGCGATGGGCGTGCCCTTCATCATGACCAAGACGGGCAAGGAAGCGTGGGAACGCCTGCAGGCGATCTCCACCCAGGCGGCGACCGAAGGCAAGACGGCGAAAGACAAGGTCGCGCTGGTGCTGACCGACCTGGAAATGCCGGAAATGGATGGCTTTACCTTGACGCGCAACATCAAGAACGATGGCCGCTTCGCCAACATCCCCGTGGTGATCCACTCGTCGCTGACGGGCTCGACCAACGAAGACCACGTCAAGGGCGTGGGCGCCGATGGTTATGTGGCCAAGTTTGTGGCAGCGGAACTGGCTGACACCATTCGCAAAGTGCTGGCCCGTTAAAGCGCGCTGACACCGCCGCACGCCGCCTGGCGTGCGGCTCCTGGTGAATTTTAAGTATTCCCTCGCGGCAATGTATTGCCACAATTCACGTATAATGCGCTCCCTGGATCCGTGGGGCCGCACGCTCGTACTTTGCTGTGCCACCCTTCGTCCTCCTGCGCAGGCCGTCTTTCACGTCGCCTGGCGCACCACTGGCTTGCGGGCCGCCCCTGTCGTTGCGGCCCAGCACCTGCCGCTTGTCCTGATAAATCCTGTTCGTACCGGAATGGCGCCTGCCTGGCGCTTTTTACGCGTGGACAGATATTAATGAAGAGTTAATTATGTATCTATCTCCCTTGCGGGCCGTCGCCGTGCGCGCGGACCGCGCCATGCTGGTCGTCCTATGGCTGCTGGCCCTGGTGTCGGCTGGCATGGCGAACTGGTACGGCACCTGGCATCTCGTTGCCAAGGTGGCTTTGCCGGTCGCCTTGCTGCCGACCCTGCTTTTTCTCGCCCGGCCCGGCAGCCTGGCCACGCGCTGCGTCAATGCCGTCGCCATCATGCTGATGGCCGCCTTGCATATCGAACAAGGTGCAGGCTTGACAGAGTTGCATTTCGGCATTTTCGTCTATCTGGCGCTGCTGGTGCTGTATCGCGACTGGCGCCCCGTGATCGTGGCCGCAGCGACGATCGCCGCGCACCACTTGCTGTTTTTTTATTTGCAGCAAGCAAGTTATGGCGTGATGTGTTTTAGTACGCCTGGCCTGGCCATCGTTTTCCTGCACGCCATGTTCGTCGTGGTCGAGTCGGCGGCGTTGTGTTATGTGGCCGTGACCTTGCGCGCCAGCACACGCCAGGGGCAGGAACTGGAACAAATGGTGTTGGCCCTGGGCGCACATGTGGGGCAGATGGATTTGCGGCCACCGCAGCGGGCACCCCGTAATGCGCTGGGGCAATCGCTGGCGGCCATGCTGGCGACCATGCGCGGCACGCTTGCCGGCGTGCGCGATGGCACCGATAGCATCGCGGCAGCGAGCGCCGGGATCGCCATGCATAACGCTGCGCTGGCGCGCCGTACGGAGCGCCAGGCCAGCGATGTCGAGCGTACGGTGCGCGCGATGCAGGCGCTGACGGACGCGGTGCGGCGCGGTGCAGGCCATGTGGGACAGGCCGATGCGCTGGCGTCACGCATGTCGGCCGAGGCGGGGCAGGGCGGTGGTGCCATGCGCGAGGTGCAGGCCAGCATGGGCCGCATCGAGGCGTCGTCGAAGAAAATAGTCGATATCATCGGCGTGATCGATGCGATTGCCTTCCAGACGAATATCCTGGCCTTGAACGCGGCAGTGGAAGCTGCGCGTGCAGGCGAACAGGGGCGAGGCTTCGCCGTCGTCGCAGCCGAGGTGCGCGGGCTGGCGCAGCGCTCGGCCGGCGCTGCGCGTGAAATCAAGGCATTGATCGGCAATACGGTGGAGACGGTGGAGCTGGGCAGCGGCCTGGTGGAGCGTGCTGGCGCCACCATTTTGCAAGTGGTCGATAGCGTACAACATGTGACGGCCATCATGGGCCAGCTGCGCACGGCATCGGATGAACAAGCGCGTGACATTCACGCCATCAATGAAGTGGTGGCCGCGTTTGATGCCAGCACGCAAGAAAATGCCCAGTTGGTGCAGGAAAACGCGGCCGCGTCGGCCGCCATGCAGCGTCAGGCGCAGCAGCTTGCCGCGCTGGTGCTGGCCTTCCGATTGTAAATGCTCAAGCCTGGTACGGCGTTTCCGGCTGGCCCGCCACGTCCACGCGCACGGACAGCACGTGGCCACTCAACGGGTGGTCGGCGAGTTCGGCGGCGGAACGGTTGTGGCTGGCGCTGGTGATGTACAGGGTGCGCAGGTCGGGGCCGCCAAACGTCAGCATGGTGGGGCAGCGCACGGGCACGGTAATTTCACCGAGCAGATGGCCATCGGGGGCGAAGCGTAAAATCTTGCCGCCTTCAAACATGGCCGACCAGTAATTGCCTTCGCTGTCGACGGCCGCGCCATCCGGGCGTCCGCCGTAATCAAACGCTTTCTTGTCCGTGGAAAAACGCTGGAATGGTTGCGGCGCGGAAATGGTTCCCGTGGCCGCGTCGAAGTCGAAGCGGTCGATGCGGTGCGTGGTGGTATCTGCGTGGTACATGGTGCGCTTGTCGGGGGAAAAGCCCAGGCCGTTCGACACCGTCATGCCACCCGACCAGACCTTGCGGACATTGCCCTTTTCCAGCACGAACATTTCCGCCGCATCGGCGTTGCGCGGCTCGAAAATCGTGCCGACCCAGAAGCGGCCTGCCGGGTCGACCTTGCCATCGTTGAAGCGCGTGGTGGCCATGTCGAACGGTGCTGGGGCGATTTCCGCCAGGCTGCCCGTCTTCGTGTCGAGGTGGGCAAAGCCGCTGCGCAAGGCCACGATCAGGCCGCCGCCCGCATTGATGGCCAGCGCCGACGGTTCCGTCGGCATGCTCCATTGGTCATGCTTGCCGCTGGCCGGGTGCAAACGGTGCACGGCGCGGCCATCGATGTCGACCCAGTACAGGGCCGCTTCCTTGCCATGCCATAGCGGGCATTCGCCCACTTGCATGGGCTTGTCGCTGACTACTTTGATTTCGTAAATATTCATCTATCTCTTTTTTAATATGCGGCTTTTGCTGCTTTCGCCATGGCAATCAAGCCATTGGTCGAGCTGTCGTGGTGGTCGGGACGGGCTTCGCCCGTCAGTTCAGCCTGGATTTTCTTCGCCAGCACCTTGCCCAGTTCCACGCCCCACTGATCAAAACTGTTGACGTTCCACAAGACGCCCTGCACGAAGGTCTTGTGTTCGTACAGCGCGATCAGGGCGCCCAGGGTGGTCGGGGTCAGCTGGTCCATCAAAATGGTGTTGCTGGGGCGGTTGCCGGGGAAGGTCTTGTGCGGTACCAGCGCTTCGATCTCGCTTTCCGGCAAGCCTTGCGCCTGCAAATCAAGGCGCACTTCCTCGCCCGTCTTGCCCGTCATGAAGGCTTCCGACTGGGCAAAGCAGTTCGCCAGCAGGGCGTCGTGGTGGCCCGGCAAATCGTGCGTGGCGCGCAGGGCGGCGATGAAGTCGATGGGAGTAATATCGCTACCCTGGTGCAGCAGCTGGAAATACGCATGCTGCGCATTCGTGCCGCAATCGCCCCAGATGACGGGGCCGGTCGGCACGTCGACGGGCGCGCCGTCCTTGGTGACGCGCTTGCCGTTGCTTTCCATGTCCAGCTGTTGCAAGTAGGCGGCAAAGCGGCTCAAGTCCTGGTGGTATGGCGCGATGGAAACGGAGCCGCAGTCGAGGAACTGGCGGTTCCAGAAGCCGACCATGGCCAGCACCACGGGCATGTTCTGTTCCAGCGGGGCCTGGCGGAAATGCTGGTCCATCGCATGCGCGCCGGCGAGGAAATCGCTGAAGTATTCAAAACCCACGGACAGGGCCACGGCCAGGCCGATCGACGACCAGACGGAATAGCGGCCGCCGACCCAGTCCCAGAATGGGAACATATTGTCCGGCGAAATGCCGAAGTCGACGATGGCTTGCGTGTTGGTCGAGACGGCCACGAAGTGCTGCGCCAGGTCCTTTTCTTCGCCTTCCAGTAAAAACCAGGCGCGCGCCGTATTGGCGTTGAGCATGGTTTCGGCCGTAACAAAAGTTTTCGAGGCTACGATGAACAGGGTCGTTTCCGGATCGACCCTGGACAGGGTCGCTTCCATGTCGTGCCCGTCGACGTTGGACACAAAATGCATTTCCAGGCCCGGGTTGGCATACGAGCGCAGCGCCAGGCACGCCATCTTCGGGCCCAGGTCCGAGCCGCCGATGCCGATGTTGACGATGTCGCAGATCGGCTTGCCCGTGTGGCCGAGCCAGTTGCCATTGCGTACCTTGTCCGTAAACGCCTTGACGCGTTGTAGCACATCTTGCACGTCGGCATCGATATCCTGGCCATCGACCACCAGCTTCGTGCCGCGAGGCGCGCGCAAGGCGGTATGCAGAACGGCCCGATGTTCGGTAAGATTGATTTTCTCGCCAGTGAACATGGCTTCGCGCTGCGCTTCCACGCCGCGTTCGCGTGCCAGGTCCATCAGCAGCGTCATGGCGGTGGCGTCGACACGGTTCTTCGAGTAATCGAGCAGCAAGCCGGCCGCATCGACCGTCATCGTCGAGAAACGTGCGGGGTCAAGAGCGAACAGCTGGCGCAGATGCACTTCGCGCAGGCTGGCGCTGTGCGCTTGCAGGGACTGGAAACTGGCGGTGGCGGTGATGGCAGGAGTAGGTGCTGGCTGGCGCATGGCGGTCGGCTTGGGTGCTTGTCTCGGTTGAAGGGAGCGCGGTGCGTTCGGCGTGGCGAACAGCGGATCCGGCGTTGGTATGAGAATAATACATCACAAAAACGTAATTTCACTACAGTTTGTGACGTGAAGCCGATTTTGTTGTGTTTTTTTTAGCGATTGCAGCAGCCACATATAAGGGATCTGTTGGCAGCTGCGGATACGCGATATTGGCTGGCTTGGCTTTGACATGCCGCAATTTGTCGCTTATTTCTGTTGTTGGCCCATGCAAGAGTGCTTCTTCTTCACCATTTTGTAGTAAAATTTCACGAAATACTCATTTTTAAGGAAATCCATATGGCGCTGCATCCAGTAGTCGAATCCGTAACAGCGCGCATCATCGCGCGCAGCCGGCCATCGCGCGGCGCCTACCTGGCGCATCTGGATGCGGCCCGCATCCAGGGCGTGCAGCGCGGCGCCCTGTCGTGCACCAACCTGGCGCACGGCTTTGCCGCCTTTCCCGTCAACGACAAGCTGTCGCTGAAAGAATACAAGAAGCCGTCCGTGGCCATCGTTTCCTCGTACAACGACATGCTGTCGGCGCACCAGCCGTTTGAAGGCTTCCCGCAGATCATCAAGCAAGCCGTGCGCGAAGTGGGTGCCGTCGCCCAGTTCGCCGGCGGCGTGCCTGCCATGTGTGATGGCGTGACGCAAGGCCAGCCAGGTATGGAATTGTCGCTGTTCTCGCGCGACACCATCGCCATGTCGACGGCCGTGGCGCTGTCGCACAATATGTTCGATGCGGCCCTGTATCTGGGCGTGTGCGACAAGATCGTGCCGGGCCTGTTGATCGGCGCGCTGCACTTCGGCCACTTGCCCGCCGTCTTCGTGCCGGCCGGTCCGATGACGTCGGGCCTGTCGAACCAGGACAAAGCCAAGGTGCGCCAGCTGTATGCACAAGGCAAGGCCACGCGCGAAGACTTGCTCGAAGGCGAGTCGAAAGCCTACCATGGTGCCGGCACCTGTACCTTCTACGGTACCGCGAACAGCAACCAGATGCTGATGGAAGTGATGGGCCTGCACTTGCCGGGCGCCGCCTTCATCACGCCGAACACCCCGCTGCGCGATGCACTGACAAAAGCTGCCGCCCAGCGCGCTGCCGGCATCACGGCGCAAAGCGCCAATTACTTGCCAGTCGGCCATATCGTCGACGAGAAATGTATCGTCAACGCCGTCGTGGGCTTGCTGGCCACGGGCGGTTCGACCAACCACACCTTGCACCTGGTGGCGATCGCCAAGGCGGCCGGCATCGTCATCGACTGGAACGATTTCAATGAACTGTCGGCCATCGTGCCGATGCTCACGCGCATCTACCCGAACGGCGACGCCGACGTGAACCATTTTCACGCGGCCGGCGGCACCGGTTACCTGATCCGCGAACTGCTCGATGCGGGCTTGCTGCACGAGGACGTCAACACCATCCTGGGCCACGGCTTGCGCGCGCACTGCATGGAACCGTTCCTCGGCGAAGACGGCAAGGTCTTCTGGAAAGATGCACCGGCCGCCAGCGCTGACGAAAACGTGCTGCGCCCGGCGTCGAACCCGTTCGCGCCGGACGGCGGCATGGTCCTCGTCGCAGGCAACCTGGGCCGCGCCGTGATGAAGGTCTCGGCCGTCAAGCCGCAGCACCGCACGGTCGAAGCACCGGCCCTGGTGTTCAATTCGCAGGAAGCGTTCATGGCCGCCTACAAGGCTGGCACCCTGGACCGCGACTTCGTCGCCGTGCTGCGCTTCCAGGGCCCGCGCGCCAACGGCATGCCGGAACTGCATGCGCTGACGCCCGCGCTGGCCAACTTGCAGGATGCGGGCCGCCACGTGGCGCTGGTCACCGATGGCCGCATGTCGGGCGCGTCGGGCAAGGTGCCGGCTGCCATCCACGTCTCGCCTGAAATCCTCGCCGGCGGCCCGCTGGGCCTGGTGCGCGACGGCGACATCATCCGTCTCGACGCGTTTACCGGCGTCCTGGAGGCGCTGGTGCCGGCCGACGTCTGGCATGCGCGTGCGCTGGTCACGGCCGACCTGTCGCCGAACCACGTCGGCATGGGCCGCGAGCTGTTTTCCATGTTCCGTTCCACCGTCAGCGCGGCGGAAGAGGGTGCCACCACCTTCGGCCTGCCGTCGCCGATTCCCACCACCGTCGCCTTGCACGACGCCGACAATGTCGGTGATACCGTACCGGGTTCCGATGAAGACTTTTTGGCTAGGAAATAAGAGATGACCATGACACTACTGGAAATTATGCGTACTTCGAGCGTGATCCCCGTGATTGCGATCGACGATCCTGAACATGCCGTACCGCTGGCGCGCGCGCTGGTGGCGGGCGGCATCCGCGTGCTGGAAGTAACCCTGCGCACCAAACACGGCCTCGAAGCGATTCGCGCCATGTCGGAAGTGCCGGGCGCCATCGTCGGCGTCGGCACGCTCACCCGTCCCGAGGAATTCGCCCAGGCGCGCGATGCGGGCGCCGTGTTTGGCGTCTCGCCAGGCTTGACGTCGGCCCTGGTGGCGGCGGCGAAAAGCAGCGGCTTGCCCTTGCTGCCGGGCGTGATGACGCCAGGCGAAGTGATGGCGGCGCGTGAAAACGGCTTCCAGCAGCTGAAACTGTTCCCGGCCGTACCGGCCGGCGGCATCGGCATGCTCAACGCGATTTACGGCCCGCTGCCGGACATCACCTTCTGCCCGACGGGCGGCATCTCGCAAGAGACGGCGTCGCAGTTCCTGGCGCTGAAAAACGTCGCCTGCGTGGGCGGCTCGTGGCTGACGCCGAAAGACGCGATCGCGGCCGGCAACTGGGACCGCA
Organism: Janthinobacterium sp. 35; assembly: GCF_002754575.1. Classification (NCBI taxonomy): domain Bacteria; kingdom Pseudomonadati; phylum Pseudomonadota; class Betaproteobacteria; order Burkholderiales; family Oxalobacteraceae; genus Janthinobacterium; species Janthinobacterium sp. 35. The sequence continues at coordinate 4,002,645 of NZ_PEFN01000001.1, forward strand.
TCACGGAAATCGCGAAAGCAGCCAGCGGCCTGCGTTCGGCGTAAGCAGCACCGGCGCGGCAGGCTTTTATGCCTGCCGCGCTTTCTTCTCTTCTTCTTATGCGAGTCTTGCGCCGCCCCCTCACCATCGGCGAAACCGCCATGGCCCGCAGCGTCTTCCAGGGCGCCATCGACTACGCGCGCGTGCGCGTCGTGCGCGGCTCCTTTCTACCGTTCGGCTTGCAGGACCAGAACACGGCGATGACGCCGCGCGGTAGCCTGTACTTCATGCCGGCCCAGTACCGCGACGATTTTTCCCGCGAAGGCAATGGCGGCAAGCTGTTCTTCATCCATGAAATGGTGCACGTGTGGCAGTACCAGCTCGGCTACAGCGTGCTGCTGCATGGCGTGCTGCTGGCACTGTGCGGCGGCTACATCGGGCAGCGCGCCTACCGCTACGATGCGCAGGCCGGCGGTATCCTGTCCGACTTCAACATGGAGCAGCAGGGCGACCTCATCGCCCACTACTTCGGCGCGCGCCAGCTGGGCATTCCCGCCTACGTGGCGCAACTGCCGCAACTGCAGGAGATCCTGCAAGGCTTCCTGCTCGACCCTGCCGACCGCCGCCTGCTGCCGCGCTAATTTTATTTCCCCTGCTCATTTCGAGCGCACCTGATTTACCCGCATTCAGACCTTGACTTTCGTCTTGGTATTACCTAAATTAAATTATACAAAGAACAATTTATTTGACTTTATTGCAACTTCGGCGCGAGACCGAGAGCAACCTGTCCAAGCGAGTAAATCATGCAGACTAAAAACAGCTGTAGGGGAAAGTTGTGCCTGAAAAAAATGCCGCGCGGCGCGGCCTTGGTGGAGTTTGCCATGATCGCCCCTGTCCTCTTTTTTCTCATCGCCATGATCATGGAACTGGGGGTCATGTTCTGGGTCAACCTGACAATGCAATACGCGGTGCGCGAAGGGGCGCGCTATTCCATCACGGGACAAAACAACCTCGACCCCGCCACGGCGAACAAGCAGCGTTACGAAGCGGTATTGCAAAGAATCAAGGATAGTTCGCTGGGACTGTATGGCATGGTCAGTCCCGTCATCGTCGTCAATGGCGTGTCGCAAACGCCATCGGCGTACAACAACAATATGTTTGGCGCCGCCGGCGACATCGTCGTCTTGCAGGTGAACTGCACCTGGCCTGTCGTCACGCCCGCCTGGCGCTTGATGGCGCTGCTCAACCCCAGCCACCAGACCAGTGCCGGCTCGCGCAGCCAATACACATTCAGCGTGGCTGCCACCATGCGTAACGAGGCCTTCTGATGAACGCGCGCAAACTGCCAATCCGGCGCCAGAAGGGTGTGGCGGCCGTGGAATTCGCTCTCGTACTGCCACTCTTGCTGATGCTGGCCGTTCCCGTGTTCGACCTGGCGCGCATCGTGCAAGGCGACATGATCCTGACCAATCTGAGCCGCGAAGGCGCCAACCTGGCGTCGCGCTCCTCGCAAGACCCCCAGACCATCATGACGGCCCTGGCCATGACGACGCCGCCGCTGGACATGGCCACCAATGGCAGCATGTACATCAGCAAGATCATGGGCAATGGCCCTGGCAAGTCGAACGTCATACTGGAACACTACCGCTGGACGAAGGGGGCGCAGCAGCCGAGCCGGGTATGGACTTGCAACAGCTGGGCCACGGATGGCAGCGGCAAGTGCAGCAACATCCCCAGCGCCGGCTCGGCCATCAATGACGCCATGAGCAACCAGCTCGCTGATGGCGAAGTGATTTATGTCGTGGAAGGGCTGTACCGCTCGACCATTCTGTTTGCAGGCATGAACCTGGGCTTCGGCGCCAAAACGCCGCAGCTCAGCGGCAACCTGTACGCCAAAACCATCTTCTGACATCCGGACGCCATCATCCGCTACCTGGAGGGCATCATGAAAAGACGTAATACGCCTGGAAAACAGGCCAAGGGACAGGTTCTGATTGTCGTGGCATTGTCGCTTGTCGTGCTGATAGGCACCGTGGGCCTGGCCATCGATTCGGGCCTGGGTTTCATTGTCCGCTCCAAGCTCAACTCTGCCGTCGATGCGGCCAGCATCGCCGCTGCCCGTTCCGTCACACAGGGCGTGGGCGAGGCTGCGCAACGGGCCAGCGCGCAGGCTGCCGCGCGCAAATTCTTTGCCGCAAATTTCCCCGCCGGCTATCTGGGTGCCACGCCCAGCTTTCCCGATCCGACCATCACGTTTGACGCGGGCAAGGTCACAGTCGACGCGTCGGCCACGGCATCGGTCCCGGTGACCCTGATGCGGGTGTTGGGCTTCAATTTTCTCAATGTCAGCGCAGCGGCGCAAACCATCCGCAAGGACCTGGACCTGGCGTTTGTGATGGATACCTCGGGTTCGATGGCGTCCGTGGGTCCGACCGTGATCAGCAGTGCGAAATTGTTCCTGACCAAATTTAACAAGGACCTCGATCGAATGGCCCTGATTCATTTTTCGTATGGCGCGGTAGTCGACAATACAATACGTACCAGCTCACGCGGCTTCGCCCTGAACGATACGGATGCGCCGACCGGCTCGGCGGACGGCAAGGGCATGAATACCCACATCGGCAAATACGTTTTTGACGGCTTGACCAATTCCGCCGAAGGCATGTGGAATGGGCGCAACCAGCTCAACAGCATTCCCCTGGCCCAGCGTTCCAGCCTGCGCGTCATCGTGTTTTTTTCCGACGGCACGCCGAATACCTTTTCTTCCGTTTTTACCTTCAAAAAACCTGCTGATTGCACCACGCCCGGCTCGCTGATCACGAATGATGCTGCCACCGGCACGCCGGCTGGCTTGTGGCTGATCAACATGCAGAGTTCGACGGCGGCGGGGAAGTGCTACCAGGGAAGCAATATCGTCAAAAACCTCGATGCTGCCGCCTTGCCAAAATGGTACAACGCACACAATCTGGCCGACCAGGAGTTCGCCATTTATCCTGGCACCACGCTGCGGCCCGTGACCAACGATACCAGTACCAATGCCAAGACCTGGGTCAATGTCAACAATGCTTCGCGCAACCTGCTCGAAGCGATGGCCGCCAAGGCACGCTCGGAAGGCATGTATGTATTTACGCTGGGCCTGGGAACGCAGTTGACCACCGTCAATGGCCCCGTCGCTGGCGACACGGGCGAGAGTATCCTCAAGTGCATGGCCAACACGACCGATGCGCCATCGCGTTGCGCCACGCCGACGCAGCCGGTGGGCATCTATTGCCACGCGGCCAATGCCACCGAGCTCAAACCGTGCTTCGAGAAGCTCGCTTCGGCCATCTTGCGCATCAGCATGTAGGTGCTCGCCAGGCAGGTAACAGGGCCGGACACGCAGTCCGGCCTTTTTTTGGTTCATCGCACTTTGCCGGGGCCGGCAGGCGCCTTCACCGCATCAAGCACGCGCCTGCGAAGCAAGTGCGCGTAGTTGGCGCCATACGGCCAAGCCGGACATGCTGTTTGGGCTCGCCAGCGCAGCACTGGCCAGGCATGCGGTGCTGCGGCAGGGCAGGCTGCGAGAACGGGTAGGGAGGGACGCGATGCTGGCGGGGAAGGTATTGCTCCCGGCGGTGTCTGCTGCCGGGAGTCGCAGGGAATGCTCGTCTTAATTGCCGCCAGCCATGCCTGGCAGCAGGATGCGGTAGATTTGCAGGAACGCTGGCCCCATTAGTACCACCAGCAGCGAGGGGAAAATGAAGAAGATCAGGGGAAACAGCAGTTTCAGGGCGATTTTCGCGGCTTGCTCTTCGGCCAGCTGGCGCCGTTTGGTGCGCAGCTGATCGGACTGCACGCGCAGCGAGGCGGCGATGCTGGTGCCGAAGCGTTCGGCCTGGATCAGCATGGACACCAGGGCTTCGACATCCTCGACGCCCGTGCGCAGGCCCAGGTTGCGCAAGGCGCGCTCCTTGGAATTGCCAGCGCGCAGTTCGAGTGTCAGCAAATGCAGTTCCTCGGCCAGCACCACGCATTTCAGGCTGATCTCGGCCGCTACCCGCGCCAGTGCCGCATCCATGGCCAGGCCCGCCTCCACGCAGACGGTCATCAGGTCGAGTGCGTCGGGAAAGGTTTCAAAGATCTCGCGCTGGCGCAGGCGGATGCGCCGGTTCAGCCAGAGATTGGGCAGGTAGTAGCCGAGGCCGGCCGCCAACAGCAGCCACAGCAGCAAATTGATGCCGTCGTCATGTACCCCGGCCAGGCTCAGCCCGAGGAACAGCAGCACGGGCAGGGCGATGGCCAGGCCCGTTTTGGCGCCGAAGTACAGCAGGGGCGCCGACGGATGGCGCAGGCCCGCATGCATGAAGCGCAGGCGTATCCTGGACGTTTCCCAGCCGTCTTCCGGCAAGGACAGGCGGGCCAGCGGTCCGCTGAACTTGACGAAGTGCGCCAGCCATTGGCGCGCACTGCCTGGTTCGCTGGTACCCACACTGTCGAGGCGCTGGCGTAGCGGGTCGGGTATGGCCAATAGCAGCACGAACATGGCGCCGGCGAAGACGGCGATGAAGAGCAAGCCCAGAAATCCTATTTGCACGGTAGTCATGATGTTTTCTCCCTCGACACTACACCCGGATGTGGATGATCTTGCGCATGATGAGGATGCCGACCAGCATCAGCATCGCAGCACAGGCCAGCATTTTTTGTCCACCGGGATCGTCGTACAGCACGGCCAGGAAAGTCGGATTGCTCAGGTGGATCACGGCCGCCGCAGCGAATGGCAGCAGCGACAGTATCCAGGCCGACAGGCGCGCCTCGGCCGACAGCACGCGCACCTGGCCCAGCAGTTTCATGCGGTCGCGGATAATGTGGCTGATGCTCTCAAGCAGCTCTGCCAGGTTGCCGCCCGTCTCGCGCTGTATCAGTACGGCAATGACAAAATAACGCATGTCGGTGCTGGGCACTCGGGTGGCCAGGTTCATCAGGGCATCCGGCATGGCGATGCCGAAATTGACTTCGTCGAAGGCGATGCGAAATTCCTCGGCCAGCGGCGCGGTCATTTCATCGCCGACCATTTTCAGTGCCGTGGGAAAGGCATGGCCGGCGCGCAGTGCGCGGCTCATCAGGTCGAGCGCGTCGGGCAGCTGCATGCCGATGCGCAGCAAACGGCGCGCCTTGGCCCGCTCGATGTAGTACAGGGGCAGCAGGGCGCAGGCGGCCGCCACCAGCAGGCGCAGCAGCCAGTGCAGGTTGATGAAGCTGATGGCCACCAGGGCGACGAGGAAGGTCAGCAGCACCAGCATGGCCCACTGGGCCACGCTCCATTTCAGGCCCGACTGCTCCAGCAGGCGGTCCAGGGCATGCACGCGCGGCACCTCCAGCAGCAATTTCTGCAGCGCCGGCGTTTCACTGAGGAGGCGCTGCTTGATCATGGTGGTGTTTTGCTCGCCCGCGTGGGCGCCGGCCGACAGCACCCGCAGCCGATGCGCCACCCGCTCCGATTCGGGGCCGCGCGCATTGTTCCAGCTGTGATACAGGCCCGTAATGAACAGCACCACGGCGAGGAAGATCAGCGCGCCGAAGACGTAATAGCTATAGTCCATGGCCCTTCTCCTTAGTGGTATTGGCGGCTGGGATCGAACAGGCTTTCCGGCACGACGACACCGAAGGCGCGCAGGCGGTCGAGGAACTGCGGCCGTACGCCGCTGGCCTGGAAGTGTCCGCTGACGGTGCCGTCCTGGGCAATGCCGGTCTGGCGAAAGGTGAAAATTTCCTGCATGGTGATGATTTCGCCTTCCATGCCGGTGATCTCCTGGATCGACACCACCTTGCGCTTGCCATCGGTCAGGCGCGCCACCTGCACCACCACGCCGATGGCGGCGCTGATCTGCTGGCGCATGGCCTTGCCCGGCAACATCGAGGCAGCCATGCTGATCATGTTTTCCAGCCGCGTCAGCGCGTCGCGCGGGGTATTGGCGTGAATGGTGGCCATCGAGCCTTCGTGGCCCGTGTTCATCGCCTGCAGCATGTCGAGCGCTTCGGCGCCGCGCACCTCGCCCAGGATGATGCGGTCGGGCCGCATGCGCAGCGCATTGCGCACCAGCGCGCGCTGCGTCACCTCGCCCTTGCCCTCGATATTGGCCGGCCGCGTTTCCAGGCGCACCACGTGCGGTTGCTGCATCTGCAGTTCGGCCGCATCTTCGATGGTGACGATGCGCTCGCTCGTGCTGATGAAGCCGGAAATCGCGTTGAGCATGGTGGTCTTGCCGCTGCCAGTACCGCCCGAGATCAGAATATTGACCTTGGCCTTGCCCAGGCCTTGCAGTATCTGCGCCATTTCCGTCGTCAGGCTGTGCCGTTCCACCAGGTCGGCCATGCGCAGCGGCTGGGCCGAGAAGCGCCGTATCGACATCACCGGGCCATCGATGGCCAGCGGCGGGATGATGGCGTTGACGCGCGAGCCATCGGGCAGGCGCGCATCGACCATGGGGCTCGATTCGTCGATGCGCCGGCCCACGCGCGAGACGATCTTGTCGATGATTTTCAGCAGGTGGGCATCGTCGGTGAAGCGAATATGGCTCAGTTCCAACTGGCCATGCCGCTCGACATACACCTGGCGGTAGGTATTGACGAGTATGTCGGAAATTTCCGGATCGGCCAGCAGCGGTTCGAGCGGGCCGAAGCCCAGCACTTCATCCTGGATGTCGCGCACCAGCGTGCGCCGCTCGATGTCGTTGACGACGACATTGTCTTCATCGAGCAGGCGTCCGACGAGGGTTTTCAGGTCCTCGCGTATCTGCTCCTGCGACAGGCGCTGCATGCCCTCCAGGTCGATCCTGTCGAGCAGGGCCTGGTGCACATGCTGCTTGAGTTCGTGGTAGGCGGGATTGTCGGCGCTGCCAGCGCGGGTGGCGCCGAACGGCGCGTAGCCATTCGGCGCGGCGGCGCTGCCGAGGCGTTCACGCAGGCTGGGATGGCCGCCATGGATATCGGTACTCATGCTGTTTCCCCTCGAAGGTGAATGGGCCGGCTACGCTGGAACAGGCGCGAAAACAGGCCCGCCGGGGCGGGCGCGCGCCTGCCCGACAGCTTGCTGGCACACTCCTGCAGCGACTTCGACAGCGGGCTGCCCGGCGCCAGCTTCAACACCGGCACGCCCTGGTTGACCGAAGCGGCCGCTGCCGCGTAGTGATTCGCGATGGTATGGAAGATGCGCTGGCCATACGCCGCCTCCAGGTCGCGCAGGCGGATTTCATCGTCGCCTGCGTAGCGGTTCAGGATCAGGTGAATCTTGCTTGCCGGATACTCCAGTGACTGGAACGCCTGCAGCAGGCGCTTGCCATCGCGGATGTAGGGCAGCGTTGCCTGCATGACGGGACAGATCATGTCGGCATGGTCCAGCGCGCGCACGCTGATGGCATCGAGGCCGCGGCCCAGATCGAGCACGATGAAATCGTACTCGCTGCGCGCCAGGTGCAGCAGTTGGTCGATGTGTTCCGGCTTCACGTCGCTGGAATGGGCCGGATCTTCGGGCGCGGCCAGGATGCTGAAATTGGGCGTCACCTGCACCATGCTGGCTGCCAGGAAGGACGCGTCGAGGCGGTGGATTTGCTGCGCCACGTGCGACAGGGTCGCCGTCGGCTTCTGGTCAGAGACAAACAGCGCCGCATCGCCGAACTGCAGGTTCAGGTCGAACAGTGCCACGCGCTGATTGTCCAGCGAGAGGGCATAGGCCAGGTTGGCGGCGATGAAAGTGGCGCCGCTGCCGCCCTTGCACGAGGCAAAGGCGATCACCTTGCCATTGCGCTGCACGTGCCGCGCGCTCTTGTCCTCGAGACGCTGCAGCGCCGCATTCAGGGCCGCGCCGCTGTCGGCTTGTGGCAGCACTTCGCGCACGCCGGCGCGCATGGCCTTCAGCAGGAAGTCGCTGCCCTGGTGCTGGCATTGCAGGATGATGGCCATGCCTTGCTGGCGGCTGGCCAGGCGCTCGATGCGCGCCAGGTCGGCATCGTCGATGACGGGTTGCGCCAGCAGCAGCACGTCGGGCGCCGCCATTTCGGCCGTGCCGGCAAGCCGCTCCAGGCTGCCGACGGCGCTGTCGATATCGTCGCCGGCATGGCGCTCGCGCAGCAGCGCCGCCATCCCGGCCAGTTGTTGTTCGTTACTGGAGATAATGAAGATTTTCACGGCGGGCTCCGGCTGTGGATGGGATCAAAGGGCGGGGCGGCAGTGTCAGCGTTTGCTGACGCCGATCGTCAGTACGTCGGGCAGCGGTTCGGGCGCGCTGAACGACTTCTGATACAGCTTGTAGCCGCTGATGGCGCTCCTGCCATCGAGACCGAGCACGGGATTGGTATTGCTGGCCGCATCGGGATACAGGATCTGCTGTTGCTTGAGCAGGGTCACCGCCTCGCCGAAATGGCTGTCGAGTACGGGAGTGGTCGTGGCGGCACAGCCAGCCAGCGAGCCTATTGCGGCTGCGCACAACAGGCAGCGGGGCAGGGTGCGTGTGAAGGGAAAGGTTTTCATGGGGCGCTCCTATTTGAGATCATCGATGATGTTTGCCGATGGCGTGGCCGCATCGGCCTTGGGCACGGCGCGGTATTGCGGCAGGTCGTCGTTGCTCAGCGCCGGCGTGGCAACCGGCATGGCCACGGGCATGTCGGGCGGCACGGGGGCCGGCATGGCTGCCTGCGGTGGCATGGAAGCAGGCGCTGGCAGCGGCGCTGGCACGGGCATCGGCTGCGGCTGCGGTGCTGGCGCCCGGCCTTCCATTTTTCCCTGCAGGAAGACGTCGCCGCGCGTCGGCTGTATGTACTCGTCGGTGGGCAGTTTGTAGTCGGCCGGCAATGGCTTGACCAGATGCGGCGTGATGATGAAGACCAGTTCCGAGCGGTCGGTCTGGAAATCCGTGCTGCGGAACAGTGCGCCCAGTACGGGCACTTCACCCAGGCCTGGCAAGGCCTTGATATTGCTGGTGACATTGTTCTTGATCAAGCCGCCGATGGCGAAGCTCTGGCCGTCGAACAGTTGTACCGTGGTGGTGGCGCGCCGCGTGGTAAACGAGGGCAGAATGGCTGTCGTCGAGATGCCCGTAGCGGTGATGCCGATGCCTTCCTTGTTCAGGTCGGACACTTCCGGCGACACTTTCAGGTTGATGCGCCCCCCTTCGAGCACGGTGGGGGTAAATTTGACGGCCACGCCAAACTCTTTTTCTTCCAGCGTGATCGTGGGCGTGCCGCCGTTATTGGTCTGGCTGACGGGAATGAAAATCTTGCCGCCAGCCAGGAAACTGGCTTCCTGGCCGCTGATGGCCATGATGTTCGGCTCGGCCAGCACCTTGATCAGGCCATCGCGTTTTTGCGCGTCAAGATTGAAAAAGTTGTTCTTGCTGGCGCCGCTCAAGCCGCTGGGATTATTGCTCAACAGGCTGGACAGCAGCGAATACGACCAGCTGCCGATGGTCTTGTTGATGCCCAGGCTGGCGCCCAGCTGGTCGACCAGGGTTTTCGATACCTCCGCCACTTTGACTTCCAGCATCACTTGCTGCGGCGCGGCGATGGACATCAGGTTGATCACGCGCGGCGAGGGAGCTGGTCCGCCCGAGGGGTCGGCGGCGCCTCCAGCGGCGGGCGCTGGCGCTGCGCCGGCGCCCGCCGCTGCGGCCGTGCCGGTGGCAGGACGCGAACCGCGCTGGGCATAGGCGTTCGCCAGCGACATCGCCTGGTCAGCCTTGACGGTATCGCTGACCATGCCCGACAGGATCAGCGTGTCGCCAGCGACCGTCACATGCAAGTCTTTCTCGTTCGGCAGCAATGCGCTCAGGCGCGCCTGCAGCAGGCTGCTGTCGATGCTGACGGACAGGTCGATGATGCTGGCCTCGTTGCTGCGGTTCCAGATGATCAGGTTGGTGGTGCCGACGGATTTGCCCAGCAGATAGACATCGGTGGTATTGAGCAGGATCACATCGGCGATGCGCGGATCTCCCACCGAGACGCGGGCGACGGGAAACGGCAGGTGCATCAGGGTCGATTTGCCTTCGGCCAGGGCCATGTTCCGGCTGACGTCGCTGTGGCTGCCGGCCGAGTCCGGCTTGGCTTGCGGCGCGATGGCCCTGGCGCGTGGTGCGCGGTGCAGCACTTTTGGCGGCGGCGAGATGGCCGCCGCAGTGGCTGTGGCAGAGGGGCCAGCCATCTGCGGCTTGGCGCCCGGCGGCGTCGGCGACAGGCCGGGCGAAGCCGCTGGTGGCGCCGGGGCGGCCACTTCGCCATAGGCGGCCGGAATCAGGGCGCCGATGGCGGCGATGGCGAGGGCCATGCGCAGGATGCGGCTCCCGTTTGCTGTGCTCAGTTTGCTCATGGTGCTCATGGCATGCTCCTCGTGGTGCGGATCGGGCAGGAATCCGCGTTGTTCAGAATTGTTGGGAACTGCGTTCCAGCCCCTTGATGACATCGACTTGTGGCCCGACCGGTCCTTGCACCACGCGGTGGCGTACGACAGGGCGTGGTGCTGGCGCCGGTACCTGGGCGGCGACCTTGGTGTCGAGCAGGCTGGTCTTGGTGGCGCCTTCAGTGTTGACGGGCTTGTCTTCGATCTGGTTGCGCAGCACCAGCGAGAGCGTGCCTACGCTGCGTGCCAGGTCGAGCTTTTCTGCCTGGTCCGGCGTCAATTCCAGGGTCACGGCATTGACCACCTTGGGCTTGGTGTCGTCGCGGCTCGATTCCTGTGCGATCGCCAGCACGAGGATGCGCTCGAGGACGATCTTCGAAATGCTGGGATCGCGTCCGCTGGCATTCTTGGCCAGCTCGTCCTGGGTGTTGACGAGAATGTCGACATAGTTGCCGGGCAGGGCAAAGCCGGCCACGCCTACCACGTCATTGACGCGCACGGTCATGGCGCGCTTGCCTTCGCCGACCACGGCCGACAGGCCGCCCTGGGTGCCGGGGGGCGCCAGCTTGCTCTCCATGATCGGTTCGCCGTGCTGGATGCTGGTGCGCGTGACGCGCGCGTCGAGCAGTTTCGGATCGTTGAAGGCGCCCGGCGGCAGCGCGTTGGCGGGCCAGTCGACCATGCGCACCATTTCAGGCGCGATGCGCGCGCCCAGGCTGATGTCGAGTAGCGCAACGGCTACCTTGTTGGTATTGCCCGAAGCCTGGGCATTGATCCAGCGCGCGGCCACGATGACCGCCACGAACGCCAGGATGACCGCAAAGGCCATCATCGTCAGAGCGCGTGCGTTTCTCATTTTGATACTCCTTTATGCAGGACCGAAGCCGATCCGTTCTGTATGCCGGCGGAGCCGTCGGCGGCGCCGAAATAGTTGTTCCAGGCCCAGTGCAGCGCATCGGCTTCCAGGCGTGCCGGACGGCCCTCGTAGCACGCCACGTCGCACAGCTGGGACAGGATGTCGCGTGGATAGCAGGCCAGCAGCGGCCGCGCATGCTGGCCATGCAGTTGCAGCAGGTAGTGGTAGCTGGCGTGGTTGAAGAGCATGCCGAATTGTTCGCAGGTGTGGCGGAATACGGTTTCGTAGTGGTAGCCGCTCAGTTCGCCGATATGGATCTTGTAGCCGATGCGGCGCAGGAAGGAGTCGTCGGCCAGCTGCTGCGGCGCCAGGTTCGAGGAAAACACCACGATGACGTCGAAGGGCACGGGAAACTTGTAGCCCGTGTGCAGCGACAGGTAATCGACGCGGCGCGACATCGGCACGATCCAGCGGTTCATCAGTTCCACGGGCGAGCAGCGCTGGCGGCCCAGGTCGTCGATGATGAAGATGCCGTTGTTGGCTTTCAGGTGCAGCGGCGCCTGGTACAGGCGGGCGCCCTGGTCGAATTGCAGGTCCAGCATGTCGAGCGTCAGTTCGCCGCCGGTCAGCACGGTGGGGCGCAGGGCACGCACCCAGCGCGGGTCGGCTGGCGGCGCGGCGTCGCTGGCCAGCGTGTGCAGCATGGGGTCAAGGAAGGGCAGCACTTCGCCATCGACCATGACCGCATGCGGCAGGGCGATGGTGCCGCTGAGCAAGCCATGCAGGCGCTCGGCCAGGTAGGTCTTGCCGCTGCCGGCGGGACCGTGCAGCAGCAGCGCCCGGCCCGAGTTCATGGCCGCGCCCAGCTGGTCGAGTACGGCAGCGCTGGCCACCACGGTGTGAAACTGCTGCAGCACGGTTTCGCGCGTGACTTGCATGCGGGCCACGCTTTGCGCCAGCACCTGCGCGCTGTAGTCGGCCAGCGTGACCGGTGCGGGGCCGCTGTAGGCATTGCGCCGCAAATAGTCGGCGGCGCGCTGGCGTCCCTGGTCGCCCAGGTGATACTGCTGGTCGGCGTCGGTGCCGCTGTAGCCGGTGCGCTGTACCTCGCACAGTTTTTCGGCGCGCATGAAAGTCAGCAGCGGTTCGAGCACGCCGGCGCCCAGCTTCACGTGCGCCGACAGGGCCGGCAAGCTGATCTGGCCGCGCAGGAACATGACTTTCACCAGCAGTTCCACCAGGAATAAAAAGGGCAGGCCGGTCTCGGCCACATTGCGCGGCGCGCGCATCGCTGCCGGCGTGATGCTGCCGTTGGCGGGTTCTTCTGGATAGGTATCGGGCATGACGGCTCCTTGTTGCGGGTCGATCTGGGCTGGCGATCAGAAAATGAAAGGCAGCAAGCGGTATTTCACCTGGCGCATGTAGGCGCGGTAGCGCACGTCGGCAGCCAGGAAGCGCTCTTCGCGCAGCAGGCGCGCCAGCAGCAGCGACAGCGTCGCGACGTAGACGAGAAGATTCGCTGTCGAGGTATTGGCCAGCACGTAGCCGCTCATGGAAATCAGGTAGCTGGCGTACAGCGGGTGGCGTATCACGCGGTAGACGCCGCGGGTCTTGATGGTGCGCTGGGCAGCCACCAGGCCGAAGCTGCGGTTCAGTGACAGCAGGCCCGTGAGCAGCAAGGCGCTGCCCGGCAGCAGCAGGTAGCGTGCGTCGGCCCAGAGCGCCATGTCGGAAGGACTGAAGAAGAAAGGCGCAAAGGTGGCGCTGATGGCCAGCAGCCAGTCGCGCATGTCGGTCGAGACGCTGTCCGGTGCCGTGCGGATCAGGAAAAACAGGGCCGAGACGGTTTCCGTCATGCAGAACAGCAAATAGCTCCAGTCACGGGTGTGAAGGTAAGCGAGCACGTGGGCATAGGCAAATACGGCCCAGATGCCCGCCATGAAGGCGTTGCCGAGCAGGCTGGCGTGCCGCGAGTGGCGCAGGGTGCTGATGGCGTTCATGATGGCGTCCCGTTCTGGTTGCGGTCATGGATATGCGCTGTTCAGCGCAAGTTCCACAGGTGGTTGTACGTCAGGAAAATTTGCAGGCCCGTGCCGCTGGCGATGGCAAAGGCGTAGGCCAGCTTGCCGGTGGCGGCGGGCGGCTCGGCCACGGTAGCTGGACCGCCTGCGAGGCTTTGCAGCAGCGTGCCGAGCAGCATGTAGTAGGCGTTTTTCAGCACCTGGCGCAAACGGCGTCCCAGCAGGGCGGCAGTGATGGCCAGCACGCCGCCAGCGAGCAAGGTCAGCAGCACCGCTTCGAGCACGGCAAGCGGCCCCAGGAAGGCGCCGCACATGGCCATCAGCTTGACGTCGCCGGCACCCAGGGCGCGCAGCAGATACATGGGCAGCAGCAGGGCCAGCCCGGCAGCGGCGCCGGCCAGCGACTGCAGCAGGCCCAGGCCGCCAAACGGTGGCTGGAACAGGCCGGCGCCGGCCGGCAGCATGCTGTTCAGGAGCACGCCGCCCACCGTGCCCCACAGCACCAGGCGATTCGGGATGCGCCGCGTGCGCAGGTCATGCCACAGGGCAGCACCCAACAGGCCGGCCAGCAAGGCCAGGCTCAGCAGCGAGGTCAGGGCGGAACTCATGACAGCAGCCCTCCCTTGCTCATGCATGGCGCCGCAGCGCCCGCTGTGCTGAGGGAGACGCTGCCGGTGCGCAGCATGCGGCCCACCGCATGCCAGACCAGTCCCGCGCCGGCCGCGCCGGCATAGCCGTCGAGCGCGTAGTGCCAGCCCAGGTGCACGGAACCGAGCATGATCAGCATGGCGAAAACGCTGAAGGCGAGGCCGGCGGTGCGGCTGACGCGCCAGCCCAGCAGGGCCATCAGCACGGCGGTGGCGACATGCATGCTGGGCATGGCCGAGATGCCCAGTTCGCTCGAAGCACCCCTGCTCTGGTAGTCTTGCCACAGCATGTCTTGCACCGACAAGGCCCAGATGGGGAAGTGATGGTTGGCTTCGTGCAGATAGGCCATCAGTGGGGCGTACGGGTCGCTGTCGTGCAAGTGGCCGTAGTAGCAGGGGCCGACGGAGGAAAACAGCATGGCCGCGATGCTGCCCAGGATGATCCAGGAGAGGACAAAACTGAGCAGGAACTGCATGCGCAGCAGCGGGTGGCGCGTGTCTTGCGCCAGCCAGTAGAGCGTGGCATAGAACAGGAAGAACCACAGGTGGTAGCTGACGTTCAGCAGGCCCGTCATCCATGGATTGCCCAGCAGCGGTTGCAGCCATGCCCATGGCGCGGTGCCGCCATGCAGGGCGATATCCCAGGCGGACAGGCGGCTGTCCCAGGTGTAGGGATGCAAGCGGGGAATGGCCGCCTTGAAGGCGGTGAAGCTGGCGGCAAAGATGGGAATGAGCAGCAACACGGGCAGCGCCTGCAGCAGGCGTTCCCTGCTCAGGTAGCGGCGCAGCACGTGATACAGGTAATGGCACAGGCGATCTGGGCGCAGCGCGAGCATCACATACAGGCTGTAGCCACATAGCGCAAACACGGCGCACAGCAGCGAAATGAGGAGAAAGCCCGAAAGTATCGGCACGCTGTCGCGCAGCATGGAGAGGCTGCCAAGGAGCAATGTGACCGCGGCGGCATAGCCAAGCACGATCAGGCATAGGAGGCGATGGCTGTGCAGGGCGTTCATGATAGCGCCAGGATGATCTGGTCCCTGATATGGCCGTACATGAGCAGCACCTGGTCGCCGACCAGGCTGATGCTGGCCACCACGGCCACTGCCAGCAGGCTGGCCAGCAGCGCGTATTCGATCGCGGTGACGGCTGAATCTTCATGCAGGCAGGAGAACAGGCGGTTCATGGCATACCTCGGAAACGGGACAATGACCAATCGCCGGGCCGCACAGGGCCAGCCCGGCTTGTGGTCTGTTACGCGGCGGGAACCAGGGCAGTAGCGACCTTGTTGAAGATGATGTTCAGGTTCGTGCCGATGAGCTTGACGGCAACAATGATCACGACAGCGATCAAGGCGGCGATCAGGCCATATTCAATGGCGGTCACGCCATCTTCTTCGCGGATAAAGTTTTTGATGAGGTTCATGACAACTCCTGGTGGTTGAGGAACTACGGTGAGTGAAACGGCATTGCTGTCTTGCAGGGGTATTTCCGCGAAACGCTGCCTTACGGGCTTACTCCCAGTGCCAGCAGCCCGATGATGCAGATCACGGCCAGCAGTGCGGCGACCAGGGCATAGCGGTAGAAGGCGGCCTTTTCCTTGCCCTGCAAATAGGCGGATAGTGATGCAGGAAGAAACTTGGCTAGGCGCATGCCGTGCTCCGTATCGTGGTGGACCGTGGCGTGTGATATGCACTCCGGTAACACCAATATAGAAGTGGGCAGCTTGATCTACATCAGAAGAACCTCCCTTTCCGGCAGGGAGGATATGCTCGATTTTTTCGGGACAATTGTCATGGCTGGGCTTGGCACGCGCAGGCCGAACGCATGCCTGGCGCTACGCTGGCAAAGCGGGCGCCCTGTGAGGGGATGCGGCTGCGGGAACGGGAATCAGCTGGCGGGCGGCAATTCGCCCAGTTGATGCTTGGTGGCGTAGGCGTACAGTTCCAGGCGGTTGTACACGCCCAGCTTGCGGTAGATCGACGTCAGGTGGTTGCGCAAGGTGTGTTCCGAGATGAACAGCTGGTCCGCCAGCAGCTTGGCTGGCGTGCCGCTGCCGTGCACCAGCGCGGCGATGATCTTTCTTTCCTTCAATGTCAGGCTGGCCACGGCGATGGCGTGCGCCGATGCGCCGCCCGGCTGCGTCAGCTGGGTCATCATGCGCCCCAGCATGGCTTGCTCCAGCCACAGTTCGCCGTGGTAGACCTTTTCGATGGCCTTGAGCACCATCTCGGCCGGCGCATCCTTGCTGATGATCCCGCGCGCGCCTTTGAGGATGGCCTGGTCCAGCGTGGCCTGGTCGTGGCTGGCCGTCAGCACCAGCACGCGCGTGCTGCCGCACTGCGCCAGCGCGGGCAGGATGGCCAGCGAACTGACGCCGCCCAGGTCCAGGTCCAGCACGATGACATCGGGTTCCAGCGCCAGCGCCTGTGCCAGCGCTGCTGCGCTGTCGGACGCCGTGGCGACCACGCGCATGCCCGAGTGTTCGCCGCCGATAAGCCGTTCCAGGCCCCACAGCATGGTCTTGTGGTCGTCGACCAGCATGACGCGGATGCTGCTGTGGGGGTGGACGTCGGGCAGGTGCAGGCGTTCATTCATGTCGGTCATATCGGGATCTCGATCTGCACGGAAGTGTGGCCCAGGCGGCTGTGGGTGACGCGGGCGCTGCCACCGAGGGCAGCGGCGCGCTCGGCCAGCGAGTCGGGCAGGAAATCGGGCACGTGCGCGGCCGCGCATTCATTGTCGATGCTGATGTGCAGCGCGCCCTGTACACAGGTCAGCTTGACGGCGCCGTGGCGTGCCGAGGTATGCTTGCGGATATTGCTCATGCCCTCGTTGACGATCTGGAACACCTCGGCCGCCAGGCGGTCGTTGATATGCAGGTCGCCCTCGATATGCAGGGTGATGTCGATGCCATAGAATTCGTGAATCTGTGCCGCCTGACGCCGTAGCGCGACCAGCAGTTCCGGCTCGCTTTGCACCTGGCCGTTCTTGAAGGTGCGCGCATAGCTGCGCAGGTCGGCGATCACCTGGCCCGACATGAGGATCAGTTTTTCCAGTTCGGGCAGCAGCGGATTGCCCGGCATGGCTTCATTGCGCAGGGCGGCCAGGCCGTGGCGCAAGCCGATATACGGCTGCACGGCCGTGTCATGCAGGTCGCGCGCGATCTTTTCGCGCTCGCGCGAGGCTGCCTGCGATGCCAGGCGGTCGAGCAGATCGATGTTTTCAATGACGGGAAACGCCTGCGCGCCGATATGGCTGAGGAAAAGGGCGTCGGTCTTGCTCATGCTGGTGGCGCAGACGATAAAGATGCGCCCCTTGCCATTGCGCAAGGGCAGCGGCGCGCTGATGAAGGCGTGCGCTTCGAGCAGTTCGGCCAGGCGGGCGGCTGCCGCGTCGTCATGCCGCAGCCAGCGCCCGCTGTGGGGATCGAGCATGCGCGCGCCGCCTGTCCACGGCAGCCAGGCGCTGACGGGCTGGTTGTACAGCGCGATCTTATCGTGCGCGAAAGCGAGCAGGGGACTGGCCGCATCGTCGCTGAGGAGCGAGCTGGTGTGCACGATGCCCGTTGCCGTATGCAGTACGCTGCGCAGCGACCAGACGCGTGTGCCCTTGTCCTGCATGACCAGCAGGCAACTGCGGCCGTTGAAATAACTGCGGGTTTTTTCCAGCACCGAGCCAATGGTCTGGTCGACGCCGAAGCGCGGATTGGACAGCTGGCTGACATCGCGCAGCAGCGCCAGGTGGCTGCGCTGCGTGATGGCCGAGCCGCCCCAGTAGGCGATCATGTAGCCGAGCGCCAGCAGGAAAGTGGCGCGCAGCAGCAGGCGCGACAGTTCCGCATCCGTTTCGCCAAACAGGGCGGTGGCGGCGAACAGGCCGGCCGAAGCGAGGGTGATGCGCGCGCCTTCTTCGAAGCCGCGCTGGAATGACGAGGTCAGGATGGCAAAGAAGAAAAACAGGAAAAACAGGTTGTTGTGGTTGCTGCTGGAGAATACGATCAGTGCATACCAGGCCACGTCCAGCCAGTAGAGCAGAATATCTTCCGGCAAACTCAGGCCCAGGACGGCCAGCACATATAGCAGCAGGCTGTGCAGGGTATACGCGGAAAAGATCAGCCAGGTGATCTTGCTCAGCCTGCCGGCGCTTTCGGGGTCGATGAACAGGGTCAGCAAGGTAGCGCTCGACAGCAGCAGGCGCATGCCATTCACCATGGTCGTATCCATGCCAGCACCCGGCAAGCCGGATTTGAAGGGAGGATCGAGATTCACAAGCGCTCCTGGCCGTGTCCCGCATGGGCTGGCCATGCGCATGGATAGATACCAAAGATAAATTTTTGTTGTTGTTGCTGCAATCAATTACGAGTCTACGCACACGCCGTAAAGATGTCTACTGGAATCCTTTGCCGGGTGTTGTATTTCCTACAATGGCTGTACCATCACACGGTTGCGCCCGGCGCCCTTGGCCAGGTACAGGGCCCGGTCGGCGGCGCCGATCAGAGCGGAGATGGCCACTTGCTGCTGCGGGTGCTGCGTGGCGATGCCGATGCTGACCGTGATGTGCTTGACCGCATTGTCCGTCTTGGCATGCGCAATGCGCAGTTCGGCCACCCGTTCGCGGATCGCCTCGGCCATGCGCAGCGCCTGCGCGGCGTCCGTGTCGGGCAAGATGGCGGCAAATTCCTCGCCGCCATAGCGTGCCAGCAGGTCGGTAGGGCGCTGCAGCATGGCGGCCAGTTCGGCTGCCACGCGGATCAGGCAATCGTCGCCCTGCTGGTGCCCGTAATGGTCGTTGTAATCCTTGAAATGGTCAATATCGATCATCAGCAGCGACAGGGGGCTGCCCGTGCGCATGGCGCGCCGCATTTCCTTCTCGATCGCCACGTCAAAGTGGCGGCGGTTGGCAATGCCCGTCAAGCCGTCGGAAAACGTTTGCGAGCGCAAGACCATGGTCTGTTCGCGCAGCAGCTTTTCGCGGCCCACGGCGATGCTGACATCATTGATCTGGATCAGGCAGTGGCGCGGCGAAGCGGGTAAATTGATCGGCGTGACGGCGATCGCTTGCTGCATGCGTTCCTGGCCTTCCGTCGTGCCAGCGGCCACGCCATGCGTGTACAGGGCAAATGGCGCCTTGTGCAGCGTTTGCGACAATAGCGACTGGAAATTGTCGCGCAGGGCCTGGGTGATGGCTGAATCGATGCGCTTGTGCCGCAGTTCCGGATAGACGGCGAAGAAGTCCTGCCCCAGCACGGCGTCGGCCCGGCACGCCGAGTGGCGCGCCATCCAGTGGTTCCACAGCACGATGCGGTGCTGCTCGTCGAGCACGATGGCGCCCAGGTTGACGGCGCCGAGTATGCTTTCGAGCAGGGCGAGTCGGTGTAAGGCATCCGGCATGATCGTCACGCCTGTCCCAGAACCTTGGCCAGATAGTGGCTGACCTGCTGTTTCAGGTCGTGCAAGGCGGACAGGTCGAGCACGAAGGCGACATAGCCGTGGATCTGGTGCTTGGACAGCACGAAGTCGATATGCAGCATCAGCACGACGGCTTCGTCATCGCGGCCGCCGAACGAGGACAGGATTTCCGCGCTGGTGCCCACGTGGTACAGGGGCAGCGAGCCATGCAGTTCGCTGTCGAACAGGTTGGCCAGCGTGCCCACGCAGGAGTTCAGGATGATGTTGCCGATTTCGCTCATCGCCTCCTGTTCCATCTCCGTCAGTTCCTGCAGCGGCATGGCATCGCCCACCATCAGGCGCACGATTTCCAGGCTCTTGTCTTCCGGGAACATCAGGATGGCTTCGGTGGCGAAGGCGCCATCGTAATGCTGGCTGACGCCGCAGATGCGTTCGCCATCCTTCTTGCTGCCCAGCAGGGCGGCCGCGTCGGCACGGTTCAGGAACGTGATCGACGGCACCGACATGGTCACTTCTTCATTGACGATCTCGCTCATCGAGGCGGCCGCATGGCCCACCCCGATGTTGAATATCTCTACCAGGGCGTCGTTTTCGAGTTCGGAGAGATTGATCATGCTCACAGTCCCAGTGATTCGATCAGCTGATGGATGCGCGTTTCCGTGATCGGTTTTTCCATGAAGCCGACGCCGAGCTCGCTGGCGCGGTTGCGGATGGCGTTTTGCACATTCGCCGTGACGAGAATGATGTGTGTTTGCGGACACAGTGTGCGCAATTGTTCCGCCGCCGCCACGCCGCCCATGCCGGGCATGTTGACATCCAGTAATATCAGCACAGGGCTGATTGTCTTGACTTTTTCCAGGGCTTCTTCACCCGTCGCCGCCTCAATCACTTGCCAGTCGGCATGTTTGCTGAGGATGAACTGATGTGACATCAAACGTGAAACCCGGCTGTCATCGACAACAAGTACCTGTTTACTGTGATTCATGTGCTATTCCTGAAACGTCATATCGGTCGATCATTCCATTTTCGCATATTTTAAAGGCCATAGAGAGTAATTGAGTGGGGAATTGCTCTATGGCAAGGTTTTCCCGTTTAGCTGTTGTATCGCGTCGCAGCGTCAGTCATCACGGCCGGCAAGCCGGGCTGGCAATCCGTTAAAATAGCGCTATTCCCCACTTTAGCCTGAATGTCATGACCCAAGACGAATTGAAGCAAGCCGTAGCCCGCGCCGCCATTGATTATGTGGTTGACGGTGAAATTATCGGTGTCGGCACCGGTTCTACCGCCAATTTTTTCATCGATGAACTGGCCAAGATCAAGCACCGCATCAAAGGCACGGTCGCGTCGTCCGAAGCGACGGCCGCGCGCCTGGCAGGCCATGGCATTGCCGTCTTCGACCTCAACGACGTCGAGTCGATCGCCGTCTACATCGACGGCGCCGATGAAATCACGGCCAGCGGCGCCATGATCAAGGGCGGCGGCGCGGCATTGACGCGTGAAAAGATCGTCGCCTCGGTCTCGAAGCAGTTTGTCTGTATCGCCGATGGCTCCAAGCTGGTCGATACCCTGGGCGCCTTCCCGCTGCCGGTGGAAGTGGTGCCGATGGCGCGCGCCGCCGTTTCGCGCCAACTGGCCGCGCTGGGCGGCACGCCCCGCTTGCGCCTGAAAGCGGGCAGCACGGAAGCCTTCATTACCGACAACGGTGGCGAAATCATCGACGTGCTGGGCTTGCAGATCGCCGATCCGGTGGCGCTGGAACAGCAGATTAACCAGATCGTCGGCGTCATCGCCGTCGGCCTGTTCGCCGTGCGCGGCGCGAATGTTTGCCTGCTGGGCATGCCGGAAGGCGTGCGGACGCTGGCCTACTAAGGTGATAGCCGGCGTTGCCGGCGTTGTACCTGTCTTATACGGCGGCCCCTTGCGGGCCGCTTGTCATGTGCGCCTGGCGGTACACGCTCACGGTGCGCAGCAAGCCACCCAAAAAGATGCCGCTGAAGCCACCGTAGGCGAGGCAGACGGGCACGCTGAAACCGCTCGCATGAACGTAGGCGGGCGCGATGGACAGGGTCACGGCGACCGCATATTTCATGCAAAAAATACTCATCATCAGGATCAACGGCAGCCAGCTGCCGGGGCGCTGCACGCTGCCCCGCTGGGGAATGGCCACTATCTTGCGCGTATCGGCCAGCGTCCAGGCCAGCGCCGCACCGGCCAGGGCGCCGGCGGCCCAGGCGAACGGCGCGCTGCCGGCCAAGCCGAAGCTGCCGTACACGCCGCTCAGCGACAGGGCCAGCATGACCAGGGGAATGATGCACAGCTTGCGCAAAGTCACTTCGCGTGCGCGGCTGGCCAGCACGCCCCGGTACACGAGAAAGCCCAGGATGGCCCAGACGTAGAGGGGGGTGTGGCTGAAGATGTGCTGCAACATGGTGTCCGCCTAGGTGTGAGGTTGTCGATGGACGTACTGTGCCTGCAAGCGGCGCGAGCGGCGAGCAGTGTGCGACGAAACGGGGAAGAGGTGCCGTGAAACGGCGGGGCAGGGCGTGAAACGCAGGTGAAACTGCCCGTGACGCGGCGGCCACGGGCGGGAATGCTTGAAACTTACTCGGTAGGGGGCACGTAACCCATGGCGGCATCGGCGCCATCGCCGAAGAAATGCTTTTCCATCTGCGTGGCCAGGTATTTGCGGGCGCGCGCGTCGGCCAGGTTCAAACGGTTTTCATTGACCAGCATGGTCTGGTGCTTGAGCCAGGCGGCCCATGCTTCTTTCGACACCGATTCGTAAATCTTCTTGCCCAGTTCGCCCGGGTACGGTGGGAAATCGAGTCCTTCGGCTTCCTTGTTGAGTTTGATGCAGTGGATCGTGCGGGCCATCTGTGCTCCTGAATCAGTGTAGAGATAAAGCGTGATTATAAGGCACTTTGCGCCTGCCCTCGCGGGGCCGTCGCGGCCCGGCCACGCGCCGTTTGCCACGCCCTTGCGCTGGATCAAATTTGATCTGCGCCGTCCTAGCTAGTAAGATGCCTTATCGCGCCAGCCGCTGGCTGCGCCTCGTCCAAGCAAGTAGTAGCAATTAACCAATATGGAATCCGTATGACCTCAGTGAAAGTCCATGGCATCGACGTCAGCAATACCGGCAGCTTCGTGCTGTTTGGCGGCATCAACGTGCTCGAATCGCGCGATCTCGCCATGCGCGCCTGCGAAGAATATGTGCGCGTGACGCAAAAACTGGGCATTCCCTATGTGTTCAAGGCCAGCTTCGACAAGGCCAACCGTTCATCGATCCATTCCTATCGCGGCCCGGGCCTGGAAGAAGGCATGCGCATCTTCCAGGATGTGAAGGCGGCGTTCGGCGTGCCCGTGATTACCGACGTGCATGAGCCATGGCAGGCGCAGCAGGTGGCCGAAGTGGTCGACGTGCTGCAGCTGCCCGCCTTCCTGGCGCGCCAGACGGACCTCGTCGTGGCCCTGGCAAAAACCGGTAAAGTCATCAACATCAAGAAGCCGCAATTTTTGAGCCCTGGCCAGATGGCCAATATCGTCGAAAAATTCAAGGAAGCGGGCAACGATCAATTGATCCTGTGCGACCGTGGCACGTGCCTCGGCTACGACAACCTGGTGGTCGACATGCTGGGTTTTGGCGTGATGAAGAAAACCTGCGACGACTTGCCGATCATCTTCGACGTCACGCACGCGCTGCAGCAGCGCGACCCCGGTGGCGCCGCGTCGGGCGGCCGCCGCCAGCAAGTGGCGGACCTGGCCCGCGCCGGCCTGGCCGTCGGCATCGCCGGCCTGTTCCTGGAAGCCCATCCTGACCCGGACAACGCCCGTTGCGACGGCCCCAGCGCCTTGCCGCTGGACCAGCTGGAGCCATTCCTGGCGCAATTGAAGGCGCTCGATGACCTGGTCAAATCGTTTGCGCCGCTGAATATCAAGTAATGATGTGTAGTAAAGAAAAAGCCCGGCATGCCGGGCTTTTTCAGTTTTAGAGTGTCTTGATGAGCACTTGGGATTTGCGCTGCCAGTTATACATATGCTGGCGGTCTTTCGGCAAATCGTCGACGGTGGCCGGCACGAAGCCGCGTTTCTTGAACCAGTGCGAGGTGCGCGTGGTCAGCACGAACAGTTTGTTCAGGCCGGCGGCACGGGCGCGGTTTTCCATGTGTTTCAGGATGCGCTCGCCATCGCCCTGGGCTTGTACTTCCGGGTTGACTGTCAGGCATGCCATTTCCGCCATCTTTTGCGCGGGGAACGGGTACAGGGCGGCGCAGCCGAAGATCACGCCATCATGCTCGATGACGGAGAAATAATCGATCTCGCGTTCGATCAGTTCGCGGCCCCGCTTCACCAAAGTGCCGTCCGCTTCCAGCGGTTCGATCAGTTTGATGATGCCGCCCACGTCTTCGATGGTGGCCTGGCGCAGGCTTTCCAGGTTTTCATGGCTGATCATGGTGCCCACGCCATCATGGGTGAACAATTCCAGCAGGGCCGAGCCATCCATCGAGAACGGCACGATGTGCGAGCGCTCGACGCCGTTGTGGCAAGCCTTGACGCAATGTTTCAGATAAAACGCCGTGGCGTCGGGCAAGAATCCAGCCATCAGCACGGCTTCGGCCTGGTGCGACGACAGTTCGCGGATTTCCACGCCCGTGGCGTCTTCCATCATCGGTGTTTCCGTGATGAAAATCAGTTTGTCCGCATGCAGGGCGATGGCGGCGCTGCAAGCCACGTCTTCCATGGTCAGATTGAACGCTTCGCCCGTGGGCGAGAAGCCCAGCGGCGACAGCAGCACCAGGCCGTCCGAACCGAGGATGGAATGGATGGTTTCGGCGTCGACCTTGCGCGTGATGCCCGTCAGTTCCAGGTCCACGCCATCGATCACGCCCAGCGGGCGCGCCGTGATGAAGTTGCCGGAAATGATGCGGATGGCCGCATGCGACATGGGCGTGTTCGGCAAGCCCTGGCTGAACGCGGCCTCGATATCGAGGCGCAGCTCGCCGGCAGCTTCCTTCGCGCATTCCAGCGCGGCGATATCCGTGATGCGTACGCCGTTGTGGAAGCGGCCTTCGACGTTGCGCAAGGCCAGTTGTTCCGCCACCTGCGGCCGCGAGCCGTAGACGACGGTGACATTGATGTCCAGCGCATGCAGCAGGGACAAATCATGGGCCAGCACCTGCAGCGCCCCGGCGCTGACGAGTTCACCGGGGAAGGCGACCACGAAGGTCTTGCCGCGAAAGGCGTGGATGTAGGGCGCGACGGAGCGCAGCCATTGGACGAATTGGGTAGGGTTTTCCATTAAGCGCATTATAATTCGCTGCGCGATGTGCGCGCTTAAAATACCTGTAAAAAAACAATGTCTTCAGCCAGCAATAAGTCTTCCCCTTCTTCCAACGTTGCAAATGTGCCCGCCAGTGCGGATATTGCCACGCCTGCCGCCACGCCTGCGCAGGGCCGCCAGCGCCCGCCCGTGAGCCAGCAAAGGCCGCAGCCGCCGCGCACGGAACAACAGAAACAGCAACAGCAGCAGCGCGCGCCGCGTCCGCCGCGCGAGGGGCAGGAAAGCCGCGAAAGCCGTGATGCAGCGCGCGCCGCGCGCGAGGCGGAAAAGGCTTTCCGCAATCCGCTGCCACCGATTACGTATCCGGAAGACTTGCCCGTCTCGGGCCGGCGCGCCGAAATCGCCAAGGCCCTGATGGAAAACCAGGTGATCATCGTCTCGGGCGAGACGGGTTCCGGCAAGACGACGCAGTTGCCGAAGATTTGCCTGGAACTGGGACGTGGCCAGAAGGGCATGATCGGCCACACGCAGCCGCGGCGTATCGCCGCTTCCTCGACGGCCAAGCGCATCGCGCAGGAACTCGGTACGCCGCTGGGCGAAACGGTGGGCTTCAAGGTGCGCTTTACCGACACCCTGAGCCGTGGCGCCTCCGTCAAGCTGATGACGGACGGTATCCTGCTGGCCGAGACGCAGACCGACCCGCTGTTGAAAAATTACGACACCATCATCATCGATGAAGCGCACGAACGCAGCCTGAACATCGATTTCCTGCTCGGTTATCTGAAACAGCTGCTGCCGCGCCGGCCCGATTTGAAAATCATCATCACCTCGGCCACCATCGATGCGGAACGCTTCTCGCGCCATTTCGGCACACCGGGAAAACCCGCGCCCGTGATTGAAGTGTCGGGCCGTCTGTACCAGGTGGAAGTGCGCTACCGTCCCGTGGAGCGCGAACAGGTGGCCATGCCGGGTGCCGCCAACCCTGACAAACCTGGCCAGCGGACGGCCGCCGCGCGCGAAAAGCGCGACCTGATGGATGCCGTCGTCGATGGCGTGGAAGAGCTGTGCCGCATCGGCTCGGGCGACGTGCTGGTGTTCTTGCCGGGCGAGCGCGAAATCCGCGACTGCGCCGAAGCGCTGCGCAAGCACCATCCGCCGCACGTGGAAATCTTGCCGCTGTTCGCCCGTTTGTCGGCCGAGGAGCAGGAGCGGGTCTTCAAGACCAGCAATGCGCGCCGCATCGTGCTGGCCACCAACGTGGCGGAAACCTCGCTGACCGTGCCCGGCATCCGCTACGTGGTCGACGCTGGCCTGGCGCGCGTGAAACGCTACAGTTATCGCAACAAGGTGGAGCAGCTGCAGGTCGAGCCGATCGCCCAGTCGGCCGCCAACCAGCGCGCCGGGCGTTGCGGCCGCGTGGCCGATGGCGTCTGCATCCGCCTGTACGAAGAGCAGGATTATTTGCTGCGGCCCAAATTCACGGAGCCGGAAATCCTGCGCTCCTCGCTGGCGGCCGTCATCCTGCGCATGAAATCCCTGCACCTGACGGACGTGGAAACCTTCCCCTTCATCGAGCCGCCGCTGGCGCGCGCGGTGGCCGACGGTTATCAATTGCTGCAGGAACTGGGCGCCGTCGATGAAGTCAATCAACTCACGCCGCTGGGCAACAAGCTGGCCAAGCTGCCGCTCGACCCGCGCGTGGGCCGCATGATTTTGGCCGCGCTCGATAACGCGTGTCTGACGGAAGTGCTGATCGTCGCCGCGGCCCTGTCCGTGCAAGACCCGCGCGACCGGCCGATGGAGCACCAGCAGGCGGCCGACGAGGCGCACAAGAAGTTTGCCGATGAGAAGTCGGAATTTTTGAGCTACCTGAAAATCTGGCGCTGGTTCGAGTCCGCCATCGAGCACAAGAAAACCAACCGCCAGCTGCAGGACAATTGCCGCACGAATTTCCTGTCGCAGATGCGCTTGCGCGAATGGCGCGACGTGCATTCGCAGTTGCTGACCATCGTCAAGGAGCAGGGCTGGCGCCTGAACGAAGCACCGGCCACCTATGACAACCTGCACATGGCCTTGCTGACCGGCTTGCTGGGCAATATCGGTTTCAAGGGCGAAGACGAGCCGGGTGCCGGGTATCTGGGCGCGCGCGGCATCAAGTTCCATATCTGGCCCGGTTCCTCGCTGCTGAAAAAGCCGGGCAAGTGGATCATGGCGGCCGAACTGGTCGACACCACGCGATTGTACGCGCGCTGCGTGGCACAGATCCAGCCCGAATGGCTGGAAAAAGTCGGCGAACATTTGCTGAAAAAATCGTGGGGCGAGCCGCGCTGGGAAAAACGTTCGGCGCAAGTGACGGCTTCGGAACGCGCGACTTTATATGGCCTGGTGGTGTACAGCCAGCGCCGCATCAATTACGGCAATTTCAACTTGCCGGAAGCGCGTGAAATTTTTATTCGCGACGCCCTCGTCGGCGGCGACTTCGACACGCGCGCGCCGTTTTTTGCGCACAATCACAAGCTGATCAAGGACATTGAAAACCTCGAACACAAATCGCGCCGCCTGGACGTGCTGGTCGACGATGAATTGATCGCCGCTTTCTATGACCAGCTGCTGCCGGCGGACGTGTGCAATGGCGCCGGTTTTGAAAAATGGCACAAGGAAGCCACGCGCGAGAACCCGAAGCTGCTGTATCTGAACCGCGAAGAGCTGATGCGCCACGAGGCGGCCGGCGTGACCACCGACTTGTTCCCGAAAACCATGTCCGTGACGGGCCTGGAAATGGGCCTGACGTACCACTTCGAGCCGGGCAGCGTGCGCGATGGTGTGACCTTATCCGTGCCGCTGTATGCGCTGAACCAGTTGCCGCGCGAGCGCTGCGAATGGCTGGTGCCGGGCATGCTGAAGGAAAAAGTGCATCTGCTATTGAAATCCTTGCCGCAAAAGCTGCGCCGCCACTGCGTGCCGCTGCCTGACTATGCGGCGAAATTCTGCGAGCGCGTGCATGCAGCGGGCGTGTTTGGCCGCGGTGACCTGATCGACGCCATCATCCTCGATATCCGCACGCAAATTACCATCAACGTGCTGACGACGGACTTCAAGCCGGAAACCTTGCCTGCCCATCACTTCATGAATTTCAAGGTGATCGACGAGCATGGCCGCCAGCTGGACATGGGCCGCAACCTGGCCACCCTGCAGGCGGAATTCGGCGGCCAGGCGCGCCAGAGTTTCCAGAAACTGGCCGAAGTGTCGGGCGTGTCGGGCACGGGCACGCCCGGTGCCAAGGTGGCGGGCGCGCAAGTGGCGTCGCGGCTGCAGGCACAGAGCGCTACAGTGGCAGCAGGCAAGGGCGCCGCTACTGCCACTGCGGCCGCGCCGGCGTCAAGCAATGCCACCGTCTCGCAGCACATGGGCTTGACGGCCTGGACCTTTGGCGAATTGCCGGAGTTGCTCGAAATCGTGCAGGGCAAGTTGACCCTGATCGGCTTCCCCGCGCTGGTCGACAAGGGCACGCATTG
The DNA here is from genome assembly GCF_002754575.1 of Janthinobacterium sp. 35. NCBI lineage: Bacteria > Pseudomonadati > Pseudomonadota > Betaproteobacteria > Burkholderiales > Oxalobacteraceae > Janthinobacterium > Janthinobacterium sp. 35. The sequence continues at coordinate 4,030,716 of NZ_PEFN01000001.1, forward strand.
CGACCTGGAAGTGTTTGACGACCCGACCGTGGCCGCGCGCACGCACAAGGTCGGTTTGCGCCGCCTGTTCGCGTTGCAAATGAAGGAGCAGATCAAATACGTCGAGAAAAGCATCCCTGGCCTGCAACAGATGGGCATGCAGTTCATGGCCCTCGGGTCGCAGGAAGAGTTGCGCGAGCAAATCATCAACAAGGCGCTCGACATCGCTTGCCTGCAAGATCCACTGCCGCTGGACGCCGCCTCGTTTGCCAAGCGCCAGGCGGAAGGCAAGTCGCGCCTGGTTCTGCTGGTCAATGAAATCGCCCGCTTGCTGTCGCAAGTACTGACGGAATTCCACGGTTTGCCCAAGCGCCTGCAGAATATACCCGCAGCGGCGGCCACCGATATCCAGGCGCAGCTGCAAGGACTCGTGCATAAACGCTTCCTGACGGAAAACGAGTACACGCAGCTGGCGCACTTCCCCCGTTATCTGAAAGCGATCAATGTGCGCCTGGAAAAACTGCGCGCCGACCCCGCGCGCGACACCAAGCTGATGGCCGAATGGCAATCGGCGGCCGCGCCGTATTTGCGTCAGGCCAAGGATCGCCAGGCCGGCAAGAATACGGACCCGAAACTGGTCGAGTTCCGCTGGATGCTGGAAGAGCTGCGCGTATCGCTGTTTGCGCAGGAGTTGAGGACGCCGATGCCTGTTTCTGCTAAAAGGTTACAGAAAGTATGGGAGTCCATGCAGCGGTAGGTTCACCCCCAAGCAAAGACTGGGGTCGTACTGAGCTAGCCCGGATTTGATGGAGGGTCACTAATTTGAGAAAATAGTGACATCCAAAGGAATCCATCATGACCAAGAAGCCATCGCTTGCCGTATCAGACGCTGTTCCCGCTACGCAAGTGCGGCGGGAACGCACCGTTTTCTCCAGGCAGTTCAAACTCACTGCTGTAGAGCGCATGCAGGAACCTGGCTGCAGCCCGGCCGCCTTGGCGCTGGAACTGGGCATCCGCCGCAATCAGCTGTACAAGTGGGCTGCCGCGCTCAAGCAAGCTGGCGAACTGCCGGCGCCGAAAGTGGTAACGCCTGTCTCGACCACGGATCTGGCCAAAGAGAATGTCCGTTTAAAGCGTGCACTGCAGGCTTCGCTGGAGGAGAACGCCATCTTAAAAAAGCTCGATGCGTACTTAACGCGGCGTTAAAGCACAAGTACGCTTTCATTACCGCGCACCAAGCCGAGTTTCGGCTCGCCGCGATGTGCCGGGTACTGCAGGTCAGTCCCAGCAGTTATTATGCGGCCGCGAAACGGTTGCCCAGCTTGCATGACACTGTCGATCTGGCGCTGCGCGAGGACATCAAGCGCCTCCATGCAGAACATCGCTGTGCGCCGGGCGCGGTCAAGACCTGGCGGCTGTTGCATGCGCAGGGAATCATCTGCGGCAAGCACCGCGTGGCACGCCTGCGCAAGCTCGATGGCATTACGTCGATGCGCCGGCAGCGCTTTCGTGTCATGCAGACACATCAACACACCGAGCCTCCAGCGCCTGATTTGTTGCAACGGAAGTTCAATGTTGCCGCGCCCAATACGGCCTGGGTGGGCGATATCACGTCGATACGTACGCGTGAAGGATGGCTGCATCTGGCCATCGTGCTCGACCTGTTTGCACGCCGGGTGGTGGGATGGTCGATGGATACGTCGCAGCCTGCCATGCTACCCATCGCGGCCTTGAGGATGGCCATTGCGCAGCGCAAGCCGCCTGCCAATCTGATCTGTCATACCGATCAGGGCAGTGTGTACGGATCGGCGGCCTATCGCAGCGTGCTGCAGGAACATCAGTTGCGGCCCAGCATGAGCCGGCGTGGTAACTGCCACGATAACGCCGTGGCCGAGAGCTTCTTCTCGCAGCTGAAAAACGAAATCACGCACAATACGACGTATGCCACACGCGAAGAGGCCAAGGCTGCTATCGTCGATTACATCGAGGTGTATTACAATCGGATGCGCTTGCATCAAAGCTTGAAATACCGCACCCCAATCGAGGTTGAGGTGCATTACGCATCGATTAAAAATCCCCCGCACCGCGAGGGAGTGACTCTCCATTAAAACCGGGACACCTCATACCCTCAGGGTACGACCCCAGCCCTTGCCTGTCGGGTTTGTCTGCCTGGTCCCTTAACTACGCTCGTCGCGCCCATCATCGCTGAGCGATGAGCGCGAGCCCAGGTCGCCCTGGCTGCTGCCCGTGCCGGCGCGGCTGCCGCTCATGGAGGTGCCGGACATGCTGCCGTCGCTGCCCGATTGCAAGCTGGCGCCACCGCGCAGGTCGCTGCTGGACTGCATGCGGCCCGCTGCCATGACACCGCTGCCGTAGCGCGTGCCGCTGCCATAGAACGCTTCCATCTGCTGGTTCCACGCATCGCTGCCCATGTCGGGCCAGTTGTTCTTGTCGAAACCGGGTGCGTCTTTCAGCTGGTTTTTTTCCACGTTGAGCAAGAAGCGCTTGTTGACGGGGTCCAGGGTCAGGCGTTCCCAGGGCACGGCAAACAGCTTGTCGCCCATGCCCAGAATGCCGCCGAACGACAGCACGGCATAGGCGATCTGGCCCGTGCGCATGTCGAGCATGATTTCCTTGATGTCGCCCAGTTCCTCGTCGCTGTGATTGTAGACATCGTCGCCGAGCAGGGTGTCGGCCCCCATCAGGGCCGGCCCCGGGCCGTCGTCGTTGCGGTACATGCCCAGGATATCGCGGTCCAGATAGCTCATGGTGTTTTCTCCTCGTGTGAAGTGCTGATCGAACATCCAGAGTAAGCATACGCACCAGGTAGCGCTTGATCTGCCTCAATGGTGCCCAGGGCACTTCTTAAGAGCGCAAGCGCACAGAGCGCGTGGCCAATTGCGGTACTCTATGCTCTCAACCGGGGAGGCCGTACATGCTGATGACGCAACGACGCAATGGGATGGGCAAGCGCCAGGCGCCACGGCAACGCGCAGGCAGGGGTCCATGGTGAAGCCCGCCACCAAATGGCTGCGCGGGCTATTGCGCGCCGGCAAGGCGCAGCAGCGTACGGCGACCAAACTGGCCAAGGTGCTGTTCGGGCCCGTGCCGGCCAAGCCCACGCCTAAACCTAAACCCAAACCCCGCAGCAAGAGCGTGGCCAAGCCCAGGCCGACGCCGCGCGCCAGGCCCGCCAGCGACGCCGTGCCCGCGCTGGCGCCGTTTGCCACGCCCCTGTCGCCGCCGCGCGTGCGCAAGCGAACGGCGCCTCCGCCGGGCAAGTGGCTGGCCGCCCACTATGCGCCGTTGCCGGAGCTGGGGAAGTTGCCGGGCCGGCGCCTGGCGTATTTCCTGTACCTGCCCGAGAAGGCGCCCAGCGTCGCCATGCGCAGCCGGGGCCGGCCGCTGCTGGTGATGCTGCATGGCTGCGAGCAGAGCGCCACGCAGTTTGCCGAAGGCACGCGCATGAACCGCCTGGCCGAACGCAAGGGCTATGCCGTGCTGTATCCGCAGCAATCGCTGCGTTCGCATGCGCGCCGCTGCTGGAAGTGGTACGACAAGCTGACGCAGGAGGGTGGCGGCGACGTGCGCCTGATCGTCGGCGCCATCGAGCAAGTGGCGGCCCGCTACGCGATCGACCGCGCGCGCATCTATATCTGCGGCATTTCCGCCGGCGCCGGCATGGCGCATATCGTGGCCCTGAACCATCCCCATCTGTTTGCCGCGCTGGGCCTGCATTCGGGACCCGTGTTTGGCGCCGGGCATAACCTGATCGGCGCGCTGGGCGTGATGCAGCATGGCGCTGCCGCCCGTGCCGACGTGGCCATCGATGAAGTGCTGGCGCGCCAGCCCGCGTTTCCCCGCCTGCCGACCATCCTGCTGCAAGGGCTGGCCGACAAGGTGGTGCGGCCCATTAACCAGACGCAGCTGGTACGCCAGAGCGTGCGCGTGAACCGCCTGCCAGCCGATACCTTGGTGACGGCGCAGCGCCTGCCGGGCGGCGCGGCGGGCGGGCGCAATCCGGCCCATGCGTACGCGCTGCACGATTATCAGGTGGGCCAGGAGGTGCTGCTGCGCGTGGCGCAGGTCGAGCACCTTGAACATGCGTGGAGCGGCGGCGACGCCAGCCTGCCGTTCAATGACAAGGCCAAGCCCGACGCCAGCAAGATGCTGCTCGATTTCTTCGCCAGCCACCGCCGCCGCTAAGCCAGCCTGCCGCGCGTCGCAACGGCGCGGCAGGCACTGGTACGCATCGCTACTGCCTTCCCCCATCGCCGGCCGTGCCCTCCTGGGCCCCGGCAGCGTCTGCCGCGCTGCCCTCGATTTTTTAAGTGGTATCGCTGCGGTATTTAAAAATCGCAAAAACAGGCGATAAAAATCCTAACTGGTATACAATTGGTACACGTTTTCAGTGTAATCCGTGTTCGCCGTCCCATGCCCCGACGGCAGATACGCACTGACGGCAGCCACCCACGTTACGGAACGCACCATGTCCATCCAGTCCAGGCAGTTGCTGTGGTTTTTTGCGTTTTTCCTCGTTTTTGAGTTGAATATCTATCTGTCGAACGACATGATCATGCCGGCCATGCTGGGCATCGTCGGCGAGTTCCAGGCGGAGGCAAAATTCGTCCCCCTGTCCCTGAGCCTGTATCTGCTGGGCGGCAGTTCGCTGCAGATTTTCCTCGGTCCCCTGGCCGACACGATCGGCAAGCGCAAGCTGGTGCTGACTGGCAATACCTTGTTCCTGCTGGCCACCTTGGCCGTGCCGTTTGCCAATTCCATCGAGCAATTTCTCGCCCTGCGCTTCATCCAGGGCATGGGTTGCTGCTTCATCTTCATCGGCTATGCCATGATCCATGAACTGTTCGATGACATGGCGGCCGTCAAGCTCAGCAGCATTCTGTCGAGCACCACCATCCTCGCGCCCCTGGCCGGCCCCATCCTCGGCAGCGCCATCATCAGCCAGCTGGACTGGCGCTACGTGTTTTTCCTCTCCGGCCTGCTGGCGTTGCTGTCTCTACTGGGCCTGTTCAAGAGCATGCCGCGCACGGCGCCGACCGTCACGCGCCTGGACCTGGCCGCCATCGTGCGCAGCTATGTCTCCATTTTTAGCAACGGGCGCTTCATGTTCGGCATGTTCACGGCCGGGCTGGCCACCGTGCCTCTGACGGCCTGGATCGGCTTTTCGCCCCTCTTCGTGCTGCAGGAGATGGGCGCCTCCTACGCCACGTATATCGCGCTGCAATGCGTGATTCTGTCCGGCTTTGTCCTCAGCAGCATCGCCATCCAGCGCCTGCGCCAGGATTTCCCCCTCGTCCATCTGCTGCGCCTGGGCGGGCTGATCGCGGCCGCCGGCATGCTGGGCGCGGGTCTGGGGCGCCATCACGTGGATGTATTTGCCGCTTGCATGTTTGTCTATTCCATCGGCTTCGGCCTGTTCAACGGCGCCCTGATCCGCAGCGCGCTCACGGCCAGCAAGGAATCGATGACATTGACGACGGCCGCCATGAGCTTGCTGTATTGCATTTATCTGTCCGCCTGGCTGCAGCTGTACAACGTGCTGTGCCAGCGCTTCGGCTATGCGCTGGAAACGTATGCGCTACTGAATATCCCCGTCATCGTGGTCATCGCCGCCTGCCTGCTGCTGTTTACGCGGGGCATGGCGGGGCGCGGGGAAGGCGCGGTGCGGCTGGCCCGGCACTGATGGCGCCACGCTGCGCATGTTCCCGCCCTTGTTTTACCTCCTGCGACGTTGATTGACACTCTCCTGTGGAAAATGGTGCGCCCATGAAAATAGATGACCTGGCTTCAAAACACGATCAAGTAAAGATTTTCAGCCTGGAATACGAGTTCCGTATCCACCGGCTGAAACTCGATTACATCACCCTGGCCGATGTCCGGCCGGCCGGCAGCGACCTGGAACAACTGGCCGCGGAGCACCAGGCGGGCATCGCCGCCCTGCGCAGCTTTGTCGCCGGAAATTTTACGTATTTCAATGCGGCAAGCTGTTCCTCGCTCAGCTGCATTCCCACGCGCGCGCTGGGCGACGACGAGCGCTACCTGCACCGCATCTGGATGGGCGGGCCCTTGCCGGCCATCGCCTGTGAAGCGATTGGGCAGTGGGGCGCGGCGCTCGACGAGGTGCGGCACAACGGCGGCGCGCCGTATGTCTCCATCCTGTGGGTCTGGGATGCGCAGCAGCTGCGCCATGACGCGCGCTTCAGCCCCACGGGCGGTGCCGGGCGCTACACGATAGGCCGCTACGCCATCGGCGGCACGACCTTGCACATCAACTCGCTGCGCGCGCTGGCGCTGGACTTTGCGCCGGCCCGCTTCGATATCCTCGATACCCTGCATGCGCAGCGCTACTTCGCCACCTTGTCCGATTATTTCCGCATCCTCATCATGTGCGAATACGGCGGCATGTACATGGATGTCGATACGATTCCGCACAATCCGGCGACGATTTTCCTGATGAAGCCGGAAGTGCCCGACTACTTCCAGCGCAACGCTGATGACAGTGAAGAGCGCCGGCATGTCAGCTGGATGAATCTGTTTCTCGATGAAACGGGCATGTTGATTGCCAAGAAGAACGACGCCGCGCTGCGTGTGATCCAGCGCAATGTGAACCTCGCGTATGCGCGCATCGATGGGGAAATTCCCCATTCCTGCCCGCAATTCGAAGCGCAGCTGTTCAGCCAGTTCTATGCCGAATGGAAGAAAAACCTGGGCGTGACCGTGCTCAGCCATGCCGAGTTCTACCAGCGCTATTGCGTGCTGTATGACTGCGTGCGCGAAGCGGTGGCGGGCGGCATCCGCGGCATGCGCTTGCTGGACGATATCATTACCGAGATGCACATCCCGCTCAGCGACGAGGAGCGGCGCGCGTATGCGTGCTGCGTGGCGCGGCTCGATGAACTCGACTGGCAACTCGACGATCCTTTGCGCCTGCCTGACATCGTCGATGTATTCGACATCGAGGAAGTGCCGCGCATGGCCTATGCAGCCCAGCTGCGGGCCGACATCGATCACTTCCATTATTACTCGGTGCTGTCGGACGATCCGCAGCTCGACCGCGTGAATGCCGTCTTTTGCCGCTACCTGCTGGCCCACCGTTCGCAGCATATTGCCGTTGGTAACTTCTGGCGCCCCACTGTGGGCCGCCACGGCAGCCGTATGCCGGCCATCGGCGATGTGGCCCCGCCAGGTGACGAGGTGCAGGCGGACCTGCTGTCGCATGCGCCGCTCAAGCTGGTGGCGGGTGAACTGCTGGGCGACGAGGTGAAGAACCGCATGGCCAAATTGCTGTTTGCCACCAGCTACCTCGAATACTGTTCTTTTGGAAATAAACTCAATCTGCAGTTCGTCGAGCTGCAGCGGCGGCAAAACATCGACCCGTATCTGGCGCACATCCACGGCTTGCATGACGAGGATGGGCGCTTCATCGGCTTTTTCACGGCCGCGACGATGGATGAGTTCCAGGCCTGCGGCGCCGTTTCATATTACCGCGACGACATGAAGGCGCTCGACGATGCGTATGACGCCTTCGTGCTCGCGCATGCGCGCGCCGACGACTGTTTCGTCAGCAGCCTGGCCATCGACGAGAAATACCGGGGCCAGGGCTTGTTCAGGCAAATGTTCCATGAAATACGCGACCTGGCCAGCCGCAAGGGCTGTGCGCGCATCACGCTGACGGTGTGGGAAAAGAGCGAAGCGCTGCACGTGTATCTGCACAAGGGGTTTCGCAGCGTGGGCACGTTCGACTATGCCTACAGCCTGTTCTATGACCGGCTGCATTTTCTCGTGTACGAAGGCGATTAAAGCGGCGGCCAGGGTGGCCGCCGCACTGCGGTGACTACAACGCCAGGAAGGCCAGGGCTGCCACGGCCGTCGGCAGCAGGGCGCCGGCCAGCAGGCCGACGGCGCCGATCGATTCATCCTTGAAGCCGCGGCGCAGCAGGGATACGCCGGCCGGATTCGGCGCATTGGCGATGACGGTCAGGCCGCCACCGGCCACGGCGCCAGCCACCAGCATGTACTTTGCTTCGTCCGTCATGCCGACGATCAGCGAACCGAGGTAAGTCAGGGCCGCATTGTCGGTAATGGCCGTCAAGCCCAGGGCGCCGAAGAACAGGGCTAGCGGTTCCAGGCTGGAGACGATGGGTTGCAGCCACCATTGCTGCATGCCGCCCAGTACCACCAGGCCGCCCAGGAAGAAGCCGACCAGCAAGCCTTCCTTGAGGATCAGCGGGCTTTGATAACGCTCATACGCTTGTACGAAGCCGAGGAAGAACAGGAACAGGCCGAAGAACAGCACGGGATGGTGCGCCAGGGCCACCACGCCGGCCAGTACGATCATGTGCACGAGGCTGACGGCCAGCGGCACTTTCGGCGCTTCTACTTCGCCGGCTTTCGGCTTGATATCGGAGGTGTTGCTGTGCAGGTATTTGCGCAGCAAGATGCTCACGCCCGTGGCGTTGACCAGCACGGCGATGGCGGCTTTCCAGCCGAAATGGCTGGCCATGTAGGCGCTGTCCCAGTTCCACGTGGTGGCCACCATCAGCACGGGCGGGGCCGCGTACGAAGTCAGGGTGCCGCCGATGGAAACGTTGACGAACAGCACGCCCAGCGCGCCATATTTCAGCCATTCGGGGATGCCCGGACGGAAGATTTGCGGCGCCAGCATCAGCGCGGCCAGGGTCATGGCGGCCGGTTCCGTGATCATCGAGCCCGTCAGGGGCACGAGCGCCAGTCCCAGCCAGACGAGGGCCAGTTCCGTGCGCAGCGGCATCACGCGCGCCACGCCCTTGAGCAGGCGCTGCACGGCGTCGAGCACGGGGCGCGAGGCGGCCACCACCATGACGACAAAGACGAACAGCGGTTCCGTGTACTGGCGCGATTCGGCATACTCGATGGCCGCCTCGCCGCCCGAGACAAAGGCCATGATGATGATCAGTATGAAGGCCCAGAAGCCGAACACGACTTCCACTTCGCCCAGCAAATGCAGCAAGCCCGCATGGCGGGGGTGGCGCTGCGACAATGTTTCAAACGACTTGGCGGCGAAGGTGTGGATGAGCGCAAGGCCGAAGACGATGGCGCTGATGAGTTGGATGGTAGTCAAATGCATTTCCTTATGGACGGAGGAAGCCGACTGGTACTTTGCCAGACGGTAAGGAGAGTGCTTATGGTACAGCAATCGATGCCAGAAACGGGGTTTTTCGGACGTGGCGGAGCGGCCCCGGGCACGCTATCCGACAGATAATCCTTGCCAAAAGCGGGACTGGATAGTACTGTATATGCATACAGTATTTATCTCTCTATCTAATGATGCAACATTCACAATTGATGGCCTCGCCGGAAGCCTTGCACCCGTCTTTATGGCGCGCATCGCAGCTGGGGCAGGGCGCCACGCGCTGCCTGGACACGGGCTTTGCCGCCCTGTCGGCGCAGCTGCCCGGCGGCGGCTGGCCCAGCGGCAGCCTCATCGATCTGCTGGTGCAGCAGCCGGGCAGCGGCGAATTGCGGCTGCTGGCGCCCGCGCTGGCGCAGCTGCCGGGCTTGCCCATCGTGCTGCTGCAGCCACCGCATCCGCCGCAGGCGCTGGCCCTGGCCGCGCAGGGTCTGGCGCCGTCGCAACTGCTGTGGCTCAAAAGCGCCGGCAGCAAGGATGCCTTGTGGGCAGCGGAAAACATCTTGCGCAGCGGCAGTTGCGGCGCCTTGCTGTTCTGGCAGTCGCACGTGCGCGCCGACAGCCTGCGCCGGCTGCACCTGGCCGCGCAAGGCGGCAACACCCTGTTCTGCATGCTGCGCCCCTTGCACGGCGCGCAGGATGCGTCGCCGGCGCCGCTGCGCCTGTCCGTGCGCCCGGCCGCCGGCGGCATCGAGATCGGCTTCATCAAGCGCAGGGGGCCGCAGCGCGACGCGCCCCTGTTCCTGCCCCTGCAACCTCCTTCATTATTGCGACGCCATGCGACTCTGGATCGGCCTGTGCCTGCCCCGGCTTCCGCTCGAAGTGTTTTGCCCGCGCTGGTCGGCTGACCAGCTGGGCGTGGTGCTGGAGCAGGAGCAAGTGATGGCCCTGTCGCCGCTGGCGCGGGCGGCCGGCGTCAAGCCGGGCATGCGCCGTGGCGGCGTGCTGATGCTGGCGCCGCAGGCGCGCCTGCACGAACGCTCGCCCGAACTGGAAGCGCAGGCCCTGCAAGCGGTGGCGCTGGCGCTGCTGCAATACTCGCCGCTGGTGGCGCAGGGCGAGGAAGCGACCCTGCTGGTCGACGCGGGCGCCAGCCTGCGCCTGTTCGGCGGCGTGCGCGCCCTGTGCCGGCAGATTGCGGCCAGCTTGCGCGCGCTGGGCTATACGGCCCAGCTGTCGTGTGCGCCCACGGCGCGCGGCGCCTGGCTGCTGGCGCGCGCCGGCACGCGCCGGGGCCGGACCTTGAGCATGGCCAGTCTGGTGCGCCGCCTCGACGGCCTGCCGTGCGCCTTGCTGCCGCCCGCACGCCCCTGGCTCGATTGGTTCGAGGGCATCGGCTGCCGCACCCTGGGGCAGCTGCGCCACTTGCCCCGGCCCGGCTTGCAGCGCCGTTGCGGCGCCGCCGTGCTGGAGATGCTCGACGACGCGCATGGCCACAGCACGGAACTGTTCGTCTGGCTCGAAGCGCCGCCCACGTTTCGCGCCAGCCTGGAATTGTTCGACCGCGTCGAGCACGCGGACGCGCTGCTGTTCGGCGCGCGCCGCCTGCTGCAGCAAATGACGGGCTGGCTGTGCGCGCGGCAATTTGCCGTCGAGCGCATACAGCTGCTGCTGGCGCACGAGCGGGGCAGGGTGGCGCGCGCGCCCACCGTCATCGACCTGGCGCTGGGCGAGGCCGTCTGGCGCGACGAGCACCTGGTACGTTTGCTCAAGGAGCGCCTGGCGCAGCTGGTGCTGGACGCCCCCGTGATCGGCCTGACCCTGGAAGCGCTGCAGGTGCAGCCGATGGCGCCGCCCAGCGAGAGCCTGTTTCCCGAGCCGGGCGGCACGCCGCAGGAGCGCCAGCGCTTGCTGGAATTGCTGGTGGCGCGCCTGGGCACCGAGAATGTCTTGCAGGCAGTGCCGCGCGCCGATTACCGGCCCGAAGCGGCCAACCAGTGGCTGCCGCTGCCGGCCAAGCCCGTTTCAAGAAGCGCGCTACCCGACTTGCCGCCCGGCTTGCCCGGCATGCCCCGTCCCGGCTGGCTGCTGGCCCAGCCCATCGCCCTGTTGATGCGCGAACACAGGCCCTTCTATGGCTCGCCTTTGAAAATGGTGTCCGTTGCCGAGCGCATCGAGGCGGGCTGGTGGGGCCAGTCGCAGGCGCGCGATTATTTTATTGCGGAAGGACGCGACCATGCCCATTACTGGGTCTACCGCGAACGCATCGCCGGCAGCGCAGAAGACGCCGCGCCGCGCTGGTTTTTGCATGGCTTGTTTGGCTGAATGTGCTGTCCTGCTGAAACGGCCATGCTTGGCTATACTTGCTTTCTTGCTTTCTTGCTTGCGCTGCGTCAACCACTTGAATAAGGATTTCCATGTCCCAACTTTCCGACTTCCCCATCACCGAAAAATGGCCTGCACTGCATCCCGAGCGCCTGCAGCTGTATTCGCTGCCCACGCCGAACGGCATCAAGGTCTCGATCCTGCTGGAAGAGCTGGGCCTGGCGTACGAGCCGCACCTGGTCAGCTTCGAGCAGAACGAGCAGCTGTCGCCCGCCTTCCTGTCGCTCAATCCGAACAACAAGATTCCCGCCATCCTCGACCCGGACGGTCCCGGCGGCCAGCCGCTGGCGCTGTTCGAGTCGGGCGCCATCCTGCTGTACTTGGCGGAAAAGACGGGCAAGTTCCTGCCGCAGGACGCGGGCCTGCGCTATGAAACAATACAATGGCTGATGTTCCAGATGGGCGGTATCGGCCCCATGTTTGGCCAGGTGGGCTTCTTCCATAAATTCGCCGGCAAGGACTACGCAGACAAGCGTCCGCTCGAGCGCTATCTCGGCGAGGCCAGGCGCCTGCTGGGCGTGCTCGAGCAGCGCCTGCAGGGCCGCGACTGGATCATGGGTAGCCAGTACACGATTGCCGACATCGCCATCTTCCCGTGGGTGCGCTGCCTGGTGGGTTTCTATGGTGCCGGCGACCTAGTCGGTTTTAGTAACTTCCCCAACGTGCAGCGTGCGCTGGACGCTTTCCTGGCCAGGCCTGCCGTCATCAAGGGCGTCGACATCCCATCGCGTGGCTAAAACAGCTGTGGCCTGACGGCGCTACAATGCGCCATCGGCCGCGCTGCGCGGCAGCTTTGATCTGAGACAATGAAATCCACCCGGCAAGATTTTCCCGGCGCGCACGGCCATGTGCTGGCGGCGCGCCTCGACGCGCCCGACGGCGCCATCCGCGCCTACGCGCTGTTCGCCCACTGTTTTACCTGCGGCAAGGACGTGCTGGCCGCGCGGCGCATCGCGCAAGGCTTGACGCAACACGGCATCGCCGTGCTGCGCTTCGACTTCACGGGACTCGGTGCCAGCGAGGGCGAGTTTGCCGCCACGAATTTCTCGTCGAACGTGGACGACCTGCTGGCTGCCGCCGATTTTCTGCGGGCAAAACATGCTGCGCCGCAATTGCTGATCGGCCACAGCCTGGGCGGCGCCGCCGTGCTGGCCGCTGCCGCGCAAGTGCCGGAAGCGACCGCCGTGGTGACCCTGGCCGCGCCCAGCACGCCCGCGTATGTCACGCGCATGTTCAGCGCGCACCTGGAGCAGATCGCCGCCGAGGGCGAGGCGCTGGTGCAGCTGGAAGGGCGGCCATTTCGCATCCGCCAGCAATTCGTCGACGACGCGGGCAGCCACAGCCTGAAGGCTCACATCGCCGGCCTGCGCCGCGCCCTGCTGGTGATGCACGCGCCGAACGACACGACGGTGAGCCTGTCGAACGCGATGGATATCTTTACGGCCGCGAAGCACCCGAAAAGTTTCGTTTCGCTCGACGATGCCGACCATTTATTGACGGGGCGCGATGACGCGGCGTATGTGGCCAACGTCATCGCTGCGTGGAGCGCGCGCTACCTGGCATAAATCGCCGCCCATGAAAAACGCCGTACCGGCAAGATGCGGGTACGGCGCAGATGGAGAAGAGCGGATCAGTCCTCGTCGAACTCTGCGGAAAGATCCTTCCAGCCTTTACTGATGGCAAAGGCGGAAAATTCCTCGGGCGCTTCCAGGACGATCAGTTTCTTGTCTTGCAAGCCCAGGTCGCCATGGCCGAAGTCGGGGCCCACGTAGCCGAGGCTGCGCAGGCGGGCCAGGATGTGGCCGACCAGGGTCTTGTCCTTGTAAGCACCGGCTTCGAGCGGCGCGGCGAAATCGACGTAGACGTCGATGATGCCGTAGCCTTCGTCGAAGATGCGGATGGCCTTGATGTCGTGGGCACGGCCGGAGCCGTCGGTGGCCTTGAAGGGGCCGCTGAGCTGGATGTCGGTGTCATTGTTCATGCCGCCAGCATACACCAAAAACGGCCTTCCGTCGTGCGGCGCTCAGGAGCCGAGCAGGATGAAACCGGCCCAGTAGAAGGGATGGCCGCGCGTCTCGCCGCTGCCGCCGGCGGCGTCGAGCGGCGTCAGGCCCCGCGTCGCCGTGACGGCGTGCCGGGCGGCGCGGATCTGCCGCAACTGCGCCTGGCGCAAGGCTTGCGGCTTGCCCTTGCCTTGCGCCAGCGCCGCATAAAAATCGCCCATCAAGGTGGCCGTCGACTGGTCCGACACGCGCCACAGGCTGGCCAGCACATTGCGCGCGCCGCGCTGGCGGGCCAGCCAGGCCAGGCCTTCCAGTTCGCGTCCCGTGGCATCGGTGCCGGCCGGCACGGCCGTTTCGCAGGCCGACAGGGTGAGCAGGTCCAGGCCGGCGAAGCGGTAGCCGTCCTGCGCCAGTTCCGCCAGGCTGAGTTTGCCGCCATCGCCCAGCAGCAGGTAGGAGTCCGCGCCCACGCCCGAGCGCAGCACGAAATGGCTGGCTATATGCACGCTGCTGTTGGCGGGCAGTGCGCGCTGCAGCGCCGCGCCGGTGAAGTCGCCATCGAGGTAGATCTGGCTGGGGATGCGCGCCGCGTGTCCGATCGCCTGCACGGCGCGCAGTTCGCGCTGCACGAAGGGCAGGGCCGGCAGTTCGCCACTGGCGCGCGTCTGGCCGAACAGGGCAAGCGATGGCGCGCGGCGCGGCGCTGCTTGTGCGCCGGCCTGTTCGCCATGCAGCGAGACGGGCAGCCGTTCGACCAGCCAGCGGCGCCCGTCATGCAGCATGGCGAACGGCAGGTAGCGCAAGACGCCGCCCAGCGACAGCGACAGCGAGGTGGCGCCGTCCAGTTCCCGGCTGGCCGGCGCCAGCAGCAGCGCATACAGCGCCTGCGCGTCGGCGCGCGCGTCCTGTGCCGGATCTTGCGCGCTGCGGCGCAGGCGGGCGATGCGCTGCGCCAGCGCGCGCTCGTCGATGGCCACATCGTGGATGGTGCTGCCGCGCCGTCCGCCGCGCTGCGCGACGATGCGCAGGCGCGTGTCGGTAACCAGGTAAGTCAGGTGCAGCACGCCCCGCTTGAGCGGCTCGGCCTGCGCCATGCCAGCCTTGCCGGCCGGCGCGGGCGTGGCTACGCGACCGGCTGGCAGCGCTGCCAGCGCCTCGGTGGCGCCATCGAGCAGCAGCGCCATGGCGTCGTTTGCCTGCCGCCATGCGTCGTCGGCTTGCGCCAGGCCCTGCGCCTGGCGTTCGCGCGCTGCGGCCAGTGCCTGGGCGCCTGCGCGCAGGGCGGCGGCGCGCGCTTCGAACTGGCGCTGCCATTCGCCCTCCGCGCCCGTGTAGCCGAGGCGCGTGGCGCGCGGATCGGGGGCGCTGCGCACCAGGCTGTGGAATTCGTCCTCGCGGATCATGGCCAGCACGGTTTCCGCTTCGTGGATGCGGCGCTGGTCGAGCAGGCGGTCCGCCAGCTGGCCGTAGGCGGCGCGTTTTTGCCGCACAAAGCTCTGCCGCAGCGGCACGGGCAGGCTGGCCGTGCCGGCGCGCGTGGCTTGCAGCGCATTGACCGCCTGCTTGCCGAGGAAAATGCCGGCCGCGTCCGGTTCCAGCGCGCCCAGCTGCGCCGCCGCCCGCGCTTCGAGCATGCTCTGTTCATTCGCCATGCCGATGGCCAGTGCGCGTGCCGACTGGGAGCGCGCCGTGGCGGCATCGCCCGTGCGCGCATTGAGTCCGGCCGCGTCCAGCAAGGCCTGTGCATGGGCGGGATGGGCCACGCCGCGCGAGGCGGCCAGTTGCTGCGCCATGGCGCCCGCCTCGCGCGCCAGCGCCTGCAGTTCGGCCGCGCCGATGCCGGCGTGCTCCGCGCGCGCCAGCAGGCGCGCCTGGCGCACCGTGTCGAGCATGCCGGCCGTGGCGGGAGGCGTTTGCAGCAGCCGCGCCTCCAGGCCGGCCAGTGCCGTTTCCGCCTCGTCCTGGAGTCCCAGCGCGGCCTGTGCCTGCGCCGCCAGCAGCAGCGCATCGGCTTCGTCGGCCGGCAGCGCCTGGCCGCCGGACATGGCCAGCCGCGCCGCCGCCTGCGCCGCTTCCAGCGCCTGCTGGTACTGCCCCAATGCCATGCGCGCGCTGCCATGCGCGAGCTGGTGCGCGGCGCAGGTGGCGGCGGCCGCGCCATACACGGCGCGGCAATGCTCGAGCGCGGCGGCGGCGGCCACTTCCGCGCGGCCCAGCTGATTGTCCGCCAGTGCCGTCAGCGCCACGTCCTGCCAGGCGCTGACGGTGTTGGCATGGCGGTCGCCGAACAGGGTGCGGCGGATGCGCAGGCCGTCCTCCGCCTCCTGCCATGCCTTGCCGCTTTCGCCCAGGCGCAGGTGGATGCCGCTCAGGCGGTTCAGGGCCACGCTGGCCTGCATCGAGTCGGCCCCCGAACGCTGCACCGCCATGGCCAGCGCGCGCTGGGCGAACGCCAGCGCCTGGCGGTCGTTGCCGCTCAGGGTGTACCAGTTGGCCATGTCGGTCACGCTGGTTTGCGTCTCGGTGCGGTTGTCGCCGAAGGCCGCCAGGCGTATCCGGTAGGCGCGCTCCAGGTAGCCGTAGGCTTCTTCCATGCGGCCCATGCGTAGCAGCAGCACGCCCACGTCGCGCATGCCCCACGCATGGTCGGTGCTGTCCTCGCCCGAGGTGCGGGCCCACGTTTCCATGGCTTGCCGCGCATACGGCAGGCCGCGCGCATATTCCTTGGTCTGCAGCGCCACGCCGGACAGGTTGGACAGGCTGGTGCCATACGATACCGTGTCCTTGCCGATCAGGCGGGCTTTCGCCGCCAGCGCGATGTCGCCCCATTGCCAGGCCAGGTCGAAGCGGCTCCACTGGCGGTACAGGTACATCAGTTCACTCGGGTAGTACATGCTTTCGCGTCCGGGATCGCCGTCGTCCAGCGCCTGGCGGATGGCCCAGCCTTCCAGCAAGGCCTGTTCGCTCTCGGCGTAGCGGTTGAGCATGTGCAGGCTCTGGCCCACGCCCAGCAGGCCGGTGGCGATGCCGGCCCGGTCGTCCGCCGCGCGGCAAGCGGCCACGCTGCGCTGGAACAGGGGCAGCGAGACGGCCGGCTGTTCCTTCTCGTTGGCATCGTTCGCCTGCGCCAGCCATGGCGCGATGACGGCCTGGCAGGTACCGGCCGATGCCGTTTGCGGCAAGGCCGATACGGCCAGCAGCAGGCCCAGGACGAGGCGCCTCATTGGACGGAGCGCCAGGACAGCCGGGCCACCTGTGCCTGGTCGGGGTTGCCCGCTTCCGCCACGGGGACGGCAGCGTCGGCCGCGCCGCGCGTGGCTGGCAGGGCCGGCAACGCTTCGATGATGGCGAAGCGGCGCGGCAGGGTGCCATTTGCCGCCGGTGCCGCCACCAGCGCCAGCCATTCCACGCCATAGTGGGGGCCGCTGACGACGAAGCTGCGCTCGAAGCGGCTGATGCCGGCGCCGATGGCGGGCGGCATGCGGTTGCTGTCGCCGTCGAGGGCCGGATAGATGCGCGTGGCGGGGCCGTCCAGCGGCAAGTGCGCCAGGCCCAGGTCGACGGAAGCGGCGCTGCGGTTTTCCACGCTGAGGCGGATGCGCGTGCCGGCCGGCAGCACGCCGAGGTCGCCATCGGCGAAGGCCAGCTGGCGCGGCGCCTTGCCCGGCAGGGTCAGTTCGATGCGCGCGTCGAGCAGGGGCGGGCCAGGCGTGGCGGGCAGCGCCAGCAGGGCGGCGAGACGGCCCGGGCGTATCGATCCCGCAGGCAGCGGCGCGGGCGTGCGGCTGGCCCAGCCCGCTGCGGCGCCTGCACTGTCCGGTAACAGCGTCAGCCGCGTTTCTCCCCAGCCGACCGTGGCGGCGCGCCAGTGCGCGCCAGCCTGCCGGAACAGGTCGCCCTCGCGTATGCCGTCGAGCAGACCATACGGCACATGCCAGCCCTGCGCATTGCGCTGCACGGGCCACAGCGGCGCAGGGCCGCTACCGCCGCCCTGCCATAGCGGTGCATCGAGCGCCCCCGCATACACGGGCGAAGGCCAGGCGGAGCGGGGCAGCTGGTAAGCCTGCAATGCGCTCTTGTATTGCTGCGTGGTGGCGCCGGCCCACATGGCATAGGTTTGTGGCTGGCGTTGCAAGGCGGCGATGATGGCCCGGGTAAACAAGCCCGCTGCCAGACCCGGCGTGGCGGGCGTGGCGGCTTCCGGCGTGCGCTGCTGGGCTTCGGCGGCGAAAAAGGCGACATGACGGGGCCGCGCCTGCGGTTCGTCTGGTGGCGTGCCCTTGCCAGGGGCCGGGCGCCAGCCGATGTCGCTCGCCGCCAGCCCCCGCCACGCCAGGCCGTCGCCGCTGCGCGTGCCGGCCGCCGCATGGCAGGTATCGAATATGGCCACGACCTGTGTCTGCCGCACGGCAAACGCATCGATGGCGCGCCCCAGTTCGCTGCTGCCGACGCCGCCATCGAGCTGCTGCCCCTGGTGGCTGACCTGGCTGTCGCGCGTCAACAAGCGCGTGCGCCGTCCTTGCGGCGCGGCTGCCTGGCCCGGATAGACGGGCAGCAGCACGCTGTGGCCCGACCAGTACAGCAGCAGGACATCGTCCTTGCCCAGCGTCTTTTCCAGCTGCGCCAGGCGCGCCAGGATGGCCGCGCGCGTGGGCGCCTGGCTGGCGCCCACATCATCGGCCAGGCGGTAGATATGTTCATCGGCGAAACCCTGTTGCCGCAACGCCGCGCGCATGGCGTTCACGTCGGCCGTGGGACCGGCCAGCCAGCTGCTGCGCGGCATGGCGGGCAAGGTACCCACGCCGATCAGCAGCGCGTGGCGTTCGCCGGCCAGCGCCGCGCCGCTCAGCAGGTAACTCAGCAGGTAACTCAGCAGGTAGCTCAGCAGTAGTGAGCGCCCCCAGCGCCGCCTGTTTTTCATGGCGTCCCTGGCCCGCTGGCGAGCGATGCCGCCGCCACCACGCCACTGGCCCGCAGGCTTTGCAGGGCTGCGGGCGGATCGGCCGCATCGAGCAGATAGCTGTGGTCAGGCAGGGGGCCGGCGACGATGCCTGCCTGTGCCTGCTCCAGCGCTGCAGCGACCTGGGCCATGCTGGCGGTTGGCAGGAATTGCACGCGCAGGCTGGCCGGCGGCGCCACTGCACCTGGCACGCTGCGCCAGCGCAGTTGATCCGCCGGGGCAGCTTGCTGCCACAGCAGCCACGCCTGTCCTATGCACAGGCTGGCCAGTGCCGTGATGGCCACTGGCGCCAGTGCAGGCAGCGCCAGGCGCTGGTAGCAGCGGCGCCAGAAGCCGGGGCGTTCGAGGCGGCGATGCAGTTGCGCCAGGCCGGCGGCGGGATCCATGCTGGCCGCTTCGGCCTCGATGGCGGTGCGGATCTCGCCCAGCCAGCCGGCATCGGCGGCCCAGTCCGGATCGTGTTCCAGCCTGGCGGCGATGCGGCTGGCCACGTCTGCGGGGGCATGGCCATTCAGATAGTCGGGCAGCATCTCGCGCAGCGCCTGTTCCTGAGGATCGATGGACTCAGCCATGGCGGCCGCCTTCCTGGGCAAACCAGCGCTGTATGCACTGGCGTAAGTTGATGCGGCCATGAAACAAGCGCGTCTTGACGGTGCCTTCCGGTGCTTGTTGAATATGGGCAATATCGGCCACCGACAGGTCGTCGATGGCCCACAGGGTCAGGCTTTCGCGCTGCATCGGGTTGCGCAGACGCAGCAGGCATTTCAGCACGGCATGGCGCCGTTGCAGACTTTCCCGCGCCACCTGTGGCCCCGGATCGTGTTCCGCCAGTTCCTGCTGCGCCTGCTCCTCGCTATCGCTGTCGAGCGGCACTTCGCGTGCCAGGCGCTTGCCATGGCGGCGGATCTGGTCGATGGCCTTGTTGCGGGCCAGGGTCAGCAGCCAGGTGCCGAACGCCACCCGGCCGTCGTAGCGCATGGGCGCACGCCAGATAGCGTGGAACACGTCCACCGTGACTTCGTCGGCGACCGCGTGCACATCGAGCCCCGAGCCCGATAGCTGCAGGCGCGCAAACACGCGCACGCGCGGCGACCAGGCGCGGTACAGGGCGTCCAGCGCGCGCTGGTCGCCCGACGCCATGGCAGCGAGCAGTTCGGCGGGATAGACAGGCAATGCGCTCATGGTGGCGGGGCAGGGGCAGGTTGAATGGGGGCGGCAGGCAATTGCGTCGTGGCAATTATAGCATCGGGGAAATAGTGCAGTATTGGTAAGGGCGAGGCCTGCAAAGGCGTGGGCGCAGCGGCGGGCGCAATGTCATTGCAAAAAGATTGAACCGGATGGCGGCGCGCTGCGAACAAGAGTATGAAGGGCCGCATTGCAGCTGGTCCGCCAAACCGAAAAGGACAGTCCCATCATGAGAAAACGCGGCAAGACCTTGCGCGATGCCAGCAGGGGTGGGGAGCCAGCCCATGCATGAAAATATGCTCTCCGGCAACGTCGCCATGCAGCGCCTGACGCCAGCCGAGCGGCTGGTGGCGGCCATGGCCATGCGCGGCACGCCCTACAAATCCATCGCCCGCGCGCTCGACAAGTCGCCCGCCACCGTGCGCAACCAGCTGCATATGATTTACCGCAAGCTCGGCGTGAGCAACCGGACGGCGCTGTCCTGCGCCTTGCGCACTGACGACTAGCCTCAAGAATATTTTCGGCACTGGGGCAAAAATCGTCTTTTTCAAGGCCTTGAAGGCCGCTTGATCGTCCTTAGATTGGTAGCAAGCGGATGCTCATGGTGAGGTCCGCCCCTCTTATCGCTTCATTTGAAAAGGATATTTATCATGCGTACTTTTGACCTTGCTCCCCTGTACCGTTCCGCCATTGGCTTTGACCGCCTGGCACAGCTGCTCAATGAACAGCGCGCCGATGCACAGCCCAGCTATCCGCCCTACAACATCGAACTGGTATCGGAAGATAAATACCGCATCGTGATGGCATTGGCCGGCTTCTCGCGCGAAGAGATCGACATCATCACCGAACGCGACTCGCTGCATGTCACGGGCCGCAAGCAGAAAGATGGCGTCGAGCGCACGTTCTTGCACCGCGGTATCGCTGCCCGCGATTTCGAACAGCGTTTCCAGCTGGCCAACCATGTGAAGGTCACGGGCGCCACGTTTGAAAACGGCATGCTGACCATCGACCTGGTGCGTGAAGTGCCGGAAGCGCTGAAACCGCGCAAGATCGAGATCGGCACCGGCAGCGACACTGTCAGCGTGCTGGAACAGCGTCAGGCAGCCTGATCTGAGCTGAGCTGATCTGAGCTGATCGCAGCGCCCCTCGGGTGCCCGGGCAGCCAGGAGGGTACCCTCCGATGCAGTAAAATACTGGCCGGTTGATCCGGCCAGTGTCACGTCCAGGCCCTGTACGCCACTCCATGGCCCACCATGCGGCGCGCCAGATTAAGCGATGCTTAAAGGCGCCAACGCTTGTTTCCAAATGGAAAAATGTTAAGCACCGCCTAAGACTCGTGGCCCACTATTGCATACATCAAAATCTCATTGAATGAGGAGCAATTCATGGAACAGCAAACGAATACCGCATCGCTGAAAATCAAACGCACCGTAGCCGCGCTGGCCGCGATCGGTGTGCTGGGCGCCGGTGGCGCCATGGTCATGCATCAGAACAATGCCGGCGCGAATACTGCCGCCGCCGCCGCCCCCGTGGCTGCCGCCGTCGCGCCTGCCGCCAGCGCGCCGCTGGTGGCCTTGCCCGACTTTAGCCAGATCGCCGCGCGCAACAGCCCGGCCGTCGTCAACATCAGCGTCACGGGCAGCACCAAGGTGGCCTACGACCCATCGGCCCAGGCCGGCAACGACGATTTCGGCAACGATCCGTTCTTCGAATTCTTCCGCCGCTTCCAGGGGCCGCAAGGCGGGCAGCGCGGTGGCCGCGACGTACCCACGCACGGCCTCGGCTCCGGCTTCATCGTCAGCCCGGACGGCATCATCATGACGAATGCCCACGTGGTGCGCGATGCGCGCGAAGTGACCGTCAAGCTGAACGACCGCCGCGAATTCCGCGCCAAGGTGCTGGGCACCGATCCGAAGACCGATATCGCCGTGCTGAAGATCGACGCCAACAACCTGCCCATCGTGCCGCTCGGCCATTCGAGCGACCTGAAAGTGGGCGAGTGGGTACTGGCCATCGGTTCGCCGTACGGTTTCGACAGCACCGTGACGGCGGGCGTGGTCAGCGCCAAGGGCCGCTCGCTGCCCGACGACAGTAACGTGCCGTTCATCCAGACGGACGTGGCGGTGAACCCCGGCAACTCGGGCGGTCCGCTGTTCAATACACGCGGCGAAGTGGTGGGCATCAATTCGCAGATCTACAGCCAGACGGGCGGCTTCCAGGGCTTGTCGTTCGCCATCCCGATCGACCTGGCCGGCCGCATCAAGGACCAGATCGTCGCCACGGGCAAGGCCAGCCACGCCAAGTTGGGCGTGACGGTGCAGGAAGTCAACCAGGGCTTTGCCGACTCGTTCAAGCTGGCCACGCCGGAAGGCGCGCTGGTGGCCAACGTGGAGCGGGGCAGCCCGGCCGACAAGGCGGGCCTGAAGTCGGGCGACGTGGTGCGCAAGGTGAATGGCCAGCGCATCATCGCCTCGGCCGACTTGCCGGCCCTGGTGGGTACGTCCTTGCCAGGCGACAAGATCAGCCTCGATGTCTGGCGTGACGGCAAGATCGTCAGCCTGACGGCAACCCTGGGCAATGCGGCCGACAAGGTGGCCGAAGTGGCGAAGAGCGACGGCGCGTCCGGCAAGGTACAGCTGGGCCTGGCCCTGCGTCCGTTACAATCGGATGAAAAGCGCGAAGCGGGCATCAGCGCCGGCCTGCTGGTGGAAGACGCCGGCGGTGCGGCGGCGAATGCCGGTGTGCTGCCGGGCGACGTGCTATTGTCGGTGAATGGCCGTCCCGTCAACACGGTCGAGCAGGTGCGCGACGTGGTGGAAAAATCCGCCAAGTCGGTGGCCTTGCTGATACAGCGCGGACCCGACAAGATTTTTATTCCCGTGCGTTTGGGTTAATGAAAGAAACAAACCCAAGGGCAAATACTGGGGTCGAACCCTCAGGGTTCGACCCCGGCCTTTCGCCTTTGGGGTGAAAAATTGAACAAGGAGCAACCATGCGCTTATTGCTGGTAGAAGACGACACGATGATCGGCGAGGTGGTGCTCGATTTGCTGCGCGCCGAGCACTATGCGGTGGACTGGGTCAAGGACGGCGACATGGCCGATACGGCCCTGCAGACGCAAACCTATGACCTGGTGCTGCTGGACCTGGGCTTGCCGCGCAAGGATGGCCTCGACGTGCTGCGCTCGATGCGTTTGCGCAAGCTCGATACCCCGGTGCTGGTGGCCACGGCGCGCGACGCCGTCGAGCAGCGCATCGCCGGCCTCGATGCGGGCGCCGACGATTACGTCTTGAAGCCGTATGACCTCGACGAATTGCTGGCGCGCATACGTGCCCTGCTGCGGCGCGCCTCGGGCCGTCCGGAACCGATCTTCGAGCACCAGGGCGTCTCCATCAATCCGCTGACGCGCGAAGTGATCGCCGAGGGCCATCCCGTCAACCTGTCGGCGCGCGAATGGGCCGTGCTGGAAGCCTTGATCGCGCGTCCCGGCATCGTGCTGTCGCGCGCGCAGCTGGAAGAAAAACTGTACAGCTGGAAGGATGAAGTCAACAGCAATGCCGTGGAAGTGTATATCCACGGCTTGCGCAAGAAGCTGGGCAGCGACTTGATCCAGAATGTGCGCGGCCTCGGCTACATGGTGCCCAAGGCATGAGGATGAAGGTCACGGTGACGCACTCGCTGCGCGGCCGCCTGCTGTGGTTTTTGCTGGCGGCCATCATCATGGCGGCCCTGGCGCAGGCATCGATCGCCTACCGCAGCGCCCTGTATGACGCCGACCAGATCTTCGACTATCACATGCAGCAGATGGCCCTGTCGCTGCGCTCCGGCGCGCCGCTGGCCAACCATGCGCAAGCCTTGCCGGCCGACCCCGTCAACAACGACATGGTGGTGCAGGTGTGGACGCCGGACGGCGTGCAGGTGTTCCGCTCGATCACGCGCGCGGAACTGCCGCAGCGCGCCGTGCTGGGCTTTTCCAACGTGAAGGCGAACGGCACCACTTACCGCATCTTCTCCGTGCAAACCAGTTCCCAGACCGTGCAGATCGCGCAGGACATGGCCGTGCGCAAGCGCATGGCCGGCAGCCTGGCGCTGCGCACGGTCGGACCCATCGCGTTGATGGCGCCGATATTGATGCTGGTCGTGTGGTGGGTGGTCAGCGGTTCGCTGGCGCCAGTCTCACGCGTGCGCAAGCAGGTGGCGGCGCGCCAGGCCGATGATTTATCTCCCGTCTCGGAAGCGGGCTTGCCCGACGAAGTGCGGCCCCTGGTGCATGAATTGAATTTGCTGTTCGGCCGCGTGAAAACGGCGTTCGACGCGCAGCAGCACTTTGTTGCCGACGCCGCGCATGAATTGCGCACGCCGCTGGCGGCCCTGAAACTGCAGGTCTTGAGCCTGGAGCGGGCCGAATCGGAAGAAAAACGCAGCCTGGCGATCTCGCGCGTGAGCGCCGGCATCGAGCGGGCCACGCGCCTGGTCGAGCAGCTGCTGGTGCTGGCGCGCCAGGAAGCGAGCGCCGCCAGCGGCGATCAGCTGCAGGCGGTGGACTTGAACGACGTCGTCAAGCGCGCGCTGGGCGACATGGCCGGCATCGCGCAGGCGCGCAAGATCGACCTGGGCCTGCACCACATGGACCCGGCCAAGGTGGCGGGGCAGGCCGACGCCCTCAACATCATGCTGCGCAACCTGGTCGACAACGCCATCAAGTACACGCCGCAGGGCGGCACGGTCGATATCGACCTGCGCGCCAGCCCCGTCGGCGTGACCTTGTCCGTGGAAGACAACGGCCCCGGCATTCCGCCCGAGGAGCGCGAACGCGTCTTCAGCCGCTTCTACCGCGTGCCCGGCACGGACGCCAACGGCAGCGGCCTGGGACTGGCCATCATCAAGGCCATCGCCGAGCGCCATGGCGCGCGCCTGGTGCTGGACAAGTCCGAGCGCCTGGGCGGCCTGTGCGTGCGCGTGGAATTCCCGCAAGCGGAGAAAAGAGCGTTTTGATCATGATCTTTGGCCTGTTGCATTGACGCGCGCGCCGTGGCCCTATATTGTCTGCGAAACAAGCAGAACCAGACCACGGAGCGCACATGCAGAGAATCGGATTTTCAGGAACCCTCGACCCCATCACCAACGGCCATATGTGGGTGATCGGCGAAGCGCGTTCGCTTGCCGACGAGGTGATCGTCTTCCTGTCGCAAAACCCCGCCAAGAAGCCGCAATTCCCGGCCGAAGACCGCAAGCGCATCATCGAGCAGAGCGCGTGCGAGTGCGGCTGGGACAATGTGCAAGTGGTCATCGTCAAGGGCGACTACACGGCGCGTGCGGCGAAAAAGCATGGCTGCGACTACCTGATCCGCGGCATCCGCACGACGGCCGATTTCGACTATGAAAACCTGATCCAGCAAACCAATGTGGACGTGCTGCAGGGCGCCAAGACGATTTTCGTCATGCCGCCGCGCGACCTCGGTTCCGTCAGCTCCAGCTTCGTCAAGGCGCTGGAAGGACCGGTGGGCTGGAACTGGACCATGAAAAAATTCGTCCCCGGCCCGGCCTACCACGCGTGGATACTCGACTGCCTGCGCAAGGAGTGGGAAGCGCTGTGGCATTACGCCACCGCTTCGGCAGCCGACGTCGCGCTGGCGGATCACTGGTTCGCGCACCTGACGGGACCGCAGGCGTATGGCGGCACGGAGCGCCACTATCACAACCTCGACCACCTGGTGCACGGCTTGTCCGAAATCCGCGTGTGGGCCGACAATACCTATGCGCCCAAACGCGACAGCGCGCTGGTCAAGAAGGCCTTCTGGTTCCATGACGCCGTCTACAGCCATGACGACGAGGCCCTGTATTCCAGCGAAGAGGCGAGCGCCCAGCTGTGGCTGGCCAGTGGCCTCGATGCGGGCGACAACCTCGATGTGGCGCAGTTGATACGCGCCACCGACCATTTCCAGGGACCGGGCATCAGCCACGCGCTGAAGGACGCCATGCTCAGCGCCGACCTGGCCATCCTGGGACAGGATGAAGAGGTATATCACGCCTACACGCAAGCCATCGGCCTGGAATATGCGCATGTGGACCCCGTGCGCTTCAAGCAGCAGCGGGGCCTGGCGCTGCAGCACCTGTGCGCCAAGGCGCAGGCTGGCCAGCTGTTTGGCGATGCGTATTTCGCCGACCAGTACAACGCGCGGGCGATTGAAAACATGCAGAAGGAGATCGCGGCGCTGACAAGCGGCTGACTCTCGTCAGCCGCTTGTCAGCAGCCCGGGCTTGCCGCCCTAGCGGGCTTGCCGCCCTAGCGGGCTTGCCGCCCTAGTGGGCGGCAACCTTGGCGCGCGCCGCGTGCAGCTTCTTGAAGCTGTCGATCAGGCGCTGGTGCCGGTCCAGGCCTTCCAGTCGCATGCTGGTCGGGGTCAGGCCGAAGAAGCGCACGCTGCCGTCCACCGAGCCCAGCACCGCGTCCATGCGGGCGTCGCCAAACATGCGGCGGAAATTGACGACGTAATCGTCGAGTTCCAGCGCGTCATCGAGTTCCACTTCCAGCACCACGTTCAAGGCTTGATAGAACAGTTTGCGCTCGAGCGTGTTGTCGTTGTACTGCAAGAAGGTTTCCACCAGCTCTTTCGCTTCCTCGAACTGCTGCAGAACCAGCTGAATCAGCAGCTTCAATTCCAGGGTCGTCAGCTGGCCCCACACCGTGTTTTCGTCAAACTCGATGCCGATCAGGGTGGCGATGTCGCCGTACTCGTCAAGCTCGCTGTTTTCCAGGCGCTCGAGCAAGTCTTCCAGGCTGGCATCGTCCAGCGTATGCAGGTTCAGGATGTCGGCGCGGAACAGCAGCGCCTTGTTGGTGTTGTCCCAGATTAAATCTTCGACCGGATACACTTCCGAATAACCGGGCACGAGGATGCGGCAGGCGGTGGCGCCCAGCTGGTCGTACTCGGCCGTGTAGACTTCTTTGCCCATCCCGGCGAGGATGCCGAACAGGGTCGCCGCCTCCTCGGCATTCGAGTTCTCGCCGTGGCCGGAAAAATCCCACTCGACAAAATCGTAATCGGCTTTCGCGCTGAAGAAGCGCCACGAGACGATGCCGCTCGAATCGATGAAGTGTTCGACGAAGTTGTTCGGCTCGGTGACGGCTTCGCTGGCAAACGTCGGCTGCGGCAAGTCGTTCAAGCCTTCGAAGCTGCGGCCCTGCAGCAATTCCGTCAGGCTGCGCTCGAGCGCCACTTCCAGGCTCGGGTGCGCGCCGAACGAGGCAAACACGCCGCCCGTGCGCGGGTTCATCAGGGTGACGCACATCACCGGGTACACGCCGCCCAGCGACGCATCTTTGACCAGTACGGGAAAGCCTTGCTCTTCCAGGCCCCGGATGCCTGCCAGAATACCCGGGTATTTCGCCAGCACGTCCTGCGGCACGTCGGGCAGGGCGATTTCGCCTTCGAGGATTTCGCGCTTCACGGCCCGCTCAAAAATTTCCGACAGACATTGCACCTGCGCTTCGACCAGGGTATTGCCGGCGCTCATGCCATTGCTGACGTACAGATTTTCGATCAGGTTCGATGGGAAATACACGACCTCGCCATCGGACTGGCGCACATACGGCAGCGAGCAGATGCCGCGCTCGGCATTGCCGGAGTTGGTGTCGACCAGGTGCGAGCCGCGCAGCTCGCCATCGGGGTTGTAGATATCGAGGCAATACTCGTCGAGAATCTCCTTCGGCAGCGCATCCTTGCGGCCCGGCTTGAACCAGCGCTCGTTCGGGTAATGCACAAAATCCGCGTTGGCGATGTCTTCGCCCCAGAACGATCCGGCGTAGAAATGGTTGTTGCTGAGGCGCTCGATATACTCGCCCAGGGCCGACGCCAGCGCGCTTTCCTTGGTCGCACCCTTGCCGTTGGTAAAGCACATGGGCGAATGCGCGTCGCGGATATGCAGCGACCACACGTTCGGGATGATGTTGCGCCACGAGGCGATTTCAATCTTGATGCCCAGGCCCGCCAGCAGGCCCGACATATTCGCGATGGTCTGTTCCAGCGGCAAATCCTTGCCTACGATATAGGTGCTGGCTTCGCCGGTCGGATTGAGCATCAGCAAGGATTGCGCATCGGCGTCCAGGTTCGCGACTTCTTCAATGACGAATTCTGGCCCCGCTTGCACCACTTTTTTCACCGTGCAACGGTCGATCGAGCGCAGGATGCCCTGGCGGTCCTTGGCCGAGATATCGGCCGGCAACTCGACCTGGATCTTGAAAATCTGCTGGTAACGGTTTTCCGGATCGACGATATTGTTTTGCGACAGGCGGATATTTTCAGTGGAAATATTGCGCGTATCGCAATACAATTTCACGAAGTATGCCGCGCAGAGTGCCGATGATGCCAAAAAGTAATCGAACGGGCCAGGCGCCGAACCGTCGCCCTTGTAGCGGATGGGCTGGTCGGCGATGACGGTAAAATCGTC
The DNA here is from genome assembly GCF_002754575.1 of Janthinobacterium sp. 35. Taxonomy (NCBI): domain Bacteria; kingdom Pseudomonadati; phylum Pseudomonadota; class Betaproteobacteria; order Burkholderiales; family Oxalobacteraceae; genus Janthinobacterium; species Janthinobacterium sp. 35. The sequence goes on from NZ_PEFN01000001.1 coordinate 4,058,809, forward strand.
GAACTTGGCTTCGAGACGCAGCTTGTCGAGAAAGTTGACTTTAATTTCCATGAGGTAATCCAATACTGTGCTTATGAGTTAGGCGCTATTATCCGTGCTTTCTGCCGCAGGGCAAACATTGTTCACTGCGGCTGTGCTGGCTGAGCAATCCCATTGCGAAGGTAAGCGTTATCAACCAGAGAAGGAAAGAAGGTCGTCCCCATGCAAATTTCCATGAATGATGTGATCGCTGAGCAAGAAGTGATTGATCTCTACAAGGCCAATCACTGGTCGTCCGCAGAAAAACCAAAAGAATTGATGGCCGCGCTGCGCAATTCCCACAGCCTGGTGACGGCCCGCGCAGATGGCAAATTGATTGGCATCGGCAATGCCATTTCCGATGGCTATCTGGTTGTCTATTTTCCACATATGCTCGTCGATCCACTGGCGCAAGGGCAAGGCGTGGGAAGGAGGATGATGGCGGCCATGCTGGAAAAATACGCGGGGTTTCACCAGCAAATGCTGACAGCGGACGGCAAGGCCATCGCGTTCTACGAATCCGTGGGCTTCGTGCGCGCAGGGAAAACAGAACCCATGTGGATCTATGCAGGCGATGAGCACTGAATGGTGATGCCGACATAAAAAACAGCGGCTGCCCATGCTGGCGCAGCCGCTGTTTTTATGCCAAGAGTCCGTTCAGATCAGAACTTCACCCACAAGCGGCCAAAGTAGGATGCGCCGTTCAGGCCGAATTGCACGCTGTCGTACTTGAAGCCGTTGTCCGTCTCCTCCGCGTTCTGTGTGGTGGGCTTGACGTTGAAGATGTTGTTGCCGCCAAAGGTTAGCTTGGTGTTCTTGTTGATGCTGTAGGTGAAGCTCAGGTCGGCCGAGGTCTTGGCCGCATAGCGGGCGTTGGGCACGCCCTTGGCCGTACCGCTGAAGGTGCCCAGGGTTTGCGGGCCAAAATAAATGATGCGCAAGTCCGATTCCAGCTTGCCCGTGATGTAGTCGAAGCCCAGGGTGGCTTTCGCGCGCGGGCCGCCCTGTTCGATGAACAGGCGTTCGCGCTCGGACAGCAAGACATCTTCGAAGCCCGTCAGCGAGGCCGGCGTCTTGACCTTTGTCACTTCCGTTTTGCTCAGGTTCAGGGCCAGGAAGGTGTTCAGGCGGTTGCCGGCCAGTTCACCCTTGTGCGAGGCCGTCAGGTCCAGTCCGCGCGTGCGCGTGTCGACGGAATTGACGAAAAATTGCGCTTCCGTCACGCCCAGCTGGGCCAGGCGCGCCCCCAGATCCGGGTAATTGCCGGCATTGAAGCGGCCCGACAGCACGATGCGGTCCTTGATCTTGATGTTGTACAGGTCGGCTGTGACGGAAATGGCTTGCGTCGGCGTCCAGGTGGTGCCGAACGTAAAGCTGGTGGATTTTTCCTCTTTCAACTTGGGAATGCCGGCCGCATTGGCGACGGCGCCGCCATTTGGCGCCAGCACCACGTCGGTGGCCACGCCGCCGACGAAGTCGGTGAAGGTGGACGAGAAATACACTTGCTGCAACGACGGCGCGCGGAAACCCGTGCTGGCCGAGCCGCGCAGCAGCACGTTCGGCGCCACTTTATAGCTGGCGGCCAGCTTGCCCGTCACGGTGGCACCGAAGTCGCTGAATTTTTCATAGCGCAAAGCCGCCTGGGTTTTCAGGCGCTCCGTCCAGTCCAGTTCCACGTCGCCATACGCGGCGATGCTGTGGCGTTTAGCTTTCGTCACATCGCTGGGCTGGAAGCCGGGAAAGCCCTGGCTGCGGCCATTGCCGCCTACGCCCACGCCGTCGACGTCGCTGTAGGAGCCCGGTTCGCCGGCCATGATCTTGTATTCCTCGCTGCGGTATTCGGCGCCGAAGGCCACGTTCATGCCGCGCATCACCGTGTCGTAATAGCGGCTGAAATCGGCGTTGCTGGTCAGTTGCTGGAACGAGAAGCCACCCGCGTCAAAGCTGCTGGCGCTGACGCCCTTGCCGCCGTTCATCAGGTCGAGATTGGCGATCGAGGCGTTCAGGGTATGGCTGACGTCGTAGCGCATCTTGTTGTAGCCATAGGTTTGTGAAAAGTCCGCGTGCCATTCGCCGATCTGGCTGCGGTGGCCGACGGTGGCGTACTGGTCGTCGATCTTGCCGTTAATGAAAGGCACGAAACCGTCGGGGTACATGGCGGCCGAATTGCGCGCAGGGATGTCTTTGCTGCCGATGCCGTCGCGGCCAAACGCGGCGCTCGAGGCGTCGCGCGTCTGCGCGCCGGCCGTGAAGTACAGCTTGCCCGTGCCGCTGGTGGCGTAGTCGCCATTGACGTACAGGGTTTTGTTTTCGGATTTGGTGTCGCCGATGATGCGCATGCTGTCCGCATCGGCCCGGTTCGAGCGGCCCCGGTCCAGGTATTCGCCGGTAATCGCAAGGGTGCCCTTGTCGCCCAGCGCGATGCCGCAATAGGCCGAGGTCATGTAATTCTTGCCGTCGCCTGCCGAATACTGGCTGTAGCCGGCCACGGCTTCGCAACCGAGGCTTTTCTTGAGTTCGATGTCGATCACGCCGGCGATGGCGTCCGAGCCGTACTGGGCGGCGGCGCCATCGCGCAGCACTTGCACGTTCTTGATCGCCAGCAAGGGAATCGCATTCATGTCCGTGCCCGTATTGCCGCGGTTGCGCGCGCCGAACAGGTTGACCAGGGCCGTCGTATGGCGCCGCTTGCCGTTCACCAGCACCAGCGTCTGGTCGGAGCCGAGGCCGCGCAGGGCGGCCGAATCGACCAGGTCGGCTCCGTCGGCGCCCGACTGGCGCGTGGAATTGAACGAGGGAGAAATGTATTGCAGCGACTGCGCCAGGTCAAATTGGCCGCCTTGCTCGGCGACCCTGGAAATCGGGATGATATCGACCGGCACCATGGTGTCGGTGGCGGAGCTGGCGACCCGGCGCGAGCCGACCACGCTGACCGTTTGCACGGGACCGTCCGTGGCTCCCGCTTCCGTGCTCTGGGCCATGGCGGCGGGACTGAATGCGGCCAGGGCGGCGCTGCCGTACAGGCTGATGAGGATGGCTTTACGCAAGGTGGTGAGGGTCGGCACGCAGTATCTCCAAGTGGCTGATGAGCAAAATTCGTGACTTGATTCTAGTGCCATCATTTCAGCATTCACCAGCGATACTTTGTTTTGTTATTACAAATTGCTTGTAACTGTTGTTTCCTGGTTGATTATCTTTTGGCCACCGCCCGGCTTGCCTTATGCTGGTGCGGCATGCCCCATTCAGGTGCTGCGTTGCACCATGCCGCCCACCCAGATTGCCTGCGCGCTGTATTGCACCTCGATCAGACACGGTTGCTGCGTCACGTGGCCCTGATGCAGGCGCAGCGACTGTTGTCGGTGCGCTGCCAGCGCGCCTGCCGCCACGCCTGTGGCGCTGTCTTCCAGCGCCGGGTCGAGGTGGTTGAAGTTGCGCCCTTCAAACTCGTTTTCGCCCGTGCGGCAATACGCATAGCAGCCATTGACCTGATGCAAGGTACTCCAGTCGGCGATCAGTTCCAGGTTCGGCCGCAACGCGCGCAGGGTGGTACGGTCGGCCACTTCCAGCAGCAGCTTCGGGCTGCCGACCGAGGCGATGACGGGCGGCGACAGCAAGTGCATGTGCTGGCCCATGAGTTCCGACGGGATATATTTTTCCAGCATGACGGCCGGCGCCGGCTGCGGCGCCAGGCCGATGAATAGATCGGCTGCGCGGCGCACCAACTGCAAGGATTGTCCGCGCATGGCCGTCGTCACCGTCAAGGTTGCCGGGTCGCCGGGCACCGTCAGCAGCACATGCGCGGCCGCCAAAGTGGCATGCAGGCACAGGGGGCTGCGCGTGTGCGGATAAAAATAGTCGAGCACGATGGCGCCGTCCGCTTGCCGGTCGATGAAGACGCAGGCGCTCACTTGCCGTTCGCGGGCGAATTGCTGGCGCGCCGTTTCGCTGCCGTGGTCGTTTTCCACGACCAGCGCCGCATTGCCGCCACCGGGTGCGGCGCCGAAACATTGTAATAAGTGGACGATCATGGCGGTCGAGACAAAAGGTAAAACACCAGCATAAACGATAAGCCCGATTCCAGATAAGTATAATAGACTGTGTTTATATACAGTATTGAGGTAGATCATGTGGGGCGCAGTCTTACCCGAGTATGCTGAGTTGTACTGCCTGAGTAACTTCAGCTTCCTGCATGGGGCTTCGCATGCGGAAGAGCTGGTGGCGCGCTCTGTCCAGCTCGGTTACAAGGCGCTGGCCATCACCGACGAGTGTTCGCTGGCCGGCGTCGTGCGCGCCCATGCGGTAGCCAAGCGGGCCGGTTTTCCGTTGATCATAGGCGCGCATTTTCACTTGACGCGGGCCGACGGCGGCGCGGCTTTGTCCCTGCTGGCGCTGGTGCGCGATATCGATGGTTACGGCAACTTGTCGGAACTGATCACCATGGCGCGCACGCGGGCGGCCAAGGGGCGCTATCTGCTGACGCCCGATGATTTCACCGCGCCATCGGCGCAGTTTGCCCATTTGCGGGGGCTGCCCGGCTGTTTGATGATCTTGCTGCCCAGCTATCCGGCCCAGCCGGAAACCGTGCGCGCGCAGGGTGCGTGGATGGCGTCCACCTTTGGCAGCGAGCGCAGCTGGATCGGCCTGAATTTGCTGCAGCGGGCGCAGGACGACGCGCACCGCAGCGCCGTGCAAGAGGCGGGGCAGGCGCTGGGCTTGCCCGTGGTGGCCGTCGGCCATGTGTGCATGCATGTGCGTTCGCGTAAACCGTTGCTCGACACCCTGTGCGCGATACGCGTGGGTAAACCCGTGGACGAGTGCGGCTATGCACTGGCGCAAAATGCGGAGCAGCATCTGCGTGCGCGCTTGCGCCTGGCCAATGTGTATCCGCCGCAAGCGCTGGCGGAAACCGTGCGCATCGCCAAGCTGTGCGAATTTTCCCTCGACAGCCTGCGCTATGACTATCCCGACGAACTGGTGCCGCACGGCCACACGCCGGCGACCTATTTGCGCGAGGAAACCTATGCGGGCGCGCGCATGCGCTTTCCATTGGGTATTCCCGCCAACGTGCAGCAGCAGATCGAGCAGGAGCTGGAACTGATCGCCGAGCTGTCGTATGAAGCGTACTTTTTGACCGTGTATGACATTGTGCGCTTTGCGCGCGCGCAAAACATCCTGTGCCAGGGGCGGGGCTCGGCCGCCAATTCGGCCGTCTGCTATTGCCTGCACATCACGGAAGTGGACCCTGCGCGCGGCAATTGTCTGGTCGGGCGTTTCATGTCGCGCGAGCGCAACGAGCCGCCCGACATCGACGTCGATTTCGAGCACCAGCGGCGCGAAGAGGTCATTCAATATATCTATAGCAAATATGGCCGCGAGCGGGCCGCGCTGGCGGCCGTGGTGATCAGCTACCGGCCCAAGAGCGCCTTGCGCGACAGCGGCCGGGCGCTGGGAATCGACCTGGCCATCGTGGAAAAAGTGGCCAAGGCGCATCGCTGGTTCGACGGCAAGCACGATCTGCTGGAGCGCCTGGCCGAATGTGGGCTCGACCCGGAAGCGGCATTGTCGCAGCAGTGGGCCGGCCTGGCGCAGCAGTTGCTGGGTTTCCCCCGCCACCTGTCGCAGCATCCGGGCGGCTTTGTCATCGCTCAGGGGAAATTGTCGCGCCTGGTGCCGATCGAAAACGCCAGCATGGCCGAGCGCAGCGTCATCGAGTGGGACAAGAATGATCTTGAAGAGCTGGGCTTGATGAAGGTCGACGTGCTGGCGCTGGGCATGTTGTCGGCCCTGCGCCGCGCGCTGGAACTGGTCAGTGTGCGGCGCGGCGAGGAATTTCGTTTGCAGGATATTCCCGCTGAAGACCCCGCCACCTACGACATGATGTGCCAGGCGGACACCATCGGCGTGTTCCAGATCGAGTCGCGCGCGCAGATGAGTATGCTGCCCCGGCTGCGTCCGCGTGAATTCTATGACCTCGTCATCGAAGTGGCGCTGGTGCGCCCCGGCCCCATCCAGGGCGGCATGGTGCATCCCTACTTGCAGCGGCGCCAGAAAAAGGAGCCGGTCGACTATCCGAAGGGCCTGGAAAAGGCGCTGGGGCGCACCCTGGGCATCCCGATCTTCCAGGAGCAAGTGATGCAGGTGGCCATCATCGCGGCCGATTTCACTCCCGGCGAAGCGGATCAGTTGCGGCGCGCCATGGCTGCCTGGAAACGCAAGGGCGGCATGAACAATTACCATGACCGCATCGTCGATGCCATGGTCGACAATGGCTATGAGAAAAGTTTTGCCGAGGCCATCTTCAGCCAGATCGAAGGCTTTGGCGAATATGGTTTTCCCGAGTCGCACGCGGCCAGTTTCGCCCTGCTGACGTATGCCAGTTCCTGGCTGAAATGCCACGAACCGGCCGCTTTTCTGTGCGCCTTGCTCAATAGCCAGCCCATGGGCTTTTACAGTCCCTCGCAACTGGTGCAGGATGGTCGCCGCCATGGCGTGCAGGTGCTGCCCGTCGACGTGGCCGTCAGCGGCTGGGAGGCGGTACTGGAGGGGGATGCACCGGCCGTGCGCCTGGGCTTGAACAGCCTGTTCGGCATGCGCGCCGAGGCCGCCCTGCGCATCGAGGATGCGCGCGCCATCGCCGCCTTTGTCGACGTGGCCGACCTGGCGCGGCGTGGCGGCCTGGATCGCCATGACTTGCAGGTGCTCGCTGCCGGCAATGCGCTGCACGCGCTGGCTGGCCACCGGCGCGAGGCGCTATGGCAGGCGGCCGGCGCCGTGCCCGACAAGGATCTATTGCGCATCACCACGCAAGAGGAAGACTTGCCCGTGCTGGCCGCACCCACGGAAGGCGAGGGCATCGTCAGCGATTACCGTTCGCAAGGCCTGACCCTGGGCCGCCACCCGCTGGCGCTGCTGCGGGCACAGTTGCTGGAGGAGCGCTTTCTGCCCGCATCCGCGCTGGACAGCTACACGCATGGCCAGCTGGCGCGCGCCTGCGGCATCGTCACCGTGCGCCAGCGGCCGGGCACGGCCAAGGGCGTGATCTTCATGACACTGGAAGACGAGACGGGCACGGTCAACGTCATCGTCTGGCCGGACCTGGTGGAAAGCCAGCGGCGCGAAGTGCTGAGCGCGCCGCTGCTGGGCGTGTACGGCGTGTGGCAAAGGGAGGGTATCGTGCGCAACCTGGTGGCCAAGCGCCTGGTCGATATGTCGCATTTGCTGGGGCGCTTGCGGACCAGCAGCCGCGATTTTTGTTGAAACCTTGATGCTCGTGGAGTGTGAATAGATACAAGCTTGCATTTTGTTAAGGCTCGCTGCAAGCCGGTGATTAAGCTGGAGTCACCCATTCATCCACTTCCAGGAGCCGTGCATGCACGCCATTTCCCGCTACTGCCACCTTGTCCTGATCTGCCTTTCTTGCAATATGGCGCTTGCCGCCGCGCCCGATTTCACCAGCGCGGCAGGCATGGCGCGCAGCTGCGCCGGCAACTTGCAGGCGCAGCCGGCCGCCACGCCACAGGCGCAGCAAGCCTGGGTACTCTGCCGCGACATTGCCACCGCTAAACGATTGCTGCGCCTGGCCGACCATTATCGGCCGCAGCAGCAAGGACAATTATCGCTGCAGCAGCTGGATCAGGAAGGCTTGCGCGTCGCCTTTGCCGCCTTGCGCGATGAAGTGCGCACGACGCGGCGCGTGCTGGAGAAAATCGTGTTGCGTAGCAAGGACGACGGCTTGCTGCTGGTGCCCGCCACCTGGGGCAGCGACTTGAATGGCGACGGTACGCTGACGCCGGAAGAGCAGTATCTGTTTGCCATTCCCAAGCGGCCGGTGGCCGGCACGCCGGACGGGGAAGACAGCGGTGCGGACAGGCGAACGCAGCAATATTACCAGCGGCATTACCAGCTGGAAGCGCGCTTTCGCGTCGACCAGAGCGATGTGCAGTGGCTGCTCGGCTATCATTATTTTCTGGAAGCCTCCGCCGAGCTGAGTGCGGCATTCGACAACGGGCCCGGCACGCTGGCGTTGCGCGTGCGCGATCCAGCCGCATTGCGGCGCGCCCATGGTTTGCTGCTGGCGGGTGTGAACAGCAGCGAAAAACTGCGCCAACTGGTGCTGGCGGAAACGGATGACGAGGAAGAGTGGATTGCCCATCCGGGCCAACGCAGCAGTGTTTTCCCCGAAACCTTGAGCGAACGGGACTTCGATGCCTGGAAAACGCTGCTCGGGCATATTCTGCCGGTGCTGGAAGGCAAACAGCTGCTGGCCGCGCCTGCCAATGCCAGCCTGTTCGAATCGCTCTTCAGCAGCATTTGCGCGGACAAGCAAGGCTTGAATGTCGCCAGCCTGTTTCGCCGTCAGCGCAACGAAGTGCTGGTGCCGGAAAGCGGGCCGGTCAGGCTGGCCGGCTGTCAGCCCATCACGGCACGCCACCCCGTGTCGCCTTTGCTGCGCTACCTTTCAGGACCAGTGCAGAGAGGCATGGAGCATGCGCCCACAGGCATGGCCATGCTGCGTAAATTGTTTTGGGTAAATTGATCTGCTGAATGGAAGCGCTGAATTGCCGGGCAACGGCGGGATATGGCAAAATTACTGGATGAATCAACCCTTGCCCACCATCACCCTGCGTCCCGCCCTGGTCGCCGACGCGTCCGCCATCGTTGCGCTGATTGACGACCTGATGCCCTTTCTGACCCTGCACCCCGATGGCGCGGGGGCGGAAAAGTTCATCGAACATTGCCGCCAGCCGTCCATCGAAAACTATCTGTCGCTGCCCAATTACGCCTACCAGCTCGCGCATATCGACGGCGAACTGGCCGGCGTGGTGGCCATGCGCGACAACACGCATCTGTTCCATATGTTCGTGCCGCGCGCGCTGCACCGGCGCGGCATGGCGCGCCGTTTGTGGCAGGCAGCCCGCGATGCGTCGCTGGCCAGGGGCGGCGTGACGGCATTTACCGTCAACTCCTCGGCCTACGCCTTGCCCCTGTATGAAAGCCTGGGCTTTGTCGCCACGGGGCCGAAGGTGGAGACGGGCGGCATCGCGTTTGTGCCGATGCGCATGGAGTTGATGCCGTGATTACTATCTGAAAATTATCCTCGAATTTAAGATATTCTCTACAATTTTGAATGCTGGTTTGTTGTTATTTTCTAAATCATATTTCTCAGTGTTTTAATACCTTCTTCAGTTCGGCTACTGACAAAAATTAGTGATGTATTGGTCAACCCAGAAAAATGTTTGCACAAGTCATCTTGTACGAGTTGACGCTCTGCTAAATTGAGTGATTCAGCATAACTGCGGACGACCAATACGGAAGTTTTCGCAGCGATAATTTCATTGTAAATTTGGATGTCGGCGGCCCGAACTTTTCCGCGTAAAATTAGAAAGATTTTCTCGAAATTCGCAAACGGGAATGTATCGAGAAATGCCGACGTAGGATGGTGCAATGTGTCGTAGCCCGGCACATCGACCACGATGTGGCGACCCCACTTGCTGAGTAGATCTACGTCGGTACTTTCTGCCCAGTTTGTGGCATCGGTGTTTGTACCGATAACCGGCGCAGGTTTGGCAAATCCTTTTGAAAGTTTTTTTAGAATTGTCGATTTCCCTGCTCCAGGCTGACCCAACAGTGCAATCCGTCTTGGATTCGTCTCTGCGGTGCACTTTCGTAAGGCATGTAAATTTTTGACTAAAATACTTTCGGGTTTTTGAGGCGATGATGGCGTCTTTGATGTCGCGACATGTATAATTTTGCCAACACCTAGTAGTATCGGGACAGCAAGCCACCACATCGCCTTAGCTCTCCAGTTTCTTCTTTAAAATTGTTTCCGCAAGCGAATAACAATCATCCAAGTAGCTTTTGCCAACCGAATAAGTGATTGCGAAGCCGGCGCTGGCAGCAACTGCCTGCCCAATGAAAGGAACATACTTGGCAACACTCTTCAAGACTTGCCTTCCTAAGAACTGTTTCAGAAGAAGCATGACGCCTTCCTTGGCCGCATATCGGATAACATTATTCGCGAGTGTACTTACTGCAGGGATTGTTGATTCTTTCAAATTTCCGAGAAGTGAGTCATTTAGCCCGAAGCTCTCACGCAACTCTTTGAACAGTTTTACTAGTACTGAAAGATCCACAGCAATGTCAGCGCCAGGGATGGGATTGAGTCCATTGATGGCAGACGCTGCAGACGCAATAGCTACATACTTTTCGGCGACTTGCCGTTTTTCCTTTAGAAAATCCAAGCTGTATGCTTGAGCACCCCGGAGCCAACGTTCGCGTTTTGCATCATTCAGGTTTGCGATGATGTTGTCGTTCAACTCGGCAAGTCCATAGCCATTTCTGCAACTGGTAAAGACGACGTGAACCTTTTTTCCTATCTGTTTAAAGATATCTGCTTTCTTGCGAAGTACGAGTTCCTCTAGCGGCACATCGTCTTCCCAAAGTTCGTCATGTTTGTTTACTACGAAAATGCAGACTTTGCCCATTTCATCGAGCTCTCGGAACAACTCTGTATCTGCTTGGTGAAATTTCCCACTAGTAACACACAAGAATAGATCAAAAGTTTCGAGATGAAATTTCTCTTTGTACTCATCTTTTGGGAACTTTTTTGTGCCATATCCAGGCAAATCCACCAAGCGCAATCCGTTGTGTATATAGCTAGCTTCTTCTGTCGTTTTGTCGGTCTCCACACCAGCTTCGGCAACCTTTTTTCCGATAATCTTATTAATGAGAGAGGATTTTCCTGCACCTGGTTGTCCAAAAAGGGCAACAGATACGATTTCATTCTCTTCTTCTTTTAGTTTTTCTCGAATTGTGTCGGCGTCACTATTGATACGCATGGGTAAAGTATCCTTCTACGGTAGGGGGGCGCGATGCCTGTTAGTGATTTTCGTCTATAAATAATAACACTTGATGATCGAATGTGAAAGATTCAAAATTATTTCATTTGCAAGCCAATATTGATCTTGGCAGTTAAATTTTCGTCTCACGCCAAGGGGGGGGGATGTCACGATGTGTGGGCGCAGCATGTCAATCAATGGAGAATATGGATATGAGCCAACGAAAAAGTTAAAAAATCACCGCATACGCCGATTGCCGAGCGATCCGTTGGGCGGTACGGTTGTCGCTTTTTGTGCGGTAAGTAATGGTGGAATTCCAAGAATGGCTCGAAGACGTATTAACAATCCGTGAGAAGATGTAGGAAACATCAGTTGGTAGCAGTAATTGGGACGGGATCCTCGTACTGCAAGCGTATGATTTTTCTTGTCTTTACCACCTGACAATCTTCCCCGGATTCATGATGTTCTTCGGATCGAGCGCATGTTTCAGGGCGCGCATGGTGTCGATGGCGCCCTCGCCATGTTCTTCCACCAGGAAAGCCATCTTGTGCATGCCCACGCCATGTTCGCCCGTACAGGTGCCGTCCATGCCGATGGCGCGCGTGACCATGTCGCTGTTGACCTTTTCGGCGCGCGCGATGTCGGCGGGATCATCGGGATCGACCAGCATCTGCACGTGGAAGTTGCCGTCGCCCACGTGGCCGATGATGGCGTAGATCAGACCCTGCGCCTCGCAATCGGCCTTGGTGGCGAGGATGCATTCGGCCAGGCGCGAAATGGGCACGCAGCAGTCGGTGGAAATGGCGCGGCTGCCGGGGCGCATCTGCAGCAGGGCGAAATACGCGTTGTGGCGCGCGGCCCACAGGCGCGAGCGCTCTTCGGGGCGGCTGGCCCATTCGAAATCGCTGGCACCGTGCTCCGCCGTGATGGCTTGCACCAGCTGCGCCTGCTCGGCCACGCTGGCCGGCGTGCCGTGGAATTCAAACAGCAACAGCGGCTTTTGCGGCAGCGCCATCTTGTCATAGGCGTTGATGGCCTTGACGCCGTTTTCATCGAGAAACTCGACCCGTGCCACAGGAATACCCATCTGGATGGTCTGGATCACGGCACTGACGGCTTCGCCCGTGCCGGGGAACGAGCACACGGCGGCCGAGATCGCTTCCGGCAGCGGGTACAGTTTCACCGTCACTTCCGTGATGATGCCCAGGGTGCCCTCGCTACCGACAAATAAACGTGTCAGGTCGTAGCCGGCCGAGGATTTTTTCGCCCTGGTTCCCGTCTTGATGATGCGGCCATCGGCCGTTACCACCGTCAGGGCCAGCACGTTTTCGCGCATGGTGCCGTAGCGCACGGCATTCGTGCCCGAGGCGCGCGTGGCCGCCATGCCGCCCAGCGACGCATTGGCGCCCGGGTCGATGGGGAAGAACAGGCCCGTGTCGCGGATTTCCTCGTTCAGTTGCTTGCGCGTCACGCCCGCCTGCACGGTGGCCGTCAAGTCTTCAGCATGCACTGCTACCATCTGGTGCATTTGCGACAGATCAATCGTCACGCCACCATGCAGGGCCAGCACATGGCCTTCGAGCGACGTGCCGCTGCCATAAGCGATGACGGGCACATCGTGTGCGCTGCACAGCTTGACGGCGGCCGCCACTTCCTCGGTGGAATGGGCGAAGATGACGGCATCGGGCAGCATGGGCGGATAGCTCGACTCGTCGCGGCCATGGTGTGCGCGCATGGCTTGCGTCATGGAAAAGCGGTCGGCAAAGATCAGGGAAAGTACGGCAGCAAGAGAGTCTGGCAGCGGTTTTTTCAGTACCGCCAACTGGTCAGTTTGATTCACGCGAGTCCTCCGTTTTTTTTATTCTACTCCGCGCCCGGGGATTTCACTGAAGCAGCATATTGATTTCTTGCCAGTTGTAAAAAAATTCGCAGGGTTTGCCGCGCACTGGTTGTAAATGAGAATCATTTCTATTAGAATGCCCGCCAGTAGTTATTTTGCAATGCGCGCTCAGACCCGAAAGGCCCTGCCATGAAATTCCCCCTGTCCCTCGCCACCGTCCTGCCCGCCTGCGTGCTGGCGCTGAGCGCCTGCAGCAGCGTCGCACCAGTGACCGGCGCCACCGCCGTGACGCCTGCTTCCGCGCAAGACGTGCGCCAGCTGGGCGAGATCGTCGACCTGCGCAGCGGCCAGCGCCTGAGCGCCGAGCAATTGCTGGCCCAGCTGGCCGCCGCCCCGCGCGTGATCGTCGGCGAACAGCATGACCAGCTCAGCCATCACCAGATCGAGCAATGGCTGCTGCAGCAATTGCAGGGCCAGCGTCCGCAAGGCAGCGTGCTGCTGGAAATGCTGAATCCGGACCAGCAAGCCAAGGTGGACAAGGTCAAGCCGTGGCTGCAGACGGACCCCGTCGTGCGTCCCGAACACGTGGCCGAACTGCTGGCCTGGCAACCGAGCTGGAAGTGGGCGCAATATGGCGACCTGGTCATGACCGTGATGCGCGCGCCGTATCCCGTCTGGTCGGCCAATCTGGACCGCAGCGAAATCAAGCAACTGTTTATCGACAAGCCGGCCGTGCAGGGCAAGCATTCGAACCTGGCCAACGATGGCAAGGTGCATGACAAACTGAAAGACATCATCCGCGTCATGCACGACAACCAGATCGACGCGCCGCGTCTGGCCGCCATGCTGTCAGTGCAGCAGCAGCGCGACCGCCGCATGGCCGAGCGTCTGCTGGCCGCGCCCGCGCCGGCCGTGCTGATCGCCGGCGCTTACCATGCGTACAAGGACCTGGGCGTGCCGCTGCACGTGCAGGACTTGACGGGCGGCCCGGCGCCGCTGGTGCTGGTGCTGGCCCAGCAGGGCGCCACGGTGCTGGCGCCGCAGGCCGATTTCGTCTGGTTCACGCCGGCAGTAACAGCCGCAGCCGCCGTCGCCAGCGCCAAGTAATTCCTTGTACTGCCGCCGGGCGTTCAGCCCGGCACTCCCCCCCAGCAAGCTCCTCCATAGCAGCCAGGTAGTCCGTCCGATTTTTTCTTACCTGTTGAAGCTTCCATGCGTATTTCCTGTATCAAAGCCGCTGCCGGCGGCGTGTTTCTTTTCATCTTTCATTCCGGCGCACAAGCGTCCGCCTTGCCGCACGACATGTCGCCGCTGGGCATGTTTTTCGCCGCCGACCAGGTGGTGAAAAGCGTGCTCATCGGTTTGTTGGTCGCCGCGCTGGCCACCTGGGTGGTCTTGCTGGTGAAAGGCGCCAGCTTGCTGCAAGCGCGGCGCGCAGCGGCGCTGGCCGTCGCCATGCTGAAGACGGCGACCTCCTTGCCGGATGCGGCAGTCAAGAGCGGGGCATCGTTTCTGGCGCAACGGTTGCTCGATGATGTGCAGCAGGAACTGAGCTTGTCGCACGCGCATGCGACCGCGGCGGCGTTGAAAGAGCGGGCCGGTTTCCGTCAGGAACAGTTCATCGCACACCAGGTGCGCGCCATGACGCAAGGCATCGGTCTGCTGGCCAGCATCGGCGCCGTGGCGCCCTTCGTCGGCCTGTTCGGCACCGTGTGGGGCATCATGAACAGCTTTATCGGCATCGCCGTCAGCCAGAGCACGAACCTGGCCACCGTGGCGCCGGGCATCGCGGAAGCCTTGCTGGCCACCGCCCTGGGCCTGGTGGCGGCGATTCCCGCCGTCGTCATCTATAACGTCTTGAGTCGTGGCATCAACCAGTACAAGGCGCAGCTGCGCGCCGCTTCCGCGCAAGTGCTGCTGATGCTGAGCCGCGACCTCGACACGCGCCAGCAGGCCTGAGCCATGGCCAGCCTCTTTCCTTCCCCGGACGACGATACGGCCGACATGCCGGAACTCTGCGAGATCAATGTCACGCCCTTCATCGACGTGATGCTGGTGCTGTTGATCATTTTCATGGTGGTCTCGCCGCTGGCCACCGTCGACCTGAAAATCGACTTGCCGGCCGCCACGGCCAAGCCAGAGCCGCGTCCCGACAAGCCCCTGTTCGTTTCCCTGAAAGCCGATCACAGCCTGTATCTGGGCGAGGCGCCCGTCGCGCGCGCGCAACTGGGCCGCCTGCTCGATGCCGAAACGGGCGGCGACCGCCAGCGCACGCTGTTTTTCCAGGCCGACAAGCAAGCCGCGTATGAAGACGTGCTGGGCGTGATGGATGCACTGCGCCAGGCCGGCTACCTGAAAGTGGGCCTGGTAGGCCGGGAGGGGGGCGGGTGAATCCGCGTCCGATATTCAGTTGGGGCATCGCCACGTCGCTGGTGGTGACCGCCGCGCTGGCCCTGCTGTTGTGGGCGGCCTGGCGGCCCGTCAGCGTCGCGCCCGCCAATCCGGCCGCCAGCGTGATGCTGGTGTTTGCCGCGCAAGCGATGTCGCCGGAGACACAACAGGCGGCAGCAGCAGGGGCGCGCCAGTCGGCCGCCTCCAGCGCCGCCCGGCCACCGAAGAGCACGACCCGGCACGAGGCGCTGCCCGTGCTGGCGCGCGCCGCCGCGCCGCAGATCGTCGCGGCGGAAAAAGAGGCGAAGGCAGAAACCGCTCCGTCGCCAGATCCCGGCAAGGATGCCGCCAAGGAAGCGTCCTTGCCCGCGCAGGCCAGCAGCAGCGCCACGCCGGCGCCAAGCCCCGTACGCGGTCCGCAGGCGGCGCCGTTCGACAGCGACACGCCGCCCGCCAGCGCGGCGCCGGCCAGCTGGCAAAGCCGCGTGCTTGGTCATCTGGCCCATTTCAAGCGCTATCCCGGTGATGCGCGCCAGCGCAAGCGGGCCGGCGCCGCCTGGGTGCGCTTCCAGGTGGACAGCGACGGCAAGCTGCTGGCCAGCGAATTGATCACTTCATCGGGCACGGTGCTGCTCGACCGCGAAGCGCTGCAAGTGCTTGAGCGCGCGCAACCGTTGCCAGCGCCACCGGCCAGCGTATTGCGCCAGGGCACGGTGACGGTGACCTTGCCCGTGTCGTTCAAGCTCGATGCCGAGAGCGGCCACGGTGCCAGCTGAATTTTTTCAATCACATAACAAATCGAGGGTGTATGCATATCAAGACAATGACGCAGGCCGTGGGCGTTTGCCTGGCCTTGCTGGCGCAGCAGGGATGGGCGCAACAGGCACAAGACAGTGGCAAGGTGGAATTTTCGCCACTGAACGTATCGGGCGAGGCTGTTTCGGCCGAACAGCAGGCGCTGGAAAAACCGGGCGCCGTCAGCGCGCGCGGCGCGGACACGCGCTTGCAGCCGGTCGACCAGATCGTGCGCAGCATGCCGGGCACGTTTACCCAGATCGACCCGGCGCAGGGTGCCGTCAGCGTCAATATTCGCGGCTTGTCGGGTCTGGGGCGCGTGAACATGATGGTCGATGGCGTAAGCCAGAATTACTATGGCAGCGCGCCCTCGTCCGTGTCGCACGGCGGCGTGCCCAGCAGCCAGTTCGGCGCCCTGATCGACCCGAATTTCATCATCGGCGTGGATGTGTCGCGCGGCAATGTCGTCGGCGGTGACGGAGTCAATGCGCTGGCCGGCAGCAGCAACTTTCGCACCATCGGCGTCGATGATGTCGTCTTCGCCGGTGAAAAAACCGGGGCGCGCACGAAGATGTCGACAGGAAATAATGGCGTGGGGCGCAGCGCCATGCTGGCCGTGGCCATGAAAAACCCGGCCTTCGATGGCGGCAGCGTGGGCTTCATGGCCGCCACCAGCGCGAGTGTGATCGGCAACAACTACAAGAATGCCAAGGGCGTCAACAGCGAGGAATTCGGTTTCGGCTACAACCGCTATTACAAGCAAAAGCCCAAGTCGCAACTGCTCAAGCTGGACCTCAAATTGAGCGACTTCCACGCGCTGGAACTGTCGGCGCGCGACTACCGCAGCACCTTTACGCGCCGCGACATCCACAGCGATGACTACTACGTCAAATATCACTACACGCCGTTTTCGGAGTTAATCGACCTCAATGTGGTGGCCAGCAGCAGCCGTGGCAACCAGAAATACATGCCCGAGGCGCTGACCAATTTTATCAACACGAATGCGGCCAACCGCGCCGACGCTGTCGATATCAATAACACCAGCAGCTTCAAGCTGGCCGGTGGCGATGCGCTGGTGACCGTTGGCGGCAAGCTGATGCACAATAAGTACAGCAAGCACGTGGAAAGCCTGGTCGATGACCCGGACAACCCGGACGCGAACCAGCAATCGATTGAAAACAATACGTTCGGGCCCGAGGGCGTGCAAAAGATCAGCAGCCTGTATGCGGGCTTGCAGTACAACCGTGGCATTGTGCAGGTCAATGCAGGCCTCAACACCACGCACTTTGATTTGACCGGCTACAAGCCCGCTTGCGACGAGCGGGTGAAATGCTTCCCGCAAGGGGCGAGCAATATCGCTCTCAAGGAGCATGGCGTCAATCCATCGCTGCTCGTGTCCGCGCAAGTGACGCCATGGTTCCAGCCGTTTGCCAGCGCCGAGCGCACCATGCGCGGGCCGAATCCGCAGGAAGTATTCTTTTCCAACGATGGCGGCGCTTCGATGAACCCCTTCCTGAAAGGGGAGAAGGCGACGACTTACCAGTTGGGCTTCAATTCCAGCCTGCATGGCTTGCTGAGCAAGAATGATGTGCTGAACTTCAAGGCCCTGTATTTCAAGAGCAAGATCGACGGCTATATCACCAGCCAGTCCTTCCTTGTGTGCGACAGCGGCCGCAAGTGCAATATCGCGGAAGTGCTGGCCAATGACTGGCAGAATGTGGATGAATACGTGACCAACATGTATATCTACATCAACTCGGCCACGCCCGTGTATTCGCGCGGCTGGGAACTGGAAGCGCAATATCAGCTGGGGCCGGCGTATGCGCGCCTGTCGTACACGCGCGAAACGACGCGCCAGCCCACCTCGATCGCCAGCGCCTGGTTCGGCGCGGCCGACATCAGCGAGCTGCCCAGCGTGTACTACAACCTCGACGTGGGCACGCGCCTGCTGGACAATAAACTGGAAGTGGGCGCCATCCTCAAGCACACGGGCTCGAACCGCCGCCTGTCGCCCGACAATGAAGCCGATGAAGCGACGGGCGAAGTGCTCAAGGCCGACAATCCGAAGATTCCGGCCGTGATCGACCTGTATGCGAGTTACCAGGTGTCGAAAAACCTGTTCCTGCGCCTGTCGGTGCAGAACGCCATGAACAAGGATTTCTCGGAAGCGCTGAACCGGCTGAACTCGATGCCGTCGCAGTCGCAGGACAACACGCCGCTGAGCACGGCGCGGGGCAGGACGTATGTGGCGGGGCTGGAGTACCGGTTTTAAGGTAGTCCCCAGCCCTGCGCTATGGCTTGATTAATACTCGCGTGGTGTCGTTCCATAATAGCTGTGAATGGAATTTGCCCACGTGGTATCGGCCATGTTCGGCCAGTTGTCCGTATCGAAGCCGGGTGCGTTTTCGATGCGTTCCTTGTCGACGTTGAGCGTGAAGCGCTTGTTGACGGTGTCGAGCAGCAGCGCTTCCCAGGGCACGGCGAACAGCTTTTCGCCGATGGTGAAGACACCGCCGTGCGACATGACGGCGTAGGCGATCTTGCCGCTACGCATGTCGATCATGATTTCCTTGATTTCGCCCAGGTGTTCATCCTTGGCGTTGTGCACATGGTCGCCGATCAGGGTGTCGGCACCCATCAGTTCAGGGCCGGGACCTTTGTGGCCGCGGTTGACATACATGCCGTAGGCGTCGCGTTCTTCGTAGCTCATGATGGACCTCCGTTGAAAAATCCCAGTCTGCCGCCAGGGCGCGGCAGGGTCTGTTCGCTCGCCCACACAAAGTATGGAATTGAAAATATATTAATTATTACTATTGAGTAATTTTGTTGTGCGTAGACCGCAGGAGCGGGGGTGATCGTCGACATTTGGCGCAAATTTCCACGTGTGGAGAGCGCCGCAGGCGGGCTTTAGTGTATAATTTCAATTTCCCGCACGTGCCGTTCGGCACCATCTGCAATGACCAAATTTGTCTTCGTCACTGGTGGCGTTGTGTCTTCCCTTGGAAAAGGGATTGCCGCCGCCTCCCTCGCCGCGATCCTCGAATCGCGCGGCCTTAAAGTCACCATGCTCAAGCTCGACCCGTATATCAACGTCGATCCTGGCACGATGAGCCCTATGCAACACGGTGAAGTATTCGTCACCGATGACGGGGCCGAAACCGACCTCGACCTCGGTCACTACGAGCGCTTCATCTCCACCCGCATGAAAAAGGTGAATAACTTCACCACTGGCCAGATCTATGAATCGGTGATCCGCAAGGAACGCCGGGGCGAATATCTGGGCAAGACCGTGCAGGTGATTCCGCATATCACCAATGAAATCCAGGATTACATCCGCCGTGGCGCCGAAGGCTACGACGTGGCCCTGTGCGAAATCGGCGGCACCGTCGGCGATATCGAATCGTTGCCCTTCCTGGAAGCGGCACGCCAGCTGAGCCTGCGCGCCGGCCGCAAGAACACGGCCTTCGTCCACCTGACCCTGGTGCCTTACATCGCCTCGGCCGGTGAACTGAAGACCAAGCCGACGCAGCACTCGGTGCAAAAACTGCGCGAAATCGGCATCATGCCGAACGCGCTGCTGTGCCGCGCCGACCGCGCCATCCCGGAAGACGAGCGCGCGAAAATCTCGCTGTTCTCGAATATCGAAGAGCATGCCGTCATTTCCGTGTGGGACGTCGACACCATCTACAAAGTGCCGCAAATGCTGCACGACCAGGGCCTCGACAAGATCATCTGCGAAGCGCTGGACCTCGATCCGGCACCGGCCGACCTGTCGATCTGGAGCAAGCTGATCTACACGATGGAGCACCCGAAGGCGGAAGTGACCGTCGGCATGGTCGGCAAGTATGTCGAGCTGACCGAGTCGTACAAGTCGCTGATCGAAGCGTTGCGCCACGCCGGCATCCACACGGAAAGCCGCGTCAACATCGAGTACATCGATTCGGAAGAAATCGAAACGACCGGTTGCGAGAACCTGGCCAAGTACGATGCCATCCTGGTGCCGGGCGGCTTCGGCAAGCGCGGCGTGGAAGGCAAGATCAAGGCGGCCCAGTTCGCCCGTGAACACAAGATCCCTTACCTGGGCATCTGCCTGGGCATGCAAGTGGCCCTGATCGAATACGCGCGCAACAAGGCAGGCATGCCGAACGCGAATTCGACCGAGTTCGACCTTGATACGGATCAACCTGTCGTAGCACTGATCAATGAGTGGCAAAACCACGATGGTAAAGTCGAGTTGCGCGATGAAAACTCGGACCTGGGCGGTACCATGCGCCTGGGCGCGCAGACCTGCGCCGTCAATCCGGGCACCCTGGCTGCCGAGATCTACGGCAGCGTGGTGACCGAGCGTCACCGTCATCGCTACGAAGCCAACAATCATTACCTGGCCCGTGTCGAAGCGGCTGGCATGATCGTCTCGGCCCGCACGCCGAGCGAAGATTTGTGCGAAATCATGGAATTGCCACGCACGGGTGAAAATTCCCACCCATGGTATATGGGCGTGCAATACCATCCCGAGTTCAAGTCGACGCCACGCACTGGCCATCCGTTGTTTACCTCGTTCATCAAGGCAGCGCTGGCGCACAAAGAAGCCAACGCCGCTGCGCAATAACGCGGTCGATTGCGACAGTATTACCCGTAAGACAGCTCCCGGCCAGATGGTTCCCGCCGGGAGTTTCTTTGCCCCCTTTGTGCAATTGCGCATCAGAACGCAGTGTGCAGCCCCCTGTTACGCTTAACTTTGGAGAATGACATGAGTGCTATTGTTGATATTATCGGTCGCGAAATCCTGGACTCGCGCGGTAACCCGACCGTCGAATGCGATGTGTTGCTGGAATCGGGCGTGATGGGCCGTGCGGCCGTACCGTCGGGTGCCTCGACCGGTTCGCGCGAAGCCGTGGAATTGCGCGATGGCGACGCCAAGCGCTACTTCGGCAAGGGCGTGCTGCAAGCATGCGAAAACATTAACACCGAAATCTCCGAAGCCATCATGGGCCTGGACGCCAATGAACAGGCTTTCCTGGACCGTACCCTGATCGACCTGGACGGCACGGAAAACAAATCGCGCCTGGGCGCCAACGCCATCCTGGCCGTTTCCATGGCCGTGGCCAAGGCTGCCGCCGAAGAAGCGGGCTTGCCGCTGTACCGCTATTTCGGCGGTTCGGGCGCCATGCAGATGCCGGTGCCGATGATGAACGTCATCAACGGCGGCGCGCACGCCGACAACAACCTGGACATCCAGGAATTCATGATCATTCCCGTGGGCGCCCCGTCGTTCAAGGAAGCCGTCCGCTACGGCGCGGAAGTGTTCCACACGCTGAAAAAGATCCTGCACAAGAAGGGTCTGAACACCAACGTGGGCGACGAAGGCGGTTTCGCGCCATCGCTGGCCAACCATGAAGAAGCCATCAAGCTGATCATCCAGGCCATCGAAGAAGCGGGCTACGAGCCAGGCACGCAGATCGCCATCGGCCTCGATTGCGCCGCGTCCGAGTTCTACAAGAACGGCAAGTACGAAATGGCAGGCGAAGGCCTGAGCCTGACGGCCACCGAGTTCACCAACCTGCTGGCAACCTGGTGCGACAAGTACCCGATCATCTCGATCGAAGACGCGATGCACGAAGGCGACTGGGACGGCTGGGCGATCCTGACGGCGGAACTGGGCAAGAAAGTGCAACTGGTCGGCGACGATCTGTATGTCACCAACACCAAGATCCTGAAAGAAGGCATCTCGAAAGGCATCGCCAACTCGATCCTGATCAAGATCAACCAGATCGGCACCCTGACGGAAACCTTCGCCGCCATCGAAATGGCCAAGCGCGCCGGCTACACGGCCGTCATTTCGCACCGCTCGGGCGAAACGGAAGACTCGACCATCGCCGATATCGCCGTTGCTACCAACGCCCTGCAGATCAAGACCGGCTCGATGTCGCGTTCGGACCGCATGGCCAAGTACAACCAGCTGCTGCGTATCGAGGAAGACCTGGGCGACATCGCCAGCTACCCTGGCCGCGATGCGTTCTATAATCTGAAGTAAGCTGATGTAAAACCCACTGGCCGGCCGGAGAGATCCGGCCGGTTTGTTAACTGAATGCCCCATGCGCCTGATTACGCTCGCCCTGGCAGCCCTGCTGCTGCTGATCCAATTTCCCCTCTGGCTGGGTAAAGGCGGCTGGCTGCGTGTTGCCGACATGGAAGCCCAAGTGGCGCTGGCCAACAAGAAGAACATGGAATTGAAGGCGAGAAACGCCAAGCTCGAATCCGAAGTGCGCGACCTGAAAGATGGTACTGGCGCCGTCGAGGAGCGTGCCCGCTATGAGCTGGGCATGGTCAAACAGAATGAGATTTTCGTGCAGATCGTGCGCAAGGGACAAACCCCGCCACTGCTGGAAACACCGGTGGACGCTACTGCGCCACATTAAGATAGTACGACTTCCCGCTTGCCAGCCTGGACCGATTGCCAGGCTGACCTGTCACATTGCTACCCTGTATTTGCTACCCTGTACTTGCTACTCTGCACTGCTGCACACGATTGCCTTGCTGCTTGCTGCTTGCTGATCAGAAACGGGCTTTGCCGGTCGAGATCAGGTAAAAATGGATGCTGGTAACCACGATGGCCACGCTCACCAGTACGGTTTCGAGAAATATCATATAAAAATCCTTTCAGTGTTTGGTTGGCTTAAAAAACGTCCAGGGCCAGGCGCCAAGCCGAAGACAGTACGAACGTACGGCGAGGCGCAGGCAACGCCGCCCTGGGCGTTTTTTATCCGCGCGACGCCAGGAAGCGCAGTTCCGAGGCCAGATTCGGCATCAGGTGCTCGTAACGGGCCGCTTCCGAGTTCAGCAGGGCGATATCGCGCTTGCTTGGGCGCACATAGCGCTGTTCTTCGGCGCTGCTGGTGCTGGTGGCGATGACTTCCTTCTGTGCCAGTTCGCTGTACGGCTTGGAAGCGAGCAGGGCGCCCAGGAAGGCGCGCGTGGCGCGGCCCAGGTTGCTGAAGTAGTTGTCGTTGTCGTTGCTGTAGGTGTTGGTAAAAGTGGACATATGCCCTCCATGAATGGTCTGTTGTTGCATTGCACAATAATGGAGTTTGCGATATGCGTCCAATTTCAAATTCCAATTTCAGAAATTCAAGAAACGCATAATAAGGGCGTAGCTGCCGGCCACGCCCTGAAATTAAAATTGTTACGAAATGTTTATCCGGCGGCGATGCGTCCCAGGCCCGGATCGTCGCTGAAAAAACCGTCCAGTCCCGTTGCGATGTAGCGCCGCATTTCCGCCACGGATCCCGCTTCGTTGCGCGCGTTCTCACCATTGCCATCACGGAAGTCGGCCGCCAGGAAACGGTTTTCCGGGCGGAAGGTCCACGTGTGCAACAGCAAGCCCGCCTGGTGCGCATCGTCGACAATGGAGGTGGGCTTGGCCAGGCGCTGATCGGCGCCCAGCGCGATGATTGCTCGCGTGGGCGGCGCCACCACGTCCGCGTAGGCGGCGATGTCGCGCAAGCCGGCCGGTGTGGTCATTTGTCCAAACGTTAACTTTCCACCCGCCTTGACGACATCCATGGGGCGCACCTCGCCGCCCACCACCAGCTGCATCAGGCGCACGTTGGCGCGCCGTCCCAGCTTCTCGCGCAAGTACTTCAGATTGGCCACTTCGAAGGACTGGATTTCGATCGGCGCGCGGCGCGTGTATTCGTGCGCCAGCATGGTCGACAGGAAACGGTCTTCCAGCGCCAGGCCCGCATCGCGGAAATACGTCGAGCTTTTCAGCTCGGGCACTAGGCCGATGATGCGCCCGCTGGCGGCTGATTGCGCTGCAACAAAATCGATGATTTCTTCCCAGGTGGGGATCTGGAATTGGCCATCGTACAAGGTGTTGCCGGTGCGCACTTTCGGCAGCCGTTCGATGGCGCGCAGGGTTTTCAATTCCGCCAGGGTGAAGTCGTCGACGAACCAGCCTTCGTGCCATTCGCCGTCGACCAGCTTCTTGCCGCGCCGGCTGGCAAATTCAGGCCGGCGGGCCACGTCGGTGGTGTCGATCAGATTGCTTTCATGGCGCGCCACGAGGATGCCGTCGCGCGTGGCGACCAGGTCCGGCTCGACGTAATCGGCGCCGTCAAGGATGGCCTTGGCATACGACGCCAGCGTATGCTCGGGGCGCAGGGCGCTGGCGCCCCGGTGGGCGAACACCAGCGGACGCGCCGGTTTTGCTTCCAGCAGGCCGGCGGCAAAGCCGGGCGCGGCGACCAGGGCCAGGCCGCCGACGGCCGCCTGCACGAAGCTACGGCGCGAAAAGTGCCGTTGCGGGAGGATAGGCGTGCGCATCAGAAGTCCGCCGTCAGGGTCAAAAAGCCCTGGCGCGGGGCGATCGGGAAGGTGTTGTACGTCTTGTCGGCCGCGCCCACCACCACGTTCAGCGAACCTTCGCGGTTGGCCAGGTTGCTGACGTTCACGCGCCAGCGCGGGTTTTTCAGCCAGCTGGCCATGGCTGGCAGCTTGCCCGACACGCCCAGACCCATCAGGAAATAGCTGGGCACGGACAAATCGTTGGTGTACGTCGCGTAGCGCTTGCCCACATAGTCACCCGTCAGTTGCACTTCGATATCGCCAAACGTAGCCGAAGCCACGAACTTGTTCAGCCATTCCGGCGAGCCCGGCACGTTCTTGCCGGCTGTCAATACCAGCGCGGCGCCATTGTTGTAGTTGTCCGCGTATTGCGAGCGGTTGTACGACAGGGCATTGTAGAACGAGAAATTGTTGCCAAAGTGCACGGTGCCGGCGATGTCGATGCCGTCCGTGCGCACGCTGCCCACGTTGGCCAGCACGGGGTTGCCGCCAATGATGGAGGAAATCACGGGCGTGGGGCTGATCTGCAGCAAACGGTTGCTGAAATCGACGTGGTACACATTGACCTGGCCATCGATGGACGTGATGGCGCCCAGGTTCAGGGCATGGCTGCCGCGCACGCCTACTTCATAGGTGAGGGCCGTTTCCGGCTTGGCGTCGCGCTTGAACAGGTCGAACGCGGCCTGGCTCGACAAGCTCCATGGCGAGGCGCCTCCGCCGCCATAGGTGACGAACTGACGCATGTTTTTCTGGATATTGAAGTACAGCTGGTCTTGCGGCGTGAAGTCCCAGCGCGCGCCCACTTGCGGCAGGAACCATTTTTTCGTGTTGATGGTGCCGACCGGCAAGGCCGTCGAACCGCCCGAGATGGCGCCCAGGGCCGGTTGCACGGGGAATTGGCCGTCGGCAAACTGCAGGCTGGACTTGAAGCCCGCCTGCAGGGCGATATCGGGGCGGATGCGCCATTCATCCTGCAAGTGCAGCTGCACCACCTTGTTGTCGATCTCGCTGCCGTACTGCGTGATCAGAGGATTGCTGGGGCGGTCATACGGCGAGGTCGGGTTGTTGACGTCCAGCGCATACCAGCGGCGGTAGGCGGACGAGCGGTTCTGTTCCAGCCACAGGCCCGCTTCCAGCTGATGATTGCCGATTTCCTTGCGCAGGGTGGAAAGGAAGCCACCGCGCTTGATGTCGTATTCCGTGGTGCGCACGGCGTAGCCCGAGTTGCCGAACACCTGTTTCAGGTTCTGTTTCGGGTAGTACACGCTGAACAGGCCCGGCAAGCCGGCCACGCCGATGGGACCGGCGACCACGCCCGCGCCGTCATCCTTGTGGTAATACACCTGGTTAGACCACGTCATGCCTTCGGACAAGTTGGCGTCGAACTTGGCGTAGGCCAGGTAATCGGTGCGCTGCGCATCGCTGTAGTAATTGCGGTAATTGTTGCCGTCAGCAGCCGGCGTGGCGCCCGTCGGCGACAGGTAATTCAGGGCCGCCTTGAAGTCCGGGTACAGGAAGGGGCGCGTGTACGGCGCGCTCGTCTCGCCTTTCACGTGCACGGTGCTGTCTTCGTTCGGCTCGATCTTGTCCGAGTAATTGAAGAACAGGGTCAGCTTGCCCGCCTCGCTGCGGTTGACGTATTTGGCATTGAACTGGTCGCCGCCCTGGCGCGCATCGAAGTCCCAGGCGCGCGCTTCGTGGTGCAGGATGGAAAAGTAGGCGCTGCTGCCGTCGCCGAAGGCGCCCGTGTCGTAGCGGGCAAACGTGCGGGAGGTGCGGTGGCTGCCCACCGTTTGCTGCACGCTGGCGCCTTGCGTGGCCAGCGGGTCGCTGGAATAGGTTTCGATGGTGCCGCCCAGGTTGCTGGTCGAGGCCGTCGCCAGGTCGCCCGCCCCCGACGACAGCACGACGCTGCGCACGTTTTCGCTGATCACGGCGCGCTGCGGCGACAGGCCGTTGTAGTTGCCGTACTGCTGGTCACCCAGCGGCACGCCATCCATGGTGTAGCCGAGTTGCTGGCCGGAAAAGCCATGTACGAACAGCGACAGGTTTTGCTCGTTGTTGCCCCATGGATCGGCCGTCTGGAAGCTGACGCCAGGCAAGGTTTGCAAGGCTTTCAGGGGATTCGTGCCGGGCAGGATTTTCTGGATTTCATTCTTGCTCAGGGCGACCGAAGAACGCGTCTTGCGCGAGGAAATCTCCACCGTGGTCATCGGTGCGTTGTCATCAACGGGCGCTGCCATCTCGGTGGTGGCGGACGCCACGGCGGCGGCGACGGCCGTTTGCGCCAGCGCCGGCAGGGAGAGGCCCGCAGCGCAAGCGCCCAGCAAAACATGGAAGGAATGACGGCGCAGGGCCAGCGTCAAGTGGGTGGTCATCATCAGCCTGTGGAAAGTGGGAAGTAATACAAGCTGCGCAGCGTAACGGCGGCGCGTGACGGGCTGATGACGGACTGATGACGGAACGATGACAGTGGAAACAATTGCGCCGCCTGAGGGGCGGCGCGGCAGATTCATTGCGACACTGTAATGCTTAGTTGATGCTGGCGGCTGGCGGAATCAAGACTTCGGCTGGCGCATCCGTGATGAACAGCTGCGCGCAATCGACTTTGTCGAATTCATAGTGCTGGCCGCAGAAATCGCAGTTCACGCCCACTTTCCCCACTTCGTCCAGAGTGCCGTTGACTTCTTCCTCGCCCAGCATCTTGAGCATATTGCCCACTTTTTCGCGCGTGCAGCTGCAATGGAAGCTTGGGTGCAGCGGGTCGAAGACGCGGATGGTTTCTTCCCAGAACAAGCGCTGCATCAGGGTCTCGATGTCGGTGGCGAGGATTTCTTCCTCTTTCAGGGTCGACGCCAGCATCACGGCGCGGTGCCATGTGTCCAGTGCAACTTCTTCCGAGACGGGTGTCGCTTCGGCCTTGCCGCCATGGTGGGGCAGCTTTTGCAGCAGCAGGCCGCGCGAGACGCTGTCGTCCGTGGCCAGCCACAGACGCGTATCGAGCTGTTCCGAGCGCAACATGTAGTTTTCGATCACGGTCGCCATGTCGTCGCCGTCCAGCGGCACGATGCCCTGGTACGGTTGCTGGCCCGGCACCTTGTCGGCCGGGTCCAGGGTGATGATGAAGCGGCCCTTGCCCGTGGCGTTGAGCAATTGCGGTACGCTGGCGACGTCGGGGATGGTGGCGTCCGGGTCCAGCTTGGCCGTGGCGCGCAAGCGCAGGTCGGAATCGCACTCGACGACCATCAGGCGCACGGGACCGTCACCGTGGATTTGCATGATGATGGAGCCGTTGAATTTCAGGTTGGCCGACAGCAGGGCGGCGGCAGCCACCATTTCGCCCAGCACTTTTTTCACGGCCGTCGGATAGGCGTGGCGCGATACCACTTCCTGCCAGGTGTGGGAAACGTCGATGAACTGGCCGCGCACGGCAGCATTGTCGAAAATAAATTTTTGCAGGGTATCCTGGCCGCTAACGGCTGCGCTGACTGCGCCGGTGGTTTCAGTCGTCATTCTCTTATCCAATCTTCTTGAGTTGCGTATTAAATAGCTGGCCGCGTTGCACATAGTTCACGGCGTTGCCTTGTAGCTTGGTGATATCGTCTGCCGTCAAGGGCCGCACGGCTTTTGCCGGCGAGCCGATGATCAGCATATTGTCGGGAAATTCCTTGCCTTCCGTGACCAGGGCGCCCGCGCCGACCAGGCACCCTTTGCCGATCTTCGCGCCGTTCAGGATCACGGCCTGGATGCCGATCAGGGCGCCATCGCCAATCGTGCACCCATGCAACATGGCCTGGTGGCCGATGGTCACGTTCTGGCCGATGTCCAGCGGGTAGCCCGGGTCCGTGTGCAGTACGGCGCCTTCCTGCACATTGCTGTTGGCGCCCACGGTGATGCGTTCATTGTCGCCGCGAATCGTCGCGCCGAACCATACGGACGTGTTCGCTTCCAGGGTCACCTTGCCGATCACGTTGGCCGTGTCGGCAACAAAAGCGGAAGCGTCAATCTGTGGCGCATCGGCGCCCAATTGGTAGAGTGTCATCGTTAGCCTGTGGCGGTGGTGGAAGCGCCGGGCTGGGCCGGACGCTGAAGTTTTACTGTGTTGTGTACGCTATTTTACGCTGTTGCAGGACAAGTCCTGGCGCCCGGCGCTAATCCGGTATAATAATCGAACGGTCGTACTTTTATGCGCACCCTATCTACAGACACAGCATGTGGCGCCATCCGCGCCACTTTCAAGGCAGGCAATCAGATGAAACCCATGAAACTTTCCCGTTCCGAATTCATCAACATCCGCGGCGCCCGCACCCATGTGCGCCACTGGGGCCGCGAAGGCGCGCCCATCCTGTTCATGGTGCACGGCTGGATGGACGTGGCCGCCTCGTTCCAGTTCGTCGTTGACGAATTGCAAGGCGACTGGCACGTGATCGCACCCGACTGGCGCGGCTTTGGCCTGAGCGATTACACGCAATCGGACACTTACTGGTTCCCCGACTACCTGGCCGACCTGGACGCCATGCTGCTGCACTATGCGCCGGATGCCCCCGTCAATCTGCTCGGCCACAGCATGGGCGCCAACGTGGCCGGCCTGTACGCGGGCGTGCGGCCCGAGCGCATCAGCCGTTTCATCAACCTGGAAGGCTTCGGCATGATGGCGAGCAAGCCGGAGCAGGCGCCGGGCCGCTACGCCAAGTGGCTAGCTGAATTGCGCGAGCCGCCCGCGATGCGCAGCTATCCGAGCCAGCAGGCCGTGGCCGAGCGCCTGCAAAAGACCAATCCGCGCCTGCCCGACGCGCGCGCCGCCTTCCTGGCCGAGCACTGGTCGGCGCAGAACGAGGCGGGCGAGTGGGACATCCTGGGCGACCCGCAGCACAAGCGTGTCAATCCCATCCTGTACCAGGTGGAAGAAGTGATGGCGTGCTGGCGCCGCATCACGGCACCCGTGCTGTGGGTGGAAGCCGATGATACGAATATGTGGCAATGGATGGGGCCGAAGGAAGAGGCGCGCATTGAAATCGACCGGCGTTTGGCCTGCATCAAGGATGTGCGCTGCGAGATGATGGCCGACGCGGGCCACATGCTGCACCATGACCAGCCGGCGGAGCTGGCGCGCCTGGTGGAAGCCTTTTTGGCCTGATGTGTGTCGGGAACGCCGCAGCACGATTTGGCAAGCAGCGTACAATGAAAACTTCTTCCATGCTGAGCCCGTGCAGGGTATTGTTTTCACATGCTTAAAGTCGACCTGCATTGTCATTCGAATATCTCCGACGGCGTGCTGTCTCCCGCCGCCGTGGCTGCGTACGCGCGCAACGCCGGCGTCGATGTATGGGCGCTGACGGACCACGATGAAGTGTCCGGCGTCGCCGCCGCGCGCACGGCCGCGCTGGACCTGGGCATGCGTTTCGTGGCCGGCGTGGAAATTTCCATCACCTGGGCCGGCCAGACCGTGCACATCGTGGGCTTGCAAGTCGATGAAAACAATCCGGGCCTGGTGCAGGGCTTGCACCAGACACGCTCCGGGCGCGACGCGCGCGGCCGCGAAATCGCCCGCCAGCTGGACCTGGCCGGCATTCCCGACGCCTATGAAGGGGCTTTGAAATTTGTCGGCAACCCGGATCTGATGTCGCGCACGCACTTTGCCCGCTACATCGTGGAAACGGGGAAATGCGCGAACATCCCTGACGTGTTCAAGAAATACCTGTCGGAAGGCAAGCCGGGCTACGTCGAGCACCGCTGGGCCACCCTGGCCGAGGCCGTGGGCTGGATACGCGGCGCGGGCGGCGTGGCCGTCATCGCCCATCCGGGCCGCTACCGCTTCAGCGACATGGCGCAAGGCGTGCTGTTCGATGAATTCAAGCAACTCGGCGGCGTGGCCATCGAAGTCGTCACGGGCAGCCACAGTCCGGACCAGTATCCGGAATACGCGCAGCTGGCCAACGCCTACGGCTTCCTCGCCTCGCGCGGCACGGATTTCCATGCGCCGGGCGAGTCGCGCGTGGATTTTGCCAAGCTGCCGCCGCTGCCCACCAACGTCACGCCCATCTGGCACGACTGGTTTTAGCTGACAGCCAGGCAAATCTGCTGCGCGGCGCGCTTTGCGGCCGGCGATGCTCACCGTACTTCAGTACGGTTGCGCTTCTCGGCCACAAATCACTGCCGCTCGCGACGATTTTCCTGGCTGCCGATGCGCCGCCGTGTTGCCAGAGCTGCTTGAAATCTGCGTTAGCGTACATATCTTTTTGTTATTCTTGTTATACATAGTCATCTGGAGCCATCGCCCATGAAACGTATTGTCCTTTTTATTGCCACCAACCTGGCCGTGATGCTGGTGCTGTCGCTCGTCCTCAGCTTGTTGGGCGTGGGCAATCCGGCGCGGGGCAGCACCCTGAACCTGGGCAGCCTGCTGGTGTTTTCGCTGGTGGTGGGTTTTACAGGGTCGATCTTTTCCCTGTTGATCAGCAAACCGATGGCCAAGTGGAGCACGGGCGCGCGCGTCATCGACAACCCCACCTCGTCGACCGAGTTGTGGCTGGTCAATACCGTGCGCGCCTTGTCCGAGCGGGCCGGCATCGGCATGCCGGAGGTGGCCGTGTACGAAGGCGACGCGAATGCGTTTGCCACGGGCGCCTTCAAAAATTCGGCGCTGGTGGCCGTCTCGACCGGCTTGCTGCAGAGCATGAACCGCGATGAAGTCGAAGCCGTGCTGGGCCACGAGATCGCCCACGTCGCCAATGGCGACATGGTGACCTTGACCCTGATCCAGGGCGTGGTGAATACCTTTGTCGTCTTCATGGCCCGCGTGGTGGGTTTCTTTGTCGACAATGTGCTGCTGAAAAATAACAACCGCGAAGGCGGCGGACGCGGCATCGGTTACTTTGTGACCGTGATGGTGTGCGAAGTCATCTTCGGCTTGCTCGCTTCCATCATCGTGGCCTGGTTCTCGCGCCAGCGCGAATTTCGCGCCGATGCCGGTTCGGCCAAGCTGCTGGGCAGCCCCACGCCGATGATGCATGCGCTGGCCCGCCTGGGCGGCGTGCCGCCGGGCGAACTGCCCCAATCGATGCAGGCGCTGGGCGTCAGCGGCGGCAATGGCGGCTGGGGCGCGCTGTTCGCCACCCATCCACCGATCGAGCAACGCATCGCTGCCCTGCGCGGCGTGCAATAATGATAACTAATGCCAATAACTAAGAATACGTAGACCATGAGTCAATTTTTCCAGATTCACCCCGAGAATCCGCAATTGCGCCTGATCAAGCAGGCGGCGCAGATCATCCAGTCCGGCGGCGTGGTGGCCTTGCCCACCGATTCCTGCTACGCGCTGGTGTGCCAGCTCGACGACAAGGGCGCCGTCGAGCGCCTGCGCCGCATCCGTGGCGTGGATGAAAAGCATCATCTGACCCTGCTGTGCCGCGACTTGAGCGAACTGGGCTTGTATGCCCGCGTGGACAACCGCCAGTTCCGCCTGCTCAAGGCGGGCACGCCGGGCGCCTATACCTTCATCCTGGAGGCGACCAAGGAAGTGCCGCGCCGCCTCAGCCATCCTTCGCGCAAGACCATCGGCCTGCGCGTGCCGCAGCACCGCATCGTGCAAAGCCTGCTGGAAGAACTGGGCCAGCCCCTGCTGGGTGCGACCCTGACCCTGCCTGGCGACGAAGACAGCCTGACGGATGCCGACACGATCCGCGAACGGCTGGAAAAGCTGGTCGACCTGATCATCGATGGCGGCGTTTGCGCACATGGCCCCAGCACCGTGATCGACCTGACGGGAGCGGAGCCGGAAGTGGTGCGCGTGGGACGCGGCGACCCGGCCGTGCTGGGTTTGTAGTCGCTGGCGCAGGGCGCGGGATTTACCTATCTTTAATGGCAACATAAGAAAGTGCCTGGGACGCCTCTGGTAGAATCGCGGTCATGAGCGATTTCAATACGATAGTCCAGACCATTGCGGTGTACCTGGTGCCGGTGCTGTTTGCCATTTCCCTGCACGAGGCGGCGCACGGCTACGCCGCCCGCTATTTCGGCGACCCCACGGCCTCGAACGAGGGCAGGCTGAGCCTCAATCCCATTCGGCATATCGATCCTTTCGGCACGATATTGCTGCCCTTGATACTGTATTTCACGATCCAGGTACCGTTTGGCTATGCCAAGCCGGTACCCGTCGATTTCAGCCGCCTGCGCAATCCGAAGAAGCAGATGGCGTGGGTGGCGTTTGCCGGTCCTGGCGCCAATTTCGTCATGGGCTTTGGCTGGATGATCGCCTTTGTCGTCCTGAGTGTCCTGCCGCCGACGGAAATGGGCATGTTTTTCCGCAAGATGGCCGGCGCCGGCGTCAGCGTGAATGCGGCCATGTTTGTCTTTAACCTGATTCCCGTGCCACCGCTCGATGGCGGGCGCATCATGACGGGTTTGTTGCCGATGCAACTGGCACGCCCTTACGCCAGCATCGAGCGCTACAGCCTGTATGTCTTCGGCGCCCTGGTGCTGCTGATGTACACGGGTATCTTGAACCGCGCCCTGCTGGCGGCGATCGAATTTGTCATTGGCATTTTTGTCACCCTGGTCACGCCCCTGACGGCTGTCTTGACTTGATGCCGCGCAAGCTGATGCACGCAATTAACTGATGGAAGTACCGATGCAAGTAACTGAACCAACAATAGAAACTGAAGCGATTTCGGGCTGGCTGCGCCGCTGGGCGCCCCTGATCCCGGGCGGCGAAGTGCTGGACCTGGCCTGTGGTGCCGGCCGCCATGCGCGCCACCTGGTCAGCCTGGGCCACCCCGTGATCGCGCTCGACCACGACCCGGAAATGCTGGAAAAGGCGGCCGGCACGGGCATCACCACCTCGCTGGTGGACCTGGAGGCGCCCGGTGCCGTATGGCCGTTCGCGCCCGGCCGCTTTGCCGGCATCGTCGTCACCAATTATCTGCACCGGCCCTTGCTCGAAGCAATGGTGGCCAGCCTGGCGCCCGATGGCGTGTTGCTGTATGAAACCTTTGCCGAGGGTAACGAGCAGTTCGGCAAGCCGTCGAATCCGAAATTCCTGCTGAAGGAAGGCGAACTGCTGACCTGGGCGGTGCAGCACGGCTTGCGTGTGGTAGCGTACGAGGATGGGCGCGTGGAACAGCCAAAAGCTGCTCTAGTGCAACGAATTTGTGCCGTCCGGCCGGATTTTCCACGGTTGGCAGCCTTGCTGCCGACGTTTTGAGCGGCCATACTATGTCAGAATGCACCACAGGCGCGGGCTATCCGCTACAATCGTTGTTTTATTTATCGGCGCTATAAACTTACTATGATCAAGGGCAGCATTGTAGCAATCGTCACCCCGATGCACGCTGACGGCAGTCTGGACTTTCCAGGTCTGCGCAAGCTGATCGACTGGCATATCGCCGAGGGTACGGACAGCATCGTCATCGTTGGCACCACGGGCGAATCGGCAACAGTGAGCGTGGAAGAACACTGCGAACTGATCAAGTTGACCGTCGAGCACACCAAGGGACGCATTCCTATCATCGCCGGCGCCGGTGGCAACTCCACGGCCGAGGCCATCAAACTGACGCGCTATGCGAAAGAAGCGGGCGCCGATGCTGTCTTGCAAGTGGTGCCGTACTACAACCGTCCTACCCAGGAAGGCATGTACCAGCACTTCAAGGCCATCGCCGAAGCCGTCGACATTCCCGTAATCCTGTACAACGTGCCTGGCCGCACCGTTGCCGACATGAGCAACGAAACCATCGTGCGCCTGTCCGCCATCCCGAATATTGTCGGTGTGAAAGATGCGACTGGCAATATCGGCCGTGGCATCGACCTGCTGCGCCTGGTGCCAGCCGACTTCGCCGTGTACTCGGGCGATGATCCGACGGCCATGGCGCTGATGTTCTGCGGTGGCCACGGCAACATCTCCGTGACGGCCAACGTGGCGCCGCGCGCCATGCACGAACTGTGCGTCGCAGCCATGGCGGGCGAGCGTGCCACGGCGATCGCCATCAATAACAAAGTTTTCCCCCTGCACCAGAAATTGTTTGTCGAGCCCAACCCGGTGCCCGTCAAATGGGCGCTGGCCGAAATGGGCATGATGCCAGCCGGCATACGCTTGCCACTGGTGCCGCTGGCTGAAAATTGCCATGCCACCGTGCGCGATGCCTTGCGCGACGCTGGCATCCTGTCTTAAGCCGAACTTCAAGCCCGGGCTTGACCAGTCCGGACCTTCCCTGATTCCAGCTGCTACTTAGCTTCTTATCCAGTTACGACATGACTAATTGCAAGAAAACCAAACCGGCGCCTGCCACCATCGCCGTCCGCGGCATCGTCATCGGCGCCGTCGCAGCCAGCCTCGCGGGCTGTGGCATGATCAGTTCGGTAGTCGGCGGCGACAAGGTCGACTACAAGTCGGTCAAGAAAGCCAGCACCCTGGACGTGCCGCCTGACCTGACGCAATTGCAGCAGGATAACCGCTACTCCCTGCCGGACGCGAAGAATGGCGTGGCCACGGCTTCCGGCTACAACGCGCAGCGCAACGCCACGGCCGGTACGCCCGTCATCGTGGGCGCCGATGGCGTGGTGGGCGTCGTGCCTGTCACGGCCGGTGGCGTGAAGGTCGAGCGCGCGGGCAACCAGCGCTGGCTGGTCGTCAAGCAGTCGCCTGAAGTGCTGTGGCCGCAGCTCAAGCAATTCTGGGAAGATTCGGGCTTTACCGTCGCCATCGACCAGCCGACGGCTGGCATCATGGAAACCGAATGGAACGAAAACCGCGCCAAGCTGCCGCAGGACTTTATCCGCAACACCATCGGCAAGGCCTTCGATTCGATGTACTCGACGGGCGAGAAAGACAAGTTCCGCACCCGCGTGGAACGCCTGGCCGACGGTTCGACGGAGATCTACATCAGCCACCGTGGCGTGGAAGAGGTCGTTACGGGCCGCGACAAGGAAACCACTACCTGGACCGCGCGTCCCAACGATCCGGGCCTGGAAGCGCAATTCCTGGCCAAGCTGATGACGCGCCTGGGCGCGGCCAGCGACGATGCGCAGGCGAAGACGGCCGTCGACGCCGCCATCGTGCAGCCGCTGCACGCCAAGCTGGTGGGCCAAGCCGCCACGCCGGCGCGCGCCATCGAAGTCGATGAAGGTTTCGACCGCGCCTGGCGCCGTGTCGGCCTGGCCCTGGACCGCGTCGGCTTCACGGTCGAAGACCGCGACCGCACGCAAGGCACGTATTTCGTGCGTTACGTCGATCCGGATGTCGTCAAGAAAGATGGTTTCTTCTCGAAACTGTTCAGCTGGGGCTCGTCGTCCGACAAGGACAAGGAAGCGCAGCGCTACCGCGTCCTGGTCAAGGCCGGCAATGGCGCGACCAGCCTGGTCAGCATCCTCAGCAACGAAGGCCAGCCAGATACCTCGCCAGTGGCAGAGAAGATCCTGGGCCTGTTGAACGAGCAGTTGAAATAAGTGGTGTGGCAGCGGCAGGTTTGAAAACCTGCTGCGCATAAAAAAGGCTGGCCCGGTGCAAATCGGGTCAGCCTTTTTTATTGCCTGCGTCCCGCGTTATATCTTGCGGACAAAACGCCGGACGCAAAAAAGCCGGCCCGAAGGCCGGCTTTCTCTAGTGCAAGGTGCTAAATTACTTAGCAGCCGATGCAGCAGCCGAAGCAGCCGAAGCAGCGTCGGTAGCGGCCGAAGCGGCAGCCGAAGCAGCAGCAGCAGCGTCGGTAGCGGCCGAAGCAGCAGCGTCAGCAGCAGCAGCTGGAGCAGCTTCAACTACTGGTGCTGCTGCTGGGGTTTCAACTACTGGTGCTGGTGCAGGAGCTTCTTCTTTTTTGCTGCAAGCAGCCAGAGCAACAACCATCAGGGAGGCGATCAGCAGGGATTTTTTCATTTGTTTTCCTTAATTATTTCAAAAAATAAATCAATATTGTTGCGATGAATAATTACCGGTAATTATCGCTCGTTAGGTCGTCTTCGAAGGCTTTTCGTACCAGGTGGTGCCTGCCAGACAACGGAAACTTCCTAACCGAATATTATAGCGATTTTTGGTGCGTCGCAATAGGAGCAAGAGGCAAATTCGCAACTATTTTGTGATATCGCAATATTTGCCGAAGCAAATTGCAAGCAAGTGTAAGCGATTTGCGAAAGCACGACAAAACGATATAAAAATAATATGTTTCATTGCGCTGGCGCAGAGGCTGTCTTTTCACCTGCTGTCATACCACTTTGCTACGCCGCACCCATTCAAGCCAGTTCGATCCAGCCATCCTGATACCAGGTATATAAGGCATCCATCACGTCATCGGAAGCCTGGGCCACGGCAGCGCCATCGAGCGCGCGTTCGTTGGCCAGGGTTTCCAGGGCCGTTTTATCGGCCTTGCCAATGGCAAACGATTCGCCATTGATGAAGACATTCTTGCCACGATACAGCATCAGCGTCTTGCGCGACAACACGACGCCCTTTTTCTGTGCGGCGTCCGCGAAGCGGCCCACCGTCAGCGGCTTGGACAGCGGCGTGAAAAACACATTGTGTTTCGGTTCCGACAGGTGTTCGCCCAGGAAAATGGTCACGTCTTCTTCCGTGAAGCGCACCTTGTTGATTTCTTCCGTGATGGTGCTGAGCATTTCACGGGGGATTTCCGCCGGCTTGCCCGAGGCTTTCAAGTCGGGATCGCTGTAGATGCCCGGCAAGTCAATCGAGTCGGCCATGAATTGCAGGAAAGCTTCGCCCAGTTCCTGGAACGTGGGTGAGCGGAAGCCGATCGAATACGTCTGGCAATCGCCGATGGCCACGCCGTCGTGCGCGTAGTGGGGTGGCAGGTACAGCATGTCGCCCGGTTCCAGCGTGAATTCTTCGTTGGGCGTGAAGTTGCTGAGGATTTTCAGCGGCAAGCCGTCGATCAGGCTCAGGTCCTTCTGCGCGCCGATGCGCCAGTGGCGCTTGCCCTGGCCTTGCAGCAGGAACACGTCGTAGGAATCGAAATGCGGGCCCACGCCGCCGCCATCGGTGGCGAAGCTGACCATCAGGTCGTCCAGACGCGCGTCCGGCAGGAAACGGAACTGGCGCAGCAGGGCGTCGGCCTTGGCGCTGTGCAGATTGGCGCCCTGCACCAGCAGGGTCCATTCCTTCTGTTTCAGCGAGGGCAGGCTGGTCAACGGACCTTGCTGCATGTTCCAGTGGCCATCCACATGGCTGACCAGGCGCGATTCGACGTGGTCGAGGGTGGCCAGCTCGGCCAGGGCCTTGATATCGAACAGGGCCTTGAAGCCAGGCACGGCTTGACGGATCAACAAGGGCTTTTTATGCCAGTAGTCGCGCAGGAATTGCGCCGGCGTGATATCGCCGAGGAGAGTTAATTTTTTCATGCGCCCATTATAACAACCGGAAATGCAGGAATGCGCCTGTCGTTGGCGGCGTGAAGGTATAATTTGCCAGCTTATACAATGAAAGGAAGCATAATGAAGATTGCCAAAAATACGGTCGTGACTGTCAACTACAAACTGTCAGACGCGCAAGACAATCTGATCGAAGACGGCCGTCAGCCGATGGTCTACCTGCACGGTGATTATGAAAACACCCTGCCGAAGATCGAAGAAGAGCTCGATGGCAAGGAAGTTGGCTATTCCAACACGATCCAGATCGAACCGGATGATGCTTTCGGTGAATACGATCCAGCCCTGGTGAAGGTCGAGCCGCGCAATCGCCTGCCTGAGCCGCTGGAAGTGGGCATGCAGTTCGAAGGCATGCCGGAAAGCGATTCGCCGGACGAAGAAGCGATGATCTTCACGGTGACCGATATCGCTGACGACAAAGTCGTGCTGGACGGCAACCATCCACTGGCCGGCATCGCGCTGCGCTTCTCGCTGACCGTCGCTGACGTGCGCGAAGCCACCGACGAAGAAATCGCCCATGGCCACGTGCATGGCGCACACGGCCATGACCATGGCGATGAAGATGATGAAGGCGACGAGGGCGATCACTTCCGCACTCATCCAATTCATTAATACTGCTTGTTCCAGGCCGGCGCTATGCCGGCCTGTTCGTTTGTGCCTCTGTTATTAACGCCGTAGCGTTGACGCCTTGGCCCGTGCCTGCGCCGATGGGCGGGTAGCGCGTTGACGCACCTCAAAGAATGGTGTCTTGCCCGGCCGTACGGCGATGGCGGACCAGTCGTTGTCGATGCTGACGTGGCCCAGGTTGCCTTTCCAGCTGATTTTCGGCCCGCCAGCCCTGGCCGCGGCCTTTTTACTCTTGCCCTCCTTGCCGTCCTTGCCGTCCGCATCGCCAGCGCGCTGCGTATCGACCAGTAACACTTTGCCGCTGAATTTCTTTGCCAGGGTACGGATCTGCTTGCGCGGTCCGGCAAAGCCATCCTGTTTCGAACTGAAGCTGGGCAGCAGCGAATTGTCGTCTTCGTCCAGTACGCCCACATCGCCATCGGAAAACAGCACGATGCCGTCGAGTTTCTTGCGCTGCGCCATGGCGAACAGGCGCTGCAGCCAGGAGCGGTTGGCCACCAGGCGGTCTTCGAATTCGCTGTTGCGTCCCGCTTCTGGCAGGAAATGGTTGTTATTCGCGGGCAGGTTGACGGTGGCAAACAGCACGCCGCCGTATTCCCAGTGGGCGTTTTCCGCATAGCTGCGGAACTTCGCCGTCGATGACAGCCGCGACAGGGTCAGCTTGCGCTGGCCCAGGCTCTGGTCGTCGGCAAAATACACGTCGCGCAAGCGGTTCAGGCGCTCGATGGCGTTGACCCTGCCGCGCGAATTGCGGCAGTTGGCCCAGTCGCTGGCCGACAGCGAGACGATCAGCGGCGGCCCGCTGGCGTCCAGCACGTCCTTGCGCTGGCTGTACAGCTTGTCGCTGCAGGACTCGCTGGCGGCCTTGATGCCGGTAGCCACCACGAACGAGGCATTGAAGGCGCTCGTTTCCGCGATGGCCTTTTTTAACGGGCCATCGTCCGGTCCGGCGTTGAAGGAGTGGCCCAGCACGGCAAACTCGAAGCCGGCCTGGTCGCTTGGGGCGGCCAGCGCCGCTTGCCATGGCAGGCTGGCGGCCAGCAAGCCGGCAGCCAGCAGGCGCAGGCGTAGGCTAGCCATGCTGCGCCGTATGGTCATGCGGCGGCCAGCCGTTTCAACTGATACAACTGTTCCAGCGCGTCGCGCGGCGTGAGCGCGTCGGGATCGAGGTCGGCGATGGCGTCGAGCAAGGCTTGCTGCGCCGCGTTCAGCGCGGCCAGCGGCGCTGCTTCCTCTTCTTCCTCTTGCGCATACGGATCGGCGGAGGGCAGCGCGAACAGGTCGCGCTGCGGCGTGGCGTCCAGCGCCTGCGCTTCCAGGCGCGCCAGGTGCTTGCGCGCCGCCTTGATCACCGGTTGCGGCACGCCGGCCAGTTGCGCCACCTGCAAGCCATAGCTTTGCGAGGCGGGACCGGCTTGCACGGCGTGCAGGAAGACGATGCTGTCCTTGTGTTCGACGGCGGACAGATGCACGTTGGCGGCGCTCGGGTGGCTGTCCGGCAGTTGCGTCAGCTCAAAGTAGTGCGTGGCGAACAAGGTGAAGCTGCGGCTGCTGTCGATCAGATGGCGCGCGATGGCCCACGCCAGGGCCAGGCCGTCGAAGGTCGAGGTGCCGCGGCCCACTTCATCCATCAGCACCAGCGAATGCTCGGTGGCGCCGTTCAAAATCGCCGCCGATTCCGTCATTTCCACCATGAAGGTCGAGCGTCCGCCCGCCAGGTCGTCGGTGGCGCCGATGCGCGTGAAGATGCGGTCGATGGGGCCGATGGTGGCGGACGCGGCCGGCACATAGCTGCCCACGTAAGCCAGCAGGGTGATGAGCGCCACCTGGCGCATGAAGGTCGATTTACCGCCCATGTTCGGGCCGGTAATCAAGAGCAGCCGGCGCTCGTTGACGAGGCGGCAATCGTTGGCGATGAAGCGTTCGATCTGCTTTTCCACCACCGGGTGGCGGCCTTCGATGATGTTGATGCACGGCTCGTCGACCAGTTGCGGCGCGGCCCAGTTGTGCTGCTGCGCGTGTTCCGTCAGCGCATTCAGGGTGTCGAGCTGGGCCAGGCCCTGCGAAATCGTCTGCAGGGTGCCGATGTGCGGCGCCAGTTCGGCCAGCAGCAGGTCGTACAGCATCTTTTCGCGCACCAGGGCCTTGTCTTGCGCCGACAGGGCCTTGTCTTCGAACACTTTCAGTTCGGGCGTGATGTAGCGCTCGGCGTTTTTCAGGGTCTGGCGGCGGCGGTAGTCGTCCGGCACCTTGTCCGTCTGGCCGTGCGTGACTTCAATGTAGAAGCCGTGCACCTTGTTGTATTCGACGCGCAGGTTGGCGATGCCCGTGCGTGCGCGTTCGCGCGTTTCCAGGTCGAGCAGGAACTGGC
This sequence comes from Janthinobacterium sp. 35, assembly GCF_002754575.1. Classification (NCBI taxonomy): domain Bacteria; kingdom Pseudomonadati; phylum Pseudomonadota; class Betaproteobacteria; order Burkholderiales; family Oxalobacteraceae; genus Janthinobacterium; species Janthinobacterium sp. 35. Next base: position 4,099,403 of record NZ_PEFN01000001.1, read on the forward strand.
CCGCGTTTTCCGACAGCGCGCGCAGTTCATCGAGTTCGGCGTCGAAGCCGGTGGCAAACACGCCGCCGTCGCGCACCATGGCGGCCGGTTCCTGCGCCACGGCGCGCACCAGCAAGTCCAGGCAGGCGGTTGGTGTCGCCAGGGCCGCGTGGATGGCGGCCAGCAAACCGCTTTCGCCGCCCTGGCCGCATTGTTCACCCCTATAACAACGCACAACATCGCCGCGCAGGGCCGGCAGTTGCAGCAAGCCGTCGCGCAGGGCGGCCAGGTCGCGCGGACGCGCCGACAGCAGGGCGATGCGCGTGGTAATGCGTTCGATGTCGGGCACTTGCGCCAGCGTGGCGGCCAATGGCCCCGCCGCCTCGCTTTGCGCCAGCGCGGCGATGGCTTCATGGCGCGCGCGCGCCACGTTCTGGTCGCGCCGCGCATGGTGCAGCCAATGGCGCAGCATGCGCGAACCCATGGCCGTGCGGCAATGGTCGAGCAGGGAGAACAGCGTAGGCGACTCCTGGCCGCGGATAGTTTCCGTCAACTCCAGGTTGCGCCGCGTGGCCGCGTCCAGGCCGATGAATTCGCTTTCCGTTTCCGTCGTCAGGGAGCGCACGTGCTGCAAGCCGCGTCCCTGCGTCGATTGCGCATAGCGCAGCAGTGCGCCGGCCGCGCCGAACGCGGCGCCGAGACCATCGGCGCCAAAGCCCGTCAGGGTCGCCACGCCCAGCTGGTCGAGCAGGGCCTTGTGGCCACCCACCACGTCGAAATGCCAGTCCGGCACGCGGTTGATGTGCGTGCCCGCATACTCGTCGAACAGGTTGCCATTGTCGCCGCTCAAGATTTCGGCCGGCACGATGCGCTCCAGCTCCTGCTGCAATCGCGCCGCCACAGTGCCGCTGTCGCCGGAAAACTCCATCAGTTTCAAGGCACCGCTGGCCAGCGACAGCCAGGCCAGGCCCGTCGTGACCGTCTTGCGCTGCGTGATGCTGCACATGGCCAGCAGCGGACGCTCGGCCTTCTCGGGCAGCAAGTCTGCATCCGTCAGGGTGCCCGGAGTGACCACGCGCATGACCTTGCGCTCGACAGGCCCCTTACTGGTGGCCGGGTCGCCGATCTGCTCGCAAATGGCCACCGACTCGCCCAGCTTGACCAGCTTGGCCAGGTAGCCGTCGAGCGAATGAAACGGCACGCCGCACATTTTAATGGGGTTGCCACTGGCTACGCCGCGCGCCGTCAGGGTAATGCCCAGCAGGCGCGAGGCTTTTTCCGCATCCTCAAAAAACAGCTCGTAGAAATCGCCCATGCGGTAGAAGACCAACATCGTCGGATGGTTTTCCTTGATGCCTAAATATTGCTGCATCATGGGTGTGAGTTTGCTTTTCTGGATTTTTGCAAGCTCTTGATTTGACTGCATATTCATCTATAAGTCTTTGATTTGTTTCGTTGTTCTTGCGAATTCGTTTTCACTCTATTGCATCAATACACATCACCGCATATCATCACACTTCATGTTTTGGCGTAGCTAAATTGCTGACTTTGCAGAAGCTACGCCAAAAAAACGACATTGGGTTCGTGTGCTGGGTAAAAGCTACGCCGGACCTACGCTTATTGAGGTGAGTATGCAATTCGATGCAAGAGCGGCAAAGCTGCTCGCGGCTGGCCAACACTTTACCATTTCCGACTGCCCAGGGCTGCGACTTGAGGCTACAAAGTCGAAGAGATCGTGGATATATCGCTATAAAAGCCCGCTTGATGGACGCATGCGACAAACCAAGATTGGCGAGTGGCCTGCGATCTCGCTAGCGGCCGCGACGGTAGAGTGGGAGCGCCTGCGTGGTGCCCGCAGCGCAGGCGTCGACTTGGCCGTCGATAAACGCGAGGTGCGCGAACAGTCGCGCAAAGCCACAGAGGCAGAGCGTGAGCGTAAGGCGAAAGCGTTGCTGACGGTCCGACGTGTAGCGGATATGTACGTGGCTGGGCACCTATCGCGCAATCGTGGCGAAAAAGGAGTGAAGGAAGTGGCGCGGATGTTTGACACGATGCTGGGCGAATTTGGCGATATGCCCGCTGCAGAGGTTTCTCGCTCCAATGCCTTCGACCTGATCGAGAGCTTTGCACATATTCCCGTTCAGGCAGCCAAGCTCCGAGCGGAGCTGGGGGCGGCCTGGGATTATGTCCATGATGCAGGGCGCCTGCCCGATACTGTGCCGAACTGGTGGCGCCTGATCATGCGTGGCAAGCTGCGAAGCAAGGGGAGGGTGGTGCAGGGTGTCCAGGCCGGGCCAGTCAAGCGTGTGTTGAGCGCCGAAGAGCTTGCCACCTTGATCAAGTGGCTGCCAAATTTTTCGAAGGCGGTGTGTGATGCATTGACACTGTACTTGTGGACTTGCACGCGCGGCTCGGAAATTATGGCCATGGAAGTGACTGAAATCAGCGAAGAGGCTGACGGACTCTGGTGGACGATTCCAAAGGCGAAGACAAAGAATTCATGGCGGGAGCATGCTACAGATCTGCGCGTTCCGCTTGTCGGCCGGGCGGAGGTTGTGGTGCGACGTCGCATGGGGACCGTAAAAGGGAAGTACCTTTTTGAGTCGTACGGAAAGGTGGGTTACATGGAGCAAAAATCGGTGGGTTGTGCGGTTTGGTTTCATATGCCGTACAGCGAAACGAAGCCAGACGACCTTCGGCCGCGTCTACCTGTAACGAACTGGGCGCCTCACGATTTGCGCCGCAGCTGCCGAACACAGTTGGCAATATTGGGCTGTTCGGATGAGATTGCAGAGGCGGTGCTGGGGCATATGAAAAAAGGTATAGCTGGTGTGTACAACCGTCATACATATGATCGGGAGCGTCGTGAGTGGCTATCAAGATTGGACAAATACTTGGAGGAAAACTGTCGATGAAGGGGGTGGTTTTTACCTAGTGATTAGGCATATTGAGAAGGCTAAAGTTAGTGTGATACTATCGCCGCATAGGAAATACCTTGAAAACAACACAAATTTGATATGTCAAAACCGAAAGTTTCGTCTCGTCAGGTTGCAAAGCAGCCTGCTTCAACCCTTCTAAAGAGCATCATGTCGAGCCAGGAGCGCTCCGAAGGCCACCCGATTCCCATCCAGACTCTAGGTGTTACCGAGTCGGGCGACACGAAATATAGCATTGATGTTGCTAGTGCTCCAATGCCTCAGCGGCGCTACGCGGCTGAGATGTGCTCGATGACTTTTAACGATTTTGACGCAAAAATTGTTTTTGCTCAGAGTTGCTTGGTTCCCGATGGGTTAGATTCAGCGTTGGTGATCAGAATGAGTCCGCAGGCTTTGATTGAATTGGCAGAATCATTTGCTGGTTTTTCTGAGAAGATTGCACTATTAAAAACTCAGTTGGGTTTTAAAGAAGACCCTCTGGTTGTCATAGACAAACGGCCTCACAATATGGCAACTGCGGTGGCGAATATTTGTTCGGTTGCAATCGCGGGTCACGAGTCGTGCCTGGATTTTTATCATGCATCGGCTTTTGCGATGGGGAAGTCGCGCACTAATTCTTCATTGGATATTGAGCCTGTTGTACGCGTTGATATGCGAACATCTCAATTCGCAAGTTTGGTAGATAAGGTTAATGAAGTAGCTATGACTCTAAATGATTTAAAAAAAGGGGGGAAATAATGGACGGATTTGATGATTTTCGCGTAAGTGCATGGCTGCGTGAAGGGTTAATGATGCGCGTGGAGAATGCAATTCATACTATCGAAAGATCTATATTGAAAGCCGGTGCCGTGGTAATGGTTGCTGTCGCTTGTTCCGTGCCGACTATTTCGATAGCAAGTGATGCTGCTACTTCTTTGCATAACGAGATGAATGTATTTCATTTTGCTGCTAGTGATGAGATAATTAAAGTCAAGCAAATGTCTGATAATTTGCGGAATAGATTGGATAATTTTGATAGGAATTTTGAAGCTCCTATATCAGATTCTAAAAGAGATTTGGCTAAACGTGCTGTAGCTGCTATGGCGGCGCGTACGGCTAATGGTAGCTCGGAATGGGCTTCACGACTTGTAATACAAGCTTAATTATAAATTACTAGATGGCAGCTAAACTTCCTTCGTGGGAATATGAGGAACATCCGCACGGACATAAAGTCGAAGAACGTTGCTCTGCCTTGTTAGTGTCGATGCACAAAGATATTTCAAAGTTCGAGCGCTTCGGTGTTCGAACTTTGAGGGGGCATAGGTATGTTTTCCGGGGTGTAACTCCCAAGGATTATCACTATTTTGCTGGGAATTATCGCGGTACTCGTCACGCCCTGAGGGAATACAACGTAGTTGCGGGAGGAGATAAGCGAACCGGTTTTCCCGCACTGGTTGTGCCCTTCTATATGGAAACGTTCGATGCCTTACTTACTGAGGCACTCAAGAAATTTGATGATCGAATGGCGCAAGGCTTGGAGCCACTTGAAGATTTTTTAGTGGTTTACGTTTCCATTTTGGCTGACTTTCTTGTCTGGTTCCTCGGTATACATCCATATGTTAATGGAAACGGGCATATGTCTCGTTTGCTTATTTGGGCGCTCTTGGGAAAAATTGGTGCATGGCCAGTATCATGGTCTGTACATGCGCGTCCGAATTATGTAGATGCAATAGTTGAGTATAGAAATGGCAATAAAGATCCTCTTGAAGAATTTATTCTAAAGAGTATTATTGCTTAGTACCCTCATCATATTTTTTTCGCCCGCAGTTGGTCGGTGGAGGTAAATCCGAAACCGGCCTTTCTTCTGCCCACTCCTCAACTTCGCGCAACAACCATGCGACACGGTTGGCCGAGAGCTGGCGTGGTTTCGGGAACACACCTTCTCTTACCATCCGCTGGATTGTCGCGGTGGCCAGCGTCACCAAGCTGGCCACGCTGGGTAGATCAACGTAAATCGGTTTCATCATGCTTCTCATTGATAGGGGTACCACCAGTACAGGCTGAACAGGGCGCTGGCCAGCGACGCGAACGCGACGGCGATATGCAGGCGGTAGGGCATCGGCTCGGCGCGGCCCTGGCGCCGTTTTGACGGTTTGCCGAGCGAGGCATTGACGGCCGCCATGTGCGCTGCGATGGCTTTGTCTTCGCGTTGCTCGGCTTGGTCGGCGAGGTGCTGCTCCAGGCTGCGCATGAGGCGACGATATCCGAAGGGCAGTATCTTCATTGCGCACCAGCCTTTCCGGCTTCGTCTGCCCCAGATTTGGGCCATGGCCATGGCTTCGGCGCTACGGCTGCTTTTGGCTTGCGTGCGCGGGGTGCCGGCGTGACTGATTGCGGTGCTGGCTCGGCTGGCGTGGGTGCTGCAGACTCTTCAGCGGCCGCGATGACCGCATTCAGGCCGATGTCCTCGGCGAGCATTTCCGCGTCTTCTTCGTCTTCGCCGCTGGCTGCGTCTTCGTTCCCTGGTAAATGCGTCGCCATGCTTGAGGCGTTGGTGCTGAGCTTGACGAATCCGTCGCCGCTGTATTGGTGGCCAGTTTCAAGCGCCCATTGTTCAATCGGGGCGATGAACAACGGACGGCTCTCCAGCGCAAACTCGGTAAGCTCGTTGATGCGGTCAGGAAAAACCTTCAAGAATGCGGGAACCTGCTCTGGCGCCAGCTGTTCGATATTTTCCAGTGCTGCCTTGTTGGCCTTTTCTGCCTTCTTGGCTGCTGCCTCGTCCTTTTTTACGGCCGCATACTTGGCCGCATCTGCCCTGGTCTTGGCCTTGGCTTTTGCCGCTGCGTTGATTTGAGCCTTGATCGAGTAGGCGTCAACCTTGACCCGTTTGGCGGCCGCCAACAGCGCGTGTGGGTCATCCTTGCTGGAGCTGCTGTAGGTGTAGATGTGCAACTCATGCGACAGCGCACAGTCGCGGATGAATTGGTTTAATTGCGCTGGGGAGAGCGCAGCAATCGCTGCACGTAGTTTGCCGGCGCGGTCCGGATAGCCGAGCGTTTCTTCTTCGGTCCAGCCGTACAGATCCATGACCATCTTTTTTTGAATCGTTCCGCCGCCCAGCTGGTTGAACATGAGGCCAGCGACCAGCAGCAAGTCTTCGTACACCAGGTTCATCATCAGCGACGCGTGATGCACTTGCGTGAAGAGGGTGTGACGGTACTCGCGTTCGAGCTTGGCCTTGGCTTCCTGCTCTTTCTCGCGCGCGCGGCTATCTTCTGATTCTCGGCCGGTCTCCACATTGATTTTGACGCCAAGCTCTTTCAGTAGCGGAGCGATATCGGCGACCTTGACGACTTCGATGATTTCGTTTTTGTGCGGGTTGTCCAGCAACTTGGGTACAGGTGCGTCTGCGCCGAGAATTTCACGATACGTACGATGCTCGGGATCAGCATAGTTCGGACGGTCCAGATCGACGTAGCCACCGCCCAGTTGTGAGTAGCTGTTCGGCATCAATTTCTTGGCTTCGGCGCCACTGATGATCGTCTGGCCCTGGCTGGCAGCGACTTCCTTGATGCGGATAACGTGCGCTTCCGTTTTCGATTTAAAGCAGATGGGGTCAGTGCAGACGTCTGCACTGACATCTGCAAACACCTCGGGCTGGTTGCCTGTCCGTTTTGGGCATGCCGTGCATGACCCGGCTTCTTGGAGCAGCGAGTCGTCAGCCGTTTTGAAATCGACCTTCTTCAAATCGAGCATGTAGTTGCGCTCGATATGCGAGGCCGCCTGGCGCGTTGAATATGGGTTCCATTCTTGTGTGATTTCACCAACACACTGCTCTTGCAAATGTTTGACAGGGATGCGCGCCACCAGGAGGGCAGTCGACTTGGTCAGCTTGCCGTCGTAGAACGCCTTGCGCGGAGCTGGCTCCAGCGCGCACAACTTCAAGCTGGCGTAGATGTACGCTTTGCTCTTGCCAGTCTTTTCTGCCATTACGTCAGCCGAGTAGCCGTTTTCGCGCATCAGCACTTCAAACCCTTCGGCCTCTTCGAGCGGATGCAGGTCCTGGCGCTGCAGGTTCTCGATGACCTGGATCTCCAGAGCCTCAGCGTCGCTCAGGTTGCGCATGATCGCCGGCACGGTGGTTTTACCGGCCAGCTTGGATGCGCGGAAGCGGCGTTCGCCGGCGACAACTTCAAAGAAGGTAACGCCGGCGTCGACATGGGTCGGCCGCAGCAGGATCGGCTGGGCGACGCCATGCTTGGTGATGCTGGCGGCCAGGTCGGCCAGCGCCGCGTCATCGAAGATCTTGCGCGGGTTGGTTCTGGAAGCGGTGATGCACTCCATCGGCACGTCGCCGAACGATGGCTTGTCGTCGCCGGCGGTGCTGTCGATCACGGTGGGCTTGACGGCCGGCTTCTTTTTGATGCTGCTGGCGGGGGCGCTTGCCAGCGTTGGGATTACGAGGTCGCTCATGTGCGGCTCCTGGTGGTGGGCGGGTATGGCCCGGTTAGCGTTTGATGAAATCGAATGGGGCGCTGTTGCCGATCGGGAGCAGTTCATTGCCCTCGGCCAGCTGCGCGGCCAGGGCGGTTTTCGCCTGGCGTGGTGTCATGGGTTTTCCGTCCGGGTGCGCGAATCCGCGCAGTTCGTGCAGCGGCCTGGCCAGCACGCTGCGGACGTCGATTGCCAGGTGGACGAACGGGGTGGTCATTTGACGGTCCCAGGGGTGTGGTAGGCGAGCTTGAAGCTGATGCCCTTGGGCAGCGTCACGCTCACGCACCAGGCGGTAAATCCGGCGCGGGGCTGCTGCTGTGGGCGGACTGGCTCGGTGACGTGGTAGCCACGGTGACGCATGGCCTCGAACACCTGCAGGATGGACAGGCGGCCATCGGCGCCAGTGACTTCCTTGGCAGCGCAGCCGGTGTTGCGCGTAAAACGGGCCAGCTGGGCGGCGTCGTTCGCGCTGGCCAGCGTGTCATGCAGGCTTTGCGACGATGGCAGCGGTGCTTTGGCCGGCTTGCGGGTAGCGGTCGAGGGCATGGCTACGGCCTCCTACAGTGGATGCGCGGTCACGCCGCACGGTTCGCCGCACTGGGCGTCGACGGCGTCCTCACACGCACCTGCGGCCGTGCTGGCCAGCGCGTAGTAGTGCGTTACGCCGAGCGAGGTTTTGACGGTGACGCGGAAGGCGCTCACTTGACGGCCTCTTTTTTCGGGATGGTCAGCAGGGCGAACACGCGGTTCGACAGCGCCATGTCGTCGCGCTGCAGCACGCCGGACAGAGCGGCGATGAAGGTCTCGGCGCACATGGCGCGATCAAGCGGGTGTTTGTGGGTGGCGACATCGATGCATTGCTCGATGCGGCCCAGGAGGGTGGTGGTGCTCATGCGACTTGCTCCGCTTCCCATGCGCGTGCCAGGATCAAGCGGCCTTCGTCTTCGCCGGCGAAGAAGGCATCGGCTTCGGCGGTGCCCGGCTCAAATGGAAGGGCTATGGGGGTGCCTTCGATACGCTGAGCCAGGAAGGTGCGCACGCCGACGCAGTACGCAGAGCTGCGTGGTTGGCGTGGCCGGTTGAAGGCGGCGGCCATCAGGCCGTCGACGGTGAGAGTGGTGTTTGCGGGGGGGGCCATCGTCTTTGCTCCATCGTTGTGGTTGCTAACATGATGAAGTTTAGGCATACCTAAAGAAACAGTCAAGATAATATTTTCGGTATGCCTAAATTTTGATGGTGGTGTTGCTGTGATACTTTCGACAAGGCGAAAAAAAACCCCGGCATGCGGGGTGGATTGCTTTAGGTGATTGGGTTAAAAGTGGTCGCCTTCTCTACGTACCACCCTGCCAATAATGATGCACTCGTTGCCTCGACAATTCCTACGATAAAACTTTCGTTGATCGGAGTTGTCAGACATCAGCCACCATTGGCCGGCGTCACGCGAGAGCCGTTTTACAACAGCTTCCCCACCGTAGTTGACTGCGAACACGCCATTGTCTGTCAGCTTCTTGTCGGCAAGATTTATAACTATCGTATCGCCTTCATAGAAAGTAGGTTCCATGCTTTCGCCCTTTACCTTGACTGCCAGAAGGCTCTCAGGGTCAAAGCCCTTGCGGTGTACCCATGATTTAGATAGCCCCAGAGTCCCGCCGTCGGTGTTGTCAGGCTCTGTTTGAAAGCCTGTTACTCCGGCTTGTAGCCGCAATTGCACTAATTTAACGCGGTAAAGCGCCTCCTCGTCATCTTCGATAAGTGAGATGGGAACGGCTCCCGGCAAAAGCTTCCGAGCGTCCTCTATCGTTTTGTCGGTTCCGTGAAGCAGCCAATCCGGCGGCACCTCCAGCACTTGACAAACCTTTACCAGGTTGTTGCCTTCGATCATTTTTGTATCGCCATTTTCCCAGTCGGTAACTGTCGGCGCGGATACCCCCACCAGCTTCGCAAAAGCTGATTTTTTGATGTTTTTGGCCTCGCGGGCCTGCGTAAGTCTTTTATGCCAATCCATTAGGTAATCCTAACAATTTCTGCATAAGGGATGCCTAAATTATTCTTGCTTATTTCTTTAGGCTTGCCTAAAATAAGGCATGACTAATGAACTTACAGCCGACGAAATCATTGACGCGCTTGGCGGCACGTCAGAAACCGCACGGATTTGCCAAGTTAAAGACCCGTCCGTATCTGAATGGCGCCGCAACGGCATCCCGCGTGCACGTCTTATGTTCTTGAAACTGGCGCGGCCAGAAGTCTTTAGTTCAGAAGGGCGGCTCGACCCTGGGTCCGGTCGTGCAGGACGTCAGCTACCTTCGTCAACAAACATTCTCGATACCGTACCGGAGCATTCCGTTGTGGGTGTCGATCCGCGAAGCCGGGCATGAGCAGGACAAATTTTCATGTCGCAAGCGTAGCTTGACCGCGTGATGAGAACAACCACCAAGAAGAAGGATATGTTGTGAAAATCAAAAAATCGTACCTTGCCATGATCAGAGCATTTCCTGGAGGTTGGGACGCAATCGCGGCCGCCCTGGGTATGAGCCGCAACGGACTGGAAAACCGCGTCTACGAACGCAAAGGCCAGGGCGTGACGGTCGACACGGCCTTGCAGCTGCAGGCTTTCTCCGGCACTACGCTGTTCGCTGAGGCTGTGGCCGCATCGAGCGGTGGCGCCTTCGTAAAACTACCGGAAGACATTTGCGACGGCAACGAGGCGCTGGCTAAAAAGTTCCGCGACATTTATGTCCGCCTGGGCGTCTTCGCTTCTCACTTTGAAGAGGCGACGGCAGACGAAGTGATCGATCCACGCGAGCGGGCCTGCCTTGATGCTGATATCGACGGCCTGCAGCGTGGATTGTCCGAGCTAATGGCGTTGACCATTCGCGTGTATTGTCTGCCTGATGCTGGCCAGGACGGTGCGGCATGAGCGTCTATCGTGTCCCACGCGCCGGCACGCGCCCCGATATCGCTGTGCGCAAACTGCTCCTGTTGGGCGGCCGCGCCGATTTGAACGACTGGATGAGCGCCATCGGCTGGAGCGGCACCATCACCTCGTTCGAGCGCGACATCGTCAACTCGCTGACGCGTTGCCATGTGGTACGCATTGAGACCGGTCAGTACGCCGTCACGCAGCGCGGCCGCGACTATGCCGGCCCCGTAGTTGGCGCCGCGACGTCGACGGCCGGGCAGGTTGCAGGGCCGCGCCACGTGCCATCCAAGGCGCCATTGTCCGCTCGGCATATGGCACGCGCAGGCCTGGTGCGCGAAGGCGCGCTGGAGTATGCGCAGATCCCGTCCCGCTACGGTAGTCAGCGCGTTGCGCACAAGGCGAAGGTGCGTACCGCGTGACTCTCGACGATTTTGCCGCAGTCAATAGCGCGGCCATCCTTTCCATTGAATCGCTGCTGAGCTCCTGGTTCCCGAACGGCGTGCGTGAAGGTATCGAGTTCTGTATTGGTTCTTCCTCCGGCGAAGCCGGCAAATCAATGCGGATACGGCTCGAAGGCGATAAAGCCGGCGTATGGGCTGATTTTTCCGACGACGGCGTAGCCGGCGCTGATCTCATTTCCCTCTATGCGCAGATCCACAGCGTCAAGCAGGGCAAAGCGTGCGCCGACCTGGCCGCGCAGCTCGGCATCACGCTGACGCCGTCCGATTTTTCCCCTCCTGGCGCAACGCGCCCTATCGTTTCGGCCAAGCCGAAAAACACCCCCAGTCGCGCGCCCGCGCAAGCGGACAAAGGGGTACAGGCAGTTTCCGTTGCTAAAAAGAAGACGCCTTGGGAACCCATTCTGCCGGTTCCAGCCGATGCCGGGCCGTATCCAAAGGCGCATGTGGTGCGAGGCCGGCCAGATGCGTCGTGGGAATACCGCGACCAGGCCGGTGCGCTGCTGGGCGTGCTGTATCGATTCACCACGTCGGACGGCGAGGGCAAGGAGGTGTTGCCATGCGTGTTCGCGCAGCATCCTCAATCGAAGCGGCGCGAGTGGCGATGGATGGTTTTCCCGGCGCCGCGGCCGCTGTACTTGCGCGGTGCATTGCGGCCGGATTTGCCGGTGCTGGTGGTTGAGGGCGAAAAATGCACCGATGCCGCCCACGTCCTGCTTGGCGCCGACATGGATGTAGTGTCCTGGTCTGGTGGCGGCAAAGCATACGACAAGAGCGACTGGACGCCGCTGGCCGGCCGCACGGTCATCTTGTGGCCTGATACCGATGCCAAGCGGTACAAGGACAATCACGCGACGAAGGCTGGCGAGATCATGCCAGAGCATGAGCAGCCCGGCATGGCAGCGATGACCAAGCTGGCCAAGCTGTTGCGCGCGCTGGGCTGTACCGTATATATCATCGATATTCCGGCTCCTGGCGAAGTCAAGGACGGCTGGGATATCGCTGACTTGGTGGCGGCCGGCGCCGGCGTCGACGAGGTGATGTCCTGGGTGACGAAGCTGCGCGTCGAAGAAGTCGAGCCAGAGCATGTGGCCGAGCCGGTCGCGGCGCCGGCCAGGGCGGAGGACGATGTGCCTGATTGGGTCGACGAGCAAATGGATTCCGTGCCGGCCGACGGATCGACCCCTTTGCCAGCTGGCGCGGGCATGACGCCTAAGCAGCTACGGTCGCAGTTGATCCAGACGGCGAACGGTGGCGTCAAGGGATGCCGCGAGAACGTGTACATGGTCATGCAGGGCGATCCGCGCCTGATCGGCCTGGTGGGCCTGGATCTGTTTTCCGGCCTGCAGGTGAAGCGGCGGCCAACGCCATGGCGCAGCGAACCGGGCGAATGGACTGAGGGCGACGATTTCCACCTCGGCGTGTACCTGTCGCAGCACCATAGCCTGCTGCTGGCGGCCATCGGCGACATCGAGCGCGGTGTCGCCCAGGCCGCGCGCGAGCATGCGTTCAACCCTGTCACCGACTACATGGACCGCTGCGGCGCCATGTGGGATGGCGTGCCGCGCGTGGCTTCGGCCTTGTCGCAATACTGGGGCTGCGTCGACAGCGAATACCTGCGCCTGGTGGCTACCATGTTTTTTGTCGGCGTGGTGGTGCGTGCGTATCGCCCAGGGGTGAAGCACGACCATGCGCCCGTTTTCGAGGGCGGCCAGGGCGAGGGCAAGTCGACCGCGCTGAAGGTGTTGGGCGGCGACTGGTTTGCCGACACGCCTTTCCGCATGGGCGAAAAGGACGGCTACCTGTCGATCCAGGGCGTGCTGCTGTACGAGGTGGCCGAGCTGGAGCAGTTCAACAGGTCAGAGGTCACCGCCATCAAGGCGTTCATGTCGTCGACCGTCGACAGGTTCCGCGAGCCGTATGGCCGCCGCATGAAGAACATGCCGCGCCGCTGCGCCTTTGCGGCGACGACCAACGAGGGCGAGTATTTCAAGGACACGACCGGCAACCGGCGCTTCTGGCCAGTGGCCACCGGCCGCATTGACATGGAAGCGTTGATGGAGGCCCGCGACCAGTTGTTCGGCGAGGCGGTGGCGATGATGAACGCCGGCGTGCTGTGGTATCCGACGCGCGACCAGCAGGACCGCCTGATCTCACCTGAGCAGGAGAACCGCGAGATACCAGACCCGTGGCATGGCCATATCTATCGCTACTTGGAAGGCCTTGATGCCGAGGGCATACCAAAGCTGAATGGCCGTATTGATCGCGTGACCGTGCTGGACTTGCTGACGCGCGGGCTGCACTTCGAGATATCGAAGCTGGGGCCGGCCAAGCTGGAGACCATGCGTATTGGCGCGATCATGCGCAAGCTGGGGTGGAAGAAGGACAGGGAAACGTCAGGGGCGCGTGAGCGCTTCTATTCGCGGCCTGTGGCGTCGGTAGCGGCATCGACAGAGGCAGCACAGGAGGACGCTGATGCGCTTCCTATCTAACGTCATGGGCGATGTAGCAGCAATCGTCTGCCAGGGATCGTGGGCGCCGTGTGCGCAGGCGGAAAAGGCGGAATTGCAGGCGGCACGTTCGGATATTTCGGCCTGGCTGGACCATCCGTCCAACCTCGCTAATTTAAGGTTGGACGGCTGGAACCCGCACAGAATGCGGCCCCGCCAACCTCCCAACCTCGCCAACCCGGACGCGCAAGCGCACACGCGCACGTACGCACGTATACGCGTGCGTGTGTGGCCATTTTCCATAAACCCCTTTCCAGTCAAACCTAGAAATAGGTTGGGTAGGTTGGGAGGTTGGCAAAGCAAGCAAGCATGCGGGTTTCAGCCGTCCAACCTTTTGGCCAACCTTTTGCAGGTCGGACGAAATAACGGGAGAGTCTCATGAGCAACGGAAACATGAGGGAACAGATGCCGACCGTCGCGGCCTGGATCGATGGTTTGCGTGATGCCTTCGGTAAGGACTACATCGACAGGCAGATACGGCGGGGACTGAAGGGGGATGGTGTGTTCCACGCAGTGGAGCGCGGGCACGAGATAGGCCGACCGCCAGTGCGAGGGGTTCGGATCGGCAAGGACGGCCGGGGCAATAGGGTCATCCTGGATGAGTGTGACGCGGCGCCAGGGGAATACGAATCACGGAGTGGGCAAGTGGCATGGCAGGCAGCATTGGACAACGAGAAAAGGGGCTAGGCGATGGAAGTGAAAGCGGAAGAGGCGGTATTTGAAAACGTGGGCCAGGCGGTGCATGTGTCGTTCCTGATCATGGCCCAGGAGGCAAAGCAGGATGCGCCGTTGCGGGCGGCACTCATCAAGGCGATGGAGTCGGTGCAGTTGAGCGGACGTCAGCGTTGCTGGCTGGAGCAGCTGCGCGGCGCGTCGTCGGGAACAATTAACTTCGGCGGGCTGGATGGCAACGAGGTGCGCGCCCAGTGTGCCATGGTGCTGCAGGCGGTAAAACATCGGCTGCCGAAGACAGAAATGTGGGTGTTGCAAGCGAAGTACGGGCAGACGGATTTCGAGGATGTTGATGGTCGTCGCCGCTTTGCTTTCTCGGTTGAGCGCATCGAGGCCATCAAGGGATTGGCGGATTGGTTCCGGCCAATGTTTCCTGGGCTGAACCCGCATGCAGTCGACTGCATGCTGGGGCGATTGTTCGCCAACCATAAGCAGCTGGATATCACGGTGCGCGACCTGGCCAAGTCATTTGGTGCAAGCCACATGACTTATCAGCGGGCATCGACGAAGATGCAGGGGCATGTGCGGGAGCTTGAGGAGATGGCATTGAACCGCCTCGCTCCAAGCTTTGTTGCTGATGGCGTGGTTGAGGAGTTTTTGCAATAGCTTGACGCGGCTGTTACAGCGGGTGTATATTTCGGTCATTCTCGCAGCACTAACGCCTAAAGCCCGCACAAGCGGGCTTTTTTGCGTTTAACGAGACGATTTCTCAACAGCGAAAGAGGTGATCTATCTCGATCCGCTCCATAGCGGGGGATACATTCGTTTCTGGTGCTTGCCCACTTCGGTGGGCTTTTTTATTTGTGTTGATGATATTGCGCAGCAGCGCGCGTATCAACCACTACCCACGGCCATTCCTTGTGGGGTGTTTTGTGCAGACGTCTGCACATCGTTGCTCTACCTGGTGAGTCCCATGCCTACAGCCGCCCCACGCCCTTGCACGTTCCCCGCTTGCCGCGCCCTGGTCAACGATGGCAGCGGGCGCTGTGCCGCGCATCCGAAGCCTGTATGGGGAAAGCGCCCAGATGCGACCAAGCGCATCACCGGGCGACGCCTGCAGGCGATGCGAGCTGAGCTGTTCACCGCCAATCCACTGTGCGCCGAATGCGAGCGGCAAGGGTTGGCCCGGCCGGCAGTGCAGCGCGACCACATCGTGCCGCTGGAAGAGGGCGGCGCCGATGACCCGAGCAACGTCCAGGGACTGTGCCTGGACTGCCACGACGCGAAAAGCAAAACCGAGGCCGCACGAGGCCGCGCGCGGGCAAGGCCAGCCCCATCGAGGGGCCGACCCCGACCGAAATGAGGCCGGGGCGGGTCGAAACTAAAACCGAAAAATCCAGGAAACCGACTGGTTACCCAGACTTTTATGGAAATCGAAAACTACCCCTGGGGGGTTTCGGCCACTGATCATGCAGGAGAAACCCATGGACAAAAATCCAAACTTCAAAACCGGCTTGCCCGCTGTCGGCGCCGGCCACGTCACCAGTGGTGGTGACACAAGCTCACCGCTGCCGCCGCCGGTCGTGGACCTGAGTGGTGAAGAACTGCAGGTCTACGAATACCTGTGCGAATCGCTGCGGCAGGCAGGCATTGAACACCTGACCGCCGGCATGCCGATCGCAGTCATTGTCAGAACATTCTGCGACTGGATCAAGGCGTCGAAGATGTGCGCCGCGCAAGGCCGTACGCAAGTTTCAAAAACCGGATGGGTTACGCCGTTGCCCTGGGCCGATGATGAGAAGCGGCTCAAAATGGAGTTGGGCCAATGGCTACCAAAAGCGTGTTTGACAATCCCGTCGCTGGCGAGGGTAAGGAAGGACACGGGCGAGAAGGCCGGTCAGGACGATCTGTTCGGCGATCTCGTCGCCCACGCCACCAGCTCACCAGGAAGAAGGTCGATCAATTAACGCCGTCGCATCCTGAGGAGTGGGACACGGGCTACGGCCTGCCTGTGTTGCGCGGCGAAATCGTGGTCGGCCGTTTGGTGTACCTGGCAGTCAAGCGGCATTACGACGACCTGCTTAAAGCCGGCGCGCGCGGCCTGGTGTTCGTGCCGGCGCATGGCTGGCACATCATCGAGTACATCGAGAAATTCTTTGTCCACATCAAGGGCCCGCTGGCGGGCAAGCCCATTTACCTGGACCCATGGCAGAAGTTCTGGACCGCCGTTTTATACGGCTGGCGCAGGCAAGTTGATGGTGCGCGCCGCTTCAATCGCGGCTATGAAGAGGTGGCCAGGAAGAATGGTAAGTCCACTTGGAAGGGGCCGCAGGGCAGCTATCTGTTCAGCATGGATGGCGAGGTCGGCGCTGAAGTCTACGCGGTGGCCACCACCAGGGCGCAGGCAATGACTGTTTTCAGGCCAGCATTTGACAACATCAAGCGCTGGGTGCGCCGCTCCAAGGGGGCTGCCAAGTCGTTCAAGGTGTTTGGCGGGTTGAACCAGGAAAAGGTGGAGCTGGATAGTTCGGTGGGTCTATCGGTGTTCGCACCGCTGCCGGCGAATGCCGAGAACCTGGATGGTTTGAACCCGTCAGCGATTCTGTTCGACGAGCTGCACGCGCAGCGCAACCGCGATGTTTGGGACGTCATGGAGTCGGCGTTGGGCGCCCGGTTGCAGCCGCTGCTGTCGGCGATCACAACGGCTGGCTTCATCCTGGACGGGATCTGTACCGAGGTGCGGGCCTACCTGATATCGGTACTCGAAGGCAAGCGTGTTGACGATGCGTTTTTCGGCTACGTCTACACGCTCGACGATGATGACGACCCCTTCGATGAGCGCAATTGGATCAAGGCCAACCCCGGCCTGGGCAGGTCGAAGACGCTGGAGTACATGCGCGGCATGGCGCGGAAGGCTGCCGCACTGCCGGGCGCCCGCGCCAACTTCAAGACGAAGGACTTGAACATCTGGTGCAACAGCGCTGATGGCTGGTTTGATATCAGCGTATGGGACAAGGGCAAGTCCAAGTTCGACCCTGCGATGTTGCGGGGTCGGCGCTGTTTTGGCGGTCTTGACCTGGCCAGCACTCGCGATTTGACATGCTACTCGCTGGTGTTTCCGCCAGACGAAGAGGGCGGCGAGTGGTACGTGCTGCTCTGGTTCTGGTGCCCTCAGGCGAAGATCGACTTCGAGGAACACGACGATGCCGCGCCCTACAAGGCCTGGGCAGAGGCTGGCTGGATCAATGGCACCGAAGGCAACGTCACCGACTACAAGCCGGTGCGCGAGCGCATCCTGGCGTCGCGCAAAGAGTATGACGTGGTCGAAATCGGCTTTGATCGGTGGAACGCGCTGCAGCTGGCGAACGACCTAATCGACGAAGGCGTGCCGCTGGTGGAGGTGCCGCAGAACACTGGTGGCATGCATCCTGGCAGCAAGCGCCTGGAGGAGCTGGTCTACGGGCTGGTATTCAAGCATGGCGGTAATCCCGTCTTACGCTGGTGCGCAGCAAATACCGCGCTTCTTTTCGATTCAAATGGCAATTTCCGCCCCGACAAAAAGAAGTCGAACGCCAATGGGCGCATCGATGGAATTGTCGCGACTGTGATGGCGCTGACCCGGGCAACCTCGCATGAGGAGCAGGGCAGTCTTGACGAGTACTTATCTAACCGGTGACCACATGAAGTTATTCAAAAAGGTGATGGCCTTTGCGCGGAAATCGTTCTCGATCTTCGATGTAAAGGGCTATCGCGAGGCAGGTGGTCGCGACCCGGAATCGGGGCATGTGGTCAATCAAAAGACGGCAATGCAGATGGCCACGGTGTGGGCATGCGTGCGCTTGATCTCGGAAACCATCTCCACGTTGCCGCTGATGGTCTACCAGCGCAACGGCGAGTCGCGGCAGGTAGCGCGCGCGCATCCGCTGTACACGATCCTCCATGATTCGCCGAACGCGGATATGACTGCGGTTGAATTCTGGGAGGCGATCATCGCGCAGCTTTGCCTGTGGGGCAATGCGTATTGCCTGAAGACATACGCTGGACTGAAGCTTATTGCGCTGGACCCGCTGCGGCCGGATCTGATGCGCGTGCGCCGTGAGCGTGATGGCAGCGTGACCTACGTGTACTCCGATCCGCTCGGCCTGAAGGAGTACACCGACGCCGAAGTGTGGCACGTGAAGGGCTTCGGCACGGACGGGTTGTGCGGTCTTTCGCCGATTGCTTATGCGCGGCGCAGCTTCGGCGCAGCGATGGCGGCCGACAGGGCCAGCGCGAAGATGTTCGCAAACGGGATGCGCCCGACAGCGGTACTGTCCATGAAGGGCTTTTTGAACAAAGAGCAGCGCGGCTTGATGAAAGAAAAGCTGATGGATAGCTTGTTCGGCAGCGCCGAAACGGGCGGTCGCATGATGCTGCTGGAAGGCGACACCACTTATGTCCCGCTCAGTATCAACCCCATGGATGCACAAATGCTGGAGACGCGGACCTTCAACATCGAAGAGATGTGCCGTTGGTTTGGCGTGCCGCCGTCAATGATCGGCCACGGCACGGCGGTCTCGAACTGGGGCACTGGCCGTGAACAGATCATGCTCGGCTTCCTCACTTTCGCGCTGCGCCCCTACCTGACCCGTATTGAGCAGGGCATCAAAAAAGGGTTGCTGTCGCCAGCAGAACGCCTGACCTATTTCGCCGAGTTCAGCCTCGAAGGCCTGCTGCGTGCAGATGCTGCGGCACGTAGCGCCTTCTACGCATCTGGTGGGCAGAACGGCTGGCTGACGCGTAACGAGATACGCGCTTTTGAGAACCTCCCACCAATGCCGGGCGGCGATGAGCTGACAGTTCAGAGCAACCTGATACCGCTGACCCTCCTCGGCAAAATTACCAGCTCGGCCCAGGCTGCCAAATCAGCGATCTTGACCTGGCTCGGCATCGATACTTCAAAGGATGATGATGAAACATAGAAGCGGCGCAACACTGCAGCACAAGCAGTTTGCCTTCAAGGCGGATGCTGTCAATGAGGACGGTACCTTCAGCGGCTACGGTTCGGTCTTCGGCAACGTGGACAGCTATCGTGAGATCGTTGCCCCTGGCGCCTTTGCCGAAAGCTTGGAGGCGATCAAGGCCAGCGGCGACCCACTACCGGCGCTGTGGCAGCACCAGTCCAGCCAGCCGATCGGTGGCTATGATGTGCTGGCAGAGGACGCCCACGGATTGAAGGTCGAAGGCTTCCTGCTCAAGGATCATATCGTCAAGGCGGCCGAGGCCTACCAGCTGATGAAGCGGCGCATCGTCAAGGGCCTGTCGATCGGCTACTACGTGCTGGAAGACAGCTGGAACGAAAAGGACCGCATCCGCACGCTGACCAAGCTGGATCTGCAAGAGATCAGCATCGTCACCTTCCCGGCCAATGCCGAGGCGCAGATCGACAGCGTCAAGTCGATGGGTCACATCATCAAGGCGGGCAGACTGCCCAGCCTTCCAGAATTTGAAGACTACCTGCGCGAGGCAGGGTTTTCGAAAAGTCAGGCAACGGTCATCGCTGGCCGTGGCTTGAAAGAACTGCTTTCCCGGGGTGAGCCCGGTGGCGAAAACAGCGAGCTTCTTTCCGCGCTGCGGAATTTTACCCTCACCCAATAAGGAAATTATGAAGAACCAACTCAAAGCATTTGTCCTGAGCGTGATTGCCCGCCTTTACGCGATGGGCATGGCGCACATGTTCCGCAATGGCATGATCTTGTGCGCCGATGATCCCGAAACCATCATCAAAGAACTGAAGCGCATCGGTGACCAAGTCAAGGAGGTCGGCGAAAAGGCGCTAGACGAAGCGAAAAAGGCCGGCGATATGTCCGCGAAGACCAAGCTAACGGTTGACGAATTGCTGGTAAAGCAGGGCGAGTTGCAGGCCCAGCTAATGGACGTGCAACAGAAGCAAGCGCGCTTGCCTGGCGGCGGTGATACCAGTGGCGCGAAAAGTGTCGGCGAGCTGTTGACCGAATCGAAGGAGTACGCGGCATACCTGGAACAAAGCGCCGGCCAAAAGGGAAGCCGTTTCACAATGCCTGTAAAGGCCATCACCAGTTTGTCCAATAGCGCCGGCGCCGGCGTCGCGCCTGACCGTCTGGCGGGCGTGCAAACTCTGCCGCAGCGCCGCCTGACTGTGCGCGACCTGATTTCGCCAGGCCGTACCGGGAGCAACTTGGTACAGTACTTGCAAGAAACGGGCTTCACGAATAACGCGGCTACTACTGCTGAAGGCGCGCGCAAGCCGCAGTCCGACATTGCCTTTGCACTGAAACAGGCGACGGTCGTCAAGATTCCGCACTTTATCAAGGCGTCCACTGAAATTTTGTCCGACTTTCCGCAGCTGCAATCAATTGTTGACGTAAAACTGCGTTACGGTTTGGGCCTGGTCGAAGAGGCGCAATTGCTCAAGGGCAGCGGCGTAGGCAATAATCTCCATGGCATCAACACGCAGGCCACGGCGTATGCCGCGCCTCTTGTGATCGCCAACGCCACTCGCATTGATGTATTGCGCCTTGCGTTGCTGCAGGCTGAGCTGGCGGAATATCCCTCGACCGGCATCGTTCTGAACCCTATCGACTGGGCGGCTATCGAATTGTTGAAAAACGATATCGGCAGCTACATTTTTGCCAATCCGCAATCGATGGCACTGCCGGCGCTTTGGGGCCGTCCAGTTGTGCCGACGCAGGCCATGACGTTTGATCAGTTCCTGGTCGGCGCCTTCCAGTTGGGCGCGCAGGTTTTCGATCGTGAGCAGGCGCAAGTCACGGTGGCTACGGAGAATGAAGACGACTTCGTCAACAACCTAGTCACCATCCTCGCGGAAGAGCGTCTGGCATTGGCGGTCTACCGCCCAGAAGCGTTCGTCAAGGGCGACATGACTCCAGGGTAATTTACTTTTGCAATGAGCGGCCGCCGAGCAATCGCCGGCCTCTTTTATTTGGAGAACAAGATGATGATCGATGTCGTAGCAACCAGTGATTTTATCCACGGCAAGCTTGAAATGACAAAGCGCGGCGAGGCGAGCTTGACCGAGCAACTGGCCAATGACCTGCATGCGGCTGGCTTGGTCGTGTTGGCAAGCGATGCCAGCGAAAACAAGGCGGCGCCTGCGGTCGCCAACAAGATGGAGCCACCGGCGCGCAATAAGGGCGGAAAGTCGAGCAAGGCCCAGTCGGGTGCGACTGAGGCTGGTGCACATATTGGTGCGAGTGCAGACGTCTGCACAGAAAAGCCTGGCGTTCTTGTGGAAGGCGCTCTGCAGGATTTGACTGCGCCACAGGCACCAGCTGATACGGTGTCTCTCGTAGACAGCGGAGGTAGTGCCGGGCAGGCCGTCCCGGCTGCTGACGTCGCGGCTGCCTGATGTGCTCATAGCCAGGCATTCTGCTATGAGCCAAATATGCATCATCCCTCCAGCCATCCTCGCAGTGACGCTGGAGCAGGCCAAGTTAAATCTGCGTGTAGATGGCGAGTACCTTGATCCCCTGATCGAAATCTGGCTGCAAGGCATCATCGCCGAACTGGAGCACGAAATTGGCCAGTGCCTGATGCCGCAGACTTGGGAGGTGACGTTAGATGGATTTGGCGACACCATCGGTTTGCCGCACCCGGTCATCAGTATCGAATCTGTATCCTACCTTGACGCCAAAGGGCTGCGCAAAGAACTCAGCCCTACTGCCTGGAGATTGAGTCGCGGCCGGTATAAAACTGCATTGGCGCCAGCTGCTGGTGCCAGCTGGCCGGTTACCTCCCGTTCTAGTGAGGCAGTAATCATCAGGCTTATCTGTGGTCACGGCGAAAGTGCAGAAAGCACGCCGGCCAATATCCGCCTCTACATACTGGCAAAGTTGGTCGAGCAGTTCGACCCAGTGACGCGCACGGAACGGGACACGGTTCAGTCGACATACATTGAGCGTCTACTGGATGCCTGCAGGACCCATTCATGAGTGCGCTCAAGTATGAGGGCCGGATAAGAATCGAGCGGCCCGGCGCTGCTGTAGACCCTGATTACGGAACGAAACTGCCAAGCTCATGGCTGCCGGTGGTAGAGGTTTGGGCGGAGATCGTCGACGTCATGCCCAGCAAGTCTGAGGCTGTGAATAACGGCTTGCGATTGGCTGCCAATTCGGCGCGTGTCCGTATTCGCTACCGGCCCGAGATAACGAGTGTGATGCGCATTGTCGAGCTGACAGGGGCGAAACGTATCTTGCAGATCATCGCCGGCCCTGCGGTTATCACGGGGCGCACCGAGCTGGAATTTATGGTTGAGGGGTTTTCATCATGAGCGTTGACGATCTGGCTATTTCCGGCGGCAAGAAGCTGGACGACTTGTTGAAGACCTTGCCGGGCAAGCTGCAGAAGAACATCATGCGGTCGGCTATACGTGCAGGGGTCGTCGTCTATCGAGACAAGGTGAAGGAACTCGTGCCTGTTCACATGGGCGAGCTCAAAAAAAGTATTCGGATTTCCACTAAGCTAAAAGGCGGCGTTGTTACCGCCTCATTGAAGGTGGGTAGCCGTAAGGCGTGGTATGCCAAGCTGGTCGAATTCGGAACCCGTCCGCATAAGATCACGCCGAAAGATGCGCGCGCATTGGAGATCGGTGGTGCTGTTGTCGAATCCGTCGACCATCCTGGAGCTCAAGCCCATCCATATATGAGGCCGGCGGCAGATGCTGGACATACAGCGGCGCTTGCAGCGGTGGTCGACCAACTACGTAAGCGACTGACACTCGCGGGCCTGGACGCTTCACCGCCACCGGAGGAGCCATGAGTGCTGTGAAAGTAATGCGGGCCTTGCTGCAGGCTAATTCCGCGGTGGTTGCGTTGGTGCCTCTTGAGCGTGTGGATGCAGGTACCGTACCTCAAGAAAGCGAGTTGCCCGCTATCGGCATCAGGGAAATCGGGCGCAACGAATTTGCGACGGTAGCCCGCGCCGAAAAGCGCGTCTTGGTACGTTCGCGTGTGCAGGTGACGGTATATGCGAAAAGCTACCCTGAACAAAAAGCGGTATTGCTTGCTGCGAAACTTGGTCCTGGCGTGCATACCGGCGTGGTTGCTGGTGTGACAGTGCGCAGTGTGGTGAGGGGTGAGGTCGGCCCTGATCTTAGCGAAGAGGATGCCGGAATTTTTGAACAATCCCGCGACTTCATTGTGTCGTATATCGAACCGACCTGATTCAATTTTTTATTCACAACCCGCCCACCCGCACACGCCGGTGGGCATTTTTTTTGAAGGTACAGATATGGCTGATGATTTTGATCCAGATTTCCAAACTAATTCCGGCAGCGAGCTGTATGTCGCCGCCGGCCGGCCAACTACAAATACTGCTGCAGCGTTTGCCGCATTGACCTGGGTGCTGGTTGGTGCCGTCAGTTCCATGGGCGACGTGGTCGGCGAAAGCTCGGGTACGGCCACGGTCGATGATATCGGCCGCGCCCTCAAGCTGGTAAAAAAAGGCGCAGGCACGCGTTCTACTGCGGAATTCCAGACGGCCCTGATCGAGGACGACCCAGGTCAAAAAATGATCCGTACCTTTGCGAGCGCGAGCAATCACTCGATCAATTCGTACAAGGTGGTGCGTCAGGATCTTTCCGAGCGCTGCTTCACCGCCCAGGCAATGTCGCCGACCGAAACCGCCGCCGGTATTGACGATGCAGTGTTGTTCGGCTTTTCGCTGCTGCGCCAAAGCGACACTATCCGTGTGCCTTCGCCGGCTTAACGCCGATCTGATACGGCTGCAAGGTTCTCCCATCGCCGCTTGCTTTGCATCGCCTGTACGGGCGGAGCTTCTATTTTTCATGAAAGGTAATTCCCATGACATTCAATATCAAAAAACTCGCCATCGCTGCAACCGGCACCATGCCCGTGCGTGACGCGACTGGCGAAGCCCAGTTCGACGAACAGGGCAATGCGCTGAGCATCACGTTCCACAGCCCCGGTACGAAGAAACACCAGGCTGCCAAGCATGCGGCTGAAGAGCGCAATAACACCCGCGTCTTCGGTCGCATGCAGGGCAAGTCCGAGGCCAAGCAGTCGGCCGACGACAAGCTGCAAGAACGCGCCACCTTTCTGTCCGCAATCACCGTTTCGTTCAATAACTTCGGCAATGACGAACTGAGCGGCCACCAGTTGTTCATGAAAACCTACTCCGACCTGGAACTGGGTCACATTACCGACGACGCCGAAAAATTCAACGGTGACCGGGGAAACTTCAAAAAGAGCTCGGAGACGAGCTCGCCATCTTCGTCCGTCATGCTGCCTGGCTAAACGCAGTGCCGGAGGTGCCTGATCGGGCGCCTGGCAAACCTGCGGCGAAGACTCCGCTGCCAGTGTCGCGCCGAGACGCTTTCCAGAAGCGGGGCGCCGAAGTTCAAATGCCCCCGATTGAATGGGGTGGTTACATCCTGGGCTATCTCTTTGAGGTAGGACCAACGATGGCCAGCGGTATGGGTGGCGGCCCGTTGACGTTTTCTGAAATTGAGGCGTGGCAGCGGACAGTGGGTATCTGTCTTTCGCCCTTTGAGGCGCAGTTGTTGCGGCGCCTCTCGATGGAATACTTCGGTGAATCGCATGCCGCAACGAAATTTGATTGCCCGGCGCCTTACGGTGTGTCACTGCAATTAGTCAAATCCACGCAAAAAGAGATCAACAGAAAGTTGGATCAGTTCTTTGGATAAGTTCGGTGCTGTAGTATTGCCGTTTTAAAATTAGGAGGGCATATGCAGATATGCAGGGAATGCGGCACCGTCGGGCGCGTGAAAAAAATCACGCCTGGTTCAATTTTTATTGAGTTGGTACTTTGGTGCTGCTTTATTGTGCCGGGCCTGATTTATTCGTTCTGGCGCTTATCTAAGCGCCATGAGGTCTGCGCGGCTTGCGGCGGACAAAGCATGATTCCGCTTGATACGCCTGTTGGTGCCAAGTTGGCCGCAGATTCTGGTTATCAGGCCCCGCCAGCATATAAGGGTTCGCCGGCAGCGGAGCAATTCGGCAGGAAAATAGGGCGCATGTTCGCCAAGAAGTAGATATTGAAACGGCCCTGATTGCAGGGCTTTTTTTATTTTAGTGCAGCCACCTTCGGGTGGTTTTTTTATGGGTATATATGTCGACGATCATCAGTGATATGGAGATCCGCCTGCGCGCGGATATCGCGCGCCTGCAGTCCGATATGGACGCGGCCCGCCGCACTGTCGGCAGCGCGATGGATAACATCGGTGCGAAGGTAAAAAGCGTCATGTCGATGTTTGCAGGTCTGGCCGCTGGCATGTCGGTCTTCGCGATGGCATCCTTCATCAAGGGGACCCTTGATGTTGTCGATAGTCTGACCGACCTGAGTACCAGGACGGCTATCAGCGTGGAGGACCTTGCTGGCCTCAGCTACGGTGCCAAGTTGTCGGGCACTGAATTGGAGGCTGCTGCAGCTTCGATCTCGAAACTGTCCGTCAACATGGGTAAGGATGCGGAGCGATATGCCAAGCTGGGCATCACGGCGCAGGAGCCATTGGAAGCTTTCAAACAGTTTGCCGACATCTTCAAATCCATTCAAGACCCGCAGGCACGTGCAGCATTCGGTGCCGAGGCGTTGGGTAAGTCATGGCAGGAGGCTGCGGTCTTGCTGAACGAGGGTTCCTCAGGCATTACTGACTTAGTCGCGCGTGGCCAGGAACTGTCGGGTATCACCACTCAAAATTCTGCAGACGCGGCGGCGTTCAATGACGCGCTCGACGAACTGGGCGCCGTTGCCCAAGGTGTCGGTGTCAAGATCGCTGTGGACTTGCTGCCTGTGCTCAAGATACTCACTGACGAGGCGTTGAATTCGTCGAAAGCTGCCGATGCTGCCGACACCTCTTTCAAACCACTCACCGAGACGTTCAAGGCCATTGTGGTCTTTGGTGGCAATGTTTTTTATGTGCTGAAAACCATCGGCGAAGAGATTGGTGGCATTGCCGCGCAGATCGTTGTCGCCTCTGGTGCAGTGGCCAATTTGCTGAAACTTGATTTTAAAGCCGCAGCTCGTGACTTCAAGATCGCTTTCGGAGAAGGCGGGATGGGCGACAAGATGAAGGCGGACGCGGAGATGTCGCGCCAGGCCATCGATGAGTGGTCTGAGCGGGTGATCAATGCAGGCAATGAAACGAAAGAGGCACTGCTGGGGGTCGAGTTCCCCGACCCGTTCGGCATCGACAGCAGTATCGCAGCAGAAAATGCCGCGCGCGCCGATGCCTTTGTTAAGTACGCCGAGCAGCAAGCTGCCTCCAAGAAATTGGCCGACGTGGCAGCCGCTGCTGCGAAGAAAGAACAGGAGGTATATCGAAACCTGTTGACGACCTTGGCTGAACGTATCGCGGCGGGGAAAGCGGAATTGGCTGCTGGACGCGAATTGACCGAGGCCGAGAAAGCCACCATTAAGCTCGATAGCGAGCTGGCTAGTGGCAAGATTAAATTGAGCCTTGGTCATCTGGAGCATGTGCGCACGCTGATGGTCGAGGCTAACGCCATGGACAAATCGGCTGCATCTGCGAAGAAAGTGCGCGAGGCTATTCAGGCGCTGACGGACGAGCGGAATTCGGCCTATATCAGCCTGGCCTCCGAGGTTAAGGCCGACGAGGACGCGGTGAAAAACTTCGGTTTGACCAAGGAACAGATCGAGGCGCTGACGCTGGCTCGCATGGAAGACCGCTTGGCGCGGCGCGGGCCCCAGGATCTGGACCTGGATGAGGCCGAAGTTAACCACCTGACGCGCATGATCGCACTGCAAAAGGAAAAGGCATCCACGGCCGCAACCTTGGGCGCACTCGATGCCGGGACTGATGTGACGAAGGCCAAGGAGCTGCTCGACATCTTGACTGCTGTCGATAATGCTGCCAAGGACGCGGCATCTGGCATGGCGGCCAGCTTCGGCGCCGTCGGCTCGGCCATTGGCGGTTTGACCAGCGCATTGAGCGGATTCTCGCGCGACCAGGCCGTCATTGCCGCACAGCTGGCGGCCACCATGAAAGACGCCGGCGGCGATCCAGGCAAGATAGCCAAGGCGCAGGCCGTTGCTGCGCAGCAGGGCGCACAGGCGCAGGTACGGTCGTATGGCGACATGGCCAAGGCAGCCAAGGGCTTCTTCAAGGAGAACAGCACCGGTTACAAGGTGATGGAAACTGCAGAAAAAGCTTTCCGCGCCTACGAAATGGCGATGGCGATTGAGTCGATGGTGAAGAAGCTGTTTGCCGTCGAGGTTGTGACGACTGCAACACTGGGGGCGGAAGCTGCCAAAGCGGTGGCCGTCCAGGCCGGCACAGCAACGCAACTTGCAGCTGACACAGTGAAAGGCACATCCGCTGCAGCCGTGGCGGTCGCTACGCAAGCGCAGGGCGATCCTTACAGCGCTTGGATTCGCATGGCCGCGATGGCTGCCGCGATGGCCGCCTTGGGTTTTGCAGTATCTGGCGGCGGTGGATCGGACACGACTGCCAAGGACCGCCAGGCCGCAACCGGTACCGGATCCATCCTGGGAGACTCGTCCGCGAAATCGGAATCGATCGCACACAGCCTGGCCATCATGGAGAAAAACTCCGGCCTGGGCCTGGCTTACTCTGCGTCGATGGCCAGCTCATTGCGCCAAGTCGTAGAAGGTATTGGCGGTCTCGGTGGCCTGCTGGTGCGTGATTCCGGAGTGACCGGCAATATGGCTGCTGATACAAAAGGGGCCGCCGCGTCGTTTGGCGCGTCCACCCTTGGTGTTGCACTGACGGGCGGGGTTATCGGCTTGGTACTGGATAAATTGACCGGCGGATTTGTTGGAAAAATCACCGGTGGCGTCCTGGGTTCCATATTTGGAGGTAAAACGACCACGCTTGATACGGGCGTCATGTTAAACAAGGCATCGCTGACCAGTATTCAGATGGGTGGCGTGTCCGCCAGCCAATACACCGACACGAAAACGTCGGGCGGCTGGTTCTCTCGCGATAAGAACCGCACTGCGCTGAGCAGCCTGGGTGGCGAGGCGAACGACCAGTTCACCAAAATCATCCTGGGCCTGCGCGACACGATTCAATCAAGCGCCACGGCGCTGGGCATGGGTGGCGCCGCTTTTACCGCACAGCTGAATACATTCGTGGTCGACCTGGGCAAGATCAGCCTGAAGAATTTGAAGGGCGATGAACTGCAGAAGGCCTTGGAAACGGCGTTTTCAAAGCTGGGCGACGACATGGCCAAGTTCGGCGTGGGCGGCCTGGAGCAGTACCAGGCTGTGGGCGAGGGTTACCTGGAAACGCTGGCGCGCGTGGCCAACGACTACATGCAGGTGTCCGACGTGCTGGCCGTGCTGGGCAAGTCCTTCAATACGACCGGCCTGGGCGCAGTGGCGCTGAGCGAAAGCCTGATCACTGCGGCCGGCGGTCTGGAGGCGCTGACCAGCGGCACCAGCTACTTTGTCGAAAACTTCCTGACCGAAGCCGAGCGCATGGCGCCGATCACCAAGTCGGTGAACGATGCCATGGGCAAGCTGGGCAAATCGGGTGTGACCACGGTCGACCAGTTCAAGGCCCTGGTGCTGGCGCAGGACCTGAACACGACCGCTGGCCAGGCGATGTATGCGCAGCTGATCGCCATCGCTGAGCCGTTCAAGAAAGCAGCTGACTACGCGGCTGAGCTGGCGGCTGCCACCGGCGACCTCGCAGCAGTGAACAAGACTGCCAGCGAAATCGCCAGCGAGCGCAAGGACTTGCTGCAGCAGTTGAACGAGCTGACGAAAACCGAAACGGCGTTGCTGGCCATCCAGCGCGCTGGCATCGCCGACGTCAATAAGGCGCTGTTCGACCAGGTGCAGGCGGCCAAGGCAGTAGTTTCTGCCAAGGACGTACTGGGCAAGGCCTACGACAGAGAGGCGGCAGCGGCCCAGACGGCGCTGGATAAATCGAAATCGTGGGTGGCCACGCTCAACGGCCTGAACGCCAGCATGGCCCTGGGCAACCAGTCCATCCTGACGCCGGAGCAGAAATATGCCGAGGCGCGCGCCCAGTTCGAGAAAACCCTGGCGGCAGCGAATGCTGGCGATACGGCGGCACAGTCCGGCCTATCGGCTGCCGAGCAGGCGTTCCTGACTGCGTCCCAGGTGGTCAACGCTTCGGACGCCCGCTACGCGGCAGATTACGCCCGCGTGCTGGCGGCCAATGACGAGGCGTTGAAATGGGCCTCGGCGCAGGTCGACGTGCAGCAGGCCAGCCTGGATGCCCTCAAGGCCCAGGTGTCGGGCCTGATCACCATCAACGACAGCGTGCTGACGGTGGCGCAAGCCATCGCCAACCTGCAGGCGGCGATGGGCACGGCGACCGGCATGGGCGTGAAGTTCGACGGCTCCCATGCCGGCGGCCTGGCCAGCGTGCCGTTTGATGGCTACGCGGCCGAGCTTCACCGCGGTGAAGTGGTGGTGGATGCGCAAGCTGCCTCTGCCATGCGCCGCTACTTCGGCGGCGCACCGAGCCAGGGCGGCGGCAACACCGACGCCCTGGTGGCTGAGATCAAGGGCCTGCGGGAAGAGGTCAAAGGGCTGCGCGCCGATCAAGACAAGCAGACCGGCGCCTTGATCCGAGGCACCGTCGAATCGAACGACAAGGCTGCCAAGACGGTCGTGGCAGGCGTCGAAAAATCAACCAAGTCCTCAGCGTGGGCGAAACAAGTGGAGTACTCGAAATGACCGATGCGCAATTTTTAGAATGGCTGCAGGACGATACAGCTCATCGTACGGCCCTGGTCGAGGTACAGGTGAACGTGGCAGGCGAGGAGGTGACGCGGTACATTGCCTCCCGTTCGTATGTCACCGGTCCGCTGGAAGTACCGCCCAACACGGCGTATCTGGCGCTGGTCACGAACGGCCTGGCCCTCACGGAACAGATCAGTCTGACGAGCGAGGCGGGGCTGTCGGGCGGCGATATCGAGCTGGCCAATACGGACGGTTCGCTTGACAGCTGGCTGGCAGACGTCTGGCGCAATCAGCCGATCAAGGTCTGGTTCGGTGACGTGCGCTGGGCGCGCGGAGAATTCCAACTACGCTTCGACGGCCTGGTCGCCGATGTCAGCAGTGCCGGCCCTGAATCGATCAACCTGGCGGTACGCGACAAGATGGGGCGCCTGGACACGCCGATCACCGAGGCCAAGCTGGGCGGCACCACGCCCAACAAGGACGTGACCTTGCCGGTACCGTTTGGCGAGTGTCACAACGTCACGCCCTTGCTGACGAACCCGGCCACGCTGGAATACGGCTTTCTCGGCGCTGTCGAGTCGAGCTTCGAGGTGCGCACCAATGGCAAGCCGATTGCCGTGGCCTTGAACGACCAGGCCGGGCGCTTCAACCTGACCACGCCACCCTATTCGGCAGCGATCACGGTCAGCGTCCAGGGCGACAAGGGCGGAGGCTACGTGCCGCGCATCGCGCCGCTGGTGCAGCGCATTGCCACCGCCTACGGCAAGGCAGCTGACCGCTTCACGCTGGCCGACCTGGACCTGGCCAACCTGGCAGCGTTCGATGCTGCCCACCAGCAGCCGGTGGGTTTGTATGTGGCGGATAGGATGAACCAGGCCCAGGCCATCCAGCAGCTGGCGGCGAGCGTCGGCGCGCAGGCGGTCATGTCGAGCATCGGCCAGCTGCGCCTGGTGCAGATCGCGCTGCCGGCGGCTGGCGTGCCGGTGGACATTGGCGCCGCGCAGATGATCCAGGGCTCGCTGCGCCAAGTGCAGCGCTTGCCGGTGGTGGCGGCCGTGAAAATCGCCTACGACCGGAACTACACGCTGCAGCCCAGCCTGAACACCAGTATTCCGGCCGAGCATGCCGATATGTACGCGACGGAATGGCTGACGGTCACGGCGGTCGACGAGGCGGTGCGCACGCGTTACCGCCTGACCGATGACCCTCCGCAGATCGAGACCTGCCTCAAGCAAGAGTCGGATGCGGCGGTGGAAGCGGCCCGGCGCCTGGCGCTGAACAAGGTGCAACGCACCATTTACGAATTTGAAGGAATGCCCGAGATGATGGTGCTGGAACTGGGACAATCTGTCGTGCTGCGCGACCGTCGCTACGGCCTGCAGAATGGTGTGGCAGGCGTGGTCGTGCTGCTTTCGCGCCGGTGGCTCGATTGCCGTGTGACGGTGGGAGTGCTGGTATGAGCGCCATCGTAGGGACGCGTGACAAGCGCCTGCAGGCGTCGGCGGAGCGTTTCAGCACCACCGCCGACGGCAAGGCCATCCTGATGTCCGGCGCCACGCCCGTGTTTCGCGTCGATAGCAGCGGCGCCGGGTCGCCCGCTTCGATTGCCATCACGGCCAAGCCCTTGAACGTGGTGGGCGATATCGTATTCTCGGTGTCTGCCGGCACGACGCTGGTAATTGATGGCAACGTGGCCACGGTCAACTTTGAGGGCATGACGACCGATACGGTCACGGTGCAGGCGCGTATTCGTGAATTCGGCGTCGACTATATTGCCAATTACATCATCAGTAAGGTATTCGATGGCGTGGCGGGCGACACCGGCCTGGCCGGGATCAATACGGCGCAAGCCTTCGCTTACAAGCGGGCGGCGGCCGTGCCCACCGATTCCCCGGGCGACGTGGTCTACACCTTTGCCAGCGCGGCCATCACCGCGCCCGCCGGCAACGACCTGGCGAATGGCTGGTCGAAGAATATCCCGGCCGGCACGGCGCCGCTGTACGTGCGCGTAGCGGGCGCCAGCTCGCGCAACGCCACGGACAACATCGCTGCCAACGAGTGGGCAGCGGCCGTGCTGCTGGCCAGGGATGGCGCAGCGGGTGCCGATGGCGCACCTGGCGCGGCCGGTGTGGCCGGCGCCGACGGCATGAACACAGCGCAGGCCTTCGCCTACAAGCGCGCGGCCGTCGCGCCCGTCGACTCGCCCGGCGACGTGGTCTACACCTTTGCCACTGCGGCCATCAGCACGCCAGCCGGCAACGGCCTGGCCAACGGCTGGAGCAAGACCATCCCGGCCGGCACGGCGCCGCTGTATGTGCGCGTGGCGGCGGCCAGCTCGCGCAGCGCCACCGATGCCATCGCCGGCAACGAATGGACGGCGGCCGTGCTGCTGGCCCAGGACGGCACGGCTGGCCAGAACGGCCTGAACGTGGCGCCGGTGCGCATCTACCAGCGAGCCGTCGCCAATGTCGCGCCGGCGTTGCCGAGCGCGGCATGCACGTTCACCTTCGCCACAGGCGTGTTGACGGGCCTGAACAACGGCTGGTCGACGCAGGTGCCCACGGCCGGCGGTGCCTACTTGTTCACTTCGGGCGCCACGGCCGCGTCGACTGCCGCCACCGACGATATCCCGGCCGTGGAATGGGCGGCGGCCGCGCGCATGGCGGCCGACGGCGCCAACGGCAGCAATGGCGCGAACGGCGTGGATGGCCTGAACGTGGCGCCGGTGCGCATCTACCAGCGCGGCGCGACCAATATCGCACCGGCGCTGCCGAGTACTGCATGCACGTTCACGTTTGCCACGGGTGCGCTGACGGGCTTAAACAACGGCTGGTCGACGCAGGTGCCGACGGCGGGCGGCGCCTATCTGTTCACCTCCGGCGCCACGGCCGCCTCGCGCGGCGCCACCGATGACATCCCGGCCAGTGAATGGTCAGCGGCGGCGCGCCTGGCAGCCGATGGCGTGACGACCTACACCTGGGTGAAGTATGGCAATACCGCTGCAGGCGGCGGATTCTCCGATTCGCCCGTGGGCATGACTTACATCGGCCTGGCCTATAACAAGGCCACATTGGTAGAGAGTGACAACCCGGCAGATTATGCTTGGTCTCTGATCAAGGGCGGCGACGGAGCGAAGGGCGAAGCCGGAGCGGATGGCAAGACGACCTACACCTGGATCAAGTATGCGGACAATGCCGATGGCACCGGTCTGTACGACTCGCCGCGCGACAGCACCCTGTACCTGGGCCTGGCCGTCAACAAGCTCAGTGCCGCCCCCAGCACCAACAAGGCGGACTACGCCTGGGCGAAGTTTCGCGGCGGCCAAGGCGTAGCAGGTCCATCCGGCCAGCGCGGCACCGTGACGGTGACGGCGCCCGGCTATTCGACCTGGTCGGATGCCTCGGCCGTGTATGAGTTGGGCCATGCCGGCTACGGCGCGCCGATCAACCGCGACATGGTGACGCTGTACGATGCCACGTATGCGGTGACGAAGTTCTATGTAGATGGCGAGTGGCTGGCTGCCGACACCGTCTTGAATGGCGGTTTGCTGGTCAACGGCACGGTGGCAGCAAAGGCGTTGGCGGTCGACGAGCTATCCGCTATTACCAGCATTCTGGGAAAGGTGAAAGCAGGCGATATCTCCGCCTCCACCATCCATGGCGGCCCTGGTTATCCGACCCCCGCCTATGCCTGGCCGATGGGCGCCGGCGGTGGCAAGGGCTTCCATTTGAGCGAAAAAGGCATCCTGTTCGGCGACTATAACGGTGGCGTGCCTGGTGCACAGTATTTTTCGGCGGGTGCGAATGGCCAAATAGACGCTCCAGGCCTGTCGATTAAAGATGGGAATGCTATTTTTTCGGGCCGCCTATCAGCGGCCAGTGGCTCATTTAGTGGAACCCTGACAGGTCGTAACGTCACGGCCGAGAATCTGGCCACGGACATGGCTCTTATCGGCACCGTGATCCGCTCGCGGACGTACAACCCGGGCAGCTACGGCTGGATGATCAACGCTGACGGGACTGCTGAGTTTAGTGTTTTGTCGATTACTGGCCGGCCGACCGGGCCGGTTTATGGCTACAGCTGGATGGAAGCTACGTCCGTTACGTTGGCCACGCTGGGCAGCGCTACGGGCATCGCTGCGGCCCACAAGGTAATTCTGCGCGCGGAGGGGGATATGTCGTCTGCTGCAGCGGCGGGCTCCATTATAACGATCACCCTGTATCGAGGCACTGCGGCCGGGGCTGAAACGACGTTCATGTTCACTCGGACTGTTCGAGCATCAACTACTGGTGGCGGTGTGTGGACCGATGAGGTGCTGTACTTTTCCGAGACATTCGAAGTTGCCGTGGCCACGGATGCTGGACGCACAGGCTCCGGCGTATTTTTCAAGGCGATCGCTACCCGTGCCGGTAGTAGCACCAGTGGCACGAATGCGTCCATCACCCTTTCAACCAATATCAAGAATCCAACAGTATGAGCATCTTTTACGCCTACCTCGACACTGCCGGGTACGTCCGTCAGTGGGCGCCAGGGCCGAACCCGCCAGCGGTGATGGGCCTGACGCTGCACGCCCTCCTGCCTGGCGAACGTATGTCCGAGTATTTGCGAATGGTCGATGGCGCACTGGTGTCGTATCCGCCTGAGGTGCTGCTGGCCGACGTGCAGGCAGGCGCCATCGCGGATGCCAATGCCAAACGCGACAGGCGCCTCGCAGGGTTCGACCGCTTCTCTTACGGCGGCGTGCTGTACGACGGTGACTTGCGCGCCGAAGCGGCCATCAAGCTGGCAGCACGCAGTGCAGCATTGGGACTGTTGCCAGATGGCGCTGCGTGGCGTGTGTTCGATAATACGGATTTACTGCTGACGGCGCCGCAGGTGATCGAATTGGAGGCGGCAATGATCGAGGCGAAAGCTCGATTTGTGGCGCACCATCATGCTCGCTGCCGTGAGCTCAAGGCAGCTATTGTGGCTGCTACGTCGGCAGCCGATGTGCGCATGGTGGTTGCAGCGGATTCTCAACTACCAGACCTCACTGAAGGTACTGTATGACCAATCTCCGCATCATCTACGACAACGCGGCCGACCGTGCTGCGCTGACGGCCAGCACCACGGCCGGCACGCTGGGCGTGGCCAACCTGCAAAACAACCGCAAGGGCCGTCCCTGGCGCGCCACCGGTACCACGGCGCGCCTGGGCGCCACTTGGGCCGTGCCCGAGCGCATCGGTGGGGTGTTCCTACCGTTCTGCAACCTGTCGCCGACTGCGTCGATGCGCGTGCGCGTGTCGAATGAATCGGCGGCAACGAACCTGAACACCTATTCATCCGATTTTTGGGCACCAGGCTACAGCAGGCCTGGGCCGACTGTCGTGTTGCCCAATACGGATGTGGCGCCGGATGGCTCCTTGACCATGAGCACCTTGAAATCGACTCCGGGCGTGACATCGTATAGCCAGAAAGTTATCGCGGGCGCGACTTTTACCAATTATGTCGTGTCGCTCTTCATCAAGGCCGGCAGCGCGACAGGATCTCGTTTCAGCATTTACGACCCGGCGATTTCCCTGAACACTGCGTCAGCGATCATTGACTGGGCGAACGGTGTGCCGGCCATTCGAAATGGCGGCGCTGGATGGGTGATGGCGCCGACGTTGTCGGCAACCTCCGTTCCTGGCGTATATCGGCTGGCTGGCGTGGTGAACAGCCGCGAATTTGCGGGATTGGCGGTCTTGAATTACCCGGATTTGTCCAACGGCGGCTTGAGCACCAAATACTGGGGATTGAGCGTGGTGGAGGGGGCGGCGTTGAGCAGTTATTACCCCTCGCTGGATACCTTCACGTCGCGTGCCTCCATCGGTACTTTCTTTGGTAGCAATGGCCTGCTGCAAACGGCGGCAGCGAACGTGGCCAGGATGCAGTACAACCCAGCAAATCTGTCTGCTCCACCGAAGTTGCTGCTGGAGCCGGCCGCGACGAACCTTGCCCTGCAGTCTGGCAATATCGCCAGCGCGAACTGGAACATGCGCTGGGGTGGTGCGGCTACCGTGGCGGCCGATCCCGCCGTGCTTGCGCCAGACGGCACGCCGGCATACAAGGTCAGCCCGACTTCCGGCGGCTCCGGCATTGGCCAAGGCATTTCCCTGACAGCTGGCGTCACCTACACGTTCAGCATGTGGGTCGCCGCTGGAACGTCGCCGCGCAGCTTGGGGGTTTGGCCCGCTTCCGGTTCCGTATTGGCGTTCTCGACAATTCCTGCCAATTCGCCGATGGCGCGTTACAGCGTCACGTACACGGCCGCCACCACCGCAGTGCATTATTTTGGGCTGCAGGGCATCTTCGTCGGCGATTCTTTATGGTGCGCCTGCGGGCAGGTCCAGGTAGGGCTGTATGCGGATTCATATATTCCGACCACGACCGCCGCCGTGACGCGCGCAGCCGACGTCGCCCCCTCCGCGCCAGGCGTGCGTCCGGCCGGCTACATCGACGCCTGGCAGAGCTACAGCTACGACAGCGGCATGCTGCCGGCATGTCCGGCCGCCGCAGCATCGGTCGACGGTTTCACGCCCCTGCAGGCGGCCAGCGCTTACAGCAATGGTGGTGGCGCCTATGCGCGTCACTGGCTGTCGGCGCAGATGCCGGCGCTGGGCCTGGCGATTGACATCAAGGACCCGGCCAATCTGCAAGGTTATGTCGAGGCCTGTCGCCTGGTGACGGGTGCTTACTGGTCGCCCACCAATAACCCGGACTATGGCGCGTCCGTGACGCCCATGGACGCAAGCACGCATACCCGCACCGGCGCTGGCGATTTGTGGACCGACGCCGGCCCGCGTTCGCGCAAGATGCCCCTGCAGCTGAGCACACTGCCGGCGGCCGACCGCACGGCGCTGTTCGGCATCGTGCGTCGCAATGGCATGTCCGGAGCCATGCTGGTCAGCCTGTTTCCTGAATCGGCCGACCTGGAGCTGGAACGTGACCACACCATCTTCGGCAAGCTGTCGTCGGTCTCGGCGATGAGCATTCCGTACTACGAGAATTACTCGATGCCGCTGGAGATCGAGGAGCTTTAACCGCTGTACCGCTTGCATCACCACAAACCCGCTTCGGCGGGTTTTTTCATTTCCATCACCTGAAAGGCATTCATGGCCATCGAAACGACCGCCGCTGGCGGCGCACTGATTAAAATTTTTGGCATCCCGGTCCTAGCCGGCGCTGCCGCAACCTCACTGGGATTCATGTTTATGTGGCCAAAAACCGCCAAGGAAGCGGGCGTGCGCTTCTTCGTTACCATTCTCTTTTCCGCCCTGATGGGCCCGGCCCTGGTCGTGGTCGTGCGCAACTGGATGCCGGGCCTGTTCGACAGCGCGCGCGCCGTCGCCGTGCTGTACGGCAGCGACCCGGCCCTGGGCTTCCTGTTCATTGCTGCGCCGCTGATGGTGGCTGCCGGCTTGCCCGCCTGGTGGGTACTGGGCGCCACGGTGCGCTGGTTCGACAAGCGCCGCGACAAGGATATCGGCGAGCTGGCGCGCGATGCGGCCGCCGTCGTCAAGGACGTGCGGGGTGGCCTGTGAGCGCCGTCACGCTGGCTCAACTGCTGGCCATCATGCCGCTGGCCCGCTCGCGTGCGGCCGCCTTCCTGGCGCCGTTGAACGCAGCCATGCTGGAATTCGGTATCACCACGCCAGCGCGCGCCGCCTCCTTCCTGTCCCAGGTGGGCCACGAGTCGGGCCAACTGCTGTATGTGCGTGAGCTGGCCAGCGGCCAAGCCTACGAAGGCCGCGCCGACCTGGGCAATGTGCGCCCAGGCGACGGCGCGCGCTTCCGTGGGCGCGGCCTGCTGCAGGTGACCGGCCGCACCAACTACGGCGCCTGCGGCAAGGCGCTGGGCCTCGACCTGCTGGTTAAGCCCGAGTTGCTGGAGCAGATCGTCAACGCCTGCCGCTCGGCGGGCTGGTTCTGGCAGACCAAGGGGCTGAACGCCCTGGCCGATGCCGGCGACCAGGTGAAGGTGACTCGACGCATCAATGGCGGCACGAATGGCCTGGCCGAGCGCCTGGCGCTGTTTGAGGTGGCGCAGCGGGTGCTCGCGTGAGTGCGCTGGCCAAGTTCGCCAGCAAGGTGCCGAGCTGGCTGTACGCCACCGTGCTGCTGTACGTGCTGGCCAGCGCCGGCATGCTGTACCAGCGCCTGCTCGGCAACGCCCAAGGGCGGGCGGAAGTGCAGGGGCTGTGGGATGCCGACAAGAATACCCGCGCGGCAGCGGAAGCGAAGGCGGTGGCGCAGCGCGCCGTCGATAACCTGGCGCAAGCCAAACAACAGGCCGCCACCGTGCTGGCCATCAAGAAAGTCTACGATGACGAAATCAACCATGTTCGCGCTCGTCTTGCTGCTGCTGAGCGCATGCGCAAGCCCGCCTTCTGTGCAAGTGGTGGACCTGCCGCCCCGGCCGGTGGCAGTGGCGCCGAAGGAGGCTCTGCAGCCGATCCCGCCAGCGGGCTACTTCCTGACGCGGTGGCGCGAGATATTCAAGCCCTGATCCTGCAGACGGAGGAAGTGGCTGCGACGGGACGGGCGTGCCAGAGTTTCGTGCGAGGAAATGGCATGGCGCCATAGAGGGGATGGCTGATTGTTGCTGCGCTAACAGCAGCAATCAGCCGGTGCCTGGTGAGTAGGCTTGGATTGCCTCATGCGAGGAATTCGACTTTACCACTAGGAGGTACACATTTTGGCATTACCTATCATCCCCTGGATCGGCGGCAAACGACGCCTGGCCGACCGCATCATCCCGCAATTTCCGCCACACACTTGCTACGTCGAGGTTTTCGCTGGCGGCGCCGCGCTGTACTTCATGCGGCCGCCGGCCGAGGTCGAGGTGCTCAACGACGTCAACGGCGAGCTGATCAACCTGTATCGCGTCGTGAAGTGCCACCTGGAGGAATTCGTGCGCCAGTTCAAGTGGGCGCTATCGAGCCGCGAGGTGTTCAAGTGGCTGCAGGAGACGCCACCGCATACCTTGACGGACCTGCAGCGCGCGGCGCGCTTCTTCTACCTGCAGCAGCATGCCTTCGGCGGCAAGGTCGACGGCCAGACGTGGGGCACGGCCACGACCGCACCGCCGCTTAACCTGCTGCGCATCGAGGAGAACTTGTCGGCCGCGCACCTGCGCCTGTCCGGCGCCTACATCGAAAATCTGGACTGGTACAAGTGCATGGAGCGATATGACCGGCCGCACACACTGTTTTACCTGGACCCGCCGTACTGGGAGACAGCCGGTTATGGCGTGGAGTTTGAATTCTCTCAGTACGAGAAGATGGCCGAGCTGATGGCCAGGCTGAAGGGCAAGGCCATCTTGAGCTTGAATGACCACCCTGACATCGGGCGCGTGTTCGCACGGTTCCAGATGGATACGACTGGCATCCAGTACAACGTGGGTGGCGGTGGCAAGGCAGTCGAGCGGAAGGAACTGATTATTTACAGCTGGGATAAGGAGGCCGAACCAGCGGGCTTGTTCTAAGCCTAAACGGCCAGGTGTGCAGACGTCTGCACGCTTGGCCGATGTTTACTTTACAGCGTTTAAAGTTTGGATATACTGTATGCATATACAGTATATTGGAGTGTCGCCGTGCTTGTAATAGCAGCAAAATTGTATTCCGATCAAGGTGTGCCCTTGCCTCGGCACAGGGAAATTACCTTGCGCTATACGGGCATAGGTGTGTTTTCGATGAGTGAGGGCTATGAAAAAGACTTCCGGCGAACAGTGCGTGTGGCGAATTTGACGCCAATCGATGGCGGGAGAGACTTCGTACTTCCGCCATTGTATGACGCCGCCATTGTATGGGTGGGGGATGGGCAATTGCGGGTGCGTGGATTTGAAATTAATCCTATGACCATGGCTCATGTGGCAATGGTTTGGGGCGCGGAGATTCTGGCAGATCAGCGGCCTGGACGCGTGCTGGTGCCATTTGATGGAGATGCTGCGACTGCAGTGATCACCTCTCAAGCGGATCTGGAAAAAGCGGCCGCCGCCCGAACTGGCCCTCCGCAGTGGAAGCGCTGAAATTTGATTGCGTTGGAAAATAAGAAAAACCGTTGGAAAATGTAAAAAAGGGTTACATGCCGAAGCATGTAACCCTTTGATTTTCATACGCATTCTGTGGGGTGGCTGATGGGGCTCGAACCCACGACAACAGGAATCACAATCCTAACCGGAAAAGATGAGATTGATTAAAGCGCGATAGTTATATGGGAGCCGCCAATTATTGCGATTGCCTTCAGTGTATCGGGCGAGTATCCGCCTGCATGGACGGTAATATGGGCACCATTTGCTTGTACGGTGTCGACAATGTATCTTATGGTATCAGGGGAATATTTTGCATCTCCTGTAATAATCATATCGACACCTAGATTTGCAATGGCTTTAGCTGTATCAGGTGAAACTGCCATGTAACTCTCCTGTTGTTAAGCGGCTTGAGATATCTTGCTGAGTCACTATTTGCAACAATCCTATTGCTGCACATTAGTACTAATTTTTTTGCTATCTCCACTGCGGTTTCATTGTGGCAGACCTGCAACTAGCGAATGTTTTTGTCAACAACCATCCTTGCCGGTCCGAAAATATTCAGTTTGTTGGCAAGTTTAGTGATTGCTTCATGCCTAGGGCCGTGAAAGGGGAGATCCTCGATGCCGACTAGATAATCGCAAGACCTTCCCAGCTGCGCTTGACTGCCTCAGATACAAATACCGCCCAATTTCTCTTTGTGTGAGTCGCGGCAGCTTTTGCAGCCAATATCACTTGCTCAATTGTAGCGGTGCCTTCGAAATTGTATTCGCCAGGAGACATTTTATAACGTATACCATTATCGCCAACGATGATATCAGTGAAACCCATTGCCCCCATTTTTTCGTGCAGCACCGTGTAGTCGGCAGCGCTAGCGCCGTGTAATTCGACCCGAGTTGTAAAATATGCCATTTCATTTCCCTTTAGTAAGCAATCGTCAATTTTTGCATTTTTACTAAGTGGATGCAATATTTAATGACATGGATGGTATGGTGGGTTCCTTGAGGCTAGGCGTCACTTTTGGCGTAACTTCTAATAATCTGTGCTGGTTCTCATAGGTAAAAGTACTGCTGCATCATCGGTGTGAGCTTTTCAGCCGAATTTTTCTTTGCCGCGGCGGCGTTGATTTCTTTTGGGACGGTGGTCATGTGTTCTTTGTCGTTGGTCCGGCGGCAGGAAAACGCGTGCCTGCCGGGCTGTGGGTGGTGCTGTGTGCGTTCAAGGCCGCGCTGTCAGGCGATGCTTGAGTCCAAGGCCGTCATTTTACCGCTTTCGGCAGGCGGGGCGGCGTATTGCGTGCGGATGTGAAAAAGCCGCGCCGGTGGAGGTTGGCGCGGCCTGAGTGTCGCAGCGTCAGGCGATGGCGATTAGATGGCTATGGATCTGCCGATGGACTTTTCAGGCAGCAGTCTGTCAGAAATTTCTTCGATTTCGTTACAGCTTAATTATTGCTTAGTTGCCATCTCACGATGATGGCTTGCGAAATTGAAAGCCGAATTATTCATAAGGTAACTTTTGCTGCATGCCACGAGTTAAGCCGCCTCCTGCGTTTCCCGCATCACATCCTGCACAATTGGCCTTAGCCCCACCCCTTTAAAGGTGTACATTGACAGCCCCGTCTTTTAATACCCGTGCCGTTGATACGTGGCGTCTGGCAACAGCACCGGCCACGTAGCCTTTTTTCGCTGTTTTTTTCGGGCCGCGAGGGTGTTTGCGCAGCGTTTTTGGTTTGGCGTAAGCGGCAATCTGAAGCAGTAATTTGCTCAGCTCTGATGCACACATGGCGTCGTAGCGCCGCCATGCTTTGGTTGGCACAGCCATCACCATGCCGGCATAGTGCGCTCGTACCTCCACGGCCACATAAAACGGCGATAGCTCAATGCCGCTGGCAACCAAGTCATGCGCGGTGCTTACCGCGCGCTGCAAGACAGTCAGCACGTTATAGGCCAGGATCGCGGTGCCGAACGCGAACAGGGCTGCGCGCGGGTGTCCGAGAGTCTTGACTTCACTGTGCAAGACCGATTCGAGCCGCTGGAACATTGTCTCGATCCGCCAGCGCTTGCTGTATAGGCGAGCAATGGCACGTGCGCTGAAATGCTCTTTTGGTAGATTCGTCAGTAATCGGAGCATCATTTCGCCATCGTCAGTGGGCTTGTAAAGTTGCAGTTCAATACGACGTAATGCTACCTTCTGTCCTGTAGCTCCAGGGATGGCAACGCACTGTTCAAAGACGGCGCCGGTCGCGATTCTCCCTCGATATGTCAGCTCGTCGAGCGGTGCCGGATTGGGCGTACGACCGTGCTCACGCACGATGAAGGCACACCCACGGCGATCCCATTCGGACAGGATCATGCGCGTGCTGAAGTTGCGATCAGCAATCCACAGGTCGCCCGGATGCGAACGCTCTAGTAGCGGCGGCATCACGGCGCGTTCCTGCGAGTGTGCATCTTCGCAAGGCTCCATATCGACGACCAGGCCCGAATCAGGGTCATACACCACAAGGGACTGGCCAGGCAATGCGGCGCCGCGAAAGGCGCGTAAAGGCTTCAACCGCTTTTCGCTTGCAGGCAAATGGTTACCGTCCACGATTCGGGTGCGGTAACCCGGAACCAGCGGTGCATTCCCCTGCAAAAATGGCGTGATCACATCTCCAAGGCGCTCGACGCTGCCGGTGACCAGAGCCCGTACCAGGTTCGGCTCGGTATGCTTGACCTTGTCATATAAAGCTTGCACCGAAACAGGCAAATCAGGGTAAGCCTGCGCTGCAGCGTGAAGCGATGGCCGCAGCCCAACTGCGACCACGGACATCAGTTCGACTGTCGTCGAGAACAGTAGCTCCCTCTGGTATTGGGCGCCACGTTCACGCTCGAAAAGTGCATCGACCCAAGCAGGGTCGAGGGCACGTTGCAGCGCCAGCCTTGCCATTACAGTCAGCGGGCTGATTTTTGCGCAGTGCGATACCACAGCATTCATCATCATGGCAGTTTCCTCCTGTCCCAGTTAGATGATGTTTGCGACAAAGAGTGCAGGTTTTATCTCATCTGTGACGA
Source organism: Janthinobacterium sp. 35 (assembly GCF_002754575.1). Classification (NCBI taxonomy): domain Bacteria; kingdom Pseudomonadati; phylum Pseudomonadota; class Betaproteobacteria; order Burkholderiales; family Oxalobacteraceae; genus Janthinobacterium; species Janthinobacterium sp. 35. The sequence continues at coordinate 4,142,169 of NZ_PEFN01000001.1, forward strand.
CGCACCTTTAAAGGGGTAGGCCTTAGCCCCAATCGGAGTCTCCACCAACGGAAGCTTCTGGATCGAACGAGAATACCCGTAGCTCTGGCAGTGCCTGTTCGCCACGCAGGATACGCACGGTCAGCACGAACGATAGTTCCCAGCGGCCTTTCGTATGCCCGACGTCCAGCGTGTGCTTCCATTCTTGGCGAATGCGGCGTAAGTCTGGCAGTTTGGGATCTTCTGGCAGCAGGTGGGACTCAAAGTCCAGTTGTACTGGATAAGTGGCGCCGACTGCTTGCAGGAAGGGGGACGGCGGCGAGTAGCGGGTTGGCACATTCGGACCGATTTGGGTCAGCTGAGGCACGCTGATGAGACAGCAGTCGACGATCTGGAACGAGGTAAAACCACTCTTTTTTGAGCCGCAGCAGTTGACTTCAAGGTAGACATGCTGGCCTTGATGGAAGTGCACGCCTCCCATGTATTCGCCGTGACGAGGGTCTGCGCTGCCGTCGCACGAAGTAAAGGCATAATCAAGTTGGCTGGTGGTTTGATCCGCATCAAAATGGACAGATAACTTCATCCAGGGTTCTTCGTATGTCATTTTTTCTTTGCTCTTTCTATATTGATAAGTAACTGTTGATAGCGAGCATCTCGCCTTAGTGCCAACAGATCGGGGGACGATTCGATCAGGTTGAGAGGGTAGCCGCGCTTGAGAGCTTGTGCCAATGCAGCAAGTGCCTCGTCGCGTGAGCTTATCAGTTCATATGTGAGTGCTGCCCTGAAGTGAACGTCTGGCAAGTCTGCCAGTGACACGGCTTGCTTCACGTGCGTTAGTGCCTCCTGTTTTGCTCCAACATAGGCAGAGTACAGAGCCATGCGTGAATTGAAGGAGGCATCGTTTGGCAGTCGTAGCAGTAAGGGTTTGAGCAAATTAATTGCCCTTCTGTACGAATCGACGGAAGAGTCATTTTGAGCCGGTACCCATCGTTGCGCATCGGCCAAGTTGGCCCATAAGATATAGTTTCCTGGATTACCTTTTTTCTCTGATACGGCATTTTCAAATGCCTGTACTGCACCCAGGTAGTCGCCTTTGTTAAACAAAGTATTTCCCAAATTAGTGTAGAGCTCCCAGTTCGGGCGCATTTGCAGTCCTTGTTGTAGAACTTGCAATGCTTCATCAATGCGATTCTGGCGTACCAGCACAGCGTTTAGCTGCGCGTACGCGCTGGTTGATTGCGGGTCTATTGATATGCTTTTCCGAAATAATTTTTCAGCACTATCATAATTGCCAAGTTTGTAATGCATAGTTCCCAGTAAGGATGTGAAAAGACGTTCCTGTGGAAATTTCTCAATGGCTTTTTCCAGTAAGTCTTTGGCCATGTCAAACTTTTGCGCATGCATAAGCAGGCGTGCTTTGCCATAGAGACCCAGCAGATTATGGGGATCCAGGTTGAGCGCGGCGTTGGCCTCTCCCATTGCTTCCGAACGCTTACCTCTGAATTCCAAAACCCAGGCCTGTGCTACCCGTGAAAGGGCTACTTGGTTGTCCGCAGTTAATGCTTGTTCTGCAGTGACAGCGGCACGTTGCAACCACGTTTCATCGCGACCGTTGCTGATATACCGTAAACTGTAGGCAAGTGACAGTCCTGCATTTGCCACTGCGCTCGTCGGATTATGCTTGAGCACCGTACTAAAATGCTCGATGGCCTGCGCCTGGCTCGTATCGCGATCAAACACCCGCAACGCCTCCATCCCCGCCGCCATGCTGGCCATTTCCGAATACGGCACAGGCGCCTTTTCGCCCGTGATGAACGATTTGACGACAGGCACCATATTCGGCAACTGCCATCCCGCCAGCACCGCCAGCAGCGCGACGCCCGCGCCCCATTTCAGGGTGCGCTTGCGTGGCAGGGGAAGGCGGATGGAAACGGCGGCGGGCGGTTCTTCTTCCGTAGTCTTGTTCTCAGCCAGGGGCGTGGCCAAGGTGAGCGGTTCGCCGCGCTGCGCCCCTAGCGCCTCGCGCACGTCACGCATGGTGCGTGGCCGTTCGGCCGGGTCGTGCGCCGTCATCGCGCGCACGAGGGCGTTGATGGTGGGCGGCACCGTTTCGGGCAGGTCCGGCCAGGCTTCCGTCGCCTGCATGTGGGCGGCGGCAAGGGCCAGGCCGTGCAGGTGGGCGAAGTGGCGCTGGCCGGCCAGCATTTCGTACAGCATGGCGCCCAGCGCGTAGACGTCGCCGCGCGTGTCGGGCAGGCGGCCCATCAGGCGCTCGGGCGCCATGTAGGCGATGGTGCCCTGCAAGTCGCACAGGGTGGTCGTTTGCGTCGCTTGCGGGTCGATGTGGCGCGCCAGACCGAAGTCGAGGATGCGCACCTTGCCATCTGCTTCCAGCATCAGGTTCGACGGTTTCAGGTCGCCATGCACGAGGTCCATCGCGTGCGCTTCGTCCATGGCGTCGGCGATCTGGTAGGCGATGTCGAGTGCCGCCTGCAGGTCAGCCTTGCCGCTGTGCATGAATTGCCCCAGCGTCTGGCCTTCGACCAGTTCCATGACGATGGACTGGCCCGTGCCCTGGCCCTCGATGGCGAAGATGCGCACGAAGGCGGCATGGCGCAGCGAGGCGGCCAGGCGCGCTTCATTGATGAGTTTTTCCGGATGCAGCACGTCGGCTTGCGGTTTCAGCCGCTTCAGAGCCACGCTTCGGCACAGCTTGGCATCCCAGGCTTCGAATACATGGCCGAAACCGCCTTCGCCCAGCAAGCGGCGCACTTCATAGTGCCCGCTGATCGTGTCGTCTTGCAGTGGGGTCTGACGCAGGGAGTCGAGCAGTTCCATATACCTTGGCTTCAGAGTGCATCAGCGTGGACGGCAAACATCGAAAAGGGTCAATGCGATGCTTGAGTGCCCAAGATGATTGATTTTGAGTAACTCCCTGATTTAAAACGATTGTTTCGAATAAGTCAATTAATATTGGCAAAGAGTGAACGAAAATTGCTGTGCCAGCGCCGGGATGGCATTCCTTGTGATGCATGCAATCTTGTTCAAACTCAATTTTCCTATTCCCCGCTTCCTCAATAATGCAGACGAGGCTGTACCGGCATGTGCCGATCAGGCGATGGAGGCTGGCATGGATGAGTTGCTGCAGTATTACGAGCGCGAACTGGGCACCTTGCATGCGCACAATCAGGCGTTTGCCCGGCGCTATCCGGCCATCGCTGGCGCGTTGGGCATCGTGGGCAGTGACCTGGGCACCACCGACGATCCGCACCTGGCGCGCATGCTGCAGGCATTTGCCATGTTCAATGCGCGCACGGCCAAGCGCCTGGCCGATGGCTTCGGCAGCTTCAGTGAAACCTTGCTGGAAGTCAATTTCCCCCATTATTTGCGCCCGTTTCCTGCCTGCGCCATTGCCCGCATCGATAACGACCTTGCGGCAGTGAGCGAGCTGGCCGTGATCCCGCGCGGCACGCTCATGCATGCAGCGGAGCATCAGGGTGTTGCCTGCAAGTTCACCACCGCCTACGATGTCGCCGTGGCGCCGCTGCGCCTGTCCGAGGTGCGCTTCCAGTCCATCGTGGCGGCGCCGCCCGCAGTGCGCATGCCACCGGATCTGGGGGCGGCGATCAGCATCACGCTCGAAGCGACGGGTGCCACGTCCACGCTGGACGGGCTGCCGCTGCCGGCGCTGCGCCTGTTCCTCGACGGCGAGCCTTCCTTTTGCGCCACCTTGCGCGACAGCCTGTTCCTGCGTGCGCGTTGTGCCTATGTGGAAGTCGATGGCGTATGGCATGCGCTGGACGCAGTGCCCTTGCATCCGGTCGGCTTTGCCGCCGAGGATGCCTTGATGCCGGCCATGGCCGCCTCGCATCCCGCTTACCGCCTGCTGGGCGAATGGTTTGCCTTTCCGGATAAATTCAATTTCGTCGACCTGGACCTGGCTGCGCTATGCGCGCAGTTGCCGCCGGGCTGCCGGCGCTGCACCGTGCACCTGCTGCTGGCCGACGTGCAGGCCGATGCGGATATCGCGCGCATCTTGCGGCCCCTGTCCGCCAGGCATCTGGTGACGGGATGCACGCCCGTCGTCAACCTGTTTCGCCAGGCGGCCAATCCCATTCGCCTGACGCACGCGAGCGCCGAGCATGTGCTGCTGCCATCGGTGCGGCAGGCGCATTGCTACGATATTTACAGCGTCGATAGCGTGCAGGTGCTCAGTGAAACGCAGAGCGGTGGCGCACTCGATGCGTTTCACCCGTTCTATTCGATGCGCCATGGCGAAGCGGGCGGGCGCCAAGGGCGCTACTGGGTGACGCGGCGCGACGAAGACATGGCGCTGAGCAATCCCGGCTACGACATGCGCATCGCCTTTGTCGACGGCGCCATGCAGCCGCTGCACGGCGCCATGCAGCCGCTGCACGACGCCACGCAAACGGTGTCCATCGTGCTGACCTGCAGCAACCGCGATTTGCCAAGCCGCCTGATGTTCGGCAATGCCGCGGGCGACCTGCACCATGATGGCGTGGCCAGCGCCTTGCCGGTGCGCCTGCTGCGCAAACCCGGCGCGCCGTGCCGCTTCCCTGCGGGTGCGGCGTCGCACTGGCGGTTGATCGCGCAATTGTCCCTGAACCATCAGTCGCTGAATGAACAGGGCTTGCCGCTCTTTAAGCAAATACTCGAGTTGTACAACTTGCCCGGTTCGGCCAGCGCCGCGCGCCAGATCGCGGGCTTGACGGGACTGCGCCAGCGCGCCGCCAGTACCTGGCTGCAGGACGAGGCGGGCGGCAGCCTCGTCTTCGGCATCGACGTACTTCTGTCCGTCGACGAAGAAGCCTTTGTCGGCAGCGGCTTGCATGCCTTTGCCCAGGTGATCGAACGCTTTCTCGGGCTGTATGTGCACCTGGCCTCATTTACCCGCCTGATCGTCTTGTCGCAGAAGACTGGAAAGGAGTTGCTGTGCTGCCTGCCACGCAATGGAAACCAGACGCTGGTGTAGTCGCGCGCCTGCTGGCCGATCCGTCCGGCACCGGCTTCTTTCAGGCGGTGCGCCTGCTGTCTGCCTGGCTGATGCAGCAGGGCATTTCGCAGGAGCAGGTGTTTGAGGATTACCTGCGCCTGCATGGCAGCGCATCGCTGTCGTTTGCACCGGGCGAAATCGAACAGCTGTGGCTGGAGCAGGATGCAGATGGCGAGACGCAGGTGCATGTGCAGGCGGCCATGCTGGGTTTTTTAGGCGTGCATGGCAACTTGCCGCTGCATTACACGGAAACGCTCGCCCGCCACGAGCGGCAGACGGGCGATGGTGGTCCCCGTGCCTGGCTCGACACGCTCTCGCACCGCGCGCTGATCCTGTTCTATCAGGCCTGGGCCCGCTACCGCATCGAATGCCAGCAGGATGCCGACGGCGGCGATTTCCTGCCCTTGCAACTGGCGCTGGCGGGCGCCTGGCCTGCCGAGGTGGCCAAGCTGACGGATGGCTTGCCAGCGCATGTGCTGGCCCATTACGCGGCCTTGCTGCGGCACCGGCCCGTGGCGGCCGACGTGATGCAGGCGCTGCTGGCCGAGTATTTCGGCGTACCCGTGCGCATACAGCGTTTTGTGGGCGCCTGGTTCCGGCGCGCGCCGCAGGAGCGCACTTTGCTGGCCACCGCGCATGCCGGGCTGGGGCAAGGCGCCATGCTGGGCGAGCGCTGCCGGCGCGCCGACTTGCGCGTGCGCCTGGTGCTTGGGCCGCTGGCGCGCCATGTCTATGAGGATTTCTTGCCTGGACGCCCCGGTGCGCTGGCCCTGCGTCAGATGCTGGGCCTGTTTGGCTTGCCTGGCATGAGTTTTGAAATACGCCTGGTGCTGCGCCGGGAAGATGTGCGCACCTGCGTGCTGGGCATGGGCGCCTGCCTGGCGGAGGATGCCTTTTTGGCCGACAAGTTGCCGGCCCGTGAGCGTGACGACATGCATTACGACATTCGATTCGATGGTTCCGCCTGAGACCGCCTTATTGATGGACCCCGCTGACTGTTGGAAGGAAGAAAACCATGGAAGACTACACGCAATGGCTGGCCGTGGACAAGGCCTTGACTGCAGGCAATCGCGCCTTGCGGCTGCGCCTCGCTTACCCGGAAGGCATCAATGAGGATGTCTTGCTGCCGCAGCGCATCAGCGGCAGCGAGGCCATCTGCGGCGGGATTGAGTACCGCATCCTGTGCGTGGCCACCGAGGCGCAGCTGCCGCTGAAACAGTTCATCGCCGTGCCAGCCGAATTGCAGATCGTCACCGACTGCGGGCAGCTGCGCAGGGTCTGCGGCATCGTCGCCGAAGCGAGTGCGGGGCAAAGCGATGGTGGCCTGGCGACCTATCAACTGGTGCTGCGCGATGGTCTGGCCTTGATGGAAAAACGCATCAATACGCGGGTGTTTCGCAACAAGCACGAATTGCAGATCGTGCAGCTCCTGTTTGAGGAGTGGCGGCAGGGCAATAGCGTGCTCGCCGCCAGCCTGGATCTCGCCATCGATGCGGCGCTGGCGGCGCGCAGCCTGCCCGTGCGCGAATTCACGATGCAGCACAATGAATCCGATGCCGCCTTTATCCGCCGCCTGCTCAGGCGCCGCGGCATCGCCTGGTGTTTCCAGGCGGGAGCGCCCGCCAGCGCGCACGCCGCCCACGTGCCCGTGCATACCCTGCTGTTGTTCGACGACCCCAGCCGCCTGGGGCAAAACGCGGCCGGCACGGTGCGCTATCACCGCGATGACGCCACCGAAGAGCGCGACACGGTCACGGCCTGGAATGCCTTGCGTCGCTTGCAGCCCGGAAAGTCGGAGCGCTACAGCTGGGATGACGGCCACCCGCACAGCCCGCAATTCATGCGCACCCAAGCGGGCAGCAAGGCGGACCAGGGCGGTAACGGCAATCGCCTGGCGGCCAGCCTGGACGACTACATCGTGGAAATGCCGCTGGCCGGCGCCAGCAACGACGACCATCGCCAGCTGGGGCAGTTGGCGATGGCGCGCCACGACTTGGAGACCAAGTGTTTTCAGGGCGAAAGCTGCGTGCGCGATTTCTGTGTGGGTCAATGGTTCAGTCTGCAAGGACATGCGGAGATCGACACGCACCCGGCGGCCGAGCGCCAGTTCGTGCTCACGGCTGTGAGCGTGTTGGCCAGCAACAACTTGCCGAAAGGTCTGGATGCGCGCATAGAGCGTTTGTTCGCGCACAGCGGCTGGCAGGCGGACGCGGGCCTGGCGCAGGTTGCCGCTGCCGAGCCCGCGTCGATCTTGCGCTATCGCAATCGTTTTACCTGCGTGCGGCGCGGCGTCGACATCGTGCCCGGCTTCGACCCGCGCAGCGACTTGCCGGTGGTGCGCCTGCAAAGCGCGCTGGTCGTCGGCCCTGCCGGCGAGGAAGTGCATTGCGATGCGCTGGGGCGCGTCAATGTGCGTTTTGTTGCGACGCGCGCGCAAGATCACGCGCATGCCAACGGCTCCGGCGCTTCCGATACGGAGCGCGATTCGGCCTGGGTGCGCGTGGCATCGAGCTGGACCGGCAATGGCCCGGGCAGCGGCAAACAATGTGGCACCTTGAGCTTGCCACGCATCGGCGCGGAAGTGCTGATCGATTTTCTTGGCGGCGACCCGGACCGGCCCATCATCGTCGGCCAGCTGTACAACGCCGTGGGTGCGCCGCCGGGCCTGAGCAGCCGTGGCGCCTTGCCGGGCAACCGTTATCTGTCCGGCATGCGCAGCCGCGAAGTGCGCGGTGGGCGCGGCAACCAGCTGTGCTTTGACGACACGCCGTCGCAGATCAGCGCGCAACTGGCCAGCGACCAGGCGGTCACGCAATTGAACCTCGGCTATCTGACCGAACCGCGCAGCGACGGCGCAGGGCGGCAGCGCGGCGACGGCTTTGAATTGCGCAGCGACGCCAGCGGCAGCGTGCGCACGGCCCGTTCGCTGCTGATTTCGGCCTGGAAACAGCTGGGCGCCAGCGGCAAGCAACTCGATGGCAGCGAGCATGCCGCCGTGATGAAAGAATGCCTGGAATTGTTTAGCTCCCTGGGCGAATTTGCCGCCCAGCATCAGGCGCTGGCGCTGGACGCGGCCGGCAGCAAGGCGCTGGGGGCCGCGATTGCCGCCGACCAGGCCGTCGTCAGCATCACGGCGCCCGAGGGCCTGGCGCTGAGTACCCCCCAAACCATCAGCGGCAACGCGGGCGCGAATATCGACCTGGTGGCCCAGCAGCATCTGCAACTGAGCGCGGCCCAGCGCTGCAACGTCAACGCGGGCAAGGGCATTTCCCTGTTCGCGCACCAGGACGGCATCGTGCAGGTGGCCCATTTTGGCAAGTTCTTGCTGCAAAGCCAGCACGATCTTCTGCAGGCGGACGCCGCCAAGGAAATCCGCCTGACAGCCGGCACGCGGCTGGTCGGCGTGGCGCAGGACGAAATCACCTTCATGACGGCGGGCGGCGCCTACCTGAAACTGTCGGGCGGCGCGGTGGAACTGGGCGGACCCGGCGCGCTGACGGTGAAGACCGATGGCCACCACTGGAACGGTCCGGCCAGCATGAAAGGCGAGCTGCCCAACTTCGGCGAAGGCGAACTGGGCCGCGTGCCGCGCTTGCTGCGTCCCACCGATGGCTTGCCCGTCGAAGGCGTGGAAGTGCACATCGAGCGCGAAGGCGACAGTCCCTTGACGGGCGTCAGCGGCGCCGACGGGCGCGGGCCGAAGGTGGCGACCGATCACCTGCAGCGGCTGAAGGGATTTTTCTTCCGCCGCCGTTCCTGAACCCCCGTCACTGGAGAGCACACCATGCTGTTCGACCCCCATCCACCGCTGTGCGACGACCCTGAAATCGATATCCTCGGCCAGTTTTCCTGCAACGCCAATTTCCAGAGCAGCGACCGGGACACGCTGCAGCAGTTGCCGCTGCCCGGCATCGTGATCTTCGTGCACGGCGTCAATTCCGATGGCGAGTGGTACGCGGCAGCCGAAGAGGGACTGTGCAAGGGCCTGAACGAGCGCCTCAAGCGTTCCTGCCATCACCTGCAGCATCGTGGCGTGGAGGGCGGCGAACTGACGGCGGTCAATTATGGCGCCGAGATCACGGCCGAAGGCTTTCTTCATCCGGAAATGTCGGCCGATACCTTGATCCGCGATGCCGGCACTTTTTCTCCCGTGATCCGCTTTCGCTGGGGCTACAAGGCTTCGGGCGAGGAACTGCAGAAATACGGCAAGGGCATCTACCTGAACGAAGATAATTACTGGGGCGGCGGCCCATTTGCCAATGGCTGCAGTGCACTGGCCGACTTGTGGAAGGACGGGCTGAGCGAGGGTTTATTCTTGTGGAACACCATCCAGCACATGAATCCCTTCCCGGAACGGCAAGTGTACAGCTGCCCGCCGCGAGCGTATTTCGTACTGGCCGCCTATCGCCTGGCCAGGCTGGTCGAAGCCATCCGCCAGCAGCAGGCCGACGTGCCCGTCACCATCGTGTGCCACAGCCAGGGCACGATGGTGGCGATGGCGGCCGCTTTTCTCGGCGCCCGCCTGCCCAACGCCGATGGCGTTCCCTGCGTGGCCGACAACTATGTGATTTGTAATTCGCCGTACAGCCTGGCGAAAAGCAATAGCGCCGAGAACTGGGTGGCCGGCAATCTGCGTGCGGCGGACGGCAGCACGGGCAGGCTGACGGTGCAGGCGCGCATCGCCACCTTGAAAAACTTCTTTGCCCTCATCGGCCAGCGCGCCAGCCTGGGCGAGGCGCAGACAGACGAGGAAATCGACCGCTGCATGGCCAACGTGCAGCACGGTTTTTCCGCCGCCAAAGATCGTGAACAATACGGGATTGCCGGCGCCGCCCGGGGCGGCAAGAAATCATCGTATGGCAGGGTGACCATCTATTGCAATCCGCACGACATGGTGGTGTCGTCCATCGCCATCGAGGGCATCGGCTGGCGCGGCCTGTCGGGTTCGCCGGCCAAGGACAGCAAGGACGGCGGCGAACTGGCGGCCACCGAGGCCGCAGGCGTGTGCGTGCAGCGCGTGTTTGCCCAGGGGTTTGAGGTGGGCAAGCAGGGCAGCTATCACTACTGGAGCGATCACTGGCGCAAGCCTGCGCCGGGCGGCAAGGACTTCTGGTTTCCGGCGCAGAAATATGCGTCGTATTCCATCAAGCAAGGCGTCGAGGCCAGCGAGGGCGCCTTTTCCACCATCCTGACGGTTGGGTTTGCGCCCTTGTTTATCGTGTTAACGGGCCTGGCCCGCAGCCCTTGCAATGCCTCGCCCCACAAAGACTGGAAAATCGAACTGAACGCACCCGACCTGCTGCCGCCCTTCAAGCCGCAGTCCTTGCGCTTTGGCCAGACAAGGGAGGAATTCGATGAAGGTTACGAGCCGCTTGGCGAATCGCGCCAGGCGGGCAAGCAGCGCGCTGCCGGCGACGATTACCTTGCCGATCATGAGATTCCGCCCGGCGGCCTGCAGGGGCAGGCGGCGAAAAGCGAAGCCAAACGCATGGACAGCGCCAGGGGCACGGCCGATGACGAGGCGCGCCTGCGATTCGAGCAGCGCGCGGTGATACGCGCGCAAGCCGTACGCGAAGGGAAAAGTCCCGCAGGTCAAAAAGTCCAGCAGGAAATGCCCAACGCCACGCCCGACGCCGAATACCAAGCATGGCGCAGCACGCGGATAGAGGAAATGATGTCCCGCCAGGCGGGCGCCTACGCCACCGACCATTCCACCATCCTGACCAACCCCATGCACGCAGAGCGGGCGCTCGCGTATGACGTGGCGGTGGGCGTGTGCCGCATCAAGCCTGACCAGCTGCGCAAGTTGAGGGTGGCGGCGGATTGGCGGTTGTTGGATGGGCTCGATAAGGACAATCCTGCAAAAGCTTTTAAAGAGTACTTTGCCGCCGCGACTATTCATGAAGTCAGCACATCAGTATGGATACACCACGACGATTGCGAAGCTAGTTTGCCTGTTTCAATAGTTGATAAACGTGAAAATTCTGCATCGAGCTCTCGGCCTAATTCGGGGGAGCTTGCCCATGGCTAATTTTTTGCTGAAATGGAAGTGATCCTTTTCTTATGTGGAGAATCTAAATGTTAAAGTCAATTTTTTTATACTCTATTTTTGTTTTGTTCGCAGCAATGTTTCTAACGGCTTGCACTCGCTTGCGCTCACCACCAGCATTACCTATAAAAGCCCTCGTAACAACACCGGCTGCTAAGGGACCATTTATGGCTCAAGTTGTTGGCTTGCAATGGCTTAATCCTTTGCAGCGTAGAGATTATCCAACGCAATGGCAATTGCTTTGGACCTTGGGCTTGGTGCAGCCAAATCCTGCCGACGATATGGTCCGAGAGAACCCCAAAAAATACTCTAAGTTGCAGAGTATTGCTTCTGTAGCCATAGGAAATGATGGTTCAGAAACACTTGATGGTTATTATGAAAAGTATGTCGAGAAGATGTTTGACTTAATGCACAGCGTGTATTACGCCGACCCTGAGTATTTCTACAACGTCCACTCAGCTGAAAACAGATCACGTTGGCGCGAACTGGCCGGTATCCATATTGAATGTGCCTTGCCAGAGGGAAAGCTCGATCCTGTGGAGTCTGCTACGTTTTTACAAAATTATGTCCGCCGTACCTTCACCATCGGCAACCCAAATTTTCCTACCCTCTGGACCCGCTCCACCCCACCCGACGTCCGCGTCACCATGGGCGGTCCCAACGCCGGTTTTACGTCGCTTTCCGCCGCGCTCGACTATCTGCAAAGCCATCCCAAGGAAACCGTCTGGGTCATGAACTGGGATGCGCCCAGCCGGCCACTGGACCGGCAGATCAACGAGAACCTGGTGCTGCTGGTGCTGGCTGGTCCCGACTACAAGACGGAGCGCGCGCCGCTGGCGTGGCTAGGGTATCCAAGCACGAAACAGGTGGCGGATTTTGAAGTCAAAAAGGGCGAACCGCCGCGCCTGGTGCAGGCGTGGACGGCGGCCATCGAAGAGGCTGCGGCCAAGGCCAATCAAGCCGAGACCGGGATCGGCTATCTGATCCACGACGCGGGTAATACACACCAGGATTCGTCCGCACGGCTCGGTGCGCTGGCGCAGACGCTCACCTTGCAATTGCCGGAATTCGATTTTCTGAAGCAAAGCTTCAATCTGACGGCCGTGCTGGGCGAGACGGGCGCGGGCACGGCCCTGACGAACGTGGCGCTGGGCATCGCCTACGCGCATCACTTCGGCAAACCCGTGCTGGTGGCCGGCACCAGCGACCTGTCCGCCCCCGTGGCGCTGGTGGTGGCGCCGCCGGCCGTGGTGCGGCCGATCCGGCCCGACAAACCTTGGTTCCGCGCGCGCAGCGGCAACCATGCGTATCTGCCCTGGTGGGGCTTGCGCCACGATGCACGCGAGTATTACCAGGGGTTTTCGCAATGAGGGCGCTGATCGCGGTTCTCATGTCGATGTTGCTTGGCGCGTGCGCGACGCCGCCATTGCCGGAGGCAACGGTGCCACGCAGCGGTCCGTTTATGGCGCAGGTGGTGGGATTGCAATGGCTGAATCCTTTGCAACGTCGGGATTACCCCACGCAATGGCAATTGCTGTGGACCTTGGGGCTGGTGCAGCCGAATCCAGGCGATGAGATGGTCAGGGAAAGGCCTGAAAAATACTCCAAACTGCAAAGCATTGCGTCTATTGCGGTTGGAAATGATGGTTCTGAAACTTTCGATGGATACCATGAAAAATATATTAATGAATTAATGAACTTGTACCATGATGTGTATTACTCTGATCCAGAATATTTCTACAATGTTCATTCAGCCGAGGACAAATCACGCTGGCGAGAGTTGGCTGGTATCCATATCGAATATGCCCTGCCAGAAGGTAAGCTCGATCCGGTAGAAACGATAGCATTTGTGCGCAAAAGAGTTGCAAGGACTTTTAGCATCGGCAACATCCACTCTCCCACCCTCTGGACCCGCTCCACCCCACCTGACGTTCGCCTCACCATGGGCGGCCCCAACGCCGGTTTTACTTCACTTTCCGCCGCGCTCGACTATCTGCAAAGCCATCCCAAGGAAACCGTCTGGGTCATGAACTGGGATGCGCCCAGCCGGCCTCTGGACCGGCAGATCAACGAGAACCTGGTGCTGCTGGTGCTGGCCGGCCCCGACTACAAGACGGAGCGGGCGCCGCTGGCGTGGCTAGGGTATCCGAGTACCAAACAGGCGGCGGATTTTGAAGTCAAAAAGGGCGAACCGCCGCGCCTGGTGCAGGCGTGGACGGCGGCCATCGAGGACGCGGCAGCGAAGGCGAACAGGCGCGATAGCGAGATCGGCTATCTGATCCACGACGCCGGCAATACGCACCAGGATTCGTCCGCACGGCTCGGCGCGCTGGCGCAGACGCTCACCGTGCAATTGCCGGAATTCGATTTCCTCAAACAAAGCTTCAATTTGACCGCCGTGCTGGGCGAGACGGGCGCGGGTACCGCCCTGACGAACGTGGCGCTGGGCATCGCTCACGCGCACCATTTCGGTAAACCCGTGCTGGTGGCCGGCACCAGCGACCTGTCCGCCCCCGTGGCGCTGGTGGTGGCGCCGCCCGCCGTGGTGCGGCCGATCCAGCCCGGCAAGCCATGGTTCCGCGCGCGCAGCGGCAACCATGCGTATCTGCCCTGGTGGGGCTTGCGCCACGATGCGCGCGAGTATTACCAGGGCTTTTCGCAATGAGGCGTTTTACCTATTCAAGGAGAAGAGCATGCGTGGCGTGATCCGTTTGAACGACCCCACCAGCCATGGCGGCAAGGTGGTGGGGGCTGCGCCGAACAGTACGGTGCTGGGTGTAGCCGTGGCGCGCAAGGGCGACCCTTGCGTGTGTCCGATCAAGGGGCACGTGCGCTGCGTGATCGCCGAGGGCGATCCGCAGGTGCTGATCGATGGCGTGCCCGTGGCCTTTGATGGTCACAAGACCAGCTGCGGCGCCAGCCTGATGTCCACCGTGGGCAACAGCGGGCGCGGTTAGACGACGCTGGCGTCGATGGCCGTGCCCAGCTTGTCGACGAGCTCATCGACGTGGCTGGCGTCGATGATGTAGGGCGGCGCCAGCAGGATGTGGTCGCCGCGCAGGCCGTCGATGGTGCCGCCCATGGGGTAGCACATCAGCCCGCCCTGCATGGCGTGCGCCTTGATGCGCGCGTGCAGGCGGCGGGCCGGGTCGAACGGCCGCTTGCTGGCGCGCTCCTGCACCAGTTCCAGGCCCAGGAACAGGCCGCGGCCACGGATGTCGCCCACGTGCGCATGGCCATCAAAACGCGCATGCAGCCGCTCTTTCAGCAAGCCGCCCATGGCGCGCACGTTGGCCAATAAATCGCGTTCCTCGATCTGCCGCTGCACGGCCAGGGCGGCGGCGCAGGCTGTGGCGTGGCCGATATACGTGTGGCCATGCTGGAAGAAGCCCGTGCCGGCGCGGATGGTCTCGCGGATGTCCTTCGATACCATCACGGCGCCGATGGGCTGGTAGCCGGCGCCCAGGCCCTTGGCGATGCAGATCAGGTCGGCGGTGATGGCTTCCTGCTCGCAGGCGAACAGGCTGCCCGTGCGGCCTATGCCGCACATGACTTCGTCGAGAATCAACAGGATGCCGTGGCGCTGGCAGATGGCGCGCATGCGCGCAAAATAGCCGGCGACGGCGGGCAGGGCGCCGGCCGTGGCGCCGACGACGGGTTCGGCGATGAAGGCCATGACGTTGTCCGCGCCCAGCTCGGCGATATTGTCTTCCAGCTCCTGGCCCAGGCGCGCCACGTAGTCGGCATCCGTTTCATGCGCGTGCTGGTCGCGCCAGGCGTAGCAGGGCGATACGTGGGTCACGCCGATCAGCAGCGGCTCGAACTGCTGGCGGCGCCAGGCGTTGCCACCGGTGGCCAGCGCGCCCAGGGTGTTGCCGTGGTAGCTCTGGCGGCGCGCGATAACGTGGCGGCGCTGCGGCTGGCCCCGCTCGACGAAATACTGGCGCGCCATTTTCAACGCGCTTTCCACGGCTTCCGAGCCACCCGAGACGAAATACACGCTGTCGATGCCGGCAGGTGCCCGGGCGACGAGGAAATCGGCCAGCTGCTCCATCGGCTCGCTAGTAAAGAAGGAGCTGTGCGCATACGCCATGCTGGCAATCTGTTGCTGCACGGCGGCGATGACGGCCGCATCCGCATGGCCGAGGCACGAGACGGCTGCGCCGCCGCAGGCGTCCAGGTAGCGTTTACCGTTTGCATCGATCAGGTAAGGGCCATCGCCGCCCGTGGCGACAGGGTAAGTGGCGGTCAGGCTGCGGTGGAAGACATGGCTCATGGCATCGCTTTCTTGTCGGCAAGGGAGATGGCCGAGTATAGGATGCGCCGCCCTGTAATGCAACGATTGATGTATTTATTTTTAATTTACATCATTTGATGTTTTTGCGTACGCGCCCAGCGCCCGCAATTGTTTTTCCGCCGCGCCGATGGCCGTGACGGCATCCGGCCCCGCGCGCGCCACCAGCAATTCCACCAGGCTTTCCACGGCCGCGACGCCGGCCACGATGGAGGGGAAGAACGAGGGGCTGTCGACGGCGATGACGATGCTGGCGTCGGCCTGCAGGGCCAGCGGCGACATGGCGCTGTCGCTGATGGCGACCACCAGGCAGCCGGCCTGGCGCGCCGCCTGCGTCACCAGCAGCGCTTCGCTCGAATACGGCGCGAAGCTGACGACGACGACGGCTTCGTTCGCCTGCAGGGCGCGCAAATCCATCTCCAGCGTGCCGCCCTGGCCGCTCAGCAACTGCACGCTGGGGCGCAGCAGCCGGTACAGGTAGTGCAGGGTGTAGGCGATCGGGTGGGCGGCGCGAAAGCCCGCCACGTGCACGCGGGGCGCCGCCTGCAGCAGGCTGGCGGCCGCATCCAGGGCGGCGTGGTTGGCGCTTTCCGTGGCGGCCAGGTTGCGCTGCTGCACCGTGAACATTTCGGTGACCAGATTGCCTTCCTTGCCAGCCAGCGCGTTGGCTTTTTCAGCATACCCGGCCGGCCCCGCGCGCAGGCGCTCGACGAAGATGGCTTTGAGTTCCGGCCAGCCGGCAAAGCCCAGTTGCTGCGCCAGGCGCACCAGGGCGGCCGACTGCACCTGGGCGCGCGCGGCGATGCTGCGCATCGACGACACGGCCACTTCGTCAGGGTGGTCGGCCAGGTAGCGGGCGCCGGCCTGGAATTGCGGGCTCAGTTCCGCATGGCGCGCCTTGATCAGGTCCATCAGTGCCGCATAGGAATCGTGGGGTGTCGCTGCCTGCATCGCCGTGCCTCATTGGATAGGTTGCGGCGATGGTACAGGATTCGTCAGCGCGCCGGTAGCGGCAAGCCTTGCGCCAGCGCGGCCGTGCGCGGACGCAGGCGGGCAAACAGGTGCGGCCCGGCTGCTTTGCGGCGCGGACCCGTCGTCAGCACGCGCAAGGCGGTGGGCAGCGGCACGTCGTGGCAATGCAAAAACAGGGCGGCGGCGCCCGTGCCGGCCATTTCCTGCAAGGCCAGCGCATGTTCGACCAGCGCCGCCGTGCGCATGTCGAGCCGCACCGGGATGTCGGGTTGAAATAACTGTGCATCGACGTGCCGTGCATCGCGCATGCTGTCCCCGCCGGGTTCGCTAGTCAAGCTGCCAGCATAAAAGCGCCCCGGTGGCGGTACCTTGCGCCAGATCAATTCCAATGTCGGATAGATTCCTCAATGCAAAAAAAACGCCAACCGTTGCCGGCTGGCGCTGAAAACCCTCGCAAGGAAGAAAAAAAATTATGAATTTCAACGACGTTTCGACGCCTGACCAAACCATCGCGAGCGGCAGTGATTTGTGGCCGAGAAGCGCAGCGGCACTTTAGTGCCGTGAGCATCGCCGGCCGCAAAGCGCGCCGCGCAGCCGGTTTGGTCAGGTGTCCACTAGTAGCTCCAGCGGAGGGACAAGCCGACAACCTTGTCATAGCGCCGCACATCGCGCACATAGTCCGGCGTGTCGTGGTAGTCGCGGTAGGTCGAGTCGAGCAGGTTGTTCGCGTCCAGCGTCAGCGTGGTGTGCGGGTTGAGCTTGTACGACACCGACGCGTCCAGGGTTTTCGTCGGCGCCACGGTCAGGTGGATGCCCTTGCCGCGGTAGTTGTAGTCGTCCACATATTTGTCGCGCCAGCTGTAGGCCAGCCGCGCCGACCATGGTCCCTGTTCGTACAGGCCGACGATGTTGGCCGACCATTTCGACATGCCCGTGAACGGATGTGCGCTGCCATTCAATTCTTCCAGTTCGCCCGTCATGTAGGTGGCGTTGGCTTGCAGGCCCAGGCCGCTCATCCAGCCTGGCAGTTTGTCGTAGAACTGCTGGTAGGCCATTTCCATGCCTTGCAGATGGCCCTTCGACGTGTTGCGCGGGCGCGTGATGTCATACTCGATGCCGCCATACGTTTCCTTGGCCGAGCCGGACAGGATGTAATTCTTGAAGTTGTGGCGGAACACGGTGGCCGTGACGGAGCCCGTCTGCGCGAAATACCATTCCAGCGCCGCATCGAGGTTCTTGCCTTCCACGGGTTTCAGGTCGGGGTTGCCGCCACTGCCCGTGGGGCGCACCATTTCCAGGCTCTGGCCCAGGGTCACGCCGGGATTGAAGTCGGCGAAGTTCGGGCGCTGTACGGCCTTGCCGGCCGTCAGGCGGGCGATCAGGTCCTGGCGCAGCATGGCTTTCAGGGTCAGGCTGGGCAGCACGTCCGTGTCCGACGTTTTCACGCGCACGGGCGTGATGATGCCGTTTTGCGAGGAATTGCCTTGCAAGTCCTGCTTGGTCTGCACCACGCGCACGCCCAGGGTGCCATCGACCGGCACTTGTGCCAGGTCAAAGCCGATGCGCGCCTTGCCGTACACGGCATTGGTTTTTTCCACGTCCATGTAGTGGCTCATCGGATCGTCGGGGCTGCGTTCGCTGCTACCCGTAAACAGCTGGCGCAGCACGCCCGTGTTGTTGAGCATGAAGTCGCGGCATGGCGTGAGCCAGCTTTGCAGGCCGAAGTTGCCCGTGTTCTCGTGCGAGGTACAGGCCAGGCCGGGAATCGCGTCCGCGTACATGGTCGACGTCAGGCCGCCCTGGCCATTTTTTTCGCGGATCGATTCGGCCTTGCGCTTGGCCATGCGCACGCCGCCCGAAAATTCGCGGAAGAAGCCCGTGCTGTCCATATCGTAAGTGACGTCGGCGCGCCAGTCGGTCGAGCTGCCTTCGTCGTGGCTGTGGTTATCGTAGAAGCCGAGCAGCGTGTAGTTCTTCGGATCCAGCATGTTGTAGCCGGGGTAGCTGATCTGCGCGCCGCCGTTGACGTTCGTGCTGCCGATGATGCTGGTCGGATGCGCGAGGAAGTCGAGGATGGGAAATTCGCGCTCGAAGTTGCTCACCGTGCGCGCCAGCTCCGTGGTGGCGCGCAGCTGCGGCGTGATGTCCCAGCGCGCGCCGATGGCGCCTTGCGAACCGATCGAGCGGTCGCGCCGCGCCTGGGTCGAACCGAGCGTGAACGGCGACCACGGGCCGTCGATCTTGCCCACCGTGGCCGCCTGAGTGGTGCCGGGGATCAGCGTGATGTCCGGGTTCTGGCCCCACGGCAGCGAACCGACGAAGAACTGGCTGTCGAACGCATGCTTGATCAGGGTCGACATGCCTTCCGCATACACTTCCACCTGCGAGTTCGGGCGCCACTGGAAGGCGGCGTTCGCCGCATAGCGCTTGCGGTCGCCCACGGTCGGAATCATGCCGACCGAATCGGGCCCCGTGATATTGCCCGCTTCGGGGCGCTTCACCGGTTCGGCGTTCCAGATCGTCTCGTCATAGTATTTGCTGCGCTGGTAGGACAGGCCGAGCAGGGCGCCGAATTCGCCGTATGGGGTTTTCCAGCGGTTCGAGACCATGCCGCTGACGTTCGGGTCCGTCGAGCCGGACTTGTCGCGGTGTTCGGCGCGCACGTTGCCCGACGCCGTAAAGCCCTTGAAGTCGAACGGGCGGTTGGTGCGCACGTCGATTACGCCGGCCGTGCCGCCTTCGACCATGTCGGCGCCCTGTGATTTATACACGTCCACGCGCTGCAGCATGGCCGTCGGAATGTCGGCCAGGTACAGGCTGCGGCCCACGGAGGTGAACATTTCGCGGCCGTTGAGCAAGGTCACCACGCCGGGCAAGCCGCGGATGACGACGGTACCGGCCTCGCCGCCTTCGCGGCGCACCTGCACGCCCGTCACGCGGCCGAGGATTTCGGCCACGTTCTTGTCGGGGAATTTGCCGATTTCATCGGCGACGATGGAGTCGACCACCTGGTCGTTGTTCTTCTTGATCGTCTGCGCGCTCTGTGCCGCCCTGCGCACGCCCGTGACGGCGACGACAGCGATGCCGCTGTCGGCTGGCGCCGCCACCGGCGCTGCTTCTGCCACTTCTGCCACTTCTACCGCCGGTGTTTCCACGGCGGGCGCCTGCTGCGCCCAGACGGAAGCGCCGCTCAGCAGGCCCGCGCCGGCCAGCGCTGCCACCGTGGCCTTCAAGGTCAACCGTGTGTTTTGCCTGGGCGTGCGGGTGCCCGTTGCCATCCATTGCTTCATCTTGTCTCCACCTGTATTGTAGTTATGTTGAGAATGCCGCGGCAGTCGCCGCCAGAGCTGGAACTTGCTCAGGAAGCATGGTAGGGGGGATGACTTTGCCCCACAAATGACTTCTTTTGCGATGTCAATACCGATTCCGGTATCCCTGCAGCATTCATGCGCCCTGGCGGCGCACTGCGCGTTGTCGAATCCGGCGCGTGCCGCAGCGGAGGTGTCAGGCGGCGCAGCGCGCGTCGCTGTGCGCCAGCCAGGCCATGAAGTGCGCCTGCGGCATGGGGCGGGCAAAGTAATACCCTTGCAATTCATCGCAGCCGGCGTGGCGCAGCACGTCGGCATCGGCTGCGCTTTCCACACCTTCGGCGGTGACCGTCAAGCCCAGGGTATGGCCCAGGCCGATGATGGTTTTCGTCACGGCCAGGTTTTGCGGCGAACCGTGGATGTCCTGCACGAAGCTCATGTCGATTTTCAGCTTGTCGAGCGGGAAGCGGCACAGGTAGTTCAGGCTCGAATAGCCGGTGCCGAAATCGTCGATCGACAGTGCAAACCCCAGCGCCTTGATGGCGTGCAGGGTGGCGATGGTGTCGTCCACGTTGTCCATCAGGATCGATTCGGTCAGTTCGAATTCGATCTGTCCTGGCGTGACGGGAAACTCGCGCAGCACCTCGCGCAAGGTCGCCACCAGGGTGCCGCTTTTCAACTGGATGGCCGACAGGTTGATCGACACGGCGATGTCGCCCGTGCCCGCCTCGCGCCAGGCCAGCTGCTGGCGGCACGCTTCGCGGATGACCCATGCGCCGATGGAGACGATCAGGCCCGATTCCTCGGCGGCGGGAATGAAGCTGTCCGGCGCGATCAAGCCGTGCTGCGGGTGCTGCCAGCGGATCAGGCTTTCCACGCCATTCAGGCGGCTGCTCTGCGCATCGATGCGCGGCTGGTAGTACAGCACCAGTTCCTGCCGCTCGATGGCGTGGCGCAGGTCGCTTTCCAGGTGCAGTTGCTGCAACTGCTGCTCCTGCATCTGCGGCGTGAACATGCGCGCATGGTCGCGCCCCCCGCTCTTGGCCTGGTACATGGCCGCATCGGCGTGGCGCATCAGGGTATCCATGTCGTCGCCGTGGTCCGGATAGATGGCCACGCCCACGCTGCACGAGACATACAGCGCGCTGCCTTCCACCTGGTGCGGCTGGCGCATGGCCGGTATCAATCGCGTGTCGAGCAGCGCGCCGATGGCCTCTGCGTCGCCGATACCGTTGAGGATGATGACGAATTCATCGCCGCCCAGGCGGCTGACGGTGTCGCCTTCGCGCACCAGCTGCAGCAGGCGGGCCGATACCGATTGCAGCAGCGCGTCGCCCACATGGTGGCCCAGCGCGTCGTTGACGTGCTTGAAGCGGTCCAGGTCGACGAACAGCACACCGACTTTTTCGCCGCTGCGGCGCGCCTGCGCGATGGCGGCCGCCAGGCGCAGTTTCGACACGTGGCGGTTCGCCAGGCCCGTCAGCGCGTCGTGGTGGGCCATGTGCTCGATCTGCCGCTCGCTGGCCTTGCGTTCGCTGATGTCGAGCGAGCTGGCGATGAAATGCGTGGTGACGCCATCGAGGTCGCGCACGGCGTTCATCACCAGCCAGGCGGGATAGCTTTCCAGCGACTTGCGCTGCACAGAGATTTCCCCCTGCCAGTAGCCGCGCCGCGCCAGGGTCTGGCGCAAGCTGTCGAGCTGCTCGGGACTGTTGTCCGGCGACAGCAGGAAGGCCGGGCGCTTGCCGATCAGCTCCACCATGTCGTACAGCGAATGGCGGCGGAATGCCTGGTTGACGGTAATGATGCGCATGTCGGCATCCATCACGATCAGGCTTTCGGCCGATGCCTCGAAGACCTTGGCCCACAGTTCCAGGCGCGACTCCATCAGCTTCATTTTGTTGATCGGCGTGAAGGTCGACAGCACCGCGCGCTGGCCCTGGTAGTCGATCAGGCGCGCGGAAATCAAGGCCCAGGTGGGCGTGCCGCCGCCGCTCCAGCACACCTCGAATTCATCGACGGCGCCCAGGTCGCTCAAGCGCTGGAAGAAGCGCGAACGGGCTTGCGGACTCATGCCGCCCACCCACGGGTCCAGCTCCAGGCTGCCTTGCCACGCGTGCGCGGCCTGGTTCGCGTGCAGCACCTGGTGATGCGGGATCGAGGTGACCATCAGCGGGATGGGAATGGCGTCGACCAGCTGGCGCTGCGCATCGGCCGCGCTGGCGCGCGCCACCAGGTCTTGCTGCGCCATGCGCTGGAAGTCGAGCTGCTGCAGCATGGTATTGAAGGCGCTGACCAGGCGCCCCGTTTCATCTTCGCTGTCCCAGATGGCGCGCAGGCTATGGTCGCCCGTTTCGCGCACTTCCTGCGCCACGCGCGCCAGGCGGCGGATGGGCAGGGCGATCTGCCGCGCGACGAAAAACACCAGGCCCAGTATCATCAGCAGCAGCAGCACGGCCGTGCCCAGGTGCAGCCACATGCGCGTGAAAAAGCCGTCCACGCGCAGCTGGATCAGGCGGTGCAATTCGCCCTCCGCCGCGCGCCAGGCACGCTGCAGGGCCGCGACGGCCGCCGCATCGTGCCGCAGCAGTGCTGCGTTGCCATCGGCATGGGCCGGCGAGCCGGCCAGCGCCTGGGTGCTGGCGCGAAACTGCGCCACGGCTTGCTGCAGGGCCGCGCGCGAACCGTCCAGGTGGCGGCGCAGCAGCGGCGTGCTGGCCGCGAACGCCTCCGTGTAGTCGCTGCCGATACCGCCCATGGTGGCGTCCATGCGCCCTTCGAGGATCAGGAACTGCGTCTGCAGGCGCTGGCGCTGCGCGCCTTCGGCTGTCGCCAGTTGCAGGGCCAGGGCGTGCGTGCTGTTGATCACTTCCAGCAGTTCCGGAAAGCGCAGGATCACCAGCGACATCGTGTAATAGCTGTCCAGGTCCGGGTCGAGAATCAGGTTCGACTGGTTGCCCACGCGCGTGAGCAGTGCGCGTCCGGCCACAAAGGCGGCCGAGGGCGCCATGCCGTCATGCGCCGCTGGCGTGCCGCCGGCCTGGCGCAGCAGGGTGGCGAATTGCCCGCTCAATTGCGCGCTGCGCATACCCGCGCCGAACTGGCGCTCGGCTTGCTCGATGGCGGCCGCTTGCGCGTCCGCTTGCGCCGTGCTGCGCGTCAGTGGCAGCAGCGCATCGCGGATGGCGGCGATGTAGTCGTTGCCCGCCATCTCCTTGCGCGAGAAATCGATGGCGATGTATTTTTCGTTGATGAGAATACCGGAAATGAAGATGACGGCGGACAGGTCGAGCAAATAGATCAGCGCCAGTTTGCGCCCCACCGTCAATTTCCCGATCATGCGCGAGATTCTGCCCACCATGCGTGCCCCACCTTCTCGTCAGCTCATTTATGTTTTCTTGTGAGCAATTTTCATGCCTGAATTTACAAGCTTGCAAGGGGGCTTTTGCACCATGCCGGTGCGCGCAGGGAGGCGGAGCGCGCCAATAAAAAGGGCGGCCCGCAGGCCGCCCTCGTGTGCAGTGATGTGGTGCTTAGGCTTCGGCGACGCGCTTGGCGATGTGCGCCAGCGCTTCTTCCACCTGGTCGATCAGGATCAGGCACAGATCGCCTTCATTCAAACGCGCCAGGGCCTTGTCGATGGCGACGAATTCGCCGTTGATTTCATCGATATGGCTGGTGCGCTTGGCGCCGTTCAAGCCCTGGCGCAGCAGCGCCACGACTTCGCCGTCGGCGCGGCCGCGCTGGCATTGATCCTGGTACAGCAGCACGTCGTCGAAGGCGGCGCCGAGGATTTCCGTCTGCTGGCGGATGTCTTCGTCGCGGCGGTCGCCGGCGCCGCTGATGACCACCGAACGGCGCTTGGCCGGCATGCTTTCCACGGCTTGCACCAGCGCCAGGATGGCGTCCGGATTGTGGCCATAGTCAGCGATCAGGGTGGCTCCACGATAATCGAACACATTGAAGCGGCCGGGCGCATTGTCGGCTTCATTGGCGAAGGTTTTCAGGCCCAGCGCGATGGTTTTCCAGTCCAGGCCCACGGCCCAGGCGGCGGCCAGCGAAGCCATGACGTTGTCGACCTGGAAGCCGATGGCGCCATTGCGCGTGATCGGCACTTGCGACAGGGCGATTTCGTGGCGTTCCTTGCCCTGTGCGGCGACCAGCATGCCATCTTCCACGTACACCACGCGGTTGCCCTGCGCGCGGTGCGTGGCCATCACGGGATGCGTCTTGTCGGCGGCGAAGAAGGTCACCGTGCCGCTGCAATTCTTGGCCATGCGCGCCACGGCAGGGTCGGTGGCGTTCAGCACGGCCACGCCGCTGTCGGCCACGTTCTGCACGATCACTCTTTTGAGTACCGCGAGGTCTTCCACGGTGGTGATGTAGTTCAGTCCCAGGTGATCGCCGGCGCCGATGTTGGTGACCACAGCGACCTGGCAACGGTCGAAGGCCAGGCCTTCGCGCAGCATGCCGCCGCGCGCCGTTTCGAACACGGCGGCGTCCACGTCCGGGTGCAGCAGCACGTTGCGTGCGCTGCGCGGACCGCTGCAGTCGCCGCTGTCGATCTGGCGTCCTTCGATGTACACGCCATCGGTGTTGGTCATGCCCGTGCGCAGGCCCGAGGTGGTGAGCAGGTGGGCGATCAGGCGCACGGTGGTGGTCTTGCCGTTGGTGCCGGTGACGGCAACGACGGGGATGCGGCCATCGTCGCCCTCGGCGAACATGGCGGCGATGATGGCTTCGCCCACGGGGCGCGGCTTGCCGAACGACGGCGCCAGGTGCATGCGCAGGCCCGGTGCGGCGTTCACTTCGACGATGCCGGCGTTCTGCTCTTCCAGCGGTTTCAGAATGCTTTCGGAGACCACGTCCACGCCGCAGATATCCAGGCCCACCATGTGCGCGGCGGCGACGGCGCGCGCCGCCACTTCCGGGTGCACGTCGACGGTGACATCGGTGGCCGAGCCGCCCGTCGACAGGTTGGCGTTATTGCGTAAAACTACGCGCTGGCCCACGGGCGGCACGGATTCGGCCACATAGCCTTGCTTGGCCAGGCTGGCCAGGGCGATGTCGTCGAAGCGGATTTTTGTCAGCGAGGTGGCGTGGCCGCTGCCGCGGCGCGGGTCCAGGTTGACCTGGTCGACCAGTTCGCGCACCGTGTGCTGGCCGTCGCCCACCACTTGCGGCGGGTCGCGGCGGGCCGCTGCCACCATCTTGTTGCCGATGACGAGCAAGCGGAAATCGTGGCCCGGCAGATAGCGTTCGACGAGGATATCGTCGCGAAATTCCTGCGCCGCGAGGAAGGCGGCCGTCAGCTGTTCGCGCGTGGTGACATTGACGGTGACGCCCTTGCCCTGGTTGCCATCCTTTGGTTTCACGACGACGGGCAGGCCGATCTCGCAGGCGGCGGCCCAGGCGTCGTCCGCATCGATGGCGACACGGCCGTGCGGCACCGGCACGCCGGCCGAATCGAGCAGCTTCTTGGTCAGTTCCTTGTCTTGCGCGATGGCTTCGGCAATCGCGCTGGTGCCGTCCATTTCGGCGGCCTGGATCTTGCGTTGCTTGCTGCCCCAGCCGAACGTCACCAGGCTGCCTTCGGTCAGGCGGCGGAACGGGATGTTGCGCGCCACTGCGGCGTTGACGATGGCGCCCGTCGAAGGGCCCAGGCGCACGTCTTCATCGAGTTCCTGCAATTGGTGCAGGGCGCCGGCCAGGTCGAATGGCGCATCGTCGAGCGCGGCGCGGCACAGCTGCTGCGCCAGTTCCAGGGCCAGGCGGCCGACGGCTTCTTCCGAGTATTCGACGACGACCTGGAAGATGCCCGTTTCCAGGGTCGGCGTGGTGCGGCTGAAGGTGACGGGGCAGCCGGCTTGCGCCTGCAGGCCCAGCGCCGCCAGTTCCAGCACCTGCGCCATCGGCGCGGCGTTGTAATTGCCCAGCGGTTGCAGCGGGCTCAGTTGCGGAAAGAGGGCGCGCAGGCGGGCTTCGAAGCCGGGCAACTGGGCGATGTCGAGTTCCTGCGTGGTGCAGGAAACAATGGCTTCCACGGCGGTGTCGTGGCTCCAGAGATTAGGGCCCCGCAAGGCCCGTACGCGAGATACTTCCATAATTAAACCGTAATCCTGTTGTGTTCTTGTGGGCCCGGCCGTCCTGGCCGGGCTTGAGTGCTGCTTTGCCTGTTGCCGATCAATTCCCGATGCAGCCGGGTGCGGCGTCAAACGTGCGCAAACCCGCGCAGATCAGATCGACAGGCAGGTGCATGGCCCAGGCGGCGGCCGCGACGGCCAGCACGCTGTCGACGTTGCCGGCCGTGGCCGGCTTCAGCAGATCCAGGCACAGCAAGACCGTTTCGATGCCGCCTTCGGCCAGCACGATGTGGTTGCCGCGCACGAACACGGCGCGCTGGCCGGCGGCCAGTTGCGCCGCGATGGCCGGCAAGCTGCCATCCTGCGCATACAGGGTCACCGTGCCATCGCACAGTTCGGCCAGCTCCAGCACGTGGGCGTTGGCGGCGTTCAGCACGGCCACGCCCGTCGGCACCACCACGTCGACCTGGCTGCGCACGGCCTTGTACAGGCCAGCATCGTCGAGCACGTCGAAATCCTTGACGCTATCGAGACTGCCCATGTCGGTGACGATGCCGATCTGGCACTTGTCATAGGCCAGGCCTTCGGCCAGGATCATGCGCGGATTGCTCTCGAACAGGGCCGTCTGCACGGTGCGGTTGAGCAGCAGGCGCTGGCCCGCGTCCCAGTTCACGCAATCGCTGCTGACGACACGACGCTGGTCCAGGTACATGCCTTCGCTGCAGACGGCGCCCGTGTGCAGGCCCGACAGATTGAGCAGTTTGCACAGCATGCGCACGATCAGGCTGGCGCCGCGCGTGCCCGTCACGCCGATCAGCGGAATGCGGCCCGTTTCCTCGGGCGCGAACAGGTGGTCGACGATGGCCGCGCCGACAGGGCGGCTCTGGCCCACGCCCGGCTTGATGTGCGCCAGCAGGCCGGGGCTGGCATTGACTTCGATGATGGCGCCGCGCTGCTCTGCCAAAGGACGCGTGATGTCGGTGGTGACCAGGTCGATGCCGGCGATATCGAGGCCGACGACGCGCGCGGCGAGCAGGGCCGCATGCACGACGGACGGATGCACGTCGTCCGTGACGTCGATGGCCACGTTGCCGTTCGGCTGGATCAGCACTTTTTGGCCCGCCTGCGGCACGGACAGGGCGGTCATGCCCTGGCGCTGCAGTTCCAGCACGATTTCGCCCGATTCGTGCGGCTTGACGGTGCCCAATGGAAAATCTTCGCCTTCGCCGCGGCGCGGATCGGTATTGATCTGCGTGTTGACCAGTTCCAGCACGCTCGAGACGCCGTCGCCGTCGACCCACAACGATTCACCCTTGGCGGCCGCGATCAGCTTGTTGCCGACGACGAGCAGACGGTGTTCGTCGCCCGTGATGAAGCTTTCCACCAGCACGGCCGAGCTGTCGCCCTTGCGCGCGGCCAGCTCATAGGCGGCCTTGACGTCGCTTTCCGTCATCAGGTTCAGCGACACGCCGCGGCCATGGTTGCCGTCATACGGTTTCACCACGACGGGCACGCCGATGTCTTGCGCTTCTTCCCAGGCCGCCTCGGCGCTGCGCACCAGGCTGCCTTCAGGGACGCGTACGCCGCATGATTTGAGCAGGAATTTGGTCAGGTCCTTGTCGCTGGCGATGCCTTCGGCAATCGCGCTGGTGCGGTCCGTTTCGGCCGTCCAGATGCGGCGCTGCGCGGCGCCATGGCCCAGTTGCACCAGGTTGCCGTCGTTCAGGCGCAGCGAAGGGATGCCGCGCTCGGTGGCCGCATCGACGATGCTGGCCGTGCTCGGGCCCAGGCAGCGCGCATCGACCATGTCGCGCAGGGGCGCCAGGGCCGCTTCCAGGTCGTAAGCTTCATCGTTGATGGCGGCCATCAGCAGTTCGCGCGCGGCGGCCAGGGCGGCGCGGCCCACGTGCTCTTCACGCGTGCGGAAAGCCATCTTGTAGACGCCGCGCTGGCTGGTCGAGCGCGTCTGGCCGAAGCCCGTGCGCATGCCTGCCAGGTTTTGCAATTCCAGCACCACGTGTTCGAGGATGTGCGCCGACCAGGTGCCTTCGCGCAGGCGCTCGAAAAAGCCGCCCCGTTCGCCCACGCCGCAGCGGTGTTCGATCATGCCGGGCAGCCACGCCACCAGACGCTCGTACAGGCCGGGCAGGGTATTGGATGGATAGTCTTCCAGTTCGCCGATGTCGACCCAGGCTTCAATCACTGGGCGATACGTCCAGATGTTGGGGCCGCGCAAGTGGGTGACGCGGGCAAATTCGATGTTCTTCTTCTTGATCATGTAAGTGGTTTCTTGATAACAAGCCAGGCGTCTGGGCGCCAGATACTTTATGGTGGCTCTACAGAGTCTTTTCAGGCTCGTGCTTGGTTCTTTATCCCGGGTATGCGCAGTGTGCCACTTTTAGCGGTCCCTTGTCGCGTTTGCTTCTCGTATTCTGCTGCTGTTGTCATTCTAATTGTTACTAATTGTTGCTGTACTTGTTATAAAGATACCGACTCCGGGCCAAGCTGGAGCATTTGCGCAACAGCGCGCTGTTGTATACTTGCCGCTGGTCGATGGCCGCTCATTTTTTTGCGCCGTTTTGCCATCATTCCTTACCGGCAGGCATCCATTCGATACAATACAGGAAATTGCCACTGGTGCATCTACCTCGCCATCGCGCAGTACACAAACATTGATCGGGCGTCTGCCCCATCCCCCAAATCCCGCCCTGAAGGGCTTGGCCTCGAGCCGGAGTATGCTTTACGATGACAACTGAAACGAGTGTTCCTGCAACAACTATTCCCCTCACCTCGCTGCCGGCGCCGGTAGCAGAAGCCTGGCTGGCGGAGGTGGAGAGCAACCTTTCTCCAGGGGAGAACGTTTTAAGTAGCGTTGAGGTTGACCTCGATGCGCGATTACGTTTCACAAAAGGCATAATTGTTGTCACCGAGAAGCGTTTGCTGGCCCGTTCACCGGGCGATAGCGACTGGAAAAGCTGGTCTTTTCGTCCTGGATTGCGCCTGACGCACCATGACCACGCCGGTGTCGGCCACCTGGAACTGTTCGATGACCACGGCCGCCTGGCGGCGTGGCGCTTCACTTTGGGGCAGAACCTGCATGCGATCCGCGTGCTGGAACAGTTCGTCGAGCGCCTCGACAGCCACCTGACGGGCCAGCCCGTGCTGCAAGCGGAGCAGGAAGTGTGTCCGAGTTGCAAGGCGCCGCTGGAGCCGGAGCAGGAAGAGTGCCCGATCTGCGCCAAGGTGCTGTACACGCCGCCGTCCACCTGGACCCTGTTCCGCCTGTGGCGCTTCGCCCACCCTTACCGTGGCCAGCTGGCGCTGGGTTTCATGCTGATGCTGCTGAGCACCGCCGCGCACATGATTCCACCCTACCTGACGGCGCCGCTGATGGACAATGTGCTGATCCCGTATCAGAACGGCAAGCACATCGACCCATGGCTGGTGGTGTACTACATGAGCGGCTTGCTCGGTTCGGCCCTGCTGGCCTGGTTGCTGGGCTGGGGCAAGACGTATGTGCTGGCCCTGGTGTCCGAACGCATGGGTGCCGATTTGCGCTCGGCCACGTATGAACACCTGATGAAACTGTCGCTGGAATTTTTCGGCGGCAAGCGCACGGGCGACCTGATGTCGCGCATCGGCAGCGGCAGCGACCGCATCTGCGTCTTCCTCTCGCTGCATTTGCTCGATTTCGCTTCCGACGTGCTGATGATCATCATGACGGGCGTCATTCTGTGGTCGATGAACCCGTGGCTGGCCATCATGACCCTGGCGCCCTTGCCGTTCATCGCCTGGATGATCCACCTGGTGCGCGACCGCCTGCGCACGGGCTTTGAAAAGATCGACCGCGTGTGGAGCGAAGTGACCAACGTGCTGGCCGATACCATCCCCGGCATTCGTGTAGTCAAAGCGTTTGCGCAGGAAAAACGCGAAGCGGCACGCTTCCGCGACGCCAACGCGCACAACCTGGCCGTCAACGACAAGTTGAACAAGGTCTGGTCGCTGTTCTCGCCCACCGTCTCGTTCCTGACGGAGATGGGTTTGCTGGTCATCTGGTGTTTCGGCATCTGGCAGCTGTCGCGCGGCGAAATCACCGTCGGCGTGCTGACCGCCTTCATCGCCTACAGCACGCGCTTCTACGGCCGCCTCGACTCGATGAGCCGCATCGTTTCCGTGACGCAGAAATCGGCGTCCGCCGCCAAGCGCATCTTCGACATCCTCGACCACGTGTCGAGCGTGCCGGAACCGGCGCAACCCGTGAAGCTGGAGAAGATCGAAGGCAGGATCGATTTGCGCGAAGTCGGTTTCCGCTATGGCAACCGCGCCGTCAATCGGGGCATCACCCTGAACATCAAGGCCGGCGAGATGATCGGCCTGGTGGGCCACAGCGGTTCGGGCAAGAGTACGCTGGTCAACCTGATCTGCCGCTTCTATGACGTGTCGGAAGGGGCGATTTTGCTCGATGGCGTCGATATCCGCTCGTTCGCCGTGTCCGACTACCGCCGCAATATCGGCCTGGTGCTGCAGGAGCCGTTCCTGTTCTTCGGCACCATCGCGGAAAATATCGCCTACGGCAAGCCGCACGCGTCGCGCCAGGACATCATCGCCGCCGCGCGCGCCGCGCATGCCCACGAATTCATCCTGCGCCTGCCGCAAGGCTACGATTCGATGGTGGGCGAGCGTGGCCAGGGCTTGTCCGGCGGCGAACGCCAGCGCATCTCGATCGCCCGCGCCCTGCTGATCGACCCGCGCATCCTGATCATGGATGAAGCGACATCGTCGGTCGATTCGGAAACGGAAAAAGAAATTCAGAAGGCGCTCGACAACCTGGTGCAAGGCCGCACGACGATCGCCATCGCGCACAGGCTGTCGACCCTGCACCGGGCCGATCGCCTGGTGGTGCTGGATCGCGGCCAGGTCGTCGAAGTGGGCAGTCACGATGAACTGATGGCGAAAGAGGGCGCCTATTTCCGCCTCTACGAAGCACAGGCGCGCAACAACGAACTCGCCCTGGATGACAAGGAATAAGCATGGCCAGTACAACTTTTACATTAAGCCGCGACACCTTCGGCAAGCTGGTCATGACGGCCGAAGACGGCCAGGTTTTTGACGGCGTGGCGCCCGTGCGCGCCTTCCCCATCCAGTCGCCCGACGAAGGCATTTCACTGGTGCTGGGCAATGGCAAGGAAGTGGCGTGGATCGAGCGCCTCGACGCCTTGCCGGAGCCGGCGCGCAACCTGCTGCAGGAAGAACTGGAAGGGCGCGAATTCATGCCCGAGATCGCGCGCGTGAAAAGCGTTTCCAGCTTCGCCACGCCGTGCACCTGGCATGTCGATACGGATCGGGGCGAGACGCAATTCGTGCTGAAGGGCGAGGAAGACATCCGCCGCATCGGCGCCACGTCGCTGCTGATCGCCGACAACCACGGCATTCACTTTTTGATACGCGACATGTTCAATATCGACAAGACGACGCGCAAGATTTTGGATCGCTTCCTGTAAGAAGCGCCCTGAATGCGGTGCAGTGCCGCCGCTCATGCCGTTCAGCTTGCGCTGGGCGGCATTTTTTTTGACCGTGTGCTTTCCTTGTGGGTTGCCTCATTTGAGCTATACTGGCGTCTTAAAGGAGATGATTATGCAACGGCACATTGATGCTCCCGTCCCGGCTCAGCAAGCGAGGGCCCTGTACGAAGGCATGTCGCTGTACGGCTTTGATACTGATGCGCGCATTGCGCTGATACGGCGGGGCATTCCAGCTTCGACGATCAGTCGCTTGTCCGCGCGCATGGGCATGAGCAAGGAATTCCTGTTGTCCAGCCTGGGGTTGTCGCGCGCCACCATCAGCCGCAAGGAAAAAGACGCCAGCTTGCTGTCGAAGGATGAATCGGAGCGCGTACTGGGTGTTGAAACCCTGATCGGCATGGTGCAGGCGATGGTCGAACAATCGGGCGATCCCGCCGGCTTTGACGCTGCGCGCTGGGTCTCCGATTGGCTGAGCAAGCCGCTGCCTGCGCTGGCGGGAGCGACGCCGGCCAGCTACATGGATACCTTCGAGGGGCAAAAACTGGTGGCGGAATTGCTGTCCATGACGCAGAGCGGAGCCTATGCATGAACGTGCTCTGGCGTATTGCCGTCGAGACGCCAGCCTATCCCGCCAGTGACCTGAGCGGCACCGGCGCGAGGATCACGGGCGGCCGCTGGAACAGCAAGGGCGCGCCCGTCGTGTATTGCTCAACGAGTATCGCCCTGGCCACCCTGGAAACCGTCCATTACCTGCGGGGCGGCGGCCTGCCGTTCAACCGTTACCTGGTGCGTATCGCCATTCCCGATGGCGTATGGAACGCGCGCCAGGTACTCGATCCATTTCCCGGCGGCTGGGACGCCATACCGGCCGGCTTGTCGGGCAAGCGGGCTGGCGATGGCTGGATCGCAGCGGGAAAATCCGCCTTGCTGCTGGTGCCTTCCGTGATCGTGCCCGACGAATACAATGTCTTGCTCAACCCCCGCCATGCCGATGCCGCAGCGGTCACCGCCAGCACCGTCCGGCGGTGGAGCTACGACCCCCGCTTTTTCCCTTGATGCACGCTTACTGAAACGCCACTTCCGCAAAGCTGCGCAATTTGCGGCTGTGCAGCCGGTCCACGCCCTGGCGGCGCAGCAGTTCCACGGCGCGGATGCCGATGCGCAAATGCTGGTCGACCCGCTCGCGGTAGAAGTGGTTGGCCATGCCGGGCAGCTTGATTTCGCCGTGCAGCGGCTTGTCGCTGACGCACAGCAGGGTGCCGTACGGGACGCGGAAGCGGAAACCGTTGGCGGCAATGGTGGCGCTTTCCATGTCCAGCGCGATGGCGCGGCTCTGGCTGAAACGGCGCTCCGGCGTGCGCTGCGGCAGCAGTTCCCAGTTGCGGTTGTCCGTGCTGGCCACCGTCCCCGTGCGCATGATGTGTTTTAAATCATGCCCCGTCAGCTGGGTGATTTCCGCCACCGCCGTTTGCAGCGCCTGCTGGATTTCCGCCAGCGGCGGGATCGGCACCCACAGCGGCAAGTCTTCGTCGAGCACATGGTCTTCGCGCACATACGCATGCGCCAGCACGTAGTCGCCCAGGCTTTGCGTGGTGCGCAAGCCGGCGCAATGGCCGAGCATCAGCCAGGCGTGCGGGCGCAGCACGGCGATATGGTCGGTGATGGTCTTGGCATTGGCCGGTCCCACGCCGATATTGACCATGGTGATGCCGCTGCCATCGGCGCGCAACAGGTGGTAGGCGGGCATCTGCGGCAGGCGCGGCGGCGCGGCGCCCAGCGCATCGTCGCTTTCCACGGTCTGTCCCACGCGGCGCGTGACCACGTTGCCCGGTTCGACAAAGGCGATGTAGCCGTCGTCGTCCGACGGTGCTTGCGCATCGGGCGCGCGCTCCATCATGGCGTGCCCCAGGCGGATGAATTCGTCGATGTAGAACTGGTAATTGGTAAACAGGACGAAGTTCTGGAAATGCTGCGGCGAGGTGCCGCTGTAATGGCGCAGGCGCTGCAGCGAGTAATCGACGCGCGGCCCCGTGAACAGGGCCAGCGGCTGCGCTTCGCCATGCGCCGGTTCGTGCGTGCCGTTGGCGATGCCGTCGTCCATGGCCGACAGGTCGGGCAGGTCGAACAGGTCGCGCATGGCCAGGCGGCGGCCCGCATCCATATTGCCTTCGATATGGTCATGCTCGGCGAACGAAAAATGCACGGGGATGGGCTGGGCGCTGACGCCCACTTCCAGGTGGACATTCTGGCCGCTGTTATGGTTTTTCAGCAGCAGGGTGAACTGGTCGAGGTAATAGTCGCCGAACAGATCGGGGCGCGTCAGGGTGGTTTCAAACACGCCGGGACCGGCGACAAAGCCGTAGGCCAGCGGCGAGTCGGCGCGCGCCACGGTGTCAGTCTGGATGCGCACGAAGGGGTAGCAGGCGCGTACGCGCTCGTGCATGTCTTCGCCGGCGACAAAGCGCTGCAGCG
This sequence comes from Janthinobacterium sp. 35, assembly GCF_002754575.1. Classification (NCBI taxonomy): domain Bacteria; kingdom Pseudomonadati; phylum Pseudomonadota; class Betaproteobacteria; order Burkholderiales; family Oxalobacteraceae; genus Janthinobacterium; species Janthinobacterium sp. 35. The sequence continues at coordinate 4,175,862 of NZ_PEFN01000001.1, forward strand.
CATCGCGCAGGTGTTCGATGCTGCTGCGGTAAATGGCTTGCACTTGTTCCAACGCCAGGCGTGGATCGTCGAAGCGGGAGGAGGCGATGAAGGGGGGCGTAAGCAAGCGGATTCTCCTTGTAGCGGTTCGTGCATACCATTGTAAGGCAGCGGGGCATCTCGCGTTGAACGCGTTGATTGCCTTTCTGGGCCGCTTGACGAATTCAAATAGAATCTGTATTCTATTTGAATGGTCAGACTCGCAAAATTCAACGAAAACAACTTCATCGACAGCGCGATTGCCGTCGCCGCCCAGTGCGGCGTGGGTGCCGTGTCGATGGCCGCCATCGCCGTCAAGGCCGGTGCGCCCATCGGTTCCGTGTATCACCGCTTCGACTCGCGCAACGCCATCCTGGCGCGCGCCTGGCTGCGCGTGAAGAGCGACTTCCGCGAGGAAGTGGCCAGCCGCTGGCTCGGCGGCGATACCTGGGCCGGCGTGCACGGCTTGCTGGACTGGTGCCGGCGCAAGCCCGTGTATGCGCGCTTCCTGCTGCAATGCGCGGACAGCCCCGATTTCAGCAGTGGCCTCAGCGAGGACTTGCTGGCCGCCGTCGAAGAAGAGCAGGCGGCGCTCGACGCCTGTTTTGTGCGCTGCGCCGAAGCCATGCCAGCCACCACGGAACTGGACCTCGATCACATGCTGCTCAAATTCGTGCTGATCGACGCCCCCGTGGCCGTCGTCAAGCCCTACCTGACCCAGGAGCGACCGATACCGGCCAGTGTCGACGCCATGCTGCGCGCCTCGCACGACGCCGTGCGCGGCTGGGCCTTACATGCCACATCACATTAACCAAGAAGACATCCATGCGCTATTCCACCCAGCTTGAACACGGCAAGAAAATCCCCCTGCACGACGAAGAAGGTTTCATCGGCATGCGCGCGGCCGGCCGCATCGCCGCCGACACGCTCGACTACATCGCGCCGTTCGTCAAACCCGGCGTCTCGACGGCCAAACTCGACGCCCTGTGCGAAGAATTCATGCGCGCCGCCGGCGCCATCCCCGGCACCATCGATTACCACGGCTACAAGCACGCCAGCTGCATCTCCGTCAATCACGTGGTCACGCACGGCATCCCGTCGGAAACGAAAATTCTGAAAGTGGGCGACATCCTGAACATCGACGTGACGCCGAAGTTCCAGGGCTGGTTCGGCGACACCAGCCGCACCTTCAAGGTGGGCGCCGTATCCATCCTGGCCAATCGCCTCGTCAACACGGCGTATGACGCCATGATGGCCGGCATCCACACGGTGCGCCCGGGCGCCACCCTGGGCGACGTGGGAGCAGCCATCGAAGCGGTGGCCAAGGCGCAGGGTTTTTCTTCCGTGCGCGACTTCTGCGGCCATGGCGTGGGCCAGGTCTTCCACGACACGCCGCAAGTGCTGCATTACGGCCGCGCGGGCACGGGCATCGTGCTCGAACCGGGCATGATTTTCACGATCGAGCCGATGCTCAACGTGGGCAGCTACCAGGTCAAGGTCTTGCCCGACAAATGGACGACGGTGACGAAAGACCGTTCGCTGTCGGCGCAGTTCGAGCACTCGCTGGCCGTGACGGAAACGGGCTTTGAAATCTTCACCCTGACCGGTTCGACCGATCCCCTGGTCTGACGATGGATAGCGCCAGCCTGACGCAGCGCCTGCTGGAGCGGCACCGGCACGACGCCGAAGACGCGCTGCAGCAGGTGGCGCTGGCCGTCTTGCAGCAGGAAGGCATCCGCAGCGACAGCGTGCTGCGCCTGGAGCGCATCGCGGCCCTGGCGCCGCCCGTCGCTGGCGTGGTGATGCTGGCCGAGTGGCTGGCCTATGTGGACTGGGAAGGCTTCGACAGCGCGCTGTACGCGAACATGGGGGCGGTGGCGGGGCTGATCGCCGATGACTTGCTGCTGCCCGAGGTGGCGGCTAATTTGCTGCAGGCGCGCGACGCGGCTGTGTTCGAGGCGCAGCGCCCCGCGCTGGCGACAGCAGCCTTGCTGTTCATCGAGTTCCACATCGCGCTCTTTCCCGGATAGCGGCGTGGGTCTTACAATGGCGGCAAGCACTGTTGCCCCATTTTGAAGACTTCCGCATGAGCGATTTTCCCGAAGATATCTACACCGAGCCGTCTGCCGACGTGCATACCCTGAACAACCTGGGCCCCTTGACCGGCATGGCCGGCATCTGGACGGGCACGCGCGGCCTGGACGTCAAGCCGAAAGCCGACGGTCCGCGCAAGCAGGCGTTCGTCGAGCGCATCGAACTGCAGCCGATCGACCCCGTCACCAATGGCCCGCAATTGTTCTACGGCTTGCGCTACTACATCCACATCACCAAGCCGGATCAGGTCAAAACGTATCATGAGCAGGTCGGTTACTGGCTGTGGGAGCCGGCCACGGGCGCCGTGATCCAGACCCTGGCCATCCCGCGCGGCCAGATCGCCATGGCGTCCGGCACGACGACGTTTGATGCCACCAGTTTCGAACTGGTGGCCAGGCGCGATTCGACGGCCTACGGCATCTGCTCGAACCCCTTCCTCGAACACGCGTTCACCACCGTCGAATACCGGATCAAGGTCGACATCCACGCCGATGGCACCTGGGGCTACGATGAAGACACGGTCATGCTCATTCGCGGCAAGGACGAGCCGTTCCACCACACGGACCGCAACCTGCTGACAAAAGTCGCCGAGCCGACGCCGAACCCGATGGCCTTGCAGGCGCTGGCAGCCGCCGCTTAAGGCTGTCCCTGGGCTACCGCCTTGATGGCGCGCTCTTCGCCCATGGCGGCGGCGATCTTCCAGCGTTGCATGGCGCTGGCGCGGTCGGGGCGTTTCAAGCCCGCGCCTTCCCAATCCATCAAGCCAAGATTGTAGATATCGCCCGCGCTGCCCTTGTCGGCGGCCTGGGTGAACCATTTGCGCGCTTCCGTGTGGTTGACGGGGATCTGGTAGCCGCGCACGTGGTACAGGCCCAGCAAGTGCATGGCTTGCGCATTGCCCTTGTTGGCGGCCTGTTTCAGCAAGTCGAGTCCGCGCGCCATGTTGCGCGGTTCTTGCCAGCCTTCGGCCAGCATCACGCCCTTCGCCGTCAGCGCATAGCTGTCGTTTTTCAGCAAGCCCTTGCCGACCAGGGGCTTGGCGGCGACCTGGCGCGCTTCGCGCTGCTGCGCCGTTGGCGCGGTGGCGGGGCCGGGCTTGCCTTCGCCCATCAGCAGCATCCAGCCATACAGGCCATACGCGCCCGCGTCGCCCTTGCCGACCAGGCTTTCCAGCATGGCCAGCGCCTGCACCTTGTCGCCATTTTCGTACAGCTTGACGGCCCTGGCGCTGCTCGCGTCCGGCGGTACGACGGCCGGTGCATGCGGCGCGACGGGCGCCGAGGCCATGGCCGTTTGCGGCGGTGCAGACACCGGGCGCACGCGCACGGGCAAGCCATAGCTGGCGGCCAGTACGGCCAGGCTGGCCGGGGCGAGGATCAGCACGTGCGCCAGCTGGTTGCGGCGGCCCTTGCCGGCGATGCGCATGGCGCGTTCGGCCTGCTGCTCGCCGCCCAGCGCCTCGCTCAGCACAGCCTTGACCTTGCGGTTGAACAGCCAGTAGCCGGCGCCCGTGACGAGCAGGCCGGCGACGGCGGCGGCCCCGCGTCCGGCAAAGAACCAGGTGGCGATGGCGGCGGCCAGCGCGGCCAGCGCGCTTTTCCACCAGAATTGCTTGGCCAAGCGCGTGTAGACCTGACGCAAGGCACCGAGCACGCAGGTGCGCACATTCTGCGCATATTCGGCGGAGACGACATCGACGTGCGCGTGGTCAGCGTCGCCGCTGAGGACAGACTCGATCACGTCCGCATTAAGTTCCGAGGCGGCCACGTCGCGCAGCGGCGTCAACAAGCCCTGCACGTGGGCCGAGAACAGGCCATCGTCGGCGCTGCCGGCCAGCGCGTCGCTGAGCGCCTTGAGGTCGCCGCGCAGCAGCTTTTCCACGATGTCGTCGAGGGTCAGCCAGCGCAAGTCGGTGCCGTACGCCACCAGGTGGTGCTTTTCCGCATTGCACGAGGCGTCCAGGCGCACGATGCGCAGCTTGCCGCCATACAGGGCGTCGACTTCCTGCGGCTGGTCTTCATTGTAAATGCTCACTTTCGCCAGGGCCAGGCTGCTGGCAATGGCCGCCAGTGAGTGCACGCTCTCCTTGTCGCGGATGCGGCGTGCGTCGTCGGGCGCCTGCTTGGGCAGGCTGACGCTGTAGCCGGGCGCGACGTGCACGTCGACCCAGGCCGCCTTGCCCACCTTGCCGGAGCCGTCGCACGGGTTGCAGCGCAAGTCGCCCACGCCGCTGCAGGTACGGCAGGTGACACTGCCGCTGGCGCGGCAAGTGCCGCAATTGATGTTGCCGGAACCGTGGCAGCTGTTGCACGTGACCTTGCCGTAGCTGCAATGGTAGCAATTGCGATGCTCGGTGCGGTATTGCGTGCGCGTTTCGCTGTGGTAGCTGGTGTGCGAGCTGCCGTTGCTGTAGGTGGTCGTGGGCACTTGCACCGTGACGTAATCGGTGACTTGCTCGGCGACCGAGCCGCTGCCGCTGCAATACGAGCACGACACCTTGCCGCTGCCGTAGCAGCCATACGCGTCACAGCTGACGGTGCGCCCGCCGTGGCAGCTCCAGCACGTTTCCGTGGTCAAGCCGTGGCAGGTGTGGCAGCTGATGCGGCCTTTGCCGGAGCAGTTGTTGCAGGTGTCCAGGTGCCAGTACTTGACGGCGTGCGGCAGGTAGACGCCCGCCTCGATGCCATTGTAGGCCTGGCCCGCCTGGCGCAAGGCATTGTCGAGCTTTGCCGCCGCGCGGCGCAGCCGCTCCTTCTCCTGCGCGTGAGCGAGCGCTCCCACCTCATGCGAGCCACAGCGGCAGTCATTGCCCGATGGCGTGAAGTAGCCATTGATGACGCGCTGCTCGAAGCGCGCTTCGAGCGCGTAATTGGCTTGCAGGGAAAAATCCTGCAGCACGTCTTCCTCGCCCAGCGGCGTGATGTCCTGCGGCTCGAAACGCGTCTTGTCCTGCACCAGCGTGCGCAGCTTGCCCAGCACGGTGGGTATGTCTTCCTTGTCGAGGCGGAGGGGCGCTGGCGCCGTCACGGCTGTCTCCGTCACCTGCGGCGCATCTTCGCTGCCTGGGGTGTCATGGGCCGTCTCGGTGCTGGGGTTCATGCGCGTCCTTTTGCTCTCTGGAAAGATGTTTGGATTTTAGCATCCTCATATGACAAAGCATGACAAAGCGGCCCCGCTTTTTCAGCGCAGGCCGCGGCGGAACTGGTCCGGCGTACCGCCGCTCTGGCGGCGAAACATGGCGATGAAGGCCGAGGCCGTGCTATAGCCCAGTTCCAGCGCGATCGCCTGCACGGTGTCGCCTTGTTCCAGCAGGGGCAGGGCCGCCAGGAAGCGCTGGCGCTGGCGCCATTCGCCGAACGGCATGCCCAGTTCGCGCTGGCAGCGGCGCGCCAGCGTGCGTTCGGTCACATGCAATTGCGCGGCCCACTCGGCCAGTGAGCGGTTACTCCCCGGCTCCGCCTGCAGGGCGGCCAGCAGCGCCGCGATGACGGGCTCGTCGCTGCCGGGCAGGTAGTTGCGGCTGCACGGCGCCAGCTGCAACTGGTCGACCAGCACTTGCGCCAGGCGCTGGTCGGCCAGGGTGGTGGGCGTGGTGACGCCCCTTTCGGCGAAGTCGCCAAGTATGGCTTTGAGCAAGGGACTCAATACCAGCGCGCATGGCTGCGCCGGCAGCCGGTCGCACAGGCTGGCGTCGATGTAGGCCGAGTGAAACACGACATCCTGGCGGATATAGCCGTCGTGCAAGGTCTCGGGCGGTATCCACACGGCGTACTGGGGCGGCGACAGGTAGCGCTGGCCCGCCACCGTGATTTCCATCACGCCCGTGGAGCAATACGTGAGCTGCCCCCAGGGATGGCTCTGGTAATCGAATTGCTGGTGCGCGTGATAATCGTCGAGGCGGAAATACACGGGGTAGGGCAGGGTGTCGGAAACGGCGGGGAAATGCTGGTTGCTGGCCATCTTGTCCTGTTCTTCGCATCGTTTGTCCGGTATGCATTATATCCATGGAATCGGACCGTGCGAAAATGGCGGTCATTGAATAGTGGAGTTACTTGCATGAAAGCCAAGCATTATCTGTTTCCCGTGATTGCCGTGCTGATCTGGGCCATCAATACCATCGTCAGCAAGATGGCTGTCGGCGTGATCGACCCGGCCGCCATCTCGTTTTACCGCTGGCTGCTGGCCGGCGTGCTGCTGGCGCTCGTGTTTGCCCGCCCCGTGTGGAAGCAGCGGTCCGTGGTGAAACCGTATCTGGGGAAACTGTTTGTGCTGGGCATGCTGGGCATGGTCATGTACCAGTGCCTGGCCTACATCGCCGCGCAGACGACGACGGCCACCAACATGGGCATTCTGGCGTCGATGATGCCGCTGCTGGCCGTGGGCCTGTCCGTCCTGGTGTTGAAAGAGGCGCCCACCGTGGGCGGCGTGTTCGGCGGCCTGGTGTCGCTGCTGGGACTCGGCTATCTGCTCAGCCATGGCGACCCGGCCGCGCTGCTCGCCCATGGCGCGGCCGTGGGCGACGCCCTGATGCTGCTGGCTTGCCTGTCGTATGCGGGTTACGGCGTGTTGCTCAAGCGCTGGAAGATTCCCATGAATAACTGGCATTCCTTGCTGATCCAGGTCTGGTGCGCCGTGCCCGTGCTGTTCGTGTACTACCTGAGCCAGTCCGCGCCACCCGTCACCAGCGCCGGCTTGCCGCTGGTGCTGTTTGCCGGCATCCCCGCCTCCATCATCGCGCCGTTTTTGTGGATGCACGGCCTGGCCAAGCTGGGTCCGAGCCGCGCGACGACCTTAATGAATCTGCTGCCCGTGTTCACGGTGATCATCGCCATGCTGTTCCTCGGTGAAACCTTGCACAGCTACGATGTGATCGGCGGCGGCGTGACCTTGCTGGGCGTGCTGATGGTGCAAACCCTGAAACGCCCGTTGAGGCGCGCGCAAGCGTAGTATTTTTGCTATGCTGGTATTTTGTAAAGGAGCCATCATGGCAAGCGCCGATACCATCGATACCCTGCTGGACGAACTGGAAGCGTTCGGTTTGGCCAATGATGCTGAACATGCCGAGCGCGCCAGCCGCATGCTCAACATCACGCGCGACACGGGCGAATTGCTGGCCGTGCTGGTGCACGCGCGCGGCGCGCGCCGGGTGCTGGAAATCGGCACCTCGAACGGCTACTCCACCCTGTGGCTGGCGCGCGCGGCGCGCTCGCTGGGCGGCAGTGTGGTGACGGTGGAAAAGGCGCAGGACAAGTTCGACATGGCGCACGCCAACTTCGTGCGCGCGCAATTGCAAGGGGTGATCGGCCAGCTGCTGGCGGACGCGGGCGACGTGCTGCGCGATGCGGCCGACGGCGCCTACGATGTCATCTTCCTCGATTCCGCGCGCCAGCAATACGCACAATGGTGGCCGCAGCTGGACCGCGCGCTGGCGGCTGGCGGCGTGCTGGTGGTCGATAACGCCAGTTCGCACTACGCGGATATGGCCGGCTTTATCGAAGCCATCCGCGCCGACAGCCGCTACACGACGTGCCTGGCCACCGTCGGCAAGGGCGAATTCATCGCCGTCAAGGCCGGCAACTAGCTATTTACTCGGCGACAATCGCCGCTTCCAGCACGCGCACCAGCGATTCGACGCCTTGCGCGTCGATATCATCGAAGCGGCCGACCAGGGGACTGTCGAGGTCGAATACACCGATGATGTGGCCGTTCGCAAACACGGGCACCACCAGTTCCGAGCGGGAATTGACGTCACAGGCGATGTGGCCAGGAAACGCGTGTACATCCTGCACGACGATGGACTTGCCTTCGACCACGGTGGTGCCGCACACGCCGCGTCCCTTTTTGATGCGGATGCAGGCCGGTTTGCCCTGGAACGGTCCCAGCACCAGTTCCTCGCCTTTCAGGAAATAAAAGCCGGCCCAGTTCAAGCCCGGCATGGTGTTGAAGACCAGCGAGCTGAAGTTGGCTGTATTGGCGATGAAGTCGCTCTCGCCCGACAGCAAGCCTTGCAGCTGCGAGCGCAGGTCCGCATACATGGCTTGCTTCGCTTCGGGGGTATCGGTGCCGTAGGCGGCGTCGCTGATGGTAAACGTCATGGTCGAGGTGGTGGTCGAAATGGGGAAGGCGTTATGGTAGCGCGTCTGGTGCATCCGCGCGCGGCCTTCACTTTGTCAGATGTTCTTGCGCCAGCTGGCGCAGCAGAGGCAGGGCAGCATGGCCGTGCTCTTCCCGCCAGGCCAGGCCGATGCCGGCCGCCAGCTCCTCGCCCTCCAGCAATGGCCGGTAGGCCACGCCATCCATGCGCAGCGCGCGGAACGAGTCGGCCAGCAGGGCCATGCCCTTGCCGGCCGCCACGTCGCCGAGCAGCACATGGTGGTCCACCGCTTCACGCAGGAAATGCGGCGCGAAGCCATGCCGGCGAAACACTTGCTGGCAATGGTCGAAGAAGGCGGGCTGGCGCGCCCTTTCGAACCAGTAGACTGATTCCATCGAAATGTCGGCCAGGCTGAGCTTGCGCTTCTTTGCCAGCCGGTGGCCGGCGGGCAGGGCCAGCATCATGGGCTGGCGCGCCAGCGGCTGCACGGCCAGTTCGAACGTGGCGCTGGGTAAGGCAAGCAGGGCCGCATCGAGCTGGCCCTTGCGCACGCTAGCCACCAGGCGCGGCGACGGTGCCGCCGTCAGTTCCAGGCGGACAATGCCCAGTTGCCCTTCCAGCGCCGCCAGCAGCGGACGGAACAGGCCGGCTGCCACGGAACTCGTCAGGCCCAGGCGCAGGCGCGCGGGCGCGCTGTCTTGCCGCAGCGACGTTTGCGCCAACTCCAGCAAATCGAGGATGTGCAGCGCCTGCGGCAGCAGGGTGCGGCCCGCCTGCGTCAGGGCCACGCCCTGCGTGTCGCGCTCGAACAATCGCGCGCCCAGCTTGTCTTCCAGCGTCTTGATGGCGCGCGACAGGGGCGGCTGGGTCATGTGCAACTGCTCCGCCGCCTGGCGGAAATTGAGGCAGCGGGCGACGGCGCAAAACAGGCTCAGGGCATGCGTATCGAGGGTTCTCATACCAGAAAGGTATCACGAAATCGCACATTCCCCCGCCAGCCGGCGCGGCGCAGACTGGCCGCTTTGACGTGAGGGAGATCAATATGCAACTGCAACAACGACGCATCGGCCATAGCGGCTTGAGCAGCTCGGCACTGGGCCTGGGCTGCATGGGCATGTCGGAATTTTATGGCGCCACGGACGAGGCGCAATCGCTGGCCACGCTGGAAGCGGCCCTGGCGGCGGGCGTGACCCTGTTCGACACGGCCGACGCCTACGGCTTTGGCCACAACGAGCAATTGCTGGGCCGTTTCCTGGCGCGCCACAGGGGCCAGGCGCTGGTCGCCACCAAGTGCGGCCTGGCGCGCGAGGCGGGCAGCTATGCGCGCCGCGTCGACAATTCCCCCGCCTACATCCGCCAGGCGTGCGTAGCATCGCTGGCGCGCCTGGGCGTGGAGGCCATCGACCTGTTCTATCTGCACCGGCTGAACCTCGATACGCCACTGGAAGAGTCGATGGGCGCGCTGGCGCAACTGCGGCAAGAAGGGAAAATTCGCGCCGTGGGCCTGTGCGAAGTGAGCGCCGCCACCTTGCGGCGCGCAGCGGTGCTCTGCCCCGTGGCCGCCGTGCAGAGCGAATACTCGCTGTGGACGCGCGAGCCGGAACAGGGCGTGCTGGCCGCCTGCCGTGAAGTGGGTGCCAGTTTCTTTGCCTACAGCCCGCTGGGGCGCGGTTTCCTGACGGGCGCCATCGCCGATGCGGCCAGTCTCGACGCGGGCGATTTCCGCCAGTTCAATCCCCGTTTCGCGGCCGACAACCTGGCGCGCAACCAGGCCATCGTCGCGCAAGTCCAGCAACTGGCGCGCGCAAAAGGCTGCACGCCGGCCCAGCTGGCGCTGGCCTGGCTGCTGGCGCAAGGCGATGACATCATCCCCATTCCCGGCACCAAGCGCATCGCGTATTTGCACGACAACCTCGGCGCGCTGGCCGTGCAGCTGGATGGGGCGGAACTGGCGGCGATGCACGCCGCCTTTCCTTTGGGCATGGCGGCGGGCGCGCGTTATACGGACGAGGGCATGAAGGGCGTGGATGCCTGAAAAAAGTGGGCCGAGCGTACGCCAGCGTACCTAACTGGCGCTTTAGCTGCGTGATAATCGCCAGTGATCTGCTAGCATTCCGGCTGGCCCCATGCACCCGCGAAGTGGTGCGGGGCCGGGGGATGCCGCATGGATAGAAGGGTGGATGTCAAATTGCTAGATGATGATATTTTCGATATCGAACTGAAGTTATTGCTTGAGGGAATACTGCTGCGCTATCAGCACGATTTCCGCGATTATTCCGTGGCGTCGCTGCGCCGGCGCATGCGCCAGGCCATGGAGCGCTTCGGCTGCGCCAGCCTGTCGCAGTTGCAGGACCGCATCTTGCACGAACCGGCCATGTTCGCGCAGATGCTGCAGTTCTTTACGGTGCAGGTGAGCGAGATGTTCCGCGATCCCGCGTATTTCCGTGCCTTGCGCGAAAAAGTCGTGCCCGTCCTGCACACCTATCCCTCCATCAAGATCTGGGTGGCCGGTTGCAGCAGCGGCGAAGAGGTGTGGTCGCTGGCCATCTTGCTGGAAGAGGAAGGCTTGCTGGAACGCAGCATGATTTATGCGACCGACATCAATGTCGAGGCGCTGGCCGCTGCCGAAGCGGGCATCTATTCGGTCGAGCGCATCGCCCAGTTCAGCGAAAACTACCAACTGGCCGGCGGCAAGCGTTCGCTGTCCGACTATTACACGGCCGCCTACAAGGGCGCCATCTTTGACCGGCGCCTGCGGCGCCAGTTCGTCTTCGCCGACCATAGCCTGGCGACGGACAGCGTGTTTTCGGAGGTGCACATGGTTTCCTGCCGTAACGTCATGATTTACTTCAATAAAGACTTGCAAGACCGCAGCCTGGGCCTGTTCCACGAAGCGCTGGTGAACCGGGGCTTCCTGGGCCTGGGCATGAAGGAAAGCCTGCATTTCAGCCGCCATTCGGCCAGCTTCAACGAGCTGAGCCCGGCTGAACGCATCTTCCAGCGGGCCTGATATGTTGCCGACCTGCGACGTGGCGCCACCGCCCGCCGGCCTGCGCCTGATCGCCATCGGCGCCTCGGCCGGCGGCGTGGAAGCGCTGGGCATCGTGCTGCGCGCCTTGCCCGCCACCTGCCGCGCCAGCGTGGTGGTGGTGCTGCACCTGGCGCCGGGCCGTTCCAGCCAGGTGCCGCAGCTGTATGCGGCGCGCTGCGCGCTGCCCTTGCGCGAAGCGCAGGACAAGGAGCCGCTGCAAGGGGGCACCGTGTATTTTGCCCCGCCCGATTACCACCTGCAAATCGAACCCGATGGCTGTTTTTCCCTGTCGCAGGAAGAACCCGTGTATTTTTCGCGCCCGTCCATCGATGTCCTGCTGGAAACGGCAGCCTACGCCTACCGGCGCGCCATGCTGGCCATCATCCTGACGGGCGCTTCGGCCGACGGCGCGGCGGGACTGGCGCGCGTGCGGCAACTGGGCGGCAGCGCCTGGGTGCAAGATCCGCAACGGGCCAGTTGTGGCATCATGCCGGCCGCCGCGCTCAAGCTGGCGGGCGCCGACCGGGTGCTCGATTTGCCGCAGATGGCTGCCAGCCTGGCCTTGCTCGGTGATGGCGAACACAAGTGAATGGGAGTGGGGCAGTGCGTGTAATATATGTGAGAATTGAAACAATGTTGATGTTCATATCGAAACACGATGGCATCTTGCCGTTGCGATGCCTGAAGATGATTCCGTGACCGCTCCTATCCATATCCTCGTCGTTGACGACATCGCGCAAAACCTGGTCGCCGCCGAAGCCGTGCTGGCGCGGCCCGGTATTGTGATCCTGAAAGCAAGTTCGGGCGCGCAAGCGCTGGAACTGCTGTTGACGCATGAAGTCGCCCTCGCCCTGATCGACGTGCAAATGCCGCAGATGGACGGTTTTGAATTGGCCGAACTGATGCGCGGCAGCGAACGCACGCGCGGCATCCCCCTGATTTTCCTCACGGCCGCGTCGCGCGAGCCCAGCTACAGCTTCCGTGGCTACGAGGCGGGCGCCGTCGATTTCCTGTACAAGCCTATCGACGTGAAAGCCTTGCAAAGCAAGGTGGCGGTGCTGGTGCAGCTGTTCCAGCAAAAGCGTGAACTGTCGGCCCAGCTCGACGAGCTCAAGCATGCGCTGCACCTCAATGAACTGTTCACGGCCGTGCTCGGCCATGACTTGCGCACGCCCCTGTCGGTGGTGATGAACGGCGCCATGCTGTTGCCGATGATGAGCGACCACCCGAAGGTGATCGTCACGGCGCAGCGCATCGAAAGCAGCGCCAAGCGCATGGCGCGCATGGTCGACCAACTGCTGGACCTGGCGCGCATCCGTTCCGGCACGATGGAGTTGCGCACCAGCACGCACGACTACCTGGCGCTGGCGCGCGCCATCGTCGAGGAATGCGAGACGGCCGGCCAGGCCCCGCTGGTCGAAGTCAGCAGTGTCGGCGAGCTGCACGTGCAATGCGATGCGGGTTTGCTGTCGCAAGTCATCTCGAATCTCTTGTGCAATGCCATCACGCATGGCGAGGCGGGCAAGCCGGTGCAACTGTCCCTCGACGGGCGCGCCGCCGACTGCATTGAGTTGCGCATCGCTAACCGTGGCGTGATTCCCGCTGCCTTGCTGCCGACCCTGTTCGAGCCGTTCCAGCAAGCGGGCGAGAAGCGCCGGACGGGGCAGGGCCTGGGACTGGGCCTGTACACGGTGAACATGTTCGTCAAGGCCCACGGCGGTACGGTAGAGATCAGTTCGACGGCCACGCAGGGCACGCTGGCGACGGTGCGCATCCCGCGCCAGTGCCAGGTGCGCGTGCAAGCGGGACTGGCCACATGAGCGGCGACATGCGCGCGCCAGCCTGGCCGTCCGGCGGCGGCAGCATGGGCGAACTGGTGCGCCAGCATGACTGGTGCGCCACTAGCCTGGGCGCACTCGAAGGCTGGCCCGCCCATTTGCGCACCAGCGTCGACATCATGCTCAATTCGCCGATGGCGATGGTGCTGATGTGGGGCCCGCAGCACGTCATGATTTACAACGACGACTACATTCCGATCGCCGGCGCGCGCCATCCGGCGGCGCTGGGCGGCACGGTACCCGCCGTCTGGCCCGAAATCTGGGACTGGAACGCGCGCATCCTCGCAGCGGGATTGCGCGGCGAGACGCAGGTGCACCGCGAGCGCTGTTTGCCGCTGTTGCGTGATGGAAAACCGACGGATGTTTGCTTCGACCTGTTTTATGCGCCCGTGCATGGCGCCGACGGCCAGGTGGACGGCGTGCTGTGCACGGCGCTGGAATTGACGGCGCGCATGGAAGAGGGGCGCCAGCTGAAGCTGGCCACGGCCGAGCTGGGCCAACTCAACACCACCTTGCAGGCCGAGAGCGAGGCCGTGCGCGCGGCCAACCGCCGCCTGGGCGAGGAGCGCGCGCTGCTGCGCGCCCTGTTCCAGCAGGCGCCCAGCTTCATGGCCCTGCTGCGCGGGCCGCAGCATGTGTTCGAGCTGGCGAATGAACATTATCTGCGCCTGGTGGGACGCCCCGAATTGGCGCTGCTGGGGGAAACCGTGGAATCGGCCTTGCCTGAAGTCAAGCAACAAGGCTTCATCGAACTGCTCGACCAGGTCTACCGCACGGGCGAACCTTACGAGGGGCGCCAGGTCAAAGTGGATTTGCAGACGGCGGATGGGCAGACGGGCCAGCGCCAGATCGATTTCGTCTACCAGCCCATCAAGGATGACGAGGGCGTGGTCACGGGCATCCTCGTCGAGGGCATCGATGTCACCGAGCGCATGGAAGGCGAGGAACGCTTGCGCCTGGCCCAGCAGGCGGGCGGTATCGGCACCTTCGAATGGTTCCCGGAGACGGGCGCGATGCTGGTGTCGCCTACCTTCCGCCGCCTGTGGGGTCTTGCCGACGAGGAGGAGGTGACGGAACGCCTGCTGGTGAGCCTGGTCGATGCGCGCGACCAGCAAAAGGTCGGACCGAGCAAGCTGGACCTGACGCCCAATCCCCTCGAATACGTGGAATACCGCATCCGCCGCCCTGCCGACGGTGCGCTGCGCTGGATTGCGCGCCAGGGCGAGGTGGTGGCCGGCCGCATGCCGGGCCAGCGCCGCTACGTGGGCGTGTCGTTCGACGTGACGGAGCGGCGCCAGATCGAGGATGAACTCAACGCCAGCCAGGAGCGCATGGCGGCCATTTTCGGCCAGGCCTCCGTGGGCTTGTCCGAGCTTGGCCTCGATGGCCGTTTCCAGAGGGTCAACGGGGCCTTGTGCCGCATGCTGGGCCGCTCGGCCGAAGAGCTGCTGAGCCTGAACATGAACGACATCATGCATCCGGCGGATGTGCCCGGCAACAGCGTACTGTTCCGGCGCCTGGTGGAAACAGGCGAGTCTTTCTCGCTGGAAAAACGCTATTTGAAGCCCGACGGCTCGCAGGTGTGGGTGTCGAGCAATGTCAGCCGTCTGGTCGATGAGCAGGGGCATACGCGTTCCCTGATCGCCGTCAAGACCGATATCACGGACCGGCGCCGCGTGGAAAAAGCGCTGCATGAATTGAACGAAACGCTGGAACACCGTGTCGAACAGGAAGTGGCTGAGCGCACCAAGGCCGAAGACGCCTTGCGCCAGGCGCAAAAGATGGAAGCCGTGGGCCAGCTGACGGGCGGCATCGCGCACGACTTCAACAACGTGCTGCAAATCATCTCCGGCAATTTGCATTTGCTGCACCACCTGACGGGCTCGGATGGCCTCATGCGCCAGCGCCTGGACACGGCGATTGCCGCCGTCGAGCGCGGCGCCAAGCTGTCGTCGCACCTGCTGGCGTTTGCGCGGCGTCAACCGTTGAAACCCGTGGTGGCCGACCTGGCCCGCGTGGTGCGCAATATGGATGCGCTGCTGCGGCGCGCCATAGGCGAAGCGATCGACATCGTGCTGGTGGGCGGCGGCGGGCTGTGGAATACCCTGGTCGACCGCAGCCAGATCGAGAACGTCATCCTGAACCTGGCCATCAATGCGCGCGACGCCATGGATGGCGCGGGCAAGCTGACCATCGAGCTGGGCAATGTCGTGCTCGACGAACAGTATGTGCACAAGCTGGTCGATGTGCCGGCGGGGCAGTATGTGATGCTGTCGGTGACGGATACGGGCCGCGGCATGAGCGGCCCCGTGCTGCAGCGTGCGTTCGAGCCGTTTTTCACCACCAAGCCGGAAGGCGCGGGCACGGGCCTGGGCCTGTCGATGGCGTATGGTTTCGTCACGCAAAGCCGCGGCCATATCCGCATCTACAGTGAGCCTGGTGTGGGCACGGGAGTCAAAATCTATTTGCCCCGTTCCCTGATGGCCGAAGCGGACGAGGAGCTGGAGTTGAGCGGTGTCGTCACGGGCGGCACGGAAACCGTACTGGTGGTGGAAGACGACGTGGGCGTGCGCACCACCGTGGTCGACATGCTCGGTGCTCTCGGCTATACGGTGCTCAAGGCGGAAGATGGCGAAAGCGCGCTGGCCGTGCTGCACAGTGGCGCGCAGATCGACTTGCTGTTTACGGACGTGATCATGCCAGGTCCCGTCAGCAGCACGGAGATGGCGCGCCAGGCGCGTGAATTGCAGCCCGATATCGCCGTGTTGTTTACCTCGGGCTACGCGCAGGATGTGATCGTGCACGAGGGCAGGCTCGACGCGGGCGTGGAATTGCTCAGCAAGCCGTACCGGCGCGAAGAGCTGGCGCGCAAGCTGCGCCATGTGCTGGCCAACCGCCAGCAGCAAATGCGCGCGCGCCAGTTTGAACGCTCCGGCGCGCCGGTGGCCGGCTCTCCGGCAAGCGGCAGCACGGCGGCCAGCGTGCTGGGAAGCGGTACGCCGGGGCTGGATCTGACTGGCCATGCGCCCGAACCGCAGGGGGATATGCCGACATCGATGAAGATACTCGTGGTGGAAGACAATCTCGATTCCCAGCTGATGGTGTGCGAGCTGGTGGGCATGCTGGGCCACACGGTCAGCGGCGTGTCCGATGGCGAGGCGGCGTGGAAATTGCTCAACGAGCAAGACTTCGATATCCTGTTTACCGATGTCAGCCTGCCCGGCATGTCCGGCATCGCGCTGGCACGCATGGTGCTGCGCGAGAAACCGGGCATGCGCATCATCTTTTCCACCGGCTATGGCAAGGAATCGATGGATGAACTGGGCTTTTCCGCCAGTGTCTTGCGCAAGCCGTATGATTTGACGGAATTACAAGCAGCACTCGACCAACCCTGACGGGCACGCGCCGGCACGGCTTGCCTATCCCATCCGCAGAGGTAAAGATGACTCCTGAACTGACCATGCTGGGCTGCACCTTGGTGCTGGCGCTGGTGCAAATCCTGCTGCCTGCGTTGTTTCGCACGCGCGAAACGGGCACGGCGTATAACGTCAGCGCGCGCGACGGCGACGGGCCGCCCGTGGGCAAGATCACGGGCCGCTTGCAGCGGGCTCAGGCGAACTTGTTTGAAACCCTGCCCCTGTTCGCCGCCGCCGTGCTGATCGCCCACGTGACGGCGCAGGAAAGCGCGCTGACCCTGTACGGCGCCGCTCTGTACCTGGCCGCCCGCGTGCTGTATCTGCCCCTGTACGCGTTTGGCGTGCCCGTCGTGCGCACACTGGTGTGGTGTGTGTCGATTGCCGGCTTGCTGATGCTGTTCTGGGCCATCCTGTTCGCTTCCTGAGTTATTCATGCCATCTGCGGCGCCTGTCCCATGGCAGTGCGCCGGATGCGCGGCCGCCTCCCCTGCGTTTCACAGCACACAAGGCGCAGTAATGATTGTCCTGCTGCCCGCTAACTGATGAGTGTTTGGTACTTTTGGTGGAAAACTGAAAGTAATTGTGCCACCAAGGGCGGGACTCATCCTACATGCGCTCTTGCCATCCTCCTATTTCTTGCGCCCCATGTGCGCACTAAGATGAGAGTTCCCTTGTCATGCGAGGGGCAAGAATTGCATGGTTTGCATTGTTTTTTGCATTGTGTCTGATTCCATCGATCAAGGAGATCATCATGGCCACATCGAGCGACAATAAACAGCAAGGTAGTAAAGCCGGCAGCAGCAGTGGTAGTAGCGGCAGCGGCGGCAACAAGCAAAGCGATACCAGCAAGCGTGGCTTCGCTTCCATGGACCCTGCCCAGCAGCGCGAAATCGCCAGCGAAGGCGGACGTGCGGCGCATGAAAAGGGCACGGCCCATGAATTCACGTCGGAAGAAGCGCGCCGCGCAGGCAGCCAAAGCCACAAGAACGATGGCAGCCGGCAAAGTGCCGCCAGCTCCAGCTCCAGCGGCTCGCGTGAGAATGCCAGCATGAACCAGGAGGGCAACCGCGACAGTGGCAACAAGCAAAGCGGTGGCTCAGGTTCAGGTTCAAGTTCAGGGTCGGGCTCGTCCGGTTCACGCAACAAGTAGGCGCAAGCCGTAGCAAGGCAAGTCTGGCCGGCGGGAATCACGCATTGCCGCCGGCCAGTCGCAAAATTTTGATGCAATGCAGCAGGCATGCACTATGATGAAATAGCGGCGCCGGCGACGGCCAAGCCGCAGTCAATCTGCAATCGACTCGCACTTACGATCAGGGGGAAGATGATGGGTAACTCCACTACGCCGCAGCCCGGCAATAGCCCGGGCGGCACGCCGTCCATGCCGTCCACGCCGGGCAACAAGCAAAGTACGGCCGAGTCGGCCGAGAACTTTGTGCTGGTCGATAGCGAGCAGGGTCTCGATATCGGCGACGATCTGTTTTCCATCGGCGAAGTACGGCGCGCCGACCGCTTGCCCCATCATCAGTCCGGTTCCGCCGGCCAGAGCCGGCAGAGCGCTGACGATGCGCCCGACACCACGGGCAGTACGGGCGTCTGAGCGGCCCGTCTTGCTTGCCTAAGCATCCCCGCAGGGTCAGCCGTCAAGCGTGTTCGCGCACGCTGGCTGGCCATGCCTGCCTGCGCGCGTGTCAATCAGTAAAGCTCTGTTACAGCTCGACCCGGCCATGTTCGCCCAGGTCTTTCGGTGGCTCGCCCATGATGGCCGCCTTGGCCATGGCATAGAATTGCATCATCTTGCTGGCGCTGCTATCCCAGTACTCGGCCGACTGTATCGTCACCTTGATCAGCGACAGCTTCGGATCGTCGAGTCCACCCGGGAACCAGGCTTTCAACAGCGGATTCCACAATTCCTCCGCCTTCGCGCGGTCCCTCAGCAACTGCGCATGGCCGCAGACGGACACATACAGGCTGTCGCCCGTGTCGACGAAGCTGACATTGACTTGCGGATTGTTCAGCAAGTCGCGCGTGTAGGCGGCCTCGTCCGAGACAAAGAACCAGATCTGCCCTTCGTTGTCGACCTGCTGTTGCGTCAGGGGCCGGCTGGAGAGAGTGCGCATGTCGTCGCTGGTGGTCAGCATGCCGAATTTGACGTCCTTGATCCTGGCCGCGATGCTGGCCAGTTGTTCGCTGGAATACGCTTGCATGGGGTGCTCCCTTGTTGGTTGTCCTGAACAACAGCATAGGCGGATGCGACAAACGGCTCTGTACGGCAGCTTACGTAGCAGGCCGGCTTTGTTTCAAAGCTGTTACAAAACGCTGGCCCGGCGGAGCGCTCCATGTATTGACTTAATAAATGATAATCATTATCATTTGTTTGAAAATATCAGCATGCACTTTGATTGAAGGATGGGAATGAAGCACACTGACTTGTCGCGCCACCTGGCCCGCTGCTTGCCGGGAGCGAGCTATGGGTAATGCGGGCGCCGCAGACAAGGCCAAGAACAACGCCAGCCGCGCCGTCTGGCTGAAGAACTTGCATCAATGGCACTGGATCAGCTCGGCGCTTTGCCTGCTGGGTATGTTTCTGTTCGCTATCACCGGCATCACCCTGAACCACGCTGGCCAGATCGAGGCCAAGCCGGCGATTACGCGCCAGCAGGCGACATTGCCGGCCCCGCTGGTCACGCAACTGGCCGCATATGCCGCCAGTCACGATGGCGCCAATGCACCCATGCCGGCCGCCGCCGAGACCTGGCTCAAGCAGCAATGGTCGCTCAATGCGGGTGGCCGTCCCGCCGAATGGAGCGTCGACGAAGTTTACCTGCCGTTGCCGAAGGCGGGCGGTGACGCCTGGGTGCGCATCGGCCTGGAAGACGGGGCTGCCGAATATGAATTGACGGACCGGGGCTGGGTATCCTGGCTCAACGATGTCCACAAGGGCCGCAACACGGGCGTGGCCTGGAGCTGGTTCATCGACATTTTTGCCGGCGCCTGCATCGTGTTTTGCCTGACGGGGCTATTGATTTTGAAGTTCCACGCGGCCAACCGGCCATTTACCTGGCCGATGGTTGGCCTCGGTATCTTGATACCTTGCGCGATCGCCTTGCTGTTTATTCACTGATCGTTTTTATTTTTCCTTTTTACAGGCACACCATGAAATTACGCTACTCCCTGGCGCTTGGCCTTCCCCTGATCGGTACGTCGGCGATGGCGGCCGACCTGGCCCTCAAGATTGAGATTCCGCAACTGAACGTGGCGGAGTACCACCGTCCCTACGTGGCGGCGTGGCTGGAAACGGCCGATCAAAAGGTCGTCGGCAACCTGACGGTGCTGTATGACGTGAAAAAGAAGGACAAGGCAGGCGAGAAATGGCTGAAGGACATGCGTCAATGGTGGCGCAAGAGCGGTCGCGACCTGGCCATGCCGGTCGACGGCGTCAGCGGCGCCACGCGTGCGCCGGGCGAACATACGCTGACTTTCCCCGGCGCCAAGGCCTTGCTCGACAAGCTGCCGGCCGGCGAATACCAGGTGGTGGTGGAAGCGGCGCGCGAAGCGGGTGGACGCGAACTGGTGCGCGTGCCGTTCCAGTGGCCGCTGAAGTCGGCCCAGTCCGTGCCTGCCAAAGGCAAGGAAGAACTCGGCAATGTCGTCGTCCAACTCAAACCATAAGGCGCACATCATGTTCAAGCAATTCAATAAACCCCTGATCGCCCTGGCGCTGGCCGGCCTGGCCATGAACGCCCACGCCCACCGCGGCTGGATGGTGCCATCGAGCACGATGGTGGAAAGCAAGGACGCCTGGGTGACGGTGGACGCGGCCGTCTCCGATGGCCTGTTCGAGATCGACCACCAGCCGCTGCGCCTGGACGCGCTGCAAGTGACCGGTCCGGATGGCGCGAAAGTGGCGCCGGCGAACACCGTCACGGGCCGCTTGCGCAGCGTCTTCGACGTGAAAATGGAAAAGCCGGGCACGTACAAGGCGGCCATCGTGTCGCAAAACGTGATGGCCAGCTACAAGCAAAATGGCGAGCAGAAACGTTTCCGTGGCAACGAGGAAACCTTCAAGAAAGACATGCCGGCCGATGCGCAAGACGTGAAAGTCACGCGCACGGCCAGCCGCCTGGAAACTTTCTTCAGCAATGGCGAAACCAGCATGGAAGTGTTCAAGCCGACGGGCGTGGGCCTGGAATTCGTGCCAGTGACCCACCCGAACGACTTGCGCGCGGGCGAGAAAGCCACCTGGCGCTTCCTGGTCGACGGCAAGCCGGCGGCGAACCAGGCCTTCAGCCTGGTGCCAGGCGGCGTGCGCTACCGTGGCGTGCTCGGTGAAATCCGCCAGAGCACCGATGCCAAGGGCGAGATCACGTTTACGGTGCCGGCAGCCGGCATGTATTACCTGAGCAGCACGTGGCCAGCGGCCGCACCGGCCGTGGCCGGCCAGCCGCCAGCCATGCCCGAGCGCCGCATGACGTACGCGGCTACCGTGGAAGTGCTGCCGCAGTAAGCGGCGGCCTCTTCACGAGCTCGCCGATGCGCCGGGTCCTGCTGCCGCAGCATATTTCCGATCAGGTCGCGCCGCCCGGCGCCGCGATCCGGGACTTGCGCGGCTTGACGATGGGCACCAGCTGGTCGGTGCGCCTGGTCGAGTCCGCCATGCCGGGACGCGCCGGCAGCGCCGACCTGCAGCAGGGCTTGCAGCAACAGCTGGACCTGGTCGTGGCGCAAATGAGCCACTGGAGCGATGCGTCCGACCTGGGCCGTTTCAACCGAGCCGAGCCGGGCAGCTGGCACAGCCTGCCCGCCGCGTTTTGCGAGGTGCTGGGCTTTGCCATGCACGTATCGCAAGCGTCCGGTGGCGCGTACGACCCGTGCGCGGGCGCCCTCGTCAATCTGTGGGGCTTCGGTCCCAGCCATCGCTACGATGAACCGGGCTTCCTGCCGCCGAAAGACGATACGCTGGCGCTGCTGCTGTCGCAGCGCCAGCGCCGCCGCCTGGAGCTGGACTTGCCGGCCCGCCGCGCGCGCCAGCCCGGTGGCTTGCAACTCGATTTTTCGGCCGTGGCCAAGGGCTATGGCGTGGACCGCCTGGCCCGCTACCTGGATAGCCAGGGCATCGGCCATTACCTGGTCGAAGTGGGCGGCGAGCTGCGCGGCGCCGGCAGCAAGCCCGACGGCCAGCCGTGGTGGGTGATGCTGGAACAGGTCGATGGTGCGGCCGATAGTGCCGATCATGCCAAGCATCCGCCGGAAATGTTGCTGGCGCTGCATGGCTTGTCCGTAGCGACCTCGGGCGACTACCGGCGTTTTTTCCAGGACGGCACGGTGCGTTTTTCCCATACGATCGATCCGCGCAGCGGCATGCCGATCGCTAATCAACTCGCTTCCGTCACTGTCGTGCATGAGCAATGCATGGCGGCCGACGCCTGGTCGACGGCCCTGACGGTGCTGGGACCAGACGCTGGCATGGTGCTGGCCGAAGAGCAGGGCCTGGCCGCGCGCTTCCTGCGGCGCGACGGCGATGGCTACCACGAAACGCTGAGCAGCCACATGCTGGCCATGCTCGACGAATGAACAGTTATTTCCCATGATTTTTACGCACGATACGACGCGGCTGGCCTTGCTGGCCACCTTGTCCCTCAGCTACGCGGGCGTATGCCTGGCGCCCTGGCTGCGCGCACGCGCCAAGCGCCGCGCGTCCGCTGCCGCCAGGGCAGCGCTGGCCAACAATCCGGCCTGGCTGGTGGCGTATGCGAGCCAGACGGGCAATGCCGAGGAACTGGCCACGCAAACGGCGCAGAGCCTGCAACTGGCCGGCATCCCCGTGCGCCTGTGCGCGCTGGCCGAACTCACGGCCATGGATCTGCAACAAGCGGAACGGGCCTTGTTCCTGGTCAGCACGTATGGCGAAGGCGATGCGCCCGACAATGCGGCCGCCTTCATGGGCCGATTGATGACGGGCGAACTGGCGCTGCCGCAATTGCATTACGCCGTGCTGGCCCTGGGCGACCGCAGCTATGGCCAGTTTTGCGGCTTCGGCCGCGCGCTCGATGCCTGGCTGGCTACGCAGGGCGCCTCGCGCCTGTTTCAACGCATCGAGGTCGACCGCAGCGCCAGCGCCGCCATCGAACAATGGTTCCAGCACCTGAGCCACCTGGCCGGCACCAGCGACGCGCCAGACTGGAGCGCCCCCGCCTTCGGCGACTGGCGTTTGACGCAAAGGCAGCTGCTCAATCCGGGCAGCGCCGGTGGCGCCATCTATCATGTGGAACTGGCGCCCGTGTCAGGCAGTTTGCCGGATTGGCAGTCGGGCGACCTGGTGCAAGTGGCCGCGCCGGCCGACCCATCGCAACCGCGCGAATATTCGATCGCCTCGATTCCGCGCGATGGCAGCGTGCATTTGCTGGTGCGCCGGCATGCGCATCCCGACGGCAGCCTGGGCCTGGCCTCGGGCTGGCTCACGGCGCAGGCGTCTGTCGGTGACGTGGTGCAACTGCGCCTGCGCCAGCACAAACGCTTTCGCCTGGAAGACAATGCCCAGCGGCCGTTGATTTTGATCGGCAACGGCAGCGGCATCGCCGGTTTGCGCGGGCATTTGAAAAGCCGCGTGCTGGCAGGGCAGCGGCGCAACTGGCTGATCTTTGGCGAGCGCAACGCGGCCCACGATTTCCATTATCGCGAAGAAATTGAAGGCTGGCACGCCAGCGGCGATTTACCGCGCCTGGACCTGGCGTTTTCACGCGACCAGGCCGAGCGCACCTACGTGCAAGACCGCCTGCGCGGCAATGCCGATGAAATCACATTGTGGCTGGAGCAGGGCGCGGCCATCTACATTTGCGGCAGCCTGGCCGGCATGGCCGGCGGCGTCGACCAGGCCCTGCAGGAGATGCTGGGCCGGCCCGCGCTCGACGCGCTGGCAGCCGAAGGGCGCTACCGGCGCGACGTGTATTAATACAGACGGGCTGCTTACGGCTGGAGCGCGGCCAGCGGCGCCGTGTCCATCTCGCCGCTCACTTCCTGCAGACCGCGCGCCAGGCTGGAAATGCTGGGGTTGTCGATGAAGACGCAGCGCTTGCCCGTGCGCTTGCAATAATCCTTGACGCGCCAGTAGGCGCTGTGGCTGATGCAGCCCGTCTGGCAAATCACCAGGTCGGCCGCCGCCAGGCTCGAATCGAGCAGGTTGGCATTGTCTTCCAGGCCGCCGTCGTGGTGGGCGAACTGCGCGCCGACCCGCTCGATCAGGGCGCGGTAGGTGGCGACATTGCCGCTGCGCCCGCCCACGCACAAGACGCTTTGATCGACCAGGCGGATCGGCATTTTCAGCTTGCCGCCCGTCGGCACTTCCAGCTTCGGCGCCGGTGGCGGCACGGCGGCGCTTGGACGTGGCTGGGCCTGCTTCAATTCCGCGATTTGCTGGCGTAATTCTTTTTCGCGCTCATCCATTTGCGCCAGGCGTTCGACCAGGCGCGTGCGCGATTCCAGTGCCGGGATGGCGGCCTGCAATTGCGCCAGCTCACAGCGCAAGCCATCGATGACGCTATCCTTGCCAATCGATTCGGCCCGCGTGCGCAGCAGCACGGCTTCCTGACGTTCCAGTTCGCCCGTCTTTTCCATCAGCATGGCCTGGCTGCGCTGTTGCAGCTTGGCCAGTTCGTGCGTCAGGCGCGCATTTTCTTCCTGCAAGGCGGTAAATTTTCCCATGTCGGCGCGCACGCAGGCGCCGGCCTGGTGCTGGATCATGTGCAAGTCGCGGCACATCTGCTCTTCCAGCTCGGCGTCGCAGCGCGGGTGCGTCAGGCCGGCCCAGAAGGCGCCCGACACGTCGCCGTTGGCGACGGCCGTGCGCCACAGTTGCGCTACCTGCTCCGTGGTCTTGGCGCCGCGAAAGCGCAGGATGACGGGAGCGTAGCGGCGTTCGAGTTCCTTTTGCAGGGCTTCGGACAGGCGGTTGCGCACCCCGCATTCCGTCACGGCGCCCACATGCACTTCGTAGTCGTCGGCCAGCACGCGTCCGCCCGTCATCTTGCTCACCAGCTTGCGCAGGTAGCCCAATGGCAAACCCACGCCGACCAGCGGACAATGGCAGGTGTGCGACAGTTCCCACAGCCGGCGGCGGCGCGAAGCGAGTGCGGCCGTTTCGGCCTCGCCGCTGGAACAATTGCTGATCACGGGCAGGGACTGGTCTTTGTCACACATGGCGATATCCTGTTGGGGAGTGAGAGGTGTTGAAGAGAAATTATTGCGGCAGGGGCGAGGCAGGGCGCCTGGCGCTCAGCAGGCGTAGCAGGCGCTCGAACCAGGTGGTCTTCGGCGGCGCAGGCCGGTGCAGCGCCACCAGGGCGGCCCATTGCTGCGACAGTTGCTGGCAGGTCGCTTGCAACACGGGACCCAGGCCGGGCGAACTGGACAGCACTTGCAGGTGGCGTTCGATGACGCCCGCCAGTTTCTCGCAGGGACTACCCGCATGGTAGTGCGACATCAGGTGCAGCACGGCCGACAGCAGCAATTCAGGCTGCTGGCCTTGCGGGGAAGGAAACATCGGGGAAGGTCGGTCGTTCGCCATCAAACACTCCTGTGCGGGTGGTTTGGCTGGCTGCGCGCACGCGGCGCGACTGGCTGGCGAGTGTGGTGACTGGCTGCCGTGCTGCTTCAGGCAGTCAGGATCAGCTTGTTCAATTGGGTGACGCGCAGGCGATAGATCTTGCCGCTGTGCTCAATTTCCACTTCGCGGCCCTGCTGCAGCAGGGCTTCGCTGGTGATGCGGCGCGCCGGCTGGGCCATGCTGACGGGAGGACGGACGTGGGCAGTAGCGGCATCCTGGATCAAGGCTGGTTTTGAGCTGTGCATGTTGGGCTTTCTTTGTCTCAGTTGAGAATGATTCGTA
This sequence comes from Janthinobacterium sp. 35, assembly GCF_002754575.1. Taxonomy (NCBI): domain Bacteria; kingdom Pseudomonadati; phylum Pseudomonadota; class Betaproteobacteria; order Burkholderiales; family Oxalobacteraceae; genus Janthinobacterium; species Janthinobacterium sp. 35. The sequence continues at coordinate 4,201,234 of NZ_PEFN01000001.1, forward strand.
TTTGCATTATTGTTGAATGTGGCCCGAAAAGCAAGGCTTATTTGTGCCCGATGCAGGCTTTTTTTTGACTGCCGGGGAGGGGCGTGCCGTGGGCGTGGCGCGCGGTGGCGCCAGCGGGCGGGAGAAGGGGTGGACAGCAAAAAAGACCCGGCAAGGCGGTGTGCCTTGACCGGGTCAAGCCTGTGCCAAGCTTGAAGGAATCGGCTGGCGTGAATCGGCTGGCGTGAATCGGCTGGCGTTATATCGTGGCCAGCAATTGCGCCGAGGCGGTGGCGGCCGCCGTGGTGTCGGCCTTGAGCTTGGCGGCGGCCAGCTGCTTGGCGCGCGAGCGCGAGGGCGGCAGGCGGCGCAGGGTTTTCAGGGCGTCAGGGTCCTTGATGCCGATGGTGCGCTGGTCGACCGAGATCAGGCCGATTTCATTGAAGGCAGACAGGGTGCGGCTGACCGTTTCCAGGGTCAGGCCCAGGTAGCTGCCGATTTCATGGCGCGTCATGCGCAGGTTGAACAGCTTGCTCGAGTAGCCCATCTGCGCGAAGCGGTCGGCCAGCGAGACGAGGAAGCGCGCCACGCGGGCTTCGGCGCTGAGGGCGCCGAGCATGCCGATCATGGCTTGCTCGCGCACCAGTTCGCGGCTCATCACGCCGTACATGACGTTTTCCAGTTCCAGGTGCACGCGGCCCAGCGCCGTCAGCTTCTTGAACGGCAGCAGGATCAGGTCGCAGTCGGACAGGGCCACCGCTTCCGAGGAGTAATGGCGCGAGTGGATGCCGTCGACGCCCAGCATGTCGCCCTTCATGGGAAAACTGAGTACCTGCTCATTGCCGAATTCATCGATGAGCACGGTTTTCAGGAAGCCCGAATTGACGATGTACAGGGTGTCGAACGGTTGGCCGATGGTGTGCACGCGCTGGCCCGTCTTGAATTGCACGTGCTGGAACAGCAGTTCATCGGCGGCGATGGTGCAGGCGCTGGAGATATGCAGCAGGTCGCACACCTCCTTCAGGTTCGACCATAGCCGCCCCTGGCGCTGGCGCCCCGCTTCCATCGGAGAGGAGGGGGGCAGCGATGGCGCGGCAGCGCGGGTTTCAGGCGTTTGCGTGGACAGCATGTTCATCTCCTGGTGACAGGTAGTGCAGAGTTGAATGACAAGGTGCACAGGGCGGCGGGCAAGGATGGGGCGGCGCGCGTCCAGGCGGGTAAATCTCAATGCGCTGAAGACTTGCTGTGTGATGAAATAACTTCCCAGCAACTTGATGACTGGTTTCAGTATGCCAACAACCGTATGCAATTCATATCAGCAGTGGCTGAATATGGCAGTAGGAGCTATGGCAGTTGATGTAGGATTGTTCCTACGGCGGCGCGCGCGGGCCGCTCAGGTCTTGAAGGGGGAAAGCAGGCGGTGTGCCACGGCATACTGCACCATTTCCGACAGCGAACTCATGCCCATCTTTTGCATGATGCGCGTCTTGTGCGTACTCACAGTTTTCACGCTCAGGTGCAGATTGTTGGCGATTTCCGTGATCGACTTGCCTGCCACCAGCAGGGAAAAGACTTCGAACTCGCGGTCCGACAGCTGTTTGTGCAGCAAGCTTTCATTCGGCATCATGATGTTGAGCACAAGCTGCTCTGCCACCTCGGCGCTGATGTAGGGGCGGCCCGACGCCACCTTGTGGATGGCGCCCACCAGCTGGGTGCCCGCGCTTTCCTTGGTCAGATAGCCTTGCGCGCCGGCGCGGATGGCGCGCACCGCATATTGCTCTTCCTCGTGCATGGTGAGGATCAGGATGGCCAGCTTGGGCGCCTCGCTGCGGATTTGCCGGATCAGGTCGACGCCGCTGCGGCCCGGCATCGACAGGTCGAGCAGCAACAGGTCGAAGCCACCCTGGCGCACGTGGTTGAGTACCTCAAAGCCGTCGATGGCTTCGCCCACGATGTCGATGTCCGGCGCGCCGTCAAGGATGCGCTTCAATCCTTCCCGCATGATGGTGTGGTCGTCGGCAATCACAATACGTATCATAGGCGCGCAATCTGGAAGCGTGTAAGGTGTCCTGGCCGTTTCGTGGCGGCCGGCCAGGTGTTAAGAAACGAGAAACGTTGTCATTTTAACTGAAAAGGCCGTAGTGTTGCCTTTTACCCGCGCAGCGCGATGCGGCGGCCTGCGTGGCCATGTGACCCCTTATTTTGACGGGGGTTCCTTGATCAGCCTATGCACGAGCACTGGCAATTTAGAGTGCGACAGTACTTTGTTGGTCACGCTGCCGAGCAGCAATTGCCCCCAGCCGCTGCGGCCATGCGAGCCCATGAAGATCAGGTCGCAGTGCTGCAATTGCGCCACTTCCACGATTTTCAGGGCCGGGCTGTCGGAAAAGGCCGTCAGGCCCGTCGCTTCCAGGCCCCGCTTGGCGGCCGCGTCGAGGATCGGCTGCCAGTGGTCGGCGCCCGCCTTGCGCATGGCGATGCGGTACTCCTCTTCGCTGGGATAGCTCGGTGGAATGATTTCGATGTACACCGGGTACTGGTACTCGGGCGCCACGTACACGGCAAGGATGTCGGCTTGCATCTGTTCGGCAAAGGCAACGCCGGCACAGGCCGTCAGGTTGGAGACGGTGGAGCCGTCCGTGGCGATCAGAATTTTCTTATACATGGCAGGTCCTTTGGCGGTGACTCAGCGCGTGCAACGCCCCTTATTGTAGGCGCGGCAGCAGCATGGTATTCATGTAAAGACTTGATAATTATCAATACTATTGCACCTTCAGTATAGACAACATTGGCAGAAAGATCGTGTTTTAGCCGCAACGCCAGGCATGAACACTGTTGCGCAGCCGCCCGCGAGCAGGATTTCTTGTGCGCCGCGTGCTCTTGCACGCATGCCAATGGTAGTATTTCAAAATACAACAGCAGGAACACTTATTTCCTCACGGAAAAGCTCTTGTGGGCCAGCTTTACACCAGGAAGCGCGTTTTGAGATTTACCAACAGGGCGGCGCCCTGCTACACTCGCACCATCGCAGCGGTATTGCCTCAAATCATCTTAATCGAGAAATTGTGGGTATCAGTCTGTAAAACGCACAGTTCAGGCGGAATTTTGACAAATTATGGAGAAGCAGGGATATGACCAACGCCGCTGATGATTTCGATGCATTATTCGATGAAGTATCTGCGCAAAGTGCGGCCGCTCCCAAGCCCGCGCCTGCCGCAGCGCCCGCAGCCGTGATCGCGGACGACGATTTTGACGCGCTGTTCGACTCCGTGTCGGCCAGCGCCGCCGTGCCGCCAGCCGCAGCGGAAGCGCCAGCCGCTGCCGCGCCGGAAGCGCCGCCTGCGACAGCCGCAGGCGTGCCCGGCGAAGCGGCCGATCCTGTCGACCAGTCCGACAAGCCGATGTTCGAACGCCTGGGCGGCATCGTGCGCCTGCTGCATGATTCGCTGCGCGAACTGGGCTACGACAAGGCGTTGACGGAAGCGTCGTCGCAGATCGTCGACGCACAGGACCGCCTGGAATATGTCGCCACCCTGACGGAACAGGCCGCCAACAAGGTCCTGAATACGCTCGACGAAGGCATGCCGGCGCAAGATGTGCTGTCGAAGAAAGCCAAGGACATGGACAGCCGCTGGACGGCGCTGTTTGATGGCAAGCTGAGCCTGGAAGAGTTCAAGGCCCTGGCCGGCGATTCGCGCCAGTTCGCGCAAGCTGTTGCCGAGGCAACGGAAGCGGAAAAAGCGCGCTTGCTGGAAATCATGATGGCGCAGGACTTCCAGGACATCACGGGCCAGCTGATCAAAAAAGTGGTCAACATCACCAAGACGGTGGAGCACGAGCTGGCTCAGCTGCTGCGCGACAACGCGCCGGCCGAAGTGCGCGAAAAACTGGCGCAAAAGCCGGTGCCGCTGATGCAGGGCCCATCCGTGCCGTCGGTGGCACTGGACCAGGATAATGTAGACGACCTTCTTGCGGATTTGGGATTCTAATGGACGATATGCTCAAGGATTTCGTCGTTGAGGCGATGGATCTTGCGGTTAATGTTGAAGAGCACTTATTGCGCCTCGAGCGTGATCCTGACAACAAGGAAACACTGAATGCCGTGTTTCGTTCCTTCCACACCATCAAGGGTGGCGCCGGCTTCATGGGCCTGCCTGCACTGGTGGCGGCCTGCCATCTGACGGAAAATCTGTTCGACGCCCTGCGTACGGGCGCCGCGCCGGTGACCCCGATCGCCATCGAGGCGGCGCTGCAAGCGTCCGGTTTCGTCGCCGACCAGCTGACGGAACTGGCCAACGGTGCCGCGCCGGAAGCCTTGCCGGCCATGCCGGAAGAGCTGGAACACATCCTGACGAACGCCATCGAAGGCAAGGGCATGGACGCACACGCGCCGGCCGCCGCCGTGGTGGCGGAAGTCGCCGTGGTGGTTGCCGAGGTGGTCGTGGCGGCGCCAGCCGCCGCTGTTTCCACCGTCAGCGCCGATGGCCTCGACTGGGAAGGCATGTATAACGCCGTCGTGCCGGCGGGCAGCCAGATCGCCGCCGCAGCGGCCTCCGCCGTCGCCGCTGTGCCTGCCGTCGTAGCCGCCGCGCCTGCCGCTGCTACTGCTACTGCTGCTGCCAAGCCGGCCGGCAAGGCCTGGGATGGCGCGGAACGCCGCGAAGATCGTCCGGAAGTACGCCATGCCGCTCCCGTCAAGGAAGACAGCATCCGCGTCGACGCCGTCAAGCTCGACGCGCTGCTGGAAGTGGCCGGCGAGTCGGTGCAGGCTGCCAACCAGGCTGCCGTGCTGCTTGAGCGCTTGCTGCAATTCAAATTCGAAGGCCAGGCCGCCACCCTGATGGCGACCCTGGCGGAAACCCTGGAACGCGCGTCGCGCTACTCGACGGAACTGCAGCGGGCCACCTTGGCCACGCGCATGCAGCCCGTGGGCCGATTGTTCCAGAAATTCCCGCGCCTGGTGCGCGAACTGGCGAAAGACCTGGGCAAGGATGTCGAGCTGACCATCGAGGGCGCGGAAACGGAAGTCGACCGCGTGGTGGTCGACAGCCTGTACGATCCGCTGGTGCACATGCTGCGCAATTCGCTCGACCATGGCGTCGAATCGCCGGAAGCGCGCCTGGCCGCCGGCAAGCCCGCCAAATCGTATATTTCGCTGAAAGCCTGGCAGGAAGCGAACAGTGTCATGATCGTGCTGCAGGATGATGGCAAGGGCATGGACCCGGCCTTCCTGCGCAGCAAGGCCCTGCAAAAAGGATTGATCAGCGAAAACGCGCAATTGAGCAACGACGAATGCTTCCAGCTGGTGTTCCTGCCGGGCTTCTCGACCAAGGAAGTGGCGTCCAGCGTCTCCGGGCGCGGCGTGGGCATGGATGTGGTCAGGACGGCCGTGGAAAAGAACCGCGGCGCCATCCACATCGAGTCGACGCTGGGCAAGGGCACCAAGTTCGCCATCCGCCTGCCGATCGAGCTGTCCATCGTGCCGACCATGCTGGTGTCCACCTCGGGCGCCGCGCTGGCGCTGCCGATGGCGGTGGTGCAGCGCGTCGTCGAATTGCCGGAAACCTTCATGGAAGTGGGCGGCGCGCCCGTGCTGAAAGACCAGGGCCGTCCATTGCCCGTGCGCTCGCTGGCCGGCGCCCTGGGCTACGAAGCGTGCAGCGAACGCGTGGGCATTGTTGTCGCTGCGCCACAGCCGTACATTCTCGCCGTGGCAGCCGTCGACGGTACGGCCGACCTGGTGATCAAGCCGATGACGGCCATCACCGTGGAAGGCATTACCGGTACCGCTCGCTCGGCCGAAGGCGAACTGGTGCTGGTCGTGGGCCTATCGTTCCTGATGGATGGTTGCAGGGGAAGTGTGCGCCTGGCCGCATGATTGCACCTGACAAAACCTACTGCGCGTCGGTATAGGCGGCCTGCGATGCTCACCGTACCAGAGTACGGTTGCGCTTCTTAGCCACCTCTCCCTTCCGCTCGCTACGGTTTTCTCAGGCGCCGTAAGTATCGCTGTATTCATTGGAAAGCCCACTATGCGTAGTGGGCTTTTTTCATTGTGTCATCAAGCGCCGCCGGGGCGTAAACTACCGCCTTCCAGCCAGCGCTGCACGCGCACGATTTCCTGCGCACGGCCCGCCTCATCCTTTGGTGGCGGCAGGTAGATGTCGGGCATGATGCCGCCCAGGTCCACCTGCAGCTGTGGCAAACGGGCCGAGCGCGAGGTGGCGTATTGCAGCTGGCGCACGCCGGAAGGCAGGGCGTGCAGGCGCAGGTTGGAATAGTCGAGCGCGCCTTCGCTGTTGCGGCCGATCAATTTGACGTGAAAACTTTGCCGCGCCGCCAGCAGGAATTCTTCGCAGGAGCTGGCGCAATCGCGGTCCACCAGCACGGCTACGCGCGCGGGCCGGCGCGGCTCCGGCGTGCTCACGCGGGTATAGCTGATGAGATCGCCACTTTCCTGCTGCACATATTCGCCCGGCTTGACCGTACGCATCTGTGACACGGCCTCGGCCGCAAAGTCGACGCAGGCCTGGTCGCCGGGCGAGAGCAGCGCGCAGACTTTTTCCTGGCCCTCGATATTGGCCGGCGTGGACAGCCATTCGGCGCCCAGGCTGACCATCTCGTCCGAGCTGATCCATTGCAGCAGCGGCGTATACGTGCTGTCGCTGCCGCCGCTGTTGCGGCGCACGTCGAGGATCCAGTTGGGACGCGCCGCCAGTACCGCGCGGTGCGTGTCGAGCAGGGTGGCCACGGCGGCGCGGTAGCGGTCCTGGAAGCTGGGCAGGGTCAGGAGCACAGTCGAGTCTGACAAAATCTGCAGTGCCGGCTCCTTCGACGGTGCGGCCTGGCCCGCTACGCTTGGTTTGGCCGGCGCCGGTTTGGCGATGTCTTGCGCGCTGCCCGGCTTCACGTACAAATGGCTCTTGCGCCACATGCCCAGATAGTTTCCCAGGATCGCGTCGCAAGCCTTGTCTTCGGTCGCGTGGGCGGCCGCCGTGGTGGCCGTGGCCTGCGCCAGGTCGAAATACGCCTGGCCCTTTTGCGCCAGGTGGGCGCGTGCGCCCGTATCGTTTTCCAGCAGGAAGGGGGGGATCGCGCGCAAGTCCTGTACGCAGGTTTCTCCTGGCGCGGCCGCCGCCGCATGGGCCTCGGCCAGGGGCAGGGCGGCCAGGCTCAGGGCGGCCAGCGCCAACAAGTTGAGTTTCATCGAGGTCTCCAGGTGGGGTGGGGCGTGTGCGCCGTCAATATTGTCGAAATACAATACACGAAAGGTTGAGGAAAAAATATCAATTTCTGACGGCGCCGTGACTCGTTCGGCAGCCCGCCTGCGGATGAGGCTGGCATGCCGCCAATGTGCCGATATCGGCAATTTCCAGCTCATATCCAACAATGTAGCCAAACTTTGTATCGCCAATCCCACGCTTTTACCTGTTTCGGTTCTGTGTTGCGCAATATATGGCATAATCCTTGTGGATCACCGTATGACTTGGTATCACTTGATCACTTAAACAGGCTGTGGCAACGCTGCATAAATCATGATGAAGACGCTTTACGACAAACTCTGGGAATCCCACGTTGTTCGGGCCGAAGATGATGGCACGACAATTTTGTATATCGACCGGCACCTGCTGCACGAAGTCACCAGCCCGCAAGCCTTCGATGGTCTCAGCGTGGCGGGCCGCCAGCCGTGGCGCATTTCCGCCAACCTGGCCGTGGCCGACCATAACGTGCCCACCACCAGCCGCATCGACGGCATTGCCGATCCGGTCTCGCGCCTGCAGGTGGAAACGCTGGACAAGAACGCCAAGCATTACGGCTTGACCTACTTCAACATGAACGACAAGCGCCAGGGTATCGTGCATGTGATCGGCCCTGAACAGGGCGCGACCCTGCCTGGCATGACGGTCGTCTGCGGCGACTCGCACACGTCCACGCACGGCGCCTTCGGCGCGCTGGCGCACGGCATCGGCACGTCCGAAGTGGAACACGTGCTGGCCACGCAAACCTTGCTGCAAAAGAAATCCAAATCCATGCTGGTGCAAGTCGACGGCGCCTTGCCGACCGGCGTGACGGCCAAGGACATCGTGCTGGCCATCATCGGCAAGATCGGCACGGCCGGCGGCACCGGTTACTGTATCGAGTTCGGCGGCTCGGCCATCCGCGCCCTGTCGATGGAAGGACGCATGACGGTGTGCAACATGGCCATCGAGGCGGGCGCGCGCGCCGGCATCATCGGCGTGGACGACACCACCATCAATTACGTCAAGGGCCGTCCGTTTTCGCCGGCCGGTCCGCACTGGGAGCGTGCCGTCGCCTATTGGCGCACCCTGCATTCGGACCCGGGCGCCCGTTTCGACCTGGTCGTCACCCTCAACGCGCAAGACATCGTGCCGCAAGTGACCTGGGGCACCTCGCCCGAGATGGTGGTCGGTATCGATGGTCGCGTGCCTGATCCTGACCAGGAAAAAGACAGCGTCAAGCGCGACGCGATGGAAAAGGCGCTGGTCTACATGGCCCTGAAACCGAATACCGCCATCGAAGACATCCGCATCGACAAGGTCTTCATCGGTTCCTGCACCAATTCGCGCATCGAAGACTTGCGCGCGGCGGCCGCCGTGGTGCGCGGCAAGTACCGGGCTTCGAACGTCACCCTGGCGCTGGTGGTACCCGGTTCCGGCCTCGTCAAGGACCAGGCCGAGCGCGAGGGACTCGACCGCATCTTCAAGGATGCCGGTTTCGAGTGGCGCGAGCCGGGTTGCTCCATGTGCCTGGCCATGAATGCGGACCGCCTGGAGCCGGGCGAACGCTGCGCCTCGACCTCGAACCGCAACTTCGAGGGCCGGCAAGGGCAGGGCGGACGTACCCACCTGGTGTCGCCCGCGATGGCGGCGGCGGCGGGTATCGCCGGCCACTTTGTCGACGTGCGGGCTTTGCGATGAATTAAGGGAACTGCGTGGTAACGCAGCCAAATTCCGGGGTCAGACCCGCCGGGTCTGACCCCAGCTTTCAGCTGCTGGTTTACACTAGCGCCATTCATTTCCCTGAAACAAACGAGATCATCATGAAAAAACTCTTCGCCCTCCTCATCGCCACCGTCATCTTGTCCGGCTGCAACACCGTCTCCGGCATCGGCCGCGATGTGCAGAAAGTCGGCCAGGTCGTCACTGGCGCCGGCGGAAAATAAACCGTGACGTGCCGGCGCATAGCGCCGCCCGTCCTACCGAGTAGAAACAGCATGGATAAATTTACGATTTACGAAGGCCTGGTCGCCCCGCTGGACCGCGCCAACGTCGACACCGACGCGATTATCCCGAAGCAATTCCTGAAGTCGATCCACCGCAGCGGTTTCGGCCCCAACCTGTTCGACGAATGGCGTTATCTGGACCATGGCGAACCGGGTCAGGACAATAGCCGCCGCCCGCTGAACCCCGAGTTCGTGCTCAACGAGGCGCGCTACCAGGGCGCGTCCATCTTGCTCACGCGCAAGAACTTCGGCTGCGGCTCCTCGCGCGAACACGCGCCGTGGGCGCTCGATCAGTATGGTTTCCGCGCCATCATCGCGCCTTCGTTCGCCGACATCTTCTTCAATAATTGCTACAAGAACGGCTTGCTGCCCATCGTGCTGTCGGAAAGCCAGGTCGAGCACCTGTTCAATGAAGTCAAGGCCTTCCCCGGCTACAAGCTGGTGGTGGACCTGGAACAGCAGTGCGTGCGCACCAGCAATGGTTCCGTCTCGTATCCATTCGAGATCGACGCCTTCCGCAAGTATTGCCTGATGAATGGCCTCGACGATATCGGCCTGACCCTGCGCCATGCCGACGATATCCGCGCCTTTGAAGAGCGTCATTTGACCAATCAGCCTTGGCTGGCCAACGTTATCTAAAGATCATTCCATGAAAATTGCAATCTTACCCGGCGACGGTATCGGTCCTGAAATCGTCGCGCAAGCCGTCAAGGTGTTGCATGTGCTGGGCGAATCGTTCGAGCTGGAAACGGCACCCGTGGGCGGTGCCGGCTATGCGGCCCATGGTCACCCCTTGCCGGAAGCCACCCTGGCGCTGGCGAAAGCGGCCGATGCCGTGCTGTTTGGCGCCGTCGGCGACTACCAGTACGATAATCTGGAGCGCCAGTTCCGTCCCGAGCAGGCGATCCTGGGCTTGCGCAAGAACCTGGGCCTGTTCGCCAATCTGCGTCCGGCCATTTTGTACCCGGAACTGGCGGGCGCCTCGACGCTGAAGCCGGAAGTGGTTTCCGGCCTGGACATTTTGATCATCCGCGAATTGACGGGCGACATCTATTTCGGCCAGCCGCGCGGCGTGCGCGAGTGCCCGGACGGTCCGTTCAAGGGCCAGCGCGAAGGTTTTGACACCATGCGCTATGCGGAAGGCGAAATCCGCCGCATCGCCCACGTGGCTTTCCAGGCGGCGCAAAAGCGCGACATGCGTTTGACCAGCGTGGACAAGGCGAACGTGCTGGAAACCTTCCAGTTCTGGAAAGACATCGTCATCGACGTGCACAAGGAATACCCGGATGTGGCGCTCGATCATATGTATGTCGATAACGCGGCCATGCAACTGGTGCGGGCGCCGAAGAAATTCGACGTCATGGTGACCGGCAACATGTTCGGCGACATCTTGTCGGACGCGGCCGCCATGCTGACGGGCTCGATCGGCATGCTGCCGTCCGCTTCGCTGGACGCCAACAACAAGGGTTTGTACGAGCCGTCGCACGGCTCGGCGCCCGATATCGCGGGCAAGGGCATCGCCAATCCGCTGGCGACGATTTTGTCGGCCGCCATGATGCTGCGCTATTCGCTGAACCGCGAAGAGCAGGCAAACCGCATCGAGGCTGCTGTCAAGAAAGTATTGGCGCAGGGCTTGCGCACGGCCGATATCCATGAAGCGGGCACCACCTTGGTGGGTACCGAGGCGATGGGTGATGCAGTTGTAAAAGCACTGGGATAAAATAGTCTAATGACGGCAGTCGCCGTCTCATCTTGAGGAATGGTAATGAAATTAGTTGGCTTGGTAGGTTGGCGCGGTATGGTCGGTTCGGTCCTGATGCAGCGCATGCAGGAAGAGGGCGATTTCGCCCATATCGAACCGGTATTTTTCACCACCTCGAACACGGGCGGCGCCGCGCCGGCCATGGCGAAGAATGAAACCATCCTCAAGGATGCCAACAACATCGCCGAACTGTCCAAGTGCGACATCATCATTTCCTGCCAGGGTGGCGACTACACGAGCGCCGTCTTCCCGCAGCTGCGCGCCAGCGGCTGGAATGGCTACTGGATCGATGCGGCCTCGACCTTGCGCATGGAAAAAGACGCCGTCATCGTGCTCGATCCCGTCAACTTGCACGTCATCAAGGATGCGCTGGGCAAGGGCGTCAAGAATTACATCGGTGGCAATTGCACCGTTTCCTGCATGATGATGGGCCTGGGCGGCCTGTTCCAGCACGACCTGATCGACTGGATGACGTCGATGACGTACCAGGCGGCATCGGGCGGCGGCGCGCAGCACATGCGCGAACTGCTGACGCAATTTGGCACCATCAACAGCTCCGTCAAGGCGCTGCTGGAAAACCCCGCTTCCGCCATCCTGGAAATCGACCGCCAGGTGCTGGCCACCCAGCACGGCTATTCGCCGGATGAAATCAAGCAATTCGGCGCGCCGCTGGCTGGCAACCTGATTCCGTGGATCGACAAGGATCTGGGCAACGGCCAGTCGAAGGAAGAGTGGAAAGCGGGCGCGGAAACCAACAAGATCCTGGGCCGCGGCATCGACTTTGGCACCAGGGAAATCCCTGTCGACGGCCTGTGCGTGCGCATCGGCGCCATGCGCTGCCATTCGCAAGCGCTGACCATCAAGCTGAAAAAAGACGTGCCGCTCGATGAAATCAACGACATCATCGCCAGCAACAATCAATGGGTCAAGCTGGTCCCGAACACGCGCGAAGCGTCCGTGCGCGACCTGTCGCCGGCAGCCGTCACGGGCAGCCTGACGATTCCTGTGGGCCGCGTGCGCAAGATGAGCATGGGCGGCGAATACCTGTCCGCCTTTACCGTGGGCGACCAATTGCTGTGGGGCGCGGCCGAGCCGCTGCGCCGCATGCTGCGCATTTTGCTGGACGCGTAAGGGCCACAAATTGCTGATCAAGATCAAGCCGGGGCTGTTTCCCCGGCTTTTTTTTCGTCCTGAGCCCGTCAAGGCTCAACCATGCGGAGCTTGCATAGCTCTGGGCATGATGATATGTTGATACCTCTGGAAAAGTAACAGTTTTCCCATGTCAACTAAGATGCCGCCAACTATGCCTGTACATACTCGTCCCCGGGTCGCCTCCCTTGCCATTAAAACACTCAGCAGCGCTGTCGCCTGTGCGGTGTTATTGTCACCGGCGGTATCCGCAGCCGAGCTGGGCAAGATTACCGTGCTGTCCGCTGCCGGCCAGCCGCTGCGCGCCGAGGTCGAATTGTCGGCCGTCAATCCAGGCGAGGCAAGCAGCCTGCTGGCCAAGCTGGCGCCGCCGGACGCGTATCGCCAGGCCAACGTGGAATTCAATCCGGCCCTGAACGCGTTGACGTTTGCCGTGGAAAACCGCAACGGCAAGTCCTTCATCCGTATCAGCTCGGCGCAAGCGGTGGCCGAACCGATGGTGGATTTGCTGCTGGAACTGAGCAGCAAGAGCGGGCGCCAGGTACGCGAATATGCGTTCGTGCTCGACACACCCGAAGCGCGCCAGACGCGCGGCGCGCAAGTGACGGCCCCGGCCGAACCGGGCCGGGCCGGGCGCAATGTGGAGCCGACGGCGGCGCAAGAGTCACGCAAGAAGCCGGCTGGCGAATACAAGGTCAAGGCGGGCGACACCCTGAGCCGCATCGCCAGCGAACTGAAACCATCGGGCGTGTCGCTCGACATGATGCTCGTCGCCCTGTATCGCGCCAATCCCGATGCCTTCAGGGGCGAGAACATGAACCGCATGCAGGCCGGGCGCATCCTGGCCGTACCGGGCGCGGACGCCGTGCGCGCCACCGACGCGGCCGAAGCGAAGGGCGTCGTGACGGCGCACGCCATCGATTTCGAAGCCTACCGCAACAAGCTGGCGGGGCAGGTATCGCAAAGCAAGCCGGCCAAGGCGGCGCAGCCGACGCAAAGCACGGCTGGCAAGATCGGCGCGACCAAGGTGCAGGAAAAACCGACGGCCGTGAGCGAATCGCAAGACAAGCTGAAACTGTCGAAGGCGGAGCCGGCGGCCAAGTCGGCCGGCAAGAGCGCCGTCGCCAGCGAGGAAGACAAGATCGCCAAGGCGAAGCAGGTCGATGAAGCGGCCGCGCGTGTCAAGGAGCTGGAAAAGAACGTCAGCGACCTGGAAAAGTTGATGGCGGTCAAGAGCAAGGCCATGGCCGACAAGAGCGCGCCGGCACCCGCCAAACCGGCCGAGGCCGCTGCCAGCGCGGCGGCCAGCGCCATCGCCAGCGCACCAGCCGAAGCCCTGCCTCCCCTACCGAAGGCGAAACCGGTGCCGCTGGTGAAAAAACCATCGCCGCTGGAGCCGACCATCACCGACAAGATCAATGATCACCTGGGCGCCATCGGCATCGGCCTGGCCGCATTGCTGGCCGCCGTGGCTGCGCTGGTGGTCGCGCGTCGCCGCAAGGACGCGCCGCCTGCGCCAGAGAACGTGGCGCCCGTGTTGGAACCGGAAGCGCCGGTGACGCCGCCATCGGGCCTGGCGCCGGAAGACCAGCAGTCCGAAGCGAGCAACCACCTGTTCGGTACGGGCGCCGCTGCAGCCGGCGTGGCTGCTGCAGCGGGCGCCAGCATGCTCGATGCGAATGAGACAGACCCCGTCGCCGAAGCGGACGTGTATATTGCCTACGGCCGCGATGGCCAGGCGGAAGATATCCTCAAGGAAGCCTTGCGCATCCACCCCGAGCGCCATGCGGCCCGCTTGAAGTTGCTGGAAATCTATTCGGCCCGCAGCGATGTGCGCGCGTTTGAAGACCAGGCTAGCGAGCTGTACAGCCTGACGCGTGGCCAGGGCGAAGAGTGGCCGCAGGCGGCCGCGCTGGGCCTGGCGCTCGATCCCACCAATCCCCTGTATGGCGACACGGAAGACGATGCCGTCGTCAGCCTGAGCAAGGGTGCCGGCGACGACTTGCGCGGCCAGAGCATGGACTTGCCCGACGATCTGGCTGCGCCCGCAGCGCAGGGCGAGCCGGCCAGCGTTCCCGTCCGCGATACGCGCGCCCCCCTCGATTTTGACCTCGATAGCCTCGATTTCGAGCCCGTTTCCACCAGCGACCCGATCGTCATGCCGGGGCCGGACAGCAAGCCGCAGTCCACTCCGCAAGAGGCGCAGTATGACGCCAGCATGGATTTCGGCCTCGACCTGGAGCCGCCAGCCGGCTCCGTGAATGGCCTGGGCGCCGGTTTGACGCCTTTGCCTGACCCGTTGAAAGACGTGGACCTGGCCCATTTCGACCTCGACGAGCCGGTGGCGCCTGCTGCCGCGCCGGTGGCGCCGGCCGAGCCTTCCCTCGACAGCCTGTTCGACGATGCGCAAACGCCGGCGACCTTGCCGGAAGCCATACCGCCGGCGCAAGAATTCGACCTGTCCGGCATCGACCTCGACCTCAACGATGGCAAGACGGCCAGCGTGGGCGTGGATGACCCGCTGTCGGCCATCCACATGGAAATGGATACCAAGCTGGACCTGGCGATCGCTTACCAGGAAATCGGCGACAAGGAAGGCGCGCGCGAGCTGATCGATGAGGTCATCAAAGGCGGCAGCGAAGAGCAAGTCGCCAAGGCGAATACCATGAGAGCTTTGCTGGGCTAAGCACCTGATACGACGTCCATGGCTGCGTTGCACGGTCATGGCGTTCACCTTGTACTATTCGTACTGTCTTCGACCGTGCGCCGGGCCCTGAACGCCATCTCGCTCGCTTTCAAGCACCAGATACGACGTCCATGGCGGCGTTGCACGGTCTCGCCGTACTATTCGTACTGTCTTCGACCGCGCGCCTTGCCCTGAACGCCGTCTCAGGCGCTTGTGTGGCCGGAAGGCGGGACCGCCTTTGCGCCGGTATAATGCTTCGATGCAAAATATTACGACAGCAACGCCATTCAAGCGTATCGTCCTCGGCCTGCAGTACGACGGCACGGCCTGGCATGGATACCAGAAACAGGAAGATGGGCAGACGGTGCAGGACCAGCTGGAAAACGCGCTGGAGCAGTTTGCCCGCGTGCGCCTGGCCACCACCTGCGCCGGCCGCACGGATACGGGCGTGCATGCGCTCGAGCAAGTGGTGCATTTCGATACGGAACTGAACCGCGACGTGCACTCGTGGGTGCGCGGCGTCAACGCCTTCCTGCCGAAATCGATCGCCGTGCGCTGGGCCAAGGAGCTCGAAGGCGACCCCGCCGTCAACGATTTCTTCCACGCCCGCTTCAGCGCGCGCGCGCGCACCTATCATTATGTGTTGTACAACAACGCCACCCGTTCGCCGCTGGTGGAAGGACGCGCCGGCTTCTTTTTCCGTCCGCTGGACGTGGAACTGATGCGCCAGGCCGTGCAGCCGCTGCTGGGCTGGCACGACTTCACGGCCTTTCGCGCCGCGCAATGCCAGGCCAAGTCGCCCGTCAAGCTGATGCACGACATCCGCATCGAGCGGCGCGGCGATTGCGTCATTTTTACGATTACGGCCAATGCCTTTTTGCACCACATGGTGCGCAATCTGGTCGGCTCGCTCGTCTACATCGGCACGGGGCGCGAAAAGCCGGAATGGCTCGGACATTTGCTGGAAAGTAAGGATCGCCATGCGGCCGCGCCCACCTTCATGCCGGACGGCTTGTACCTGGCGCAGATCGATTACGATCCCAAGTGGGAGTTGCCGCAAGACAGTAGCAGCGCCTTGCCCTGGTTTTGATCTGCATCAATAAAGGAATAGCATGCCACGCACACGCATCAAGATCTGCGGCCTGACCCGCGTTGAAGACATCCAGGCCGTCGTGGCGGCGGGCGCCGACGCCATCGGCTTCGTGTTTTATCCGAAAAGCCCCCGCTATGTGACGCCCGAGCAGGCGGCGGCCCTGATCGCCGCCATGCCGCCCTACGTGACGACGGTGGGCCTGTTCGTCAACGCCACCGTGGAAGAGGTGCGGGCCACCAGGGCCGTGGCGCCGTTATCTCTGCTGCAATTTCATGGCGACGAGACGCCAGAACACAGCGCTGCGCTGGCCGGCGCCGTCAATACGCCGTTTACGCAAGTGTTCCGCGTCAAACCCGACACCTCCCGTGAAGATTTGCTAGAATACGAACAGCGCTATCGCGCCGCCAGTCCCTTGTTCTCGAGCCTCTTGCTCGATACCTATGTGGATGCGTATGGCGGTGCAGGAAAGGTATTCGATTGGTCCCTCATTCCAGAAGAACTCGCGCCTCGGGTCGTTTTAAGTGGTGGCTTGAGCGTACAAAACGCGACTGACGCAGTGGTGCGCGTGCGCCCTTACGCCGTCGACATCAGCAGTGGTGTCGAAGCGTCCAAGGGCATCAAGGACGCGTCCCGTGTCCGCGCGTTTATCGCCGCGGTGCAGGATGCCGATGCCATCATTGCCAGAGGAAACCACCATGAATGACCACACCACAGCGCCCGGCGCTGCCGCCGCATTGTTCCACGCCACCGATTACCCGTTTCCTGACCTGCGCGGCCACTTCGGCCCGTACGGCGGCGCGTTTGTTGCCGAAACCCTCACGCATGCGCTGGCCGAGCTGAAAGATGCCTACGCCCGTTATAGCGTCGATCCGGAATTCCTCGAAGAGTTCCGCTACGAGCTGAAACATTTCGTCGGCCGCCCATCGCCCATCTATCACGCCAAGCGCTGGTCCGAAATGGCCGGTGGCGCGCAAATCTATTTCAAGCGCGAAGACTTGAACCACACGGGCGCGCACAAGATCAACAACGTGATCGGCCAGGCCTTGCTGGCCAGGCGCATGGGCAAGCCGCGCATCATCGCCGAGACGGGCGCGGGCCAGCACGGGGTGGCCACGGCCACCATCTGTGCCCGCTTCGGCCTCGAATGCGTGGTCTACATGGGGAGCGAAGACGTCAAGCGCCAGGCGCAGAACGTGTACCGCATGAAATTGCTGGGCGCCACCGTCGTGCCGGTCGAATCGGGCTCCAAGACCTTGAAAGATGCGCTGAACGAAGCCATGCGCGACTGGGTTACCAACATCGAAAACACCTTTTATATCATCGGCACCGTGGCCGGACCCCATCCTTACCCGATGATGGTGCGCGACTTCCAGTCCGTCATCGGCGAAGAGTGTCTGGTGCAGATGCCGGAAATGACGGGCCGCCAGCCCGACTATGTGGTCGCCTGCATCGGCGGCGGCTCGAACGCCATGGGCATCTTTTACCCGTACATCGACCAGAAGGATGTGAAACTGATCGGCGTGGAAGCGGCTGGCGAAGGATTGAATACGGGCAAGCACTCGGCTTCGCTGGCGGCCGGTTTCCCGGGCGTGCTGCATGGCAACCGCACCTATCTGCTGCAGGATGAAAACGGTCAGATCATCGAGACGCATTCCGTCTCGGCCGGCCTCGACTATCCCGGCGTGGGTCCGGAACATGCGTGGCTGAAAGACCTGGGCCGCGCGCAATACGTCTCCATCACGGATGACGAGGCGCTGCAGGCCTTCCACGACTGCTGCCATATCGAAGGCATCATCCCGGCCCTGGAATCGTCGCACGCGCTGGCCTACGCGGCCAAGCTGGCGGCCACCTTGCCGAAAGACCAGATCGTGCTGGCCAACCTGTCGGGCCGTGGCGACAAGGACATGCATACCGTGGCGGAGCGCATGGGACTCAATTTCTCCTGAGACCCCAATAACGGCTGGGGTCGGACCCTCAGGGTCCGACCCCGGTCTTTGCTCCTGGGTTGAAATTATTTCCTCTATCCATCACCACGAAAGATATCCATGTCCCGTATCGCCACCACCTTTGCCACTTTAAAATCCAACAACAAGACCGGCCTGGTCACCTTCATCACCGCCGGCGACCCCGGCCCTGACGCCACCGTGCCGCTGATGCACGCGCTCGTCGAGGGCGGCGCCGACATACTGGAACTGGGCGTGCCGTTTTCCGACCCCATGGCCGAAGGCCCCGTCATCCAGCGCGCCTGCGAACGGGCCTTGAAATTCAACGTCGGCATCCACGATGTGTTCGGCTATGTGCGCCAGTTCCGCGTAACGAACCAGACGACGCCCGTAGTACTGATGGGCTACGCGAATCCCATCGAGCGCATCGGCAGCGCCGCTTTTATTGCGGCAGCACAAGCGGCCGGCGCCGATGGCGCCATCGTCGTCGACTATCCGCCGGAAGAGTGCGAGGAGTTTGGGGCCGCCATGCGCGAAGCGGGCCTCGACCTGATCTTCCTGCTGGCGCCCACCTCGACCGAAGAGCGCATCGCGCAAGTGGCCAAGGTTGGCGGCGGCTTCAGCTATTATGTGTCGCTCAAGGGCGTCACGGGTGCCGGTAACATTGATACGGAACAGGTGGCGGAACGTCTCGCGGCGATCCGCCAGCATGTAAAATTACCTATCGGCGTGGGCTTTGGCATCCGCGATGGCGCCACGGCCAAGGCCGTTGCCAAGGTGGCCGATGCCGTCGTGATCGGCAGCCGCATCATCCAGGAGATAGAAAATGCGCCGGAAGGCGGCGCTGTGGACGCCGTGCGCAGCTTTACGGCAGGCATCCGCGCCGCCCTGGATGCCTGAGCAAGCTTGCCGTTTACGCAAGATGCGTTGACGGCAAAGTTCGACAGCCCGGCGATAAACGGCTACACTTCGGCCACTGATTTGCCTGTTATTGTGCAATAGATAAAATTTTTGGTGGCGCCCTGCGGGGCGTCGCCGTTTACCGTCTGCCGGGGGCGTCCACCGACGCTACCCCTACAAGGGCCCAAGGAGAAAATATGAGTTGGTTGGAAAAACTGCTGCCACCGCGCATTCAGCGTTCTGATGCCGCCGCACGCAAGACCATGCCGGAAGGCCTGTGGGTCAAGTGCCCGTCGTGCGAAGCCGTGCTGTACCGTACGGACCTGGAATCGAATTTGCACGTGTGCCCGAAATGCGATCACCACATGCGCATCCGCGCGCGTGAACGCCTCGACAGCCTGCTCGACGCGGGCGGCCGCTATGAAATCGGCCAGGAAATCCTGCCTGTCGACACCCTGAAGTTCAAGGACAGCAAGAAATACCCGGACCGCCTGAAGTCCGCCATGGAAGCGACGGGCGAGACGGATGCGATGGTCGTCATGGGCGGCGCCATCATGAGCTTGCCAGTTGTCGTGGCGTGCTTCGAATTCGAATTCATGGGCGGCTCCATGGGTTCCGTCGTGGGCGAGCGCTTCGTGCGCGGCGCGCAAATCGCGCTGGAACAGAAAGTGCCGTTCATTTGCATCACCGCCACCGGTGGCGCACGCATGCAGGAAGGCTTGCTGTCGCTGATGCAGATGGCGAAAACCACGGCCATGCTGACCAAGCTGTCGGAAAAGAAATTGCCATTCATCAGCGTGCTGACCGACCCGACCATGGGCGGTGTGTCCGCCTCGTTCGCCTTCATGGGTGACGTCGTGATCGCCGAGCCGAAAGCGCTGATCGGCTTTGCCGGCCCGCGCGTGATTGAAAACACCGTGCGCGAAAAACTGCCGGAAGGTTTCCAGCGCGCCGAGTTCCTCGTCACCAAGGGCGCCGTCGACATGATCGTCGACCGCCGCAAGATGCGCGAAGAAATCGCGCGTTTGCTGGCTTTGTTGCAAAACCAGGCGGTTGAAGTGTTGGCGTAACTGTATTGAATGGAATAATGTCCATTTGCACGAACCCATGAACTGCTGGGGTCGGACCCTGAGGGTCCGACCCCAGATGTTGTTTAGGGTTATCTGTTTTTCTGCCTCGCGCATCCTTATATCTAGAAGTCTCCCATGCAAAACCTCCCTACGTCATTGCCAGACTGGCTCGCCATGCTGGAAACCCGCCATTCGGAAACCCAGATCAACATGGGCCTGGATCGCGTGCAAGCCGTCAAGGCGCGCATGCAACTGGCGTTTACTTGCCCCGTGATCATGGTGGCGGGCACGAATGGCAAGGGGTCCACCTGCGCCATGCTGGAATCCGTGCTGTTGCGTGCCGGCTACAAAGTGGGGCTGTACATCAAGCCGCACTTTCTCGATTTCAATGAGCGCGCGCGTGTGCAGGGCGAGCTGGCCAGCGACGAGCAGCTCGTTGCCAGCTTCAATGCCGTCGAAGCCGTGCGCGGCGACACGCCGCTGACGTATTTCGAATTCACCACCCTGGCCATCCTGCATCTGTTGTCGCAATCGACGCTGGACGTGGCCATCCTGGAAGTGGGCCTGGGCGGGCGCCTCGATGCCGTCAACGTGATCGACGCCGATGTGGCCATCGTCACCAGCGTCGACATCGACCACACGGATTACCTGGGCGACACGCGTGAAGCGATCGGCTTTGAAAAGGCCGGCATCTTCCGTGCGGGCAAGGCGGCCATCTGCAGCGACCCCGTGCCGCCGCAGTCGCTGATCGACCATGCGGCCGCCATCGGCGCCGACCTGTGGCTGATGGGCCGTGATTTCAACTATTCGGGCGACAAGCAGCAGTGGAACTACGGCGGGCGCGAGCAGCGCCGCAATTCGCTGGCCTACCCGAGCTTGCGCGGCGCCAACCAGATCCTGAATGCGACGGCCGTGCTGGCCGCGCTGGAAGTGCTGAGGCTGAAACTGCCCGTGGGCGCGCAGGAAGTGCGCACGGGCCTGGTGACGGTGGAATTGCCGGGCCGCTTCCAGGTCTTGCCGGGCCGCCCCAGCGTGATCCTCGACGTGGCGCACAACCCGCATGCGGCCGCGGCGTTGAACCAGAACCTGGGCAATATGGGGTTTCACCCATACACCTATGCCGTGTTCGGTTCCATGCACGACAAGGATATCGATGGCGTGCTGGCCGCGATGAGCGAACACGTCGACCACTGGTGCCTGGCGGGCTTGCCTTCGCCGCGCGCGGCCACGGCTTCCGAGCTGGCGGCCAAGGTGCAGATCATGCTGGAAGATAAGCCCGACAGCAGCGAGCATACTGTGTCTATTTTCGATGATCCGGCACAAGCTTTTGCAAATGCAATGAGCCGGGCCGGTGAGAATGATAGAATTGTGGTCTTTGGCTCTTTCCTCACCGTCGCCGGCGTGATGAAGGCCCGAAAATCCTCACTTCACTGAAACGCACTCGACTGAAAATCACGCATGGGCTTGTTCTCGAAACTGTTTAAAAACAAGCAAGAATCCTCTGGCGAAGACAGCGGCTTTTATGTCCCTGGCGAAGCACAGTCGCCGACCCGCAAACGCGCCGCCAACACCTCCGGTGGCGGCGGATCGCGCCGTGGCGGCAAGGACGCGCCGGACCCGGTCTTGCCTGAAAAAAAGCGCGCCCGCCGCCGCCTGGTCGGTGCCATCGCCCTTGCCCTGGGTGTGGCTGTCGGCTTGCCGATGCTGCTCGATTCCGAGCCGAAAGCGCCTTTCAACGATATCGCCATCGACATTCCGTCGAAAGAAAAGGCCGCTGCGCCTGCGCCTGCGCCCGTACCGGCCGTCCCGGCACAGGCCGCAGCGAATGGCCTGGACCAGTCCGAGGAAATCATCGACGCACCGCTGCCGCCTGCGGCCAGGCCTACGCCGGCACCAGCAGCGGTACCGGCGCCCGTGCTGGCCGCCGTCCAGCCTGCGCCTGCCAAGCCGGCCTATGTGGAACCGAAACCCGAGCCCAAGCCGGAGCCCAAGCCGGTCAAGGTGGAGCCGAAGCCTGAGCCGAAACACGAAACCAAGCCGGAACCGAAACACGAGGTCAAGGTGGAATCGAAGCCGGAACCCAAGCATGAGGTAAAACCGGAAGCCAGGCCTGAACCGAAGCCTGCCAAGCCGGCGCAATCGGCCGACGATGCCGCGCGCGCGCTGGCGATTCTGGAAGGCAAGCCGCAAGAGAAAGCACAAGACAAGGCACACGACGCCGGCAGCGGCAAGTTTGTGGTGCAGGTGGCGGCCCTGGCGACGCAGGACAAGGTCGATGAATTGCAGGACAAGCTGCGCGAAGCGGGCATCAAGTCCTATACGCAGAAAGTCTCCAGCCCGGCGGGCGAGCGCATCCGCGTGCGCGTGGGCCCGTTCGGCAGCCGTGAGGACGCCGAAAAGACCCGCGCCAAGCTGCAGAAGCTGGGCCTGGGCGGCAGTCTGGTACCAGCGTGATGTTGCAAGGCTGAACGGACGTGACGATCTTCGATTACCTGGTGCTGTTCGTGCTGGTGACGTCCGTGCTGATCAGCATGATGCGTGGCCTGGTCAAGGAAATACTGTCATTGGTCAGCTGGATCGTGGCGTTCGTCATCGCCAACGCGTATGGCGCCACCCTGGCGAAATTCCTGCCGGAAGCCGTGCCGGGCGAAGCCGTCCGCCTGTTGCTGGCCTTCGTGGTGCTGTTCATCGGCGTGCGCATTTTGATGGGATTGCTGTCCATGACGGTCGACGCACTGGTCAAGGTGACGG
Source organism: Janthinobacterium sp. 35 (assembly GCF_002754575.1). Lineage (NCBI taxonomy): Bacteria > Pseudomonadati > Pseudomonadota > Betaproteobacteria > Burkholderiales > Oxalobacteraceae > Janthinobacterium > Janthinobacterium sp. 35. The sequence goes on from NZ_PEFN01000001.1 coordinate 4,223,811, forward strand.
GCCTGAGCCTGGCCGACCGCACCCTGGGCAGCCTGTTCGGCGTGGCGCGCGGCCTGGTGATCGTGCTGACCACCGTCATCTTGTGCGGCATGACATCCATACCGCAGCAGTCATTCTGGAAAAATGCGCTGCTCAGCCCGTTCGCGGAGCAGGGCGCGCGTGCCATCAAGCCTTATCTGCCTGCCGTGTACGCGCAGCATGTGAAATTTTGAATTTTTTTAAAATCAGTAGCACAGTTTAGGAGCACACCATGTGTGGCATCGTCGGCGTCGTTTCCCATCAACCTGTCAATCAATTGCTCTATGATGCATTGTTGCTCTTGCAACATCGCGGTCAGGACGCGGCAGGGATTGCGACCAATCACAGCAGTATGTTTTCCATGCACAAAGCCAATGGCCTCGTGCGTGACGTCTTCCGTACGCGCAACATGCGTTCGCTGCAAGGCACGACGGGCATCGGCCATTGCCGCTACCCGACGGCCGGTTCGTCGAGCGAAGAGGAAGCACAACCGTTTTATGTGAATGCGCCGTTCGGCATCACCCTGGCGCACAATGGCAACCTGACCAACTGGGAACAGTTGAAACAGGAAATGTTCAAAAATGACCGCCGTCACATCAATACCGATTCCGATTCGGAAGTGCTGCTCAACGTGCTGGCGCATGAAATCCAGGAAGCGACAACGGGCCTGAACCTGGACCCGGAAGCCATCTTCAAGGCCATCACCGTGCTGAACCGCCGCGTCAAGGGCGGCTACGCTGCCGTGGCGCAAATCGCCGGCGTGGGCTTGCTGGCCTTCCGCGACCCGCACGGCATCCGTCCGCTGTGCCTGGGCATCAATGAAACGGAGCAAGGCCCCGAATACCTGATCGCCTCCGAATCCGTGGCCCTGGAAGGCATGGGCTTCCGCTTCGTGCGCGACATCGGTCCCGGCGAAGCCGTCTTCATCGATGCCGACAAGAAATTGCACAGCGCTCAGTGCGCCGACAATGCCAGCCTGAATCCGTGCGTCTTCGAATTCGTCTACCTGGCCCGTCCCGACTCCGTCATCGACGGCGCCTCGGTGTACGCCACGCGCCTGAAAATGGGCGAATACCTGGCTGAGAAGATCCGTGCCGAATTGCCGGACGTGCATATCGACGTGGTCATGCCGATTCCCGATTCCTCGCGTCCTGCCGCCATCCAGCTGGCACTGGCGCTGAACCTGGAATACCGCGAAGGTTTCATCAAGAACCGCTACATCGGCCGTACTTTCATCATGCCGGGCCAGGCGGCGCGCAAGAAATCCGTGCGCCAGAAGCTCAATGCGATCCCGTCCGAATTCAAGGATAAAGTCGTGTTGCTGGTCGACGATTCCATCGTGCGCGGCACCACCAGCCGTGAAATCGTGCAGATGGCACGCGAAGCGGGCGCGACGAAGGTCATCTTCGCCTCGGCCGCGCCACCGGTGATCTACCCGAACGTGTACGGCATCGATATGCCGACGCGCGACGAGCTGATCGCCTATGGCCGCACGACGGAAGAAGTGTGCCGCGAAATCACGGCCGATTACCTGGTGTACCAGGATATCGGCGCGTTGAAGCAGGCGATTGCCGACGTCAATCCGGCCCTGACGAACTTCGAGGCTTCGTGCTTCGATGGCGTGTACGTGACGGGCGACGTGTCGCAGGAATACCTGGATCGCCTGGAATATGCGCGCCACCATCCGAAGGCGGCAGCGCCGGAAGATACGCCACGTTCCCAGCTGAACCTGAACCTCGCCACCACCGAAGGGTGATGTGGAGCCCGGCTATGGCCGGGCTTTTTTTTCGGGGTCAGACCCGTCGGGTCTGACCCCAGCACTTGCCTTGGGTTAAGCGGCAAATCGAACTCCGGAACTTCCACCATGACCACCAAAAAAACCTACGGCTTTACCACCACCATCCTGCATAACGACCGCCGCAAGGGTATCGAGCACGGCTCGCTGCACAAACCTGTGCACACCTCCGTCGCCTTCGGCTACAGCGACGCACGCCAGCTCGCTTCCGTGTTCCAGGGCAAGGAGCCCGGTTTCCGCTACGGCCGCCAGGGCAATCCGACGGTGTCCGCGCTGGAAGACAAGGTCAACAAGATGGAAGATGGCGTGGCCACCTTGTGTTTCGCCACCGGCATGGGCGCCATCGGCGCCGTGGTGCAGTCGCTGCTGCGCGCGGGCGACCATGTGGTGTCGTCGGCCTTTTTGTTTGGCAATACCAACAGCCTGTGGCAAACGGTGACGGGGCAGGGCATCGCCGTCTCCTTCGTCGACGCCACCGAGGTGGCCAACGTGGCGGCCGCCATCACGCCGCAAACGCGGATTGTTTTCGTGGAAACCATCGCCAATCCACGCACGCAGATCGCCGACCTGGCAAAGATCGGCGCCTTGTGCAAGGAACGCGGCATTTTGTACATCGTCGACAACACCATGACGACGCCTTACCTGTTCCGCCCGAAAGCGGTGGGCGCGGGCCTGGTGGTCAATGCGCTGACGAAATCCATCGGCGGCCACGGCAATGCGCTGGGCGGCAGCTTGACGGACACGGGCGTGTTCGACTGGACGCAGTACCCGAACATTTTCGACAATTATAAAAAGGCGGCGCCCGCGCAGTGGGGCATCGCGCAAATCCGCGCCAAGGCCTTGCGCGACTTCGGCGCATCGCTGGGCCCGGAAGCGGCGCACCATATCGCCGTCGGCGCGGAAACCATGGCCTTGCGCATGGACCGCACCTGTTCCAATGCCCTGGCGCTGGCCAGCATGCTGGCCGCCGACCCGCGCGTGGCGGCAGTGCATTACCCGGGCTTGGCGTCGCACCCGCAGCACGCGCTGGCGACGGACTTGTTCCGCAGCTATGGCTCGCTGTTCAGCTTTGAATTAAAAGATGGCATCGATTGCTTCGATTTCCTGAATCGTTTGAATCTGGCCATTCCAGCGAGCAACCTCGGTGACACGCGCACCCTGGTCATTCCCGTCGCCCACACGATCTTTTATGAGATGGGTGCCGAGCGCCGCGCCAGCATGGGCATTGCCGAGTCCTTGATCCGCGTGTCGGTGGGTATTGAGGATGAGGCCGATTTGCTCGAGGATTTCCGTAGCGCGCTGGATGTATAAAACGCCTGGACAATAAAAAAGGGCCGCAACAGTCATGCTGTTGCGGCCCTTTTTGCATGTACTTGATTAATGCCAGCTGCGCATCAGTCCCACTGCCAAACCTTCCAGTGCAAACTCATCTTCCGGCGACACGGTAATGACCTTGAAGTCGGGATTTTCCGGCAGCAGTTCGATGACGGAACCCGTCTTCTTGTAGCGCTTGACGGTGACTTCGTCGCCGATGCGGGCCACGACGATCTGGCCGTTTTTGGCGCTGTCGACCTTCTTGACGGCCAATAAGTCGCCATCCATGATGCCGGCGTCGCGCATGGACCAGCCGCGTACTTTCAGCAGGAAGTCGGGCTTGGCCGAGAACAGGGCCGGGTCCACGTTGTAGCTAGCTTCCAGGTTTTCCTGTGCCAGGATGGGCGAGCCTGCCGCCACCCGGCCGATCAGGGGCAGCGACATCAGCAGCGCTGCCGGCACCTTCGATGGCGCTGCTTCGGCTGCCGCACCGATCAGGCGGATGCCGCGCGAGGTGCCAGGCGAAATCTCGATCGCGCCCTTGCGGGCCAGGGCTTGCAAATGCTCTTCGGCCGCATTGGCCGATTTGAAACCCAGTTCATTGGCGATTTCGGCACGGGTGGGAGGAAAACCCGTGTTTTCAATCGCGTCCTTGATCAGGTTCAGGATTTGTTCTTGTCGTGCTGTCAGCTTGATCATGAGCGGTGGGTGCATACTAAAATGCTGTCTATATGAACAGTCTGTATTTTTGTACAGTATCGCCCACTATGCAAGGGGATTTCGGTTATTTGCGCGAATTTCGTGCGAAATACTGGAATGGGCAGGAAAAAACGCCTGGCCTGCCCCGTGCGCGGGCCGCTTGTTGAAGGAATGATTGAAACGTTTGCAAAAGGCGGTTATAATCTTCGGCTGACCTTCCCACACCCGTCTTGACGCCGGGGTGGGCGATTATCAATCCGACCTGAAGGAGTTTGCATGCGTCATTATGAAATAGTCTTTATCGTCCATCCGGACCAGAGCGAGCAAGTGCCCGCGATGATCGAACGTTACAAAGCCAGCGTAACCACCCGCGGCGGTTCGGTTCACCGCGTGGAAGATTGGGGCCGCCGTCAAATGGCTTACTCGATCCAAAAGCTGCCTAAAGCACACTACATCTGCCTGAACATCGAATGCGACAACGAGACCCTGGTCGAGTTGGAAACAGCATTCAAATTCAATGATGCCGTGTTGCGTCACCTGACCGTTAAAATGAAGAAAGCTGAAACAGCTCCTTCGCCGATGATGAAATCGGTACAACGCGAAGACGCGGCCAAAAGCCACCGCACCGAAGCACCAGCAGCCGCTCCTGCCGCAGCAGCAGCTTAATTCTTGACCAGGATCGTGCGCTGAACCAGCTACAAGTAACCGCCATCATTGCCGAGCGCGAAATATTGCGCTATACCCCGGCAGGGCTGCCGATTGTGAATGCAGTATTGCAACACAGTTCGCAGCAGATGGAAGCAGGGATTGCCCGTTTGACCGAGTTTGATGTTGCCGCGCTAGCCGCTGGCGAAATTTCAGGCCGGTTCAGCCAGGCAAGCTTGGGCGGGGTGTATCAGTTCACGGGTTTCCTGGCCAGGAAGAGCCGCAACAGCAAGAGTTTGGTGTTTCACATCATTGATTTTAGTGCAGTCAATTCTGACTAGCGCATTTTAGATACAGGAGCCTGACATGGCATTCGGTAAAAAGTTCGACAAAAATAAGCTCAAGCTTAAAGAAAAACGCAAACAGCAAAATCCGTTGTTCAAACGCAAGAAGTTCTGCCGCTTCACCGCAGCTCACGTTGAGCAAGTCGACTACAAAGACGTCGACACGCTGAAAGACTTCGTCCAAGAAAACGGCAAGATCATGCCAGCACGCCTGACCGGTACCAAAGCGCACTACCAGCGCCAAGTCGACACCGCAATCAAGCGCGCTCGCTTCCTCGCGCTGCTGCCATACACCGATCTGCACCACGCTTAATCGGTCAGATATTCCTGGAGAAGAACTATGCAAATCATTCTGTTAGAAAAAGTTGTTAACGTCGGTAACCTCGGCGAAGTCGTCAAAGTCAAAGACGGTTACGCACGTAACTTCCTGATCCCGCAACGCCTGGCACGTCGTGCTACGGCAACCGCTGTGGCTGAATTCGAAGTCAAGCGCGCCGAACTGGAAAAAGCTGCTGCCGCCAAACTGGCCGCATCGCAAGCCCAGGGCGAAAAACTGAGCGGCCTGACCGTTCAAGTTGCTCAAAAAGCTGGTGTTGATGGCCGTCTGTTCGGTTCCGTCACCAACTTCGACATCGCTGAAGCGCTGACCAAGCAAGGTTTTGCTGTTGAAAAAGCACAAATCCGCATGCCTACCGGCCCGCTGAAGATCGTTGGCGAGCACAACGTTTCGGTTGCTCTGCACACCGACGTGGTCGTGGAAGTTGTTATCGCTGTCGTACCAGACGCGAACGCGTAATTGTCTGCGGGCCTGGCCCGCAAGCATTGCCGCATGATGAAAAGCCGGGTTCGCCCGGCTTTTTTGTGGCCTTTTTTTCGCTCAATTTCAGCCCTTTATTTTTGCCACCACGCCGAAGCGGGTATAATTCGCGCCATGAACGCCCCCTCTGATCCGCAACTGGATTCCCTCCGTATTCCGCCGCATTCGATCGAAGCAGAACAATCCGTTATCGGTGGTCTGTTGCGCGACAATGCAGCGTATGACCGCATCGCCGACTTCATGCATGCGGAGGATTTCTATCGCTATGACCATCGCATCATCTTCGAGCAAATCGTCAAGATGATTAACGGCTCCAGGCCGGCCGATGTCATTACTGTTTTTGAAACCCTGACCCAGCTCGGCAAGGCCGATGATGTGGGCGGACTCGCTTACCTGAACGCCATGGCGCAAAATACGCCATCGGCCGCGAACATCCGGCGTTATGCCGAGATCGTGCGCGACCGCGGCGTCCTGCGCAAACTCATCACCGTCGCCGACGATATCTCCGGTACGGCCTTCAGCCCGCAAGGCAAGGAAGTCAAGCAGATGCTTGACGAGGCCGAATCGAAGATTTTCGCCATCGCCGAAGAAGGCGCGCGCGGCGCCCAGGGCTGGACCGCCATCCAGCCCCTGCTGACGCAAGTGGTCGAACGCATCGACGAGCTGTACAGCCGCGACAACCAGAGTGAAATCACGGGCGTGCCCACCGGTTTCATCGACCTCGACCGCATGACCTCCGGTCTGCAGCCGGGCGACCTGGTGATCGTGGCGGGCCGTCCGTCGATGGGCAAGACGGCGTTTTCCGTCAACATCGGCGAAAACGTGGCCATCGACAGCGGCTTGCCCGTGGCCGTGTTTTCGATGGAGATGGGCGGCGCCCAGCTGGCCATGCGTATGCTCGGTTCCGTCGGCCAGCTCGACCAGCACCGTCTGCGCACGGGCCGCCTGAACGACGAAGACTGGCCACGCCTGACGAATGCGATTCAAAAGATGAACGACGCGCAGTTGTACATCGATGAAACGCCGGCCTTGAATTCGATCGAATTGCGCGCCCGCTCGCGCCGTTTGTCGCGTCAATGCGGCAAGCTGGGCCTGATCATCGTCGATTACTTGCAGCTGATGTCGGCCAATAGCCCGGGCGATAACCGGGCCACGGAGATTTCCGAGATTTCACGGGGCTTGAAAGGCCTGGCGAAAGAACTCGGTTGTCCCGTGATCGCGTTGTCGCAGCTGAACCGCTCGCTGGAACAGCGGCCGAACAAGCGTCCCGTGATGTCGGACTTGCGCGAATCGGGCGCTATTGAACAGGATGCCGACGTGATCCTGTTCATTTACCGTGACGAGGTGTATAACCCCGACTCGCCAGACAAGGGAACGGCCGAAATCATCATCGGTAAACAACGTAACGGTCCGATCGGCAGCATCCGCCTCACCTTCATGGGGCAGTACACCAAATTTGGCAATTACAGTGGTGGCCTGGCGCTTTACCAAGGCGACTAAGACTCAGCAGCACTGATATTCCATTGGCCGCCCCCTCATACGGGGCGGCTTTCTGTAGTAAATAACACGACTCAATGCTTAACGGAGAATGACATGTTTGGACGCTTGATGCCCACTGAGGGCAAGTTTTTTGAATTGTTTAACCAGCACGCGGAACTGTGCGTCAAGGGCGCTAAAGAAATGCTCGGCCTGATGACCAATTTCGATGACCTGGAAAACCGCGTGCATGCGATCGAAAGCATCGAGAAACAGGCGGACAAAGTCACTTACGCCACCGTGGAAATGCTGCACAAGACCTTCATCACGCCGATCGACCGCGACGACATCCATCAGCTGATCACGCGCCAGGACGACATCCTCGACCTGCTGGAAGATGCGGCGCAAACCGTCTCGCTGTACGACCTGAAAGCTGTCACGCCGGAAGCCAAGCGCCTGGCCGAACTGGTGCTGGCCTGTACCGAAAAAGTGCGCGACGCCGTCGCCATGCTGCACAACATGGACAACTCGCGCAAGATCGTCGCCATCTGTGAAGAGATCGACCGCCTGGAATCGGACGCCGATCACGTGATGCGCGCCGCCATGTCCAAGCTGTTCCGCGATGAGCCGGACGTGCGCAACCTGATCAAGCTTAAAGCGATCTACGAGATTCTGGAAACCGTGACCGACCGTTGCGAAGATGTGTCCAATATTATCGAAGGCATCATCGTCGAAAACGCGTAAGCGTTGGGCTGTCCTGAACCAGAATCAGAAAAGAAACTACAATGACCATACAAATCAGCATCTACGTGCTAGGCATGTTGATCGTCCTCGCGCTGCTGTTTGACTTCATGAACGGCTTCCACGATGCCGCCAACGCGATCGCCACGGTGGTCTCGACGGGCGTATTGAAACCGCAGACCGCCGTTGCCATGGCTGCCACCTTCAACTTCGTCGCCATCTTCGTGTTCCACCAGCTGACCGTGGCCGCCACGGTGGGCAAGGGCACGATCGACCCGACGGTGATCGACCAGTATGTGATCTTCGGCGCGCTGATGGGCGCCATCTTCTGGAATTTGTTTACCTGGTACTACGGCATTCCATCGTCGTCCTCGCACGCCCTGATCGGCGGCCTGGTGGGCGCCGCTGTCGCCAAGTCCGGCACGGGCGCGCTGGTCGCGGCCGGCCTGTGGAAAACCGTCGCCTTCATCGTCATCGCACCCGTGCTGGGCTTTGTGTTCGGCTCGATCATGATGCTGATGGTGTCGTGGATCTTCGTGCGCTCGACGCCGCGCAAGGTCGACAAGTGGTTCCGCCGTTTGCAACTGGTATCGGCGGCCGCCTACAGCCTGGGCCACGGCGGCAATGATGCGCAAAAGACCATCGGCATCATCTGGATGCTGCTGATCGCCGCCGGTTACTCGAACGCGGCCGATGCCATGCCGCCGCTGTGGGTCATCATCTCGTGCTACACGGCCATCAGCTTCGGTACGCTGTTCGGCGGCTGGCGCATCGTCAAGACCATGGGCCAGAAGATCACCAAGTTGAAACCCGTCGGCGGCTTCTGCGCCGAAACGGGCGGTGCCATCACCCTGTTCGTCTCGACGGCGCTGGGCATTCCCGTGTCGACCACGCACACCATCACGGGCGCCATCGTCGGCGTCGGCTCGGCACAAAAAATGTCGGCCGTGCGCTGGGGTGTCGCGGGCAACATCGTCTGGGCCTGGATCTTCACGATTCCCGCGTCGGCGTTTGTCGCCGCAGTCGCCTGGTGGATTGGCCACCACATCATGTGATGAAGTACCGTCGCGATTGAAAAGGGAGCCTTCCAGGCTCCCTTTTTTTATCTGTCCGGTGGTCAGCATTACTGGCCGCGCGGACCCTTGTCGCCACCCTGGTGCGGTTTCAGGCCGTCGTTCTGGCGGATCGCGCCCTTGTCCTGCTCGGCCTGCTGGCGGCTCTTGTTCGCTTCATGCTGGGCTTGCTGATCTTCGCGCTGCTGCTGTTCGCGCGCTTTTTCGCTTTGCTGGGTCATGGCAGTCTCCTTGAATAAACAAGCAGTCATCATGCTGCGCTTGCGCCGGCTTCACCGTTCGCTACCCAACATACACAGGTCTTAGGGCCACCCCTTTAAAGGTGTACATTGACAGCCCCGTCTTTTAATACCCGTGCCGTTGATACGTGGCGTCTGGCAACAGCACCGGCCACGTAGCCTTTTTTCGCTGTTTTTTTCGGGCCGCGAGGGTGTTTGCGCAGCGTTTTTGGTTTGGCGTAAGCGGCAATCTGAAGCAGTAATTTGCTCAGCTCTGATGCACACATGGCGTCGTAGCGCCGCCATGCTTTGGTTGGCACAGCCATCACCATGCCGGCATAGTGCGCTCGTACCTCCACGGCCACATAAAACGGCGATAGCTCAATGCCGCTGGCAACCAAGTCATGCGCGGTGCTTACCGCGCGCTGCAAGACAGTCAGCACGTTATAGGCCAGGATCGCGGTGCCGAACGCGAACAGGGCTGCGCGCGGGTGTCCGAGAGTCTTGACTTCACTGTGCAAGACCGATTCGAGCCGCTGGAACATTGTCTCGATCCGCCAGCGCTTGCTGTATAGGCGAGCAATGGCACGTGCGCTGAAATGCTCTTTTGGTAGATTCGTCAGTAATCGGAGCATCATTTCGCCATCGTCAGTGGGCTTGTAAAGTTGCAGTTCAATACGACGTAATGCTACCTTCTGTCCTGTAGCTCCAGGGATGGCAACGCACTGTTCAAAGACGGCGCCGGTCGCGATTCTCCCTCGATATGTCAGCTCGTCGAGCGGTGCCGGATTGGGCGTACGACCGTGCTCACGCACGATGAAGGCACACCCACGGCGATCCCATTCGGACAGGATCATGCGCGTGCTGAAGTTGCGATCAGCAATCCACAGGTCGCCCGGATGCGAACGCTCTAGTAGCGGCGGCATCACGGCGCGTTCCTGCGAGTGTGCATCTTCGCAAGGCTCCATATCGACGACCAGGCCCGAATCAGGGTCATACACCACAAGGGACTGGCCAGGCAATGCGGCGCCGCGAAAGGCGCGTAAAGGCTTCAACCGCTTTTCGCTTGCAGGCAAATGGTTACCGTCCACGATTCGGGTGCGGTAACCCGGAACCAGCGGTGCATTCCCCTGCAAAAATGGCGTGATCACATCTCCAAGGCGCTCGACGCTGCCGGTGACCAGAGCCCGTACCAGGTTCGGCTCGGTATGCTTGACCTTGTCATATAAAGCTTGCACCGAAACAGGCAAATCAGGGTAAGCCTGCGCTGCAGCGTGAAGCGATGGCCGCAGCCCAACTGCGACCACGGACATCAGTTCGACTGTCGTCGAGAACAGTAGCTCCCTCTGGTATTGGGCGCCACGTTCACGCTCGAAAAGTGCATCGACCCAAGCAGGGTCGAGGGCACGTTGCAGCGCCAGCCTTGCCATTACAGTCAGCGGGCTGATTTTTGCGCAGTGCGATACCACAGCATTCATCATCATGGCAGTTTCCTCCTGTCCCAGTTAGATGATGTTTGCGACAAAGAGTGCAGGTTTTATCTCATCTGTGACGACGCACCTTTAAAGGGGTAGCTCTTAGCCCAGCTCTACGGTCATGCCCTCGGCCGCCAGGAACACCTGCAACGCCCCCAGCCGCCCGGCAAAGCGCGCCATCACATCGGCAAAAGCCGCTTCCAATTGATCGTCGCTGCGGCCCGGTTCATGGTGGGTGCAATACAGCCGTTTGGCGCCGCAGCGCAGGGCCAGTTCAAACGCGCCGTCGAAGGTGCCGTGGCCCCAGCCGCGCTTGGTTTCGTATTCGTCGCGCGTGTACGAGCAGTCCATGATCAGCGCGTCGACGCCGGCAATGGTCTGGTCGATGGCGGCCTGGCGCTGCGCGATCATGGCCTGGCAGGCCGCATAGGCGGGCGAGCCGCTGGCATGCGGATTGTCGAACGGTTCATGGTCACCGCTGAAAAACAGCGAGGCGCCGCCGGACTCGATGCGGTAGCCGAGGTTGATCACCGGGTGGTTCATTCTGGCATTCGTCACCACGGCGTCGGCCACGTCCGCGCGCTCGCCGACGGCCAGGGTGCGGTAGTCGATCTCGGCCGCCATGGCCGCTTCGCTGACGGGAAAATAATTGTTCTGCAGCTGCGTGGCCATCACGTGTTCGATGCCATTGCCGGCCGCGTCCGCCGCGCCATACAGGCGCACGCGGCTGCCGCGGATGAACAGCGGGGCGAACATGGGCAGGCCGTGGATATGGTCCCAGTGGCTGTGGGTGATCAGGATGTGGGCCGTGGCGGGTCCTGGCGGCAGTGCGCCGGCCAGGGCAAAGATGCCGCTGCCGCCATCGAGTACCAGCAGGGCGCCGCTGGCCGTGCGCACTTCAATACAGGTCGTGTTGCCGCCGTAGCGCACCGTGTGCGGGCCGGGCGAGGGGATCGAACCGCGCACGCCCCTGAAGGTGAATTTCATCGCTGCCTTGTTATAGTGTAACGATTGTTGATTCTATTCTAATTGTCGGGCAAGAAACGGCATTTTTAATAGTTGTTGCGCTTCGGAAATCTATTTTCAGTTGTTGCCTTTTTGTAATGTACAGCCGGCAGCTGGCAACGGTACACTTGCGGTTGTTGCCACTTCCCCAGTCCTCCATCATGCTCCAGCTGCACCCCGAGCAAATCGCCCAGCGGCTCGACCAGCTGACTGAACTGAGCGTCGAACTGGGCCGTGGCGCGGCGGCAGGCATGCTGCACGGCGGCGATATCACGCCCCTGCTCGAACGCATCGTGCTGGTCGCCAAGGACATGACGGGCGCCGACGGCGGCACCTTGTACCGTCCCAGCGCCGATGGGCACAGCCTGGAATTTCATATCAGTATCAACGATAGCCTGGGACTGCGCCAGGGCGCCAGCGCCGGCGTGGCCGTCGGCGTGCCGGGCGTGGCGCTGTGGCTGGAAGACGGCGCGCCCAACCTGGCATCGGTGGCGGCGTATGCCGCGCATCGCCGCGTGTCGGTCAATATCGACGATGTGTATCAGTCGGGCGAATTCAATTTCTCGGGGATGCGCGCCTTTGACGGCCATTATGGCTACCGTTCCACATCCTTCCTGACGGTGCCGATGAGCGATCATGAAGGTGAGCTGATCGGTGTGCTGCAATTGATCAATGCCCAGGATCGCGCGACCGGCGCGGTGCAGGCGTTTTCCGCCACCGACCAGCGCTTTATCGAGGCGCTGGCGGCGCAGGCGGCGGTGGCGCTGACCAATCAATTGCTGCTGCGCCAGCTGGAACAATTGCTGGAGTCGTTGGTCAACCTGATCAATATCGGCATCGATGAAAAGTCGCCGTACACGGGCCGCCATTGCCAGTTCGTGCCGCAACTGACCATGATGCTGGCCGACGCCGTGCATGCGGTCGAGACGGGGCCGATGGCCGATTTCAAGCTGAGCGAGAACGAACGCAAGCAGCTGTGGCTGGCTGGCCTCTTGCACGATTGCGGCAAGATCACCACCCCGGTGCACGTGGTCGACAAGGCCACCAAGCTGGAAACCATCCATGACCGCATCCACCTGATCGACACGCGCTTCGAAGTACTGCTGCGCGACGTGGAAATTGCCGCATTAAAAGCACAACTGGCCGCTCCCGAACGCCGGCAGGAGATCGCGCAAGCATTGCACCAGCAGCAAATGGCGATGCGCGAAGAGCGCGACTTTTTACGCCATGCCAATATCGGCGGCGAAGGCATGTCGCCGGCCGACCAGGAACGGGTGCGCACGATCGCGGCGCGGCGCTGGACCGGCCCTGACGGTGTCGAGCGCGATTTCCTTGACGCCAATGAGCTGGAGAATCTGACGATCCGTTTCGGCACCCTGACCGATGCCGAGCGCAAGATCATCAACAACCATATTGCGGTGTCGATCCGCATGCTCGAAGCATTGCCGTGGCCCAAGCATTTGCAAAAGGTGCCGGAATACGCGGGCGGCCACCATGAACGCATGGATGGCAAGGGCTATCCGCGCGGGCTGACGCGCGAGCAGATGTCGGTGCCGGCGCGGCTGATGGCGATCGCCGATATTTTCGAGGCGCTGACGGCGCGCGACCGTCCCTATAAAAAGGGCAAGTCGCTGTCCGAGTCGCTGCGCATCCTGGGCCACTTCAGCCTGAACGGGCATATCGATCCCGACCTGTTCGATGTCTTTATTCGCAGCAAGGTGTACCTGGCGTTTGCCCGGCAGCACATGCATCCCGAACAGATCGACGCCATCGACGAGGCGGCCATTCCCGGTTACGTACCCTGATGCGCTGGCTTGCGGTAATGAAAAAGCATGGCGCGCGGCTGCTGCTGGGCGCGCTGTTGACGCTGCTGGCCGCCTGCGCCAGCATCGGCCTGTTCGGCGTCGATACCCTGGGCCGGCTGGACGCCATGCTGGGCGACATGCGCATGCGTGCCGAAGTGCCGCAGCTCGACAAGCGCATCGTGATCGTCGATATCGATGAAAAAAGCCTGAACCAGATCGGCCGCTATCCGTGGGGCCGCGACGTGCAGGCGCGGCTGGTGACGCAATTGACGGGCCACTATGGCGTGGCCGCGCTCGGCTTCGATATCTCGTTTCCCGAACCCGACAGCAGTTCCGGCTATGGCGTGCTGGCCGACCTGGCCAAGGGCGAACTGGCCGGCGTGCCGGGCTTGAGCGAGCAGCTGGAACGCCTGAAACCGCAGATGGATTACGACGCCCTGTTTGCCGAGGCGATGCGCGGCCAGCCGGTGGTGCTGGGCTATAGCGTGTCGGACCGGCAAAAGAAAGGCATGCTGCCCAAGCCGGCGTTCAGCGTGCTTGATCTGAACGGGCGCACGGTGACGGCGTTTACGTCGCCCGGCTACGCAGCCAACCTGGCGCAGCTGCAACAGGCGGCGCAAGGGGCCGGCATCTTCACGGCCCTGACCGACAGGGACGGCGTGCTGCGCTCATCGACCCTGCTTGCGCGCATCGGCGACGCGTATTACCCGTCGCTGTCGCTGGCCACGGCCAGCGTGTACCTGAAGGCGCGCGCGATCGCGCCCGTGTTCGGCCAGACCGCCGACACGTTGTCCGAGGCCGAGCGCGAGCACGGCGGCCTGGACCGCATCGCCGTATTTACGCCGCGCGGACGCCTCGATATCCCGGTCGGCGAAGCCTTGACCACCACCATCGAGTTTCGCGGCAAGGGCGGCCCGGACGGTGGCGCCTTCCGCTATGTGTCGGCGGCCGACGTGCTGATGGGGACGGTGCCGACGGACGTGCTGCACGGCGCCATCGTGCTGGTGGGCACCACAGCTGCCGGCCTGAACGATATTCGCGCCACGCCCGTCAATGCAGAGTTTCCCGGTGTGGAAGTGCACGCCAACCTGATCAAATCCATCCTTGACGGCCATTTCAAGTCGCGCCCCGACTATGCGCTGGCGATCGAGTTCGGCCAGGTGGTGCTGCTGGGCTTGCTGCTCGGCGGCGCACTGGCGCTGGCCACGCCGGCGGCGGCCGTGTTGCTGGCAGGCGCGGCGCTGGCCGGCGCGCTGGGCCTGAACTGGTGCTTGTATCGCTACTTCGACGCGGCGCTCGATGTTGCCGTGTTGCTGCTGTTGATCGCGGCGCTGTTCGTCGCCAATCTGGCCTGGGGCTATTTTTTCGAAGTGCGCAAGGGCAGGGCGCTGGTGGCGCGCTTCGGCCAGTACGTGGCGCCGGAACTGGTGGCGCAGATGGCTGACAATCCCGGCCGCTACAGCATGGATGGCGAAAGCCGCGAGCTGACGGTGCTGTTTGCCGACGTGCGCGGCTTTACGGCCATTTCGGAACAGATGACGCCGCAGCAGTTGCGCGAATATATCAACCTGTACCTGACGGCCATGTCGGAAGACATCCGCGACAGCCACGGCGGCACGCTGGACAAATATATCGGCGACGCCGTGATGGCGTTCTGGGGGGCGCCGGTGGCGTTTCCCGATCATGCGGGCCGTGCCGTGGCCAGCGCCCTGCTGATGCAGCGCAGCGCCGGTCGATTGAACCAGCAATTCCAGGCGCGCGGCTGGCCGGCGCTGCAGATCGGCATCGGCCTCAACAGTGGCCTGATGCATGTGGGCGACATGGGCTCGCGCATCCGCCGCGCGTATACCGTGATGGGCGACGCCGTCAACCTGGGCGCGCGCCTGGAAGGCATGACCAAAGTGTATGGCGTGGGCATCGCAGTGAGCGAATTCACGCGTGCGCAAGCGCCGCAATTCGCCTACCGCGAACTGGACCGCGTGCGGGTCAAGGGCAAGACCGAACCGGTGGCCATTTTCGAGCCGCGCTGCCTGCTGGCCGAAGCCGATGCCGGCGAACTGGCGCTGCTGGCGCGTTGGTCGCGCGTGCTGGAACTGTTGCGTGCGCTCGACTGGGATGGCGCAGAGGCAATCTTATCGGAACTGCCAGGCGATGGGCTGCGCCGGCTGTACGCCGGACGCCTGCGCCAGTATCGCGCAACGCCGCCTGGCGAAGACTGGGATGGTGTGACCAACTTCGAGACCAAGTAAGCATCGCCAGCGGAGATATTTCTGACTGGAAATCAAAATCCGTCTAAACTTTGCTTTTAATTAATTGATGGCCCAGCCGCGCATGGCTGGCCATGCAACCACAAGAACTCTCTCTCATGAATTATCGTCTGGTGCGCCTGCTTGCAGGTTCCGCGCTGTTGTTCTGCGCGGCATGCGCAAACGCCCAAACCACCGCCGCCGACAGTGCCGTCCCGCTGTTTGATATTGCCCGCTACGAGGTCAGCGGCGACACCCTGCTGGGGCCGCAACTGGTGCAATCGCTGGTGGCGCCGTTCGCCGGCCGGCAGCGCGACTTTGGCGCCATCCAGCAAGCCGTCGAGGCACTGGAAAACGCCTACCGCGCGCGCGGCTACACGCTGGTGCAGGTGGCCTTGCCGGAACAGGAGCTGGCGCATGGCGCCGTGCGCCTGGAAGTGGTGCAGACGCAGCTTGGCAAGGTGGCCATCAGTGGCAACCAGTATGTCGATGACGCCAATGTACGGCGCGCCTTGCCGGCCCTGGTCGAAGGGCAGACGCCGAACATGGCGGCCCTGGGGCAAAGCCTGAAGCTGGCGAATGAAAATCCGGCGCGCAAGCTCGAAGTCAAGCTGGCTACCGGCGAGGCCGACGGCACGCTCGACGCCAGCATTGCGGTGGCGGACGAACGCGCCTGGAAAGCCACGCTCAACCTCGACAATACCGGCAGCAAGGACTCCGGCAAGACCCACGCCGGCGTGGTGCTGCAGCATGCCAACCTGTGGGGCCGCGATCATGTGGCCAGCCTGCAATACACCACCTCGATCGAGCACGCCAACCAGGTCGGGGTGTACGGCCTCGGCTACCACGTGCCGCTGTATGCGCTGGGCGACTCGCTGGACTTTTTTGCCAGTTATTCGAACGTCGATTCGGGCAGCGTCGCGGCCGGTATCTTCGACCTGGCCGTCAGCGGCCGCGGCACCACCGCCGGTGCGCGCTACAACCAGAACTTCGGCAAGCGCGACAACTATGAACCCAAGCTGGTGTATGGCCTGGACTTCAAGGCCTACCGCAACAGCCTGCAGTTCTTCGGCATGGAACTGGGCACCAACGTGACGGTGCACCCCGTCAGCATCGCCTATATCGGCGCCTGGAGCTTGCCACGTGGCGAGGCCAGCGTGGGCCTGACCCTGGCGCGCAATATTCCCGGCGGCAAGAATGGCAGCCAGCAGGATTTTACGCTGGCACGTGTCGGCGCCAAGGCCGGCTACAGCACCTTGCGCCTGAGCGCCAGCCATGCCCAGGTGCTGGACAACGACTGGCAATGGCGCGCGTTGTTCAACGGCCAGTACACGCCCGATGCGCTGGTGCCGGGCGAGCAGTTCGGCGTCGGTGGCGCGGCCACGGTGCGCGGCTTCCTGGAACGCGAAGTGGCGAACGATTCCGGCGCCAACCTGAATCTGGAACTGTACACGCCGAACTGGTGCGGCGATGGCGGCTACCAGTGCCGCGCGCTGGCGTTTTATGACACGGGTTGGGTGCGCCGCAATCATGCCTTGCCCGGCGAAATCGACAGCATGGCGATCGGTTCAACCGGCCTGGGCCTGCGCATCCTGCTGAACCGCTACGCCAACCTGCAACTGGACTATGCGCATGTGGTCAACCCCGGCCAGACGGGGCACCGCGACGCCAACCGCCTGCATTTCAGAGTTGCGCTGTCGTACTGATGTACTGAGTTCCAAGGATAAAACACCATGACCAAACAAAAACCATTGCGCAGCGTGCCTGCTGGCGGCCCTGTCGAGCCGCCGCTGCGCCGCACCGCGCTGGCGCTCCTGATTGCCGCCTGTTTCAGCGCCGCCCACGCCAATCCGGTCTTGCCGCAAGTGGTGCATGGCCAGGCCACGTTCAACCAGCAGGGCAATCTGTTTACGATCACGAACACGCCCAATACCATCATCAACTGGCAGAGCTTTTCCGTCAATCCGGGCGAAATCACGCGCTTTCTCCAGCAAAGCGCCGGTAGTAGCGTACTCAACCGCATTACGGGACAAGACCCCAGCAAGATCCTAGGCTCGCTGCAATCGAACGGCAAGGTCTTCCTGATCAATCCGAACGGCGTGCTGTTCGGCCGTGATGCGCGGGTCGACGTGGCGGGCCTGGTGGCGTCCAGTCTGGCGCTGTCGAACCAGGATTTCCTGGCCGGCAAGATGCATTTCAATGCCGGCGAGCAGGCCGGCGCCGTCATCAACCAGGGAACCATCCATGCCGGCAGCGGCGGGCAGATTCTGCTGATCGCGCCGAACGTGGAAAACAGCGGCATCATCACCGCGCCGAACGGCGACGTGCTGCTGGCCGCCGGTCACAGCGTGCAACTGGCCGACGCCGCCAACCCCGACTTGCGCGTGGTGCTGTCGGCCCCCGCGGACCAGGCCATCAATGTGGGCCAGATCGTGGCGCAGGGCGGGCGCATCGGCATGGCGGGCGCGCTGCTGAACCAGCGTGGCGTGCTCAACGCCAATAGCGCGGTGGTGGGAGAGAATGGCAAGATCGTGTTGAAAGCCAGCGGCAAGACATTGCTGGAAAACGGCAGCGTCACCAGCGCCACCAGTGCGGCGGGCAAGGGCGGCGAGATTACCGTGCTGGGCGACCAGATCGGCATGCAAGGCAACGCCAGAGTGGACGCCAGCGGCGCCACGGGCGGCGGCACGGTGCTGCTGGGCGGCGACTACCAGGGCAAGAACCCGGCGATTGCCAATGCGCGCCAGGTGGCCGTCGGCAAGGATGCCACCATCGCCGCCGACGCGAATCAAAGCGGCGACGGCGGCAAGGTCATCGTCTGGGGTAACGAGACGGCGCGCGTGTTCGGCAGCATTTCGGCGCGCGGCGGCGCGGCCTCGGGCAATGGCGGCCTGGTGGAAACGTCAGGTCATTACCTGGCGGTCGACGGCATCCGCGTCGACACCAGTGCGCGCCGTGGCAAGCGCGGCAACTGGCTGCTCGACCCTTACGATATCGAAGTGGTCGGCGGCTACCACGGCCAATTGGAAGACTTCGACCAATTTTCCGAAGAGCCGTCCGACACCACCATCGGCGCTGACACGATCTCCAGCGCCAGCAGCACTGTCACCTTGCAGGCAACGCACAGCATCACTTTCAGCAGCGCCATCAGCATGGGCTACGAAGACGCCGGATTGATCGCCATCGCCGGCGAGAGCATTTATGTGAATGCGCCGATCACCACCCAGCGCGGCGAGGTGACGCTATCGGCCAACGACGCCATCAGCAACCAGGCCAACGGCCCCAACGCCAATGTCTACCTGAACGCGGCCATCAGCACCAACAGCGGGACCGTTGCGCTGTCGGGCGCCAGCATTATCAGCGACATTGCCGGTGGCGGTACGGTCAATGTCGGCAGCGGCAAGCTGAGCTTGAAAAGCAACCTGGCGGGCGGTGCCATCGACCTGCAAGGCTCCGGCGATCAATTGGCTGGCAGCGGCGCGTCCGGACAGACGGTGCTGCTGCAGGCGGACAATATCCATTTTTCCGGCAACCTCAATTTCCGCGGCACCAGCAACCAGGCCGCGCTCACCTTCAAGCCGCTGAGCGATGGCCGCCAGATCGAGCTTGGCAGCCAATCGGATACGGCGCTGGCCTTGACGAACGACGAGCTCAACCGCGTTGCCGCCGGCACCATCAATATCGGCGACGCCAGTTCCGGCAATATCACCATCAGCGGTCCGGTGAACCTCGACCCGAGCAGCAGCATCGCGACCCTGAACCTGAAAACCGGCGGCACCCTGACCGCCTCGAGCAAGCTGGCCATGCGCCAGGCTGGCAGTGCGCTCAATGTGAAGGCCAGCAACGTCATTGTCGCCAGTGGCGGTGGCCTGTCTGCCGATGCCACGGTCAGCCTGGTGGCCGATAACATGAGCCTGGGCGGCGCGGCGCAATCGATCGCCGCCGGAACCGGGACCGGAACCGGGACCGGGACGGTCAGCCTGAAGCGCCGCAGCAACAGCGGCAGCATCGAGATCGGCAGCGCCGGGGAGGACAGCGCCGACAGCCTGGGCCTGAGCGACAGCGAACTGAAAACCATCAGCGCGCCGAGCATTGCCATCGGCGGCAGCGACTATGCGGGTACGCTGAACCTGCAGGGCGCGCTGGATCTGCGCACATCGAGCAACCTGAACCTGCTGGAACTGCGCACCGCTGGCAATATCAACCTGAACGGCGCGCTAGCTGTCGGGAAGGACCTGACGATTGGGGCCGGTACCTCCGGACCGGACTGGCTCGTCAACGCCTATGGCATCGTCAACGTCGGTGGCGCGTTCGTGCTCGACGGTGGCAACTGGGTACAGAACAATGCGAGTTTGCCCGCATTCACGGCCCACAGTTTCACTATCAATAATGGCACTTTCCTGCGCGTGAAGGGGGGCAATGGCGAGGCGGCGACGCCGTACAGGATTGCCGATGTGTACGGCCTGCAAGGCATCGGCACCCAAGGCTACAACAAGAACTACGCCCTGGTGGCCAATATCGACGCCAGCGGCACGGCCAACTGGAATCTGAGCGAAAGTCGCACCGGTTTCGCGCCGCTGTTCAGTGGCGACGAATTTGCCTATGCCGGCATTTTCGACGGCGGCAATCACAGCATCAGCGGCCTGACCATCAACGGCGGCGCCACCCCCTTGTTTTTTGGCAGCGGCCTGTTTGCCAGAACGCAGGGCGGCATCATTCGCAACCTGTCCATGCTGGGCGGCAGCGTGACTGGCGGTAATAACGTGGGCGCCGTGGTGGGTAACAATGGTGGCGCCACGATCAGCAACGTGAGCAGCAGCATGGCCGTCAGCGGCAACAACAATGTCGGTGGCCTGGTGGGCGACAACAACAGCGGCGGCACGATCACCGTGGCGCGCGCCAGTGGCACCGTCACGGCTTCCGGCGAACGGGTCGGCGGCCTGGTGGGCAATAACGATGGCACCATCTCGCAAGCGTATGCCACCGGTGCCGTGGGCGGCGGCGCCAGTGTCGGCGGCCTGGTCGGACGCAATGGCGGCGCTATCGAAGACGTCTATGCGACCGGTGCCATCGGCTTGTCCGCCGATAGCGCGGCGAGCCAGCAGAATCTGGGTGGTGTGATTGGCTGGAGCGTGGCGGGCAGCAGCGCCCGCCGCCTGTATTTCTCAGGCGCCGTATCGGGCAGCGGTTTTGCGCCGGACACGGTGGGTGCAGTGGTCGGACGCGCCGATTCGGGCGCGGTCGTGGGGCCGGCCTTTTTCGACTCGCAAAGCGCCGGCACCGTGAACGACCCCGGCGGATCTGCCGGGCGCAGTACGGCTGAAATGAAGCAGCAAAGCAGCTTCGGCGGCTTCAATTTCGGCCAGAATGCCATCTGGCGCATCTACGAGGGCCATACCACGCCGCTGTTGAAGGCTTTCCTGACACCCTTGACGGTAAGCGCCAGCGGCGCGGCCAGCCGGGTCTATGATGGCCAGGTGGCCAGCGTCGGCCAGCTCAGCTATATTGGCCTGCTCAATGGCGACCTGGCAGCCAGCGGTACGGCCAGTTACGGCAACGCGCGCAATGTCGGCAACTATGCGCTGGGCGGCCTGTGGTCGACCCAATACGATATCAGCTATGCCGGTACCTCCACCGTGGCCATCACGCCGCGCGCCCTCAGCGTTATTTTAAGCGGCAGCAAGGTGTATGACGGTCAGCTCGGCTTTGCCAACGCGACCCTCAGCCTGGGCAACACGGTCAGCGGCGATACCGTGGGCGTGACCGGCAGTGCGCAGTTCGTCGACAAGAACGCCGGCAGCGACAAGGCCGTCAATCTCAGCGAACTGACCTTGTCCGGCAGCGCGATGGGCAACTACAGCCTGGCTGCCACCGCCATCGGCACGGCCGAGATCACGCAACGTACCTTGAACCTGGCCTTTGCCGGCGCCAATAAAGTCTACGATGGCAACACCGCCGCGTCATTGACGATTACCGACAACCGTATCGCCAACGACGTGCTGACGGCAACGGCCATCGGCGCATTCGCTGACAAGAATGCCGGCAGCAGCAAAGCCGTGACGGTGCGCAACGCCAGCCTGTCCGGTGCGGATGCCGCCAACTATGTGCTGGCCTCGACCACCGGTGCCACCAGCGCCGCCATCACGCAACGCGAACTGGCGCTGGTCTTTGCGGCCGCAGGCAAGACCTACGACGGCAACACCGCCGCGTCGTTGACGATTACCGACAACCGTGTTGCCAACGACGTACTGACGGCAACGGCCATCGGCGCATTCGCTGACAAGAATGCCGGCAGCAACAAAGCCGTGACGGTGCGCAACGCCAGCCTGTCCGGTGCGGATGCCGACAACTATGTGCTGGCCTCGACCACCGGCGCCACCAGTGCCGCGATCACCCAGCGCGAACTGGCGCTGGTCTTTGCGGCCGCCGGCAAGACCTATGACGGCAACACCGCCGCGTCATTGACGATTACCGACAACCGT
This sequence comes from Janthinobacterium sp. 35, assembly GCF_002754575.1. Classification (NCBI taxonomy): domain Bacteria; kingdom Pseudomonadati; phylum Pseudomonadota; class Betaproteobacteria; order Burkholderiales; family Oxalobacteraceae; genus Janthinobacterium; species Janthinobacterium sp. 35. The sequence goes on from NZ_PEFN01000001.1 coordinate 4,245,964, forward strand.
ATCGCCAACGACGTGCTGACGGCAACGGCCATCGGCGCATTCGCCGACAAGAATGCGGGTGCCAACAAAGCCGTGACGGTGCGCAACGCCCGCCTGTCCGGTACCGATGCGGACAACTATGTGCTGGCCTCGACCACCGGCACCGCCAGCGCCGCCATTACCCAGCGCGAACTGGCGCTGGGCTTTGCGGCAGCAGGCAAGACCTACGACGGCAACACCGCCGCCACGCTCGCCATCACCGACAACCGTATCGCCAACGACGTGCTGACGGCAACGGCCATCGGCGCATTCGCTGACAAGAATGCGGGTGCCAACAAAGGCGTGACGGTGCGCAACGCCCGCCTGTCCGGTGCGGATGCCGACAACTATGTGCTCACCTCGACCACCGGTGCCACCAGCGCCGCCATTTCCCAGCGCGAACTGGCGCTGGGCTTTGCGGCCGCAGGCAAGACCTATGACGGCAACACCGCCGCCACGCTCGCCATCACCGACAACCGTGTTGCCAACGACGTGCTGACGGCAACGGCCATCGGCGCATTCGCCGACAAGAATGCCGGCAGCAACAAAGTCGTGACGGTGCGCAACGCCCGCCTGTCCGGTGCGGATGCCGACAACTATGTGCTGGCCTCGACCACCGGCGCCACCAGCGCCGCCATTACCCAGCGCGAACTGGCGCTGGTCTTTGCGGCCGCAGGCAAGACCTACGACGGCAACACTTCCGCCACGCTCGCCATCACCGACAACCGTGTTGCCAACGACGTGCTGACGGCAACGGCCATCGGCGCATTCGCTGACAAGAATGCGGGTGCCGCCAAAGCCGTGACGGTACGCAACGCCAGCCTGTCCGGTGCGGATGCCGACAACTATGTGCTGGCCTCGACCACCGGCGCCACCAGCGCCGCCATTACCCAGCGCGAACTGGCGCTGGGCTTTGCGGCCGCAGGCAAGACCTATGACGGCAACACCGCCGCGTCGTTGACGATTACCGACAACCGTGTTGCCAACGACGTGCTGACGGCAACGGCCAGCGGCGCATTCGCTGACAAGAATGCCGGCAGCAACAAAGCCGTGACGGTGCGCAACGCCAGCCTGTCCGGTGCGGATGCCGACAACTATGTGCTGGCCTCGACCACCGGCGCCACCAGCGCCGCCATCACGCAACGCGAACTGGCGCTGGGTTTTGCGGCCGCAGGCAAGACCTATGACGGCAACACTTCCGCCACGCTCGCCATCACCGACAACCGTGTTGCCAACGACGTGCTGACGGCAACGGCCAGCGGCGCATTTGCCGACAAGAATGCGGGTGCCAACAAAGCCGTGACGGTGCGCAACGCCAGCCTGTCCGGTGCGGATGCCGACAACTATGTGCTGGCCTCGACCACCGGTGCCACCAGCGCCGCCATCACGCAACGCGAACTGGCGCTGGTCTTTGCGGCCGCAGGCAAGACCTACGACGGCAACACCGCCGCGTCGTTGACGATTACCGACAACCGTGTTGCCAACGACGTACTGACGGCAACGGCCATCGGCGCATTCGCTGACAAGAATGCGGGTGCCACCAAAGCCGTGACGGTGCGCAACGCCAGCCTGTCCGGTGCGGATGCCGACAACTATGTGCTGGCCTCGACCACCGGTGCCACCAGCGCCGCCATTTCCCAGCGCGAACTGGCGCTGGTCTTTGCGGCGGCAGGCAAGACCTATGACGGCAACACCGCCGCCACGCTCGCCATCACTGACAACCGTGTTGCCAACGACGTGCTGACGGCAACGGCCATCGGCGCATTTGCCGACAAGAATGCCGGCAGCAACAAAGTCGTGACGGTGCGCAACGCCAGCCTGTCCGGTGCGGATGCCGACAACTATGTGCTGGCCTCGACCACCGGCGCCACCAGCGCCGCCATTTCCCAGCGCGAACTGGCGCTGGTCTTTGCGGCGGCAGGCAAGACCTACGACGGCAACACCGCCGCCACGCTCGCCATCACCGACAACCGTGTTGCCAACGACGTGCTGACGGCAACGGCCATCGGCGCATTCGCTGACAAGAATGCGGGTGCCGCCAAAGCCGTGACGGTGCGCAATGCCCGCCTGTCCGGTGCGGATGCCGACAACTATGTGCTGGCCTCGACCACCGGTGCCACCAGCGCCGCCATTACCCAGCGCGAACTGGCGCTGGTCTTTGCGGCCGCAGGCAAGACCTATGACGGCAACACTTCCGCCACGCTCGCCATCACCGACAACCGTGTTGCCAACGACGTGCTGACGGCAACGGCCATCGGCGCATTCGCTGACAAGAATGCCGGCAGCAACAAAGCCGTGACGGTGCGCAACGCCCGCCTGTCCGGTGCGGATGCCGACAACTATGTGCTGGCCTCGACCACCGGCGCCACCAGCGCCGCCATTACCCAGCGCGAACTGGCGCTGGGCTTTGCGGCAGCGGGCAAGACCTATGACGGCAACACCGCCGCCACGCTCGCCATCACCGACAACCGTATCGCCAACGACGTGCTGACGGCAACGGCCATCGGCGCATTCGCTGACAAGAATGCGGGTGCCACCAAAGCCGTGACGGTGCGCAACGCCAGCCTGTCCGGTGCGGATGCCACCAACTATGTACTCACCTCGACCACCGGCGCTGCCAGCGCCACGATTACCCAGCGCGAACTGGCGCTGGTCTTTGCAGCCGCCGGCAAGACCTATGACGGCAACAGCGCCGCGTCATTGACGATTACCGATAATCGTATTGCCAACGACGTGCTGACGGCAACGGCCAGCGGCGAATTCGCCGACAAGAATGCGGGTGCCAACAAAGGCGTGACGGTGCGCAACGCCAGCCTGTCCGGCACCGATGCGGCCAACTATGTGCTCACCTCGACCACCGGCGCCACCAGCGCCACCATCACGCAGCGCGAACTGGCGCTGGTCTTTGCAGCCGCAGGCAAGACCTATGACGGCAACACTTCCGCCACGCTCGCCATCACCGACAACCGTGTTGCCAACGACGTGCTGACGGCAACCGCCATCGGTGCATTCGCCGACAAGAATGCGGGTGCCAACAAAGGCGTGACGGTGCGCAACGCCAGCCTGTCCGGTGCGGATGCCGACAACTATGTGCTGGCCTCGACCACCGGTGCCACCAGCGCCGCCATTACCCAGCGCGAACTGGCGCTGGTCTTTGCGGCCGCAGGCAAGATCTACGACGGCAACACTTCCGCCACGCTCGCCATCACCGACAACCGTGTTGCCAACGACGTGCTGACGGCAACGGCCATCGGCGCATTCGCTGACAAGAATGCGGGTGCCAACAAAGCCGTGACGGTGCAAAACGCCAGTCTGTCCGGCCTTGACGCAGGCAATTACACCTTGGGCACGAGCGGTGGCATGGCAATGGCCAGCATCGCGCAGCGTGCGCTGAACCTGGGCTATACGGGTGTCGACAAGGTGTATGACGGCGTGACCGGCGCGCAGGTGGCGATCAGCGACGACCGCATCGCCGGCGATGTGCTGAGCGCATCGGCCAGCGCGGCGTTTGCCGACAAGAATGCTGGCAGCGGCAAGACGATCACGGTACAGAATGCCAGCCTGTCCGGTAACGATGCTGGTAACTACCGCCTGGCCAACACGACTGGCGCGACCACGGCCACTATTGCCCGCGCGGCATTGACCCTGGCCAGCGTCAGCGCCAGCGACAAGGTGTACGACGGCACGCAAGTGGCCAATGTCAGCGGCACCGTGGCGGGCGTGATCGGCCAGGATGCCGTCAGCCTGGTGGGCGGCAGCGGCACGTTTGCCGACCGCAACTATGGCAGCGGCAAGACGGTCAATGTCAGCGGTTTTGGCTTGTCGGGCGCGGATGCCGGCAACTACGCTTTGACCGCGAGCGGCGGCGTGGTCCAGGCCAGCATTGCCCAGCGCGCCCTGTCGACCTGGATCGGCGCGGCCGGAGGCTTGTGGAGCGACGCCGCCAACTGGGAAGGCGGCGTGGCGCCAAGCGGCGCCAATGTGCTGGCGGCCGATTTCGCGGCCAGCACCGGCAACGTGGTGTACACGGCGGCGGCCGGCGACACCGTGCTTGATCGCTTGAGCTCGCGCGGTGGCCTGAACCTCACCGGCGGCAGCCTGCTGGTCAATAATGCGCTGACGGTGGCCAACTATGCGCAGACCGGCGGCTTGCTGGGTGGCCTGGGTAATATGACGGTCAGCAACAGCTTCAACCAGAGCGCCGGCGCCATCCATATCGGCGGCAACCTGGCCGTGACCCAGGCCGCCGGCGACCTGCGTTTCGCGGCATTGACCGCCAATGCCATCAGCCTGAACGCTGGCGCGGGCGCCATCAGCCAGAGCGGCGCCGTGGTTGCCGGCAGCCTGGCCACGCAATCGCAAACCGGTACCGTGCTGAACGACGCCGGCAACCGTGTCAAGAACTTCAGCGCCAGCAACAGCGGCGCCGGTGGCATTGCCTTGACCAGCACCAGCGCGCCTGACGTTCTGGTGCTGGGTAGCCTGGCGACCGGCACCGGCGATGTGCGCATCGAAAGCACGGGTGGCATCGATAGCCACGCCATCACCACTGCCGGCGGCAACGTGAGCCTGATCGCACACAGCCCCGTCAATGTGCTGGGTGTCGTCCAAGGCAACGACGTCACCGTCGACGCCAGCACGGACGTGGCCTTCGGCGATGGCGCGCGCGTCAATGCGGCGCGCACCATCGCGGTCACGGCCGGTGCCGGCGTCACCTTTGCCGGCGCAGCCACCCTCGATGTGCAGGCCACGGGCGCTATCAATGTGCTGGCGAAAAACGGCGACCTGACCGCCGCCGAAACCGTGCGCATCAACAGCCGCGGCGCGCCCGTGTCGCTGCTGGCGCCGAATGGCCGGGTCATCGTGCCGGCCTCGGTGCTGGTGGCCCAGCCGGTGACGACGCCCGTGGTGCCGCCAGGCACCATCATCAGCGCCGTCAATACCTTGCCGGCGCTCAGCGAGCAATACAACCCGCTCAACCAGCTCACTAAGACCAACAACGTGACCACGCCGCTGCTGGCGGGCACGACATCAAAAGAATCGACGAAGGAAGCACCAGATGAACTTCAAAAAAGTATCAAGAAGACCTATTGCAACTAGGTCGATGCTGGCCGGTGCCATGCTGTGGCTGGTGCTGATGAGCATCAGCCTGCATGCGTTCGCCCAGGTGGCGGGCACGGTGACGCAGTTGAGCGGGCCGATGATGGCGAAAAAGGCCGACGGCAAGGTCAAGATATTGTCGCTCAAGTCCGAGGTGGAGGCTGGCGATACGCTTGTGACGGAGAAAAACACCTATGCCCTGGTGAAATTCATCGACAACAGCGAGATTACCCTGAAGCCTGGTACCACCTTTGTGGTCGAGCAGTTCGCTTACCAGGCCGATCAGCCCGAGGGCGACCAGGCCTCGTTCAACCTGGTCAAGGGAGGCTTGCGTTCGCTGTCGGGCTTGCTGGGCAAGCGCAGCAAGGAAAAGTTTTCTCTGAAGACGCCGGTCGCCACCATCGGCATCCGCGGCACGTATTTTACTGCCGAATATATCAGCGCCGGTGGCTATGCGGCACCAGTCTCGTCGCTACCCAAAACGGCGCCGTCGGCAGGGCCGACCCTTGTGCCAGGGCTGTACACGTCGGTGACCACCGGACAAATCGTGGTCAGCAATCCAGGCGGCACGCTCGATATCGCCGCCGGCCAGTTCGGCTTTACGCCGACAGGCAACAGTCCAACGATGCTGGTGCCGAAGAGTGCCGGCCCACAATTTACGCTGCCGTCCAAGTTGGGCGCACTCGGTCAGCCAGCCACTGCGTCCGAAGAGTCGAAAGGCCCGGAGTGCATTGTCCGGTAAATTCCGCTTGACCTTCCCATCATGGTAGGGCCGATCCTGTAGACATCACCTCTTATCTACAGGATCAGCGCCATGCAGCCAGCTTCCCCTTATGTGCAATCGTTCACGGTCGAAGGCATGACCTGCGCCTCGTGCGTGGCCCGCGTTGAAAAGGCGCTGGCGGCCGTGCCGGGCGTGACCAGCGCCAGCATCAACCTGGCGACCGATACGGCCAGAGTGGCGTCCAGCCAGAACGTTCCGCTGGCCACCTTGCAGGCGGCGGTGGACAAGGCCGGCTATGCGCTGGCCAGCACGGACATCGACCTGTTGGTGGCCGGCATGACGTGCGCCTCGTGCGTGGGCCGGGTGGAAAAAGCCCTGCTGAAAGTGCCGGGCGTGCTGGCCGCCAGCGTCAACCTGGCCACGGAAAGCGCGCGCATTAAGGTGACGGGCGGTGTGGCAGCGGGCACCCTGATCGCCGCCATCGACAAGGCCGGCTATGCCGCCACGCTGCCTGCCGCCAGCCGGGCCGGCGCGCCCGCCGCCGTGCCCAACCGCGACGGCATGAAAGTGGCGTTCGCGGCCGTGCTGGCCTTCCCATTGATGCTGCCCATGCTGCTGGAATGGGCCGGCATCCATCTGATGTTGCCAGGCTGGCTGCAATTCGCGCTGGCCACGCCCGTGCAGTTTTACTTTGGCGCGCGCTTTTACAAGGCGGGCTGGAAAGCGGCGCGCGCCGGCAGCGGCAATATGGACTTGCTGGTGGCGCTGGGCACGAGTGCCGCATATGGCTTGTCCGTCTATCAATGGCTGACGGCGGGCGAGATCTTGCCGCACCTGTACTTCGAAGCGTCAGCCGTCGTCATCACCCTGGTGTTGCTGGGCAAATGGCTGGAAAGCCGCGCCAAGCGCCAGACGGCCTCGGCCATCCGCGCGCTGCAAGTGCTGCGTCCGGAATCGGCCCGCGTACGGCGCGACGGCATCGAGATCGACTTGCCCGTGGAACAGGTGAAAGTGGGCGACCTGGTGGTCATCCGCCCCGGTGAACGGGTGGCTGTCGATGGCGTGGTGGTGGAAGGCGCCAGCCAGGTCAACGAGTCGCTGATCACGGGTGAAAGCTTGCCGGTCGATAAGCATCCGGGCGACAAGGTGACGGGCGGCGCCATCAATGCCGATGGCTTGTTGCTGGTGCGCACGCAAGCCGTGGGCGGCGAGACGACCTTGTCGCGCATCATTCGCCTGGTGGAAGACGCGCAGGCGGCCAAGGCGCCGATCCAGCATCTGGTCGACAAGGTCAGCGCGATTTTTGTTCCCGTGGTGCTGGTGCTGGCGCTGCTGACCATGCTGGGCTGGTGGTTCGCGACCGGCGAGCTGGAAAATGCCATTATCAATGCCGTGGCCGTGCTGGTCATCGCCTGCCCGTGCGCGCTGGGCCTGGCCACGCCGACTGCCATCATGGCCGGCACGGGGGTGGCGGCCCGTTACGGCATCCTGATCAAGGATGCGGAAGCGCTGGAAGTGGCGCACGCCGTCGATACCGTCGTATTCGACAAGACGGGCACCCTGACGGTGGGCAAGCCCGCCTTGGCGGCCCTGCATGCGCATGGCATCGACGAGGCACGGCTGCTGCAACTGGCGGCCAGCATCCAGCGCGGTAGCGAGCACAGCCTTGCCACCGCCGTACTGGATGCGGCCAGTGCGCGCCACATCGCCCCCTTGCCAGCCACTGGTCTGTCGGCCTTGCCGGGGCGCGGCCTGGCGGCCCAGGTCGATGGCCTGGAGTTGAAACTGGGCAGCTCGCGCCTGATGCAGGAGTTAAACGTGGACATGACGCCACTGGCGGCACAGGCTTTGTCCCTGGAAAACACGGGCAACACGATTTCCTGGCTGGCCTCGGGTACGCAATTGCTGGGGCTGTTCGCCTTCAGCGACCAGGTCAAGCCGAATGCGCAGGCGGCCATTGCCCATCTGCACAGCCTGGGCATCCGCACGGTGATGTTGACCGGGGACAACCAGGGCAGCGCCGACGCCGTCGGCAAGCTGCTGGGCATCGACACGGTGGCGGCGAAAATGCTGCCGGCCGATAAAACCGCTAAAATCAGCGCATTGAAAGGCGCGGGCGCCAGGGTGGCCATGGTGGGCGACGGCATCAACGATGCGCCTGCGCTGGCGGCCGCCGACGTGGGCATCGCCATGTCGACCGGCACGGATGTGGCCATGCATGCGGCCGGCATCACGCTGATGCGTGGCGATCCGGCCCTGGTGGCGGACGCCATCGATATCTCGCGCCGCACTTACAGCAAGATACGGCAGAATCTGTTTTGGGCATTTATCTACAATATGATCGGCATTCCGCTGGCTGCCTTCGGCCTGCTCAACCCCATGGTGGCGGGCGCGGCGATGGCCTTCAGTTCCGTCAGCGTGATCAGCAATGCCCTGTTGCTGCGCCGCTGGAAAGCCCGCAGTCATGCAGCTAAGTAGGTCGCAATAAATTATTGTGATTTCTGACTTCCATAACCGGCGCTCTGCGGTGTTGCCCGCTGCTAGCAGTGCTCGCACTGCGTCACAGCAGGCGCCTTGCAGAGCATCCGGTTCTGTTCGTCATAACTTCACAATAATTTCCCACGACCTACTTAGCACGCACACCAAGGAGCAATAAGAATGAATATCGGCCAGGCAGCCAGTGAAACGGGCGTATCGGCAAAAATGATACGCTACTACGAAAGCATTACCTTACTCAAACCCAGCGCGCGCAGCGACGCCGGTTACCGCATCTACACGCCGAACGACTTGCACGCCTTGCGTTTTATCAAGCGCGGGCGGGGGCTGGGGTTTTCGCTGGAACAGATCCGCGAATTGCTGTCGCTGTGGCAAAACGACCAGCGCGCCAGCGCGGACGTGAAAGGTATCGCCCTGGCGCACGTCGCCGAGCTCAACAAGCGCATCGCCGAACTGACGGAAATGCGCGATACCCTGGCTCACCTGGCGCAATCGTGCCATGGCGACGACAAGCCCGATTGTCCCATCTTGCAAAGCCTGGGGCTGGCTGGCGACACGGAAGCGAAAGCATGTTGCCACTGAGTTGAATCAACAGGAGTCGGGATGGATTGCATTCAATCAGGAAGGCATCTTCCGGCACTACCCTGAGCTGGACGGGTAAACGGAAACAGCCGGCGCGAAGGCCGGCTGTCTTGTTGATGCCACTGCTGTTACTGCGCGCTGGTGACGGGGTAGCCCGCCTCGACGATGGCGGCGCTGATGGCACCCAGTTCGGCGGGCGATTCCACCGTGACGCGCTTGCTGGCCAGGTCGATCTGCACCTGTGCGGCAGGATCGACGCCTTGCACCGCTTTCGTGACCGAGCCGACGCAATGGCCGCAGCTCATGTTTTCAACTTGTAACTGATACATGCAAGCACTCCTTGAATGATTAAGTGTTCCCACTGTAAGCCTTCCCCCGATGGTAAGGTCAAGGGGAAAGCTGGCGTGTGGATCAATTCAGCAGAAAATCGTCAGCTTGCATGGGCGGCGGCACATTCTCATCCTGCACGGATTCGCGCAAGCTGATTTCGATGGCGCGGCACATGGCTGACAGTGGTAAATCGTTGGCATCTTCGCCGAACGGTTCCTCGATCTCGTCGCCCAGGGCATCGAGGCCAAAGAAGGTATAGGCGACGATGGCGACGACGAACGGCGTCATGAAACCCAGCGAATCGACCAGGCCGAAAGGCAGCAGGAAACAGTACAGATAAGCTGTGCGGTGCAGCAGCAGCGAATACGAGAAGGGAATCGGCGTGCTGCGGATGCGTTCGCACGAGGCGCCCGCCGCTACCATGGCCGAGACCGTGTTATCGATCTGTGCGGTGAGGATGCTGTCGATACGCCCCTGCCGGACGCAGTCGGCCAGGTCGTGGCCCATCTGCAGCATCAGGTAGTCGGACGGGTTCGAGGCCTTGCAGGCCGCTTCCCATTCAGCCGGGCGCAGCAGCGGCTGCAAGTCGTCCGGTCCGCGCGTGTCGCGCAACTGGTGGCGCAGGGCGTGGCAAAAAGCGATGGTGCGGTAGATCATGCGCACGCGGACATCGTCCAGGCCCAGCCGGGCGTGGGCGGGCGTATCGCTGCGTATCATGGTCTGGCACTGGCGCGAGAAATTACGGCTACGCAATACCAGTTCGCCCCACAGCTTGCGCGCTTCCCAGTAGCGGTCGTAGGCGGCCGTGTTGCGAAAGCCCAGGAAGATGGCCAGCGGCAAGCCGATCAGGGTAAACGGGATGGTGGTGAGGATGATCTTGTGGTCGAACAGGGTACCGTGGCACCAGGTGACCAGGGTGGCGATCAGGGTGTTGACGATGAGGGTGGTGCGGATGCGCGGCAGGACGGAGCCGCGCACCACCAGGAACAGCCGTAGCGCCGATGGACGCTCGCGCACGATCATGCTGTGCTCCCGGTGTGGGGCTGGTGATCGGCAAGGGGGAAAAGACAGAATGGCAAAGGCCGGGAACAAAAAGCCCGCTGTGTGTGCGGGCTGAGCAGGGTGTGCATGGGAAACAATGTAGGGGAGACGGCTTGAGTATAGGCCGCAGACCTGTTTCCAGCCAATTCACAGTGACGATAGCGGTTATTCATTTCATGAATGAATATTTCATTTGTAGGAACTTGTGTGAATTTCAGTTCTCCGTATCCTGCCGTTGCCTGATCTTCTTGCGGTGCGCGGCCTGCTGCTGTTTCAACGTCTTGCTTGTTGTATAGCTGTTACGAAACCAGCTTGTATGTTTGTTGCGACCCGGTCATCTTCGCCCAGGTGATGGGTTTTCGCAAGCTGGCTATGCTGCCGATGAGCGAGACGGCTTTCTTCTCGAATGACGTCGATGCGGAAGTGCGCTTCAGCAAGGATGCCGATGGCAAGACGCAACAACTGGTGCTGCGTCAGGAGGGGCAGGACATGCCGGCCAAACGCGTGAACTGAGTTTCCCTGGCTGATTTTCCATCCGTGCACAGGCGCCGCAAGGTGCCTGTTGTCATTGACCGTTATGTTCGCGTGCGTACTGTCGCGCTGCCAGTCCTCCAGCATACTGCCCAGCTACCCCACGCAATCCCGGGGCGCCACGACCAAGGAAACCAGATGAGCTATCAGACCACGAATCCCTACAGCGAACAGATCGAGCAGACCTTCACTGCGCATAGCGATGCGCAAATGGACGGTATATTGGCCCAGGCCGCCACCACCTTCGAGAGCGACTGGCGCCAGCGCAGCTTTGCCGAGCGCAAGGCAGTGGTCAAGAAAGCGGCCATGCTACTGAAAGAACAACGCGATCACTTCGCCAAATTGATCACCGTGGAAATGGGCAAGCTGTTCCAGGAAGCGCAGCAGGAAGTGTCGCTGTGCGTGCAAATCCTCGACTACTACGCCGATAATGCCGAGAAATTCCTTGCGCCCAAGCAACTTGACGTCAAGCGCGGCGCGGCCAGCGTGGAAATTGCGCCGCTGGGCGTGATCTTCTGCGTCGAGCCGTGGAATTTCCCGTACTACCAGCTGGCCAGGGTCGCGGGTCCAAATTTGATGGCGGGCAATACCTTGGTCGTGAAACACGCGTCCAACGTGCCCCAGTGCGCACTCGCCTTTGAAAAACTGTTCCTCGACGCGGGTGCGCCAGCAGGCGCCTACACGAATGCATTCTTTTCCAGCGAGCAAGTGGCCACGGCCATCGCCGATCCGCGCGTGCAGGGCGTGGCGCTGACGGGCAGTGAGCGCGCCGGCGCTTCCGTGGCGGCCACGGCCGGCAAGGCCCTGAAAAAAACCACGATGGAACTGGGTGGCAGCGACGCCTTCATCGTACTGGACGACGCCGACATGGACCTGGCCGTCAAGCTGGCCGTCATCGGCCGTATCCAGAATGCGGGCCAGGTATGCGACGGCTCGAAACGCTTTATCCTGCTCGACAGCATTGCCGATACCTTCGTCGAACGCTTCCAGGCAGAACTGGCCAAGCTGCAGGCTGGCGACCCCATGGATGCCGCCACCACCCTGGCGCCGCTGTCGAGCAAATCGGCGTTGGATTTGGCCGTCAAGCAAGTCGGCCAAGCCGTGGAGGGCGGAGCGAAAGTGCTGCTGGGAGGCAAGCGCATCGAGCGCGCCGGCTACTTCATGGCGCCGACCATCCTCACCGAGGTGACGCCAAGCAATCCCGTCTACTACCAGGAATTCTTTGCCCCCGTTGCCATGATCTTCCGCGTCAAGGATGACGACGCGGCGATTACCCTGGCCAACGATTCGCCGTTTGGCCTGGGCGGCACCATCATCACGGCAGACGTTGCACGCGGAAAACGCCTTGCCAGCCGCATCGACACGGGCATGGTGTTCATCAATTCGCCGGCCATCACGGCGCCGGACCTGCCATTTGGCGGCGTGAAACATTCGGGTTATGGCCGCGAATTGTCCGATCTGGGCATCATGGAATTCGTCAACCGCAAGCTGGTGCTGGTCGGCTGACCGGGCGACCTCGGGGGCGCTGCCTCAGGCCCCCAGCGCTTGCCAGCCATACCAGCCGAACGCCACTACCCACGCCAGCAAGATCGCCAGTCCCGGCAACAGCATCCATTTCGTCAGCGGTTCTTCCCACGCCACAAAAGCGCGTCCGCCGCGCGCGATGGCCAGCAGCGCCTGTCCGCCGTTCAAGCCGGCGAACGGCAGCAGGTTGAAGGCGCACAGTTTCAATGAGAACAGGGCGAACACCAGCGCAAAACCGTGCGTACGGGCAAACGTTTCCCCTTCACCCAGCAATTCCTGCGCCGTCGACAGCGGCGCCAGCGCACCGCGGATGATCTGTCCGAAGGCGGCGCCAAAGCTGGCCCAGCCCGAGGCGCCCATGATGCCCAGCGACAAGGCCAGCAAGACGACCACGCCGCTCAGCGGTAACACGCATTGCTTCCACAGCGGCTGGAAGTTATAGGCGTCAAGGCAGGGGTCGTCGTCATACAGCGTTTCTTCACGCGTATCTTTCAGCACCACATTGCCGGCCAGGGGCAGCAGTTTGACGCGCACTTTGCCCCAGCTCAGCAAGGTCGGGCCCACGCCGTAGCTGATGCTGCGCACCGTGATGCCGAACAGCCTGGCGCAGGCCGCCATGACGGAAATGTGGATCAACATGAAGATGAGGAGGCAAAGCAGCAACTGGAAGGCGGGAGGCATCGGATACGGTGTCCTGGAGGAAAGAGAGCGGTATTAGACCATGTCGCAGGAAAAAGTCGCGCACACGAAAAAGCCCCGCCTGCATCGCTGCAGCCGGGGCTTTGAATGACTGGGGCAGCTTGCGCCGCCCGCTTTAAGTTACAGCACGTTACAGCACTTCGCTGGCGTGATCGGCCAGGCGCGAGCGCTCGCCGCGGGCCAGGGTGACGTGACCGCTGTGGGTCCAGCCCTTGAAGCGGTCGACCACGTAGGTCAGGCCGCTCGAGCCTTCCGTCAGGTACGGTGTGTCGATCTGCGCGATGTTGCCCAGGCACAGGATCTTCGTGCCGGGACCGGCGCGCGTGACCAGGGTCTTGACCTGTTTCGGCGTCAAGTTCTGTGCTTCATCGATGATGAGGAACTTGTTCACAAACGTGCGGCCGCGCATGAAGTTGAGCGACTTGATCTTGATGCGCGAACGGATCAGGTCTTGCGTTGCCGCACGGCCCCATTCGCCGCCATCGGAGTCGGACTTGTTCAGCACTTCCAGGTTGTCGTCGAAGGCACCCATCCATGGCGACATCTTTTCTTCTTCCGTACCTGGCAGGAAACCGATGTCTTCGCCGACGGGCACCGTCACGCGGGTAACGATGATTTCATTGTAGAGCTTGGTTTCCAGCACTTGTGCCAGGCCGGCGGCCAGGGCCAGCAAGGTCTTGCCGGTACCGGCCTGGCCCAGCAGGGTGACGAAGTCGCATTCCGGATTCATCAGCAAGTTCAGCGCGAAATTCTGTTCGCGGTTGCGCGCCGTCACGCCCCACACATTGTTCTTGGTGTGGCTGAAGTCGCGCAGGGTTTGCAGCACGGCGGTCTTGCCGTTGATCTGTTTTACCTGGCCGTAGAACGGCGTTTCGCCGTTTTTCGGTTCCAGGTAGATGAACTGGTTGACCAGCAGCGATGGAATGAACGGACCCGTCACGCGGTAGAACGTCGAGCTGTAGCCGTTCTTGCTTTCCTGCCAGGATTCCATGTCCTTGCCGTGCTTGTTCCAGAAGTCGTCCGGCAATTGCACGATGCCCGAGTACAGCAAGTCCGTGTCTTCCAGCACATGGTCGTTGAAGTAATCTTCGGCCGGCAAGCCCAGGGCGCGTGCCTTGATGCGCATGTTGATGTCTTTCGACACCAGCACCACGGGGCGGCCTTCCTGTTCCGATTCCAGCGAGCGCACGACGGCCAGGATCTGGTTGTCGGCCTTGCCCACTGGCAAGCCAGCCGGCAAGTCGGCGCTTTGCAGACGCGTCTGGAAGAACAAGCGGCCCTTGGCATCCTTGTTGCCCAGCTTGGACAGCAAGATACCGTGTTCGATGGCATCGTCATCCGTGTTGCTGATCAGGGCGTCGAGCGTGCGCGAGACCTGGCGTGCGTTGCGCGCCACTTCCGTCATGCCCTTTTTGTGGTTGTCCAGCTCTTCCAGGGTCATCATCGGCAGGTACACATCGTGTTCCTCGAAGCGGAACAGCGACGATGGATCGTGCATCAGCACGTTCGTGTCAAGCACGAACAGCTTGCTGATGCCGCGCTGGTCGGCGGCGCGGCTGGCGGACGACTTGAGCTGTACTTCGACCGCCTTGTGCTTGGCCGGATGTGGCTGCTCGACCTGCTGGACGGGCTTGATCGGCGTGACCTTGCCTTTTGCCGCCGGCCTGGCTTTCGCCGCAGGCGCGGCAACGGCGACCGGCGCGGCCACAACCGGCGCAGGTGCAGCAACGGCAGGCGCCGGCTTGGCGACCATCAGGGCCGCCACTTGCTTGATCTTCGTGGCCGCATTGCGGACCGGCTTGGCAACTTCGGCGATCGCCGCTTCAATGATCGGTGCAGCCACTTTCTTGGCTGCCGGGGTTTTGGTGGCCGGGCGCGCTGCGCCTGCGGTTGGGTAATCTTGGGTGGCCAGGATGGTGGCTGGCTTGCTCGGTAATTTTGGCAGTGGCATCAGGATCTCAATCAAAAAATTTCTGGAATGAATCGCCCATGGGCAGCCAGCTTCTGGCGGCACTTCTCATGGGGTGGATGCGGGGGAACAACAATGCTACAGGACGAGGGACTGCCGGAAGGCCGGCAACATGGCTGGTCATGGACGCCATCGGCGGGCTGCAGGCCCGCCTGGCGGAGTGGGTGGAGGCGCTTCGTTGACTCAAAATGGCGATAGGTACCGTGAACTGAACTGCGGTTGAGCTAATGTCGAACCAAGCTGGCTGGAGGCTGACAACGCGCATGCGATCAGAACAGATGATCAATTCAGACGCGCCACGAATTCCAGCACTTCTTCCACGTGAGTTGCGACCTTCACGCCTCTCCATTCTTTCACCAATCGGCCCTGGGCGTCAATCACAAACGTGCTGCGTTCGACGCCACGGACCGTCTTGCCATACATCTGTTTCATCTTCATGACGTTAAACAGCAGGCAAACGGCTTCGTCCGGGTCGGAAATGAGCTCGAAGGGCAGTTCCAGCTTGGCTTTGAAGCTTTCGTGCGAGCGCAGGGAATCACGGCTGATGCCGTAGATTTCCACGCCGGCGGCAACAAATTGCGCATGCGCGTCACGGAAGGCGATGTTTTCAGTGGTGCAGCCGGGGGTGTTGTCCTTCGGATAGAAAAACAGTACCGTGGCCTTGGCCGGACGGCCCAGCAACTGAAAGGTCTTGCCGCTGGTCATGGCGGCACTAAAGTCGGGTATGCTAACGAGGGATTGGCTATCAGCCACAGGTTCTCTCCTGAACGGTGATCATCAGCGCTGGTTTTTAATCTGGCAACGCATCCAGGTGCAACAATACAGCATTCAGGCCGCTTTGCCCTGCACAATCAGGCGTCCCGAACGTCCGGGCAACTCATCCCAGGTGATCGGGCAAACGGGCAAGTCCGCATTTTTTATCTTTTCATAATAATCGCCCATCGCTGCAAACTGGTAGCCCTGGGCTTTCCAGCCAGCCAGCAGTTGTTCGAAAATGGGGGCGAGTTTCTGTCCTTCAAGTTCCGCATGCAAGGTATACACGTGGTCGCGCGGATTGTCCGCCGTCAGCGACAATATATGTGCGGCAACATTGCCTGTCGTGATCAGCTTGCCGTCGATTTCGCAGCCCAGCAATTCATCCAGGGTGGGCAGGGTGGTGGGCAGTTGCACGCATTGCAGGATGGTGTTGCCGTTGCGTACGCGGTGCGGGCCTTGCGACGGCTGCGCCATGGCACCGCGCGCGTCGAGCATGGCGCGGCCGTCGGAGGCAAAGCGGTAGCCGGCCGTGTCGTGTTCGACAAAGGCGCTGACATTCATTTGCCAGCCGGCCGCGCCGTGCGTGTGCGGCTTGGTGCCAAACACCTGTTCGTAGCGGTTGGCGGCCTTGCGCATCATGTTGATGGTCCAGGCGGCGTTGCGCTTGGCCACGTTGTCTTGCCACAGGGTGTGATCCCAGGTGTGGATGCCGCACTCGAAACCGGCATCGCGCACGGCGCGCAATTGCGCCGCGCATTGCTTGCCGATATCGGGTCCCGGCAGCAAGGTGCCGTACATCAATGTTTTCAAGCCGTAGTGCTCGACCACCGAGGTGCGCGAGACCTTGCTGAAAAAGCCGGGCTTCAAGGCGCGGCGCAGGGCCCAGCCCGTGTGGTCAGGGCCCAGCGAGAACAGAAAGGTGGCCTTGGCCTGGTGCGTGCTCAGCATGCGCACCAGATTGCCCATGCCTTCACGGGTGCCGCGATAGGTATCGACGTCGATTTTCAGGGTCAGGAACGGCTTGCTCAACATTAATCCATCAGGGCTTTGGCTTGGGCTACCTGGCTGCGGTAGGCGTCGAAGATATTGCGCAGGGAATCGGCCATGGTGGTGCTTGGCGCCCAGCCCAGCTCTTCGCAGGTATTCGTGATTTTCGGCACGCGGTTTTGCACGTCCTGGTAGCCGGCACCGTAGTAGGCGCCCGACGTGGTTTCCACGATGTTCACGTGTTTCGCGCCTTCGGCATATTCAGGATACTCGGCAGCCAGGGTCAGCATCATGCCGGCCAGGTCGCGGATCGAGTAATTGTTGACTGGATTGCCAATGTTGTAGATCTTGCCGCTGGCGATGCCATTCTTGTTGGCGATGATGCGCATCAGCGCATCGATGCCGTCATCGATGTAGGTGAACGCGCGTTTTTGCGCGCCACCGTCGACCAGCGAGATGTTCTCGCCGCGCACGATGTGGCCGAAGAATTGCGTCACCACGCGCGAAGAACCTTCTTTTGGCGTGTGGATCGAGTCCAGGCCGGCGCCGATCCAGTTGAAGGGACGGAACAGGGTGAAGTTCAAGCCTTCCATGCCGTAGCCCCAGATCACGCGGTCCATCAGTTGCTTGGCGTTCGAATAGATCCAGCGCGGCTTGTTGATCGGGCCGCAGATCAGTTCCGAGTTTTCCGGATCGAATTCCTCGTCGTGGCACATGCCATACACTTCCGAGGTCGACGGGAACACCAGGTGCTTGCCGTACTTGGCAGCCGAACGGACGATAGGCAGGTTGGCTTCGAAGTCCAGTTCGAACACGCGCAGCGGCTGCTTGACGTAGGTCGACGGCGTGGCGATGGCGACCAGCGGCAGGATCACGTCGCATTTCTTGACGTGGTACTCGACCCATTCCTTGTTGATCGTGATGTCGCCTTCGAAGAAGTGCATGCGCGACTTGTAGTTGTCATCTTCCAGCAATTCCGTGATGCGGTCCGTGTTCATGTCCATGCCGTAGACATGCCAGTCGGTGGTTTCCAGGATGCGCTTGGACAGGTGGTGGCCGATGAAGCCGTTGACGCCTAAGATGAGGACTTTTTTCATGTGAGATTCTCTTGAGTGATATCAGTGTGTGCTGACGCGGGCGGTCAGACTTGCTTGCAATTGCTGAGCCGAAATCGGCTCCCCGGCAGCCCTCAGCGCGGAAATGGCCAGCATGCGGCCGTCTCCGCAGACGCCAAAGATGCAATTATCCACTACCGCCAAGCCCGCTGGCAAACTTCCTGCGGCACGCTTGCTCAAACGGGCAGTTTCGATGGTGTAAATGATATTGTTGACTTCGGTGAACGCGCCGGGATAGGGCGGGGCGACGGCCCGGTGCAGGTTGTATACCTGTTGCGCAGGTAACTTCCAGTCGATGCGGCCGTCTTCCGGCTTGCGCCCGCCAAAATAGCCGCCCTGGCGCAAATCGTTGAACTGGCGCGGCGCCGTACCGTCCAGCAAGGCCGGCAGCACACGCCACAGGGTTTGCTCCGCCGCCACCGTGACTTTGCCGAACACTTCGAAGGCCGTGTCGTCGGGCAGGATGGGCACGGCCGTTTGCGCCACGATGGCGCCGGCGTCGGGCTTGACCGTCATTTCATGCAGGGTAGCGCCCGTCTGCGTGGCGCCATGCAGCACGGCCCAGTTGACGGGCGCGCGGCCGCGGAACTGCGGCAGCAGCGAGCCATGCATATTGTAGGCGGGCGCCACCTCCAGAATGCTGGCCGGCAGCATGTGACGGTAGTAAAAGCTGAACAGCATGTCCGGCTGTGCCGCCTGCACCTGCGCCAGCAGCTCGGGCGCGCGCGCGTCCAGAGGCGTGATGTACGGGATGCCTTCGGCCTGGCACAGGCTGGCGACGGATTCGAACCACAGGTTTTCCGTGGGGCTGTCTTCGTGCGTGACGACGAGGGCGATATCGACGCCGCCAGCGAGCAGCACCTTGATGCAGCGCACGCCCACATTGTGGTAGCCGAAGACGACGGCGCGTGGGGCGCCCATCAGCGGCCCACCTGGCGCTTTTCCAGGCGCACATACGATGGCGCCTCGGCTTCCGCCTGGACCATGCCATCCTGCAAGATGGTCTGCACCACGTAGCGGGGACGGGCACGTACCTGCTGGAAGATGCGTCCCACGTATTCGCCCACCAGGCCGATGCCGAACAGGATCACGCCCATCAGGAAGAAGGCAATGGCGAACAGGGTGAACACACCCTGCGCCTCGGCGCCGAACAGGAAGCGGCGCGCCAGCAGATAGATCACCAGCACGGCCGAACTGAAGGACAGCAGCATGCCCAGCATGGAAAAGATTTGCAGGGGTATCAGCGAAAAGCCCGTGACCAGGTCGAAGTTGAGGCGGATCAGGCTGTACAGCGAGTATTTCGACTCGCCGGCCGAGCGTTCCTCGTGCTCGACGGTAATTTCCGTGGGCTTGCGGGCAAACGTGTAAGCCAGGGCGGGCACGAAGGTGTTGACTTCGGCGCACTGGTTGACCAGGTCGATCACATTGCGGCCATACGCGCGCAGCATGTTGCCCTGGTCGGTAATTTTGATATTCGTGATCTTTTCACGCAGACGATTCATCATCTTCGAGGCCAGGGTGCGCCAGGCGGAATCTTGCCGCTTGCGCCGGATCGAGCCCACGTAATCGTAGCCTTCGCGCATCTTCGCCACCAGGTTGCCGATTTCTTCGGGCGGGTTTTGCAGGTCGGCGTCGAGCGTGACCATGATCTGCCCGCGCGACGCTTCAAAACCGGCCAGGATGGCCATGTGCTGGCCATAATTACCGTTGAACAGGACGACGCGCGTGACGTCGGGGCGCTGGCGGAACTGTTCCGCCAGGATGGCCACCGAATTGTCGCGGCTGCCGTCGTTGATAAAGATGATCTCGTAGCTCGTCTGCAGGGCATCGAGTGCCGGATACAGGCGCGCGAACAGGCTGGCCAGGCCATCCTGCTCGTTGTAGATCGGAATGATAATGGACAGTTCAGGTTTCATCGGCGCGCTGCTCACTTGATGAGAATGGATTTGACGGTGGCGACGGCGCGTTCCACGTCCTGTGTCGTCATGGCGTAGAACATCGGCAAGGTCACGGTCAGGCGGCCGATCTTTTCCGAGACGGGGAACATGCCCTCGGTAAAGCCGCGTTCGCGGTACATGGTAAACAAGTGGATCGGTGCGTAATGATAGCCCGTTCCCACGTTTTGCTGCGCCATTTGCTGCATGAACGCGGCGCGCGTGCCGGGGCCATTGTCGGGCAGGATGATCTGGAACAAATGCCAGTTGCTGTTTTCAAAATCCTGTACCGGCAGCTGGGCGCCGCTCTGCGCTTCGAAGTCGCTGCCGAATTGCTCGAAATAGTGGCGCGCCAGCGCGCGGCGGTGGGCCGTGATGGCGTCGATATTGGCGAACTGGCCCAGGCCGATGGCGGCCATGATGTCGCTCATGTTGTATTTGCCGCCCAGCACATCGACATCGATGCCGTCGACGCCGCTGCGCGTGACGCCCTGCAGCCGGTATTTCTCGGCCAGCCTGGCTTCTTCCAGGTTGTTCAGGACGAGGCAGCCGCCTTCGCCCGTGGTGATGTTCTTGTTGGCCTGGAAGCTGAACGAGACGAAGTCGCCAAACGCGCCGATGCGCTTGCCCTTCCAGGTGGAGCCGAACGCCTGCGCCGCGTCTTCCACGACGCGCAAATTGTACTTTTCAGCAATCGCGTACAGGCGGTCCATGTCGACAGGCAGGCCCGACAGGTAGACGGGGATGATGGCGCGGGTGCGTGGCGTGATGGCCGCTTCCAGTTTGTCGAGGTCGATATTGCGCGTGACGGGGTCGATATCGGCAAACACGGGCGTGGCGCCCACTTCGATGATGACGTTGGCCGTCGCTACCCACGACACGGGCGTCGTGATGACTTCGTCGCCGGGGCCTATGCCGGCGATGCGCAGCGCGATTTCCATGGTGCAGGTGCCCGAATTGAAGGTACGCACGGGGCGTCCGCCGAAATATTCGGACAGCTGGGCTTCGAAGGCTTGCACTTTCGGGCCGCTGGTGATCCAGCCCGAGCGCAGCACCTCGCCGACGGCGGCGATGGTCGCTTCATCGATGGTGGGTTTGGAAAAAGGCAAAAAGGGCAGGGTAGAGGTCATGGGCGCGGTTCTTGGGTCTGTATTCTGTCAGGGTATCGGCGTCGCCGAGGCTGCCAATGCGGTCAAAGGCCGCTGGCAGGCATGGCTATTTTATCTTGTCAGTATGGCGGCGCAGCCAGTTCAGCGGTGAAAAATCCTGCTGATGCGGGGGCGGGGCAGGCTGGCCGGGGGCGCGATCCGTGCTGCTTCGCGCCCCTTTAAATATTTACTTGTTGGCAATGACCATGCGGCGCGCATCTTCGGCAACGACACGCATGGGTACGCCACGTTGTTGCAATTCCTTGTAACGGTTCAGGCTGATAATGGCCATGTCGTGCACGCCGGCGTTGGCATCGTTCGTCCACTGCGTGATGAAAGGCTCGATGCTCGGAATGGACAGTTCCGGCTGCTGTTTCAGGCCAAACGTGAACTCATCCCAGTAATCGACGAGGATCACGGGCCGCTGCAGATAATACGTCAGCGACTGTTCATAGATGCCGACCGAATAGAGCTTGGTATCGGCCTTCAGCTCGGCCTGGATCTGCGGCAGCATGTCGGTGCCCGCGCGGTTCTGGCCATACAGTTCGGAGCCGGCCAGGATGCAGTGCGTGGCCAGGAAGCCGGCGCCGGCGATGGTCAGCACGGTCATGTCGCGGCGCAGCTGGCGCGCATGCAGCAAGGCCAGGGCGCCGCCTGCCAGGGCGAAGAAGCCGGCTGCCATCAGCCACGGCTGGTAGCCTTTCAGCGCGATCAGGGCTTCCGCATCGCGCGCGCTGGCCTTGCCGAAGGCGATCGGTCCGCCGATCAGGATGGCGGCGCCCAGCACGCACAGCAGGCCGGCGGCCAGCATGCGCTGGCGGCGCGAGGCCGACTCCAGGAATAGCGCAATCAGCAGCGCCAGCGCGGGGAAGATCGGCACGATGTAGCCGGGCAGCTTCGAGGTCGAGTAGCTGAAGAAGAAAGTGATGAACAGGGCCCAGATCAGCACCATCAAACGGGGCTGGAAGGTGCCTTCCTGGCGCTTGAAGGCGGCAGCCAGGCTTTGCGGCAGCACGCCTAGCCATGGCAGGATGCCGGGAATGAGCAGGACCAGGAAGTAGTACCAGGCGCCTTCGCGCTTGTGACCCTTCATCAGGAAACGCTGGAAATGCTCGTGGATGAAGAAGAAATGCGGTTGCTCCGGATTGCGCAGGGCCACCAGCACGAACCATGGCGTGGCGATGGCGAAAAACACCAGCAAGCCCTTGACCAGATGCAAGCGGGTCCAGATGCGCCAGTCGCGCGCACACAGCGAATACAGCACCAGCACGGCGCCCGGCAGCACGACGCCGATCAGCCCCTTGGCCAGCACGGCCAGCGCCATGCCTGCCCAGCACAGCAGCATCCAGTTGCGCCGCTCGGTGGGGGTGGCCTCGTCGCGCTGGGCGATCAAGAGGCTCATCAGCACGATGGTCATCATGCCCGACAGGCCCATGTCCAGCGAATTGATCTGGCCGGAAGCGAGCCAGAACAGGCTCGACGCCAGCACCAGGCCGGCATACAAGCCCACGCGCGGCCCAAAGACCTTCTTGCCAGCATAGGCCGTCATGCACACGCCGATGATGCCGCACAGGCCCGTCCACAGGCGCGCCTGCCATTCGCCCAGGCCGAAGGCGGCAAAGCTGAGTGCATTCATCCACGTTTGCAGCGGCGGCTTTTCAAAGTATTTGATGCCGTTCAGGCGCGTGGTGATCCAGTCGCCCGTGACGAACATTTCGCGCGCCATCTCGGCGTAGCGGCCCTCGTCGGGCGGCACCAGGGTACGCACGCCCAGCGCATACAGGGTGACGACGATGAAGATGCCCAGCAAGGACCACATCAGCAGCCGCGAGCTGTGCAGTTCGTTGACATTGATTTTCATGTGGCGCTGCCTGCGCCGGGAGCCAGGATCAGGGCCAGGGTGACTTTGCGGCCTTCGCCCATCAGGATGTTGTAGGTGCGGCAGGCGGCCTGGCTATCCATGCACTCGACGCCGATGCGGCGCATGGTCAGCGCGGCCGTCAGCTTCGGATGCACGAAACGCTGGCGCTCGCCCGTGCCGAGGATGACCACGTCGGGCGCGTCGGCGAGGATTTGCGCGAAATGCGCCTCGGTCAATTCATCGAAACTGTCGACTTCCCACGCGCGTGGCGGCGTTTCCGGCATGACGATCAGGCTGTAGTTGTACGGCTGGGCATTGATCTCCACACCATTTTCATCGTAGCCTGTGACGGTTTGGTATTGTTGGGTGCTGCTGGCATGCAGTTTCATGGCGATGTCGGGGCTGTTCGTGTCGGTTGATCGGTGCGCGCGCTGTTCGGATGCGCGCTGCGGCCAAGGGCGTAAGCATGCCATAAATGACAGGAAAGAGCGACTGAAAAGCAACATCCTTTCCAATTTGCAATCTATGGGCAATTTTTTTGCGCAACAGTGGCAGGCAGTGCTTGCCATAGTAGTAGGCGAAGATTAAGAGAAGATGAAGAGCGTCCGCTGGGAAAAGCACGCACGTGCCGGACAGCGTGGCATAAACGGCGAGAAATGCTGCAATTTGCCATGTTTAATTTGATAAAATGGCCTGCTTTCGGCGAGAATGGTTGTTTTCGCATTGCAGTCTCACGGGTTCACAGTTCTGGCGCGGCTTTCATGCTGCAAGCGTAGGCCGGCCGCGCCGCATCACGACAGGGATTTATTTTGCGACCGATTCAGAAATCGAATAAATTGGCGGATGTCTGCTACGACATCCGCGGCCCGGTCCTGGAAAAATCCAGGCAAATGGAAGAAGAGGGCCACAAGATCACCAAGCTCAATATCGGCAATCTGGCCGTATTCGGCTTCGATCCGCCCGATGAAATCGTGCGCGACATGATGCTCAATCTGCAGAACGCGGCCGGCTATACGGATTCGAAAGGCATGTTCGCGCCGCGCAAGGCCGTCATGCATTACACGCAGGGCAAGAATATCGCCGGCGTGACCATCGATGACATTTACCTGGGCAACGGCGCTTCCGAACTGATCGTCATGTCGATGAACGCCCTGCTCAACAGTGGTGACGAAGTGCTGGTGCCGGCGCCCGACTACCCGCTGTGGACGGCCGCCGTCAGCCTGTCGGGCGGCAATCCCGTGCATTATGTGTGCGATGAGCAGAACGAGTGGTATCCCGACATCGAGGACATGCGCCGCAAGATCACGCCGCACACGAAAGCCATCGTCGTCATCAACCCGAACAATCCCACCGGCGCGCTGTACCCGGTTTCCGTGCTGCAGCAGATCGTCGACCTGGCGCGCCAGCACCAATTGATCATTTTCGCCGACGAGATCTACGACAAGGTGCTGTACGACGAAGCCGAGCACGTGTCGATCGCCTCACTGGCCGACGACGTGCTGTTCATCACCATGAACGGCCTGTCGAAGAATTACCGCTCCTGCGGCTACCGTTCCGGTTGGATGGTGGTCTCGGGCGAAAAGCGCCATGCAAAAGATTACATCGAGGGCCTCAACATGCTGGCCTCGATGCGGCTATGCGCCAATGCGCCGGGGCAGTTTGCCATCCAGACGGCGCTTGGCGGCTACCAGAGCATACAAGACCTGGTGGGGCCCGGCGGGCGCCTGTTGAAACAGCGCGACCTGGCGCACAAGCTGCTGACCGATATTCCGGGCGTCACCTGTGTCAAGCCGAAGGCCGCTCTGTACATGTTCCCGCGCCTGGACCCGGAGATCTACCCGATCGCCGACGACCAGCAGTTTGCCTATGAATTACTGGCCGAAGCGAAGGTCCTGATCGTGCAGGGCACGGGGTTCAACTGGATCGCGCCCGACCATTTCCGCGTCGTTTTCCTGCCCAACTCCGATGACCTGACCGAGGCCATGGGGCGCATCGCGCGCTTCCTCGAAGGTTACCGCAAGCGTCACGGCCGGGGCTGAATCAGCCAGCAGCAATCTCGATCAACCTGGCGCCGCCCAAAGGGGGCGCCACTTATGAGCAGTCAAGCACAACTATGAAATCCATCAAGATCGGCCTGCTGGGCCTGGGCAATGTCGGTTACGGCACGTTCAGCGTCCTGAAACGCAACCAGGAAGAAATCAAGCGCCGCGCGGGCCGCGGCATTGAAGTCGTCGCCGTCGCCGTGCGCGACGTGGCGCGCGCCGAAGCACTGGTCGCCGGCGCCTGCAAGGTCGTCAATGACCCGATGCTCATCGTCAACGATCCCGAGATCGACATCGTCGTCGAACTGATCGGCGGCTACGACCTGTCGAAAACCCTGGTGCTGCAAGCGATTGCCAACGGCAAGCACGTGGTGACGGCCAACAAGGCCCTGCTGGCCGTGCACGGCAACGAAATCTTTGCCGCCGCCCAGGACAAGGGCGTGATGGTGGCCTTCGAAGCGGCCGTCGCCGGCGGCATCCCCATCATCAAGGCGTTGCGCGAAGGCTTGACGGCCAACCGCATCGAATGGATCGCCGGCATCATCAACGGCACCACCAATTTCATCCTGTCCGAAATGCGCGACAAGGGCCTCGATTTCGCCACGGTGCTGAAACAGGCGCAGGAACTCGGCTACGCGGAAGCCGATCCCACCTTCGACATCGAAGGCGTCGACGCCGCGCACAAGGCCACCATCATGTCGGCCATCGCCTTCGGCATCCCGGTGCAGTTCGACAAGGCTTACGTGGAAGGCATCAGCAACCTCAATGCCGTCGACATCCGCTACGCAGAGCAGCTGGGCTACCGCATCAAGCTGCTCGGTATCACCAAGCGCGCCACCGTGAATGGCGTGGAAGGCATCGAGCTGCGCGTGCATCCGACCCTGATCCCGGCCAAGCGCCTGATCGCCAATGTGGAAGGCGCCATGAATGCGGTGCTGGTGCACGGCGACGCCGTCGGCGCCAGCCTGTACTCGGGCCGCGGCGCGGGCGCCGAGCCGACCGCCTCGTCGGTGATCGCCGACCTGGTCGACATCACGCGCCTGGCCACGGCCGATCCGGAACACCGCGTGCCGCACCTGGCGTTCCAGCCGAACGCGATGACCGACATCGCCATCCTGCCGATGTCGGAAATCACCACCAGCTACTACCTGCGCATGCACGTGGCCGACCAGCCGGGCGTGCTGGCCGACCTGACGCGCATCCTGGCCGAGCGCGGCATCTCGATCGATGCGATGCTGCAAAAAGAGCCGGCCGAGGGCGAGACGCATACGGACATCATCATGCTGACGCACCAGACGCAGGAAAAGAACGTCACGGCCGCCATCGAAAAGATGGAAGCGTTGAATAGCGTGGTGGGCACGGTCACCAAGATCCGCCTGGAAAACCTCAGCTGAGCGTTGTCAGCGAGCCACGCAAAACGGCGCCCGCGGGCGCCGTTTTGCGTTTGTGATGTAGGTCGGATTAGTGCGGCAAGGCCGCACGTAATCCGACAACATTGTTGGCGTGGCCGATGGTGCTGTCGGATTACGGTCCTTCGGACCTAATCCGACCTACGCTGCGGTACCGACCGGACCCACGTCCATGCCGTCATAGCTGGCCAACTGGTTTTCCTGGGCAAACGCCATCAATTCGCCATTGCGCGCGTGCAGGCTGTCGACGCTGTGTACTTCGGCCTTTTCCACGTGCAGCACCCACACGGGGGCGGCGGCCGGGTCGTCCAGTTCGGGCTGGTACAGTTCCACCGGGCGGTAGCCTTGCAGCGCCAGCAAGGTGGCGGCCTGCTCCAGCGGTTCGGACGTGGGATTGGTGAAGTAATAGCCCCACAGCAGCGGCTGGGACAGGTCCCACGGCGCGTTTTCGGCGATATTGGCAAACAGTTCGGTTACGTCTTCTTTGGTCATCATGGCAGTGGGCCTTCATTAAAATCTCAGGGCGCGATCTTAGCATCGACTGGCGCCGGGCGCGAAATACACGCCGACCTTCAATCCATGTCCATTCGCCGCCGTGGCCAGTTCCAGCCGTGCCCCATGCAGGGCAGCGATGTCGCGCACGATGGCCAGGCCCAGCCCCGCGCCGCCAGGGTTGCTCTCGAGTGCCGCACCGACCCGGTAGAACGGCGTCAGCACGCGTTCGCGTTCCGCAGGCGCGATGCCGGCGCCGCTGTCCTCCACTTCCAGTACCGCGCCGCGCCCCGCTTGTGCCGCGTGCACGCGCAGGATCACGCTGCCGCCGTGCGGTGTGTAGCGCAGGGCATTGTCGACCAGGTTGGCCAGCAGTTCGTGCAGCAGCAAGGCCTGGCCATGTACGGGCGCGTCGTCGGGCGCTTCCAGCGATAAATCGATATGCTTGCCGACGGCAGTCATGGCCATTTCCAGCCCTACCTGCTGTGCCACGTCGCGCAGCGCGACGGTATCCATGGCCAGGCTGTCGCCGCCATGCTCGATGCGCGCCAGGGTCAGCAGGCGGTTGGCCAGCAGCACGGTCGAATCGGTG
Source organism: Janthinobacterium sp. 35 (assembly GCF_002754575.1). Lineage (NCBI taxonomy): Bacteria > Pseudomonadati > Pseudomonadota > Betaproteobacteria > Burkholderiales > Oxalobacteraceae > Janthinobacterium > Janthinobacterium sp. 35. The sequence continues at coordinate 4,273,314 of NZ_PEFN01000001.1, forward strand.
GTGGCGGCGATCGAACGCACGATGTCGCGCAGGGCGGCCATGTCGGACGGCGTGCCGGCCTGGCGGTCGCATTCGCGCATGGCCAGTTCGGCCTGGGTTTTCAGCACCGTCAACGGCGTGCGCAGCTGGTGCGAGGCGTCGGCGATGAAACGGCGCTGGCTGGCGATCAGTTGCTGCAGGCGCGACATGGAGCCGTTCATGGCGCTCACCAGCGGGCGCATTTCCTTGTGCACCAGCGCGGGATCGACGTCGGACAGGTCGGACAGGGTGCGTGTCTCGACTTCCGTTTTCAGGCGCATCAGCGGCCGCAGCACCAGGCGCACGGCAAACCATACGAGCGCGCCCATCACCAGTATCATCGCCGCCTGCCAGCTCAGGGTATCGAACAGGATCTGGTTCGACAGGCCGCGCCGCGCATCGAGCGTTTCCGCCACCTGGATCAGGGCAATGCCGCGCATCGAGTCGTCATACACGGGTTGCAGCAGGGCGGCGATGCGGATCGGCTTGCCGTGGTAGTCGGCGTGGTAGAAGCGCACCAGGGCCGGGTAGTTCTGCGAGCGGGGCACGTTTTTCGGCACGGGCGGCAAGTCGCCATAGCCCGAGACCAGTTCGCCGTTGATGCCCGTGACCTTGTAATAGATGCGGCCCAGGGTGTCGGTCTCGAAGCTGTCGAGCGCCACGTAAGGCACTTCGGCCACCACCTTGCCGCCGACGATGGAGACTCTTTCGGCCAGCGCCCGCGTCGACGCCAGCAAGGAGCGGTCGTAGGCCATGTCGGCCGCGTCGAGTGCATTGCGGTAGACAAAAAAAGCGTCGAGCAGCACCAGCATCACCAGCGGGATGAGCAGCCAGCGCAGCAACTGGTTGCGCAGGCTGCCCAATGGCCGGCCCTGCGCCCAGCGCTGGCGCAGGCGCTCGAACAGGGGCAGGCGTGGGGCGCGCACGGTCATTTTGGCGTAGCCGGCGCCATGGCGCTGCGCGGCTGCAGCAGGTAGCCGATGCCGCGCAGGGTGGTGATGACGGCGCCGTCGGGCGAACCGGCTTCCACGCCGTTTTCAAGTTTTTTACGTACCCTGTGGATGTACAGTTCGATGGCGTCCAGGTTGACGTCGTCGGCCAGCGCGAAGACTTCGTCGAACAGCTTTTCCTTCGACACGGCGCGCCCCGAGCGCGTGATCAGCGCCTCGAGCACCGCGTGTTCGCGCGGGGTCAGGGGAAAAGGGGCGCCGGCATAGCTGAACATGCGCGTGACGGTGTCGAAACTGAGCGCGCCGCAGCTGTGCACCAGCGCCTCGTTGCCCTGGCTGCGGCGCAGCAGGGCTTTCACGCGCGCTTCCAGTTCGGCCAGTTCGAACGGCTTGGCCAGGTAGTCGTCGGCGCCCAAGTTCAGGCCTTGTACCTTGTCATCGAGGCCGCCGCGCGCCGTGAGTATCATGACGGGAGTCTTGCCGCGCGTGCCGCCGCGCGCGCGCAGGCGGCGCAGCACGTCCAGGCCGTCCATCTTCGGCAGGGTCAGGTCGAGCAGCACCAGCGAGTATTCCTGTGTGTGCAGCAGGGCGTCGGCATCGGCGCCGTTGTGGGCGGTCTCCACCGTCAGGTGCGCGTCGCGCAGGGCCTTTGCCAGCCAGTGCGACAGCTCCAGATGGTCTTCCACTAATAATATGCGCATGGTCTCCGCCATTCGTTGAAATGATGCAGTGTAAGCCTGGCGGCAGGGGCGGCGAGGAATATGTTTGCGCCCCTTGTGGCTGGCCGGCGACACCTGTCATGCTGAAAGCCAATTGAAAGGCTGGCGCTCATATAGTGTGATCCTGATTCACGAAATGAATCAGGCATATCACCAATAACTATATCTAAGGGAGACACTTTACATGAAAAAAACTGCATTCTCGCTGGCCGCCATGGCGGTGCTCGCCGCTGCCGGCAGTGCCCACGCCCAGTCGAACGTCACCCTGTACGGCCGCCTGGACGCCGGCATCAGCAATACCAGCAACGCCGGTCCGAACAAAAGCTCGGTGACGCAAGTGAGCTCCGGCGGCATGAACACCTCGCGCTGGGGCATCCTGGGCAGTGAAGACCTCGGTGGTGGCCTGAAAGCCGTGTTCAATCTGGAAGGCGGGATCCTGGTCGACACGGGCGCGGCCGATGGTGCGCTGTTCAAGCGCCAGGCCAATGTGGGCCTGGAAGGCGCTTTTGGCCGCGTCGTGCTGGGACGCTCGTTTACCACAGTGTATGACTTCGTGCTGCCGTTCGATCCGATGGCCTATGCGCCGTTCTACTCGTGGGCCACCTCGGCCAACGCGACGGGCCCGAGCAAATACGGCATGACGACGGCCTTCGACAACATGGTCAAGTACTCGGGCAAGACGGGCGGCTTCAGCTACGGTGCATCGTACGGCTTCGGCGAACAGTCGACGGGCAATTCGGACAGCGCCAAGCTGTCGACGGCCCTCACCTACAAGACCGGACCTGTCAGCCTGCTGGCCACGTATGAACAGGTGAACGGCAATGCCATCGCCGGCGGCGCGCGCGACAAGACCACCGTGTATCACCTGGGCGCCATGTATGACGACGGCCCGTGGAAAGTGCAGGCGGCGGCGCGCGACTACAAGCTCGATCCGGCAGCCGCCGGCAAGGCCGACGTGCGCGGCACCCTGTACTGGGGCGGCGTCAGCTACAAGACCACGCCGGTCATCACCCTGACGGGCGCCATCTACTACCAGGACGTGAAGAACGTGGCCGCCAATACGGATGCCGATCCGATCATGTACGTGGCGCGCGTGCGCTATGCGCTGTCCAAGCGCACCGACCTGTACGTGGCAGGCGCCTACGCCAAGGCCAAGCACAAGCAGCTGGTCAGCCTGTCGCGTGACGATGCCGGCTTCGGCGACACGCAGCGCGGCCTGATCGCCGGCATCCAGCACCGCTTCTAAGCCATGATCATGCTGCGCTCCCTGTTCCTGTTGCTGCCATGCCTGCTGCCCGTTCTTGCCGGGGCACAGGTGGCGACGCCAGCGCCGGTCGAATGCGTGGTGCCGTCCAAGCCGGGCGGCGCCATGGACCTGACGTGCAAGCTGGCGAAAAAAGGCCTGGCGCAGGAGGGCGTGGCAGCTGCTGCAGGTCCCATGCGCATCAGTTACCTGCCCGGCGGCATCGGCGCGGTGGCCTGGCACTCGATGGGCTCGCAGCGCCGCCGCGCGGAAGCGAACACCCTGGTGGCCTTTTCGGGCGGCTCGTTGCTCAATCTGGCGCAGGGCAAGTTCGGCAATGCGAAGGCGGGCGACGTGCGCTGGGTGGCGGCGCTGGGCGCCGACTACGGCATGATCGCCGTGCGCAGCGATTCGCCCTATAAAAGCCTGGCCGACCTGATCGCCGCGCTGCGCCAGCATCCGGACAAGGTGCTGATCGGCGTCTCCGGCACCATCGGCAGCCAGGACTGGCTGAAGATGGCGCTGGTGGCACGCCATGCCGGCATCGACCCGAAAGTGCTGCGCTTCGTCGCCCTCGAAGGCGGCGGCGAAGTGTTTACGGCGATGCAGGCCGACTATGTGCAGGTGGTCTCGGGCGACACGTCCGAAGCCACTCTGAACGCCGGCGCCAACCATGCGCGCGTGCTGGCCGTGCTGTCGGAAAAACGCCTGCCCGGTGTGCTGGCCGGTGTGCCGACGGCGCGCGAGCAGGGCGTCGACGTGGTCTGGCCCATCATCCGCGGCGTGTGGATGGGGCCGCAGGTGCCCGAGGCGGACTACCAGCGCTGGGTGGCCACCTTTGAGCGTGCCATGGCCACGCCGCAGTTCGCCGAATGGCGCGCGCAGGCAGGCCTGTACCCGTTTGCCCTGACGGGGCCGAAGCTGACCGCGTATGTCAGGAAAGCGGTCGACGAGTATGCGAGGCAGGCGAATGAGCTTGGCCTGATGCGCTGAACGGCATTCCATTTAAAAAAACTATTTCACAGACGGAGACAACCCCATGCAAACCAAGACCCTGCTTCAAGCCGCCATTGCCACCGCGTTTGCCAGCCTGGCCGGCGCCGCTGTTGCGCAAGTGCCGCCCGGCTATCCGGCCGATTACCAGAAGATCGTCGATGCGGCCAAGAAGGAAGGCAAGGTGGTGATCTACAGCGCCACCGACAGCAAGGCCGCCGCGCCGCTGATCAAGGACTTCAGCGCCCTGTATCCGGGCATTTCGGTCGAATACAACGACATGAATTCCACCGAGGTGTACAACCGCTTCATTTCCGAAGTGGCCGCTGGCGGCAACACGGCTGACGTGATGTGGTCGTCGGCGATGGATTTGCAGATGCGCCTGGCCTCGGATGGCTACGCGCTCAAGTACAAATCCGTCGAAGCGGCGAAAATTCCGGGCTGGGCCATGTGGGATGACCAGGCTTATGGCACCACGTTCGAGCCGGCCGCCATCGTCTACAACAAGCGTTTGCTCGACCCGAAGGAAGTGCCGAAGAACCACGACGACTTCGTCAAGCTGATCGCCACGCCGAAATTCAAGGACAAGGTCACCACCTACGACATCGAAAAGTCGGGCGTGGGCTTCATGTTCATGGCGCAGGATGCCAAGGAATATCCGCAATTCCTGGCGCTGGAAAATGCGTTTGGTACCGCCAAGGTGCGCGTGCAGTCGTCGACTGGCACCATGATGGAGCGTATCTCCTCGGGTGAAAACCTGATCGGTTACAACGTACTGGGCTCGTATGCCCTGGTGCGCGCCAAGACCGACCCATCGATCGGCGTGGTGCTGCCCAAGGATTACACCCTGATCCTGTCGCGCGTGCAGTTCATCAACAAGAACGCGAAGAACGTCAACGCCAGCAAGCTGTGGCTCGATTACATCCTGTCGCACCGCGGCCAGACCATCATCGCCAACGGCGCCAAGCTGTTCGCCATCCGCGCCGACGTCACGGGCGAAACCACGTCGGCTGACCTGATCAAGCAAATCGGCGCGGCCAACGTCAAGCCGATTCCCGTGCACCCGATCATCCTGCAATTTCTGGGACCGGCCAAGCGCATGGCCTTCCTGAAACAGTGGAAAGAAACAGCCGGCAAGAAGTAGGAATAGCCAACGCCGTCTTGGCCGCCCGCGAGCCTGGCTTGCGGGCACACGCAGCACCCTTCATTCATTGGATTCATCATGCAAACTGCCATCTTGCCGCTGCCTGCACGGTCGCGCTCTCCCTTGTCGCGCCTGAACTGGTCGCGCGGTGTGGTCGTGACGATCACGCTGATCGCCATTTTCCTGCCGCTGTTCCTGATTTTTTACCAGAGCTTTTTGAACGCGCCGTTTTTCATGCCGGTGCGCGAATTCGGCTTTGACTCTTACCGTTTCATCTTCGATGATCCCGATTTCGCCATGGCCTTCAAGAATGGCCTGATGCTGGCCTTCGGCCTGACCGTCATCGCCGTGCCGCTGGGCGGCATGCTGGCCTTCCTGATGGTGCGCACCGATTTGCCGGGACGCGGCTGGGTGGCGCCGATGCTGCTGGTGCCGATCTTTGTCTCGCCGATGGTGATGGGCTTTGGCTATGTCGTCTCGATGGGTCCCGTGGGCTTTTACTCGATCTGGGCCAAGGAGCTGCTCGGCTTCGTGCCCTGGAATATTTACTCGTTCACCAGCATCGTCATTATCGCCGGCCTGACGCACGTGCCGCACGTCTACCTGTATGCCTCGTCGGCACTGAAAAGCCTCGGTTCCGATGTCGAGGAAGCGGCCCGCGTGGCCGGTGCCTCGCCGATCCAGGTGATGCTCAATGTATCGCTGCCGATGATCATGCCGGCGCTGGCGTATGCGGGCGTGCTGGTGTTCTTCCTCGGCTTCGAAGTATTCGGCCTGGTGCTGGTGCTTGGTGATCCGGAAGGCCATCTGGTGCTGCCGACCTATCTGTACAAGCTGACGAACAAGCTCGGTACGCCGTCCTACCACCTGATGGCTGCCGTCGCCGTCTGCCTGGTGATGGTGACGATGCCGCTGGTGATGATACAGCGCTGGCTGCTCAAGTCCGCCAACAAGTATGTGTCGATCAAGGGCAAGGGCGCGCGCAGCAAGGCCATGCCGCTGGGCCGCTGGAAGTGGCTGGCCTTTGCCTTGCTGGCGGGCTGGCTGATTTTCACCATCATCCTGCCGCTGACGGGCATCGTGCTGCGCTCCTTCGTGCAGTACTGGGGCGAAGGCGTGCACCTGGCCGACGTGCTGACCCTGCAGCATTTCCGCGATATTTTCGACCAGCCGTCGCTGGTGCGCGGCATCGTCAACACCATCCTGATCGGCGTCGTCGGCGGCGCGCTGGCCGTCGGCTGCTACAGCTTCATCGCGCTGGCCATGCACCGCAAGCAGGACGGCATCACGCGCCTGCTCGACTACAGCGTGCTGGTGCCACGCGCCGTGCCGGGCCTGCTGGCCGGCCTGTCCTTCCTGTGGGTGTTCCTGTTCGTGCCGGCCTGGCTGGACGGCATGCTGAAAGGCATGGACAACGGCGTGGCCCTGTGGCTGAGCGGTCATGTGATCCCCGTGCTGCGCGAAGTGCGTTCCACCATCTTCGCCCTGTGGCTGGCGTATTCGGTGGTGTGGATGGCCTACGGCATGCGCCTCATTTCCACTGCGCTGCTGCAGGTGGGGCCGGAGCTGGAAGAGGCGGCGCGCGCCGTCGGCGCCAACCGCGGCCAGGTGACGCGGGACGTCACCCTGCCGCTGATCAAATACGGCTTGCTGGGCGCCTGGCTGATGGTCTTCCTGATCTTCGAGCGCGAATATTCGACGGGCGTGTACCTGCTCTCGCCGGGCACGGAAGTGATTGGCGCCATGCTGGTATCGCTGTGGGCCGGCGGCTCGACCGACCTGGTGGCGGCACTGTCCTTCATCAACATCACCCTGGTGGCCATCGGCCTGGGCATCGCGCTGCGCTTCGGCGTCAAGCTGCATAACTAAATACAAAGACTGAGACCACATCATGAATGAACTGACCGTCAATGAATTGCACCTGGACTACGGCACCGGCGCTGCCGCCAACCAGATCCTGAAAGGTGTCTCGATGCACCTGAAAAAAGGCGAAGTGGTCGCCTTGCTGGGGCCTTCGGGCAGCGGCAAGACCACCTTGCTGCGCGCCGTCGCCGGGCTGGAAAGCCCGAAGGCGGGCACCATCGAGATCGGCGAGCGCAATGTCTACGATGGCGCGAAGCACTTCGAGATGCCGGCCGAGCATCGCAATCTGGGACTGGTGTTCCAGTCGTACGCGCTGTGGCCGCACAAGACCGTGTTCGACAACGTCGCCTATGGCCTCAAATTGCGCAAGATGGGCAGCACGGAGATCGCCGCGCGCATCAAGGAAGTGCTGACGCAGCTGGGCCTGGGGCACCTGGGCGAACGCTATCCGCATCAGCTGTCAGGCGGCCAGCAGCAGCGCGTGGCGATCGCCCGCGCACTGGTGTACAACCCGCCCGTGATCCTGCTCGATGAACCGCTGTCGAACCTGGACGCCAAGCTGCGCGAGGAAGCGCGCGCCTTCCTGCGCGAACTGATCGTGCGCCTGGGCCTGTCGGCCCTGATGGTGACGCACGACCAGGGCGAGGCGATGGCCATTTCCGACCGCATCTTGCTACTGAATAACGGCAAGATCGAGCAGCAGGGCACGCCGCAAAGCATGTATGAAACGCCCGACACCTTGTTTACGGCCGAATTCATGGGCAGTAACAACCGCCTGCCCGGCAAGGTGGTGCAGCGCGATGGCAATCAGGTGCGCTTGCTGATCGACGGCGCCTCCATGCAGGGCGTGGCGCGCGGCGCCAACGTGGGCACGGACGTGACCACCATGATCCGGGTCGAGGAGGTGAAGATCAGCGCCACGCAGGTCGACAATGCCATCGAACTGCCGCTGCTGACCTGTATGTACCTGGGCGACCGCTGGGAATGCCTGTTCGAGCGCGGCGGTGCCGAGAATATCAGCCTGCGCGCGTATTCGCGCCACAAGCTCGACGCGGGCAAGTACTGGCTGCACATGCCGGCCGATAAACTCTGGGTGTTTTAACGGTAACGAGGTGGCCACGCCGGCGCGCAGTGTATTGCTCTTGCTGCGCGGCGCTGGCCGCCTGGCCGCCACAGTTGAATTGGCCGGCTGGCACTGGCATAAAGCAAACGCTCTGTATTGTCCTTGCTGTACACCCCATTCATCCTCGCTGCCGCCATATGTGGGTAGTATGTGCATCCCCTTTTTTCAGCTTTCCCTCTTGGCGGCAAACACAGTCATCCCCGATGACTGTGTTTGCCGCGCCGCTGCGCCTGCTGCGTGTGTTATCTAAAAATAATGCTCGCATGGGGTGCCTGTGCAGCTTATGGTGATCATGGATAAAAAATACTATTTCTGAGAATGCCGCTTTTCCATCGAAGATAATGGATGGAGGTGTTACAAATAGTAACTACAGCGGAGCATCTTTTTAAAAAACATTTTGTATTTACATTTAAAAAGTTGCTTCACGGCCATTTATTTTAGTTATTTTTTCTTCCATCGTTTATAATTTGAAAAGAACGCCGGCGGGGCTTTTTGCGCAGTTTTGACGTGAGTTCGCCCTTTTTTTGAACTCAGGAAAATGCATATGCGCACCGATGGTGTCCGTTTTTCAATTGTCAGACATGCCGCCTGGGCGCCAGGCCTGGAAACGCCGCAGCAATGGCACGCTTGGGCGCAGAGCGCCTTGCCCGTCGCGCCGATTGCTGCCGCTGGCGAGCCAGGCGTGCGTGCGATGGCGCCGATGCAGCGCCGCCGCGCCGGTCAGCTGGGCAAGATGGCGCTCGAAGTGGCGTACGCCTGCCTCGGCGAACAGCGCGATGTTCCGCTCGTTTTTTGTTCTCGCCATGGCGAGGTGGCGCGCGCCGTCGAACTGTTGTCGGCGCTGGCCCACGGCGAACCCTTGTCGCCGACGGCGTTCGGCATGGCCGTGCACAATGCCAGCGCAGGCTTGTTTTCCATCGCCCGCGCCGATATGGCCAATCAGCTGGCCGTCGCCGCCGGTGCGGCCAGCCTCGCGGCCGCGGTGATCGAAGCGTGCGGCTTGCTGGCCGATGGCGCGGCGCAGGTATTGCTGGTGCTGGCGGAGTGTCCCTTGCCAGTGCCATTTGAGGCCTTTGAAGACTGTCATGAGCAGCCGCATGCGTTTGCCTGGCTGCTACAGGCCGAGGAATCCCCGGGCACCGCTTTCAGTCTGACGTGGCGCGCCCGCGGCAGCGGCGATGCGTTGGCGCCAGCCGCCGGCGCCATGCCGGGCAGCCTGGCCGTGTTGCGATTCATGCTCGGTGAGGCCTGCGCGTTCGAGCATGCGGCCAATCGCCAGACATGGTGCTGGAGCCGCCATGCATAAGCTGGAGGCTGTTCGCGCCAGCCTGTCGATAGGCTGGCGTACCATCGCGACCGCGCTCAGTTTTGTCGCCTTCGGCCTCGGTGGCTTGCTGCTGCGCGTGCTGGTGTTCCCTGTGCTGCAGCTGCTGGTGTGGCGGCGCGAGACGCGCATTGCCTGCGCGCGCGCCATCATCGGCTGGAGTTTTCGCCTGTATATCGGCCTGATGCGTTTTCTCGGCGTGCTGCGCTATGACTTGCACGGCCTGGATAAGCTGAAGCGGGGCGGCTTGCTGATCCTGGCCAATCATCCGACCCTGATCGACACGATTTTCCTGATGGCGTATGTCAAACAGGCCGATTGCATCGTCAAGTCCGATTTGTGGAATAACCCGTTTACGGGCGGTCCCGTGCGCGCGGCCGGTTATATCAACAACACGGGCGGCGCCGAACTGGTGGACGCCTGCCTGGCATCGCTGGCACGCGGCAATAACCTGATCATTTTTCCGGAAGGCACGCGCACGCCATGTAGCGGCGAGGTCGTGCTGAAGCGGGGCGCGGCCAATATCGCCGTGCGCGGCCGCCGCGACGTGACGCCCGTGCTGATACGTTGCCTGCCCAGGACTCTGGGCAAGGGCGAGCCGTGGTGGCGCGTGCCGGCGCGCCGCGCGCATTTCGAGATCGCCGTGCAGGACGACCTGGCGATCGACGAGTTTACCGGCGGTGGCGCCAGCGACGTCATGGCGGCGCGCACTTTGACCACTCATCTGCAACATTATTTTAGCGGGAAACAGGAACAACATGCTTGAACAAGAAGTGAAGGAACTGATCATCGAGGCGCTGCAACTGGAAGACATGAGCGCTGCCGATATCGATACGGATGCGCCCCTGTTTGTCGAGGGACTGGGACTCGATTCGATCGATGCGCTGGAACTGGGCGTCGCCCTGCAAAAAAAATACGGCATTTCCCTGTCGGCCGATTCGGCCGATACGCGCCGCCACTTTGCCTCGGTACGGGCGCTGGCGGCCATGGTTGACACTCACAGAAAGAAGTAAGGAGCAGCAAAATGGTAGATATGAGCGCAATGAGCCGCGATGAACTGTACGCATGGGTAGTGCAGCTGCTGGCCGAAATGTTCGAGCTTGATCCAGCGGCGCTGACGCCGCAGTCGAATCTGTATGCCGAACTCGATATCGACAGCATCGACGCGGTCGACCTGGCGGTCAAGCTGAAGCAGCTGACGGGCAAGCGCCTGCAGCCGGAAGTGTTCAAGACCATCCGCACGATCGACGACGTGGTCGAGGCGCTGCGTGCGATGTCGGTGTCGGAACAGGCGGCATAACGCGTGCTGCTCAATGCCGTCGCGTTGCTGCTGACCGTACTGTATCCGTTGGCGATCTGGCTCGGTCACGGCCAGGTCGAACCGCGCTGGCTGGCGCTGTTGCTGTTGCTGGCCGTCGGCTGCCGCCTGCCAGCGCTGAAGTTGCAGCGCACCGCGCGCTGGTCGGTGGCCGCCGCGCTGCTGCTGGCCGCCATCGCCCTGTGGAGCAACCTGCTGCTGCCGCTGAAACTGTATCCGGTACTGGTCAATGTCGTCTTGCTGGCCACCTTCGGCTACAGCCTGTGGGCGCCGCCGTCGGTGGTGGAACGCCTGGCGCGCTTGCGCGAGAAGGATTTCCCACCTGCGGCCGTGCGCTATACGCGCCGCGTGACGCAGCTCTGGTGCGGCTTTTTCATCGTCAATGGCGGCATCGCGCTGGGCACGGCGCTGTGGGCCAGCGAAGCCGTCTGGTCGCTGTACACGGGCGTCATCGCCTATATCCTGATGGCCCTGTTATTTGGCGGCGAGTATCTCGTCCGCCTGCGTTTTAAGCGTTTGCACCATGCCTGAATCCTTTTTGCCGGAAGTCTCCGTACCTGCAGCACATCCGCCGATTTCCTCTCTGGCGCGCCTTGCGCTGGCCATGCATGACCGTACGCCAGCCATTCCTGTCGGCTGGCGCGATGGCGAGGTGCTCGATCACGCGTATTTTGCCGCGCGCATGGAAGCGTGGGCCGGCTTGCTGGAGCGCCAGGCAGGCCGCCATTTCGCCTTGTACCTGGATGACAGCATCGAGTTTGGCGCCGCCTTGCTGGGCGCCTGGCAGGTGGGCAAGACCATCTGGCTGACGGCCGATACGCTGCCGGCCAGTTGCGCCTCGCTGGCTGCATCCGTCGATGGTTTCCTGGGGCAGTTCCCGGCCGCGCTTGCGCCGTTGCCGCTGCCTGCCGACGGCCTGGCCGGGCGCGCATGGACCGTGCTCGCTGACGACTTTCCGGCGCTGGTGGTGCATACCTCCGGCAGCACGGGCGCGGCGCAAGCCATGCCGAAAAAACTCTCGCAGCTGTGCAGCGAAGTGGCCACGCTGGAGCTGCTGTTTGGCGGGCACGCCGATGGCGCCGCCGTCGTCGCCACCGTCACGCACCAGCATATCTACGGTTTGCTGTTCAAGGTCCTGTGGCCGCTGGCCGCCGGGCGTGCCGTGCATGCGCACAGCGTGGATTACCCGGAACAGCTGGCCGCCCTGCTGGCGCGCGGTCCGTGCGTGCTGGCCGCCAGTCCCGCGCACCTGAAGCGCCTGCCGGAACACATCGACTGGTCCGGCGCACGCGCGCAGCTGCGCGCCGTGTTTTCCTCGGGCGGGCCACTGGCCCGGGACAGTGCGCTGGCGGCGGGCAATCTGCTTGGCCGCGTGCCCTGCGAAATCTATGGTAGCTCGGAGACGGGCGGCGTGGCCTGGCGCCAGCGTGCTTCAGAGCGTCCTGACGACGAGAGCTGGCAAGGCTTTCCCGGCGTGGACTGGCGCCTGCTGGACGACGGCGCGCTGGAAGTGCGTTCGGCGCACCTGGCCGACGATGGCTGGCTATGTCTGGCCGACCGCGCGCGGCAAACGGCGCCAGGACGCTTCCAGTTGCTGGGGCGTAGCGACCGCATCGTGAAGATCGAAGAAAAACGCATTTCCCTCAATGCCATCGAAGCGGCATTGCTGGCCACGCCGCTGGTGCAGGACGCGCGCGTCCTGTTGTGCGATGCGCCGGCTGGCGAGCGTCAGAAAGTGGCTGCCTTTATCGTCTGCAGCGCTGCCGGCCGCGCGCTGCTCGACGCCGAAGGCAAGCTGGCCCTGAACCGCCAGCTGCAAACGGCGCTGGGCGGCCAGGTCGACCCCGTTGCCTTGCCGCGCCGCTGGCGCTACCTGGAACAGCTGCCCATCAATGCGCAGGGCAAGACGACGCAGGCGCTGTTGCTGGCCTTGCTGGCGCAGGTGGACCAGCCGCCCCGCCTGCCGCAGGTGCAGCTGATCGAACGTTCGGCCGAAGGCGAAACGCCACGGCTGCTGTTCGAACTGTACGTCCCCGCGAATCTGTTCTATTTCGATGGCCATTTCACGGGCGCGCCCTTGCTGCCCGGCGTGGTGCAAGTGGAGTGGGCGCTGCACTTTGCGCGCCAGCACCTGGCGCTGCCCGCGCGGTTCCGCGCCATGCATGCCCTGAAATTCCAGCAGCCGGTGCTGCCGGACCGGCCCGTGCGGCTGGCGCTGGAGTATGACGCGCTCAAGGCCAGCCTGCAGTTTCGTTATCTGTCGGACGCCGGCCAGCATGCCAGCGGCCGCATCCTGTTCCACCCGAATGCTGCTGCCGTTCCCGGTAGCGGCGCCGATACACCCCTTCCAGCAACGAGCGCATGTTAGATAAAAAATTCTCACCCGAACGCCAGACCGCCTTTGCCGCCCGTTTCGAGGCGCAAAAAATCGCTTTCGGTCCCGTCGTCTTTCAATGCGTGCGCTATGCCTGGAAGCGCGGCATGCTGCAGGCGCTGGCCGACACGGGCCACAGCGGCCTGACGATTTCCGACATGGCGGCCAGCGGCCGCTGGACCGAGTATGCGCTGAAGGTGGCGCTCGAATCGTGCCTGTCGGCCGGCGTCGTTTCGCTGCGCGACGGTGCGTATGTGCTCGACAAGGTAGGTTTTTGCATGTTGACGGACAGCATCACCCAGGTCAACCTGGACTTCATGCATGACGTCTGCTACCAGGGCTTGTTTGACCTGGACCGTTCGCTCGACGCCGAGCAGCCATTGGGACTGGCCGCGCTGGGCGACTGGCCCACCCTGTACCAGGGTCTGTCGGCGCTGTCGGAACCGGCCAAGGGCAGCTGGTTCGCCTTCGACCACCACTATTCGGACACCTCGTTCCCCGAGATTTTCCCGGACGTCTTTGCCACGGCGCCGCGCCGCATCATGGACATCGGCGCCAATACGGGCAAGTTCGCCAGTGCGGCGCTGGCCTACCATGCGGGCGTGGAACTGCACCTGGTCGATCTGGAGCGCCAGCTTGCCGTGGCCGATCAGACCCTGACGGATGCCGGCGTGCGCGAGCGCGCGCATTTGCACGCCTGCGACCTGCTCGACGACGCCGCGCCGCTGCCGACCGGCATGGACCTGATCTGGATGAGCCAATTTCTCAGCTGTTTCAGCGAGCCGGCCATCGCCAGCATCCTGCGCCGCGTGGCGCTGGCGCTGGTGCCGAACGGGCAGGTGCTGATCATGGATACCTTCTGGGACCGCCAGCAGTACGATATCGCCGCCTACTGCCTGATCAACACTTCGCCATACTTCACGGCCATGGCCAGCGGTAACAGCAAGATTTACCAGAGCGCCGACTATATCCGCCTGGCGCAAGCGGCCGGCCTGGAGTTGCTGACCACGCGCGACGGCATCGGCTATTGCCATTCGCTGCTGCGCTTTGGCCGCGCCGGAGCCCGCAGTGACTGAAGTGCGTTTTCACCCTTGCATCGTGATCCCCGTGTTCAACCATGAACACGCGATCGGCGCCGTGGTGCAGCGCCTGCTGCCGCATGGCGTGCCGCTGATCCTCGTCGACGACGGCAGCGCCGGCGCCGGCGCGCGCACCCTCGACGCGCTGGCCGCCGCGCATCCGTCGCGCGTGACCTTGCTGCGCCATGCGCACAACCAGGGCAAGGGCGGGGCGGTGCTGACCGGCTGCCGCCACGCGCATGCGCACGGCTACAGCCATGCGCTGCAGATCGATGCCGACGGCCAGCACGAAACGGACGATGTGCCGCGCTTCCTGGCGCAGGCGCAAGCCACGCCGGCGGCCGTGGTGATCGGCTATCCCGTGTACGACGCGTCGGTACCCAAGGCACGCTACTATGGCCGCTATGCGACGCACGTCTGGGTATGGATCAATACCCTGTCGCTGCAGATCCGCGACTCCATGTGCGGTTTTCGCGTCTATCCGCTGGCGCCGCTGATGGCGCTGGCGCAGCGGGGCGTGCTGGGACAGCGCATGAATTTCGATACCGATGTGCTGGTGCGCCTGTACTGGGATGGCTTGTCGATGGCGAATTTGCCCACGCGCGTCGGTTACCCCAGCGACGGCGTCTCGCATTTCGAGCTGTGGCGCGACAACGTGCTCATTTCGCGCATGCACGCGCGCCTGTTTTTCGGCATGCTGTGGCGCGCACCGCGCCTGCTGGCCCGCCACTGGCACGCGCGATGACGGCTGCGCCACAACAGCCGCGCGGACACTGGTCCGGCTTCAATGAAGTCAGCTTCGTGGCCGGCATGCGCCTGCTGTTCTGGATCTGCCGCGTCTTCGGCCGCTGGCCTTTCCGCATCGTGCTGTACCCGGTGCTGGCCTGGTACGTGCTGACCAAGCCGCGTGCGCGCCGCGTGTCGCGCAGCTACCTGCGTCGCGTCGCGGCCTGCGGCGGTCCGGCAAACCTGAGCGTGCTGCGGCACTTCGCCACGTTTGCCGAAACCATCCTCGACAAGATGCTGCTATGGGGCGGGCTGTATGACACGCGCAGCGTGAGCCTGCACGGCGTCGATGGCGACGATGGCGTCAACCGCTGCCTGGACGAGGGGCGTGGCGCCTTGCTGATCTGCGCCCACCTGGGCAACCTGGATTTGTGCCGCGTGCTGTCGCAGCGCAATGCGCGCCTGAAGCTGACGGTGCTCGTGCACACGCGCCATGCGCAGGCGTTCAACCGCATGCTCGAGCGTCTCAATCCCGACAGCCAGCTCAATCTGATGCAGGTGACGGAAATCACGCCTGCCACGGCCATGCTGCTGGCGGAAAAGGTGGCGCAAGGCGAGTTCGTGGTGATCGCCGGCGACCGCGTTCCCGTCTCGCCCCAGCCGCGCGTGGCCGTGGCGCCGTTCCTGGCCCAGCCGGCCGCCTTTCCGATCGGCCCGTATGTGCTGGCCAGCGTGCTGCAATGCCCGGTGTATCTGCTGTTTTCCATGCACATCGGCCAGCGCTCCGAAATACATTTCGAACTGTTCCGCAAGTCGCTGCATTTGCCGCGCAAGGCACGCGAGCCGATGCTGGCCGAACTGGCGGGCGCCTATGCGGCGCGCCTGCAGTACCACTGCCTGCGCGCGCCGCTCGAATGGTTCAACTTCTACGATTTTTGGCAACTCCCCGATACTTCAAGACTGGATACTCCCGATGCAACTCGCTGATCTGAAAAATACCCGGCGCGCCGTCCGCTTCGACCGCGAGCGCCTGCGCATCGAAGACATTACCGACATCGCGCATGGCCGGGCCAGCGCCGAACTGTCCAGCGACCCCGTCTTCCTGGCGGCAATCGCGCGCGGCGCCGATTTCCTCGACCGCCTGCTGCGCGAGGACGGCACCATCTATGGCGTGACCACGGGCTACGGCGATTCGTGCACCGTGACCGTGCCGCCGGAACTGGTGGCCGAGCTGCCGCACCACCTGTACACCTATCATGGCTGCGGCCTGGGCGAATTCTTCACGCCGGCGCAGACGCGCGCCATCATGGCCACGCGCCTGGCGTCGCTCTCCAAAGGTTTTTCCGGCGTCAGCGTGGAACTGCTGGCGCAGATCGCGCGCCTGCTCGATGCGGGCCTGCTGCCGCTGATCCCGTCGGAAGGCTCGGTCGGCGCCAGCGGCGACCTGACGCCGCTGTCCTATCTGGCGGCCGTATTGTGCGGCGAACGCGAAGTCTGGCGCGACGGGATACAGGTGCCGGCGGCACAGGCGCTGCGCGAAGCGGGCATCACGCCGCTGCGCCTGCGTCCGAAGGAAGGCCTGGCGATCATGAACGGCACGGCCGTCATGACGGCGCTGGCCTGCCTGGCGTATGAGCGGGCCGAGTATCTGATGCGCCTGACGACCCGCATCACGGCCATGGCCTCGTTTGCGCTCGATGGCAACGCGCACCACTTCGATGAAACCCTGTTCTCCGTCAAGCCCCATCCCGGCATGCAGCAAGTGGCGGCCTGGCTGCGTGCCGATCTGCCCACCGATTCCTGGGAACGCAACGGCAAGCGGCTGCAGGACCGCTATTCGATCCGCTGCGCGCCGCACGTGATCGGCGTGCTGGCCGACGCCTTGCCGTGGCTGCGCTCGTCGATCGAGAATGAACTCAATAGCGCCAACGACAATCCCATCATCGACGCCGAAGGCGAGCGCGTACTGCATGGCGGGCATTTCTATGGCGGCCATATCGCCTTCGCCATGGACAGCATGAAGAATACGGTGGCCAATCTGGCCGACTTGCTGGACCGCCAGATGGCCTTGCTGGTCGACAGCCGCTACAACCAGGGCTTGCCGGCCAACCTGTCGGGCGCCACCGGCCCGCGCGCGGCCATCAACCACGGCCTGAAGGCCTTGCAGATCAGCGCCTCCGCCTGGACCGCCGAAGCGCTGAAGCTGACCATGCCCGCTTCGGTGTTTTCGCGCTCGACCGAATGCCACAACCAGGACAAGGTCAGCATGGGCACCATCGCCGCGCGCGATTGCCTGCGCGTGCTGGAGCTGTGCGAGCAGGTCGCCGCGGCGCTGCTCATTACCGTGCGCCAGGGCGTCTGGCTGCGTTGCAAGGTCAATCCCGACGTGCCGCCGCAAGCGGCGCTGGCGGCGATGATGGCGGCGCTGGCCGCCGATATCGCACCCGTGGAGGAAGACCGCCGGCTCGACCCGGAACTGCGCGTGCTGCTCGAACGCATGCGCGCACAAGCCTGGCCACTGTACGGAGCCGGGAATGACTGAGACGCATAAAGTGCGCGGCAAGAAAGCCACGCCCAGCCGCTGGCACGCCGAAGTGGAGATGCAGGTGCAGTTCTTCGACCTGGACCCGATGGAGATCGTCTGGCACGGCCGCTACGTGAAATACCTCGAAGTGGTGCGCTGCGCGCTGCTCGACAGCATCGGCTACAACTACGTCGACATGAAAGCGTCCGGCTATGCCTGGCCCGTGATCGACATGCACTTGCGCTATGTGGCGCCGGCCACCTTTGGCCAGCGCCTGACCTTGCGCGCCGACCTGGTGGAGTGGGAACACCGCCTGAAGATCGAGTACCAGGTCAGCGACAGCGCGACGGGCAAGCGCCTGAACCGCGCCAGCACGACGCAGGTGGCCGTCGATATCGCCAGCGGCGAGATGTGTTTTGCCTCGCCGCCCATCTTGTTTGAAAAATTGGGATTGAAGGCCGTATGAAAAAACAATTCAAAATTCTGCTGGCGGGCCTGTGCCTGATGGCGATGGCGCCGCTGCACGCGGCCGCACCGGTGGCGAAGATCGAGGCCATGCTGGCCAAGCCGCAGCAGCTGTGCGGCCGCTTCGACCAGAGCAAGCAGCTGGCGGGCATGAAGAAGGCGCTGGCATCGAATGGCCGCTTTTGCGTGGTGGCCGGCAAAGGCGTCCTGTGGCGCACCTTGCAGCCGTTTCCGAATACCCTGCGCCTGACGCGCGACGAGATCGTGCATTTCCAGGGCGAGCGCGTGGCCATGCGCCTCGACGCGAAGACGGAGCCGGTGGTCAAGATGATCAACAGCGTGCTGTTTTCGCTGCTGGCCGGCGACCTGGCGCAACTCGATACGCTGTTTGAAGTGGACGGCAGCATCGATGGCGGCACCTGGCAAGTGGCGCTGAAGGCGCGCCAGCCGGCGCTGGCCAAGGCCATCGGCAGCATCCGCCTCGATGGCGGCGCTTTCGTGAAAAACATCAGCATCAGCGAGGCGAGCGGCGACCGTACCAGCATCGTGTTCTCGGCGATTGAAACGGGACCGTCCGCCATCACGGCGCAAGAGGCGGCCCTGTTTTGACTTCCCTGACAAACCGCGGCCGCAACGCATGGCGCCTGCTGGCCATCGCCTGGGCGCTGGTGGTGGCGCTGCTGCTGGCGCATAACGCCTATCTGTGGCTGGGCAAGCGCATCGCGCCCGAAACCGATATTCTCGCCTTGCTGCCGGTGCAGGAGCGCGACCCGGTGCTGCAGGCGTCATTTACGCACATGGTCGACGCGGCGCAGCAGCGCGTGGTGGTGCTGGTCGGCGCTGCCGAATGGAGCGATGCGAAGCGCGCGGCGGACGCCTACGGCGCCGTGCTGGCGCGCCATGCGGGCGTGTTCCAGTCCACCCCGCTCGACGAGCAGACGCAGAACGACTGGCTGGCGCTGTTCCAGCAGCATCGATTGACCTTGCTGACGGCGCCGCAGGAAACGCAGCTGCGCCAGGAGACGCCACAGTTCTGGCGCGATTCGGCGCTCAGTCAGCTCTACAGCCCCTTCGGCGGACCGAAGCTGGGCGCCTGGCAGGACGATCCCTTCGGCCTGTTTGGCGGCTGGGTGCAGGAACGCGCGCAGGAAACGCCCGTGCGTCCGCGCGACGGCCATTTGTTCGTCGCCGACGGCGAGCGCCAGTATGTGCTGCTGCCGATGACCTTGAGCCTGCCCGCTTTTTCGCTGGGTGCGCAGGAAAGCGTGATGCCCGCGCTGGCGCAAGCCGAAGCGGCGGCGCGGCAGGCCGTGCCCGGCGTGGAAATCATCAGCGCCGGCGTGATCCTGCATGCGGCGGCGGCCAGCAGCCAGGCGGCGGGCGAAATGTCGACCATCGGCCTGGGCTCCCTGGCCGGCATTATCCTGCTGACGTGGTTCACCTTCCGCTCGTTCAAGCCGATCTCGCTGATCCTGCTGTCGATCGGCATCGGCTGCCTGGGTTCCCTGTCCGTGTGCTGGCTGCTGTTTGGCAAAATACACCTGATGACATTGGTCTTTGGTGCCAGCCTGATCGGCGTGGCGCAGGATTACGGCATTTATTTTCTATGCAACCGCCTGGGCGCCGATCCGGCGCTCGATTCGCGCACCTTGCTGCGCCGTCTGTTGCCGGGCCTGTGCCTGACCTTGCTGGCCGCCGTCATCGGCTACATGGGCCTGGCGCTGACGCCATTCCCCGGCTTGCGCCATATGGCCGTATTTTCCGCCCTGGGCCTGGTGTTTGCCTGGCTGACGGTGGTGTGCTGGTTCCCCGCGCTGATTGGTGGCGGCACCTTGAAGAGCGGCGCCCTGGTCGCGCGTTACGGCGCGGCGCGCGCGCGCTGGCCGCTGATGCGGGCCAACCGCGCCACCCTGGTTGGCGGCGTGCTGTTTGCCCTGTTTGCGCTCTTTGGCATCAGCCGCCTGGGCGTCAACGACGATATCCGCTTGCTGCAAACGCCGCCCGCGCACCTGATACGCGACCAGATCAAATTGAGCAAATTGCTCGATGGGCCCACGCCGGTGCAGTTCTACCTGGTGCGCGGCGACAGCGCGGAAAGCGTACTGCAGCGCGAGGAAGCGTTGAAGCAGCGCCTGCTGCCGCTGATCGCGCAAAAGCACATCAGCGGCGTCCAGGCCATGTCGAACTGGGTGCCGTCGCTGCACACGCAGGCGGCGCGCCGGGCCTTGCTCGACACGGCCATCCTGCAGCCGGGCGCCGCGCTCGACTTGCTGGCGCAGTCCGTCGATGAAGGTCCCGAGTGGGCCGGCAAGGTACGCGCGCAGCTGGCGCAAGCCGGTGCGCCGCTGTCGATCGATGCCTTCCTGAAGGTGCCGGCCAGCGAGCCATGGCGCCATCTGTGGCTGGGCAAGGTGGAAGGCGGCTATGCCTCCATCGTCGCCTTGCGCGGCATGCAGTATGCGGCCATTCCCCTGCTGGCGCAGGCGGGCGAGGGCATGCCAGGCGTGCAGTGGGTCGACAAGGTGAGTGAAATTTCATCGGTGCTGGGCCGCTACCGCGTCTACATGGGCGCCGTGGTGCTGGGCGCCTATCTGGTGGTCTTCGGCTTGCTGCTGCCCCGTTACCGGCGCCGCACCTGGCGCGTGCTGGCGCCCACGGCGCTGGCCAGCGTGGCGGCCCTGGCCTTGCTGGGCTATTTGAACCTGCCGCTGCAGCTGTTCCACGTGCTGGCGCTCATGCTGCTGCTGGGCGTGGGCGTCGATTACGGCATCTTCATGCAGGAGCACCCTGACCGCCGCAACGACACGCCATGGCTGGCCGTGGGCCTGTCGGCGGCCAATACCATTCTGTCTTTCGGCTTGCTGGCGCTGAGCAAGACGGCCGCCTTGCAGGCATTCGGCCTGACCATGCTGATCGGCACGGCGCTGGTATGGCTGCTGTCGCCGTGCTTTGCCGAAGCCGACCCTCGTAGCGCGGCCGATGCCGCAGGAGAAATCTGATGTTTTTGCACTGTCAACGATGGGCGCCGGCACTGCTGCTGGCATTGGCCGGCTGCGCCAGCGTGCCGCCTTCGACGCCCGCGCGCCTGGGCCTGAAACTGGCGCCGCAGGCGCTGGGCGCCACGGTCAGCGTGCAGCAGCACCTGGTCGTCGAACGGGCGGGCCGCATCGACGAACTCGATGCGGCGCTGGAAGTGGAGCCATCGCATCTCGACCTGGTGGGACTGGCATTTGGCCAGCGCGTGCTGTCGCTGCATTACGACGGCAAGGAGATGACCTCCTGGCGCCACCTGATGCTGCCGGCGCAGGTGCGCGCCGAGGACGTGCTGGAAGACATGCAGCTGACCCTGTGGCCGCGCGAGGCGATCGCGCAAGCCCTGCCGGCCGGCTGGCGCATCGAGGATAGCGGCTTGCGCCGCACCCTGTTCCTGCATGACGAGGCGGTGACGGTGATCGACTACAGTGGCATGCCGCGCTGGAGCGGCACGGTGGTGCTCGACAACCTGCGCTACCGCTATCGCCTGACGATACAGAACGCCCCGGAAGGAAGCTGAATGACTGGCTTGACTGTGTACCTGAATGACTGCGGCATCGTCTGCGCGCTGGGCGCCGGCCGCGAAGCAGTGCGCGCGCGCCTGTTCGCCGCGCACAGCGGCGTGGTGCCCGTCGATACCTACACGCCGGGACGCGTGTTGCCGCTGGGCGTGGTCGACGCAGCCTTGCCATCGGTGGCGCGGCACGGCATCGCTGCGCGCAGCCGCAACAACCGGATGGCGCTGGCGGCGCTGGCGCAGATCCGCCCGGCCGTGGAGCAGGCCATCGCCCGCTACGGCGCGGACCGCGTCGCCGTGGTGATCGGCACGAGTACGTCGGGCATCGCCGAGACGGAAGGCGCGGTCGGCCAGCACGTGGCGGGCGACGGCTTGCCGGAGGCTTTCCACTATGGCCAGCAGGAGATGGCGTCGCCGGCGCTGATGCTGGCCGATGAATTGGGCATCGACGGCCCGGCCCTGGTGCACTCGAGCGCCTGTTCGTCGAGCGCCAAGGCGATGGCCAGCGCGGCGCGCCTGATCCGCATGGGCCTGTGCGACGCCGTGCTGGCGGGCGGCGTCGATACCCTGTGCGGCTTTACCGTGGCAGGTTTTTCCGCGCTGGCGTCTGTCAGCGCACGGCGCTGCAATCCGTTCGGCGCGAACCGCGACGGCATCAATATCGGCGAGGGCGCGGCCCTGTTCCTGATGACGGCGCAGCCGGCCGCCGTGGCCTTGCGCGGCTGGGGTGAATCGTCCGACGGCCACCATATGTCGGCGCCCGATCCCGCAGGCGGCGGCGCGCGGCTGGCCATCGCCCAGGCACTGGCGCGCGCCGGCATCACGGCGTCGCAAGTCGACTATGTGAACCTGCACGGCACGGCCACGCCGCAAAACGATGCGATGGAAGCGCGCGTGGTGTCCGACCTGTTCGGCGCCACGGCGATGATCAGTTCCACCAAGCCGCTGACAGGCCATGCGCTGGGCGCGGCGGCCGCCATCGAGGCCGCGCTGTGCTGGCTGGCGATGCAGGACGATAACGCCGAAGGCTTGCTGCCGCCGCACCTGTGGGATGGCGTGCCGGACGATGCGCTGCCGGCGCTGCGCCTGGCCTTGCCCGGCGCGCGGCTGGGGCGTCCGCTCGACTGGGCGCTGAGCAACTCGTTTGCCTTCGGTGGCTCGAACGCCGCCCTGCTGTTCGGGAGGGGAGCATGAGTTTTCCAGGTATCGGCGAGCTGGTGCCCCATTCCGGTGCCATGGTACTGCTCGACCGGGTGTTGTCGGCCGATGCGGAAAACCTGTGCGCCGAAGTGACCATCCATGCTGGCAGCGTGTTTTATGATGCGCCGTCGGCAGGTGTGGGCAGCTGGGTCGGCATCGAATACATGGCGCAGGCGATCGCCGCGCATGCGGGCTACCTGGCGCGGCTGGTCGGCGCGCCCGTGAAGATCGGTTTTTTGCTGGGGGCGCGGCGCTACGAAGCGCAGCTGCCCCTGTTTGTGGATGGCAGCGTGCTGCAGGTGCATGTGCAGCAAGCCTTGCAGGGCGAGAATGGACTGGGCGCGTTCGAGTGCCGTATCGAGATGGCGGGCGCCGTGCTGGCGCAGGCGACGATTACGGTATTCCAGCCCGAGGATGCAAAGCAATTTCTGCAGGAGAGTTTGAATGGAGCACAGCATGAGTAAAAGTGTATTGGTGACGGGGTCGTCGCGCGGCATCGGCAAGGCCATCGCCTTGCGGCTGGCGCGCGACGGTTTTGACGTGGTGCTGCATTGCCGCAGCGCGCGCGGCGAAGCCGACGCGGTGGCGCAGCAGGTGCGGGCGCTGGGACGCGCGGCGCGCGTGCTGCAGTTCGATATCGGCGACCGTGCCGCGGCAGCTTGCGCGCTGGAAGCGGACATCGCCGAACATGGCTGCTATTACGGCGTCGTGTGCAACGCCGGCGTGGCGCGCGACAATGCGTTTCCCGCCATGTCGGGCGAGGACTGGGACATCGTCCTGCAGACCAACCTCGATGGTTTCTACAATGTGCTCAACCCGCTGGTAATGCCGATGGTACAGCGCCGCAAGCCGGGGCGCATCGTCACCATGGCGTCCGTTTCGGGCCTGATCGGCAACCGGGGGCAAGTCAATTACAGCGCGGCCAAGGCCGGCATCATCGGCGCCACCAAGGCGCTGGCGCTGGAACTGGCCAAGCGCGCCATCACCGTGAACTGCGTGGCGCCGGGCCTGATCGAGACGGACATGATCAGCGAGGTGCCGCTCGACGAAGCGCTGAAGATGATCCCCGCGCGCCGGGTCGGCACGCCGGACGAGGTGGCCGCTGCCGTCAGTTTCCTCGTCGGCGAGGAGGCGGGCTACATCACGCGCCAGGTCATTTCCGTGAATGGAGGCATGGCATGAGCCGGCGGGTAGTCGTGACCGGCATGGCCGGCATCAGCCCGATCGGCAATGACTGGCCGGCCATCCGCCAGCGCCTGGGCGAATACCGCAACGCCATCGTGCACATGAACGAGTGGGCCGATTACGAAGGCTTGAATACGCAGCTGGGCGCGCCGGCCGCGCCGTTCGCGCTGACGGAGCGCTACAACCGCAAGGCCGTGCGCAGCATGGGGCGCATCGCGCTGATGGCCACGCGCGCCAGCGAACTGGCGCTGGAACACGCGGGCCTGGCCGGGCACCCCGTGGTGAAAAGCGGGCAGATGGGCATTTCCTTCGGTTCGTCCGCTGGCACGCCCAGCGCCATCGGCGACTTTGGCCGCATGATGGAAGAGCGCACCACCAAGGGCATCAACGCCACCACCTACATCAAGATGATGGCGCACACGGCGCCCGTGAATATCGGCGTGTTTTTCGGCGTCACGGGAAGAGTCATCACCACATCGAGCGCCTGCACCTCGGGCAGCCAGGGCATCGGCTATGCCTACGAGGCGATCGCCGGCGGCAAGCAGCTGGCGATGATCGCCGGCGGCGCCGAGGAACTGTGCGCCACCGAGGCGGCCGTCTTCGACACCCTGTTCGCCACCAGCACGCGCAACGACGCGGGCCACACGACGCCGCGTCCTTTTGACGCCAGCCGCGATGGCCTGGTGATCGGCGAGGGCGCCGGTTGCCTGATCCTGGAAGAGTTCGACCACGCGCAGGCGCGCGGCGCCACCATCCATGCGGAGCTGGTGGGCTTCGGCACGAACAGCGATGGCTGCCACGTGACCCAGCCGAACGCCGCCACCATGCGCCAGGCGATGCTGCTGGCGCTGGCCGACGCGGGCTTGCAGCCGTCCGATATCGGCTACATCAATGCGCATGGCACCGGCACGCAGCAGGGCGATATCGCCGAATCGCAAGCCACGTTCGAGGTGTTTGGCGACAGCACCCCCATCAGTTCGCTGAAAAGCTACATGGGCCACACCCTGGGTGCCTGCGGCGCGCTGGAAGCGTGGATCAGCATCGAGATGATGCGCGAAGGCTGGTTTGCGCCCACCATCAACTTGCAGCAAGTCGACGCGCAATGCGCGCCGCTCGACTACATCACCGGCGAAGGCCGGGCCATCGAATGCGAGTACGTGATGTCGAACAATTTTGCCTTTGGCGGCATCAACACGTCGCTGATTTTCAAGCGTTACCGGCCGTGACGCACGCTTGTGCTGGCGCAAACGGCGCAGGCGCTTCTTTTTGTACCATCTCTATCTTATCGAGGAAAACAGCATGAAAAAAATGATGATCCTGGCAGCAATGAGTGCAGCGCTGACAGTTGTCTTGCCGGCACAGGCAGGCGATACCAAACACATGATGCCGATCGCCAATGCGATGTCCGCCAACGATGCCCAGGCCCGTCTTGGCGATACCGTCAAATTCTATTTTGGCGACCAGGCAACGCCCGCGATTGCCACGCGCATCAGCAGCGACAAGACCAGCCAGAAAACCAATGGTGTTGGCAAGTCGGCAGAAACCTCGTGCAACTGGGCCTTCCTGTCGGCCATGCTGGCGCTGCAAAAGCGCGCCCAATCGGTGGGCGCCGACGCTGTCGTCAATATCGTCAGCAACTACAAGAATGTCGAACATTCCAGCGCCACGGAATTCGAATGCCATGAAGGCACGATGATGACGGGCGTGGCCTTGAAGGGCGAGTTCGTGAAGTTAAAAGCAGCTAAGTAAGCAGCGGAGTAGCAGGGAAATCGTCCATATCGCTCACCGGTGCCAGCTTGCAGGAAGGCTGGCCCGTGGAAGCCATTCGAATAAAAAGAGAAAGAGAACATGCAAAAAGTATCGAAAACCGTCATCCTGGCTGGCGCAGTGCTGGCGATGTCCATGCTGCAAGGCTGCGCCACACGCGTCAAGGCTTCGTCAACCAGCAATCCGGCACCGAGCGAGGCCTTCTCGTCGTTTGGCCGCATTGAAGTCAAGCCGACGGTGTTTGCCGAGGGTTACAAGGGTAACCAGGCTGGCCTGACAAAGATAGACGAGAATATCCGCAAGGACTTGGCCGAATCGCTGACCAGCTGGAATGCCGCCCGGGCCAATGGCCGCGTGCTGATCATCGAGCCTATCGTCGAAGAGATGCAGTTCAAGAGCGGCGCCAAGCGTGTATTCCTGGGCCCATTGGCCGGCAGCTCCGGCGTGCGCATGCGCGTCAAGATCCGCGACAACAAGGGCACCCTGGTCGCGACGCCAGAGTTCTTCCAGCGCGCGGACGCGATGGCGGCCGGCTTCACGTTTGGCGTGCACGATAACCTGATGCTGACCCGCATCGCCAACCTGACCAGCGCTTACATCAAGGCCAACTATGTACGTGCCGAAGGCGGCCCGACTGGCGCCGATAGTAAAGCGGTCGAAGCAGCAATGACGAACTAGAAGGGCGCGGCGCGCAAGCGCCTGCAGACCTGCTGAGAATGGCAGCGACGGGCAACCGCGCTGCCATTTTTTTGCCGCATGCATGCTGGCAATTTGTGGCAGACTGCGCCTTTGTCTATCGATTCGCTTTCATGTCCTCAGCCCTGCCCAGCACCGGCGCCAGCATCTGGCTGCTCGATTCCCGCAGCCTTGATCTCGCGCAGCTGACTCAGTATGAAACGTGGCTCGGGCCAGCGGAAACGGCCCGCTATGCGCACTTTGCGCGGCCGCTGCGCCGGCGCCAGTTCCTGCTGGGGCGCGCCTTGCTGCGCGTGGCCATGGGGAAAATGCTGCAAGTGGCGCCGGAATCGATCGCCCTGGAAGAGCGCGCCGGCCAGGCGCCGCTGCTGCTGTCGCCCGTCGAGGGTGCGCATTTCAGCATTTCGCACAGCGGCCACTGGGTCGCCTGCGCGCTGAGCAGTACGACGCGGCTGGGACTTGATATTGAGCTGCGCGACCCGCGGCGCGATGTGCTGGCGCTGGCGCGCCAGGCGTTTGGTGCTGCTGTGGCCGCCGAGCTGCAAGGCTTGCCGGAGGATGTGCGGCTGGCGCAGTTCTACCAGCGCTGGAGCGCAGCGGAGGCGCGCTACAAGCTGGGCATGAATGCCGCCGTTTGTGTGACGATCGCCCATGCCGAACTGTCCATCGTGCTGTGCAGCGCGGCGCCGCTGGCGCAGGCGCCCGCCTTGCTATTGTCCGGCCTGGCGCCGGACTAATTTCCTCGCACCACGATTTCCTGCGCCTTCGGTTCGCGCTGGCGCATGAAGCGCACGATGGAGTCGACGCTGACGACGTCGATCTGGCGCGTCATGCGGCGCTCGAACGGGTGATCGTCGAAAGCGATATTCGCGCGGAACATGCGCGCGCCCAGGCGCGTGGCGGCGGGGATGCTCAGCGTTTGCGGCGCGTAGCTGGCGCTGCGCAGCCAGCCTTGCGCTTCGGCGCGCGTTTCGATCTTGCCAGGCTCGTTGCTGGCCGCGGCCAGGGTTTCCAGCACCCATTGGTTCGAGTTCTGATACTTGGTGGAAAACGGGTAGGCCAGCATATTGTAGTGCGGCTCATGCAGACGCTTGGGCGTGTTGCTGGTCAGCAGGCGCGCCAGTTGCTGCTGCGTATCCTGGCCGGGAATCAGGATCAGGGTTTCATACATGAACACATCGTCCATGAAGAAATTGCCCAAGCCTTCGTTGTACAGCGACGATTGCGCCGTGCCGCACTCATTGAGTTCATGCACCACCAGCCAGCGCCCTTGCGGGTGGTCGCGCCAGGCCAGCGCCATGTGCGAATAGCGCAAATTGTACTTCGACAGGTCTTGCCCGGCGCGCGCCACCAGCGCCACTTGCGCGCCCGAGGCATCGAGCGCCTGCAGGGTTTTTTGTGCCAGTTCCATCGATTTGACGAGGGTGCTCGCATCCGTTGGCTTTTCCTCGCACGAGCGCCCCGCATGGGCGGCGCCGGCCAGGGCCAGGCTGATGATCATCACGGTCAGGCGTTTCATGGGATTCACGCTTTCGAATGGTGGAGGATGGCATTGCCGGCCGCGTTCGGCACATAGGCGATGGCCTTGCCCGACAGCAGCAGCATGTGGCCCGTCGAGACGGCCACCACCTTGAGCACCGTGCCGGCTGCCAGCGACAGGCCTTGCGTGGCTTTCTGGCTCAGCTTGACGGAGGCCGTGGCGGCGGAAGATGCGCCCCTGGCCGCGCTTTTCAGCACCAGGACGCTGCCGTCGGCCACGTCTTCCACCTTGTCGATGACGACTTCACCGGCGGCGGCCAGCACCGACATGGAGCCGACCAGCACGATGGCCGAGGCCATGCTGGCGCTGTCGGAGGCGTTGGTGGTGTCGGAGTTGGCGGCCTGAACATGCAGAGTGGCGGCGCACAACACGGCGATGGCGAGCAGATGTTTCATGGAATAGTGGTTTTTCATGGCTGATTTACACTTTGGAGTGGTGCAGCAGGGCCTTGCCCAGTTCGTTCGGAATAAAGGCGATGGCCTTGCCGGAAAGAACCAGCATATGGCCGGTGGACAGCGCCACCACGTTGACCACCGTGCCGGCCGCCAGCGACAGGCCCTTGGCTGCTTGCGTGCTCATCTGGATGGAAGCGCCGCCCGCTTCGGACGCGCCTTTCAGCACGATGACGATGCCTTCGCCCACCGTTTCCACGCTGGCGACGACCACCTGGCCGGAAGCGACCAGCATCGACATGGAACCTGCGACGACGACGGCGGAGCCCTGGCTGAGGTTTTGCGAGCCTTTCGACAGGTTCTCCGAGGCGGCGGCATGGACCAGGCCGGGAGTGGCCACGGAGAACGTCAACAGCGACAGGGACAGGCAGAGGGGCAGCAAGCGTTTCATGTGTTTCTCCTTCAAGTGTGCCAAGTGGCAACGCCATCATTGTAGACTGAGGGTAATTGGTCAATGAAAACGCTACTCGTAGCGGGCAGGCATACCGCAGGTAGCGTATTGCGCTACTTTTTTACCGCTGGAACCGATGCAATTTTTATAAAGGAAGTGCATGCCGCAAACCCACGCCCTGATCGAGGCCTTGAAACGCCTGTTGAAAGCGCGCGCCGTCACCTATGCCGAGCTGGCCCAGCGTATCGGCGTGTCCGAAGCCAGCGTCAAGCGGATGTTTTCGCAAAAGCAATTTACCCTGCAGCGCCTGGACCAGATCCTGGTCGCTATCGGCAGCGATTTCCAGCAGCTGGCGCTGGCCGTGCAGACGGCGCAGGCCGCGCCCACCCTGATCACGGGGCTGACGTATGCGCAGGAAAAGGAAATCATCGATGACACCCGCTTGTTCGTGGTGGCCGTGTCCGCCCTGAACCTGTTGCCGCTGGAGCAGATCATCGCCATCTATGACATCAGCGAGGCGCAAGCCGTCAAATATTTGCTGCGCCTCGACAAGATCGGTTTCCTGGAACTGCTGCCGAATAACCGGGTCAAACTGCTGGTGGCGCGCACGTTTGCGTGGATACCGAATGGCCCGATTCATACCTATTTCAAAAAGGAAGCGTATGGCGATTATCTCAATTCGCAATTCGATGGTGAGACAGAATTGCTGCGCCTGGTGAACGTGATGCTGTCGAAAAAATCCACGGCGGCCTTGCTGGAGCGTTTGAAGCAAGTGGCGGTGGAGTTTTCGCAGCAGCACCAGGAAGACGCGCGCCTGCCTGGCGATGAGCGCCTGGCCATCAGCTTCATGCTGGCGGCGCGGCCGTGGATGCCGCAGACGTTCAAGGCGCTGCTGCGGCAGTAGCGATGGCGATGGCGATGTCGCGGCCAGGCTAGTGCTCGTGCTTGTCGGTACTGCCTTGTTCCTCTTTCATCTGCGACAGCAAGCGCCAGGCAAAAAAGCCCAGCACGGCCACGCCCAGCAGCAGTGCGGCCCATAGCGCGGTCAGGCGCCATGGCGCCCCGTCCTTTGTGACGGGGGTTGGCGCAGCCACGCCCCCGTTGGGTTTGAGCGGACCGGCGCTGGCAGTCTTGAGCGCCAGCAGCTCGTCCGCCCTGAAACCGGGCGCCACCTGCGCCAGCGGCTGCGCAACGGCGGCGGCGTTGCCGTTGCCGAATGCCAACTGATAGGGCGGCTTGCCGCTGGCCAGGAAGACGACGGTGGCGGGTGTCCAGCCCAGGCGCAAGGCGGGTGCATTGTCGGCGGAGAGCGGGTGTTCCGTGGATGTCTGCAGCACCCATTCGTTTGTTTGCGTCACGGGCATGGCCAGGTCGCCCGAGATCCTCTCTTTGCCATCGAGGCCGATGCGGTAAAACGTCGTGCTCAGCAGGGGATCGAAATATGCGCCTTGCGCGGGACGCGCCTGCTGGCGCAGGTGCAGCCGGTGCCGGGGAACATAGCTGTTCTGGCGATACACGCCCAGGGTTACAGGCAGTACCGTATTGGTCTGCGTCAATTGCAGGGCGATGCTGTCGGCGGGCATGGCGAGAGGCGTGGCATAGCGCCATTCATTTGCCTGCTTGCCGGGCGTGCCTTGCAGCACGACGGTGGCGCGCGGCGCGGCGATGTCCGTTTCGCTGACGGCTTGCGCCGTAATCGCCGTAAAGGCCAGCGGTTCCCCCGCTTGCCAGCTCAGGCGCGCGTAGCGAAAAGCGCGCGGCGCAAAGGCGATGCTGTCGTTGGCCAGGGTTTGCGTGTCGTTGTTGCTGAGCCAATTCAGGGTGGTGGTGCCGATGGCGTCCCATTGCTTCAGGTCATCGCTCACTTCCAGCAGCACTTGCGCACTGTAATTGTCCGTGCGGGCCGGTGGCGTGAAACGCAAGGCGGCGATGCGCTTGTCTTGCGTTTGCTTGCCCAGGTCGAGGATCAGTGCTTGCAGCGACGCCGTGGCCGCTGCCGTGCCAGCCCGCGCGCTGACCGACAGCAGCCGGCCATCGTCGGCCGTGCGGATGTCGATGCCTTGCAAGCCGTCGCCAGTTGCCGGCGCGCCCGTCACGGGGAAAATGCGGGCGGGAATGTTCGTGCGCTGCGTGGCCGATTGCGCGGGCGGCGCGCCGATGGCATAGGCCAGGCGCTTGCCGTCGGCATCGAACAGGCGCAGGTCGGCCAGGCTGGCCGAGCTGGCGTGCAGGTAAACTTCCCTGGGCAATGTCAGCTGCACGATGCCGGCGCCGGCCGGCGACAAGATGGGCATGTTCCAGGCATAGTCCTGTGGCCGGTCCTGGCCAGGCGCGGCCAGCGCGGCGCCTGCCACCAGCAGGCTGCAGCAGATCAATGAGGCTTTCATGCGACTCCTTGTTGCGGTTCGGCTGGCGCTGGCGCGGCAGCCTTGGGGAAGGGCGCCAGGTAGCCGATCAAGACCATCAGCAAGCCGACACCGACAAACGAGATGATGCGTTCGATGCCGCCCACGTTCGACAGGTCGATCAGGAACAGTTTCAGCACGACCAGCCCCAGCAGCACGGCGCCCATGCTCCATTGCTGGCGCCGCTGCTGGCGCGCCGCGTGGCGCATCAGCAGCAGGGCCGTGACGCTCCACACCAGCGACAGCATGGCTTGCACAAACTGCGAGGCCAGCATGGCGTCAAAGGTGTACGGCACGCCCAGATAGTGCGAGACCGTGCGCAGCAGCATCAGGTTGAACCAGCCATATACGCAGCAGGCGGCCACGGCCGGCAAGCGCGCTTGCCACAGGGCGGGCAGCGGGAGCTGGCCGGCCGGGAACAAACGGTAGCTGGCGATGGCCAGCAGGATGGCAAAGCCCGTGCTCAAGTCCAGCGGATTGAGCAGTGGCAAATAGGGCAGCGGTGCCATGGCGCCGTCGTCGACAATATTCCATGCAGCAATCAGCAGCAGCGACCACAGCGCGCCCAGCGGTATCAGGGTGCCCTGGTACCACGCGGTAATCGGCGCCACCGGCCAGGCGCCCGCGCGGCAGCGGCGGATCAGCCAGGCCAGTGCCAGCATCATGGCCCAGGCTGGCAAGTAGCGGGCCCAGGCGGGGCTGACGCTGCCTTCGTGGCCAGCCAACCAGGCGTTGACGTGCATGGCACCCACGGGCCACAGCATCAGCCATGGCGCGGCCGTGCGCAGCGTATGCAAGAGCCGCAGCGCCCGCACGTCGAGTTGCCAGCCCGCTTGCGGCCAGGCCAGCAGCAGGTATTCGCCGGCCGCCAGGGCACAGGCCAGGGCCAGCCAGCTCAAGCCCGTCGGCAGGTAATCGCGCAGGTACAGCGCCAGCAGCAGGTTGGTGCTCCACAGGCCCAGGCCGAGCCAGGCAGCCACGCTGAACCAGCGTAACTGCGGCCACTCCAGGCGCCGCGCCAGGATGGCGAACACGGGCGCCGTGACGCATACGGCAATCAGATACAGCGCCAGCCAGTGCTCGCCCGCATGCGGCTGCATGGCGAGGTCGCCGTCGATCAGGCGCAGCAGCCAGCTGACGAGCGGCACGAGGATGGCGGCAAACCACAGCAAGCCGCTCCAGACCAGCAGGGGCCGTGCGACCAGGGCCAGCAGTTCGTCGCCGCCGCGCGCGCGCAGCGCCAGGAAACGGGCGCTGGCAAAGGCGGCGGCGCCCAGCAGCAGGGCGCTGAGGAAGGAACCGTGGAACAGGTTGGCCGGATGCTGATCCCAGACCCAGCTGGCGCGGCTCAGCATGACCATACCGGCCAGTACCTGCACGGCCAGCAGCAGGGCGCGCGGCGCATGCCATTGTTCGCGCCGCGCCAGCGCCGCCAGCAAGGCGGCCACGCCCAGGGCGCTGACGGTGAGCAGGTTCAGTTGCGTGGCAGCATCCGTGCGCAGCAGGATTTCATTCCACACGCCACCCAGCAGCCAGGCCGTGGCGGCCGTCAGGAAGAGCACGGACAGGCTGCGCATGAATTCCGGATGCAGGTGGCTGGCATGGCGGCGGAAATTGTAGGCCATCACCAGCGCGGCGGCGGCCAGCAGCAGGCAGCCGAGCCAGAGGTTGGCCTGCATGGCCCTAGCCGCATCAAGTCCCTGCAGGATGAACAGGAAGGAAATCCATGCGCCCGCCTGCACCAGCAGGCCGAAGGCCCAGGCCAGCGTCTGGCGCTGGCGCAAGCCGACCCAGACGATGCCCGCGCCTTCCAGCGCCCAGGCGGCCGACGTCCAGCGGCCGTCGAGGGCGAACGGGATGGCCAAGGTGCCAAACACGATGCCCAGCGCGAGGAAGGCTTCGGCCAGCAGGCGGAAGCCAACGCGGCGCCAGAGCGCCACGGCCAGGCCCGTGTAGGTCAAGCCGGCGACGAGCGCGGAAAATGCCAGGCCGAAGTCAAAGCGCCAGACCAGGCTGTATTGCAGGCCCATGGCCGCCAGCGGCGTGCCGAACACGAGAGTGCCATCCACGTAGTGCTTGAGGCGCGGCGCCTGGCGCGCGCAGTAGGCAATCGCGATGCCGATATAGAACAGCACGAACAGGATCAAAAACAGCTGCGTCGACAGGTAGTGCTCGGGCGTATAGCGCAGCAGGCCCCAGGTGGTGGCGACGACGAAGGTGAAGCCAAAGCTCAGTACATTCAGCACGCGCCAGGCGCGTTTCAGGGCGATGGCGAAGACGCCCGCGTTGAGCAGCGCGTAATAGCTGAACAGGCCGATATGGTTGCCGCTGCCCGTCGACACGAGCAGGGGCACGGCAAAACCGCCGACGATGCCGAAGACGGCCAGCCAGACGGCGTTTTGCAGCACGGCCAGCAAACACGTGAACGCCGTCAGCACGAACAGCACGGCAAACGCCAGGCCCGCCGGGATCAGTTCATACAGGCGGAAGGCGCCAAACGTCACCAGCATCAATATCGCCAGCGCCGTGCCCTGCAGCGGCAGGCTGATGCCAGGGCGTTGGAGCCGGATGCGCCAGGCCCAGGCCAGCAGCGCGATGTCGGCCAGCGCGATGCCGGCCAGACGCAGCTCGATGGGCACGGTGACCTGTGCCGACACGTATTTGAGCAGGAAGCTGACGCCGAGGAAGAGGATCAGCAAGCCCAGCTTGGCAACCAGGTTGCCGGTAAATAACCAGTTCTTCGCCTTGGCAACGAGGCCGTCCGGGTGGGCGATCCAGGATGGGGTGTTGGGGGTGGCAGGGGCGGGCTTGGAGGGAGCCGTTGGCGCTGGTTTCGGTGGCAAGGGTGCGGCAGGTGCGGGGACTGCAGCCGGCGCGACCTGCGCCAGCTCGGCCACCTTGATCGCGGCCGCTTGCGGCACGGGTGTGGGCGGCGGCAAGGGTGTCGGCACTGCCACTGGCGCCGCGCTATCGGGTACGGCGGGTGCAATGGGCACGACGGGCGTGGCCGGCGCTTCGGCCTGGCCTTCCAGTGCTCGCAGGCGCTGCCCGATGGCGTCGACTTCCTTGCGCAGGCGCGCCGTCAGCAATTCCAGATCGGCAACTTTCCTGCGGTGCTGCAGCACCAGCACGAAGGCGGTGATCAGCAAGCCAAATATGATCAGCGATATCAATCCAAACATGGGGGCAGCTTTCGGGGATGGTCAGGGCGAAGGCGCCCGATGTATGCGCACATTACCTTATTATCAAGAAACAGGCGATTTTTGTTGTGCCGGGGGAAAGTAGTAAAGTGCGAGGCCAGCATGGCGCAGTGCGGCATTTTCCGTATTGATACCAAGCAAGATGACGACATTCAGATTGTCGTGCGCAAGATAGTGCTGTATTTTAGCAATTCCTTAATTGCCAGTTCCCCATGCCATGAGTCAAAGCAGCCAGTTTTCCTTATTGTCGCAGCGCCGTTTCGGGCCCTTTTTCTGGACCCAGTTCTTTGGCGCCTTCAACGACAATCTGTTCAAGACGGCGCTGATGGTGATCCTCGCCTATGACGCGCTGAGCTGGACCACGCTCGACCCGTCCACCATCACCAACCTGATCCCCGGCCTGTTCATCCTGCCGTATGTCGTGTTTTCGGCCACGGCGGGCCAGCTGGCCGACAAGTTTGAAAAGGCGGGCCTGGCGCGTTTCGTCAAATGGATGGAACTGGCCATCATGGCCGTGGCCGCCGCAGGCTGGATGACGCATACCCTGTGGCTGCTGGTAGCGGCCGTGGTGGGCATGGGCGTGCATTCGACCCTGTTCGGCCCCGTCAAGTATGCGTATCTGCCGCAGCAGCTGAAACGCGAGGAGTTGGTCGGCGGTAATGGCTTGATCGAGATGGGCACCTTTGTCGGCATTTTATTGGGCGAAATCCTCGGTGCCGTCTTGATCGTGCACAAGCCGCTCGGCGTGGAACTGGTGGCCGGCGCGACGATTGCCGTGGCCATTTTCGGGCTGATCGCCAGCTACCGCGTGCCGCGCACGCCCGCGCCCGAGCCGGACTTGAAGGTGAGCCTGAACTTTATCGCCGAATCGTTCCGCAACCTGAATTTTTCACGCAAGAACCGTCCCGTCTTCCTGGCCATGCTGGGCAATTCCTGGTTCTGGTTTTACGGCGCCCTGATCCTGGCGCAGTTCCCCGTGTACTCGAAGGATTTCCTGCATGGCGACCACAGCGTCTTCGTGCTGCTGCTGACGGTGTTTTCCGTCGGCATCGGCACCGGCTCCTTGCTGTGCGAACGCTTGTCTGGCCACAAGATCGAGATCGGCCTGGTGCCGTTCGGCTCCATCGGCCTGTCGCTGTTCGGCATCGACCTGTATTTCGCCAGCAATGCGTATGTGAATACGCAAGTGGTCGACGCGCTGGCTTTTGTGGGCCAGGCGGGCGTGCCGCGCATTTTGCTCGACATCGTCATGATCGGCGTGTTTGGCGGCTTCTTCATCGTGCCCCTGTTCGCCCTGATCCAGACGCGCTGCGACCCGAAACACATTTCACGCACGATTGCCGGCATGAATATCCTGAATGCCCTGTTCATGGTGGCGGCGGCCGGCGTGGCCATCGTGCTGCTGGGCCAAGGTTTTACGATTCCGCAACTGTTCCTCGTCACGGCCATCCTGAATGCGCTGGTGGCGGCCTACATCTTCTCGCTGGTGCCGGAATTTCTCATGCGCTTCCTGGCGTGGATACTCATCCAGACCGTGCACCGCGTCAAAGTCGTCGATGGCGAGCGCATCCCGACGGAAGGGGCGGCGGTGCTGGTGTGCAATCACGTCAGCTATGTGGACGCCATCGTCATCATGGCGGCCAGCCCGCGCCCGATCCGCTTCGTCATGGACCACCGCATCTTCAAGATGCCGCTGATGGGCTGGATCTTCCGCACCGCCAAGGCGATACCCATCGCGCCGGCCAAGGAAGATCCGTTCCTCATGGAAAAGGCCTTCATCGACATTGCGCAAGCGCTGCACCAGGGGGAACTGGTGTGCATCTTCCCCGAAGGCAAGCTGACGCGCACGGGCCAGATCAGCGAATTCAAGGGCGGCATCGCCAAGATCGTCGAACGCAGCAAGGTGCCCGTGATTCCGCTGGCGCTGCGCGGCTTGTGGGGCCATCTGCTGAGCCACCGCAATGGCCATTTGTTCGAGCGCGCCTTCAAGGCGGGCTTGCGCTCGCGTCTGTCGCTGGCCGTGGGCATGCCCGTGGCGCCCGAGGCCGCCACGCCGGAGTTGCTGCAGCAAAAGGTGCAGGAATTGCGCGGCAAGTGGAAATAAACCTCATTCCTCTCGCGTAGCGGCGCCCGTGCGCCGCGCCAGGTGCGCGTGCAGCAGGGCGGCGATGGCGGCGAAGTCCACCGGCTTCGTCAGGTGGTGGTCGAAACCGGCTTGCTCCGTGCGTGCGCGCGCTTCGCCCTGGCCCCATCCCGTCAGGGCGATCAGCAGCACGTCGCGCCCTTGCGCGCGCTGGCGGATCTGGCGCGCCGCTGCGTAGCCATCCATGTCCGGCATGCCCAGATCCATCACGATCAGTTGCGGCCAGGCCATGTCGACCGCTGCCAGCGCCTGCGCGCCGCCATACGCGACCTTGGCGGCATAGCCCTCCAGCTGGAACAGGCTTTGCAAGGTATCGGCCGCATCGCGGTTGTCGTCCACTACCAGCACTTGCAGCGGCTGGTGTGCGCTGGCGGGCGACTCGCTGCCGGTGGCGGCCTGCGTGGCGGCCGGGATGTCGCTGGCGCTGGCCGGCAAGGTGACGATGAAGCGGCTGCCACGGCCGGGGCCGTCGCTGCGGGCGTCGATGCTGCCACCGTGCAGCTCGGCAAATTGGCGCGCCAGGCTCAGGCCAATGCCCAGGCCGCTGGTCATTTCTCCCGCCACCGTGCGTCCCTGTTCGAACATGGAAAAGATGCGTGCGATGGCGTCCGGCTCGATGCCGATGCCATTGTCTTCGATGACCACTTGCAACTGGTCTTGCGCCTGGTGTGCCGTGATGTGGATGTGGCCGCCGTCCGGCGTGAACTTCACGGCATTTGAGACGATGTTGGCAAAGATTTGTACCACCCTGGCGTAGTCGGCGTGCAAGGTCACGGCATGTGGCGGCAGATCGCGGGTGATGCGGATGTGCCGCTTGCTGGCTGCGGGCTGGCACAGCTCGCTCACATGGTTGAGCACTTGCTGTAGCTCAAAGTCCTTGCGTTGCAGCAACACCTTGCCGCTGGTGATGCGCGCCACGTCGAGCAGGTCATCCACCAGCCGCGTCAGGTGCGTCACCTGGCGCTCGATCACGTCGCTCACCTTGCCGACCTGCTCGGAGGCAGGGAACAGGTGCTTGAGCAGGGCCACGGAGGATTTGATGGGCGCCAGCGGGTTGCGCAGTTCATGCCCGAGGCTGGCAAGAAATTCATCCTTGCGCCGCTGCGTCTCGCGCACCTGGTACTGGCGCTGGCGCGCGCGCAGCATGGCGTGCGCCGACGTGATCAGGGTCAATATGTGCACGGGGCGTTCCAGCAGGGTCAGATTGCCAAGGGTGGCAATGGCTTGCCGCAAGGGCAGGGAATCGAGCCCCGCGTGCGTCAGCAGGATGATGGGCAAGTCGGACCAGTCCGGCTGCTGCCGGGCATACGCGTCGAGCACGGAGTAGACGCCTGCTTGCAGCGCTTCGTCCACCGTCAGCACGCCGCCGGCGCCCAGCGCCAGCTGCTCGGCCAGTTCGCCGAGCGAGCGGCAGGCATGGCTGGCGATGGCGCTGCCCGCCAATACGCTGCCGGCCAGGGCGGCATCCTGGCCGGCAGGCGCGTAGATCAGGATGCGCTGCTCCATGGCGTTTCCTAGGGCAAGGGCGTGCCGCCGATGGTGGGCAAGCCCGACAGGATGCCGTGAAAGCCGGCCAGGGCCGGGCCGATGCGGATGCCCTGCGTGCTGATTTCGAAGCGGCGGATGCTGCGTTCGTGCGCACTGCCGCGTTTCTTGAAGACGGAAATGGCTTGCCGCACCTCGCCTTCCGTTTCGTAATAGCGCAGCATGATGACGCCGTCGGCCAGGTAGCTGGCGTCGGCCGAGGTGGTCATCGCGGTGCCCAGCATGTTTTGCTGCACGCCGACGAGCAGGGTGGCCACGCCGCGCTGGCCCAGGTAATTGAGCAGTTCATGCAGATAGGTGCTCTGGAAGCGTTCGTCGGGCACCGCATGCATGTAGCCGTTCAGGCTATCGATGACGATCACGCGGGCGCCCTGTTCCGCCGCGTCGACCACGGCCTGGGCAAATTCTCCCGGTGTCAGCTCGGCCGGATCGATCTGCTGTGCGCGCAGCAAGCCTGTATCGAGCGCCGCCTGCAGGCGCATGCCCACGTTGTCGGCCCGGTTCAGCAGCTTGCTGCGCGCTTCTTCGAACAGGAACATGGCGCACGGTTCGCCGCGGGCCGTGGCCGCGTGCACGAATTGCGCCGCCAGAGTGGACTTGCCGCTGCCGGCGGGGCCGGAAATGAGGGTGCTCATGCCTTCTTCCAGGCCGCCGCCTGTCATGGCGTCGAGTTCGGGCACGCCGCTCGACAGGCGCCGATGGTCGCCATCGCGCCGCGTGTCGGCCGCCACCAGGCGCGGATAGACGACCAGGCCGTCACGGGCGATCTTGTAGTCGTGCGTGCCGCTGCGAAACGGCACGCCCCGGTATTTCACCACCCGCACGCGGCGCCGGTCATTGCCATACGCCTGGTTTTGCCGCTCCAGCGAGATCACGCAATGGGCCACGCTACGCACCTGCAAGCCGTCGTCGAGCGCGGAACGGTCGTCGATCAGCAGGGTAGTGCAGTGCCGGCTGGCCAGGTAGTGCTTCAACGCCAGCACCTGGCGCCGGTAGCGCAGGGGGTTTTCCGCCAGTAGCTGCAGTTCGGACAGCGAATCGAGCACCAGGCGCGCCGGGCGGTGCTTGTCGATGGCGGCCAGGATGCGCTGGTTGGTCGCGGCCAGCTCGATTTCGGACGGATGGAAGATGGTGTACTGGCGCTCCGGGTCGAGCATGTCGTCGCTGGGCGCCACCTCTTCGATGGCGATGCCGGCCAGGTCCCAGCCGTGCGACAGCGCCGCGCCGCGCAGCTCGATCTCGGATTCGGCCAGGGCGAGATACAGCACGGGTACGCCAATGCGCGCCCCTTCGGCCAGAAATTGCAGCGCCAGGGTGGTCTTGCCTGTGCCGGGTTCGCCTTCGACCAGGTACAGGCGCTCGGCCAGCAAGCCGCCCGTGAGTACGGTGTCGAGGCCGGGAACGCCCGTCGACAACAGTGGCGGCGCGTCCGGGCCGCTCGCGCCCCCGTGTTGCGCCGTTCCTTGCGCTCCTTGCACCTGCCCTTGCGCCTGTGCTGTCATCATCGCGCCCCCGCTGTGCCACGCCGTGGACAGGATAGTAGCGCGAATGCCTACGCATGTCTTTTCGATACCATTGGTAAATATTCATGGCGCTGGGCGTGGCCGTGCAGGGACGTGTTGCGCACATGATCGCCGCTTCAGCAAAAAACGGATTACCCTGCTACAGTATTCATTCAATCCACCTTTTCCGCCGTGCCGTTTTGGCCACCGCCCGCCAGGGTCCTGCTCCACTTTGCTGGTGTGCCGCCGCTGTTGCTGTCCTCATTTTATTGCCTCATTGATAATTAAATTCGTTTGATAGTTGCTTTGTTTCAATTGTAACGATGCTTGACGATTTTAGAATGATCGTTCATTCTTTGATCTGCGTTAATAAATTTAGTCATTTCTAACGACACTAGCCAGCTTCTTTTTCAGAAAGTCCAAGATGCAACCAACCTTTTCATTGACGTCGCCGCGTACGAGCGGCGCTATTGCCGTTCTGTGCGCCACTGTAATCATGGCCGGCTGCGGTAAAAAACAGGAAGCACCTCACGCGCAGCAAGCGCCACAGGTGGTCGTGTTTACTGTTAATCCGGCCGCGTTGCCGATGAGCGCCGAATTGCCCGGCCGTACGAATGCCTACCAGGTCGCCGATGTGCGCCCGCAAGTCGGCGGTTTGATCCAGAAGCGCCTGTTTGTCGAGGGTAGCGATGTGAAAGCGGGCACGGCCCTGTACCAGATCGATTCGGCCACCTACCAGGCGGCCACCAATTCGGCCAAGGCCGCGCTGTCGAAAGCCAAGGCCAACTTGCTGACGGCCGGTCCGAAAGCCTCGCGCTACAAGGAACTGGTTGCCATCGAAGGCGTGAGTCGCCAGGAATACGATGATGCCATCGCTGCGTTCGAGCAAGCCAAAGCAGACGTCGAGTCCGCCACTGCGGCGCTGGAATCGGCCAACATCAACCTGCGCTACAGCACCGTGACGGCACCGATCAGCGGCCGCACCAGCCGCTCGTCCGTGACGGCCGGCGCGCTGGTGACGGCAGGCCAGGCCGAAGCGCTGACCTCGGTGCAGCAACTCGACCCGATGTATGTCGACGTGACCCAGTCGAGCACCGACTTGCTGCGCCTGAAACGCCAGATGGCTGACGGCTCGCTGAAGAAAGTGGGCGAAGGCCAGGCCAAGGTCGACCTGATCCTGCCGGACGGCAGCAAGTACAGCGAATCGGGCAAGTTGCAGTTCGCCGGCGTGACGGTCGATCCGACCACCGGCAACGTGATCTTGCGCGCGCTGTTCCCGAACCCGAAAGGCGAATTGCTGCCAGGCATGTACGTGCGTGCGCAACTGGAAACGGGCGTCGATGAAAAAGCCATCACCGTGCCGCAAGTGGGCGTGACGCGCAACCAGAAGGGCCAGGCAACCGCCTTGATCCTGAACAAGGAAAACAAGGTCGAGCAGCGCGTGCTGACCACCAGCGGCACCGTCGGCACCAACTGGCTGGTGACGTCCGGCCTGGCCGCGGGCGACCGCGTGATCGTGGAAGGCTTGCAAAAAGTCAAGCCAGGCGCGCCGGCCGTCGCCGTGCCGGCCAAGGCCGAAGCTGCTCCTGCGCCCGCCGCCGCTTCTGCCGCCGCATCGGCTGCCAGCGCCCACTAATTCAGGAGAATATTAATGGCCCGTTTTTTCATTGACCGCCCGATTTTTGCCTGGGTGGTCGCGATCGTCATCATGCTTGCCGGCGTGATTTCGATCCTCAGCCTGCCGATCGCGCAGTACCCGAGCATCGCTCCGCCGTCGATTTCGATCAGCGGCTCCTACCCTGGCGCCTCCGCCAAGACCGTGGAAGATGCTGTCACCCAGGTCATCGAACAAAAGATGAAGGGTATCGACGGCTTGCGCTACATGGCCTCGTCGAGCGATGCCACTGGCGGCATCAGCATCACGCTGACGTTTAGCAGCGGCACCAATCCCGACATCGCCCAGGTGCAGGTACAGAACAAGCTGCAACTGGCCACGCCACTGCTGCCGACGGCTGTCACGCAGCAAGGCCTGGTCGTGTCGAAAGCGACGAAGAACTTCCTGATGGTGTTCGGCTTCATTTCCGAAAACGGCAAGATGGATCAGACCGACTTGAGCGACTATGTCGCCGCCAACGTCGTCGATCCGCTCAGCCGTGTTGCCGGTGTGGGCGATGTGACACTGTTCGGTTCGCAATACGCCATGCGTATCTGGCTCGACCCGGCCAAGCTGCAAAGCTTCAACCTGACCCCGGCGGACGTGATCACGGCCGTGCAGGCGCAGAATGCCGAAGTGTCGGCCGGTGAACTGGGCGGCACGCCGTCCGTCAAGGGCCAGCAGCTGAACGCCACCGTGTCGGCGCAAAGCCGCTTGCAAACGGTGGAGCAGTTCGGCGCCATCTTGCTGAAAACCACGACCAACGGTGCCATGGTGTACCTGAAGGACGTGGCCAGCATGGAACTGGGCCGTGAGAACTACAACACCGTGGCCCGCTACAACGGCCATGCGGCCACCGGCGTGGCGATCAAGCTGGCGACGGGCGCCAACGCGCTCGATACGGCCAATGCGGCGAAAGCCATGCTGGGCAACCTGAGCAAGCAATTCCCTGAAGGCATGAGCTATCAGGTGGCGTTCGATACCACCCCGTTCGTGAAACTGTCGATCGAGGAAGTGGTCAAGACGCTGGTCGAAGCGGTCATCCTGGTCTTCCTGGTGATGTATCTGTTCCTGCAAAACTTCCGCGCCACCCTGATCCCGACCATGGCCGTGCCGGTCGTGCTGCTCGGTACCTTCGGCATCCTGAACGCATTCGGCTATTCGATCAATACGCTGACCATGTTCGCCATGGTGCTGGCCATCGGTCTGCTGGTCGATGATGCCATCGTGGTGGTGGAAAACGTCGAGCGCGTGATGAGCGAAGAGGGCTTGTCGCCGCTGGAAGCGACGCGCAAGTCCATGACGCAGATCACGGGCGCGCTGGTCGGTATCGCCATGGTGCTGTCGGCCGTGTTCGTGCCGATGGCCTTCTTTGGCGGTTCGACGGGCGTGATTTACCGCCAGTTCTCGATCACGATTGTCTCGTCGATGGTGCTCTCCGTCATCGTCGCGCTGGTATTTACGCCAGCCTTGTGCGCCACCCTGCTGAAACCGGTCGAGAAGGGCCATCACGCCAGCAACAAGGGTTTCTTCGGCTGGTTCAACCGCAGCTTCGACAGCAGCAGCAACAAGTACCAGAGCCTGGTTGGCAGCATGATTCGTCACCGCGGCCGTTCGATGCTGTTGTATGTCATCTTGCTGGCCGGCCTGGTATTCGTCTTCATGCGCCTGCCGACCTCCTTCCTGCCGGAAGAAGACCAGGGCATCCTGTTTACGCAGATTCAATTGCCGACGGGCGCCACGCAAGAGCGCACCCTGAAAGTGATCGAACAGGTCGAAGACCACTTCATGAACAGCGAGAAAGACAACGTCGCTTCCGTGTTTGCCGTCGCCGGTTTCAGCTTCGGCGGTAACGGCCAGAACACGGGTATCGCCTTCGTGCGCCTGAAAGACTGGTCGCTGCGCAAGGACGTGGCGCAAAAAGCGCCGGCCGTGGCCGGTCGCGCCATGGGCAAGCTGTTGCAGATCAAGGATGCGATGGTGTTTACGTTCGCCCCGCCTGCCGTGCTGGAACTGGGTAACGCCACCGGTTTCGACATGCAGTTGCAAGATATCGGCGGTGTCG
Organism: Janthinobacterium sp. 35; assembly: GCF_002754575.1. Taxonomy (NCBI): domain Bacteria; kingdom Pseudomonadati; phylum Pseudomonadota; class Betaproteobacteria; order Burkholderiales; family Oxalobacteraceae; genus Janthinobacterium; species Janthinobacterium sp. 35. The sequence continues at coordinate 4,316,472 of NZ_PEFN01000001.1, forward strand.
GCCATGACGCCCTGATGGCGGCGCGTAATCAGTTGCTGGGCATGGCGTCGCAGAATCCGGCCATGGTGGGCGTGCGCCCGAACGGCCAGGAAGATACGCCGCAGTACAAGATCGACATCGACCAGCAGAAAGCCACCGCACTGGGCTTGCAGCTCTCGGAAATCAACCGCGTGCTGAGCGTGGGCTGGGGTAGTTCGTATGTCAACGACTTCCTCGACCGTGGTCGCGTGAAGAAAGTGTTCATGCAAGGCAATGCCGAATCGCGCATGTTGCCGGAAGACTTGAACAAGTGGTTCGTGCGCAACACGGCTGGTCAGATGGTACCGTTCTCGGCCTTTGCCACCGGCAAATGGATTTACGCGTCGCCACGCCTGGAACGCTACAACGGCTTGCCGTCGGTAGAGATCCTCGGTACGCCGGCGCCGGGCCAGAGCACGGGCGCGGCCATGAATGCGATGGAAGAAATGGTCGCCAAGCTGCCGCCTGGCATCGGTTTCAGCTGGACCGGCGTCTCGCTGGAAGAGCGCGAATCCGGTTCGCAGACGCCGCAGCTGTACGCGCTGTCGCTGCTGATCGTGTTCCTGTGCCTGGCCGCGCTGTATGAAAGCTGGTCGATTCCATTCTCCGTGCTGCTGGTGGTACCGCTGGGCGTGATCGGCGCCGTGCTCGGTACGTGGATGTTCGGCCTGTCGAATGACGTGTACTTCCAGGTGGGCTTGCTCACGGTGGTAGGCCTGTCGGCGAAGAATGCGATTCTGATCGTCGAGTTTGCCAAGGAAATGCAGGAATCGGGCATGTCGCTGCTGGACGCGACCTTGCATGCGGTGCGTCTGCGTCTGCGTCCGATTCTGATGACCTCGATTGCCTTCGGCCTGGGCGTGTTGCCACTGGCCATCTCCAGCGGCGCCGGTTCCGGCAGCCAGAACGCCATCGGTATCGGCGTGCTGGGCGGTATGTTGACGGCCACCTTCCTCGGTATCTTCTTCGTGCCGGTGTTCTTCGTGCTGGTGCGCGGCTTCTTCTCGAAGCCGGACGCGCCCGCCACGCCGGCGACGCCTGGCTCGCCAGCCGTCACGCTTTCCAAGGATGCACATTAATATGAAAAAATCACTACTCTCCATGGCGGCACTGGCCTTGCTGGCCGGTTGCAGCCTGGCTCCCACGTACGAGCGTCCGGCAGCGCCGGCGCCCACGGCGTGGCCGACCGGTCCTTCCTACAAGGCCGACACGGCCGCCGCCGACGCCAAGCCGGTGGCGGACGTCGCCTGGCGCGAGTTCTTTGCCGATGCGCGTCTGCGCCAGGTACTGGAACTGGCGCTGGCCAACAACCGCGACCTGCGCGTCTCGATCCTCAACATCGAGAAGGCGCGCGCCACGTATGGCATCGAACGCGCCGCGCTGATCCCGACCCTGTCGGCGTCGGGCGGCCAGACGGCCAGCCGTGTGCCGAAGAACGCCAGCGCCAACGGCGAAGCGTCCATCAATCGCCAGTACACGGCGAACCTGGGCGTCTCGGCCTACGAGCTGGATTTCTTCGGCCGCGTGCGCAGCCTGTCCGACAGCGCGCTGGAGCAATACCTGGGCACGGAAGAAGCCCGCCGTGCACAGCAGATCAGCCTGGTGGCCGAAGTGGCCAGCACGTATCTGAACCTGGTGGCCGACCAGCAGCGCCTGCGCGTGGCGCAAGACACGTTGAAGAGCCAGCAGTCGTCGTATGACCTGGCCGTGCGCCGCTTCAGTGCTGGCGCGACTTCCGGCCTGGACAAGTACGATGCCCAGACCAGCGTCGAGTCGGCCCGTTCCGACGTGGCTGTCTTCACGAGCCAGGTGGCGCTGGATCAAAACGCGCTGGTCCTGCTGGTGGGCGGCCCCGTGCCGGCCGACTTGCTGCCGCCAGCCGAGTTCGGCACCGTGACGGCGCTGACGGACATCCCGTCCGGCGTGCCGTCGGACGTGCTGCAACGCCGTCCCGACGTGCTGGCGGCCGAGCGCACCTTGCGCGCGGCCAACGCCAACATCGGCGCGGCGCGCGCGGCCTTCTTCCCGCGCATTTCGCTGACGGCCACGGCCGGTTCGCTGAGCGACAACCTGTCCGGCCTGTTCAAGGCGGGCAGCGGCACGTGGAGTTTCATTCCGCAGATCAGCTTGCCGATCTTCGATGGCGGCGTGAACCGCGCCAACCTCGATATCGCCAAGGTGCAGCGCGAAATCTCCGTGGCGCAATACGAAAAGGCGATCCAGGTCGCCTTCCGTGAAGTGTCCGATGCGCTGGCCCAGCGCGGCACCATCGACGAGCGCCTGCAATCGCAGGTCTCGCTGGTCGAGGCGTCGACGAAGAGCTACACCATCCACGATGCGCGCTACAAGCAGGGCGCCGAGTCCTACCTGAACGCCCTGGTGGCCCAGCGCGCGCTGTACACGGCGCAGCAAAGCCTGATCACGGCGCGCCTGGCCAAATCGACCAATCTGGTGACCTTGTACAAGGTGCTGGGCGGCGGTTGGCAACCTGAGCAGACAGCCGTCGCGGCGGCTGGCAGCGTCCAATAATCACGGGGACGCCGACGCCGGCCTTGCCCTTGTCCGCAGGGGCAGGGCCGGCGCGCTACTGGAAAATCATGAACCAAGTTGAAAAGAAGCATCCGGATCCCGAGCGCGCCAACACGCGGCGCAAGCAGGTGCTCGATGCGGCCGAAAGCTGTTTCAGCCGCCGCGGCTTCCACGGCGCCAGCATGGCCGAGATCTCCAAGGCGGCCGGCATGAGCGCGGGCCACATCTATAATTATTTTGACAGCAAGGATGCGATCATCGCCGCCTTCGTCCTGAAGAACATGGAGCGGGTCACCAACCTGATGCAGGACCTGGCGCAGCGCGAAGACCCGCTGCAGGCCGTGGTCGATAATGCTGGCGAGCATGTGCTGGAAAGCCTGGACCCGAAAACCTGGGTGATGCCGCTGGAAATTTTTGCCGAAGCGTCGCGCAATCCCGTTATTGCTGAAATGTTGCACTGTGCGGACGTGCGCTCGCGCAAGCTGTTTCTCTCCATCATCCGGGATGCGCGCATCAAGCGCGGCTTGCCGGCTGACGCAGAGATGCTGGAAGGGCGGCTCAATACCATGATCGCCATGTACCAGGGCTTGCCCGTGCGGGCGGTGCACAATCCGGACATGAAGGTCGAACCCTTGATCGCCGGTTTCCGCATCGTCCTGACGGCATTGCTGCTGGGCGAGTAGAACGCTGTGCCCCCAGGCTGAAAAAAAACTTTACGCAGTTCGCTATGAATCATGCGCAAAGCATGGCAAAAACCTAAAAGCCTCTGCTATAATTCTCACCTCGTCGGGGCGTAGCGCAGCCTGGTAGCGTACATGCATGGGGTGCATGGGGTCGGAAGTTCGAATCTTCCCGTCCCGACCATTAGATTCAAGGAGTTACGGCGCAAGCTGTATAGAAACCCAGTACTGTATATTATACGTTTGTATAATATCGGTGCTGGGTTTTTTTGTTGGGCCGGAGTTTTCACGGAAGAGTTCGGTAACAAAAAACCCCGCACTATGACGGGGTTTTTGTTGCTTGGCGGCATTACGATTAAGCAGCAGCCCTCATTGGCGCTTCTCCCTCATGCTCTGCCAACACCTGCTGGCATGCTGCCTCCTTGGCGGCTTTTTCATTCGCAAGTTGTACTGCAATACGCTTGTATTCCGACTCTGCAAAGCGTCGCAGCGCTTCACGCATCAGCGGCTGGTAGCCCATGCCGTGCTGCTTAGCAATAAACTTAAAATCTTCAATCAGTTCTTTCTTCAGGCGAATCGAAATGGCCTGAAGCCCCTGTGCTTCATCCATTTGTTGCTCAAGTTCTTTTGGGGCTCGCTTAGCATGTGCTGGGTCGCGACCAAGTGCACCAGACTCCCAATTCTCTACACTACCTTCAATTTTGACGGGGGCGTTCATCATTTTCTCCATGTTGCTAATTTCATTTTCCTTCATTTTCATAGGTGTCGATATCTCCGGCACCTGGCTCGAAAGCTGATTTGAGGAAATATTTACCGTCACGGTAAACATAAATAATTTTGAGTAATCTACCTTTGTTTGTTTCTGCGATGAACCACAGCGAAGGTGGATCCGACTTGTGGTCTTCGCGATCATCAATTAAGTTTACGCCACATTTATTGTCGAAGCATTGATCCACCTCTTCGGGCGTTACGTCATGCTTAGCGTCTAATTTTTGATCAATGCGCGGTGTAATGACTATGATCCGCATCCTGTCCCCTTTGTATATACAAAATATAAGGCCGCACAGTATAAATTGCAATGTAGTTATCAACAGAAAACGGTGACAATTTTGTGTAAACTTGTAAAAAACTGTGGATAACTAGCATTTTTCGCTATTTTTTGTACTTTCCGAATCTGTCTCACCGCAGCGCAAGACCTGAACTTGCTGCGAAAGTATGCAGCGGACTGAGATCATAGCGTATATACGCGGTCTTTGCTGATCTTGGCGTTTTAGATCCATGGTAAGGCCATCGAAATCTCGGAAACATCCGCACTCACTTCCTTGATGTAGATTCCGTGGTCTTGCCTGACGTGTGCTCCAAGCGCTTTTGAATGTCGCTGCGGTTCTCGCCGCGCTGTGCCGCATCCGTGGCCGCCAGGGCCCGGATATCGCGCAATACCACATCATCCTTCATGCCAATGTGCTCCTTTGCGCGCTCCCTCATTGAACCAAGGCCGGAGCGCCCGAGCGCTTCGATCAGACGATCCTGCCGGCCTTCCACCAGCTTGATTCCGGCGAAAAATCTATGATGTGCTGCTGGCATTAAACTCTGATCTGCGTTGGCTAAATGAAACATTTCCGGACGCACGTCTTCGTCAAAGTGATCTGCCCCGTCAACTCCACATGCTTCCGCCAGCCCAAGGATTGATTGGTATTGATGTAACGACACCGTCACATTTGAATGCCACCATGCACCTTTTCAGAATGGTGTGCCTACCTTGCCGATTCGCTCCGTCCTCCTGCCATGGCCCTTGCAGCACCGTTGCGGGCGTGTGTACAGCGGCGCGTTGAGCTGTAGCGCGATGGCGCTCTTCTGGGTACTGGGTGGGCTTATCGGCTCAGCGGCAGACGCCCTTGGCGCCTCTCCGGATCTGCCGCTTGCGGGCGTTGCACGTGTCAATCCCGTTACTGACGCGGCTACGCCTGCGATTGCTTTCAACATTCCGGCGCAGCCGCTGAATGCGGCACTGAACCAGTATGCGGACACCACCGGACAACCAGCGTTGTTTCCCAGCGATCTCGTGCATGCCCGTACCTCCACGCCGGTACACGGCCTTTACTCGGCCGAAGGCGCATTGCGCATCCTGCTGCAAGGTACGGGGCTGATGGCGGACAAGCGCAGTTCTGGCCTGGGCCAGACATTCATTCTGAAAGAGGCCGGCATGGCAGCGGCAGCGCCGGCATCCGCAGTGGCTCGCCATGGCTTGGCCGAGCTGTTCCGTGAGGATGGGTACGCCGGACTGGTCCAGATGCGTATCTGGCAAGCGCTGTGCTCGGATGCGCGTACCCGGCCGGGAAACTATACTTCCTTGCTGCAGTTTTACCTGGAGCCGGATGGCCGCATCGGTGCCGTCCGACTTCTCGGCAGCAGCGGCGATGCCCGCCGCGATGCCGCGTTGCTGCACACGCTGCGCACCGTGCACATCGGCCGCCTGCCGCCAGCGGCGATCACGCGGCAGCGCTTGACCATGCTGGTTGCTCCGAATGCCCAGGATGTCGGGCCGCAGTGCGAGCGGCAACAGGGGGCGGGCTAGCCATGTCCGAAAGCACGCAGCTCTTCTTGCTGAACTACCTGGGCAAGCACTACACATCCATCAAGCAGCGCCTGACGCGCAAGCTGGGCAATGCGGAGGATGCCGGCGATGCGCTGCACGACACCTGGCTGCGGCTGAAGGGCAGCGAGGCCCACGGGCCGATCCAGAACCCGGGGGCCTACCTGTCCCGCATGGCGATCAACATTGCGGTGGATGTCCAGCGCCGGCACAGCCGCCTGCTGTCAGGCGATAATATCGATGCATTGCTGGAGGAAATGGTGGATCCGGCGCCCGGGCCGGCCCGGACCGCCGAGATACGCTCGGACCTCGATGGCTTGTTCCAGCTTCTTGATCGCATGCCCGAGCGCCGCCGGGCCATCGCGCTGCTCGTGCATGCGGAAGGCGTGACGCAAAAAGAGGCCGCACAACGGCTGGGCGTGTCGCTGCGGACGGTCGAGTACGAATTGAAGCGCGTGCATGAACGCCTTGATGCGTATCTGGCGGCGGAGCATAAATAATGCGGGTTTTCCGGGACGCCATTCGTCATCCAGTATGAGAGAGCAAAAAATACATGTACGCAACACGCGGCAGCCTGCCGGTTTCCTGCTTTACGGCCGAGTCTGGCCGCTGGATATGACACGATGAAGACGCCGCCGCCCAAGAACAGCAGTCACGCCACTTCGCCCTCCGGGCTGGAAGCCCAGGCGTGGGACTGGTTGCGCCTGCTCACTTCAGGCGACGCGCGCGAAGTCGATGCACAGCAGTTCAGGCGCTGGGTCAAAGCGAGTCCCTTGCATCAAGCCGCATACAACGATGTGAAGCGCCGCTGGGATGCGATTGAGGCCCCGGCCCGCGAGTTGCTGCGCGTTAAGCCGGAAGCGGCGACGCTGGGTGCGTGCCGTCCTCGCCTGGTGCCGGGTGGACGGCGGGCTTTCCTCGGTGCTGCCATCAGTGCGGCGGCGGTCGCTGGCGTGGCCGTGCTTCATCCGCCCCTTGGCTTGTGGCCGGCGCCGGATGAGTGGAATGCAGATGACCGCACCGCCACCGGTGAGCGGCGCACGCTGGCGCTGTCCGCCGGTGTCGATGTCATGCTGAACACGCGAACCAGTGTTCGCCGCCAGACCGATGGCGGCAAATTGGTCGGCCTGGATCTGATCACGGGCGAGGCCGCCATCGATTTGACAGGCGGCGGGGCTTTTGCGGTGGTGGCCGGCGTTGGCCGCAGCCTGCTCGAATCCGGCCGGCTCGAAGTACGTCATCTGAATGGCAAGGTCTGTGTCACCTGTATCGAAGGCAGCGTCCGCGTGCAACATCCTGCAGGCGCGCGTCAGCTCCATGCCCGCCAGCAAATGGTTTACGGCGCCAGTTCGGTGGGCGACATCGCCAGCATCGACCCGAAAACAGTGTCGGCCTGGCGTCAAGGGATGCTGGTGTTTGACCAGGCCCCTCTGGCCGAGGTGCTCGACGAAATCAATCGTTACCGCTCCGGTCGCGTGGTGCTGATGAACGATGCCGTGCGCAACAAGCCGGTCAGCGGGCGCTTTTTCACGGCGTCGCTGGATCTGGCACTGTGGCAGTTGCAGGAGTCGTTTCAGCTGCACGCCCGGCCGCTGCCGGCGGGCTTGTTGCTCTTGAGCTGAGCGCCATTCTTCATCGCCTGGCATGGCGGCTCCGTGCGACCTTGCACAGGGTATGTCGGGGGCTGCGAAAAAAGTTTCAAAAAAGTTTGCGGTATTTGCGTGGTGCTGTTCGTCACCCATACATAGGGGCTTTTTCTGTTGCAGACGCTACGCGGCTGCGCTGCGGAAAGCCTTCATGAATGTGGCTGGCCGGCGCGAGACGGTCAGCCGAACGGCATCGACTCAATGACCAGGCGGAAACTTACATGAACACACGCGGGCGCAGTGGCAGGGAAAATCAAACGATACGCAAACAGGATCGGGTATTCAGGCTGGCACCGCTGGCGCGGGCCATCGCGCTGACACTGGTCGCAGGCGCGGTAACGCTGCCGGCCCATGCGCAGCGCACGTTCAGTCCGGCATGGTTTGCCGACAAGGGCGCGCTCCGGGACACGGCGTCGCAAACGGGCCGGCTGCCCGGCGGCCAGCCCGCATCGAGCCTGACGAACCCGCTCGGACAGCAGCAGAAGGCCAATGAGCAACTGCAGCGCTCCATCAGCAATCTGAACCTGGCCGCGCGCGGTATCGCGGCGCAGCAGTCGGCCCAGGCCGCCGCCCGCCTGGCGGCCGCGAATGGGGCATCCGTCCCCGATGGCATGAGCGCGGGCGGCCTGAAAATCGACACCAACTCGCTGACGGCGGGCTGGCACAACGCGAATGCCCCGGAGCTTAGCCAGCTCGACGGTCGCAGCAACGTCGCCATTGCGCAGACCGGCGACAAGGCCATCCTGAACTGGGAGACCTTCAATGTCGGGCGCAACACGACGGTCGAATTCAGGCAGCAGAAGGATTGGGCCGTCCTCAACCGCGTCAACGACCCGAACGCACGGCCCTCGCAAATCCAGGGCCAGATCAAGGCTGATGGCACGGTGCTCATCGTCAACCGCAACGGCATCGTCTTCAATGGCAGCAGCCAGGTCAACACGCGCAATCTCATCGCTGCCGCCGCCGGGATCGGCGACGGCCAGTTCAAGACCAGCGGCATCTACACGGCCAACGCCAGCGAACCCAGCTTCACCAACGCCGAGGGCAGGGTAGAGATCCAGGCCGGCGCGCGGATCGCCACGCTGGCCCCGAAGACTTCCACCGAAGGCGGCGGCTATGTCCTGCTGCTCGGCAAAGAGGTGCACAACGCGGGCGACATCGCCACGCAGAAAGGCCAGACCGCGCTCGCGGCCGGCGACAGCTTCGTCATCAAGAAGGGTGTCGGCACCGACGGCAACCAGGCGTCGACCACACGCGGCAACGAGATCACCCCACAGTTCAGCAGCGACAGCCTGGCGGGCAAGGTCAGCAACACCGGCCTGATCCAGGCTCGCGAGGGCGACGTGAGCATGCTGGGGCGTGAGGTGCAGCAAAACGGTGTCGTACTGGCCACCACCAGCGTCAACACCCGCGGCAGCGTGCACCTCAATGCCATCGGCGCGGACGGCAAGGTCGCCTTTGGCCGGGGTGCCACTACCGCCGTGGTGATCGAGGACGACGGCAAGACCACTGCCTTGGACAGCCAGCGCGATGGCCTGCGGGGACCTGCCATCACGACTGCCGAGAACATCGTGGCCATCACGGATCGCCGCGACCAGTCGCGCATCGAGATCGGCAGCAGCGGCACAGTCGACTTCCAGAGCGACTCCCTGACCCTGGCCACCGGTGGTCAGATCGACATCCATGCAGCCCAGCGCAGCCTGGTGCGTGAGCGCGCCCGGATCGACGTCTCCGGCGCCGTGGGCGTGAACCTGGCCATGGAGTCGAACAACATCAAGGTCAACATCCAGGGCAACGAACAGCGCGATGCGCCGGTCAACCGGGATGGCAAGACCCTCAGCAGCAACGACGTGTGGATCGACCGCCGCAGCCTGGTGTTCGTACCCAAGGGCACGAACGGCTACGCCACCGACCGCTGGTACACCGCCGGCGGCCTGCTCGAAGTGGGCGGGTATCTGGGTACCCAGGGCCACACCGCAAGTGAATGGATGGCGCAGGGCGGCACGCTGAGCTTCGGCGGCAACGACGTGGTCACGCAGGCCGGCTCCAGCATCAACCTCTCGGGCGGCACGCTGAATGTGCAGAGCGGTTTCATCAATCAGACCTGGCTCAAGGGGAGCGATGGGCGGCTGTATGAAGTGAACAAGGCGCCCGGTGATCTGCTCTACAAAGGCATCTACAAGGGCTACGAATCGGACCACGAGCGCTGGCAGGTCTCGGAGCATTTCTACAACCCACTGATCGCACCGCAACGAAAATTGGAAAACGGCTACACGGTGGGGCGCGATGCCGGCACGCTGGTGATCGCCACCAACGCCGCCGTGCTCGAAGGCGACATCAGCAGTGTAGCCTTCCAGGGCGTGCGCCAGACGCAGGCTGCCCAAGCTGAGCTGGACGGCTACAACCAGTCGCACGACGCAGTGGCGCGACGCGGCCAGCTCATCATCGGGCAGCACTTGCCGATGTTCGACAAGAGCACTGGTTTGTTGAGCCACAGTGTGGGTGCAGTCATGAATGAGGTTGAGCTCAAGGACACGCAAGAGCGCATTGCGGCGGAACTGGACCTCACAACGGCCCTCCCGACGCAGAGGCAGGGCACGCTGGTGCTCGACACGGCGCAGCTCAATGGCTACGCGATGGGAACCATCAAGATCGCGGCCAAGGGCAAGATCGAGGTCAACAGCGATCTGCAAGTTGGGTCGGGCGGCGAGATCGTGCTGTACGCCCCGGTCGTGGATGTGACTGCCGACCTGACCGCGCACAGCGGCACCATCAGGCTGGGCAATGTGCTCAAGCAAGTCAGCGGCAACGCGCGTATCGAAGACATGAGCCTGGACGCCCCGAGTGGTGTGAACGCCGGTGTCACCGTGGCCGAAGGTATCACGGTGGACACCAGCGGCCTGTGGACCAATCTGCTGAAGGATCTGGCCGACACGCGTGGATTGGCGTTCCGTGACGGCGGCAGGGTATTGCTGCGCAGTACTGGCGACGTAGTGTTGCGCGAAGGCAGTACGCTCGACGTGTCTTCCGGCGCGGCACTGCTGGCCAGTGCGAAGCAGCAAGGAGGCAAAGGCGGCAGCGTCACCCTCGAAGCGGACGGCTTCAACACCGGCGATGGCCAGGTGCGGCTCGGTGGCGCCGTGCTGCTCGGCCATGGCGTGGACGGCGGCGGCACGCTCACGCTGCAGACGGGGCACATCGCCATCGGCAATCCCTCGGGTGCGGCGCTGGCCGACACGCTGATGCTCGGCGCGGATTTCTTCAACAAAGGCTTCGCTCGCTATGCGCTCATCGGCAACCATGGCCTTGCTGTGGCCGAGGGCGCGCAGATCGACGTGAGGATGCCGGTGGCCCGCTTCGGCACGTATGCGCAGGATGCCGTCACCGGCAGCCAACCGTCCGACGCGCTGGAACTGTGGACGCCGCCGCTGTATCAGGAAGACGCCGTCAAGGCCCTGCTCACGCAACGCAAGGGTGCGAGCCTGTCGCTGCAGGCCGGTACGGCCGGCACGTCTGCCGATGAACTGCAGGCGGTGCAGGCCGTGATCGGAAAAGGTGCTGTGCTCAGTGTCGACCCCGGCCAGTCCATCGATGTGCGCAGTGCCGGCCAGCTCACGATGGACGGCGCGCTCCATGCGTGGGGTGGCAGCGTGACGCTGGGGAACCTGGCGGCAGCCGGTTCCGAGACGGACAAGGCAGTCGGCCACGGCCGCTCGATCTGGATCGGAGACGAGGCGCTGATCGATGTGGCGTCGCGCGCCGTGAGCGCGCTGGACAACCGGGGCCGGAACTATGGCCAGGTCCGCGACGGCGGCACCATCGTCATCGGCGGCGGGATCGATCCGGAGAGCGGCATTGCCAGCGCTGGCGACCTGTTCGTGGTGGTGCGCGAGGGCGCGCGCCTCGAAGCTTCCGGTGCCCAGGCGGCGCTGGACATTCCGGGCCAGGGCCGGGTGCAGGTGGCCAGCAACGGCGGCAGCATCAGTCTGGCGTCCAACAATGGCTTGTACCTGGACGGCAGCTTCACGGCCCGGGCCGGGGGCGCCGGTGCCGCCGGCGGCAGCCTGTCCGTGGCACTGGAAAGCCCATACTACATCCGCACGTCGGTTACCGACCGCGTCACCAAAGTGCGCGAACTGCAGCTCGGCCAGGTGCGCCAGGGCAGCATGCTAGCGGACACGGCCGATGCAGCTGCCGCCAGCCTCGAATACGGCCACGGCCGGCTCGGGGTGGACCAGGTCAGCGCAGGCGGTTTCGACAACCTGGCCCTGCTGAGTAACGGCTTGCTGAGCTTTGACGGCGATGTGGCGCTGAACATGGGCCAGAGCCTGCGCCTGTACAGCGGCGCCTTCAACCTGAGCGAAAAAGCCGCGATCAATGCGCGGGTCCGTCTCTCCGCGCCGCATCTGCTGCTGGCGGGCATTCTTGCCGCGCCGGAACCCAACCGCGACCCATGGCTGCGTCCGGTGCTGGAGGTGCCGACGATGTCGCAGCGGGAGACCGAGGCGGTATTCGAGGCCAGCGGCAATCTGATCGATGTGCGCGGCAATGTGCTGTTCGGTGCCTTGGGCAACTTGCCGCAGGCAGATGGCAGTTCGATGAGCATCGAGCGTCGCGGTTACGATGGCGTGCAATTGACCAGTGCGGGCGACCTGCGCTTCCTCGCCGGGGCCAGCGCGAACGCGATCGCCACGGGCATCAGCACCCAGTTGATGACCAAGGGCGACCTGACCTTGCGGGCGGCGCAGCTGTATCCGGCGACGGCCGTCGGTGCCAGGGTGCTGGCGGGCTACCTGGACGGTGTGTCCGACGACTTCTACAACTACGACCGGACGCGCACGCTGACCATCGGCCGCACTGGCGATGGCGACGCAGCAGTGCCTTACTCCGCCTTCGGCCGCCTGCAACTGGGCGGCCCGAACATTGCGCAGGGTGGGGTGGTGCGCGCGCCACTGGGAATGATCGAGATCGGCGCCCTCGGCACCAGCGACGTCGAACTGCTGCCCGGCAGTCTGACATCGGTGAGCGGCAAGGGCCTGGCGATGCCTTACGGCGGCACGCTCGATGGTCAGGTCTACACCTACGACGGCAAGACAGTGACATGGCTCGGCCAGGGGGGGATGCCCTTCGGCCAACTGGAAGTCGGCATGATCCTGGGCGGTCGGTCGTTGCTGGTGCAACCGGGCGCCGTGGTGGATCTGTCCGGTGGGGGCGAGTTGCTGGGCGCCGGATTCATTTCCGGGCGTGGCGGCTCCACCGACGCCCGCTACCACCCTTTGCTTCAGACCGGCGTTAACGGCGGCTTCGTCCTGCCGGGACTTGGCAGCAACCCGGTCTATGCCGTGCTGCCCGGCGTGCAAGCCGCTTATGCGCCGGTGGCGCCCGAGGGTGGCGCGGCAGACCCGATGGTTGGCCGGCAGATCAGCATCGGCGCAGGGGTACCAGGGCTGGCAGCGGGTACCTATACGCTGATGCCGTCCACTTTCGCCTTGATGCCGGGCGCTTTCCGGGTTGAAATCAACGGCCTGGGCGGCCCCGCAAGCAACGGCCCGGCGCAGGCGCTGCGTAATGGCTCCTGGTCTACCGCCGGACGGCTGTCCATTGCCCATACCGGCATCAGCGACAGCTTGGCCAGCCAGATGACGCTGACGTCCGCCGACACCTTGCGCCGCTACTCCCAGTACAACGAAACCGGGTATGCGCAGTTTGCCATCGCGGACGCGGCGAGACTGGGCGTGCCTCGGGCGATGCTGCCGATCGATGCCAGAACCCTGCAGCTGTCGCTGCGATCGGGCGCCGGCGCGGACGCCTTCTCCTTCGAGGGCGTCGGTCGCTTCGATGCTGCGGCCGGTGGCTACGCCGGCAGCGTCGCACTGCTGAACATGGATCGCGGGGGCGGCGGGGGCATCGAAGTGGTGGCTGCAGGCCAGTCCGCCACCGATGGTTTCAGCGGCGTCAGCGTGGATGCCGACAGCCTCAATGGCATCGGCGCCGCACGGCTGATGATCGGCGGCATGACCTCGCTCCAGTACGGACAGACCGGCAACATCATCACGCAGGCCCAGGGAGTCAACGCCAGCGACGGCTCCATGATCCTGCGCGCAGGAGCGCAGTTGGCGGCACCGGAGGTGTTCATGATGAGCAAGGGCGCGTCGGGCGCAGTCATCGTGGAACAGGGGGCGTCGATCAACACCATCGGCCGTGGCAAGGCCAGCTATGATGCGCGAGATGGCTTTGTCTACCAGGTGGGCAACATGCTGGCCGTGTCCAACGGCTTGCTCAACGTGACCAGCCCGACGAACGTGCAAGCCAGTGGCGGCATCCGCCTGGGCGTGTGCAGCAGCGAGCCGTGCAGCGGGCAGACCGCCCTGTATTCCGAGGGCAGCATCGTTGCCATGACCGACAAGACCCTGGCAATGGGCGATGAAGTGCGCTACGGCACCCGTCACCTCAACCTGGGCCTGTCCAGCATCAACGTCGGCAGCGCGGAGGCGCTGGCCGCCGCAGCGGCCGGCAATCGCTTGCCCACCGGCCTGACCCTCACTCAGCCCGTGCTGGACCGCCTGCTGCGCGGCGACACGCAGTTCGGCGCGCCGGCCCTGGAAACCTTGCAACTCTCGGCGCGGGACAGCTTCAATTTCTACGGCACCGCCGCGCTGGACACTTACGACGCGGTGACCGGCAAGTCCCTGCTGAGCAAGCTGATGCTTTCCACCCCGGCGATCTATGGTGACGGCGGGGCCGGTGACGTGGCCACCATCCGCACCGCCAACCTGATCTGGCAGGGCGCCGCGACGCCGGCCTCGGCGGTGGTGGCGGGTGGCGCCGGCACTGGCGGCGGGCGGCTGAACATCAACACCGAGCGCATCGAGTTCGGCTACGGAGAGTTTGCCCAGCCCAGCACCATCAAGACCTTCGACCGCCTGGCCTTGGGATTTGCCGACGTCAAGCTGTCGGCGAGCGAACGCATCACCGCCAACCACAAGGGTAGCCTCTCGGTCTACCAGAGCCAGGGCGCGTACGACCCCCTCAAGGGCTATGCCTACAGCGGTGGCAACCTGAGCATCCTGACCCCGCTGATGACGGGCGAGGCCGGCTCGGTGAACCGCATCACCGCAGGCCGCGCCATTGAAGTCGCCGCTTCGGCTGGCCCCGCTGGCAAGGCCGATGGCCTGGGCGCGGAGCTGTCGCTGCAGGGTGACAGCATTCGCCTGGCCAGCGCCGTGGTGCTGCCCAGCGGCAAGCTCACGCTGGGCGCGCGCGGCGACGTGGTGTTGACCGACGCGGCATCGGTCGATGTGTCCGGCCGCGCCATCGCCTTCAACGATCTGACCAAGTACAGCGCGGGTGGCGAGGTGCGCCTGGACAGCCGCGCGGGCAACGTATTGCAGGCGGCGGGTTCGAGCATCGACCTGTCGGCGCAGCACAACCAGGCCGGCAAGCTGTGGGCGGTGGCCGTGGACGGCGCTGCCGGCACGGTCGATCTGGCAGGCAAGATCCTGGCCGGCAGCAGCGGTAACTACGATGCCGGCGGCACCCTGGTGCCTTACCTGGCCGGTGCGGTGGAGATCCAGGCCCAGCGCCTGGGCGCCAGTGGCGCCCTGAGCGACCAGTTCGCGGCCCTCAACGAACGACTGAACCAGGGCCAGGTCTACGGCGCCCGCAGCTTCCAGCTCAAGCAGGGCGACCTGCGCATCGCTGACGGACTCAAGGCCAGCAGCATCAACGTGTCGGTGGATAACGGCAGCCTGCGGGTCACGGGTCTGGTGGATGCCAGCGGTGCGCGGGTCGGCAGCATCACGCTGGCTGGCAAGCATGGCCTGACGCTGGACGGCAGCGCGGTGCTGGACGCCCATGGCAGCCAGTTGCGCGTGGACAGCTACGGAAAAATCATCGATGCACCCAACCGCGCCATCGTCGACCTGAGTTCCGGCACGGGTCAACTGGCGCTGGCTGACGGCGTGCGCATCGACCTGCGTCACGGCACCGGTGTGGCCGTGGGCAGCGCAGCGGGGCTGAACGACGGCCGCGCGCGCGGCACGCTCGAACTCTCGGCGCCGCGCATCGGCGCGAACGGCCTGCCGGCTTTGAACGATGCCGGCGATGCGGCCGTCTACGGCGACATCGCCATCGACGCGCGCGGCGTGCTCGACATCCGCGGCGCACGCTCCATCGCGGTCAACGGCATGCAACGCTACGACGATGCGCCGCTGGTCAGCACGGCGACTGCCAGCGGGCGGCCCTACCAGGAGATCACCCAGGCCTGGTTCAAGGCCAGGCACGACGACAGTGATGACTTCATCAACGCCGCAAAAGAGCGCGCCAGTCTCATGACCGGCAAGCTGGCCGGCCTGCGCAATCCGGCCTATGCCGATGCCTTTCATCTGCGTCCCGGCGTCGAGATCGTGAGCAATGCCGTGACCAATCCGGCTGGTGATATCGTGGTAGCGGGCGACCTGGACCTGTCGGGCTACCGCTACGCCAGCGTCAATCCGCACAACCAGAAAGTCGACAACGTCCGCGGTTCGGGAGAGGCCGGTCGCTTGACCCTGCGCGCCGGCGGCGACCTGACCGTCCACGGCAGCATCAACGACGGCTTTGCACCGCCGCCACCGACCGCCGATGACAATGGCTGGGTGCTGCGCTCCGGCGTTGACTACACCGGCGGCACGACGGTGGTGCCGGGCAGCGGCGTGACCCTGGCGGACGGCACCACGTTCCCGGCGGGCGTCACGCTCAACTTCGACCT
Source organism: Janthinobacterium sp. 35 (assembly GCF_002754575.1). NCBI lineage: Bacteria > Pseudomonadati > Pseudomonadota > Betaproteobacteria > Burkholderiales > Oxalobacteraceae > Janthinobacterium > Janthinobacterium sp. 35. The sequence continues at coordinate 4,332,687 of NZ_PEFN01000001.1, forward strand.
GCCGATCAAGGCCCGTAACCTGATCGCCGGCACGCGGTTGCCGGTCGCGGCGACCCTGACCGCGGCTTTGGTCCTGCCCGCTGGCACGGTGCTGGCGGCCGCAGTAAGAGATCCCTCGGGCAATGTGCTGTTTGCTGCGGGCACCTTGCTGAGCCAGAGCGTAACGCTGCCGACCAACAGCACCCTGGACGCCGGCACCCTGCTGGGCAGTCTGACACGTGTGAAGGCCATGGTCTGGCCCAAGGGCGTGCCATTGCCCGGCAACCTGGGCACCACCGCCACCGTGATCCTCGATGGCAGCAAGGCGCTGCCGCGTGGCGCGCTGCTGCCGTCTGGCACCAACGTCAAGTTGGCGGGTGGTGCGACGTCGGTGAAGTTGCGCGTCGAGAACGCGGGCCGCCAGGGGCAGCTCTGGGCCGTGGCGCCCATGCTGGCCGAAGGGTCGCAGTCCTGGGCCATGCGCCTGGTGGCTGGCGCCGATACCGGAGCGGCCGACAGCCGCCTGCTGCAGCCTGATCCGCAGTCCGGTGACTTGCGTCTGGCCGACACCCACTCCGCAGTGTCCGGCCCCAAAAAGGTGGTGGGTGCCAGCACCCGCTTCAGCGTGATCCGAACCGGCGCGGCCGACCTCGACCTTCTGGCCGCAGGCGATCTGGGCATGGACTCGCTGTTTGGCGTTTATACCGCCGGCAGTTCTTCCGCCGGCACCTTCTCTGGCGATCCGTACAACCTTCCGCAAGCATTGCAAGCCTCAGGCAGCCTTGCCCGTGCCTGGTATCCGGACCAGGGCGGCAACCTGCTGCTGAAGGCCGGCGGCAACTTGAGCGGCAACATCGTCAATGTCTCGCGAGGCTCGTCGGGACGCCCCGTCAGCAACGACCGCGGCCACGATTCGGCCAACGTCGGCAACTGGTTGTGGCGTCAGGGCAACGGACTGAGCGGCAGTGATGCGCAAGCCACCGCCTGGTGGATCAACTTCGGTTCCTATGCCGCAGCCCTGATGGGCGGCGCCGACCAACTGGTAGGCTTCACCGGCTTCGGCACGCTGGGCGGGGGCAACCTGGATGTGGATGTCGGCGGCGACGCTGGCATCATCCGGCCTCTGGCGGAGAGCCACACGGCCTCGGCGACCAACGCGCGCAGCCAGGGGCTGGTGCTGGCGGTTGGCGGCAGCGGGCGGGTCGCCGCCGATGGCAGCCTGCAACTGGGTGGTGGCGGCGATCTGAATCTGCGGGTTGGCGGCGCCGTGAACCCCGGCAGCGAGATCGGCCGCTTCCAGATCAACGGTGTGCTGGCCGATCTACGTGGGCATGTGCAGTTGAGCGGTGGCGCCGTGGGCAGTCTGAGCTTGCGCTATGGCACCCGCAGCACGGAGATGAATCCAGGCGAAGTCCGCCCCGTCGATCCATACACTGCGGCGACGGCGTGGGCGAACGGAGGCCTGAGCCTGCTTGCCGGGGACGCCACCTTCAGCCTGGTCACCCGCAGGGATCTGGTGGTGCAGGAGGTGGCCGACCCCGGGCGCGCAGAGCAGAAGAATGGCTCGCTGTATGTGAGCGCCGATGGCGTCAGCGGTGTGGGACAAAGCTGGTTCAGCCTCTGGACCGGGCGCACGGCGGTGGACCTGTTGTCTTTAGGGGGCAACCTCACGCCGCTGGGCGATGAGGGTACGGCAACCGACATGGCGATGGTCTATCCCGCGACACTGCGCGCGGTCGCGGCCAGCGGCAACCTGTACTACGGCCGCGCTGCGGGCGTAGACCCCAGCACCTTGCCCACGCATGGCGCCCTGGTGCTGGCGCCGTCGGCCACCGGTCAACTGGAATTGCTGGCCGGGGGCTCGATCTACGGCGGTGATCTGGCCATCAGCCGTTCCAGTGCGGCGCCGGAGTCGCTGGCGAGCATTTTGAATCCTGCCTTCCAGGCTTTTGCCAGCGGTGCCCTGATTGCGGGCAGCGGCAATGTTACCAGCGATGGCAGCACGGCGGGCCTGGGGGGCACGCCGCTGTTCGCCTTCGGATCCAATACCGCGAGCCTGTCGTGGGGCGATGCGCTGGAGCCCGCGCGTTTCTATGCGCTGGGTGGTGATCTGATGGGGGTCAACAGTGGACGCTCGATCACCTTCAACAGCATGTATGACCCGCGTTTCGGAAAGACATTCCATGAAGGCGCCGGCCCGGTCTGGATGCTGGCCGGGCGCGACATCGTCAGCAGCGGCACGCTGCTGAGCGGTGCCAGCGGCGGCAGTGGAGACGCGACGTACAACATTGCCGGCAACCTGTTCGTGCACAACAGTCCCACCGACATCTCTGTCGTCAGCGCGGGGCGCGACATCATCTACAGCGGCTTCAATGTCGCAGGACCCGGCACCCTGGAACTGACGGCGGGCCGCGACATTCGCATGGACGACAAGGTCGGCGTCACCAGCCTCGGTGCCGTGGCCTCCGGGGACAAGCGCCCGGGCGCCAGCATCGTGATGCAGGCAGGCGCGGGTGCCAACGGCACGGACTACCGGCGCTTCGTCGAGGGCTATCTCGACCCGGTCAAGGTGGTACAGGCGGGCGAACCGCTGTCGCTCCAGGGCGGCAAGGTCGCCAGAACCTATGAAAACGAACTGCTCACCTGGCTGGGTGAACGCTTCGGCTTCGTCGGCAACAGCGAACAAGCTCGGACCTACTACGCGGCGCTGCCGGCAGAGCAGCAGCGAGTATTCGCCCGTGACGTGTACTTCGCCGAACTCAAGGCCGCCGGGCGCGAGTACAACCAGGACGGCGGCGTGCGCCAGGGCAGTTACGTGCGTGGCCGCGCGGCCATCGCCGCGCTGTTCCCGGACAAGAACGTGGCCGGCACCCTCGTCGCGTACAAGGGCGACATCAGCATGTTCGGTGGCGCGGGCGTGCATACCGATTTCGGTGGCGACATCCAGATGCTCACCCCGGGCGGCGCCCAGACCTACGGTATCGAAGGCGCGGCGCCACCGTCCACGGCCGGCGTGATCACCCAGGGCGCGGGCGACATCGCGATCTATTCGCTGGGCAGCATCCTGCTGGGCCAGAGCCGCATCATGACCACCTTCGGCGGCGCCATCCTGGGCTGGTCGGCCGCAGGCGACATCAACGCAGGGCGTGGGTCGAAGACCACGGTGGTCTACACGCCGCCCAAGCGTGTCTACGACCAGTGGGGCAACGTCACGCTGTCGTCCAGCGTGCCGAGCACGGGAGCCGGTATCGCCACGCTGGCACCGATTCCGGAAGTGCCGGCCGGCGACATCGACCTGATCGCGCCACTGGGCACCATCGACGCGGGCGAAGCGGGCATCCGCGTGTCGGGCAATGTCAACCTGGCGGCGCTGCAGGTGCTCAACGCGGCCAACATCGCCGTCAAGGGTGAGGCGATGGGCATGCCGAGCATTGCGGCGGTGAATGTCGGCGCATTGAGCAATGCCAGTGCGGCGGCGTCGCAGGCAACGGCCGCTGCGCAGGACGTCCTGCAGCGCGAGCGCAGCACGGCGCGTCAGAACCTGCCGTCGATTTTCACGGTGCGCTTGATCGGCTTTGGCAACGAGCCGATGGAGGGCGAGGGTGAGGCGCCGCCGCCACCCCGGGCCGGGCTGCAGTCGTCGGGCGGTCTTCCCTACGACGCTGCCAGTCCGGTGCAGTTCGTTGGCGTCGGCCGCGATTTTGATGCCAGGCAGCTGGCACGCTTGAGCCCCGAGCAACGGCGCGAGTTGCAGCAGGAGCGCTAGTCAGGTGGCATGCAGCGATGTTATCCAGCTGTTTCCTCGCCTGTTTCCTGCCCGTGCAGGGAACAGGCAGGGGAAGGCCATGCACACGCAGTGCCTGTGATCCCGTCCCCCCCCCATTCTTGCAGCCGAATACCGAGGCACACCCGTCATGAATCTGAGTACCCTGGATGGCCTGAAGGCGTCCCATATTGCCGATGAGTTCGCAGCAGAGCCATGCAGCGAGAGCGGCCAAGGCATCGTGCTGGGCGATTTCCTGGCGGCCAACTACGCCCGCCTGCACCGCCAATTGTTGCGCAATCTCGGTTGTCCCGACCTGGCCAGCGACAGCCTGCACGACGCCTGGCTGCGGCTGGCGGGCATGAGCGCCCCCGTGTTTGTGCAAAACCCCAACGCCTATGTCTACCGGGTGGCTTGCAACGTCGCGATGGACCAGCTGCGCGGCAAGCGCTCTGCGCAGTACGACGATGACGCTGCAATCGAGCATCTGACTGACCCGGCCCCCGGTCCGGACCTGATCGCCTTGGCCCGTTCCGAGTTGGCCGCGGTCGAGCGCGCGATGCAGCGCATGCCGTACCGGCACCGTTCTGTTCTGCTTGCCCTGAGGATCGACGAAAGGACGCGCCAGGAAGTTGCGGACGAATATCAGGTCTCCCTGACCAGCGTCGATACGATGCTGCGCCAGGCCCTGGACCACTGTGCCCAGGAAACCGGGCTGAATACGATCGGGGGCATCAGCCAGTCCCGGCGAGGTTTCTCGCGCCGCTGGCAGGCCAAGGTGCTCGCCGCAGAGCCCACTGCGATGGCGCAGGAACGACGCTGCATCCGGCACTGATAAGCGAGGCTGGCGGTGTTTGCTAAGTCCCCCCTGGCCGCGCCTGCGTCAGTGACTTGACGGACCTGCCATCCCGCGTTTTCACCCTTCTATCCCCCGATTTCCGTCCCCTGTCGCTGTCATCAACCTGGCAACACGGCTTTCGCCTATGATTTGCTGGCACATGTATGTGTGAGGTTTCCCTTCATCCAACAACCATGAGGTGTCCATGATTCGCTATGCCCTGCCTGCCCTGTTGTTTGTCGCCGCGCTGCCGGCGCACGCCCAAGCCCCTGTCGATCACCCGCCGCTGATCGAGCGGGCGAAGATCTTTGGCAATCCCAGCAAGTCCGGCGGGCGCATCAGCCCGGATGGCAAGTGGCTGTCGTGGATCGCGCCGCGCGATGGCGTGCTCAATGTATGGGTGGCGCCGGCCAGCGACCTGGCGCAGGCGCGTCCGCTGACGCAAGAGAAGGTGCGGCCCATCCGCAGCAGCTTCTGGTCGCCCGATTCGACAACCCTGCTGTTCATCCAGGACAAGGGCGGTGATGAAAACTTCCTGCTGTATGGCGTGAATGTCGTGAGCGGCAAGCAGGTCAATTACACGCCGTTCGAGAAGACCCGCGTGCGGATCGTCCAGATCAGCAGCAAGGTCAAGGAGCGCATCCTGGTGGGCATCAATAACCGCGATGCGCGCTGGCATGACGTGTACAGCCTGGAGCTGGCCAGCGGCAAGCTGACCCTGGTGCAGCAGAATGATGGCTATGGCGGCTACCTGGCCGATGAATTGCTCAATTTGCGTATGGCCAGCAAGGCGCGCGCCGATGGCGGCATGCAGTATTTCCGCCTGACGGATGGCAAGGTCGAGAGTACGCCGCTGACCGAGGTGGGCCTGGAAGACTCGCAGACCACGGCGCCGCTGGCGTTTACGGTCGATGGCAAGACCTTGTACTGGACCGACTCGCGCGGCCGCAATACCTCGGCGCTGCTGGCGCAGGATGTCGCCAGCGGCAAGACCACGCTGGTGGCGCAAGACCCGCGCGCCGATATTTCTGACGCCCTGTACGACACGCGCACGGGCAAGGTGCAAGCCTATTCCGTCGACTATCTGCAGCAGGAATACCTGCCGCTGACGGACGACCTGAAGGCCGACCTGGCCTTCCTGAAAAAGCATGTCAAGGGCCAGTTCAACGTGACGTCGCGCACGCAAGCCGACGACAAGTGGCTGGTGGGCGTCGACCCCGTCACGGCGCCGGCATCGAGCTGGCTGTATGAGCGCAAGACCAAGAAGCTGACGCAGCTGTACGTGACGCGCCCGGAGCTGGAAGGCGCGCCGCTGGTGCCCATGTACCCACAGGAAATCAAGGCACGCGACGGCCTGACCCTGGTCTCTTACCTGACCTTGCCGCAGGCATCGAAGGCGAGCGCCGGCGGCGTGCCATCGCAGGCGGTGCCGATGGTGCTGCTGGTGCACGGCGGGCCATGGGCGCGCGATACCTACGGCTACAACGGCTACCACCAGTGGCTGGCCAACCGCGGCTACGCGGTGCTGTCGGTGAATTACCGTGGCTCGACGGGCTTCGGCAAGCAATTCATCTCGGCCGGCGACCTGCAGTGGGGCCGCAAGATGCATGACGACTTGCTCGACGCGGTGCAATGGGCCGTGAAGAGCGGCGTGACCACAGCCGACAAGGTGGCCATCATGGGCGGCTCGTATGGTGGCTACGCCACCCTGGCCGGCATGGCATTCACACCCACCACGTTCGCCTGCGGCGTCGACATCGTCGGCCCGTCGAACCTGTTTACCCTGCTGCAAACGATTCCGCCGTACTGGGAAGCGGGCAAGCAGCAGTTCTACAAGCGCATGGGCGATCCGACCACGGAAGAAGGCCGCGCGCTGCTGAAGGAGCGCTCGCCGCTGAACTTTGCGCAGAATATCCAGCGCCCGCTGCTGATCGGCCAGGGGGCGAATGACCCGCGCGTCAACGTGGCCGAGTCGGACCAGATCGTCGCGGCCATGGCGGCGAAGAATATCCCCGTCACGTATGTGCTGTTCCCCGACGAAGGCCATGGTTTTGCCCGCCCCGTCAACAACATCGCCTTCAATGCGGTGACGGAAAACTTCCTGGGGCAGTGCCTGGCTGGCCGCGCCGAGCCGATCGGCGCGACCCTGAAGGCATCCACCGCGCAGGTCAAGCACGGCGCCGAGTTCGCGCCGGGTTTGCAGGAGGCGATGCGGTAAGAGCCTATCCCAGTAGTGAGCGTCTTCTGCAGGCAGTTCATCAGGAGTGCGGACAAGGCGTGAGGAGGACGCGTGGCGAGCCACGCGACGACGAGCAACGCAGTCCCCGCTTCGGAGGGGCGCCAGCAGGGGATGTATTCATCTACTAGGACAGGCTCTAAGTCTGCGTCAGGTGTGGTGACGCTTCCAGCGCCGCCACCACCTGCAGCAAGGTATCGCCAAAGCCGCCGCGTGCCCTGGCATGGCGGCGGGCGCTGGTGGTGACGCGCGGCGCGGCGCTCCATGCGATGTGCGCACCGCATTCTTGCAGCGCGGCGACCATGGCCACGTCCTCGCTGGAGGCCAATGGGGCAAAGCCGCCGGCGCGCAGGTAGGCGCTGGCGCGTACGCCGAAGTTGGCGCCATGGATGTGGCGGTGGCCGTCGGCATCGGTGTAGGTCTGGGCGAAGTGCCGGCGCAGCGCAGCGGCACTGGGCCCGTGCGGCGACCAGTCGTCCACCGCCACCGTGCCGCAGACGGCATCGGCGTCCAGGCCCAGCTGGGTGCTCAGCCAGGAGGGCGACACGCGCGTATCGGCATCCGTAAAGGCCAGCCAGCGGGCACCGCGCTGCAGCAGCTGCTGCGCGCCGGCGGCGCGCGCGCTGCCCACGTTCTGCGCATGGATGGCGAGGCAGTCGAGACGCCAGCGCAGGTCCGCCTGCATGGCATGCGCCAGCACGATGCGCTGCGATTGGTCGCTGCAGGCATCAAGCACGACGACGATGCACACCGCCTCGCCATGCAGCAAGGGGCAGGTGGCGGCAAGGCGCAACGCTTCCAGGCAGGCGCCCAGGCACGCTTCCTCGTTATGCACGGGCACCACCACGCCGATCATGCGAAGCCCTCGCGCTGCGCCACCGAGCGCGCATCGTTTGACCAGATCCCCAGCAGGAAGTCGCTTTCTTCGTGCCGCAGCACGCGGTGCAGGCCGGGCGCGTCCTGGAAGGCCGCATGTATGCGCACGGTCGAGACGATGCGCTGCGCGAACGGCGCGCGCCAGTGGCACAGGACGATGCTGCCGCCCGGCGCCAGGGTGGCGATGCTGTGTTCGACCACGCGCGCCAGCTCTTGCACCGACAGGTAATAGGCGATCTCGCTCAGGACGATCAGGTCGAACTTCTCGGCGCCCGGCAGGATGCGCGGCCAGTCCTGCGGCAGCCGGTGCTGCGCGAGGCTGACGTTGGCGCCGCACCCCGCGTCCAGCAGGCGCTGCTGCGCCAGCCCCAGCGCTTCGGCCGAGAGGTCGGCCGCCAGCACGCGCTCGCAGCGCCGCGCCAGTTCGGCCGTCAGTTCGCCATTGCCGCAGCCCGGTTCATAGGCGTGGCGGTAGCGCCGCTGCGGCAGGCTGGCCAGCAGCAGGGCGCGCTTTCTCTCCTCGTACCAGCGCTGGCGCACCCGCCACGGATCGGCATCCTGGCGATACAGTTGTTCGAAATAGCTGCCGCGCTGGTCGTCCGGCGTGGAAGATGGGTTCATAGAAAATACACCTCCCAGGCATGCAGCAGGCGCTGCAAGGCGTCGCCGGCGACGATGGCGGGGCGCCCCGTCGACGGGTCGTCTTGCATCTGGCTGGCGAAGCAGCGCAGGGCCGCGCGCTTGCGCTGCAGGATGGGGGCCGGCAAGGGCAGGCGGCGCGCGCGTTGCCACGGCACGCGCATGTCGCCCGGCGCGGCCCAATGCCAGGCCCAGACGGGCATTTCCACCAGGCTGGCACCGCTGGCCGCGCAGGCCGCAGCACAGGCCCGGCCGCATGCTTCATGGTCCGGATGGCCGTCCAGGCGCCAGGTGGTGAAGACCCTGTCGCCGGGACGCAGCTGCGCTGCCAATGTGGCGCCCAGCTGCGGCGTCATGCCGGCCACGCCGCCATCGGGCAGGTGCAGGCGCAGCCATGCGGGTGACGCCAGTCCCAGCGTGGCCAACGCCTGCGCGGATTCTTGCGGACGCACCTGGCGCAGGCGTTCCTGCGGCCAGAGGGGCGAGTCCGGGTGGCTGGCGTCGCCATCGGTGACGGCGATGAACAGCAATTGGCTGCCCTGCGCCGCCAGCAGTTGCAGCAAGCCGCCGCAGGCGAGGATTTCATCGTCGGGATGGGGCGCGACGATGACAGCGCGCGCGCCCGGCGGCACCAGGGCATGCGCGCCGATGGCGGGCAGCTCGTTCAGCCCCGGCCAGGATAGCCACACCTGGTCCGGCGTGCCGCTGCCTTCGATGCGGCGCGCTTGCATAGCGGATTGGGGCAGCATGTCAGAGCGCCCACGGATGGTCTTCGGCGCCGGCGACGATGCCGCCCAGCACGGCCTGGTCGCGTTCCGCATGGCTCTGGCGCAGGAAGACGGGCAGGTCGGCCGCCAGGCGCGCGAAGCGGGCATCGCGGCACAGGGGGCCGGCGCCCAGCGCACGCGTGGCCAGGTGCAGGACTTGGGTGGCGGCGTCTTCCACCGTCAGGCGCAGGCGCAGCGCCAGGGCCATGGCATCGCTTTGCGGATGCCTGTCGATCTCGGCGGCGCCTTCGCGCAGCAGGGCGCCGGCGGCGCGCAGCACGCAGTCGATCTGCCCCAGTTGCGCCAGGCGCACGGGATCGGGCGCGGCGTGCTGCGCGCGCGCATGCAAGTGGCTGGCGACGGCGCAGGCCGCGCCATACCAGGCGGCCGCGATGCCGGCGCCGCCATGCCAGAAGCCGGGACGCTCCAGGTAGGCGCCTGGAGCACCCACGGGAAAGGCCCGCGCGCCGGAAAAGGTCACGTCGACGCTGGCGCAGGCGAGCATGCCGACCGCTTGCCAGCCTTCATCCGTGACGTGCACGCCGGGTTGCGACAGCGCCACGGAAGCCAGGCAAGCCTGGCCGTCCTCATTCCAGCAGCTGATCAAGGCATGGCTGAGTCCATTCGCCCCGGAGCACCAGGCCTTGCGGCCCTCGAGCACATGGCGGCCATCGGCCGCCTGCTGCAACTGCACGCGCGCGCCCGGCATTTCCGCGCACCATACGCCCCAGCTGCTGCCGGCCGGGACGCCGGGGCCGTCGATTTCCGCCAGGATCGCCAGCGCATCGGTATGGCCTTCGTACAGCTTGAGCAGGGAAAGGTCGATGGCGGCGATGGCAGCCAGCATTTGCCAGCGCTGCAGGGTGGCGCCGTGACCGGGCAGGGGTAGTTGGTCGAGTCCCGCGTCGCGCAAACGCTGCAAGCCGTCGATCGGGTGGAAAGCGCCGTCCTGTGGCTGCAGCAGGGCGGCCAGCGCAGTGTTGGACGGCAGGGGGAAGGCGTTAAACGACATGGCAAGCTCCTGTTTTTCAACAGCATAGCTTTCTGTTTTCGCAATGTATGTTCGATTTTGCACATACACTCGCTAACGGCCTCAAGTTTATGGCGCGGCCGCGGCAAGCTGCAGGGCCGGGCGGCCCCGCAGCAGATTCAGCGCTTATTTTTTCATGTAGTGCATGTCCAGCACGTACACGCCCTTTTCCTTGTCCAGCATCACCGTGTACAGGTCGTTGCCGCGCAAGGACAGGCCGCCGGGAACGCTTTGTGCGGCCTGCATGCCGTCGTCCTGCATGCAGGACTCGCCATTGTCCACGGCGACGCACCAGTTGTTCTTGCCATCCCTCAGTACATATTGCACGGTGGTACCGGTCCGCTGGAAGGTATAGGCCGGGGCCGACGAGGTGATCTTATCGACGCGCAAGCTCGTTGCGGCGGCGTTTTCCGTCAGCTTGATCAGCATGTCGGCGGAGCCATCCGGCTTGCCGGTGATTTTCGCAGTCATGCTGTCTGTCGCGACCACGGTGCCGGAGCAATCGGCCTTGAAGTAGGTTTCGCCGGTTGGCGTCAGTTCCAGCGAACCGCTGCCATCGCTCTTGAACGCGATGACCAGCGTTTGACGGTCATGATGGTCGCAGGTCGACTGCCAGGTGCCGATATATGCGGCCAGTGGCGAGGCGCTGGCGGAATCGGCGGCAAGCTGCTGCTGCGTGCCGCCGCCGCCGCAACCGGCCAGGAGTGCAGCGGTCGAGCCGGTCAATACTGCCAATAGTTTTTTCATGCATCTTCCTTTTCATCCGGCAGCGGCGCGTGCCGTAAGCGCTGCCCGATTATAGGAGGACGAATGGGGTTCAATTCTCACCGAATCTATTGGTGACTTGATTTAAATCAAGAGCAACTCGCTGCCTGCAGGCCGGCAGGCACGCTTAAAACTCTTCCCAGTCGTCGCCAGCCGGTGCCTTGGCGGCCGCGCGCGGCGTGGCCTGCGGCTTGGCGACGCTCAGGCGCTTGGCGGGCGCCGGTGTTGTTGGCGTCACGCTGCGCGGCGTGGCCACGCTTGCTGCCGGCGCCGTCTGGCGCACCTGCTCGCCCAGCTTGAACACGCTGACTACCTGGGCCAGATGGCTGGCCTGGTCTTGCAGGCTTTCGGCAGCGGCTGCCGCTTCCTCGACCAGGGCCGCGTTCTGTTGCGTCACGCCATCCATCTGCGCCAGCGCCTGGTTGACCTGGGCGATGCCGTCGCTTTGCTCTGTGGTGGCGACGCTGATGTCGGCCATGATGGCGGTGACCTTGCGCACGCTGTCGACCACCTGCTCCATGGTGGCGCCCGCTTCATCGACGAGTTTGCTGCCGGCGGCCACCTTGCCAACGGAATCGTCGATCAGCAGTTTGATTTCCTTGGCCGCTGCCGCCGAGCGTTGCGCCAGGTTGCGCACTTCCGTGGCGACGACGGCGAAGCCGCGTCCCTGTTCACCCGCGCGCGCCGCTTCCACGGCCGCGTTCAGCGCCAGGATATTCGTCTGGAAGGCGATGCCATCGATAACGCTGATGATGTCGACGATCTTGTTCGACGAGTCATTGATCGAGGTCATGGTTGCGATGACTTTGCCGACCACCTCGCCGCTCTTCTGTGCCACGCTCGATGCGGAAGCGGCCAGTTGATTCGCCTGGCGTGCATGGTCGGCGTTTTCCTTCACCGTGCCCGTCAGCTCTTCCACTGAGGCGGCCGTCTCTTCCAGCGAACTGGCTTGCTGTTCCGTGCGCGCCGACAGGTCGTTATTGCCTTGCGCAATTTCCGCGCTGGCACGGGCCACGTTGTCGGCGCTCGCTTGCACTTGCAGCAGCACGGCGTGGATCTTTTCGACGAAGGCGTTGAAGCCCTTGCCGATGACGGCCAGCTCGTCGGTGCCCTTGACTTCCAGCTTCACGCGCAGGTCGGCGTCGCCGCTGGACAGGTCCGTCATGGTGCGCCCCAAGGTGCGCAGCGGTCGCGTCAGCTGGTTGACGACGAGGATCAAAATGCCGGCCGTGGCGGCCGCGCACAGCAGGGCGACGATCAGCGTGTAGATCATCAGGTCGCGTGCCGAGGCCGTGGCCACGCTTTTCGGGAAGTTCAGTTCCACGCTCCAGGGCGCAATATCGGGGTGGATCTGCAGCGGTTGCAGCAAATGGATGTAGCCCTGGCCATCCTCGTATTCATACGGCTGGCCCTGGCGTACCTTTTCCAGGCCGGCCGCCGGCACGTCGTCGGCCTTCTTGCCCAGTCGCTCAGGTACTGGGTGGCTGGCGTACAGGCCACCGTTCGAAATCAGCGCCAGCTTGCCGCCCTCAATCACTTTCAGGCCGGCCAGGATTTTCGCCAGGCGCGTGAGCATGAAGTCGGCGCTGGCCGTGCCCTTGAAGCCGCCATCGATCATGATGGGCGCCACCAGGGAAGCCATCAGCACATCCTTGCCGTCGACCGGGTAGATATACGGTTCCGTAAAGTACGTCTTGCCGGTGCGCTTGGGCACGTCATACCAGTCATTGGCGCCCGGCTTCGGATCGAAGACGATGGGTTCGACTTGCAGCTTGCCGCCGGCGCCCCGCGTCCAGTAGGGCATGAAGCGGCCGCTGGCGTCGTAGTTCGGTTTCTGGTTGGCAAATTCCGCATCCTTGCCGTCGAGCGCGTTGGGTTCCCAGGTCACGGCAGCGCCCAGCAAGTCTTCCGAACTGCTCAGGGTGGCCTTGGTCAGTTCATTGATCTGCTCGCGCTGCAGGGGCAGGCTGGCGCTTTTGGTGCCGCGCATGGCGCCAGCCAGGCTGGAAACGCTGGCCAGGTTGCTGGCGATGCGCGCCTGCAAGGCGCCCGACACTTCGCGTGCCGACGTGCGCGCCAGTTCCAGTGCGGCCGCCTCGGCGCTGGCGCTGCTCTTGTAGCCGATTACCGCCGCCGTGACGCCCAGGCTGAGGATGGCGAGCGCGGTGGCGGCGACGCAGATTTTGCTGTTGAGAGAAAGTTGCATGAGGCTGTTCCTTGATGGGGAGGATATCGGTGTCTCGGGCGGCGCGGGTAGCGCGCCTAGAACGTCTTGCTGATGGCCAGCACGAAGGTCGTCGCGGCGGGGTTCGAAGTGTCGAACTGGCCCGCCGCATTCGGGATGCCCAGCGTGTAATGATCGTAGGCGTCGGTGGCGCCCCAGGCGCGCGTCACGGCGCCACTCAGGCTCCAGCCGCCATCGAAGGCCCTGGTGACGCCGACCTTGGCGTCGCGCCAGTTCCAGATGGCATTACCCGTGCCCGCCACCCGGCCATTGCCGGCGTGCAGATTCAAGGTCCAGGCATTGCCCAGGTCGACATTCGCGCCCACGTCCAGATAGCCCGTGCCGCGCGCATGCGTGATGCCAAAGAAGTCCGGCGTGACGGTATGGTTGTACTTGGCGTACAGCATCTTGTAACTCAGGCCCAGCGACAGTTCGCCATAGTCGTACTTGACGCCTGTGGCGCGGTAGATGGCGCCCGGATACTTGTAGTAATACGCCAGGACGCTGTAGCCCAGTTCGCCCAGCGTGCCGCTGTAGCCACCGTACAGGTCCCATTCGACGCTTGCATCCTCGATATAGCGGTCGCTGACGGTGGATGCCCAGGTTCCCAGCGACCAGCCGCTCGGGTGCGCGTAGTCGGCACCCGCTTGCAGGGCCGGCTTACCCCAGGTCTGGCGAAAGCCGCGCGAAATGTATTGCGAGGTGAGGCTGGCATTGGCGCTGAAGGTGGCGGCGGTGCTGTCCGTGGTCTGCGCCTGCACGGGCAGGGCGGCGAGCAGGAAGACACAGCCCAGCAAGGATGTTGCAGGAAAATGGCGGTTCGATGGCATGGCAGTCGGCTCCGTATTTGCTGGCAGCGGCCGTCCAGGCGCGTTGCCCTGATGGTTGCGATAAATAAATGCGGGTTGGACTTTGCGCAAGCAAGGCGACGCCGTTTGCATGCTTGCAGCAACATGCACACATTCTCACCAAACGTAACTGAAAGGATAGGGGGTAGGGCTAGTGGAAGTCAACAAAGTTGCGCTGCGGAAATCGTAAGTTGTTGTTTCCTGGCACTTTTTCATGCGCCTGTCATATTGCGGGTGCGCCGCGGCTGGCGGCCTGTTGCAAGCTGGCCAGCAAGCCGGGCAGGGCCGCATGCAGGGCAGGCAGGTCGCCATCCAGTAGCTCGGTCTGCGCTTCCACCAAGCCCGATGGCTGGCCCCAGACGACCTGTGCGCTCAGCCGGGCGCCGGCGTCGAGTCCCGTGACGCTGACCAGCAGGGCGACTTCTTCCGGGGCATCCTCGGGCACGTCTGCGAGCAGGCAGGAAATGCCGAAATGATAATCCTCGAAAGCGCTGGCCGTACCGCTGGAAAAGGCGAATACGGAGGCGAGCACCTGCGGCGCGGCGGCCGCGAGTGGCGGCAGGGCGGCGCGGAACAGGGGCAGCAAGTCGTTTTCCAGCTGGAGTACCAGCGGATGCGTGTGGGCGAGGACGGTCATGCGAGGGAGAAGTAAGTGGCGGCGCGCGATGGTAGCAGTTTTTGCCGCCGCCGTGGGCCATCGTCAGGCGGCGTAGCGGCTGGCCATGCTGGCGATGGTGCTTTTCATCTGTTCGCGCAGGGCGGCAGGCGCCAGCACTTCCACTCCATCGCCCAGGCCCAGCAACCACCATTGCAGTTCGCGCGTGCTGGGCACGGTGGCGGTCAGGTGCAGCGAGCCATCGGCGCGCTCCTGCAATTGCTGGTCCGCGCTCAGTGGCGTCTCGTACAAGTGCTCGCCGCTGCGACGGGCAAACACGGCTTCCAGCAGCAGCGGTTCGCCCTCGCGGATGCCCATGGCGCCCGAAGCAATATAGGCATCGATGTCGAAGTCTGGCTGCACGCGCGCGGACAGATAAAGCATTTCCGCCTGCTGCACGCGGTGCAGGACCAGCGTGCGCACGTCGTGGTAGTCGGCGAACAGGCATACCAGGTAGAGCAACTGGCCGCGCTGCACGATGGCCAGCGGATGGACGGCGTCATAGCTGACGAGCTTGTCGTTGTCGCGCTTCTTGTAGCTCAGCTTGAGCTGGCGGTTCTGCATCAGCGCTTCATACACGGTGCGCTGGCAAGCTTCGTCGATGTCGGGCGCCAGCAGCCGCTGCATGGGGGCGATGACGCGTATCTTGCCCAGCCAGGCGGACGCGCTGGCGCGCTCGCTGGCCGCGTTCAGGGTCTGGCGGGCCGCGCTGAAATACGGCTGCATGCTGTCCAGGGTAGACGGCGGCAGCGCATGGCGCAGGTGCTGTTCCATCAGGGCCAGGGTCAGCGCGGCAGGCGTCGACAGGCCCGGCATGTCCATGCGCGCCGCATTTTCCATCCAGCACCAGCCAAACGGCTTGCTGTCGGCTGGATTGGTCAGCGGGAAAATCGTGGCCAGGTCCAGCAAGTCGCGCTGGATCGTGCGCACGCCGATGGCAAAGTCGATGGCCTTGAGCTTGTCGTGCAATTCGGCGACGGTGATGGTGCGGGGCGCCGGCGGTATCAGGCGCAGCATTTGCCATTGACGCATGATGGTGGAAGGGCGGGGCGCGTGTTCGGGCATAGTGATTCCGTTCTGTTTCAGTGGCAGGATGTGTACTGATGAGTACATAAGTTAACGAATGGTAACATTGATTCGATGGCAATTACAGGGTGTCGAGCATGGTCGCCCTGACGCAATTGCGTCCCGCGTGCTTGGCCTGGTACAGCAGGCGGTCGGCCGCCGCGACGAGGGCGGCGGCGCCGGGCGCCTCGCTGCCGGGTGCGCACGCGAGGGAGGCGACGCCGAAGCTGGCCGTTGTCCCGATGTGCTGTACCAGGCCGTTGCGCAGACGTTCGGCCAGGCGCACGCCGCCAGCCAGGTCCGTTTCGGGCAGGATCAGCAGGAACTCCTCGCCGCCGTGGCGCACCACGCTGTCGATGCCACGGCGCGTGGCGTTGCCGAGCAGGGCGGCAAAGGTGCGCAGCACGGCATCGCCTGCGGCATGGCCGTGGGCGTCGTTGATGCGCTTGAAGTGGTCGAGATCGCACAGGATGGCCGTCAGGCACAGGCCATGGCGTTGTGAACGTGCAAGTTCGGCGCCCAGCAAGTGTTCATCGAGGTAGCGGCGGTTGTAGCAGCCGGTCAGGTGGTCCCGCACGGCCTGTTCGGCGAGGATGGCGTGTTGCAGCAAGTGCTCGCGGTGCTGGCGCTGCTGGCCATGGCCGGCACAGAGGCCGGTCAGGTTGAGCAGCAGCAAAGTGGCGGCGCTGCCGGCCTGGAGTTCGTCCTGCAGGCCGAGCCAGGCCAGGCTCGCCACGATGGCCAGGCTGGCGCCGCCCAGCAGGTGCCGCGTGATGCCGGCATAGGGCGCGGCGAGCAGGATGCAAAAGGCGGCCGCATGCCAGCCGGCATCGGTTTCGCGCAAGGCATAGCAGAGCAGGAATACGGCCAGGTCCAGCGCCAGCAGCGCGCTGCCGGAGGCGGTGCTGCGGCCAGGCTGTGATGCTGGTGCGCGCCAGGCCCGCAGCAGCATGGCCAGGATAGCCAGGCAGCAGGCCAGAGCCAGCGGCCAGCCGGCCGGTGGCAACAGCGCGACGGCAAAGACGGCGCTGGCGCCGGCATGCAGGGCCAGCAAGGAATGCGGCGCAGGCCCGCGGATAGCGTCAGTGGCATGGTGCAAATGCATGGAAACCTGTCGGATAGCGAATCGGGCCCCCATTCTTGCCCGCCCCTGCGACAAGCCACGACGCATTGCCCCGCCATGCTGCATATCAAATTGGTCCTACCAGTAGCCCTATTCGTCGCTGGTGACGCGCGTGCGCACGAAATCGATGTGGCTTTGCATGGCCGTGCGCGCTTCCTCGGGCTGGCTGGCGCAGATGGCCTCGCACAGGGTGCGGTGCTGCGACAGCAGTTGCAGCGAGGTAGCGTCGTCCTGCTGGCGCAAGCCCGTGCCATTGAGGGTGATATGTTCGCGCAGCATGCCGATGATGCTGGTGTGCAGGTGCAGGAACATGGTGTTGTGCGACGCCTGCGCGATGACTTCGTGCAGCCGTGCATCGGCCTGCGCTTCGCCGTGCTTGTCGTCGCTGGCGCGCGCCTGTTCCAGCTCGGCCAGCAGCGCCATGATCTGCGTGCGCTCGTCCGTGCTGGCCCGCTGCGCCGCAAAATAGGCCGTCGCTCCTTCCAGCACGCGGCGAAATTCCAGGATGTCGTCGCGCAGGGCGGGGTGGTCGGCCACCAGCTGGCTCCACGGCGACGCCATGCCGGTGCGTAATTGATCCGTCACAAAGACGCCGGCGCCGCGCCGGCTGCGCACCAGCCCGCGTGCCGCCAGCCGCTGCACCGCTTCGCGCACGGTATTGCGCGAGACCCCATATTGCAGTGCCAGCAAGCGCTCGGCTGGCAGCTGTGCGCCCGCCGGCAAGCTGCCGTCCAGCAGGGCCGTCTCCAGCCTGCGCATCACCGTTTCGACCCTGCCCCGCGTTTGCATGCCTGTCGCCATCGCTGTTGTCTCGTTTGTTGTTTTCAAGTGGTCCGAGCAATTTGAAGTGGCTCGAAGAAGCTGGAATTATGCGTGAAGCAGTCATTCTTAACAACACACAGCGGCGCCGCAGCAACACACAGAGCGCCGGGGAGACACACTCATGCAGCCAGACCCGCGCCAGCCACACCACTACCCACCCGCACCGCTCCAGGTGTACCTGTTCGCCACCTGCCTGGTCGACCTGTTCGTACCGCAGGCGGGGCTCGACGCGGTACGCCTGCTGGAGCGGGAAGGCTTGCTGGTGCATTACCCGCGCGGCCAGAGCTGCTGCGGCCAGCCTGCCTACAGCAGCGGCAACCCGGAGCAGGCGCGTGCCGTGGCGCGTGCCCAGCTCGACCTGTTTGCGCAACCGTGGCCCGTGATCGTGCCGTCCGGCTCCTGTGCCGGCATGATGCGCCACCACTGGCCACAGCTGTTCCAGGATGACCCCGTGGCCGGTCCCAAGGCGCTGGAACTGGCCGAACGCGTGTATGAACTGAGCGAATTTCTCGTCTGCGTATTGAAACTCGACCTGGCCGGTATGGCCGCCGCCGGGCAGGCGGAGGAAAACGTGGTGCTGCATACTTCGTGCGGCGCGCGCCGTGAAATGGGCACGCGCCTGCATGGTGTGGCGCTGGTCGACGCCTTGCCCGGCGTAACGCGCATCGAGCACCAGCGCGAATCGGAATGCTGCGGTTTTGGCGGCACGTTTTCATTGAAACACCCGGACATTTCCGGCGCCATGGTCAGCGACAAGATCGCCTCGGCCTGCGCCACGGGCTGCGACCGGCTCGTCTCGGCCGACTGCGGCTGCCTGCTCAATATCGGCCACGCCGCGCAGCACCAGGGCGCGCCGCTGCCCGTCGAGCACCTGGCCAGCTTTTTGTGGCGCCGCACGGGAGGTGCGGCATGAGTACGGCATTGACTGCCCGCGAACGCATGCTGGGACGCCTGCGTGCCGCCGCGCCTTCCGCGCCCGCAGCGGTGGAGGCCATCGATACGGCCATCGACAGCCATTACCAGGCGCGCCGTGCCGCCGCGCCGCAGTCGCCGCGCCAGCAGCTCGACGCCATGCAGGCAGCCCTGCGCGCCTCGCATGCGCAAGTCGACTGCGTCAGCATGGACGCCTGGCCCGCCCTGCTGGCGCAGCGCCTCGGTGAACACGGCGTGCGCCGCTTGCTGATCGATCACGCCAGCGCCGAAGGGCAGGCCTTGCGCGCCGCCTTGCCGGCCACGGTGGAAACGCTGTCCTTTGAGCGTCCGCTGGCGCAGTGGAAGGGCGAATTGTTCGACAGCGTCGATGCGGGTTTCACCGTCGCGCGTTCCGGCATCGCCGCCACGGGCACCCTGGTCATCGCGCCAGACGCCGCCACGCCGCGCACGGTGTCGCTGGCGCCACCGCTGCATGTTTGCCTTGTCTATACCAGCACGCTGCACGCGGACTTGCATGCGGCGGCGCGCGCCGAGCGCTGGATGGATGGCATGCCGGCCAACCTGGTGCTGGTGTCGGGCCCCTCGAAAACCTCCGATATCCAGCAAACGCTGGCCTATGGCGCGCACGGCCCGCGCTGGCTGTGGGTGCTGATCATCGATGATCTGTCAGCCCATGAAGGAGGCCAGCCATGAACGCCAAGCCCTTGCAATTCGTCAAACCGGCAGACTTCCACGCGCGTGCCCGCGCCGCGCTGGACGATCCGAAGCTGCGCCAGAGCTTTCGCGGCGCCATGGATTTTTTACAGGACAAGCGCAGCGCCCAGTTTCCCGACGGCGACGAGCTGGAACGCCTGCGCGACATCGGCGAAGCCGTGCGCCAGCACGCGCTGGCGCGCCTGCCCGACCTGCTGGTGCAGCTGGAAGACAAGCTGACGGCGGCCGGCGTGCAGGTGCACTGGGCCGAGGATGGCGAGCAGGCCAACGCCATCATCCACGCCATCGCGCAGCGCAACCAGGCGACGCGCTTCATCAAGGGCAAGTCGATGGCCAGCGAGGAGATCGAGCTCAATCACTACATGGAAGCGCGCGGCATGACCTGCCTGGAGTCGGACATGGGCGAGTACATCGTGCAGCTGGCCGGCGAAAAGCCGTCGCACATCGTCATGCCGGCCATTCACAAGACCCGCGCGGACATCGCCGGCCTGTTCGCCGAGCACATTCCCGACGCGCCCTACACGGAAGACGTCGACAGCCTGATCCAGACGGGCCGGCGCGCGCTGCGCCAGGCCTTCGTCGAGGCCGACATCGGCCTGTCGGGCGTGAACTTCGCGGCGGCCGACACGGGCACCCTGTGGCTGGTGGAAAACGAGGGCAATGGTCGCCTGACCACGTCCGTGCCGGAGGTGCATATCGCCATCATGGGGATGGAAAAAGTGGTAGCCAAGCTCGAACACATCGTGCCGCTGGCCAGCTTGTTGACGCGCTCGGCGACGGGGCAAGCCATCACCACCTATTTCAACCTGATTTCCGGCCCGCGCCGCGAAGGTGAAAAGGATGGGCCGCGCGAAGTGCACCTGGTCTTGCTCGATAACGGCCGCAGCCAGGCCTACGCGGACGAGCAGCTGTGCGCCACCCTGCAATGCATCCGCTGCGGCGCCTGCATGAACCACTGCCCCGTCTACACGCGCATCGGTGGCCACGCCTACGGCACCACGTATCCGGGGCCGATCGGCAAGATCATTTCGCCCCATTTGCTGGGGCTGGACGCGACGGCCGACCTGGCCACCGCGTCGAGCCTGTGCGGCGCCTGCGGCGAGGTGTGCCCCGTGCGCATCCCGATTCCGCAGCTGCTGGTGCGCCTGCGCACGGAGGCCAACCGCAATCCGCATGAGGAAGTGACGCATCCGTTGCGCGGCCAGGGCGCCAAGTTCAGCCGCGGCGAAAGCCTGATCTGGCGTTTCTGGAGCGGCGCCTTTGCGCGCCCTGCCAGCTACCGTTTGTTCCGCTGGGCCGCCACGCGGTTGCGGCTGCTGACGCCGCGCGCGCAACTGGGCTGGACGCAGCACCGCAAGCCATTAAAACCGGCGCCGCGCAGCCTGGCCGACCTGCTCAATGCACGCGGGCAGGAAGAATAAACAGGCCCCGCTCAAGCATAAAAACACGCTACACAAAAAATACATCAACAGCCGTTTTTTTCATTAACCCGCATCCACCGGAGGAGACCCGACATGCAAACCTGGACCCAACTTTATACCCCGCTCGGCAGCTTGTGGCTGTCGTCACTGGCGGCAGCCGTTCCCATCATCTTCTTCTTCATCGCCCTGGCGGCGCTGCGCATCAAGGGCCACGTGGCGGCCGCCGTCACCCTGGCGCTGGCGCTGGCCGTGGCGATTTTCGCCTACGGCATGCCCGTGCCGCAGGCGCTGGCGGCAGCCGGCTATGGCTTCGCGTACGGCTTGTGGCCGATCGCCTGGATCATCGTCACGGCCGTCTTCCTGTACAAAATTGTCGTCAAGACGGGGCAGATCGACATCATCCGCGCCTCCGTGCTGTCGGTTACGGACGACCAGCGCCTGCAGGTGCTGCTGATCGGCTTTGCCTTCGGCGCCTTCCTGGAAGGGGCGGCCGGTTTCGGCGCGCCCGTGGCCATCACCTCGGCGCTGCTGGTGGGCCTGGGCTTCAACCCGCTGTACGCGGCGGGCCTGTGCCTGATCGCCAACACGGCACCCGTGGCCTTTGGCGCCATGGGCATCCCCATCATCGTGGCGGGCCAGGTGACGGGCATCGACCCGTTCCTGATCGGCGCCATGGCGGGCCGCCAGTTGCCGCTGCTGTCGCTGCTGGTGCCGTTCTGGCTGGTGTTCATGATGGATGGCTTCCGCGGCGTGCGCGAAGTGTGGCCGGCCGCGCTGGTGACAGGTTTGAGCTTTGCCGTCACCCAGTACTTCACGTCCAACTATATCGGCCCTGAACTGCCGGACATCACTTCGGCCCTCGTCAGCCTGGTGTCGCTGACCTTGTTCCTGAAAGTGTGGCAGCCGAAGAATGCAAAAGTGGCCCAAGCCGTCGGCGGCGGCACGGCCGCGCTGTCCGGTTTTGGCGGCGGCGCAGGTAATGCGGATGTGCGCGGCAGCGGCAGCCGCGCCGCCTCGCCCTATACGACGGCGCAGACCATGCGCGCCTGGGCGCCGTTCGGCCTGTTGACGGCCATCGTCACCGTGTGGAGCCTGCCTGGCTTCAAGGCCCTGTTTGCCGCCGGCGGGGCGCTATCGAGCCTGGTCATCAAGATCCACGTGCCATACCTGGACCAGCTGGTGATCAAGAGCATGCCCATCGTGACCGTGCCGAAGGCGTATGATGCCGTGTTCAAGCTGGACCTGCTGTCGGCCGTGGGCACGGCGATCTTGCTGACGGCCGTGCTGTCGATGCTGATGCTGCGCATGAAGCCGCGCGATGGCATCAAGGCCTTCGTGGAAACCGTGGTGGAATTGCGCCGTCCCGTGCTGTCGATCGGCCTGGTGCTGGCGTTTGCCTTCGTTGCCAATTACTCGGGCATGTCGTCCACCCTGGCCCTGCTGCTGGCCGGCAGTGGCGTCGCCTTCCCGTTCTTCTCGCCATTCCTCGGCTGGCTGGGCGTTTTCCTGACGGGTTCCGACACCTCCTCGAACGCCTTGTTCTGCTCTTTGCAAAATACCACGGCGCACCAGATCGGCGTGTCCGACACCTTGCTGGTGGCGGCCAATACGACGGGCGGCGTGACGGCGAAGATGATCTCGCCCCAATCGATCGCCGTCGCCTGCGCCGCAACGGGACTGGTGGGCAAGGAATCGGATCTGTTCCGCTTTACCTTGAAGCACAGCCTGTTGTTTGCCGTGATCATCGGCATCATCACCATGCTGCAGGCCTACGTTTTCACCGGCATGATCCCGCATTGAGCGGTCCGTAGAAGTACGTAGTAAAACTAGATGAATTAATAGTAAAACGTGCAGAGGGTCATGAAAATGACCTGATGCACTGCAGCATATCAAGGATGGCCCGGCGCAATGCCGGGTCCGCAGCGATGCCGTCGGCATCGAGACCCGATCCCAGTAAAGGCAGGCTGATGCAGGCCTCGTCGATCAGGCGCGCCGACATGGTGCGCACCGTTTCGCGCAGGGCCGCCTGCGCATGCGTGGCGCGCGGCGAGGCGTTCAGCAGCACCAGCGGCTTGTCGATGAATGATTCATTTCCCACCATCCAGTCCAGCGCGTTTTTCATCGGGCCGCTCACGCCATGCGCGTATTCGGGGCTGGCCAGCAGCAGCACGTCGGCCGCCAGGATGGCGTCGCGCAGGCCCGTCACGGCCGGCAGGCCGTCGGCATCGAGGTCGGGATTGAACAGGGGTAGTTCACCCAGTCCCGGATAGATGTGGATGGCATATTCCGCTGGGGCAAGCCGGGCGATGGCGTGCAGCAGGGCGGTGTTCAGGGAAGCGGCGCGCAGGCTGCCGGCGATGGCGAGGATGGTAATGGGCGTTTTCATAGCGCCTGTATAGCCCATCCTGTGCTCAAGCGCAAGGCGAGCAGGATGGCGCTATGGATAGTGCAACAGCCTGTGATGGGCTGCAATGCGTGGCCGGATACGGCGCTACTCTTAACGGCTCAGGCCGCTCATCCAGCTTGGCTGCGGGTTGGCGCGGGCCAGTTCGCGCATGCGGTATTCCAGGTCGTAACGGTCGGTCGATTCGGCCAGGTAGGCTTCTTCGTAAGCACGTTCGCGGCGGTCGCTGCTGTGGTTCAGCCAGGCACCGACGCGCTTGGCGGCGTGCACCAGGGTGGCGATGATGTTGCTGTTTTGCGTGGTGTGGTAAGTAAATGCGGTAGACATGGCAGACTCCTTTGAGTGGCGTGCCGCGTTGTGCTGCACTGCAATATAAGTATAGCGGTTTCAAGTTATAAGGCTACTTTTGATTTCGAATGTCAGCTATTCAATTATCCAATAACTGATGGGAAACCTGCGCAATCCGGGGCCTTTCGGGCATAATGCGGCCGCAGCAAGGTAGTTTTACTACGCGCTCGACCTTGCGAAGATGTTGCTTTCAAACACGAGCGCTGCCGCTGTCTGGCGGTGCCCACGCAAGCGATGGGCCAGGGCAGGGCACGACAATCTTGGATAGAACAATGGAGAAAGTATGGAACACGTAAAGCAGGGCATGAGCGCATCGCGCGCACAGGCCGGCACGCAAAACAATACAGGCGCCCTGATCATTGTCACGGTGCTGTTTTTCATGTGGGGATTGCTGACCTCGCTTAATGATGTGCTGATTCCCCATCTGCGCTCGATCTACACCCTGACCTATGTCCAGGCGATGCTGGTGCAGTTCTGCTTCTTTGGCGCCTACGCCATCGTCTCGCTGCCAGCCGGCATGCTGATCAAGAAAATCGGCTACCAGCGCGGCGTCGTCGCCGGTTTGCTGATCGCGGCCGCCGGCTGTGCCATGTTCTACCCGGCATCCACCGGCAGCTATGCGCTGTTCCTCTTGTCCTTCTTCATCCTGGCGGCCGGCATCACCGTGCTGCAGGTGGCGGCCAACCCGTACGTGACGGAACTGGGCGACCCGCAGACGGCGTCGAGCCGTTTGACCCTGACGCAAGCGTTCAACGCGCTGGGCACCACCGTGGCTCCAGCGCTGGGCGGCGTGCTGATTTTGTCGGGCACCGTGCTGACGGTGCAGCAGTTCGACCTGCTGCCTGCCGCCGAGCAGCTGGCTTACCGCGCCAAGGAAGCCGCTTCCGTGCAAGGCCCGTACCTGGTGCTGGCCGCCACCCTGGTGATCCTGGCGGTGCTGTTCGCGCTGGCAAAATTGCCGAAGATTTCGCATGCCGACGATGCGGCCGCCCTGGCGCAGGATGGCCACAAGGTCTCGATCTGGTCGCACCGCCACCTGGTGCTGGGCGCGCTGGCCATCTTCCTGTATGTGGGCGGTGAAGTCAGCATCGGCAGCTTCCTGATCAACTTCCTCGGCGAGAGCCATATCGCAGGCCTGAGCCACGCCGACGCCGCCTATTTCGTCAGCTATTACTGGGGTGGCGCCATGCTGGGCCGCTTCGTCGGCTTTGCCGTGATGCGCTACGTCAGCCCGGGCAAGACGCTGGCCTTCAACGCCGCCATCGTCATCGCGCTGATCCTCGTCGCCGTATTCTCCAGCGGTCACACGGCCATGTGGGCATTGATCGCCGTCGGCCTGTTCAACTCCATCATGTTCCCGACCATCTTCAGCATGGCCCTGAACAAGCTGGGTGCGCAAACGGGACAAGGTTCGGGCATCCTGTGCATGGCCATCGTCGGCGGCGCCATCGTGCCGTTCATCCAGGGCTTCCTGGCCGACCACATCAACCTGCAGCTGTCGTTCCTCGTGCCGGCCCTGTGCTACACGTTTATTCTGTACTTCGGCTGGAAATACGCCAGCATGTACAACGACGACGCCAAGTAAGCAAGGTAGCGTTATCAATATAAAGGGTGGCCTCGGCCACCCTTTTTTACGTCAGTGCGCGAACTGCGTGCCCAGCACGTCCTGGCATACCTCGAGCCAGGCGCGCGCCGCGTGCGACAGATAGCGTCCGCTCCAGACGTGCGCCACCTGCCACGCCACTTCCGGTTCGACGAGGCGCACGGCCTCCAGAGGTTCGCCGGCCAGGCGGTGGATGAACGGCTCGGGCAGCAGCGCCACGCCCAGGCCGGCCGAGGCCATCGCCACCAGCCAGTCCCACTGGCCGCTCTGCGCCGCGATGGTCGGCGTGAAGCCCGCCTGCGCGAAATGCTGGCGCAGGCTGCGCGTGAGGGCGAAATCATCCTTCAATAACACCAGCGGCAGCTCGGCCAGCGCCTTGAAGGGGAGGGTCGTGCGGTTTTTCTGGAACGTGCCCGGTTCGGCCAGGGCCCAGATCGGGTAGCTGGCCACTTCCACGGCCACGAGATCGAGTTCCGGGTCGGCCGGCAGCACCGTCATGCCAATTTCCAGCTCGCCGGCCGCCACTTTGCGCTCGATCTGCTGGCCCGTGTCTTCCTGCAGGGTCAGGCTGATGTGCGGGTGGCGCGCGCGGAAGGCCTTCAATACGGGCGTAAACAGCACATTGATCATGGGCGGAATGCCGACCGTCAGGCTGCCGCGCTGCAAGGCCTGGGTGTCGCGCACTTCCAGGGTCAGCTGGCGCATGTTCGCCAGCATTTCCTGGCCGTGCTGGTAGACGATGCGGCCCGTGTCGGTGAGCGTCAGCTTGCGCCCGTCGCGCACCAGCAGCTGGGCGCCCACTTCCTCTTCCAGCTGGCGCACCATCTTGCTGATGGTCGACTGGGTCAGGTGCAGCGATTCTGCCGCCTGCGTAAAGCTCGACAGGCGCACGGTTTCGACAAAATAGCGCAGGGAACGGATATCCAAGATGGGGCTCGCCTCGGCGAAGCATGAAAATATCGACTGGACTTGGCGAAATTAATTCATGCCATGCATGTAAGCGGGATTTTATACTGAATCCACTTATGGGGTTGGTGTATGACAGCCATCCAGTTTGAGAATATTAAGAATATCAGGAGCATCACGATGTACGAGGACCGTATCCGCCACCCAGGCTTGCTCAGCAAAATCATGAGCGCCGATGAGGCAGCCAAATTGTTCCACAACGGCATGCGTGTCGGCATGAGCGGGTTCACCCGTGCCGGCGACGCCAAGGCCCTGCCGCGCGCGCTGGCCGAGCGCGCCCTGCAAGATCCCTTGAGCCTGACCCTGATCACGGGCGCTTCGCTGGGCAATGGCAGCGACGGCCTGATGGCCGAGGCGGGCGTGCTGGCGCGCCGCATGCCGTTCCAGGTCGACCCTGTGCTGCGCGGCAAGATCAACAAGGGCGAAGTCATGTTCATCGACCAGCATCTGTCGGAAACAGCCGAGCAATTGCGTTCCGGTAACCTGGCCGCCGTCGACATTGCCGTCATCGAAGCGACGGCCATCACGGCCGCCGGCGCCATCATCCCGACCATGTCGGTGGGCAACTCCGCCGCTTTCGCCCAGCAGGCAACGCAGGTCATCATCGAAATCAACCTGTCCACGCCGCTGGCGCTGGAAGGCTTGCACGACATCTATGTGCCCCAGGCCTTGCCGGGGCGCGAGCCGATACCGCTCACGCGCGTCGACCAGCGCCTGGGCAGCACGGCGATTGCCATCGATCCGGCCCGCATCGCCGCCATCGTCATCACGGACAGCCCCGACAGCCCGTCGAACGCCTTGCCGCCCGACGCGGAAACGCAGGCGATTGCCGGCCACGTGATCGCCTTCCTCGAAGGCGAAGTGGCGGCCGGGCGCATGGGTCCGGAATTGCTGCCCCTGCAGGCGGGCATCGGCACCATCGCCAACGCCGTGCTGCACGGTCTGATCGGCTCGCCCTTCCAGAACATGACGATGTATTCGGAAGTGCTGCAGGACAGCGCCATCGAGCTGCTCGACTCGGGCCAGCTGGCGTTTGCCTCGGCCTCGTCCATCACCCTGTCGGCCGCCGTGCATCAAAAGCTGATGGACAATATCGACCATTACCGCTCGAAAATCGTGCTGCGCCCGCAAGAGATCAGCAACCACCCGGAAATCGTGCGCCGCCTCGGCATCATCGCCCTGAACACGGCACTCGAGTTCGATATCTACGGCAACGTCAATTCCACCCACGTGTGCGGCACGCACATGATGAACGGCATCGGCGGCTCGGGCGACTTTGCGCGCAATGGGCAAGTATCGATGTTCGTGTCGAAATCGGCGGCCAAGGGCGGACGCATTTCCAGCGTCGTGCCGATGGTCTCGCATGTGGACCATACGGAACATGACGTCGACGTGCTGGTCACGGAGTGGGGCTATGCGGACTTGCGTGGCCTGGCGCCGCGCGAACGGGCGCCGCTGATCATCGAGCGCTGCACGCATCCCGACTACCGCGCTCAATTGCGCGCGTACTTTGACGCGGCATGCCAGCGCGGCGGCCACACGCCGCACCTCCTGGAGCAGGCGCTGTCGTGGCATACGCGCTACCAGGAAACGCAGAGCATGCTTGAAGCGTAATAAATCTGGTCAGCGCAGATAAGGGCAGGACAGGGCAGGGCGGTGCATCACCGCGCCTGCCCTTTTTTACGTCGGTGTCGAATGGTGTTGTCAGGAAGCCGGCGCAAAGCGCAGGCCGATACCTTGCGTGACGACGGCCAGCAAGTCGTCGATATGCGCATGCATTTCCGGGTGCGGCGTCCATGGGTCGCCCGCATCCATGACGATGCGCAGCGACACGAGGCCATGCAGCGATTGCCAGAAGATTTGCGTCATCGTATGCAGCGCCGGCTCGTCCTGGCGTACCTGGCCCGCCTGTGCCAATTCGCCGAACAGGTGCAGCGCGTAGGCATACGGGTCTTGTTCGATATTGCCGTGTTCCACTTCGACGGCGTCGATTGCCGCATGCGGGCGCAATTCCATGAAAATCAGCGAATATTCGTCCGGATGCTGGAAACCGTACTCGATGTAGGCGCGGCCGACCAGGCTGATGCGCTCCCAGGGGTCAATGCTGTTGGCGCAGGCGGCACGCATGGCGCGCACCAGTTCCAGCAAGTCCTTGTCCATGGCCTGGGCGATCAGGGTGGCTTTGTCGCGGAACAGGGCGTACACGACGGTGGTGGAAAAACCGGCCGCTTCGGCCACCTTGCGGATGGAGACGGCGCGCGCGCCGCCCTTCTTGATGAGGTCTTTCACGACGTCGATGATGTGCTCGCGCCGCGCCTGGGCCTCGCGCAGCTTTCTTTCTTGAATATTGGTCAACTTCTTGTCCACGACTCTTTCCTGGCGACTCAATGAAAGCAAGAATTATAGGATGGCGATGGGCTGCCAATGTGTCTGGCATTGTTACAATTCAGTTTTTTGTCCGGTCCAGGCGACAGAGCACCGATTTTTCGCCCTTTTGCCCGGCGCTTTGCCATTGATGCCCCGGATTGGTGCATAAATCGCCCTTCCAGGCTTTGCGAACGGTGCCAAAGGGCGGAAAATAGCGGGATAGCTTACACTGCGTTTTTAGCGCGACGGCGCCAGCCCACGAGGCGACGCTGGAACTCTTACATTTGGACGGGATCATTACATGACCATTAAAATCAGCCAGAACTTCGACTCGGGCGCCATCGAGGTGGTAAGCGCCACCAGTGCCGGCGCCATCGACCTGAACTTGCGCAAGGATAGCCACGCCGACATCCATCAGTGGTTCCACTTCCGCCTGCAGGGCGCGCGGGACCAGGCATGCACGCTGCGCATCCTGAACGCGGGCCAGGCCACGTATCCGGCCGGCTATGAAGACTACCAGGCCGTGGCCAGCTACGACAGCGAAAACTGGTTCCGCGTGCCGACCGCGTTCGACGGCCAGGTGATGACGATTTCGCATACGCCGGAACTCGACAGCGTGTACTACGCGTATTTCGAACCGTATTCGTGGGAACGCCATCTGCGCCTGCTGGGTGAAGTGGCCGAGCATCCGCTGGCGCGCGTGTCCGACCTGGGCAGCACGGTCGACGGCCGCGACATGAACATGGTCACCATCGGCAACCCGCAGGCGGAAAAGAAGATCTGGGTCATCGCGCGCCAGCATCCGGGCGAATCGATGGCCGAATGGTTTGTCGAAGGCCTGATCGACTCGCTGCTCGACGATGCCAATCCGATCGCGCGCAAGCTGTTGCAGCGCGCCGTATTCCATATCGTGCCGAACATGAACCCGGACGGTTCCATTCGCGGCAACCTGCGCACGAATGCGGCTGGCGCCAACCTGAACCGCGAATGGATGACGCCTTCGCTGGCGTCCAGCCCGGAAGTGCTGTGCGTGAAAAACAAGATCCACGAAACGGGCGTCGACATGTTCTTCGACATCCACGGCGATGAAGCGTTGCCGTACAACTTCGTGGCCGGCAACGAAATGCTGGAAAACTTCACGCCGGAGCAAGCGGCGCACCAGAAAGCCTTCATCGAGCGCTACAAGCAGGCCAGCCCCGACTTCCAGGACAAGTTCGGCTACGCGGCCAGCAAGTACAAGTCGGACATGCTGACCCTGGCGTCGAAATACATCGGCCACCACTTCGGCTGCCTGGCGCTGACGCTGGAAATGCCGTTCAAGGAAAACGCCGACTTGCCTGACCCAAGCGTAGGCTGGAACGGCGCGCGCAGCGCGGCTCTGGGCGCAGCCATGCTGCAGCCTATCCTGCTGTCGCTGGATTGAACGGCGTTGATCATGGGCGTCGAGATCGAGCGTAAATTCCTGTTGCAAGGCGATGCCTGGCGCGGCCTGGGCCAGGCGGTGCTGCTGCGCCAGGGTTATCTGTCGTCCGCGCGCGAGCGCGTGGTGCGCGTGCGCATCGAAGGCGAACAGGCGATGCTGACCATCAAGGGCGCGAACGTGGGCGCGACGCGCGGCGAGTGGGAGTATCCGATTCCGCTGGCCGACGCCGTCGAACTGCTCGACGGCCTGTGCGAACAGCCGCTGATCGAAAAAGTCCGCCACCGCATCGAGCACGCGGGCATGGTGTGGGAAGTCGACGAGTTCCTCGGCGCGAATGCGGGTTTGATCGTGGCCGAGATCGAACTGGCCTCGGAAGACCAGCCTTTCGAGAAACCTGACTGGATCGGCGCGGAAGTATCGGGCGATGCGCGCTACTACAACGCGAACCTGATCCGCCACCCGTTTTCACAGTGGTGATGGTGTTGTAAATGACGTTGCAATGAAAAAGGCGGAACCTCGGTTCCGCCTTTTTTGCATGCGCTGGTGGTGTTGTCGGATTACGCGCTGCGCGCTAATCCGACCTACGGCTCGTACCGGCAGCGTAGGTCGGATTAGCCGGTACGGCGTAATCCGACAACACCGCTACAGCATCAGTGGAAATGCTCTGTACCCTGCGGCGTATCCTCGGGCATTTCCGCATGCGCCAGCTCACCGACCGGGTCGGCAAACAAAGGCGCGCCGCAATCGTCGCAGTATTCGCCGACAAAACGTTCCGCGTGGCGCTTGATCTGCGTCACGCCGGCGGCGTTCAGGTGCTCGATGATTTCATCGACGGGCGTCTTTTGCTTGTCCAGCGCGGCGATGCCGACCTGGATCAGGCCTTCGATCGGCGTGCCATCCTCGTCTTCCTGGCCATACAGTGGCCAGACGATGCCGTAGATGACGTCCGGCGCCTGGCGCAGGGTAAAGGCGATGCGGTACTCGTCGACCTGGCTATCGGCCGCTTCTTCGCCGAAGCCGGCGATGACGGCGCGCAGTTCCGACGGCTCGATGGCCAGCGTGTGCGTCAGGTAGTGCACGGCGGCGCGCACGGAGACGGGGCGGATCAGCTTGTCCGCTTCGCGGCAAGCCACGTAGTACGCTTCCGGCAGCAGCAGTTCCAGGCCGCAGCCGGGCAGCAGGCGGGCGATGGTCGGCGTCGCCTGCTCGCGCCATTGTTCCAGGGCGGCGCTGCGCTCGGCGATGAAGTCGAGCTGGCTGGCCGGCGTCTGCCAGCGGAACAATGGGGCGCCGCTTGGGGCCACCACGGCCACCAGCAGGTAGCGCGTGTCGGCCAGGAAGGGCGCCGTTTCCGCCTCTTTGCTCGACGGCTTGACGGCCGTGCCTTTCAGCGCGGCCAGTGCCAGCTTCTGCGTCTTGACATACGTCTCGACGTG
Organism: Janthinobacterium sp. 35; assembly: GCF_002754575.1. Classification (NCBI taxonomy): domain Bacteria; kingdom Pseudomonadati; phylum Pseudomonadota; class Betaproteobacteria; order Burkholderiales; family Oxalobacteraceae; genus Janthinobacterium; species Janthinobacterium sp. 35. Next base: position 4,363,932 of record NZ_PEFN01000001.1, read on the forward strand.
GCTGCGCGGCAGCTGGTCGATCGAATACAGGGTCGGCGCCATGGCCATCTTCGTGCCGTCGGCCAGCAGGTGGGCGGCGAAATGCGCGGACAATACGCCGTGCGCATCGCCGGCCATCGGGCCGGAAGCGATGGAAAAGCGCGTCCACGCGAGGATGGGCACGGCCACCAGCAGGGCGTCGTAGCGCACGTCTTCATGCGTGACGACGGTCGATTCACTGACGGCTTCAACGCAGTCCATCAGCACGTCGTAGGCGTTCAAGTCTTCCTTGAACAGGCTGCCCAGGGTGTTGTCGATGGTGTCCTGGTGGCCGGTTTTGAGTAATTTCTGGAGCTGCGTATCCAGGCTGTGTTCCCAGGACCGCTCTTCGAGACGGCTGGCTGCCTGTACGATCGCCTGGGCAAAGGTGACCAGGCGCTGGCTGTCGGCAGTCAGTTTATGGGATGAATCTTTGGAAGGACGACGCATAGCGGGATAAGAGTCTCGGAAAGTGAAAAAAATGGATCAGTCAAACAATGATAAACCCTTATAACCGTATTGTAGAGGATTCGGCCGCACGCAATACGTAAGCTGTTCCTAGATCATGCCAATAGTCGAAAATTCAAGTAAGAACGGGGCAGCAGGACGAAAAAAAAGCGCCGGTCGGAACCGGCGCTTTGATCTTGCATCACAGCTGGGCTGATTACTCGGCCAGCAGTTGACGCAATACGAATGGCAGGATACCGCCATGTTTGTAGTAATCGACTTCGATCGGCGTATCGATGCGCAGCAGGACTTTGACTTCCTGGCTGGAGCCGTCGGCGCGGTGGATCACCAGGGTAGCCAGTTGCTGTGGCTTGATTTCGCCTTCGAGGCCTTTCAGGTCGAAGGTTTCATTGCCGGTGATGCCCAGGGTTTGCACGCTGTCGTCGCCGATGAATTGCAGCGGCAGCACGCCCATGCCCACCAGGTTCGAGCGGTGAATACGCTCGAACGAACGGGTGATCACGGCTTTCACGCCCAGCAGTTGCGTACCTTTGGCTGCCCAGTCGCGCGACGAGCCCGTACCGTACTCTTCGCCGCCGAAGACCATGGTTGGCGTGCCTTCAGCAACATATTTCATCGCTGCGTCGTAGATCGACATTTCTTCGCCGGAAGGCTGGTGGATCGTGATGCCGCCTTCGACCGCCGAACCGTCTGCCTTGGCAGGGATCATGCGGTTTTTGATACGCACGTTGGCGAACGTGCCGCGCATCATGATTTCATGGTTACCGCGACGCGAGCCGTAGGAGTTGAAGTCCGCTTTCAGGACGCCGTTTTCCTTCAGCCATTTGCCTGCAGGACCGTTTTCCTGGATCGAGCCGGCTGGCGAGATGTGGTCGGTGGTGATGGAATCGCCGAACACGCCCAGTGCGCGCGCGCCTTCGATGCCGGTGGCCACTGCCGCTGGCGTCATCGAGAAATTGTCGAAGAACGGTGGTTCCGCGATGTAGGTCGATTTCGGCCAGTTGTAGACTTGACCGGAAACGGTCGTGACTTTTTCCCACAGCTTGCCTGGTGCGCCCTTGACGTCCGCGTAGTTGTCCTTGAACACCTTGGCGTTCATGGCGAACTTCATCATGGCCGACACTTCAGCCGAGGTCGGCCAGATGTCGCCCAGGTAGACGTCCTTGCCGCCCTTGCCCTTGCCGACAGGTTCCGTCATCAGGTCGCGCGTCATGTTGCCAGCGATGGCGTAGGCGACGACCAGCGGTGGCGAAGCGAGGAAGTTCGAGCGGATGTTCGGGTGAATACGCGCTTCGAAGTTGCGGTTGCCCGACAGCACGGCCGAGGCGACGATGTCGTGCGTGGCAATCGCTGCGTTCAGCTCAGGCGTCAGGTCGCCGGCATTGCCGATACAGGTGGTGCAGCCGTAGGCGGTCACGCCGAAGCCCAGTTTTTCCAGGTACGGCAGCAGGCCGGCAGCGGTCAGGTACTCGGTGACGACGCGCGAGCCAGGGGCCAGCGAGGTCTTGATGTGCGGCGCGACTTTCAGGCCGGCTTCGACGGCTTTCTTGGCCAGCAGGCCGGCAGCCAGCATCACGCTCGGGTTCGAGGTGTTGGTGCACGAAGTGATCGCGGCGATCAGCACGTCGCCGTTCGATACCTTGACGTTGTTGGTGGTTTCGTACACGGCGTTCAGGTCGGCCGGGTTCTTGTTGAAGCCGTTTTCCGAAGTCGGCTTGGCGAACAGTTCGGCGAAGTTCGCCTTGACGTTGCCGATTTCGATACGGTCTTGCGGGCGTTTCGGGCCGGCCAGCGACGGTGCGACCGTGGCCAGGTTCAGTTCCACCACGCGGGTGTAGTCGATGTCGCCGGCTTTTGGAATGCCGTACAGGTTTTGCGCCTTGAAGTAGCTTTCGAACGCGGCGATTTCAGCCTTGCTGCGGCCGGTGCCCTTGAAGTAATCGATGGTCGCGTCGTCGACCGGGAAGAAGCCCATGGTCGCGCCGTATTCCGGTGCCATGTTGGCGATCGTCGCGCGGTCCGTCAGGGTCAGCGATTCGGTGCCTTCGCCGAAGAATTCGACGAACTTGCCGACGACTTTCTCTTTGCGCAGCAATTCGGTGATGGTCAGTACCAGATCGGTGGCGGTGCAGCCTTCGCGCAGCGCGCCGGTCAGGTTCACGCCGATGACGTCAGGCGTCAGGAAGTAGACCGGTTGGCCCAGCATGCCCGCTTCCGCCTCGATACCGCCCACGCCCCAGCCGACCACGCCGATGCCGTTGATCATGGTGGTGTGCGAGTCGGTGCCGACCAGGGTGTCAGGGTAGTACACGTCGCCGGCTTTCTTGCCTGCGTGGTGCACGCCGCGTGCCAGGTATTCCAGGTTGACCTGGTGGACGATGCCGAAGCCTGGTGGCACGACGCCGAAGGTGTCGAAGGCCTGCATGCCCCATTTCATGAACTGGTAACGCTCGTTGTTACGCGAGAATTCCAGTTTCATGTTCAGGTCCAGCGCTTTCTTTTCGCGGTAGTGATCGATGGTCACCGAGTGGTCGACCACCAGGTCGACCGGCACCAGCGGTTCGATTTTCTTGGCGTCGATACCCATCTTGGCGGCCACGTTGCGCATCGCTGCCAGGTCGGCCAGCAATGGCACGCCGGTGAAGTCTTGCAGCACGACGCGCGCCACTACGAACGGGATCTCGTCGGTGCGCTCGGCGGTCGGGCCCCAGCTCGCCAATTGCTTGACGTGTTCTTCGGTGACTTTTTTGCCGTCGCAGTTGCGCAATACCGATTCGAGCACGATGCGAATCGACACTGGCAGGCGGGAGACATTGATGCCCAGGCTTTTTTCCAGTGCCGGCAGGGAATACAGCTTGCCCTTTTTGCTATCCGAAATATTAAAGTCCTTGAGCGTGTTCAGAGTGTTGCGGGACATGACCTCTCCTTGTTGGGTATCGTCTATTTATTGATGATTCAAATTACAAAACATGACTGAGCCCCCGAAGAGGCCCTTGCTACGCACATCAGCCGCCAGTGACTGGCAAGACGCCCAGCGAAGGCGCCGCTTCCAGCACTGCCGCCGGCTTGGCTTGCTCCGCATCCTTGCATTCATTGGCCAACTGGCGGCCCTGCTTGGAATCGAGCAGCATGCCTTTGGCCGGGATGCCGATCCAGACCAGGCCGTACAAGCGGTTTTCGAAGCGGTTGGCGCCGGTGGTGGTGCCAACGCGGCTCAGGCGGTGCAGGCGCTTCTTCCAGCGCAGGGCGATGTGTTTGTCGTCAGTAGCATTGGTGTAGATGGTAATTTTATTACCAAGTTCGCAATTGAAATCGGTGGAGGCCGAGCCTGCGGTGTTCGGTTCATCGGCTTCTTCCTTGTCGGCGACCGACATGGCGAGCGGATGGGCTTCCTTGACGGCCGCCTTGGCCTTGGTGGTCTTGGCCTTTGGCTTGGCCTTGACTGCCTTGACTGCCTTGGGATTTGCCTCTGCCGTGGCGGCGAAGCTGGCTGGTGCCAGCGTGAGGGTCATGGCGCCCAGCGCGACGCTGCAGGCAATGGCTAATTTGGAGAGGGACATCGTGTAATTCCTGTCAGTTTTCAGTGGTGCTGGAAGAGGGGGTGTTGAGTAATGCAGCAGCCGCCTCGGGCAGGCCGAGGCCTGCCAGTTTGGCGCGTTGCAAAACGGTCCAATAATATCGGTAGCTGGCGCGGTCATGCAAGCGGCCATTTTGCGCAATCGGTCCCCAGTTGGCGCGCAGCGCTTCATTGAGGATGTTGCTCGCTTCGTTGACTTCGGACAGGCGCGGCGTAAAGGCCTTGATGATGGGCTTGATCTGGTCCGGGTGGATACTCCACATGCGCGTGTAGCCGAACTCGGCCGTTGCGCGCTGGGCGTCATTCGCCACCACGGCCGAATCGCGCACGTCCGTCGTCACGTTATGCGACGGCACCTTGCCGTGCGCGTGGCAGGCGGCCGCCACTTCGAGCTTGGCGCGCACCACCAGCGGGTGCGTAAACTGGCCCGGCGTACGCATGGCGGCGGCGGGAATGGCGCCGTAATGGGCCGAAACGAAATCCATGATGCCGAAGGACAGGCATTCGACCTGGGGCAGGGCGGCGATGGCGTAGGCGTCGCGCAGTGCGCCGTGCGTCTCGATCAGGATATGCACGGGCAGGTTGTCGCGGCCGGCGCGGCGCGCGTGCAGGTTGATCAGGTCGATGGCCAGCATGGCATCTTGCACGCCGCCCACCTTGGGCACGGCGATGTAGGCCAGGCGGGCCGCGGCGGCGCAGATGATTTCCACGTCGCGCGCGAAAAACGGGCTGTCGACGTCGTGCACGCGCACGCCGATGCGGTTGAACTGGTTCTCGTCGCTGGCCAGCAGGCCGGCGATCATGTGGGCGTGCGACTCTTCATTGCCGGCGCTGGCGCCGTCTTCGCAGTCGAACGTGATGTCGAACAGGGGCCCAAGCTCTTGTTGCAAAGCAATCGATTTACGCATCAGCTTTTCAGAGCCGGCGTAGTGGTCGCAAGCGGCGAGCAACAGCGGCTGGCGTTTGCCTTGGAATAAAACCTCGGAAGGGTGCATGCTTAAGGCATTTCTGCAGGTAAAAACTACTTGATAAAACAGCCGCGCCGCGAATCTCGCGGGGCGGCCTTCTTGGCGGGCGGCGCTCAGGCCGCGCCGCCAATACTGGATTTATGCCAGCAGGTGTTTCACGCCTTCGCGCTCTTCGGTCAGTTCTTTCAGGGTCAGGTTGATGCGCTCTTGCGAGAATGCATCGATTTCCAGACCTTGAACGATGGTGTACTCACCGTTGTCGGTGGTGACCGGGAAGCCGAACACGGTGCCTTCAGGAATGCCATACGAGCCATCGGAAGGTACGCCCATGGTGGTCCACTTGCCAGCCGTGCCCAGCATCCAGTCATGGATGTGGTCGATGGCGGCGTTCGCTGCCGACGCTGCCGACGACAGGCCGCGCGCTTCGATGATGGCCGCGCCGCGCTTGCCGACGGTCGGCAGGAAGGTGTTGGCATTCCATTCCTGGTCGTTGATCAGGTCTTTCACAGCCTTGCCGTTGACGGTGGCGAAACGGTAGTCGGCGTACATGGTTGGCGAGTGGTTGCCCCAGACGGTCAGCTTCTCGATATCCTTGACGGCGGTGCCGGTCTTGGCCGCGACTTGCGACAGCGCGCGGTTGTGGTCCAGGCGCAGCATGGCGGTGAAGTTTTTCGCCGGCAGCGACGGTGCCGATTTCATGGCGATGTAAGCGTTGGTGTTGGCAGGGTTGCCGACCACCAGGACTTTGACATTGCGCGAAGCGACGGCGTCGAGCGCCTTGCCTTGTACCGTGAAGATCTGCGCGTTCGCTTCCAGCAGGTCCTTGCGTTCCATGCCTGGGCCGCGTGGACGCGCGCCGACCAGTACGGCCACGTCGGCATCCTTGAATGCGGTCAGTGGATCGGAGTGGGCGGTCATTTCCGTCAGCAGCGGGAAGGCGCAGTCGTCGATTTCCATCATCACGCCCTTGAGCGCCTTCTGGGCTTTTTCGTCCGGGATTTCAAGCAGTTGCAAGATGACAGGCTGGTCTTTGCCGAGCATGTCGCCATTGGCGATGCGGAACAACAGGGCGTAGCCGATCTGGCCGGCGGCGCCGGTCACTGCAACACGCATTGGGGTTTTAGCCATGATGAATCTCCAAAGTGGGAAAGAAAACGGGCTTGAAGCTGGGCTTACGCTTATCCGGAAAAACTATAATGATACCAAAACCGGCACGCGCCACCGAATTGCTGGTGTACGCTGCCGTCACGCTCGTGCTGCACGAGGCCAGAGTGGCTGGCCGACAACATAAAACGCTGGCTCAGAAGTTTTATCGAGGGCAGTTTAGGCCTCCGATCTGTATCTGTCAATCATATCTTATGTCTTATATAAGACAGATAACTACGAGTGTTTTACTGGACGCGGGCAGTGATTTGTGTTGAAATGTCGGACTATGAATCCCGCCTCGTCCAATCTGACCAACAATGCCACTGCTGCAAGCGGGGCGGTCAGTCCGACCGCGGGCACTGCGGCCACGCCCGTCGCCGCAGCGGCCAGCACGCCCGTCACCGCGGTGGCCAGCAGCAATACCACTACGCCGGCGATGCCCGTCGCCAGCGCTGCACCCACCTTCAGTCCCCTGTACCAGCAGATCAAGGCGCTCATTACGCAGAGCCTGCAATCGGGCGAGTGGAAGCCGGGCGAGCTCATTCCCAGCGAAGTCGAGCTGGCTGGGCGCTTCAAGGTCAGCCAGGGCACGGTGCGCAAGGCCATCGATGAACTGGCCGCCGAGAACCTCGTCATGCGCCGCCAGGGCAAGGGCACCTTCGTTTCCACGCACCATGAGGCGCGCGCGCATTTCCGCTTCCTGCGCCTGGTGCCGGACGAAGGCGTGCCGCATTATCCCGAAAGTAAATTTATCGAAGTCAAGCGCGTGCGCGCGCCGGCCGACGTGGCGCGCCTGATGGACCTGAAGTCCGGCGACGCCGTCATCTTCATCAAGCGCGTTCAGTATTTCGACGGCGTGCCGACCATCGTCGAGGAGCTGTGGCTGCCCGGCCTGATCTTCAAGGGGCTGACGGCCGAGCGCCTGGTGGAATACAAGGGGCCCATGTACGGCCTGTTCGAAACGGAATTCGGCACGCGCATGATCCGTGCGTCCGAGCAGATCCGCGCCGTGTGCGCCGACGCGGGCGCCGCGCAATTGTTAAATATTGACCTCGGCACGCCCTTGCTCAGTTCCGAGCGCGTGTCGTTTACCTATGGTGACAAGCCGGTCGAACTGCGCCGCGGCTTGTATCTGACCAGTCGCCATCATTATCAGAATGAACTCAGCTGAAGCGGCGGGGGGCCTGCGGGTACCCGGACAAGCAGCAAGGCTGAAGTGCATCGCTTGCAAGATGCCTGCCGCAAGGCGGGCAGCGGAGACAACAGAAAGCGCAGCTAAAGCATGGCCCGCTCCGGCGGGCCGTGCTTTGCCGGCGATTCTGTAATTAAATTACGTGAACTACGGAAAGTAGCGCGATATTTTGTAGTAAAAAACCATTTTGGTTATATGCAACAATAGATATTGGTGTGGGTTGCGAAAATCGGCGAAAATCGCGGCTTCGCTTCAATATTTAGTTATCAAGGGGAGGTTTTTGTTATGTCTGAAGCCGTAAGAGAAGTACCAAAAAAAGAACGGCCGGAATTCCGTAACATTCATGTTACCGAATTGTCGAACTACCGCATGGCCGTCGGCGCCATCGTCTCGATCCTGCATCGCATCAGCGGTTTCATCATGTTCGCCCTGCTGCCCTGCATCCTGTACATGCTGGAACTGAGCTTGCGTTCCGAAATGTCCTACGCTTACTTCCAGGGCATCGCCTCGCACTGGTTCGTCAAGCTGATCACCCTGGCTCTGGTCTGGGCCTTCCTGCACCACTTCTGCGCCGGCATCCGCCACCTGTTCATGGATGTGCACGTTGCTATCGAAAAAGATTCGGCTCGCAAGACCGCCACGTCCGTACTGGTCGTGAGCGTGGTGTTGACGGCATTGGTCGCTTTGAAACTGTTTGGAGTATTTTAATGGCAGACAATAACATCGGACCGAAACGCCTCGTCGTCGGTGCCCATTACGGCTTGCGCGACTGGCTGGCGCAACGCGTCACCGCCATCGTCATGGTGGCTTATGTGGCCATCCTGCTGATTTCCTTCCTCACCGGCAGCAACTTCAGCTATGAAGGCTGGGCCGGTTTGTTTGCGCAGCAGTGGTTTAAATTGTTCAGCCTGGTGACTTTCGTCGCCCTGTTTTACCACGCATGGGTTGGCGTACGCGACATCTGGATGGACTACGTGAAAAGCGCTGGCCTCCGTCTGACGCTGCAAATTGCCACCATGCTGTGGTTGATCGCTTGTGCCGCTTGGACGGTGCAGATACTCTGGAGTGTGTAATCGTGGCAGCATATAAATCTGCAATTCCTACCCGCCGCTTTGATGCGGTCATCGTTGGCGCCGGCGGTTCCGGCATGCGCGCGTCGTTGCAACTGGCTGAAGCCGGTCTGAACGTCGCTGTTTTGTCGAAAGTTTTCCCGACCCGCTCGCACACCGTGGCGGCGCAGGGCGGTATCGGCGCGTCGCTCGGCAATATGGCCGAAGACAACTGGTTCTGGCACATGTTCGACACCGTCAAGGGTGGCGACTATCTGGGCGACCAGGATGCCATCGAATTCATGTGCCGTGAAGCACCGAAAGTCGTGTACGAACTGGAACACTTCGGCATGCCGTTCGACCGCAACCCTGATGGCACCATCTATCAGCGTCCCTTCGGCGGCCACACGGCCCACTTCGGCGAAAAGCCGGTGCAGCGCGCTTGCGCGGCAGCCGACCGTACCGGTCACGCCCTGTTGCACACGCTGTACCAGCGCAACGTCCGTGCGCGTACGCACTTCTTCGTCGAATGGATGGCAATCGACCTGATCCGTGACGCCGAAGGCGACGTGATCGGTGTTGTGGCGCTGGAAATGGAAACCGGCGAATGCATGATCCTGGAAGCAAAGACGACGGTGATGGCAACGGGTGGCGCAGGCCGCATCTTCGCCGCCTCGACGAATGCCTTCATCAACACCGGCGACGGCATGGGCATGGCAGCACGCGCCGGCCTGCCGCTGCAAGACATGGAATTCTGGCAGTTCCACCCGACCGGCGTGGCCGGCGCGGGCGTCTTGATCACCGAAGGCGTGCGCGGCGAAGGCGGCATCCTGATCAATAGCGAAGGCGAACGCTTCATGGAGCGCTATGCGCCGACCCTGAAGGATCTGGCGCCGCGCGATTTCGTCTCGCGTTCGATGGACCAGGAAATCAAGGAAGGCCGCGGCTGCGGTCCGAACAAGGACCACGTGATGCTGGACCTGCGCCATATCGGCGCCGACACCATCGCCAAGCGCCTGCCGTCGATCCTGGAAATCGGCCACAAGTTCGCCAACGTCGACGCCACCAAGGAACCGATTCCTGTCGTGCCGACGATTCACTACCAGATGGGCGGCATTCCAACGAACATCCACGGCCAGGTCGTCACCCCGACCGGTCCGGACAATTCGGCGAAGGTCGTCAACGGCCTGTACGCGATCGGCGAATGTGCCTGCGTGTCGGTGCACGGCGCCAACCGCCTGGGCACGAACTCGCTGCTTGACCTGGTGGTCTTCGGCCGCGCGGCCGGCAATCACATCGTCAACAGCGGCCTGAAAGCCAAGGAAAACAAGCCTTTGCCAGCCGACGCTGCCGAATTTGCCATGGGCCGCCTGGCGCGCCTGGAAAACTCGACCGGCACGGAAACCGTGCAGGGCGTGGCGAACGACATCCGCGCAACGATGCAGAAGTACTGCGGCGTATTCCGTACCGACGAGATGCTGAACAAGGGCGTCGAAGAAATCATGAAGCTCGACGAGCGCCGCAAGCACGTCTCCTTCAAGGATAAATCGATGGTCTTCAACACGGCCCGCGTGGAAGCGCTGGAACTGGACAACCTGATCGAAACGGCGAAAGCGACCATCGTTTCGGCAGCAGCCCGCAAGGAATCGCGCGGCGCCCACGCCCAGGACGACTATCCGCAACGTGACGACGACAACTGGATGAAGCACACTCTGTGGTATTCGGAAGGCAACCGACTGGCATACAAGCCAGTCGTGACCAAGCCGCTGACGGTTGATACCTTCAAACCGAAACCACGTACTTTCTAAGGCTATACCATGGCACGCACTCTCAAATTCAAAATCTACCGCTACGATCCTGACCAGGATGCCAAGCCGTACATGCAAGACCTGACGGTCGAACTGAAAGACACCGACAAGATGCTGCTCGATGCACTGCAGCGCATCAAGGCGGACGTCGATGACTCGCTGGCCCTGCGCCGCTCGTGCCGCGAAGGCGTGTGCGGTTCGGACGCGATGAACATCAACGGCAAGAACGGCCTGGCATGCACCACCAACCTGAACGAACTGTCGGAGCCTATCGTGCTGCGTCCGTTGCCAGGTTTGCCGGTCATCCGCGATCTGATCGTCGACATGACGCAATTTTTCAAGCAGTACGATTCGATCAAGCCGTTCCTGATCAACGATTCGATCCCGCCTGAAAAAGAACGCCTGCAGTCGCCGGAACAGCGCGAAGAACTCGATGGCCTGTACGAGTGCATCCTGTGCGCATGCTGCTCCACGTCGTGCCCGTCGTTCTGGTGGAATCCGGACAAATTCGTCGGCCCGGCAGGCCTGCTGCAAGCCTACCGCTTCATCGCCGATTCGCGCGACGAAGCCACCGGCGCGCGTCTGGACAACCTGGAAGACCCGTACCGCCTGTTCCGCTGCCATTCGATCATGAACTGCGTCGACGTTTGCCCGAAAGGCTTGAACCCGAACAAGGCGATCGGCAAGATCAAGGAATTGATGGTCCGCCGCGCGATCTGATTCGTCTGATCGCGTCCGCCGGGCGCCGTTTGCGGGAAGAGGGTATCCTCTCTTGCCTGCAGGCGGCGCCTGCAAAGCAGTACCGTGCCGCAAGGCACCCGTAAAGTGGTAAACCAAATGACAGAATCAATTTTGTCCTCGCATCAGGCCGACCCGGCCAACCGCGCCCGCCTGCGCTGGCGTTCACGCCGTGGCCTGCTGGAAAACGACATTATCCTGACCCGTTTTCTCGATGCGTATGAAACCGAATTGACCGATGAAGAAGTTGACGCGCTGACGCGTTTGCTGGATTTATCGGACAATGCGTTAATGGATCTGGTACTGGCCCGTAAAGAGCCGGAAGGCGAAGTCGATCTGCCGCATGTGCGCGCACTGCTGCAACGACTGCGCATTGCCTAGACGCCTGGGCGATATATTGCAAACGGTGCGAGTGGCGCGCTGTAGCACTGCCGAGTGCGGTGCGAATTGCAGCCAGAATTTTTGATTTTTTATTTCGACTCACTCCCGAGAAGGAAGAGCCCATGAATATCTCTGACACAAAAGCTACCCTGTCGTTCTCCGATGGCAGCCCATCGCTTGAATTTCCAATCTACAAAGGCACGGTTGGCCCGGACGTCATCGACATCCGCAAACTGTACGCCGGTAGCGGCAAGTTCACCTACGACCCAGGCTTTATGTCGACGGCCGCCTGCAACTCGTCGATCACCTACATCGACGGCGACAAGGGCGAGCTGCTGTACCGTGGTTACCCGATCGAACAGTTGGCCGTCAACGCCGACTTCATGGAATCGTGCTACCTGCTGCTGAACGGCGAACTGCCGAACGCGGCGCAGAAAGCCAAGTTCGTCGACACCGTCACCAAGCACACGATGGTGCACGAACAGATGCAATTCTTCTTCCGTGGCTTCCGCCGCGACGCGCATCCGATGTCGGTCCTGGTGGGCACCGTCGGCGCGCTGGCATCGTTCTACCATGATTCGCTGGACATCAACGACCCGCATCACCGCGAAGTGTCGGCCATCCGCCTGATCGCCAAGATGCCAACCCTGGTCGCCATGACCTACAAGTACTCGGTCGGCCAGCCGTTCGTGTACCCACGCAACGACCTGTCGTACAGCGCCAACTTCATGCACATGATGTTCGCCAATCCGTGCGAAGAGTACAAGGTCAACGACGTGCTGGTGCGCGCCCTGGACCGCATCCTGATCCTGCACGCGGATCACGAGCAAAACGCCTCGACATCGACCGTCCGTCTGGCCGGTTCGTCGGGCGCCAACCCGTTCGCCTGTATCGCTGCCGGTATCGCCTGCCTGTGGGGCCCTGCCCACGGCGGCGCGAATGAAGCGGCACTCAACATGCTGAAAGAAATCGGCACCGTCGAGAACATCCCTGCCTTCATCGAGCAAGTCAAGGACAAGAACTCCGGCGTCAAGCTGATGGGCTTTGGCCACCGCGTGTACAAGAACTTCGATCCACGCGCCAAGCTGATGCGTGAAACCTGCTACGAAGTGCTGCAAGAACTGGGTCTGCAAGACGACCCGCTGTTCAAGCTGGCGATGGAACTGGAAAAGATTGCACTGAACGACGACTACTTCGTGTCGCGCAAACTCTACCCGAACGTCGACTTCTACTCGGGCATCGTGCAATCGGCGCTGGGCATCCCGGTGTCGCTGTTCACCGGTATCTTCGCTATGGCCCGTACGATCGGCTGGATCGCCCAGTGGAACGAAATGATCGCCGACCCAGAGCAAAAAATCGGCCGTCCGCGCCAGCTGTTCGTCGGTTCGACGACGCGCGAAGTACTGCCACTGGACAAGCGTTAATCCAGAGCGGTATCGAGCAATCAAAAACGGGCTTCGGCCCGTTTTTTTATGCCGGGCTGTTAGGCTCAACCCCCGGATCAACAGGAAGCACAACGCGATGAATGAAGAAACCTGCGCCCCTGGCGGCGTGGCCCTGGGCGATACGGCATTTGGCTACACCTTGTCGCTGATCGGTGGCAAATACAAGATGCTGATCCTGTATGCGCTGGCGGAAAACACCGTGCTGCGGCACAACGAACTCAAGCGCCATCTCGGCGGCATCGCCTTCAAGACCCTCAGCGTCGTGCTGAAGGAGCTGGAGGCCGATGCGCTGATCGTGCGCAAGGAGTATCCACAAGTGCCGCCCAAGGTTGAGTATTCGCTCTCCAGCAAGGGCATATCGCTGATCCCCGTGCTGCATACCCTGTGCGCGTGGGGCGAGCGGCACCAGCCAGTCTGATACGGAGGCGCTTGCTCAAGGGACTTTCTGCGGTCTTGCAGCTTACTTTTCTTCCTGTATGAGCAGTCAATGTGCGTACTTGTGAAAAGTACCCGGTATGGCTATGCTGTTTCTGCCTCTGCAGGCGCGCAGCCACATGCTGCGCGCCACGGGGCAGGGTACCGGCTTGCCTGCTTTCCTGAGAGTGTGGGGCCGGTGCATCCATTTCACTTCAGGAAAGCAGCATGATGAAAACCCTCGTAATCGTCTTCCATCCCTCGATCGCCACGTCAGTGGCCAACAAGCGCTGGCTGCAGGAACTGGCGCAGTATCCTGACCGTTACACCATGCATGATGTGTACCAGGCTTATCCGGAAGGAAAAATCGATGCGGCGCGCGAACAGGCGCTGGTGGAGGCGCACGCCAATGTGGTCTTGCAGTTCCCCGTGTACTGGTTTAACTGTCCGCCCATGATGAAACAGTGGCTCGATGAGGTGCTGGCGTATGGCTGGGCTTACGGCACGGGCGGTGACGCCTTCCAGGGCCGCAAGGTGGCGCTGGCCGTCACGGCCGGCATCCGGCAGCAGGACTTCACGCCGCAAGGCAAGTGGAACGTCACCCTGGCGCAGCTGCTGGCGCCGTTCGATGTCACCCTGGCGTATATCGGCGCCGACAAGCGCCGCTTCTTTGCCTTTTATGGCGCGGAAGACGGTCCGAAGGAGGTGGGCTATGCCGAGCGGCTGGCGCACAGCGCGCAAGCGTATGAACGCTACCTGGCGGCCTTGTAAGACGCGGCGTGTCAGTCGAATGCCGCTTCCAGCTGGCGCAAGGCAATCTGCCGGCCCTCGAGTTGCAGGCTGTCGCCCTCATAGGGCTGGGGCATGACGATGCGGCGCGGCGCATTGTGCTTGAGGATGCCGCCCCAGTGGGCGACCCTGGCGCCGGCCTGGCGGCGGATCGCCTCGACCGTGGCGCCGCTGGCGAGGATGTGGGCGTGCGGAAAGGCTTGCTGCAATACGCCCAGGCCGAAATAGGCTTGCGGTTCGGCCGCACTGATATAGATGGTGGTCAGGCGCTTGCCGCTGGCGGCGATGGTGTGCGCTAACTGCGTCGCATCGTTGCGCAGGAACTGGGCGTTGATCAGGATGGCGTCCGCTACGCCGCTCAGCAGCAGCGAAGTGGCCGGTGCGCAGCCCAGCACGTCCAGTTGGAAGGTTTCCAGCGTGCGGAAAGGAAGGGTGGCGCGTGCCAGCATAGGATTCTTTCGCTATTCGATACTCTTGCTGCATATTATCCTTTCGACCAAATGCGACAAATAGGGTAGATTGCAATACTTAGTTGCATGGATCGGATGAATCAAGGGAGTATCCGCATGGACCGCATCACCGCCGCACAAGTATTTGTCGCCATTGCCGAGCGCGGCAGCATGGTGGCTGCCAGCGAGGCGCTCGACATGTCGCGCGCCATGGTGACGCGTTACCTGGCCGAGATGGAGCAGTGGGCGGGGGCGCGTCTGCTGCATCGCACCACGCGTCGTTTGAGCCTGACGGATGCGGGCGAGGCGACCCTGGCGCGCTGCCGGCAGATGCTGGAAGTGGCCGGCGCCATGGCCGTCGCCGCGCCGGAAGGCGCCGACACGCCGCACGGCCTGCTGCGCATTACCTGCTCGCAATCGCTGGCGCAGACGGCGCTCGCTGGCGCAGTGACCGCTTACCTGCAGCGCTACCCGCGCGCCGCCGTCGACCTGCAGATGGAGAACCGCGCCGTCAACCTGGTGGAGCAGCGCATCGACCTGGCGATCCGCATCACGAACGCGCTCGAACCGAACCTGATCGCGCGCCAGCTGGCCAGTTGCGCCTCGGTGGTGTGCGCTGCACCATCGTATCTGGCGGCGCATGGCACGCCGCGCCGGGCGGAGGACCTGGCCCTGCATAACTGCCTGACCTATACGTATTTCGGCAAGAGCCTGTGGCAGTTCACGCACGACGGGGAAGCGCTTACTGTCCCCGTCAGCGGCCGCCTGTCGGCGAATGAATCGCTGGTGCTGCTGGTGGCGACGGTGGCGGGGGCGGGCATCGCCATGCAGCCGCGCTATTCGGCCGCGCCGCTGATCGCCAGCGGGCAACTGGTGGAACTCTTGCCCGCGTATCAGCCGCAGGACATGGGCATCTACGGTATCTACACCTCGCGCCAGCACATGTCGCCGCTGCTGCGCACCATGCTCGACTTCCTGGTGGACTGGTTTGCCGGCGATGCCGATTGGCTGGCGGCCATCGCGGCGGCGCCGTCATCGGGCAGACCAGTCGGGCGCAAGCGGCACGCCAGCGCGGGTGTGAAAGTGCCGTAAGCACAACAGTAACAGGCTGGCAAGCCCGGGAAAATCAAGCACCCGGCTTACATTTGCTTGCCAAATAAATTCAACTAGCCGTTGTTGCGTTACAATACCGCGTGCTATTCTAAATGACGGTATGCAGAATGCTGGTGCAATAAAAAAGCCCTTCCCCACAACTTGATGTGCAATCCGCTAACCGGTCAGGCCGTGTCGCGGAAGGTTAGATTAACCCGCTAATTCCTCGCGAAACGCGAAGAAAGGTGAGCAATATATGCAGCAATTAACGACCAACTCCTACCTGTTCGGTGGGAATGCTCCGTACGTGGAAGACCTGTACGAAGCGTATCTGAACAATCCAGGCTCGGTACCCGATAACTGGCGCTCCTACTTCGACGCGATGCAGCACGTGCCTGCCGTCGATGGCAGCAACAAGCCTGACGTGGCGCATGCCTCCGTCGTCGCCTCGTTCGCCGAGCGCGCAAAAGCAGGTCCGATCCGCACGGTGACCGCTTCCTTCGATGCTGAAATGGGCCGCAAACGTGTTGCTGCAACGCAACTGATCGCCGCTTACCGCTACCTCGGTTCGCACTGGGCCAATCTGGATCCGCTGCAACGCCAGGAACGTCCGATGATCCCTGAGCTCGAGCCGAGCTTCTACGGTTTCACCGACGCTGACATGGACACCGTGTTCAACATCAGCAATACCTATTTTGGCCCCGAGACCGCCACCCTGCGCGATCTGCTCAACTATCTGCGCGACACCTACACGCGTTCGATCGGTGCCGAATTCATGTACATCTCCGATCCGGCCGAAAAGCGCTGGTTGCAAGAGAAACTGGAATCGATCCGCTCCACCCCGAATTTCACCCCAGAGAAAAAAATCCACATCCTCGACCGCCTGACCGCGGCTGAAGGCCTGGAACGCTATCTGCACACCCGTTACGTGGGCCAGAAGCGCTTCTCCCTGGAAGGCGGCGAAACCTTTATCGCCTCGATGGATGAAACCATCCAGCGCGCCGGCGAAAAAGGCGTGCAGGAAATCGTCATCGGCATGGCCCACCGCGGCCGCCTGAACGTACTGGTGAACACCCTGGGCAAGGCGCCACAGGAACTGTTCGAAGAATTCGAAGGCAAGCATGGCGACGACCTGCCTGCCGGCGACGTGAAGTACCATCAAGGCTTCTCGTCGGATATCTCCACCGCAGGCGGCCCGGTCCACCTGTCGCTGGCGTTCAACCCGTCGCACCTGGAAATCGTCAACCCTGTGGTCGAAGGTTCCGTCAAGGCCCGCATGGATCGCCGCGGCGACGCGCAGGGCGCGCAAGTGCTGCCTATCCTGGTGCACGGCGATGCCGCTTTCGCCGGCCAGGGCGTGGTCATGGAAACGCTGAATCTGGCGCAAACCCGCGGCTACCATACGGGCGGCACGGTGCATATCGTGATCAACAACCAGATCGGTTTCACCACCTCGGATCCGCGCGATGCCCGCTCGACCCTGTACTGCTCGGACGTCGTCAAGATGATCGAAGCACCGGTCCTGCACATCAATGCCGATGATCCTGAAGCCGTGGTGCTGGCGACGCAAATCGCGCTCGACTACCGCATGGAATTCAAGAAGGACATCGTCCTCGACATCATCTGCTACCGCAAGTTGGGCCACAATGAGCAGGATACGCCGGCACTGACGCAGCCACTGATGTACAAGAAGATCGGCCAGCATCCAGGCACCCGCAAGCTGTACGCGGACAAGCTGGTAGCGCAAGGCGTGATCCCTGCCGATGGCGGCGACAAGATGGTGGCCGCTTTCCGCGACGCCATGGACGCCGGCAAGCATACCGTCGATCCGGTCATCTCGAACTTCAAGAACAAGTACGCCGTCGACTGGCTGCCGTTCCTGAACAAGAAATGGACCGATTCGGCCGACACCGCCGTGCCGATGACGGAACTGAAACGCCTGGCCAGCCGCATCACCAGCGTGCCGGACGACTTCAAGGTCCACTCGCTGGTTGAAAAAGTACTGGGCGACCGTGGCACCATGGGCCGTGGCGAAATGAACCTGGACTGGGGCATGGGCGAACACCTGGCCTACGCATCGCTGGTCTCGTCCGGCTACGCCATCCGCCTGACGGGCCAGGATGCCGGCCGCGGCACCTTCGTGCACCGCCACGCCGTCCTGCACGATCAGAACCGCGAGCGCTGGGATGCAGGTACCTACATTCCGCTGCAAAACGTCTCGGACAACCAGGCGCCGTTCACCGTCATCGACTCGGTGCTGTCCGAAGAAGCCGTACTGGCCTTCGAATACGGCTACTCGACCGCTGAACCGAACACCCTGACGATCTGGGAAGCCCAGTTCGGCGACTTCGCCAACGGCGCGCAAGTGGTGATCGACCAATTCATCAGCTCCGGCGAAGTGAAGTGGGGCCGCGCTTCTGGCCTGGTCATGATGCTGCCGCACGGTTACGAAGGCCAGGGTCCTGAGCACTCGTCCGCGCGTCCAGAGCGTTTCCTGCAGCTGTGCGCAGACAACAACATGCAAGTGGTGCAGCCGACGACGGCTTCGCAGATCTTCCATTTGCTGCGTCGCCAGATGGTGCGCCAGTTCCGCAAGCCGCTGGTCATCCTGACGCCGAAGTCGCTGTTGCGCAACAAGGATGCCGGTTCGCCGCTGACCGACCTGTCCAAGGGTGGTTTCCAGACCGTGATCGGCGAAGTCGACGACAAAATCGATGCCAAGAAAGTCAAGCGCGTCGTCGCCTGCTCGGGCAAGGTCTACTACGACCTGGTCAACGCACGCAAGACACGCGGCCAGACCGACACGGCCATCGTGCGCCTGGAACAGCTATATCCGTTCCCGCACAAGTCGTTCGCTGCTGAACTGAAGAAGTTCCCGAACCTGGTCGAAGTCGTATGGGCCCAGGACGAGCCGCAAAACCAGGGCGCCTGGTTCCAGATCCAGCACAACATCTTCGAAGGCCTGGAAGCTGGTCAGCGTCTGGCTTACGCCGGCCGTCCTGCTTCGGCGTCGCCTGCTGTCGGTTACTATGACAAGCACTACGCCCAGCAAAAAGATCTGCTGGAAACGGCATTCTCGAAGCTGAAGGGTTTTATCCTGACCAAGTAAGTGGCAGGATAAGAGGCGCCATGTGTATGCATGGCGCCTGCTCGCATACATCATGACGGAGCGCCGCCCTTGCTACGCAGGGGCGGCGCCGCAATAACAAAATAAACGGAGTTTTACATGGCACAAATCGAAGTCAAAGTTCCCCAGTTGTCGGAATCGGTTGCAGAAGCGACCCTGCTGGCATGGCACAAGAAAGTCGGCGAACCAGTTGCGCGCGACGAAAACATGATCGATATCGAAACCGATAAAGTGGTGCTGGAACTGCCGGCGCCCGTCGCTGGCGTGATCGTGCAGATCATCAAGGCTGACGGCGCCACCGTCGTCGCCGGCGAAGTCATCGCCATCATCGACACCGACGGCTCGGCCAAGGTCAGCCCGATGGAAGTGTCGGCCGTGCCTGCGCCAGCCCTGGCTGCTGCAGCCCAGGATACCGCTAACGCGTCGGCACCAGCCGCTGCGACCAAAGGCGATGTCGCCATGCCTGCCGCTGCCAAGATCCTGTCCGAAAAAGGCCTGTCCGCTGGTGACGTCGCCGGTTCCGGTAAAGATGGCCGCGTGACCAAGGGCGACGCCCTGGCCGCTTCCGCCAAGCCAGCTGTTGCGCCACTGGCGCCAGCCGCTGCCAAGCCAGCGCTGCAGCAAGTCGCCACGCCGACCATCGCCAGCCTGGGCGACCGTCCGGAAGAGCGCGTGCCGATGAGCCGCCTGCGCGCACGTATCGCCGAGCGCCTGCTGCAATCGCAATCGACGAACGCCATCCTGACCACGTTCAATGAAGTGAACATGCAGCCGGTCATCGACCTGCGCAACAAGTACAAGGACAAGTTCGAGAAAGAGCACGGCGTCAAGCTGGGCTTCATGTCCTTCTTCGTCAAGGCTGCCGTCGCCGCGCTGAAAAAATACCCGATCATCAACGCTTCCGTTGACGGCAACGACATCCTGTACCACGGCTACTTCGACATCGGCATCGCTGTCGGTTCGCCACGTGGCCTGGTCGTGCCTATCATCCGCAATGCGGACCAGCTGTCGATCGCCGACATCGAGAAAAAAATCGGTGAATTCGGTGCGAAAGCCAAGGAAGGCAAGCTGACCCTGGACGACTTGACGGGCGGCACGTTCTCGATCTCGAACGGCGGCACCTTCGGCTCCATGCTGTCGACCCCGATCATCAACCCGCCACAATCGGCCATCCTGGGCGTGCATGCGACCAAGGACCGCGCCGTGGTCGAAAACGGCCAGATCGTGGTACGTCCGATGAACTACCTGGCCATGTCCTACGACCACCGCATCATCGACGGCCGCGAAGCCGTCCTGGGCCTGGTGGCGATGAAAGAAGCGCTGGAAGATCCTGCACGCCTGTTGCTGGACCTGTAAGCACCGTAGTCCCCCGGCGTCGCCGCCGGGGCAATGTAGCTGATACCCCTTGCCAGAAGACGCAGCTGGCTGATCTCAATGAAAGAGGATTCTCATGAACGTCTCTGAAGAAATCAAGCGTCTGCACGAGTTGCACCTGGCGGGCGCCCTGAGCGACGCGGAATTCGCGCAAGCGAAAGCCAAGCTCCTGAGCAATATCAACCTGGACAAATCGGACAGTCCCTCCGACTCCGCTCCGTCGAACGACCTGGTGCAGGAATTCAACCGCCTGCGCCGTTCGCGCAACGACCGCTGGCTCGGTGGCGTCTGTGGCGGCCTGGGCCGCGCTTCCGGCATGGAAGCGTGGATCTGGCGCCTCGTCTTCGTCCTGTTTACATTGACCTTCGGCTTCGGCGTGGTGATTTACCTTCTATTGTGGATTTTCGTACCAGACGAAGAGATTGGAATAACAAAACATGAGTACTAAACAATTTGACGTAGTCGTCATCGGTGCGGGCCCTGGCGGCTACATCGCCGCCATCCGCGCAGCGCAGCTGGGCTTTTCCGTCGCTTGCGTCGACGAGTGGTCGAACGCCAAGGGCGGCGCCGCGCCTGGCGGTACCTGCACCAACGTCGGCTGCATCCCGTCGAAAGCGCTGCTGCAATCGTCCGAGCATTTTGAACACGCGGGCCACAGCTTCGCCGAGCACGGCATCGACGTCGCCGGCCTGAAGCTGAACCTGGGCCAGATGCTCAAGCGCAAAGACACCGTCGTCAAGCAAAACAACGACGGCATCCTGTACCTGTTCAAGAAGAACAAGATCGCCTTCTTCCACGGCCGCGCCGCTTTCGCTGCCGCCGCCGCTGGCACGTATGACATCAGCGTGACGGGCGCAGCCAACGAAACCCTGACGGCCAAGCATGTGGTCATCGCCACGGGTTCGAACGCGCGCGAATTGCCGGGTGCACCATTCGACGAGAAACTGATCCTGTCGAACACGGGCGCACTGACCATCGACGCCGTTCCAGCCAAGCTGGGCGTCATCGGTGCCGGTGTGATCGGTCTGGAAATGGGCAGCGTCTGGCGCCGCCTGGGTTCCGACGTCACCGTGCTCGAAGGCCTGCCGGTCTTCCTGGGCGCCGTCGACGAGCAGATCGCCAAGGAAGCGTCGAAGCTGTTCATCAAGCAAGGCTTGAAGATCAACCTCGGTTGCAAGATCGGCGCCATCACGCCAGGCAAGAAAGACGTCACCGTGGAATTCGTGGACGCCAAGGGCGAAGCGCAAAAAGCCGTGTTCGACAAACTGATCATCTCGATCGGCCGTACGCCGAACACGAATGGTCTGGGCGCGGACAAGGTCGGCCTGCAGCTGGACGAACGCGGCTTCATCGCCGTCGACGGCGACTGCAAGACCAACCTGCCGAACGTGTGGGCAGTGGGCGACGTCGTGCGCGGCCCGATGCTGGCGCACAAGGCCGAAGAAGAAGGCGTTGCCGTGGCCGAGCGTATCGCCGGCCAGCACGGTCACACCAACTTCAACACGATTCCGTGGGTGATCTACACCTCGCCGGAAATCGCGTGGGTCGGCAAGACCGAGCAAACCCTGAAGGCCGAAGGCATCGCCTACAAGGCCGGTACCTTCCCGTTCATGGCCAACGGCCGTGCACGCGCGCTGGGCGACACTTCGGGCATGGTGAAATTCCTGGCCGATGCGACCACCGATGAAATCCTCGGCGTGCACATCGTCGGCCCGATGGCCTCCGAACTGATTTCCGAAGCCGTCGTGGCGATGGAATTCAAGGCCTCGGCAGAAGACATCGCGCGCATCTGCCACGCGCACCCATCCTTGTCGGAAGCGACCAAGGAAGCGGCACTGGCGGTTGACAAGCGCACGTTGAACTTTTAATTGTAGTTAGTCCTACAGGGGCGCTCGCGGATTTTTTCCGCCGGCGCCCTTGTGCGTTAAAGCGAATCCCATGAACGTAGAAGAGTTTTACCAGCACGCGTTGCAGAAGCGTGATTTCAAGGCCGATGCCGCCCAACGGCGCGCGGTCGACCGCCTGCAGCTGTGCTATGACGAGTGGGTGGCCTACAAGGGCCAGCGCTCGAGTACCTTCAAGCGCCTGCTGAACCGTCCTGCCGTGCCGAAAGGCGTGTACATGTGGGGCGGCGTGGGGCGCGGCAAATCGTTCCTGATGGACAGTTTTTACTCGGTCGTGCCGGTAGTGCGCAAGACGCGCTTGCACTTCCACGAATTCATGCGCGGCGTGCACCAGCAGCTCGACGAATTGAAGGGCGTGGCCGATCCGCTCGACGATGTGGCCAAGCGCATCGCCAAGAAATACCGCCTGATCTGCTTCGATGAATTCCACGTCTCGGACATCGCCGACGCGATGATCCTGTACAACTTGCTGTCGGCCCTGTTCGCCAATGGCGTGTCCTTCATCATGACCTCGAATTACGATCCCGACCTGCTGTATCCGGACGGCCTGCACCGCGACCGCATGCTGCCGACCATCGCGCTGCTGAAGGACAAGCTCGACGTGATGAACGTCGACGCGGGCGTCGATTACCGCGGCCGCGCGCTGGAACAGGTGGAAAGTTACTACACGCCGCTGGGCGCCGCCACCGACAAGGCCTTGCGCGATGCCTACACGCGCATCGCCGAGACGGCCGATGAAGACGCGCGCATCCGCATCGAGAGCCGCGAAATCCATTGCCTGCGCCGCGCTGGCGGCATCATCTGGTTCGATTTCGCCACCCTGTGCGGCGGACCCCGCTCGCAAAATGATTACCTGGAAATCGCCAGCCGCTTCCATACGGTGATATTGTCCGGCATACCGGCCATGTCGGCGGCGCAGTCGTCCGAAGCGCGCCGCTTTACCTGGCTGATCGACGTCTTTTATGATCAAAAGGTCAAGCTGGTCATGTCGGCCGAAGTGGCGCCCGAGCAGCTGTACACGAACGGCATGCTGGCCAACGAGTTTCACCGTACCGTTTCGCGTATCATCGAGATGCAATCGCGCGAATACATGGAAAAAGAACAGCGCGGCGCGGCCGACGCGATCGTTTGAGGCAGGGATAATGAACATCATGGCAAATACACTATACAAGCTGGGTGCGGCGCTGGGCCTGGTCCTGGCATTGTCCGCCTGCGCGCACCAGGGTGCCGCAGCATTGGATGAGGTTGGCGCACCGCAGGTGCCCGCGACCTTGTCGGTGGAAGAAGCGGACGCCAAGCTGAAGCAGTCAGCCAGCGAACGCGCGGCGGCCGAAAATGAGTTTGCCGCGCGCGAACTGGAGTGCTACGACAAGTTTTTCGTGAATAACTGCCTGGACCAGGCCAAGGAAAAGCGCCGCCTGATCCTCGTGCGCCTGCGCGCTGTCGAGGCGGAAGCGAATTACTTCAAGCGGGCCGAATCCGTGCGCCTGCGCGATATCGATCTGGCCAGGACGCAGGAAGATGCGCGCCTGGACGCCGAGCAGCGCACTGCGGCCATGCCCAAGCCCGTGAAAGTGGTCACGCCCGAGCCGGCGCCGCCCAAGCCGGAAGGCAAGAGCCTTGCCGAGCGCGAGGCTGCGCAAGCGGCGAAGGTGGCGAAGCAGGCCGCTGCCGCAGCCGCCGAAGCGCCGCGCCGCGCAGCCCGCGAAGCAGACTATGCGCGCAAGCAGGCTGACGCCGCGGCGCGCCAGAAAAGAGTGGCGCAACGCCTGGCCGAGCGCCAGGCTGAAGCGCAGGCCAAGGCGGCCAAAGCGGCTGCCAGCACGCCGGCCGTCGCTGTGCCTGTGCCGCCGGTCAAATAACACCGCCGTGCTTAGGGCATGCCGGAAATGGCGTGCCCTAACGCGCGTGGCAGGTTAAACTACGCACTTGCCGGTGATGCCGGCGTCAATGGCTGCCTGCGTATGTTGCGCGCGCCTGTTACCAACACTGCCTGGAACGCAACACATGAGCGATGCACAGCAAATAGAGCGGCGCCTGATTGAACTCAACGTGGAGCACCGTGACCTCGATGCCGTCATCGAGTTGCTGATACTCGATGGTCACCATGACGAGCTGCAGCTGCGCCGCCTGAAAAAGCGCAAATTGCAATTGAAGGATCACATCACCTTGCTGAAAATGCAGTTGGTGCCCGACGTTCCCGCCTGAGGGGCGCCAGCAGCGTCCAGTCCAGCCTTCACTTAAGTATATTTTGACCGATCACAATTTATTGCCTGTAAACCCAGATGGCCAGCCTGCCGATTTGCACGCCAGTCTGCCAGCCGAACCCCAGGCGGCCCCTGGCAAGCACGATGCCGACATCGAGCGCCTGTTCGGCGCGGGCGGCCCGCTCGGTCCCGCCGTGGGCAGCTACAAGCCGCGCCGTTCGCAAACGGAAATGGCCAAGGCCATCGCCCACGCCATCGACAGCCAGACCACCCTGATCGCCGAGGCGGGCACGGGCACGGGTAAAACTTTCGCCTACCTGGTGCCGGCCCTGATGTGGGGCGGCAAGACCATCGTGTCTACCGGCACGAAGAACTTGCAGGACCAATTGTTCCTGCGCGATATCCCTACCGTGCGCGCCGCGCTGCAGGCACCGGTCTCCGTGGCCCTGCTGAAGGGCCGCTCGAACTACGTCTGCCACTATCATCTGGAACGTACCTTGCAGAACGGGCGCATGACCTCGCGCGATGACGTGGGGCATTTGCGCGAAATTTCGCGCTTCATCAAGATGACCAACTCCGGCGACAAGGCGGAACTGGCCAAGGTGCCGGAAAACGCCATGATCTGGAATCTGGTGACGTCCACGCGCGACACCTGCATGGGCGCCGAGTGCCAGTATTACCAGGATTGCTTCGTCATGAAAGCCCGCAAGGAAGCCCAGCAGGCCGACGTGGTGGTGGTCAACCACCATCTGTTCTTTGCCGATGTGGCCCTGAAGGACACGGGCGTGGCCGAATTGCTGCCTTCGGCCAATACCATCATCTTCGATGAGGCACACCAGTTGCCCGATACGGCCACTTTGTTCTTTGGCAACACGGTGTCGACCTCGCAAATCCTGGAACTGTGCCGCGATGTGCTGGCCGAGGGCCTGGCGCATGCGCGCGGCATCGACTGGGCCAAGACGGTGACGGTGGTGGAAAAGGCGGCGCGCGACCTGCGTTTGACCTTCCCGCAGGATATCGTGCGCCTGTCCCTGCCGCAAATCGCCCCGTCGAGTGATTTCTTTCCGGCGCTGGACACGCTCAAAGATGAGCTCGACGGCATGGTGGCGGTGCTGGAAACCCAGGCGGAACGGGCGGAAACGCTGGAACAGTGCCGCGTGCGCGGCGTCGAACTGGCGCAGCAGCTGAGCGGCTGGAAGTTCGATCCGAAGGCCAAGGTCGCGGCCGGCGAAGAAGCCGTGTTCTGGGTGGAGGCGTTTTCCAGCTCCTTGCAGTTGCATAAAACACCATTGTCGATCGCGCCGATCTTCAACAACCAGCGCGAAGGCACGCCGCGCAGCTGGATTTTCACGTCCGCCACCCTGGCCGTGAAGAATGATTTCAAGCATTTTTCGGAACAGATGGGCTTGACGGGCGAACCGTCGCACACCTGGCCAAGCCCCTTCGACTATGGTCAGCAGGGCTTGCTGTTCGTGCCGCAAAACCTGCCGCAGCCGAATTCGCTGGGCTACACGGACGCCGTCATCGACTGCGCCTTGCCCATCATCGAGGCGGCGGGCGGGCGCACCTTCTTCCTGTGCACCACCTTGCGCGCCGTCAAGCGGGCCGCCGAGCGCCTGGCCGACGAATTCAAGCAGCGGGGCCTGAACTACCCCCTGTTCGTGCAGGGCGACAAGGGCCGCACGGAATTGCTGGACCAGTTCCGCGCCGCCGGGAATGGCGTGCTGATCGGCAGCCAGAGCTTCTGGGAAGGCGTCGACGTGCGCGGCGATGCGCTCTCTCTGGTGATCATCGACAAGCTGCCATTTGCGCCGCCCGACGATCCCGTGCTGGCGGCGCGCATCGAAGTGATGGAAAAACAGGGCAAGAACGGCTTCATGCACCATTCGCTGCCGGAAGCCATCATCAACCTGAAGCAGGGCGCGGGCCGATTGATCCGTGACGAGGGCGACCGCGGCGTGCTGATGATCTGCGATCCGCGCCTCATTTCCAAGCCGTACGGCAAGCGCATCTGGCAAAGCCTGCCACCGTTCAAGCGCACGCGCGATGCGGCCGAAGTGGTGGAGTTCTTCCGCAATCTGCCCGTCAAGGGCGCTTAAGTCCTCGCTTGAGTCCTGCTTGCCGGCGCCAGTTGCGCGCCGGCATATTTCCCTTTGTTATCAAGCCACTAGCGCTTCCAGTGCGGCGCTTGCCTGCGCGCCTGGTATGCCAGAAATGGGCGTGATCGTGCCAGTTTCTGGCTTTTTCTGCCATGTCCAGGACGCCAGACACATCTTTGCGCCAGCGCAAACTGAGCTGTTGCCGGGCGGTCTACAGTGAGTTCATGCCTTGCAGGATGAAGGCGCGGCGTTGGCAGGGCCGCACGGGGAACAGGGGGGATGCCATGGAGATCCGCTACGGCTGTTTCTTGAGCTATGCACACGGCCAATATGCGTTCATGAACAAGTTCAAGAATGATCTCATCGAGGCGCTGGCTTGCTATCTGGAACCGCACCTCGACCGTGAAGAAGTGCTGTTCATCGACAGCGAGCAACTCGGCGGTGGCGACGATATCGACCTGCGCGTGGCGCGCGCCATGTGCCAGAGCGTCTGCATGATCGTGCTGTACACGCCCAAATATGAAGCACACGGCTATACGCGGCGTGAATTTGCTGCCATGCAACTAATCGAACAGGAGCGGCGCGCCTGGTATGCGCTGCCCAGCCACCTGATCATCCCCATCATCATGACGCGCCATCCGGACGGCTTGCCGCCGCAAATCACGGAGTCGGGGTTGTACGTCGATTTCTCCGGCTATACGCTGGCCAGCGGCGACCTGAAGTCGAATCCGCAATACCTGCCCGACATCGACCGCATCGTGCAGCGCATCGCCACGCATTACCACTTGCTCAAGCGGTCGACACCGCCCGGCCACGATTGCAGCCGTTTCGTGTTGCCCGCTATTCCACCGGAATGGCGCGCCATTCCGCCTCCCCACTTTCCGCGTTAATCACGTAAAAGGTCCTGTCATGGAATGCCAACGCCTCTCCCTGCCGCCTTTGAGCGCCCCTGGCGAAGTCGTCACCTTCTATTCCTACAAGGGCGGTACCGGCCGCACCATGGCCCTGTCGAACATCGCCGTCCTGCTGGCGCGCCGTGAAAACGCCAGCGTGCCCGTGCTGATGCTGGACTGGGACATGGAAGCGCCGGGCCTGCACCATTATTTCGAGCAGCACGAGGAGCGTCCCGGCGTACTGGAATTCTTCGAGGCTTGCCGCCAGCAGCTGGAACGCTTCAGCCTGGAAAGTGGCGGCGGGCAGGCCAGGGGGCGCGACGATGCGGGCCGCGACGATGCGGCGCTGGCGCAGCGCGTGCTCGACGCCATCGACTGGCAGCAATACGTGGTGCGCGTCGATCAGGGCAGCCCGCTGTACCTGATGCGCGCGGGGCGTTTCGATGCCAGCTATAGCGAACGCCTGGCGCAGATGCGCTGGGATCAGCTGTTCGACACTTGCCCAGCCCTGTTCCGCTGCTTCGCCGATACCCTGGCCCAGCATTTCCGCTACGTGCTGGTCGATTCGCGCACGGGCCGCACGGACAGTGCCGGCATCTGCACCACCTTGCTGCCGAAAAAGCTGGTGGTGGTCTTCACGCCGAACCGGCAAAGCCTGGAAGGCGTCGATGCGCTCGTCACCCGGGCCATCGAATACCGCCGCAGTCATGAGGATGAACAGCGTCCGCTGCTCGTCTACCCCTTGCCCTCGCGCATAGAAATGGGCGATGGGGCGCAGCGCGCCGAGTGGCGCCGCGGCGACGCGCACAAGGGCATCGCCGGCTTCCAGCCCATGTTCGAGCGCCTGCTGCGCACTTCCTACGGCTTGTCGCAGATTGCCCTCGACAGCTATTTCGACGAAGTCCAGCTGCAGCAGACGAAAACCTTTGCCTATGGCGAGCAGCTGGCCGTGCGCATCGACCAGGGCGGCGACCGCTTTTCCCTCACGCGTACTTTCGAAGCCTTTTTGCACTGGCTGACGGGCGGCTACTTTCCCTGGCAATCGAGCCGTGAAATCGCCTTGCTGGGCGCCATCAGCGAAGCGCGCCAGGCCTTGCTGCTCGAACCGGGCCGCGCCGTGGCCCTGCCGCTGGCGCGCGACCTGGCCCGCCTGGGCGAGCTGTACCGCAAGGAGGGGCGCAGCGCGCAGGCGCTTGACGCCTTTCGCCAGAGCGTCGAGATCCGCGTACGCCTGCTGGGTGAGGAACATCCCGACAGCCTGGCGTGCAAGAGCGGCATGGCGCGCCTGCTGCGCCAGCTGGGCAAGCTCGATGAAGCGCGCTTCCTGGAAGAGGACGTGCTCGACGTGCGCGAGCGCGTGATGGGCAGCGAGCATCCCGACACCCTGGCCGCCCGGGCCTGCCTGGCGCAAACCCTGTTGCTGCAGGGGGAAATGGCGGCGGCGCTGCTGTTGCAAGATGCCGTGCTGGCAAGCTATGTGCGCCAGCTGGGCGGCGAGCATCCGCTGACCCTGGAAGCGATGGATCGCCGCGCCGCCACCTTGCTGCGCATGGGCCGGCTGGCGCAGGCGCAGCAAGTGCTGGGCACGGTGGTGGCGGCGCGCGAGCGCCTGTTTGGTGCCGAGCATGGCGATACCTTGCGCAGCAAGCTGGCCCTGGCGCAGGCCCTGGGGCGCGCAGGCGACCTGGAAGGCGCGCGGCGCCTGCTCGCTGCCGTGCTGCAGGTGCAGGAGCGGCGCCTGGGCAGCGACCATGCGGCCACCCTGGCCACGCGCGACTTGCTGGCCGATATCGTGGCCGGGCAGGGCGACTGGGCCGGTGCGCGCCAGCTGCACGAAGACCAGGTGGCGGCGCGCGAGCGCACGCACGGGCTCGACCATCCTGAAACCCTGATGAGTCAGCGCAAGCTGGCCGAGGCGCTGTTGCGGCGTGGCGAGCTCGATGCGGCGCGCAGCGTGCAGGAGCAAGTGCTGGAAGTGCATGCGCGCCTGCTGGGCGAAGACCACCTTGATACCTTGCACAGCAAGAAGCAATTGGCCGGTACCCTGCAGCAGCAGGGCGAGAGCGAGGCGGCGCGCCTGCTGGAAGACGCGGTGCTCAGCGGCAGCGACCGCTTGCTGAATGCGCCCGTCACGGGGCATGCGGACAGCGTGCTGGACGGCGCCCGGCATTTGCAGGAAACCATCCTGGCCGGCCGCGCCAGCGGGCACGACGTGGCCGAGCCGGACACCCTTGCCAGCATGATCTCGATGTTGCAAGG
Source organism: Janthinobacterium sp. 35 (assembly GCF_002754575.1). Lineage (NCBI taxonomy): Bacteria > Pseudomonadati > Pseudomonadota > Betaproteobacteria > Burkholderiales > Oxalobacteraceae > Janthinobacterium > Janthinobacterium sp. 35. Next base: position 4,393,329 of record NZ_PEFN01000001.1, read on the forward strand.
CATGATCGAGCGCGAACAGTATGCGCAGGCGGGCGAACTGGCCGAACATTTGAAGTCCGGTCTGCTGCGCCCTGGCGTGCCGGGCAAGCTGCGCAGGCGCGGCATGGCGCAGCTGAAAAGAATGTATAAATTGCAAGGTGATCTGAATGCCTTGCTGGCCTTGCAAGAGGATGAAGTGCAGGCGCTGGAAGGGGCGTTATCGGAAGCGGGCATCGAGCCGCGCTGACGCTGTGTGCCATGTCAGCGCGGCGGCATAAATAATGCTGCCATTCGGCGCGTGGCACGCGCAGTGTTGGCATTGCTTCAGGTAAAATCTCGTTATGAGAATTCTTATCAGTAACGACGACGGTTACCTGGCGCCAGGCCTGGCGGCCCTGGCCGACGCGCTCGCGCCCATTGCGGAAATCGTCGTGGTGGCGCCCGACAGCAATCGTTCGGGCGCGTCCAATTCGCTGTCCCTGGACCGGCCCCTGTCCGTGCACAAGGCGGCCAACGGCTTTTATTTTGTCAACGGCACGCCCACCGACTGCGTGCACGTGGCGTTGACGGGCATGCTCATCGAGCGGCCCGACCTGGTGGTCTCCGGCATCAACAACGGTCCCAACATGGGCGACGACACCCTGTATTCGGGCACCGTGGCGGCCGCCACGGAAGGCTATCTGTTCGGCATTCCCGCCATCGCCTTTTCCCAGTCGCAATTCGGTTGGGCCAACCTGGACGCGGCCGCCCGCGTGGCGCGGGAAATCGTCGAGCGCCAGTTTGACGCCCTGCAGAAACCGTATTTGCTGAATGTGAACATCCCCGCCATCCCTTACGAGCAATTGCAAGGCATGGCGGCCACGCGGCTGGGCAAGCGCCATTCGGCCGAGCCCGTGATCCGCGCCCTCGATCCCCGTGGCCGTGAAATCTTCTGGATCGGCCCTGCCGGTGCCGCCAAGGAAGGCGGGCCGGGCACGGATTTTTACGCCGTTGAACATGGACAAGTCTCGATCACGCCGTTGCAGATCGACCTGACCCATACCACCCAACTCGATGCACTGGCAAAAGGCCTGGCATGACCGCTCACTATGACTGACAAGCCGCGTACCTTCCCCCTGACCCTCGATTCGCTGGCCGGCAAGCCCGCCAGGCAGGGCGGGGGGCCGTCGCTGGCGCAGTCGCGCATTGCCACGCCGCAGACGGCGACGCAAAATGCGGCGCAAAATGCGGCCAGGGGAGGCGCGCCGTACCACGCTGCCACGCTGCCCATCGCGCCGTCACGGGCCCAGGCCATCGCCAATGAGCGGGCGCAACCGGCGGTGCCGTCGCCGCCACGGCAAAATCCGCTGGTGTCGGAGGCCGTACGCCGAGCCATGGTGGCGCGCATCGCGAAACAGGGCGTCAAGGATCAGGTGGTGCTCGACGCCATGCAAGCCGTGCCGCGCCATCTGTTCATGGACGAGGCGCTGGCGTCGCAGGCGTATATCGACGCCTCCTTGCCCATCGGCCATCACCAGACCATTTCGCAGCCGTATATCGTGGCGCGCATGATCGAAGTGATGCGCCAGGGCGGCAACTTGCAGCGCGTGCTGGAGATCGGCACGGGCTGCGGTTACCAGGCGACGGTGCTGTCGCTGGTGGCGAAAGAGGTGTATTCGATCGAGCGCATCCGGCCCCTGCACGAGCTGGCGAAGGCCAACCTGCGCCCGCTGCGCGTGTCAAATCTGCGCTTGCAGTACGGAGATGGTATGCTTGGCTTGCCGCAGGCGGCGCCCTTCGACGGGATTATCCTTGCCGCAGCCGGCCTGGAAGTCCCGCAAGCCCTGCTGGAACAGCTGGCGCCCGGCGGGCGTCTGGTTGCGCCGGTGGGGGCTAAATTGCAACACTTACAACTCATTACCCGGGTGGGGAAAATGGAATGGACCAGCCAGACCCTGGAAGACTGCCATTTCGTACCTTTGCGCCCGGGCACCATATGATCCCCGGATCAGCTAGCAAGCAGGACATACAATTACATGCGAATGATTAAGAAAAGTAACATACTTCTATGTAGCATCACCTTGGCCGCGCTGTTGAGCGGTTGTGGCACCACGGGCGTCCAGGCGCCCGTCGTGGAGCGCCATCCATCGAGCAGCAGCGCCGCCGCCAGCGATCCGCGCGACCGCGACCCGGCTTACTACACGGTCAAGCGCGGCGACACCCTGTTGCGCATCGCTCTGGAACACGGCCAGAATTACCGCGACCTGGTGGCCTGGAATGACTTGAGCAACCCGAACGACATCAAGGTCGACCAGGTATTGCGCGTGCTGCCGCCGAATGGCGACACGGGCGGCGCGCAAACGTCGGCCATCGTCATGCCGCCTGTCACGGAGATCAAGCCGGCCGCGCCTGTCGTGCCGAAGAAAACCGGCCCGCGCGGCGAGAAGCGCGCGTATTCCGACGCCACGCTGGCCGAGCTGCGCGCCGATGGCGGCAGCAGCGACGTCAAGCCTGCGCCAGCGCCGGCAGCAACTGTCGCCGCCGCACCGGCCGCTGCGGCAGCGCCTGCAGCAGCGGCGCCTGGCGACGAGAAGATCAGCTGGATGTGGCCTTCCGAAGGCAAGGTCATCGGCACTTTCGACGAAGGCAAGAACAAGGGCGTCGACATCGCCGGCAAGGCGGGCCAGCAAGTGGTGGCGGCCGGCGCGGGAAAAGTCATGTATGCCGGGAGCGGAATCCGTGGTTATGGTAATCTTGTCATCGTGAAGCACAGTAATAGTCTGTTGTCGGCTTATGCGCATAACCGCAGCATCCTGGTGAAGGAAGGGCAGAACGTCAACAAAGGCCAGGCCATCGCCGAAATGGGCGATTCCGATGCCGACCGCGTGAAGCTGCACTTTGAAATCCGCCAGCAGGGCAAGCCTGTCGACCCTTCGAAATTCCTGCCTAACCGTTAGGTAAAGCAATGACACACGCGCCGCACGATCAGCTGGACGATGAGCCGGAACTGCCGGAAGACGGGGCAGACGAAGTCGTGACGGACGAGGCCGGCGAACTCGACGGCATTGATGCCGTCGACGCGGCCGAGGGCGCCGAGGTGGCCAGCGTCAGCGTGCTGGTCGAAAGTGTCGATGAACTGAAAAAGGTGCTGGCGGCCGAGCTGTCGACCGATACCACGCAGCACTATCTGAACCAGATCGGCACGCGGCCCCTGCTGACGGCGCCGCAAGAGGTGCATTACGCCACCCTGGCCAAGCAGGGCAACTTCGAAGCCCGGCAAACCATGATCGAGCACAACCTGCGCCTGGTCGTGTCGATCGCCAAGCATTACATCAACCGCGGCGTGGTCTTGCTCGACATGATCGAGGAGGGCAACATCGGCCTGATGCGCGCCATCGACAAGTTCGAGCCTGAACGCGGATTCCGTTTTTCCACGTATGCCACCTGGTGGATACGCCAGAGCATCGAGCGCGCCATCATGAACCAGGCGCGCACGGTGCGCCTGCCCGTGCACATGGTGCGCGAACTGAACCAGATTTTGCGCGGCAAATACCACCTGGAAGCCCAGCATCACGACGGCAAGGACGCCACTGCGGAAGACATCGCCCACCTGGTGGGCCGCCCCGTGGAAGAGGTGCAGGATATCCTGGCCCTGTCCGAGCACGCCACCTCGCTCGACGCGCCGCTCGACAACGACCCGCAATCGTCGCTGATGGACATGCTGCCTGGCGCCAGCGAAGACAGCCCCGACGCGCGCGCGGAACACCATGAAATGACGGTGCTGGTGCGCGACTGGCTGACCAAGCTGCCCGACAAGCAGCGCGTGGTGATCATGCGCCGTTTCGGTCTCGACAACGACGATCCGGCCACGCTGGAAACCCTGGCCGAAGAAATGGGCGTGACGCGCGAGCGCGTGCGGCAGATCCAGCAGGAAGCGCTGATTAAGTTGAAGCGCGCCATGGCCGCACGCGGGGTGGTGCGCGACTCGTTATTGTAAGACGCCCGGTCCCGGTATTTCCGGGGCCGCATCTGCTATCATACGCCCCGCTCGCGGCGCCTGACCTTTCCCCCATTCTTTCAAGTTCCAGCGCGGCCCTGCGTCCTGGCCCACTCTTACCTATTGATCGCTATGCAAGAAAATATCATCGAAATCAAATCGCTCGACATGGACGCCCGTGGCGTTGGCCATATTGAGAACGAAGACGGCTCGCCGGGCAAGGTCGTGTTTGTCGAAGGCGCATTGCCGGGCGAGCGCGTCAGCTTTGTGACGTACAAGAAAAAGAAAAACTGGGAAATGGCCCGCATGACGGTGCTGCACCGCGAATCATCGATGCGCGTGACACCCAAGTGCAAGCATTTCGATAACTGCGGCGGCTGCTCGATGCAGCATCTGGAGCCGTCGGCGCAGGTGGCGATCAAGCAGCGCGTGCTGGAAGATAACTTGTGGCATATCGGCAAGGTGCGTCCGCAAAGCATCATGCGCCCCATGTATGGACCGACGTGGGGCTACCGCTACCGCGCGCGCCTGTCCGTGCGCCACGTCAAGAAGAAGGATGCCGTGCTGGTGGGCTTCCATGAAAAGAAATCGGCTTTCGTTGCCGACATGGATAGCTGCGAAATCTTGCCACCGCACATCTCCGCCATGCTGCTGCCGCTGCGTGGATTGATTGCTTCGCTGTCGATCTTCGACCAGATGCCGCAGATCGAGCTGGCCGTGGGCGAAGACGTCACGGCGATGGTGCTGCGCATCATGGCGCCATTGACGGCGGACGACGAAACAAAACTGAAAGCCTTTGCCGACGAATACGGCGTGCAATGGTGGCTGCAGGTGAAAGGGCCGGAAACGGCCGTGCCGTTCTATCCGCTGGACAAGCAATTGCACTACCTGCTGCCGGAATTCGGCGTCAAGATGCCGTTCAAGCCTGTCGATTTCACGCAGGTGAACCACCACATCAACCGCGTGCTGGTATCGAAAGCCCTGCGTTTGCTGGAAGTGCAGCCGACCGACCGCGTGGCCGACCTGTTCTGCGGCCTGGGCAATTTCACCTTGCCGCTGGCCACGCAAGGCAGCGCAGTGGTGGGCATCGAAGGCAGTACCACGCTGACGGAACGGGCGCTGGAAAACGCGCTGGCCAACGGCCTGGCGGAAAAAACCTCGTTCTCGACGCGCAACCTGTTCGAAGTCACGACGGACGACCTGATCGCGCTGGGCAAGTTTGACCGCATCCTGGTCGACCCGCCGCGCGATGGCGCCATGGCCCTGTGCCAGGCATTGGTCGGCCTGTCGCAAGTGCGTCCCGACTTGTTGCCGAAACGCATCGTGTACGTCTCGTGCAGCCCGTCGACCCTGGCGCGCGACGCCGGCATCCTGGCGCTGGAAGCGGGTTATGTGCTGAGCAAGGCGGGCGTGGTGAACATGTTCCCACATACCTCGCACGTAGAGTCGATGGCGGTATTTGATTTGCTCTGAGGGCACACCTGAGAAAACGTCCATAGCTGCGTTGCCTTGCCTAGCCGTACTTACGTACTGTCTTTGGCAAGGTGACTTGCTCTGAACGTGGAAAAACGTCCATAGCTGCGTTGCCTTGCCTAGCCGTACTATTCGCACTGTCTTCGGCAAGGCGCCTTGCTCTGAATGTTTTTCAGGCGCGCCGAGGCTATCCATGTGCTGGCCCGGATTCCGCGCTAATACCACTTACAGCGTGTTATAAAACTGGTCTGTCTTTTCCTGATCCAGCGTCTTTTTGCATCCTCCCTCTGCCGTTTTTCATTGTCCAGTAGGACAACACGCCGTTTGCCTGTGCCGCTGCGCTTTCTGCGCGAAGTGGTATTGCCCACTTTGAGGCCACTTCAAAACCACTTGACCGCCTATTTTTTCAGCAGCATGCTGTTCTTGCAACTGCAAAAAACAAAATCACAGGGTAGCTTTTCATTGAAGCAGAGTTGTATTTCCGCAAACCTGAACAGGAGACAGCGTGGAAAATTTGATACTCAAAAAAACGATCAGGAACATGATGGTATGTCTGGCCAGCGGTGGCGTGCTGGCAGCATGCGGCGGTGGCGGCGACGCCAGCGCGCCGGCTGGCTCGCAATTGCTGGCGGCCAGCACGGTGGTCGCCTGCGTGCCATGGCAAGAGGGCGGCACCTATAATGCCGGCACGGTGGTCAGCTACCTGGGCGCCAACTACACGGCCCTGGTGACGCAGACCGATCACGTGGGTTCCGGTTGGAATCCCGTCTCCACGCCTAGCCTGTGGAGCGCAGGCGGCACTTGCGATGGCGGAACTACGCCAATTCCTACGCCGACCCCAACGCCGACTCCGACACCGACGCCCACCCCGACACCGGCGCCAACGCCGAACCCGACGCCCACCCCGACACCAACGCCAACCGGCGGCACGTGCGCGCTGGCATGGGTGGCCGGCACGGCTTACAGCGCGGGCGCCACCGTCAGCCATGCGGGCACGAATTACCGCGCCAACTACTGGACGCAGGGCGACAACCCGTCGACCAGCAGCGGCGCCGCCGGGACGGGCAAGCCATGGACCAGTCAGGAGATCTGCAGCACCACGCCGACACCGACGCCCACTCCGACGCCCACTCCTACCCCGACACCGACACCGACACCGACACCAACGCCAACGCCAACGCCAACGCCGACCGGCCGCGAAGTCGGCTCCTATTTCGCGCAGTGGGGTGTGTATGGCCGCGACTATGAAGTGGCGAACGTGCACTCCAGCGGCGTGGCCGACAAGCTGACCTTCATCAACTACGCTTTCGGCAACATCTATCCGAAAAACGGTGGCTACGAGTGCGCCATGATTACCAAGACGGAGCCGGGCGCGACGAATCCGAATTCGCCGGACGCGGGTACGGGCGGCGATGCCGAGGCCGACTACATCCGCACGCCGAAGCGCACCGTCGATGGCCAAGCCATCCCATGGGACGCTCCATTGTCGGGCAATTTCCTGCAGCTGAAAAAACTGAAGGCGGCGCACCCGAACCTGAAACTGTTCATCTCGCTGGGCGGCTGGAGCTGGTCGAAGAACTTCTCCGTCGGTTCGGCCACCGATGCGCTGCGCAAGCAGATGGTGCGCTCGTGCATCGATATCTACATCAAGGGCAACTTGCCGGTGCAGGGCGGTCGCGGCGGCGCGGGTGCGGCGGCGAATATTTTTGACGGCATCGACATCGACTGGGAGTATCCGGTGGGCGGCGGCCAGCCGTACAACACGGTCAGCCCGAACGACAAGCGCAACTTCACCTTGCTGATGGCGGAATTTCGCAGCCAGCTCGATGCGCTCGGTGCCGCCAACGGCAAGCGCTACCTGTTGACGGCGGCCGTCGGTGCCGGCAAGGACAAGATCGACAACACGGAACCGGCCCTGTACTCGCAGTACATGGATTGGATCAACCTGATGACCTACGACTTCCACGGCGGCTGGGAAACGAGCACCAACTTCAATGCCCAGCTGTTTGCCGACCCTGCCGATCCGTCGACGGGCATGGCGCGCGAATACGTGGGCGACAAGGCGGTGCAGTACATGATTGCCGCCGGCGTGCCGCGCGACAAGCTGCTGCTGGGCATACCGTTCTATGGCCGCGGCTGGACGGGCGTGGCGCCGGGACCGAATGGCGATGGCCTGTACCAGGCGGCCACGGGCACGGCGCCAGGCACTTACGAGTCGGGCATCGAGGACTATAAAATCCTCGTCGCCAAGACCGGTACGCGCTACTACCATCCCGTGACCAGGCAGCTGTACCTGTACACGGGGGCGGGCGGCCAGTGGTGGAGCTATGACGACCCGACTGTCATCGGCACCAAGGTGAAATATGTCAAGGACCAGGGCTTGCGCGGCGCGTTCTCGTGGGAACTCGATGGCGACGCGAATGGCGTGCTGGCGACGGAGGTGTGGAAGGTGCGGTAATGCTGATGTAGCGTAAGACGCGGCCGGATAGCCATGCTGTCCGGCCGGTTGGTCATAAAAATACACAGGAGGCGGGCGATGGCGGCGGTATCGACATTCGGAGTCAAGCAGCACCAAGAGCAGCAGCAGGAACAGGAGCTGAGCCGCGAGTGGCGCAGCTGGATCGCGGAAAACCTCATGCTGGGCAGTCATCCGTCGGCGCTGATGCCGGTGCTGCAACAGGCCGGCATCGCCGAGCCCCTGGCGCGCCGCGAAATCGAGCTCGCGCTGCACAGTCCCTACCTGGCCGGCGCCGTGCGCCTGTCGAACCGGCTGGCCAAGCACGACTGGGTGATCGACATCCAGCGCAAGCTGAACCAGTTGCGTCCACCCGAGATACCGCGTCGCGAGAAATTGACGGCGCAGGAATTCCTCGACGAGTACTACTCCACCAACCAGCCCGTGATCATCACCGGCATGCTCGATGACTGGCCGGCGCTCCGAAAATGGAGTCCGGCCTATTTTCGTGAACACTACGCGCAGCGCGAAGTGGAAGTGCAGTGCGGCCGCGAAGCGGACGCCCAGTACGAAATGAACAGTGTGGCGCACAAGCGCAAGATGGCCTTTGGCGAGTACGCCAGCCTGGTCGAGAACAGCGGCGCGACCAACGATTTCTATATGACGGCGAACAACAATTCGCAAAACAGGCAGGCGCTGCGCGAACTGTGGGACGATATCGGCCAGCTGCCCGAATACCTGAAGCCCGATGGCGCTCCCACGGGCTTTTTATGGTTCGGCCCGGCCGGCACCGTGACGCCATTCCACCACGATCTGACGAACAACTTCATGGCGCAGGTCAAAGGGCGCAAGCGGCTGCGCATCATGGCCGCCTGCGAGGTGGCGCGCGTGTACAACCAGCGCCACTGTTTTACCCCCGTCGACGGGCGCGATATCGACCTGCGGCGCTACCCGCTGATGGCCGACGTGCAGGTGCGCGAATGCGTGCTGGCGCCGGGCGAAATCCTGTTTTTGCCCGTCGGCTGCTGGCATTTTGTCGAAGCGCTCGATATTTCCCTCACCGTGGCGTTTACCAACTTCAAATGGGATAACGATTTTTATAGCAAGTACCCATCGAATCACGACTTTTGATCGTAGTGTGGATGGCGCGAACTTGCCGCGAACAGCCGTCGTACAGGCGGCTTTTTTCATGCTACGGTAGGTATCTTGTATAAGATATTTCCACAAAATAATTTATTCAAATCATTTTACGGCAATTATTTTGATATGAATGGTCATGATGTTTCATTATCCAGATGCGGATGAGGGGTAGATAATTTTATTGCTGGTGCGCCGCCGGGCCTCCGAGTAGACGTGCCGGCGCGCCAGCACCCACAACCATCTGGAGGCGGCAGGGCATGAACACGCAGCAAACGACACAAGCAGCAATGCAGTTGCAACAAGCACAGGCCGGTAGCGCCGGACTCCAGCTCGACACGCGGCTGACGCGCGAAGCGGCCGAATTGCTGGCCAGGGCCGGCATCCACCTGAACGGGCGCGCCGCCTGGGACATGCAGCTGCGCAAACCGGGCGTGCCCGAGCGGGCTTTCGCCAGCGGCAACCTGGGCCTGGGCGAAGCGTACATGGATGGCGACTGGGATGCGAGCCAGCTCGACGAATTCTTTTGCCATCTGTTGCGCGCCAGAGTGGCCGACGACGTGCGCCCGATGCGCCTGGTCTTCCACGCCCTGACTGCGCGCCTGTTCAACTTGCAGACGGAGCGCCGCGCGTGGATGGTGGGAAAGGAACACTACGACCTGGGCAACGCCTTCTATGCGGCCATGCTCGATGCGCGCATGACCTATACTTGCGGCTACTGGAAGGATGCCAGCAACCTGGCCGAGGCGCAGGAAGCCAAGCTTGATCTGATTTGCCGCAAGCTCAGGCTGGAGCCGGGCATGCGCGTGCTCGACATCGGCTGCGGCTGGGGCAGTTTCATGCGCTATGCGGCGGAAAAATACCAGGTGCAGTGCGTGGGCGTGACCATCTCGCAAGAGCAGGTCGCGTACGCGCGCGGCATGCCGGGCGGGGACAAGCTGGACTTCCGCCTGCAGGATTACCGCGACACCGATGAAAAATTCGATCGCATCGTCAGCATCGGCATGTTCGAGCACGTGGGACACAAGAACCACCGCACCTTCATGGAAGTGGCGCACCGCTGTCTGGAAGACGACGGCCTGTTCCTGCTGCACACGATCGGCAAGAACAAGCGCCAATCCGCGTGCGACCCGTGGATCGACAAATACATCTTCCCGAACGGCGACTTGCCGTCGATCGGGCAAATCGGCGACGCCATCGACGATCTGTTTGTGGCCGAAGACCTGCACAACTTCGGCGCCGACTACGACCAGACCCTGATGGCCTGGCACGCCAATTTTGAGCAGGCGTGGCCGCAGTTTTCCGCCCAGCTGGGCGAGCGCTTCCACCGCATGTGGTCCTACTATCTGCTGTCCTGCGCCGGTGCCTTCCGCGCGCGCGACTTGCAGCTGTGGCAATGGGTCTTGTCGAAGCAGGGCGTGCTGGGCGGTTACGAGCGTGTCAGTTGAGATGCGCGGCAGCTGATATCATGGCTTGATGGATATCAATCAAGCGCGTACCTTCCTGGAAGTGGCTTCCTGCGGCAGTTTCATCATGGCGGCCGAGCGCATGCACGTGACGCAAACGGCCGTCAGCGCCCGCATCCGCACCCTGGAGCAGCAGCTGGGGCGCCAGCTATTCGTGCGCAACAAGGCGGGCGCGCGTCTGACGTCGGCCGGCGAGCGCTTCATGCGCCATGCGGCCACGATGGTGCAGGTGTGGGAGCGGGCGCGCCACCAGGTTGCGCTGCCGCCGGGGCGCGACGACGCCGTCAGCATCGGCTGCGAACTGAGCCTGTGGCAGCCGCTGCTCGGTGACTGGCTCATACGCATGAGCCGCGATTGCCCCGAGATCGCCTTGCGCGCGGAAGTCGACAGCCCGGCACGCCTGCTCGACGCCGTGCACGACGGCTCGCTCGACCTGGCCGTGCTGTACAACCCGCCGCAGCGCCCGGGCCTGGCCAGCGAATTGCTGGCCGAGGAAAAACTGGTGATGGTGACCACGCACGCCGATGGGCAGATGCATGCCGATACGTATGTGTATGTGGACTGGGGGCCCAGCTTTGCGGCCAACCACCAGGCGACGTATCCGGAGCTGAGCAGCCCGCCCGTCTCGATTTCGCTGGGGCCACTGGCCCTCGTGTACCTGCTGGAAGTGGGCGGCGCCAGTTACTTTCGCATCGGCAGCGCGCAACCTTACCTCGATGCGGGCCTCTTGTACCGCGTGCGCGACGCGCCCGAATTCTCGCATTCCGCCTACGCCGTGTATGCGGCCCAGCGCGACAACCCGACCCTGGACCGCGCCCGCGCCTGCCTGCGCGAGGTGGCGGAGAAGAGCAAGTAATGCTGCAGACGTAAAAAAGCCGACCCGAGGGTCGGCTTTTTGCTGTTTCAAGCGCAGCGCTTAGTCGCGGCTGCCGCCTGCAAAACCTAAAAGCGACAGCAGGCTGGTGAAGATGTTGTACACGTCCAGGTAGATGCGCAGGGTGGCCGAGATGTAGTTGGTCTCGCCGCCGTTGATGATTTGCTGCACGTCATACAGGATGTAGGCCGAGAAGATGGCGATGGCGACCATGGAGATCACGATCGACAGTGCCGACAGGCCCAGGAAGATGTTCGCCACCGATGCCAGGATCAGCACGATCACGCCGGCGAACAGCCATTTGCCCATGGCCGAGAAGTCGCGCTTCGATACCGTGGCGATGGTCGCCATCACGGCCAGGATGGTGGCCGTGCCGCCGAATGCCGTCATGATCAGCATGCCGCCGTTCGAGTAGCCGAGCGTGCGCGTCAGGATAGGCGTGAGCATCAGGCCCATGAAGAAGGTAAAGCCCAGCAGGACGGCAACGCCGAGGCCCGAGTTCTTGGTTTTTTCGATCGCGTACATGAAGCCGAATGCGACGGCCATGAAGATGATGAAACCCATGCCGCCGGTCAGCATCGGCAAATGCATTTGCACGCCGATGAAGGCGCCCAGCACGGTCGGTATCATGGACAGTGCCAGCAGCCAGTAAGTGTTGCGCAAGACCTGATGGCGGACTTGCTGCATGCCCCCCGACAGGTCAAAGGTGCGTTGCATGTTCTGATTCATAGTGCCTCCGTGTTGTCAATTCAAATTACTGCTTTACCCAAGGATAGCATGAGGGCCGGAATTTGCCAAAAAAGCAGCTTAAGATTTCATTAAACTCAAGCGGCAGGGAAGCATGCCCCCTGCCTGTCTGGGTGATATGGGGTGGAGTATGGTAAAATCAAAGGTTGATTGAGTTATCAATTTACCGTTTTAAACCTTACTTTTTATTGGAGTTTTCACACATGGCAATCGAACGCACCCTGTCGATCATCAAACCAGACGCAGTTGCAAAAAACGTCATCGGTCAAATTTACACCCGTTTTGAAAACGCTGGCCTGAAAATCGTTGCAGCACGCATGACCCAACTGTCGCGCGAACAAGCTGAAGGTTTCTACGCAGCGCACAAAGAACGCGGCTTCTTCAAAGATCTGGTCGACTTCATGGTTTCCGGTCCCGTCATGATCCAGGCCCTGGAAGGCGAAAACGCCGTTCTGGCCCACCGTGACCTGATGGGCGCGACCGATCCGAAGAAAGCAGAAAAAGGCACGATCCGCGCCGATTTCGCCGATTCGATCGACGCTAACGCCGTACACGGTTCCGACGCTGTCGAAGCTGCTCAAGTGGAAATCGCTTACTTCTTCCCAGAACTGAAGGCTTAATTGCCTTAGATAACGTTATTTCCTGGCGTTATCTGTGAAATAACTTATCACCCCCTGTTCCCGCTGCGCTGTGGAGTTTTCGCTCCTGATGCGCGCGGGGACGGATTTTTAGAATAGACAAGATCATGAATACGACGACCCTCACCAACTTGCTGGACCTCGATCCCGCGCAACTCATCGCCTACTGCGCCGAGTTGGGAGAGAAACCGTTTCGTGCGAAACAATTGCAACGTTGGATACACCAGTTCGGCGCTTCCGATTTCGACGCCATGACGGACCTGGCCAAGTCGCTGCGCGACAAGCTGGCCACGCGCGCCGAAGTGCGCGCCCCGGCCATCATCAGCGACCATACGTCGACGGACGGCACGCGCAAGTGGCTGGTCGACGTGGGCAATGGCAATGCCGTGGAAACCGTGTTCATTCCGGAAGAAAACCGCGGCACCCTGTGCATCTCGACCCAGGCCGGCTGCGCCGTGAACTGCCGTTTCTGCTCGACGGGCAAGCAAGGCTTCAACCGCAACCTCAGCGTTGGCGAAATCATCGGCCAGCTGTGGATGGCGGAATTCGAATTGCGCCGCACCAAGGGCATCGAGCCGGGCCCGAAAGGCGAGCGCCAGATCACCAACGTGGTGATGATGGGCATGGGCGAACCGCTGCTGAACTTTGAGCCGACCGTTACGGCCCTGAAATTGATGCTCGACGACAACGCCTACGGCCTGTCGCGCCGCCGCGTGACCCTGTCGACCTCGGGCGTGGTGCCGATGATGGACAAGCTGTCGCAGGAAGTGCCGGTGGCCCTGGCCGTCTCGCTGCACGCCTCGAACGATGCCTTGCGCGATGGTTTGATTCCACTGAACAAGAAATACCCGCTGAAAGAATTGATGGCGGCCTGCAAGCGCTACCTGGAATTCGCCCCACGCGACTTCATCACGTTTGAATACTGCATGCTCGATGGCGTCAACGACAGCGACGAGCACGCGCACGAACTGCTGGCGCTGGTGCAAGACCGCGAGTTCGGCGTGAACTGCAAGTTCAACCTGATTCCATTCAACCCGTTTCCCGAGTCGGGCCTGTTCCGCTCGAAAAACCCGCGCATCAAGGCGTTTGCCCAGGTGCTGATGGATGGCGGCATCATTACCACCGTGCGCAAGACGCGCGGCGACGATATCGATGCGGCCTGCGGCCAGCTGGCCGGCGAAGTCAAGGACCGCACGCGGGTGCAGGAACGCATGGAAAAGATGACCGAGTATCAGCAAAAATTCGGCGCCAATTTCGGCAAGATCGTGGAGATCCGCTCCTGATGCGGGGAAGCATGGCTTATCCTGGCGCACTTGCCGCGGCTGTTGTCAGCCTGGGCGTGCTGCTGGCCGGCTGTGCTTCCACCGCGGACAAGCAGCAAGCTGCTTCTGTCGAGCAGCGCGCCGCCTTGCGTTTGCAGCTGGCCAGCGCCTATTATATGCAAGACCAGTTTGTGGTGGCGTTGGCCGAAGCGGAGCAGGCGGTGCAGCTGGTGCCGGACAATGCCCAGGTGCGCGGCATGCGCGCTCTGATTTTTGCTGCCCTGCGCCAACCTGTGGCTGCCGAAAAAGATTTTCTTTACGCATTGCGCCTCGCGCCCCACAATCCTGAGTTGAGCAATAATTATGGCCTGTTTCTGTGCCAGACCGGGCGCGCGGCGCAGTCGTTGACGTATTTTGATGCTGCATTGCAAGATGTCGCCTATGGCACGCCTGAACTGGCGCTGCATAATGCGGCGGCGTGCAGCCTGGTCATGCAAGATTACCCGCGCGCCGCCAGCTACTGGCTCAAGGCGGAGCGCATCGCACCTGGTACGGCCATCACGTATGCCGGCCTGGTGCGCGTGTATTACCAACAGCAAGACTACCGGCAAGCGGCTCATTACCTTGAGCGGCTCGGTAAAGTAGCGACAATGGAGAGCCAGGCGGCCGATGTGCTGTGGCTCGGGATCAAGGTGCAGCATAAGCTCGGGGATGCGGGTGCGGAAGCTGGCCTGGGGGCGCATTTGCGCAACCACCATTCCGGCTCCCCCGAATATGCTGCTTATCAAAATGGGGCGTTTGATGAGTGAGACAGGGATACCAATGAATTCAGAGTGGGCAGAAACGCCTCAGCAGCAGCCCCAGGGCAATCTTGCGTTGGCAGGCGCACAGTTGAAGGCGCAGCGCGAAGCGCTGGGCTGGCCGGTGGAACAGGTGGCCGACCAGCTCAAACTGGCGCCACGCCAGGTGATCGCGCTGGAAGCGGGCGACATGGCGGCCTTGCCGAACCTGGCCGTGGTGCGCGGTTTCGTGCGCGCCTATGCCAAGGTGGTCAAGCTCGACGCGGCGCCGCTGGTGGCCATGATCGAAGTCCATCCGGCGCCGGCGCAAGACCCGGCTATCGCGCCCGTGCGGCGTGAAATTTCCGCCACGTTTTCCGAATCGCGCTTCCCGTCGATGACGCAGCGCTCGTCGAACCAGACTCCGCTCTGGATCGCCGGCGCCGTGGCTGTCGTCGTGGCCGCCGCCTTTGGCGCTTACAAGCTCGGCTATGTACCCGCCAGCCTGGTGTCCTCGCACGCCGAGAAAGAAACCGCGCATGCGGACGTGGGCCCCGTGGAAACGACCCTGATCAAGCCGGGCCAGGACTTGACGCCCGTGCAGACGCCATCCGTGCCGCTGATTTCCGTCCCGCCGCCGCCAGGCAACGATACGCAGACGGGCGCACCGGCTTCTGCCGTCGCTTCGGCGCCGGCCGCCGCGCCAGCAGTTGAGCCAGCGACAACGGCTGCCGTCGCGCCGGCCGCTGCTGCCGTGGGTGCGAATACGCTGGTGTTGAAGGTGGAGCAGGATTCCTGGGTGGAAATCCGCCGCCCAGGCAGCTCGCCGCTGATTTCGCGCATGGTCAAGGCGGGCAGCACGGAAACGTTCGATATCGCGGGACCGGCCACCCTGGTGGTGGGCAAGCCGGGTGCCGTGCAGGCAACCTTGCGCGGTGCCAAACTGGATCTGCCGACCGTTGCCGGTGGCACGATTTCCCGTGTCAGCATCAAATAATTGCAGTAACCGTTCAAGCAAACTCAGAAGATAATATTATGGCTACCTCGAAAACAGCGATCGGCTCCGGTCCTTCCGGCCGCCGCGACAGCCGCAAGGTGCTGATCGCGCACGGCCAGCGCCAGATCTGGGTGGGCGGCGACGCCCCCGTGGTGGTGCAGTCGATGACGAACACGGATACGGCCGACGCCATCGGCACGGCGATCCAGATCAAGGAACTGGCGCGTGCCGGTTCGGAACTGGTGCGCCTGACGGTGGACCGGCCGGAAGCGGCCGCCGCCGTGCCATACATCCGCGAGCAGCTCGACAAGATGGACATCGACGTGCCGCTGGTGGGCGATTTTCACTATAACGGCCACACCCTGCTCAACGACTACCCCGATTGCGCGCGCGCGCTGTCGAAGTACCGCATCAATCCGGGCAACGTGGGCAAGGGCGCCAAGCGTGACACGCAATTTGCACAAATGATCGAAGCGGCTTGCAAGTACGACAAGCCGGTGCGCATCGGCGTGAACTGGGGCAGCCTGGATCAAGCCTTGCTGGCGCGCATCATGGATGAAAACGCGGGCCGCGCCGACCCATGGCCGGCGCAAGCCGTCATGTATGAAGCGCTGGTGACGTCGGCGATTGAAAACGCCGTGCGCGCCGAAGAGCTGGGCCTGGGCCGCGACAAGATCATCCTGTCGTGCAAGGTCTCTGGCGTACAAGACCTGATCGCCGTGTACCGCGAGCTGGCGCAGCGCTGCGACTATCCGCTGCACCTGGGCCTGACAGAAGCGGGCATGGGCAGCAAGGGTATCGTGGCGTCCACCGCGGCGCTGTCCGTGCTGCTGCAAGAGGGCATCGGCGACACCATCCGCATCTCGCTCACGCCTGAACCGGGCGGCGACCGCACGCGCGAAGTGATTGTCGGCCAGGAAATTTTGCAAACCATGGGCTTGCGCAAGTTCGCGCCGATGGTGATCGCCTGTCCGGGCTGTGGCCGCACCACGTCGACCACTTTCCAGGAACTGGCCGACAACATTCAGACGTATCTGCGCGAGCAGATGCCGGAATGGAAGATAGCGTATCCGGGCGTGGAAGCGATGAACGTGGCCGTCATGGGCTGCATCGTCAACGGCCCCGGCGAATCGAAGCATGCGAACATCGGCATCAGCCTGCCCGGCACGGGCGAGTCGCCGGCCGCGCCCGTGTTTGTCGACGGCGAAAAAGTCGTCACCCTGCGCGGCGAACGCATCGTCGAGGAATTCCAGGACATCGTCCTCAATTATGTTAAAAGCCATTATGGCGCAGCAGCGTAGGTCGGATTAGCGCTACGCGCGTAATCCGACAATCAAGTTAAAGAGAACACTATGTCCGAAAATAAAAAGCTCGATAAAATCACCGCCGTCAAAGGCATGAATGACGTGCTGCCCGCCGACGCCCCGCTGTGGGAATTGTTTGAAAATACGGCGCAATCCGTGCTGCAAAGCTATGGCTTCCAGCAGATCCGCACGCCGATCGTGGAAGAAACGAAATTGTTCGCGCGCGCCATCGGCGCCGTGACCGATATCGTGGAAAAGGAAATGTACTCGTTCACCGATTCGATGAACGGCGACAATCTGACCCTGCGTCCTGAGGGCACGGCCGGCGTGGTGCGCGCCGTGGTCGAGCACAACCTCGTCTACGAAGGCCCGAAACGCCTGTGGTACAAAGGCCAGATGTTCCGCCACGAGCGCCCGCAAAAGGGTCGCTATCGCCAGTTCCACCAGTTCGGCGCGGAAGCCATCGGCTTTACGGGCCCGGACATCGACGCCGAGCTGATCATGATGACCCGCCGCCTGTGGGATGACCTGGGCCTGGAAGGCATCCGCCTGGAACTGAACTCGATCGGCGACGCGGACGAGCGTCTGCGCCACCGCGCCGACCTGATCGCCTACCTGGAAAGCCACAGCGAGCTGCTCGACGAAGAAGCCAAGCGCCGCCTGCACAGCAATCCGCTGCGCATCCTCGACACCAAGAACCCTGCCATGCAGGACCTGGTCAATGGCGCGCCGAAGCTGCTGGACTACCTGGGCGAGGAATCGCTGGCCCACTTCCACGGCGTGCAGAAGATCTTGAACCACAACAATATCCCGTTCACCATCAATCCACGCCTGGTGCGCGGCCTCGATTACTACAACCGCACGGTGTTCGAGTGGGTCAGCGACAAGCTGGGCGCGCAAGGTACGGTGTGCGCCGGTGGCCGCTATGACGGCATGGTGGAAATGTTCGGTGGCAAATCGACGCCAGCCGTCGGTTTCGGCATGGGCGTCGAACGCCTGGTGCTGCTGATGAAGGATGCGGCTGAGCCTGAAGCGCCGGCCCAGTGCGACGTGTATCTGGTGCACCAGGGCGAGCAGGCAGGCTTGCAAGCTTTCGTGCTGGCCGAGCGGATTCGCGATGCGGGCCTCGACGTTGTGCTACATTGCGCAGCGAGCAACGGCGGCGGCAGCTTCAAGACGCAAATGAAAAAGGCCGATGCCAGCGGCGCGGCGTTTGCCGTGATCATGGGCGACGATGAAATCGCCAACAATGTCGCCACGGTGAAAGCCATGCGCGAAGCCGATGCAGGCGCGCAGCAGAGCACGGTGCCGTTCGACGATGTCGTCGATTACGTGGTGGACCAGATCATCGGCGACCACGATTGCGGCCACGACCACGGTCCTGGCGGCCACGTGCATCACCACCATTGATTTGAAGTAAGACCGTACTACCCTCGATCAACTACTCATTAAAACTGACGACCCATGGCATACGATCACGAAGAACAAGAACAACTGGCAACCCTGAAGGCCTGGTGGCAGCGCAATGGCAATCTGACCTCCTGGGTCCTGATCGTGGCGCTGGCAGGCTATAGCGGCTGGGCTGGCTGGCAGTACTACCAGCGCACGCAGGCTGCGCAAGCGGGCCAGCTGTACGACGAACTGCAAAACGCCATCGCCGCCAAGGACACGGCCAAGGTGATGCGCGCGGCCGGCGACATGCAATCGCGTTTCGGCGGCACGGCATATGCGCAGATGAGCGCGCTGGCCGCGGCCAAGGTGGCGTTCGACGCGAATGACCTGAAAACGGCCAAGACCCAGCTGCAATGGGTAGCCGAGCACGGCACGGAAGAGTACAAGGCCATCGCCAAGCTGCGCCTGGCCGGTGTCTTGCTGGACGAAAAAGCCTACGATGAAGCGTTGAAAGTGCTGGCGACGGCCACCGTGGCGCAATTTGCCGGCGCCGTGGCCGACCGCAAGGGTGACATCCTGGTGGCGCAAAACAAGCTGGCCGATGCCCGCACGGCCTACCTGGCCGCGATAGCCGCGACGGACAAGAACAATCCAGGCCGTCAACTGATCCAGGTCAAACTGGAAGCGATTGGCGGTACGGTGCCGGAAGACAAGGCCAAGGCTGACAAGGCCGCCGCCTGACAGGCACACTGATGGTGCGGCCGCGCGGCGTTGTGCGCCGCCTGCCTTGCCCTTACAAGTACAAGAAAAAGGTTGGATAACACTTATGCGTGTCACTGAAAAGCTGGTAGCTGCAAGTCTGTTGGCCCTGATGGCCGGTTGCTCGTCCTGGAATCCGTTCGCCTCGAAAGACCCGAAAGTCGAACCGGCCAAGCTGGTCGAGTTAAAATCGAGCATTGCCGTGCGCGACGCCTGGAAGTATTCGATCGGCAAGGCCGGTGTGTACGCGTTTACGCCTGCGCTGGCCGGCAACAGCCTGTACGTGGTCAATGCTGATGGCGCGCTGGCGCGCCTGGATGCGGCCAGCGGCCGTGAAACCTGGCGCGTCAAGGCCGGCAGCGACATCACGTCGAGCGCCGGCAGCGATGGCAGCGTGGTGGCCGTGGGCGCCGCCAAGGGCGTCGTGCTGGCGTTTGATGCCGATGGCAAGCAGCTGTGGAAGGCACAGGCGTCCAGCGAAGTATTGACGGCACCCGTCGTGGGGCAGGGCGTGGTGGTGGTGCGCAGCGTGGATAACCGCATCGTCGGCTTCGATGCCAAGACGGGCGAGCGCAAGTGGACGGTGCAGCGCGCCACGCCGGCACTGACCCTGCGCAATGCGCCGGGCATGGTGCTGGGCGGCGCGAATGTCTACGTGGCCCAGCCGGGCGGCAAGCTGCTGGCACTGACGGCGGCCACCGGTGTGGTACGCTGGGAGATCGTCGTCAGCGAACCGCGCGGCGCTACCGAACTGGAGCGCGTCTCCGACATCGCCGGTACGCCGGTGGTGTTCGAGGGTGAAGTGTGCGCCGTCACGTACCAGGGCAAGGCAGGCTGCTTCGATGCCGCCACAGGCGTGCCGCGCTGGACCAAACCGATCTCGTCCGATGTGGGCGTGGCTGTCGACCAGCGTTTCGTGTTTGCCGCCGACGCCCAGGGCGCCGTGGTGGCGTTCAGCCGCGAAGGCGGCCAGAGCGCCTGGAAGAATGAGGCGCTGGCGCGCCGCCGCCTGTCGACGCCGGCCTCTTTCGGCCGCAGCGTCGCCGTCGGTGACTATCAAGGTTATATCCACTTCCTGTCACGGGAAGATGGCGCATTAATAGGTCGTGTCAGCACCGACGGTAGCCCGATTGTTTCGGCTCCCGTTGTTGCCGGTTCGAATTTGATTTTTCAAACCCAATCAGGGACAGTGACCGCTCTCGCGGTCGAGTAATACAATGAAGCCGGTAATTGCACTAGTAGGTCGACCCAATGTTGGGAAATCGACTTTATTCAATCGTCTGACCCGCTCGCGCGATGCGCTGGTGGCGGATTTGCCTGGGTTGACGCGCGATCGTCACTATGGCGAAGGCCGTGTCGGCGAACGTCCCTTCCTGGTCATCGATACGGGTGGTTTCGAACCCGTCGCCAAGGAAGGCATCATGCACCAGATGGCACTGCAGACCAAGCAGGCCGTGGCCGAGGCCGACGTGGTGGTGTTCATCGTGGACGGCCGTCAAGGCCTGACCCCGCATGACAAGACCATCGTTGACTTCCTGCGCAAGAGCGGTCGCCCGGTCTTGCTGGTGGTGAACAAAAGCGAAGGCATGCGCTATACGGCCGTCGTGTCCGAATTCTATGAATTGGGCATGGGCGATCCGTATGCGATTTCGTCGGCGCACGGCGACGGCGTCAACGACCTCGTCGAAGTGATGCTGGACCTGGCGTTCGCGCAGCGTCCGGATGAGCCTGAAGAGCTGGAAAAGACCGACCGCGGCATCAAGATCGCCCTCGTCGGCCGTCCAAACGTGGGCAAGTCGACCTTGATTAACACGCTGCTGGGCGAAGAGCGCGTGATCGCCTTCGACATGCCGGGCACGACGCGCGACTCGATCGAGATTCCGTTCGAGCGCGATGGCCAGCAATACACGCTGATCGACACGGCCGGTATCCGCCGCCGTGGCAAGGTATTTGAAGCGATCGAGAAATTCTCGGTGGTGAAAACCCTGCAATCGATTTCCGAAGCCAACGTGGTCGTGCTGATGCTCGACGCGCAGCAGGATATTTCCGAGCAAGACGCGCATATCGCCGGCTTCATCCTGGAATCGGGCCGCGCGCTGGTGGTGGCCGTGAACAAATGGGATGGCTTGCAATCGCACGAACGCGACGAAATCAAGATCGATATCGACCGCAAGCTCGATTTCCTGTCGTTCGCGCAGATGCATTTCATTTCGGCGCTGAAGGGCACCAACATCGGTCCATTGATGAAGTCGCTCAACGCCGCGTATGCAGCCGCCATGTGCGACCTGTCGACGCCGAAGCTGACGCGCGCCCTGATCGAGGCCGTGGAGAAGCAGGAGCCGCGCCGCAAGGGCTCGATCCGTCCGAAGCTGCGCTACGCCCACCAGGGCGGCATGAACCCGCCGGTGATCGTGATTCACGGCAATGCGCTCGACGCCGTCGGCGATCCGTACAAACGCTATCTGGAAAAACATTTCCGCGATACGTTTGCGCTGGTCGGCACGCCGCTGCGCATCGAACTGCGCACGGGTAAAAACCCGTTTGCACGCACGCCGAGCAAGTAATGCGTTCATCGCTGGATTAAGTGCATATTAAGGCGCCGCAGAGATAATGCGGCGCCGACAACCATTCATGGCTGTTTGCACGGAAATAATAAAGTGTTAATGCGCCATGCGCGACAGCGATCGCGAAAACAGGTTACAGTAGCTAAGACGCATCTTTCTTTCTTTGAAAGGTGTGAGAGCACTTGAAATCAAGCGAGTCGCCTCCAATTCTTACACAACAACATAAACAACGGAGCTGTTATGAGCAACAAAGGGCAACTGTTACAAGACCCATTCCTCAATGCATTACGCAAAGAGCATGTTCCTGTCTCGATCTACCTGGTCAATGGCATTAAATTGCAGGGCCATATCGAATCATTCGATCAATATGTCGTATTGCTGCGCAATACGGTGACACAGATGGTGTACAAGCATGCCATCTCGACAGTGGTGCCGGCCCGTGCCGTCAATCTCAATATTGAATCTGAAGCGGAGTAAAGCGTTGAGCTTGAAGGCCCAGCGCCTTTCACCCTCCATCGCCTCCGTCCGCGCCAGCGGCGCTGATGCGTTTGCATCGGCGTCGGCGTCCGCCGCAACTTGTCTGATGCCATCATGCGCGCCGTACTAGTCGGGGTTGACTTCGGTCACAGCGACTTCGCCGCCAGCATGGAAGAACTCATGCTGTTGTCGCGTTCGGCTGGCGCGGACCCGATTTCCACCATCACGGCCAAGCGTTCGAGTCCCGATTCCGCGTATTTCGTCGGTAGCGGCAAGGCCGATGAAATTGGCGACATCGTCGTCAACGATGGCCTGGAAATCGTCATCTTCAATCACGCCCTTTCGCCCGCACAGCAGCGCAATCTGGAAAAGCGCCTGAATGTGCGCGTGCTCGACCGTACCAGCCTGATCCTCGACATCTTTGCGCAGCGCGCCAAGAGCCACGAGGGCAAGCTGCAAGTCGAGCTGGCCCAGCTGCAGCATCTGGCCACGCGCCTGATCCGCGGCTGGACCCACCTTGAGCGGCAAAAGGGCGGTATCGGTTTGCGCGGTCCCGGCGAGACGCAGCTCGAGACCGACCGCCGGCTGATCGGCGACCGTGTCAAGGCCTTGCGCGCGCGCCTGGAAAAGCTGCACAAGCAGCGCGAAACGCAGCGCCGCGCGCGCGGCCGCAATCACACATTCTCGGTGTCCCTGGTCGGCTATACCAATGCCGGCAAGTCGACCCTGTTCAATGCCGTGACCAAGGCCGGCGTGTATGTCGCCGACCAGTTGTTCGCCACGCTCGATACCACCTCGCGCCGGGTTTACCTGGGCCAGGAAGTGGGCAATGTGGTGATCTCGGACACGGTCGGCTTCGTGCGCGAATTGCCGCATCAGCTGGTGGCCGCATTCCGCGCCACGCTCGAAGAAACCATTCATGCCGATTTGCTGCTGCATGTCGTCGACGCTGCGTCGCCGGTACGCATGGAGCAGATCGAGCAGGTCAACCTGGTCTTGAAAGAGATCGGCGCCGATCACATTCCGCAAATCCTCGTGTGGAACAAGATCGACGCAGCCGGGCTGGAACCTTCGGTGGAGCGCGACGAATATGCTACGATCAGTCGCGTGTTCGTGAGTGCGCAGAAGGGCAGCGGGCTCGACCTGCTGCGCGATGCGATTGTCGAGATGGCCAGGAAGGCGCCTCGTTCGGCGCACCTGTATCAGAACGACGCAGCACCGCAGGAAGATCAGTTGGACGGTCAGTACGACCAGCACGATGGCGCCGCCCCGGACCAGGACGAAGAGCCTGGCGAGGACGATACGATTTCCACCCACTCCCAAGTCGGAACACGATAGTTATGCTTGTCTCCCTACTCAAAAAAACAGGCTTGAAGTTGTCCCTGAACGATCCCCGCTGGGGCAATCGCAAGGACGACGGCAAGAAAGCCCAAGAAGGCAAAAAGCCCGGCGAAGGTCCGCCGGACCTCGATCAGCTGTGGCGCGATTTCAATCAGCGCCTGAACGCCTTTTTCGGACAGAAGAACCGTCCCGACAACGGCGGCAATAACAACGGCGGCGGCAGCGGCCCGCGTCCCGACATGAAGGGCGCCGGCATCACCGCCGGCGTGGTCGGCGTGATCGCCGTCTTCATCTGGCTCGCCAGCGGCGCCTTCATCGTGCAAGAGGGCCAGAGCGGCGTGGTGCTGACGTTTGGCCAATACACGCGCACGGCGCCGGCCGGTCTCAACTGGCGCTGGCCGTATCCGTTCCAGACCGATGAAACCGTCAACGTGTCGCAGGTGCGCACGGTGGAAGTCGGGTATCGCACGTCGCTGCGCAACAAGCAGGCCAGCGAGTCGCTGATGCTGACGGACGATGAAAACATCATCGATATCCAGTTCGCGGTGCAGTACACCTTGAAAGATCCCGTGGAATGGCTGTTCAGCCTGCGCGACCAGGAAGACACCTTGCGCCAGGTCGCCGAGACGGCGATCCGCGAAGTGGTCGGTCGCAGCAAGATGGACTTCGTGCTGTATGAAGGCCGCGAAAAAGTGGCCTTCGACACGCAGAAATTGATGCAGCAGATTCTTGAAGATTACAAGGCTGGCGTGTTGATCAACAACGTGACGATGCAGGCCGTGCAGCCGCCGGAGCAGGTGCAAGCCGCCTTCGACGATGCCGTCAAGGCAGGCCAGGACCGTGAGCGCCAGAAGAATGAAGGCCAGGCTTACGCCAATGACGTCATTCCAAAAGCACGCGGCGCAGCATTCCGCCTGGTGCAGGAAGCCGAGGCCTACCGGGCCATGGTGACCGAGAACTCCGAAGGTAACGCGTCGCGCTTCAAGCAGGTGCTGGTCGAGTACCAGAAGGCGCCGGCCGTCACGCGCGACCGCATGTACCTGGAAACGATGCAGCAAGTGTTCAGCAGTGCCAGCAAGGTCATGGTTGATGCCAAGACGGGTAGCAATCTGCTGTATCTGCCGCTCGACAAGCTGATCGCCCAGACGGCTGCCACCGATGCCGCCGCCCGTGCTGCCGCGACACCCGCAGCCAACACCGTTTTGCCACAGGAAGCCATGCCGACAGTAGAAGTCAATCAGCGCCGTGACAGCCGCTCTTCGCGTGAACGGGAGAGCCGCTAATGAACCGTATCGTTGCCGCCCTGATCGCGGGCTTTATCGCGATCATGCTCTTGTCTTCGACCGTGTTTGTCGTCGATCAGCGTAAATACGCCATCGTCTTCGCCCTCGGTGAAGTCAAGGACGAGATCAGCAAGCCTGGCCTGTATTTCAAGCTGCCGCCGCCGTTCCAGAACGTCATCTACCTGGACAAGCGCATCCTGACGCTCGACACGCCGGAGCCGGAACGCTTCATCACGGCCGAGAAGAAGAACATTCTCGTCGACGCGTATGTGAAGTGGCGCATCGTCAATCCGAAGACCTATTTCCGCAGCTTCGGCGGCGATGAAAGCCGCGCCCGCAACCGCATGTCGCAAATCGTCAAGGCCGCCCTGAACGATGAAATCACCAAGCGCACGGTGCGCGAAGTGATCTCGGGCGAGCGTGGCAAGGTGATGCAGGCGATCAAGGCCAAGGTGGCGGCCGAGGCCGAGGCCATCGGCGTGGGCATCGTCGACGTGCGCCTGAAACGCGTCGATTACGTCGAGCAGATCAATAACTCCGTGTACGAACGCATGAAGTCCGAGCGCGTGCGCGTGGCCAACGAGCTGCGTTCGACCGGTTCGGCTGACTCCGAGAAGATCCGCGCCGACGCCGACAAGCAGCGCACGGTGATCCTGGCCGAAGCCTACCGCGAAGCCGAGAAGATCCGCGGCGAGGGTGATGCCAAGGCGTCGCAGGTGTATGCGGAAGCGTTTGGCCGGAATCCGGAGTTCTACAAGTTTTATCGTAGCCTGGAAGCCTACCGTGCCACGTTCAAGGACAAGGGCGATGTGATGGTGGTCGATCCGAGTTCGGAATTCTTCAAGTACTTCAAGGGTAACGGCGCGGCCGCTCCATCCAGGAAGTAAGGCAGCATCGAGACTGCACCTGGCCGCAAGGACGGGTGGCAGCAGCAGCGGGGCCGGCGTCAATGCCGGCCCCGTTTTTTTTGGTGCGCCCAGGCTGTTGCGGGAAGGCGTAAAATGCGGTGTTTTTAGGGCTGTGTGGCAGCTATTCGGAGAACTTGTCCCTAAAGGCCCGTGTTTTCGCGTAAAATATCAGGTTCGGCCTCTTGCCTGGCGCGCTCGCCGCTGCCTCGCATGATGCATTTTTTCAACTTTCTTCCGTATCTCGCTCCCTCATGCCGAATTGGCTTTTGCCCGAAAATATTGCCGATGTTCTGCCGTCGGAAGCGCGCAAGATCGAAGAGCTGCGCCGCCTCATGCTGGATAATTTCCGTTTGTACGGATATGAACTGGTGATGCCGCCGCTGCTCGAGTATCTGGAATCGCTGATGACCGGCGCTGGCAAGGATACCGACCTGCGCACCTTTAAACTGGTCGACCAGCTGTCGGGCCGCATGCTCGGCCTGCGTGCCGACATGACGACGCAAGTGGCGCGCATCGACGCGCACCTGCTGAACCGTGCCACCGTGACCCGCCTGTGCTACGCCGGCAGCGTGCTGCATACCCGTCCGTCGGGTCTGCATGCCACCCGCGAACCGCTGCAGATCGGCGCCGAAATCTATGGCCACGCCGGCCTGGAAGCCGATGCCGAGATCCAGGAACTGGCGCTCGCTTCGCTGGCACTGGCCGGTTTCGACTCCGTCCGCCTGGATTTGTCGCACGTCGGGCTGTTGCGCGCTATCATTGCGCAAGACGCCGCTGCCGTGCGCGACGAGGCTGCGCTGTACACCTTGCTGCGCGCGAAAGATGCGCCGGGCCTGCGTGCGCTGACTGCCGCCTACGATCCCGTCACGCGCGATGCTTTGCTGGCCTTGCCGAACCTGTACGGTGACATCGACGTGCTGGCGCGTGCGCGCGAAGTGCTGCCGCCGCTGCCGGGCGTGCTCAAAGCGCTGGCCGAGCTGGCCGCGCTGGCCGGATCTGCGTTGGGTCGCGCCGAAGTGGCGATCGACCTGGCCGACCTGCGCGGCTACCAATATGAAAGCGGCGCGATGTTTGCGCTGTATGTACCTGGCTTGCCGAACGCGGTTGCGCGCGGCGGCCGTTATGACCACGTCGGCGAAGCGTTCGGCCGGGCTCGTCCCGCGACCGGCTTCTCGCTCGATTTGCGCGAACTGGCGCGCCTGTTGCCGACCGCGGAACGGAAGCATTCGATCCGCGCGCCGTGGGGCAGCGCGCCAGAATTGAAGGAAAAAATCGCCGAGTTGCGCAAGGCGGGCGAGGTCGTGATCCAGAGTATGCCGGGTCACAGTAATGAACAAGACGAGTTCGAGTGCGATCGCGTGCTGGTACTTGCCGATAATGGTAGTAGCTGGATTCTTAAAAACTTAGGTTGAGTGATGTCAAAGAAAATTATGGCAAAGAACGTCGTTGTCATCGGCACCCAATGGGGCGATGAGGGTAAAGGCAAGATCGTCGATTGGTTGACCGATCACGCCCAAGGTGTGGTGCGCTTCCAGGGCGGCCACAATGCAGGCCACACGCTGGTCATCGGCGGCGTGAAAACCGCGCTGCAGCTGATCCCGTCGGGCATCATGCGTCCAGGCGTCGCCTGCTACATCGGTAACGGCGTGGTCGTTTCCGTGCCGGACGTGCTGCGCGAAATCGACAAGCTCGAAGCTGTCGGCGTCGAAGTCGCCTCGCGCCTGAAAGTGTCGGACGCGGCGCCCGTGATCCTGCCGTACCACACCGCGATCGACCTGGCGCGTGAAGTCAAGCGTGGCGATGCGAAGATCGGTACCACCGGCAAGGGCATCGGCCCGGCCTATGAAGATAAAGTGGCGCGCCGCGCGATCCGTATCGCCGACCTGCTCAACGAGAAGCGCTTCGCTGAAAAGCTGGCCGAAAACCTCGATTATCACAACTTTGTGCTGGAAAACTACCTGAAAGCGCCGAAAGTCGACTATCAGAAGACCCTCGACGACGCGCTGGCCTATGTGCCGCGCCTGCGTCCGATGGTCACCGACGTGTCGAGCGCGCTGTACAAGGCGCACAAGGCCGGCGCGAACCTGCTGTTCGAAGGCGCGCAGGGTTCCCTGCTCGACGTCGACCACGGCACCTATCCGTTCGTCACCTCGTCGAACTGCGTGGCCGGCAATGCCGCCGCCGGTTCGGGCGTGGGCCCAGGCATGCTGCACTACATCATGGGCATCACCAAGGCTTACACGACGCGCGTCGGTTCCGGTCCCTTCCCTTCGGAACTGCCAACGGATGCGGGCGTCGGCCACCACCTGGCGCAAGTCGGCCATGAATTCGGCACCGTGACGGGCCGCGCCCGCCGCTGCGGCTGGTTCGACGCCGCCTTGCTGCGCCGCTCCGTGCAGATCAACGGCGTGACGGGCATGTGCCTGACCAAGCTGGATGTACTGGACGGTATCGAAACGCTGAAACTGTGCACCGGCTACACCATCGATGGCGTGTCGGTCGACATCTTCCCATCGGGCGCTGAAGAAGCCGCACGTTGCGTACCGGTGTACGAAGAGATGCCAGGCTGGACGGAAAGCACCGTCGGCGCGAAATCGCTGGCGGCCTTGCCGGCAACGGCGCGCGCTTACATCAAGCGCATCGAAGAACTGGTCGGCGTACCGGTGGACATGGTTTCGACCGGTCCCGATCGTGAAGAAACGATCGTGCTGCGCCACCCATTCGAGTAAGCTGCTGGACACAATCCGCCGCAAGGCGGATTTTTTTAATCACGCTAATAATAAGATTCCACTATCATGACTACCCCACAATCGAACGATCAACATCTCTGGGTCAACTGGGAAGAGTACCACCGCCTGATCGAGCGCCTGGCGCTCAAGGTCTACGAATCGGGCTGGAAATTTGACCAGGTACTGTGCCTGGCGCGCGGCGGCGTGCGTCCCGGCGACGTGTTCTCGCGCATTTTTGATTTGCCGCTGGCCATCCTGTCGACCAGCTCCTACCGTGAAGACGCGGGCACCGTGCGCGGCGACCTCGATATCGCCAAGTACATGACCATGACCAAGGGCCCGCTGGCCGGCCGCATCCTGCTGGTCGACGACCTGGCCGATTCCGGCGTCACGCTGGACAAGGTCACGCGCCACCTGAAGGAAAACTTCCCTGACGTGACCGAAGTCAAATCGGCCGTGATCTGGCTGAAAGGCTGCTCCGTCGTGCGTCCCGACTACTTCCTCGACGAACTGCCGCACAACCCGTGGATTCATCAGCCGTTCGAAGACTACGACGGCCTGCGTCCGCACCAGCTGGCGGCGTGGATCAAGAAGGGCGAAGCAGGCAAGTAATTGCGTGCGCTCTTGCAAAAAAAAGACGATCATGTATCGTCTTTTTTTTCGTCTGAAGGAATCTGGCATGACCATTCTGCACACGGCGCGGCTGCGCCTCGAACCCGTCACCGAGCAGCATTACGACGCCATGCACGCCATGAACTCGGATGCCGAAGTGATGACCTACCTGAATGCGGGCCAGCCGGAGACGGAAGAGCACACGCGCGCCGCCGTTGCCCGCATCATGGGGCGCTGGGCCGAGTGGGGCTATTCGTGGTGGGCCTTGATGCGTACCGAAGATGAGGTGCTGGTGGGGCTGGCCTGCTTGCAGCATATCGGCGGCGACAAGGCCAAGCCGCATGAAATCGGCTGGCGCCTGGCGCGCTCTGGCTGGGGCAAGGGCTATGCCAGCGAAGCGGCGCAAGCCATCGTCGCGCATGCCTTCGACGTCGTCGGCGCGCCCGAAGTGGTGGCCGTGGCGCACCCGGACAATGCCGCCTCGATCAAGGTCATGACGCGCCTGGGCATGCAATACGTGGGCATGGAACGCCATTACGACCTCGACAGCGTGGTGTACCGCTTGCCGCGTCCATGACGGCAATGCAGAAGCCCCTGAAGCTGGGTTGCAGCTACGGCGTACGGTTTTCGCCCGATGGCACGCGCCTGGCCGTGCTGGGGCGCGACCTGGTCCTGTGGGACGTGGCGGCACGAACCAAGCTGTGGCGTGGCAAATTCATCGCGCACATGTCGGGCATGGCCTTCTCGCCCGATGGCAGCCGGCTGGCCATCAAGAGCACCACGGGCCAGATGGCCGTGGTGGATGCGCAGGCGGGCCAGTTGCTGCTGAACTTACAGAACAAGAAGGATGGCGAAGGCTGCGGCCCCGTTTGGTCGCCGTGCCGGCAATATCTGGCCGACGGCGGCTGGGATGGCCGTCTGCGGCTGCGCGCGGCGCAAACTGGCGAGACGCTTTTCACGCAGGAGCATCCGGGCGAGATGCTGCGGGGGCTCTGCGCCATCGATGGCGGGCGGCGTCTGCTGCTCCAGCATGGCGTCAAATCGGTGGACGAGGGGCAGGTGCAGCCGCTTGACTACTGCAGTGTGTGGGATTGGCCCTTGCAAGACGGCGGCGGGCGCGTGGTGCTGTCGCTGCCAGGCATGATGTCGTGCGCGCCGTCGCCGGATGGGGAGTCTCTGGCCGTGCTGCACCACGCGGGCGGCACGCAGTATCTGTCCGTGTACGCGCTGGACGACGGCAGTTGTCTGGCCAAGGTACCCGTGGAGGCGGGCGGCGGCACGGGCAACGCCTTGCGCTGGCTGCCAGACGGCAGCGCGCTGGGGCGCATCGGCAAGGGCAAGCTGCTGTTTTATGGCTGGCCCGGCTTAAACGTCGTGGCGCAGGAATATTTTATCTACCCCTGCGCGCTGGACTTTTTGCCTGGCTCGCCAGTGGCCGCCATCGGCTCCTGGGGAGCTGGCACGCTGATGAATCTGAATCTTCACAAGGAAACCGCATGATCACCTGTTACCTGCGTTACATCATCGACCCGTATAGATTGCGGGAATTCGAAGCCTACGGCAAGCTGTGGATACCGCTGGTCGAACGTTTCGGCGGCCAGCACCACGGCTATTTTTTGCCGTCGGAAGGCGCCAGCAACGTCGCCCTGGCCATGTTCTCGTTTCCCAGCCTGGCCCTGTATGAACAGTACCGCAGCGACTCGATGCAGGACGCCGAGTGCCAGGCCGCCTTCCGCTACGCGGAGGAGACGCGCTGCATCGTCAGCTACGAGCGCAGTTTTTTCCGCCCCGTGTTTGGCTGACACGGCGCGCTTTCGCGCGATCGACCGCCATTAAAACCGGATGGGACAAGGCGCCGCAGTCCCTTCGCCAAAACCGGCGTAGCCGGATCGCGCGCTGAGGTTGAGCGTCATGTTGCCTTTGTCCGGCAAATAGATGCAGTATTCACCGGTCGCCGTGATGACGCGGTAGATGCGTTTGGGATCGTTTGGTGCGCTCCACAGTTCGATACGCGCTGCTTCGAACCACTTCGGCTTGACCGCCGCATGCGCTTCCGAGAAGCCTTTCGCCAGGCGCGTGTGCGCCGTCTCGGGCGGCGCCACGAACTCCTGCGGATGCTCTGCGCGCAGCTGGCGGTCGATGGCGCCGGCTGCCTGCAGCGCCTGTTGCGCCAGGGGGAGGGGGGCGGCCTTGGGTGCGGCAGGCACCGGTTCTGCCGGTAGCGCATCGTCTTGCGGCGGGTCCTGCACCGGTGCCGTCGCCTCCTTCGGTGGCGACACGCTTGCCACGCTCGATGGACGGGCTGGCGGACGTGCCGGCGCCGGATCGGGTTCGGCGGGTGGAGTGAACCCTCTTGTCGGCGGCAGTGGTGGCGTCAGCTGCAGCCAGACCCGGCCATCGTGCTCGATTCTGGTGTGTACGGGCTGCGTGGCGGCCCAGAACAGCGCCAGGTGCACCAGGATAATCGCGGCGATGTACCGGCCATGGGGACGCTGGCCGAGAGAAAAATCATGCTCCTGTCGTGCAAGGTTGATGCGCATCTGTTTCCCGTTTGGTCAGGTCGCCACGCCTCAATCCTCGGCCTGGAATTCGCTGGCCGAGACGAACAGATCCCACGAAGCGATGAACAGGGCCGCCACCACGGGGCCGATGACGAAGCCGTTCAGGCCAAACAGGGCCATGCCGCCCACGGTCGACAGCAGCACCACGTAGTCGGGCATCTTGGTATCCTTGCCGACCAGGATGGGACGCAGCACGTTGTCGACCAGGCCGATGACGAAGACGCCGAAGGCGGCCAGGCCTGCGCCTTGCCAGATGGCGCCCGTGGCCAGGAAGTAGACGGCCACGGGTGCCCAGACCAGGGCGGCGCCGACGGCCGGCAGCAGCGACAGGAAGGCCATCAGCACGGCCCACAGCAGGGGGGCTGGCACGTCGAGGAACCAGAATGCCAGCCCACCGAGGGCGCCCTGGGCGATCGCCACGAGGATGTTGCCCTTCACGGTGGCGCGGATCACCGTGGTGAAATTGGTAAACAGGCGCTGCTTGTACTTGCGGCTCAGCGGCACGGCGCCCTTGATGCGGGCCGACAGGGTGGAGCCATCGCGCATGAGAAAAAACAGCAGGTACAGCATGATGCACAGGCTGGTGAGGAATTCGAAGGTGTACAGGCCCACATTGATGGCTTTCACCGCCACCACCTGGCTCACCTGCGTGGCGCCCTCGGCCAGTTTGTCCTGCAGGCTGGCCAGGCTGCTCAGGTGGAAGCGGTCGAGCAAGTTGATCGACCATTGCGGCAGTACCGCCATGATTTTATTGAAGAACATGCCAACCGTGATTTCGCCCGAACGTACCATCTCCACGACGCTGGCCGCCTGGTTCACCAGCGACACGGAAATGAGCGACAGCGGCAGGATTACGATGACGACGATGAGCAGCAAGGTCAGCAGCGACGCCAGGCCGGCGCGGCCCCTGGTTTTCCGCAGCAGCCAGCGGTACACGGGCGCGAACAGGATCGCCAGGACGACGCCCCAGAAGATGGCACCCGCATACGGCGCCAGTATCCAGCCGAAGCCGATGGTGACGATGCTCAGGAGGAGCAAGAATACTTTCTGGTGCAGCGTGAGGGTATGCATGGGCGGTAGCGCAATGATAAGGGTTGAGTTGTCTCATCATAAACGAGGCCGCGTGCCGCGTGCCATACAATTGTCGCGCTGGTCACCTTGGTCGCCTTGGTCGCCGGCGCGCCGGCAACGCGGTGGCGGCAATTCCAGTAAGCTGTCGTTCCAGGCATTCCATCCCCGGGTGCCTTTGATTTCTTTTGTCTTCAGGAGCGCGCGTGCTTGAGCCCATTCACTTTTATGAACCTGCACAGGGCCACGGCCTGCCGCATGATCCGTTCAACGCCATCGTGGGGCCGCGGCCCATCGGCTGGATCGCCACGCGCAGCAGCGCAGGCGTGCTCAATCTGGCGCCCTACAGCTTTTTCAACGCCTTCAATTACACGCCGCCGCTGATCGGTTTTTCCAGCATCGGCCGCAAGGATACCTTGCGCAATATCGAGCAGACGGGCGAATTCGTGTGGAACCTGGCAACCCGTCCGCTGGCCGAGGCGATGAATGCCAGCTGCGCGCCGGCGCCGCCCGAGGTCGATGAATTCGCGCTGGCCGGCCTGACGCCGGCCGCCTCGCGCATCGTGAATGTGCCGCGCGTGGCCGAAAGCCCCGTGTCCTTCGAATGCCGGCGCACGCAGATCATCGAGCTGCAGGGCGTCAATGGCGCTGGTGTCGGCAGCTGGCTGGTACTGGGGGAAGTGGTGGGCGTACATATCGCGCGCCATCTGCTCGTGGACGGTGTGTACGACACGGCCGCAGCTGCGCCTGTCTTGCGTGGCGGCGGCCCGGCCGATTATTTCGAAATCGGTCCGGACAGCTTGTTTCACATGCGCCGGCCAGTCTGGCCTTAGAGACTATCTCAGTAGATGAATACATCCCCTGCTGGCGCCCCTCAGAAGCGGGGACTGCGTTGATCGTCGTTGCGTGGCTCGCCACGCGTCCTCCTCACGCCTTGTCCGCGCTCCTGATGCGCTGCCAGCAGAAGACGCTCCCTACTGGGATAGTCTCTTAGGCGCCTGCCGCCAGCTGCGAGCGGCGATAGTCGAACGGCGTGCTGCCCACCAGTTCCGCAAAACTGCGGCTGAAATGGGCCTGGTCAAAAAAGCCCAGTGCCTGCGCCAGGCTGGCCAGGTCGGGCGCGTCGGGCTGCGCCAGGCGCCAGATCGCCTCCTGCAGGCGGTAGCGCTGGATCACCCATTTCGGCGGCACGCCCACGTAGTTGGCAAACAGGCGCTGCAGCCTGCGTTCACCAATGGCCATGGTTTCGCACAGCTGCGCCACGCTTGCCGGGCCATTGTGGGCCGCCGCCGCCGCGGTCAGCCTGGCGGCCAGCAGGGCGGCGGCGTCGACCTGCGGCAGCCTTGCCAGCAGCAGTGCCTGTGCCTGCGCCACCATGGCCAGATCGTCGGACTCGCCTAACACCCGCGCCTCGGCCTGCGCTCCCGGCATGCCCAGCAGCGCATCGGCCGCGATGGTCGTGTCGGTGAAGGTCGACAGTGGCTGCGTGATGAACGGGCGCAGGCCGCCCGGCGCGAAACGCACGCCCAATACTTTGCCGGCACCGGTCAACGGCCGGTCAAAGGCGCCGCGCACCACGCCATGAATGGCGGTGCGCTCAAGGTCGAAGACCAGGTGGGCGTTCGGGTAGGGCAGCACGCGCTGCGTCTCCGGCGCGCAGCCCCGCCGGTCCCATTCCACCACCCAGAAGTAGTCGACAAACGGCGCCAGCGCGGCAGCCGGTGGATAGGTTGCCAGGCGTATGCGGCGCGCCGCTGCCTGCGGGTCGACGATGCCTTTCGGCGCCTGGCCGCGCGCGGCGAGCAGATTCATCGTGCTGTCGGGTTTATCCAATATTTGTCTCCTGCGCGGCCTTAAGCTGGCCCTCTCGCATTGATCGGAAGGGAATCATGAAATTACACAGTTGGTCGGGCCTGATGCTGGCCGCATGTTGTCTATCGGTGGCGCC
Organism: Janthinobacterium sp. 35; assembly: GCF_002754575.1. Lineage (NCBI taxonomy): Bacteria > Pseudomonadati > Pseudomonadota > Betaproteobacteria > Burkholderiales > Oxalobacteraceae > Janthinobacterium > Janthinobacterium sp. 35. The sequence goes on from NZ_PEFN01000001.1 coordinate 4,428,058, forward strand.
AGCCGGCGCCGCCTCGTCTGTATCTACAGAAGGAGATCATCGCATGCACGCGCACGCTACGGGAAGTTTTAGCATCAGCATGACGCCGGCCACGGCGCCGCAACGCGCGGGGCGCACGAGCTTGGGAAGGGTGCTGCTTGAGAAGGTGTATGCGGGCGACCTGGTCGCCACGGCCAAGGGCGAAATGCTCAATGCCGTGACCGACACCCAAGGCGCGGCCGGCTATGTCGCCATGGAAGCCATCACGGGCGTGCTGCAGGGCAGGCAGGGCAGCTTCGTGGCGCAGCATTTCGGCACCATGGCCGACGGCAAACAGCAGCTGACTATCGTCATCGTGCCGCATTCCGGCACGGGGCAGCTGACGGGCATCAGCGGCACGCTGGCCATCCGCATTGAGAATGGCCAGCATTTCTACGACATCGATTACTCGCTGCCGGAGTAGGGGAAGGGACGAGGCAGGCGCTGGAAATCGCTTGACCTCCGTCGCACTTGCCTCTATATTTAGATAATTGACTAATTAGATGTTTGTCTCAATATGAATGCCACCAACAGCGCCTTCAAGGCCATTGCCGATCCTGCGCGGCGCGAGATACTGCGGTTGCTGCGGACAGGTGAAATGACGGCCGGCGACCTGGCCGCCCGGTTCGACGTGAGCAAGCCGACCATGTCGCACCATTTTGCCGTGCTAGCCGACGCGGATCTGATCACGCGCCGGCGCGAAGGGCAGACCATCTGGTATGGCTTGAATACCACGGTGTTGCAGGACGTACTGGCCTGGATGCTGGACTTGACCGATACCGACCACAAGGAGAGCAAATGATGAAAGCGCGCTTTGTCGCCCTGAGCCTGTTGATGATCGTGGCCGTCAGTGCTGCCATCGTGTATGCCTGGCCGCAGTTGCCCGAGGTGGTGGCCGTGCACTGGAACTGGCGCGGCGAGGCCGATGGCTATGCGCCGCGCGCCGTGCTGTGGCTGCTCGGGCCGGGCCTGATGGCGTGCATGCTGATACTGGCGCTCGTGCTGCCCTCGCTGTCGCCGCGCCGCTTCGAGGTGCAGCCGTTCGAGTCGACCTTCTACTACAGCTTTGGCGTCGTGCTGGGCCTGCTGGCGTATGTGCATGGCCTCGTACTGGCCAGTGCCGCTGGCGTGGCGGTGCCCATCGGCCGGGCGGTACCGGCGGGCCTGTGCGTGATGCTGATCCTGGCAGGCAATCCCATGGGCAAGGTGCGGCGCAATTTTTATCTGGGTATCCGCACCCCGTGGACCTTGTCCAACGAACGGGTCTGGTATGTAACGCACCGTTTTGCGGCCAGGTTGATGGTGGGTAGTGGGCTGCTGGGCTTCTTTATGCTGGCGGCGGGCGTGCCCGGATGGCTGCTGCTCGTGCCAGCGATAGCCTGGGTGCCGGTGGCCGTGCTGTACTCGCTGCTGCAGTACAAACGGCTGGACATTCGTTCCCAGGGAGAAGAGCAATGATGCGATGGATATGCAGCGTAGTTGTCATGATGCTGGCCTTGCCTGCGCATGCCGCCGGTAGCGAACAGGAGGCGACGCTGGCAGTGCACGGTGGTGTGCTGCACGGCACCTTGTCGATGCCGGATGGGCAAGGGAAAGTGCCAGTGGTGCTGCTGCATGCGGGCTCCGGTCCGACTGATCGCAATGGCAATAGCGCCATGTTGCCGGGCCAGAATAATGCGCTGCGCATGCTGGCCGAGGCGCTGGCACGCAATGGCATCGCTACGCTGCGCTATGACAAGCGCGGGATCGGCGCCAGTGCATCGGCGGGGCGGCGCGAAGCCGACCTGCGCTTGGATGACTATATCGATGACGCCACGGCGTGGTTGCGGCAGTTGCGCGCCGACCCGCGCTTTACGAATGTGCTGATGGCCGGGCATAGCGAAGGGGCGCTGATCGCGATGGTGGCTTGCCAGAAAGCGCAGCTTGATGGCTGTGTGCTGATTGCCGGCGCCGGCAACGCGCTCGACGATATCCTGCGCGTGCAATTGAAGCCGCGTCTGCCGCCCGAGCTGTATGCGCAAAACGAGCGCATCCTGCTGGCGCTTAAGCGGGGCGAGCAGGTAAGCGACGTGCCGCCAGCCTTGCTGGCGCTGTACCGGCCTTCGGTGCAGCCGTATCTGATTTCATCGCTGAAGGTCGATCCGCGCGCGGCAGTTGGCGCCTTGCGCATGCCGCTATTGATACTGCAGGGGGCGACCGATTTGCAGGTGTCGGTGGCCGATGCGCAGGCCCTGTCGGCCGCCGCACCGGCGGCCAGACTGGTGATTGTGCCGGGCATGAACCATGTATTGAAAATGGTCAGTGGCGATTTGGCGCAGCAAATGCCGTCGTATGGCGATCCTGTGCTGCCGCTGGCGCCCGCGCTGGTCGACGCGGTGACGGCGTTTGTTCAGGGACGGTGAAATGTGGGGTCGTCGCGTAGGTCGGATTAGCGCTTCGCGCGTAATCCGACACCACCACCAGCGCCAACAATGTTGTCGGATTACGGCCCGCAGGGCCTAATCCGACCTACGCATGGCGTGGTATTCATTTGCCCAGTATCGACGCCACATTGTCCGTGCCCGGTGCGCCGAACAGCTGCTGCTTGAGGATGTGCAGCTGGTCGCGCACTTGCGCCGCCTTTTCGAACTCCAGGTTCTTGGCGTGGTCGAGCATCAGTTTTTCCAGGCGCTTGATTTCCTTGCTGACCTGTTTTTCGCTCATGGCTTCGAACTTCGCCGCTTCCTGTGCTACTTGCAGGTTGTCGCGCGCTTCCTGCGGGCTGTAGACGCCGTCGATCATTTCGCGGATCGATTTTTTGACGCCGATCGGGATGATGTTGTTGGCCGTATTGAAAGCGATCTGCTTGGCGCGGCGGCGTTCCGTCTCGTCGATGGCGCGGCGCATGGAGTCCGTGATGCGGTCGCCGTACAAAATCGCCGTGCCGTTCAGGTTACGCGCGGCGCGACCGATGGTCTGGATCAGGCTGCGCTCGGAGCGCAAGAAGCCTTCCTTGTCCGCGTCGAGGATGGCGACCAGCGACACTTCCGGCAAGTCCAGACCCTCGCGCAGCAGGTTGATCCCCACCAGCACGTCGAAAGTGCCCAGGCGCAGGTCGCGCAGGATTTCCACGCGCTCCACCGTTTCGATATCGCTGTGCAGGTAGCGCACCTTGATGCCGTGGTCGCCCAGGTATTCCGTCAATTGCTCCGACATGCGCTTGGTGAGCGTGGTGACCAGCACGCGCTCGTCCTTCTTGATGCGCTCGACGATTTCCGACATCAGGTCGTCCACCTGCGTGCTGGCGGGGCGCACGATGATCTGCGGGTCGACCAGGCCAGTGGGGCGCACCACCTGTTCGACCACCTGGTCGGAATGGTTTTTTTCGTAGTCGCCCGGCGTGGCCGAGACGAACACCGTCTGGCGCATCTTCTGTTCGAATTCCTCGAATTTCAAGGGCCGGTTGTCCAGCGCCGACGGCAGGCGGAAACCGTAATCGACCAGATTCGTCTTGCGCGAGCGGTCGCCGTTGTACATGGCGCTCAGCTGGCCCGTCAGCACGTGCGACTCGTCGAGGAACATCAGCGCGTCGGGCGGCAGATAGTCGACCAGGGTCGGCGGCGGTTCGCCCGGCAGCGCGCCGGACAGGTGGCGCGAGTAGTTCTCGATGCCCTTGGTGAAACCGATTTCGGCCATCATTTCCAGGTCGAAGCGCGTGCGCTGCTCGATCCGCTGTTCCTCGATCAATTTGTTTTCCTTGCGGAAGAACTCGAGGCGTTCGCGCAGCTCGTCCTTGATGGTTTCCACGGCGCGCAGCACGGTGGAGCGGGGCGTCACATAGTGCGAACCCGGGTACACGGTGAAGCGGGGGATTTTTTGCCGCACGCGGCCCGTCAGCGGGTCGAACAGCTGGATCGATTCGATCTCGTCGTCGAACATTTCCAGGCGCACGGCCAGTTCCGCATGCTCGGCGGGGAAGATGTCGATGGTATCGCCGCGCACGCGGAAGGTGCCGCGGCCGAAGTCGACCTCGTTGCGCGTGTATTGCATCTGGATCAGGCGCGCGATGACGTCGCGCTGGCTGACTCTGTCTTTTACGCGCAACGTCAGAATCATCTGGTGGTATTCGTTGGGGTTACCGATACCGTAGATGGCCGAGACGGTGGCGACGATGATGACGTCGCGCCGTTCCATCAGCGACTTGGTGCACGACAGGCGCATCTGCTCGATATGCTCGTTGATCGACGAGTCCTTTTCGATGAACAGGTCGCGCTGCGGCACGTAGGCTTCGGGCTGGTAGTAATCGTAGTAGCTGACGAAGTATTCGACCGCATTTTGCGGGAAAAAGTCGCGGAACTCGCTGTACAGCTGCGCCGCCAGCGTCTTGTTGGGGGCGAAGACGATGGCGGGCCGGCCCATGCGCGCGATGACGTTGGCCATGGTGTAGGTCTTGCCCGAACCGGTCACGCCCAGCAGGGTCTGGAAGGCCAGTCCGTCGGCAATGCCCTCGGATAACTGGGTGATCGCCGCTGGCTGATCACCGGCCGGAGAGAAGGGCTGGTGCAGCTTGAAGGGGGAATCCGGGAAAGAGATAATTGCGCTTTCCGCCTCGCTGGCGGTAGATAATTCGGGCATGTGAATCAGACCTTTGTTAGAATAGTGCTCTGCTGGCGGCCCTGGCGTTGTATTTTGGGGCGCTGTCTACAACTCCGCTGTGAACCTGCTTCCAATCGAATCCAATCTTATCATGACGAACCCAACTGTTTCTGCCAGTCTGTTTAGCGCCATCGAGATGGCCCCACGCGACCCGATCCTGGGCATCACCGAAGCATTTAACGCGGACCAGAATCCCGCCAAAATCAATCTGGGCGTTGGCGTCTATTATGACGACAACGGTAAAGTGCCTCTGTTAGCTTGCGTACGCAAGGCGGAAGCCATCCTGATCGAACAGGCCTCGCCACGCACCTATCTGCCGATCGAAGGCCTGGCTGCCTACGACAAGGCGGTGCAAGAACTCGTATTTGGCGCCGATAGCGCCGTTATTCAAGAGCGCCGCGCCGTGACCGTGCAAGCCATCGGCGGCACCGGCGCACTGAAGATCGGCGCCGACTTCCTGCAGCGCTTCGCGCCGGGTGCGCAAGTCTACATCAGCGACCCGAGCTGGGAAAACCACCGCGCGCTGTTCGAAAGCGCCGGTTTCGTCGTGAATAACTACACGTACTACGATGCCGCCACCCATGGAGTGAACTTCGACGGCATGCTGGTCAGCCTGAACGCCATGCCAGCGGGCTCCATCGTCGTGCTGCACGCCTGCTGCCACAACCCGACCGGCGCCGACCTGAGCGTGGCCCAGTGGGATCAGATCATCAGCGTGGTCACGTCGCGCGGCCTGGTGCCGTTCCTGGACATGGCTTACCAAGGCTTCGCCAACGGCATCGCCGAAGACGGCGCCGTGGTGCGCCGCTTCGCCGACGCGGGCGGCCCGCTGCTGGTGTCGAACTCGTTCTCGAAATCGTTCTCGCTGTACGGCGAGCGCGTGGGCGCCCTGAGCGTCGTTGCATCGAGCGCCGACGAAGCGGCCCGTCTGCTGTCGCAATTGAAACGCGTGGTGCGCACCAACTACTCGAACCCGCCAGTACACGGCGGCAAGGTGGTCGCCACCGTCCTGGCCACGCCGGAACTGCGCCAGCTGTGGGAAGAGGAGCTGGCCGGCATGCGCGTGCGCATCCGCGAAATGCGCAATGCCTTCGTGGAAAAACTGAAGGTCAAGGCACCGGGCCACGACTTCGAATTCGTGCGCCAGCAAATCGGCATGTTCTCGTACTCGGGTCTCACCAAGGAGCAGGTAGCGACCTTGCGCGAGCAATCGATCTACGCCGTCGACACGGGCCGTATCTGTGTGGCAGCGTTGAATTCGCGCAATATCGACATCGTCATTGACGCGATCGCCAAAGTGCTTTAAGATCTTGCTTCTTCGGCGCTGCATGCAAGTGTGGCGCTGATGGCAGTGGAAAGTCGGCGAAGACCGTGTTTATCGAGATGCAGTATGAGTCTTGCAAATACGAAGCAGCCGACATATAATATTGCCTCTTTTCCCTGATAGCTCAGTTGGTAGAGCGACGGACTGTTAATCCGCAGGTCCCTGGTTCGAGTCCAGGTCGGGGAGCCAGAATTCGAAAGGCCACGTTGAAAAACGTGGCCTTTTTTGTTTTTGCGGCGCCAGTGCGTAGCTTGGGGCAAGATAAGATTTCCCCTATGGAAATCTGGACAGCGCCAGGTTTGGCCTATATAATACGGCCTCTTTTCCCTGATAGCTCAGTTGGTAGAGCGACGGACTGTTAATCCGCAGGTCCCTGGTTCGAGTCCAGGTCGGGGAGCCAGAATTCGGAAGGCCATGTTGAAAAACATGGCCTTTTTTGTTTTCCGGCGCCGTCAGCAGGGCTGGTCTGTGCGTGATCGCGTTTTGCGCTATCCTGAATGCATCACTTCAGGAGCCTCTTCCCATGACTTGTACCTCCGCCTTGCGCCATATCGTCCTGTGCGACTTTCTCGACGGCATCACGTCTGCCAAGCATGCCGAACTCGTCTACGAGTTCTCCCAGCTGAAACACCGCATTCCCGGCGTGCGGCAATTTGAATGGGGGCCGAACGTCAGCCCGGAAGGCCTCGATGATGGCTTTACCGATTGCTTTACGCTGACCTTCGATGATGCCGGCGCGCGCGACGTGTATCTGACCCATCCGGCCCACCTGGCCTTTGTCGAACAGCTCAAGCCATGGCTGGGTCGCGTGCTGGTATTTGACTACTATCCGCAAGAGCATCCGGCCTGACCGCCGGGCAAGGTAAGGCAGGAAAAGACATCTTTTTCCGGGGAAATCTGGACATCACAAAATTTACCCTATAAAATGCGGCCTCTTTTCCCTGATAGCTCAGTTGGTAGAGCGACGGACTGTTAATCCGCAGGTCCCTGGTTCGAGTCCAGGTCGGGGAGCCAGAATTTTTGTAAGACCTAGAGCCCAGCCCTTACCCGGTTGGGCTTTTTGCATTCGTCCTGGTTAGGTTGCAGCGGTATAGTCTTTTCTGCCGACAGCTAGCCGGTGGCCAACATCTGTATGACGCCTGCTGGGCTAAAGATATCTACGCGTGTGACGTTATAGAGGTACTCCTAGTCTGGATTTAGCGCCGAATGTTGGAAATTTGCTTCTGATATGTCAAACAGGATGAGTGTTGAAAAGCAGCGCTACCAGTTCGATGGTCGGTCTGAAGTCATGGTAAGGGTCACGAAGTGGTTTCAAAATGAAGCTTGCTTATCCTCTGACGCAAGAAGTACCTTGGCAGCAAGACGTTGAACCTGAGCTCAAAAGTCCCCTGCCGGACCAGCACGGGAACAGTATTGACTCTTCTAACGCTGCTTGTGATGCCTAAATCACAGAGTTCGGAGCGCTTTGTGCGCTGACTCTATCCATTTTGAAATCACGTAATTCTGCAGTTCTCAAAATCGCCAGTTGAAAGATCTTACCAGGTGAATTTTTTAGGGATACTATGAGCATAGCGATTAAGTCTTATGCGGCGCCTATTCCGGCCTACGTTCCTATACGAGATAAATTTTCCTCTGAAAATTCCGACAGCACTTCTGCGCTGGCCCCCAATTCGAACGCAGCCGTCACCTTATCAATATCCGACGCTGCACGGGCGCTTTACAGCTTAGGTAGCGAGGATGAGCCACCGGTTCAAATCTCCAATAAAGAGTTAAAAGACTCATACGTCAAGGGACAGCTTGATGTTTATAATTTTGGACAGCTTATTGCAGGCCGGAACTACAATAAAGAAGACCTACTCCCCAAGACTGACGATTCTGAGCGTTCGAAATTAGGTCAGGAATCATTAAACTACGCCATCGGCCTATCTCAAATTCCAACCAAAAATGTTCCGAATCCATTTAGCGGAATGGCACGAAACGATTTAAGCGCGATTGTTTACAGTGATAATGGTAGCTATACGGATGCCGAGCGATATGCCGCTTATGGTGAGCTGAGCAAGCAGGATGAAGCATACTTTTCTCAGTTGTATGCCAAAGTGACGAATGGAGGCGACAATCGGGATATATTCAAGGGTATTATGGACTATTTCGATGAACTACCTCCTGTGGAGAAATCTGCTTATCGTGAAGGTTTTAGAGAGAGTATCGACAGTCTTTATCAAGAGCAGACAGAACAGTGGGGGGCGCTTGCTCTCATGAAACAACCTGCTGGTGGCAACGACGCGGAGTTATCCGAAAACGCTACTAACGAGGCGCATGCACGTAATGCGACGTTACGGTCAGTTCTGGAGAGGGCGTTTGTAGTGGTCAACCCATCCCGGACACTACGTTAAGTTCTTCTTCGGTGACGGCCGGTGCCAATCCCTCATTGAACTGATGTGGCCGTATCCAGTTATACCGGTGCATCAGGTAGTGGCTGATGTCCCGTTGTGCTTCTTGTGCCATCATGCAACCTGTTGACGGCAGCCATTCCGTTTTGAAGCTGCGGAACAGCCGTTCCATCGGGGAGTTATCCCAACAATTTCCCCGGCGACGCATACTTTGTCGTATCCGATAGCGCCACAAGCGCTGACGGAGTAAACGACTGACTTTGAAACGGCCAATTGCCGTGCCCTCCTCGCGCATCATGCCCATGATGCTGCGGCTTCCCGCCGAACTGCGACTCTCGACGAACAGCTCGTGCACGCGGCTAAGACCAGCTTCATGGCGGTATCGCAAGTGCCCTGGGGCATAGCCGCCCTGACTGGCGTGGTCGAAACGCCGGCCTGGAGGCACAAGCCCAGCTGGTATCTGGTCGCGACCGGCGACAAGATGATTGCACCGGCGATGCAGCGCGAGATGGCCCGACGAGCGGGCTCGAAGGTGGTCGAAGTTGTCGGCAGCCATGCCATTTACATTTCGCAAGCCCATGCGGTGGCGTCGCTGATCCGCAAGGCCGCTGCGAGCATTGCCGACGATTAGGCTACGGGACGTTACATCAGGAATTGGCAGCCGTATCCAATGTCTGGATGATGGTTTCTTGAAATTTTGCAGGTTCATCCTGGTGTATCTGATGCCCGGAATGGTCAAAGAAAAACAGCCCCTTCCTTGGCGCCTTCAATGCCTCGAAATACGCTTGCGTGATCCTGGTCGAGGTCTGGATATCGTTTTTTCCGACGAAAAAATACACGGGGCAGTCAACGCTTTTCAAGGTCTTGGGCAGATCAATGTGCATGACCTCGTTCCAGACTGGCGACCAGGTTTTTGACCATTGAAGAAAGCCCGTCTTGAAACCCGCCGTCGTTGCAAATGCCTTGCCATCCTTGTAAAAAAGCCATTTTCTTAAATAAAACATGCTGTCGTCACTCGTAAACGGGAAACTGATGCTGTCCAGTTCCTGGCTGGCGAGGGCATTGTCCTTGAAGTGGGCTTTCAAGGCTTGCAGCAATTCTTTCTCGCTGTCCAGCTGGCTCACGACAGGATTCGATGCAAAATAAGCATGCAGCAATTCCGGATGATGCTTGACGATGTAAAAGCCCAGGACGTTGCCCCAGGAACTGCCCAGCAAGTAAATTTTTTCCTGTTTGAATTCTTTGCGCAGGAATTGGATGACTTGATACGTGTCCTGCTCCATCTGCCCGACGGATGGCTGCGTGGGGGAGGGATTCAGTTTCAAGGTTTTCCCGGCGTCGCGCTGATCCCATTGCACAATCGTAAATCGGCTTTTCAACACATTGGTAAAGGCATCCGCGCCCTTGATCATGGAGCTTCCCGGCCCGCCGGACAAGAACAGGAGCACGGGTTTGGTCGCGTCGTCAGTCTTGATTTCCAGCACTTGCTTGATGCCGCCGATGTCGGGTGTCAGGGTGGTGGTGACTTCGGCGGAAACGGGTTTCGTTTCTGCCATGGTTTGCGCCTGGCATCCGTAGAAGGGAATCAGGGCGGCAAAGAGTACTGCCAAGGTCATTTTTTTTATCATGGTTTGAGGATCAGTTTCAGGTTACTTGCACGGGCGCATTCCGCGCCGCGGTTGAACAGCTATAGATCGCATGGCCTCCATCGGGTACGTCGATATGCCTCCTTGTCAGAAACCTGGTTTCATGGAAAATGACCTTGCCCGGCATGCAGCCATTTTATTTGCCATGCTGCCAAGTTTTCCGCGTATGCGCAATCATTTCCAGGAGGCCGCAGGCTTTCTGTCTTTATCCCGCACCGCCAGCGGGTCTGTGCATGAATCGGCCAAAAGCGAAACGGGCCGCCATGATGCCTGCGCGAAACGCCGGGATCCATGCAGAATCAAGGCAACAATCAAAGAGCAATCGCCAGTCCTGATACTCCATTGGCAAACAATTTATTTATGTAGGATAATGTGGAACCGGTTCCATTTATTGCGTAAATGCAATGTAACGCAATCATCCAAGTCAACAAAACAACAAGTCTTGCGGGAGTCTCATGAACCATCCAGGCAGCGAACCATCTGCAACATCCGTTTCATCCCTTCCCAGCATCAGCCGCCGCCACGCCCTGATCGGTCTGGCCGCCTTGCTGGCGCAGGCCGGTTTCTGGAGCAATCCCCTGTCCGCCGCCATGCAGGCGCCGGCCAGCGCTGTGGCGCCCGGGCTGGCGCCGGCCAGCATGCTGTTCTATACCTTGTCGCAAACCATCACGGGCCACCGCGACCTGTCCGCCGGTACGGCGGCGCGCATCGAGCAAGCCATGCGCAGCAACGTGCCCGGCTTTGCCGATCATTTGCCACGGCTGGGCGCGCTGCTCGTCACGGGCCAGGAAGCGAAGGCCCTGCTGGCGGCCGCCACCGCCGCAGACGCCGGCTTGCGCGAGCTGGCGCTGGCCATCGTGGCCGCCTGGTACACGGGCACCGTCGCCGGCAACGCGGCGCAGGGCACGAAGTCCATCGTCGTCGCGTATGCGGAAGCGTTGATGTACCGCACGGTGGCCGATGGCCAGGTCGTGCCCACCTATTGCAACTACGGCCCCCTGTGGTGGCTGAAGGCGCCGCCGGCCGTGCGCGTCTCCGCGCCCGTGGAAGCGAAACCCGTACCGGCCCCGGCCACTACCGGCACCCCTGAAACTAAAGGCAAGCAAGCAAAATGAAATCACCCCAATTCAAGAGTAATGGCGACGTCGTCGCCGATGTCGTCATCGTCGGCACGGGCGTCGTGGGCGCCATGATGGCCGACCAGCTGGCCGCCCAAGGCCATTCCGTAATCATGCTGGAAGCGGGCTTGCGCATCGAGCGGGGACAAGCCGTGGAAAACTGGCGCAACATGCCGTTCGAGAACCGCGTCGGCTCGGACTTCCAGGGCCTGTATCCGCAGGCGGACAATGCGCCAGCGCCCCTGTATTTTCCCAAAAACAACTATGTGGAATTGTCCGGCCCCAGCGGCAGCAGTTTCCAGCAGGGCTATCTGCGCACGGTGGGCGGCACCACCTGGCACTGGGCCGCATCGTGCTGGCGCCATTTGCCGACCGACATGCGCATGAAGAGCGATTACGGGGTAGGGCGCGACTGGGCCATTTCCTACGCTGAGCTGGAACCGTACTATTGCCGCGCCGAGCAGGAAATGGGCGTGGCCGGCCCCAACGATCCGGCGCTGCAGTCGCCGAGCGAGCGCAGTGCGCCGTATCCGATGGACATGGTGCCCTGGGGCTATGGCGACAAGCGCTTCGCCGAAGTGGTCAACCCGCACGGCTACCGCTCCGTACCGATTCCGCAAGGCCGCTCGACGCGCCCATGGCAGGGCCGTCCCACCTGCTGCGGCAATAATAATTGCCAGCCGATCTGCCCCATCGGCGCCATGTACAACGGCATCCACCATGTGGAACGGGCCGAGCTGAAAGGGGCTGGCGTGCTGGCCGAGGCCGTCGTCTACCGCATCGACACGGACCAGAACAACCGCGTCACCGCCGTGCATTGGTATGACGCGAAAAAACAGTCGCACATGGCGACCGGCAAGGCTTTCGTCATCGCCTGCAACGGCATCGAAACACCGCGTTTGCTGCTGCTGGCGGCGAACCAGAACAATCCGAACGGCATCGCCAACAGTTCGGACCAGGTCGGCCGCAACATGATGGATCACTCGGGCTTCCACTGTACCTTCCTCGCCAATGAACCGATCTGGACGGGCCGTGGCCCCGCGCAGAGCAGCTGCCTGGTGGGACCGCGCGACGGTGCCTTCCGCGCGCAGTATTCGGCCAACAAGATGATCCTGAATAACATTACCAGGGTGGGACCTGCCACGCAGCAATCCTTGAAGCTGGGCCTGGTGGGCAAGGACCTCGACGATGAAATTCGCCGCCGCGCTGCATTTGGCGTGGACCTGTCGATCAGCCTGGAACCGCTGCCCGAGGCGCACAACCGCTTGACCTTGAGCAAGACGCGCAAGGATCCGCTGGGCCTGGCCTGTCCCGACATTTATTACGACGTGGGCGATTACGTGCGCAATGGCGCGAAGGCCGCGCATGCGCAGCTCGAGCACATCGGCAAGCTGTTCGGCGCCGTGGAATTCCATATCACCGACAGCCTGAACGCGAACAACCACATCATGGGCGGCGTCATCATGGGTTCGAACCGTCTTGACTCCGTGGTCGACGGCAATTGCCGCGCCCACGATCATGCCAATTTGTGGCTGCCGGGCGGCGGCGCCATGCCGTCGGCCAGCGTCGTCAACACCACCCTCAGCATGGCCGCGCTCGGCTTGCGCGCGGCCGACGACATCGCCCGCACCCTGGCAAGGGAGGCAGCATGATGCGCCGCCTCTTGCTGACGCTGACCCTGGCGGCCGGCTTGCCGCTGGCCGCGCATGCTGTGCCACCTGTGTCACCTGTTCCGCCCGTCACCCTGACGCCGGACCGCCCGGCCGTGCCGGCCGCAAGTACAGCCGCCAAGTCAGATGCACGGCTGGAGCGGGGCCGCTACCTGGCCATCGCCGCCGACTGCATGGCCTGCCACACGGCAGCGGGCGGCAAGCCGTATGCGGGTGGCTACGCCATCGACTCACCGCTGGGCACGATTTACGCGACGAATATCACGCCGTCGAAAAAAGGCGGCATCGGGCATTACAGCGAAGCCGATTTTGCGCGCGCGCTGCGCGACGGCGTGCGCGCCGATGGCAGCCATCTGTACCCGGCCATGCCCTACACCAGCTATGCGATGCTGACGGATGCGGACGTAGGCGACCTGTATTACTACTTCATGCAGGCCGTCCAGCCCGTCGATGAGCCGGCGCGCCAGACGGCCCTGCCATTTCCGTTCAATGTGCGCCTGTCCATGCTGGGCTGGAATACCTTGTTCCTCGACAATAAACGCTTCGTGCCCGATCCGGCAAAGAGCGCGCAGATCAACCGAGGTGCCTATCTGGCCGAAGGCCTGGCGCACTGCAGCGCCTGCCATACGCCGCGCAACGCGCTGATGGCGGAAATCGGCAGCCAGACCCTGGCCGGCGCGTCGCTCGGTTCCTGGCATGCGCCGAACATCACGTCCGACAAGGTCAGCGGCATCGGCGCCTGGACGGATGCAGAACTCACGGCTTACCTGAAGACGGGCCACGTGGAAGGCAAGGGGCAGGCAGCGGGCGGCATGGCCGAAGCCATCCAGAACAGCCTGCAATTTTTGCGCGACGACGACGTGGCCGCCATCGTGGCGTACTTGCGCACGGTGCCGGCCGTGCGCGCGCCGGGCCAGACCAAGGCTGGTTTCAGTTACGGCAGCGCCGCCAGCGAAGAAGCGGCGCTGCGCGGCATGGCCGGTTCCACCGAGCATCACTCGCTGAACAGCGGCGCGGTGCTGTTTTCCGGCTATTGCGCCAGTTGCCATTCGGCCAGCGGCGCCGGCAGCACGGGCCAGGCCTATCCGGCCCTGTTCCACAACACGGCGACGGGCGGCAGCACGCCGGCCAACCTGGTCTCGGCGATTTTGTTTGGCGTCGAGCGCAAGATCGAAGGGGAGGAGCACGAAGCGTTCATGCCCCGTTTCGACCAGCGTTCCTATGTGCAGCCCTTGACGGACGAGCAGATCGCCGCTATCGCCAACTACGTGCTGAAGCAGTACGGCAACCCGGATGTGTCCGTCACGCCCGCGTACGTGGCGCAGGCGCGCAGCGGTGGCGAGAAGCCCGTGCTGGCACGCATGCAGCCGTTCATGCTGCCGGGCGGCATCGTGGGCATCTTGCTGCTGATCGCGCTGTTCATGTGGCTGCGCCGGTGCCGCCAAGTCAAGAAATAGGCGTCGGAGCCGTGGAGTATCGGCGGCGAATATGAACGTTGGGCGCAACTTGCAGTAAAATGCAGGCTGAAAAATGGTTACGAGCAATCGTAGCCATTTTTTATTCTGGTCCGATCCTGCTTTCGCTCATTTGAAAATTGACAATGTCCCATTCCCTGCATCACCAATTTTTACGTTTCGCCGCCGTCGGCGCTTCCGGCACGGCCGTGCAATACAGCGTGCTATGGGGCGGCGTGGAATGGGCCGGCATCAGCGCCGCCTTTGCATCCGGCATCGGCTATATCCTCGGTTCCGTCGTCAACTACCTCCTCAATTACTTTTTCACGTTTAAAAGCGACAAGGGCCATGGCGAGGCGGCTTCCAAGTATTTCACCTTGCTGGGCATAGGCTGGTGCATCAATACGGGCCTGATGTGGCTGCTGGTACACCAGCTGGGCTGGTATTACTGGCTGGCGCAGGTGCTGGCGACCGGTATCGGGCTGGTCTGGAATTTTGCGGGCAGCCGCTGGTGGGCCTTCAAGCCGGCCAGCGTAACGACCAAGTAAACAGTTGTTGCAAGAAAAAAAGATGCGCATGGGCCAAGACCCGGCGCGCGGTTTTACCAAAACAAGGGGTTAATCATGCAGTTCCTGGAACGCTATTTCAAACTGAAGGACAACGGAACCAATGTGCGCACGGAGCTGCTGGCCGGCCTGACCACGTTCCTGACGATGGCCTACATCATCTTCGTCAACCCGTCCATCCTCGGCGACGCGGGCATGCCGAAGGATTCCGTCTTTGTCGCCACCTGCCTGGCGGCCGCCATCGGCACCCTGATCATGGGCTTGTACGCGAACTATCCGATCGCGCTGGCGCCGGGCATGGGCTTGAATGCGTATTTCTCGTACACGGTGGTCAAGGGCATGGGCATGAGCTGGGAAGTGGCGCTGGGCGCCGTCTTCATTTCCGGCTGCCTGTTCATCCTGGTCAGCCTGTTCAAGGTGCGCGAGATGATCATCAACAGCATCCCGCCCGCGCTGCGCACGGCGATCACGGTCGGTATCGGCCTGTTCCTGGCCATCATTTCCCTGAAAAGCGCCGGTATCGTGGTATCGAACCCCGCCACCATCATCGCGCTGGGCGACTTGCACCAGGCGGCGCCCATCCTGGCCATCCTCGGTTTCTTCATCATCGTCGCGCTGGACCGCCTGAAAGTGCCGGGCGCCATCCTGATCGGCATCCTCGCCATCACCATCGCCAGCTTTTTCTTTGGCGGCAACCAATTCAACGGCATCGTCTCGGCGCCGCCCGCCATCGAGCCGACCCTGTTCAAGCTCGACATCATGGGCGCGCTGTCGATCGGTATCGTCAACGTGGTGCTGGTATTTTTCCTGGTGGAATTGTTCGATGCGACGGGCACCCTGATGGGCGTGGCCAACCGTGCCGGTTTGTTGAAAGACGGCAAGATGGAACGCATGAACAAGGCCTTGCTGGCCGACAGCACGGCGATTGCCGCCGGCGCCTGCCTGGGCACATCGAGCACCACGGCTTTCGTGGAAAGCGCGGCCGGCGTGCAAGCGGGTGGCCGCACGGGCTTGACGGCCGTGGCCGTCGCGCTGCTGTTCCTGGGCAGCTTGTTCTTCGCCCCGCTGGCGCATACGGTGCCGCCGTACGCGACGGCACCAGCATTGCTGTACGTGGCGTGTCTGATGCTGCGCGAACTGACCTTCATCGATTGGGATGACAGCACGGAAAGCATTCCGGCCGCCATCACGGCGCTGATGATGCCATTTACCTATTCGGTGGCCAGCGGCGTGGCCTTCGGCTTCATCACCTATGCGGTATTGAAACTGTTGACGGGCAAGGGCAAGCAAGTGTCGGTGGTGGCTTACATCATCGCCGCCATCTTCCTGTTCAAGTTTATTTACCTGGGCGAATAGCCCGGTTGCTGGCAAGCAGTTGCCGGCGCAATGACAAGGCCGCCCGTGCATCCGCATCGGCGGCCTTTTTTGATGGGGCGGCTTACATCAGCAGCGCCGCCACCAGGTCCTTTCTGGCGTCGCTGGCGCTGCCATCGAAGCGCAAGGCCGCTTCCACGTGCGACAGATGTTCGACCATCAGGCGCGCCGCCAGGTCCGCGTCGCCGCTGCGCGCCGCCTCAAGAAAACGGCCGTGTTCGTCGTACGAGCAGGCGGCAGCATGGCCGGACTGGTACAGCATGGTGATCAGCGAGCTGCGCCCCACCAGTTCGCGCACGATATCGCGCAGCACGGCGTTGCCGGCGATGTCGGCCAGCAAGACGTGGAAGTCGCCCAGCAGTTGCGAGCGCAGCGGCGTCGCTTGTGCCAGCGCCAGGCGTTCCGCTTTCAGGTGCCGCTCCAGCATGCGGTAGTCGGCGGGTTTGGCCCGCGCGACGAATTCGCGCGCCAGGGCAGCTTCGATGATGCGCCGCGCGGCGAAGATGTCGCGCGCTTCCGCTTCGGTGGGCTGGCTGACGAAGGCACCCTTGTCGGGCACCATGCGTATGAGTTTGTCTTTCGAGAGTATCAGCAGGGCGGCGCGGATCTTGGTGCGGCTGACTCCATACAGCCGGCACAGCGCCTCTTCGCGCAGCCGCGTACCGGGCGGCAATTGGCGCGCCACGATGGCGGCCGCCATATGCTCGGCAATTTCCGCCGAGCTGTCGCCGCTGCCGGGCTTGTCCACCAGGGATGCGCTTGATTCTGTCATGTCGAGTGAGAGCAGTCAGCCAGGGGCAAGGATGAGCCTTGCAAGCGCATGCTGGCAGCGCGGTGGTCGACGCCCCGCTGCCGGCATGCCGTTAGCGCCTTGCGTGTCGGCAAGGCTTGGCTATTCTACTATCTTGCGTGGCGCCGCGCAGACGGACGCAGCCACCTGGCAAGGCTTGTTCCCTGGCGGCGTATTTTGCTGGCCATGCAGATTGAAACTGGACATGAGAAATTTTGACGTATATAATTCGGCCTCCTTTCCCTGATAGCTCAGTTGGTAGAGCGACGGACTGTTAATCCGCAGGTCCCTGGTTCGAGTCCAGGTCGGGGAGCCAGAACAAGCAGTAGCAAAGGGCCACGTGGCAACACGTGGCCCTTTTGTTTGCGCGCACGGTTTCCCGTTCACGCTGGCCTTCCCATCAGTGTCTTAACGACATGCGTGGTGCCGGCCTGCTGGTGGCAGGGGCACGCGCAGTGTTTCCCGGATCAGGGATCGACAAACACGTCGAAACGCACCTTGAGCGGGCTGCCCCACGAGATATCCACCCAGGCACGGAAGCCGCCGTTATATGGCGCGATGTTGTACACGGCCATGCGGGCGGCGCCGATGAAACGGTCCTGGGCATTCGCGCCAAATTCGCTGATGTTGAGCAGCACGCGCGAATTGGCCTTCACGTTGGCATTGGCGAAGTTGACCGAAGGATGCACGCCATTCGCGGTCCACGTGTAATAGGTGGTGAAGGCGGCAGCGCTCAGGTTCAAGTCCTGTGCGGCCGCGCCTTTGGCGCTTTTTCCTTCCTGCTCCATCGGTGCATCCGTTTCTTCCAGTGCCAGGTTGCTGCCGGTACGATGTTCTACTTTCATATCCATGATGTACTCCTGATCGATAGTTTGGATGCCGCGCCTGTCGTCGTGCGGCAAGACGCCCTATCTGTTGCCGTGACGGCCAGTGTCACGTCCTGGCTGATAAGGTAGCCGCCTGCTCCATGCTGTTGGAGTAAGCCATTCTAGGCAAACGCGCGGGCAAAAAGCGCGCGAGGCCACCGGAAAAACGGCGCTAACTTGTGCTGGCGCAAACACCTTGCAGGCAAATCGCAAGATCTTTTCCCACAGGCTATTTTTATGGCGGCGTCACGCATGCCGTGCTGGACAATGGCACAATAGGCGCAGCCGACCTGTCGATACGCAACCCGTTGCGAGCTTAGCCCATGCCGATACTGAACCTGAGTGCCGAAACCGATATCTATTACGAATTGATCGAGGGTGACCCCGCCAAGCCTTGCCTGGTATTCCTGCACGAGGGGCTCGGCTGCTGTGCGATGTGGAAAGATTTTCCCGCGCAGCTATGCCAGGCGACAGGCTGCCGCGGCTTGCTGTATGACCGCCACGGCTATGGGCAGTCGTCGCCTCTGGCGGCGCGCCGTCAACTCCATTATTTGCACGACTACGCGCTGTGCGAGTTGCCGCAAGTGCTAGCCGCACTGCTGCCGGGGCAAGACCATTTTCTCATCGGCCACTCCGATGGCGGCAGCATCGCCCTCATTTATGCGGCGCAGCAGCCACCGCGCTTGCGCGGCATCATCACCGAAGCGGCGCACGTGTTTGTCGAGGGTGTCACGCTCGATGGTATTCGCGTGGCGGACGCGGCGTTTGGCGCGGGCAAGTTGCGTGCGCTGGCGAAATACCATGGCGACAAGACGGAATCCATCTTCAAGGCCTGGTCGGATACCTGGCTCAGCTACGGTTTCCAGTTCTGGAACATCGAATACCTGCTGCCTTCCGTCGAATGCCCTGCGCTGGTGCTGCAGGGCAGCGAGGACCAGTACGGCAGCGCGGCCCAGGTCGACACGATCGTGGCGCAGGCCCTCAACGCCGTGCCCGCCATGGTCGAACAATGCGGGCATGCACCGCACCAGGAGCAGCCGCAGGCATTGCTGGCGCTGATGGAAGGCTTTTTGCAAGGCCGCATGGACGCGGCCACTCACCCGCGAAACACCTGAGTTTCTCAATGGCAGGCGGGATCGCTGTCCCAGCGGCCCGAGCAGATGCGCGAGCGGCACAGCATGCCTTCGATCAGGCCCAGCTGCTTGCAGCGCTGCAATAGTTCCGCCGTTTCTTCTTCCTGCCTGCGCAGCACCACGTCGCGCACGGGTTTTGCTGTACCTTCCTGCCGGTGCGCATGGGCCACCATCGCCGTCAGCAAGGCGACGTCGCTGTCGCCGGGCGCGGCAGCCGGCCTCGGCCCCTGCGGGCGCGCGGGCGGTGCTGTCTTGCGTGGCGCACTGGAGCGCGCGCTTGCCGTTGGGGCTGCGACCGCAGGCAAGGGCGGGGCCGCCGTATTGACGATGGTGGCCGCCTGCGCCGCATGCGGGGGCACACTTGGTGCGGCTGGCGCCGGCAGTGCGGGCGGAGCCACCGCCACGGCCGTGGCGGGCGCGGGCGGCATGATGCTCGTGTCATAAGCGAGCACGGCCAGCACCGCCAGGCACAGCGCGCCAGCGGCCCAATACCGCCAGTCGGGGTACCAGCGCAGGGCGGGCCTGGCCGCAGGCGCGGCGACGCCGTGTTCGAGCTGCGACAGGATGCCCTTGCCGTCGCTGTGCGCGCCAGCCGCGCCGGCCTTGCTCAGCAGGTCAGGACCGTGCGCCTGGCCATCCCCGGGTTTCAATAGAGACAAAATATCACCTCCGCAGTGGATCAAACTCGACTGACCTTGATGTAAACCGCGCTCATGCGGGCCGCGGACGCCTACGATCTAGCGATACCGCCGGGAAATTGCTGTCCGGCCCAGACTACCCCTGTCACGGAGCGCCCCATGTTTGTCGCCCTGGTCCTGATGTATTTCCTGCTGGCCTGTTTTGCCTGCTGGCTGCTGCTGTTTCCCGGCGGTCGCGCCATCGTGCTGCACACGCTCGTCAACCTGGGCTGGCGCGTGCAGCGGCGCGCGCAGCATCTGAAGGGCGGCAGCGGTGCGCAGTGGCAGCGCATGCGGCAGCACACGGGCTCGGGCATGGCGCGCGCCTGGCAGCTGCTGTTGCGGCATCGTTGGCTGAGCCTGGCAGGCAGCGTGCTGGTCATCGTGCCGCCCCTGCTGGCGTGGTTGTCCAGCGACCGCATCGCCCTGCGCGGCTATGCCGATCGGCAACACGTCATCAACGACCAGGTCAGCGACTTGCTGAAAGGCGAGCAACTGGTGCCGCCGCCAACCTTGCCGCCGCTGCTGTTTTCCACGGCGGAAGTGACGCAATTGCGTCCGCTGCTGGGCGGTGCCAGCCGCAACTGGCAATTGCTCGACCACGACTACGCGCAGCGCCTGTTGCTGGTCTTCAAGATCATGAAGGACGTGCATGGCTACGACATGGTCTTGCTGGAAGGCTACCGCAGCCCCGCGCGCCAGGACCAGCTGGCGGCGGCCGGCCCGAACGTGACCAACGCCAGGGCGTTTCAAAGCTATCACCAGTATGGCCTGGCGGCCGATTGCGCATTCATGCATGAAGGAAAGCTCATCATTTCTGAAAAAAATGCCTGGGCCATGCGTGGCTACCGTTTATATGGCGTGACGGCCGAATCGGTGGGCCTGCGCTGGGGCGGTCGCTGGACCATGATGGATTTTGGCCACACGGAATTGCCGCAACCGCGCGTGCTGGGCAAGTAAGCCGCGCCAGCCATTCTAGCGCCGCACCGCGCCATCATTTTCACAGCTGCAAGCTTGCTTGCGCAGCGTCAATGGCACGCCAGCGCCTGCCGTGCGCTGGCGCCTGGTACTTGTCATATGTCAACAAAGGCGCGCCGACTTGCTGTCAGCATGGGTCGAATCCGCCTTGCTTTGCGACCTCACCCTGGGCTTATCATGCTGCGACGAATCTGGTATTTCCTCACCGACAGCCGCAATCTGACCATCCTCGGCTTCGTGGCGCTGGCCGTGTTCCTGTATCTGGGGGCCGAGGTGCTGGAAGTGGCGCTGATCTGGGCGCTGGCCTTGCTGCTGCTGGCCTTTGTCACCTGGCTGGGCCTGTGGCTGTGGCGTCGGCGCCGCGCGCGGCGCAATGCCCAGGCGCTGGGGCAAGCCATCCTCAACGAGGCCGAGATCGCCGCCGCGCAAGCGGCCTCGGCCCCGACGGCCAACAGTACCCATCACGGTGAACTCGACGCCGTGCGCACGGGCATGCTGGCCGCCATCGAGACCATCAAAACGTCCAAGCTGGGCCTCAAATCGGGCGCCGCCGCCCTGTACGAATTGCCGTGGTACATGATCATCGGCAATCCGGCCGCCGGCAAGAGCAGCGCCATCCTGCATTCAGGCCTGCAATTTCCCTTCGCTGACGGCAAGGTCGTGCAAGGCGTGGGCGGCACGCGCAACTGCGACTGGTTTTTCACCACGGACGGCATCGTGCTCGACACGGCGGGACGTTATTCCGTCGTCGACGAGCATCGCGGCGAGTGGTTCGGCTTTCTCGATCTGCTGAAAAAATACCGGCGCAAGGCACCCATCAACGGCATCCTCATCGCCGTCAGCATCGCCGAACTGGGAGGCAACCCCGACGTGGGCATGCAACTGGCGCGCAGCCTGCGCAAGCGCGTGCAGGATGTCATCGAACGCCTGGAAGTGTTCGCGCCGCTGTACATCGTGTTTACCAAGGCAGACCTGATCGCCGGCTTCACGGAGTTTTTTGCCGATGCCGAACGCAGCGAACGCGAGCGTGTCTGGGGCGCCACCATGCCCTATCAGCGCAAGCTGCCCACGGCGGACTTGCTGGCGTTTTTCGACCAGAGTTTCGATGAATTGCACGATGGCTTGACGGAGCTGAGCCTGGCCAACATGGCGCACCGGCAACGCAAGACGATGGCGCCCGGCGTATTTACCTTTCCGCTGGAATTTGCCGCCATCAAGCCGGCCTTGCGCGCCTTCATCGCCACCCTGTTCGAGGAAAATCCGTTCCAGTTCCTGCCCGTGTTCCGCGGCTTTTACTTTACCAGCGCGCTGCAGGAGGGCGAGCCCGTGAGTGCCTCCTCGCAGCAGGTGGCACGCCGCTTCGACCTGGCCTTCGCGCCGGCCCCGGCCGTGCTGCCTGCGGGTGTGCGCCAGCATGGTTATTTCCTGCTGGAGTTGTTCCGCAAGGTGATTTTTGCCGACAAGCACCTGGTGGCCAACTATGCCAACCGCGCCAAGCTGCGCTTCAAATATGCCGTGTTCTTTGCCGCCACCGTGTCGCTGGGCGCCTGCCTGGGCGGCTGGAGCTGGTCTTACCTGGGCAACCGGCAACTGGTGGCCAATGTCGAGGCCGATCTGAACAAAGTGGTGAAGCTGCAGGAGCGCCGGCTGGACTTGCAGTCGCGACTGGAAGCGCTGGAGATCTTGCAGGACCGCATCGAGCAGCTGGAAGCGTACCGCACGCAACGGCCGTGGTCCTTGCGCCTGGGCCTGTATCAGGGCGATTTACTTGAGCGCAAGCTGCGCGAGGAGTATTTTGCCGGCGCGCGCCAGGTCATGCTGGACCCCGTGGCGGGCGCGCTGGAAGCCTTGCTGTTCGAAATGAACGCCAGCGCCGACCAGCTGCAGCCCACGGCGCGCACACCGCAGACACCGGCCGCCGCATCCTCTGCGCCACGCAATGTTCAGTACCAGGCGGCCAGCGCGACGAATGTGGAAGATGCCTACAACGCGCTGAAAACCTATCTGATGCTGGCCGACAAGACGCATGCCGAAAGCAGCCACCTGAACGACCAGCTGACGCGCTTCTGGCGCGGCTGGCTGGAAGGCAACCGGGGCGCCATGCCGCGCGAGCAGATGATACGCAGCGCCGAACGGCTGCTGACGTTTTACCTGGCGCAGATCGGCGATCCGTCCTGGCCGCGCATCGAGCAGAAGTTGGCGCTGGTCGACCAGGCGCGCGAAAACCTGCGCCGCGTGGTGCGCGGCATGCCGGCGCGCGAGCGCGTGTATGCCGACATACGCGCGCGCGCCTCGACGCGTTTTCCCGGCATGACGGTGGCGCGCATCGTCGGCGAACAGGATCAGGCGCTGCTGGCGGGCAGCTACGCCGTCTCCGGCGCCTTTACGCGCCAGGCGTGGGAAAAGTTCGTCGAGGGCGCGTTTCGCGACGCCGCCAACCGCGAGCTGCAAAGCGCCGACTGGGTGCTGAAAAGCGCCTCCACCGACGACCTGACCCTGGAAGGCAGTCCGGAGCAGATCGAGAAAAACCTGGTGGCCATGTACAAGGCCGACTACGCGCGCGAGTGGCAGAAATTCGTGCAGGGCGTGGCCGTCGCCGACCTGAAAGGCTTCGACGGCGCCGTGCAGGCGATGAACCGCCTGGGCGACCCGCAAGCGTCGCCGATCTCCAAACTGCTGACGACGATTTACGATGAAACCTCGTGGGACAATCCGGCGCTGCAGAATGCGCAATTGCGCAAGGCCGAGCGGGGCATCATCGCCTGGTTCAAGGAAACCGTGCTGCGCCGCGCGCCGTCGCAGTTGACGGCCAATCCGGGCGTGAATGCGCAGATCGACCCGGCCCGCCTGGATAAACCCATGGGCCCCGTGGGACGCGAATTTGCCGGCGTGGGCAAGCTGGTGGCGGCCAGGGACAACAATGCCTCGCTGATGCGCGCCTACCTGGAAGCGCTGTCGAAACTGCGCAGCCGTTTGAACTTGCTGAAGAACCAGGGCGACGCGGGGCCGGGTGCGCGCCAGTTCATGCAGCAGACCCTGGAAGGCAGTGGTTCCGAGCTGGCCGACGCCCTGAAGCTGGTCGACGAGCAGGTACTCACGGGGATGAGCGACGCGCAAAAGCAGGCGATTCGACCCATCCTCGTGCGCCCGCTGATGCAGACCTTTGCCGTCATCGTCGCGCCGGCCGAACTCGATATCAACAAGACCTGGGCGGCGCAGGTGTACGAACCGTTCCAGAAATCGCTGGCCAACAAATATCCGTTCGCGCCCACGGCGCGCATCGAGGCGAGCAACCTGGAAATCGGCCAGTTCTTCGGCCCGGAAGGCCTGGTGGCGAAATTCGTCACGACGTCCATGGGACCATTGGTGGTGCGGCGCGGCGACGTGCTGGCACCGCGCACCTGGGCCGACATGGGTATCAGCCTGTCGCCGCAGGTGGTGGCGCGCTTTCCAGGCTGGATCGCGCCGCTGGGCGCGGGCGGTGTGGCGGCCACCTCGACGGCGGCGCAAACCGTGTTCCAGATCCAGCCGTCACCCGCGCCCGGTACCCTGGAATACACGGTGGAGATCGACGGCCAGCAGCTGCGCTACCGCAACACGCCGGCGCAGTGGACGAACATGGTGCATCCTGGCCCGCAAGGCGCGTCGGGCATGCAAGGGGCGCGCATCACGGCCGTCACCTTCGACGGGCGCACGGTGGAGTTGTTCAACGAACCGGGGCAATTCGGCCTGAAGCGCATGATCGATGCGGCGAGCAAAAAACGCAAGGATGGCGGCGTGTTCGAACTGCGCTGGGTGCGCGGCGAGGTGGCCGTGGCGGTCGACCTGAAAATCACCAGCAGCGCGGAAACGACGGGCGCCGGTGCGGGCGGGACTACGGCGCTGCAGGAGCAGGGCTTTCGCGGCATGCAGCTGCCCGAGACCATCGTCGGTGCTGCGGCACCCGCGCCGGCCATGGCCGCAGTTGCGGCGGCGGGAGTGTCGCCATGACGCGCGCGCAACAGCAGGTGCGCCTCGGCTACTTCGGCAAGATCCCTGCGCGCGGCGATTTCATCAAGGCTTGCGACAATCACGCGCTGGTACAGCTGCTCGACGACTGGCTGGCGCAAGTCATGAACGCCCTGACGGTGGAACCGCGCTGGAAGCTCAATTACGACGCCTTGCCGCCGCTGCGCTTCGCCTTTGTCGGCACGCGCAGCCGGCGCGCCATCGCCGGACGCCTGGAAGCGAGCAACGACCAGTCGCAGCGGCGTTTTCCCTTCATGGCCATGGGCGCGCTGGAAGTCGATGACGCCGACGCCTTTGTCGCTTGCAGCCCGCTGGCGCTGGCGCCCCTGTGGCAGCGCGTGGAGCAGCTCTCGCAAGGCATTGTTTCCAGCGCCGAACCGGGGCCGGCGCTGCTGGCGCTGGCCGGCAACGTGGTCGAAGTCGAACCGGCCGCCCCGTGCCACGCGGCGCGGCTGGCCGCCTTTTTGCAGGCGCAGACCGTGCACGGCCTGCAAACGATGCTGGCCTCACCCGCGTTCCCCGTGACGGTGCGTGAATTGCTGCTGGGTCTGGGCCTGTTGCTGCAGCCGGTGCGCCAGAGCGGCTTGCCGCGCCTGGAGAAAAGCCTGGTGCTGCCGCTGCCGCAGGACGTGCAGCTGCGCGAGCTGGTGGCCAGCTTCTGGCTGCATTTGATTGCGCCTTTCCTGCGCCAGGCCGATTTCGAACTGGCGCTGTTTTTTTCTCACCTCGACGAGGCGCCCGTGCTGGTGATCGGTTTTTGCGGCGCCGACCCGCACGGCTTGCAAGCGCTGATCGATCCGCAGGCTGGCAGCGAACGGCTGATCGTGTTCGACCAGCTCGACTGGGTCGAGGAGCAGCTGGGAGACGATGCGGCGCTGCGCCAGTTCTCCGCCTGCCTGCAGCAGGAGCAGTTGTCGCTGCGCTCGGCCTGCGCCATGTTTGCCGACACCTTTGCCTGAAGGATTGCGATGAAATCTCACATTTTCATGCTGCCGCTGCTGCTTTCTGCGGCCGTTCCCTGCCACGCGCAAGCGCCCCAGACGCCGATGCCGGGACAGATCCTCGTCACGGGCACCCTGGCCGACGAGGCGGGCAAGGCGGCCGTGCTGGCCCGCCTGCGCGAACTGTATGGCGCCGAGCGCGTGGTCGACCAGATCGCCATCGGCAACGTGGCCGTGCCGGCCAACTGGAACGCCTATGTGCAAAAACTGATCGCGCCGAACCTGAAGCTCATTTCGCGGGGGCAGATCAGCATCGCCGGCAACAACGTCAGCGTGCGCGGCGAAGTGGCGAACGAGGCGCAGCGCCAGCAGATCGCCAGCGACATTGCCACCAGCCTCAATCCCACTTACACCGTCAACAACGGCTTGCGCGTCAAGGCGGCCGAGGCCGAGCAGGGTCTGCTCGATGCGGTGCTTGACAAGCGCATCATCGAATTCGACAGCGGCAAGGCGTCCATCACGCCGGCCGGCCTGGCCATCCTCGACGAGATGGCGGCCGTCATGCTCAAGCTGCGGGGCCGGAAGGTGGAGGTGATCGGCCATACGGACGACACGGGCCTGCGCGCCAGCAATGTGGCCCTGAGCCAGGCGCGCGCCGAAGCCGTGCGCACCTACCTGGCCGGGAAGGGCATCGTGGCCGATTCCGTGCTGGTGTCGGGCCAGGGCCCGGACCGTCCCGTGGCCAGCAACGCCACGGCCGATGGCCGGGCGCGGAACCGGCGCATCGAGTTCAGGATGGCGCAGTAGATTGGGTTGACACCTCACAAAACCGACGCGCAGTAGGTTTTGTGAGGTGTTCAGGGCAGGGTGATGGTCAGGTGCGCCGGGCTTGGCGCCAGCTTGACCAGGTCCGCATACGCGGCCAGCGTCGTTTGCGTGCCGCGCGTCAGATGCGTTTTCAAACCCAGGTAGGCGCAGATGGCCAGCAGGGCGAAAAAGCTCGACAGCGCCCACAGCGGCACATCGCTGCCGCGTTTGTTGACCACCTGGTCGGGGCGTTCCGCGCGCGGCGCGAAGCCACGGCTCTTGCCCTTGATGTGGGCGATTTCGTCGCCCAGGCGCGCCGTCAGGTAGTTGAGTTTTTCGCCGCCGTCGATCGCATACTTGCCCTGGAATCCCAGTAATAAACACATGTGGAAGACCTGCAGCGCCTGTACGCGCATGGCGCCCTTGCCGCGCAAGGCGTCGAGGCGGTCGAAAAAGTGTTCGCCGGCCAGCTGGTCGCCAAAGATCAGCAGCTGCAGCGGGCGCCTTTCCCACTGCTTGCGCAGGGTGAAAGGTGAGGCCAGGATGATTTCATCGACGGCCGCGCAGAATGCATACTTGGCCGCCTCGATATCGTCGCCATCGGCGCGGATCTTTTTCGCTTCGCGTTCGAAGTCGCCAAGAAAGGCCGTGATGCGCTCCATGAAGCTTTGCTCGTCGCCAGGCGCCGAACCGTGCTTCAGCATGAACAGCATGTAAAAGCCTTCGTGCATCAGGTCCAGCAGGGCGCTGCCGGCATGCCGGCTGTTGCCTGCAGGGGCGGCACCACGTGGTCCCAGCAGGGAGGGCGCCGCGCGCCGTTCGATGAGCTGGCTCATGCCGTCACCGCGATCAGTTCCAGCTGCAGGTCGCGTATGCCGGCCGGCACGTAGACGGAAATCGACTGCGCCTTGAGCATCTGCTCATACAGCGCGCCGCGGTTTTCAAGCGCAAAATAATAGGTGTCGGGGCGCACGGGAATGGCCGCCGGCACTTGCGGCGCATGCGACAATTTGAGACCGGGCATGGCCGTGAGCACGCATTTTTCCACGTCGTCGGGCGCGCCCACTTTCACGCGCAGCGGCACCACATCGACCAGTTCGATGGCGGGCATGGCGGCGCGTATCGCCAGGTACAAGGTGGTGTGCTGGTCGATCTTGCCCGAATCGAGCTTGCCCAGGTAATACGACGGCTTGTCCTCCAGCAGGGCGATGGAAAAGTACTTCGACGAGATGACGGTGTCGAGCAGTTCGCGGATGATGCCATCGATGGCGTCGAAGCAGGCGCCCGGCTGCGCGTGGTCGTAGGCGGGCAGGCTGGCCAGGGTGTAGTGCTTGGAGTAGCTGAGCAAGCCACCCGCCAGGCCCAGCAGCGCCTCGTACAGGCGCTCCGGATGCAGGGCCGGATGGCGCACATAGTGCATCAGCGCGGCGGCGGCCGTGCTGACCGTGTGCAGCAGCCAGAACGAGGACACGTCGCCCGAGCGGAATTCGATCACGTTGCGGCTCGGCTCGCGGTGGTGGCCGTGCAGCGCGCTCACCTTTGCCTGCAGCGCGTCGAGCAGGTGTTCCAGCACGCCTTGCAGGCGCGGCGCGCCGGCGATCGCCAGGCTGGGCGCCATGAACGAGGGCACGGGCTCGAAGCCGCCCGACACCGTGCGCCGCAGGGCGATCAGCGGCAGGCAGTCGTAGGAGCCGCGCGCTTCGCTGTCGGGAATCAGGCGCACGGTCTTCTTCAGGTACGCCACGTCGGCCACGGCGGACTCCGTAAACAGGTCGGGCGTGGCGCGCATGGCGTGCGCAAAGCGCGTGGTGGCCGGCGTGCCTGCCGTTGACGCCTGCGCCGTGTAATTCATGCCTTCGCGGTTGAGGATGGGCAGCGCCGCGTAGTACGTCACTTCCTGCACCGCCGGCGGCAGCGCTTCCAGATCCACCGGCGGGGGCAGGGTGTCGCTGCCTGGCGCGCCGTCGCCCAGCGCCTCGAACACTTCGCCATCGCGGAAGATCGCCGACAGGGCCAGCAGGCGCAAGGTGCCCGTCTGCAGCGCCGCCAGGTCCCACTGCAGTTGCGCCACGCCCCACAGGTAGGGATGCAGCGCGCTGGCCGTGTGATGCAGGCGCGCTTCGTGATATTGATCCTGGCGCTGGAAATGCTGCGGCCGCAGGAACAGGCCTTCTCCCCACAAGACTTTCGCTGCCATGCCCATCGCGTTTCTCCTTTGAATGTGTGGCGTGTGTTTGCGCTACTGGCAGCGCGGGCTTGACAGTGTGGCCATGCCGCTGACGCTCAGCGCGCAGGCATGCAGGCCGACGGTGATGCCACCGCGTTCCGCGTCGGCAGCGCCAAAGGTGGCGCGCCAGCGCTGCGCCGCTGGCGCGCGGAACAGCGCCACGACGCCGATGAAATACGCTTCCTTGCTGACTTTTTCCTGCACTTCGTAGCGCTGGCCCGGTACCAGCAGCACCTCTTTGACTTCCATCAGGTCGGCGCCCAGTGCGGCCTTTTCGCGCTGCGCGTCGAGGAAGCTGTCGTAGGGGGCCTGCTCGAAGGCTGCGCTCTGGCGCAGTTTGTAGATGCGCGCCACCAGCGCCAGCGGCCGGCCTTCGGCATCGGTGTTGAGGCGCTGCGCCGCGTGCAGGCGGATGCTGACGTTGCGCGGCGGTTTTTGCGCGTCCGGCAGTTCGGGCGGCGGTTTGGCCACGCCGGCCATTTGCAGCGCCGCGTTGGCCAGTGTGCCGATGGCGCCGCCCGCGCAGCCAGCCAGCAAAAGGGTTGGCAGCAGTAGTGCGGTGGCGCGGACCAGGCGGCGGAGCGGGGCGTCAGATGGCATGGAGGATCTTTGCAAAAATGGTGAGTGGAAATAAAAGTCTTGCAGTCATTTAAACGCATGTGCCAGCGGCCTGCTTGCGTTGGCGCAAAGTCCGCCTGCGATCAACGCAGTTCCTGCGCCAGATCAGGATTCATGGCGCTGTCCGCCGCTGTGGCGTGGAACTTCTTCTTTGCTGATTAATCTCAATCTGGCAAAAAAATTGGCGATCAATAATGGCCTCCACCAAGGCGCCGCCCATCTTTCCCAGCGGTAGCGTCCTCCACGTGAAGGAATGCCCGATGAAGCCAGCCACCATGTTGCCCCGTATTGCCTGCCTCGCCAGCGCCTTGCTGCTGGCCGCCTGCGCCACGCCAGACCAGCCGGTACCCACCAAACCTGCCGCGCCGAGCCTGGCGCAAGTGATGAGCGAGGCCGATGCGGCCGCGCGCGCCGGCCAGTACGAACGCGCCATGACCCTGCTCAAGGGCGGCGGCAGCAGCTACCCGGCCGACAAGGCGCCGTGGCTGCAAATGGCGCAGATGAAGTTCGACCGCGCCCAATACGGCGACGCCATCGGCCATGCGCTCGAAGCGCTGGAACGCGATCCGGACGACAAGGTCGCCAACAGCATCGTCGCCGTCAGCGGTTTGCGCCTGTCCGGCAAGGCGCTGGCCGACCTGTCGCGGCAAAACAATCTGAATGGCTCGCTGCGCTCGGAAGCGCAGGAGTTGGCCAAGCTGCTGCGCGCCAGCATCGGCGAAGACGTGCTGGTGCCGCCGGCCAGGCGTGCGCCGGCGGCCGGTAAGCGCGCTGCCAGCTCCAGTTCCAGCGTCGGCGCGCCGGCGGCGAAGGGCGCGGCAGCGCCAGGCAGCGCGGCCGACCCGTTCAGCGGCTTGAAATAAGCCAGCATCCCCACCATCCCTTTGAAAAGGAAGCGACATGCCCAAGTCCGACAGCGTGCAAAAACGCCTGCAAAAGATACGCGCACCGCGCGTGCAAATGACCTATGACGTCGAGATTGGCGACGCGATTGAAAATAAGGAGCTGCCCTTCGTGGTTGGCGTATTGGGCGACTTTGGCGGCAATCCGGACAGCGAAAAAAAACGCCTGAAGGACCGCAAGTTCGTCGCCATCGACAGCAACAACTTCGACGAAGTGCTGGCCGGCGTGGAGCCGGTGGCGCGTTTCGCCGTGCCGAACCGCATCAGCGAGGCGGGCGGCACGTTCGCCGTCGACCTGCACTTCCGCTCGATGGATGACTTCCGCCCGGAATCGGTGGTGCGCCAGGTCGATCCCTTGCGCAAGCTGCTCGAGGCGCGCACCAAGCTGGCCGACTTGCGCAACAAGCTGGCCGGCAATGACAAGCTGGAAGACTTGCTGACGGAAGTGCTGAACAACACGGACAGCCTGGCCAGCCTGAAACCGCAGTTCCCTGCACAGGAGGATTGAGATGAGCGCCCAGGCAGAAGCCCCAGAAGCCCTCGCTGTATCCGTATCCGATGGCCCGGCCGCGACCGACTTGCTGGACCAGATCGTCGAGCAGAGCCGCGTCGCCAAGTCCGGCGCCGAGCATGCGCGTGCGCGCGACCTGATCTCGGAACTGGTGGCGCAGGTGCTCGACGGCACCGTGCTGATGTCGACCAGCCTGTCGGCGACCTTGGACGCGCGCGTGGCAGAAATCGACCGTTTGATCTCCACCCAGCTCAGCGAAATCATGCACGCGGCGCCGTTCCAGCAGCTCGAACAAAGCTGGACGGGGCTGCGCTACCTGGTCGGCAATTCCGATACGGGCACGCGCCTGCAGATCCGCATGTTCAACGCCACCAAGCGCGAACTGGTGAAGGATTTCCAGGCCGCGCTGGAGTTCGACCAGAGCAGCATGTTCAAGAAGGTGTATGAAGAGGAATTCGGCACCTTCGGCGGTGCGCCGTTCGCCGCGCTGCTGGGCGACTTCGCCATCTCGCGCCAGCCGGAAGACATGTATTTCGTCGAGCAGATGTCGCACATCGCCGCCGCCGCGCACGCACCGTTCATCGCATCGGCCGCGCCGGAACTGTTTGGCCTGGAAAGCTACGGCGACCTGGGCAAGCCGCGCGACCTGGCCAAGGTGTTCGACACCATCGAGTACGCGAAATGGAAAGCCTTCCGCGAATCCGAGGATGCGCGCTACGTGGGCCTGACCTTGCCGCGCTTTCTGGGCCGGTTGCCCTTCAATCCCGTCGACGGCACCACGGTCGAAGGCTTCAACTTTGTCGAGGAAGTCGACGGCAGCGACCATCACAAATACCTGTGGTGTAACGCCGCGTATGCGTTCGGCAGCAAGCTGACGCGCGCGTTTGCCGATTACGGCTGGTGCGCCGCCATCCGCGGCGTGGAGGGCGGCGGCCTGGTGGACGACCTGCCGACCCACACCTTCAAGACGGACGAGGGCGACGTGGCCCTGAAATGCCCGGCCGAAGTGGCGATCACCGACCGCCGCGAAAAGGAACTATCGGACCTGGGCTTCATCTCGCTGGTGCACTGCAAGAACACGGCGTATGCGGCGTTTTTCGGCGCGCAGTCGGCGCAGAAGAGCCGCAAGTACAACAGCGACGCGGCCAACGCGAATGCGGTGCTGTCGTCGCAGTTGCAGTACATCTTTGCCGTCTCGCGCATCGCCCACTACATGAAGGCCATGATGCGCGACAAGATCGGCAGCTTTGCCGCCGCTTCCAACGTGGAAGATTTTCTGAACCGCTGGCTGATGCAGTACGTGCTGCTCGACGATAACGCCAGCCAGGAGCAGAAGGCGCAGTTCCCGCTGCGCGAGGCGTCCGTGCAGGTGCATGAAGTGCCGGGCCGGGCCGGCGTGTACCGCGCCGTATCGTTCCTGCGTCCCCATTTCCAGCTCGATGAGCTGTCCGTTTCGCTCCGACTGGTCGCGGAGTTGCCGAAGTCGACCAATTCATGATCCACCCATCTTTCAACCAGAGGAGCACACCATGGCAATCGATGTATATCTGCAGATAGACGGCATCAAGGGCGAGTCCACCGATGACAAGCACAAGGACTGGATCGAGTGCAAATCGGTCAGCTGGAGCGTCGAGCAGCCGAAGTCCGCCACCGCCTCGACGGGCGGCGGCCACACGGCCGAACGCTGCGAGCACAAGGACATCGTCATCTCCAAGCTGGCCGACCTGGCCTCGCCGGTGCTGCTGCAGACCTGCTCTGCCGGCAAGACCATTCCCAAGGCGCGCTTCGAATTCATGCGCGCCGACGGCCAGGGCGAGCGCGTCAAGTACTTTGAAATCGAAATCGAGAATGTCTTGATCGGCGCCGTCACGCCGAACGTGGAAGAAGGCGACATCCTCGGTGAACACGTCGGCTTCAAGTTCTCGAAAGTGAAGTGGAAATACACACAGCAAAAAGTGACGGGCGGCGCCGGTGGCAATACCTCGGGCGGCTGGGACCTGGCCGCGAACCGCGTGGCTTGATCCATCCTTGCGCGGCGCGCGGCGGACATCCTCCTGCGCGCGCCGCGCCGACTTTTCAGGAGAGCGCATGGACAGTTATGTACCCGGCCTGTTCGACCGCCTGATGGGCGACGGCGCTGCGGCGGGCGGCGTGGCGGCGCGCCTGTCGCTGGAACAATTGAAGGATGCGGTGGCGCGCGACCTGGAAGAGCTGCTCAACACGCGCGTGGCCCTGCCGCCTGGCGCGCTCGACGCCTATCCGGAATGCGCGGCGTCCATCGTCAACTATGGCTTGATCGATTTCGCCGGCATGTGTTTGTCCAGCAGCGAGGACCGCGCCCGCATCTGCGCCGCGCTGAAGGCCGCCATCGAACGCCACGAACCGCGCTTGCGCAATGTGCGCGCCCGCCTGGAGCGCGAAGCGGGCAGCATCAACCGCGTCGGCTTCGTCATCAGTGGCACCCTGGCCGTGATGTCCGGTGGCGAGACGGTCAATTTCGACGCCGTGCTGCAGCCGTCGTCGCTGCGCTATTCGATCAACCGCAAGGGAGCCGCCGCATGAGCAATCATTTGAAAACCCTGATCGCCAAACTGAATGACACGGCGCGCACGGCCGCCACCCGCGCCGCCAGCATCTGCGTGGGACTGGGGCAGTATGAAGTCGATATCGAACACCTGTTCCTGGCGCTGCTGGAACAGGAGCGCAGCGATTTCGTCACCATCGCGCGGCGCAGCGAAATCAGCCTGACGGCGCTGGAGGCGGATCTGCGCCGCGAGATCGGCAGCTTCCGCACGGGCAGCGCGCGCACGCCCGTCTTCTCTCCCCATTTGCCGCTGCTGTTCGAACACGCCTGGCTGGTCGCCTCGCTCGATACGGCGCAGCCGGGACCCATTCGCAGCCGCCATCTGTTATTGGCGCTGCTGACGGAGCCGGAACTGTCGCAGCTCGCGTACCGTGGCTCGAAGCTGTTCGCCCGCTTCAGCGTGGAGCAATTGAAGCACCATCCGGACAAGCTGACGGCCGGCTCCGGGGAGGAAAGCGCGGCCGTGCCGCAGCTTTCCGAGACATCCGACGATCCGCTTGCGACTTTGGCCAGCAAGACCCCGGCGCTGGACCAGTTCACCACCGACCTGACGCAGCTGGCGCGCGACGGCAAGCTCGATCCCGTGATCGGCCGCGAGGGCGAGATACGCCAGGCCGTCGACATCCTGCTGCGCCGGCGCCAGAATAATCCGATACTCACGGGCGAGGCGGGCGTGGGCAAGACGGCCGTGGTGGAAGGCCTGGCCTTGCGCATCGCCGCGGGCGACGTGCCCGAGGTGCTGCAGGGGGCGCACATCCACGCGCTCGACATGGGCTTGCTGCAGGCTGGCGCCAGCGTGAAAGGAGAATTTGAAAGCCGCTTGAAGAATGTCATCGACGAGGTGGCGAAAAGCCCGCACCCCGTCATCCTCTTCATCGACGAGGCGCACACCATGATCGGCGCCGGTGGCCAGGCGGGGCAGAACGACGCGGCCAATCTGCTGAAACCTGCGCTGGCGCGCGGCGCCCTGCGCACCATTGCCGCCACCACCTGGAGCGAGTACAAAAAATACTTTGAAAAGGATGCGGCGCTGGCGCGGCGCTTCCAGGTGGTGAAGGTGGAAGAGCCAAGCGAGGACATCGCCTGCGCCATGCTGCGCGCCATGGCGCCGCTGATGGAGCGCCATTTCGGCATCCGCGTGCGCGACGCCGCCATCGTCGAGGCGGTGCGCCTGTCGCACCGTTACATCAGTGGGCGCCAGCTGCCCGACAAGGCCATCAGCGTGCTCGATACGGCCTGCGCCAAGGTGGCGCTGGGCCAGCGCGCCACGCCGGCGCAGCTGGAAAACGCGCACCGGCGGCAGGAACGCATCGGCGCGGAAATCGCTGCCCTGGCGCGCGAGGCGGCCGATGGCGAAGCGCCCGATAAAGCCGCTGCCGCGCGCCTGGTGCAGCTGCGGCGCGAGCATGACGAAGGGCAGGCGGCGATCGCGGCGCTGGCGCAGCGCTGGGAGCGCGAAAAAACGCTGGTGGCGCAGATCGGCGACCTGCGCGTGCAGTTGCGCGGCGAGCGGCCGGGCGAGATCGGCGCGGCGCGCCTGCTGGCGTTGAAGGAAGAACTGGCGGCGCTGCAGGGAGAAGCGCCGCTGTCGCCGCTGGAAGTCGATGCCCAGGTGGTGGCCGGCATCGTCGCCGCCTGGACCGGCATCCCGCTGGGGAAAATGCTGAAGGACGAGATCCGCACGGTGCTGACCCTGGATGGCGCGTTGCGCGAACGGGTGCTGGGGCAGGACCACGTCATCGCGGCGGTGGCGCAGCGCGTGCGCACGGCGCGCGCCAGCCTGGACGACCCGAACAAGCCGCAAGCCGTGTTCCTGTTCACGGGACCGTCCGGCACGGGCAAGACGGAAACGGCGCTGGCGCTGGCCGACCTGCTGTATGGCGGCGAGCGCAAGCTCATTGCCATCAACATGAGCGAATACCAGGAGGCGCACAGCGTGGCCGGCCTGAAAGGCTCGCCGCCCGGCTATGTCGGCTATGGCGAGGGTGGTGTGCTGACGGAAGCCGTGCGGCGCCAGCCCTACAGCGTGGTGCTGCTCGACGAAGCGGAAAAAGCCCATCCCGACGTGCTGGAATTGTTCTTCCAGGTCTTCGACAAGGGCGTGCTCGATGATGCGGAAGGGCGCGAAGTCGATTTTCGCAACACCGTCATCATCGCCACCTCGAACCTGGGTTCGGGCGCCATGATGGCCGCCTGCCTGAACCGGGCAGCGCAAGACTTGCCCACGCCGGCCGCGCTGGAAGAACTGGTGCGCCCGCAACTGGTGGCGCATTTCAAGCCGGCCTTGCTGGGACGCCTGAAGGTGCTGCCCTTCTATCCCCTGAGCGACGCGGTGCTGGCCGAGATCATCGCCCTGAAACTGGCGCATATCGGGGCGCGCATCGCACGCAACCACCAGGCGCAGTTCAGCCATGACGCGGGCCTGGTCGATGCCGTGCTGGCGCGCTGCACCGAGGTCGATTCGGGCGCCCGCAATGTCGATCAAATTCTCAACGGCAGCCTGCTGCCGGCGATTGCCGAAGCGGTGCTGGCGCGCATGGCAGAAGGCGAGCCGATCGCCTCGATACGCGTCAGCGCCGGCAAGCAGGGGCAGTTCAAGTATACGATCCGATAATCCACCTTGCGGAGAGTGCCATGTTCAACCTGGAGCAGTTGCTGCATCCCGTCAGCGCCGTCAGTCCCTGTGGCGAAGACATCACCTTCAGCCAGGAGCTCGACGCCATCGCGCGCGCGCGCCAGCACGATGACCCGAGCCTGGACCAGGGCGAGTGGGTGACGGCGCTGAAGGAAGCCGACTGGCCTTTCGTGGCGACGCGCTGCGAACAGCTGATCGCCGCGCGCAGCAAGGATTTGCGCGTGGCCGTGTGGCTGGCCGAGGCGCACGCGAAGACGCGCCACTTCCGTGGCCTGGGCGATGGCTACGCGCTGCTGGCCGGCCTGTGTGAGCGCTATTGGGAAGGCCTGTATCCGCCGGCGGAAGAGGGCGATCAGGAACAGCGCATTGGCAATGTCTTCTGGCTGCTGTCGCGCACGCCGCAACTGCTGCGCGAGATACCGCTGACCGAAGGCGCCGATGGTCTGTTTTCACTGCAGGATTTCGATGCGGCGCGCCAGCGCGCGGCGGCCAGCCTGGCGCAAGGCGCAGCGGAGCAGGGCTGGGGCGATACGCGCCACGACGACGCAGCGACCCTGGCGCAGATGGAGGCGGCGCGGCAAAGGAATACGCGCGCCTTTTCCGACGGCTTGCTGGCCGATGCACAGTACTGCATGCAGTCGCTGCTGGCGTTCGAACGCAGCGTCGATGCGCGTTTCGGCGCCGATGGTCCGAGTTTTCGCGCCGCGCGCGAAGCGCTGGAAAACGTCATTCATTTCATCGCGCCGCTGTCGCCTGGCGCGGACTTCGCTGCTGCGCCGGCCGCCGCCGGCCAGGGCGCCGACGGGGGCGGGGGTGTCATCGTGCAGCGCCAGCAGGCGCTGGCCCAGCTGCGCCAGGTGGCCGATTTTTTCCGCCGCACGGAGCCGCACAGCCCCGTTGCCTACCTGGCGGACAAGGCCGCCAGCTGGGGTGAGCTGCCGCTGCACCTGTGGCTGCGCGCCGTCGTGAAGGATTCAAGCACCCTGGCGCAGCTCGACGAGATGCTGGGGACGAACAGCGCGAACGGATGATCGCTTGTCGCGCTTCCATGCTAATCTGCGGGCATGCCCAGAATGTCCATGTTGCCTGCCGCGCTATGCCTGTTCATCGCTGCCAGCGCGCAGGCCGGTACGGCGACGCCGCTGGTGATCTATGGCGACGACGATTATCCGCCGTACTCCTACGTCGAGAATGGCCAGCTGAAAGGCATCTACACGCAGATCGTGCGCGAAGCCGTGCAAGCGATGCCGCAGTATGCGGTGCAGCTGCGCCCCGTGCCCTGGAAGCGGGGGCTGTTGATGCTGCAGACGGGCGAGGCGTTTGCCCTATATCCGCCATATTCGTGGCGCAGCGAACGGCCGTATGTGCGCTATTCCGTGCCGCTGCTGATGGAGCAGCTGGTGGTGCTGTGCAATCAGGACGTGCTGGCCAAGCGCGCGCTGCGGCAGTGGCCCGCCGACTATGGCGGTCTGCACATCGGCGTGAATGCGGGTTTCCTGCCCGGCGATGCGACGCTGATGGCTGCCTTGCGCGCCGAAAAAATCGTGCTCGACCCGGCCAAGGGCACGCGCACGAATCTGCTCAAGCTGATGCGCGGGCGCATCGATTGCTATGTCAGCGACCGCCTGTCGGCGCAGTGGGAATTGCAGCGCATCCGGCGCGAGAGTCCATCGGGCGCGCCGATGCAGGCAATCGAGGAAACGGCGCAGCTGGCCAGTCAGCAGGGCCACCTGGGTTTTACGGCGCGCCGGCCGGCCACCTACCCTTATCGCGATGACTTTATCGAGCAATTCAATGCCGCCATCGTGCACATGCAAAATAGTGGCGCGATCCGCCGCATCGTCGACCACGCATTGCTACCGTGACGTTGCTACCCTGATTTTAGCTATGGAGAAGACCATGAAAAAACTGTTGTTCCTGAGTGTGCTCGTGCTGGCCGGCTGTGTCGGCCGTCCCGAGAATATCGTGCCTGTCAACAACTTCGAGACGACCCGCTATCTGGGGAAGTGGTATGAGATCGCGCGCCTCGACCACTCATTCGAACGGGGCCTGAGCCGCGTGACGGCCGACTACAGCCTGCGCCAGGATGGCGGCCTGAAAGTGCTCAACCGCGGCTACAAGGAGGCGGACGCGCAGTGGAAGGAAGCGGAAGGCAAGGCGTATTTCGTCGACAAGAAAGACGTGGGCTACCTGAAAGTGTCGTTTTTCGGTCCCTTCTATGGTTCCTACATCGTGTTTGACCTGGACCAGCAAGATTACAGCTATTCCATGATCAGCGGCCCCGACAAGTCATATTTGTGGTTGCTGTCGCGCACGCCGAGCATGGACCCTGCCTTGCAGCAGCGCCTGGTCGAGAAAGCCCGGGGGCTGGGTTTCGATACGTCAAAATTGATCTATGTGAAGCAAAACTGACGATGCTTGCCTGCCGCCCGTGCGTGGCGGCATAGCTCCTTGTAATTGTTGCTTTTCTGCATGTTATTTCTTGCAATACCATCCTGATTCACTCACAATCTGCTCCAAAGTGGTGCGCTGCGGCGCGCTGCCATTCTGGCGACGCTGGGTAGCGTTGCGTCGCCGCTCGTGATTGCCGCACGGCAGATGCCTGCTATATTGGTACGTAGCAGCAAGTCGGTTTCGTGGCGTCTGTGCATTGTTTTTTCAGATAGGAATCACGCAATGAAAAACCTCAAAATCGGCGTACGCCTCGGTGGCGCTTTTGCCGCCGTCCTGCTGCTGTTGACGAGCCTGACCGTGGTGGGCATCGTGCAGATGCAAAGCGCCA
The DNA here is from genome assembly GCF_002754575.1 of Janthinobacterium sp. 35. Classification (NCBI taxonomy): domain Bacteria; kingdom Pseudomonadati; phylum Pseudomonadota; class Betaproteobacteria; order Burkholderiales; family Oxalobacteraceae; genus Janthinobacterium; species Janthinobacterium sp. 35. The sequence continues at coordinate 4,466,712 of NZ_PEFN01000001.1, forward strand.
GCAAGGAAACCGATGCGCTCGTCAACGTCAAGGTGCGCAATGAACGCCTGATCGGTGAGTGGACCAAGGTCATCGAGGTGAACGCGGCGCGCACGGCGGCCGCATGGAAAGTGAGCGATCCCGAACACCAGAAGCAGTTTGAACAGGAAATGTCGGTCTCGTCCGCACGCGCCACGGAAATCCAGAACGCTATCGGCAAGAGCGAGCTGAACGCCGAAGAGCAAGCGCTGTACCAGGAAGTGCTGAGCACGCGCAAGGCTTACACGGACGTGCGCAAGAATGTGTTCAAGGCCAAGAATGCGGGTGACCTGGAACTGGGCAAGCGCCTGTATGAAGGCGACATGGCAGTCAAGCGCGACATTTACCTCGCGTCGCTGAACAAGATGGCCGTGCTGGAAACCAGATTGCTCGATGAAGCGGCCGCGCGCATCCGTTCGCGCTACGAAAACGGCCGTTTGCTGCTGATCTCGCTGGGCGCGGTTGCCATCTTGCTGGGCATCGCCTGCGCCTACTGGATCACGCGCTCGATCACGCGTCCCATCACGCGCGCCGTCGAGGTGGCGGAAGCCGTTTCCGCCGGCGACCTGACCAGCCATATCGTGGTGGACAGCCGCGATGAAACGGGGCAGCTGATGCATGCGCTGAAAAACATGAACGATAAACTGGTCAGTATCGTCGGCCAGGTGCGCGTCGGCACCGAATCGATCAGCACGGCGTCGAGCGAAATTGCCGCCGGCAACCTGGACTTGTCATCGCGCACGGAAGAGCAGGCCAGCTCGCTGGAAGAGACGGCGTCTTCGATGGAAGAGCTGACCTCGACCGTGAAACGCAATGCCGACAATGCGCGCAGCGCGAATCAACTGGCCATCGACGCCTCGCAGATCGCCAGCAAGGGCGGCGTGGTGGTGTCGGAAGTGGTCAGCACCATGGGCTCGATCAACGATTCCTCGCGCAAGATTGTCGACATCATCAGCGTCATCGACGCCATCGCCTTCCAGACGAATATCCTGGCCCTGAACGCAGCCGTGGAAGCGGCCAGGGCCGGCGAGCAGGGCCGCGGTTTTGCCGTGGTGGCCTCCGAGGTGCGCAACCTGGCGCAGCGCTCCAGCGCGGCGGCCAGGGAAATCAAGGGCTTGATCGACGATTCCTTGCAAAAGGTCGAGGCCGGTTCGCAACTGGTGGACAAGGCGGGTCGCACCATGGACGAAATCGTGCAAAGCATCAGCCACGTGACGCAGATCATGAACCAGATCACCGATGCCAGCGATGAGCAGCGCGCCGGCATCGAACAAGTCAACCAGGCCATCGGCCAGATGGATCAGGTGACGCAGCAAAACGCGGCCCTGGTGGAAGAGGCCGCCGCAGCGGCCGAATCCATGCAGGAACAGGCGGCCAAGCTGGCCGAGGTCGTGGGCGTGTTCAAGCTCGATGCCACGCAGCACTCTGTTTCCACCACTGCTGCCCTGTCTGTGAAAGCGCCTGCGCCGCTCAAAACCGCCGTGCGGCCTGTCGTGCAAGCGGCGGTACGGCGCGCGCCAGCACAGCCCGCAGCCGCGCCGGGCAAGGCGGCGCCGGCGGACGCTGTGCGGGCACGCGCGCCGAAGGCACCGGTGGCGTCTGGCGCCGACGAATGGGAAGAGTTTTAAGCGCAGATTCCCCGTGGCATGGCGCGGGCGCTACAATCGCGGCTTGAAGACAGCCGCGAACGCGCTCCGCCATGACCACCCGTCGTACCTCAAGCTCTACCTCCAGCCATCCCTCCAGCCCTGCCGCTGCATCGTCCTCCGAGGCTGAACCCGCCAAACGCGCGCGCTGCCCAGCCTGCCTGCGCGCCGCATCCAGCTGCATCTGCCGCTGGATCGCCCCCGTGGCCCATGCAGTGGACGTGCTGATCCTGCAGCATCCGCTGGAAGTCCATAACGCCAAGGGCAGTGCCCGCTTGCTGCACCTGAGCCTGCCCAACAGCCGCATGCTGACGGGCGAGCAGTTTGCCCCGGACACGCTCGCCGCACTGCTGGCCGACAAGCACAACGTGCTGCTGTACCCAGATACGCCCGGCGACCGTTCGCTGGGCATCGCGCCCCCGCCCCCGCTCAACCCCGCCATCTTGCTCGATCCGGCCCGATTTTTGAGCCAATTGCGGCTGGTGGTGCTGGACGCCACCTGGCGCAAGAGCCGCAAGATGCTGTACCTGAATCCCCAGTTGCAACAGTTGCCGCGCCTGCCCCTGCGCGACACGCCCGCTTCCCATTACCTGATCCGCAAGGCGCACGCGCCAGACCAGTTATCGACCCTGGAAGCGACCTGCTATGCCCTGATGCAGTTGGAGCAGGACGCGTCCCGCTTCGTTCCTCTGATCACGGCATTTGACGGCTTTGTCGCACAGCAGTTGAGTTATGTCATACCGCATGCTGAAAAAGCGTGAAACAGCAGCACGCCAGCCCTTGATCTTGCCCGCATAGCGGCATAGTATACTGTACGTATATACAGTTGATGGGGCCGTTCATGAAAGCAATCATTCCAGAGCACGATGACAGCTTCGCCGGGCAAGCCATGTTGCCGCCGCAATCGCTGAAAGCCCACAAGGGGCGCGGCGCCGTGTCGAACCTGCAAGGGCGCTACGAGGCGCACGCGCGCGCCGGTTTCGATGACGGCTGGAGCGTGGGCGGCCTGGATGGGGCGGAGGGGGAGGCGGCGCCGGGCTGGAAAACGCAGGTCAGCGACGAGCAGGCGCGCACCATCCTCACACGCAACGCTTCGCCCGATTTGCCGTTCAACGTTTCCCTGAATCCATACCGGGGGTGTGAACACGGCTGCATTTACTGCTTTGCCCGTCCCACGCACAGCTATCTGGGCCTGTCGCCGGGCCTGGACTTCGAAAGCCGCATCTACGCCAAGGTGAACGCCCCCGAACTGTTGCGGCGCGAACTGGCCAAGCCGTCGTATGTGGCCGAGCCGATCGCCGTGGGCGTCAATACCGATGCGTATCAGCCGTGCGAACGCGAACGGCAGCTGACGCGGCGCGTGCTGGAAGTGCTGCACGAGTGTGACCACCCCGTGGCGCTGATCACGAAATCGTCGCTGATCGAGCGCGATATCGATATCCTGGCGCCGATGGCGGCCAGGCGCCTGGCCGCCGTGGCCGTCACTGTCACCACGCTCGACCCCGTCATCGCGCGCACGCTGGAGCCGCGCGCGGCGGCCCCTGCGCGGCGGCTGCGCACCATCCGCACCTTGACGGAGGCGGGCATCCCCGTGGGCGTGAGCATCGCGCCCATCATTCCTTTCGTGACGGAGCCGGAAATCGAGCAGCTGCTCGAAGCCGTGCGCGACGCGGGCGCCATCCACGCCCATTACGTGGTGCTGCGCCTGCCGTGGGAAGTGAGCCCCTTGTTCCAGCAATGGCTGGAAGCGCACTTCCCGGAGCGGGCCCAGCGCGTGATGAACCGCGTGCGCGAAATGCGCGGCGGCAAGGATTACGACAGCGCGTTCGGCACGCGCATGCGGGGCGAGGGCGTGTGGGCCGACCTGATCCACCAGCGCTTTGAAAAGGCCGTGCATCGGCTGGGCTTGCACGGCAAGGGTGGCCGCTTCAAGCAGCTCGATTGCACGCAGTTCCGCCGGCCGCTGGTGGTGCCGCCGTTGGGGAACTCGGCAAAAGGGGGCAATGCCGGGCAGCTGGATTTGTTTTAAGTTGAACCAGCGTCAGCGCTGATGCTGCCGGGGTACGCTGCGGCGCTGTCTTGGGCAGGTGCCTGGAGCTGCGCCAGATGTTGCTCGATGGCAAAGACATGCGGGTCGCTCTTGCCCAGTTCGCGCAGGGCGCTGGCCAGGTGCAGCAGGTATTCGCTGTTCGGGCCGCTGGGGCCGTTTGATCGGGCGATCTGGCGCGCGATATCGAGTTCCGGCGCGGCGCCGAGGAAGGCGGCGTTTTCTTCGTTGGCGATGTACACCAGGCCTTCGACCTTGCCGCCATCGTCGAAGGTGATATCGGTGGCCAGGCGCAAATAGCCGTTCTTTTCGCGGTGGTCGAGGTGGTCGAAGACTTCGGGCGTGATCAGATAGGCCATGCCGTCGCACACGGCGCCCGCCTGGGGCACGATGGTGGCCACCCGGCCCGGCGCCATCGGCGTGCCCCGGTGGTCATGCGAGCCTTGCCAGAAGCGCCGCGTCCAGCCGGCGATGCTGGCGGGGCGGCGTTCAATATAGGGAAAGTCCGCCTTGTAGATCAGCGAGCCGTAGCCGAACAGCCAGACCTGGTCGTGACCGTCGAATTTGTTCATGCGCTGGTTGATGGCGATGGTGGCGGCGTCGATGGCGGACAGGTCGTGCTGGTCGGGCTGGGTCATGGCGTGTTTGCTGAAGGGCGATGCGCCATTATAAGGCGCTGCCCGCCGCGCTGCCCGCCGGCAGCGCGGCGCGTGCGCCGTTGTTTCCGCCGACGTTCCACTCATGCGTCTCGACGAACTGGAACAGGAAGGCCATGAAGCTTTCGGCCGCCGGCGACAGCGAACGGCCCGTCTTCGTGTAGACGAAAAAGCGCCGCGTCAGTTCCGGCTGGTGCAGGGCGCGCATGTGCAATTTGTATAGTTTGACCATCGGTTCCGCGTACGGCAGGCAGACCGTGATGCCCAGGTTGGCGCTGACCATGGCCAGCGCCGTCGTCATGAAGGTCACTTCATTGTAGGGATTGAGCGACAGTTCGCGGAACGCGCCGTGCATGTCGCGCAGCAGGCGTTCCGTGAACTGGCCCTGCAGCGAAATGAACGGGTAGTCGCCCACGTCGGCCCAGGTGACGCGCTCTTTCTGCTGCAGCGGGTGCTGCTCGGGGAAGACCAGCACGAAGGGCATTTCGAACAGCACTTGCGCGGCGATTTCCGCCGTCGGGTCGCGCTCGGGGCCGATGCCGAAATCGACTTCGCCGCTGAACACGCGCGCCGACACGTTTTCCACGGGGCAATCGACCAGGCGCAGTTGCACCTCCGGGTGCGCCTGGCGGTAGGCGGCGATCACTTCCGGCAGCAGGGTGCACGCCATCATCTGCGGCGCGGCGATGCGCACCAGGCCCGTCTTCAGGGCCTTGCGCTGGGCGATGCCGGCCATGGCGCCGTCGAGGTCCTCGATCATCTTTTCAAACAGCGGATACAGCTCGCGGCCGATTTCCGACAGTTGCGTCTTGCGCGTGCTGCGCTCGACCACGCGCACGCCCAGCACGCTTTCCAGCTCCTTGATCAAGCCGCTCAAGGCCGATTGCGTCACGTGCAGATATTCGGCGGCCAGGGTAAAACTGCCGGTCTTGGCCAGCGCCACGAAGGCGCGCATTTGCCGCAGGCTGGGACTCATAAGATAATCCGATAAATCAATGGTTAAAAATTGTTTGTATGATAGCTGGAACTCGATTCTAATGGTGAAAAGCTGAAAAACAGGCCAGCCATCGCGCCTCGGGCGCATCCATTGGAGACAAACACCATGAAGATCAAGCAAATCCACCACGTCGCCTACCGCTGCATCGACGCGAAGAAAACCGTCGAGTGGTACGTCAAGCATTTGAACATGAATTTCGTCCTCGCCATCGCCGAAGACCTGGTGCCGTCGACCAAGGCGCCGGACCCGTACATGCACGTCTTCCTCGACGCGGGCCAGGGCAATGTGCTGGCCTTCTTCGAGCTGCCGACGCAGCCGCCGATGGACCGCGACCGCAATACCCCGGCCTGGGTGCAGCACCTGGCGCTGGAAGTGGGCAGCATGGAAGAACTGCTGGCGGCCAAGGAGCGCCTGGTGGCCGCCGGCATCGAGGTGCTGGGCCCCGTCAACCACGCCATCTTCCAGTCGATCTATTTCTTCGACCCGAACGGTCACCGCCTGGAACTGGCGGCCAACGTGGGCACGCCCGAAATGATGGCCAAACTGGACGCCGTCAAATGGGAAATGCTGGAAGAATGGTCGCAGACGCGCCGCGCGCCGAAGCATGCCGCCTGGATGCACGCGCCGGCCGACGCCTGAGCGCCCCGGATCGGCAACCTCTCTGAAACAACCACCGAACAAGGAACACCATGAAACTCGCAACCCTGAAAAACGGCAGCCGTGACGGCGCCCTGATCCTCGTCAGCCGCGACCTGCGCCATTACCAGCGCGTGGCCGCCATCGCCCCCACCCTGCAGGCAGCGCTCGACAACTGGGACGCCATCGCGCCGAAACTGGAACAGGCCTACGCCGACCTGAATGCGGGCCAGGCGCCGGACGCGCAGCCGTTTGACGCCAAGCTGTGCCACTCGCCGCTGCCGCGCGCCTACCAGTGGGCCGACGGTTCCGCCTACATCAACCATGTGGAACTGGTGCGCAAGGCGCGCAACGCGGAAGTGCCGGCCTCGTTCTACACGGACCCGCTGATGTACCAGGGCGGCTCGGACAGTTTTATCGGCCCGCGCGACCCCATCTTCGCCCTGTCGGAAGAGTGGGGCATCGACCTGGAAGCCGAAGTGGCTGTCGTCACGGGTGACGTGGCCATGGGCGCCAGCGTGGACGATGCGGCGCAAGCGATTCGCCTGGTGATGCTGGTCAACGATGTCTCGCTGCGCAACCTGATTCCGGGCGAACTGGCCAAGGGTTTTGGTTTTTTCCAGTCGAAGGCGGCCAGCGCGTTTTCGCCCGTCGCCGTCACGCCCGATGAACTTGAAGGCCACTGGGCCGACAGCAAGCTGCATTTGCCGCTGCTGGTGGACTTGAACGACAAACCGTTCGGCAAGCCGAATGCGGGCGAAGACATGACCTTCAATTTCGCCCAGCTGGTGGCCCATGCGGCGAAGACGCGCGAACTGGGCGCCGGCACTATCGTCGGCTCGGGCACCGTGTCGAACAAGCAGGGCAACCTGTTCGGTTCCAGCATCGAAAATGGCGGTGTGGGTTATTGCTGCCTGGCCGAGGTGCGCATGTATGAAACCATCGAACACGGTGCGCCGAAGACGGCGTACCTGCAGTTCGGCGACACGGTGCGCATCGAGATGCGCGACGCGGCCGGTGCCAGCATCTTCGGCAGCATCGAGCAGACGGTCGCGCTGTACGCCGGCCGCGCCTGAAAGGACGCCCCGCCATGAGCATGAAGCTGTACACCTATTTCCGCAGTTCGGCAGCCTACCGCGTGCGCATTGCCTTGAATGTGAAGGGCATCGATTACGACAGCATTCCCGTGCACCTGCTGCAGGATGGCGGCCAGCAGTTGCTGCCGGCCTACCGCGCCGTCAACCCGTCGGCGCTGGTGCCGGCGCTCGATGACGACGGCGCCATCCTGACGCAGTCGCTGGCGATGCTCGAATACCTGGACGAAACGCGGCCAGCCGTGCCGCTGCTGCCGGCGGACGCGCTGGGCCGCGCCCGCGTGCGCGCGCTGGCGCTGGCGATCGCCTGCGATGCGCATCCGCTGACGAATCTGCGCGTCCTGAAATACCTGAAAAATACGCTGGGCCTGTCGGACGAGGCCAAACAGGAGTGGTACCGGCACTGGATGGCCGAGGGACTGGCCGCCGTCGAAGCGCTGCTGGCGCAGGGCGACCCGGCCGGCACGGGCCTGTTCTGCCATGGCGACAGCCCGACGATGGCCGACTGCTGCCTGGTGCCGCAAGTGTTCAATGCGCAGCGTTTCGCCATCGACCTGGCGCCGTACCCACGCGTGGCGCGCATCCACGCGCATTGTGCCGGCTTGCCGGCGTTTGCCGCCGCCCATCCGTCGCAGCAGCCTGACGCCGAATAGGGCATCAGGTCAACAAGGGGAGCAGGTTCAGCTCCACTCAACCCTGTCCCGTCCGCCATGTTTGGCGCGGTACAGGGCCTGGTCGGCGCGGATCAGCAGATCGGTCATGTTGTCCGCTTCCCGCCTGGTTGCTGCGGTCGATTGCGGCGTGTTGCATGTCACGCCGATGCTGATGGTCAGGCTGACCAGTTGGCCGTCATCGCATTCCACGCGCAAGCTGGCTGCCGCCAGGCGCAGGCGCTCGGCCGCTTCCAGCGCCACTGGCAGCGGCGTCTCCGGCATCAGCAGCACGAATTCCTCGCCCCCGAAGCGCGCCGCCGTATCCATGCCCCGTGTGATGCTGCGCAGTACTTGCGCGACGGCAGCGATGGCGCGGTCGCCCGCGTCGTGGCCATGGTCGTCATTGATGCGCTTGAAGTGATCGATATCGATCATCAGCAGCGACAGCGTATGGCCGAAGCGTTGGGCGCGTTCAAGCTCCTCTGTCAGCCGCAGGGTCATCATGCGGCGGTTCCCCAGGCCAGTCAGCGGGTCGGTCGTGGCTTGCTGCTCCAGCCGGGAGTTGGCCACCAGCAGTTCCAGGGTGCGCTGCAAGACCCGTTCCTCGAGCATGTCGCGCTCCGCATGCAGCGCCGCCACGCTGGCGCGGCGGCTGCGCTGGGCCAGTAGCAGGGCCGTGATCAGCGCCGCTTGCAGCGCGATCAGCGACAGTCCGGCGATGATCTGCCAGTGATATTGCGCCCATACACCCTGTGGCCGGTTCAGGATGCGCGACTCGCCGGGCAGATTGCGCAAGCCGAAACGCTGTACCGCGGCATCGTCGAAGATAGTTGCCTGCATGCCATCCGGGTTCGGCGTTTTGCCCAGCAGGATGCGCGCAATGGTGCGCCCCACTTTCTCTCCGCTGATGACATACCCGCCCACCACGCCGGGCAGTATCAGCGATTCCACGCTGGTGAAAATGGGCACGGCGCTACGCGAGGCCAGGTCGCGCGCCATGGCGGGCGGCGTGGTGCGCTGCCCCAGTTCGTCGCGATACACGGGCAGCAGGTAGATGGCGCTGCCCGGTCCCAGCGTGCCGGTGCGGCGCCACAACTCTTCCTGGCTCAGGTGATCCCAGAAGTCGACCTTGAGACGGTCCTGGTAGGGTGCGATGGCGGCGCGGATGGCGGCGATCCACGCCTGGCCGCGTGCGCTGCCGTCGCCGACGACTGCGATATGGCGCAGTCCTGGCGTCACTTGCAGCATGACGGCGATGGCCTTGCCGAAATCGTGGCGCACATCGAGATTGATGCCGTCGGCAGGCGTCCAGTCCTGCCTTCCCTGATTCACATAGTAGCGCGGCACGCCGGGAAACAGCTGCGGATGCTGGCTCAGGAACTGGGCCGCCAGGTAGTTTTCCGTGATGATGGCATCGAATTGCACCATCCTGTACTTGGTTTGCAGATAGGTTTCCAGCCCGGCGACGGCAGGCTGTTCGCCCACGCGTACGGAATCGAGCCGTTCCTCATAGATGCCGGGCGCGAGGTGCCAGTTCTCGTTGGCCAGTTCAGCGCTCATGCCCTTGTGGATCAGCGTTTGCCACTGCGAGGAGGCATCGCTGCCCAGCGAATACAGTACCAGCACTTGCCTTGGCGCAAAACGAGGTGCGCTGATCTCCGCCAGGTCTAGCGCATGGACGGGGGCGTTGCAGCATAGCCATAGCAGAAAGCTCAGGCAGGGCAGGCGTAGCGCGGCGCGCAATCGGATGAGGCAGGGACGTGGCATGGGCAGGGCAGTGTGTTGAGAACTTGCCCAGGCGCAATGAGCGTTAGTGGATCGAAGAAGCCGGCAAGCACTACATCTTGATGCGGCTCAAGTTCCAAGGAAACCAGTCTAGCATTGCCGGCCTCGATTGGCGCAGGTGGCGTGCAATTTTTGATACGGTTGTGGCGATATTGGTATTGCTGTGCAATGTGGGAATGGTGCCCATTCAACAACGCAGGCGTATCGGTGCGCTACAATTTGCGTTTGCCCCAATACTTCACGCCTCATGACCGCAACCACCGTTCCTGCCAGCATCATCGATGCCCTGTCCCTGGCGCATGCGTCCTGGCGTCCCATCCTGCTGCGCGGCTTGCACGCCGTGATGGTGGCCGATCCCGCCTACCTGCCGGCGCTGGCCGCCGATGATTATCTGCCCACGCAGGGCCGGCTGTTCGCCGCCTTTGCCCTGCCGCTGGCGCAGGTGCGCCATGTGCTGGTGGGCGAGGGGCCGTATCCGCGCGCCGACAGCGCCACGGGCGTGTGCTTCATGGATGGCGCCGTCGGCAGTTTATGGTCGGCCACGGGGCTGTCGAAACCCGTCAACCGCGCCACGTCCCTGCGCAATTTCATGAAGATGCTGCTGGTGGCCGATGGCCAGTTGCAGGGTGGTGACACGTCCGGCGCGGCCATGGCGCCCGTGGCGGCCGCCGCGCTGCAAGCCGGCAGCGGCGTGATCCAGACCCTGCCCGACTTGCAGCGCAAGATGACGGAGCAGGGTTTCTTGCTGCTCAACGCGGCGCTGGTGTTCCGTTCCCACGTGCCGCCCGTGCAGGATGCGCGCGGCTGGCTGCCCTTCCTGCAGGTGGTGCTGGAAGCGCTGGCGCAGCAGGGCGGGACGGCCTTGCCGCAGCTGGTGCTGTGGGGCAAGATTGCCGAGCTCATCAAACGCCTGCCGGTGGCGGCAATGCTGCCGCAGGTGACGGCGGAACATCCGTATAATCTGTCCTTTATCGGCAACAGCGACATGCAGGCCTTGTTTGGCCCGATGCAACTGTTGCGTGCTTGAGATTGAATCATCGCCTGTCTGGCGGAAGTGCGGGGAATATGCAAATCAGTAATGTGGAAGAATTGAAGGCGTGGATAGCGGCGGGCGGCGTGCCCGACTATCTGTATTTCTGGGGACACACGCCGGCGCAGCCGCAGGTGCCCGATAAAAGTTGCTTCAGCCAGTGGTTTCCGTCGCCGTTTAGCCTCGCCGGCGTGACGTATGCGACGGCCGAGCACTACATGATGGCGCAAAAGGCGGCCCTGTTTGGCGATACCTCGGTGCAGGCGCGCATCGTCGCAGCCGGGCGGCCGTCGGAAGTGAAGAAGCTGGGGCGCGAAGTGGCCAATTTTGACGCCAAGGTATGGGAAGCGGCGCGCGCCGGCATCGTCTTCGATGGCAATTTTGCCAAGTTCTCGCAAAGGGCCGCGCTGCGCAAGTTTCTGCTGGGAACGGGCGAACGCGTCATCGTCGAAGCCAGTCCCGTTGACCGCATCTGGGGCGTGGGCCTGGCGTCGGACAATTCGCGCATCCTGGACCCCGCCACCTGGGACGGCTTGAACCTGCTGGGTTTTGAACTGATGAAAGTGCGCAGCGCTTTACGCGCCTGAGCCCTGCTGTTGTTTTCCTGATGCCGCCGCGCCTGGCGCGGCCGGCTATGCCCCTGCCAGCCCTGTGGTCATCGAGGGGCGCTCTGACAAACCCCGCCGAATTTGTTATACTTGACTAAATCATTCAACTACTCAGGGTTTGAGAAGTTGAAAAGCCGCAATATTTTAAACTAGTTGAACCGAGGATGTATGCGTCTGACTACAAAAGGCCGTTTTGCCGTGACTGCAATGATCGATCTTGCCCTGCGCCAGGGCAAGGGACCGGTCACCTTGTCCGGCATCAGCCAGCGCCAGTCGATTTCCCTGTCCTACCTGGAACAGCTGTTCGGCAAGCTGCGCCGCCATGAGATCGTCGAATCGATCCGTGGTCCGGGCGGCGGCTACAGCCTGGCGCGCCGTGCCGACAAAGTAACGGTGGCCGACATCATCATCGCCGTCGATGAGCCGCTGGACGCCACGCAGTGCGGCGGCAAGGAACATTGCCACGGCGCCGACGCGGCCACGGGTGCGCGCTGCATGACGCATGAGCTGTGGTCCACACTCAACGAAAAAATGGTCGATTATCTGGATTCTGTGTCCTTGCAGGACCTGGTCGACCAGCAGAGACAAAAGATTGCCGAGCAAAGCGTGATGGTGATGCACCGTAACCACGCCGCCCTCGGTTGATAAATACAAAATACTAAGTTGCTGATTGCATTGGAGTTATTGATGAACGCCCCTGAAAAAAACGTAGGCCAAGTGCACTTTGAAACCGCACCGCATTTCCCGATCTACATGGATTACTCGGCCACCACGCCGATCGATCCACGCGTCGCCGACAAGATGATTCCTTACCTGCGCGAGCAGTTCGGCAATCCGGCATCGCGCAGCCACATGTATGGCTGGACGGCGGAAAAAGCCGTGGAAGAGGCACGTGGCTACGTGGCGGCCCTGGTGAACGCCGATCCGCGCGAAATCATCTGGACTTCCGGCGCGACGGAAAGCAACAACCTGGCCATCAAGGGCGCGGCGCAGTTCTACAAGACCAAGGGCAAGCACATCATCACCGTCAAGACCGAGCATAAATCGGTGCTCGACACGGTGCGCGAACTGGAACGCATCGGCTTCGAAGCGACCTATCTGGAACCGCAGGACAACGGCCTGATCACCGTCGAGCAGCTGGCTGCGGCCGTGCGCCCCGACACCATCCTCGTGTCGGTGATGCTGGTGAACAACGAAATCGGCGTGATCCAGCCGATCGACGAGATCGGCGTGTTCTGCCGCTCGAAAGGCATCATCTTCCATTGCGACGCCGCGCAAGCGACGGGCAAGGTCGTCATCGACCTGCAAAAGACCAAGGTCGACCTGATGACCTTCACGGCGCACAAAACCTACGGCCCGAAAGGCGTGGGCGCCCTGTACGTCTGCCGCAAGCCGCGCGTGCGCCTGGAAGCGCAGATGCACGGTGGCGGCCATGAGCGCGGCCTGCGCTCGGGCACCCTGCCGACGCACCAGATCGTCGGCATGGGCGAGAGCTTCCGCATCGCCAAGGAAGAAATGGACAGCGAAATCGGCCGCATCAAGGCATTGCGCGACCGCCTGGCCAAGGGCTTGCAAGAGATCGAAGAAGTCTACATCAACGGGGACATGGAGCACCGCGTGCCGCACAACCTGAACGTCAGCTTCAACTACGTTGAAGGCGAGTCGCTGATCATGGCGATCAAGGACATCGCCGTGTCGTCCGGTTCGGCCTGCACCTCGGCCAGCCTGGAACCATCGTACGTGCTGCGCGCCCTGGGCCGCAGCGACGAACTGGCGCACAGTTCGATCCGTTTCACCATCGGCCGCTTCTCGACCGAGGAAGACATCGACTTCGCCGTGAACCTGCTGAAATCGAAAGTACACAAGCTGCGCGAACTGTCGCCGCTGTGGGACATGTTCAAGGACGGCATCGACATTAATTCCATCCAATGGGCCGCGCACTAACCAACACCCTGACCTCGTGAATGGGGCCGGCAAGAATATTTAAGGAGCATCAAAATGGCTTACTCGGACAAAGTACTCGATCACTACGAAAACCCGCGCAACGTGGGCGCTTTCGACAAGGGTGATGACACCATCGGCACCGGCATGGTGGGCGCGCCTGCCTGCGGCGACGTGATGAAACTGCAGATCAAGGTCGGCGCCGATGGCCTGATCGAAGACGCGAAATTCAAGACCTATGGCTGCGGTTCGGCCATCGCGTCGAGCTCGCTGGTGACCGAATGGGTCAAGGGCAAGACCCTGGACCAGGCGCTGGCCATCAAGAATACGCAGATCGCCGAAGAACTGGCCCTGCCACCAGTGAAAATTCACTGCTCCATCCTGGCGGAAGACGCCATCAAGGCGGCAGTGCTGGATTACCAGACCCGCCATCCAGTAGCAGCTTAAACGTTGGCAGCCCGCCCCAGCCGCAAGGCCGGGGCAGTTGCGGAGAAATACATGATCACACTGACCGAAAAAGCGGCGAAACACATCAACCGTTATATCGAACGGCGCGGCAAGGGCATGGGCTTGCGCTTTGGCGTGCGCACCACGGGCTGCTCGGGCCTGGCTTACAAGCTCGAATATGTCGATGAAGTGGCGGCCGAAGACAGCGTCTTCGAATCGCACGGCGTGAAGGTCTTCGTCGACCCGAAAAGCTTGCCTTACATCGACGGCACGGAACTCGATTTCGCGCGCGAAGGCTTGAACGAAGGCTTCAAGTTCCACAATCCGAACGAAAAAGACGCCTGCGGCTGCGGCGAGTCCTTCAGGATTTAAACAGCTGGCAAGACCCCGGTCGGTGCGCTGTACCCATCGATTGCGGTACAGCGACCACCGACCATTATGCAAAATCACTTCGAATTATTCCAGTTGCCGGCGCAGTTCGGGCTCGACATGAGCGCGCTCGACTCTGCCTACCGCGACGTGCAGGGCAAGGTCCATCCGGACCGTTTCATCAACGCCAGCAGTGCTGAAAAGCGCGTGGCGATGCAATGGGCCACGCGCGCCAACGAAGCCTATCAAACCCTGAAAAGCCCGCAAAAGCGCGCGCAATACCTGTGCGAACTGAATGGCGTCGATTTGCAGACGGAATCGAACACGGCCATGCCCGTCAGCTTCCTGATGCAGCAGATGGAGTGGCGCGAGGAACTCGGCGATGCGCGTGCCGGCAAGGATGCCGATGCGCTCGACGCCCTGGACCGCCAGCTGCGCGGCGAACGCAAGGCGCTGCTGGCCCAGGTGGCGGCCCAGCTTGACGCCGGCGACTATGTGAATGCCGCGCAAAGCGTGCGCGCCCTGATGTTCCTCGACAAATTTGGCGAGGAAGTCCGTTTTGCATACGAAGCCATGGAAGCCTGACTGACCAAGCGCCAGTCCGGCGCGCGTCTTATAATGCGCGACAGGCATCAGCAGCACCACGCACAAAATTAATCGAGGCACGAATACAATGGCACTTCTGCAAATTTCCGAACCAGGCATGTCGACCGCGCCGCACCAGCACCGCCTGGCCGTCGGCATCGATCTGGGCACCACCAATTCCCTGGTCGCCACCGTGCGCAACAGCATTCCCGAGGTGCTCAACGACGAAGACGGGCGCTCCCTGCTGCCTTCCGTCGTGCGCTACCTGCCGAACGGCCATGCGAACATCGGCTACAAGGCCCTGTCTGCGCAAACCACCGACCCGAAGAACACCATCGTGTCCGTCAAGCGCTTCATGGGCCGTGGCCTGGCCGACATCGCCTACGCGGAAAACCTGCCCTACGACTTCCAGGATACGCCTGGCATGGTGCAGCTGAAAACCGTGGCCGGCGTGAAAAGCCCCGTCGAAGTGTCGGCGCAAATTCTCGCCACGCTGCGCCAGCGCGCGGAGGATTCCCTCGGTGACGACCTGGTGGGCGCCGTGATCACCGTGCCCGCCTACTTTGACGATGCGCAGCGCCAGGCGACCAAAGATGCGGCGCAGCTGGCCGGCATCAATGTCTTGCGCCTCTTGAGCGAGCCGACGGCCGCCGCCATCGCGTATGGCCTCGACAACGCCTCCGAAGGCGTGTACGCCGTGTATGACCTCGGCGGCGGCACCTTCGACATCTCGATCCTGAAACTGAGCAAGGGCGTCTTTGAAGTCTTGTCCACGGGCGGCGATTCGGCCCTGGGCGGCGACGATTTCGACCGCCGCCTGTTCTGCTGGATCAGCGAGCACGCCAAACTGGCGCCGCTGTCGGACGAAGACACGGCCATCCTGATGGTGAAAGCGCGCGAAATCAAGGAAACGCTGTCGACCAAGTCGGAAACGATGATCGACGCGGCCCTGAACTCGGGCGAAGAAATCCACCTGCGCATCACGGCGACGGAATTTGCCGCCATGACGCAGCACCTGGTGGGCAAGACCATGAATGCCATCAAGAAAGCCTTGCGCGACGCGAACGTGGATGCGGACGACGTCGACGGCGTGGTGATGGTGGGCGGCGCCACGCGCATGCCGCACGTGCAGCGCGCCGTCAGCGAATTCTTCCACACGACGCCGCACGCGAATATCGACCCGGACAAAGTGGTGGCGCTGGGCGCGGCCATCCAGGCGAACTTGCTGGCTGGCAACCGCGCCGCCGGCGACGACTGGCTGCTGCTGGACGTGATCCCGCTGTCGCTGGGTATCGAAACCATGGGCGGCCTGGTGGAAAAGATCATTCCGCGCAATTCGACCATACCGTGCGCGCGTGCGCAGGAATTCACGACATTTAAAGATGGCCAGACGGCGCTGGCCGTGCACGTGCTGCAGGGCGAGCGCGAACTGGTCAGCGATTGCCGCTCGCTGGCGCGCTTTGAACTGCGCGGCATTCCACCGATGGTGGCGGGCGCCGCGCGCATCCGCATCACGTATCAGGTCGATGCGGACGGCTTGCTGTCGGTGTCGGCACGCGAATTGCGCTCGGGCGTGGAAGCGTCGATCAGCGTCAAGCCGGCGTATGGCCTGGGCGACGACGATATCGCGCGCATGCTGCAGGATTCGTACACCTCGGCCGACGTCGACATGGTGGCGCGCGCGCTGCGCGAAGAACAGGTGGAAGCGGAGCGTATCCTGCTGGCCACGCAGTCGGCGCTCGATGAAGACGGCGGCTTGCTCGACGATGCCGAGCGCGCCACCGTGGATGGCTTGATGAACAAGGTGCGCGACGCCATTGCGCAATCGCAAAGCGGCGCCATCGACCACCAGGCATTAAAACTGGCGATCGAGGCGCTGGCCGACGGCACCGAGGATTTTGCCTCGCGCCGCATGGACCGCAGCGTGCGTACTGCTCTGAAGGGCAAATCGCTCGACCAGGTTGTTTAAAGATAACTGAAATGCGCGCCGCGTGCACTTGCCGCGGCCGCGCTCCGAATGACAGACTGAAAGAAGAAACCATGCCCCAAATCGTTATTCTGCCGCACGCCAAGCTTTGCCCGGACGGCGCCGTCATCGAAGCCCCGGCCGGCAAGTCCATCTGTGACATCCTGCTGGAAAACGACATCGACATCGAGCACGCCTGCGAAAAATCGTGCGCCTGCACCACCTGCCACGTGCTGGTGCGTGAAGGCATCGAATCCTTGAACGAAGCGACGGAACTGGAAGAAGACATGCTGGACAAGGCCTGGGGCCTGGAAGCCGTGTCGCGCCTGTCGTGCCAGTCCATCGTGGCCGACGCCGACCTCGTCGTCGAAATCCCGAAATACACGATCAACCAGGTCAGCGAAGGCAGCCACTAATATGGCAACTAAGATGAAATGGTCCGACATACACGCGATCGCCGAGGCTTTGTTCGACGCGCATCCGGACATCGATCCCCTGACCGTGCGTTTTACCGACCTGCATAACTGGGTGGTGGAACTGGACGGCTTCGACGATGACCACACGCGCGGCGGCGAAAAAGTGCTCGAAGCGATACAGATGGCGTGGATCGATGAAGCGCGCTAAGGGCGCGGCAGCCGCCGCCACCGCAGCCGTTGCGCCGAAAGACGTCATCACGGCCGCCAGCAACATGCCCGAGATCAAGGATGGCCAGTCGGTCGCCTTGCTGCAGGAATTGCACATCCTGACGCGCGACGGCAAGATGAACCAGGACAGCCGCCGCAAGCTCAAGCAGGTGTACCACCTGACGCAGTTCATCGAGCCGCTGCTGCGCGAAGTGCAGCTCGACCACCCCGGTGTCTCCTTGGTCGACCACGGCGCCGGCAAGTCCTACCTGGGTTTCATTTTGTACGACCTGTTCTTCAAGAACGGCAACGACGGTTCGCACATCTACGGCATCGAGACGCGCGAAGAGCTGGTGCAGCGCTCGCAAGAGCTGGCGAAGAAATTCAAGTTCCCCGGCATGTCGTTTTTGCCGCTGTCCGTGGCCGAATCGACGGAGTCGAACCTGCTGCCGCAACAGATCGACATCGTCACGGCCTTGCATGCGTGCAACACGGCTACCGATGACGCCATTCACTTCGCCCTGAAGAAAAAGGCGAAGTTCATGGTGCTGGTGCCGTGCTGCCAGGCCGAAGTGGCTTCCGTCCTGAAGAAGAACAAGGGCAAGAGCCTGGGCAAGAGTGCCTTGACGGAATTGTGGCGCCACCCGCTGCACACGCGCGAGTTCGGCAGCCAGATCACCAACGTGCTGCGCTGTCTGCAGCTGGAAGCGCACGGCTACCAGGTCAGCGTGACGGAGCTGGTGGGCTGGGAGCATTCGATGAAGAATGAGCTGATCATCGCCAGCTATAAAAACTTGCCGCGCCAGCGTCCGACGGAGCGCCTGCAGGAAGTGCTGCAAACGCTGGGCCTGGAAGAGATGGGGCACCGCTTCTTTGCCGAGGAACTGGCCAAGGCGCAGGCCTGATTGTTGGATTACGCGTTCCGCTAATCCAACCTACCAAAGCCGCCACCGCCGCGCAGGTCGGGTGGGTCGGATTAGCGTAGCGTAATCCGACAACCACCGGGCAATCAGCAACAACGTCAACAAGAGGGGAGGAGCGGGTCGGTTACAATACCGGCTTTCTCCTCCTCTTGCTTTTTGCGCCTCCCCATGACCACACCACACGAAATGCCCACCGTCCGCCTGGCCAAGCGCCTGTCTGAAGACGTACCCTGTTCGCGCCGCGAGGCCGAGCTGTATATCGAGGGCGGCTGGGTTACGGTCGATGGCGTGCTGGTGGAAGAGTCGGGCGCGCGCGTGGCTGACAATCAGGCGGTGGTGCTGCTGCCGAACGCCACCCTGGAAGAAATGCCGCCCGTGACGATTCTGGTGCACAAGCCGGCAGGGATCAATGGCGGCGTGGGCAGCGAAGGCAAGCCGGCCCTGAGCTGTTTGCGTCCCGAAGAGCTATTCACACCCGAAAACGTGCTGCCCAGCGCCGTCACGCGCTTCCTCAAGCGTCACCTGATCGGCCTGACCATCACCAATCCGCTCGACACCATGGCGTCCGGCCTGCTGGTGTTCACGCAGGATTTCCGCGTCGCCCGCAAGTTGGTCGACGAAGCGAAAACGGTGGAGCAGGAATTCATCGTGGAAGTGTCGGGCGCCATCGCGGAAAACGGCCTGGCGCTGCTGAATCACGGCTTGCCCTTCAATGGCAAGCCTTTGCCGCCGATCAAGGTCAGCTGGCAGAATGAAACGCGCTTGCGCTTCGCCCTGAAAAACGTGCAGCCGGGCCAGATCGCCCATATGTGCAAGATGGTGGGACTGGAAGTGGTCGCCATGAAGCGCTTGCGCATCGGGCGCATCCCGATGGGCGCCATGCCCGTGGGGCAATGGCGTTACTTGCAGGGTTACGAACGATTTTAAAGCTGCGGCGCCACGATGGTGTGGCTTTCTGCAAAACTTTTCCATAGCCGTTCGGCAATATTCAAGGCGATGGTATCGGCCTTCTCTTGCAGGGCCGGGTTGCCCATGCTCTCGGTCGTGGCGAAGAACAGGGTCAGCCAGCGGCGGAACATGCACGGCGTCAGGTGTTCCATTTTCGCGTGCTGGGCCAGCGGCTTGCCGTGGTAGCGCATGGTGCCGCGCAGCAAACCTGACCAGAAATCGACCAAGGTTGCCAGGTGGGCATCCCAATCCTTGACCTCGGCGGCAAAGATGGGGCCCAGCATGGCGTCATCGCGCGCGGCCGCATAAAAGGTGTGGACGAGGTGCTTGACGTCGTCTTCGCTGCAGACTTCCTCGCGGTAGGGAGCGAAGCGTGTGTGGGGGAGGGGGGCGGGATTATTCATGGCATGCCATGATCTCAGAGCCCCCGCGGCGCTTCAATGACCCAGGTCAAGCCGCGTAAAAACTCAGGCGGCGACTTTCTTCGACTTCTTCGCGGGGGCGGGCAATTGCACGATCTGCGTGCCCGCCAGCTTGTCGTGCAGGAATTGTCCATTGCCCGTCAACAGGGCCGTGGCCGACCAGGCCAGAATGCCCACGCCGATGGCGCCCAGGGCAGTCCAGTGCTGCAAATCGAATGCATACGACACCAGCAGGGCCGGCAGCAGCCACATCCATGACAGGATGTAGCGGAAGGCGGCCACGCGCAGCGGCACGTGGGCGTGGCCCGCCAGCACCAGTTGCAAACGCCAGGTCTTCATGGCCAGTGTTTGCCCTTCGCGGCTCCATTGATGGATGAAATACGCACCCATGACGAGGAAGGCCAGGCACTGGCGCATGTGTTCCGTCAACGGCGTATGCGCGCCTTGCACTACCAGCTCGAATATCAGGAAAGGCAAGAACAGCACGGCCAGGGCCAGCAGCGATTCGTACACCATGGAAATCAGGCGGCGCTTGATCGTGGGATGGGTGATGCTGGCGGCAGGCGTGCTAGTGGTGCTATTTGGCATTGGTAGTCAGTGGGGCAGGCGTGGCAGGTGGCGTGACGGGCACGGTGGCGGGGGCCGCGGCAGGATCGCTGGCCGGCACGGTGGCCGCTGCGGCAGCGGGCGGCAGGACGGGCGCGGCGACGGCAGGCGCTGTTGGCATGGCCGGTGGCACGATCACGGGCGGTTTGCTCGTATTCGAATTGATTGCAGGCACCTTGCCCAGCGGTTTTTTCGGCACCAGTTCCGTCGCCAGCTTTTTCTTTTGATCTTCCGGCAATTGCTGATATTGCTCCCACTGCGCGGTTTTTTGACCAGGATCAATCTTCTTCGTGCGCGTATAGTTTTCGCGCACCAGGCGGCGCTGTTCCGGCGTCAGCTTGATCCATTCGCGCATGCGTTCATGCACGCGGTTTTGTTCGTCGGGCGACATGGACGCAAAGCGGCTGGCGATATCGAGCCATTTCTGCTTGCGCAGCGGTTCCAGCTTGTTCCATTCGCCCGCCAGCGGCTGCAGCGCTTGCTGCTGCGCGTGCGACAGCTTGTTCCAGGAAGGGTTGTCGCTGGCCTTGGGCGGCGTGCCGCCTTTGCCGGCCGTGCGCGGCGAGCCGGGCTTGACGGCCGGCGCCGGCGCCACCACGGACGCTGGCGCCACGGCAGTGGTCGCGGGTGCAGGATGTTGTTGCGCGCCTACCCAGGCGGCGCCAGCCAGGGCGCAGGCGCCCAGACCGATGCCGCCAGCCAGCCAGCCTTTGCGTACGCTCAAGCGTGCCATGCTTATTGCTCGCGTTTCGTCAGGTAGGCGTTGAAGCCGTGGTCCATATAGGCCGAGAGCGGCAATTCGTCCGACAGCACGGCGGCGTCGATTTCTGCCAGTTCGGCAATATGTTGTTCTTGCTCAAACTGATAGATGCCCACCAGGCCGCCGACCAGCAGCAGCAGGGGGATGATCACGCTCATGCGGCCCAGCCACGACAGCGGTTCGACAAACAGGCTGCTGGCGACGCCGGCGAACACGTTCTGGCGCACGGCAACGGCGGCGGGCGCGTCCGCCTTCTTGCGCGACAGAGCCAGCTTGCGTGCCGCTGCCAGGCGATCGGTGGCCGATGCGGGCAGGTCGTCGAGTTTTTCGTTCAGTGCATGGCGCACTTTGTAAGCGAAATTGAGATCGTCGGTGTTCATAATTTTATTCCCTTGGCTTTCAGCGATTCGGCGAGCGTGTGGGTAGCTCTAGAGCAATGTGTTTTCACGCTACCTTCGGAGCAACCCATCGCTTCCGCTGTTTCAGCCACATCCATGTCCTGCCAGTAACGCATGAGGAAGGCTTCGCGTTGACGTGACGGCAGTTTTTGTACCTCTGCATCAATCAAATCAAGCATTTGCGCGCGTTCGACCTGGTCGGCCGACGATTCGGCAGCGCTCGAACCCTGTTCCGATTCATACGTGTCAAGTATATCAAAATCTTCATGCTCGTCGCCCGAGGGCTTCATGCCGGAGAACAGGCTGACCCAGGTGTTGCGGACTTTTTCACGGCGGAAATAATCAAGGATGGTGTTTTGCAAGATGCGCTGGAACAGCATCGGCAGCTCGGCGGCCGGCTTGTCGCCGTACTTCTCGGCCAGCTTGATCATGGCATCCTGCACGATGTCGAGTGCCGATTCTTCTTTGCGGACCGCGTAGGCGGCCTGCTTGAAAGCGCGCCGCTCGACATTTTCTAGAAAGTCGGATAATTCTTTGTCTGTTGCCATGCGGTATGGGGATCTTAGCGGGCTGCGGGGCGGTGGGCGAATTGGGGCGGGTATGCTTTTTGCAACCCCGTGCATGCTAGCAAAAAATGTGCATTTCCGCAGGGTTTTTGCACGTCGTGCGAGCAAAAATGCAGCGGGGTTGACATTTTCCTTGACCATAATGGTGCAACGCGATAACGTATGGGACGCTTTGAACACCCCAAAGCTCTATGGTCAGGTCGCGACCGGCACACAAGGCCATCCGCGGCAAGACGCGCTTTCATTTGTAGGCAGTTTGTTCTAACCCGTGCCACAAGCGCGAGCGGTTCGTACAGGCGCCACAGAAACTCCGGCCAAACGAGTTGCGTTAAGCGTTGTTTTGTAAGGTATCTATGGGTGCCCAAAGAAATGGCGTGACCGCATGAAAAGGGAAGCAGGAGCACTGTCGCGCACAGCGAACTTCGTCAGGAAAGAACATCCGATCAATCTCCAATGGACCTTGAAAGGAATGTTTCATGAATACCGAAGCAGCAGCAGGACCAATTACCGGCGCAGAAATTGTCGTGCGCTGTCTGGCTGAAGAGGGCGTCGAGCACGTCTTTGGATACCCGGGCGGAGCCGTACTCTACATCTACGACGCCATCTTCCAGCAAAACAAATTCCAGCATATCCTGGTACGCCACGAGCAGGCCGCGATCCACGCCGCCGATGCCTATTCGCGCAGCTCGAACAAAGTCGGTGTCGCCATCGTCACGTCCGGTCCGGGCGTCACGAATGCCGTCACGGGCCTGTCGACCGCGTACATGGACTCGATTCCCATGGTGGTGATCTCCGGCCAGGTGCCGAGCCACGCCATCGGACAGGATGCGTTCCAGGAATGCGACACGGTCGGCATCACGCGCCCCGTGGTCAAGCACAACTTCCTCGTCAAGGACGTCAAGGACCTGGCAGCGACGATCAAGAAAGCCTTCTTCATCGCCCGTACCGGCCGTCCGGGACCCGTGCTGGTCGATATCCCCAAGGATATCAGCATGCACAAATGCCATTTCGACTATCCGAAGGAAGTCGAGATGCGTTCCTACCGTCCCGTCGACAAGGGCCACTCGGGCCAGATCCGCAAGGCCGTGCAGCTGTTGCTGCAAGCCGAACGCCCGATGATCTACACGGGTGGCGGCGTCATCCTGGCGAATGCGGCTCCCGAGCTGAACAAGCTGGTCGACCGCCTGGGTTTCCCGTGCACCAACACCTTGATGGGCCTGGGCGGCTACCGCGCCTCGAGCGAGCAGTATGTCGGCATGCCCGGCATGCACGGCACCTACGAAGCGAACATGGCGATGCAGAATTGCGACGTGCTGATCGCCATCGGCGCCCGTTTCGATGACCGCGTGATCGGCAACCCGAAACATTTCGCCTCGCATCCGCGCAAGATCATCCACGTGGACATCGATCCATCGTCGATTTCCAAGCGCGTCAAGGTCGATATTCCCATCGTCGGCAACGTCAAGGACGTGCTGATCGAGTTCCTCGCGCAACTCGACGCGGCCGAAGCCAAGCCGAACGTCAATGCGCTGAGCAACTGGTGGAAGCAGATCGCCGAATGGCGTGGCCGCGAATGCCTGAAATACCCGACTTCCGACCTGGTCATCAAGCCGCAATCGGTGGTGGAAAAAGTCTTCCAGATCACCAAGGGCGACGCTTTCATCACCTCCGACGTGGGCCAGCACCAGATGTGGGCCGCGCAATATTATGGTTTCGACAAGCCGCGCCGCTGGATCAATTCCGGCGGCCTGGGCACCATGGGTGTCGGCTTGCCGTACGCCATGGGCGTGCAGATGGCCAATCCGGACGCCACCGTTGCCTGCATTACCGGCGAGGGCTCGATCCAGATGTGCATCCAGGAACTCGCCACGTGCAAGCAGTACCACCTGACGCCGAAGATCATCATGCTCAACAACCGTTTCCTCGGCATGGTGCGCCAGTGGCAGGAAATCGATTACGGTTCGCGCTATTCCGAGTCGTACATGGATTCGCTGCCCGACTTCGAAAGGCTGGCGGAAGCCTATGGCCACGTGGGCATGAAAATTGAAAAGCCGGGCGACGTCGACGGCGCCCTGAAAGAGGCGTTTGCGATGAAAGACAGGCTGGTATTCATGAATTTCATTACCGACCAGTCCGAAAACGTGTGGCCCATGGTGAAAGCCGGCAAAGGCCTGTCCGAAATGATGCTCGGTTCGGAGGATCTCTAATCATGCGCCATATTATTTCTGTCTTGCTGGAAAACGAAGCGGGTGCCCTGTCGCGCGTGGTGGGCCTGTTCTCGGCACGCGGCTACAACATCGAAACCTTGACCGTGGCGCCGACGGAAGACTCGACCCTGTCGCGCATGACCATCGTCACCAGCGGCTCGGACGACATCATCGAGCAGATCACCAAGCACCTGAACCGTCTGATTGAAGTGGTGAAGGTGGTGGACCTGACCGAAGGCCAGCATATCGAACGCGAGTTGATGCTGATCAAGGTTCGTGCCGTGGGCAAGGAGCGCGAGGAAATGAAGCGCACCGCCGACATCTTCCGTGGCCGCATCATCGATGTCACCGAAAAGACGTACACGATCGAACTGACCGGCAACAAGGTCAAGCTCGACGCGTTCATCGATTCGATCGACCGCGCCGCCATCCTGGAAACCGTCCGCACGGGTGGTTCCGGCATCGGCCGCGGCGAACGCATCCTCAAAGTATAAAAGCACAGACGCAGCACTACGCGGCCCACGGGCCGCATTTAAAACAACAACGCATCATCAAATTATAGGAAATACCATGAAAGTTTTTTACGACAAAGACGCTGACCTCTCCTTGATCAAAGGCAAAAACGTTGCCATCATCGGCTATGGTTCGCAAGGCCACGCGCACGCACAAAACCTGAACGATTCGGGCGTCAACGTCACCGTCGGCCTGCGCAAGGGCGGCGCTTCGTGGACCAAGGTCGAGCAAGCTGGCCTGAAAGTAGCGGAAGTCAACGACGCCGTGAAAGCGGCCGACGTCATCATGATCTTGCTGCCAGATGAAAACATCGCTCAGGTCTACAACGAAAACATCGCCCCGTTCGCCAAGCAAGGCGCCGTACTGGCCTTCGCCCACGGCTTCAACGTGCATTATGGCCAAGTCGTGCCACGCGCCGATCTGGACGTGATCATGGTCGCGCCGAAAGCCCCGGGCCACACCGTACGCGCCACCTACACCCAGGGCGGCGGCGTACCCCACCTGATCGCCGTGTACCAGGACAAATCGGGCATCGCCCGCGATATCGCCCTGTCGTACGCCTCGGCCAACGGCGGCGGCCGTGCCGGTATCATCGAAACGAATTTCCGTGAAGAAACCGAAACGGACTTGTTCGGCGAACAAGCCGTGCTGTGCGGCGGTGCCGTGGAACTGATCAAGGCCGGTTTCGAAACCCTGACGGAAGCCGGTTACGCGCCTGAAATGGCGTATTTCGAGTGCTTGCACGAACTGAAACTGATCGTCGACCTGATCTATGAAGGCGGCATCGCCAACATGAACTACTCGATCTCGAATAACGCCGAATACGGCGAATACGTGACCGGTCCTAAGGTTGTGACCTCGGCCACCAAGGATGCGATGCGTCAATGCCTGAAAGACATTCAAACGGGCGAATACGCGAAGAGCTTCATCCTGGAAAACAAGGCAGGCGCACCGACCCTGATCTCGCGCCGCCGTTTGACGTCCGAGCACCCGATCGAAGAAGTGGGCGCCAAACTGCGCGCCATGATGCCTTGGATCGCCAAGAACAAGATGGTTGACCAGTCGAAAAACTAAGCAGCTATCGTAGCAACTATCGTTCTTCACAAGAAGCCGGCGCAAGCCGGCTTTTTTCATTACAATCAGGGCCATTCAACCATACCGTGAGCACCATGCTTGTTTTTTCTAAAGTTTTTGTCGGCAATCTTCATGTGGTCAAGCGCCCCGTCTCCGTTGCCATCAGCTGCTGGTTTCTGGTCCTCGGCTCGCTGTCAGCACTGGTGTCGTCCTACCTCGGCCGCAACGATCCCGCCATGCTGGCCGGAATGGGGCACAGCGTGATTTCCGCCGAGGTGCAATACGCGATTTTTCTTTTCAGCCAGGGCATTACCCTGGTGGCTGCGCTGGCCATGCTGCAAAGGCAGCGTGGCGCGCGCACGGTGTATCTGGTGTGGGGCGTGATCGACATTGCGTTCTGCCTGGCGACCTTGCCGCTCAAGATGCACGTCTTGCCTGGCGCGCTACTGTTCGCCGTCATCTGCGCCTTGCTGTACAGTCCAAAATCGAATGCCTGGTTTTCGCCACGCAAGGCGGCCAATGATGCCTGCATGACGCCAGCTTGAGCACGGTTGTTTGAGCACGCACGCTGTTGGTGCGTTTGCTTTACAATTCCGCCCTTCCTTTGCAGTTTCCTATGGACTGCATCTGTTTCGGTATCTGCCGACCGCAACGCGCATCACCGCTTTTGTCGCACGCCAGGCGCTAATTGATCAGCCGCTTGCGCAAGTAGAAGGACCCCCATGACTGACCGTATCACCGCCACGGCGCCCTCGCAGGCTGCTGTTGACTCTTCCATTCCTATCCTGGCCTTGCTGGCCCTGGCCATGACGGCGTTCCTTGCCCTCCTGTCGGAAACCTTGCCGGCCGGCTTGCTGCCGCAGATCGCCCAGGGCCTCGGCATTTCCGAAGTCATGACGGGCCAGCTGGTGACCGTGTACGCCATCGGCTCCATCCTGACGGCGATTCCCCTGACGGCGCTGACCAGCACCTGGCGCCGGCGCAATGTCTTGTTGCTGGCCATCATCGGCTTCCTGATCTTCAATACGGCGACGGCCCTGGCACCCAACTATATGGTTGCACTGATCGCGCGCTTCGTGACGGGCATGGCCGCCGGGCTGGCCTGGGGCTTGATGGCAGGCTATGCGCGCCGCATGGTGCGTCCCGAGCAGCAGGGCAGGGCGATGGCCATTGCCATGATCGGCACGCCGCTGGCCTTGTCGCTGGGCGTGCCGCTGGGCACCCTGATGGGCGGCGTGCTGGGCTGGCGCAGCATCTTTGGCATCATGTCCGGCCTGGCCGTGGTGCTGGTCGCGTGGGTGTTGCTGGTCGTGCCCGATTATCCGGGGCAAAAGCGTGGCGAACGCCTGTCGATCCGCCAGGTGTTCGTGACGCCGGGCGTGCGGCCGATTCTGTTTGTGATCGTCGCCTGGATGCTGGCGCATAACATTCTGTATACCTATATCGCGCCGTTCCTGGCGCCGTCCGGCTTGCGCCCCCGCGTCGACCTGGTGCTGCTCGTGTATGGCGTGGGTTCGCTGGCCGGTATCTGGCTGGTCAGCCAGCTGATCGACCGCTGGCTGCGCCCGCTCGTGCTGGGCTGCATCGCCGCCTTTGCCCTCGTGGTGGTGGTGCTGGGGCTGGCGATGGATTCCCCCATCGTCATCTATGTCAGCATGGCCATCTGGGGCATCACCTTCGGCGGCGCCGGCACCTTGCTGCAGACGGCGTCGGCGGACGCGGCCGGCGATGGCATGGATGTGGCGCAAGCGATGGTGGCGACCATCTGGAATGTGGCCATCGCGGGCGGCGGCCTGGCGGGCGGCATGCTGCTCGACGGCTATGGCGCGGCATCGTTCCCGTGGGCCATGCTGGCCTTGCTGCTGGTGGCATTGACCATCGCCTGGCGCGCGCACCGCCACAGTTTCAAGCCGGGCCGGCGCAGCGGTGGCGCGGTGATTGGCCACTAATAACATTGTTATTTATGATCACAGTGTGTTGAAATGTGAGCAGATGTGACTGCCAAGCGCATTTTGTGACGATTTGTTAATTTGCGCCACGGGAATGAATGAGGCGTTAGAATCTACACAGTTTGACAAGTTTCTCAGGCGAAAGGGATGGAAAAAGCGTCCCTTTCGCGGGCTGTCAGCCATATTAACTACCTAGGAGTACCCCCATGACCGTGATGAAATCCATCCTTGTTGCTGCCGCAGCCACCGTTGCCCTGAGCGCACAAGCGCAAACCTTGCCAACTTCCGGCACCCTGGTGGTCGTCCCCGCATTTGGCGAAGTCAAGCATGTCAATGACCAGGTGGTCGCTACCCTGGCCATCGAAGAGCAGGACAAGGACAAGGCTGCCGCCGCGTCGAGAGTCAACCAGAAGATGAACAAGGGTATCGCCATCGTCAAGCAGGCTGACCCGTCGGCAGCGCTGAAATCGTACGGCTACTACACCTATCCCGTGTATCCGGAAGAGCGCCCATTGCCAGCCGGCGCTGTCGCCAAGCCACGTTTGCCAACGGCCTGGAGAGTCGGCCAGTACCTGGAAGTGACGACGGCCAACCTGGCGTCCTTGCCAAAAACCGTGTCGGCGGCGCAAGGCGTGCTGACCCTGAATGGTTTGAATTTCGGCCTGAAGCCGGAAACCATCCGCCTGCTGGACGACCAGCGCATTGCCGCCACGTACAAAAACCTCAATGAGCGCGTGGCCGCCATCGCCAAGGCCATGGGCCGCAATGTGTCCGACGCCGTGCTCGATACGGTGGACTTCGAAGGTTCGGGCAACTACGCCACCGAAAGCCGTCCTGCTGCCGCACCGATGATGATGCGCAGCGCCAAGATGGCCGAAGACAGCACCGTCGCCGAACCGAGCTTCGAACCGGGCGAAACGACGCTCGACATGCGTGTCGTCGGCAAGGTCAAGTTCAAGTAAGCACGCCAGCGTGGAAATATTTCCGCATTAGCATGTGTTAAAAAATCATGGGGCTGTTGGCCCCATGCTCGTTTTTGCCCCATTATTTTCCAGGAGAACACCATGACCGTCATGAAATCGATGCTGGCTGCTGCCGTTGTTGTTACTGTCGCTACCGTTGCCCTGAGCGCACACGCCCAGACCTTGCCCACCTCCGGCACCCTCGTGGTGGTGCCCGCGAATGGCGAAGTGGTGCATGCGAACGACCAGGTGACCGTCACCCTGGCCATCGAAGAGCAGGACAAGGACAAGGCCGCCGCCGCCTCGCGCGTGAACCAGAAGATGAACCAGGGCGCGGCCATCGTCAAGAAAGCCGATCCGCAAGCCGTGCTGAAAACCCAGGGCTACTACACGTACGCCGTGTACCCGGAAACGGCGCCCCTGCCGCCCGGTGTCGCCGCCAAACCGCGCGTGCCGACCAGCTGGCGCGTAGGCCAGTACTTGCAAGTGACGACGACCAATCTGGCCGCCTTGCCGAAAACAGTTTCCGCAGCGCAAGGTGTGCTGACCCTGAATCGTTTGAACTTCGGCCTGGCGCCCGCCACCGTCCGCAAGCTCGACGACCAGCGCATCGCCGCCGCCTACAAGAACCTGAATGAACGCGTGGCCGCCATCGCCGGCGCCATGGGCCGCAATGTCAATGAGGCCGTGATCGACACCATCGATTTCGAGGGTTCGGGCAACTACGCGCAGCGCGTCAGCGTGACGGGTGCGCGCAACATGAGCGCCGACTCCATGGGCTATGGCGGCAACCAGGTGGCCGAACCGAGCTTTGAAGCGGGCGAAACGACCCTGAACATGGGGCTGGTGGCGAAGATCCGCTTCAAATAAAGCTTGAATCGGCGTCAATATTGCCAGCTTGACGCCGCCGCGCTTTTCTTTGGCGGCAGCTCCTCTATAATGGCAACATCGGCAGGCGCATGCCGCGAGACGAATGCGCCTGCCATCTGGCACCGAATCCCCCGCAGTACACAAGATATGGAACAACATGGCAAACTTCCCCCGTCGTAGAGGCAAGAACGGCACTCCCGCAGTCTCCAAAGCGTCCCGCTTCAGCAAATTCGTGCGCCAGCCGGTGAACGAGGGTACTGGCAAGAAAACCTTGCGCCGCCGCGGCATCTACTTGTTGCCGAATGCCTTCACGACGGCAGCCCTGTTTTGCGGCTTCTACGCCATCGTCATGGCCATGAACCAGAAATTCGAACATGCAGCCTGGGCCATCTTCATCGCCATGATCCTCGACGGCCTCGATGGCCGCATCGCGCGCCTGACGAATACGCAGAGCGAATTCGGCGCCCAGTACGACAGCCTGTCCGACATGGTCTCGTTCGGCGCCGCGCCCGCGCTGGTGATCTATGAATGGTCGCTGCGCGGCATGGGCAAACTGGGCTGGCTGGCCGCCTTCGTGTATTGCGCCGGCGCCGCCTTGCGCCTGGCCCGTTTCAACACGAATATCCAGGTCGTCGACAAGCGCTTCTTCCAGGGCTTGCCCAGCCCGGCGGCGGCGGCCATGGTGGCCGGCTTCATCCTGCTGATGAACGACCTGGAATTTGCCGGCAACCAGCTGGCCTGGGTTTCGTGGACGATCGCCCTGTTCGCCGGCCTGACCATGGTGACCAACGTGCCGTTCTACAGTTTCAAGGATGTGAATTTCCGCAAGTCCGTGCCCTTCATCGTGGTATTCCTGCTGGCACTGTTCTTCGCGCTCATTTCCATCGATCCGCCGAAAGTGCTGTTCCCGATTTTCGTCGCCTATGGCCTGTCCGGCTACGCCGTGTTTTTCTGGCGCATGGCGAAGGGCAAGCCCGTCAGCATCATCCAGACCGACCCCGAGCATTAAGGCGCTGAGTCGGTAGCGTCGCCAGTCTTCAGCCAGCCAGGAGCAGCCATGAACACCAGCAACCGACTCATCATTTTTGACACCACCTTGCGCGACGGCGAGCAATCGCCGGGCGCCTCCATGACGCGCGAGGAAAAGCTGCGCATCGCCAAGCAGCTTGAGCGCATGAAGGTCGACGTGATCGAAGCGGGCTTCGCCGCCGCCTCGCAAGGCGACTTCGAGTCGATACGGGCGATTGCCGGCGCCGTGCGCGAGTCCGTCATCTGCTCGCTGTCGCGCGCCAACGACCGCGACATCGCGCGCGCCGCCGAAGCGCTGGCACCTGCCGAACGCAAGCGCATCCACACTTTCATCGCCACCTCGCCCCTGCACATGCAGATGAAGCTGCGCATGACGCCTGAGCAAGTGCTGACGCAGGCGCAGAACGCCGTGCGCTACGCGCGCCAGTTCACGGACGACATCGAATTCAGCCCCGAAGACGGCAGCCGCTCCGACGAAGATTTTCTGTGCCGCGTGCTCGAAGCCGTGATCGCCGAGGGCGCCACCACCATCAATTTCCCCGATACGGTCGGTTATGCCGTGCCTGAGATCTTCGGCAATACCATCAAGCGTTTGCGCGAACGCATCCCGAACTCGGATAAAGCCATCTGGTCTGTCCATTGTCATAACGACCTGGGCCTGGCCGTGGCCAATTCGCTGGCCGGCGTCATGATCGGCGGCGCGCGGCAGATCGAGTGTACCGTCAATGGCCTCGGTGAGCGGGCCGGCAACACGGCGCTGGAAGAGGTGGTGATGGCGCTGCGCACGCGCGCCGCCTATTACAATTTGACGGTCGGCATCGACACGACGCAAATCGTGGCGGCCTCCAAAATGGTGTCGCAGATCACGGGCTTTGCCGTGCAGCCGAACAAGGCAGTGGTCGGCGCAAACGCCTTTGCGCACGCGTCCGGCATCCACCAGGACGGTATTTTAAAGGCGCGCGAGACGTATGAAATCATGCGCGCCGAAGACGTGGGCTGGACCGCCAACAAGATCGTCCTCGGGAAATTGTCGGGCCGCAATGCCTTCAAGCAGCGGCTGCACGAGCTGGGCATCGCGCTCGAATCGGAGGCGGAAGTCAACGCCGCCTTCCTGCGCTTCAAGGAGCTGGCGGACCGCAAATCCGAGATTTTCGATGAAGATATCATGGCCCTCGTCAGCGAAGAACAGCAGGCGCAGGAGAGTGAGCACTACCGTTTTATTTCCCTGACACAGCAATCGACGACGGGCGCCGTGCCCCACGCGCGCGTGGAATTTCTTGTCGGCGGCGTGCAGCGCAGCTGCGAAGGGCAGGGCGACGGCCCCGTCGACGCCACCGTCAACGCCATCGAAAGCGCGGCCGCCAGCGGCGCGGAGCTGGTCTTGTTCTCCGTCAATGCCATCAGCACGGGCACGCAGTCGCAGGGCGAAGTCACCATGCGATTGTCGCGCGACGGGCGTATCGTCAATGGCGTGGGCGCCGACCCCGACATCATCGTCGCGTCGGCCAAGGCGTATTTGTCGGCGCTGAACAAGTTACATGCCAAGGATGAGCGGATCGACCCGCAGCCTTAGCCATGTATCACCAGAAAAAGCGCCGCTCTTCCTTGGCCGGATCGGGGCCGTTCATCATCATGCGCACGATGCCGTCGTGGTCGAAGTGCACGTGCATCATGGAATCCCACACGCCCGATTCCTTGTAGCGGTAGGACCAGACGTGCAGTTTCGGCAGCGACAGATACGATGTTTCCGTCGGGCGGCCCAGGGTGTGCAGCACGTCTTGCTGGGTCGACACGCCCACCTTGATGCGGGCAAAGCCCGGCGTGTCGAGCACTTGCTCGTAAGAAAGCAGCTTGTCGTCGGGGCCGAAGCGGGCCATATACGTGTACTGGCCGTACGGCCCCGTGGCGTATTCCAGTTCCGGGCCCGTGGGCAATGAGTAGATGGCCGTGGGACGGCCCAGGCGCGCTTCCATGGCGGCGCGCGGCTCGCC
Source organism: Janthinobacterium sp. 35 (assembly GCF_002754575.1). NCBI lineage: Bacteria > Pseudomonadati > Pseudomonadota > Betaproteobacteria > Burkholderiales > Oxalobacteraceae > Janthinobacterium > Janthinobacterium sp. 35. The sequence continues at coordinate 4,499,031 of NZ_PEFN01000001.1, forward strand.
CGGCTGCGGCGGCGGGACGTTCCAGCTGGCGCAGCCGGCCAGCGCGGCCAGCAGCACGGGTGTTGCCAATTGGCGCAGTTTTTTCATGGTTATCCTCCTGAAATGCGGGAAAATCCTATCATGCACCGAGAAAAGAGCGCACGGCAGGATACAGGCGGGCTTTTTTCCGATATACTTGCGCGTCTGGTTGGAAGCATAGGCCAGTATTTTAATAATCGTAGTTCACGGTGGATAGGGTTCAGACTCTGTGCACCGCATGTGAAAGGTTTATCATGACAGTAGAAAACATCAACAAAGCCGCTATTATCGCGGACAACGCACGTGGTCAAAACGACACCGGCTCCCCTGAAGTGCAAGTTGCACTGCTGACAGCTCGCATCAACGAACTGAACGGCCACTTCAAAGCCCACTCGAAAGATCACCACTCCCGCCGCGGCCTGATCATGATGGTCAACCGTCGTAAGAGCCTGTTGTCGTACCTGAAGTCGAAAGACGCTACCCGTTATCGCGACCTGATCGCTAAACTTGGTCTGCGCAAGTAATTTTTGCCGTACAAGGTTTATACAGAAATGCCTGCGCCAGTTCGCTGACGCGGGCATTTTGTCATTTGAATTCCGGATTTATGTCGGTAAGTGCAGTATGCTCCTACCGATATCATGCTTTAAAAGTAAAGTAGTAAAGGCGGCAACGGTTTTTTCACCGCCTGTGGTGAGGTGAACGACAGCCCCTGAAAATCTGTCGGCAATTAGAAAAGGGATACCCCATGTTTAACAAAGTTACGAAAACCTTCCAGTACGGTCAACACCAAGTGACCCTGGAAACCGGCGAAATCGCACGTCAGGCATCCGGCGCAGTGCTGGTGTCGATCGAAGATACCGTCGTGCTGGCAACGGTAGTGGCACGCAAAGATGCCAAACCAGGCCAGGATTTCTTCCCTTTGACGGTAGATTATGTTGAAAAAACCTATGCTGCCGGTAAAATCCCGGGCGGTTTTTTCAAGCGCGAAGGCCGTCCTTCCGAAAAAGAAACACTGACATCGCGTTTGATCGACCGTCCTATCCGTCCGCTGTTCCCGGAAGGCTACCTGAATGAAGTGCAAGTCATCATTCACGTGTTGTCGGTCAACCCTGAAATCGATCCGGACATCGCCGCCATGATCGGCGCCTCGGCTGCCCTGTGCGTATCGGGCGTGCCTTTCAGCGGCCCGATCGGCGCAGCGCGCGTCGGTTACGCGAATGGCCAGTACATCCTGAACCCGACCGTCCAGCAACTGAAAACGTCGGAAATGGACCTGGTGGTCGCCGGTACCGAAACGGCCGTGCTGATGGTCGAATCGGAAGCGAAACAGCTGTCCGAAGAAATCATGCTGGGCGCCGTGGTCTTTGGCCACGACCAGATGAAAGTCGTCATCGACGCAATTCACGACCTGGTGCGTGACGGCGGCAAGCCGGAAGTGGAATGGGCGCCTGCGCCGAAAAACGAAGCACTGATCGCCCGCGTCGCGCATTTCGCCAACGCCAAGATCAATGACGCGTATCAAACCAAGGACAAGCAAGAGCGTACGGCCAAGCTGAAAGCGGCGACGTCGGAAGTGATCGCCGACCTGTCGGCTGAAGCTGCCGCCAACGGTGGCGCGTCCATCGACAGCGCCGAAGTGAACAACATCCTGTTCGACATCGAAGCGAAAATCGTGCGTACGCAAATCCTGGACGGCGAGCCACGCATCGACGGCCGCGACACGCGCACCGTGCGTCCGATCTCGATCCGCACCAGCGTGCTGCCACGCACCCACGGTTCGGCCCTGTTCACGCGCGGCGAAACGCAAGCGCTGGTCGTCGCTACCCTGGGCACTGCCCGCGACAGCCAGAAGATCGATGCGCTGATGGGCGAGTTCACCGATTCGTTCATGCTGCATTACAACATGCCTCCGTTCGCCACCGGCGAAACGGGCCGCGTCGGTACGCCAAAACGCCGCGAAATCGGCCACGGCCGCCTGGCCAAGCGCGCGCTGATCGCCGCTCTGCCAGCAGCTGAAGAGTTCAGCTACTCGGTGCGTCTGGTATCGGAAATCACGGAATCGAACGGTTCTTCGTCGATGGCTTCGGTCTGCGGCGGCTGCCTGGCACTGATGGACGCCGGCGTGCCGATGAAAGAACACGTGGCCGGTATCGCCATGGGCCTGATCAAGGAAGGCGGCAAGTTTGCCGTGCTGTCCGACATCCTGGGCGACGAAGATCACCTGGGCGACATGGACTTCAAGGTAGCCGGTACCCGCAACGGTATCACGGCGCTGCAGATGGACATCAAGATCATGGGCATCACCAAGGAAATCATGCAAGTGGCACTGGCGCAAGCCAAGGAAGGCCGCGAGCACATCCTGGGCGAAATGCAAAAAGCCATGCCGCACGTCAAAACCGAACTGTCCGATTTCGCACCGCGTCTGATCACCATCAAGATCAACCCGGAAAAAATCCGTGACGTGATCGGCAAGGGCGGCGCCGTGATCCGCGCGCTGACCGAAGAGACGGGCACCCAGATCGACATCAGCGACGAAGGCGTGGTCACCATCGCTTCCGTCGACGCTGCTGCCGGCCAGGAAGCCAAGCGCCGCATCGAAGAACTGACGGCCTCCGTCGAAGTGGGCAAGACCTACGAAGGCACCGTGCTGAAACTGCTGGACTTCGGCGCCATCGTGCAAGTCATGCCAGGCAAAGACGGCTTGCTGCACATCTCGCAGATCGCCAACGAGCGCGTCAACGCCGTGGCCGACTACCTGAAAGAAGGCCAGCTGGTCCGCGTCAAGGTTCTGGAAACGGACGACCGCGGCCGTCTGAAGCTGTCGATGAAAGCTGCTGAAGGCAACGAAGCGCCAGCCGCTTAAAGTTGTCTAAGTTCGACTGACTGCGGCCTCGGCCGCATGCTCAACAACCGCCAGCGCGCAAGCCCTGGCGGTTTTTTTTGCGCCGCGTTTGTGTTGCATCAAGATAGATGCCGCTTTGCGCATCGGCCTTGATCCAGCGCGCATTGGCCAGTTGTGCGCCTTGTAGATTCGGGAGGGGATCTTCCCCTGAACGAGTCTTCCAAGGAGATGCAGCATGCGCACATTCTGCGGGCTGGCCGCCGCCTTTCTGCTTGCCGTCGCGCCCGGCGTCCGGGCCCAGCTGGACAACGCGCCCATGCCGGTGCCGCTGCCCATCCCGATTGCCGGCGCGTCCACGGCCATGCCGGCGCAGGAGATCGACGCCTTGCGCGCCGTGCATGCGCGCGAAATCAACGACCTCAGCACGTTCAAGACGGCGGGCGTGCCGCGGCAAGCTATCGACTCCTATCTCGATAGCGGACCAGGGCAGCAGTTCCTGCGCGAACTGCGCGCCGCCGATCCGGCCGCACCGGCCGAGACGATTTATGCGCGCGCGGTCGAGCAGCTCGCTTCCGGCAGCACCTTGCCCGACTTGCTAGCCATGTCGGCCGCATTGGTAAAAATCGTGCCGCATGGCCAGAATGTGTCGCCGTATTCGCCGTATTTCACCACCAGCGCGCAATTGCAGCTGGTATCTAGCCAGTGCGCCAGCCTGGCCGACTGTTTCGGCTTGCCCCTGAAGAGCGAGGCGCCGCTGTATGATGTGTACCAGATCATGCCCAAGGGCACGGTGAACGTGTTCGTCAGCCAGGTGGCGCCCACGCAAGAGCTGGGCGGGCTGGTGCGGCGCCGTGGCGGGGCGCAACAGTATTTATTGCCAAATCGCAACTTGTGGTCGGCGCCCGTGCTGATCGGCACGATCAGGAACTGAGGAGAGATGATGGACCAGCAGCGCTTGCAAGCCCTGGCTACCGAACTGGAACAGTTGCTGGCGCGCCTGGCGCTCGCCGATGCGGAGGTGGCCGACCTGCGCAGCGCGCTCGAGCCGCTGCTGGCCCTGGCTGGCAGCGGCGCCTTGAGCGCGCCCCTGGCATGGGGCGACATCCCCGGCGGACGTTATTTTACGGAAGGCAGCCTGCGCCGCTACCCCGCGCTGGAACAGGCGTTTGCCCGCTTCCGCATCGAGGCCACGGGCGGCGAATCGCCGGCCTTGCGCAAGCTGCGTGGCGAGATGTAATTAATATTTGGTATCAATTGTTGTTTCTGGGTAATTGAGAGTCAGTATTGCTTGACGACAAAATCTTATTCCCCGACCATGGTGCATCCCTCCCGATTTCCCCTTTTTTATTGGATGCACCATGTTGTCCTCCCTTAAGGCGCGGCTGATCGCCATCGCCGTTTCCATCGTCGTGCTGGCCATGCTGGCTGTGGCCATCGCCAATTTCTTCACCACGCGCTCCAGCACCCTGGCCGCGCTCGACACGCAGATGCTGCAGTTGTCGCACAGCCATGCGCAAGCCATCGCCGAATGGCTGCGTTCCAAGCAGGCCGTGGTCGCTTCGCTCAAGCAGGGCGCCACGGCGGCCGATCCGCTGCCGGCCCTGAAGGCGGCCGAGCAGGCGGGCACGTTCGACATGGCGTACATCGGCTTTGCCGACAAGCGCGCCGTCTTTTCGCAGGAGCGCAAGCGCGCCGCCGACTATGATCCCACGGCGCGCCCCTGGTACAAGCTGGCGTCCGAAACGGGCGGCCCCGTCATTACGGCGCCGTATATCGGCGCCAGCACGGGCAAGCTGGTGGTGACGTTTGCCGAGCCGCTGGGCGGCAAGGGCAGCGTGACGGGCGTGATGGCGGCCGATGTGATGATGGATGCCGTGGTGCAAAACGTCGCCTCGATCAAGCCGACGGCGTCCAGCTACGGCTTTCTCGTCGATGGCGGCGGCAAGATCATCGCCCATCCTGACGGCAAGCTGACCCTGAAACCGCTGGCCGAGCTGGACCCGGGCCTGAGCGCGCAGGCGCTGGCCGATATTGAAAAGAGCGGCGACGGCGCCGCCATTCGCCTCGGCGAGCGTAACGGCATCTTGCATGTGAGTAAAGTGCCGGGCAGCGACTGGCTGCTGGCGACCGTGCTCGACCGCGCCGAAGCGACGCAAGCATTGACCTCCATGCTGCGCGCCTCGGCCCTGACGGCCTTGCTGGTGCTGGCTCTGGCCGCGACGGTATTGAGCGTGCTGGTGGCGCGCGCCCTGCGCCGCCTGGGCCTGGTGCGCGATGCGATGGAAGCGATCGCCACGGGCGACGGCGACCTGACCAGCCGCCTCGACGCGGAAGGTAGTGACGAACTGGCGCAGATCGCCAAGGCCTTCAATTTGTTCGTGGAAAAGATTGCCACCGTGCTGGTACAGATCCGCAGCATCAGCATCCTGGTGCGCAGCGAGTCGGCCGATATTGCCGCCGGTAACGCCGACCTGTCCTCGCGCACGGAAGCCCAGGCAGGGGCGCTGGAACAGACGGCCAGCTCGATGGATGAGCTGACCTCGACGGTGAAACAGAATGCGGAAAACGCGCATGCGGCCAACGAACTGGCCATGTCCGCCTCGGAAGTGGCGGCCAAGGGTGGCCGCGTGGTGCAGCAGGTGGTGGGCACGATGGCCGGCATCCAGGAAAGTTCGCGCAAGATCGTCGACATCATCGGCGTGATTGACGGCATCGCGTTCCAGACGAATATCCTGGCCTTGAACGCGGCCGTCGAGGCGGCGCGCGCGGGCGAGCAGGGCAGGGGCTTTGCCGTGGTGGCATCCGAAGTGCGCAACCTGGCGCAACGCTCCGCAGGCGCGGCGAAGGAAATCAAGGAATTGATCGGCGACTCGGTGGAAAAAGTCGATGCGGGTGGGCGCCTTGTCAATGAAGCGGGCCTGACCATGGATCAGGTGGTGGCCTCGGTGCAGCAATTGACGACCATCATGAGCGAGATCACGGTGGCCAGCCGTGAACAGAGCGCCGGCATCGGCGAGATCAACACGGCCGTCACGCACATGGATACCATGACGCAGCAAAATGCGGCCCTCGTCGAGCAAGCGGCCGCCGCCGCGGAAAGCTTGCAGGAGCAGGCGGTGGATCTGGCACAGGCCGTTGGCATGTTCCGCCTCGGCGATGCCGGCCCTGCCGCAGCACCCGCGCCCGTGACGCGCCTCAAGGCCCGGCCCGCGGCGCCGGCGCCGCGTGCGCCGACCCGTGCGCTCTCGCCGGCCAAGCCCGTCAAGGCGGCCAAGTCCGGCGCCGACGAATGGGAAGAGTTTTAAGTTGCAAGCGTAGCGACCTGCGCGTTTATCCGCGTTTTTGTCAGGCCAGCCTGCCAAAAGCGCAGTTCGTCGCAATCGGCGTGTTGGCCGGGGGCGGTATGGCTATAGTGACACCATACCGCAAGCCCACTGCCAGACACCCGAGGAGAACAACATGAACGTCGCTCAAAACATGGAAGTCATCGCCGTTGCCGCCGCCATCGTGCTCGGCGTCAGCTGCTACGCCATCGCCCCGGCCGCCCCGGCCCTGCAAGTGGCCAGCTCCACGGCCACCGTGGCCGCGCCAGCGAACAAGGCTGACATGCACGTGGTGGTGGTCAAGGCCAAGCGCCTGAGCGCTACCGAAAAAGCCCGTTTCGCCTGATTGATTGTCAGCCCGATTGTCAGCCCTTTTCTGCGCTGCTACAGTGGTGGTCAATGGCAATGCGCGCAAGCCCCACGAGGGCGCCGCGACACATAAAAACAAGATACCGAGGATGCACTACATGAAAAAGATACTGCAACTGGCGCTGCTGTTCCTGGCGACTTTTGGCCTGGTGCGCGGCGTGGCGGCCGAGACCCGCTTGCTGGAAATGCGCAACATCGACGCCCGCGTGGTACGCGTCAAGCTCGACGGCGTGATGGAAGTGCGCATTCGCCAGGGCAACGTGGCGTCCTTGAGCATCACGGCCGACAAGCGCTACATCGCCGATGTCAGCACGGCGCAAAGCGGCGATACCCTGCACATCGAAACGGAAGTGCGCGGCTTCAAGATCGGCCCTTCATCGATCCGCGCCGACCTGGTGCTGCCGAATTTGCGTGAAGTCAGCTCGGAAGGCTTTGGCAGCACGGACATCACGGGTTTCAAGGGCGAGGAACTGACCCTGTCGCTGGAAGGGGCGGGCAGCATCAAGCTGGTGGGCGACTACCGCAAGCTCAATGCCAGCCTGGGCGGCGTGGGCAGCATGCAACTGTGGATCGGCAACAATGAGCGGGCCGAGCTGGACTTGCAGGGCGCCGGCTCGGTGGTGCTGGGCGGACGCGGGCGCATCCTGAAAGCCAGCCTGGGCGGCCTGGGCAGCCTGAATGCGCAGCAATTCGAAGCGGACGCCGTGAACCTGGAATTGAGCGGCCTCGGCAATGCCACGGTGAATGCCCATACGAATGCCAAGCTGAACCTGAGCGGACTCGGTTCGGTGGTGGTGTACGGCAAGCCGGCCAACCGCGATGTCAGCGTCGAGGGCCTGGGCAAAGTCAGCTGGAAGTAAAAGCATCCTGCCGCATGCCTTCGGCAGGACAAGAACAAGTAGTCAGACCACATCCCATTCCGATGAAAAAACTGATCATTACATTACTCATGCTGTTGACGATACAGCTACCCGCGCGGGCTGGCTTCGCCGAAGGCGCCAGCGCCTACAACAACAAGAATTACGCGCTCGCCTACAAGGAAATCCTGCCACTGGCCAAGACCGGTAACGCCGATGCCCAGCATTTGCTGGGCTTGATGTATTACATGGGACGGGGCTTGCCACAGGATTACAAGCAAGCCATGTTCTGGCACCGCAAGGCGGCCGAGCAGGGCAAGGCCGATGCCCAGTATGTGGTGGGCGCCATGTATTACACGGGCAATGCCGTGCTGCAAGACCACAAGCAGGCCGTGGGCTGGTTCCGCAAGGCGGCCGAGCAGAACCATGCGGAGGCGCAGCAGGTGCTGGGCCTGATGTACCGCTACCACATGGGTGGCGTGCCGCAGGATAACGTCATCGCCTACATGCTGTGGAACCTGGCGGCGGCGAATGGCAACGCGAATGCGGCCGACCAGCGCGCCGCCGTGGTGCGCAAGATGACGCATGAGCAAGTCGAGGAAGGGCAAGCCCTGTCGGCGAAATGGAAGCCGGGCACGCCCTTGCCGCGCCAGTCGAAGACGGGCGCCGGTTAAGAGCGGCGCTGGTCTGCAGGGGAGGGCGGCTTGGCGTACAATCGCCGTTTTCCCTTGAAAGAGTCCCGCCATGCGTGCAGTTGCCATCAGCCAGCCAGGTCCCGCCGACGTTTTGCAGATCGCCGAACGTCCCATGCCGCAATACAAGGCGGGCGAACTGCTGATCAAGGTGCACGCGGCCGGCATCAACCGCCCTGACGTGCTGCAGCGCCTGGGCAAGTATGCGCCGCCGGCCGGCGCGTCCGACTTGCCGGGCCTGGAAGTGGCGGGCGAAGTCGTCGATGGCGATTTCAGCAACACTGAATTCAAGAAGGGCGACCTGGTCTGTGCGCTGGTACAGGGCGGCGGCTATGCCGAATACTGCGCCGCGCCCGCCGGCCAGTGCCTGCCCTTGCCCAAAGGCTTGACGGCGCTGGAAGGCGCCTCCTTGCCGGAAAACTTCTTTACCGTGTGGAGCAATGTGTTCGACCGCTGCGCGCTGGCCGACGGTGAAACCTTATTGGTGCAGGGCGGCACGTCCGGCATCGGCGTGACGGCCATTCAATTGGCGGCCGCGCTCGGCCATCGCGTCTTCGCCACGGCCGGCAGCGACGAGAAGGCCCGCGCCTGCGAGGCGCTGGGTGCCGAACGGGGCATCAATTACCGCACGGAAGATTTCGTTGCCGTCGTCAAGGAATTGACTGATGGCAAAGGCGTCGACGTCATCCTCGACATGGTGGGCGGCGACTATCTGCCGCGCGAGATCGATTGCCTGGCCGACGACGGCCGCATCGGCCTGATCGCCGTGCAGGGCGGCAGCAAGGCCACCCTGGACCTGGGGCAGGTGCTGCGCCGCCGCCTGAGTGTCAGCGGCTCGACCTTGCGTCCGCGCCCGGTCGCCTTCAAGGCCGCCATTGCAAACCACTTGCGCACGACCGTCTGGCCGCTGATCGAGGCGGGCAAGATCAAGCCCGTCATCTATCAGACTTTCCCGTTGGAAAAAGCCAACGAGGCGCATGCCTTGATGGAAGCGAGCACGCACGTGGGCAAGATCATGTTGCAAGTTGCCTGAAACGGGGCGCTGCCTGTTTGACCGGCATCGGTGCCGGGGTTAGAATGACGGGTTATTAAAATTTAGGCTACTATGCGTCGCAAACTCGTCGTCGGAAATTGGAAAATGAACGGCAGTCGCACCTCGAACGCGGTGTTATTGTCTGAAATAGTTGCTGGCCTGGCCGCCTCTGGCGCCGCCAGCGCCGTCTGTGTGCCCGCGCCATATCTGGCGCAGTGCCAGGCGCAATTGGCAGGCTCGCCTCTCGGCTGGGGTGCGCAAGATGTTTCCGCGCACGCCAGCGGTGCCTACACGGGAGAAATCTCGGTTGCCATGCTGCAGGATTTCGGCTGCGGCTATGTGGTGATCGGGCATTCCGAGCGCCGCGCCTACCATGGCGAGAGCGATGCACAGGTGGCGGCCAAGACGGTTGCAGCGCTGGCGGCGGGCATTACGCCTATCGTCTGCATCGGCGAGACGCTGGCGCAGCGCGAAGCGGGCCAGACCGACGCGGTCGTGGCGCAGCAGCTGGGTGCCGTGCTGGCGGCGATTTCCGCCGACGACGTGGCGAAACTGGTGCTGGCCTATGAGCCGGTCTGGGCCATCGGCACGGGCAAGACAGCCACGCCGCAAATGGCGCAGGACGTGCATCAGGTATTGCGCGCGCAACTGGCGACAAAGAATGCGGTAGCGGCGGCCGGCGTGCAGATCCTGTACGGCGGCAGCATGAAGCCGGAGAACGCAAAAGAATTGATGGCGATGCCGGATATCGATGGCGGTCTGATCGGTGGGGCGGCATTGAAGGCGGCGGATTTCCTGGCGATTATTCACGCCGCTGATTGAATTAATTTAAACTAAGAATGGAATTGCAATGAACATGATGTTCAATCTGGTAGTGGTAGTACAGGTTATTTCGGCATTGTCGATTATCGCGCTGGTGTTGCTGCAGCACGGCAAAGGCGCCGACATGGGTGCCGCGTTTGGTTCGGGTGCCTCGGGCAGCCTGTTCGGTGCGACGGGTTCGTCCAACTTCATGTCCAAGTCGACGGGCGTTGCCGCCGCGATCTTCTTCGGCGCCACCCTGGCCCTGTCGCTGATGGCCAATCAGCGCGCCACCACGGTGGGCGGCGGCGTGATGGATAAAGTCGTCAAGCCAGTGCCAGTCACCGGCGCGGGCGCGATCCCGACGGCGGTACCTGCTGCGGCTCCAGCGGCCAGCGCTCCAGCAGCGGCAGCCCCTGTTGCCAGCACCCCGGCAGGCGCGATCCCGAAGTAATTTAGTATTTACTGAGTAATAACTCGATACCTCATCGAGAGTAATTCTCATTACGGGCAGATTATTGCTCAATGTTTTGGCAGCGCGGCAGGAAAAAATCGTGGCGCGCTGGAAGATGTAAAAATTTATCGTTTTTATCTGTGTTTTGATGCATTTGTGCATTAACTTTAGCGGCAAAGCAGAGTAGAATACGGGCCTTACCGCCGACGTGGTGAAATTGGTAGACACGCTATCTTGAGGGGGTAGTGGCGCAAGCTGTACGAGTTCGAGTCTCGTCGTCGGCACCAGAAATCAGAAGCCAGCAACGGCGCACGAGCCATGGCTCGTACAAAGTTGCTGGCTTTTTTTACGAGGATGTGTCGTTCGATCCTGGTCTTAGCTTTGATTGGGGTCGTGCGTTAGATACGCTGCAAATGATCGCAGCGTCCTCATTTAACCGATCGTTCAATATAAGCTTATCAATCGTGAACCTCGAAAATTACTTCCCCGTCCTGCTGTTCATTATTATCGGCCTTGGTGTCGGTATCGCTCCCCAGCTCCTGGGGCGCCTGTTAGGCCCTCACAAGCCTGACGCAGCAAAACTCTCCCCGTACGAATGTGGCTTTGAAGCATTCGAAGACGCGCGCATGAAATTTGATGTGCGCTACTATCTGGTCGCAATCCTGTTTATTTTGTTCGATCTGGAAACGGCATTCTTTTTCCCATGGGGCGTTGCAATGCGCGACCTGGGCTGGGCCGGTTTCGTCACGATGATGGTGTTCATCGCTGAATTCGTGGTCGGATTTTGGTACATTTGGAAGAAAGGTGCCCTTGACTGGGAATAAGCCATGGCTATTGAAGGCGTATTAAGCGAAGGTTTCATCACCACCTCGGCCGACAAGCTGATCAACTGGGCGCGCACCGGGTCTATGTTCCCGATGACGTTCGGTCTGGCCTGCTGTGCGGTCGAAATGATGCATGTGGGCGCAGCCCGCTACGATATGGACCGTTTCGGCGTCGTGTTTCGTCCGTCGCCGCGTCAATCCGACGTCATGATCGTTGCCGGCACCCTGTGCAACAAGATGGCGCCGGCCTTGCGCAAGGTCTACGACCAGATGGCAGAGCCACGCTGGGTCATCTCGATGGGTTCCTGCGCCAATGGCGGCGGGTACTACCATTACTCCTATTCTGTGGTGCGCGGTTGCGACCGCATCGTGCCCGTCGACGTGTATGTGCCTGGCTGTCCTCCGACCGCTGAAGCCTTGCTGTACGGCATCATGCAGTTGCAGAACAAGATCAAGCGTACCAGTACGATCGCACGCTAACCGGGCCGCTTCAGATTATGACAACACATTTAGAAGTATTGCAAAACGCCCTCGGCACTGCCCTGGGCGATCGCGTTAGTACCACGGTTGCACTGGGCGAAGTCACCCTGGTCGTCAAGGCCGAGGACTACCTGGCCGTGATGCAGACCTTGCGCGACGATCCGACCCTGCATTTCGAGCAAATGCTCGACCTGTGCGGCGTCGACTACTCGACCTATGGCGACGGTAGCTGGGATGGCCTGCGTTTCGCGGCCGTCTCGCACTTGCTGTCGGTCAAGCACAACTGGCGCGTGCGCGTGCGCGTGTTCGCGCCCGATGACGACATGCCGCTGCTGCCGTCCGTGGTGAACATCTGGCGTGCCGTCAACTGGTACGAGCGCGAAGCGTTCGACCTGCTGGGCATCCTCTTCGAAGGCCACAACGACTTGCGCCGCCTGCTGACCGACTACGGTTTCATCGGCCATCCGTTCCGCAAGGATTTCCCCGTCTCCGGCTATGTCGAGATGCGTTACGATCCGGAACAAAAGCGCGTGATTTACCAGCCCGTGACGATCGAGCCGCGGGAAAACGTGCCGCGCGTGATCCGCGAAGAACATTACGGGATGAAATAATGGCTGAGATTAAGAACTACACCCTGAACTTTGGGCCACAGCATCCGGCCGCGCACGGTGTGCTGCGCCTGGTGCTGGAGATGGATGGCGAAGTCATCCAGCGTGCCGACCCGCATATCGGCCTGCTGCACCGCGCCACCGAAAAGCTGGCCGAACAAAAGACCTATCTGCAATCCGTACCGTACATGGACCGTCTCGACTATGTGTCGATGATGTGCAATGAACATGCGTACGTGATGGCCATCGAAAAGATGCTGGGCCTGGAAGTGCCGCTGCGCGCGCAATACATCCGCGTCATGTTTGACGAGATGACGCGCATCCTGAATCACCTGATGTGGCTCGGCACCCACGCGCTGGACGTTGGCGCCATGGGCCCGTTCCTGTATTGCTTCCGCGACCGCGAAGACTTGTTCGACGCCTACGAGGCAGTCTCGGGCGCGCGCATGCACGCGGCCTACTACCGTCCGGGTGGCGTGTACCGCGACTTGCCCGATGCGATGCCGCAGCACAAGGCCTCGATCATCCGCAACGCCAAGGCGATTTCCAAGCTGAATGAAAACCGCCAGGGTTCGCTGCTGGACTTCATCGAAGACTTCGCGCGCCGTTTCCCGAATTCCGTGGACGAGTACGAAACCTTGCTGACCGACAACCGTATCTGGAAACAGCGCACGGTTGGCATCGGCGTGGTCTCGCCGGAAGATGCGCTGGCCATGGGCTTTACGGGCGCCATGCTGCGCGGCTCCGGTGTGCAGTGGGATTTGCGCAAGAAACAGCCGTACGAAGTGTACGACCTGATGGATTTCGACATTCCTATCGGCACCAACGGCGATTGCTACGACCGCTACCTGGTCCGCGTGGAAGAGTTGCGCCAGTCGAACCGCATCATCAAGCAATGCGTGGAGTGGCTGCGCAACAATGAAGGTCCTGTCATGACCAGCAACCGCAAGGTGGCGCCTCCGGGCCGCGTCGACATGAAGACCAACATGGAGTCCTTGATTCACCACTTCAAGCTGTTCACGGAAGGTTTCCACGTGCCGCCAGGCGAGGCCTACAGCGCCGTGGAACATCCGAAGGGCGAGTTCGGCGTGTACCTGGTGTCCGATGGCGCCAACAAGCCGTACCGCATGAAACTGCGCGCGCCAGACTACGCTCACTTGCAGTCGCTCGACGAGATGGCGCGTGGGCACATGCTTGCCGACGCCGTGACCATCATCGGGACGCAAGATATCGTGTTCGGCAGTATTGACCGCTAAGAGGCAAAAAGTATGTTGTTATCAGAGCAATGCTATAAGAAAATTGACCGCGAGCTGGCCAAGTACCCGGCCGACCAGCGTCAGTCGGCCGTCATGGCCGCGCTGGCCCATGCCCAGGATGAACTGGGCTGGCTGGCGCCGGACACCATGAAGGAACTGGCCGATTACATCGGCATGCCGGCGATTGCCGTGCAGGAAGTGGCCACGTTCTACAATATGTACAACGTGAAACCCGTGGGCAAGCACAAGATCACCGTGTGCACCAACCTGCCATGCGCCCTGTCGGGCGGCGTGCGCGCTGCAGAGTACCTGAAGCAGAAACTGGGTATCGATTTCCGCGAAACCACCGCAGACGGCCAGTTCACGCTGGTTGAAGGCGAGTGCATGGGTGCTTGCGGCGATGCGCCAGTCTTGCTGGTCAGTAATAAAACCATGTGCAGCTGGATGTCGAACGAGAAAATCGACGCCATGCTGGAGGAACTCAAGAAATGACGTCACTCCACAACCGCCATATCGATCCATTGATCCTGAAGGATCTGGATGGCAAGAACTGGCATTTGCAAGATTATGTGAACCGCGGCGGCTATAGCGCCCTGCGGCGTATCCTGGAAGAGAAAATCACGCCGGAACAGATCATCGCCGACCTCAAGGCTTCGTCCTTGCGCGGCCGTGGCGGCGCGGGTTTTCCTACCGGCTTGAAGTGGAGCTTCATGCCGCGCCAGTTCCCGGGTCAAAAATACCTCGTCTGCAATACAGATGAAGGCGAACCGGGTACTTTCAAGGACCGCGACATCATTCGTTACAATCCCCATGCGCTGATCGAAGGCATGGCCATTGGCGCTTATGCGATGGGCATCACCGTCGGCTATAACTATATCCACGGCGAAATCTGGGCCGAGTACGCCCGTTTCGAAGAAGCGCTGGAAGAAGCGCGCGCCGCCGGTTTCCTCGGCGACAAGATCATGGGCAGCGAGTTCTCGTTCCAGTTGCATGCGCACCATGGTTATGGCGCCTACATCTGCGGCGAAGAAACGGCCCTGCTCGAATCGCTGGAAGGCAAGAAAGGCCAGCCGCGCTTCAAGCCGCCTTTCCCTGCCTCGTTTGGCCTGTACGGCAAGCCGACGACGATCAACAACACGGAAACCTTCGCGGCCGTGCCATTCGTGCTGAACATCGGCCCAGAGAAATACCTGGCGATGGGCAAGCCGAACAATGGCGGTTCGAAGATCTTCTCGATCTCGGGCGACGTGGAATTGCCGGGCAACTACGAAGTGCCGCTCGGCACGCCGTTCGCCACACTGCTGGAACTGGCAGGTGGCATGCGCGGTGGCAAAAAGATCAAGGCCGTGATCCCTGGCGGCTCGTCCGCGCCGGTGATCCGCGGCGACATCATGATGCAGACCGACCTGGACTATGACTCGATCGCGAAAGCCGGTTCGATGTTGGGTTCGGGCGCCATCATCGTGATGGACGAAACACGCTGCATGGTGAAGGCGCTGGAGCGCCTGTCCTACTTCTACTTTGAAGAATCGTGCGGCCAGTGTACGCCTTGCCGTGAAGGCACAGGCTGGATGTACCGCATGGTGCACCGCATCGAGCAGGGGCAGGGTCGTCCAGACGACCTGGACATGCTCAACTCGATCGCCGACAACATCCAGGGCCGCACCATTTGCGCGCTGGGCGATGCGGCCGCCATGCCGGTACGGGCCTTCATTAAGAATTTCCGTGAAGAATTTGAATATCATATCGAGCACAAGCATTGCTTAGTGCCCGCATATATCTAAGCTGCGTCAGGTAACGATCACCATGGTTGAAATCGAAATAGACGGCAAAAAAGTCGAAGTCCCTGCTGGTAGCATGGTGATGGACGCCGCCAACAAATTGGGAACCTACATTCCGCACTTCTGCTATCACAAGAAATTGTCGATCGCAGCGAACTGCCGCATGTGCCTGGTCGAAGTGGAAAAGGCGCCGAAGCCTTTGCCCGCTTGTGCGACCCCGGTCAGTGCCGGCATGATCGTGCGCTCCGCCAGCGATAAAGCTGTGCAGGCGCAAAAGTCGGTCATGGAATTCTTGCTGATTAACCACCCGCTCGATTGCCCGATCTGCGATCAGGGCGGCGAGTGCCAGTTGCAAGACTTGGCAGTGGGCTACGGCAAGAGCGAATCGCGCTACAAGGAAGACAAGCGTGTGGTGCAGCCGAAGGAAGCCGGTCCGCTGGTGTCCATGCAAGAAATGTCGCGCTGCATCCAGTGCACCCGCTGCGTACGCTTTGGCCAGGAAGTGGCCGGCGTGATGGAGCTGGGCATGATCGGCCGCGGCGAACACTCGGAAATCGTGTCCTTCGTCGGCCAGACGGTCGACTCGGAACTGTCGGGCAACATGATCGACCTGTGCCCCGTTGGCGCACTGACCTCGAAGCCGTTCCGCTACAGCGCCCGTACGTGGGAACTGTCGCGCCGCAAATCGGTCAGCCCGCATGACGGTCTGGGCACCAACCTGATCGTGCAAGTGAAAGCTGGCAAGGTCAAGCGCGTCCTGCCGCTGGAAAACGAAGCCGTCAACGAGTGCTGGATCTCGGACAAGGACCGTTTCTCGTACGAAGCGCTGGACAGTGCCGAACGCCTGACTTCCCCGATGCTGAAACAGGGCAACGAGTGGAAAGAAGTCGATTGGCAAACCGCGCTGGAATACGTGGCGCACGGTTTGAAAAACATCAAGCACGAGCATGGCGCTGACGCCATCGCCGCGCTGGCCACGCCGCATTCGACGGTCGAAGAGCTGGTCCTGCTGCAAAAAGTCGCCCACGGCCTCGGTTCCGAGCACGTCGACTTCCGCCTGCGCCAGACCGACTTCGCACTCGACGCCAGTGTGAAACCATGGCTGGGCATGCCGATCAGCGAATTTGGCCAGATCAAGCGCGCCTTCGTCATCGGCTCGTTCCTGCGCAAGGATCACCCATTGCTGGCGACGCGTTTGCGCGCGTCCGTCAAGGGCGGCGCCAAGCTGTCGATCCTGCACGCGTCCGACGATGATCAATTGATCAGCATCGCCAACAAGATGATCGTCGCGCCGAGTGATTGGCTGGCGGCCTTGTCGGAAGTGCTCGTCGCTGTTGCTCAAGCCAAAGAAATCGCCGCACCAGCCGGTTTTGAAGCAGTTGTTGCTTCGGACGTGGCAGTGGCCATCGCTGCCAGCCTGATGGCCGGCGACCATGGCGCCGTGCTGCTGGGTAACGCGGCAACGCAACACCCGCAAGCGTCGCAACTGCATGCTGCCGCGCAATGGATCGCCGAACAGACGGGCGCCAAGCTCGGTTACCTGACGGAAGCGGCCAACACGGTAGGCGCGCACCTGCTCGCCAAGCCGCGCGCCAATGTGCAAGCAGCGTTTGCCGTGCCGAAAAAAGCTTACGTGCTGCTGCACGCCGAGCCGGAACTCGATGCCGCCAATCCACAAGCGGCCCGCGCCGCCCTCGATGGCGCCGACATGGTCGTGGCCATGTCCGCCTTCAAGCACGGCATGGATTACGCCGATGTCTTGCTGCCGGTCGCCCCGTTCGCTGAAACCTCGGGTACTTTTGTGAACTGCGAAGGCCGCGCGCAAAGTTTCAACGGCACCGTCAAACCGCTGGCCGATACCCGTCCAGCCTGGAAAGTGCTGCGCGTCCTGGGCAACATCCTGGGCCTGGCCGGTTTCGACTACGACACCTCCGAAGCGATCCGCGACGAAGCGTTTGGTGCCGGCGTGACCGATCTGTCGGCACAGCTGAACAACATCGCCAAGAACGCACCGGAAGCGGCAAGCTACGCACCGGCCTCGCCGGCACTGCAACGCATCGCCGACGTGCCGATCTACTTCGCCGACGCGCTGGTACGCCGCTCCGAACCGCTGCTTCGCACGGTCGATGGCGCCGCGCCGCAAGCGCACCTGTCCCTGGCGCTGGCTGAAAAGCTGGGCATCAAGGCGGGCGACAAGGTCAAAGTGGCGCAAGGCTCCGGCAGCGCCATCCTGGTGGCGGCAATCCATGCCGGCTTGCCAGCCAATGTGGTCAAAGTGTCGGCGGCGCATGCCTCGACGGCTAGCCTGGGCGGCATGTTCGGTGACATCACAGTTGAAACAGCAGAGGGGAAAATCTGATGGCTCTGCCTGAATTTGTAAACGTCATCAACAGTACCGGCCAGGATTTGCTGGGCGGTACCTGGCCGTTCTTCTGGACCCTGATCAAGATCCTGTGCGTGCTGTTGCCACTGATGGGTCTGGTTGCTTACGCCACCCTGTGGGAGCGCAAGCTGATCGGCTGGATCCAGATCCGCGTCGGTCCGAACCGCGTCGGTCCATTGGGCTTGCTGCAACCGATCGCCGATGCGCTGAAACTCTTGTTCAAAGAGATCATCATCCCGGCCAAGGCCGCCAAGGGCCTGTTCGTGATCGGCCCGATCATGACCATCATGCCGGCCCTGGCCGCCTGGTCGGTCGTGCCGTTCGGTCCGGAAGCCGTGCTGGCCAACGTCAACGCGGGCTTGCTGCTGCTGCTGGCGATTACCTCGATGGAAGTCTACGGCATCATCATCGCCGGCTGGGCCTCGAACTCGAAGTACTCGTTCATGGGCGCCATGCGCGCTTCGGCACAGATGATTTCGTATGAAATCCCGATGGGCTTCGTGATGGTCATCGTGCTGATGGTCTCGGGCAGCCTGAACTTCATCGACATCGTCGGCGGCCAGCAAATCGGCTACTTCGCCGACAAGGGCGTGAACTTCATGTCGTGGAACTGGCTGCCGCTGCTGCCGATGTTCGTCATCTACCTGGTGTCGGGCCTGGCTGAAGCCAACCGTCACCCGTTCGACGTCGTCGAAGGCGAGTCGGAAATCGTCGCCGGCCACATGGTCGAGTACTCGGGCATGGCCTACGCCATGTTCATGCTGGCCGAATACGCCAACATGATCCTGATCGGCGCGCTGGCTGCGATCATGTTCCTCGGTGGCTGGTCCGCACCATTTGCCTTCCTCGAGTTCTGGGGTGGTTTCGGCGGCTTCTTCTGGCTGTTCGCCAAGACCTTCTTCATCGTCTCGGTGTTCATCTGGGTGCGCGGTACTTTCCCACGCTACCGTTATGACCAGATCATGCGCCTCGGCTGGAAAGTGTTTATCCCGTTGACGCTGGTCTACCTGGTCTTCGTCGCTGCCTGGATGCAGACATCCTGGAATATTTGGAAGTAAGAGAGTGCATACGAATGGATAAGGTAAAAGATTTCCTCAGCAGCCTGTTGTTGGGCGAGCTGATCAAGGGCATGGCGCTGACAGGCAAGTACATGTTTTCGCGCAAGATCACGGTGCAATTCCCGGAAGAGAAGACACCGATCTCGCCGCGTTTCCGTGGCTTGCACGCGCTGCGCCGCTACCCGAACGGCGAGGAACGTTGCATCGCCTGCAAGCTGTGCGAAGCGGTTTGCCCGGCGATGGCCATCACGATCGAATCGGAACAGCGTGACGACGGTTCGCGCCGCACCACGCGTTACGATATTGACTTGACCAAGTGCATCTTCTGCGGTTTCTGCGAAGAGTCCTGCCCGGTCGATTCGATCGTCGAGACGCAAATCCTGGAATACCACGGCGAGAAACGCGGGGATTTGTATTACACGAAAGAGATGTTGCTGGCCGTGGGTGATCGTTATGAAAATGACATCGCCGCTGCGCGCGCCGCCGACGCACCTTATCGCTGATGGATGCGCCGCAGCCCCAAAGCTGCGGCGCGCCCCTCGTTCATCTGTACGTCTATTGGGTTTTTTATGGACTTTAAAACAATTTTGTTTTACGCCTTCGCGCTGATCTTGATTCTGGCAGCGACGCGCGTCATCACGGCCCGTAATCCGGTCCACGCAGTACTGTTCCTGGTGCTGTCCTTCTTTTCCGCAGCGGGCATCTGGATGCTGCTGCAAGCTGAATTCCTGGCCATCGTGCTGGTATTGGTGTATGTCGGCGCCGTGATGGTGCTGTTCCTCTTCGTCGTCATGATGCTCGATATCAATATCGACCGCATGCGCGAAGGCTTCTGGGGCTACCTGCCTTTGTCCGTGACGGTGGGCGTGATCATCGTGCTGGAAATGGCCGCTGTCCTGTGGCACGGTTTCCGCAACTTTACGCCTAGCATCGCTCCGGTGAACGTCAACCTGGGCGGCACCAAGGAACTGGGCCTGCTGATCTACACGGAATATGTGTTCGCCTTCGAGATCGCTGCCGTCGTGCTGCTGGTGGCCATCGTTGCCGCGGTTGCACTGACCCTGCGCAAACGCAAGGACACCAAGCATTTTGCTCCAGGCGATGCGGTACGCGTCAAGCGTAACGACCGCCTGAAGATCATCAAGATGGACGCGGTGGTCGAGCGTCCTGCGGCTGAGCCGGAAGTTAAGGAGGCACCATGACATTATCGCTCACACATTTTCTGGTCCTGGGCGCGATCCTGTTCGCAATCTCGATCGTCGGTATTTTCCTGAACCGCAAGAACATCATCGTATTGCTGATGGCAATCGAATTGATGCTGCTGGCGGTGAATATGAATTTCATCGCGTTCTCCCATTTCATGGGCGACGCGGCCGGTCAGATCTTCGTTTTCTTCATCCTGACGGTTGCCGCCGCTGAGTCGGCTATCGGTCTGGCTATTCTGGTGGTGATGTTCCGTAATCTGGATACCATCAACGTCGAAGACCTGGACAGCCTCAAAGGCTGATGTTTTTCAGACTCGATCTCTCGAATAATAACGATTAAGGTTCATCATGGCGGGGCAACTCCTCAACCCTAACCTCCTTCTTGCCGTACCGCTGGCGCCGCTGGCCGGTGCCGCGATTGCAGGTTTGCTTGGCACCCAGTTCCTGGGTAATTTGGTCGGACGCAAGACGTCGCATACCGCGACGATCCTGGGCGTACTGATAGCGTTCATCCTGTCCGTGCAGACACTGCTGGCAGTGATGGATGGCGCGACATTCAATGGCACGATCTATAACTGGATGACGATCGGCACCCTGAAGATGGAAGTGGGCTTCCAGATCGATTCGCTGTCGGCGATGATGATGTGCGTGGTCACCTTCGTCTCGCTGATGGTGCACATCTACACGATCGGCTACATGAAGGACGACGAAGGCTACAACCGCTTCTTCGCCTACATCTCGCTGTTCACGTTCTCGATGCTGATGCTGGTCATGGCCAACAACTTCCTGCAACTGTTCTTCGGTTGGGAAGCCGTGGGCCTGGTCTCTTACCTCTTGATCGGTTTCTGGTACCAGCGTCCGACGGCCATCGTGGCCAACATGAAGGCTTTCCTGGTCAACCGCGTAGGCGACTTCGGCTTCATCCTGGGCATCGGCCTGCTGCTGGCGTATGGTCAATCACTGGATTACCAGGAAATCTTCGCCAAGAAGGAAGCCTTGTCCGTCCTGACATTGCCAGGTACCGACTGGGCCCTGCTGACCGTTGCCTGCATCTGCCTGTTCATCGGCGCGATGGGCAAATCGGCGCAGTTCCCGCTGCACGTGTGGCTGCCTGACTCGATGGAAGGTCCTACCCCGATCTCGGCACTGATTCACGCCGCGACGATGGTGACGGCCGGTATCTTCATGGTCTCGCGCATGTCGCCGCTGTTCGAATTGTCCGACACGGCACTGTCCTTCATCCTGGTGATCGGTTCCATCACGGCGCTGTTCATGGGCTTTTTGGGCATCATCCAGAACGACATCAAGCGCGTCGTCGCTTACTCGACCCTGTCGCAGCTCGGCTACATGACCGTGGCGCTCGGTTCGTCCGCGTACTCCGTGGCCGTGTTCCACCTGATGACGCACGCCTTCTTCAAGGCACTGCTGTTCCTGGGCGCCGGTTCCGTCATCATCGGCATGCACCACGACCAGGACATCCGCAACATGGGTGGCCTGCGCAAATACATGCCGATCACCTGGATCACGTCACTGGTCGGTTCGCTGGCCCTGATCGGCACGCCGCTGTTCTCCGGTTTCTACTCGAAAGACAGCATCATCGAAGCCGTCGAAGCGACGCACATCTGGGGTGCTGGCTTTGCCCAGTTCGCCGTGCTGGCTGGCGTGTTCGTCACCGCCTTCTACTCGTTCCGCATGTATTTCCTGGTCTTCCACGGCAAGGAACGTTTCGGCCAGGCGCATGCGCACGGCCATGACGACCATCACGCACCGAAAGCGGCCCATGGCGCGCACGGCGATGCGCATGACGACCATCATGAAGAGGAATCGCATGACGATTCCGAAGACGACCACGCGCACCACGGTCTGGAACCTGGCCAGAAGCCGCATGAATCCCCATTCGTGGTGTGGTTCCCGCTGGTGATGCTGGCGATCCCGTCGCTGCTGATCGGTTACCTGACGATCGGCCCGATGCTGCATGGCGATTTCTTCAAGGGCGTGATCTTCGTCGGCGAAAACCATCCAGCAATGGAAGAGTTGTCGCATGAATTCCACGGCGCGATGGCGATGGCGATCCACGGCCTGTCGACGGCACCGTTCTGGCTGGCATTGTCCGGCGTGGTGGCAGCCTACTACTGCTACATGGTCAACCCGCGTGTACCGGCCTGGTTCTTTGCCAAGTTCCACGCGATCCACACCCTGCTGGACAACAAGTACTACCTGGACAAGTTCAATGAAGTCGTGTTCGCCGGCGGTGCCCGTTTGCTGGGTAATGGCCTGTGGAACTTCGGTGACAAGAAGCTGATCGACGGTTTCGTCGTCAATGGCAGCGCCAAGGTTGTCGCCTGGCTGTCCTCGCTGTCGCGAGGCTTGCAGACCGGCTACATCTATCACTATGCATTCGTGATGATCCTGGGCGTGCTGGGCTTCCTGATCTATTTCCTGCCATTCTGGCCCGCTAAGTAAGCTGACCTGATAAAAGAATACTGAGAACCATGATGCAGTCTACGATTTCTACATTACCTCCTTACCTGAGTCTGTCGATCTGGGTGCCGATCATTTGCGGCGTCCTGGTCCTGGCTCTTGGCCGTGACAGCAAAGCGGGCTTTACCCGCTGGCTGTCGCTGGCTGGCGCCGTGCTCAGCATGCTGTGCACCTTGCCGCTGATCCAGCATTTCGACAACGCCGCACACGGCATGCAATTCGTCGAAAAAGCACCGTGGATTGAAACTTTCAATATCTGGTACTCGCTGGGTATCGATGGCCTGTCGCTGTGGTTCATTCCACTGACGGCCTTCATCACGGTCATCGTCGTCATTTCGGCCTGGCAAGTGATCGAGAACCGCATCGCCCAGTACATGGGTGCCTTTTTGATCCTGTCGGGTCTGATGATCGGCGTGTTCTGCGCGCTGGACGGCTTGCTGTTCTACTTCTTCTTTGAAGCAACCCTGATCCCGATGTTCATCATCATCGGTATCTGGGGCGGTTCGAACCGCGTGTACGCGTCGTTCAAGTTCTTCCTGTACACCTTCTTCGGTTCGCTGCTGACCCTGGTTGCCATCATCTACTTGCGCAACGTGACGGGTAGCTTCGACATCCTGGCCTGGCATGCGTTCAAGCTGACGATGAACGAACAGATCTTCATCTTCCTGGCCTTCCTGATGGCGTTTGCCGTGAAGGTGCCGATGTTCCCCGTCCACACGTGGTTGCCGGACGTCCACGTGGAAGCGCCTACGGGCGGTTCCGCCGTGCTGGCCGCCATCATGCTGAAACTGGGCGCCTACGGCTTCCTGCGTTTTTCGCTGCCGATCACGCCGGACGCCAGCCACTACCTGTCGGGCTTCATGATCGCCTTGTCGCTGATCGCCGTCATCTACATCGGTCTGGTTGCCCTGGTGCAAACCGACATGAAAAAACTGGTCGCCTATTCGTCGATCGCGCACATGGGTTTCGTCACCCTGGGCTTCTTCATGTTCAACGACATCTCGGTGCAGGGCGGTATCGTGCAGATGATCTCGCACGGTTTCATCTCCGGCGCGATGTTCTTGTGCATCGGCGTGCTGTATGACCGCATGCATACCCGCAACATCGCCGACTACGGCGGCGTCGTGAACCGCATGCCGAAATTTGCCGCCTTCTTCGTGCTGTTCTCGATGGCCAACTGCGGTCTGCCAGCGACTTCCGGCTTCGTCGGCGAGTTCATGGTGATCCTGGGCGCGGTGCAATACAACTTCTGGATCGGTCTGCTGGCTGCAACGGCACTGATCTGGGGCGCGGCGTACTCGCTGTGGATGGCCAAGCGCGTGGTGTTCGGCAAGATCAAGAACAAACACGTGGCCGAATTGACCGACATTAACAAACGTGAATTCTTCATGCTTGCTTTGCTGGCCATCGCCGTGCTCGTGATGGGTCTGTACCCAGCCCCGTTCACCGACACGATGCAAACTTCGGTTGCCGACCTGCTGCAGCATGTCGCCACCAGCAAGTTGCCTTAAATAGAAGACCGATAACATGACTAATGCACCTAATCTGGTACCGCTGTACGCGGAAATCTTTCTGCTGATCGCCACGTCGGCGCTCTTGCTGATCGATATGTTCTTGCCTGCGGCGAAGCGTTCGATCACTTATGCGCTGTCCTTGCTGACCCTGGCCGGCTGCGCCTTGCTGACCGTGGGCGACTTCAACGCGGGCACCACCGTCTACACGTTCCATAACATGTTCGTGTCGGACCCGATGTCGCAGCTGCTGAAACTGTTCTCGTACGGCGCCGTGGCGCTGACCCTGATCTACTCGCGTGCCTATGCCACCGACCGCAGCATGCTGTCGGGTAACCTGGGCGGCGAGTTCTACGTGCTGGCCCTGTTTGCACTGCTGGGCCAGATGATCATGATCTCGGCCAACAACTTCCTGATCATCTACCTGGGTCTGGAACTGATGTCGCTGTCGCTGTACGCACTGATCGCTCTGCGCCGTGACAATGCCAAGGCCACGGAAGCGGCCATGAAATACTTCATCCTGGGCGCACTGGCTTCCGGTTTCATGTTGTACGGTATCTCGATGCTGTACGGCGCCTCCGGCACGCTGGACCTGGGCGAACTGCGCGTGGCGCTGGAAAACGGCAAGACCAACGGCACCATCATGGTCTTCGGCCTGGTGTTCCTGGTAGCGGGCCTGGCCTTCAAACTGGGTGTCGTGCCATTCCACATGTGGGTGCCTGACGTGTATCAAGGTTCGCCAACGGCCGTGACCTTGCTGCTGGGCGGCGCGCCGAAACTGGCCGCGTTTGCCATCACCCTGCGTTTGCTGGGCGAGGGCTTGCTGCCGATGGCGCATGACTGGCAGCAAATGCTGCTGGTGCTGGCCGTGATGTCGCTGGCCATCGGTAACTTCACCGCCATCGCGCAAACCAATTTGAAGCGCATGTTGGCGTACTCGACCATCGCGCAAATGGGCTTCGTGCTGCTGGGCCTGCTGTCCGGTACCGTCGATGCGCCGAACAACACCCTGAACGCGGCTGGCGCAGCCACCGCCTACGGCGCTTCGATGTACTACGTCATCACCTACGTGTTCACCACGCTGGGTACCTTTGGCGTGATCATGTTGCTGGCGCGTAATGGTTTCGAAGCAGAAGAACTGGCCGACTTCAAGGGCCTGGGCAAACGCAGCCCGATCTTCGCGCTGGTGATGACCCTGTTCATGTTCTCGCTGGCCGGCGTGCCGCCGCTGATGGGCTTCATGGCCAAGTATTCGGTGCTGGCCTCCGTGCTGGCCACCGGCCAGCTGTGGCTGACCATCGCTGCCGTGCTGTTCTCGCTGATCGGCGCCTTCTACTACCTGCGCGTCGTGAAAATGATGTGGTTCGACGAGCCGACCGACACCAACGCGCTGGTCGTGCATGGCGACATGCGCGTCGTGCTGGCCCTGAACGGCGTGTTCGTCCTGGCCCTCGGTGTGATGCCTAACAGCATCCTGGCTGCCTGCGCGACGGCCATCACCAAGACCCTGGCGTCCTGATCGATGGATGTCACCGCATCGAGCTGGCTGGTGATCGCCCTGGGTATCCTGGGCGCCAACCTGCCATTTCTGAATGAGAAACTGTTTGCCGCCGTGCCGCTGAAAAAAGCGGCGCAGTCAGAGCAGGGCTGGCGTAAGCCGCTGGCACTGCGCCTGCTGGAGATGGTGATTCTGTACTTCATCGTCGGCGCCGTGGCGTTCGCGCTCGAAGCGCGCATCGGCAACGCTTTCCCGCAGACGTGGGAGTTCTATGCCATCACCGGTTGCCTGTTCCTGGTGCTGGCTTTCCCCGGCTTTGTCGGACGCTACCTGCGCAAGCGGCGCTAGCCCCATCGACCGAAAGCGGCGCCTCTGGCGCCGTTTTTTTTTATTGAGCATAATCAAGGTATGGATACAGAACGCATGGATATGAACTTAACTGAAACCAAGGTGGACGGCGAGCTCGTCTACCAGGGCGGCTTCCTGCGCGTGCAGCGCGACCGCGTGACCCTGCCGGACGGCAAGATCACGGCGCGCGAATTCATCCTGCACCCGGGCGCCGTCGTCATCCTGCCGCTGCTCGACGATGGCACGGTGCTGATGGAACGCCAGTATCGCTATCCGCTGGACCGTGTCTTCATTGAATTCCCGGCCGGTAAGATCGATGCGGGAGAATCGCACCTGGCCTGCGCCCAGCGCGAGTTGCTGGAAGAAACGGGCTACACGGCCAGCGACTGGCAATTCGTCTCCACCATCCATAACGCCATCGCGTATTCGGATGAACACCTGGAACTGTTTTTGGCACGGGGCCTGGTAGCCGGCGAGCGCCGCCTCGACGAGGGCGAGTTCCTGGAAACGTTTACGGCCACCGTGCCGCAGCTGCTCGACTGGGTCAAGGATGGCACCATCACCGACGTGAAAACCGTCATCGGCATCTTCTGGCTCGACAAGATCACCAGCGGCGCCTGGCAAGCGGCTTGATCTTGCGCATGCGTAACGCGATTTTCCTGCTGCTTGCCTGTGTCACCCTGGGTGCGCAGGCGCAGGCGCGCACGCCGTTCCAGGTGCGCTGCGAAGACACGATCAGCAAGACGGTGTCCGTGCTGACGGCGCAGCAGAACGGCTACAGCATCGATACGCATCTGCCGTACAAGGCGCTGACCGTCATGAAGGGCACGGCGCGCGCGAATACCTGGGTGCTGGGCCTGACGAAGACCGATTCGCGCGTGGCCATCGCCCTGGCCGGTCCCATGCTGCAAGACCCGGCCAGCGGCTATGAATGCGTGGCGCCGCAGATTACCGTGACCCTGACGTATGCGCCCGTGGTGATCTATATCGGCCGTGAATTTGCCCCGGGCACTTGCGCGTATGATGAGATACTCGCGCATGAACTGCGGCA
Source organism: Janthinobacterium sp. 35 (assembly GCF_002754575.1). Classification (NCBI taxonomy): domain Bacteria; kingdom Pseudomonadati; phylum Pseudomonadota; class Betaproteobacteria; order Burkholderiales; family Oxalobacteraceae; genus Janthinobacterium; species Janthinobacterium sp. 35. The sequence continues at coordinate 4,525,904 of NZ_PEFN01000001.1, forward strand.
CATGAAGACCTATATGGAACACTTGCCGCGCGTGGAAAAGACCGTGCGCGCGGCGCTGGCCAGGCGTTTCGAGGCGCGGCCCCTGTACGCGCCCAGCGGCACGGCCAAGGCGGCGCTGGCGCGCGAGATCGATACGGGCTGGTTGCCCTACGTCAAGGCCGAGATGCGCAAGGTGGAAGCCTTGCAGGCGGCCATCGATTCGCCGCAGGAATATGCGCGCCTGGGCAAGGCGTGCAAAGGCGAAATCCAGAACATATTGGCGGGCAAGGTACAGCCCGCCCAGCAGTGACAAGACAAGGAATGGCATGACAGCAGCATCGAACACCGTCCGCTACTTTGCGCTGATCCCCGCCGCCGGCGTGGGCGCGCGCATGGAAGCGGGCAGTCCCAAGCAATATTTAGCCATCGCCGGCAAGCCCATGCTGCGCCACGCGCTCGACGCCTTTCTCGTCAGCCCCCTGATCGCGCATACGTATGTCGTCGTCAGCGCGGAGGATGGCCAGATAGATGCGGTCGTGCCGCAAGGGAACAATAGCGGCGTGACTGTGCTGCGCTGCGGCGGCGCCACGCGCATGGAAACGATCTTGAATGGCCTGCAGGCGCTGCACGGCAGCATCGATGCACACGACCATGTGCTGGTGCACGACGCGGCGCGGCCTGGCCTGACGCCGGCGCTGATCGCAAAGCTCATTACCGAAGTCGGTGAACATCCGGCCGGCGGCTTGCTGGCCTTGCCCGTGGTCGACACCGTCAAGCGGGCGGGGCCAGGCAGTCTGTCGGTGCAGACGGTGCCGCGCGACGGCCTGTGGCTGGCGCAGACGCCGCAGATGTTCAGCTATGCCTTGCTGCACCGGGCCTTGTCGCAAGCGCCCGATCCGCAGGCCATCACGGACGACTCCAGCGCCGTCGAAGCGCTGGGCCTGGCGCCCAGGCTCATTGAGGGCCACCCGCGCAACCTGAAGGTAACCCTGCCGCGCGACATACACACGGCCGAGCTGTACTTGGCTAATCCTTGAATTCCAGAGAGACCCGCATGCACACAACGACACCCGTACTCCCATTTCGCATCGGCCAGGGCTATGACTGCCACGCGCTGGTGGAGCACCGCGACCTGATCATCGGCGGCGTGAAGATTCCCCATCATTTGGGCTTGCTCGGCCATTCCGACGCGGACGTGCTGCTGCACGCGATTACCGACGCCATCTTCGGCGCCGCCGCCCTGGGCGACATCGGCCGCCATTTCCCCGACACGGATGCGCAATTCAAGGGCGCCGATTCGCGCACCCTGCTGCGCGAAGCTGTGCGCCGCGTGCAAGTCACCGGTTATATCATCGGCAATATCGACGCCACCATCATCGCCCAGCGCCCGAAAATGGCGCCGCACATCGCCGCCATGTGCGCCAACGTGGCCAACGACCTGGGCGTCGCCGTGGGGCAGGTGAACATCAAGGCCAAGACGAATGAAAAGCTGGGCTACCTGGGCCGCGAAGAGGGCATCGCGGCCGAAGCCGTGGCCTTGTTGCTGCGCGCCTGAACCACCACCTTCGCAGCATCCACCGACAGGAGAGAGCATGTTCCAGTTACGCCGCACCAGCATCTTGCTTGCATGGGCACTGACCGCTGCGCCATCGGCCTGGGCCGAACTGCAAGCCACGGGCGAGCCGCCCGCCGCCAGGCAGGGCTGGAAGGCCGAGACCGTCGCGCAGGGCGTGCGCCAGCCGTGGGGCATCGCCTGGCTGGGCGAGGGCCGCGCGCTGGTCACCAGCAAGCAGGGCACTTTGCATTTGCTGAATGGCAAGAGCTTCGAGGATGTGGCGCTGGAAGGCATGCCCAAAGTCTTCACGGGCGGGCAGGGCGGCTTGCTCGATATCGTCATTCACCCGCAGGATACGGGCAAGCCGAATCCGCGCGTGTACATGACGGTATCGACGGGCACGAATGACGCGAACCGCACGACCCTGGTGCGCGGCGTGTTCGACGGCAAGAAGGTGACGGGCATCCAGACCCTGTTCAAGGTCGCCACGGATAAAAGTGGCGGCCAGCACTTTGGCTCGCGCCTGCTGTGGCTGCCGGACGGCACTTTGCTGATGAGTGTGGCCGACGGTGGCAATCCGCCGCTGCGCATCGGTGACCGCCTGGCGCGCGAGCAGGCGCAAAACCTGGCCACGCATCAGGGCTCCATCCTGCGCCTGACGGAAGAGGGAAAACCGGCGCCCGGCAACCCGCTGGCGGCCAAGGGCGCCTTGCCGGAAATCTGGTCGTACGGCCACCGCAACGTGCAGGGCCTGGCGCTCGATCCTGTTTCCGGCCGCGTATGGGCCACGGAACATGGTCCGTATGGCGGCGACGAGCTGAACCTGGTGGTAGCAGGCGGCAACTATGGCTGGCCCCTGCAAAGCTATGGCGCCGACTACAAGACGCACGAGCCCGTCGGCAAGCACGAAGTGGCCGGCATGCTCAATCCGGGCGTGGCCTGGGTGCCATCGCCGGCGCCGTCGGGCCTGGCCGTCTACACGGGCGACAAGATTGCCGCCTGGCGCGGCAGCATCTTCAGCGGCGGCCTGGCGGCCAGGGATATCCGCCGCATCGCCGTCGATGCGAACGGCAATGTGACGGGGCAGGACCGCCTGGCCATCGGCGCGCGCGTGCGCGACGTGCGCCAGGGTCCGGATGGCTATCTGTATGCGCTGACGGATGAAGACAATGGCCGCTTGCTGCGCATCGTGGCGCAGTAGCACGGCCGGCGCCCACTTCGCTTAAGATGGCGCCTTTACTTCATTCAAGGTGGCGGCATGGCCCGTGATACTTATGCATACCGGCACGTCGCCGTCGAATCGCGCGCGATTCATGGCCGCGTGGAAATCCGTCCCGTGCCGGGCCAGGCATTCTCTCCCGAACTGGCCGTGCAGTGTTCGCGCCGCCTGGTCGACCTGCAGCGCTACCCGCTCGGCAGCCGCTTTTTACTCTTTGCCAAGCTGACGGATCGCCTGGGCGGCACGCCTTTCCTGTACGCATATCATGGCGACGCGGATGTGCCAATGACGCCGGCCGACGTGACGAAATTCCTCGGCGAATTTCGCCGCGGGCGCATCTGAGCCGACGGGTTTCCCGTATTTCCCCCGCATGACCGCATGACCGCTTGCGCGGTGCGCGTCGTGGCTGTGTGGCGCGCGGCATACACTGCATGATGGCTGTTATTTTATTGACACTGGGAAATATCTATATGTTACTATTAAAATAGTAACTTATAGTGACAATAAAATAATCAGGCCTGCTCGATAGGCTGCCATCAACAAGGGAATGCAAATGAAAAATTCTTGGAAATCCTGGCTCTGCAGCATGGCCATGCTCGCCGCAGCGCCGCTGGCCGGCGCGACGCCCCTCATCGATCAGGAAGCCAATGTCCATGCGGTGAACATGGCTAATTTTTGGCAGGGAGACCTGGCCCAGTCGTTCCAGCAATCGGTGGCGACGATTGCGGGCGCGGGCATCTTTTTGGCGCCGGGCATGGGCAGCACGGATACCGTGACCATTTCCTTGTGGAATAATTTACCGAACGCCGCCGGCACCATGCTGGCGCAAGCTTCCGTTGCCGGGACCGCCGGCCAATGGGCGGACGTGTTCTGGTCGCCTGTTTCCATCGCCGCCAATACGACGTATTACCTGGTGTTCGGCGGCAATAATACCTTGGGCATCGCCGGCGACACGAGCAATGGTTACGGCCTGGGCCAGGTCTATGCGAACACGGGCTATCAAAGCTTTGCCAACTTCGACTATGCCTTCCGCACGTTCGCCGCTCCCGTGCCGGAGCCGACCACGGTGTATCTGCTGCTGGCTGGTCTGGGCGTGCTGCTGCTGGCCCGCCGCCAGCATGCCGGCAAGTCATTGCGTGTGAAAGCGGCAAGCCAGCCGGCTTGAGCGACGCTCAGGCGCCGCAGGCGGCAGCCTGTTTGACCGGCTGTTGCTTGCCGAATGTCCCTATCGTCAGCGCGCAGCCGAGGGCGAACACGCCGCCCACCACCATCGCGCTGGACACGCCCAGCCGGTCGACAGCCATGCCGCCGAGCAAGGCACCGGACGCCAGCGACACTTGCACGATGGCGACAAACAGCGCGCTGCTGCCTTCCATCAAGTGTGGCGCCGCCTTGAACATCCACGTTTGCACGGCGATCGGCATGGCGCCGAAACCGAAGCCCCACACGGCTACCAGCAGCATCGCCGTCACCGAATGGCTACCCAGCGCGGCCAAGGCCAGGGTGGACAGGCCCAGCACGGCGCCCGTCAGCATCAGCGCGGCGCGTTCGTAGCGGCCGGCGGCCCAACCGCCCAGCAGATTGCCGATGAAGCCGGACGCGCCATACACCAGCAGCATGGCGCTGACCGTGCCGGCGGCCAGGTGCGAAACCTGTGTGAGGAAGGGCGCGATATACGTGTAGGCGGCGAACTGGCCCGTGAAGAGCATGGCCGTGGCGATCAGGCCCAGCCTGGCTTTGCGGATGCCGAAGATCATCGGCAACTGGCGCAGGCGGATGGCCTGTGTCGGCGGCAGCCTGGGCAACAGCAACAGCTGCCCGAGGAAGACCAGCACGGCAATGGCGCTGGCTGCGCCGAAAGCGACCCGCCAGCCCACCAGTTCGCCCACCAGCGCACCGGCCGGCACGCCCGCCACCGTACCCAGCGAGACGCCGGCAAAGATGATGGACATGGCGCGCGACGCATGTTGCGGCGCCACCAGGCGCGGGCCGATGGCGCTGCCGATGGCCCAGAAGCCGCCCACACCCACGCCCAGCATGGCGCGGCCCAGCAGTATCCACGCATACGAGGGGGCCAGCGCCACCAGCAGGTTCGATGCGACCAGCAGGGCAGTGAGGGCCAGCAGCACGATGCGGCGGTCCAGGCGGCCCGAGCCGACGGTGACGAAGATGGCGGCAAACGCGGCAACGATGCCGGGCGTGGTGATCATCAGTCCCGCCTGGCCCTTGCTGATGGCCAGTTCGGCGGCCATCGCCGGCAGCAGCCCGACGGGCAGGAATTCGGACGTGACGAGGGCGAAGGCGCCGATGCCGACCGATAAGACGGCCAGCCAGGGCGCCACGGTGGTATCGTCGCTGGCAGTGTTGGAAAGTGTTTGCATGTGAGGTTCCTGAAAAGCCGAGAGGTTTTTAACCGGTCGGTATATAATCAGGCCAGGCAGACAGTGTTGTCAATAATTTTTTACCGAACGGTATGAAACAAGATAAAAAAGAGGAAGCCGTCAAGGCGAAAACGGGCCGGCCACGCACCTTCGACGCGGAGGAAGCGCTCGATTGCGCCATGAAAGTGTTCTGGGAAAAAGGCTATGAAGGCAGTTCCCTGCCGGAATTGACGAAAGCCATGGGCATGAACCGGCCCAGCCTGTATGCCGTCTTCGGCAACAAGGAGCAGCTGTTCCACAAGGCGCTCGAACGCTACAGCGACACGCGCATGCAGTTTTTCGATGCGGCGCTGGAACAGCCGACGGCGCGCCAGGTGGTGGAAGCCTTGCTGACGCAGTATGTCGATGCGCAAACCATGCCGGACGGCCCGCACGGCTGCATGGGCGTCAATGCGGCGCTCGCCTGCAGCGACGATGCCTTGCCGATCCGCGATGAATTGTTTGCGCGCCGGCTGCGCGGTGAAATCAAATTGCGCGACCGCTTGCGGCGCGCCAGGGAGGAGGGCGATTTGCCACCCGATTCCTGTCCCGAGCAGCAGGCGCGCTTTGTCGTGACCTTGTCGCAGGGCATGGCCATCCAGGCGGCGGCGGGCGTATCGCGCGAGCAATTGCAGCAGATGGTGGGCTTGCTGCTGCGCAATTGGCCGATGTAGTTACCCGGTCGGGGCGATGGTCTTGGCCAGGTCGCTGGGCGCCTTGCGCCGCCAGGCGGCCGTCAGGGCGGCGGCCAGCATGTCCAGCTCGGCATCCGCCAGGCGCACCGTGATACCGGCCAGGCGTTCGCCCCACCACAGCTTTTGACAGCCGGACGGCGTGATGACGGTGGCGATATGCGCCGCTTCCGCATCGAGCAGCACGTTGATGTGCTCGTCGTCGGGCAGGGTGGCAAAGATCTTCCCGCCCACGCGGAAGGCTGGACGGTCGTGGTGTTCTTCCTCGGTGGTGTCGGGAAACGACAGTGCCAGATAGCGTAGTTCTTCCAGGTCGACCATTTCCTCTTTCCCCCTCATCGGACAGATAGCTGCATGTATGCATTTTGCCATGCTGTTTCGCCCCGTGGTGCAGCGGCATGTGAAAAGAAATGCGCAAGATGCGACAGTGGCGGCGCCATCTGTGGCGTGGTCGCGACAATCGGGGCAGGGGATGATGCTTGTTATAATAGAATCTTTAGTGGTTAAAAGAAAAATACTTTTCTTAAAAGAAAATTAGGATAAAATAGCTTCATCGTCTTGCCCGACCCGTCAACCGTCTGAACCTGTCCCGGAAACCCGACCCTTTTCCTGGACGCTTGCAGCGCAGTCAATTGCGTAGCAAGTCTGCGCTCTTGCGCGGTAGTTCCAGCCCCCGACCGCTCATCTTTGCAGTCTCTAGCGCTCCCACCGACACGCCTCAGTGCAGCGTGCATTGAGTCCAAGCACCCGCACGCCTACTGAATAACTACTGGATATCATCATGAAAAATTTGCCTAAAATCGCCCTGTCCCTGATCGCTGTCGGTGTGTTTGCCCACGCGAACGCCAGCACCATCACCGTGTCCACCGGTTTCTCGAACGCCAGCGCGCAAGCTTCCGCCGCCGCTTACCAGTCCGTGGTGAATACCGCCGTGGCTACGCCGGGTGCAGGTTATGGCACGACGACGATTGCCAGCTACAACAATGTCACGAATAGCAGCCTGTTCGGCAATGGTTCGAACATCGCCTTCAAGTCGGTGGTCAATTTTGGCGTCAGCGCAGCCGATGCGGGTGCCTGGAGCTTCCGTACCGGCGTCGATTTCGGCAAGGGCGGCGCCCTGTTCCTCGACGGCGTGGCGCTGGACTTCAAGAGCAACGACATGTGGTGGGCAGGCAACTACAACAATGGCAGCCAGTTCCTCAGCGGTTCGAGCTTGCTGGCGGCCGGCAACCATACTTTGAGCATCTATGGCCTGGAAAACTGCTGCGATGGCGGCCAGCAAGCGCAGTTCAAGGCGGGCAACAGCAATTTCACCAGCTTTTCCAGCACCGATGGCCTGGTCTCGGCCGTGCCGGAACCGACTACCTACGCCATGCTGCTGATCGGCCTGGGCCTGCTGGGCTTTACGGCGCGCCGCAAGCAGGAAGCCAAGTTCTAAGTTTTATCGCCGACATCCGCGCCTGAGGGCGCGCGATAAAAAGCCCGCCGGTCTGTCAGGACACGGCGGGCTTTTTGCATATCGAGCTATTAATCGCCGCTGTCTTCGTCTTCGTCGGCGCCTCTGGCCGCCTTGCCCCGCTCGGCGTCGACGGCGCGCTGCAAGCCGGCCGCATCGCGCAAGAACGCCTCCGTCGTGTGATCCTGGCTCAGGCGCAGGGCTGGCGGGTAGATCACCGACATGTAGGCTTCGTCGGCCAGGCGGCCGCTGATCTGCAGGTTGCTCAGCAAAATCAGGGTCGAGCCAAGAATGGCCAGCACGACGGCAACGAGGCCGAAGCGGCGCGGATGCTGCGGTTTAATCGTGCACAAATGGTAGTAGATCATGGCACAGACGATGACGACGAACATATGCCGTCCGTAGCGCGTCAGCACTTCCAGCGACAGTGCATACGCCGCCACATTGCTGCCCAGTTCCCACACTTCCATGGCCAGCAAGCCGCAGCCGATGATGAACAGGTGGCGGCCGAAACGCGCCACATGGCCGAACAGGCGGTTCGCCACGGCCCAGATCGACGCCCACACGAGGCCGCCGGCCAGCGCGTAGGCGATGATCATCAGGTAGGAAATCGGCTCGAAGGCGTCCGCATCACTGAGCCAGTTGCTGAAGGCGGCCGAGGCGCCGATCATGGCCAGGCCGGCGACGGCGGGGCGCAAGCCTTCCCAGTCGTGCCTGGTGGTATCGCTCAATTCGGGCGCAACAGGGTGGTCGCTGGCGCGCACGCGCAGGCGCGTGTGGCCCAGGCGAACGACGCTGTTGCCGTTCAAGGCCACTTGCAGTTGCCGTTGGCCCCGGTGGATCACGCCATTCTGGCTGCCCAGGTCGCGCAGCAGCAGGCCGCCTGCGCCGTCGTCTTCGACGATGGCGTGGCGGGCGGCCGTATGCGCGTCGTCGAGGATGAAGTCGTTGTCGTAGCCGCGGCCTATGCGGATCGGCAAGGTGGCGATGCGCTGGCGCCGCTGTACTTCGCCATTCTCGGCGAGGATTTCGATGAAATACGGTGCAGTCATGGCTTGCGCGTCCCGGTGGTCGATGGTGCGCGCGACAGCGCTTCGAGGAAGGTACGCGTGACGCGCATGCCATTGGCGTAGGACACGCCGCGCGCGTCGATGCGGCTTTGCAAGCTCATGAGTGGCTCATCGGTGCTGGCGGCCAGCAGGGCAAAGTCGTACAGTCCCGTAAACTTGCGGTAGGCGCGCACGCACAGCACGGCGCGCAAGGGCAGGGTGGCATTCTTGACGAACTGTTCGGTGCATTGCGGGCCCGTCAGATTCACGCTCTTGTAGCTGCCGAAACTTTCATTCTTGAACGAGGCGCTGGCCAGTTCGGAAAAGCGCAGGGCGCCCAGTTCGCTGCTGCGCAAAAATTCGTGGCGCATCGACACTTGCCCCGTCTGCAGGGTGCCGGAAATGAAGATGGCCGATTCCATGGCGCAGCTGGTGTTGTCGAGCATGTAGGGCTTGTCGGACTTGACGTTGGAGCGGCCCCAGCAGCGCATCTGGTCGGACTCGCGCACGGGCACGCGGTACGGCCCCATGGCTTTCAGGCTCAGGGGCGTGCCCAGCAGGCGCGCCAGCATCACTTCCTGGTGCGCCAGCAGCTGCGCCGTCACCAGCGGCTTGAAGTCTTTCGGCGCCTTGCCTTGCAAGGCCACCCTGGCCAGCAATTGCTGGGCATAGCGGGCGGGCACGAGAAAACTCACGAGTTCGCCATCGAGGCGTTTCGAGACATTGATGCCGGCGACGTCGCCATTCGCCGTGACGCTGGGGCCGCCGCTCATGCCGGCATTGATCGGTCCAGTAAACATCAGCTGGTCGTAGAAGCTGCGCGTGACGACGCCGTTGTACGAGCCTTCCGAAATGGCGAAGCCCAGGTCCAGCGGATTGCCCATCGAATACAGGTACTGACCCTGGGTCAGGGGCGTCAGCGCTTCCGGCATCTTGAAAAAGCCCGTGCCGTGGCGGTTCACGCGCAGCACGGCCAGGTCGTGCAGTACGTCGACGGCCAGCAATTCCACATTGCCGCGCTGGCCGCTGGTGTCGACCCATTCGCCCACATAGGTATCGGGGTCGAGCGCGAATTGCGACACGACGTGATAGTTGCTCACCACCAGGTCGCCCGTGCCGATCAAAAAGCCCGAACCCACCGACGATTGCGTGCGGCCGTTTTTCAGCAGCACACGTACTTGCAGGATGTCGGCGCGTGCGGCCGTGTACAGTTTTTGCGCGGCCGACGAGGGCGGCGGCAAGGCTGCATGTTCGGTGGCAGCGGGTGCGGCGGTGGCCGGCGGCGGTTTGATGGGGGGAGTCGAGGCGGTGGGAGCCGCGTGGGCGCCTGTGGCAGCGCACAGACTGGCCAGCAAGAAGGCGAAGTTAGCTAATTTCATGCATCCTTTGTGCGTGAGCAGGAGCGAGGCCGGCCCGGCGCGGCAGCGTGCACGCGCTGCGCCAGCCCGGGCAATTACAGGGCGCCGTCTTCCAGCGCCGGCGCCGTTTCCGGCGTCATCATGTGACCGAGCTTGCTTTGCTTGGTGTTCAGGTAGTGCTGGTTGAAGGCGTTGCGGTTGACCAGCAGCGGCACCCGTTCGGCCACCGTGATGCCCAGCGCTTCCATGGCGGCGATCTTGCGCGGGTTGTTCGTCATCAAACGCAGGCTGTGGATGCCGAATTGCGCAAACATGGGTTTGCACAAGGTGTAGTTGCGCGCATCGGCCTTGAAGCCCAGCTGTTCATTCGCCTGCACCGTGTCGGCGCCTGCCTCTTGCAGGCGGTAGGCGCGGATTTTGTTGATCAGGCCAATGCCGCGCCCTTCCTGGCGCAGATACAGCAAAATGCCGCGGCCTTCCTCGGCGATGCGTTTCAAGGCGCCTTCGAGCTGGGCGCCGCAATCGCAGCGCTGGGAAAACAGCACGTCGCCCGTCAGGCACTCGGAATGCACGCGCGCCAGTACCGGTTCGCCGTTGCCGACATCGCCCAGCACCATGGCCAGATGTTCCTTGCCCGTGGCGTGTTCGACAAAGGCGTGCAGGGTGAACTGGGCCCACGGCGTCGGCAGTGCGCAGGAAGTCGTGTAATCCAATTCGCCTGTCGCCAGGAGGTCTGCGCCGCTTTGCATGGTTGTGCTCATATAGGTAATTGTCAAAAATAAAAGGCGCGCGACACCACTGCGGTGCCGACGCGCCTTGCCATCATACCAAAAAGCAGGGAAACGTTTTCCCTGACTGCCTTTCGGTCGTTGCAATATCTGGTGATGAGCCTTACTTAGGGGCACTTCCTCCTTTTACAAGGTGAATGGCTGGCTTTGCCTGGCGGATGCCTCCGCCAGGCACGGGACATCAGCTGCCGATGCGTCCGCCATCGTTCTTGGTGATCACGATGGTGGCCGAGCGGGGGCGCTTGCCGGCCCCATAGCCGGCGTTGGCTGGCCACTGGCTCGTGTATTTGGATGGATCGCCGATATTTGCCAGCTTGGTGTTTTCGCCCGGATGCTGGATGTTGATGAACATGGTCTTGCCATCGGGCGTTTCGCTGATGCCCGTGATTTCCGAGCCGACCGGCCCCACCAGGAAGCGCTTGAGCGTATCGGCCGTGGGTTTCTTGCCGATGAAGGTGTCGACAGCCAGGTTGCCGCCGGCCGCCGTGGCGTAGTTCAGGGTCGACTTGGCGCCATCGCCGACCTTGCCGGGGATGGCCGCCAGCATCATGCAGTTGGTCACATCCGTGTACGCGCCATCGTCGGTCTGGATCCAGCAGATGCCCGTGTAGGGGCTGAAGGCCAGGCCGTCCGGGCTCGAAAAGTCCTGCTCGGCCGTCAGGTTCGACAGGTTGATCTTGCTGGCGTCGGCGCCGCTCTCGGCGCCGAACAGGTAGACATCCCAGGTAAAGCTGGTGGCCGCGGCCGCGCCCGTGCCTTCCTTGAAGCGGATGATGTGGCCGTTCGGATTGCCGTTTTGCGCGCTGCTGCCCTTCATGTCCGTGTAGGCGCGCGGGTTGGCGCTGTCCGGCGCCAGCTGCGACGAGCCGCTCGGATTGACGGTGCGGTTCGAGTTGTTGGTCAGCGTGTAGTAGATCTCGCCATTCGCCGGGTTGACCGAGCACCATTCCGGGCGGTCCATCTTCGTCGCGCCCACGGCGTCGGCCGCCAGGCGGGCATTCACCAGCACATCGGCCAGGTCGGCGAACTTGTAGGCGCTGTACGCCTGGATCAGCGCGTTCGACATGGCCAGTTCGATCCACTGGCCCGTGCCGTCGGCAGCCAGCTTGGCCACGTACAGCTTGCCCGAATCGAGGTATTTGTCGCCGGTGGCCATGCGGTCAGCCGGGTTGGCGTCCGCGGCGGCCCAGACGGCGGTCGTGACGAATTTGTAGATGTATTCGTTGCGCGAATCGTCGCCCATGTAGACAGCCAGTTGCTGGCCCACGGCCGGCACGCTGAAGGCGGCGCTTTCGTGTGCGTAGCGGCCCAGGGCCGTGCGCTTGCGGATGGCGCGGGTCTTGTCGTACGGGTCCATCTCGACGATGTAGCCCATGCCGTTCAATTCATTGCGGTAGTCGTCGCTGCCGTTGCTCGATGCGCCGATCTTGCTCAGATTCCAGCGCGCGTACTTGTCGTCGCTGCCGCCCGTTTCCCAGCCGTGGCGCGAGCCGGCGCCCTGGCTGCGGCCATAGCGGTTCAGCGAAACGACGGACTTGTCGCCGCGCGCGGCGTTGTCGGTGGACGAGCGGGTGAAGTAGCCGGCCCAGTTTTCTTCGCCGGACAGGTAGCTGCCCCAGGGCGACTTGCCCGTGCCGCAGTTGTTGATGGTGCCGCGCGTCTTGGTGCCGGTCGGCGAATACTTGGTCACCACGAGGGCGTTGCCGCGCACGGGGCCGGCAAGCTCGATGTCCGTCAGCGGCGTGACGCGGCGGTTGAAAGCGGAATCGTTGACGGTGGCCCAGGCGCTGCCCGTTTTTTTGACTTCCACCACGCTCAGGCCGTGGACGGCCACTTCCTTGTCGACTTCGGCGGCGGGGCGCGGCAGCGAGGTGGTGCCGCCATTCACGTGCAGGAAGTGCGAGGACAGTGTTTCGTCCGTGGTCGCTTCGTGGTTCATCGCCAGCAAGCCCCGTTCGGCGCCGGACGCCAGCGGCGCGCCGGCGGCGGACAGGCCGTAGTATTCCATGCCGTCGTGGTGGTCGCCGGCGCGGTTGTCGAAATCGGTATCGCTGCCGTCGTTCTTGTAGGCTGGCGTGGCTGCGCGCAGCGAGTCGCCCAGCGCATACAGGGCCGTGGCCGTGTAGCCGGCCGGCACCGACACGACGTCGGCCAGGCTTTTCGGCACGGCCGTGAAGGCCAGCAGTTTTTCGGGCGTTGGCGTCGGCGTCGGCGTGACGGCGACCGCATCGCTGCCGCCGCCGCAAGCGGACAGGCCCATCGACCCCATGACGGCGGTCGCGGCCGTGACGGCGCTGCCGCGCAGCCAGTTGCGCCGGCTCAGGCGGGCGTTCAGGATGCTGTTGAAATGGTTGTCGTGGGACGCGTTGCTGTCAATGTCGTTCAGATCGGTGGCGCTGATGGCCAGATCGTTGGGCTTGTTCATGGGCTGCGATGTCCTGTGGTTGCGTGATTTAAAGGCAACCGCATGATAGTTGTCGAATGTGACAGCGCCATGTCAGCTTGATGACAAGACGGTGACAGGCCCCCGGCCGGGCGGGCCGCGTCGATGACGGGCCTGTCCGGTCAGGCAGCCTTGGGCCTTACCGGGCCTGGCGACAACCGCGCTCCACCAGCAACAGCATGCCGCCGCAGATGGCCAGGTACCATCATTTAGGCAAGTCGAAGAGCAGAAATTCCGCATCTTCCGGTTGCGTAATTGTCACGGCCGCTTCCTGCGTCAATTTCAGCGCATCGCCCGCTTTCAAGGGCGTACCGTTGACCACCAGGCTGCCGCGGATCAGGTGCACATACGCAATGCGGCCTTCGTCCAGCGCATGTGCGGCTTGCTCGCCTTCCTGCAGGATGCTGGCGTAGATGGCCGCATCCTGGTGGATCAGCACGGAACCCTGGCGCCCGTCGGACGAGGCGATCAGGCGCAGCTTGCCCCGTTTGCTTTCCGGCGTAAAATGTTTCTCTTCATAGCTGGGGGCAATGCCCGTCACGTTCGGCTGGATCCAGATTTGCAGGAAGTGCAAGCCATCCGTGGCAGAATGGTTGAACTCGCTGTGGCGCACGCCGCTGCCGGCGCTCATGCGCTGCACATCGCCGTAGTGCAGCACGGAACCGGTGCCCATGCTGTCCTTGTGTTCCAGCGCGCCGTCGAGCACATACGAAATGATTTCCATGTCGCGGTGGCCGTGCGTGCCGAAGCCCTGGCCTGGCGTGACCCGGTCTTCATTGATCACCAGCAAGGGGCCAAAGCCCATGTGCAGCGGATCGTGGTAGCTGCCGAAAGAAAAGCTGTGGTGGGAATTGAGCCAGCCGTGGTTGGCGGCGCCGCGTTCTTCGCTATGACGAATCTGTAACATGGTGGACTCCGTTTCTATAAGTTAATGTGCGATAATTTCGAAGGGCCGTTGCCTGGCGCTGCGCCGTGGCTTCTTTTCTTCCCTTCGCTGTACGATGAACAAAGTATAGGCCCCTGTTCGGCGAAAGAAAAACGGAAAATCTTGCGACCTATGATCGAAAAAATCGAATGTTAAGACTGAGCCTGGAAGCCCTGCAAATCGTCGACGCCATCGACCGCCGCGGATCGTTCTCGTCGGCCGGCAAGGAATTGCACAAAGTGCCGTCCACCATTTCCTATACGGTGGCCAAGCTGGAAGACGACCTGGGCGTGCAAGTGTTCCGGCGCAATGGTCCGAAAGTCATGCTGACGGCGGCCGGCCAGGAGTTGCTGAAAGAGGGCCGCTATTTATTGAAGGCGGCACAGGACCTCGAACACCGCGTACGCCGGGTGGCGTCCGGCTGGGAAACGGAATTGTCCATCGGCATCGATTCCATGTTTTCCGCCGTGGCCCTGGCCGACGACGTGCGCGCCTTCTACGAGGTTGCGCAACAGACGCGCTTGCGCCTGTCGCAAGACACCTTGTCGGGCACCTGGGAAGCGTTGCTGGACCGCCGGGTCGACTTGCTGGTGGGCGCGCCCGGCGACGGGCCGGCGGGCGGCGGCTATATCGCGCAGCCGATCGGCATGCTCGACTTCGTCTTTGCCGTGGCGCCCACGCATCCGCTGGCGCAGGTGGCAGAGCCCCTGTCGCGCGGCCATCTGCAGCAGTACCGGGCCGTGGTGGTGGCTGACTCGGCGCGCCAGATGGCGCCGCGCACCGTGGGGCTGCTGCTGGGGCAAGATGCCTTGAGCGTGCCGAGCATGCAGGTCAAGTTCGACTACCAGGTGCTGGGACTGGGTTTTGGCTTCCTGCCGGGACCGTGCGCGCGCGCCGCCATTGCGCGCGGCCAGCTGGTGGAAAAGGCCGTGGAAGAACCAAAACCGTCGGAAACGTTTTACCTGGCGTGGAGAGTGGGCGAGGATGGCGCCGCGCTGCGCTGGTGGATGGCGCGCATGCGCGAACCGGATGTGTTTGCCCGCCTGGCGCAGCATCTGCCGGGCCATTCGGCGTAGGTCTTAAAATGTTGACATATGCCAACATTTTTAAGTTACCATATTCATAGTATTTCGACCGTCTTTCTGCTCCGACCTGCATGCCCCATAGTGGGATTTTGATGATGACACACACCGCAGCGCCCCTGATATGTTCCCCTGACCTGGCACGCGCGCGGGGTTGCCATGCTTGAGGCGAAGGTCGCGCTGTGCCTGGGCCTGGCCCAGGACGCCCGTGAACAGGCGGGGCCGCAGCAGGCCGCCACGCTGGCGCGGCTGCAGGAAGAGCTGGAGCGGCTGCGCGGCGTCAGCCGGCCCGTGGTGCGCGTGGCGCTCGCCGACGCCTTGCTGGAAATCGATCCCGATGGCTTCCTGATCGGCTGGAACCATGGCGCTGAACAGATGTTCGGCTATTCCGAACTGGAAGCGCTGGGCCAGCACATCCTGTTTTTGTATCCGGAAGACGATGCGGAAGCGAGCGTGCTGGAACTGCATTTCAAGCAGGGCGACGTGGCCACCGATGTGCGCCGGCGCAAGAAGTCGGGCATGGTAACGTGGCTGCGCATGCACCGCCACGTGATCCACGATCAGGCGGGCAAGGCTTGCGGCATGGCCGTGCGCCTGTCGGCCATGAGCGAACCGCTGTCCGACGTGGACAAGGTGAGGTTGCACGCACGCATCATCGAAGACAGCGAGCAAGCCGTGCTGATCACGGACTCGGAAGAGCGCATCGTCTCCATCAACAGTTCGTTTTCCCGCATTACCGGCTATTCGCCGGCCGAAGCCATCGGCCGCACGCCGGACTTGCTGCGCTCGGGCGTGCACGATCCCGATTTCCGCGCCAAGGTGCGCGCCGCCATGCGCGGACACGGCTCCTGGCGCGGCGAAATCATCGGCAAGCGCAAGAATGGCGAACTGTTCCCGCAAGATGTCACCATCAGCGTCGTGCGCGACGAGTATGGCGAGATCAGCCATGTTTTTTCCCTGTTTTCCGATATCTCGGTGCACAAGGATGCCGAGGCGCGCATGCAGCGCATGGCCAATTACGACAGCCTGACGGGCTTGCCCAACCGCTGCCTGCTGAACCAGCTGGTGGGCCAGGGCCTGGCTGAAGCGAAACGGCAAGGCACGCATGGCGCGCTGATGGTGATCGACATCAGCCGCATCGGTTCCATCAGCGACACGCTCGGCCACGAAGTGGGCGACCAGCTGGTGATCGCCATCGGCCAGCTGTTCCGTGGCGCCTTGCGCGACGCGGACATCCTGGCGCGGGTCGACAACAGCAAGTTCGTCGTGGCGCTGTTGCATATCGAAAAGCGCGAACATGCGGCGAACGTGGCGCAAAAACTGCTCAACCTGTTGGAAGCGCCCATCAATATCGATGCGCACGCGCTGCACGTGGGCGCCAGCATCGGCATCACCGTGTATCCGGAAGATGGCCTGGAAGCGCCGGCCCTGTTCCGCTTTGCCGACGTGGCCGTGGCCAAGGCGGGGCAGACCATCGAATCGACCTTCCTGTTTTACCGTGAAGACATGAACCGGCGGGCCAAGGAACATTTGCGCCTGGAAAGCGAAATGCGTCTGGCGCTGGGCGACAAGGAGCTGGAATTGCATTACCAGCCGAAAGTGAGCCTGGCCAGCGGGCGCATCGTGGGCGCGGAAGCCTTGCTGCGCTGGAAGCATCCGATGCGCGGCATGGTCTCGCCCGGCCTCTTCATTCCCGTTGCCGAGGAAACCAGTTTGATTCTCGAACTGGGTACCTGGGTGCTGGACGAGGCTTGCCGCCAGATCCGCAACTGGGAAGACCGTGGCCTGCACATGCCAGCCATCGCCGTCAACCTGTCGGCGCGCCAGTTCGATGAACAGTTGCCGGCGCGCATAGCGGCCGTGCTGGAACGCTACGGCGTGCGGCCCGACCAGATCATGCTGGAAATCACGGAAAGCCTGCTGATGCGCGGCGCCGACAAGGTGATCGACATCATGAACCAGCTGGTGGCCATGGGCCTGGCGCTGGCGCTGGACGACTTCGGCACCGGCTATTCCAGCCTGGCGTATTTGAAGAAATTCCCCATCAGCACCCTGAAAATCGACCGCTCGTTTGTCGTCGGCTTGCCGTTCGATGAAAACGATTGCGCCATCGCCCGCGCCATCGTCACCATGGCGCAGCAACTGCGCCAGGAAATCGTCGCCGAAGGGGTGGAAACGGCCGAGCAGATGCGCTTCCTGCGCGAACTCGGCTGCGACCAGCTGCAAGGTTATCTGTTCAGCCCGGCCGTGACGGCGGCGGAATTCGAAGTGATGCTGGGCGATGGGCGGCAGCTGCGCCTGGAAACGGCGACCGTTTAATCGTCGCCCAGCTGCACGTGTTCCAGCAGATAGTCGAGTATCACGCGCACGCGGGCCGGCACTTGCTGGCCCGGTCCCGCGAAGACGGCGTGCACGCGACCACGGTCGCGCGGATTGTAGCCCTGCAGCACGGCCATCAAATTGCCTTGCTCCATATTCGCGCAGCACGTGCTGGCGCGCCGCAACCTGGCTGCCCCTGTGCGGGGGCGCCCGCGCACTGAGGTTCAGGTATGCACGGCGGCGCACGGCGCATTGCGTCTCTGGCGCTGCGCCATGTAGGAGCTGCCCATCGACGCGGCCATGATCATGGCGATGGCCAGCCACTGCCCGGCACCCAGGCGCTCGTCAAGCAGGATGTACGCCAGCATGGCGGCCACGGCCGGTTCCATGCTGCTCATGATGCCGAACGCTTGCGGCGTCAGCCGCTTCAGGGCCACCATTTCCAGCGAGATCGGTATCGCGCTGGAAATGAGCGCTACCCCTAAGCCCACGCCCAGCACGACGGGCGAGAGCAGGGCGGCGCCGCTGTGCATCACCCCCACGGGCACCACCACCAGCGCGGCCATCGCCAGGCCCAGCGATACCGAATGGCCTGCATGCAAATGGCTGGCGCGTTTGCCGAAGAGGATATAGCTGGCCCAGCAGACGGCGGCGCCCAGCGCGAACAGCACGCCCGTGGGGTCCAGATTGCTGACGTCGTGGCCGAGCGGCAACAGCAACGCCAGTCCCGCCACGGCCAGTGCCACCCAGACGAAATCGACCGGCCGGCGCGAGGCCAGCAGGGCCACGGCCAGCGGGCCGGAAAACTCGATCGCCACGGCGATGCCGAACGGAATCGTGCGCAGCGCCATATAAAAACACAGGTTCGTCAGCCCCAGCGCCGCGCCGTACAGGGCCACCGTGCGCAGGTCGGCGCGGCTCAGCTGCCAGCGCCAGGGGCGCCAGAACAGCAACAGCAGCAGGGCGGAAAAGCCCACGCGCACGGCCGTCGTGCCTTGCGCACCGACCAGCGGGAACAGGCTGTGCTTGGCCCATGAGGTGCCCAGTCCCAGGCAGGTGACGGAGCCGAGGATGGCGAGCAGGGGAATCAGCGAGGAATAGCGGCGTAATGGCATGGTGATAAAAGGCTTGATATCGGAATAGTGAAAGTTTATTGTGTCTACTCTGATATTTGCACTGTATTTTGACCCTCATGGCGCAACTTTCGCTCACGCCTTCCCTCGCCCTCGATGCCTTCGACCTGGCGATCCTCGACATCTTGCAGCGTGATAACACGACTTCGCAGCGCGAAATCGCCCAGGCCGTGCATTTGTCCGCACCGGCCGTGCAGCGGCGCATCCGCCGCCTGCGCGAAAGCGGGGTGATCCGTCAGGAAGTGGCCGTGCTCGACGCCAGTCGCCTGGGCCGCCCCTTGATACTCACGGTGGAAGTGCATCTGCACGACGAGCACCCGCTGCGCACGGCCGGCCTGCGCGCGCGCATCATGGCCGAGCCTGCCATCCAGCAGTGCTACGGCATCACGGGCGAGGCCGACTACCTGCTGGTGATCACGGCCAGCAGCATGGCCGAGTACGAGGCGCTGACGGAACGCCTGTTCGGCGGCGACGACAATATCCGGCGCTACCGCACCTCGGTGGCCTTGACCTGCCTCAAGATGGGCTTGCACGTGCCGCTGGGATAGAGTGATCGGCGCTGCACGGCTATCTGCCCCGCGCGCCCGTATCGCCCACGCCGACCTGTGCGCGTGGCACACGTGTCACAATGCGTGACCCGCACGCCCCGTGCCACTCATCCCAGGACTTTCATGACCCGCGCCATCCTCGACGAAGCCCAGATCCATCCCGCCGCCCGCCCTTTGATCGGCAGCAAGCACCAGGACATCGTGTGCGAAGTGCAAGCGGCCATTGCCGCGCATCAGGTGGTGGTGGTCGGCATGGCGCTCAATCCGTTTCCGCGCAAGGCGCGCAAGATCCTCGACGTGCTGGGCACGCCCTACCAGTACCTGCAGTACGGCAGTTATCTGAACCAGTGGCATCGCCGCAATGCGCTGAAAATGTGGACGGGCTGGCCGACGTTTCCCATGGTCTTTGTCAACGGTGTGCTCATCGGTGGCGCCAGTGAGCTGCAAACGCTGGTGGGAAATGGCGAGTTCAGCGCCCTGCTGGCGAAGAAGGTACGCCAGTTTTAAGACCCGCCTGACTTCTCTTACTCGCCCGGCCGCCACGGCGACTTGCGCGTGCGCAAGGGGTCGAGCAAGCCGCGCAAATCATTGTGGTCGAGCTCGTACATCAGCGCAATTAAACTGCCCAGTTCGCCCGAGGGGAAGCCCTCGCGCGCGAACCAGCCCAGGTAGTGTCCCGGCAAGTCTGCCAGCAAGCGTCCTTGATATTTTCCATACGGCATTTCGCGCGTAACCAGCAGCGCCAGTTTTTCTGAATTCATGGTGGTGACCCCGTGTTGATGCGGCCAGTGTAGCAGACCATTAGATTGTTGATTTGAGCGCAACTATCTTCTGCCTGATGAGGTATTTTTAGAAACAAAGAAAACCCCGATACTGCATGCCACCATCATTTATCGGAGTTTGTCATGCCCATTGCCTTGCTCGCGCTGACCCTCAGCGCCTTTGCCATCGGAACCACCGAGTTTGTCATCGTCGGGCTGTTGCCCACCATCGCCGCCGACCTGGGCGTCAACCTGCCGTCGGCCGGCTTGCTGGTCAGCCTGTATGCGCTGGGCGTCGCCGTCGGCGCGCCCGTGCTGACTGCCTTGACGGGCAAGATCCCGCGCAAAACCTTGTTATTGTCGCTGATGGTCCTGTTCACCTTGGGCAATTTGCTGGCCTGGAAGTCGCCCGGCTACGAAACCCTCGTCATCGCCCGCATCCTGACGGGGCTGGCGCATGGCGTGTTCTTTTCCATCGGCTCGACCATCGCCACCTCGCTGGTGCCGAAGGACAAGGCGGCCAGCGCGATTGCCATCATGTTTACGGGCTTGACCGTGGCCCTGGTGACGGGCGTGCCGCTGGGCACCTTCATCGGCCAGCATGCCGGCTGGCGCGAAACCTTCCTCGCCGTCTCGGCGCTGGGACTGGTCGCCTTTGTCGGCAGCCTGCTGTACGTGCCATCGAGCATCAAGCACGGCAAGCCCGCGTCCCTGCTGCAGCAAGTGCAGGTGCTGGGCCAGCCGCGCCTGCTGCTGGTGTACGCCATGACGGCCGTCGGCTATGGCGGCTCCTTCATCGCTTTTACCTATCTGGCGCCGATCCTGCAGCAAGTGTCGGGTTTCAGCGCCGGCGCCGTGGGCGCGGTGATGCTCGTGTATGGCGTCTCCGTGGCCTTCGGCAATATCTGGGGCGGCAAGCTGGCCGACAAGCAGGGCCCGGTGCGTGCGCTGAAACGTATCTTCCTGCTGCTGGCAGCCGTTTTGCTGCTGTTGACCTTCACGGCGCCGCATCGCGTGCTGGTCGTCATCACCGTGCTGCTGTGGGGCGCCGTGGCTTTCGGTAACGTGGCTGGTTTGCAAGTGTATGTGGTGCAGCAAGCGGAGCACTTCACGCCCCGCGCCGTCGATGTGGCCTCGG
The DNA here is from genome assembly GCF_002754575.1 of Janthinobacterium sp. 35. Classification (NCBI taxonomy): domain Bacteria; kingdom Pseudomonadati; phylum Pseudomonadota; class Betaproteobacteria; order Burkholderiales; family Oxalobacteraceae; genus Janthinobacterium; species Janthinobacterium sp. 35. The sequence goes on from NZ_PEFN01000001.1 coordinate 4,546,769, forward strand.
GCTTGAATATCGCCGCTTTTAATCTGGGCATCGCCGGCGGCGCCTGGGGCGGCGGCCTGATCGTGGAACACCTGGGCCTCGTGCATACGGGCTGGATCGGTGCCCTCGTCGTGCTCGGTGCGTTCGGCTTGACGGCCCTGAGCGGCCGGCTGGATCGGCGCTATCCCATCCCCGTGCGTGCCGGCGGCGAAAAGTCGATGCATGCGGTGGGGCATTAAGCTGGCACGGGCGAGCGTAGGGTTTACAATAGTGCTTACCTTTCTCTCGCCCATACTCCCCATGTCCGATACAGCAATGTCACCGCTGCGCCTGCGCGCCGCCATCAATCCGAAACCGCTGGGCGTCGCCCTGTTGCTCATCGTGCTCGGCGCCTGGTACCTGGCGCAAACCGTCGGCGCCACGCTGTCCGCGCTGTACGTGGTGGGCGCCTTGCTCGGCGTCACCCTGTATCACGCGGCCTTCGGCTTTACGTCCGCCTGGCGCGTCTTCATCGCCGATGGCCGCGGCGACGGCTTGCGCGCGCAAATGCTGATGCTGGCTGTGGGCGTGGCGCTGTTCTTCCCCGCGCTGTCGGCCGGCACCCTGTTCGGCACGCCCGTCGCAGGCCTCGTCTCGCCGGCCGGCACCTCGGTGATCTTCGGCGCCTTCATCTTCGGCATCGGCATGCAGCTGGGCGGCGGTTGCGCCTCCGGCACCTTGTACACGGTCGGCGGCGGCAGCACGCGCATGCTCATCACGCTGGCCGCCTTCATCGTCGGTTCCGTGATTGGCACGGCGCACATGCCGTTCTGGACGGCGCTGCCGCAATTGAAACCCATTTCCCTCGTCACAAGCCTGGGCCTGGTACCCGCGCTGGCGCTGAACTGGATCGTCTTCGCGCTGATCGCCGGCATCACGGTGCTCGTCGAAAAGCGCCGCCACGGCAAGCTCGTCGCCACGCCGCTGCGCCCGGCGCAGGCGTCGCCCTGGCTGCACGGCCCCTGGCCGCTGGTGGCGGGCGCCGTCGCGCTCGTCGTGCTGAACTTCGCCACCCTGGCGCTGTCGGGCAAGCCGTGGGGCGTGACGTCTGCGTTTGCCCTGTGGGGCGCGAAAGCGGCGTCCGTGGTCGGCATCGACACGGCCAGCTGGGCTTACTGGTCGACCAAGGCCAATGCTGCCGCGCTGGCCGCGCCATTGACGCAAGACAAGACTTCCGTGATGGATATCGGCATCGTGCTCGGTGCCATGCTGGCGGCGGCGCTGGCCGGCCGCTATGCGCCCGTGTGGCGCATCCCGCGCCGCTCGATCATCGCCGCCATCGTCGGCGGCTTGCTGCTCGGCTACGGCGCGCGCCTGGCGTATGGCTGCAATATCGGCGCGTATTTCAGCGGCATCGTCTCGGGCAGCCTGCACGGCTGGCTGTGGCTGGTGTGCGCTTTCGTTGGCAACGTCGTCGGCACGCGCTTGCGTCCGTGGTTCGGCCTGGAAGTGGAGCGCGTGAAACCGACCGGCTGCTGACACCGGCGTCAACAGGGGCTTTGCTGTACGCTTTCCTGTATATTGCTGCCCCTGTTCACCTTTGGCGCCAGCGCAACGTTCATGTCCCCAGTCACCCTGTTTGCCGTCATCCTCGCGTATTTCCTGATTTTGCTGGGCGTGGCGTGGCGCACCTCGCGCCACGCCACCAACGACAGTTTTTTCATCGGCAACAAGGACAGCAACTGGATGCTGGTAGCCTTCGGCATGGTGGGCACGACGCTCACGGGCGTGACCTTCATCAGCGTGCCCGGCGCCGTGGGCAGCAACGGATTCGGCTACATCCAGCTGATGCTCGGCTATGTGCTCGGCTACCTGGCCATCACATTCATCTTGCTGCCGCTGTACTACCGGCTGCAGCTGACCTCGATTTACCGCTACCTGGAATGGCGCCTTGGCCGGCGTGCCTACCAGAGCGGTGCCGCATTCTTTATCCTGTCGCGCCTGCTGGGCGCCACGGCGCGGCTGTATCTGGTGGTCAATATCCTGCAAGCGACCATACTCGACAGCCTGGGCGTGCCGTTCTGGCTGACGTCGTGCGTCGTGCTGCTGCTGATCCTGCTCTACACCTACGAGGGCGGCGTGAAAACCATCGTCTGGACCGATACCCTGCAAACGGCGTGCATGCTGGCCGGTCTCATCATCTGCAGCGTGTTTTTGTTGCGCGCAATGGATCTGTCCTTCATCGACAGCCTGGAGCGCATGCGCGCGCAAGGCCTCACGCGCATCTTCACCGTCGACCCGGACAGCCCCGCGTATGTGTGGAAGCACATCGTGGCCGGCATGTTCATCACCATCGCCATGACGGGCATGGACCAGGAAATGATGCAAAAGAACATTTCCGTGCGCACCTTGCGCGATTCGCAAAAGAACATGCTCAGCCTGACCGTGGTGCTGACGGGCGTGCTGCTGCTGTTCCTGTTTTTGGGCGGACTGCTGCACCTATACGCGCCGCTGGCCGGCGTGACGGCCACGGGCGATAAACTCTTCCCCGCCATCGTGCTCGGGCATTTCCCCGCCGTGGTGCAGCTGATCTTCTTCATCGCCCTCATTTCCGCCCTGTTTCCCAGCGTGGATGGGGCGCTCACTGCCCTGACGTCCACCTTCTGTATCGATATTTTGGGCGTGCAGCGCAGGCCGGAGTTGAGCGCGGCGGCGCAGATGCGCTGGCGCCGCCGTGTGCACCTGGGGTTTGCCGCACTGTTCCTGATATTGATCATGGCCTTCAAGTGGCTGGACGATCCCAGCATGATCGGCGTGATCCTGAAGCTGGCCAGCTATACCTATGGTCCGCTGCTGGGCCTGTTCGCCTTCGGCCTGCTGAGCCGGCGCGGCGTGCGCGACCGCTGGGTGCCGCTGGTGGCTGTGGCGGGGCCGCTGCTGTGCGCGCTGATCGAGCAGGAGCAGGCGCGGCTGTTCGAGCATTACCGCATCGGCCTGGAATTGCTGATCCTGAATGGCGCCCTGGTGCTGGGCGGCCTGTTCCTCATTTCCACGCAGCCAGGGCAGGCCATCAAGGGCGCGGCACACTTGTCAAAATAAGACGATTTCGGCCATTTTCAGTTATATTGGTTTCCTTTCGGTACACAACCCCACGGAGCATCAATGTCACTCAACCCCTTCCCGCCGCTGCGCCGCGGTTTTGGCGCATTCTGGCGCGCGCTGGACGCCACCCGCCGCGCGGTCATCAATCTGATTTTCCTGCTGATCGTCATCGCCATCCTGATCGCCATCTTTGGCGGCGGCGCCAAGCCCCTGGCGGAAAAGACCACCCTGGTGCTGGACTTGCAAGGCCCGCTGGTCGAGGAAACCCCGGGCGGCGTGCGCGAGGCGGTGCTGGCTAATGTCAGCGGCGAAGTCAAGAAAAACGTGCAGTTGCGCGACGTGCTGGCGGTGCTCGACACGGCGGCCAAGGACAAGAACATCGGCTCCATGGTGATCCTGCTCGACGAGCTGCAGGGTGGCGGCCTCGCGTCGCTGCGCGAAGTGGCGGCCGGCGTGGAGCGTTTCCGCGCCACGGGCAAGAAAGTCACGGCCTGGGGTTCCAGCTACAACCAGCGCCAGTACCTGGTGGCGGCCAAGGCCGACGAGGTATTCCTGCACCCGATGGGCGGCGTGATGCTGGAAGGCTTTGGCCGCTACCGCAATTACTACCGCGACGCGCTCGACAAAGTGGGCGTGACGGTGAACCTGCTGAAAGTGGGCACGTACAAGAGCGCGGCCGAGCCGTTCATCGCCAACGGCCCGTCCGAAGCGGCGGCCGAAGCGGACCGCTACCTGAACAACGGCCTGTGGACCACCTACACGACGGACGTGGAAAAGGCGCGCAAGCTGCCGGCCGGCGCCATCATGCAAACGATCGACAAGCTGCCCGAGCTGATGACGGCCGCTGGCGGCGACCTGGGCAAGCTGTCGCTCAATGGCAAGCTGGTCGACGGTCTGAAAACGCGCGATGAACTGCGCCAGTTCATGATGGCGCGCGGCGCGAAGAACACGGAAGGCACGAACTTCCGCCAGATCAATTACACGGATTACCTGGCGCGCCTGCGCCCCGTGCATATCGGCGACGCCGTCGGCGTGGTCATCGCCTCCGGTGAAATCGGCGACGGCATCGCTTCGCCGGGCGCCATCGGCGGCCTGTCCACCTCGCGTCTGATCCGCCAGGCACGCGAAGACAAATCGATCAAGGCCATCGTGCTGCGCGTCGATTCGCCTGGCGGCAGCGCCTTCGGCTCGGAACTGATCCGCCGCGAACTGGAACTGACGCGCGCCGCCGGCAAACCGGTGGTCGTTTCGATGGGCAACGTGGCCGCTTCGGGCGGTTACTGGATCAGCACCTCGTCCGATGAAGTGATTGCCGACGCGGCCACCATCACCGGTTCCATCGGCGTGTTCGCGATTTTGCCGACGGCCGACAAGGTGGTGGAAAAGCTGGGCATCCACACGGCCGGTTCGCCGACCACCTGGCTGGCCGACGCGGGCAACCCATTGCGTCCGCTCGATCCCCGCTTCGCGCAAGTGATCCAGGGCTCGATCAACCACGTGTATGGCGACTTCCTGAACCTGGCCGCCAAGGCGCGCAAGACGACGCCGGAAAAGATCGATGAAGTGGCGCAGGGCCGCGTCTGGACAGGCTTGCAGGCGAAAGAGCGCAACCTGGTCGACCGCATCGGCAGCTATGGCGATGCGCTGGCCTCGGCTGCCAAGCGCGCCAAGCTGGGCAGCGATTACCGCGTGACCTACCTGGAGCAGGAAACCTCGAACGTGGACCGGCTGATCGGCATGTTCGGCTCCAAAGCCATGGCCTCGCTGGGTCTGGGCGAGCACGTGAAGCTGGGCCTGGCCACGACGGGCTTGCCGGCCGACGCGGCGCTGGGCATGGCGCAGGACCTCTCCTGGCTGTCGGGCATCACGCGCGAACACAAACCGTTCATGGCGCTCACGCACTGCCTGTGCGAGGTGCCGTTGGGCGGCAAGTAAGGTAGGCCGGGGTCGGACCCGCCGGGTCCGACCCCATACATGAAGCACAGCATGGCAAACGACATGAGCACACACTGACACGGCGATCACCAGCCTGCCCGTGGCGGACCCGCATCCGCAAGACCTGGAAATCAAGCGCATCTGCCTGCTGCACCGCTTCCAGGGCCAGCGCATGGGCCAGCGCATGGGCCAGCGCCTGATGCAGGCGGCGCTGAGCCAGGCGCGCGCCAGCGGGGCAGGGCGCGTGCTGCTGGGCGTGTACGCGGAAAACCACGATGCGCTGGCGTTTTATGCGTGCCGCGGCTTTGCGCAAGTGAGCCGGCGCACCTTCCGCGTGGGCCGCACCGATTACCAGGATGTCATCCTCGGCATGACCTTGTAAGCGCAAACGGCCCGCATGGTGCCAGGTCAAGGCCGATGGCGGGAGATTTGTAGCGAGTTTGTATCTGCATGCGAGTCGCCCGCGCACCGCTGGCGCCGGGCCGCGAGGCCCCGCAAGCCTGATTTTTCCACCGTTCCCTCACAGCGCAGGCACGCCAGCCTGTCCTCCTGATCCTCCCATGCCAGCCTGGCTGTGTGTAATTGTTTCAAGTAGAAATGAAACAGATACATGACTATGCTAGAGTCGTTTCGCGCTAGGGAGCGATGTTTTTTCAGCTGATTTTCAGCTCTTGACTCCCTGACGCTTTGTAGCTCATTCAACCCCGAAAAACGGTCGTCCGGCCTGAGTGTGTTCCACCTCGGCCGGCGCCACAGACTCGCCGTGCCAGCGGCGTATACAAGGATAAGCGATGGATTCGCAGACAACACACCCTACCCCGCGGCGCAGCCGCCGTTCGAAAATCGTCGGCACAGTCATCGCGCTGGCCGTGATGGCTGCGCTGGGGGGCGGTGCCTGGTACCTGACCCACTCGGGCACCAGCGTCCAGGGCGGCCCCGGCATGGGTGGCCCTGGCGGGCCAGGTGGCCCGGGCGGGCGCCGTGGCGGCCCATCGACCACCGTGGGCGTGGCCACGGCCGTCAAATCTGACTTGCCCGTGGTGCTCGATGCGCTGGGCACGGTGACGGCCGCGTCCACCGTGACGGTGCGCCCGCAAGTGTCGGGCATTTTGAAAGAGCTGAAATTCAAGGAAGGCGGCATGGTCAAGGCGGGCCAGGTGGTGGCGCAGATCGACCCGGCGCAGTTCGAGATGGCGCTGATGCAGGCCACGGGCCAGCGCCAGCGCGATGAAGCGCAGCTGGAAAACGCGCGCCTGACCCTGAAGCGCTATCAAACCCTGCTGGGCCAGGATTCCATCGCGCGCCAGGAGGTCGATACGCAGGCCGCATTGGTGAAACAGCTGGAAGGCACCGTCATGACGGACCGCGCCGCCGAAGGCACGGCCAGACTGAACCTCGGTTATACAAAAGTGGTGTCGCCGATCAGTGGCCGCGCAGGCCTGAAGGTGGTCGATATTGGTAATCTGGTCAGCACCAGCGACGCCGGCGGCGTGGTGGTGGTGACGCAGCTGTCGCCCATCGACGTGCAGTTTTCCGTGTCACAGGATAAAGTGCAGACCATTCAGGAGCGCCTGAATGCCGGCTCGGCCCTGCCGGCGCTGGCGCTGGACCGCACGCGCACCCATACGCTCGACAAGGGCAGCTTGAGCGCGCTCGATAACCAGGTCGACGTGCAGACGGGTACCGTGCGCGCCAAGGCCCGCTACGCGAATGACAAGATGGCCCTGTTCCCCAGCCAGTTCGTCAACGTGCGCCTGGAACTGGGCAATATCACGGGCGCCGTGCTGGTGCCCGTGACGGCCCTGCGCCACAGTAACAACGGCGACTTCGTGTATGTGCTGAAAGCGGATAAAACCGTCACCGTGCGCATGGTCACGCGCGGCCAGGCCACCACCGACATGGTGGAAATCCGCGCCGGCCTGGAAGCGGGCGAGCAAGTCATCACGGAAGGCGCCGACCGCCTGAAGGAAGGCGCCAAAGTCACCCTGGCGGGCGACAAGCCTGCCGGCGCGCGCGGTGCAGGCGCCGGTGGCGCAACGGGCGCGAACGGCGAACGCCGCCACCGCCGCCAGCAGGCTGACGGCGCGGCCAGCGCATCGGCATCCGCGCCAGCTGCAGTGCCAGCCGCCGCGCCAGCGAAGGGCGTAGCGCAATGAGTCCATCGACTCCCTTCATCCAGCGCCCCGTCGCCACGGCGCTGCTGATGCTGGCCATCGTGCTGGCGGGGCTGGTCGGCTTCAAATTCCTGCCACTGGCCGCCTTGCCGCAGGTGGACTTCCCCACCATCCAGGTGCAGACCCTGTACCCGGGCGCCAGTCCCGAAGTCATGGGGCAGACCGTCACGGCGCCGCTGGAACGCCAGTTCGGACAGATGTCGGGCTTGCAGCGCATGAGTTCCACCAGCGCGGCCGGCGTCTCCCTCATCACCCTGCAATTCACGCTGGGCCAGACGCTGGACGTGGCCGAGCAGGAAGTGCAGGCCGCCATCAACGCGGGCGGCTCGCTGCTGCCGACCGACTTGCCGGCGCCGCCCGTGTACGCGAAGATCAACCCGGCCGACGCGCCCGTGCTGACCTTGGCGATTACCTCGGACACGATGCCGCTGACGCAGGTGCAAAATATCGTCAACACGCGTCTGGCGCTGAAGATCAGCCAGGTCAACGGCGTGGGCCTGGTGTCGCTGTCGGGCGGCCAGCGTCCCGCCGTGCGCATCCAGGGCGACACCAAATTGCTGGCCTCGTATGGCCTGGGCCTCGACAGCCTGCGCACCGCCGTCGCGGCGGCCAACGTCAACAGCGCGAAGGGCAGTTTCGACGGTCCCACGCGCTCGTTTACCATCAACGCCAACGACCAGTTGGTGACGGCGGAAGACTACAAGCGCCTGATCATCACCTATAAAAACGGCGCGCCCGTGCGCTTGGCTGATGTGGCCAATGTCGTCGACAGCGCGGAAAACACGCGCCTGGGCGCCTGGTCGGGCAAGCGGCCGGCCATCATCCTGAACGTGCAGCGGCAGCCCGGCGCCAACGTCATCAAGACGGTCGACGCCATCAAGGCCCTGCTGCCGGACTTGCAGGCCAGCCTGCCGGCGGCCATGAAGCTCGATGTGCTGAGCGACCGCACCACGGGTATCCGCGCCTCCGTCGAGCACGTGGAAATGGAACTGCTGTTGTCCGTGCTGCTGGTGGTGCTGGTGATCTTCGCCTTTTTGCACAGCATGCGCGCCACCGTGATCGCCAGCCTGTCCGTGCCGATTTCGCTGATCGGCGCCTGCGGCGTCATGTATTTGCTCGGCTACAGCCTGAACAACCTCTCCTTGATGGCCTTGACCATCGCCACCGGCTTTGTCGTCGATGACGCCATCGTCATGATCGAAAACATCGCCCGCTACATCGAAGAGGGCGAAACGCCGATGGCCGCTGCCCTGAAGGGCGCGTCGCAGATCGGCTTTACCATCATCTCGCTGACGGTGTCCTTGATCGCCGTGCTGATTCCCCTGCTGTTCATGGGTGACGTGGTGGGCCGCTTGTTCCGCGAATTTGCCATGACCCTGGCCATCACGATTCTGATTTCCGCCGTCGTCTCGCTGACCCTGGTGCCGATGATGTCGGCGCGCTGGCTGAAAAGCCGTGCCGATGAAAAGGTCAGCGCCATGGGCCAGCGCATCCAGGCTTTCCTCGACCGCGTGATTGTGCAGTACGACCATGCGCTGGTGTGGGTATTGAAACGCCAGGGCTTGACCCTGCTCGTCGCCCTGGCCACCTTGCTGCTGACGGTGATTCTGTACATCACGATTCCGAAAGGCCTGTTCCCCACGCAAGACACGGGGCAGCTGAAGGCGCGCATCGAAACCTCGCAAGCCGTTTCCTACGAACGCATGGCGACCTTGCAGCAGGCCGCCGCCAGCGCGCTGCTGGAAGACCCCGCTGTCGATACCTTGAGTTCCCTCGTCGGCGTCGATGCGGCCAACAACACCATGCTGCACACGGGCAGCATGCTGATCAACCTGAAGCGTCCGCGCAGCGGCAATCAGGACGAGATCATGGAGCGGCTGCGCAACCGCGTGGCCAAAGTGGCCGGCGTGACCTTGTATCTGCAGCCGACGCAGGATCTCACCATCGATGCCGAATCGGGACCCACGCAGTACCGCGTCTCGCTCGAAGGGGCCGACACGGCCACCGTCACCGAGTGGGCCGGCAAGCTGGCCGCGCGCATGCGTGAAAAAACGCAGCTGCGCAACGTTGTCACGGATGCGGGCGCCACGGGCGCCGCCGTCACCGTGGCGATTGACCGAGACAGCGCCGCGCGCATGTCGGTGACCACGGCGACCGTCGACGATGCGCTGTACAACGCCTTCGGCCAGCGCATCATCTCGACCATTTTCACGGAAACCAACCAGTACCGCGTGATCCTCGAAGCGCAGCCGGGCATCGTCACCACGCCGGCCGATCTGGCGGAACTGCAGGTGCGTACGGGTTCCGGCAAGTCGACGCCGCTGTCCGCCTTTGCCAGCGTCAGCGAAAAACAGGCGCCGCTGCAAATCACGCACGTGGCGCAGTATCCGGCCACCACCCTGGGTTTCGATACGGTGCAAGGCGTGGCGCTGGGCAGCGCCGTCGACGCCATCCGCCAGGCGGCCAAAGACATCGCCTTGCCGCCATCGGTGACGTTGACCTTCCTCGGCGCGGCCGGCGCGTATGAAAATTCACTGTCGAACCAACTGTGGCTGATCCTGGCCGCCGTCGTTTGCGTCTACATCGTGCTGGGCGTGCTGTACGAAAGCTACATTCACCCGCTGACGATTCTGTCGACGCTGCCGTCGGCCGGCGTGGGCGCCTTGCTGGCGCTGATGATTTCCGGGCAGGACCTGGGCGTGATCGGCATCATCGGCATCATCCTCCTGATCGGCATCGTCAAGAAGAACGCCATCATGATGATCGACTTCGCCATCGAGGCCGAACGCGATGAAGGAAAAAGCCCGCAGGAAGCCATCCACCAGGCGGCCCTGCTGCGTTTCCGCCCTATTTTGATGACGACCCTGGCGGCGCTGTTCGCGGCCGTGCCGCTGATGCTGGGCTGGGGCGAGGGCGCCGAGTTGCGCCGTCCGCTGGGCCTGGCCATCTTCGGCGGCCTGATCGTCAGCCAGGTGCTGACCTTGTTTACCACGCCCGTCATCTACCTGGGCTTCGACCGCCTGGGCCAGCGTTTCGCGCGCAAGACACCTGGGGTGAACCTGGACAAGCCGGCCGATAATGCGGGGAGCGCTGCGTGAACCTGTCCGAACCGTTCGTCAAGCGCCCCATCGCCACCGTGCTGCTGACCATCGGCATCGCGCTGGCGGGCATCGGCGCCTTCTTCGTGCTGCCCGTCTCGCCGCTGCCGCAGGTCGACTATCCGACCATTTCCGTCAGCGCCAGCCTGCCCGGCGCCAGCCCCGCGACCATGGCCACCTCGGTGGCCACGCCGCTGGAGCGGCGCCTGGGCGTGATCTCGGGCGTGAACGAGATGACGTCGTCGTCGGGCACGGGTTCGGCGCGCATCAACCTGCAGTTCGACCTGAACCGCAAGATCGATTCGGCCGCGCGCGAAGTGCAGGCGGCCATTGCCGCCGCGCGCGTGGACTTGCCGGCCACCCTGCGCAGCAACCCCACCTACCGCAAGGCCAATCCGTCCGACGCGCCCGTGATCATCCTGGCGCTGACGTCGAAAACGCGCACGCCGGGCCAGATCTACGATGCTGTATCGAATCTGGTGCAGCAAAAGGTGGCGCAAGTGAAGGGCGTGGGCGACGTGGAACTGGGCGGCGGTTCGCTGCCGGCCGTGCGCGTGGAATTGCTGCCCTACCAGCTCAATCACTACAGCGTGTCGATGGAAGACGTGCGCGCGGCCATCCAGGCCAGCAATGCCAACCGTCCCAAGGGGGCGATTTCCGGCGATGCGCGCAGGCTGCAGATCTATTCGGGCGCCAGCACGGCCTCGGGCGGGCGCAGCGCCGCCGACTACCGCAGCTTGGTGGTGGCCTGGCGCGATGGCGCCGCCATCCGCCTCGACGACGTGGCTGAAGTGGTCGACGGCGTGGAAAACAACAATACCCTGGGCCTGTTCAATGGCGACCCGGCCGTCATCGTGCTGATCACGCGCCAGCCGGGCGCCAACGTCATCGCCACGGTGGACGGTGTGCGCGCGCTGCTGCCGCAACTGCAGGCGCAGCTGCCCGGCGACATCAAGCTGCAGGTGGCGTCCGACAGCACCAACTCCATCCGCTCGTCCCTGCACGAGATCGAATTCACCTTGATCCTGTCCATCGTGCTCGTCGTGCTGGTGGTCAGCGCTTTCCTGCGCAGCGTGCGCGCTACCATCATCCCGGCCGTGGCCACCATCGTCTCCTTGCTGGGTACCTTTGGCGTGATGTACATGCTGGGTTTCAGCCTGAACAACCTGTCGCTGATGGCGCTCACGGTGGCCACCGGCTTTGTCGTCGACGATGCCATCGTGGTGCTGGAAAACACGCAGCGCCACATCGAGGCGGGTATGGACCGCTTCAAGGCGGCCCTCTTGGGCGCGCGCGAAGTGGGTTTTACCGTACTGTCGATCAGCCTGTCGCTGGTGGCCGTTTTCATCCCGCTGCTGTTCATGGGCGGCCAGGTGGGGCGGCTGTTCCGCGAATTTGCCGTCACCTTGTCGGCCGCCGTGATGATTTCGCTGGTGATCTCGCTCACGACCACGCCGATGATGTGCGCCTGGCTGCTGAAAAGCGGCCAGCAGCATAAGAAGCCGGGTGTGGTGGCGCGCTGGTTCGAGCGCGGTTTCGAGCGCATGCTGAAAGTGTATGAACATTGCCTGGACTGGGCTTTGTCGAGCGCCGCGCTGGTGATGACGATCCTCGTGTTCGTCGTCGGCCTGAACGTGTACCTGTTCGCGGCCGCGCCCAAGGGCTTCTTCCCGCAGCAGGACACGGGCCAGATCAATGGCGGCATGCGCGCCGACCAGAGCATCTCGTTCCAGGCCATGCAGGGTAAATTGCGCCAGCTGGTCGACATCATCAAGGACGATCCGGCCGTCGCCACCGTCGTCGGCTTTACGGGCGGCGGACGGGCAGGGGGCGGCTTCATGTTCATCGATTTGAAACCGGCCTCGCAGCGTACCGACAAGGGCCAGGCCGTGATCGCCCGTTTGCGCCCGCAGCTGGCCAAGGTGACGGGCATTTCGCTGTTCCTCAACCCCGTGCAGGATTTGCGCATGGGCGGGCGTTCCAGCAATTCCACCTACCAGTACACCCTGATCAGCGACAACCAGGCGGACCTGAAGAAATGGGCGGCGAAACTGGCCGACCAGATGAAACTGCAGCCGGCCCTGATCGACGTCGACACGGACCAGGCGGAAAACGGCGTGGAAACGTTTGTTTCCATCGACAAGGACCGCGCCACGCAGCTGGGCGTGCAAGTCAAGGATATCGACAATGCGCTGTACAACAGCTTCGGCCAGCGCCAGGTGGCGACCATCTACGATGAGCTGAACCAGTACCACGTGATCATGGAAGTGGCGCCGCGCTATGCGCAAAGCCCGGAAGCGCTGCGCTCCGTGTATGTGCCGGCCTCCAACGCGGCCGGTGTCAGCACGACCACCAGTGTAGTCACATCAGCCGTCACCGCGACGACGTCCAATACGACGGCGGCGCGCGATCCGTCCAGCGGCTCGGCCCTGTCCACGACCCTGGCGCACATGGTGCCGCTGTCCTCGTTCAGCAGCTTTGCCGAAAGCTCGACGGCCACCTCGATCAACCACCAGGGCGGGGAGCTGGCCACCACCGTGTCGTTCAACCTGGCCGACGGTTATCCGCTCAGCGACGGGCAGGCGGCCGTGGCCCAGGCGGAGTCGGAAATCGGCATGCCGGTGAATGTGCGCGGCAGCTTCCAGGGTTCGGCGAAGAGTGCCCAGGACAGCAACAAGGAGCAGCCGTTGTTGATCCTGGCGGCCATCGTGGTGATCTACATCGTGCTGGGCATCCTGTACGAAAGCCTGATCCACCCGATCACCGTGCTGTCGACCCTGCCCTCGGCGGGGGTGGGCGCCGTGCTGGCCTTGCTGCTGTTCCGCATGGAGTTTTCCATCATCGCCCTGATCGGCGTGTTCCTGTTGATCGGTATCGTCAAGAAAAATGCTATATTGATCATCGACTTCGCGCTGGAGGCCGAGCGTTCGCGCGGCTTGACAGCGGTGGAAGCGGTGCGCGAGGCATGTTTGCTGCGTTTCCGCCCCATTCTGATGACCACTCTGGCGGCGGCGCTTGGCGCCTTGCCGCTGGCGATCGGTTTCGGCGAGGGGTCGGAGCTACGCCAGCCCTTGGGGGTCGCCATCATCGGCGGCCTGATTGCCAGCCAGTTACTCACATTGCTGACCACCCCGGTGGTCTACATCCTGCTCGACAAGCTGCGCACGCGCAGCGCCGACGAGCAGCAATTGAGCCGCATTCCTGGGCCAGATAACCCGAGCACACAATCATGAAGCAAGTAAAACCTATTCCATCCGCCGTCCCCGCACGCCACCTGCTGGCATTGGCGGCGGCCGCAGTTCTCCTGGCCGGTTGCGCCGTCAGCCCCGCGTATGAAACGCCGACGGCCGCCGCGCCGCAAACGTTCAAGGAAGCGGCCGGCTGGCAACCTGCCGTGCCGGCCGATACCCTGGAGCGCGGTCCCTGGTGGACCCTGTTCGGCGACGCGCAGCTGAACCAGCTGGCCGAAGGCATCGACATCTCGAATCAGAATGTGGCCGCTGCCATCGCCTCGTACGAGCAGGCGCGCGCGCTGGTGCGCGAACAGCGCGCCTCGCTGTTCCCGACGGTGAACCTGACGGGCAGCGGTGCCCGTTCCGGTGGCGGGGGCGAGCAGCAGACGAACAACAACTTCAAGGCCGCCATCGGCGCCTCGTGGGAACCGGACGTGTGGGGCAAGCTGCGCGCCGGCGTGACGGGGGCCGATGCCAGTGCCGCCGCCAGCGCGGCCGACCTGGCTGCGGCGCGCCTGTCGGCGCAGGGCGAGCTGGCCATCAATTATTTTTCGCTGCGCCAGAGCGATGCGCAGATCGCGCTGCTGAACGCCACCATCGATGGCTACAAGCGCGTGCTCGACATCACCAGCAACCGCTTCAATTCCGGCATCGCCGCCAGGTCCGACCTGCTGCAGGCGCAGACGCAGCTGGCCAATGCGCAGATCGATCTGTCCAGCCAGACGCGTTCACGCGCGCAGCTGGAACACGCGATCGCCATTCTGCTGGGGAAGGCGCCGTCCGACTTCAGCCTGGCCGTGGCGCCGTGGACCCTGACCGTGCCCGAGGTGCCGCTGGGCGTGCCGTCGACCCTGCTGCAGCGCCGTCCCGACATCGCGGCCGCCGAGCGCAGGGTGGCCGTGGCCAACGAGCAGATCGGCATCGCCCGCTCGGCCTACTACCCAAGCCTGAACCTGACGGGATCGTATGGTTCCGGCGCCAGCAAGGTCGGCGACCTGTTCAATGCTTCGTCGAGCCTGTGGTCGCTGGGCGTGTCGGCCGCGCAAACGCTGTTCAACGCGGGCGCCACCACGGCCAGCGTGGACGCGGCCAGGGCGGGGCATGAGGCGGCCGTGGCGCGCTACCGCCAGACGGTATTGAGTGCCTTTGGCGCCGTGGAAGACCAGTTGTCGGCCACGCGCGCGCTGGCCGAGCAGCTGGCCTTGCGCCAGCAGGCCTCGTCCGCCGCCGACCAGGTGGAGCAGCAGATGCTGAACCGCTACAACGCGGGCCAGGTCGGCTATACGGACGTGGTGACGGCGCAAGTGACGGCGTTGTCGGCGCGCCGTTCGCTGGTGCAGGCGCAGGCGGACCGCCAGACGACGGCCGTGGCGCTGATCCAGTCGCTGGGCGGCGGCTGGCATGTGCCGCAGGCGCAGTAAGGGGTAGGCAGCCCGCGCGCCAAATTCGCGTTTTGCCGTGCGTCTTGGGTGCTAGAATGCCAGATTATCTATCCGCCAGCCAGGCGCACGTGCCGCGGCTGCATTCTTGCCGACGATGACACGCAGCAAACAGAGCAATACTTCCGTTCCCGAGTTGGCCACCATCGTTTTCCCTGTGGTGGCCATCGGCGCTTCCGCTGGCGGGCTCGATCCCATCGTCGCTTTCCTGGCGAACGTGCCGCAGGAAAGCGGGATTGCCTATGTGGTGATCCAGCATCTTGATCCCACGCAAAAGGCCATGCTGCCGGAATTGCTGCAGCGCGCCACCAGCATCCCCGTCACCGAAATCACGCACCAGGCGGAATTGCGGCCCAACCATATCTATGTGATACCGTCGAACGCGGACCTGACTCTGTCCCGGGGGCGTTTCCTGCTCAGCGAGCCGCTGCAGCTGCGCGGGCACCGCCTGCCCATCAATACTTTTTTCGAGAGCCTCGCCAGTGAGCTGGGCGAACTGGCCGTGGGCGTGATTTTTTCCGGCATGGGCAGCGACGGCACGCGCGGCTTGCAGGCCATCAAGCAGGCGGGCGGCCTGACTCTGGCGCAGCACCCGGATGCGGCCAAGTTCGACATGATGCCGCAGAGCGCTATTTCCGCAGAAGTGGTGGACCTGATTGACTTTCCCGACAAGATGCCGGAGAAGATCATCAGCTATCTGTTCCGCAGCAGCTTTCTCAGCTTGCCGGGGCACGAACCGGGCGGGCGCAATTCTCTGCAAGAAATTGTGGGCTTGCTGTCGGCGCACACGGGCAACAGCTTTACCGACTACAAGATCAATACGGTGCTGCGCCGCATCGAGCGGCGTATGAGCTTGTATCAAATGACGTCGATGGAAGAATATGTGCCGTATTTGCGCGCCAATCCCGCTGAAATCGATTTATTGTTCAAGGAATTGCTGATCGGCGTGACGAGCTTCTTCCGCGACCAGAAGGTGTGGGAGTACCTGAAGATGGTGGTCTTGCCGCAAATGCTGGCGGCCCATCCGGACGGGCGCGCCTTCAAGGCATGGATACCGGCCTGTTCCACGGGAGAGGAAGCGTATTCGCTGGCCATGGTCTTCCATGAAGTGGTGGCCAGCAGCAACCCGCCATCGAAGTACAGCCTGCAGATTTTTGCCACCGACCTGTCGGGCGACGCCATCGACCGCGCGCGCCAGGGGCGCTTTCCGCACAGTATCAGCAGTGATGTATCTGCCGAGCGCCTGGAGCGTTTCTTCTTGCGCGACAAGAACGACTACCACGTGAAAAAAGAGATCCGCAACTCGATCATCTTTGCCCAGCAAAACATCATTTCGGACCCGCCGTTTACCAAGCTCGACATCCTGTGCTGCCGCAATCTGTTGATTTATCTCAATGCCAAGTTGCAGCAGCGTTTGATACCCTTGTTTCATTACGCCTTGAACCGGGACGGAATTTTGTTGCTGGGAAGCGCAGACACGCCCGGTCATTTTTCCGACCTGTTTTCGCCGCTGACCACGTCGACCCGGCTGTACCGCCGTCTCGACAACCTGGCGCGCCAGCGCCTGCCCACGTATTTTCCTACCAAGGTATCGTTGGCATCCCCACCTACACCTAGCGACACGAGAGAAGTCAGCATGACCGGAAAGATACAATCCCATGTCGAGCAATTATTGCTCCAGAAATATTCACCGGCTGCCGCGCTGCTGAACCAGGATGGGGACATCCTGTACATCAACGGCCGCACGGGCGCGTTTCTGGAACCGGCGGCAGGCAAGGCCAACTGGAATATTCACGCGATGGCGCGCGAAGGCTTGCGCTATGAGTTGGCAGGACTCATCAAGCAAGCGCTGCAAAGCGAAAGCGTGGTGCGCCTGAAGGGCCTGGTGGTCAAGGACCATATGGGCCAATCGCTGGGCGTGGACCTGAGCGCGGAAGCGCTGAGCCAGCCTGAATCCTTGCGCGGCATGGTGTTCGTGACGTTTTCCAGCGCGCCACTGGTGGCCGAAGTGCGCCGCGGCCGCTCGCCGAATCCGAAGGTGCTGGAACTGGAGCAGCAGCTGATCCAGGCGCGCAATGAAATCCAGGCCGTGCGCGACGAGATGCAGACCTCGCGCGAAGAACTGAAATCGGCCAACGAGGAATTGCAGTCGACCAATGAAGAATTGCAATCGACGAACGAGGAACTGACGACGTCGAAGGAAGAAATGCAGTCGCTCAATGAAGAGCTGTACACGGTCAATGCCGAGCTGCAATCGAAGGTCGATGATTTGTCGCTCGTCAACAGCGACATGAAAAACCTGCTCAATAGCACCGATATCGCCACCATCTTCCTCGACAGCGAGCTGCGCATCCGCCGTTTCACGGCGCCGGCCACGCAAATTTACAAGCTGATCCAGACGGACTTGCGCCGCCCGCTCAGCGACATCGTCAACGACCTGACCTACCCGAACCTGGAAGCGGACGCACTGGAAGTGATCCGCAGCCTGGTGTTTTGCGAGCGGCAAGTGGAAACCAAGACGGGACGCTGGTACAACGTGCGCATCATGCCGTACCGCACGATCGAGAATGTGATCGATGGCGTGGTGGTGACCTTCATCAACATTACAGAATCGAAACTGCTGGAAGCCCAGTTACGGCAAATCCAGTCCGGCGCGGCGGCAGACGGGAAAGCGGGAGAGAGCGCGTCATGAGCGAACCATTCGACGACGGGAGCGGGCTGGCCAGGTTGCGAGAGCAGGCCGAGCAATTGGCGGCGCAGCAGCGCCAGTCCGTAGCGCCGCCGCAGTCGAATGAAGAGGTGATGCGCCAGCTGCATGAATTGCAGGTCAGCCAGATTGAGCTGGAAATGCAGAGTGCGGCCCTGGCCGAGCTGGAACAGCTGAAGAATGAGTTTGAAAGCAGCCGTGACCGTTATGCGCAACTGTATGAACAGGCGCCCGTCAGCTATTTTTCGCTGGCGCGCGAGGGCGTCATCACGCGTGTCAACGTGGCGGCCTGCGGCTTGTTGCAGCGCGACAAGAACCAGCTGCTGGGGCGGCGTTTCGAGCAATTCGTCGCGCCGCATGCGCAGGGCGGCTTCCGCCGCTTCCTCGATGCCGTCTTTGCCAGCGGCGCGCGCCAGGTGCTCGAGGCAAAACTGTTCGAAGGCGAAGCGGGCGGCATGGGCGGCATGGTGCGCATCGAGGCCAATGTCGACGCGGCCAGTGCCACGGCGCGCATGCTGGTGACGGACCTGGGCGACGAGCATGCGCGCGAATCGGCCTTGCGGCGCGCCTTCGTCATCCTCGACAGCATCCGCGAAGGCGTGCTGGTGACGGACAGCGGCAACCGCATCATTTCCGTCAATCCCGCCTTCACCACCATCACCGGCTACCAGGCGGAGGAAGCCATCGGGCGCGATCCGTCCTTCCTCGGCGGCGGCACGCATTTGCCGCATTTTTATGCAGCCATGTGGCGCAGCCTGCACCAGGATGGCAGCTGGTATGGCGAACTGGTGAACCGGCGCAAGAATGGCGAGCGCTTCGTCGAATCGCTGTCGATCACGCCCATGCGCAGCCCGGACGGCGGCATCAGCCACTTTGTCGGCGTGTTTTCCGACATCACGGAGCGCAAGCTGGCCGAAGCGGACTTGCGCGAACTGCACCGCGAACTGGATCAGCGCGTCATCGACCGCACGGCCGAATTGCTGCGCGCCAACCAGCATCTGCAGCTGGAAGTGCAGCAGCGCGAGCGGGCACAGGAAGCCTTGCGCGATGCCGAGCGCTTCTTTCACGCCACCATCGATTCGCTGACGGACCGGGTGCTGGTGCTGGACCAGGCGGGCAGCCTCGTGCATGCCAACCAGGCGTGCCTGGCCTTCGTCGGGCAAACGCCACGGCCGCTGCAATACCTGGAATTCTGCGAGACGGACCCGCGCTGGCAGCGCAGCGCGGGACGCGAGCTGTCCGCCGGCATTCGCGCCGTGATTGCGGGCACGGCCGACACGTTTGCGCTCGAGTATGAATTTGCCACGCGCTCAGGCCCCCGCTGGTCGCAGGCCAGGATCAGCCGTTTCCTCGGCGAAGGGCCGCTGCGCGTGGTGGTGGCGCACACGGACATTACCGAGCGCAAGCTGATGGATGGCGCGTTGCGCCAGTCGCATGCGCAGCTGCGCCAGCTGGCGCTGCACCTGGAAACGGCCAAGGAAGACGAGCGCAAGCGCATTTCGCGCGATATCCACGATGAACTGGGGCAAAACCTGCTGGCGCTGCGCATCGATATTTCCATGCTCAGCGCGCGCACGGAAGGTTCCCATCCGCGCCTGCACCGCCGCG
The DNA here is from genome assembly GCF_002754575.1 of Janthinobacterium sp. 35. Classification (NCBI taxonomy): domain Bacteria; kingdom Pseudomonadati; phylum Pseudomonadota; class Betaproteobacteria; order Burkholderiales; family Oxalobacteraceae; genus Janthinobacterium; species Janthinobacterium sp. 35. Next base: position 4,566,023 of record NZ_PEFN01000001.1, read on the forward strand.
TTGGCGCCGTGCTCAGCAATGTCGACACCACCATCAAGAGCGTGCGCGGCATCATGAACGAGCTGCGCCCGATGGCGCTGGACCTGGGCTTGCAGGCCGCTATCGAATGGCAGGTGGGTGACTTCCGCAAACGCAGCGGCGTCGTTTGCCGCCTGCTGATACGCGACGAGGCCCTGTTTGCCGCCATCGGCAGCCAGGTCGAGATCGTGCTGTTTCGCATCGTGCAGGAAGCGCTCAGCAACGTCATGCGCCATGCCCAGGCCAGCCAGGTCGAGATCGAGCTCAGTTCGGATGCCTGTGCCGTGTATGTGGTCATCAGCGACAACGGCATCGGCATCACGCCGCAGCAGCAGCGCAAGAAGCAGTGCTTTGGCCTGATCGGCATTACCGAACGCGTGACGGCGCTGGGCGGCCACTTCGAGGTGGGCATGCCGGCCGCGGGCGCCGGTTGCCGTTTGTCCCTGCAGATTCCCTTGCCGGGAGCGGGGCGGCCGGCCGCCTGATACAGAAATTGCAATGCGTTAATTTTTGCCGACTCAGGCCCCTGTGACAGGCTATACTTTCGCCTGCTATTTATGGAGGGGCATATCTTGTTCAAAACAATCGTTTTACCAGTCGCCTTGTTGGGCGCGTTCGCCGGCGCACACGCCGACGAAGGGCAGTGGCAACCACACCAGCTGCCACAGCTGAAAGCTGACCTGAAACGGGTCGGCATCGAAATACCTGCGGAAAAACTGGCCGACCTGAGCAAGCATCCGATGAGCGCCATCGTGTCGCTCGGCGGTTGCTCGGCCGCTTTCGTCTCCGACGCGGGCCTGGTGGTGACGAACCACCACTGCGCGTATGGCGCCGTGCAGCGCAATTCCACGCCGGAACACAATTACATCACCAACGGTTTCCTGGCCAAGACGCGCGCCGCAGAGCTGCCGGGCGGTCCGAACAGCCTCGTGTATGTGACCGACAAGGTCGAGAACGTCAGCGAGCGCGTGCTGAAAGGCTTGACGGCCGACATGACGGGCCGCGCGCGCCACGAAGCGGTGGAAAAGCGCGTCAAGGACTTGATCGCCGAATGCGAAACGGACAAGATGTACCGCTGCTCCGTGCCCGCTTTCCACCGCGGCCTCGAGTACTACCGCATCCGCCAGATGATGATACGCGACGTGCGCCTGGTGTACGCGCCATCGGACAAGATCGGCAACTTCGGCGGTGACATCGATAACTACGAATGGCCGCGCCACACGGGCGATTACTCGTTCCTGCGCGCCTACGTGGGCAAGGATGGCCGTCCGGCCGATCCGTCGCCCGACAACGTGCCGTACAAATCGAAGGACTTCCTGGTGGTCTCGGCTGAAGGCTTGAAGGCCGGCGACGGCATCTTGCTGGCGGGCTACCCCGGCCGCACCAGCCGCTACAAGCTGCCGGCGGAAATCCGTTTTGCACGCGACACGGCTTTCCCATTGAAAGTATCGGAACTGCAGGCGGACCTGGCCGTGATGGCCGACGCCACCCATGGCGACGCGGCCGCTGCCGTGCGCTATGCGAGCGTGGTGAAAAGCATCAACAACGTGCTGAAGAAAACCCAGGGCTTGCTCGACGGTTTCGCGCGCAAGGACATCGCCGCCATCAAGGACGTGCAGGATGCCGAATTCCGCGCCTGGTACGCCAAGCAGCCGAATGTCTCGGCTACCCTGCTGGCCGAACTGGACGCGGCGATCGCCAGCGACATGGCCCTCAGCGAAGAAGAGTTCGCCTGGTCCGTGGCCACCAACAGCGACTTGCTGAAAAGCGCGCGCACCATCTACCGTTTGTCGCTGGAGCGCCAGAAAACGGACGCCGAGCGCGAATCGGGCTTCCAGCAGCGCGACCTGGCCTTCATCAAGGCCCGTCTGGCTCGCCTGGAACAGTCGTACGTCAACCAGGTCGACCAGGCGCGTTTTGCAGCGGGCCTGAAACGTTACGCGCAACTGGCCGCGAAGAGCCATCCGCAAGGCCTGGACGCGCTGCTGCCGGCGCCAGCGGCCGTGGCGGCCCTGTACCAGCAGACGCAACTGGCTGACACGGCCAAGCGCCTGGCCTGGCTGGAAAAGGATCAGGCTGCCGTGGCCCGCTCCGACGACGCCTTCATGCAGCTGGCCGTCAAGTTGCAGCCGGTGGAACTGGCGCTGGAAGAGCGCCGCAAGGAAATCGACGGCAACCTGGAACGTGTGATTCCGCAATACATGCAAGCGGTGATTGCCTGGAAAAAGTCGCAAGGCAAGCCGGTGTATCCTGACGCCAACTCCACCCTGCGCGTGACCTACGGCACGGTCTCGCCGTACTCGCCGCGCGACGGGCTGACCAAGGGCCCGTTCACGACCGTGGAAGGCATCGTCGAGAAAGTCACTGGCAAGGCCCCGTTCGAAGCGCCGCAAGGCCTGATTGATGCCGTCAAGGAAAAACGCTATGGCCAGTTCCGCGACCCGGTGCTGGGCACGGTGCCCGTCAACTTCCTGACCAGCGCGGACACCACGGGCGGCAATTCCGGCTCGGCCGTGATGAACAAGCGTGGCGAGCTGATCGGCCTGAACTTCGATTCGACGTATGAATCGATCACCAAGGACTGGTACTTCGACACGGCCATCACGCGCGCCATCCACCTCGACATCCGCTACATGCTGTGGGTGATGCAGGAAGTGGACCATGCCGATAACTTGCTCAAGGAAATGACGATCAAGTATCCGAAAGCTGCCAAGAAGTAATTTTCGACGCTAAACAAGCCGCATCAGCCGTAAGGCCGATGCGGCTTTTTTACGTATGGGCAACTAGTTTGAGTTCCATCAAGATGCCAGCGTTCAGCATGGTTAGCATGGGCCAGGGGAACAAGTTTGAAGGGGGCGATATGGATGATGGCGGGCTGGCAGCCGATCTGGCGCGCCTTTTCGGAGCGGGCTGGAGAACCCAGGACAGCCGCTTGCTGCGCATGGATTTTCCGCGCGACGATGGTCCGCCCGATACCGCGCTGCTGGTCAACAGTTTGCGGGCACACGAGGAAATGTCACGCGACTTCCGCTTCGACGTCGAACTGCTGTCGGACAATCTCCACGTTCCCCTGGCAGCGATGATGGGACGCATGGTCACGATTTCGATGGTGCGCGATGACGGCAGCTTGCGCCATTTTAATGGTTACGTCGGCGAATTTCGCTTGTTGCGCAGCGATGGCGGTTTCGCTTTCTACCAGATGGTGCTGCAACCCTGGCTGGCGTTGTCCAGGCTGCGCATGGATAACGTCTCGTTCCACGAACGCACGGTCATCGACATCAGCGAAACGACCTTCGATCATTATTTGCAGCGCGACTGGCAAAACCGGTTGCATGAGGAAAAAGCGATATTAAGCTGCGCCAACCAGCATAATGAAACCGATTACAACCATCTGCACCGGCGCTGGGAAGACCAGGGTATTCATTACTGGTATGAACATCGCGCCGACGGCCATACACTCTGTTTGGGCGACAATACCTGGCTGACGGACAGCATCGATCCAGGCGACGGCGATGCCAGTGTAGCCGACGAGATGGTGTTTCGCAGCGGCGCGGGCTCGCAGGAGGGCGACGGCATACGCGATTGGCAGGCAATACGCAAGATCGCTTCAGGCTCGCTCACGCTGGCCAGCTTCAACTACAAGCAGCCGTATGCCAGCCGCGCCAGCGGCTATGCGCTGCACCAGCAGGGCGACGTGTTTGCCCATGAACTGTATCAAAACACCGGCTATGGCTATGCCGACATGGGCGATGGCGAAGCGCTGGCGCAACGCCGCCTGGAGGAGCAGAACTGCCAGGCGCAATACTTCGACGCTAGCGGCAATCACCGCTGCGCCCAGGCCGGGCGCAGTTTCACGCTGGACGGACACTTCAGCGGCAAGCAAGCCATGCCGGCCAGAGGTGAAGCGGCGCGCCCGGACATCGGCTCGCGCGAATACCTGATCCTGTCGGTCGATCATATCGCCAGCAACAATTACCAGGCAGGGATGGGCGCGAAGTCGCATTATGAAAACCGTTTTCGCTGCATCCGCAAGAGCATCCGCTGGTATCCGGGGCGGCAGTTCAACAGCACGCCTTGTGCCTTGCCCGGCGTGCAGACGGCGATCGTCACCGGACCGGCAGGCGAAACCATCCATACCGACGCGCTGGGCCGGGTGAAGGTGCAATTCCACTGGGACCGGCTGGGCAAGTTCGACGCGGGCAGTTCGCCATGGATCAGGGTCATGACGCCATGGGCGGGCCAGGCCTTCGGCCAGATCGCGTTGCCGCGCATCGGCCAGGAAATGCTGATCCAGTTTCTCGACGGCAATATCGACCGTCCCGTCATTGTCGGTGCGGTGTACAACGGCAACCATGCGCCGCCGTGGAATTTGCCGGGGCAACGCGTACTCGGCGGCTGGCGCAGCGCCGAGCTGATGCCTGGCGGCGGCTACGGCGTGCGCGGCAACCAGTTGGTACTCGACGATACGCACCAGCACATCCAGGCGCAACTGAAAAGCGATCATCAGCACAGCCAATTGTCGCTCGGCTGCATCAGCCGCATCGAAGACGCCAGCGGGCGCAAGGATGCGCGTGGCGAGGGCTGGGAACTGGCGTCAGATGCCTGGGGCGTGGCGCGCGCCGGCCGCGGCATGTTGCTGACCACCGAAGCGCGCCCTGGCGCCGCCTCGCATATCAAGAGCATGGATGAGACCTTGCGCCGGTTGGCCGAGGCAGCTGAGCGGCACAAGGCGCTTGCCGCCTTGGCGCAGCATTACGGCGCGCAAGAAAGCGCCGCCCAGCAGGGCGCCGCCGCCGATGTGCTGAAAGCCCAGCATGCCGCGATCAAGGGCGGTGGTGGCAATGGCGAAAACGCATTTCCCGAATTGTCAAAGCCGCATCTGGTGCTGGCCAGTCCGGCCGGTATCGAAACGACGAGCGCGCAATCGACGCACATCGCCAGCGCCGAACACACCGCGCTGACGACCGGGTGCGACCTGTCGCTGGCGGCCGGCGGCGGCCTGTTCGCCAGCATCGGCGCAGCGCTGCGCCTGTTCGTCCACAAGGCGGGCATGAAACTGATCGCCGCAGCTGGCCCGGTGCAGATCGCGGCGCAAACCGATGCGGTCGAAATCGTCGCCAACAAGGTTCTGGAATTGATCAGCCAGGCCGACTGGGTGAATATTCGCGGCCGCAAAGGCGTGCGCCTGCATGGCGCCGATTGCATGCTTGAAATTAGCGACAAGGTACAGTTTTTTACCGCGTCGCCGACGCTGTTCCATGGAAACCTGGAAACGCTGGCGCCCAAGAACCGGCCGCAACCGGAGCTGGAACCGCCCGTCGCGCCGGTAGCGGGGCAATTGCAGCATACGATCCAGGCCCATGCGGATGGCGGCCTGTATGCCAATGTGCCGTACACGCTGTACAACGGGGAGGCCGAAGTCGAGCAAGGCCTGACCGACGAATTCGGCCGCATCCTGATCGCGCACCAGGACGGCACGCCGCGCTACCGTGTCGTCCTTGGCAATGGCGAAGAGTTTTCATTGCAAGCGAGCGCACGCTTCGACCCGAACGCGGCGCCGGACGGCGAACAGAAGCTGTCGAACCGCGGCTTGCGCGCATTCGACGACACCGCTGATGGCCGCGGGGTTCAATGATTCACGACACTGACGGGAGAGCACCATGCCGGAATCGAGCGGCCGCATCGAAACCACCCATGTCGACGAAGTCGGACGCACTGCGACGAGTTCGCTCCAGTGGCTGCTGGAAAATCGTAACCTGAAAGGCAAGGCCAGCCACCCGATCACGCACAACAACAAGCTGACGCTGTTCATTTGCGGACAGGAGGGGTTCGCCGACATCGCTGGCGAGATCGCCAAGGCTAAAGATTCCATCGACTTGTGCTGCTGGGGTTTCGATCCGGGCATGGAACTGGTGCGCGGCAACAGCGCCACCTGGCCGCGTGGCGATACGTTTGGCGACTTGTTGATCGCCGCCACACGGCGTCACGTCAGGGTGCGCCTGCTGATCTGGTATGACCGGATCGGTTCGCCGATGGTGCACAATATGCCGGGCCATTCGCACGGCACCTCGCCATGGAAAACCGGCGGACAGCGCGCCGACGACATCAGCGCCAGAGCCAGCCTGGCGATGTTGAACGATGCGGTCCAAAAAAAGAAACCGATTGCAGGCAATGGTTATTGGGGCGAGTACGTCCGGCCCGAGGACATCCCGATGCTGGCGCGTGAAGAATATTGCCACAGCTGGTATGCGGCCGCGTTCCATGGCTTGTTGGAGGGCCTGGAGATTCGCTTGCGGCACGGCGACAGCGCCGCGATCAGCAAGAGTATCGCGACCGAAATAAACCAGCCGCACGGCTTGACGATGGGGGAAATTGAAAAGCCCGGCATGCAATACCTGGGCACGCACCACCAGAAGCCGGTCTTGATCGATTTCTCCCACGAAAAGGGATCCAAGGCCGTCGGTTACGTGATGGGCCTGAACTCGGTGACCGATTATTGGGACACGACGGCCCATCTGCTCGACGACACGCGCCGCGAACAGGGCGGTGCCAACGAGCGGCGCGAGTGTTTGCAAGGAATGGCGGCGGACGGCGGCTTTGCCACGCTCAAGCCCTATCAGGATTATGCCTGCCCCATCGACGGTGGCAAGGCGCTCATCGCGCTCTATAACAATTTCGTGAAGGCATGGGATCGCGCGATCGACGACCGCACGCATCAGGCCGCCGGGGAATGCGTGAGTTGGTATTCGTCATGTAAAAACCCGCCGGCCCAGCTGTTGCGCGAGGCCGGGCCGGACGACTCCACCGTGCAGATCGTCTTGACCCAGCCCGAGGAACAAGACAAGACGATCAAGGAAACCTATTTTCGCGCGGTGACCCAGGCCAGCCTGGCGGCCGGCTACCTGTATGTGGAAAACCAGTATTTCCAGTATGAAGAATGGGCGCGGCATTTGCTGGCCGAGCGCAAGAAGGTGGTCGCCGCCTGGAAGGCCGGCAGTGTCAAGGCGGGCAAGAGTCTTGAAGATATGCCGGTCATGCACGTGTTCATCGTCATCCCGGTGCCCGAACGGGCGCAGATGGTGCCGCGCACCCACGACACGCTGGCTGCGCTGGGGCAGCACGATGGCATGACGGGTCAAAACAAGATGATCGATGACTACAACAAGCAGCCGAAAACCCGGCGTGTCACAGGCAGATTAGGCATTTCCACCGAGGTGGAAGTCCAGTTGCCCGACGTGGTGCGGCATTCCAACAGCATCAACAAACCCGGCGTGATGACGCTCGAAAGCGAATTCGGGCTGAAGGTATCGGTGGCCATGCTCAATGTCAGCGCGTTTGACAACGACCGCTGGCGTTACCGTGAAATCTACATCCATTCCAAATTGATGCTGGTCGACGACGTGTTCATGACCTTGGGCAGCGCCAACCTGAACCAGCGCAGCATGGCCGTCGACAGCGAAATCAATATCGCCACCATCGACCGCCGCGTGGCCCTCGATTTGCGCAAGCGGGTGTGGCGCCTGCATAGCGGGGGATTGGTCGATGGAGGGGGTGGGACGAAGGGGGAGATTGTGGATGCTTATCGGAAGTGGGTGGAGCTGATGGGCGCAAATCGCAGGAAAAAATTCGATAAATCTGAAAATGCAATTTTAAAGAAAATGACCGGTTTCTTGCTGCCTCTGGAAGACAAACGCAGCTCCACCATACGTCTGGGTTGATCATGAGTAAGAAAAATACCGTCTGTTTTCGCCTGCCATTTCTTGCGTTGGCAGTTATTCTCTTTGTTCCTTTGATTGCCTGCAAAATGCCTAACGACAAAGTCCTGCCACGTAACCAAAGTTTGCCGCTCTTCAATCCGCATGTTCCTGATTTCATTTGCGAAATTGAGGCGAGCAAGGTACCGCCCATCGATGCACAAGCGGAGGACTGGTTTCTCGAAGCGCGCGCCATGGAAGATCCTGAAATTTTCGTGGAAGACCGCGATTATAAAAAAATCGTCGATCTGACGCGTCAAGCGGCAGAGCGATTGCACTGGAAGGCGATGCTCAATCTGGCCAGCCTGTATGTGGAAGGACGCGATCCTTTATATGGTGAGGAAGAAGCGGTTCAACTGGTGGAAAAGGCGATGCGACTGGGCATACCAGCGGCCTATGACAGGATGGGGACGTATTATGCGAATAGCACTGGCGTTGACGGCGACAGCACTCGCGCTTATGCCTTCTGGCAAAAGGCGGCGCAAATGGGCAACCCCCAAGCGCTGGGTTTTTTAGGAGAAAAACTAACCGCAGGAAAAGATTATCCTGGTGCCGAAATGTGGGGTAATATTCCTGTGGCAATCAAGATGATGGAGTGCGCGCTGGGGCAGGGATATGGCCCGTCCGCATATGATTTATCTTATTTATATGTTGTATTAAGAACGCCTGACGGCACGTCTGATGGGGAAAGAACTACTGAAACCAAAGAACGTGCTTTGCAAGTATTACATACCGGAGTAAGGCTGGGCTGCGAGAAATGTGCAAACAAACTCACGATTGAATTCGGCGATCCGTTTGATCTTGCAAATATGCTGGTTCCGTATATTGATAAGGCGCGAGCGGAACGTTACGGCGTACTTAGTCGTGCCCTCGGCTTCAACCCCAATCGCCGCTTCCCCAACCTCGATAAAATCCTGCCATTGCCGCCGGCCGATCTGCCGCCCTGGGATGGTCAACGAAAGAGCCTGCTCGACGCCGCCATGGGCGTGCGCCCACCGCCAGCCATCCCGCAGCCAAGCGCCGCCTCGCTGTTACAAAAACCGTATTTCCTGGCAGCCGACTATGCGCTGCGCCCTGCCGGCTTGCATAGCGATGCGCCGACCACGCCATTTTCCGCATATTGGCAACCCGCCGCTGGGCAGGGCTTGACGGAGCCGAGCCGGCTGCTGCGCAAAGGCGAAGAGTTCCGCCATTTCAGCGTGCTCGATGCCGATGGCAAGAGTCGTTATGGCAGCGTGACGTGGGAGCAGTGCCTGACGATACGGCACAACCATGGGGCAGTGGAACCGCGCGCGGCGCGCGGCTTGCTGCGCGAGGTGGCGCGGCCCGAGCCTTTGTTGAGCTGTGCTTGCGGGCAAGCCTGTCCCGTCAGTGGCGTCTGGCAACCGTGGGTAGCGGCCGACCATCCGCTGCAGGCCATCGTCAACCAGTACTGGCGCCAGGCCTGGCTGACCCAGGGCGCGCCGTTCCCGCGACCGCGCCGCGACTGGCTGCTCGATTTGCCTGACGACGAGTTGACGTGGCATTTGATGGATATGTCCCTTCCTGAAATCGGATAGGGCGGCGCACCAGGCGCGGCCTTTCCAGCAGTACAAAGCTGATGGAAAATTGATCGTCATGTAGTGCATCCAGGCAAATCGGGCATACACTATGCGCGGGATCCATGGACTTCACGCATCTAAAAAAGTGATGAAAATGAAAGTTGTCAGGCTGTTTGCAATTCTCGCTATCTTGCTGGCGCTGCCTGGCCAGGCGCTCGGCGAACCGCTCAAGATTGCCACCATTCTCGGCCCGCCATGGGGATTCATGGGGAGCGACGGCCAGCCCACCGGCATGATGTACGAAATCGGCAATCGCATCGCGGAAGTTGCAGGCTTGCGCTACACCAATTCCCTTGTCCCTTATCCCAGAACCGCCGCCGATATTGAAAACGGGAGCGCCGACATGACCATACGCTTCGGCAACGATCAAATGACGCGCGGCGCCGTGCCGGCAGGCGTCGTCGTGTCCATGCCTGTCATCCTCGTGGGCCCCTCCGGCAAGAACTACAGCAAGCTGAGCGAATTGCGCGGCAAGACCGTCGGCGTGGTACGCACCAGCAAATATGTGGAGCAATTCGACACCGACAATGCGATCCAGAAGTATCCCGTCAATGACTATGTCACCATGGCAAAAATGTTGGCGATGCGACGTTTGGACGCGGGAGTGGGATCGAGTATGGGCCTGTTTTATGGCGCGTACATGGCCGGCGTGAAACCGGAAGACATAGGCGTTCCGCTCGTCCTGGGTAGCAACGATTTCATTTTGTTTGTTTCCAAGAAAACCGCAAAGCCGGAAACGACTCGGGCACTGAGAGAGGCGCTCGATAAGCTCTCGGCTAGCGGTGAGATCAAACAGATCATGAGCAAGTACAGCAAGTCCTTCAGTCTGCCACAGAGATAAACCGTCCCCTGACGCCCATGCGCGCACTGCACACATGCTGCCGTCTGCCGCGCGGGAAGTGCCACGTATAATTGCTTTTACCATTTACCGCTATTCTTTTCCGACAGGCCCCCATGCCCCAGACTCCCGATTTTCCGCCGGATTGGCACGCGTTTGAAACGGCCTATGACGTTGAAGCAAGCTGGTTCAGACTGACCAGCGCCTCGCTGGCGCTGCTGGGCGCGTCCGCTTTCAAGGATCAGGCATTTTCAGCCTTTGCCTTCAATGCCGTATCGTTCCCATCCCTTTCGCTGAGCTTTGACACCGATCCCGGTAACCGGCAGCGCGGAGACTACCCGCCGGACTGGTCGAACGAGTGCATGGAAGCCGACGTGCCGGAAATTGGCCAACTGTGGGAGGAGGGCCACGCAAGGATCGAAGGTGCGCTGCGCGAGCTGATCGACGCCGCCGATGACGAATTGCTCTGCGCCATCGAGGAGGGTTATCTGCACAGCCTCAGGAAAACGATGGTGCGGCTGGAAACGAGCCATGCTTTCGAGCAAATCAAGACGTGCACGCCGTTCTGGACCGTGGTCACGCAAGTCGATGCCGATACGGATGAAGAGGAGCGCCTGCTCGGGCAGGCGCGCCAAGGCCTTCTGGCGTGAGCGCTATAGCAAGGCTTGCCAGGCGCGGACTTCTGCGTCCGTAAGTACTGGTCCCCAGCCGCCGCGCAGCGCCGCATCGTGCTGCACATAGTGTTCAAGCTGCGGTACAGCCACCGCATGCCGGACGCAGATGGCAAAGACGGCTTCCAGCTGCCGCCGACTTGCCGGCAGGTCCTCGCCATGCCAGCTACAGGCGCTCGTTTCCAGTACATGCTGCACCAGTTCCTGCAGCGCGCCGAACAGGTGCCCGGGTATTGCCAGGCGTATGTCATCCGGCCAGGGGTCGCCCATGCCCGTCACAGGCAAGGACGCAAAGCCGCGTTCCCAGGCAGCAAAATCCCCAGGCCCGACCTGTGCCACGTTCCACACGTGAGCGGCGAACGCGGACAGCGCGGGATGATCAATATCAAAGCGCTGGCAAAAGCGTTGCAGGCACGTCACGGCCATGCATTGCCTGGCAATCACGGAGAGTGCATCTATCGATATGTTGTGCATGAAAGTTCCTGAAGGTGGCGCCTGCCGATAACTGCTTCAATTTGACTGGATTGCGGTGGTCCCGCCAGGCAAGGCAGCCTGCCGCAGCGCCTCGACCGGCAACTGAAAAAAGCGCGGCACCATCGCTGGCGACAAATCGTCGCCGCCGTCGGCCATGGCCAGGCGGCCACTCAGCAGCAGCATCACGTAGCCATGGCCCAGCGACCATCCGGCGCTGGCGGCGGCCTTGTCCCAACGCGCATCGAGGCCCGCTTCGCGCACGGCGGCGCCGGCCGTCTGCAGCACATACTGGAAGCACGCTTGCGCCGCTTTCTGCAGGGCGGGGAACTGGCGCACGTCCTGGTGCTCGAACATCAGCCGGTAGTGGGCAGGCGCGGCCAGGGCGAATTCGATGTATTGCTGGCCCAGCAGCTGAAAACGCTGCTCGGCGGGCAGGCTGCCCGGCAGCGGCAATTCCGTTTCCCATTTGGCGATCAGGCTGGCGAAGCCAGCCGCCGCCACGTCGGCCAGCAAGGCTTCCTTGCTGGGGAAGTGGCGGTACACGGCGGCGATCGATACGCCCACCGTGCGCGCCAGTTCGCGCAGCGACAGGGCGGCGTCGTGCTGCTGCGCAAGTTGCGCGATGGTGGCGGCGACCAGGGTGTCGCGCAAGTTGCCGTGATGATAGGTGCTTGTCATTCTATGTTATCGCTGTTCACATTGTCATGTATGATGGCCATGTTATCACTGAACACATGGAGAGCACATGCAAGAGATGAACATCGCCGTTCGCGCCGTGGCCTTGCCGCCCGGCGCCAGTATCGCCGCCTTGTACCCGGGCAGCAACCTGGCCGATGCGTATGCCGTCGACCTGCCGACTGCACGCGCCCGCGAACTGGACATGGAAAGCCTGGCGCGCCAGTTGCTGGGCAGCCAGCCGGGCTGGGCGCGCAAGCTGATGGTGGTGCGCGACGCCATCGTGGCGCGCTTCGGCATCCGGACGGCAAAGCAGATGGAAGCCAGGCCAGGCAAGCGCATCGGCATCTTTCGCATCTTTGCCGTCAGCGACGACGAAATCATCGTGGGCGAGGACGACAGCCACCTGGATTTCCGCATCTCGGTGCTGCGCCAGCGCGACGCGGGGCAGGAACAGTTCGGCAGCGTCACCGTGGCCAGCGTCGTGCATTGCCACAACTGGGTGGGACGCGCCTACATCCTGCTGATCCGGCCTTTCCACAAGCTGATCGTGCAGCGTTCGCTGGCGCGCGCCGTCAAGGGCGGCTTTGCCTGAGGGGGAAGGGGCGTGACGGCGCGGGCAATCTTGCTTATTCATGCCCGGTATTGCATACTGCGCCACCAGCCTCATCACGATTCCCATGAACGATACGCTTCTCCTGCTGGGTTTTGCCACCACGCCGCTTGAACTGATTTCCTTTGTCCTGGCACTGACAACCGTTGCGCTGAACATCCGCCAGAACCACTGGGCGTGGCTGTTCGCCATCATTTCCTCGGCCGCTTACGGTGTCGTGTTTTTCGAGTCGCGCCTGTATGGCGACATGGCCTTGCAACTGCTGTTCATCAGCGTCTCGTTCTGGGGCTGGTATCAGTGGCTGCATCCGGCCAGCGGCGGCAAGACGCTGCCCGTGACGCGCCTCGATGGCCGCGGCTGGCTGGCTTGCGCCGCGGGCTGGCTGATCGGTTTCCTGCTGATTGCCTGGCTGCTGACGACGACGGACACGGACGTGCCGCATGCGGATGGTTTCCTCACGGCAGGCAGCCTGGTCGGGCAATTCCTGTTGTCGCGCAAGAAGCTGGAAAACTGGATCGCCTGGATCGTCGTCGACGTGCTGTATGTCTGGCTGTACCTGCACAAGGGCCTGACCCTGACGGCCGTGCTGTATGGCTTCTTCGTCGTGATGGCCATCATCGGCTTGCTGGCGTGGAAAAAGTCGGCACCGGCCGCGCCCGATGCGATGGTCCTCAAGTGATGGCGCCTTGCGTGCGCGTGGCCATCCTTGGCGCGGAATCGTCGGGCAAGTCGACCCTGGCGGCCGCCCTGGCCGAGCGCTACGGCACCGTCTGGGTACCGGAATACTTGCGTGAATTCGTGGCAACCCAGGGCAGGGTGCCCGTCGCGGCCGACCAGTTTGGTATTGCGCAGACACAAGTCGAACGCGAAGCGGCAGCCGCCGCGCAAGCCCGGAACTATCTGTTTTGCGACACCACGCCCTTGATGACGGCCGTCTACAGCCGCCATTATTTTGATGGTGCGGACGCGCAGCTGGCGGCGCTGGCCGATGCCACGCAGTACGACGTGACGTTGGTGACGGCGCCCGACAGCCCGTGGGTGGCTGACGGCTTGCAGCGCGAGTCGGAAGCCGTGCGCCAGCTGATCTACCGCTACCTGCTCGACGAGCTCGACGCGCGCGGCATTGTCTACCACGTGCTGCACGACAACCTGGAGGCGCGCCTGGAACAGGCGGCGCCTTTGCTGCAGCAGGCGCTCGCTGCGGCGCCTGCCATTTCCCTCAATTAAAAGTCAAACTGCGCTGAAAGCTTGAACGTGCGGCTGGCGCCCGGGAACAGGTAGCCGCCGGCTTCCGGCGTCACGTCGCGCCAGTAGAACTTGTCGGTCACGTTGTTGACGGCGGCGCGCAGCACGGTGCGCGTGCCGGCGATGCGCGTGGCGTAGGCGGCGCCCAGGTTGAATACGTTGTATGACGGCACGAAGGTCGTGTTGTTGTACTCAAACGCTTTCTTGCCCGCATATTCCCAGCTGCCATTCACGCTCAAGCCTGCTACCTGTTGCACGGCGTAGTCCGCATGCACGGCGGCCTTGAAGGCGGGCACGTTGGGTACGCGCTTGCCATCGTAGTCCGCATTGCCCGTGCCTGACTGCTGGCTGTTCAGGGCCGTCACGGACGCGCCCAGGCTCAGGTTGGCTGTTGCCTTGCCCTGGGCCGATAATTCCAGGCCGCGGTGCTGGGCCTGGCCATTGCGGACGAAATAATTCTCGGCATTGACATATTCGAGACCTTTGCGTATCTGGAACAGGCTGGCCGCCAGCATGAAGTCCGGCGTCACATCCATCTTCACGCCCAATTCGATCTGCTTCGAACGGCTGGGCGTCAGCTCTTCGTTGGCGTTGTTCTCATAGATGCTGGCTGTGCCGCCATGTTCCATACCCTGCGAATAGGCCGCATACATGGAGACGTTGTCGAGCGGGGTGTAGACGAGTGAGACGTTGGGCAGCAGGAAGTCGTGCTTGGCGCGGATTTCCTTGTCGGCCTTTAAAACATATTGGTAGCCGTCGACATCGATATGGCGCAAGCCGCCATGCAGTTTCCAGTTCGGCGCCAGGCTGATAATGTCCTGCACGAAGACGGATTTTTCCTTGTCGTTGCGCACCAGGCGCACGGGACCCGTGACACCGTCGGATGGGGCGACGATGACTGGACGGTAGATATTGCTGATGCCCACTTCGTCGTAGACGTACTTGCCGGCCCGGTCCTTCCGGTTGAAATACGACACGCCCACCGTGACTTCATGGCGCAGGCTGCCGGTGGCGAACTTGCCCTGGATCATGGCTTGCGCGCTCAGCGGTTTTTTCGTTTCGCCCAGGCTGCGGAAATCCCACACGGAGAAATCGCCATTGCTGCAGAACACAGGCATCCAGCCTTCCGGGCTGCAGCCATACGGATAGGCCGTGTAGTCGTCGCGTTTGAACGAGTGCTGGTTGGCGGACAGGGTGGCGTGCCAGTCGTCATTGAAGGCGTACTGGAAGCGCAGGCCGATGTTGCTGGTGACCGTTTCCACGGGATGTGTCCACGGTTGCTTGTTGAGCATGGCGTCGGCGCTGACGTTGGCGGGCAGGCTGCCGTTGCTCAGCAGCTGGAAGCCGGGCGCCGTCACTTGCGCCTTGTCCTGGTAGTCGGCATCGAGCTGCAGCAGCGCTTGCGGCGAGATTTGCCAGTCGAAGGCGCCGGAAATGAACTTGCGGTTGCCGTCGGCACCCTTGATGTAGGAGCGCAGGCGTTCGGCTGCCACGTTGACTCGGTAGCCGAAGCGCGTGTCTTCCAGGCGGCCGCCCAGGTCGACGGCGCCGTACAGGGTGCCTCGCTCGCGCGTTTCCACGGTGACCGTGCGCAGCGGCGCGCTAGTCGGGCGCTTGACGATGAAGTCGATCACGCCACCGGGCGCGGCCACGCCTGCCTGCAAGCCGGCCAGGCCCTTCAGCACTTCGATGCGTTCCTTGTTTTCCAGCGGAATTTGCGTGTCGCCGGGAATGGCCACGCCATCCTTGCGGTAGCTGGAATTGGTGTCGAGCTTGAAGCCGCGGATGGTGAACTGTTCCGCATAGCCGACGGCGTTGTAGGAATCGTTGATGCTGGCGTCGAGCTTGACGGCATCGCTGAGATTGCGGATCTGTAAATCCTGCATGTCTTTTTGCGAAATGACGGTGACGGACGCGGGCGTCTGCAGCAGCGGCGCGTCGGCAAAGCCGCCCACGGAAGCGCGCTTGGCGGCAGGCGCCTTGCTGGCCGTGACGACGACTTCAGCCATGCTTTGCGTGTCGGCCGGCGCTTCGGCGCTGTCATTCGCGGCCAGGGCGGGCGCGGCAAACGCGTGCAGGATGGCCAGGGTCAGAACGGAAATAGATAAATTCGGTGTGGACATAGATTGCTCGTGGTTCAAGCCGTCTCGGGAAAGAGCACGGCAGGCTGCTTGTTCGGCTGGCGCCAACGCAGGAGCTATCAAAGGAGGGAGGTACTTTGCGCTTTCCTTCGCTGGCATTATCCAGATCAGGTACGAAGGGTATCTCTCACCCGGATGACTGCTCCAGGACCCCTAGCGAAATGACAGCTTAGCATGAAGCACGGCCAGCTGTCCCGCTGGCTGACCGTTTTACAACAGTGCGGTGCGAATCTACAAACTGAGTTCGAGCACCTTGCGGCTGACGGCGGGCGTCACTTCGCGCTGTTCGCCCAGCGCCGTCATGCCGTGCGCTTCCAGGGCAGCGACGACGGCGTCCACGCTGGCATGGTTCAGGCCGTAGTCGGCCAGGCGCGTCTTGACGCCCATGTGGCGGAAGAAAAATTCCGTGCGCGCGATGGCTGCCTCGATGCGGCCATCCTCGTCGCCGCCATCGAGGCCCCAGACGCGGGCTGCGTATTGCAACAGCTTGGCGCGCTTGGCCTGCTTGCGCACGCGCAGCATGCTGGGCAGGATGATGGCCAGCGTTTGCGCATGATCGAGCTCGTACAAGGCCGTCAATTCGTGGCCGATGGCGTGCGTGGACCAGTCTTGCGGCACGCCCACGCCGATCAGGCCGTTCAAGGCCAGGGTGGCACTCCACATCACGTTGGCGCGCACGTCGTAGTCGTCCGGGTGCGACAGGGCTTTCGGGCCTTCCTCGATCAGGGTCAATAAAATGCCTTCGGCGAAGCGGTCTTGCACGGACGCGTTCACGGGGGTGGTCAGGTATTGCTCCATCACATGCGCAAACGCATCGACGACGCCATTGCCCACCTGGCGCAGCGGCAAGGTGAACGTTTTCGACGGGTCCAGCACGGAGAACTTCGGATACACCTTGCGGCTCATGAACGAGCGCTTTTCCTGCGTGGCCTTGCGCGTGATCACGGCCGAGCCATTCATTTCGGAACCGGTGGCCGGCAAGGTGAGCACTGTGCCGAAGGGCAGGGCGGCCTCGACGATCTTGCCGCCTTTCGCCAGGATGTCCCACGCCTCGCCTTCATGCAGGGCGGCGGCGGCGATGAACTTCGTGCCATCGACCACGGAGCCGCCGCCGACGGCCAGCAGGAAATCGATGCGCTCGCTTTTCACGAGGGCCACGGCCTGCATCAGGGTTTCATAGCTGGGATTGGGTTCGATGCCGGCAAATTCCAGCACCGTGTGGCCAGCCAGCGCCGCCCTGACTTCATCGTAGACGCCGTTGCGCTTGATGCTGCCGCCGCCGTAGGTCATCAGGACCCGCGCCTGCGGCGGGATCAGGCCGGCAATGGCGGCGATCTGGCCCTGGCCGAAGAGGATTTGCGTCGGATTGTAAAAGTCGAAATTGAACATGGGGCTCCTGCCGCTGAGGTTTAGGCTGTTGCTGAGCCATGATTATGGCCGAACGGGTGGAAACGTGTCGTGGACGCTTGAGCTTTTCGCCCGCGCGGTGGAGAATGCAGCCGATGTCTCCACCACGCGAAAAGGAATGCGCATGACCACCGTCCCACTGGAAGAATCGGGCTTGCCGGCCACGGCACTCGACATGCACCGCGCCATCGGCGCCACCATCGCCGCGCTGCAGGCGCTGGACTTGAACGGCCAGCGTTTCGAGGCCTGCACGGACCCGGAATTGCGCCGCGTGCTCGCGCATGCGGGCGACACCAGCCGCAAGGAAGCGGCCATGCTGCTCGAATGGATGCGCCGCCGCGACGCGCGTCTGGATACGGCCATGAAGGAAGCGCTGTTCAAGGCGGGGCCGATTGTTGCCCAGTATCACTATGACGAGAAAATAGGGTAACTATTGGTTTGTTGCTGTGGCGTACCATGCGCCACATAGCCCTTGCTTCGCGTAGACTGTGCCCCGAACACGATTTTGGGGGAGTTTGCAGAAATGAAATCATTACCATACCGGGAAGGCAGCTGGTTTGCTGTGCCCTTGCCGGGCGGCGGCTATGCCGCCGGCGTGGTGGCGCGCCGGGCGCCTGCCGGGCGCATCATGCTGGCGTATATGTTCGGGCCGAAGCGCGACAGCCTGCCTGCGCTGGAAGAACTGGAAGGCTTGCGACCGGAACAGGCCGTGCGCCGCCTGCGCACGGGCGACATGGCCCTGCTCAACGAGCGCTGGCCGCTGCTGGGCGACAGCCTCCACTGGGAGCGCGATGCCTGGCCCATGCCGGCCTTTATCCGCCGCAATGAATCCCTGCAGCGCGCCTGGCGCGCCAGCTATGCGGATGCCGACCCCGCCAAGCTGAACCGTGAAGAGTCGATCCCCTTCGATACGCCGGGCATGGAAAGCGATTCCCTCTACGGCTACGGGGCGACGGAATTGTTGATGAATAAATTGCTGGCGCAGGAAGCGGCGTCGGCAGCGTAGGTCGGATTAGGTGGGGCCGCCGAGGCCGCAAGGCCGTAATCCGACAACATTGTTGGCTGTTCTTGTCGGATTACGCGGTTCCCGCTAATCCGACCTACATCGCCTGCACCGCTGGTGTAAACACCGGAGTGAGCAGGCCCGATTATTTTTACGCCGCTGGCAAGCTGATCTGAAACGCCAGGCCGCCGCCTTCGCGGTTGCGTACCTGCAAGTCGGCGCCATGGCGCAGCAGCACGCGGTCGACGATGGCCAGGCCCAGGCCGGCACCGTTGGCTTGCCCGCGCGCCGTGTCGAGGCGGGTGAACGGTTTCATCAGTTGCTCGATCTTTTCCGCCGGCACGCCCGTGCCGTGGTCTTGCACCTCGATAATCACCTTTTTCGCGCCGTGGCTGGTGCGCAGATGGCAGGCGATATCGATTTCCGTCACATCGCTGTCCGGCGTCTTGCCATAGCGGCGCGCATTCTCGATCAGGTTGTTCAGCACGCGGCGCAAGTCGGTGGGGTTGCCCATCGCATGCGCGCCTTCGGCGATGCTGGCATTGATCTTCACATCCGGCAGGCGCATCGCTTCGCGCGTCATGTCGAGCAGCAAGCCGCTCAGGTCCACGTCCGTAAAGCTCGACGTTTCCGTCGGCTTGGCATAGTCGAGGAACTGGCCGATGATGGCGTCCATTTGCCCGATATCGGACTGGATGCCTTCGCGCGCCTCGTCCGACAGGTTGGCCATTTCCACTTCCAGCTGCATGCGCGCCAGCGGCGTGCGCAAGTCGTGCGAAATGCCGGCCAAAATCACGGCGCGGTCCGATTCCACCTGTTTCAAGTCATCGACCATCTGGTTGAAGCTGCGGTTCGCCTCGATGATTTCGATCGGACCTTTTTCCGGCAGCGGCGCCGGCTGCTTGCCCTTGGCGATGTCGCGTGCGGCCGCCGTCAAGCGCGACAGCGGCAGATTGATCAGGCTGGAAATGATGGCCGCGCCCAGTAGGGACAGCAGGGACACCAGGCTGGCCCAGCCCAGCCACTGGAAACCCGTCAGGCCGCGCAGGCGCTCGCGGTCCAGCATCAGCCAGTACTCGTCGTCGTCGATCTTGAAGCTGACCCAGAAACCGGCCACGCCGTTGACGCGCGCGGAAAAGCGCGTGTCCTTGCCCAGCTTGGCTTTCACCTGCGCCTCGATCTCGGGCATCAGGTAATTGTCGGGCGGCGGCTCGATGCGGTCGTCCTCTTCCAGCGAGAAGATGCGGATGCCTTCGTTGCTGACGAGGTCGAACAGCAGCTCGCGCCGCAGCTCGGGCGCCGAGTGCGTCAGTGCCGCATGCGTGATGGTAACGACGGAAATGATCTGGGCGGAAATCTGCTGCGCCTGCGGCTCGCGCTGGATGACGGAAATCATGCCGATCCAGGTGATCATGCTGACCGTGGTCAAGGTGCCGAGCAGCAAAAAGGTGCGCCAGAACAGGCCGCTTTTCAGCCGCGCCAGGCTGATATCGGGAACAAGCTTCATCATGCCTCGCCTGCGATCAGCGCGGCTGTCCGTCCGGGATGAAGACGTAACCGAGGCCCCACACGGTCTGGATGAACAGCGGGCTCGACGGATCGGGTTCGATCAGTTTGCGCAGGCGCGAGATTTGCACGTCCAGGCTGCGGTCGAACACTTCGTACTCGCGGCCGCGCGCCAGTTCCATCAGTTTTTCACGCGACAGCGGTTGGCGCGCATGGCGGGCAAACACTTTCAGCACAGAAAATTCACCGGTGGTCAGCGGCACCGTTTCGCCACTCTTTTTCAAGGTGCGCGTGCCCAGGTCCAGCACGAAGTCGCCGAATTCGAAGGTTTGCGGTGTTTCCGACGGTGCGCCCGGGATTTCATCGGGACCCTTGCGGCGCAGCACGGCGCCGATGCGGGCCACCAGTTCGCGCGGGTTGAACGGTTTCGGCAGGTAGTCGTCGGCGCCCATTTCCAGGCCCACGATACGGTCCACGTCCTCGCCCTTGGCCGTCAGCATGATGATCGGCGTCTGGTCGCCCGCGCCGCGCAGGCGGCGGCATATCGACAGGCCGTCTTCGCCGGGCAGCATCAGGTCGAGCACCAGCAAGTCGTAGCGTTCGCGCAGCCACAGCTTGTTCATGGCCGTCGCGCTCTCTGCCGTGAAGACATTGAAACCCTGTTCGGTCAGGTAGCGGCGCAGCAAGTCGCGCAGGCGCACATCGTCATCGACCACCATGATTTTTGCCTGGTGGCCGTGGATCGATTGCGTAGGCGTGTTGCTGCCGGAGGTGGAGGTTGTGGTCATTTAAGGTGTCGTGTTATCTTATATTAGTTGCTATAGTAACGCCTCGCGTGGCGTCGGCAAGGGGGTATGGCGACCCATTACAAAGTGTTACAAACTTTACCCAATTACTCTTACTGCACCGTGTAAAGCATCATACACTGGGGCCACAGTGGAAATCAGCTTTAAGTTTATACGGCATCGCGGAAGAGGAACTCAATGAATATCTTTACTAAAAAAATTCACACCGCTCCCAGCGCAGCTATTGCCGCACGTACGACTGTGCTGTCCGCATTTGCCGTTTGCTCCGTGTTTGCCGCGAGCCTGGCGCTGGCACAAAACCAGCCGCCGCCACGCCGTGACGACCAGCCGCAAGTGCAGGCCCAGCGCTATGAACAGGTACAGCGCAGCAATAGCAATGATACGCGACTGCGCGAACAGCGTGACGCACGCAGTTTCGACACGCGCGCCGAAGAGCAGCGCCGCGCCAGCGAAGGCGCCGACGCCTCGCGCCGCACGGGCCGCATGACGCCCGACGAGCGGCGCGACCTGCGCCGCCAGATCAATGAAGTGGGGCAAGACATTTACTCGAATCCCCCACGCCGCTAGTTACTTAGGCATCGCACCTCCCATCCGACAGGGCCATCTCGCAAGACATGGCCCTGTTGGCATCTGCCCACCAACATTGTTGCTCAGTCAGGCACACCGCCACGCCCCGTGATATTGTTCTAGTGCACTGAGACAATTCCTGGTTTTGGGGAGGCAAGTGGTGAGCGACGACGACACACCCGTTCCTGAGGCGGTCCCCGCAGGCGGCTTGCCGCGCGGCCTGGTGCAGCGCGACGAGGGCGTGTGTCTCGACCTGTCGCTGGCGCCCGCGCAGTTGCGCGCCGCCGTCGACCAACTGTTCCAGTCGGGGCAGCTGCTGGCCGGTCTCGACTACGCTTTGTTCCTGCTGACCCTGTTCCATGCACCCGCGCCCCGCGCCGCGCCCAAGAGCGACGCCTTGCTGCGCATTGCCGCCCGCGTGGCGCCATTTCCGCCCCAGCGCCGTGCGCTGTATAAACAAATCAAGATCCGCGGCGACAGCGCCGAGTTCTACTTTGAAGCGCTGTCGCCTGACGCGGATGGCCAGGTGCCGGCGCGCCGCGAGTTTGACGAGCTGGTGGCTGACCTGTGGTGCAAGGGCGTGCGCTATGGCATCGATGGCGCGGCCGTGCGCGCCATTCTCGGCAGCGGCAAGGCCGAGCGCATCACCGTGGCGCGGGCGCTGCCGCCACAGCCGGGCCGCGACGCGCAACTGGTCGAAGTGTCGCAAGGCATCCACCGCGACGATGCGCCGCGCGAACGCTCCGATGGCCGCCTGGATTTGCTCAGTTTCAAGAACCGTTTTCCGCAAGTGAAAAAACACGCGCGCCTGCTGCGGCTGCTGCCCGGTGCCCCCGGCTTGCCCGGCTACGACCTGGACGGTACGCTGCTGCCGCCGCCCGCGCCGCTGGAGCTGGACCCGGCAGCGGTGGCAGGGGCGGGCACGGCGGTCGAACGCTTCAGCGATGGCGATTACGTGGTCGCCACCCAGGATGGCTATGTGAATGTCGATGCGCACGGCAAGCTCTCCATCGACAACAAGATCGTCAGCCGCGAAGGCGTCAGCAGCCGTACCACGGGCAATTTGAAGCTGCGCGCCGCGTACGAGGAATATGGCGAAGTGCAGGAGCAGCGCCAGCTCGACGGCAGCGACATCACCATCCATGGCGACGTGTACGGCCATCTGCACTCGCATGGCGGATTAATATGGCTACAGCGCAACCTGGTGGGCGGCACGGCCTTCAACGAGCACGGCGACGTGCGCGTCGAGGGCGTCGCTTCCGGTTCCGTGCTGCAGGCGCTGAGCGGCGAAGTCCACATGAAGCGCGCGGAAAGCTGCGTCATCGCCGGCACGCGTGTGGTGATCGAGCATGCCAGCAATTGCGAGATCATCGCCGACGAGGTTGTCATCGAGCTGGCCGAAGGCTGCGCCGTGGCGGCACGCACCATCCGCATCGGCAGCGCCGGTCCGCGCAAGCAGGTGGAAATGCTGCTGTTCCCGCTGGTGCCCGATTTGAGCGTGCTGGACCAACAGATCGCGGAAAGCCTGGCCAGGGCCGCGCACTATCAGCAGATGCAGCACAAGCGCCAGCAGGAAATCGATGCCATTGCGCATTTGCCCGAAGTGCGCAACTACCTGACCCTGGCGGGCCAGCTGCGGCGCGCCGAGCTGCAGCTGCAGCCGGCGCAGCAGCTGCAGTACGACAAGCTGGCGGCGCGCATCGCTCCCGTATTGAAGGAAGTGGCGCGCCTGCGCGTGGAAGTCAAACAGTCGGAAATCCTGCACGGGCAAATGCTGGCCCTGGTGGCGCAAGTGCGCCAGCAGCGCCAGGCGACGGCCGGCCAGTCGCGCTGCAGCCTGGGACTGGTCGACGGTGAAACGGTCGTGCGCGCGATGGTCGTGCCGCCCGGGCCAGCCAAGGTCTACGACCGGCCGCCGAAGGAGATCAAGGCGCTGTTGCGCAGCGCCACGCCGGCCACGCAGAGCGTGTTTGCGGACAGCACAGGCAGCCTGGAGTGGACGTATGCACCGCCGCCGTAACGTTTAGTCGGTGACCTTGCCACGTGATTGCTTGAGCACGCTGTGCGTACTCTTGCTATCGAGGCGGCGCCGCTGCGAGCTGCGCGTGGGCTTGGTGGCGCGCCGCACGGCGGGCAAAAAGGTGACGCTGTCGATGATTTCCTGCAAGCGCCGCAAGGCTTCTTCCTTGTTCTGCTCCTGGCTGCGCGACTGCTGTGCCTTGAGCACCAGCACGCCATCCTTGCTGATGCGGCTGTCGCGCAGGGCCAGTAGCCGCTCCTTGTACGCTTCCGGCAGCGACGAGGCGGCGATGGGGAAGCGCAAATGGATGGCGCTGGAGACCTTGTTGACGTTTTGCCCGCCCGGCCCCTGGGCGCGGATGGCGGAAAATTCAACTTCAGCGGGATTGACGAGGTGTTGCATGGCCTGCCTGTGGGGAAACGATGTGGGTATTGTAAGGGAAGATGGCTGCGCCGGCGCAAGCTGGGCAGTGAGAGTACGCGTGCCTTCCGGGAAAGTTGATGTTTCTCAACGCCGCCTGCGGTGATGCTGGTTAGCATGGGGCCAACGTTGCGCCACTGCGCATCCTGGCAGCGCTTACCGGATGAAAGGAACACCATGCAGCCCACGACGACGCCTGACGCCGCAACCGCGCAATGCCTGACGCAGTACTTGAGCTTCCGGCTGGGCGGCCTGGAATACGGCCTCGATTACCGCTGCGTGCGGGAATTGCGCCCGTTGAAGGAACTCGACCGTTTTTCCTCGGAAGGAGAGGTGCTGCGCAGCGTGGCCGTCTCGCGCGGTGTGATCATCCCCATCGTCGACATGCGCGCCGCGTTCGGCAGCGTCCAGGGTACGCCCGACCCGTCCACCGACGTGATCATCTTGCAGCTGAGCAATGGCGTGATGGGCATGGTGGTCGATGGCGTCACCGATATCGTCAGCCTGGCCGCCAGCGACATCGCCGCCGTGCCCGGCCTGGGCGCGGCGGAAGCCGATTATCTGCTGGGCCTGGGCACGCTGGCGGGACGTCGGTTGATCCTCGTCGACATCGACCGCCTGATGGCCATCCGCAGCCCCGGCCCCATGCAGGCAGCCTGAAAAAAAGACGACCCGGAGGTCGTCTTTTGTCGTTGCCTGATTAGCCGAGTTTCTCTAACTGATCCTGCAGATCGAGCCATTCCGCTTCCAGCTGCGCCAGGTCCTTGGTGAAGAAGGTCTGGTCGGCCAGCAATTGCTTCAGCTTGGCCTTGTTGGCGGCGTCGTAGATGGTTGGCTCGCCCAGCTTAGCTTCCGTTTCCGCCTTTTGCGCGTTGCGCTTGGCAATCTGCTCTTCCTGGCGCTTGATCTTGTTTTCGATCGGCTTGCGCAGGGCGGCGGCCTTCTGGCGGTCTTCCGCTTCCTGGCGCTTGTCGCGCACGGGCGCGGCAGGAGCGGCTGCCGCTACCGCTACCGGTGAGACGACAGGGAAGTCCGTCTTGTTGGCCTTGCCGGCGGCCGGCAGCACATCGGTACCTTTACCCAGCTTGGTCTTGAACAGCCAATCCTTGTAGTCGTCCAGGTCGCCGTCGAACGGTTGCAGCTTGCCGTCGGCCACGATGATGAATTCGTCGGTGGTGGCGCGCAGCAAATGGCGATCATGGGAAACGACGACCAGCGTGCCTTCGAACTGCGCCAGCGCTTCCGTCAGCGCTTCGCGCGTTTCCAGATCCAAGTGGTTGGTCGGTTCATCGAGCAACAGCAGGTTCGGACGCTGCCAGACGATCAGGGCCAGCGCCAAACGGGCTTTTTCGCCGCCCGAGAATGGGGCGATCGAGGCGGTGACCATGTTGCCGGGGAAGTTGAAGCCGCCCAGGAAGTTGCGCAGTTCCTGCTCGCGCACGGTCGGGGCGATCTTCGACAGATGCCACAGCGGCGATTCGTCGTGGCGCAGCATTTCCACCTGGTGCTGGGCGAAGTAGCCGATGTTGAGGCCCTTGCCCATGGTGGCGTCGCCCGTCAGCGGCATCAGTTCGCCGGCGATGGTCTTGATCAGCGTCGACTTGCCGGCGCCGTTCTGGCCCAGCAAGCCGATACGCTGGCCGATCTGCAGCGAAAACTTGATGCCGTTGACGATGGTTTTATGCGTGATTTCGCCCGTCGCTTCGTTTTCGATCTTATAGCCCGCGTCGACGTCTTCCATCACCATCAGCGGGTTCGGCGCGGAGAGTGGCTCGCGGAATTCGAACGAGAATTCGGCGGCGGCGCGCAATGGCGCCAGCTCTTCCATCTTCGCCAGCGCCTTCATGCGGCTTTGCGCCTGGCGCGCCTTCGAGGCTTGCGCCTTGAAGCGGTTCACGAACGATTCCAGATGGGCACGCTTGCGCTGCTGCTTTTCCAGCGCGCCGGCGGCCAGGATCATCTGCGCCGCACGCTGGCGCTCGAAGCTCGAATAGTTGCCCGAGTAGCGTTTCAGCTTGCGTTCGTCGATATGCACGACGACGTTGACCACTTCATCGAGGAAGTCGCGGTCATGTGAAATGATCAATAAGGTGCCGGCATAGCGCTTGAGCCAGTCTTCCAGCCAGATGATGGCGTCCAGATCCAGGTGATTGGTCGGTTCATCGAGCAGCAGCAGGTCGGACGGGCACATCAGCGCTTGCGCCAGGTTCAAGCGCATGCGCCAGCCGCCGGAGAAACTTGCCACCGGTTGCTGCATCTGGTCCAGCGTGAAGCCCAGGCCCAGCAGCAACTGTTCGCCGCGCGACTGCACCGTGTAGGCGTCGGCATCGGCCAGCGCGCTGTACATGTTGCCGATGGCGATGCCGTTTTCCGTGCTTTCCGGTTGTGACTCGAGATGCGCCAGCTCCGCTTCCAGTTTGCGCAGGGTGATGTCGCCATCGATCGCATAGTCGAGCGCGGCACGGTCCAGCGGCGGGGTTTCCTGCGCCACGTAAGCCACGCGCCATTTGGCGGGAAAATCGATCTCGCCCTGGTCAGGGTGCAATTCGCCACGCATCATGGCGAACAGGCTCGATTTGCCCGCGCCATTGGCGCCGATCAGGCCGATCTTGTCGCCCGGATTGAGGGTGACATCGACTTGTTCGAGCAACGGTTTGATGCCGCGCATCAAGCTTACTTGTAGGAAACGTATCATTTTTTTCTTTGCGTTTTAACCCAAAGGCGCAAACCTGGGGTCGGACCCTGAGGGTCCGACCCCGGCATTTGCAGTTGGGTTGAGTGAGGTAGTGCGTTTGTCAATTAACCTAGCTTGAGCTGCTCGGCCGTCAGCAGGAATACCATGTCGTCGCCAGCGCTCGTCGTCAGCCAGGTCAGGCCCAGCTCGCCGAAGGCCGCTTCCGCGTAGGCGCGTTCGTTGCCGATTTCAATCATCAGGATGCCATCGTCCGTCAGGCGCTCGGCCGCGCCGGCGATGATCTTGCGCACCAGGTCCATGCCGTCGCTGCCGCCGTCGAGGGCGATTTGCGGTTCGGCCAGGTATTCCTGGGGCAGCGTGCCCATCGACGCGGAATTCACGTACGGCGGGTTGCTGATGATCAAATCATATTTCTTGGCCGGCACGTTGGTGTACAGGTCCGATTCGATCAGCTTGACGCGATCCTGCAATTTGTACGTGTCGACGTTGCGCTTGGCCACGGCCAGCGCGTCGGCGGAAATGTCCACCGCGTCCACTGCGGCGTTGGGGAAGGCGTCGGCCATCATGATCGACAGGCAACCCGAGCCGGTGCACAGTTCCAGGATGTTTTCCACCGCTTCCGGTTCCGCCACCCATGGCGAAAAGTATTCAGGGATCAGTTCGGCGATGAAGGAACGGGGCACGATCACGCGTTCGTCGACATAGAAATTGTAGGTGCCCAGCCAGCCTTCCTTGGTGATGTAGGCGGCCGGCACGCGGTCGATGCTGCGGCGGTCGATGACCGTCATGACGCTGGCGATTTCCGACGGCAGCAGCTTGGCGTCGAGAAACGGTTCGAGCTTGTCGAGCGGCAACTTCAACGTGTGCAGGATCAGATAGGCCGCTTCGTCGAACGCTTCGGCGCTGCCGTGGCCGAAAAACAGCTTGGCGGTATTAAAACGGGTAACGGCGTAGCGCAGCAGGTCGCGTGGCGTGGAAAACGGGTTCGGGGTCATGGCATTCTCGAAAAGACGGTGTTCTGGCCCGCCGTGACGGGCCTCGGTATTCTGGTTCAGACGGGCAGCAAATGCTCCAGCGTGCGCCGGTAAATATTCTTCAGGGGATCGATGTGGCGCAGTTCGATGTGCTCGTCGATCTTGTGAATACTGGCATTGGGCGGCCCGAATTCTATCACTTGGGGGCAGATTTGCGCGATAAACCGGCCATCCGAGGTGCCGCCCGTGGTCGACAGCTGCGTCAGAATGCCCGTTTCCGCGTGAATCGCGGACGACAGCGCATCGGACAGGGTGCCGCGCGGCGTGAGGAAGGGCAGGCCGCTCAGGGTCCAGTGCATATCGTATTGCAAGTCATGCCTGTCGAGGATGGCGTGCACGCGCGCTTGCAAGCTTTCCGCCGTGCTGGCCGTGGAAAAGCGGAAGTTAAAGTCGATCACCATGTCGCCCGGAATCACGTTGTTGGCGCCCGTGCCTGCGTTGATGTTGGACATTTGCCACGAGGTCGGCAGGTAATACTCGTTGCCCGTATCCCATTTTTCCTCGACCAGATCGGCCAGCGCCTGCGCCGCTTCATGGATCGGGTTTTTCGCCAGGTGCGGGTAAGCGATATGCCCTTGCACGCCCTTGATTGTCAGCCGGCCCGACAGCGAACCGCGGCGCCCGTTCTTGATCATGTCGCCCAGCTGCGCGCTCGACGTCGGCTCGCCCACCAGGCAATAGTCGATCTGCTCGCCGCGCTCTTTCAACTTGTCGCAGACGATGACGGTGCCGTCCGTGGCCGGGCCTTCCTCGTCGCTGGTGATCAAAAAGGCGATCGAACCCGTGTGGTCGGGCGTGGCGGCGATGAATTCTTCGCAGGCCACCACCATGGCGGCGATCGAGGTCTTCATGTCGGCCGCGCCACGGCCGTACAGCTTGCCGTCGCGCTGCGTGGGGATGAACGGCAGCGAGCGCCATTGTTCGACGGGGCCGGTCGGCACCACGTCCGTATGGCCGGCAAAGACGAACACGGGGGAACTCAATCCACGCCGCGCCCACAGATTGGTGACGTCGTTCGACTGGATCGTCTCGCAGACAAAGCCCAGCGGCGTGAGGATGTCGATCAGGTGCTGCTGGCAGCCCTTGTCATCGGGCGTGACCGAAGACAGGGCGATCAGTTTTTCGGTCAGGGCGAGGGTTTTGGAGGTGGTCATGGTGTAGAGCGGGGTGCTTCTGTCTAAGTAAAAATTACAGCCCGAAAATGGCTGCGTACTGTGCATCTGAAAACGCCACGCTGAACTTGCCATCCTTGTCCAGCACGGGGCGCTTGATGATGGACGGGTTTTCCAGCATCAGTTCCACGGCGCTGGCTGCATCGGTGATCGAAGCTTTGCGCTCGTCGGACAGGGCGCGCCAGGTCGTGCCTTTCCTGTTGACCAGCACATCCCACGGCAATTGTTGCAGCCATGCCTCGACGGTGGCGCGTTCCAGGCCCTGCTTCTTGAAGTCGTGGAAGGTGAAATCGAATTGCTGCGCAGCCAGCCAGGTGCGGGCCTTTTTGACGGTATCGCAATTGGGGATACCGTAGAGTGTAATGGTCGTCATGGGTAGGGCCAAGGGGAATGAATGCGGTTCGCTTGATCGCGGCGCTTGCGCCAGGACGAAATGCGATGGTAGCCGCCATTATACAGTCGATGCGCAGTCGATGCGGCAGTGCAACACGGCCCAGTGATTTCCCCTACACAGGCCGTGGCGCCGTCTTGCCTGTCTCCGCCGGACCGAAATGCAGGCCCAGTCGCAAGGCCAGGGCGCGCAGGGCGCCGCTTTCCTGCAGGTGCAGGGCCAGCGCGATGTGGCCGTCGGGGCGCACCAGGTAGGCTGCGTCGCGCCCAAGGCCGGCCAGCTTGGCGGCCACATTATAGGTGTAGCAATGCACGGGCAGTTTCAGCACGCGCGCCTCGTTCAACAGTTCGGGCGCCGGCTCGCCATAGATGTGCAATTGCCACTCCATGCTGCGCAGGGCCGTGAAATTGTCTTGCGTGCCATCGGAGAACCACGGCAGGCGGTCGCCGCCGCGCAGGTACTGCGCATGGCCCGCGGACAGGGCGCTGTCTTCATAGCTGATCTCGATTTGCGACACGGTCTGGAACAGCAAACGGCGCGCCCGTTCGAAGCCCGAGAGGAAGGGCAGCGCGTGCGGCACCAGCCAGCGCCGCAGGAATTGCCCGGCCATGCCTTGCGCGACGATGGCCTGGAAGGCGCGGTCGGTGGTGGCGACGAGCTTGCGGGCAAACACGATGCGCTCGCTTTCATAGGTGTCGAGCAGGGCGTCGTTGCACTGGCCATGCAGCTTTTGCGCCAGTTTCCAGGCCAGGTTGACGGCGTCGCCCAGGCCCGTGTTCATGCCCTGGCCGCCCACGGGGCTGTGCAAATGGGCCGCGTCGCCGAGGATGAAGCAGCGCCGCGCGCGAAACTGCGCCGCCACGCGGTGGTGCACTTTATAGGTGGAAAACCAGTTCACCTGCTCGACCTGGATGCCCAGCAGGGTTTGTACCTGTTCGCGCACATCGTCAAACACGGGCGCCGGCGCGCCATCGGCGCGGTCGGGCAGGATGCCGATCAGGCGCTGCATGCCGCTGGTGCGCACGGGCAACATCAGCGCAAATGCGTTCGCGCCCAGGTGGGCGTGCAAATCCGTATTGCTGCCGGTCACTTGCGCATCGGCCACGTAGTACAGGTGGTCGTAGGTGCCGCCGGAAAAGTCGACACCGGCGATCTCGCGCACCTTGCTGCGGGCACCGTCACAGCCGCAGATATAGTCAAACGTGCAATATTGGCGTTCGCCATCTTTCAGTAGAATGGCTTGCACTTCGCTATCGTCCTGCGTCCACAGGTCCAAAGTGACGTTCCATTCCACGTGCACGCCGGCCGCCGCCAGCTTGCTGATGAGAAAGCGTTCATGCTCGTCCTGGGGCAGGCTCAGCACGAAAGGATAGGGGCTCAGGCCTTCGCCGATCTCGCCCAGCGCCAGTTTCACCAGCTCCTCGCCGCCTTCGTGGATGTGCATGGCATTGATCTTGATGCCCAGGCTGACCAGTTCGTCGGCAAAGCCCAGCTGCTGGTAAAACTCCAGGGTGCGCGCATGCACGGCCATGGCCCGCGACGCCTGCCCGGGGCCGCTGTTTTTATCGATGATGCGGCAAGCTACGCCATGGCGCGTCAGGCGCAGGGCAAGCATGAGGCCGGTAGGACCGGCGCCGACGATCAATACGGGAGGAGTATTCATGCCATCCAGTATAGGACAGGATGAGAAGCGGGGGCGGGACGATTGACGTTGCTCGCCAGAAATGAAAATGTCCCGCCGAAGCGGGACATTCATGGTGCGGCGTGCGCCTTGCGGCGCAGTAATTAGATGCCGCGCAGCAGTTCGTTGATACCGGTCTTGGCGCGGGTTTTTGCATCCACGCGCTTGACGATGACGGCGCAGTACAGCGAGTACTTGCCATCTTCCGAAGGCAGGTTGCCCGAGACCACGACGGAACCGGCTGGCACGCGGCCGTAGGTCACTTCGCCCGTGGCGCGGTCGTAGATCTTGGTCGACTGGCCGATGTACACGCCCATCGAGATGACCGAGTTTTCTTCGACGATCACGCCTTCGACGATTTCCGAGCGGGCGCCGATGAAGCAGTTGTCTTCGATGATGGTCGGGTTCGCTTGCATCGGTTCCAGCACGCCGCCGATGCCGACGCCGCCGGACAGGTGGACGTTCTTGCCGATCTGGGCGCAGGAGCCGACGGTGGCCCAGGTATCGACCATGGCGCCTTCATCGACGTAGGCGCCGATGTTGACGTAGGACGGCATCAGCACGACGTTCTTGGCGATGAAGCTGCCGCGGCGGGCAACGGCTGGCGGTACCACGCGGAAACCGCCCTTGGCGAAGTCTTCGGCCGTGTAGTTGGCGAACTTGGTCGGCACCTTGTCATAGAACTGCATCGTGCCATCGGATGGCAGGACGACGTTGTCTTCCAGGCGGAACGACAGCAGCACGGCTTTCTTGACCCACTGGTTGACAACCCAGTCGCCCGTGGTTTTTTCCGCCACGCGGATGCTGCCGTTGTCCAGGCCATTGATGACGTGGGAGACGGCGTCGCGCAGTTCGGCCGTGCCGTTGCGCGGATTGATCTCGGCGCGGTTTTCCCAGGCCTGGTCGATGATGGTTTGCAGTTGTTGGCTCATGATGATGTCTTGTTTATTTAGTTGGTTGATGCGGATGCGGAAAGCTGCTGGCAGAATTTTACTATGCGCAATGCGGCTTCCAGCCCTTCGGCCGTTTCGGCCACCAGGGCCATGCGGATGCGGTTGCGGCCCGGATTGATGCCGTGCGCGTCGCGCGCCAGATAGCTGCCAGGCAATACCGTCACATTATATTCGGCGTACAGGCGCTGCGCGAATTCGGTGTCGGACAGTCCCGTGCGGCTGACGTCGGCCCACAGGTAGAAGCCGGCGTCCGGCAATTGCACGTCCATCACCGCTTGCAGCAGCGGCGTGATGGCGTCGAACTTGGCGCGGTACTTGGCGCGATTTTCCTCGACATGGGTTTCGTCGTTCCAGGCCGCGACGGAGGCCGCCTGCACGGCGGGGCTCATGGCGCCGCCGTGGTAGGTTCGGTAGAGCAGGAATTTTTTCAGCACTTCGGCGTCGCCGGCGACAAAGCCCGAGCGCATGCCCGGCACGTTCGAGCGCTTCGACAGGCTGGAAAACACCACCAGGCGCGCATACGGACGTTCGATCGTGGACAGGCCCAGCATGTGCGCCGCCTGCAGCGCGCCCAGCGGGGGCGTGTCGCCGTGGTAAATTTCGGAATAGCACTCGTCGGCGGCGATGACGAAGTCGTAGCGCTCGGACAGGGCGAACAGGTGTTCCCAGTCCGTCAGGGTCAGCACGGCGCCCGTCGGGTTGCCGGGCGAGCACAGGAACAGCAGCTTGACCTTTTCCCACACGGACGCGGGCACCGCGTCGTAGTCGCAGCCGAAATTGCGTGCCGGGTCGGAATTGACGAAATACGGTTCGGCGCCGGCCAGGTAGGCCGCGCCTTCATAGATCTGGTAAAACGGATTCGGGCTGATCACCAGCGAACCGGCCGACGGATCGATCACCGTTTGCGCCAGCGCAAACAGCGCTTCGCGCGAACCGTTCACGGGCAGGATTTGCGTGGCAGGATTGAGTTTGGGGATGCCATAGCGGCGTTCCAGCCAGCCGGCGATGGCGGTACGCAAGGCTTCCGAGCCGATGGTGGTCGGATAGCTGGCCAGGCCGTGGATATTGTCGACCAAGGCCTGCTCGATGAAGGCTGGCGTCGGGTGCTTGGGTTCGCCCATGCCCAGGCTGATGGGCGCATACTCGGGGTTGACCGTCACGCCGGCAAACAACTGGCGCAGCTTTTCGAATGGATATGGTTGCAGTTTGGCAAGAAGTGGATTCACGGAGCGGACCAGGGCAAGAGTGGGGTGATAGTGTCGCGTATAGATTGCCAGGCATGGCGCAATGACGCCAGTCAAGCAATCAGCTTAGCCTTTTATTATAGCCGTCCTCACGCACGGGCTGTGCAAGTGGGCTGTTGTTGGCCTGCACGGCGTGCCGCTCCCGGGCCTGGCAAGGTAAAATACGCCATGCCTATCTTACTTCCCACCCTGCTTGCCATTGAAACTTCGTCCGAACTCGCTTCCTGCGCCTTGCTGCGCGGCGATGTCATCCTGTCCCGCGCCTCGTCAGGCGTGCGCACGCATTCCCAGTCGATCTTGCCGATGGTGCAGGAATTGCTGGCCGAAGCGGGCGTGACCCTGGCCGACGTCGACGCCATCGCTTACGGCTCCGGCCCCGGCTCGTTTACGGGCGTGCGCACGGCCTGCGGCATCGCGCAAGGCCTGGCGTATGGCGCCAAGCTGCCTGTCGTGCCCGTCGTCACGCTCGACGCCATGGCGCTCGCGTGCCACCAGCAGCATGGCGCGCAACACATCGTGACCGTGCTCGACGCCCGCATGGGCGAAGTGTACTGGGCGCAATATGAATATCAAAATGGCTTGCAAGCCGTCCTGCCGCCGGCTCTGAGCGCGCCGGCCGGCGTGGCGCCGCAAGGCGACGTCGTCGGCTGCGGCAACGGTTTTGGTGCCTACGCCGAAGCGCTGGCCGCGTTGCCGTGCGCCGCCACGGCTGACGCCGCCATCATGCCGCACGCCGTGCAAGTGGCGCAGCTGGCGCGCATCGCCTTTGCGGCCGGTCAGTTCGTAACGGCGGCCGAGGCGCAGCCTTTGTATTTGCGCAACAAGATCGCCTATACGAGCGCGGAACGGCACGAGATGCAACTGGCCAAGGCCGCTGCGGAGTCGGCGCAATGATGGAGGAGGGCAAGGACGCAGTGACGCAGGACGACAGCGCGGCAGGCTGGGACTTGCTGCGCCTCGACTATCAGCCGATGCTCGAAGCGGACCTGGCTGAGGTGCTGGCGCTGGAACAGCGCGTGTATCCGCATCCCTGGACGCACGGCAACTTCGTCGATTCGCTCAAGAGCGGCTACCCGGCCTGGGTGCTGCGTGACGTGGACGGCACCCTGCTCGGCTACTTTTTATTGATGCTGGTGGTCGACGAGGCGCACTTGCTGAATGTGGCCGTCGAGGGCGCCATCCAGGGCCAGGGGCTGGGTCGCTTCCTGCTGAACCAATCCTGCGCCTGCGCGCGCCAGCTGGGCATGGAATCGATGCTGCTGGAAGTGCGCCCGTCGAACGCGCGCGCGCTCGATATTTATCAGCGTTATGGATTTGAACAGATCGGCCGGCGCAAGGGATACTATCCGGCGGCCAACTCGCAACGTGAGGACGCCATCGTGATGCGTTATACCTTATGAACCGCAGCGCCGTTTTCCTCGATGAAATGGGCGTCGGCCCCCTGTGGCGCTTGCGCCAGGGCGCCGCACCCGAGGCGGTTGACGCCGTTGAGACCGTCGCCGTGGCTGCCATGGAGGTGGCCGTGGCCGAGGTTGCTGCGCCTGCGCCTGCACCTGCTGCCGCAGTTGAAGTGCTTGCCGAGGTGGAAGCCGAGGCATTTGTCGCCATTGCCGCTACGCCAGTCCCTGACGACACGGCCTGGTTCGACGATGCGCCCGCGCCGCCACCGGCCAGGCAGCTGAGCGACGCCGATATCGCCACCCTCGACTGGGATGGCTTGACTGCCGCCGTGGCGAAATGCGCGCGCTGCGACTTGTGCAAGACGCGCAAGGGCGTCGTCATGGGCCGTGGCGACCGCCAGGGCGCCTGGCTGATGCTGGCCAGCAGTCCGTCGCGCCTGGAAGAACGGGAAGGGCGCGCCTTGCCGGGAGAGCAGGGCAAATTGCTCGACAATATGCTCAAAGCCATCGGCCTCGAGGCGGGCCGCGATGTCTATATTACGCACTTGCTGAAATGCCGTCCGCTCGACGAGGCGGGGCAGGAACGCTTGCCCACCGAATCCGAGTCGGCCGCCTGCCGCCCGTATTTCGAGCGCGAACTGGCCCTGCTGCAACCGCGCACCATCGTCACCCTCGGTTCCATGGCCGCTGCCGGCATCAATCCCGGTGAAAAGCCCGTGCGCGGCAAAGTGCGCCAGCTGGGCAGCGTGTCCGTCGTGGCCACCTTCCACCCAGAGCAAATGCTGCAGGACGGGACGGGCAAGGCCAAGGCGCGTGCCTGGGCCGACCTGTGCCTGGCGAAAAGCACGCACGGTGGTTGACACATTTCAGGTCCGCTTCGAGCGCCGCTGGGGCCATCTGACGCACCCCCGCGTGCGTGCGCTGGCCTGGCTGCTCGACTCGCCCGACTTGCTGGACCCGGCCAGCGCCCACTGGGGCGGGCGCATCGCCAGCTTGCCTTCCGTTACGCCTGCCGTGGCGGCATGGCTGGGGGCGCTGCAAGATGACCCGTCGCCGCTCGATGCGGCGCTGGGGCCGAAATTTTATTCCCGCCTGGGCCTGTACGCTGAAAAGCTGCTGGCCTTTTATTTTGAGCAGCACGGCGTGCTCGCTGCGCATGGCTTGCAAGTGCAGGTGAACCGCAACGATACGGTGGGCGAGTTCGACTTCCTGCTGCGTGACGGGAATGAGTTGCTGCACTGGGAATTCGCGACCAAGTTCTACCTGCTGGAAGGCGCGCCCGATCCCGGTGTCTTCAACCACTTGATCGGCCCCAACCTGGCCGACACCTTGGGATTGAAGATGCGCAAGATTCTCGACAAGCAACTGGCCTTGTCTCGCCATCCGGCTGCACAAAGCTTGCTGGCGCAGCCCGTGCGCGCGGCGCAGGCGCTGGTCAAGGGCTGGCTGTTTTATGCTCCAGACGCCACGCCCTCCCTGGACGGTATTTCCCAGGAACATGGACACGGCTTCTGGTGCACCCCAACACAATTGCCGGCGCAGCGCTATGCAGTGCTGCCGCGATTGCAATGGCTGGCGCCGTTCAAGGGGCGCGAGGTGGCAGTGCTGGAGGTAGAGGCCTTGCGCGCGCAGTTGTCTGATCTGGCGCAACCGGTGATGGTGGCCACGGTGGACCATGTCGAAGGCTGGGAAGTGGAGCGCACGCGCGGTTTTGTCGTGCCCCATGACTGGACGGAGCAGGCCGCCGCACGGCGGCTGGCAGGCACGCTACCTGCGTAGGTCGGATTAGCGCGTAGCGCGTAATCCGACACCACCGTTAATGCTTATGCTCGCCGATCAAGGACAGACTGTCGTGTTCCAGCTGGTTCAGCTTGTGCCGGCGCATGATCATGTACATGGTGCCGGCGACGAACAGGCCGAACAGGGTGATGATGATATTGAGCGGCAGGTGCAGGCGGATCATGATGGAATACACGGCCAGCATGGTGAGAATCGACAGGTTTTCATTGAAGTTCTGCACGGCGATGGAATGGCCCGCACTCATCAGGACGTGGCCGCGGTGTTGCAACAGGGCATTCATGGGCACGACGAAGAAGCCGGACAGGGCGCCGATCAGTATCAGCAGCGGGTAGGCGATCCACACGGAGTGCACTTGCGTCATCATCATGACGATCACGCCCATGGCGATGCCCAGCGGAATGACGGTCAGCGACTTGCGCAGCGGAATGAAACGTGCCGACAGCACGGCGCCGGCGGCCACACCGATGGCGACCACGCCCACCAGGCTGGTGGCCTTGTCGAACGGCATGTTCAGCGACTGCTTGGCCCATTCCAGCACGATCAGTTGCAAGGTGGCGCCAGCGCCCCAGAACAGGGTCGTCACGGCCAGGGTGATCTGGCCCAGCTTGTCTTTCCACAGGATGGAATAGCAATTGGCAAAATCGGTGATCAGTTTGATAGGATTGCGTTCCTGATGCGCATACACGCAGCCCGTGTCGGGAATCTTCAGGTTGGCCAGGGTTGCCAGCACATAAATGCCTACCACCACGCACAGGGCCGCTTCCGTCTTGTTGGCGATGCCCGTGTCGATCAGCGGGATGTCGATCGACAGCAGCATGTCGGACACGTGGCCGCTGACCAGCGCGCCGCCCATGACGGTGCCGAGGATGATGGAGGTGACGGTCAAGCCTTCGATCCAGCCATTCGCCGCGACGAGCTTTTCCGGCGGCAGCAGTTCCGTCAGGATGCCGTACTTGGCGGGCGAATACACGGCCGCGCCGAAGCCGACGACGGCGTAGGCCAGCAAGGGGTGCACATGGAAGAAGACGAGGGCGCAGCCGAAGATCTTGACCATGTTGGCGATGAACATGACCTTGCCTTTCGGCAATGCATCCGCGAAGGCGCCGACAAAAGCGGCCAGCAGTACGTAAAACAGCACGAACGACAATTTGAGCAGCGGCGTGATCCACGCCGGGGATTTCATGGACACCAATAAATCGACGGCGACAAAAAAGAGGGCGTTATCTGCCAGCGAGGAAAAGAACTGCGCCGCCATGATGGTATAAAAACCACGATTCATTCTGGATTGCCTGAAATCATATCTGGCTTGCTTTATACCACGAAAAAACGGCAAACCCCAAGTTTGGGCGGGGTCGCTTTGCATAGTCTTGCCTAAGCGAAGCTTAATTTTTCTGCCGTAGAAAAATACACATAGATGTGAGCATTTTATAAATGATGTCCTCTGCACATGATCGTGGGCGCCTGCAGTGTCCGCTTACTGTGCATCCGGTAAAATACGGCTTTCCCACCCGCCGTGAACGACGCATATGCCCAGGCCCCTCATCGCCACCATCCATCTGGATGCCATGCAACAGAATCTGGCGCGCGCGCGCGCCTGCGCCCGCGGCGCCAAGGTGTGGGCCGTCGTCAAGGCGAATGCCTATGGCCACGGTCTGGAACGGGCCATGCGGGGCTTTGCCGACGCCGATGGCCTGGCGCTGGTCGAGGTCGATTACGCCGTGCGCTTGCGCGAACTGGGCTGGACCAAGCCCATCTTGCTGCTGGAAGGCTTTTTCGACGCCAGCGATCTGCCGGTCATGGCGCAATATGGCTTGAATGGCAGCGTGCATTGCGAAGAACAGATCGCCATGCTGGCAGCGGCGCGCTTGCCGCACGCCATCGATGTGCATCTGAAGATGAATACGGGCATGAACCGCCTGGGTTTTACGCCAGATGCCGTGGCGGCTGCGTATGCGCGCCTGCGCGCCATGCCGCATATCGGCACGATCACCCTGA
This sequence comes from Janthinobacterium sp. 35, assembly GCF_002754575.1. Lineage (NCBI taxonomy): Bacteria > Pseudomonadati > Pseudomonadota > Betaproteobacteria > Burkholderiales > Oxalobacteraceae > Janthinobacterium > Janthinobacterium sp. 35. Next base: position 4,604,147 of record NZ_PEFN01000001.1, read on the forward strand.
TGACGCATTTCGCCAATGCGGACGAGGCGGCGCCCACGCGCTTGCCACTGTCCCAGCAGATGCTGCGTTTTGAAGCGGGCGCGGCCAGTATAGATGCGGCCTTGCCGCGCAGCCTGTGCAATTCGGCCGGCTTGCTGCTGCACCATCTGGACAGCGACTGGGTGCGCCCCGGCATCATGCTGTATGGCGGCACGCCCAGCGGCACGTCGGCGCAGGCGTTCGGCTTGCTGCCCACCATGACCTTACGCAGCAGCATCATCGGCATCCAGGATATCGCCGCTGGCGAAGTGGTGGGCTATGGCAGCCGCTACGAAGCGGCCGGCAATATCCAGGTGGGCGTGGTGGCTTGCGGCTATGCGGATGGCTATCCGCGCCATGCGCCCGAAGGCACGCCCGTGCTGGTCGACGGCGTGCGCACGGGGCTCATCGGCCGGGTCTCGATGGACATGCTGATGGTCGACCTGACGCACGTGCCCGGTGCGCGGGTCGGCAGCAATGTAACCTTGTGGGGGCAGGGCCTGCCGATCGACGAGGTGGCGCTGGCCGCCGGCACCATCGGCTACGAGCTGATGTGCGCGCTGGCGCCGCGCGTACCGGTGAGCGAAGCGTAGGGTGACGCGGCAGCGCGGTTTGTATATACTGTATATATAACCAGCTGTTTCATTTTACCTGAGCAAAGTACACCATGGCAAAAGTCAAGACCATCTATACCTGCAGCGATTGCGGCGCCATCAGTAATAAATGGATGGGGCAATGCACCTCGTGCAACCAGTGGAACACCATGGTGGAAACCCTGCCCGAGACGGGCGGCAACAACCGCTATTCGAACCCGCAGCACATGTCGCTGGCGCAGACGGCGCCCGTGCTGTCGCTCGACGATATCGATGCCATCGACGTGCCCCGCTTCGGCACGGGCATCGAAGAATTCGACCGCGTGCTGGGCGGCGGCATGGTAGCGGGCGGCGTGGTGCTGATCGGCGGCGATCCCGGCATCGGCAAGTCGACCCTGCTGCTGCAGGCGCTGGCCAACATGTCGCACCACAAGCGCGTGCTGTATGTCAGTGGCGAGGAATCCGGCGCGCAGATCGCCCTGCGCGCCAAGCGTCTCGTCATCGATGCCAAGGAACTCAAATTGCAGGCCGAGATCCAGCTGGAAAAAATTCTCGGCACCCTGGCTGACCTGAAGCCGGAAGTGGTGGTGATCGATTCGATCCAGACCGTGTATTCCGACGCGCTCAGTTCGGCGCCCGGTTCCGTGGCGCAAGTGCGCGAATGCGCGGCGCAGCTGACGCGCGCGGCCAAACAGACGGGCGTGACCATCATCCTGGTGGGGCACGTGACGAAAGAGGGCGCGCTGGCCGGTCCCCGCGTGCTCGAACACATCGTCGACACGGTGCTGTATTTCGAGGGCGACGCCCATTCCAGCTTCCGCCTGGTGCGCGCCATCAAGAACCGTTTCGGCGCCGTCAACGAGCTGGGCGTGTTCGCCATGACGGAAAAGGGGCTGAAAGGGGTGTCGAACCCGTCGGCGCTGTTCCTGTCGCAGCACGACAACCAGGTGCCCGGTTCCTGCGTGATGGTGACGCAGGAAGGCACGCGTCCGCTGCTGGTGGAAATCCAGGCCCTGGTCGATACCAGCCACTTGCCGAATGCGCGCCGCCTGTCTGTCGGCCTGGAGCAGAACCGCCTGGCCATGCTGCTGGCCGTGGCGCACCGCCACGCGGGCATCGCCGCGTTTGACCAGGATGTGTTCATCAATGCCGTCGGCGGCGTCAAGATTACGGAACCGGCGGCCGACCTGGCCGTGTTGTTGGCGATTAACTCGTCGATGCGCAACAAACCCTTGCCGCGGGGATTGGTCGTGTTTGGCGAAGTGGGCCTGGCCGGCGAAATCCGTCCTGCGCCACGCGGCCAGGAACGCTTGCGCGAAGCGGCCAAGCTGGGCTTTACCCTGGCCGTGGTGCCGAAGTCCAACCTGCCCAAGCAAGTCATCGAGGGCCTCAAGGTTATCGGCGTCGAACGCATCGACGAGGCGTTTAACAAACTGCGCGACCTGGAGTAAGAACACCGAACCAAACCTGCTGCGCGTCGCGCTTTGCGGCCGGCGATGCTCACCGTACTAAAGTACGGTTGCGCTTCTCGGCCACAAATCACTGCCGCTCGCTACGGTTTTGTTCGGTGTTCCAGGGCTCAACTTGGTATGGTGTAAATGCCAAGCTTGAGACAAGTCAAACGGAATTTCCGTTTGGAACTATAATATTCGTCCGATGGATTCGCGCAGCGAGTTCGCATCGACAATGCATAGTTAGAGAAGCGGAATACAGTGTCAGTTGAACAAAGGCAGGGCGCACGCAAGATATTGCGTGCCAAGGCAATGTTGGTAATGGATGGCGCGGGCCCGGTGGCGGCGCGCACCCTCGATGTGGGGCCGGGCGGCATGGCGGCCGTCATCGCGGAACCGGTGCCGACAGGCAAGCAGGGCAAGGTGCTGTTCGAGTTGTTTTACGATGGCTCGGCACACATTATCGAGGCGCGCGCGTCTGTCTCGCACTGCATTTTCAGCAGTGCAGGTTTCAAGGTGGGACTCACTTTCCTGCAACTGGACATGGCTGTCAGCAGCGCCATTTCGAAATTCATGCGCTGAGGCATGCCCGCAGAGGGGTGGCACATGAAATGCGCTATCATGGTGCATATGGGTTTGCAGTCAGGAAAAACTTGTTCTGTTCGCTGTTTTGATATTCCGGTAATACTGCATAATTATCAACCAGAAGAGGGACCTTGCCGCGCCACGCGCGCTTGCTGTCCGTTTTCAGCGCAGCGCGCGGTCATGACCTGAACCGTGTGCCATGACCTTACACCCGACGGGAATGCCCACCATGTTTAATTCGACCATCAACAGCAAGGCTTACACCAACAACACGCAACAGACGACGCAGGGTAGTATCTCGGCCGATGTGTATGCGAAGGTGGAGCGCCAGATGCAGTCGCAGAACACGGGCGTCGTCAAGCTCAATGCCAGCCTGGCGCGCGACCAGGCCAAGTTCTCGGGCCTGGGCCAGTTGCAATCGGCGCTGGCGAAATTCCAGACTGTGGCCAAGAACATGGCCGGCAGCGGCCTGGCCACTTCGGCCACCTCCAGCAGCAAGGATGTGCTGAGCGCCACCACCACCGACAAGGCTGTCAGCGGCAGCTATGCATTGAACGTCAAGCAGCTGGCACAGGGACAGACACTGGTCAGCGGCGCGCAGAAAACCTCGAGTGCAGCGATCGGCACGGGGGCGCCCGCGCTGGTCAAGATCGAAGTGGGCGCGACCGACGGCAAGCAATTTACCCCCGGCAGCGGCAAGGTCATTTCGCTGACGATAGACAGCAGCAACAATAGCCTCGACGGCATCGCCGCCGCGCTCAAGCAGCAGGGCATCGACGCCAGCGTGGTGAAGGGGCCGGATGGCTATGCGCTGGCCCTGAACGGCAAGAGCGGCGCCGACAGCAGCATGCGCATCAGCGTGTCCGGCGACGCGGCCGTCAGCAACCTGCTCAGCTATGCGCCTGGTGCCGGCAAGGGCTTGCAGCAGACGGCCGCCGCGCAGGATGCGCTGCTCACCGTCGACGGCAAGGACATCAAGAGTGCCACGAATACCCTGACGACGGCCGTCGAGGGCACCACCATCGAATTGAAGAAAACAGGCACGACGGACCTCGTCATCGCCAAGGACAGCAGCCAGATCGCCAGCAACGTGGCCAGCTTCGTCACGGCCTACAATGAGCTCAACAGCAAGCTGCAGAGCCTGCAGCAGGGCGATTTGAAATCCGATACGGCCCTGGGCCAGGTGCGTTCGCAGATGGAGCAAGTGCTGCGCACCGCCAGCACGGGCGTGCCCGCTTCCATCCTGGCCAGCGCTGGCGTGACCCTGGGCAAGGGCGGCGAGCTGGTACTCGACGATAAAAAACTCAAGGCCGCCATCGCCGCCGATCCGGACGCCGTCAGCAAGCTGTTTACGAATAACGGCAAGGGCGTGGCGGATCAGTTTTCCAGCAAGATCGGTGAACTGACGGGCGAAACGAGCATCATTCGCAAGGAAGTGCAATCGGTGGGCAAGGACATCACCACGCTGAACAACAAGAAAGCCGTGCTGGCCAAGGCGCTGACGGCGCAGGCGCAGGCGCTGGTGAAGGCGTATTCGGCCCAGGAGCAGATGGGCACGAACTCGGCCTTGCCGGGTTATACGGGCAAAAATTCGCTCTTCGACTTCATGGCTTAAGGGCGCACCGCTAAAGCGCCCATGGCGGCGTTGCACCGCCTTGCCGTACTAGCGTACTGCCTGCGGCGCTGCGCCTTGCCCTGAGCGCTGTATCGGCGCGCTTTCCAGTTGGCTAGATTCTGTCGCCCTGCGCAAAGAAGGCCGATGGCGAACTGCCGAAAGTCTTCTTGAACATGGCGGAAAAGGCCGACTGGCTGGCGTAGCCCAGCTCTTCGGCCACCTGCGACAGCGGCACGCCGCGCGCGATCAGGGGCGCCGCGTGCGCCAGGCGCACCTGCTGGCGCCACTGGCCAAAACTCATGCCCAATTCCCGTTCGAACAGCCGCGCCAGGGTACGCTCCGAGGCGCCGACCTGCTGCGCCCAGTGTTCCAGCGTCTGGTTCAAGCCGGGCTTGTCGATCAGGCTGTCGCACAGGGTCTTCAGGCGCTTGTCGCTGGGCAAGGGTACACGGATGGGACGCGTGTCCGAGCGTTTCAGCTCGTCGAGGATCAGTTCGGCCAGCAGCGCCTCGCGCGCCGGCTCCTGGCCCGGGTCCAGCTGTTCCAGCGCCATGATCAGCTGGCGCAGCAGGTTCGACACTTCCAGCACCTTGCAGTCGCGGCCCGCGAACGGCGCGCGCGCGGCATGGATGCACAGGGGGCGCAAGCGGGTTTTTTCCAGTATCGTGACGGCATGCTCCACGTTCGGCGCGATCCAGATGGCGCGCATGGGCGGCAGCACCCAGCTGCTGTTGTTGGCGGTAATGCGCAGCACGCCTTCGAGTGCCATCGTCACCTGGCCCCAGTGGTGGCTGTGCGGTAATAAAAATTCATCGGGTTGCAGGTCGCGCGCGACCATGGTCACGGGGATGGTCGCACTGGGCGCCTCCCTTGGCGGACACATGCGGGTATGGTGGAGGATAGGTACACCCATCAGCTTGGCCTTAATTCGATAAATTATGTCGTTCTGTCGGAAAACAGGCGATAGTATTTTGCATACACTTGAGCTTCACCAGTATAAGACAGGGTATGACATGATAACAACTAACTCGGCAAGGCACGTGCCACCGCAGTCACCGCCAACCTTGCGCAGCGACGCGCGCGTCATCGCCCTGGTGGGCCTGGCGCATGGCATTTCGCATTTCTACCACCTGATCCTCGCGGCCCTGTTCGTCTGGCTGAAGCCCGCCTTTGGCCTGTCGTATGCGGAGCTGGGCTTGCTGATGACGGTGTTTTTCATCATCTCGGGCGTGGGGCAGGCGCTGGCCGGCTTTGTCGTCGACCGCTTCGGTGCCCGCGCCGTACTGTTTTCCGGCATATTCTTGCTGGGCGTGTCGGCGCTGGCCCTGTCCACCGCGCACAGCTATGCGGCGCTGATGCTGGGCGCCATGCTGGCCGGCATGGGTAACAGCGTGTTCCATCCGGCCGACTATACGATCCTCAACCAGCGCGTCTCGGCGGCCCGCGTGGCCTACGGCTTTTCCGTGCATGGCATCAGCGGCAACATCGGCTGGGCCCTGGCGCCCCTGTTCATGACGTATGTTGCCACCCAGTATGACTGGAGAATCGCGCTGCAGTGCGCGGCCGTGCTGCCGTTCGGCGTGCTGCTGATCCTGTTTTTGAACCGCCACGCCATCCGTCCCGAGCCGTTGAAAAAGGCTGTGCCGGGCCAGGCGGGCGGCGGCGAAGGCACGCTGGACTTTTTGCGTTTGCCGGCCGTGTGGATGTGTTTTGCCTTCTTCTTCATTACCGCAATCGCCCTGGGCGGCATCCAGAGCTTTGCCAGCGTGGCCCTGGTCAAGCTGTACGGCATGAGCCTGGCGCTGGCCACCAGCGCCTACACGGCCTACATGCTGGCCTCGGCCGTGGGCATGCTGGCCGGCGGCGTGGTGGGCGCGCGCAGCAAGCAGCCGGACCGCAACGTGGCGATCGCCTTTTCCGCCGCCGCGCTGCTGGCCGTGCTGCTGGCCATGGCCGTCGTGCCGGCCTGGGGCGCAGTGCTGCTGATGGGTGCCATCGGCCTGACGTCCGGTGTGGCGGGGCCGTCGCGCGACCTGATGATACGCGCGGCGGCACCGAAGAATGCCACCGGGCGCGTGTATGGCGTCGTGTATTCGGGCCTCGACAGCGGCCTGGCCGTGGGGCCCCTGTTCTTTGGCGCGCTGATGGATGGCGACCATCCGGCCTTGCTGTTCGTCTTCATCGGCGTATTCCAGGCGCTGGCGATTGCCACGGCCGTGGGCGTGGGCGGTAAAACACGCGCCGCGGCGCTGCAAAAGGCATAGAATCGTTGCCATCTGCCACTCAAGGAGTTCCCATGACCTTTGCCACCACCGATCTGTGCGACGACCATGCAGCCATGCTGGACGATGGCACCCTGGCCGTGCTGCCGCCCGTGTACCGCGCTTTTGGCCAGCGCGCGCGCTTCAGCGGCCCGGCCACCACCTTGCAAGTGTTCGAAGACAATGCCCTCGTGCGCAGCACCCTGGAAACGCCGGGCCAGGGCCATGTGCTGGTGATCGATGGCGGCGGCAGCCTGCGCCGCGCGCTGGTGGGCGGCCAGCTGGGCGTGCTGGCGGAGAGCAACGGCTGGGCCGGCATCGTCGTCGATGGCTGCATCCGTGACAGCGAGGAAATCAATGTCTGCCAAATTGGCGTGCGTGCGCTGGCCACGCATCCACGCAAGAGCAACAAGACGGGCGCCGGCCAGCGCGACGTGCGCGTGCAGCTCAGCGGCGTGGCCGTGCATCCGGGCGACTGGATCTACGCCGATGCGGATGGCATCCTGGTGGCGCGCCAGGAACTCGATTGAAATGTTCTCCTCCGGGACGGGAAGTGTGCCGGAAGGCGTTGCATATTGCCCACGTTAAATATATTTTTGCAAAGTTCTTTGATTTTCATCATGGCTGAGATATGATTTCACTTAAGGTAACTTTAATATCAACAAAGCAAGGAAGTCAGACCATGAAAATCGCCACCATCGCAGCAGTTGTCGCTCTGTTTGCAGCCGGCACCGCCAGCGCCAGCGCCAGCCCCGTCAACCTGATCACGAATGGCAATTTTGAAACGGTCGCTACCGGCTATACCTTCAACAGCGGTTTTAAAGTCATCAACAGCGGTTCGTCGGCCCTTACGGGCTGGACCGTGGGCGCCAGTTCCGTCGACCTGATCCGCAATGCCTACAATGCCATCGATGGCTACAGCGTCGATATGCTGGGCACACCTGGTCCAGGTTTCCTCTCGCAAAGTTTCAGTGTCATTGCCGGCCAGACGTATAACCTGAGCTTTGACATGGCGCGCAATTCCGGCGGCCCCGCAGGCCAGGGCGTGGCCGTCAGCTTCGGTGGCGCGGCAGGCAATTTCTACTCGACGGCTGCCGCCTCGAACACCTTGTACAGCAGCAATACCCTGAGCTTCACGGCTGCCACCACTGGCCTGGCGACCCTGTCGTTTGCCAGCGCCGCCAAGGCCGGCACGCCGCTCGACAAATTCTCGGGCGCCGTGATCGACAACGTGTCCGTGATGACCGCCGTGCCGGAACCGGAAACCTACGCCATGCTGCTCGCTGGCCTGGGCCTGATGGGTTTCCTGCGCCGCCGCAAGGCCGCCAAGTAAGTCTGGTTTTGTCCGCAATCAAACCGCCTGCTGCCATGCACAGGCGGTTTTTTTACGCCAGGTGTAGTTGCGCTGCATCGGTCTCTCCCCGTAACGGACACGCCGCCGCGCAACTGCGTCAATCCCGCGATGCGCGCATCGATGTCAAGCAGCTCGCGCGCCAGCGCCATTGATGCTGTGCTCATGAAGGCCGCGTTCGCCACGCCGTCGACTTTTTTCTGCTGCGCGAGCAACTGAGTTCCCTCAACGTCTCCCTGGGCGGCGTGCCGCTGCCCCTCTTCGTGCCGGAACTGGCCTGGGGCCGGGTGCAAAGCCTGCCATTGCCCCCCGGCGAAGGCGCGCGGGGAGGGCGGCCGCACGAATCGCTGTTGAGATGACGATAACGAAATGCAATAATGGCCGTGCTCGCAGTACAGCAATGACTGCAATGAACGACTATTAAGAGGATGACTATGCAGCAGGATGCCGCAGGAAAAAAAATGGCGTTGCTCGATCCGGTGGTGGCGCCGCGCATCGCGGTGACGCGCCTGGTGACGGGCCTGCTGCAAGGCTTGCTGCTGTACTGGCTGTACAGCACGGCGCAAGACAAGGTGTGGCCCGCCACGGAAGCCTACCTGCTGGGGCCATTGATGCTGATCAGCCTGCTGTTGCCCATCCTGCTGGTGTCCAGCCTGGGCCACATGTCGGCCAAGCGCATCGGCCTGTGGATGGCCGGCGCGGCCGTCGTGCTGGCCGTGCTGGCCTGGCATGACGTGGCGCGCGGCGCGGAACACGTGATCTGGGGCAATTACAAGCCCGGTGCGCCGCTGCGCGTCATTTCCGCCCAGCTGTTCGGTTTTTGCGTGGTCGGTTTGTATATCGCCCACGCGCTGGTGCTGGCCGGCGCCCAGGATGGCCAGCGCATCGCCCGCTATCCCACGTATTTTGAAATCGCCTGGAAGCTCGGCATCCAGCTGCTGTTTTCCCTGCTGTTCGTGCTGGGCCTGTGGCTGGTGCTGTGGCTGGGCGGACAATTGTTCCTGCTGATCAAGCTCAGTTTCCTGAAAAAATTGCTGAGCCAGGCGTGGTTCGTGATTCCCGTCATCTGCTTCGCGTTCTCGTTCGCCATCCATATCACCGACGTGCGCCCGTCCATCGTGCGCGGCATCCGCACCCTGTTGCTGGTGCTGCTGTCGTGGCTGATGCCGATTGCCGCCGTGCTCGTCTCCGGTTTCCTGCTGACCCTGCCCTTCATCGGCTTCGAGCGCCTGTGGGCCACGCGCCATGCGGCCTCCGTGCTGCTGGGCATGGCCGGCGTGCTGGTGGTGCTGATCAATGCCGCCTTCCAGAATGGCGAAGTGGGCCATGGCGTGGCGCGCGGCATCCGCCTGGGCACGCGCCTGGCCTGTCTGCTGCTGCCGTGGGTGGTGGGCATCGCCATCTATGCACTGACCCTGCGCGTGATGTCGCATGGCTGGACGGCCGATCGCCTGATCGCCGCCGCCTGCCTGCTGGTCGCCACCTGCTACGCCGCCGGCTATGCCTGGGCGGCCAGCAAGTATGGCGACTGGCTGCACCTGATCGCCAACGTCAACGTGGCCACCGCCTTTGTCACCCTGCTGGTGCTGTTCGCGCTGTTCTCGCCGCTGGCGGACCCGGCGCGCATTTCCGTGGCCAGCCAGATGGCGCGCCTGGACAGCGGTAAAGTGAGCGTGGACAAGTTCGATTTTGAATACCTGCGCTTCCAGGGCGCCCGCTATGGCCAGGCGGCCCTGCAGGAATTGAGCAAACGCACGACGGGGCCGGATGCGGCCATCGTGCGGGCCCGCGCCGAGGCCATGCTCAAGCGCCAGAACCGCCTCGACGAGACGGGCGCGCTGAGCGACGTGTCGATCAACCTGACCCTGCGCCCGGCCACGGCGAAGTTGCCGGACAGTTTCCTGCGCCAGGACTGGACACAAGTGAGCCCGGCCTGGCGCCTGCCCGCCTGCTTGAAGCGGGCGGGGCCACAATGCGATGCGTATTTGCTCGATTTCGATGGCGATGGCAAAGAGGACGTGCTGCTGATCAGCAATGACCCGCGCGCCTCGTCGGTGTTGCTGGCGGAAAAGGAAGATGGCAGCTGGACCGCGCGCGGGCAAATCCCTGTGGACGCCCTGCGCTGCAAACCGCTGCGCGAGAAACTGCAGGCGGGCGAGTTCCAGCTGGTGCCGCCAAAGGTGCGCGAGCTGGAAGTCGACGGCCAGCGCGTGCCGATGACTTTATATACGCCAGAGGACGAGGTCAGCTGCCCGGATGAGACGGTGCCGGGCCCATAAATGGCAGGGAGAGGAAATTACTCCTTGTGACGGATAGCTTCTACAACAATGCGTAGCGCCCTCGATGCGTGGCGGCGGCTGGGATAGTAGGCATGGAGGCCAGGAAACTTTCCACACCAGTCTTTCATGACGCTGATTAATCGGCCTTCACGTATGTGCTCCGCCACCAGGTCTTCCGTGACGAACGCCAGGCCATTGCCGCTCAAGGCCGCTTGTACCATGGGCACGGCGCTGGTAAATACGGCTTGGCCGCTCACCCGTGCTTCCACGTTGCGTCCATCATGCTGCAGCTCCCACGCATAAATGCCGCCACTGCCTGCGAGCCGCAGCGTGATGCAATTATGTTTCATGAGATCTTGCAGGTTGACTGGTGGCGAATGCCAGGAGAAGTAGTCAGGCGAGCCAACGATCATGGTAGGAATGTCCGGCGTGAGCCTGACTGCAATCATGTCCTCCTCGACCTGATCTCCATAACGCACTCCGATGTCATAGCGGTCCGCCGCGATATCGATCAGCTTGTAATCTGATTGAATCTCGATATGCAGGTCGGGATAGTGAGGCAGCACCGGCGCCAGCCTTGGCCACAGCAGGGTATCAATAATATGGTCGATGGCGGTGATGCGCACAGTGCCCGCCGGCTTGCCATTCAAATCGCTGACAGCGGCGATTTCGGCATGGACCTCCTCAAGCCGCGGCGCGACATTGGTCAGCAGGCGCTCGCCTGCCTCGGTCGGCGAAACACTCCTGGTCGTCCGATTGAGCAGCCGCACGCCCAGCCGGGCTTCCAGATCCCGAATGATGTGACTGAGAGTGGATTGGGACATGCCCAGCTTGATGGCGGCACGGGTGAAACTGCGTTGGCGAGCGACCTCGAAAAATATAAGAATATCAATAATATTATCTCTGGCCATGTGAATAATTCCTGAAACCGGTTGTTAAGGGTATCCCGTGGTGTTGCCTTGCGACAGATGATAGCAAGTGAAGTGTGCGATTTTCAATATAAATATACACAACATTCATGGCTGTCACACATATACCTGTTCGAGATTTCGGTGCGCAGCCGCGTTAAGCGCGACGTACGATGCACGTCAACACCTACAACGTGCCCCATACCGAACGAACTGGAGAAACAGACATGACCATAGATGATGTAGCACGCCGTGATTTCTTAAAGACTGCCGGCTCCGGCATGGCCGTGCTGGGCAGCCTTTCCGTTGCCGGCAGTTCGGCGTTCGCCGCCGATAACAAGCCCGTGCCGGACATGTCCAACAACGCTGACAACTTCTACAGGAGCGCGACAGTCACTGCGCGCAAGGTCAGTTTCAACAACCAGTACCAGATGCAGCTTGTCGGCAATCTTTTCACGCCCAAGGATCTCAAGCGCAATGCCAGGCATCCCGCGATCATCATCGGCCACCCGATGGGCGCGGTAAAGGAGCAAAGCTCGAATCTGTACGCGCAGAAACTGGCCGAGCAGGGTTTCGTCACCCTGGCCATCGATCAGTCGTTCTGGGGCGAAAGCGCCGGCCAGTCGCGCAATGCCGTAGCGCCGGATATCTACGCCGAAGCCTTCAGCGCGGCGGTAGACTATCTGGGTACCCAGCCATTCGTCGACAGGGAACGGATCGGCGTTCTCGGCATTTGCGGCAGCGGCAGTTTCGTCATCAGTGCCGCCAAGATCGATCCGCGCATGAAGGCGATTGCCACTGTCAGCATGTACGATATGGGCGCTGCCAACCGCAATGCGCTGCACCATTCGCAGACGCTGGAGCAACGCAAGCAGATCATTGCCGAGGCGGCGCAACAGCGCTATGTGGAATTTACCGGTGGCACCATCAAGTACACCGGCGGAACCGTGCACAAACTCGATGGCAATACGCATCCGATCCAGCGCGAGTTCTACGACTTTTATCGCACCGCGCGCGGAGAGTTCACCCCGGCAGGGTCGTCGCGCGAACTGACGACGCACCCGACGCTGGCCAGCAACGTCAAGTTCATGAACTTTTATCCATTCAACGACATCGAGACGATTTCCCCTCGTCCCATGCTGTTCATCACGGGCGACCAGGCGCATTCCCGGGAATTCAGCGAAGAGGCATACCGGCTTTCGGCCCAGCCCAAGGAACTGGTGATCGTGCCAGGCGCGGGGCACGTTGATCTGTATGACCGGGTGAAACTCATCCCTTGGGCGAAGCTGAATGCATTCTTCCACAAGAATCTGGCATAGGTCCATACCATGACAGCACCAATAAGCAGCACGATCCCGGATGGCGTGCAAGGGCGCGCTGACGCCGGTACGCAGGCGGCCATGTGGGGCGGCGTCTTCGCCATGACACTGTGCGTTTTCGCGCTGATCGCCTCGGAATTCATGCCCGTCAGCCTGTTGACGCCCATGGCGAGGGATCTACTCGTCAGCGAAGGATTGGCAGGGCAGGGCATTGCCATCTCCGGCGCCTTCGCCGTGCTCACCAGCCTGTCGATTTCCACCATCGCTGGCAACATGGACCGCAAGACGCTCCTGCTGGGGCTGACCGCACTGATGGCCGCTTCCGGGGCCGTCGTCGCGATGGCGCCGAACTATCTTCTGTACATGGTGGGACGTGCGCTGATCGGCGTGGTGGTTGGCGGCTTCTGGTCTTTGTCGGCCGCCACCGCGATGCGCCTGGTGCCTTCCCATCAGGTGCCGCGCGCGCTGGCCATCTTCAATGGCGGCAATGCGCTGGCGACCGTCGTCGCCGCGCCCCTGGGCAGTTACCTCGGTTCTGTCATCGGATGGCGTGGTGCTTTCTTTTGCCTGGTGCCAGTGGCCTTGATTGCCTTTGTCTGGCAGTCGATCAGCCTGCCTTCCATGCCGCGACAGGCTGGCCCGGCGGCTTCGCGCAACGCCTTCAGACTGCTGCGGGACCCGAAGGTTGCCCTGGGCATGCTCGCTGTCAGCACCTTTTTCATGGGACAGTTTGCCTTGTTCACCTATTTGCGTCCATTCCTTGAAAGCGTGACGCGCGTAGACATATCCACGCTGTCGCTGATACTGCTGGCGATTGGCGCAGGCGGCTTTATCGGCACTACCGTCATCAGCAAGTTCCTGAAGTGGAATTTTCCCCGGACGCTGGTTGCCATTCCCGTCCTGATGGCATTGATCGCCATGGCGCTGCCCCTCTTCGGCAGCAAGGTTGCTGCAGTGACGGTACTGCTGGGCATCTGGGGCGTTGTCGCGACCGCCGCGCCGGTGGGTTGGTGGTCATGGCTGGCGACGACGTTGCCCCGGGATGCAGAGGCGGGTGGCGGGCTGATGGTGGCCGTCGTACAACTCGCCATCGCCCTCGGTTCCACGCTCGGCGGTCTGCTGTTCGACAGGAGTGGATACCAGAGCACGTTCATCGCCAGTGCGGCCGTACTGCTGCTGGCCGCCATTCTGACCTCGCGTGCGCTAGCGCTGCGGGCAAGCTGATCCATGCACCGGAGCAAGCAATGACTGCGCGCAAGCCAGCGGTTCGTAACGGCGCACGGCATCCAGTGGCCGGCAAGAGCGAACGCCGCCTATCTGATCGCCTGCATGGACTGGGCCTGTTGCTTGGCCTGCTCTTCCTCGGCGCTTGCGAAGCCCGACAGCAATCTGCCTGCGTGCCATGCGCTTCTTCCGCGGCTGCGGTACCTCTGAAGCCGGAGGAGTCGCGCATGTGGATGATCGTTGGAGAACGTTGCTTCGTCGTCACCTTGTCCGACAACGCGACTGGGCAAGCCTTTGCCAAGATGCTGCCGCTGACGCTGGATATGGCCGAACTCAACGGAAACGAGAAGCATGCAGAGCTGCAAAAGGCGCTGCCGGCTAACGCAACCAGGATGGAAATGATCAGCAATGGCGACCTCTTGCTGTACGGCTCGAAGACCTTGGTTATCTTCTATCAGGCATTTACTTCACCGTATTCCTACTCAAACGTTGGTGGCGTGGCAAATCCGCTTGGGCTGGCCCATGCACTGGGCGAGCACGGCGTTAGGGTCCAGTTTCTTAAATATAAATGAACGCCCACAAGGCTTGCACAATGACCGCTTCGGGGCGGAACCCGGCAGCGACGGCAAGCCGCCAGAAGCTTTCATGACAGACTGTATTCCGTCAATCCGTTGCCGAGCCAAGCTGCTTGCCGGCAGCCTTCATGGCGTGTTCAACAAAGCGGATCCTGAACGACAGCAGCAAGGCAGCAGCGGCGAATCCTGCGGCGAGCCAGAGGTTGGCGGACAGGCCCAGCCCGTCGACGGCCTGTCCGCCGGCCCATGCCCCGAGTGCAATGGCAACGTTGAATACGCCCACATACAGCGCGGCGACTATTTCCACGGCCCGGGGCGCCGCCTTCATCATCAAGGTCATCAGTCCGACCGACACGCCACCGTAAGCTAGTCCCCAGGCCAGCAACACCGCGCCGCCGCCGCTGCGCGAGTCGCCGAGCGCCAGGAAGAGTAGCGGCGTGAGCAGCAGTCCAGCCGAGATGGCGATGATGGTGGGCGCCGTGCGCCGCACCGCAACGGCACCGGCCAGGAAGTTTCCAATGATGCCTGCGAAGCCATAGAAGAACAGCAGTGCGCCCAGCCATTGCGCATCAAACCCCGACACTGACAGCAACAACGGACGCACAAAGGTGAAGGCCACGAAATGGCTCGTCACCAGCAACAGGGTCAGAAGCAGCCCCGCTTGCAATTGCCGGTTGCGCAACTGCTTGCCGAATTGGCGCAAGGTCGCCGCACTGGCAGCAGGCAGCGCTGGCATGACGGCCAGATTCAGCGCCAGTACCAGGCCGCTCAACAGCGCCATGGCGCCAAAGGCCCAGCGCCATCCTGCAACGTCGCCGAGTTGTGCGCCAAGCGGCACGCCCAGCACAGAAGCGATCGCTACTCCGCCGAAGATAATCGACGTTGCCACACCGATCGAGGGTGCCGGAACAAGGCGGGCAGCCAGCCCGCCGGCAATGGCCCAGATGCCGCCCATGCAAAAACCGACGAGAACACGTGCAGCCAGCATCCACGCCATGTTTTGTGCCAATGCCGAGGCAAGGTTCGCGATCACCAATAGACTCAGCAAACCACAGAGAATTTTGCGCCTGTCCAGGCTTCCCGATGCGATCACCAGCAGCGGCGCGAACAAGGCCGCCAGCAATGCTGGCAACGAGATCATCAGGCCGGCGGTTCCGGTGGAGGTGTCCAGCGTGTCAGCTATCGGCGTCAACAGGCCGACGGGAAGCATTTCCGTCGTCACTACCGAGAAGGTGGCCATGCCTATGGCGGTGACCGCCAGCCACGGGTGACGGACAGCGGTTTCTGTTGCGGCGCAGGGAGACGTACTCATGGGTAATATCCTTCATTCGATCATGCGAAAAATGGTTTGTGCCGGCATGCCCAGCTTGCAATGGAGACACGTCGCAGTGATAATACATACATCGCGTATGAATAAGTATATATTCATACGCACTGTATGTAAACAATCATGCGCTACGTATGTAAGGAGAAAGCAATGGTTCGCCGCACCCGTGCCGAAATGGAAGAAACCCGTGCATCGTTGCTGGCCACTGCCCGCAAAGTGTTCAGCGAGCACGGTTATGCCGACACATCGATGGATGACCTCACCGCGCAGGCAGGGCTGACGCGTGGTGCGCTGTATCACCACTTTGGCGACAAGAAGGGCTTGCTGCTCGCGGTGGTGGAACAGATCGACGCGGAAATGGATGACCGCCTGCGAACCATCTCCGAACGCGCCGACGATCTGTGGGAGGGTTTTCGCAGTCGCTGCCGTGCCTATCTGGAGATGGCCCTGGAACCGGAAATTCAGCGCATCGTTTTACGCGATGCCAGGGCGGTCCTCGGTGGTGCCTCACCGGACTCGCAGCGCCATTGCGTTGCGTCGATGCAAGGCATTCTCCAGGAGCTGATTCATCAAGGCATCGTGGCAGACGCCAGCCCGAGGGCACTGGCTTCGCTGATTTACGGCAGTCTGGCAGAAGCGGCGTTCTGGATCGCAGACGGTGACGAAGGCACGGCGCGCTTGATCGAGGGAGTTGCTGCCTTGGAATTGCTACTACGCGGGCTGTTGGTTACAAGGTCATCGCGCCAATGACAGCAAGCCGCCAGAAGCTCACTGGCGTATCCGCTGCCGTCGCCGGAAGCCTGACGCGCCGGGCAAGTGAAACAGGCCGTATCAGTTCTTCGTGCGCACCTGGCGCACGTGGTTTTCCAGTTCGCTGAACGAGGGGCGTTCCGTGGCGGAAATGACCTTGCGGCCGAATTCCACGGCCAGCGCCGGCGCATAGCCGTTCAGGCTGGCCAATAAGGTCACTTTCACGCACTGGTACATCTTTGCCGTTTCATGGTGCTTGCGGCGCAGCAAGCTGGCCAGCGGGGCGATGAAGCCGTAGGCCAGCAAGATGCCGATGAAGGTGCCCACCAGCGCCTGCGCGATCAGCACGCCCAGCTCGGCCGGCGGCAAGCCGACGGACGCCATGGTATGCACCACGCCCATCACGGCGGCCACGATGCCGAAGGCGGGCATGGCGTCGGCCAGCTGCGAAATCGTCTGGATCGGCATTTCCGCATCTTCATGGTGCGTCTCGATCTCGTTATCCATCAGGTTTTCGATCTGGTAAGCATCCATATTGCCCGACACCATCAGGCGCAAATAATCGGTGATGAATTCCAGGATGTGCTCGTCGCCAAGCGTGTACGGGTATTTCACGAAGATGGCGCTGCGGTACGGGTCGTCGATATCGTCCTCGACCGACATCAAGCCTTCCTTGCGGATCTTGCTGAGGATTTCATACATCAGCCCCATCAGCTCCATGTAGCGCGCTTTCGTGTATTGCGAACTGTGGAACAGGGTGGGCAGGGCGGCGAACGTGGCGCGGATGGCCTTGGCGTCGTTGCCGATAAAGAAGGTGCCCAGCGCGGCGCCGCCGATCATCAGCAGTTCCAGCGGCTGGAACAGGGCCGCCAGGTGGCCGCCCTGCATGGCGAAGCCGCCGAAGACGGAAAACAGCACGACGAGAAATCCGAGGATGACTAGCAAAACTTACTCCTTCATAACATTGCCATATCGCAATATTGTAGTTTAACCTGATTCGGCCGCCGTGGCCGCTTCCGGCTGCAACTGCTGGCCGAGAAAATTGATAAAAGCGCGCACTTTGGCGGGCAACTGGTGGCGGCTGGGGTAGTAGGCGTACAGGTCGGCAGGCGCCAGCGCGTAGTCTTCCAGCACCACGCGCAGGCGGCCACTGTCGAGGTAGCGGGACAAATCCCATTCCGAGCGCAGCAGGATGCCGTGCCCGTCCAGCGCCCAGCCCAGCACCACGTCGCCATCGTTGCTGGCCACGGTGCCGCGCACCTTCACCGTGTGGGTGGCGCGGCCACGACTCAAACGCCAGATGCCGTAGGCGTCGTCGTTCTGCCGGTGCACGATGCAGCGGTGCCGTGCCAGGTCGTCGGGCGTTTGCGGCGTGCCATGCGCCTGCAGGTAGGCGGGCGAAGCGCACAGGAAACGCCGGTTCGACATGATCTTGCGCGCGGAAAGGCGCGTGTCGGGCAAGTCGCCGAAGCGGATGCCCAGGTCATATGCCTGCTCGACCAGATTGATGGGGCTGTCCGTCAACTGCAGCTGCACTTCCAGCTGCGGGTGGCGCAGGGCGAATTGCGACAGCAGGGGCGCGATCACCGTGCGCCCGAAGCCCAGGGTGGCATTCACGCGCAGCAGCCCGCGCGGTTCCGCGCTGCCGCTGGCCAGGGATTCTTCCATGGCGCGGATATCGTCGAGGATTTGCCGCGCCTGCTGCAGATAGCTTTCGCCGTCGCCCGTCAGGCTGATGCGCCGCGTGCTGCGGTTCAGCAAACGCACGCCCAGGCGCTGCTCCATCAACTGCAGGCGCTTGCTGACAGCGGGCGGCGTGATGTCCAGCTCGCGCGCCGTGGCCGACAGGCTGCCCAGCTTGGCCAGCAGCACAAAGAAGGCCATTTCCGTGGTGGCGTCGCTTTTCATTATTAACTTCAAGTGAAGAATGGTTTAAATTGCCATCGATTATACGACTCAAAATCGCGGGTAAGCTGGCGTCATTGTTTTCACCCACAGGAGAGCCGCATGAAAATCGTCGATATCCGCGAAAAGACCATCCCCATCTCATCGCCCATCCGCAATGCCTACATCGATTTCACGAAGATGACATTGAGCCTGGTGGCCGTCGTCACGGACGTGATGCGCGACGGCAAGCCCGTCGTCGGCTATGGTTTCAATTCGAATGGCCGCTACGGCCAGGGCATGCTGATGCGCGAGCGTTTCATTCCCCGCATCCTCGATGCCGATCCGGCCAGCCTCATGACGGAGGACGGCGGCAACCTCGACCCGCACAAGGTGTGGGATTGCATGTACACCAATGAAAAGCCGGGCGGCCACGGCGAGCGCTCGGTGGCCATCGGCACCATCGACATGGCCATCTGGGACGCCGTGGCGAAGATCGAACACAAGCCGTTGTTCCAGCTGCTGGCCGAACGCCACGGCGCCGGTGCGCCGGACAAAAAAGTCTTCGTGTATGCGGCGGGCGGCTATTACTATCCGGGCCAGAGCTTGAGTGCCCTGCAGGACGAGATGCGCAGCTATGTCGACCGCGGCTATACGGTGGTCAAGAAGAAGATCGGCGGCGCTTCTCTGGACGAGGATTTGCGCCGCATCGACGCCATCATGGACGTGCTGCAGGACGGGCAAAAGCTGTGCGTGGACGCCAACGGCCGCTTCGACCTCGACACCTCGATCGCCTACGCCAAGGCGCTGCGCCAGTACGATCTGTTCTGGTACGAGGAGGCGGGCGATCCGCTCGATTTCGAGTTGCAAGCCACCCTGCGCAGCTATTACGACAAGCCGATGGCGACGGGCGAGAACCTGTTTTCCATGCAGGATGCGCGCAATCTGATCCGCTACGGCGGCATGCGCGCCGACCGCGACTGGTTGCAGTTCGACTGCGCCCTCAGCTACGGCCTGGTGGAATACCTGCGCACGCTGGACATGCTGCAGCAGCACGGCTGGTCGCGCAGCCGCTGCATCCCGCACGGCGGCCACCAGATGTCCTTGAATATCGCGGCGGGCCTGGGCCTGGGCGGCAATGAATCGTATCCGGATTTATTCCAGCCGTTCGGCGGCTTCCCCGATGGCGTGCGCGTGGAAAACGGCCACATCACCATGCCGGACCTGGTCGGCATCGGCTTCGAGGGCAAGGCGAACCTGTATGCGGAAATGCGGGCGCTAAGCGGCCAGTAAGCGTTATGCGCTGCGCTGCCAGAAGCGCAGCCGGTTGCCGAACGGATCCGCCACTTCCAGGATGCGGCCCCAGTCCTCGTCGCGGATGCCGGGCCGCGCATACGGGTAATCCTTGCCCTGCAGCTCCGCGTGCAGGGCGGCGATGTCGTCGACGGGGATCAGCAGCGCCGTGCCGGGCGTGGCGTCGCCGTAGTGCTCGCTCAAGTGCAGTACCAGCTCGCCCCGCGTCAGCTGCAGGTACAGCGGCGCCGTGGGCTCGAAGCGATGCTCCCAGTCCAAAGTAAAGCTGAGGAAGCCGAGGTAGAACTCGCGCGCCTTTTCTTCCGAGAAGATGCGCAGGATGGGGATGGCAGGGGACAGCTGCATGGCGGCCCTTTCAACAATGGTGGCGATCCCACCATTCTAGCCGTGCTGCGATAGATGTGGCCGCATGCCCTGGTCGAAATCGAGTCCGGTTCCAGCGCCGGCCCGGCGCCAACGATGACAGGCCGACACGTCTGAAATACTTGCACATCATCACTTGCCCCTATAATTGCGGCATGACTTTCTTATCACTACGTGCCCGCTCCGTGCTGGCCACCCTCGGCAAAATGGCCGTTTCCCTGATTCTCCTGTTGACTGCACTGTGGGGCGCGCTGGCGCTGTGGTACCAGCTGTCCGGCGGCACGGCGGCGCAAGCCATCGGCGCCCTGTTGTGGGGCGCGCTGGGCGTGGCCAGCGTGGTGCTGTGGTGGATGCGCGGCGATGTGCGCGTGCTGCTGCCGTATGCGGCCGGTTTTATCCTGCTGCTCCTGTGGTGGAGCCTGATCACGCCGAAGCAACAGCGTGTGTGGGCCGACGACGTGGCGCGCAATGTCACGGGCACCGTCAAGGGCAGCATCGTCACGCTGGAGAACGTGCGCAATTTCGACTGGCGCAGCGATGACGACTACACGGTCAAGTGGGAGCAGCGCAGCTACGACCTCGACGAGCTGCGCACGGTGGACACGGCCCTGTCGTACTGGACGGGTCCCTACATCGCGCATACCTTGATTTCCTTCGGTTTTGCGGACGGGCGCTTTTTGACGTTTTCCATCGAGATCCGCAAGGAAAAGGGCGAGAGCTTTTCCGCCATCGGCGGTTTCTTCAAGCATTTCGAGATGAGTCTGATCGCTGCCGACGAGCGCGACATCCTGCGCGTGCGCACGAATGCGCGCGGCGAGGACATGCATCTGTACCGCGTGATGATGCCGAAAGCGGCCATGCGTTCGCTGTTCCTGGCCTACCTGGACGAAGCGCAGGCGCTGAAGGCCAAGCCGCAGTTCTACCATACCCTGACGGCCAACTGCACCACCATCGTCTTCGAGATGGTGCGCCGCATCGTGCCGGGCCTGCCGTTCGACTACCGCCTGCTGGCCTCGGGCTACCTGGACCGCTATCTGTTCGACGTCAAGGGCCTGGTGCCCGGCCAGAGCTTCGAGCAGCTGCGCACAGGGGGCCACGTCACGGCGCGCGCGCGGGCGGCGAATGACGATGCGGACTTTTCGCACGCGATCCGCCGCGGCATGCCGGGCTACGATGAAGCGGGCTTTCCGAAGCTGCAAATGCCACGCCAGTAGCGGTCTGCCTTATACTGTCGCAATTCCGACCGGCCGCCTTTCGCGGCCGGTCTCACTTTACGAATAAAGAAGGCCCGCTATGCCATTTTCCTCACTGGGTCTGATTCCCGCCCTGGTCCGTGCCGTCGACAAGGCCGGCTATGCCGTGCCGACGGCCATCCAGGCCGCCGCCATTCCCGCCATCTTGCGCGGCAGCGACGTGCTGGGCGCGGCGCAGACGGGTTCCGGCAAGACGGCCGCCTACGCGCTGCCGCTGCTGCAGGCGCTGATGGCGCCCGCTGCCGGCCCGCGCCAGGTGCGCGCGCTGATCCTCGTGCCCACGCGCGAGCTGGCCGCGCAGGTGGGGCAGACGGTGCACGCGCTGGCCAAGCCGCTGCCGATCAAACTGAAGATTTCCGTGCTGTTCGGCGGCGTGTCGATCAATCCGCAGATGATGGACTTGCGCGGCGGCGCCGATATCGTCGTCGCCACGCCGGGCCGCTTGCTCGACCTGGTGCGGCAAAATGCCGTGAAGCTGGGCGGCGTGTCGCTGTGCGTGCTCGACGAGGCCGACCGTTTGCTCGACATGGGTTTTAGCGAAGAAATCAACGCCATCCTGGCGCTGCTGCCGGGCAAGCGTCAAAACCTGTTCTTTTCCGCCACCTTCCCCGACAGCGTGCAGGCGCTGGCCGACAGCCTGCTCAAGGAACCCGTGCGCATCGAAGTGGCGTCCGAAGCGCAGGACAAGCCCGACATCGTGCAGCGCGCCATCACGGTCGACGTGCCGCGCCGCACGCAGCTGCTGCGCTACCTGATCCTGCAGCAGCAGTGGGATCGGGTGCTGGTGTTCGTCGCCACCAAGTATGCGGCCGAACATGTGGCCGACAAGCTGCAGCGCGCGGGCCTGCATGTGGGCGCCTTCCACGGCGAATTCAGCCAGGGCACGCGCAGCCAGCTGCTGGCCGACTTCAAGGCGGGGCGCTTGCAGGTGCTGGTCGCCACCGATGTGGCCGCGCGTGGCATCGACATCGCCGGGCTGCCGGCCGTCGTCAATTACGACTTGCCCCGCTCGGCCGTCGACTACACGCACCGCATCGGCCGCACGGGCCGCGCGGGCGAAAGCGGCACGGCCATCAGTTTTGTCACGGCCGACTCGGAAGCGCATTTCCGCCTGATCGAAAACCGCAACGACTTGCGCATCGTGCGTGAAGTGGTGGCCGGTTTCGAACCGACGGAACTGCCCGCGCCGGTAAGCGCCGTCACGGATACGGTAAACGGCGGCGTGAAGGGCGCGCGCAAAAGCAAAAAGGATAAATTGCGCGAAGCTGCTGCCATGGCTGCCATGGCGGAAAAAGCGGCCGGGGGCAATTAAATCCCCCTTATGTGCGCTGGCCGCTTGAACGGCCAGGTTTCCCGGACTAAGATTGTGTTTCTATAAAGCAAGGGGATGGGAATGCACATGACATTCATCACGCGCGCGGGCGCACTGGTTGGCGCGCTGGCGCTGGCTGCTTGCGCCGGCATGGGCGGAAGCGGTGACAAGCCCGATGGCACGAACGGCATGCAGATGCCGGGCAAGACAGCGGCTGATGCCGCCGTGGCCGCCACCTGGTACAACCCGCCCAGCGAATTTCCCGGCATTTGCCTGACCCAGTTCAAGGATGGCAGCTTGCGTTTCGACGGCGGCTTCGCTTTCTACAACCCCGGCCGTTGGGCGTATGACGCCGGCAGCGGCGAATTGCGCCTGGCGCTGGCGCCGACGCCTTCGCTGGAGCTGTCGCACGCGCAAATCGTGCAGCACCAGAATCTGCTGCGCATCGAGGCGGACAAGAATACGCTGGTCTATGGCGTGAAAGCCGACACCAAGGCCATCGGTCTGGGCGGCTTTGTGTTTTACCGCGACACGCCTTGCCCGGCGCGGCACGGATAAGTGGCGGATAAGTGCAGGATTAGTGTCATACGGGAATATTTAGTCGTATAATTTTAGCGCAAGCCGATTGCCGCGCAAGATGATGCCGCGCTCCAGGCAAGCTTCCATATCGCCTTGGCGATGAGAGGATGGTCCGATGGATTTGCACGACGAGCATGGTATGCCGGGTACTGCGGTGCTGGCGGCGGATGCCGTACAGCAGCCTGCGGCGCAGCGGCGCACCTTGCTGCTGGTCGATGACGAGCCGAATATCCTCGCTTCCCTCAAGCGTCTGCTGCGGCGCGATGGCTACCATATCCTCACGGCCAACAGCGGCCAGGAAGGATTGGACGTGCTGGCCAGCAATGCGGTCGACGTGATTGTGTCGGACCAGCGCATGCCCGGCATGCTGGGCGCCGACTTCCTGCGCAAGGCCAAGCTGCTGTGTCCGCAAACCATCCGCATCATGTTGTCGGGCTATACCGAGTTGCAGGCCGTCACGGACGCCGTCAACGAGGGCGCCATCTTCAAGTTCCTCACCAAGCCCTGGGAAGACCATCAGCTGCGCGAGCATATCGCCGAAGCCTTTCGCCTGAAGGGCATCGACGACGACAATGTGCGCCTGAATGCGCAACTGCGCGACGCCAACCAGGCGCTGGCGGCGGCGAATGCCGCCATGCAGGCGCTGGTGAGCCAGCAGCAGCACCAGATCAGCCGCGATGAAGTCAGCCTGGGCATCGCGCGCGAAGTACTGCAATTTCTGCCGCTGGCCGTGATCGGGCTCGACGACGAAGGCATGATCGCCTTCATCAATGCGTCGGCAGCCAACCTGTTCGAGCGGGGCGCGGCCCTGCTGGGCAGCGAGGCGGCGCTGGTCTTGCCGCAACTGTTCGACGGGCAGGACACGCCCCGCCTGGCCGCCATCGACGGTCAGCCGTATGTCGTGGCAGTCCATCCCATGGGCTTGCATTCGCGCTCGCGCGGCAGCCTGGTCACCCTGAGTCGTCATGGAGCCGATACATGAGTGAAAGCGTGAGTGAAAGCGGACGCGAGATTTCGATGGAGCAGGCGCAGGAAGGCATGGTGCTGGCGCAGGCGTTGAGCGACGCCAGCGGCACCGTGCTGCTGGCCCGGGGCGCCACCCTGACGGCGGCCAGCCTGACGGCCTTGCGCAGGCGTAATGTGGAGCGCTGCCATGTCGTCATGGACGAGGCGCCGGACCCCGCCGCGCAGGCGCATGCCGAGCAGGAACGCTTGCGCCGCCTGGAACGGCTGGCCGTGCTGTTCCGCGCCACGCCGCCCGATTCCGCCGGGGCGGAACTGCTGGCGCTACTGCAGCGCTACCGGCAAGGGGGCGCGGCATGACACGGCTCAGTTTTGAACATATCATCCGCCAGATACAGGAATTGCCGTCGCTGCCGGTGGTGGTGCTGGAGTTGCTGTCGAGCATGGACCAGGACGACACGGATGTGCATGTGCTGGCGCAAAAGATCGAGCTGGACCAGGCCTTGGCGGCAAAGACCTTGCGCATCGCCAACTCCTCGTTCTACGGCATGCAATCGAAGGTCACCAGCATTCCGCAAGCCGTTTCCGTGCTGGGCTTTCACAGCATCCGCACCGTCGTCACGGCCTGCGCCCTGACGGGCAGCTTCGCGCCCGTGGCCGGCGGCTTCGATTTCAAGGCGTTCTGGCGCCATTCGCTGGCCACGGCCATCGCCGCGCGCCTGCTCGCGCCGCACTTGCGCATCAATCCCGAGACGGCGTTCACGGCCGGCCTGCTGCACGATTTGGGCACGCTGGTGCTGGTGACGCGTTTCCCGGCCGAGTACGCGCTCGTGCGCAGCTACCGCCAGGCGCATGACTGCCAGATGGCCGAGGCCGAACTGGCCGTCATCGGCATCGATCACGCGCAAGTGGGCAGCGCCCTGGCCGCCTACTGGAAGTTTCCCGAGGCGATACAGCAGGCGGTGGCCGACCACCACGCCATCGACCGCCTGGAGGCGGGCGGCTTGCCGCTGGTCGTGCACATGGCCAACGCCGTCGCCCTGGGGCTCGACCTGGCCGGCGTCGACGATGCGCTGGTGCCGGCCCTGTCGCCCACGGGCTGGCGCAGTATCGCGCTGGACGAGCCGGCCTGGCTGGCGCTGCTGGGGCAAACCGAACACACCTTCGATGAAATGTCGCGGATCATGCTGGCATGAACAAGAAAGAGGCCATGGAAACAGACGCAGGAAAGGCATTGCCCGCCACGCCGGAACGCCGCCAGGGCGATACCATCGCGCTATCGGCGTTTTTCGACGGCCATCCCGTGGCCACCTTCGCCATCGATACGGACCATGTGGTGACGCACTGGAACAGCGCCTGCGAACAGTTGCTGGGCTTTACGGCCGCCGAGATGGTTGGCACGCGCGAGCACTGGAAGGCGTTTTATCCGCAGCCGCGCGCCTGCCTGGCCGACCTGCTGGTGGCCGACGATATCGCGCTCGGCGAAAATGACCTTTACCTTGGCAAGCTGAAGCGTTCACCCGTCATCCCCGGCGCCTTCGAGGCCGAGGATTTCTTTGCCGATATCGGCCCCGACGGCCACTGGCTGCATTTCACGGCGGCGCCCCTGCGCGATCGCCAGGGACGCCTGGTGGGCGCCATCGAAACCCTGCGCGATGTGAGCGAGCGGCGCCTGGCCGAACTGGCGCTGCGCAAGGCGCACGACAACCTGGAACACCTGGTGGCCAAGCGCACGGCCCAGCTGGCCGAAATGAACGAGCGCCTGGCCGACGATATCCGCCAGCGCCAGATCGCCGATCTGGAATTGCGCGAGCGTAACCTGGCCCTGACGGAATTGAACAGCAAGCTGTCGCTGGCCCAGCAAAAGCTGCTGCAGTCGGAAAAGCTGGCCTCGATCGGCCAGCTGGCCGCCGGCGTGGCGCACGAGATCAACAATCCCATCGGCTATGTATTTTCGAATTTCGGCACGCTGGAAGGCTACCTGGACGACCTGTTCAGCATGCTCGACGCCTACGAGGAAGCCGAGCCGGCCGTGGCCGACGCCGTGGTGGCGGCGCGCCTGCGCGCGCTGCGCGAACAGATCGACCTGGACTTCCTGCGCACCGACATACCGCTGCTGATGGGCGAGTCGAAGGAAGGCATTTCGCGCGTGCGCCGCATCGTGCAGGACCTGAAGGATTTTTCGCGCACGGATGCGCACCAGGAGTGGGTCTGGGCCGACCTGCGCCAGGGCATCGATACCACGCTCAATATCGTGAATAACGAGGTCAAGTACAAGGCCGACGTGGTGCGCGAATATGGCGACATTCCCGATATCGAATGCCAGCCTTCCGAACTGAACCAGGTGATCATGAACCTGGTCGTCAACGCGGCCCACGCCATGGGCGAGGAGCACGGACGCATCACCTTGCGCACCGGTAGCGATAATACGACGGAAGTGTGGATCGAGGTCGAGGACACGGGCGGCGGCATCGCGCCCGAACACCTGTCGCGCATCTTCGATCCGTTCTTTACCACCAAGGCCGTCGGCAAGGGCACGGGACTGGGCCTGTCGCTGGCTTACACCACAGTGCAGAAACACCACGGCCGCATCGACGTGCGCAGCGTCATCGGCCGCGGCACCACCTTCCGCATCACCTTGCCCGTGCGCCAGGCGCAGGCCGCCGTACCATGACCGAACAGGACAGCATGAGCACCAGTACCAGTACCAGCGCCAGCACCAGCGCCAGCACCGCGGCCGCGCCGCCGACCATCCTGTGCGTCGACGACGAACCGAATATCCTTTCGTCGCTGCGGCGGCTGTTCCGCCCGCACGGCTACCGCGTGCTGACGGCCGACGGCGGCGCGGCGGGCCTGGCCCTGCTCGAGAGCGAGACGGTGGACCTGGTCATCTCCGACATGCGCATGCCGCACATGGATGGCGCGCAATTCCTGGCCCAGGTGCGCCAGCGCTGGCCCGGCACCATACGCTTGCTGCTGACCGGCTATGCCGATATCCAGTCCATCCTCGACGCCATCAACCAGGGCGAGATCTACCGCTACGTGACCAAGCCGTGGGACGAGAACGATATCGTGCTGGTGGTGCGCCACGCGCTGGAACGGCGCGCGCTGGAACAGGAAAAACTGCGCCTGGAAGCGCTGACGGCCAGCCAGAACGTGCAGCTGCAGGCGCTCAACGCCAGCCTGGAAGCGAAGGTGGCCACGCGCACGCAGCAGCTGAAACAGTCGCACGACGAGGTGCAGGCGGCCAATGAGCGCCTGAAGGCCACGTTCGTGACGACCATCAAGGTGTTTTCCAACCTGATCGAGATGCGCGGCGGCAAGCTCGTCGGCCATGCGCGGCGGGTGGCCGAGCTGTCGCGCAAGCTGGCGCAGGCGCTGGGTCTGGAAGGGCAGGAAGCGCGCGACGTGTTCATCGCGGCCCTGCTCAAGGATATCGGCAAGCTCAGCCTGAGCGACGATGTGCTGGAACTGCCGGCCAGCGCCTGGACGGGCGAGCAGCTGGCCGCCTTCCGCAAGCATCCGCTGCGCGCCGAACAATTATTGATGGCGCTCGACGAGTTGCGCGCCGTCTCCGTCATCCTGCGCTCGCAGCTGGAGCGCTTCGACGGCGGCGGCTTTCCCGATGCCATGGTGGGCCTGGCCATTCCACTGGGCGCGCGCATCCTGGCGCTGGCGTCCGACTATGACGGTTTGCAGATCGGCGCCATGGTGCAGCGCAGCCTGCGCGCCGACGAAGCGCGCACCCTGATCTACGACAGCGTCGGCAAGCGCTACGACCCGGCCGTGGTGGCTGCTTTCCGCAGCATCATGGAGGAGACGGAGCCGGCGGCGCGCGACCTGACCGTGTTGTCGGGCCAGCTGGAGCCGGGCATGACGCTGTCGCGCGACCTGATCAGCCGCGATGGCTTGATGCTGCTGGCGGCCGAACACGTGCTGACGGCCCGCGTGATTGCCCAGTTGCTCGATTTCGAAGGCAAGAATGGCGGGCGCCTGAGCATCCGCGTGTACGCGCCGCCGAAAGACGCCTAGGCCTTCACGGCGCCAGTGGGCTGCAGCGGCAGGTGTACGGTAAAGCGCGTGCCCTGGCCCACTTCGGACGCCACCTCGATGCGCCCGCCATGCTTGTTGACGATGCCGTACGACAGCGACAGGCCCAGGCCCGTGCCGCTGCCGACGGCCTTGGTGGTGAAGAACGGCTCGAAGATGCGGTGCAGGTGCTCGGGTGCGATGCCGGCGCCCGTGTCGCCGATTTCCACCCACACCCAGTCGCCCGCGTGACCCGTGCGGATGCTGATCACGCCGTCGCCGCTGATGGCCTGGCCCGCGTTGACGAGCAGGTTCATGAACACCTGGTTCAGCTGCGAGGCCAGGCACAGTATCGGCGGCAGTTCGCCATAGTGTTTTTCGATGCGCGCCTTGTATTTCAATTCGTTGGCGACGATATTGAGGGTGCTGTCCAGGCCCGCGTGCAGGCTGGCCACTTGCCAGTCCGTCTCGCCCACATGGGAAAAATCCTTCAGCGCCTGCACGATGTCGCGCACGCGCTTCAAGCCATCCATCGATTCGCGCACCAGGTCCACCATGTCGTCCTGCAGGAAGGCCAGGTCGGCTTGCGCGCGCACCTCGGCCACGCGTGCGGCCAGGGACGGGCCGTCGGGCGTCTCGCGCATCGCCGTTTCATATTGCCCGATGACGCCGAACAGGGTGCCGACATAGCCTTGCAGCGAACTCATGTTGGAATTGACGAAGCCGATCGGGTTGTTGATTTCATGCGCGATGCCGGCCGCCAGCTGGCCGATGGAGGCCATTTTTTCCGATTGCAGCAACTGGTCGTGCGCTTCCTGCAACTTGCTGATCAGTAGTTGCTGTTCTTCGCCGCGCGCCTGCAGCATCGCTTCCATGCGCTTGCGTTCCGTGATGTCCGTCAGCGAGCCGATCACCTCGAACGGCACGCCATGCTCGTCGCGCACCAGGCGCAGGCTGTCGTGCATCCACAGATAGCTGCCGTCGCGTACGCGGAAACGGTATTCATAGGCGCGCGCGCCTTCGACGAAGATCTGCGCCAGGCTGGAAAAAATACCGGGGGCATCGTCGGGGTGGATGTGGTCGAACCAGAAGTTGGGGTCGGCCACCATGTCTTCGGGCTGGTAGCCCAGCACGTTCAAGGCATTGTTGCTGACGAAGGTCATCTTGAAGTCGCCGCTGGGCACGGTGCAATAGATGATGGAGGGCGTATTGTCGAGCAGGTATTGCAGGCGCACGGCCGTGGCGGCCGGTGTGTCATCGGCAGGTGGCCCCTCGCCGTGCTTGCCGGCCTCGGGGTTGGAAAAGTCGAAATCCTCGAACTGCATCGTCACACCTCGCTACCTGCACCGCATTGCCGTCATCCTGGCTGAATTATGCCTGATTCTGCCTGCCTTGGGCCG
Source organism: Janthinobacterium sp. 35 (assembly GCF_002754575.1). NCBI lineage: Bacteria > Pseudomonadati > Pseudomonadota > Betaproteobacteria > Burkholderiales > Oxalobacteraceae > Janthinobacterium > Janthinobacterium sp. 35. Next base: position 4,633,500 of record NZ_PEFN01000001.1, read on the forward strand.
CCATCGGCACGCTCAGGGGGCCAGCGGCTGCTCGACGATCGCCATGCGCCGCGCGATGCGCTGCGCCGCTTGCGTGTCGCCCGCCTGTTCGGCGCGCAGGCGCTGCACGCCCAGCCACGCCAGCAGCGGGCGGCGCCAGCCCTGGTCCGAGGCGATGGCCACGGCCGTGTCGAGCAGCGCCGGCGTGGCGCGGCCCGAGCGCAGCAGCACGCCGGCCGCCACCAGCTGCGACAGCGGGTCGTCGATGGCCGCCACGGCGCTGGCGGCGGCCGTGTCCGAGCCGGCACCGGCTGGCGCGCGCTGCGCTTGCGGCAGCAGGGCGATGTCGGACGCTTGCGCCTTGCCGGCCAAGTAAGCCGCATACGCGCGGTCGGCGTCATTCGCGTCCGCTTGCAGGGCGTCGAAGCCGGCACAGTCCTCGAAGGCCAGACTGGCCACGCGCGCGGCGCAGCGCAGCAGTTCGATGCGCGCCACGAGCTCGAGCTTGCCCGTGCCGGCCACCTGGCTGCGGGCGCGGCGGAATTCCGTCTGCTCGACCAGGGCGTTGCCATTCAGATAGGCGGCCTGGAAGCGTTCGATGGAACTTTGCGCATTCATTTTCCAGTCCGGCACGGGCGGGCCGCTGGAGCAGGCGGCGAGCAAGGTGCACAGCAGGGCGGCGATGGCGGGGCGGGATATTGTCATGGCAGTTTGATCTCCGGATTGCGCTTGAACGGCCATTTGCGGTTGATGTCATTGACCAGCTGCTCGACCTTGCGCAGATTGCTTTCCACGTCCGCGCGCAGCGGGCCCAGGTCGGCTGTCGCCGCCCTGGCGTTGGCGCCCACGGCTTGCGCCTCGACCAGCACGGCGTCGACCTTTTTCAGGCTGTTGCGGGTGTCGGCCAGCAGGGCGTTCAGCTGCACGATGGTGGCCTGCGCATCCGTCATCACGCCCTTGTCGCCAAAGACGCGCGTGTCGGCATTGGCCACCAGGCCATCCGTGCGGCGTGCCAGCTGGTCCGCCGTGACCAGCAGGGCGTTGGCCCGTTCGACCAGCAGGCGCGACTGCTTGTCGTCGCCCGTCAGCAAGCCCATGGCGCCGCCCGGGCCGCTCAGCTTGCCCGTCACGGCCTGCACATTGCGCAGGGTGCCGTCGAGCGGAGAATCGGTGCCCGTCAGGCTGCCCAGGTTGTTCAGTAAGTCTTTCGCGGCGGCCAGCAGGCGCGGGATTTCCGCCGCCATGTCGCCCACCAGCAAGTCGCGCGTGGCGTCGTCGGGCAGCGGCGGGTCCGTCAGGATGCCGCTGTAGGCGCGCAGCTTGGCGCCGCCGACGATGCCCCGTTCCAGGGTGAAGATGGAGCTGCTGCGCAGCCAGTGCGCGTCTTTGCGCGGCACGTCGATGATGACGCGCGCGCGCCCGTCCGGCGCCAGTTCGATGCGTTGCACGCGGCCGATGGGAAAGCCGGAAAAGGTCAGGTCGGCGCCCACGCCCACGCCGTCCGAGTCGTCGGCCGTCAGCACCAGCGTCTGCGTGGCTTCGAAGGCGCCGCGCGCATACATCAGGTAGACGACCGAGCCGACCAGCAGCACGAACATGAAGACGAGCAGGATGGCCGCCTTCAGTTCGGCATGGCGCACGGGCGGCGGGGCGGGCAGCACGGCATCTGGCGTGAGACCGGCGGGCGCGGTGACGTCGACCTGGTCGGGATTGGGGGGCTGGCTCTGGCTCATGGATTCTGGCTCTCGTATGGGTGGTTCGGGGATCGCTGGCGGTGGCGGCGGGGCATCAGTAGTAATTGCCCATCAGCGAAGCCACTTCGATCAGCAGGATGACGGAAAACAGGCGCAGCATTTCGGACAGGCCATGCGCGGCCCATAGCCGGTTGCGCCGGCTGTGCGGCTCTTCCGGATAGTAGGAAGAGGCCAGCGGGATCAGGGCCACGGCAAAGCTGAAGAAGATGACTTTGAGCATCAGGATCAGGGCCACGGCCGGATTGAAAATTTGCCCCACGACGCGCGTGTAGCCTTGCAGCGCCCACGGCGTAAAACCGTAGATGGTGAGGTAGGCGAGGATCAGCGAGGTGACGCAGCTGACGATGGCCAGCATCCACACGGCGAAGATGCCCGACATGACGCGCGGAAAGTACTCGCGGCGCAGCAGGTCGACGCCCTGGCGCTGCATGGTATCGAGCATGCCGGAAGAGCGCATTTGCGCAAACGCAATGCCGTCGGGCAGGGTCAGGCGCAAGGCCACGAACAGGGCAGCCGTCAACGGTATCAGTTCCAGCACCAGCACGCGCACCACCATTTCCAGCGCATAGCGCGACAGGCCGTAGCTTTGCGCACTGACGACGACGATGCGGATGAGCACCAGGCTGACCAGCGCGCAGGCCACGCTGAACCACACAAGATTGGGCGCCGTATTCGTCACCAGACGGTGCGCGAGGATGGGGCGGTTGTCGCGGTTATAGCTCGACGGCGACAGGGCCAGCGAAAACACGAGGATGGCGAAATGCAGCATGCGCCACCAGCTGACCAGCCAGGCCATGGTAGCCCGGTGCAGGCGGCGCAGGCTGATGATGAGGGAGACGGATAGGGTCATCATGGCATCTTAACATTGGATGCGTTCGATACAAGCGATTGTCCAGTCGTGCAGCCGTGCGCGGGCTACCCTATTGCCCGGCTACGCTGTGGATAATCGCATCGGCCGCCGCGCGCACGCGTGCAGAGCGGTTCAGGTCCGCATGCATGACCAGCCAGACGTCGTAGCTTTCCGCCCGCTCGGGCCAGATGCGCACCAGTTGCGGGTCGATATCGCCCAGGTGGGTGGCCAGCTCGGCCACGCCCAGGCCTGCGCGCGTGGCTTCCTGCAGCATCGCCGCCGAGTTCACTTCCATGGCGACGCGGGCGTTGGCGACGGGCTCGCCGGCAATTTTTTCCCCATGACGGGGCGTCACGGACTGGTGGTAGATGACGATGTCGTGCCCGGCCAGCGCCGTGCCGCGCACGGGCTCGCCCCGTTCGGCCAGGTAGCTTTTCGACGCATACAAGCCCAGGCTGCGCTTGACCAGGTGGCGGGAAATGAGGTCCGGGTCGGTGGGACGCACGCCGCGCACGGCCAGGTCCGCCTCGCGCCGCGTCAGGCTGGCCAGTGCCGGCGCCACGTTGAGCACGATGCGGATGTCCGGGTGGGCCGCGTGCAGCTGCTGCATGGCGCGGATGACGAAATGGCTGGCCATGGTGTCGGTGGTGGCCACGCGCACCAGGCCGCTTAAACGGTTGTCGACGCCCTGCATCTCGCGTTGCAGCTTGTCGGCCGCCCGCTCCATGGCTTCGGCCGCCGTCAGCGCCAGCTCGCCGGCCGGCGTGGGCACATAGCCGGACGGCGTGCGCAGGAACAGCGTGGCGCCCAGCGAGCTTTCCAGCGCGGCCAGGCGGCGCCCGCAGGTGGCCTGGTCGATGCGCAGCAGGGCGGCCGCGCCGCGCAGGGTGCCGGCGCGGCCGATGGCCAGAAAGATGCGCGCGTTGTCCCAATCCATGAGCCCAGTCCTTGTCCCTGTTTGTTGATGCATTTTTGCATCAAGGTGCTGATTTTATGCCTGTTTACTGCATTATTCAACGCTCGCATAATGGCTGCCCGCTGTCCCTGCAAGGAACTATCATGTCTGCCCCCACACCGCACCGCGCCAGCGGCCTGATCCTGCTGACCCTGGCCTTCGGCTTCGTCATGGCCATGCTCGACGTCACGGCCGTCAACGTGGCGCTGTCCGATATCGCCCTGGACCTGGCCATACCGCTGACGGGCCTGGTGTGGGTAGTCGACGGCTACACCTTGACGTTTGCCGCGCTGCTGCTGGCCGGCGGCGCGCTGGCCGACCGCTACGGGCCGAAAGCCGTGTACCAGGGCGGCCTTTGTATCTTCATCCTCGGCTCGGTGTTGTGCGGCGCCGCGCCGGACGGGCATTTTTTGACGGCGGCGCGCTTGCTGCAGGGCGCGGGTGCGGCCCTGTTCATGCCCAGTTCGCTCAGCCTGCTGACGCACAGCTTTGACGACGAGCGCGAACGCACGCGCATGCTGGGCGCCTGGTCGGCACTGGTGGGCGTGGCCGGTGCGTCCGGCCCCCTGATCGGCGGCATTCTCGTGCACCAGTTCGGCTGGCGCAGCGTATTCTGGGTCAACGTGCCGCTGGGCGTGCTGGCCATCGTCATGGCGCAGCGGCTGCTGGCCGCGCCGGCGCGCCAGCCGCGCGATTTGTCGCTGTTCAGTCATGCGCTCGGCGTGGCGGCGCTGGCGGGCCTCAGTTTCGTGCTGATCGAAGGCCCCGTGCTGGGCTGGCTGTCGCCCGGCGTGCTGGCGGCGGGTTCCTTGACGGTGCTGTCGGCCTGGCAGTTGCTGCGGCGCGAACGCAGCGGCAGCCATCCGCTGTTGCCGCGTGAACTGTTTCACAGCAGCAGCTTTGGCGCGGCCAATGGCGTGGGTTTTTTGATCAATTTCTGCGTCTTTGGCCAGCTGTTTTTATTGAGCCTGTTCCTGCAGCAGTCGGGCGGCGCCGATGCCTTGCAGTCGGGCTTGCGCCTGCTGCCCATGATGGCAGCCTATACGGTGGGGAACTTCATGGCAGGCGGTATCGCGGCGCGCCATGGCACGCGCCTGCCCATGCTGGCGGGCTTGCTGGTGGGGGCCGTGATGGCCTTGCTGCTGATGGGCTTGCGCCCGGGCACGCCGTATGGCTGGCTGGCGCTGGGTACGGCCGTGATGAACGTGGCTATCGGCATCGCCATACCCGCCATGACGGCCACCGTGATGCGGGTGGCCGGCAAGCAGCATGCGAACAGCGCGGCGGCGGCCCTGAACGCCAATCGCCAGATTGGTGCGCTGGTGGGCGTGGCCCTGATCGGCAGCATTCTGCACATGCTGCCGGACTGGTCGCTGCGCTTGCCGCTGGCCTACGCGACGATTGCCGCCGCGTATGGCCTGGCGGCGGGCCTCGTCTACCGGCACGTGCATCTGCCCAAGGCCGTGGCCGCCTGACGCTTTATTGCTCGCGCGTGCTGCGCCACTCCACCAGTTCTTCGATGGTCAGAATCGGCATGCCATGCAGTTCGGCGAAGCGTTCGATATCGTCGCCGCGCATCATGCTGCCATCCGGGTTCATCAGTTCGCACAGCACGGCGGCCGGGTTCAGGCCCGCCATGCGCGACAGGTCGACGGAGCCTTCCGTGTGGCCACGACGCTCGAGCACGCCACCGGGTGCGGCGCGCAGGGGGAACACGTGGCCGGGGCGCACCAGATCGGCGGGCTTGGCGTTCGGCGCGATGGCGGCGCGGATGGTGGTGACCCGGTCGGCGGCCGACACGCCCGTCGTGACGCCGTCGCGCGCCTCGATGGACACCGTGAACGGCGTGCCGTAGCGGCTGCCGTTGTCGGGCGACATGGGCGGCAATTCCAGCGCGCTGACGACGTCCGTGGGCAGGCACAGGCAGACGATGCCGCTACATTCGCGGATCAGCAGGGCCATGGTTTCATGCGTGAGTTTCTCGGCCGACAGGATCAGGTCGGCTTCGTTTTCACGGTCGAAATCGTCGAGCAGGATGACGGGAATGCCGGCGCGCATGGCGGCCAGGGCGGATTGAATGCGACCTTCCAGGTCGTTGGAAAGCAGGGTATAGCTGTTGACTAACATGGTGAAACGCTCCTCGCATAGGCGAAAAACGCTGCAGGGCAAGCGAATAGACGCAGCCGGCCGCATCGACAGGTCGATGGGACAATCGCGTTTACTGCACATCTTCTTTCATCCGGACTATACCGTCGGCTCTGGAGTCACACCAGATCTGCTGACCTCATCAGGCGAAACCTGACAAGCGCTCGCGGGCTTGACCGTTGCCGGTCTTACCGCCGGTGGGGAATCGCACCCCGCCCCGAAGACGTATTGTTGTGCCGGTCCACATGACCGGCGGCAATACTTTAGCACAATTGAAAAAAGCTGGCAGGGCACTGCTGAGTTTGTCATTCGGTAAAGTTGCCTGGGAAAAGCAGGTTTTTCTAAGCTGTTTTTAATGGCGGAAAGACGATTTCAGTGTAAGGTACGCTTACTGAATCTTACCGTTGAGAATACATGAAGCTGAGTAAATTACGCCTGATCTCGGGCGCCGTCTTGCTGGCGTGCGCTTGCATGGCCCAGGCGGAAATCCGTTTGAGCGATCCCCTGCCGCTGGCACCGGAAGTGACTGTAGGAAAATTGCCAAACGGCTTGACCTATTACATCAAGAAAAATGCCCGTCCCGCCCAGAAAGTGGAATTGCGCCTGGTGGTGAAAGCCGGCTCCATCCTGGAAGATGACGACCAGCAAGGCCTGGCGCATTTCACGGAACACATGGCCTTCAATGGCTCCACGCATTTCAAGCGCAATGAGCTCATTTCCTATTTGCAATCGATCGGCGTGAAGTTCGGCGCCGACCTGAACGCCTACACGAGTTTCGATGAAACCGTGTACGTGCTGCCGATTCCGACGAACAAGAAGGAAAACCTGGAAAAGGGTTTTCTCGTGCTGGAAGACTGGGCGCATGGCTTGAAATTCAATCCGGCCGACATCAACAGCGAGCGCGGCATCGTGCTGGAAGAAGCGCGCCTGGGCAAGGGTGCCAGCGACCGCATGAACAAGGTGCTGTATCCGAAGCTGCTGAACGGTTCGCGCTATGCGCAGCGCATGCCAATCGGCAAGGAATCCGTCTTGAAAACGTTCAAGCCGGAAGCCATCAAGCGTTTCTACAAGGATTGGTACCGGCCCGACCTGATGGCCGTGATGGTGGTCGGTGACGTGGAGCCGAAACAGGCTGAAAAACTGATTCAGCAGCATTTCGGCAAACTGAAAAACCCCGCGAAACCGCGGCCGCGCCTGTATGCGGAAGTGCTGCAGCGCTCGCAGACGGAAGCGCTGGTGATCACGGACAAGGAAGCGCCGGACGACACGGTCTTCATCCGCTACCCGATCCGCGCCGCGCAGGAGCCCGTCACCATTGCCGACTACCGCCGCCAGATGATCGAAAACCTGTATGGCCAGATGCTCAGCGCGCGCATGCAGGAATTGACGCAGCAGGCGAACCCGCCCTTCATCCAGGGCGGCAGCAGCATGGGCAAGCTGGTGCGTGGCTACGAGTCGTTCAGCGCGTATGCCTTGCTGGGCAAGGGCGGCGTGCAGCCGGCCGTCGACGCGCTGGTGCAGGAAGATGAGCGGGCGCGCCGCTTCGGTTTCAGCCAGGATGAGCTGGACCGCGCGCGCAAGAACATGCTGCGCAATTACGAGCGCGCGTACAGCGAACGCGACAAGTCCGATTCGTCCGGTTTCGTGGCCGAGTATTCGCGCAACTTCCTGGAGCAGGAAGCCATCCCCGGCATCGCCAATGAATTGCTGTACGCGCAGGAACTCTTGCCGCAGGTGACCTTGCAGGAAATCAATGAAACGGTGGCCAGGGTCATCCCCGACCAGCAAAAGAAACTCGTCGTCTTCATGGGCGCCGAGCCGAAAGCGGGCGCCAGCGTCCCGACGCAGCAGCAATTGCTCGACGCCGTGGCGCAAGCCGAGCGGCAGAAGGTCGAGCCGCGCACGGAAAAAGTGCTGGCCAGCAAGCTGATGGATGGCCCGCCGGCCGGCGGCAGCATCGTTTCGGAGAAGTTGAATAGCGCCATCGGCGTGACGGAGCTAACCCTGGGCAATGGCGTGCGCGTGCTGCTCAAACCGACCGATTTCAAGAATGACCAGGTGCTGATGGGTTCGACCCGCTTCGGCGGCCAGTCGCTGTTCGGCGACGCCGACATCTACAGCGCCCGCTATGCCAGCGCCGTGGTCGGCAGCATGGGCTTGAAGGACCTGGCGCCGCTGGACTTGCAAAAGGTATTGGCCGGCAAGACGGTCAATGTGGGCGCTTCGCTGGGCGAACTGAGCGAAGGCTTTGGCGGCTCGGCCAGCAGCGCCGACGTGGAATCCATGCTGCAACTCGTGACTCTGTATTTCCATGACGTACGCAAGGATGCGGGCCTGTACCAATCCTTCATCGGCAAGCAGCAGGATCTGGCGAAAAACAGCATGGCGCAGCCGGAAGCCGTGTTTTACGATGCCGTCCAGCACGCCACGTTTGGCGACAACCCGCGCGTCGATGGCGTGCCGCGCGCGGCCGACTTCGACAAGGTGGGCCTGGACCGTTCGCTGGACATTTTCCGCCAGCGCTTTTCCAGCGCGCGCAACATGACCTTCATCTTCACGGGCAGCTTCGAGCTCGAGAAGATCAAGCCCCTGATCGCCAGCTACCTGGGCACCTTGCCCGTGGCCGAGGTGCCGCACGCCTACCGTGACGTGGGCATGCGCCCGGTGACAGGGATCGTCAAGAAAGATATCTACATGGGTAGCGAGCCGAAGAGCACGATTTCCATCACCTTCAATGGCGACGTGGCGTATTCGGACGAGCAAAAGCTGACCCTGCAGGCGCTGGGCGAGGTGTTGAACCTGAGAGTCATCGAAGTGCTGCGCGAAAAGATGAGCATGATCTATGGCGGCGGCTTCGAAACGTCCATGGGCCAGCATCCGTACGGCCATTATTCGGTGGCGCTGAACTTGCCGACGGGGCCGGAAAACGTGGACAAGGTGATCGCCGCCGCGTTTGCCGAAATCAACAGGATGAAGGCCGAGGGGCCGTCTGTGGCCGACCTGGAAAAGGTCAAGCTGAACTGGATCACGCGCCAGCAGAAATCCATGCGGGAAAATAATTACTGGATGAAGCAGTTGATGGGTTCGGTGACGCAGGGCCGCGATCCCGCGCAGATCCTGCGCTACGAGCAGCGCGTGCGCGCCATCACGCCGCAAGCCGTCAAGCTGGCGGCGCAGCGCTACCTGGACATGCACAATTATGTGCAGGTGGTGCTGTATCCGGAACGCAAGAACGTTGCAGTGAAGTAATCTTCATTGTTGAACTGCAGCGGCGGCAACGTGGCGAAGCTGTTAAACTGCTGCTGATTGATGTGATCGCAATTTGACAAGCAAGGAAATACGATGGCTAAGAAAGAAGAACTCGATCCGGAAACCCTGGAATTGATCAACTGGTGTATCGAGGTTGAAGGCTTTCTGGTGGCCGGCGGCGCCACCGTGGCACAGGCGCAAGACCACATCGAAGAGCAGGTCGAGTGGTTTACCGACCAGTTCTACGACGGCTTGACGCCGGAAGAGGCGGCCAAGGAAGCGCTGGCGTGATGCGCCAGTAACAAGCGAGCAGTAACAAAGCGGGCGGTGCCTGCCGGGCATCAGCCTGGTAGCGCCGCCCGCTTTGCTTTTCTGAAAAGATTCCCGCAGGGAAATTGTTTATAATTCTACGCTTTATTTTCCATCCCAGGCTCCCATGACACTCCGTTCACGCATTCTCCTCCTGTGTTTCAGCACCTTGCTGGGCATCGTCCTTATCGCGTCATTCTCTCTGTATTCCCTGCGCCAGACCATGATGGCTGAAAGGGTGGAGCAATTGACGGTGCTGGTGGAATTGGCCAACGCGTCCGTGGAAAAGGCGTATGCGCTGGAACAGTCGGGCAAGCTCACGCGTGAGCAAGCCCAGCAGCAGGCCAAGCTGGCCATCGGCAGCTTCGTCAAGGACGATATGTATTATTTTGTGCGCGACTTCAGCACGGACTTGCTGTACGTGCATCCGAATGCGTCGCGCATCGGTGTGCCGCAAAAGAACATGCAGCAGTCGGGTGACCGCTACCGCGCCGCGCTGGCCACCAGCCGTATCGGTCTGGTGCAGGCGGACGGCACGCGTCCCGGCGTGAAGGACCCGGTGGCGAAGATGTATGCCGTGGTGAAATTTGCGCCATGGGACTGGCTGATCGGCACGGGCACCTACATCGATGACATCAACCACAAGTTCTGGGCCCAGGCGGGCGTGCTGCTGGCCATCGGCGGCGCGCTGATGCTGGTGGTGGGCGCCCTGGCGGCGCTGATGCTGCGCCGTATCCTGGCCCAGCTCGGTGGTGAACCCGACTATGCAGCGGCCATCGTGGCGCAAATTGCCCAGGGCGATCTGACCACGCAGATCGATACGCGCCCCGGCGACACGTCGAGCTTGCTGATGGCGATCAAGGCCATGCGCGACAACCTGGCGCATCTGGTGAGCCAGGTGCGCAACGATGCCGATGCCATTTCTACGGCGTCCGGCGAGATCGCTTCCGGCAACCACGACCTGTCGGCGCGCACGGAGCAGCAGGCGGGCTCGCTGGAAGAAACAGCCTCGACCATGGAAGAAATGACCTCGACCGTGCGCCAGAATGCGGACAATGCGCGCCAGGCCAACCAGCTGGCTATTTCTGCCTCGCAAGTGGCGACGCAGGCGGGCGGCGTGGTGAGCCAGGTGGTCGATACCATGGGCGCCATCAATGCCTCGTCGAAAAAGATCGGTGACATCATCGCCGTCATCGACGGCATCGCGTTCCAGACGAATATTTTGGCCTTGAATGCGGCCGTGGAGGCGGCGCGCGCGGGCGAGCAGGGGCGTGGCTTCGCCGTCGTCGCCAGCGAGGTGCGCAACCTGGCGCAGCGTTCGGCCGCCGCCGCCAAGGAAATCAAGCAATTGATCGATAGTTCCGCCGAGCAAGTGGGTGCCGGTGAAAAACTGGTGGCGCTGGCGGGCGAGACGATGGAGAAAGTCGTTTCCAGCGTGCAGCATGTGACCGATATCGTGGCCGAGATTTCCTCGGCCAGCGCAGAGCAGAGCGCCGGCATCGAGCAGATCAACCAGGCCATCGTCGAGATGGATAACATGACGCAGCAAAACTCGGCCCTGGTCGAGCAGGCGTCGGCGGCGGCGCAGGCCATGAACGAGCAGGCGGCCGGGCTGGCGCAGATCGTCAGCGTGTTCAAGGTCGGTGCCGTGGCGCCGGCAGCGGCGGCGCTACAGCGCAGCGTGCCTGCGGCGCGACGCCTGGCGCGCTAAGCACTTTTTCTGTCATGGGGGGAACTTATCCCTGGCTCACCTGTCCAAACTTTTTCGTCCGCAAGGGACGCACAGAAGAGGTGAGCATGACAGACGGTTTTTCGTATCACGCGGCATTTGCCCGCAACCTGGGCTGGGTCACGCAGGCGGAGCAGGACAGCTTGCGCGGCAAGCGCGTGGCCATTGCCGGCATGGGCGGCGTGGGTGGCGTGCATTTGCTGACCCTGGCGCGGCTGGGCATCGGCGCTTTTCACATCGCCGATTTCGATACCTTCGATATCGCCAACTTCAATCGCCAGGCCGGCGCCATGGTCTCCACCCTGGGCCAGCCCAAGGTGGCCGTGCTGGCGCAGATGGCGATGGACATCAATCCCGAACTGGAGATTAAACAATTTCCTGACGGCATACACGACAGCAACCTGGCGGAGTTTTTTGCCGGTGTCGACCTGTATGTGGACGGCCTGGATTTCTTTGCCTTTCCCGCGCGCCAGGCCACCTTCGCCACCTGCGCGCGCCTGGGCATCCCCGCCATCACGGCCGCGCCGCTGGGCATGGGCACGGCCGTGCTCAGCTTCATGCCCGGCGGCATGACGTTCGAAGAGTATTTTGGCTGGGGCGACTTGCCCGAAGAAGAAAAAGCCCTGCGCTTTCTCGTCGGGCTGGCGCCGGCCGGCTTGCACGGCCCCTACCTGGTCGACCCGTCGGCCATCAACCTGAAGGAGCGGCGCGGACCGTCGACCATCATGGGTTGCCAGCTGTGCGCGGGCGCGGCCGCCACCGAGGCGCTGAAAATACTCTTGAAGCGCGGCAAGGTGATGGCGGCACCGCACGGCATGCATTTCGACGCCTACCGCAACAAGCTCGTGCGTACCTGGCGTCCCGGCGGCAACCGTCATCCGCTGCAACGCCTGACGATGGCCATCATCAAGCGCCGGCGCGCGGCGCAGGGGGCATGATGGCACAAGCACCGCTGATCGCGCAGATCGATTCTGTGCTGGAAGACATCCTCGACCAGGCGCGCTGGGCACCCAGCGGCGACAATACGCAGCCGTGGCGCTTTGAAGTCGTGGCCCCGCGCCATGTCGTGGTGCATGGCTTCGATACGCGCAGCCACTGCGTGTATGACCTCGACGGCCATCCCAGCCAGCTGTCGCTGGGTGCCTTGCTCGAAAGCATGGCGCTGGCGGCCAGCAGCCATGGTTTGCGCATGGAAGCGCGCCGGCGCGGCGGCTTGCCCGACACCTTGCCCACGTTTGACGTGCGCTTTGTCGACAGCCCCGGCATGCTGCCCGACCCGCTGGTGGCCTTCCTGCCGCAACGCAGCGTGCAGCGGCGACGGCTCAGCACGCGCCACCTGCGCGCCAGTGAAAAAGCGGCGCTGGCGGCCAGCTTGCCGCCCGGCTACAGCGTGCAGTGGTTCGAAGGCTGGCGCATGCGCCTGGCCTGTGCGCGCCTGATGTTTGACAATGCGAAGCTGCGCCTGACCATGCCCGAAGCGCACAAGGTGCACCGCGACGTCATCGAATGGGGCGCGCGCTTCAGCGCCGACCGCATCCCGGAACAGGCGCTCGGTGTCGACCCGATGACGGCGCGGCTGATGCGCTGGGTCATGCACAGCTGGCGCCGCGTGGATTTTTTCAATACCTGGCTGGGAGGCACCATTGCCCCGCGTCTGCAGATGGACTTGCTGCCGGGCCTGTATTGCGCCGCGCATTTCGTGCTGCTGGCCGAGGCGCCGCCGCGTCACATCGACGATTACGTGGCGGCGGGCAGGGCCATGCAGCGCTTCTGGTTGACGGCCACGCAGCTGGGCCTGCAGTTACAGCCGGAACTGACGCCGCTGATCTTCGCCCGTTATGTGCGCGAACGGCGGGCCTTTTCGCGCACCGACGGCATGCTGGAACTGGCGCAGGAACTGGCGCTGCAATGCCAGGCCGTGCTGGGTGCGGTGGCGTTTGATCGGGCCGTGTTCCTTGGCCGCATCGGCGCCGGCCCGGCAGCCCAGGCGCGCTCCTTGCGCCGGCCGTTGCAAGACTTGCTGGTGGCGCCGGTCAACGGGAGGACGCTTGCGTGAGCGGCATGGGCTTGCCGCTTGCCGCAGCGAAAAAAGCCGCTGAGGACATCAGCGGCTTTCAGACTGGATGATCGCATGTCAGGCCTGGCGTTGCCCGCGTTGCTGGCGGCGCGCAGTCATGCCCAGGCCAAACAGGCCGATACCGAGCAGGGCGATGGTGCCTGGTTCAGGTACAGCGGCCTGGAATAATTCCAGGCCGCCACCGTCGGCCATCGCGACGAAACTGTCGGTCAGGCTGCCGCCGATGAAGCTGTTGGTATTCCCGCTGAGGGACTCCAGCGGGAAAAACGGGTTGGGGTTGACGAAGAACAACTGTCCTTGCGGCGTCAATGTGGCGTTCAGCAAGGCCTTGAAGTCGCCCTGGGCCAGGCCGGCGAAAATGTGTGCTTCGCCCACGTCGAGCGTGTAGGTCACGATCGCATAGTCATCCCCGGAGACGCCACCCACATTCACCGGCGAGCCTGCGACGTTACTGACCGACAGTGCCGTATCCTGGTTGGGGTCGATGTACAAGGTCATGGTCAGGGTTTGAAAGGTAGCGAAGATCCCGCCAGCCAGCGTATCGGACTGACCGGTGATGGAAAACAGGCCATAGATGCCATAGCCATTCAGGGCGTTCAGTTGCGATGGCACGCTGCCGCCATTGGGACTGCCGAAAGCGGCCTTGCTCAGAAAGCCTGTCTGAGTGAAGGGATCGTTGCCACCACCCAAACCGCCAACGATGGTTTGTTCGACGCGCGCGTGATATTCAAAGCTGATGCGGTCGGCCACCACCAGATTGGCTGCGGCACCGGGGACGGAACCTTCATTGACGGTAAACAAAGGACCAGCGAATGCGGGAGCACTGATCAGCGCGGCGCCGATGGTGGCCGCGGAGAGAGCGAGACGCAGAAACGAGGACAGCGTTTTCATGGCATTTCCTTCAGCGTGAGGGTTGATCGGACCAGGTCACTGTGGCGGCTGCCTCAGATAACCTCATACGCCCTTGAAGCAGAATTCGTACCATGTAATATTTGTATTTAAATTCAACAGCTTATAAAAACAGGGATGGCGTTTTTCGTGCTTGTGTAAAAAAAATCGACGTTTTACCCGGCCGATGGCGCGGCTCGCGGGCGCCAGTCTTTCCTGTCATCGGCTAGAGTGGGGCAAAGGAGGTCACCATGCAACTACCATCCCGTCATGCCCCGCTGCGTGCGCACAGCACGCCTGAACCGGATATCCCGCCGCCGCCCGAAGGCGATCCGCTGACGCCGCCGCCGGACAAGCCGCCGCACACGGACCCCGTGCCCGTCGAGGAACCGACACCACCCCCGCCGCCCGTCAGGATGGGCTGACCAAGTCGTCGCGCACCTGGGCACACCTGAGCGGCGATGCCACTGCCGCGCGCTGTTTATTTCTGGTCGGAAATGAATTGTGCGGGCGGCGGGGTTGTCACGCCAATTAAACAACAAAAATGCCAATAAACATTGCCGAGTGGATACAAATTAAGCGCTAACTGCTGTGTGTCATGTGGCCGTCACGATTCTGTTCTTATAATGAGACATCATAAAAATTCTTGTACAGGAGACCATCATGGGCAATTCCTTGCATAACAAAATCTACCTGGGCCGGCGCCCAGTGATCACCGGCAAAAACCTCGCGGCGCTGGCGCTGGCGGGCGCCGTGGCTGGCTGCGGCCTGGCGTGGCTGCTGCTGCGCAGCTACAAATAAGCGCGCTTCACGCGCATTTTCAGTACGCCATCCGTGGGGTGGGCGGCGACTGAATCACGTTGCCTGTTGCCGATGCGCAGCGGGGCGCGTACCATGGGGGCCGAACACCTGGCCTTTTATGGAAAAGTAATGAAGAACGAGAAATTAACAACCGATGAATATGACGCGCTGGAGCAAGTTGCACGCGGCATCAAGACCGAGCGCCCCAGTGCTTGCGTTGCCCGCAATGCCAAGCGCCTGTCCGGCCTGAAGCTGCTCAGCTATGCACGCGATGGCCGTTTGTCCATCACCGAGAAAGCACAACAGCTGCTTTTCCTGCGCCGCTGCATCATGGGGCTGCGCGCCGTGGCCGCCGATCCGCTGACCAGGCTGGAATCGGACGTGGCCTATTTCCTGGGCAAGAAAGCCCACATCGTGGCGCGCGCCGAAGGCGAGGGCTACGACATTTCCGACAAGGGCCGCGACTCGCTGGCCGACATCGACACCCTGGGCCTGTAATAACCTATCCCGGCAGAAGACGCTCCCTACCAGGATAGACTCTGCGCTTTGCCACCGGCCCCTGGGGCCGGTTTTCACATCCCCACTCTTTCTATTCATTTCCCTTTGGAGAACACTTTGGACAGCGCGATGAACTGGTCGGCCCACGAATTGACGATGACGGTCCTGATGACGCCCGATATGGCCAACTTTTCCGGCAATGTGCACGGCGGCACCATCCTGAAATACCTCGACAGCGTCGCCTACGCCTGCGCCAGCCGCTATTCGGGCAGCTATGTGGTGACCCTGTCGGTGGACCAGGTGATGTTCTTGCAGCCCATCCACGTCGGTGAGCTGGTGACGTTCCTCGCCTCGATCAATTACACGGGCACGACCTCGATGGAAGTGGGCATCCGCGTGGTGACGGAAAACATCCAGCAGCGCCTGGTGCGCCACGCCAACAGCTGCTATTTCACGATGGTGGCCGTGGACGCCAACCGCAAGCCCGTGGCCGTGCCGCCGCTGGTGCTGGAAACGCCGGAGCAGCAGGTGCGCTTCGAGCAAGCCAAGCTGCGCAAGCTGTCGCGCCAGAAGGTGTCGAAGAAATAAAGGCAGCGGACATGAAAAAACGGCCACCAGAGCGATCTGGTGGCCGTTTTCTATTGCCTGCCGCCTGCTGGCGGCATGGCGCCGTGATTAACGGTCGCCGTAGCTGCGGCGTGCGCCGTCGGTGCTGCGCGGGTTGGAACCCTTGTAGCCGCCGCCGGTGCTAGGTGCGCCGTCTTTGCGTGGTGCGCCTGGCTTGCTGAACGTGCGTTGCGCTGGCTTCGCGCCGCCACGGTTGTCGCCTGGTTTCCAGCCGCCTGGACGGGCGCTCGAGCGTGGTGCCGACGCCGTTTTCTTAGGCTCGAAACCTTCGATGACATTGACCGGGATCAATTGCTTGGTGAAGCGTTCGATGCGCTTGACGTTCATGCCTTCAGCGTGGTTCACCAGCGAGATGGCCAGGCCATTGCGGCCAGCGCGGCCGGTACGGCCGATGCGGTGGACGTAGTCTTCCGGGAACTTCGGCAGATCGTAGTTGAACACGTGGGTGATCGTCGGTACGTCGATGCCGCGGGCGGCAACGTCGGTGGCGACCAGCACTTTGACCTGGCCGCGGCGCATGCCGTCCAGGGTGCGGTTACGCGCGCCCTGATGCATGTCGCCGTGCAAGGCGGCAGCCGAGAAACCGGCGATATTCAGACGGTCGGCGATGGTGTCGGCGTCACGCTTGGTGGCGGTAAACACAACAGCCTGGTCCAGGGTTTCGTCGCGCAGCAGGTGGTCCAGCAGGCGATTCTTGTGCGACAGATCGTCGACGAAGTGGACGCGCTGGGTGATGTTTTCATGCTTGTTCGACGAACCGGCGATCTGGATGACCAGCGGGTTTTTCGTGATGCGGCGGGCCATGTTGCCAACCACGCCGTCCAGCGTTGCCGAGAACAGCATGGTTTGACGGCCTTCTGGCGTCGCGTCCACGATTTTTTCGATGTCGTCGATGAAACCCATGTCCAGCATGCGGTCGGCTTCGTCCAGCACCAGGATTTCCAGTTGCGAGAAGTCGATCTTGCCCGAATCCATGTGGTCGATCAGACGGCCAGGGGTGGCGACCAGAATCTCAGGATTCTTGGCCAGCAATTGCATCTGTTTAGGGTAAGGCATGCCACCCAGGATCGACACAGCCTTGATGCGGCGGATGCCGGTACTGTACTTGTCGGTGTTGGTGGTCACTTGCAGGGCCAGTTCGCGCGTTGGCGTCAGCACCAGCATTTTTGGCTGGGCAGCCTTGAAGCGTGGACGCTCGCCGCGGGCGCGCGATGCTTGCATTTCCTGGTTCGGCGTCTTGCTGGCGGCGCTTTGTTCGGCGCTGGCCAGTTTGTGCAGCGACGGCAGCATGAACGCTGCGGTCTTGCCCGAACCGGTCTGCGACGAGACCAGCAGGTCACGGCCTTCGATCGCGGCTGGAATCGCTTGCGACTGTACCGCGGTTGGCGCGGTGTAGCCCGATTCGGTCAGAGCGGCGATGATGGACGGATGCAGGCCTAAGGATTCAAATGTCATTCTTTTCTTTCGTAAAAATCAGCGTTCTTGCAAAAAGCAGAACGCAAAATAGCAACGCCAACCAAAACGAAATGACTCAACTAGAAAGAAATTTCGGCACAAAAGCTTTGCGCCGGGACGGTGTCAGGTGCGACACACAAGGCGGGAGGGCTTTATAAGCGGCATCCTGTGGATGCGCTAAGGCTTGCGAAGCTGCTAAGTTTGTAATTGCATGTTACTGCGGTGTTGCCATCGCTTCAAGCGAACATATTGCAGCGCACAACGACACTATACCGTATTTGCCGCCGTTTTGCACGGCCTAAATGGGAAGAAACGACAGTCCTACCACGTTTTGAACATGTTTCCTATGCGAAATAAGTAAGAATACGTAGTTTTCGTTGATTTAATTGAGCATGGCCACGATGTCGGCGGGCAGTTGGGGTGCCTGTGCCGTTTCCCTGGCCAGGTTGATTTGCCGGGTCACCTGCGCCAGTTCGGCCAGGCCGGGTTCCAGCTGATATGTGCCCTTGGCATGCAGCCATGCCAGCACGTCGGCCAGGTGCCAGATGCTGGCGCTGCCCTCATGCACGGGCACGGGGAAGCTGTGGCGGTGTTTGCTCATCAGCTTGTGCAGGTTTTGCCGGGACAGGCCCAGTACCTGTGCCACGTCCGTCAAGCCCACGAAGTCGGGCGCGGCCTCGACCAGCACGGCTTCGGGCACGATGGCTTTGACGTCGGCCAGGGCGCTCAGCAGCGCTTCGTTGGCATTGCTGGCCTCGCGCGTGAATTCCAGCGCCAGCCGTCCCGCTTGCCCGATGCCCGCCAAGGCGTCGTCGCAGCCGCCGTTGCCCAGGCGCTCGGCCAGCGCGTCGAGGTCGTGTTCGTGGTCGGGCAGGCGATACTTGAGCGTAAAGATGTAATCCATGACGGTTATCTCCTGCGTTGCATGCAGTCGTGCATCAGTTTATTGAAAGTACAATTATCTACTACTCGCCGGATCGCCCGTGCGTGGTTGCCGGGATTTTTCGGCGTGCTCCAGATGCAGGCGATGCAAAACTCGCCACAGCGGCAGCCGTCGTCATTGTAGGGGCAATAGATTTTCCCCAAAGCATGGCTGCCACCCACTTCCACTCTCCAGCCCTGGCTTTCCGCGTGGCGCAGCGCTGCTTCGATTTCTTTCTTCGGGTGCGAGGAGCGCGCCATGTGATGTCTCCAATGTAGGTCAATATTTTTCGGTTGTCAAGTGACAACCGAAAAATACCGACCATCACCGCATCACTCTACTTCGGGATTGACGGCCATCACTTGCGAAAAGCCGCCATCGACGTAGGTAATCTCGCCCGTGATGCCCGAGGCCAGGTCGGACAGCAAAAAGGCCGCCGTGTTGCCCACCTCCTCGATGGTGACGTTGCGGCGCAGCGGTGCGTGTTCCGCCACAAAGCCCAGCAGTTTACTGAAATCCTTGATGCCGGAGGCGGCCAGGGTCTTGATGGGGCCGGCGGAGATGCCGTTGGCGCGGATGCCGCGCGGGCCCAGCGATTCGGCCAGGTAACGCACGGACGCTTCCAGCGACGCCTTGGCCAGGCCCATGGTGTTGTAATAGGGCACGGCGCGCACGGCGCCCAGATACGTCAGGGTCAGGACCGAAGCGCCCGGATGCAGCAGGGGCAGGGCGGCCTTGGCCATGGCAGGAAAACTGTAGGCGGAAATATCGTGTGCGATGCGGAAGCTGTCGCGCGACAGGCCGTCGAGGAAGTCGCCGGCGATCGCTTCGCGCGGCGCAAAGCCGATGGCGTGCACCAGGCCATCCAAATGTTCCCAATGCTGCGCCAGGTTGCTGAAGACGGCGCTGATCTGTTCATCGCTGGACACGTCGCAGTCGAATACCAGTTCGCTGCCGAATTCGGCCGCAAATTCCGTGATGCGTTCCTTGAAGCGCTCGCCAACATAGGTGAAGGCGAGGGTCGCGCCTTCGCGGTGGCAAGCCTTGGCGATGCCGTAGGCGATGGAGCGGTTCGACAGCAGGCCCGTGATGAGGATTTTTTTGCCTTGCAAGAAAGCCATGACGACTCCTGTCTGGGGTGGTGGGCGGGTAGGGCGGATGTGCAACCGGCCGCGACAGCAAAGCTGTGGCGGCCGGTGACGTGCGTCAATACAACTCAGGCAATCAGTGACGCGCTTTTGCCCGGCTGTTGCTGCCACCGCGCTGGATGCGCGGTTTCACCAGGGAAATTGGCGCGGCTTGCACCTTGCCGCCCTTGGCGACGCGGCGCAGTGCCTTGGCGGCCCGTTCCGGACGGTCCGCTTCCAGCAGCATGGTGGCGCTGTCGGCGATTTCCTGGGTGATGTCCTTGTTCATCGTGGCCGAAGTCTTCGGCACGAGGATAGTGGAGCCGGCGCGCAGGCTGGTGCGCTGGGGAATGTTGTTGGCCTGGCGCAGCACGTCTGCCGTGGTGCCGAATTTCGACGCCAGCGTTTCGATGCGTTCGCGCGCATTGGTGATCTTGTGCGTCGTCCAGCTCGACAAGGCATGGCCCCATTGCGCCAGGTTGGTGGTGAACTTGGCCGCATTTTCCTGTGGCAACAGAATCTTGGTCTTTTCGCCGCCGATGATGACGGGGCGGTTGAATTGCGGATTCAAGGCCTTGAATTCGTCGGTCGACAGTTCGGCCAGCTGGGCCGCGACGGTGATGTCGATGTCGCTGGTCTTGTCGATGGCCGTGAAATACGGCTGGTTGTCGACCACAGGCAGGGTCAGGCCGAACTGGGCCGGATTGGCGATGATGTTTTTCACCGCTTGCAGTTTCGGCACGTAGTTGCGCGTTTCAGCCGGCATCAGATCGGCCAGGCTTTCGAAGTCGGTCGGCTTGCCCAGCGCCTGGTTTTTCTTGATGGCGCGCTGCACCGAGCCTTCGCCCCAGTTGTAGGCGGCCAGCGCCAGTTGCCAGTCGCCAAACATGTCATACAGGCGCTGCAGATACGTCAATGCCGCATCGGTCGAGGCCAGCACGCCGCGGCGGTCGTCCTTGAACATGTTTTGCTTGAGGTTGAAATCGCGTCCGGTGGCGGGCACGAATTGCCACAGGCCGGCCGCACTGGCGCTGGAGAAAGCCTGCGGGTTGAAGGCGGACTCGATAAACGGCAGCAAGGCCAGTTCCGTCGGCATGCCGCGCTTTTCCAGTTCCTGCACCACGTGGAAGATATAACGCGAGGCGCGCGCCGTGGTGCGCGCCAGGTGGTCGGGGCGGGTGGCATACCAGTTGACGTGGTTCGCCACCAGCTGGTTGTTGATGTCGGGAATCGCATAACCGCTGCGGATGCGGCCCCAGACGTCGGCTTCGCGCAGCGGATCGGAATTGTCGCTGAGGTTTTTCAGCAGACGGTCGGTCTTTTGCAGGCGGTTGTCGAGGGTGGGGAGTTTCGCCGTGACCTGGGCGGTCATCGGGATCAGGGCAGGTGTGGTTGCAGCGACTGGCGCGTTATCGCTCTCAACACCGGCTTCGTACGCCTGGCTGAGGGCGGGCGCAAGCGCCAGGGCCAACGCCGCCAGGACGGTAGATTTAAAGGAGTTTTCGTGCATAGTGTTCCATTGTTGTCGTCGGAGAAACATCGGACAGACCCATGATCAAGCTGCGAGTGTACGTATATCCACATGCCGGAGTCAAGAATTATGTCAGCATGATGACAGGAAATACGCGGTAATAAGTGGGAAACGCCTAGGTTTCCATTCGCAGATGCTGTCATTATTGCAAATTTAATTTGCCCGATGCGTGATTCGGCCGCTGTTATAGCATACGTGGCGAGGGCGATGGCGCAAGCCTGGCAGCCGTCCAGTATGAGACTGCGCAAAGAGTGCGTACAATTTGGCTTTGGCCGGCCATTCGGCTGCCGGCTGCCATATTGATAGAGAGTCATGCATATGAACACCCCGCCGCGCCACGACGACGACAACGCCGTCATCATCGCCAATACCGTTGCCTGGCTGGAAAAGGCCGTGATCGGCCTGAACCTGTGCCCGTTCGCCAAGGCCGTGCACGTCAAGAAGCAGATCCGCTATGTGGTGTGCGAGTCGAGCAATCCGGAAGATTTGCTGGCAATGCTGATGGACGAGCTGCAAACGCTGGCCGACACGGACCCCGAGCAGATCGACACGACCTTGCTGATCCATCCGTACACCCTCAACGATTTCCTCGACTACAACGAGTTTCTCGATGTGGCCGATGCGGCCGTGGAAGACATGCACCTGGCCGGCGAACTGCAAGTGGCCAGTTTCCATCCGCACTACCAGTTTGCCGAGACGTTCGAGGACGACATCAGCAACTACACCAACCGCTCGCCGTATCCGACCCTGCACCTGCTGCGCGAAGACAGCATCGAGCGCGCCATCGAGGCGTTCCCGGAAGCGTCGGAAATTTTTGACAAGAATATTGCCACGCTGGAAGCGCTGGGCACCGAAGGCTGGGAAAAGCTCGGCTTGCCGAAGGTATCCTGATGGCTGACAAGGAATTGCCGCCGCGTCCCGATACGCCGTGCGTGGCGGTCTGCTCGACCACCTTCGACGAAATCTGCCGCGGCTGCGGTCGCAGCGTGGTGGAAGTGGCCCACTGGGTGTCGATGACGGAGGAAGAGAAGGAAGTGGTGTGGGTGCGGATTCTTTCTCAAGGGTATCCGCGCCGGAATACCTGATTTAACCCAACTGCAACTGCTGGGGTCAGACCCGACGGGTCTGACCCCATTTTCACAGCTAACGATCAATAGCTGCCGATAAAATCTTTTTTGCCCACTTCAATGCCATTGTGGCGCAGGATGTCGTAGGCCGTCGTCGCGTGGAAGAAGAAGTGCGGCAGCGCGTAGTGGAACAGATACGTCTGGCCCGTGAAGTGCTTGGTCTTTTCGCCGCTGCCGGTGGTGATGGCGCGCGTTTCGCTGCCGTCGATGTCCGCTTGCGGCAGGCTTTCCAGGAAGGCGATGGTTTTCACGATGCGCGCTTTCAGCTCTGCAAAGCTCTGTTCGCTGTCTTCATACGGTGGCACTGCCACGCCGGCCAGGCGTGCGCCGCAGCCCTTGGCGAAGTCGGTGGCGATCTGGATCTGGCGCACGAAGGGCAGCATGTCCGGGAACAAACGGAATTGCAGCAGGGCGTTCGGGTCGATTTTCTTGTCTTGCGCGTGCGTTTCCGCCTTGTCCAGGATGGCGGCCAGGCTGCCCAGGATCTGTTTGAAGACGGGGATGGAAGCGGAGTAGATGGAGAAGGTCATGGTGGTTCCTCGAGGTAAAGTGGCGCGATGATAGCAAGCTGCGCGTTTTTCTGCTGGCGCTGGCCCGGCGCGCTGGCCCGCGTGTGGTTTTTCAGCCCTGTGTATATGGCATCAGGTCGCCGTTGGCACGTGTTTATTGGTGACTTCCCCCGCTTTTTCCATGCATAATTGCTCCTGAAAAAGTTTCTTCCCGCCTTATCACCCGGATTCCCCTGTAAAGTTCCATGACCGCCTGCCTGATCCCTGTTGCCCTGTTGCCGCATGTTTAATTCGCCCTCTCAGCGCTTGCGCGCCAGCCTGCGTGTGCTGTACGGCTCGTCGATCTATGGCGCCTTGCTGCTGGTGGTGTTTGGTGGCCTGGTCGTGCCCGCCATTTTCGGCAGCTATCTGCTGGTCGGCGTGCATGAACGCCAGTCGGCGCGCACCAGCCTGAACGAAGCCTTGCAGCGCAATGCCGACATCCTGGCGCTGGGCATGCAGGAATCGCTGTGGAACATGAATGCGGAATCGGCCCATTCGCTGGTCGAGTCGGTGATGCGCGACCGCGCCGTGCTGCTGGTGCAGGTGCTGGGGCAGGGCGACACGGAATTCATTCGCCTGCAGGCGCCGCAGCGGCCCGTGGGCAATCTGTACCGCGCCGAGCGCGACATCCTCGTGCGCGGCGAGCGCATCGGCCACATCGTCGTCGAGATGGATGATGCGCGCAGCCAGCAGGAGCTGCGCGAAAAGCAGAGGTCCTATATTTTCGTGCTGGGCGCACAGCTGGCCGTGTCGATGGCGCTGATCGTGCTGTTCCTGAACCGCCGCCTGTTGAAACCCCTGCGCCGCCTGACGCGCTTTTCCGACCGCCTGTCGCACGGCGATTTTGACACGCCGCTGGCCTCGCACAGCAATGACGAGCTGGGTCGCCTGACGGCCCAGCTTGAGCAAATGCGCGCGGCCATTCGCCAGCTGTTCGAGGATGTGGGGCAGCGCGAAGAGCGTTTCCGCACCATCGTCACGCAGGTGCCGGGCGCCGTCTTCCGCTACCGGCCCGACGGCCCCATCGATTTCGTCAGCGATGCCATCGAAGACATCGCCGGCTATTCGGCGCGCCAGTTCATGCGCGGCCGCACGCACGCCTGGGCCGACCTGATCTGCCCGGAAGACCGCCGCGAACACCGCCGCGCCGTGCGCCAGGCGGTGCTTGAGGTGCGCCCGTATGCGCTGGAATACCGCATCATCGACGCCTTCGGCATCGAGCGCTGGGTGGCCGAGAATGGCCAGCCGCAGGCCGGTGAACAGGGCGTCGTCTGGGTCGACGGCATCATTGCCGACATCAGCCAGCGCAAGCACCACGAGATGCGCATCGAGGCGCTGCTGACGGAGCAAAGCGCCATCCTCGACAATGTGATGTTCGGCGTGATGTTCGTGCGCCACCGCCGCATCATTTCCGTCAACCGCCGCTGCGAGGAGCTGTTCGGCTACGCTCACGCCGAAATGACGGGCTGTTCGACCGCCATCGTCTTCCCCACGCACTTCGAGTTCGAGGCGGCGGGCGAGCGCCAGTATCCGGCCCTGGCCGCTGGCGGCGACTTCAGCGAGGAGCGCCACTACCTGCGCCAGGATGGCAGCCAGTTCTGGGCCCTGGTCAGCGGTTGCGCGCTCGATCCGCTGCACCCCAACGATGGCAGCATCTGGGTGTATGCCGACATCACCTCGCGCAAGGAAGCCGAGGAAAAGCTGCGCCTGTCGGCCACCGTGCTGGAACATATCGCCGACGGCGTGATGATGGTCGATCCCGCCGGCATCATCGTCGCCGTCAACCCGGCCTTCACGCAGATCACGGGCTACCAGGAAGCCGAGGCGCTGGGGCGGCACTCGTCGCTGACGCGTTCGCAGCGCCACGACGCGGCGTTTTACCAGGCCATGTGGGATGCATTGATCGCCTCGGGCTTCTGGCGCGGCGAGATCTGGCACCAGCGCAAGAACGGCGACATCTACCTGGAGTGGCTGACCATCAGCGCCGTGCGCGACACGCAGGGCGTCACCACGCATTTTGTGGGCGTGTTCAGCGATATCACCCTGCTCAGGGAATCGCAGGAAAAGCTCGACCACATGGCGCACCACGATCCGCTGACGGCGCTGCCGAACCGCCTGCTGTTCCACGACCGCCTGCAGCACGCCTTGCTGCGCGCCGCGCGCGACCAGGAGCAGCTGGCCATCCTGTTCATCGACCTGGACCGCTTCAAGAATGTCAACGACACGCTGGGCCACCATATCGGCGATGAATTGCTGAAGAAGGTGGCCGGCCAGCTGGCGGCCCGCCTGCGCGAAGGCGACACCCTGGCGCGCCTGGGCGGCGACGAATTCATCGTGCTGCTCGAGCGCGTCGATGGCGAGTATGGCGCCACGCAGGTGGCGGAAAAGCTGATGACCATGTTCGAGCAGCCGTTCACGGTGGCCGACCATGAATTGTTCGTCACCTGCAGCGTGGGCATCAGCCTGTATCCGGATGACGCGCTGGACTTGAACATGCTGATCCGCAATGCCGACGTGGCCATGTACCAGGCCAAGGCGCGCGGTCGCAACGGCTACCGTTTCTATGCGCCGTCGATGACGGGCGAGGGCGTCGAGCGCCTGCGCCTGGAAACCTTCCTGCGCCGCTCGCTGGAAAAGAACGAGATGTTCCTGAATTACCAGCCACAGGTGGAAATCGACACGGGCCGCCTGGTCGGCGTGGAGGCGCTGGTGCGCTGGAACCACCCGGAACTGGGCCTGGTGCCACCGGTGCGCTTCATCCCGCTGGCCGAGGACAGCGGTTTCATCAACCAGCTGGGCAAATGGGTGCTCGACGAAGCGTGTCGCCAGATGATGCGCTGGCAGGCGCAGGGCTTGCGCGTGCCGAAGATGGCCGTCAACCTGTCCGTGAAACAGTTCGAGCGGGGCAGCATCGCCGGCATGGTGGCCGATATTTTGAAGGAAACGGGCCTGGAGCCACAGCGCCTGCAGCTGGAGGTGACGGAATCGGTGATCATGAACACGGGCGACGCGCTCGGTTTCATCAACGATCTGCACGCCATCGGCGTGGGACTGGCCATCGACGACTTCGGCACCGGCTATTCCTCGCTCGCGTACCTGAAACAGCTGCCCGTGCAGACCTTGAAGATCGACCGCTCCTTCATCAAGGATATCTCGACGGACGTCAATGATGAAGCGATTGCGATTGCCATCATCCAGCTGGGCAAGAGCATGCACTTGTCGGTGATCGCCGAGGGCGTGGAGACGGAAGAGCAGGCCGCTTTCCTGCTGCGCCATGGCTGCAAGCTGGCGCAAGGTTATTTTTATAGCCGCCCGGTGCTGGCGCAGGATATGCTGGAGCGCTGGCGCGACCCGCTGGAACCACCACTAACTAATTAAAGGGTATCCCATGGCCGCAGAAAAAAACACCTCGCGTCGCCGTTTCCTGCTCGGTGGCCTTGGCCTCGGCGTGGCCGGCGTGGGCGCCCTGGTGCTGGGCTGGGGCGTGCTGCCGCCGCGCCAGCGCCTGCACGGCAGCGCGCCGCTGCCGCTGCAGGATGGCGCCGTGGCGCTGAACGGCTGGCTGGCTATTCAAGCCGACGGCAGTGTCCTCCTGGCCATGCCGCGCAGCGAGATGGGGCAGGGTGTGCATACGGCCTTGCCCATGCTGGTGGCCGAGGAGCTCGACGTACCGCTGGCCAGCGTCAAATTGATCCAGGCGCCGATGGATAAAATCTTCGGCAATGTGGCCATGCTCAAGGATGGCCTGCCGTTCCACCCGGACGACCAGGGCCGCGTCAAGGCGTTGGCGCAATGGACGGTGGCCAAGGCGGCGCGCGAACTGGGCGTGATTGTCACGGGCGGCTCGTCGAGCGTGAAGGATGGCTGGGGGCCCATGCGCGAAGCGGGGGCCTCGGCGCGCGCCATGCTGGTGGCCGCCGCCGCCGCGGCGTGGCAGGTGCCGGCCGCGCAATGCCGCACGCACGATGGTGAAGTGCTGCACCCCGATGGCCGGCGCGCCAGCTACGCCAGCCTGGCGCAGCGCGCCGCCGCCATCGATCCGGGCACGCCCGTGCTGAAACTGCCCCAGGATTTCAAGCTGATCGGCCAGCCGGCGCCGCGCCGCGACACGCCGTCAAAAGTCAATGGCAGCGCGCGCTTCGGTATTGACGCGCGCCCGCCCGGCATGCTGTACGCGGCCCTGCATCTGCCGCCGCGCCTGGGCGACACTTTGGCCGCATTCGACGCGGCACCCATCCTGGCCATGCCCGGCGTCAAGAAAGTGCTGGACCTGACGCCGCAGCTGGCTCAGCGCAGCGTCTCGTGCGCCGCCGTGGTGGCCGACACCTGGTGGCGCGCGAAACAGGCGGCCGCCGCCTTGCCGACGCAGTGGAAGGCCGGTGCCCAAGCGAACCTGTCCAGTGCCGACGTGTATGCGCAGTTTGCCCGCCTGTTGGACAGCGAAGCCGGTTATGTCTACCACGCCAGCGGCGAGGTCGAGGGCAAGGTCGCGCAGGGCTTGCGGCAGGTCAGTGCCGAGTACCGCGCGCCGTTCCTCGCGCACGCCGCCATGGAACCCGTCAACTGCACCGCGCAGGTAAAAAATGGCAAGGTGATGCTGTGGGTCTCGACGCAGGCGCCCGGCATCGCCGTCGACGTGGCGGCGAAAGTGGCCGGCGTCGATGCGAAAGACGTCGGCATCGAAGTGCTGCTGCTCGGTGGCGGTTTCGGCCGCCGCCTGGAGGTGGATATGATCGCGCAAGCCGTGGCCATCGCGTTGCAGTGCGATGGCGCACCGGTACAGCTGGTGTGGACGCGCGAGCAGGATACCCGGCACGATATGTACCGTCCCGCCGCGCTGGCGCGCTTTGCGGCGCGCCTCGACGAGCACGGCCGCATCGCTTCCTGGGACAACAAATCCGTCAGTGGTTCCATCACGCACCAGTTTTTGCAGCGCAACTTCGGCTTGCCTGGGGCGGGGCCGGACAAGACCACGGCCGAAGGCGAATTCGACATGCCGTATGAAATCGCCAACCAGCGCATCGCCCACGTGATCGCCGACAGCCCCGTTCCCATCGGCTACTGGCGCTCCGTGGGGCATTCGCACAATGCCTTCTTCAAGGAAAGTTTTATCGATGAGCTGGCGCATGCGGCCGGGCAGGATGGCATCGCCTTTCGCCGCGCCATGTTATTGAAACATCCGCGCCACCTGGCCGTGCTCGATGCGGCAGTGGCCAGGGCGGGCAGTGCGCCGCCCGGCCATGCGCACGGCGTGGCCTTGCACCAGTCGTTCGGCAGCATCGTCGCGCAAGTGGCGCAGGTATCGGTGGAAAATGGCGAAATCCGCGTGCAGCGCGTGGTGTGCGCCATCGATTGCGGCATCGCCGTCAATCCGAACATCATCGCCCAGCAGATGGAGTCGGCCGTGCTGTTCGGCCTGTCGGCGGCGCTGGGCGGCGAGATCACCTTCAAGGATGGCAAAGTGGAACAGGGCAATTTCCACGATTATCCCGTGCTGCGCATGGGCCAGACGCCCGAGGTGGAAACCATCATCATCGCCAGCGCCGAGCATCCGGAAGGCGTGGGCGAGCCCGGTACGCCGCCGATTGCGCCGGCCGTGGGCAACGCCATCTTCATCTTGACGGGGAAACGGCTGCGCAGCCTGCCGCTGCGCCTCGCTTGAGGTGGCTCAGGCGAGGGTGGCGGCCAGCATGTGGCGCAAATTGCAGTCGCGCTGCCAGTCGCGCCGCTCCTGCGTGCTGCCGGCCAGCGCCGCCAGTTCCTCGGCGCTGAGCGCCTGCTGCGCCTGCACCATGCGGTGCGCCAGGCCGCCGTCGGGCAGCACCGTGCCGAAGAAGGCGACATGGTCCTCGCGCTGGATCAGCAGGGTGGGGAAGTTGTCGATGTCGAGGTCGCCCACCACGTCGGCCTGGTCTTCGATGTCGATCCAGACGAAGACGGTATCCGGATGGCGCGCGGCCAGTTCCTCGAACGTGGCGCGGTAGCTGCCGCAGGTGCCGCACCACAGTGCGCACAGGCAAGCCACGGTCCAGCGTGGGCCGGCCAGGGCTGCCGCGACGTCGGCGCGGTTATCGGTCGTGAGGGTCAGGCTGTGCATGCTCGTATCTATTAGTGGACGGATGGGCGCGGGGCGCCCGATGCGCGTATTCTACCGCGCCCGGCCCCCTCGGTCCTGAGAATGCATGTGCTTGTTTAGCGGTGTTTTTTGATGCAATCGCCCTTTCTGGTGGATAATGCTGATAATTGCGCGCTGATTACGCTGGTCCATGCTGTTTCCTGGCCCCGCAGCCTGACCCCTCCAGTCTGTTTTCATGCCCTGCCCGGTGTCAGCGCTCCCGCCTTTATTTATTTTTATTATGGAATTAGCCAGCTTATGTTGAGTTACCGCCACGCCTTTCACGCGGGTAATCACGCCGATGTGTTGAAGCATTATGTGCAGATTCAGTTGTTGCAATATCTGAATCAAAAAGATACCGCCTATAGTTATATCGATACCCACTCCGGCGCGGGTGTGTATGCGCTCGACGGCGGTTATGCCGCGAAAAACGCGGAATACGAAACGGGCATCGCGCCCCTGTGGGACCGCACGGACTTGCCAGCCTCGCTGGCCGAGTACATGAAGCTGATCAAGGAAATGAATCCGAGCGGCAAGATGCGCTACTACCCGGGTTCGCCGTACTGCGCCGACAAGGTCAGCCGCGAACAAGACCGGTTGCGCCTGTTCGAGCTGCATCCTGCCGATGCAAAAATTCTGGCCGACAACTTCCGCAAGGTCGAGGCGCATGCGCTGGCCCAGGGCGAGCGTCCGACCGTGCGCGGCAAGCGCGTGCTCATCACCAAGGCCGACGGCTTCCAGAGCCTGAAAGCGCTGCTGCCGCCGCCATCGCGCCGCGCGCTGGTGCTGATCGACCCGCCATATGAAGACAAAATGGATTACCGCAAGGTCAAGGATACCCTGGCCGACGCCCTCGTGCGCTTCCCGTCGGGCATCTACGCCGTCTGGTACCCGGTGCTGCAGCGCATGGAATCGCGCCAGTTCGCCGACAAGCTCAAGCAACTGCCCAGCTCGGACTGGCTGCACGTGACCTTGACGGTCAACACGCCGTCGCCGGACGGCTTCGGCTTGCATAGCAGCGGCATGTTCATCTTGAACCCGCCGTATACGCTGGAGCCGATGTTGCGCGAAGTCATGCCGTACCTGGTCAAGGTATTGGGTCGCGACGATGGCGCCAAGTTCGTATTGGAAACGGGCAAGGGCGGCCAGAAAAACACCGGAACAAGAAGAGTGTAATCGTACTTGTCCTGGTAGGGCTGCAATCAAAAACGCCACGGATAATTGTCCGTGGCGTTTGTCGTTTACTGTCCCAGTAACAGGAACACGGTCGGTTTCTTGTGGAAGTCCGGTGCCTTGCCGGCCGCCAATTGTTTCTTCCACTGCGCGCCATTCCACGTTTGCACGCTTTCCGTGTCCAGGCTCAGGTCGGTGGCGACGCAGATCAGGGTCGACGGCGCGCATTGCGCCACGAGCGCTTCGAGCATGGCGGCGTTGCGGTACGGCGTTTCGATGAATAGCTGGGTCTGCTTTTCCGTGCGTGACCGCACTTCCAGTTCCTTCAGGCGCTTGGCGCGCAGGGCCGCATCGGTGGGCAGGTAGCCGTTGAAGGCAAAGCTCTGGCCATTCAAGCCGCTGGCCATCACGGCCAGCAGGATCGACGACGGGCCCACCAGCGGGCGCACTTTAATGCCGTGCTGATGCGCCAGGCGCACCAGGTCAGCGCCGGGGTCGGCCACGGCGGGCACGCCCGCTTCCGAGACGAGACCCGCATCGCGTCCCGCCAGCAGCGGCGCCAGCAAGCCGGCCAGCGCTTGCGCCGGGGTATTGACGTTGAGTTCGGAAATCGTGATTTCCTGCAGCGGCTTGGCCAGCGGATGCTGGTTGCCGATCAATTTCAGGAAGGCGCGCGCCGTCTTGGCGTTTTCCGCAACGAAATAATCGAGTTGCGAGGTAATTTGGCGCACCTGCTCGGGAATGAGGTGGGCCAGCGGGTCGATTGCGCCTTCGGACAGGCCGAGGTGGTTGGGAATCAGGTACAGGGTGCCGGTCATATTCTTCTTGTCGGTAAATTAAATGGTAAAAAACGTCACGCCAGCCTTGCGCAGCATGCCAGTCAGGGCGATCAGCGGCAAGCCGGTGAGGGCGGTCGGGTCGGTGGTGGCGATGCATTCGAGCAGGGCGATGCCCAGGCCCTCGTTCTTGGCGCTGCCGGCGCAATCATACGGCTGCTCGATGCGCAGGTAGGCGTCCAGCTCGGCATCGGGCAAATCGCGCACGGTGACGCGGGTCTGGATGTCTTCCACCTGCGCCACGGCGGGCGACTGGCGTCCGTCGAGCAGGCACAGGGCCGTATGGAACACGGTCTGGCGCCCGCGCATGGTTTGCAGTTGCAGCAGGGCGTACGCATGGTTGCCCGGCTTGCCGATCTGCGCGCCATCCAGGGTGGCGACCTGGTCGGAGCCGATGACGAGGCTGCCAGGGTAGCGGTCGAGCACGGCCTGCGCCTTGGCCTGGGCCAGGCGCAGGGCCGTGGCGCTGGGGCTTTCACCGGGCAGGGGGCTTTCGTCGAGATCGGGCACGGCCACCTCGAAAGGCAGGCGCAAGCGTTGCAGCAATTCCTTGCGGTAGGTCGAACTCGATGCAAGAATCAAGCGCAATGGGGCGGAAGTTGGTATCATTCGGTAGTGGATGGCGGCCGGCATGGCCGCGCTGGTCGATGTCAGTGGAATGTCACGTGGTTCCAGGGCGCAGAGCCCATAACTGAGGCTCCATGCGGCATGACGGTGTTGATGAAGTTGTCATGTTAATGGCAAAGATTGCGTCAAAAAAGATGCTTAGCCTTTGACTCCGTGCTCAAAACCCTGTTATTATCGCAGGTTTTCCGGGGAAATTTTCTACCAATGAATGCTTTTGTGATCGACGCCTTTGATTTTTGTCGTATCAGCGGGAGCCGCGAGGGTGTAACTCCTGTCGCTGAAATGACCCGGTTGACCAAGGATTGTGCAGATGCTTCCGGCGACATCGCCTGGAAGATCGTCGGCGGCACCAGCAAGCTGGGCTACCCACAACTGACCTTGTCGGTCAACGGCGCCGTTCAGCTGGTTTGCCAGCGCTGCCTGACTCCGTATGCTTACGCAATTGATTCGACGACTACTCTGATGCTGGGCAAGGATGACGAACAGGCCGACGAGATCGAAGAAATCATCAACGATGAATCGATCGACGTGATCGTCGGCAGCCGCAGCATGGATGCCGCGGCCCTGATCGAAGATGAAGCCTTGCTGGCCCTGCCGCAGGTACCCAAACACGACGTCTGCCCCGATACGGCGCAGCTCGATGCTCTCAAGACTGAAAAGCAGTCGCCGTTTGCGGCACTGAAGGATTTGAAGCCAGAATAAAGTAGTAAAAAGGAAGCTTTAAAAAAACCGTAGCGAGCGGGCAGCGCAACAGGTTTTTGATGCTTCCTGTAAAAGACGTGTCAAACGCGTGTTGTAATCGAGTATGGCAAGTGTAGTGAAATGTAATTGTAATAAACGATGTCGGTCCGGGCTATTTTCGGGTAGTCTTTGCCGCTGGGATACTCGATTCGCATGTATTTGCCTATCGATTGTGCTAAAATTTTAGAACTTATGTATTAGGAGTCATCATGGCAGTTCAACAGAACAAGAAAACCCCTTCCAAGCGCGGCATGCACCGTTCGCACGACTTCCTGGTCGCGCCGCAATTGAGCGTCGAGCCAGTTACCGGCGAAACACACCTGCGTCACCATATCAGCCCTAACGGCTTTTATCGTGGCCGTAAAGTGTTGAAGACCAAAAACGACGAGTAATCGACGTTTTTGTTGGGTAAGATGAAAGCGGTGTTGCGTGGTTATTCGGCGTGGCGCCGCTTCTTCTTTTTTATCGGCTGCAATTCATCTTGCGCACCCGTCATTTTGAATCACGCTGTCCAGGTCTGTGCATGACATGCTGCGCCCTGCATATGCTCCAGTCCGATTCACATCTTGCCGCACGCCCGCAGCGGTATTGAATCAACACAAATGACAATCAAAATTTCTATCGACTGCATGGGCGGAGATCATGGTCCCTCAGTCACTATCCCTGCAGCAATTTCCTTCGTAAAACATGAGCCTGAAGCCGAACTGATCCTTGTTGGATTGGAAGACGTGATCCGTGCCGAACTGAAAAAACATAAAGCCGACACGCATCCGCGCCTGTCGGTATTGCATGCCTCCGAACAAGTTACCATGGACGATCCCCTGGAAGTGGCCCTGCGCCGCAAGAAGGATTCCTCCATGCGCGTGGCCATCGAACAGGTCAAGAGCGGCGCGGCGCAAGCCTCCGTTTCCGCCGGTAATACGGCAGCCCTGATGGCCGTGTCGCGCTATGTCTTGAAAACCATGTCCGGCGTCGACCGCCCGGCCATCTGCAGCATCTTGCCGAATCAAAAGAATGGCCCCACCTACATGCTGGATCTGGGCGCCAATGTCGATTGCGAACCGCATCACTTGCACCAGTTCGCCATCATGGGTTCCGTGCTGGTGTCCGCCATGGAAGGCATCGCCCGCCCGACGATCGGCTTGCTGAACGTGGGCACGGAAGATATCAAGGGCAATGAAGTGGTGAAGCTCACTTCGAAGCTGTTGCAGGCCGACCACGAGCGTGGCGCGCTGAACTTCTACGGCAACGTGGAAGGCAACGATATCTTCAAGGGCACCACCGATATCGTCGTCTGCGACGGTTTTGTCGGCAATGTCACCCTGAAAGCCATCGAGGGTTTGGCGCGCCTCATGAAGGACGTGCTGACTACCGAATTCAAGCGCAATCCGATCACCATGCTGGGCGCGCTGATTGCCCGCGGGGCCCTGAAAGCCATCGGTAATCGCCTGAATCCTTCGCGTTACAACGGCGCCAGCCTGCTGGGCTTGCGTGGCCTCGTCTTCAAGAGCCATGGCAGCGCCGATGCCTATTCGTTTGAATGGGCCTTGCGCCGCGCCTTTGATGCGGCAAAAAATGACGTGCAAGCACAGTTGGCCAGCCTGATCGCCGAGCTGATGCCGCGCACGCCAGTACCGGACGAACCTACTTCAACAAGCTCTACCATTTAGTGGACGGGTACTTGCATGACTGTTTTTAGCAAAACTTACAGCAAAATTATCGGCACTGGCAGCTACCTGCCGGAGAGGCGCGTCACCAACCAGGACTTGACCGAGCAGCTCGCCGCCAAGGGCATCGAGACATCGGATGAATGGATCGTCTCGCGCAGCGGCATCTCGGCGCGCCATTACGCGGCACCAACCCAAAACTCCTCGGACCTGGGCGTGGAAGCGGCCAAAAAAGCCCTGGAGATGGCGGGCCTGAGCGGCAACGACCTGGACCTGATCATCGTCGCCAGCTCGACCCCCGATTTCTTCGGCAGCTTCCCCAGCACCGCCTGCATCGTGCAGAGCAAGCTGGGCATCACGAATCACTGCGCCGCCGTCGACGTGCAAGCCGTCTGCAGCGGTTTTGTGTATGCAGTCGCCACGGCCGACAGCTTCATCCAGTCGGGCATGCATAAAAACGTGCTGGTGATCGGTGCCGAAGTGTTTTCGCGCATCCTCAATTTCGACGACCGCGGCACCTGCGTGCTGTTCGGCGACGGCGCCGGCGCCATCGTCATGACGGCCTCCACCGAGCCGGGCATCCTGGCCACCAAGCTGCACGCGGACGGCCGCCACTCGAACATCCTCAGCGTACCGGGCAGCGTGGCTGGCGGCGCGCTGGCCGGTAGCGCCTTCCTGTACATGGATGGTCCGGCCGTGTTCAAGCTGGCCGTCTCCGTGCTGGAAAAGGTCGCGCACGAAGCATTGGCGCACGCCAACATGACGGCGGACCAGATCGACTGGCTGATCCCGCACCAGGCGAACATCCGCATCATGAACAGCACGGCCAAGAAACTTGGCTTGCCGTTGGAAAAGATGGTCGTCACCGTCGACCAGCATGGCAACACCTCGGCCGCTTCGATCCCGCTGGCGCTCGACATCGCCGTGCGCGATGGCAGGGTCAAGAAGGGTGACAACGTCATGATGGAAGGCGTGGGCGGCGGCTTTACCTGGGGCGCCGTGCTCGCAAGAATGTAAACTGGTTAGCACCGGGGTCAGACCCGTTGGGGGAATGCGCTCCAATGGAGCGTATTCCGATCCCGCAGGGACTGACCCCAGCCTTTGCCGTTGGGGGTAAAGGTATAAAGATCACCGAACCTAAGTACCAAAAAATTCAAACGGAGTCACCATGACACAATTTGCATTTGTTTTCCCAGGCCAAGGCTCGCAAGCGATTGCGATGCTCGACGGTTTCGCCGGCAACCGCGTGGTGGCCGATACCGTGGCCGAAGCGTCGGACGCCCTGCAATTTGACCTGGGCAAGCTGATCGCCGAAGGTCCGAAGGAAGAACTGGATCTGACCACCAACACGCAACCGGTGATGCTGACGGCGGCCGTGGCCTTTTACCGCGCCTGGCTGGCAGCGGGCGGCCCCGTGCCGAACGTCGTGGCCGGCCATAGCCTCGGTGAATACTCGGCGCTGGTCGCCGCCGGCGTCATCTCGTTCAAGGATGCCGTGCCGCTCGTGCGCTTCCGCGCGCAAGCGATGCAGGAAGCCGTGCCCGTGGGGCAGGGCACGATGGCTGTCGTGCTGGGCCTGTCGGATGACGACGTGCGCGCCGCCTGTGCGGAAGCGACGGCGGAAAACCCGGCCCTGGTGGTCGAACCCGTCAATTTCAATGCGCCTGCGCAAGTGGTCATCGCCGGCCACACGGCTGCCGTCGAGCGCGCCTGCGAACTGGCCAAGGCCAAGGGCGCCAAGCGCGCCATGAAGTTGCCTGTTTCCGCGCCATTCCACTCGTCGCTGCTGAAGCCTGCCTCGGACCGCTTGCGCGAGTACATGGCCGGCCTGACATTCGCCGCGCCGCAGATCGCCCTGATCAACAACGTCGACGTGGCCATCGTCAACGATGTCACCGGCATCAAGGAGGCGCTGGTGCGCCAGGCAGCGAGCCCCGTGCGCTGGGTGGAAACGATGCAGAAAGTGGCGGCGGACGGCATCACGCAAGTGATCGAATGCGGTCCGGGCAAGGTCCTGATGGGCCTGGCCAAGCGCATCGATCCCGTGCTGGTGGGCGACGCCATCGTCGACCAGGCCTCGCTGGAACGCATTTTGACGCAGCTCAAATAAACATCAGATCGCGGCAGCCTGCCTGCCGCGCTTGCTTTTAAGGATACTCATGAATTTAGCAAATCAAGTCGTGCTGGTCACGGGCGCCTCGCGCGGCATCGGCCGCGCCATCGCCACCGAACTGGGCAAGCAGGGTGCCACCGTCGTTGGCACCGCCACCTCGGAAAGCGGCGCGCAAGCCATCACCGATTACCTGGCCGCCGAAGGCGTGGCGGGCAAGGGCCTGGTGCTGAACGTGACCGATGCGGCGCGCTGCGCGGCCGTCGTCGATGAAGTGCAGAAAACCTACGGCAGCCTGTCGATCCTGGTCAACAATGCGGGCATCACGCAAGACCAGCTGGCCATGCGCATGAAGGATGACGAGTGGGATAGCGTCATTTCCACCAACCTGTCGGCCGTCGGCCGCCTGTCGCGCGCCGTACTGCGTGGCATGATGAAAGCCAAGGCTGGGCGTATCATTAATATTACGTCGGTGGTGGCTTCGTCGGGTAATCCGGGACAAATGAATTACGCGGCGGCCAAGGCCGGCGTGGAAGGCATGAGCCGCGCCCTGGCGCGCGAAATCGGCAGCCGCAACATTACCGTGAACTGCATCGCCCCCGGCTTCATCGATACCGACATGACCAAGGCCCTGAGCGAAGAGCAGCACGCGGCCCTGTTGACGCAAATTCCCCTGTCCCGCCTGGGCAAACCGGAAGACGTGGCAGCGGCGGTGGCCTTTCTGGCCTCGCCACAAGCGGCGTATATCACGGGCACGACCCTGCACGTGAACGGCGGAATGTACATGAATTGATGTGAAAGCTAGACAGGGCGGGCGTTTGTGGCATGATTCAACGGTCGTTTTTGTCTATAATCGCATCTTTTAGCAGCAGCTTCGGTCGAATTAGCAGCAGACACCGAAATTAGTATTCGGACGCGCAAACCTGATAAAATGCGCGCACTTTCCGTAACACACACTTTGGAGCCATAACATGTCGGATATCGAACAACGCGTTAAGAAAATCGTCGCTGAGCAACTGGGCGTTGCAGAAGCAGACATCAAAATCGAATCCTCCTTCGTCGACGATCTCGGCGCCGATTCCCTGGACACCGTGGAACTGGTCATGGCCCTGGAAGACGAATTCGAAATGGAAATCCCTGACGAACAAGCTGAAAAAATCACCACCGTGCAACAGGCGATCGACTACGCCACCGCACACGTCAAGGCCTAAGCCTGTTTGACCGACTTCAGGAGAATCGCTTGAGCCGTTCTAAAAACCGTCGTGTTGTTGTAACCGGCCTGGGCTGTGTTTCACCTGTCGGCAATACTATTGCCGAGGCGTGGAGCGCAATTACCGAAGGTAAATCCGGCATTGCCACGATTACCAAGTTTGATGCATTGCCCTTCACCACGCATTTTGCCGGTGAAGTCAAAGGTTTCAATATCGAAGAGTACATCTCCGGTAAGGAAGCCCGCCACATGGATACCTTTATCCATTACGGCATGGCTGCAGGCATCCAGGCGATGCAGGACTCCGGTCTGGAAGTGACCGAGGAAAACGCCGAGCGCATCGGCGTGATCATCGGTTCCGGTATCGGTGGCTTGCCGCTGATCGAGGAAACCAAATCCGAGTACGAAAAGCGCGGTCCGCGCCGTATCTCGCCATTTTTCGTGCCTGCCTCGATCATTAACATGATTTCTGGCAATCTTTCGATCAAATATGGTCTGAAGGGCCCGAACCTGGCGATCGTGACGGCGTGTACCACCGGTTTGCACAGCATTGGCGCTGCCGCGCGCATGATCGAGTACGGCGATGCCGACGTCATGATTGCCGGTGGTGCTGAATCGACCGTGTCGCCGCTGGGCCTGGGCGGTTTCGCCTCGGCACGTGCCTTGTCGACCCGCAACGACGATCCGGCAACGGCATCGCGTCCGTGGGATACCGACCGCGACGGCTTCGTGCTGGGCGAGGGTGCTGGTGTCATGGTGCTGGAAGAGTACGAGCACGCGGTGGCCCGTGGTGCCAAGATCTATGCCGAAGTGCATGGTTTCGGGATGAGCGCAGATGCTTATCACATGACCTCGCCGCTGGAAGATGGTAGCGGCGGCAGCAAATCGGTGATCGCGGCCCTCAACAACGCAGGCTTGAACCCGGATCAGATTCAGTACCTGAACGCGCACGGCACGTCGACCCCGCAAGGCGACGTGGCGGAAGTGATGGGTATCAAACGCACCTTCGGCGAGCATGCCAAGCATATGGTCGTCAACTCGACGAAGTCGATGACGGGCCATTTGCTGGGCGGCGCGGGCGGTCTGGAAGCGGTGTTTACGGTCCTGGCATTGCACCATCAGGTGTCGCCACCGACCATCAACATCTTCAACCAGGATCCCGCTTGCGATCTCGATTTCTGTGCCAACACGGCGCGGGACATGAAGATCGATTATGCAGTGAAGAATTCGTTCGGCTTCGGCGGAACGAATGGCACGCTGATTTTCGGTAAAGCGAAATAAGCAGGAACTTTCAAGCGCTCACTACGGTCAAATCGTAGTGAGCGCTGATTCGGTCCCAACGTTCGTTGGTGCCTGAATTTGCCCGGCATGGTGCCGGCGCGCCTGATGTTTTTCCCTTTGAGTTGGCAATATGTCGATCGCTGTAGCGGCTGTCATTCGCACGCCTGTCTGTTTGCGCCTGCTGCAAGCGCTACTGGGGCTGTGCGCGCTGCTGGCCGCCTGGCCCTTGAGCGGCGCGTGGCACGTTGCGGCCCTGTCTGGCTCTGGCCTCGGCCCCGCCCAGCTGGTGGGCGGCTATGCGCTGGGCTGGCCCGGTGCGCTATCGAGTGCTGCTGGCGGCGTGTTTTTGCTGGCTTTGCTGCGCCAGCGCAGAAAGCCGCAGGTGCTTGATATTTCGCCGGTCGGCCAGTTGCGGCTGGCGTTATATCTGGAGCATGGCGCGGCGCCGTCCGGCGCGGGGCCGTTGGTGCCGCCAGTGCTGCGCCTGTTGCCGGGTTCGACTCTGTGGCCCTCGCTGCTGGTGCTGTGCCTGGCCAATGCCGCAGGGCGGCGCACGCAAGTGCTGGCGCAACGTGGCAGCGCTTGCACCGCCTTCCGCCCGCTGGCCGTGGCGTGCCGGGCCATCGCGGCGCGCAGTGGGGAAGAATAAAAATGGGGCGAACACTGAACTTCTTGCAGCGGGCCAACTCTATATCCATACAGGCGCCCACGCTGCATGCGAACAGGGGCATCGGGCGTGAGGACAGAGCGCGAGTATGATCAGTTACTGGTCGAGCGGGTGCAGGCTGGCGACAAACGGGCATTCGATGTGCTGGTATCGAAATATCAGCGCCGCTTGATGCGCCTGGTATCGCGACTTGTGCATGACCCGGCGGAGGCCGAAGATGTGGTGCAGGAAACCTTTATCAAGGCATACCGGGCGCTGCGCCATTTTCGCGGCGATGCCGCCTTCTATACCTGGTTGTATCGCATCGGCATCAATACGGCCAAGAATTATCTCGTCACGCAGGGGCGGCGCGCCGCCACGTCCAGCGATGCCGACGCCGAGCAGGCGGAGTCCTTCGATGATGGCAATAAATTGCGTGACAACAATACACCCGAATCGGTGCTGGCCAGCAAGCAGATTGCCGCCACCGTCAACGCGGCCATGGAGGTGCTGCCCATCGAGCTGCGCACGGCCATCGTGCTGCGCGAGATCGAGGGCCTCAGCTATGAAGAGATCTCGGAGATCATGGCGTGCCCCATCGGCACCGTGCGCAGCCGCATTTTTCGCGCGCGCGAAGTGATCGCAGAGAAATTGAAACCGTTGTTGGATATGCCGATTGACAAGCGCTGGTAATCTGCGGAGTATGAGCTTGGCATGGCTGCGTCCGGTTTCCGCAACTATCCTCTTGAAATGGCAGGACCCATCATGGATACGCATACACGATTGCACGAGACGATTTCCGCCCTGGCCGATGGCGAGCTGGCTGCGAGCGAACTCGAACTGGCTTTTGCCGCCCTCGACACGGATGAGGGGCGGCAAGCCTGGGATGCCTATCGCCTGATCGGCGACGTGCTGCGCTCGGAGCAGTGCGGCCATGCCCTGAGTGCCCAATTCGACGCGCGCCTGGCCAGCCGGCTGGCCGCCGAGGCGGCGCCTGACGAGCCGCTTATCCGCGCGGAGCCCCTGCTGCCCATCGTGCCGCCGGGCGCTGCCGAGCCGCTGGAGGCGGGGCCGCTGGCGCAACGCTAGCGCGGCATCTGCGACATCTTATGCCCGGCGGGTCTTGACCCTTCACCTGTTCCTGGCCCTCTTGACACTGGACTTCGCTACGATTGACACTGTGTGCAGGCAATATCTTGCTTTTGCGATATATTATTGCTGCCATGCGCGCGACCAGGTGTGTTTGCCCCCGGGATTCCGTCATGACACCCAATCATGCACGCAGGCAATCGCCGATCCGCGTGTTGATCCGTTTATATACTCGAAAAGATCCTTTCCATGAAAAAAAACATGTGTGCCGCCAGCAAGTCGTTTTCAGTGAAGACGCTTTCCGCCTTATTGTTCGGTACGGCTGGCGTCTTTTTCGCCCCGACCATGCTCGGCCTGGTGCCACAGGCGCAGGCCGCCGTGCCGGCCGTGAAACTGCCTGATTTCTCGGACCTGGTCGACGCCGTTGGCCCGGCCGTGGTGAATATCCGCACCACCGAGCGCCTGAAGATGACTGCGCCCGGCGCGGGCGGCCAGGATGAGCAGGAAATGCAGGAATTTTTGCGTCGCTTCTTTGGCGGCGCCATGCCCACGCCGCGCCAGCAGGCGCCGCGCGGCGGCCGCCGCGGCGTGCCGCAAGAGCAGGAAGTGCAGCGCGGTGTCGGTTCCGGCTTCATCATCTCA
Organism: Janthinobacterium sp. 35; assembly: GCF_002754575.1. Lineage (NCBI taxonomy): Bacteria > Pseudomonadati > Pseudomonadota > Betaproteobacteria > Burkholderiales > Oxalobacteraceae > Janthinobacterium > Janthinobacterium sp. 35. The sequence goes on from NZ_PEFN01000001.1 coordinate 4,674,211, forward strand.
AACGATGGCTACGTGCTGAGCAATGCCCACGTGGTCGACGGCGCCGATGAAGTCTACGTGACCCTGACGGACAAGCGCGAATTCAAGGCCAAGGTCATCGGCGCCGATGCGCGCACCGACGTGGCCCTGCTGAAAATCGAGGGCGCCAACCTGCCGCGCCTGACCATCGGCGACTCGAACAAGATCCGCGTGGGCGAGTGGGTGATCGCCATCGGCTCGCCATTCAATCTGGAAAACACGGTGACGGCCGGCATCATTTCCGCCAAGTCCCGCGACACGGGCGACTACTTGCCGCTGATCCAGAGCGATGTGGCCGTCAACCCGGGCAACTCGGGCGGTCCCCTGATCAATATGCGCGGTGAAGTGATCGGCATCAATTCGCAGATCGCCACCCTGTCCGGCGCCTACAACGGCATTTCGTTTGCCGTGCCCATCGATGAAGCCATGCGCGTGGGCGAGCAGCTGAAAAAGACGGGTAAAGTGGTGCGCGGCCGTATCGGCGTGCAGATCGGCGAAGTGAGCAAGGACGTGGCGCAATCGCTGGGCTTGCCCAACGCCAAGGGCGCGCAAGTGTCGATGGTGGAAGAGGGCGGTCCTGCCGACAAGGCGGGCATCAAGCCGGGCGACATCATCCTGAAATTCAATGGCGCCCAGATCGAGCGTTCGTCCGACCTGCCGCGTCTGGTAGGCGGCGCCGCCGTCAACGGCAAGTCCACGGTCACCGTCTGGCGCAAGGGCGCGCAGCAGGATATCGCTGTCACCGTCGTCGAGCTGGAAGCCGAGAAGACGGCGAAGAAGGGCGCCCGGGAGCCGGAAGCGCAAGCCGTCAATGCACTGGGACTGAAGGTCAGTGACGTGCCAGCCGCGAAGAAGCAGGAGTTGAAGATCGACGCGGGCGTGCTGGTCGACGACGCGGTCGGCGTGGCGGCCCTGGCCGGCCTGCAGCCTGGCGATGTGATCTTGCAATTGAACAACGTTGCCGTGAAAGATGCCAAGCAGTTCAATGCCCTGGTGGCCAAGCTCGATCCGAAGAAGTCGTCGGCCGTGCTGGTGCGCCGTGGCGATGTGGCGCTATTCGTTTCGCTGCGTCCGTCGGCGAAGTAACTTTTCAACCCGCACCCCGCAAAGGCTGGGGTCGGTCCCTTCAGGATCGGAATTCAAGCCACTGGCTTGAATTCCCCCGTCGGGTCCGACCCCGGTCGTCGTTCTTGGGGTTATTCCAGTATTCCATGCATTTCACTCTCTATTCCCGCAGTTATTGCCACCTTTGCCAGGATATGCTCGACGCGTTGCTCCTGCTGCAGCCGCCTGACAAACCGTTTACGGTCGAGGTGATCGATATCGATACGTCGCCCGATACATCGCTGCTGGCGCGTTTCGATGAGCTGGTGCCGGTGCTGTTCGGCGACCTGGCGCAACCCGATCTATGCCATTATTTCCTGGACGAGGCCGCCGTCCGGCGCTGCCTGGTGTAGCTTAAATACCAATATTGTCACTGCATTGCAGCATTCCGCTGCTGGAAACAGCTGAAAATGTCGGCTTGCCCGCTGCCAGCCTCTGAAAGACGGGCTTTCCGCTCTGAAATCCGGTAAAATGGGGAGGTCGAAAAAGCTACTGTCCGAGGCAGCAGCTTCTGTCGCTTCAAAAGCGCTCGCCTGGGCATGCAGATGTCCTGCTCGGAGCGCTTTTTTCATCATGAGTGGGGCGCCTGGTTTCGGCCCTGTTTGGCCCGGACATGATCCCCTTGATTCCTGTTAAAGCAGTGTTGTCACTCGCACATATATTAGTTAATGAATAACATACGCAACTTCTCCATCATCGCCCATATTGACCACGGTAAATCGACCCTGGCTGACCGCATCATTCAATTGTGCGGCGGCTTGTCCGACCGCGAGATGGAGGCGCAGGTGCTCGATTCGATGGATCTGGAGCGCGAGCGCGGCATTACCATCAAGGCGCAAACGGCGGCCCTGCACTACAAGGCGCGCAATGGCCAGATCTACAACCTGAACCTGATCGATACGCCAGGCCACGTCGACTTCAGCTATGAAGTGTCGCGCTCGCTGTCGGCGTGCGAAGGCGCGCTGCTGGTGGTGGACGCATCGCAAGGCGTGGAAGCGCAAACGGTCGCCAACTGCTACACGGCGCTGGACCTGGGCGTGGAAGTGGTGCCCGTCCTGAACAAGATCGACTTGCCTAACGCAGACCCACCGAACGCCATTGCCGAGATCGAAGACGTGATCGGCATCGACGCGGCCGACGCCGTGCATTGCTCGGCCAAGACGGGCTTCGGCGTGCTGGACGTGCTCGAGCAACTGATCGTCAAGGTACCGCCACCGAAGGGCGACCCCGATGCGCCGCTGCAGGCGCTGATCGTCGACTCCTGGTATGACGCCTATGTGGGCGTGGTGATGCTGGTGCGCGTGGTCAACGGCACCCTGAAACCGAAAGACAAGATCCGCCTGATGGCCACCGATTCGGTGCAACTGGTGGAAGACATCGGCGTATTTTCGCCCCGTTCGCAATCGCTGCCGCAATTGTCGGCAGGCCAGGTGGGTTTCATCATCGCCGGCATCAAGGAATTGAAAGCGGCGAAAGTGGGTGATACCGTCACCCTGGTCAGCCGTCCTGCCGCCGCGCCATTGCCTGGCTTCAAGGAAGTGCAGCCGCAAGTGTTCGCCGGCCTGTTCCCGGTCGAAGCGAACCAGTACGACGCGTTGCGCGACTCGCTGGAAAAGCTGAAACTGAACGACGCGGCCCTGATGTACGAGCCGGAAGTGTCGCAGGCGCTGGGCTTCGGCTTCCGCTGCGGCTTCCTGGGCTTGCTGCACATGGAAATCGTGCAGGAACGCCTCGAGCGCGAATTCGACATGGACCTGATCACCACGGCGCCCACCGTGGTGTACGAAGTGATCCAGCGTGATGGCACCTTGATCAACGTCGACAATCCATCGAAGATGCCCGATCCGTCGCGCATCGAGGAAGTGCGCGAGCCTATCGTCACGGTCAATCTGTACATGCCGCAGGAATACGTGGGCTCCGTGATTACCCTGTGTATCGGCAAGCGCGGCATCCAGATGGACATGAGCTACCACGGCCGCCAGGTCAAGCTGGTCTACGAAATGCCAATGGCCGAGATCGTGCTGGACTTCTTTGACCGCCTGAAATCGACGTCGCGCGGCTATGCCTCGATGGATTACGAGTTCAAGGAATACCGCGCGGCCGATGTGGTCAAGGTCGACATGCTGATCAACAGCGAAAAAGTCGATGCGCTGGCCATCATCGTCCACCGTTCGAACAGCCAGTACCGTGGCCGCCAGGTGGCCGCCAAGATGCGTGAACTGATCCCGCGCCAGATGTTCGACGTGGCCATCCAGGCGACCATCGGCGCCAACATCATTTCGCGCGAGAACGTGAAAGCCTTGCGCAAGAACGTGCTGGCGAAGTGCTATGGCGGCGACATCAGCCGCAAGAAAAAATTGCTGGAGAAACAAAAAGCGGGTAAGAAACGCATGAAGCAAGTGGGTTCCGTGGAGATCCCGCAAGAGGCATTCCTGGCAATTTTACAAGTGGATGGTTGATCAATGAACCTGCAAGTGATTTTAGGAAATTTCGCTTTAATCCTGTTCGTGCTGATGCTGTTGACGGGCCTGGTCTGGTGCCTGGATGTATTTTATCTGTCCAGGCAGCGCCGCCAGGCGGCCGACCTTGCCCTGGCCGAGTTCGACGCGCGCCAGTCCAAGCTGGCCGCCGAGGGCATCAAGTCCGATGCGGGCGGCAGCCGCGCGACCATCGAGGCAGCGCTGTTGCGCCAGCCGACCTGGGTCGAGTATTCGGGTAGTTTCTTCCCCGTCATCGCCCTGGTGTTCTGTCTGCGCTCGTTCCTCTACGAGCCATTCAAGATCCCGTCGAGCTCGATGGTGCCGACCTTGCTGGTGGGCGACCTTATCCTGGTCAACAAGTTCACTTATGGCATCCGTTTGCCGATCATCAACAAGCGTATCATTGAAGTCAACGATCCGCAGCGCGGCGACGTGATGGTGTTCAAGTACCCGAAAGATATGTCGCAAGACTACATCAAGCGCGTGATCGGCGTACCCGGTGATAAAATCACCTATGAAAACAAGCGCTTGACGGTCAACGGCAAGGAAGTGCAGTACACCCCGCTGGACGACTACCTCGATGACGAAAGCACGGTGTACCACAAGCAGCTGGAAGAAAATCTGACGGGCGTGAGCCACCGCATCCTCAACGACGAGCCTGCTCCCACGTTGAACTTGCGCGAAGTGAAGGATTTCCCGCACAAGGATGCGTGCAACTACAACGAGGATGGTTTTACGTGTGTGGTGCCACAAGGCAATTACTTCATGATGGGCGATAACCGCGACAATAGCGCGGACAGCCGCTACTGGGGCTTCGTGCCGAACGAGAACATCGTCGGCAAGGCTTTCCTGGTGTGGATGAACTTCAGCAACCCGAAACGCGTGGGCGGCATCCACTAGGCCGCTCCTATGGCTGCCGCGCCGACTCCCCGCGCGGCGGCCAGCCGAATTACTCAGATGATACAGAAACAACAATGAATCTTCAGCTATTGCAAACCCGTTTAGGCTATACGTTCCAGGATGCTGGCCTGTTGCAGCAAGCCTTGACGCATCGTAGCCACAGCAGTTTGCATAATGAGCGGCTGGAATTCCTCGGCGACTCCATTCTCAACTGCGTGGTCGCTTCCATCCTGTACGAACGCTTCAAGACCATCGACGAGGGCGACCTGTCGCGCTTGCGCGCGAATTTGGTGAAACAGCAGTCGCTGTATGAAATCGCGCAAAAGCTGGAATTGTCGCAATTCCTGCGCCTCGGTGAAGGTGAGCTCAAATCGGGCGGTTTCCGCCGTCCTTCGATCCTTGCCGATACGCTGGAAGCCTTGCTGGGCGCGATTTTCCTCGATACGGGCTTCGATGCGGCCAGCACGGTGATCCGCGCCTTTTACATACCCATCCTCGACTCGGTCGATCCGCAAACCCTGGGCAAGGATGCCAAGACCCTGCTGCAGGAGTTTTTGCAAAGCAAGAAAATTTCGCTGCCACAGTACAACGTGGTGGCCACCCATGGCGCCGCCCACAGCCAGGAATTCGAAATCGAATGCCTGGTGCCGAAATTGAATATCCAGGTCTACGGCCGTGGCGGAAGCCGCCGCGCCGGTGAGCAAGCCGCCGCCAAACTGGCGCTGGACGTGGCCGAGCAGGCGCTGTTGAAGTCGCCTGCCGCCAGCCGCAAGCCCAAACCGCGCGCCGCCCAGCTCAAGCTGGCCGGCATTGCCACCATCCAGAGCGACAACGCGCAAGCTCCTGCAGCCCCGGCGATCGCCGCTCACACTAAACAGAATCGACACTAGCATGACAGCCACCAAAATGCCCGACAACTTCCGCTGTGGCTATATCGCCATCGTGGGCCGCCCCAACGTGGGCAAATCGACCCTGATGAACGTGCTGATCGGCGCGAAGGTCAGCATCACTTCGCGCAAGGCGCAAACCACGCGTCACCGCATCACGGGCATCCAGACGGTGCCGGACGCGCAATTCATCTACGTCGACACGCCTGGCTTCCAGACGCGCCACTCGAACGCGCTGAACAAGACGCTGAACAAGACCGTCACCAACACGCTGATTTCCTCGGACGTGATTTTGTACGTCATCGAGGCGGGCACCTTCGGCCCGGCCGACCAGCAAGTGATGGACCTGCTGCCGAAGGAAGTGCCATGCATCTTGGTCATCAACAAATCCGACCGCGTGAAGGATAAGGCCGTATTGTTGCCGTTCGCGCAAAAGATCGCCGCCATGCGCGACTTTGCCGCCATCGTGCCCGTGTCCGCCAAGCTGCATTTCCAGCTGGAAGGCTTGCAGAACGAAATCAAGCGCTTCTTGCCGGAAAACCAGCCGATCTTTGGCCCGGATGACATCACGGATCGCAGCGAAAAATTCCTCGCCTCGGAAATCGTGCGCGAAAAACTCTTCCGCTTCGTGGGTGACGAACTGCCGTACACGAGCACCGTGCTGATCGAGAAATTCGAGCAGGAAGGCGATCTGCGCCGCGTGTTCGCCGCCATCCTGGTCGAGCGCGACACGCATAAATCCATGGTCATCGGCAACAAGGGCGCGCGCCTGAAGGAAGTCTCCACCCAGGCCCGCCTGGATATGGAAAAGCTGTTCGGCGGCCCCGTGTACCTGGAAATCTGGATCAAGGTCAAATCGGGCTGGGCCGATAACGAGGCGGGCTTGCGCGCCTACGGCTACGAGTAATCCGCAACCCGGGGGCGACGCTACACGCATGAGCACCACCACGCCAGCGCAGCCTGACTTCGCGCCAGCCTCACTCGCCCCCTCTACGCCGGCTGCACCTTCCGCAGCGCCTCCCCGGCGCAGCCGTCCGCCCGCGCGCGACGGCCGCATCACGGGCCAGCCAGCCTTCGTGCTGCACAGCTACCCGCATAAAGAAACCAGCCTCATCGTCGACGTGTTTACACGCGAATACGGCCGCATCGCGCTCGTCGCCAAGGGCGCCAAGCGCCCCCATTCGCAGTTGCGCGGCGTGCTGCAGACGTTTCAACCGCTGCAGGCGGGCTGGACGGGCAAATCGGAGCTGCGCATACTGACGGGCGCCGAATGGGTGGGCGGCATGCTGCCGCTGGAAAAGACGGCGCTGTTGTGCGGCTTTTATCTGAACGAATTGCTGGTCAAATTGCTGGCGCGCGACGATCCGCATCCTGTCCTGTTCGACCACTACGTTGCCACCTTGAATCAGCTGGCGCACAATGAGCCGCCGCCGATCGTGCTGCGCAAGTTCGAGCGCGCTCTGCTCAAGGAAACGGGCGTGGCGGCCGACCTGACGCGCTGCACGGGCACGCGCCAGGCCGTCGAGGCGGGGCAGGTCTACGTGGTCGACCCGGAACGGGGACCGCGCCCGGCGCGCGCCAGCGATGCCTGGCCGAAGATCACGGGCAAGACCCTGCTCGACATGGAGCGCGAAGATTATCTTGACGTGGCCACGCAGGCGCAAAGCAAGCTGCTGATGCGCTTTTTGCTGGCCCATCAACTGGGGGGCGCCACCTTGAACACGCGCCAGATACTGATCGATTTAATGCAGCTGTAGCGGCGGTTTGCAGCACGACAGCACTTTACGGATACCAACTATGAGCTTTTTGCAGCCTTCCGGCCCCGTCATCGACCTGGGCGTCAATATCGACCACGTGGCCACCTTGCGCAATGCGCGCGGCACCGCTTATCCGGACCCGATCCGCGCGGCCCTGCTGGCCGAGCAGGCGGGCGCCGACGCCATCACCCTGCATTTGCGCGAAGACCGCCGCCACATCAAGGATGCGGATGTGATCGCCATCGCGCCGCAATTGCTCACGCGCATGAATCTGGAAGCGGCCGTGACGGCCGAGATGATCGCTTTCGCCTGCCGCATCAAGCCGGCGGACGTGTGCCTGGTGCCGGAAAAACGCACGGAAGTGACCACCGAAGGTGGCCTCGATGTGGTGCGCTATTTCAAGGAAGTACAGGCGGCCGTCCAGCAGCTGCAAGGCGAGGGCATCCGCGTGAGCCTGTTCATCGACGCCGACGAGCAACAGATTGCCGCCGCTGCCGAACTCGGCGCACCCGTGATCGAGCTGCACACTGGCCGCTACGCCGATACGCAAGGCGCCGAGCAACTGGCCGAGCTGGAACGCATCAAGGCGGGCGTGCTGTTCGGCGTGGGCCGTGGCTTGAAGGTCAACGCGGGCCACGGCTTGCATTACACCAATGTGCAGGCGATTGCCGCCATTCCGGACATTACTGAGCTGAACATCGGTCACGCCATCGTCGCGCACGCCGTGTTTGTCGGCTGGGAAAACGCCGTGCGCGAAATGAAGGCCATCATGGTGGCTGCGCGCCTGGGCAACAAAGCATAAGGAACAGGACAAGCCCATGATCTACGGCATCGGCACCGATATCTGCAAGATCCCCCGCATCGAGGCGGCGCTGGCGCGCCATGGCGAGCGTTTCGCGCAGAAAATACTGGGGCCGCAGGAGATGGAGAAATTCCGCGCCCGCAGTGCGAAAAACGCCGTGCGCGGCGTGCGCTTCCTGGCCACCCGCTTTGCGGCCAAGGAGGCGTTTTCCAAGGCCATCGGCCTGGGCTTGCGCATGCCGATGACCTGGCCTGCCGCGCAGATGCTGAATCACCCCAGCGGCAAACCGATGATCGTCTGCAGTGGCGTGCTGGCGGACTTCATGGAGAAAAACCGGCTGAGCGCGCAAGTGACCATCAGCGATGAAGAAGAGTACGCGGTCGCGTTCGTGATCGTGGAGCAAGCAGCGCAAGAATGAGCCAGCAATGACCGAAGCAAGCCCAGAACCGAACTTGGCGGAAACGCCACCCGACCCGCGCGCACAGGTGCTGGCCACCGTCGCCAAGCTGCCGAATTTGCCCGGCGTGTACCGCTATTTCGACGCCACCGACAAGGTGTTGTATGTCGGCAAGGCGCGCGACCTGAAAAAGCGCGTTTCCAGCTATTTCCAGAAAAACCTGGCCAGCCCCCGCATCGCCATGATGGTCGAGCGCATCGCGCGCCTGGAAACCACCGTCACGCACAGCGAAGCGGAAGCCCTGATCCTGGAAAACAACCTGATCAAGGCGCTGCAGCCGCGCTACAACATCCTGTTCCGCGATGACAAGTCGTATCCGTATTTGAAGATCACGAATGGCGATGCGCCGCGCATGGTGTATTACCGGGGCGCGGTGGACAAGAAAAATCAGTATTTCGGGCCGTTCCCCAGTTCCTGGGCCGTCAAGGAATCGATGCAGATCCTGCAAAAGGTGTTCCTGATCCGCACCTGCGAGGACAGCGTCTACGCGAATCGCACGCGGCCCTGCCTGCTGCACCAGATCGGCCGCTGCAGCGCGCCGTGCGTGGACCTGATCAGCAAGGAAGACTATAAAAACGACGTGGAAAACGCGGCGCGCTTCCTGCGCGGGCGCCAGAGCGAAGTGATGGCCGACCTGGAAAAGAAGATGCACGCCTTTGCCGCCGAGCTGAAATTCGAGCAGGCCGTGGTGGTGCGCAACCAGATCGCTTCGCTGTCGCGCGTGCTGCATCAGCAAAGCATGGAAACGACGGGCGATGCCGACGTCGACATCCTCGCCGTGCTGGTGCAGGGCGGGCGCGCCTGTGTCAATCTGGCTATGGTGCGCGGCGGGCGCCACCTGGGCGACCGCGCCTATTTCCCCAGCCAGCTCAGCGATGCGGCGGCGATTGCCGAAGAGCCGATCGAGGTGGAAGTGCTGGCCGCCTTCCTGGCGCAGCATTACACGGAAAAATTCATCCCCGGCACCCTGATCCTGAATATCGAGTTCGATCAGCCGGCCCTGATGGTGGCGCTGATGGAGCAGTGCGGCCACCGCATCAACCTGATCTTCCAGCCGCAGGGGCAGCGCCGCCAGTGGCTGGAGATGGCGCAAAAGGGCGCCGAGATTTCGCTGGCGCGCTTGCTGTCCGAGCAAGGTTCGCAGCAGTCGCGCACGCGCGCGCTGGCCGAAGCGCTGCGCCTGGAAACGGAAGACCTCGACAGCCTGCGCGTCGAGTGTTTCGACATCAGCCACACGCAGGGCGAGGCGACGCAAGCCTCGTGCGTGGTGTTCCACCACCACGCCATGCAGAACGGCGAATACCGGCGCTACAACATCAACGACATCACGCCCGGCGACGATTACGCGGCCATGCGCCAGGTCTTGATGCGCCGCTACGAGAAGGTGGCGAATGGCGACGGGGTGATGCCCGACGTGGTGCTGATCGATGGCGGCAAGGGGCAGATCGAAATGGCGCGCCAGGTGTTCGCTGAACTGGGACTCGATATCAGCTTGATTGTCGGCGTGGCCAAGGGAGAAGGGCGCAAGGTGGGCCTGGAAACGCTGCTGTTCGTCGATGGCCGCGCGGCGCAGGAACTGGGCAAGGAATCGGCGGCGCTGATGCTGATCGCGCAAATCCGCGACGAGGCGCATCGCTTCGCCATTACCGGCATGCGCGCCAAGCGCGCCAAGACGCGCCAGACCTCGCGCCTGGAAGAGATCGAAGGCATCGGCGCCAAGCGCCGGCAGAAGCTGCTGTCGCGCTTTGGCGGCTTGCGCGGCGTGGTCGATGCCAGCGTCGAGGATCTGATGTCGGTGGAGGGGATTTCCACGCAACTGGCAGAAGAGATTTACAAGCAGTTGCATTAATGCATACAGGTCTGGTCCGGCGCTGCGGCAAGCGGACTAGGCTAATACCCTGGGGCCATGTAGACTAGTGGCGCTTCTTCACGCTTTCTTCATGTTCAATTTACCCGTCGGCCGATTGCTTCCTTATGCCTTTTAATATTCCCATTCTTTTGACCTGGCTGCGCGTGGCCCTGATCCCGCTTGTCGTCGGTGTGTTTTACCTGCCGCCGTCGATGCTGCTGCATGGCGACCAGAACCTGGTTGCCACCCTGGTCTTTATCGTTGCCGCCGTCACCGACTGGTTCGATGGTTTTCTGGCGCGGCGCTGGAACCAGACCTCAGCCTTCGGCGCCTTCCTCGACCCCGTGGCCGACAAGCTGATGGTGGCCGGCGCCTTGCTGGTGCTGGTACAGCTGGACCGTGTCAATGCCGTGCTGGCCTTCATCATCATCGGCCGCGAAATCACCATTTCCGCCTTGCGCGAATGGATGGCGCAGATCGGCGCATCGAAATCGGTGGCCGTCAGCTCGATCGGCAAGATCAAGACGGCCGCGCAAATGACGGCCATTCCCTTGCTGCTGTACCACGAAGTGATCTTCGGCGCGATCGATACGCACGTGTGGGGCGAACGCCTGCTGTGGATCGCCTGCGTGCTGACGGTGTGGTCGATGTTCTATTACCTGCGCCTGGCATGGCCCTTGATCAAGGAAAAGGCCGGCAATTTGCATTGAAGCGTTTAGCCCAAACGCAAGAGCTGGGGTCAGACCCAAAGGGTCTGACCCCAAATATTTTGCAAAAGACCAGATATTGACCGTTGACAGCACCTGGAATCCCTCTATAATGCTGGCCTGTTGTTGATGACGCGGGAGTAGCTCAGTTGGTAGAGCGCAACCTTGCCAAGGTTGAGGTCGAGAGTTCGAGCCTCTTCTCCCGCTCCAGTTTTCTGGATCGTGTCATAGGTAAAAACAGCAGATGCAGTAAAAAGTAGTACTGGCGATGTAGTAGAGCTTCTGATACAATGTTGTCCACTGCGGGAGTAGCTCAGTTGGTAGAGCGCAACCTTGCCAAGGTTGAGGTCGAGAGTTCGAGACTCTTCTCCCGCTCCAGTGAAGACTGGATCAGCAGTAAAGCAGCACTGGTAAACGGTAGCAAAAAGCAGTAAAATAGCGGTTCGTATGCGGGAGTAGCTCAGTTGGTAGAGCGCAACCTTGCCAAGGTTGAGGTCGAGAGTTCGAGACTCTTCTCCCGCTCCAGCGCAAGCTGGAAACAGTACAGCAAGATGGCAGTAGCAGAAAATAGAAGCTCCAATGCGGGAGTAGCTCAGTTGGTAGAGCGCAACCTTGCCAAGGTTGAGGTCGAGAGTTCGAGACTCTTCTCCCGCTCCAGAATTCTAAAGGGAAGCTAAGCTGGCTTCCTTTTTTTATCCGCCGCAAAGCAGTTGGCGCGGTGCGATTAAGTGGTAAACAAGCTCCAATGCGGGAGTAGCTCAGTTGGTAGAGCGCAACCTTGCCAAGGTTGAGGTCGAGAGTTCGAGACTCTTCTCCCGCTCCAGTTTTCAAGGTGGGCCGCAAGGTGCATCGAAGCAGTTCCTCTGGCGAGGTAGCAAAGAGGTTATGCAGCGGCCTGCAAAGCCGTTTAGACGGGTTCGATTCCCGTCCTCGCCTCCAGATGAAAAAAATAGCCCACTTTCGAGTGGGCTATTTTTTTGTCTCTCGCCCTGCTGTGGTGTCAATCGCCCATGACCCGCAGAACCCATTGTTCATAATAATCTGCATGCTGTGCTTCTGGAAAGCCTTGTGCATCGCTGCGTCCTTCCGCCACTTTCTTGTTGTTCTTGAACATCATGTAGCGATGGTGCGAGGCCGCCTCGCCGTTGGCCGTTAGCAAACGGGTGCGATACACCAGTTTGCTCTCCTCCCGTACCGCTGTGGTCTTGCGCTGTGGCACGGTGGCGTCGGGCATATTGGCTCTTATCTGGAATAGCGGCGTGGAGGAGCCTTGCTGCGCTCGTAGCCACTGCAGGAATGCGGCATCGGCACTATCGTTCGAGGCCTCTGCCATAGGCCAGATATGAAAAAAAATGGCTGGCGTAAAGGGATCGCCTGCGCGAGCAGGGCGATACCATTCGTAAAGCAGCCTTTTGCCTTTCTCTGTTGCCAATGGGCTGATGTTGGATATGCCGCTGATTTGATCCTTCCTGACCTCGGCAGTGCCCGTGTTCGGGAGTGACGGTAAGAACTCGATGACCTCCATGGGCGTGGTCAAGGCGATGCGCTGATTTTCCAGTGCAGCTTGATTATGTGCTTCCGACTGCAACACCTGGGTGCGCAAGCTGAAATGATAGCCATGTCCGTTCACCTGGAAATCGCCCTGGATTTCGTTGGACTCGAACCAGCCAGGCAAGGGCGCCAGCATGGCATTGCCATACATTAGGCAAAAGCCTGGTGCCGGTGCCTCGTTCGTGAATGGCCTGGGCGTACCGCTGACCGATTGCAGGATTTGCCTGGCGCGCAGTTGGGCAGTCTGTTGCAGGCGGCTAAGCGCTGTTTTTTTGTATTGGAAGGTGGTGCCGCCGTGGTGGGCGTAGGCTTCGATGGTCACGACATGTGGATCAAGCGGCAGTGACTCATGTTCACGCAATACCAGTAACAGGCCATCATTCGGGGTAAAAGAGGCAGGCGGCAATACGCGCTCGCGCAGCGGATTCTTGTTCGATGAGCTGACTGCGGCGTGCAGCCGGTGCGCATACTGCTTCCGCGTTTCGCGTAAAGTGATGAGCTCACCCCAGTAGAATTGCGCTTTATTACGTCGGATATGCACAGTTTCTTGCGTCGTCAGTGCGAGGCGTCCGACGCAATAATTGCTTGTGAGGGGTGTTGGCGGCGCAGCCAAGGTCACAGGAGGCGAGAGAGCTTGGGCCAGGGGCGCGGCTGCGTGTGACGAGCAGCATGCCTGCAGTAGCAGCATGAGCGCCAGCGCCCAGCAGTGCCTGGTCTTGGTGGTGCCTGTTTGCATGATATTCCCCCTGAGTAAGTAATATCTACTGTGCAGGAATTTGGTACGTGGATATTGTTTTTTCTCATCATCATGTGCCTTAGGCTGGTGGCAAGGCTGGCCTTGTGCTGAAGAAAGCGCCAGAGTGCCGGTCCTGCCGCATCTTGTATAATGCTGGCAAGCTCAGCCGCGCCGCCTGGCGCCTTGATGAAACTTCCCCCTTTCCGCCGTACCGACGTAGTCACTGACGACTTTTCTGCTCCGATCAAGCTCAGCGCAGCTTTTCTGTGACGCCCGCTGGCATGGCTTTGTCTGATTATTTTCCATCAGGCCGGCATTTTCCTGTTCCGACTTTGGATACGCATCAATGATCAACACAACTTTTCGGGATGAGTGGTTCCCGAACCTGCAAAAAAACATCCTGGCGGGCCTGACCACCTCGTTTGCCCTGGTGCCCGAATGCATTGCCTTCGCCCTGGTGGCGCAGTTGAATCCCCTGATGGGCCTGTATGGGGCCTTCATCATTTGCGCAATGACGGCGATCTTTGGCGGACGCCCCGGCATGATTTCGGGCGCGGCCGGGTCCATGGCCGTCGTCATCGTGGCGCTGGTGGCCCAGCATGGCGTGCAATATCTGCTGGCCACCGTGGTGCTCAGCGGCATCCTGATGGCGCTGTTCGGTATCTTGCGTCTCGGTAAACTGATCCGCATGGTGCCCTACCCGGTGATGCTGGGCTTTGTGAATGGCCTGGCCATCGTCATCGCCATGGCCCAGCTGGAACATTTTCGGCAAGCCACGCCGCAAGGCGAAACCTGGCTGCAAGGCACGCCCTTGCTTGTGATGGGTGCGCTGGTGGCGCTGACCATGGCCATCGTCTACGTGCTGCCGCGCATCACGAAGGCTGTGCCGCCCGCGCTGGTGGCCATCCTGGGCGTGGGCGTGCTCAGCCATGTCTTGCACTTGCCCACGCGCACCCTGGGCGACCTCGCGCATATCGCCGGCGGCTTGCCTGCCCTGCATTGGCCCACCGTGCCGCTGGATATGGCGACCTTGCACATCATTTTTCCGTATGCGGCGCTGATGGCCATGGTGGGCTTGCTGGAAACCTTGCTCACTTTCAATCTCACCGATGAGATGACGGAAACGCGGGGCCAGCCCAACCGCGAATGCATCGCCCTCGGTGCCTCGAATGTCGTGTCGGGCCTGTTTGGCGGCATGGGTGGCTGCGCCATGATCGGGCAGACCATGATCAACCTGAGTTCGGGCGGGCGTTCGCGCCTGTCGGGCGTGACGGCCGGCGTGATGATTTTATTGTTCATCCTGTTCCTGTCGCCCTTGATCGAGCGCATCCCGCTGGCCGCCCTGGTGGGCGTGATGTTCGTCGTGGCGCAGCAGACGTTTGCCTGGGGTTCCTTGCGCGTGCTGGGCAAGGTGCCGCCGCAGGATGCGCTGGTGATCGTCGCCGTGACGGTCATCACGGTGTTCACGGACCTGGCGACGGCCGTGCTGTGCGGCATCGTCATCGCCGCCTTGAATTTTGCCTGGCAACATGCACGCGACATGCGTGCCGACATCGATGACAGCAGCCCTGGCATGCGCGTGTACCTGCCGCACGGCACCCTGTTTTTCGCCTCGGCCACGCATTTCCAGGAACTGTTCCAGTTGGCTTCGGACCCGGCCCGCGTCATCCTCGATTGCCGGCACCTGCACATGGCCGATCACTCGGCCATCGCCGCCATCGAAGCCCTGTATGAACGCTACGACAAGGCCGGCAAGCACCTGCAGGTGACGCAGTTGTCCGCTCGCAATGAGGCCTTGCTGCAGCGGGCCGGGGTGGATGTGAGCGTGGCGTAAAATAGGGGATTGTTGAATGCCTGTGGAGTGTGAATGCTGTCGAACGAACAAGAACAATTATTGCAACAAAGCCAAACGGCTTTTGACGCCTACTATGACGCGCTGGGCGCCTCGCTGGTGAGCTTCGTCGAGCGCCTGGGCATCCAGCCGGCGCACGAAGTGTTGACGAACGCGGCCGAATACCTGCCGTACATCGATGCGGCCATGCGCACCATCGTCATCCGCGACGAGAGCTGGCAGTGGGTGAAAACCATGCTCGGCTACTTTATCGGTGAATACTTCGTGCAGGGCCATGCGGGCTGCTGGTACGTGGAAACGCGGGCCGAATCGCCGCATTTTTGCCGCACCATGGTGGGGGGCTTCGAGCATGGCTTGCCGCCGGATGCCGCCATCGATCCAGAACAACTGGCGCTGGAATTTCTGGGGCAATCCGTGCCGCGCGAGCTGGCGGCACTGATCGCCAAAGCGCAAGCCAGCGCGGCTTGATGCCGCACGGCTTGCTTAAGCAGATTTAAAACTCTTCCCACTCGCCTTCGGCCGGCGCCGGCGCCTTGCCGCTCTTGCGCGTCACGGGCAGGCGCAGGGCAGGGGCCGAGGCTTTGCGGGCAGGCGTGGCCGGGGCTGCCGACACGCTGCGCTGTGCTGCTTTCATGCTGAAACGGTCGGTCGCGGCCGCATTCGCGTCCAGGCGGAAGACGCTGACCACCTGCGCCAGTTCGCTCGCCTGTTCCTGCATCGCTTCGGCTGCGGCCGAGGCTTCTTCCACCAGGGCCGCATTTTGCTGCGTCACCTGGTCCATTTCGGAAATGGCCTGGTTGACTTGCTCGATGCCTGCGCTCTGCTCTTCGCTGGCGTTGCTGATCTCGCTCATGATGGAGGTGACGAAGCCGATGCTTTGCACGATTTCTTCCATCGTCTTGCCGGCCTTGTCGACCAGATCCGTGCCCACGTCGACCTTTTGCACGGAGTCGTCGATCAGTCCCTTGATTTCCTTGGCCGCCGCTGCCGAGCGCTGCGCCAGGTTGCGCACCTCTGTTGCCACGACGGCAAAGCCGCGACCCTGTTCGCCGGCGCGCGCCGCTTCCACGGCCGCGTTCAAGGCCAGGATGTTGGTCTGGAAGGCGATGCCGTCGATGACGGAAATGATGTCGACGATTTTCTTCGACGAGGTATTGATCTCGCCCATGGTAGCCACCACTTCGGCCACCACGGCGCCGCCGCGGCTGGCGATGCCGGCGGCGTCGCCGGCCAGTTTATTTGCCTGGCGCGCATTGTCCGCATTCTGCTTCACGGTACTGGTCAATTCTTCCATCGACGACGCGGTTTCTTCCAGCGAGCTGGCTTGCTGTTCCGTGCGCGACGACAGGTCCTGGTTGCCGGCGGCAATTTCTGCCGATGCCGTGGCGATGGTGTCGGTGCCGCTGCGTACCTGGCCGACGATGCCGACCAGGCTGTCGTTCATGGTTTTCAGTGCATGCATCAGCTGGCCCGTTTCATCGCGGCCTTGCACCGTGATGATACTGCTCAGGTCGCCTGCCGCCACGGTTTCCGCCACTTTCACGGCATCGCGGATGGGGCCGGTGATCGAGCGCGTGATCCACCAGGCGAAACCGATGCCCATCAGTACGGCCAGCACGCCCATGGTGATCAGGAAGATACGGGTGCTGCTGTAGGCTTCGATGATGCTGGCGCCGACGCCGTCGGCGGCCTTGATCTGCATGCCGGCAAAATGCTTCACTTCGGCCAGATAGGCCACGGTGATCGGCGCGACTTCCTTGTCGAACACTTCCTTGGCGCCCGCCACGTCGCCGTCGGCCTTCATCTTGAAGGCGCGTGCGCGCGTCGTCACGTAGTCGGTGCGCACCTTGCGCACGACCTTGAACTGCTCGATCACGGCCGGGTTGCGCAGCGAGGCGATGATGTCGTCCTGCAGCTTGCTGGAACGCTCGGCATCGACTTTCAAGTCTTGCTCGATCTTGGCGCGCACGACGGGATCGGGGATTTCAAACGAGGCGACGCCGCGCACGCTGTTCAATTCAATGATCTTCGACCATTCGGCCACCATGCGTTGGTTCTTGATGCTGGTATTGATGAGGCGGTAGGTCAGGTCGCTGGCCGTTTGCATGCGCACCAGGGCGGTGATGGTCAAGGCGGCAAGCAACAGCAATACGACAGCAAAGCCGACGCCAAGGCGGCTGCCGATGTTCAGGTTTTTCATGTAAGTCCTAACAATGTAATAGTCATGATCGCCGCCGCCAGCAGGGGCGGACAGGCGCCGCAAGGCGCAGGGGATCGGGGTCTTCGGGTGCCGCGTGATGGCTGTGCGGCGCGCCACGCTGAGCGTGGCGATGGAGGTAAAGCAAGGGGCACGTCGGTCAGGCTGACCGCTGTCCAGCAAGCCGCAAGTATAGCATTGACGCAGAGAAATAGTTTTTCAAGGCAATTTTAATTGCCTTTTGATATCTATTTCCTGTTGTGTTTTTACGTCAAGTACCTAGTCCATAAGTACTATCACTTACATTTCGCCTTACTTTTCGCCGTGCCGGCTGATAAAATACTAATGATAATCATTCGTATTAAAACATCGACCAGGGAATTGTATGCAGCAACAGCGCAAGCCAGGATGTAAACCGATCACCATCGCCGTACTGGGCGCCCTGACCTTTGGCGCCACGCCATTGGCGGCCTGGGCACAGGAAAGCTTGCCCGCCGTCACCGTGACGGCATCGAAGGACAAGGATGGCTATGTCGCCGCCACCTCCGCCAGCGGTACCAAGACGGAAATGGCCCTGCGCGACGTGCCGCAGACGATCAATGTGGTGCCGGCCGCCGTCATCCGCGACCAGAACGCCATGTCGATCCAGGACATCATGAAGAACATCCCCGGTGTGGGCTTGTCCACGGGTGACGGCCAGCGCGACCAGGTGTTCATCCGCGGCTTCACGGCCATCGGCGACCAGTTCGTCGACGGCTTCCGCGATGACGCGCTGTATTTCCGCGACCTGTCGAACGTGGAGCGGCTGGAAGTGATCAAGGGACCGGCCGCCGTGCTGTACGGCCGCGGTTCCTCGGGCGGCCTGGTGAACCGCATCACCAAAAAACCGGGCGTGGATATCACGGACTTGGCCCTGAGCCTGACGAATACAAAAGGGCGTCGCGGCGAAGTCGACGTGGGCCGCGTCGGCGAGACGGTGGACTGGCGCGTCACGGGCGCGCGCGAAGTGTCGGACAGCTACCGCGAGCAGCAATTCATCAACCGCACGGCGCTGGCGCCATCGGTGGCCATCCGCCTCTCTGGCGCCACCAAATTGCTGCTGCAGGGCGATTACCTGGAAGACCGCCGCCTGACGGACTTCGGCATCCCGTCCTGGCATGGCCGCGCTGTGGCTGTCGATGCGAGTACTTACTACGGTGCCGCCAACGCCCGCGATGCGGACTTCAGCCAGTCGCGCGTGGTCTCCACGGCCGCGACGCTGACGCACAAGTTCAGCGACAGCTTGTCGCTACGTAATGCCTTCCGCTATTACGACTACCACCTGGACCGCAACAACACGAATATTTCCGGCAACGTCAACGAAGTCAATGGCACGATGAAGCTGGGCCACGCCAAGCTGAACCGCGACGAGAGCGGCTGGTTCAACCAGACGGAACTGACGCAAAAGCTGGTCACGGGTACCTTGCGCCATGAAGTGCTGTACGGTGCCGAGTTCGGCAAGCAAAACAAGGATGCGTCGAACTGGGCCTCGACCGTGGTGGCGCCGAATGTGTCGATCTTCAACCCTGTCCTGCCCGTCGTCGACCGCAGCAAGCTGGGCGCGCGCAGCGATACCTTCGGTACCTACGACACGGCCGCCGCCTACGTGCAGGATGCCATCAGCTTCAGCGACGAGTGGAAGGCGCTGGCCGGCTTGCGCTATGACCGCTATAAGCAGCAGTCGCGCCTGGCCAATGCGCTTGGTGTGACGACGGCAGACCTGTCGCGCACGGATGCGGCGTTCAGCCCCCGCGCCGGCCTCGTCTGGCAACCGAGTGCCGTGCAATCGTACTACGCCTCGTGGAGCCGTTCCTTCCAGCCCAGCGGCGAGAACTTCGCCCTGGCCGCGAATAACGCCGATCTGGCGCCGGAAACCACGCGCAACACGGAAGTGGGCGCCAAGTATGACCTGTGGGGCGGCCGCGCGAATGCCACCGTGTCGCTGTTCCGCCTGGAGCGCGACAATATCAAGAGCAGCGAACCGATCACGAACCGCATCGTGCCCATCGGCACGCAGCGCACGGATGGCCTGGAACTGACCTTCAATGCGGACTTGCACGATGGCTGGAAGATGATGGCCGGCTACGCTTGGCTGGACGCCACCATCACGGACTCCATCGCCAAGGACACGAGCGTGAATGCGGCTGGCTCCGTTGACGTCAAAGGCAAGCGCGCCACGCTGACGGCGCGCAATACGGCCAATCTGTGGCTGACGAAAGACCTGGGCCACGGCTTCACCGTGGGCGGCGGCGCGAATGCTGTCGGCAGCCGTTTTGCCAATGCCGGCAACACGGTGGTCTTGCCCGGCTATGTGACGGCCGACGCCATGGCCGCATACCGCACGGGCCGCTATGAAGTGCAGTTGAACGTCAACAATATCGGCGATACGCGCTACATCGTTTCCGGCCACGGTTCCAGCCCGAACCTGAGCTTGCCGGGCGCGCCGCGCAACGTGGCGCTGACCTTGCGCTACAGCCTGTAAGTTAGCATGTAAGTTCGGCCGCTTCCTCAAAACCCGCTCGCGAGCGGGTTTTTTCATGGGGGAGCTGGGTCGGGCAGGCCGGCATTGTTTAGAGGAACTGCTCAGTACTGATCAAATAATGTTGACTATGTGCAATTTTCTCCGGCGGACTGAGCCTTGACGGGGTTTGAGGGGTAAAATACTGTCATACGGCACAGGCATGGTGCTTATATCTTGGCGATATGACACCACCACGACGTTGTATGACTTTTTATTTACTCACATCATAGAGGCCTGAATATGGTTCAGATGTCCAGGCGCCAGTTCCTTCGGGTAACTGGCGCGACCATTGCTGGTTCCAGCCTCGCCCTGCTCGGTTTCGCACCGGGCCAGGCGATGGCGGAAGTGCGGCAATACAAGCTGTCTCGCACCACCGAGACACGCAATACCTGTCCTTACTGTTCGGTAGGATGTGGCGTCCTGCTGTATGGTCTGGGCGACGGCGCGAAAAATGCCGTTTCCAGCATCATCCACGTGGAAGGCGATGCCGATCACCCGGTGAACCGCGGCACCTTGTGTCCGAAGGGCGCCAGTCTGGTCGACTTCATTCACAGCCCGAACCGCCTGAAAGTGCCCGAATACCGCGCCCCGGGCGGCACGGAATGGCAACCGATCTCCTGGGATGTGGCGCTCGACAAGATCGCGCGCCTGATGAAGGATGACCGCGACGCCAACCTGATCGAAAAGAATGCCGACGGCAAGACCGTCAACCGCTGGCTCTCCACCGGCATGCTGGCCGCGTCCGCCGGCAGCAACGAGGTCGGTTATCTGACCCACAAGACAGTGCGCAGCATGGGGATGCTGACCTTTGATAATCAGGCGCGTGTATGACACGGACCGACGGTGGCAGGTCTTGCCCCGACGTTTGGCCGTGGCGCGATGACGAATCATTGGGTCGATATCAAGAATGCCGATGTGATTTTGGTCATGGGCGGCAATGCAGCAGAAGCACATCCTTGCGGATTCAAATGGGTCACGGAAGCGAAGGCGCATAACAAGGCCAAGCTGATCGTTGTCGATCCGCGTTTTACCCGTACCGCATCCGTGGCAGATTACTACTGCGCCACGCGTACCGGCACGGACATCGTCTTCCTCGGCGCGATCATCAATTATCTGCTGACGAACGACAAGATCCAGCATGAGTACGTGCGCAACTACACGGACATGCCTTTCATCGTGCGCGAAGACTATGCGTTCGAAGATGGCCTGTTTTCGGGTTACGACAAAGAAAAAGGCAAGTACACCAACAAGGCCACCTGGGATTACGAGATCGGCGACGACGGCTATGCCAAGGTCGACCCGACCCTGGAACACCCGCGCTGCGTCTACCAGATGATGAAGAAGCACTACGCACGTTACACGACCGAGATGGTCGAACGGACGTGCGGCGTGTCGCCCGACAAGTTCCACAAGGTGGCCGAAGCCCTGGCTTCGACCGCCGTGCCGGGACGCGCCGGCACCATCCTGTACGCACTGGGCTGGACGCACCATTCGACGGGCGCGCAAACCATCCGCACGGGCGCCATGGTGCAGCTGTTGCTGGGTAATATGGGTATCGCGGGCGGCGGCATGAACGCCTTGCGCGGCCACTCGAACATTCAGGGCTTGACCGATCTGGGCCTGATGTCGAACCTGTTGCCAGGTTATATGACCCTGCCGAACGAAGCCGAGCAGGACTTCGATGCGTATATCGGCGCGCGCGCCACCAAGCCGCTGCGGCCGAACCAGCTCAGCTACTGGAGCAATTACCGCAAGTTCCACGTCAGCTTCATGAAGACGTGGTGGGGTGATTTCGCCACGGCCGAGAACAATTACGCCTTCGACTACCTGCCGAAACTCGACAAGCCGTATGACTTGATGCAAGCCATCGAGAACATGCACCAAGGCAAGATGACGGGCTATATCTGCCAGGGCTTCAACGTGCTGGCGTCCGCGCCGAACAAGCAGAAGGTCACGGAAGCGCTGGCTAAGCTGAAGTTCCTCGTCATCATGGACCCGCTGGCCGTGGAAACGGGCGAATTCTGGAAGCCGCATGGCCAATACCACGAAGTCGATCCCACCAAGATCATGACGGAAGTGTTCCGCTTGCCGACCAGCTGCTTCGCCGAAGAGCGCGGTTCGCTGGTGAGTTCCTCGCGCGTGCTGCAGTGGCACTGGCAGGCGGCCGAACCGCCGGGCCAGGCGCGCAGCGACCTCGAGATCATGTCGGGCCTGTTCTTGCGCATGCGTAGCATGTACCAGAAAGAGGGCGGCAAGTTCCCCGATCCTATTCTCAACCTGACGTGGAATTATGCGCAGCCGCATAACCCGCAGCCGGAAGAAATCGCCCGCGAATTCAACGGCAAGGCGCTGGTTGACTTGTACGATCTGAAGGATCCGACCAAGCTGCTGGTGAAAAAGGGCGAGCAGCTGGCCTCGTTTGCGCAATTGCGCGACGACGGCACCACCACCAGCGGTTGCTGGATCTTCGCCGGCAGCTGGACGCAGGCGGGCAACCAGATGGGACGGCGCGACAATAGCGACCCGACCGGCATCGGCCAGACGCTGGGCTGGGCCTGGGCGTGGCCGGCCAACCGCCGCGTGCTGTACAACCGTGCTTCGTGCGACTTGAAGGGCAAGCCTTTCGACCCGACGCGCAAGTTGATCGAGTGGAATGGCACCAATTGGAGCGGGGCCGATATTCCCGACTTCAAGGTCGACGAGCCGCCGGAAAACGGCATGGGTCCGTTCATCATGCTGGGCGAGGGTGTGGCGCGTTTCTTTGCGCGCGGCGCCATGGCCGAAGGACCGTTCCCCGAGCATTACGAGCCGTTCGAAAATCCGCTGGGCTACAACCCCATGCATCCGAAAAACCCGCTAGCGACCAGCAATCCGGCCGCGCGCGTGTTCGCCGATGACCGGAAATTGTTCGGCACGCACGAGGAATATCCGCATGTGGCGACCAGCTACCGCCTGACCGAGCATTTCCATTACTGGACCAAGCATGCGCGCCTGAACGCCATCATCCAGCCGCAGCAATTCGTTGAAATCGGCGAAGAGCTGGCCAAGAGCATCGGCGTCGTCGCCGGCGGTGAAGTGCGCGTCAGTTCCAAACGGGGCCACATCATCGCCAAGGCCGTGGTCACCAAGCGCATCAAGGCCTTGATGATCGAGGGCAAGCAGGTGCATACCGTCGGCCTGCCGCTGCACTGGGGCTTTACGGGCGTGGCCAAGCCGGGGTATCTGATCAATACCCTGACACCGGGCGTGGGGGATGCGAATTCGCAAACGCCGGAATTCAAGTCCTTCCTCGTGAAGGTGGAAAAAGCATGATGGGAGCTCAATAATGGCACTGCAATCCTTAGATATCCGGCGCCTGTCGGCTACCACGGTAACGCCGCCGCAAGCGCGCAGCCCGGTGACGGGCACCGTGGCCAAGCTGATCGATGTGTCGAAATGCATCGGCTGCAAGGCTTGCCAGACGGCGTGCATGGAATGGAACGACTTGCGCGATGAAGTCGGCGAAAACCATGGCACCTATGACAATCCGACGGACTTGACGCCGGAATCGTGGACGGTGATGCGTTTTGCCGAACACGAAGACAACGACGGCAACCTCGAGTGGCTGATCCGCAAGGATGGCTGCATGCACTGCGAGGATCCGGGCTGTCTGAAAGCCTGTCCGGCGCCGGGCGCCATCGTGCAATACACGAACGGCATCGTCGATTTCCACCAGGAAAACTGCATCGGTTGCGGCTACTGCGTGGCTGGCTGTCCTTTCGACGTGCCCCGCATTTCGAAAAAGGACGACCGCGCCTACAAGTGCACGCTCTGCTCGGACCGCGTCGCCGTGGGCCAGGAACCGGCCTGCGTGAAAACCTGCCCGACGGGCGCCATCCTCTTCGGCACCAAGGAAGACATGAAGGTGCATGCGGAAGAGCGCATCGTCGACCTGAAGTCGCGCGGTTTCGAGAATGCGGGCCTGTACGATCCGCTGGGCGTGGGCGGTACGCACGTGATGT
The DNA here is from genome assembly GCF_002754575.1 of Janthinobacterium sp. 35. Taxonomy (NCBI): domain Bacteria; kingdom Pseudomonadati; phylum Pseudomonadota; class Betaproteobacteria; order Burkholderiales; family Oxalobacteraceae; genus Janthinobacterium; species Janthinobacterium sp. 35. The sequence continues at coordinate 4,698,069 of NZ_PEFN01000001.1, forward strand.
ACGTGCTGCACCATGCCGACAAGCCGAAGCTGTATTCGAACTTGCCGGAACGTCCGCGCATCAGCCCGATGGTGGGCTTCTGGAAGGGTTGGTCCAAGCCGCTGGCAGTAGCCGGCATGGCTGTCACGGCGCTGGCAGGCCTGTTCCATTACACGCGTGTCGGTCCGAACGAAGTGAGCAAGGACGAAGAGCACGAAGCCTTGGAAGAGGCCAAGCGCATCCGGGAGGAACAGCATGAAGCATAGTGAACATCACGATGGCAAGCTGCGCGACAAGGATGGCAATCCCTTGATCGAACGCTACAACCCGAACGAGCGCACGAATCACTGGGTCACCGCCATCACCTTCGTCATGCTGGCCCTGTCCGGCCTGGCCATGTTCCATCCTTCGATGGCGTGGCTGGCGAACCTGTTCGGCGGCGGGCAATGGACGCGCATCTTGCATCCGTTTGCCGGCCTGGTGATGTTTGTCTCGTTCGCGATCCTGGTGCTGCGCTTCTGGCACCACAACAAGTTCGAGGACGGCGACAAGCAGTGGCTCAAGCAAATGGATGACGTGCTCCACAACCGTGAGGAAAAGCTTCCGAAGATCGGCAAATACAATGCCGGCCAGAAGATCCTGTTCTTCGTGTTGCTGGTCAGCATGGTCGGCTTGCTGCTGTCGGGCATCGTGATCTGGCGCGCGTATTTCGCGTTCTACTTCCCGATCGACGTGGTGCGCTTTGCCGCCTTGTTGCATGCCGGTTGCGCCTTCGCCATCATCTGCGCCATCATCGTGCATATCTATGCGGCGTTGTGGGTCAAGGGCTCGATCGGCGCCATGGTGCGCGGCACCGTCACCTACGGCTGGGCGCGCAAGCACCATCCGAAGTGGTTTGAGGCTGTCATTCGCAATACGAAGGACTAAGGCTCTTCGTAATTAAACCCAACTGCAACTGCTGGGGTCAGACCCGAAGGGACTGACCCCTTTCTTTGCGGCTTGCCGCGACCGTATCGATTAAAATACTTTTACATCCCCTTTTTTGATGGGAAAACTCCATTGGTACAACGCATTCTTCAGCCAGGCGAAATCGAAGGCCTGGACCACAACGCGATTCCGCGCCTGCTGCTGCCGCAGCCTGACAGCTTGTTCAAGGCGCGCGCCTTGCGCTTGCGCGAACTGGCGCAAGGCAATATCAAGGGCATCCCCGTCGACGCGGGCATGCAGGGTTACCTGGTGCTGATGGCCGCGCTGGCCGACGCGCAGGCTGCCGTGGTGGGAAAACTGGCGCCCGGCGCCGTGCCCGCCGCCGACCCCGACGCGCTGCGCCGCGCGATGCAGCACCGCATGCCGGTGCTGCCCGTGAATGGCGCCCGTCCGCCCGTGTGGCGCGCCATCTTTGCCAGCCTGCTCGATGAATTGGCGAGCACGGCAGCCAGCCAGCCGGCATTGTCGGGCGGCCTGACGCAGGTGCTGGCGCAGCTGCGCGCGCTCGACGCGCTAGCGCTGGACGCCTGCGCCGATGCCGTGCTCGATGAAAACGGCGACAACCTCAATCCCATGCACGCGCCGTTCGTCGCCGCCGCGCTGCAAATTTTGTGGTCGGTGTCGGCCAGCGAACTGCGCGCCGCGCGCGTGCCGGACCTGGAAACGGGCACGCTGTGTCCCGTCTGCGGTTCGCACCCCGTCGCCAGCGTGATCCGCATCGGAGGCCAGTCGCAGGGGTATCGCTATCTGCACTGCGGCATTTGCGAAAGCGAATGGCATATGGTGCGCGTGAAGTGCTCGACCTGCGAACAGAATGGCAAGATCGCCTACCAGGGCCTGGACGCGGCCGATGCAAAGCCGTTCGACCCCGTGGCGGCCAAGGACGACAAATTGCCCAACAAGGCGAATGATCCGAAGAAGGTGGCGCGCGCGGAAACCTGCGACGACTGCCATACCTACCGCAAAGTCTTCAACCAGGAACACGATTACAACGTCGAACCGCTGGCCGATGACCTGGCCAGCCTGATGCTCGACTTGCTGGTGAGCGAAGCGGGCTATCAGCGCGCCAGCGGCAATCCGCTGCTGTGGCTGGGTAAAAGCACGGAACAGCCGTCATGACGACGGGGCAAACCGTGCGCCTGCCGTCGGTCGACCGCATCCTGGGCGACGCGGCTTGCCTGGCCCTGATAGCACACTACGGCCGCGTGCAAACCCTGGCCTGCGCGCGCGCCGTGCTGGCCGAACTGCGCACGGCCATGCTGGCGGGCGCAGTGTGCGAAGAGGGCGCATCGATCGCTGCCATCGTCGCGCAAATGGGCGAGCGGCTGCAAGCCCAATCGCGCTCGCAGCTGCGTGCCGTGTTCAACCTGACGGGCACCGTGCTGCACACGAATCTGGGCCGCGCGCTGCTGCCCGACGCGGCCGTGCAAGCGGTGGTGGAAGCGCTGCAGTGGCCGATGAACCTGGAATTCGACCTGGAGACGGGCAAGCGCGGCGACCGCGATGACCTGGTGGAGGAATTGCTGCGCGAACTGACGGGCGCCGAAGCGGCCACCATCGTCAACAACAATGCCGCCGCCGTGCTGCTGATGTTGAATACCCTGGCGCAGAATAAAGAGGTCGTCGTCTCGCGCGGCGAACTGGTGGAAATCGGCGGCGCCTTCCGCATCCCCGACGTGATGACGCGCGCGGGCGCCGTGCTGCGCGAAGTGGGCAGCACCAACCGCACCCACCTGGCCGATTACGCCAATGGCGTGAATGAAGACACGGCCCTCTTGATGAAGGTCCATTGCAGCAATTACGCGATCACCGGTTTCACGAAAAGCGTGGAACTCGACGAACTGGTGCCGCTGGCATCCAAACACGGCGTGCCGACGGCCGTGGACCTGGGCAGCGGCACCCTGGTCGACCTGGCCCAGTATGGCTTGCCGCACGAAACGACGGTGCGCGAAACGATAGCGGCGGGCGCCGACCTGGTGACTTTCAGCGGCGATAAATTGCTGGGCGGCCCGCAGTGCGGCGTCATCGTCGGACGCGCCGATTTGATCGCGAAGATCAAGCGCAACCCCCTGAAACGCGCGCTGCGCGTGGGCAAACTGACCCTGGCGGCATTGGCCCCGGTGCTGCAGCTGTACCGCGCGCCGGACTTGCTGGCCGAACGCCTGACTACCTTGCGTTTGCTGACGCGCCCTGCGGCCGCCATGCGCGCGCAGGCGCACACCCTGCTGCCGCTGCTGCAAGGCGCGCTGGGCATGCAATACGTGGTCACGGCCGAAGCCATGCAAAGCCAGATCGGCAGCGGCGCTTTGCCCGTCGACCAGCTGCCCAGCTTTGGCCTGGCCGTGCGCAGCGCCCCGGACTCGCGCCTGAGCAATCCCTTGGGAATGCTGGAGCAGCGCTTGCGCGCCTTGCCGTGCCCCGTGATCGGGCGCATCGGGCAAGACGCTTTGTGGCTCGATCTGCGCTGCCTGGAGGCGGCGCACGAGACGGCCTTCATCGAGCAGCTCGGCGAGTTGTCCGCATGATCGTCGGCACCGCAGGCCATATCGACCATGGCAAGACGACGCTCACGCGCGCGCTGACGGGCGTGCACACGGACCGCCTGAAGGAAGAGCAGGCGCGCGGCATTTCGATAGAACTCGGCTATGCCTACCTGCCGCTGGCGGACGGCACGGTGCTGGGCGTGATCGACGTGCCGGGCCACGAAAAATTCATCCGCACCATGGCGTCCGGCGTGACGGGCATCGACTTTGCCCTGCTGGTGGTGGCGGCTGACGACGGCATCATGCCGCAGACGCACGAGCACCTGGCGATCTTGCAACTGCTGGGCGTGACGCGCGGCGCCGTGGCGCTGACCAAGATCGACCGCGCCGATGGCGCCCGCGTGGCGCAGGTGGAGGCGGACATCGAGGCGCTGCTGGCCGGCACGCCGCTGGCGGGCAGCCCCATCTTCCCCACGGCCGCCAGCCGCGACAACGATCCCGGCGTGGCGGCCTTGCTGGCGCACCTGACGCAAGTGGCGCGCAGCCTGCCGCAGCGCGACGAGCGGCGCTTGTTCCGCCTCGGCGTGGACCGCGTGTTCACCTTGTCGGGGCAGGGCACCATCGTCACCGGCACGGCGCTGGCGGGACGCGCGCAGGTTGGTGACATGCTGCAACTGGCGCCCGGCGGCGCTCAAGCGCGCGTGCGCAGCATCCACGCGCAGAACCGCGCAGCCGAGACGGGCGTGGCGGGCCAGCGCCTGGCGCTGAACCTGGCCGGCATCGAGCGCGAGCGCATCGAGAGGGGCAACTGGATCGTCGCGCCCGAACTGGCGCAGTGTTCCGAACGTCTCGACGTGGAACTGACCTTGCTGCCCGACGCCGGCGTGCAATTGAAAGCCTGGTCGCCGCTGCACGTGCACCTGGGCGCGGCGCATCAGCTGGCGCGCGCCGTCATGCTCGATGGCGAAACCCTGTCGCCGGGGCAGACGGGCAGAGTACAACTGGTGTTCGAGTCTCCCATGCACGGCGTGCCGGGCGACCGCTTCGTCGTGCGCAATGCGCAAGCGACGCAGACGGTGGGTGGCGGCATGGTGCTCGACCCGTTCGGCCCCGCGCGCAAGCGGCGCAGCCCGACCAGGCTGGCCTGGCTGGCTGCGCTGGCCGCCTTTGTCGCACAGGGCGATATTGCTGCCTTGCTGGCGCAAAGCCCGCTGGGGCTGCGCGAGTCGCTGCTGGTGCGCCTGTCGCTACTGCCGGCGAACGCCATCGCGCTGCCGGCCGAGACGCGGCGCATCGCCCTGCGCGGTGGCGACGCCCTGCTGCTGGCGCCGCCCGCGTTGCTGGCGCTGGAAGAGCGGGTGCTGGCCGCCCTGGCGGTGTTCCACGCGCGCGCACCCGATGAAGCAGGGCCGGAACTGTGGCGCCTGAAGCGCATCGTCGACGCGGAGATGGAAGACGCCTTGTGGAGCCATCTGGTCGAAGGCTTGCTGGCGCGCGGCGAGGTGCTGGCGCGCGGCGCCAGCCTGCATCTTCCGACCCACAGCGTGGAACTGACGCCGCAGGAGCAGGCACTGGCCGAGCCCTTGCTGGCGGCCTTGCTGCAGGGGCGCTTCGAGCCGCCGTGGACGCGCGACCTGGCGCGCGACTTCGGCCTGGCCGAGGACGACACGCGCAGGCTGCTACGTAAACTGGCCAAGGCAGGGCAGATTAGCCAGGTGGTGCACGACCTGTTCTATCACCAGGCGGCGCTGGCCGAGCTGGCGCAACTGGTACGCACTCTGACCGAACAAGCGGAGCTGGACGAGCATCTGGCGCCCGGTTCCGGCGCCGTGGGCGCGGCCGCCTTCCGCGACGCCAGTGGTCTGGGGCGCAAGCGGGCGATCCAGGTCCTGGAATTCTTTGACCGCGTCGGTTATACTCGTCGTGTTGGCAATGGGCATCTATTACGCCCGCAAGCGCTGTGGTCCTATACTGCGGCCTTGCCCAACAGTTAGCTCAGGCACCGCGGAAAGCACACTCATCCGGTGATGTGGCCGGGCTTCAAACCCGGTGGAGGGCGTCAGACGTTCTCCCGTAGGTTCGACTCCTACTGTTTTCCGCCAGATATTCTTCCTTTCCCCTGCATGCTGATCGTCCCGGCGTTGGCCTATTACCACGTTGCGGAAAATACATGGTGTAATTGATAATATGCGGCGATGCAGGCTCGGGGCGATGGTAACATCGGCGGAAATCCCCTGTTGCAGATGAAAGCAAGCATGAAACAAGCAAGCATGGCGCGGCTGCTGGCAGTGGCGCTGCTGATGCCGGCGCTGGCCGCGGCGGCTGGCCTGCGCATCGTTGGCGAGCACTTGCCGCCATCGAGCATGATGGAAGGCAAGGTCGTTGTCGGACGCGAAACGATGAAGGTGCGCGACATCATGGCGCGCGCCGGCATCGCCTACAGCATCGAGTTGTTGCCGTGGAAGCGCGCGTATGCGCAGGCGCTGCGCGAGCCTGATACCTGCATCTTTTCCACCAGCCGCACGCAGGAGCGCGAAGCACAGTTTCGCTGGATCGGCCCCCTCAACGAAGCGGAGTGGATACTGTATGGCCTGGCCGAGCGGCATCTGACGCTGCGCACGCTGGCCGATGCGCGCGGCCTGGTGATCGGCACGGTGCTCGGTGACGCGCGCGACGACTACCTGCGCCAGCATGGCCTGAACGTGGCGCCCGTGACGCAGGAGTGGCTCAATCCGCAAAAACTGCTGCTGGGGCGCATCGACCTGTGGGCCGTGGGCATGGCGGTGGGCAGCAAGCCGTTTGCCGGCAAGGAGTGGGAGGGCAAGGTGGAACCGCTGCTGACCTTTAATCGCGTGCAGACTTACCTGGCCTGTAACCTCAAGGTGCCCGAGGCGCAGGTGGCTGCCATGCAGCGCGCCGCTGCCGCCATGCGCCGCGACGGCAGCATGGCGCGCTAACAGCAGCGCTGATGCAGTGCATTGAGTCAGCTTTCCAGCCACTGGCGCACGCAGTTGCGTCCTTCGCGCTTGGCCTGGTACAGGGCCTGATCCGCATGGCTGTAGGCCGTCTCGAACGGCGTGCCGGCGCGGTTCCAGCTCAGGCCCACGCTGACGGTGATGGCGCGCGTAATGGGCGCCGCATGGCGCTGGCGGCCGACGCTCTCGCAGATGCGCTGCGCGATGTGCGCCGCCTCGTCGCGCGAAGAGGTGGGCCAGACTACGGAAAACTCTTCACCGCCGACCCGGCCGATGGCCGTCTCCAGTCCCAATAATCCCTTCAGGCAGTCGACCACGGCCTGGATCACGCCGTCGCCGGCCGGGTGGCCGAAATCGTCGTTGACCTGCTTGAACAGGTCGATGTCGAGCACGATCAGGGCCATGTCGCCTTTCGCCAGGCAGTGCGAGGCATGCTCGATCACGGCGCCGCGGTTCAGGGCGCCCGTCAGCGGGTCGTGCGTGGCGCGGTATTCGAGCTGGCCGGCCAGGGTTTGCAATTGCCGGTTCAGCAAATGCATGTCGCGCTCGGCGCGGTCGCTGCGGCCGATCAGGCGCCGCGTCTCGCGCATCAGCCGTTCGTAGTGATTGATCAATTCACCGAGCACGCGGCGCTGCGCCTCGCCGCTGGCATGGACGTCGGCGTGCATGCGACGCGCGGCAGCCAGCGCCGCCGCTTCCACGGTGAACAGGTCGGGTTCCAGGCCGGACTCGGAGATGGCGGCGTGCATGCTCTAGCTGCCTCGCACGGGATGGTCGCAGAAATCGAGCGCCGTGAAGTCTTGCTGCAGCTCCTGGCCGAACTCCAGGATGGTGTCGTCGTCTTCGTCGTGATACCAGTTCAGGCGCACCTGGTTGCCATCGATGGCCGCCTGGTTCAGGGTGTCGAACAGGGTAAACAGCATCTTCGTGCTGGAGCTGTTGAAGTAGGCCAGCGAGACGTTGACGGTGATGGCGCTCTCGCGGCAGGCGTCCAGATAGGCGCGCACGGTGGCGATCAGCGGGCCATAGAAGGCGGCCGCGTTTTCCGGATATGACTCGCCCTTGATCGACAGGGTGTGCTGCTCGAAACGGAAGTCGATTTCGGGCGAACACGGGGTCGCGGCGATGAACAGTGGTGACGGTAATTGCATATGCTTTCCTGAGTCGGCTCTTTCAAATGATGGCTTTGATGCAGAAGATGGTGTGCCCCGGCTCCTGTGGGTCCTGGACGAATTCGAATTCCAGCGGCTCGCTGGCGTCGCGCGCCATGGTGAGAAAACCCAGGCCCGCGCCCTTGCTGTCGGCCGGCGCTTCTTCGCGCAGGGCCTTCTTGTAGGCGAGGCGGATTTCTTCCATCGTCATCGTGTGCAGCGGCTCCAGGCGGGCGCGGATCTGCGCCACGTTGTCCGTCGAGACGGGGTTGGCGCACAGCAGAAAAAAGCTGTCGCCGCGCGTGCCGATGCAAAACGAACCGCGCCGCATCTGCTGGTCCAGCTGCGCATCGGGCGTCAGGCTGTCGGCGGAATAATGCATGATGTTTTGCGACATCTCGATGAACGAGGAAAAGATGCGCCGCCGCGTGGGTCCGGCCGCGCCGGCCGTGTCGAGGCGCGCCTTGATGGTTTCGGAAATGGCGCTCACCACGTGCTGCGAGAAATAGCCCACGTAAAAAAAGATGATGTTGCGCTTGCGCGCCACATCCCAAAACTCGTTGAATTCTTCGTACAGCACGTCCGTGCTCCTGGCTGGCCGGTGACCCGGTTTCTTGTTGATAAGGTGGCTCGATGGCGCCAAAACTACAGGCGGAAACAGAAAAAGGTCAGGTCGTCGCGGCGCGGTTGCTTGCCTTGCCAGGCGGCGCTGTCCTGCAGCAGCGCCGCCGCCACGTCGCCGGCGGGAGCGTCGCGCTGCGCCAGCAGCTGCTCGCGCATGCGCCGCTTGCCATAGGCGATGTCGCGCGCGCCGCCGATCTGGTCGAGCAAGCCGTCGGTGGTGATGAACAGCAGGCTGCCGGCGGGCATGGCGAGCGTCTCGTTGTGCCAGCAGTAGCCGGGCGGCGTATCGACATAGCCCACGCCCATGCGCGCGCCGTCGATGGCGCGCACGGCCTCTTCGCCCGGCGCCACCACGTACAGCGCCAGTTTCGCCCCCGCGAAACGCAGGCTGGCGCTGGCGTCGTCGTAACACAGGAAGGCGCAATCCATGCCGTCGTTCGAACCGGCGTGGCCTGCGTTGTCGCTACCGGCGCCGTCCTGGCCCAGCAAGGTCTTGATGGAGCGGCTGACGGCGCTGATCAGGGCGGCCGGATCGCGCGGCCCCAGTTCGCGCAGTGCCTGGCTCAGGGCCGACGAGGCGATCAGGGTCATGAAGGCGCCCGGCACGCCGTGGCCGGTGCAGTCGGCGATGGCGGCAAACCAGCCGCCCGGGTGGCGCTCGAAGAAGTAAAAATCGCCGCCGACGACGTCGCGCGGCTGCCATTCCAGGTGCGCGTCGGGCAGGGTGGCGCGCAATTCCGCGTCCGAGGTGCGCAGCCGGGCGCGCTGGATCACGCTGGCGTAATCGATGCTGTGCATGATTTGCCGGTTCTTTTCCGCCTGCATGGTGGCCACCACGTTCATCAGCTGCAAGCCGAAGCCCACGCCGGCCAGCGCGCCATCCACGGTGATGATGAAGCCGTCGGCCAGCGCCTTTTCGCCCGCTTCCACGGCGCGGAAGGTGAGGTCTTCGATACTCATGGCGCCATCGACGATCAGCGGTTCCTTGTCCATGAAGGCGATGCAGCTCTTCTTGCCGTACACCTCGTGATAGAAGGGCTTGGACATCTGCGACATGAAGATGTTGCGGCTGATCAAGCCGATGGGCTTGTGCTGCTCCGTGACTGGCAGGCTCATCATGTCGCGCCGTTCCGTGAACAGTTCCAGCACGGCGAAATTGCTGGCGTCGGCCTGCACCGATTCCGTGGGTATGCACAGATCGAACGCCACGGAGGTGCGATAACGGGGAAGATGCAATCGAGAAGCGTTGAACTCCACAGCGGCTACCTTTACATGACGAGCGGACCCTTGTTGTCGCGACGGCAAGGCGACTGACAAACAGGCAATATCATCATGGTAGCCGTGGAATGTGACGGCTTCATTACCAGCTTGTCAAAACCGTATGCAAGATGGCTGCATGGCAAGCCGTTTCCGGCCCTACAGGCGCCGGGCCAGCGCCTGCGCCTGCTCCAGCCAGCGCGCGCGCTGCACTTCGGTGGAATCGAGGATGGGGCCGAAGCTGGCCACCTTGACGGGCTTGACGCCGCAAAATTCCAAGGTCGTCTTGCGCAGCTGGTGGATGCCGGGCATGTGGTACACCCAGCGGAAATACCAGGGTGGCGTGTCCATCGTCACCAGGAGCTGGGCCGTGCGGCCCTTCAGCAGCTGGGCCGGGAAAGCCTTGCCCGGGCGGTACTTGAAGGCAAAGCCGGGCAGGAAGACGCGGTCGACAAAGCCTTTCAGCAGGGCCGGCGCGCCGCCCCACCAGATGGGGTAGGCGAACACCAGGTGTTCGGCCCAGCGGATGGCTTCCTGGGCCGCCAGCAAGTCCGCTTCCAGCGGCTGTACCTGGCGGTAGCCTTCATGCAGGATGGGATCGAAGTCCAACTGGCCCAGGCGCAGCTCGCGCACGGTATGGCCTTCGTTGCGGGCCGTGGCGGCGTAGGCTTCGGCCAGGGCGGCGCAGAAACTGTCGCTGGACGGGTGGCCGAGGAGAATTAAAATGCGTTTCGGTGTAATGTTGCTCATGCTGCAGGCTTTCCGTTAAAGAACAGCTTGCATGCTAAAGCCTGCCCCTAGTGGCAGAGTCAAGCGGCCGCTGAAAGATGCTGGCGCGCCAGACAGTCGCGGATTTCCGTGTCGATGTCGGCCAGTTGCGCGTCGAGCTGGCGCAGGCGGGCGAACTCCTGCTGTATCTGCGCGCGCTTGGTGGCGATGTGCTGCGACAGGGCGGCCCAGTCGGTCTCGTCGCCTGCCAGGATGGGCAGCAGTTCGGCCAGGCGGAAGCCCAGCGCTTGCGCCTGGCGTATGAGTCTGACTTGCGCCAGGTCTTGCTGCGTGTAGACGCGGTAGGCGCCGGAACGGCGCACGTCGCCCAGCAAGCCCAGCGCTTCATAGTGGCGCAAGGCCTTGGGCGAGGTGCCCGCCAGGCGGGCGATTTCTCCGATGTACATGCTTGTCCCTGGTTGAGCTGCGGCGCACGCAGTGTAGCGCAGATGGCTTGCCAGGCGCTACCTTGCGCGCTGCCTCAGGAGGCTTTGCGCGGCGGGACTTTCTTCGCCGTGCATTCGGCGCAGGTGCCGTACAGCGACAGCGCGTGCTCATGCAGCACGAAACCTCGCTCGGTGGCGATTTCATTCTGGCGCAGTTCGATGCCTTCATCGACGAATTCATCGACCTTGCCGCAACCCGTGCAGACCAGGTGATCGTGGTGCTGGCCTTCATTCAGTTCGAAGACGGCATGGCCCGATTCGAAGTGCCGGCGAAACAGGATGCCCGCTTCGGCAAACTGCATCAGCACGCGGTATATGGTGGCCAGGCCCACGTCGATTTTTTCAGCCAGCAAGAGTTTGTAGACATCGTCCGCACTCAGGTGCTTGATGCCCCCTTCTTGAAACAGCTGCAGAATCCGCAAGCGGGGGATGGTTACTTTCAAGCCCGATTCACGCAGTTCCCTCAATATATCCATGTCTCCCATTCCTTTTTATGATCGCCTGAGCGAGCGCTTAAGCGTGAACCTGCATTATATCGCAAATGATAATCATTACCATTCGCATGTGCGAACTGGAAATAGTATGCGGTGTAGCCAGTTGGGTATCCAGTGACATCGGCGCAAGTGGCCATTGCGTGGCGGGCAACTTGTAGCAGCGCTAGTGTCCGATATGGAAAAGTGGCGCTCGAATCGTTACACTGTGCAGCAGGCAATAACAATGGAGGGGGCATGGACCGATTTGATGCGATGCGTCTGTTTACCCGCATCGTCGAGCTGCGCAGTTTCACGCAGGCGGCGCATGACCTCGGCTACCCGAAGGCGACCGTCACGCATGCGATCAAGCAACTCGAAGCGCGGCTGCACGTGCGCCTGCTGCAGCGGACCACGCGGCAAGTGACGCCCACGCCCGATGGCGAGGCGTATTACCAGCGCTGCGCGCGCCTGCTGGCGGACCTGGAAGAAACGGAAGCCGTGTTTTCCTCGGCGATGCAGCAGCCGGCAGGCAAGCTGCGCATCGACCTGCACGCGACCCTGGCCACGCATTTCGTCCTGCCCGTGCTGGACCAGTTCTGCGCCCGCTACCCTCTGATCGAACTGGAGATCGGCATGGGCGACCGCCTCGTAGACCTGGTGCGCGAAGGCGTCGACTGCGTGCTGCGCGTGGGCGAACTGAGCGACTCGTCGATGGTGGCGCGCCGCGTGGCGTTGCTGGAACAGCTGACGTGCGCCAGCCCCGCCTACCTGGCCGCGCACGGCATGCCGGAGAATCTGGCGCAGCTCGATGGCCACCGCGCCGTCAATTTCTTTTCCGCCCAGACGGGCAAGGTCTGGCCCTTCGATTTCAAGGTGGACGGCCAGCGCCACAGCGTGGCCTTGCCGGGCACCGTATCCGTCAACAATGCCGACGCGTATCACGCCTGCTGCCGCGCGGGCCTGGGCTTGATTCAGGCACCCCGCTACCATCTGCAGCAGGCACTGGCCACCGGTGAGCTGGTGGAAGTGTTGTCGGCCATGCGTCCCGACCCGCTGCCCGTGTCCGTGCTGTATCCCCATCAGCGGCAATTGTCGCCGCGCGTGCGCGTGTTTGCCGACTGGCTCGCCAGCTTGTTCGCCGAGGTGGCTTAATTTTGCAATGCCGCATTTTCTTGACCTTGGTAAAGAAAAAAATCCCTCTAGTGATGCCATCTAGCACTATTTGATGTGGATCAAAGTTTTTGTTGCACTGCACTCTTAAACTTCGCAGCGTTACTTAACGACAAAAAGAGGGAACTAGAATGAAGAAGTCCGCAACTGCAGCAGCAATCGTCCTGGCCGCCATCGGCGCATTCGCCGGTAATGCAATGGCGCAGGAAAGCCCATGGCTGGTGCGCGCGCGCGCCGTGCACATCGATCCTGCCAACAAATCTACTCCTGTTGGTGGCGTCGGCGCATCGGACACGATCCACGTCAGCAGCAAGACGATTCCTGAAATCGATATTTCGTATTTCTTCACACCGAACATCGCTGCCGAGCTGATCCTGACGTATCCGCAAAAGCATGACGTCACCCTGGGTGGCCAAAATATCGGCACGTTCAAGCATTTGCCGCCGACCTTGTCGCTGCAATACCACTTCATGCCGGAAAAACAGTTGAGCCCATACGTCGGTGCAGGCGTGAACTATACGAATATTTCGAGCGTGAAACTGCTCAATGGCGCTGGCCGCCTGGAGCATGACAGCTGGGGCTTCTCGCTGCAAGCTGGCGTCGACTACAAGCTGGATAAAAACTGGTCGCTGAACTTCGACATCAAGAAAGTCCAGATCCGCAGCGACGTCTTCGTCGGTGGCGCCAAGGCCAGCGAAGTCAAGATCGATCCTGTCCTGATCGGTGTAGGCGTCGGCTACCGCTTCTAGGGACACCTATCAAAACCTACTGCGCGTCGTAATTTGCGGTCTGCGATGCTCACTGGCTCGGCGCCCCCGTACCTTCGTACAGTTGCGCTTCTCAACCACAACTTACTTCCGCTCGCTACGGTTTTGTTAGGTGTTGCAAGTATTGAAGATGCCCGCGCAGTGCGGGCGCAAAAAAAACGGCCAGGTGTGAACCTGGCCGTTTTTTTGCGTGCAGCGCTTTGCCTTATTTTTTCAGCGTCTTTTCCAGCGCCAACTGGTAGTCCGTCTTTTCGTAGCCGGCCAGGTATTTGTTCGTCGCGTCGAGGAAGGCGCGCGAGCGGTAAGCCGCTTCCAGGTCCTTGACCCATGGCTTGGCCTTGTCGGCCGTGCGGATGGCCACCAGGTTGATGTAGCTGTCCGAGATTTTTTCCACGCTAAGGGCCGAGGTCAGCTTCATGCCGGCGGCCAGGGCGAAGTTACCGTTCACAAAGGCGTAGTCGGCGTCGGCCAGCGAACGCGGCAGCTGCGCCGCTTCCAGCGGCACCAGTTTCAGCTTCTTCGGGTTTTCCAGCACGTCGCGCTCGGAAGCGCGCAGCGGATCGACGTTCGGTTTCAGCTTGATCCAGCCCATCTTGGCCAGCATCACCAGCGCGCGCGCCTGGTTGGTGGGGTCGTTCGGCATGGTGATGGTGGCGCCGTTTTTGACTTCCGCCAGGGACTTTTGCTTGCCGCCGTACAGGCCGATCGGCATGGTCGGCACGGTGATGAGGGAGCTCAGTGGCAGCTTGTTATCGGTGGCGAACTTGGTCAGATACACGATGTGCTGGAACACGTTGGCATCGAGCGAGCCTTCGGCCAGCGCGTAGTTCGGTTGCACGTAGTCGTTGAATTCGACGATCCTGACCTTGTAGCCCTGTTTTTCCAGGATGGGCTTGATGCCCAGCTTCAGCTGGTCCGAATACGGGCCGGAGCTGGTGCCGATGACGAGTTCTTTCGGGTCCTTGGCGTGGGCGGCGGTGGCGAAGGCCAGGCTGGCGGCGGCCAGGAGCAGATTGCGGCGAAGATGGTTCATGCTTTTCCTTGTACTGAAATACTGAAGATGAATTAACGTTTGTCGAGGCGCTTGGCGATGCGCGTGCCGGCGAACTGGATGGTTTGCACCAGCACGATCAGGATGGCCACGGTGACGACCATGATGTCCGTCTCGAAGCGGTAGTAGCCGTAGCGGATGGCCAGGTCGCCGATGCCGCCGCCGCCCACCACACCGGCCACGGCCGAATACGACAGGAAGCTGATCGACAGCACGGTCAGGGCCAGCACCAGGCCGGAGCGCGCTTCGACCAGCAGCACGCGGAAAATGATCTGTATTTCCGACGCGCCCATGGCGTGCGCCGCCTCGATCACGCCGCGCGGCACTTCGCGCAGGTTCTGTTCCACCAGGCGCGCCAGGTAGGGAATGGCGGCGAACGACAGGGGCACGGCAGCTGCCAGCGGGCCGATGGAGGTGCCCGCGATGATGCGCGTAAACGGCGTCAGGGCGACCAGCAAGATGATGAAGGGGAAGCTGCGCACGGTATTTACCAGCCAGCCCAAAATCGTCGACAGCGGACGGTTTTCCAGCGACTGGCCTTCCGAGACGAGGAACAGCACAATGCCCAGCGGGCCGCCGATCAGGATCGCGGCCGTGAGACCGATGCCCAGCATGGTCATGGTCTGGCCCAGCGCGACCCAGATTTCCGGCAGCAGGTTGACGACGTTATTGATCGATTCTTCAAACATGTGTTGCATCCTTCCATGCGGTGGCTTCAAACGCCTCGGTGCCGTAGTACGCCAGCTCGCGTCCCAGCGCCGTCTTGCGCGGGGTGGCCGTGTCGCTCAAATCGAATTGTTCGGCGATGGCGCCGTTTTCCACGACGGCGACCCTGTTGCAGATGGCGCCCAGGACCGACAGCTCATGGCTGACGATGACGATGGTCACGCCAAGGCGCGCATTGATGTCGCGCAGGGTGTCGAGCAGGGCGCGCGTGGTTTCCGCGTCCAGCGCGGAAGTCGGCTCGTCGCACAGCAGCACGTCGGGGTGGCTGGCCAGGGCGCGCGCAATCGCCACGCGCTGTTTCTGCCCGCCGGACAATTGCGCCGGATAGCTGTGCAGCTTGTCGGACAAGCCGACGAGCGCCAGGCATTCCTCGACCCTGGCGGCAATCTGCTCGCCCTTGGTGGTGCCATGGATTTTCAAGGGGAAGGCGACGTTGTCGAAGACGCTGGCATTTTGCAGCAGGTTGAATTGCTGGAAAATCATGCCGATATTCTGGCGCGCGTCGCGCAGTTCGCTCTTGCCCAGGCGGGTCAGTTCGCGGCCGGCCACGGTAATGGTGCCGCTGTCGGGACGCTCGAGCAGGTTAATCAGGCGCAGCAAGGTGGATTTGCCGGCGCCGCTCTTGCCGATCAGGCCGAAAATATCACCGGGATAGACGTCCAGCGTGACCGATTTGACCGCGTGGAATTGTTCGCCCTTGGGCAGCGCGAAGGTCTTGTTCGCGCCATCGATGCGAATCACCGGCGTACGGGGTGGTGTGGTCATGCAGTGTTTCCTTATTTATTGGACCGTGACAGGCTTGCTTGCAGGGGCCAAATCGCCCGGCCTGCTACGTCGGTTGCGTAGTATACCTCCGATCGTGTTATTACTCCTACGACAGAATCTTGCTTTGAATATGCAAATAATGTCTATGCGCCGGTTTTTAAGTTGGAAAAGCGGAAAAGTGGAGCTCTTGCCGAATATAATCGCGTGGACTGGCGTAGTGGAGCCGCATCCTGGTAAAAAGTTCGACGCGCCCTGCGTGGGCATCGCGGTGCTTTTATGTGTGGTTCGGCTGATTTGGCATTTTTTTGACGTGGGCGCGGCCGTTTACTGCCTGCCATGGCCCTCGTCGCGGGCAGATTCTGCTCCGCTGGCGGCAGGGCCTTCGGGCCGCCGCAACAGGTAGACGAGGACGGCGATTTCCATGGCGCCCACCATGGCGATGACCCACCACGGCGGATGGCCCAGGCACATGGCGACAAAGCCGATGGCCATGCCCAGGCAAGCCATGGCCTTGCCGCGCCGCGAGACGGCGCGGTGTTCGCGCCACTGGCGCAGCGGCGGGCCGAAGCGGGGATGCTGCAGCAGCCAGTGCTCGAGGCGCGGCGAGGCGCGGCTGAAGCAGGCCAGGGCGAGGATCAGGAATATCGTCGTCGGCATGACGGGCAGCATGGCGCCGATGATCCCCAGCAGCACCATCAGGGCGCCGGCAGCGGTCCAGGCCCAGCGGCGCAGGCGCACGCCGTGCGCTTCGCGCAGTGGCATCCGGGCGTGCGGCTCCCGCATCAGGCGAAGGCGCCGGCGGTGGGGCCCTGGCTGCGGAGCGGGGAGGCGGCAGGATGGGCGTTCAAGGTGCGCATAGCGTGGCGGGTGTGGCGGGTGGCCGTCATGTTTTTCTGCTCTGGGTTTGGCTCTGTTTTCGGCTCTGCTTTTGGCTCTATTATGGATGAATCAAGGCGACGCTGCATGCGCGCCAAGGCCGCGATGATACCCAGTCTATAGAATAATAACAAGAATCATTCTCATTTGATGCATACTGCGGCGCCGGATAACGCTGGATATTTTTGGCAATGCAGACAATAATCGGCAGCAGAAGGCGCTGTCGTGGACATCATCATTGTTATTATCGATTTTATCGATGCTAACTAGGTATATTTTGCGTTTTACATCGATCTTCATGCCATGCATAATCTGTTGCAACTGAAGCCAGACAATCAGCCGCATGCGTCGTTCGCCTGCAGCTGCTTGCGGTTTTGACATCCTCCACTTTCTATCAGGAATCTACAATGAAAAAACTGCTCGCTTTTATCGCCGCCGCCGGCTTCTCGCTGTCCGCCGTTGCCGCGCCTGAAGTCTATGTCATCGATGGCAGCCACACTTTCCCCCGTTTCGAGTACACCCACATGGGTTTCTCGACGCAGCAAAGCCGTTTCAATAACACCACCGGCAAGGTCACGCTGGACCGCGCCGCCAAGACGGGCGCCGTCGAAGTACTGATCGACACCAAGTCCGTCGATACGGGTTCGACCCTGTTCAACTCGCACATCCAGGGTGAAGACTTCCTCGACACGGCCAAGTACCCGGTCGCCACCTACAAATCGACCAAGTTCAATTTCGATGGCGACAAGCTGGCCTCCGTGGAAGGCAACCTGACCCTGAAAGGCGTGACCAAGCCAGTGACACTGAGCGTCACCTCGTTCGCCTGCGCACCGCACCCGATGCTGAAAAAAGACGCTTGCGGCGCCAATGCCACGGCCAAGATCAAGCGCTCGGAATTCAACGCCGGCAAATATGCGCCAGCTGTCAGCGATGATGTGACTTTGACGTTCGCCATCGAAGCGATCAAGCAGTAATTTTCAAACCCAAAATCTGCACTGCCGGGGTCGGTCACTGCGTGATTGGAATGTTCCCCATTGGGTACCATTCCCCCGTCGGGTCCGACCCCAGTATTTGCTCTTGGGGTGAAATTGAAAAAGCGGCGGGCCAAAGTCCGCCGCTTTTTTTCGCCCTGCTGGTTACGATCACGCCAGGTGATGCACCTCCTGCTGTCCATACACGGGCGTGTTCAAACCTTCCATGCGCGCTTTCAGCTGCAGCGACAGGTACTGCGAATAGTGGCGCGACTGGTGCAGGTTACCGCCGTGGAACCACAGCGCTTGCTGCTGCGTGGGCTTCCACATATTGCGCTGTTCGCCCTCCCACGGACCCGGGTCCTTCGTCGTGTTTGACCCGAGGCCCCACACCTTGCCCACCTTGTTCGCCACTTCGGGCGAGATCAGGTCGGCCGCCCAGCCGTTCATGGAGCCGTAGCCGGTGGCGTACACCACCAGGTCGGCCGGCAGTTCCGTGCCGTCGGACAGCACGATGGAATGGGCCGTCAGTTCCTGCACGCCGACGCCGCTTTTCAGCTTGATCTTGCCGTCGGCGACCAGCTCGGAAGCGCCCACGTCGATGTAGTAGCCGGAGCCGCGGCGCAGGTATTTCATGAACAGGCCGGAATCGTCGTCGCCGAAATCGAGCATGAAGCCCCGTTCTTCCAGGCGCGCATAGAAATCCGCATCGCGCTCGCGGATGGCCTTGAAGACGGGCTTCTGGAAGTCGGCCAGGATTTTATAGGGAATCGAGGCGAACGTCAGGTCGGCCTTGTTTGTGGTCATGCCGGCCGCCAGCGCCCGTTCCGAATACAGGTCGCCCAGCGCCAGGTCCATCAGCGAGTCGGATTTGACGATGTGCGTCGACGAGCGCTGCACCATGGTCACGTCCACGCCCGCTTCCCACAGGGCGGCGCAGATATCGTGCGCGGAATTGTTCGCGCCGACCACCACCACCTTCTTGCCCACATACGCGTCCGGCCCCGGATGCTGCGACGAGTGCTGCTGCTCGCCCTGGAACACGTCCATGCCCTTGAACTTCGGCATGTTCGCCTTGCCCGACATCCCCGTGGCCAGCACCAGTTGCTTCGGTTTCAGGGTGACGCTCTGGCCGTCGCGCAGCACCTGCACCGTCCACTCGCCGGTAGCTGCGTCGAAGCTGGCCGATTCGCATGACGTCGAACCCCAGTAGTTCAGCTCCATCACCTTGGTGTACATCTCCAGCCAGTCGCCGACCTTGTCCTTCGGTGTGAAGACGGGCCAGTTGTCCGGGAACGGGATGTAGGGCATGTGGTCGTACCAGACGGGGTCGTGCAGGCACAAGGACTTGTAGCGCTTGCGCCAGCTGTCGCCGGGACGCGCATTTTTCTCGATGATGATGGTGGGGACGTTCAACTGGCGCAGCCGCGCACCGAGCGCGATGCCGCCCT
This sequence comes from Janthinobacterium sp. 35, assembly GCF_002754575.1. Classification (NCBI taxonomy): domain Bacteria; kingdom Pseudomonadati; phylum Pseudomonadota; class Betaproteobacteria; order Burkholderiales; family Oxalobacteraceae; genus Janthinobacterium; species Janthinobacterium sp. 35. The sequence continues at coordinate 4,716,989 of NZ_PEFN01000001.1, forward strand.
GGCCGCCGCCGATGATGACGCAATAGGGCTGGCGCGCGTAGCCCAGTTCCTTTGCTTCCTGTTCGCGCTGCTCCAGCCAGCTGCTGCGGTCCGTGCGCGCGCCGTGTTCCGCGCCCATGGGCCGCCGGCTGCCCTTGGCTTCTTCAAAACCCTTCAATTCGCTCATGGTGGTGAGCAGGGTCCAGATCTTGCCGTCGCGGATGCGGATGAAGCCCACGCCGCGCGCCACGTTCGTCTCCACCGTGATCCAGCTTTGCAGCACGCCGCCCGCTTCCACCGCATGTTCGCCGTCGGCGATGCGGATCGAAACGGGCTGCACGGCGCCCAGCTGGGCGGCCAGCATGGCGGCGATCTGCTCGCGGCCTTCCAGGGTTTTCAGGTTCCAGGTAAACAGCACCAGGTCGCGCCAGTAGCCGTCTGGTTCGAACAGCTGTGCGGCGCCCGTGCCGTCGCTGGCGCGAAGACAGCCTTCGAGCTGCTCCAGGATGCCGGCCACGGCCAGGTCGTGCGGGTTGTTATCGGTTTGCATCGTGTCTCCTCCAAGTCTGCTGACTTTATGATGGGATGCGGCTGTGTTGCCGCTGACGATGTTGTAACACTGGCGTTCCGGCCCCGCATCTCGCAGCGCAGCATGGCGGAATATGAGACGGAAATCTCAGCTTGCCGGATGCCTCACTGGCGGTGCGGCGGCACGATGTGCAGCTGCTTGAGGCGCCGGTACAGCGTGGCGCGCGAGACGCCCAGCATGGCGGCCGCCTGCAGCGGGCGCCATTTGGCGGCGTTCATGGCGTGGACGATGCGCGTGCGCTCGGCCAGCTCCGGCGGCGTGTATTCCGGTACGCCGTCCGCGACGGGCGCCTCGCGTGTGGCGCGCACGCGCGCGCTGGCCTGGCGCAGCGGCGCACGCACGCGGACATGCAGCCAGATGCTGCCGCCGGCCAGGCGCAGCGACAGCAGATTGTGTCCCGCGCGCGCGTCGAACAGCCGTTCGGCGCGCACTTCCAGTACCTCGCCGACGGGGCGCGGCAGGGTGTCGAGCCCCCCGATGACGTCGCGCGCGCAGCCGTTGGCGGCGACGACGTTGCCATGTTCGTCGATGGCCAGCAGCATCTCCGGCTGCACTTCCACGAAGTGGCGGTTGCGGTGCGCCAGCAGGATGCAGCAATGGCTGTAGGACTTGAGAAAAAAGCCGTCCTCGATCAGGGTCGCGCCCTGGCGCACCAGTTGTTTCACCAGACGCTGGCTGTCGCGCGCGTCGGGCGAGTTCAAGGCCGACGCATCGAGCACGCCGATCAAGTCGCCGTGCGGCGAGAAAATCGGTGCGGCGCTGCAGGTCAGGCCCGTGAAGGCGGCGCGGAAATGGTCGCTCTTGTGCACGGTGATGGCTTCCTGGTCGAGCAGCACGGAGGCGATGCCGCACGTGCCTTCCTCTTCTTCCGACCAGCACGAACCCGGGTACAGGCCCGCCTTCTTGAAATCCTTGCGCTGGTCCGTGTCGACCACGTAGTCGATCGTCACGCCGCGCGCATTGGCCAGAATGACGCAGTAGCCCGCTTCGCGCACCATGGCGTGCAGGCGCGGCAGGCACTGGCCCGTGGAGCGCAGAAAGCCTTCCTCGGATTGCTGGATGGCGCGCAGTTCGGCGCCCGTCAGGATGCGCGGCCCCGTGGTGGAGGCGGGGTCGAGCCGGTAGTCGTCCAGCGAGCGCCGGTACGACGACGCCAGCCTGGCCGTCTCGGCCCCTGGGTTGACGATACGCCCGGCGATCAGGTCGCGCACGCGGTCGATATGGCTGGTCTGGCGGACGTAGGGCATGGCGCTCTCCGGTGTCTCTGCTGCTGGTGTCTGGATGGTTTTCCGTTTGTAGCACGAAGCGCCGGGCTGCGCATCCTGCGTTGCAGCATGGCGCGCGCGTGAGACGATCGTCTCAGCGCGTGGCCCGCACAATAGAATGCTTTACAACAATAAAAAAGAGCATCTCTGATAACATCCGCTCAAATTGACAGTCGGTTATCGCAAGGGATATCTATGGCAATGCAAGCGATGTTCCTGATACGCAGAGCGATGGTGCTGGCCTTGCTGGGAGCGAGCGCCGCCTGCGGCGCCGCCGGCCAGCTCGATCCCGATGGCCAGAGCAGCATGGAAAAAGAGGTGGCGCGGCGCGCCGCCGTCGAACCGGCCATAGTCGCCAGCTGGCACATGACGCGTTCCGTGGAAGCGGGCGTGCAGGTGGCCGGCGAGAGCAATCTGTTCTGGAAGCTGTCGAATACGCCGGCGCGCAATCCCGACTTCGATTTCAAGCCCTACTGGTACGAGTTCTATGTCAAGCCGGCGCTCGGTTTCAAGCGCAATTTCGGCGACGGCAGGCAGCTGTATGCACGCGTGTCCGCCGTCGGCTCGGGCACCTTGCGCCACGACCCTTTCGGCGCGGGCGACACGGGCCGCATCTCGATCGAGGAATTCGTCGCCGGCATCCGCATGCCGCTCGGCGGCACGCGCGCCATGCTCGACCTGTCGGCCGGTGCGCAGAATTTCACGCTGGGCACGGGCATGCTGATCGCCAATGGCGGCTCGAATGGCTTTGACCGCGGCGCGCTGAAGCTCGGCCCGCGCAAGGCCTTCCAGAATTCCGTAGTGGCCAAGATAAGCCAGGATGCGTTCAGCGCCCAGGCGTTTTACCTCGACCCGAATGAAAACCCCGACAACGATAGCGGCACGCGCGTCGTCGGCGTGGATGTCAGCTACGCGCCCGCGAACGACCGCAAGGCCGGCATCGCGTATGGCAAGGTACCGCGTTCGCATGCCGCGTATCCGCAGGCGGCGCCGGGCGGCATCGGCGCGCCGCTGGCCGTGCCCGATGGCCGCAAGGATCTGCAGTTCGTGTATGGATACGCGCGCGTTCCCCTGCTGCCAACTCTGTTGTCGAAAGGCTGGTTCGGCGTCGATGCGGCGCGCGAATGGAATACGCGCGAGCCGATGCGGGGCTGGGGCTGGCGCACGGAAGGGGGCTTTTCGCTGCCCGACGTGGCCTGGACACCGAAGTTCACCCTTGGCTATCAGAGTTTTTCAGGCGACGATCCGCACACGGCGCGCAACGAGCGCTTCGACCCGCTGTTCTTCGAAGGCACGCCGGGCGCCTGGGCTTCGGGCAGCAAGGCCACCTGGGTTTTCGTGAATGCCAACGTGAACGCGCTGCAGGCCACCATCGAGCTGCACCCGACGCCGAAAGATACCGTGACCGCCTACCTGGCCCAGGTGCGGGCCAACCGGATGGGCAGCCCGCTGCAGTTCGGCCAGGCCACGCGCCTCGACGTGCCGGGCGACGCCCCCGTGGTGATCGCCGGCGTGCTGCGCCCGATGCTGGCCAACGATGTCTTCGTCAAGTATGTGCGCGTGGTGAACCCGAATACCTATCTGACCCTGGGCTTCAGCGCCTCGTTCGCACAGTCGGGCGTCAACCAGCTGGTGAATGGTCAGGCCAAAACGTGGACGGGCTGGCTGGCGAACGTCGTATGGGTCTATTAAGCATTCTGTCTATCAAGGAGAGCATCACATGAACGATTTCCCCAGCATGAAACGCCTGGCCCTGGCCGCCGCCTGCCTGGCGCTGGCCGCCGGCGCCCACGCGGCCGAGACGAGCAAGGTGGCTGCCACGCCGCTGTCAGCGGCCGCCAGCGATCCGGCTGCCTTGCAATGGATGGTGGGCGCGCCGCCGCCGGCCGATAAAATCATCCGCTTCGACGATGGCAGCTATTTCAATTTCCCGCAGCTGCGCTGGAGTGTGTCGCACTTCCGCCAGCTGATGCCGACGGTGGAAGTCGCGCGCGGCTTGAAAGCGCCCGTGCCATTGAAACGCGCGCTGCGCAAGGATATCGACAGCCTGCGCTTCACACCCCTGGGCGCGAAGGACACGATGACCTGGGAGCAGTCGCTGGGCGCCAATTACACGGACGGCATCGTGGTGCTGCACCGGGGCCGCATCGTGTATGAGCGTTACCTTGGCGTGCTGAAGGAAGGCGGCCAGCATGGCGCCATGTCGGTGACGAAGTCCGTGATGGGCACCATCGGCGCGGCGCTGGTGGCCGAAGGCAAGCTCGATCCGGCCAAGAAAGTGGCAGAGTATGTGCCGGAACTGGCCAAGTCGGCGTTTGGCGACGCCACCGTGCGCCAGGTGCTCGACATGACCACGGGCCTGAAATTCAGCGAAGATTACGCCGACCCGAAAGCGGAAGTGTGGCAGCACGCGGCGGCAGGCAGCCCATTGCCCAAGCCGAAGGATTACACGGGGCCGCGCAGCTATTTCGAGTACCTGCAAACGGTGCAGCACGAAGGCCGGCACGGCGAGGCGTTCGGCTACCGCACGGTCAACTCCGACGTGCTGGGCTGGATCATCGCCCGCGTCACGGGGCAGAACGTCAACGACTATCTGTCCGAGCGCGTCTGGCAAAAGCTGGGCGCCGAGCAGGATGCCTACATGACGGTCGATTCGACCGGTACGCCGTTTGCCGGCGGCGGCTTGAATGCGGGCTTGCGCGACCTGGCCCGCTTCGGCGAAATGCTGCGTAACGATGGCCGCTACAACGGCCAGCAGATACTGCCCAAGGCGGCTGTCGACGATATCCGCCGCGGCGGCGACAAGCAGCTGTTCGCCAAGGGCGGCTACGATTTGCTCAAGGGCTGGAGCTACCGCGACATGTGGTGGGTCACGCATAACGACCATGGCGCCTACATGGCGCGCGGCGTGTACGGCCAGCGTATCTATGTCGATCCGAAGGCGGAAATGGTGATCGTGCGTTTTGCGTCGACGCCGACGGCGGCCAATGCGGCGAATGACCCGACCACCACGCCGGCCTTCGAAGCGCTGGGCAAGCTGTTGCTGGCCAAGCCGAAATAGGCTGCCAGCCGTGCGGCGGGCTGGGCACAACTGGAATACACTATCCTTTCGTCATCATTCGTTGCTTGAGTGATAATTCATGCAACGCACGCAAGGGAAGCATACCGTGGAAACCAGCTCGCCAGATCAACCGCGCCCGCCGCTCTGGCGGCGCCTGCTGTGGCCGCTCGCCCAGCTGGGCTCGGCCTTCAAGCTGACGGGCACGCACCTGCTGCACCACGTGATCGGCGCCAGCCTGATCGCCGCGCTGATGCTGGTGCTGGAAGGTTTTCACGTGCTCGAATGGCTCGATGCGGCCATGCTGCGCGCCAGCGCGGAACAGGGGCAACTGCTGGAGCGGGGCAAGGACCCGGGCGCCGCCTACCGGCCCGGCATCATCGAAATCGACCAGCCCGCGTTCGAACAAGTCTTCGACGAACGCGAACCGCTGGAGCGTTCACGCCTGGAGCAATTGATTGCGAGTGCCGCCGCGCGCGGCAGCAAGGTGCTGGCCATTGACCTCGACCTGGCGCCTGCCGTGTATGAACAGCACAAGGATGGCGAACGGCCGCTGGACCGCCTGCTCGACCAGTTGGCCGCGAACGGCCGGCAACTGGTGCTGATCCTGCCCGAACAATCGGACCGGAACGCGAACTTGCCGTGGATACGCGCGCGCTGCGCCGCCGGCATTCACTTCGCCAGCCCGCGGATCCGCGAACGCATGGGCGCCGTCACGCGCATCGAGCTGAAAAGCCCCGTGCTGGCGGCCGTGGCTTTCGAACTGGCGCATGGCGCCGACGAGCAGGAGCAGCAGCAACCGATGCCGGCCGCCTTGTCCGAGCAAAAGGATGGGCTGGCGCTGGCCGGCCGCGTGTGCCAGCTGGCGCGGCGCACGGACAGTGAAAAGGAATTGGCGCGCTGGGCGTTCGAACCCGTCATCCACGGCGACGCGAAGGATGCGGCGGAGCAGAACGCCGTCACGGCGCCGTTTCACCCGGCCGCCGTGGCGCCGCCATTTCTGAACCCCACGCGCACGCGCGTCCAACTGATCGATGGCCAGGCCGGCGTGGCGGCGAATGCACTACGCAAGAACGTCGTGTATATCGGCAGCACGTATGATGTGCGCGACCGCTATACGACGGCAGAAGGCGAACAGGCCGGCCTGCACCTGCACGCGGCCGCCCACACGTCGCTGGGCATCGGTACGGCCGACGTCAATAAATATGCGGTGTTCGTGGCCGACATCGTCATCGGCGTGCTGCTGGGCTGCCTGTTCGGCGGCCTCTGGACCCTGTACGGCCGCGCCGAACTGGCCATCGACAAGCGCATGGAAGACCACGATTTCAGCCGCTTGCACCGTCTTGGTACCCTGTTCGAATTCTATGGCATCCGCCTGATGCTGGCGCTGGTGTGGGCTTCGCCGTTTGTCATCGGCGCGCTGGCCATCTACCTGTCGCGCGGCTTGCTCGAGCAGGGCTGGTGGGTCAACCCCGGTCCCCTGATCGCCGGCATGTTCCTGCACGCGATGTCGCTGCGCGACGAAGCCCACCATCCGCACGAAGAAGTGCCGGGTCTGTCCGTGTGGGCCCAGCTGCGCCGCACGCATCCCGGCATCGTGCTGGTGCAGGCGCCGCTGGCGGTGGTGCTGTTGATCATTGCCGTAAGCTAGCGCAAACCGTGGCGCCACAGCGGCGCTACACTGGGCGCCTTTTTCATTTGCAGAAGGGTAGGTCGGATCAGGCCGCAGGCCGTCATCCGACAACATTGTTGGCGATGCCTGTCGGATTACGCTACGCTAATCCGACCTACGTGACCCATGGTTTCAGCCGATCAGTTTCAAGCCCGGCGGCAGCGCCTCGCCCAGCATGCGGCGGGTAACAGCTTCGTCCAGTTGCGTCACTTCGCTGACCATCGCTTGCCACAGGGGCGGGGCGCCCACGGCTTTCAGGCGGGCCAGGATGGTGGCGCGCAAGTCGTCGGCGATGTCGCGCGAGCGGTCGCCCGTCATGCGTGCCAGGTGGGTGGCGGCAAACGCCGCCGGTTCCGTCTTTTTCCAGTCCAGCGCCAGCAGCATCGTGAGCCATTCGGCCACGGTGGCGCTGTCGACCACTTCGTGCGCGCTGCCGTGGAAGGGCTGGCGCGCGCCGACCCTGGCCAGCGCCCACAGGGTATTCGTATCCGCTGCTTCGCTATCTGCTTTCTGCAGACGCTTGATCAGCCAGGCGCCCACTTCCGCCTTGTAGGCGCCGGGGATGCGCTCGAGCGAGGCGCCCAGGCGCAGCATGTCGTCGTCGCTGCCGTTCACCAGGGTGACGGGGCGGCTGCCGCGCTGGGCCGCATCGGCTTGCAGGTTGAAGGCGAAGTCGTCGAGCAGGCGCAACTGCTGCTGCGTGCTCAAGCCGCCGGCCACCCTGCGCCACAGGGTCCACCATTCGGCGCAGACCTGGTTGTCCTTGTGATGCTGGATGCCCGTGTCGAACAGGGCCCATAGCTGCTCGATGCGCCACGGGTCGAGCGCGTCGCCATAGCCGGGACGCAAACAGTAGCCGGCCAGGTTCAGCCAGACACGTTCGTGCTCGGCGGAGCGGCGCCGGCCACGCGCGCGCTGCAATAGGGCGTCGAACAGCTGGCGCAGCAGCGGCGTCTCCCAGCTTTCGCGTCCGCCCAGCCCCCGTTCCAGGTGCTGGCGCAGCTGGCGCACTTCTTTGGTGTCGACCTTTTGCGCCTTGCCGCCGAAGATACGCTCGATCTTCTCGATGGCTTCTTTCACGCGTGGCGAGGCGGTGGACGTTACGGCGGGGTTTTCCTCTTCGCCCCGTAACTGGAATTCCAGCAGCCAGCGCTGGCTGGCATCGGCTTCGGCCACGCAATGCACTTCCAAAGTCCCTACCTCGGTCATGACTGTCACCAGTTGCACGGTGATGTCGCGCTTGTCGCCACTTTCCGCTTGCAGCACGCTGGCCAGCGGCGGCAGGCGCAGATACTCGCCCGCATCCAGGTCGACGATCTCGCCCAGCGTGGGCGGCGCGCCCGCCTCAAAGAGGGAAGTGGCCAGGTGGAAGCGCACGGGCCGGCCCAGGCGCAGCGCGAACAGCCGCTCGCTCAGGCGAATTTCTTCGCCGCTGGCGCTGCCACGGGGCAGGATGCAGACGGCGCGGTTGTCTTTGCCCGCTTCGCCCAGCACGAGAAAATAGCTGCGCGGCGAGCCGCCGCCGATGCGCGGCGCCTGGCCACGCCGGGCCAGCGCGTAGGCGACGGCGCCACGCGCCACGGCCACGTCGGGATTATCGTTGTGCAGGATGGTCAGGGGCAGGGTCGCGCCGCGCCAGTGCGCGAGCGTCTCGGCCAGGCGGCGCGCCAGCGCGTCGGCGCGGAACACGCCGCCGTTCAGCAGCAGGGTGTCGGGCAGCTCGCCTTGATGCTGTTGCAGGAAACTGGCCAGGTGGCGCGTGATGGCCGCGTCCTGCGCATACGGCAGGCCGAATTCGACGATGCCGGCGCGGCCTTTTCTTGCTACCTCGCTGAGTTCCACCTTGGGGAAGAAGCCGTCGACCACCAGGGCCGCCACTTCCTCGCGCGTGACGTCGGCGGAACGGCTGCCACCGATCAGGCGCGAACCGGTGCCCAGCAGGGTGACGCTGGCCTTGTCTGGTGCGTCGCTGGAGAGCAGCAGTTCCTTGGCGGCGCGGCAGCGCTCCATCAGCTGCGATAATCGCGCGGCGGACAGCCTCATGCCACCTTCGACGCCTGCCGCCATGCGCGTTTCCACCAGGTGGGCCAGCGCCAGGTCCATATTGTCGCCGCCGAGTATCAAATGGTTGCCCACGCTGCTGCGCGTGAGCTGCGGTTCGCCATCCTCGTCAAAGGCGACGTCGATCAGGCTGAAATCGGTGGTGCCGCCACCCACGTCGCAGACTAGAATGCGGCGCGTATTGGCCAGGTCATCGCGCAAGGTGTCGCGCCGGCGCTGCAGATAATCATAAAAGGCCGCCTGCGGCTCTTCCACCAGGCGCAAGGTGGGCAAACCCGCCAGGCGCGCCGCCTCCAGCGTGAGTGCGCGCGCACCCTCGTCGAACGAGGCGGGGATGGTCAGCACCAGTTCCTGCTCTTCGAGCGGAACCTGCGGGAAGCGGTGATTCCACGCGGCGCGCACGTAGGCGAGGTAGCTGGCGCTGGCCGCCACGGGCGACACCTTGGCCACGTCGGCATCGGCACCCCACGGCAAAATCGGCGCCTGGCGGTCCACGTTCGCATGCGACAGCCAGCTCTTCGCGCTGGAAACGAGGCGGCCCGGTACTTGCGCGCCGAGCTGGCGCGCCAGCGCCCCCAGCACGCGGTGCTCCGCGCTGGTGACATCGTCCTGTGGCCACGGTAGCTGCAAGTCGCCCGCCGCCAGTTCGCCAGGGGCAGGGTGGTAGCGCAGCGAGGGCAGCAGGGGGCGTGCGCCCACTTCGCCGGGAGCGAGCAGCTGCTCGATGGCGAACAGCTGTATGCCCGCCTGCGCATCGGCCGCATTGGCCGCATTGGCATACGCCACCACCGTGTTGGTGGTGCCCAGGTCGATGCCGACCAGCCAGGCCGGCTTGCCCACAGCGCTAGCCACGTTTATTGCTGCGGCGTGCCGCGCACGTCGAATTCCACTTTCCAGCGCTCGGCGCCGTCAGGGGAAACGGCCAGCAGTTCCAGCGTGCCCGCTTCCGTGACTCTGGCGTGCAATTTCACTTGCACCACGTCGCCGGCCGAGCGGCCTTCGGCCGATAACGTCGCCTGGATTTCGCTCAGCTCCTGCAATTCATCGGGACCCCAGAAGTCCAGCAAGTCGCCGATCTGGTCGTTGCGGCGCGTGGACGAGGCGAAGAAGCGGAAGTGCACGGGTTCACCGACGACCAGGCCGAATTGCTGGCCTGGCAGTTCCAGTTCGCTGCCTTCTTCCATGCCGAACGGCGCCACGCACAGGGCCTGGATCGGCGGTTCCATGCCGGGGATGGCCGGCATGGCCGATTCGATGGCGACGTAGAAGGCGCTGGCCGTGCCGCCGCGGATGCGCACGCCATGGCCGCGCCGCACGTAGCTGTAGTAGGCCGCGCCACGCGCGACGGCCAGGTCCAGGTCGGCCCCGGCCAGCATGCGTGCCGGTTCCGCGCCTTCCAGGTACAGCCAGTCGTTGACGGTCGCCATGATGCGCTGCACCAGCAAGTCGGACTTGAAGACGCCGCCGTTGAACAGTACGGCCGTCGGGTGCAAGAAGCTGGCCTCTGCCGACTGGCGGCCCGCAAAGCCTTCCAGTTCGCTGGTCGCCGCCACTTGCCGGCCCAAAAACGCTGCCAGGTGGCGCGTGATGGCCGCGTCCTGCGCATATGGCAAGCCCAGTTGCGTTAGGCCGGCGCGCGTGCGCACGGCAGGGCGGCTCGATGCTTCCACTTGCGGGAAGAAGCCGTCGAGAATGAAGGTGGACACTTCCGCGCGCGTCAGTTCCGTGCGGATGGAGCCGCCGATCAGTTTCGAGCCGCGGCTCGGCACGACGATCGGTGCCACATCGAGGCCGCTGTCGGCCAGCAGGCTTTCCTTGGCGCTGCGGCAGCCGTAAGTGAGTGCGCGCATTTGCCAGGCGTCGAGCTGCGTGCCGTTGGCGGCCAGTTTGCGCGCCACCAGGTGGGCCAGCGCCAGGTCCATATTGTCGCCGCCGAGCAGGATGTGTTCACCGACGGCCACGCGGTGCGGTTCCAGCACGCCGTCGCGTTCGAGCACGGCGATCAGCGAAAAGTCGCTGGTGCCGCCGCCCACGTCGACCACTAAAATGATGTCGCCCGGCTTGACTTCCTTGCGCCAGCGGCCTTCGCTGGTCTGGATCCAGCTGTACAGGGCCGCTTGTGGCTCTTCCAGCAGGGTCAATGCGGTGTAACCGGCCGCCTGCGCCGCTTCCATCGTCAGCTCGCGCGCGGCCGGATCGAACGAGGCGGGTATCGTCACCGTGATTTCCTGCTGCGCGAACGGCGCTTGCGGGTGGGCGTTGTCCCAGGCCTGGCGCAAGTGCGTCAGGTAGCGCGTGGCGGCCGTGATCGGTGAAATGCGCGCGACTTCGGCCGGCGCGTCGTTCGGCAAAATCGCCGCGCGGCGGTCCACGCCAGGGTGGCACAGCCAGCTTTTCGCACTCGAGACCAGACGAATCGGCGTGGTGGCGCCGCGGCTGCGGGCCATTTCGCCCACGACGAACGGCGCTTCGGCTGCCTCGGTGACCCAGGGCAGGGCCAGGTCGCCCGCCGCCACTTCGTCGGCGTGCGGCAGATACACGAACGAGGGCAGCAGTGATAATTCTTCTACCGTGCCTGGCGCCGACAACTGCGGCACTTTCAGCACGCCGTGGCTGGACTTTTCGCCGTCGCTCTCGACCAGGTTCACATACGACAGGGCGCTGTGGGTGGTGCCCAGGTCGATGCCGATGGCGTAGCGCGGGGTGTTGTTGGCTTGATCGCTCACAGTTCCACCTCGGCCGGGGCCAGGATGGCGGCGTCGTGCTGCCCGCTCAGTTTCGGCAGGCGCACGCTCGAAGCGCGCCAGCCGCGATGGCTCAGGGTGCCCGTGAAGGGCGCCGCGCCGACGACGTTGCCCGTCAGGCGTACTTGCGCGCTGTCAAAACCTTCCTGCAGCACGATGCGGCTGCCTTCGGCTTCCTGGCGGACGGCCTCGATGGTGAAATACTCGCGCATGACCTTGGCGCAGCCTTCGTGCACCACGCGGGCGGCCGCGCCGATGTCGGCATCGGCATGGCTGCCCAGGTTTTCCTGTGTGAAATCGATCAAGCGCGCTTCGCGTTGCAGCAGGGCCAGCAATTGCAGGGCGGCGTCCGGCGTGGCTTCTTTTAATATGACGGGCGCTGCGGCCGGCGTTGGCACGGGGGCAGGCGCAGGAGCAGGAGCAGGAGCTACCGGCGCCGCCTCGGGCAAGGACAGTTTTTCCACGCGGGCCGCATAGGCGGCGTCCGACAGGGTGCTGAAGAAGGCGCCAAAAGCCAGCGGGACGCGGCGCCAGAACGATGGGTGGGACGATGGTGTGCTCATAGGAACTCGTTTCTCTGATCTGTAGGGTGGCGTCGGCGGCGCGCCCGGTGGCGGGGCCGCTTCGCAGGGTAGTGCAGGTGCCGGCCCCGTCGTACATATCGGGCCGGCTGCGTTTGCCCGCATGATACCAGCTACGGGGCCGCCGCCAAAGCCGCCGGCCCCGACGCAGCCAGCCTGACGCATGGATTTTCTTTGTTCCTGCGCAAGGAAACGCTCGATTTCGTGCCGTTTCGACTAGAATCGCGCATTATCTTTTTGCATGATCTTGATGCCATGGTTGCCGACTTTTTCCCCGACTTTTCCATCTATCTGGCCAGCAGCACGTACATCGACAGCGAGCATCCGGCGGTGCGCGCCAGGGCGGCCGAACTGGCGGCAGGCGCCGTGAGCGACGCCGCCATCGCGGCCCGCTGCTTTGCCTTCGTGCGCGACGAGATTGCCCACAGCTGGGACTACCAGCGCAATCCCGTCACCTGTCGCGCTTCCGACGTCTTGCAGCATGGCACGGGATATTGTTATGCGAAGAGCCATCTGCTGGCCGCGCTGCTGCGCGCCAACGGCATTCCTGCCGGCCTGTGCTACCAGCGCCTGGCCGTGGGCGAAGTGGGGCCGCCGTTTTCCCTGCATGGCTTGAATGCCGTGTATCTGGAGGACTTCGGCTGGTACCGCATCGATGCGCGCGGCAACAAGCCCGGCGTCGATGCCGCCTTTGTGCCGCCACGCGAGCAGCTGGCCTTTCCCGTGCTGGCGCCCGAGGAACGCGACTTGCCGGAAATCTGGGCGGAACCGTTGCCGCAGGTGGTGGCGTCCCTGACCAGCTACGCCACGGTACAGGACGTGGCGGCGCAATTGCCCGATATCGAGATGCTTCCGCTTTGCAAATAATCCAAAGAAAGAAACCATGAAAAAAGTCTATATTGGCGTGCTCGGCCTGATGCTGCTGGCCGGTTGCGGCAGCAAGGGCGAGAGCGCGGGCCAGTCCAGCGCCGCGCGTCTCGATGGCAAGGAAAAAGGCAGCGAGTTCCTTGCCTATGAACACAATGTCAACGTCGATACGCATGAGGCGCAAGTGCGGCCCCTGTATGAACGAGTGGTCGCCGCCTGCAAGGCCGACACGGACAACGGCTGTCTGCTGCTCGATTCGAGCATTGACGGCGGCCGCTACGTGCATGCGCGCATCAGCATGCGCGCCAAGCCGGCCGGCATCAAGAAGCTCGTGGAGCTGGTTGCAGCCGGCGGCGACGTCACTAGCCAGGGCACCAAGGTGGAAGACCTGGGGCGTCCCGTGCTCGACAGCAAGAAACGCCTGGACATGCTCAAGCAGTATCAGGCGCAATTGCAGGACCTGGAAAAACGCTCGGGCGCGAACGTCGACGCCCTCATCAAAGTGACCAAGGAGCTGGCCACCGTACAAGTGGAACTGGAGCAGGCGACGGCGGCCAATGCGCTGTTGATGCAGCGCATCGACACGGACTTGCTGAATGTGGCCATCAGCGCCGAAGGCAAGCAATCGTTCTGGCGTCCCGTCAAGCGCGCGCTGGGCAATTTCACGGAAAACCTGTCGGAAGGCGTGGCCAACGCCATCACGGCCATGGCGTATATCCTGCCGTGGCTGATCGCGTTCGTGCTGCTGTTCCCGCTGGGCCGCAAGGGCTGGCGCCGCCTGAGAGGTACACCGCGCAAGGATTAAAGTGCAAGGATAGCCGCGTCCGGCGCACCTTTTTACGGCAATTTGAAACCTGGCTGCACAGTCCTTGTGCAGTCAGGTTTTTTTTCGTGCGGCGCTGGCCGCGTGCACCATGCCAGACGCTTGGTGCTGCTGGCATGCATTCTGCTTTAACAACATCGTATGCCCAGACCGTCCCCCACGAACCATTCACAGGAGTCTCCATGTCACGACGCATCATCCTGAAAGCGGTCGCCGCCGGCGCATTCGCCCTGGCCACCTCCACCACCATGCAGGCGGCCCTGGCCGCCGACACCATCAAGGTGGGCATCTTGCACTCCCTGTCGGGCACCATGGCCATTTCCGAAACATCGCTGAAAGACGTGGCCTTGATGACGATCGCCGAGATCAATGCCAAGGGTGGCGTGCTGGGCAAGAAGCTGGAAGCCGTCGTCGTCGATCCCGCATCGAACTGGCCTTTGTTTGCGGAAAAAGCGCGCCAGCTGGTGGCGCAGGATAAAGTGGCCGTGGTGTTTGGCTGCTGGACGTCTGTCTCGCGCAAATCGGTTTTACCTGTCTTCAAGGAACTCAACAGCCTGCTGTTTTACCCGGTGCAATACGAGGGCGAGGAGCTGGAAAAGAATGTGTTTTATACGGGCGCCGCACCGAACCAGCAGGCGATCCCGGCGGTGGAATACCTGATGAGCAAGGATGGCGGCGGCGCCAGGCGTTTCGTACTGCTGGGCACGGACTATGTGTATCCGCGCACCACCAACAAGATCTTGCGCGCCTTCCTGAAAAGCAAAGGGGTCAAGGATAGCGATATCAGCGAGGTCTACACGCCATTTGGCCATGCCGACTATCAAACCATCGTCGCCAATATCAAGAAGTTTTCCACGGGCGGCAAGACGGCCGTCATTTCCACCATCAATGGCGATTCCAACGTGCCGTTCTACAAGGAACTGGGCAATGCGGGCTTGAAAGCGACGGATGTGCCCGTCGTCGCGTTTTCCGTGGGCGAGGAAGAGCTGCGCGGCATCGATACCAAACCCTTGCTTGGTCACCTGGCGGCGTGGAATTACTTTGAATCCGTCAAGAACCCTGTGAATACAGCCTTCATCAAGCAGTGGAAAACGTATGCGGTGGCGCAAAAGCTGCCGAACGCGGGTTCGGTGGTGACGAACGACCCCATGGAAGCGACCTATGTGGGCATTCACATGTGGGCGCAAGCCGTGGAAAAAGCCAAGTCGACGGACACGGACAAGGTGATCGCCGCCATGGCCGGCCAGAGCGTGAAGGCGCCATCGGGCTTCACCTTGACCATGGATGCGACGAACCACCACTTGCACAAGCCCGTGATGATCGGCGAGATCAAGGCCGATGGGCAATTCAACGTCGTGTGGAAAACCAAGGAACCGATCCGCGCCCAGCCGTGGAGCCCGTTTATCAAGGGCAATGAGGGCAAGCAGAAGTTGTAGGAGCTGATATTTAACCCAGCAGCAACTGCCGGGGTCGGACCCTGAGGGTCCGACCCCAGTCGTCGCCCTTGGGGGCAGCATACGCCCCCGTGCAGTCATTCTTTGGAACGCACATGCAGCTCCTCCCCAAACTGCTGATCCTCGCCTGCCTGTTACTATCCCCGCTGGCACAGGCCGCCATCCCTCCCGACCTGCTGAAACCGCTGTCCGGCGACGACCCCGATGCCAGGGTCGCTGCCGTCGCCCGGATCGCCGCCCTGGCCACGCCCGAGGCCGCCAAGGTGCTGCAAGCGCTGCAGGACGACGCCTTGTATGCCGCGCCCGATGGCAAGGTGTATGTCGTCGACGGCGAGCAAGCCTACGATCCGGCCACGGGTCAGCTGGGTGCCGTGCCCGACGGCATCGATGGCGTGATGGTCAACAACCGCTTGCGCTCGGCCGTGGCGGGCGCCTTGTCTGGCTTGCAGTTGCTGGCGCCGGAACGCAGCGCCCGGCTGGCGGCCGCGCAAGCCTTGCAAAAGGCGATCGATCCCGCGCAGCTCCCCCTGATCCGCACGGCGCTGGCACGGGAAAACGATGCTGACATCAAACAGATCTTGCAAGTGCTGATCGCCAGCGCCAACCTGCATGCGCCGGACGCCGCCACGCGCAAGCAGGCCGTGCAGGATCTGGCGGGCAGCAGCGATGCCCGGCTGCTGCCCGTGCTGCAAGCCATGCTGGAGAAAGGGGGGGAGCCCGACGAGACTGTGCAACTGGCCGCCATCGAGACCATGCGCCAGATCAAGGGACGAGTGTCACGCATGGAATTGGCCGGCACTGTGTTCTACGGCATTTCGCTGGGCAGCGTGCTGTTGCTGGCCGCCTTGGGCCTGGCCATCACCTTCGGCTTGATGGGCATCATCAACATGGCACATGGCGAATTGCTGATGATAGGCGCTTACACGACGTATCTGTGCCAGCTGTTTTTCCGCAGCTACTTGCCGGCCATGCAGGACTGGTATTTGCTGGCCGCCTTGCCGGCCGCTTTCTTCGTTGCCGGCCTGGTGGGCGTGGCGCTGGAACGCACGGTGATTCGCTGGCTGTACGGCCGGCCGCTGGAAACCCTGCTCGCCACCTGGGGCATCAGCCTGATCCTCATGCAAACAGTGCGTACGATCTTCGGTGCGCAAAACGTGGAAGTGGCGAACCCGGCCTGGATGTCGGGCGGCGTGACCGTGCTGGGCGGCCTCGTGCTGCCGTACAACCGCCTGGCCATCATCGGCTTTGCCGTCATCGTCGTGGTGGCCGTGTGGCTGATCCTGAACAAGACACGGCTGGGCCTGTTCGTGCGGGCCGTCACGCAAAACCGCCGCATGGCCGATTGCGTGGGCGTGGCCACGGGCAAGGTCGACATGCTGACCTTCGGCCTCGGTTCCGGCATCGCGGGCCTGGGCGGCGTGGCGCTGTCGCAGCTGGGCAATGTGGGGCCGGACCTGGGCCAAAGCTACATCGTCGACTCCTTCATGGTGGTGGTGCTGGGCGGCGTGGGCCAGCTGGCCGGCACCGTGATCGCCGCGCTGGGCCTGGGCGAAGTCAACAAATTTCTTGAACCGGTGGCGGGCGCCGTGCTGGCGAAGATCGCCATTCTCGTGTTCATCATCATTTTCATCCAGCGCCGGCCGCAGGGCCTGTTTGCCATGAAGGGACGCAGCGTCGAATGACTACCTCCTATCCGATAAAGCAGGGCCTGTTTACGCGGCCCGTCTGGCTGGCCATTGCCGCATGCACGCTGCTGGCGGCGCTGCTGCCGATTTTTAACCTGGCGTTTGCCGAAGGGCATGCGCTGCACGTGTCCGCCTACACGGTGGCGCTGGTGGGCAAGTTCATGTGCTATGCACTGGCCGCGCTGGCGCTGGACCTCGTCTGGGGTTACACGGGCATCCTGTCGCTGGGGCACGGCGTGTTCTTTGCGCTGGGCGCCTATGCGCACGGCATGTATCTGATGCGCGCCATCGGCGACCAGGGCCAGTACCACAGCAGCTTGCCCGACTTCATGGTCTTTCTCGACTGGAAGACTTACCCCTGGTACTGGGCCTTAACGGAACACTTCTGGTATTGCATGGCCCTCGTCGTGCTGGTGCCAGGCGTGCTGGCTTTTGTCTTCGGTTACTTTGCCTTTCGCTCGCGCATCAAGGGCGTGTATTTTTCCATCATCACGCAAGCGATGACGTATGCCTTCATGCTCTTGTTCTTCCGCAATGACACCGGCTTTGGCGGCAACAACGGTTTCACGGATTTCAAGACGATTTTGGGCCACAGCGTCACGGCACCCGCCACCCGGGCCGTGCTGTTCCTGCTGACTTTGGCTTTCCTGCTGGCGGCCTTGATCGGCGCGCGCGCCATCGTCCGCTCGAAACTGGGCCGGGTGTTGCAGGGCGTGCGCGACAGCGAGGCGCGCTTGATGTTTCTTGGCTACAACCCGCTGTGGTTCAAGCTGTTCGTCTGGACGTTGTCGGCCGTGCTGTGCGGCATCGCCGGCGCCCTGTACGTGCCGCAGGTGGGCATCATCAACCCGTCCGAAATGTCGCCCGCCAACTCCATCGAAATGGTGGTGTGGGTGGCCGTGGGCGGGCGCGGCACCTTGCTCGGTCCGATTGTGGGCGCCTTCACCGTGAACGGCTTGAAAAGCTGGTTTACGGCTGCCTTGCCGGAGCTGTGGCTGTTCGCGCTGGGCCTGCTGTTCATCGTCGTCACGCTGTTCATGCAGCAAGGCATGCTGGGCGTGTTGAGCAAACTCAAACGCAAGCCCGTCGTGGCAGAGGAGGGCGCATGAGCATCCGCATGTTGCCCGGCATGGCCAGCGCCGAAGCTGGTGCCACGTATTCGCGCGTGAAAGGCGAGGGCGTCGATACCACGCACGGCGCCATTTTGTACCTGGAAGACATCAGCGTGTCGTTTGACGGCTTCAAGGCCATCAACAAGCTGAGCCTGGATATTTCCGTGGGCGAGTTGCGCTGCATCATCGGCCCGAACGGGGCGGGCAAGACGACGATGATGGATGTCATCACGGGCAAGACGCGGCCCACGTCCGGCACGGCCTGGTTCGGCCAGACCATGAATCTGGCGACGATGACGGAAGCGCAGATCGCCCACGCGGGCATCGGCCGCAAGTTCCAGCGCCCCACCGTGTTCGAGCAGCACACGGTGTTCGATAACCTGGAACTGGCCATGAAGATGGACAAGCGCGTGGCGCCCACCCTGTTTGCCCGCTTGAGCTCGGAGCAGGCAGGCAGGATCGAAGCGATATTGCGGTTGATACGCCTCAACGGCCACGAGGCGCGGCCGGCCGGCTTGCTGTCGCACGGGCAAAAGCAGTGGCTGGAAATCGGCATGCTCTTGATGCAGGAGCCGCAGCTGATCCTGCTGGACGAACCGGTGGCTGGCATGTCCGACGCGGAAACGGCGCGCACGGCGGAGTTGCTCAATGAATTGCGCGGCAAGCACTCGATCATGGTAGTCGAGCACGACATGGGTTTCGTCACGGAAATTGCCCAGCAAGGCATCGTCACCGTGCTGCACGAAGGGGCCGTGCTGGCGCAGGGCCGCATGGACGAAGTGCAAGCCGACGAGCGGGTCATCGAAGTCTATCTGGGAAGGTAATCATGCTCGAAGTGCAACAGTTAAATCAATACTATGGCTCCTCGCATACCTTGCGTGGCATCAACCTGTCGGCGCGCAAGGGCGAGTGCCTGGCCTTGCTGGGCCGCAATGGCGTGGGCAAGACGACCTTGTTGAAATGCCTGATGGGCGTGCTGCCCGTGGCGCAGGGCAAGGTGGTGTTTCAGGGGCGCGACATCACCAGGCTGGCGCCGCATGCGCGGGCAAAGCTGGGCATCGCCTATGTGCCGCAGGGGCGCGACATCTTTGCGCGCCTGACGGTCGAGGAAAACTTGCTGATGGGTATGGCGGTGAGGCGGGGCAGACTGGCCTCGCGCATCGATCCCCACGTGTATGAGTTGTTTCCGGTATTAAAGGAGATGCTGCAGCGGCGTGGCGGCGATTTGTCGGGTGGGCAACAGCAGCAGTTGGCCATCGCCCGCGCGCTGCTGGCCGAACCGCAATTGATCATCTTCGACGAGCCGACGGAAGGTATCCAGCCGTCCGTCATCAAGGATATCGGCAGGGTCATTGCCTTGTTGAAACAGCGCGGCGACATGGCCATCGTGCTGTGCGAACAGTATTTTGATTTTGCCCGCGAACTGGCCGACGACTTCATCGTGCTGTCGCGCGGCAGCGTGGTGGCCAGCGGCACGGCCGAACAGATGGATGGCGAGGAGGTAAAGCGCCATTTGGCCGTGTAAGGTCAGACGACTTGGAACCAGCCCAGCACGGCGCCGGCCGCCAGCAGCCACAATAAATGGATCTTCGTGCGCCAGATGATCAGGCCGGCCACGATGGACAGGCTCCACAGGGGCCAGTCCGTGCGCAGGTCATGGTTGGCGCCGCCCAAAATCATGCCGGTGGAAATTAGCAGGGCGATGACGATGGGCGCCATGCCTTGCTTGAAGGCGCGCACGGGGCGCAGGTCGCGGTTGCGGTAGCCCCACTGAGCCGCCACGTAGGTGAGGGTGGTGCTGGGCAGCATGATGCCCACCATGGTCACCAGCACGCCCAGGTAAGCGGCCGTGTAGCTGCCCGCATTCATGCCCACGTTCCAGCCCATCAGGGCGACGAACAGCACGTTCGGGCCGGGCGCGGCCTGGGCGATGGCGATCGATTCATTGAATTGTGCCTGCGTCAGCCAGCCATGCTGCTCGACGAGGAAACGGTGCATTTCGGAGGTGGTGGAAATGGCGCCGCCAATCGACATCAGCGACAGCATCAGGTAGTGGCCAAACAGGTTCAGCCAGTCGCCCGTGCTCAACACCAGTTGCAGTGGCGGATTCATGCGGACAGCTTTCGATACGTCAGCAGGCAGCCGATGCCGCCCAGGCCCAGCAGGATGTACAGCAGGGGCCAGCGCAGCACGGCCACCATCAGCACGCCCAGTACGGTGATGGACAAGGTCAGCCACAGGGGCAGCGGATGTTTCACCAGCGCGGTCGCCAGTTTCACGCCCGTGGCGGCGATCATGCCGGCCGACACGGCGGCCATGCCGCGCAGTGCGCCCGCCATCTGCGGGTTGTCGCCAAAGCGCGTGTACAGCACACCGAGCAGCAGCACGATGACGAGGGGCACGGCCAGCATGCCGGCCAGCGCCGCCAGCGCGCCCGGCAAGCCGAAATAGCGCCCGCCCACCATCAGCGACAGGTTGACGACATTCGGTCCGGGCATGATTTGCGCCACGGCCCAGTCTTCCAGAAATTCCTCCTGCGTCAGCCAGCGCTTGCGTTCGACCATTTCGCGCTGGATCACGGCCAGCACGCCGCCGAAGCCCTGCAAGGCCAGCCAGGTGAATGAGAAGAACAGGTCGGCCAGCGAGGCCGGTTGCGGGCGGGGCAGGTCGGGCGGGGGGGATGAAGACATGGCTGATTATCGCCGTGGCCGATTGCGCTTGTCCATCGCTTTCGGCTCCAGTTGTGCCTGCAAGAAAAAAACTGTGGCTCATGTTTCCCTGCCATTGACATCGTGAGTTTATCGGCAATACTTTATCGGCAGCACGACCACTGTTCCTGTCAGCGCGGGTGCGGTTCGTAGCGCTAGGCCGTCTCCCTCCCTCCGTTCCCCCTTCGCAGGAGTTGTTCATCATGCTTAATTCCACAGAAACGCTGCATATGCCCGTCAAAACCGTGGTGCCGCATGCCCGGGTCGATCAAAAGATGTGCGATATCGTCAACTTGGGCATTGCCGTGCAGGCCGCCTTCAGTACCTTGTGTGCCCTGGAATACCTGAAGTCATACAATGTCGCCCCGGAACTGATCGAACGCGTGCTGTTGCATCCGGAGCAGCGCCGCCAGACTATGCATTGAGTAGCCACACGGCAACTGTGTTGCCGGCAGCGTCAGTGCGGCGTTGTCGGATTGATCATTATGGCTCAGTTATGCACAAATGATGGGTTAGCGAAATTGCTGAAATAATTTTCTTGTGATGATATGCGAATTTCTAAGTGATTGATTTTTATGGGTTTTATTTTTGCTGTTTGATTGAGCAGTTTATTGAAAGCCGCACGGGCTGTGGCTTTGAAGCCTGTCAATAGGCGCTTATCCACAAAGATATCCACAGTCCGTGTGGATATCTGAAAAAGCGCTTAACAATCCGCTACTTAGGAAATTGGGGCCGGTCAGCGCCTGCCATCGGCCAGCAAGATGGGCCAGAATGGGGCATGTCACAAGCCTGTATGCCTATCCAGTGCTTTTGTTTTTATGACTGAAAGTAGCGGCGGCTGCTCAGGGTTTGCCGCCAGCCGGTTGCGCTGGCGCGTCGCCGCAGTGGGCCAGGGCGGCGGCGAGGTCGGCGACTTGTTGCTGCGCTTCGCGCAAGGTGGCGTAGGTGCGCAGCGAGGCGATCACGGTGGTAAACAGCTTGCGCGTGGTCAGGTCGGTCTTGCACCAGAAATCATTGATGTCGTAGTCGATGATGATGCGGTGTTCCAGTGCCTGGCCAGGCTGGCCCGTGCGCAGGATGATGCGCACGGCACTGTTGTGCAAGTCTTCGCGCACCTGGCGCGCCACTTGCAGCCCGGCATCCTGGGTTTCCATGATGACATCGAGCAGCACCACGGCGATATCTTGTGTGCTGCGCAGCAAGGCGAGCGCCTCGGCGCCCGAATACGCGTGCAGAAAGCTCAGCCTGCGGCCCTGGAAACTGGCCTGGCTGAGGGCGAACTTGGTCACCACGTGCACATCGACATCGTCATCGACAATCAGCACGCGCCATGGCGCCGCGTTGGCGGACTCTGCCGCCGCGTCTGCCCGCCCGAGTGGCTCCTCAACCAGCCAGTCGGGTTCGTCCGCTCCCTTGGCGGGACTGTCGCTATCCATATTCATGCATTTATCCACCGTTGATCGTGCTCACTCACTCCACACTATGCCAGTCTGCGGGGTTTGTCAAAACAATGCGGTTCAGGCAAGACAGCCTGGAGCAAGATTGCGTATGCCCAGAAAAATATATTTTCATGGTGTTCGGGCAACTTTGCTTTGGCGTAAAATCATGATTCTAAGTCATTGATTTCATTGGAGTAAAAAATTGCCTGTGAAATCAGCAAATTGTTGAAAGCCGCATCGATACTGGCGTTGCGGCTTGTCAAGAGGGGCTTATCAACAACTTTATCCACAGTTGCTGTGGATATCTGAAAAAGCCGTGCAAAAACCGGGGCTTAGCGCCCGTTCGTGCGGCAGGGTGGCAGCATTCACGCTACCAGCCCCAGCCCGCTCAGCTGGGCAAAGGCATGCAGGAAGCGCTGTTTGGCTTCGGCCGGACCCATGGCGTCGATTATACCGGGCAATGGGGCGATGCCGTCAAGGTAAGCCCAGCGCTCGGCCGAGTGCGGCATCAGGTCGCGCTTTTCCGTGGCCAGCGCGATCAGGTCGGCCCGCTTGATGGGGGCGTAGTCGGAAAAATCCAGGCCATACGTGGCGGCGATGATGGCGCTGACCTTGTCTTCCAGTACGGAAAATTCCGGCAGCAGCACTTTCAAGGGCTTCACCATGTCGCCCAGGTAGGCTTCCGCCGCGTCGTGCAGCAGGGCGGCCAGGCGCAAATGGGGCGGCACCAGCCCGGCGACGATCAGGCTGTGCTGGGCGACCGAGTAAAACACTTGCGTCTGTCCATTGAAGCGGCACTGATACGCGAGGCCGTGGGCAATGTCTTCAATGACTACCTTGTCGATATGCGGGCGCAAGGGATAAAAACGGTTGCCGGAATAAGTGGAAACGTAGTCGGTGGTAATCATTGCCTGTGCTCGGATATGCAAGATGGCTCATCGTACACCCGATGGCCCAGGCTTGCCCCGGCCGCCGCGCGTGTGGCGTGCTGCTGAGCCCATGCATCTTGGCAAATCCTTTCATTTATTTCATATCATTCATTGTTCTTTCTCAATACACTGTAGCAATCTTGTTTGTCTGAAACTTCACAGGGGCAGGGCAATGACGGCGCAACCTTCGGCAAGACCTTCGTATATCTATCAGGGCGGTTCGGTGATGATGCACTCGCCGCTGCAATTGAAACAGTCGGAAATGTTCGGCTATTTCGTCAGGGGCGACCTGGCCAGGCTGCAAGCCACCGTGAATACCACCTTGAACCAGGTGGCGGGCAAGCGCATGACCCTGAAAGCGCTGTCGCCGTACGTGATGCTGACGTTTACGCGCGTCAACCATGCGGACTCCGCCAATCCCGTCGACCAGGCCAAGGGCTGGATCACGGAAGTCGACATCGTCACCTGGATCATGGTGGGCCAGATGGATGCGGCAGGCAAGCTCGCGCATATCTATTGGTACCCGTGCCATATTTTCGTCGACGACGCCATGGCCCTGATCAACGGACGCGAGCTGTTCGGCTATCCGAAATACCTGTGCGATTACGAGATTCCCGCCGCCGGCAGCGAGCCGCTGCGCTGTGCCGTGGCCGCCAAGGGTTTCCAGCATTTTTCGCCGGAAACGAAACTGGCCCTGCATCCGTTGCTGGAAGTCAACGCCACCGTGCAGACGGGGCAGCACAAACCCGTCAACAGTTTCCTGGAACTCATCGAGCAGGCCTTCCAGATTTTCCTCTCCATTCCCGATTTCTTCGACATGGACCAGGCCGGCTGGGCGGACATCCTGTCGCTGTTGCGCAAACCTCGCATCGACCAGATCTTCCTCAAGCAATTTCCCGACAGCGCCGGCGTGAAAGCCGTGTACCAGGCCATCGTCGCCGCGCCGGCCGAAATCAACCGCCTGCACAGCGCGCGCCTGCTCGGCTACGAGTATGAATGCACCTTGCACGCGTTTGACAGCTTTCCGCTGGACCAGACCCTGGGCTTGCAGCTGGGGCCGCAGGCGGCGATATTGCCGTTCCATGTGAACTTCGACTTCACGGCCATGCCGGGCGAGGAATTGGTCGACAATTCGCAGATCGCGCCGGAAAAGATCGCCATCCTCGGTGGCGGCGTGGCGGCCATGACCACCGCGTATTATTTGACGAGCCAGCCGGGCTGGCAAAACCGGCACGCCATCACCGTGTACCAGCTGGGCTGGCGCCTGGGCGGCAAGGGCGCGAGCGGGCGCAATGCGCAAGCGGGCCAGCGCATCGAGGAACACGGCTTGCACATCTGGTTCGGCTTTTATGCGAACGCCTTCAAGATGATCAAGGAAGCCTACGCGAGCCTGGAACGCCCGCCCGGCGCGCCGCTGGCCACCTGGCGCGACGCCTTCAAACAGCACGATTACGTGGCCCTGTCGGAAGACGTCAAGGGCCAGTGGCGCAACTGGTCGATCGTCTTTCCCACCTTGCCGGGCGAGCCGGGCGAGGGCGGCGAAGACATCACCCTGTGGCAGATGGCCATCGCCATGGTGGGCTGGATCGAGCAGTGGATACGCCAGATCCGGCAAGTGGCGGACGCCGACGCGCGCATAGAGTGTGCCAGTGCCAGTGCCAGCGCCACCGCGGCGCAAGGCGAGGGCGTGTGGCCGGGCTGGCTGCGCCGCCTGGCCGATGAAGTGGTGGGGCAAGCCGATGAACTGGGGCTCGACGTGGGCCTGTCCGTGGGCGCGCTGGCGGCGCTGGTGGCCGACCTGGCGCCGGACTCCTCGCGCCACGACCAGGCGCGCCACCAGCTGCTGGCCAGCACCCTGAACGGTATCCGCGCCTGGCTGCGCCTGCGCTACCGCGCCCTGATCGATGGCGACGATGCATTGCGCCGCCTGTTCATTTGCCTGGACCTGGGCATCACGGTCATGAAGGGCATGTTCGAGGATGGCGTGTTCAAGAATGGCTTTGACGTCATCAACGACATCGATTTCCGCGCCTGGCTGAAAAAACATGGCGGCGACGAGCAGTTCAGCGTCAATTCGGCGCCCGTGCGCGGCTTTTACGACCTGGTGTTCGCCTACGAGGGCGGTGATTTCGCGAAACCGAACATCGAGGCGGGCACCTTATTGCGGGCGATGGCGCGCATCGGCCTGGCCTACAAGGGCGGCATCATGTTCAAGATGCAGGCCGGCATGGGCGACACGATTTTCACGCCCCTGTACCAGGTGCTCGCCAAGCGCGGCGTGGAATTCAAGTTCTTCCAGCGCGTGGAAGAACTGGTGCCGGGCGCGGGCGACATCGACAGCATCCGCATCACGCAGCAGGTGCAATTGAAGGACCCGGCTGCCGGCTACGCGCCGCTGGTGGATGTGAAAGGCCTGGCCTGCTGGCCCAGCGCGCCCGATTACGCGCAGATCGAGCCGACCCAGGCAGCGCTACTGCAAGCGCAGGACGTCAACCTGGAATCGTACTGGAGCGGCTGGCCGCAGCAGTACCAGCAAGCGTTCGGCCGCGCGCTGCCGGCCACGGTCTTGAAGAAGGGCGTCGACTTTGACAAGGTGGTGTTCGGCATTTCCATCGGCTCGCTGCCCGCCCTGTGCCCGCAACTGCTGGCGCAAAGCCCGGCCCTGCAACTGGCGGCCGAGAAGGTGCAAACCGTGGCCACGCAGGCTTACCAGGTGTGGCTGAACAAAAACCTGGCGCAGATGGGCTGGACCACGCAGCCGAAAGGCCAGCAACCGGTGTTGTCGGCCTTCACGGAACCGTACGACACGTGGGCGCCGATGGATCAATTATTGGCGCACGAAGACTGGCCGGCGGGGCTGGAACCGAAAAACGTCTCGTATTTTTGCAGCGCCTTCCCCGTCGACAGCTACCCGCCCGTCACCGACACGGATTTTCCCGCCCGCTGCGCGGCCAGGGCGAAACAGGGCGCGCTGCACCAGCTGGAACGCGAGATCGGCGCACTGTGGCCCGAGGCGGGCGCGCCCGGCGCGTTTCCTTGGCAATGGCTGGTCGACGCAAAAGCCGGCACGGGGCCGGCGCGCTTCGACAGCCAGTACTGGCGCGCCAACGTCGACCCGTCCGAGCGCTACGTGATGTCGGTGGTGAACAGCACGCAGTACCGGCTGGCCACCGACCAGTCGGGCTTCAGTAACCTGTTCCTGACGGGCGACTGGATCAAGACGGGCCTCAACGCGGGCTGCGTGGAAGCGGCCGTGATGGCGGGCATGCAGACCTCGCGCGCCATGACCGGTTATCCGGCCGTGATTCAGGGCGAGACGGATTTTTAGTGCGGGCGCCTCAAGCTCCCGGCTGAGCTTCCAGGTCGCGCCGCGCCACGTCCAGCGCCGTCTGCAGCTGTGGCAGGAATTGCGTCACGTTATCGAGCTGGCCGTTCGAGGCCAGGGTTTCCATCTGGTGGCACAGGCCGTGCAGGGTGGGGCGGCTCAGGTAGCCGGCGCTGCCTTTCAAGGCGTGGAAGGCGGCGGCGGCTGCGCTGGCGTTGCCATCGCGCACGGCGTGGCAGGCCAGGTCCAGGCGCCGCGGCGCCTCCGTCAGGAACGCTTGCGCGATGCGCTGCAAGTGCTGCGGCGACAGGCCTGCCAGCGGCAGGATGTGCACGGGCGCCGTCATGGGATCGGCCGGCGCGGGTGATTCGTCGGCGGGGTCGTCCAGGCCGAACTGGCGCGCCAGCGTGTCGTCACCGGTGGGCATGGCCGGTGGCAGGGCGTGGCCGCGCGCCAGCAGCAGGTCGATGATGGCGTCGATTTTCTGGAACAGCAGCGCTTCGTCGACGGGCTTGCTGAGGAAGTCGTCCATGCCGCAGGCCAGGTAGCGTTGCCGGTCATGTTCGCTGGCGTTGGCCGTCAGCGCGAGGATGGGGATGTGCGCGTCGGGAATCGGGAATTGCGCGTTGCCGCCGTCGCGGATCAGGCGCGCGGCCTGTTCGCCATCCATCAGCGGCATGCGGCCATCCATCAGCACGCAGTCGTAGGCACCCGTGCCCAGCGCGCGCAGCGCCTGTTCGCCGTTTTCCACGATGGTCACCTCATGGCCCATGCTTTCGAGCAGGGTGCCGATGATGATCTGGTTGGTGCGCACGTCTTCGGCGCACAGGATGCGCAGGCGGCAGGCATGGCGCGCCTGGTGCGTGGGGCGGCGCGCATCGGCCGCCGGCGCGCTGCCGTCATGCAGCGGCAAGGTGAAATGGAAGCGCGAACCGATGCCGACCCGGCTTTCCACGCCGATGCTGCCCTGCATCAGTTCGACCAGTTCCTTGCAGATGGCCAGGCCCAGTCCCGTGCCGCCGTAGCGGCGCGTGGTGGAGTGGTCGGCTTGCTCGAATTTCTGGAACAAACGCGGCAAGGTGTCCGCGTCGATGCCGGGGCCCGTATCGCTGATGATGAAGTCGATCTCGCTGCGGCCATCGCGGCGCGGCGGCGTGCGGGCACGCCGCACTTCCAGCAGCACTTCGCCATTGGCCGTGAATTTCAGCGCGTTGCCCAGCAGGTTGATGAGGATTTGCCGCAGGCGCGTGGGATCGGCGCGCACGTAGCGCGGCAGGTCCAGCGCCAGTTCGCGGCGCAGCAGCAGGCTCTTGGCGTCGGCCTGGCCCTGCACGATGCCGGCCGCGTCGCCGATCAGCGCCAGCAGGTCGAAGTCCACGGTTTCCAGGGTCAGCTTGCCCGCGTCGATCTTCGAGAAATCGAGGATGTCGTTGAGAATGGTCAGCAGCGACACGCCATTGTGCAGGCCGATGCGCAGGTATTCCTGCGTGCGGCCCTTGACGGACTGGTCGCGCAGGGCGAACTTCAGCATGCCGATCACGCCGGCCAGCGGGGTGCGGATGTCGTGGCTCATGGCGGACAGAAAATCGATGCGGTGGCGGCTGACCACTTCCGCGTGCTCCTTGGCCTTCAGCAGGGCGTCGTTGCTGAGGGTCAGGGCCTGGGTACGCTCCTGCACGCGCTGTTCCAGGTTGTTGCGCAGCAGGCGGATCTGGTCGGCCAGGGCAAACGCCAGCAGCAAGCCGTCGAGCGTGCCACCGAGCAGGGTCACCAGCTGGGCGTTGGCCACCATGGCCGGCATCAGGCCCAGGTTGGCCGGCAGGATCAGGAAGCCGGGCAGCATCAGGGCGACGAAGGCCAGCACGAAGAAGCGCGCCGGCTGGTAGCCGCGGCACCAGACGACGATGCCGCAGATCAGCGCCAGCAGCATCCAGATGCTGATGGCAATGGTGGCCAGGGTGTGCGCATACGCCAGGGCGACGAAGCAGCTGGGCAAGAGCAGCAGGGGCAGCACCAGGTTGACCTTGCTGAGGTGGTACAGCAAGGGCGAGTAGTCGCGCAGGCGCAGGAAATGCATGTAAAACAGGGTGCTGAAGACGGGCAGCAGGAAGAACGGCACGTAATGCAGCTGCAGCTGGTGCCAGTCGAACAGGTCGGCAAAGACGTGGAAAGTCATGGCCCAGGCCAGGCCATACGTCAGCACGTACAGCGCGTAATACGCCGAGGCTTTGTCCAGGGTGATGGAAAAGATGAAGAAATTGAACAGGCCCAGCGCCAGCAGGGCGCCGATGGACGCCACCATCAGGAAGTTTTCCTGGGCCACCAGCTTGCGGTAGTCCTGCTGCGTCCTCACGCCGAACTGGGGTGCGCGCGCGTAGTAGGGGCTGGAAAAGCGGATCAGGATGTCATACGTGGCGCCCGGCGCCAGCTGTACGTTACTGCCGTAGTGCAACAAATACTCGTGCGGGCGCTGGTAGCCCGTCAGCAAGGTGTGCGGCGCCGCGTGCGGTGCGGGGCCATACACGTGCAGGTCGACCAGGTCGATCAGGGTGTCGTTCGGGTCGATGACCCAGGCCGCGACGCTGCTGTCGTTGCGCACCTGCGCATGCAGCCAGTAGGCGCCGCCGAACAGGTCGACGTGGTCGGCCGGGCGCTGGCGCGCCAGCCAGGCGGGCAGGGCGGCCGCATCGGCAGGCGCGGCGTCATTTCCGGCGAAAAACAGTTTCCCTTCACTGCCCAGGTGCGCAATGCCTTGCTTGCTCAGGGACAAGGGTGCCGCCTGCGCCGCGCCCGCCAGGCCCAGCAGACTGAACAGCAGACCGAACAGCAGACCGAACAGGAGCGGCCAGCCGCATAGCCAGGCGCTGACGCGGGAGCAGGAAGCGCGGTGGCGGGACGGGGGCGGGTGGGCTGGCATCGATGAGTGTGGTGGTGGTCGCGCGGGACTGGTGGCAACGCCGTTTGCTGTGGATGGCTCATTTTAATCGACTCTCGGTGGCATAAGGACAATTTCATGTCCTGCCGGCATGGCGCGCGCTCCGGTATCATGGCGCCTTTGCCCGCGAGATATTCATGCTCAGTCCCGACCAGTTCCTGGCCTTCCTGGCCGCCGCCGTTTTGATCACCGCCAGTCCCGGCCCCGACAACCTGATGGTGCTCGGTGTGGGCATGTCGCGCGGGCGCCGCCAGGGCATGGCATTCGGCCTGGGCTGCGCCCTTGGCTGCCTCACGCACACGGTGCTGGCGACCATCGGCGTGTCGGCCCTGCTGGCCGCCTCGCCCACGGCATTTATGGCGCTGAAAGTGGCTGGCGGACTGTACCTGGTGTGGCTGGGCATCGGCGCCTTGCGCAGCCGTGGCGGCGCCAGAGTCGATGGCGCGGGCGCCTTGCCTGACGAGTCCTTTCTGCGCCTGTTCGGCAAAGGACTGTTTGCCAACAGTATCAATCCGAAAGTCGTGCTGTTTTTTCTGTCGTTCTTGCCGCAGTTTATCGTCGCGGGCCAGGGCCATGCCAGCTGGCAGACGGCGCAGCTGGGCCTGGTCTTCACGGCGCAGGCTTGCGTGCTGTTCAGCCTGCTCGGCTATTTTTCCGGCGCCGTCGGCCTGTGGCTCAACCGCCGCCCGCGCGCCGGCCTGTGGCTGGACCGCGTGGCCGGCACCATCTTCATCGGCCTGGGTTTGCGCCTGATCCTGGCGCGCTGACGTCTTGCCGGGCGGTAATGCGAAACGCCAGTTCCATCTGGTCTTGCACGGCCATGGCGCCGCCCAGGATGGCGAACGGCACGATGCCGAAGTCGCTCTGTTTCAGCAGCAGGCTACCGCTGGCCTGCAGGCCGCGCCCATCGGCCGCTTGCTCGACCCGCACTGGCAACTGCACGGTGCGCGTCACGCCATGCAGCGTGATGTCGGCCTCAAACACCTCTTTGTCGCCCGTGCGACGGGCCTCGATGCTGACCCACGGATAACGCTCGGCATCCAGCACGCGCACCAGCATATTGTGGCGCGTGCCGGCGATGGCGTCGGCCGACGGCGTCGTCGTCAGGCCCGCCGCCTGGCGCAAGCCCTCTTCATCCACACTCATCTGGTCGAGCCGGAACTGGAATTGCGCGCGTCCCGGCGCGGGCGTCACCACGCCCTGCAAGGTACGGCTGGCGATCACGTGGTCATGTCCCAGGCGGGCCAGCGCGCCGCCACGCCGCACGGTGATCGTCAGCAGGGATTCCTGCGCGACGATATGCAGCACGTGCATGCCCGGCTGTTGCCACGCGGGCGCAGTTGTGGCGGATAGGGCTGCAGGGGCGGCCGGCGCAGGTGCCTGGGCAGGAGCGGGCGGCAAGGGCGTGCAGGCCGCCAGCACGGCGCAGGCAAGCAGGAAAATGGTGCGAAGGTTCTGGCTGGGCATGGGCAGAGAAGAGGGCAGGGGCAACAGGAGCATAGTACGCGATCGGCGCGGCGGCGCGCGTATTGTTAGCGCTACGTCATAAGGCGGTCACATGGCGCTGCTATGATGCTTGTGTTGGCACATAGCATGCGTTGGGCACATCACTACGTTCCGGGAGCGATAGGATGCAGGCATGACTCAACAGCTTAGCCGGTGAGCTCAAGCATCGGCACCAGACACGTGAAACTTGTTTTTGTGGTAATTATTGCAGGGCGGGGCAGGGGAAATGCAGGGATAGTGCGGGGATTTAATGAAGTCCTAAGCCTGTCTCAACGAAGGGCTGGCATAGTGGATACATGGCGCACGGAAACCCCGGGCGCAGGGTTGCCGGACACCTCAATGACCGGCACGATTTCCGCTTTCCTGTTTTTCCCAGTTTATCCCTGCGCTCTGAAACAGCGTTTCAACCGGCTACCGCAATCTGCGAAGCCGGTTTTTTTTGCCTGCGTTTTCATCGGTGTTCATCGCCTCCCGGCGCCGCGGCGCCGGGAATTTTACTTAGCCCGTTTGCTTGGCCAGCCACGCATCGACCGCCGGCAGGCGCTCGGCGCGCACCTTGATGCGGTACTTGATGCCGGCCACGGAACTGTCGGCGTCGCCACGCGCGCCGGCCGGCAGGTTGGCCTGCGCATACGCTTCCAGCTTGGCGATCATCTCTGGCTGCGCCGAACCGGCGGCCAGGCGCGGGAAGTAGCGGCTGCGCGAGCTGGCGTCGATGCGCGCATTGACTTGCTCCAGGTGTGCCAGCGCGAAGTCGAAGGCCAGTTCCGGATGCGTGCGCGCCACGCGCGAGATCATGGCGGGGCTGTTGGTCACGCCCGGTTCATCCGTCAGCGCCAGCGTCAGCGCGCGCTGCGCCAGGGCTGGATCATCGCTCGACGCCAGCAGGTCGTACAACTGGTTCTTGACCAGCGGCGTCTTTTCCTGCTGCGCCCTGGCGTGCAGCTGCTCCCAGGTCGCGGCGTCCGCATGCTGCGCCACCACGCCCAGGATGGTGCGGCGCAGCGGCGCTGGCATGGCGGAGGGATCCTGCTCGCTGGCCGCGTAACGGCGGCGCGCCTCGGCGATCACGCCCGGCTCACCCATGTCGCCGAGGATGGCAATCAGGCGTGCGCGCAGGGTCGCCACGCTCGACGCTTCGCCCGCGCGCGCTTCCCAGCCCGTCTGCGCCATCATCGGCGCCAGGCGCGCCATGGCGAAGCGGCCGAAGGCCTGCTGGCGCGCTTTGCTCTCCGTGCTATCACCGGCATACTGTTCGTACAGGCCGCCCAGGGCGCCGGCTACCTTTCCCAGCACCTGCGGGTCGGCCGACAGCGGCGTCGCCTTCACCAGTTCCAGGAAATCAGCCAGGTTTTGCGCACCGGCCAGGCCCAGCGACTGGCTGTCCGCCAGCAAGCCCAGTTGATCGATGGGCGCCAGGCGCGCAAAGCTGCCCGCCAGCGCGCGCGTGTTGGCGGGCGCGTACACGGTGCGGTAGTAGCCGCTCTGGCCCGCGTTCACCAGCAGGGCGCCGCAACCGGGCACGTTCAAGGTCGCCTTGCCATTCTTGACCAGCACGCGGGCCAGTTTGCCGTTGCCAACCGTCGAGGCGATCACCGGCACTTTCCACGACAGCGCTTTCTTCTCCGGCTGGTCCTTGGAAAACTCCGTCTGCGTCAGGGTCACGCGCGTGCTGCCCTTCCTGCACACGGCTTGGCCCACCGTGATCATCGGCACGCCCGGCTGCAGGGTAAAATCATGGGCGATGGCGCTGACAGGCTTGCCGGCGGCCGCATCGACTTCGCGCCACAGGTCGTCCGACACCGTATTGCCATACGCATGCTTGCGCATGTAGCTGCGCACGGCCGTGCGCCAGGTGTCGGCGCCCACGTACGCTTCGAGCATGCGGATCACCGCTTCGCCCTTCTGATAGGTGATGCCGTCGAAGGCCTGGCTGGCTTGCTCCACGGTGGCGATGCGCTGCACCACGGGATGCGTGGTGCGCAGCGCGTCCTGGCTCATCGCCGATTCGCGCCCGCCCACGTTGGACAGGGCCGTGTTCCACTCCGGGTGCAGACGCTCCGTGGTGCGGCTTTCCATCCACGACGCAAAACCTTCGTTGAGCCACAGGTCGTCCCACCAGCGCATGGTGACCAGGTCGCCGAACCACTGGTGCGCCATTTCATGCGACAGCGTGGTGTAGATGTTTTCCTTGTCCGACTGGGTCGAGATGGCCGGGTCGAGCAGCAGGCCGTATTCGAAGGTGAAGACGGCGCCCCAGTTTTCCATGGCGCCGAAGAACTGGCTGCGGCCCGGCGCGGCGATGTTGTCGAGCTTGGGCAGCGGGTAGCGCACGCCGAAGTAATCGTTGTATTCGCGCAGCAGGGCGGCTGACTCGTCGAGCGCGAAGCGGCTTTGCGCCAGCGCGCCCTTCTTGGTGATGACGCCTATTTCCGTACCGTCGCTCATGGCCGTGGCGCGCTCGAAGTCGCCCAGGCCGAAGAACAGCAGATACGTCGACATGCGTGGCGTGGTGGCGAAGTACACGTGCTTCATGCCATAGCCCATCTCCTCGCTGCGGGCAATCGGCATGTTGCTGACGGCCATCTGGCTGCTCGGCACGACCACACTGAGATCGAAGGTGGCCTTGTAGTCCGGTTCATCCCACGACGGCAGCATGCTGCGCGCATCGGAATTCTCGAACTGCGTGTAGAGCGCGCGCTGGCGCCCTTGCGGCGTGTCATAGTCGAGCGAGAACAGGCCCGTGGCCTGCGTGCCGATCTTGCCGGTGTAGTCGATGCGCAACAGGTACTCGCCCTTGGCAAGCGGCTCGGCAAAATGCACGGTGGCCGTCTGCTTGTCTGCATCGAACTCGATCTTGCGCGTCACCTGCTTGCTGCCGCCTGCGCCTTCGATGGCGGCGGCGGCAAACGCCAGGTTCAGGGCATTGAAGGTGATGCTGGCCGTTGGCGTGTCGACGGCCACCTTGATGGCGGCTTCGCCCTTGAAGGTGGCGGCGGCGGCGTCCGGCGTGATCGACACAATATAGTGCAAAGGCGTGACGCCGCGCGGCAGCTGCGTGGTGGTCGTGGCGGCATGGCTGGCCGAGGCGTATCTGGCGGCGGGAGCGGCGTGGCTCGCATGGGCTGCGGTGATGGAAGCCAGTGCCAGGACGGCGGCGGCCAGTTGGCTGCGGCGGAAACGCGGAGTCGGTGTGCGATGCATGGTATGCCCTTCGTTCATGAGTAAAACGCCCGCCAGCCGGATAGGCTGCGAGCGTTGATGGCGGTTGGGGGACATCGCTGGAACTGAAAGCCAGCGTTCCCGTACAGCAATCTAAGTGGAAACGGGGGCAAAGTCAACGCACCAGGGCCGTCGCGTGGCTGCCGTGCGCTGGTATGATTGTGAACCACCATAACGAGACGAGACCCACGCACATGAAACTGACTATCAGCCCCCGCACGCCCAATCCGCGCCGCGTTACGATGTTCATCGCCGAGAAGGGCATCACCGGCATCGAGGAAGTGGCGCTCGACCTGATGGCGGGCCAGCACCGCGACCCCGCCTTCCTGGCGAAAAACCCGCTGGGCCGCGTGCCCGTGCTGGAACTGGCGGACGGGCGCGTGCTGACCGAGACGCGTGCCATCTGCACCTACCTGGAAGGCTTGCAGCCGCAGCCGAACCTGATGGGCGAGGGTTTCGAGGAGCGCGCCTTCATTGAAATGGCCGACCGCCGCGTGGAACTGCATTTGTTCAGCGCCGCCGCCAACTGGGTGCGCCACGGCCATCCGGCCCTGGTGGCGCTGGAAAACCCGCAGTTTCCCGATTTCGCCACGGCGCAGGCGGGCAAGCTGCGCGAAACGGCGCAATGGCTGGACCAGGTGCTGGCCGGCCAGCCGTATATCGCCGGCGAGCGCTTTACGATTGCCGACATCACGGCCTTCTGCGCGCTGGAATTCGCGCGCGGCCTGATGAAGTACCGGCCCGGTGCGGAAGGGTTACAGAACCTGCAAGCCTACCGCGACCGCATCGCCGAACGCCCCAGCGCGCAGGTGAAGTAAGCAATGTCTGCGGCCCGCGTCGACCTCCGGTCTGCGGCGGCCGCTTTCGCCCGGTAGGTCGGATTAGCGGAACGCGTAATCCGACATCATCGCGGGCGGGCCAACAATGTTGTCGGCTTACGCCCGTTGGGCTAAGCCGACCTACGCCGACCTACGCCGACCTACAGCCCGGTAGGTCGGATTAGCGCGTGAGCGCGTAATCCGACACCACCACATTACTTCAGCTGCTCGTGCAGGAAGGTGTAGGTCAGCGCCCACATCAGCGCCTGCTGGTCGTTGTTGGCGGCGCCCGCATGGCCGCCTTCCGTGTTTTCCCAGTACAGCACGTCGTGGCCTTGCTCTTCCATCTTCGCCACCATCTTGCGCGCATGGCCAGGGTGGACCCGGTCGTCGCGCGTCGAGGTGGTCAACAGCACGCGCGGATACTTTTTGTCCTTGAAGACGTTCTGGTACGGCGAGTACTTGCTGATGTAAGCCCATTGTTCCGCCACGTCCGGGTCGCCGTACTCTCCCATCCACGAGGCGCCCGCCAGCAGCTTGTTATAGCGGCGCATGTCGAGCAGCGGCACCTGGCTGACGACGGCGTTGAACAGGTCGGGACGCTGCACCAGCACGGCGCCCGTCAGCAGGCCGCCATTGCTGCCGCCCATGATGCCCAGGTGGCGCGGACTGGTGACCTTGCGCTTGATCAGGTCTTGCGCCACGGAGATGAAGTCGTCATATGCGCGCTGGCGGTTTTCCTTCAATGCCGCCTGGTGCCAGCGGGGGCCGAATTCGCCGCCGCCGCGGATATTGGCCAGCACATACACGCCGCCCTTTTCCAGCCACGCCACGCCGGTGGTGCCGCTGTAGCTGGGTTTGAGCGACACTTCGAAGCCGCCGTAGCCATACAGTACGGTGGGGTTGCGGCCGTCGAACTTCGTCTTCTTGTTCATGATGGCGAAATACGGCACCCTGGTGCCATCCTTCGACGTCGATTCGAACTGCTCCACCTTGTACGGCGCCGCGTCGTAGTAGGCGGGCAGCGATTTGATTTTCGTGCGCTTGTCGCTTTGCGCCGTGGCCAGGTACAGGGTGGTCGGGTTGAGGAAGTCCGTCACCGTCAGGAAGTACCGGTCCGAGTCGACGGGATCGAGCGCGCTGACGGCCAGGGTGCCCAGCTTCGGCGCGTCGACGGCGCGGCGCTGCCACTTGCCGTTCACGTGGCGCAGTTCCGTCAGGCGGTTCTTGACCTTGTCCAGAGTCGTCACGAGGATGGCTGACCTGGTCGGTGTGACATTGTCCAGCGACGACGTGGCCGTGGGCGCGTACAGCACTTCCAGCTCCTGCTTGCCCTGCATGAAGGCCTTGAAGTCGGTCGCCAGCAATGAGCCTTGCAGGTAGGTCTTGCCGTTCACTTTCCAGTCCGAACGCAGGGTGATGATCAATTGGTCGCGCACGGTGAAGGCCGTCGCGTCGTCCGGCTTCGGCACTTTCTTCAACTCGGCGCCGTCGCGCAGGAACATTTCGCCGCTGTAGAAATCGATTTGCCGTTCGATGAACTGGTGTTCGTAGCCGGGCGTGAAGTCCTTGTAGGCGCCGGCGCTCAGGTCGTCGGCCTTGGCTTCATACAGCGTGTGTGCCTGCGCCAGCGGCGTGCCGCGCTGCCACTCTTTGATGATGCGCGGGTAGCCGGAGCTGGTCATCGTGCCGGGGCCGAAATCGGTGGAGACGAACAGGGTGTCCTGGTCGATCCAGGTGGCGCTGCCCTTCGCTTCGGGCAGGGTAAAACCGCCGTCGACAAAGGCGCGTTTGGCCACGTCATATTCACGCACCACCTTGGCGTCGCCGCCGCCGCGCGACAGGGAAATGAGGCAGCGTTCGCCCTTTGGATACAGGCAGGACGCGCCGCCCCAGACCCAGTTTTCATGCTCGCCGGCGGCCAGCTGGTCGAGGTCGATCACGGTTTCCCAGGCCGGCTCGGCCAGCTGGTACTGCGCCAGCGTGGTGCGGCGCCAGATGCCGCGCACATGCTGGGCGTCGCGCCAGAAATTGTAGTAATACTCGCCTTCCTTGCTGACGTAGGGAATGCGTTCCTTCGAGTTGAGGATGGTTTTCAGGCGCGCCTGCAGGGCGGAGAAGCCGGGCCGGGCTTCCAGCTCTTTGGTGGTGACGGCATTGTGTTGTTTGACCCAGGCCAGCGGCTTGTCGCCGAGGACGTCTTCCAGCCACAGGTGGGGATCGGCCGGAGCAGTGGCAGCGGCGGGCGTGGGTGCTTGTGCATGGGCGATGCCCGCTGCGGCCAGGCCGAGCAGCATGCTGCCGGCGAGATTGCGATATGACGACATGTAGGGTTCCTGGTTGGTCCGATGGAGGCCGCGTTGCAGGCAAAACGGCGCAGCCATGGTGCCATGGATTGCTGTGGGGAACCAGTGTCTATGGACGGCTACTTAAAAAAATAGTTACTTTTCAAATATTGTTTGCTGGAATGGAAGCACGCCGCAGAATCTGCGGTGCTATACAGGCGAGGCGGCCTCCTCAAGGCAACTGATTGACCCACACGGGCGCCGACCAGACGATATTGCCGTCATCCTGCGTCAGGCGCGCGTAATAGAAATGGGGGCCGGGCGCGGGCGTGAGGGTGGTCTCGGCCTGGTCCGATATGGCGGTGACGGAGCCGTTGCCGCCCGGTACACCGTGCAAGATGGCGATGGCCGCCGCTTGCCGCCCGGCGCTGTTGCTGAAATGGGTGGCCAGCTGCAAGGGGCCGTGGTTGTCGAAACGCTCGCCCATCAGCCTGCCATTCGCTGTGAACAGCAGCTGCGCGTGCTTGTCCATGGTGGCAAACACGCGGCGCGCGCGCAGCGCGTCGAGGAAGCTGTCGCGGGAAACGGGCATGCCGGCGGCCGGGCTGGCCACCAGCACGGCCGTGCGGTTGCCGTACGACGCGCCCCAGTTGGCGCAGTGGTTGTCCTGGTTGCTGCTGAAGACCACGTGGTAGCCGGCTGCCAGGGCCCGGTTGCAAGCCGCTTCGTAGTTGCTGCGCCGCGTCTCCGTTTCCTTGTCGTTGGTGGAAAAGGCGGACGTGTTCATCACTTCGCACAGCACCATGGCCGCGTCGCCATCTTGTGTGTAGCCCAGCGGCTGGCCGTTGACGAGAAACTGGCCCGTTTGCGCCGGGTGGTTGAACTGGCCCAGCCAGCCCCGTTCGCGCATCAGCGCATACAGGGCTGCGTAGTCGCTTTTCGGCGTTTCCACATCGGCCAGCAATTCGCCGCCGGCATTTCTTTCCCAGCCCAGCAACTGCTCGCTATTGACAATGTTCACATGGCCGCCCTTGTTGATGACGCCCCATTCCATGCCGTACAGTGCCAGGAAGCCCGGGTGGGCAGCCGTGTAGGCGGCCGCTTCGGCCAGCCCCGTCTGGTACAGGGCCTTGGCTTCTGCCGGCAGGGCGGCGGCGTTGGTGCCGTCCGAGCCGTCATACATATGGTTGTGCTCGGATGTCAGCAAGGCGTCCAGGCCGTGATCTTGCGCATACTTGTACGCATCGATGGGGCCGAAGGGCGCCGTTTGCGGTTCCTGCGCGCCACGGCAGGCGTCGAGCGCCGCGCCGCCGTCGCTGTGGCGCGTCTGGCTGTGCAGGTTGGCGTAGACGATGCGGTAGGCGGGCTGCCCATCCAGGCTGGACAGGTGTTGCAGGCCGGCCTGGAAGGCGGGCACTCGGGGCGCCGTGCTGGTGCCCCGCTGCACCTGGATGTGCCATTGCTGCTCTACCTGCGCCTCTTGCGGCGTGCCCGCATCGGCTACGGCCAGCAGGCGCAACTGGTACAAGCCATCGGGCGCCAGCATGCGCCGCTCGCGCGCACCGGCGTCGACGCGGCCATCCCAGGGCAGGGTTATGCTCTGGCCGTCGGCGCCCACCTGTTGCGTGCCTGACCAGCGCCGCAGCACGGCCCCTTGCGGTCCGGGGCCGGACAAGGTCAGTGTCCAGTGCACGGCGTGCGTGCGGCCTGCGTCCGGGTAAGTGAGGCGCACGATAAATGTACGTGACTGCGAGGTACGCGCCTGCGTTGTCCGCGCAGCGGCTGCGGCGCGGAAGGGCGCAACGACGGTGGCATCGAGTTCGCTGTGTTCCTTCGGTTCTTGCGCTGCGGCGGTGTTGCTCCACGTAATGAGCAGCACGCCGGCGCACGCGCAAGCCAGCCACGGTGGCCGCCAGCGGCGCAGTATCTTGAGCATCATGGCCTCCTGCGACTACTTCGAATGGTATTTAGACAAAAGTTGCCACTTGCTGGTTCCCGCATGCACCAGCAAGTGGCGTGCTTGCACCGTGATTGGCCATGATCTGGCGCAAACCTCGTATCGGTAAGGCTATTTGCCCGTGCGGCAAGCTGGCACGGCGCTTGCTAAACAGAAGGTACGGATCAACGGCGATCCCCTGAATAAACGCACAACGGTCCAACGACGGACCACCTGGACAACGGCGTCCGCTCTGGCTGATTTTTTTTCATCGGCGGGGGCGGGCGCCGTTTTTGTTTGCATTTTTGTTATTTTCGGGATACTTCGGGAACCTATCATGGCCAGCCAAAAAGCAACGCGCATCGCGCTCTTCTCCCTCGCCACGCCGCCCATGCGGGCATTCCACCTGACGTGGATGGCATTTTTCGTGTGTTTCTTCGCCTGGTTCGCCTGTGCACCGCTGATGCCGGTTATCAAGGGCGAGTTCGGCCTTTCCCTGGCGCAAGTGGCGAATATCAATATCGCGGCCGTCGCCATCACCATCCTCGTGCGCCTGATCGTCGGACCCTTGTGCGACCGCTACGGCCCGCGCAAGACGTACACGGGCTTGCTGCTGCTGGGCGCCATTCCCGTACTGGGCGTGGCCGCCTCGCAAAGCTATGAAAGCTTTCTGTTCTTTCGCCTGGGCATCGGCGCCGTCGGCGCCAGCTTTGTCATCACGCAATATCACACCTCCGTGATGTTCGCGCCCCGCGTGGTGGGCACGGCGAATGCGGCCGCCGCCGGCTGGGGCAATGCGGGCGGCGGGGCGGCGCAGGCGCTGATGCCCTTGCTGCTCGGTGCCGTGCTGATGCTGGGCGTGTCCGAATCGCTGGGCTGGCGCATCGCCCTGCTGGTGCCGGGCGTGCTGATGCTGGTGATGGCCGTGTTGTACTGGCGCTATACGCAGGATTGCCCTGAAGGCAATTACTCGGACTTGCGCGCCGCTGGCACCGCCATCGAAGGGGGCAAAGGTGGTGGCAAAAGCGGTGGCTGGGCCAGCTTCAAGGCAGCCAGTTCCAACTACCGCGTCTGGCTGCTGTTCGTCACCTACGGCGCCTGCTTCGGCATCGAGATTTTCATCCACAACATCGCCGCCGTGTATTACGTCGACCATTTCGGCCTGTCTTTGAAATCCGCCGGCCTGGCAGCCGGCAGCTTCGGCTTGCTGGCCCTGTTTGCCCGCGCCCTGGGTGGCTGGATGTCCGACAAACTGGCCTTGCGCGGCAATCTGAACAGCCGCGTGACCCTGCTGTTCATGCTGATGATCGGCGAAGGCGTGGGCTTGCTGTGGTTTGCCAAGGTCGACAGCGTCACGTACGCCGTCATCGCCATGCTGGTCTTCGGCCTGTTCACCCACATGGCGTGCGGCGCCACCTACGCGCTGGTGCCCTTCATCGACAGCAAGGCGCTCGGCGGCGTGGCCGGCATCATCGGCGCGGGCGGCAACGTGGGCGCCGTGGCGGCCGGTTTCCTGATGAAGGGTACGGGCGACATCCGCCAGACCCTGATCATCTTGAGCGCGCTGGTGGTGATCTCGGCCCTGTGCGCCATCGCCGCCCGTTTTACGGGGCTGGCGGCCGAACCGAACATGGCCGCGGCCTGAGGAGAGCAGAATGAACCATCCCGTGAAGATCGTCGTCCTCGGCCATGGCATGGTCGGGCACAAATTCCTCGAACGCCTGGCCCTGGAAAACGCGCCGCACTTGTGCGTCACGGTCTTGTGCGAAGAACCGCGTCCCGCCTACGACCGCGTGCACCTGTCCGAATTTTTCAACGGCAAATCGGCCGAGGATCTGTCGCTAGTGGCGCCCGGCTTCTTCGACAAGGGCAACGTCGTCCTGAAACTCAATGCGCGGGCCGTGTCCATCGACCGCGTGGCGAAAACCGTCACTGCCAGCACGGGCGAAGTGCTGGCCTACGACAAGCTGGTGTTCGCCACGGGTTCCACGCCGTTCGTGCCGCCGCTGCCGGGCAAGGAGCGCGATGGCTGCTTTGTCTACCGCACCATCGAAGACCTGGAAGCCATGCTGGCCTGGGGCGCCAAGTCCACCACGGGCGTGGTGATCGGCGGCGGGCTGCTGGGCCTCGAATGCGCGAAAGCCTTGCGTGATTTGAAGCTCGACACCCACGTGGTGGAGTTCGCGCCGCGCCTGATGGCCGTGCAAGTCGATGAAGGTGGCGCGCGCGTCCTGCGCCGCAAGATCGAGGAACTGGGCGTGACCGTGCACACGCAAAAGAACACCCTGGCCATCGTCGACGGCGAAGCGGCCACGCACCGCATGCAGTTTGCCGATGGCAGCCACCTGGAAGCGGACATGATCGTCTTCTCGGCCGGCATCCGTCCGCGCGACGAACTGGCGCGCGCCTGCGGCCTGGACGTGGGGCCGCGCGGCGGCATCGCCATCGACGACCGTTGCGTCACCTCCGACCCCGATATTTATGCGATCGGCGAATGCGCGCTGTGGGGCGGCCTGGTCTTCGGCCTGGTGGCGCCCGGCTATGAAATGGCGCGCATCGCGGCGCGCCATGTGCTGGAAGAGGAGGGCGAAGCGTCGTTCAAGGGTGCCGACATGAGCACCAAGTTGAAACTCATGGGCGTGGACGTGGCCAGCCTGGGCGACCCGCACGGCAATGCACCGGGTAGCCGCTCCTACCAGTTCATGGATGAGCGCAAGCAGATCTACAAGAAGATCGTCGTCTCCGATTGCGGCAAATACCTGCTGGGCGGCGTGATGGTGGGCGACGCCAGCGAATACGGCACGCTCTTGCAGATGATGCTCAATAAAATCGAGCTGCCTGCATCCCCCGAATTCCTGATCCTGCCGCAGGCCGATGGCCAGCAAAAGGTGGGACTGGGCGTGGATGCCTTGCCCGAGTCGGCGCAAATCTGCTCGTGCAACGACGTGTCGAAAGGCGCGCTGTGCGCGGCCGTGGCCGAGGGCGCGACGACGATAGGCGCGCTCAAAAGCTGCACCAAGGCGGGCACCGCCTGCGGCGGCTGCGTGCCCTTGGTGACGCAGATCATGAAGGCGGAAATGCAGAAGCAGGGCCTGATGGTGAACAACCACGTGTGCGAGCACTTTGCCTACTCGCGCCAGGAATTGCACCACCTGGTCCGCGTGGGCAAGCTCCGCAGCTTCGGCGAACTCTTGGAAGCGCATGGCCACGGTCTCGGTTGCGACGTGTGCAAGCCCGTGGCGGCAAATATCCTGGCCTCGTGCTGGAACGATTTCGTGCTGTCTCCCGTGCACGCCAGCCTGCAGGACAGTAACGATTATTTCCTCGGCAATATCCAGAAGGATGGCACATATTCAGTC
The DNA here is from genome assembly GCF_002754575.1 of Janthinobacterium sp. 35. Classification (NCBI taxonomy): domain Bacteria; kingdom Pseudomonadati; phylum Pseudomonadota; class Betaproteobacteria; order Burkholderiales; family Oxalobacteraceae; genus Janthinobacterium; species Janthinobacterium sp. 35. Next base: position 4,759,341 of record NZ_PEFN01000001.1, read on the forward strand.
GTGCCGCGCATGCCGGGCGGCGAAGTGACGGCCGACGGCTTGATCGCCGTGGGCATGGTGGCGAAAAAATATGGTCTCTATACGAAGATCACGGGCGGCCAGCGGGTCGACCTGTTCGGCGCAAGAGTCGACCAGTTGCCGGCCATCTGGGAAGAGCTGATCGCGGCCGGCTTCGAGTCGGGCCACGCCTACGGCAAATCCTTGCGAACGGTGAAATCATGCGTCGGTTCCACCTGGTGCCGCTATGGCGTGGCCGACAGCGTGGGCTTTGCGATCCAGCTGGAAAACCGCTACAAGGGCTTGCGCACCCCGCACAAGATCAAGTTCGGCGTCTCCGGCTGCACGCGCGAATGCGCCGAGGCGCAGGGCAAGGACATCGGCCTGATCGCCACAGAAAAGGGCTGGAATCTGTACGTGTGCGGCAATGGCGGCATGAAGCCGCGCCACGCGGAACTGATCGCGTCCGATCTCGATGAAGCGACCCTGGTGCGCTACGTCGACCGCTTCCTGATGTTTTACGTGCGCACGGCCGACCGCCTGCAGCGCACCAGCGTGTGGCGCGACAATCTGGAAGGGGGCCTCGATTACCTGAAAGCCGTCGTCGTGGCCGACCGCCTGGGCATCGCCCACGAGCTGGAAGCGGACATGCAGCACGTGGTCGACACCTATGCCTGCGAATGGAAAGCAGCCGTCACCGACCCCGCCGTGCGCCAGCGCTTCCGCCACTTCGTCAACAGCGAGAAGAACGATGAAAACGTGGTGTTCGTCGAAGAGCGGGGCCAGATCCGGCCCGCCACGCCGAGTGAACGCCGCAGCAGCGTGATCCCCATCCTTGCCGTGGAGGCTTGAGCCATGAATGCGATGAATGAACTGTCCGGCGCCAGCGCCGACAACTGGGTGGCTATCTGCCCCTTGACCGACATCGTGCCCGACACGGGCGTGTGCGCATTGTTGAACGGGCGCCACGTGGCCGTGTTCCGCATCGGCGATGCCGCGCCGCGCGTGTACGCGATCGACAATGTCGACCCGAACGCGGGCGCTTCCGTGCTCTCGCGGGGCCTGGTGGGCAGCATCGGCGAGCGCGTCGTCGTCGCCTCGCCCATCTACAAGCAGCACTTTGACCTGGCCAGCGGCGAGTGCCTGGAAGCGCCCGAGCATTCGGTGGCTACCTGGCCGGCGCGCGTGTTCGGCGGCATGGTATGGGTGGCCCTGTGAACACCGCCGCACGGCCGTCTTTAGTTGTTGTTGGCAACGGCATGGCCGGCATGCGCACGGTCGAGGAGTTGCTGAAACTGGCCCCCGACCTGTACGACATCACCGTGTTCGGCGCCGAACCGCATGGTAATTACAACCGCATTTTGCTGTCGCCCGTGCTGGCCGGTGAAAAGACGGTGGACGACATCATGCTGCACACGCGCCACTGGTATGCGCAAAATGGCATCACCCTGCACGCGGGCGACCCCGTGGTGCGCATCGACCGCCAGGCGCGCACCGTGCAATCACTGTCCGGGATCGAGGTGCGCTACGACCGCTTGCTGCTGGCCACCGGCTCGACGCCGTTCATCGTGCCTGTGCCCGGGCATGACCTGCCCGGCGTGATCGGTTTTCGCGACATCAGCGACGTCGACACCATGCTGCAGGCGGCGCGCACGCACCGCCACGCAGTGGTCATCGGCGGCGGCTTGCTGGGACTGGAAGCGGCCAACGGCTTGCAGCGCCAGGGTATGGATGTGACGGTGGTGCACATGAGCGGTGCCCTGATGAACCAGCAGCTCGATGCACCCGCATCGATGCTGCTGAAAACGGCGCTGGAAGCGCGCGGCCTGCGGTTTTTGATGCAGGCGCAAACGGCGGAAATTCTCGGCACCGACCGGGTGCAGGCAGTTCGCTTTGCCGATGGTACGTCGATCCCGGCCGACCTGGTGGTGATGACGGCCGGCGTGCGCCCCAACATCGCGCTGGCGCAAGCGGCCGGCCTGCACTGCGAGCGGGCCATCGTCGTCGATGACTGCCTGCAAAGCTATGACCCGCGCGTGTACGCGGTGGGCGAATGCGTGCAGCACCGGCGCGCCACCTTCGGCCTGGTCGCGCCCATCTGGGAACAGGCGCGCGTGTGCGGCGCGCACCTGGCCGGCGCGGGACACCGGCGCTACGTGCAGCAGGCCAGCGCCACCAAATTGAAAGTGACGGGCATCGACCTGTACTCGGCCGGCGACATCATCGGCGGCGAAGGCAGCGAAGACCTGGTGCTGCGCGATCCGCGCCGCGGTGTCTACAAGCGCCTGGTGGTGCAGGGCAGCCGCCTGGTGGGCGCCGTGCTGTATGGCGAGGTGCAGGACGGTCCCTGGTATTTCGACCTGATCCAGCAGCGCCGCGACATCAGCGCGCTGCGTTCCCATTTATTGTTTGGCCAGGCCCTGTGCGGCCAGGCTGCCTGACAGGACATCTCATGACAAGCTGCACGCCCGTAAAAACCACTTGCCCGTACTGCGGCGTCGGCTGCGGCGTGGAAGCGACACGCCTGCCCGACGGCGCCATCCGCATCGCCGGCGATAGCGGCCACCCGGCCAACCTGGGCAAGCTGTGCGTGAAAGGCTCGGCGCTGGGCGACACCCTGGATCTGGACAAGCGTTTGCTGCAGCCGCAGGTGCGCGTCGATGGTGCGTTGCAGCCGGCTTCATGGGACGTGGCGCTGGACAAAGTGGCCGGCGGCTTGCGCGCCATCATCGATGCACACGGCCCCGACGCCGTGGCCCTGTATGTCTCGGGCCAGCTGCTGACGGAAGATTATTATGTGGCCAACAAGTTCATGAAGGGCTATGTGGGCAGCGCGAATATCGACACCAATTCGCGCCTGTGCATGTCGTCGGCCGTGGCGGGACACAAGCGCGCGTTCGGCGAGGATATCGTGCCGGGCTGCTATGAAGACATGGAACTGGCTGACATGGTGGTGCTGGTGGGGTCGAACACGGCCTGGTGCCATCCGATCCTGTTTCAGCGCATCGCCCGCATCAAGGAAGGCCGGCCGGAGATGAAACTGGTGGTGATCGACCCGCGCCGCACGGCCACCTGCGAGCTGGCCGATGTCCATTTGCCCGTGAAGCCGGGCACCGACGTGTGGCTGTTCAACGGCTTGCTGTGCTATCTGGCGCAGGCAGGCGTGATCGACGATGCGTTCGTCACGCAGCACAGCTCCGGACTCGACGCAGCGCTGGCTGCGGCGCATGTTGACTGTTCAGATCCTGTGCAGGTGGCGAAAATCTGCAAGGTCGACCCGCAAGCCTTGCTGGCGTTTTACCAGGCGTTTGCCGCTACGCGCAAGGTCGTCACGGCGTTTTCGCAGGGCGTGAACCAGTCTTCCTCCGGCACGGACAAGGTCAACAGCATCATCAACTGCCACCTGGCGACGGGGCGCATCGGCCAGCCCGGCATGGGGCCGTTTTCGCTGACGGGCCAGCCGAACGCCATGGGCGGGCGTGAAGTGGGCGGCCTGGCCAATATGCTGGCGGCGCACCTGGAACTCGATAATCCCCTGCACCGCGACACGGTGCAGACGTTCTGGGACTCGCCGCGCATCGCGCACAAACCGGGCTTGAAAGCCGTGGAACTGTTCCACGCGATCGAAGCGGGCAAGGTCAAAGCCGTGTGGATCATCGCCACCAATCCCCTGGTCAGCATGCCGGACGCGGACCAGGTGCGCCGCGCGCTGGCCAAGTGCGAACTGGTGGTGGTGTCGGACATCAGCGCCGGGTCGGATACGAATGCGCATGCCGACGTGCTGCTGCCCGCGCTGGGCTGGGGCGAGAAGGATGGCACGGTGACCAATTCCGAGCGCCGCATCTCGCGCCAGCGGGCGTTTTTGCCGGCGCCCGGCGCGGCGCGCGCCGACTGGCAGGTGCTGTGCGAGGTAGCCACGCGCATGGGCTATGCGGGCTTTGATTTCACCTCGCCGCAGGCCATCTTCGACGAGCACGCGCGCCTGTCCACCTTCCGCAACGGGGCAGAAACGGCGCGCCTGTTCAACCTGGCGGGCCTCGACAAGCTGGATGCGGCGCAATACGATGCGCTGGCGCCGCAGCAGTGGCCGCAGGGCCAGGCGCGTTTGTTTGGCGACGGCCGCTTCGCGCATGCGGATGGGCGCGCGCGCTTCGTGCCCACGCCGCCGCGCGCACCGCGCAATGCGCCCGACGCAGAGTATCCGCTGATCCTCAACACGGGAAGGGTGCGCGACCAGTGGCATACCATGACGCGCACGGGCAAGGCGGCGAAATTGTCCGCTCACGTCGCCGAGGCGTTCATCGACCTCCACCCGCAGGATGCGCTGTTGTACAGCGTGCGCGAAGGCGAGCTGGCGCGCATTTCCAGCGCCTGGGGCGCGATGGTGGCGAGGGTCGTGCACGGCGGCGGCATCGCGCGCGGCCAGGTTTTCGTGCCGATCCACTGGAGCGACGCGAATGCCTCCGATGCGCGCGTGGGCGCCGTCGTCAACCCGGTCGTCGATCCCGTCTCGGGTGAACCCGAATTCAAGCACACGCCCGTGCGCATCGAGCAGTTCCGCGTGCACTGGCATGCTTTCGTGTTGAGCCGCACGCCCTTGAAGCTGGACGGCGTGGCGCACTGGACGCGCATCCAGGGCGAGCAATTCCTGCGCTACGAGCTGGCCGGGCGCCAGCGCATTGAAGACCTGGGCGCCTGGGCGCGCGCGCTGCTCGGCGTCACGGACGACAAGGCCGACTGGCTCGATTATGCGGACGCCAGCGCCGGCGTGTACCGCGCCGTGCACCTGGACGAAGGGCGCATCGCGCAATGCGTGTATGTCTCGCCCCGTCCCGACCTGCCATCGCGCAGCTGGCTGGCGGGCCTGTTTGCACACGCGCAAATGGATGCGGCGGACCGCGCCGGCGTGCTGCTGGGCCAGCCCATCGGCAAGGGTGTCGACGCCGGGCCCACCGTGTGCTCGTGCTTTGGTGTCGGGCGCAACACCATTTGCGCCGCCATCCAGGAGCAAAAGCTGACGACGACGGCGCAGGTGACGGCTTGCGTCAAGGCGGGCGGTAATTGCGGTTCCTGCGTGCCGGAGATACGACAGTTGCTGCTTGCCGCGCGCAGCGCGGCCTGAAAATCTGTCCTTTCCGGCACGGCTTTGTTATATTGCCAGCTCTGTAACAGAGAGGCAGTGTGATGACAGCAGCACAACACCCCACGGTCTGGCTGACGGGCTTGAGCGGCGCCGGCAAGACCAGCATCGCGCTGGCGCTGGCGCAAGCGCTGAAGGCGCAGGGCCGCGCCGTGGCGCTGCTCGACGGCGACCAGCTGCGCCATGGCCTGAACCGCGACCTCGGTTTTACGCCGCAAGACCGGCATGAAAACATCCGCCGCACGGCCGAAGTGGCGCGCCTGATGAACGCGGCGGGATTGACCGTCATCGCCGCCTTCATTTCGCCGTACCGCGCCGACCGGGCCATGGCGGCCGACATCGTCGGCGCGGCGCATTTCATCGAGGTCCACGTCAGCACACCGCTGGCCGTGTGCGAGGCGCGCGATCCGAAAGGCCTGTACGCAAAGGCGCGCGCGGGGCAGCTTGCGCAATTCACGGGCGTTTCCGCTCCCTACGAAGCGCCGCTGTCGCCCGCGCTGACCCTGGACACGGGCACGCTGGCGCTGGACGAGTCGGTCGAGCGCCTGTGCCACTACCTTCAGCAGCGTACGTGACGAACTGGCGAAAACGATTGCGCCGACGCCTGCCCGCCAGCCTGAAGGCGCGCATGAGCGTGGTCGTCTTCCTGCTCGTGCTGGCGGCCGTGGCCTCGCTGGCGCTGGCCACCCTGAGCGTGGCCGAGCGCGGCATGCGCGATGTGACGGGACGCCAGCAGTATGTATCGCTGGCCAGCGCCGCTGTCTTCATCGATGAAGAACTCGACGCGAAGCGCAACGTGCTGCGCGCCATCGCCGACAGCCTGGCGGCCAGCGGCGCGCATGATGGCGCCGGCTTGCAGCGCTTCCTGGCCGCGCAAACGGTGCTGGACAAGGAGTTCTACACGGCCGGCGTGGCGGCCGCCGATGGCTCCCTGCTGGCCAGCATGGGCCCCGTCAAGCCGCAGGCGGGCATGAACCTGAAAGGCCGCCCGTATTTCGACCAGACGCTGGCGACCCGGCGTTCGGTGATTTCCGCGCCGCTCAACGGCAGCATTTCGGGCATGCCCATCGTGGTGGTGACGCAGCCCGTGTTCGACGCGCAGGGCGCCGTGCGCTATGTGCTGGCGGCCAGCGTGAACCTGCGCCAGCCCGATTTCCTGGGGCGCCTGGGCGCGCTCAAGCCGGGCACGGGTGGTTATCTGTACATCATGACCAGCGAAGGCGTCATCGTCGAGCATCCCGACAAGTCGCGCATCATGCAGCATATCGACGCGCATGGCCCCATCAGCGAACCGACGCGGCGCGCCATGCAGGGCTTCGAGGGCTGGCTGACGGGCACCACCACCCAGGGCGTCGATGCCTTGTTCGCCTACCACCGCATTCCCGCCACGGGATGGATACTGGCGTCCGTGTATCCCATGCGTGACGCGTTCGCGCCGCTGCACGCCATCCGCAGCAAGATCCTGCTGGCCGCCGTGCTGCTGGCGGCGCTGGCGGGGCTGGCCGGCTGGCGCGTGGTGCTGCGCCTGTTGCAGCCTTTGGAGCGCTTGCGCCGCCAGGTGCACCAGATTCGCCGCCAGCGCCTGGGCATCGAGGCGCTGCAAATCGGGCGGCGCGACGAAATCGGCGACTTGAGCCGCGATTTTTACTCGCTGGTGGCCGAGCGCGAAATCGCCGAGGCGCAGACGCGCGACAGCGAACGGCGCCTGAAACTGCTGACGGACCATGTTCCCGTGGTGATCGTCTACATCGACCGCGAGCACCGCTACCAGTTCATCAACGCCACGTTTGAAAAATGGTTCGGCCGGTCGCACAAGGAAAGCATGATGCAGTCGATCCGCGAGGTGCTGGGCGAAGAAGCTTATCAGCTGCGCGAAGCCTACCTGCAGCGCGCCTTCGCGGGCGAGGAGGTCGAATATGAATTCACCATCGACGGCGAGGGGGAGGCGGGCCGGCGTGCCTTTCAGACCAGCTATGTGCCCGATGTGGGCGAGAGCGGCGCGGTGGAAGGCGTGTATGGCCTGATCCACGAAATCACCAAGACCAAGGCGGTGCATACGGCGCTGCAGTTTGCCGCCGCCACCGACACCCTGACGGGCATCGCCAACCGCCGCCGCTTCGACGAACAGCTGGTGCAAAGCATGCAGCGTACGCGCGTGGCGCGCGCGCCGATGGCGCTGGCGTATCTCGATATCGACCGTTTCAAGGTCATCAACGACAGCCTGGGACACAAAGCGGGCGACGAGGTGCTGAAGGAATTCGCCGCGCGCCTGGTGCGCAGCGTGCGCGCCAGCGACCTGGTGGCGCGCCTGGCCGGCGATGAATTCGTGATCATTTTCGAAGGCGTGAACGGCGCGGCGGAAGTGCGCCAGATCGGCGCGAAGATCATCGACGCCATCCGCCAGCCGTTTGAGCTGGCCAGCGGCCCGCTGCGGGTGACGACCAGCGTCGGTATCGCCATCTTCCGCGAAGGCGCGCTGACGCCGGCGCAGTTGCTGGACCTGGCGGACCAGGCCCTGTATGCCGCCAAGGGGCAGGGCCGCGACGGCGTGGCGCTGCTTGAGGCGGCGCCGTAGGTTTTACAGAGTGGCAGTCCAGTGGTCGAGCTGCTGCGTGGTGGCCGTGACGCCGCCGCAGACGATGACCAGCACATTGCGGTAGGGCGCCAGTTGCGGCACCTTGCCGTAGACGGCGGCCAGCGCCGCGCCGCAGGCCGGCTCCACCACCAGGCGCTGGTCGTCAATGAAGCGCTGGCAGGCATCGACGGCGGCCTTGTCCGAGACCACCACGCTGTGCAGCAGGCGCGTCTGGCTGATGGCGTAGGCTTGCGCACACACCTGGCGCGCGGCCAGCGAGGTGGCGATGCTGGCGACAGATGGCAGGGCCACGTGGTCGCGCGCGGCCACGGCGGCGGCCAGCGAGGCCGCACCTTCGGTTTCCACGGCCACCAGCGCCACGTCGTCCCACCCGTTGCGCTGCAAGCCTTCGGCCACGCCGGCCAGCAGGCCGCCGCCGCCCACCGACAGCACCACCGCGTCCGGTTTCAGGCCCGCGCTGGCCACTTCATCGATCATGCCCGCGTGGCCCTGCCACAGCAGCGGGTCGTCGAACGGATGCAGGAAAGCGTCTTGCGGCGTGAGCATGGCTTGCGCCAGCGCGTTGGCTTCTTGCCAGGCGGCGCCGTGCACGATGACTTCGGCGCCTTCCTGGGCGATCAGGGCCCTGGCCCGCGCGCTGGTCGTTTCCGGCACCACGACGATGACGGGAATGCCCAGCTGGCGTCCCGCATAGGCCACGGCGATGCCGGCATTGCCGCCGGAAGAAGAGATGAAACGGCTGGCGCCGCGCCGCGCGTATTCTTCGCAGGCGAGACCGATGCCGCGGATCTTGAAGGAGCCGGGCGGCTGCAGGGCTTCGAGCTTGAGCCAGATGGTGCGTTCGCTGAGCAGGCTCAGGGCGCGCGAGTTGAGCAGAGGGGTTTCGATGTGCAGGGCCATGCGTGTTCCTGGTAGACGGTCAGGCCAGCATCATAGCCGAAGCGCCCGTGCCACCGTCCCACCCTTGCCGCCAGCGGCCTTAATTCAGGGGCGCGTTCTTGAGCTGATGCGTGCGCGCCACTTCCTTCATCGCATCGAGCAGGTCGTCGCGCAGTTGGCGCGGCAGCTTGCCGAAGAATTCCTCGTCGTTCTGGTCGGCCATCTCGGCCAGCACGGGCACCAGCGCTTCGCCTTCCGTGGTCAGTTCGATCGAATGCTGGCGGCGGTCCGCCAGCAGGATGGACTTGCTGACCATGCCCTTGCTTTCCAGTCGGTCGATCAGCTTCGACACGGCGCCCTTGCTCATGCCGGACACTTGCGCCAGCACCGTGGGCGAGGTGCAGCCGAGGCGGAACATTTCGCGCAGCACGACCCATTCGGACACCGTCACGCCGTTGGCTTCGGCTTTTTTCTGGAAGCTGTGGGAAACGTGGTTGGAGACGAAACGCAGCCAGTAGCCGAGATGGGCTTCCAGCTCGCTGACGGGAACGCTGTTGGGACGGGCGGTTTGCGGCATGCCGGCCGTTTCAAAATTATGGCTCATTTCTTTTCCTTCACTGGGCGGCGTTGTCGGCATGGTTAGGGCCTTGACGCTGGCTGTCGAGTGGTTTGTTTGGGAATAATCATCGTGCTTGAGGTCGTTTTAACACTGTTTTCACAGGAAATCACTGAGCGACAAAGAGTTTTTCCTTATTTCCTTGCTCTGGATAGATAAAAAGCAATATCAAGCGGCTAATCGTATTGCCGGAGAGGAAGATTAAAAAAATAACTCATGTTGCATCAATGGTAACAGCTTTTTTGCCGAATTGATAAATATTTCATATCATTCGCTGCGCTTGCCCCTACCTGCCGCTCAGGCCACCACCACCTTGACGCCCGCGTCGCGCAGGACGTCGGCAAAGCGGGCCGGCGGCGGCGCATCCGTAAACAAGATATCGATTTGCGCCAGGTCGGCCAGGCGCACCAGCGCCTTGCGGCCGAATTTATGCTGATCAGCCACCAGCCACACTTCGCGCGACTGCTCGATGATGGCTTGCGCCACCTTCACTTCGCGCGCATCGAAGTCGCGCAGGCTGCCGTCTTCGTCGATGCTGGAAATGCCGATGATGCCGATGTCGACCTTGAACTGGCGGATGAAGTCGATGGTGGCTTCACCCACGATGCCACGGTCGCGTCCGCGCACCACACCGCCGGCCACGATGACTTCGCAGGCGCCGTTGTCGGCCAGGATGGCGGCCACGTTCAGGTTGTTCGTCACCACGTGCAAGCCCGTGTGCTGTCCCAGCGCGCGCGCCACTTCTTCGGTGGTGGTGCCGATATTGATCAGGAGCGAGCAGCCATGCGGCACTTGCGCCGCCACGGCGGTGGCGATGCGCCGCTTGGCGTCGCTGTTGAATACCTGGCGCTGGCTGTAATCGATGTTTTCCACGGACGAGGGCAAGCCCACGCCGCCGTGATAGCGGGCCAGCAGGCGCGCTTCTTCCATCTGTTTGACGTCGCGCCGCACGGTTTGCGGCGTGACGTCGAGTTGCTGGGCCAACTCCTCGACCGACATGGTGACTTTCTGGCGCACCACTTCAAGCAAGCGGCGCTGGCGGGGATTCAAATTCATGGGCGTGTCTCTTTAAAATTGCATAAGCGAACAAAATCGAACAAATTTGGGTGAAAACATGTTGCTATGAGTTCGATTTATGGCGTAATCTTATCCATATTGCATTCGTATGACATCCGTATTGATCTTAACCACAGTCGCCGGGTGTGCCTAGTCTTTCTTGGTCGCTTGTCCTTGATAACGATGGAGTCCCGATGGCCTCAATGCAGCAGGGAATCGACGCAGTGCCGCAGCCGCAGCCGGCGATGGCATGCGACGTGCTGGTGGTGGGTGGCGGCATCAACGGCGCCGGCATCGCGCGCGACGCGGCCGGGCGGGGCTTGTCCGTGGTGCTGTGCGAAAAAGACGACCTGGCCGCCCACACCTCGTCCGCGTCCACCAAGCTGATACACGGCGGTCTGCGCTACCTCGAATACTATGAATTCGGCCTCGTGCGCAAGGCGCTGATCGAGCGCGAAGTGTTGTTGCGCTCGGCGCCGCACATCATGTGGCCCTTGCGCTTCGTCATGCCGCATGCGCAAGGCCAGCGCCCCGCCTGGCTGATACGCGCCGGCCTGTTTCTCTACGACATGCTGGCGAAGCGCGAAATCCTGCCTGCCTCACAAGGCATCGACCTTGAGCGCCACGCGGCCGGACAACCGTTAAAACCTGAGTTCAAGCGCGGCTTCGTGTATTCCGACGGCTGGGTCGACGATGCGCGCCTGGTGGTGCTGAACGCCATCGACGCGGCGGACAAGGGCGCGCACGTGCTGACACAGACGCGCTGCACGGCCCTGCGGCGCGATGGCGCGGGTGCGGACGCTTGCTGGCAGGCGACCCTGCAGCAAGGCGATGGACGTGAGTTGTCCGTGCGCGCGCGCAGCGTCGTCAATGCGGCCGGGCCGTGGACGGCCGAGTTCCTGCAACAGGCGGCGCCCGGCGGACAGGGCCGCCATTTGCGTTTGATCAAGGGCAGCCATATCGTCGTCAAGCGATTGTTCGAGCATGATCATGCGTATATCTTCCAGCATCCGGACGGACGCATCGTGTTTGCCATTCCATACGAGCACGATTTCACCCTGATCGGCACCACCGATCTCGACTACCAGGGCGAGCGCGGCAAGGTGGAAATCGATGACGCGGAAATTCGTTACTTGTGCGAGCTTTCCAGTTACTATTTCAGCAAGCCCATCAATCCTGCCGACGTGGTCTGGACGTATGCGGGCGTGCGCCCGCTGGTGGAAGACGCGGCGGCCGACGCCAAGGCCGTCACGCGCGATTACCGCTTCGAGCTGGACCAGGAGGGCGCGCCGCTGCTGAGTATCTTCGGCGGCAAGATCACCACCTTTCGCAAGCTGGCTGAGGAAGCGCTGGATTTACTGGCGCCCTTGCTGGGCAATACGCGGCCAGCCTGGACGGCCAGCGCCTGCCTGCCCGGCGGCGACGTGTTCGGCAGTACGCCGCAGAACCGGTCCGTGCGCGAATTCGGGCAGTTCGTGCAAGGCTTGCAGCGCGAGTACGCGTGGCTGCCGGCGGCGCTGGTGGCGCGCTATGCGCGCGCCTACGGCACGCGCATCCATCTGCTGCTGGCTGGGCGCAAGGATGTGGCGGCCATGGGCGAGGCAATCGCCGCCGGCCTGTACGGGGCGGAAGTCGACTATTTGCGGCGCCATGAATGGGCCGTCAGCGCGGCCGACATCCTGTGGCGGCGCTCCAAGCTGGGCCTGCACCTGCCGCGCGAGACGGCGGGCAGGCTCGACGCCTGGCTGTTGCAGCACCCTTTGCCGTAAGCAGCACATGTTGGCGACCACGCCCCGCAGAGGGTGCCGCGAAGAATAAGAAACCATCACTGGAGGAGACGCGCGTGCAACTGGTACTGGACAAGATCAGCAGGAAGCAGGGGGCTGACGATTATTTATATCCGATGTCGCTGGCGCTGGTGCCGGGCGCCATCAACGTCTTGCTGGGCACCACGCGTGCCGGCAAGACGACCCTGATGCGCGTGATGGCGGGCCTGGACAAGCCCAGCGGGGGCACAGTGACTGCCGATGGCGTCGACGTGACGGGCGTGCCCGTCAGCAAGCGCAATCTGGCCATGGTGTACCAGCAATTCATCAACTATCCGGCCTTTACCGTGTACGACAATATCGCCTCGCCCTTGCGCTTGCGCAAGGTGCCCGAGGAACAGATCCACGCCAAAGTGCTGGCGCTGGCCGAGCGCCTGCATATCACGCCGTATCTGCAGCGCACGCCCGGCGAACTGTCGGGCGGCCAGCAGCAGCGCACGGCGCTGGGGCGCGCGCTGATCAAGGATGCCTCGCTGTTGCTGCTCGACGAGCCACTGGTGAACCTCGACTACAAATTGCGTGAGGAATTGCGCCGCGAGTTGACGGAACTGTTTTCCAGCGGCAGCACGACGGTCGTGTACGCCACCACGGAACCGCTGGAAGCGCTGCAGCTGGGCGGCCACGTGGCCGTGCTGCACGAGGGACGCTTGCTGCAGCAGGGGCCGACCCTGGACGTCTTCAACGCGCCCAATTCCATCGCCGTGGCGCGCACCTTCAGCGATCCGCCCATCAACCTGATTCCCGCGCGCGTCGATGCGCAGGGCGTGGCGCAGGCGGCGGACGGCCTGGCGATACACCTGAGCGGCGCACAGCGTGCCCGCCTGGGCGACAGCACGCAGGTGATTCTCGGCGTGCGCGCGCACAGCCTGCATCTGTCTCCCCAGTCCGAGGGCGACGTGGCCATCGCAGCGACGGTGGACCTGGCGGAAATCAGCGGTTCGGAAACCTATGTGCATGCGCGCCGTGGCGACCTGGCCCTGGTGGCGCAACTGGGCGGCGTGCACAACCTGGAGATCGGCAGCGCCTGCACCGTGTATTGCCAGCCGCACGCCTTGCTGATTTTTGCCGACGATGGCGGCCTGCTGTTTGCCCCTGTGCAAGGAGGAGTGTGACATGGCGCGCATCGAACTGGTCGACCTGGCCCACGCCTACAAACCGAACCCCACGGCACCGGCCGACTATGCGCTGCGGCCCATGAGCATGGCGTGGCATGACGGTGGCGCCTACGCCTTGCTGGGGCCGTCCGGCTGCGGCAAGACGACCTTGCTCAACATTATCTCTGGCCTGGTGAAACCGTCGCATGGCAAGGTGCTGTTCGATGGCAAGGATGTGACGCAACTGCCCACGGAAGCTCGGAATATCGCGCAAGTGTTCCAGTTTCCCGTCATCTACGACACCATGACCGTGCACGACAACCTGGCGTTTCCGCTGCGCAATCGCGGCTGGAAAGAGATCGAGGTGAAAAAGCGCGTGCAGCAGGTGGCGCAGATGCTGGAGCTGACGGGCGACCTGAAGCTGCGCGCCAGCGGCTTGTCCGTGGACGCCAAGCAAAAGATTTCGCTGGGAAGGGGGCTCGTGCGCCCCGACGTGGCGGCCGTGCTGTTCGATGAACCGCTGACGGTGATCGATCCGCACCTGAAATGGCTGCTGCGCAGAAAACTCAAGGAAATCCACCACGAACTGAAATTGTCCCTGATCTACGTTACGCACGACCAGGTGGAAGCGCTGACCTTTGCCGACCAGGTGGTCGTCATGACGCAGGGCGAAGTGGTGCAGACGGGCAGCGCGCAAGCGCTGTTCGAGGAACCCGAGCACACCTTTGTCGGCTATTTCATCGGCAACCCAGGCATGAACTTGCTCGATTGCGCCATGGACGATGGCGGGGCGAGGGTGGCGGGCCAGCCGCTGGCCGTGTCCGCCGCCGCCCGCGCGGCGCTGGCTGGCGCGCAAGGGAAAATCACGCTCGGTGTGCGACCGGAATTCGTCGAATGCCTGATAGCGAGCGAGGGTGGGGAGGATACGCTGGACGCCACGGTGACTGCCGTACGCAACATGGGCACGCATTACCTGGCGGAATTTCAGCTGGGCGGCGCCACGGTGGCGGCCAAGCTGCGCGCCATCGACGCCGTGGTCGGGGAGGCTGTACGGCTGCGCTTTCCGCCGCAACGCACCTTGTACTACGTCAACGATAAGCGGGTGGCCTGATGATACATAACGGTAAAACCGATAACAACCGCCGCGCCTGGCTACTGATCCTGCCCGTGCTGCTGTGCGTGGCCTTTTCCGCCATCCTGCCGCTGATGACGGTGGTGAATTATTCCGTGCAAGATATTCTGAGCCCCACGCAAAAGGTGTTTGTGGGCACAGAGTGGTTCCGCATGGTCATGCTCGACGGCGACTTGCACAGCGCCTTGCTGCGCCAGTTGCTGTTTTCCGGCTCCGTGCTGGCGATCCAGATTCCGCTCGGTATTTTGATTGCCCTGTGCATGCCGGCCGAGGGCTGGAAGGCGTCGCTGGCGCTGGTGCTGATCGCGCTGCCCCTGTTGATACCGTGGAACGTGGTGGGCACCATCTGGCAAATCTTTGGCCGTGGCGACATCGGCCTGATGGGCTACACCTTGAATCAATTGGGATTTGACTACAATTACAACGGCAACTCGCTCGACGCCTGGCTGACGGTGATGGTGATGGATATCTGGCACTGGACGCCCTTGGTGGTGCTGCTGTGCTATGCGGGTCTGCGCGCCATTCCCGACGCGTATTACCAGGCGGCACGCATCGACGGCGCCTCGCGCCTGGCCGTGTTCCGCTACATCCAGCTGCCGAAACTGCGCAATGTGCTGATGATCGCCGTCTTGCTGCGCTTCATGGACAGTTTCATGATCTACACGGAACCGTTCGTGCTGACCGGTGGCGGACCCGGCAATGCCACCACCTTTTTGTCGCAATACCTGACGCAAAAGGCCGTGGGCCAGTTCGACCTGGGGCCGGCCTCGGCGTTCTCATTGATTTACTTCCTGATCATCCTGCTGTTCTGCTTTGTGCTGTACACGTGGATGCAGCGCGTCGGCACGGGAGACCAGAAATGATGCACAAGAAAATCAGCGCCATCATCCTGATCGTCTTCCTGCTGGGTTCGCTATTGCCCATCTACTGGATGCTCAACATGTCGCTCAAGACCAACGAGGAAATCGTCGGCGTGCTGAGCCTGTGGCCCGAACACCTGACGTTCGCCAACTACAAGACCATCTTTACGGACCCATCGTGGTACAGCGGCTACATCAATTCCATGATTTACGTGGCCTTGAACATGGTGATGTCGGTCACGGTCGCCTTGCCGGCCGCGTATGCCTTTTCGCGCTATAACTTTGTCGGCGACAAGCATTTGTTCTTCTGGCTGCTGACCAACCGCATGACGCCGCCCGCCGTCTTCCTCGTGCCCTTCTTCCAGCTGTATTCGACGGTGGGCCTGATGGATACGCATCTGGCCGTGGCGCTGGCGCACATGGTCTTCAACGTGCCGCTGGCCGTGTGGATTTTGGAAGGCTTCATGTCCGGCGTGCCGAAGGAAATCGACGAGACGGCGTATATCGACGGCTACAGCTTCCCGCGCTTCTTCATCCGCATCTTCTTGCCGATGATCAAGTCGGGCGTGGGCGTGACGGCCTTCTTTTGTTTCATGTTCAGCTGGGTGGAACTGTTATTGGCGCGCACCTTGACCTCCGTCAACGCCAAGCCGATTGCCGCCACCATGACGCGCACTGTCTCGGCGGCCGGCATGGACTGGGGCGTGCTGGCGGCCGCAGGCGTGCTGACCATCGTGCCTGGTGCGCTGGTGATCTGGTTCGTCCGGCATTACATCGCCAAGGGTTTTGCGATGGGGAGGGTGTGACATGGAAAATACCGATAGCACAACCAGCCTGTTCGGCTGGATGGCGTGGACGCCGGAAGTGGCCATCTTCTTCATCTGCATCGGCTTGATGCTCGCTGGCATGACGGTGTGGCAAATCCGCTCGCCCAGCATCGCGCGCAAGGGCTTCTTGCCCATGCCGACCACGCGCGGCGACCGTTTGTTCATCGGCTTGCTCACGGCCGCGTATGTGAATCTGGCGTGGGCGGGGTTTACGGAAATGCAGCAAGCGATTGGTGCTGCCATCAGTTTTGTGTTGTTGGTAATAGTGATGCGTTGGGGGTGAGCCGGCTTGCCGGTGTTGATGGAGGCCGGACCGTCAGCAGGCGGCCGGTAAAACTATAAGGAGATTCACGATGAAATTGAAGTTCACGGTCTTCGCGGCGGTGGCCATGCTCGTGTCGAATGCGGCCCTGGCCGACGCCAAACAGGCGCAAACCTGGATCGACAAGGAATTCCAGCCATCCAGCCTGAGCAAGCAGCAACAGCTTGCTGAAATGCAGTGGTTCATCGATGCGGCGGCCAAGCTGAAAGCCAAGGGCATCAAGGAAATTTCCGTGGTCTCGGAAACCATCGACACCCACGTCTACGAATCGAAGACGCTGGCCAAGGCTTTCGAGGAAATCACGGGCATCAAGGTGCGCCACGACATCATCCAGGAAGGCGACGTGGTGGAAAAGCTGCAAACGTCGATGCAGTCGGGCAAGAGCATCTATGACGGCTGGATTTCCGATTCTGACCTGATCGGCACGCATTACCGCTATGGCGCCGTCGAACCGCTGTCCGACTACATGGCCGCCAAGGGCAAGGAATTCACCAATCCCGGCCTCGATTTAAAAGATTTCATCGGCATCAGCTTTACCACGGCGCCCGATGGCAAGGTGTACCAGCTGCCCGACCAGCAATTTGCCAACCTGTACTGGTTCCGCGCCGACTGGTTCGCGCGCAAGGATTTGCAAGCCAAGTTCAAGGCCAAGTATGGCTACGAGCTGGGCGTGCCACAAAACTGGTCCGCGTATGAAGACATCGCCGACTTTTTTACCAATGACGTGAAGGAACTGGACGGCAAGAAAGTGTATGGCCACATGGATTACGGCAAGAAAGATCCATCCTTGGGCTGGCGCTTTACCGATGCCTGGCTGTCGATGGCCGGCGCGGCCGACAAGGGCATCCCGAACGGCTTGCCCGTCGACGAGTGGGGCATCAAGGTGGCGGCCGACAAGTGCACGCCTGTCGGCGCGTCCGTTTCACGCGGCGGCGCCACCAATTCGCCGGCGGCCGTGTATGCGCTGACGAAATACATCGACTGGATGAAGAAATACGCGCCGCCGCAGGCGAACGGCATGAATTTCTCGGAAGCGGGCCCGGTGCCGGCGCAGGGTGAAATCGCCCAGCAAATCTTTTGGTACACGGCGTTTACGGCGGGCATGACGAAACCGGGCTTGCCAGTGGTCAACAAGGACGGCACGCCGAAATGGCGCATGGCGCCGTCGCCACACGGCCCGTACTGGAAAGAGGGCATGCAGAACGGCTACCAGGACGTCGGTTCCTGGTTCCTGTTCAAGTCCACGCCGGACGACCGCAAGGCTGCCGCCTGGCTGTATGCGCAATTCGTCACCTCGAAAACCGTGTCGCTGAAGAAATCCATCGTCGGCCTGACTTTTATTCGCGATTCCGATATCCGCCACGATTATTTTACGAAACATGCGAACGAATACGGCGGCTTGATCGAGTTTTACCGCAGCCCGGCCAGAGTGGCGTGGACACCGACGGGCAACAACGTGCCCGACTATCCGAAACTGGCGCAGCTGTGGTGGAAAAACGTGGCCACGGCCATCACGGCGGAAAAAACGCCGCAGGCCGCCATGGATAACCTGGCCGAGGAAATGGATCAGGTCATGGCGCGCTTGCAGCGGGCCGGCATGAAGGCGTGCGCGCCCAAGCTCAATGCCAAGGGCGATCCGAACCAGTATCTGTCGGACCAGCACGCCCCATGGAAAAAGCTGGCGAATGAAAAGCCGAAGGGCGAAACGATTGCCTACGATAAATTATTGCAGGCTTGGAAAGAGGGCAAGGTAAGGTAGTCGTGTAAACTTCTGCTGCCGCTTTCCCGGGGCACGGGCGTTTGCCCGTGCCCCTTCACTGTATCGACGTAGTAGCGACCATGACCAAATACATACTTGCTTTAGACCAAGGTACCACCAGTTCGCGCGCCATCCTGTTTGACCATGCGGGCCGGCCGCACGCCAGCGCGCAGCGCGAATTTCGCCAGATTTTCCCCCAGCCGGGCTGGGTCGAGCATGACGCGAACGAAATCTGGGCCTCGCAAGAAGGCGTGCTGCAGCAGGTGCTGCGCGACAGCGGCGTGGCGGCAAGCGATGTGGCCGCCATCGGCGTGACCAACCAGCGCGAAACGACGGTGCTGTGGGACCGCGCCACGGGCGAGCCCGTCGCCAACGCCATCGTCTGGCAAGACCGGCGAAATGCGGCCTATTGCGAGCAACTGGTCGGGCAGGGCAAGGCGGACGTGATCCAGCAAAAGACGGGCCTGGTGCTGGACGCCTATTTTTCCGCGACTAAATTGAAATGGCTGCTCGACAACGTTGCCGGCGCCCGCGCGCGCGCCGAGCGGGGAGAACTGGCCTTCGGCACCATCGACAGCTGGCTGATCTACAAGATGAGCGGCGCCCACTTGACGGACACGAGCAACGCGGCGCGCACCATGCTGTTCAACATTCATACTTTGCAGTGGGACACGGATCTGCTGGCGCTGCTCGACATTCCCGCCTCGCTGCTGCCCGACGTCGTGCCATCGAGCGGCGTGGCCGCGCACACGCGCGTTGACCTGCTGGGTATCTCCGTGCCGATCGCCGGCATCGCGGGCGACCAGCAGGCCGCGACGTTCGGCCAGGTGTGTCTGAAGCCGGGCATGGCGAAAAATACCTACGGCACGGGCTGCTTCATGCTGATGAACGTGGGCAAGCGCCCCTTGCCATCGAAAAACCGGCTGTTGACGACGGTGGGCTGGAGCCTGGGCGCGGGCAGCGACAAGACCGATTACTTGCTCGAAGGCAGCGCCTTCATCGCGGGTGCGGCCGTGCAGTGGATGCGCGATGGGCTGGGCATCATCCGCGACTCGTCCGAAGTGGAAGCGCTGGCCACCAGCGTGCCCGATTCGGGCGGCCTGGTCTTCGTGCCCGCCTTCGCGGGACTCGGCGCGCCGTACTGGGACCCGTATGCGCGCGGCACCCTGATAGGTATCACGCGCGGCACGGGCAAGGCCCATATCGCGCGCGCCGCATTGGAGGGCGTGGCGTACCAGAACGTCGATGTGCTGTCCGCCATGCAGGACGATGCGGGCATCGCCTTGAGCGAATTGCGCGTCGATGGCGGCGCGGCGCGCAACGACATGCTGATGCAGTTCCAGGCCGACATCTTGAATGTGCCCGTGGTGCGTCCCGTGGTGACGGAAACGACGGCCCTGGGCGCCGCCTACCTGGCGGGCCTGGCCGTGGGTTTCTGGGCATCGCAGGAAGAAATCGCCGCCCAGTGGCAGGTGGGGCGACGTTTCGAACCGGCCATGGCGGCCGACGAGCGCCTGACGCGGCTGCACAAGTGGCAGCGCGCCGTGGAGCGCTCGCGCGACTGGAGCGAGTGACAGCTTACTGGCGTGCCACGGCTTTTAACAGGCGCGGCAGCAGCAGGGCCGCGCCGGTGGCGCACAGGGCGCTGGCGGCGTAGGCCAGGACCGGCGTGATCGACGGCGTGGCAAATGCCAGCGCGAAACTGCCGTACAGCATTACGCCGCACAGCGCACCGGCGCAGGCCGATGGCAGGCGGCCGATTGTTGCATTTCGGCGCTGCGCCACTGCGCCAAAGGCGGCGATGCATATGCCCAGCACCAGCGCGCCAAATAGATACAGGCTGGCAGCGGCGCCGATCGGCTCCGCATCGGTGGCGGCCATCGACGGAACGGCACAGGCCGCTGCCAGGGCAAAACCGGCGGCAAAGAACAGTGGTCTCATCTTCCTTCTTTCAAATAGTAGACGGCATAGCCGACGGTTTCGCGCGGCACGGAATACAGGTCGCGCAGTTCGAAGTAGGGCGCGTGCACCTGGCCGCTGACGGTGATGCCGGCCCGTTCCAGAGCCAGACGGAAGCGCGGTACATGAAAATACTGCGTGGCGACCATGGCCGTCTGCCAGCCGTGCGTGCGCATCAGAACGGTCGCATTGCGCGCCGTGGCTTCCGTGGTCCAGCCTTGATTGTCCTCAATAATGGCGCTGGCCGGTACGCCGCGCGACCGCAGGTAGCGCGCCATGGAAGCGGCCTCGTCGAACCCTTCCTTGCCCGTCGCCCCGCTGACGAGGATGCGCGGCGCCCTGTGTTCCTGGAACTGTTTGAGCGCCACGTCGAGCCGCGCCTGCAGGCGGGGGCTGGGCGTGCCGTCGGGCAGGATGGTATTGCCGGGCACGACGATCAGGTCGGCGGGCGCCAGTTTGTCGTGCAGGCCAGCCCCTACCAGCGCGGTCGTGGCCAGCAGGAAAACACCCGCAGTCGTTAAGCCCAGCACAGTTATTTTTCGCATCGTTCATCATCGAGTGGGGAATGGACGCATGATACCCGTCCATTCCCGCCTGCGTCAGTTCGCCTGCACCTTGCGCGCACGCTGGTTCGACAGATAAATATTGTCTATTTCCAGCGGCTTGCCTTCGCGTACTGCCTCGATCCAGTCCTGCGTGCTGGCGACGGCGGCGAAATTCGAGTGGAACACGGCGCTGAAGACACGGTGGATTTCTTCGGCGCTGGCCGTACCGCCCGCATTCGCGTAGGGCAGGGTGCCGCTGGCATCTTGCAGGAATTCGACTTGCAAGCCGTCGTGCGCGGCGTGGTAGATGGTGGCGGCATCGCAGTTGTGCGTCATGTAGCCGGTCACCGTCAGGGTGTCGATGTTGTGGTTTTCCAGCCAGGCGCGCAAGTCCGTGCCTGCAAAGGCGCTGCCCATGCTCTTGTTGATGCGGTGGTCGGCAGGGAATGCTGAGACGGCCGGATGCAGCTGCCAACCGTCGCTGCCCCTGGCGAAGATGGGAGAATTTTCCGGCGCATCGTGCTGGACGACGATCACGGGTACGCCGGCGGCGCGGGCGGCGGCCATGGCGGTGACGATATTCGGCAGCGAGATGTCGACGGACGGATATTCGATGGGCATGTCGCCCGTGAAGTATTCATTTTGTACATCGATGACGAGCAGGGCGCGGCGTGGTGCGGTAGTGTTGGACATGCGTGACTCCTGAATGGTTGAAAGAGGAAGGACTTCCCCGATACAGTCATTTTCAAGCCGCGCGTCACAAACAAAAAGTGGCCCGAAGGCCTATCTGCGATAAAATCGGGCCATGCCTACAATTTCCCTTACTTCCGCTACTTCCGCTCCCTTGCGCATCGCCGTGATCGCCTTCGACGGCATGACGCCATTTCACTTGTCCGTGCCTTGCCTCGTGTTTGGCGCCCAGACGGACGAGGCCGATCTGCCGCCTTTTCACGTGCGCGTCTGTGCCGCCGATCCCGCACCGTTGCGCACGGCGGCCGGCTTTTGCATCACGCCCGAGTGCGGACTGGAGGGGCTGGAGGGCGCCGATATCGTCATCATGCCGGCCTGGCACGACGATTGCCGCGATGCCGCACCGTCGCTGGTCGCGGCGCTGCAGGCGGCCAGCGCGCGCGGCGCGCGCATGGTGGGCCTGTGCCTGGGCGCGTTTCCGCTGGCGCAGGCGGGCTTGTTGGATGGCAAGCGCGCGGCCACGCACTGGGGCATGGCGCAGCAGCTGGCGGCCCGCTATCCCAGGGTCAGGGTGGACCGCGAAGTGCTGTATGTGGACGATGGCGCCGTGCTGACGTCGGCCGGCGTGGCGGCCGGCCTCGATTGCTGTTTGTACCTGCTGCGCCAGCTGGCCGGTGCCGAGGTGGCGAACCGCGTGGCGCGCCGGCTGCTGGTGGCGCCGCACCGCCAGGGCGGGCAGGCGCAATTCATCGAGCGCCCGCTGCCCGTGTCCGGCAGCGAAGGGCGCTTTGCCGAGGTGCTCGCTGACGTGACGGCCAACCTGGGCCAGGCGCACAGCATCGACGCGCTGGCCGCACGGGCCGCCATGAGCCGGCGCAACTTTACGCGCCATTTCCGCCAGGCCACGGGTACGTCCTTCAAGCAATGGCTGCTGAACCAGCGTCTTGCGCATGCGCAAGGCATGCTGGAAAAAAGCGCAGCCTCGATCGATGTCGTGGCGCAAGAGGCCGGCTTCGGCACGGCGTTGTCGCTGCGCCAGCATTTCCGGGCCAACTTGCAGACGTCGCCGTCGGCGTACCGCAAGCTGTTCCGCGAGAAGCTGGCGTGCGCGGGGTGCTGAGATCAATGCGCAGGGCTTGTGACGCCTGCCAGTTCCTCTGCTTCCCATACCCGGTAGCTGGCTTTTCCTTCCGGTGAATCGAGTGTGATCATCGTCTGCGCTTGCCCGCCGAACTGGCTGAAGCTGGTTTTGCTCGCCGCGTAGGCGGGTACCAGGGTGACGAGATTACGCACCAGCAAGCCAACATGCCGTGCCGCGTGCTCGATGACGACGATGCGCGCCGTTGGCGCACCCTGGGGGCCGAGCGCGATCAATGGCAGCGTGCGTCCTTGCCAGGTAAAGCTGCCAGGCGGCGCGGCCGGGTCGTCGGGCGAGGGGGCTTGCATGTCGGCAGGCAGGGGCAGGATGGTGACGATGGCGGCCATCGGCAATGCCAGTTCTTCGCCCGCATCGCAGACGATGTAGGCATCGCTGCTGCGCCTGTCCTGCACCAGCGCCTGCACTTGCGCGCGCGTGTCCCGCGAGGTTTGCGGACATAGCGCCAGCAAGGCCGCGTCATCGAGCAGCAGTTGTGGCGGGCCCGATTCGGCCGTGATGGTGGCGGCCACCAGTGGGTGGCTGCAAGGCCCGTCCGTCGCGTGCAGCAGCTGGCTGCAATCGATATCGCGCACGGCCAGCGTCTTGTCGATGCGTAGCCCCAGGCAGAGGCCGTCGCGTTCCAGCACGGCCAGCAGGGGCGGCGGCGCTGGCGGTGCCGGCAAGGCACCGTTGAAAACGGCGCCATTGAGGACGTAGACCTGGCGGCCGCGCCAGCCGGCCACACCGGCCAATGGCCCATTCCAGCCGAATGCCGTGTCCATTGGCGGGCAGGGCAGGACTTCGGCTACCAGCGTCGAGGGCAGTGCCAGCACGCGTCCTGCCAGTTCGAACAGGGCCAGCGATATGGCAGGGCCGGCCTGGGCCAGGTCGGGCGGTGCATCGACCCCTGCTTGCATACCCGCTGTACGGGTCCAGGCTTGCGCCCGCAGCATCAGGCGCTGTGGCTCCAGCAAGTTCAGCAGTTCATCATCGCCAGCGGATCGCGCGACGTAGCGGAGGAAGTGGTCAGGCTCATCGTCGTGGTACACCTGCTCAATGTGCTCAGGATGAATCTTCTGCGCGCTGGAGACGGCATCGACGGCGAGCCCGGCCAGCAGGCCGTCCGTCGCCAGCACCAGCACGTAAGCGCAGGGCGTATCGGCCGCCATGTGGAGCCAGGGGCGCAAGTCGATCAGGGGAATCACCCGGCCCTGATGTGAAAAAACCCCGGTCAGGGCGCCTGTTGCACCTGGCACGGGAAGCACACCGGCGGGACGCGCCAGCGCCTGGTGCACACAGGAAGATGCAATGCCCACCTGCAGCGAGCCTATTCTTACCCGCACGTAATCCTGTGCCGCCGCTAGCGGGGCCGTCATGCTCAGTGCTCCGCAGCGGTGGTCGCTTGCAGTTCGGTCAGCAGTTGCGCCACGTGCCTGCTGGAGTCGACCTGGGCCGCCGTGGCCTGGTCGATCTGGCCGATCGATTGTGTCGTGTTATGGACGGAATCACGGATCTGTTCGAACGATTGGCGCACCTGTTCTGACAGGGTGCCGCTTTGATCGACGCGGCTGATGGTGCTATCGATCAGGCGCGCGATGTTGCGCGCCGCATCGCCGGATTTTTCGGCCAGTTTGCGTACTTCATCCGCCACGACGGCAAAACCGCGACCGTGCTCCCCGGCGCGGGCCGCCTCGACGGCGGCATTGAAGGCCAGCAGGTTGGTCTGGATCGCAATATCGCTGATCGTGCTGACGATTTCATGGACGTCCTGCGACGATTTCTGGATCTCCAGGATGGAATCGATGGATTGGCCCAGCAGTACGCGCCCCTGCCGGGCATGCTGTTCCGTTTGCTGTGCGATGGTGTTCGCATGCGCGGCGCCCTGGCCGATGCTGTCGATGGCGCCGGCGAGCTCCTGCATGGCATCGCCGATGCCGGCGACGCGGCTGCTGACGGTCTGTTCGCGCTCGACCTGCTGCGTGATGTCCATGGCGAATTTGACGACCTTGAAGGCACGGCCGTTTGTGTCGAGAATCGGATTGTAGGTGGCTTGCAGCCAGATGGCGGCGCCATGCTTGGCAAGCCGGTGAAAACGGGCGCTCTTGAATTTGCCTTCGCCGAGATCGGCCCAGAAGTTACGGTATGCCTCGCTCTGCACCAGTATGTCATCGCAAAACATGCTGTGGTGCTGTCCCTGTACTTCTTCCAGCGTGTAGCCGACTGCCCGCAGGAAATTGCTGTTGGCCGTCAGGATATTGCCCCGCATGTCGAATTCGATCACCGCTTGCGAGCGGGCGATGGCATCGATCTTGCCGGCCGTCTCGGAGCTGAGGCGCTTGGCGGCGGTGATGTCGGTGGCAAACTTGATCACTTTGAGCGGCCGGCCATCGATATCGAGGATGGGGTTGTAGGACGCCTGTATCCAGACTTCGCGCCCCAGCTTGTCAAGCCGGCGGAACTCGCCGGACTGGAATTGACCGCGTCCCAGGCCTTCCCATAAGTGCCGGTAGCTGCTCGCCTGCACATCTTCCGCAGTGCAGAACATGCGATGATGCTGGCCGAGCAGTTCCTGCTCCTGATAGCCGAAGGTGCGCAGAAAGTTGTCGTTGGCGCGCAACACGCGGCCCTGCAGATCAAATTCAATCACGGCCTGGACCCGTTCAATGGCCTCGATCTTGCCCGAAAAATCCAGGCGCGAGCGCATATTGGCCGTGATGTCGTCGATGAGCACGATGACGTGGTCGGCTTGTCCGCCATCGTGCGACAGCGGGACATAGCGGGCCTGTATCCAGAGTTCCCGTCCTTGCCTGTCGACACGATGAAAATCGCCGCACTGTGACTGGCCCCCGGCCAGCAGGCGCCAGAATTCCCGCTCCTCCTGCTGCCGTTCGCGCGTGACCGTGCATAGCAACTGATGGGGCTGACCCAGCAATTCATCGCGCTGATAGCCGAACAGATCCAGCGCGATCTGGTTGGCGTTGCTCACGCAGCCGTGCAAATCGAATTGCAACAGGCCTTGCATCTTGCCCAGCGCGGCTGCCAGGCCAACACCATTGATGCCTTGCTTTGCCTGCTCAGCTTCCATCATCGGGTAGTTCATTGCGATCTCCATGTTCTCAGGCCGGCGCGCGCCGGCACAACGGTGCGTGACTGTTTGCGTCACGTGGCAGTCAGGCTTGCCTCGGCATCCGAAAAACAAATAAATTAAATATGACTAATTAAACAAATATTAAACAAATTAGTCAAATAGTATTTGAGATTTTTCTCTGCAGGATGCCGAGTTTTTCCTGTTCTCACACCTATGAACGCTGGATGGCTGGATATGTTTCTTTATGGATACAAGTGCGGCTGGCCGTATGGGAAAAACAAATATGACAAATATGCCAAATAATATGGCGCTGATGTCGTCAGCCAGGGGAGGGGACTTAATCCTTGCCGGGCAAGCGTGGTGCTGCGGGGTCGCGGCTGCCGTGCGGGAGCCGCGCACTGACGGCGATCTGGCGTGCGATGAAGGCGGCTGGCTCGAAGCCGTAGCGTTCCTGGAAGGACACGGTTTCCGCGCTCATCAGTTCGGCATACGTCTGCATCAGGGTCGCGGCGCAAAGGTAGTTGCCGTGCTCCAGATAGCTTTCTATGGCGGCGTGCAGCACGGGATAATCGGCATTTTCCTTGTTGCCGCCAAAGTTGAATGACAGCTGCCCGCAGGCGCGCCAGATGGGGTCAGGTTCCCCGTCCGGCACCGGCTGCGTGCGCAGCCATTGCAATGCCTTGAAGGGCGGGCCGCCAAAGGACGGTGGCGAGATGATGGCCTGGATGGCCACCTTGACGGCTTCCCCGATTCTTCCCGCGCGCACATACTGGCCATGCAGCAGCACCAGGGCGTCCGTATATTCGGGCACGATGGCCAGCGCCGCTTCCAGCAGCGCGATGGCCGCCTCCGGGTTGCGCTGCGCAATCAATTCCTTGGCTTCCACATAGGCGGCGCGCGGCGAAGCCGGGTCGTCGGCCAGCGATGGCGTGCCGACATACTCGTCCTGCGCTCCCGCGTAGGCTTGCAAAAACGCGGCCAGGCTGGAAAAGTGCGGCTGGAGGCGCCACTCGTCGTGCCAGGTCTCGACGACGATCGGTTCGGACGCTTCTCGCCCGATGGGCCAGTACAGGCCGAAGGTGTCGCCATTGCCCAGCGCGCCTTCGGAAAACGGCGTGAAGCCGAGCGGTGGGTACGCTGTCGTGTGTTGCCAGTCCTGGTCTGTCGAGATGTGCGCGAGGCTTGCGGGTAATTGCATGGTGGCACCGGAATATAAAACGCCAGTGTAGAACAAGAGGGCGCAGCGGACGCGTCCCCGTGGCGTGCTGGCGCGACCTACTTGCGCGGCTCGTGGATGCGGAATTTCCTGACGACACCCGCCTGGTCGAACATGACGGCCACTTCGCGTGTGCCTTTTTCGCCCAGCAGGGGGAGCAGCCGCGTCATCTTGGGGGTTTGCAACTGGTTCTTGTAGACCCAGACTTCATAGCCGGGATCGAAACTGACGACGGTGGCGCTGCCCAGGGCCGCGTCGAGGTCGAGGCGGGTGGTCTTGCCGACCTGGATGTTCTGATAGATGGCGCCGTTGTCGGGCGCGCGGTTGACCTTGTATTCACTGGCGGTGCACATGGCCACGGCCAGGCCCGCGAGGCAGGAAGCTGCCAGTTTTATCAATGTGTTCATAGGGACTCCCAGTGTGCATCACTGCTTCCAATCTCAGAGGGGACGGGCGTGATGTCAGGAGGGAGTGTGCGTGGGTCGCCACGAATGTGCTACAAGATTATACAAAGGCGCACAAAATGATGCCTTTGGTGCCAGCTGGTGCTACCTTTAGCGGCTTTGCAGCACGTCGGTCGAGAGCGCCAGGGTTTCCTTGATTTCTTCCATCACCACATAGCTTTTCGATTGCGCGGCGCCGGGCAGCTGCAGCAGCATGTCGCCCAGCAGTTTGCGGTACTCGGCCATTTCATGGATGCGCGCCTTGATCAGGTAATCGAAGTCGCCCGACACCAGGTGGCATTCCTGCACTTCGGGAATTTGCAACACTTCGCGGCGGAATTGCTCGAAGGCGGACGCCGACTTTTGATTGAGAGTAATCTCTACGAAGACGAGCAGCTTGGCGCCCAGCGCGGCCGGGTTCACCTTGGCATGGTAGCCCGTGATGACGCCGTCGCGCTCCATGCGCTTGACCCGCTCGATGCAGGGCGTGATCGACAGGCCCACCTGCTCGCCCAGGTCTTTCATCGAGATGCGACCATCCTGCTGCAGGATGCGCAGGATGTGGCGATCCAGCTTGTCGAGACCACGTGCCGATTCTTTAAGGATTCTCATGATTTATTGCTGAATATCTCGATTTATACGTGAACAAATACTGGCTCTTTCCCAATATGATAGCGGTTAATCTGGCAATAGCCTAAAAAATATAATGAGGAAACTATGCGTATCGTGATTCTGGGTAGCGGCGTCATCGGCGTCACCAGTGCTTACTATCTGGCCAAGGCAGGACATGAGGTGACCGTCATCGACCGCCAGCCGGGCCCGGCACTGGAAACCAGCTTCGCGAATGCGGGGCAAATCTCGCCCGGCTACGCTTCGCCATGGGCCGCGCCCGGCATTCCCCTGAAAGCCGTGAAGTGGATGATGCAGCGCCACGCGCCTCTGGCCATCTCGCTCGACGGCAGCGCCGCCCAGCTCAAATGGATGTGGCAGATGTTGCGTAATTGCACACCGGAAGCGTATGCGGTGAACAAGGAACGCATGGTCCGCCTGGCCGAGTACAGCCGCGACTGCTTCAAAGTGCTGCGCGCCGAAGCGGGCATCACGTATGAAGGCCGCCAGCAAGGCACGATGCAATTGTTCCGCACGGAAAAGCAATACAACGATGCCGCCAAGGATATCGAAGTGCTCAAGGACGCGGGCGTGCCGTATGAAGTGCTGCAGCGCAACGAGCTGTCGCGCGCCGAGCCGGCCCTCGAAGCGGTCAAGGATAAACTGTTCGGCGGCTTGCGCCTGCCCAACGATGAAACGGGCGATTGCCAGCTGTTTACCACGCGCCTGTCGGAAATGGCCGTGGCGCTGGGCGTGAAGTTCCGCTATGGCGTGTCCATCGACGCGCTGCTGACGCAGGGTGATGAAATCGCTGGCGTGCAATGTGGCGCGGAAGTCGTCAAGGCCGACTCCTACGTGGTGGCCCTCGGTTCCTACTCGACGGGCTTCATGCAGCCGCTGCTGGACATTCCCGTGTATCCATTGAAGGGTTATTCGATCACCGTGCCTATCGTCAATGCGGCCAAGGCGCCCGTGTCGACCATTCTCGATGAAACCTACAAGATTGCCGTGACGCGTTTTGACGACCGCATCCGCGTGGGCGGCATGGCGGAAATCGCCGGCTACAACCTGGACCTGAACCCGCGCCGCCGCGAAACCCTGGAAATGGTCGTCAACGACCTGTTCCCCGGTGGCGGCAACACGGCCGAAGCCACGTTCTGGACGGGGCTGCGCCCGATGACGCCGGATGGCACGCCGATCGTCGGCCGCACGCCGCTGCGCAACCTGTTCCTCAACACGGGCCACGGCACGCTGGGCTGGACCATGTCCTGCGGTTCGGCGCAATTGCTGGCCGACCTGATGTCGTCGAAACAGCCGGCGATTCTGGCCGACGACCTGTCCGTCAGCCGCTACAGCGGCGCGCAGCGCGGCGGCAAACTGCAATACGCGGGAGCCTGAGATGGCGGCCAGCATGCCTGCAAAGGAACGTAGCGGCGCCATCCTGACGGTAGACCTGGACGCCGTGCGCGCCAATTACCGCTTGCTGCGCGACAAGGCGCACCCGGCCGCCTGCTCGGCCGTCGTCAAATCCGACGCCTATGGCCTGGGCGCCGCGCAAGTGGGCGCGGCCCTGTATGAAGAGGGTTGCCGCCATTTCTTCGTGGCGCACCTGGAAGAGGGCATCAGCCTGCGCCCGCACGTGGCGCCGGACGCGGCCATTTTCGTGCTGCACGGCCCGCCCGTCGATACGGAAGGCGAATTCACGGCCCATGGCCTGACGCCAGTGCTCAACAGCGAGCCGCAGGTGGCGGGCTGGCGCGCACACGCCAAGGCATTGGGGCAAACCCTGGACGCCATCGTGCAGGTGGACACGGGCATGTCGCGCATGGGCCTGTCGCCACAGGAAATCGACGCCTGGCTGCTGGATGCCCACTTTCTTGACGGCATCAAGGTGCGCTACATCATGAGCCACCTGGCGTGCGCCGACGAACGCAGCAACCCCATGAATGGCGAGCAGCTGGCGCGTTTCATCGCCATCCGCGCCCGTTTGCCGCAGTACCGCGCCAGCCTGGCCAATTCCTCGGGCATCTTTTTGTCGCCTGACTATCACTTCGACCTGGTGCGCCCCGGTGCGGCCCTGTACGGCATCGCGCCGCAGGGCGGCGAGCCCAACCCGCTGCGCTCCGTGGTGCGGCTGCAAGGCAAGGTCATGCAGACGCGCACGATTGCCGCCGGCGACCACGTGGGCTACAGCCGCCGCTACACGGCCAGCGAGCCGCGCCAGGTGGCAACGATTTCCGTCGGCTATGCCGATGGCTGGCTGCGCAGCATGAGCAACCAGGGCCTGGCCATCGTCGATGGCGTGAAAGTGCCGCAGATCGGCGCCATCTCGATGGATTCCATCACGCTCGACGTGAGCGCCATCGCGCAGGAACGCATCGTGCCGGGCAGCCTGGTCGACCTGATCTGCGCCGAACACCCGGTCGACGCCGTGGCGGCCATGGCAAATACCATCGGCTATGAGGTCTTGACCAATCTGGGCGGACGTTACTATCGCGAATACCAGGGATTGGCACGTTAGCGCACCTGCCAAAACGCCCATGGCGTTGTTGCCTTGCCTTGCCGTACATTCGTACTGTCTTCGGCAAGGCGCCTAGCCCTGAGCATTTTTTCAGGTACGCTGGTTTCGCACGCTAAGGCAGCGCAAAACCGATGATTGTGTGGCAAGATAGCCCTGTAGTGAGCTTCACTCCAGGGCTATTTTTTCACCATCATCGGGGATATATATGAGTCAATATCAAGTCGCAATCATCGTCGGCAGCCTGCGCAAGGATTCCTTCAACCGCAAGCTGGCCGACGCCATCATCAAGCTGGCGCCGCCCGAGTTTTCCTTCAAACATATCGACATCGGTGACTTGCCGCTGTACAACCAGGATGACGATGGCGCGCAAGCCGAACAGGTGCTGCGCCTCAAATCCGACATTTCCGCATCGCAGGCCTTGCTCTTCCTCACCCCCGAATACAACCGCTCCATCCCCGGCGTGCTGAAAAACGCCCTCGACCATGGCTCGCGCCCATACGGCCAGAGCGTGTGGGGCGGCAAGCCGGGCGCCGTGCTGGGCGTCTCCGTGGGCGCCACGGGCACGGCCCTGGCGCAGCAGCATTTGCGCAATGTGCTCGCTTACCTGGACGTGCCGCTGCTGAACCAGCCCGAGATGTTTATCCAGGCCAAGGAAGGCCTGTTCGACGAGCATGGCGGCATCGGTCCGGCCAGCCTGGGTTTCTTCCAGGGCTGGATGCAGCGCTACGCGGACTGGGTACGCAAGCACGCCGTGCATGCCTGAATAGCCCAGGCTTGTCGGGCGGGGACAAATGGGGCAATAAACCCTTGTCCATGGCACTTTGTTGCTGTATGGACATGTATAATGGCCGTTTTTTTCAGGCGCAATCCTACGCTGCCCCGTCTCTTCCATGCCGCTTCAACCTGTGGCGCAACCTTTGTTGCGCATCAATCTGCGCCGTCTGATCGTGCTGGTGGCGTTTGCCAGCGCCGTCATCTCCCTGGGTAACAGCTTTTATGCCACGTATCAGGTGCAGCGCCAGCTGCTGATCGATACGACCCTGGAGGGTAACTACGCGTATGCGCTGAAGCTGGCCAGCAGCACGGAAAACTTCCTGCTGGCGGCGCGCCAGCAGCTGGCCTACAGCGCCGGCCAGCTGCCCCGGCACTATGGCGACCCTGCCGCCCTCAAGATGGAAGCCGAACGCTTGCGCGGGCAGACCAACACCTTCAATTCCGTCCTGATCGTCGATGCGCAGGGCAAGGTGCTGGGCGTGTCGCCCGAGACGCTGGCCCTGCAGAACAGCCAGCTGGCCTCGGAAGGGGCGAGCCTGGCGCTGCGCGAACGCCGCCCGCTGATCACCCGGCCGTATATGTCGTCGGTGGGCAACCTGGTGGTCTTCATTTCCCATCCCGTCTTCGATCACGGCGGACGCTATCTGGGCTATGTGGGCGGTTCGATTTACCTGAAGCAGAAAAACATCCTGTTCACCTTGCTGGGACAGCATTACTACCGCGATGCTTCGTATTTATATGTGGTCGACCAGAGCCGGCGCCTGCTGTACCACCCCGATCCCTCGCGGGTCGGCGAAGTGGCCGGCAAGAATGCCGTGATCGACGCCATCCTGCGCCAGGAAAGCGGCAGCGGGAGCATCGTCAACAGCCGGGGTACGGAGATGCTGGCCGGCTATGCCGTGCTGCCGTCAACGGGCTGGGGCATCGTGGCCCAGCGGCCCAAGGCCGCCACTTTGGCGCCGCTGAACCAGCTGATGCTCAATACCCTGTGGCATTCCTTGCCCATTGCTTTGCTCAGCCTGCCGTTCATCTGGTGGCTGGCGCGCCTTATTTCACGGCCCCTGGTGCAGCTGGCCGAAGGCGCCAGCCGCATGGACGCGCCCGGCATGGCCGAGCGCATCGGCGGCATCCGCGCCTGGTATCTGGAATCGGCGCAGATCAAGCGCGCCTTGCTGGTGGGGATGTCCTTGCTGCAGAAAAAGATCGGCAAGCTGAAATTCGACGTGCAGACGGACCCGCTGACGGGCCTGTCGAACCGGCGCGGCATGGCGGCGGCGCTGGATGCCTGGCAGGCCCAGGCGCGGCCGTTTTCCGTCATCGCCATCGATATCGACCATTTCAAGCAAGTCAACGACCGCTGGGGCCATGCCGTGGGCGATGAAGTCATCTTGCACCTGGCGCAACTGATGCGCGCCTGCTCGCGCGATGCCGACGTGCTGTGCCGCAATGGCGGCGATGAATTCATCATGCTGCTGCCCGAGGCCGACCTCGACGTGGCGCTGCAGGTGGCCGAGCGTCTGCGCGCCCGGGTGGCCGCCGCCGCGATCCCCGGCGCCGGTCCCGTCACGGTGTCGCTGGGCGTCGTATCGTCGGAGCAGGGGGCGGGCAAGGTGCTCGGTGCGGACGCCGTGCTGCTGGCGGCCGATGCGGCCCTGTATGTGGCCAAGGAAAATGGACGCAACCGCGTGGGCCTCGCCGAGCCCGCCTGAGGCGTTTTTGTGCCGGATCAGATTGACCTTGTCATTCGGCAAACGTCAAACTGATCCTATGTTTTCTCTGATTTCTGAGTCTGTTATGTTTTACTCGAAAAGCCTAGAGTGGAGGCTTGGGTAAAACAGACGTCACACGTCGGGAAGGCAACACATGTCAGGGCTCACTGCATTGGAACTGGCGCGCGTCCAGTTCGGCTTCACCATCTCATTTCACATCATTTTTCCTGCCATCACCATCGGCCTGGCCAGTTACCTGACGGTACTGGAGGCGGCGTGGCTGCGCACGCAGGATGGCGTGTATCGCGACCTGTACCACTTCTGGTCGAAGATTTTCGCCGTCAATTTCGGCATGGGCGTCGTTTCCGGCCTCGTCATGGCTTACCAGTTCGGCACCAACTGGAGTTTCTTTTCCGATTATGCGGGCAGTATCACGGGTCCGCTGCTGGCCTATGAAGTGCTGACTGCCTTCTTCCTGGAAGCGGGCTTCCTCGGCGTGATGCTGTTCGGCTGGTACCGCGTGGGGCCGGGCCTGCACATGTTCGCCACGGCCATGGTGGCGCTGGGCACCTTGATCTCGGCCACGTGGATCATCGCCTCGAACAGCTGGATGCAGACGCCGCAAGGCCATGAAATCATCGACGGCAGGGTCGTGCCCGTGGACTGGCTGGCCGTCATCTTCAATCCCTCGTTCCCGTACCGGCTGCTGCACATGAGCGTGGCGGCCTTTCTCGCCACGGCCTTGCTGGTGGTGGCGTCGGCCGCCTGGCATTTGCTGCGTGGTAACGACAATGCTGCCATCCGCAAGATGATGACGATGGGCTTGTCGATGCTGCTGATCGTCGCGCCCATCCAGGCCGTGATCGGCGACCTGCATGGCTTGAATACGCTGGAGCACCAGCCGGCCAAGCTGGCCGCCATGGAAGGCCACTGGGAAAACAAAGGGGGCGAGGGCACGCCGCTGATCCTGTTCGGCTGGCCCGATATGGAACGCGAGGAAACCCGGTACAAGGTGGAAATCCCGCGCCTGGGCGGCCTGATCCTCGCGCATGACTGGAATGGCACGATTCCCGCCTTGAAAGAATTCGCGCCGCGCGACCGGCCCCCTTCCGCCGTCGTGTTCTGGTCTTTCCGCATCATGGCTGGGCTGGGCATGCTGATGATCGCGCTGGGCATCTGGAGTGCGTGGCTGCGCTGGCGCGGCACCCTGTGGCGCTCGCGCCTGTTCCTGCGCTGCGCTCTGTGGATGGGGCCCAGCG
This sequence comes from Janthinobacterium sp. 35, assembly GCF_002754575.1. NCBI lineage: Bacteria > Pseudomonadati > Pseudomonadota > Betaproteobacteria > Burkholderiales > Oxalobacteraceae > Janthinobacterium > Janthinobacterium sp. 35. The sequence continues at coordinate 4,793,396 of NZ_PEFN01000001.1, forward strand.
GCCTGGTGGCCATGCTGGCCGGCTGGTACACGACCGAGATCGGCCGCCAGCCGTGGACCGTGTACGGCTTGCTGCGCACGCAAGACGCCGTCTCGGCGCACGGCGCCACGCAGCTGGGCATCACCCTGGTACTGTTCATCGTCATTTATTTTGCCGTCTTCGGCACGGGCATCGGCTACCTGCTGCGTTTGATCCGCGTGGGGCCGCAGCCGCATGAAGGCGAGCGCGTCGAGCACGGCGGACCGGGCCAACAACGTACACCCGCGCGGCCACTATCTGCAGCACAAGGAGGACATTCTCATGGGCATTGATCTGCCACTACTGTGGGCCATTATTATCTTGTTCAGCATCATGATGTATGTGGTGATGGATGGCTTTGACCTGGGCATCGGCATCCTGTATCCGTTTTTCCAGGAGAAGAGCGAGCGCGACGTGATGATGAATACGGTCGCGCCCGTCTGGGATGGCAATGAAACCTGGCTGGTGCTGGGCGGCGCTGGCATGCTGGCAGCCTTTCCGCTCGCCTATTCCGTGGTGCTGAGCGCCTGCTATCTGCCGCTCAGCTTCATGCTGATGGGCCTGATCTTCCGCGGCGTGGCCTTCGAGTTCCGCTTCAAGGCGCGCGAGCACGAGCGCCATGTGTGGGACAAGGCCTTCATCGGCGGCTCGGTGGCGGCCGCTTTTTTCCAGGGCGTGACCCTGGGCGCCTACATCCAGGGCATGCCGGTAGTCCAGCGCAGCTATGCGGGCGGCGCGCTGGACTGGCTGACGCCGTTCTCGCTGTTCACGGGTGTGGGGCTGGTGGTGGCGTATGCCTTGCTGGGCAGCACCTGGCTGATCATGAAGACGGACGGCGGCCTGCAGGCGCGCGCGGGGCGCATCACGCGCACGCTCGTGTGGCTGCTGCTGGGCGTGATCGCCATCATCAGCGCCTGGACGCCGCTGGTCGATCCGGCCATCGCCGCGCGCTGGTTTGCGCTGCCGCAACTGTTCTGGTTCCTGCCCGTGCCGCTGCTGGTACTGGGCGCGGGCTGGCTGCTGCTGCGCGCCGTACGGCGCGGACGGCAGACGGCGCCTTTCCTGCTGACCCTGGCGCTGGTCTTTCTCGGCTACAGCGGCCTGGGCATCAGCGTGTGGCCCAATATTATCCCGCCGTCGGTATCGATATGGGAGGCGTCGTCACCGCCGCAAAGCCAGGGTTTTACCCTGGTGGGGGCGCTGTTCATCATCCCCGTCATCCTGATGTATACGGTGTGGTCATATTATGTGTTTCGTGGCAAAGTCCACCCGGAAGATGGCTATCACTGATGAAACAATTTGAACAGGGACAACAATCATGGTGCAAACGACTGGCGTGGCTGGCCGGCATCTGGCTGGCCAGCGTGACCACCCTGGGCCTGGCCGCCTGGGCGATGCGCCTGCTGATGCGGGCGGCGGGGATGGGCAGCTGACAGGCATCCGCTGCGAGGTCGGTGGCCAGTTGCACCCGCTGGCCTTGCTCGGCTGCCGCGAATTCAACTACGGCCAGCGTAGCGCGCTGCCGCTGCAGCCGTTCCGCCTGAGCGTGCCGGAAGCGGCGCTGGCGGGCTTGCTCGACGAGCCGTTCAACAGTTTTATCCAGACTTGCCGCGAAGACGATTTGCAGTACGAGGAAAGCGACTTGCCCGAACTCAAGGAAGCGGGCTACCCGGACATCACGGCGATGCTGGCGGGCCACCGGCCGCTGCTGGCCGATATGTTGGTCGACTTCATGATCGGCGACCTGCTGGCCGCCATCGGGCGCGCCAGCGGCTACCGGCCACCGCGCGCGCGCCATTGGGGTGACGTCGAGGCGGCCGATGGCCGCGCGTATTTCACCATCAATGAAGTGCAAAAAGTGACTTTTTCCGATGGCCAGGCCGTATTCGAAGGGCAGGGATATTATGGCGAGTACGTCATCTGGCTGACGCATGGCTACATGCGCAAATAGGGACTTGACCTTCCTCGCGTGGGAAGGTTTATAGTCCTGCCATGAACCGTGCCTTTTTCCGCTCACTCGCCCGCTCGCTGCTCTGGCTGCTGGCCGTCACCTTGCCCTTGCAGGGCTTTGCGTCGGCCATGCGCAGCTGCTGCGTGGACGAGCTGGCGGCAGCGGTCACGGTTACTGTTGCCGCCGAGGCTATGCAGGCGCCCCAGTGCCATGACATGGGCGACATGCAGATGCAGGGCCAGCCGATGAAGATGGCCATGGACGATGGCGGCGCCACGCATCACGGCCATGATTGCAGTAACCATGGCGCCTGCACTGTGGGTGCCACGGCGCCGCCCGGCATGCCCGCCTTGCACGCCTTGATCCTGCGCGCGCCGCCCCCTGCGCTGGCGCCCGATTCCCTGTTCGCCGGGCATATCCCGCCTGGTCCCGAACGTCCCCCGAGAAGCACGCACTCCGCCTGACCGCCCGTTGAACCTGGCGGTGTGGTCCTTGCACGTCCATCGCGGCTGTGCTCGCCGCGCCTTCACGTTCCACCTGCGCGCCCGCCGCGCCATACCCTGTCATTCAAGGAATACCATGAAACACCTGTTCAGCCTCGTGCTGGCTGTACTGCCGCTGGCTGCCGCAGCGCAGTCCCAGCCCAAGCCCGCCCCGCAAGAAGCGCAAGCATCCGTGCCGGCCACCGCGTACCGCTCCGCCTTCACCGGCTACCGTCCCGCCGCCGAGGAAGACGCCACGCCCGACCAGACCTGGCGCGCCGTCAACGAGAAAGTCGGCAAGGCGGGCGGCCACATGGGCATGATGAAGATGGACGGCCACACGATGCCGATGCAGCATGCCATGCCCAAGCCGGCGGCGAAGCCGGCCGCCCAGCCGGCCCCGCAACACCAGCCACACCAGCATGAAGGACACTGACATGGCCCGTTTCAGACAATCAACCTGCCTCACGCCGCTGGCGCTGGCGGCCGTCCTGCTGCTCAGTGGCTGCGTCAGTTTCAGCGCGGATGGCGGCATGCGGACGGTATCCACGCTGGCCGATGTCCGCACGGGCGCCCCTGCGGCGCTGGCCGGCGAGGGCGGCGAGGAAAAACTGGCCTCCCTGCTGGCCCAGCCCCTGGACGCCGACAGCGCCGTGCGCATCGCCCTGATGAACAACCACGGCATGAAGGTGGCGCTGGCCGAACTGGGCGCGTCCGAGGCGGACCTGGTGCAGGCGGGGCGCTTGCGCAACCCGGGCCTGTCGTTCGGCCGCTCGCACAGCAGCCATGGCAATGAAATCGACCGCAGCGTCAGCTTCGACCTGGCGGGACTGCTGACCATGCCGATGCGCATCAACATCGAGCGGGGCCGTTTCGAGCAAGCCAAGCTGCAGGCGGCCAGCAGCGCCGTGCAACTGGCGTTTGATACGCGCCGCGCCTATTTCACTGCCGTGGCCGCCGTGCAGACGGAAGCGTTCATGCAGCGCGCGCTGCTGTCGGCCGAAGCGGGCGCCGAACTGGCCACGCGCTTGCGGCAGGCGGGCAACTGGAGCCGTCTCGACCAGGCGCGCCAGCAAGTGTTTTATGCGGATGCCGTCGGCGACCTGGCCCGCGCGCGCCATCAGGCCACCGCCACGCGCGAGCACCTGACGCGCTTGCTGGGCCTGTGGGGCAAGCAGACGGCTTTCACTTTACCGTCGCGCCTGCCCGACTTGCCGGCCCAGGCGGTGGACGCGGGCAATATCGAGGCGCAGGCGATGGAACAGCGCCTCGACGTGCAAAGAGCGAAACTCGACGCGCATGCCACGGCCAGCGCGCTGGGCCTGTCGAAGGTGACGGGTTTCGTCAATGTGCTCGACGTGGGCTATACCAACAAGAGCAGCAGCGAGGCGCCGCGCGAAAACGGCTACGAAGTGTCGCTGGAATTGCCCCTGTTCGACTGGGGTTCGGCGCGCAATGCGAAGGCGCAAGCGCTGTACGAGCAGTCGCTGCAGCGCACGGCGGGCACGGCGGTACGGGCCCGCTCGGAAGTGCGCGAAGCGTATTCCAGCTACCGCACGGCCTACGACCTGGCGCGCCACTACCGCGATGAAGTCGTGCCGCTGCGCAAGACGATCTCGCATGAAGTATTGCTGCGCTACAACGGCATGCTGGCCAGCGTGTTCGAGCTGCTGGCCGACGCGCGCGAGCAGGTCGCCAGCGTCAACAGCGCCATCGAGACCCAGCGCGATTTCTGGATCGCCCAAACAACATTGCAGTCGGCCATCAATGGCAGCGGCCCAGCCGAGAAGGAATAATGATGATTACACGTAGGAACTTTTTCATGAATGCGGGCGCCGTCGCCCTGAGTGCGGCGGCCGTCAGCCGAGTCGGTGCGGCCTCGTTGCCGGAAGCCGTCAGCATGGCCGGTGCGGAGACGAAAGCGCCGCCATCGCCGCCGAACGGGCGCCCCTACAACCCCGTCGTCACCCTGAATGGCTGGTCCTTGCCCTGGCGCATGAACAACAACGTCAAGGAATTCCATCTGGTGGCCGAACCCGTCGTGCGCGAACTGGCGCCCGGCATGCAAGCGAACCTGTGGGGCTATAACGGCCAGTCGCCCGGGCCTACCATCGAAGTGGTGGAGGGCGACCGCGTGCGCATCTTTGTCACGAATAAATTACCGGAACACACGAGCGTGCACTGGCATGGCCAGCGCTTGCCGAACGGCATGGATGGCGTCACGGGCCTGACCCAGCCGGGTATTCCTCCCGGCAAGACTTTCGTGTACGAATTCGTTGCCAGGCGGCCCGGCACCTTCATGTACCACCCGCATGCGGATGAAATGACGCAGATGGCCATGGGCATGATGGGGTTCTGGGTGACGCACCCGAAAGACCCGAATTTCATGAAGGTGGACCGCGATTTCGTCTTCCTGCTCAGCAACTACGATATCGATCCGGGCAGCTACACGCCGAAGATCATGACCATGACGGATTTTAATCTGTTCACGTTTAACAGCCGCGTCTTCCCCGGCATCGATCCCATGGTGGTGCGCCAGGGCGACAAGGTGCGCGTGCGCGTGGGTAATCTGACCATGACCAACCACCCGATTCACATGCATGGCCATGAATTCGAGGTGACGGGCACGGATGGCGGCTGGACCCGGCCCGAATCGCGCTGGCCCGAAGTGACGACGGACGTGGCCGTGGGGCAGATGCGCGCCGTGGAATTTACGGCCACCGACCTGGGCGACTGGGCTTTCCACTGCCACAAGTCGCACCACACGATGAATGCCATGGGGCATGACGTGCCCACCATGATCGGCGTCGACCACCAGGGCGTGGCGGCGAAGATCAACCAGCTCGTGCCCGGCTACATGGTGATGGGCGAGCGGGGCATGGCCGACATGGGCGAGATGCAGATGCCGATCCCCGACAACACCTTGCCGATGATGGCCGGCGACGGCCCGTTCGGCGCCATCGGCATGGGCGGCATGTTTACCACGGTCAAGGTGCGCAAGGACCAGAAGCCGGGCGACTACCGCGATCCGGGCTGGTACAAGCACCCGGCCGGCAGCGTGGCGTGTGAATGGACGGGCGCCTTGCCGGAACCGGTGCGCAGCCAGGGTACAGGCAAGGCGGCGGCGAAGGGCGGCGTCGAGATGACGGTGCGCAAGCCGCTCAGGCACGATCATTAATGTCTTAATAATATTATTATTTTTAATTTAACATTAAGGGCTTGCCTAGCACGGCAAGCCCTGGTGCATGTTGTTATAGATCAAGCTATTGTCGTTTAGTGACAATGCGCGTATTTCTACCCCACTATTTTCTTTATATTCAAGACATTCCGCTGCTTCTTCGAGCACGGGTGGCCGGACTATGGGGGAATCATGTTGAGTCAAATGACGGTGGGCACGCGCCTGATCGCGGCGTTTTTTTGCGTGGCACTGATGGGGGCCATCGTGGCCGGCATCGGCATCTTTAACATGGGCAAGATCGACGCCATGGCCGGTCAGATGTACCACAATGAGTTGCTGGGTCTGTCCCACATCAAGGAAGCCAATATCGCGCTGATCAAGGTGGGCCGCGCGCGCAGTAATTTCTTGCTGGCCACTACCGCCGAGGAGCGCGCCACGCGCCAGGCCGATATCGCCAGATTCATCGCCGCCAGCAAGGACAGCCTGGCCAAGGCGCAGCCGCTGTTTATCACGCCGGCCGCCAAGGAGCTGTTCGCCCGCTTCGCGGCCGTCGAGGCGCAATACATCACCGTCATGACGCAGGCGCTGTCCCTGGCGGGGACCGAGCCGCTGGCCCAGCGCAGCGCCGAGCTTGTCGGCTTGCTGAACCAGACGCGCCAGCATGCGGACGAACTCGACGGCGTGCTCGATAAATTGTCGCTGCAGAAGGAAGAGCGCGCCAAGGCGGCGGCCGAGCAGGCGTCCGGCGTGTACCAGGCCAGCCGCAGCTTCATGCTCGCGCTGGTGCTGGGCAGCATGGCGGCAGGCCTGGCGCTGGGCGTGCTGATCACGCGCGGACTGACGCGCCAGCTGGGCGGCGAACCGGCGTATGCCGTCAAGATTGCGGGCGCCATCGCCGAGGGCGACCTGAGCGTCGATATCCGCACGGCCAGCCATGACAACACCAGCCTGTTGTTTGCCATGAAAGCCATGCGCG